>NZ_VTHB01000009.1 GCF_009729205.1 Mycobacteroides sp. CBMA 271 | reverse complement strand
TACCTCTGCGAGGTCCACCACATCCACGAGTGGGCCCATGGCGGTACCACCGACATCGACCGACTCACCTTCGCCTGCCCCGCCCACCACCGCCTCCTATCCCAAGGCTGGACCACCCGAAAACAACCAGACGGCACCACCGAATGGATACCCCCACCACAACTCAACCTCGGCAGTTCAGAGCTCGCGGGTCAGACTCGGCATGATCACATCATCCACCAGCGTTCGGACGGTATCGGCCGTAGCCGACCTCACCGGCAGCAGCCCGCGGAACACGAGGTACCCCGGTAACAGATCCCAGAGCTCCTCGTTGATGGCAGCCGCGTCAATCTCACCTCGTTCAACGGCCGCGGCGAGCACATCGTCGATCAACTCCTTGCGCTGATCAACAAACTTCGTCCGAAATGCCTTGGTCAATGCGGGGTTTCGCGTGATCTCATTCAACATCCCACGCATGATGGGCGAGTTGCGTCGAACATCGGCGAGCGCATGGGTGCCAATGGTCAGCAGGTCCTCACGAAGAGATCCGGTGTTTGGCCGCACCAACTGCGCACGCATTCCTTCAATGAAGGCCGCCAACACCAGTTCAGCTTTCGAAGGCCAACGCCGATAGATCGTTGCCTTACTTGCCCTCGACTCGGTAGCGACTTCATCCATCGACAGGCGGTCGTAACCATGCTGCTGAAGCAGCCGCAGCGTGACAGCGAGCAGCTCCACCTCGCGCGGGGTCCACGGCGAGGCTTCGCGCCCCTTCCCCGCCTTAGTCAACCCCGTTGACACACCTCGCCTCACGGGAGTACGGTACCGTACCGTTCCGCAAATCGGCTCGACCGCCTCTCAGTACTCGATCCGCGGCCTGCCGACTACTGAGAGGGCGTGGACACTAGTGCAGGGTCGGCTCTGGACTCTCCTCAAACGGTGGTGGACGTTGGTCGTAGCGGCTTGCGTGGTGGCCGTGGTGGCCTTCGGCGTGACTCGGCTTCACGGCGTATTCGGTTCGAACATCGAGCTGTCCCGCCCAGGCACCGAGGCCATGGAAAACACCAACTACAACCCCAAACGCGTCCTCTTCGAGGTCTTCGGCACGGCCGGGAGCACCGCAACCGTCAACTTCCTCGATGAAAACGCTCAACCACACCGCGTCGACAACGCACCACTGCCGTGGTCTCACGAGCTGGTCACCAACGACCCCACCCTGTTCGCCGATCTGCGCGCCCAGGGCACCGGTTACGTAACCGGCTGCCGCATCACCGTCGACGGCATCGTCAAGGACGAAAGGACCGTCACCATCGTGAACGGCTACACCACCTGCCTGGACAAGTCCGCATGAGTGCCGGTCACGCCCAAGAGTCGCGACCGGCACGGATCATCCGCCGCCTCTCAGTGCCCATCATTCTGTTCTGGGTGGCGGTCGCCGGAGTGACCAACGCCCTTGTACCGCAGCTGGAAATCGTCGGTGCCGAACGCTCGGCCCCCATGAACGCGGCCGACGCACCGTCCACTCTCGCGATGCGACACATCGGCAAAGTGTTCAACGAGTTCGACTCGGACAGCTCGGCAATGGTGGTACTCGAAGGCGAGAATCCCCTTGGCGCCAAAGCTCACGACTTCTATAACACGTTGGTGCAGCGGCTGAATGAGGACCGCGAACACGTCCAACATGTGGCCGATTACTGGGGTGACCCGATCACCGCGGGTGGCTCGCAAAGCAAGGACGGCAAGGCCGCGTACGTGCAGGTCTACGTCGCCGGCAACCAGGGCGAGGCACTCTCCAACGAATCCGTCGACGCCGTGCGCCGCATCGTGGCGGACACGCCAGCCCCAGATGGGATCAAGGCCTACGTATCGGGCGAGGCGCCGACCATCACCGATCAATTCGAGATAGGCAACGCGGACGCCGCCCAGGTCACGATCATCACCTTCGCGGTCATCGCCGTCATGCTGCTGGTCGTCTACCGCTCGCTCGTCACGACGGCCATCGTCCTGGTGACGGTCATGGTGGAACTCTCATCAGCACGAGGAGTCGTTGCCGCACTGGGGCATACGGGCGCCATCGGTTTGTCGACTTACGCGACGAACCTTCTCACCATGCTCGCCATCGCCGCCGGCACCGACTACGCGATATTCTTCGTCGGGCGCTACCAGGAGGCACGCTCGGCCGGCGAGGATCGCGTGACCGCCTATTACACGATGTTCAAATCCACCGCTCACGTGATCATCGGATCGGGTTTGACCGTCGCGGGTGCGTTGTTCTGCCTGTCGTTCACGCGACTGCCCTACTTCCAAACCCTTGGCGTGCCTGCAGCGCTCGGGGTGCTGGTGGCATTGGCCGCGGCCCTCACCATGGCACCCGCGGTGCTGGTAATCGCCAGTCACTTCGGTCTGATGGAGCCCAAACGTGCGATGCGCACCCGCGGATGGCGCCGCATCGGCACGGCAATTGTGCGCTGGCCCGGCCCAATTCTCGTCGCCTCCTGCGTGGTGACGTTCGTTGGGGTACTCGCATTGCCGGGATACCAGACCACGTACGACGGCCGCATCTACATGCCCGACAGCACCCCGTCGAACGTGGGATATGCCGCGGCAGAACGTCACTTCTCCGTCGCCCGACTCAACCCCGAACTTCTCATGATCGAAACCGACCACGACATGCGTAACCCCGCAGGCATGGTCTTACTGGAACGCGTCGCCAAATCGGTTCTGCATGCGCGAGGCGTGGCCCTGGTGCAATCGATCACGCGCCCCCTCGGGACGCCAATCACCCATTCATCCATACCGTTTCAGATCAGCGCATCAAGCGCGAGTCAGCTGATGAACCTCTCGCAGCAGCAGAACCAGGCCTTGTACCTCACGCAGCAGGCCGACCAGATGACGCAGACCATCGCCGTGCTGAAACAACAACTGGCGCTTCAGAAACAAAGCGCAGCCATCACGCACGAACAAACTCAAGGATTTCAGCAGACGGTGGCCGTCGCCGAGGACCTACGGGACAAGATCGCGAACTTCGACGACCAGTTCCGGCCCATCCGTAACTATTTCTATTGGGAACCACACTGTTTCGACATCCCCTTCTGTGCGGCACTGCGATCGATCTTCGATGCCCTCGACGGTATTGATGAACTCGTCGATGCACTGCAATCGGTCACCGGGAGCCTCGACAAGCTCGACACGCTACAGCCCAAACTTGTGGAGCTGATACCGCCGCAGATCGCCATCCAGGAGAAGAACCGCGACCTGACTCTCTCCAACTACGCCATCAACGACGGCACCAACCAACAGAATGAGGAATCCACCCGCACCGCAACCGAGTTGGGCAAGGCCTTCGATGACGCGAAGAACGATGACTCCTTCTACCTGCCACCGGAGGCGTTTGACAACCCCGCGTTCAAACGCGGTATGAAGCTGTTCATGTCCCCGGATGGCAAGGCCGCGCGGATGATCATTACCCACCAAGGCGATCCGCAGACCTCCGAGGGGATCAAGCACATTGATGCAATCAGAGAGGCCGCCTTCGACGCCGTGAAGGCCACTCCACTGGCGGACGCCAAGATCTACGTGGCCGGAACCGCCTCGGCATACAAAGATATCCAAGACGGTCAGAAGTACGACCTGCTGATGGCCGCACTGGCTTCACTCGGTCTCATCCTGCTCATCATGATGTTCCTGACGCGCAGCCTGGTTGCGGCCTTGGTCATCGTCGGGACCGTGGCGCTGTCGCTGGCGGCCTCTTTCGGCATGTCAGTTGTAGTGTGGCAGTACATCTTCGGCATTCCGCTGTTCTGGGTCATTTTCCCGCTGGCGGTCATCATCTTGCTGGCGGTCGGGGCCGACTACAACCTGCTGCTGATCTCCCGATTCAAGGAAGAAACCGGCGCGGGACTGAAGACGGGCATCATCCGCGCCATTGCCGGCACCGGCGGGGTCGTCACCGCCGCAGGCCTGGTCTTCGCGGTGACGATGTCATCCTTCATCTTCAACGATCTGCTCGTCCTCGGGCAGATCGGCACCACGATCGGCCTCGGACTGCTCTTCGACACCTTGGTAGTGCGGTCCTTCTTGACGCCGGCGATCGCCACCATGCTGGGTCGCTGGTTCTGGTGGCCGATAAATGTGCGCACTCGCCCGGCGCCTAAACCCTTTGGGCCGAAGCCTGTTGGGTCGGACGACACCACCGGGCCGGTCTCGGTGAGCGGGTAGCGGTCAGCCCGGTTGAGTCCACGGCTCGGTCGGCAGCGGGGATCCAGTCTCCAAGAACGACTTGAGGTTTGACAGGACGGCCGCCCATCCACCGCTAGCCTGCGCATACTCGGTAGGATCCGCGAGATCAGCATGCGTCACGGTCAGACGCACGATGTCTTGGTACGGCTGAATCAGGAACGTGACGGTGGACTCCTGTCCGCCAGACGGCTCGGCCCACGTGGTCACCAGCTTGCGCGGCGGATCTGCCTCCACCACGGTGCCGACCACGTCGGCGATGCCGGAACCATCCAACCGCTGATGCTCCCAGCGTGAACCCTGTTGCCAGTCAGAGACATTCGCGTGTCCCCAGTACTGCCCGCTGAGTTCGGGGTCGGTGATGGCCTCCCACACCTTTTCCGGTGTGCTGTTGATGTAGGTGGTGTAGACGAACGTAGGTTGGGAAGGCTGAGAAGACTTAGTCACGGATTCCTCCTGGGCTCGCTGCTTGATGGCACTCAACGCTCGCAGTCGCGGGCGTTCGAACTTGTCGATCCACCGTTCCTGAATCTCGTGCAGCGGAACCGGATTGAGATAGTGCAGCTTCTCCCGGCCCTGACGCACGGTGCTGATCAGGTTGGCGGATTCGAGTACGCCCAGATGCTGAGTCGCCGATTGCCGTGTCATCGACACGTCCTCGCATAACTGACCCAGGGTCTGGCCGTTGTGTTCATGCAGCCGATCCAGCAGCGCTCGTCGCGTTGGATCAGCGAGCGCCCTGAAGACCAATTCGAGATCGGGGTGCACCCGATCATTATGCAGGTATTTACCTGCCTATTGCAACGGGCGCCTTCTTGGCGGCATTAACCCTGCTGAAGCGGACGCCCTTATCGGCGATCTTCCCGTATTTCAGCACGGGCAGCTCACGGAAGTAGTTCTGGTACGAACGCCACGGAGCCGCCGGTACCTGATGCGGCATCGCCTCGGCCGCCCGGGAGATGTACCCGGAGTCCAGGTCGACGAAGGGCAGCCGCTCGGCGGTCTCGGGTTCGACGGGCCAGACGACCGTCTGCCCCTGCTTGTCCATGTAGTTGAGCAGCCGACAGGTGTACTGCGACACCAGATCGGCACGCAGTGTCCACGAGGCATTGGTGTATCCGAACGTGAAGATGAAGTTCGGGATGCCCGTCAGCATCAGCCCCTTGTAGGTGACGCACTTCGACGGATCAACCTCGACGCCGTCGACGACGGGTTTGAGGCCGGCCGCCAGCTGAACATTCAAACCCGTTGCCGTGACGATGATGTCGGCCTCAAGCTCCTCGCCCGACTCCAACAGGAGGCCCTTCGGCGTGAATCGCGCGATGCGGTCGGTGGCGATCGACGCGGTGCCCTTGCGCAGCGCACGGAACAGATCCGAATCCGGCACCACACACAGCCGCTGATCCCACGGGTTGTACTTCGGGGTGAAGTGCTTGTCCAGGTCGAAATCGGGGAGCTGACGCTTCAACAGCGCACGCAGGATCCCCTTCATCCGCTCCGGGTCGCGACGGCTGGTCTGGTAGCTGATGAAGCTGACCATCTGGTTCTTCCACTTCACGATCGGGTACGCGATCGAGGCGGGCAGCTTGCCCTTCAACGCCACCGCCAGCGCGTCGGTGGACGGCAGCGACACCACATAGGTGGGCGAGCGCTGCAGCATGGTGACGTGCCCGGCGGTCGGGGCCATCGCGGGAACCAGCGTCATCGCCGTCGCGCCACTGCCGATGACGACAACCTTCTTGCCGGCGTAATCCAGGTCCTCGGGCCAGTGCTGCGGATGAATCACCTGACCGGTGAAGTCCTCGGCACCCTCGAAATCGGGCGTGAAGCCCTCGTCGTAGTTGTAGTAACCGGTGCAGCCCAAGAAGAACTCGCAGGTGAACTCGACGGCCTCGCCATCACGCTCGGCACGCACGGTCCAGAGCCCGTCCTCGGAGGACCATTCGGCGCCGACGACCTTGTGCCCGAAGCGGATCTTCTTATCCACGCCGAATTCGCGCGCGGTGTCGGTGACGTACTCGCGGATGGACGTCCCATCGGCAATGCCCTTGGTGCTGGTCCACGGACGGAAGTTGAAGCCCAGGGTGAACATGTCGGAGTCGGAGCGGATCCCCGGGTAACGGAACAGGTCCCAGGTACCGCCGATGCGCTCGCGACCCTCCAGCACCACGAAATTCTTACCCGGCACGTCGCGGGTGATGTGGCAGGCCATGCCAATACCTGAGATCCCGGCGCCCACGATGACAATGTCGACATGTTCGGTCATGAGGACTAGGCTATCGACGCAGTGTCGAGAAAGTCAACAGTGTGTCGAGAACTTTATAGAATGCGCAGGTAGACGTGACAAAACCGACCACAAGAGGCCGCAAAACCACGCGGCCCTCCGGGGATGAGCGCATACAGGCGATCCTGGCCAACGCCGAGGAACTGCTCAGGGACCGCCCTCTCGCGGATATCTCCGTCGACGATCTGGCGCGCGGAGCGGGGATCTCCCGGCCGACGTTCTACTTCTACTTCTCTTCCAAGGAGGCCGTGCTCCTCACGCTTGCCGAGCGGATCATCGAGGAAGCCGACGCCAATGTCGCGAGCATCGATCCGGCTGCCATGACCAGCATCGCGGAGTACTGGCGCGCGGTGATCAAGGCCTACTTCGACGCCTTCGGTTCGCACCGCGCCGTCTCGGTGGCCTTGTCCGGGGTCCAGGGCGCCAACGCTGAGTTGGATCAACGCTGGTCCGAGGTGACGGAAAACTGGGTCGCCAACACCACGATTGGTATCGACGCCGAACGCGCACGTGGGGCGGCGCCGACGACGATTCCCGCCCGCGATATCGCCATTGCGCTCAATCTCATCAACCAGTCGGTGATGCAGTCCACCTTCACCGGCCAGCAACCCGCCGTCGCGGACGCCGACGTTGTCGATACGCTGCTCCACGTCTGGCTCAATGCGATCTACGGAGGGGTCTGTGCCTGAAAGTCTTCGCGCAAGCGGCTCATCCATGCGAATTCGCGCCGCTGTGCTGCACGCAGCACCCGTCGACCGGCCATACCGCGACACCCATCCGCTGAAAGTCGTTGACCTGGAGCTCGACCCGCCCGGCCCCGGTGAGGTGCTGGTCCGAATCGAAGCGGCCGGACTGTGCCACTCGGATCTGTCGGTCGTCGACGGCAACCGGATACGCCCGATGCCCATGGCCCTTGGACACGAGGCGGCCGGCGTCGTCGCCGACGTCGGACCCGGTGTTCGCGACGTCTCCCCCGGCGATCACGTGGTGCTGGTGTACGTGCCGAGCTGCGGCGCATGTCGGTACTGCTCCTCGGGTCGCCCCGCGCTGTGCCCCGACGCCGCGGCAGCCAACGGTCGCGGTGATCTGATTCGCGGCGGTACCCGCCTGCGCGATCTGGACGGCACTGAGATTCGCCATCACTTGGGCGTCTCGGGCTTCGCCGATCATGCCGTGGTAGACCGTAATTCGGTGGTCGTCATCGAGAAAGATGTGCCGCTGGACACCGCCGCCCTTTTCGGCTGCGCCATGCTGACGGGTTTCGGGGCGGTCACCCATACCGCCGCGATACGTCCCGGCGACTCGGTCGCGGTCCTCGGACTCGGCGGTGTCGGCCAGGCCGTGGTGATGTCGGCCGCCGCCGCGGGCGCCGGGCGGGTGCTCGCCATCGACCCTGTTGCCGCCAAACGCGAACTGGCCCTTGAGCTCGGGGCCACCAGCGCTTGCGCCCCGGACGCGGCGCCGGGCGGTCACGACTGGGTGTTCGAGGTCGTCGGATCGGCCGCGGTACTGGAACAGGCATACGCGCTCACCGGCCGCGGCGGTGGCACCGTGTCGGTGGGACTGCCACACCCCGACGCGCGAATCACCCTCCCCGCGTTAAGCATTGTGGCCGAGGGGCGCAGCATTCTGGGCTCGTACATGGGGTCGGCGCAACCACAGCAGGACATCCCCGCGATGCTGGCGCTGTGGCGCGTAGGACGGCTGCCGGTGGAGAAGCTCAAGTCCGGAGAGCTGCCACTGGAGGACATCAACATTGCGCTCGACGCGCTGGCCGACGGCCTGGCAGTTCGACAGGTCGTACGCCCGTGACTAAACCCGACATCCCCACCAAGGCCGACTTCCCGGTACACCTTCGGCACCAAACTCGTTGGGCCGACAACGATGTCTACGGACACGTCAACAACGTCGTGTACTACGCATGGTTCGATACCGCCGTCAACGGCTGGCTGATGGAGGCCGCTGGATGCGATATCCGTGACTTGCCTGCCATCGGCGTCGTCGCCGAAACGTCCTGTAAATACCTGGCCGAGGTGTCGTTCCCAGATGAGCTGTCCATCGGGTTGGCGCTGGAGCACCAGGGCCGCAGCAGCGTCATCTACAAACTCGCCGTATTCACGGTTGTGAACGGCGTCGTCGAAGACACTCCGCGCGCCCTCGGTAGATTCGTCCACGTCTACGTGGACTCCGACGCACGCACCCCGGTCCCCATCCCCGAGCAAGTAGCCACGGCTCTCGAACAGTTGAGGTAACCACACATGCCATCTCTAACCCGCTCCGATGCCATCTACACCCTTGAACTCGGCACCGACGAAAACCGGTTCACCACAGCGAATATCGAGCAGATCAATGCACTGCTGGACGAGGTTCTGGACGACGGCACCCCGTCCGCGCTGGTGGTCACCGGCAGCGGCAAGTTCTTCTCCAACGGGCTGGACGTCGATTTCCTGGGCGCCAATCCCGACAAGCTCAGCTGGTACATCACCGAGGTCCAGAAGATCCTGGCGCGCTTCCTCGTATTCCCGACGCCCACCGTCGCCGCCGTCAACGGCCACGCGTTCGGTGCCGGCGCCATGGTCGCGCTGGCCTGCGACTACCGGGTGATGCGCGCCGATCGCGGATTCTTCTGCCTACCCGAGGTCGATCTCGGCATGCCGTTCACTCCCGGCATGGCGGCGTTGTGTCAGGGCAAGATGACGCCGCAGGCGGCCTCGGCGACCATGCCGAGCGGACGCAGGTTGGGCGGCGCCGATGCACTCAACTACCAGATCGTCGACGCTGCCGTCGCCGAAGACGGGGTGCTATCTACCGCAACGAGTTTCGTCGCGGCATTGGTGGGCAAAAATCGAGACACCCTCGGCAGCGTCAAGTACGGGATGTATGGCTCAACCGTGCCACTGCTGCTCGCCGGATTGGGGTCGTGACAACAAGGCCACGATGGCCAGCGCGACGGCGATAGCCGACGTCGAGATCGCTACCCAAAAACCGTACCCCGTCACGATCGGCGCCTTGACATTCGTGCGGTAATACAACAATTCCAGCCCCAGCAGCCCCAGCGCCAGCACACCCGCGGCGATCGGGGCGACCCGGTGCAGAATGTGCTGTCCCACCATGCATCCGGCCACCACGAGTAGCGCCGATACCAGCAAGATCATTTGTCCCGCGCCGAATCCGGGCGGCAATACCACCGATCCGGTGGCACCGCCGATGGCGCTGGCTCGTCCCCCTCCGCTGGCCGAGGTCCGCAGCCAGGGAAGCCAGACGCTGAGCCCGACCACCAGACCGGTGAACGCGATCAGCCAGCCGGCGCGTCTCATGGCAGTTGGCTCGGGACGCACTTGGCCAACATCGCCTTCAAGGCGCGACGCTCATCGGACGTGAGCTTCTCCATGACCTCGTTCTCGCCTGCGGTCACCGCTTCCACCGCCTTCTCGAGCTGGATGCTGCCGCGCCGGGTGAGACGAGCGGGCAGTGACCGCCCGTGGTCCGCATTCTCGGGCCGGGAGATGAGACCCTCCTCCTCCAACCGGTGCAGCACCGCGTTCATGGCTTGCCTGGTGACCATGGCCTGCCGGGCCAGCTCGGAGTTGGACATGCCCGGATAGGTGCGCAGGATCTGCATGCAGATGTACTCGGGCAGGCTGAGGCCGATCGGCTCCAGTCGGGCCGCGACCTTGCCCCGCAGTGATGTCGCGGTGCGGGTCAGCATGTACCCCAGGGTGGCCCGTCCATCTATTTCCATGTCAATGATGTTGACTTATGTCAGTGCCGCTTACAAGCAGGTCCCCGCGCCGTGTCGGGCGCGGGGACCTTTGAGCTTGCTACCGGAGACTAGTCAGACGACCCCGAGTGCGAGTCGCTGTGCGAGGAACCGGTCGAGCTGCCCGTGTGCGAATCGCTCGACGCGGAGGACGAACCGGACTCCGTCTTGCCTGCGGTCGAGGCCGCAGTCTCCGGCTTCTTCACAGGTGAAGCGTCCTTTTCGGGCTTCTTCGCGGGCGCGGCGTCCTTCTCGGACTTGGCTGTGTCGCCGGCCTTGGGCCCCTTGGCCGTGTCGTCGGCCTTGGGAGCAACCCCACCGCTGACCTGCCCGACCTTGGTGGACGGGGTAGGCAGCTTGATCTTCGGCAGGTTGACCTTCGGCTCTGCAGGAGTCGCGGGCTTGGCCGGATCCGCAGGAGTCGCGGGCTTGGCCGAATCCGCAGGAGTGGCCGGCTTGGCGGGCTCCGCAGGCTTGGTCGCCTTGTCCTCGGTGGCCTTGTCCGCGGAGGTCTTGGTCTCCTCGGTCTTGGACTCCTCGGTCTTGGACTCCTCGGCACCCGTGGCCGGCTTGCCCTTGTCCGCGCCGGATCCGACGTGCTCAACCGGCTTCTTGGAATCTCCCTCGGCCTTGGCAGGCTTGTCGGTTGTTGCCGAACCCTCGTGCACGGCGGGCTTGGCGTCATCCTTCTTGGCGTCCACGGTCGCCGACTTCTCGACGGTCGTCTTGGCGACGGCGTCGGTCAGCAGCGACTTGGGTGCGGTCACGTTGGCCGCAGCGGTGAGGGCGCCGATACCCGGCAATCCGATGCCGCTGAAGATCGACTGGATGGCAGCAACTGCCTTCGCGGTGGCCGCCTGCGCGTCGGCAAGAGCCTTCGCCTGAGCCGCCGCATTCTGCGTCAGGAAGTAGACGGGCAAGACGACGGGCAGGATGGCTACCTTGAACGCGGCGTCGGCGATCGGCACCGCGAGGTTGCCCAGCGGGTCCTGCAGGACCGGCGGGACACCGGGAACGGCGGCCTTCGGCGTCACAACCGGCGCGGCGGTTGCGGACTCGACCTTGGGTGCGGCGGCCGCCAGAGGGGCGGTGGCCGCGAGCGGTGCGGCGGCCGGAGCTGCCGTCGGCGCAGGGAACAGGCCGAAACCGGTAGCGAAGAGCTTCACCACGGCATCCAAGTTCGCCTGCGCCTTCGTCAGCTGCGCCTGCAACGCAGCCGACTGTCCCGTCAACACCAAAATCGGAACATTGATCGGCAACGTCACAAACACATCAAACGCAAGCCCCACAATGGGATTGACGATCTTGTTCCACGGATCCTGCCACGCCGGCGTCGGCGCCGGAGCGGCAGCAGCGGCAGCGGCGGGCTGTGCGAAGGAAGCGAACGACGTCACCTTCGGCGCTGCCAGTGGAGCGACGGCAGGAGCGACAGCGGGCGCAGCGGCGGGCGCGGGCAGCAGGCCGAAACCGGTCGTGAACAGCTTGGCCACGGCATCAAAGTTCGCCTGCGCCTTCGTCAGCTGCGCCTGCAACGCAGCCGTCTGACCCGTCAACACCAAAATCGGAACATTGATCGGCAACGTCACAAACACATCAAACGCAAGCCCCACAATGGGATTGACGATCTTGTTCCACGGATCCTGCCACGCCGGTGTCGGCGCCGGAGCCGCAGCGGCGGGCGCCGCATTCGGAGTGGAAGCGAGCGCGGATACCTTGGACAGCGCGGCGGGGGCCGCCGCAGGTGCAGCGGCAGGAGCGGGCGCGGGCAGCAGGCCAAAACCGGTCGTGAACAGCTTGGCCACGGCATCAAAGTTCGCCTGCGCCTTCGTCAGCTGCGCCTGCAACGCAGCCGTCTGACCCGTCAACACCAAAATCGGAACATTGATCGGCAACGTCACAAACACATCAAACGCAAGCCCCACAATGGGATTGATGATCTTGTTCCACGGATCCTGCCACGGCAGCGTCGGCGCCGGAGCCGCAGCGGGAGCGGCGGCGGCAGGTGTCACACCCGGAAACGCGGCCAGCGAGCCTAGGTTGGCCGGCGAAAGCGGGCCATCGTTCGACGTCAGGACGTAGGCCTGCGTCGAAACTGTCCGGTGTTGTTCTGGACTGGCGCTGGGAGCTTGGATTGTGGGCACGGAAGCCGACGCGGCAATGCAGACACTGCAAACCGTCGCGGCGGCCGTTGCACGAAGACGAACGCGCACGTGAACCACCCCTTCTGGGCAAAGTATGTGAATGAGCTGAGAGCAATCGGGTTAAACGTAGGGCACACTGCACCATGCCGCCGACCACGGATTCGATAGTTTTCCTAGCCGTAAATCAAATATCGCCCAGTAGCCATACAGAATTGCCTAAAACTTCCCAGACGCCTCATTGACCTGCGACGCCTGCACGTGCCGAAATGTCGTACCCCGATGCAACCATCTGTTCATGACGGGAACGGCCAGCATCCTGCATGCGGATCTGGATTCGTTCTATGCCTCCGTCGAGCAACGTGACGATCCCGCGCTGCGCGGCCGGCCGGTGATCGTTGGGGGCGGAGTCGTGCTCGCCGCCAGCTACGAAGCCAAGCGACAGGGCGTGCGGACCGCCATGGGAGGACGGCAGGCGCTTCGGCTGTGCCCACAGGCGGTAGTGGTGTCACCACGTTTCGATGCGTACAGCGCCGCGAGCAAGCAGGTCTTCGAGGTCTTTCGGGACACCACTCCCCTGGTCGAGCCGTTGTCCATCGACGAAGCATTCCTGGATGTCGCCGGCCTGCTGCGAGTTTCGGGTACCCCGCGCGATATCGCGGCGACCTTGCGGACGGAAGTTCGCCGGCGGGCAGGTCTGCCGATCACCGTCGGGATCGCGCGCACAAAATTCCTGGCCAAAGTCGCCAGTCGCCAGGGCAAGCCCGACGGGCTCCTCGTGGTGGAGCCGCACGAGGAGTTGTCGTTCCTTCGACCGCTTCCGGTACAGGCGCTCTGGGGTGTCGGCACCATCACCGCCGAAAAACTGCGGGTCTACGGGATTCATACGGTCGCTGACCTCGCCGATCTCGGCGAGCCCACGTTGGCCTCGATGGTCGGCAGGGCCATGGGCCACCAATTACATTGCCTGGCACACAATATCGACCAGCGGCGAGTTCAAGGTGGTCGGCGCCAGCGGTCGATCGGCGCCCAATGTGCGCTAGGGCGCCGACGACGCACCGCCGACGAAATCGACGCCATCGCCACCCAACTCATCGAACGCATCGCACGCCGAATGCGCAGCACCGACCGCAGTTGCCGAACCGTCGTGCTACGGCTGCGTTTTCATGACTACACGCGCGCGACGCGGTCACGCACCGTGCCGCGCCCCACGACCTCCACCGAACGCCTGCTTACGGTCGCGAGACAGCTCATCGGCGAGGCCGCTCCGCTCATCTCCGAGAGGGGAATCACCCTCATCGGATTTTCTGTATCCAACTTCGACCCCTGCGGTGCAGCGCAATTGGAGCTTCCCTTCGCGGGGACGGAGGGAAACACACTGGCGCTCGACAGCACGCTCGATGAGCTGCGCGGCAAGTTCGGCACCCGGTCTGTCACCCGCGCCACCCTGTTGCACGGCGGCGGGCACGAGGAGTGGGGAATCCCGACTTTCGAGGACATCTGACGACGCCGGGACACCCCAACCTCAATCAGGAACCGACCGAGCACAACCAGAAGGTACCGCCGGTGGTGTCCTGCACCAACGCCATCCGGCCGTACGGGGTGTCTTGCGCCGGTGTCAGTACCACTCCGCCAAGTTCGGTGACCTTGGCGGCACTGGCGTCGGTGTCATTGGTGCCGAAATAGACGGCCCAATGCGCCGGTACACCTTCAGGGAGCGTCCACTGGCCGACGGTTGCATCGTTGACGCCGGCAATCGGTTCACCGTCGTACTGGGCGCAGGCGTACCGCAATTCCTCGGAATCGGCCTCTACCTTGGTATCCCATCCGAGAACCTTGGTGTAGAAGTCGACCGCCTTGTCGTACTCACGGGTGTTCAGTTCATGCCACACCGGCGCACCCGCCTCGGCGACGAGTTGGAACCCCTTGTGGGCCAGCGGCTGCCACAGACCGACCACGGCACCCGAGGGATCTCCGAAAATTCCCATATACCCGAGCTGCGGAACTTCCATGGCCTGCATGCAATTTCCACCGCCATTGTCCGCGACCTTCTGCAGTGTGGCGTTGATATCGTCGGTCGCAAAATAGGTCGTCCACCCGTCGGGGGCATTCCACTCCGGGTTGTTGGCGATCATTCCGGCGACGGACTTACCGTCCTTATGCGCGTTGACGTAGCCGCCGTATTCGGGGCCGGCCTCCTGCAGTGTCCAGCCGAACAGCGCGCCATAGAACGCCTTCGACTTCTCCAGGTCCGACGACGAAAGGTCGATCCACGCGGGGGCGCCGAGCGGGGTTTCTTCACGAGTAGGCATGGGGTCTCCTTCGTATGGGTGGGCGTTCACGGATATCGACCCGCCGCAGCGCAAAAACTCATCGCGCCCTCGACCATCTCCAAGGTGCGCGGGCTGAAGTCCGCGCTCAGCAGCTCCAAGGGGTCGGACGGTCACACCTCCAACCATCCGGAGGTGACAAGTAGCCATCATCTAATGACATGCAACCGGCCCCTCTCCGCGACGGACAGGGGGCCGGTTCGCTACGGTCTCTGGCGTGATCGTGCTGCTGCCACCCTCGGAGACCAAACGCGAAGGCGGGGACGGCCCTGCCCTGCGCGTGGACGAACTGGCCACCCCATCGCTGAACCCGGTGCGCGCCGCACTCATCGACGAGCTCATCGCACTTGCCGCCGATCCCCCGGCGAGCAGGAAGGCACTGGGTATCTCGGCATCCCAGGACGCCGAGATCCAACGCAACGCCGACCTTCGGCTCTCCCCCACCATGCCTGCCCTGCACCGGTACACCGGCGTGCTCTACGACGCCCTCGATGTGACTTCCCTGCGCGGCGCCGCCGCGACCCGTGCACGTGAGCGGCTGGCTGTTGGCTCGGCGTTGTTCGGGCTGCTCCGCGCCGACGATCCGGTCCCGGCCTACCGGCTGTCCGCCTCATCCAAGCTGCCGGGACAACCGTCGCTAGCCGCGCGGTGGAAGCCGGCGTTGGAACCGGTGCTGGCCGAGCTCGCCGCCCATGAACTGGTGGTCGACCTGCGGTCGGGTTCCTACGCCGGATTGGGCCGGTTGCCTCACGCGGTGACCGTCGATTGCCTCACCGAACATGCGGATGGGCGACGCACCGTCATCACCCATTTCAACAAGGCGCACAAGGGAAAACTGGCACGCATCCTCGCCGGAAGCAGAGCCGAACCCACCGATGCGGCCGCGGTGGCGACCGTTGCCCGTCGCGCAGGACTTCATATTGAACGCGACGGGAACGCGCTGACGATCGTCGTCAGTCCGTAGAGCTCGAGTGCGACTTCCCCTCGGAGGTATGCGTTTTCCCTTCCGAGGAGTGCGAATTCCCTTCCGATGAGGAAGCGCTCTTTTCAGTTGACGGCTTGCCAGTCGGTGGCTTCTCGGCCGGCTTGTCAGTCTTGGCGCCCTCGGTGGACTTCAATCCCTCTCGGACCTTGGCAGACGTCGACGCATCGGGTGTCTTGCTTTCGGTCTCCGCGCCCTTGGACCCCTCGGCCGCCTTAGCGCCGCCGGTGGTGCTGGTCTCACCGGGCGTCGACTTGAGGCTGTCGCGGATGACCTTCACCGGGTGAGTGGTGTCTGGTGTCGGCGGCTTAGCGGTCTCAGGCTTAACGGTCGCCGGCTTAACGGTCGCCGGCTTAGCGATCTCAGGCTTAGCGATCTCAGGCTTGACCGGCTCTGAAGCCACCGGATCGGCCTTGGGCTCAACCGCTTTGGCGGGCTCCGCCTTAGGCTCGACTGCTTTCGGAGGATCCGTCTTCGTCGACTCCGCAGGCTTCTCGACAGGCTTGACCTCGTGCTCGGTTTTGGGCGTTTCGGCAGACTTGCCCTCATGCTCAGCGCGTTCTGTCTTGGACGTCTTCGGATCGGCGTCCTTCTTGACCGCCTCAGTCTTCTCGGACGCAGCATCCTGCTTGGTGTTGGCCTGCGTGCTCGGCGATGCGAGGGAAGCCTCCGACGGGGTCTGGGCAGTCTGCGGTGCCGACAGCTTCGGCGCCTGCCCCAGCAGACTCGTCAAGTCATTGAGCGCCGCGACAATCACCGACGGCACTCCATTGGGGTTACCGATGATTGCCTGCACTGGCACCGTGATCGGCAACGCGACAACGTGCAGCACCGCGAACGCCAACTGCGCAAAATAGGACGGAGTACCAAACGCCGGACGCGGCCCCGGGAAATTCGTTGGCAGCGGATCCGCCGGTGGATCCACTGCCGCTGTGGGATCGGCCGCTGCGGTCGACAGCTTCTGCAGCGGCGAGGAAACCTCAGCGACGTTCTGCTGCGCCTGCGCCCCCGAGGGTTGCTGCGTCGACAGCCCTGGGATCTGCCCGAGCAGGCCCGACAAGTCATTGATCGCCGCGGCAATCACCGTCGGCACGCCCTCAGCGCTGCCCAGGAAGAATTGCACCGGCACCGCGATCGGCAACGCAACAACGTGGAACACCGCGAACGCCAACTGTGCAAAGTAGGACGGAGTACCAAACGCCGGACGCGGCCCCGGGAAATTGGTGGGCGGCGCCGGATCGTCGGCCGCGGGCTGGTTTACAGGCGGATCGTCCACCGTAGGTTGGCCTGCGGGATCGGCGACTGCCGTGTTGACCTCTGGAATAGGACTGGTCGGCGCAGTTTTTGATGTCGCAAGGAGCTGGGCAACTGCACCGATGAGATCTGTACTACTCAATACCCCGCCAGCAGCCGACTCCGATTGTGGCTCAGCACCGCCCTGCGGGGTAGCCGCCGCCAGCAGGTCAGAGAACGAAGTAAGGGAGACTGCGCGGGTTGTCACCGAATACGTTGTGGCCGTGGGCATCACGGCAGGAGACGGCCGTACGGTGCGCGCGTCCACACCCGTCGCGACGCAGAGACTGCACACAGCCGCGACCGCGGCGGTTCGAATACTGACATGCATTGAACGACACTCCCCTCCGGACGACCCGACCGTCTCCGACAAGGGAAAACTACTACCTGGCCACAACTACGACAACCTGAAGCGCTCGCGAAGCCTTATCCCTCAACTCCGGTGCGCACCGGCTGATCCGCCAGCGCAAGCACCTCATCATCGGTGAACAACCGAGATCGAATGAGGAACCGCACCCCCTCTGGCGCCTCCAACGAAAACCCCGAACCCCGCCCGGGCACCACATCCACGGTCAGATGCGTGTGCGACCAGTACGCGAACTGGTCGGCGCTCATCCAGAACGGCGTCCCACCCGCGTCTCCCAATCCAACCTCGCCAAGCAGCACGTCCGCCGCACCGACCCGAAACTCCCCGCGGGGGTAACACATTGGCGCACTACCATCGCAGCAGCCGCCGGACTGGTGGAACATCACCGGCCCGTGTTTGCCCACCAGCGAGGCCAGCAGGTCTGCCGCCGCCGGGGTGAGCTCGACGCGATGTATCAGAAGAACCCCGCGGCGTCGGGTGAGTAGCTCACCAAGAGGTTCTTGGTCTGCTGGTAATGATCGAGCATCATCTTGTGGTTCTCGCGCCCGATGCCGGACTTCTTGTAGCCACCGAACGCGGCATGCGCCGGGTACTGGTGGTAGCAGTTGGTCCACACTCGACCCGCCTTGATACCCCGGCCTAGCCGGTAGGCGTTGGTCATATCGCGCGACCACACGCCCGCACCGAGGCCGTACAGGGTGTCGTTGGCGATCTTCAGCGCCTCGTCCAGCGAGTCGAATTTTGCCACGGAGAGCACCGGCCCAAAGATCTCCTCCTGGAAAATACGCATGTTGTTGGTACCCGCGAACACCGTCGGCTGAATGTAGGCACCGTCCGGGTAGTCGGGGACCTTCCGGGCATCTCCACCGGTGAGCAACTGAGCACCCTCCTGGCGCCCAATATCAATGTAGGACAAGATCTTTTCGTACTGGTCGTTGCTTGCCTGTGCACCGATCATGGTGTCCTCGTCGAGCGGATCACCGCTCACGATGGCCTCGACACGGCTGATTGCACGCTCAATGAACTCGTCGTAAATGGATGAATGCACCAGCGCCCGCGAGGGACAAGTGCACACCTCACCCTGGTTGAGCGCGAACATCGTGAATCCCTCAAGCGCCTTGTCCAGGAAGGCGTCATCGGCGGACATCACATCCGGCATGAAGATGTTGGGGCTCTTGCCGCCTAGCTCCAGGGTGACCGGAATGATGTTCTCGGTCGCGTACTGCATGATGAGCCGGCCCGTGGTGGTCTCACCGGTGAATGAAATCTTGGCGATGCGCGGGCTTGACGCCAGCGGCTTGCCCGCCTCGACACCAAAACCATTGACCACGTTGATCACTCCTGGCGGCAGCAGGTCACCGACCAGTTCCATCAGCACCATGATCGAGGCCGGCGTCTGCTCGGCGGGCTTGAGCACTACACAGTTCCCGGCAGCCAGTGCGGGGGCCAGCTTCCAGGCCGCCATGAGGATCGGGAAGTTCCACGGAATGATCTGCCCGACTACACCGAGCGGCTCGTGGAAGTGGTAGGCCACGGTGTCGTGGTCGATCTCGGAGATCGACCCCTCCTGGGCGCGCAGCACCCCCGCGAAATAGCGGAAGTGATCGATCGCCAGCGGGATGTCGGCATTGAGGGTCTCGCGGACCGGCTTGCCGTTGTCCCAAGTCTCCGCGACGGCCAGCCTCTCGAGGTTCTGCTCCATCCGGTCGGCGACCTTAAGCAGTGTGTTGGACCGCTCAGTCGGCGAAGCGGTACCCCAAGCTTCTGCCGCGGCGTGTGCCGCGTCGAGCGCCTTCTCGATGTCTGGCGCGGTGCTGCGGGCAACCTGAGTGAAGACCTTGCCATCGATCGGTGAGGAATTCTCGAAGTACTGACCGCTAGCAGGCGCGACCCACTCACCACCGATGAAGTTGTCGTACCGGGGCGCGAATGTGATTGCGCTGCCCTCGGTTCCGGGTGCTGCATGCTTCGAGGATGAGCCGCTTGCGCGAAGACCATCGTCCATTGCCTGCTCCTGTCGGTCGAACATCCGAGCCCTGTGACGTACGTTACACCCAGGTCAGAGGCGCGGCACAGGCGTCACCTCTTCGGCCACAGCACCAGCTGTGTACACCGGAACACGGCCACCGTGCGCCCGTCCTCGGACGTCACCGTCGCATCCCACAGTTGAGTGGAACGCCCGCGATGCACCGGCACCGCGGTCCCGGTGAGCCTCCCTTCCCGGGCAGCGCCGAGGAAATTGGTCTTCAGCTCGACGGTGGTGAAACCGGTAGCGCCGTCCGGCAGCGACGCGAGGCACCCGTATCCGCACAACGTGTCGGCAAGTCCAACGATCGCGGCCGCGTGGACGAAACCATTCGGAGCGAATAACTCCCGTCGAATCGGGAGCTCGGCAGTGACCCGTCCATCCTCGACGGAAACCGACTCGATTCCCAGAAACGAGGGAAACTGGTCAGTCGGCAGGGGATTACGAGTCATGGAGTGCAATGTAATTCAATGTGAACTCAGCTCTGCTGCGCCCTAGTTCCCCGACTTCCGCAGGCCTGTCAGGAACGGCGGCTAACATGCGAACAGATGTCTGCCGAATCTGTGAAGCCACCGCCTGACGCCCCTACCGTCGATCAGGAAGCGGCCAGTTCCATGATCAGCGTGCAGCGCCGCAACCTCATCTTCATAGCCGTGCTGCTCGGGATGCTGCTCGCCGCGCTGGACGGCACCATCGTCGCCACCGCCCTGCCCACCGTCGTGGCCGATCTGGGCGATGCCGGCCATCAGTCGTGGGTGGTCACCAGCTACCTGTTGGCCTCCACGGTGGCGACGGCTGTCATGGGCAAGTTCGGCGATCTGTTTGGCCGGCGAACGGTGTTCATGGCCTGCATCGTGATCTTCGCGGGCGGATCTCTGCTGTGCGGCATGGCCGGATCGATGGCGATGCTCGTCGGCGCCCGCGCCATTCAGGGACTGGGATCCGGCGGTCTCATGGTGACGGCGACCGCCCTCATCGGCGAGATCATCCCCATGCGCGAGCGCGGCCGGTATCAGGGCATCCTGGGCGCGGTCTTCGGGGTGACTACCGTAATCGGCCCACTGCTCGGTGGCCTGTTCACCGATCACCTGGGGTGGCGGTGGGCGTTCTACATCAACCTGCCCATCTCGGTCGTGGTGATCACAGTCGCCGCCGGCGCCATCCCAGCACTGGCCAAGGCGATGCGTCCCGTCATCGACTACTGGGGCATCGTGCTCATCGGGTTGGGCGCCTCCGCGCTGACGCTGGCGACAAGCTGGGGTGGCACCACTTATCCGTGGTCCTCACCGATGATCATCGGATTGTTCGTCGGTTCGGTCGCAGCGATCGGTGTCTTCGTCTGGGTGGAATCCCGGGTGTCCGAACCGATTCTGCCGCCGCGCCTGTTCCGCGATCCGGTCTTCACGATCTGCTGCGTGCTGAGTTTCGTCGTCGGTTTCGCCATGCTCGGGGTGATGACGTACCTGCCGACGTTCATGCAGTTCGTCAACGGCGTTTCGGCCACCGCTTCGGGTATGCGCACCCTGCCCATGGTGGCGGGCATGCTCATCACCTCCACCGGCACCGGCACCCTGGTGGGGCGCACCGGAAAGTACAAGCGCTACCCGGTCTTCGGTACCGCCACCATGGCCATCGCGTTGATCCTGCTGTCCCGGATGGACGACTCGACGCCGTTCCTGTTGCAGTCGCTGTATCTGTTCATCCTGGGCGTCGGCATCGGCGCCTCGATGCAGGTGCTCACCCTCATCGTGCAAAACACCGCCCGATTCGACGATTTGGGTGTTGCGACATCCGGCGTGACGTTCTTCCGAACCATCGGCAGCTCGTTCGGCGCGGCGATATTTGGATCTCTTTTCTCCAATTTCCTTGCCCGCGAACTAAAATCGGTCAACACTCCACCCGAGGCCACGCAGTCTCCCCAGGCGCTGCACGCGCTGCCGCATGAGGCCGCGATACCCGTCATTAATGCCTACGCCAATTCGCTGGACCTGGTATTTCTTTGTGCTACACCGGTTGCCGTACTCGGATTCGTCGTTGCCCTATTCCTCAAAGAAGTCCCGCTGCGCGGCACCGACTCCGCCCTCGCCATGGACCTCGGCGAGGGCTTCGGCATGCCCAACGCAGTCTCGCCGGACAAGCTGCTCGAGATCGCGATTAGCAATGCCATGCGCGGCTTTCCGCACGTCGGCCTGCGCAAGCTGCGCGAGCAGGCGGGTATGTCGATGCCCATCGCGCCGCTCTGGGCCCTGGTGCAGGCCAATCGTTTTCTGCGCGCCACGGGTTCGGCCGAGGTACCCCGGATCGCGCAGTGGTATCGGATACCACCGGAGGTCATCGATCCGGCCTTCAATGAACTCGTCGAACACGGCTATGCCCTGCGTACCAACGATCACGTCTGGCTTACCGACGCGGGCCGGCTGGAAGTCGACAAGGTCAGCGAGGCCATCAACCACTACCTGGTCGAGCGACTCTCTCGCACACCAGATTTCGAGGACCGCGCGGACCGGGAGCAGATTCAGGCTGCGCTAGAACGTATTTCACGCCGGCTGGTCACCGACAACGACTGGCGCGAGAACCCTATCGCTGCACTACCCGCGGCGCCTGGGGCATCACCAGCACGGTAATCAGCGCCTCAATACCCGGGCGCGGGTTGAACTCCGCGGCCGGGTTGGCCAGCTGCTGATAGATGATCCCAGTGAGATAGTCCTGCAAGATCGCCGCGTGCAAATCGGGCGTATCCGGGTTGACCTTGCACATCAACTGCAACGTGCGGGGAATCTGCGCATCCCGCCCCCGCTGCAGCGGTTCGCGCAGCTCCGGATGACTCCAGCCCGCCATGAGCAGCACCATGTAGGCCCGAACCCGCGTGCTCATTACCCCAACGGCACCGTTGACATACGCCGTGACGATACCGACGAGCTCGGCCACCGTAGTCGGGTTCGTCTCCGTGACCAGCGCCCGCCAGAACGCGCGCCGCAGCTTCTCGATCTCGACGATGACGCCCAGGAGTAACGCGTCGCGGGTACGGAAGTGATTAGAGGTAGTACCGCTGGGCACGTTCGCTGCCGAGTCGACCGATCGATAGGTAAGGCCATCGACACCGTGGGTGCCCGCCACCGCAATAGCGGCATCCAACACCTCTGCCCGCCGACCCCGTGGTTGCTCGCTCATCACTGCCAGCGTATTACGGCCGGCTTCTGGTCACACGCGTCCCTCGCATATCTGTCCCTAGGATGGATTCATGCGCTTCTCAATCTGGGGACAAACCAACCAATCCTGGGCCGATCTACTGGATATCGCCCGATACGCGGACAGCGGTTCGTGGCGCGCGTTCTATGCGGCCGACCATTTCATGTCGATGGCCGATACCCCGGACAAGCGCACCGACTTCCTAGAGGCGACGGCCATATTTGCCGCACTCGCGACGGCCACCGCACGCATCCGGCTGGCGCCGTTGGTGCTGTCGATGACGTTCCGGCATCCGGCGGTACTCGCCAACTGGGCGGTCACCGTCGACCACGCGAGTCAGGGGCGATTTACCCTCGGGCTAGGCGCCGGGTGGCAGGAGAACGAGCACCGTCAGTACGGCCTGGAGCTGGGCGCCCCCGGGCCTCGGGTCACTAGGTTTTCCGAAGGACTGCAAGCGATTACCGGACTGCTCAACGAGCAGACAACCACGGTGGACGGTGCGCACTACCGGCTGACGGAGGCGATCTGCGAGCCGAAAGCGCTGCAGCGACCGCTACCGATCCTGATCGGCGCCACCCAGCCACGGATGCTCGGGCTGACCGCCCGCTATGCGCAGGAATGGAACCAGTGGTCCACACCCGGGACATTCCACGAGGCGTCGAGCCGACTGGACGCCGCGGCCGAGAAGATTGGCCGCGATCCGGCGACGATCTGGCGTTCGACGCAGGCGCGCATCATCATCACCGATGGCCCGCAGTCGGAGGCACGTGCGGCCGAAATCGCTGCCGCACTACCGATCCCGGTGTTGTACGGAACCGCTGAACGCATCGCGGAGCAGATGGAGCCGTGGACGCAAGAGGGTGTCGACGAGGTGATCTTGCCCGATCACCTTCTCGGTACCGGCAATGCTCGTCGGGATGCCTTCGACGCCCTGACGCAGGCCCTCAAACCGCTCGCGGACTAGTTACTGCAGATCAACCGGGGTTAGTTACCCCAGCCGCGCTGGCCATCCCAGCCACCGCAGACACCGTTGTAACAGCCATGGCCAAAGCCACCCTGTTGAGGGTTCCATCCGCCGCATACGCCGTTGTAGCAGCCACCGCCGCCACCCGCGTCACCGCCACCACCGTTGGGATCGGCAAGAACGACCTGGTTGGACGTGGTTGTCGGCACCCCGGCGGTCATCACGGCGACGGGCGCAATGGCGATCAACGCCGCGCCAGCACCTGCGGCGAACACCGTTTCGATGATCTTCCGTGTGATTGACATAGCTCCATATTGCTCCTGAAACCGGAGCATGCCAACCACCGACACCAACTCGATACTCGCCAATCGCAAACAGTCACATGCATTTTCGCAGGTAGACCACCGAAAATGCGAAGTTACGACGTAGAGGCAAAAACCTGAACGAATTTCGACAGCGAGGCGTCGATATCGCCGCGCAGCGTGGCCGCGACGATCGACCCAATGGGGCCGAACATGGCGGGCCCGCCCAGGTGCAGGGTGAAGTCGACGACAGATCCCGCTCCCTTCGGAGTGATCGTCACCCGAAGCTTGATCTTGACGCCGCCTCTGCCTTGACCCTCCAAGAACAGTCCCGTCGGCGGGTCGTACTTCTGCAGCGTCCACTTGACCCGGTTGTACATGCCCTTGACGCACACGATCGAGTCAATGACGGTGCCCTTTTCCAGGGTCTCGGGCAACGCGCTGCGCCATGCCGTGTGAACGCTCAGCCACTCATCGAAACGCCGCAGATCCGAGGCGTGCTCCCACGCCTCCTGCGGAGGGAGGGGCACATCGATGGAGGAATTCAGTTTGGCTGCCACGTAGGCAAACGTTACCGGAGCACGTCATGCGCAGTTACTGGGCGCCGGGAGTCCGGCAAACCGGTCGGCTATCCACTGGACGCCGAGCCGCTCCCCTTCGGGGTCCACGTGCCCCTTACCCGGCGCGACGATCTCCTGGACCGTATCCCCCAATGCGCAGGCCCGCGCGACCGCCGCATGAATCCAGCGCGCGTCGATGAGCCGGTCGGCCCCGCCGGCGTACACCAGCATCGGCGCGGAGGTGCCGCCCAGCGGAAGCGCGATCCGCTTCAGTGCACCCTCAAAGATGGCCGGGTCCTCGGCAGTGGTGCCGTGAAAATCGTTGGCGCGCAACCTTCCGATGGCGGCGGCGCGCGCAGGGTCGAGTCCGTTGTGGCAGCCCAGCAGCAGCGCCTTGTCGCGCGGGTTGTCCTCGAACGACCCATGTAGAAAGTTCTCCGGCCGTAATTCCGGGACGGTGACCGCCAGACCCGTAAGCAAGGTGGGCATCATCGAGAGCTGGCTCCAGTCGTATCGACCGTCGCCGACGTGCGTACCCATCTCAGTGAGGTCGGCGGCCGGAGACAAGTTCACCGACCCCACGAACTGCAGTTCGGGGGCATAGTCGCCAGCAAGCTCGGCGGCAGCCCAGCTTGCCTGCCCGCCCTGGGATGCCCCGATCGCCGCCCATGTCGTCGACGCCCCGGGAACCAGCGACACCGCTGCCCGCGCGGCGTCGATGACGTTGAATCCCGCGGATCTCGGCTCCAGATAGGGGTGCGGACCGGGAACGCCCAAACCCTCGTAATCGGTGATGGCTACCACCCATCCGCGCTTGGTGAGGGTACGCACCAGCCAGATGTAGCCCCGTAGGTCCGGAGCACGGGACACCGCACACTCGTCGTCGAGGCCGGTGGTACCGTGCCCCACCGATACGATGGGCCAACCCGCTTGCGGCGGTTCGCCTTTCGGCGAAAAGACAACCCCCGTCACCTCGGTCGGGGTGCGGGTGGCACCCGAGGTGGACATGTATCGGATGAGATGACCGTCGGCGATGGCATCGAGATCAGGGGCCAACGACAGCGGCGCATCCGAGAGCACCTCACCCGGCGGCGGCGAGGGAGGCGGGGGCGCAACGCCTTCCGCCTCCACCCGCGCGCAGGCCGCCGTGATCAACACCAGCGCCGCGAGCAGCAGCGCCAGTCGGTTACTGAGCGTCGCCGGCCTTAGGAGCCTCGGGCGCACCGGCCTGCTTCTCGACGGCACTCTTGGCGGCGTCCTGCACCTTGTCCACCACGGACGAGTACTTGCCACCGGTCTTGGAGTCGATAACGTCGCCAACCTTGTCGACCGCCTGGTTCACCTTGTCTGTGTTTCCCGCCAGCAAGCTCTTGAGCTTTGCGATGAGGCCCTTGAAATCAGCCATGAGTCAGTTCTCCTTTGTCTGGGACGGCGCAACTGTAGTACGAGATCGCGGCGTATGTTGGGTTGAGTGATGGACCCCGTGAAAATCACGCTGACCGGCGCGCCAGAGACGATGCTGGCCACCCTGTACGGCCGCGCGCAGGACGCTAAATCGCCCAATTCTGTTCTTCATGACCACTACGCCGCCGCGGCCGTCGCGCGCATCGACTACGACTTCTCTAAAACCAAGGTCAAGGGCACCCAAGCTATCGGCGTCGCATTGCGCGCCCGCCAGCTCGACGTCTGGACCTCGGAGTTCTTGGCCGCACACCACGAAGCGACGGTGCTGCATCTGGCCTGCGGGCTGGACACCCGCGTCTTCCGGATCGACCCGCCCGACACCGTGCGCTGGATCGACGTCGACTATCCCGACGTGATCGCGCTGCGACGCACGCTGCTCCCCGAGCGCGGCGGCGACTACCGAATGATCGACAGTTCGGTCACCGATGAGGCGTGGCTGGAGAGCATCCCGGCCGATCGCCCCACCCTCGCGGTGTTCGAGGGCTTGACGATGTACCTGACGCAGTCCGAGGGGCAGGCACTCATCCGGCGGATCACCGGCAGATTCCCCAGCGGCCAACTGGCTTTCGACTGCTACGGCACCATCGGGATCAAGCTGCAGAAGCTGGTGCCGGCGGTACGCAATGCGGGCGCCACCCTGCATTGGGGTATCGATGACCCCGCCCAGATCGAGCTATTGCGGCCGGGGCTGCGCTGCATCGACGACCTGCGCAGCACCGACGTGGCAGGTGAGGAGTACCTGCCACTGTCGGGCCGCATCCAGATGAAGGTCATCTCGCATGTTCCCGCCCTGCGAGATATCGGCAGGATCATGCGGTTCAGCTACTAGGACTTCCCTGCGCGAGTAGACACCTATTGCACGCAAATGCCAGGTGTCGTGCGCGACACGTGTCTGCTCGCGGTCAAGCCTCAGTCTTCTTCGGAGGCCCAGAACCGCCGGGGTTGGCCGGACCACTTGCCCTGCAACCACCACAACGCCTCGATCAGCGCGGCAGCCGCGATACCGATGCCCAGCGCGGGCCCGGTGACGGCCAGATTACTCGGGTCCAGCTTGAATGTCTTGCACACCAATGGAATTGCGAATATCACCACGTAGCCCAGCCCGGACAGCGCCACCAGCGCCACCCGCCACCACTGGTACGGACGCGCCACCACCGCGAGCACCCACACCGCGGCCACCAGCTCGGTGATCAGCGCGGCCGTCGAGGCCTGGGTGCTGTTACCCGTGACGTGCAGGATCTGCCGGGCCAGCAGGTACGACAGGAAGGTCGCGATCCCCACCGTGAGGCCCGACGGGATAGCGGATGTCATCACCCGACGCACAAATCCTGGCTGTGCGCGTTCGTTATTCGGAGCCAACGACAGGATGAACGCCGGGATGCCGATGGTGAACCAGGCCGCGATGGTCACGTGGATCGGCTGGAACGGGAATGGCACCGCGCCGTAGTGGAAGATCTTCGAGCCCAGTCCGGCGAGCCCGACCGTCAGCGCCAGCAGCACCGAGTACACCGTCTTGGTGAGGAACAGATTGGAGACCCGCTCAATATTGCCGATAACCCGGCGCCCCTCCGCCACCACATACGGCAAGGTGGCGAACTTGTTGTCCAACAAGACAATCTGGGCCACCGCGCGCGAGGCGGAGCTGCCGGTACCCATCGCGACACCGATATCGGCGTCCTTGAGCGCCAGCACGTCATTCACGCCATCACCGGTCATCGCGACGGTGTGGCCACGCGACTGCAGCGCCTTGACCATCGCCCGCTTCTGGTCGGGCCGCACCCGTCCGAATGTGGTCGCCTCGGAGAGAGTTTCGGCCAGCGTGTCGGTATCGGTGGGCAGGGTGCGCGCGTCCACCGCGGCACCCGAAAGCCCCAGCGTCTGAGCCACCGCGCTCACCGACACCGCGTTGTCGCCCGAGATCACCTTGATCGAGACGTGCTGGGAAGCAAAGTATTCGATGGTTTCGCGGGCATCGGGTCGAATCTTCTGCTCCAGCACCACCAGGGCGCGCGCGGTGACGGCACCGGGTGCATCGGCGTGGTCTACGGGCAACTCGGCCGATGCCAGCAGCAGCACCCGCAGACCCCGGGAACCGATCTCCTCAGCGGTGGCCGCGATGGGATCGGCGGGGTTCAGCAGCACGTCGGGCGCGCCGATCACCCAGTTGCCATGTTCACCGTAGGAGGCGCCACTCCATTTCTTGGCCGACGAAAACGGGGCGATCGCAGTCGATTTCCAACCCGGCGACGTGTCGTACGCCTCGGCGATGGCGGTGATGCTCGCGTTGGGGCGTGGATCATCGGCCGCCAGTTGAGACAACACCGTTAGGGCGTCCGCACAGTCACCGTCGTCGTTCAGCTTCTTCACATCCGAGAGCCGCATCCCGTTCTCGGTGAGTGTCCCAGTCTTGTCGGCGCATACCGTGTCCACCCGGGCCAGCCCCTCGATGGCCGGCAGTTCCTGCACCAGGCATTGACGCCGTCCCAGCCGAATCACACCGACCGCGAAGGCGATCGACGTCATGAGCACCAGGCCTTCGGGCACCATCGGGACCAGGGCGCCGACCATGCGCAGCACCGACTCCTGCCAGCTGTCGTCGGTGGTGAACAGCTGGGTGTAAATGATGAGCGCACCCGCAGGGAGCAGCAAGTAGGTGATGAACTGCAGGATCTTGTTGATGCCGTTGCGCAGTTCGGAGTGCACCAGGGTGAACTTGGATGCCTCCTCGGCAAGCTTGGCCGCGTACGCCTCCCGCCCCACCTTGGTGGCCCGGTATGCGCCACTGCCCTGCACCACAAAGCTCCCCGAAAGCACCTGGGAGCCAACGGTCTTGTCGATGGCGTCGGCTTCACCGGTCAGCAGCGACTCGTCGACTTCGAGAGCGGCCTCCTCGACCATCTCTCCGTCCACCACGATCTGATCACCGGGTCCCAGCTCGATGATGTCATCGAGCACCACCTCGTTCGGTGCCAGCGCCGTAGCGACGCCGTCGCGCCGCACCATGGGCCGGGCCTGTCCGACGATGGCAAGCTTGTCCAGGGTCCGCTTGGCCCGCAGCTCCTGAATGATGCCCACGGCACTGTTCGCGATGATCAGCAGACCGAACGCGCCGTTGATGATCGAACCGGTGGACAGCACGATGACGAGCAGCACGCCAAGGATCGCGTTGATGCGGGTGAACACGTTGGCTCGCACGACGTCCGAAACACTGCGTGCCGCACGTGAGGGAACGTCATTGGTCTTCCCCTGCGCTATGCGCTCAGCGACCTCGGTAGAGGTCAATCCGCCGACGGTCAATCTCTCGGTCGTTGCCACCCCTGCACAGTAGCGACCAGCGCGTAGTGTCGCGGGGATGGACGCGGATGAGATCGCTCAGCGATTGTTCGCCGCCATTGAGGCCGGCGATATCAGCGCGGTCGCCGCCCTATACGCGCCCGATATCGTCGTCTGGCTCAATACACTCGGCGAAGCTCGCAGCCGTGACGAGAACCTGGCGACCTTGACCTGGGTGACGCACAATCTGTCCGAATTTCGCTACACGGACATCCGCCGCACCGTCACACCGGTCGGATTTGTCCAGCAGCATGTGGTGCAGGCGATCAATCGTGCGGGCGAATGCGTTTCAGTTGCCGCATGCATCGTCGCGACGATCTCCGACGGGCTCATCACGCGTATCGACGAGTACCTGGACTCCGCGCACGCGGCCACATTGTTGGCCAAGTGACTAGCCGCCGTTCGCCTTCCGGGGGTAATGTCAGTTCGTATGACATCGAACGAACTTCCGAACTGGGACGAGGTCTATCAAGGCAAGGGTGAAATCTTCCAGGGTGAGCCGCCGTGGAATATCGGCGAGCCCCAGCCCGAACTGGCCGCTTTGATCGAGGCCGGGAAGTTCCACGGCTCCGTTCTCGACGTCGGATGCGGGCACGCCGAGACCTCGCTGCGCCTGGCTGCGCTGGGCCACACCACCCTCGGCCTGGATCTGTCTCCCACCGCCATCGAAGCCGCGCGGGCTGCCGCCGCCGAACGCGGACTGACCAACGCCAGCTTCGAGGTCGCCGATATCACCGACTTCTCCGGATACGACGGGCGCTTCGACACCATCGCCGACAGCACACTGTTTCACTCGATCCCCGTCGAGGCCCGCGAGGGCTATCAGCGGTCGATTTCGCGTGCGGCCGCGCCCGACGCCTCGTACTACGTGCTGGTCTTCGCGGTCGGCGCGTTCCCTCCCGGGATCGGGCCCAATGCCGTCACCGAGGATGAACTACGCGCGGCGGTGGAACCGTACTGGGTGATCGACGAGCTGCGTCCGGCGTCCATTCACTCGAACATCCCGGAAGTGCTGCCCGGCGCCGACTTCGAGATGCCGATCTTCGAGAAGGACGAGAAGGGCCGCAACAAGCAGCCCGCTTTCCTACTGCAAGCGCACAAGCGCTAGTCGAAGCGCCACCAACCGTCGAGGGTGGCGGGCTGCCGGGCCGGATCGCCCACCAGCACGGCCCGCTGCCCCGGCTTGGGCACGACAACAGTCACGCCCTGATCCTCGGCCGCGGTGAGCACCCGCTCGATCGGCTCGGCCCACGGATGCAGCGCGAGGTTGAACGTCGCCCAGTGAATGGGGAGCAGCGGCGCCTGCGATGTCGCTAGATCCCGATGGGTTTGCACAGCCTCTTCGGGATTCATGTGGATGTCCGGCCATTGCGTGTTGTAGGCACCGACCGGCAAGAGGGTCAGGTCGAAGGGGCCGTACGTCTCGCCAATGACCTTGAACGCCTTGGTGTATCCGGTATCGCCACCGAAGAACACCTTGTGCTTGGGTCCGGCGATTGCCCATGACGCCCACAGCGTGGTGTTGCGGGCCAGCGACCTGCCCGAGAAATGCCGGGCCGGTGTGCAGGTGAGCGTCAGCTTTCCGAGCTGATGGCCCCGATCCCAGTCCAGCTCGACGACCCGAGCGGGTGACACACCCCAACTACGCAGGTGCGCGCCCACACCGAGCGGCACCACGAACACAGCGTTCTGACTGCGAGTCAACGCGATGATGGTGTCCATATCGAGATGGTCGTAATGGTCGTGACTGATGACCACCGCGTCCAGGGCGGGCAACGCCGAGACTGACATCGGAACCGGATGCTGCCGGTGCGGCCCCACGGCCCGTGAGGGCGAGCACCGGTCGCTCCAGACCGGGTCGGTGAGCACTCGGTACCCGTCGACCTCCACAAGCACACTGGAATGTCCAAACCACGTGACCGCCAAATCTGCCGCAGGACCGGCGACTTCGGGCACAACCAGGGGAACCGGCCCCTTGGGGCCGCCCGCGGTCTGCCGCGTGACCAGACCGCGCAGCAGTGAGGTCGGATCCGCGTCGGGGACGAATTGCCGTGCCGCATCGGCGTTATGGAAGGTTCCGCCCCGATACTGCGGCGATCCCTCCGCAACCTCGGCGATGCGTTCCTTGCTGGCGCCCAATGTCCGCGGGACGTCACGCAGGACGCGCCCGATCCACGTCGACGCAAGAGCCGCGCCGGCGCCAACCCAGAGCGCCCGCACCGTCAGGCTCCCTGAAAGTTGGGGGGACGCTTCTGAATTCGGGCCACCTGGGCCTCGATGATGTCTTGACTGCCCCATGCCTTATCGAAAAGCACCTTATGCTCGGGCGACTGATCCTCGAAGGCGCCATCGTCGTTGAGCACCCGCTTGGCGTGTTTGAGAGCCAGCGGCGCGAACCCGGCGAGCTCGGCGGCCCAGGCCTGCGCGTCGGCAAGCTCGCCGATGCGGTTGGCCATTCCGGTCACCAAGGCGGTCTGCGCGTCGAGCGGCTCGGCGGCCAGCAGCATGCCGCGCGCCCGTCCGTATCCCACCAGCGAAGACAACCGGCGGATACTCCAGTTGTCCAGGGCAATACCGTATTTGGCGACGGGGAATTGGAAACGCGCGGTCTCGGAAACCACCCGCAGGTCGGCGACCATGGCCAGCATGACGCCGGCTCCGATAGCGGGACCGTTGACCGCGGCAATCACCGGGATATCGGCGGCGTCGATGCTCATTACCGAGTGCTGCCAGGCATCGGCGAATTTGTCGGGATCAGGGGCGCCGCTGGACAGGTCGGCACCCGCACAGAATGAGCTGCCCTGCCCGGTGACCACGATGGCGCGCGCCGTCTCCGCGGCCTTCCTGACCTCCTCGGCGAAGGCGAGCGCAAGCTCGTAGGTCACCGCATTGCGCCGTTCCGGGCGCTGCAGCTCGATAGTCGTGACGGGCCCGTCGACTGAAACTCCGATCATGGCGACCACCCTAATATGAACGCCATGACTACCGTCGCCGTGATTGGTGGCGGGCAGGCCGGGATCGCTGCCGGATACTTCCTGCAGCGCCGGGGCCTGCAGCCCGGCGATGGATTCGTGATCCTCGATCACTCCCCTGGTCCGGGTGGGGCGTGGCAGTTCCGCTGGCCCACGTTGACCCTCGACAACACCAATCGCATCTATCAGCTGCCCGGACTCCCGTTCGACGAGACGGGAACCATCATGGCCTCGACCGCCATGCCCCGATACTTCGAAGCGTACGAACATCGGTATGCCCTCGACGTGCGGCGTCCCGTGCATGTGCGGGCGGTGCGGCCAACCACCGATGGCCGGGGCGGGTTCACGGTCGAAACCTCCGCGGGCGCGTTCACCGTCCGCGGGCTGATCAACGCGACAGGGACCTGGGACAAGCCGTTCGTACCATTCGTTCCCGGCGCGGCCTCCTTCGTGGGCCGTCAACTGCACACCCACGACTACCGGACACCCGAAGAATTCGCGGGCCAGCACGTCCTCGTGGTCGGCGGCGGGGTGTCGGCAGTACAGCTGTTGATCGAAATAGCGCAGGTCACGCACACGTCCTGGGTGGCACGTCGCGATCCGGTGTTCGTCAGGGACTTCACCGTCGACCGGCTGCGTACCGCGGTGGCCGGAGTCGACGAACGATCGCGGCGCGGGGAACCGCAGCGCTCGGTGGTCTCGGCGACCGGGCTGCCATGGACGCCCGAGATCGCCGAGGCATCGCAGCGTGGCGTGCTGGCGCGGCGCCCGATGTTCAACCGGATCACCACGAACGGGGTCGCCTGGCGCGACGGCAGCGCAGTGGACGTCGACGTAATCCTGTGGTGCACCGGGTTCCGGCACGCGCTGGATCACCTGGCGCCGCTGCACCTGCGCAACGCCCTCGGCGGCATCACCATGACGGGCCGACTACTCACGCAGGTCGCGGGTCAGCCCGCAATCCACCTGCTGGGGTACGGATCCTCGGCAAGCACCATCGGCGCCAACCGGGCGTCGCGTGCCGCCGTGCAGGAGCTGACGACCTTTCTAGAAGGACGTGCTTCCTGAGGGCTGCAGCACGAAGCCGTGCTTCTTATCGCCCATCGATACCTGGCAGGCGGTCACGCTGCCCGCACCGACGGCGCAGGTGACGTTTCCGTAGGTGAGCTTCTGTCCGACGTTGAGGAGCGGGGCCTCGGGCTTGGTGCCACACGACCAAGCGCCCTTGGTGATCTCGAATGCGGCGTCGCCCTTCTGGGCGACGGTGCCCATCGGGCAGGTGCCCACACCCGGGATGTTGACGCCGCCCAGCCCCGGCACATTCGCGCTGGCGCCGCCCACGCCCGGCACGTTCGGGGCGTTCGGGGCATCACCGGGAATCCCGGGTACGGCGCCGTCGCAGCTCAGCCGCTGACGCGAATTGGGCGAGATGTTCGCCGAGGCGCGGAACATGCAGCCGATCCCGTCGGGGGTCGTGAAGTTGATCGACCGGACCGAGGAGTTCTCGTTGGTGACGAAGTACGCGTCGGGCGCCACCGCCGTGAACCCGTTCAAATCGGGGAAGGCTGGATCGGCGTGGGCGACAACCGGGCCCATCACAACCGCAGCCACCATCGCGCCACAACCTGCCACAACTCTGCCCATCCGCATGAGATCCGATTGTACGGATCGCCGACAACACGGTGGTCAGCTAATATCAGACATTCAGTTCTTCAACAGGTGGGGGGTCGCGTGACACGTCGTGGGATATGGATCGTCCCGATTCTCGTAGCAATGTCGAATTTGTGGCCACCGGTGGCGGCTGCCGCGCCGCCGGGATTCCCCGATCTCGCCGGGTACACCAAGGTCAACCTGGCCGAATATGCGCAGCAGACCATCGGTCAGCTCTTCGTCTTCGACACCCCCGACGGGCTGCACTGCGAAATCACCGAACCGCATTATCGCCCGTTGCAGTTCGCGTGCCACGGCGCGCTTCCCGGGGTCCCCGAGGGGGTTGACCACGTGCTCGCGGCAACCATGCCTGCCGAGGACTTCGCGACCACCTCCAAGAATCCGGTGGTCGAATTCGGCGCGCCCTACGGCGCCACACGGGAGCTCTCCGGGGCCCTGCTACCTCCCATGCACTACATCACAGCGCTGAACATCACCTGCGCGGTCGACGGAGCGGGCATGACGGCCTGCCGGTATCGCAGCGACGACGGCGCCCGGCAGTACGGATTCGTGTTGTCTCCTAGCGGAAGCGCAATCCTGTGACCACGCGTGGATACCTGGTAGCCACGGCATCGGCCGTCACTGTCTCGCTCTGTCTGGCGCCGCTGGCGATTGCGGACGCCCCCGAGTTTCCCGACGTATCGACATATCAAGCGGACTCCCTCACGGCGTACAAGCATGGCGAGTTCGCCGAATTCCGCACCCCCGACGGTCTGCTGTGCAGGCTGCAGCCGGCCAACGGAGGTATCCCCACATTCTGGTGCTATGGCAACCTCCCCGCGGTGCCGGCCGGGGTCAACGCGGTGTCCGGAACCAATTTCAAGCGGTGGGGGTTCCTGCCACCCGACGTGAACAAGAACGCGCCGGTGCTGCCACCCATGCACTCGTTGACGATCACCGGCAGCCAAACCAACACCACCTGTGTGGTCGGCCCGAATGGACTCACTGCCTGCAAGAGCGTCATCAGCTACAGCGGCGGGGGCGGTGAGGAAACGGGCTTTGTCGCATCGCCGCAAGGAAGCCGCATCTGGCGCACCAAGCTGTGACGGCCTCCCACCCCTAGCGACGCGCATCAGGCAAGATGGCAGCCATGCCTGATGGTCTTCGCGGAAGTGGTTCCGCCGGTAGTTCGCATGATGCCGGGCACCCCTCCCCCCGCGTGCTGGTGGTCGATGACGACGCCGATGTGCTCGCCTCGCTAGAACGTGGCCTGCGCCTCTCCGGTTTCGAGGTGAACACCGCCAGCGACGGCGCCGAGGCGCTGCGCGCCGCCACCGAACATCGCCCGGACGCGATCGTCCTCGACATCAACATGCCCGTGCTCGACGGCGTCAGCGTCGTCACCGCGCTGCGCGCCATGGACAACGATGTACCGGTCTGTGTGCTGTCCGCGCGCACCTCGGTGGACGATCGGGTTGCCGGTCTGGAGGCGGGCGCCGACGACTACCTGACCAAGCCGTTTGTGCTCGCGGAGCTGGTGGCCCGGGTGAAGGCGCTGCTGCGCCGTCGCGGCGCGGTCGCCACGTCATCCACCGAGACCATCACGGTGGGGCCGCTGGAGGTCGAGATCCCCGGCCGGCGTGCCCGCATCAACGGCGTCGAAGTCGATCTCACCAAACGCGAGTTCGATCTGCTCGCCGTCCTCGCCGAACACAAGACGGCCGTGTTGTCCCGCGCCCAGCTGCTCGAGCTGGTGTGGGGATACGACTTCGCCGCCGACACCAACGTCGTCGACGTATTCATCGGGTACCTGCGGCGCAAGCTGGAAACCAGCGGCGCACCACGGCTGCTACACACGGTGCGCGGCGTCGGATTTGTGCTGCGGTCGCAGTAACCACACACATGACCAGCCCCAGTAAGCATCGCAGTCAACGGATCACCGACCTGGCCTACCGGCTGCTGGAGAAACCCATGAGGGTCTTCTCGCTGCGCACCCTGGTCGCCATCGCCGCACTGGGGGTGATGGTGCTCGTGGTCACGCTGGGCGCCTGGGTCTGGGTGGGCGTCGAAGAAGACCAGCACAGCCAATTGGACCGACGCCTGGACTCCGTCTCCAGCCTGGGCGCGGTGTCGAATCTGCTGAATTCGGTGATCAACTCCGATCGGAAGATCGACTCCCCCGACGGTCTGGTGCTCACCACGCGCGTCGGCGGGATCACCAAATCGATCCCCGGCGACATCGAATTGCCGCTACTAGACCAGCCGTACGCCAACACGAAGATCAACGGCGTCGAGTACCGGGTCCGATCATTCATCGCCCCCGGAAACATCCCCGTCGCCGTCGGTGCACCCGTCGCCGAGACGCAGCGGCAGATCGACCGCTATCACATGCGCATCCTGGCGATCTGCGGCGGCGTGCTGGTGGGCACCGTCATCGTCGGCTGGGTCCTCTCCCTCGTCGTGGTGAGCCCGTTCCGGCTGCTGGCGCAGCAGGCCCGCCTGATCAACGCGCAATCCAACCCCGACGACGTGAACGTGCGCGGGGTTCGTGAGGCGGTCGAGATCTCCGAGGCCGTCGAGGGAATGCTCGAGCGCATCAGCAAGGAGCAGGAAAAGACCAAGGCCGCTCTCGAAACCGCGCGCGACTTCTCCGCGGTGGCCTCCCATGAGCTACGCACACCGCTCACCGCGATGCGGACCAACCTGGAGGTGCTCTCCACCCTCAACCTCAGCGAGGAGCAACGCGAGGAAATCATCGAGGAGACGGTACGAACCCAAAGCCGGGTCGAGGCAACGCTTTCCGCGCTGGAAAGACTCGCACAGGGCGACCTCACCACCGAGGACGACCACGTACCGGTCGATATCACCGAGCTCCTCGACCGCGCCGCGCATGACGCCGACCGCAGCTTTCCGAACGTCGAGGTGTCCCTGGTTCCCTCGTCCACCATCTTGATGTTGGGGCTGCCCGCGGGGCTGCGGCTGGTGATCGACAACGCGATCAAGAACGCAGTCCGTCACGGCGGCGCCACCGAGGTTCAGCTGTCCGCCACCAGCACCGTGCACGGCGTCGAGATCGCGATCGACGACAACGGCACCGGCATCCCCGAGGCCGAACGCGAAGTGGTGTTCGAACGATTCTCGCGCGGCTCTACCGCCTCACACACCGGCTCCGGCCTGGGACTGGCACTGGTCGCGCAACAGGCCGAACTCCACGGCGGCACAGCAGCTTTGGAGTCCAGCGCAATGGGAGGCGCCCGGCTAGTGCTGCGCCTCCCCGGGCATTAGCCCTAGCGCGCGCCGAGCAGGTCGATCACGAACACCAGCGTCTTACCGGACAGCTGATGTCCGGCGCCGGCCTCGCCGTAGGCCTGGGCCGGGGGCACGGTGAGCTGACGACGTCCGCCGACCTTCATACCGGGGATGCCGTCCTGCCAGCCCTGGATGAGCGCGGAGAGTGGGAACTCGATGGACTCGCCGCGGTTCCACGAGCTGTCGAACTCTTCACCACTATCGAATTCCACTCCGAGGTAGTGGACATCGACGACCGATCCGGGGGTGGCCTCGGCACCATCACCGACGGTGATGTCCTTGACGACCAGTTCGGTGGGCGCCGGGCCGGGCTGAAAGTCAATCTCGGGTTTCGTCATGCCAGCAGCGTATCGTCCCGCCTCCGGTGAGCGGCCAGGCCGCTCACCGCGCGTTCCACCTTGCCGTCCGTGCCGCGGCTCTCTTGCGCCACGGCCGATGTCATGGTGGCCGTCAGCCGCACCCGGTCGGCCCGGAACAGGTCATAGCTGTACTCGAAGGGTCGACCATCCGTGCTGCGGGTTACCCGCGTGATGGCCAACAAGGGCCTCCGATGGGGCACGTCAAGCCATTCGGCCTCACGTGGATTCGCGCTCACCACTTCAATCGTCTCTGTCGACGAGTCCGCTATCAATCCGTAGCGCAGCTGGCATAGCTCGTAGAGCGAGCCACCCAGCGGTTGTTCCAACAAGTCGGGCACCAGGTCGGCTGCGAAGCACGCGGAGTCGACCGAGAGCGGCACCCCGTCGGCGTAGCGCAGCCGCCGCACATCGAAAACCTCTGCCCCGTCGGCGATTTCCAGGGCAGATTGCTCGACAGAGGTGGCTGTCCTTCGGGACGTGCCGAGCACCCGCGTATCACTCGTATGGCCACCGATGTGCAGCCTGGTGGGCAGGCCCACGAGCTCGGCGACATTGCGTTGCACCACATCGGCCCGTACGAACGTGCCACCACCTCGACCGGTTTGGCGTTCCAAGATTCCTGCGCGGCTCAAGGGCACCAGTGCGCTGCGGATGGTGGCACGCGATACCGCGAACCGTTCCGCCATCTCACGTTCGGAACCCAGCCGAGAGCCCGGGTGCAGCGTTCCCTGCGCGAGCATCGACAGAATTCGACGCCGCACATCCTCGGCTACCGGGCCGCCCTCCGACTCCTCCATCCCCTCAGTATCGCCGCCGGGCACCGGTCACGTCGTCAACGCCTCGGGTGACTCCGGCAGGACCTGTCCGCCGTCGACCACGATGGCCTGGCCGGTAATGTACCCCGCCTCATCGGTGGCCAAGAATGCCGCCAAGTGCCCGATATCGGCGGGAGTCCCCAGTGCACCCATCGGGATGGAGCGGGCCATTCCGGAGACGTACTCCTCACCCATGTCCACCAAACCCTCGGTGAGGATGTTGCCCGGCAGGATCGCGTTCACCGTCACCCGGTGCGGGGCGAGTTCGATGGCGGCAGTGCGCATGAAGCCCAGCTGGGCCGCCTTGGAAGCCCCGTAATGCGACCACCCCGGATAGCCGGTGACCGGCCCGGTGATAGATGAGGTGAGGATGACGCGCCCACGACCCGACGCGGTGAGTGCGGCCAAACAGGCCTGCACCGTGTAGACCGTGCCCTTGACGTTGACATCCAACACCTCCCCGAGCTGCTCGGGTGTCATCGTCGCCAACCGCGCCTCAGGGAAGATCCCGGCGTTGGCGCACACCACGTCCAATCCCCCGAACGCGTCGACGGTGGCCTGCACGGCATTCGCACACGACTGCGGATCGGAGACGTCCAATCGGACGCCGAGCACTTTTCCGCCGCCCAGATCACCCAATTCCGCTGATAGCGAGGTGATCTCGTCGATAGACCGCGCCGCGACGGCAACGTTGGCACCCGCACGCGCGAACACCGTGGCGATCCCCCTGCCGATTCCCTTGGTACCACCGGTCACCAACACCGATTTGTCGGACAGATCAAACATCGCATTCCTCTCGTGTTAACTCAGCCGACCCGACGGCCAAAAGCTGCATCCTGCAACCATGTTCGGTCTCCCAGGTATCGCTCGGCGAGACGGGCGGTACGGGAGGCGAATCCGTCACTAACGCTGATCGCCGCGCCGGCATCGGCGTGTGAGGCGATCCAGGCGGTGAGCATGATCCGGCGCAGCATCACGAATACAGGGATCATGCCGCGATGCTCCTCGGGCAGCGTGCGCACCCGCTGGTATCCGTCGAGCCAATCAGCGACGGCAGCTTCGGCCTCCGGGGTGTCCTCCACCCACGACACCACCGCACCGAGATCGGCGAGGAACCAGGACCAGCCGCAGTCGTCGAAATCGATCACGGTGATATCCGATCCGGGCCGGCCCGGATCCACCATCAGGTTGGACAATCTCATGTCCGCGTGTATCAGTCCGAATCTATCTGGTGCACTACCGAATTCGACCAATCGTCGAATGATCTCATCCACGGCGGCACCGATCGCCGCGCGGTCACCGTCGGTCATTCCGGGAGCACAACGCCAGTCACCCCAGCGCGCCTGCGCGCCGAACATCGAGTCCAGGTCCCACCGGAACCGAGTGAAATCCTGCGGCGCCGGCCAGCGCTGAGCATGGTCGTGCATGTGCGCCGTCAGCTCGCCGAGCTTGTGGTAACCGACCACCCCGGGTTCTTCTTCCGCGGTACACCCCGGAACGAAGCTCATTGCATCGACATAGAGAGTCATCCCCTCCTGGCTGACCGCGATCACGTCCGACCCGTCATCGGCACCGACGAGACCCGGTGTGACCACGGGCGTCTCCGCGCGCAACGCCCGCATCCAAGCCAGCTCGGAGCGGATGGCCTGCGGCGAGTGATACCCGGGACGGTGCACGCGCAGCACGAGGGGCTCCGCGATGTCCACCAGGTAGGTGGCGTTCTCCGACAGGCTCAGCAGTCGCAGTGGAGTGTCCGGCGCATGGCCATAACTCGAGAGAGCGGCTCGCGCGAACGCACCGTGGGTCGACGGTAATCCCGGCATGGTCCGAGTGTGCACCATCACGCGGCGTAAAGCGGACCAAATCGGACCATTTAATTTTCTCGCATCACAATCGACCGAAATCGAAACCTCCCCGAAATCATTCCGGACGATTTCGATGATTCCCTATTGACCTGGGCATCTAAGCCGGGTTCTAATGACCGCGTCGCATAAGCAACGCCGTCCGCCAGGCAGCATCCGACTCGGCCGGCAGAGGAACCAGAACTAAACCAGACCAAATACGGAGAAGGGACCATCCGTGAGCGACACCATCGATCCACCCGCACCCGCTACCGCCAGGCCCACCAGCGTGCAACGCCTCAAGCCGAACGCGGTCGGGTTGATCGGCGTGCTGTTTATGGCGGTGGCCACCGCCGCGCCGATCACCGCGATGGTCGGCAACGTGCCCATCGCTGTCGGGTTCGGTAACGGCTCCTACGCGCCTGCGGGTTACCTGGTCGCGACCATCGTGCTGACGCTCTTCGCCATCGGCTACGCGGCGATGTCCAAACACATCTCAGCGACGGGAGCCTTCTACGGATACATCTCCCACGGCCTCGGCCGGATCGCGGGACTAGGTGCGGGATTCCTGATCACCTTGGCGTACATGGTCTTCGAGGCGTCACTGGTAGGTATCTTCTCGTTCTTCGGCCGCGATCTGTTTCAGACGTTCTTCCACGTAGACATTCCGTGGGTCGTCCTCGCACTGGCCATGCTGGCCATCAACGCGATACTGAGCTACTTCGACCTCAGTCTCGCCGCCCGGGTGTTGGGCGTGTTCCTGGTGACCGAAATCCTGATGCTCTCACTGCTCGCCCTCTCCGTGCTGTTCACCGGGGGCGGCCCCCAGGGCTGGGCATGGGGATCACTCAACCCGCTCAACGGCTTTCACAATCTCGGCGGGGTCGTCAACGGCCCCTCTGGGCCTGTCGCGGTCGCCGGATCGGCGGGTGTCGGGCTGTTCTTCGCCTTCTGGTCCTGGGTCGGGTTCGAGTCCAGCGCCATGTACGCCGAGGAATCCAAGAATCCCAAGAAGATCATTCCGATCGCCGTGGTCACCTCCGTGGTCGGCGTCGGCGTCTTCTATGTGTTGGTCTCGTGGCTCGCGATCGTCGGCACAGGTCCGGACAATGCCGTTGCGCTGGCGCAGGATTCGACGACGGCCGGTCAGATCTTCTTCGGGCCGGTCCAACAACACCTCGGGGTGTGGGCCGTCAACATGTTCAAGATCCTGCTGATGACCGGGTCGTTCGCCTGTGGCATGGCATTTCACAACTGTGCCGCCCGCTACCTCTATGCGATCGGACGCGAGAACGTCATCCCGGGGATGCGCCGAACCATCGGCGCCACCCACGACGCTCACGGCTCGCCGCATGTGGCGGGATTCGTCCAAACCGCGTTCGCCACGGTGGTGGTGCTGTTCTTCGCTTTCACCCACCGCGACCCGTACACCGGCCTGTACGGACTGATGGCACTGCTGGGCACCACCGCCATCTTGATCGTGCAGGCACTCACCGCATTCGCGGTGGTCTCCTACTTCCATGCCCACCGGAACCACCCCGAGACCGCACACTGGTTCCGGACACTGGTGGCACCGCTCCTGGGTGGACTCGGCATGGTCTATGTCGTCATCCTGCTGGCCCAGCACGCCTCGTTCGCGGCGGGTACCGCGGCAAGCGACTGGATCTTCGCGTCGATCCCGTGGGTGGTCGGTGCCACCGGTATCGGCGGCATCACGCTGGCCATAGTCCTGAAGTACACCGCACCCGACCGCTACGCAGAACTCGGAAGAACCGTGCTCGAGGAGGCACCCGAACGATGAGCTTTTCCAACATCATGGACTCGAACAGCTACTCCGGACAGCAGGAGGACCCGGCCACCCAGGCTCTCATCTCCGCGCGAGAACAGGTACTGGGCCCGTCCTACCGGCTCTTCTACGAACGGCCAGTACATCTCGTGCGCGGGCAGGGCAGCCACCTATTCGACGCCGAGGGCAATCGCTACCTGGACGCGTACAACAACGTGGCCAGCGTCGGCCACTGTCACCCACACGTCATCGACGCGGTAACCCGGCAGATGTCGGCCCTCAACACACATACCCGCTACCTCCATGAGGGCATCGTCGACTACTCCGAACGACTGCTCGCCACGATGCCCGCTGCAATCGACCAGATGATGTACGCATGCACGGGATCGGAGGCCAACGACCTCGCTCTTCGGGTGGCTCAGATGTACACCGGGGCAACAGGAATCATCGTAACCAGCGATGCATACCACGGTAATACGGCCGCGGTCACCGCCATCTCTCCCTCGCTCGGCGGAGATTCGGTCGGTCCGCACGTGCGGACCGTGCCGGCACCCGACAGCTATCGGGTGTCTCAGGGCGATCTGGCCGCCACCTTCGCCGCCGACGTATCCCGAGCGATCGACGAATTACGCTCCGAAGGTTACGGATTCAGCTGCCTGGTGGTGGATACCATCTTTTCCTCCGATGGCATCTACACCGATGCCTCGGTGTTGAAGCCCACCGTCGATGTGGTGCACGCGGCCGGTGGCGTTCTCATCGCCGACGAGGTACAGCCCGGATTCGCGCGCACCGGGGAGGCGATGTGGGGGTTCGCGCGCCACGACGTGGTGCCCGATCTGGTCACCATGGGCAAGCCCATGGCCAACGGAATCCCGGTGGCGGCGATGGCGGCCACTTCCGAGGTGCTCGCACCCTTCTCTCGGGAAGTGCCGTATTTCAACACCTTTGGCGGTAATCCCGTGTCCATGGCAGCAGCCTCAGCGGTACTCGACGTCATCGAGGACGAGAAGCTCCAACTCCACGCCGCCGAGGTCGGTGACGCGCTGCGCACCGAACTGCGCGCTCTCGCTTCGCGTCACATCAATCTGGGCGATATCCGCGGCGCCGGCCTGTACACGGCAGTCGAGATGGTCACAGACCCAGAATCCCGCACACCGGATCGTGACGGCGCACGACGTATCGTGAACGCGCTGCGCGACCGGCGGGTTCTCATCTCGGTGTGCGGGCAGGATGGCAACGTGCTCAAGATCAGACCGCCACTGGTCTTCTCGCTGTCGGACGTGGATTGGTTCTGCTCCGAATTCGAGGCCGCGCTGTTGGTCATCGCCTGACGCCGTTACGTCGTACAGTCCGTACATGATCGCCACAGGAGCAGACCGATACGACGCCGTCATCGTCGGCGGCGGGCACAATGCCTTGACCGCCGCCGCATACCTGGCCCGCGCGGGCCAACGAGTGCTGCTGCTGGAGCGGCTCGACGTGCTCGGTGGGGCAGCGATTTCGGCGCCCGCGTTCGAGGGCGTCGACGCCCGGCTGTCGCGGTATTCCTATCTGGTGAGCCTGCTTCCGCGGCAGATCATCGACGACCTGGACCTTTCGGTGCAGCTAGTGCGACGCACGTATGCGTCCTACACGCCGGACCCCCATGACGGCGGTCGCTCGGGGTTCCTTGCCCGCACAGATGATTTCGCCGACTTCGGGGCGTTGTGCGCCTCCGTTACGGGCGCGGTATGGGACTCGATGCTGGCCCCGCTGCCCACCCGCAGCCAGTTGCGCACCGGCGCCTGGACCGAGCTGATCGAGACACCCATCGGCGAGGTGATCCGCGCGGCCACCCCCGACGATCTTCAACGCGGGGTCCTGCTCACGGACGCGCTCATCGGCACCTTCGCCAGCGCCGACGAGCCGTCGCTGCAGCAGAACATCTGCTTCCTGTATCACCAACTGAATCCGTGGGACGTCCCTATCGGCGGCATGGGCACCGTCACCGGATCCTTGGAATCCTCCGCCCGTCGGCACGGCGTCGAATTACGCACCGGTGCAGAGGTTCTCGCCATCAACCCCGACGGCGAGGTGCGTTACCGGATCGGCGACGAAGAGCGCTTCGCCGTGGGCACGCACATTCTCAGTGGTGTGACGCCTGCGGTACTGGCCCGGCTACTCGGCGAGAATCCACCGAGTGGCCAGCCGGGCGCACAGGTCAAGGTCAACCTGCTGCTCAACCGCCTCCCCCGCCTAAGGGACGAAAATGTCACGCCGGAGCAGGCTTTCGGTGGCACTTTCCACATCAACGAGACCTACACCCAGCTGGAGAATGCCTATCGACAGGCCTCGCTTGGGCAGATCCCGGACCCTCTGCCCTGCGAGATCTACTGTCATTCCCTGGCCGACCCCAGCATTCTGTCGCCGGAGCTGCGCGCGTCCGGCGCCCAGACGCTGACGGTGTTCGGGTTGCACACCCCGCACGGGCTACCGGCCACCCGCGAACAGCTGCAGGACGCGGTGCTGGCATCGCTGAATTCCGTACTGGCCGAGCCCATCACCGACGTATTGGCCACCGACTCGCAGGGTCGCCCGTGCATCGAGACGAAGACCACCGCCGACATAGAGGATGCCCTCGGGATGACGGCAGGCAACATCTTCCACGGCGGGCTGCACTGGCCATTCGCCGAAGACGACGAGCCCCTGGACACACCCGCCCGGCGTTGGGGCGTGGCAACGGATCACGAGCGGATCCTGCTGTGCGGCTCGGGATCCCGCCGAGGCGGCGGCGTCTCGGGGCTCGGCGGCTACCACGCCGCCATGGCAGTGCTGGAGACGCGCCGATCCGTCCAAGCGACAGGTTTCTCACCCACTGACCGCGGATAATCGGCAGGCACGACACGCTTCGGCTACACCCTGATGACCAGGTCTTGGCCTGGCTTCCGTCGGCGACGACGATTTACGATCATGCCGTGGCAGGCCCGATCGAGGCGCTAGGTACCCTCCGAGACTTCCTCGGCCCCCGCCACTTTCTGCAGAATCCCGCGTAGAGATCTCAGGTCCGCTTCATCGAGCGCGGCAAGTGCCGCGGGCGCCGGATCGTCGAGTTCGGCGATCGCCGCCATCAGCCGCCGGCCGTCATCGGTCAGTGACACCTGTTTGCACCGTCGATTGTCGGGGTCGACGCGGCGTACCACCAACCCCCGGCGTTCCAGATCGCTCACCGCGACGGTGGCTGCCGGGGCGTCCAGCGCCGTGGCCTCGGCGATCGCTTTCATCGTCATGGACTGCCGCTCAAGTCTTCTCAGGATGCGCACCCGAGTGAAGGGCAGCCCGGTCTTTTCTACGACCGTCCTTCGCCAGCCGTCACGGTTGTCGAGCACCAGGCTTGCCATGGCGCGCCACACCTCGTCCGCGAGAGGCCTATCCGACACGAGACACCTCTCGCCTTGAGGTGCCTTCGATAAGCGGCGCTAGTCTTTGGGCGGACCGCACCGCCGCCCGAGAAGTGGACACGATACCGAGCGTAGCGATGGCCAGTCCGAGCCCCGCACACATGAACCACAGCGCAGGCGCGCCGATCGAACCGCACAGCGCCACACCGACGCTCACCCCGACCTGGCGACTCGTGGAAGTGACCGCCGAGGCCGCGCCGGCTCGGTCCAGCGGCATCCCGCTGACGGCGGCATTCGTAATCGGCGCATTCACCATGGCGAACCCGGCACCGAAAATGGCGAAGGTCACGAGGAGTTCCCATACGGGGGTCGTCGCCGAGACCCTCGTCAGGAGCAGCGAGGCGGTGAAGAATAGAGCACCCGCCACCAATAGCGACGGCCTCGCCCCGAACCGGCCCACCATGCGGCCCGAGATGGGTGAGAACACCAGTGCCCCAATGGCAATCGGAAGATAGATGAGCCCGGTGTGCATGGCCGAGAAGTGACGCTCACCCTGTAGATACAACGACATGGTGAACAGGAATGCGCTCCAGGCCACGCACGCACATATCGCCGTCAAAGTGGCCGATGCGAACGGGACGCTGCGGAAGAAGCGCAGGTCGATGAAGGGGTGACGGCGCCGGGATTCGTACCGGAGGAACACCACGAACGCCGCCAACGCGGCGACCAGCACGCCGATCAGCATGGGCGTCGCCCAGCCCAGCGTGGGGCCCTCGATGAGGGTAAACACGATGCCGAACAGGAACAGCACCGCGAGTGCCTGTCCCACCGGGTCGATATCGCGCATGGTTGCCGACTTGCTCTCCGGTACGAAGATCGCCGTCAGCACGAACGCGAGCGCGCACACCGGAAGGTTGATCCAGAAGACGGCCCGCCAGCCCACCCATTCGATCAGCAGACCGCCCATGATCGGACCCAGGGCCATCGATATTCCCACCACCGCGCCCCAGAAGCCCAGTGCCCTGGCACGTTCCACGCGGCCGGTGAACACCTGCGAAATAATCGACAGTGCAACAGGATTCAGCATGGAGCCGCCCACGGCCTGCAGCAGGCGCGCGGCGATGAGCAACCCGATGGTGGGCGCCACGCTGCACAGCAGCGAGCCCATCGCGAAAATCGAGAGTCCGACGTGGAACACCTTCCGGCGCCCCAGCCGGTCCCCCGCGGCCCCCGACAGCATGAGCAGGGACGCCAGTCCCAGGGTGTAGATATCGATGACCCATTGCAGCTGCGAGGTGCTGGCACCGAAGTCCGCCCGAATGGTCGGCAGTGCCACGTTCACGATGGTGGAGTCCATCGACACGATGAGCAGACTCAGGCAGCAAGACCCCAGGATGATGATCTTGCGGCGCTCACTCAAAGCACCAACGGTCGCTTCCACGCAACCATTGTGAAACTACAACTGTTAGCGATGCAAACAGATTTGCGTCACACTGTCAGATGCACCAGGTCAGGGGTATTGACGCTCGCCGTAGCCGGTGTAGATCTGCCGCGGACGGCCGATCTTGCCGGGCTCCGAATGCATCTCACGCCAGTGCGCGATCCAGCCGGGCAGGCGGCCCAGTGCGAACAACACCGTGAACATGCGCGTCGGGAAGCCCATCGCGCGGTAGATCACTCCGGTGTAGTAGTCCACGTTCGGGTACAGCTTGCGCTCGACGAAGAAGTCATCGGTGAGCGCGATCTCCTCCAGCGACTTGGCGATGTCGAGCAGCTGATCGTCGCCGCCGAGCTTGGCCAGGATCTTGTCGGCCTGCTCCTTGACGATGCGGGCGCGCGGGTCGTAGTTCTTGTAGACCCGGTGTCCGAAGCCCATGAGCTTGACGCCGTCTTCGCGGTTCTTGACCCGGCGCACGAAGTCGTGAGCGTCGCCGCCCTCCTGGCGAATTCCTTCCAGCATCTCCAGCACCGCCTGGTTGGCGCCGCCATGCAGCGGGCCCCACAGCGCGTTGATGCCGCCGGAAACGGAGGTGAACAGGTTGGCGTCCGAGGAACCGACCAACCGCACCGTCGATGTCGAACAGTTCTGCTCGTGGTCGGCGTGCAGGATCAGCAGCATGTCGAGGGCCCGCACGATCTCCGGGTCCACCTCGTACGGTTCGGCGGGGAGCCCGAAGGTCATCCGCAGGAAGTTCTCCACGAGGGTCAGGGTGTTGTCCGGGTACAGGAACGGCTGCCCGACCGACTTCTTGTAGGCGTAGGCCGCGATCGTCGGCAGCTTCGCGAGCAAGCGGATCGTGGACAGCTCAACCTGGGCGTCGTCGTGCGGATCCAGCGAGTCCTGGTAGTAGGCAGATAGCGCATTCGCGGCGCTGGAGAGCACCGGCATGGGGTGCGCGTTGCGCGGAAAGCCGTCGAAGAACCGCTTGAGGTCCTCGTGCAGCAGGGTGTGGCGCTGGATCTTGGTGGTGAAGTCCTCCAGCTGCTGCGAGGTGGGCAGCTCGCCGTAGATGAGCAGGTAGCTCACCTCGATGAAGGTGGACTTGTCGGCCAGCTGATCAATCGGGTAACCGCGGTAGCGCAGGATGCCCGCGTCGCCATCGATGTAGGTGATGGCGCTCTTGGTCGATGCGGTGTTGACGAAGCCGGCGTCGAAGGTGGTGTAGCCGGTATCAGCCAGCAGCTTGCCGAGCGCGAAACCGTCGGAGCCTTCGGTCGCGCGGACGATGTCTAGCTTGGTTTCGCCTCCGGGGTACTGGAGAGTAGCGAAATCGTTGTTCTCGGCCACAGGCATCCCTTCTGAGGTTGAGCGGGCTCTACAAGAAGGTAGTCGCTCTGCCTTCCGGCCGCCTGGTCAGGGTCGGCGTCCAGAAGCTTGACCGAGACGAAGCGAACGGCGGCCAACCGTCCGTGCACGCACCGCTTCGAGCGCACGACCCCACAACAGCAGTGCGCCATCGGTGATCACCGCGGGCTTCAGCAGGTCCTTGCCCAGCGCAACGGTCGCCTCGGCCTTGGTAGCCGCGCTGGCCTTGGACATGTGCCCGGAATCGAAGGGTGGCTGCGGGTCGTACTCGATACTCAGCTGAATGGCCTTGGCCCGCGCCTCCCCAGCGATCTGGCCGGCCAGCCAGAGGCCCAGGTCGATACCTGCGGAGACGCCGGCCGCAGTCACCACACCGTCATCGGCGTGCACGACGCGCTCGTCACCGACCGGAGTGACCCCGAAAGCTCGGAGCGTGGACAGCGTGGACCAATGCGAGGTCGCCCGGCGCCCCGTGAGCAGGCCCGCCGCCGCCAGTACCACCGACCCGCTGCACACCGACGTCGTCCAGTCCGGTTGCACCGTGCGCAGCCACTGCAGCAGCTTCTCGTCGCGGGCGGCCGATGTGGTTCCGGGCCCGCCGGGCACCAGCACGACATCGGGGGACGGCGTCTCGTCGAACGAGTGCGTGGCACCGATCACCAGCACCCCGGAATCGGCGGTGATGGGCCCGGGCTCACGCCAGACGAATCGGATCTCGGTGTCGGGCATGAAGCGCAGCACCTCGTAGGGGCCAATGAAATCCAGTGCAGTGAAGTTGGGGTACAGCACGATCGCGATCTGGGTCATGAAGAAATCCTTTCGATTCGATGGAAGGTCTTGCGGTACTGGTCGGGGGACACACCCATACGGCGAACGAAGTTGCGGCGCAAGGATTCCGCGGATCCGTACCCGCAGCGGTCGGCGATCGCCGTCATGGTGTCATCGGACTCTTCGAGCTGACGGCGAGCGGCCTCGGATCGAATGCGTTCCACGTAGACCGAAGGCGCCTCGCCGACCTCCGCAGTGAATACCCGAGTGAAATGCCGCGGACTCATGGCGGCCCGGCGCGCCAACTCACCGATCAGATGCGATGCCCCCGGCTGCGTCTCGATGGCCTCCTGGACCTCACGGATCGGCATGCGCTTGGCCCGTGGCGTCCACACCGGCGCCGCGAATTGGGACTGGCCGCCCGGACGGCGCAGGTATAGGACGAGCCAGCGCGCGACGGTCTGCGCCACCTCGACGCCGTGGTCGTCCTCGACGAGCGCAAGCGCCAGGTCGATACCCGCCGTCACGCCAGCGGCGGTCCACACCGAATCCGAGCTACGTAAGAAAATTGGGTCGGGATCCACAGTGACGCTGGGGAATTCGGCCGCAAGCTTGTCTGCCATAGCCCAATGCGTGGTGGCCCGGCAGCCGTCGAGTAGGCCGGCCCCGGCGGCCAGGAACGCACCGTTGCAGACGCTGACCACTCGTCGCGCGGACCGTGCGGTGGCGCGGATCCAGTCCATGAGGGCGGCGTCCTGTTGCACCGCGGGCACCCCGACGCCACCGGGCAGGAGCAAGGTGTCACATCCCTCACCGGGATCGGGCAGTCGGCGGGTGACCAATTCCAGGCCCGACCCCGTGGGCACCGGGGCGCCGTCGCTCGACACCAGCGACACGTCGTAGCCGGGTGCGCCGGTCAAGTACAGCGACGCGCTCGAGAACACCTCGTACGGACCCACCAAGTCGAGGGCCTGCACTCCCGGGAATCCCAGGATGACTACCGATCGCGTCACGCTTCTCAGTGTTCGCCACCTGGGCAATGGCGTCTAGGTCGCGTACCCCACAAATTAGGACATCACGTCGGCGGCAGCCACTGCTCGTCGGAGGCAGCGAGCAACCGCTGGTGGTCTTCGCGATTGAGCCGCGCTTAGGCCTCCGCGAAATCCGAGAATGCGGTGTCCGCGACGTTGGGATCCGAACCAGTTCCGAGGTATCCGGCAAAGTAGTCTGATCTACGCAGATCTCATACTAACGAGATGAAACGACCTGATTCGCCCGCTGCTCGATTTGACTAGTCGGCGTTGCCATTACATAACTGAAGATTGTTGCGCTGGGTTCGCCTAGACGCGCTTTCCCGGCATTAGATTCCAGCTCAACACGCCACTCGCTGTCCGTTGGGCGCACTGTAATATCAGGATTCATCCCTCGCGCATAGAGTTCTGGCCCAATTTCTAGAGCATTCGTAACAGTTCGTGTCCATCGCCACACAAGAAATCTTTCAGCCAGTTCAAAATTGGAGAAGCTGCCGATGTCATTGTTCCGCTCGCCGCGATCATTGATTCGGTCAATGATCCACCATTCGCCGCTTTTTCGAAGGCAGAAGGTGTCATCGTCAGATTTGAAGTAAGCCTCGTACTGGTTACTGACTGACACACTCACGTTGCTCATGCGCATCCAGTTTGACCAGGTGGTCCAATCAGCTGAAAGCCGTGTGAAATCGGTCATCGCTGCCTACCCATCTGTGCTAGAAAACCAGATCGAACAAGTTCTTTGACGTTCGCATCTTGCCCTGGTGGTGCGATGATGCAGTATTGGGGTCCCCCTCCTGGTTGGTTGAACCAGGAGGGGCTTGCGACTGTTCCAAGCGGTAGCCGGACGGCAGCTTCGTCGGGTCGTTGACAACGTATTCAAAAAATGGCTTAAGCGCACTTTCCGGCGGCAACGAGATCGTAGCGAATGGGGTTCCTTCGGATGCTAGCCATTCGCCGCCGGGGTATCCGAATCTTCCGAGCTGCCCCGCTTGTCCAGCTTGCATCAGGCGACACGGCCCACCTAGTCAATGACGCGAGACCGCCTGATTCGCCCGCCGCTCAATCTGATCTGTCGGAGTCAGCATGAGATAACTAAATACTGTTGCGTCGGGCTCGCTCAGACATGCCTTTCCACCGCTGGATTGCAGTTCAAAGCGCCATTCGCTATCTGTAGGCTCCACAACGATGTCAGGGTTCATACCCCTCGCATATAGCTCCGGGCCTAGTTCAGGTGCGCGCGTCAAGTTTGAAGCCCATCGCCAAATTAAGTACTTTTCAGCCAACTCAAAGTTAGAAAAACTCGCCGTGTTGTTATATCGCTGCGCACGATCGTTGGCCTCATCGAGTACCCACCAGTTACCTTCTTGCCGCAAGTAGAATGATCCGTCATCAGAAATAAATCCCACAGGGTCATGTCCGTCTTCACTCGAGAACGAAACGTTGCTCATGCGCATCCAGTTTGACCAGGCGGTCCAGTCATTTGAAAGTCGTGTGAAATCAGTCATCACTGCCTACCTATCCGCCCTAGAAAACCTGAAATTTCTAAGAACTCGACATTCGGTATCTTACCTGGTGGTGCAATTACTCGATATTGTGGTCCCATGCCGGGCTGGTTGAACCAGGGCGCGACTTGGGATTCTTCGATTCGCCAACCTGGAGGCAATTTGGTCGGGTCGTTGACTACGTATTCATAGTACGGTTTGAGCGCACTCTCATTTGGTAGTGAGAGTTTAGCGAACGGTGTTCCTTCGGGTGCTAGCCATTCGCCGCCGGGATATCCGAATCTGCCCAAAACGGTGCCCTTCTGCAGTTGGACGTTGTCAATGACCGTGCCGGGTACCGCATAGGGCTTAGCCGGGTCCGAAGCGTCCGGATAGCGGAGGCTGCCATCGGGATTGGTGTAGTTGGGGCCGGGTGGCGTGTCGTGGTAGCCGTTGAAAAGCGGGTGATCTGACGGAAGCGGCGACGGTACTGGCGCGTCATGTGGGAGTGCGGCATAGGGGGCATGGTTCCCTGCGGGTGGTATCGAGTGATCACCCACGGAAGCTGGCGTGTGATCACCGCTTGGGGCAGGGTGGTCCACCTGTGGTGGCGTGTGGTGTCCAGTAGTTAGGCCGTCATCAAGGCCGTGGCTGAGGTCGCTGACTACGCCGCGTTCGATGGCTGCGCCTTCGAGTCCGCGCGTCAGGGCCGCGCCTTCCCCACCGAGGGGCAGGGTGGGTGCGGCAGCGGTTGCTTCGAAGAGTTTCTGCCCGGCGAAGTGTCCTGGGTCCTGGTAGGCGTGTTGTGCGTCTTCGGCTAACCCGAGCACCGGGAACATTCCGTATTTGACCATTCCCTCACCGGTACCTTTGGCGAGGTTGCCCCAGGCTTCGGCGACACCGGGTGCCCCCGGGCCGGCTTGTCCGACAAGGGTTTTGCCTTCCCGGACGGTGGCATCGGCGCTGTCGTAGAAACCTTCGTGCATATCGTTGGTGAAGTCGATGAACCGATCACCGGGTGATTTACTCAGGCTGGCGTTGCCGTCCCCGAGGGCGGGCACGTCAGGTTTGAAATGGGGGGTCTGCGCCTGCTCGACGGCGGCGTTGACTTTCTGTTCGATTCGGTCGGCGGGCACACCCATTTTTTGGAACCCTTGGCGGGCATCGGCTTTGAACTGCTCGACCTGATCGGGGCGCAGCACGGGGCGCTGCAACGGCTGCGGTATCTGGTCACGCCCATCGCGCACACCGAGTGTCCCCAGGCTGCCCAACTGTCGCGGGTCGATGGGCTTATCGGAGCCGGGCACCGTGGTTTTCGGGTACAACTCTTTGTAATTGACGTGCGTGTCCCCGGGCGCGGCAGCGGCTTTGGTGGCACCGGGATCACCGTCCGGGTTCGGTGGAGTCAACCCCTTGAGCCGGGCGGCAATCCCTAATTGATCCTGAGGCGCGGTGGCAGGTGGCGCCCCGGCGGGGTTGGTTCCGGCCGGCGTGGTGGAGCTGTCAGTAGCGTGGATGGCGGTGGCCAACTCGACGTTGGCCTGCTCGCCAGCTTGGCCAAGCTGTTTGAGGGTGGCGGCAATGTAATCGCGCTCAGATTTGTTGAAATCCTTGCTCAACGGGGTGACTTCGCCGGTGTCGGCGTTGATGGCGAACGCGCCGTGTGCCTCGTTCTCCAGCTTGCTCAACAACTGCTGCAAGCCCTCGAACTCATCGGCGGCGTTGCGGACCTTCTTCGCCGCTGCCTGCTCGGTGTCGGCGCCAGCGCCCAAACCGGTGCCGAATGTCCCGACCTCGTGATCAGCGGCATCGGCGGACACCCCGGTCCAGGTGCCCACATGCGGAAGATGCGGCAACCCCTCCTTGATGCCCTTCATGGATGCAGCCCGGGCTTCCAGACCAGCCGCGATATCACGGATGGACTGGACCTTGACCCGTTTAAGTTCGGCCGGCGACATCGCCATAACGGGTCAGGAACCCTCGTGCGGGCGGGTGCGGAAAATCCGGATCTTCGACTCATCGTCGGTGGTGAAGAACGCATACCCGCACTGATCGAAAGAGTCCCGCAAATGGATCAACTCGTTGGTGACATGCAGCGATTTCGCTTGCAAATCAACCGCTTTGGCCTCCAACGCAGCCGCAGCCGCCCCCACCAACCCCGAGGCGGCCGCAGTGATCTTCGCGTTGGCCGCAGTATGTGCCGCCCGGTGCTCGTCCAGATGCCCATCCAACGCGGTCGCTGACAGGTGCAGACGCTCCGGCACCACCCGCAACGGATCCGTCACCCAGCACCCCCCAACCGGCTAGCCAGCAACCATCGTGACAGGCGACACATTACAAGCTATCCCACGCAGCCGCCACCTCCAGCGAATCCCGAAGGATGAGAGGGCGCTGTCTGCAGCGAGGCGTGGGCTATCCGCGTCAACGGGTCTCTTCAAAGGGCGTCGGTGGCGAAGCCAACCGCGAGGCCAGATCATGCGGCAGCGACGCGCCGGTGTGCGCGTTCGGCATTGGGCGCCTCAGCTATTGCGGGTCGGGTACCGACACCCGGAAGCGGATAAACACCGACACCACGAGCGCGGCGACGATCACCCCGACCACCACGAGCGCACCGCCGCCGGCAGCGGCAGTCGTCGTGCCCACCACCGCCGCGGCTGCGCCGTGCACAAAGTCCGCAACCCGCGGTCCGCCCGCGACCACCACCGTAAACACACCCTGCAGCCGACCCCGCACGTCGTCGGTCGCCACCGACTGCAGGATCGTCGTCCGGAATGCCGCCGAGACCATATCGGCGATACCGCCGATCACCAGGAACAACAGCGCCAGCCACAGCAGCGGCGCATGCGCGGTGAGCCCGAAGCCCACCATCGCCATACCCCACACCACGATGCTGATCACCACCGCGAAACCTTGGCGATCGATCTGATGGAACCAACCCGAGAAGACCCCACCGATCACGGCGCCTACCGATATCGCGGCGGACAACAGTGCAATGACGGTGCCGCCGTCGGCAGGATCGCCGAATCCCTCATGCGCAATCTGCGGGAACAGGATGCGCGGCATCCCGAAGACCATCGCGATGAGGTCCACCACGAAGGACATCAACACGATCTTGTGCCCCGCGAGATAGCGCAAACCTTCCATCACATCTTTGAATCCACTGGTGCGCAGGTCTTTTGACACGCCGACCGGTGGCATCTTGAGCAGCCGGACGGTCGCCCAGATGGGCGCGACGCACGCGACCGCGTCGATCAGGTACAGCGTCGAGAGGTCCACCCACTTGAGCAGCACCCCGGCCAGCAGTGGTCCGGCGATGAACCCGAACTGCTGCACCGTCATGTTGAGCGCGTTGGCGGCCGGCAGCTGGTCGAGCGGGAGCATCCGCGGGATCGCCGCGGCGCGCGTCGGTGAATTGACCGCGAAGAACGCCTGCTGCACCGAGAGCAGGCACAGCACCACCCACACGTTGTTGACGGACAGCGCAGCTTGCACCCACAGCAGCACCGAGGAGACGCCGAGCCCGGTGGCGGTGATGATCAGCAGGGTCCGCCGATCCATCCGGTCCGCGAGCGCGCCGCCCCACAGGCCGAACACCACCAACGGCACCAGCCCGAAGATCCCGGTCAGTCCCACATACGCCGAGCTCTGCGTGAGCGCGTAGATCTGCACGGGGACGGCGAACAGTGTCAGACCGGCACCGATGACCGTAACCACCCCGGCCAGCCACAGACGCCGGAAGTCAGGGTTACGCAGCGGCGTGATGTCGGCAAAGAGCTTTCTCAGGCCGCACGCCCCCAATCCCGTTACTGGTTGACGGACACCTCGTCCTTCACATCGGCGTCCACGCTATCGGATTCCGACTGCGGCTCCGGCTCTGGCGCCGACTCCGATTCCGCATCCGGCAGCTGGGCCACGAGGTACTCGGCGAGGCCCCCGATGGACGGGTAGTCGAACACCGCGGTCGCGTTGATCGTGAACTTGCCGCCGAACTGGCTGTGCAACCGGTTGCGGAGCTCGATCGCCATCAGCGAATCCGTACCGAGGTCCAAGAACCGACTCGTGGCCGCCGGCGGTTGCGCCAGGCGCAGGAAGTTCTGCACCTCGCGCTGCAGGAACTCGGTCACGAATCCGGCGCGCTGTGGCACCGGTACCTCCATCAGCTGCTTGAGCAACTCGCTGTCACCGACGGCCTCCCCCATGGCACTGGGCAACACCAGGTCCAGGATCGGCGGACGCGAACTGCCCAGCACCTTCGCGGCGCGCTGCCAGTTGGCCTTGATAACGGTGGCCTGGCCTGTGCCGTTGGCGACGACCTCGGCAAGGGCCGCGAGCGCAGCCGACGGATCCAGCGGAATCAGGCCCTGCGCACTGATGTTCGCGCTCGCCGCCGCCGAGGAGGCCATACCGCCCTGACCCCAGGGGCCAAAGTTGATGCCCGTGGCCGGCAGGCCCTGTGCCCTGCGCCGCGCGATCAGACCGTCGAGCAGTGCATTGGCGGTCGCGTAGTTGGACTGACCGGGTGAACCGAACAGGCTGGACACCGAGGAGGAAACGATGAAGAAGTCCAGATCGTCGCCCTTGGTCAACCTGTCCAGATATTCGGCACCGAAAGCCTTGGGCGCCAATGTTGTCCGGAACCGCTCCACACTCTGCTGACCGAGCAGCGCATCATCGAGCACGCCTGCCAGATGGGCCACACCGGCCAGCGGCGACACCTCCGCGCGGATCCGCTCCAGCAGCTTGGCCACCTCGGCTTCTTCCCCGACATCGGCGGTGAAGACGTGGATGCGGGTCTTGTAACGCTCGGTCATCTCCTCGATCAGCTTCTGCGCGTCCGCATCCGGTGCACGTCGGCTGGTCAACACGATGTCACCGGCGCCAAGCTGCGCGAGATACGACGCGGTGTGCAGACCGATCGCCCCGAGACCACCCGTGATCAGGTAGCTCCGATCCGGCCGCGGTGCAAGCGGATTCGGCATCTGGCAGACGATCTTCCCGATGTGCCGCGCCTGCTGCATGCGACGGAAGGCGGCCCTGGCCTCGGTCAGCGGGTAGATCTCCGCGGGCAGCGGAGTCCACTCGCCGTTGGCCAATCCTTCCGACACCTCGGTGAGTAGGACGCGAATACGATCGGGTTCGGTGAACATCACCGTGTCCAGGGCCACGATCTCGTAGGCGATATCGGGGCGAACCTCGGCCATCTGCTCGGGCGTCCAGATATCGCGCTTGGCGATCTCGGCGAAACGGCCGTTCTTGGCGGTGGCCCGCACGGTCGCCTCGATGAACCCTTCGCTGGTGAGGCTGTTGAGCACCACATCCACACCGGCACCGTCGGTGTCCGCGAGGATCTGATCGGCGAAATCGGTTGTGCGCGAGTCATACACATACTTAACGCCGAGCTTGCGCAGCGTCGCCCGTTTGAAGGTGCTAGCCGTCGCGTAGACCTCTGCACCATGTTGTTGCGCCATCTGAATGGCTGCCAATCCGACGCCGCCACTGGCGGCGTGGATGAGCACCTTGTCTCCGGGATTCAGCGTGGCCCAGTCGAACGAGAGCCGAACCGTGAGCGCCGCGGCCGGAATGGTCGCGGCTTCCACCGCGCTCACCCCGTCCGGGATCGGCGCCAGGAACTGGGCCGGCACGTTGAAGCGGCTAGCGAACGCGCCCTGCATGGAGCCGTAGACCCGCTGACCGACTTCCAGCCCGGTGACGCCGTCACCCAATTGCGTGACGGTGCCGGCGAAGTCGCCACCGACCGGTCCGGGGTCACCCGGGTAGAGACCCAGGACGTTGAGCACGTCACGGAAGTTGAGGCCCGCGGCCTCCACCCGCACCTGCACATAGCCTTCCTCCGGCGCCGACACCTCCTTCTCGGTGATCCGCAGGTTGTCGATCGCGCCGCGTTCGGTGGGCGCCAGGGCGTAGTCGCTGCCCCGTGGCACCGTCAGGTGACCGCTACGCGCCCACGGCAGCAACCGGGAAGCCAGCAGCTTCCCCTGCCGCACAGCGATTTCCGGCTCAGCCGGCTCGTCTCCGGGGGTGGCCAACAGATTCGCCAACGCCTGGACGGCCTCCGGCGATCCGTCGCAATCGACGAGCTTGGCGCGCAGCGCCGGTTCCTCGTTGATTGTGGTGCGTCCGAATCCCCACAGCGACGCCTGCACCGGATCGACAGGCTCGCCGGATTCGGTGGCTACGGCCCGTTCGGTGATGATCCACAGTCCGCCGGGCAGTTTCACTCCGTTTTGGGAGCCATTTTGCACCGTATGTACGGCGCTGAGCAGGTTGGAGATCTCGGTCTCGAGGCGGGCAATCTGATCAGCGCTCGACTCCTGCGCGTTCGGCCCGGCAGCGCGCCAGACGGCACCGGAGAACGGCACGCCCCGCTCCTTGGCCTGTATCAGCACCTGCCCAAGGAGTTCCGGATCGGTGCTCCGGTCAAACGGGATGCAACCGGGCACCTTGGCCGCCAGCTCGCCGAATCCGGCGATCAACCACGTGCCGCTTGCCGCTGCGGATCCCTCTGCGCTGTCGTCGGCGGGTGGTACCGGAACCTCGTGCCAGCCAAGGGTGTACAGCAGCCGCGTGGCATCGCCACCGAGACCGCGCAGCAGCGCCTCGCGGGGCGCACGCTTCACCGTGAACTCGCGAATCCCACCCAGGTGACGGCCATCCCGATCGAGGTAGTCGAGATCGAAGACCTGAGTTTCGCTGTCGAGGGCGCTCTCATGCCACCTCGCACGGCAGTAGAACCGCCGAGGCATTTTCTCTTTCAACGTCACCTGCCCGTACCGCAAGGGTAGGAACAGGTCGTGCATGCCCTGTTCGGCCGCGAGAAGTGCGGGGAACGCGGGGAAGGCGACTCCGGTGCACAGGTCCATCAGCACCGGGTGCATCGGCTCGGTTCCGAGTTGTTCGGCCAGTTCTTCACCAACAAGGATGTCGCCGATCGCCTCACCCTCGCCCAGCCAGAGCGACTTCAGCGAGCCGGACCAGGTCGGGCCCCACGCCAGCTCCAAATCGGCGAAGGTCTCGAAAAGCTCCTGCGGACGCATGCGTTCCATCCGCTCGATGGCGGTGTCGACCGGATCGCTTTCGTCGGCCGCTTCGACGGTCTCGTCCACGCCGGTGACAACAGTGCCTTCGGCATTCAAAGACCAGTCGACGTCGCGTTCGCCATAGGGACGGCTATGCACCTGAAACTTCGACCCGCTGCCATCCTCCAGCGGATGCAGCGTCAGCTGCACTTCACGAGAACTCTTCTCGGGCAGGATGATCGGCTCGTAGAAGAACACATCCTTGGCCCGTGCCGGAGTGCCGACGGCGGCCAGGGCCATCGCCGCATACGTTGCGCCCGGGACGACGACAGTGCCGTAAATGACGTGATCGGACAGCCACGGCTGCGACCTGACCGACAACCGGCTGATGTACACGGAATCTCCGGACGCGAGATCCTCGCCTCGACCCAGGATGCCGGAGGATGCCCCACCTACGCTGCCGTCCACGGCAGCACCCGACGACTTGGGCCAGAAGCGACGCCGCTGGAACGGATATGTCGGTAATTCCAGTGGGCGACGGGGACCACGTTGTAGCACAGCGAAATTGGGCTTGTGGCCGCCGACATAGGCCGCCGCTAGCGCGTCGGCAATCTGGCGGCGATCACCGACGCCCTTGCGCAACGAGACGATGGCCCGCGGCGCGGCCAAGTGCTCCGGCCAGACTTGCACCGCGGCACCGGTCAGCACCGGCTGCGGGCCGATCTCCATCAGCACCGAACATCCCAGCGCCGCCACGGTGCGCACGCTTTCGGAGAATTGCACCGGCTGACGGGAATGCCGTCGCCAGTACTGCGCGTCGATCGGGGTTTGACCCGTCAGCACGGCACCCGTGCGGTTGCACACCAGCGGCAACGTCGGGGCAGCGAAAGTCACTTGCGCTGCGTACGACTCGAATTCATCGAGGATCGGATCCAACAACTCCGAGTGGAAGGCATGGCTCGTCTCCAGCCAGGTGCAGCGGATGCCCTCCTGCTCGAACCGCGCAACCGCCTGTTCCAGATCCTCACCTGGACCCGAGAGCACGGTGTTCGGTCCGTTGTAGGCGCCGACCGACAGCCGCGGAAATTCACCGGTGATCTGCTCGACGTGCTTGGCGTGGCTGAACACCGCGACCATGCGCCCGCCCTCGGGCAGGCTGCCGAACAGCCGGCCTCGCTCGGCGATCAATCGCGCGCCATCCTCGAGGCTAAACACTCCGGCCACACACGCGGCTGCATACTGGCCGACGCTGTGTCCCAGCACCACATCGGGCTCAATGCCCCACGACTGCCAGAGCCGTGCCAGGCCCATCTCGACGGCGAAGAGCGCCGGCTGCGCGAACGACGTGTGCCGCAGGGCCTTACCGGCTTCCCCGCCGGTTTCACGATCGGTAGCGAACATCACCTCCAGCAACGGACGCGCCACGATGTCCTTGACCGCTTCCGCGCAACGCGTCACGGTTTCGGCGAAAACCGGCTCGGCCTCGAATAACTCACGCGCCATGCCGGGATACTGGCTACCCTGCCCGGTGAACAGCCACGCCGTTGTCGGGTGATTGATGTGCTCACCACGAACGACACCCGGACGCAGGCGGTTCTGGGCCAACTCGGCCAGGCCCTCGCGCGCGGCCTCGACCGAATCCACGACCAGCGCGGCGCGATGTTCGAAGTGCGAACGACCTGTCCCGGCGGTAAGGCACACGTCCGCAAGCGCGACATCCGGGTGCGCGGTCAACCAGGACTCATAGCGCTCTGCCAACGCCACTAACGCCTCCGGTGACCTCGCCGAGAGCGGCAGCACGTTCATCTGATCGGTCTGAGCCTCCGGTACGACGTCAGTCGCGTCCACCTCCGACACCGCCGGCCTCTGCGGCGCCTCCTCGATCAGCACGTGCGCGTTGGTACCGGTGAACCCGAAGGAACTCACACCGGCGCGGCGCGGCCTGTCGGCGGCCTGCCAGGGAATGGCCTTATCTACGACGCGCACGGACAGCGAGTCCCATGGGATGTGTGGAGACGGCTGGTCGAAGTGCAGGCTCTGCGGCAATACCTCGTTCTGTAGTGACAGCACGACCTTGATCAGACCCGCTGCGCCGGAGGCCGATTCGGTGTGACCGATATTGGATTTCACCGATCCCATCAGCAGCGGCCGGTCCGCGTCACGCGAGACGCCGTAGGCCGCCGCGGCCGCCTGTACCTCGATCGGATCGCCTAGCGGGGTGCCCGTTCCGTGCGCCTCGAGGTAGTCGACGTCTCCACCCGTCAGGCCCGCACGGGCCAGCACTGCGCCGATAAGTCGTTGCTGCGCACCGCCGTTAGGGACTGTAAGTCCACTGGAGGCACCGTCCTGGTTCACCGCGCTGGCGGGAATCACGGCCAGCACTCGGTCCCCATCGCGCTCCGCGTCGCTCAGCCTCTTGAGCACGAGAATTCCGCAGCCCTCGCTGCGCACGTAGCCGTCAGCGGAGGCGTCGAAGGTCTTGCAGCGTCCGACGGGCGACAGCATCCTCGCGCGCGAGGCGGCAATGACGGTCACCGGGCTCAGCAGCACATTCACGCCGCCGGCGAGCGCCAAGTCACAGTCACCCGAGTGCAGGGCCTGGACGGCCTGATGGACGGCCACCAACGCCGAACTGCATGCGGTATCGACGGCGACCGCCGGGCCCTCCAATCCGAGCGCGAAGGCAACCCGTCCCGAAATCGCGTTGAGCGCGTTGCCGGTGATGAAGTAGGGCTCGATCTTGTCGATCGACTCGGAGGACAGCAGGTGCGCATACTCGTTGGCGCCCACCCCCGCGAAGATGCCGGTTCGGCTGCCGCGCAACGCCGCCGGCGCGTAGCCGGCTCTTTCTAGGCCCTCCCATACCGTTTCCAGCATCAACCGCTGCTGCGGCTCGATCCAGACGGCCTCGCGCGGGGAGATGCCAAAGAACTCGGGATCGAATCCATCGATGCCGTCCAGGAATCCGCCGAAGCGCGTGTACGTCTTACCCGCGACCTCCGGATCGGGGTCGTAGTACTCGTCGATGTCGAAGCGGTCCTCCGGCACTTCCCGGATAGCGTCGACGCCGCCAGACAGCAACTCCCAGAACGCTTCCGGGTTGGGTGCACCGGGGAAACGGCAGGACACGGCGACGATCGCGATCGGTTCGTCGGTGCGTGTTGTCACCGCCGCCAGCTGCGGCGCCTGCTTGGCCTGCTCGTTAAGACCGAGCACCTCACCGAGCAGGTAGTCGGCAACATCGGAAATCCGGGGATGATCCATCACCAGGGTGACGGGTATCTCCGCACCCACGCCCTGTTCCATGCGGCTACGCAGTTCGACGGCCATCAACGAATCCATACCGAGATCGAAGAACCCGGCGTCCTCCCGGATCTCGGCCGCATCGACGCGTGTCACCTCTGCCACGGCTTCGCGCAGGTAGTCCGTGAGGAGCTTCTTGCGCTGCTGCACTGGGGCATTGGTAAGCCGCTCAACAAGCCGGGTCTTTCCGGACAACGACGCAGACGACCCCACTCCGTTCAACGGGGAGGGCACCTCGCGCTCCAACTCTGTCAGGAATGCGCGTCTCCCCGTCTGCTGGAACAGCGGCAGGAAACGGGCCCAGTCGATGCGGGCCACCACTCCATGCGCGGCGCCCAGTCCTGCGGATCCCGCCACGACATCAGCCAGGCCGGCCAACGCATCGGCGGGTGACAACGTCTTGATCCCGCGCTGCTGTAGTCGCGCGCGGGATTCCTCATCCGCCATGCCCGCCGACCAAGGCCCGAAGTTGACGCTGGTACCGGCGATTCCCTGCTCGCGCAGACGCCATGCCAGCCCGTCCAGGAAGGCATTCGCCGCGCTGTACGCAGTCTGACCGAAGCCACCCCACACCGAGGCGATGGAAGAGGTGTTGATGAAGAAGTCGAGCTTGAGACCGGCTTCCCGATCCAAGATGGCTTCGCTCAAATACCATGCACCCCACACCTTCCCGGCGAAGACGCGGTCGACTTCTGCTTGCTGGGATTCGAAGTCGAGGTCGCTCAGCGGGGTGGTGCCGATCTCGCCGGCGGCGTGCACGATGCCCGCCAACGGCGGTAACTCGGCCCGCACGCCCGCCAACAGACGAGCAACGTCGTGTGCGTCGGCGACGTCGGCGGTGATGGCCCGTACCTCGCAGCCGTACTGCGCGCTCAGTGCGTCGATACGCTGCCGCGCGGCGTCATTCGGCTCGCGCCGGCTCGTCAGCACGAGATTCTTGGCGCCGTTCGCCGCCAGGTACCCGGCGATCTCCAGCCCGATCGCGCCGAGTCCGCCGGTCACCAAATACGTGGCGCCATCGCGCAACTCCAGCGACTTGCCACTCGGCAGCGCCTCGCGTCGAACCAGCCGGGGAACGTAGGCCGCTTGACCTCGCAGCGCGATCTGGTCTTCCCTGACCGCCGAGTCACTCGAGGCGGTGGTCCGCGTGATGAACTGCGACCATTCGTCGGCGGTGTCTCTTCCCGTCGCTTCGCTCGCCCCGGCGCCATCAGACAGGTCGGCGAGTCCACCCCACATGTGCGGAAGTTCCAGAGCCGCGGCGCGGCCAAAGCCCCACAGGGCACTCTGCTCCGGTGCCACGACGTCGGCGTCGGTGACGTGTTGCGCACCCCGGGTCACCACCCAGATGGGTGCCCTCAGCTCGGCGGCAACCGCGGCGCGGAAGAGTCGCCGAATTCCGCCCAGGATCTGGTGCTGCATCCGCAGCAGCGACGGCGCCGAGGATGCACCCGCGACGTCGAGGGCCCCGACATGCACGATGCGCAGGTCTCTTCCGGCCGCCGAACCATCGGCTGCCGTGACCCGCAATACGTCTGCAAACGCTTCCTCGTCCGCGTCGGACACCGGCAACCCGAGGATCCGATGCTGCTGCCCGCGCGCGGTCAGCGCGTCGACCAACGGAGCGACGGCGGGAGAATCGTCACCGACGAGCAGCCAGGTGAATTCCGCTGCGGCGTTCGCACCGGAGAGCGGATTAACCGCCTTCTCCCAACGGAATTCGTAGCGATCGTCCGCGATGGACTGGGTTGTCCGCTGCTGGTTATGTTGGGCCGCAAGCTTGGTCAGGACAGTCAGGGTCTGTGCATCGGTCTGTGCACCGCCGAGCAGGGCCGCGAGTTCGTCGATCCGCCCGTCCTCGAGGAGGCGGACGGTTTCGGTACGCGGTCCGACAACATGCTGTTGTTGGTTAGGAGTTTCTCGGTTCTCGCGGTACCAGTACTGGCGATGCTCGAACGGATAGGTGGGCAGGTCGACCTTTCGCGCATCCGAGCGTCGGAAGGCGCCGAAATCGGGCACGTGTCCGAGCACGTAAGCGTCGGCAGCGGCCTCGGTGATCTGCCGGTGGTCCGCGGTGTTTCGACGCAGGGACGCTATCGCCCGCGGGGTGGTCGCCGGGTCGGGCCAAGCCCGCAAGGCTGCGGCGGTGAGCACCGGCTGTGGGCCGATCTCAAGCAGCACCTTGCAATTCATGTCCGCGAGGGTCTGCACGCTCTTGGCGAATTCCACCGGTTGACGCGCGTGGCGACGCCAGTAGGCGCCATCGAGTTTCACACTTCTACCGAGCGCGGCACCGGTCCGGTTGTCGATCAAAATCCGCTGTGGCGACTTGTACGTGAACTGATTCGCGTACGACTCGAATTCATCGAGGATCGGCTCCAGCAGCGCCGAATGGAACGCATGGCTGGTCTCCAGGAAGTCGCAGCGGACCCCTTCGGCCACCAGGCCTGCGACCGCTTTCTCCAAATCCTTTGCAGGACCGGACAGTACGGTGTTTGCGCCGTTGTAGGCGGCAACCGACAGGCTCGGGAACTCATCGCTCAGGGCCTCGACGCGCTCGGCATCCGCGAAGACCGCGACCATCCGGCCGCCTGCGGGCAGGCTGCCGAACAGGCGACCACGCTCGGCCATCAGCCGCGCGCCGTCCTCAAGACTGAACACACCCGCCACGCAGGCCGCCGAGTACTGGCCGACGCTGTGACCCAGCACCACGTCCGGCTCGAAGCCCCACGACTGCCAAAGCCGTGCCAAGCCCATCTCCACCGCGAACAGGGCGGGCTGCGCATAGGACGTCTGCCGCAGCGACTCTTCGCTCTGCGGGCCGTCCACATCGAAAATCACGTCCAGTAACGGCTTTTCGAGAACGCCATCGACCACAGACGCGCACCGTTGCAGCGTTTCGGCGAACACCGGCTCGGTATCGAACAACTCCTTGGCCATACCGGGGTACTGACTGCCCTGGCCCGTGAAGAGCCACGCCGTCTTCGGTCTGTCATGGGATTCACCACGGCCAAGACCGGGCGCCGGGCGGTCTTCTGCGACAGCACCGAGGAGCTCGACAGCGGCCTCTCTGGAATTGACCACCAATGCGGCCCGGTGCTCCAGGTGCGCTCGCGCCACTCCAGCCGTGAAGCACACGTCCGCCAACGTGGCCTCCGGGTGCGCACTCAACCAACTGCGGTACTGATCGGCCAGGTGCCCCAAGGCCGCGGGTGTCCGCGCCGAGAGCGGGAGAATGCTGAACCCCTCATGCCCGTCCGGTTCGACAGCGGCTTGTTCGACCGGTACCGGCGCTTCCTCGAGGATGACGTGCGCGTTGGTACCGGCGAATCCGAAGGAGCTGACTCCCGCGATACGTGGCCGGTCGGTGCGCTCCCAGGGTGTGGCCTCCTTGACAACCTCCACCGGAAGCCGGTCCCAGGGAATATGGGGCGACGGTTCCTGAAAGTGGAGGTGCTGCGGCAGTAACTCATTCTCGAGCGACAAGATGACCTTGATGACACCCGCGATGCCCGCGGCCGCTTCCAAGTGCCCGATGTTCGTCTTCGCCGAGCCGATCAACAGTGGCCGGTCTGCGTCGCGGCCGATGCCATACGCCGCGCCGGCGGCCTGAGCCTCGATCGGGTCACCCAACGATGTCCCGGTGCCATGTGCCTCCAGGTACCCGACGTCACTGGGTGCGACTCCGGCACGCTTGAGCGCATCGGCGATAACTCGTTGCTGGGCAACGCCGTTCGGCACTGTCAGCCCGCCCGATGCGCCGTCCTGGTTGATCGCGCTGCCACGGATGACGGCACGAATCCGGTCGCCGTCGCGGATGGCATCCTCAAGGCGCTTGACGACGATGACGCCGCAGCCCTCGCCACGCACATAGCCGTCCGCGGCAGCATCGAACGTTTTGCAACGGCCGTCGGGCGCGAGCATGTGCGCGTTGGAGAATGTGATCATTGTTGCGGGAGTGAGCAAGACGTTCGCGCCACCAGCCAGCGCGAGATCGCACTCGCCCAATTGCAGCGCCTGGCATGCCTGATGGATTGCTACCAATGACGAGCTGCACGCCGTGTCGACGGCAACCGCCGGACCCTGCAAGCCCAACCGGTAGCTGATCCGGCCGGCCGCAGCGGCATTCGAGGTACCGATGGCCATGTAGGCCTCGATCTCGGGGTATGTCAGCTCGTCGGAGGCCATTCCCAGATAGTCGTGGGTGGCCAGGCCGACGAATACACCGCTATTAGTCTCAGCCAAATCCGTTGGCGCGATGCCGGAATGCTCCACGGCACGCCACGCCGTCTCCAGCAGGAGCCGATGCTGCGGGTCCAACAACCTGACCTCACGCGTCGACATGCCGAAGAACGGTGCGTCGAATCCGGTCACGTCATCCACGAAGCCCGCGCGACGGGTCACGACCTTGCCGGGGGTGCCGGGCTCCGGGTCGAAGAACTCATCGACGTCCCAGCGGTCGGCGGGCACCTCCGATATCGCGTCCCGACCTTCGCTCAGCACATCCCAGAACTCGTCGGTGTCTGCGGCACCGGGGAAACGCGCTGCGTAACCGATGATGGCAAACCGTGGGGTTGGCTCGGTGGGATGATCGGCGGAATCCATGCGGAGGCCTCCTTGCGTCGGCGAGTGAGAGAAGCGACCCACGACGTGGTCAGGCACAAATGTGACCTGGGGCATCATCGGGTGCGACCGCGACTCTAGCCGAACAAGTTTGGCATTTGGCCGTTACCCGAATTTTCGATTGCCCGGACCGAAAGTTCTAGTTATTGCAGGTATGCCATGTGCGGCATAGGTTTTCCCAGTTCCGGCCGCTGGACCACCCTGAGCCGAACCAGGGGTATGTTGTCCGGCAACGAGTGTTACCGGTCGCGGGGCCCGGGTAATTGAGAGGGGCAGTATTTTGCGCATCGGCACAATAACGGTTGGGGCACTGGATGAATGGTCACTGAGCGAAGGTTCGGTGACCTCCTGGCATCCCACGGCGACGGCAGCCGACAAAGCGCGACAGGCGCCCGTGAGTTCTGTCCCCATCAGCTACATGCAGAGCCAACATCTTCGGAATTACCAAGATCGAACGGTTGCGGGACTTAACTTTTCCCGGCAGATCATCGCGAGCTGCGATGTGCCTGGCCAGTGCGATATTTCCGCCATGGACCACGCCCTGAACGCGTACCTGCGACGGCATGACACTTTTCGCAGTTGGTTTGCACGCACCGATGACGGTGAGTTCATCAGGCATACGATCAGCGATCCGGACGACATCGAATTCGCACCGGTGGACCAGGGCCAGATGACGGTCAATGAAATACGTAGTCACGTCACCAACATCCCGAGCCCACTGGAGTGGGGATGCTTCACCTTCGGAATCATCCAGAACGAAACCTTCTTTACGTTCTTCGCGGCCATGGATCACGTGCACGGAGACGCAACGTTGATCGGCACCACGATGATGGAAGCCAACGGAATGTACTCCGCATTGAGTGTCGGCGGCCAGCCACTCGTGCTTCCCGATGCCGGCAGCTTTGACGACTTCTGTGTTCGCGAAAGGGAATTCACGTCGACCTTGACCCTGGACTCGCCCGGCGTACGTGCGTGGGTCGACTTCGCCGAGAACAACAACGGAGGCTTTCCCGAGTTCCCGCTTCCGCTCGGCAGCCCGTCGGAATCGACCCGCAGCACCATGACCTCCTTGTCGCTGATGAGCCCGGAGCAGACGGAGCGATTCGAGTCGGCCTGCGGGACTGCCGGCTCACGCTTCGTCGGGGGTCTGTTCGCCTGCCTCGGCCTGGTGGAACACGAATTCACCGGGGCCCTCACGTATTACGGGCTCACGCCGAGGGATTCGCGTACAGCAAGCGACAACTTCATGACGCAGGGCTGGTTCACCGGCCTGATTCCGATCGTCGTACCGATAGCGGCAACCTCGTTCAACGATGCCGCATACGCGGCGCAGACGGCTTTCGATTCGAGCCTGGACATGTCCAGGGTGCCGTACTACCGGGTGTTGGAATTGGCGCCGTGGCTGAAGTGGCCGCAGCCAAACTTTCCGGTGTCGAACTTCTTCCACGGTGGCGCCGCACCGCTTAACGCCATCCTCGCGGCGGGCGAGCTGGGTCTCGCCGACAACATCGGCATCTACCCCGACGGCCGGTTCTCCTATCAGCTGACCATCTACATCTTCCGGTACGGCGAAGGCACCGTGATGGCGATCATGCATCCTGATAACCCGGTCGCCGAGAAGTCGGCCACCCGCTACATGGAGGCGATGGCGTCGGTGTGCGCACGGGTCGCTGACAGCGGGCACTGGGGACGCGTCGCGTAGCTTGGGCACTGTCGGAGTGAGGATGAGGGCTATATGCAACGGCTGACCGATCTCGTGGTTCGGTGGCCATGGGCGGTAATAGGCATCTGGGTCGCGCTCGCAATCGCGTTGCCGCTGTCATTGCCGTCCCTGAACCAGATGGCGGAAAAGCATCCGCTCGCCATCTTGCCCAGCGATGCACCGTCAAGTGTCGCCGCCAAGAAGATGACCGAGGCGTTCCACGAGTCGAGCAACGACGACCTGCTCCTGGTCGTTTTCATCAACGAAAACGGGCTGGGACGCACCGACGCAGACGCCTACCGCGCGGTGGTCGAGGCGGTGCGGCATGACCTGACAAACGTCGTGTCGGTGCAGGACTTCATCAGCACACCCGAATTGCGGAAATTCCTGACCAGCGAGGACAACAAAACCTGGGTGCTACCTGTGGGCCTCGCGGGAGAGTTGGGGACGCCCAAGGCCTTTGAGTCCTACAACAAGGTCTCCGGCATCATCCAGCAGAGCATCGCCAACAGTCCCGCGACCGTGCACATCACCGGTCCCGCGGCCACCGTCGCCGACCTCACCGTCGCAGGCCAACGGGATCGCCTGCCCATCGAACTCGCCATCGCCATCCTGGTACTCGCCGTGCTGTTGCTGGTTTACCGCAGCGCGCTCACGATGATGCTTCCCTTGGTGACCATTGGGTCGTCGCTGGTGATCGCACAGGCCGTCGTAGCCGGGTACTCCGAGCTGACCGGTGCGGGCGTCTCGAATCAGTCCATCGTGTTCTTGAGCGCGATACTGGCCGGCGCCGGAACGGATTACGCGGTCTTTCTGATCAGCCGATATCACGATTACCTACGGGCAGGTAAGACGTATCACCAGGCCGTCAAGGCCGCCATGATGTCGATCGGCAAGGTGATCACCGCATCCGCGACGACGGTGGGCATCACCTTCCTGCTCCTGAGCTTCGCCAAAATGGGCGTGTTCCAAACGGTCGGCGTGTCCTCTGCGATCGGGATCGGCGTCGCATACCTCTCCGGAATGACGCTGCTACCCGCCATCCTGGTGCTCGCCGGGCCACGTGGCTGGGTCAAGCCGCGGCGCGAACTGACCGCCGGATTCTGGCGCCGTTCCGGCATACGCATCGTCCGCAGACCGATCGCACACCTGGCTGCCAGTCTTCTCGTGTTGGCACTGCTAGCAAGCGGCGCGCTCTTCGCGCACTACAACTACGACGACCGCAAGGCCGTGTCACCGTCGGCGCCGAGCTCGGTCGGATACACCGCCCTGGAACGCCACTTCCCCCTCAGCCAATCCATCCCCGAGTACATCCTCATCCAGTCACCGCGTGACCTGCGTACCCCACAGGCCCTCGCCGACCTGGAACAGATGGCTTCTCGCGTCGCCCAGCTGCCGAACGTCGGCCTGGTCAGCGGGGTCACCCGCCCCCTCGGTGAGGTGCCGCCGGAGTTCCGGGCCACCTACCAGGCGGGCCTCGTCGGTGACCGGCTGGCCGACGGCTCCAACCAGATCAACCAGCGCAGCAGCGACCTCAATCGACTCACCTCGGGCGCCAACACCCTCGCCGGCAGCCTCGCCGATCTACGCACCCAGCTCAACAAGATCGTCCCCGGCCTGCAAAGTCTGCTCGACGCGTCGGCCTCGCTGAAGACCAAATCCGGCGGCGACGAGCTGGTGCAGAACGTGGACAACGCCGCCAAACTCGTCGATGAGATCAACGCGCTGGCCAACGATATGGGGTGGAATTTCTCCAGCGCCAAGAACATGTTCGGCTGGATAAACCCGGTGCTGACGGCACTGCAAGGCAATCCGATCTGCGATGCCGACGACTCGTGCAGCAATACCCGCGGGCAATTCGAGCGGCTCGTCGGCGAGCGCAACAGCGGCCATCTCGACGAAATCGAACGGCTCGCTCGTCAGCTCGGGAACTCCCAGGGCAACAAGGCAACCCTGTCCACGACGGTAACCAAGCTGAACGCCTCGCTCCTGAGCGTCGTCAACGGTCTCCAGGCCATGGGCCTGGACAAGCCCGGCGGCCCGCAGTCCGGACTCAACCAATTGCGCCAAGGCGCCGACCGCCTGGCGGGTGGCAGCCGACAGATCGCTGGCGGCGTGGATCAACTCGTCGGGCAAATCAAGGTGATTGTCAACGGCCTTAACCAGGCATCGAGCTTCCTGCTGACGATGAAAACCAACGCCGCGGATCCAGCGCAGGCGGGATTCAACATCCCCGCCGAAGTACTGAACAACCCGGACTTCCAACGGGCCGCGCGGGCGTTCATCTCTCCGGACGGGCACTCCGTGCGGTACCTGGTGCAGACCAAGCTCAACCCATTCAGCCCCGAGGCAATGGACCAGGTCAACCAGATCAGTGACGTCGCCAAGGGCGCCCAGCCGAACACCACACTCGCCGACGCGACCATCTCGATGGGCGGGTTCCCCACCGCGTTGCGCGATACCCGCGACTACTACCAGCAAGACATCCGATTCATCATCGCGGCGACCCTGATCGTCGTGCTGCTGACGTTGATGGTGCTGCTGCGGTCGCTCGTCGCCCCGCTCTATCTCGTTGGTTCGGTAGTGGTTTCATATTTCGCTGCCATCGGCATCGGGGTGCTGACCTTCCAGGTCATCCTCGGCCAGAATTTGCACTGGACGGTGCCGCCGCTGGCCTTCGTCGTGCTGGTCGCGGTGGGAGCCGACTACAACATGCTCTTTGTGTCGCGAATGCGCGACGAGTCGGCCAGCAGTGTGCGCTACGGGATCATCCGCGCCCTGAGCTCCACCGGTGGCGTCATCACCGCGGCCGGGCTGATCTTTGCCGCATCGGTGGGCGGCATGCTCTTCTCCAGCATCGGAATCGTGGTCCAGGGCGGCTTCGTCATCGGCGTGGGAATTTTGTTGGATACCTTCGTCGTAAGGACCATCACCGTGCCGGCCATTGCGGCGCTGGTGGGCAAGGCGAACTGGTGGCCGTCGCAGGTGCGGCGCTCGCCGGCGAAGTCAACGCAGGGCGCGCGCACGTGACGATGTATGTGAGACTAAAAAATGAAGCCGATCGGTCAGGAGCGCGGATGAAAGACCTCCTCGCAGTAGCAGCCCTGCTGGTAACCGCCAGCGTCACAGGATGTTTCGGCATTCCCAGTGCTGTCGCCGACGACCCGGTGGCCCCTCGGCCGCCCATCCCCGGGATATCTGCCGACGGGAAACCGATGGCCGCACCGGTATCACCGGACCGCACCGCGTACGCCCTGGGCGGCGCTCACGTGCTCGGCATCCCCTATGACGAGTACATCCGAATGACCGGCAAGGACTGGTTCCCGGGCATGAAACGGGAGAACGTCTGGTACCCCGCGGGGCAGGTCCAGGGCCACACCCTGGAACGCCTGTTCCCCGGCATCGGTCCGGTGGGGGAGAAAATCCTGCCAGGCCTGGGGCTTGACGGTCCCAGCATCGGTGAGTCGATCGACATCGGAGAACCGAACCTGGAAAACAGGCTTCGCGAGGGCGGCCCCGGTACGGCCATGGGTTTGTCCGAGGGAGCACTCGTGCTCAACGCCGTCAAATCGGCATTGGCGAACGATCCGACCGCGCCGTCGCCCGACAAAGTTACCTTCGCGACATTCGGCGACCCGGTGGCGCGGCATCCCTTCGGTGAGAGTTTCCTGACCCAGAACTTCGCCCCCGGCTCGGTCGTCCCGTTCATGGACTACACCGTTCCGGCGCCGGTGGAGAGTCAGTACCACACCGACCAGTTCATCTCCGCCTATGACAGCATCGCCGACTGGCCGGATCGGCCGGACAACCTGTTTGCGGTCGCCAATGCCATCGCGGGTCTGGCCACCGGCCACACGGCGATTGCCTTCACCAACCCGAAAATGGTTCCGGCGCAAAACATTAGGACGGAGTTCAACTCGCGGGGAGGATCGACGACGACGTACTTCATCCCCGAACAACACCTTCCGCTGGTGATGGGCTTCAAGTATCTGGGAGTGCCCGAGGAAACGCTGAATAGGCTCGACGCGATCCTGCAACCCCGGGTGGACGCGGGCTACTCGCGCAACGATGACCCGGCAACCGCACCGATCACAGTGGATCCGACGCGCGGCTTCGACCCCGCGGACGTCACTGCGCCGGCCTCCCAGGCGACGTTCGGCGGCGGCTCCGATCCGATTTCACAGATCACCAGTGGCGCTCTGGCCGTGCTAGGCAACGGCGCGCGCACCGATTCGGGACGCACACCGTGACGTCCCCGCATCAGTCATCGATTCTCTCGATCCTGCACGGGCGCGCCAGCCTGCGCCCAGATGACATCGCCTTCACCTTCACCGACTACGCCGAGGACTCGGCTGGTGTCGTGGAGAACTTGACGTGGGCACAGCTGTCCCGTCGCACCCTGCAGGTGGCGCACGAACTCAGCCTCCATGCGTCGGTCGGCGACAGGGCGGTGATCCTGGCACCGCAGAGCCTCGACTACATCCTGGCCTTCCTGGGATCCATGCAGGCTGGGCTGATCGCGGTGCCACTGCCGATGCCGCACCGCGGCTCGAGCCTCGATCGGGTCAGCGCGGTCTTCGACGACACCTCGCCCTCGCTTGTGCTCACGACGTCCGACGTGACAGCAGACGTCGCCGAGTACCTCGATGGCGCACACCTGCACAACATCGTCCCGAAGCTCGTCGAGATCGATTCGATCGACACCGGAGGTGACGGGCCAAGCATCGAGCTGACGCACGCGCCCGAGATCGCGTATCTGCAGTACAGCTCGGGCTCGACCCGAATTCCGACCGGCGTCACGCTCTCTCATCGGAACCTTCAGGTCAATTTCGAGCAGTTGATGAGCAGCCTCTTTACCCGCTCCGGCGTCCCCATGCCCACTGAACGCACGATCGTGTCGTGGTTGCCCTTCTACCACGACATGGGTTTAGTGCTGGGCGTCTGCGCCCCGATCCTGGGCGGCTATCGCGCCGACCTGACCAGCCCCGTGTCGTTCCTGGAAAGGCCGGCCAGGTGGATTCGGGCACTGGCCCAGAGTCCGCACACCTTCTCGGCGGCGCCCAACTTCGCCTTTGACCTCGCCGCTCGTAAAACCGCTGACAGCGACCTGGCAGGACTCGACCTCGGTGGCGTACTGGGCATCATCAACGGTGCCGAACGCGTCGAGCACGCCACCTTAGAACGCTTCGCAGATCGGTTTGCGCACTTCAACTTTCGAGACCACATGCTGCGTCCCTCGTATGGGATGGCGGAGGCCACCGTCTTTGTGACGAGCGGCCACTGGAATGCGTCGGCGGAGGCCGCTCGCTTCAACACCGACGAATTGGCCGTGGGCCGTGCACGACGACACACGGGCAGGGGCGGCTCGGCGCTGGTCAGCTACACGCTGCCGCAGTCACCGCTGCTGCGCATTGTCGACGCCGACACCCATCAGGAGTGCGCACCGGATGTGATCGGCGAGATCTGGGTGCGCGGTGAGAACGTTGCGGCCGGGTACTGGGGCAGACCGCCGGATGAGCAGCGGTGCTTCGGGGCGACACTGCCCGAACCGTCGCCCGGCACGCCGGCCGACTCCTGGCTGAGAACCGGCGATCTGGGGTTCGTCTCCGAGGGACAGCTGTTCATCGTCGGGCGTATCAAGGATCTGCTGATCATCCGCGGGCGCAACCACTATCCCGAGGACATTGAGGCGACGGTCCAAGAGATCAGCCATGGCCGGGTCGCGGCGATATCGATCCAGCAGGAAAGCACCGAGAAGTTGGTCACCGTCATCGAGGTCAAGAAGCCGCGTGACGCTGACGAACACTGGCTGAGCGGGATCAAGAGCAACGTCACCGCCGCGATATCCACCGTGCACGGCCTGAATGTCGAGGATCTTGTCCTCGTGTCGCCAGGATCGATTCCCATCACGACGAGCGGCAAGATTCGCCGCGCCGCGTGTGTCGAGCAGTACTGGCAGGACCAGTTCGCCCGGATGGACGCCTAAGCCGCGCTGCCATCCATCAGATGTTCACAGCCCCGACGGTCAGCAGCACGCAGCCGACCACTGCCAGCACTAGCGCAACGTTGCGGCGGCGATGCGATTGCACCCAGTTGTGCAGTGCATCCATCAATTCCCGTGTCCGCTCCGGCGCCAGCACGTAGGCGATCAGCGGAATCTCGACGAGTGCACACGCCACGGCATTGAACGTCAGGAGTGCGCCAACCTGTGTCGTCCGCGATGCACCCGAGGCGAGAATGAGCGCCAACGCCGCCAGGTAGTCGACCGAGGGCAGCGCGATCCCCATTCCCGCGACACCGGCGAACCACAAGGAACGTCCCGTCGCGAGCGCACGAATGCGTTCGGGAATCCCGTCCGGCGACCCGGCCGGTAGGGGAATCCGGATGTTCGTCACCAGCACGACGGCGATCACCAGCGCCACCGCGCCGAGCGCGATCTGTACCCGCGGCAAAGTGAAATGCGCGGTACCCATGACCTTTTCGCGAAGCACAAACAGCACCACCAGGCCCACTGCGGTCCCCATGAGGAATCCCCCAGACAGGAACGCGAACAGCTGCAGCATGGGGCGCGGCCTGTTGAGCATCAACACCGTCATGCCCAGCCGGAACGGCTCGAAGCTCACTGCCACCGCCATCACCAGCAGGGGGATCCACATAGATGTCAGGGCCGCGACCAATCCGTGGGTAGGTCAAGGACCGCCTTCAGCGCCGACTCGACACAGGTGCCCAGGGAGCGCTTGGCATCCGGGCCGAGCCATCGCTGAAATCCGTACTCGGCGGCGGCGAGGAGCATGTGCACGATCAGCCCGGGCCGTTGGTCGCCGGATACCTCGAGCCCCATCCGCTGCGCGGCGATGGCGGTCAATTGCTCACGATCCTGCACCGAAATGAGCGACACCCGAGTCATCAATTCCGGGGCGGTCAAGATCGCCGCGCGCCAGCGACGCAATTCGTCATCGTCAACTTCGGCACTGCGCTCGGCGATGGCCGCCGACAAGGCGAGGGGGACCGCTTCGTCCGGAGATCGCTGCGAGAACCTCTCGGTGATGGCGTCACCGCTGATGAGCAACGGACCGAGCAGCAGATCTTCCTTGGCATTCACGTGACGGAAATAGGTGCTCGCCGATACCCCGGCCGCGGCGGCGATCTCCTCGGTGGTCACCGCGTAGAACCCGCGTTCGATGAAAAGCGCGATGGCGGCGTTGTAAATGTCGCTGCGCACCCTCAGCCGCTGACGCGATCGCAGCGAGCCAGTCATGTCTTCGACCTTGACACAGTGCGGCCCGTCTGGCAATTTGACAGTTACTGTCATATTGCTTCTAACTCTCAGGAGTGGGTGTGGACGAAACCTTCGACGTCGTGGTGGTGGGCTCGGGTGCCGCAGGGATGGCTACCGCGATCACCGCCAAGCGGCTCGGGCTGTCGGTCGTCATCGCGGAGAAGGCAGACCAGTGGGGTGGGTCCACCGCGCGATCGGGCGGCGGCGTCTGGATCCCCGGAAACCACTTTCTACCGAAGACGTCTCCCGAGGAAATCGAGGACGCCCGCACCTATCTGCACCACATCATCGGCCCGTTCGCCGCCGCGGATCGCATCGACGCCTACATCGACCGCGGCCCCGAGGCGCTCAGGTTCCTCGCCGACAACTCCGCACTCAATCTGGAATGGGTGCGCGGGTACTCCGACTACTTCCCCGAGGCCCCCGGCGGCCGACCCGGCGGAAGATCCTGTGAACCCAAGCCATTCGACGCGCGACGACTCGGATCCGACGTCGACACCATGGCGCCGTTCTACACCAAGGCGCCCATGAACGTCGTCGTCAAACAATCCGACTACCGGTGGCTCAGCACCGGCCTGCGGCACTGGCGCGGCCCGTGGCGCATGTTCCAAGTGGGCGCCCGCACCGCGGTGGCCAAACTACGGCGCCAGCACCTCGTCGGTGTCGGAAGCGCCTTGGTGGCATCACTTTTCGTTGGCGTCAAGGAGGCTGGTATCCCCGTGCGGCTGGGCACCGCACTGCGTGAGCTCGTGCTGGCCGATGGTCGCGTCACCGGGATCCTCACCGATCAGGGGACCATCACCGCCCGTCTCGGCGTCATGATCGCCTGCGGCGGTTTTGACCACAATACGCAGATGCGCGCCAAATACCACCGCGAACCCGCAGGCGCGCAGTGGTCGATCGGCGCCACCTCCAATACCGGAGACGGCATCGTTGCCGCCGAGACAGCCGGTGCCGCACTATCTCTCATGGATGATGCCTGGTGGGCGCCGTCCATCCCGCTACCCAAGGGGCCCTGGTTCGCGCTCGCCGAGCGCTCCCTGCCCCGCAGCATGCTCATCAATAGCCGCGGGCAGCGCTTCATGAACGAGTCACTGCCCTACGTCGAAGCGACCCATCAGATGTTCGGCGGCCAGTTCGGCTCCGGAACCGGCCCCGCCGAGAACCTGCCTGCCTGGCTGATCTTCGACCAGACGTATCGCAACCGATACACCTTCGCCGGTGTCACCGGGCGCGCTCCCCTGCCCAAGTCCTGGCTCAAGAGCGGCGCAATCACTAAGGCGGACAGCATCACCGAGCTCGCACAGGCCATAGGCATACCGGTGGATGCACTCGAATCCACGGTCACCCGGTTCAACGAGTTCGCGCGCACCGGATGCGACGAGGACTTCCACCGTGGCGAATCGGCATATGACCACTACTACGGGGACATCACCAATAAACCCAATCCCAGTCTGGGCGAATTGAATCGGGGTCCGTACTACGCCGCCCGCATCGTCCCCGGCGATCTAGGCACCAAGGGCGGTATCGACACCGACGCCAACGGGCGCGCACTACGCCCCGACGGTTCCGTCATCCCCGGCCTGTACGCGGCGGGAAATGCAAGCGCCGCACTGATGGGCCACACCTACGCCGGACCGGGCGCCACCATCGGACCGGCCTTGGTCTTCGGCTACCTGGCCGCGCTGGACCTCACGGCTGCAGCCGCTGCACCCGCGCGCCGCTGACGACGACGCGGTTGTGGATCCGGTTTTCGCGCCCCTGCCAGAATTCGACGGTCTCGGGCGCGATGACGTAACCGCCCCACTGCGGCGGCACCGGTACCTCGTCTAGATCGGCGAACCGCTGGGTGACGTCATCGAGCTGCGCCACCAGCGCCTCGCGCGACTCGATGGGTGCGGACTGCTGCGAGGCCCACGCCCCCAGCTGCGATCCGCGGGGCCGGTTGGTCCAATAGTCGGCGGTCTGCGCCGGATCGACCTTGGTCACCTGGCCGCGCACGTGGACCTGCCGCCCCAGCGCGTACCAGGGGAACGTGACGCTCGCATAGGGGGTTTGTGCGAGCTGGCGCCCCTTGGCGGAATCGTAGTTTGAGAAGAACGTCACACCGGCGGCGTCGAAACCCTTGCACAGCACCGTGCGCGTCACCGGCCGCCCGTCCTCGACCGTGGCAAGCACCATCGCGTTCGGTTCCGGTATGCCCGAGGACACCGCAAGGTCAAACCATGTGTGCAGCAAGGGAAGCCAGCCATCGTCGAGCCAATCGACATCCAGATCGCCACTGCCGTCCTTCTCGCCGGGACGGTAGTTCGAACGCAGCCATTCGGTCACGAAAATCACGCTACAGGCGGGCGATTAAGAACGGGCTATAGGACATCTCAGTGACTAAGAACCGCCCTTAATTGCGGGTGCGAGAATCGGCGTTACCGAGTTGTTACCCACAGGTAGGGAGTCGAGAATCATGACGGTTGCAGCGCCGCTACCAGCGGATTTCGCACCTGGACTGGAGGGCGTGACTGCCTTCGCCACCGAGATCGCCGAGCCGGACAAGGACGGCGGGGCCCTGCGCTATCGCGGGGTCGATATCGAGGATCTCGTCGATGCGCGCATCACCTTCGGCGATGTGTGGGCGCTACTGGTCGACGGAAAGTTCGGGCAGGGACTACCGCCCGCGGAGCCCTTCCCCGTCCCGGTACACACCGGCGACGTCCGGGTTGACGTTCAGGCCGGGCTCGCGATGCTCGCCCCCATCTGGGGCTTCGAGCCGCTGTTGGACACCGACGAGGTGACCGCGCGCAATCAGCTGGCCCGCGCATCGGTGATGGCGCTGTCTTATGTCGCGCAGTCGGCACGCGGCCTGAACCAGCCCGCCGTACCGCAGCAGATTGTCGACGAATGTTCCACCGTGACAGAACGTTTCATGACCCGCTGGCAGGGCGACCCCGACCCGAAGCATGTCGAGGCGATCGACGCGTACTGGGTGTCGGCCGCCGAGCACGGGATGAACGCCTCGACGTTCACCGCCCGAGTCATCGCCTCCACCGGCGCCGACGTGGCCGCCGCGCTCTCGGGTGCGGTCGGCGCGATGAGCGGGCCACTGCACGGCGGTGCCCCCGCGCGCGTACTGCCGATGATCGAGCAGGCCGAGAAGACCGGCGATGCCCGTGGCGTCATCAAGGGCATCCTGGATCGCCGCGAGAAGCTCATGGGCTTCGGACACCGCGTGTACCGCGCCGAGGATCCGCGTGCGCGGGTGCTGCGCAGCACTGCCAAGCGCCTCGGCGCCGCGCGCTACGAGGTGGCCGCCGCCCTCGAGCAGGCCGCCCTCACCGAGCTGCGGGAACGTCGTCCGGATCGCGTCATCGAGACCAATGTCGAGTTCTGGGCAGCGGTGATCCTCGACTTCGCACAGGTGCCGCTGCGCATGATGCCCGCGATGTTCACCTGCGCCCGCACCGCGGGCTGGAGCGCGCACATCTTGGAGCAGAAGCGTCTCGACAAGCTGGTGCGCCCGGCCGCGCTGTATGTCGGTCCCGGACCCCGGTCCATCGAATCCGTCGACGGGTTTGGACTCCTGCACGCGCGCGTGGGTGCTTAACCGCCACGGCGTGTTGGCCCTCGCGGGAACCCCCTGGTTCGCCGTGATGATGATGCGAGAGGCCTACTTTTCCTGACATCTGGCGCCTGTCGGTGGGCCGTGGTTGGGTGGGTCCCATGACCTCATCCGACTCTGCTCCTGAAGCCCTACCACCCGTGGAACCCTCAGTGTCGCCATACATCATCGTCGAGGACTCGCGCGCGGCGATCGAGTTCTACAAGAACGCTTTTGGCGCCGAGGAGCTTGGCATTCTCGAGACTCCTGACGGCAAGGTGATGCACGCCGCCGTCAAGATCAACGGCACGACGATCATGATGAACGACGACTTCCCCGAGTACAACGACGGCAAGTCCAGCACCCCTGCGGCGCTTGGCGGCACCCCGGTCACGATCCACCTCACGGTGCCCAATGTCGACGACTGGTTCCAGCGCGCCGTCGATGCCGGAGCGGCCGTCGAGATGCCACTGGAAGACCAGTTCTGGGGCGACCGGTTCGGCGTCATCAAGGACCCGTTCGGTCACCTGTGGTCAATGGGTCAGCCGGTCAAGGTTGTCGACCCTGAGGAGCTCAAGAAGTACGCGGCGGGCGGCGGCGAGTAGCCGCTCTACCGCAGCAGGTCCTCCAGCACCGATCCGCGAATCGCCTTACGCCACAACGGTGGCTCCGGGGCGGTCGCGGCGGCGCGGAGCATCTCCGGCACCGAGACAAACTTGTCACGCGGACGGCCCTCGCCCTTACCGCGCGCGATCTCCGCGCGGTCAATGGCGAGCCAGCCGTCGTGATCGACGATCGTGGGCTGACGCCGCCGGATCAGCTTGGACAATCCCGACAGCCGATCCGCGGGGTCGGCGAGCAGCCCGTGGTTGTAGTCCTCGACCAGCGAGGTGACCGTCTGCTGCGAGCAGGACTTGTTGGTCCCGATGAATCCCGTCGGACCGCGCTTGATCCAGCCCGCCACATAGGTGCCGGGATGCGCCTTGCCGGTGGCCGGATCCATCACGCGCCCTTGCTCATTCGGGATGACGGCACGCTGGTTGTCAAAGGGCACGTCGGGCATCGGAACGCCGCGGTAACCGATCGAGGTGAGGAGAAGACCCGCCTCGATGGTGTCGGTGGCATCGCCATGCTGGAATTCGATGCCCTGGACACGACCGTCGCCCAGCACCTTGGCGGGGGTGCGGTTGTAGGCAAACCGGATGGTCTTGCCGCCCGGTTCGCGCGCCTCGCGCGGTAGCGTGCTCAGCACTTCGAGCTTCTGGCGGGTCAACGGTTCCAGATGCGTCTGCAGCGCCACGTCGACTGCGCTCGCAGCTTCTTCGTCCAACACCACCGTCATGTCGGGCAGACCGACAAGGCCGAGGAGTTCGGGCAGGGTAAACGCCGAGTGCTCCGGCCCACGGCGGCCCACGATGATCACTTCACGCAGCTTGCTGCCGCGCAGCGCCGCCAAGGCGGTATCTGAAATGTCTGTGCGGGCAAGGCGATCGGTATCTCCGGTGAGAACCCGCGCCACGTCGAGAGCCACGTTCCCGTTACCGACAACAACCGCGCGACGGCTCGAAAGGTCCACCCGGAAATCGGTGTAGTCGGGATGCGCGTTGATCCATGCGACCACCTGGGTGGCGGTGGCGTTGCCCGGCAGCTCGATCCCGGGGATGTCCAGCCGACGATCCGACGACGCGCCGACGGAGTAGATCACCGCATGGTGATGCGCCAGTAGTTCCTCGTGGGTGACGTCGGCGCCTTCTTCAAGACTGCCAACCCTCACGTTCAGGAAGAACTCGAAGTTGGGCTGGGCCGCCATCGTGTCGAAGAGCTTCGTCACCCGCTTGGTCTGCTGGTGATCGGGGGCAACCCCGGCACGTACCAAACCGTATGGAGCGGGCAGCCTTTCGAACATGTTGACCTTCACGTTCGGCTGGGTCAGCAGTTCGTCGGCGGCGTACATGGCAGCCGGGCCGGAGCCGATGATGGCCACCTTCAGCGAGCGACCGCTCTCCCGAACCGGCGGCGCCTGCATGACCGGCGCCAAACTGGCACGGGGGATTTCGCGCGGATAAAACTCGGCGTTGATCCGCAGGAACGGCAGCTGCTCTTCCTTGAGGACCGAGTCCGGCTTGATGGCATCCACCGGGCAGGCGGCGACGCACGCACCACAGTCGACGCATGCGGAGGCGTCGATATGCAACATCTCAGCCGTGAGGAAATCTGGCTCATCAGGCGTCGGGTGGATGCAGTTAACCGGGCATGCGTAAACGCAGGAGCCCTCGTTACAGCACGCCTGGGTAACGACGTGGGGCATCAGGCAGGGACTGCGCTGTGTGAATCAGACACTGCAGGCTCAGCAGCCGAGTAGTTCACGAGGGGGCCACGCTGGGGCTCGCTGCGGTAGCGGGCGGCACGACCATCGATGTGCATAAGCCGCCATACGATCTTGGCGATCGGGTTCATCATGCCGACTTCCCGGCACAGCATCCGGACGTCGGAGAAGACCTCGCTCATCGTCTGGCGCGAGGCCGGGCTCTTCCAGAAGATTTCCTTCATCACCTCGCGCGGGATGTCGAATTTCTCGGCGAAGCTGCGCGGCGGGGTCATGATGGCGCCCATCAGCACTCGCATCGTGATCGGGGTGGAGATCGACAGCACGAACCGGTTGAACCAGTGCATGTCCGGTACGCGCTTACGCAGGTACTCATGGGCGAAGGAGATGTGGCGCGCCTCCTCGGCGACGTGGATCTCCATCACGCGGCGCATGATCGGGTGCAGATTGTCGCCCTCGCGCAGCACGTTCTTCTGCGTGTGGTCGATGGGCTCCTCGCCTGCGAGCACGCCCACGAAGAACATTTCCGGGAAGGGGGTGGCGGCCAGCGGAATGAACGGGGAGATCCAACGCAGCAGGCGCGGCATGCCCGGTACATCGACACCGAGGCGGTTCACCATCTCCTGGAACATCAGGGTGTGGTTGCACTCTTCGATGGATTCGTGGTTCAGGTAGCGGAACTCCGGTGAGCCGTTGGGAACACTGAACGCGTACTGAATGAGTCCGCGAATCAGGATGCTCTCGAAGTGCAGGCCGACCTTGGCGACGTTGGCCTGACGCCACATGCCGATCTCGATCTGCTTCTCCAGCGGCTGCGCCTGGTACCAGGGGTGCCGGCCGAAGGGGTCGGTCCGGTGCGGCAGCACCCAGCGTGGGTCGTTGGGGACGACGGCGTACTCGGGAGCGTCCCAATCGATGTCGATGAACGGATCGAAGTTCCGGTTCGTCGATCCGTAAGACAGCGTCTCCAGTACCTGGACGTAACTCGCGTCTCCGCGCACTTCTTTCTTTGCGCGCAGCTTCTCGCGGAGCGACATGGCGTTATCTCCTTTGATGTCCAAAAACTCGGCGACCGACCTGCGAACTTTTACGTTCTGTGGCTACTTGGAAGTCTACAAGCTCTGGGCGAGTGTAGACAGGGCGAAGAAGCCATATCTATGTTTGGGACAAAAGGTCCCATGTGATGTTCTCTGCGGGGCAGTTTCTGTGTGAGGCAGGTCTCAGTGGGTCACCGTTTAGGCTGGTAACCATGGCTGAACTGATTATTCCTGCCGATCTACTTCCCGCCGACGGACGCTTCGGCTGCGGACCGTCCAAGGTGCGCCCCGAGCAACTGCAATCCCTGGTAACGGCCGGGGCCTCCCTCTTCGGTACCTCGCACCGGCAAGCACCCGTCAAGAACCTGGTCGGTCGCGTGCGCGAGGGTCTCAAGGAGCTGTTCTCGGCTCCCGACGGCTACGAGGTCATCCTCGGCAACGGCGGCTCCACCCTGTTCTGGGATGCGGCCGCCTTCGGCCTGGTCCGCGAGAAGTCGCTACACCTAACCTTCGGCGAGTTCAGCGCCAAGTTCGCCTCCTGCGTCGCCAAGAATCCCTTCGTCGGCGACCCGATCAAGGTGACCGCCGATCCGGGCGGCGCGCCCACACCCGTCTCGGATCCGTCCGTCGATGTGATCGCGTGGGCCCATAACGAGACGTCGACCGGAGTCATGGTTCCGGTGCAGCGTCCGACCGGCTCCAAGAACGCACTGGTGCTGATCGATGCCACCTCCGGCGCCGGCGGCCTGCCCGTGGATATCACTGAGGCTGACGCCTACTACTTCGCGCCGCAGAAGAACTTCGCCAGTGACGGCGGACTGTGGTTGGCACTGATGAGCCCGGCCGCGCTGGAGCGAGTGGAGGAGATCGGCAGCAGCGGACGCTGGGTGCCCGACATCCTGTCCCTGCCTATCGCCGTGGAGAACAGCCTCAAGAACCAGACCTACAACACCCCCTCCATCGCGACGCTGCTGCTGCTGGCCGACCAGACCGACTGGCTGCTGAGCAACGGCGGGCTGGACTGGGCCACCAAGCGCACGGCCGACTCAGCCTCGCGGTTGTACTCGTGGGCCGAGAACACGTCCTACACGACGCCGTTCGTGGCGGACCCGGCGCAGCGTTCGCAGGTCGTGGGCACCATCGACTTCAACGACGACGTCGATGCCGCTGCAGTGGCAAAGATATTGCGCGCCAACGGCGTTGTGGATACCGAGCCGTACCGCAAGCTGGGTCGCAACCAGCTGCGGGTGGCGATGTTCGCGGCCATCGATCCGGAGGATGTTTCCAAGCTGACGCAGTGCGTCGATTGGGTCGTCGAGCGCCTCTAACCCCGCGCCTTGCGCCGAGTGTGAGCACCAGTGCTCACACTCGGCGGCAGTAACTAGCGCTCGGGCGCTGTGAGGTCGTAGACGTCGACATCGTCGACGGCCTGCTTGGTGAAGGTGCTCTGCACCCAGTCCTGGATGGCCTTCGACGTTTCGCTGCCCGGGGGCGCGAACCCCTCGCCTGGACCGTCGCTGGTCAAGAAGTAGTGGATCTGCCGGTCGGCAACGTACTGCTGGAACTGCGCCAGGGTCGGTGAAGGGTCAGTGCCGTTGAAACCACCGATCGGCATCACTGGACGCTGGGTGGCCAGCTGGTATCCCGACGCACGGTTGGAACCGACCGCCGCGGCGACCCAGGTGTAGCGGTCCGCGTTGTTCTCCAATGCGGCAACGATATTGGGGCCGGGCGTGCTTCCGTCGAGGAGGCCACCACCGGCTTTAGATCCGTGCTCGGGGCCATGTTTGCGTTCAGGCATATCCGGGAAGTCTGGGAAACCACCACCACCCTTGACCTCGGGCCCGGCGGAGGGCAGCGCCCCACTGTGCGGTGTGGCAATGGTCTGCGCGGAATACGCGACCGGCCCTGCCAGCGCCACAATGATCGCCGCGGCAGCGACGGCCTGGGGGTACCTGTTCAGAACAAGGCCAACGGACGCGAGCACTCCGAAGACCAGGACGGAGCCGCGCAGCCACGGCAGGAACTCGGGCGATCGGCCCAGTAGCATCCAGGACACTGCCACGGCGGCGAGCAATACGGCCGCCAGAGATGCTCGCACCCAGGCCTTTTCGCGTTCGCCCCAGGCCAGTACCGACCCGGCGCCGACGAGTGCGGCCACGGCTGGCGCCAGTGCCACCGAGTAGTAGGGATGAAAGATGCCCTGCATGTAGCTGAACACGGCTCCCGTGGTGAGCACCCACAATCCGAACACGAGCAGCACCGCTCGTCGCGCATCGGTCCTGGATTCCTTGCGTAACAGGATGATTCCCAGCACCCCGAGGGCAAGCGCCGTTGGCAGCAACCAGGCGATCTGCCCGCCGAGCGCGGACTGAAACAGCCTGCCGATTCCGGGATCACTCCCGAAATGGCCTCCAAAGCCGTACATCTCCTCGCGGGGACCCGAGGCGCTCCCCTTCTCGTTGCCATTGATACGGCCCAGACCGTTGTAGCCGAGGGTGAGTTCCACAATGGAGTTGTCGGATGATCCGCCGACCCAGGGACGCGAACCCGGTGGCCACAGCTCGACGGTGACGATCCACCATCCCGCCGAAATCACTACCGCCGCAGCCGAACCGCACAGCTGGGCCAGTCGCTTGCCGACGCCCACCGGCCCGGCAATCAGGTATGTCAGGGCGATGGGAGGGATGATGAGCATGACCTGCAGTTGCTTGGTCAGGAATCCCCATCCCACCAATGCCCCAATGAGAAGCAGCCAGCGAGTGCGGCCATCTTCGATGGCCCGCAACGTCGCCCACACCGCAGTAACCATCAGAAAGACCAGCAGGGCATCCGGATTGTTGAACCGGAACATCAATACCGCCACCGGCGTGACCGCCAGCACCAGTCCGGCGAGCAGACCGGCGGTGTGCCCGAAGTACCTGCGGATGGTCACATAGAGCACACCGACCGATGCCACTCCAAGCAGCACCTGGGGCACCAAGATGCTCCAGCTGCTCAATCCGAAGATGCGCGCCGAAAGCTCCATGAGCCACAGCGAGGCGGGAGATTTGTCGACGGTGATCGAGTTGGCGGCGTCCGAGGATCCGAAGAACGCCGCCTTCCACGAAACCGAACCCGCTTGCACCGCAGCCGAATAGAAGGAGTTGGCCCAGCCGTTGGAGCTGAGGTTCACGAGATAGGCGGCGGCGGTACCGATCAGCAACAGACCAACGCTGATCCGTTCCCGCGTCATCGAGTGTTTGCGCTTCGGAACACCCAACGCAAACCGACGAATCGAACGAGCGTGGAAACGAGGTTGGCGACCGTCAGCACGATCAACAGCACATGCTTGGACGCATCCGGTTCCACATGGTGCATGACGAGCAGCGAGCCGCTGGTCAGGGCCAGCCCGATGCCAAAGATGACGAGCCCCTGGAACTGATGCTTGGCGACATCACGCCGCCCCCGCACCCCGAACGTGAAGAACCTGTTGGCCGAGGTGTTGAACACGGCCGTGATGAGCAGTGCCGCGAAGTTGGCGGCCTGATCCCCCACCACGCCGTGCAACATCAGGAACAGCAGCGCATACGCCACTGTGCTTGCCACGCCGATGATTCCGAACCGCACCAACTGACCGACCATGCCTACCGGGACACCCTCGACGAGTGGTTCACGGCCGAGGCTGTGCCGGAGCTCCTCCAACGGCAAGGTGCCGAGCATCAGCGCCCGACCCAACCGCCCGATCCCCAACAGGTCCTTGCGCACGGTGTCGACGATGTCGACCCGGCTGTCCGGATCGTCCACCCAGTCGACGGGGACCTCGTGAATGCGCAAACCCACCCGTTCGGCCAGCACCAGCAGCTCGGTGTCGAAGAACCATTCCTTGTCCTCGACTAACGGCAACAGCTGACGCGCCACCTCGGTACGAATCGCCTTGAAACCGCACTGAGCATCGGAGAATTGGGTCTGCAGCGAGGCATGCAAGATGAAGTTGTATGTGCGCGAAATGAACTCGCGCTTGGGGCCACGCACCACCCGTGAATTGCGGTTAAGCCGCGAGCCGTAGGCGACATCGGAGTGCCCAGAAACCAGCGGTGCCACCAGCGGCATCAGCGCGTTGAGGTCGGTGGACAGGTCAACATCGCAGTACGCAACCACCTCGGCGTCCGAGGAGAGCCACGCGGCGGCCAATGCCCGCCCCCGGCCCTTCTCCTCCAGATGCAGCACGTCGACGTGGTCGAGCTCATCGGCCAGCCGCTGCGCGATCTGAAGGGTGTCATCGGTGCTCGCATTATCGGCGATGGTGATGTGTGCGGAGTACGGAACCTCGTTGGCGAGGAACGCATGCAGCCGGCGCACACACGGTTCCAGGTCGTTCTCCTCGTTGTACACGGGGATCACGATGTCGAGAGTCGTCGTTTGCCGACGATCCAGACTGAAGTCCTTGACGTCGATCGGCTGCATCACGGTGGTCACGACAGTGACAATGGCTGCCGCGGCTCCGGTGTCACTGGGCCGCCGCTGCGAGTTTCCTGTGAGCGCAGGCGGGGTAGACGGGCAAAAACCGAACTGAAAGCGTCCGGTTGCCTAGAGATCCCGGAAAGCTGTCCACATCTGGCGCTCTTCGAGGTCGTCGCCCGGACTCGGCGGGGCCGAACCCTCATGGACAAACCCGGCTTCAGCCAGTGCGCCAGCGATGTCCGTGTCGTTAGTGCCGGTGGTCACGACGGTCCTGCGCGTCGCACCGTGATGTTCGGCAAGGCGAATGGCTAGGCCAACAACCACTGCGGAGCCGGTCTCCCGAGGCAACGTCGGCGCGAGCTGCGGCAGCAGCTCGGCCGTTGACGTTCCAACATCGACCGCGACTTCAATGTGACCGACCCGAGCACCATCAATGAGGACCTCGTAGCGCCCGCCGGTGCCGCGCGTTGGCACAAGAAGTACCTCTTCGCCGGAGGCGGAGCCGACCGGAATTGGCGTACCGACGTCGGGCGCTTTCGTCCGAGCAGCGCGTACGGTTGAGCGCGCGATGCGTACCAGGTACCGCGGGATGACCACCGCCTGCTGCAGCGAACGGAGCGGCTCCCGACGCGGCACGGCAGTGGCGGTGTCCTCGGGTATCTCCGCGACGATGCTCGCGAGTTTGGCGCGCGCATCGGCGTCGTTAACCAGGATCCAGATGTCGTGGTCGGCCAGAACACCGCCGTAGTGCCGTAGTTGCCGTTGCTGCTGAATGGTCCACATACCCAATGATCTAGCAAGCTTCGCAGGGGCATGATTGCTGACAGCGATAGGCGCGATAACATGCGGCCGACTGTGGCGTTCAAATGCGTCGAGGACGACGCATGCCTGGGCCCACTGCGTGAGCTGAGAGGGGATGCCCACTGCCCATGATGAAAGCTCCGCGCAGCCAGTGCGCGCGTGAACACCAGCGACCGACATATGACCGACGATTCTTTGGCGACCACCGTCGATGCGAACGATGAAGTACGAGACACCTGCTTTGTTGTCCGACAGAGCTTTCCGCCAGGTATCGATCCACGAAACATGCGAATGCGCCGCATCCCAGTCGACCCCGTCGCAGTCGAACGCGGCACGCAGTCTGTCGGCATACATTCGGTTGGTCTCACGCCACGATGGACCGTCGCTGAGCATCGGTCGACGAAGCATGACCGTCACCCCAGCAATCGTTACTGGCCCAAGCACAACAGCACTGTACCGGCGAGCTTCGATGTATCACGAGACCCTCGGGAATGACCAATCTCCCAGTCGCCGGTACTGCGGGCAGTCGGAACGATCCGCGAAACAATGAGCAGCAGCCTGCGAACCGTTGCCCTGATACTGGTGGCTGCACTGGCAATCGGGCCCGCATCAGTGGCGCGACCAGTACTACAGCGATACACGGCCATGATCAATCGGGACGAGCGTGGCGTCGCGCATGTCAAAGCCGATGATTGGGGTTCGCTCGGTTACGGCACTGGCTTCGCCTTCGCCCAGGACCGCGCCTGCACACTCATCGACCAAATTGTCAAAGTGCGCGGCGAGCGCAGCCGCTGGCTAGGGCCCGGCGTCGACAATCGCAATGTCGACATGGATTTTGGCTATCGGCACCTGAAATTGTGGGAAGGTGCGTCGAAGCGCTGGGCGCATCAGCCGGCCAGGATAAACGAACTCGTCAACGGGTACGTGGCTGGTTTCAACGAGTCTCTGCGCCTAAACGGCGTCAACGGCGGCTGGTGCCAAGACGCCGGATGGGTCAGGTCGATCACCTCCCAAGATCTGTATGCACACATTTCCGATGTGTTGATGACCGTCTCCAGCTCCGACATGGTCCTGGAAATCGGTAGAGCACAACCTCCCTCGGGTGTGTCCGCGCCGCGCAGCGGAACACTCCCCGCACCGCTGCGCGGCGGAAGCAACGGATGGGCACTCGGATCGGATCGATCGACGACGGGTGGTGGGCTGCTGCTGGCGAACCCGCATTACCCGTGGACGGGCGAGAACCGATTGTGGGAAACACACCAGAGCATTCCCGGGCAGCTCAATGTCTACGGTGTCAGCATCTCCGGAATACCCCTGGTACAACTGGGATTCACCGATGCGGTGGCCTGGACCGCGACAGTGGCTGCCGGCCGCAGATTCGCGTTGTACAGCTACGATTTAGATCCCCGTGATCCCACTGCGTATTACGTTGATGGACAACGCAAAACAATGATCGCCGATCCTATCGCGATAGATGTGGCCGGCGAACATGGTCTTTCGCGTGCGACTCGAACTCTCTACTCGACCAATCACGGCCCCGTCGTCGATGTGGACACCGTGGGATGGACAGAGACTCGAGCGGTGGCGATAGCCGATGCGAATGCCGAGACCAACACCGCGCTGATGCAGTACCTGGCAATGGGCACGGCCCGATCGATGGACCAGTTCCAACAGGCGTTCAGCACCTATCGGGGCATCCCGTGGATGAACACCGTTTCCGCCAGCGCCGATGGTCGGGCATGGATTGTCGATGCATCCGCCACTCCCAACCTTTCGCCGGAGGCACTGCAAGCATGGGCTCAGGAGCGCGACAAACCGGGCCTGGCCAAAACAGCGTTCGATACCGCGGGACTGATGGTCCTCAACGGATCAAACTCGTTGTTCGATTGGACCGACAGTCCCGATGCCGCAGCGCCCGGACTCATCGGGTACCAACGCATGCCTCAGCTGGAACGCCGCGATTACGTCTTCAACGCCAACGACAGTATGTGGCTTGCCAATCCGAACCGCCCGCTCACCGGATATCAGCCACAACAAGGTGGCGAGAACCTGGCATTGACACCCCGAACCAAGACCAACGCGCAGCTACTGCGCGAGAAGGAGAAGTGGAACGCCGATGACGTGATTGCCGCGTTGTTCTCTGATCGTGCCGTGCTGGCCGACCAGCTTCGTGCACCACTTGTCAGAGCATGCACTCAGACACCTGTGGTCGCCGGCGTCGATCTACATCCGGCATGCGCCGCGCTAGCCGGCTGGGATGGCCGGTTCACCGTGGGAGCGCGCGGGGCCATCGTGTTCCGGGAGTGGCTATCCCGATTCACCCCGGCCGAGCGGAAAGACCGCGGACGTCTGTTCGCCGACGCCTCCGATCCTAGCGATCCGCTCCGTACACCGGCGGTGACGGCCTCGGACACAAAACCCTGGCTGGAAGAATTGTCCGCGGCTGTGCGCTTACTCGAACGGGCAGACATTCCGGTGGATACCCCGCTAGGAGACAGGCAGCGCGAATTCCATACGGGCCGAATGCTTCCCGTTGGCGGCGGTACCGATATTGAGGGTGCGGCCAACATCGTCGACTGCTGCTCGTGGGGCACGTCCTCTCAGCCGATACCTTATCCGGGTGAACGACTCGCACCGGGAACGGAGTTGCGGGCCATCCCCGGAAAGTTCAACGGCTATCCCATCCAAGAAGGCGACAGTTTCGTCATGGCCCTGCAATACGGATCTGACGGCCCGAATGCCAAAGGCATTCTGGTGTACGGCAACCCAGACGACCCAACGAACTCTGCCTATAACGTAGGTGCCGAATCCCTCAGCGCAGAACAGCTTCGCCCCTTGGCATTCACCGACAATTCTGTCGCGGATGCCACGGTCAGCAGTATCACTGTCACCCAAATACGTTGATTCAAGAGACCGCGAGCAACCGCTAGAACGGAGGCGGATCGTCGGCGTGCGGGTCCGCACACAGTCGGTCTTCTCGATTGCGTTTGCGTCCCGCATCAACACGCTGTCGACGGGCGTCGACCGCCACAGGGCCGGGAACGTTACAGCACCGGCAGGCCGTGTTATCTGCACCCCAGACAGAGCCGCTGTCCACGCACAGAGGGAACGAACGCGCGCAAGTCGGCTTCGTCGCTAAGGAACGAGTCAGGGTTGTACCGGTTGCATTCGGGCCAGAATCGCGGATCACGTTGCGTCGCAGGCGAGGACTGCAGAATCGTTGTCTCTGCCGCAATACGGTAGCCACCTATCTCGTCACCGACGAGGGCGGTTTCAGGGTTGATCACCAAACCATCTTTGTAAACGTTGCGCTTCGTCGAAGCAGGCTCGAGGCAGCGGGAGCCTGGTCATATCGGCGACCGTCACGGACTTTCCACCCAACCAGAGGCTGACGCCAACATTACGGCCGACGTTCTCAACCGAACAGTGATGTCACTGGTACTTGTCCCAGACACGGCGTACCTCAAGACCGACCTTGCAGACCTGGAAAAATACATACAGAGAGTTGTCGAATGCGTCCTGAATCCTGCCGCGAACGTTGCCGAACGACTCGATCTGATCACTCCGACGTTTAGCAAGGAATGGCGATCGACGGCATTCTGGGCCGATCTTCAGGTCTCTCACATATTCATGGTCGATGATGCCTTACCAGGCTACTTCTACCGTCTGCGAGCCGTGGCGCAATGGTATCGCAGCCACCAATTCCGGTTGTATGGAGCGGCATTTAGAGCACTCCGCTGCATCCATCACGGTCACTCATCATCAATTCACGTGCTCATTGACCAACAATCATTCCTCCCCGGTCACCGCCCAGGAGCGTCGCCATCGACCACAGGCGACTTTTGAGCTGTTCACGACGCCGTTGAACTCCGTCGGTTGCCGCCGTTAGCTATGAGGCGATCGAACGCCGTGATCAGCCGGTAACTGTAACGGCACCGGCTGGACAGGCCAGTGACACCTGCTTCACCGCAGCGACCTGACGTCCATGCACGGTGGTAAATCCGTCGGGATCTGCGCCGCGGACGAGGACGATGCCTTCGCTGTCGGCGCCGAAGACCTCCGGCACCATACGGGCACACAAGCCCGATCCAAAGCACATGTCAGCATCAGCCGAGACCTTTATAGAAGCGGCATCCATGATCCCTCGCAATATTCACAAGAATAAATTGTCATTGATTTACCGCACCTCGCACTCATCGAAAGTCCCACGCCGCATCGTGACTGATCCGTACCCGCCATCACGGCCTGTCAATCTCTATCATTTCCAGCGGAATGCTTCGATCTTGGGTCCGCGGAGGAACGGGAGGAACTTCTGCGCTGCCTTCAGCACTGATCCGAATGTCTGTTGCTTGACTGCATGTAGAGGTAGTGGCAGTACGTTAACAATACCGGCTAATATGTCGTAGTCGGTATCGATGCGGGAGATCAGCCAGCCTCGCGCAGGATCGCGAATGAGGTTGTATCTGTCGACGCCGACCCTATCGATCCTCTTCGGTGAAAACGCGAAATAGCCCTTGCCGCGCCACGGCACGGTGACTCGGACATTACCCTCGAAGAAGTCGAAGAGCGGTAGAGACTTGTGTGTGTCGTCTTGCGGGTAGAACGGGATCACGCTATATGTGACCAACAGATGGTAGAGGTCGCACTCTGCCTGGGTCGTGGACCAGTCGCGGCAACCAGTGATCGAATCCGCAAATACCAGATCATCAGTCAGGCATTCGCAGATCGCCTCTATCGATCCCTTTTGGGTTGCGGTTCCCCAAGCCTCCAAGTATCTACGTAGAAAATCGGCGAGACCATCCGCGGGAAATCCGGCTTTGACGTACATACCTTCTTGAGCGCGCACCTTTTCCCAATATCCATCGAGGAGTTCTTGGTAACCGTCGTGACTCCTTGCGTAACGACCCGTAACACGATCACCAAGCGGGGCAAAGCTATTCGCCTTGGATTGCACGTGGGATGGTGATTCGCCGGTATCCGCTGCTGATATAGGCATGGGTACTAACCTTTCATCTTTACTGCGTGGCCCAGGTGGGAGATCGTCGCCAATCATCCGATTGCCGTTCGTGAATCTGGTATCTATCTTTATGTCGGTTGAGATGAGCACCCACGCTTGTTCCCGAGCGTGCGTGATAGTAATTCTCGAGTTGTGCTCGCAGTTTGGCATCGGTGTGCTTGATAGCCGACTCCAGCGTCGAATCGACGAGTTGGGCCAATGCTTGCCCCTTCAAGCCGCCTCCGACGTTGGACCTCAGTTCGAGAGACATGCAGGAGACAGTCGGACCTGCTGACGTAAATCGCCAAGTCGAAACCCCAGTGATCACGCCCTGATCCAGCGTTACGGCAATCAATCTGCTTTCGCAGTAGTCAGGTCGACCTGGGCAACATGTATGGATCTGGGATGTATCTCGGCGTGCGGAATGGTCGACTTTCGTGATGAACCCTTCGTGGTGCCGGGAAACGCAGTAGTGCAACGAAGGTGCGTGGGTCAGTGAATTCATCGGCGAGAGATGGTGCACGGTACTCCACCCTTAATGGTGACCGACATAGTCATCTTGTGCCTGGGTGTCCAACCCGGCTTCAGCTGAATTCGATAGCGTTGCAGAATCAATGCGGTGAGCAACAAGCCGTTCTGGTAAGCCATCGCCATGCCGATGCATTGGTGCGGACCAGTGCCAAAGGGGATGAATACGGTGTTCGGCCTGCCGGAAACCTGTTCCTTGTCAAAATGTTTGGGATCGTAGACATCTGGCTGGGCCCACCACCGTGGATCACGATTGAGCGCCGTCATGCAGGCTCCGACCATCGTCCCCTTCGGAATCCGAAACCCGGCGAGTTCATTGTCGGTTTTCGACCAACGCACATTGAACGGATGGCCCTGTATACGTTGGGTCTCGTCAAAACACTGACGGGCCCAGCTGAGACGATCCAGATGCTCAGCGCTGGGCATCACGCCACCGAGCGCGTCGACCTCATCGTAAAGCTGTTGCTGTGCACAAGGGTTCGTCGGCAGGAGCGAGAACATCCATGCCAGCACCGCAACCACGGTGTCATAGCCGGCCATCATGATGCCCATCGTGTCGACCACGCGCGCCTTGCGGTCCACTTGCGACCCGTCGGGTAGGCGTGCCTCCACAAGGATCTGGAGTAGGTCATCTCGGCGCTGCAACTCGCCAGCTCGTGCATCCAAGATGTCATTAATGGTGCGGGCCATTCGCCGACTCGATCGGACCAAATTGGGTGCACCGGGAATGGGCATGAGGTTGGGCGGTTTACGACACCAAAACGCCGACGCGACTGCCGCCAGGATCTCTCTCAGATCCCTGTCGTATATCTCGATCTCTTCGTCGGTGAGCGCCATCGAAAACATATTGCGCATGAACGCCGGCAATAAGATCTTGCCAATCTCGCGCTCCAGATCGATCGTGGTTCCTGACGCTGCGGCAGCGTCCCACGATTGCAAGCGTCTGTCCATCTCGTCGACAAAGTCATCGGCGAGGCGCGCCAGGAATCGCTTGCCGAACATCGGACTGTAGAGGTTGCGACGCTGCGTGTACTCCTCGCCTTCTAGCATGGGCAGGCCCCGGCCGACTCTTTTCTCGAGGGACTTAGGCAAGTCATACAGTCCGTATCTTGTTGCACCCCGATCATGGAAGACTTCACGCACTAGATCAGGATGGGTCACCACCACGAGGTCGTGAAGCGGAACCGGGATACGGAACACGTCGCCGTATTTCTTCGATGCATCATGCAGATAAGTGAATGGATCTCGCATGAGCTGAGGTGCAACCCCCACGACCGGTAGACCCAGCGGGCCAGGAATGCTCTGATCTACGCTGCGCCCAATCGTGGCCAACGGAACTCGGGTGAAACGGAAGAAATCCCTACTCGTGTGGGTTGTGAGCCGGATCGCCTGATCATCGGGGTTTGGATGCCCGGTCCACGGGCATGAGGCCGCAGCCGTCATAGGTCACTCCATTGTTCGCGTTCATTTTTATCTCTCGTCTGCTACTTGCACTAATCAGTTGAGCGGCCGAAACCACTGACAACGGGACCATCGGTCAGATTGATTTCCACTAGACCTCGTGCCGGGCAACGGAGACATGCGACGGATATGTCGTCGCAAACGGCGTGCGCTGCCGATTCGATGGAGAGGTCAAATACTTCCCGCCATGGCTCCTCCCGTTTCAAACGACCGCCAAATGAGGCTGGCGCCAAGGAAGCTCGTCGAGTAGGCGAACACCTCCCGCTGCCAGGTTTCCCTGCAGCCGGAAGGTTTCGTCAAAGCATGCCCTGACGGCAAGACGACTCTTGGGATCACCACGCCCTTCGACAATCTCTCTATGTTACTAATGTATCTGTATCAGTATCATTAGTCAATCATGGTTGGGACTACGGCCTCCCAACATGCACATATGCAGCGACCGGAAAGGGTTGGTTGCCGATGAGATCACCAGTCGACGAGGCGCGGTGCGGGCCAAGTGCGCACACATGCCTAACTGACTTCCTGCTTGATGCCCACGTCGCGGCAAACCCCGATGGGGTGGCTGTGAGATACGAGTCCAACGCCTGGACGTGGCGACAGTGGCATACGCGGATCGCTTGTCTTGCAGGTGGACTGGCGGAAATAGGTGTAGGCGCCGGCCATCGGATCGGGTTCCTCGACAAGAATCACCCTTCCTGCCTGGAGCTCGTTTTGGCCGCGGGATCGCTGGGCGCGGCCGTCACCATCGTGAACTGGAGACAGGCCGATGATGAGATCTGTCATGTCATCTCGGATAGCAAAATTCGTGTCCTATTCGTGGGCAGCGAATTTCGCGGGTGCACTGATCAGCTTGATTCCATCAGTGCGCCCATGGACGCGATCATTACCGTCGGCGGCGCGGATGACACCTACGAGATGTTCATCGCGTGCTCGGAGCCACGGCCGCGCACTGCGCCAACTGATCCCGAATCGATCGCGCTCATCATTTACAGCTCGGGCACTACCGGCCGACCTAAAGGCGTCATGCTGAGCCAGCGTGCTCTGATCTCACACACCCTCAATGTCGAACCTGCTATGGGATTTTCGGAAAATGACGTCAACCTTGCTGCCATGCCGCTGTTCCACGTTGGCGGGATTTGCCACGCGTTCATGGGAATTCATGCCGGAGCCGTAACCACTATAGTTCGAGACGCACGTCCGCAGCAGCTGTGTGAAATCATCGCCAGCGGAGTTACCCACGCATTTCTCGTGCCGCCGGTTATCGCAGCACTTCTCAATGACGGCCCGCGCGGCGTCGAGTCGATTGGCCGCTTGCGGCGTCTGGTCTACGGGGCAGCGCCCGCACCCCAGCGGTTACTGGTGAAAGCACTGGCAACCTGGCCCGATCTCGACCTCGTCCAGGTATATGGGCAAACGGAACTCTCAGGGGCAATCACCGTACTCTCACCAGCTGATCACCGCGACGACCGGCGACCTGATCTGTTGCGTTCGGTTGGGAAAGCCGTTGCTGGGTGCGAAATCAGGGTCGTGAACCCAGAATCGGGCGAGCAATGTCCCTGTGGGCAGGCCGGTGAGATCCTGGCCCGAACCAGTCAACACCTAACCGGCTATCTCAACCAACCTCAGGCGACACAAGGAACAATCACTGGCGACGGATGGGTGCGTACAGGCGATATCGGACGAATCGACAACGACGGGTACCTCTTTATCGAGGACCGAATCAAGGACATGATCATCACAGGCGGCGAGAACGTCTACAGCGCCGAAGTCGAACGGGTACTTCTCGAACATCCCCAGGTCCTCGAGGCAGCGGTAGTTGGCCTGCCGCATAACCATTGGGGCGAGACAGTCAAGGCATTCGTCATAGCACAACCAAGCATCACCGCTGAAAACATCATTGCCTTCTGCCGATCAGCGCTCGCCGGGTACAAATGCCCAACCGTGGTCGAGTTCGTTAATGCCCTCCCTCGCAACGCCAGCGGAAAGGTCCTCAAAGACCAGCTTCGCCAGCACCTGCCGGCCGTCGCAGCCACGAAGCGCATCTGAGCGAGCGCCGTCCCGAATACCCCCCCACCAGAAATGTGGAAGAAGCCGAACATGACCGCGACAGAAGAAACCAAGCGCGCACAGCCTAAACAACTTTCAAACGCACAGATACAACACGCAACAGCCGCTCTCGTGGCTAACGGGCCACCGGTCGCGGTCATCGCACCCTTCACCGGAGAAGTGCTGACCGAGCTACCTACCTCGACGCAACAAGATGTACATACGGCCTTCGAGCGCGCACGCCAAGCACAAAGTAAGTGGCGGACAACGCCCGTGCGCGAACGGGCCCGTATCTTTCTGCGCTTCCATGACCTTGCGCTTCACAACACTGAACTGATGGACATCATCCAGGCCGAAAGCGGCAAGTCACGCAACAGCGCCTTCGAAGAAACGCTCGATGTGGCTGGGCTATCGCTCTACTACGGCAGGAATGCGCCGCGATACCTCGCCGCACGGCGTCGCAAGGGCGCGCTGCCTCTGGCCACCCGCGCGGTGGAGCTACGACATCCCAAGGGCGTCGTCGCAGTTGTGTCCCCATTCAATTACCCACTTTCCCTTGCTGTTTGCGATACAGTGCCAGCCCTCATCGCAGGCAACGCGGTCGTACACAAACCCGACAACCAAGCAGCACTGACAGCTCTGCGCGCACGAGCGCTCATGGTCCAAGCAGGACTACCAGAGGACCTGTGGCAGATCGTGATCGGCGATCCCCATACCCTTGGCGCCACATTGATCGACCTTGCCGACCAGATCAGCTTCACCGGTTCAACCCAGGCCGGCCGCAGACTCGCGCAAGCCGCAGCAACCAGGCTCATCGGGTGCACACTGGAACTCGGCGGAAAGAACCCAATGATCGTGCTAGACGACGCAGACCTCGACAAAGCGGCTAAAGGTGCTGCACGCGCCTGCTTCTCAACGACAGGTCAGCTGTGCTTGTCTATCGAAAGACTCTACGTCCACGAATCCGTGTACGATAGATTCCTTGACTTCCTGATCCGCCATACCTCAGAACTCAAGCTAGGCAATACGTTTGATTTCAGCTACGACATCGGAACACTAAGCACCCAACGCCAGCTTGATAAAACTCGACAACACGTGGATCAAGCCGTTGCCGCCGGCGCAATCGTTCGGGCAGGCGGCAAACCGAGACCAGACCTGGGACCCTACTTCTACGAACCGACCATCCTTACCGGTGTGACACCCGAGATGGCCGTGCATTCAGAAGAAACATTCGGACCGGTCGTATCCGTGTACCCGTTCACGTCCGACGACGCCGTGATCGAGATGGCCAACAACAGCCAATACGGCCTCAACGCCAGTATCTGGAGCCGAAACCTATCTCGCGCCCGCCACATCGGAGCCCAAATCTCCGCTGGCACAGTCAACATCAACGAAGGACTCGCATCGGCCTACACCTCCAACGACGCACCCATGGGCGGAATGAAAGCATCCGGACTCGGACGACGACACGGAGAGCACGGCCTACTCCAATACTGTGAACTACAAACCATCGCGAGCCAGCACCTGATCGGGTTCGACCCACTCCCCGGAATATCGACAGAACAAAACGCCTCGCTCCTCACACAGCTCTACCGCCTCATGAAACTGATAAGGATCAAATGAACGGGCCACTCAAGCCCGTGCTTGTGGGAAGCCGAGAAACTTGCGAAGTTCGCCCATGACAAGCAGGAAGTCGCCGCTACCTCCAATCCCTAAGGCCCTAGATGCATTTTGGCGTTGTTGACGGTTAGCCATTGCGAATCCGTTTGCTGCGCAACAGCAGATCTCTGAATCCCTCAAGCATGAGCTGAAGTCAAATCGCTTCCGGCACACAACAACCTCTGCCCTAGCATCTGAACCGTCCAGGCATGTCGGGGGACTGCCTTACGCGGCCCGTCTCGCGCCCTCACAAACTCCGCGAGAGCCAGCGAGGGGCGATACTGCGGTTAGGCAGTGGTCGAGATCTTCATCGCACGCCGCGCAGAACCCTCGGCCAACCGCCGAGGTTCATCGGCGCCAATCACTCCCGCACCGGCCACGTAAGCGGACTTATCATCGACCCCGGCAAGCGTCTACTCTTGCGCGACAACATGAACGAGCACCAGAACGTCCGGACCTCGCCCCACAGCCGGATATACATCGCCGCCACATGCACAGGCCATCGCGTCCTTGCCCAGCGACAGCGACCCCAGAGCATCGGCGGACCGCCTGTTGCGCCGCGCCACCCTGGAGCTCGGCGACCAGCTGCACCAGCTGACCGCTCGTCATCCGCTCCAGTTTTTACAACACACAGTCGATTCTCTCGAGTCGCGCCAGCCTCCACAGGCGACTAAATCTATCATTACTGATACGATCGTCATGTGTTTGATAGTAAATCTCGCCGGGTGTGGACCGCGGCAGTATGTGCAGTGGCCCTGGTCTTGAGCGTCGGCGGCTGGGTCATCTACGCCAACGACTTCGCGATCCGGCAGGAACGGTTGACGATTCCCGGCTCGACGCAGCCATTGCACGCGACACTTGCACTGCCCAAACACGGCAAGGGACCGTTCGGTTTGGTGGTGTTCGTACACGGTGACGGAGCGGCGAACGCCACGCGGGACGGCTTCTACGAGCCGATCTGGGAGTCGTTCGCGAAGGCGGGATATGCCTCGCTGTCCTGGAACAAGCCGGGAATCGATGGTGCCCCAGGCAATTGGCTGAATCAAAGCATGCATGACCGCGCCGCCGAGGCCGAGGCGGCGATCGACTGGGCGCGCCAACGGGCCGATATCGATCCACAACGGATCGGCATGTGGGGCATCAGCCAAGGCGGATGGGTAGTGCCGGAGGTCGCGGCACATCGACCCGATCTGCAGTTCGTGATTCTCGTTGGCGCGGCGGTGAATTGGCAACGGCAGGGGAAGTTCAACCTACTCGCCGAGCTACGGCATCGCGGGGCCTCACCATCGGAGATTGAGGCAGCACTGGACCGCCGCAACGCCGGGTTACCTCTGCTGCGCGACAAAGCAACCTACGAACATTACTTAGCGGCCCAGCAGGATTCGGATCCTATGTCGGCTGATCGCTGGAACTTCGTACTCAAGAACTACCAGTCCGACGTCACCGAGATGCTGCCGCAGGTCAAGGTTCCGATTCTCCTTGCCCTTGGCGACGAGGATCTCAATGTTGACGTCGACGAGACCGAACAGGTCTACCGCCAGATACTTCCGTCGCAGCAGTTGACGGTGCAGCGATATCCGAACGCATCACACAACATCGTGAAGGCAGATCTCGACAACAACCAAAACTGGCGCTCGATGCTTGTCGCGGTGTTCTCCCCTCGCTCGCTATATGCCCCTGGGTATTTGGATAATCTCCGACAGTACGTCGCAGGGCAACCAGTGCGCTGAGCATGCACATCGCGCGACGTTTGGTCGTCTACGAAGCGGTGGGTGCCGTGATGGTGGCCGCGGCCACCGTGCCATTTTCGAAGCCGTGGGCGGGCACCCCGCCGCTGTGGGTGCAGCTGCTCGGCCTAACATTCCTGCTCGCCTCGATCGGCGCCAACCTGCTTGTCTTACATAGAATTCGCAACGCGGTGACGCTTGTACGCCTCAACGACGTGCTGCGCCTGCGAATCGCGATTGTCCTGTACTCGACGGCGGCGTTCGTGCTGTTTCCGCTGCCGCCGTCGTGGGGTTGGTTCTGGTTCGCACTGACGATTCTTGGCGCCACTCTGGGCCTTGTTCAGACGATCCGATTGATCACCTCGGCGTACCAGCGGAAGAGGCGGATCGGCTGATCAGCTTCGGTTTTCAGGAATTCAGCCCAGCACGCGGCGACCGCAGCGCGGGCGGCCGTGCCTACCCATGGCTGCGGGAGCAGCTGCGGCGGCAGCAGCGGATCGGGTTCAACCGCCTGAGTGAACTCTGCCGCTAGCGCGACGGCCAGGGTGAGACGTTCGATCCGTGTCGCGGTACGCAGCGCGAGAAGCGTTTCTTCTGCCACCGTGAGGAGCCGCCGATGGCGGTCGGCGATGGCGTCAATCGGCCACAATCGTTCGGCGAGCTGGCGCGCGCCACCCTTGCCGCCAATCGCAATATTGGCGGTCGTGAACGTTGTGACATGATCGGCCACACCGAGTTGTGTTGCCGTCGAATCGATCCGATCCTCCCAGGGATTGGCGCTGGCATACAGGCCGCCTTGGATCGGCGCTCCCCCTAGCCGCAGGATCGCATCGCGCATCGCGTCGCGGGCGGGGCGAGCAGACTCGGGTACCGCGAACGCCACCAGATGCCATCGGCCATCCCACGGCGCAAGGCCGCGATCCTGTTCGTACATGAAGCGTACGAACTCCAGATCAGGTTCGAGCGTCCTCGCCATCGTCTCGGTCGCACGCAGTATCGCCTTGCGCCCCCGCCCGTCCTGCACAAAGCGACCTTCCGCGACAAGACGTTTGATACACAGCCGGACTTGTTGATCGCTCATGCCAAGGAGGTTGGCGACGTCGTAGAGCTCGCCGGCGTCAATGGTCGCGTCCTCGCGAATCATGCTCTCGACCACACTGCGAGTGGAGACCTCGGCGTTCATGCTCAACAATCCTACGTTCGGTTGACTGGTGATCGAATCAAGGCAGCGATTCCTCCTCAACCAGGTATGGCGAAACACCGCTAGCACACCCGAGCGCCACGCCAAGGTCTGCGAAGAATCGTCCGGGGTCAATGACGGCCTCGGGCGGGTGAACCCCTGGGCGGCATGCCGTTCCGTCGATTACTTGCGCCATGCCCAGCGCTAGTGGCACACCCGTGATGAGCGCCATGTCGAACAGCGCGCTGTCCATCGGTTTCGATTGCGGACCAATCAGATTCAGCCGCGCGAGCACTACCCGTCGATCCCCACCCATCTCGCCGGTGACCGCGGCGAAGAACGGAGGAAGCGAGCCGGGCCCCCGCAAGCGCAACACGGAGGGCATGGAGCGCGCTATGCGCCCTAGCCCGGGGGAGGCGAATGCCCTCGCCGCTTGTTCCCGGGTAAGGCGACCAGCATCGATATCGCGGCGCAGCGTATCCAGGTATGCCACTGTCCACGGCTTGATGACCATGAGATTCAGCGCATCGCCGGTCGGTTTCAGGGTGCGCTGCAACGTAATCGGCTCCGGATGCCCTATCGAGTAGGCGGTACCCCCGCGCCCTCCCGGCAGTTTCAGCACAACCGGGTTCAACGGGCGCTGCTCGGCGAGTCGCCCGGCGCTCACGGCGGTGATCATGCCGCTGGCCTGTTCCATCCAGTGCACCGCCGCCGCAGTTGGGTGTCCGTCGGGGCCCAGCAACTGCGCTTCTCCCCCGGCGTCCTCTCCATCGTTGCCGACATCCACCGGCCACGCCGTGTAGACGTCCTGAACCGAATCGAGCCTCGCGGCGGCGACGGTGGCAAGCATGTTGCTGATCCCCGGGCTCGCGCCCATGCCGATCACCGCGCAGACTCCGCGTTTCCGTGCGGCCTCATCGAGTCCGAGCATCTGCAGGGTCGGCTCCCAGTCGTCGCAGATGTCGAGGTAGTGGGTCTTGGTCTCGATCGCCGCACGCAGCACTGCCAGTCCGAAACGGAAGTACGGCCCAACGGTGTTCAGGACCAGGTCTACCGGTTCGAGCACCCCACGCAGCGCCGCCTCGTCAGTGACATCGACCTCAAGTGCTCGGACCGGAAGACGGCCCTCACCCAACCGCCGCGCAAGATCTTCGGCGGCGCCGAGATCACGATCGGCGATGACGATTTCCTCAACGCCCGGCACGTCCAGCGCGGTCCGTACAGCGACAGCGCCCATGGCGCCCGCCCCGCCCAAAGCAAGAACCCTCATCATCACTCCTCACATTATCTATCATCTCAATTACGATCGTATAGTAATTGATAGCTTCGTGGATGGCGGGTAACTTGAGCGAGGTGACAGAACCGCCCGAAAATCACGAGGTCGACTACCGCTTCACGCTGGCCAACGAGCGCACGTTTCTGTCCTGGATCCGTACCGCGCTGGGACTACTGGCCGGCGGTGTCGCGGTGCAGACCCTGGTCCAACCGTTTCACCATTCCGGGGTCCGCCATGTGCTTGCCGCCTCCTGCCTGGCATTGGCTGTCGTGGTCTCGATAGGCGCCTATCTGCATTGGCGCGATATCAAGGAACGCATGGACCGAGACCAGCCGCTCAAAGGCACGATGCTGGTACCGCTCCTTGCTGTGAGCATCGGGCTGATCGCGATCCTCGCGTCCATCGCGGTCTTCTACCGATGAAAGCGGCACCCGAGACCCATGCCGTCGAGCGCACCGCACTGGCCTGGCGCCGTACCGGGCTGGCCGCCGCCGCAACTGCCGCGGTGTTCATAACTCACGCGCTCATCAACAAGCAGACCGCGGGGGCATCGCTGATTGCGACCGCGGTCGTGCTCGGCATCGTCGCGATCAGCACGGTGCGCCACTATTCATTGGCCCGCGGACACTGGAACGGCGGCGGCCGAGTCATCGCGTGGACCAGCGTCACAGTGGTCGCGGTGGCCCTACTGTCGGCCGGTATCGACATCGCAAATCTGGTCACATAGGTATATCTGCAATTCCCCAGACCACAGCCGGTCGCCACCCCATACTTTGTCCTGTTCTGCTCCACCCCTCATCACACAAAGGAGAACGCTATGAAGCGTGGGCTTGTGGTCGCCATTGGCGGCGCGGCGGTTATCGCCGCAGGTTTGGTCGGCTGCTCGAGCGATAAGGACAAGTCAGATACCAAGGGCACCACCGTTAGTGGCAACGCCGGCTCTGTCGCCACCAACAGCACTGCCAAGGTGACCATCGACGGCAAGGAACAAAAAGTCGAAGGTTCTATCGCCTGCAGCGCGGCCGGCGGCAAGATGAGCATCGGGATCGGCAGCGGGATGCAGGCCATCGCGGCCGTGCTCTCCGACGGCGACTCCCCGTCCGTGACCTCAGTAGGCCTCGGCAACATCAACGGCGTCACGCTCGGCTATACCGAGGGCGCGCCAGGCGGGAAGGCCACTGCCAAGAAGGACGGCAAGAAGTACACCATCTCCGGCACCGCCACCGGCGTCGACATGGCCAACCCCATGCAACCGGTCGAGAAGCCATTCGACATCGAAGTCAGCTGCCCCTGAGACACCTCACCGATCTAGCCGGGCAGCACAATGTGTTGCCCGGCTAGCCTGTTTGGGACAGCAAGGGGGACAAGGTGAAACACGCAACCATCACCATCGCACTGGTCGTCGCCGGACTCACCGCGTGCTCTACCAACACTGGCATCACAAAGGTCACGGGCACCTCCCCGCCCACCACTTCCCGGGCAACCAACACCGGGACGTCCACCATGCCAGTCGCCACCACAACGAGCACAAGTACACCTACTGCGACCGCCAGACCGAAGGACGGCACCACCTCGATCACCCTTGACAGGAAGCCGGTGGTGACAGGGGCTGTAACTACGTGCACGACGGGCCCCCGCGGCCGGACATTCATCAAGTACGGGCAAGACCCTGGCCATCGCGAAGTGATCCTCATCGGCGACCCCCCGACCACCGTCGAAGGCGCTGATCTGGGCGTCGTCGATGGCGGCACGTACATCTACCTCGACATGGTCAAGAAGAAGGGGGAGAGCGCCGCCGTCACCAAGGACGGCAAGCGCTACACCGTCACCGGAGCCGTCTGGGGAAACGCACCGGGCGGGGGCGCGATCAAGCCCTTCGTGTTCGACGCCGTATGCCCCTGACGGCAAACAACACCTGCCACTTGCGTCACATAGCGTGAAGTGCCCACAAAAGCAAGTAGCCCATACCCCCGCGTGTCACCGCGGAATGGCCTTCTACCTGCACTAAGGTCCCCAAGAACTGGGTCATCCAGTCCAGGGCGAGGAGGGCATCGTGCGCGAACTGAAAGTCATCGGTCTGTCAGCCGACGGCAAGCGAGTGATCTGCCAGGACGCCAACAGCGCCGACAAGTTCGCACTCGATGCCGACGACCGACTCCGTGCGGCCGCGCGGGGTGATCTGTCCCGCCTTGGACAGATTCAGATCGAAATGGAGAGTTCGTTGCGACCCCGGGAAATCCAGTCGCGCATCCGTGCCGGCGCCACCGTCGAACAAGTAGCGGCCTCCGCCGGAGTTGATGTCTCCCGGATTGAACGATTCGCTCATCCCGTGCTGCTGGAAAGGCAGCGCGCCGCCGAAATGGCCACCGCTGCCCACCCCGTCCGCAACGATGGCCCCACGGTCAGCACACTCGCCGACACCGTCGCCACCGCGATGTTCGCGCGCGGGCTCGACCCCGACGCCATCGAGTGGGACGCGTGGAAGGTCGAGGACGGTCGGTGGACCGTCCAGCTGCAATGGCGGGCCGGCCGGTCCGACAACAAAGCCCACTTTCGGTACACACCGGGAGCCCACGGCGGCACCGTAACCGTGCTCGACGATTCCGCTCGCGAGCTGATCGATCCGGCGTTCACTCGCAGCCTGCGCCCCCTCGCCCCGGTGGCGCCCCTACTGCCCGACTCCGAGCCGGAGTTGTTCGACGAGCACCCCGCGCCGCGGCCTGAGCCCGAACCGATCCAGGCACCGGAACCTGCCGCTGACGAGCAGGCCGATGCTCAGCCGGTTTCCGCTCCGCGGCGCTCGCGCCGAAACAAGCCTGCGGTACCCGCCTGGGAAGACGTCCTGCTGGGAATTCGGTCCAGCGGCCAAAATTAAGTGGCCGACGCCTCCGACTCGATCGATCTCACTCTCGACGAAATCCGGCAGGTAACCGCATGGTCAGTTGCGTGCGCGCAGCCCTCGCTCGGGATCTTTGAGCGCATCCGGCCCGACGACCCGCGGGCACGCCACGCGATGGACGTGGCGGTCGCTTTCGCCGCAGGGGCCAAGCGGACAAAGCCAATCCGCGATGCCGCATGGGATGCGCACCGCGCGGCGCAAGAAGCGCGCGACGCCCAGCAGCCGGCCGTGTACCACGCCGCACGAGCGGCCGGTCACACCGCCGGTGCGGCGTTCCTGCACCCCTTGGCCAAAGCCACTCAGGTGCACCACATCCTGGGCTCCGCCGCGGAAACCGCACGCGCCCTCGAAATCGACGGCAGCACCGCGGCGGGCGCGGCCTTCATCGATACCGCGATCAACGATGTGCCGCGGGTTGTGGTCGATGTCTTGCGGCGCTATCCGGTCGCACCGCCCGGCGGCGGACCCGTCGGTGACATCACGCGCACCCTGGATGCAGCGCTGCGCCTCAGGTAGCCGGCTAGGTGATAAGCCCCGTCACGACGGTAGCCACCCATCCGGCGGCGATTCCAATCGCGATACCCAGCACGAACCACCGCAACACCGGGCGTTCCCGCCACCCCCACAGCGTCGGCGAAAGTCCGCCCACCGCCACAATATTGAGCAGGACCGCCCAGACCGGGTGCACGTGCGCCAGGCCGAGGCTCAGCACCACCACACCCACCGCGACCACTACCGCCACGCACATCGCCGACACGATGCCCTCGGCCCACGGCGTCTCCGTGTCCGTCATGGCGCGAGCCTAGCGCGTTCGTAGAAGGCCAGCGCAGCGGCAGTGGCGACGTTCAACGAGTCGGTGCCGTTGGCCATCGGAATGCGCACCCGTACGTCGCTGGCCCGTAACGCAATATCGGTCAACCCCGGTCCCTCCGCGCCCACCATCAGTGCCACCTTCTCGTCCCGCAAGGGCGGTATGGCATCGGCCAATTCCTGCGAATCGCCAGCTGGTGTCATAGCCAACAATCGGAACCCGTTGTCCCGCAACCTGTACAACGACTTCGGCCATTCTGGAAGACGCGCGAACGGCACCAGCAGTGCGTGCCCCATCGACACCCGCACTGCCCTGCGGTACAGCGGGTCGGCACAACCGCTGCCGAAAAGCACCGCATCCACCCCCATACCGGCCGCGTTGCGGAAAATCGATCCCAGATTCTCGTGGTCGTTGACGCCCTCCAGCACCGCAACCGTGCGTGCGCTCTCCATCAGCTCGACCGCCGACAATTCCTCGGGACGGCGCGACGCCGCGAGCACTCCACGATTGAGGTGAAACCCGACGACCTGCGCCATCACCTCTGCACTTGCCCGGTAGTACGGCACCTCAACGGACGCGAGATCACTTGCCAGCTCGGCTAATCGACGGTCGGTGCCCAAAAGCGCGAAGGGTGCGAATCTAGAGGCCAGCATGCGCTGCGCGACCAGCACACCCTCCGCGATCACCAAACCCTTGCCGCTGGGCAAATCGGGCCGGCGATCGACGCTGTTGAGATCGCGGAAGCTGTCCAGCCGCGGGTCCGCCGCGTTGTCCACGTCAATGACCAGCATCTAGCGTCGCCTCGCCAGCGGGGTCGGCTCACACACCGGGGTCGCCGCGGGAGCAGGTGGCACCGGGCCGTTCAGCACGTCGTCAGTCCCCGAAATATCCTCGGCGACAACCAGACACGGATGACGGCGCAAATAGGTCGCACAGGCTAGCCCCGCCGCCACCGAAACAACTCCGCCGACCAACAGTGGCATCCGCCCACCATGCAGATCCGCCAGCCAACCGACCAACGGGCTGCCCAGCGGTGTGCCGCCCAGGAAAGCCACCATGTAAATCCCCATCACCCTTCCCCGCAGCTGCGAATCCACGGATAGCTGAATGATATTCATCGCCGCCGTAGTGAACGTCAACGCGAGCAGTCCCGTCGGCACCAGGGCGACCGCCACCGCGAAATAGGTCGGCATCACACTGACCACTGCCTCGGATATCCCGAAAGCTACTGCCGCGCCAAAGAACAAACGCATCCGCACCTGTTTAGTGCGACGGGCTGCCAGTGTCGCGCCGAGCAGCGTACCGAACGCCAAGCATGTGGACAGCATTCCGTAGGACGCGGCGCCGCGCCCGAAGGTTTCGCGTGCCAGCACCGCCAGCGTCAGCGAGAAGTTCAACCCGAACGTCGCCACCACAAATACCGTCAGCATGACCATGAACAGGTCGCGGCGATTCCACACGTACGAGAAGCCTTGACGTAATTGGCCCTTGGCGGCCGGAATCGGATCGCTGGGACGTAGTTCCGCCGGACGCATGCGCCACAACGCGACACCCACACCGACGAAACTGATGAAGTTCAGCAGGAAGACGCAGCCAGTACCGATCAGCCCGATCAGCACCCCGGAGATCGCCGGCCCGACGATGCCGGCCAGGTTGAACACCATCGAATTGATTCCGACGGCGTTGGGGAGGTGCTCCGGACCCACCATCTCGATGGTGAAGGACTGCCGAGTGGGGGCTTCGATCGCCGCCACACACCCCATCGCTAGGGCTATCGCCATAACATGCCAGATGCGAACCAACCCGGTGACCTGCAGAACGCCCACACTCAACGCACACAGCGCCATCAGCGCCTGGGTGACCATGAGCATGCGCCGCTTGTCATAGCGATCGGCCAACACCCCACCCCATGCCGACAACAGCAGGGTCGGCCCGAATTGCAGCGCCATCACCACGCCGAGCAGGAAAGCGTTGCCGTGTGAGAGGTCCAGCACCAGCCAGTCCTGCGCCACGCGCTGCATCCAGGTGCCGATGAGCGACACCATCTGGCCGCTGATCCAGAGCCGGTAGTTACGTGTGCGCAGCGATACGAAGATTCCGCCGCGATCAGCCACGGGATATTATTTTAGAGCCTAACTAGTTTGGTAGCTAACCGTTTTCATTGACCAGGGCCGACAGCAGGTTCGTTGCCTGCCGCAGCACCGTCCGTTGATCCGGCGTGAAATCGTCCAGGTGCTCGCGCAGCCACTCCTCACGGGCATTGCGATCCGCCTGCACGATGTCGGCGCCGGCCTCCGAAAGCGAGACAACCACCTGACGTCCATCGGTCGGATGCGCCGAGCGTTCCACCAACCCGAGCTCAGCCAGCGAGGCGATCACGCGCGTCATCGAGGGAGGCTGCACACGCTCGCGCGCGGCCAACGCACCCGGGGTCATTGCGCCCTCGTTGAGCAACGTGGCCAGCGCCGACAACTGCGTCAGGGAAACCGGCGAGTCCGCGCGACGGAACCGCAGATGCCGAGCCAGGCGGACGACAACGAGTGACAGATCGCTGGCTAACCGGGCATCGGGCTCGCTCACGGCCCAAACCTTACGGCACGTCCAGGGCTTACACAGGGAGCTAGCCCGGTCTAGTTCTCCCCACGTATGCTGCGGATCTAGTGGACACCCCCGCGCCCCAACCGCCCCCGCTCCCGGCCGCACTGCTCAATCCGTGGCCGGTCGTCGTGGCAGGCACCGTGCTGTGGCTGATCGCCAACGTCCTTACCTTCACCATTCCCGCGTTCGAAAGCGGGCGTCCCATCACGCTTGCCGGGCTCGGTACCGGCGCGCTGGGCACCGCAATCGTCCTGCTGCAAGTGCGCGCCGCCCGGCGCGGTTCACGCGGCGCCCAAACCGGCTTGTAACCCGACACGAACCCCGTAAGACCGACAACCAGAAGGAGTCCCCATGCCTAACGCGTCACTGCTGGAAACCGCCGTCGAGATCAACGCGCCCGTGGACAAGGTATGGGGGTTGCTCGCCGACCTCAACAACATGCCGAAGTGGAGCCCGCAGACCCGCAAGATGTTCATCCGCGGCCCCGTACAGGCGGGCACCAACGTCATCAACTACAACCGCAAGGGATGGAAGGTGTGGCCGACGCGAGCGGTGCTGACCGCCGTCGAGCCCAACAAGCGGCTGGCCTGGTACATCAAGGACAACTTGAGCGAATGGAGCTACGACCTGGAGCCCACCACTGCCGGTGGCACCCGGATCACCGAGCGCCGGGTGCTGGGCGACAAGCGGTCGGCGATCTCGACCAATCTGCAGAACCTGATGTTCGGCGGCACCGAGGTGTTCGACGAGGTGCTGCTTGAGGGAATGCGGACCTCGCTGTCCAAGATCAAGGCAGCCGCCGAAGGGGCCTAGTCCCCCGCAGGTGAGGCCTCGATGTCCAGGACGCCGTCGTCGAACGGCTCGTACAACGGCATCGAGGAATTGACCGGCTGCGGCGTATCCGAGTGAGCGCCGCAGCCGTAGTCAATGTGCACGACGCGCCCGTCGGCCGACATCGAATTGGCGCACGCACCAAATGTCACGCCCAATGATCCGGCCAGCGGTAGATAGAAACCGCAGGATCGACAGACCCGGCGGGTAGCACGCGCCATCTCGGTGTCCGGGCCCCAGTCTCCATCGAACCACCGCTGCGCGGCGTCGAGGCGGCCGTCAAGGCTCATGACCTGCTTGCGGCCCAACCCGATCTCGCCGGCAGTCTCAGTGACCTGCGCATCCCCGCTATCGGTGTACCCGGGCACCAGCCGCGGGTCATTGGGCGGCGGCGCGAGCAGATCGCCCGGCCCCAGATCTCCCGGGCGGATGCGCTCATCCCACGGCACCCAGCTCGGCGCGCGCAGCGCCTCGGCGCCCGGAACAAGCACCACCTCACTGATGGTGGCAGCGGTCGCGCCCGGTGAGGCGGCCATCACCACCTCCCAGTGCCAACCGCGGTACCCGGGCAGGTCGGCCTCGAAGCGGTGGGTCAACGCATGTAGATCGGTCTCGACGGACGAGGCCCCGAGGTACTTGCCCACGGTCTCGCCGCTGAACTCGATGATGGCCGTACGCGCCTGCTCAATACAGGTGTAAAGGGCGTCGTGGCCGGAGATAGTGATGTCCATCGCTGACCATCTTCTCACCGTGAGGGACAATCGATGCGTGCGGGACGACTACGCGCGGTTCGGGAACCGCCAAGGCAGTAGCGAGTCCCCCTCTCGTCGCCATGAGCAGGACCCGCGTGACGCCAACTCCCACCCGGGAATGGCCAACTATCCGACGGGCTCATCGAACCGCTACCTGCCGCCGCTCGGCGAGGAACGTCGGGAGCGGGTACGGCGACGGCCCCCGCCCGAGCAGGAGAACCCGTCGAAGCTGACAGTCACCCGGGTCGCTGCGATGCGCGGTCGCGAGATGGGCTCGCGCATGTACGGGCTGTTCCACAAGGCCGCTACCGCCGACGGTGCCGACAAGTCGGGACTGACGGCGCTCACCTATCCGGTTATGGCCAACTTCGCGGTGGACGCCGCCATGGCTGTGGCCCTCGCCAACACGCTGTTCTTCGCGGCCGCGACCGCCGAATCCAAGAGCAAGGTGGCGCTCTATCTCGTCATCACCATCGCGCCGTTCGCCGTGATCGCTCCCCTGATCGGTCCCGCATTGGACCGTCTGCAGCACGGACGCCGGGTCGCACTGGCCGCCTCGTTCGGGCTACGCATCCTGCTAGCCATCATCATGATCGCCAACTACGACGGCGCCACCGGCAGCTTTCCGCCGTGGGTGCTGTACCCATGCGCGCTGTCAATGCTGGTGCTCTCCAAGTCCTTTGGCGTGTTGCGCAGCGCCGTGACGCCACGAGTGCTGCCACCCACCATCGATCTGGTTCGGGTCAATTCGCGTCTCACCACCTTCGGACTGGTCGGCGGCACCATTGTGGGCGGCGCGATCGCCGGAGCCTTCGAGCTCGCGTTCACTCGGCTGCTCCATTTGCCCGGAGCGCTTTTTGCCGTCATGGCGGCCGCGGCAGTAGGCGCCTGGGCATCCATGCGCATCCCGAAGTGGGTCGAGGTGACCATGGGCGAGGTTCCGACCACCTTCGGCTATCACGGCGACGACGGCGAACACCCGACCGTCCTGCTGCGGCGCTCCGCTAAGCAGCAGGACAAGGTCCGGCAGCCGCTGGGCCGCAACATCATCACCGCGCTGTGGGGCAACAGCACCATCAAGGTGATGGTCGGGTTCCTCACCCTGTACCCGGCGTTCGTCGCGAAATCCCATGACGCGCACGGCTTCCAGCAGCTCGCGATATTGGGGATGATCGGCGCCGCCGCCGGCATCGGCAACTTCGCCGGGAATGCCACCAGCGCCCGGCTCAAGCTCGGCCGTCCCGCGCTGCTCGTGGTGCGCTGCGCCAGCGCGGTGACGGTGGTGGCATTGGCCGCGGCAATCGCCGGCGTCCTGGCGGTCGTGGTGTTCGCGACACTGGTGACGTCGGGTGTCAGCGCGATCGCGAAGGCATCCCTGGACGCTTCCCTGCAGGACGACCTACCCGAGGAATCCCGGGCATCGGCGTTCGGTCGGTCCGAGGCACTGCTGCAGCTGTCCTGGGTGCTGGGCGGCGCGATCGGCGTGATGATCTACACCGACCTATGGGTGGGGTTCACGGTGGTGTCGGCGGTACTCATTCTCGGCCTGGCCCAGACCTTGGCCAGCTTCCGCGGCGCCTCACTGATTCCGGGTCTGGGCGGTAATCGCCCGGTGATGGCCGAACAAGAAGGTGGGAAAGTAGCCGCGTGAAGGTGAAGTTGGCGGCGCTGGCCGCCGTCCTGGTACTGACCGCTGTCGGCATGGTCGGGTTCATTGCCTGGCAGCTGCGTGGACATGAGCAGGAACGACCGGAAGTCAGCGCATTCACCCATGGCAGGTTGGTGCGATTCGGCCCGGTGCTCTACTGCGACAGAACGCTCACCGAGTGCGACGCGCCCGGCAGTATCGCCGAGCTGCCCGTGAAAGACACTGCACCCGTTCAGCTTTCGATTGACAAGCAGATCACAATGGGACCGTTCGGGGTCAAGCCGGTGTACGCCGAACTAGCGAACCCGTCGGTGCAGTACGCCCACGGAGTCACCTACTTCGACCACCGCACGGCACTCACCGTTCCCACGGTCGACGAGTCGGGGAGAAAACTGGTGGGTATCGAGGTGTCCATACCGACAGTCGGCATCGACGAACTCGGCCAGCAGGATTTCCGGGCTCGCGCCGTCTGGTCGGTGGCCACGGTCTGGAACTCCTAGCGCCGGGAGCGGTATTCCGCGCGCACCTCGGCGTCCACATGTTCGGTGGCGTAGCTCAGCGCGGTCCGTCCCATCGCCGCGGCATGCGCGTCCAGATATCCGAGCAGTACCTCGGCGCCACAACGCTTTCCGGCCTCGCGCAGCATCCAGCCGTAGGCCTTCTGAATGAGATCACGACGGTCGTCGATCACCAAAGGTGCGACCTCAAGTAGCGGCCCCACATCCCCGCGTTTGGTGAAGGCGAAGGTGCCGATGATGCCCACCCGCCGCCGCCAGAGATCGTCTTCGGCGGCCAGCTTCCGCAGCAGCGAATAGTCCTGTCCGACAAGGAATTCACCGAGAATCTGCTCAGCGGACGAATCGACCAAATCCCAGTTGTTGATCCGCCCGGCGTGGACCTGTTCGAGGTAGGTGTCCACCCAGGCCTGCCGATCGGCGCCCGTCGCATGATCGAACTCCCAGCCCGCCAGGATCAGCGCCGTCAATCGATGCTCGTGCACCTCACTGGCCAGCAGCCGCACCACCTGGTCACGCCCGATGCCGCGGAACCCCCGCGCCAGCGTGCGCTGATCCGGCACGGACACGCCGACGAAGACATCGCCCTCGCCGTATTCACCGGGCCCGGTCTTAAAGAACCGCGCCGATTTCTTGGCGCGGTCGGGATCGCCGGCGGCATCGAGCGCCGCCATCACATCGTCGGCGCGAATCGCCGTCAGATCAGGCGTCCAGCTCGGCCGCGACCGCGCGTACAACCTCGGACACCTTGCGGGCGATCTTGCGGTCCGGGTAGCGCCCCTTGCGCAGCTCGCTCTGCACCGTGCCCTCCAGCAGGGTGATCATGTCCTCGATCATGCCGTGCAGCTCGTCGGTGGTGTGCTTGTGATTGACCGGTCCGCTGCTCTCGCGGCGCGGCTTGGACTGCACCGACGGCGGCGCGTCGATCAGCTTGAGGGTCAGCGCCTGCGGCCCACGACGGCCGGCGGCCATGCCGAACTCGACCTTCTGTCCGGCCTTGAGCCCTTCCACGCCAGCAGGCAGCGCCGAGGACCGGACGTACACGTCCTCGCCGTCCTCCTGCGACAGGAAGCCGAAGCCCTTTTCGGCGTCGTACCACTTGACCTTGCCGGTTGGCACTGCACTCACCTCACATGATTAACGCGCCCCAGATAGGACGCGGTGACTGGTCATCTTACGCGGGCGGCGCAAGCGGTCGCTACGCTGGCAGTATGGCGCCTCTCCTCGATTCTCACGGTCGGGTCGCCGCCGACTTACGGGTGTCGTTGACCGACCGATGCAATCTGCGGTGCACGTACTGCATGCCCGCCGAGGGACTCGACTGGCTGCGCAGCGACGCCCTGCTCACCACCGACGAATTCATCCGGCTCATCGCCATCGCGGTGACGCAGCTCGGGATCCGCAGCGTCCGATTCACCGGTGGGGAACCGTTGATATTTAAGGACATTCACCGGCTCGTCGCCGCCGTCGCAGCGCTCACGCCTCGGCCAAACATCGCGCTCACCACCAACGGCCTTGGTCTGGACCGGCACGCCTCCGCACTCCGGGAGGCCGGGCTGGATCGCATAAACGTGTCGCTGGACACGTTGGACGCGAGCCGCTTCACCGAAGTTACCCGCCGCGACCGACTGCCCGAAGTCCTCAAGGGACTTGAGGCCGCCACCGCAGCCGGGCTGGCCCCGATCAAGATCAACGCGGTTTTGACGCCCGAACAATACAAAGAGGACGCGGTCACGCTGCTGCGGTTCAGCCTGGACCACGGATACGAGCTGCGGATCATCGAGCAGATGCCGCTCGATGCCGGACACAGCTGGAACCGGGACCTGATGGTGACGGCCGACGAGGTTCATGCGGCGCTGAGCCGCCAGTTCTCATTGAGTGAGGATCCTGCACCACGCGGAAGTGCCCCAGCCCAACGCTGGCTGGTGGACGGCGGCCCCGCCACCGTTGGGATCATCGCGTCGGTGTCTCGCCCGTTCTGTGGAGACTGCGACCGCACCCGACTGACGGCTGACGGTCAGATCCGCAATTGCCTATTCGCCACCACGGAAACGGACCTGCGCGGGCTACTGCGTTCGGGCGCGGACGACGCCGCGGTCGCGTCGGCATGGCAGACGGCCATGTGGGGCAAGAAGCCGGGCCACGGCATCAACGACCCGTCCTTCCTGCAGCCGGACCGGCCCATGAGCGCAATCGGCGGCTAGATCTGCATGGTTGCGAGCATCACCGTCAGATACTTCGCCGCCGCTGCGTCCGCGGCCGGCATCCAGGAAGAGACCGTTGAACTCCCCGCGGGGGCGTCCTTCGACGATCTGACCCGTCACCTGGCCGCAAAAGGGGCGGAACTGGAACACGTTTTGGCGCGTTGTTCCTTCCTCTACGACGGCGTGGCCGTCCGCAACCGCTCTGAACGGCCCGAATCGGGGTCTGTGGTGGATGTTCTGCCTCCGTTCGCTGGCGGATAGAACCGCGCAGGCACACCCATTTCCTAAGGAAGCTCTAAGGCAATTCTGAGAGTCGCATATAGAGATGCCCACACAATTTCGTGATCTGCGACACACCTCGAAAGGTCACAGTAGGGTCACGGCGTGGACACGGGGCGGTGGAGCTGCGCATCAACCTGCGACAACCACACCTCGACGGGAATAAACGCATCCCATCGACGGCGAAACACCGACATGCGACCAACATGACGAGACGCACGGGGGCACGTACCGTCATCCAGAGTCCGTACCCGCGCACCGAGCTCCGTCCCTCGGGTATGGCACCCAGCTAGAACTATCTGGGTCGGTAAACCAAGGGACGGAGGCGGGGGACCCATCCGCCGGAGATCTGCCGATCTCCAGCACGAACCTTCATGGTTCTTGGGGTGAAGCCCGGGAAACCGGGCCGAGCGAACCTCTCGTTCGAACCCGACAGCTGACTTCGCAGGTGCGTCATAGAGAGGAACACGACGGACATATGAGTGGACGGCACAACAAGCCCACCAAAGTAGGCGCCAAGGCGGCCAAGGTCGCAGTAGCAGGCGCGGGCCTCGTCGGAGGCGGCCTCATGATGGCCGCGACGGCCAGCGCGGCCACCGACGGCGAGTGGGACCAGGTCGCACGTTGCGAGTCTGGTAACAACTGGGCCATCAACACCGGCAACGGGTACCAGGGCGGGCTGCAGTTCTCGCCCAGCACCTGGATCAGCAGCGGTGGCGGCCAGTACGCCCCGTCCGCTCACCTGGCCACCAAAGAGCAGCAGATCGCGGTCGCCGAGAAGGTGCTCGCGGGTCAAGGCCGTGGCGCCTGGCCGGTCTGCGGTCGTGGCCTGTCCGGCTCCACCCCGCGGACTGCCCCCGCAGCAGACATCACGCCCGCCGCTCACCACGAGCAGCAGGCCGCCGAGCCCGCACCGGCACCCGAACCCGCTCCGGCTCCAGAGGCCGACGAGCAGATCGTCGCCGAGGCCCCTGAGGCTCCCGTAGTCGAGGACATTCCCGCTCCCGAGGCACCTGTCGCCGAAGTAGCCCCGGCCCCCGAGGTCCAGGAGGTCGATTTCCAGTCCGGCCCCGCACCGGCCGAGCCCGCCCCGGCACCCGAGCCCGAGGCTCCTGTCGACGAAGCTCCTGCCCCCGAGATCATCGCCGCACCGGCACCTGAGGCGCCCGTCGTCGACGAGGCTCCCGCCCCGGAAGCTGCACCGGCTCCCGCGGACGAGGTTCAGCCGTACGAGTTCCAGTCGGGCCCGGTGCCCGCAGACCCAGCACCCGAGCCCGCTCCCGCCGCCGAGCTCCCACTTCCGGCCGGCGTCCCGGACACTGCGGACATCGGCTTCGCCGCCGGCAAGGCCGCCTATGAAGCCGGCCCGACGGCCTCCAACGGCCTGCCGACCAGCCCCGAGGCGATCTCGGACGTGGTTCGCCACCTGCCCGACCCGAACAACCTGCCTCCCGGCACCACCACCGAATCGAGTGGCGACAGTCGCGGAGTGTCCTACCTGAAGGACATCGTCTTCGCGATGCAGACGCAGGACGTCAAGGCCAGCGACGCGATCTTGGCCCTGGCTCAGCGCTAACTCACGTATTTCGTCAATCGCCCCGGTCAACACGACCGGGGCGATTGTCGTTGCGGGCAACTAGTCCGGCCAGCCCCCAGCCCCGCAAACGCATGCCGATCTCGCGTCCGGCGCCGAAGCTTCATGCGCGCACGCGAGATCGGCATGCGTTTGGCCAGGAGGCGCTGGCCACCGAGGTGCCAGCTCTCCAGAAACATTGCGGGGTAACCCTTTCAGCGGGCGGATCAAGGCGCCTTGTGCTTGTTGTCAATGGAGTTGACACCTCGGCTTCGAGGCGTACGTTGGTGACCATGACGGCATCGGCCACTCCCCCGGACGTACCAAGTCAAGAAACATTCGAAGCGGTCTACAACGGCCAACCCATGTTCGAGGGCGCCCCGGCCGCCGGCGTCCCCTGGGATATCAAAGACGCGCAGCCCAGGGTCAAAGAGCTCGCCGCATACGGTGCGCTGCGCGGCGACATCTTGGACATCGGCTGCGGCCTCGGCGAAAACTCCATCTACCTCGCCAAGCAAGGCCTGTCCGTCACCGGCCTGGACTTCTCACCGTCGGCCATCGCACAGGCCAAGCAGCGCGCCGCCGCGGCCGGAGTGAACGTCAATCTTGAGGTGGCCGACGCCACCACACTCGACGGGTGGGACGGAAGGTTCGACACCGTCCTCGACAGCGCCGTGTACCACTGTTTCGACCACGACGGCCATCAGCAATACGCCACCGCGCTGCATCGGGCCACCCGGCCGGGAGCGCGCTGGTTCATCGCATGCTTTGGCGATGGCACCGTCAACGGCATCGCGATGCCCTTCGGCGTGCAAGACCCCGAGGAAATCAATAGCGTGCTAGCAGAAGCCCGCTGGAACATCCAATACTTCGGTCGGACAACATATCTCGGATCCCGCGCGGCATTCGTCGGCGCCGCGCTCGCCGGCATCGACCCCGAGCAGATGCCCGCCGACATGCGTGAACGCTTCGAGCAGCCGGGCGTGGCCGAGCGGGCACAGCGGACCTTCGAACGTCTGCAACAACTCGACGACGACCTGATCCACATGCCGTTCTTCAACATCGTCGCGGAAAGAGGCTGATCGACATGACTGCACCCACTCAGAACATCTTCGAAGATCTCTATCGGGAGAGCCTCAAGGACGGCGGTCCCATCATCCCGTGGGACTCCAAGGACGCCAAGCCCCGCATCAAGGAACTGGCCCTGCTCGGCGCCGTCCGTGGCGATGTTCTCGACATCGGCTGCGGGCTCGGAGATAACGCCATCTACCTTGCCCAACAAGGCTTTACCGTCACCGGACTGGACTTCGCCCCCTCGGCAATCGACCAAGCCAAAGGCCGGGCAGCAGCGTCCGGTGTCACCATCGACTTCCAGGTCGCCGATGCCACCACACTCGACGGCTGGGACGACGCATTCGACACCGTCATCGACAGCGGTGTCTACCACTGCTTCGACGGCGACGGACACGGTCGGTACGCGAGTGCGCTGCGCCGCGCCACCCGCCCCGGAGCACGTTGGCACATCTGGTGTTTCGCCGAGGGCGGGGTGCATGGCATCCCGACCCCGTTCCAGAACGCGATGCGGAGAGAGGAGATCGAGCAGGTGCTGCCCGCTAACGGGTGGACGGTGCTGCAGCTGAACCCGACGACAATGAGTGCGCCAAAGGCCGAGTTTCTCAACGCGATTCGCGACAGCTACCGGGGAGACCCCGAGAACCTGGACCGTCTCGAACAGGATGTCGACGATCCGCTGCTCTACATCCCGATATACACGGTGATCGCCGAACGGGCCTAGGCCGAGCCCACCCATTCATCGCTGCCGTTGGCGAAAAACTGGTGCTTCCACACCGGCAGCGCCGCCTTCACATCGTCGACCAGGCGCTGACACGTCTCAAACGCCTCACGGCGGTGGTCGGCACTCACCGCGACGACAAAGGCCGCCTCGCCGACCGCCAGCGCGCCAACGCGATGACTCACCGCCACCGCACGCACACCCTGAGCCTCGGCCGCGATGCCTTCCACCACATCGGCGAGCACCTGCCCCGCCGACGGATGCGCCGAATACTCCAGTCGCAGTACCGTCTTGCCGCCGTCGTGGTCGCGCACGTTACCCACGAATCCGACTGTGGCCCCAGCCGATTCGTGATCGACAAGCTGCTCGTGCTCAATCAGCGAGATGCTCTCCTCGGTGAGCAGCGCGCGGGTCACCACATGGGATCCTCTTCGCGCAAGCGGCTCATCGGCGGCACTCACCGGTGATCACCGCCGACGATCTGGTCCAGTGCATGGTCCAGCACACCGTCGAGCACCGCCAGTCCGTCACGCACCCCGCCCGCGGATCCGGGAAGGTTGATCACCAGCGTGGGGCCTGCGACTCCACACACGCCGCGCGACAGGATGCTGGTGGGCACGGCGGGCAGTCCTGATCGCCTGATGGCATCCGCCAGGCCCGGAATCTCGTAATCCAACAACCCTGCGGTCTGTTGCGGGGTGACATCGGTGGGCGAGAGCCCGGTACCGCCCGTCGTGATGACGAGCGTTCCGCCCAAAGCGACACCGATCGCTTCCCCCACCGCGTCACCGTCGGGCACCACGATCGGTTCCCCGACGTGAAATCCATGTGCAACAAGCCATTCCGCAATCAACGGTCCGGTCTTGTCGGCATACTCACCGGTGGACGCCCGGGTGGAGGCCACGATCACCGAGGCCGTTCTCACGACCGCGTCCACGTTCCGGTCTTACCGCCCGCTTTGCGCAACACCCGGACGTCGTCGATACGCGACGCCGGGTCCACCGCCTTGACCATGTCGTGCAGAGTCAACCCGGCGACGGCCACCGCGGTCAGCGCTTCCATCTCGACGCCGGTGCGATCGTTGGTGCGGGCGATTGCGGTGATCTGAATCGCCCCCGCTACCGCATCAATCTCGAAATCCAAATCGATGCCGGTGAGCGGTATCTGATGGCACAGCGGGATCAGCTCGCTGGTGCGCTTGGCCGCCATGATGGCCGCCAGACGCGCCGTGGCGATGGCGTCGCCCTTGGGCAGCGTGCCGTCCGCTAGAAGTCCGATTACTTCGGAAGTGGTGACGAACCGTCCCGCCGCGACGGCCTCGCGTGCGGTGGCGTGTTTGGCCGACACGTCGACCATGTGCGCCGATCCGTGCTCGTCGATATGGGAGAGCCGGTCGGTCACACCGCGCTACTTGTTGATAACGGTGACGGGGTGCACGTAGGGCACCGACTCCACCGGGAACTCGATGTCACCGAACGGCGACAGCGCGCCGGTGCGATCGGTCGCGAGCTCGCTCACCGCGTGCTCACCATCCGCGTGCGCGGGCCAGCCGTTGTCGACGTACTGCTTCTTGTCAGCCACGAAGCCATTGTGGCAGGCCGGGGGGCCGACGGCGAACTCAACCCGCCTCTACGCTTGTCATCGATGAGTGATGACGCGGCGTTGGCCACCTGGCTTCGCCAACAGCCCGATGACAGCCTGGTCGCCTTGCTGCGTGCACGGCCCGATCTTGCCTCGCCGCCTCCCGGCTCGCTGGCGGCCCTGGCGGGTCGGGCGCTGTCACGTCAGTCGGTGCGCGCGGCCACCGACAACCTCGACTTCTTGACCCTGACGGTCCTGGACGCGCTGCTGGTGGCCCGCGCCGATATCACCGGTGCCCCGGTCTCCGATGTGCTGGCCCTGGTCGACGGTCGCGCCACAGAGCTGCAGGTGCGCGCCACCCTAGACCGGCTGCGTGGCCTCGCGCTGGCATGGGGCGAGGGCACCGTCCACGTGGCCGCTGAGACCCGGCTGGGTCTGCCCTGGGTGGTCGGGCAGGTGATCAGTGAGGAGACCCCCGACTCGTACGACGCGGCGCGCGCCGAACTGGCCGTGACCGACGAGCGCGGTATGGAGCTGCTGCGCGCGCTCATCGCGGGATCCCCCATTGGGCGCACCCGCGATGCGGCCCCTGATGCCCCACCGGACCGCCCGGTGCAGCGTCTCCTGGCGGCGGGCCTGCTGCAGCGCATCGACGACGAGACGGTGCTGCTGCCCCGGTTCGTCGCACAGCTGTTGCGTGACGAAGAACCGGACCGCCTGCAGCCTCCGGTCCCGGAGACGACGGCGGCGACCCAAGCTGCGGCCGATGCCGCGGCGGCGGGGGCGGCCCTGGATCTGGTGCGCGAGGTGGGTCTGCTGCTCGACGAGCTGGGCGTCAACCCGGCACCGCAGCTGCGCAGCGGCGGGCTGGGGGTGCGCGAGGTCAAGCGGCTCACCAAGGCGACCGGGATCGACGACTCCCGGATGGGTCTGCTCCTGGAGGTGCTGGCGGCCGCCGAGCTGATCGCGGTGGGCGATCCCGATGTGGAGACCGACGCCGACGGCTGGCACTGGGCTCCAACCGTGCAGACCGACCGATACACCGAACTGCCTACCGCGGTCCGCTGGTTCCGGCTGGTATCGGCTTGGCTGCTACTGGCGGCCCGCCCCGACCTGATCGGCAAGCGCACCAGCGAAGATAAACCGATTGCAGCCCTATCGGATTCGTTGCGATCGACGGCGGCACCGTATGACCGCAAGTTGCTGCTGGAAATCCTCGGCGAGCTGGATCCGGGCCACGGATTGACCGCGCCTGCCATGTCCCGGGTGATGCGGTGGCGCCGTCCCCGATGGGGCGCCCGGCTGGGGGCGGAACCGGTGGCGGCCCTGTTGTTCGAAGCGACCACGTTGGGGGTCATCGGTCGTGGCGCGTTGACCACGCATATCCGCACCTTCCTGGACTCTGCCGGCGATGAGACAGCGACGCTGGCGGCGATGGAGAAGGCGCTACCCGCGCCCATCGACCACTTCCTGGTGCAGGCCGATCTCACCGTCGTCGCCCCCGGACCGCCGACGCGCGAGCTGGAGCTAGATCTCATGGCGGTGGCCAACCTCGAATCTGCGGGAGCGGCCAGTGTCTTTCGGGTCAGCGAGGCAAGCATCCGCCGAGCTCTGGATTCGGGACGAACTGCCACCGGACTACACAGTTTCTTCGGGTCACGCTCGAAAACTCCTGTCCCCCAGTCATTGACGTATCTCATCGATGATGTGGCGCGCCGTCACGGCCAGCTGCGCGCCGGACTGGCCACCTCGTTCCTGCGCTGCGATGACGTGGCACTGCTGACACAGGTGATGGCGTCTCACCTGGCCGAAGACCTCAGCCTGCGACTGCTGGCCCCTACCGTTGCGGTATCGCTGGCACCGTTGGCGGAGCTCGTCGCCGGGTTGCGCGGCGCGGGGTTCGCCCCCGCGGCGGAGGACGCGTCGGGGACGATCGTGGAACTGCATGCTCGTCGGGCGCGGGTGACGCCGCAGCCGCACCGGACGGGGTGGACGCCGCCGGTACTCAGCGAGCCCGCGGCTACTGCCGTGATCAAGGCGCTGCGGGCCGCGGGCGACCGCTCAGATGGAGTTCGCATCGAGCCGTCGCTGGCGGTGGCGCTGCTGCAGCAGTCGGCAAAGGCGCAGACCAGCGTGCTGATCGGGTACGTCGATCCGGCCGGGGTGGCCTCTTCGCGGGTGGTCAATCCGATCAGCGTGCGCGGTGGGCAGTTGTCGGCCTTTGATACCGCCGCGGGGCGCATCCGAGACTTCGCGATCCACCGGATAACCGCGGTCTCACCCCCGGGGTGACACGTCAGCGGATGGGCTCGAACGGGTTCCAAGACTCGCTGTGCCGCACCCAATGCAGGTAGTACGCCCGATTCGCGGTGAAGGTGTACACCAGCGCAAACACCACTGAGACCGCCAATGTCCAGCCGCTCGATGCGTGAACGATGTACAGCACACCCATGGCCCCAGCCGCCATAAGCGCCAACGTTATCCCCTTGCGCCACATGCCCTTGACGAAGAAGTAGATCGGACCGAGAAAGAACGCCCACGCATTGGTGGTCATCCCCGACCGTGACAGGTATGCCAGCGCGCGATACAGACGGTTGCCACCGACAGGCCGCGCCTCAAGACGCTCGTCATAGAAAGCAAACCGCCGCTGCCAGACCTTCGGCAAGCTGACACGGCCTGGAGTAGTCACGGCGGCAACCGTAGCAAAGCAGCTCCGATGCCGGCAGCGCCAGTGTCGGCAGGGGTCACTATCCTGGATCGAATGACCGATGGACCGCTGATCGTCCAGTCCGATAAAACCGTGCTGCTGGAGGTCGATCATGACCAGGCCGACGCCGCGCGCCAGGCGATCGCCCCCTTCGCCGAGCTCGAACGCGCGCCCGAGCATGTGCACACCTACCGCATCACCCCGTTGGCGTTGTGGAATGCCCGTGCCGCCGGACACGATGCCGAACAGGTAGTCGACGCGCTCGTCACCTTTTCGCGGTACGCGGTGCCACAGCCCCTGCTGGTGGACATCGTCGACACCATGGCGAGATACGGGCGCCTGCAGCTGATCAAGCATCCCGCCCACGGGCTGACCCTGGTCAGCCTGGATCGCGCGGTGCTCGAAGAGGTGTTGCGGCACAAGAAGATCGCTCCGATGTTCGGCACCCGCATCGATGACGACACCATCCAGGTCCACCCCAGCGAACGCGGTCGCATCAAGCAGATGCTTCTCAAGATCGGCTGGCCCGCAGAGGATCTCGCAGGCTATGTGAATGGCGAGGCGCACCCGATCGAGCTGGCGCAGGATGGCTGGGAGCTGCGCGACTACCAGCAGATGGCGGCCGACTCGTTCTGGGCCGGCGGTTCCGGCGTGGTGGTGCTGCCCTGTGGTGCCGGTAAGACGCTGGTGGGCGCGGCCGCGATGGCGAAGGCGAAGGCGACCACCCTCATCCTGGTGACCAACACCGTCGCCGGACGGCAGTGGAAGCGTGAGCTCATCGCTCGAACCTCGTTGACCGAGGAAGAGATTGGTGAATACTCCGGTGAACGCAAGGAGATTCGGCCAGTCACCATTGCCACCTATCAGGTGATCACTCGGCGCACCAAGGGCGAGTACCGCCACCTTGAGCTGTTCGACAGCCGGGACTGGGGCCTGATCGTCTACGACGAGGTGCACCTGTTGCCCGCACCGGTCTTCCGGATGACGGCGGACCTGCAGTCACGGCGCCGCCTCGGACTCACCGCCACCCTGATCCGCGAGGATGGCCGCGAAGGCGACGTGTTCAGCCTCATCGGCCCCAAGCGGTACGACGCTCCGTGGAAAGACATTGAGGCACAAGGGTGGATCGCCCCCGCCGAGTGCATCGAGGTACGGGTCACGCTCACCGAGAACGAGCGGATGATCTACGCCACCGCGGAGGCCGAGGAGCGATACAAGCTGTGCTCGACGGCGCACACGAAGATCAATGTGGTGAAGTCCATCCTGGCCCGGCACCCGGGGGCTCCCACGCTGGTGATCGGCGCCTATCTGGATCAGCTCGATGAGCTGGGGACCGAGCTCGATGCCCCGGTGATCCAGGGCTCCACCAAGAACGCCGAACGCGAGGCGCTCTTCGATGCGTTCCGCCGCGGCGAAATCGCCACCCTGGTGGTCTCCAAGGTGGCCAACTTCTCCATCGACCTTCCAGAAGCCTCTGTTGCGGTGCAGGTTTCGGGAACATTCGGATCACGCCAAGAAGAAGCGCAGCGGCTGGGCAGACTGCTGCGGCCCAAGGCCGACGGCGGGCAGGCCTACTTCTACTCGGTGGTGTCCCGAGACACCCTGGACGCGGAGTACGCGGCGCACCGACAGCGGTTTCTGGCCGAGCAGGGCTACGGCTACCGAATCACCGACGCCGACGATCTGCTGGGGCCGACGATCGGTTAGACGGCGGGCGGCGCTACCTTCCGGCCGCCGCGAGTTTGGTGAGGTGCCGCTGGGTGCGCTTCATGCCGAGCCCGACGATGACGCGCACCACCGGCGCCACGTGGCGCACGAGCCCCGAACCGTCGATGGCCCACACCCAGGTGAACTCGGAGCCCTGCGGAGTCGGCGTCACCACATAGTCCTCGGCGAATGCCCGCAGCCCGGGCAGCGGAAGCGGGGGCTTCACCATGTAGAAGGCCTTGCGCCGCCCCTCCTCCCAGAGGAAGTACTTCTCGTGCGCCTTCGGTCCGACCACGGGCCCGATCCGGCGGACCGCACCGACACCGGCCCGCGGACTGCCCCAGATCACTCGAAGACCGGGGACCAACCACCGCAGCGTGGTGTCGTTAGTCAGCTCGCGCCACACCACATCGGCAGGCAGCGGAACCGAGATCGTTTCGCTGACCACGACGGGAGCGGTGGCCAGGAATGTTTCGTCGACGGACTCGAGTGCAGGCATAGCCTGTAACTTACGATACCAGGAACTTACGTAAACAAGAGGGTCCTGATCGAGTCAGGACAACGCCGAAACAACTTCGCGCACGAACAAATCAACTCCGGAGCGGTCGTAGGCGGCCTCCGGAAAATTGCATATCGCGTAGCCCAGACCGAGCCGGCGGAACTCGGCGAGACGTTCGGCGATCTGCTCGGGGGTACCGGCGGTCGCAGCCAGGTTCCCCACCATCACTTCGGCAACCTCATCTCCGAGGATCGGCACGAGCCGCGCCTTGATCGACGCCAACCGGTCGGCAACCTCGGCATCGTTCGCGCCGATGACGACGTTCACGTTGGTGCTACGAATAATCGCATCAAAGTCGGTGCCAATGTCTTTACAGTGCGCCGCAAGAATTTTCGATTTATGGTCGAATTCCTCAAGCGTTTGCCCAAAGTTGGTGTACTGGGCATAGCGTGCCGCGATTCGTAGCGTCACCTTCTCGCCGCCGCCGGCGATCCACATTGGAATCCCCTTGGGTTGCAACGGTTTGGGCGCCACGATGGCGTCGTCGACCTGGTAGTAGGTCCCGTCCAGGGTGACGCGGCCATCGCGCCAGGCGTCGCGCATGATGCGTACCCCTTCGCGCAGCCGGCCCAAGCGCTCGGCGGCATCGGGAAAGCCGTAGCCGTATGCGCGCCACTCGTGCTCGTACCAGCCACCGCCGATGCCCATCTGGGTGCGCCCGCCCGAGATGAGATCCACCGTCGCGGCGATCTTGGCCAGGTACACCGGGTTTCGGTATCCCATCGCCGTGCACATCTGTCCCAGTTTGATCCGCGAGGTGACGGCGGCGAATGCGGACATTAGCGTCCACGCCTCATGGGTCGCCTCATCGGTGGGCACCGGCACGGTGTGAAAGTGGTCGTACACCCACACTGAGTCCCAGGGACCATCCTCGGCGTACCGGACCAGATCGCGCATGACATCCCATTGACGCTCGGGCGCAATGCCTACCAGGTCCAGGCGCCAGCCTTGCGGAATGAAGACTCCGAACTGCAGTGTCTCGGCCACCCGGGTCACATTACGCCCGACGAGGTGATCCCACCCATCGGGTAAGCGCCTCGCGCAGGCCGTCATCGGAACCCTTGCCTACCCAGGCGACGTACCCGTCCGGTCGCACCAGGACCGCATCTGGAGCGGGCACCTCACCCAGGACCGGAAGTTCCCACACACCTGAACATTTGGCGTCAACTAGCTGAACCACGTCCGTCCAGCCGTCCAGGCCGAGGCTCCCCGGTTCACCGAAGTTCAACAGCACGGGACGGGCCTCGTGGAGGTAGGGGTAGATGCGCGACGGCCCCTGCGCGGTCACCACCTCGAGGTCGGGTATGCGACGGCCCAGCAGCGGGTGTCCTTCACCTAGCTCGTAGTGGATGTCGAGCCCGCTCATCATTCCGGCGATACGTTTGCGCGGCTCGTCCATGGCCAGCAGGTCGGCGAAGATGTCGCGCAACGCGTCCACGCGCGGGCCCGCATCGGACAACGGTGTCTGCGCCATGGTGTTGTGCAGCACGCGCTCGGCCACCGGATGCCGCTCGCTGTGATAGGTGTCCAACAACGCGTCCGGCGCCTGCCCCTTGAGTACCGCCGCGAGTTTCCATCCGAGGTTAACCGCATCCTGGACTCCGGTGTTGAGCCCTTGCCCACCGAACGGGAAGTGGATATGCGCGGAATCGCCGGCCAGGAACAGGCGCCGGTCGCGATACTGCGCGGCCTGTCGGGTGTTATCGGAGAAGCGGGACATCCACCGAGGATTGTGAATGCCGAAATCCGTTCCGGCGATGGCGATAAGCAGCTCCTTGGCCTCCGCCAAGGTCGGCTCGATGCCCAGCCGCGAGACGTCGCTGCTCATGACCAGGCGATACCACCCCTCCTCGAACGGCAGGATGCCGAGGAATGCTTGGCCTGGTTTGCGCAGCAACCCGAATTCGAGCGGATCCTCGGTGAGCTCGGCATCGACCAGGATCGCCGTGGTGGAGGCGGCGTGGCCGGGGAATCCGATCCCCGAAGCCTTACGGATTGCACTGCGCCCGCCGTCGCAGCCCACGAGATACTGCGCCCGCATGGTCTGCCCGTCGGCAAGCTCGACATCCACTCCGTCGTCATCCTGGCGGAAACCGACAGCCTCGGCGCCGTAGTAGATGGGCACACCGAGCTCGGCGATCCAGGCGGCGAGCGTCTTTTCGGTGTAATGCTGAAGCAGGCCCAGCGCATACGGGTGGCGGGTGGGAAAGTCTTCGATGCTCATGAACAGGCCCGAGAAATGCGTCACCTGCCCGGTGAAACCCTGCGAAAGGAATCGCTCGGCGATCCCGCGCTGATCGAATACTTCGATGGTGCGCGAATGAATCCCGGCCGCGCGGGAGCCCACTTCCTCGTGGCTAATGCGGCGTTCCAGGACGGCGACGTCGATGCCGGAGAGGGCCAGCTCACCGGCCAGCATCAGCCCCGTTGGTCCACCACCCGCGATGACCACAGCGTGCTCGGTCATGATTCTCCTTAACGTCGTTATCGGTATTACAACCACATTTACTTTAATGTTGTTAAGGTGTCAATGTGTCCCTTGATCGTGAGACCATCGCGCGCGCCGGCCTCGTCCTACTGGACCGCCACGGCGCCGAGAACCTGACCATGCGGTCTGTCGCGGCGGCCCTGGGCGTCCAGGCACCCGCGCTGTACTGGCATGTGAAGAACCGGCGCGATCTCGTCGACGCGATGGCCGACGAGATGTTCGGTGATGCCGTGAAGAACTTCGATCTCTCGACGCCTCAGTGGGATCAATTCCTCGCCGAGGGCGCGCGCGTGTTACGTCGCGAAATGCTGCGTTATCACCAAGGGGCACGGATTCTCGCCGGCACCGCCACCGCACGCGCCGCCGATATGACCGAGCCGATGCTCACAGTGATGACGAAGGCCGGCTTCACTCTGCGCGACGCCGCGCGGCTCTCACCCACGATCTTTCACTACACCATCGGATTTACCATCGAGCAGCAGACTCGCGACGGATTCGAGTATCCGGAATCGAATCCCTACAGCGAGGAGAACATGCGGGCGCACGTCGATATGAGCACGCATCCCACCGTGGCGCAAGCCTTTTCCGAGCTCTATGACCCCGACTTCGATGCCGACTTCGAAGACGGACTCCAGGTCATCATCGACGGCCTGCGAGCTCGACTTCCCGCGAAACGGAAGCCTGCGGGTCGTCCTCGATAGCTTCCCACTTCTGGTCGCATTCCGGTTCCAGGTTCTCCTCGACATCCGGCTTGGATTTCGAGAACCGTTGACGGAACCAAGATTCCACGCTCGCCGAAGGCCACCAGTTCGCCTGTCCACACAGCACGACCAGGGCGGGAATGGTGATGGTGCGTACCAGGAACGTATCCAACAACAGACCCATGCCGATGATGAAGCCCGCCTCGACCATCGACTGCAGGTTGCCGATGAGCAGACCGAACATCGATGCGGCGAAAATCACTCCCGCAGAGGTGATTACGCCACCGGTCGACTTGACCGTCTTGATAACACCGGAGCGGATACCATCCGGGGATTCGTCGCGAATACGCGAGATGAAGAGCAGGTTGTAGTCGGCTCCCACGGCAACCAGCACGATGAACGCCATCCCGGGCACACTCCAACTCAAGGGCTGCCCGCCGATGAATTGGAAGGCGATCACCCCGATGCCAACTGCCGAGGCATACGAAATAATCACCGAGCCAATGAGATACAGCGGTGCCACGATCGCCCGCAGTAGCGCGACGAGGATGAGCAGCACCACGATCACCGTCAACACAATGATGAATCGCAGATCCTGGGTGTAGTAGTTGCGGATGTCGTTGTACATCGCCGACAACCCGGCCATCGAGATGGACGCATCGGACAGCATGGTGTTGGGTTGCGCGCTGCGGGCTGCATCTTGAATGGCGCGGACCTGATCCATCGCCTCGGGGCTGAACGGGTTCAGATTACTCTGCACCAGGTAGCGCACCGCATGCCCATCGGCCGAAACAAATGCCGCCGCAGCAGTTTTGAACGAGTCTTGGGTGAGCACCTGCTGCGGGATGTAGAACCCGGACATCGAACCGGGTGCTGCATCGCGCTTGGCGGCCACCAGCAGCGTCGACGCATCGCCCAGCTGGCCGCCCATCTGCTTGGTCTGGTCCACCAGCATCTGCACACCCTCGGCGAGCTGCGCGCTGCCATCGGCAAGGGCGTTGACGCTGTTGAGAGCCTCGGAGAATTGCCGCGAAATGCTGCCGCTATCGGTAAGGCCGAGCCGCTGCATATGCGAGTCGATGGCGTTCAGCGCCGTACGCAGGCGCGCAATGGTTCCCGAGATCTGCTTATCGCCATCGGCTGCTTTCAATTCACGACCGAGTTCGACGATCCTGTCCCTGGTGCCATCCTGTTTGGTCTCCAGGAACTTGTTCATCTCCTCGCGTGAGGAGCGGCAGGCGGGGTCCATCTCGCAGGCCGGGTTGCCGACCAACACACGTGCAACGGGTTCGATCCAGCCGTACACCTCGCTGGCACTCTGGGCATTGGCCTCGATGGCATCACCCAGTTGGTGCATGCTCGCAATCAACTTGTCGACGGAAGCCAAGTCGGCCAGCGTGCCGGTCTTTCCATTACCCCGCAGCGTGGCCAACACGTCGACCAGTGCGCGCGCCGTCCCGAGATTGCCCTTCACCGCATCACGCACCTGACCGAGCTTGTCGGCCAAGGTATGTCCACCGGTGGCGAGCTTGTCTAAGTCTTGGGTTCGGGCGTCGATCAGACTAGAGGCATCGCCCAGCTTCCCGCCGACCTCACCGGCCTGGTAGGACAGCTTGGCTTCTTCGAGCGGTTCACCCGTGGGACGGGTAATGCCGCGAACTTTGTCGACACCGGGCACCTGGCTCACTCGTGCGGCCATCTGCTCCAGGTCGGCCAGCCCACGCGGGGTGCGCAGATCTTGGGGTGACTTGATGTAGAGATATTGCGGCAGCGTCGAATTCACCGGGAAGTGTTTCTCGATCGCGGCATAGCCGAGATTGCTGTCGGCCCAGGCCGGCAGGTTCTTGCGGTCGTCGTATCCGAATTTCACCATGGCGCCGCAGGTGGCGAGGATGATCAGGATAAGCAAGCTGACTGCCAGGTGCGCACCCGGACGTTTGACGATGTTGATGCCCGAACGGTGCCAAATCTTGTTGGCGTAGGCCTTTCTCGGCTTCACCCAGCCTCGACGTCCCACCAGCACCAGCACCGCGGGCAGGAAGGTCACCGAGGCCACGAAGGCGATCAGGATGGACACACTCAGCGCCGGACCGATGGTGGACAAAATGCCCAGCTTGGTGAAGCCCATGCCCAGGAAGGTCACCGCCACCGTCGCCGCGGACGCCGCAACCACCTTGCCGATCGATTCCAGCGCGGCGGCCACCGCACTGTCGGAATCCATGCCCTGCTTGACGTATTCGTGATATCGGCTGATGAGGAAGACCGCGTAATCGACACCCGCGCCCATCATCATCGCCGTCATGAATGTCAGCGTCTGATTCGAGATACTCAGGCCGAGCTGTGCCAATCCTCCGACGGCCGCCTGGGCGATGCCCAGCGAGACACCGACCACGACGAGAGGCAGCATCATCGTGACTGGGTTGCGATAGACGATCAGCAGAATGAGCAGAACCAATGCCGCGGTAGTGATCTCGACCTTGTGCAGGTCACGCTCCCCCACCACCGTCAGATCCCCGACGGTGGCAGTCGGCCCCGTCGTGAAGGCATTCAGGGCGGTACCCGCGGTGGCGTCCTTGATGATCTTCAGGGCCCCGACATACGCCTTACCGGATTCGGGGGTGGCGAGCTCACCCTGCAACCCCACCGGCAGATACCACGCCTTGCCATCGGTACTCGACATCATCTCGCGCAGCATCGGTTTGGTGACGAAGTCCTGCACCATGCTCACATCGCGGGTGTCTTCACGTAGACGGGCAGCGAGCACCCGATAGGTCTGTTCGTCGGCGGGGGTCAACCCGTTCTCGTTGGTGAGGACGATGAGCAGGATGTTCTGCGCACCCGATTCCTGGAACGACTCGACCATCTGCCGGGTGGTCTCCATGACGGGAGCGTCCTTGGGCAGCAGATCGACGGGATGGTCCTCGATGGCCTTCTGCAGCGACGGCGCGGTGAGAGCCAAGATCGCCGCCAGCCCGATCCAGAATCCGATGACGACGACAGGGGCCTTCCGGACGATCCGAGCGATCAGTCCGTAGATACCACCTGTGTTGTCCGCCATGTCTACTCGATCACGGCGTGCAGGCCGAAGTCGTCAAGCGTCTCGGTCAGCATGTTGGTCAGGTCGCTACGTGACTCGATCACGCCGGGTTGGTATCCGACGACCGCCAGAAAGATCTTGTCGTTGATCCGCCCGGAGGCAACGAAGAGCTGGCCGTAGGTGCTCAGCACCTTGTCGGGCCGGACCCGCTGCTCGGCCAGTTTGCAGAACACGTAGTCGGCGGGCGTCCCGTCGGGACGGTTCACCTCTGGATCCAGCGGCCCGACATTCGAACAGCCCACGGGATAGTCGTTGTATTCCAGTGCCACATTGGCCAATCGGCGTGCCGCCGCCTTCGGGATGAAAGGGGTCAGCGGTAGCAGGGCCCACTTTTCGTCGGGTGTGTCCCGCAGGTCCGATAACACCTTCTTGGTGGCGCCGCGGATTCCGCCCAGGTCGGTGGTCAGCTCTACCGGATCGATCGCGAACATCACTGAGGTCATCGCGTTGGCGCGGACGTCTCCCTCAGTGCGCTCGTTGACGGGCATGGACAGCGTCACCTTGCCGTCCGGGCCCAGCCGGCCAGCCTTGGCGGCAAGCCGCGCTGCGAAGGCGCCGACCAGCGAGTTACTGGTGCCGCCGCGGCTGTGTGCGTTGGTGTCCCACTCGGTTTCGTTCAGATAGACGGTCACCGACGGGATCTGGTCGATGTGCGCCTCGGTCGCGGGCATGCCCGCATGTTTGATGTCCTGACGTCGGTCGGTCAACATCTTGGTGGCCTTGCGGAAGGCCCGCGCGGTGTCCGGCATGTCCCGCCTGGTGCGCCGGAAGTCTTCCCGAATGCCTCGGAACCGCTTGCGCGATCGCGGCAGCGCATAGCCCAACGGGAGGGTCGCGTCGTTGGCGGCATCGGCGATAGCCCGGCACAGCCCGACGCCGTCGGCGATGGTGTGGGAGACAACCAGACTCACCGCGGTGGCGCCGTCGGTGAACCTCGTGACCCCGAGTCGCCATGACGGACCGTGTTCCGGATCGACCGGCAGCTGGGCATGTCGATGCACCCAGTCCTGCAGTTCGGCGCGCGGCAACGGCGCCAGTTCGACGTCGATCGGATGGCATGCGGAATCGAGCACCCAGCGGTGACGGCCAAAGGGTAAGCGGGAACGTTCGATTCGACGCCCGAACAGTCCCTGTCCGAGGTTGCCGTGGAATCTGCGCAACCTGTCGGCATCGATATCGCGTTCGTAGATCCAGACCATCTGTCCCAACGTGGACAGCTCGGTGGCACGCAACCCCAGGAAGGACGCCTGATCGACGAAGTCCACGTGGTCGCTCGCAGCCGGCTCCCGGGTGATCGGGACGGTCTGTATCTGCGGGATCGTCGTCGTCACAGCGACTCTCCTGCTGGCGCCACCCCCAACGTGGTGTAAAGCTCGTTGATGAGCCGCACACTACGAGGATCGGCGTCCGCCTTGGTCATATCGAATTGGTTCATCACGTACGAGTATCCGATGCGGTGCTCCAGGTCGGCAAAAGCGTAGGAACCACCCGAACCGCCGTGCCCGAAGATCTTATGGTTGGGCCCGGCGTAGCAGCGCTGATTGAGCATGTAGCCCAGTCCCCAACCGTGGTTCGCGACCCGCGGCCCCAGCACGACGTCCGGATCGAATCCACCCTGGGATACCCGTACCACGTCCATATGCTCACGGCTGAGCAGCTTTTCGCGTGCCATCGCGTTGTAGAAGGTGGCCATGCCCAGCGCCGACACGTGCGCATTGGTGCCCGGGAATTCCAGCGCGCGCCACATCCCGATATCCCTGCGCGCGATCTCGTCATCGGGAATGAAATCGCCAGCGATCAAGGTACCGGCGAGCGGGTGATCGCTCATGGCCTCAAATTCCGAAGGGGCACCTTGAAATAGGTCGCGCAGATACGGTTTGTTGACCATCTCGGCGCAGCGATGGTGCTCGCTGTGCGGCAACCCTACGTGCACGTCGAGACCGTACGGTTCGGCGACCTCGGTGCGCAGGAACTCGCCGAGCGTCCTACCGGTGGTGCGACGGACCACCTCGCCGAGAATGAATCCGAATGTCGCCATGTGATAGCCCTGCGCGGTGCCCGGTTCCCACCACGGTGTGGTTCTGACAAGGTGTTCGCAGACCTCGTCCCAGTTGGCGGCCTGCTCCGGCGTCAACCGGGTACGCGGTCCGATGACACCCGAGCGGTGGCCGAGCACCATGGCGAGCGTGATGGATTCCTTGCCGTTCTGCCCGAATTCGGGCCAGTACTGTGCGACCGGCGCGTGCAGGTCGAGAACGCCGCGCTCGATCAGCATGTGCACGCAGGTACTCATCAATCCCTTGGTGCCCGAGTACACCGGCGCCAGAGTGTCTTCCGTCCACGGACGAGTGCGGGCCTCGTCGGCCCAGCCTGCCCAGAGATTGACGACCAGCTCTCCGTCGACCCAGATCGCTACGGCCGCGCCCAGCTCGTCGTTCTCCAGGAAGTTCAGCGCGAACGCACGCCGGACGTTGTCGAAATCGGGTGAGCTGATGCCGTTCACCGCGATATCAAGGCTTGTGCTCATGCCAATGCCACCTTTCACTGCTGCTCAATGCTGCTACGTGCTGCATGGTGCGGCGCCAGCGCCGCATTTTCAGGAAACGAGCTGTGACTGCGCCACGCGCTGGTAGACCAGGCGCGCAACTTCGAAGTAGCGCGACACAGACTCACGGGCGACGGCATTGTCGGGGAACGAGATGGTCAGATTGGTTTCGTTCTCAAACCTGTTGACCCACATGCACACCTGGTCGGACGAACGGCTGTCGCCGTAGATTCCGCCATTGATGCGATCCCATTCAGCACTGACCGGGATCTTGCGTGCGTCCAGAAAGGACACCATCGGGACCACATAGTCGGGTGCGGCCAGGCCCGACTCCGGCCCCGCCAGTTCTAGTACTCGCTCGAACGGCACCTTGGCCAGCGGCTGACATTCGTCGAACGACTTCTGGGCGGATCGTGCGACGGTCGCGAAGGATCCGTCCGACATATCGGCAGGCATGTCAACCACGAAGGGGATGAAGCTCGCGTACCAACCCACCGACAGCTGCTCCTCCGGCGTGCTGCGGGTGTCATACGGGGTGATGCCATAGAAGGTGTCTGCCCCGCCGAGCTCGCGGTCGATCAGCGCGGTGCATGCGAAGACTCCACCGCTGAACCGCACACCCGCCTGTTCGCAAGCCTTCTCGAACGCCACCGTCTCCTCGGCGGTCAGCAGCGGGGCGGCGACCATGCCACCGACATTCGGCTCGGATCGGTCGCCCAGTGGCAGGACGAAGTCCGGCAGGGTGCCGCCGTTGTCCTGTGCGTACCTGATCCAGGTTTGCACCTCGAAGGAGTCCAGGGTCATCGACTGGTTGTGTGCGCGCTCGCGGTCGGAGAAGTCGAGGTAGCCCGCGGGCGGCGGCAGCTGCAGCGCCGAACCGTGCACCAGGCTGGCGTACATCAGCTGGATCTCGACGTAAATGATCCCGGTGGACATGCCGTCGGTGTGCAGATGATCGACGCTGATGTACACCGTGAAGTGGTCCGCACGCTGGATGACCCCGAACGTGAAGCAGTCCCAGGTAAGCGGAGTTCCCGAGGTGCGCAGTAGGTGAGCACGGATCTCGTCCGGTCCCTGCAGCCCGTGATCCTGTGGCACGAAGTCGATGCCTTCCGGATCATCGATGACGTGCCGGACGATGGTGTCCGTCGTGTCGAACTCGAACCACGAGTGGTAGGTGTCGTGGCGCCGCAGGTGTGCGTTGATGGCCGCCGTCATGGCGTCGATATCGCAGACACCCTGCACATCCCAGGAGCCGATTCCCAGTCGTGCCATCTCCCGGTCATCGCGGGCAAGCTCACGGTACGAGCGCACGTGCTGCGCCTGCTGGTAGCTCGGGGGAACCGCGTTGGCGGGCGCCTGCGCGGCTATCTCGCGGGCGCGTGGTGAAGCGCTCCAGGAGATGACGGTCCCAGGCTTAGGGCGCCAATCGTGGATCGTTCCAAGTGCAACCATCGTCCCTATCCCTGTGCAGTGATCTTGAAAATGCGCCGAAGGAAATTCGGCCGACCTGCCACATTGCGAGTGGCAAAGATATTACTCATCGCGCGAAGCGTAGCGAATAAATATCTCGCAAAGGTACGTTACGTGGAAGAAATAGCTAGTGAACTGTGGGTAACACTGCGCTACGTCAAGTTACAGCTACTTCCCGAAAGACTTACGGTAACCCAATATTGGCAAATATAAATTCCGCCTCGAAATACCCTATGACCTGGCGATTGCATGTGGGCACGCGAAGTACTCACTCACTATGCTTGTAGTACCACCAGAGAACCTACGGGATCCCCCATCATTTGTGTGGGCTACCACCCTGGGCTACCGGCACTGTGGCGCAGACCACTCAATCGTGGCGATCATTTCTGACAACAGCATCTAAATCTCTGGGAATGCTAGGGCATCCAACTTCCGTGCGGCCACTCGTACTGGCCCCAGAACGCCCTCAGCCGCCCACCCCGGAGGGTGAGCGGCTGAAGGGTCGTAGAGCCTTTTTACGCGTCCAGGAGCGACGCGGGCGGGTTGAATCGGTCACCGTAGGTGGCGGCCAATTCCTTGGCGCGCGCCACGAAACCGGCCGTGCCGCCGGGGTATCCGACGATGTACTGGTGTACACCGCCGGTCCATGCGGGGTATCCGATGCCGAAGATCGATCCGATGTTGGCATCGGCGGTCGAGGTCAGCACGCCCTCGTCGAAGCACTTCTGCGTCTCGATGGCCTCGATGAACAGCATGCGCTCGATGAGGTCCTGCAGCGGCGGGTTGGCCACGTCGGCACCATTGCGGGTGTTGAACGTCGACCGCAGCCCCGCCCACAGCCCGGTGCGCTTGCCGTCCGCATAGTCGTAGAAGCCGGCACCACCCAGACGGCCCGGACGGCCCGCTTCCACCAGCGTGTCGATGACCCGGCCGGCCGGATCGTCGGGCAGGTCCTTGCCCTCGGCCTTGGCGGCCTCGACGGTCTCCTTGCGGATCTTCTGCATGAGCGTCAGGTTCAGCTCGTCGGACAGCTGCAGCGGCGGCGCGGGGTATCCGGCCTGGCTGCCCGCCTGCTCGATGGTCGCGGGCTCAATGCCCTCGGCCAGCATGGCGACGGCCTCATTGACGAAGGTGCCGATGACTCGCGAGGTGAAGAAGCCGCGGCTGTCGTTGACGACGATCGGGGTCTTCTTGATGGCCAGCACGTAGTCGAACACCCGGGCCAAAGCTTCGTCAGAAGTCTTCTCACCCCGGATGATTTCCACCAGCGGCATCTTGTCGACCGGCGAGAAGAAGTGGATGCCGATGAAGTCCTCTTGGCGCTTCACACCCGCGGCGAGCCCGGTGATGGGCAGCGTGGAGGTGTTCGAGCCGAGTAGCGCATTGGGCTCCACGACGTCTTCGATCTCCTGGAACACCTTGTGCTTGAGCTCGGTGTTCTCGAAGACGGCCTCGATCACGAAGTCGACACCGGCCAGGTCGGCGGGATCGGCGGCCGGAGTGATCTTGGCCAACAGTGCGGCGGACTTTTCGGCCGTGGTCTTGCCACGCGAAAGGGCCTTCTCCTCAATCTTTTCCGAGTAAGCCTTGCCCTTCTGAGCCGCCTCCAGCGAGACGTCCTTCAGGACAACGTCATATCCGGCCTTGGCCGAGACGTACGCGATACCGGCGCCCATCATGCCCGCGCCCAGCACACCGATCTTCTTGATTGGGGTCGGGGCGATTCCCTCCGGACGACTGCCGCCGCCGTTGATGGTCTGCAGGTCGAAGAAGAAGGCCTGCGTCATGTTCTTGGCGACCTGACCGGTGGCCAGGCTGGCGAAGTAACGACTCTCGATGCGGCTGGCCGTATCGAAGTCCACCTGTGCGCCCTCGACCACGGCGGCCAGGATGGCCCGCGGCGCGGGCATCGGCGCGCCCTTGAGCTGCTTCTTCAGGTTCGACGGGAACGACGGCAGGATCGCCGCCAGCGCCGGGGTGGCCGGGGTGCCGCCGGGGATCTTGTATCCCTTGACATCCCAGCGCTGCACGGCCTCGGGGTTGGCCTTGATCCACGCCTTGGCGGCGGGGATCAGCTCGTCGACGGAGCCGACCAACTCATCGATCAGACCGACTTCCTTGGCCTTGGTCGGGTTGAAGCGGGTGCCCTGGGCCAGCACGGTGACGAAGCCGTTCTGAATGCCGAGCATGCGGGTCACGCGAGTGACGCCACCGCCACCGGGTAGCAGACCCAGCGATACCTCGGGCAGACCGATCGCAGATCCCTTGACATCGGCCGCGATCCGGTAATGGGTGGCCAGCGCGATCTCCAAGCCGCCTCCCAGCGCCGCGCCGTTGATGGCGGCGACAACCGGCTTACCGAAGGTCTCCAGCGTGCGCAGGTCCTTCTTGATCTCCTCGACCTCGTCGAAGGCCTGCTGGGCATGCTCGGGCTGGATCTGGATGATCGCAGTCAGGTCACCACCGGCGAAGAAGGTCTTCTTGGCGCTGGTGATCACCACACCGGTGATCGAATCCTTCTCTTCCACAAGGCGCTTGACGGCCGCGGCCATCGACTGCTTGTAGTCGTCGTTCATCACGTTGGCCGAACCGTTGGGGTCGTCCAGGGTGAGGGTGACGATGCCGTCGGCGTCCTTGTCCCACTGAATGGTGTTTGCAGACATGTTCTTTCGTTCTCCCTACACTCGCTCGATGATGGTGGCTACGCCCATGCCGCCGCCGACACACAGCGTGATGAGGGCGCGACGGAGGCCGCGGCGCTCCAGCTCGTCGACCATGGTTCCGGTGATCATGGCGCCGGTGGCACCCAGCGGGTGGCCCATCGCGATGGCGCCGCCATTGACGTTGAGCTTCTCGTCCGGGATGTTCAGATCCTTCTGGAACTTCAGCACCACGGAGGCGAAGGCCTCGTTGAGCTCAAACAGGTCGATGTCATCCACGGTCAGTCCGGCGCGGTCAAGCACCTTCTTGGTGGCCGGGGTCGGACCGGTCAACATGATGAGCGGCTCGCTACCGGTAGTGGCGGTGGCCACGACGCGGGCGCGCGGGGTCAGGCCCTGCGACTTACCGGCCTCTTCGGAACCGACCAACACCAGGGCTGCGCCGTCGACGATGCCGGAGCTGTTGCCGCCGGTGTGCACGTGGTTGATCTTCTCGACATACGTGTACTTGATGCGCGCCACGTCGTCGAATCCACCGAGCGCCGCCAGGCCCTCGAAGGCGGGCTTGAGCTTGCCCAGGTCCGCGGCGGTGGTGCCGGGACGCATGTGCTCGTCATGGTCGAGGATGAGCAGACCGTTCTGGTCCTTCACCGGCACAACAGACTTCGCGAAGTAGCCACCGGACCACGCGGCCGCGGCGCGATCCTGCGAACGGGCGGCGTAGGCGTCGACATCGTCACGCGTGAAGCCCTCGATGGTGGCAATCAGGTCGGCACCGATGCCCTGCGGCACGAAGGACACGTCGTAGTTGGTGGCCGGGTCCGAGGCCCAGGCACCACCGTCACTGCCCATGGGGATGCGCGACATGGACTCCACACCACCGGCGAGCACCAGGTCGTCCCAGCCGGAACGGACCTTCTGTGCGGCGATGTTCACGGCCTCCAGGCCGGAGGCGCAGAAACGGTTGAGCTGCACGCCACCGACGGTGTCGGGCAGGCCCGCGGCCAGCACCGCGGTACGGGCGATATCGCCGCCCTGGTCGCCGACGGGCGCCACGACGCCGAGCACGACATCGCTGATCAGGTTCTCGTCCAGGTCGGGGAAGCGGCGGCGGATCTCGTCGATCAGGCCGACCACCAGGTTCAGCGGCTTGACCTCGTTGAGGGCGCCGCCGCGCTGCTTGCCGCGAGGCGTACGGATGGCCTCGTAGATGAATGCTTCAGTCATGGGTATACGTCCTTATAGGGAGGTGCGTATGGGGCATGTATTACAAGGTGCCCCGGCCCGTGAAGCCGGATTGACTCCGGGTCAGTTTCGCCGAGACAGCCCTACGTTAGACCAGGTGTATGTCTGGGCGGTACGCAGCCCTCCCAACCCGTTGGTTGGGAGGGCTGCGTAGGTACGTTATCGGTGTGCTGCAGATTCTAGATCCGACCGATAATACGTGGTCATAGCAATCTTTGCGCTTCCAACGATATTCGCGGTGTGGTTTGCGTGAGCTCCGCGATCGCATGACGCACGCTCGTGACAGGTGCAATCCGTCGACCGGCGAGAACAACGACCGCCGAAACATCCCAACCTGGTCGGCACCGGCCCACCGACGAAGCTGAGACACTTGCTCGGGTGAGCCCCGCACGCACCGTCGCCCGATTGCGCCCCTTCGGTGCGACGATCTTCGCCGAAATGTCCGCCCTCGCCGTCCGGCACGACGCCATCAATCTGGGACAGGGCTTCCCCGACGAGGACGGTCCGGCGTCGATGCTCGACGCTGCGCAACAGGCCATTCGGTCCGGTCTCAACCAGTACCCGCCCGGGCTGGGCACCCCCGAACTGCGCCGGGCCATCACCGCTGACCGGCTGGCCCGATACGGCGAGGAGCTCGACCCGGAAACACAGGTGCTGGTGACCGTCGGCGCCACCGAAGCGATTGCCGGAGCCGTGCTCGGCCTCGTCGAACCCGGCTCCGAAGTCATCCTCATCGAGCCGTACTACGACTCCTATGCGGCAGTGGTCGCGATGGCGGGAGCCATTCGCGTCCCGGTACCGCTCGTACCCGACGGCGCGGGCTTCGCGCTGGACACTGACGCACTCGCCGCCGCCATCACACCCCGAACGGCGGCAATCGTCATCAATTCGCCGCACAACCCGACGGGCAAGGTATTCACCGACGGCGAGTTGGCACGGGTGGCCGCCCTCGCCGTCGAACATGACCTGCTGGTCATCTCCGACGAGGTATACGAGCGGCTGCTTTTCGACGGGCGCACGCAGACCCCCATGGCCAGCCTGCCGGGAATGGCCGATCGCACCGTCACCATCTCCAGCGCCGCGAAGACCTTCAACTGCACCGGCTGGAAGATCGGATGGGCTTGTGGTGCACCGGAATTGATCGCCGGAGTGCGCGCGGCAAAGCAGTTCCTGTCGTATGTGGGCGGCGGCCCCTTCCAGCCGGCGGTGGCGGTGGCACTCGACACCGAACAGACATGGGTCAGGAACCTCCGCGAATCCTTACAGCGCAGGCGTGATCGCCTCTCCGCCGCCCTCACCGACCTGGGCTTCGAGGTGCACAGCAGCGAAGGCGGATACTTCGTCTGCGCCGATCCCCGGCCCCTCGGGTTCAGCGACAGTTCACAGCTATGCCAGCGCCTGCCGGAAACCGTTGGGGTCGCAGCCGTTCCGGTGAGCGCCTTCTGCGATCCCGACACCAGCACAGCCGACCAATGGAATCATCTGGTGCGATTCACCTTTGCGAAACGCGACGAAGTGATCGATGAGGCGATTGCCCGGCTGGCGAGGCTAGGACCCTAGGCCCAGTTCCGCGGAATCCGGGCGGCGTCGCTGTTTCGCCAAACCTGGTAGTAGCTTGACGAATTCGGTGATCTCGCCGACCGCGCGCCGGGCATCCGGGTTGGACAACGCAAACACCTGGAACACGTGGATGGCGCGGTCAAAGATCTGCAGTCGCACCGGAACCCCGGACGCAGCAAGGCGTTCCGCGAGCAGCTCGGAGTCCGGTCGCAGCGCCTCCTGCGATCCCACCTGTAGCAGAAATGGCCCCAACCCGGTCAGGTCGGCCTCCGCCGGGCACGGGCCGGGCTGGCGGGCGCCGTTGCGCAGCAAGAACACCTCGTTGATCATCCGCAGGAAACTCACCGGGAACATGGCGTCGCCGATGCGTTTGCCCACTGCGTATTTCGGCTCCATATTGTTACTGGTGGCCGCCGAGATCAGCACGCATCCCGCGGGTGGCGTTAGGCCCTGATCGCGCACCGCGATGGCCGTCATGGCGGCTAGGAAACCGCCGGCGGAATCACCCGCGAGCACGATGTTGTCCGGATCGACACCCTGGCTTAGGACGTAGCGGTACGCGTCCACCCCGTCAGCGACTGCGTCCTCAACCTGATTCTGCGGGCACAGCCGGTAACCCACGCTGAGCGCGCGCGCCCCCGAGTCCCGCGCGATGTGGCTGACCAGCGGCCGATGGCTGTTGATGCCCAGCGCGATGAACGCCGACCCATGGAAATAGATGACCACCGGCTGAGAGTCAGTGTCGGAGCGGTCGGCATTCCTTGCGTTCCAAGTCCATTCGGCCGGGCAATGCGGCAGCTGCACTCGCTCGGTCCGCGTTCCCGGCACCCCGGGTACCCAGCCCATGAAGCGTTCGAGCCCGTCGTAGGAACGGTTGAGCAAGAACTGCGGAAAGCGGCGATTAACGGCCAGCATCACCTGCGTCAACGCGTACAGACCGGGCTTGGTCAGCGCCTTGAGCAGATACGTCTCTGCTACCGAGTGCCAGTTGGCCTTGCCCATCCACTCCGGACCCGTATACGTCACGGTGTCCAGTTGGGACTCGGCATCTTCTCGGGCAGTGGTCATCGGACCTCCTCATAGCGCCATTGCTTGATATGAGACTATCAGTACCTAGTACTATCTGTACCGGTTAGCTCACCAGCCGATATCGGCGACGTCCGTGGTGTCCTTCGGCGGCGCCTCGATGGGTCCGCTCGGCGTCCGTGAGAAGCGCGGCGCGGGCGCGGCCTGCGTCACCCCGTTGACATCGACGATGGTGCCGCGATCGCGTAGATGCTCATTCTTCTTAGCCTCGGCCCAGGTGAGCACTGGCGATACACAAGCGTCGGTTCCGATGAAGATCTCGGTCCACTCGTCGCGCGTCTTGGTCTGGAAGGCGTCGACGAACATCTTGCGCATCTCCGGATAACGCGCCTTATCGAGCTGGAACGGCACGCTGTCGGGGTCTAATCCCAGGCCCTGTACCAAGATCGCGAAGAATTGCGGCTCAATCGACCCCACCGCCATGTACTTGCCGTCCGAGGTTTCATAGGTGCCGTAGAACGGCGAGCCACCGTCGAGCAGCGCTGACTCCCGCTCGTCGAACAACATGCCGCTGTTGTACATCGTCCACTGCATCTGGGCGAGCTGGCTGACACCGTCGACCATCGCGCCGTCGATAACCTGCCCCTTGCCCGACTTCTCGCGCTCGTACAGCGCGGCCAGGATTCCCTGCACCAAAAGCATTGAGCCTCCGCCGAAGTCGGCCACCAAGTTCATCGGCGGCATCGGCGGGCGGTCCTTGTAACCCATCGAACCGAGGGCGCCGGTCAGCGACAGGTAGTTGATGTCATGCCCGGCGCGCTCTGCCATGGGGCCGTTCTGACCCCAGCCCGTCATCCGCGCGAAGATCAGCCGCGGGTTGCGCTCGGCGCACTCCTGGGGCCCAATCCCGATCCGCTCGCATACGCCGGGCCGGAACGGATCCAGCAGCACATCGGCCTTGTCCACAAGCGCGAGCAACGACTCGGGGTCTTTCTTGACATCCAGGTTGACCAGTCGCTTTCCGCGATGGAACAGGTCCGACTCCTCGGCAGGGATCGCCAGCCCTCCGGGACGACGCACCCGGATGACGTCTGCGCCCAAGTCGGACAACATCATCGCCGCGTGCGGCCCTGGGCCAATGCCCCCGAGCTCGATCACCTTTACGCCCGCGAGGGGGCCTGTCTTGACGCCAGTGTCAGCCATGGAGGCCACCCTAGCCAGTCAACCCGTTGGTTGGGAAGTGTGGCTACAGCGACGAGGAGATCGCCGGTGCCGAGGTTGGTGCGGGAACGGGTGTCGGGGTCGGGAAGTTGGGAATCGGCACCCTCGAGGTGGTCGGAGCCTCCGGCGCCGGCGCTGGTGGCGGCTCGGGCGGTGGGGTGTATTCGTAGGCGGGCAACGGCGCGGGTGGCGGATCATCGTCGCCCTCGCGCCAGTGCGTGGAGCGGTACAGATCGATCACCTTGCCGAGGTCGTGCAGACGCAGCGCCGGTGGCCTGCCCCCACGCGCATCGCGGATGCGCTGGGCCTCCCAGGAGACGAGGCATTGCGCCGTCGGGGTGTTGTACAAGCTTTCCAAGAAGGGGGTCAACGCCTTTGCGAGATCACCCTCGGCCTTGAGGACATCGTTCCGGTAGGGGCCGTAGTACGGGAGGATCGCTTCGAGGACTCGCACCATGACGGTCTGGAATCGGGTAACAAACTGGTCGATCATCCACGGATGCCTGGACAGCAACGGTGAGATCCGCGCCAACACCGGGCCCATCATCTTCAGGATCGGCTCGTAGGCGGTGGCCGGGGCGAACGCCTCCGAGGAGAACACACCCGCCGCCGGTGCCACGTCGATCAGCGAGGCCAGCCCGCCCTGCTCATCCGGCCCAGGAGCCGGCCAGCCGAAAGGGCAAGGCTGAGCTACGGATATCGGAAGGCCGCGGTCGGTCACCGAGGGCAGCGCACCAAATGGTCCGGCGGCCTGACCCGGTGGATGCGAGGGCGTTTGCGGACGCGGTAGCGGAGCGATCAACTGCGGCCCCGGCGGAGGCACCGGAATCGGAACGGCGCCTTCGGGAATCGATCCATCGCGGTTAACGATCTGATACCCGATGATGGGTGCTCGCGGAGGAGAGTACGACAGCTGGGTGATGGCGGCCACGCTGCCAATCACGGTGATGGCCGCGAATGTCCTTACCGCGATACCGAATACGCGTTCCCTGGTGGGCGTCCGGCGGGCCGATGCGATCGGAGCCGTCTCCTCTGCGGGGGTGACAGTCATCGGTCCTTCACCACGCCTTCGAGGTGCCAGACCCCCGTGAAGCTATTGAAGGGCCCACCCACAATCAGGCTTGTCCAATCGAGGGTGAACTTCTTGGTGTCCTTGTTGTATGTCCCGGTGGCCTTGGGGCTTTCGCCGTCCACGGAATCACGGCCGACCCAACGCCCCGCGACGAACTCCCACACCTGCTTGGCCCGAGCCTCACCGGGAATTTGCGCCTGCTCCTTGGGCTTCGGCTTGGGCGCTCCCTGGTTGAACTCCTGCCGATTCCAGGATGCGGCCCAGGCGGACAGATCCACCGTGAGCTTGTCCCCCGAGACTGTGGCGGTGGGCGCCAACAGCTCGCGCTGCGTCTGTGGATCGATCTTGTTGGTGGAGATGCCGAACTCGATGTTGAAGAACTTCGTCGGCTGAGTCACCCTGGCGGCCAACGAGTATCCGGTGGCCTCGTCGAACGCGGGGTCCGGTTCCCCCTGGTAATCGCCGAGCACCAGCCCACCATCGGCACCCGGGGCAAGTAAGGTTGCAGACCCTTGCGGCACAGGAGAATTCGCGTTGGGCATGAACGGACCCTCTTGAGGGTTGCCGCCCGGTTGCACCATCTTGAACCAGGTACCGCTGAGCTTGGTCCCGTCGATCGCACCGGGCTCCAATGCCAGCAGCCCGGTGAGCGCGGACTCAGCCGGCTTCTCCGAACCACATGCGGGAGTCGCCGCCAGCACCGTAGCGATTACCGCGACACCGAGCACGCCGCGCATCATCTTTTGCCGGGCCATCGAAGCACCCCTTTCACATCGATTGCGGCAGCCGCCGCCAGTACACCGGGTACGAGGAAGAACCACCCGAAATAGTCGAACGACCGAAATCCCAGCGGGGCGGTGAGGCGATCGAGAGCCACCACCCTGCCGAAGTTGTCCACGTTGTCAGCCATCACTCCGATGAGAGACGCGAAATCCGCTGTCATGGGCTGCCATTGAGCGACAAACGCATCGACACCGGGAACTGCACGATCCGGCTGATGCCGCCGCAGGTCGCCGAGAAACTGGGTGTCCAATTCCCCTTCCGCCGCGACGAGCACCACGAAATGGCGCTGCACCGCCGCTACCCGCTCGTGGTTCATGATCGGGGTGAAGGCATCGATGAGGTGGGTGCCCGCCGGCGCACGCGTGAAGAGCCCGTCCGCGAACGGCACGGCAATCAGCACACCCGCCGCCAGGATTGCGAGACCCCGCGCACCGAGCGCCTTTTCACCGTTGCGGACGCGACGCAGGCCCCATACGCCAGCACCTACCAGGACCAACCCCGGCACCGCCAGCAGGAAGGGCAGCACATCGAACGGACCAATGGCGCGCAGTTCCTGGTAGTTGCCCACAGAGGCGTCCACGGCATCCAGCAGCGAGGTCATCTCTTGCTTGATCGACGGATACTGCGCGACAAAGGTATCGAGCCGCTCGTAGCGTCCGCCCGCGACCACTCGGGTCGCCTGCACATCGGAGCGAGCGGCATCCACGGTATCGAGATAGCCCCGGAACGTCGTGATCTCCGCCGAGGACACGAACGGGCGGAACTCGGTGAGCAGCTGCTGTCCTCCCGCCGCACGGGTGAACATCCCAGTGACGATGGGTACCGCGAAAAGCAGGACGCCGAGAGCGACGAGGACGACAAACGGCCACCGGGGTTGACGAGCCGGTCCGGCCTCGGCCGCCACCGCCTCCTCGCCGACGATGTCGGCGTACGAGGGCAGGGCCGCAAGCGGCTCAGCGGCCACGACTGAAGATCCGCTCCCCCACCACAAACAGGACTCCGCCACCGATGGCCACGAAAACCAGCAGCGCGATGACCCACGGCGGGGTCACCGTGCGGGGGGTGTCGTCAACAGGAAGCGCAATGAGCTGCTGCCCGGCCGACAGTGGGGGCGGCGCCACAACCTGCTGTCCGGCGGGCACCACCACTTGTCCCGGGGCGGGCGGTGCCGGTACGGCGGCGGGCGGTGCGTCGGCGAGCGGCGGAGTGCCCGGCGCGGGAGGCGGCGGGGGCTCTGCCACCGCGCCACCGGGGCCACCACCGACCTTGCCGACCAGATGCCACAGCCCGGTGAAGTCGTTGAACGGTCCGCCCACGATCTGGCTGGTCCACTCGATGATGAACGCGCCGGTACCGCGGTCGTACGTACCCGTCACCGGCGTGGTCTTACCCGGCAGTGCGCCACCAGGTTTCGGCGCCCCCTGGTTGAATACCTGGTTGTTCCACGTCACCCCGAATGCGCTGAGATCACCGCCGAGCTTGTTGCCACTCACGGTGATCTGGGGCGTAGCGGTGCCTTGACTGGTCTGCGGATCGGTCTGATTGGACGCGGTGGCAAATCCGACGCCGTAGAACTTGACCGGCTGAGTGATACTGCCGGACACCGCGTTTCCGTTTCCGTCGAATGCGCTGGCAGGCTGCGGCTGATACTCGCCCGACTTGAGACCACCATCGGTACCCGGTGACAGCAGGGTGACGGTGTTATCCGAGCACGTCGAGTCGCCGTTGGCGAGGTAGGGGCCGGACGCGTCGCCGGCAGGCAGGATCATGCGGAAATAGGAACCGGTGGCGCGGCCGTCCGTGCAGCTGCCGGGCGTCAACGCGAACAATCCATTAAGCGCGGTGGCGGTATCCGCCATCGCCGGATAGGCGGCGGGCGAGATCGCGGCGGCTGCCACGACAAGGACGACCGTCGCGCGGCGGGTGAGATGCTTGATCATCGGCGCTTCCTACTTGAACTAGTGCTTCTGACCCGTAGCACGAGCTGGGAACGGCGCAAACGTATGAACGTCCCGACCGTGCGTCAATGGCAACGTCCAGCGATCACCATCCCGCCTGGTGGCGTTCCCGCAGGTGGCGGGCGTGCAATCCGACGGTCGGCCGTTCCGTTCACCCCGAGCGGATTTGGGTCACATTCGTTTACCGCCGCCGCCCGGTGGTAGTTTGCTCGGCATGGCAACTGCCGCGTGGCGCATGATTGCCGCGCTCGTGACGCTGCTGGTTCTCGTGGGTTGTTCCCGCGATCAAGGTCCGGCACCCGCTTCTTCGGCGCCTCCGGGCCCCGACGGTTTCCCGCTGAGCATCCCGCACAGATACGGGGGCACATTCCTGTCCGCGCGACCCACCCGCGTCGTCACACTGGGGTGGAATGACCAGGACTTCGTTCAGGCCTTGGGCATCAAGCCCGTCGGCATCCGCTCCACGCTGCCGGAGTACCCCGTCTACCCGTGGGTGGCTCCCGACCTTTCGCAACCACCCATCGTCTCGGGCGCCGACCTGAACTTCGACGCGATTGCCGCGGCCAAACCCGACCTCATCCTGGCCATCGGTGCCGATATCGACAGGCCGACCTACGACAAGTTGGACAAGATCGCACCAACCGTTGTCTCCGCGGAGCGTGTAGACAAGTTCGGAATACCTTGGTATTCCCAGCTCTTCACCACCGGACAGGCCCTGGGCAGGTCAGGGCAGGCCCGCCGTGTATCGGAGGAAGTCGGGGCCCGCTACAACGAAGTACGTGCCAAGCACCAGTACTGGGTCGACCGTATCGCCGTCGTCGACTGGATGGTGGACGGGCAAGGCAACTATCTTGTGCCATTTGGAGATCCCCGCCGGGCGGTGTTCGACGGTCTCGGGTTCCACAGTCAGAAGTACGACGGTGTGGTGCCCGATAACGAGCTCAAAGCCAAGGCGGACGAGGATCTCCTGGTCGTGGTCGGGGCGAGTGGACAGCAGGTGCAATCCATGGGCGCTCTCGCCGCATTCCGCACCGTCATCGAGGGTCGCGCCGTCTACATCCCGGCGGACAGCCCTATCGTCAGCGCGCTGCGATTCGGTGGACCGCGGGCCCGGGTCTACGCCCTCGAACAGCTGATACCGCAGCTCGAAGCGGCATCGAAGCCGCCGCCCAAACGCTAGCGGCCCCATCCTTTTCGCCCACTCGGCGTTTTGCCGAGTTCTGGGCACCACGTAGATCTGTGGCGCCAGTCACTCGCGTGTTACGGTCCTGGGGCTCGATTCAATCATTTGATAGAACGCGATTCGGGAGGCCCGTGATCGACCAATCCGCCGAGTCCCTACGCGCTCCGTACACCATCGAATTCGGATTTGAACGCACCGTCGGCCCCAAGATCGGCACCTTTCTCGGCGGTCTGCGCGATGCCCGATTGTTCGGGGTTCGGACCGCGAGCGGCCAGGTGCTGTGTCCGGTACTCGAATTCGACCCAGCGGATGCGAGCGCCACCGGCGAGCTGGTCGAGCTGGAACCCAAGGGCGTTGTCCTGCAATGGACCTGGGTGCCGCGACGGCCGACCGACGAGCTGGAGACCGATTTCGCGTGGGCACTGATCCGCATCGCCGGAACCGACAACGCGATGTTCCATGCCGTCGACGTCGGAGGTAAAGCCAAGACGATGCGGAATGGACTGCCGGTTGCCCCACGCTGGCGCCCCGACCGCATCGGCGCCATCACCGACATCGTCTGCTTCGAACCGGTGGGCAAACGATGACCCCACTACCCCAACCGGTCGCCTCGATCGCCAGTCCATTTCACATGGACTACACGTACGTGGCGGGTGTAGGGCGGTCGGTGTTCCTGCGAGGATTGGCGCAGCGGCAGCTGCTCGCACGCACCTGCCCAAGCTGTGAACGCGCGTACTGCCCTGCGCCCCAATTCTGTTCGCGATGCCTGACCGAGCTGGGCGCAGCGTATCCGCTCGCGGGGACGGGCACGGTGCAGACCTTCTGCATCGTCAGCTTTCCGTTTCCGGGCCAGGTTTTCACCCCGCCCTACGCCGTGGCTCATATCCAGTTACACGGTTCCGATACCAGGCTCATGCACATGATCGGGGACACCGAACCCGACCGGGTGCACATCGGGATGACGGTCGAGCCGGTCTGGGTGCCCGACGAGGACCTTGGTGCCACCATGCAAAGCATCCGCTACTTCCGCCCGCTGCCGGAGGAGGCCGCCCATGCGTGACGTGGCCGTGGTTTCATTTGCCCAATCGCCCTGTACCGCAGCCAATCTGCGAGACGATATGGCCGAGATTCTGCTCCCGGTGGTTCGCCAGGCCCTCGAGCAGGTCGAGCTCCGCCGTGAGGACATCGACTTCTACGCATCCGGCAGCCACGACTTCTTCGAGGGGCGCACCTTTGCCTACATCGAGTCTCTCGACGCCGTAGGTGCCTGGCCGCCGATCTCAGAATCCCATGTCGAAATGGACGCCGCCTGGGCGTGTTACGAGGCGTGGGCGTGGCTACAACTGGGGCACGGCGATATCGCGCTGGTGTACGGCGTCGGCCGTGGTGCGTTGCCCGCCGATCTCGACCAGGTGATGCCAGCCTCGCTGGACCCGTATTACCTGACTCCACTGCATCCGCACCGGCAGGCGCTCGCCGGTTTGCAGGCTGCGGCCGTCATCGAGGCCGGCATCACCACCGAGCGCGAGATGGCCGATGTGGTGAACCAATCGTTAACCGATGCAATATCAAATCCCTTTGCGCTCAAAGCCGGTGCCCCGGGAATCGAAGCACTGCTGGAGGAGCCGTACATCGCCTCCCCGCTGCGCCCGCACGACACGGCGCCGATTGGCGATGGTGCGGCGGTGTTGATCCTGGCCGCCGGTGATGTGGCGAAACGCCTCGCTCGGCGGCCGGCGTGGATCCGGGCAATCGATCACCGGATGGACACGCACTACCCGGGATCCAGAGACCTCGCCGTGCTGGATTCGGCCCGTATCGCCGCCGAAAGAGCGGCCACCATGGCGGGTTTCACCGCCTCCAGTGTGGAGGTTGCCGAACTTCACACCGAGTACAGCTACGTCGAACCGTTGCTCACTAAGACTTTCGGTATCGAAAATGCGCTCGTCAATCCTTCCGGAGGTCCGCTGGCGGGCGCTCCCGCCACCGCCACCGGGTTGATCCGCATCGGCGAATCTGCCCGCACCATCATGCAGGGCCGCGCTACCCGCGCACTCGCGCACGCCACCAATGGTCCTGCACTGCAGCACAACCTGGTGTGTTTGATGGAGGCGAGCAGATGAGCGCCGGTGTCGCGGTGACTGGCGTCGGGCAGAGCAGGCAGGCCAAGAAACGCGAAGTGACCATAGCGGCACTGGTCCGCGAAGCGGTGGACGGTGCACTGGCGGACGCGGAACTGACGTTCGGGGACATCGATGCGATCGTGCTCGCCAAAACCCCCGACCTGTTCGACGGGGTGATGAACCCCGAGCTATACCTCGCCGACGCAATGGGCGCCCGCGGCCTCCCGGTCACCCGGGTGTTCACCGGCGGCAGCGTCGGCGGACACGCGGCCATCTATGCCGCGCACCTGGTGCAGGCGGGGCTGGCCCGACGGGTTCTGGTCGTGGCCTATTCCAAAGAGTCCGAGGGAAATTTCACCTGGGCGCTGTCGCGACCGCTGCCGTTCAGTACCCAGTTGGGCGCCGGGGCCGGCGGACATTTCGCACCGGTGATTCGTGAGTACATTCGCCGCTCGCAGGCACCCGAGCACATCGGCTGGCGGGTGGCAGTCAACCACCGGCTCAACGCGACACGAAACCCTTACGCGCATATTCAAAAGCCCGGCATCACTATCGAGGAGGTCCGCAACTCCCCAATGCTGTGGGATCCCATCCGTTTCCTGGAATCCTGCCCGTCATCCGACGGCTCGTGTGCCGTCGTCATTTCCTGCGCGCAGTTCGCGAGGCACTCCGCACGCCCACCCGCCTGGATCCATGGAACCGGATGGCGCACCGAAACAGGGCATTTCGCAGGGCGCGACGAAGTCAACCCGCGGGCAGGGCAAGAATGCGCCGTCGCCGCGTATCGCGAGGCCGGGATCAGCAACCCCGACACCGAAATCGACGTCTCTGAGCTCTACATCCCCTACAGCTGGTATGAGCCCATGTGGATGGAGAACATCGGGCTGGCACCAGAGGGTGCGGGCTGGCGCGCCGTCGATGAGGGCCACACCGCATTCGGAGGTAGGCATCCGATCAACCCCTCCGGCGGCGTACTGTCGGGCAACCCTACTGGCGCGACGGGGCTACTTCGGTTTGCCGAGGCGGCATTACAGGTGCGGGGTCTCGCCGGGGAACATCAGGTAGAGGGCGCCCGACGGGCGATCGGCCACGCCATGGGCGGCGCCTCGCAGTTCCACGCCCTGTGGGTAGTGGGAAGCGAGAGACCGTGACAGCAGAACGTGAACTACTCGTCGAACGTGAGGGTCCCGTCGTCGTGGTGACGATGAACCGCCCGCACCGACGAAACGCGCTGTCTACCACTATGGTCGGTCAGCTAGCACAAGCCTGGGACGAGATCGACAGCGATGACACCATTCTGGCTGCGATCCTCACGGGTGCCGGTGACGCCTACTGCGTGGGTGGTGACCTGAGCGACGGCTGGATGGTCCGTGACGGCTCGGCACCGCCACTGGATCCGGCCGCCATCGGCAAGGGCCTGCTGCTGAGCCATTCCCTGACCAAGCCGCTCATTGCCGCGGTCAATGGGGCGTGTCTTGGCGGAGGATGCGAGATGTTGCAGCAGACCGATATTCGGGTCGCGGATGAGTTTGCAACGTTCGGCCTCCCAGAGGTGCAGCGCGGGCTGGTACCCGGCGCGGGGTCCATGGTCCGGCTCAAGCGGCAGATTCCCTACACCAAAGCCATGGAGATGATCCTCACCGGCGAGCCGTTGACCGCCCAGGAGGCCTACCATTTTGGGCTGGTGGGGCATGTGGCACCGGCGGGCACCGCATTGGACAAGGCGCGCAGCCTGGCCGAGCGCGTGATCCGCAACGGCCCGTTGGCCGTACGCAACGCCAAGGAGGCAATCGTGCGCAGCGGTTGGATCGCCGAAGAGGACGCCCGCGTCATCGAGGCACGGCTCACCCGGCAGGTAATCACCTCCGCGGACGCACGCGAGGGGCTGACCGCATTCCGCGAAAAGCGAGAGGCACGGTTCACCGGGCAATGACCAGCACAGCGAGCGAGCCGTCCAGCCTCACACACGATTCCACCGACCAACGGCTACTCAGCGCCGCCGAACGGCTCTTCGCCGAACGTGGCGTGGACGCGGTGTCCCTGCGCGCCATCATGGCAGCTGCCGGCACCAATGTGGCCTCGGTGCACTATCACTTCGGGTCCAAGGAGCGCCTCATCGAGGCACTGCTCGACAAGTACCTGGGCCAGCTCGAACGGCGCCGTTTCGCGTTACTAGATACCGCCGAGGCAGCCGGGACGCTGCGCTCCATCGCCGAGGCGATCGTCTCGCCGCTGGCCGAGATCGGCGAAGAGGGCGGAACCGCATGGCTTTCCACGCTCGGGAAGCTGCTCATCAGCGGACATCCCGCGCTGATCCCGATGGGAGCCAGCTTTCAGCCGCAGGCCGCGCGGCTACAGGAGCTCATCCTCCGACTGCGTCCGACGGCGCAGCTGCCGTCGATCCGGTTTGGAGTCACCCATGCGGTGACGATGACGTGCGTGGTACTGGGCGATACCGCGCACACGAATCGTCTGATGTCCTTGAGCGGAACCTATCTCGACGAGGCGCAGATGCGAACACAACTCGTCGACATGGTCACAGCCATCCTGGCCGGACCGCCCGAGATTGACTAGCAATGCTCTTCTATCTACCCGAGCCGTCTCGGAAGGCGTCGAAAGAACGGCGTAATTCCCCTGTGGCGGTGCACATCACTTGGGTTCGGTTCTCTAAATCGAGGGCGTGACGCAGGCTCGGTGCATCGAGCGTCTGCCACATCGTCTCCTTGGTCATCCACACCGCCAGCGGAGAATGCGCGGCAATCTCTTCCGCCTTGGCGACGGCGGCATCGAGCAGACCCTCGGGCGGCACCACATCGAAGACCAAGCCGATCCGCTGGGCTTCTTCCGCTCCGAACACCCGGCCCGTCAGCATCAGTTCGGCGGCTCGTGCCGCGCCGACTAGCCGCGGCAGGTGATAGCTGGTGCCCATATCGCAGTTGGATACGCCGTGGCGGATGAAGACGGCGCCGAAAGCGGCATCCGGGCAACTGAACCGGATGTCACAGGCCAGGGCCAACGCGAACCCGCCGCCGACCGCGTGCCCGTTGATGGCCGCGATCACCGGCTGCCGCATCCGGTGAATCCGTTCGAACAGGGAGGCCATCAGCTCCTGAGCCGCGAGCGTGCGCACTACTTCCGAGTCGGTGGCCCCGAGTAGCGCCGCGGTGGAGGTGGCACTGGTGTTGGTGAAATCGGTCGGTAACGACTTGAGATCGGCTCCCGCGCAAAAGGATGCGCCGACTGCGGTGAGGACCACCGCACGAACATTCGGGTCGCCGTCGGCCCTCTGGACCACGGTGTGCAGCTCGGCGACTGTCTGCGGGTCCAGTGCGTTGCGACGCTCAGGACGATCGATGGTGACCACCAGCACGCCGTGGTCGCGATGTTCGGTGCGGATCATCGGGCCACCAGCCCGCCGTCGGCGATGAAGGTCTGCCCGGTGATGTAGCTACCCGCATCGGATGTCAGAAGCAGTGCAGTGCCCACCATTTCGTCGGGGACCCCGAGCCGCTTGAGGTGATTTCCGTTGGCCATACCATCCACGACGGCCTGCGGGTTCCTGCGCACCATGTCGGTATCGATCGCGCCGGGGGCGAGCGCGTTGACCCGCACACCGCGTGAGGCGAGCTCGGCGGCTGCCGACCTCGTATACGAAACGAGCGCGGCCTTGGCCGCCGAGTACATGGAGACACCCTGCCCAAACATGAAGGCGCCCACCGAGACCACGTTGAGCACTGCGGCGTGGGGGCTGGCCACCAGATGGGGCAGCGCGGCCTGCACCAGAAACACCGGCCCGCGCAAGTTGACCCCGAACGACTTGTCCCAGCCGTCGACCGAGAATGCACCGACGGGCTCGGTGAGGGCATTGGCGGCGTTGTTCACCACGATGTCCACACCGCCGAACTCGTCAACGGTGGCCTGCACCAGTTGTTCCAGGGAGTCGATGTCGCCGGTGTGCGTGGGCACACCCAGTGCCCGCCCGCCCAGGGTCCGCAGGTGTTCGACGGTCTCGGCACATGCTTCCGGTTTACGGCTCGCCACAACGACATTGGCACCCGCGCACACGTAGCCCTCGGCGAGCGCGCGTCCAATCCCGCGGGTGCCGCCGGTCACGATGACGGTGCGCCCGGTGAGGTCGAACAGGGTGGCGAATGTTTCTCGATTCATCGTTCCTTACCTTCTTCTCTGTCTACGAAACTGGCGGCACGGACCACGCCAAGAACTTGTTCGATCAGCGCCTCGTCGGCCCTGCCGCGCAGGACGCCGTAGTAGACCGCCATGCCCACGATGGTGTCGAAGAGCGCGTCGGGCGCCGGCTCAGCGGCACACCGGCCCGCGGCAACGGCCTCGTCGTGCGCAGCCCGGAACTCCTCGCGCAGCGGCGTTTCCGTGCGCTCGACCAGACCCGCGTACTGGCTCGGTTCGCGGTAGTACTCGACCAGCAGCCCCGGCATCGCCGCGCGGGTGGCCGGATCGGCGAAGTACTCGACCACCGCGCGCACCAAAATGGGTAGATAGTCCTGGAATTCGGCGCGATCAGCCAACGCCGCGGGCCATGGGCGGTCGGCGATCGCGCTTTCCACCATGTCGGCCTGGGTGGGCCAGCGGCGATAGATCGTGGGTGCACCGATTCCGGCGGCCCGGGCGACCGCGGGGATCGTGGTCCCCTGGTATCCCTCGGTGGCCAGCATCTGGCGCACGCTCTCGCGTACCGCGTCGTCCTTGTCGGGATCGCGGGGGCGCCCGCCCTGGCGTCTATCCACTATCCGACCATCCTCTAGTTTCGATATTTGAAATAACGATACTAGGGAAGGGTGCCGGAGGGAAGGCCCCTACCGATAGGTGGCAAGAACCTGCTTGCGGAGGCCATCGGTCGCGGTTTCCATGGCGCCCTTGATGGTCCGCTTGAGGATGAATCCGGGCAGCGGAATCAGCAGGTCCACGCTGAGCTCAAACTTCACGTGCGTCTTGTCACCCTTGGGGGTGAAGGTGTACTTACCATCCTGGCTGCGTAACTGACCTGCCTTCAGCAGCGTCCAGCTGACGGCGTCGGGCCCCCAGCTGTACGCCACCACCTGCTCGTCGGCGATACCTGCCGCCTTGATCTTCATCTTCACTTCGTGCGGTCGCCCGTCGTCGTGTGTGGACACGACTGTCGAACTCTGGTGCGCCAACGACCATTTCGGCAACACATCGAAGTCGGCAATGACGTCCATGATCTGCTCGGGAGTCGCTTCGATGACGACTTCCCGCGTATCGCTAGTGGCCATGGATCTGACCCTAGCGGCCGGTAACGGGCTAGACGGTGAATCCCCCGTCGATGTTGATGGCGGCGCCGGTGATGTACCAGGCTTCCTCGGAAGCCAGATAACTCACCAAGCTGGCGACATCGCGCGGCTGGCCGTAACGCCCGACGGCGATCCGCGGCAGTAGGACCTCGGCCAGTTCCCCATCTTCGGGGTTCATGTCGGTGGCGACGGGACCGGGCTGGACGTTGTTGATAGTGATCCCGCGCGGACCGAGCTCGCGCGCCAAGCCTCGGGTGAGACCGGCGACCGCGGCCTTCGACATCGAATACAGCGCCGAGTCGGGCGTGGGCGAATGATCTCCGCCGATACTGCCGATGGTGATGATCCTGCCGCCCGCACCCAACTGCGGGGAGGCTGCTTTGATCGCGGCGAATACGGCCCGCACGTTGACCGCAACGATGTCGTCGAAATCGTCAAGGGTGGCATTATCGACATCGCCAAAGATGGCAATCCCGGCGTTGTTGACCAGGATATCCAGTCCCCCAAGGATTTCCGCTGCCTCGTTGATGGCGGCGGCCACCTGACCGGGATCGGATACGTCTGCCCGGGTCGCCATCGACCATCCACCCTGCTCCTTGACACCGGCCACAACATCGGCTGCCTGTTTTGCTGAACTGGAGAACGTGAAGACAACGCGTGCCCCATCCGCCGCGAGCCTGCGCACGATCGCCGCCCCGATTCCGCGCGATCCGCCGGTGACGAATGCGCGGCGGCCCTTGAGTGGCTGAGTCATGTCGATCCTTCCGTCGGTACGAACGAGTCAAGCGGACCAAAGTCCGAAACATTCCCGAATACGGAATCCGCCACGGTGCACCCAGGCCCCCGGCATACTCGCTATGTGTCGTCCCCTGACATTCATCCCGATCTCCGCTTGGCCGCCAAGCTATTTCCCCGACGAGTAGCTCTTCCGCGATCCCTCGCTGCGCTGCGCGCAGTCATCCGAGTCTCCGGCCTCGTTCCGGTACGCGGGGCGCGGACCGTAGTGGTGAACGACGAGGTCAGCGTTCGCGTACACCTGCCCAAGAATCTCATCGAGCCGTCCCCGGCCCTGTTGTGGATTCACGGCGGTGGCTACGTGATGGGCACCGCGCGGCAGGACGATTTCTTCTGCCGCAAGCTGGCGCGGACGGCCGGTCTGCCGGTCGTATCGGTCGACTACCGACTGGCACCCGAACATCCCTACCCAGCGGCCATCGAGGACTGCTACGCGGCGCTGCGCTGGCTGTCGGTGCAGGGTTGGGTTGACCCGACTCGCATCGCCATCGGCGGTGCCAGCGCCGGCGGCGGGCTGACCGCCGCGCTCGCGCTGCTGGCACGGGATCGCGGCGAGGTTGCTCCCGCGCTGCAACTGCTGGTGTACCCAATGCTCGACGATCGCACGAGCACCCGCACCGACATCGACGAAACCAACCTCCGCATGTGGAGCACCGATGCCAACCGATTCGGCTGGGATGCGTACCTCGCGGACGCGGACCGCGACATCGCCGTGCCGGGCCGCCAGATGGATCTGTCGGGGCTGGCGCCGGCGTGGTTGGGCATCGGAACCGCCGACCTGTTTCACGACGAGGGCATCGCCTACGCCGAACGCCTCCGTGCCGCGGGAGTGCCCTGCGAGTTGGAGATCGTGCCGGGTGCATTCCACGGGTTCGACAGGTTCGCACCGCGGGCAGGGGTTTCCAAGGATTTCGTGGCCAAGGCGTGCCGGAGCCTGCAGGGCGCGCTTATCTGAAGCCGGCTAGCCGCGAAAGAAGATGACCGACAATCGCTTCGCGATATCCGCCACTCCGGCAACCTCGCCCGCCGCGACGTCCAGCACCAGATCAACCTTCTGATCCTCGGTCGCCGAAACCCAGTACCCGTTGAAGCCATAAAACAGTCGGGTGGCAACCCAGCCGAGCCGCTTGTTGCCGTCTACGAGAGCGTGGTTGTTGACGACGGAATCCAGCAAGGCAGCGGCCTTCTCATGAATTCCGGGATATGCGTCGTCCCCGAAGACAGTGGCCTTAGGCCGGGCGAGTGCCGATTCAAGCAGCCCGAAATCACGCACCTCCGCGGGATGTCCGAGGTATCCCTCACAGATGACGAGCAGATCCTCCAGCTCGAGGTAAACAACGTCAGGCTGGGTCATGCGTCAGCGAGACGGTCCAGTACGCCAGCATCTTCGGCAACTATGCGCTTGAGGAGGTCATCCCGTCGACGGCGACGGCCGTTGAGATATTCGTCGACAGCCTTAAGCGCGACGGCCTGCATGGACAAGCCCTCGCGGTCGGCCGCCGCACGCAGCGCCGACGTCTGTTCATCGCTCAACCGAAGGGTCATCGCCATCTTTAGATGGTATCGCTTGATACCATTAGATACCACCAATTTTTCGATGCCGTGCTGCCCGCCCAGTGAGTAGGTTTCCTGCATGGCATGTCGTATCAGCGAGCTCGTGCTCGATTGTCGCGATCCCGAGGCGCTGGCCCAGTTCTGGTGTGAGGTGCTGGATTTCGTGGTGCTCGATCGCATGGACGACGGCTCGATGGAGATCGGTCCGCGCGAGGGGTTCGGAGGCCCGCAGCCGACGATCATCCTCAGCCGCAGTGACGAGCCGCAACGCAGGAAGTCCCGGCTGCACATCGATGTCAACGCGACCGATCGCGATCAGGACGCCGAGCTCGAACGCCTCCTCACGCTCGGAGCACGTCCAGCAGATGTCGGCCAGACAGGGCACGAGCAGTGGCACGTCCTGGCCGACCCCGAGGGTAACGAGTTTTGCCTGCTCAGGGCCCGCCTGAACCCGCTCTGACCATCCGCATCGACGCCAATCCTGTGAGATGGCCCCCGAAAACCTGTGAGACTTCTGCGCTAATGTAAACGAATATCGTTTTCATTATCATTAGCGAGAGGGCATATGTTGTCTACTCCGGTGTGGATGGCGTCGCCGCCAGAGGTGCATTCGGCCCTACTCAGCGGCGGTCCGGGCCCCGGCCCGCTGCTCGCATCCGCCGCAGAATGGTCGTCGTTGGGCGCGCACTACACCGCGGCCGCCGACGAGCTCCGAGCGGTCCTGACCGCAACGCACGCAGCGGCATGGCAGGGTCCGAGCGCGGAAATGTATGCGGCTGCGCATGTTCCGTACTTGGCGTGGCTGACCCAGGCCAGCATCGAAAGCAATGCCAGGGCAATCCAGCACGAGGCTATGGCGGGCGCCTACAGCGCCGCCTTGGCCTTGATGCCCACCCTTGCCCAGTTGGCCGCCAATCACGCCACCCACGCGGCGTTGGTGGCAACAAACTTCTTCGGAATCAACACCATTCCCATCGTCGCGAATGAGGCCGATTACCTGCGCATGTGGATGCAGGCCGCCGCCACGATGGCGACCTACCAAGCCACCTCCGAGGTCGCGATGACGTCTACGCCACACTCCACACCGCCTCCGTCGATCCTGGCCGGTCATGACCACGACCACGATCATGAACACGGTGACGACGACCACGGTCACGGCGACCTGGACCCCACCGACCCGGAGTGGTGGCTGCACGTGGCCGGTGAGATGTTTGAGCATTTCGAGCTGCTGCTGAACAACCTGCTGACGGATCCCGCCGCGCTGCTGACCAACCTCCCGTTGGTGCTGGCCGACATCACCTTTCACGCCGCCCAACTGGCTTCCACCATCGGCCAGTTCGCACCGGCTCTGATTCAGCCCGCATTGGCGCTCGCGATCGCCAGCCTGGGATGGGCGGCCGGGTTCGCGGGGCTGGCCGGCGTCCAACCGTCTCCCGAGGCTCTTGCCGCGGACCCCGGCCGCGCCGAGGAACATCCCGTCACCGCGGTCGCGGGGACGACCCCTACCGTGAGCCCGTCCGCACCCGCTTCAGCGGCGGCTCCGGCGGGCGCCCCCGCGTCCAGTGTCGCCAGTGCGGCACCATCGCCTGCTCCGCCGCCGGCCGGCGGTGGAGCAGCGTTCGCGTTTCCCTATGCCGTTGGCGGCGGACCACGCATCGGCTCTGAATTGGCATCCAGAAGCCACGCGCGCTCGGAAGCCCTTGCGGCGGCACGGGACTCGGTAACCGAGCAGGCCGCCACCGCGGCAGCGGTAGCAGCCCGGCAGGCACGACGCCGCCGTAATCGGGCGAAGCAGAAGGGCCGCGGCGTCGAACATATGGATATGGACGCCACCACCGCGCCGGATTCCGTCGCAGGTACCGACGGGGCCGGCCAGAATGCCATGGCCTCGCACCGAGGTGCGGGACGCATGGGATTCTCCGGTACCGCGCCTGGAACGGATACGGCGGCAGCAGGACTGACGACGTTGGAGCGCGACGCGTTCAGTGGTGGAGCTCGGGCGCCGATGATGCCGAGCACGTGGAACCCCGAGGGCGGCCACGACACCGAATAGCTCCCCGGCGGGCGGCGTTCGCGGTTCAGATCACTCCGCCGGTGCGGGTCGCGTTTCCCCTGTCTGCGCCGTGTCGCGCAATACCTCGGCCACGAGTGACTTGATTCCCCCTAGCGCGTCATCCGGAGTGGGTGCAAGAAACGACAACGAGGGGAACTCGGTGGACCGTCCTACAACCCTGAAGCGGTGACCTGGTCTCCTCTGCGTCCGGCACGGGCGGAGCTCGCGCCGGTGCCGACGGCGTCCAATCACGTGTCCGGCGCAGACGAGCTACCTCGGTACAGTTCACTACGTGGATTCCACCAAGCTGTTCAGATCGAACCCGGCACCCTTGGCAATGCTTCGCATGGCCCTCGCGGCGGTGCTCACTGCGGCGATAGCGCTCGTAGGTACGCCGACCGCCCAGGCTGATCCGATGACAGCATGCCCACCGAACCAGCCGAGCGGATGGAACGGGCAGCCATGCTTCCCGCGGCCGTGTGTGCCTCCGTACGCGCCGGGCATCCCGCCGTGCTTCATGCCGCCGCCGCAGATCGGGCCGAACGGGTTGCCGGTGTTCGGGTGAACCTCGTCGAGCCGACCAGTCGGCGCTACCTCACCGCGCGGGTCGCTCGCGTCACCGGAGACGCTTCGTGGTGGGTCTTTGTCGTCGCTCGGCTCATGGCCGAGATGACCTCGTTCGGGTTGCCGCGCCGCTATGCCGATTACGACGAGTCCATCTTCGGTATCGGCTTGGGCCAGGGCGATTTCGGCTGGACCGCTTACGAGCCGCTGACCGATCAGCCGCCGTCGACGTTGGCCGACCCGTTCTACAGCGCGAACGTCGTCTCGAGCGTCGCCGTAGCCGCCTTGGCGGTAACGGTGATCGCCGCCGTGGTCGAATCCGTGACGGTCGGCCGGTGGCCGGCGGGGGTCGCAACGATTCTCACGCCGGTCGTAGGCGCTGGTGTGATCCTCACCGCGCTCTACTACCGGAGCGGGTTCGCAAGTGAGCTACAACTAAACCTCACTGTGGTGCTCGTGCTGGTGCTGCTCGGGGTCGCAGTCCGCGAGGTGTGGAGCCGCGTATGGGCGCCGCGGGCGTCGCGCGCATTCGACGAGCAGCCCCGGGAAGGGCGGGACTGACGTGAAGAGAATCGCATTCATCACGGGCATCGCCGTTGCGCTGCTGATCTCAGTGCTCGCCGTGCCGACCAAAGTGATATGCCCAAACGGCCCATGCTCCACGGCACCGGATGCACAGAGCAACGTTTACCGGTACTACGAGATGAAGCCGCTAGGTGCGACGCTGGTCGAGGAAGTGACAGGGCTCCGGATCCCGATCCACTACACGTCGGGCCGAGACACCGAGTCGCTCAAGTAGCTTCCAGGCCATCAATTGCCCGGCGCGAGAGTTCGACTTCCTTCGCGTGTTGAGGACCCATGTATCGCCCACATCCGCTTCAACGGACTCCGCATCCAGCAAAGTCTATAGCGAGACAAACAAGTACTCTGTTCTCGTGTCCCTTCGGATCACGGCGGCGTGGCTCCTGCGAGCCGTAGACATCGCGTTCGTCGCGGCGGTGGCGTACCTGTGCTGGACGCTGGTGTGGTGCGGCGGCCCCTTCGAGCGCATGGGCTGGATCTTCCCCGCGTTCTTCCTCGGACCCGCGCTCCTGCTGGCCGGCGCCATCTACTTCGGGGTGGGCGCCACGCGGCGGCAAAAGGTGACGATCCCGGTCGCCGCGATCGCCGGCGTGGTCGCCCTGTCGGTGCTCCTGATCGGCACGGGCGTGCTGCAGAAGGCACGGTGGGCGCACGCACGCTCCGCAGTACTCGCCGTCGCGGACCACCCGCCTGCCCACGGCGAGACCCAGCACCGCAGGATCGGCACCTACCCGGCCACCGTCCACACCAACTCGAGCGGCACCGTGCTGATCAGGTTCGAGAACAGCTGGGACGGCCTGCTCTACGTGCCCACCGGGATGCCGGAGCCGGATCGGGACGACGACCTGCGAATCGGCCCCGAGATGTTGCCACGCTGGTGGTACTACGACACCGACTGAGGCAGGCCCACGTGCGAGAGTCGAGCCAATGCCAGAGTCGCTGCTCACCGAGCAGGATGTCGTCGCCTTCGATGTCACGTGGCGTTCCCGGTGGCCGCGGCTCGGCGTAATCCCAAGCGGTCCAACTCACCTACTGCCACTTGCCAGATCGCGGAACCAGCTGGGCGAGATAGGCGTCGAACGATCCGGCGACGAACGATTCGATGTCGGGTTCGCGCGCTTCGGTATCGATCACTGCGACGGTCGGATCGGCGCGCAGACCGTCCGGACCCGTCGGAGATCGCCGGTAGTCGAGGCACAGGTCCCAGTGCCCGTCTCCGTCGAACGGGACGAGCCACTCTGCCTCATCGACCCGCGGCGGTCCCCAGTCGGGGTCGTGCCACCAGGCGTCCTTCTCCAGGCACGGATACATTGTGCCGACGCCGCGGATGATGTCGTGCGTGGTGTCGAAATTGTGATCGTCTGGGAAGCCGACTTCTAGGTGGCCGCCGTTCTGCACGCGGAGCAGAGTGACGAGCGACACGGGCAGCCGCACACCCAGTTCCCGCTCCGTCTCGTCGAGCAGCTCGTCGGTGAGCGGTGCCTGAACGGAGTTCTTGTAGGGCGGCGCTTTCCACACCTGTGCGGGATCCACTGCGTCAGGCTAACGGCTCCGAGACCGGCGCCGAGGTGGAGGACCTGCGGATACTATGGTGGCCAGGGCCGGGATCGAACCGGCGACCCTTCGCTTTTCAGGCGAATGCTCGTACCAACTGAGCTACCTGGCCGGCCGGCACGTCCCACGGGTAAACCCGCAAAACTGCCTCGCCGTACTGGCGACCCTGACGGGACTCGAACCCGCGACCTCCGCCGTGACAGGGCGGCGCGCTAACCAACTGCGCCACAGGGCCTTACTCTGCTCCCAGTATGACTGGTTGCGTACCCCCAACGGGATTCGAACCCGTGCTACCGCCGTGAAAGGGCGGCGTCCTAGGCCACTAGACGATGGGGGCCTATCCGAATCACTCCGGGGTACCCACAACGCAGTCACGTTGGGAGCTCGCCCAGCTTAGGGCACAACGCCGCCAATTCCCAAACCGGATAACCGCGGTGCTCGCCTGCCGGTCCAACCAGTATTCTGTCTCTCCGCGCCCCTATAGCTCAGTTGGTAGAGCTACGGACTTTTAATCCGCAGGTCCCAGGTTCGAGCCCTGGTGGGGGCACCAGCAGTACCATCGCCGTCCGGCCCAATCGGCTTTAGCCGGCCGGTTCGACCACGGTGGGCCCGGTCTTCTTCGCCGGCTTAGTTGGTTTAGCCGGGATGTCCTTGAGGTTGGGCTTTGAGTGAAGCTCAGCGTCGTGATCGCCGCCGCACACGGTTGTGGAGGTGTGTACCGAGCACTTGATGTTGCCGATCGATAGCGGTGTCGATTCGGCGGGTGCGGGGTGAAAGACCGCGAAGGCGGCAGGCGCCGCCGCGAATATGCCCACTGCCAGGACAAACAAGGTACGGCGGGCGTCTGTCAATCTCATGGCGAACACCATAAGGCCGAGGTTGCTCTTGCGCAGCGCGGGATGGTTAATGAGTCAACTCGGCATATTCGCCCCAGCTACCAGGCGGGGGCACCACCGCTGGTCAGCCGCTCCCGCGGCGACTCAGCACGATTCCCGTGACCACGATCACGCCGTCGAGGGGCGCGTTCCGTCCGATTCGCCCACTCAGGAGCACGACCCCCAGCAGGACGCCAATCACCCAGCCCATAAACCGGGTGGGGGTGCCGGCAGCACCTGCCGACACCCCCACCCGCATAGGGCTATTAGCCGACGACGGCCTCAGCGGCCTCGGAAATGAGATCCGCGATCGCGACGGGCTGAGACGCCAGCGACGCGTGGCTGGCATCCAATTCGATGGTCTTGCGGGGGTTCATCCGCTGTGCCATCTTGCGTTCGTTCTCCGGGTTGATCATCCGGTCTTGCGTAGATACCTGATACCAGGAGGGCTTGACCCGCCAGGCGGGTGCGGTGACGGTGTCCCCGAATGTCGATGCCAGCGGCGCCTTCTGAGTGACGGCCATGACGAGCGCCGCATCCTCTGGCAGGTCCTGGGCGAAGCTCTCGCGAAACTTGTCCTGCTTGACCCACAGATAACCATCGCTATCGGGAGCCAAATTGGCCGCCGCAGCGGGCGGCAGCTGCTCGGTCAGCTGACCGGGACTCTCACCCGCATCGGGGGCGAATGCCGCCACATAGACCAGGCCAACGACGTTCGGAAGATCTCCTGCCTCTGTGATCACCGCGCCTCCGTACGAATGCCCGACCAGGAGCACCGGCCCGTCGATCTGCTCCACCATCTGCCGCGTGCGGGCAGCGTCATCGGCCAACGAAGTCAGCGGGTTCTCGACCGCGTAGAGCTCCCCATACCCACGCTTATGCAGTTCGACGATGACGTTCCCCCAGTGTGCGGCGCCACCCCAGAATCCGTGGACCAGAACGATGGCTGGTTTGCTCGACATATCTGCCTCTCAATAGATGTTGGACGACCTGCACCCCGCGGCACCCGCCATCGGCGACGCTGTTGACTTACCGGGGCTACACCAACATATTTGGACTATGGAGCAAATGGCATGACCGATCATCCTGAATATTTTGCCGATCGGCCAGAACCGCACAGCTGGTTCTCAGACACACCGGATATTGATGCCTTCTCCGGGATCCTGTCCGCCATCGGGTTGAGGGGCGAAACTGTGATGCGTTGCTGTTCCGAGCCGCCGTTCGATATCGCCTTCCCCTCCAGCGATCGCGTACTCCATATCGCAGAAACTCCCGGGCTCCGCCTGCATATCGACGGAGATCTCGAATACACCCTCGGCGCCGGCGACATGGTGCTCTTGGCGCGCGGTACCGCACACCGTCTTGCCAAGGGCGAGTCAACCCGTGTACGAGACCTGTCTGCGACGGACGGGCACGTCAGCGATCGGGAGACTCAGACCGCAGCCCGGTGGGTCAGTGGCCGGTTCACCGCGGAAAAGGCTGCCGCCGACCCTCTGCTGTCGGTCCTGCCGGCGGCCATCGTCGTTCGGACCGATCAGCCCGGCCACGAATGGCTATCGCTATCTCTTCAGCTCGTCCTCGCTGAGGTCATCACACCCAGCCCGGGCTCATGGGTGATGCTGTCGCGAATCTTGGACCTGCTGTTCATCCATGCGCTGCGGGAGTGGTCGACATCCGATCGCGCCGAACCCGGCTGGCTCACCGCGGCCATGGACCCGCGTCTCGCACCCGTCCTCACCGCGATACACGGCAATCTGGCGCACCCCTGGTCCATTGCAGAGCTCGCCATGCACGCGCGGCAGTCACGCTCGTCCTTCACGCAGCGCTTCACCGCACTGCTGGGACAGCCACCCGCCGGTTACATCACCGAACGACGGCTCGATCGGGCGGCGCATCTCCTGCGCTTCAGCAGCAAGGCGGTGAGCCAGGTCGGCAAAGCCGTCGGTTACACCTCAGACGCAGCCTTCAGCCGGGCGTTCCAGCGTCGATTCGGCGAGCCGCCCTTGCGTTGGCGCATGCGACATCGGCCCAGATGACCTCAGGTCAGCCGCTTCCGCGGCGGCTCAGCACGATCCCCCCGACCACGATCACCCCGCCGACGGGCGCGTTCCATCCGATTCGCTCACTCAAGAGCGTGGCCCCCAGCAGGACACCGATCACCGGGGTCAGATAGGTGACCGAGGACGCAGCGGTGGCACCCCACCCGTTGATGATGTCGGTGTTCCAGACGTACGCCACGCCGGTCCCGAGCACTCCCAACGCCAGCATGCTCAACACCACTGCCGGCGTCGCCACCATCCGGTGATGGTCCACGGTCGCCACCACCGCAGTCAGCAGCACCGCCCCCACCCCCACCTGAATCCCGGCGACCGCCAGCGCGGGCAGCCCCATCGGGGTGACGTACTTGCGCATGTAGACGAACCCGATCCCGTAGCTCAGCGTGGCGCCCAAACAGGCGAATTGAGCAAGCACCGGTCCCCCGTGACCGATCAACTGCCAGGGCGCCAGCACCACGCACACACCCAGGAATCCGATCGCCAACCCGAGCGACTGGATCCGGCCGGGCCGCTCGGCGCGCAGGGCGATGAGTGTCACCGCAGTGGTCATCAGCGGGGTCGTCGCGTTGTAGATACTCGCCAGCCCGGAGTCGATGGTCTGCTCGGCCCAGGGGTACAGCACGAACGGTATGACGCACAGCGTCAGCGAGACGACAGCGATATGCCACCACACTCTAAACTCGCGCGGCAGCGAAACCCGCAGCAGCACAATGAGAGACACGAGCGTCAGGGCACCGAAATCAAGACGCGCCGCCGCTACCTGTAGCGCCGACAACCCCTGCAACCCGACCTTGATGAACAGAAAACTTGCGCCCCACACGATGGCGAGAACCGCAAACTGCAGGGGAAGCCATCGGCTACGGACCGGGGCGCTGGTCGCGGTGTCCACGCACCGATTCCACAGCACGACCACCATCCGGCGCTAGCGGTTTTCCGCCATCTAGACGCCGGTACTGGACCCCGGGCGCACGATCATCAGCACGGTGATCATCGCCCACAACAGGTTGAAGACCCCCGTGGACATCGCCAGTCGCGAAAACACCCGCGTATCGACCAATTCGCCGTCGCCCAACGCGGCCAATACCCACCGCTGCCGTGGCAGCACACCCAACACCAGCAGCGCCGCCGCCACCACGGTGAGCGCCAGCGATGCGATCAACCACGGGCTGCCGAGCACACCCATTACATTGGCCAACGTCAGACCGAACAGGGGCACAGCAATCCCCACGACCGCGTACACCTGGCAGACCCGATGCAATGTGCGCAGGCTGCCCAGCTCGCCGTCGGCGGCGCCTGCCCGTCGCGCGAACGCTGGAAACATGCTCGCCGCCACGGCGATTGGTCCGATCGCGAGAATCACGGCCAGCACGTGGATCGAGAGCAGCACCTTGGTCACGAGCCGACGTTATCGGGCCCACCGAAACGCCGACAGCCTGCCGCTGGCCATATTTCGACGACTTTTGGCCGCATCGGGCCCAATATTGGGCAGGATGTACCGATGGGCCGTCGAATACTGATGTATTTCACTGTGTTCGGGATCGCGATGTGGTTCTTCGGAAACCTGTACGAGGCCATCGTGATCGGGCCCAACATCGCTGGCGACTCCAAGGAGCAACTAAAAGCCTTCCAGCAGTTCACCGAGGTGACAAACCCGGTGTACTACTACATCCCACTCACCCAGATCGCCACGATCACCCTGATCGTCTGGTTTGTGCGCACCCCACGCAAGGCACCCGAGAAGCTCTCGCTGCTGATGGCCTGCATCGTCGAGATCGCGGCCGTCGCCCTCTCCGGCTACGTCATCGTCAAGCTCAATATGACGCTGTTCTTCGGCTCCCTCGGAGAAACCCCCAGCGAGCTGCATCAGCTTGCCCTCCAATGGAACCTCCTAAATCTCATTCGAGTGGGGCTCACCGCCGTTGCCCTGCTGTTCGCAATGAGGGCCCTGCGGCTCATCTGGCAGTCCTCCGGTCGACACCCTGTCGCTACCGTGTGAGACTTCCTCCTGTTCCGGACGTCTCGATGAGGAGATCGCATGCCCAACAGCCCGAAAACGGTGGTCATCACCGGCGCGAACGCCGGAATCGGCCTGGCCACGGCACACCGGCTGGCCGCCGACGGGCACAGCATCGTGATGGCATGCCGCAATCAGGAGAAGGCCCAGGACGCGCGAGATCAGATCCTGGCCGCCACCCCGGGCGCACAGCTCGACATCATGTCGCTAGATCTGTCCTCCTTCGAACACATCCGACGTTTCGCCGGTGAACTGGCCGCGCAGCATCCCCAGGTCGATGCGTTGGTCAACAATGCGGGTGCCTCACCGGTACGACAGTCGAAAACCGAGGACGGCTTCGAACTCCAGTGGGGCGCCAACTATCTGGGCCCCTTTCTGCTCACACACCTCATCCTGCCCCAGCTCCTGGCGGCCAACACCGGAGATTCCCGGATCATCCACCTCGCTTCGGTCGCCCACAATCTCGGCAGAATCAACGAAAAGACTTGGCGGGGACGCCGTTTCTATTGGGCGATGCCGCCCTACGCGCAGTCCAAGATGGGCAATCTGATGTTCAATTACGCGTTGGCGCGCCGCCTCCCAGACGGGGTGAGCACGCATGCCGTCCATCCCGGTGGGGTGGCCTCCGATATCTATCGCGAGATACCGCAACCCGTGCGCGGCCTGATTCTCAAAGCCATGATCCCCGTCGAACGGCCCGCGGAGCTCATCGCCGAAATCGCTACCGCTCCCGAGCACAAGGACCGTTCCGGTCAATACCTCACTGCACAGAAGCCGAACCCGGTACGCAAATATGCGAGAAACGCAGCGGCACAAGATGGCCTGTACGCCAAGAGCTGCGCGCTCGTCGGCGCAGAGCCACTCCCTGCACGCAGCTAGGGCCCCCTGGGCTGTAGCGGCGGACGTCGGACTACATATGTTGTGGCCAAAAGCATTTGGGTTCAACATGCCGGCTCTTCAACGGTTAGCGTAGGGGATGCAGCTGACGCCGGAGGGGTGTGATGTGTGGATCACTGTCGCTCGAACGGCGTTGATCGCCTACCTAGTCGTGAGCGCAGGAGTCCTGATTTTCCTGTGCGTCAGGCGTTCGAGAGCACAGCGCGACACCCCAGAAGCACGACGCGATCTGAATCTGTCGTCCCAGCCATTCCTGCCCGAATTGAGGGACGAATCGTCACCGCTGGTCGCGGAATTGGTCTACGCCCCGCCAACGGAAGCCGATGCTTGGCGCGGACAACTCCGGCCGAAATCTCACCGCCTCATCGAGTGAGGCTCACCGCCATCACGCTGCTGTGCGCGTTGCGCGCCCTGGCAAGCCTCCAGTCGACACCCGGCCGCCACCGTGTGAGACTTCCCCCTGTTCCGGACGTCTCGACGAGGAGATCACATGCCCAGCACCCCGAAAACGGTGGTCATCACCGGCGCGAACGCCGGGATCGGCCTGGCCACGGCACACCGGCTGGCCGTCGACGGGCACAACATCGTGATGGCCTGCCGCAACCTGCAGAAGGCCCAAGCCGCGCGAGACCAGATCCTGGCCGCGATACCAGGTGCCCAGCTCGACATCATGTCGCTGGACCTGTCCTCCTTCGAGCACATCCGACGTTTCGCCGACGAACTAGCCGCGCAGCATCCCAAGATCGATGCGCTGATCAACAACGCAGGCGCCTCACCAATGCGGCAATCGAAAACCGAAGACGGTTTCGAACTCCAGTGGGGCGCCAACTATCTCGGCCCGTTCCTGCTGACACATCTCCTGCTTCCACAGCTGCAAGCTGCCCGAGCTGGCGACGCCCGTGTCATCCACCTGGCCTCCGTCGCCCACAGCGTGGGCAGGATCAACGAAAATACCTGGCGGGGAAGACGTTTCTACTTCACCTTCTCAGCGTATGCGCAGTCGAAAATGGGAAACCTCATGTTCAGCAATGCGCTTGCCCGCCGCCTCCCCGACGGGGTCACATCGAACGCACTGCATCCAGGCAACGTGAGATCCGATATCTGGCGTGAGATACCGCGGCCTGTCCGGTCCCTGGTGATGCTGGCGCTGATCACCCCGGAACGGCCAAGTCAGCTGATCGCCGATATGGCGATGTCAGAGGAACACCACGGGCGCAATGGGGACTATCTGGCCGCACAAACGCCAAGCCCGGTTCGGCGCTGCACGAGAAATCAAGCGGCACAAGATGACCTCTACGCCAAGAGCTGCGAACTCGTCGGCATCGCTCCGCTCCCAGTGCGCGCCTGAGAAGCCGACGCGGCGGTCAGAACACCTTGGGGCTGTAGTGGTGCGGGCTGTCGCGCAGTTCCACGGGCGGCAGGTAGCGAGCCGAGGTCTGCGGCAATGGCGCATCAGCGGGTAGCCGCCCGGTCGCCCTGTCCCATCCGGCACGCGCACGCGGGTGCTTACGCCACCGAAACGGAACGAGCCGGAAGATCACGCTGTTCACCCGGCCGAGCCGCTCCAGCCGCCGCTCGTCACGCTCGGTCCACATGTACCCCAGTCGTTTTCGCACCGGTTCGTCGAACATACCCACCATCACCCATTCCGAGAAACGCGTGAAAACAGGAAGCGTGAACCGCCACATCCAATCCGGCATCAACGGCACAAACGGCGGCTTCGGCAACTGCGCAAAGTCCAGCAGGTCGCGCGTTGCCTTGTTGTCCTCCAACACATTCGCGCACATGTGATCCCAGTACTCCTGGAATTCCTCCCAGGTCTTGGGCACCGGCCGCATGCTCATCCCGTACATCCGGTACCAGACGATGTGCTCATCGAAGAGCTGACGCCTCTGCTCCTCGGTGAGACCACCCCCGAATCGGTCTACCGACAGGATCAGCGCCTTGAAGAAGGTGGCGTGCGCCCAATAAAAGACGTCGGGATCCAGGGCGCTGTAGCGACGGCCCTGACTGTCCACGCCCTTGATGCCGACGTGATAGTTGCGCACCTCGGCGCCGGTGACCGGTGCGCGATCTCCGTCGAACACCACACCGGTGATGGGATACAGCGAACGGAAGAGCCGTTCCCAACGCTCACGCAGGAAGGTGGAGTGCTCCTCGACGGCGGCGCCAAGTTTTGGGTGCATGTTCTGCATCGCGGTGGCATACGAGCCCATGGGCATTCCCGACCAGTCCGCGATGAGCTTCCAGGTCAGCGAGTCCGGCCCCAGGGGCGTGACCATCGATCGATCCGGACCATGGGTGACCGGACACCCGGCCGTCAGAGCACCGGTTTCGGCAGCACCGTCATTGACCATGGCTGGCTCACCCCACTTAGCCGGTTCCAAAAACTGAATTTGGATTCAGTTATGCACCTACACTACGAGCCCACTTGTGGTGACGTCAAGCACCAGAAGCGACGGGGTTCAGGAAACCTTGGGGTTGTAGTGCCTGGGACTGCCCCACGTGTCCAGCGGCGGCAGATTGCGATCCGGGGTCTGCGGCAGCGGCGCGTTGACGGGAACGCGTCCGGTGGCGCGATCCCATCCGGCGCGCGCCCTGGGGTGGCGCCGTTTTCGTTCTGGCACGAGCTTGAAGAGCACGTTGACGCCCTGCCCAAACTTGCGATGCAGCCATGCGTCGCGCGCGGACCATGTGTATCCGTAGCGGGCTCGAACGGCCGGGTGATACAGCCCCACGGTCAGCCACACGAACATCGGCGCCACCATACGTCGCTGGAAGCTCCACACGCGCTCAGGAATCCACGGCGCGAAGGGCGGTACCGCAAGGGAGGTCAGGTCCAGCACATCGCGCGCGGCCTTCTGATCCTCTAAGACGTTGGTGCACATGTGATCCCAGTACTCCTGGAATTCCTCCCAGGTCTTAGGCACGGGCCGCATGCTCATCCCGTACATCCGATACCAAGTGATGTGTTCGTCGAACAGTTGGCGCTTCTCGGCCTCACCGATACCGCCACTAAGCCAGTCCGCCACCACGATCGTTCCCATAAAGAAGGTGGCATGAGCCCAATAGAAGACATCGGGATTGAGGGCGCTGTACCGGCGTCCCTGGTCATCGACGCCCTTGATGTCGATGTGGTAGTCGCGCACCTCCGCACCCGTCATCGGGGCCCGATCACCGTCGAACACCACACCGCCGATCGGGTACAGCGAGCGCAGGAGCCGTTGCCAACGTTCCCGAAAGAACAGCGAATGCTGCTCCACCGCGGCACCCAACTGCGGATGCATGTTCTGCATGGATCCGGCGTACGGGCCCTGCAAGACCCCGCGCCAATCGCCAAAGTACTTCCACGTCAACGATTCCGGACCAAGCGGCACAGGCGTCGACGGGCTCGCTCCGTGACTCACCGGACATCCCGTCGCGAACGCGGCGGGTTCCGTTGCGGCGACCTCCGACATATCGTTGACCATTTCAGAACGCTCCGTTGCAGTTCGACGTACACTGACAATCAACGTTGTCAGTTTCACCATCAGATTAGGAGGCCCGTGGCGAACGGTCAAGGCCAGCGACGCAGCTGGGCGGGAATATCACCGGCCGAGCGCGCCGATGAGCGGCGCCGCGAGCTCATGGCAGCAGGCGTGCGGCTACTGGGGCTGAGCCCCCGGCCGGCCGTCACCGTCCGCGCGGTGTGCCGATCCGCCGCCATGACCGAGCGGTACTTCTACGAGAACTTCTCGGACCGGGACACCTTCGTCCGGGCCGTATACGACCACGTGGGCTTTCGCGCGATCGAGGCACTCAGCGGCGCGCGCTCCCCACACGAAGGTGTCGACGCCTTTGTCCGACTCATGGTCGACGAACCCACCATGGGGCGAGTTCTGCTGATAGCGCCAACATTTGAGCCGATACTCGCGGAGTCCGGGTACGACTGGCTGCCGCGATTCGTGGCGCTACTGCAAGGAAAACTCAGCACCAATCTGACCGACGAGGTGCAACAACAGCTGGTGGCCACGAGTCTGGTTGGCGCGCTGACAAGCCTTTTCCGGGCATATCTGAATGAGGACTTACAGATAGATCGGCAGCGATTCGTGGACTACTGCGTGCAGATCATGCTCCAAGGCGCCAGCTCGACGACATCATCGACTGTTACGTCGACGCAGCCTTCGCCTTCTCCTCAGCAGCCTTCTTAGCGGCGGCAACCTCGGCCTTGTAGCAGCGCAGGGTCACGTGCACCATCTTGCCGCGATCGTCCTGCCCCTTCTTGACGGTGAACGCTTCCTGATGGGAGACGAGGCAATTGTCGAGCGACACCTGATCACCGGAACGTCCCGCGACCACTACGGAGTAGCCCTCGCCCTTCAGGGTCGACGACGCATCGGCATAAAGCTGTCCGGTGGTGTCGCTGGGGCCACCCGCATGGGCCAGACCGGCCGCCGCCAAGGAGAAACCCGCGCCCGCGACGGCGACAGCCGCCACCTTGACTACCGACTTCACTGGATACACCTCCGCTGTGGGTTGCCAAGCATCATACTGCCGGTGCGGCGGTCCCGCAGGTCGAGCGAGACAACTACTTATCCGCAGGTCGGAATGCCTGCGGAGCGGTGAATGTGCGGCAGTTTCCATCCACTTGTGTGCAACCGGCGTTTACAGATATATTGACTGCAACTTCCAGATACAGATAACTCTGTCGAAACTTGAGGGACGCGTCCATGCCGCAGAAGGAATTCACCGACCTCGAGCTCATGCATGAGCTCGAGCCCGTGGTCGAGGAGAACGTCAACCGCCACCTCGGTGTCACCAAGGACTGGAACCCCCACGACTACGTCCCGTGGTCGGACGGCAAGAACTACAAGGCGCTCGGCGGCCAGGACTGGGATCCCGAGCAGTCCAAGCTGTCCGAGCTCGCCAAGGTCGCCATGATCACCAACCTGCTGACCGAGGACAACCTGCCCTCGTATCACCGCGAGATCGCCATGAACTTCAGCATGGACGGCCCGTGGGGCACCTGGGTGAACCGGTGGACCGCCGAGGAGAACCGGCATGGCATCGCTATCCGCGACTATCTGGTGGTTACCCGCGCAGTCGACCCCTTCGAGCTGGAAAAGCTGCGCATCGAGCAGATGACCCGCGGCTTCTCCCCCGGCCAGAACCGCCAAGGCGGGCAACAGGTGTTCGCGCAGTACATGCTCGATTCCGTCGCCTACGTGACGTTCCAGGAGCTGGCCACCCGGGTGTCGCACCGCAACACCGGCCGCGCGTGCGCCGAGCCCATCGCCGACGAGCTGCTCAAGCGGATCTCCACCGACGAGAACCTGCACATGATCTTCTACCGCAACATGGTCGAGGCCAGCCTTGAGATCGCCCCGGACCAGGCCATGCGATCCATCCATCGGGTGCTCGACAACTTCAAGATGCCGGGCTACACCATCCCCGGGTTCCGTCGCAGCGCCGTCATCATCGCCACCGGCGGCGTGTACGACCCGGAGTCGCATCTGGCCGAGGTCGTGATGCCCGTGCTGCGCAAGTGGCGTATTTTCGAGCGCACCGATCTCAGCGGCGAGGGCGAGGCACTCCGCGAGGACATCGCCCGCATCGTCGACGACCTCAAGAAGACCTCCGCGGACTTCGAGGAAGTCAAGGCCAAATACCTGGAGCGTCAGGCCAAGCGCGCCGAGCGCAACGCCGCGAAGGCCGCCAGGGAAGCGGTCAGCGTCTAACCGAATGACGCCGTGACGACATCCTTTGATCTTCCAAAGGCCCGATCTCGCGAGCTGCGGATCGGGTCTTTGGCATTGCCTAGCCCCGTCGTGTTGGCACCGATGGCCGGTGTCACCAACGTGGCATTCCGGACGCTGTGCCGCGAGCTGGAGCTGGCCACCACCGGCACCGTCAGCGGACTGTACGTCTGCGAAATGGTGACCGCGCGGGCGCTCGCCGAACGCCACCCCACCACGCTGCACATGACGACGTTCTCTCCCGACGAGTCACCGCGCTCGCTGCAGCTGTACTCGGTCGACCCCGAAACCACGTACCGGGCCGCCAAGTTGGTGGTCGACGAGAATCTCGCCGACCACATCGACATGAACTTCGGCTGCCCGGTCCCGAAGGTCACCCGCAACGGTGGGGGCGCCGCCCTGCCCTACAAACGGCGCCTCTTCGGGCAGATCGTCGCGGCAGCGGTGCGGGCCACCGAAGGCACCGATATTCCAGTCACGGTCAAGTTCCGCGTCGGCATCGATGATGATCACCACACCCATCTGGATGCCGGTGCCATCGCCGAGTCGGAGGGTGCCGCGGCCGTCGCACTGCATGCCCGCACCGCCTCACAGCGCTACTCGGGCACCGCCGACTGGAGCCAGATCGCCGCGCTCAAGAATCACGTGACCACCATTCCCGTGCTTGGAAACGGCGATATCTTCGACGCCACCGATGCGGTCGCGATGATGGAACAGACGGGGTGCGACGGCGTCGTCATCGGCCGCGGATGCCTCGGAAGACCCTGGTTGTTCGCGGAACTGAGCGCCGTGTTCGGTAATGAGCCCATCCCGGAGCCGCCAAATCTCGGACAGGTAACGGACATCATGCGACGTCACGCGTTGTTGCTCGTCGATCATTTTGGCGAGGACAAGGCGTTGCGCGATATGCGCAAGCACATCGCCTGGTATCTGCACGGTTTCCCGGCCGGCGGCGATATCCGGCGCGCGCTCGCACTCGTGTGCACCCGCGCCGAGCTGGACACCCTGCTCGATCAGCTAGATCACACGGCTCCCTTCCCGGAGGGCGGAAACGGGCCGCGAGGGCGTCAGGGGTCACCTGCGAAGGTGTCGCTGCCGGAAGGCTGGCTCAATGACCCCGACGATTGCACGGTTCCGTTAGCAGCCGATGTCATGCACTCTGGTGGGTGACTTCCGGTCACATATAGGTCACTTGGCATGGTGATCTGCGGCACTGCTCAGTAGCATGTGACGACGACCGTGCCGCGGGCACGGCGTTATGTGCTGCCGGTGTGCCGTGTACTTGCAACTGTCCAGACGTTTGAGCGAGGTTGAATATGGGTGATGGCCCTAACGCCACTCCTGCCCAACCGCGCGCATATCGCGCGGCCCCATGGGAACGCGCAGTAGAACCCGTTGGCAGTCATCCTGACATCGAGGTGGCGCCGGAACTGTCCAACACACCGTGGACACCGCCACCGGCGCTGAACAGCTCGCTGCCCGATCCCACCGATGACGAGTGGACCCGTCGGTTCGAGATCGAACAATCGATGCGCGAGGCCCCGCCAGAGCCGCCGCAGGCAGCGCGGGGTGTGCCGCAGGCAGCGCGGGGTGTGCCGCAGGCAGCGCCTCGACGCGCTCCGAGGCCGCCCGCACGACCGGCACCTAAGCCGGCACCAGAACCGCCGGTTCCGTCGGCGCACGAGACCGGCTCACACTCACTGTCGGTGGCCGACCTACTGGCCCGCGAGGGCGCCGCTGGTGGTCGCCGATCGCGTCGGCACGCCGTCAGCGAGCCCGAAGAACCCGCAGAGGCCGTCTATCCCGCGCACGGGGAAATCGCCAGCGCGACAGAAACAGATAGTCACACCGACGTCCTACCCCAGATACGTGATGACGCGCCCGAGCTCGGTGGGCCCCGCGAGGAGTACCCGGCCCCGCTGGACTATCCGGACGACGCACCCCTGTATGACAAGGCCGCCGCGCGTCGCATCCGGGCATCGAATCTGGACGACAACATCGACACCCGCGCCATCCCGGTCCGGATAGGCAATCCGGAGTCCGTCGTCCAGGAACCCGAGCCCAAACGCTCACGCAGGCCCATCTACGTCGGGCGGTCCATTGCCGCTGTCGTCGCGGTGTGCTCGCTCGCCCTCACCGGTGGGGCGTGGCAGTGGAGCAACGTCAAGAACAACCGGCTCAATCGCGTCGAGGCGCTGGACCCCAACTCCCACGACATCCGGGATCCCAACGCGCAGTACGGCGACGAGAACTTCCTCATCATCGGCGTCGACACCCGCTCGGGTGCCAACAGTGCGATGGGCGCCGGTGATACCGAGGACGCCGGCGGCACCCGTTCGGACACCATCATGCTCGTCAACATCCCGGCCAACCGTAAGCGCGTAGCGGTCGTATCCTTCCCTCGCGACCTAGCGATCCAGCCGACACTCTGCGAGGTCTGGAACGAGGACACCCGGTCGTACGGACCCGATAAGGCGTACACGGAAACAAAACTCAACTCGGCCTTCGCATTTGGTGGACCCAAGTGCCTTGTCAAGGTCATCCAGAAGATGTCGGGTCTGAACATCAACCGCTTCCTCGGGGTGGACTTCGCCGGCTTCTCCAAGATGGTCGACGCGCTCGGCGGAGTCGAGGTGTGCACGCCCACCCCCATCGAGGACTACGAGCTGGGCACCGTGCTGCAAAACGCTGGGCGCCAAACGATTGACGGACACACGGCCCTGCAGTACGTGCGGGCTCGGCAGGTCACCACCGAGTACAACGGTGACTACGGACGCATCAAGCGTCAACAGCTGTTCTTGTCCTCTCTGCTGCGCTCGATGATTTCGCACAACACGTTCTTCTCGCTGAGCAAGCTCAATAACGTAGTGAACACGTTCATCGACGACTCCTATGTCGACAACATCAGGACGAAAGACCTTGTGGACCTTGGGCAGTCGCTTCAAGATGTGAAGGCCGGCCGGATCACCTTCCTGACGGTGCCAACCGATGGCACCGATTCCGAAGGCAACGAGACCCCGCGCACCACCGATATCCGAAAGATCTTCGACGCCATCATCAATGACGATCCGTTGCCCGGCGAGCTGCAGCCCGACGGCACCCGCGTCCCGATGCCCGGCACCACCACGCAGGACACCACCTTGGCGTCCAGCGAGCACGGAGCCGCGACCGAACTCGGCGAAACATCCACGGCGACACCAACTCCCGAAAGCGCTCCGGCCACTCCGACCGAGCAAGTTGATCTGGTCACCACCGAGCCCAGCGAGATCAATGTGCACGTGTCGAATAGCACGGGCCAGACCGGACTTGCGGCATCGGCGGCCAGCCAGCTGACGCGGTACGGATTCGGCATTACCACCACCGACGATTACCCGTCGGCTCTGCCCACCACCACGGTCTTCTTCTCGCCGGGACACGAGCAGCAGGCGGCGACGGTTGCTGCCTCCTTCGGCGGCGCCAAGCTTCAGCGGATCAACGGCGCACAGTCCACCGTGCGGGTGGTTCTCGGTGGCGACTACGGATCCGCGGCGGTCTTGCAGGCACCGCCGACTGCCGGATCCTCCGTGCCGTTGCAGCTATCGGCGGGCGCAATGGCTCCCGCGGAGCTTCCGATGGACCTGACGGTCGTGAACGCCGGCGACGCTACCTGCGGATAGTCGACCGAAATAGACAGACTGAACATTTTCGTACACGGAGTTCGTAGTGGCATTCATCCGCCGTTCACGCCAGGGCCATGACTCGACGACAGCTGGTCCGTAGTCTTGATCCATGCGTACCGCGTTTCAAGAGCAGCTGTCCTCGTTATCGGCACAGCTGGGTGAGATGTGCGGGTTGGCCGGTGCCGCAATGGAGCGGGCCACTCGCGCATTGCTGCAGGCCGATCTCGTCCTTGCCGAGCAGGTAATCACCGACCACGAGCAGATCACGGCGATGAGCTCGGCCGCCGAGGAGAACGCCTTCGCCATCCTGGCCCTGCAGGCGCCGGTGGCCGGCGACCTACGCGAGGTCGTGAGCAGCATCCAGATTGTTGCGGACGTCGACCGGATGGGCGCGCTGGCCCTGCATGTCGCCAAGATCGCCCGGCGCCGCCACCCCCAGCACGCCCTGCCGGAAGAGGTCAACGGATACTTCGCCGAAATGGGCCGTGTCGCCGTCGATTTGGGTAACAGCGCGCAGGAGGTACTGCTGACGCGCGACCCGGAGAAGGCCGCCCGCATCAACGAAGAAGACGATGCGATGGACGACCTGCACCGGCACCTGTTCTCGGTGTTGATGGACCGCGAGTGGAGGCACGGCGTGGCCGCCGCCGTCGACGTGACGCTGCTGGGCAGGTTCTACGAGCGATTCGCCGACCACGCCGTTGAGGTCGCCCGCCGGGTCATCTTCCAGGTGACCGGAAGCCTGCCGCCGGAGGGCACCGATCACGCGCTCACCTAGGCGCGATGCAACAGGCTAGGGCACCAGGACGATCTTTCCGCGGGTGTGACGGCGCTCCAGGATTTCGTACGCACGCCGCACCTCCTCCAACGGAATGATTTGGTCGACAAGGACTTCGAGCTTGCCCGCGGTGATCAGGTCGGCCAGTGCGGCGAGTACTCGCGCCGAAGACCCCTCGGCGTTGCCCACGCTCTGCACACCGAATCGATCGACTGCCGCGAAGTCGATGATGGTATCGACACGTCGTGCATCCACCCCGAGCTCGTTGACGGCCAGCTCAACATAGCCGCCCCCGAAGAAGTCGAGGAAGGCATCGACCCGCCCCGGCGCCGCTGCCGCTTTGATCCGGTCGGCCAGTCCATCGCCGTAGTTGACCGGGATGACGCCGTGCGCGGTGAGCCACTCGTCGTTACCCGGGCCGGCGATGCCTATCACCGTGGCGCCGGCGGCCTTGGCGAGTTGCACGGCGAGGGTTCCCACTCCACCGGCCGCCCCCGCGACGGCGACCACGTCACCGGGCTTCACGTCGACCGAGCCAACCGCGGCGTACGCCGTGGTTCCTGCGACGAAGAGGCTGCCCGCGACTTCCCATGACAGACCCGCGGGCTTGGCGACCAGCTGATCAACCGGAACCGCAACCAGCTCTGCATGACTGGCACGATCGTCCGTATAGCCGAACACCTCGTCGCCGGGCTGGAACGCATCGACTCCCGGGCCGGACTCAAGGACCAGGCCCGCCAGGTCGCTGCCTTGTCCGGACGGAAAGGTCGCCGGAAATCGATCGTGCAGGGCACCCTTGCGAATCATCGCCTCACCGGGATTGATACCCGCGGCGCGCACCTGAACCAATACCCGGCCGTCGGCCGGGACCGGCCTTGGCACATCTCTGACCTCAAGAACGTTGATATCGCCGTACCGATCGAACTGCACCGCTTTCACCATGCTGATGTCAACCGCCTTTACTCATGCCGCTATTCCCCTGCCGCCGGGTGCGCGCTATCGATAGAGGGTGCCCACCCACGGCTGCGTACAGAACTGATGCGCCGCAGTCGCTGGATCTATCCCGGCAGACCGCATCGCGGCCTGTCGCTCGGCCAGGCTTCCGAGTGGATAGTCATTGGTGCTGACGGTGCAATCGACATTTCCGTTACGTATCCACTCCCCACGATCGTCAGGGAACCGCGGGAGATCGGCGACCTGCACGTCGAGGGTGATCGCCTTCACGAGTTTGTCTGCGTCCCAACGGTATAGGGACACAACTCCCGAGGCAGCGCTCGAGTGGGCGTAGTTGCCGAAGAATCCCACGGCCGACCTGTAGAACCTCCGGAAGCCAAACAGCTCGCCGGCCCGGACAAACTGCTGACCGGATAACCGCCACACCGCCATGGGTTCACCGCCCGTGCCGCCCCGACCGACGATCACCAGCAGCACCGGGTTCCCGCTCTTGTCGATGTCCTGCAGCAGCGGTACGGCACCGGACTCACCGATCTGATCGGTGGGCTCGCGGAACTCCTGTGTCGTCAGTCCATCGCTGCGCAGATTGAACGACCACGCCGGGTCGCTCGACACGGTGATCGTCCGGTTCTCATCGACCACCAACTCACACCGTATGTGTTGATCGCGCAGCGGCGGTTTGTAGGAGATGTCGACGGTCTGGCACGACGGCAACTCTTGTCGCGCAACAGAAGTAGTGGTCGATGGGGAGGCAGCCGATGGGGTCTGCTCTCGGGAGCCACCCGTCCCACATCCGCTCACCAGGACAGCCAGCGTCACCACCATCACACCGAGCCGCCGCTTCACGAGGAGATACTGGCAGATTTCCTCGTGTACGGGCGGTTCGGCGGGGTGGAAACTATCCGAAGCGTCCGGAGATGTAGTCCTCGGTGGCCTTCTGGGTCGGGTTCGAGAAGATCTTCTCCGTGTCGTCGAGCTCCACCAACATGCCCGGCTTACCGGCGGCCTCCAGATTGAAGAAGGCGGTCTGATCGCTGACGCGCGCGGCCTGCTGCATGTTGTGCGTGACGATGACGATGGTGAACTCCTGCTTGAGCTCGGAGATCAGATCCTCGATGGCCAGCGTGGAGATGGGATCCAATGCCGAGCAGGGTTCGTCCATCAGCAGCACATCCGGTTGCACCGCAATGGCTCTGGCAATGCACAGACGCTGCTGCTGGCCGCCGGAAAGCCCGCCACCCGGGCGGTCGAGGCGGTCCTTGACCTCGTTCCATAGGTTTGCGCCCTGTAGCGAGCGCTCGGCGACCTCGTCGAGCGTCTTCTTGCTGCGCACCCCCTGCAACCGCAGGCCTGCCACCACGTTGTCGCGAATCGACATGGTGGGAAACGGGTTCGGACGCTGGAACACCATGCCGATGGTTTTGCGCACCGACACCGGGTCAACCCCGGTGCCGTAGATGTCCGCACCGTCGAGGAGCACCGAACCCTCGACACGAGCGCCCGCGGTCACCTCGTGCATCCGGTTGAGGGTGCGCAGTACGGTCGACTTGCCGCAACCGGACGGGCCGATGAAGGCCGTCACGCTGCGAGGCGGAACCGACAGCGCCACATCCTGAACGGCGTGAAACTTGCCGTAGAAGATGTTGACGTCCTTCAGATCGAGACGCTTGGCCATGACTACCTTCCTAGACCTTTTTCGGCGCGAAGAAGCGCGAAATGAGTTTGGCGATCACGTTGAGAATCGCAACCAGCAGAATGAGGGTGAGCGCGGCGCCCCACAGCCGGGACTCGGCAAGTCCCACCACCGAGCCGCTGCGCTGGTCGAGCATCATGCCGGGCAGCGAGGCCATTTCCCCGCCGAACATGTCGAAGTTGATCAGCTTGCTGTAGCCGACCAACACCAGCAGGGGCGCGGTTTCGCCCATGACACGAGCCAGCGCCAACATCACACCGGTGACCACACCCGAGAGTGCGGTAGGCAGCACGATGCGCGCGATCGTCTTCCACTTGGGCACCCCCAGCGCAAAGGACGCCTCACGCAGATCGTTCGGGACGATCTTGAGCATCTCCTCCGAGGAGCGCACCACCACCGGAATCATCAACAGCACCAAGGCAAGCGACACCGCAAGGCCCGACCGCGGCAGCCCGAGGGTGGCAACCCAAAGTGCATAGATGAAGAGCGCGGCGACGATAGACGGCACACCGGTGAGAATGTCGACCATGAAGGTGGTGACCTTGGCCAGCCGGGAGTTGGCGCCGTACTCGACGAGATAGATCGCCACGAAGATGCCGATAGGCACCGAGATGATCGCGCAGAACAATCCCTGGAACAGGGTGCCGATGATGGCGTGATAGGCGCCGCCACCCGCGATCCGGTTGGTCATCATGTTCTGCGACGTGAACCACCAGTCGTAGCTGAGGATCGCACCGAATCCGCGCTCGAACACCGTGTAAAGCACCCATACCAGCGGGATCAGGGCAACTACCACGGCAGCCGCGACCAGCACCGTGGCAATGGCGTTGGTGGCCTTGCGCCTCCGCGAGAGCGGGTGGAAGGCGGGTTCCTTGACGGGCCTGTCGAGTGTCGCGGTCATGCGCGGCCCTTTCCGCCGACGACGGCACGCGCCGCCGAGTTCACCACGAATGTCAGTACGAACAGCACCAGCCCGGCCGCGATGTACGCGCCTGCTTCCAGTTCGTTGTTGAATTCCGATGCGTTGGAGGCGATATGAGTGGCGAAGGTGCTGCCACTGTCGAACAGCGACCAGCCGAACGCCACCGAGGTACCCGACAGAATCAGCATCAACGCGATCGTCTCACCGAGCGCGCGACCGAGTCCCAGCATGGAACCGCTGATGTATCCGGAGGTGCCGAACGGGATGATGGTGGTACGCACCACTTCCCACTTGGTGGCGCCCAGGGCCAGCGCAGCCTCGATCTGCCCCTTGGGAGTCTGGATAAACACCTCGCGAGTAACCGCGGCGATGATCGGCAGGATCATCACCGCCAGCACGATGCCACCGGTGAATAGGTTGCCGCCGCCTCCGATGTTGACGGGGCTGTCAGCGAAGATCGGAATGAACCCGAGGTTCCTGTTGAGCCACAGGGCAATCGGCGCGATTGCCGGCGCCAGCACGTAGATGCCCCACAGGCCGTAGACGATGGAAGGAACCGCGGCCAGCAGATCAATGACGTAGGCCAGCGGTCCACGGACCCGCGCGGGCGCGTATTCGGTGAGGTAGATCGCGATGCCGAGTGCCACGGGCATGGCGAGCATGAGCGCAAAGACGGAGACGAAGACGGTCACCGAGAACAGGTCGAGAACACCGAACTGCATGTGCGCCGTGTTATCGGTGCGCCACGGTCCGTTGTAGAGGAAGAAGTTCTGGTCGTTGTTGTTCAGCGCCGGTACGGCACGCAGAATGAGGAAAACTGCCACCAACCCGATCAGGGCGACAACGAAAATCCCCGATCCCGTCGCGAGTCCGGAAAAGATGCGGTCGCCCGGGCGGGTTACCGCCTTGGCGGCCTTGGTGGGTGACTGATGATCGCCGTCGTCGCTCATGGGTAGTGACGTCTCCTCCGAGACCGTTCGGTCATGATCCGCCCGACTGGCTATCCCCACCGGATCGATCCCGCTGGTCTGGCTGCTCATTGATCTCGCTGTCTATGTGGTTGATGGTACGTCCCCACCCGGGACGCTGTAGCTCGCCGGGTGGGGACGTATCCGCTGCTAGGAGATGGCCTTGATGGCCGTCTCGAGGCGAGACTTGAACTGCGTGGGCAGCGGGGCGTAGCCGACGTCGGCCAGACCCTTCTGTCCCTGGTTCACCGCGACCGTCAGGAACGACTTCACCGCGGCCGCGACCTCGGCGTCCTTGTATCCCTTAGAGCAGACGATCTCGTAGGTGGCCAGCACGATCGGGTACGCGCCTGCGGTCTTGGTCCCGTAGATCGAGGCCAGGTCCAGCTTGAGGTCATTGCCCTCACCCGCGAACTTGGCGGTCTCTACCGAAGCCGCGGCGGTCTCGGCGGTCAGCGCCACGGCGCCGGCACCGCTGTCGATCTGGGCGTACGGCATCTTGAGGTCGTCGGCGTAACCCTTCTCCACATAGGTGATGGCACCGGGCAGGCTCTTAACCTTCTCGGCCACACCCGAGGACTTCTCGGCACTCTCACCGGCGCCGCCCTCCCAGGTGCCGCTGCTGCCCTTGGTCCAGCTCTCCGGGGCAGCGGTGGTCAGGTACTTGCCGAAGTTCTCGCTGGTGCCCGACTTGTCCTTGCGGTACACGGGAGTGACCTTGGTGTCCGGCAGGGTGACGCCCGGGTTGAGGGTGGCTAGCTCCGGGTCGTTCCAGGTGGTGATAGCGCCGGTGAAGATCTTGGCGGCGGCATCGGCGTTCAAGACCAGCTTGTCGACACCGGGAATGTTGTATGCCAAGGCAATTGGGCCGAAGACCAGGGGCAGGTTCCATGCCTCGTTGCCGCCGCAGCGCTCCTTGGCCTTGGCCGCCTCCTCCTCGCTCAGCGCCGAGTCGGAGCCGCCGATGTCGACCTGTGCGGCGATGAAGTTGTCGCGTCCCTTGCCTGATCCGGTGGGGTTGTAGTTGATCGACTTTCCGGGGCAGGCGGTCGAGTACTCGTTCGCGAAGATGTCGAACGCGTTCTTCTGCGCCGACGAGCCCTCGGCGCTCAGCTTGGACTTGCCCGCGCAGTCGCCCGAGGCGGAAGCGGAGCCCGAGGTGCTGGACGAACCCCCGGTGGTGTTATCGCTACCGCAGGCGGCAAGGCTTGCGGACAGTGCGATCGCGGCGGTCGCCGCGAAAATCCTGGTGCCGGTGCTCTTGAGGTTCACGGCTCTCGCTTTCTCGCATGAGTGAGGGAAGAACGTCGGTGATGGAGTTGGATCTACTTACGCGCACCCCGGAAACTAAAGGCAGACGATGGACGGGTACCCGCCCGCAGGTGAACGGGAAATGAACTCACAGACTTGACAGTGCGGTCGTTATCGCAGGTAAACGCCTGTGTCAGGCGCGGCCATAGGCGGCATCGGTGAGCGATACCGCAAATCCCAGCCGTTCGTAGGTCCGCAGGGCCGCAGCGTTGTCCGACTCGACGTACAGCAGCACGGTGTCCAGCCCGGTGTGCGCCAGATGATGCAACCCCACCAGCGTCAGCAGGTGACCCAATCCGCGGCCTTGCGCGGCGGGATCGACACCGACGACGTACACCTCGCCGACTCCAGGCTTATCCAAATGCCCTTTTGTCCAATGGAACCCGAGAAGGTCACCGGTCTGCGCATCGTGAGCGAGGAACAGCCCGCGCGGATCGAACCAGGGTTCGGCGAACCGCCCGGCGAGATCCTCCTGCGTCCAGCCGCCTTGTTCCGGATGCCAGGAGAATGCCGCGTTGTTGACCCGCAACAGCTCCGAATCGTCTTGTGGTCCCTCGTAATAACGAATGACGACGCTCGGGTCGGCGGCGACCGCGGGCAGCTCGGCAAGGGCGCGGCGCATCTGATGCAGCCGCCGCAGTGCGACAAGCCCCATCTTGGCGGCCACCGCCTGAGCCGCCGGCAGGTCACCGTGCGCCCAGATGCGGAGGCCCTCACCGCCTTCGACGAGTGCCTGCCTGACCATCGCCGAACCGATTCCGCGGTGCCGGGCCGCCGGCGCGACCACCAATTCGGCCATAGCCATTGCATTCTCGTCGGCATTTTCGTCGGGAGAGACCAGGTTGAGGTACGCCGCCACCTCGTCCCCGTCCTCGACGATCAGGTGCCTGGATGCGGTTCCGCGTAGCGCGCGCAGCACCTGCTCCCCCACCGGGGCAATACCGTCGGCGCGAGTGGCCTCGACAATCAACTCTCGTATCTGGAGTTGGCGCTGATCATCGAGAAGCGGGACCCATTCGGTCATACCGCCACGCTAGTCGGCGGGACTCACCCGCCCGAATCACACCGCGGTGATGGTTCCCGGTTCAGCAGCGATGTCCTCGTCCGCGGCGTCATCCAGGTCGGCATCGACACGGGAAGCTTGTGGGCCCTCGGGTTCCCCCTTTGCGCGCGGCGGCCGCACCGCCTTGTAGCCGACGTTGCGCACCGTGCCGATAAGCGATTCGTACTCGCCGCCGAGCTTTGCACGCAGCCGTCGTACGTGGACGTCCACGGTGCGGGTACCGCCAAAGAAGTCGTATCCCCAAACCTCTTGAAGTAACTGAGCCCTGGTGAACACCCGGCCGGCATGCTGCGCCAGGTATTTGAGCAGCTCGAACTCCTTGTAGGTGAGATCGAGCGGGCGACCGCGCAGCCGCGCGGTGTAGGTGCCCTCGTCGATGACCAGCTCACCGAGAATCACCTTGCTGGCGTTCTCCACGTTAACCGCCCCCGCGCGGCGACCCACCAGTAGACGCAGCCGCGCATCGATCTCGGCGGGGCCGGTACCCGGCAGCAGAATGTCGTCCAGACCCCAGTCGACGTTGACCGCCACCAGGCTGCCCTCGTTGACCACCGCGACCACCGGAACCGAGGATCCGGCCGCACCAAGCAGCCGGCACAGTCCGCGCGCGGAGGCCAGATCGGTACGCGCGTCGACGATTGCGACGTCCGCCGAGCCCGCCTCCAACAGCGAAGACACCTCACTGGGCACCGGTCGCACGGTATGGGCGAGCAGCGCCAAGGACGGCAGCACCGCATCCGGATGTGGGTCAGCGGTCAACAGCAACAGGTCCAACGAGCCCTCCAACACCCGGGTGCTTCGGTCTCCAGGTGTTCCATAATGTACCGCGCCACCTGCTGATAAGCCCGGTCGAGGACAGTGGACGCGCGGCGATGCGCCAGAATACGCAGATGCGCAAACCCCTGATCGCCACCATCGCAGCGGTATGTGCACTGGCAATCGTGGCCACCGGCACCGATTTCGGATTCGCGATCTACGCCGAATACCGGCTGTCCCGGACCCTGCGCGCCGAGGCGAACCTGAGCTCCGATCCGTCGGTGGCGATCCTGGTGTTCCCGTTCATTCCCCAGGCCACCGCGCACCGGTACAAGGAAGTGGAGATCAAGGCGCACGGCGTGGACCACGCGGAGACCGGAAAGGCGACCCTGGAAGGCACGCTCCACGGCATCGACATCTCCAAGTCGTCCTGGCTCATCCGCCCCGACTCCCCGCTGCACGTGGACAGGGTGGAGAGCCGGATCATCATCGACTCCACTCACCTGGGCCGATTCATGGGAATCAACGACCTCGCCGTCGAACCTCCTCCCAAGGAGCAGAACGACGCCACCGGCGGCACCACCGAGTCGGGCATCTCGACAGGAACCGGGCTGCTGTTCACCGGAACCCCGAAGTCGGGCGAGTTTGATCAGAAGGTGACGGTGTCCGTCGACGTCTCCGTCGGTGGCCCGAACAAGACTGACCTGCAGTTGGTGGCTACCTCCGTGGTTACCGGCCCGGGAACGGCCGATCGCGATGTGCCCGAGGACCAGCAAGCGGGTGTGTTCGCCGCGTTCACCAAGGTCGTCCCGCGACAGAAGCTTCCGTTCGCGATCGAACCGACACGGGTCGGCGCGCGTGGATCAGATGTGATCATCGAAGGTATCGCCAAGGGAGTAACGATCTCCCTGGACGCGTTCAAGCAGTCATGACTGCATTGCTTGCTCTTCCCGCAAGCGGATCATCGCCGGGTCTCGTCACCGCCGTGGTCGCGATAGCGGTTGCGCTCTTGGCGTCGAGCATCATCGCGGTCGCCATCAAGAGCCGGTCGGGAAAGCTGCGCGCCGGCAACGGTGGTCCAGGCGGCGTCACCGCTCCGGCTGGCATCGAACTGTCGCCGACGGGACCCACGATCGTGCACTTCAGTGCGGCGTGGTGCGGGCCGTGCGCCTCGGTACGGCGGGTAGTTGACCAGGTGGTGGCGGGAGCGCCCGAGGTAGGTCACGTCGAGGTCGATATCGATACCAACCCGGATGCTGCCCGGGAACTCTCGGTGCTTTCGCTGCCGACGACGTTCATCTTCGACGCGGCCGGGCGTCAGGCCTATCGGGTGTCCGGCGTGCCCAAGGCCGCCGACCTGCGCACTGCGCTGCAGGGCTTAACGCAGCCGGGGTAAACTCGTCGCCGTGCAAGCCCGCCTTGAGCCGATGCTCACCAAACGACGCGCCGTCGATCTGTGCCGCGTCGCGGGCTGCTGCTGTTGTTGCTGCTGATCGCGGCCGTGTATGCGCTGTGTGCGCCTCCGGTTGCAACTAGGTGAAGCCATGCCCGCCACCCTCAGGAGCACATCCCATGACCAACACATCCTCTGCCCAGCCCGATGGTCTTCGCGCAAGCGGCTCATCACCAAGTCAGGTTGACGTCCGCGGACCCCGCTTCGCCGCCTGGGTCACCACTACCGTTCTCATCGTCACCCTGGCCGTTTCCGCCGTGTCGCCGGCGACGGCGGGGGCGATCCTGGGACTTCAAGCGGTGGTGTTCGCGATCGGCGCGCTACTCGGCCCGCATCGCGCGCCCTACGGAACGATCTTCCGGACGCTGATCCAGCCGCGGCTGAGCCCGGTGACCGAACGCGAGCCCATCCCGCCGCTGCAGTTCGCGCAGCTACTCGGCTTCACCTTTGCCGCGATCGGCGCCGTGGGTTTCGCGACCGGTGTCACGCTGCTCGGCGTGGTCGCGACCGCCTTCGCGCTCGGTGCGGCCTTCCTGAACGCTGCCTTCGGCATCTGCCTGGGCTGCCAGCTGTACCCCCTCGTTACCCGTTTTCGACACACACAACCGTCGGCCCAGTAGTCCGACAAAACCACCGGAAGGAAACCCTGCATGGCACGCTCTGACGTACTGGTCTCCGCCCAATGGGCGCAAGACAACCTTTCCACTCCCAATACGGTGTTTGTGGAGGTGGACGAGGACACCAGCGCGTACGACGTCGGCCACATCGAGGGCGCCGTCAGGCTGGACTGGAAGACCGATCTGCAGGACGCGGTCAAGCGTGACTTCGTCGATCAGCAGCAGTTCTCGAAGCTGCTGTCTGACAAGGGCATCGGCAATGACGACACCGTGGTCCTGTACGGCGGCAACAACAACTGGTTCGCCGCGTACGCCTACTGGTACTTCAAGCTGTACGGGCACCAGGACGTGAAGCTGCTCGACGGTGGCCGCAAGAAGTGGGAGCTGGACGGCCGCGCACTGTCCACCGACATCGTCTCGCGGCCCGCGACGTCCTACCAGGCCGTCGCACCCGACAACTCCATCCGTGCCTTCCGCGACGAAGTGATCGCCGCGATCGGTGTCAAGAACCTGGTGGACGTGCGTTCGCCCGACGAGTTCTCCGGCAAGATCTTGGCCCCCGCGCACCTTCCGCAGGAGCAGAGCCAGCGCCCCGGACACATCCCCGGCGCCATCAATGTCCCGTGGAGCAAGGCGGCCCAGGAAGACGGCACCTTCAAGTCGGATGAGGAGCTGGCCAAGCTCTACGCCGACGCGGGACTGGACGGCGAGAAGGAAACCATCGCGTACTGCCGCATCGGTGAGCGTTCCTCGCACACCTGGTTCGTGTTGCAGGAGCTCCTGGGGCACCAGAACGTGACGAACTACGACGGCAGTTGGACCGAATACGGCTCCCTGGTGGGAGCCCCGATCGAGTTGGGAAGCTAGTTATGTGCAGTGCACCGAAGCAGGGCCTGGCCATTCCGGCGGGCGTTGACGTGGAGAAGGAAACCGTGATCACCGGCCGCGTGGTCGATGGCAACGGTCAGACCGTTGGCGGCGCCTTTGTGCGTCTGCTGGATTCCTCGGATGAGTTCACCGCTGAAGTGGTGGCCTCGGCGACCGGCGACTTCCGGTTCTTCGCCGCACCGGGCGACTGGACCCTGCGGGCCCTGTCGTCCGCCGGGAACGGCACCGCGACGGTGAGCCCGACCGGCGCCGGCATCCACGAGGTCGACATCAAGATCGAAAGCTGAGCGGCTAGACCTTTCGCTCCAGAAGGCACTCAGGTACGGATTCAGCCCGAATCTTGTACCTGAGTGCCTTCTCGCGTTTGTAGCTCAGTAGGTCCAGCTGCCGGACGGCTGCACGACGAACCCGTGCTCGCCGTAATGCCGGTCCGGCGGGTCCGGAGTGTCCTTGGGCCAGGAGTCGGGTTTCTTGGCCCGGCAGGCCAACGCGTCGTCGGCAAGCACGGCACACACGACGCCGTTGCCCGGCGCGATCTTTGAGCCGGTGGGCAGCAGCGGATACTCGTTGACGCCGCCGGGGTGGGGGTCATCGCGACGGATCGTCCCGTTGCCGGTCAGCGCCACCGACACCGTGTTCATATCCGGCCGCGCGCCGGGAAGTGCGCCGCTGCACGACACTCCGATTTCAGCGATCATCGCGTCCCAGCAGGTAAGTCCGCCGGGAGTGCTGAATACCCACCCCGACATGCTGGGGTGCGCTCCGATCACCCGGTACTCGCCGACATCCACGGCCGGGTACGAGTCGACATCGGGGAAGTTAGCGGGCTGAGCGTTCGCTGCCGGAGCCGCGACAAACCCTGCAGATACCGCGATGGACACTAAAAGCGCAGATACCACTCGTCTTGGCAAGAACATCACACCCATCTCTCGGGGTTGCTGGCCCCGACGTTACCCGGCGAGGTGTGGGTCACACCGTTATCCCAGGTAGGCTCTCTGCTCGTGGTGCTCTTCTTCGAGATCATGTTGGTAGCCGCGGTGCTTGTCATCACCTGGTTCGCGCTGTACGCGCTGTACCGGCTGATCACCGACGAGTCGTGACGGAACCGGATCCGACCGCCGCCGAGTCGCGGCCATCGGTGGGCAGGAATCTCCCCACCTTTCAAGACCTGCCGATCCCGGCCGATACCGCGAATCTGCGCGAGGGCCCGGGTCTCCATGACGCGTTGCTCGCGCTGCTACCGCTGGTCGGCGTGTGGCGTGGCGAGGGCGAAGGCAGGGACGCCGACGGTGACTATCGGTTCGGTCAGCAGATCATCGTCTCGCACGACGGCAGCGACTACCTCACCTGGGATTCCCGGTCGTGGCGGCTAGATGCTGAGGGGCAGTTCGAGCGGTTGACGCTACGCGAGAGCGGGTTCTGGCGATTCGCCCCAGATCCGGACGACCCCGACGAGAAACAGGCCATCGAGCTGGTGCTGGCGCATGCCGCTGGTTTCGTCGAGCTGTTCTACGGCCAACCCCGCAATGCCTCGTCATGGGAATTGGTGACCGACGCGCTGGCCCGCAGCAAGTCCGGGGCATTGATCGGTGGTGCCAAGCGCCTGTACGGCATCGTCGACGGTGGCGACCTGGCCTATGTCGAGGAGCGGGTGGGGCCCGACGGCGGCCTCGCGCCGCATTTGTCGGCGCGGCTATCGCGGTTCGTGGGCTAGAACCTTCTCCCCCCGCTCCTAGTCTTTTGCGGCGGAACGAAAAACGTCTTCGATATCCTGGCGCGTCACCATGGGGCCCGGTAGCGGCTGATCGCTCGGTGCGCGCAAGCCGCGTACGAAAAGCTCGACCTGACGCTGCGCAACTACCGGGAAATCCGCGCCGACAGGCACGGGCTGGGTCACTAGTGCGCCGAACATCATGACATCGCTTGCGTTCACATCGGCGTTCACGCTTCCGGTGATCCGACCGTCCTCGAGGAATTGTTCGAGCACGGTATCGAGCTCGAGCCGGGCGGCCACCGCCGCCTGGTCTACCAGCGGAGGAGCCCACCGCAGTGGCAGCACTAGTTGAGGTCCGAGCCGTAAGCATTCATACAGATAGGTCCTAATCGCATCGGCACCGGTCTCCCCGGAATGCCGGATTCGCTCGAGTGTCGCAATCAGCTGCCCGTAAGCGCGAAGTTCCAGGGAGTGCATGAGCGCGGCGCGATCCGGCCACGTGCGATAAAGGGTGGCCACACCGACACCCGCGACTGACGCGATCTCGGCCATCGGCACGTTGGGGCCTCGCTCGCACATCAGCTCTGCGGCGATGGCGATGATCTTTTCGCGATTCACGAGTGCATCACTTCGTACCGCGCGCTGGCGCCGTGGCGCCGCCGATCCTGTGCTGGCCATCGATTCGAGTCTCACATAGCGCCCGGAATGTGGTCACGCGTGGACAGAGTTTTACTTATCCGGAATAATTCGTCCACATAAAATGTCGAACATATCGAAGCCGTCTCCACACTCAGGCCAACGAGAGGACAGAACCATGACCACAATCTGGGACCCCATCACCGTCGGGAACATGCAACTACCGCACCGAATCAGCCTGTCGCCGATGACGCGAAGCCGCGCGCTGGAGGACGGTACACCGCCGCCAATAGTTGCGGAATACTATGCGCAGCGAGCCTCCCTCGGCATGCTGATCACCGAAGGAGTGCAGATCTCCGACGATGGGCAGGGTTACCTGCTCACCCCTGGGATCTACACCGATGCGCACCGTGAGGGGTGGAGACGAGTCGCCGACGCGGTGCATGCCAAAGGCGCGCATCTGGTGATCCAGGTGATGCACGCCGGGCGCATCTCACATCCGGATAACACGCCACACCACCGCCCGGCCGTCGCACCTTCGGCTATTGCTCCCGGAACGGGAATTCACACGCCGACTGGACACCAGCCCATCCCGGTGCCGCGCGAACTGACGCGCGACGAGATCGCCACCATCATCGGCGAATTCACGAATGCAGCACGGAACGCGATAGCCGCCGGAGCCGATGCGGTGGAGATTCACGCGGCCAACGGCTACCTGCTGCAGCAGTTCATTGCCCCGAACGCCAATCGGCGAGTCGATGAATACGGTGGCACGATCGAGAACCGGGCGCGGTTGACTATCGAGGTGGCGCGCGTGATTGCCGACGAAATTGGTTCCTCCCGTACCGGTATCCGTATTTCCCCGGGGGCCGGGTTGGGTGGTCTCGACGAGGGACCGGACGGCCCGGATCTTTACCGCTATCTCGTAAGCGAGCTTGCCGAACTCGACCTCGCGTTCCTCGACGTATATTCGTTCACCGATGACGTTCTGCTGCAAGATATCCGGGAACTCTGGCCCAACCGGTTGATGCTCGTCCGCGACGGCAGGACCCTCGACCAGCTCGGCACTGACGTGGAGGCCGACCTGGCAGATGTCACACCGGTGGGCACCTGGGCACTTGCCAATCCCGACTTCGTCGAGCGGATTCGGGCCGGGGCGTCACTCAACGAGGCGGACCAGAGCACCTACTACTCAGGCGGAGAACGCGGCTACACCGACTACCCCACCCTGCAGGCACTGGTCGGCTAGCCGAGGGGATGAACGCCGGTTTCACGGATCGAGAGACGAACCGCCCCAGATATGGGGCGGCCCCCGAACCATTCGGCTCGATCGGACTCATCGAGGGTTCGGGGGCCGGGTGGCTACCGGGTACTCGCCAGCGGTAACCGATGGCTGCTGCTAGCGGGCAGCCACCTCACATGTCCAATATGCAATCAATGTGTCGGACCACCTCCTTTCGTGTGTACCGACGACGGTACGACGCAAGAAGATCCGCGACAACCGATTTATTCACAAGCGAATAGAACTAGAGCGCGATGGCCTTGTCGACCAGCTCCGGCAACCGCGCCGCCAACCGCCCCGCGGGACGCGCAACACCGTCGAGAGTGCGCACCCGCGCCGCGAGCGTGACGCTGGCGAGCATCCAAATATCTTGGGCGGCAACCAAATCAGCGGGCTTTACCGCCCCATACCGACACTCGATACCCTCGGACGCCGCCACCTCGAAGAGTGCCCGTTGCGTGGTTCCGTGCAGGATGCCGTGCTCCGGGAAGGGAGTGACCAAGGCATCGCCGGTGTCAACGATGACCGTCGAGCGCGGCCCCTCGAGCACGAATCCGTCCGAGCTGACGAAGATGACGTCTTGCACCCCTTGGCGTTCGGCGTACCGCAGGGCCGACATGTTGATCGCGTAGGACAGCGTCTTAGCCCCCGACAGCAGCCACGGCAGCGGTTCGACGGGGCGTGCGGGCAGCCCGCGATCCAACGTGATTACCGAAACACCGTCGCGCCGCGCCAGCAGCGATCTCTCAGGTACGGGCGCAATGGTGAGATATGCCGTTGCATCTCCACCGCTTTCGCGCCCACGCGTGAACACCAGGCGCAGCATCGCGTCGTCACTCGATATCGAATTCCATCGCTCCACACCCACCTCGACGGCCGCACGCCATGCCGCGCGGTCGGGCTCCGGCAAATCCATCGATGCGGCCGACGCGGCCATCCGGTCCAGATGCGCTTCCAGCTTGCAGACCGTGCCAACGCGCACCAGCAGCGTCTCGAAGGCACCGTCGCCGCGCACGGCGGCCAGTTCGTCGGCGTGCAGCAGCGGCACCGACGGGTCGTGTACTTCACCCTCGAGTGTGACCACCACCGCTACCGCCATGGGCAATGAGATTAGCGGTCGTAGAGTTGGAACTGTGATGAGCCGCTTGCGCGAAGAAACATAGGCACCGATGAGCGCTGTGTACGTACCCGAAGACAACCCCGACGCCGGTGCAATCTGGCACTACGGCGACCCGCTCGGTGAGCAGCGCACCGCATTGACCGGCGCCGTCCTTGTGGACAGATCAACACGACCGGTCATCGCCCTGTCCGGTCCCGAACGGCTGAGCTGGCTGCACACCATCTCCAGCCAACACGTCGCGGACCTGCGGGATGGCGAAACACGGGAGAACCTCAGCCTCGACGGGCAGGGCCGCGTCGAAGACCATTGGGTGCAAACCGATCTAGACGGCATCACCTACCTCGACACCGAACCCTGGCGTGGCCAGGCGCTGCAGGACTTCCTCACCAAGATGGTGTTCTGGGCGAAGGTGGAGGTCACCGCGCCCGATCTGTCGGTCTTCACCCTGCTGGGCCCGGACACCGTCGAGCTGGCCGAAAAACTGGGCATCACGGCGCTGCCCGACTTCGGCTGCGCCGTCGCGCTCCCCGGCGGCGGTCTCATCCGACGCGTGCCGTGGCCACTGCCCGACGCAACGTTCGATCTCCTGGTCCCCTCCGGGGCCGGCCTCGCCGAACGTCTGGGGGTGCGACCGGCCGGCTTATGGGCGTTCGAGGCGCTCCGCGTGGCGGCTGCCCGGCCGCGTCTCACGGTGGACACCGATGAGCGGACTATCCCGCACGAGGCGGCCTGGATCGCCGTCGACGACGATCCCCGGGCCGTACATCTGGCCAAGGGCTGCTATCGCGGTCAGGAGACGGTGGCCCGGGTGCACAATCTCGGCAAGCCGCCGCGGGTGCTGGTGTTGCTACATCTGGACGGCTCCGTGGATCGGCCATCTACGGGAGACGAGGTGACCGCGGGCGGTCGCACAGTCGGCCGCGTGGGCTCGGTGATCGACCATGTGGACCTGGGGCCCATCGCCCTGGCTCTGGTCAAACGCTCGGTTGTCGAGGCCGTCATGAACGGCAATCCGACGCCGCTGACGGCGGGTCCGTCGCCTGCCGCGATCGACCTCGATCTACTGCCCGAGCTGGACGGTGAACAGCGCGGACGCGAGGCCGTCAACCGGCTCCGCCAAGGCTAGGGCGACCTGGGTCGTTAGGGCGTGCAGCAGTCGCCGGAACGGCACGCTAAACTATCGTCAGGATCGATAAAAACACTCCACCGGAGCCGCCCTACATTGGGCCGCTCCGCTATTGCGCGAGGGGGTTCCCCCATGGGCCGCGGCCGGGCAAAGGCAAAGCAGACCAAGGTTGCTCGCGAGCTGAAATACAGCTCTCCAAACACGAATCTTGAGGAGCTCCGCCGTGAACTTTCCGGCGGTACGTCATCTCAACCGGATGACGACCGCTCCAGCGATCGCTGGACGGATGACGAGGATGCCCGGCGCCGCTAGTCGCGGCCCAGGCTCAAACCTCTAGAACCTCGGGTGCTGACCTACCAGCAGGGCGCGTTCGCCGCCTGAATCCCTGCCTGATTTCTTGATGGTGCCGAGGGTCCAGCAGTCGATGTGGCGTGCGGTCAGGACCGCGAGCGCCCTATCGACGTCTTCGGGGGCGACGACGGCCACCATGCCGACGCCCATGTTGAAGGTCTTGTCCATCTCGGCGCGCTCGATGCGGCCTCGCTGGGCGATCATGGCGAAGATGGGGCCGGGGGTCCAGCTGCCCCGGTCGAGTTCGGCGACCAGTCCCTCGGGGATGACGCGCTCCAGGTTGCCCGCGAGCCCGCCGCCGGTGACGTGGCAGAACGTCCGCACCTCGGTCTCGGCCGCCAGCGCCAGGCAGTCCTTGGCGTAGATGCGGGTGGGTTCGAGCAGCTCCTCACCGAGGGTGCGGCCGAACTCCTCGACCTGACCAAACAGATCCATCCGGTCGATCTCCAGCAGCACGTGGCGAGCCAGTGAGTACCCATTGGAATGCAGACCCGAGGACCGCATGGCGATGACGACGTCGCCCGGGCGCACCCGGTCCGGTCCGAGCACCCGGTCGGCTTCGACGATGCCGACTCCGGTGGCGGACAGGTCGAAGTCATCGGGGGCCATTAGGCCCGGGTGTTCGGCGGTTTCCCCGCCCAGGAGGGCGCAGCCGGCGATGGCGCAGCCCTCGGCGATACCGGCCACCAACTCGCTGACGCGTTCGGGGACGACCTTGCCGACGGCGATGTAGTCCTGCAGGAAAAGCGGTTCGGCCCCGCACACCACGAGATCGTCGACGACCATGGCCACCAGGTCGAGGCCGACGGTGTCGCGTTTGTCCATCGCCTGCGCGACGGCGATCTTGGTGCCGACGCCGTCGGTGGAGGCCGCGAGTACTGGCTCGCGATACCCACCCTTGAGGGCGAACAGACCGGCGAAGCCGCCGATACCGCCCAGCACCTCGGGACGGTGTGTCTTGGCGACGGATGTCTTGAATAGCTCGACGGCCCGGTCGCCGGCTTCGATATCGACCCCGGCCGCGGCGTACGAATTACTGGGTTTGTCGGCTCGCTCGCTCATATCGGGCCTTACGGTACCCGTCCTGCCTGGGACTGGTACCGCCACAGCCCGTCACTGTGAGTCGATCGGCGCGCGGAGCAAGCCAGCGATCGGCAGAAGGACCGAAAAGTTGTTCCGTACATACTCGGCGAGTTCTTGATCGGTCTTCAGAACGGGGGGAGCATCGGGGAAGACCACCAACGAGTGGACGAGTCGGACGGTCACCCCGGCCAGTACTTCGTCCTGTATGGGCACGATGCACCCACCTCGGCGTGCACGATGAATTTCGTCCACCACGAACGCGTTCGCGGCATTCATCACCGCCGCGGTCGCGTCGGCGATGGCGAGCAGCGCGGCTGCCCTGTCCACCTCCAATGCACGCACCACAATGGGGTGATTGCGCATCCGCTGCACCGTGCCCACGAAGGCACGCTCGAACCGTTCCGACAGATCGTCAAAGGGCTCGACATCCGCGCGAATTTGGTCGACGAGGCGCTGGCCCTCCAACACCAGCGCGGCCGCTGTCACCGCCTGCAGGTCACCCACTCGCCGGTAGATGGTGCCGCGATCGACGTTGGCTCTGCGCGCGATATCGGTGAGTGAGGTGCGCGAGATACCCAGGACGGCGAACTGCTCGAGCGCTGCCTCCAGGATGTGCAGGTCGGCCACCTCCGTAGGTTGCCACGCCGATGTCATCTGTTCAGATTACACACCCCTAGCTGCGGCGACAGGTAACCCCAAAATTGGCTGTACAACACTTCCGCATTGTCTGTTGTATTGTTGTATGGATGACGCAGGCTCAGCCCACACCATCGGAACCAACGACCGCCGTGGACTCGCAGGGATTTCGCGAATCGCCCGTTGGCCCCGGCTCACTGACGTGGCGCATCTTCGGGCAACGCACCGTGTGGCTGTTGGCCTCTTACTCGGGAACCCTGCAAAACATGCACCCGGCGGTAGGTCAGTCCCTCCAAGAGGTGTCGAACTTCTTCGATGACCCGATGGACCGCTTCCTCCGATCGATTCCGCCGATCATGGGCGTGATCTACGACGACGAGGACACCAAGACCGGGCTCCTCGTCCGCGACTTCCATCACGACGTCAAGGGCGAGTTACCGGATGGAGGGCGATATCACGCGCTTGACCCCGATACCTTCTGGTGGACGCACGCCACCTTTGTCGATGCGGTGATATCCCTCGAGGAATTCTTCGGCACACCGCTGACCGAGGCGCAAAAGGACCAGGTCGTCCGCGAAGGTGTCGCCTGGTGGCGGCGGTACGGACTTTCCATGCGGCCCGTCATCGACAACTACGCAGACTTCCGCGCGTATTGGGAAGACATGCACGACAAGGTTCTTGAATCCAACAAGACCACCGAATTCGCCGTCGGCCGACTCGGAAAGATCGGTGCCCCACGGACTTTCCCGGTGCCCATCCCAGGCCCCCTCTGGGATCTGTTGCTCGAGCCAGTCGCGCGGCGGATGAGCCCCTGGCTGATGTCCGCGATGATGACTCCGCGTGGACGCGAGGTCCTTGGCTTGTCCTGGTCGCCTCGAGATCAGCGCCTCTTCAGCCTCTTTCAAGGAGTTGTACGCGCCACATGGCCACGCGTCCCTCAACGCCTCAAGTACTTCCCCCGCGCCTACGCCGGCATCAAGAAGCAGGGTTTCTAGACGGCCTGCTTGAACCTGCCGGCGAATCCGCGTAGCGGCAGATCGGCGGAGGTAAGGATCCCTGGCGGGGCGTCAATGACGCTCCGGATGGCATTGAGTGCGGGCAGCCCCGTAACGGTCATCCCTACAGAAGCGAACGCCGCGGGGTTGGTGAAGTCGGTGCCGGGCTTGGGGATAACCATGTGCTTGCTGTAGACGCAAGGATCGCCCTGAATCTTCGTGATGTAGCAGCCCTTGACGTTCCAATGCGGCTGAGTCTTCGGGGTCATCTGCCATTCGACATGCACCTCGACCTTCGGCACGCCGTCGACGATCCCTTGGTATTTCAAGTAACTGGCGCCCAGCGAGCCTTTAGGCAGCCGGTACCAGCCGAGGTCCACGTCCTCGGTGCAGGCGCCCAGCTCGTAGGAGAAGGTGACGTCGTCGAGTTCCAGTCCGAAGCAGTCGGCCATCAGGTACACCCCATCGGCGAAGACGCGGGTGCCCTTCTCCAGCATGGCCGGGATCCCCGGATCGTTCGCCGGGCGTCCGTAGCCGACCATCTCCCAGGAGTCCACCGAGTGGTGGCAGGACACGTCCACGGACTCGATGACGGTGACGTTCTCGATCTCGGCGACGTCGCACGAGTGGACGATGCCCAGGATCTGCGTCAGTCCCGGGTTCATGCCGGTGCCGTAGAACGTGGCGCCGCCACGTTCACACGCCTCCTGCAGCACCTCGGTGGTGAGGCGGCCCGACGGGTGCGGGTGGTTTTGGTTGCGGTGGTGCCCGGTGATCCAGTCGGCGGTGGTGACGATGTCGATACCCGCCTCCAGAACCTTGACGTACAGGTCCTCGTCGGGGAACACACCGTGGAAGGTCAGCACATCGGGTTTGATGGCGATGATCTCCTCGACGGTGCCGGTGGCGATGATGCCGTTGGGTTCCAGCCCGACAAGCTCACCGGCATCACGGCCGATCTTTTCCGTTGAGTAGCAATGTAATCCGGCCAATTCCAGGTCAGGATGTTGGGCGATACGTTTGATCATCTCGGTGCCGACGTTTCCGGTAGCGACCTGAAACACCCTGATGGGACTCATGCGGTGACTTCTTCCGGATAGAACTGGGTTGCCCATTGACGCAGTTTCATAAAGCCTTCGTATTCGGCGCGCACCAGCGTGGGCGGATCGGAGTATCGCTGGTGCTGCCAGATGTGCACGTCGGCCAGGAATTGATCGATGACGGCCTGCGCGAACACCTTTGCGGTTGACGCATCCTGACCTCTGCCGATGTAGACCATGAAGCGAACGTCGGCCGTGGCGTCATCGACGGGCGTGACGGCGGTGATGGTGCGGTTGTCGATCATGCCCCAGCTTTTCGTCACCGCCACCCCGAGACCGCCGTTGATCGCCTCTACCCCACTGTTCATCTCGTCGGCAGAGGCCACCTCGTCGAAGGCAATGGTGAAGTCCACGTACGAGATGGGGTTTACGAACTCCTGACGGGTGAACGTCGGGATGAACGGCGTCTTGTGCACGTACTTGAAATGTGCGAAGTCGACGCCGTTTTCAAGAACGTACTGGGGATGGATTTGCAGACGTTCCCGCAATAGCGTTGCCGCGGGGTGATAGTCACTCACATCACCACCGCTCTCGAAGCCGGTGAACACGTCCGGAACGTCGAAGTAGGGCTCACGCCCCTGGATGTCATGCCAGATGTACACCGACTCGTTGCGCTCCACCACCGGGTAGCTTCGGATGCGCCGCAATGGGTTTGGCCGATTCTCGTAGGGGATGCACACGTTCCTGCCCTCACGATTCCACTCCCAGCCGTGGAAGGGGCAGACGATCCGGTCGCCCTCGACGTGACCGCCGTGGCCCAGGTGCGCGCCGAGGTGTTCGCAGTACGCATCCATTACCGCGAGCTCACCGGAGTGCGCGCGCCACGCCACCATCTCACGCCCGAAGTAGGTCATCCGATGCACTGCACCGACCGCAATCTGCGCGGCCCAGGCGACCTGGAACCACCCGGTGGGCTTCATGGACAGCGGCGGCTTCGGCATCGGAACCTCCTTACGCGGGTGACAGTAGCCGAATCCGGCCAATTTTCACAGAGACCTCTATGAAAAAGCATCGACCGCTAGCATCCTTGGGATGAGCGAAGCGGTGTCCACCGGGCGACGGGCAAATCGTCGGGGCCTGGCGACCCGCGAGGGCATGCTCGACGCCGCGCTGCGCGTACTCGCCTCGGGCGACCCGGCGGCGGTTTCGGCGAACAGGATTGCCAAGGAATGCGGCGCCACCTGGGGTGCGGTCAAGTACCAGTTCGGCGATATCGACGGGCTGTGGGCCGCGGTCTTGCAGTGCACCGCCGAGCGCCGCGGAGAACAACCATGGCGCACGGATCCGGAAGGGCCGCTGGATCGACGGGTGAGCGCCATCGTCGAAACCCTCTATCGGGGTTTGACCTCACCGGACTCGCGGGCGATCGAGAATCTGCGTCGGGCGCTGCCTCCGGAACCCACGGAGCTGGAGCGGGTGTACCCCCAGACCGCCGCCGAGTTGTCCTCGTGGAAGCATCGTTGGGCGCGTGCGTGTCAGCAGGCGTTCGATGGCCTGGATGTCGATCCGGTTCGAGTGCGTGAGGTGGCCGCCTTTATCCCAGGCGCCATGCGCGGACTCGTATCGGAAAAACAGTTGGGTACCTATTCGGATCTAGACGAGGCCCGTCGAGGGCTGACCAACGCGATCGTCGCTTATCTAGGAGGTCACGCATGACGCGCGTGCACGCATTCACCGAGGACGCGCTCGGCGACTTGGATGCCACCGGTGTCGCCGAACGAATTGCCTCCGGCGAGGTCACCGCAGGCGAATGCGCCGAGGCCGCCATCGTCCGTCTCGAAAGGGTCAATCCGGCGCTCAATGCGGTGGAGTTCAAGGACTTTCCGCGGGCTCGTGAGCGGGTGAACTCGATGGACGGCGCCACGGGCACATTGGCGGCCTTTCACGGTGTACCCACCGCCACGAAAAACAATATCCACGTCGCCGGCATGCCGCTGACCGAAGGATCCGCGGCGATCCCGCCGACGCTGCAGACTGTGGACGGACCGTTTACGCAACAGTTCCTCAGCACCGGGCTCGTTCCTATCGCGTCGACCACCATGCCCGAATACGGTTGGTCGGCCAGCACGGAACGTTCGGGCGGTTCGGTCACCCGCAATCCGTGGCACACCGACTTCTCCGCGGGCGGGTCCTCCGGCGGGTCGGCGGCGCTGGTGGCCGCGGGGGTGGTGCCCATCGCACACGGCAACGACGGCGGCGGATCCATCCGAATCCCCGCGGCGGTATGCGGTCTAGTCGGCCTCAAGCCCAGTCGCGGAAGGCTTTTGGGCGACCCGTCGAGCAGTTCCGCACCGGTGAAGATCGTCGCCGACGGAGTGCTCGTGCGCAGCGTTCGCGACTGCGCACGGTTCTTCGAGGCGGCCGAGCAGCACTATCGTCACCCGAAGCTGACGCCCATTGGCCGGGTGGATCACCCCCTGCAACGCCGGCTGCGCATCGGCCTGTGTATGGACTCCCCCTTTGCACCGGCCACGGATCCCGCCACCCGGCAGGCGGTGGACTCTGCCGCGAAAGTGGTTGAATCTCTTGGTCACACCGTCGAGCCGTACATCCCCGCGGTGCTGCCGTCCTTCAAAACCGACTTCGAAGATTACTGGTCGTTCCTGGCCTTCGCCATCGCCAAAGGCGGCTCGCGGATGTTCGACGGGTTCGACGCGTCTCGGCTGGACCCGCTGACCCTCGGGCTGAGCCGCAGGTTTGTCCGGCGGTCGTACCGCGCACCACTGTTCCTGGCCCGGCTGGCCGCATCGGCCCGGGTGTACGAGCGCGGGTTCGCGAACGTCGACGCCGTGCTCACCCCGGTGCTCACCCACACCACACCGCGGATCGGATACCTGACGCCGGATCAGGATCCCGAGGTGCTGCTGGACAAGCTCAGCTCATACGTGGGATTCACTCCACTGCATAACGCCTGCGGCGCGCCCGCAATATCGCTTCCGCTCGGGCAGGACCCCGACGGGTTGCCCATCGGGGTGATGTTCAGCGGTCAGCGCGGCAGTGAGCGGACCTTGCTTGAGCTCGCGCTGGAAATCGAGGAAGCGCAGCCGTTCTCGATGCTGGGCTAGTCCGAATCCGTGATGCCAATCACAAATTGGCAGTGTTGCAACAAAATTAGGGCGCTCGACATGCGATCCACCGGCTGAGCACCTACCGTTTTGTGCATGCCGACGGCGTCGTACTGTGCACGCGGCGCCTCACGGAATCCCCTATCGCATCACCCCCGCGCAGCCAGGCTGCGGGTTTTATTGGCCGCATCTCTGGTCGCATCATTGGTGGTCACGGACGGGGCGCCCGCGGCCCTTCACACGATCTCAGAGAATCCCTTGTCTGCTCCGATCACGTTGACGGTGGAGTCCGGGTACATTTCCCTGACCTCGGACTCGACACCGCTCGGGGCCGGGCCCGCTGCCTCCGATTCATCGCCCACCCTCACGATCACCCGGCGGGCCACCGTCTCATTGAATCCGGGTGAGAACGGCCACGGTCTGGATGCGGTCATCAAGTCCGAATCCCTCGCCTCCCCGGCCGAAGCCGGCACACCGACACCGGGGAGCATCCCGGTCGTCCTAGTTCACGGAACTGCCGAGAACCAAAAGTACTGGGATGCGATGAAGACGAGCCTGCATGATGCGGGGATGAAGGCGTTCACCTTCGAGTACGGCCAGAAGGGATTTCAGGGCCTCGTGGGCTCGATCGGACGGCAGATCGGGCTGCGCGGCTTCGGCGATGTCGAGGTGTCCACACAACAGCTTGCCCATGAAGTCGCGACGGTCTTGGATCAAACCGGCGCCGGCAAAGTCGACCTCGTCGGCCATTCGCAGGGCGGCCTGCTGATCAAGAATTTCGTCGCGCAGGACAAATCTGACAGGGTGGCTAATGTTGTCCAGCTGGCGCCCTCGAGTCACGGCACCACCTTCAGTGGACTCGCCGACGTCATTGGCCCGGTGGGCAATTCGGTCGATATCAACGGCTGGAAACCCGTCAAAGACGTGATCTATTCGGCTGTCAGCACGCTGGGCTGGCCGTCCTTGTCGCAACAGACCGTGGGCAGCCGCTTTCTCGACAAGCTCGACAAGCTGCCGGACACCAAGCCAGGTGTCGACTACCTGGTGGTGAGCACCAAAAATGATGTCGTCGCCACCCCATACAAGTCTCAATTCATCACAGCGGCACCGGGTTCCACTGCGGTCAACATCGAAGTGCATTCGCTGCCCGGGGTGCCGCGCGACGGGGTGGTCGACCACGGCCTGAACGGCGGGGAAGTCATCTCGGCCGTGACCAACTACCTCAAGTCCAGCCAGTCGGCGCAACGCTCGGCCGATCAGATCAAGGCCAATCCAGGTACCACCCTCAGCAGGGACGGCAGCACCACAACCGTCTCCGAGGGCACAAAGGTGGTCGCGACCATCGAAGACCGGCCCGAATCTGCAAAGCAGAACGCCTCCAAGCAATCTCAAGAGTCGGCCGGCAAGGCCGCAACCGGCACCACAGTCACCACGCCTTCGGGAGCGACCCTCGAGGTCGCGGGGCGCGATGTCACGTTGAAGCGCAACGGCCAGTCTGTCTCCATCAGCGAGACACACGGTGTGACGGTTGCTAATACCCCGGCCGAACAGACACCGAGCAGCAAGACCTCCCCACAGCCGGATCACCTCGCCAAAGCCACCGAGAGCCCGGTCACCAAAGCCTCTCCGGCGGCCGGCGAAACCAAGGCAAAAGAGTCACCGAGCAAGCCCGATGCCGACAAGAAGCCCGCGGCACACGAGTCCAACACCATCACGCCGAAGATCGGTATCGGCGCCAACGGCATAGCCCGCGACGGGAAAACCGCGGGGAGCAGGCTTTTCGACCATTCGGCCAGCCCGGCGGCCGAATCGGGATCTACGAAGAGCGAGAGGACGCCGGCGGCGACCAAGAAGAGCGGCGGGGCGGCCACAGACGCCTCTTCCGCTGCGCATTCCGACACTGAGAATTCCACAACGAACGGGAGTGGGAGCACCGGTTCGTCAGCCAGCGTTGGCGGACAACAGGCCTCCACACCGAATGGGGCAAGCGACCACAAGCCAGGGCATCCGGAAACCGGCTCGGCGTCGAGCTCCGGTGATCACAAGAAGGCCGCCGAGAGGCCGTCGCACGAGCACACCGCAGGCGCTTCCTAACCCCTGGGCACGCCACTTGCGTTGCACCGACATCACATTCGCGCAGGTAACGCACGACGTAACTCCCGCATAGATGTCATCTCGGCGGCACGGAACGACGGGCGCGCTGACGCTCCCTTTGTTCTAAGGGATCCGGCACCGGCACCGCCGCAACCAATGCGCGGGTGTATTCGGTGGACGGGTTATGCAGAATCTGACCGCGCGGACCCATCTCTTCGAGCACCCCGTGACGCAGCACCGCGACCTCGTCGGCGAGCCGGTCCACCACGGCCAGATCGTGACTGATGAACAGGCAAGCGAACTGCCACTGCTGCTGCAACTCCTCGAACAGGTCCAGCACCGCCGCCTGCACCGATACGTCAAGCGCGCTGGTGGGTTCGTCGGCGACCAGCAGGTCGGGGCTCAACGCCAGCGCCCTGGCCAAATTGGCACGCTGCCGCTGGCCTCCGGAAAGCTCATGCGGATAGCGGTTTTCAGTGCCGGCCGGAAGTTGCACGGCATCGACCAGTTCAGCGACTCGGCTGAGGATCTTGTGCCGATCCCCGTAACGATGCACCCACATGGGTTCGGCAATGCAATCACCCACGCGCATCTTCGGGTTCAACGAGGTGGCCGGGTCCTGGAACACGAACCCGAACCTGGCGCGCAGCGGACGCAGCTTGCGCTGACTCATGCCCACGATTTCCTGCCCGAGCATCCGCACCGATCCGGAGGCCGGCGGCTGCAGCGCGGCCACGCATCGACCGATGGTCGACTTGCCCGACCCTGACTCCCCCACCAGTCCAAGGGTTTTACCGCGACCGATGCTGAAACTCACGTCGTCGACGGCACGGAAGGATGAGCGCCCGAGCGGACCGGGGAATTCCACCACCAAGTGGGACACCTCCAGCACCGGCTCGGCCGGATCTCCACTCTCCGCGGGTGCATGCTCAGGATCTCCCTGGCCGAGGTGCGGCACGGCCGCCAGCAGCGCCCGTGTGTACGGTTCGGCAGGCGCGGCGAAAAGCTGTTCCACCGGGGCTATTTCGACGACTCTGCCCTGTTTCATCACCACCACCCGGTCGGCGATATCGGCGACGACGCCCATGTTGTGAGTGATGAGCACGATCGAGCTGCCAATCCGATCGCGCAGATCCCGGAGGAGTTCCAGGATTTCGGCCTGTACCGTCACATCGAGGGCGGTGGTCGGCTCGTCGGCGATGATCACCTTGGGGTCGCAGGCGATGGCGATCGCGATGACCACGCGTTGTTTCTGACCACCCGAGAGCTGATGCGGATAGCAGTCGTAGCGGCGCTCCGGATCGGGCAACTGCACCAGTGCGAGCAGTTCGAGGACCCGCGCGCGGGCCTGCGTGCGGGTCATGGCCGCGTGCGCGCGGACTGCCTCACCTACCTGGTAGCCGATGGTGAAGAGCGGATCCAGTGCCGCCCCAGGCTCCTGGAACACCATCGCGATGTCCTTGCCGCGCATAGCCGTCAGCTCACGGCCCGACAGTGTGGTGACATCGCGGCCGTCCAGCAGAACCGAGCCGGTGATGCGCGCGGTCTCGGGCAGCAGCCGGATGGCGGCGCGTGAGGACACCGATTTGCCCGAGCCCGATTCTCCGACAACGGCGAGCACCTCACCCGGTTTCACGTCGAAGGACACGTCCTCCACCGCGGCGACGGGCCCACTGTCGGTGCTGAAGGTCACCGATAGCGACCGGAACGACAACGGCGCCACTGCTTCCATGTCACTCACGCGTCACCTCGCCGGGTTCGCAGTAGCGGATTGATGACTTCGTTGAGACTCTCGCCCACCAACGTCATGCCGAGCACCACGAGCACAATGGCGATACCCGGGAACACCCCAGTCCACCAAATCCCGTTGGCCACATCCGATAACGCCTTGTTCAGGTCGTATCCCCATTCGGCGGCCTGGGTGGGTTCGATGCCGAACCCGAGAAAGCCGAGGCCGGCCAACGTCAGGATGGCCTCGGCGCCGTTGAGGGTGATGATGACCGGCAGCGACGAGGTGACATTGGACAGGATGTGCCGAAACAGGATTCGCGGTGTGCTGGCGCCGGTGACCCGGGCGGCGTCGACAAAGGGTTCCTGCTTGATGCCGACGGTGGCGTTGCGTACCACCCGGAAGTATTGCGGCACGAATACGGCCATGATGGCGATGGCCGCCGCGATAATGCCTCCGCCGGTGCTGGATTGACCTCCGGTGACCGCGATCGATACCACGATGGCCAGCAGCAGCGAGGGCATGGCGTACAGCGCGTCCGTCACCAGGACCAACCCGCGGTCCAGCCAGCCGCCCAGGTATCCAGAGGTCAGCCCCAGCACCACACCGACGGGCAGGGAGACCACCAGCGAGGCCAGGATGACGAGCAGCGCGGTACGGGCACCGAACAGCACCCGGGAGTGCACATCCTCACCGCGCACCGAGGTACCGAACCAGTGCTGCCATGACGGAGCCTGCTGCCGCACGAAATCGACCCCGTCCGCACTAGTTTGCGAGAACCCGTACGGCGCCAACAGGGGCGCGATGGCCGCGACAAGTATGAATCCGATGACGAGGACAAGACCGCCTACCAGGGTGACCCGCTGCAGTCCGTGCGTGGAACGCAACAAACTCACACCGGGGAGCCGGCGCAGTCGCTCGGCGAGCGGCGCTCGTTTCGTCATGCCCGTCATCAGAACCTCACCCTCGGATCGATGAATGCGACTACCACGTCGATGACGAAGCTCATCACCGCTACGATGATCGCGATCACGGTGACGATGCCCTGTACGGCCACGAAGTCACGTGCCGAAAGATAGTGCGCTAGTTGAGAACCCAGACCGTTCCATTCGAACGCGGTTTCCGTTAGCACGGCGCCGGCGAGCAGCATGGCGATCTGCATGCCCATCACCGTGACCACCGGCACCAGCGAGTTCCGGAAGGCATGACGTCCCACCACCACTCGCTCGGAAAGCCCGCGGGCCCGAGCGGCATCCACATATCCCGCCCGCAGTGTCTGCAACAGGTTGACCCGCACCAACCGCAGAAACACCCCGGCGGTCAGCAGGCCGAGCGCCAAGACTGGCAGCACCAGATGTTTGAGGGCATCCACGAAATATCCACTGTTGCCGTACAACACGGTGTCCACCAACAACAGGTGGGTGCGGTGCGGCATGGCGTCCAGTGCGATCTCGGTGCCGACGGTGCTGCGCCCTGACGCCGGCAGCCAGCCGAGCTTCACCGAGAAGAACAACTTAAGCAGGATCGCCACGAAGAACACCGGAGCGGCGTAAAACAGCACCGCCGCCAGCCGCAAGGACACATCGGTAATCTTGTCTCGATGGGTTGCGGCCAGACGCCCCAACGGAATTCCCACGAGCAGCGCCACGATGATTGCGCCAGCCGCGAGCTCCAGGGTGGCGGCGCCGTTGACCACGATGATGTCGGTGATCGACCGCTTGTCGGTCAAGGTGCGCCCAAAGTCACCACGCAGGACCCCCGTGAGGTACTCCCAATACTGGGTCCAAATCGGGCGGTCGAATCCCGCCTCGGCCTTGCGTTTGGCGATCTCGGCCGGAGTGAGCCGGCCGCCGGCCTGCGCGGTAATGGGATCGCCGATACCCCGCATGAGCACGAACACCACGGTCATCAGGATCCACGCCGTCGGAATGATCAACGCCAGGCGCACCCCGAGGTAGCGCAGGAGTGTGCTGCTCACGCGACACCCCCCGTCTTCTTCAGCGGAGTGAACTGGAACTTGAACGACGGGCCCAGCATGATCCCTTCGACGTTCTTGACCGATATCGCGATCTGCTTGCCGGTGAGCAGTGGGAGCGTCGAAATGTAGTCGCGCGCCATCAGATCCTGGATTTGCCCGATGATGCTCAGGCGTTTGGCGCGATCCGGTTCGGTGGCCTCGGCCGTGATGAGCCGGGTGATGGTGTCACTCTGGAAGTGGTTCACCACCATGTTGTCCGGCATGAAGAACGGCGTCAGATAATTGTCCGGGTCGGGGAAATCCGGAAACCAGCCGAATTGGTACACCGGGTACGAGTCCGATGATCGCCGCTCCTGGTAGGCCACCCACTCGGTGGACTGCAGGTCCACCCGGAACAGGCCGGAGGCTTCGAGCTGTCCCTTGACCGCCGCATATTCCTCCGAAGAGTTTCCCCCGTAATGGTCCGGGTTGTATTGCAGATTTATCAGCACGGGGACCGGTATGTCGGCCTCTGACAGAAACTTTCGGGCCAGGTCGACGTTCGGCCTGGCACCGTAGATTGTTTTGAAGGATTCACGGGTACCCGCCATCGAGTCGGGCACTACCGAGTAGGCCGGGGTGTAGATGCCCTTGTATACGTTGCGGGACAATGCCTCACGGTCGATCAGCGACGAGACGGCCTTGCGGATCGCGAGCTTCTGGGCATCTGTACCACCCGGCATGGTCTTGAGGTTGAAGACGATGTACCTGAGTTCTCCGCCGGGACCCTCATGCACGGCGAGGCGCGGATTGACCCGGAGTGTCTCGATATCGTTGGGCGACAGGCTTCGATAGGCCACGTCGATTGCCCGGTTCTCGATATCGATCTTGAGGTTCTCGCCACCGCTGTAGTACTTGATACCTACCAGCTCTGACTGCGGTGCACCCAGCCCGCCGACGTAATGGGGGTTGGCGCGCAGCCCGATCAGCTGGTTCTTGCTGTGTGAGGTGATGGTGTACGGGCCCGCGAAGGGCTCGGCCTTCGCGATGGCATCGTCATCGAGCAACCGATCGGGCGGGAAGACCTCCTCGTCGATGATCGGTCCGGCATTGGTGGCCAGCACCTGGGGGAAGGTCTGATCGTTGGCGAGCTTGAGCCGGAAGTCGATCGTCAGGTCGTCGGGCGCCTCCACGCGATCGAGGTTGGCCAGCAGTGACTGCGGTCCGTTGGGGTCGTTGATCACGCGCTCGCGGTCATAGGAGAACTTCACATCCGACGAGGTGAGTTTGTGGCCGTTGGCGAAGACGGAACCGGGTTTCAGCGCACAGCTGTAGAGCGTCGGGTTCTTGAATCCGCACGAGGAGGCCAAGTCGGGTTTGAGGTCGCCGGTCCCCGGCGTGAAGTTCATCAGGAAGGGATAGACCTGGTTCTCTACCTGGAAGGACCCGTTGTCGTACGCCCCGGCGGGATCGAGGGTGGACACCCGATCCGTGGTGCCGACTGTGAGGTACTGCCCGTCGACGGCTCCGGGTGGCCGTCCGATCCCACATCCCGCGGCGAGCAGCACAGATACGGCCACTGCCAGTTTGCGCATCCGCCGTATCTGGTCTTCACGCAAGCGGGTCATCCGATCAGACGGTCTTCGCGCAAGCGGCTCATCCGGCGAGTATCGCAACTATTGCCCCAACCTGCCTGGGTGCGATCCAATAGATGTCACAAGGGCACCCAAGCGAGCGTTAGGTAGGTTGGGTGCCAACGGTCGAGCGCGCGAGCGCCTGACCGAAAAAACACCCACGTCACTTGAGGACAACGATGAAGACTGCCGTCACCGGTGCCGCCGGATTCATTGGCACCAACCTGGTCAATCTCCTAGTGGAGAACGGACATGAGGTGGTCGCCATCGACCGCGCAGTGCCCAGCTCACCGGAGACTCGCGAGGCCGTCACCTGGGTATCGGGTGATGTCCTAGATCTTGGCTCCATGACGAAGGCTCTCGAAGGTGTCGAGGTGGTCTACCACCTGGTCGCCGTCATCACCCTCAAGCACGAGGACGAGCTGTGCTGGCGCATCAACACCGAAGGCGCCCGTACCGTCGCGCAGGCGGCCCTCTCCGTCGGCGCGCGCCGCATGGTGCATTGCAGCTCGATTGACTCCTACTCCAACAGTGTGTCGACCGTCGACGAGAACACTCCACGCTCGACCGGTGCCGACCTACCCGTCTACCAGCGCTCCAAGTGGGGTGGCGAAGTGGCCGTGCGCGAGGTCATCGAATCCGGATTGGACGCCGTCATCTGCAATCCGACGGGGGTGTATGGCCCGGTGGATCTGCCCGCGCCTGCGCCGCTCTCGCGCATCAACAAGCTGCTGTTCGATAGCGCCCGCGGGCGGCTGCCCGCAATGGTCGCCAGCACCTATGACTTGGTGGACGCCCGCGATGTCGCGGCAGGGCTGTACCTGGCCGGCGAGAAGGGCCGCACCGGAGAGAACTATCTACTGGGCGGACACACCGGCGGCCTGCTCCAGATATGTCGTCTGGCCGCACAACACATCGGCAAGCGCGGTCCGTTGTTCGCGCTGCCGATGGGTCTGCTCAACGCCGCGATCCCGGTCATCGAACCCATCGGCAAGCTCCTGAAGAGCGACGCACTGAGCCGCGCCGCGTTCAACAAGCTGACGGTGTCGCCTGCCGTGGACATCACCAAGGCGCGCACCGAATTGGGCTATGACCCGCGCTCGCTCGAGACGACGGTCAACGAGCTCGTCGACTTCTTCGTCAGCTCAGGACGGCTCTAACCCAACCATTGCGGCGCTGTCGCGCCATAGTTCGTCGGCCTTCCGGTCATCCTGTGCCAGCGGCGCGGGATCCGGGAAGGTCAACGTCCCCTTGACAAGTGACGCGTAGAGACGGCCAGGCGGCGGTTTCACCGTACCCAGCGCCAGCTCGGCCAGCGCTTCACCCGACCGATACACCGATCCGGGATGGAACTGGGGTCGGATCAACGCGACGAGGCGCAGCAGCGGACGCAGCACGCGAACCCCTGGCGAGTCCAGCCCGCCCAGCCCCGTCCCCAAGGTGAGCCCGGGGTTGTAGGAGACAACTTCAATTCCGCGCCGCGTCACCTCGCCTAGCCCTGCGAACGATCGGGCCGTCAGCAGATTGCACAGCTTTGAGGCGGCGTATGCGCGGAAGCCGGCAGCCATGCCTCCTGGGTCCGGATGTGCGAGCCGCAGTGGATCCAGTGATCGCGGCGCGAAGGGAATAATCGACGGGTCATGTGTGTCGCTCGATGTGATCACCAACCGCCCACCGTCGGTGAGGGCGGGCAGTAGCAGCCGCGCCAACAGGTAGTGGGCCAAGTGATTCACCGCGAACGTGGTCTCGAATCCATCGACCGTCCGGTGGTCCGTGTCTCGAAACTGCAGCCCCGCATTGAGCACCAGGACATCGATCGAGGCATCACCGAGCTCGCGTCGCACGTCTTCGGAGAAGCGCCTGACACTGTCCAGCGACGCCAAGTCAAGTGGCAGCACGCACCCTCCCGGCACCGCTCTGCCCGTTCCGCGCGCGCCCACGATGAGGCGCGTGTTGGGTTGTTCGGCAAGGATTTTGGCGGTACCCGCGCCGAGACCCGCAGTGGCACCAGTCATCACAATGATCTGCTCGTGTGTGGATTCGGTCATCTGTGGCCCTCCCCAGATCGTCGATCGGTCCATCCGAACAGGTATCAGCATTGCTGCTCGACGGTCTCACCGCCAGGGCGGCGAACGCCCTGCGCGCGGGGAAAACGGCATACCGCAGTACCGCGGTAGTTGAAACTGGCAACAATCTATACCAATATCACCTCTTGAATCTTGACAGGGGAGGCGACGTGGAGCAGATATCGATCCCGCCGCGTTGGGGCACCCTGGTGGCGGAATTGGCGCAGAAGCAGGGCTGGGACGCGGCCGAGATGCTGATGGGAGTGCAGGTTTCACCGCGCTTCCTCGCCGGCGAGCCGACGACGGCCACCCCAGCGCAGCTGCGAACGGTCATCCGCGAGGTCCTTGCCCGCACGGATGATCTGTCATTCGGTATTAGCTCCGCGCCGATCCCGCCGGTGACGCTCCAGATCCTGATGTTCAGCCTCGCGACATCGGAGACTCCCGGCGCGGCCTTCGCGCGCTGGGACGCGTTCAGGGACGCCGTTCCCCTGGTACCGAACACGACGATGGTCAGGTCGGGCGAGCTCGCCACCGTCGCCCTGGACGTTTCGGCCCTCAACTTGCCCGATGCCACGGTCACCGAATGGATTATGGCCATCGTGGTCCAGATGTGGACCTGGTTGACCATGCGTTCCATCCAGGTCGAACGCGTTCTCCTGCCTCACGCACATCCGGCCGGGCGGTCCCAGCAGAGCAAGATCCTCGGGGCGCCAGTTGAGTTCGACAGCGGTTCGGCCGCACTGATTCTCGACGCCAAACTCCTCGACATGCCGATACTGCGCACCGAGGAGGAAATCATTTCCCTCCTCGACCATCCGGAACAGCTCTGGTTCAACGTCAGCAGTTATCGCCAACAGCTACCCGATCGAGTCGAGCGCATCGTCAAAACAGGTATCGGACGGGGAATCCCGACCGTTGGCGATATCGCGGCGGCACTGAACATGACGCAGTCAGCGCTCCAGCGTTCTCTGCGAGGCGAGTTCGGAACATCGGTCCGCGAGATCCGAGACGAGGTACTTCGTGATGAGGCGTTCAAAAGCCTTGAGAGCGACACGGAATCGCTGACCGATCTGTCCGGCCGCCTGGGCTTCTCCGAACTCAGCGCCTTTACTCGCGCCTTTAGACGGTGGACCGATGCATCGCCGGCCCAGTACCGAAACCGGGCGCGTTCGGTCAAGTAATTCGCCCAATTCGGTCATCGCACACGCCCCTTCTGTCACATAACCTCGGGCTCACTAAGACCTTGAGGGGGAAGTTTGCTTTCGGCGGAACGGCGTTTCGAGATCGTCCGCAGCCTCAACGACGTTTCGGCCCTCGCCCATATCCGCCTCCCAGGAGCCGGCGACATCGAGCCGGGCAGAGGCACACCACAAGTGTTTGGCGCACGTGATCAAAGTGTCCACGACCTCGTGCCGGGAGACACCTTCACCACGTCGACCGGAATCGTTGGGGTGGTGACTCCCATCGAGTGGACGATCGTCGAGAAGACAACTCGGAGCGACCTTATCGCGACCCGCCGAGGCCGATATCACGTCGTCTCAAGGGGGCTGTTGGGCGCGACCGCGACCGTCGTCCTGAACATCTATGAACGCGAATCCTCGGTCATCGCCGAGCTATTCGTTCTCGTCGACGAACTCATCCTTGCTGGGGACCTTCAGCATTCCTTTGAGACGGCAATCGATCACCAGATCGACTCCCTCATCGCATCCGCCAGAAAGCGATTCAGGGTTCTCCGGGATATGACGGAGCTTCCGACCACCTAGCGCGTCTGGACGGAATCAGCGCTGTCGCTTGTTTTCTCGCGCGCAGTCACCTTGAGCATGTTTTCGACCACGTTCTTGCCCAACGCGGTTTCCTTCGGCAGCTCGATCGGGTAATTGCCGTCGAAGCAGGCACAGCACAGCCGTGAGCGAGGCTCTTGGGTGGCCGCGACCATCCCCTCGGCCGAGATGTAACCCAGGGTGTCGGCACCAATCGCCGTCCGGACACCATCGAGCATCTCATCGTCCGATTCCACCGCATTGGCGATAAGTTCTGCGGGAGAAGCGAAGTCGATGCCGTAAAAGCATGGCCAGCGCACCGGCGGCGAGGCGATGCGCACATGCACCTCGGCTGCGCCCGCCTCGCGCAGCATCCTGATCAGCGCCCGCTGGGTGTTACCGCGGACGATCGAATCGTCCACCACCACGAGCCGCTTGCCGCGGATGACCTCACGGAGGGGGTTGAGCTTCAAACGAATACCGAGCTGACGAATGGTCTGCGAAGGCTGGATGAAGGTGCGGCCCACGTAGGCGTTCTTCATTAGGCCCTGTCCGTACGGAATACCCGACCCCTGCGCGTAGCCGACGGCCGCAGGAATGCCGGATTCCGGAACGCCGATCACCAAGTCGGCATCGACGGTGTGTTCGGCCGCCAGCCGGCGCCCGATCTCGACGCGGGTGGAGTGCACCGATCTTCCGTCGAGCATGCTGTCGGGCCGGGCCAGATACACGTATTCAAAGACGCAGGTTTTGGGTGTCGCATTGGCGAAACGGCTGGAACGCACGCCGTCGGCGTCGATGGCGAGCAGCTCGCCGGGCTCGATATCCCGAACGAACGAGGCACCCACGATGTCCAGGGCAGCGGTCTCCGAGGCGACGACCCAACCCGTGTCGAGACGGCCCAGGCACAACGGGCGCACCCCGTGCGGATCGCGCGCGGCATAGAGGGTGTTCTCGTCCATGAAGACCAGACAGAACGCGCCACGCACGGTGGGCAGCAGCGACATGGCTGCTTGTTCGATGGTGGTATCGGCGGCATCGTGGGCCAGCAACGCGCCCATGATGTCCGAATCAGTGGTGGCCATGCCGGGGGTCTTCGAGTTGATCAGGCCGGCATCACGCGCCCGCTTCGTGAGCTCCGCCGTGTTGACCAGGTTCCCATTGTGTCCGAGCGCGACTCCGGTACCGGCAGCCGTGGTCCGGAACACCGGCTGGGCGTTCTCCCAGGTGACCGAACCTGTGGTCGAGTAGCGGCAGTGCCCGATCGCCACATGCCCCTGCATGGCGGCGAGGGTCTGCTCGTCGAATACCTGGCTGACCAGGCCGAGATCCTTGAACACCACTACCTGTGAGCCATCGGCCACAGCGATACCGGCGGCCTCCTGGCCACGGTGCTGTAGCGCGTACAGGCCGTAGTAGGTAAGTTTTGATACCTCTTCGCCGGGTGCCCAGACCCCGAATACGCCGCATTCTTCGCGAGGGTCATTTTCCAGCTCGATCGGCTGTGCGGTCACGATGCGGCTCCCTGGCTGCGTCCTGCGTGGGCGTGGGTGACCACCACAGTTTACGGGGCAAATTGCTGAATGCGGAATCGGCTGGCCAGGCCGCCACTCTCGAGCGTGAAGTTAGTGCGGATTTCTCGACGTTTCCCCGCAACAGCTTCACTCTCGGCGTTAGATCGGCACCAACGGCAGCCAGTCGGCAACTTCACCGGCCCGGGATCCGGACACGGTGACCGCCCGGTCGACGATTGCCTGCTCCAGGGTCAGCAGTCCGGTGGCCAGTAGTAACCAGGCCCTAGGGGCGGTCTCGACCACGTTGGGCGGGGTGCCGCGGGTGTGCCGCGGACCCGAGATGCATTGCACGGCAACGAATGGCGGCACCCGCACCTCCACGGATGCACCGGGTGCGTCGGCGGCGAGGGTCCGGGCGGTGCACCGTACGGCGTCGGCAAGCAGCGCGCGCGACGGCTCGGGCGCCTGCGGATCGTGCAACCATTCCGCGACCGCGAGCACCGCAGCCCGAGTGGAGGCGGCATCCGGTGCGCGAGCTGGCATGTGGGCCAGCCTATCTGGGCACTGACAGGCCGCTACGCTCCGTCACAAATTCCCGAATTGCGGATGGTGCTCCCGTAGACGTTGCCGGCGGCGATATTGGCATTGATCACTCCGGACGGCAGCTGTTGTTTCATCTTGTCGCTGATCTGGGTGAACTGGAACCACAGGTGATAGAAGGAGTCACCGTTGTACAGCGGCGAGTACTGGCTCTGGTCCGGATAGTTGGTGATGTAGAGCGTGTGCACGCGGGGGTCGAGGAAGCCCGCCGACTGATCCAGATTGGCGGTGACCACATTGCCGACGGTGTCCGAACCCGAGGCCGCCCAGACGTCGTGGTGGTCACGCAGGTAATTCTGGAATCCGAACACCGAACCCATCAGGGTGTCGTACTGCGCGTTGAACCACTGGCAGGAATCACGCAGCGCCGTGAACTGCTCATCGGACGCCCGGCTCTGCCACATGTTGTACGGGAACACCGAGGTGTCCGGCGACCACTCCGAGGGGTACGGGACGAACACCGGCAGCGATGCGGGATCGGCGCTGGCGGGTGCGGCCAAGGCCACTCCGGCAGCGACCGTTACTCCTGCCAGCGTGGCACCGGCACGCCGAATCCTGGTTCTCCATTGCGAGGCCATCCGCCGATTATCTACAGCGAATACCCAGCCAGTCCGGGATTCGGGGAAATACCGCACTACATCTGCGGTCGGAGCGGTCGATGCCCTGACCGCTGCACCGCCAGGGCCGCCACCGCTCCGGTCTCGTTGAGTGCCAAATGCGCCAGCATGGGCGCGACCACACTGCCCGACCGTTCCCGCAGCAGACCCAACAGCCAGCCAGACAGCCCGGTGACCAGCACTGTCGCCGGGACGGAATCTCCCGCCACCCGGGCAGACCGGATATGGGCCAGCCCGAACACCACTGCCTGCAGGACACCACCCGGGAGTTTCCCGAATGCCTGCGTCGCCAGCGGCTGCAGCACTCCACGGAAGGCGAGCTCCTCCGACCAGACCGTGCCCACCGGAATATGCAACCCCAGCCAGGCCGCGGGATGAAGGTGGACGTCCCGCTCACGCATGGAGGTGCGCACCGGTTTGAGCGCCGGTGAGGCGCCAACCACGACGGCAACTGCCGAGGCGACGATCCCGCCAAGCCGCAGACCTGCCCCGAGATGGGGTGAGCGCAGCCCCAGCGGGATGCCGACGGCGACCGCGAGCGAGGTACTAACACCGGCTCCGATCAAGGGCCGCCAGCGCTGCGAGAACCTATCCAGCACCGGGGGCCAGGCCGCGAGGGCGGCGGCCAACACAAGCACTCTGATGCGGGAGGTCACGTATCGGGGCCGTCGAGCGACGCGGTGTCGTCAAGTGCCTTCCGGATCCGCTCGGTGTCCTGCGGGGTCCAGCCGGCCGGCGGGGCGACCGCCGCCCAGCCGTTGACCGAGGAAATGCCGTAGTTGTGGCCGTGCCCGTCGGGCACTCCGACGGCGTTGGCCAGGTCGGCCGCCACCTGCCAGAAGGTGACGATGGGGTACCAGCGCATGGCGCTGGACCGGTCGCCAACCGGCGCCTCCTTGAGCCAATCCGGCTCACTGAACAACAGATCGGTCGACCACCACGTCACCGGATCGGACGGATGTTGCACGAACAGCACCCGCGGGGTCTGCCACGGTGCCCTGGCGAGGGCATCGATATCGGGTCCTATCGCGAAACGCGCCGTGAATCCACTGTCGTACACCGGAAGTGCTTCCAAGGTGCCCCGGTCGCGCTTCGACACCAGTTCATTCCAAATCTGGCTGAAATTCGGCGGACCGGTCCATAACACCCCGTCGACGCCGGCGGCCCGAATATCGCCGAGTCCATCGAATGCGCCTTGTCCCGCAAACGATCCCAGGCTTTCGCCATAGATGACCAGTTTGGGACGATGGCCTTCGGGTTGCTGTGCCCAGCGCTTCTGAACGGTGTCGATCAACAGCTGACCCGAGGCCAGCGCCTTCTTCTTATCGGCAAGGAAGGAGATCCAGCTGGGCAGGAACGAGTACTGGGTAGCGACGATCGCGGAATCGCCGTTGTACATGAGTTCGATGCCCCGCGCGGCGCTCGGAGTCACCCAACCGGTGCCCGTGGTCGGGACGATGATCAAGACCTTGCGCTCGAATGCCTTGGTGCGCTCCAGTTCCCGCACCAGCAGGTCGACGCGCTCCTCCGCGGTGTCGGCGGTCTCCAATCCCGCGTACACCCGGATGGGCTCCTTGGCCTGGCGGCCGTTCACCTTGGCAAGCTCGTCGGCATGCAATCCGCCGGAGACGAAGTTGCGTCCCTCGTAGCCCAGGCTCTCCCAGGAAGCCAGCGACGCGGCGCTGCCGGAACGCTCCGGCTGGGCGGGCTGCTGCACCCCGGCCCGCGTGGTGTCGTTGTGCGGACCGAACGAGGCATTGGCGGCGGCAAAGAAACCGCGCACCAGCACACCGTTGAACAGCATGATGGCCAGCACCACCACAATGGCGGTGCCGATGAGCAAGGACACTTCACGGCTCAGGTGCATACGGCGAATGAGAAACCGGGCCAGCAGTCTGACCAGGTCACGCAACACCCGAGACACCGAAATAAACAGGGCGGCAACGGCAATCGCGACCAGAAAGGACTTCGAGTACTCGATGGTCCTTGGCCCCTCTGTGTTCATGAGGGCGGCGAGCTCGCGCTGCCAGCGCGCGGAGGGCACGATCATCGCAAGCGAGCAGACGGCCGAGAGCACCACCACCCCGAGCTTGGCAGTCACCATCACCCGGTCACGCAGCGGCCACCACTTCTGGTTGTCCAGCCAGAAACGCCGTACCACCATCGACAGCAACACACCGATGCCGTACCCGATGGCCGCAGTGGCGCCGCCGATCAACCCCTGAAACAGCCAGGTGCGCGGTATCAGCGACGGAGTGAGCGAGAGGCAGAAAAACAAGGCACCGAACGCGATTCCGCAGAAATCCAGTCGCAGCAGGTTCCATGCCCAGGCCATCAACGGGTGCCGGTTCTCGACGTGCTCTTCAAGCTCCTGGAACGCCAGCCAGCTGCGACCAATCCAATCGTCGGGATCGACGGTGCTGGTCGTGACGGGGACTCCAGGAGCCTCGCTCATCCGAACAGCCCGGGCAGCACGCCTTCGTGAGTCTCGCGCAGCTCGGTCAGCGTGACCGAGAATTGACCTTGTACCTCAACGGAATCCGAACCCTGATCGACGACACCGATCCGCGCGGCGGGAAGCTGACGCGCCGCACACATCGACATGAATCGACTCTCTTCGGTGCGCGGAACGGCGACCAACACACGACCTGCGGATTCGGCGAACAGCACCACAAACGGGTCGGCTCCCTCGGGAAGTAAAATGCGGCAACCGGTTTCGCCGGCCAGCGACGACTCGATGACGGCCTGAATGAGCCCACCCTCGGAGAGGTCGTGTGCCGCCGACAGCAGCCCATCCCGCGAGGCGGCGGTGAGAACCTGCGCGATCAGCTGCTCGCGCGCCAGATCGACCTTGGGCGGGGTGCCGCCCAGATGATCGTGGGCCACCTGCGCCCAGATGGAGCCGTCGAACTCGTCGGCGGTATCACCCAACAGGATCAGCGTCTCACCGGGTTCGGTGCCGAAAGCTGTAGGAAGACGGCGCTTCACATCGTCTAACACACCGAGGACCCCGACGACGGGCGTGGGCAGGATGGGAGTGGTACCGGTCTGGTTGTAGAAGCTGACATTGCCTCCCGTGACGGGGATACCCAGCGTCACGCAGCCGTCGGCGAGGCCGCGAACCGCTTCGGAGAACTGCCACATGACACCCGGATCCTCGGGGGAGCCGAAGTTCAGGCAGTTGGTCACCGCGACCGGGGTGGCCCCCGACGCGGCCACGTTGCGGTAGGCCTCGGCGAGCGCCAGCTGGGCGCCGGTGTACGGGTCGAGCACGGTGTAACGCCCGGATGCATCGGTGGCCAAGGCAATTCCGCGCCCGGTCACCTCGTCGATCCGGATCACACCGGAGTCGGCGTGTTCGGCGAGCACGGTGTTACCGCGGACATACCTGTCGTACTGCTCAGTGATGAAGGCCCGGCTGCACAGATGCGGGCTGCCGATCATGTTCAGCAGGGTCTGCCGCAGCTCGTCGCCGGTGGATGGCCGCGCCAAACCTGCTGTGCTGTCAGCGATCAACGCATCCTGGGTGGCGGGGCGAGCCACCGGCCGCTGGTACACGGGACCCTCGTGTGCGACGGTCCGCGGCGGCACGTCGACAACGGTCTCGCCGTGCCAGGTAATCCGCAGCCGGTCGCCGTCCGTGACCTCGCCGATGACGGTCGCCAGCACATCCCATTTGCGGCACACCGCCATGAATGCGTCGACGTTCTCGGGCGTCACCACGGCACACATGCGCTCCTGCGACTCGCTGGAAAGCACCTCGGCGGGGGTCATCCCGGTGGCGCGCAACGGCACCTGATCCAGATCGATATGCATGCCGCCGTCGCCGGCCGAGGCCAGTTCGGATGTTGCGCAGGACAATCCAGCACCACCGAGGTCCTGGATGCCGACCACCAGATGCGCCGCGTACAGCTCCAGACAGCACTCGATGAGCACCTTCTCGGTGAAGGGGTCACCGACCTGCACGCTGGGGAGCTTCTTTCGCGAGGCGCCATCTGCTTCGTCGCCGCCGAAGGTCTCCGAGGCCAGCACCGACACGCCGCCGATGCCGTCGAGCCCGGTGCGCGCGCCGAACAGAATGATCTTGTTGCCGGTACCGGAGGCGAAGGCCAGGTGCAGGTCTTCCTTGCGCAGCACCCCGGCGCAGAGCGCATTGACCAACGGGTTACCGGCATACGAGGCGTCGAACACCGTCTCGCCGCCAATGTTCGGCAGTCCCAGTGAGTTTCCGTAGCCGCCGACACCGCGGACCACACCGTCGAAGACGCGGCGAGTGTCGGGGGCATCTGCCGCACCGAAACGCAGCTGATCCATGACGGCGATCGGCCGGGCACCCATGGCCATGATGTCGCGAACGATGCCGCCCACGCCGGTGGCCGCGCCCTGGTACGGCTCCACATACGACGGGTGGTTATGCGACTCAACCTTGAAGGTGACCGCCCAGCCGTCGCCGATATCCACCACCCCGGCGTTCTCGCCGATACCGGCGAGCATGCCCGAACGCATCTCCTCGGTGGTGGTCTCCCCGAAGTAGCGCAGGTGCACCTTGGAGGATTTGTACGAGCAGTGCTCGCTCCACATCACCGAGTACATGGCGAGCTCGGCGTCGGTGGGGCGGCGGCCGAGGATCTCGCGGATCCGCGCGTACTCGTCATCCTTGAGCCCTAGCTCAGCGAATGGCTGCGGGTGATCGGGGGTGGCTGCTGCGTTATCGACCGTATCGACCCGTGAAGTCACGACCAGATTCTAACGTTGAGCCCAGCTTGCCCGCGCCTCGCGCCATACTGGCGTCATGGGGCGGTCAGGTCGAGCGGTGGGGATCCTGCTGGTCGTGTTCGCGATGATGCTCGGCGCCGTGGGCTGCGTCCCACCCGAACGTGCCGTCGACACCAAGAAATTGGAGGACGGACTGAAGGCCCTCCCCGGTACGGACGCGGCGCTGGTGACCAACCACGCCCGGTTCTCCACCACACGGAGGCTGGAGGCAAAGGTCACCGTCCGCAAGGACGTCACGGCCGATCAACTCGCCGCCATGCAGAACCTTTACACCAAAAATGTCACCGAGGGTCGCTACCAACAGGACATCGCCCCGCTGGCCCTTGCCTGGTGCGATTCATCGGATCGCCCCGACAGCCGGTTCGTGTGCACCTTGTGCCCGTCAGATTCCGAATCGCAGCCATCCCCCACCAACTGCAGTTGGGTGAAATCGAGAGCCGGGGACACGCCACCCAACGCCGACTGGCTGCGGTTGTGGAGAGCCGACTACGCCCAGAACGCGCGCCTGTCGACGTCGGGTGAGAAGCGCGCAGTCGAGCTCACGGTGACGGGCTACAGCGAACTCGTTGTTCCCACGTTCCGTCGGCTGATGGCCGACTTTGCGTCATTGTCCGGCGCGGGCTGGAAGGTCAACAGCGGAGGCCAATCACTGAGCAGTCCCGACGGATTTCCCGATGACGCGGTCCTGCTTCTATGGGGACAGTTCCAGAAGCAGGACCGCGTCATCATCGAGTCGACGTTTCGCCGGAATCCCACCGCCGCCGAGCCCAACTCGATGACAGTGGGTACGCGCGGGTACGACGACAAGCTGATCCGCAGTAGTGCCGTCGAAAACCTGACGCTGCTCAGAGAGTTCGGCCAGCCCGTCGTCTACACCGCCTCCGGTGAAAAGGGTCCGGTTCTGGTGGTGCGGGTGGGCGGATGCTCCCTGAACGACCGATCGCTGCCGCGGCCCCCAGATTCACCACTTCAGACCGAGCTGCGGCAGGAGTTCGAACAGTGCTGAACCGGTTGGCTCGTGTTGGATTCGCCGGATCGGCTGCGCTGGCGCTCCTACTCAGCGGATGCTCGCCCAACCGCGCCGAGGAATCACAACAGATCGCCGAGCAGATCAAGGGCATGCCCGGCGTCGAGGGCACCTCGTACAACCAGCACAGCAATCCGATTGTGGCGTTCAAGGAGCCGTCGTTCTATCTGAAGGTCCGCCCACGCCCCGACGTCACCGGCGCGCAGCTGACAGAGGTGTGGAAAACCTTCACCCGCAAGGTGTTCGACACCGGGTATCGGCACTATCACGTGGTGCTGGATGTGGGCGCCTGCCCCGAAATGCCGTTTGTGCACGGGCCTTACGCGCAGCCCTGCAACGGGTTTTCCGCGGAGGTGGATCCCGGAAACCCGACGCCGCCGACCCCGTCATATCAGGACTGGCTGGCCATGATCACGGGCAAATACGCGACGGCGGTGAACGGCACATCCACCAGTGCGGGAAGTGACCTGCGGCAGCGTTTCCTGCTGTCGGTGCGGAAGCGCACCGACACCGACAGCGCCGACGGGCTGCCCAAAGACTTTCGTCCACAGGACATCACCGCCGTCTACCGGCGTGTGCTGAAGGACTTCCCAAACCAGCAGGATTCAAGCTGGACCGTCACTGCCACCGACTCGTACGAATCCCCGGGATTGAGCACCTCCAACGGGCCACCCGACGACGAGGTCCTCGTGTTGTGGGAACGGCTGGCCACGATCACCGTCCCGACCAAGGCCGAGTTCGTGATGAAGCCCAAGTCCTCCGACTTCAGCGCGGTGCGTGTCACGTTTTCGGCGACCCCCGACCCGCGTGCGAGGGCCGTCGCGCAGCTCGCCCTCCTCAGGGAGTACGGACAACCGGTGCAATTCGACGGCACCGTCCCGGGTGAGGGAACGGTGCACATCCGCATCAACGGATGTTCGGATGGCAGCGCATCCGGCTGGGAAGGCGAGCTGCGCCAGCAATTCGAGAACTGCTCGCGCTAGCCGATCAGCACCTTCAACAGTTCTTGCCGACGCAGGATCATCGCCGCCCAGATCAGCAGCCCGAACCCGACGGCGAAGACAACGGGAGCCCACAGCTCCGCGTGCATGTCGATGCAGACCGCGCCGCCCAGGTAGGCGGTCAGGCCCACGGCGCCGAGCACCGAGGTGCGCGGGATCGCCCACACGATGGTGCACGCCAGCAGCACCCAGCCGATGAGGGCCGTCTGATAGGGCGGGAAACCCAATCCCTCGACGGCGCTCGTCGAGAACTCCGCGCCGAAGATCTTGGGTAACGCATCCCCCAACAGGAACAGCAGGATGATGCCGCTCAGCGCGATACCGATCTTCTCCGGCGTGCTCTTCTCGCTGAATCTGGTGATGAGTGTGGATACGACGGACATGAGATTCCTTTCTCGAAATCCCCGATGGATCAACTGTAGAGAGACAGACCGACACAATCAGCGAAATTCATCGCTCGGGCCTTCCGGGCCTCTCGTAGGCTCGGGGCATGACCGTCACGATTGTCACCAAGGAGCCCGTCGTCGCCGCGCTAGCCGCGCAGTGGTCCGCGCTGGACGAGTTGGGCGCCAGCCTGACCGACGACCAGTGGGCAGCACCGTCCGTGCTGCCGGGGTGGAGCGTCAAGGATGTCATCGCGCATGTGGTGAGCACCGAACGCCTGCTCTCGGGTGACCCGATCCCCAGCACCGACGAGGCGGTCGCCGATCTGCCGCATGTGCACAATCCCGTCGGCGTCCTGAACGAACGGTGGCTCACCTACTATCGCAAGCTGCCGCCAGCCATGGTCCTCAGCGACCTGCGCACGGTGACCAGCGCGCGCCTGGCCGTGCTCGAGGGCCTGTCTCAGGAGCAGTTCAATGCCGAGACCGCCACGCCGGTGGGGCCGGAGAGCTACGGCCGGTTTATGCAGATCCGCGACTTCGACTGCTGGATGCACGAATTGGATGTCCGCGACAGTCTCGGGTTTCCCGCTCCGGCGGACCCGGTTTCGGCCGCCCCCGCACTCACCGAGCTGATCAATGCGCTGCCGTTCCTCATCGGAAAGCGCGCCGGCGCACCCCAAGGCAGCCGGATCCGATTCGTGCTCACCGGAATTGGCGCACAGAATGTCAACATCGAGATTCCCGACCGTGCGCGCATCGTGGCTCAGTTCTCGGAGCCCTTGGCCTCCCCGCAGGTGACGCTCACCGCGGATACCTGTGAATTCGCCCGGCACCTCGGGGGACGAGCCAGCGCAAACCGCGCCGGGTTCACTCTCGACGGCGATCCCGACCTCGGTTGGAAGATCGTCGCCAATCTGCGCTTCACGATGTAGTTCATGACGTAGCTGAAAGCTCCAGAAACGCTTGCAGCGCATCGGCGTACATCGGCACGTCGTGCGCGCCCATGAGCTCACGTACGGAGTGCATGGCCAGTGTCGCGGCACCCACGTCGACGGTCATCATGCCCGTATGTGACGCCGCGAACGGCCCGATGGTGGAACCGCACTGCATGTCGGCGCGATGTTCGTACCGCTGCAACGGTACGTCCGCCCGTTCGCATGCCATGGCGAAGGCAGCGGCGCCGCGCCCGTCGGTGGCGTACCGCACATTCGGGTGACTCTTGATCACCGGGCCGGCGTTGACGGCGATGTGGTGGCCCGGCTCGTGACGATCCGGATAGTTGGGGTGGGTCGCGTGCGCCATATCCGCGGAGACCATCACGGAGGTGGCCGCGCGCCGCAAGAAGTCCTCGCGGGTACCATTGCTGGACAACACGATCCGCTCCAGCACCGTCGACAAGAGGTCCGAGTGCGCGCCGTGATCGGATACCGAGCCGATCTCCTCATGGTCGAAGAGCGCCAGCACCGTCGTCGAGGTTGACTCGGCCGCCAGGAAGGCCTCCAACCCGGCGTAGCAGCTGGCCTGGTTGTCCAACCGCGGTGCGCTGATCAGACTCTGGTCCGGCCCGATCAACGCGGCGGGGGTCAGGTCATGGGCCATCAGGTCTCGCCCCAGCACATCGGCTGGTTCGACGCCCAACTGCTCGGCGATGTACTCCTCGAAGCTACGACTGCCGCTCCACACCGAGTTCAGATGCCATTGCGGGTCGATCACCCACTTCTTGCGTTCCTCGGCGCTGACCATGTGGATCGCCAGGTTCGGCACCCGCAGGATCGGCTGTTGGATGCGAATCAGCGTGGATCGCACCGCATCTCCGTCACGGAGCAGCACCCGCCCGGACAGACCCAGATCGCGGTCCAGCCAGGTCTGCACCCAGGCACCACCGTAGGGCGCCAACGCGACCATGGGCCAACCTGCTTGCACGCGGCCGGCGTTGGCCTTAACCCGCAGATTCGGGCTGTCGGTGTGGGCGCCGATCACCCGGAACGCGGCGTTCTCGTTCCCCATGTCCACGCCACGCCAGGCGACGATCGAGCCCGACCGCACCGTGAAGTAGTCGCCCGAATGCCCGGGCCAGCGCTGCGCCTCGAACAACTCGGTGAAGCCTTCTTGGCGAAGCCGCTGCGCGACCGTGTCCACGGCATGAAAGGGAGACGGCGAGGCGTCGATGAATTGGCACAGTCCTGCTGCGGTCGCGGTCACCCTTCCCATGATGGCTGACCGGAATCAGTCTAGGGTCGAAGCGTGCCCGATCACGTGTCGCAGCCTGTTCTGGATCCGCTGTCCTCTTCGGCGATTTTCCTTGCCGCAACCATCAATGCGGGTGCCGAACAGGCAGTTCATGACGCCCTACCCGAGCTGTCCGGACTGGCGCACGCCATCGGGTTCCGCGACCCGTCTCGTCGATTGTCACTGGTCACCGGCATCGCATCCGAGGCCTGGGACCGACTCTTTTCCGGCCCGCGGCCGGCGAGCCTGCGGCCGTTTCCGGAGGTGCGGGGTGAGCGGCATGTCGCTCCGTCAACTCCCGGCGACCTGCTGTTCCACATCCGCGCCGCCACCATGGACCGCTGCTTCGAATTGGCCGGGCGCATCACCACCGCACTGGCGGGTGCGATCAGCGTGGTGGACGAGACACACGGCTTTCAGTACTTCGACAATCGCGATCTGCTCGGATTCGTGGACGGTACCGAAAATCCCGACGGCGATGAGGCCGCCTCGACCGCCCTCGTGGGTGCCGAGGACCAAGATTTCGCCGCCGGCAGTTACGTCCACGTGCAGAAGTACCTGCACGATATGGCCGCGTGGAGCGCCCTGACCGTGGACGAGCAGGAGAAGGTGATCGGGCGCACAAAACTCGACGACATCGAACTCGACGACGCCGCAAAACCGCCGAATTCGCATGTGGCACTGAATGTCATCGAGGACGAAGACGGCAACGAGCTGCAGATCCTGCGACGCAACATGCCCTTCGGGGAGCTCGGCAAGGCCGAGTTCGGTACCTACTACATTGCCTACTCGCGTACGCCGGATGTCACTGAACGCATGCTGCACAACATGTTTGTCGGGGATCCGCCCGGGAACACCGATCGCATCCTGGATTTCTCGACGGCGGTCACCGGTGGGCTGTTCTTCGCGCCGTCGGCCGATTTCCTGGATAGTCTCCCCGCCCTTCCCGAGCAGGAAACTGCGAAATCTCCTGAAGACCAAGGGACCCTCTCGATCGGCAGCCTGAAGGGAACGTCGTCATGAACAACCTGTACCGCGAGCTCGCACCCATCACGGACGAGGCATGGGTGGAGATCGGGACCGAAGCGTCCCGCACCTTCAAGCGCCATATCGCGGGACGCCGTGTGGTCGACGTCAGCGAGCCGGGCGGGTCCGCCTGCGCGGCCGTCAGTACGGGCCACGTGCTGAGTATTTCAGCACCCGCTGAAGGTGTGCAGGCCCACCTGCGGGAGAGTAAACCGCTTGTGCGGCTGCGGGTCCCGTTCACCATCAGCCGGTCGGCGATCGACGACGTGGAACGCGGCGCCCAGGATTCAGATTGGGATCCGGTCAAGGATGCGGCCAAGAAGCTGGCGTTCGCCGAGGATCGCGCGATCTTCGAGGGTTACCCCGCGGCGTCGATCGTCGGGATTCGCGAGTCCAGCTCCAACCCCGGACTGGCGCTGCCCGAAGATGTTCGGCACATTCCCGACGTCATCTCCCAGGCGCTGTCCGAGCTGCGGCTGGCAGGCGTGGACGGGCCGTATTCGGTGCTGCTATCGGCCGACGTGTACACGAAGGTCAGCGAGACCTCCGACCACGGCTACCCGATCCGCGAGCATCTGAACCGGCTCGTGGACACTGAGATCATTTGGGCGCCCGCGATCGACGGCGCGTTCGTGCTCAGCACCCGTGGCGGAGACTTCGACCTGCAGCTGGGCACCGATGTCACCATCGGCTACCTGGCACACGACGCCGACAGTGTGCAGCTGTACCTGCAGGAGACGCTGACATTCCTGAGCTACACCGCCGAGGCGTCGGTCGCGCTGCTGCCTTAAACGGCCAGCACGGCGTCGAGCGCCGAGTAGAAAATGCCGAGACCGTCATCGCTGGGGCCGGTGAGCGCCTCGGTGGCGTGCTCCGGGTGCGGCATCAGCCCAACGACGCGGCCGTTGGCCGACGAGATTCCGGCGATATCGCGCATCGAGCCGTTGGGGTTCTCGCGGTAGCGGAAGACCACCCGGCCCTCGCCCTCCAGCTCGTCGAGGACATTGTCGGAGGCGACGTAACGACCCTCGCCGGACTTCAGTGGCACCAGGATGTCGGCACCCTTCTCGTACCGGGACGACCAAGCGGAGTGGTTGGCGTCAACACCCAGCCACACATCGCGGCACACGAAATGCAGGCCGGCATTGCGGGTCAGCGCGCCCGGCAGTAGCCCGGCCTCGCACAGCACCTGAAAACCGTTGCAGATGCCCAGGATTGGCAGGCCGTTTGCGGCGGCCTCAACCACCGACCCCATGACCGGGGCGAAGCGTGCGATGGCGCCGGCGCGCAGGTAGTCGCCATAGGAGAAGCCGCCGGGCACGATCACCGCGTCGACGGACTTCAGGTCGGCGTCGCCATGCCACAACGCGACGGCCTCGGCGCCGGAAAGCCGCACCGCCCGAGCGGCGTCGACATCATCGAGCGTGCCCGGGAAGGTGATAACCCCGATCTTGACGGATGCGCCGCTCATTCCGCCCGGACCACTTCCCAGTCCTCGATGACGGTGTTGGCGAGCAGCGCCTCGGCAATCGACTCCAAATCGGAATCCCCGATCTCACCATCGAACTCGAGCTCAAAGCGCTTACCCTGCCGGACGTCTGAGACGCCGGCATAGCCAAGGCGAGAGAGCGCTCCGACAATCGCCTGTCCCTGCGGGTCCAGGATCTCGGGTTTCGGCATGACGTTTACGACGACTCGGGCCACGGGCTGACTTTACCGTGCGGGAGGGATGCTCCGCGTCGCAGCGCTCCCTGTCAGGTCACCTGGACCTCGCGGTGCTCATCCCGGTGGTGCGCTGCGGGCCTCCTCGCTGTGGCTCGGAGACATGGGTGCACCTGGCATAGCTGGCGAAGTAGGCCAAACTACGGGCGTGACCAGGGGGTTTCAAGGGTGTGTCCGGCGACCGGATGGCAATGGCGTCAACCTCCTGCCAGTGCCCATACCCGTTCGGTAGACCGATCGTCCTACCGAAGGCGTTTCGCTCTCGCTCTGCATTCATTCCCGGGCGGCGCGCCTAGACTCGTGCCATGCGGCTGACCCACTTCGGGCATTCCTGCCTGCTGGCTGATTTTGGCGATACGACCCTGCTGTTCGATCCGGGCAACTTCTCGCACGGATTCGAGGGGATCACTGGCCTGTCCGCCATCCTGATCACCCATCAGCATCCCGACCATGTGGACCTGGCGCGGCTACCCGCGCTGATCGACGCCAACCCGGGCGCAGCTCTCTACGCCGATCCGATGACGGCGACACAGCTGGGCGAGCCGTGGCAAGCGGTGCACGCCGGTGACAGCTTCGGTGTCGATGGGCTCACAGTGCGCGGGGTCGGCGGGCAGCACGCCGTGATCCATCCGGAGATCCCGCTCATCGACAACACCTCCTATCTGATCGGCGACGGGGATCACCCGGCACGGCTCATGCATCCCGGCGATGCACTCTTCGCCCCCGGCGAGGACGTCGACGTGCTGGCGCTGCCGGCCGCGGCACCATGGATGAAAGTGTCCGAGGCGATCGAGTACCTGCGCGCGGTGAACCCCGCCCGGGCGGTCCCGATTCACCAGGGCATCCTGCAGGAGGCCGCATACCCGTTCTTCTACACGCGATTTCGCGAGATGTCCGACGCCGATTTCCAGGTGCTGCCGCACGAGGATGCCGTCACCTTCTAGATTCCATTCTGTGCAGCGGGTCGGGACGGGTTAGCCGATGTCCTCGGCGGCTCCACGGCCCGCGGCCCGCCCACTGAAGATGCAGCCACCCAGGAACGTGCCCTCCAAGGCGCGGTACCCGTGCACACCGCCGCCACCGAACCCGGCTACCTCGCCGGCCGCGTACAGGCCCTCGAAGCAGCTACCGTCGGCGCGTAGAACGCGCGAGTCGAGGTCGGTTTCCAAGCCTCCCAACGTTTTTCGTGTCAGTATGTGCAACTTCACGGCAATGAGCGGACCGGCCTTGGGGTCGGTGAGCCGGTGCGGGGCCACCACCCGAGTGAACCGGTCGGCGAGATAGGCGCGAGCCGCACGAATGGCGGCGATCTGCGGATCCTTGCCATAGGCATTGATCACCTCGCGGTCGCGCGCCGCCACCTGCTGGGCAACGGTCGCGTACTCCAGCGGGGTGACATCCGGAATTGCGTTCATCTTGGCGACGAGATCCGGCAGATTCGTGGCGGTGACGAAGTCGACGCCCTTGTCGATGAATGCCCGCACCGGCGCGGCCGGTCCCGCCTTTCCGCGGCGCAGCACCCCGCGCACATCCTTGCCGGTGAGGTCGGGATTCTGTTCCTGCCCGGACAGCGCGAATTCCTTGGCGATGATCCGCTCGTTGAGAATGAACCACGAGTAATCGTGCCCGCTGCGACAGATGTGCTCGAGCGTACCGAGGGTATCGAATCCGGGGAACAGCGGTGCGGGTATGCGAGATCCGTTGGCGTCCAACCAGAGCGACGACGGACCGGGCAGAATACGGATCCCATGCCCAGCCCAGATCGGATCGTAGTTGGTGATGCCCTCGGTGTAGTGCCACATCCGGTCGCGGTTGATCAGATGGGCGCCGGAAGCCACCGAGATCCCCAGCATCCGGCCGTCGACATGAGCCGGCACCCCCGTCAACAACTGGGACGGAACACGACCTAGCCGCTCCGGCCAATTGGCTCGCACCAAGTCATGGTTGCCGCCGATGCCACCACTGGTCACGACAACAGCTTGCGCCCGAAACACGAATTCGCCCACTGCAGTTCGTGATGATGCGACACCACGAGGGACGATGGAGGGCTCGAGCACGGTGCCGCGAACACCGACGACGGCACCGATCTCGACGATCAGTTCATCAACCTGATGGCGGTAGGCGATGCGCACCTGGCCGCGATCGACGGCCGCGAGCACGCGCCGGGCGAAGATCTCTACCAGGCCGGGACCGGTGCCCCAGGTGATGTGGAAACGCGGCACCGAATTGCCCGGCCCCAGCGCGCCCTTGCCACCACGCTCGGCCCAGGCCACCACCGGAAAGGTCTGTAAACCTCTGGCGCGCAACCAGCTTCGCTTCTCCCCGGCGGCAAAATCGACGTAGGCGTGCGCCCACTGACGCGGCCAGTGGTCCTCCGGACGGTCAAAGCCGGCGGTCCCAAGCCAGTCCTGCAACGCCAGCTCGTGGGAATCCTTAATGCCCAGGCGACGCTGTTCGGGACTGTTGACGAAGAACAGCCCGCCGAATGACCAATAGGCCTGCCCGCCGAGATTGGCGGCGCCCTCCTGCTCGACGATGATGACGTTCTTGCCGCGGTCCACCAACTCACAGGTCGCCACCAACCCTGCCAGACCCGCGCCCACGACAATGACATCCGTACTCGTGTCACCCACCGGTTCACCGTAGCGGGGTCACCGCACGATTAGTAGATCCAACTTCCTTGCGGTGAAAGCACAAACCTATGACTGGAACACCCCGCAGCGGTGCTGGCACGACGGCGACACGCAGCCGGAACCCGCATCATTCGGGGCGCACAGAGATCCCCACGCAAACAGTGGAGCAAAAGATGCCTACTACGCCACGCTGTGCAATACCTGATTGGGCAACCATTCGTAGACGCCCGGTATCGAACCGTGCAGCAGCGATAGATCGATCGCGTCGATCATGGCCTGCCGCGGGCCGGGCTTGCGCAGATGCTTCGCCGAGATCGCGACCCGCACCACGCCGTCACGACGGGCAGTCCGTGCCGCCGACAGCACCAACATCCGGCACCACCACGGCTCGGACAGGAACCCCTCGCCAATGCCCAGCACTCGAGCCCGCACCGAGGTGCCACGAACCAGATCGGTGATCTCCGAAAGTCCGATGTTCGACCGGAAACCGTTGCGCGGCAACATTTCAATGGCACCAGACGAAGCCATCCAGCCGGGCGCCGCGAACAACCGTGTACGTAAACCGGTCTGCTCCATCACCCGGTCGGCCGCCATCAAACGCAGGTTAGCCTCATGCGCGGGCAACGCGGCGAACTCGTCACGACGCTTCTTGGTCGCCGCCTGGTCGTATCCGTGCAGCACGATCGCGTCGCCTCGAGACCGGCGCGCCGCCAGCCAGTCGACCGTCGGCTGGTCTTCCACCAGTCGGTACTTGCCCTTCAAGCGGGGAGCCACCAGGAAGGACAGCGGAATCGACCGCTTATCCATTTCCTCAGTGAATACCCCGATCTCGTCGAGAGTGCGATCGCAGATTCCCGACACCGATACGAGCAGCTGTCCAGCCACGCCACCAGTGTGGCAATTCCAGATGTACACAGGGTGTCAGACACCCCGCATCGAAACGAACGCTCGGGCGCTACCCCAATTCCTTCTCGATCGCCGCAATCACCTCGGGCGCATCCGGCACCGTTGTCGGCCGGAACCGGTTGACCACCGAGCCATCTCGTGCGATCAAGAACTTCTCGAAATTCCACTGCACATCACCCGCTGCACCCTCGGCATCCGGGGCCTTCGTGAGCTCGGCGTACAGCGGGTGCCGGTTGTCTCCGTTGACGTCGATCTTTTCCAATAGCGGGAACGTCACCCCGTAGGTGGTGGAGCAGAACGTCTGAATCTCCTCGGCCGTACCGGGTTCCTGGCCCATGAACTGGTTGCAAGGCACCCCAAGCACCGTCAGACCCCGTTCCGAGTAATCGGCGGCCAGCTTCTCCAGCGCCGCGTACTGCGGGGTCAGGCCACACTTGGACGCGACGTTGACGACCAGCACGGCGTTATCGCCGTAATCGGCAAGTGAGAGCTCGGAGCCGTCAAGAGCGGTCAACGGAATGGCGGCAAGATTAGTCATGCCCGCCACGCTACCGGTGCGGCGATGGTTGACTGTTCGAACATTGCGCAACGTTTGCGGGAGGACAGATGGCCAACGACGGCCCCACCGACGAATTCTCGTCCGGCCGCAGCGCCCTGCGCATCGCGTCGGTAGCCGCCCTCGGCGGGCTGCTCTTCGGGTACGACAGCGCGGTCATCAACGGCGCCGTGCAAGCGATTCAGGACGAGTTCACCATCCGTGACGCCGAGCTCGGATTCGCGGTGGCATCGGCGCTGCTGGGCGCCGCCGTCGGCGCCATGACCGCCGGACGCATCGCCGACCGAATCGGCCGGGTGGCCGTCATGAAGATCGCCGCGGCACTGTTCTTGCTGAGCGCGGTAGGAGCGGGGCTGTCGCCGAACATCGAGCTGCTCATCGCCTTTCGCGTGATCGGCGGCGTGGGAGTGGGGGTGGCCTCGCTTATCGCACCGGCGTACATCGCCGAGACCTCCCCGTCGGGCATCCGTGGCAGGTTGGGCTCACTTCAACAATTGGCGATTGTCACCGGAATCTTCTTATCCCTCACCATCGATTGGCTACTGGCGCATATCGCGGGCGGTTCGCGCAGCGAACTGTGGCTCGGCCTGCCCGCATGGCGCTGGATGTTCCTGATGATGGCGCTGCCCGCGCTGGTGTACGGCGTGCTTGCCTACACGATCCCGGAGTCGCCACGTTATCTCGTTGCCACACACCGAATTCCCGAGGCTCGCACCGTGCTGACGCGTCTTCTTGGGGAGCAGAACCTGGACATCACCATCACCCGGATCCAGGAGACGCTCGATCAGAACACCGCACCCTCGTGGCGTGATCTTCGCAAGCCCGCCGGCGGTCTGTACGGCATTGTGTGGGTCGGCGTGGCGTTGGCGGTGTTTCAGCAGTTCGTCGGCATCAACGTGATCTTCTACTACTCGAATGTGCTGTGGCAGGCAGTCGGATTCGGCGAGAGCTCGTCGTTCACCATCACGGTCATCACCTCGATCACCAACATCGCCACGACACTGGTGGCGATCGCATTGATCGACCGGGTGGGCCGCAAACCCTTGTTGCTCATCGGTTCTGCGGGCATGGCTGCGACCCTCGGCACCATGGCGATCGTCTTCGGCTCGGCCGCCGTTGTCGACGGCAAGCCGCACCTGGGACCCGTGGCCGGGCCCGTCGCCCTCATCGCCGCCAACCTCTTTGTGGTGGCGTTCGGGATGTCCTGGGGTCCGGTGGTCTGGGTGCTGCTCGGCGAGATCTTCCCCAACCGGATCCGTGCGGCGGCGATGGGAGTGGCCACCGCGGGGAACTGGGCTGCCAACTGGCTGGTGACGGTGACGTTCCCCGCGCTGCGTGACGCGCTGGGCATCGCCTACGGCTGCTACGCCGTGTGTGCGCTGCTGTCCTTGGTGTTCGTGGCGCGCTGGGTCAAAGAGACCAAGGGGATGAGTCTGGAAGATATGGACTCCACCGTGCGGCCCACGGTCAGCTGAACAGCTGGCCGGAACGCGCCGCGGCGATGACTCCCCCGTCAACCAGCAGATCGGTCCCGGTGACGTAGGACGACTCGGGGCCTAGCAGAAAGGCCGCTGCCGCCGCGACATCGTCGGATGTGCCGATCCGGCCGGAGGCCGAACCGTCGATCATGGCCTTGGTTATGGCCCCGGTCTCCGAAGCGAGCTCCTGATGTCCCATCTTCGTGGACACCACACCGGGACTGATCGAGTTGATCCGGGCTCCGCGCGCACCCCACTGCCGGGCCGCCACGCGAACGCGAATGTGATTGGCACGCTTAGAGAACTGGTATGCCACTGCGGGGTGCTCGATGGCGGCGACATACGGCAGCGCCAACAGCTCCTCGGCGGGCGTGCTGGCTAGTGCCACTTCTTGTTCCGCGGTGAGTTCCAGTGGCATATGTCCGGCCATGCTGGCGATCACCACGCCCGCGCCGCCGGCAGCGACGACCTTGCCGAACTCGTCCAACACCAAGGCGACACCGACCAGATCGACGGCCAGGATGGCGTTCGTCGGTGATTGTGCCGGTGACAGGCCTGCCGTGTGTGCCACCTGGGTCACCCGGCCGAGCGCCGCGGACGCCTCGGCGAGCGCGGACACCGACTCGCGCGACGACACGTCGACCCGCTGACCGATGACGTTGTGCCCATCCGCCCTCAGCTCATCGACGACCGCCTGCAGCGTCTCCTCGTTGTAGTCGGCGAGCAGCAGGGTCTTGCCGACACCCTGGCGGCGGGCGATGACCCTGCCCATGCCGCCGACACCGGTGACGACGACAACCTCATCAGACATCAATCTTCTCCGCTTCTGCCGCAAGGACATCGAGTATCCAGGCGAGCTGGAAGGCGCTTTCCTTCCAACGCTCATATCGCCCGCTGATACCGCCATGTCCGGCCGTCATCTCGGTGCGCATCAGGATCGGGCGGTCGCCGGTGGTGGTGTGCCGCAGCTCGGCTACCCATTTAGCGGGCTCGACGTACAGCACCCGCGAGTCGTGCAGCGACGTCATCGCGAGAATCGTCGGGTACTCGACGGCTCGGATGTTCTCGTACGGCGAGTAGGACTTGATGTAGTTGTAGACGTCCTTGTCTTCCAACGGATTCCCCCACTCGTCCCACTCGGTGACGGTCAGTGGCAGCGAGGGATCGCAGATAGTGGTAACGGGATCGACGAAAGGCACCTGCGCCAGCACCCCGGCGAAAAGTTCCGGCGCCAGATTCACCGCGGCTCCCACCAACAGACCGCCGGCGCTGCCGCCCCAGGCAGCGAGCCGATCAGGCAGCGCAACCCCGGCATCGATGAGATGGCGTGCGGCCGAAACAAAATCGGTGAAGCTGTGCCGCTTGTGCAACATCTTGCCGTCTTCGTACCAGAGCCGGCCCATCTCGCCGCCGCCACGCACGTGGGCGATGACGAACACCACTCCCCGGTCCAGCAGGGAGAGCCGGGAGATGCTGAACTGCGGGTCTTCGCACATCTCGTATGCGCCATAGCCGTACAAGAGAGTCGGTGCCGGTTCGGCCGTATCCGTGCGATGGACGATAGACAACGGAATCCGAGTTCCGTCCTCGGCGACGGCCCATTCGCGTCGCTCCACATAGTCCTCGCGGCGGTAACCGCCGAGCACCGGCTGCTCCTTGAGTAGCGTGCGCTCCCCGGTGTGGACGTCGAGGTCGTAGACCCGGGTCGGCGTGATGAAGGACGTACAACCCACCCGCAGGAGCGGCGACTTCCATTCCGGGTTGTCGCCGAGACCGGACAGCATCAGTTCCGAGTCGAACTCGACCTCCTGTGGCACGCGGTAGCCGTCGTCGCCGATGGGCCATACCTGGATGCGCGGCAAGGCTTCTCGCCGATATCCGATGACGAACCTTTCGGCGAATGCCTCCACACCGTCCAGGCGCACATCGTCGCGATGGGCGATAAGCGTGCGCGCCATCGCGGGGTCGGCAGGCCCATCGGCGACAGCGGCGACCGGCAACTCGGCGAGCGCGAAGTTGACGGCGCCGTCGTTGTGCAGGATCAGCAGTCGGTCCTCGCCGCCGACCACGACGTGATCGACCGTGTACTCGATACCACTGCGGCGCAACCAGACTGGAGAAAACGAGGTAGCCGGGTCGGCGGCATCGCCGATCAGGATCTCGGAGGTAACCGAGGAGTGCACGCTAATGGCAACAAAGCGGTCGCTGCGAGTGCGGCCGACCCCGATCCAGAAACGCTCATCCGGTTCGGAGAACACCTCGACCGGGTCGGTGCCACTGCCCAACGTGTAGCGGCGAATTGCGTACGGACGGAAAGCTTCATCGATCACCGGGTAGTACAGGGTGCGGCTGTCCATCGCCCAGGTGGCACCGGCGCCGATATCGGCGATTTCGTCCGAGTACATCTCGCCGGTGCGCAGGTCCTTGAACCGCAGTGTGTACATCTCGTGACCGACGACGTCCACCGAGAATGCCAACGTGTTCCCGTCGGGGCTGACCGTGGCGGCACCGAGCGAGAAGAAGTCGTGCCCCTGGGCCTCGACGTTCCCGTCAAGCAGGATCTGTTCGCCGGGGACCTCGTGATCGAGCTGTGGCGGCACCCAATCAGCGGGATCGCCTATCGGACAACGGCAATGGACGCCGTACTGCTTCCCCTCAAAGCTGCGGGCGTAGTACCACCACCGTCCCATCCGGGTGGGTATCGAAAGGTCGGTCTCTTTGGTACGTGACTTGATCTCGCCGAAAATGGCGGTCCGAAGCCCGTCCAGATGCGCGAGTTGATCCTCGACATAGGCGTTCTCAGCCTCCAGATGCGCAGTGACCGCCGGGCTTTCCTTATCGCGCATCCATTCGTACGGGTCGACGAAGGCATCGCCGTGGTACTCGCGGAGGGTGTCGATGCGGTTCGCGGTGGGCGGGCGTATGGGCCCGCTCACGCCGACGGCCCGATCCAATCAGCGAAGCTCAGCCCCGAAATACGTTCGTACGCTTCGATATAACGCTCTCGAGTGGCAACCGCTACCGGCGCCGGCAGGGGCGGCGGCGGGGTGTCCGAGGCGCGATCCCAGCCCGACTCGGGCCCGGTGAGCCAGTTGCGTACGAACTGCTTGTCGAAGCTGTCCTGCACCATCCCGGCCTGGTAGTTGGCGGCATCCCAGTACCGGGACGAGTCTGGAGTGAACACCTCGTCGGCCAACACCAGCGTGCCTTCGGTATCGACTCCGAACTCGAACTTGGTGTCGGCCAATATGATTCCCTTGTGTAGCGCGTGCGCCGCGGCCCGCAGATAAATCTTGATGGTCTCATCGCGCAGCTGATTGGCCCGCACCGCGCCAACCAGGTCCACCACCGCCGCGAAATCGACATTCATATCGTGCTCACCGATATCGGCCTTTGTGGCCGGTGTGAACAACGGCGGATCCAGCCGACTGGCCTCGCCAAGCCCCTGTGGCAACACGTGCCCGCATACCTCGCCGGTGCGCTGGTAGTCCAACAGCCCGGATCCGGTGAGGTATCCGCGGGCCACGCACTCCACGGGAAGCATGTCCAGCTGGCGCACCAACAGCGCCCGGCCCAGCACCTCCTCGGGGATACGCGGATCGTCGGGCGGCCCGGCGAGATGGTTCGGAACGGTCAGCAGCCCGAAGAAGAACACGCTCATCGCCGTGAGGATGCGCCCCTTGTCAGGTATCGGCGTGTCCAGGATGAAGTCGTAGGCGGAAATCCGGTCGGTGGCGACGAACAGCAGGTGTTCATCGTCGACTCGGTACAGCTCACGGACCTTCCCGCTGGCCACATGCTGGTAATCGGACAGCGACGGAGACATCGTGCCATCCTACGATTCATGCGATTTGTGCCCTACTCCACCCGACCGGGTCGGTTGCTCGGCCAACTGTTCAGCGACGTGGCGGTGGCAATCTGGACCACAATCTGGGTGTTCGTCGGACTGGCTGTGCACGGCGCGGTCTCGGCGATAGCGGAGGTGGGCCGTCAGGTAAAGGACGGCGCCGACGGTATCTCGGACAACCTGAACTCCGCGGGCGACAGTGCACACAAGATCCCGTTGGTGGGCGACAAGGTGGGCGAGCCGCTGCGTGCAGCCAGCGAGGCCGCGGCCGATCTGGCCGGCGCGGGCCACAACCTGGATACCACCGCCACTTGGCTGGCGGTGGTGCTGGCCATCGCCGTCGCTGCTCCGCCCATTCTGGCGTTCGCCGGGCCATGGATCTTCTTGCGAATCAGGTTCTTTCGCCGCAAGCTGGTCGCGGTGCAACTCGCGGCCACCCCTGCCGGTGAGCAGCTACTGGCGCTGCGGGCACTGGCCAACCGTCCGCTGAAGAAGCTGGCGGTCGTCACCGCCGACCCGGTGGCCGCCTGGCGCGCCCAGGACACCGCGTCGATACGCGGCCTGGCCGCCGTCGAATTGAGGGCCGCGGGCATCAGCGCGCCGAAGGCGTGGAAGACCACCTAGCGTCGACACGCCCGCTTATGGCGAGAACGTGCCATACGAATCCGCCACGAGACGGCGTGTCACCGGGAAAGGGCTAGGAGGCCGCGACGACCATGTGCCGGATGCCGGTGTGCCGATTACTGCGCGTCCACTCCACTGGCTCGGCCAGCCGCACCGCCTCGAAGCGGGGCAGCAATTCCTCAAACACCACCCTCAGCTCCAGGCGCGCAAGGTGCGCACCCAGACAGAAATGCACACCTTGTCCAAAACCCAAGTGGGGATTGGGCTTGCGCGTAATGTCGAAGACATCGGGCCGCTCGAACACCCTCGCATCGCGATTGGCTGATCCTTCCCACACCACCACCTTCTGTCCTGCGGCGATGTCCTGCCCACCCAATGTGACATCGGCGGTCGCGGTTCGGCGTTTGGACGGTGACGGCGAGGTCCAGCGCAGCATCTCCTCGATCGCCGTCGGCAGCAGGTCTAGATCCTCACGAAGAGAACGGAATTCATCGGGATGGTCGATTAGCGCGAGCAATCCTCCCGCGATCGCGTTGCGCGTCGTTTCGGCCCCGGCGCTGAACAAGAGATAGAAGAACAGGTACAGCTCGGCATCCGACAGCGAGGGCGCCTCCGCATCATCGACCGTGGCATTGGCCACCACTGACAGCATGTCATCTCCGGGCTGAGCGCGCTTCAACGCGATCATCTCCGAACCGTATTGGTACATACCGGAACTCGGGTCGCCGAGGGAACTGGTGACCTGCGACCGGCGAGACTCACCGAAGTCAAAGCTCGGCTCGACGGCCTCGAACAGCCAGTGCCGGTCCGCTTCCGGCACTCCCAGCAGAATGCAGATCATCTGCATGGGCAGCTCGGCGGCGACATCGATCAGAAAGTCGAAAGGCACAGACGGCACCGTCGCATCCAGCAGCGCCCGGCACCGCACCCGCAGGTCGTCCTCCACCCGCTGGATCATGCGCGGGGTCAGACCGGAACTCACCAGCTTGCGGATCTGACGGTGCCGCGGATCGTCCATCATGTTCAGTACCTGCCCGGCGATCGGCAGATCCTGTAGCAGGGTGCCGCCGTACGGGCGATCGCCTCCGGTCACCGACGAATATGTCACCTGATCACGCAGCACCTCAAAGGTTTCCGCGTAACTGGCCACCGACCAGAAGCCCTCGTTGTCCGGGGTGTTCTCGGTGGGATCATGCCAATACACCGGCGCCTCGCGCCGATGCCGAGCGAACAGCTCGTGCGGGAACCCGCCGGCGAAGTTGTCCAGGTCGGTCAGGTCCACCCCGTCAAGAGCCATGACTTACAGAATCGCTCCCGGGTTGTACGCGGCGCCCTCCGGGTAGGCCTCGACGAGCGCCGAGACCTCGGCCGCCACCCGATCGACCTGATCGGCGGCGGCACCGGTGAACGACGCCCGATCAGCTAGCGCGGCCTCCAGCGCCAAGGCATCCAGGGGCAGCCGAGGATCGTCTGCCAAGAGGCCCAAAAGATTTGGCTCCGCACCCTTTTCACGCATGGCCAGTGCCGTCGCGACGGCGTGCTCCTTGATGACCTCGTGCGCCTCCTCGCGGCCGACCCCGGCACGCACCGCCGCCATCAGCACCTTGGTGGTCGCCAGGAACGGCAGATAGCGTCGCAGCTCGCGGTCGATCACCGCCGGGTACGCACCGAACTCGTCGAGCACCGTCAGGAACGTCTCGATCATCCCGTCGATGGCAAAGAAGGCATCCGGCAGCGCCACACGGCGCACCACCGAACAGAACACATCGCCTTCATTCCATTGCGCCCCAGCCAGTTCCGCGACCATGGAGCCGTAACCGCGCAGAATCACCTGTAGGCCGTTGACGCGCTCGCAGCTGCGGGTGTTCATCTTGTGTGGCATCGCCGAGCTGCCTACCTGCCCGGGCGCGAAGCCCTCGGTGACCAGCTCGTGGCCAGCCATCAGCCGGATGGTGTGCGCCAGCGAGGACGGTCCGGCACCCAGTTGCACCAGGGCGGACACCACATCGTGATCCAGTGAGCGTGGGTACACCTGTCCGACGCTGGTCAGCACCTCCGAGAAACCAAGGAAACCCGCCACCTTCGCCTCGAGCTCGGCCAGCTTGCCGGTGTCCCCGTCGAACAGGTCGAGCATGTCCTGGCCAGTGCCCATTGGGCCCTTGATGCCGCGCAGTGGATAGCGGTCGACAAGCTCGCGCAGCCGGGTCAGCGCCACCAAGGTTTCTTGGGCGGCTGACGCGAACCGCTTACCCAATGTGGTTGCCTGCGCGGCCACATTGTGACTGCGTCCGGCCATCACCACGTCCCGATACTCGACGGCGTGCCTCGCGAGCCGCGCCGCCACCGCGACACCGTGGGCGTGCACGTACTCCAATGACTTCCGGATCTGCAGCTGCTCCACGTTCTCGGTGAGGTCACGGCTGGTCATGCCCTTGTGGATGTGCTCATGCCCGGCCAGCGCACTGAACTCTTCGATGCGGGCCTTCACATCGTGACGAGTGACACGCTCGCGCGCGGCGATGGAATCCAGGTCGACGTCCTCGACAACCCGCTCGTAGTCCTCGATGACACCGTCGGGAACGTCGATACCGAGGTCGCGCTGCGCGCGCAGTACCGCGATCCACAATTGGCGCTCCAGCACGACCTTCGACCGGGGCGACCACAGCTGCACCATGGCGTCGCTCGCGTACCGGGATGCCAGAACGTTAGGGATTTGCACAAGAAGAGTCTATGGGGGGAAGGAAATCGACTCGGCCAGCTGTTCAACTTCTAAGGGTGCCAGCACGTCGATGACGTCCACCAGCATCGCCGTCGCCGTCGCCTGCGGACTTGTCGCGGCTTCGGTGAACGCCCCGACCATTGCACCGTCAACTGTCGAAATCAGCACCCCGACATGGTCGTTGTCGATCGACCGGCCGGATCGGCGGACCACCTGAGCCACCGCATCGTCACGTTGTTCACGCAACCTCTGCTGCACCTCGCGCAGTTCAGGATGACGGCTGCAGGCCAGCTCACGCTCGTACCGGGACACTAGCTGTTCTCCGCCGCCGAAGCCCGGCGTGCCGAAGAGCAGATCCACTACCGCCTCCGCAGTGGCGGCGGCTCCACGGCGCCGGTACGGAACCAAAGACAGCCGTTCCTGGATCTGTTCCAGCTCATGGGTCCCTGCGTGCTCGACGGCCCGCGCGATGAGGTCTTCCAGCGAGGAGAAATAGTACGTGGTGGATGCCAACGGCAGCCCTGCGCGTTGCGCCACCGCACGGTGCCGTACCGCATCAATACCGTTGTCCCGCAATAGGTCAGCCGCCGCGCTGACCAGCGCGCGCCGCCTCCGCTCCCCTTTCGGGGTCGCCTGCGGGCGGTGCGCGATGCTCCCATCCGGGAACACCTCCACCTGCTGCCTGACCGTCACGCCATGTCATGCTGCCAGCAGCGACGCTTCCCCACGGGCGTTTTGCGCTATCTCGTGCAAGCAGTCAGCTTCGGCCCCGGCCGAGCCTCCGCAATGCCTCCTCGATCGCGTCTCCGCTCCCCGCGAAACTCAGCCGAACGGTGTGATGGCCGTGCACGGTGTCGAAGTCGATCCCGGGTGCGACGGCTACCCCCGTGCGCGCCAACAGGTCCGCACACCAATGCTCGGCGTTATCGGTCAGGTGATCAATATCTGCGTATGCATAGAAGGCGCCGTCGGGCGGGGCGATCTTGGTGATGCCCACGGCGGCGAGACCGTCAATAAGCAGCGCTCGATTCGCGGCATACCTACGCACGTGCCCGTCGAGCTCGACGCGCGCCTCGGAACTGAATGCCGCCAGCGCACCGTACTGGGACACCGCGGGCGGGCAAATCGTGAAGTTTGAGGAGAGCCGGTCGACGGCCCGCAAGTACCGGCGCGGCACCAGCATCCAGCCCAGCCGCCAACCCGTCATCGAGAAGTACTTAGACACCGACCCCATCACCACCGCTTCACGGCTGAATTCCCATGCGCTGGAGGTCTTCTGATCGCCGTAGGACAGTCCGTGATAGATCTCGTCCGATACCAGCAGGGTGCCGTTGGCCTCGCACCACCGCGCGAGCGCCTCCAGCTCGGTGGCGTCAATGATGGTGCCGGTGGGGTTGGCGGGACTGGCGACGATGAGACCGGCGGGGGCCTGGCCGTCCGCCTTCACCACAGTCTCCAGCATTGCGACCGTCGGCTGATACCGGGTTTCGGGACCGCAGTCGATCTCGACGACCCGGCAGCCCAGTGCGGCAAGACAATTGCGGTACGCCGGGTACCCAGGCCGCGTCATCACGACGGTATCCCCGACATCAAACGCCGCAAGAAACAGCAGCGTGAACCCGCCCGAGGACCCGGTGGTGACGACGACGTCGTCCGCACCGACCTCAACACCCGAACGCTCCCGGTGATACGCGGCAATGGCGTCGCGCAGTTCCGGTAGTCCCAATGTTTCGGTGTAACCAAGCACGTGCGTGCCGAGCGCCTCCCGCACCGCGTCGAGAACCACGGCCGGGGCACCGGTTGACGGCTGCCCGGCGGCCAGCGAGATCAGGTCCCCATGGGTGCGCTGGCGCGCGGCAGCCGCTGTCAATACGTCCATGACGTAGAACGGCGCGATTCCGGAGCGCAGCGACGGAGAACGAGTGAGATCTGCCACGGTTGCGACCGTATCGAACCGTGCAGGCATGATGGTCGGCATGCGTGATCTGTCCCGACGCTCTCTACTCAAACTCGGCGCGGCAACCGGAGCCGGTGCCGCCCTGCTCGGCGCCGGGGCTTTCCCGGCCCGCGCCGACGGCGCCATCACCGCGGGCTCCTTCGTCTCGGCGGCGCGCGGCGGTGTCGGCACCGAATGGCGCATCGCGCGCCCGCCCGGCGTCACCGGCCCGATCCGGCCGATCATCGCGCTGCACGGCAAGGGCCAGACCGCGGCCGGCGTCATGGATGGTGGCGTAGAGAACATGCTGGCGCAGGCCGTGGCCTCGGGCGCCAAGCCATTCGCCCTGGCCAGCGTGGACGGCGGCGGCGGATACTGGCACAAGCGGTCATCCGGCGAGGATTCCGGTGCCATGGTGCTCAATGAGTTCATCCCGCTGCTGGCCCAACAGGGATTGGACACCTCGCGAGTCGCGTTCCTGGGTTGGTCGATGGGCGGATACGGCGCCATGCTGCTCGGCGCACGCCTGGGCGCTGGGCGCACCGCAGCCATCACCGCCGTCAGCCCGGCGCTGTGGACATCCTCGGGTGCGACAGCGCCCGGCGCCTTCGACGGTGCCGACGACTACGCCGCGAACTCGGTGTGGGGGCTGGCCGCCCTGAACTCGATTCCGCTGCGCATCGACTGCGGTGACAGCGATCCGTTCTATAGCGCAACCAAGCAGTTCATCGCGCAGCTGCCGACGCCGCCCGCCGGCGGGTTCAGCCCCGGTGGCCACGACGGCTCCTTCTGGAGCTCGCAGATCGGCGCGGAAATGGCATGGATGGCGCCGCTGCTCACGGCGTGACGTTCTCGTGGCGGGATAGCCAACTCCCTCGACGGGTTTGCCATCCGCTGGCATTATGGCGCGGGTGACCGAAATGAGCCGCCGCCGCCTGTTGCAGGTCGGTGCCGCACTCGGGGCGGGTGCTGCCCTTCTTCCGACGCTGGCTGCGCCCGCACGGGCCGCCGCCGACGTCACCAGCGGGTCCTTTATCTCCGAGGCCCGCGGCGGCATCTCCACCGGCTGGAAGATTGCCAGGCCGCCGGGAGTGGACTGGCCGGTGCGACCGGTGATCATGCTGCACGGCCGCGACGAGAACGCCGACCGAACCATCTACTGGGGTTATGAGCGGATGCTCGGGGATTTGGTCGCGGCGGGGGCGCCGCCCTTCGCGGTTGCGGCCATCGACGGCGGCAACAGCTATTGGCATCCGCATAGGAACGGTGACGATCCCGGCGCCATGATCCTCGACGAGTTCCTCCCGATGCTCGCCGAGCAGGAGGGGCTCGACGTGTCTCGGGTGGCCTTTATGGGTTGGTCCGCGGGCGGCTACGGCGCGCTACTGAACGGTGCCCGTCTCGGCGGGCCGCGGACGGCGGCCGTCGCCGCAGTCAGCCCCTCACTGTGGTTGTCCTATCCCGAGGCCACCGCCGACGCCTTCGACAACGAGGAAAACTGGGAAGAGAACACGGTTTTCGGTCGACCCCAGCTCAATGGGATGCCGGTGTGGGTGTCATCCGGATACGACGACAGGTTCTTCACGGCGAGCAAGGTTTTCGCCGAGCAGCTCGCGGCGCCACCCGCCGGAGAGTTCGGTCCGGGCGCGCACGAGGGTAGGTATTGGCTGTCGCAGGTCCCGCAGGCGCTGGGCTGGATCGCGCCGATCCTGGCCGCCTAGTTGCGCACAGCCTAAATGCTGATGCGTCCCTCTGCCGCAGCCAATCCAATATCGGTGCGGAAGTGACTGCCCGGCAGCCGAATCGCCGCGACTTTCGCGTAGGCATCGACACGCGCGGCCTGCAGGTCCGCGCCGGTGCCGACAACCGACAACACCCGACCGCCCGCGGATACGACGGCGCCATCCTCACGGCGTGATGTCCCGGCGTGCAGCACCCCATCGGCCTCCGAGCCGGTGATCACATCGCCGGTGCGCGGACGCAACGGATAGTTCTCGGCGGCCAACACCACGGTGACGGCACTGCCTTCCTGCCAGCGCAACGGCCCAAAGTCCTGGAGCGTCCCCGTCGCCGCGGCATTCAACAGCTGACCCAGTGGGGATTCCAGCAGCGCCAACACCGCCTGGGTCTCGGGATCACCGAAGCGGCAATTGAACTCGACAACGGAGGGGCCCGTGGAGGTGATGGCTAGTCCCGCGTACAAGACGCCCGAAAACCTGCTGCCGCGCTTAACGAGTTCAGCGGCAACGGGTTTGACGATGGTGTCAACGATCTCGGTGACCGCGGCCTCGGACAGCCAAGGCAACGGACAGTAGGCACCCATGCCACCGGTGTTCGGGCCGGTGTCGCCGTCACCCACCCGCTTGTGGTCCTGGGCCGGCAGCAGCGGCACCACCGTCTCGCCGTCGACGATGCACAGCAGCGAGACCTCGGGCCCGTCGAGGAATGACTCCAGCAGCACCGGATGTCCGTCGTCGAGCAGGCTCGCGGCGTGCGCGCGGGCCGCGGCACGATCGTCGGTGACCACCACGCCCTTGCCCGCGGCCAGGCCGTCGTCCTTGACCACCCAGGCCGGTTCGTCGGCAAAGCGGTCCAACGCCGCATCCAGATGCGCTGGGTTGTCCACGATTTCACTGCGCGCCGTGCGCACGCCGGCGGCGGTCATGACGTCCTTGGCGAACGCCTTGGACCCCTCGATCCGCGCGGCCGCCGCCGACGGGCCGAAGCAGGCGATGCCTGCCGCACGCACCGCGTCTCCGACGCCGAGCACGAGCGGCACCTCGGGACCGATGATCACCAGGTCCACTTTCAGCTTGACCGCCAAGGCCGCGACCTCGGCGCCGGAGCCGATATCCACCGGATGCTGGTCGGCCACCGCAGCGGTCCCTGCGTTACCGGGCGCTATGGCGACATAGTCGATCTGCGGGTCGCGCCGCAGAGCAATCGCCACAGCGTGTTCACGGCCACCAGATCCAAGAATGAGGACGCGCATGCCCAAACCCTATCGGTCCGGGCATACCCGGCTATGCATCCGGGCGGTATCCCCGCAACAGCTTGGCCAGCAGCTCGTCCCTGCCGGCGACGAGCTCCGGATAGGGACGCAGGGTCTTCACTAGCGCTTCACCGTCGAACATGTCGGTGATCATGAACACCAGGGTGATGAGCTCGGGTTCGGACAGGCGGTCGGTCCCCGGCACCGATCGCGCCAGCCCCACCATCTGGGCGCCATACTCGGCGACCGCCACCTGCAAGGTCGCCCGCAATTGTTCGTCCGTGCGCGCGGCGACCATGAGTTCGTAGAGAACCGCATTGATGGGCTCCTCCTTGAGCGCCCGCATTACGACCATCACGTCCTCGAATTCGGCGAGACGGTCCCCCGCCTCGTCGAACTGGGCCCGCACCGTCGCCAACTGGCGCCGCAATGTCTCGCGCGCCACCTCGGCCATGAAGTCGCCGACGGTAGGAAAGTGGCGGAACAGCGCCCCATACGAGAGCCCGGCACGCTTGGCGATCCGCTGCACGGAGGCACGTGAATATCCCAGCTCAGCAATGGTGTCGATACCGGAATCGAGCAGTCGTGCGATCGTCGATTCACGACGCTCTGCCTGAGTGGGACTCACGGGTGCACACTAGAGGAACACGGGACGAATGTGGCACAGGTCACTGGCAGCCAGATAAAGATTGTGATCGGTTGCCATCTTTCTTAGACTCGCTGTAACACCCAACGAAGGGCAGCCCCCCATGTCAGACGGTCTTCGCGCAAGCGGCTCATCATCAAGCGGTCTTCGCGCAAGCGGCTCATCCACGAGCGAGTACGACCTCATCATTCGCGACGGTCTCTGGTTCGACGGCACCAAGTCCGAACCACGCATTGCCAACCTCGGCATCAAGGACGGGCGAGTCACCGCCACCTCCTCCGCACCCCTGGACGAGACTGGTTGCCCCGAGGTGATCGACGCCGGCGGCAAGTGGGTGCTGCCGGGGTTCGTCGATATGCATACCCACTACGACGCCGAGGTGCTGCTCAACCCCGGACTCGACGAGTCGGTGCGCCACGGCGTCACCACCATCGTGCTGGGCTGCTGTTCCATGTCGACCGTCTATGCCAAGCCCGATGACGCCGCCGACCTGTTCAGCCGTGTGGAAGCGGTGCCGCGCAAGCATGTGATCGGCGCCCTCAACGAGTTCCAGGACTGGACCGACCCGGAAAGCTACGTCAAGAAGATCGACGCCCTGCCGCTCGGCCCGAATGTGACGTCCTTCCTTGGCCATTCGGACCTGCGCACCGCCGTGATGGGACTGGGCCGGGCCACCAACAACTGGTCCTTCCCCACCCGCAAGGAACTCGACCGCATGGCCGACATGCTCGACAAGGCACTCGATGCAGGGATGCTCGGCATGTCCGGCATGGATGCCCCCATCGATAAGCTCGACGGCGACCGCTACCGCTCACGCGCGCTGCCATCCACCTACGCCTGGTGGCATGAGCGCTGGCGCCTCATCAACGTGCTGCGCAAGCGCGACCGCATCCTGCAGAGCGCCCCGAACATCAATAACCCGCTCACCGCGGTGCTCTTCTTCCTGTCCACGGGAACCCGTTTCTTCAAGCGCCGCAAGGCCGTTCCCGTCAGCTTGCTGGTCGCGGCCGACTCCAAGAGCATCAAGGGCGCGAACGTGTTCTTCAGCGCCGCCGCCAGGATCGGCAACAAGGTCTTCAAGTCCGACGTCAAGTTCCAGCACCTGCCCGTCCCGTTCACGCTGTACTCCGACGGCATCGACCTGCCGGTGTTCGAGGAGTTCGGTGCCGGCACCGCCGCGCTGCACATCAAGGAACAACTGGAGCGCAACAAACTGATGGCCGACAAGGACTATCGCCGCAAGTTCCGGCGCGAGTTCGCCATGAAGAAGCACAAGCCGGGCCTGTGGCATAAGGACTTCTACGATGCCGTCATCGTCGAATGCCCCGATGCCTCGCTGATCGGCAAGACCTTCGGTCAGATCGGCGACGACCGCGGCATCGAGCCGCTCGACGCGTTCCTAGACGTGCTAGTAGAGAACGGCGAGAAGAACGTCCGCTGGACCACCACCGTCGGCAACCACCGCCCCAAGGTGCTCGACGAGATGGCCAAGGACCCCAACTTTCAATTGGGCTTCTCCGATGCCGGTGCGCACCTGCGCAATATGGCGTTCTACAACTTCGCACTGCGCTTCCTCAAGCGCATGAACGACGCGCAGAAGGCCGGGAAACCAGTCCTGTCCCTGGGCCATACCGTGCATCGACTCACCGGCGAACTGGCCGACTGGTTCGGATTGGACGCCGGGCATCTGCGTGAGGGCGACCGCGCCGATTTCGTCATCATCGATCCGGAGAAACTGGACGGCACCGTGGACGCCTACAACGAGGCGCAGGCTCCGTTCTTCGACAACCTGTCGCGCATGGTGAACCGCAACGACGATACCGTCGTGGCCACCGCGGTCAGCGGAAAGGTGGTGTTCCGTCTCGGCGAGTTCATCGAGGGGTACGGACACGACCTGCAGACCGGTCGGTACCTCAAAGCCGGCTCGAAGCTCGCCACCCGATGAGCAGAATCAGTACCTTTGCCAATGACGGGCTGACTTTCGACGTCATCGACGAGGGACCGCTCGATGGGCCGGTAATCGTTGCGCTGCACGGGTTTCCGGAGCGTTCGACGATGTGGGAAGAGATCATCCCGAAGCTGACCGACGCCGGGTTCCGGGTATTGGCACCCGATCAGCGCGGCTACTCGCCCGGTGCCCGTCCGCTCGGCGTCAAAAACTACGCTCTGGACAAGCTCGCTGGCGATGTTCTCGCCCTCGCCGACCAGGCCGATGTTGCAAAATTCCATGTGCTGGCCCATGACTGGGGTGCCGCGGTGGCCTGGCAGGTTGCAGGAAATCACGGCGACCGGGTGCACACCGCTTCCGTTTTGTCGGTTCCACATCCTCGCGCGTTCCGGGATGCCATGCCGCGCGGTCAGATTCTGCATTCCTGGTACATGCTCCTGTTTCAAATCCCGAAACTGCCCGAATGGCTCTTCAGCTTCAACGACAAGGAAGCTTTCAAGAAATTCGGCAAATCGTGGATGAAGGTCTCCGACCGTCTCGCCGAACGCATCCGCGAGTTGTTCAACGAACCCGGCGCCACCACCGCGACAGTCAATTGGTATCGCGCAATGCGTTATTCACTGCGGTCACCGGCCCCGGCCGTCAAAGTGCCCACCCTCTTCATCTGGAGTGACGGAGACTCGGCAGTGACACGGGCCGCCGCGGATGCCAACCCCAAGTACGTCGATGCGCCCTACCGTTTCGAGGTCTTCGAAGGCGTGTCCCATTGGATCGCAGAGGAACGCCCCGATGAGACCGCGGCCTTGGTTTTGGAGCACATCCAGGAACACTCCGCGTAGTCCGCGGCTACCCCGACAGGCCGCTCTATCGAGTTGTTAATGGAGCTCGATATCCTTGCGGGTGATGCTGGCAGAGCACCGATTACAGCTGAGGACCGGTTCGAGCTTGCTGCCGCAGGTCGTGTGAGTAAGGCTTATGTCTGAGCCATCAGCCTGGAGCCATCGTTGGCCCCACGCGAGCATGGCGAGCGGCACCTGGTACAGGTCGAGCCCCCGCTCGGTCAACCGGTACTCGTGGCGAATCGGCCAGTCGCAATAAGGGATCGTAGACAGGATTCCCTGTTCTACCAGGCGGCGGAGTCTGGCAGACAGGATGTTGGGAGCGATGGCGAGATTTTTTTGGAACTCATCGAATCTCCTTGTCCCAAAGAATGATTCGCGAATGATCAAGCTGGTCCAATAGTCACCGGTGATACCCAGAGTGCGAGCGATGGAACACGTTCGGTTGCGTTCCAGTAGTGACAGATCCGGCGTGCGGCGCCGTAGTTCGCGTCGCGACGGAGCACCAAAGGGGCCCGGCCTGTGCGCCAAAACTTCATGCGCACAGACTATTTCGTTACATTTCCGGCAGCGTAGGACAGCTTCGAGCGGCTGGCAGCAGCCTATGTGTATCGCCGGAACTGGGCGCGCGTGCTCGTCGAAGTACCACTGATCGCCCCAGCGCATGGCCACCATCAGGCAGGCAAGGAAGTCTTGCCCCTGCTCGGTCGGGTGATACTCGGACCCGTGCGCAGCATGCTCTTCTGCGAGCAAGCCTCCGGAAATGAGTTGCCTCAAGCGTGAGACCAGCGTCGAACGGGCGACGCCGAGTCTGGTCTGAAACTGCGAGAAGCGGCGAACGTCGTAAAGGAGCGCTTCGCGCATGACCAGCCATGACCAGGCATCTCCGACCGTATCGGCGGTCCGGTAGATCGCGTCAATCTGAACGCCCGAGACTTGCCCTGAGTTCGCCATGTCCGTCGAATCTTATCTGGTCTTATTTTACAAGTCTCTTGCGTATCGAGACTTTCCGGCTTAGAGTCGGCCAGAACAACATTCGTTCAGAGGAGGCAAGAGATGTCGGACCATCCATCGCCGTCGGGCAAGCTGATCGTCGGCCGAGAGGGGCCCGTTACCACGATCACGTTGAATCGCCCGGAATGTCACAACGCCCTTGATCGAGAGGTGTCGGCCGAGCTCAATGCCGCCGTCAGGCAAGTTGCCGTCGATCGGGAGTGCCGGGTACTGATTCTCCGTGGCGCCGGTGGCACTTTTTGCGCAGGCGACGACGTCAAGGAATTCAACGATTGGCAGCCTGGCGACTTCATCTGGCAAGTCCGGATGTACCAGGAAACCGTCAATTTGATTGACAATTTGATTCCCGTCACGATCTCGGCGGTAGACGGCATTTGCACAGGCGGTGGGCTTGAGCTAACCCTCGCAAGCGATTTTGTGATTGCAACTACGCGTTCACGGTGGGGTATGCCCGAGATCAACTGGGACATCACCCCGGGCTGGGGTGGCACCGCCAAGCTTGCTAAGTTCGCCGGACGCCGAAAGGCCAAGGAATGGAACCTTATTGGTGCGCTCTTCAGTGCCGAGACGGCCGAGCGACACGACCTTGTCAATCGTCTGTGCGAAGCAGAGGTCCTCGACCTCGAGGTAGATGCATTGGTCGAAGTCCTGCTCGCGAAAAATCAGGCCACTTTGCAGGTTACAAAATACTTTCTCGACAAGGGAGCGGATCTTGATGTCGCAAGCAGCATGATCTTTGAAGGTGCGCCTTCGCGCGGCTTCGAGGGAGTAGGCATCGCCGATTTCGTGAACAAGAACACTCGTGACCAACGACGAAAACTCGTCGCCAACTTCTGGCAAGACTGAACGCCAGCGGGGCGTTCGCCGTCGCAAGGTTTGTGCCGTATTGGTACGCGGCATCGATGGGTTTCGCGCAAAGCCCCAACTCTAGAGTGGGACGTTTCCATTCTCCCCATTCAACGGGCTTGCAACACAACGCTTCTTGAACGAGGACGACATCGGCTCGATCCTCACCATCTGCTTCCCCACGTGGAGCCGTGGCATGCATCGGCACATTGTCGATACGAACGTCCAGCCGGAAAGATCAAGGCCAGGTTCATCTCTTGCTCAATGGAATTGAGCTCCAAGTACGTCCAGCAGTTTGGCCCGCCAGCATCTTCGAAGGGCTATCGCACAGGATTTCGGCCCTAAACATGCACCCCGCCATACCAATTAGCCATCGACACAGTACCGACAATCAACAAATGTCCAAGGACGGAGGAATCGTGACGATCCCAACAGCCTTCCAGTGGCCGGCAGCCAGTCGGGACGGCGGCCACGCTCGCGTCCGATCGTTCGTGAAGCGGATGTCCGGCTTCGATCTGTTCCCTTCAGAGAACGTCGCAACGAAGTTTGCCCAACTGCTCAACAGCGGGGACCCGGTAGCTGAAAGATACGTTGACGATACGTTCCTCGGATCACTTGGGCCCCAGAGATCCAGAGATATGTTGAATCTGGCGCTAGCGACCTCCATCGATGGCATTCCCGACGCGCCTGCGTCAATGCGCGAGCTCTTCCACGACTTTGAGCAGGTCCCGGAATGGGTGGATCCCGCGCTTGTCGAGCAAGGTGCCGCAGTATGGCGGCGTTGGGGCTACGCGCTCGGCGCCATCGGTAACGCCCTCGGCATGGACACCTACACCGAGGGCTCCTTGGCGGTGCCGCTGTCACTAACGGGCGGGTACGCTGGGCAATCTGCGCTGAATCGTTATCTGGAGACCAGCAGATGGTGGATCGAGATATGTCGCCCCGGTGCAGCATTGACCGCTGGTTCGCGGGGCAGGACTATCTCCATGCAGATTCGGGTAATGCATGTCAGCGTCCGCCGCCGTGTGTCCGACCACCCTGAGTGGGATTCTAAACGTTGGGGCTTACCGATCAGCCAGGCAGAGATGATGCTGCCGCTGCTCGGAGGAAGCGTCGGGTCCGGACTGGGCCTCTTTCTGCTCGGATACGTCACAACACCGCGTGAGATCAGGGCGGCTATGCATTTCAACCGCTACCTCGGTCATCTCCTTGGAATGCAATCGGAGATCTTCCCTATAACGGTTACTGATGGCATCCGCATGCTCTATCTCTTCGACGCGGCTCGCGCATATGACTCGGGCGCAGCAGGAGTCGAGCTCATCGAATCCTTTGCTCCCGCCTTCGGGCCGCGCCCAGAGCATAGGGGGCTGCAACGTTGGAGAGCGCAGCTGCACCTGTACATACAGGCTGGCTACGCCCAGCTATATGTGCGTCATCGGTACGAGATGCCGTCCCCATGGCCAGGTCTGGCGCTCCTGTTTGTCCGCGCGCCACTAATCACGGTTCTTGAAGTCGCACGGCGTATCAGCCCAGCCGTCGACCGTATGTGGCAACGAGCTGCTGTCCGCTCCTGGGAGCGATGGCAAAAATGGGCCTCCCAACGCAGCCCCGGCCAGTACGACACAGTGACGCAATTGCGGCGCTAACACAGTTGACGGTCACACTGGTCCGTTCGTCTGCAAGGAGGACGACATCATCGCCTTCCTGACCATTGCGCCGATCCCCTAGAACCACACCCTGGTGGTTCCGCGCGCCGAGATCGACCGGGCCGATGTTGCGAAATTCCATGTGTTGGCCCATGACTGGGTGCCGCGTGGCCACGCGCGTTCCAGGATGCCATGCCGCGCGGTCAGATTCTGCATTCCTGGTACATGCTCCTGTTTCAAATCCCGAAACTGCCCGAATGGCTCTTCAGCTTCAACGACAAGGAAGCTTTCAAGAAATTCGGCAAATCGTGGATGAAGGTCTCCGACCGTCTCGCCGAACGCATCCGCGAGTTGTTCAACGAACCCGGCGCCACCACCGCGACAGTCAATTGGTATCGCGCAATGCGTTATTCACTGCGGTCACCGGCCCCGGCCGTCAAAGTGCCCACCCTCTTCATCTGGAGTGACGGAGACTCGGCAGTGACACGGGCCGCCTAGTCCGCTGCTACCCCGACTCCAATACCGCTGCCGCATCCTGCAGCCCACGGATCGTGGCGGCGATGGCCGCGCGGTGCTGCGCGCCGGGTCGGGTCAGCACCTCGTACAACCGCGCGGCGCGCACCTCGCGAATGACCAGCCGCGCCACCCGCGGGCTCCGGCTCACGTACCGCGGCATCAGTGCGACGCCGTGCCCATGCGCCACCATGTCCTCAACGATCTGGAAATCCTTGAACCGGAACCTGACTCGCGGGCGGATTCCGGTAGATACCCCGAGCGACACCAGAACATCGTCAACCGGAAAGCCCTCGGGCACACTGATCCACGTTTCGTCCGCCAGCTCGGCCGGTGTCACCGATTCACACGCCGCCAGCCGATGATCCCTGTGCACCAAAAGATCAATGGGTTCCCGCATCAGCGTCATCGACGAGACCCGCGGCGAGCGCAAGGCAGCGGCCCGCTCGTCGCGGTGGGTGACGACAATGTCGTACTCGGCCAACAGCCCGGGCGCCTCGTTGTAGGTGACATCTTCATCACTCGGACGGACGTCCACCGTCTCCGCAACGGCTGCCACAACTCTCGGCAGCAGCAGCCCCGCACCGGACGGGAAGGACGCCACCCGCACCACGGGTTGCATGCCCTCCCGGTACGTCACCATCTCCTCTGCCGCACGATCGACGGCGGCGATCACCTCGTCGGCACGCAAGACCAACGCACGACCCGCGTCCGTGAGAGCGATACCCCGCCCTTCGTGACGCAGCAGGGGCACACCTGCCTCGCGCGCGAGGACCTTCAGCTGCTGCGACACCGCCGAGGGCGTGAGACTCATCGCATCAGCCACTTCACCGACAGTGCCCCGGTCCGCAAATTCGCGGAGAATCCGCAGGCGGCGCACATCCATGAAGAAAATCTACATGAATAGTGCACATTAATTAGATTGTGCTGAATCGATTCGATGCGCAGGATCGACGGCATGACAGCCCGGCACCGCCTCCTCGGACTGACCGTCGCCGTGCTGTGGGGTGTCAACTTCCTGGCCATCCACGTTGGGCTGGAACATTTCCCGCCGCTGTTCTTCGCGGGGCTACGTTTTGCGGTGCTGGCCGTCCCGGTGATCCTCTTCGTGCCCTGGCCACGAGTGCCGATGCGATGGCTCCTGCTCTACGGGGCCGGGTTCGGAACCGTCCAGTTCGCCTTCCTGTTCCTGGCCATGGCGAACGGAATGCCCACGGGTCTCGCCTCCCTGGTGCTGCAGGCGTCAGCCCCGTTCACGGTGATCCTCGGCATGCTGCTGCTCGGTGAGCGGATGTCACGACGACAGATCGCGGGTATCGCGCTTGCCGTGGCGGGTATGACCCTCATCGCGACAGACCGTGCGGCACACGGCGCATCGGCCGCGGTGATCCCGGTAATCCTTACGCTGCTGGGGGCACTGGGCTGGGCCTTCGGCAACATCGCAAGCCGAAAAGCCATGGCGGACAACATCGATCCACGCACGCCGCTACGGCTCACACTGTGGATGTCGGTGGTGCCACCCCTCCCGCTGTTCGCGCTGTCCGCGCTGACCGAAGGGCCGGCCGCGGGCTGGCGCGCGCTGACCTCGATCGGCGAACGCAGCGGGCTCATCGCTCTCGGCGCCCTGGCCTACATCGTGGTGCTGGCCACCATCGTCGGCCTGGGCCTATGGACATATCTGATGGGCCAGTACCCGGCGAGCCGCGTCGCGCCGTTCTCGCTGCTGGTCCCGGTGGTCGGTATCACCACGTCGTGGCTGGCGCTCGGCGAGCGACCGACGCCGCTCGAACTCGCGGGGGCGGCAGTGGTGATCACCGGCTGCCTGATCGGAATGACAGCAAGGTCCGTTGTCCGGGTGGCGAGCTGCGACAGCGCCCAGGACCTCCCGTGCGAAATGTCCGCGGCGGGCACCGCACGTGCGGGCCACTAACCTGGTGGACATGTCCAGTGTGTTCACGAAGATCATCAATGGAGAACTTCCCGGCCGATTCGTCTACGAGGACGACGAGGTCGTCGCGTTCCTGACCATCGCGCCGATCACCCAGGGACACACCCTGGTGGTACCGCGAGCCGAAATCGACCAGTGGCAGGACATCGACGCGGCCGTCTTCGCGAAGGTCAACCTCGTGGCGCAGCGCGTCGGCCGCGCTATCCGCACGGCCTTCAACGCGCCGCGGGCCGGCTACATCATTGCGGGCATGGAGGTGCCACATCTACACGTACACGTCTTCCCTGGCTACCAGCTGACCGATTTCAGTTTCGAGAACGCCGACCCCAACGCCTCGGCCGAATCCCTCGACGAGGCACAGGCCAAGATCAAGGCTGCACTGGCTCAGATCGGCTAGCGCGCACGATCTTTGGCGCCGACACATCGAGATCGGGCTCTGGTTCGTCGTCCGTCATATCGGCGCGCGGCAGTCGCACCTCGAATCGGCAGCCCTCGCCGGGGGCGGTGTGCACGGTGACGGTTCCGTCGTGTGCGGCGGTGAGGGCATCGACGATCGACAGCCCCAGACCCGTGCCGCCGCTGCTGCGGGTGCGCGAGGTGTCGGCACGATAGAACCGCTCGAAGACGCGTTCGGCATCGGTCTTCGTCATTCCCGGCCCGGCATCGATGACTTCCAGAATGGCGTCGTCGCCCTCGGTGCCCACCCTGACCCGCACGGCCGCGGAGGTGTGTCCGAGCGCGTTGCTCACCAGGTTGCCGAGCACCTGCCGCAACCGCAACTCGTCGCCGATGACCTCCGGGGTGCCGGGGCCGTCGAAGACTTCCAGCTCCACCTCACGGTCGGGCGCAGTGGCCTTCGCGTCGTGCACGGCATCGGTGGCCAGCACCAACAGGTCGACGAGCCGCTGCTCCATGGGCCGGTGTGCATCCAGCCGGGCCAGCAGCAGCAGGTCCTCGACGAGCTGACCCATGCGGGTCGACTCCCCTTCGATTCGGCCCAACACCAGCTCGGTGTCGGTGGCCGCGCCCTGCCGGTACAGCTCGGCATAGCCACGGATGGTGGTCAACGGGGTACGCAGCTCGTGGCTGGCATCCGTGATGAACCGGCGCATGCGCTCTTCGGAGGTGCGCGCGGTCTTCGCGGACTTCTCCGAATCGGCCACCGCACGCTGGATCTGCGCCAGCATTCCGTTGAGCGCCAAGGACAATCGACCCACTTCGGTGCGTGGGTCGCGTTCAGGAACCCGGCGATCGAGGTGCCCCGCGGCGATATCGGCGGCCGTCGCCTCTACTTCACCCAGAGGCCGCAAGCTGCGGTGCACCAACCAATATCCGGCGATACCGAGCACCGTCAACACCGCGGCGCCGATGGCGACCTGCAACCACAACAGATCTCGGACGGTGGTGCGGACATCGGTGATATCGCGTGCGACGGTGGTGTAGCCGCCCATCGCGTCGTGCCGTGACACCGCACGCCACTCGGTGCCGGAGCCGTCCTCGGACCGCACCGTCACCGGCCGGCCACCCACGTCGTTGTCGAGAGGCAGAGCCGGGTCGGCCCGGGCGCGATCGTTGAGCATGACCCGAACCTGGTTGTGGCTGTCGGTGGTCCGGATGAAGAACAACGACGGCGGCCGATGACGATTGTTGTCGAAGGCCGGGGGCGGAGGAGGCGGCCGGTTCGCCCACCCGTTGGCCGCATCAATCAGCTCACGATCCGCACGGTTCATCATGGTGCGCTGCATCGTGGTGGTCACCGCGATGCCCGATGCCACCAATCCCAAGGCGACCAGGACCAAGGTTCCGACCACGAGGCTCACCCGCAGCGGTACACCCCGACGAACGCCGGGAACCGTCACTAGCGCGGCTCGCGCAATACGTATCCCACGCCGCGAAGCGTATGCAATAAGCGCTTCTCGCCGTTGTCGATTTTGCGGCGCAGATACGAGACATACGACTCGACGACGTTCACGTCACCACCAAAGTCGTAACGCCAGACGTGGTCGAGGATCTTGGGCTTACTAAGCACGGTGCCCGCATTGATCATGAAGTACCGCAGCAGCGTGAATTCGGTGGGTGAAAGCGCAACCGGCTCACCGGACTTCCACACCTCGTGGGTGTCTTCGTCGAGCTCGATGTCGGCGAAGCTGAGCCGCGACTTGCGCGCCGGCTCCGAGCCCATCCCGGAGCGTCGCAGGATCACCCGCAGCCGCGCGACGACCTCTTCCAGGCTGAACGGCTTGGTCACGTAATCGTCGGCGCCCAATGTCAATCCGGCAATCTTGTCCTGCAGCCCGTCACGTGCGGTGAGGAACAGCGTCGGGGCATCGATCCCGTCCGCCCGCAGGCGACGCAGGACGCCGAAGCCGTCCATCCCGGGCATCATGACGTCGAGGATCACCGCATCGGGACGAACGGTGCGAGCAAGATCCAGGGCCGCGGCACCGCTGTCGGCGGTGTAGACGTCAAAACCCTGGAATTTGAGACTCACCGACAGCAGTTCGACGATGTTCGACTCATCATCGACCACCAGCACCTTGGCCGGAGTGGTGCCGTTGGCCGAGAAGGTTTCCGAACGCGTCTCTGCTGTGCCCGTTGTGATGCTCACCGCTGCCAATCTTCCCCCCAAAATTTACGGTGCGCTGTATCTTCACTGTGAGGTTCCTGTGAATTCCTCACAGCAGATTGTCAGCCAACCGCGTGACTCCGCTCGATCCTTTTGGGCCTTACAGTTGTTGCCATGAAGCTGGTGTCGCTGCTCACCGCGCCGCTGAGGGTGTCGCTGGCGGTTGCCGACACCGGGCTGGCGGTGGCGTCCAAGGCCATCGAAACCGGCCGTGAGCTCCTCGCCGAACTTCCCGACGGACAACCGGCCGACTCCCCCGGAGCGGGGCTGGTGGGCGCCGCCGAATCCCTGCTGGGGATGGTCGGCCGCAAGAGTCCCCTGCAGTCGGCGATGAAGGTCGCCGAACTGATGGAGGAGGACAAACCGATCGGCAGGGCGCTGCGACCGGGCGGGCCGGTGGAGCGCATCATGGCGCCCGGCGGACTTGCCGACAGGCTCACCGAACCCGGGGGTGTGCTCGACAGGCTCTTCGCCAAGGACGGACCCGTCGACCGACTGACCTCCCAGGACGGCGCCCTTGACCGAGCGTTGTCACCGGGTGGCCTGGTCGACCAGCTACTCGCCGAGGACGGGATTCTCGAACGGCTGATGCGTGAAGAGGGCGTCCTCGACAAGTTCACCGCGAAGGATGGACCGCTGCAGCAGCTGGCCAACCTGTCCGAGGTGCTGACGAAGGCGGCGCCGAGTATCGACGCGCTGACTCCCACCATCGAGTTGCTCACCGACACCGTCTCGGCGCTCAGCTCGGTGATCAGCCCGCTCGGCGGGTTCCTGCCCCGAAGACGACCCGCGCGGCCGACGAGTTCCCCGCGACCGGTGCAGTCCGAGCGGGTAATCGATGAGCCGCTTGCGCGAAGAGAACCGGCCGGCGACGAGCCGCTTGCGTGAAGAGAATCAAACACCGCAGGTGAGTCCGACTAAGCGGGCTCGCTAGTACGACTTGCCCTCGGCGTAGCGCTGCCGGCGGAAGCTGCGGCCATTGCCGCGATTGCGGCTCTTGTAGGTCGGCAGTTGTGAGTCGCAATTCGGGCAGATGAGTCGCAGATTCTCTCGACAATTGTTGGTCGGATTTCCGTCGATGTGGTCCAAGACCAGAGCGAGTGGGAGGTCTTGCCAGGTGCTCGCTCCGCCGCAGATTGCACAGCGGCCCGATTGAGCCTCGGCGAGAAACGCGCGGATGTAGTGTCCCCGCCGACTGTCGACCCACGCCTCGCCCGATTCGAGCCAGAGTTTAATGCTTGCGGCTCGTCGGACCACCGACTGGCAGCCATTGCCGCAATAGATCTTCTGGCTGCGCTTGGAAAGTGGTGCACCGCAGCCAAGACAGAGTCTCATGGGCGTGAAACTACGGGCAGGCACCGACAAACTCGGATGCCGTGTGGAGCCCCCTATCGGGATTGAACCGATGACCTACATATTACAAGTATGTTGCTCTACCACTGAGCTAAGGAGGCGCTGGAACGTCGTACAGCTTAGCGGTCAGCATCGACGACATGTTCGCAGACCACCACACCCACTAGCCCTTAACGAGCAGCGCCACCAATAGCACGACCATCCCCAGCAGCAGCCCACTGAGCAGCGTCGGCATGTGGCTCGGCGGAAGTGCGTCATCGCGGCGCATCGCATCCTGCACCCGGCGACGCCGTCGTTCGGCCGCCATAGCCAGCAGACCACCCGTCGTCACCAACACGATGCTCACCGCATGTCGGGCACCGGGAATCCAAAACTCCGGAACAAACTGCATTAGCGCGACGCCGCTGGCGATCAGCGCCAGCGAGGTACGCACCCAGGCCAGATAGGTCCGTTCATTGGCGAGGGTGAATCGGTAGTCGGGTTCAGCCTCTACCGATGCGCCGGTCGTCATGATCCGTACTTCAGCCACAGCGGCACTACCTTGTTCAGGCGGTCCATGAACTTCTGTAGCCCCACGCGGTGCTCACCGAAGCCCATTGGATCAATCCGATACTCCGGAAAGGCAATTCCGACCCCGAAGAGACCGGGCGCGATGATTCCGTTGGACGCATTGCACTCCAGGTGGCCCCACTGCGGGGTGGCGGGGAGCTCCCTGGGGTTAAACCCGACGGTGTACACGGCATAGTCACAGCCCTGGAGCGTCTCGGGGAACTCGGGGCTGTCGACCGAACACCTTTCGAGCCGATCCGGCAGCACTCCGTCGATGTTCTCTCGCGCCCACCGCGCGGCCTCACCCTTTAGACCGGTGTCGCCGAAGAGCGTCCAATCCCCCATATCCACCGCGTAGCGCAGCGGGCCGCGATAGAAGTTGATCACCTTGGCTGCGGAGCCGGCGAGCAGGTTCGGCAACGCGATCATGCTTGAATGCGACGCGCCGAACACGGCCACCGTGGCGCCCTCCAACGGCTGTTGCGCGAGCTTTTCAGGATTGAGCGCGGCCTCGATCGGGACCTCGTTCAACCAGGGATAGTCGAGTGTCTTGGGTACCGATCCGACCGCCAGGATCACATTCTTCGACGTGATGTCACCCAGTTCCGACTGCACAGTCCACCTACCGCCCTGCAGCGAAAGTCCGGTCGCGGTAGTCCGCAATGCATTCACCTGCGTACAGAGCTGCCCGGTGATCCAGACCAGCGGGTCGGCCACGTCCCCAAGAAGACAGGTGTCCGTGGGCGCGAGATCGTTCAGCGCGAAATGCGGTGCACGGCCGAAACGGAAGGATGCCGCACCCGTCAGGTAACTGATAAACAGCTTCACCGATGTATTGCTCGGCACCGCACGCCATTTCGCGCCAAGATCACCAGCGGTGAAATCCGGGTCGATCCACGCGATAGAAGCGGGCGGCACGCCGTGGTCCAGGAGCTTTCCCACCGCCGCGATTCCTGCGGGACCCGCACCGACCACTGTCCACCCGTACTCACTCACTCTTCCGCCCTCCTTACGAGGAAAAACCAAGAACATCACCGGCATTGGTACCGGCGCCTGCCATCGATTGTTCGACGTCGTAGCGGTTCTGAGTAGTGACGAATCGAGAAGTAGGTCCAAAGCGTGGCTTATAAACCCAGGTAGGAGAGCTAAGTCCGTTCGGTACCGTTGGCGTCCCAGGTGCTCGGAAGCATCGGAACCACCTGCTGCGTGTCGCCCGAGGAGAGACGGAGTGTCCGCGCGGTATCCGCGCCTACCGCGACCGGGGCGGTGCCGGCGAAACCGAGAGGACCGGCGCCCCGACCCGTCCCGGCCCGATCAGCGATATCAGCACCGGTGGACGCTTCGCCTGTCGTGCCCATATCCATTGTCTCTTTGAGGAATTCATAGCGCCGACCATCGGCTCGAGCCTTGCTCTTGCTGCGCTGTCGTCGTCGGGCTCTGGCGACGGCGACAGCACTTGAGGCGACACTCGCGTCGACCGTATCGACTGCGACGCCCGATGATTTCTTGGTGCTCTTCGGGCCAAAACTCACCCCGGGCGGCACCAACCCGGGTATGGCGTAACTGATTCCGGCGGCCGGCGCCGGAGTGCCGGCCGTGTTCGAGGCCGGTGCTCCCGATACCGGCGTGGCCGACGACGAGCCGCCAGTGGGAGTGGAAGCCAGGGCGGGGCCCAGCCCGACGGCCAGGTTCGGCTCCACGTGGTGGGCCTGACGTGGCAACGGTCGGTCTCCCGACGGCGCGGGCACCGGAGCGGAGACCGCCGCGACCGGGGGCCGCAGGTTGAGCAGGGCCGCCAGGCCTGCCAACCCACTCAGGGCAGGGATGAGGAAAGGCAAAAGGTATGAGGCGTAGTACGGGTACCAGAGAAGGTCGTAGAGGAACAGCATGATGACCGCCAGGACAGCCGAGGTCGCCGGATTGAAGCCCAGCTTCTCGAACCACTGTTGGAAACCCTGCAGCATTTGCGTGATCTGGTCCGGCGAACCCGGGATATCTGATTGGCCGCTACGGGCTTCACCTCCGGGTCCAAGGATCTGTGGTGCCGGTTGAGTAGGCGGTATCGCCGAGGTCGCCGTGTCGCTCGCGGCTTGGTAGAAGCCCATGGTGGCGGCAGCCTGCACCCACATCCGCACATAGTCCGCTTCGTTCAGCGCGATGGGAATGGTGTTGATACCAAAGAAATTCGTGCCGATAAGCGCCCCATGAGCGGCGTGGTTGGCGGCCAACTCCGCCAACGTCGGCATAGCCGCCAAAGCACTCGAATACGCAGCGGCGGTCGTTTCATGTTGCGTGGCAAGGGCCGTGTTCTCGACAGCGGATTGCTCCAGCCAAGCGAGGTACGGTCCGTGAGCTGCCACGTACTCAGATGAGCTGGGCCCCTGCCAACTGCTTGCCTGAACCCCCGCCAACACCTGGATCAACTCCACCGCCGCCAGCGCATGTTGGTGTGCGAGTTCTTGCCATTGCGCAGCAGCGGCAAGCAGCGGTCCAGGACCCGGGCCCGAACTCAACAGCGCCGAATGCACTTCGGGAGGCGCAGCCATCCAAATCGGTGCAGACATGCGCCGCCTCCCTGAAGAATGGACGCAAGCCGTTTCGCGTCACCGTAGGAGTAGTCGGACTGCTGGGCGGATAGTTCCCGCGCGATCAGAATCAGCGTCCGAAATCACATTTACCGTTGCGCGCCAGGAATTCCCACGTCATGCAGCCGTACCGTACAGTCGGTTCATGCCAGTCATCGATGCTCGCCACCTCGGCGGGGTATCCGAAACCGCGCTTCTCACATTGCATCAGCGCGCGACCGAGGCGGCGCGACGTGACGGCATTATCGATGATCCGATGGCAATCACCTTGCACGGCAGCCTCGACTACGACTATCTACGCTTCGGTCGAACACATCAAGCTACTGCCTTGCGGGCCTTGATATTCGACGATGCATCACGCGAATACCTGAGCACCTACCCGCGCTCCACGGTGGTGGCCCTGGCAGAGGGACTACAGACCAGCTTCTGGCGCATCGACAACGGCGAGCTGACGTGGCTGTCGGTGGACCTCGATCCCATTGTGCGCCTGCGCCAGCAGTTGCTTCCGCCCTCGGACCGGCTGCACTACTGCGCCCAGTCCGCCCTCGACCATTCCTGGATGGACAGGGTTGATGACACCAACGGGGTGTTGATCACCGCCGAGGGTCTGTTCCAGTACCTGGAACGCGATCTGGTTCTCGACCTGATTGCGTCCTGCGCCAGAAGATTTCCCAGTGGGCGGCTGGTCTTTGACTCCATACCGCGGTTCTTGAGCAACCATTCACAGCGCGGCATGAAGCTCAGCGAGCACTACATCGTGCCGCCAATGCCGTTCTCGTTCACCGCCAACCAGTACGACGAGCTCCGCGCCATCCCCGGCATCCGCAGCGTTCGCGAGCTACGGATGCCGCCCGGGCGTGGCCCGCTACTGCGCTGGGCCGGCCCACTGCTGTATGCGCTACCCGGCCTCGATCGGCTGCGCGCGCCGCATACCGTCGTCGAGTTCGGCTGAGATACTGGCACTTCCGCCCGGAAGTGCTACCCGGCAGCGACGGCGAAGTCTCCGCCCGCCCGGACCAGTATCTCCTGAACCTCCTGCACCGACAGCGCGCTATCGGATACGACGCGCACCATCGACGCCCCCTGAGGATCCAGATCGATGGACACCTCATGCACCGGATCGAGCGCGGTCAGGGCTTCGGTCACCCCCATGACGCAGGACTTGCAGTGCATTCCACTGATGGCGAAGGTCTGCTCAGACATAGTGTGTTTCCTTCTGAAGTAGTTACTCACAACGGATTATCAGGAACCAAGGTTCCGTGGGTGCTTACGCGCCCCACTTGGCTCCTTCGGCCATGTCGCGGGCATTCATCGAGAGTGTGTTGGTCTCGTGAGTGGCACCCATGGCGCGGTAGGCGCGGACGAGCTCTTCCATCGCGGTGTTCCACTGCGCCTGCC
>NZ_VTHB01000008.1 GCF_009729205.1 Mycobacteroides sp. CBMA 271 | reverse complement strand
TACCTCTGCGAGGTCCACCACATCCACGAGTGGGCCCATGGCGGTACCACCGACATCGACCGACTCACCTTCGCCTGCCCCGCCCACCACCGCCTCCTATCCCAAGGCTGGACCACCCGAAAACAACGAGACGGCACCACCGAATGGATACCGCCACCACAACTGAAATTCGGTGATCCAGTCACCGATACCCACCACCATCCGGAGCAGCTGACACCGGCCTACTAGACTGGTCGCCGGACCCCGCGCGGCGTCTATCCTGTGAACTCCCCCAGGGCTGGAAGGCAGCAAGGGTCAACGGGCTCTGTCGGGTGCGCGGGGTCCCCTTTCCGAATATCGCGACCTCCAGATGCCCCGCGGGGGCGAATAGGGGAAAGCCGTGTCGTTCCTGTCACTCGGACCCGACGAACTCGCAGCTCAGCATCGGTTGCAGCAGGAAAATTATCACCAGCTGAAGGCCAAGGGCCTCTCCCTCGACCTGACGCGCGGCAAGCCGGCACCTGAGCAGCTTGACCTGTCCAACGGTCTGCTGTCCCTCCCCGGTGCAGAAGACTTCCGTGACAGCGATGGCACCGATACCCGTAACTACGGGGGCGGCAACGGCCTACCCGAGCTGCGCTCCATCTTCGGCGAGCTGCTCGGCATCCCTGCGCCCAATCTGATCGCCGCCAACAACGCCAGCCTGTCACTCATGCACGACGTGATCGTGTACTCGCTGCTGCACGGCAATGTCGATTCGCCGCGACCCTGGGCCCAAGAGTCGTCACTCAAGTTCCTGTGCCCGGCGCCCGGATACGACCGGCATTTCGCGATCACCGAATCCTTCGGCATCGAGATGATTCCCGTGCCACTGCGCGAGGACGGTCCCGACGTCGACCTCATCGAGGAACTCGTCGCCTCCGACCCTGCCATCAAGGGCATGTGGAGCGTTCCCGTCTTCTCCAACCCGACGGGGACCGTCTACTCCTGGGAGGTCATCCGTCGACTGGCCCAGATGAACACGGCCGCACCAGATTTCCGGCTGTTCTGGGACAACGCCTACGCCGTGCACACGCTGACCCATGATTTCGTCCGGAACGTGGACCTGCTGGGCCTGGCGGAAGCTTCCGGGAACCCCAACCGCCCCTTGGTCTTTGCTTCCACCTCGAAGATCACCTTCGCGGGCGCGGGCGTGAGCTTCATGGGCGGATCGCTGGCCAACATTGCGTGGTACCTGCAGCATGCCGGTAAGCGCAGCATCGGTCCGGACAAGGTGAATCAGCTGCGACACTTGCGGTTCTTCAAAGATGCCGAGGGTGTGAAGCTGCACATGCAGAAGCATCAGCAGATCCTGGCGCCTAAGTTCCAACTGGCGCTGGAGATCCTGGACGAGCGGCTGAGCGAGAGCAAAATTGCCTCCTGGAGCGAGCCCAAGGGCGGCTACTTCATCAGCCTTGACGTGCTGGACGGCACCGCAAAACGGACGGTGGCTCTGGCCAAGGAAGCGGGCATCGCGCTCACTGAGGCGGGTGCAACCTTCCCGTACCGAAATGATCCGCACGACAAGAATATTCGGCTTGCGCCGTCGTTCCCGTCATTGGAAATCGTCGGCGCGGCCGTCGATGGTCTGGCGACGTGTGCGCTGCTGGCCGCTACCGAAAAGCTGCTGGAGCGTGGCGCCTAGGGCGCCTTTTGCACCTTTTCGATCTGCTTGTTGAGCAGTGTGAGGACCGGATTACGAGTCTGGTGGCGTTACATCATCCGTTTCGTGGTCGGGTTCTACGAAGATCGGCGGGCTCGATCTCTAGCGTTATGCCAAAGTACTTCTGAAGCAGACCGTCGTACACATTATCCGGTACGTCGGAACTAGCGTGCGTTGGAGTAGGGGTGGTTTCTTGGCCTAATTGCTGGCGGTGTTGCCCGCCACGAATCAGAATGAATACGAATGGTCCGAATCCGAAACAGAACAGAAAGGCATCTGGCATTGCCCTATCAAAATTTGTTAGTCTATACCAAAAATCGGTAGCTTCTTCAGGGCTATCGTCCCGTTCTCTGTAGCATAGAAGGAGAGGGTCAGCCTTGGAGGACCTGACGTAATCAATTAATGGCTGGGGAATGTGGACGTGAGAAATCGACGCTAAGGCTATTGCAGTTTTTGCTGCCCACCGATCGACCAGACTTTCGTATGATGGGCTCATTAGTAGGCCCGATCTATATAGAGTTGCAACGGGAGACTCGAGTTCATCCCCGAAGAAGCTATTGCACGCCTTGCAAAACACCTTGGCCGTGATGGGGATAACGTTGAGGCTCTTCGATAGCCAATCTGGTATGCAATGCTCGTCGTTCAGATCTGTGCCCTGGCATACGATGCAGCACGCCCTGGGTCTCACTTCCGGAGTGTATGCTCTTTCCTGGCTTATATAGTAGCTCTCACTCTGGCAGGCATAGGGTCGTGTGCCGGTATCTCCATCTCGGGTGTTGTAATCGAGAATGATTGCAGGTCGCCATTCTTTCGATTTCTCCAATATACCCGGATTGATGGACCCTCTGTGCACGGCCTCGATTGGCCATTGAATAGGTGCATGTCGTCCATTTATTGCACCGAAGTAGAGGGGAGGTCGGGCCGGTTCATCATAAATGTAGAAATGGAGGCATTGAGTGAGCTTTAGGAAATAGGATAGACGATCTTTGATCCTAATAGTGAACACTCTGTTACCGCGCGCCTCAATTGAGAGCGTATCGTCATTGATATCGAATTTTGCATACCTACTGATCCGTTCGTGAATCGGAAGCCTCACCGTGTCGTACCGGGCGTCCGCGGTATCGAATGCATCCAGCAAGCTGGCAAGACGAGACGCCTCTGCTGAAGAATTCGTTTCAATCAGCAGGAAAGGGCGAAGTGCTATGAATCCTTTGCGGTTCGTTACTTGGGGACGTTTGGTCCCGAGTTTGTACTGCTCAAATGCGGCACCGTCCTCTGCTTGAGCGCCTATCGCACATTCGGTATTGCCCCAAAGAAAGAACGTGCACCCTGCAACGTGCTCTCCTGCTCGGGGTTTCCGCTCTGGCAGTTCAAGTACCTCGTCCACGAAATAAGTGTTCGTCAGACGGGTGGTGCTGGCAACTGATTTCTTGAAGTTGGCAGTTGCAGAATGTGATTGGGCCCTGCTCGCCGCTGCCGAAAAGCTGCTGGAGCGCAACGACTAGGGCGCTTTTTGCACCTTTTGGATCTGCTTGTTGAGCAGTGTCAGCGCCAACTTGTCGTTGTCGGGCGCCCATGGCTCCATGGCATGCATGACCTTGACGGTCACCGTGGCTCCCCGCGGATGTGCGGTGAGCGTCTTGATGGTGATCTCGACGGTCTGCTCACCGTCCACGCCGAGGCCGCCGGTAAAGACGGCCTCCGTCGCTTCGACGGCAGTCCCCGATACCTTCTCGATCTTGACGCTGCCCGTCCCGCCGATTCCGTCAAGATCCAGCGTGACCGAGCCGCACCGCCCAGCCTTCGCTTCGATGGTCTGGAACGAGTCGGTAATCCCCCTGCCAACCACAACGTCCACGCGAAGCGGCCCGTCCTCGAACTGTGCGGCGGCCTGGTCGAAGGGGACCGTGTCGTGGTTGACGAAGATGTTGCACTCGGCCGGCGACACCTGGGGCCCGTCGTCGCCCGGACGTTCGACCACCTTGTATGTGCCGGACCCAGCGGGAAAGTCCGCACGGTTAAGCAGGAGTGAGTCGAGATCGCCCGTGGGCGGTCCGGGTGAACCGTCCGTCTTCGGCTCACCATCTATCACGCTGGTGCACGCCGACGCGAAGATCAGCGCAGCGGATATCGCGCCGATGGACAGCGTGCGAGCCACGGGAGTCCCCCATCCGTCCTGTGTAGATCCACCTACGGCGCCTTCTGCACCTTGGCGATCTGCTTGTTGAGTAGATCCAACACCAACGTGTCCTGCTCGGGCGTCCAGGGTTCTATGAATCGATCGACCTCGATTCTGACCGTCGTTCCGCGGGGATGTGCGACCGCGATATGCGACTCGACGCCGATTTGATCCCCGTCGGGTCCGAGAAAGCCGGCGACCTTCACCAACTTGGTTTCCGCGGAGGCGCCGGCCAGATCGGCGATGGAGACGTGCGCCTTCATTGCCACGCCATCGCCCTCCATCTCCACCGACTCGCACTCCTTGGCCCGCTTCGCGAGGTCGTCGAATGACTGCTTGATCCCGAGCCCAACACTGCTTTCCGCGGTCACGCTGTTCGATTCGTACTTGGCTTGCGCCCGGTCGTAATCGCCGTCTCCCTCGGAAATGAACTCGTAGCATCCGGGTGGGTTGACCTTCTCCGGCTTGGACTTGCCCGTCTTGTCTTTGTCGAGCTTGAGCTTGTCCTCGACGGTGAACGAACCCTCGCCCGCCGGGAAGTCTTCACGCGTCAAGATCAACCCGGTGGCAGGCCCCGCGGGCAACTTCGTGCTCGGTTCTTCCGGCTTCTGTGAACTCGACTCAGGCACCGGTGAATTGCTCGGCGCATCCTTGGAACAAGCGGAGGTGAATGCGAGTGCCATGACACTCGCGCCAACCGCCAACACAGTGTTCATATCAACGCGACGTGTCTTCATGAGCGGACTTTAGCGAACAAGATCACGGAATGTAGTCGATGTTCGTAGTGCGGTTTCAAGACACCGGCCCGGCAGGACCGTCTGGGGTCGCCGGTACCCTTGCTCTCCGTGGCCCTGTACCGCAAGTATCGCCCGGCGACGTTCGCCGAAGTTGTCGGCCAGGAGCATGTCACCGGACCGCTGACCACTGCACTGGACGCCGGCCGGATCAATCACGCCTACCTGTTCTCGGGGCCCCGCGGCTGCGGTAAGACATCCTCCGCGCGCATCCTGGCCCGCTCGCTCAATTGTGCCGACGGTCCTACTTCCCGGCCTTGCGGAACCTGCGATTCCTGCGTCGCGCTGGCCCCCAACGGCTCGGGGAACGTCGACGTCATCGAGCTCGACGCTGCCAGCCACGGCGGTGTGGACGACACCCGGGAGCTGCGCGACCGCGCCTTCTACGCTCCCGCACAGTCGCGCTATCGCATCTTCATCATCGACGAAGCGCATATGGTCACCACCGCGGGTTTCAATGCGCTGCTCAAGATCGTCGAGGAGCCGCCCGAGCATCTGATCTTCGTCTTCGCCACCACCGAACCGGAGAAGGTGCTGCCGACTATCCGGTCGCGCACCCATCACTACCCGTTCCGTCTGCTCGCGCCGAAGACCATGCGAACCCTCATCGAGGGCATCTGCGCGCAGGAGAACGTCGCCGTCGACGATCCGGTGTATCCGCTCGTCATCCGCGCGGGCGGCGGGTCCCCTCGCGACTCCCTGTCGGTGCTTGATCAGCTACTCGCCGGCGCGGACGAGGAACACGTCACCTACCAGCGCGCTCTGTCGCTGCTGGGCGTCACCGACATCGCGTTGATCGACGACGCGGTGGACGCCCTCGCCGCGGGCGACGGCGCCGCGGTGTTCGGGGCCATCGAGGGTGTGATGGACGCCGGCCATGATCCGCGCCGTTTCGGCACCGACCTGCTGGAGCGCTTTCGCGATCTGATTGTCCTGCAAGCAGTTCCGGATGCCGTCGAGCGCGGCGTGGTCGACGCTCCGCAAGATGTCCTTGAGCGCATGCGTGGTCAGGCCGAGCGGATCGGAGCCGCCACGCTGACCCGGTACGCCGAGGTGTTGCACGCCGGGCTGGGGGAGATGCGTGGTGCGACCGCGCCGCGGCTGCTGCTGGAGGTGGTGTGCGCCAGGCTGCTGCTGCCCTCGGCCACCGATGCCGAATCTGCTGTGCTGCAACGTGTCGAGCGCATCGAGAAGCGTCTCGATATGTCCGTTCCGGAGGCCGGTGGAGGTGGTGAATCGCCTCGGTTCGTCCGTAAGTCGCACGCGCCCACCGCTCCGGCCGCGGAGGCACCCGCCGCAGCTCCCGAGCCACCCGCGCCTGCGCCGGAACCCGCACCCGCGCCGCCCGCCCCTGCTCCGACACCCGAGCCCCCGGCACCCGTTCCGGTCCCAGAGCCGGCTCCAGAACCAGAGTCAACACCGGCGCCGGAGCCTCCCGCCCCGGAACCCGAACCCGAACCCGAACCGGCGCCAGAACCTGAGCCCGAACCCGAACCCGAACCAGAGCCCGCTCCCGCGCCGCGTCAGCCGGGCGCGCTGGACACCACTGCAGTCCGCAATGCGTGGGCTGAGATCCGGTCCAAGGTTCGCGACCGCAGCCGGACCACCGAGGTCATGCTCTCGGGTGCGACCGTACGAGCCATCGAGGGCAAGACCCTTGTGCTGTCCCATGATTCGCCGCCGCTGGCCAAGCGGATCACCGAGTCGCGCAACGCCGAGGTCATCCGGGACGCCCTGAAGGATGCCCTCGGCGTCGACTGGGAAATCCGTTGTGAGGTCGGCAGTGGCGAGGCTGCCGCTTCGGCTCCCACGCAAAAGAGCAACAAGCCCGCTCCGCGAGTGGTGACCCGGCCCAGCCGCCCGACGCCTGAGCCGGCTCCCGAGCCAGAACCGGAGCCGGAGCCCTCGAACCCCGAGGAAGAGGAAGAGCAGATGCTCGCCGAGGCCGGCCAGGGTGAGGCCGGACCGCGACGAGACCCCGAAGAGGTTGCGCTCGAACTACTTCAGAACGAGTTGGGCGCTCGCAAGATCGATCCCAGTTAGGCCTTTCGGAATGCCTCGATATCAGAGGCGAGTTCCGGGGCATCGACGCGGCAGACGATCTTTTCCACTATTGCGCGATGGCTGGGGCTGGCCACCCAATACTCGGGCGAGACTCTGAGTACGGCGGCAAGTACATCACCAGGGTAGAAGTCGGCTTCCAACAGCGGCTCATGTTGTAGGCGCACCAGAGCGTGCGGTATCGCCACGTTCAGGCCGACCTGTTGAGCGATCAGAACACGAAGGTCCTCGGCGGTGTAACTGGCGATGGGTTTGGTGCGCGCCCGATAGACCTGTTGCATCACAGGAGTTGCATCGTCGGGAAGCTCGCCCCAAGGGTTGCATTCGATCTCCTCCAACGAATAGCTGTCGGGAGCGCGCCCGTCGTCCGGCGTTGTGTACCAGGCACCTACTGGGTCGAGAGGCAGGACGCCTACCAATGGAGGAGCCTTGTCCGGGTGCTGGATTCGGAGCCATAGGAAGAATTCTGGATAGTCGACGGGGTAGTACTGCCATTTCCACTCGGGGCCGCTCCAGAACTCTGGATGCCAGGACCCGGGTGCGCCGATGCAGGAGATCTCAGGGCCGTGATATCCCAGGCCGAAGAAGATCTCGGGAAATTCCATTCCACTCGCCGCGAAAACGGAGCTATGCCGTTGTCGATACTCTCCCAATCGATCAGCTGCAGGGTCATCGGGATCTTTGACTCCGGATGGCTCAATGTGCACATGCCAGTTCGGTAGCTTGTCCCAGGCATCTTCGAAGCTCTGGCGTAAGGAGTCCTTCTCCTTCAATGGGAATGGTGCAACCTCAGAAGTGATTGCGGCTTCGTTCTCGAAGAACCATTCGATGAACTCGTCGCCGTCCATCGCTTCCTCGAACAGCACGATGACTTTGTCGTTGTCATCGATCAGCGATATCCGATGCCACGGGTCAAAGGAGTCAGGAGGGTCGGCGGGTGCAAACTGCTCGAAACGTAGTCGCATCGGTCTCAATTATGGCCGCCACCATGGACGCAACGGCAGCGCGGACCCGCCCCGCTCATCGAGTTTCGTGGCCAGCACCTGGTGAAGCTGAACAACGTTGCGCTCGAAGCCCAGTCGTGAACCCGCCATGTACAGGCCCCAGACCTTCGCGGTGGCCTCACCGACCTCGGCGACCGCCTCATCCCAATGCTCGACCAGATTGGCGCACCACTGCGTGAGCGTCAACGCGTAATGGTGACGCAGGTTCTCTTCGTGAAGAACTTCAAGTCCGACGTTCTGGACCTCGGTGATGATCTTGCCCGAACCGGTCAGCTCCCCATCGGGGAACACGTAGCGGTCAATGAAATACCCTGCGACCGCCGAGGTTCGGTTGTCGGGTCGGGTGATGCAGTGGTTCAACAGCAGCCCGCCGGTCTTCAGCTTCGACTGTAGGAACCGGAAGTACGCGGGGTAGTTCGCGATGCCGATGTGCTCGGTGAGCCCAATCGACGACACCGCGTCGAACTCTCGTTCAGTGATGTCGCGGTAGTCGCCATGACGAACCTCGGCGAGATCCGAGAGGCCTTCGTCGGCAATGGCTTGCTGCGCCCATGCCGCCTGCTCGGCCGACAGCGTGACCCCGATGGTCTTTACACCACGCCGGGCGGCATACCGGACCATCGACCCCCAGCCGCACCCCACATCGAGCAGCCGATCCCCGGTCGTGAGCGCCAGCTTGTCGAACACCAGGCGGTACTTGTTCTCTTGCGCCTCTTCCAGGGTGGCGTTGGCACTCGGATAACACGCGCATGTGTAGGTCATGGACGGTCCAAGTACCCACTCGTAGAACGTATTCGACACGTCGTAGTGGTGGTGGATGGCCTCGGAATCGCGTGTCTTGCTGTGCCGGAAGCCCTCGACGAACCGCCGCCAGCGAGGCAGCGCCTCCTGAGGCGGTGGTGCGATGGGGCGCAGATGCTCCACGCCGATCGACCTGACGATGTTGGCCAGCACCCGGGCCGGTGGACGCTTGAAGTCCAGCCTTTCGGCCATGGCCTTAAGCAGTTCATAGGGGTCGCCCGGATGTACCCCTTGCATCTCAATATCGCCGGAAACATACGCTCGCGCCAGCCCCAGATCGCCCGGCGCCGTCGCCAGATAGGTTGTGCCGCGGGGCGTCAACAGATCAAGCCCCAGCTCGGCATTCTCGGGTCCGGCCTTGCTTCCGTCGTACGCGCTGAAGCGCATGGGCAGATCCCCGGCCGCCACGATCTCCAGAATCTCGGCCAATGAGAGTCGCCCGTTCTCGCCCTGAGTCGTTGTCATTGTCGCCGTACCGCCTTCGCGTAGAGATCCAGCAATCGGTTATCGGGATCGTACGTCTTCTTCAAGGTGCGATAGTGTTCGCCGCCATACAGGTCTTCGAATTCATCGAGTGGATAGAAGGATTCGGAGTACAGCGATTTGTGCCCGCCCAGCTCGCCGACCTTATCTTCGATGAGGCGGTTGGTGGCTCCATCGGTAGCGCCAGCCGGTACCGATGACCAGAAGCCGATATTGACATAGGTGTGTCCGGGCCGTATCGGGTAGAGTGGCCACCCCGCGGGCTCCGGAGTGTCGCGTAACCGCAACGGGCACAGCCAGATCGGTTCAATAGGAACCTCATCGAGGAACCACTGCAGGAAGGCGGCCGTGTTTTCCAGGGGCACCTCGACGTCCTGCACCACGCGTTCTCGCGCGGGTCGCCCGTTGAACCTCTCGATGCGGTCGGCGATGTTGTAGCGCCGGTCCAGGCCGATCATCTTCCAGTAGACGCTGCTGCGCCGATACCTCCGGGGCCACAGTCGCCGAACGCGTGGATTCTGCGCCCCGAAGGCACGGGAGCACCAGAACCAGTCGGTGTCCCAACGCCATAGGTAGTCATGAATGGTGACACGATCACGGATCGTGCCCTCAGAGTGTTGGATCGATCGGTAGTAGATCTGCTGTCCGGCGTAGTCGCTGACCGGACCCGAAACCGCCGTCTGGGTGCCCAGGCATAGGTAGGACTCATCGGCGCTGAAAACTACCCCGTCCAGATAATCCACCCGATCGCCCTGGAAGGTCGCCGAATCGGTGATCGAATCCATGACGGTCACCAGCTCATCGAGCGCGTGAAATCGGATGTGCCGCAGGGCGACGAACGGTTTGACGGGTTCGAGTTCGATGCGCAGACGCACCGAGTACCCCAGGGTTCCGTACGAGTTGGCGAATCCCCGGTACAGATCCGGGTGCTGGTGCGGCGACGCGGTGACGATCTCGCCGGATCCGGTGAGGATGTCCATGTCGAGGACCGATTCGTGCGGAAGGCCGTTGCGGAAGGACGTGGATTCGATACCGAGTCCGGTGACCGCGCCGCCCAGCGTGATGGTCTTGAGCTGTGGCACCACCAACGGCGACAGCGCGTAGGGGAGTGTGGCGGCAACCAGATCTTCGTAGGTGCACATGCCCGCGACATCGGCGGTCCTGTTGATCGGATCCACGCCAATGACACCGGTCAGACCCGAGGTGTCCAAACCCGGTGCGGTCGACTTTGCCCTTGCGCGGAACAGATTTGACGTGGGCTTAGCCAAACGGACGGTCGCCGTCGGGGGAATGGACCGGTAGCTCTCCAGTAGCCGGTTCACTCCCTCGGCGTGCGCCGATCTCGATGCGATAGGCACGATTTCCACGCTAGTCCGGTTCGGGGTGGGGCGCGACCGAGATGTAGAAGGTGCGACTAACTGTGACTACTGGCGACTAACCAAGGGTCAATCGTCCCAACCGAATCGGCGCTCCGCCAAGCTGCTCGTCGATACGGAGCAGCTCATTCCACTTGGCGGTACGTTCTGATCTGGTGATGGAGCCGACCTTGAGTTGCTCGGCGCCCCAGCCGACCGCCAAATGCGCAATGGTGACATCCTCGCTCTCACCGGAGCGTGCGGAGACGATGGTGTCCCATCCGCAGTCGTGAGCAGCGTCGTGGGCCGACTTGGCCGCACTGAGCGTCCCCGCCTGATTCGGCTTCACCAGCAAGCCGTTGCACGCGCCGATTTCGGTTGCTGCGCGTACCCGTTCGGCGTTGGTGACGGTGAAGTCGTCGCCGACGACGAGCACCCGGTGCCCAACCGCCTGAGTGAAGGCCGCCAGTCCCGCGGGATCGTCCTCGGCCAGTGGATCTTCAATGGAGGCGATCGGATACTTATCGATCCAGCCGATCAAGATCTCCGACCACGCATCGGAGTCGAGCTCGGTGCCATCGAGCCCCAGCCGGTATCGGCCCCCGCTGCCGAATTCGCTGGACGCGATATCCAGGGCTATCGTCACCTGCTCGCCGGCCCGCAATCCTGCGCGCTCGATGGCCGCCACCAGTAGCTCCAGAGCGTCTTCATTGGAATCCACCACCGGCCACCAACCACCTTCGTCGGCGACGCCGGCAAGCTGACCCTGCTCGGAAAGTATTGCACCACAAGCACGATGGATCTCGGAAACCCAGTTGAGTCCCTGCTCGATGCTGTCGGCAGCCGCGGGGACCACCATGAAATCCTGCACGTCGGTGCGCCGTGCTGCATGGGCGCCGCCGCCGATCACCTGAATCTCCGGCATTGGCATCGCGGCGGTCCGATCACCGATCAGATACCGCCACAACGGGATTCCGTGTGCTACCGCGGCGGCGTGTGCGGCGGCCATTGACATCGCCACCGAGGTGTTTCCACCGATGGCGGCGAACCCGGCCGTACCGTCTGCCGCGGCGAGCGCTGCGTCGACGGCCCTCTGGTCGGTGGCGTCGATGCCGACCAGATGCTCTGCCAGGCCGCGCGCCGCTGCCACCGCAGCCGTCACGTCGTACCCGGCGAATGGGGCCCCGCCGTCGCGTAAATCGGTCGCTTCACCGCTGCCGCGCGAGGCGCCGGCCGGGGCGATCGCCCGCCCGCTGCTGCCATCGCGCAGCAGGAGTTCCGCCTCGACGGTGGGGCGGCCCCGCGAATCCCATACCCGTCGGGCGTGCACACCGCTGATCTGTGTCCCGTTCATAAGCCTTCTAACTGTTGTGCGATAGCCAATGGATCGGTGGCCGATTTATGCAGGGCGCGTCCTGCGGAGATACGCAGTGAATTGCGTTGGGAAGCAGACAGGTAATCCACTGGTGACCGTCCGTCGACGCGGGCGAGCGCCAGAGCGGGTATGAGCCGCGCGGCGCGGGTTGCCACGGCATCCGGTGGTTCCCAGGAGACGCCCTGCAAGTACATGGTGAGCAGCCGAGTGCTGGTCTCCTGCAGTAGATCACGGTGCTCGGGCTTCCAGATCCGCTTGAGCATGAGGTGATTGAGACAGAACGCGAGATCAAAGGCGGGGTCGCCGTACCAGGCGCATTCGGCGTCGGTCAGCACCGGACCGTCTGCCGTGACGATGACGTTCTTGGGGCTGACGTCTCCGTGTACCAGTGCAAGGTGAGTCGCCGCGAGCTCGTTGGCCAGCTGGGACAGCGCCGCCGCGTGTTCCGGAAGATTCTGCGCCGTGTATCGCAGGTATGGCTCGATACGCAACGCTTCGAACAGCTCATCGGATGCGAATTCACTTGCCGCCGAGGCATCGCCGGCCGTGTGGGCGTGGACGGCGACGAGACGTTCGCCGAGTGCAGCGCCCACCTCGGGATCGATTCGCCCGCCTGCCAGATCGTCCCGCCACGAGGGAAGGGGTCCCAGGTCGTTCATCGCGAACGCGTGGAGTTCCTCATCTGCCGCGACGACCCGTGGGATGAATTGAGGCACGATTCGCGCAACGCGCGACAGATAACGTGCCTCGATGGTGTTGCGCTCCAACGGTGCTACCCAATACGCCTCGACGCGGAGCCTTCCGATGGCGCGTTTGACCACCACTGACTCGTTGGAATCCAGCCGCACTCGCCACACGTCGGAGGACACGCCGCCGGTCAGCGGTTGCGCGTCCGTCGGCACCAACCCGGCGCGCGCGAGAAGCACGGCCACCCAATCAGGTGGTGTCATGCGCGCCTTCTGGCTTCCACCACAGGGCGTTGAACCAGATGCGGGACAACGTGTCGATGGCCACCTCGTCGGTGACCGAGCTGCGTCCGGTCTCGCCTCCTTCGACCAGCCACACGTAACAGAAGTAGTCCATCATCGCGCCGATCGCCGATGCCGTGATGTCGGGATCCATCCCCGGGGAGTAGCCGCGCGCCTGCAGGCGCCGAATGTTCTTGGCGATCATCGTGCGTGCCGGGGCCCGCAAGTCGCGCCAGTAGGCCACGAATGTCGGGTCGATCTGAGCCGCCTGGAACACCCCGGAGAGAACGGGTGCGTGCTCGCGATAGGTGGTCCAGTACACCGCGACGATGTCCCGGATCACGTCGTATGGCTCGCGATCGCCGGTCGCTGCGGTGTCGCCGCGGGTGTAGGCCTGGTCGCGGAACTCATCGACCATGGTGCGCAGCAGCTCGGCCTTGTCGGTGAAGTAGTTGTAGAAGACCCCGACGGATTTCCCGGCCTCGGTGGTGATGTCGACAACTCGGGTCTCGGCGTACCCGACCCTGGAGATCACCTCGCGCGCGGCGTCCATCAAGGCGCGGCGGGTGCTGCGACCGCGCTGAGTGGAGGGTTGTTCGACCGCCGCAGGCCGGATCGCCGAATCGCTAGACATAGGCACCTGCCAAGGTTACATTAAACCTGAATCCAGATTCAGTTTTGGTCCGATCGCGCATCATTTCACCATGATTGCGCAGGTTGCGAGGTTTAGATGACGAGTTCCAGTGTTCATGTCGATGCGGCTGCGCGTGCGCGTGAACTCGCGCCCGCTTTTGCCGCTCGGGCGCTTGAGGCGGAGCGCCTGCGCCGGATGCCCGACGAAACCATCGCCGAGCTGTCGGAGTCGGGTCTCTTCAGCCTGATGGCGCCGCGCCGGTACGGCGGCGACGAGGCCAGCCTGGAAACACTCGTCGGCGCGGTCATCGAAGTGGGCAAGGTGTGCGGCTCGACCGCATGGACCCTGTGTATCTACGGGATCCACAACTGGCTGGCGGGGTTGTTCCCCGAGAAGCTGCAGGACGAGATGTTCGGATCCGCTTCGCCGCTGCTCTTCCCGGGCAGCTGGTCGCCGTCGGGTGTGGCGACCCCGGTCGAAGGCGGCTACAAGATAAGTGGGCGTTGGCAATTCGGCAGCGGCATCTGGCACGCGTCGTGGGCGTCGGTCGCCGCGGTGGTGCAACATGAAGAACCTCGGAAGTACCCGGACCTGCGTACCTTCATGATTCCCAAGTCCGACGTTGAGGTCATCGACACCTGGTACACCTCCGGCCTGCGGGGCACCGGCAGCATGGACATCGCGGTCAACGACGTCTTCGTTCCCGAACATCGGGTGCAGGAGTTCGGTCCGTTAGCGCGGGGGGAATCGCCGTCGGCCGACCTGCATGGGTCCGCCATCTATCGGATACCGCTCTTCTGCGCGCTGTCCAATGTCGCGGCCGCGCCCGCGGTGGGGATGGCATTGGGGACTGTTGAACTGTTCACCGAGAAGATCAAGACCCGCGTGATGCGGTACTCGATGCAAGAGCAGTCCAAGCTTGCGACCGCGCACCGACGGATGGGACATGTTGCGGCGCAGGCGGAATCGGCCCGCACTCTGCTCTTGCAGACGGTGCGTGATGTAGAGGACAAGCTGCAGTCCGGTGCGGGTCTGACCACCGAGGACCGGGTTGCCGTGCGACGCAACTGCGCCTACGTTGTCGAGCTCTGTAAACAGGCCATCAGCGAGGCGGTCGAGGCGTGCGGGGCATCAGCCCAATACGAGGATTCGCCCCTGCAGCGCCACCTGCGCGACGTGAACACCTTGTCCACACACGTCGTCTACGACACGGATTCGGCTTACGAGCTGTTCGGCAGGGTGCAACTCGGCCTGCCCCCGGGTTCCGTCGCGTTCTGATGGGTACTGAGCTGCCCGAGCTCACCGGGTTGCGTTGTGAGCTCACCGATCGGGTGCTGACGGTCCGAATTGATCACGGACCGCTCAATCTTCTCGACGGGGCGCTCATGTCGAGTCTGTCCCGGCTCGCCCGCTGGCTCGTCGATCGCGAGGACGTCAGGGTGGTGCTGTTCGGCAGCGCCAACCCCGACTTCTTCATCGCCCATCTGAATGTCGAAATCCTGCAAACAGATTCGGCGCGCACCGCCGAGTCGGTCGAATCCTTTCAACGGCTGGTCGGCAGGTTTCGCGCGCTGCGACAGGTCACCATCGCGCTCGTGGAGGGCCGCGTCGCCGGCGGGGGCAGTGAGCTTCTCCTCAATCTCGACATGCGGTTCGCGGTGCGCGGGAAGGCCACCTTCAATCAGGTGGAGACGGGGTTGGGCATCGTCCCTGCGGGTTCCGGCCCGCAGCATCTGGTCCAGACCATGGGCCGCGCACGTGCGCTCGAAGTGATTTTGGGTCACGAGGATTTCGACGCTGACCTGGCGGAGCGGTATGGCTGGGTGAACCGTGCCCTGGACCCCGATGAGGGGTGGAGGTTCGTGGAACGGCTAGCCCGGCGTATCGCTGTCAATCCGCTGGAACTGATCGCCGGCGCCAAGAGCACGGTCGATGCGCTGGCAGTTGACCTGGAGCCGGGGTTGGCGGCGGAACGGACGGCCATCGTTGCCGCATTCAGTGATCCACACAGCACCCACCGGATCGACACCTTCCTGACGCGCGGCGGCCAGACGGTGGACGGTGAACGGCGCCTGGGCGATCTGGTGGGCGACCCCTAGACTGCGACTACATCCAGTAGTAGAACCAAAAGTAGCGAGGGAGAACTCATGGGTCAGGTAAGCGCGTCCAGTTCGGTGTTGATCGACGCGGCGCCCGAGGCAGTGCTCGCCGCGGTCGCCGACTACCAGACTGTGCGCCCCAAGATCTTGTCCAGCCACTACCGCGACTACCAGGTGCTCGAAGGCGGTCAGGGTGAGGGCACCGTCGCGTCGTGGAAGCTGCAGGCCACCGAGTCACGTGTGCGGGATATCACGTCCAGCGTCAGCGTGGCCGGACACACCGTCATCGAGAAGGACGCCAACTCCACCCTGGTGACCAGCTGGACCATCGCACCCGCCGGGCCCGGATCGTCTGTCACCACGAAGACCGCGTGGACCGGCGCCGGTGGCGTCAAGGGATTCTTTGAGAAGACCTTTGCGCCCTTGGGGCTCAAGAAGATTCAGGCAGAGGTGCTGGCGAACCTCAAGAAGACGATCGAGAGTTAACCGCCCGCGGGAGCGGCCTCGGGTGCCGGGGCCGGCTCCGCAGCGGCAGGTGCCGTTCCGCTCAGGAACGCGACGATGCCCGCGACGACGGCCTGCGCGTACTTGGAACGGCCCTCGGGGCTCGTCATCATCGCGGAGTCTTGCGCGTTCTTCATGTTGCCGAGCTCGACGAGCACCTTTGGGTGTTGGGCGAGGTTGAGGCCTGCCAGATCAGAGCGTCCGTACAGTCCGCCGGTGCCGATGTAGGTGGACGGTGTCAGGCCGGCCGCCTGCATGCTGTCGCGCATGGTCTTGGCGAAGCGCAGCGTCGGCTCGCCCTGCACGGCGTTTACCGGCGGGCTTGAGTAGTTCACGTGGAAGCCGTGGCCTCCGGCGGGCCCGCCGTCGGCGTGGATGCTCACCACCGCGTCCGGGTTGAAGCTGTTTTCTCTAGCGGCCCGCTTGTCGATGCAGTCGGCGAGTTTGTCGTCATCGCCGCGGGTCATGGCGGTGCGCACGCCGAGCTGGGTCAGTTGCTGACGGATGAGCAGCACGGTGTTCCAGGCAAACGTGTGCTCCGGGTAGCCGCCGTCGGTGGCGGTGCCGCTGGTCTGGCAGCTCTTGGTGCCGCCGCGGCCGTCGGGTACCTGATTGTTGATCGAGCCGTCATTGGCGCCGTTGTGTCCGGGGTCCAGCACCACGATGCGGCCGGCGATACCGGGTGCCGCGCTGGCAGTGGGGATCGTCGCCCCTGTTGGTTCGAGGACAGGCAGCACCGTAACCGATGCCGCCGTTAGTAGTGCCGCCCCAACCAGGCGCCGGAGCCGCGGGGTCGGCGACACTCCATGACGCAGTCTCACTCGCACCTGGCCACGGTAGCCCGGTCGGCGGCTACCCTTGGGGGCGACCCGCCGAGGCCCGGCGAGCGTGACCAACTTGATACTCACCTGTTTAAGGAGACCCATGCAACCCGGAGGCGCCCCGGATATGTCGGCCTTGCTCGCGCAGGCACAGCAGATGCAGCAGCAGTTGATGGCTGCCCAGGCGCAGATCGCGGCAGCCGAGGTCATCGGGGAGTCCGGTGGCGGGTTGGTCCGGATCACCGCTAAGGGAAGTGGTGAGGTGACCGGCGTCCAGATCGACCCGAAGGTCGTCGATCCCGAGGATGTCGAGACGCTGCAAGACCTGATCATCGGCGCACTCGCCGACCTGACGTCGAAGACCCAGGACCTGGCAAGCCAGCGGCTGGGTCCGCTCGCGGGCGGTCTCGGCGACCTTGGTGGAGGGCTGGGATTGCCCGGTGTTTGAGGGGCCGGTCCAGGACCTCATCGACGAGCTGGGCAAGCTACCCGGGGTAGGACCCAAGAGCGCGCAGCGCATCGCCTTTCATCTACTAGGTGTCGAGGCTCCCGATATCGACCGACTGACCGCTGCGTTGACGCGAGTGCGCGACGGTGTCCAGTTCTGCGAGGTGTGCGGGAACGTCTCCGATAAGGAACGCTGCCGTATCTGCTCGGACCCTCGCCGCGACCTCGCGTTGGTATGCGTCGTCGAGGAGCCCAAGGATGTGCAGGCCGTCGAGCGCACGCGCGAATTTCGCGGTCGTTACCACGTGCTCGGCGGGGCTTTGGATCCCCTATCCGGTGTCGGTCCAGACCAGCTACGGATCCGGGAACTGTTGACGCGCATCGGAACTGAAGAAGAAGGGGTCTCCATTTCGGAGGTCATCATCGCCACCGATCCCAACACCGAGGGGGAGGCGACGGCCACCTATCTGGTGCGGATGCTGCGCGATTTCCCGGGGCTGGCGGTCACCCGGCTGGCGTCCGGCCTGCCGATGGGCGGCGACTTGGAGTTCGCCGACGAGCTAACGCTGGGCCGAGCGCTTTCCGGCCGCCGGCCGCTTTAACTCCCTCTCCCCCGCGAGACTGAAACTAGGTAGGCCCTCACTCGAACTTTCCCGCCAGGGATTCATTCTCGGCGAATTGTCGGTGGCGTGGATCATCATTCAGCCATGGACGGGGTATTCAATGCAGCGCAGGCCGTCGCGCGGGTCTACTTGGCGGACAAGCGTTCCCGGCGTAACCGCTCGACGTCGTCCAGATCTAGCGGTGTCAATTCCTGCACGTTCATCGCGCGCGCCAGCAGTAGGTCGGCCAGCTCGGGATTGCGTGCCAGACACGGGCCATGCATGTAGGTGGCGATCACGCTGCCCTGCACCACACCGTCGGTGGCGTCTCCGACACGGTTCCCTGCTCCGCGGGTGACCCGCGATAACGGCGCCGCAGCCGGACCCAATGTCGTTCCACCGCGATGGTTTTCGAATCCGGTGAGGGTGTCGTTGAGCTCATTCATGATGGGCACCCCGGCCAGTTCGCCGATGGTGCGCTTTTCTTGGGGTGAAGTTGTCACGTCCAAGAGTCCGACGCCCTCGACCCGCTCGCCCGAAGAGGTCTCGTACCAATGCCCGAGCACCTGAATGGCCGCGCAGATCGCCAGCACCGGCGCGCCGCGTTCGGCTGCGCGCTGCAGCCCGGGGTGCGCGATGAGGTGCCGAGTGGCGAGCCGTTGGGCGTAGTCCTCCGCGCCTCCCAACGTGTAGAGGTCCAATGAGTCGGGGACGGAGTCGGCCAGCGTGATCTCTACGATTTCGGCGTCGATACCGCGCATCCGGAGACGCTGACGCAGCACCACGGCATTACCCGAATCGCCGTAGGTGCCCATGACGTCGGGAAGCACCAGGCCCACACGGACAGTGGATTCGCTCACGACACCCCCTTGGCGAGTGCGCGGTTGAGATTGAGGAACGCGGTGTAGTTCGCGATCACGTCGACCTTGCCCGGCGGACAGGCCCTGATGGCCTGCACCGGATCGTGGTGCAGGGAGTGCGTGACGCTGGCGTAGCTCAGCCGGACCGCCAGGTCGGTCCCGCGCTCCCCGGAGGCGACGACGGGAGGCGTGATGGTGGCCTCCTGATCGCACGCGAAATGCTCGAAATTGACGTCCCACAGCCAGGACAGGTCCTCGCCGTCGGGCACCTGCCCGTTGACCGCGATGACAAGCCCGTCCGCGTCGGTGTCCACCATCGAAAGCGCCTCTTGCCAGCCGGCCGGGTTCTTGGCCAGCAGCAGCCGCACCGTGTGATCGCCGAGGTCGATGCTCCGGTAGCGGCCGGCCACCTCATCGACCGCCGATACGGCGTCCACTGCCGGACCCGGGCGGGCGCCGAGCTCGACGGCTGCGGCCACCGCCAGGGTGGCGTTGCCGCGGTTCGCATTGCCGGGCAGCGTCAGTGACATCGGCAGGCTGATTCCGCTGGGGCCGTAAATTCGGTCATCGTCGAACCACCAGTCCGGCTCGGGCCGCGAGAAGTCCGTTCCCGTGCTGTACCAATGGTTTCCGTCGCGCATGATGAGTTCCCCGCTGCGCGGGCAGCTCACCGAGTCTCCGGCCCAGCCGCCGCCGGCCGCGACCCAGATGACGTTCGGGTTGTCGTACGCGGCCGATGTGATGAGCACGTCATCGCAGTTGGCGACGATGACCGCATCGCGGTGCCGGGACAGGCCCTTGCGCAGGGTGCGTTCGATGTTGTTGATCTCGCCGACCCGGTCCAGCTGATCGCGGCTCAGATTGAGCAGCACGATGACCGCGGGGTTGACCGCGTCCGCGACATGGGGCACGTGCATCTCGTCGACCTCGAGCACCGCGAGCTCGGCCTCGCGAGTGCCGGCCAGCGCCGCCACCAGGCCCGCGTCCATGTTCGAACCCTCGGTATTGGTGGCCACCGGGCCGACGGTGGCGAGCGCCGCCGCGGTCATCCGCGTAGTGGTCGACTTGCCGTTGGTCCCGGTGATCAGCACAGTGCGGCGTCCGCGGCCCAGCTGCGACAGCACCGAGCCGTCCAGCTTGAGGGCGACCAGCCCGCCGATCATCGAGCCCGCGCCTCGGCCGCTGAGCCGGGACGCCCAGCGTGCCGAGCGTCCGGCGGCCAGAGCGATCCGGCCGCGCAGCGATAGGTGCTCGATGGGCATCCGCGCAGTTTATTGGAGGTGGTCGAGAGGACACGATGTCGCCTTCACCGAGCAAGCGCTCGCTGCCCGTGCGGTCGAGAGGGGATGGCCACACGGACGGCGATGAACTGGCCTTACGCGACGGCAGTCTGTAGCGATCGCTTGACGTCGTTGACTGTCGCGAGCAGGGTGGCGCTGGCCTCGGCCAGCTTCTCCTTCTGCTCGTCTGTGCCGGTCAGGGCGATAACGCGCGCCAGGCCGGCAATCTCGGTCAGCCCCGAGCGGAGCTTGAGAACGTTGACGAGCTTCGGGAAGACCTTGGTTCGGAGCGCCTGCGCGGTCTGGCTGGTGATGCCCCGCTTCGCGAGCACGTTGAGGCCGAACTCGGTCAGGGTGGCTACACCGCCGTCAGTCTTGACGACGCCGCGATGAGCGAGTCGTTCGAGCACTCGCTCGACTACGGGCTCGGGCAGCAAGATCTCACCCTCGGTCGAATCGGAGACACGCTGCACGATCTGTGCGGCACTGGCCGGCCCGTCAAGCAGCAGTGAGCCGGTGACCGCGCGCTTGATTCGGAGACCGAAACCACCCGGGCCGCCGCCGTGACCGAACCCCGGCCCGCCAAATCCCGGGCCACCGAATCCGCCGAAACCGGGGCCGCGATCTTCGAAGCCTTCATATGAATCAGACATCTAACTCTCTCTTTCTGACGATCAGGCAGCTGACCTGTCGTCGGCTGAACCCGTATCAACTTCCTTGATACCTGTGCCGAATCGAACATGTCAAGGTTCTTGATATGAGAAGCCTGAGAATTTGACTGCGAGTGTTAATCCATTGCACGGCAAGGGCTCACCAGTACGAGATATCTCGGGCCCGGGGAGGCTTGACCGAAGTGGCGAATTGAACGGACGAGTCTGCGCACGTCCTGGACGTTTCATGCCAGGATGCTTGCGATGAGTGAATCCGATGAGATCGAGCCGCTGGGGTACCTGATGTTTCGGGCCGGTGCCGTGATGCGCCCGCAGGTCCTTGGTGCGCTACGGCCACTGGGGCTTGGCATGCCGGAGTTCATGTGCTTGCGGATGCTCAACGAAAGCCCCGGGCGCACCAGTGCCGAACTGGCTCGTGAACACAATGTCTCGGCGCAGGCGATGAATCAGGTTCTCAACGGGCTGCAGAACGCCGCTCTCGTATCCCGGCCCGCGACGCCGGCCTCTGGGCGAGCGTTACCGGCCCGGGTTACCGCCAAGGGCAGGGCGTTACTCAAGCGCGTGGAGTCGGCCATCTGGGCTGCGGAGGGTGACATGTTCGGTCGGCTCGGCGCCGACGATCAACGTGAGCTCAGGCGGATACTCGGGCGGCTGATCGATGCCGCTGACGATAGCGAGTGAGTGTCTCCCCAGCCAACCAGTCGGTTGGGAGGGCGGCTAGGGTTACGCGTGTGTTCCGCGCCACAGCCGAGACGACGCCACAGGACTGGGCTGCGCTTTCGGCATGGGTGACGCGGCAAGGCCACGAGCTGGACGCCTCGGCGGCGCGACAGTTCGCCGGCGGCAAGGCCAACCTGAACTACCTGGTGACGCTGGACGGCGAACCGGCCGTTTTCCGGCGCCCGCCGGCAGGCCCGATAGCCGAGGGCGCCAATGACATGGCCCGCGAGTGGCGGGTGTTGTCGCGGCTCGCGGCCGGATTTCCGCTGGCCCCGCGTGGCCTGCTGTATTGCGCCGATCTCGACGTCCTGGGTGCACCCTTCCAACTCATCGAATACCGAGACGGCCTGGCGATCGGCGGGGACCTTCCCACCGGGCTTCCCGGTAACGCCCCGGCCCGCATCACGGCAACCCTGATCGAGGCAATGGCCGCTCTACATCGGGTGGTGCCCGACGCTGTGGGATTGGGCGAACTCGGCAGGCCCGAGGGCTTCCTGGAGCGTCAGCTCGCGGGCTGGACTCGCCGGGCTCACGCAGTGTGGCCCGAAGGGCTACCCGGCGTCGTCACCAACTTGACCGCACAGTTGGGGCAGCAGCTCCCGGAACCCTCGGGAGTCTCGTTGCTGCACATGGACCTCAAGCTCGACAACATGCTCGTCGACCGGGAAACCTTGTTCCCCAACGCCATCATCGATTGGGACATGGCCACCCGCGGCTGCCCGCTGTTCGACCTGGCAATCCTGGTGTCCTACTGGATGCAGCCGAACGACCCGGCCGCGGTGCGCGCCGTTCATCAGATGCCCACCGCCGCGCTCGGATTCGGAACCAGGGCGCAGGTCATCGCCGACTACTTCGACGCCATGGGAACGCCGTCGCGGCCCCTGCACTGGCATGTGGCCTGCGCGCGGCTTCGGCTTGCCGTCGCGTGGATGCAGCTGTACCGCAAGTGGCAGTCCGGCGACCTCGTCGGCCCCGGCTACGCAGATTTTGAAAACATCGCCATGGCTGTCCTTGATTGGGCGGCAACACAATTCACCAAGGGAGAAATATGATCGACTTCAGCATTCCGGATGAGCTGGCCGCTAAGGCGCAGCGGGTGCGCGAGTTCGTCACCGAGACCGTCATCCCGTACGAGCGTGACCCGCGGCTCACCGCGCACGGCCCCACCGACGAGCTGCGCAACGAACTCGTCGGCAAGGCCCGCGATGCCGGGCTGCTGACCGTGCAGGCGCCGGAATCCTATGGCGGCTGGGGTCTTTCCCACATCGGCCAGGCCGTCATCTTCGAAGCTGCGGGTTGGTCCACCCTGGGTCCCATCGCCATGAACTGCGCGGCGCCCGACGAGGGCAACATGTTCCTGCTCGGGAAGATCACCAGCGAGGAGCAATCCGAGAAGTTCCTGCGGCCCGTCATCGAGGGACACCAGCGCTCGGCGTTCGCGATGACCGAACCCGATGGCGCCGGGTCGGATCCGTCGCAGCTCAACACCTCCGCGACCTTCGATGGCCAGAACTTCGTCATCAACGGACGCAAGTGGCTCATCACCGGCGCACGCGGCGCCAAAACGTGGATCATCATGGCCAACCTGGAGGCCAACGATCACCTGCCCGAGGGGCCGACACTGTTCCTCTGCGACGGCGAGACAGACGGCATCGTCATCGAACGAATCATGAACACGATGGACCGCAACTACGCGGAGGGTCATGCCGTCGTCCGGTTCGACAACTTGACCCTGCCGCGTGAGGCGCTGCTCGGCGAGACCGGTCAGGCCTTCCGGTACGCGCAGCTGCGGCTGGCTCCGGCTCGCTTGACGCACTGCATGCGTTGGCTCGGCGCCGCCTCCCGCACCCAGGACATCGCGGTTAACCATGCGCGCACCCGGACCTCGTTCGGCAAGACGCTCGGCGAGCACCAGGGCGTCTCATTCATGCTCGCCGATAACGAGATCGCGCTGCACCAGTGCCGCCTCACCATTTGGCACGCCTGCTGGATGATGGACAACGGCGCCAAGGGTCGGCACGAGAGTTCGATGGCCAAGTCGTTTGTGTCCGAGGAGCTGTTCAAGGTCACCGACAGGTGTGTCCAGGTGCTCGGTGGCATCGGTATCAGTGACGAGACACCGGTGGAAATGATCTTCCGCGATATGCGTGCGTTCCGCCTGTACGACGGCCCCACCGAGGTGCACAAGTACGCCATTGGCCGGCAGGTGCTGCGGACACCGCGCGCCTAGGTCCGGTTGTCGGCACCACATGCGATCCTGAGTCATGCCGATCTGGGGGCAGACGCCCGACCACAGCCCCAAGTGGGTGGTGGTTGACCTGGAGACTTCCGGTTTTCAGCCGGGTCGGGCGCGGGTCATCAGCGTCGCCGCGCTGGCGATCGATGCAGACGGGACCATCACCGACAGCGTGGTGAGTCTGCTCAACCCGGGTGTTGACCCGGGCCCGACGCATGTCCACGGCCTTACCCCGGAGATGCTGGAGGGACAGCCGGAGTTCGCCAACGTCGTTCCCGATCTCATCGCGCTGCTGAGGGGCCGGACGCTGGTCGCTCACAACGTCGGATTCGACTACTCGTTCCTGGCCGCCGAGGCCGAGCTGGTCGGTGCCGAGCTGCCCACCGAGGCGGTGATGTGCACCGTCGAGCTGACCCGGCGCCTCGCCCTGGGTACCCCGAACCTGCGTTTGGAAACCCTTGCGGCGCATTGGGGCGTCGAGCAGCTCAAGGCACATGACGCCTATGACGACGCCCGGGTGCTCGCCGAGGTGCTGCCGCGGGTGTTAGAGCGGGCCCGGGAACGTGGAACGTGGCTTCCGATCCGCGAGGCCACGCGCAAGCGTTGGCCCAACGGTCGCGTCACGCATGACGAGCTGCGCTCGCTCAAAACGCTGGCGTCCCGCCAGCCGTGTCACTGGCTCAATCCCGGGCCGCACACTGCTGGGCAGCCACTGGTGCAGGGCATGCGTGTGGCGCTGAGTGCCGAGGTCGCTCGCACGCACGAGGAGCTGATCGAGCAGATCATGCAGGCCGGCCTCTCCTATAGCGATGCGGTCGATGAGGACACCTCGGTGGTGATCTGCAACCAGCCAAACCCCGAGCAGGGTAAGGGCTTTCACGCGCGCTCGCTCGGTGTTCCGCTATTGGACGACGAGACGTTCATGACGTTGGTCGGTCGTGTTGCCGGGGGCACCGATATCGAGCAGTTCACGGTTCCCAGCCGCGCCGGAGCTCAGTACTCGCTGTTTTGATGAGCCGAATCCTCTGTGTAGTTCTTGTGCTTGCCACGCTGATAGCCGGTTGCAGAGCAAACTCGGGAATCAGGCCCGCCGAGCTGGATACGGCGACGTCGGCCACGCTTGATACCGCCATCAGCGAGGTGCTCGCGAGTACCGGCGTCCCGGGAGCGATCGTAGGCGTGTGGGGCCCCAAGGGAAGGTACGTGCGCACCTTCGGAGTTGCGAACACCACCACCCACGAGCCAATGCATCCGGATTTCTTTCACCGGATTGGCAGTGTCACAAAGACATTCACCGTGACAGCGGTGCTGCTGCTTGTAGACGAGGGCAAGGTGGGGCTCGACGACCCGATCGCGAAATACGTGGACGGTGTTCCGGGCGGAAGCAAGGTCACTCTGCGTCAGCTCGCGCGGATGCAGAGTGGACTGTTCAATTATTCGATGTCCCTGGCGTTCAACCACGACCTGGAGGCCGACCCGCGGCGCCGCTACGGCACTCAGCAGCTACTCGACTACGCCTTCGCCCAGCCGCCCAACTTTCCGCCCGGGCAGGGTTACGAGTACAGCAACACCAATGCCGTGCTGCTGGGACAGGTTGTGGAGAAGGTCAGCGGAAAGACGCTGCCCGCATACGTGCGCGAGCATATCGCCGATCCACTCGGCTTGAGCCACACCAGCTTTCCGGACACCAACGCCATTCCCGATCCGCACGCGCAGGGATACACGCAGCTGACCCCGACCGGCCCGCTCATCGATTGCACCGACTGGAGCCCGTCCTGGGCATCGTGGGCGGGCGCCATGGTCTCGACGCTCGAAGACCTACGGGTCTGGGTGCCCGCACTGGCAACCGGCAAGCTCCTCACGCCGGCCACCCAGAAGCAGCGGCTGCAGACGGTGGCGATGCCCCCGGTTCCCGACGATATCCGTTATGGCTTGGGAATTTTCGATGCTCGAGGGTGGATCGGCCATAACGGCAGCATCCCCGGTTACCAGACACTCGCCATCTACTCGCCCGCCGAGCAGACCACAGTGGTGGCACTGCTCAACACCGATGTGGCCAAGCAGCCCGCGCAGCCCAGCACATTGTTTGGCACCGCGATCACCAAGGTGATCAGCCCGGAGCACGTCTTCCTGTTGGAAAACGCGATCCCGCAGCCGCGCTGATCACCGGTACGGCAGCAGGGCCATCTCGCGGGCGTTCTTGATCGCAATGGCGACCACGCGCTGTTGTTGCACCGTCAAACCCGTTACCCGACGCGACCGGATCTTGCCGCGCTCGGACAGGAACAGCCGCAGGGTGTTGGTGTCCTTGTAGTCAACCGATGAAATCTTCAATTTCGCAAAGAGATTCGGCTTAGCGGGCTTGGTGTCGGCAAGTTTGGCGCGGCGATTGCGTGGGGTCTTGGCAGCCATCACCAGCTCGCTTTCCGGACGCCGGGCAGCGACCCGTCGTGCGCCAGTTCCCGAACCCGCACGCGGGACAGTCCGAACTTGCGCAGGTAGCCGCGGGGTCGGCCGTCCACGGCGTCGCGGTTGCGCAGGCGTACCGGGCTGGCGTCACGTGGTTGGCGAGCCAGCTCGGCCTGGGCCGCAATGCGTTGCGCCGGGCTGCTCAACGGTTGGCGGATGATCTCCTTGAGCTCGGCGCGGCGCTCGGCGTAGCGCTCCACCACGGCGCGTCGCTGCTCGTTCTTGGCGATCTTGGATTTCTTGGCCATCTCAGCGCTCCTCGCGGAAATCGACGTGCTTGCGTACCACCGGGTCGTACTTGCGCAGCACCATCCGGTCCGGGTCGTTACGCCGGTTCTTGCGGGTGACGTACGTGTAGCCGGTGCCCGCGGTGGATCGTAGTTTCACGATGGGACGGATCTCGTTGCTCGCCATCAGAACTTCCGACCTTGAGCTCGCAGCCGTGCCACCACGGCCTCGATACCGTCGCGGTCGATCACCTTGATGCCCTTGGTGCTGACCCGGAGTTTGATGCGCCTGTCCTCGGAGGGCAGGTAGTACGTCTTGAGCTGGATATTGGGTGACCAGCGGCGACGGGTGCGGCGGTGTGAATGCGATACCGCGTTACCGAAGCCAGGTGACCGTCCTGTCACCTCGCAATGTGCGGACAACGGACCTCCCTTCGTACCCATTTGATAATGGGAATCGTTTTCGACAACTACTGCCCGGGACTGTACCGTGGGCTTCGTTGTAATGAAAATCGTTTGCAATAGAACTCGAGGAGACGTGATGCGCACGCCAGTCGTGCTGGTGGCAGGGCAAGTCGATACCGACGCCGTCGTGGCCGTCTTGGCTAGTGACCCGGGAACTGTGGTCGTGACGCACCGGTTCGACGGGCACATCGTGATGAGGACTGTCGCGAGTAGGAGTGGCACGGCCGAGGCGGCACTCGAACTGGCCCATGGTTGTGTGTCGTGCACCGTCCGCGACGATCTGCTCATCCTGTTGCGCAAGCTCCATCGCCGGGACGATGTGGGGCGGATCGTGCTGCACCTGGAGCCATGGCTCGAGGCCGATCCGATCTGTTGGGCCATCGCGACCGTGCCCGTTCGGGTAGGGCCGGGGTTTATCGACGGCCCGGCCGCACGCGACGTCCAGATCGCCGGAGTGGTCTCCTGCATCGACAGTTCGAGCTGGCTGGAACACGCACTAAGTGACGAAGAGCTCGATGACGGCCGGACGGTGGCGCAGGTGGCGATCGGTCAGGCGGAGTTCGCCGATGTCCTGGTGGTACGCAACCCTGAGGCCGAAACACTTTCGGTATTAAGACGTTTGGCGCCGCGGGCGCGCATTACCGCACGCCTCGGTCGCATCGAACAGGCCCTCGACCACGTGGAGAGTGATGCGCGACGCGGTCAGTCCGACAATCCGCACGGCGCACTGCTCGCGGGGCAACCCTCACTGGTCGTCGATGGTCGTGTCGGGCTGGTGGAATTCAACGCGCGCCGGCCCTTTCACCCGGAACGGCTGCATGCCGCCATCGATTTGCTGCTCGATGGGGTGATCCGAACCCGGGGCCGGCTGTGGCTCGCCACTCAGGACGCGCAGGCCATGTGGCTGGAGTCGGCGGGCGGCGGGCTCCGAATCTCCGCGGCCGGAAAGTGGCTTGCAGCAATGGATTCAGCCGAGGTACGGCGGTCAGACCCGGAACGGCGGGCGTTCGCCGATCTCATGTGGGACTACCGCTTCGGTGACCGGCACACAGCGATGACGGTGTTGGTCTGCGGTGCCGACAGCGCCGAGGTGCTGGACGCGCTGCGCGGTGCGCTGCTCACCGACGCGGAGATGGCCCGCCCCGAGACCTGGGGCGAGTTCGACGATCCGTTCGGCGACTGGCACGAGGATCCGTGCGAGCACGTGTCGGATCTGAGCATCGAGGCATTTCTCTACAACGGCGAACATGAATAGGAGCCAGAAATGAAACCCGGAATCCACCCCGATTACCACCCGGTTGTCTTCCAAGACACCACCACCGGAAAGAAATTCCTGACCCGCTCGACGGCGACGAGTTCGCGGACCGTCGAGTGGGAGGGTCAGGAATATCCGTTGATTACCGCCGAGGTGACGGCGGACTCTCATCCGTTCTGGACCGGCGATCGTCGGATCGTCGACACCGCCGGTCAGGTCGAGAAGTTCCGTAGGCGCTACGGGACCCGGTAGTTCGATACCGAAAACTAGCCGCGCGCAGCGCGGTTGACCGCCGACACCACAGCGCGCAGTGACGCGGTGGTGATCGACGGCGCGATGCCGACACCCCACACCGTCTGTGCCTCACCACCGTTGGGGTCGACGACCATGGCCTCCACGTAGGCTGCGGCCTGCGCGTCGTCACCGGCGCTCATGGCGTGCTCGGAGTAATCCAGGACGTTGACGGTGTAACCCACGGTCGACAGCGCATCCACGAACGCGGCCAACGGGCCGTTGCCGGCGCCGGTGATTTCGGTTTCCTTGCCGTCGACCTTCACTACGGCCGCTATGGAATCCGTGCCGCCGTCTTCCTCGGAGGCGGTCACCTTCTGGCGTATCCGCTCCAAGGGCGTGATCGGGGCCAGGTATTCATCGGCGAAGACGTCCCAGATCTCCTTGGGGTTGACCTCGCCGCCCTCGCCGTCGGTGATCTTCTGGATCGACTGCGCGAACTCGACCTGCAGGCGGCGCGGCAGCGCCAGCCCGTGATCGGATTTCATGATGTAGGCGACGCCGCCCTTGCCGGACTGTGAGTTGACCCGGATCACGGCCTCGTAGTTGCGGCCAACGTCTTTGGGGTCGATCGGCAGGTACGGCACCTGCCACAGGATGTCGTCGATGTCGGAATCGGCGGCATCCGCATCCACCTTCATCTGGTCCAGGCCCTTGTTAATGGCGTCCTGGTGGCTGCCGGAGAAGGCGGTGTAGACCAGATCGCCACCGTACGGGTGCCGTTCAGGGACCTTCAGCTGGTTGCAGTATTCGACGGTGTGACGGATCTCGTCGATGTTCGAGAAGTCGATCTGCGGGTCCACGCCGCGGCCGAACAGGTTCAGGCCCAGCGTTATCAGGCACACGTTTCCGGTGCGCTCGCCGTTGCCGAACAGGCAGCCCTCGATGCGATCGGCACCGGCCTGGAATCCCAATTCTGCTGCGGCAACGGCCGTTCCGCGATCGTTGTGCGGATGCAGGCTCAGGATCACTGAGTCGCGGCGTGCCAGGTTGCGGCTCATCCACTCGATCGAGTCGGCGTACACGTTGGGGGTCGTCATCTCCACCGTCGACGGCAGGTTGAAGATGATCGGGTTCTCGGGCGTCGGCTCGATGACGTCGCCGACGGCGTTGCACACCTCCAGCGCGTACTGCAGCTCGGTGCCGGTGTACGACTCCGGGGAGTACTGGTAGCGCCAGTGGGTATCAGGGTATTTGGCGGCTTCCTCGATGCACTTGCGGGCGCCGTCGGTGGCGATCTTCTTGATCGACTCCTTGTCGCCGCGGAAAACCACCCGACGCTGCAGGATTGATGTCGAGTTGTAGAAGTGCACGATCACCCGCGCCGCGCCCTCGCACGCCAGGAAGGTCCGCTCGATCAGCTCCGAGCGGCACTGCGTCAGCACCTGGATCGTCACATCCTCGGGGATGGCGTTCTCATGGATCAGCTCGCGGATGAAGTCGAAGTCGGTCTGGCTCGCGGAAGGGAACCCGACCTCGATCTCCTTGTAGCCCATCCGGATCTGCAGGTCGAACATGCGTCGCTTGCGGGCCGGGCTCATCGGATCGATCAGCGCCTGGTTGCCGTCGCGCAGGTCGACGGCGCCCCACTGCGGAGCGCGGGTGATCACCTTGTCGGGCCATGTCCGATCGGGCAGGTCGATCTTCTCGACTTCGTCGGAGAAGCTGCGGTACCGGTGCACCGGCATCGAACTGTTCTTTTGGGTGTTCCACACTGGCTGATCGGCGGGCGCGGGGCCGCTGGGGGTGACGATGGCGCGAGGGCTGTAGTTGAACTCGTCTGAGGAAAAGCTAGTCATGGGAAGGCTCCGGGAGTGTTATGGGATGAACTCGACCGGCACGCGAACAACCCGCGACAGGAAGCCAGTCTGGTTCAGACCCTGTCGCGGCGTCGGAGGAGGAGCGCCCGCTGCACAGACGGGACTCTACCAGCCGCGGGAAGGCCGCTCATCTGGCAAGCTCGCAGAGCATGTGGGCAGGGCGGGGGACGGCGGCGCTGTTGATTCTGCTGGCCGCTGTGCTCCCGGCGGGGTGCACGCGCACCGTGACCGGACAGGCGCGGGGCGGTGAGCCCGCGCCTGGAGTGGACTCCCTCTTCCACGGTGAGTTGTTGGACTATGGCCAGAAGCTCACCGAGGACGAAAAGACGACGCTGAAGTACGCGCGGGCGCTGCGGGGCGTCGATCCGTGCGGATTCGTCGCCAACCTCAAGGAGTTCGGTGACCCGGCCCAGTTCGTCGGCGATTTCCAGGCGTGCACGGCCAGCGTCAAGATCGCCGGGGCCCCCGGACTGACGGCGGTGGACTACCAGTACTTCCTGCAAGACACGGCGGGAAGCGGCGAGGCATTCCGCGTCGGCGACGTCCCCGTGTATGACCTGAAGGACGCGTGCGAGTACCAGGTGCCCCTGATGCTGGAACGGTTACCCGGAGCGCCGAAGAGCGCCGCCTTACAGCCGGTGCTGTCGGTGAGCCTGTACGACGTGATGTCGGAGGACACCCCCGATCCGGACTGTCGCCTCAGCAGGGAAGTGGTGACCGCAATCGCCAAGCAGCTCCCGTCGGGTCTGCAGCCCCGGTCGGCGTTGAGCGCCTACCCGATCAAGCTTGCCGAGCGGGATCCGTGCGAGATTTTGCGCGAGTATCCGGGGCAGGCGCGAAAGGTCTCGGTAGATCTGTTGGGGGACCCATTCGGTTGCGACTTCACGCTCCAAGGTTCCGATATCGACTACTCGCTGAACCTGTTGAGCAGCGGCGGCGACCTTCCCGCGGAGTACTACGAACAGTCCGAGCGCGACGGCGTCAAGTACTTCCAGAATGATGACCCGAACAGCGATGTGGGCTGCCACGCGGTCGCGCTGGTAGGAGATCCGCTGTACCCCAAGGATATCGGTGGTGGTGCTACTCAGGCAGACAGCGACCCGTACTATCCTGCGATCACGGTGGGAGCCTTCAGTGGTGAGGTAAGCGCCGATTGTGGCCAGATGCGCCAGATTCTGGACAAGGCGGTGCGACTATTCGCGAACTCCGCTCGATAGCACTGCTTCTTGTTGCCCTCGTATCGATTGCGGGGTGTACGAAAGTCGTTTCCGGCTCCGCAGCCGGACACCTCCCCGCGCTCACCGGCCAGGCGCTGTTCGCCGGCGGGGTACCCACATATGGCCAAACCGTCAGCGAGGACGTGACTACGCAGCTGGCCTATCTGCGGGCGCTGCGGAGGATCGATCCGTGTGGTCTTGTGCTGGCGCTCAAGGATGTTGGCGCGCCGACGTACATTTCGGGGGATGTGGGCGGCTGCTTCGGCTCCATCAAGGTGGCGGGTATCGCGAACCCGTCGAGCGTCGGCCTGTCCTTGCTGTGGGGTGACCCATCGCTGGATAAGCCCGAATTCACGGTGGGGCAGACCCCGGTCTACCACTCGCCGGGCACGTGCTTATTCGAGTTTCCGATCGCATTGGACAAGCTCCCGAATGCTCCGAAGCTGAAGGGGCCACGAAAGCCTATGTTGCGCGTCGTGGTCGTCGACGGTTCGCGTAGTGCCATGAGTACGAACTGCAAAGTGGCACGACCGGTTATCAACGTGTTGGTCGCCATGAACCCGGCCGAGCTGCCCGTCCGCGACGCGCTGGGTGCCTACCCGATCAAGATTGCCGAGCGGGATCCGTGCGAGATCCTCGCCGAGTATCCGGGCCGAGCCCGGGGCTTGAGGCCTTCACTGTTCGGGGACCCGTTCTCATGCCGATTCTCGCTGCAAGGCAGCGACACTCAGTACGAGCTGACCTTCAGGGCGGGCGTTGATCCGCCGTCGAAGCTGCGTCGGGACGTCCGCGACGGTATCGAGTATTTCCACGGCGAGAACAGCAGCGGTTCGGTCACCGGGTGCACCAGCATGGTGCGTTTAGGTAAGCCGCTCTACGCCCGGGATGTCCCCGGCGGCGCCCCGCAGGAGAACGGCACCCCCGAACGGGTCTTCATCGAGGTGCTGGCCTTTTCGATGAAGGACGGCGACTGTGGACCCACCCGCGCCATGATCGACAAGGCGGTGCAGGTCTTCCGGAGCTCGTTCGACTAGCAGCACAATGGCGAGATGGACAGCGACCAGATCTGGCAGGCCATCGACGCCGACCGCAAGAGTCTTGTCGATCAGTTGGCGACGATGCCCGCGCCGGATTGGGACAGACCCTCGTTGTGCGGCGAGTGGCGCATTCGCGATGTTGTGGGCCATTTGATTTACGCCAGCGCATTCTCGTGGCCGCGGGCGATCGTCGATGTGATCCAGGCGCGCGGTGATCTGGACCGCTTCGTCGCCACGACAGGGGTGCGTGTCGGCTCGGCGCCGTCGACTGGATTGCTGGCATCGCTGCGCGCCAGCGTCGGCGACAGACGAAAGCCGCCGGGTGTCGCCCCTATCGACCGGCTCATGGACCACCTGGTGCACGGCCAGGACATCGCGATACCGCTCGGCTGGCAGCGGGAGATGCCGATTGCCGCGGCCCGCGCGGCGGCCGCACGGGTGTGGGAGCGCGATCAGCTGTTCGGTGCCCGCAAACGGTTCGCGCAGCACCGTCTGGTCGCGACCGACACCGACTGGGCGGAGGGAACCGGCGCCGTCATCGAAGGCCCGGTCTCGGCGCTGCTGCTGTTGATGGCGGGCCGTGGCGAGGCGGTACGGGATCGGATGACCGGGGCACTGTGAACCGGATCCGTCCTGTGGCGCTTGCCCTAGCGGGAGCGATCGTTTTGGCCGGTTGTCATGGGCCGACATCCACCATCGACGGTGCGCCGGTGGCGGTCGGCGCGCCGAGTGAAGGCCCACGTGAGGCGAACGATTCGGCGGTCGTTTCTCGCTTCCGACAAGATATTTGGCCCCCGGTCGCCGACGTGGTCTACACCTCCAAGTTCCAGACTCCTGATACCCCGGCGTTCAACGCGATAGTCAGCAAGGATCTCGACGCGCTCGGCGTAGACCTGCTCCGGATCAAGTTGATGCCGATGCGCGCCTCAGAACCGGGCAGTACGAACGTCGTCAACGAGAGTGCCCCGGGGTTGGTGACGGTCACCGTAGGCGAACAACATTCGGACCGTGCAGTTCTCCTGGCCTGCTACTCCATCACCGGGGACTGGCTGCTGGAGTCGGGGCGTCAAAAGGTGACGACCATGAAGGTCGCCACCTTTGAACTGCAAAAGTCCGACAACTGGTACCTGCGCGACGTCGATGTCGACGACAGCAAGTCCGATGCCTTTCCTGGACCGCCGGCCACGGACTGCAACAAGGACAAGGCGTGAGCCGGCCTCGCTGTAGCCGTTCCCCCAGCGCTGGGGGATGGCAATGTCTGTTGGTGCGGGGCGCTGCCGTGGAGGGATGTTGCCAAGGCGATGGCACTGGTCAAAGAAATCGGTGTGCTACATCCTCCGAAATCCAAGTGCGTTGGCGGATACTTATTGCGTCGGCGCGACAGAACGGCGGGGATCGTGGAATGGGCACTGAGCGCGTACAGGCATACGTGCAATCCGCCCGTGATCTATACGGGCGGATTGGCGCGGGGGAATGGTCCGTAGGCATGCTGCTGCCTTCGGCGGCGGCCCTTCGAGACGAGTACGCATGGGCGAACGCAGGTAGTCGTCTGTCCGGGACGGACATTCGGTTGGCATTGGCGCAGCTTCAGGTTCAGGGCCTGATCAGTGCTGTAGATAGCCCGGATATTCGTGTTCGCCGAGTTCCGGGCCCCAGTGAGGAGGCGCCGGAAGCGCCGCTGTTCTATAGCAGGCAACTCGCCGCGATACACCTCGTGGAGCCGATCGCGTTGCCCATATTCCATTCGGCAGCCCCGGATTTGGGGCGAATCCCGGCGACGTATCTATCGCCCGATTATGTCACCTTCTGCGAGGCTGATACTGCATTGCTGCTGGGTGCCGCGGAAGACGCGGCCGAGGACGACGGCAAACATTGGCAACTGGTTGCGGGCCGATATGCGTCCATGGCCGACGTCGCCGAAGGCCGTTTTGACGACCTCCGGTTGGGTGACTACCCGTTGAAGTTGTTGCGTTCCACCGATAATCAGGACTACACCGACGTGCTATTCAATGACCTTGACGTCTTACATGCCGAAGCTTCCAGCGTTCGCGTTGACAGCGGGTGGGCTACGTTCGACGTGCGGATTTTACGGATTATGTGGGCGCCGAAACTCACTTCGATTCAGGCCGAGACATTCGTGCGGGAGCCCTCCCGGTACGTGTCCCTTCGGGAACGTCGCCTCATTCTGCCGGCGACCGCCGTTCGGGCGATTGTGTACGTATAACTGATGAGCCGAGGGGCATGGGTGAATCTAGTAACCGGATGGTGGCGCGCGGTGCGCAGTAACGGTTGGCACCTGTATGGCGTCGGTCTGCTGCTAACGCTTCTGCTGGTCTTCGTTGGAACTCAGATTGCTGTTTGGGTCGGACAAGACGTTAATTGGTACACGGGGTTTGGCTCATGGCTTGGAGCCATCGCCAGCGTCTTCGCCGCCGTCGTCGCCTTGGGGATCGCCACGTCGGATCGGCGCCGTGCAGATCGACAACGGACAATCGACTCGGATGAGCGGAATGAGGCGCTTCGCCGGCAGGCGAGTTTGGTGCGTGCAACGGCAACTCACGGAGACTTGATCAAAGTATGCAACTGGCGGAGCTCACGAATTTTCAACATCGAGATCACGAATGTTGATATCGGCGGCAGCAATCGGCTCAAGACAATTGGCAGCATACGAGTCCGAATGAACGACGGTAGCGACCAGATCTCGTGGTGGCGCACTCCGCTGGAGACATTGGTGCTGAAGCCCAATCAGGAAGCGTGGATAGCGGTTGAGCTTGCCGAGCGATACCGGCTAGATACGGCAGACAAGGTTGCCGTGCGGTACAACGACGAAGCCGGTCGTTCTTGGGAGATCGACTCCCGTGGACGGTGCCACGCAATTCATTTGAAGTGAACCGTTCGGGGAAATCGCTACCCCGTATACGAATTCCCCCAGCGTTCGGTGAACGCGATATCGCTCAACGTGGGCCGCTGCCGGGGCGCGTGATCGCGTTCGACGGTCGACTCCTCGGCTCCTTCGTAGCTGTCCAGGACGGGCCCGATCGCGACAACGGCGATGGGCCGCACGTTCTCGGGGATGCCGAACACATCGATCGCGTCGTCGGCTCGGAAGCCGGCCATCGGATGGGTGTGCAGACCGCGGGATCGCGCCTCGACGCCCAGTTGGGCGATCGCTAGCCCGGCATCCACGGCCGCGTAGACCGCGGTGTTGTCGTCATCACCCAGATCGGTACCCACCAGGACGAGGGTCGCCGCAACTTTTGCGTAAGAGTTTCCCCGGTTCAGGACATCGGCCAGGGCCGCATGAGTGGCGTCACCGCGGAGACCCACGAGGTATCTGACGGGGAAGCGTTTACCCCAACTGGCTGCCCAACGACCCGCTTCGAGCAGCGCAGTCAGGGTTTCGGGGGTGAGGTCCGCGTCCGGATCGAAGTTCCGCGGACTCCACCGCGAGGCGATCAGCGGCTGGATCGGAACCGAGGTCTCTGCCATGCGTTCGGTGGGGTTGCCCATGTGGGCCAGGTTATCGAGTTGTCCTAACCCCTTATCCTGATGTCTGAGTCTGACCGAATTGGCCGAACAGCAGGAAGGTATGCCGTGGCGCTCGTCGTCCAAAAGTACGGCGGATCGTCGGTCGCAACGGCCGAGCGCATCCGCAGGGTCGCCGAACGCATCGTCGAGACGAAAAAGAATGGCAACGACGTTGTCGTTGTCGTCTCGGCTATGGGTGACACCACCGACGAGCTGCTTGACCTGGCCCAACAGGTCTGTCCGGCACCTCCGCCCCGCGAGCTCGACATGCTGCTGACCGCCGGTGAGCGCATGTCGAACGCCCTGGTTGCGATGGCGATCCATTCCTTGGGTGCGTCTGCGCGGTCCTTCACCGGCTCGCAGGCCGGAGTGATCACCACTGGCAAGCACGGCAGCGCCAAGATCATCGACGTCACCCCCGGTCGGCTGCGCGCCGCCCTTGATGAGGGTCAAGTGGTGTTGGTCGCAGGCTTCCAAGGGGTGAGCCAGGACAGCAAGGACGTGACCACGCTGGGACGTGGTGGATCCGATACCACCGCCGTCGCGCTGGCCGCCGCCCTGAAGGCCGATGTCTGCGAGATCTACACCGACGTGGACGGAGTGTTCACCGCCGATCCACGGATCGTGCCTAACGCGGCCCGACTGGACAAGGTCAGTTTTGAAGAAATGTTGGAGATGGCTGCGGCGGGAGCAAAGGTGCTCATGCTGCGCTGCGTGGAATACGCCCGGCGATACAACGTTCCCGTTCACGTGCGCTCGTCGTACACCGATAAGCCGGGCACGATCGTCAGCGGATCAATGGAGGACATTCCTGTGGAAGAAGCAATTCTCACCGGTGTCGCACACGATCGTGGCGAGGCCAAGGTCACGGTTGTCGGCATCCCCGACGTACCGGGATACGCCGCCAAGGTGTTCCGCGCGGTCGCCGACGCCGAGATCAACATCGACATGGTGCTGCAGAACATCTCCAAGGTGGAGGACGGCAAGACCGACATCACCTTCACCTGCCCTAAGGAGAACGGCCCCACCGCGGTCGAGAAGCTGGACTCGCTGAAGAACGAGATCGGGTTCTCGCAGGTCCTCTACGACGATCACATCGGCAAGGTATCCCTGGTGGGCGCGGGCATGCGCAGCCATCCGGGCGTCACCGCCTCCTTCTGTGAGGCACTGGCCAAGGCCGGCGTCAACATCGAACTCATCTCGACCTCCGAGATCCGGATCTCGGTGCTGGTCAAGGACGACGAGCTGGATGCCGCCGTGCAGGCCATCCATGGCGCCTTCGATCTCGGCGGCGACGAGGAAGCCACCGTGTACGGGGGCACCGGACGATGACTTCGCTAGCGGTCGTCGGAGCCACCGGCCAGGTCGGCGCCGTCATGCGAAAGCTGTTGGAAGAGCGCGATTTCCCGGCCTCTTCGGTGAGGTTCTTCGCCTCGGCGCGCTCCGAGGGCAAGAAGCTGACCTACCGCGGCCAGGAGATCGAGGTCGAGAACACCGAGACCGCCGATCCGTCCGGGCTCGACATCGCCCTCTTCTCGGCCGGGGCCACCATGTCCCGGGTGCAGGCTCCGCGTTTCGCCGCGGCCGGCGTGACCGTCATCGACAACTCCTCGGCCTGGCGCAAGGATCCGGACGTGCCGCTGGTGGTCTCGGAGGTGAACTTTGATAGGGACGTCCGCGATGCTGTCTTGACGAAGGGCATTATCGCCAACCCGAATTGCACCACCATGGCCGCGATGCCGGTGCTCAAGGTGCTTCACGACGAGGCCGGGCTGCAGCGACTGATTGTGTCGACGTATCAGGCGGTGTCGGGTAGTGGACTGGCCGGCGTCGAGGAGCTGGCAACCCAGGTGCGTGCCGGTATCGACGGGGCTGAGCAGTTGGTGCACGACGGCTCTGCCGTCACCTTCCCGGATCCGGTGAAGTACGTTGCGCCCATTGCTTTTAACGTGATCCCGCTGGCCGGCGCCTTGGTTGAAGATGGCTCCGGTGAGACCGACGAGGATCAGAAGCTACGCAATGAGAGCCGCAAGATTCTGGGTATCCCAGAGCTTTTGGTGAGCGGGACGTGCGTGCGCGTGCCGGTGTTCACCGGTCACTCGCTGTCGATCAACGCCGAATTCGAGCGTGAGCTCACCGCGGCGCGCGCCACGGAACTGCTTGCCGGCGCTCCCGGGGTGGCCTTGGTCGATGTGCCGACGCCGTTGGCCGCCGCCGGCGCCAATGACTCGTTGGTGGGCCGGATCCGTCAGGACCCCGGGGCTCCGGGCAATCGTGGTCTGGCGCTGTTTATTTCCGGAGATAACCTTCGGAAGGGTGCGGCGCTCAACACCATTCAGATCGCCGAACTGCTCGTCTCGAGCTAACTCACAGGAACTTCACGGGTTTTCCGTGGGCAATGGTAAGTCGGTTCGGCCATGCTCGGGGTATGACAACTCCAGACAAACCGGATACCCCGACCCAACCGGTGCCGGCACCCGCGCCTGCGCCGCGTTCGGCGAGTAACACCCTGCTGGTCAAGATCGCCGCAGTCGTCGGCATCGTGGCGGGCGCTTTCGTGATCCTGGGCGTGACCTTCGGTCTTGGCGTCCTGGCCGGTTCGCAGTGTGGAGGTCACGGCGGACATCATCACGATCGCGGTCGCACGATGATGTTCGAACGCGGCGGCATGCCGCCTGGTCCCGGTGTGATCATTCAGCGCGGGCCGGAGATCGGGCCGCCGGACGGCGGGCCACGGCAGGAACGCAGGCCCGAGGTGACTGTGCCGTTGCCGCCCAACGTGACAGTGCCCCGGCCCTGAGCTGAGTCATAGCGATCCGCGCGTCACGGCGTCACTGACTACCCTGACGGGGGACGGTTGGTGACGCTGTGGCTGCATTGCGGCCGGAATAGGAGATGAGGCGTGCGGCGTGTCGCGGCCAGGGTGACTGCGATCATGCTGGTAATCCTTGAATTAGCTTGTGCTCCAGCCGCATTGGCTGATCCGCTCCGACCTGATCCGCCGGCCCTGGATCCCGGCGAGGTGGTGCGCATCGGCCCCGTCGCGGGCACAGGCACTGCGACCTCCGAATACAACCTGGGTGCGACGGACCTGTGCGAGTTCATGGTCTTCACCGGCGGCATGCTGCAGATCTGCGGTGACAGCTTCGCCGGACAGGGGGTGGGATACGGCGGCTGGCACTCCCCGGTGGCGTTACGCGTCGACACCGAAACCGTTCAGGACTCTTCCGGGGTGCGTCACACCGGGGTCCTGGGTACCGACCGTCCGCTGCTGGCGGATCCGGCGCCGCCCGGATACTCGCAGCTGCCGTCCGGTGTGGTCGACATCAACGGGACAAACTGGCTGCTGGTAGCCGTCACCAAGAATTTGATTCCCCAGTCGACGCGGCTGGTGAAACCCGACCCGTTCCGCGCGGGATGGCCCACCGTGCCCGGTTCGGTGCGCCCGGGTGACCAGGACGGCGGACAGCAGACGCAGATCAGCGGCTACTACGACCCGCTCTGGACGCCCGAATCGCCGAAGGGCTGGGTGTATATCGTCAGCGACGCATTCGATCGTTCTCGGCCTGCGGTGCTGTACCGGGCCAAGCCGGATACCTTCACCGACCGCGCGAGCTGGCAGGGATGGGGGGTAGACGCGCAGGGCAAGGGGACCTGGGGCCGACCTCCGACGCCGTTGTTCACCGACCACCTCGGCGAGATGAGCATGAAGCTGGTCGACGGCCAGGCGGTGCTGTCCTACTTCAATCAGACCACGGGCAACGTCGAGGTGCGGATGGCCGACCATCCCACCCGGCTCGGCGCGGTTCCTGCAACCACGGTGGTGACCGCCGGGGCGTGGCCCGAAGTCGCCGACGAATTGCCCGAACCCGGGGACAACACGTTGGCGCAACCGTACGGCGGGTACATCGGACCGGACTCGAGAATCAACCGGCTAAGTATCTACGTCAGTCAGTGGAATACCGACTCGCGTGATCGTGCGCCGTACCGGGTGATCGAATTCGCGGTGAATCCGTTGCGTGCCGGTGTGGGTTAACTAACACTCGGCTGTTACCAGAGTTGTCGACGTGGGCGAGGCGGCTGGTTAGGATAGCCAACAATGATTGCTAGTGGAACCCTTATCGATATTGCCGCCGAGGAATGGATGGCCGGTGGTAAGGGTGCGCGTACCTTAGGTGCGGTGGATGCTGACGAGCTGGCGACTCGCGCCAGCGAGGCGTTAGCGTCCGGAGACGATAGTGAGGCGCTTCGTCTCGCAAACGATGCGCTGGAGTTGGAGCACAAGAATTCGCTGTCCTGGCGAATTGTGTCCTACTGCCTCGGCAGCATGGGGCGGCACTTCGATGCGATCGATTGCGCGCTGTCCGCGGTGCGATACGGCAGCCGTGACGCGATCAACCACTACACCCACGCCTGGGCCCTCCATGGAGCGGAGAAGCCCAACGAGGCGCTGGCTGCCATCGGTGAGGCACTCGACATCGACCCGGACCTGCCCGACGCGCTGTCCATGCGCGCTATCCTTCGCCGCGAGCTCGGCGATCTTGACGGGGCCATCGCGGACATGCGCAAGGCAAAGGACCTCAACGGTCGTACCCACTGAGCGTGAACCATCGCTGGGGAGGGTCTTGTGGTCGACGAAGCCGTCCTTGCCGGCGATACGCCGCTGTCCCGCGCGCTGCTGATCGAGGAGCTGATCGGGGTACGCAAGTACGATGCCGCTCGTACGAATCTTGCTGCAGCTCTGACGAGATGGCCCGACAGCCCGGAGCTGTTGGCCACCGGCGCGTATCTGGATCTGCAGGTCGAGCACTATCCCGGAGCGCGGTGGTACGCGGAGAACGCGCTGCGGCTCGATCCGGGGAACAGTCAGGCGCAGCGGGTTCGCATTCTGGTGCTGGTGCGCAGCTGGAACAAGACGCCGGCCATCGATGCCGCCCGGCATCTGGTGCAGATGCACCCATATCGGGCGTCGAGCCACTACATGCTGGCGTTGGTGCTCTACGCCGCGCATCGCAAGAATGCAGCGCTGGCCGCCATCGACGAGGCGCTGCGCATCGCCCCCGAGGACTCTTCCTACTTGAATCTGCGCGGCCAGATCGTCGGAATGCGGCGTTGGAAAGGTAAGGCGCTCAAAGATTTCCGATCGGCGCTGCGGGCCAACCCCGACAACGCCTATGCGATGGAGAATGTCGGTAAGGCACAGTCGAGACGGTGGCGGCTGTCGAGTGCGCTGCGTGCCTACCTGGACCTGGGTGCCATGGACATCCGGCGAGCCGAGGATGTGCGCGCCGGGGTGTCCGAGGTGTTCAACCGCGCCGTCACCGCGATGAACCCCGTGAACTTCCTGGCGCTGGTGGTGCTCGGTGCCTCCGCGGCGGTCGCCGGCCGGTATGGCAATCACCAGCTGCCCATTCCCGCGCGGGCGATCGGGGCGCTGCTGGCGGTCGCGGTGATCACGTTGCCGGTGTGGCTGGTGCTCACCGTCCCGCGCCGCTCCGAAAGGGCGCTGTGGGCCGCGTTGCGGCGCTCGAAACTGATCAGTTTCTGCGTGGCGCTCTGTATGGCCTGCGCGGTGGGTCTGATCATCGTCGCGATCATCGGATCTGCTGCCGTGGCGGAGAACTTCCTGGGGTTGGTCGCGCTGCCGGTGATGATCGTCTTCGTGCTCCGCCTCGTCGCGGACTTCGTGGGCTAGTCGGGGTGCTTCTTCAGGAACTCGTCGATCAGAACATTGACTTCTTCGGGGCGTTCGAGAGCGGCCAGATGGCCGGTGTTGTCCATGAGCACAAACTCCGCCCCCGGAATGGCGTCGGCCATGAGCCGTGTCTCGGCGGCGGGGAAGGTGGGGTCCTCCTGGCCGGCGATGATCAGCATCGGGGTGGTAATGCGCTCGAACAGCTCGCGTTGATCCGGGCGCGCGGGAACCACGCTGTTGACCGCCCAATAGACCGAATCGACATTGAGCCGGCCGATGGACTGGCGGATGGTCTGCTCCACGTGGGGGCGCTCGCGCAAGATGGTGGGCCCCACGAAGGCCTTCACCGCGCGGGTGGTGAATGGCTCGCGGAAGCGGCCGAGGATCCTGACAATCTCAGTGAGCAGCCGGAATTCGACCATCTGCCGCACGCTGGCACGCGAAGCCGTCGCATTCATCAGCACCGAAGCTCGGGTCCGCTGTGGATACAGCGCGGCGAACGTTCCCCCGATCATTCCGCCCCAGGAATTGCCGACGATGTGGGCGCGCTCGATGCTGAGGCCGTCGAGGATCTGCTCGATGCTGTGCGCGCAGTCCTCGAAGCTGAACAATCGGCTGAGCGTCTGGCTGTCGCCGTGGCCGGGCGGGTCGACGAGGATCACGGTGTACCGAGAGGCGAAGTATCGTGCCTGCTCGGCCCACATAGAACTCGTCATCAGCAGGCTGGGCCAGAAGAGGATCGCGGGCCCCTCGCCGCCTATCCGCACATGCAGTCCACCCAGACAGCTTTGGATGTACTGGTCTCGAAGTGCGGCGCCGCCCATGCGCAGCAGGCTAGCGGCTGGTGGCGCGAAGATGCGCCGAATCGCAGTCGCGGGTACTAAATGGACTCGGATAGCATTCGCCACAACTCGTTAGGGGAGGGCGTCATGGGTGAGGACGCGGTGCTGGTCGAGATGCTGGCGGCGGTCGATGCGAATCCGGAAGTGGTGCCGCTGCGGTTGCGCGTCATCGAGCTGTTGATCGAGCGACGAAAATTCGCAGAGGCACTCAGTCATTGCACGACCGTGCTGCAACAGTCGCCCGGCGACACCAAGGCTCTCGAATACCTGGCACTGTGCTCGGCGGGTCTCAACGCGCCCGCCCATCCGGCGACGGAGAAGCCTCGTTTCGACTGGACGGCCGCCGAGGAGCAAGTTGCCGACATCATTCGGCCGGCATTCGTTGAGGAAGAGCCGGAACCGCTGGGTGCCGAGGACGTAGGCGTCCTTGAGAAGTCCGCCGTGAAACTGTCGGATGTCGGCGGGATGGCCCAGGTGAAGCGACAGCTGGATCTCTCGCTGTTCGGTCCGCTGCGGAATCCAGATCTGGTGAAAGCGTACGGAATCTCGGCGCGTGGTGGTCTGCTGCTGTACGGGCCGCCGGGATGCGGCAAGTCATTCCTGGCCCGCGCGGTGGCCGGTGAACTGGGCGCGAACTTCTACCCGATCGGGATCTCCGACGTGATGAACCCGATGTTCGGCGAGAGCGAGCGTCAGCTACACGACATCTTCGAGACTGCGCGCCGGAACGCCCCGTGCGTGCTGTTCTTCGATGAGCTCGATGCACTCGGTCATCGCCGGTCCCAGCTCTCCGGTGGTTCGGGCCTGCGTCCACTGGTGAATCAGCTGCTGGCAGATCTGGATCCGGCCACTGCGGACAACAATGGCGTCTACGTGCTTGGTGCGACCAACCATCCCTGGGACATAGATGCGGCCCTGCGCCGTCCCGGCAGGTTCGACCGGATGATCCTGGTGGGCCTGCCCGACGAGGAGGCTCGTGTCGAGATCGTCCGGTTCCATCTGAAGGATCGCCCGCTGGAGGGCATCAACCTCAAGACCATCGCCCGGCGAACCGACGGGCGATCGGGTGCGGATCTGGCTCATATCTGCGATAGCGCAACGCAGTTGGCGCTGGCCGACTCGATCTCATCGGGCCAGGTGCGGCCGGTGACCATGGCAGACATGGACTACGCCATGGGTCAGGTGGGCCCCAGCACCGGAAGTTGGTTTGATACCGCACGCAATGTCGTCGAGTTTGCGAACAGCGACGGCACCTACGACGAGTTGGCGAAGTACCTGCGGCGCAAACGATCTCGATGACATTGGAGCGCGACTCGGCCAGCGTCTTGGCAACCGTGCAGGCGTACCTCGACACAGACAGGCCTGAGCGGGCCCGCGAACTGCTGCGCGGGCTGTTGGTGAGCGAACCCGAGAACACCGAAGCGCTCTGGATGTTGGCCCTTGCCGAGTCCTCGTTGAAAAACTACGTGGCCTCGGAACGATGCCTTGATGCTTTTCTCGCCGTCAAACCGGACGCACCGGAGGGATGGAGGTTACGTGCCGCCAACATGATCGAGCTGTCGCATGTCGATCGTGCACTCTCCGCGGCGCGGCGGGCGGTGGAACTCTCGCCGCACTGGGCGACCGCGTACTCGACGCTCTCCGATGCACTATCGAAGAACGGGCAGGAGGGTGAGGCACTCGCGGCCGCCCGGAAAGCTCTGGAACTAGAACCGGACAGTAGCTACAGGTTCGGCGTTGTCGGCGATCGCCTGCCTTCAAAGCAGCGCGCGTTCTACTACCGCAAGGCGCTGAAGGCCGGGCCGGACAGTGCCATCGCGCATTGGGATATGGCGTGGCACCTGTCGCCACCCTTTGCGCCCATGGGTTTCGAAGGCATGCGGCACGCGATGCGCGCGGTCCAGCTCGACAAGTCATACGCGCCGAATGCGTGGAGGCTGATCTCCGAATTCGTGTCACGCGAGTTCTTCTATCAACGGCTCGAAACATTGGCCTTGCTCGTATGCCTGCAGGGATCGTTCCCGGCGCCAGGACACGTCAGTGCACGGCTGGCGGCATTCGTGATCATGGCGTTGATGGGTTGCCGTGTTGGCGTTTTCGTGTTTATCGCGCGCCGGCATAAGGCATTGCCGATAGTTGTTTCGCTGCTCCGACGGCGGCTGTTGCTCGGCAGCCAAGCCGCCTTTCTCCTCGTCGTGACCGTCTCGACGGCAGTGGCCCTGGTGTGGAATCAGGCCCGCCTCGGCGGCTGGTGCGAGACAGCGATCCTTGTCGGTTTCATCGGATTCGGGGCCGCGTCGTTCGCGAGCCGGTGGGGCGGATCGGCCGGCTTCACCCAAAGTGACGGGAAGAACGTCGTCTGGGACAACGGATTCTGGGCGGGCATGTTTCTGCCGCTGCGAATCCGCCGGGGTCTGGCCGCGGAGATCGCCGCGGCGGAGCATTCTGCGCTGCTTGATCGGCGACTGCGGAACAATGTCGCGGCGGTACTTCGCCGAACCTCCACCATCGCCCGGTTGCCAATTCTGCTCTTCATGCTCTTCTCCGCTAACGCGATTGACAGCCTGCCGAGCATGGGACCCTGGCAGATCGCCGGGCTGGCCGCGGTATCCGCTGGCGCGGCCTGGGTGATTGCGTGGCCCCTGATCGCATTGCCACGGGGCGCGCTGCCCATTGCCAGATCCGTCGTGACGAAGAACGGTCGGTACCTGTTCCATGCGGTCGTGATCGCGGCGTTGTTCGTGGCGTCGCTGGTTCGGCTGGGTGGGCTGGGGCACTATGGCTGGCCTGGTGCGGGCATGTTCGTCTTGTGGGTCGTCTTGCTGTTGAGGCCGATTCCCGAGGAACTCACCGACGGTACCGAGCACGGCTAGCCCGTCGAGGAAGCGCGAGTTGACGACGCGGCGCAGGGCGACGCGGACTCGTAGGCGTCAGACTGGTGGCATGCTCGCGGCCCGACTTCTTCCCCCGTTGCTCTTGGTGGTCTCCAACGTCTTCATGACGTTCGCGTGGTACGGGCACCTGAAGTTCAAGGACCACCCGCTGTGGCTGGTCGTGCTCGTCAGCTGGTTCATTGCGTTCTTTGAGTACTGCCTGGCGGTGCCGGCGAACCGACTCGGCAGCCAGGTGTATTCGGGCGCCGAGCTCAAGGCGATGCAAGAGGTCATCACCCTGACGGTGTTTATGGGGTTCGCGGTCTGGTACCTGGGTGAGAAGCTGACCGTCAACCATCTCGTCGGGTTCACGCTGATCGCCGTGGGGGCCTATTTCGTGTTCAACGGCCCTTTCCGGTAACGGGTCTTCGGCGCGAGTGCCTTCCGTATGCTCGGTCTATGTCGAATGAAGCCCTTTACACAGCAGAAGCGACGTCGACCGGGGGAGGCCGCGATGGGCATGTCCGTTCCTCAGACGGCCGCATCGATCTGGACACTCGAATCCCAAAGTCGATGGGTGGCAACGGAGAAGGCACCAATCCCGAGCAGTTGTTCGCGGCCGGATATTCGGCGTGCTTCCTGAGCGCGCTTAATCTGGTGGCCCGCATGGCGAAGGTGCAGCTGGACACCGCCACCTCGATCACCGCCAACGTGAGCATCTTCAAGACGCCCGAGGGTGGCTTCGATCTATCCGCTGAGCTGGACGGATACCTGCCGGGGTTGTCGCAGGAGGTCGCCGATGACCTCCTGGAGCAGGCCCACGAGGTCTGCCCATACTCCAATGCCACCCGCGGCAACATCGCAGTGACGCTGAAGGCGCGCGTCTGATGCGGGCGCTCGCCATCGCCGCAGTGCCGGCGGTTGCCCTGGTGTTCGCGCCGTCGGCGCAGGCGATCGGTCCGGAGACCGTCCTGCTCAAGCCCGCGGCGGTGAGCAAGGTCGTCGGCACCGAACTGCCGGTGTCGCGAACGTTCGACGCGCCGACCCTCGGCTACCGGGTGAGTGATCCCGGCTGCATCAACTTCGTCGACATCGGCGCGGACGAGGTGTTCAACGGGAACGGGGAGCTGGGCGAGTACCGGGGCCAGTCGTCGCAGAAATCCGACTCGGACACAACGTATTACGTGCGGCAGGCGGTCGGGGTCTTCAAGCGCCCGCTGGCGGCAGTGGACCCGGTCGTGGCGGTGCTGTTCATGGACAACTGCTACGGGGTGCCGCTGGAGGTCACCGATGACCAGGGCGTGCACGACACGTGGACCGTCTCCAAGGGCGAGTCCGGCGGTAAGTCGGCTTCCTGGTCGATGACCAATGCAGCCGGACGCACGTGCGACGTGCAGATGCGTGCGAAGCGTGAAGTGATGTTCCAGGTGATGGCCTGCGTGCCGAGCAACGGTAAGAAGATCGCCAAGGCGCTCGCGGATGAGATGGAGGGTGTCTCGTGAGCTTCAAGGTGGCCGTCGTTTCGGCCACGTCGGTGACGGCGGTGCTCGGCATCGCGTGGGCTCCGATAGCGGGCGCGCTTCCCTCCGACCCCGGGGTGGTGAACTACGCCGTGCTGGCACGCGGCTCGGTGAGCAATATCATTGGGGCACAGCTGGGTTCGCATAGTGAGTTCACCGAACCCTTCCAGGCGTTCTCGGTGGACGTGCCGGAATGCAACAACTGGTCGGATATCGGGCTGGATGAGGTGTACGCCGATCCGGATCTGGCCTCCTTCCGTGGGGCGTCGACGCAAGATTCTGCTTCGGATGCAACACATTTGGTAAAGCAGTCGATCGGAGTGTTCGCGAACGCGGACGCTGCGGATCGTGCATTCCATCGGGTGGTCGATCGCACGCGCGGCTGCTCGGGGCAGACGGCCACCCTGATCCTGAACGACGGTCGGCGCGAGGTGTGGACATTTACGGGCCCAGCGGCGGGTGCTGCCGATGCCTCCTGGGTGAAAGAGGAGGCGGGGGTTGATCGTCGCTGCTTCAATCAGACCCGTAAGCGTGAGAATGTGTTGCTGCAGGCCAAGGTCTGCCAGCCGGGCAACGGCAGTCTCGCGGTGAACGTGCTGGCCAACACCATGCAAAACGGCTTGGGGCAGTAGGAGGTTCGTACGTGGGGGGCGTTCTTGCGCTGGTGGCGCTTATTGTTGTTCCGTTCGTGCTGTGGTCGATTTTCGGCCCCAAGAGTCAGTGGCAGGCGCTGTCGTCCTGGAAATACAGGAACCCGGAGGCCAACGAACCCAGCGAGGCCGCCTATGCGATGACGCGCATCGGCGGCGTGGTGGGGCTGGTCGCGCTCGTCGTGGTGGGGGTCAACATGGTGCAGGCGGACCGCAAGTATCAGGACCTGACCGCACCGAAAACCACTGAGCCATATGTGGTTCCCGCACCTAAGGACCTTGGGCCGGTGCCTGTTGTGGACTACTTCGTCATGGACTGGGACGGTAAGCCGTCCTTGCAGGTCACGTTCGTGTTCAGTGGAACGTACTCGCCTAACGATCCCTGCACGCTGATCATTGAGTCCTCGGGTTTAGGCACCGAGGGTGTGACCGTGAACGCGCGTGCGCGGTGGGCGCCGACGAGCCGCGCTGACGAAGCCATGGAGTGGGCCTGCAAGGGCGCTTGGGGTGGCAGTACCTCATGGCGTCGGCTCGGCGAAACACCGCCGAATGTCGTCGTCGTCACCGACGGCCCGGTGTACAACCCGAAGACGAAAGTGCTGACACCAGCCGCGCCGGGGAACCCGTTGCCTGTGCGTGAGCTGAACACTCCGACCCCGCGTTGACCCGTCGAGTGTGCGGATTACGTCGATATTGTGTTGAAAATCAACATAATCCGCACACTCGATCGTGAGCAGTTAGACCGAGGCGGCCTCGTTGAGGTCGTTCAGCGTGGTGGTTGCCTCCAGGTATTCCTGGACCCACCGCTCGATGACGGCCGACGACTTCTCGACCTTAGTGAACTGTCCGACGACCTGACCGATCGGGTTGAATGCGACATCGATGCTCTGATCCGGGTACTTGTTGGTCGCCGCGACGGCCATCCCGGAAACCATGTACTGCAACGGCATTCCGAGCGGTTCGGGGTTGCCTTCGGTCTCCCAGGCAACGGTCCAGTCGTTGCGCAGCATGCGCGCCGGCTTCCCGGTGAAGGAGCGGCTGCGCACGGTGTCGCGGCTGCCCGCCTTCGCGTAGGTGTCGCGCTGAACGTCGGTGGTGTGCGCCTCTTCGACCATCAGCCACTGCGAGCCGGTCCAGGCGCCCTGCGCGCCCAGCGCGAGCGCCGCCGCGACCTGGGCGCCGCTGCCAATACCTCCGGCGGCCAGCACCGGCACCGGGGCGACGGCCTTGACGACTTCGGGCCACAGCACGATCGAGCCGACCTCGCCGCAGTGGCCACCGGCCTCGCCGCCCTGGGCGATGATGATGTCGACCCCGGCGTCGGCATGCTTACGGGCCTGCTTGGCCGAGCCGCAGAGTGCGGCGACCTTGCGGCCGGCGTCGTGGATCCGCTGGATCATGTCGGGCGGCGGGGTCCCGAGCGCGTTGGCGATGAGCGTCATCTTGGGGTGTTTGAGCGCGATCTCGACCTGCGGGGTCGCGGTGGCCTCGGTCCAGCCCAGCAGCTGTAGCGCGTTGTCGTTGCCCTCCTCCATCGGCACACCGTGGTCAACCAGGAGCTTGCGGCCGAAGTCCAGGTGCCCCTGCGGAACCATTTTCTGGAGCATCGCGGTGAGCTCGTCGGCCGACATGTTCGCGTCCATGCCCTCGTACTTGTTGGGGATGACGATGTCGACGCCATAGGTGTGGTCGCCGATGTGTTCGTCGATCCAGTTGAGCTCGATCTCAAGCTGCTCGGGGGTGAATCCGACGGCGCCCAACACGCCGAAGCCACCGGCCTTGCTGACTGCGACGACGACGTCGCGACAGTGGGTGAACGCGAAGATCGGGAACTCGATAGCGAGGTCGTCGCAGATGGGGGTATGCATGGCCACTCCTGATCGGGCGGGTATTGGAGGGAAATGGTACTCCAGAAAACTGGAACGTGTTCTAGTTTAGATCAGGTCGTGCGCGCACGAGCGGCGGCTTCCCTACACTCACGCTGACCTAATCGCACGAGCCGGGAGTAGCTAGCGCATGTTTCCGCATATGGGAGTGCCGGACGGGGCCAATACCGCCTGGGTGTTGATGAGTGCCGCGTTGGTGCTCTTGATGACCCCGGGGTTGGCCTTCTTCTACGGCGGCATGGTGCGCGCCAAGAGTGTCCTCAACATGATGATGATGTGCTTCTCGGCCATCGCCGTGGTGTGGGTGCTCTGGGTGGCCTTCGGGTACTCGATGGCGTTCGGTACCGATGTCGGTGGCGGACTCGTGGGCGATCCGCTGCAGTTCGCGGGACTGCAGCACCTGTTCGAGGGCAATTACAAGGCGCCTTCGGTGCCGCTCTGGGGGCCGACCAACATCCCGGCGCTGGTGTTCGTGATGTTCCAGGCGGGATTCGCCATGGTGACGGTGGCCCTCATCGCGGGTGCGGTGGCCGACCGTATGCGCTTCCTGCCGTGGATAGCCTTCACGGCCCTCTGGGCGACCCTGGTGTATTTCCCGGTGGCGCACTGGGTATTCGCCGTCGAAGGCACCACCGCCGAGAAGGGTGGATGGCTGGCGAACCTCGGTGTCATTGACTTCGCTGGCGGCACCGCCGTGGAGATCAACTCCGGTGCGGCGGGTTTGGTGCTGGCCATCATTCTGGGCAAGCGGCGCGGGTGGCCGCGTGAGGCGATGCGACCGCATAACCTGCCCGCCGTCATGCTCGGCGCCGGACTGTTGTGGTTCGGTTGGTTCGGTTTCAACGCCGGATCGGCCCTGGCGGCCGACGGCACGGCGGCGATCGTCATCGCCAACACCCTGGGTGCGGGTGCGATGTCGATGACGGCCTGGCTCGTGGTGGAAAAGATCCGGCACGGCAAGCCGACCTCCTTCGGTGCCGCTTCGGGTGTTGTGGCCGGACTGGTGGCCATCACGCCCTCGTGCTCGGCGGTGACGCCGATCGGCGCGCTGGTGATCGGCGCAGCGGCCGGCGCGGTGAGCTCCCTCGCGATCGAGTTGAAATACCGTCTGGGGTATGACGATTCACTCGATGTGGTGGGGGTTCACCTGGTCGGCGGTGTGGTCGGGACGTTGATGATCGGCGTCGTCGGCAGCGCCGCAGCCCCCGCGGGCGTCAACGGGCTGCTGTACGGCGGCGGGCTGCATCAGTTCTGGCTGCAGTTGGTGGCGGTGGTGGCGGTGATGGCCTACTCGGTGACGGTGACCGGGCTTATCGGGCTGGGCCTTCGTCATTCGCTCGGCATCAGGTCGCACGCGCAGCATGAATCCGATGGCCTCGACGATGCCGAGCACGCGGAGTCGGCCTACGAGCTGGCCACCACTCGTGGCGGTGGGCTGATCAACCCCGGGCGCTGAAACGCCCGATTCCGGGAACGAAACGTCCGACCCGGGCCCCGTAGTCGCGATATGTTCGGCCGTGTGTCGCAAGCAGATAGGGCTCCTCGACCACGCGTACCTGCAGCTCGATGGAGGCGGCGAGTAGCGCCAAACCGGTGAGAGCCACGGGATTTGGTGTCATGAGTGCAGTACCTGCGGCGAATGTCAGCATCGCGGTGAAGATCGGATTACGCATCCAGTCGAAGACGCCGGTGCTCACTAGAGTCGTGGTCTCCCGGGTGTCGACGCCCACCCGCCAGGACTCGCCCATGGTCTGTTGCGCCCCGATCGTCGCGACGATTCCCAGTACCGCCAGCACGATCCCCGCGATCTGAAGCGGCCGGATATCCAGCGCCGCAAGGGGAGCGATGATCCCGGTCAGCTGCAATATGGGGGCGAGCAGGGCCATGACGATCGCGGCAGTGAAGCCCGCACCCGCGAGCCATTCACGCGAACCCGGACGCCCGTGGAATCCGCGGAACCCCGTGGACCCGGTTGCGCGCCATTGTCGGTAGGTCTTCCAGCCGAGCCCGGCGGCGATAAAGACCAGGTAGAGGACGAGTGCTGCCATGGCCATGGGCATTCCCTTCTATAAATGCATACATTCGCATAGAACAATATTTGAGTGCGAGTGTCAAGGGTGGCCGTAGCCTCGAATGCGTGCCCGACAACGACGGTCTCATCGTCTGCGGCGAGACGCTGGTCGACGTGGTCCCGGCCGCCGATGGACTGTGGCGATCGTTGCCGGGAGGCGGTCCGTACAACACCGCGATCACCGCGGCCAAGCTCGGTACGCGAACGGCGCTGCTCACGCATGTATCCCGGGACGCGTTCGGACGCCAATGCGTCGAGAACCTCATACGTGCGGGCGTCGAGGATTCGTTAGTGATGCAACACGACCTTCCGACGACGCTGGCCGTCGCCGAAGTCGATCACCTCGGGGTCGCGCGGTACCGTTTCTATTGGCAGGGAACAACCAATGATGTTGTGCCACTGTCGCTTCCTGCTCCTTCGTTTACGCCCGTGGCGATCTGGGCAGGCTCGATTGCCAGCGTGCTGTGGCCGGGGCGCGCGGCGCTTCGTGCGTGGATCGTCGAGCGCTATCCGGGCATCCCGCTCACCTTCGATGTGAACGTGCGGCCGACGCTCATCGGCGATCGGGAGGCCTATGCCGAGCGCATCGCGCCATGGCTCGCTATCGCGGAGGTTGCGCGTGCCAGCACCGAAGACCTGGAGTTCCTGTACCCGGGTGAGGCGATCGAGAGCGTGGTCGGTCGCTGGTTCGACGACTATCCAGGTATCGATATCGCCCTGGTGACCTGTGGGTCGGGAGGATCGCTGGCCTTCCGGCGCGGCGTGTTCGCGCCGCTGCGCACCCCGTCCTATGAGGTCACCGTCGTCGACACCGTCGGCGCCGGCGACACGTACACAGGTGCCTTTCTCGACGGGTTTTATCAGCGGCAGTTGGATCTTCCGGATGCGTTACGACGTGCGACGGTGGCATCGGCGTTGGCCTGTACCCGGGCGGGCGCGCGGCCGCCGACCGCGGCCGAGTTGTCCGCAGCATGGCGTGGTGCAGGAGAATCATCTGCTTTTCTTGCGTGAGCGCATCCTCGCCGATAGAAAGACTGCATGCGATTGGCAATGGGGGCCCGACTGGTGGCCATCGGGCTCGTGATGTGTGGCGCCGTGCACCCCGTCGTCGCGCATGCCGAGCCAGAGTCGATCGTGCCGCCGTCGGCGATCGACAGCCTGATGTTCACGCAGCAGGAGGCTGAACGGGTCATGGGCGTCAAGTTGCCCAAGGTGAACCGGCAGAACGCGACCTTCGGACTGGATACCGATCGGCCGGATTGCGGGAGCATCGTGCTGGCGTCCGTGGCGAGTTACGACAGCGCTCCGTATACGGCCGCGCATTCCCAAGCCATGTGGGATCACGACGGCTGGTTCACCCTGGTGGATCAAAGCGTGGCTGTCTTCAGCACGGATGACGAAGCCCGCGATTTCGCGCGCAGCGAGGCCGACCGTTGGCGCAAGTGTGAACATCAGACGGTCAAAGCTTCGGAAATCGCGATCGACGGATCGACGCTCGAGTCCACCGCCGAGATCCGCGGTGTCACGCAGGCGGGCAACGTACTCGCCGTCAGCTACGGACGAACCGACAACGCGTTCGCCTCATGTCAGCATGTGCTTCTCGGAGAACGTAATACAGCCGTCGACATCCGAACCTGCTCGACGGTGTCCAAGCCCGATGGCGAGCGCGCGTTCGAGTTGATGAAGATTGTCGCACCCCGCATCTTGGCGGCCTAGTAATCTAGACACCCACCGCGCGAAGGGGATTGACCGAGGTCTGCAGCGTCGCGATCGCTGGCCCACCGTGTAGCGCCGCGAATCGGTAGAGGTCTGCCATGCTCGCCGTGCTGCCCGCGATCGTGCCGTCCGGCAATCGTGCCTCGCCGGCGGCGACGGTTACCGGCAGCTGGCCCAATTGATAAGCACCGTCTGGCATTCCGGCGGCGCACATGGCGTCGGTGACGAGCGCGATCCGGTCGGGGCCCACCGCCGCCAGCACCATGCGGTAGACCGCGGGGTGGATGTGTACGCCATCGGCGATGAGTTCGATGGTCACCGCCGGACTTTCCAGCAGCGCGGGGATGGGGCCGGGCTCGCGGTGATGGATGGGCCGCATGGCGTTGAACAGGTGCGTGGCGACGGTCGCGCCTGCCGAAATTGCCTGCAGGGTTAGCTCATACGTGGCGTCGGTGTGTCCCACCGCTGCCACCACGCCCCGCTCGGCAAGTAGTTCGATCGCCTGCAGTGCGCCCGGAAGCTCGGGCGCAATGGTGACCATTCGGATGTGCCCGGCGCCGGCGTCCAGGAGCCGTTCCAGCTCGCCGAGGTCGGGCTCGCGCAGCAACCGAGGATCATGAGCGCCGGCGTATCGCGGTGAAAGCCAAGGCCCTTCGAGATGTATCCCGGCGATACCGTTGGATCCAGCCCCGGCCGCCTCGGCGAGTACGCGCACGGCGCGTAACAGGTCATCGGGCGCCAGCGTCACCAGGCTGGCCAGCAGACCTGCCGTACCGTGGGCCCGATGCCACGCGAGGGCAATGCGATTGCCCTCGGGGTCGTCTCCGAAGGATGCGCCGCCACCGCCGTGCACGTGCATATCAAAGAACTCGGGCATATCAGAGCGTTTCAGTCACCTTGGATAGACCTCGTGGTACATCGGGATTCTCGCCACGGCCGATCGCGAGCTGCAGCGCCAACATCTGTAGCGGCAGGATGGCCAGCATGGGGGAGAGTTCTTCGGCGGTCGGCTCCAGCGTGACACCCAGGCCGGTCGCGGCCACCGCGTCGGCCGACCCCACGCAACACACGTCCGCGCCGCGACCCGCCAGTCGATGCAACACATCGTCCATGGCCCGGCCACCGACTCCTGTCGGCACAATCGCGATCACCGGAACCTGCGGATCGATCATCGCCAGTGGACCGTGCAACAGATCGGCTCCTGAGAATGCCTGTGCAGAAAGGTAACTCGTTTCCATGAGCTTCAGGGCGGCCTCACGCGCCGTCGGGTACGAGTAGCCGCGGCCGGTGGTCACCAGTCGCGAGGCGAACCGGTAGCGGGTGGCCAGCTGCTGTACGACGGCGCTGTGCAGCACTTCTTCGCCCCGTTGGGGAAGCAGCTCCGCCGCCGAATTGTCGCGGCCCGCTACATCGGTGAGCAGCAGATACAACGCGAGCAGCTGCGCGGTGTACGACTTGGTGGCGGCCACCGCGAGCTCGGGGCCTGCCAGCACGTCTACGTGGTACTCGGCGGCGGTCGCCAGCGGTGACTGCACGGCGTTGGTGACGGCCACCGTCAGTGCGCCTTGCTGCCGTGCTACCGACAAGGTCTGCACCAAGTCCGGGGAGCCGCCCGATTGGCTGACCCCGATTACCAGCACGCCCGAAAGGTCAGGTCGCGCACCGTAGGTCGTCATGGTCGACGGTGAGGCGAGCCCGGCAGGGACCTGCCAGATGATCTCCGTGAGGTATTTACCGTAGAGCGCGGCGTGGTCACTGGTGCCGCGAGCGACAAAGAGAACAAAGCGGGGCTGATACTCGACAATCTTCGCTGCCACCTCCGCGATGGCGGCCCGGCCCTCGGTCAGCAGCCGTTCCCATACGGCTGGCTGCTGACGAATCTCGTCGGCCATATGTGTCCCCGCGGTCATCGGTTCTCCAATCCTTCGACGTCGACCCCGGCCAGGGCCAATGCTCCGAACACCGGTTCACGTTGCAGCACAGCAATATCCGAAACGCCTGTGCCCCGGGTACGTTCGATGATATCGGTCACCAGGCCGGGTTGGTTGGCCAGCAGCCCGCCGCCGAGCACCACCGGCAGGCCTGGCCCCAATCGTAGGCACACACCCTCGATTAACGCAGCCAAGTCGATCGCGGTTTGCCTGGTTATTACCTGAGCCGCGTCGTTCCCCTGCGCGGCCAGCTCGAACACAAGCCCCGCCATCTTGGCCCAGTACCGTCGTTCGGGCTGGGCATAGAAATGGTCGAGCAACTGTGAGGGGTCGGTGACACCGCACTCGGAGGCGAATCGCTGAGACAGCGCATCGGGAGAATCTCCTCGGTCGGACAGCGAGAGCGCGTGACGCACAGCCGATCTGGACACCCCGTAACCACTACCGTCGTCCCCGAGTAGGTATCCCCAGCCGCCGATGCGGGCCGTCGCGCCGTCGGCGCGTTTTCCCCAGGCGACCGACCCGGTGCCTGATATCACCGCGATTCCGGCGGTTAAACCGCCGGCGGCGAGGATCAGCTGGGTGTCGTGCACGGCGGTGATGACGGCATCGGGTGCGTACGGTCGGAGCAGCCGGATCAGGGCTTGGGCACCCTGTTCGGTGTCCACGCCCGCCGAGCCGGCGCTCACGCGAGTGATGTCGTCGCGGTTGAGTGCAGAGAAGATATCGGCGAAAGCGGTTTTCGCCTGCTCTTCGCTGACCGATTGCAGGTTCGCGCTGCCGGCCAGCGCCTCACCGATGATCTTGCCGTCCGCCACGGCCAACGCGCGGGTCTTGGACCCACCGATGTCGATACCGACTGTCACATCGCTTTTCAGGACGTCCCGGGCCACTTGCCCCCGCTTTCCCAGAAGTGTCGGATGTCTTCGAGATTGTGACCCTTGGTTTCCGGAGCCGTCAGGTACACGAATACGAATGCCGCGATAGCAAGGCAGCCGAAGACCGCGAAGGAGACAGCACCGCCGAACTTGGTGAGCAGCGATAGGAACCAGTAGGCGACAACGGCGTTGGCCACCAGGTCAGAGGTCAGCATGGCGCTGGCGCCGTATGAGCGCAGCCGCGCGGGGAAACTCTCCCCTGCGTAAACCCACACCAAGGAACCGAACCCGAACGTGAAGCCGACAGCCACCAGCACAATGCCGAGAAATCCGAGGACGGTCAGCATGCCGCCGAACTCGGATCCACCCACCGCGAAGACGCCCGCCAGTAGCGCGTATGCCACGACCATGATGGCGATGCCGGTAAGCAGTATGGGCCGCCTACCCATCCGGTCGATGGTCGACATCGAAATGAACACCGCGATTAACGCCGCCACCTGAACCAGCGCGGGTAAGCCCAGTTTCGCGGAGTAGCCCGTCATGCCCATCGCCTCGAAAATGCGGGGAGAGTAATAGACAACGGCATTGATACCGGTGATCTGGATGAAGAAGCCAAGAACGACAACGAATATCGTTGCTCGACGATATGGCGGAGTGATCATGTCACGCAGGCGATGCCGTAGTGAGCCGCCGTTTTCATCCTTCAGCGCCGCAGCGATCTCGTCGAGTTCGTGATCGACGTCGATCTCTGGATCGAGCGTGCCGAGGATTTCGCGCGCACGTTCACGGTCACCGCGCAGCATGTGCCAGCGCGCGGTGTCGGGGAGTTTGAGTAGCGCGATGAGCACCAGTGCCGCCGGTATCGCGGCCAGGCCCAGCATGATGCGCCAGCTACCGGTAGAGGCCAACGCCCACGCGATGAGATATCCGGCGATGATGCCCGTCACGCACGCCACCTGGTAGAGCACCAGCATGGAGCCGCGGATCTTGGTGGGGGAGGATTCCGCGACGAACACCGGGACTACTACCACGGAAATCCCCACCGTCACTCCCAGCAGGAACCGGGCCCCGACCAGCGACGTCAGGTCGAACGCCAGCGCAGACAACAGCGAGAACAATCCAAATGTTGCTGCCACCAACACCATTGACCGCTTCCGGCCGATCCGGTTGGACAGCGGACCGCCGGCGATCGCGCCGGCGATCTCACCGATCACCACAGCGGTGGCGGCGACTTCTTGGTCGTGAGTGGAGAGGTGCAGATCGTTGGCGAGGAACAGTAGGGCCCCCGCGATATTGGAGGAGTCATAGCCGTAGATGACACCCAACGCAGCGGCGGTCGCCGCCACCATCAGACCCAGACGCGATGTTGAGCGGAGGTCGGTGATCAGGCCCATTCGCGAGATCCTATGGTGACACGTGATGTCAGGAGGCCGCTTATGAAGATCGGTGTTGTCGTTCCGGTGGAGCTCGGGATTACCGCCGAACCCGCCAAGATCCTCGAATTCGCGCGTGCCGCAGAGCGGCTGGGGTTCAGCGAGATCTCCGCGGTAGAGCACGCGGTGGTCATCGGGGACACGCAGAGCGCCTATCCGTACTCGCCGACCGGCCAGTCGCACCTCCCCGATGATCTTGATATTCCCGATCCGTTGGAGCTGCTGTCCTTCATCGCGGGTGCCACCACGATGCTTGGGCTGTCCACCGGAGTGCTGGTAATGCCCGACCACCACCCCGTGGTGCTGGCCAAACGTCTGGCCACGCTGGACCGGCTGAGCCGCGGGCGGCTGCGGGTCTGCCTGGGCGTCGGGTGGATGCGTGAGGAGATCGAGGCGTGCGGCGGCGACTTCGATCGCAGGGGGCGTGCCACCGATGAGGCCATCGCGGTGATGCGCGCGCTGTGGTCCGCCGATGGGCCCGCCGCGTTCGACGGTGAGTTCTATCGCTTCCAGAACGCGTACTCGTACCCCAAACCATTCGAACCGCAAGGTGTTCCGCTGTATGTCGGCGGACACAGCAAGGCCGCGGCACGCCGCGCGGGGCGGCTGGGAATAGGTTTTCAGCCACTGGGCCTGGCCGGCGACGACCTGACGGCCGCGGTGCAGGTTATGCGTGCCGCCGCCGACGACGCGGGCCGTGATCCCGCGGGCATCGACCTGGTGCTCGGGCACGGTCTGCATCGGGTGGAGCAGGCGTCGCTGGATCAGGCGGCACAGGCCGGTGCGGGACGGATGCTGCTGTCGGTCTCGCGGCGCGCCACCACGCTGGAGGCCGTGCTCGACGAGATGGCCGCGTGCGCTAGCCGACTCGAACTGGTCGGTCCTCGCTGAACACCACGACCGGCTCGCGACGGGTAAACACCCAGCCGTTCTCACCGCGCGCGTAGCCGTCGACGTACCGCACCGCCATGACGTTGTCATGAAACGAGCCACGGTCTCCGTTCATCTCGCGTAGGTAGATGTGGTGGGCCATGCAGTAGACCTCCCCGGCAGCGGTGTCACCGGTGATACTCACGGTCTGTTGACCGACGAGGTGATACGTCGCGTGCAGCGGTTCGAGCGCCACCACAATCGAATCCGCGATGGTCTCGCGGCCGACGAGCAGGGCATCCTCACCCTTGCGCAGCAGGGCCGGCGGTCGGATGAACTCGGCGTCGGCAGAGAACAGCTCGACTAGCCCGTCGCGATCGCGGCGGTCGGCCGCCACGGCATACCGGGCGACAAGATCCTGGATGGCACGTCGGTCATCGGTCACGAGTACAAGCCTATGTGGCGCTGTAGCCGACCAAAGGATCTCCCAACCAACCGATCGGTTATGGTGCGGCTCATGGATATCAATGGTGTGTCTGCAATCGTCACGGGTGGCGCCTCGGGTCTAGGTGCCGCAACTGTTCGCCTGCTCGCTGAACAGGGCGCCAAGGTCGTCATCGCCGACGTTCAGGACGAAAAGGGCGAGGCTCTGGCCAAGGAACTGGGTGGCGCCTTTGTGCACACCGACGTCACCAGCGAGACCGACGGCATCGCCGCCGTGGACGCCGCCAAGGAGCTCGGCCCGGTGCGCGTACTCATCAACTGCGCGGGCGTCGGCTGGCCCGGGCGCACCATCGGCAAGGACGGGCAGTACGCCTCGGCTCACTCGCTCGACATCTTCTCCAAGGTCATCGCCATCAACCTGATCGGCTCCTTCAACCTCATTCGTCTCGCCGCCACCGCCATCAGCCTGGAAGAGCCTGTCGACGAGTTCGGTGAGCGCGGCGCCATCGTCAACACCGCCTCCGTCGCGGCGTTCGACGGTCAGATCGGCCAGGCCGCCTACTCGGCGTCCAAGGGCGGCATCGTGGGCATGACGCTTCCGATCGCGCGCGATCTGTCGGTTGTGGGTATCCGCGTCAACACCATTGCGCCGGGACTTATCGACACCCCGATCTACGGCGAGGGCGATTCCGCGCAACAGTTCAAGGACCGCCTGGCACCGAACGTGCTGTACCCGAAGCGCCTGGGTAACTCCTCGGAGTTCGCGTCGCTGGCCCTGGAGCTGGTGACCAACAGCTACATGAACGCCGAGACAATTCGCATCGACGGCGGGGCCCGGCTGCAGCCGAAGTAGAGCAACTTGTCGGTGGCTTGTGCAACATTGGATAGATGGCCACCCGGCTTGATGCGTTGCTCTCCGGTGCGGATGAGGCAGCCGAATACATCGCGCGGCACGCGTTCGGCGATGACGAGGTAGGAGCTGTGGGGCTCGAGCTGGAGTCCCACAGCGTTGACCTGGCGCATCCGGACAGGCGTGTCTCCTGGCAGCGGCTGCAAGAGATCGCCGCGTCGATAGGTCCCCTGCCCGGCGCCAGCACCATTACCTTCGAGCCTGGGGGTGCGGTGGAGCTCTCCGGTCCACCGCACCCCGACATTTCCTCGGCGATCACCGCGATGCGCGCGGACCGCCAGATCCTGGCCCGTGCCTTCCGTGCTGCGGGTGTGGCGCTCGCGGCTCTCGGTACCGATCCACTTCGCGCGCCGGAACGGGTAAATCCCAGCCCGCGGTACACCGCGATGGCCCGGCATTTCGACGCCGCCGGTCGCGGCGAACCCGGCGCCCAGATGATGACGTTGACGGCGTCGTTGCAGGTCAATCTGCAGTCGGGGCGCCGCAAGCAGTGGCGGGACCGCTTTGATCAGGCACAGCGCATCGGCCCCACCTTGGTGGCCTTGTCGGCGTCCTCCCCGATGCTCGCTGGGCAGGCCACGGGATGGCGCAACACCCGGCAACGGATTTGGGGTCGTATGGACCCTCGTCGCTGCGGCCCCGTCTCCATCGGCGACGACCCGGCCGAGTCATGGGCCCGGTATGCCCTGCAGGCACCGGTCATGTTGGCCCGGGGAAGCAATGGCGACGCAAATGCCGTTGTTGATGATGTGCCGTTTTCCGCGTGGGTTGAGGGACAGGTGATGGTGGGCGATCGCCGACCAACCACCGAGGATCTCGACTACCACCTCACGACCTTGTTTCCTCCGGTACGTCCACGCGGGTGGTTCGAACTGCGGTACCTGGACGCGGCACCGGATTTCTGGTGGCCGGCCCTGGCGTTCACGGCCACCGCGGTGCTTGACCATCCGGCGGCGGCAGAGATCGCCGCGGAGGCGGTGGAACCCGTCGGCGATGCCTGGGAGACGGCGGCGCGCGTGGGTCTGGCCGATGACGGCCTGCGCAGTGCGGCCTGCCGGTTGGTTGCGGCGGCCTGTTCCGTAGCGCCCGATGCGCTGCTGCCGGAGATGCTCGACCTGCTGGGACGGGCGGAGCAAGGACGATGTCCGGCCGACGATTTCACCGACAATGTCGCTGAATACGGTGTGGTGCAGGCCTTCTCGGGAGTTACCCTGTCGGGAGCTGCGCAGTGACGAGGGCGGCGTTGGCGCGGGATCTGGAAGCGGCTCGGCTGCGCACGCTGATGATCACCGACCACGACGACACGGAGTTGCACCGTCAGTACGACCCGCTGATGAGTCCGTTGGTATGGGATCTCGCGCATATCGGGCAGCAGGAAGAACTGTGGCTGCTGCGCGGCGGTGATCCACGAAGGCCCGGGATGTTGCCCGGAGATATCGAGTCGCTCTACGACGCGTTCCGTCACACCCGCGCGAGCAGGGTGCAGCTGCCGTTGCTCTCTCCGGCGCAGGCGCGGTCGTTTTGTCATGAGGTGCGGGGCCGGGTCCTGGATCGGCTGGACACCGCCGACGAATTCAACCTCGCACTGGTGCTCAGCCACGAACATCAGCACAACGAAACCATGTTGCAGGCGTTGTCGATTCGTAGAGGAGCCGCGCTGCTGGAACGCGTCGACTCGCTGCCGCCGGGACGGTCGGGTGTGGCGGGAACCTCGGTGCTGGTGCCTGAGGGGCCCTTTGTTCTCGGTGTTGGCGCGACCGACGAGCCGTTTTCCCTTGACAACGAACGGCCCGCACATGTTGTGCACCTCAAGAGTTTTCGCATCGGGCGAGTTCCGGTGACCAACGGCGAATGGTCTGCGTTCATTGCCGACGGGGGATATCGTCGCGAGGAATTCTGGACCGATGGCGGGTGGGCGCACCGATGTGCCGAAGGCCTGACAGCGCCCATGTTTTGGAACGAGGGCGGGACGCTTACCCGGTTCGGTCGGGAGGTGGAGATCACGCCCGATGAGCCGGTGCAACATGTCACCTTCCACGAGGCGCAGGCCTACGCCGCGTGGGCGGGTGCGCGATTGCCGACCGAGGTCGAATGGGAGAAGGCCTGCGCATGGGATCCGGAACGCGCTGCGCGACGGCGTTATCCGTGGGGTGAGGATGCCCCGAGCCGTGAGCGGGCGAATCTCGGTGGCGACGCGCTGGGGCCCGCTCCCGTGGGGGCCTATCCGGCGTCCGCGTCGGCGTACGGCGCCGAGCAGATGCTGGGCGATGTGTGGGAATGGACGACGTCCCCGTTGCGGCCCTGGCCGGGTTTCACCCCGATGATCTATCAGCAGTACAGCGAGCCGTTCTTCGAAGGTTCCGGGGCCGGTGACTATCGGGTGCTGCGTGGCGGATCGTGGGCCGTGGCCCCGTCCATCGTGCGCCCCAGCTTCCGGAACTGGGATCACCCGATCCGCAGGCAAATCTTCAGTGGGGTTCGATTGGCCTGGGATGTGTAGACACCTCGGGTGGTTGGGTGCGCCGCGGAGCCTGGCGTCGTTGATCCTGGAGCCACCGCACGGCCTGTTGGTGCAGTCGTATGCCCCACGGCGCCAACAACATGGCCTGGTGAACGCCGACGGCTGGGGTGCCGGATTCTTCGTCGACGGAGGGCCACATAGGTGGCGCGGCGCGCGACCGCTGTGGGGTGATGCGTCGTTTGCCTCGGTGGCTCCGGTGCTGAACAGCGGGTGTGTGGTGGCGGCCGTCCGGTCGGCTAGCGTCGGCATGCCTATTGACGAGTCTGCTGCTGCGCCGTTCACTGACGGGACCTGGTTGTTGTCCCACAACGGAATTGTCGATCGCGACGCGGTGGGGCCGGTGTCGGGTACGGAGTCGGTGGTCGACAGCGCCGTGCTGGCGGCGCGTATCTTCGCCGCGGGGATGGAGAACCTGGGGGAGACGGTCCGGCAGGTCGGCAGCGATGATCCGAAGGCGCGGCTGAACATCCTGGCGGCCAATGGAAATGAGTTGATCGCCACGACGTGGGGTGACACGCTGTCGATTCTGGAGGCCGCCGACGGCGTGGTGGTGGCGAGTGAGCCGTATGACGACGACCCGTCTTGGGTCGATATCCGGGACCGGCGATTGGTGCGGGTACGCGATGGGAAGGTAGAAGTGACGCCGTTATGAGCTTGACGCTGGAAAATCACCTGTCCTCCGGAGCGGCGGCTCAGGCCTTGCGACGTGATGTACGGCAAGGCTTGACGGCAACGTCGAAATCGCTTCCACCCAAGTGGTTTTACGACGAGGTGGGTAGTGATCTGTTCGACGAGATCACCCGTCTTCCGGAGTACTATCCGACGCGCACCGAGGCGGCGCTGCTCCGTGCACATGCCGCCGATATTGCGGAGGCCTCGGGTGCCGACACCCTGGTAGAGCTGGGCAGCGGAACCTCCGAAAAGACCCGGATGCTGCTGGATGCGTTGGATCCCAACACGTTCATCCCGTTCGATGTGGATTCCGGTGTGCTGCGTGCCGCGGGGGATGCACTTGTCGATGAGTACCCGGGGATGCGGGTCCGCGCAGTCTGTGGGGACTTCGAGAAGGACCTCGGCCGGATTCCACGGGAGGGGCGACGGCTGGTCGCGTTCCTGGGTTCCACGATTGGAAACCTGACGACGCAGCCGCGTGCGCAGTTCCTGGCCGACGTCGCCGCGACACTTGATTCCGGTGAAATGCTGCTCCTGGGCACGGATTTAGTCAAGGATACTGAGCGACTGGTGCGGGCCTACGACGACAGTGCTGGGGTGACGGCCGCATTCAATCGCAATGTGCTGGCGGTGATCAATCGTGAGCTCGACGCGGATTTCGATCTCGACGCCTTCGAGCATGTCGCGCTGTGGAATGGCGATGAGGAGCGCATGGAGATGTGGCTGCGCTCCGGGCGTGATCAGCGGGTGAGCATCGAAGCGCTGGACCTTGTGGTCGATTTCGCGGTCGGAGAGATGATGCTGACCGAGGTGTCGTGCAAGTTCCGGCGCGAGGGTGTGGTGGCCGAGTTGGCGGCTGCTGGACTGCGTCAGATTCAGTGGTGGACTGACGATTCCAACGACTTTGGACTGTCGCTGGCGGTGAAGGAATGAACTTGACTGAAGAGTGGAGTCAGGCTCGTCCGCCGGTGCTGGGTGTGCATCTGGATTCGGCCGCCTGTTCACGGCAGAGTGTCGAAACCATCCGCGCGGTGGCGCAGCATGCCGAACATGAGGCGCAGATCGGCGGGTATGTGGCGCAGGAGGCCGCGGCGCCGGTCCTCGACGCCGGGCGCACCGCGGTGCGTCAGCTGACAGGTATGCCCGAGGCCGAGGTGCTCTTCACCACCGGGGCGGCCGACGCGTTGCGCACGCTTCTACAGTCCTGGCCCGCGGAAGCTGGCAAGGTTATCGCCTGTCTGCCCGGGGAGTTCGGCCCGAACTTGATGATTATGAACATCTTTGGGTTCACTCCGGTCTGGCTGCCGGTCGACGGGTCCGGTCGCGCCGACCTTGACGGGATTGAAGGTTTCCTGCGCCGCGAGAAGATTGACCTGGTGCATGTCACGGCGGTGGGCAGCCACCGCGGCACGGTGCAGCCCGCCGCCGAGGTGGTCGCGTTGGCCCGCGCGGCCGGGGTGCCCGTTGTGGTCGACGCCGCGCAGGCTCTGGGGCATGTCGACTGCACGTATGGTGCGGACGCCATGTACGCACCGTCGCGCAAGTGGCTGGCCGGTCCACGTGGCGTGGGTGTGCTCGCCATCAATCCGACGCTCGCGCATCTGATTCCGCAGTGGGCCGGTCACGTCGAAGCGCACATCGCGGGCTGGGTGGGCCTGTCGGTGGCGGTGGGCCAGCATCTCGCCGCCGGTGCAGCGGAGGTACAGGGAGCTCTTGCTGAACGCGGACGGGCTGCTCGAAAGATCCTGGGAGACCTGAAGGATTGGCGGGTGGTGGAATCCATGGACGAGCCAAGTGCCATCACCACGTTGGAGCCCGTCGGCGACGTCGACATCGTCGAGGTGCGGGCTCGCCTCATCGAGGAACACGGGATCGTGACGACAGCCGCAGAGACCATGCGGGCGCCGTTCGAGATGACCAAGCCGGTGCTGCGGATCAGTCCGCATGTCGACGGCACCGATGAGGAATTGGAAGCGCTAGCGAAGGTGCTTCGAGGGTAAGGCGTCGTATGCTACTGCGATGGGTGGGGGTGGGGCAGTATCGGAGTCGAGCGGACCCGAGAATCGGCGATTCATCGACCGCGTCTCGCTGAAGAACCTCGGCCGGGTGGCGCTGGTATCGGTTCTGGCAGTCACCGCCGGATTTGGCGGTCTCGACAAGGGATCCGCCGCCACTCAGGTGACCTTGGGTGAAACCTACGACAACGGGATGCTTCAGCTCACACCGCGTCGGTTTGACGGAATTTGTGACGTCGAACAGCTACGCCGAGGAACGTCAACCTACTCACTCGAAAAGGCTCTGGAGAAGTCGTGGCGAGTGATCGCGCTTTACGTCACTGTCGAGAATCTCGGTAATGAAGCCGTAGAGCTTGGTAGTGCATTCAAATCAAAGAACGCTTCTGAGGCGCCATTCACGCTCGCAGATGCCGTCGAGTATGAGTATTTTGGTGCGTATCGTCCATCCGGGAGATTCAATAATGTATTTGCTTTTCCCCCGGGTAAGAAGCTCGATTTGACGTTGTATTGGGGAGTAGCGCCGGACAAATGGGATACCCCGGGGACCGCCACCATCCGGATGTATGACTTGGAGCTGCGCGAAGACGTAAACGGCACGGTGAGAATCTTTCATACGACGCCAATCGCGCGGTACGGGAACGTGAGCGCTGCTATTCAAGGATGTGGATAGTATGCCGAAAAATGGGCGCATGGTGCGTCTCGCGCAAGTAGCGCTTGCCGTTGCATTCCTCGCGTTGACGGCATTCTTCTTTCGGAGCACTCCTACGAGAAGCGAGTCGTATGCACCGATCGATATTCATGGCTCTGGGAACCAGTGGTTGAGTGGCAGGGACATTAGCGCGAGAGTTACCGCTGTGTATTCCACTCGGATCGTTAGATGGGACCGATACACCGGTGATGCTGAAGCCGCTGCCGGTCGGTGGTTGGTTGTCGAGATGGAATGCGCGTCGATATCGAAAGCGGAGAGCTTTAAGCCAGAATTGCGTGTTGACAATCAGATCTTCCGGACCGAGATCGAGCCGGCTCCGAACTGTGGCCCACCGGGGGTGCCAATAAAGTACACATGCGTGTTTGATGTTCCCCGGAATCTGGGGAATCTTACACTCATGCTTACGTCGAGTCAGTCAAAATTCATTGATCTGACGGTGGAGGGATGGCCCATTGATTCTCGGCTTATGATTGACATGCCGGTGTCGATGCTGATTGACCGCAAATCGGTTGATATTCCTAATTCAGGGGGGCGGATTTGATTGGGCGTATTCCGCGTAATGCGGTCGCGTTTGTCGTGATAGTCGTTGCGATTGCTGTCTTTCTGTGGACTATCGGATATCCTCAATGGCGTGAGCACCTGGGGCGTTGGCATGACGCGACCAACGTCGCGGCCGGGTCAGAATATGTACGTGACGGCGTGCATTGGCGACTCCGGAACGTGCCTATCACGCTGCCGCGTTCCGACCACAACGGACGGCTAGAACTTCCCGAGTCGACGCGGCCTATTGCGGTGGCATTCGATCGCACTAAGAACGGAAATCCGGTCTTGGAAGCCGATATCGGAAACCAGCGATGCAACGCCTGGGCTTACGTCTACGACAGCGAGGGGCGGCGTTGGCGGTCCGGAAATTACCCCACGCGATGGTCGAGAGCCTTGTTAAAAGCGTTGGGAGAAGATTACGATGGCAATTTTTTCTGCACTGGATCCGTGAAGTCTTTGGCGATCGTAGCTCTCGTGCCTACTGACGCAGAAATCGTGGGGGCCGAGGTCCTTTTTCTCCCGAAAGGCGACCGCGAGATCGTTCATTTCGAGCTGGGTAAATGATTTCTTTCGTGAGAAACGACGCTGATGCAGTGCCAGTACATGGCTGCGACCAGGCAGACTCGGATGGGGTCGATGATCGCCCCCAGTGTGGCGCGGATGCTCACCATATAACTTGCCCACCATTCAGTGTCTTGCGGGCCGATGAGTAAGGCCGTCACTCGCCACGCAAGACCGTCGGTAACGTTTGGGTTGTAATAGACACCGGTCGGGAACAGCAGCAACAGCCCGGTGAACGCGGCGACATAGAAGGCGACAACCCACACGCGCGCGTGTAGGACCAGCCGTATCGAATCGCTCAATGAGGACACTATTCCCAGGATGCTGTCGGCGATCTCTGCTCCACGAGACCGAATGCCGTTGACCAGCCACGGACGCCAGCTGCTGAATTCTCGCGTGACGTCCTCGCGCGCGCGGGCTAGCCGCTCGGCTCGGGAGGCGCCCAGTACGTTGAGGCCGACGCTGCGCCAGGTGGCGGGCGGATTGATCGCGAAGATGATTCCTGCGAACGCCACCCAGGTCAGTGCGATCAGGGTGGGCGGTATCGCATCACCCAACCAGCCGGTGGCCCAATCCCATAACGGACCAAGCACCTTGAAACGTGAGAGCAACTCGTCCCGTTGAGCGTGATACCAGATGACGATGCGTCGCTCGCCGATCCAGGTTGGTGTTCCTAACAAGCGACGGCCGGCCGCGGCGACCAGCAGGTAGAGCCAGGTTGCCTGAAGGTAGAGCGTGATGAGCTGCACCCAGGCGGGCATGCGGTCCTGGTATTTGGTGAGCACCATACGTGCAGCAAAGATCGTTACGATGGTCAGATAGATAGGCCATCCGGTTGGTGCGAGAAAGTGGTTTGCGTCCTCAATGGATTTCGTGGAATTCCCGCCCGCGTCTTCGGTCATCGCGAAGTAGCGCTGGGCTTGCACATAGGAAAACTGGTTGTAGTCTTCAAGATTGACTTTCCAGGCGCTGAACAAGACGAATATCGGAACGACCGCGCGCACCAGCGCGTCTAGGCCTACTCGGTAGCTCACCTGCGTACCTACGACATCACGCCTGAGCACCCAGAACATCGCGACATAGGTCAGCATGCGCGCCAGCACCACAAGTGGAAAGACCAGGCCGCCCCAGAGTCCGCCAACGTGCAGACTCACGTACACGGCGAGATGGAGTGCACCGTAACGGGCCAGCCACCCGACGAGGTAAATCGCGACCAGCCAGGGCCCGTGCCGTCGTAGTAGCAGGCCCGTGCGCTTCAGAACATCCAGCACCGTTGACGCCCCCGTTCGGCTCCCCACGCCATCATCAGGCGATTGTAGCTATTCCCCGATGAGATTCGGTATTCAACGAGCCACTCCGGAAGCTACGAAATGCAGAGATCCACTCGAACTTTCACCACAAAAGGCGCATCTCGATGCCGGGAGAACCCTTACAGCAGTTCCCAGGTGTGCACCGGTTCATTGGAATGTATGTGGCGGCAATACATTCGGAGCATCTCGGTGAGCGCCGCAGCGCGATTCAATCCGCGCTCTTCCAGCGCGCCGACTGTGTGGGTCTGCCACGCTGCGCCGTTGATGCCGGACTTCGCTCGCCTCGATGATGCCCAGATAGTGGTCGCACACGTCGGGGGCCCACGCCGCTACGGGTGCCTTCGAGGAAATCTCATGTGCCGCAGAGAAAGTCACCTTGGGCCAGACCGGCCTGTCGTCCTCGGGCAGGGTGCGTAACGGCCCGTATTGGAACGCGGCGTCGGCCATGACATCGATGACAGTCGCTCGAAAGATACTGGGATAATTCAAGATTGGCCTACGGTGGAGGTGTTTGACGAGCCAAGTGTTATCGCTACGCTGGAGCCCAACCCCGTCGCTGGTTGAACAACACGGCTTTGTGTTGTCTCCGGAAGGGAACCGGCTCTTCTAAGGGCGCCTGTTAAAAGGGCGGTGGGTTGGCTTCGGCGTAGGCGGCTTGTTCGGCTTGGCGTTGCAGTCGTTCGGCTCGGTTGTGGTTTCGTTCTGCGGCCCGGCGTTGTTCGCGGTTTTGGGTGCGGGTGCGGGCTCGGGTGAGGTTGGCGAAGAGCAGGCTGCTGGCCGGGGTGGTGGTGTAGAGGTGTCCGGTGGGTGCTTTCCAGATGATGGTGCCGTCGGGTTCCTGGATCTCGCGCCAGCCACCGAAGGTTTTGAGTAGGTGGTGTTTGCGGCACAGTGCTTTGAGGTTGTCGGCGTCGGTGTGTCCGCCGTTGGCATACGAAATGCTGTGGTCGAGGTCGGCTTTGTCGGCGGGTTGCGAGCAGCCGGGGAATCGGCACATCTGGTCGCGGCACCGCACGAAGGCGTCCAGGGCGCGGGTGGGCCGGTAGCGGTCCGTGGCCTCGGACTCGAGGGTACGGATGCGTGTTCCGGGGGTGGTGGCGATCTGGCGGGCTTGTTCGGCGTTGATGACCCCGAATCCGGAGACCTGGGCGGGTTCGACGCTGTCGGGGTCTTCGAGGGTGGTCTGGTTGGCGACCATGTGCACGATTACTGGGGTGTCGGCCATGGCGCGGCCGGCGCAGTCGGGATCGGTGCAGGTGCAGTGCATCTGGTCGTGGCCTTGGGTGAGGGCGCCGATGGCGTCGGCGCGCTTTTGGGCTTTGGTGCGTGGGTCGGCGCCGCAAACGGTGGTGGCGAGTTGATCGAGACGTTTGTCGAGGGCCACCGCATGAGGGGTGTGTAGGACTCCCCAGATTTCGGCGAGTGGGTTCCCGGTGTCCAGGGGTCGGATCTGCAGGTGTCGGTCATCGGTGGCGGTTTTGGTGCGCCGTACCGCGTCGAGATCATGGCGGTAGACGAGGGCGTCCAGGGCGGCGGTGATGCGTTTGATCGACCAGCGTTCCCAGCGGGGTATCGCGGCCACGATCGCGGCGTCCACGGCGGCGACCACGGCGTCATCCTCGAGTAGCTCGGTGCGCCCGATGATGAGGGCGACGGTGCGAAAGTCGATGTGTCCGTCGGTGAATCGGGCCGCCACGGCTTTGAGGCGGTGTCGCAGCACGTAGGCGTAGCGCATCTGGTGAGAGGCCAAGGCATGCGTGATGCCCTGGGCGGCAGCGATTTGGGCGGCCACCCCCATCCCAGCGGTCCACGGCGAACCGGTCCTGGGGTTCTTCCTGGTTGGGGTCGGCGTGCCGGTCCACCAGGGCGCCGATCGCGGCCAGTCGCCGCGCGGCGGCCTGGGCCTCGGCGCGTTGGGCGGAGGTGATCACGTCGATCAGCTCAGCATCCCCCCATGGAGTCGAACATACATTCGAATCTACCGTGACGGATGCTGCCCTGCAAGGGAATCCGCCAACAACTTCAGCCACTCTGGCAACGGGAGAAACTTAGGTCAGCGCGAGGAACAGCTTCTCCAGCTCGGCTTCCGTCAGCGGTGGTGTACTGCCGTCTTGGTCGCAGTCGCACCCCTGCTCGATCATGCCGATTACCCCGGCTAGTTGTCCCTGCGCGCGGCGCAGCCTATTGAGCACCTGGCCCGCGCTGTCCTGATCATCGATCGGTCTCTAGATCTGCTCCCAGGTGTGCACCGGTTCATTGGAATGCATGTGTTCGCAATACATCCGGAGCATTTCGGTGAGCGCCGCGTTGTGATTCAGCCCGCGTTCCTCCAGTGCGCCGACGGTACGTGTCTGCCACACCGCGCCGTTGATGCCCGATTTCGCGCGCGCCTCAATCACACCCAGATAGCGGTCGCGCACCGCGGGGGCCACGCCCCAGCGTCGTAAACCCTCATGGGCCATGGGCAGTAGGTGTCTCAGTGTCAACTCGTCGGCGGCGATCTCCCCGACCCCCGGCCAATACAACCTGGCCGCTGCGCCGCGCCGGGCACCTTCGAGGAAATTCTCATGCGCCGCAGCGAAAGTCATCTTGGTCCAGACGGGCCGGTCGTCCTCCGACAGTGCGCGCAATGCTCCGTAGTAGAACGCGGCATTGGCCATGACGTCGATGACCGTCGGCCCGGCCGGAAGCACCCGATTCTCTACCCGCAGATGCGGGGTGCCGTTGACCACGTCGTAGATTGGCCGGTTCCAGCGGTAGATGGTTCCGTTGTGCAGCCGCAGTTCCTGAAGCCGCGGTGCCCTACCGGCGGCGAGCTCGGCCGCGGGGTCCTCGTCGGAGATCTCCGGCAACAGTGACGGGAAGTAGAGAACATTCTCTTCGAACAGATCGAAGATCGACGTGATCCAGCGCTCGCCGAACCACACCCTAGGGCGCACCCCCTGGATCTTGAATTCTTGCGGACGGGTGTCGGTGGACTGTGTGAACAGCTCCACCCGAGTTTCGGCCCACAACGACTTGCCGAAGAAGAACGGCGAGTTGGCGGCGAGCGCTAGCTGGGGGCCCGCCAGTGCCTGGGCCGCGTTCCAGTTGGCGGCGAAATCGTCGGGTGCCACCTGAAGGTGCAGCTGCATGCTGGTGCACGCCGATTCCGGTGCGATCGACGGTGACCTCACGCTGAGCCGCTCTGTGCCCGCGATATCGATCTGCATGTCCTCGCCGCGGGCGGTGAACACTGCGTCATTGAGCGCTTGGTATCGCGACGACGGGCTCATCCACCGGCCCTCCAGATGCTCGGGCATCACCGTGGGCAGGATGCCGATCATCACGATGTGGGCGCCGAGTTCACCGGCTCGTTCGCATGCGGCGTTGAGACTGGACCGCACCTCGTCCTCGAGTTCAAGTGCCGCGGAACCCGGAAGCGCACGGGGCGGCACATTCAGCTCGATGTTGTAGGCGCCCAGCTCGGTCTGAAATGCGGGATCGGCGATCGAGGCGAGAACCTCGGTATTCATCATCGTGGGCTGGTAGTTGCCGTCAACCAGGTTGAACTCGATCTCCATGCCGGTCAGCGGTCGCTCGAAGTCGAAGCTGGACTCCGACAGCATGGTCTCGAACACGTCCAGACAGTTCTGCACCTTGGTGCGATAGGCCCGGCGGTGTTCGCCGGTGAAATGGGTTCGTGCGACTTCGTCGCCCATGCGTTGCATTCTTCCCAGCTGGACGTTGCGGCACGAAGAATGCTGAAAAAAGGCTGAAAAAGATGGAACCGAATGACGACTAGTGTCGTCGTATCTGTTCAGAGGCACAATTCTGCCGATGAACCGCGCGGTTTCCCCGGGGAGGATACGTATGAACGACATCATGAAGGCCAATGGCGCCGAGATGTCACGACTGGCGAGTCGAGTGGCGGGCCGCGCGAAGGATGCATTCCCCGACGTCGATTTCGAGGCGGCGGCGAACGCGGTCGCCGGCACGGAGTTCGCCGAGGTGCTGCGGGCGGTCAGTGGCGCACTCAAGCGCGCCGGGGGCGGCGCATCCGAGCGCATCGAGGCCATCTCGTCGTATGTCCAGAGCAGCGCGGGTGTGCTCATCGGGCAGGACGCCGTGAACGCCAAGCGTGTGGCCAAGGCCGGGGAGGTCAACCTATGAGGCCGACAATTTCGCAGCTGCGCGGCTGGGACGTTTCCAACCTGGACACTGCCGCGAAAGCCATCGAAGACGCGAGTAAGAATTTGGACCTGTCCATTGACGGCGTGGTCCGTGATCTGGACTCGGCGGAGTCGTACTGGCAGGGCAAGACCTTCAATTCCGCGTACAACCACGCATCGAACGAGCAGTCTTCGACGAACCGGCTCTCGTACGCGATCAGCAGCGTCGCCGAGGCAGTCCGTGGCGGGTACTCATCGCTCACCGCTGCCCGCGACAAGGTGATGGTCCTGGTGGACGAGGCCACTTCCAAGGGGCTGAATGTTGCCGACGACGGCACCGTGACCGCTCCGGAGGGCCGTAAGGATCTGCAGGCGGAGGCCCGACGGCTGACCGACTCGATTCGGCAGGCGCTCAAGGCGCTCGAAGAGGCCGACCGTACTTCGTCCAACGATCTGCGTAAGGCGTCGGAGAACGTCGACCAAGAACACAACTCTGCCAGCACTCAGCCCGCGGCGTTCGTGCCGGCCAGTGCTGGCGGTGGCGCGGCCAGTGGTGCCATGAACGGTGGCTTCGGCGGTGGTCAAGGCGGCGGCCACGGGGGTGGCTTTGGCGGCGGAAGCGGTGGCGGTTTCGGTGGGGGCAGCGGCGGCGGCCATGGCGGTGGGAGCCACGGCACTCCTGACGGCACCTACTCCAACACGGGCGCCCCCTCGATGAGGCCCTCGGGCCCGTCGGTATTCATGAATCTCGATGCCGGTCAGATGGAAGTCGCTCGGAAGATCATCGAGGAAGGTTTGCGTCGCGGGTTGTCGCCCGAGGCCATCCAGATTGCGCTGGCGACGGCGCTCACCGAGTCGGGCCTGCGTAGCCTCGCGAATGGATCGGTGCCTGACTCGATGATGCTCCCCAATGACGGTGTGGGGCAAGACCACGACTCGGTGGGCCCGTTCCAGCAGCGTCAAAGCTGGGGTGCTACAGCCGATTTGATGGATCCCGCGAGGTCGGCCGGTAAGTTCTACGACCAGTTGGTGAAGGTGTCGGGTTGGCAGGACATGAGTGTTGCCCAAGCCGCACAGGCGGTTCAGCGCTCGGCCTTCCCCGACGCCTATGCCAAGTACGAGGCGCAGGCCGGGCAGATCTTCCACCAAGTCACCGGCCGATAGCCACTTTTCGGTTCCGTTGACTGTGGTGCAATGTGGGCATGCCCACGGCACGACGCACCCAGGAGGAACGGTCGGCGGCGATGCGCGCCCGGCTGCTCGAGGCGACCATCGACTGTCTCATCGAGTTCGGTTACTCCGGCACCACCACATCCCGCATCGCGGGGCGAGCCGGTGTCACGCGCGGTGCGTTGATCCATCACTTCCAGTCCAAGTCGGAGCTGATGGCCGAATCGGTGCGGCACCTGGCGTTCAAGCGCACGCAGGCGGTGCTCGAAGAGCTGATGGCGATGGATCAGTCCACCGATCCGATCGACCGGTACCTCGATGTGCTGTGGCGGATTCACCAGGGGCCGATGTTCGTCGCGGTGGTCGAACTACTCATCGCGGCGCGGACCGAGCCCGATCTGCGGGTGCACCTGGATCAGTTCGAGAAGATGGTGCTGCACAATCTGTCGGCGCTCAATGTGCTTGATAACGGCAACGATCCCGAACCGAGCTCGCCCAAGGACCGACGCGATCTCGGCCTGCTCGCCATGGACATCATTCGCGGGATCCTCATCACCAGCCTGACTGCCTCCCAGGAAACCCGGGACCGGCGCTGGTTGCGGGCCAAGCAGATGCTGGAGCTGCGACTTCGCGCGCCGGCGCGTGGCGCACAGAAACAAACCGCACTGTAGGTAAAAGTTCCGTCCGTTTACTGGTGGTTTTGTGGGGCTTCACCACGGGGCGAGCCCGTTCTTCTGACTCTTACATTCAGGATGGAACGTATGTTACGTTGGCGATGCCCCCCATCGAAGTGTGCGCAAAAGGAGCTTGGAAGATGCCCCCAAAGGGTTCGCCAAAGGTTTTGGAAAAGGTCTTCGTGATCGGCGTCGGGATGACGAAGTTCGAGAAACCAGGACGACGCGAAGGTTGGGACTACCCGGCCATGGCCAAGGAGTCGGGCACCAAGGCGCTGGCCGACGCCGGTATCGACTACGACAAGGTGGAGGCCGCCTACGTCGGGTACTGCGCCGGCGAATCCACCTCCGGCCAGCGCGCGGTCTATGAACTCGGAATGTCCGGCATCCCGGTCACCAACGTCAACAACAACTGTTCGACGGGTTCGACCGCACTGTTCAACGCGGCCCAAGCGATCCGTGGTGGCCTCGCGGACGTCACGCTGGCTCTCGGGTTCGAGAAGATGCAGCCCGGTTCCTTGGGTGCGACCTTTACCGACCGCGAGCAGCCCATGCAGCGACACATCGAAGCCCTGGCCGGATTGTTCGATTTCGCGTTCCCGCCCGCGCCCTGGATGTTTGGCGCGGCCGGCCGCGAGCACATGCAGAAGTACGGCACCACCGCCGAGCACTTCGCCAAGATCGGTTACAAGAACCACAAGCATTCGGTCAACAACCCGTATGCGCAGTTCCAGGAGGAGTATTCGCTGCAAGACATCTTGGACGCCAAGATGATCTACGAGCCCCTCACCAAGCTGCAGTGCTCGCCGACCTCCGACGGATCCGGTGCGGCCATCCTGGCCTCCGAGCGGTACGTGGACGAGAACGGGCTCGGTGACCGGGCGGTGGAGATCGTCGGCCAGGCCATGACCACCGATATCCCGGGAACCCTGGAATCGAAGTCGGCGATCACCCTGGTGGGCTACGATATGGCCAAGCTGGCGGCGCAGAAAGTCTATGAGCAGGCGCAGATTTCGGCCGAGGACATCGATGTCATCGAGCTGCACGATTGCTTCTCCGCCAATGAACTGATCACCTACGAGGCGCTTGGCCTGTGCCCCGAGGGCGACGGCGGCAAGCTGATCGATAACGGTGACACCACCTATGGCGGGCGTTGGGTGGTCAATCCGTCCGGTGGCCTGATCTCCAAGGGACATCCGCTCGGGGCCACCGGCCTGGCGCAGTGCGCCGAGCTCACCTGGCAGCTGCGCGGGGACGCGGACCAGCGTCAGGTCGATGGTGCGCAGGTCGCACTGCAGCACAACCTCGGCCTCGGTGGCGCCTGCGTCATCACCGCCTACAAGCCGGCGAATCGCTGAAAGGGGCTGGGAATCATGGCTGATACCAAGTACCCCTTCAACAACGACGGCCTGGATCAGTGGGGTGAAGAGACGACCATCGAGGTCGACAAGGACCGCCTGATCGCCTATGCCGAAGCCACCAACGATCCGATTGAGGAGCATCGGAAGGGAGAGGTGGCGCCCCCGGTCTTCGCGGTGGTGCCTATCTTCCAGTCGCTTGTCGGGACGACGATGAGTGTCGTTCCTTACCAACTGATTCCGCGCGTGGTGCACGGTGAGCAGTTCTTCAAATTTCACCGGCCCATCAAGCCCGGCGACATGCTGGTGGCCAAGTCAAAAATGACCGGCTACGAAGGCATGGAGAACGGCACCCGCGGCACGGTCTATGCCGAAACGCGGGACGCAGCGGGCGATCTGGTTAACGAGCAGTACGTCACGTTCTTCTTCCGCAAGTACGACGTGGGCGAGACGCGCGGCGAGCTGGGTCCCAGCATCGTGCTGGACGAGGCGATCAAGGGCAGTGGCCCGTCGGCGACAGTGACCCAACACGTCGACGACGACCAAACGTTCCGATACAGCCCGGCCTCCGGTGACCCGATGCCGATTCACCTCGACAACGACGCCGCGGTGGCGGCGGGGTTGCCCGGAATCATCGCGCATGGGTTGTGCACCATGGCATTCACGTCATGGGCGGCGCTGACTGAGCTGGCCGATTCACGCACCGAGAGGCTCAAGGAGTTGGCAGTGCGATTCGCTAAGCCGGTGCTGCCCGGGCAGGACATCACCACCAATTTCTGGACCAACGGTGCCGCCGGTACCTACTCGTACGAGACCAATGTCGGCGAGGACCTTGTCATCAAAAACGGCCGCGCCGTAATCGCTTAACGGGAAGGGAAACACAACATGGGACAGCTTGAGGGACGGGTAGCGGTCATCACCGGTGCCGGACGAGGCATCGGTCGCGAGCATGCCTTGCTCTTCGCCAAGGAAGGCGCGTCGGTGGTCGTCAACGACCTCGGCGGAGCCAACGACGGCAGTGGGTCGGATGTGGGGCCCGCACAGGAGGTTGTCGACGAGATCACCGCCGCCGGAGGCAAAGCCGTTGCCAACACCGACAACATCTCCACCTGGTCCGGGGCCGCCAACTTGGTCAACCAGGCCGTCGAGACGTATGGCCGACTGGATTCGGTGGTGAACAACGCAGGCATTCTGCGCGACGGTTTCATCGCCGGGCTCGAGGAGGACCTGTGGGATTCGGTGATCCAGGTACACCTCAAGGGGCATTTCTCGGTGCTGCATCATGCGGCCAAGTACTGGAAGGACCAGTCGAAGGCCGGTGCCGATGTCAAGGCCACCGTCGTGAATACGGCGTCGGATTCTGGTGTGACACTGCCGAATCCGGGTCAGGGAAACTACGGTGCCGCCAAGGCGGGTATCGCGGCGTTGTCCTGTGTCGCGGCCGCCGAGTTGGAGCGGTACGGAGTCAAGGTGAATGCCATTGCTCCCGTTGCCCGAACCAGGCTGACGTTGGCCACCCCGGGTATGGGTGCGATCTTCGCGGCCCCGGTTGATGAGGGTCAGTTCGATATGTTTAGCCCCGCCAACATCTCCCCGCTGGTGGCATACCTGAGCACAGAGAAGAACCCGTGGACCGGACAGGTGTTCAAGGTGACCGGTGGATCCATTCAGCGTCTCAAGGGTTGGTCGGTGACCGATACCGCCGAGACCGACGGACCGTGGAGCATCGACCTGGTGCGCGACCAGGTCGAACCCTGGAAGTAGCTCGTTCTTGTCACGAACAGGCCCTCGCTTGCGGGGGCCTGTTCGGCGTTTCGGGCGTGTCTCTTAGACCCCGCCCCTAGATTCAAAGGCATGAGGCACCTGGGCCAGCTCGCCGCGGAGTTCGTCGGCACGCTGATCTTGATTCTCTTTGGCGTAGGGGTCGTTGCGCAGGTGGTCACGGCGGGCGACCAGGATTACGGCAACCACAACTCCATTGCCTGGGCCTGGGGAATCGGCGTCATGCTGGGCATGTTCACCGCTGGTCGGATATCCGGTGCTCATCTCAACCCGGCGGTCACCGTGGCGTTGGCGACCTTCCGTGGATTCCCTTGGAAACAGGTGCTGCCGTTCATCGCTGCTCAGACCGGCGGAGCATTCGTGGCGGCACTATTGGTGCGGTGGAACTATGGCAGCGTGCTGGCAGCCGTCGACCCCGGACACACCATTGCATCGCAGGGTGTCTTCTCCACGCTTCCGGGTAACGGTGCGCTCGACGTGAGCCTGTGGGGCGGACTACGCGACCAGATTATTGGCACCGCCATCCTGTTGTTTCTGATCTTCGCCATCACCGACCGGCGCAATGTCCGCATGCCCGAGAGTCTCGCGCCGTTTGCGATCGGCGGGGTGGTGGTGGGGCTGGGCATGGCCTGGGGATCGATCGCTGGGTACGCGATTAACCCGGCCCGTGACTTCGGCCCCCGGCTCGCGTCCTATCTCACCGGATATGAGACCGCATTTTTAGACCAGCACGGCGCCCAGTACTGGTGGGTGCCGATCGTCGGACCACTGGTCGGTGGTCTCCTGGGCGCCGCGCTATATCGATACCTTGTGGAACCATTCCTACCTGTAGATGACGATCCAGTGAGCCAATCACCTTCGGATACCGAGGAGTTCGCCAATGGCTGATTTCGTGGCATCAATCGATCAGGGCACGACGAGCACGCGTGCCATGATCTTCAACCACCGCGGTGAGGAGGTGGGCCGTCACCAGCTGGAGCATCAGCAGATCCTGCCGCAGGCGGGTTGGGTGGAACACAACCCGGTGGAGATTTGGGAGCGGGCCTGGTCGGTGCTGGCCACATCGCTCAACGTCACCGGGTTGAGTGCCAGTGATCTCGCCGCGGTAGGGGTGACCAATCAACGAGAGACCGCCGTGGTGTGGAATCGGCATACCGGCAGGCCATATTGCAATGCCATTGTCTGGCAAGACACCCGCACCGACAAGATCGCGACGGCACTGGATCGTGACGGGCGCGGTGACGTCATTCGTGAGAAGGCTGGATTACCTCCTGCCACTTACTTTTCCGGCGGCAAGCTGCAGTGGATTCTGGAGAACATCGATGGCGTGCGCCGCGACGCGGAGAACGGCGACGCGCTTTTCGGCACCCCCGATAGCTGGGTGATCTGGAACCTCACCGGCGGTATCCGCAGCGGGGTGCACGTCACCGACGTGACCAATGCCAGCCGCACGATGCTGATGAACCTGGAGACCCTGGACTGGGATGACGAGCTGCTGTCGTTCTTTTCTATTCCGCGCCGGATGCTTCCTCCGATCAAGGCATCGTCGCCGGTTGAGCCGTTTGGCTTTACGACGCAGCTGGGGCCGCTCGGCGGTGAGGTGCCCATCGCCGGCAACCTCGGTGATCAGCAGGCGGCGATGGTGGGACAGGTGTGCCTGAGCCCCGGCGAGGCGAAGAACACCTATGGCACCGGAAACTTCTTGTTGCTCAATACCGGTGAAGAACTGGTCCGCTCACGCAACGGGTTGTTGACCACCGTCTGTTACCAATTTGGGGACAACAAGCCGGCGTACGCGTTGGAGGGTTCCATCGCGGTCACCGGTTCGGCGGTCCAATGGTTGCGCGACCAGCTCGGCATCATCAGCGGTGCGGCGCAGAGCGAGGATTTGGCTCGCCAGGTGCCGGACAGCGGCGGCATGTACTTCGTCCCCGCATTCTCGGGATTGTTTGCACCGTACTGGCGTTCGGACGCGCGCGGCGCCATCGTAGGCATGTCGCGGTTCAACACCAATGCACATCTGGCGCGCGCGACCCTGGAGGCGATCTGCTACCAGAGCCGCGAGGTGGTTGAGGCCATGGAAGCCGACTCGGGTGTCCGCATGGAGGTGCTCAAGGTGGATGGCGGTATCACCGCGAACACGCTGTGTATGCAAATCCAGGCCGACACCCTGGGTGTGGATGTCGTCAAACCCGTTGTCGCCGAGACCACCGCGCTAGGCGCCGCGTATGCGGCCGGGCTGGCCGTCGGCTTCTGGAAGGACGCCGACGATCTGCGGCAGAACTGGCAGGAAGACAAGCGGTGGAGCTCGTCGATCACCGAAGAGCAGCGCGCCGAAGGATATGCGGGCTGGAAGAAGGCCGTGCAGCGCACACTGGATTGGGTGGATGTTTCATGAGCGCGAAAATGGAACCATTGAGCCCAGCGGGCCGTGCTGCGGCGCTGGCCCGACTGGAGGCCGACGAGCTGGACATTCTCGTCATCGGTGGCGGCGTCACCGGGTCGGGCATCGCGCTGGACGCGGTAACCCGTGGATTGACGACCGGCTTGGTGGAGGCGCGCGACTATGCGGCGGGTACGTCGAGCCGCTCCTCCAAGCTGTTTCATGGTGGGCTGCGCTATCTCGAACAGTTCAACTTCGCGTTGGTGTTCGAGGCGCTGCGCGAGCGGCAGCTGGTGCTCAAGACCCTGGCACCACACCTGGCCCGGCCCGTTCCGTTCCTGTACCCGCTCTCGGCTCCGGTGATCGACAGGGCCTATGCCGGGTTGGGCATCGGGGTGTACGACCTCATGGGTGCCGGTCGCGGGGTGCCGTCGCACATGCGGCACCTGGGACGGCACAAGACGATTGAGGCGTTCCCATCCGTCAACCGCTCCACTGTGCGCGGTGCCATCAAGTTCTACGAAGGGCAGGTTGACGACGCCCGTCACACCATGACGCTGGCCCGAACCGCCGCACGTTACGGGGCACTGTGCGCCACGAGCACCCGCGTGATCGGTTTTCTGCGCGAGCGCGACGAGGTGATCGGCGCCCGGGTCCGTGACCTGGAGAGCGGCCGTGAGTTCGAGGTTCGCGCCCGGCAGACCATCAACGCCGCCGGTGTGTGGACCGACGAGATTCAGCAGATGGTCGGTGGCCGAGGACAATTCAACGTGCGCGCGTCCAAGGGTGTACACATTCTGGTACCCAGGGCGCGCATCAATTCATCGGCGGGCATCATCACCCGCACCGAGAAGAGTCTGCTATTCGTCATCCCGTGGGGCAGCCACTGGATCATCGGAACCACCGACACCGACTGGGATCTGGACCTGGCGCACCCGGCGGCCAGCCAGTCCGATATCGACTACCTGCTGGCGCATGCCAACGCCTTGTTGGCCGATCCGCTGGATCGCGACGATGTGGTGGGCGTGTATGCCGGCCTGCGGCCACTGCTTTCGGGCGAGTCGGATTCCACGAGCAAGCTGTCACGGGAGCATGCCGTCGCCAGTCCGGTGAAGGGGCTCACCATGATCGCGGGTGGCAAGTACACCACGTACCGCGTGATGGCCAAGGATGCGGTCGACCATGCGGTGCACGGCCTGGAGCGCATGGTGCCGCATTCGATTACCGAGCGGGTGCCGCTGGTGGGGGCCGAAGGTTATGGCGCACTGTGGAATGCGCGTGAGCGGGTGGCGGCCCGTACGGGGCTGCGGGTGAACACCATCGAACATCTGCTCGGCCGATACGGATCGATGATCGACGAGGTGCTCGATCTCATCGACAGTGATCCAAAGCTGGGTCTACCGATGGAGGGAGCGCCGTCATACTTGAAGGCGGAGATCGTGTATGCCGCCAGCCATGAGGCCGCGCTACATCTCGACGATGTGCTGGCCCGACGGACACGGATCGCGATCGAGACCTGGGATCGCGGTGATGCCGCGGCCAGGGAGGCCGCCGAGTTGGTGGCCCCGGTGCTCGGCTGGGATGCCGCCGATATTGATCGTGAGGTGGAGCATTATCAGAAACGTGTTGCTGCGGAACGTGAATCGCAGCGTGCGCCGGACGACCTAACCGCCGACGCGGCCCGCCTCGGCGCCCCCGATGTACGAGGGGCCGTGACGGGCCACGTGGGGTGAATTAGGACAGTCTCACTCTGTTTCTCCGAGGATGCCGTAGACCTGCTTGCGGGCAGAGTTCACGATCTCGATGATGCGCTGCTGCTGCTCGGGTGATGCGGCGTGTGCCGACTGCGCGACCGCGCCCATCAGTTGGCCGAGGGCCGAGCGCAGATCGAGCACCGATGGATCGGCGTCGTCGTTGATCTTCTCCCAGGGCGGGGTGTCCAATTTGGCAGCGCCTTCTCGGCCTTCAGGGGTGAGCTCGAACTGCTTGCGGCTCCCGCTGCCGTCGGTCTCGACGATGAGTCCTTCGTCGACGAGCAGTTGCAGCGTCGGGTAGACCGAACCGGGGCTCGGACGCCAGATGTTGTTGCTGCGTTCGGCGATCTCGCGGATCATCTCGTAGCCGTGCATCGGACGTTCGACGAGCAGCGCCAGGATGGCGGCCCGGACGTCGCCGCGCTGGCCGCGTCCCCGGCCGCGTCCGCGGGGCTGGTCACCGAAGCCAAAGCCGAAACCGGGGCCGGGCCCGAATCCGCGTCCGAACCCCGGCCCGAAGCCACGGTCCATGAACGCTCCGGGCCCGCGGCGGCCGGCCCAGACCCGTTCGTGGGACTCGCCATGAGGGTCGCAGTCTCTGTGGTGGCGACGACGGGAATGGCCGGGGTGACCAGGTCCGCGACGGGTGGGGTCGAATCCGAAGCCGAATCCGAACGGTGTGTCGGGCCGAAACTGCTCGGCCCCTTCTTCGTGGGAAGTCATGTGTATCTCCTTGTTGATTTGGGGGAGGCGATCTCGCCTCTCGATACATAACGATATATCGGAAACGATCGTGATGCAACGAAAACTTTCACCGGCGACGCGGCGTCGAATCGGGGGGACGCTCCCAGCTAGGAGTCGTAGGGTGTCCGCCATGACGGTGAACTGGCTCGATGAACCCGAGGACCACGACTACGCGGCGGCGGCCGACTACCTGACGCTTGTCGGTGAGCCGGACACAGTCGCCCGCACGGTTGACGCGCTCCGCGGCGCGCCGGCGGAACACCGCAAGGCCAAGGACATCCTGCGGGCGGCGCGCTTGGACATGCTGCCGAAGACAAACGCCCATGTGGCACGCGACCTGGCGAAGATCGCAAAGGATAAATCGCTCTCACCCATCCTGCTCGTGCGCGGTGATAACCGGACCGATTCGCGGCTGGAGATCGCGGACGGCTACCACCGTGTCTGCGCGAGCTACCTGACCGACGAAAATACCGATATCCCATGCCATCTGGTCTCCTGGAAGTAATTCCATGAGTGGCTTCGGGTTTCCCACCCTGGCGGTCATCGGTGTCGTCGGGCTCGTCGGACCCGCCCTCGCGCTCAACACTCGGTTACGAATCCCGGTGGTCATCGGCGAACTGATCGCCGGAATCGTGATTGGCCGCACCGGATTCGGCTGGATCGACGCCTTCGACCCGACGTTCACGATGTTCGCAGATGTCGGGTTTGTGCTGGTGATGTTCGTGGCAGGGACTCATGTCCCGGTGCGCGACAAAACGATGGTGTCGGCGTTGCCCAGGGCGGCGTTGCGCGCCGTCGTGGTCGGGGTGGTGGCGGCGGTGCTGGGCGTGCTGCTGGCCAATGCGTTTAATACCGGGCATGCGCCGCTGTATGCAGTGCTGATTGCCTCGTCATCGGCGGCGCTGGTCCTGCCGATCATCGACTCACTGGGACTCGAAGGCCCCAAGGTGCTGAGCGCCACGGCGCAGGTGGCCATAGCCGACACCGCATCGATTGTCTTGCTGCCCTTGGTGATCGACCTCAAGAATGCTCCCCGTGCAGCGGTGGGTGCGGTCGCCGTCATCGCGTGCGCGGGCCTCCTGTTCGTCATCCTGCGTGCGCTGGATCACGCCGGGCAGCTCGACCGGTTCCACCACTACTCGAAGCAACGTCAGGTGGCGATGGAGCTGCGCGTCAGCCTGGTGATCGTCTTCGGGCTCGCCGCGCTGGCGGTGGGAACGCACGTGTCGAAAATGCTGGCGGGGTTCGCCTTGGGGCTCGTCGTATCGGGTATTGGTGAGCCGCGCAGGCTGGCCAAGCAGCTCTTTGGCGTTACGGAGGGCTTCTTCGCGCCGCTCTTTTTTGTGTGGCTCGGGGCATCGTTGCACGTGCGCGAGCTCGGTGAGAACCCCAAGCTCATGCTGCTCGGGTTGGGTTTGGGTGCCGCGGCCGTGCTCGCTCATATGGTCAGCCGGCTCTTCGGTCAGCCGCTATCGCTCGGTGCGCTGGCAGCGGCTCAGCTTGGCGTGCCCATCGCCGCGGCCGCGATTGGTGAGGAGCGGCAGTCGCTGTTCCATGGCGAGGCGGCGGCGTTGATCCTCGGTGCCCTCATCACTATTGCCGTGGCGTCCATCGGCGGCGCGCTCTACGCGAAGAAATCCCCCGGGGATCAGCCAGGAGTGGCGAAACCCGAAGAATCCGTGCCAGATTCGGGGGCAGAAGAGACTGCAGGTGACGGTGCCGGCGGACCGGGCGCCGGGGCAGGGAAAGACGTCGGGGGATAGGCCGGCTGCATCTGATCCAACGCGCGACGATGGCGTTCGGCCAGCACCGCGGCGAGCATGAACTGCGGGGGAGTGCCCGGCGGGGGCGGCGGCGCGATGCTGGCGAGCACGTCGGTGGAGATCTGGAACAGCATCTGTTCCCTGGTCTGCGGCGCCAACTGCCCAGCGCGATTGAGGAACTGGCGAGCCAGATTGGCCTGACCGACGCTGAGCCCGGACAGTTGCAGCGTCTGCGCCCAGGCCGCCAACTGCGGCGGCATCACCGGTGGCGGAGGCAGTTTGGGGCCGCGCTCGCTGATCACCATGGTGCCAGCGAAGATATCGCCGAGGCGTTTCCCCTTGGCGGACACCAGGCTGCTGATCACGGCTGGCGCACCCGCGAACATGAAAATCTCCACGACCGCCGCAAGAGCGCGGATGACGGCCTGCCGCAACCGTTCCGGGCCGCCGTCCTCTGACACCACCCGGAGACCCATCGCCATCTTGCCCAGGGAACGTCCGCGGGTGGACATCTCCCAGATGACCGGGTAGCCGACCAACGCCAGCACCACGTAGATGATGCTCAGCGCCCCGAACAGTGCCTCGTCGAACGAGGCCATCGAGAACGCGACGACGAAGACCCCCGCGTACAGCACCACCATTTGGACGAAGATGTCGATGAACGCGGACACGACCCGCACGGGAAGCTGGGCCACCTCGACGTCCAAGACAACGGCGTCCCCCGTCACCAACTCCGACATGACCCGAGAATACTAGTATTTGCCAGATGGACGTGGACGCATTCGTCGCCACCCACCGGGGGACGTGGGATCGGCTGGAGGAGCTGTTCAAGCGCAGACGCCACCTGGCCGGATCAGAGATCGATGAGCTGGTCGAGCTGTACCAGAAGGTCTCGACACATCTGTCGACCGTGCGATCGGCGTCGGGGGATCCGGCGGTGGTAGGGCGGCTGTCGATGTTGGTTGCCCGGGCGCGCTCCGCGGTGACGGGTGAGAGTGCCCCGCTGTGGCGTCATTTCATTCGTTTCTGGACGGTGTCCTTTCCGGTGGTTGCGTACCGCAGTTGGCGCTGGTGGCTCGCCGCGACGGTCGGGTCGATGGCGGTGGCCGTCGCCATCGGCATCTGGGTGGTGCATTCCCCCGAATTGCAGTCGGTGATAGGCACTCCGGACGAGATTGCGCAGCTCGTCAACGAGGACTTCGAGAACTACTACAGCGAGCACCCGGCGGCGTCGTTCGCGCTGCACGTGTGGATCAACAACTCGTGGGTGGCGGCGCAGTGCATCATCTTCGCCGTGGTGCTCGGTATCCCCATCCCGTACGTGTTGTTCATGAACGCGGCGAATGTCGGCCTGGCCGGCGGGTTGATGGTGGCGGCGGGCCGGGGCGACATCTTCTTCGGTCTCATCCTGCCGCACGGCCTGCTGGAACTGACCGCCGTCTTCCTCGCCGCGGGTGCCGGAATGCGATTGGGCTGGAAGGTTATCGACCCCGGCGATCGTCCCCGCGGCCAGGTGCTCGCCGAGCAGGGCCGGGCCGTCATGTCCGTGGCAGGCGGACTGGTCGCGGTGCTGCTGGTGAGCGGTCTCATCGAGGCGTTGGTCACCCCGTCGTCGCTACCGACCTTCGCGCGTATCGGCATTGGCGTGATTGCCGAGGGGTTGTTTCTGGCGTATGTGGTGATCCTCGGACGGCGCGGGGTGGCCGACAACGAATCCGGTGATATCGAAAACGCTCCGGACTACGCGCCGGCCGCGTGACCTTTACAGGCGTCCGGATGCCTTCAACGACAAGTACCGGTCCGCGAGCGCGGGGGCGATTTCCTCGGGCGGGGCGTCGACGACCTCGACACCTTGGCGGCGTAGCAGCGTGACAATGCGGCGACGTTCACCGCGGGTCCGTTCGGCGGCAGCCGCGTCATAGACCTGTTCGACGTCCAATGTTCTTGGATCTGTGGCGTTCTCGGGCGTCACCATGGCCTCGACCCGTGGATCGCTAACCGCGGCCACCAGCAGATGGTGATGGCTGGTCAGCTGGGGAAGCAGCGGGAGCAGGCCCTCATCGAGTGCCGCCGGGTTCAGGTCGGTCAGCAGCACGATGAGGGAGCGGTGACGTGACCGGCGGCGGATGGTGGCCACCAGATCGCGCGCGTCCGACTCGATGAGCGAGGGCTCCAGGGGCGCCATCGCGTTGACCACCAACGGTAGCAATTCATTACGCGACGCCCCGGACACCTGCGACCGCACCGCGCGGTCGTGGGCCAGGAAATCCACCCGATCGCCGGCGCGAGATGCCAATGCCACCAACAGCAATGCGGCATCCATCGACCAGTCCAGCCGCGGCCATCCGGACGGATCACCCGAGGTGGGGTCGACGCCGATGCGGCCCGCCGAGGTGCGGCCGGTGTCCAGGACGACGAGAATCCGGCGATCCCGCTCGGGACGCCAGGTGCGGACCACCACATCGTTGCGTCGCGCGGAGGCACGCCAGTCGATGGAGCGGACATCGTCGCCGACCACATACTCACGCAGCGAATCGAATTCGGTGCCCTGCCCACGGATCAGCACCGGAATTGCGCCTTCCAGCTCACGCAGCTTGGCCAGCCGGGACGGCAGATGCTTGCGGCTCAGGAACGGGGGCAGCACCCGCAGCTGCCACGGGACATCGTGGCGCCCTTGCCGTCCGGCCAGCCCGAGCGGACCCACCGTGCGGACGGTGACTGTCGCGGGTTTGTGGTCGCCGCGGCGCAAGGGGCGCAGCGCGGTGACGACCCGGGCGCGTTCGCCGGTGCGCAGATCCAGCCGATGCGCCCGCGGGGTGGCCCGCATGCTCGGCGCCCAGCTGTCGCGGACCCATCCGCGAACCCGGCGGCCGGGATTCTGGATCTGTAGCGCGATATCGGTGGGCTCGCCGAGCCGGATGGAATCGGGACCCGACCTGACGAAGGTGAGCCGCCGTGGGCTGGCCGCGACGAGGATGTCGATGACTATCAACACAGTGAGCGCCAACAGGAGCAGCCAGAACAGTCGAACCGGCCACGGCGACAACAGAATCAGCAGCGCACCGAGCAGCGCCACCAATCCCGTGCGTCCGGTGAGGATCACTAGCGCGGCACCGGCACCGTGACGAGGATGCCGTCCAGAACCCGGTCCGCGGTGGCGCCTTCCAGCTCGGCCTCCGGACGCAGCCCGATCCGATGGCGCAGGGTAGGGCGGGCCATCGCCTTGACATCGTCGGGGGTGACGTAGTTGCGGCCGGAAAGCCACGCCCACGCACGCGAGGTCGCCAGCAGTGCCGTGGCCGCGCGGGGCGAGGCGCCGAGTTGCAGCGAGGGCGACTGGCGGGTCGCGCGGATGACGTCGACCACATAGGCGAGTACCTCGGGGGCCAGCATCACCTGGGCCACCGCTTTGCGTCCGGCCTCGAGATCGGCGGCAGAGGCCACCGGCGTGACATGAGAGAGGTTGCGGGGATCGAAACCCTGAGCATGCCGCTCCAGGATCGCAATCTCCTGATCACGTTCCGGCAGAGACACATTGAGCTTCATTAGGAAGCGGTCGAGCTGGGCCTCGGGCAGCTGGTAGGTGCCCTCATATTCGATGGGGTTCTGGGTCGCGGCTACGATGAACGGATCCGGCAGCGGGCGCGGGGTGCCGTCGACGGTCACCTGACGTTCCTCCATGGCCTCCAGCAGTGAGGCCTGGGTCTTCGGGGGCGTGCGGTTGATCTCGTCGGCCAGCAGCAGGTTGGTGAACACCGGACCGGCCCGGAATTCGAATGCGGCGGTGCGTGCGTCGTACACCAGAGAACCTGTGACGTCGCCGGGCATGAGGTCGGGGGTGAACTGCACGCGCTTGAAATCCAGCGATAGCGCCGCCGAAAGCGTACGCACCAAAAGGGTTTTCGCGACACCCGGGACGCCTTCCAGGAGAACGTGACCGCGGCACAGCAGCGCGACGACCAGGCCGCTGACCACCGCGTCTTGTCCGACGACCACGGTGGCGATTTGTTGACGCAACGCGGCCAGGGCGTTGCGTGCGGCGTCCTCGGTGATTGTTGCTTGGGTCACGAGTCGCGGACCTGCCTTTCTAGAATATCCAGTTGTCGGGTCAGTTCGGTGAGCTGTTGGTCATCCGAGGGGACGGGGCCGAACAATAGGTAGTGAATCTCGGTGGGATTGCGGCCGATTCGCTGCGCAACCGTGGTGGTGATCACCTGCGGCGTCACGTCAACCGGGAGGCCGAGCCGGCGGACGATCCGGTACCGCGCCGCCTCCCGCAGCGATTCGGAGGCGAGGTCGCGGGCGCGACGTGACCGGTACAGCCGGCCCCGCCCTTCGGTGGTTTCCGAGGCCCGCACGATCACCGGAAGTTTCTCGGTGACAACGGGACCCAAACGGCGACCGCGCCAGATGGCCAGTAGCAGCACCACAATGCAGAGCTGCCAGACGGCCATGGTGACCTGGTCGGGGATCAGGTCGCCCACGGATTTCGGTTGGGCGCTGGTACCCACCTTGGGCCGTTCGGGGACGTACCAGACCAGATGGGAGGAACGGCCGGCGAGGTTCATGGCGAGCGCCGCATTGCCTTGTTTGGCCAGTTGCAGGTTGGCCATGATGGTGTCGTCGCCCAGCACGGTGACGGTGCGGCCCTTCTCGGTGTAGCGCACCACGGTGCCGCCGTAGCAGCTGACCTGGCCGGGCCCCGGGACGGTGAATGTGTAGGTGGGTCCGATGTACCGGCGAATTACCCCGGCACGCTGAGCTTCTCGCAGGTCGCAGTCGGGCTCGGCAATGCTGTCGCCCTTCACGGAGGTCATCCGAACCTGCCCGGCCAATCTGTCCCGGGTGTCGGAAAAGGGAGTCAGCAGCAGGCGATCCCCCGGCAGGTCGACGAGAACGTCCAGTATCTCGTCGGTGATGTTGCCGTTGTCCAGCACCATGAGCTGGCTGTCGGGACGTACCGCGTCGCGCACCTGGTCGATGGTGGTGGCGCGGGTGATAGTGACACCGCGGTCACGCAGCAGCTGCGCCAACGCGTGCCCGCCACGCTGGGTGGTGGCCTCCGGATCTAGATATCCCTCGGGCCGAGGCGGTTTGGACACGAGGAAGGCGGTGATGATGATGCCGGTCAGCGCGGCGAGCGCGAATGCCCAGGTGCGCCAGCGGTCGCGCAGGCGAGGAGATACCGCAGTGTCCTGGATCACCGCACCGCCTCCCATCCCGTAGCGGCGTCTGTTTTGGCGGACCCCACGAGGACTGGTGCGTCGCGGATGTGGTCGTCCAGGTCGGCGATCTGACGGTAGGACTGCAGCGTGCCTGGACGGTCGCCGTAGCTGACGTCATTGAAGATCTCTGCACAGGAACGGAATTCCTGTGACAGGGAGGGCAGCTCGCGGCCCGCGTCGGTGGCCAGCTCGTTGGCAGTGCGGCCCGGAACCGGCGTCAGGATGGTGCGTTCCTCAAGTTGGCGCGCGACCGCACGCAACCGGTGTCGAATGGCCGATGCCCAGTCACCCTGGGAAGCTGCGAGTTCCGCGTCGACCCGGTGCTGTGCCGCGGTGAGCTCGCCGGATTCGAACAGGCCGAAATCGGCGCCCTTGGTACGGACGGACCTGCGGGCGATCCGGACCAGGAGCACCACGACGGCGATCACGATGAGCGTCGTCACCAGGATGGTGAACCAGCCGCCGGGAACGTGACCGGCCCGGAACTCCAAGTCGTCCAGGCGTTCCGCGAGCCAGGTGGCAAAGCGATCCAGCGGCGAGGGATGTTCGTAGATCGGTTTGGCGAGTTCGCGTTGGGCAGCGTCGGCCGCCGTTTCGCGGTCGACGTCGACGGCCGGCATTACACCTGAGCCGGTAGTTGCGCGGGCAGCCACAACAGGTCGGGGTCGACTCCCGGCTGACCTAGGCGTTCGCGCGTCCTGGTCTCGGTCTGCAGCACGAGATCGAATGCCTCGCAGCGCATCCGCTGGTCGGTGTACAGCAGCACCTTGACTGCGGAATTGAAGGGCAGCGTGATGATCTGGGCGATGATGGCGCCGATTGTGGTCAGCGCCAAACCGAGGATCATCGCGCCGCCACTGCTTTTGTCGGTGCCCATTCCCATCGCGACCTGGCCGCCGACGCTGAAGGGAGCCCCCAGGATGCCCGCTATAAAACCGACGATGAACGAGGTGAGTAGCAGGATGCCCAGCAGCCGCCAGAAACCCTTGCGTGCCAACGATACCGACCTACCGAGTGCCCCGAAGACGGTTTTGCGTTCCAGTATCAGTACCGGGGAGGCCAGAGCGAAAACAGGAACCAGATATAGGTACAACGCTATGTAGGCGAACGTCAGCACGAATCCGGCCGGAATCGCGCCCGCGGGTCCGACGCTCAGCGCCAGTCCAACCACCGCGGCGATGCCGAACGCGACGGGCACGACGAGTAACAGCCCGGAGATGAGGGCAAGTCCGATCAGGGCCCAGATCCGCGGTTTTGCGCGATGCCAGGCCTCGCTGGGTGTGGTGCGTTCGCCGAAGACGGACCGCCCGATGGTGACCGTCAGCATGCCGCTGAGCACGATGCTGACCAGGAAGGTGACGGCGAAGCCGATGACCGCTCCGCCGAAGTAGCCGATCCCAAGGGAGGCGGTAAAGGCGTCGTCACTGTCCGGGGCGAAGCCGGCTGCGCCGCTGAGAAGGCCGGCGATGGGCCCGGCCTGCAGGGCGAAGGTGACCAGCTGACTGATGATGACGACGACGGCGGTTAGGCCGACGGTCGCCTTGGGGTTGGCGCGGATCGCCTCGATGGCGCCGTTGTAGAGCGAGGAAAGATCCAGCGGTCGCAGCGGGATGGCGCCCGGTTTCAGCGCGGGCGGTACCGGCGTCACCCAGTAGGGCACCGGCGGCGGATTCTGGTATCCCGGCGGCGCGGGCTGATATCCGGCACCCGGGGGCGGGTATCCGTAGCCGGGAGGAGGGGGATAGCCAGGGGCTGCAGGAGGGTAGGCGGGCGGGGGTCCCGGGGGTAGCGGCGATGGCGTGACGCCCCCCTCGTCATTGCTCATCGCTCCATTTTGGCGGCTGAGGACGTTTCTGGCAATTGCCTTCCAAATTTAATGTCAGTACCCTTGACATATGTCAGTCGGATTGACACTCTGGGGGTATGACTGAGAAGGCCGCTACAGAAGATTTCGATCTTGAGTTTGATGCTGCGTACCGCGGCGAGCGTCCCGACGGATTGGGTGTGCGACCGCCGTGGAGTATCGGTGAGCCGCAGCCCGAAATTGCGACACTGATCGCCGAGGGCAAGGTGCGCGGTGTGGTGCTGGATGCAGGCTGCGGCGAGGCGGCGACCTCGCTGTATCTCGCCGAAGTCGGGCACGCCACTGTCGGGCTGGACTCCTCGCCCAAGGCCATTGAACTGGCGAAAGGCTATGCCGCAGAGCGCGGTCTACCGAATGCGCGCTTCGCGGTCGCCGATATCTCGGCGTTCACCGGGTACGACGGTCGCTTCGACACCATCATCGATTCGACGTTGTTCCACTCGATGCCCGTCGAATTGCGTGACGGCTACCAGCGTTCGATCGTGCGCGCCGCCGCGCCCGGCGCGCGTTACTACGTCCTGGTTTTCGATCGCGCGGCGTTCCCGGCCGAATCACCTGTCAAGGCCGTCACGGAAAACGAACTGCGCGATGTGGTTTCAAAGTACTGGGTCATCGACGAGATCCGTCCGGCGAAGATCTATGCCAACTTCCAGGGGTTCGAGCCGGGTCTCGCGAAGGGCTTCGCGGCGCATGAGGTGGAGCCCGATGGACGCGCGTCCATTGCGGCGTGGCTGCTCTCGGCCCACCTGGCGGGCTAGAAGCTTCGGTAGTCGCGGACCGGCATGCGCGAGCCGCGCCGGGTGGGTTTGGGCGCGACGAGCTCGATGAGCCGGATGACGCGATAGCGTTGCCCGGCATAGGGTTCCAGGAGCTCCAGCATCTCGGCGTCGTTGGTTTTTCGACCGGCGAGCGCCAGGCCCACCTGGCCGGCGATGTGATAGTCGCCGACGGGGACGGCGTCTGGATCTCCGAGCGCGCGCGCTCTTACTTCGGCCTCGGTCCATGGCCCGATGCCGCGGATCGCCTGTAGGTGCTGGGGTTTGGTTTCGACATCGGCGTGGGCGGCGGCCCGCAGGGTGTGCATGCGGACGGGTTCGATGCCGGATTTGTGCCATTCCCAGGAAGGGATGTCCAGCCATTCCCGTTGGGGCGGAGGCGCCTTGGCGTCATTGAGATCGACACCGAAGCGGTCGATCAGGTAGCGCCAGGCCCGCCAGGCCTCGGCGCCCGGCACCTTCTGTTCCAGCACGGCGGGGACGAGCGATTCCCAAACGCGGTCGGTGGCGCCGAGGCGCACGCCGGTCGCGCCCCGGATGAGGGCGGTGACGGCGTCGTGTTTAGGGATCAGAGCTTCTGGCTCGTCGTCGGCACCCAGAAGGCGCGGAAGGCGATCGAGGAGCCATTCGGCACCGTCACCGTACGCCCGGCCGACGACGGTCTTGTCTTCGCGTGAAATCGTCAGCACCCCAGGGCCATCGGGGGTGTGCGAGGCCCGAGTGATGGATCCACCCGGGGAGATTCGGTATGTCGGGTCGCCCGATCCGCGGCGGTGGATGCCGAGTGTCCGTCGAATATCCAACGGCCACGGGGGAATCCACTCGCGGGTGAGTGGGGCTACTTGATCTTCGGGCAGAACTTCCAGCTTCCGCTTTCCCTCGCGAACTCGATGTCGTGCTTACCCTTGGCGTCGGTGACGTGCAGGACGGCGGTATCGCCCTTGATGTCGATGCCGGTGATCTTCGAGGGGCCGTTATCGGATTTCGTGAGCGAGCTGAGGTCGGGCGCCTTGCCGCTGCCGGCGAGGTCTTTAAGCGCATCGCGGTACTTGGCGCAGAAAAAGGTGAGCATCTTCTTGAAGTCATTGGCCTTCGCGGCCTCGGCCATGCCGGCGATGGTCTGCTTTATGGCCTTGACGTCCTGCTCGTTGCCGGTGTCCGAGTCTTGGCTGTTGACGATCTGGTCGGGGGCGGCCGTCGTCTCGGTGCTGGACTTGGACGTGGCGAGGCCGAGGATCAGCAGGGCGACCAGGAAGACGGCGAGCGAGCCGCCGACGACGGCCAGCGCCTTCTGCTGTGGGGACATGGGTGGGCGGGGTGGCTTCGGCGTGGGGGCGTAGCCACCGGGAGGCGGGCCGTAGACGCCCGGCTGCTGGTATCCGGGAAACTGCTGCTGAGGCTGCTGGTACTGGCCCTGGGGGTACTGCGGTTGCGTCATCTGTGTATCTGTCCTAGCGCGGCTGCGGTCGGGGAGTGTCTATGCCAGTGTGCCGGATGGGTCGGAGAGATCACAGATCCGCCATCAACGATCCGGTTCTACCTGCTGTTCGGAACTCCTTAAATCTCTCGATCAGGATTTCCTTCTCGCAGGGCCGGGCAGTTGGGTGTTGGCTACGGTGGGCCAGGGAGGTTGCCATACGCATTAGTTGAGCAGCGCATGAATCTTCTGCAAGGTTCTCGTCTACGGAGCGTGCGAGGTGATTGGTGAGCTGTCGTTGGGATCCAACTCTTGACCGCTGTCTCGAAATGGCTTCGAATTGTGCGGAGCGATCGGTCGTGGAAAACGTTGTGCCGTGACGCTAGGAAGTTTGGGGGCGGCTTGGACCGCGGGAGAAATTGTAGTGTGACTGTACGTAGTGGTGATGTGGATGACCTGCCATATTGGACATCCTTACCAGGCGCTGTTCTCTGCCGACGGTCTCGCTTGAGCAGTGAAGTGCGGCTATGTACTTCTACCCGCTGTTCCGAACGGTGGTGGATTCGACAGTGCAACAGCGAGGCTCGAGGTGCCGCGTGGTCAAGCCGAGGCCGAAGTGATGCGCCAGATGGTTTACTCCGCGGCCTACGCGGTGCACCCGCGCCGAGTTTGGGCGGCACCCGGCAGGCCGAGGGGCAACTCTGATCGGGGAGGACGGCCGCACGTAGGATCGGACGGTGCCTCCATACTGCGAAGTGTTACCGTGAATGCTCCTTTCGCCGCCGCACTTCTCGGCTGGAAAGAGAAGCGCAATGGTTCAGGTCTTGTGCCGAATACAGCAGACAGCGATAATGCTGCGTCAGTGGCGCTGTCTGCGGCGATCCTCGACGAACTCGGTGTCTCCCGTGGCGTTGCGTCTGGCGTGGCAAACCCACAAAGCGGACGCCCCCTTGAACTTGCCGTTGCGTCGACACTCAAGCGGGATTTGCCTATGCGCGATTCCGCACGTAATTGGATAGTCAATGAATTGAGCCGTCCGATCACTGATTTCTTGCAGTACGACCACCTGAAGAAGGTCGATCAGTTAGTTAGGGAGAACGCGGAACTGCGGACTACTTTGGGAACGGATTACATCATCAAACCGGATGTGGTGGTGGGGCTCCCGGCTCGATATCCTGATGAGCCGCCATTCCTTCATGCCGCCATCTCATGTAAATGGACGATCCGTAGCGATAGGGTCCAGAACATTCGGCACGAGAACAATCAGATGATTCGGCATCGCCGAGAACGTCTGCCACACCTTGTGACGGTCACAGCCGAGCCGTTGCCGAGCCGGCTTGCTGCGATCGCACGGGGCACCGGCGAGGTCGACGCGGTGTACCACATCGCTTTCGATGCGCTCGACGATGCAGTCGTGAAACTGGCGCTTTGCAACCAGATTTCTGTCGACCAGGTGGACGCATGGAACGAGGTTACGAGCCAAGGTCGAGTCCGACCGTACAGCGATCTCGCGGAAACCCTCGCACTCTGGTGATGGCCTACAAATAACCTTTGATGTGCGAGGCTATGGCCTGTGCCAGGCCAGCTGGTACCGCATTTCCGATTTGCTTGGCAATCTGGATCTTTGATCCGCACCAGAGGTACTTCTCGGGGAAGTCTTGGAGCAAAGCAGCCTCGTAATGCGTGATCGGACGATTGACGCGGTGACGGCCACCTTCATCCCACTGCGGATGAAGGTAAGCGCCCTTCTCCGGCTTGAAGAACTCGGTCCTGATCGTATGAGAAGGCATGTCCCATCGCATGCGGCCCATCACATCAGTTGTCCCCGTTGGCTTCTCGCGCCAGCAGCGTGGAAGAAGGTGTTCCGGCACGTCGAAGCGCCCGCCGCCAGGCGGCACATGGGCATATCGCTGTCGCGATAAGTCGGTCGGGTTTCTTCCCAGATGGATGTCTAGCCCCTTGAATGTGCCGGGTACGACTTTGCCGAAGAACTCCACCGTCGACGCCGGTAGCGCCGTAGATAGAGGTTCCTCCGGGACATTGCCGATACGCCGCTTTGTCGTCACCCAGCGCTTGATGCCACGCGATGCCGGTTGGCGGGCGTGAGTGGCGTCCGGTAGTTCGATCGGCCCAATTCGTGAGCCGATGATGATTGTGCGGATGCGTCGCTGTCCGACTCCAAAATCGGCGGCGTTCAGGTGGCCATATCTGAGATCGTATCGAGAAAGGACGCCGTGCTCGGCTTCGTCGAGCAGCAGTTCGAATTCCGGTGCGCGCATGAACCGATCGACGTTCTCGATTACGAACACCTTCGGGTTAGACGATTTGACGACTCTCAGGTATTCCCGCCACAGCTGATTGCGCGGGTCGTTGACATCCTTGGACCCCAGATTCGAAAATCCTTGACACGGCGGGCCGCCGATAACAATGTCTGCTCTCGGGATTGCCGAGGATTTGACGGTGGCGATGTCGCACCAGAGTGTGTGATCTTCTCCGAAGTTCGCGGCGTAGGTGGCCGCGGCGTAGAGGTCCCATTCGACGGCAAGCGTCGGAGTGAACCCCTCAGCGGTGAAACCGCTGGTCATGCCGCCGCAGCCTGCGAACAGGTCAATCACTGTGGGCACGTAGGAATCGTACGGCGGACCACCGACAAGATGCGCGACCGGCACGCGATCTGCTTGGGGACAGTCACGCGACCTGCTTTGGGACAGTGTGGACAATGAAAGTTGACAGCCATCGAGCGGATTGGTGCCGTCCTGGGAGGCTTATCGTCTCTACTCTTGGTAGGTGGCCGAGTCGTGGGCTTCATCTCCCGGAGTACGGGCGAGCATGCAGTCGAACAAGGGCAGAGACACCCAGCCTGAACTCGTCCTGCGGTCGGCCGTTCACGCCTTGGGGCTCCGTTACAGGGTCGGGTCGCGTCCGCTGAAGCAGGTGAGACGCACCGCGGACCTCGTGTTCACCAAGGTCAGGGTCGCAGTCTTCATGGACGGATGTTTCTGGCACGGGTGCCCCGATCACCACACCGTCGCAGTGACGAACTTCGCGTTCTGGGCTGCGAAGGTAGAAGCGAACAGAGCGCGAGACCGGGACACTGATCGTCGACTTGCGGAAGCTGGCTGGGTGAGTGTTCGTGTGTGGGAGCACGAGGATGTAGAAGCGGCCGCGTGTCGAATCCGCGCCGTCGTCGAAGGTCGACGCGAAATGGGTCTCTAGTGCAGCGTTGCCTGTATGAGGCAACTATTTCGACCGACTAGCCGCTACTTGACGGTGGCGAATGGTACAAACTCGTGGAACGTGGATCTTGGTTCTGCGAATCTGGATTTGCCGTTGACATGAGGGCGGGTTGGTGGTGGTCAGAGGGTGGATCAATTCGTCACCTGCGCACTGGAGAACTCGTCCAGAGCGTTGGTGACGGATGGATGAGACTGTGAGCGTTGACTGGATTACCCCGATCGAATCTGTTCGACGGATCAACGTGCCCCCCGATCCCGGTATCTTCAGGGCCCTTGGGCTGAATCAGAGTTTCGAGGCAGCGCTCGCCGACCTCGTCGATAACAGCTTGGATGCCCACGCCGACGATGTCCGAATACGGTTCATCCTGCGCCGTGGGCGGGCCGTGCAACTGCTCATTATCGACAACGGCAGCGGCATGGACGAAGTGCGTATCGACAGCGCAATGAAGCTGGGTCGACCCAAAGAGCGATCCAAGTCCAGCTATGGGTTCTACGGCATGGGTTTGAAGTCGGCGTCTTTCGGACAAGCTTCGACGTTAACGGTGATGTCGCGAGGCGCGGGGGCTGAGGCTCAAGGCCGGCGTATGTATCGCGAGAAGGCAGGCGATTTCGAAGTCGAAGTGTTGGAGTCCCACGCGGTAGAACGCCATCTCTCCGGCCTTCTGCCACTGGTCGCTCCCGCGAAGACAGGCACGGTCGTGCAATGGGACGACGTCCGCGGATTCCCACGTTCTAAAGACGCGGCGCAGACTGACGCATACCTTGACAAGGAGGTCCTGGCGCTGAGCCGCCACCTGGGCATGGTGTATCACCGGTTACTCGCGCGACATGAAGTCGCGATCACTATCGATGTGCACGATCTCACCGAGGGTGAGGACGGGCTCGCGCAGATCGTTAACCCGATAGACCCCTTCGGGTACGCGAGGACTGGCGTTCCCGGTTACCCGAAAAAGCTTGTAGCGCAGACCCCGCACCGATCTGTGACGATGTCGTGTCATCTCTGGCCAGCGCGCTCGGATTCGCCGCAGTACCGACTGTACGGCAAACCGGTCGACAGTTTTCAGGGCCTATACCTGTATCGCAACGACCGACTTCTGATGGCAGGGGGATGGGCTGGGGTGCGGCAAGAGAACAAGTCGTACAAACTGGCGCGTGTCGCGGTCGATATCGATGACAACCTTGACGCCTTCAAGATGAGCGTCGAAAAGTCTGGTGTTCAACTCACGCAGGACCTCGTGCATGCGATCGAGCAGGCCTCAGACGGACGAGGTACCACGTTTCAAAGCTATCTCGACGATGCCGGGCAGGCGGTTAAGGAAGGGAACGCTTGGCAACCCAAGCGCACGAAGATCCTTCCGCCCGGGCAAGGCTTGGATCCAGACGTCAGGCGGACAATCAAATGTGGGTCGCCGCTGTTGGAAGGACAAGAGCCCGTCCGTATCCGCTGGAAGTACTTGCCGGGCAGCGACTTTGTGTTGGTGGACCGAAGGAATCGGACGTTGTGGCTGAACGACAAATACAAGGCGGTGATCCTTCACGGCGACGCGGGCAACGTCAATGACGCCCCGCTCGTGAAGACCCTACTCTTCCTGCTGTTCGAGGACTTATTCCGCGGGCAGGCGATGGGGCCGAAAGACAAAGAGAATCAACAGTTTTGGACTGAAGTGCTGACAATTGCGGCCCAAGCTGAACAGAAGTACCAGTAGTTGTGTCTACGTCCACATCTCAGGACGGCCGCCATACACCGTGCGCAGTCATTCAGGACTATGCACAGCAAGGTGTAGCTGGGAGTTTCTCGGTGGAAGGAAATCCGTCGAGTCGAATCCAGATCTCACCCACCGATCGAGTCATGGCACTGGTTGTTCAGGCCACAAGCAACGTTGACGGTCCCGATGTCCACTCCCTCGCGAACCTCGACTATTACTTGGAGGATCACGGCGGAACGATGTGGCACACACTCAATGTCACGTACGACAACAATCTCGCGGAAATCTATCCCGTGCTCTGCGCAATCGTGGACAGAGTCCAGCTACGTGGCGACAGCTTCGCGGACGCCGTTCACGCCGTTCTGAGGGGATTGGGAGAAATACTGGCGGGACGGAGCGGGCTATCCACGGAGGAGCAGGTTGGCCTGTTTGGAGAGCTGGCGGCGCTGCTGTCCCTGGCGCACTACACCAATGCGCGAAATGCCTTGCAAGCGTGGCGTGGCCCAGACCGCGAAGAGCACGACTTCGGCCTGCCCCTTTGTGATCTGGAGATCAAGACCACCTTGGCAGAGAAACGCACGCACTGGATTAACAGTCTGACGCAGTTGACCGCTTCACCAGGCAGGCCACTGTTCGTGGTATCGATACAGCTCACCGCGCCTGGAGCTGAAGTAACCGCCAGCCTTCTTGATCTTGTCGATGCGACGCGTGCGTTCCCGGGTATGCCGGGTGTGCAGCTCAACCAAATGCTGGAGGCCGCAGGCTATTACGACGGCCACGCTGATCTATACGGCACGCACTGGAGGTTCCGTACGCTAGCAGCCTTTTTTCATGTCGACGAGGGATTCCCCGCGCTGACCACCGCTCGTCTGTTTAGCTCTGTCCCGGCGTCACAGCGCGTTGAGGACGTCCACTACCGAATCTCCCTTGAGGGATTGCCCGTCCATCAATCACTATTTCCAATCGACATAACAGGGTTTATGAAATGACTTCCGACTGGCTGAAAATCGCGTTCCTGCAACAACTGAAAGCGATCGCTGGCGACCGACCCAAAAACCTCATCGCGCGGGTCCAGGCTGAGGCCAGCGATCACGACACGCAGGTCGATGCTTCCGATCTGACCAAGTTGATAATGCAGTCCGCAGCCACAGATCCGTTTCTGACGGCGCTGGGCCTCCAAGTACATAAATGGGATGCGTCGGCTGCGACGGTGGATTGGACCAAGGGCACAGAACCATCGACTGCCGCCCGGCGGGCGTTGATCTGTATACAACTGGGAATCGATACCGCTGGTGCGGGCGCGTTGCTGCAGAGGCGACCGGTTTACGTTGACCGCACTATCGTGGTTACCGCGCCGTGGGAGAAGTGGTACACGCCGCAGCGTGCCAGCGCTGGCAGCTTCTACTGGCCACATTACCGAGATTATCTCCTGAGCGTGCGTGAGTGGCCCGAAAAAAGCGTAACGGCTTTGGATTTGGCGACTGACCGTGTTGTGGAGCGTCTGGCAGACCCCAGCCGTGTCGAGGCCTACCAGGCCAAAGGTTTGGTGGTTGGATATGTGCAAAGTGGCAAGACCGCCAACTTTACTGGCGTGATCGCGAAAGCGATCGATGTCGGCTATCGGCTCGTCATTGTGATGACTGGCACCATCGAAATGCTGCGCGGGCAGACCCAACGACGGATCGACATGGAGCTTGTCGGAAAGCAAAACATTATCGGCGATCTCACTCCCGAGGAAGCGCTGGCAGCGCACATCGACTATCAAGACGATCCTGATTGGGATGGCCGATTTCAGAACTTCCGAGGCGACGCGGTCATGCACAGCATTAACCGGCTGACGCGCCACAAACGGGATTACCAAGACCAGTTTATGAATCTCAAGATCGAACGATTCGATGTCAGCAAGCCACTCTATGACCCAGTAAATTTGCTGCCAACCGCCGCGCGCCTAGTCGTCACAAAGAAGAACTCGACTGTGCTAGAGAAACTTGTCGCCAATGTGAAAGCGAACAAAAAGGCTTTCGCTGAAGTCCCGGTGCTGATAATCGACGATGAATCCGACCAAGCCTCAGTCAACACGGTGAACCCAGAGACTATGAAAACCGGTGAGATCGAACGCCGCGCGATCAACAAGCGGATCGCGGAGATGCTAGAGCTCATGCCACGCGCCCAGTATGTCGGATACACCGCGACACCGTTTGCGAATGTTTTCGTCGACCCTAGCGACCCGTCCGGTATTTATCCTAAGGACTTTCTCATCAGTCTTCCGCGCCCGGTTGACTACATGGGCGTCGAGGACTTCCACGATTTGCATCCCGTCGAAGAGTCGAAAACCGTGGTATTAACCAACTACGAGGCCTACGTCCGTGATCTGAAGGCTTCGGAACGCCCCGATGATGAAGAGGAACGTGATGCCGAATTGAGGCAGGCCCTCGACATGTTTGTATTGACCGGAGCCTGCAAGCTGTACCGGGCAGCACAGACCGGCGCGGCGGAATTCAAACACCACACGATGCTGGTCCACGAATCTGTTCGAAACCGCCCACAGAAAGACTTAGCCGACAGCGTTCAAAGAGTCTGGGCTAAAGCTGGTTTTACGACACCGGGCGGGATGAAACGTCTGCGTGAGCTATATAGCACCGATGTACTCGTGGTTTCCAAGGCTCGTTGTGAGTCCGGTGTTCCGGTGCTGCCTGAGTTCGAACACCTTAAGCCGTACATCGCGAAGGCGATCGCGCGGATCACCGAACACAACAACAATCCGGTATTGATCGTTAACAGTGATGTGCAGATTCAACAACAGCAGCAGGAGCTTGATTTCGACCGAAACAGCACCTGGAGAGTTCTAGTCGGCGGCGCGAAGCTGAGCCGTGGGTTCACCGTCGAGGGACTGACGGTCACCTATTTTCGCCGCACGGTCAAGATGAGTGACTCGCTTACGCAGATGGGCCGATGGTTCGGGTTCCGTCATGGCTACCGCGACTTGGTCCGCCTGTACATCGATCGCGATGCAAAATTTACTGCTAAACAGCGTGTGGATTTGTACGCTGCCTTCGAGGCCATCGCCCGCGATGAAGCCGCGTTTCGGGAGCAACTTGCACAGTATGCAGAATGGGACGGTGATAAGCCGCGGGTCCTTCCCTCCCAGATACCACCCCTTGTCTCGCAACACCTTCCGTGGCTCAAACCGACGGCAAGTAACAAGATGTTCAACGCCGTTCTGCAGGAGCAGAGCGATCGTGTTTTGAGTCCATCGGGATACCCCTTCCGACTCAGCGATCAGCGCCACAATCTGGACCTTTGGCGGCCGACACTCGCCCAATGCGACACCGACCGCGCGTTTCCGGCTGGCGGGGCAGGCAGCCTGCGCGCCTTCAGCGGCGTAGTCGAGGTGAAGGATCTGCTGACTGTGATTAATCAGATGAAGTGGATGTACGAGTATGAGCGTTTATTCGTTCGGCCACGGGTGACGTTCATCCGACGGCTAGCCCGAATGAACGAGTCTCCGCTGAAGGATTTGCTCGTGATTCTGCCGCAGCCCGGCAAGCAAAGCCTTGATATCGGCAAAGTCGGAAGCCGTCGGATTGTAAATCGAGACCGTCGGGCCCGCGGTGGTGACCTCGTCCAGAAATTCGGCGAGATCACTGATCCCAAGCACCGGCATTTCATCAGTCCATTGCTCGGGTCGGAGACACCTGTGGGGCACCCGCTCAAAGAGCTCTGGACACCGACGCGCGGCGTCGGCCTCGTCTACCTGGTAAAAGAACAGAACCCGCAATTTGAACTGGATGCTTCACGGAAGTCACCCCCGGGCTTGTCACCCGAGAAGGGCACCATTCTGGCCTTCTCCCTTTACTTGCCCCACGGTGCCGCTGGCTATGACGACGGTGTCCCAAAGTTCAGTGCGGTCATGTGCGGTCATACCTCGGCAACCGTCGATGTCGCAAAAGCAGCTCGGCCTGACTCTGGTCCGTCTGGTCAGTAGCAAATAGGAGTACCGCGGCGCACGGTGTGATCAAGAGAGCTGGAGAAGATAGTGACAACAAGGAACTGGCTCATCTGCTCAGCGATGCCGCGGTCTTGGTATCTGAGCGACGCGCGTGCCTAACCACTCGCACGACGAGTACAGCACCGCACTATGTGCGCTGATGCCTCTTCCGAAGATGGTCTGTTGGGACGCAGGGTAGGCACGCGACGAGGCTGGCAATGAAAGATGCCTGGTAAAGCAGTGATGAGAGTTGTGCGCGGGGGCGCAAAGCCCTAACAGGACTTCGCGTCTTCACCGCGTTCTGGGTTGTGTTCTTCCGCTTCCAGTCACGGCTGGAGTAAGTAACCGTCGGGATTCCGACCCGCGTAGATGCCATGGCATTTTGGTCTGGACCTATGACTTGAATTGGGACGTGCGGCTATCCTCGATCCAGGGGCAGATAGCGTCGTGGTTGCGCCGGTTACGGTTGATCCGCCCTTAATCTCCTCCCTAACCCCGACGCCCGCACCGCCTGCCGCTTAATCGCGGCCCGCACCTCGGCCTCCGAGCCCACCACCCGCACCCGCTCCTTCGCGCGCGTCACCGCCGTATAGAACAACTCCCGCGTTAGCAGCCGCGAATCCTCCGAGGGCAGCAGCACCGTCACTTCGGTCGCCTGGCTGCCCTGCGACTTGTGAATCGTCATGGCGTGCATGGTTTCCACTTCGGTCAGCCGACTAGGCGCAAATGACGCCGAGCCGATCACCGCGCGCAACCCGTCGGGCCCAGCGACCGTCACACCGGTGTCCCCGTTGTAGAGCCGCAGCCCGTAGTCATTGGATGTCACCAGGATTGGCCGTCCCGCGTACCAGGCTGCCCAATGCGGTTCGCCCGTCTCCTCGGTGATCCACCGCTCGACCTGACGGTTCCAATGCGTCACCCCGAACGGTCCGTGCCGGTGCGCACATAACAACCGGTGCTCGTCGAGCACGGCCAACGCGGCCGCACCATCGCCTGCCAAGCTCGCGGACCGCAGCCGAAGCGCATGGGGGACAAGCACATCGCGCAGACCGCCCGAATCCGTAGACCACTCGACATGTTGGTCCCCAGAAGCCAGCACCTCCAGCGCGCGGTCCGCATCGCCGTCACGCACCGCCGCCGCTAGCGTGCCGATCGCCTCGCCGAACCTGTGCGATGTCCGCAGCGCTGCCACCTTGTCAGCCCCGAGACCCTCCACCAGATCCGCCAGCACCGCCCCAGCCTCCACCGAGGCCAACTGGTCCGGATCGCCTACCAACAGCAGCCGGGTCTCTGGACGCACCGCCTCCAACAACCGCGCCATCATGGTCAGCGACACCATCGACGTCTCATCCACCACAATCACGTCGTGCGGCAACCGGTTTCCCCGATGATGCCGAAACCGCGACGACGTATCGGGCCGAGACCCCAGCAGCCGATGCAGCGTTGTCGCCTGCAACCCGGCAAGCCGCGACCGGTCCACCGCATCCAGCCGATTGACCTCTAGCTGTACCGCCTCCTGCAGCCGAGCAGCCGCCTTACCTGTCGGCGCAGCCAACGCGATCCGCAGCGGCGGCCGTTCCGCCGCCGATGCCTGCTCCGCCAGCAGCGCCAGTAGCCGCGCAACCGTCGTCGTCTTGCCGGTGCCCGGTCCGCCCGTCAACACCGTAAGACCTTGCGACAGCGCTATGTCGGCAGCAGCGCGCTGCTCCTCGAACCCTGGCGGGAAAAGTCGCTCATAGCCGGGCACTTCGGAAGGTGCCGAAACCGTAGACAACGCCAGCACGTCTTCACACACCTGCTGTTCCTCGCGCCAGTACCGGTCGAGGTAGAGCAGGTCACCCATTACCCGAAGCACCGGCGGATCACCCGCCAAGGGGCTCGCCTGCACCGCCGCCAACCACTCGGAGGCGGCAGGCCATGGCAGCGACAAGTCATCGACCTGCGCCGCCACCGCCCGCAGGTCCACACACACCGACCCACCGCGCAGCGCCCGCACCGCCAGCGCAACGGCCAGCTCCACGGACTCGTCTGCCTCGGAGACCAACGCCGTCAGCCGCTGCGCCACATGCACATCCGCGGCCTCGAGTATCTCGCCGAACGCCTCCACCAGCCTCATGACAACAGCTCCGAAAGCGCGACTACCAACGCCGCCGGCGGTTCCCAGCTGAACACCCCGGTCGGATGCCCGTCCACTACCGGTGTCTGGGCTCCGCACATCCCGCGCACGAAGAGATACGCCGTCCCGCCCAGATGTTCATCCGGCTGGTATTCGGGCAGCCGCCACGACAGGTACCGGTGCAGCACAACGCTATACAGCAGGGCCTGCAGTGGATAGTCTGAATGCAACATGGCCTCCACCATGCGTGGCCGGGAATAGTCGGCGGCCGTCAGCGGCGCATCGCCGGTGCCCAGCCAGTTGGTCTTGTAGTCGACCACCACATACCGCGAACCGACCCGCAGCACCGCATCGACGGACCCCGACAGATATCCGCGTAGGCTCTGGCGGCCCAGCGCCGCACCAGTCAGCCGGTCCGCGTACACCGCCAACGGATCATCGGACGGAAGATGTTCCCGCAGCAGCGATCCCACCTCGGATAGCCGCGCGAACGCTCCACCGGCCGCATCGCCACCCGCCAGAGGAAACTCGAAATCTAGCTCGCACAACCGGTCCGGCAGTCCGATCTGGCGCAGCGTCACCCCCGGAAGTAGCGGGCCCAGCGGAGTGTCATGCATCGGCACCAACGCGGTCGCCAGCTCGGCGGCGGACACCTCGACCGGCCAGCGCTCGGCGTGCCTGGTCACCTCGGCGTGTAGTTCCCCGGCCAGGTCTGGCGCGAACGGATCGGCGGTTTCCAGCACCGCGTGAACCAGCGACCCGAACGCGGCACCGGCCGGCAGGTCCGCCATCGGCGACGGCACGTCGACACCTGTCGGCGTCGATCGCAAGGGAATATCGTCGACTTCATCATCCAGCTCGACGAGTTCCGGCTCGCTCGATACCCCCGCCTCCTCGGCGGCGCGCAGCAACCCCGAATACGAGGTGCGCCGCCAGACCGTGTCGATGGACCGGTCAAACACCCGAACCGCAAGATCGCCGATCACCGAAGGCATTGCCGCCGGGACGAATCCGGCAACCACCGATTCCTCGATCGACGGACCGCCCGCGGTTTCCCAGGCCCGCAGCCGCTTCAGTGCATCTGCATCGGAAATCTTGGCCGGAGCACACTTGTCGGGAACCGGTGGATTCCCGGGGGCGCGCCCCCGCAACAGTCGAGACAGCCCGCCGTTGGGTTCGTCGAATGACGGTGCCCACCAGGCCACTACCTGTGACTGCGCCCGCGTCAGCGCGACATACGTCAGCCGGCTGGCATCGCGGGCGGCCTCGGTGCGTCCCAATAGGTCGGCCGTGAAGTATTCGGGGTCATCTTTGCCGCCGATGTGCAGGCAGCGCATCCCGTCTTCGTGGTAGAGCACGTAATCACGTTCCGGGGCATGTCGATTGAACGAGAACGGCAGATAGACGATGGGGAATTGCAAGCCCTTGCTCACCCACACCGTCATGATCTGCACCGCCGCGGCGTCGCTGTCCAACCGCCGGTTTCGCTCGGCCGCGGCGCCCCTTTCCGAGCACTGTGTGCGCAACCAATCCCGCAGCGCTGCCAGCCCGTAACCCTTCCGGTGTGCCGTCTCCTGCAGGACTTCCGTGATATGCGCAAGGTCGGTCATCGTCCGCTCGCCGCCCCGCCAGGACAACACCCGCCGGCCCATGCCGGCGAGCTGCGCGGCCTCGAACACTGCCGCAACGCCGCGCTCACGTGCCCGCCCGGCCCACATGCGCAGCGTCGCCGCGATCTCATCGGTCAGTGATTCACCGCCTGCCGCAAGAGTTTCCGCTGTCTCGCCGAAGAACACTGTCGCCCCGGCCGCCCGTACCAGGCCGCTGCGGTGCGGTTGGTCGAACGCCTCCAGCAGATACAACCAATCCTGCGCCGCATCGGAACTGAACACATCGGTGTCGCCGGTGTAGACGGCAGGAATCCCCGCCTCGGACAGTGCAGAGAAGCACGCGCGTGCGTCAGCGTGGGCCTCGACGATCACCGCGATGTCCCGGGCCTGCAGCGGCCGGCCGTCGAAGGTGGCCCCACTGGCCAGCAGCGCCCCGATGTCAGCGGCGAGGTCCTTGCCGATGTGCCGCCGCAGATCTGCAATGGCAATTACCTTGATGCCCTCGCGATTTCGTGATACGACCCGCAGCCGGAACGGGTCATTGCGCCGGGCGCCGGATAGTCGATGCCCCTGGTGATGTGCTTCCACATCGTGGACGACGATGTCCGGGCCGCCGAGCTGTGCGCCGCGCAGCACCGCCTGCAGCCGATCGACCAGCGCGGCGTCGCTACGCCAGTTGGTGCCCAGTGTCTGCTTGTCCCCGGCCGTAGCGGACGCCCGCAGATAGGTGTCGATGTCCCCACCGCGGAAGGCGTAGATAGCCTGCTTGGGGTCGCCGATCAGGATCAGTGTGGATCGCCCGGAGAAGGCCCGCTCAAGTACCTGCCATTGCACCGGGTCGGTGTCCTGGAACTCGTCCACCATGACGATGGGCCACCGCTGATGCATTCGCGTTCGCGCGGGGGAGTCGTCGGCGTCCAGTGCGTCCGCGAGCCGGGTCAGCAGGTCGTCGAATCCCAGGACGCCGCGTCGGCGCTTGCGGATCTCCAGCTGTTCCAGTACATCCCGCGCGAAGGTCAGCGCGGCCAGCGCGTAGGAATCGGCTTCCGGTTCCAGTGGACGCAGCTGGGTGGCGGGGTTGCGCACCACCTCTCGGGCCAGCCGCAGTGCCACCGGATAGCTCAGCGGAGGATTGTCACGTTCCCGACCGAAATGGGTCAGATACCGATCGTTGACGATCTCGCACACCAGGTCGTCCAGGTTTTCCACGAGTGTGACACCGGAATCGCTGTCGCCGGCCACGCCAAGGGATTTCAGAACGATGTGGCAGAACTGGTGGGTGGTGGCGATGGTCGCCGCATCGAAACCGGCGAGAGCGTCGCGGAGCCGACGCTGTCGGGCCGGCTGGTCGGCGGAAATGAGGTGCTGGGTCAGATCCGTGCGTGCCATCGACGGCTCGTCGAAAGCTCGGAGCGCGTCCACGATTTGGCCGCGGACCCGGTCGCGGAGCTCCTGACTGGCGGCGCGCCCGAACGTAATCAGCAGCATCTGATCCAGGGCCGCGGCGCCTTCAGCCACGTACCGGGTGACCAAGCCCGCCAATGCAAAGGTCTTTCCGGTGCCCGCACTGGCCTCCAGCACGGTGGTGGAGCGCTCGGAGGGAAGCGGACCCAGTAGGTCGAAACGCTTCATGAGCCCAGCTCGGCTCGTAGCAGCGGCAGCCACAACCGCGCGGCATAGGCGCCCAGCCTGTTCGTCTCGCCCGCGGTCTCTTCGCCGGGTAACAGCGGCTGCATGAGATGACGCAGCCACACGCCCCTGCCGAATGCGCGCTCGACGGCGGGGTCCGCCTCCTCGCCGGGAAACTTGCTGGAGCGCCAACGGTATCCGGCCTGCAGCTCCGGGTCATCGCGCGTGGTGCGGGCCTCGGCCCACGCATACGAGGTCTTCAGTGGTAGCGGCAGCGGCTCGCGCCGCCCCGCGTCGTAGATGGCTACCAGGTCGCGTAGCACATCAACGGGGTCATCCGGGCGTCCGAGCGTGCGCGCGAGAGGCGTCGGACCACGCGTGGCGCGGCCGATGCACACCGCCGACCAGTCTCGTCGGGGATCGTGAGCCGCTAATGCCACCAAGGGAATCCACGATTGCAGCAGATGTTTGCCGTCCAGCTTGGAGTATCTCACCGACACCAGCCGGTCGCCGAACACCTCAGGCACCGTGCCGGTGAGGCGACGCCCACCGCCGAGGTCAATGTCGATGTCGAAGGCCTGGCCGTCGGCGGTCCGGTAGTGACGGGTCGCGTCGGCCAGTGCGGCACAACGGTCCCGTAGCTCCGAGACTCGGCGCCAGCCGAGTTGTCCGGGAGGCAATGTGCCGCGGCGCCATTCGGCCTGTTGCGAATCGGCCGGGGACATACCGCGCAGCATGTCGGACAGCATCCGGTCGCCCACCGTCCACTCCTCGAGAGCGTCGATCTCGACGGGCATATCGTCGGACACCCCGTCGACATCCCACGGCAGCGTGTAGTCGAGGGCGCGGAAGAAGCCCTTGATGGGGTGGTTGAAGAACGCGGTGAGGTCGGTGAGCGCTACATCGGTGACTGCCGGGGCGGGCAACGGCCCGGAGATAAACGTTGGCCGCTCGGCGCGGTGACCGGCAGCGGAGCGGGCGGCAGTCAATGCGGTGGTGTCGAAGGTGAAGGAGTGCCCCGGAACCACGCCTCCCGGTGTCACATTGCGAACATCGAACGGCTGCAACGGATGCGTCACGTGAATGCGTCCACGTACCGGCGTCGACGTGGTGGCGTCGAGCGCATCCAGCAGCTCGGCCAGCGGCACCGCCGGAGGTCGGGCCTGCCCGGAGTACTCGTTGGCGCCGGTGTAGGTGAGCACCAGGGTCTCCGTTGCGGCGCCGATCGCGTCGAGCAGCAACTGCCGGTCCTCGGAACGGATATCGCGTTCACCGGTCATCGAGTCCCGGGCCAGCGCGTCGTCCCCGTCGACCGCGCCGAGCCGCGGGAACACGCCGTCGTCGAGCCCGACGAGGCAGACGACGCGGTGTGGAACCGACCGCATGGGCACCATGGTGCAGACGGTCAGGGTGCCGGTGCGAAAGTTGGCGCGCGTCGGGCGTCCCGCCAGGTGGCGGTCCAGCAATGCGCGAATGTCACTGAGCTGCAACAGCACAGAGGGATCTGCCGTCTCGATGTTCTCGGCGAACTCACGCAACATTTGGGCGCGCGGCCACTCCTCGGCATCCTGGGCGAGCATGTCGATACCCGTCGACAGCGACGACAACCACTGCGCCAGCGGCCGGGTTCCGGACAGCGAATCCACCGCGGTATGAAGCTGAGAAACGAACTCGGCGAACCGGCCCGCCAACTCGACCCGGTTGCTGCTCACATCGTCGAGTGGCAGGGTGGCGCCCAGCCAGGCGTGTGAGTCCTCGGACATCGCGACCCCGGCCAGCACCCTGTCGATGCCGAAACGCCATGTGTTGTGCAGGAAGTCGACACCGTACGGGGCGCGATGCTCCGGATCGAAACCCCAACGGATGTTCGCCTCACGAACCCATGCGGTGATCGCGTCGAGATCGTCGTCGGTGAAACCGAACCGCGCCCGCACCGGTGCGGACTCCGCCAGATTCAGGACCTCGCTCGCGGTGGCGCGTCCGCCGGCCAGGCTCAGCACCTGCGCGGCCACGGCCAGCAGCGGATTGGTTTGCGCCAGAGCGCGATCGGCGAGACGCACCCGCAGTTGATGTGCAGGGTGGGCATCCGGTACCGACTCGCCGAGGCCGAATCGAGCTGAGATCAACGGCGCGTATGTCTCAATGTCCGGACACATGACGAGGACGTCGCGTGGTTCCAACGTCGGATCGTCGGCGAGTAGGCCCAACAGCACCTCACGCAGCACGTCGATCTGCCGCGCGGGGCCGTGGCAGGAATGTACCTGCACGGAACGGTCCTCGGCTTCTAACTGCCGCCCGTCCGGGCGCACCTCGTCAGCCGCGAGATCGCACTGTAGCCAGCCCAGCAAGGTCCCGGGAAACGTTGCGCCACCCAGGTACTCGTCGGATGCAGGCTTGGGTAGTGCACGCTGCAGTTCACGCACATCCCGGCCCAGGGTCGCCAGCAGCGGATGGTGTACCGACCGATGGCCGATGTCCTCGCGTCGCGGAATCGGGCCGAGTTCGTCACGCAACGTGCTCCATAGCGTATCGCTCGGATGCGGCAACCACAGATACAGGTCGTGATGCGTCGCGAGGGCATCGAGTAGTTGGACGTCGGTGAGCGGAAGCCGGGTATGGCCGAAAAGGGATATCCGCGTAGGAAGATCCGACGGAGCCTCCCGCAGCCGCGCGAGTACCTTGACGTGCCGGACATGTGGGGGATCGGCGTCGACACGGGCAACCAGCGCCCGCCACAGCGGAGGCTGCCAGGCAAGGTCCCGCTCGACAGGGTCGCCTTCGCGGTCGGCAGAGAGCCACGAGACCAGCAGGTCTGGACGCTGCCGCGCGTACGAGGCGAAGAGCCCAGCGAGCCGGCGCGCCACGGCGTAGCGCCGCCCCTGCCGCAGCTCACGCTCTTCACCGGTTTCGAACCGCCCGAGATGCGTGGCCAGCGGCACACACCAGGGCTGGTCCAGGTTTTCGTCGATCACCGACAGCAGTGGCCACACCAACACATCGGGGGACCACGGGTCGTCATCGAGGGCGCCAGTGATCTCGGCGATGAGCGAGCGCGGGCTCCGAAACTGCACCCCCGCGCATACCCCGAGCCGGTCGGACAGCCGTTGGCTCAGCCACCGTTCGATGCCTTTGGCGGGGACGAGGACCAACTCCTGCGCAAACGGGTCGGGTAAGGGCTCGGCAAGTAGCCGGGCCAAGCCGTCGGCAAGCGTGTCGGTCCGCTCGGCCCGGCGCAGGTGAAGAGCCATCGCCGCAACGATAGAACCCGTGGCGATGCCCGCGGACCAGAAGGTGGCAGATGCCTCGTTGCGGAGCCCCGACGCAATGGAGAATTCTCTGATGAGCAAGACCAGGGGATCACGGCGAGCATTGTTGGCGATGTTGGTGGCCGCGCTGATGGTCGCGGGATGCATGCCCGTCGACCACGGTGGGGGCCGTGAGACACGCTCAAGCACCGTCCGCACCGACGAGCCCAGCCGCGATACAACAGCCGCTGCGAGGTCGAGTGTGGTGAAAGTGCGCGGCGTCGCGCCAAAATGCGGAGCCCAACGTGATCGCACGGGATTCGTGGTGGCCCCACATCGGGTGATGACCGTTGCGCACGGCGTCGCAGGCGCGGAATCCGTCTCGGTCGAACTAGGTGGCACCGAGCACAAGGCGCAGGTGATGTCGTTTGATCCCAGCGCCAATGTCGCGATCCTCGACGTAGCCGAGTTGGACGCCACGCCGTTGACATTCGCCGAGTCGCCCGCAGCGAATGGCGCCGACGCGCGACTTCTTGTCGATCGTGATGGTTCGGTTGCCGCGGCGCCCGTGCAGATCCGCGAGACCATTGAACTTGAAGGCCCGGATATCTATCGTTCGGCAATCGCGCGGCGTGAGGTCTACACGTTCAGCGGCACTGTGAAATCGGGTGATGCGGGTTCTCCGCTGATCGGTCTCGATGGTCGGGTGCTCGGTATGGCTTTTGGCGCGTCGATAGATGACGACGATTTCGGATTTGCGTTGACGGCAAAGGAGATCGCTTCTCACATTGAAACGGCGGCGAGGGACCGGCCCGTGGGGACGGGACGTTGCGTGAGCTGACGCGCACCGCTGCAGTTCGAGATTCAGGCTTTAACAGCCTGCGCTGTTACCCTCCGAGGACGGTCTGTTGGGGACGCAGGGGAGGCGCGCGACCGGCCGGCAAGGAAAAAATGCCTGGTAGAGCAGAGATGAGAGTTGTGCGCGGCAAAGATACCGGGGCCGAGATCAAGGCCCTCACGGGACTTCGCATCATCGCCGCGGTCTGGGTCGTGCTCTTTCACTTCCGCCCGATGCTGGAGGAAGCCGTTCCGGCATTCCGGTCCGCGCTGAGCCCCATCCTCAATTGCGGCGCGCAGGGCGTCGACCTCTTCTTCATTCTCAGCGGCTTCGTCCTGACCTGGAACTACCTGGACCGCATGGGCGATCGCTGGTCCACCCGCGAGACGCTGCACTTCCTGTGGCTGCGCCTCGCGCGCGTCTGGCCGGTCTACCTGGTCACGCTGCATCTCGCCGCGCTCTGGTTGATCTTCACGATGCATGTCGGGCACGTACCGCCGGAGCCCGTCGTCACCGCGGGCTTCAACGCCGTCAGCTATGTGCGCCAATTGTTCCTGGTGCAGCTGTGGTTCCAGCCGTACTTCGACGGATCTAGCTGGGACGGCCCGGCCTGGTCGATCAGCGCCGAATGGCTGGCCTACCTGCTCTTCGGCGGCCTGATCCTCGTCATCTTCCGGATGGCGCACGCCACCCGCGCCCGCAGCCTCATGGTCCTGGCCGTGGTGGCCTCGATGCCCCCGATCATCATGCTGCTGCTCACCGGCCAGTTCTACACACCGTGGAGCTGGCTGCCGCGCATCATCATGCAGTTCACCGCGGGAGCGCTCGCCTGCGCCGCGGTGAGTCGGCTGAAGCTGAGCCACCGTGCCCGTCAGGGCGCCGGATACCTCGCACTGCTGCTGATCGCGGCGATCGTCGGCGCCCTGTACTTGCTGGACGCGCACCCGATCTCGCGAGTCACCGACAGCAGCGGGCTAGTTGACGTGCTGTTCGTACCGCTGGTGATGGCACTGGCCGTAGGTATCGGTCCGCTGCCCACACTGCTCTCGACGCGGATTATGGTCTACGGCGGCCAGATCTCCTTCGGGCTGTACATGGTTCACGAGCTTGTCCACACCGGATGGATCTGGGCGGCCAAGCAGTTCGAACTCTCGCTGAAAGATCCCGGCGGCGGCTGGATGATGATCGGCCTGCTGGCGCTCGCCGTCGTGCTATCCATGGCGCTGTATCACTGGGTTGAGGAACCCGGACGACGCTGGATGCGCCGCATGGTCGGCGTCACCAAGCCCGCGATCACCGACCATCACGTCTCCCATAACGGGCACAAGCATCGGGTGCCTGCCGACCTGATGGATCCGGATCAGGAAGCCGTCGCGACCGGTGTAACGAGCCGTTGATTTCAAACGAATAACGCTGTGCCACAGTCGGGTTTACGGCCCGTAAGATGCTGGGGACAGTGGAGGTAGCCGTGGTCCGTCTGGCCGCATTCGTCATTGCATGTGCGTTTCTTTTCGGGGTGCCCGCGCAGCACCCGCAGCCGGTGCGCCCGTACCGGCTCGCCAACTCCGGTTCGAGTCTGAACCACGTCGCCGTGGTCAGCGATTCGTACACGACCGGCACCAGGGAGGGCGGCCTGGGCGCCAAGTCGTGGACGTCCTTGGCGTGGCGGATCCTGGGCCGCGACGGAGTTCGTGTCAGCGCCGACGTCGCCGCCGAGGGCCGCGCCGGATACGGCGTGCGCGGCGACCACGGCAGTGTCTTCGCCGACCTCACTGGCCGGGTGGTGCATCCCGACGACGAGCTTGTGGTGTTCTTCGGCTCGCGCAACGACCAGGGCGTCGACCCCGACGTGTACGCCGAGGCCGCCCGGAACACGCTGCAGTCGGCACGGCGCATGGCGCCGGCGGCTAAACTGCTGGTCATCGGCCCGCCGTGGCCGACGGCCGACGTCCCCGAGGTCGTCGTTCAGCTGCGCGACATCCTGTACGCCGAGGCCCACGCCGTCGGGGCGTCCTGGGTGGATCCGCTGGCCGAACGATGGTTCGTCGGGCGACCGGAGCTGATCGGCTCCGACGGCGTACATCCCAACGACGCCGGACACGCCTACCTGGCCGACAAGATCGCCCCGCTCATCGGGACCCGGTTGACCCGTCGGCTCTAGTCGGCGATCACATCCAGGGTGCCGAACAGGGTGAGTCCGGCGGCGGGAGCCAGCGCGCTGGAAGCCTCATTACTCACCTGGCATCGATACTGCGGTTCATAGCCCTGCGCACAGGCGTATCGGAATGCGGTGCGCACCAGCCGTTTCGCGTGTCCCTGGCCCCGAAACCGGGGCAGCGTCACCACCCCGAGGTCCATGATCGGTGCCTCGTACCACTGATAGATGCTGGCCGCCGCGACCAGTCGACCGTTGTCGAAGGAGCCAAACACCGCCCAGTGATCCAGTTCCACCTGGGAGTTGTCCAGATCCTGTTCTGACGCGACCGATTCGAACGCCGTGAAGATGGCATCGTCCGCGGCGGTGAGCCGGCGGATGTCACCGATCGGAGGCTCGGCGATCAGGGCATCCCGTGCATCGTCGGTGAAGTAGAACAGATTGTCGGCACCGTGTAGTGCCATATCGGCCCCATCGAGGCCGGACCGGAAATCGGATTCCGAAATGACCTGTCCATCAATGATTCTCACGCGATCCGCGAGATCGGGCGACAGGATTACGCTGGTCTTGCCGCCCACCGTCACGAGCACCATCAGCTGCTCATCCTCGTCCCCGTCGAGTCCGGAATGGACGGCGAGTTGGAAGTTGTCATCGCTGTGCGCGACGGTGCCGCGGCCGAAGCGGCCACGCCAATAGTCGGTGACGGCGGGGGAGAAATGGGACATCGGTTCTATCTGTCGACGGGAATCGGTTATGGCGCAAACGAACTCAGCTTAGGGGTCGTCACGATGCGACGCCACTGGATATTTCTGTGAGCCCGCACTACGCGGGTTCTGGGTATGTGGCAGACCCGGTGTTCTCCGCCGGGGAGCTACCACTCGTGGACACCTCAACGTCAGATGCATAACGAACTGCCCACCTGGACAAGGCAATAGCCTTGGCGATGGATCATGTGTAGACGCGCTTAAAGACGAGCGCCGCTCGGGCAGCAGTAGGACGGCGTCGGATTCCGAAAGGACCCGTCTCGCATCGCCGAGGAAGCGGGACGGGTCCTGGACAGAATTAGCGCATCAACGACGTCAGTAGCGGGTTGCCTGAGGTCTCGGCCTTCTTTTCGGGGTCGGTGCAGTCCTTCCACTTCCCGTTTTCCAGCACGAATTCGCGCTGCTGGTTGGCGGTGACGTCGTGGCCCTGTGCGGTGACCCCTGCGGTCGCGGTGGGGCTGGTGATGTTGATGTCGTGGACGTCGTAGGTGACGCCTGACAGCACTTCCTTGGCGGCCGCGCGCATCGAGGAACGGTAGGCCTTGTCGTCATTGTTCTGCAGCGCGGTGGTCAGCGCCTGGGTGGTCGGAGCCGAGACGCCGGCCGCCGACGCGACGGCGCTGACCATCCCCGGCCCGTACCCGGCGATCTCGCCGATCGGGGGAATCTGGTCGTCGGCGGACTTCGACGCGATCGTGCCGCGGTATTTGTCGCAGAAGAATGTCGACAGCGTGGCGTTGTCGAGCGACTTGATCGCCGATGCCTCACCGGTGACCAGTGCCCTGATCTGCTGCTCATCTGCGGGTGCCGCGGCGGCTACGAACGGGCCCGCGAACACGGCTGCCAGCGTGATTACGCCAGCACTCACCAGTCGGTTCTTCATCCGGACACTCCCATCGTTGGTTTGAGGCAACTTTACCCAAAGGGATGTCGGGCGCACCCGTCTATTTGTTACCAGCCAGGCGCTGGACGGCGTCGAATTCCTGAGGGCTGAAGTAGCGCTGGAACGAGCCGATGAGCAGGGCGAGCAGGACGCCGACGAAGATGCCCGGCGACAGTACTAACAAGGGGCCGTTGATGAGGGCCGAGGCGATCTTGCCCCCGGGATTGTTGATCTTCGCCATCACGGACTGGAGTCGCGCGATATGTGCTTCGTCAGTAGTGCTGCAGCTGAATCGTTTTCGTGCGTTCTGGGACAGAAGGACAAGCCCGCCGTACCACAGCCCGACGGCGACCGACACCACCATGTAGCCGCCGAGGATCACGCTCGCTGCCGCATCTCCGCCCGCGGTGACGCCCGAGAATATGGAGGCGCCCATGAACACAAAAAGCGCCACCATCAGTGTGAAGAAGGCCGACAGCACCACGCGGCGACACCAATAGGCCAGGCCCCGCTTCGCCCAGCTTCTGCCGAGAAGCGATACGCGTTCCGGTTGTTCCTTGGCTGTCGGTGCGCTCATCCTCTATCCGAATATCCCGTGCCACAGTGATTTCGCATGGTCTGCGGTCCAGTCCCACCCATCCACGACATCATTCTTGACCTCGACGCCCATGGCCTTCAAGTCGCTCCCCTCGCGGGAAAAGGTGTTGCCAAGTCCTTCTCCCAGGCCACCCCAAATGCCGTGCTGGGCGAAGTCCTCACTCCAATGCTCGTGAAACCCCTGGTAGACGGCATCACCGACGCCAACCGCTGCGACGAGTCCGGCGCCGACGACCCAGCCCGGACCGGGGATCACGTCGGCCACCGCTTCAACGGACCCGAGCGCGCCCACCGCGGTTCCACTGAGAAGACCCGCCCCGGCGGCCGTGCTGTCCTGCGCTATCGCAGTGCCTTTGTCGGCACCCTTCGATACATCGTCCTGGACCTGGTTGTAGACCATGACGCCACTGGCGAGCACATCCAGTACCGGAATCTCGTTGAACAGCTTGAGCTTTGAGGACAGCTCACCCGTCGGGAGCACCTTCGCGATGTCCTCGATTTTCGTGCTGAGCAGTTTGGAGCCGGGCAGCTGCGTCTTGTCCTGCAGTTCCGGGATCTTGGCGGACACTTCCTTATCCACCGCCTGGAACTTGGAAAGAGCGCCGTCGAAGTCGGCAGCGTTCTGCAAAAGCGCCGGGGGAAGCTTGGGTCCGCCGGTCTTGGCGAACTCCTTCATGTCGTTTTCCAGCTGACTTGCCGCGCCTTCGAAACTCGCGGCTGCGGTCTTGCGACTGTTTTCCAGCCCCAGGATCCGTGCACCTATCGCCTCGTGTTGGCCTGTGTAGATGCCACGCAGGAGGCTTGCCATTGTCGGCTTGTCTGCCTCGGTCTTTTCTCCAGAACTTTCCACGATGGGCTTCACCAGTGAGGTGATCTCGGCGGCTGCCGCCGTCCGCAGCGCCTTGGCTGCCTGCATCGCGTAGTCGTAGGCGGCCTGATACTCGTTCTGCGCCTTGGTCGCTTCGGCAGTCGCTTCCCCTTGTAGCGGCAGTGGCTTGCCGTTGGACATGTCGATCTGAGCGCCGCGCTGCTTGCAGGCGTCGGCGCTGTCGTACAAGGCACCTTCCAGGTGGGAGAGGCCATCGCCGAGTTGGCCCAGGCTCTCCCCGATACCGTTGATGAATGTCGCGACTTCGGCGACCTCAAGGGCGTTGCGGGTCCAGTGTGCGCGCATCGACTCGGCGGCATCGCCGGTCCAGCTGGCCGAACCGATGATCTGGTCGACGGTGCCGCTGAGGTCGTGAACGACCGCCTTCAGCTTGTCGGGCCCGCCCTTCAGTGTGGTGCCGGCGTGCTGCAGCCCCGATATGTCGCCGCCAACCCAGCTCATCTCAGTGCGCCCCCGTTACTTGTCTTTGATCAGATCGTCGAACAGCTGCCGATTGTCGATATCGCGGCGTTCGTACGACGTCTTGGCCGCGTCAATCAGCTGGCTGTTCTTCTCGATCTCGCCGGCCACCTGCCGGTTGAGCACGTCCATCACCTGAAGCGAGGAATCGATCAGCGAGGTGAGGCGGCCGTCACCGGAATCGGGCGCCGACATCTTCAAACCGTCCGCGGTCTGTTCGTATTCGGTACTGCCGGAATGGAATCGACGAGACATCTCGGCGAGCTCATCAAGCACCACTTGCAGCCAAGCCATCGTTCACCTCCACCAAGTCTTCGATCTTTTCGCGGGTCCAACGCGGTGTGACGGTTCCCGGCAGTGGGTCGATGATGACCGCGCCGATATCGCTCTCGAGGCACATTCGACGCAGCTTTTCCTCGGGCATCAGGGCCCATGGCTGGCACGGCCCGAGTTGTTCGATCAGAGCGTCCACAGTGAAGTACCCGACCGCGTGCCGAAACTGGTTCGCGTCGCCCCACAGCTCAACGAGCAGCCGGGCGTCGGCACCGGAACCCAGTGGGAACATGGGCACGAAGACATTGCTCGAAGCCTGTTCGGCCTGTGTCATGGACGTGCCCCTCCCCTGCATCCACCCTCCCGCGGGTGACTGGCAGCGAAGCTACACACCGTTCCTGTGGGGTAGCTGGAAGCGATATATCGGAAGAGCGCTCACCGGTACATGGCGACCAGGATTACCACCGCTGCCAGCAGGCCGATCAGCATGACGGCCTTGCGTAGCTTCCAGGCGAGAAGCACCGCGACGGCGATGACCGCGAGTGCCACTGGATTCGACGCGAGCGCGGAGAAATCCATGAGCCCACCTTGTCACGGTGCCGGGGAAACGCGGTGATCCGCCATGCGGATGGAAAAGGCCCGACCGGGGATTCCTGGTCGGGCCTACTTCTCGCGTCGGGGTGGCGGGATTCGAACCCACGACCTCTTCGTCCCGAACGAAGCGCGCTACCAAGCTGCGCCACACCCCGCTTTGAAGCCTCGCAAGGGTATCGCATCGAGGCCGTCGGCCGCGAATGCGTCGATCCATGGGCCCCGGAGAGGCTGTGACGTGCCGTTATCGCCGGGTGCCGCGCAGCCCCCGATACGTCGTTCGGCCTAGCTCCAACGGCCGGTGCGCTCGAACTCGGCCAGCTGCGCCGACGGCTCCGCCAGGTCGAACCCCTGCTCGGCGACCCACGCGTCGTCGAAGTAGGAATCGGCGTACCTGTCGCCGCTGTCGGCCAGCAGCGTCACCACTGAACCAGGGACGCCGTCGCGCACCATCTCTGAGATGAGCTGAAAGGCGCCACACAGATTGGTTCCCGTCGACGCCCCCACCCGACGGCCCAGCACTCTGCTGGCGTGCCTTGCCGCCGCGACCGAGGCGCTATCGGGGATCTGTTCCATGCGGTCCACGACGGTCGGCAGGAATGACGGCTCGGCCCGGGGTCGTCCGATGCCCTCGATGCGCGACGAAGTCCCGGTCACCACATCGTGTCCCGTGATGAACGAGGGGTAGAAGGCGGAGTTCTCCGGATCGGCGACGCAGAGTTGGGTGGGGTACCGGCGGTAGCGGATGTAGCGGCCGATGGTCGCGCTGGTGCCGCCGGTGCCCGCGCCAACTACGATCCACGTTGGCAGCGGGTGCTTTTCGTGTTGCATCTGAGTGAAGATCGACTCGGCGATGTTGTTGTTGCCGCGCCAGTCCGTGGCCCGCTCGGCATTGGTGAACTGGTCCAGATAGTGTCCGCCGGTCTCGTCGGCAAGTCGTTGCGCCTCGGCGTAAACCTGCTGCGCTTCATCGACGAAATGGCAACGGCCACCCTGAGATTCGATCAATGCGACCTTGCTGTGACTCGTCGATGCCGTCATCACCGCAATAAACGGCACCCCGAGTAGTTGCGCGAAGTAGGCCTCCGAGACCGCGGTCGAGCCGGAGGATGCCTCCACCACGGTGGTGTTTTCGCCGATGAGCCCGTTGCACAGTGCGTACAGGAAAAGCGAACGCGCCAAACGATGTTTGAGGCTGCCGGTGATGTGGGTGGACTCGTCCTTGAGGTACAGCTGCACGTCTACGGTCCCGGCCCAGGCGGAGGGCAGCGGGTACCGCAACAGATGGGTGTCGGCGCTGCGCCGGGCGTCGGCCTCGATCAACCGGACCGCGTTATCGGACCATGCGCGACTCACGTCAGCGCGCGGTAGCGCTGGGCGACCGGTCCCCGGACTCTGCCTCGGATTCCTGACCACCGGTGCGGGTCGGAACCAGAGTCAGCAGCGTCGCCTCCGGGCGGCAGAAGAACCGCATGGGGGCGAACGGTGATGTCCCTATCCCCGCCGACACGTGCAGCTGAGTATGCGTGCCCCAGCGTGACGGGCCCTTCACGCGGGAACGATCCAGCTCACAGTTGGTAACGATGGCCCCGTAGAACGGCAGGCAGAGCTGGCCGCCGTGGGTGTGACCGGCCATCACCAGCTGATAGCCGTCCTCGGCGAAGCGATCCAGCACCCGCGGCTCGGGCGAATGGGTCAGCCCCAGCCGCAGCGTGGCCAGCGGGTTCGGCATCCCGGCGATGGTGTCGTACCGATCGCGGTCGATATGCGGGTCGTCCACTCCGGCCGCCGCGATCCGCACCCCGGAGACCTCCAGTTCGCGGCGGGTGTGGGTCATGTCATGCCAACCGCGCTCGGTGAAGGCCGCACGCAAGTCCTGCCACGGCAGCGGATCGCCGTGCTTACGCTCGTCGCTCTTGTACAGGTACTTGGCGGGGTTCTTCAGCCGCGGGCCGAAGTAGTCGTTGCTGCCGAAGACGAAAAGTCCTGGGACCGAAAGCAAATCGCCGAGAGCCTGCACCACCGACGACACCGCCTTGGGGTGCGCCAGGTTATCGCCGGTGTTCACCACCAGATCCGGCTGCCACTGCGCCAGCTCGCGCAACCAAGCCTGCTTAAGGCGCTGTCCTGGCCGCATATGGATATCGCTGATGTGCAGCACGCGCAGCGGCGAAGCGCCCGGATCGAGAACATCCATTGTCGCCTCGCGGACCGTGAACGCGTTGCGCTCAATGATCGACGCGTACCCGATGCCAAGCGCGGCCGATCCCGCCGAATACGCGGCAGCTCGCTTGATAACCGTGTTGAACGACGTACTCATCACCCGAGAGTAACGCCGAAAGCTGAGCGACCCCTGATCACCGGCACAAAACGTGGCGCATTTCTCGCCGGATGAGCCGCTTGCGCGAAGACCGAGAGCTCAGATCACGGGGGCGGTGCCAGTATCGGCACCGTGATCGGCGGTAGGCCGGGAATGTTGACGATGGTGGTGGTCATCTCGCCGCCACCGGGCAGACCCGGGATGGTGATCGGCGGTGGGGCCGGAGGCGTCCCGTTGCTGATCAGGATGGTGATGATGGAGCCGGGAATGGTGGTTCCGGAGGGGCTGGTACCCACGACCTCATTGAACGGTGCGGTGCTGTTCACCATGCTGGCCTGATCGGCCACCCTGAATCCGGCTCTCTTTATGGCCTCACGGGCCTCGCGCTCCTGCAGGCCGTTGATGCTCGGCACCTTGGAACCCGGACCGCCCTCGACATACCGCGGTTCGGTAGGTGGCAAGGCGGTAGGACCGTAGTTGTCGGCGATGGGTTTTATGGCCTCGAACCAGGCTCGTGCCGGCTCGTTGCCGCCAAACAGGTTTCCGTCACCACACTTGCGCAGCGGGAAGGAACACAGATCGCCCGGATTCGTCGAATCGTCGAAGATGTAGCTCGACCCGGCCAGGTTGTTGGTGAATCCCAGGAACGCCGAGGACCGGTGCGCCTCAGTGGTTCCCGTCTTACTGGACAACGGCAGGTTCCAGCCGACCGATCCGGCCGAACCCGCGGCGGTGCCGCCGGGCTGGTCGTCCTTACTCAGGGCGTTGGCGAGGGTGTTCGCCAGCCCCGGGGGCACCACCTGCTCGCATGACTCGGTGGCCGTAGGCACCTCTTTGCCGTGGCGGTCGAAGACCTTGTCGATGGGGTTCGGCGGGCACCACTTGCCGCCCGAGGCCAAAGTGGCGGCCACATTGGACAATTCGAGGGCGTTTACCTGAAAGGGGCCAAGTGTGAACGAGCCCAGATTGTACTTCTTGATGTAGTCCGCCAGGCTCTCGTCGCCCTCGGGGTCGTATGGCTTGGCCGTGCCGGCCTGCGCGTAGGAACGCATGCCCAGCTTCACCGCCATATCGACCGCCTTGGACACGCCGATCGACTGAATCAGCTTGGCGAAAGCGGTGTTCGGGGACGTCGCCAGCGCATCGGTGATGCTCATCTGCCCGCGGTAGTTACCGACATTCTTGACGCACCAGTTGTCCTTAGGGCAACCCTTGGAGCCGTCGCTGCTCCCGAGGCCCTTGGCGGCGAACGTGGGTGGCACGTCAAGCACGGTATTGATGCCCATACCCATGTCCATCGCCGCCGCGACGGTGAAAATCTTGAAGATCGATCCGGCTCCGTCGCCGACGAGGGAGAAGGGCTGCGGCTGCATGGTCTCGTTGGTGCCAGCGTCCAGACCGTAGGTGCGGCTGGAGGCCATCGCGAGAATGGGGTGGTTGGTCTGCCCCGGCTTGATGACGCTCATGACGTCGGCGACTCCGCTGAGACCCGGATCGGCGACATGGGAGACCGCCTGTTTCACCGAGTTCTGCACATCCGGGTCCAGGGTGGTGCGGATGAGGTATCCGCCCTTCATCACCTGGTCCTTGCTGATACCGGACTTGGCCAGGTAGTCGAGCACGTAATCGCAGAAGAAGGCGCGGTCGCCGGCGGCGATGCATCCGCGGGGCAGCTCGTTGGGCTGCGGCAGCACCCCGAGAGGTTGTGCCTTGGCGGCCAGCAGCTCGCTCTTCTTCTCGGGGGCGTTGTTGATCATGGTGTCGAGCACCAGATTCCGGCGTGCGAGGGCACGTTCGGGATTGGCGTACGGATTGAGCCCGGAGGTGGACTGCACCATCCCCGCCAACAGGGCGCCCTGCTGCCAGTTCAGGTCTTTGGCGTCGACGCCGAAGTAGGTCTGTGCGGCGTCCTGGATGCCGAAGGCGTTGTTACCGAACGACACCAGGTTGAGGTACTTGGTCAGGATCTCCTGCTTGGTGAAGGTGCGGTCCAGACGCAGGGCCATCCGGATCTCACGCAGCTTGCGGGCAGGGGTGGTCTCGATGGCGGCCTTGCGCTCGGCGTCGGTCTTGGCCACCACCAGCAGCTGGTAGTTCTTCACGTACTGCTGCTCGATCGTCGAACCACCGCGGGTGTCTTCGTCGCCGGAGGCGTATCCGGCGAGGCCGCCCAGCGTGCCCTTCCAGTCGACGCCGTTATGCGACGTGAAGCGCTTGTCCTCGATGGACAGGAGGGCCAGCTTGACGGTGTCGGCGATCTGGTCGGCGGGGACCTCGAAACGTCGCTGTGTATAGAGGTAGGCGATTTTGTTGCCCTTGGCATCCTCCACCGTGGTGACCGCGGGCACTTCACCCTCAAGCAGCTGAGTGGAGCCGTTGGCCACCACATCGGATGCGCGATTGGATGCCAGCCCGAAGCCACCCGCGAGGGGGAACATCAGTCCGGCCAAGATCACCGCCGCGACAAGTCCGCAGCCCGCGAGCTTTGCGAGGGTCACGGTCTCGGGGGGTCGTTCTGGCATACGCACAGGGTATCTGGCATCACCGGACTCGTCTCGAGGCCCGTTGATTGGTAACGCGGGATCGCCGGGAGGCGATGAAAGAGCGTTGTCGGCACAACCGTCCCAAAAAATTCTGGTCAGGTGTTGCGTTAGAGATCCCTGACCACTAACTTGATCTCACGGTGTGATTCAAGTTACACACCATGCGGACTGTGGCCCACGCCTCTTGTGGGCTGCTAGTGACAGAAGGGATCGCCAGTGTCAGCTTCATGGCTCGCCACCCGAAATACGAGTGCCTTGGATACAGCGGTATCTATCGATGGTGGAGAAGCGCGCATTGCGTGGGTTGCCCAGGCCAGATGCAGACAAGGCGACCCCGATGAATTGTTCGTCCGCGGAGCGGCCCAGCGTAAGGCCGCCGTCATCTGCCGGCACTGCCCGGTGATGATGGAATGTGGCGCCGACGCTCTGGACAACCGCGTGGAGTTCGGTGTGTGGGGCGGGCTGACCGAACGGCAGCGCCGCGCGATGTTGAAGGCTCATCCCGAGGTGGAGTCCTGGTCCGACTTCTTTGCCGCGCAGCGTAAGCACAAGAGCGCCGTCTAACTACTACTTAGCGCCGAGCGCGCACTGAGGCACCGAATCCGCGAGGGTTCTGTACTTCAGTGTGCGCTCGCTGCGCGTTACGACGCGACGCCGGTGATCTGATCGGCGATGGCGCGCAGCGCCTCGACATCGGAGACGTCGAACGGCAGCGACGGCACCCCAACGATCGGAACCGTCGGATTGGCGCTGGTGAACCGGGACAGCAGCCGGATCTCCCGCTTGGCGGTCGCCGCGCGCTCGGCGTGCACACGCAGCACGGCAGCCGGAAGGCTGTACTCGCCCGATTCTTCGAGAGTTACAGCGACGTCGACGGCACGCTCGACGGTCAGGCTAGACAGCGTGGGGTGCGTCCGGTTGAGGATGAGCCCCGCGAGCGGCATGCCCTCCTGCGACAGCCGCTCGACGAAGAAGGTCGCCTCGCGCAGCGCGTCGGGTTCGGCCGCCGAAACCACGATGAACTGGGTGCTGCGACGGCGGAGCAGCTCGTAGGTGCGGTCGGCCTTCTCGCGGAATCCACCGAAGGTCGAGTCCAGTGATTGCACGAACATCGAAGCATCGGAAAGCAATTGCGATCCGAGCACCGTCGACAGTGCCTTCATGGCCAGCCCAACCGCGCCGGTGACGATGCGTCCCAGGCCGCGGCTGGAGCCCAGCAGCATCTTCCAGAGACGTCCATCCATGAAGCTGCCCAACCGCTTTGGCGCGTCCAGGAAATCCAGGGCATTGCGGGACGGCGGCGTGTCAACCACGATCAGGTCCCACTTGTCTTCATGGAGAAGCTGTCCCAACTTCTCCATCGCCATGTACTCCTGCGTGCCCGACATGGAGGTGGCAACCGTCTGGTAGAACTTGTTATCCAGAATCGCTTGTGCGCGACCGGATCCCGCGTGCTGGACGACCAGCTCGTCGAAGGTGCGCCGCATGTCCAGCATCATCGCGTACAGCTCGCCCTTGAGGCCATCGATCTTCACCTGCTGCGGGGTGTTGCCCAGGTCTTCGATCCCGAGTGACTGCGCCAACCGACGGGCCGGGTCGATCGTCAGCACCACCACGGTGCGGCCATACTCCGCGGCACGCAGCGCCACCGACGCGGCGGTGGTGGTCTTGCCGACACCGCCCGCGCCGCAACAGACCACGACACGGTTCTTGCGGTCCTCGAGCAGGGCCGCCATATCCAGGACTGCGGGTGTGGTGCTCATCGGACTCCCTGCTCGCTCAGGCTCTCGGCCAGTTCGTAAAGGCTGCCCAGATCGACGCCGTCGGCCAGGGTGGGCAATTCCAGTCGCGGTATGTGCAGCTCCCCGAGCAGTTCCTCGCTCTCGGCGCGAGCCCGCATCCGCGTCGCGTGCTCGATAGCCTCGGTGAGTAGGCCGGCGAAGTCGGTATCGGACAGGGTTACGTTGTTATCGCTCAACGCCTTACGGACAGCGTCGGCGTCGATCACGCCCTCGGCGGCTTTGTCGAGATCGGTGGGTGACAGGTGCGGTTCCACCGTCCGGTTGACGATGACGCTGCCGATCGGCATGCCCATACCGTTCAGTTCGGCGATGGCCTCCGCTGTCTCTTGCATGGGCAGCGCCTCCAGCAGGGTCACCAGGTGGATGGCTGTCTGGTCCGAGTGCAGCAGCTTGCGCACACCTTCGGACTGGGAGTGAATCGGTCCGCCCTTGGCGACATCCGACAACGCCGATGTCACGTCGAGGAAGCGGGCGATCCGGCCCGTGGGCGGGGCATCGACCACGACGGCGTCGTACACATGCCGCCCCGACTTGTCGACGCGGACGATGCACTCCTTGATCTTTCCGGTCAGGATGACATCCCGGATCCCGGGCGCGATGGTGGTGGCGAATTCGATCGCCCCGATCCGCTTCATTGCGCGGCCGGCCAAACCGAGGTTGTAGAACATTTCGAGGTACTCCATGAACGCCGTCTCGATCTCGATAGCGAGCGCGTTCACCGCCCCTCCGCCCTCTGCGGTGGCGATCTTGAGTTCCTTCGGCGCCAGCGGCGGAACATCGAAAAGCTGGGCGATGCCCTGCCGGTTCTCGACCTCGACCAGCAGCACGTTGCGCCCGCCCGCCGCCAGCGCGAGAGCCAGCGCCGCGGCGATGGTGGACTTTCCGGTGCCACCTTTACCGGTCACGAAGTGCAGTCGGGCATTCGCCACTCGTGCGGGCCAGGCGTTGGCTGGGGTCCCTGCATCGTTGTCAGGGGAAGTGTTCACCACGCACGCATGCTAACCGGCTGCCATCGACTGGCAACGCACAACGCCCTAGGGTTCAGATATGACCGAACGCACCGCGTGGGAGTACGCGACCGTCCCGCTGTTGACACACGCCACCAAGCAGATCCTGGACCAATGGGGAAGCGACGGCTGGGAGCTGGTCAGCGTGCTGCCCGGTCCCACCGGTGAACAGCACGTCGCCTACCTCAAGAGGTCGAAATGAGCGCTCCCAGCGCTCGGTTGACTGAGCTCGGAATCGAACTGCCCGCCGTCGTGGCGCCGCTGGCCGCCTACCAACCCGCGGTGCGCAGCGGAAACCACGTGTACACCTCGGGCCAGCTGCCCATGGTCAACGGGACCCTGGAGACCGCCGGCAAGGTGGGCGCCGAGGTCACCCCGGAGGCGGCCAAGGCGCTGGCCCGCACTTGCGCCCTCAACGCGTTGGCTGCGGTGGACGCCCTTGTCGGGATCAACAACGTCGTCAAGGTCGTCAAGGTCGTCGGATTCGTCGCCTCGGCACCGGGATTCACCGGCCAGCCCGGTGTGGTGAATGGCGCGTCTGAACTGCTCGGTGAGGTGTTCGGCGATGCCGGGAAGCACGCACGCTCGGCCGTGGGTGTCGCGGAGCTGCCGATCAACGCCCCGGTGGAGGTGGAGATCTTGGTAGAAGTCCGCGCGGAAGCTTCCGCATAGTGCACCCCGCGTACGGGCAGCTGCGCCCGGTCACCGAAACCGCCTCGGTGCTCCTGGCCAACAACCCCGGGATGATGACGCTGGAAGGCACCAATACTTGGGTCCTGCGCGCGCCGGGCAGCGACGAGATCGTCATCGTCGACCCTGGCCCAGGCGTTGTTGCGGGTGATCCCGATGTGCACGTCGAGGAGCTCGCAAAAATCGGCAGGGTGGCCTTGGTCTTGGTCAGCCATCGGCATTTCGATCACACCGGCGGGGTGGACCGTCTCGTCGAGCTGACCGGTGCTCCGGTGCGCGCTGCGGATCCGGCGTGGCTGCGCGGGGATTCGGTGGCGCTGACCGACGGTGAGCGCATCGACGTTGCGGGCTTGTCCATTTCGGTGTTGGCGACCCCGGGGCACAGCGACGATTCGGTGTCGTTCGTGCTCGACGATGCGGTGCTGACCGCCGACACCATCCTCGGGCGGGGCACGACCGTCATCGCAACCGACGGCGGTGGTCTCGGCGACTATCTCGAATCACTGAAACGGTTGCAGGGGTTAGGCAAGCGGACGGTGCTGCCTGGCCACGGTCCCGAGCTGGGCGATCTGTCCGCGGTGTCTGCCGAATACCTGGCCCACCGCGAGCAGCGACTCGATCAGGTGCGCGGCGCACTGGCCGCACTGGGCGAGGACGCCTCGGCGCGGCAGGTTGTCGAGTTCGTGTACACCGACGTGGACCCCTCGCTGTGGGGCGCTGCCGAGTGGTCGGTGCAGGCGCAGCTGGATTACCTGCGCGCGTAAGTGAATTCCGTCCCGCTGGCCCTGACGGGCTCGCTGAGCTGGGGTGTCAGCGACTTCATCGGCGGGCACGCGAGCAAGAAGCGATCGACGCTGGCGGTGCTGGCGCTGAGCAGGCCCGTTGGGCTGGCAGTGGTCGTGCTGGTGGCTGTGTTTACCTCGTCAACGCATTTCGATGGCCGCACCCTGCTCGGAATGCTTTCCGGTCCCGCGGCTTTCACCGCGCTCTATGCGTTGTACCGCGCTCTCGCTATCGGGCCGATGGGGGTGGTGTCGCCGATTGCCGCGGTGGGTGCGGCGGTGCCGGTGATGTGGGGCGCGATGATCGGGCAGTCGCTGTCGGGGCTGACCTATCTGGGGCTAGCGGGCACCTTGATCGGCGTCATGTTGGCCTCGGCCTCACAAGGTTTGGACGGTCAGCGGCCGGGGCGACAGGTGCTGGTGTGGTCGTTCTTCTGCATGGTGATGTTTGGGGTCTGCATGATCCTGCTGGCCGAGGCCGGTAGGTATCACCCCGTCGAAGCGGTGGTGATCTCGCGCGCCACCGAGGTCGCGCTGATCCTCGTGCTGGGCGCGCTGCGCTGGAGGAGCCTACGAGAGAACCTGGGCCGGCCGTTCGGGGTGGTGCCGTTGGCGGGTGTGCTCGACACCTCGGCGATCCTGTTGTTCACCTACGCATCCGGGCACGGGAGCCTTGGGGTGGCCGCGGTGCTGTCCTCGCTGTACCCCGTGGTGACGGTCCTCATCGCGCGAGTTGTTCTGCGCGAGCGCCTCAGTCGGACTCAACAGGCGGGTGCGGTGCTGACGCTGGTGTGCGTCGCGGTAGTAGCCCTCAGCGCGTCACGCTGAGAAGGCACTCACGTACAGACCCGACCCGAAATGTGTACGTCAGTGCCTTCTCGACGGTGAAACTAGCGTGCGCGTCGGGCCAGGCGCTCGGAATCGGAGATCAGAACGCTCTTGCCCTCGAGACGAATCCAGCCGCGGTGCGCGAAATCGGCCAGTGCCTTGTTTACGGTCTCGCGGGAGGCGCCCACCAGCTGCGCGATCTCTTCCTGCGTCAGATCGTGCGTCACGCGTAGCGCGCCGCCCTCCTGGGTGCCGAACCGCTGAGCCAGCTGCAGCAGCTGCTTGGCCACGCGGCCGGGCACGTCGGTGAAGATCAGATCGGCGAGATTGTTGTTGGTGCGGCGCAGGCGACGAGCCAGCACCCGCAGCAGCTGTTCTGCGATCTCCGGGCGATCGGCGATCCAGGCGCGCAACGCGTCCCGGTCCATCGACACCGCGCGCACCTCGGTGATGGTGGTGGCGCTGGACGTCCGGGGTCCGGGGTCGAAGATCGACAGCTCACCGAACATGTCCGACGGACCCATGATCGTCAGCAGGTTCTCGCGGCCATCCGGTGATCGGCGGCCGATCTTCACCTTGCCAGTGAGGATGATGTACAGACGGTCGCCAGGCTCGCCTTCAGCGAACACCGTGTGTCCGCGCGGAAAGTCAACCGGCTGCAGCTGCTTGGTGAGCGCCGAGATCGCGCTCGGTTCGACACCCTGGAAGATTCCGGCCCTGGCCAGGATCTCGTCCACGTTTGCCCCTTACCCAGATTCGTTGGTCATGCTTACGCCGACTCACCTTGACATGAGTCTAGTGGCCAGGTCGCTAAAGAACGTGATCCAAGCTACACCGCTGCGCCACCGGCACGCAGTGAATCGACCACTGAATGCCTGGAGCGCAGGGAAGACACGCTCTCTTCACGCAGGCGATTCATCGGTGTGTGAGTCTCTTCGCGCACGCCGGGAGTCCCTCCCACTCGCGGGGGCCGCATCGACGGACCGTTCCCGCGCGGCTGGTTGTAGCCGCTCGCGGTGGCCTCGTAGACCGCCTCCAACGACGGCTCGATGCGTTGCAACTGACGGCGATGTAATCCCTCGATAGCGGACGGCATGCCATCGCGAGCGAGGCGATTCATATCCGATGGACTTGCTTGGTCCAGAAAATCGGCCACCTCGCTCGGTTGCAAGGTATGCCGCATCAACCCGGCTTCCAGCCGCGCCAGCCCAAGGCTGGCAAGCATGAGGAAGCCGGGAACGAGTAACCCGAATAGGCCCGACACGGATTGAAGTAAACACGCCCAAGATCTCGGCGAGGTCACGGAAATCAACCGGTTTGTGCTGCGCAGCGGGTGGATGAAGGTGGATCGCGCGCCCGCTCCGATTCGTCCCTCCCGCTACCCTGGGCTTGTGCCTGCCACCGGATCAGCCTCTAAGCCCAGAGCGAAGTCGGCGGTGAAGGCGGCCGGTATGTCGGGAAAGCCCTCAACGGCGTGGAAGACCGAAACGCACACCGGGCTGGTGCGTCGCGCACGCCGGATGAATCGAACTCTGGCGCAAGCATTTCCGCACGTCTATTGCGAGCTCGACTTCACCACACCGCTGGAATTGACGGTGGCCACCATCCTGTCGGCCCAATGCACCGACGTGCGTGTCAACATGGTGACGCCCGCGCTGTTCGTCAAATACCGCTCCGCAGAGGACTATGCCGGGGCCAACCGGACCGAACTCGAAGAAATGATCCGCACTACCGGCTTCTACCGGAACAAGGCGAACTCGATCATCGGGCTGGGCGCCCAGTTGGTGGAGCGCTACGGCGGCGAGGTGCCACCTCGGCTGAAGGACTTGGTGACCCTGCCGGGTGTCGGTCGCAAGACCGCAAACGTGGTCCTGGGCAACGCATTTGACATACCGGGTATCACCGTCGACACACATTTCGGACGGTTGGTCCGGCGGTGGCGGTGGACCGAGGAAGAAGATCCGGTCAAGGTCGAGCACATCGTCGGCGAGCTCATCGAGCGCAAGGAATGGACCCTGCTGAGTCACCGCGTGATCTTCCACGGGCGACGCGTGTGTCATGCCCGCAAGCCCGCGTGTGGGGTGTGTGTACTCGCCAAGGACTGCCCGTCGTACGGGCTGGGGCCGACGGATCCGGAACTGGCGGCACCGCTGGTGAAGGGCCCGGAGACCGAACATCTGCTCGCCCTGGCCGGGTTGTGACGTGGCACGGCTCACCACTGGAGCGCGGTGGACGCTGGTCGGAGTGGTGCTGGTCGCCGCGCTGATCGCGGTCATGCTGCTGCAACAACGGGACCGGCAGCGACCGGCGGGCCCGAGCGATCAGGAACCCGTCGCTGCCCGGGAACACAGAGATGCCGACACCCCGGAGGCACTCGCGCCGCTGCGCAGGCAGGCGCAACTGCCGCCGTGCCCACGCGCGGAGGGCCCAGCGGGCCCGCCCGAACTGGCGACGATCTCCTTGGAGTGCGCCGCGGACGGATCCACGGTGCAGGTCGGACCGGCGTTGGCGGGCCGCGCCGTGGTGCTGAACCTGTGGGCGTATTGGTGCGGACCCTGCGCCGATGAACTCCCCGCTATGGCCGAATTGCAGCGGCGAGCCGGCGACAAGCTCACCGTTGTCACGGTGCACCAGGACGAGAACGAGGCGGCCGGCATTGCCCGCCTGGCTGAACTTCACGTCGCGTTGCCGATGCTGCAGGACGGCGCCCGACGGATCGCGGCCGCGCTGCGAACGCCGAATGTCATGCCCACGACCATTTTGATCCGCGCGGACGGTAGCGTTGCCCGAGTGCTACCGCGTTCGTTCACTTCGGCGGATGAGATCGGTGCCGAGGTGCGACAAGCGTTGGGAGTGGAGTTCTAGGTGGTGACTTCCGATGAGCCGCTTGCGCGAAGAGAGTCAAACACCGATGAGCCGCTTGCGCGCAGAGGATTGAGCACGGCTCCGTTGGCGCCCGGCGCCGCCCCCGATTGGATGCGACCGCTGGTGGACAACGCCGCGGGGGTCAACGATATCTACGGCCGCGGCGTGCACCCCGCGATGAAGGCGGTGCTCCAGGCTCGTAAGTTCTCGTCCTCGGGGCGACCGGCAGCCGTGTTGGTGTTGGTGTCGGCCGACGGCAACGTGACTGACCCGGCGGAGGCCGATCTGCTGCTGACAGTGCGCGCCTCGACCCTGCGCCAGCACAGCGGCCAGGTGTCGTTCCCCGGCGGCGCGACCGACCCGGGTGACGGGGGACCGGTCGGGACGGCGTTGCGCGAGGCTCACGAGGAGACGGGGCTGGATCCCGGACGTGTACACCCGCTCACCGTGATGGACCCGCTGTTCATCCCGCCGTCGGGCTTCCACGTCTCACCGGTGCTGGCCTACTCGGCCGACCCTGGTCCGGTACTTGCCGTCGATCCGGGTGAGACCGCCGAGGTGTCGCGAGTCAAAATCGGTGACCTCGTCGACCCGGCAAATCGAATCATGGTGAGTAAGAAGACATTTGGCATCAGGTACAGCGGGCCGGCCTTTCTGCTGCCAGGGATGCTGGTCTGGGGGTTCACCGGACAGATCATCTCGGCGATGCTGGAGGTTTCTGGCTGGGCGCGACCGTGGGACACTCGTAACCTTCGTGATCTTGATGAGCTGCTGGCCGAGCACCTGGGAGGGTCGGTATGAATCTGAATCCATCGCAGTGGCTCGATATCGGTGTCGTCGCCGTCGCCTTTATCGCCGCGGTATCCGGATGGCGCTCCGGCGCACTGGGTTCCCTCATGTCCTTCGTCGGCGTGATTCTGGGCGCGGTGGCTGGGATCATGCTGGCACCGCATGTGGTGGCCAGTCTCGAAGGGGCGCGCACCAAACTGTTCGCCTCGCTGCTGCTCATCCTGGTGTTGGTCGTCATCGGCGAGGTTGCGGGCGTGGTGTTGGGCCGGGCTATGCGCGGCGCCATCAGGAACCGGGCGGTGCGTGCCGCGGATTCGACGGTGGGGGTAGTCCTGCAGGTGGCGGCCGTGTTGGTTGCCGCGTGGCTGCTGTCCATCCCGATGCAAAGCTCCAACCAGCCGAATATCTCTGCGGCAGCACGTGAATCGAAGGTACTCAGCCAGGTCGACAAGTACGCCCCCGACCAACTCCGCAAGGTCCCCAACGACCTGTCGAAGCTGCTGGATACCTCCGGACTGCCCAGCGTGCTGCAGCCGTTCGGCAAGACCCCGATCGCCGCGGTAGACGCACCCGACCCTGCACTGGCGAACGGGCCGGTGGTGCGCGGAGCCGAGCCCAGCGTCGTCAAGATCAAGGGTGTGGCCCGTAGCTGTCTAAAGTCGCTTGAGGGAACTGGATTCGTGATCGCCCCGCACCGGGTGATGTCGAACGCGCACGTGGTCGCGGGCACGAACAGCGTCACCGTCGAGTCGGCAGGGCAGACCTTCGAGGCCTCCGTGGTGGCCTACGATCCCAACGCGGATATCTCGATCCTCGCGGTTCCCGATATGCCCGCCGCGCCACTGGTGTTCGCGCCCAATCCTGCCAAGACCGGTGACGACGCGATTGTGCTGGGGTATCCCGGTGGAGGGGATTACAAGGCGACACCGGCGCGCATACGCGAGATCATTGAGCTGAACGGACCGGATATCTACCGTGCCAGTACGGTTACCCGCGAGGTGTACACCATCAGGGGTTCGGTGCTGCAAGGCAATTCGGGCGGTCCGTTGATCGACACGGAAGGCCGCGTGCTCGGTGTGGTCTTCGGAGCCGCCATCGATGATGACGACACCGGATTCGCGCTGACCGCCAAGCAGGTCAAGGATCAGCTCGCCAAGGCGGGGCTCGGCGAGCCCGTCAGCACTGGCACCTGCGTCTCAGCGCCGGAGGCCAACAAGACGCCGGAGCAGCACGTCAACGGGCCGCAGTCACCGGCGCCCAATAAAGCTCCGTAGGTATTCGTTGACGGCCGAGGGGTCTTCCTCGTGGCCGTAATGGCCGACCCCGCGTAGCGATACGAATTGCCCATCGGGTGCGTACGGCAGTGACCGTTGCACCGGATCGGTGAGCACGTACGGGTCGGCATCTCCGCGCATGTGCAGCAGCGGGACGGCCAGTTGGCGATCCATCGACCGCATGAATCGCCAACCTTCGCTGCGCAATTGGCTGCGCACCGCCCACCGTTGGTACTCCAGCGTGCAATGGGCCACCCCAGGGATGGCGATCGCAGTACGCAGTTGCCTTACGGTCTCGGCGAAATCGTCGGTGGTGGTCCATTGCGCGCCCGCCCGCGCCCGCACCAAGCGTTCCAGTTCGGCACCGTGATGGCGCAGCAGGGTGCGTTCGGGCAGGATCGGCACCTGGTAGCGCAGCAGCGAGGGCAGCAGCGCGCCGCCCTGCCCGGTTCCCCGGAATGTGGAGGCACGCAACGCGATCGGATGGGGCGAGCTCACCACGGCGATGGCGTCCACGAGACGCGGATGCAGGTTCGCGGTGGCCCAGCAGACCAGCCCACCCTCGGCATGTCCGACGAGTGTGGCCGAGGTGTGTCCCAAGGCGCGGATCAACCCGGCGGTGTCTCCGGCGAGCGTCCAGCCGTCGTATCCGCGTGGGGGCTTGTCGCTTCCGCCGTAGCCGCGCAGATCGACCGCGACTACCCGGGCATCGTTCAGCTCGCGGAGCTGATGGCGCCAGGACCACCAGAAGGAACCGAATCCGTGCAGCAGCAATACGAGCGGCCTGCTGGTGGCAGGTGTGTTGGATGGGCCGGCGCGGTCATTGTTATCGGCTTCGACCACGTGAAACCGAATGCCGTTGGCGTGCACATCGAAATGACGCCACGGCCCGACGATGCGGACAATGGACGGGTCAGGGTGGCGCGCCGTTTGGTCGAACAGCATGGGTGTGCCGGTATCGAGCCGACGGATCCAGCTACCAGCCCGACGGGTCTGCAGGCTTGGCCGACTTGGTCAGCGCGGGTGACTCGTCGTCTCGCGAGGTGAAGACGGTCCGTGTTTCCTTGACGCTCTCAATGGTCGCCTGGGGTCCGCGAATGCGCCTGACCTGGAGATATCCGATTAGTACCGCGAGGATCGCGACGAACACCATCGCGGCGAAGATGATCAGGTAGGCGGCCCAGGCCGGCAGCCAGACTTTGAGCACCTCCGCGGCGAAAAAGAAGAAGAAGAACGTCGAATAGAACAGCACCACGAGAGCCGCGATGAAGAAGATGCTGCCCGCCAGGCCCTTCTTGACATCACGCACCACCTCGGAGCGGGCGAGCTCCACTTCGGCACGGACCAGCGCGGAAACCTGTGTGGTGGCATCGCGGACCAGATTGCCGATGGTGGGCTCGCCGGTGCCGGTGGCATGCGGATCGGACAGGGGGATGGCGGCGACGGTGATCGGAACACCATTGCTGTCCGTGCGGTAGTTGCGGCTTCCAGGGCTGCTCACTCTGCTCCCTCCGTGTCCCTCGCGGGTCCGGTGTGATGTGGTGCGGCCTATGTTGCCACGTTGGGCAGGAGTGCCGCGATGTCGGTGTGGTTTCGCTCCGGGCGGCTCCCTGTGCGGCGATGTCGTTACCCAATCGATAGGTCTGTGACAGGAGTGACCAATGTGAATATTGCTTAGAATGGGCTGCAGGTGTGGCCGACGGGGGAGAGATGCGGCCGGTATGAGAAAGGCTGCTGCGATGAGCCGCTTGCGCGAGGAGCGTTGGGCACGGTCAATGAGGTCACCTGGGCGCTATGGACTGACGGTCCTGATGGTGCTGTTCGGCCTCGTTGCCGGTGCCATCCCGGCCGGCGCAGCTCCCGCAGCGGGTGCCGACGACAAGGTGCCGATGGGCGGCGGCTCCGGGCTGATCATCAACGGCGACACTCTGTGCACGCTGACAACGATCGGGCATGACAACAAGGGCAATCTGGTGGGCTTCACCTCGGCCCACTGCGGCGGCGCCGGTTCTCAGGTGGCCGCGGAGGACTATCCGAAGAAGGGCGTGCTCGGAAAGTTCGTCAACGGCAACGAGCAGTACGACTACGCGACCATCCAGTTTGACCCGGAGAAGGTGAATCCAGTCTCCACCTACAAGGGATTCGCGATCACCGGAATCGGGCCGGACCCGCAGCCCGGCGACATCGCCTGCAAACTGGGGCGTACCACCGGTAACTCCTGCGGTGTCACCTTCGGTGCCGGCGCAGAGCCCGGCACGTTCATCAACCAGGTCTGCGGGCAGCCGGGCGACTCAGGGGCGCCGGTCACCGTCAACGGACAGCTGGTGGGCATGATTCACGGGGCCGCTACCAAGCTGCCGGTGTGCATCGTCAAGTACATCCCGCTGCACACGCCGACGACCACGTACTCGATCAACACCGTGCTGGCCGATATCAACGCCAAGAACCGCACCGCCGGAATGGGATACACGCCCACTCCCTAGTTCCGTCGACACGGCGTGTCGCGCGTGGCCCTACTTGCTGGCGCGGATCGCCTCGAAGACGCTGGGGTCCACCAGGGTTGAGGTGTCACCCAGTTCGCGTCCCTCGGCCACATCCCGAAGCAGCCGGCGCATGATCTTGCCGCTGCGGGTCTTGGGCAGCTCGGGCACCACGTGAATTTCGCGGGGCTTGGCGATGGGCGAGATCTCTTTGGATACTTGTGCTTTCAGGTGTGAGACGAGCTCGTCTCCTTCGACGGTATGGCTGGACTTCAGGATCACGAACGCCACGATCGCCTGACCCGTCGTCTCGTCGGAGGCGCCGACGACGGCGGCCTCGGCTACCCCTTCGTACCCGACGAGCGCGGATTCCACTTCGGCGGTAGAGATTCGGTGACCGGAGATGTTCATGACGTCGTCGATGCGACCGAGCACCCAGATGGCGCCGTCGCTGTCATAACGCGCGCCGTCGCCGGCGAAGTACCAGCCCTTCTCGGCGTAGCGGGACCAGTAGGTCTCCTTGAACCGCTCTGGGTCGCCCCAGATACCGCGCAGCATCGACGGCCACGGTTGATCGAGCACCAGGTACCCGGTGACGGGTTCGTCGCTGTGGGCGGGTTCGAGCCGATTCCCGTCCTCGTCAACGATTTTCGCCGAGATACCGGGCAGGGCGCGCATCGCGGAACCCGGTTTGGCATCGGTGACCCCGGGCAGCGGGGAAATCATCGCCGAACCGGTCTCGGTCTGCCACCAGGTGTCGACGATGGGGGTGCGATTGCCGCCGATGACCTCGCGGTACCAGCGCCACGCCTCCGGGTTGATCGGTTCACCGACGCTGCCGAGCAGTCGCAGGCTGGACAGATCGTGCGCTAACGGGATCTCGCGGCCCCACTTCATGAATGTCCGCACCAGTGTGGGGGCGATGTAATAGATGGTGACGCCGTACTTTTCGATGATCTCAAAGTGCCGATGCTCGTTCGGGGAGGTGGGTGTGCCCTCGTAGACCACTTGAGTGGCGCCATTGGAGAGCGGGCCGTACACAATGTAGGTATGGCCGGTGACCCAGCCGATATCGGCTGTGCACCAATACACATCGGTCTCCGGCTTGAGGTCGAAGATGTTGAAGTGCGTGTAGGAAGTCTGCGTCAGGAAGCCGCCCGAGGTGTGCACGATGCCCTTGGGCTTGCCGGTGGTTCCCGAGGTGTACAGCAGGAATAGTGGATGCTCGGAGTCGAATGGCTGCGGCGTGTGCGTGATGCTGGCCGTGTTGACCGTCTTGTGCCACCAGAGGTCACGCCCCTCGGTCCATTCGACGGGAATCTCGGTGCGGCGCACCACCAGAACGTGTTCTACAGAGCTGGGTTCCCCCGCCAGTGCCTCGTCCACAGCGGCTTTCAAGGGCGCGGCGGTACCCCGGCGCCACTGACCGTCGGAAGTGATGACCAGCTTGGCTTGGGCGTCGTCGATGCGTGCGCGAAGCGCTGCCGCCGAAAATCCAGCGAAGACGACCGAATGCATCAGCCCAAGGCGCGCGCAGGCCAGCATCGCCACGATGGCCTCGGGCAGCATCGGCATGTAGATGGCGACCCGGTCACCGGAAACCAGTCCGAGTTCGGTCAGATAGTTGGCGGCCTGGCTGACCTCTGCCAGCAGGTCGTTATAGGTGATGGTGCGGGTGTCACCGGGTTCGCCCTCCCAATGGATGGCGACGCGGTCTCCGTTGCCGGCCTCCACGTGTCGGTCCACGCAGTTGTACGAGACGTTGAGCTTGCCGTCGACGAACCACTTCGCGAACGGTGCGTCGGACCAGTCGAGGACCTCGTTGAAGGGCTCGTCCCAGTGCAGGCGGCCTGCCTGTTGTGCCCAAAACCCGAGCCGGTCCTCCTCGGCCGCCTGATAGAGGTCGGGAGTTGCGTTCGCTGTCGCCACGAATTCCGGCGACGGGGGATAGCTATCCGGCTCAGTGCTGATTTCGGTCATCTGATCTGGCCTTTCTGCCCTCAACCGGTCCGGGACAAAGCCTAGTGGGCGTTCTTGGTTACCGAGAAGTAATTGGTGCGGCCGTCCAGATCCGGCTCGCGGGTGTGTCGATGGAGAGACACACGCGTCTTCCCCGCCTATGGTCGTCCTACCTAATTCAGCAACCGAAGAGAGGGCGAGGATGAGGTTCCGCCGACTGGCCGTCGCGTTGCTTGTCGGCGTTGCCGCGCTCTTGCCCGCGGGCTGCGGGGACCTGGTGACTCCGGCGCCGCCCGGTTACTTCAGTGCCTACATCACGGAACCGCGCAACCCGCTCATCCCGGGAAACACCACGGAAAACCAGGGCGCCCGAATCCAGCAAGCGCTATACACGCCGTTAGTCGAATACAACCGCGACAACGCTGCTCTCGAATACACCGGGCTGGCCGAGTCCGTGACGAGCTCGGACAACGTGAACTGGACGGTCAAGCTCAAGCCGGGGTGGACCTTTCACGATGGCGAGGCGGTGACGGCTTCCTCGTTCGTAGATGCCTGGAATTATTCGGCGGCCAGTATCAACGCCCTCGGCGCATCGAGCTTCTTCGCCAACATCGATGGGTACGAAGACGTCCAGGGGGACAAGGACAGTCCGGCCGCGGCCACGACGATGCGGGGCCTACGGGTGGTCGACGACGTAACCTTCACCGTGAGGCTCAATACGCCATTCGCGATCTACCCGCTGACCTTGGGGTACACCGCGTTTTACCCGCTCCCGAAAGTGTTCTACCGCGACCCGGTGGCATTTGGCCGCCGACCCGTCGGCAATGGTCCCTTTAAGGCAGACGGAGACTGGGTACGCGGCGTCGGATTCAGTCTGAGCCGGTACGACGGCTACGTCGGACCAAACAAGGCAAAGGCCAAGGGGATTCAGTTCCGTGTGTATACCGAGAATCGCACCGCGTATACCGATATGCAGGCGGGCTCACTCGATATTCTGCTGGACCTGCCCGAGGACGCGTATGAGAACGCCAAGGCTGAATTCGGATCTGCGTATCTAGAGCGCCCGCGGCCGGATATCACGTCACTGGGGTTCCCTCTGTACGACCCGCGTTATGCAGATTCGCGTGTGCGGAAGGCGATTTCGATGGCAATCGACCGCGAGGCTATCACTCGGGTGATCTTCTCGGGCACTCAGATGCCTGCCTCGTCCTACGGATCGCCTGTGCTCTACGGCTTCCGAAAGGGTGCCTGTGGCGAACTGTGCGAGCTGCACGTCGACAAGGCCAAGAAGTTGCTTGACGAGGCGGGCTTCGACCGAAGCAGACCTGTCGAGCTATGGTTCAATTCTGGTGCGGGGCATGAGAACTGGATGCAAGCGATCGGTAACCAGTTGCAGACCAACCTGGGTCTCTCGTATCGGCTCAAGTCCCTGGCCTTCTCTCAGATTCTCCCGTTACAGGATCAGAAGGGCATGACGGGGCCCTTTCGGGATGGGTGGGTCATGGATTACCCGTCTATCTACAATTTTCTAGACTCGCTCTACGGGACAGGCTCCTTGCCGCCGCGCGGTTCCAACCACACCTACTACAGCAACCCCGTCTTCGATCGCCTGCTTCGCGAAAGCAACAACGCCCACACGATCGAGGAAGCTACAACGGGCTACCAAAAGGCGGAAGACCTGCTGTTCAAGGACTTTCCTGCTGCTCCGCTCTTCTATGGCGTGAATCAGGCCGTGCATTCCAAGCGAGTGAGTAACGTGAAGATCAACATCCAGGACTGCATCGAATGGGCGGATGTGGAGGTCGCCCAATGACCGGCGGGAAGTGGCCTCGATGGTTGATCAAGGGCGTCGATACTCGCGGGGTCAGCGACGCGATTCCGGTCGTCGACGACGCTATGTTCCTCGGCCGCTTATGGACGCACTCCGGCCTCTTCCGCTATGTCATTAAACGAACGCTGTTGGCCGTTCCGGTACTCATCGGCACCTCGCTGCTGATCTTCGTGATGGTCTACTGGCTGCCGGGTGACCCCATCCGCGCGCTCGCCGGGGACAGGCCTTTTACTCCACAGGTCATGGCCGAGTTGCGTGAACGCTTCCACCTCAACGATCCGCTGCTCGTGCAGTACGGCAAGTACGTTTGGGGCTTTCTGCAGGGTGACTTCGGCACCGACTTCGCGGGGCGTCCGGTGTCCGCAACGATAGAACAGCGACTACCAGTGACGTTGCGACTCACTGTGATCGCGGCAATCTTCGAGACGATCATAGGTGTCGCCGCGGGCGTGTTGTGTGCGATCCGCCGCGGCTCCTTCTTTGACAACGTTGTGCTGGTGAGCACCACGTTGCTGGTCTCCATGCCGGTGTTCGTGCTTGGCTTTCTCGCGCAGTACCTCTTCGGATTCAAGCTCGGATGGTTCCCCATCGCCGGCATCCGAGACGGCTGGTTCAGCTTTATCCTTCCAGGCCTAGTGCTGGCAGCACTGTCCATGGCATATGTCGCGCGACTCACTCGTACCTCGCTGCTGGAAACAATGAGTGCCGAGTACATCCGTACCGCGCGCGCCAAGGGGGTTTCGGAGCCGCGCGTCCTGGTGCGTCATGCGTTGCGTAACAGCCTGATTCCGGTGGTGACGTTCATCGGTGCCGATGTGGGTGCGCTGCTGGCCGGCGCGATCGTCACCGAGTCGGTGTTCAACATTCCCGGCCTCGGACGTGCCACCTTCGACGCGGTGCGTAATCAGGAGGGTGCCGTAGTGGTGAGCATCCTGACACTAATCGTGTTCTTCTACATCTTCTTTAATCTCATCGTCGACATCCTGTACGCGGTGCTGGACCCGAGGATTCGTTATGACTGACCCAGTGCACAGTGCCGTCCCCGTCTCGGGACCCGATGCCGCGGCGGAGACTCTGGTAGAGCAATCCGACCTGTGGAGCAATGCCTGGAAGTACCTGCGCCGCAGCGGCTTCTTCATCACCGGTTCAACGTTGTTGCTGCTGTTGATCGTCATGGCGTTAGTGCCGCAGCTTTTCGCCTTCGGTAAGGACCCGCGCGTATGCGATCTGTATGTCGCCCGGCAGGGTCCTAGCGCCGCTCATTGGTTCGGTACCGATCTGCAAGGCTGTGACTACTACGCCAACGTGATCTACGGTGCCCGCATATCACTGTCCATCGGTCTGCTGTCGATGTTCGGTGTGCTGTTGATCGGTGTGATCGTGGGTGCTGTCGCGGGATACTTCGGCGGGATCGCTGACTCCATCCTGGCTCGGTTGACCGATGTCTTCTTCGGTATCCCGATGATTCTCGGCGGGATGATATTGCTCTCCGTGGTCGCGGAACGCTCGGTGTTCTCTGTGGCTGGAGCACTCATTGCGTTCGGGTGGATGACGGCCATGCGACTGGTTCGCTCTAGCGTGATGACGATCAAACAGAGTGATTATGTGCAGGCGGCCACTGCGCTGGGAGCGTCCACGTGGCGAATCCTGGTGCGACACATCCTTCCCAATGCGCTGGCCCCGGTTCTGGTTTACGCCACGATCGCCGTCGGAACGTTCATCGCTGCGGAAGCGACGCTGACGTACATGGGGATCGGATTGCAGCGACCGGCCATCTCGTGGGGTCTGCAGATCAATGACGGACAGGCGCGGTTCGCCACGACACCGCTGCTGGTCATCTTTCCTGCGCTGTTCCTTTCGGCATCGGTACTCGGCTTCATCATGGTCGGCGACGCGTTGCGTGACGCCCTCGATCCACGGAGAAGGTAGGTGGAGGTGTCTACAGATTCCGTGGTCGAGATCAGCGATCTCTCGGTCGATTTCGAGGTCGATAAGCAGTGGATTCCCGCGGTCAAGGGTGTCTCGCTGAGGGTGTCCAGGGGTGAGGTACTCGCTATCGTCGGCGAGTCGGGTTCGGGAAAATCGACTACCGCGATGGCCGTTCCTGCGCTGCTGCCGCCGACCGCACGGGTGCGCGGCAGCATCAGACTTAACGGCGTTGAGCTGCTTGGTGCCACCAATGACGAGCTGCGGGCGGTGCGCGGCAAGGATGTGGCCGTCATCTTCCAGGAGCCAATGACGGCGCTCAACCCGGTGTACACCATCGGCTGGCAGATCGCCGAAGCCATTCGGGCGCACGGGAAAGTGACACGCAGACAGGCGCGCGAGCGTGCCATCGAGTTGCTTGAGCTCGTGGACATGCCGGAACCGGAGAAACGGATCAAGCACTACCCACACCAGCTTTCCGGTGGGCAGCGCCAGCGCGCGATGATCGCGCAGGCCCTTGCGCTGGATCCGGGGCTGCTCATCGCCGATGAGCCCACCACCGCTCTCGATGTGACGGTGCAGGCCGAGATCCTTGATCTGATGCGGGATCTGCGGCACCGCATCGACGCGGGCATCATTCTCATTACCCACGACATGGGTGTGGTCGCGGACTTGGCCGATCGGATCATGGTGATGAAGGACGGCGCGGTCGTCGAGGAAGGAGATGCCGAGAGCATCTTCCACCGAGCGACACAGCCGTACACGCGGCAGCTGTTGGCAGCGGTACCTCATCTGGGTGCGACTCTGGGGGGCGATGAGGAGCCTTCGGTACCTGCGACGGAGTTGGCGCTGAGTGTCGAGCACGCCGTCATCGAATATAACGGGCAGCACGGCGTTTTCAGAGCCATCGACGACGTGTCTTTCGCCGTCGGGCGCGGCGAGGTGGTGGGGCTCGTCGGCGAATCGGGATCGGGCAAGTCCACCATTGGGCGTGCCGCGGTGGGCCTACTCAAGGTCGTGGCGGGCAAGATCTGTGTTGCGGGCCAAGATATTTCGATGGCCAACCGCAAGCAGCTGCGGGAGATTCGGAGCAAGGTGGGGGTGGTCTTCCAGGATCCGGGATCATCGCTCAATCCGCGCTGGCCGATCGGCCAGTCGATCGCCGAGCCGCTGACCTTGCACACCGAGATGGACCGCGCCCAACGCGAGAGCAGAGTCAAGGCGCTGCTCGAGCAGGTGCAGTTGCCCGCCAATATGCGAAACCGCTTCCCCCACCAGCTTTCCGGAGGGCAGCGACAGCGTGTGGGTATTGCGCGAGCTTTGGCACTGGAGCCGACCCTGCTGATCGCCGACGAACCGACCTCGGCATTGGACGTGTCGGTGCAGGCGCGGGTACTGGAACTGTTTGGTGAACTGCAACGCGAGTACGGGTTCGCTTGTCTTTTCATCAGTCACGACCTGGCGGTGGTCGAGTTGGTAGCGAGCCGGATCGCTGTGCTCAACCATGGTCGTCTTGCTGAATTCGGTTCGGATGAACAGGTATTGACCGCGCCCACGGACGAATACACCAAACGGTTGTTGGCAGCGGTGCCGGTGCCGGATCCCGCGCGGCAGCGAATCCGGCGTGAGGAGCGTAAGGCGCTGCAATGAGGCGCGAAGGGCGGTTGAGTACTGTTGATCGACCATGACTGACCCACTCGCACCGTTGGGCGACCTGCCCGGGGTATCCGATGCTGCCGAGGCGGCCCGTGACGCGCTGAGCAAGGTCCACCGCCATCGCGCCAACCTGCGGGGATGGCCGGTGACGGCGGCCGAGGCCGCCGTGCGCGCAGCCAGATCCTCATCGGCGCTGGACGGCGGCACGATGAAGCTGAGTGCCGATGGCGCGGTAGACGATCCGATACTGGCCGGTGCATTGCGTGTTGGGCAGGCGCTCGACGGTGACGCATTGGCGCAGCTGACCGCGGTGTGGTCGCGCGCGCCATTGCAGGCGCTGGCCCGCCTGCATGTGCTGGCCGCGACCGGCATGGCGGACGAGGACACCCTTGGCCGACCTCGCCCCGGCGTCGACACCGATCGGCTGGAACTGTTGGCGCAGCTGATCTCGGGAGGAACGTCGGTGTCCGCGCCGATTCTCGCCGCAGTTACGCATGGGGAGTTGTTGGTGCTGAGTCCGTTTGGCTCTGCGGACGGTGTCGTCGCGCGCGCCGCGGCCCGATTGGTGACGGTGTCGCGCGGTCTGGATCCGCATGCGCTCGGCGTTCCTGAGGTGATGTGGATGCGTCAGTCCGGGAGATATCGGGAGCTGTCGGCTGCTTTCGCAGCGGGCACCCCCGAGGCCGTCGCCGCATGGATAGTGTTCTGCTGTCAGGCACTAACCGCCGGCGCGGCTGAGGCAGCGTCGATCGCCGATACGGCGGCGGGCTGACCCGAACATAAAAGCGGGCGACGATCCGATTGAATCGGCTCGTCGCCCGCTAGCACGGATTTCTACGGTTACCAAGCGTGCTAGGTGGGTTGTGTGGGTGGCCTCGGCGATTTTGCGACGCTGCTGACTCGGACTTCACCCAAGAAGTCTGGTGAATCTTCACTGTTCGCAATTACGCAGGCCCACAACGCTTCTGCCCTTGTCGCGGCGTGCTCCGCGTGGGTGCCATAGTCCGTGCTAGGAATCCTAGGTCGGGAGATCGATCCTTCTCTTCCGGGTCGACCTTAGCCTTACCAGGCTCCGTACCTACTTTCTACACTCAGACGGCGGTCACATCAAGGGGTAATCCCTACAGTCATGACATTGTTACGTACGTTTCCAATGTGACACGTGTCGACTATCACGGTCGCAACTTGCGGATCAACGAATAGGTAAGTGCCCCAGCAGCAATGGCGCTCAGGCCGACGGCGGCCGTGGTCGCCGCCGCCGCACCGGAAGGGACCGGTATCCGATCGCCCAGCGACACGGGCCGCGAGAACGTCAGCACCGGCCACCCGCGGGCCATGGATTCCTTGCGTAGCGCCCTGTCGGGGTTCACGGCTGTCGGGTGACCGACAGTTTCCAGCATCGGAAGATCGGTGATCGAATCGGAATAGGCGTAGCAGTGCTCCAGCGGGTAGCCCTCGCGCTTGGCGAGCTCGTGGATCGCCGCCACCTTCCCTTCCCCGTAGCAGTAGAACGCGACTTCGCCTGTGTACTTGCCGTTCTCGACAACCATGCGCGTCGCCATGGCATGGGTCGCGCCGAGGGCGCGGGCGATGGGGGCGACGATTTCCTCGCCTGACGCGGAGACCACCACGACATCGCGACCGCAGAGCTTGTGATCGGCAATCAGATCGGCTGCTTCGGCGAACACCAGCGGGTCGACTATGTCGTGCAGCGTCTCGGCCACGATCGCCTTCACCTGCTCGACATCCCAGCCCATGCACATGTTGGTGATGTGCGTGCGCATGCGATCCATCTGGTCGTGATCGGCGCCGGACAGCAAGAAGAAAAACTGTGCATAACTCGATTTCAGGACAGCGCGTCTATTTATGAGGCCTTGGTCGAAGAAGGGCTTGCTGAAGGCAAGGGTGCTCGATTTCGCGATCACCGTCTTATCGAGATCGAAGAAGGCCGCCGTCCTGGGGGCCGGCGGGGCGTCGGTGGGTGGGTTAATGGCCGCGGCATCCCGGTCCTCGAATGAAGGAGTGGGTCCGGGTGCCGTTGCGTGATCGGTCACACGTCGAGGATAGATCTCGGCGGCTGCGCGGTTGCGCCCATCTGGAAAGTGGCTGTTCAGCCTGGGTGGTCTGGTAACGCAGTGGTGCCAGAAGAAGGGTTGCCTTTCTTTCCATTTTTCGACCGATTTGGTCTTGCCACCCTCACCAGGTTCGTGTGTATAGTGGGGTTACTCGGCTATGCCGAGTGTGTCTCAGCCCGACCCCCCGGGGCTGAAGCACGACGACCCTCGCCTCCTCCCCCCCTGGCGAGGGTCGTCCTCTATTCTGGGGACGTTCGTCTCCGATTTTTGCGGTTCACCCCGATCTATCCACAGATTGGCGTCCATCCCCAATCTTTGGAACGGCTCTGGCGCGCGCTCCGCGCAACCTTGATCGTGGTGCTTGTGAGCGCACATGAGGGGGAGCCGATTGTCGTCGCGGTCGGTGATCGACGGCTCGGTGATGACATCGAACGGATCGTCGCCGCGATCGGCAGGCCACTGATTCTCGCTACCGATGCCGGGTCCATTGGCCGACAGGCATGGGCCCGCGCGGGCGCGGTAATTCTCGACGGTACAGACGCCTCACTGGACGCGGTGACCCGTTTGCCGCGCCGGATGCGAGTACTGCTCGTCTGCAGGGATGAGCCGACGAGCGAAGTGTGGCGCGCAGCGGTGACGGTTGGTGCCGAGCAGGTGCTCGCCCTACCCGCCGATGAGGAACGCCTCGTCGAGGCATGTTCGGCGATACCGCCGTCGACTGGGCCGGGCCGGGCCGCTGTGATAGCGGTGGTGGGCGGACGCGGCGGTGCCGGCGCATCCGTTCTTTGTGCCGCGATCGGACTGTGCGCTCCGGGCGGGGCACTGCTCGTGGACGCCGATCCGTACGGCGGTGGAATCGATCTGTTGCTCGGTTGGGAGGACGTCGAGGGTCTGCGATGGCCGGATATCGATATGCGCAGCGGTCGGGTGAGCTTCGACGCGCTTCGCCGTGCGCTCCCACATCGCCGCGGACTTGTTGTCGTATCGGGTGATCGGACGGGCGGCGGCGGAAATGCCGAAGCGATCGGCGGGGTGATCGATAGCGCGCGCGAGGCCGGCGTGCCGGTGGTCGTCGACCTCCCGAGACGTCTCGGTGCAACAAGTGTGGTCGCGCTGGACCGCGCAAATCTGGTTGTTGTGGTGACACCCGCCGAGGTCCGGGCATGCGCATCGGCCGCACTGGTGGTCGCTGCGGTGCAGGCGACCAACCCGAATGTCGGTGTCCTTGTTCGCGGTCCGGCACCGAGTGGATTACGCCCGGCCGAGGTGGCCGCAATCGTTGGTGCGCCGCTGATTGCCGCTATGCGTCCGGAACCGAACCTTGGCAATCGACTCGATAACGACGGCCTGAGGCTATCGCGTCGCTCACCCTTGGCGATCGCCGCGCAGTCGGTGCTCGTGTTGGCCTCGCACGACGGCAACGGGGTTGCAGCATGACCGGATCGTTGATCGACCGAGTGCGAGAGCGACTTGCCGCCGAGAACGTGACGTTGCGACCGACATCGGTGGCGGCCGTGATCCGCGCCGAATCCGGTGGTGTACTTGGTGATAGCGATGTGTTGAACAGCATCAAGGAGCTCCAGAGCGAACTGTCGGGAGCGGGAATTCTCGAACCGCTGTTGATGGCGGACGGCACGACCGACGTTCTGGTGACCGCACCCGACCGTGTCTGGGTGGATGACGGGCAGGGACTGCGGCTCACCACGGTGCGATTCGCCGATGACGCGGCCGTGCGTCGCCTCGCGCAACGATTGGCTCTCGCGGTCGGACGTCGCCTCGACGATGCGCAACCCTTTGTCGATGGACAGCTGACCGGCGTCGGACCACCGCATGCGGTAGTGCGTTTGCACGCGGTGCTTGCGCCGATAGCGATCGGCGGTACATGTGTGTCCCTGCGCGTACTGCGGCCCACCGCAAAGGGTTTAGATCAACTTATCGACGATGGCACCGTGGACGAGGACGCGGGAAGGTTGCTCCGCGGGATACTGGCAGCGCGACTGGCGTTCCTGGTCACCGGGGGCACCGGGGCAGGTAAGACCACCTTGCTATCTGCACTGCTCGGGGCCGTGCACCCGGCGGAGCGCATCATCTGCGCGGAGGACGCCGCGGAGCTTGCACCGCGGCACCCGCACGTGGTCACACTGACCGCGCGTGCCGTCAACGTCGAAGGGGCGGGGGAGGTGACCCTCCGTCAGTTGGTACGTCAGGCGTTACGGATGCGCCCCGATCGGATCGTGGTGGGCGAGGTGCGAGGTGCCGAGGTGGTCGATCTGCTGACCGCACTCAACACCGGCCATGATGGTGGCGCGGGTACCGTCCACGCGAACGCTCCGGCGGAGGTTCCGGCGAGGTTGGAGGCGCTGGGGGCGTTGGGCGGTTTGGACCGTGCATCGCTGCACTCTCAGTTCGCCGCGGCTATTCAATGCGTATGCCATATCAGAAGATTCGGCAATGTACGACGTCTCACCGAGATCGCCGTGGTGTGTAAGGGCGACGACGGGATCGCACGGGTGGTACCCGCGTGGAACGTCGACGGTCGGGCCTGTGCGGGCACTGCGCAGTTGGACGCGTTGATCGCGCGGAACACGCAATGACGCCCCATGCCCTCGTACTGCTCGCGGCGGCGTTACTGATTGTGCCCCAGAGACGCTCACGCCTGAGGAGGGATGCGACGGGGCATAAGCGCTGGAACACGAAATTGGCGGCGGTGCCCATGGGCGCCCCTGTGCTGGTCGCTGTGTGGTTGTTGCCGCTCTCGGTGGTGCTTGCGACGGCTGTAGTCGGCGCGACGGTGAGTGTGCGATGGCTCCGGCGTCGACGATTGTCCGCAAGCTCGGAGGAGTTGAGCGCGCTAGAGGCGGGACTTGACGTCGTTGTCGGTGAACTGAGGATCGGCGCGCATCCCGTCCGCGCATTTGAGGCCACTGCCGCTGAACTAGGCGGAAGTGCTGGCGAGACGTTCGCGGCCATCGCGGCCCGTGCCCGAATGGGGATGAACCAAGAACCGGTGACTTCGACGCTGGGATCGGCAAGATCGCAATGGGATCGAATCAGTCGCGGTTGGACGTTGGCTGAACACCATGGTCTCGCCGTGGCCGATCTGCTCGACGCATGCCGGACGGATCTGCAGGAGAGGCAACGGTTTACGGCGCGTGTGAACGCCGGACTTGCCGGGCCGCGCGCCACCGCCGCGGTGTTGACCGGCCTCCCGGTCGCGGGAATCGGGTTGGGGCAGATGATCGGAGCCGAACCGCTCACGGTGCTGTGCTCGGGCGGAGCGGGCGGTGCGCTGCTGGTCGTTGGGGTGGTGCTGGCGTGCGTTGGTCTGCTGTGGTCTGACCGCATCACCGGGAAGGCTTTGCGATGACGATCGCCCTGCTATTGCTTGCCGCGGCGACGCTGACTGCGCCCGGGGCCTTACGTGCGCGTGGCAGGCTGCGGGGTTCTCCACTAAGCGTCCCTGATTGGGATATCGCCGAAAAGGGTTTGTTGGGAATGGCATTCAGCCTCGATGTGCTGAGTGTCTGCCTGCGGTCGGGGATGCCGGTCGCGGCTGCCGCGTTGGTGGTGGCGCCGTCCGCGCCGTCCGAGCTGGCCCGAATCTTGAGTCGCGCAGGGGAGATGCTTGCGCTGGGCGCGCCGGCTTCGGCAGCGTGGTCGGACAATGGTGCAACCGAAGATCCTGGGCGTGAGCAGCGCCAAGCGCTCACCCGACTGGCGCGGCGATCAGCGGATTCGGGAGCGGTCATGGCCGACGGTATTGCTTCGTTGGCCGTCCAGTGCCGTCGTGACGCGGTGGATTCGGCGGTGGCCACGGCCGAACGTGCCGGCGTTCTGATCGGTGCGCCACTGGGGTTGTGTTTTCTGCCGTCATTTGTCTGTCTGGGCATCGTGCCGGTCGTCATGGGGTTGGCGCGCGATGTGTTCAGCAGTGGTGTGCTGTGACCCGTGGAATGGCTGCGGGTCCAAGAGGGAGGGAATCCATTGATACACAACATGTTGACGATGTTTCGTCGACGGATGGTGGTGGTCGTCGAGTCCGAGGACGGTATGTCGACCGTGGAGTACGCCATCGGGACGATTGCCGCGGCGGCGTTCGGGGCGATTCTCTACACGGTCGTCACCGGGGATTCGATCGTCAGTGCGCTCACCAACATCATCACTCGCGCACTCAACACCAGCGTCTAGCCGACGACACCGGGGCCGTCACGGTCGAGGCCGCGTTCGGCATCGCGGCGCTGGTGTCAGTGCTGGTTCTGTGTGCGGCGGGAATTCAGGCGGTATCGATGCAGGCGCGTTGTGTGGACGCCTCGCGTGAGGCGGCACGGCTGGTGGCGCGCGGCGACGAGGCCGATGGCCGCTCGGTGGCGCGCCGGATCGCGCCGCGCGGTGCGACGCTTGAGGTTCGGCGTGACGGTGACTACGTGGTGGCGCGTGTCACGGCGACAAGCCGACTGCTGCCCGCCGTCACGATTGCCGCCGAGTCGGTGTCTGCGCTGGAACCGGGGAGCTGACAACGGTTCGGCGACCCTGGTCGCGGTGGCGATGATGGCTGTGATGTTGGCGTTGACGGCCGGTGGAGTGGCGATCGGATCGGCAGTGGTGGCGCGTCACCGTGCCCAAGCCGCGGCCGATCTGTCGGCGCTCGCCGGGGCGCAATGGGCCCTGTACGGCGTCGCCCCGGCGTGTGCGCAGGCGACGGCGATCACTCGGCGGATGGGCGCCTCCATGGCGAGCTGTGTGGTGGATGATCTCGATGCTGTTGTGACGGTGAATGTTCCGGTGATACTAGGACGGTTCGGAATTGGCCCGGCACGGGCGGCGGCCCGTGCGGGGCCGGCCACCGAAGGCGGGTGATGGCAGTACTGGTCAGCGCTTGATTGTCGATTGCGGTGAATCGAGATAGGGAGCCACAGCGGCGTAGAAGATCTCGACGTAGATATTGACCATGTGTTGGCGTTCCAAGTCAGGGCGGGATTGCCACCAATGTCCGAGACGTTCAGCTGCCCCGGACATGGCGTGTGAGAGTCCCTCGGCGAAAAGCTTGGGTATGTCGGGATGATCCTTGGTGATCAGTGCGTAGGTCGTCTCGATGTTGTCCAACCGCAGCGCGGAGAGTTCTTCTCGCGAATCGGCGGGTAGCACCACCGCGCTGCCGTAAATGAGCTCCCATCGCTCCGGATGGGTTTCCAAGAGCTCAAAGAACAGGTCGGCGGCGGCGGCGAACTGCTCCCGCACTGCCTGCGCGGGATCTGCTCGCTGTACCAGGGCCTGCGCGAAGTCGGCTTGGGCTCGCCGGGCACAGGCCAGGTATGCCCCGTCCTTGGTTTTGAAATGGCGGTAGGCGATGGGCTTGGTGACGCCCGCGGCCTGGGCGATGTCACTCAACGACACCGCGGCGAATCCGCGTTCGAAGAACAGCTGTTCGGCAGCGTCCAGCAGATGCGCGTGGCGCTCCCCCCACGGTCGGCGCGATCCTGCGCCGGACGTCGGGCCTGTCTCCATGAGGGAACATCCTAGCCGACTTGTTACTTCGGGTAACAAGAGCTAAGTTACCGATGGTAACAATGAGATGTGCACCGTCAACACGGAGGAGCCTGCGATGAGTGGGGGATTCTGCGCGCGGGGATGCCTCCCCGGGTCGGTAACGAGCGACGAGGAGGATCGCATGTTCGCTGTCCATGCCGCCCCAGCTAGGCGTCCCCAGCGATGAGCCGGCACAAGCAGTCTCGGGGTCGTGCCGGTCGAATTCTTGGCGCGCTGTGGATGCCGTTGGTGGCGCTCATTGTCATCGTGACTGTTGGTTTCGGGGTGAATCGGATTCGGGAGAAGTCGCAGGCGATCAGCTACCCGCCGACTACCCGTCCGATTCCGGCCACGGTTGTTCAGATCAATCCCAAGAACGTCACCTATGAGGTGTTCGGCAATCTGGGAACCAACGGGAAAGTGTCCTATGCAAACCTCAACAGCGAACCCGTCGACGTCGTGCTGACATCACTGCCGTGGTCGGTTTCTGAGACCACCATGTCGTCGGCCGCATCACTGAGCCTGGTCGCACAGGTCGACGGAGACTCGTTGGGCTGCCGCATCCGGGTCAACGGCGAGGTCCGCGAGGAGCAGGTCGTCAACCATGCCAGTGCCGCGGTCGCCTGCACGGTGACGGCAGCATGACCTCGGGTCAGCAGCCGCCGGAGGACGCGGCCACCGGTCCGGTGTTGGTACCGCCCGCACCGCCGGTGGCGAAGGAGCCCGAGAAGCGCCCTGGCGCAGTGCGATTGCTCCGCGTGCTGGCGATCCCTGTGGTGATTTTCTGGGTCATCGCCGCCGCGGCACTGAACATCTTTGTGCCCACCCTGGAAGAAACGACCGCGGCCAATGCCAAGGCGATGATTCCACGTGACGCACCGTCTTCGGCCGCTGCCATCACTCAGGGCCAGGACTTCAAGGAGTCGGACTACACCAGCATGGCGGTAGTTGTCCTAGAGACACAGGGCCGCACGCTCGGCGAGCAGGACCACCAGTACTACGACGAGATGGTTCGCCGTCTGCTTGACGACAAAGAGCATGTGCAGTCGCTCATGAATCTTTGGGGTGACCCGGTTACCCGCTCGGGGCAGCAGAGCGCCGACGCGCAGGCCGCGACACTGACGGTCCGGCCGGCCGGCGATCTGGGCGATGCCGACTCCAATCGGTCGATCAAGGCCATCCGCGGCATCATCGAAAAGCTAGATAAGGACAAGCCCGAGGGCCTCACGGTCTACGTGAGTGGTCCGGCGCCGTTGGCCTCGGACACTCTCAATGCGGCCGACGAGAGCATGGTCACGCTGACGATCGTCACCGTTGTGGTGATCATCGCGATGCTGCTCATCGCCTACCGCTCCATCACCCGGGCGATCATTCCGTTGATCGGAGTCTTGATCACGCTGGCCACGGCCCGCGGTGTGGTCTCGCTGCTGGTTGAGAACCATGTCATCGGGATCTCGTCCTTCGCGATGAATATGGCGGTGTCTTTGGTTCTTGGTGTCGCTACCGATTACGGCATTTTCTATCTCGGTCGTTTTCAGGAGGCCCGGCGCGCGGGAGAGGATCGGGAGTCGGCGTATTACACCTCGGTACGCAGTGTGGCCCACGTTGTTCTGGGGTCGGGCATCGCCATATCGGGTGCGTGCCTGTGCCTGAGCCTGACGACGCTCGACTACTTCCGGACCTTGGGCCCGCCGTGTTTTGTGGCGATGGTTGTCGCCGTTATCGCGGCGCTCACGCTGGGTCCGGCGCTGCTGACGCTGGGCAGCAAGGTGCCCTGGTTGTCTGCTCCGGCCAAGACCAGCCCGGTCTGGCGCAAGCTGGGCACGGCGATCGCCAAATGGCCCGGCGCGATGATCGCGGTTGCGGCGCTGGTGATTCCGCTGTGCATCGCCAACCTGGCCAACTACACGGTGAGCTACAACGATCGGGATTACGCTCCCAAGAGCGTCGAGTCGTCTCGCGGGTATGACGCTGCGGATCGACATTTCCAGCCGAGCCAGCTCTCGATCGACACTCTGTACATCAAGGCCGATCACGATATGCGCAACACCACCGACATGATCAGCCTGGATCGCGTCGCGAAGAATATTGTTCGGACACCGGGCATTTCGATGGTGCAGAGCATTACCCGCCCCAACGGTCGGCCCTTGGAACACGCCTCGCTGCCATACGCGATGGGCTCGATGGGGACCAAGATCGGCCAGAATCTGGGGTTTTTGAAGGACCGCGTGGCTGATATCGACACCATGGCGGCCCGGATGGGCGACATGATGGCCTCGACCAAGAAGATGGCGGACATCACCGGCCAGCTCTCCGCGGGTACGCAGATGTCCGTAGAAGCTTCAAGGGGCCTGAAGGCCGCGATGGACAAGACCCGCGACAACCTGTCCACGTTTGACGACTTCTTCCGGCCCTTGCGCAACTACATGTATTGGGAGCCGCACTGTTTCGATATTCCGATCTGCTGGGCCATGCGCTCGTTGAATGAATCGGTCGACAATATCGATGAAGCGACCTCACAGCTAGGTCCAATGGTGGACGGGCTGAGCATGGTTGATGCGGCCACTCCGCAGATGATCACGCAGCTCAACGCGATGGTCCAGAACATGGCGGTCATGCAACAGCTGACGCTCACGATGCAGAGCATGTTTCATACCACCATCGCCCAGCTTGAGCCGATGATCGATCCGATGGTGGATATGGGGAAGGCATTCGATAACGCCAAGAACGACGATTTCTTCTTCATGCCGCCAGAGTCTTTCAAGACTAAGGATTTTCAGACCGGGTTAAAGTTCATGATGACGCCCGACGGCAAGGGTGCCCGGATCCTGATCTACCACCAGGGTGAGGCGATGAGCCCGGAGGGTATCGATCAGATTCAGCGGGCCGAGGCCGCCGCGCACGAGGCCGTCAAGGGGACATCGCTGTCCAACGTTGATCTGCTGGTAGCGGGTGCATCTGCGAATTATCGTGATGTGCAAGCGTTTTCCATGAATGACATCTTGACGATGATGCTGGCCACGTTCGGACTGGTGTTTCTGATCGTCATGGTCATCACCCGCACACTGGCCGGTTCGGTGATCGTGCTCATCACCGTGGTGCTCTCCTTCCTAGGCTCCCTGGGATTGGCTGCCTTCATCTGGGAAACACTCATCGGCATCGAATTACATTGGTTGACACTGCCTATCGCGTTCATCGTGCTTGTCGGGGTTGGCTGTGACTACAATCTGCTGTTGCTTTCTCGATACCGCGAAGAGCTGCACGCAGGCATCCGCACCGGCTTGATCCGCACCATCGCCGGCTCCGGAAATGTCGCCGTCACCGCGGCGTTCGTGCTGGCGGGCACCATGCTGGCCATGCTCTCTAGCGACGTCGTCAACATCGGCCAGGCCGGATCCACCATCTGCATCGGCTTGATCTTCGACATGATGATTGTCCGGCTCTTCCTGGTGATGCCGCTGGCCCGGATTTTGGGGCCATGGTTCTGGTGGCCGCAGAAGTTGCCTACACGCAAACGCGCCACGTTCAGGGATGGGCCGCAACCTGGCCCGCAACCAGGCGAGTCGGAGATCGCGCGGGTATGACGGATCACCGGCCGCGGGCCACGGAACGAACGTGGCTCGCGGCCGGTGTGTTTCAGAGAGACGCACGGAAGTTCCCGAAGTCTTGCCTGATAATGATGTATATGCAACAATAGCTTCATGGTCACCGATGCCGTGGACGAGATCGCCGGCGAATGCCTGGCTGTCCGTGTCCGGCTGCTCGGCCGGGCTGTTACGGGCGTGTACGACCGCGCTCTTGAGCGTCACGATGTGAGCATTGCCCAAATCAACCTCATGGCGGCGCTGGGCAAGGTCGGTCCCTGCTCGCCGGCGCGCATCGGGGAGGTCTTGCAGCTGGAGCGGTCGACCGTCAGTCGCAACCTAAGTCTGTTGATCAAGCGCGACTGGGTGAAGGCCGTCTCGTCGGACGCCAAGGGAGTGCGCGAGGTCGCGCTGACCTCGTCGGGCAGTAAGAAGGTTGAGGCCGTGATGCCCGAATGGAGGCGAGCGCAAAAAGAGGCCGCGCGGCTCCTGGGGTCCGGTGGTGTTGAGGCCGTCCGAACCCTGGCGGCCACTATCGGTCTGCCACCCAGCGGCTAGCGATCAGCATGAGCCACACACCCACTGATTTCACCCTATGTTGCATATACATCACTAGGCGAGAGTTCCGTTGCGACGGAACGGTCATCCGAAAGCCGAACCAAGGAGAGAGCTGCAATGTCACCACATGTCACGTCGACAATCTTCATGATCGGTGCCACAGGCGCCCAGGGTATTCCCGTCACGCGAGCCCTCGTAGGCGACGAGAAGTACTCTGTCCGATTCCTCACCCGCGACGCCTCGAGTGCGCGAGCGCGAGCGTTGCTCGAACTGGGAAATACCTCGGCCCTGGAAGGCACCTTCGCCGACGAATCCGTGCTGCGAGAAGGGTTTCGCGGATGCGACGGCGCGTTTATCAATATCGACGGATTCAATACCGGTGAGAAAACCGAGATTTACTGGGCGATCCGCGCGTACGAGATCGCAATCGAAGAGGGGATCAAGTTCTTCGTATATGGAAATCTCGACTATGGGCTCAAGAAGGCCGGCTATGACTCCAAGTACCGCGTTGGCCACTATGACGGTAAGGGACGCATCGCCGAATGGATCCTGCTTCAGAATCAGGCGAACGCGGAGCGGATGGGTGCGGCAATCTTCACGTCGGGTCCATACATTGAGATGACGATCTCGCCCCTGACTCCCATGGCACCTATGGTGGAGGACGGCGTGGTCACCTGGCGAGTTCCACTGGGTAACGGAGCGGTGCCCCATGTCTCGCTTGAGGATTGCGGTTACTACGTCCGATGGCTCTTCGACAACACCGCCCGATCCAATGGCATGGACCTCGAAGTCGCTATCGACCACATTCCCTATAGCGAGCTTGCCCGGGCGTTCGAGAAGGTCACGGGACATCCCGCGCGGTACGTAGACACAGATCTAGACGCCTACTGGCAGGGGCCGCTTGGAGGCATGGCTGATCGCCCGGCCGGATACAACGCGGACCCGGATGATCCAAGCACCATGACATTCCGAGACAACTTCACCGGCTTTTGGAATCTCTGGAAAGACGGAATCGTCAAACGCGACTACTCATTGTTGGATGAAATTCACCCGAACAGGATCCGCACGGCTGAGCAGTGGTTCAGGCGTGAGGAGGAATTGGGCAGGGAGCGCGGGAAGGGCGGTCTCTGGGAGCGGGTCCAACCGCAAAACTGGAGTCTGGACGCGGCGATCTTGAAGAGTAGTCAAGATCTGCGCACTGGCAAGCTGTGATCGGCAGGGATCGCGACGAGTGCCGCGCGTGGGCCTCGGATTCGACTGCACGATAAGAACGTCCGGCCAGAGCGTCAATGCGTGCGGACGGGCCACTAAATGGGTTGTTCGTGCCAATAGGATGGCAACCATGGGTGAGAGAGACAGTTGGCTAGGTGCAAATCGAGCCAACTGGAACGAGCGTGCTGCGATTCATGCGGCCCGCGATGGGTCGGGATACCAGGTGCAGGAGTTCATCGCGGATCGCTCGTTGCTCTCCGATGTCGTCCGTTTCGACCTGCCGGTGTTGGGCGACATCGTGGGTAAGAAGGCCGTGCATCTGCAGTGCCACATCGGGACCGACACTATTTCGCTGGCCCGCCTGGGCGCCACCGTTACCGGGCTTGACTTCTCCGAAAGTGCCGTGGGGGAGGCGCAGGCACTAGCTGCCGAGACCGGTGATGCCGTGACGTTCGTGCAGGCCGATGTCCATGATGCGGCAAAGGTATTACCGCGCAACCATTTCGACCTCGTGTACACGGGAATCGGGGCGCTGTGCTGGCTGCCGCGCGTCGAGGCATGGGCGAGGGTGGTCGCGGACCTCCTTGCGCCCGGCGGGTCTCTCGTCATTCGCGAAGGACACCCCATCCTCTGGTCGATGGACGAATCCCTGGGTGACGAGCCTCATCTGCGCTACCCGTACTTCGAGCACGAGGAACCGTTGGAATGGGATGACGGCCAGACGTATGTCCCCACGGACAAGATCATTCAGTCGTCCAAGACCTACGAATGGAACCACTCGCTGGGCGAGATTGTGACGGCATTGATCAATAGCGGGCTGCATATCGACCTTCTCGCCGAGCATGACAGCGTGCCATGGGAGGCGCTGCCCGGTCAGATGACGTTGCGGCCCGGTGGTGAATGGGCGCTGACTGAGCGATCGGGCGTCATGCCGTTGAGCTACACGATCAGGGCCACCAAAACCGCGTAGTCGGCAATCAAATCTATTGCACTGCGACCAATACCAGGCTTCCGCTCATCGCCACGAATGAGACGAAGGTTGCCGCCTTGAAACTGAGGGTGGACGTGATGTCTTCCTTGAACGCTATCGGCCGAAACAGGGTGGGATTCAGCGCCGCTCGCAACCAGGATGTCCTGGGGGCTGGGCATGGGAATCCACTGTATTCTGTTCCCCGACTGGTGAGATCAGCAGGATGTAAAACAGCGAAACATATGGCTTAGATCTATGTATGTTCTTCCGGCATACCGGAGTTCGTCTCTTCACGATCGTCGGACAGAGGTCGACAACGTGACGTTGGACCTCGGGGACTTGCGGACGTTGACCGCTCGGATGCGGGCTAAGGGCACAGCCGCCAAGTGGCAGAGTTTCTTTAAAGTTATGTTTAACAACGGCATTCATGGCATGACTATCGGTGCTGATGAGTCAGTAACCGTAGTGTAGGCAGGTTCACCAAGGCTTGTCAGATAGCTCCAGCGCTACTTGGGTTGCAATCGCTTTGCGCGATTTAGTCTCTCGGGACGAAGGCCGCCGCTAGGGCTGGGCCGAGTTAGTTCTCGAAGACGTCCGCGGGATACTCGTTGACCGAAAGGACCAGAGTTGTTGTTGGAATCTTCATGTCGTCCACATACTGGTGTGCGGCTGTATCGCTCTCGATAAGTGGCTCGATTAGTTCGATGATTTCATTCAGCTTGGCCCGGTCGAATCTCCAGACAACGAGATACGGGCTGATGTCGATGTCCGCGGCGCCGCTCTTCTCAGCTATCTGATGCTTGACCCCGTCTCCACAGTCAAAGGCAGCGTGCCCGCTATCGCGTGCTTGGTGGAGGGCAGATATGAACTTGCGCATGCCGTCTTGGTCCGCTGCGGCCAGCGTGATCGGATCCCCGAGGCTGAGATACGGGCCGACGCGAAACGTAGTCATGGTCTGTCCTTGCGGGGGAACGATTGCCAATCGGAATGCTTCCCATGGTGCCATCTGGCGCCCGGTGAGTAGCCCCATCCCTCACCGTTCTTATCTCTGAGGCGTTTTCGCGCAGAGTAACCGAGCTGAGGACAGGAGCCCGATCGAACAGCCGATACGACTGCCTATTGCATTACAGATGAGACTATGTGTAATGTCTGCATTACGAAAGATGAAAACTGTTACGCATGCCTGTGTCGGTGCGACCGGGGCCGCGTATCCAGTTCCTTGCCATCCGTTGGCTTTTGAGGAGTGCACATGTCTATCGGTCCTGTTGTGCTGCCGCCGTTGGATATCGACGGGCCTGATTTCGGGCTTGAGGACCAACGGGACCTGCACACGGTCCTTGCGCGCCTGCGGAGAAGCAAGGCGTATGCGGTGGTGCCATTCGCTTCGACGAAGGCGGTGCTGCTCTTGACTCATGAGTTGGTGTCGGCGGCGTTTCGAGACGAAGAGACCTTCCCCATGCGGGCTTTTCATGAGATAGCCACTAAGCCGCTGCTCGGGCATTCGATCTTGACCATGACTGGGCAACAGCACCGTGTTAATCGTTCGATTGCGTCATCTCCGTTGCGCCGCAACAAAGTCCAATCCTATTCCGGCGCGGTGATCCAGCCGGTGCTCGATGAGCTTATCGACAGATTCGCGGGCCGAGGCAGCGCCGACCTGGTCGCCGAGTTTTGCCAGCGATTCTCACTGTTGATCAACAACCGGATGCTGGGTATCCCCATCACCGATGAGCACTTGTTCTACACGTGGTCACACGGGATGTTGCACTGGATGTTCGATGTCGAGCGTGGGATGCGCTGCGCCCGTGAGCTCACCGAGTACGTCACCCCGCTGGTGGCCGAGCGCCGGGCCAACCCTGGCGATGATCTGATCTCGCACATTGTGACCGCCACGGCCGAGGATGGTGAGCAGCTCAGCGACGAGGAAGTTCTCACCTTCATCCGGGTGCTGTATCCGATAGGTGCCGATACCACCATGCTCGCCATGAGTGTTGTGCTCTCGGCGCTGTTGACTCATCCCGAGCAGCTTGAGTTGGTACGCACCGATCCCAAGGAACATGCCGAGTGGGCGGTCTGGGAGGCGCTGCGCTGGGAGCCGCCGGTCAGCTTGATGCCGCGAGCTTGCCCGAATGCGGTCCGTTGGAACGGTATTGATATCCCGGCGCAGACTCCAATGATCTTCGCGATTGGGGCGGCCAACCGGGACCCAGCCATCTATCTGGACCCGGACGTATTCGACGTCACCCGTAAGTCCAAACCCATCGTCAGCTTTGGGCAGGGGCCGCACAGCTGCATCGGCAACTGGCTGGCCATCGCCGAAATGACGCACGCACTGACCACATTGCTGACTCGGTTACCCGAGTTGCGTCTGGCGCCTGGAACTGATCTTGAGCAGGTGCGGGTGCGTAGTCAGATCGGCACCGCGGTACGTGGCGCGAGCACTCTGCCTGTGGTGTTCACGGCCCAATGATGCACCGGGGCACCGCGGCCCGTGTTCACGTCAGGAGGACCGGGACGACGAACCGTCGGATGAAGTCGAGCTCCTTGGCGTGATCGCCATGCGGTGCGATAGCCAGCGAGATGATCGCCCGGGCGGCCCACTCCACCTTGTCCACAGTGGTATCTACTGATCCTCCACCGACCGCGAACTCATCCGCCAAACGCAGAACCTCGGCATTCGAGCAGGCCAGCTCCAGGGCAAGGGCGGTGCTCTCGCTCGCGAACCACGCCAACATCGGAGGAGACTCCCGCACCAGCTCCACCGCCCGCACCAGCACTATCCCAAGGGCAGCCGCCCCCACGTCTTGGCCGGCAACCGCCTGCTGAAGCTGCGGAATCATCCGTGTCACCTGCCGCTGCAAGTATGCAGCCATCAAGGCGTGGCGACTCTCGAAGTAGCGATACACGGTGGGTCGCGAGCAGTTCGCCTCGGCTGCAACATCAACCATGGAAACCGACGTCAGATCGTTGCGGGTGAACAATCGCTCAGCGGCATCCAAGATCGCCTCAACGGCAACCTCGCCGTGTTGACGCGCAATCCACTGCCCCGCCACTACGTCTCCACTTCATACAGCCGCCGATACATGTCTGCGATCTTGTCATGCAGGGAAATCATATCTGCCGGGATGTAATGCACGCTGTTTAGCGGAACGCCAGGTGCGTCGCCGGGGAGTGGAGCGCTCGATACTGTTGTAAGGGTGGATGTTCCGGTCAGCATTCAGTCACGGTTCCGGAGCTACTGCACCGCCACCAATACCAGGCTTCCGCTCATCGCCACGAATGAGACGAAGGTTGCCACCTTGAAACCGAGGGTGGACGTGATGTCTTCCTTGAACGCCATCGGCAGAAACAGGGTGGGATTCAGCACCGCGCCAAAGACCACGACGCCGGCCAGCCAGCGGGGTAGATCGGGTACCGCAAGACCCACCGCGATCAGCAGTATCCCCATCATGATGTAGTCAAGGTGGGCCTGCAGAATCCTGCGCCCGTTGACCACGCCGATGCGTTGGATTACTTGTGGTGCAAGGAAGTTCGCGGCAACGGCCCACCCCAGTAGTGCGCCGAAGGCCAGCTCGATCAACCCTGCGCGAACGACGAAGTTCACGCGCTCACCATGTTCTTCCGGTACCACGGGCGACCATGCCAGCGTTGGTAATGCCATGCCGCAGTGGCGATTAATCCACGCGAGTGCAGCCAGTATCGGTCGGGAACTTCGAGTGTGGGTGCACGCCGTCCGGGGTCGATGTCGCCAAGAACGACGCCTTGCCCCTCTTCGGGTCGACGTTCCGCGACAACTCGACCGGCGCTATCGGTGATGAGAGTTGATCCTTCGAATTGGCCTTGGTATTCGACGGGCAACCACGGCATGGCGCACCGAAATTCACCGACGTGAGCGGCGTGAATAACTGGCGCACCAACATATTTGGCGAAAGTGGCCGCGGCGGTCCTGGCAGTGTCGCGGTTGCGGCGTTCCATGCCGTCAAAGGTCGCGCGCGGGTGCCAGCGCGGTATCGACCACCACCCGGATCCGGTCATCACCACGTCGACGCGTGAACGCAGGCGTTGTGCCGTGCGGGTGCGCATCAGCTCCCAACACACGGCAGCTCCCACCTCGTAGGCGCCGGCGCGGAACACGCCGTCGTCCTGACCGCCTATGTAGAAGGAGTTCTCCCACATGGTGGGCAGATCCTTGTCGTGCCGCCCGACGATCCCGGTGGAGTCGGCCGCGAAGTAGGCATTGCGGACGTGTCCGTCCTCGTCTCGGCACAGGAACGACCCGCCAACGAGCGCGTCGTATCGGCGAGCCACTGCACACAGCAGTTCGGTAGCAGCTCCACTCGGAGGCAGCGCGGCGTCCTTCAGGGACGGATCGAATGCAATCCCGCTGGTGAAGAACTCGGGCAGCGCGATGATCCGCGCGCCGGCTCGTCCGGCTTCATCGGCGAGCTGCGCGCATTTCTCTAGATTGGCGGCCACATCGCCGATCACCGCTTCGAGTTGAACCGCCGCCGCTAGCACCATAACCGAACGCTACTACAAAACTGAACGCTACTACAAGAGTTTTTGTGCGACGAGGCCCCGTTCAATCACGTCGCGGCCCAATGCGAGCACCCGTTTCATTTCGGCCGGCTCGAGCCGCAACCGGTCGGGGCGCAGATTGAGAGACAAAACGCCGTTCCAGGCGCCCCACAGGAAGATTGACGTGCGGACCGGATCGGGGCAGTGCACCTGACCGGCGGCGTCTGCACGCCGGAGCACATCGGCGATGTCACCCACGAGCGCCTCGACCTTGTCGGCAATCCGACGCTCGACCTCGTCGGCCATATCGCCCGGAGGAACGTCGAGGGTGCGTAGGGCGATCATCCGGAAGTAGCCGGGATTCTGCAGATGAAAATCGCAGTACGCATCACTGGCAGCGCGAAGTTCCTCCACGGGGGTGCGCCCCGCGCCGAACGCCTTGGCCATCTCCGCTTCGTTCACCGACAGGGCGCGCTCAACGAGTGCGAGATACAGGCGTTCCTTGTTCTTGAAGTGGTGATAGATCGAACCGACCGCGAGATCGGCGGCCTCGGCGATGGCATCCATCGTGACGGCATGAAACCCGCGCTCTACGAAGAGCCGTTCGGCCGCATCAAGGATGGCCGCGGTCGTCACAGCGGTGCGACGGTCTTGACGTCGGGCCTTGGTCTCGGACACACACCGAGGCTACGGGGGCCCGTTCTGATGGTGGTAGTTCCGTGTCGTTTTCCTCGGGCCGACCCGCTTGGCTGGTTGCCTACCGCAGATGATCGGCTAATTGCCCTTGCTCGCCGAACAATTGGGTGTTCCAACGCTCGATCAGGTCGGTGTTGTCGAAGTCATCCGGGTGGAACCCTGGGCGGTTGTAAGACCGGATACGTCCGATAATCTCGCGACTGACGAAAGGTGAATGCCTCAACGCGGCTGCACTTTTAATCAGACGGATGGGGTTGTACGCCGCCCGGTCGCGACTCAGTGATAGCACGGTCTCCAGGAATGCCCCGCAGATGAATGTGATGGTGATAAACCGCATCGCCCAGATGCGCATCCGCTCGGTGCCGCCGACGGTCCGGTAGACATCGAATGCGACCGCGCGATGTTCGGACTCCTCCAGTGCGTGCCACAGCAGGACCGACCTAACCTCGGTGTCGCCCAACAGATCCTGCGCGCGTTGGTCGGTCAAAAGGGTCTCGGCGAGCGTTGCGGTGTAGTGCTCTAGTGCGGCCGTCACGGCGAGGTTGAAACGAGGCGATAAGCGCCGCGTGTAGAGATTCATGCCGCGCATCGTCATCCGATCCACAAAGGCTGTCGGGTAGCCCATCTGCTGCAGACGATCGTTCAGTTCGCGGTGTTCACGCCCGTGTGTCACCTCTTGGCCGATGAACCCAGCGACTTGCCTTTTCAGCACGGGGTCGGTGATCTGGTCCGAGTAATGCTTGACCGAGCGGATAAAGAAGTCCTCCCCCTCGGGAAACACCGCAGATAGCATCGCGATGATGTGGCTCATCGCCAGGTCGCCCTGTACATAGTGGCGATTCAACGAACCAGTCGGATACCGAAACTTGATGCGCCTGGTCTTGATGGGTCGGGTGCTGTTGTCGACGGCGGTGTTCATCACGACTCCTCGGTGGGTGTTGTAAACGGGGCTTGGTCGAAGTCTCGAGCGGCGTCCGGTTTGGTGGGAGATTCCTCGGGGCGCAGGAGCCAGATGTGTCTGGCGACGACGTAGTGCACGATCAACGCGATTCCCCAGCCCAAGAGTGGGTAGACGAACCAGGGGTAGGCGGTGCCGTGGTCGAATCGCCAGGTGAGCGCCCAAATGGCGATTAGCAGAATCTGCACGGCAGCGTAGGTGCTGGCATGGATGTGGAAGGCCGTTCGATTCACCTGCCCGATCCATTCGAGGCGCCTGCGATGGAGGCGGCGTTGATCTTCCTCAGCTCTGCGCTCGGCGCGCTCGACAGCTCGTTCAAAGGCATCACCGCTCATCACTTGGTTCCTTCCTTCCGGTTTTGAGCTTGGACAAGGTCTGCGATCTCGGCGGCGGCCTGATCGAGGATTGCCTCTGCCGCGGCGGGATCGACCCGGCCCGCAAACGGCATGACTTGAGCGGTGAATCGGGCCAGCGTCTTCTCGAGTGAGTCGCCGCGGCCGAACCGTGCACCGGTGCGCAGCTCGACGGCTGCCAGCACATCGGCGCGACCGACCAGGGCCTGTTCGCCTTCTGCGGAGGCGCGATAGATCGTTCGGCCTTCGCGAGGCTGACCGATCAGCAGACCTTCGGCGGCCAATGCTTCGACCGCCGGATACACCGTGCCCGGGGAGGGCTGGTATCCGCCGGCACTGAAAAGGCGCGATAGCTCAGACATCAGCTCATACCCGTGCATGGGGCGCTGAGCCAGTAGTGCCAAAAGCACCAGCGGCAGCTCGCCATGTCGGAAGAACCGCGCCCGTGCCACTGAATGACCTCCCACGCCTACGAAATTATTACGAAGCAAGCTATATCGAAACTATTACGAAGTCAACGGATGGGTGCACGGACAAGTTGTCAGGCCGAGGCAAGGGCAGTCTTTATCTGGCGGTAGCGTGGCCGGATGGTCGTCACCCTGCACCCCAAGACGGGCATCGTCGCCCGCCTGCCGTTCCTATTCGTGCTGCTGTTCGTGAAGCCGATCCTGGCCCTCTTCCCGACCACCGAGTTCGGGTTGCGCCAGCTCAAGTGGCTGGACCAGGGCGCCCAGCGTGGGCCGGATGCGCCGGGTATCGAACGGACGCGAATCTCCCTGGCCGACAGGCCCACGGATCTGATGGTTCCCGCCGGGACGATCCCCGCGGATTCCGACACCGCCATCCTCTATCTGCACGGTGGTGCGTTCATCGCCTGCGGCCCGGCCACGCATCGCAAGATCACCGGTCTGCTGTCGCGCCAGCTCAAGATCCCGGTGTACGTCCTGGACTACCGGCAGCTACCGGTCGCCGGTGTGGGCTCCTCGGTGGAGGATGCGGTGCGTGCGTATCGAGAGCTGCTGGCGGACTACGCGCGGGTGATCGTCGTCGGTGACTCGGCGGGCGGATTCCTGTGCGGCAAGGTCATTGAGCATGCGCACGTCAACGGTCTGCCGAAACCCGTTGCCTATGTCGGTTATTCACCGCTGTTGGACCTCGATCTGGGCATCAATCCGACGAGCACCAGCCGCCACGACGCCTACCTTCCCAAGGGCAAGCTGGCGAAGCTGGCTCCGAAATTCGACAGGGGCCCAGCGGAATTTACCGGGGAGCGTCGCATTGTTTCCGTACCGGTCGAGGCGTACCCGCCCACCCTGCTGATCACCGCGCAGGACGAGTTCCTGGAACCGGATGCCATCGAACTGGCCGAGAAGCTCTCCGGCGCGGGTGTGGTGGCCCAGGTGCACAGCTACGCGTGGCAACTGCATGCCTTCCCCGCCATCGCCGTCTCACGCGATACGGCCGAGGCTGTCGTCCTCTCGGCCGACTTCATCCGGGAGGCGCTGTCTGTTGCCGAGCAGGGGCCGGCGGCCGAACAGGCAGGGTAAAGACGACCGGGAAGTATCTCGTGCGTCTCGGTGTTGGCATGTGCCGGACCAGCCACCCGACGCGAGGAGCCCCGGAACATGAGTCTGTTGTTCGAGCCCTACCGGCTGCGCGGCATCACAATTCCCAACCGAATCTGGATGTCGCCGATGTGCCAGTACTCGGCCGCGCCGAACGGCCCATTGACCGGCACACCCAACGATTGGCATCGCACCCATCTGATCAGTCGCGCGATCGGTGGGTCGGGCCTCGTCTTCACCGAAGCCACCGCCGTCAATGCGGAAGGACGCCTGTCCCCGTACGACACCGGCTTGTGGAACGACACCCAGGAACACGCATGGACACGCGTCGTGGAAAGCATCAGGAGTCTTGGTGCAGTACCGGCCGTTCAACTCGGGCATGCCGGGCGTAAGGCGTCGACCGTCGCGCCGTGGGACGGGCACCGTTCGTTGGATCCCTCGGACCCGTTGAGTTGGCAGACAATCGGACCCACCGATCAGCCCTATGGGGAGTTTGTGCCGCCTGCAGCGGCCAGCACGGAAGATCTCACGAAGATCATCGATGATTACGTCCGTGCCGCGCAGCGGGCGCTACGAGCGGGTTTTCAGGTTCTGGAGATCCACGCCGCACACGGCTACATCCAGCACCAGTTCCTTTCTCCGGCAAGCAATACCCGTACAGACGAGTATGGAGGCAGCTTCCTCGGCAGGGCGAAGCTCACCCTCGACACGGTCAGCGCGGTACGCACCGTCTGGCCCGAACACTTGCCGCTGTTCGTGCGGGTCTCGGCGACCGACTGGGTGACCGAAGAGCCGGGCCTCGAGGTGAACAGCTGGACACCCGACCAGACCGTCGAGCTAGCCAAACTGCTCGGCCATCAAGGTGTGGATCTCATCGATGTCTCGACCGGCGGCAATGTGCCGCACGTGCGCATCCCGACGGGGCCCGGATACCAGGTGCGGTTCGCGCGTCGCATTCAGTCCGAAACCTCGCTTCCTGCAGCGGCTGTCGGGATGATCACCGAATCGCACCAGGCCGAGTCAATTCTCGCCGCGGGCGATGCGTCGGCCGTACTGTTGGCCCGCGAGCTGCTGCGTGACCCCTACTGGCCGCGACGGGCGGCCCGGGAACTCGGCGTGGAGCTGAGCCCGGCAGTGCCGCGGCAGTACGCTCGCGCCTTCTAAGTGCCCGGCAACTGGGATAACACCAGGCGCAAAACCTTGATGGCCGCGGCCTTGTCCAGGGGCGAGTTCCCGTTGCCGCACTTGGGAGATTGCACACACGACGGGCACCCGGCCTCGCACTCGCAGGCGGCGATCGCGTCGGCCGTGGCGCCCAACCAGGTCCCGAGCTGTTCATAACCCCGTGCCGCGAAACCCGCACCACCGGGATGTCCGTCGTAGACGAATACCGTCGGCAGGCCGGTTTCGGGCTGCAGTGCGGTGGACACCCCGCCGATGTCGCCGCGATCGCAACTGGCCACCAGCGGCAGCAGACCGATCGCGGCATGCTCGGCGGCATGCAGGGCACCGGGGGTCAGCAAGACGTCGATGCCAATGCCCGCCAACGCTTCCGGTGTCACGGTATACATCACAGCCTTGGTGCTCAGCGTCGACGAGGGCATGTCCAGCTCGACGAAGTCGAGGACCTCGCCGGTCGCCAGCTTGCGCAGATATCCGATCACCTGATGGGTGACGTCCACTGGGACCAACCCAATCTGTACGTCGACCAGGTCAACCCGTTCACCCTCGCCCGTGATGGCGATGTCAATGGTGGAGCGAGCGAAGGTTGAGTAGTCGGGACTCGCGTTGTGCACCAGGGCGATTCCCTCACCAAAATCGAGCGAATCGACCAGATACGTCTCCCCCGAATGCAGGTAGACCGCTCCTGGGTGCACCGTCGCGGGAGCACGCCCGGTATCAACGGTCCCCAACACTCGGCCGGTATCGGCCTCCAGGATCGCCACCTGCCCGCCGATCGAACCGCGGATATCCACCGCGGCATACGGATTCAATCCGGGCGCGGCAAAAAACCCGCCCGGACGCTTACGGAGCAGGCCGTCGTCCACGAGACTGGCAACCACATCCGTTGCCTCCAAAGACCGCACATCTTCCTCGGTCAACGGGAGTTCCGTTGCCGCACACAGTAGGTGAGGGCGCAGGACGTGCGGATTGGCGGGGTCGATCACCACCGCCTCGATTGGCTTGTCCAGCAGCGCGCCCGGATGGTGCACCAGGTACGTGTCCAGTGGATCGTCACGGGCCACCAACACCACCAAGGAGCCCTGTCCGCGTCGGCCGGAGCGGCCCGCCTGCTGCCAGAAGGAAGCCACCGTGCCCGGGAAACCCGCGACCACCACGGCGTCGAGCCCGGCGATATCCACACCCAGCTCAAGGGCATTCGTCGTCGCCGCACCTGTCAGCGCACCCGTCGATAACGCCGCTTCCAGCGCCCGGCGATCCTCCGGCAGATATCCCGCCCGGTACGCGGCTACCTGGGACGCCAACGCGGGGTCGACCTCCGCAAGTCGGTGCGCGGCACTCAGCGCCGTCATTTCGGCACCGCGCCGAGATCTGACGAACGCCAGTGTCCGTGCCCCCTCCTGAACGAGATCGGCTAATAGCCGGGAGGCCTCGGTGCTGACCGGACGGCGGACGGGCGCTCCGTTCTCGCCGGTGATCGGCAGCAGCGGTGGCTCCCACAGCGCTACCGTGCGCATTCCGTGCGGCGACCCGTCCTCAACCACCGCTTCCACCGACTGCCCGATCAGTGCCTGCGCGGCAGTACCCGGATTCGAGGTGGTGGCACTCGCAAACACCACCGTCGGGTGCGATCCGTAGCGCGCGCACAAGCGCAGTAATCGCCGCAATACAAGGGCCACGTTTGATCCGAAAACGCCACGGTAGTAATGACATTCGTCCACCACAAGGTAGCGCAAGCCGCGCAGGAACACCGACCAGCGAGCGTGGTTGTGCAGCAGCGACGCATGCATCATGTCGGGGTTGGTGAAGATCCACCGGGAGCTTTCCCGAGCGAAGCGCCGTAACTCATTGGAGCTGTCGCCGTCGTACGCACAGGGCAATATCCGCTCGAAACTCGTTATCCCCGAGGTTAATTCGCGTACCGCGCGCAGCTGATCGTGTCCGAGCGCCTTGGTGGGCGCCAGATAGAGGGCGCGTGCCCGTGGCTCGGAGGCCAGCGCGGTCAGGATCGGCAATTGGTAGGCCACCGACTTCCCGGACGCGGTGCCGGTGGCAACCACCACATGGCGGCCGGAGAACGCCAGCGCGGCTGCGGCGACCTGGTGCGACCACGGAACGCTTACGCCCTGCGCGGCGAAAGCGGCTACCGCGTCGGGGTGCGCCCACCGCGGCCAGGTATCCGGCCGCGGGTCTCGAGCGGGGATATCGCAAACGTGCCGTACGGGGGTTTCGCCGCTGGGGGTCCCGGCGACGATGAGATCCAGCAGTTCGCGACCGTAGCTGCGAGTCACCGAAAAAGCCCCACTGAACAGCGCATTTGTGCCAGAGCGACGCCGGGTTCGCTACCGCATCTGGCCATAACGCCAGGGTAGGGCAGGCCAAGAGGGATCGAAGTTTCGCCACTGTTCATCGAAGTCTGCATCAAATATCTGGCGCACCGCTATCGCCAACGCTCCAAACATGCTCTACTTAAGGAGGTCGCAGCTTCTGTGTTCGTGTTTTGCACTCGCAGGATCGACGTTGCGGTCGCGGTTCCTGCGAGGGTAATTCCACGGGGTATGGCGGTCGGAACGGGGCCCGACGTGCCGAACGGGTATGTCGCACCCAAGTAAAGAAAGATCAAAGAAATGCCACAGGGAACTGTGAAGTGGTTCAACGCAGAAAAAGGCTTCGGATTCATTGCGCCCGAGGACGGCTCCGCTGACGTCTTCGTTCATTACACGGAGATCACCGGAAACGGATTCCGCACCCTCGAAGAGAACCAGAAGGTCGAGTTCGAGGTAGGCCAGAGCCCCAAGGGCCCGCAGGCTACCGGCGTCCGCGCCGTCTGACCCACATCCGTCGAAGAAACGCCCCCGACCATGGTCGGGGGCGTTTCTGGTCTCCCGGAACATCCGAGTAGACACGTAGCGCACGCTAAGCGCGGGTATCGCGTGCACGAAGCCGGGTGCACTTCCCGCTCGCGTGGGGCTGCTCTCCGAGGCACCCAAGAAAGTACTGTCTGTGACTGTGAGCCAGCTGTCCTTTTTTTCCGCCGAATCGGTGCCTCCCGAGGTCGCCGATCTGGCGGGGCTGCTGGCCGGACCGGGTCAGGTGGTTGTCAGCGGAGCGGGTGCCCGTATCTCGGTGGTCGTCGACCAGCCGTGGCGTGCCCTGGCGCTTGCCGAGATGATCGTCGAAACCGGGCTGCAGGCCGAAGTGGGCCATACCGAAACCGGCACTGAGAATCATCCGCTGGTGCGTACCGCTATTGATCCGGTGCTGCTGCCAGTCGCCAAGGAATGGACCCGTGGTGCGGTGAAAACAGTGCCTGCGCAATGGCTTCCGGGTGCACGTGAACTGCGCGCCTGGGTGCTCGCCGCGGGCATGCCGGAGGCCGACCGTTACCTGCTGGGCCTGGATCCGCACGCCCCCGACACTCATTCCACGTTGGCTGCCGCGTTGATGCGGGTGGGTATCGCTCCAACCCTGATCGGAACACGCGGTGCGAATCCGGCGTTGCGGATTAGTGGGCGGCGCCGGCTGGCGCGGCTGCTGGAAAATATCGGAGAACCACCCGGTGACACCGAAGCATTCCGGGCATGGCCCAGGGTTTAGCAGGGGCTTAGTAGAGGTGTGGACACGCTTTTGGCCACCCTGACATCAGGAATATCCGTGCCCATATGCAAGGCTAGGTTTGCGCAATTGGCGTGGGGGTGTCATCTTGTGACCACGGCGGACCGCCGATGCACCGTACATATGCCGCGAAATGCGCAGGTAAGGAGACGAAGCAGTGCGACGGCTCGTCATCGTCGAATCACCGACGAAGGCCCGCAAGATCGCTGGCTACCTGGGCGACGGATACGTCGTCGAGTCTTCGCGTGGCCACATCCGGGACCTACCTCGTGCTGCTGCCGACGTTCCCGCCAAATACAAGACGGAGCCGTGGGCCCGTCTTGGGGTGAACGTCGACGCGGACTTCGAACCTCTCTATATCGTCAGCCCCGATAAGAAGGGCACCGTCACCGAGCTCAAGGGCCTCTTGAAGGACGTTGACGAGCTCTACCTCGCGACGGACGGTGACCGCGAGGGTGAGGCCATCGCCTGGCACCTGCTGGAGACGCTCAAGCCCAAGGTGCCCGTCAAGCGCATGGTGTTCCACGAGATCACCGAGCAGGCCATCCGCGCCGCCGCGGAGGACCCGCGCGACCTGGATACAGATCTGGTCGACGCACAGGAGACCCGCCGCATCCTCGACCGCCTCTACGGCTACGAGGTCAGCCCCGTGCTGTGGAAGAAGGTCGGACGGAACCTGTCCGCCGGGCGCGTGCAGTCGGTGGCCACCCGGATCATCGTCCAGCGCGAACGTGACCGCATGGCGTTCCGCAGCGCCGGGTACTGGGACCTGGGCGCCGAGCTGGACGCGGGTAAGGACAACCCGGCGGCCAAACCTCCCAAGTTCAACGCCCGACTGCTCAGCGTCGACGCGCAGCGGGTCGCGGCCGGCCGCGATTTCGACTCCCTGGGTCAGCTGAAACAGGCCTCCGGTGAAGGCCCAGGGGTGCTGGTTCTTGACGAAGCCCGTGCCAACGCCCTGGTCACGGGGCTGTCTCAGGCCACGCTGACGGTTGCGTCGGCCGAGGAGAAGCCGTACACCCGCAAGCCCTACCCGCCGTTCATGACGTCCACGCTTCAGCAGGAGGCCGGGCGCAAGCTGCGGTTCTCCTCCGAGCGCACCATGAGCATTGCGCAGCGGCTGTACGAAAACGGCTACATCACCTATATGCGTACCGACTCCACGACGCTCTCCGAGTCAGCACTGCAAGCGGCACGATCGCAGGCCGGCGAGTTGTACGGAAGCGAATATGTGCATCCTTCACCGCGGCAATACACCCGCAAGGTGAAAAATGCGCAGGAAGCTCACGAAGCCATTCGCCCGGCGGGTGAGACTTTCCAAACTCCGGGTCAATTGCATTCATTGCTTGACAATGACGAATTCCGTTTGTACGAGCTGATCTGGCAGCGCACCGTTGCCTCGCAGATGGCCGATGCCCGCGGCACCACGCTGAGCCTGAAACTTTCTGGCGCCGCCACCTCCGGAGAGCAGGTGGTTTTCACCGCCAGCGGTCGCACCCTCACCTTTCCCGGCTTCTTGTCGGCATATGTTGAGACCGTCGACGAGCAGGCCGGCGGCGAGGCCGACGACGAGGAACGCCGCCTGCCACGGCTCACGCAGGGGCAGAGCGTCACGGTTGCCCAGCTGTCCGCGGACGGGCACACCACTAATCCGCCCGCCCGTTACACCGAGGCCTCGCTCATCAAGGCGTTGGAAGAGTTGGGGATTGGGCGTCCGTCGACCTACTCGTCGATCATCCGGACCATCCAGGACCGCGGCTATGTGCACAAGCGCGGCAGCGCGCTGGTCCCGTCCTGGACCGCGTTCGCGGTGATCGGGCTGCTGGAGCAACATTTCGGCCGGTTGGTCGACTACGACTTCACCGCCGCTATGGAGGACGACCTCGATGAGATCGCCTCCGGTAACGAACGTCGCACAAACTGGTTGAACGCCTTCTACTTTGGTGGTGATCACGGCGTCGAAGGCTCGGTGGCACGTGCCGGCGGTCTCAAGCGCCTGGTGGGTGTCAACCTAGAGGAGATCGACGCCCGCGAGATCAACTCGATCAAGCTGTTCGACGACGACCAGGGTCGCTCCATCTACGTTCGGGTCGGCAAGAACGGGCCGTACCTAGAGCGGATGATCGCGGACACCGATGGTGCGGCCGGAGAGCTCAAACCGCAGCGCGCCAACGTCAAGGACGGCGTCACCCCCGATGAGCTGACCGTCGAGATGGCCGAAGAGTTGTTCGCGATCCCGCAGGAGGGGCGGACGCTGGGTGTCGATCCGGTGAGCGGACACGAAATCGTCGCCAAGGACGGACGTTTCGGTCCCTACGTCACCGAGGTGCTGCCCGCACCGCCGGAGCCCGCCGAGGCCGAGAAGCCCAAGCGGGGCGCCAAGAAGGTCGAAGGACCCAAGCCGCGCACCGGCTCTCTGCTCAAGACCATGACGCTGGAGACGGTGACACTTGAGGATGCGCTGAAGCTGCTGTCGTTGCCGCGTGTGGTGGGCGTCGACCCCGCCAACAACGAGGAGATCACCGCGCAGAACGGGCGTTACGGCCCGTACCTGAAGCGGGGCACCGATTCTCGATCATTGGCCGACGAGGATCAGATGTTTACCGTCACCCTCGACGAGGCGTTGAAGATTTACTCCGAGCCCAAACGCCGTGGCGGACAGGCGGCTTCGGCGGCACCGTTGCGTGAACTGGGTGCGGACACGGCGACCGGCAAGCCGATGGTGATCAAGGACGGCCGCTTCGGCCCCTATGTCACCGATGGTGAGACCAACGCGAGCCTGCGCAAGGGCGATGACGTGCTGTCGATCACCGATGAGCGGGCCTCCGAGCTGCTTGCCGACCGTCGCGCGCGTGGCCCGGTGAAGCGGATCAAGAAGGCGCCCGCGAAAGCGGCCAAGAAAGCTCCCGCCAAGAAGGCGCCCGCGAAAAAGGCCGCCAAGAAGGCGACCTAGCTGCGGCGAGGCCGCGCGACCTGTGTTGACACGTTGCGGCCTCGAAGCTCGACGGTCTCGCCGACATCCCAGCGCAGGGCTTCCTCGTCCCGGGCTTCCATGACGGCGGCGGCAGAGGCCAGCACGTTTCCGGGTTCGTTCTTGGCCAGCTCGGTCAGGCGTGCGGCCTCGTTCACCGGGTCGCCGATGACGGTGTACTCAAAACGGGCCTGCGCTCCGATATGTCCGGCGATGGCCCGCCCTGCGGAGACCCCGATGCCGAAGTCGTTGGAGCCCAACACATTGGTGAGTTCGTCGGCGAGTTCACGGGCGGCCGCGAGTGCGGCCGCGGCGCCGTCGGGGTGGTCGATGGGCGCGCCGAAGATGGCCAGCGCCGCGTCACCCTGGAACTTGTTGACGAAACCGCCGTGCGTGTTGACGGTGTCGACGATGACCCGGAAGAACTCGTTAAGTACCCGCACGACCACGGCCGGGCCACGGTTGGATGCCAGCTGGGTGGATCCCACCAGGTCGACGAAAAGTACTGCGACGCTGCGTTCCTGGCCGCCGAGTTCGGTGCCGTACTCGAGGGCTCGGCGCGCAACGTCCTCACCGACGTAGCGGCCGAACAAGTCGCGCAGGCGCTGCCGTTCGCCGAGATCGCGCACCATGTCGTTGAACCCCGCCTGCAACAGACCCAGCTCGCTGGCGTCGTAGATGGGCACGTGGGCGTTGTAGTTGCCGCGCTGTACTTCGCTAAGCGCCCAACGCAATTGGCGTAGCGGGTCGGCGATCGAGGTGGCCACTAGCAGGGTGCCCATCAGGCCGATGGCCAGCGCGATGATCGCCAGGATCAGGATCGATCCGGTGAGGTTTTCGGCCCCGGACTTGAGATATCCCGCGCGCTGACCCACCACCGTCAGCACGATCGCGAGGATCGGCACGCCGGTGCTCAATGCCCAGGTGAGAAGCTGACGGACGATAACGCCTGGGGCGGTGACGTTTTCGGGTACACCGCGGCGTAACGCTTGGATGGCGACCGGGCGCAGCACGCGTTCGGATTGTAGGTAGCCGATGATGCTGGTCGTGGTGGCGCCCAACACCGTCGCGAACATGGAGACCAAGATTGAGCTGTGCGTGGACGACCAGGTGACGGCGACGAAGATCGCGCCACCCACGAGCCAGGTCGCAACGCTGATGACTGTTCGGTAGAAGGGCATCTGCAAGGCGCGGACCCGAACGGCCTCGGAGCCCTCGGACTCGAAGTCGGGGGAGCTGTATTGCCATCGCAGCACCGGTATCAACAGGTAGGTGCTGACGATCGCGCCTGCTACAAACAGGATGAACAGCGAGACGCCCAGGATGATGAGGCGCTGCGGGCCGAGCTCGGTCAGTTCGACGCGGTCGCTCGGTGGTAGGCCGAACCGCAGGAAGCCGAGTACGAACAGCGCGCCGACCAGGTTCGACTGGGCGATACCCATGATGAACAGGGGCCAGGGCGTACGCATGACCCACCGGGAGTACCGGACTGCGCGTGCAAGCGGGCGCTGGTCAGCCCGTCCGTCCGCGCTAGTCACCCGTTAACCGTAGCTGTCGGCGGTGACGGAGGGGCTTCACAGGCCCGTCTGCCTGCCCGGGGCGTCTGTCCTGGCGGCTAGGGTTGGGGGCAATGAGCGGGGTTTTCGAGCGCCTGGTGGATCAGGGAGCGGTGGTGTCCACGCTCTCGTCCGCAGCGATGGCTGCGCGTGGCGATGCTGCGGGCCGCATGACCCACGCGTGGTTGTTTACCGGGCCGCCCGGATCGGGCAGGTCGGTGGCGGCTTTGTGTTTTGCCGCGGCGTTGCAGTGTGAGTCCGATGGTGTGGTCGGCTGTGGGGAATGCCGCGCCTGCACCACGACGATGGCGGGGACCCATGCTGACGTGCGCAGAGTCGTGCCCGAGGGATTGTCGATCGGCGTCGACGAGATGCGCGGCATCGTGCAGACCGCATGGCGTCGGCCGAGTACCGGACGGTGGTTGGTGGTGCTCATCGAGGACGCGGACCGCCTGACCGAGGGCGCCGGAAACGTGCTGCTGAAGGTCGTCGAGGAGCCGCCGCCGCGGACGGTCTTTCTGCTGTGCGCGCCGTCGGTGGACCCGGAGGACATCTCGATCACGTTGCGCTCGCGCTGTCGGCATGTGGCGCTCGTCACTCCGTCGGTGGCAGCCATCGCACAGGTGTTGGTGGACCGCGATGGGATCGACGTCGAGCAGGCCCAGTGGGCGGCGTCGGTGAGCGGTGGTCACGTGGGCCGGGCCCGGCGGCTGGCCACCGATGAGCAGGCCCGAGCACGCCGGCTGCGGGCGCTGGGGCTGGCGCGGGAGGCGGCCACCCCGACGCGCGCGTATGCAGCGGCCGAGGAGCTGGTGGTCAGCGCTGACACCGAGGCCAAGGAGCTGACGGCTGCGCGGAACGAGGCCGAAGAGGAGGAGCTCAAGACCGCCCTCGGCGCAGGGGGGACCGGTAAGGGGGCGGCGACCGCGCTGCGTGGGTCCGCGGGCGTCCTGAAAGACCTTGAGCGCAAACAGAAATCGCGTCAAACACGGGCGTCGCGGGACGCCCTGGATCGCACGTTGATCGACCTGGCGACCTACTTCCGCGATGCCTTGGTGTTGTCGTTCGGGGCCGTCGAGGCGGGCCGGGATGATCCGCTTGCGGGAAGACCGTCCAGGACCGTGGCGCTGCATCATCCCGATATGGCGGACCGGCTCGTGCCGATGGTGGAGCGAGTGCCCGCCGAACAGCTGCTGCGATGCATCGAGGCCGTGTTGGAGTGCCGGGAAGCGCTGGCGGCCAATGTGAAGCCCAAGTTCGCGATCGATGCGCTGGTCGCGACCGCGGGGCAGGCGCTGCGTCCGTCCGAGTAACGACGGCGATGAGCGCTTGCGCGAAGAGCATCAAACTTGGGCCACCCGACGGGGGTGCCGTAGACTCACCGGCGCTGGGTTCGCCCAGCGTGCTGCCCTAGCTCAGTCGGTAGAGCAATTCACTCGTAATGAATAGGTCGGGGGTTCGATTCCCCCGGGCAGCTCCAAAGCCCCAGGTCATAGGCCTGGGGTTCTTTGTATTCGAGGGCAGAAATGCCTCAAGTCATCACTAAATCATCACTAATTCGCACGACGCGCCTGCGTCTCTGCCTGCGGCCGTGAACCTCTTGCGCACCGCGTCCCGCCGCTCTTCGTCCGTAAGCGCACCAACCCGTTGCGAACCCTCGCGGGTGAACAGCTCAGGGCGCAGCTCGCCATTTCTGTCGAACGGAGTCCAACGGTCGCGGAGGAATAACCGACGCAACGCGCGGGCAATGGTGCGCTTCATGATTCCCCCTCGGGCTAAGGGATGGGATGGGGCGGAATGAACATCACCCCTGAGACGACAAAACACCAGCTAGGCCAGGGTTTTCATGCAGTGGATATTCAGGCGGCGGCGAGATCCCGCTTTCGGTGACACGATCGGCACAGCGCCTGGTAGTGAGCCGGATCCAGGCTGTATCTGGCGATGGACGCCTTTTCGGTCATGCCTATCAGCTCGTCTGGATCACCGTGGTCATAGCTGTAATCGACGGCCTGTTTGTCGCACTCGGCGCACTCCTGCCCTCGGGCGGTCCCCTTGATGGCCCGTAGTCGGCTGTGCACCGACCTGTACCCAATCTCACCGTCTTGCATCCAGAAACCAATACTTTCGATGTCCCAGGATGACTCGACCAGCTTCTGAAGGTGCGCTCTACAGACGCCGTTGGTGTCTCGACTGAGGCCGCAGCCAGAGATGATGCATTTGGTCTTCGGACTGAGGTACGCCACGCACTGTCCTGTCACTAAATGGGCTGGTCAGGGCCTTAAATCCGTAAATGGGCATACTTGTCCACCGAAATGTTGAACGCCATTTCGCCATAGCCGCAGGTCAGATATGCGATCCACGCTTGGGCGTGTCTTGCCGCCATGTGGTGTGTGCGGCCATGAGTGCCGAGGCCAGGGCCGGAGCGTCCTGCATGGGTAGTACAGAAGGGAGGTTGGCCACAGCCACCTCGTCCCCGCGCAGTGAGATACGGACTTCACCCGAAGCCCATGGTCGCGCGGTGATCGGCACTTCGACGTAGCGGCGGCCGGCCTCGTCCGTCTCAATGGCTGGCAGCTCGAGCATCAGGTACCCCTTGGTCGTGAGAGCGTCGGGAAGTATCGAGGCGACGATATCGGCGACCTGCGTCTGCGTATAGACGACGGTCTCGGTCTTGCCCGCAGCGCCGATGCTCACCCTGCGCGTGAGGCCGAACAGGTTCGGTATGCCCTCGATAGCCTCACGAATGGCCTTGCGCGCGTCCATTGGCCAGTTCTACGCTGCCGGCCCGACATCGACGGGTGGTCCGGTCAGGATAGGGAGACCTGGCGAACTCGTTCCCGTATGCCCACCAAAGCCTGGCGCCGAATGATCTATGTTGCTCCAAGATCGCGGAGTCGACCGCGGCCCTGCAGGTTGCATCTACCAGGGGTGATGTAAGGCAGGATATCGCATAGCTAACTCATTAGCTGGGATTTGATCGACATGGCAACTATGTGTATGTAATGATCTGCGCAGGGGCGTGCTCGGCGTCAGCTGAAAGGGGCGGCTGTATTCATGGTCATGAAGGATCGTTGGATGATGCATACAGGTTTGCGGCGCGTGTCGGCGCTGGTGGCGATTATCGCCCTGGCTATCGGTGGAGCGAAGGTTGTCGATGACAACACCGTTCCCGGTAGCGGATTCTCGGCGGTGGCCACTGTGGCAGCGGACCCAACGGGCGCTCCTGGACCCACCGGGGGCATGACCGACGGCGGGGGTTCGCAATTTCAGCCGCCTCAAATGCCCAGTTCCATGCCCGACTACCAGGGCGGCAACAACCAGCCGCCGCTGAACCAGGACGGCGGGGTGTCGGTCTACAACACGGGATCACCTGGGGCACAACAGGTTCCGGGTCAGCAAGGTGGGCAACAGCTGCAGCAGGGCTGGGACCAACCTGCCCACGGCACGCAGATGCCCGACTACCAAACCAATCCCGGCTACACACAAGGACCTGGGAAGCCGAACCCCGATTACCAAGCACCGCAACAACAGTCGCCGCAGCAGGGGCAACAGCCGCAACAAGGCAACCCGAACCAGCCTTCGCAGCAGCCAAGCCAGGCGCCGACGCAGGAACGTGAACCGTCTCAAGTCGACCAGCAAGACCGTCAGATTCAACAACAGTGCGAGTTGCAGGCCGAGGATTTGGGTCTGCTTGAGGAGTTCCTGTCATTCATCGGGGAATCTATTGGTGGCGCAGGGGATATCTTCAAAAAGCCTGAACGGAAGTTTGCTCCCGCGCCGCAGTGTGGCATCTGTGGCAAGCCGATGCTGCCTCGGCGCCCTGCCCCGCAGTCGCCGGCACCGCCGACCCCGCCGGCGCCAGTGCCGTTCAATAACTACACGCCTAAGACATGGGGCGCATGCCCGGTCGATGGGAGCAAAGAGACCAAGGTTGTAGCCACCTTCCTGCGTAGTGGAATGTCTTCGACGCTGAACTCGGGGGTCAGCACGCTGTATTGCGGGACGTCGGGCTATGGCTTGAACCACCTCTACGCCAGGCATCACGACCAAGACTGGCAGAATAAGAGCTTCGAGGGTGGGAATCCCGGTAACTGGCGTTATCTTGCGGATTATGCTATCGCCGCTGTACTTGCATATCCGCAAGGTGCGGTTTATCAGCCAGGAAATAATACATGGATGTACTATCGTCAAGTCGATCTCATCACGGCCGATGGAAAAGTGATTCCTGGTCACTCCTTTTGGGCTCGCGTAGTAGTCTCGAATTCGGATGGAAAGATAATCACCGCCTTCCCGTCGAGCTCGCCTCCAATCAAGTAATGGCGCGTTGCAATGAATACTGAAGATAGAAATGCGCTCGTAGAACTGGCTGAAATGGTAGCCGAAGGAACAGAATGCGCGTTAGAGGAAGTTTCTGCGGATCATTGGATTGTGCGAGTTGGCGGTAGCGAACGGACGCTGGAGTTTATTGTGGATCCTCCGGGGGCAAGGCTGCTAATCGAGCATCATGGAGGAACTGTCAAGCGGGTCTGGCCAGAAGATGATAGTTTCCATGCTGGGCTGAAGATCCTCGCTGTTCATATCGACGAATCGATCGCCACGATGAATAGAGATCGGAATCGTATGATACTTACGCGAGAAGGGGTGCTTCTAAAATGAATCGAAACCCACTCGGAACAGTGCTCATTATCTCACTCGCGATGTCAATCGTAGGTGCTTGCAACAGGCAAGGGCAAGTTGCATCCAACTCGGATGCAGCGACAGCGGACCAGCGATGCACTGTAATCTCCGAAAAGATTGGCAGCAAAATCGAGTTCCTCAGGAAAGCGCAACATACTGTACTTCCTTCCGATAATGGTGATATGAGGCTCGGATGCGGTTGGCATAGACCCAGTGACCAAATGGCATTATCGGTCTACATCACAAGACCGGGAAATCTGCATGATGACATTGCGGAGACTCGCAAAGAGTACTCAGGCCAGAGTGAGCCCGTAGTTGAAAGCTCCGTATCGGGTGCGACGGTGATGCGCATACCAGGGATTCCTCGGACGATCGCCTTTACCGAGACTTGCAGAATCGACGTATTTGCGCCTGCTGACCTACGCGATCTAGACATTTCTCAAGCCGCGGTTGATACGGTGCAGACTGTAGGCTGTGACCCGCTGAATAATCGCCAAGCGGATGAAACCAGCCGGGACTTCGATCAGATACCTGGACAATACCCGACGCCGGCAACGCTCACCGGCAACGGAGCAAGCGAAGCTGTCGTGGGGTCCTGTGCGACGCTGAAAGGCCGACTGGTCGATGCAACGCTGCTGACTGTGGACTGCGGATCTCGGGAAGCCGTATACAGAGTCATCCAAAGAGTGAACGTCCCGGCAGAATGCGTCCAAGACGCTGACCGTAAATTTTACCGCAACACCAAGTCTGGTGGGCAATGGACTGCCTGTTTGGATTTGAAATGGGACGAGTCGCTCTGCGTAAACATTGGTGATTCTGAGGTCTCAAAAGTCGAGTGTGGCGACCCGAATAGCTCGAACAAGTTCAAGCCAACGAAGGTAATTTTGAACACTACAAATATTGACGGCTGTTCGGACGGCGGATACCAACACCCAATACGCCGATTCACCATCTGCACGGAGACGCAGAAGTAGCCTGTCGTTTGTGGCAGGTGGTGTAGCTCAACGGCGGTGGACCGCCGACGAGTTGGTGGTGGCGTTGGATCGGTCGCTGTCGTGCGCCAAGGCCGGCGAGAGGCTGGGGCGCACCCGAGTACAGGTGAAGAAGGCCCGGAATCGGTATCAGGGACGCGATGTTGAGCAGCTTCTGGCCCAGAAACGCAGCGGTGCTGTCGAGCAGTCGCGAGTAGTCCAGGCCGATATTGGCTGCTACGGGGCGTGGACGCCTGAGGAGATCGCAATCGCCTTGGATCGGTCCATTCCTCGTAGCGAAGCAGCCCGCCGGCTGGGACGTTCTTTCCCGGCGATCAAACGCCTCCGATATCTGCAGAGCCAAAAGGCCTTGGGCTGCCGGCCGTCCGGGAAGCGCGCCATGAGCCGATACGGCAGCGCCTCTGGTCCGAGGAGAGATCGCCGTCCTCACCGACGAGTCCCGCACACCGACTGAGATTGCCGCCGAATTGGGGCGTTCGATCAACTCGGTGAGCGTCGCCCGCGCGCGTTGGCTAGGTCGCCTGCAGGGCAAAATCGCCGAACATCTACACGGTACCTACACCGCGGTGAGCCGCTACGGATGCTTGTGCCTGCGATGCCGGGATGCGGCCGAGGCCGAGCGGCTACGACGCCAACAGGCCACCTGGCCCAGGGCGGTCAACCACAAGCAGCCCTGGACCGACGACGATATCGAGATCGCGCTGTCGTCGTCGGACATTCGCTCGGTGGGAACATCGCCCAGCGCCTAGTCAGGCGAGCGCCTGTTGGATACCGCGGCCTGGGCGTTATGGATTCCACCTGGAACACCGGTCCCTTGAATCTTCTCGAGCGGGTGCCGCTGCGGCTGGCTGCTCCGCTGCTGCGGCTCATACCGGCACGAGCTCTGCCGCGCGTGATGGCAGATGCGTCGGCGGTCACGGGCGCGGCACGTGCTGACTTGGTGCGCGCCTTTTCGGCGATGTCGAAGGCCGAATTTCTCGAGGTATGGCGAGCGACGACCGAGTTCGTGACGCCCGACCCCGACTACCGCACCCTGTTGCCGCTATTGCTGATGCGGGGAGCCGACGATCGCACGGGAAACATCGCGAAGGCGATGCCCCGGTGGGCAGCCGCCGAGGGCGTCCCCGAGGTTGTCATCTCCGGTGCTGGTCACGCGGTCTCGCTGGACGCCGCCGAATCCGTAAATGTGCATCTCTTGCAGTTTCTCCACACATCGAGGTAGAGGCGCGGCAGCCTCCGGAGAACCTTCTGCTGTGATGGCCCCCACTATTCGCTAAATTGGTGGCTATGTGGAAGGCGACTGGCGGTGAGGGACGTCGAACTCTGCGTCGTGCATCCGGTCTCGAAAACTCGATCGTGTCCGCTGTCGACACGGTCCTGGCGGCGTCGGTAGGCGGTTGCTCGGTGTCCGAGGCGGCACAGGCATGGGCCGCGGCCAATGGCCGAGCGATGACGATCGAAGACGTGTCGCTCTCGCCCGGGGTGTTCGGACAATGGCTGTCCTTCCCTGACCGGGACCTTGTACAGATCGGGCACGGCGTCGTCGGCCGCGACCGCACCATCGCCCACGAATTGGGGCACATGGTGCTGGGGCATCGCGGGATACCGATCACCGAATACGCCGCCGATCACGTTCAAACCGTCGGCCCGGAGCTGATCGCGCGAATGCTGCAACGGAGCTGCTGCAGTGACGGTTTCGCTCATGAGGATGAACGCTGGCCGGCCGATGAACTCGCCGCGGAACGGTTCGCCGGACTGTTGATTCGACGGTTGAGTGCGGGGCGGCGCGGGCGCTCGCGGTGGAGTCATTACATGGACGACGCACTGGGGTGATCGCAGGCTCGGTGTGGGAGCTTCTGCAGGTCGCACGCGTAGCGATCCTGCTGTGTTTTCTGCCGGTGGTGTTGTACCGCGTCTGGCGAGTGCTGCGGTACCCGACATCTGTTCCGGCCGTGGCGGTCACCAGCTTCGGAGTGTTGGTGTGGTTCTGGCTCCTTGCGTTCACCGACTGGGTGTGGGCGGCTTTGCCGCCGGTCGTGCACGCCCTCTGTTTCGGCGGCTTGCCCACCGTCACGATGGCCGCCTGCTTGCAGGTCTTTGTCGTCGGGATCAGTGGTGACGCGTCGCCGGAGCGCATACGTCGTGGTCTGCGGACCACTTTCGCGGTGACGGCCATCGTTCTGGTTGTCGTGACCATATGCGTGAGTCAGAGCAACGTGCTGTTCGCTACGAACGATATCTATGAGCTCATCGATGCCCTTCTCCACGGCGGTGATCGAGGATCGATCACCGCCGAGGTGGTGAGCAGCGGTTTCATGTGCGCGGTACTCGTTCAGCTCGCCTGGGCCGGCATGCGGCATGCCGACCGAACGCCAGTCGGCACAGGGCTGGGACTGCTGGCGGCCGCGGCGGTGTTCGAACTGGTAGCGATCTCCTACGGAGGGCTGTGGCGACCCTTGAACCAAGGGCACGGGAACACCTTGGGCACATTCGGACTGTGGCTGGAGAGCTTGCCTGGATGCGCTGGAGCGGTTCTGATCATCCTGGGGTTTCTCTGGCCACCCGTGGCGACGCATGTTCAGGCGCGACGAAAACGACGCATGTTGCAACCCCTTCACGATGCCCTCGAGAAGCTCTTTCCGGGTGTGATTCCTCCGATGGATCAACGAATCAGACTGTCGGACTTAATATTTGAATGGACGACGCATATCCAAGATGGCCTCACGCTATTGGGGCAGGGGCGGCAGGTGTCACCGCAAACCCGCGATTCGATACCCGGAGGGTGTGATGAACGAGCGGTAGCTGTGACGAATTGGCTTACAGGACAAGATGTTCCTGGCTTCAGCTCCGAATGGCTCCGTCCGCCGAGCGGCGTGAGTGATGAAGCGTGGGTGCTTGCCATCGCGGAGGCCTATGCAGACTTTGGGGAGAGTCAGATACGGCGGGAAACGACTGTGTGCGTACTACGGTGAGAGAGTGAGAGCTGAGCCGGCGGCCTGGGAGGTTCTGCAAACCATGCGGCTCGTGGTTCTAGCCAGCTTCCTGCCTGTTCTTCTCTACCGAATCTGGCGAATGTGGCGTCGTCCGATATCGCCGGCAGCGATGGCGATCACCGGATTCGGTGTGCTGTTGTGGCTATGGCTGCTTGCGTACACCGACGCGGTGTGGGCTGTATTGCCGGTGGTTGTGCGCTCTATTGTCATGAGCGGAACCGGCGCGGTACTGATGATCACGTGCGTGCAAATCTTCGTGGTGAGCAGCAGTGGTTACGCACCGCCAGCGATGATCCGCCGTGATCGGCGGATCATCCTCGCCGTAGCGGCCTGCGTCCTGGTCGTCGTCGCCGTGGCCGCCAGTCAAAGTCACATCGCTGCGACCGTCGGTGACCCATACACATTCACCAAAGTCCTGTACGAGACCAGCGACCGCAGTTTGATGGTCGCCTTTGCGGTGTCCGATGCGTACGTGGCGGCGGTGCTCATCCAATTTGTTTGGCTGGGTTGGCGATACGCTGATATGACACCGGTCGGATTGGGTTTGGGATTCCTCGCGGCCGCGGCGGCAGTTGAACTTGTGGCGATGGTCAGTGGCGGTGTTTGGAACCCGCTGCGCTGGTTCGGCGTAGAGCCTGACCGCGACATTGAGCTCTCGATACAGACGGCCCTCGGATGCGTTGTGTCCATTCTGGTGGTGACCGGATTCCTGTGTCCGCCGATCATGCTGTACCTGCAGGCGCGCAAGAATGTCCGCCGGCTGAGGCCGCTTCGGGATGTCCTTTCTGCTCGCTTCCCAGGACTGTATCCCCCGGTCGAATCTGGAATTCGATTATCAGACTTGGTGTTTGAGTGGACGACTCATATTCAGGACGGGCTGACCATGCAGGCCCAGAGTGAACAGCTTCCACACAAAACGAAGGCTTCCGCTCCTGCGCAGAAGTCGGATCATGTTGTGGCCATCGTTGATTGGCTGGATGGACGGCCGGCGGCGGGCTTCAGCTCCGAATGGCTCCGTCCGCCGAGCGGCATGAGCGATGAAGCGTGGGTGCTTGCCATCGCCGATGCGTACCGCAGCTGTCAGGAAGACTCGGACTTTCCAGCGCTCTCGTCAGGGATGCCTTCGGCCTTGCGGAGGTGATCGACCATGTCGGCGATGGCTTGTCGGCTGTGCTCGGACAGCGCGTAGCTTCGTTGGGCGATCTCGCGCACCTTCGAATCGCGTAGTTGCACAAGCCAGTCGAGATCGCGATTCACCGTGTCGGCGTAGTCGGCGTCATAGAAGTAGGCGGGACTTACCTGAAAGAACTCCGCGAGGGCCGTGACGATCTCCGGTGCCGGGTTAGAGCGCTCGCCCTTGCGGAGCAGCGAAAGATAGGGCGACGACACCGCGACACCGCGTTCGGCAAGTGCGGCGACTACTTCATTAAGCGAGTACGGTCCGCGCCCCGCGGGATGCACGGTGGCAAACAAGTGGCTCAGCCGGCCCGGAAATTCTGGCACCACACCCCCTCGCACGCTTTCACTTCGCCGCCCACGATACACGCCAATTCGACGTTGTTAGCCCCAGGTAGCGGGTTTTTGAGCGATGTAGAACCTATCTGACGGATAAGCGATTGACAAGCGGTATTTACTGACAGTAATGTCCGAAGTGTTCGTCCGGCTAATCAAGATCCATATCTGCCGAGCCGCCTAGATCGCTGTGCTCATCGTGGGGTTGAGCACAGCGATCAGTGCATTCTGACTAACGCCCCCACAGCGCGTCGTGGTGAATCAGCGCGCTCGCAATCATGATGGTGCCGAGCCCCAGGAAGATGACGCGAATCGCGGTGGGTCCGTACCGCGTCACCGTCCGCACCAACCCGCGTTGCACCCGTTGCGCCCGCGAAGATCGACGCGTCGATAGCGCCAGAATCAGCAGGCTCGGCAGCACGGCGAGTAAGCCGTAGCCGACCACGAGCAGTGGCCACATCCCCGGCAGCGGATGGCGTGAGGCGAGCATCGCCAGCGCGCTTAGATAAGGCACCGACGTGGGCGCCTCCGCGAAGCCCAGCGCGAGTCCGACGAGCGCGAGAAGCCACGGATGGCGTCGCGCAATGGTCCGGATCCACGGCGGCGTTACCGGTTCGGTGAACCACGTCAGTGCGGCAAAGGCGATCAACAGCACGCCGATGATCAACTGCGCCCAGTACCGCGTCGACGGGGTGATGTCGGAACCCCCGGCGACATCGGTCAGCGAGCGCACACCGAGCACGGTCGCGATGCCGAACGTGAACAGCGCCACGAACAACCCGGTGATGAAGCTGAGGCCGCCGGGCAATGCGGATCTGCGCTCCAGTCGGGTCACGTACACGATGGTGGTGGCGATGCCGATATTGAGCACGTTGAGTGCGTCCAGGCAGGCGAATCCCGCGAACGCCAGCACCAGGGTGAGCACGACTGCAGAACTTACGGGAATGCCGATCGTGTTCCCGGTAGCCCGGCACTGTGGGCGCGGCCACAGGTAACGCGGGTCCTCATCCACTCGACTATGTCCATATGGGGGGCTTGGCGCGAATGGATCACAGACAGCCGGGGCGGCCGGGATTCGCCGGTACCCTGGATCGGGTGCTTGCCCAGACGACTGCTGCGCCCCTGCAGGGATTGCGGGATGTGCGCACCTATTTCGACATCGCGGTCGTCGTCGCGATCCTCATTGCCACCAATCTGATCGCCCACTTCACCACCCCGTGGGCCAATATCGTCGTGGTCCCGATGGCGGCGATCGGGCTGCTTGCGCTGATTCGCTACCGCGGACATTCCTGGGCCGAGTTGGGGCTGGGCCGCCACCATTGGCGTTCCGGCGCCAAGTACGCGGCCGTCGCGGTCGTCATCGTGGGTGTCGTGATCGGCATCGGGCTGCTGCTTCCGATCACCCGCCCGATGTTCCTTAACAGTAGTTATGCGACGACGGTGTCGGGCGCATTGTTGGCCTCCTTCGTGCTGATCCCACTGCAGACGGTGATTCCCGAGGAGCTCGCGTTCCGTGGTGTTCTGCAGGGGACGATGGCCAGGGCCTGGGGTTTCCGGGGAGTCGCGGCCACCGGGTCGCTGCTGTTCGGCTTCTGGCACATCGCCACCTCGCTGGGCCTGACGACCGGCAATGTCGGCCTGACCCGGCTTCTCGGCGTTGGCCTATGGGCTCAGATCGTCGGTGTCGCCGGAGCGGTGATCGCCACCGCGATCGCGGGATTCGTCTTCACTTGGCTGCGTCGCCGCAGCGGCAGCCTCTTGGCGCCCATTGCCTTGCATTGGTCGCTCAACGGGATGGGCGTGCTGGCCGCAGTTTTGGTCTGGCATCTGATCTAGCCGCACGCGACGATCGTCGTCGCCGCGAGGAACAGCAGTTGTTCGGCGGTGCGCCACCCCAGCGGCGTGGACAGCGGATTGGACCGCTGGCTCGCCGCATAAACATTCGCCGGGAACATCACGATCAGCAGCATCCCGAGGCAGGCCGCCGCTAGCACTCTCGTCGACGGGATGAGCACGCCGACCGCGCCGAGTATTTCGAAGACTCCGGTGAGCGCCACCAGGAGGCCGGGCGCCGGAAGTCGGGGCGGGACAATGGCGATCATCGCGTCACGCATCTTCGGAACGAAGTGTGCGACTCCGGTCAGCGCGAACATGGCGGCAAGGCCGACCGCTACCGAAGCGGGCCACGAATCGACGGGCACACCCCCCAATGCGCCGGCCAGGCGCGCCAGCAGGGTTCCCAGGACCAACGCGATCAGTGGGGCCATGATCATTCTCCAATCTTGACAGTGACTAGTTTGACCATACCCATTAACTAGTCACTGTCAAGATCTGCGTTATGCTGGTGCGATGTCGTACCACCATGGCGCTCTGCGGGAGGCGATACTGGCCAGCGCGGCCGATATGGTGGCCCGGCGCGGCACCACGGAGCTGTCGCTGCGCGAACTGGCGCGTGAGGCTGGTGTCTCGCACGCCGCACCCGCCCACCATTTCGGGGATCGCCGGGGTCTCTTCACCGCCTTGGCCGCCGACGGATTCACCAAACTCGCCGAGTCCCTCGACCGTGCACACCCCGACTTCCATGCCGCGGCCCTGGCCTACGTGGAGTTCGCGCTGGCGAATCCGGGGCACTATTCGGTGATGTTCGAACCCGCGCTCCTGGATCCCGCCGACGCGCAGCTGACCGGGGCACGAGACCGAGCCAGCGCCGCGTTGGACGCCGGGGTTGCGACGCTGACGCCCCAGCAGACGTCGGCCGATAGGGTCACCGCTGCCCGTGCGGCGTGGTCCTTGGTGCACGGCTTCGTCTCGCTGTGGACCAGTGGGGCACTTGCCGATTCGCGCGGCGATGCGGATCCGCGGAGCATCGCCTCGCAGATCGCCTACGCGCTGTTCCCGCCCATCGACTAGCCGAGCAGCACCTTCGCGCCCTTGGAGCTGTAGTCGGTGTGTAGGTCGATCTCCTTGGGTATGGTTCCGGCGGGCAGGTCGTAGACGAGCACGGACCGTTTCTGTGCACCGGCTCCGAGTTCTGCTCCGGGTTCGAGTTGTTCGGCATTGCGCGCCAAGATATTCGCCATGCTGTCGGGCGCATACGTGTTGCCCGTCGCATCCCTGAGTTTCTGCTCGTCTCCGAGGAACGAGTGCGTTGTCGACCCAAGGTTCAGGACTTCCAGGTGCACGACGACGAAGGTGCCGGTTGCGTTCGCCTGCAGAGCCGGGTCGACCGGATCGCCAACGGTGCCGGTGCTGCTGACCTTGGTGACCACAAAGGCGAGGTCGCCATCGTGTACTTGCTGACCGAGGGCGCCGGGCTTGCCCTCATCCGCCGTCACCACTTTGGTTTCGGCGCCTCCACTGGTGCCGCCGACGTGAATGAGGGTGGGCCGGCTTTCTGACACACCGCCGCCTCCGCAGCCGGTGAGGAGTATTCCGATAAAGCCAAGGTTGGCAAGATATTTCATGATGAGGGCATCACGGGGAGGGTCACCGACGATGGGTGTGCTTCATCGTGGCGTATTTCGAAGCGGATCGGGACCATGCGGCTGGCGGTCGCGAGCGGCTCACCGGTGCCGGTGTTGCGGGCATGGTTGGGGAAGCCGCCCCCGCTGACCTGTACCCGCAGCCGGTGCCCCCGCGCGAACCGGTAACCGGTCGGATGCATGGTGACCGTCACGGGGGAATCCGGCTGGCCGCTCATTCGGATGATTCCGTCGATGACGTTGCGGGACAATCCTTTTCGATCCACATCGCAGAGTCTGACGAACAGATCGCCCTGGCCGCTGTCGGTCGTCGCGTATATGGACGCCGAGACCGGGCCGATCAGATCCAGATCGCTCGTCAGTGGCTTGCTGGTGAAAACGAGGACATCGGAACGATTCTCGGTGGTCGCATTGTCCCGTTGGCCGGAGGCTCGGGCATCGAGGAGTGGCCCGCCAACCGCCGGAGTGGGGTCTGCCGGGTCATAGGTGAATTCGTTGACGGGATTATCGCCGCGTGGTGCCTGCCAATCCAATGATTCGGAGGCCCGTAGATACAGCGGGGTCGGCGTCGATTGTTGGGGTGGCCACTGATCGAAATCCAGCCACTGGCCAGCCTTCTGCAGGTAGATCCGCACCGGTGCGCGATGAGTGGACGAGGTGTCGCCGCGCAGATGCGCAGCTAGCCAGGAGAAGCTGTCGGTGACCGCAGCCTTGATGGATTTGGTGTGGTCCCACGGTCCGATGGTGATTCGTCGTGGGCAGTTGACCGCCTGCAGCTCGGCATAGTCGCGCAGCTGGCCCACTAGGAGTAGGTCCCACCACCCGGTCACCATGCTCACCGGCGTGTTGAGCTCCGCGAGTCGAGGAGTGTGGTTGATCTCATCCCAGTAATCATCATCGATGTGATCGGTTACCGTGCGCCAGAACGGTTCTGGCTTTCCGATCGCGACGTTGTCGGCGTCGCCCAACGGCAGGTGGTCCATGGCGCTGCGGACCCGATTCGTGTGCGCGCCCGCCCGCAGCAGGCGTGTCAGTGTCGAACCGGCGGGTGAGCCGATCGCCGCAGACCAGCTCAACAGGTTATGCAGATTGAACGCTCCGCTGGGGTAGAACAGTTCGGTGAAATTGGTGGTGGTGATCGCCGGGCACATGGCGGCCAATGGCGGGTCGATGTACGGAGCTACCGCCCACTGGGTGTGCCCCAGGTAGGACGGGCCGGCGGTCGCCAGCGTGCCGTCGCACCACGGCTGCTTACGTATCCAGGCCGCGGTGGCCAGGCCATCCGCACGCTCCTGCCGGAATGCATCGAATCTGCCCTGGGAGCCGAACTGTCCCCGGGTGTCCTGCAGGATCACCTGAAACCCCTGGCGTGCCAACAATACTGACCACAGTTGGGTGATCACGCCGCTCTTGTCGTATGGCGTTCGGAAGATGACGACCGGCAGGGGATTCCGCCCGGCCGGGCGGAAATGGTCCGTGGCCAGCTGCACGCCGTCGGGCATGGTCACCTTGATGTCCCGCCGCACCAGCACTTCGGCGGTGGTGGGTTCAGGGAGGTCGAGAAGCCTTTCGAGGACGGGGGCGGACAGTCGTCCCGTCCAGGTCAAAGCCAGGTCTGCGAGCATGGTGCCCAATCTACCGGGGAGCGAGTGCCCCCACCGGCCCAACGGCGATGCACAGCGATAGCGACTGCGTAATCGGTTGCAGGGTAAGTGTATTTCCCGAACCTGGGAGTCTGATGAACACCCGGTTGAGCCCTGGGCGTACCGGAACCTTGACCGGCGGCCCGTTGGTGAGTGACGCCCACACCGCGCCCTCGGTGTTGGCTAGATAATTCAGTTCGACGATCCAGTCCGCGGGGAGCAGCGGCCCACTCAGCGGCATGGTTTCGAGGGACTGGACCAGATATCCGCATCCGCCGACCGGCCCCTCGGAGAGGGAGCGAACCCACGTCACCTGGGCATCCAGCAGGTGACCGTTGCGGTCAAGCATTCGCAACTGTGTAGTGGTGGAACCGATCTCCGGGCGGGGTTCGACCAGGGCGAACATGTGACTCAGCAGATTCTCGGGTCGCACCACGTTTTGCAGGACCAGCGGGTCGACCTCCTGATCGAGCACCGCCGGCCCATCCGCGACCGCGGCGAGCGAGGCCTTGACGTTGGCGATATAGGGCGCTGCGGGGTTGTTGCGCCAACTGTGCAGATAGCTGATGGTCGATACCAAGCTGCTCGCGACGAAGAGACTGAGCGCCACAGTGATCGCCATGGTGCGCCGAGAAGAACTGTTCAGGCGCCAGCTGCCCGGGCGGTTCGGTGCGGTCAGCCCCACCGCCGCGAGGAGCGTCGCGACCACCACCAGGTCCGGGAGATAGCGCAAGGTCTGCGCGAGCAGCAATGCCGTGAAGGCCGACGAGCGCATCAGGTAGATCGGCGCCTGGCTGGTAACCAGGTACCCCAGCAGTGTCAGCCAGACCAGGCCGAGCTGCTGCTTACGAAAACAGGTCAGCGCGATCGTCGCAATCAGCGCTCCGGCGCCGAGCCCGATCACGAACGACGACGGCTCGGCCCACGGTGAGCTCGGCACCCAGCGGTCCCAGCGCCACGGCCCGCCCACCAGGCCGGGGAGCACGCCATGGGTGAATGACCGCTGCAACAGCGACCACGTCATCGACAGATCGGTGCTCCACCGCTTCTGGTCCACCACCACGAGATACAGCGCGATCCACGCTGCGGTGAGCACGCCGGCGGGGACCCATAACAATGTGCCCCGCCGCCAGGTCAGGGTGAGCGAGGCCCATCGGTCCCCGCGTCGATAGGCCAACAGCGCCACCACCGCGAATGCCACGAACGGGATGACCACCGACTTCTCGAAGAACAGCAGCCCGCCGAGGAAGGACAGCATTGCCGTCGCCGCGTACCTGCGGTTTCCAGTGCGATCCAGCAAGACCGCATCGCCCACGAACCAGCACATGGCGGTCAGCATGGGCAAGGAGTTCAATGCCGCCGACCACCAGGTGAATCCCGGTATTGCCAGCGGTGTGAACAGCGCGAACGTGAGCGGCACCAGCAGCACTGGCCGCCAACCCAGGATCACCCACAACGCCCGCAGCAGCGCTAGTGATGCCAGGGCTTGCAGGACCACCAGGCTCAGCGCCGGCCAGAACCACGTCAGCGGCGCGAGCTTGGTGATCATGCCCGCCAGCAGGAAGGCCGCGGGCATGACATGCCCGTCGTGGTCGTCGAATAGGTACGACGGCGAGAACAGCCCCTGCGTGCCAGCCCGGCCGACCAGGATCAGGTCGTCCCAGTAGAAGTCCCCCCCAAAGGCCAGCACGCCGCGAACCACGAGTTGCACCACGATGAGCACCGCCGCCGCGACGGCAACACGGTTGGTTCTGGCAACAGGCATTGGGGCAGACCCTATCGGTAGGGTGGGGGCGCAATCGGAGAGCTGTCCCGAGCTAAGAGGAGTCACCACGTGCGGGCAATGGTTACCGGAGCCGCAGGATTTATCGGATCGACACTGGTCGACCGCCTGCTGGCCGACGGGCACGAGGTAACGGGACTCGATAACCTGGCTACCGGCAAGGTGTCCAATCTGGAGGTTGCCGAGGCGCAGTCGCGGTTCACCTTCGTCAAGGACGACATCGTCGAGGCGGATCTGAACGCCGTCGTCGCCGAGTACTCGCCCGAGGTGATCTTCCACCTGGCCGCGCAGATCGACGTGCGCCACTCGGTCGCCGATCCACAGTTCGATTCCTCGGTCAACGTGGTCGGCACGGTGCGCCTCGCCGAGGCCGCACGCAAGGCAGGAGTGCGCAAGATCGTGCACACCTCCTCGGGTGGATCCATCTACGGCACCCCGGAGCAGATCCCCACCAGCGAGGCCGTCCCCACCGATCCGCACTCGCCGTACGCGGCGGGCAAGGTCGCCGGCGAGATTTACCTCAACACCTTCCGGCACCTGTACGGACTGGAGTGCTCGCATATCGCGCCGGCCAATGTGTATGGGCCGCGCCAGGATCCGCATGGTGAGGCCGGCGTGGTCGCGATCTTCGCGCAGGCACTGCTGTCGGGACGCGCCACCAAGGTGTTCGGTGACGGCGGCAACACCCGCGACTACGTATTCGTCGACGACGTGGTGGAGGCCTTCGTGCGCGCCTCGGGCCCGGATGGCGGCGGCCAGCGATTCAACGTTGGTACCGGTGTGGAAACCAGTGACCGGCAATTGCATTCACTGGTGGCAGCAGCCGCGGGCGCAACCGATGATCCGGAATTTCATCCGCCGCGGCTGGGCGATCTGCGTCAGTCCTGCCTGGACGTGAGCCTGGCCAAGAAGGTGCTGGGCTGGGAACCCAAGGTGGCGCTATCAGACGGAATCGGCCGGACTGTTGATTTCTTCCGGGGCTAGCCCAGGGTTGATCGAACCCTCCGGGGGCTCGGCACCGCGCAATGCGACCGCGCGCGCGAGCCGCGAGTAGCGCAGCTCCAAATCCTTGAAACGCAGGTAGGTGCTGAGCGTCGTGAAGGCGAACGCAATGATCAGCGCGTACAGCATCAGGTCCGTACCGCGGCCCAGGCCGAGCCAATGCGCCACTGTGGTGGTGTCATTGGGACGCAGGATGGCGTAAACACCGGCGATCACGAAGACCACGAACCCAAGCTTGACCCAGGCTTTGGCCTGGGCGGTGCTGCGTGAGCGCAGTAGGTACACCAGCAGTAACAGGACTGCGACGATCAGCAGTGGCTGGATCCAGGTGACGCTCACGGCAACCTCCTGCGGAAGGCGGTATCGAACATGATGTTGACCCCGTTGATCAGCGACTGGCCCTTGGCCATCGAATACTCGGTATAGAGGATGTCAACGGGTTGTTCGGCGACCCGCCAATGATTTTCGGCGATCAACGCGATGAACTCGCTGGCGTGGCCCATACCGTTCATGGTGATGGTGAGGCCGTTCGCGACGGTTCGGTTGAAGACACGCAGACCGTTGTGGGCGTCGGTCAGATTGAGGCGGCGAGTGCGGGGGCTCAGCAGCACAACGGTTTTCAGCACCACCCGTTTGATCAGCGGCACGTGGCCGGGTGCCGACCCGGCACCGAACCGGGTGCCGACGATGATGTCGAGCGGCTCCAGTCGCAGCCTATCGACCATCGCCACGACATCCTTGACCTGATGTTGGCCGTCGGCGTCGAAGGTGACGAAGATTTGGGCGCCAGGCTGTGCACGCGCATATTCGACACCGGTCTGAATCGCTGCGCCCTGCCCCAGATTGACGGGATGACGGACCACGTGCGCTCCGGCGCCGTGTGCAAGGGCTGCGGAGCGGTCGGCACTGCCGTCGTCCACACACACGATGTTGGGGAACGTGCCGAGCGCCGCGGCGATGACGTCGGCGATGACTGGTCCCTCGTTGTAGGCGGGGATGACCAGCCAGGTATCAGCATTGGCGCTGTTGCTCCCTGGGATGCTCACTGGGATCAAGGTAGCACCGGTGGCCCAAATGGCCCGTTTCTACCAGCGTGAGCGTTGCACAGACGGGTGCTTGATCACCGAACTTTTGACATCAAAGTTCATTTCAGGCCTCGTCGCCGACCAGTCCTGCCATTTCGCTGGAAGCGGAGGGTGGCGGCACTAATGTTGCCGCCATGCAACGGCTGTCTGGGGTAGATGCGGCGTTCTGGCACGCCGAAACGGCGGGCTGGCACATGCACATTGGGGGACTGTCGATTTATGACCCCACCGATGCGCCGGACTACAGCTTCGAGCGGGTGCGCAGCCTCATCATCGAGCGGCTTCCGTCGATGCCGCAGTTGCGCTGGCGGGTCACCGATGTCCCGCTGGGACTGGACCGGCCGTGGTTTGTCGAAGACGAGGAGCTAGACCCCGACTTTCACATCCGCCGCATCGGTGTGCCCGCGCCCGGCGGTCGCAAGGAGCTGGAAGAACTGGCCGGCCGGTTGATGTCCTACAAGCTCGACAGGTCGCGACCGCTCTGGGAGCTATGGGTCATCGAGGGTGTCGAGGGTGGGCGCGTCGCCACGTTGACCAAGATGCACCACGCCATCGTGGACGGTGTCTCCGGCGCGGGGCTGGGCGAGATTTTGATGGATATCGCTCCCGAGCCCCGGCCCGCACCTGACGAGACGGTTGGCTCGCTGGTGGGGCTGAGTCTGCCGAGCCGCGAGCGCATCCTGTTGAGTGCGCTGATCAATGTGGGTGTCAAGACGCCGTATCGGGTCGCGCGATTGGTCGAGCAAACGGTCCGGCAGCAGCTCGCGGTGTTCGGTGTGGCCCGCAAGACGCCCCGGTTCTTCGAAGCTCCGCACACCCGGTTCAACGCTGCGGTATCGCCGCATCGGAGGATTGCCGGCGGACGCCTTGACCTGGCACGCGTCAAGGCCGTCAAGGATGCATTCGGGGTCAAGGTCAACGATGTCGTGCTGGCGATCATTGCTGGTGCGGTTCGCGACTATCTGGCCAAACGCGACGAGCTACCGGAAGAGCCCCTCGTGGTCCAGATTCCGGTCTCGGTGCGCACGGAGGAGACCGGTGGCGAGGTCGGCAACAAGATCAGCTCGATGACCGTCTCACTGGCGACGGACATTGATGATCCGGCCGAGCGGATCCGGGCGATTTACGTGGGTACGCAGGGCGCCAAAGAAATGGCGCGGGCGATGTCGGCGCACCAGATCATGGGGCTCACCGATACGACGCCGCCTGGGCTGCTGCAGTTGGCGGCGCGGGCATATACCGCCAGCGGGCTGTCACGGAATCTGGCGCCGATCAACCTGGTGTTGTCCAACGTCCCGGGACCACCGTTCCCGCTCTATATGGCTGGTGCTCGGCTGGAGTCGATGATTCCGCTGGGACCGCCCGTCATGGACGTGGCCCTGAACATCACGTGCTTCTCCTATATGGAGCACATGGACTTTGGATTCGTCACGACGCCGGAGGTCGCTCCCGATATCGACGAGATGGCCGACGGGCTTGAGGCCGCGCTCGTGGCGTTGGAGCACGCCGCCGGGATCTGACGGGTTAAGCGCGCCGCCGAATGTGCGCTCAGACAGAAATTTCGGCCGAAATGTCTGCGTAGGCGCACACTCGCGCAAAGAACTCAGTCGATTGCGGGATCGAGCGTCCCCGGCTTGTCGCTCCAGAACGCCAGCGCGACCACGTGCACAACGATGCCGACGACGGGTCCGCCGATCAACGCAATGACCGTTCGTTCCTCCAGCTCGAGCGGCAGCAGCAGCAAGAGGGTCGATACCACGGTGGCACTGACCCACCCTGCCGAATACGCGAGGTGGCGGGCGTGTGCGACGGCGGCGGCCCCGGTCAGGGTCAGGAGTGCGATCATCACCGCGCCTGCAGTCAGCCAGCCCAGCAGCGGACCGCCTGCCTGATACGCCGGATCGAAGGCCGTGCGCAGCAGCCAGGGGCCGACGGATGCCGCCAGCGCGATGCCCACCGCGCCGACTCCCACGATGATGGCCGCGGGTGTCAGCAATGCATGCAGGCGCCGATCCCGTTCGTCCACGAAATGGGCGATGAGGTTGCCCTGTAATGCCGTCAGCGGCACCAAAAGCGGGGCGCGGGTCAGCGTGACGGCCAGGATCACCACACCGCCGGTGGTGCCGAGATCACCGGCGGTCGACTGCAGCAGCACCGGGAATCCCATTACCAGGACGGCGCTGGCCGCGGCCGCGGCGATCGAATGCCGGGCGCCGCGCAGGAACTCCATCATGTCGACGAGTGCCGGTACCTTCAGTGCCTCGCGCGTGGGCTTCGACACCACCGCGAGTAGCAGCCAGGACGCCGATCCGGCGACCGTGGCCCAGAGGTATCCGACGAGTCCGAGGGTGGCCACGAACGTGACAACGGCTACCACCAAACGGATTCCGGCATCGGTCACCATCAGTACGCCGTACTGGGTCCAGCGACTGGACCCCGCCAGTGCGCCCAGCGTGGTCGCGTGCATGCAGAATCCGGCGAGCCCTCCGGCGAGCAATGCCACGCTGAGCCAATGGAATTCGGTGAACACGTGTGATGCCCACAGCGGTGCGGTGCCGACGATCCCGACCACGGATGCGATCGCGAAGGCGAATGCGATTCTGATCGGCAGGGTGGTGGCCAGCGGCGAGTGTTCCCGCTGGGCCAGCGAGAGCCGCACTTCGCGGGTGGTCTCCTGCAGCAGCCCGTTGGCCGCACCAGTCACCAAACCGAAAGCGCCCCAAAATACTCCGAATACCGAGAACAACGCGGGGCCAAGCTCGCGGGCCGCCAGGTAGAGCACGGTGTAGCCGCAGATCGCGCTGATTGCCGTGGCGACACCGATCCGTGCGACGCTGGAGCGGGTGCTGGGACCGGCGTCGGTCACTTCCGATCCAACGGCGGGAGTTGTTTCTCGTGCAGCCACGCGGACCACAGTGGCCGCAGCGATTCGTCGGAGTATGCGGCGGCCAGGCCCGTGAAGTCATCGGTGATGACGGTGCAGTACCGGTATCGGGTGGTCCAGTCCTGTAGTAGCGCAAAGAATTTCGTCTCACCGAGACGCAGGCGCAACGCGTGCAATGTCAGCGCTCCACGCTTGTACACGCGATCGTCGAACATCAGCTGCGGGCTCGGGTCGGCCAGAATCAAGTCTTGCGGAAGGTCCTTGAGCTTCTGGTGATAGTGGCGGGCACGCGCATCGGCCGACGGTCCACCGGATTCCTCCGACCACAGCCATTCGGCGTAACAGGCGAACCCTTCGTGGAGCCAAATGTCGCGCCAGCGGCGCGCGGTGACGCTGTTGCCGAACCACTGGTGTGCCAACTCGTGCGCGACGAGCCGTTCGGAGTGCCGATCCCCATTGCAGTGGTTGGCGCCGAACACCGAAACCCCCTGAGCTTCGAGGGGGATATCGAGCTCGTCGTCGGTAACCACCACGGTGTATCCGGCGGCAAATGGGTAGGGGCCGAACAGCTTGATGAACAGTTTCATCATTTGCGGCTGCCTGCCGAAGTCGTGCTCAAACCGATCGCGCAAGCGTGACGGCAGGGCGGCGCTCATCGAGACGGGGTTCTTGGCGAGCTTGAGCGTTTGGTAGTCGCCGATTTGCAGGGTCGCCAGGTACGGCGCCATCGGCTCGGGCTGCTCGTAGGTCCAGATGGTGTGCGTGGCCCGCACGCGTCGGGATATCAACTCCCCATTCGAGATAACGCAATACGGACTGTCGCTGCTGATGATGAAGCGATAGCTTGCCTTGGAACTGGGGTGATCGTCACAGGGGAACCAGGATGCGGCGCCGTTCGGCTGCCCGGCAACCAGCGCCCCGTTGGATAGCTCCTCGAATCCGACATCTCCCCACATGGTGTTGATGGGGCGCGGTGATCCGCCGTAACGAATCACGATCGTCATGGCCGCCCCGGCCGGAATGGCGGTAACCAGCTTGACAGTGACCTTGCCGGCGCGGTGTCCGAAATGTGCTGGACGCCTGCCATTCACAGTTACCTTTGAGACGCCGAGAGTATCGGCGAGATCGAGGGTGAACTCCTTGAGTGTGGCGAGGGTGACGGCGGTGATGGTCGCGCTACCGGTTAGCCGGTTGATGGCCACCTTGTATTCCAGATCCAGCTCGTAGCGGGACACCCGGTATCCGTAGTTGCCGTTCTGCGGAAGGTAGGGGTCGATGACGGGAGGCCGTGGGGGGAGCCGTTTGGCTGCCTTCTTGCCTGGTTTGGTCATGCGGCTTTAGATCCCTTGCCGGCCTTGGATTTCTTTGGTGCCATCGGGTCCAGCTTGCCCCACGGCGAAATCGGGTTGCCCTGCCACCGGGTGGACGGGGGAACCACGTCACCGCGCACCACCAGCGAGGCCGGACCGACGGTGGCCCCCGCGCCGAGCTCGGCGGCAGGCAGTGCAACGCAATGCGGCCCCAGGGTGGCGCCCTCGCCGAGGACGACGGTGTCCATCCGCATGATCCGATCGTGGAACAGATGCGTCTGCACCACGCAGCCACGATTCACGGTGGCGCCCTTACCCAGAGTCACCAGGTCGGCCTCGGGCAGCCAGTAGGTCTCGCACCACACCCCGCGGCCGATCTTGGCACCCAGACCGCGCAGCCACCAGTTCTGCATCGCCGTTCCCGAGGCCGCCCGCGCAAACCACACGGCAGCAACGGTTTCCACGAACGTATCGGCAACCTCGTTGCGCCAGACGAACGATGACCATAGCGGCTTCTCCACGGCCCGGGTGCGACCCACCACCACCCACTTGGCCACCACGCTCACCACTCCGGCCACCAGTCCCGCAACCAGGAGCACCACGCCGCTCAGCGCGGCGGCCACCCAGAAGTTGAAACGGATGGCGATCGTCTGCAGGGTTAGCAGCACTCCGACGCCGATCCCGAACGTCACGATGATCGGGATGATGCGGCAGGTTTCCACGATTCCGCGCATGACCTTGAGGCGGAATGGCGGCTCGAAGGTGAGCGTGGCATCCGCGTCATCGGCCTTGCGGCGCAGCCGCTTCGGCGGGCTGCCGATCCAGGAAGAGCCCGACTTCGCCTTGTGCGGGGCCGCCGAGAGTACGGCGACCAGCGCATCATTGGGGACCTTGCGGCCGGGCTGGGTGATCCCGGAGTTTCCCAGGAAGGCGCGCTTGCCGATTCGGGCCTTGGCGATGTGAATCCAACCGCCGCCCAGCTCGTAGGAGGCGACCATGGTGTCGTCGGCCAGGAAGGCTCCGTCGTCAACCTCGGTGAACTTCGGTACCAGTAGCGCCGTCGAAATTTCGGTGTCCTTACCGATTTTCGCGCCCAGAATGCGCAGCCACCACGGAGTCAGCAGGCTCGCGTAGATGGGGAACAGGTAGTTGCGGGCGGCGTCCATCAGGCGTTCGGTGCCCCACAGTTGCCATCCCTGCCGACTGCGGACGGGGTGGTATCCCTCGTGCACGCCGATCGACAGCAGCCGCACCAGGACGACGGTGATGCCGGCGTAGACGAGCACACTGACCAGCGCTGCGCCCGGCGTCCAGATGAGTGCGGGCACAATGGCTTCACAGATCGTGGCGGCGTCTCTGATGCCGAACGCCACCACCGCCAGTCCGGCCGCCAGCGCCAGCAGGGGCAGCCCGCCGATCAGGACGGAGGTGATGCCGTAGATCGCAATCCACTGTGCGGCACGGGGTGGTCGATAATCGGGCCACGGGTGCCGGGCCTTGCCGGACTTTACGGCCGGTGAGCCCTTCCAGTACTGGCCGTTCTTCACCCGCCCAACGACACCGGAACCCGGCGCCACGTCAGCGTTCTTGCCGATGACCGCACCGGGAAGCAGGGTGGTTCGGGCGCCCACGGTGGCGTCATCACCGATGACTATGGGGCCGACATGGAATTTGTCGCCGTCCACCCAATGCCCGGACAGATCGACCTCGGGTTCGACGGAACTTCGGTGCCCCAGGGTGAGCCAGCCGGTTACCGGCGGTGAGGAGTGCAGGTCGACGCCATTGCCGACACGCGCTCCCAGGGCCCTTGCGTAGTACACCATCCACGGTGCGCCAGAAAGGTTCTCGGCACCGCTGGCGGTGGCAAGCCGGTCGGCGATCCACACCCGCAGATGCACACTCCCGCCGCGTTCGTAGGTGCCGGGCTTGACGCCGGATAGCAGCAGCCGGGCCCCGATGACGGTGATGCTCATGCGACCCAGGGGGGTGATGAAGAGCAAGAATGCCGCCAGCACTACCCACCAGTTGACGGTGACCAGCCATGGAACGTGGCTGAATGTCGCAAATGCATTGTTGGCCAGGGCAAGCCAGGTCACCCACTGCAGACCGGTGAGTGTGGTCAGCGGAACCGTCGCGGCAAGCTGTGTCAGCTCGGCTAGTCGCGGGACCGGCTTGACGATCCGTGGTTCGACCTCGACGGGAGGGGCCAGCTCATCCAGATAGGTGGCCAGCGATCCGAGCCTCGGCTGGTCGTACAGATCGGCGACGGTTACCTGCGGATAGCGCTGCCGCAGTGCCGCGACCAACTGCGCCGCGGAGAGCGATCCGCCGCCGAGCGCGAAGAAGTCGGCCGCGGGCCCGTCGATCGGGGCGGCCAGAATGTCGCGCCATAATCCGGCGAGCCAGCCCATGGTGCCGCCCAGGTCGGCGGCGTCGTCATCGGCGCTGGCCCCCGGCGGAGGCCACGGCAATGCGTTGCGGTCGACCTTTCCCGATGTGCGGGTGGGTAGTTCGTCCAGTTTGACCAGTCGTGGCACTAGTGCCGCGGGAAGTGATGCGGCCAGGCTGGCGCGGGCGGCGGCGATATCGAAGTTGGGGTCGGCGCTAGCGATGTAGCCGACGAGCAGTGGGGTGCCGCTGGCGGTCTTGCGCACCGCGGCGGCGCCGCCGCTCACCCCGGGCAGGTTGACCAGGGCTGCGTCCACCTCGCCGAGTTCGATCCGCCGACCGCCGACCTTCACCTGATCATCGGCGCGGCCCTGGAAGTACAGCCCGTCGGACTCCAGGCGCACCAGATCGCCGCTGCGGTATGCCCGCGACCATCCCAAAGTATCTAGGGGAGCGTACTTTTCGGCGTCTTTCTCCGGGTCGAGATACTTGGCCAAGCCGATGCCGCCAATGACCAGCTCACCGATCTCGCCGTAGGCCACCTGATTGCCCTTGGCATCCACTACCGCCAAATCCCAGCCGGGCAGCGGCAATCCGATGCTTACGGGGCTGATTCCGTCCAACCTCGCCGCGCAGGCCACCACGGTGGCCTCGGTGGGGCCATAGGTATTCCACACCTCGCGTGCGGCACCGTCTTCTCCGGTAGCCAGCCGCTCGGCCAGGTCCGGTGGGCAGGCCTCGCCGCCGAAAATCAGCAGGCGCACTGCCTCCAGTGCTTCAGCCGGCCACAGTGCGGCCAGGGTGGGCACCGTCGATACGACGGTGACATCGCGGGACACCAGCCATGGGCCCAGATCCATGCCGCTGCGCACCAGGGAACGCGGTGCGGGTACCAGGCAGGCGCCATAGCGCCAGGCGAGCCACATCTCTTCACACGAGGCGTCGAAGGCCACTGACAGCCCCGCGAGCACCCTGTCGTCTGGGCCAATCGGGTTTTCCTGCAGGAACATCTGTGCTTCGGCGTCGACGAAGGCAGCGGCATTGCGATGCGTCACCGCGACACCCTTAGGGGTGCCGGTGGAACCGGAAGTGAAGATGATCCACGCGTCGTCGCGGGGTGATGGTTCTGTTGCGCGCCAGCCTCGTGAGGACCCTGGGCCACGAACCAGCCCATCGGGGGTGATGATCGCGGCCACCTGCGCCTCACCAAATACCAGCGCCGCGCGCTCTTCGGGATCGTCGGCGTCGACGGGAACGTATGCGGCCCCCGCAGCCAGGGTCGCCAGGATCGCCACGTAGAGCGAGTAGCTGCCCGAGGGCATGCGGATGCCGACCCTGTCACCGCGCCCGATTCCGCGCGAGCCCAGCCATTCCACGCTTGCCTGCACGTCGGCGATCAGTTCGGAGTAGGTGAGCTGCACGGTGCCGTCGTCGATGGCGGGAGCATCGGGATTCTCCGCGGCCGTCGAGTAGAGGATGTCGATCAGGGTGCGCGAGGGAGGCGCGGACTTGCCGAGGAGATATTGCGGTGGCACGGGGTGGGCCGGACCCTCGTGAGATGTCGGGGGAGGCGCGGAGTCGGGCACCGAATCCGGTGCCTCTTCGCGCGCGCGGCTCGTGGGTGACTCGTCGGGGCCGGTCACGCTTCTCCTCGTAATTTCCGCGTCGGTTCTGTGGGCCTGGAGGGGTATCGCAGCGAGCCTATCGGTCTGGGTGCGGCTCGGCCCGGCGCCGCGCGGAACGGGTCGCGCGGGCGGGGTGAGGCCTGCGTCGCAGAGTTTGCCTTTGTGAGAACCCGAGGGCCAGCTCCGCGGCAGGCGCGGGCCACCGGTCGCGAGCAATCCAGAAGTGACACCGCTGGCTTTTAGCAACTTATGAATTATGCTGATCGGCAGTTGATTGCTATAGCGCTGATGTGTCAGCGAAGGGGAGGGAAACAATGTCGGAAGCGTCGTCACTGTCCGGAACGTCGGGTCGATTCGGTGCGAAGCAGGCACTGATCGCCGTCGTGATTGTGTCGCTGGCACTGGTGCTGGGTGCATATCTGGTTGGGCGCAAGAGCTTTGTCATCCGAGGTGACGGGAATGACACGATCCAGGTGACCGGTTCCGCAACGAAATCGATCAAGTCCGATTACGGAACGTGGCACGGATCCGTCGGAGTGCGGGGAGATACCAGACCGCTGGCCTACACGGACCTGAAGAGGTCCATCGCGGACGTTATGAAGTACCTCAAGGACGAGAAGCACGTACCCGAAACGGCGATCAAAGTGGGCGCGATCGCGACGACGGCGATACCCGAGAAGGACGCCAACGGCCGCGACACCGGAAAGACCATCGCGTACGACATGTGGCAGGACTTCGACGTGTCTCTGCCCGACGTGCAGAAGGTGACGGAGCTCGCCCAGACCGCGTCGGATCTGCTCACCAGAGGAATCACCATCAAATCCGATGCGCCGCAATACCTCTACACCAAGCTCGCCGACCTGCGGGTCGAGATGCTGGCCGAGGCGGCCAAGGACGCGCGCATCCGTGCCGACACCATCACCAAGAACGCGGGCAGCCGCGTGGGCGGCGTTCGTGCGGTCAAGACCGGGGTATTCCAGATCACCAGGCCCAACTCGACCGACGTGAAGGATGGCGGCAGTTACGACACCTCCACCATCGACAAGGACATCACCGCGGTGATCTCGATGACGTTCGGGGTCGAGCCCTAGCAGTCATTGGCTCGGCGTGGACTGCTACTCGGCGGCGCGTCTGGTCTTGTACAGACTGGCCGCCGTCGTGATGGCCAGCGTCACCACAATCACCGCGAGGCTCGCCAGCGTGGGGATCTCGGGCACGTGCACCGGATGGCCGCCGTTAATGAAGGGCAGTTCGTTCTCGTGCAGGGCATGCAGGATGAGCTTCACGCCGATGAAGAAGAGGATGAACGCCAGCCCCTGCGACAGGTACACCAGCCGCTTGAGCATGTCACCCAGCAGGAAGTACAGCTGTCGCAGGCCCATGAGTGCGAACACGTTCGCGGTGAACACCAGGTAGGGCTCCTTGGTGAGCCCGTAGATGGCCGGTATCGAGTCGAGCGCGAACAGCAGGTCCGTGGTGCCCAGCGCGACGATCACCAGGAACATCGGCGTCATCAGTCTGGCGCCGTTTTCCTTGACCCACAGGCTCAGGCCGTCCCATTTGTCGGTGGTGCGCAGATGCTTGCGGGCGAACTTCACCACGGCGTTGTCGCCGTCGTCGTCATGTTCGGTGTCACGCGCCAGATTGATCGCGGTGTACACCAGGAACGCGCCGAACAGGTAGAAGATCCAGGAGAACTCGTTGATGGCCACCGCGCCGAGCGCGATGAAGATGCCGCGGAAGATCAACGCCAGGATGATGCCGACCAGCAACGCCTCCTGCTGATACACCCTGGGCACTTTGAAGCTGGCCATGATGATCAGGAAGATGAACAGGTTGTCGACAGACAGGCTGTACTCGGTGAGCCAGCCCGCAAAGAACTCCAGCCCGAACTGGCCGCCGTGGAAGAACCACACCCACAGGCCGAACGCCACCGCCAGGCCTATGTAGATACTCAGCGCGGTAGCGGTTTCCCGGACCGTCGGTTCATGTGGCCGTCGGGCGATCACGACGATGTCCAGTAACAGGATCGCGATCGTCACGCCCAGGGTGATGATCCATTCGAGCTGGGATACCTGCATTGAATAACCTCCGGTCGTCAAAACGCCGGAGGTCTCTTCCGCCGGCAGGTGGCCGGCCTGCGGCACCGACCGGACCGACAATGGCCGATGTGATGACGACACCGCAGCGAAGGAATACTCCCCTCCGGTAGCCAGTGTGCCCTATGGCGCCGGGAACGGAAAATCGGGAGTGAAATCCCGGATTTGAATCACCGTGCGCAATGCGCTTGACCGTGACCGCGGCGGCCGGGCACACTCCGGACAGGTCATGAGAACCAGCGACAAGCCCTGGCTAGCTGGTCGGCAACCCTCCTCCACGGTGGGGTGCTCCAGGTGACGACCTGGCCGTGCCCGACCGGGTGCGGCAAGCGTGGACTCGCCGTGCGGGTCCGGTGAGACGGGATGTCACATGTCAGTTTCCGAAGTAGCGGTCGCGCGCGTTGTGGGGTCCGATACCAAAGTTCCTCTGGCCCAAGGTGGTTGGATTAGGTACGCCAATTTCGACTACGCGGCCAGCGCGCCCGCGCTCAGCGATGTCGCCGACCACATCACCGAGCTGCTGCCGTATTACGCCAGCGTGCACCGCGGGGCCGGATACGCCTCCCGCGTGTGCACCGCCCTCTACGAAGGGGCCCGGGGCAGAGTGGCGCACTTCGTCGGAGCCCCCGACGGTCACCAGGTGATCTTCACCCGCAACACCACCGACTCGCTCAACCTGCTGGCCTCGGCCGTGCCAGGTGACGTGGTGGTGCTCGATATCGAACACCACGCAAACCTGTTGACCTGGCAGCGATATGACGCCCGAGTGGTCGAGCATCGGGCCACCGTCGCCGATACCGTGGCCGCGCTGAACGACGAACTGGCGCGACGTCCCGCCGCACTCTTGGCGGTCACCGGCGCCTCCAATGTCACCGGCGAGGTGCTGCCGCTGGCCGAACTCGCGGCAGTCGCTCACCGGCACGGGGCCAGGATCGCGGTGGACGGGGCGCAGCTGGTGCCGCACCGCAGGATCGATCTGGCGGCGGTGGGTATCGATTACCTCGCCTTCTCCGGGCACAAACTGTACGCACCCTTTGGCGCGGGAGTACTTGTGGGACAGGCTGACTGGCTGGATGCCGCGCGGCCCTATCTCGCCGGCGGCGGAGCGGTTCGCAATGTCGGCCTCGACGGCACGGAGTGGATCACCGGTCCTGGGCGGCATGAGGCGGGAACCCCGAACGTGGTCGGCGTCGCCGCGGTAGCGGCGGCGTGCGAGGCCTTGGGAGCCCTCGATGAAGCGAGCCACGTGGAGGAAGCGCTCACTGCGCAACTGCTCGTCGGACTGGATGCCATCGAAGGCGTTGACACCCTGCGCATCTGGGTCGAGGGCCGTGACGTGCTGGGCATCGTGTCCTTCACTGTCGCGGGATACGCACCCTCGGTCGTGGCCGCCTATTTGTCCGCCGAACACGGCATCGGGGTGCGGGACGGCAGGTTCTGCGCGCACCCGCTGTTGGCCAGGCTGGGTGCACCCGCGGGAGCGGTGCGCGCCAGCATCGGATTGGGAACCACCGCCAGCGACATCACCCGCCTCCTCGAGGCAATCGGCGAACTCGTCCACAACGGCCCGAGTTTGAGCTACACCGAGCGCGACGGACAAGTCGGCCCGGCCGAGGATTCGCGCCCACTTCCCGATTTCCTGGGAAGGATTTCGGGACCTAGGCCGTTTGGTTCGGTGTGAACGCAACGCTGGCGAGGGTCGATGGGCGGTCGATACGGTGAGCGCCGTGGCAGCAGGAGATCAGGCATTTCGCGTATTTATTGAGACCGCTGCCGAATGGGTGGAGCTGACCAGCGGTGCTGGGCCGACACAGCGTGTCACGGCGCCCGACCTCAAACACGCCCAGCGCATCAGGCACGGGGTGCGGGGCGCCCGGGGTGAATCGCCCGGAGTGATTCTCGACGTTCACGTGCATATCGAGTCCGATTCACGATCGGCACGTAAGCATTTCGCGACCCTAGAACCCCCCGCCGCGGTGTCCTATGCGGGCACGCCGGAGGGCCTTGCCGGGCTGATCACTGATATCTACCTGGCCGGCGTCGCGGACGGTGTGACCCTGATCCCGGCATCACCGAGCACTGATGTCGACTGTGCCGCGCGCCACGCGCTGGCGTTGCTGTCGCAGCGGGTCCCGCTGGCGGCATAGCCTGTGCCGTCGGCGGCTGATTACCAGTTGTCGTAACCACCCTCGGGGCCGAGCATGCGCTCCAGCCGGGTGCGGTTGATCTTCGCAAGCTCGTTGCGAGTCACCTTGCGTTCGGTATCCGCGTCGTGATGCATCCGGTCGGAGATGGCCTGTAGTACGGAGGCACCGTCTTGTCCGCACATATGCATGACGAACCGATGGCCGAAGTGGTGCTCGTACCGATGTGCGGCGGAACGCAACGCGGCCATCATGCCGGGGGTTTCGTCGCGGATAGCGCACTGTTCCGCGTGAGAACGTGCACTTCCTGGGCGCTTTCCGAGCGGGGGATAGGCGATCAGTACTTCATCCAGCGATTCCTCGGACAACGCGAACAGTTCATTGTCGGCGAGGCGGAGCAGGGCATCGTGATCGGCGAATGGCCGCGCCGCCGCGATCTTCCGAGCCCACGTCACACTTCCGCCGCACTCGTACAGCGCGTGGACCGCTTTGGTATCGGGCATCCGGTTGAACGTCTCGCGGCCGATGCCCTGATGCATCAACATAGAAACCATGATTCGTCCCCCTCGGATAGTTCGCTAGAGGGAGACGGTTGATTTTGCAGGAGCTTAACGCGACGTAACATTGCCTCAGCCCGAGCGGGGAGGAGTGGGGGACAGTGACAGATCCGGCGTGGCAGCAGTATCCGCAGGAGCCGTGGCCGCCGACCGAGGCGGTTCCGTATCCAGAAGATCCCAAGCCGCCGAAATGGCCGTGGATCGTTGCCGGCGTCAGCGTGCTGGCGGTGCTGGCGATAGCCCTGACCTCGATCTTGGTCATCACTCGTCGTACCGAGGTGGCCGCCCCGACAACCGTCACGGTCACCCCGTCGACGACCTGGACGGGGCCCAACGACGTGCCGTTGCCCTCGATCACCACGACCGAGCCGCCTCCGCCGTCACCTCCGCCGCCGAATACCAGCACCGGTGTGGAGACGACGCCCACAACCACCGAAGCGCCGCCGGTTCCGACCACGACCGAGGCGCCGAAGCCGGTGCCGACGACGGGTCAGGGACCCGGCGGCTCGGGGAACGGCGCAAAGAGCGTCACCTACAGTGCGTGGCGCAACGATGCGCCGGCCGACACCGTCAATTTTCCTGTTGAGATCGGCTACACGACCGACACAGACTTCGTGCGGATTACTAACGCCTCACTGCCGTGGTCGATGTCGGTGACCCGGACGAACACGAGCATCCCGCTGACCCTCTCCGTCCTCGGGACAGGCGTCAGCTGTTCGATCAACGTCGATGGCGTGGTGGTCTCCACGGACAGCGGTACCGTACTTTCCGCTGCGTGCAAGGCGCCTATGCCGGGCTAGTGCCCCTGGGTCTTCAGGCGCTCGAATGACGCGATGACCTCGGCCTCGGCCTCGGTGCGCCCCACCCAATCGGCAGCCTTGACGAACTTGCCGGGCTCCAGATCCTTGTAGTGCACGAAGAAGTGCTTGATGGAGTCCAACTCGAAGCTCGACACGTCGCCGATCTCCTGGATGTGGTCCCAGCGCGGGTCGCCGGCGGGCACGCACAACACTTTGTCGTCACCGCCGCCGTCGTCGACCATCTTGAACATGCCCACGGGCCGCGCCTCGACGATCACGCCCGGGAACACGGACTCGGGCAGCAGCACCAACGCATCCAGCGGGTCGCCGTCCTCGCCGAGCGTGTTTTCGATGAAGCCGTAGTCGGCGGGGTAGGCCATCGGGGTGTAGAGGTAGCGGTCCAGCCGCACCCGGCCGGTCTCGTGATCGACCTCATATTTGTTGCGCTGACCCTTGGGGATCTCGATGGTGACGTCGAACTCCACTACCTGCTCCTCTAATCGCGACTAAGTCTGTTGGTCTTCGCGCAAGCGCTCATCCCGGGCGCGCACCAGGATAGCGATACCCTGCAGAGCATGGTGACGCCCAGGGCTTCCGATGAGGCCCCCACGACTGGGAGGGGCCTCCAGCAATCGGGACGAGGCGCTGCTTTGGATCCGCGTCGTTGGCAGCGTTCCACCCACGCGCTGCTCGCCATCGCGGTGGTGCTGGCGATTGCCGCGTTGGTGCTCGTGGCGTCCCTGACCACGGGCGCCTCGGCGCCTCGGCAATCCCAATCCGCCGACTCTCAGCCGGCATTGGTGACACCCAAACCTGTCGTCGTGCCGGTCTCTGACAGTGCTCCGATTCCCACCGAGGATGGTCTGGCGCGGGCACTGGACAAGGCATTGTCGGATCCGGCGTTGGCGATGTTCACCGGCCGGGTGACCGATGCGCTGAGCGGCCGCGAACTGTGGCAGCAGGGCTCCGACGTGCCGATGGTGCCCGCATCCACCAACAAGACATTGACGGCGGCGGCGGCGCTGCTGACCCTCGACCGAGACGGCAAGCTCACCACCTCGGTGGTGGCCGATACCGCCGGGCAGCGGGGACTGGTAACCCTGGTCGGCGGCGGAGATCCCATCCTCAGTGCGGCACCCCCGGGTACCGACACCTACTACCGCGATGCCGCGCGGATCAGCGACCTGGCCGACCAGGTACGTAGGTCGGGCGTGACCGTCACCTCGATCACGGTGGATATCAGTCGGTTTGGGGGCCCGTCGATGGCGCCGGGGTGGGATCCGGCCGATATTGACGGCGGCGACGTGGCACCCATCGAGGCCGTCATGCTTGATGCCGGACGCACCCAGCCCGCCGACTCCGACTCGCGCCGATCCACCACACCGGCCCTCGACGCGGGCCGGGCACTGGCCACGGCACTCGGCGTGGACCCCGACGTGGTGCGGTTGGATACCGCCCCGCCGACGGCGAAAACCATTGCGTCTGTTCAGTCGGCACCGCTGATGGAGCGGCTACGGGACATGATGAACCGCTCCGACAATGTGATGGCGGAAACCATCGGCCGCGAGGTGGCCCTGGCGTCGCGCCGGGCACAGAGCTTTACCGGCACCGTCGATGCTGTCACGAGCCAATTGCGTGGTGTCGGAGTCGATCTCACCGGTTTGACGCTGCGTGACTCGAGTGGGCTGTCGGTGGATGACCGAGTCACCGCGCGCACTCTCGACGACGTCATCCTGGGGGCCGCCGGTCCCGATCACCCGAAGCTGCGTCCGCTGCTGGATGTTATTCCGATCGCCGGCGGCAGCGGCACGCTCTCGGAACGCTTTGTCCTGCAGGATCGTAGCTCCGCCGGCTGGTTGCGCGCCAAGACCGGATCGCTGACCGGAGTGAACACGCTTGCCGGGGTGGTTACCGATGCGAGCGGGCGGGTGCTGACCTTTGCCTTGATGCAGAACCACGCCACTGCCCCGACGGCGCGCAATGCGGTCGACGCGACCGCGGGAGTGCTCCGGTCATGCGGATGTAGCTGATGACCGAATCGGGCCGGGTCGCGGATGGCGGAGTTGCAACCGAGCATCCCGAGTTGACGATGGGCCGCATGGTCAATTGGGAGTTCGCCGCGACCTTCGGCGCCAAGCTGGCCCGGCCGGCGCCGCCGACTACCGAGTACACCCGCCAGCAGGCGATCGTCGAGTTGGGGGACGCGGCGCGGCGCGCGGAGAGTCCGGTGCGTGAGGTCACCGGTCTGGCCGACGGTCTGGCCGTACCGGAGGCTCGGATCATCGACCGGCCCAGCTGGATTGCCGCCGCCGCAGAGTCGATGCGGCTGATGGCCGGCGGTGGCGACGGAGCCCCGGGATTCGTCTCGGGACGTGTCGCCGGGGCGCAAACCGGTGCGGTACTGGCATTCATCTCGTCAGGCATTCTCGGGCAGTACGACCCATTCACCGCCGACGGAACTGGGGCATTGCTGCTGGTGTACCCGAACATCATCGCGGTGGAACGCCAACTTCGGGTGCTGCCCAACGATTTCCGGATGTGGGTGTGCCTGCATGAGGTGACGCATCGCGTCCAGTTCTCCGCCAACCCGTGGTTGGCTGGCTACATGTCGGGGACGTTGGCGTCACTCGCGCACGAGCAGGAGGAGGACGTGACGGCCATGCTCGGCAGGCTGGCCGAGTTTGTGCGCTCCCCGAAGAGGCAGGGTGAGAACGGGATCGTCGATCTGTTGCGCGCCATGCAGTCAGAACAGGGCAGGGACGCACTGGACCGCCTGCTGGTGCTCGGCACGCTGCTCGAAGGCCATGCCGACCACGTCATGGACGCGGTGGGGCCCGCGGTTGTTCCGTCGGTGTCCATTATCAGGTCCCGGTTCGAGGCGCGGCGTTCACGCAAGCAGCCACCGCTGCAGCGGATCATCCGTGCGCTCATCGGCATGGACGCCAAGATGCGCCAGTACACCCGCGGCAAGCGATTCGTCGACCATGTGGTGGGGACGGTCGGGATGGAGCGCTTCAACACCGTCTGGCACGACTCCGAGACATTGCCTAAACCTGCCGAGATCGAGAACCCGGATCAATGGATCGCCCGAGTTCTTTAGCGCTGCGAAGAGCGGTCAAAGCATTTGGAGCACAACACCTACCGGGTGTGACGGACGTGGCCGTGGCGCTCTCCGGTGGCGCCGATTCGTTGGCGCTCGCCGCCGGTGCCGTTGCACAGGGCTGGGCGGTGACCGCGCTCATCGTCGATCATGGGCTGCAGCAGGATTCTGCCGAGGTGACAGCCCGTGCGCGAGGCCAGGCACTGGACTTGGGATGCCTTGAGGCGTTGGTGCTTTCGGTGACCGTCGACGGTGCGGGCGGACTCGAAGCGGCCGCGCGGTCCGCTCGGTACGCTGCGCTGCAGCAGGCGAGGGGCACGCTTCCGGTGCTGCTCGCTCACACGCTCGATGATCAGGCAGAAACGGTGCTACTCGGACTGGGGCGGGGATCCGGTGGCCGGTCCATCGCCGGTATGCGGCCCTGGGATAGCCCGTGGGGTCGCCCCCTTCTCGATATTCGCCGCAGCGAAACACGTGCTGCCTGTGTCGAATTAGGAATTACTCCGTGGGAAGACCCGCATAACGTGGATGCGCGATTCGTCAGAGTCCGCCTGCGCCATGAGGTGCTGCCGCTGCTGGAGCAGGTCCTCGGTGGCGGTGTCGCCGAGGCACTGGCCCGTACCGCGGCCTCGCTGCAAGACGACGGGGACGCGCTCGACGCGCGGGCGCGGGCGGCCTATTCGGGCTCGCAGTCCCTTGGGATTTCCGATCTGCGTGGCCTGGAGCCGGCGGTGCGGCGGCGGGTGATCAGGGTGTGGCTGCTGGCCGGTGGTGCGCAGGACCTGAACGACAACCAGATTCGTGCGGTGGATGCGCTCATCATGCAGTGGCGCGGGCAGGGTGGAGTTGCGGTGGGCGCCGGTCTGCCGTACCAGCGGTTGGTGGCCTCCAGGTCCGGCGACCAGCTGGTGCTCTCCGTCCACGACGTCTAGCGATTTCGGTGCATTCATAGAGGAACAGCGCGCTATGTCCTGGTCAAATACACGCAAATCGCGGTGTGGGTGTCAGGTGATCGCAAAGTCCTCGCGTATCGGCGAAGTGAGCGTGCGGCGGTAGTCAACGGGAGGCCAGGGCCACAGCTCCGGTACTCCGTCGGCGCCCAGGTACCAGCTGTCGCATCCGGTGGACCACACCGTGTTGGGCATCGCCCGCCGCACGTCCGCATTGAACGACTCTGCCGCCTGGGCTGTGGGCGCCACCGATTGAATTCGGCCAGAACGGATCTCGTCGATCCAGTGCATCGCGTACTTCACTTGTGTTTCGGCGATCGAGATGAGCGAGTTGTTACCGATCGGGCTGTTCGGTCCGATCAGCAGGAAGAAGTTCGGGAATCCGGCGAGTCCGACGGCGCGGTAGGCGCGCGGCCCGTCGCTCCACGCATCGCTGAGCTTCATCCCGTCTTGCCCGATCACCTCCATCGGACGCAGATAGGAGTGCGCATTAAAACCAGTGGCACACACCAGGATATCAAGCGTATGCAGCTTTCCGTCCGTGGTGATGATGCCCTCAGGAACGATGCGGTCGATGCCCTCGGTGAGCACCGAGACATTGGGTCGTTGAACCGCCTTGAAGAACGGCACCGACATCACCAGTCGTCGGCACAGGGGTTCGTAGTCGGGATGCAACTTCTCGCGCAGCCGCCGGTCGCGGATGAGCAGCCGATGTGAGGCTCGGACGTAGCCCTGGATGACTCGTCGCCGCAGTCCCGGACTGACCACCGAGCCGCCCACGCCGCGCTCAAAGTAGAAGCGCCACAAACGATAGGAGAATCTGTTCAGAATCGGTACGCGTGACCAGATGGACTTCGACATGGTCGAGTAGGTGAAATTGGGGACCGGTGCGACCCACTGGGCCGTGCGCTGGAACACCGAGAGGCTCTGAACTTCATCGGCGAGAGCGCTGATGATCTGGACCCCCGAGGATCCCGTCCCGATGAGGCCCACCCGCTTGCCGGCGTACGGCACCGAGTGATCCCAACGGGCAGAGTGGAAACACGGTCCGGCGAAATTCCGCAGCCCGTCGATATCTGGCAGGCGCGGCAGGTGCAACACCCCGGTGGCGCCCACCACGATGTCGGCGGTGTCGGTGCTGCCGTCGGAAAGCCCCAATTCCCAATGGGGATGGCCGGGCTTGTCCGCCCATTCGGCGCGGGTGACCGCGGTGCCAAAGCGGATGTTCCGACGCAGGTCCTGTTTGTCGGCGAACCCCTTGAAGTACTGGTGAATCTCGGCTCCGGGTGAAAAACCTTTGCTCCATTGGGGGTTGGGGGCGAAGGAGTACGAGTAGTAGCGGGAGGGGACATCGCACTGCAGACCGGGATAGGTATTGTCCCGCCAGGTGCCGCCCACCTCGTTGGCCTTCTCGTAGACGGTGAAGTTGGTGATGCCCCGGTGTCGAAGAGTGGAAGCCATGCACAGTCCGGACATCCCGGCCCCGATCACCACCACACGAATATCGCGGGACTTGCCTGCCCCGTAAGCGCCATTGCTCACGTTTCCATATTGACCTATTTCGTAAACAAAGTCACTACCTTAGCTCTCCGGCTTGGAGAGCTAACCTCCTCCATGGCACGCTGTGCGTCGTGACCTGCGAACAGGAACAGGCATGCGGCGAGCAATACAGCGGCGACGTGAAGTCTGTGCTCCTTACCGAGGAGCAGATCCGCGCCAAGACCCTGGAGCTCGGCGCCGCGATCGGCGAGAAGTACCGCGACATCGAGGGTGACCTGCTACTGGTCACCGTGCTCAAGGGCGCCGTCATGTTCGTCTCGGATCTGGCCAGGGCGATCCCCATCCCCACCCAGATGGAGTTCATGGCCGTCAGCTCCTACGGCTCGGCAACCTCGTCCTCCGGTGTGGTGCGCATCCTCAAGGACCTGGATCGGGATATCCAGAACTTGGACGTTCTGATCGTCGAGGACATCATCGACTCCGGTTTGACCCTGAGCTGGCTGATGCGGAACCTGGCCTCACGCGGCCCCCGCTCACTGAACGTGGTCTCGCTGCTGCGCAAGCCCGAGGCCAAGAAGGTCGACGTCGAGGTGGCCCTCGTCGGATTCGAGATCCCCAACGAGTTCGTCGTCGGCTACGGGCTCGACTACGGCGAGCGCTACCGCGACCTGCCTTTCATCGGCACCCTGCACCCGCGCGTCTACACGGACTAAGGCTGCAGTTCCCACACCACCGTGATCTGAGCGCTGACCGTCTGTTGGCCCGCTTCCACCGCCGGTCCCGACGGAGCGGATCGCATCGCCATGGTCGCCATCCGCAAGGTCGGCGCCGAGTTGTAGCCGGTGTCCTCGACGCGAAGCACCTTCCCGAGCGTCGCCCCGGCGAGCCTGGCGTACTGCTCGGCATGTGCCTTCGCATCGGCGAACGCGCCATCGCGTGCCAGGGTGTCCAGCGCGGAACTGTCCTGCAGATCGAAGCTGACCCCGGACAGCTGCGCGGCGTCCCCTCCAGCGGTGATCGCCTTGTCCAGCACCTCAGACACCTTGGACAGGTCCCGGACCGTGATCCGCACCGAGTTGTCCGCCGCGTACCCGGTGACGCGATTGCCGTCGAACTGCGGGTGCACCGACATCGAGGCCGTTCGGACGTCCTCGGGCGGCACACCGGAGGACAGCACCGCCTCGATCACGGCGTGGGCCCTGGCCTTCACGTCGGCCATTACCCCCGCGACGCGGCGTGAACGCACCGAGACCCCGACGGTGGCCATGAACACGTCGGGGCTGCCGCTGGCCTCACCCCGTCCGACGACCGTGATCTCTCCCATGGCCTACTTCAGCTCCCAGATGACGCTCACCTGAAAGCTCACCGTCTGCTGCCCGGGTTCCAGCGGCGGTGCGAACTGGGCGTCGGCCGGCATGGGTGCCCGCTTGCTCATCATGGGCGCCGGGGGTGGCACCGAACCATGCGACTCGTCGATCCGCAGCACCTCGCCCAGCTTGGACCCCGACAACCCGGCGTACTGCTCGGCGCGCGACTTGGCGTCGTTGAATGCCCGCTCGCGGGCCCCCTTCACCAGGTCGGCATCGTTGTCGAGATCGAAGGTGACGCCCGAGAGCCGGGCGGCCTCACCGCCGGCCTGCACGGCCTTGTCGAGTACCTCCGAGGCCTTCTTGAGATCGCGGACGTTGATCCGCACCGAATTGGTGGCGTTGTAGCCGGTGATGCGGGGCGCACCGCCCGGCGGGTAGGTCTGCTCAGGCTGGATGGAGAGCTCGTTGGTCTGCACGTCCTCGCGTGCCACCCCGGCTCCCACGACGGCGTCGATGACGGCCTGAGCCTTCTCACTGGCCTGCGACAGCGCGCCGGACACGTCCTTGGCGGTTACCGATACGCCCACGTCGGCGCGCAGGACATCGGGTGCGCCCTTGACCTCGCCCTTGCCGACGACGGTGACGTTCCGCGTGGATTCGGGGCTGTCGGCGGACTCATCGCCACAGCCGGCGACGAGCACGGCCATGGCAGCGGCGGTCGCAACGGCGGCCATCCGGGTCAGTGCTTTCACGATCACTCCTGTCTTCCCCGACAACTAAGGCACCACCAAGATCTTGCAGTGGCGTTCCGGATCGCCGAGATCGGCAAATGCCGATCCGACATCCTCCAGACCTACCTCACCGGTAACCAGCGGCGCAACATTGATCTCGCCGTGTGCGATTCGCCGCAGCGTCTCGGAGAACTCCGCGGGGTCGTAGGCGAGCACGAATTGGATCGCAACTTCTTTGGCGATCCCGAAGTACGGGGTGATGGCATCGGGTTCCATGCAGACGCCCACGACCACCACGCGGGAGCTGTGCGGTGCGTCGCGCAGCACGTCGTTGAGGATGCCGGGTACCCCGACGGCCTCGAAGATCACCGGTGCACCCTGGAGCCGCGAAGTCGGCGACATTCCGCCTCGGCCGACCCGCGACCAGGCCTCGAAGGTGGGTTCGGCGGCGGGGTCGACGACCTCGTGTGCCCCCATGAGTCGCGCCAGATCGCGTCGGGCCGGGGAGAAATCGGCGGCAACGATCGGCTCGATGCCCTGTGCGGCGAGCGCGGCGACCACCGCAATTCCCACTGGCCCACAGCCGATGACGATGGCTCCGGTGCCCGGTTGGATGCCCGATTTGTTGACGGCGTGCAGACCGACCGCCATCGGTTCGGTCAGTGCCGCATGCCGGGGATCGAGCCCGTTGGGGATGGGCAGCAGCAGTGGCGCACTCAGCAGCATGTGCTCGGCGTAGCCGCCGAGAGTGCTGTTGCTGTAGACGATGGGCTCGATTCCATTGGCGGACAGCAGGATCGGAATCGAAGTCACCAACGTTCCGGGGGCGGGAGCCTGTGTTCCCGGTCCGGCCTCGAGTACCTCGGCCGCGAACTCGTGCCCCATGAACACGTCGGCCCCTAGATCGACCCCATCGGTCAGGCTGGGCATGCCCGCCATCTGTTTGGACAGTTCGATGGCCTGCGCGCCGTGCTTCGCGAAATGCAGGTCGGATCCGCAGATTCCGCATGCCGAGACCTTGACGAGCACCTGGCCCTCGCCCGGTACCGGGTCAGGGACGTCGTCGCGATACACCATTGCGCCGTCGCGGAGCACCGATGCCCGCATTAGACCGAATCCTTCTCGGTTATGTGTTCTCCGATGGCCTTGGCCACCGCCTCACCCGCCCGGCCGAGTAGCTCTCCGCGCTTGGCCTGCGCCCAATCATGCGAGGCCTTCGCCGCGGCCAGCTGGCCGGTGAAATGCGGAATCACTTTGCGGGCAAACAGTTCATAGGACTTGAACGTTGCCTCCGGTGGCGCCCAGTCGTGGCCGAGCATCAGGAAGGTACCGAAACCGCCCGACTTGTCGAGCAGATCCTGGATGTATTCGATCGCGTCATCGGGGGTGCCGATACAGCAATTCCCTTCTTCCACATAGGCATTAACGAATTCGCGCGGATCGGATTGTTCACCGACCTCATTGGCCAGTGGAAGCACGCCGACGGCGCCGAAGTAGTGGGCGTAATCAGGTAGTCCGTAGGTGCAGTCCTCGATGGCCTGCTCGCGTGTCTCGGCCAGATGCATGATGCCGAGCACTCGCCAGCTGGACCGATCGGGTTCGGGATGGCCGTGGTCTGTCGCCTGTTCGCGGACCACTTCCCACGCGTTCTCCAGGGCCGCGAACCCGCCCGGAATCGACACCGACAGGGACAGCAGGCCCGCGCCGAGTTTTCCGGCCAGTCGGGGACCGGACGGCGAAAACATGGCAGCGGTAAGGATTTCCGGATGAGGATGGGTGTAGGGGCGCAGTTGAAGCTGCGCGTCGCGCAGGGTGAACCAGGAAGTTTCGCGGCTGATGCGCTCATCGGGAGCGGCGCGCAACAGCGCCATAATCGCTTCCAGCGAGTCCTCCTGCATCTGTCGCTGATCCACCGGATCGATGCCCATCATGTAGGCGTCAGTGGGCAGGGCGCCTGGCCCAGTGCCGAAAATGACCCGGCCCCTGGTGATGTGATCGAGCAGAATCCAGCGGTCCACCACCATGAGCGGGTGGTGGTACGGCAGTGACACGACGCCGGTGCCCAGTCTGATGTGTTTGGTGCGCTCGGCGGCGGTGGCGATAAAAATCTCGGGGCAGGAAATCAATTCGTACCCGCCGGAGTGATGTTCACCGAACCAGGCCTCGTGGTATCCCAGCCGGTCCAGCGCCACCACGCGATCCAGGTCGTATTCCAATGCGGTGGTGGGATTCTGGCCCACCGGGTGAAACGGGGTGATGAAGGCGCCAAAGCGAAGTTGACTCACCGGGCGACCCGTTCGAGGAACTCCAGGAGCGCAGCGTTGACCTCCTGTGGTCGCTCCTGCTGGATCCAGTGCCCGCCACCCTCGATCAAGAGGTCGCCCCGGTTATCGACCCGGTGTTTCAGGCTGCCCGCGTGGTCGGTGAATCCGAGGACGGGATCGGCCGCGCCCGCGATGAACAACGAAGGCACCACCACGTTCGCGCCCGCCAGATGCTCAGTCAGTGCCCAGTTTCGGTCGAAATTTCGATACCAGTTCAACCCTCCGGTAAACCCGGTGCGGGTGAATTCTGTGATGTAGTGGTCTAATTCGGCCTCGCTCAGCCATTCGGGAAGCTCACCGGGATCGCTCATGCGCTCGATGAATCCGGCCGGGCCCGGCGCAATCATCGTGGCACCGTCGATGTGGGCCATACCGGCCATCATCCGGCGCATCGTGGTGCCCGGATCGCGATTGAGGTCGGCATCGGCCACCCCCGGCTCCTGGAAGTACAGGATGTAGAAGAAGTTGTCGCCGAACAGCTTCTTCCATGCCTGGGTCGGAGCAGCCTGGCTGCGTCGGGTGAAGGGGACCGAAAGACCCGCGACGCCCTCGACGCGTTCGGGTACGGCGAGCGCGGTATGCCAGGTGACGACGGCGCCCCAGTCGTGGCCGACGAAGGTCGCCTTGCCGGCACCCACGTCGTCGAGGATGCCGAGCAGATCGTCGGACAGCGCCTCGACGTTGTAGTCGTCGATATGTGCGGGTGCACTCGAGCGGCCGTAACCCCGCTGATCGGGGGCGATGACGTGGTATCCGGCGGCGGCGAGTGCCGGAATCTGGTGGCGCCAGGAATATGCCAGTTCGGGGAAGCCATGCGCCAGAACAACTACCGGTTGGCCGAGTTCGCCGGCCTCCACAATGTGCAGATGCACCCCGTTTGTTGCGATGTCACGTTCCCGGATATCCACGGCGGCATCGGTCATGAGCGCATTCTCACCTTCTGGGGTGGCCAACAGCGTTGTTGTGCGGTGTAGTTGCCACTAAACCACAACCGACAATCGTCGACCAGGGACCGCGGTGGTGGGCCACACTGGATCGATGGAGTTCACCGCCACTGAAATCGCGGCGGATGTGCGTTCCGGCGCGATGGATCCGGTTGCCGTGGCGAAGCAGGTGCTCAGTCGAATTACCGAGCGGGACAAGGTAATTTGTGCCTTCGCCAGGGTGATGTCCGATGAGTCGGTGCGCGAGGCCGAGCTGTTGGCACGTCGGCATGACTTAGCCGGGCTACCGCTGGCGGGTGTGCCCGTCGCGATCAAGGACGTCGTTCCCGTCGCAGGCGAGCCCATGCGAATCGGCTCGCTGGCCACCTCGGCGAAGCCGCAGCCCCGCGATCACCCGGTGATCACCAGGCTGCGGGAAGCGGGGGCGATCATCATTGGGCTGACGGCGCTCCCGGAGCTGTCGCTGTGGCCGACCGCGGATGGGGCCCACGGGATCACCAGGAATCCTTGGGCACTCGAGCGCACCGCAGGCGGTTCATCGGGCGGGTCCGCTGCGGCGGTATCGGCTGCGATGGTGCCTGCGGCGGTCGGTTCCGATGGGTTTGGTTCGTTGCGTGTGCCCGCCGCCTGCTGCGGTCTGGTGGCGCTGAAGCCGGGCATTGGGGTTGTCCCTGCCCAGTTGGGAGTCACCTCGTGGGGCGGCGTCGGGGTCAACGGTCCGATTGCCGCGACCGTTGCCGATACCGCGCTGCTGTTTTCGGTCCTTGCCGACGATCCCGCGCTTGCCGTGGTGGACACGCCGCGACCGCTGCGCATCGTGGTTCCCACCAACGAGCCGGTTCCGCATGTCCGGGCGGATGCGGCGGCGCGCACGGCAGTGAGCACGGTCCGCGCGACGCTGACGGACCTCGGTCACTTCACCATGGCGGCCCGACTGCCCTACCCGCGTAATCTGCTGCCCGTCTTCGCGCGGTGGTTCAATGCGCCCACCGCCGACGCGGATGCTTTCGTCATCGACCGCTCGGTGTTGCAGCGCAGGACTGTTCGTCACCTGAGGCTGGGCCGGTCAATGCGCAACCTGGTGTCTGACGAACAGATCGCGGCGGCGGCACTGCGGGCCGCGCGGTTCTTCGACGACCACGCCGCCGATGTGGTGATGACCCCGACCTCGCCGAGAATGCCGGTGCGGGCATCGACGTGGTCGCAGCGCGGATGGCTCGCGAATGTGGTGGCCTCGTCCATGTCGACGACCTACACGCCGCTATTGAGCCTCGCGGGTTGGCCCGCGATCACCGTTCCCGCGGGCATTCACCCCCGGTCGGGAACGCCGTTGGGGGTGCAATTCGCCGCGCGGCCCGGTGACGAGGCGCTGCTGCTGGCGCTCGCAGCCCAGGTGGAACGGCACCGTCCGTGGCAAAGGTGGCCGGCGCGCTACGCCTAGCCGTTCGTGGTGGCGGTGGCGCTCTGGACCGGGTGTCGATTTGCGGTCATCAGGCGGCGGCGGGTCCCTCGGCGAGGATCCGCTCGTAGTCCCAGGCTGTTGGAGCCGTGATGGACGGCGGCGTCCATGCCGTGACCCACCGGCCTTGGGGATGCGCCACCTCGACGGGTGCGACGCCCAGTATGTTCTGGACTTCGCGGTAGGGCAGTTCGAGTAACTCTTCCCAGGGGGCGGCCATCAGCAGGTCGGCACGACGGCCGCGCTCCACTGCCTGTCGGTAGTAGCGGAGTTTGAACGGCACCGATGCGCCGGGCAAGGTTAGTGCCCCCAACTGTCCGAGCCGCTCCAAAGGTCCTGCGGGTTCCATTTGCCCGCAATGGAATCCGATATTGGCCATCTCGCCGGCGATGTCGGGACCGTAGCCGCCGATGGTATGGAACATATCGTGCAGGGCGGTACCGCGAATGATCATGTAGTAGAAGTCGTCGTCCCAGTTGTTCTTCTCGGCGATCGGTCTGATGATGTCCGCCTCGCCGAACACTCCGGCATCGAGCTTGTTGGTGCGCAGGAATGACAGGTACGCGTGCCCGAGGCTGCCGAACGGCAACGAGGTCAGGTACCCCTCGTCGTTCAGTACGGCAAGCAGATCGGGCTTCTTCTTGAACAATGCGCGGCCGTTGGGATGCGACCGCACTTGGTAATACGCGCGTGCGAAGACCGGAGCCTCCATCCCGAGAAACGCCTCGTAGATATCGCCGTGGTATTTCGCGTTGAACAGCATCCGCCAGGCCTTGAGCCAGGGCGCCCATGTCACTTGATCCGGGACAGATCCACCGGGATTTGAGTATTCATCGAGGTCTGCGCGGTTCTCAGGCATATAGACTCGGGCCCTTCCGGTGGATGCCAGGACGAGATCGTCGTAACTATCGATAATAGGCATCTGGCTAGAACTGTCAATATATTGTCTGAGGGAGGCCATAGTCGATGGCTCGCATGAGTGAAGGCGAGAGCAAGGCTCCCCGTGGCCGCGGCAGGCCGATGGGTGGCGGAAATAGCGCGCAGCAGGCGCAATCTCAGCTTCTGGATGCCGCCGAGCGGCTGTTTGTCGAGCGCGGCTACGGCGCGTCGACCATGGAGGCGATTGCGCGGGAAGCCGGATACAGCAGGGCCGTGGTGTATCGGCACTTCCGGAATCGCGACGAGCTGATGGATGCTCTGGTGGTTCGCGCGACGATGAATGAGATCGCCACGATGATCCCTCGCATCATCGGCCTGAAAGATCTCGCCGCGATCATCCCGGAATCAATGGTGATCGTCTCCGTGGAGGTCGGCGCCAATCCGCTGCTGCGTGTGCTCGCCGACCGCGACGGTCGCGGCACCGTCGCATCGCTGATTGTCAACGCCCCGAACCTTATTGACTTGTTGATGTCCATGTATGCGGGTGTCTTCAGTACCCGAATATCGGAAGTCCGCCCGGGTGTGCGGCCCGAGGACGCGGCACGATACGTGCTGTCCGTCGCGTTGTCGCTGCTGCTCGGCCTGATCCCGGGAACCGACGACCCCCAGCAGGTTCGGCGCTATGTCAGGGTTTTCGTGCTGCCCACGCTGCTTGCGAATCCGCCCGAACCCGAGTCCGTCTTCCTTTAGAGACGCGCGAGACTAGCGCGCGGCGGTCCGAGCCCTGATGAGGTCGGTGACGATGTTGGGGATCTCGTCGGCGCTGCGCGCAACCCGGCTGCCGCCACCCGGGGTGGCATCTGAAATCTGTTTGAGGACATTGGCATCCGCATCTTCGGTGATGCCAAGCGTGATGAGCACGACGGGCCGCGCCGGGTCCTGCTCCTTCTTCAAGGTCGAGAGCAGACGATCCAATGAGATGCCGTTGGGATCCTCGTTGGCGCCGTCGGTGATGATGACCACGCTGTTGATGGCGTGGGGGTCGTAGGTGGACTGGACCTTGCGGAACGCCGCGAGAGTGGTGTCGTACAAACCGGTTCCACCTCCCACCAGGGAATCCAGACCACGACCGTCATCGAGGAGAAGTTGACGCTGAGTCTTGTCGCCGACCTGCGCGCTGAGCGCGCGGATGGGCTGCAGCTCCCGCCAGTCCTGGCCGGGTCCGCCCTTGTCGATCGAGAACACCCACAAACCGATCTGTGCGTTCTCGGGGAAGAGTGGAAGCCCATTGTCGATCGCCTGACCCAACAGGGCAACGCGCGACACCGGCCCCGCCGGCGCCCGCATCGAACCGGAGACATCGAGCACTGCGAGCATCCGGGACGGCAAGGCCAGCACCGCATATCGCCGCATCGCGGTGTCGAACGCCGTCAGGTCGTTGACGGTGAGCGTCTCTACCGTGCCCGCGCCCTTGCCGTCCAGCGGCGCGAAATCGGGTCCCCGGAATCCGGCGCTCGCCAGTGCGTCGGCCCCATTGCTGCCACCGAGACGTTCCGCCAGGGTTTCGCCGGCATGTTTGGCCTTCGCATGCCGATCGTTGGCGGATTCGGTGACCGCGATCGGATAGTTCAGGGTCGGGGTGCCGGTGGCCGGAACCACGGCGGCGAGCTTGGTATCCGGGTGTTTGGCGTTGTATTCGACGAGCTGCTGCTCGGTCGACACCGCCAGGCCGCCGTCCTTGGCCACTTCACCCAGTCGCTCCTCGGCGCTGCCCTGCTTGGTGTTCGTCAGCTGCGCCTGCGCGATGGGCACGAGCGCGGCGGTAATCGCGTTGGGATCGCTCTTTCCTTGTTCGGCCTCTGCCAGCGCACCCAGCACCGGACCGGCCGCTACCGTGTCCTCCAACGGATTGCCGATGCGCAGCCCGGGCTGTTTCAACACGCTCAGCCAGGAGTCGAACCTCGGCGCCTCGCCCTGTTTGGCCGCCACCACAACGGGGGTTCTGGCCACCGATTGGCTCGCGGAATCCATGGGGGACCCAGTGGTCCGCAGCTGCTTCACCAGCCAGATCGACGAATCGGGAAGCCATAATGCGGGCGCGCCGTTGGGCTTGCCAATGGTGGCCGCCGTCACCGCGGAAGCTTTTGCGTCCACGGTGAACTTCGCGCAGCCGAGGTCCTTCGCGGTGGCACCGTCGATCACCGTCGATATGACGGGAGCGATGGCCGGGTCGGCGGCGATGCTGAAGGATTCGACATCCCCGCACCGGTCGGACAATTTCTTGTAGACAAATACCCCGAGCCCGCCGAGCAGGATGGCGACAACCGCGAGCGCGATCCACTTGGGTAGACGCGATCCACCCGAGCGCTGTCTTCTACGGTGGCGATCACTGTGGCGACCTGGCATGACTGGACCTCTTCGTTCTCGTCCACACGCAGACCAGGTGCCCGCGTTCGTGAGGCTCGGGCGATAGTACCGTGAACAAGATCACCGCCCGGCCGCCTCGAATGTCGACTTTCCGCCTGGAAATGGGGGAAACGAAGGCGAGAAGTTGACGTTCGGGATCGCCGCGAAGGCGCGTTGGTTTCGCTCAGCGCACAATGCGCGCCGGTCGAAGGAAAACGCAGGTGAGGTAGCCTGAGAGTTCGTTATATCTTCCCCCTGTCGACGGAAGGACCGGGCCGCTGACCGTGGCCGACGCTGTATGAACCGGACAAACGTGTTTCGCACCCTGGGTGTCATCGTGGTGGTGCTGCTGCTGGGGTGGTCGTTCTTCTACTTTGGCGACGACACCCGCGGCTACAAAACCGTGGACACCACGGTCGCGATCAAGCAGATCGACACCGACAACGTCAAGAGCGCCCGCATTGACGACCGAGAACAGCAGCTGCGGCTGGACCTCAAGTCCGCCAACGGGGACACCGAAGGCAAGGACAAGGTCATCACCAAGTACCCCACCGGGTACGGAGTGCCGCTTCTGGAGAAGCTGAACGGTAAGGGTGCCGCCGTCAACACGACGGTGAATCAGGGCAGCGTTTTTGGAACACTGCTGCTCTACCTCCTGCCGCTGATCGTGCTGGTCGCGCTGTTCTTTGCGTTCAGTCGGATGCAGTCCGGCGGTCGCGGGATGGGCTTCGGTTTCGGGAAGTCGCGTGCCAAACAGTTGACCAAGGACATGCCCAAGACCACCTTCGCCGACGTGGCCGGTGTCGACGAGGCCGTCGAAGAGCTCTACGAGATCAAGGACTTCCTGCAGAACCCTGCGCGGTACCAGGCGCTGGGCGCCAAGATCCCCCGCGGTGTGCTGTTGTATGGCCCGCCCGGTACCGGTAAGACGCTGCTAGCGCGTGCCGTCGCTGGGGAAGCGGAAGTGCCGTTCTTCACCATCTCCGGCTCGGAGTTCGTGGAAATGTTTGTGGGCGTAGGTGCTTCGCGCGTGCGTGACCTGTTCGAGCAGGCCAAGCAGAACAGCCCGTGCATCATCTTCGTCGACGAGATCGACGCCGTCGGTCGTCAGCGTGGCGCAGGCCTGGGCGGCGGTCACGACGAACGCGAGCAGACCCTCAACCAGCTGCTGGTGGAGATGGACGGCTTCACAGACCGTCAGGGCGTCATCCTGATTGCCGCCACCAACCGCCCCGACATCCTGGACCCGGCGCTACTGCGTCCGGGGCGCTTCGACAGGCAGATCCCGGTGTCCAGCCCGGATCTTGCCGGACGCAAGGCCGTGCTCAAGGTGCACTCGGCCGGAAAGCCCTTCGGACCCGACGTCGACTTCGACGGGTTGGCCAAGCGCACCGTGGGCATGTCCGGTGCGGATCTGGCCAATGTCATTAATGAGGCGGCGCTGCTGACTGCGCGGGAAAGCGGCACCGTGATTACCGGTGCCGCCCTTGAGGAATCGGTTGACCGGGTGGTCGGCGGGCCTCGGCGCAAGGGTCGGCTCATCAGCGAGCACGAGAAGAAGATCACCGCCTACCACGAGGCGGGACACACCCTGGCCGCCTGGGCAATGCCCGATATCGAACGGGTATACAAGGTCACCATCCTGGCGCGTGGCCGCACCGGCGGGCATGCCATCGCGGTGCCTGAGGACGACAAGGGCATGGCCACCAGGTCAGAGATGATCGCGCAGTTGGTGTTCGCCATGGGTGGGCGTGCTGCAGAGGAACTGGTGTTCCGCGAGCCGACGACCGGCGCCGTCTCCGATATCGAGCAGGCGACCAAGAAGGCTCGCGCCATGGTTACCGAATTCGGTATGAGCACCAAGCTCGGTGCCGTGCGGTACGGCACCGAACACGGTGACCCATTCCTGGGCCGCACCATGGGCACTCAGCCCGACTACTCACATGAGGTGGCTCGCGAAATCGACGAGGAGGTGCGCAATCTCATCGAGGCTGCGCACACCGAGGCGTGGGCGATCCTCACCGAGTACCGCGATGTCCTGGACACGTTGGCCGGCCTTCTGCTGGAGCAGGAAACCGTGGTCCGCAAGGAGCTCGAGGAAATCTTCAAGGATGTCCAGCGTCGTCCGCGACTGGCTATGTTCGACGATTTCGGAGGTCGCATTCCCTCTGACAAGCCGCCCATCAAGACCCCGGGTGAGCTTGCCATCGAACGTGGTGAACCCTGGCCGCCGCCGGTGCCCGAGCCCGCGTTTAAGAAGGCAATCGCCGAGCAGGCGGGCGCTGGACTCGCCAACGGGACGCCGTACGTGCCGATCGGCCAGAACGGCCCTGTGTCGAATGGTCAAGGCGGGCAGCCTGTTCCGGTGGGAACCCATCCGGGTCAGCAGCCGCCGGGAGCCAACTATGGCGCGCCCGCGGGCTGGTACGCGCCCGGGTGGCCACCACAGGGGCAACCGCCGTACCAGCAGCCGGGTTACCCACCCCAGGGGCACGCCCCGTACCCGCAGCCGGGTTACCCACCGCACTCGCCCTACCCTGAATCGGGCCATCAGCCCTACCCGGTGCCCACCCCGCATCAGCAGCCGGCACCGGCTCCGGACGAGGGCAGCGAGAGCAAGAGCTGACATGAACTCGCCCGAAACGGCCGAGCGCAACGGTCAGCCGACCCGTTACGTCTTCGACCAGGCACGAGCCGAGGCCGCGGTCCGCGAACTGCTTTATGCGGTTGGTGAAGACCCGGACCGCAATGGTCTGGTGGATACCCCAGCCCGCGTGGCGCGCGCGTACCAGGAGATCTTCGCCGGGCTGTACACCGATCCGGACACGGTGCTGAACACCACCTTTGACGAACAGCACGATGAGCTGGTGCTGGTGAAATCGATACCGATGTACTCGACATGCGAACACCACCTGGTGTCCTTCCACGGTGTTGCGCACGTCGGATACATCCCCGGCCAACACGGCCGGGTCACCGGGCTGTCGAAAATCGCTCGCCTGGTTGACCTTTACGCAAAACGGCCTCAGGTGCAGGAGCGGCTGACGGCGCAGATCGCCGACGCGTTGGTGCGCAAGCTGGAGCCGCGCGGAGTGATCGTCGTGATCGAGGCCGAGCATCTGTGCATGGCGATGCGTGGTGTACGCAAGCCCGGTGCGACAACCACCACGTCCGCGGTGCGCGGCCAGTTCAAACGTGACGCTGCCTCGCGCGCCGAGGTTCTCGACCTGATGATGAGGACATAGTCGCGACGTGACGGATACCCCCGCGTTGACCCACATTTTGGGAGTCGTCAATGTCACCGACGACTCCTTCTCTGACGGTGGACAATTCGTCAGGCAGTCGGACGCGGTGGCGCATGGCCTGTCGCTTGCCGCCGCCGGTGCCGACATCATCGACGTCGGGGGGCAGTCCACCCGGCCGGGTGGCAAGCCGATCGCGCAGAAGCTCGAGCTGCAGCGGGTTGTCCCCGTTATCGAAGAGCTGGCCAGTCACGGGATCAACGTCAGCGTGGACACCATGCGCGCGTCGGTCGCGGCGGCCGCGGTGAAGGCTGGTGCCAACATGGTCAACGACGTTTCGGGTGGCCGTGCCGATTCGGCGATGGCCCCGTTGATGGCGGATCTTGATCTTCCGTGGATTCTGATGCATTGGCGTTCAAAGGATTTCATCCACACGTCAGCCGCGCGAAACTACGGTGATGTGGTCACCGACGTATCGCGAGAACTCATGGAGTCGGTGGATGTCGCGCTCAAGGCCGGCGTCGCCAAGGAACGGCTCATCCTCGACCCGGGCCTCGGTTTCGCCAAGACCGCACACCACAATTGGCTGCTGCTGCAGGCGATCCCGGACCTTCAGGAGCTTGGTTTCCCGATTCTCATCGGCGCGTCACGGAAACGATTCCTGGGCGCGCTACTCACCGACCTCAAAGGGGTGGAGCGCCCCGCAGACGGGCGCGAAACCGCGACCGCCGTCATCACCGCGTTGGGCGCGCTGCATGAGGTATGGGGTGTGCGCGTGCACGATGTTAGGGCCTCCATGGATGCGCTGAAGGTGGTGCGCGCCTGGGAAACCGGTGGCGTCGAGACCATCGAAGAGGGCGAAGAGGACACCGCAGAAAGCGGCGATGAAACCCCGCGGGACCAGCGGCCCGCGCCGGAGCCCGCGCCCGTCGCAGACGTCCGTCAAGACGAGGTGACTACGGAGGTGACCGTGCGAACCGTGCGGCCTGAGCCCAGCAAGACGGCAGGTGGCAGGTGGCGCCGTGAGGTTGCGCAGCGCGGCACTAAAGGCGGCGGCACGAAATGACCGATCGCATCGAGCTGCGTGGCCTGAAAGTCTTTGGATACCACGGAGTGTTCGAGCACGAACGCCGCGACGGCCAGGAATTCTCCATCGATATCACCGTGTGGATGGATCTCGACACCGCGTCAGCCACGGATCAGCTGACCGACACGCTCGACTACGGGGAACTGGCGCAGCGGGCCGCCGCGATCGTGTCCGGCCCGCCGCGCAACCTCATCGAATCGGTCGCGGGGGCGATCGCCGATGACGTGATGACCGATGCCAGGGTGCATGCGGTGGAGGCGGTGGTGCATAAACCGAACGCGCCCATTCCGTTGACCTTTGGTGATGTGGCGGTGGTGGCCCGCCGATCCCGGCGATCTCGCGGCGGGGCTCAATAGTGGTGCGTGCCGTGCTTTCGATCGGATCGAATCTCGGTGACAGGCTCGCGCATCTGCAATCGGTTGTCGACGCGCTCGGTGCGGACGTACTGGCGGTATCGCCGGTCTATCAGACCGCCCCGTGGGGATCGGTGCCACAGGAGGACTTCCTCAATGCCGTGGTCATCGCCCGGGGGCGTGAGCCTGGGGAGTGGCTCGCGGCGGCGCACCGCCTGGAGCAGTCCGCGCAGCGGGTACGTGCGGAGCGTTGGGGGTCAAGGACTCTCGACGTCGACGTGATCAGCTGCCAGCACACTGACGCCGTTGGCGAAATCCTTTCCGATGACCCAGATCTCACGTTGCCGCATCCGCGTGCGCATCAGCGCGCCTTCGTGTTGGTGCCGTGGCTGGCGATCGAACCCGACGCGGTGCTGACGGTCGACGGACAGGTTCGTCCGGTGGCTGGCCTGCTGGCCGGGCTCGCCGCTGACGAACGTGACGGTGTGCGGCGGGCGGGTCACACCCTGACCGGTCCGGTGACGTAGTGGGCCCCACCCGGATCCGCGATCTGCTGATTGCGGGCGCTATCACCGTGATCGTTGGCTACTTGGTGGTCTTGACGTCCTACGGGTCGCTACCGCCGATCCCGTTGCTCGCCGGTGTCTCGCTGCTGGTGTTGGCGATCGCCGAGGGCGGCTGGGCGTTCTACGTCCGCGACAAGGTCGACGACGGCAAGATCGGGGTTGGCGCCGGGCGTTTGCCCGCGCTCATGGTGGCACGGTCGGTTGTGGTCGCGAAGGCATCAGTGTGGTTGGGCACGCTGATGACCGGGTGGTGGACGGCGATGCTCATCTACATCGTGCCGCGTCGCGCGCAGCTGGCGGCAGCCGCGGCGGACACCCTCGGGGTGGTGATCGCGACCGGCTGCGCGTTGGCGCTTGTGGTCGCCGGGCTCTGGCTTCAGCATTGCTGTAAGTCGCCGCCGGACCCGCCCGCGACCGCCGCGCAATAGCACCTGCGCATGTCGAATCGCCGAATCGAGGTCGGCCAGCACACTGCACTGTCCGGGTACAGTCACCCCCATGACCATGCCCACCCGTGCGGCGAAGCCTCGGCGTGGCAGCCGCCGCCCCGGATGGGCGTTGCTGACCGCGTTGCTGGTGCTGGCGATCGGGTCCGGGGTTGCGCTGGTTTTCACCGATAAGGCCATCTATCTTCGTGTCGGTGTGGTGCTGGCGCTGTGGGCCGCGGTTCTCGCATCATTCGCCGCGCTCACCTACCGGCGGCAGAGTGACGCCGATCAGGCGAAGGTGCGCGACCAGAAGCTGGTGTACGACCTGCAATTGGAGCGAGAAATTTCGGCGCGCCGGGAGTACGAGCTGACGGTCGAGAGCAGATTGCGCCAGCAGCTGGCGGGTGAGATTGAGGCACAGGCGGCCGACGAGATCGCGACGCTGCGCTCGGAGCTGGCCGCGCTGCGTACCAACCTGGAGATCCTCTTCAATACCGATCTCAGTGATCGGCCGGCGATCGAGCACGATCCGATTCGTGCGCTGGGGCCCTGGCCCGGCGCACAACCCGAACCTGGGCCGCAACGAGCCGAACCCGCCGCCGCATTCACCCATTCCGTTCGTGAGCCGGAGCTGCGTCCGGTGCCCGAGTACCAGGACGTCAGCGCGGTGGAGGAAGACACTCGGACCTCCGAGTACCCGATCATTGATGTTGCCGAAGACCCCCATCACGTGGACGAGGCACCCCCGACGCCCCCCTACCCGGCTGCGCCATATCCTCCTGCGCCCTATTACGGAACCGCTCAACCCCATGAGCCCGAGCCCTATCAGCAACCCGTGTCCTCGGGGACGCATTGGCGTCCGCACCCCGAACCTCAGGTGCCGCAACCCCCGATGCAGGAGCGCGAGCCCGAGGTCCAGGCCGCCGCGGGATCTGTGCAGCCGGCATATTGGGCTGCCAGACAAGAAGATTGGGATGCAGCCGCCGACGGCGAGGACTGGGATCCGGTGCCTCAGCCGATGGCGCCCCCCGAGCAGCCGGTCTCGCAATCAGGATGGAACGCGCCGCCGTCCGAGTGGAACGCTCCGCCGCCGCCACCTAGCGCGTGGGCCCCGGCACCTGCCGAGGGACAGTGGCTACCGCCCGGAACCGACGGAAGTAATTGGGCCGCCAACGAATCCACGCCGCCACCTGCCCCCACCTACCAGGCCGCACCGCCGGTAGGACGTCACTCCGGGACGCCGTCCCGGCACCAGGCGCCGGCCGCGACCGAAACAGGTGGTGGTGGACACTGGGCGCCCGAGCCGTCCTACCCACCGCCGCCTCCGCCCCCGGCTCCCGAACAGCCGAGCCAACCCGAGGTTTCGGGTGGCCACCGCGCTCCAGAACCCGCGGAGTCCGGCGGCGGTCGACGCCGAGCGCCGGAGCCCGAGGAATCGGATGAAAGCCGGGGCCGGCGTCGGGTGGAGGAGACCGGCGGCTTCTCGGTTGCCGACCTGCTGGGACGCCTTCAGACCGGTCCGGCCGACGCCGGGGAGCCTTCGGAGCCGTCCGAATCCGGCGGTGGCCGCCGCCGCCGGCGCGAGGACTGATCTGCGCCGATTTCGTCACTGTGCGCAAAAGTGAGCAATCTAACGGTCCAGGCCTCTGCCGTTCGCGTCGCGGCGGGATTAATCTGCTGATGACCGTCCGGTACCTGTAGAGCAGGACTGGAACGTATCTAGTCTGCGAGGTGTCTCGTTCAGCATGTCTGAGGCTTTCAGTGTTGATGGTCCGTTAGACGGGTTGCGACCTGCGCGTCTTGCGATCGGAATCATTTCCGCCGGCCGCGTCGGCACGGCCATCGGTGTTGCTCTGGAGACGGCAGGGCACTTCGTCGTTGCGTGCAGCGCGGTGTCCGATGCGTCGCGCCGACGTGCCGAGGAACGACTGCCGGAGAGCCAGGTGTTGCCCGCCCAAGAGGTGGCCCCGCGCGCCGAACTCCTGTTCCTTGCGGTGCCGGATCACGAGTTGGCGGCGTTGATCGCCGGCCTTGCCGCCACTGGTTCGGTGCGGCCCGGGACCATCGTTGTACACACCTCCGGTGCCAACGGCATCGCCATCCTGGAGCCGCTGACCGCTCTCGGATGCATTCCATTGGCCATTCATCCGGCCATGACCTTCACCGGCGGCGACGAAGACATCGAACGACTTTCCAACTCCTGCTTTGGAATTACCGCAGCCGATGAGACGGGTTACGCCATTGGTACGGCGCTGGTGCTGGAGATCGGTGGAGAACCGGTCCGGGTCCGCGAGGACGCCCGCACCCTGTATCACGCGGCGCTGGTACACGGATCGAACCATGTTGTGACGCTGGTGTTGGATGCGGTCGAGGCGCTACGTTCCGCACTCTGGGGGCAAGAACTGTTGGGGCAGGAGACCATTGGTAATGGGCCCGGCGGTCTACCGGAACGGGTACTGGGGCCGCTGGTGCGTGCCGCGGTTGCCAACGCGCTGGATCGTGGCCAGGCCGCGCTGACGGGCCCGGTGGCGCGTGGCGACGGTGCCGCCGTCGGTCGCCATCTCGACGCACTCGCCGAGACCGATCCGGCTCTAGCGGAGGCATATCGGGCCGACGCCCGGCGCACCGCGCAGCGAGCGCATGCTCCTCAATCGGTTTTCGCCGCACTGGAACCCCGAGATATTGGAGACGCACGCGGATGACGAGTTTGTATGGGCCCAAGGGACCGAAGGGCTACCTCCGTGGAGAGCTGACCATTCACCACGATCCCGACGCGATGTACGACGTGTCGAAGGCGTTGCGGCATACCGGCCGCCGGATCATGTTGGTGCCGACCATGGGTGCCCTGCATGAGGGTCACCTCACGCTTGTGCGGCACGCTCGGAAGGTTCCGGGCGCGGTGGTAGTGGTATCGATCTTCGTCAACCCGTTGCAGTTCGGCCCGGGTGAGGATCTCGACGCCTATCCGCGCACCCTGGACTCGGATGTCGAAAAGCTGCGCGGCGAGGGTGTGGAACTGGTGTTCGCCCCGACCGCCGACGCGATGTACCCGAACGGGCAGCGCACCACCATCCAGCCCGGCCCGCTCGGTACGGATCTTGAGGGTGCCGCGCGCCCAACGCATTTCGCCGGGATGCTGACGGTTGTGCACAAGCTGCTGCAGATCGTGGCGCCCGACCAGGCGTACTTCGGCGAGAAGGATTATCAACAGCTGGTACTCATCCGGCAGATGGTCGCCGACCTCAACCTGAAAACGCGCATCGTTCCGATTCCGATTGTCCGCGAGGCGGATGGGCTGGCGATGTCTTCGCGCAATGTCTTCCTAAGCCCTGAACATCGGGACCAGGCCGGCGCCTTATCGGCCGCCTTGCTCGCCGGAATCTACTCGGCCTCGGCGGGTTCGGAAGCGGCTCTGGACGCCGCCCGCGCTGTCCTCGACGAGGTGCCGGCGATAGAGCTGGATTACCTGGAGGTGCGCGGCGCCGATCTCGGCCCCACCCCCGCAGCAGGACCCGGCCGCATGGTGGTGGCGGCCAAGTTCGGGACAACTCGGCTTTTGGACAACGTCCCCATCGAAATAGGCCACACCCCACCGAGCGGCCCTGATCAGACTGATCTCCCCTGGAGGAATTGATGTTCCGCACGATGATGAAGTCCAAGATCCATCGCGCCACCGTGACGCATGCCGATCTGCACTACGTCGGATCCGTCACCATCGACCCCGATCTCATGGAGTCCGCCGACCTCCTGGAGGGTGAGCAGGTGACCATCGTCGACATCGACAACGGCGCCCGGCTGGAGACCTACGCAATCACCGGCACGCGTGGCAGCGGCGTCATCGGAATCAACGGTGCGGCAGCACATCTCGTGCACCCGGGTGACCTGGTGATCATCATTGCCTACGGCGTGATGAGCGATGAGGAGGCTCGGGTCTTTAAGCCGCGGGTGGTGTTCGTGGACTCGGACAACAGGCAGGTTGAGCTGGGCGAGCACTCGGACGACCCGGCCTACGTGCCGGAGAACTTCGGCTTGGTGTCGCCGCGCGGTCTGGTGTAGCCATGCTGCTGGCGATCGACGTACGCAACACCCACACCGTGCTGGGGCTGGTCGCCGGCGCGGGTGAGCACGCAAAGGTTTCGCAGCACTGGCGGATCCGTACGGAAACCGAGATCACGGCCGACGAGTTGGCACTCACCATCGATGGGCTGATCGGCGATGAGAGTGAGACGTTGACCGGGGTCGCGGCGCTTTCCACCGTGCCGTCGGTGCTGCACGAAATGCGCGGGATGTTCGACCAGTACTGGTCATCGGTTCCGCAGGTTCTCATCGAGCCGGGAGTGCGCACCGGGCTCCCGCTGCTTGTCGACAACCCTAAAGAGGTCGGCGCGGACCGGATCGTCAACTGCCTTGCTGCACATCACAAGTTTGGTTCGGCATGCATTGTGGTGGATTTCGGCTCATCGATCTGCGTGGACGTGGTGTCGGCGAAGGGCGAGTTCTTGGGAGGTGCGATCGCTCCGGGTGTGCAGGTGTCCTCCGATGCCGCGGCCGCCCGCAGCGCCGCGTTGCGGCGTGTTGAGCTGACCCGCCCGCGCTCCGTCGTTGGCAAGAACACGGTGGAATGCATGCAGTCGGGGGCGGTGTTCGGATTCGCCGGGCTGGTGGACGGGTTGGTGGAACGAGTACGCCGCGATATCGACGGCTTCAGTGGCGCCGGTGTCACGGTGGTGGCCACCGGCCACACCGCGCCCCTGATTCTTCCCGAGATCCGTACTGTGGACCGCTACGAGGAGCACCTCACGCTCGACGGCTTGCGGCTGGTGTACGAGCGCAACCGAGCCGACCAGCGCGGCAAGGCCCGCGCGGCGAGATAGATACACCTCAGAATCGGCAAATCAGTCTGACCGAGGCACTACCACTAAGCTGCCGAGACGTGACTGATCCAGATGCGCAGACCAGCTTGCCGGAACAATTTCGCATCCGTCAGGGCAAGCGCGAGAAGATGCTCGCCGAAGGCACTCAGCCGTATCCGGTGGAGGTGCCCCGCACCCACAGCCTCAAGCAGATTCGTGACGCCTACACGGAGCTGGAAACCGATACCAGCACCGGCGATCAGGTGGGCGTCTCGGGCCGCGTCATCTTCTCTCGTAACACCGGCAAGCTGTGCTTCGCGACGCTGCAGGACGGTGACGGCACCCCGCTGCAGGTGATGATCAGCCTCGCCGGTGTCGGCGAGCAGGCACTTGTCGACTGGAAGACCGATGTGGATCTTGGCGACATCGTGTTCGTGCACGGCGAAGTAATCAGCTCTCGTCGCGGCGAACTGAGCGTGCTGGCGGACAGCTGGCAGATGGCGTCGAAGTCTCTGCGTCCGCTGCCCGTTGCTCACAAGGAGATGTCCGAAGAGACCAGAGTGCGCCAGCGGTATGTGGACCTGATTGTGCGACCGGAGGCGCGCCAGGTCGCTCGGCAGCGGGTGGCGGTGATGCGGGCGGTCCGTGACGCTATGCACCGACGCGGATTCCTGGAGTTGGAGACGCCAATCTTGCAGACCCTTGCGGGTGGCGCCGCCGCGCGACCGTTCACAACGCATTCCAACGCGCTCGATATCGACCTGTTTCTGCGTATTGCACCGGAACTTTTCCTGAAAAGGGCACTCGTCGGCGGCTTCGAGAAGATTTTTGAACTCAACCGAGTTTTTCGTAATGAAGGGGCCGATTCTACGCATTCTCCCGAATTCGTGATGCTCGAAACATATGAGACCTATGGCACATACGATACCGCCGCAACAATGATCCGTGAGCTCATCCAGGAGGTAGCGGACGATGCAATGGGTACCCGGCAGGTGACGTTGCCCGACGGATCAACGTATGACTTGGACGGTCAGTGGACGACGTTGGAAATGTATCCGTCCTTGTCGGAAGCGCTCGGGGATGAGATCACGCCCGAAACCCCGATTGCCGCGCTATGGAAGATCGCGGATCGAGTGGGCGCAGAGATTCCCACCGATCGCGGCTATGGCCACGGAAAACTCGTAGAAGAACTCTGGGAACACCAGGTCGGTGACAAAATGTTCGCACCGACTTTTGTTAGGGATTTCCCCGTCGAGACGTCACCGCTGACGCGTCAGCATCGGAACATCTCGGGGGTCACCGAGAAGTGGGATCTGTATGTCCGCGGGTTTGAATTGGCGACCGGCTACTCGGAGTTGGTTGATCCGGTGATCCAGCGTGAAAGGTTCGTTGACCAGGCTCGATTGGCTGCGGCCGGCGATGACGAAGCGATGAGTCTCGATGAGGATTTCCTCGGTGCGATGGAGTACGGGATGCCTCCCGCAGCCGGAACCGGGATGGGTATCGACCGGTTGTTGATGGCGCTTACCGGATTGGGAATTCGGGAGACGATCTTGTTCCCGATTGTCCGACCCACGCTTTGATCTACGCGTTCGAATTTTTCCGCACTTTTCAACTACGAGTGTAGTGAATCGCTTGCCTTGAGCGGAACACGCGCAGCCTTGCGGGTATGTTGAACTTTGCGGCAATCCGTGGCATGTTTGAGTTGGACCAACGGGGGTTCCGCTTTTGGAAGGAAACAGGAATGGCTAAGAAGGTCACGGTCACGCTTGTCGACGATGTCGATGGTGAAGCGCCTGCCGACGAGACCGTTGAATTCGGTATTGACGGCGTGACTTACGAGATCGACCTTTCTTCAAAGAATGCAGAGAAGCTGCGCAATCAGCTCTCGGTATGGGTCGAGCACGCTCGCCGTGTCAGTGGTCGTCGTCGTGGGCGGGGGAGTTCAGGCGCCGGGCGCGGGCGCGCCAGCATCGACCGCGAGCAGAGCGCGGCGATCCGGGAGTGGGCACGTAAGAACGGACACAATGTGTCGTCACGTGGTCGCATTCCTGCAGAAGTGGTTGACGCGTTCAACGCCTCCAACTAGGACGTCCCCCCAGGATTTCGCTTATGGCGAAGCTGGGGCAAAGTCGGAAACGTTTTCACCGCACCTGGCGTTATTCGGTTGCCTAACAAGCACCGCCGGGTGCGGTGATTTCGTGTATGAGGAAGGTGTCTCAGGGGGCGTCCCTGGGTATCTCCTGGTATGCGAGCAGCGCACCGACAACGGCCGACCACTAGAGTGGCAATTAGGTCCGAGTGCCAGCGGAGATGAGCCGTTCGGGGGAAGCCCCGGAGCGGCAGGATGTACCGCTTGTACGAAGACCGGACGAGGAAGCGAGGGAGACCGATGTTCGAGAGATTCACTGACCGCGCACGGCGGGTGGTGGTGCTGGCTCAAGAAGAGGCCCGCATGCTCAACCACAACTACATCGGCACCGAGCACATCCTCCTCGGCCTGATCCATGAGGGTGAGGGTGTTGCCGCGAAGTCGCTGGAGTCGCTTGGCATTTCCCTAGAGGGGGTGCGCAGCCAGGTCGAGGAGATCATCGGCCAGGGGCAGCAGGCACCGTCCGGGCATATCCCCTTCACCCCCCGCGCCAAGAAGGTGCTGGAGCTGAGCCTGCGCGAGGCGCTGCAGCTCGGCCACAACTACATCGGCACCGAGCACATCCTGCTGGGCCTCATCCGTGAGGGTGAGGGCGTGGCGGCTCAGGTGCTGGTCAAGCTGGGTGCTGAGCTCACTCGGGTGCGTCAGCAGGTCATTCAGCTGCTGAGCGGCTACCAGGGCAAGGAGACCGCCGAGCCCGGTACCGGTGGTCGCGGTGGCGAGGCGGGTACCCCGTCGACCTCGCTGGTCCTGGACCAGTTTGGACGCAACCTGACTGCCGCCGCTCTGGAAGGCAAGCTCGACCCGGTCATCGGCCGCGAGAAGGAAATCGAGCGGGTCATGCAGGTGCTGAGCCGTCGTACCAAGAACAACCCGGTGCTGATCGGCGAGCCCGGTGTCGGCAAGACCGCCGTCGTCGAGGGCCTGGCGCAGGCCATCGTGCACGGCGAGGTGCCCGAGACCCTGAAGAACAAGCAGCTGTACACCCTGGACCTGGGGTCCCTGGTGGCCGGCAGCCGGTACCGCGGTGACTTCGAGGAACGCCTCAAGAAGGTGCTCAAGGAGATCAACACCCGCGGCGACATCATCCTGTTCATCGACGAGCTGCACACGCTCGTCGGCGCGGGTGCCGCCGAGGGCGCGATCGACGCGGCCTCGATCCTTAAGCCCAAGCTAGCTCGCGGTGAGCTGCAGACCATCGGTGCGACCACCCTCGACGAGTACCGCAAGTACATCGAGAAGGACGCCGCCCTGGAGCGCCGGTTCCAGCCGGTGCAGGTGGGCGAGCCGACCGTCGAGCACACCATCGAGATCCTCAAGGGTCTGCGTGACCGCTACGAGGCGCACCACCGGGTATCCATCACCGACGGCGCGCTGGTCGCGGCGGCGACCCTGGCCGACCGGTATATCAACGACAGGTTCTTGCCGGATAAGGCCATCGACTTGATTGACGAGGCCGGCGCCAGGATGCGCATCCGCCGGATGACCGCTCCGCCAGACCTGCGCGAGTTCGACGAGAAGATCGCGGACGCGCGCCGGGAGAAGGAATCGGCCATCGACGCCCAGGACTTCGAGAAGGCCGCGCGGCTGCGCGACTCCGAGAAGCAGCTGGTCGCGCAGCGGGCTGATCGTGAAAAGCAGTGGCGCTCAGGTGATTTGGATGTCGTGGCCGAGGTCGACGATGAGCAGATCGCCGAGGTGCTGGGCAACTGGACCGGTATCCCCGTGTTCAAGCTCACCGAGGAGGAAACCACTCGGCTGCTGCGCATGGAAGAGGAGCTGCACAAGCGGATCATCGGGCAGGAGGAGGCCGTCAAGGCCGTCTCCAAGGCCATCCGCCGCACCCGTGCCGGTCTGAAGGACCCGCGGCGCCCGTCTGGCTCGTTCATCTTCGCCGGGCCGTCCGGCGTCGGTAAGACCGAGCTGTCCAAGGCGCTGGCGAACTTCCTGTTCGGCGACGACGACGCGCTCATCCAGATCGACATGGGTGAGTTCCACGACCGCTTTACCGCTTCAAGGCTTTTCGGCGCTCCTCCGGGATACGTCGGCTACGAGGAGGGCGGTCAGCTCACCGAGAAGGTGCGCCGCAAGCCGTTCAGCGTGGTGCTGTTCGACGAGATCGAGAAGGCTCACCAGGAGATCTACAACACCCTGTTGCAGGTCCTCGAGGATGGACGTCTGACCGATGGCCAGGGCCGGACCGTGGACTTCAAGAACACGGTGCTGATCTTCACCTCGAACCTGGGGACATCCGATATCTCCAAGGCAGTGGGTCTCGGGTTCTCCGAGGGCGGCGGCGGCTCGAACTACGAGCGGATGAAGCAGAAGGTCAACGACGAGCTCAAGAAGCACTTCCGTCCCGAGTTCCTCAACCGCATCGACGACATCATCGTGTTCGAGCAGCTGACCAAGGAACAGATCATTGAGATGGTCGATCTGATGATTGCCCGGGTCGGTCGGCAGCTCAAGACCAAGGACATGGCGATGGAGCTCACCGACCAGGCCAAGGCTCTGCTGGCCAAGCGCGGGTTCGACCCGGTGCTGGGTGCGCGACCGCTGCGCCGGACCATCCAGCGCGAGATCGAGGACACCCTCTCGGAGAAGATCCTCTTCAACGAGATCAGCGCGGGCGAGCTCATCACCGTCGATGTCGAGGGCTGGGACGGCGAGAGTGCCGGCGAGGACGCGAAGTTCACCTTCGTTGGTCGTCCGAAGCCCGCGCCGCCGGCGGACGACGACGAGTCGGCCGTCGATCTGGCCAAGGCCGGTACGGAATAGTCAATCGATCACAAAACGCCGAGTGTGAGCATCACTGCTCACACTCGGCGTTTTTTGTGCCCTGACGTTCACACTCGGCAATTCTGGGCCGCCGGGGGCCCAACAGCAGTAGTGTCCCCGCATGAATACGATCGGCGGACTGCCCGCGCACGTGCTGTTGGTGCATTTCGTTGTCGTGCTTGCGCCGCTGACGGCGGTTCTGGAAATCCTGTGTGGGTTGTCCGTCGCCGTCCGGTCGCGGCTGGTGTGGCTGGTGGCCGCGCTCTCGGCGGTCACGCTGACACTCACGCCGATCACCACCTCGGCGGGCGAGTGGCTGTTCGATCGTGAAGAACATCCCAGCGAGGCGCTGCTAACCCACACCGAGCGTGGCGACTGGATGTTGGTGTTCTCCGGTGCGCTGGTGTTGGGAGCGATCGTGCTGGCGATTGCTCACCGGCTCGACGTGTCACCCGAGCGGCTCGGACCGCACCTGGCGGTTGCGGCCTTGGTGCTAGTGCTCGGGGTGGTCTCCATCGTCGGTGTGATCCGGATCGGGGACTCCGGCGCAAAGGCCGTGTGGGGCAAAGAACTTGCCGGAGACGGCGAGTAGGTTCGGACCTGCCTGCCTCACGAGTGTAAAAGCGGCGCAACGTCCTGACCGAGACTGTGGACATAGTCGATGAGGTCGGGTTCGTTCCCGGTCGGGGATGCGATGAAATCGGTGACACCGAGACGCTGCAGCGCGAGAAGCTGATTGGCCACTTCGGTCGCGTCTCCGCCGATGCTCACCGAGGTATCGAAGGAGATGCCGGGGTAGTGGCCGGGATCGGTCGCGATGAGTTCGGCAGCGCCCGGCCCCACGCTGATGGTGCGGCTTAAGAAGATGCGGTGGTCGGGGCCGGGGCTGATGAGCTCGCAGTGGGCGGCAACCGTATCGGCCGTGACCATGCTCGTCAGCAAGGTGCCATCGCCTAACCGGCCGGCCAGGCGCAGCGAATTGGGGCCGTTCGCGCCAATCATGATGGGCAAGCGTTCGGCCGGTGGCCAATCCAGCCGCACCCGGTCCAGCCGTACGTACCGCCCGGAGCGGGTGACCTCTTTGCCGGACAAGAGCTCTCGCAGTGCGGTCACGTATTCCTCGAGCAGGCTCAATGGTGAACCGACCTTGGCTCCGATCTGTGCCATATGGGGCTGCCAGCCGTGGCCGATACCCGGGATGACTCTGCCGGGAAAGTTGCGGGCCAGGATGCTGTAGTCCATCGCCGCCGTGACGACGTTGCGTACCGGCGTCGAGAGGAAACCGGTGCCGACACTGATCCGTTCGGTCACGGACAGCGCGATGGATGCGTAGCTGATCGACGTGGTTGCGAAACAGTCCTCACACACCCATAGCTGGTCGAGACCCGCAGCCTCGGCCGCGCGGGCGATATCGGGAAGTCGTTCCGGCGGAAGTGACGGCGGGACCATGAGGCCGAGGGCGGCGGGGGAGCTCATCTCGCCACCCTATGCCCATCGGCCGACAGTGCTCAGAATCCCTTGCCGCGTAGATAATTCGCCAGCGTGACGATGGCGTCGGGATTGCGGGGTCCCTCCACCAGCGCGGCGTACGGCAGGACAATGAAGTTCTCGTCGCGCACCGCCCGCGTGTGCCTCATGAGCGGTTGCGCCTTGAGGAGGTTGATTTTCGCTTCGGCGGTGTTGTTCGGACCGATGCCGTAGTCGCAGATGATGATCACCTGCGGATCACGTTGGGCCGCGGTCTCCCAGGCGGTGGTGGTCCAGCTATCGTTCAGATCGGAGAAGACGTTCTGTCCCCCGGCCATTTCGATGATCTGTTGGGGCGCGGCGTTCTTGCCCGATGTGAATGGTTCCGCATCGCCACTGTCGTACAAGAAGACACGCGCCGGTGGCTGCCCCGTGGGTATGCGTGACTGCACAGAATCAACGGTCTTGCGGTAGGTCGCGATCAGGTCCCGGGCGCGGTCCTGGACACCGAAGATCGTGCCCAGATTGGTCAGATCCTCATACAGGGCGTCGAGAGGAGGCTTGATACCGCGCCGCACTGTTCCCGGTTGGCGGCACGCCTCGGTGAGCTGATAGGGCACCGAACCGATAGTCCGAATCCAATCCGGCGTCAGCCCCGATGTTTCATTGAATCCGTAGTTCCACCCGGCGAATACGAGATCGGGGCGCGCCGCCTGTACGGCCTCGCGGGTGAATCCCTGCCCCAGATTGGTGGTGGATTCGAACTGCGCCTTCCACGGCGAGGTCATGACGTCGCGGTCCTGTCCCGCGTCTATGAAGTATCCGGCCATTCGGTCCTGCAGGCCCAGTGCGAACAGAATTTCGGTCACCCCGGTGTCGTTACTTACCGCCCGAGTGACGGGCACCGGAACATTAAGTGGTGCACCGCAATTTTCGATGGACGCCTTGTCCGTTCCGGGTGTCTGCGCCTCGATGGTCGCGCAGCCCGCGACAAGTAGCGAGATGGTGACAGCCATCGCCTGCATCTTCATTGCGTCTTCTCCTGTGTGTCGAATATGACCTGTGGAACGCCGCTTCGTGGATGCGCGATGACATGAGCGCCGATACCGAACCAGCGGCCAATGGACTCGACGGTGATGACCTCATGCGGCGACCCCGACAGCACCACGCGGCCTTCGGCCATGACATGGATCACGTCGCAGTACTGGGCGGCGAGGTTGAGATCGTGCAGTGCCGCAATCACCGTAATGCCCAGGGCCCGAGCCGAACTGAGTATCGAGTATTGGTGGTGCACGTCCAGATGATTGGTCGGCTCGTCGAGCACCAGCACGCGCGGCTGCTGTGCCAGGGCCCGGGCGATGAGAACTCGCTGTCGCTCGCCGCCCGAGAGGGAGCTGAACCTGCGGCCTGCGAGCGCCGTCACATCCGCCGTTTCGGTGGCCTCCGCGCAGATCTGCCGGTCCTGTGCGGTGACGCCACGCAGGGACGTGCCATGCGGCAGGCGGCCGGTGGCCACGACCTCCGCGGCAGTGAAGTCGAAATCCAAGGACATGTCCTGGGTGAGCGCTGCCACCTGACGGGCGTTCTCCCGCATGCTAATTGCGCGCACCGACATGCCGCTGACCTGAACGTCACCCGAGACGGGGGTGAGCGCGCGGTACAGGCAGCGCAGGGTGGTCGATTTGCCGCTGCCGTTGGCGCCGACGATGCCCACGAATCCGCCCGATGCAACGTCGAGGTCGATATCCGACACGATCTGTGTACCCGCGATATCGACGGACACACCCCGATAGGTGACTTCCATCAGCCGACCGTCCCCGCCGACATCGCGCGGCGTCGCATCAACCCAACGAATACCGGCACCCCGACTGCCGCCGTGATTGCACCCAGCGGAAGTTCCTGGGGTGGGATCGCGGTCCGTGCAACGAGATCGGCGGCCACCAGAAAGCATGCGCCCAGCACAGGCGCGATGACGATGACCCGGCGATGGTCCGCGCCGACCAGCAGCCGGGCCGCATGGGGAATCACCAGTCCCACGAATCCGATTGCTCCGCAGATGGATACATAGCATCCGGTCATCACGGCGGACATCAAGAACAGCGCCACCCGGAACCGTCCGGCGGGTAGGCCCAGTGACGCACTGACCTCATCGCCCATGGCCAGGGCGTTGAGCTGGCGGGCCAACCCGGCTACACAAACAACCCCAATCACGGTCGCCGCGAGTGCCACCGGCACCTTGTCCCAGGACGACGACCCCAGGCTGCCGAGTAGCCAAAACATGACGCTACGTGCCGCCTCCCCGTTGGGCGCGAGGAACAGCAGCACCGTCGTCACCGCGGACAGGCCGTAGCCGACGGCCGTGCCCACGAGGATCAGCCGCAGCGGCACCAAACCCTGTGGGGAACGGGCGATGTAATACACCAGCGCGGTGGCGGCGAGGGCGCCGAGCGAGGCCGACAACGACAGCGCGTAGGCGCCGAGGGTGCCCAGCACGCCGTAGACGACCACCGCGGTTGCCCCCACCGAGGCTCCCGACGAAATGCCGAGAACGTAGGGATCGGCCAGGGCGTTGCGGACCATTGCCTGCACCACCACGCCGACCACGCTGAGCCCGGCGCCGACGAGGATGGCGAGAATCACCCGCGGCAGTCGAGACTCGATGACAATCCGATAGTTCGCAGCATCGGCGGCGCGCACGGAGCCGCCGGTGCCGCCTACCCAAAGGAACCGCAGGCAATCGCGCCACGGCACATCGGCTGTACCGAAGGCGAGCGCAATCACAGACAGCACCACCAGCGCCAGGCCACCGACCACTGCGAGTGCTGCGGACCGTCCGGTTGCGGGCATCGACATTCCTGCGTCGTCGGGTCGCCGGCGTCGCGGGTGGGAAAGAGCCAGGAGCGGTCACGCCACGTGCGCGCCCTCCACCAGCTGATCCCTCGGCGCTGGCGAAGACCGCGCCGGATGGCGCGGCCGCGTTGGCAGGTCTTCGGACTCGCGGACGCGAGGCTTGTCGGGCCTCACCTACTGGCGGCTGCTTCCCGGGCTCTTTGTTCAGAAAATCAAGCCCAGTGCTTTGGATGCCGCTGTCGTTTCCACATACCGCTGCGGGGCAGTTCCGGGTTCACACCGGATTCCCTCTTGCGATTCCCGGCGGCGCCGTAGGCACTCCCGGGAAAACCAATGCGGGGCCAAAACTATCACTCGAACGCGCCGCCCGGCCGCGTCGACTAAGCTCAGTGCGTCCTTCGACAGGACGGGAACCTGGTGTAATCCCAGGACGGTCGCGCCACTGTGAGAGTCAGACCCCGCCGTCGATGCCAAGACAACCGATCAGATCCGGGACGCGGTACCCCCGAAGAGGAGCGACATGGCCCACACAACGTCCGCCAGCCATCCGGTTGCGGTGTCCATTCCCCAGGCAGCGCTGTGGTTGAGCGTGACCACCTTGTTTGGGCTGCTCGCCTACTACTTCATCGGCATCGACCAGGGTGCGGTGTCGATCTTCGGCAGCGATATGCACGTTCACGAATTCGTGCATGACGCCCGCCACCTGCTCGGTTTCCCCTGCCACTAGAGCGCCGGGACGAACGCATCTCATGGAAAAATCAATAATCCTGCGCGGCTTGGGCTTCGGCGCAGTCGGCGGGCTGCTGTCCTTCATCTTCGGATGGATATTCGTCGAGCCGGTCATCAACAGGGCCATCTCCTATGAGGAGGGCAGGGGGGAAGCGCAGGCCGCGATCGATGCGGCGGCGGGTGTCCACGCCCATCACGAGGGTGCCGAGCTGTTCAGCCGGTTCGCTCAGGCCAATGCCGGCCTGGCGCTCGGCGTCATCGGGTTCGGTGTCGCGATGGGCGCGCTGTTCGCGGTGGCCTATGTGGTGGCGATCGGCCGGGTGGGCAATCTCAGCCCGCGCGGGCAGGCGCTCTCGGTTGCGGGCGGGCTGTTTCTGGTGCTGTATGTCGTGCCGTTCCTGAAGTTCCCGGCCAATCCGCCGGCGGCGAGCGCCGAGGGCACCATCAAGGAGCGCACCGGCTACTTCGTGCTGATGATCGTCGTCGCTGCCATTGCGCTGACGGTGGCGCTCTGGGTGGGGCGCGCGCTTGCCGAGCGGTGGGAGACGTGGACCGCCACTTTGGTTGCGGCTGCGGTGTTCGTTGTGCTGGTGGGGCTGGTCATGGCAGTGACACCGGGGTTTGTCGAGGCACCGCAACCGCTGCTGGATGCCAACGGGACGATCGTCTACCCAGGTTTCCCGGCGCACGACCTGTACCTGTTCCGGCTGTACTCGTTCCTCACGCAGGCGATCATGTGGGCGACCATTGGCATCGGATTCGCCACCGTCGTGGGGCGCAAGACGCTCAACAGTCAGGCGGCCACCACCGGGTAGCGGCCTATGCGGCGGTGAATTTCCTTCCCGCTGTGTTGTTGTCGTGCATTGCGAAGGTCGACTTCACTCGCAGGGGTTTCTCGGCGACGTCCAGGACCAGTTTTATGTAGTCACCCGGATTCGGTATGGCCGCTCCATGAATCAGCCGGCGCACCATGCCGATGCCGGGCATGTTGTCGCGTGCGGCGGCGGCACGTGAGACGGGTATGGCGATGGCCTTAAGCGCGAGCCCCGCCAGGCGATGATCGACCCATTGGTAACCCGTGTCGCGGAAGAACTCGTCCATGGCCGCGGGGCCCATGATGACCGAACCTGTTGCGCTGAGAAACAGCGAACCGGCACGGGTGAGAGTTGGGCCCAGGAGCCTTTCGCCGCCGGGGACAATCGATGTCACGCGATTGATGGCACCTAGTCCTACCTCGACGAGTTCTGCGCGCCAGGGTGAGGAGTTACCCGACCGCGCCAGCAGGTAGTCCAGGTTGCGCATGGCGTCCAAGCCTGTGCGGGGAATGAGTTCCTCGGCGACGCCAAAGACGTGCGCCCAACGCAGGGTGTGGTGCCAGCTGTCGTCGAGATCCTCGAGGGTGCATGGCCGTCCATGCCGATGATCGATGAGCAATGCGCCCAGGCTCGCGGCTTCCAGGAAACCCAGCATCGACGAGTTGGAGATCGGATTGCCATGCAGGGCGTAGTGGTCGTCGCCCCACGCGGAACGTAGTCCCTTGCGCGCCAATGAATGCACCAGACGTACCCGGAGGGCGAGCTTCATGCCGTCCCCTCCTGGCCGGAATGCGTCACGGTCGAAAAGTCGGCCGAAGAACCGTGCGGTCTCCACCACGCGCTGCGGTCCCTGGTCGCGGAAGCGTCCGCTGGCCCCGGTGGAGGCGGAGACGTCGGCGTTCATCACCGTGTCGAACACCGCGAACGTTCCCACGATCACGATGGTGAGCAATGTGGAACTGGTCATCCGTTTGCGACCGCGTTCGGCCTTTACCGGGTCCCACCAGTCCGGCACGCGGTAGGCGTCCTCCAGTAGGGCCTGCAATTCCGCGGGCGGGTCATCCAAGGATTCGATGCCCTGATCGATCGCCTGGTCGAACAGTGCGCGGGCCTCCTTGGAGCCGAGCCGTCCGAACATGTCCACCACGGCATCCATCAGCTCGTCGCCCTGCCACATGTGGTCGTCGAACATCTGACTCAGCGGTGTGGGGGTGATCTCGTCCTCAACCTCGAACCAAGGTCCGAACATGTGGTGCCTGCAGTGGCGCCACACCCAGCTGAATTGGTCCTTGGCGGGCGGGATTGGTCGACAGGGCATGCCCGTTCGGTAGTAGTAGTCGTGTTTGTGCTTAGTGTTTGTCGAGGTCACAGGTTTCGCCATTGAACCAGCCCTTCTCGAGGGTCCCGCGTGTCCCACTAGTTGGCAACATATGTTGTTAATTTTGAAAACTAGCAGCCCCACGCCCGCGAAGCTAGCCCCAGACCGTGCTTACGCGGCACGTGTCGCGCGGGCGCTCATCTCCGCTTGATGGTCTTCGCGCTGGCGCTCATCCCAGCTTCTTGAAGACGCCCTTGGCTAGGCCCATGACCCACCCGCCGGCGCCGGGGCCGAACGCGCGATCCCAATTCAATTGAAAGCTCACTACATAGGGCTGGTGGTTGCGATCCTCGGCGTACCAGCTGAATGACAGGTCGCCCGGTAGGTTGCCGCCCTTGGCGCCGATGTAGCGCCAGTTTTCGCTGTGCAGGTCGATACCCGGCTCGGCCGACAGGATGTCGCGAATCGGTGCCGCCGGACCGACAGCGGTCTTCTGCAGCGCCGCGTGTACACGGCAGATGTCTTCCGCGCTGCCGTACCACTCGATGCCGTACTTCGATGCCGGCGTGGTGGTGCGGTCGGGGTCGAGCTTGTAGTCGCGGGTATCGGCGTCGGCGAGCATCCGGCCGCGCTGCTCAGGGGTGGTGGCGTCCTTCCATTGCTGGCGGACGTCCGGGATGCCCCAGCCAATGTTGAACAGTTCATGCATGGTCGGGAAGGGTGTCATTGACGCAGGGTCGTGATGGCCCCCGTCGGCCAGCGCCTTTTCCATCGCGTGACGGCCGACGCGGTTGATCAACATGTCGGTGCCCATGTTGTCGCTCACCGAGATCATCTTCTGGGCAGCGGTGCGCACCGAAACCGTGGAACCCGTCGGGAGCTTGTCCATCGAACTGCCGAGCGCCTTGCCGCGATCGGTGACGGTGAGTTGGTCGTCCCATGTGAGGGTGCCGGCGTTGATGGCGGTGCCGGTCGCCAGGAGCACGTACAGCTTGAAAACCGAAGCGAGCGGCATGGATTCGGAAGTGCTGGTCCCGGCGACCTGCTGGCACTCTCCGTTGACGATCTTGGAGGCGCGGTAGGAGTACCGGCCGCCGGATGCCGACATGGCGGTGTCGACATCCGACCATTCGGCGATGTTCGGCGGCTGCTGATAGGGAACCAGCCGGTCGACATCACCCTTGTCGTTGGTGCGCAGCCCGATGTCGACGTTGGCGCCATACGGTGCGATCAAGTGGACGGTGGAGCTGTTCGCCGCCAGATCGACCGAGCTGACCTTGTACGGCCGGTCAACCCATAGCTTGGTCATGATCTCGGTGTAGTCGTCGACCTTGTTGGCAGCGGCCAACGTCGCGACGCCCTGCTTGCCGATCGGCCAGTTCGAGTTCAGCATGTCGATCAGCTGCTGTGATCGCAGCCCTGGCGGCGTGCTGGTGTCCACATCGCCATGCGGCACCTGCCGCAGCTTGATGCCACACCCTGCTGTGCTGCCGACCGACAAGGCCAGCACGGCGACTGTGCACACAGAAACGGCGCGCGTCATGCGCGCGCGCAACGAACCGTCGTTCACGCCTTGGCGGCAGCCCCGGTCACGTCGAGCACCACCTCGAACTCCAACAGGTGCGCGCCCTTGGCCACAGGCTTGGCCTGCTGGCCGGCGTGCGCCTCGACTGCCGGACCGGTGGCCCAGGCCTGGAAGGCCTCCTCGGTCTCCCACTGCGTGACCACGAAGTAGCGGTCCTCGCCCTTGACGGGGCGCAGCAGCTGAAAGCCCAGGAATCCTGGCTGGTTCTCCACAGCGCCGGCACGGTGAGCGAATCGCTTCTCCAGCTCCGGACCTGCACCCTCGGGGATCTCGATTGCGTTGATCTTCACCACGGACATGGGTTCAGGCTACCGTGCGGGCTCCTACCTTATGAGGGGCGATGATGAGAGGCATGGACCGCGACCGCCTGTTCGACCAGGGAGGACTTTCTGAAGAGTCCGGGGCGCCGCCCATCGTCCTCGTTCACGGTCTGATGGGCCGAGGTAGCACCTGGTCCCGGCAGCTGCCCTGGCTGCGTGAGCTGGGGCGGGTGTACACCTACGACGCACCGTGGCACCGCGGCCGTGATGTTGTTGATTCCCAGCCGATTTCGACGGAGCGTTATGTGAATGCGCTCGCGACTGCCGTACGGGCACTAGGCAGTCCGGCGCTGCTGGTCGGGCATTCCATGGGCGGACTGCACGCGTGGTGCCTGGCGGCGGAGCATCCGGAGCTGGTGTCCGCGCTGGTGGTGGAGGACATGGCGCCCGACTTCATCGGCGGAACGACGGGCCCCTGGGAACCCTGGCTGTATTCGTGGCCCGAGGTCTTCACGGCCCCGCAGGACATCCTCGGCAGATTCGGACCTGTTGCGGGCCAATACTTTTTGGAGGCCTTCGACCGTGGCCCGGAGGGCTGGCGGTTGCACGGCCCTATCGACAAATGGCTCGCTACGGCATCCGAATGGGGAACTCGTGACTTCTGGGACCAGTGGCGGGCAGTGCGCTGCCCGGCGCTTCTGCTGGAGGCCTCGGACAGCGTCGCGCCCGCCGGGCAGATGCGGAAGATGGCCGAGATCGGTTGGAAGTCAACCTATGTGAAGGTCGAAGGTGCGGGGCACCTGATTCACGATGATGCTCCCGAGACGTATCGGGCCGCGGTCACCGAGTTCATTCTTGAAGCGGGACTCCACTAGCGGCAGGATTGCTCGTCGAGTGTGCGTCCATGCAGGGAATCAGCGAGAGATTTCTGCCTGTGCGCACGCTCGCGGCTCCGGCCTCAGCGTCGGGAGTGGATGACTTCCATCTCGTGCAGCTGCCTTGCCAGGTCGCGGTCATCGGCGAAGGTGCCACCGAGTGGCGCGGCGACCCGGAACTGGTCCAGGCGGATTCGGAAGGTCGCGTTTCGGCGCGCGATCCAGCTCAATGCGACCGCCAGGGCGAAGGGGGAGAGTAGGACGAGCGTGGCGGCGAAGATGGTCATGGCAATAATTTTGTTCTAATAAATATTGTGCCAACAGTGGCAGAATTGACGTCTTCCGATAATATTCAGCCATGCTGCATTCCGTCGCGGCCCTGGTCCTCGACCGCGTCGCCGTGTTTGAGTTCGGAGTCATCTGCGAGGTCTTCGGCATCGACCGCACCCGGGACGGAGTGCCGAACTTCGACTTCCGGGTGTGCGGAGTCGAGGCCGGCGTCCCGCTGCGCACGACGGTCGGGGCGTCGATCATTCCTGACCGCGGCCTCGAAGGGCTGGCCGACGCCGACCTGGTGGCGCTCCCGGCCCGTCCCTTCACTGAGGGCTATCCGCCCGAGGCCCTCAAGGCGGTGCGTGCGGCGGCGGACCGTGGGGCCACCGTGCTCACCGTCTGCTCGGGTGTGTTCATCGCGGGCGCCGCGGGGTTGTTGGACGGGCGCCGCTGCACCACGCATTGGATGTACACCGACGAACTCGCCCGCCGGTATCCCACCGCGACGGTGGACCGCGACGTGCTGTTCGTCGACGACGGTGACCTCATCACCAGCGCTGGGACCGCTGCGGGAATCGACGCCTGCTTGCATTTGGTGCGCCGCGAGCTGGGTAGCGACATCACCAATCGGATCGCCCGGCGCATGGTGGTACCGCCGCAGCGCGCTGGCGGCCAGCGTCAGTTCATCCCACACCCCATGCCCGATGTGGACACCAATGGCTTTGGCGGACTGTTCGATTGGCTGATTGAGAACATCGATCAGACGCACACGGTGGCGGATCTTGCTGCGCGCGTGCACATGTCGACACGTACGTTCGCCCGTAGGTTCACCGATCAGGCTGGTGTGACACCGATGCGCTGGATCATCGACCAACGGGTGCTGTTAGCGCGGCGCCTGCTGGAGGAGACGGATCTGGATATCGATAGCGTCGCGGCGCGAAGCGGATTCGGCACGGCAATCCTGCTGCGCCATCACTTTCGTCGCTCCGCGGGTGTCACCCCCACCGATTATCGGCGCATGTTCGCCCGTGAGGCAGGGTAGGACCTACCGCTTGATGATGAACCGGTAGTCATACCAATGCGCGCCGTAACCAGGGTGGGCTATCACCCCAATGAGGCGGTCGTACTGGATGTTGTGGGGGCAATGTTCGGTGATGTGCATGTCGTAGCGGTAGGTGGCGGTTTGCGTATCGCCCTTCCGATCTTGTCTCCCACGATCCGTGATGGAGTTGAGGGTGTAGTTGCAACCGGGCAATGGCATCGCTGCGCGAACCATCCGTTCGGTTTGTCCGTTGAAGTCTCGCCCCACTGCGTCATCCGGGCCCTCAGTGGCCCACACGACGGAGACCTTCCTCGGGATTCCGTCATTTAGTTGTGCCACTAGGGTGTTCGCGTTCTGGTTCTGCCTCGTTGCGCTGTACGGCTCGTATTCCGATAGGTCTTGATCATCGAAAACGATCCAGCCGACGATGGCCGCGCAGACGAGTCCCACGACCACGAGCACCACGAATCCGAAACGTTTCTTGTCCATGTCGTCTTAGCCCTCGCCTGCCAGCGCGAACCGGCCGTCCCCCGTCTGCTCCACCAGTCCGTCCATGAGTAGCGAGTCCAACGCGCGATCACGTTGGGCGACGTCGGACAACCACACGACATCGAGCTGTGCCCGAGTTACCGGAATGCTGCTGCCGCGCAGCACATCCAACAGCCGACCGCGTACTTGACGATCCGTACCGGCGTACTTCTGCACCGGCCGCACCGGAGTGTCTAACTCGGGACGTCCCGCTTCGCGCCACTCGCAGGAGCTCAGCGGGCACAGCGGGCATTGGGGACTGCGCGCCGTGCACACCAGCGCGCCCAGCTCCATGAGTGCCGCCGAAAACCGCGCCCCGTTCTCGTCGGGGAGCAGCGCCTCGGCATCCCGCAGGTCCCGGGCCGACGGCGCGGAGTCGGCGATGCCGTGCACCGCCCGCGCGATGACTCGGCGAACGTTGGTGTCCACCACGGGAACTCGCTGCCCGTAACCGAAGCAGGCGATGGCGCGCGCCGTGTACGCGCCCACGCCGGGCAGCGTCAACAATGTCTCGACATCGTCGGGTACCTGGTCGTCGTAGTCGCGGGCCAGGACTGTCGCGCACTCATGCAGCCGCATCGCGCGGCGCGGGTATCCCAGTTTTCCCCACGCACGCAACACTTCTGCCACAGACGAATTCGCCATTGCCGACGGCACCGGCCAGCGTACGACCCATTCCCGCCAGATCGGTTCCACTCGCGCCACCGGCGTCTGTTGCAGCATCACCTCGCTGATGAGGATGTGCCACGGCGTCGCTTCGGGGTGGCGCCACGGAAGGTCCCGCTCGGCGAGGTCGAACCAGCCCAAAAGTTCGTCAGGGCACAATGGCGAGCATGGCATCTGATCCGAAGTCCGCCTGGAAGGCACTCAAAGAGGGTAACCAGCGTTTTGTCGGTGGTTTCCCACAACACCCGAGTCAGAGCATCGCCCATCGCGCACAACTCGCCGCGGGCCAGAACCCCCAGGTGATGTTGTTCGGGTGTTCTGACAGCCGGGTCGCCGCGGAGATCATCTTCGACCAGGGCTTGGGTGACATGTTCATCGTCCGCACCGCGGGCCAGGTGATCGACTCCGCCGTGCTCGGTTCCATCGAGTACGCGGTAGCCGTCCTCGGGGTGCCGCTGATCGCCATTCTGGGGCACGACTCGTGCGGTGCGGTGGGTGCGACATTGGAGGCTCTCGACACGGGCGAGGTGCCGGGTGGGTACATCCGCGACCTGGTGGTGCGCGTGATCCCGTCCATCCTGAGTGGTCGCAAGGACGGATTGACCCGGGTCGACGAGTTCGAGGCCCGCCACGTGCAAGAGACCGGGACCAAGCTGCTGCAACGCTCCCAAGTGGTCGCCGATGCGGTCCGCGCCAAGAAGTTGGCCATCGTGTACCTGACGTACAAGCTTGCCGACGGGCGCGTGGAGGTGCACGGTCACGTCGGCGATATCGGAGAGTAGCCCAGAACTCACAGTAAACGTGCAGGTTGACGGGGCGATTCAGCCTTCATACTCATGGGTGTGCTGGCGCCCCTGACTCCCGCGTCCGCGGTCGGTACGTGGACTTTCGATATCTGGTCCGCAGTGCTCGTTACGGGGCTCGGGGCCGGGTACTGCTGGTGCTACCGGCGAAATTCGGGTCCAGAACGGCGTCTCCCCGTGGTGTTCGTAGCGGGCCTGCTGGTGTGGCTGCTGGCGACGATGAGTGCGGTGGGCGTGTACGCCCAGGTGCTGTTCTGGGTGCGGGCGTTGCAGGTGCTCCTGTTGATGTTCGTGGTCCCATTTCTGCTGGCTCTGGGGCGCCCGATCACCGTGATTCGTGCTGCAGTTTCGCCTGATTGGCAAGCGCGGATCGATCGCATGCTGTGTTCGCCGGTAGCACGTGTTGCCGCACATCCGTTCACCACTTCGGTGGGGATGCTCGCGACTCCGTGGTTGCTCTACCTAACGCCCTGGTATCGGGCCACGCTCCAGGATCCGTGGATTGCCGCCGGCACACGAATATTGCTGGTGCTGATCGGGTTTGGATATTTCTATGCGCGTCTACAAAGCGATCCGGTACCGCGGCGGTATTCCCAGATGGTGTCGCTGGTCATCAGCATTGCGGAGTCGCTGGGGGACGGGATTCTCGGTCTGGTGCTGTGGCAGGGCCCGCTGATCTGCGCTGATTTCTACCTGCATGCACGGACCGGTTGGGGCCCCAGTTTGCGCGACGATCAGTCGTTTGGTGCCGGAATCTTGTGGATTGTCGGGGATGTGCTGTCGGTTCCGTTCCTGATTCTGCTCATGCGGGCCTTCTCGGTTGACGAGAAAATGCACTCTGAGCTGGTCGATTCGGAACTCGACCGTCTTGATCGCTGCTCGGAGGAGCACAGTTATCCACAGGGTGAGGATGGCCACGTGGCGGCGTCGTCGTTGTGGTGGGAGAATGAACCAGAATTGCGTGAGAGGTTCGGCAGGGGATGACAGCAAGTGTGTGCGCGTTGCTGCCTTCTATTGGCGGTGACGGGTGAGCCGCGACAGTGGTCGCAGGCGGGCCAAGCACGCGCTACCCAAATCGAATAAACGCTGGTCAGTAAGCGGAACCGCGGCGGGACGCGCCATTTTCTCGCTGCTGGCATGCGGCAGCCTGGTGGTAACCGGCGCCGGCTGGCAGGTCTTCTACAAAGCATTCAGCCATGTCCCCACCTCCGCGGCGGAGGCCGAAGGTGGCAAGTCGAGCGACGGCTCCATGAACATGCTGCTGATCGGTCTGGACTCGCGGAAGGATCAGGACGGAAACGACCTGCCCAAGGCGATCCTGAACCAGCTGCACGCCGGAGACTCGGATGCGGGCGGCTACAACACCAACACGCTGATCCTCGTGCACGTTGGTGCCGACAATAAGGTCACCGCCTTCTCGATCCCCCGTGACGATTGGGTCCCGGCCGAAGGCATCCCCGGCTACAAGCACATCAAGATCAAGGAAGCGTATGGCCTGACCAAGGCCAACGCGGCGGACAAGTTGGTCAATGAGGGCGTTACCGATCAGGCGACCCTGGAGCAGCAGAGCCGCGAGGCCGGACGCCGCGCCACCCTCAACGCCGTACACCGGCTCACCGGCCAGCCCATCGACTACTTCGCCGAGGTCAATCTGCTCGGTTTCTACGATCTGGCTTCCGAGCTCGGCGGGGTCAACGTGTGCCTGAACGACGCCGTCTACGACAGCTATTCGGGCGCAAACTTCCCGGCCGGCGAGCAAACCCTCAATGCCTCACAGGCATTGGCATTCGTGCGGCAACGCCATGGCTTGGAGAACGGCGACCTCGACCGTACCCACCGTCAGCAGGCGTTCCTGGTATCGGTGATGCAGCAGCTGCGCAACGCGGGAACACTTACCGACATCACCAAGCTGAACGGTCTGATGAACGTTGTCCACAAGGACGTCGTGTTGTCGAAAGGCTGGAACGAGAAGCAGTTCCAGCGTCTCGGGCAGATTGCCGACGGCAATGTGAACTTCCAGACGTTGCCGGTGGTCCGGTACGACAACATCAACGGTGCCGACGTCAACATCGTTGACGCGATGGCGATTCGGGCCAAGGTGGCCGCTGCATTCACGGGGAACGACTCCGCTCCCGCGTCCGCCACGACAACGCCCACCAGCACCGTTGACGTAGTGAACGCCACCACGACGTCCGGTCTAGCGACAACGATTTCGTCCGCGCTGGTTGGTAGGGGCTACACCAAAGGCGAGGTGCGCGACCCCGTCAGCGGCGAATCAACCGGTACTGCCATCGATTACGGTGTCGGCGCTGAGGCCGACGCCCGGGCAATGTCCACGATGTTGGGGATCGAGATGAAGCCCAGTGCGGATCCGTCGTTGGCGCCCGGGCGAATTCGGGTCATGCTGGGCGACGGTTACTCCGCACCGTCCGACGTGATGAGCGCCGAGGACAGTGGCACCGCGAGCTCGATGTCGAGCTCGGAGTCCTCGGGTGATTACGCACCACCGGACTCGGGTAAGCCGGTGGTCGGCGCCAGCGGTGTCCCCTGCGTGAACTAGCGCCCACCGCCCGCGCAGTCCCAAATAGCACTGTGAAGTCTGCATAGCTCGCCGACACGCCGAGCGAGGTCGGCCATCTCGTAGTGACCTGCGCTTACCGTTGAATCGTGATTGAAATGCACCCTCAAGGCCCGCTGGCTTCAGAGATCTATTGGCGGCGCCGTGCCCTCGCGATTGGCGTGGCGGTGGTCTTGGTCGCCATCGTTGCGGCGGTGATCTTCGCGCTGGTCGGTGGCAGTGCAGGGGCCGATACGACGGCCGCCGACAAGCCCGCCGATTCGGCCGCGGCCCCCGGTAAGCCGGTTATCCTGCCGCCCAATGAGATCAAGAAGCCGACCGACAAGCCTGCGGATGCGCCGCCCCATGACGGACCGCCCATCGCCAAGCCTGAGTTGGTGCCACCGGTTGCATTGAATCCCGGCGAAGACTGCCCCGACGCGACGCTCGCGGTGAAGGCGTCCACCGACAAGCCCAGCTATCTGGCCGGTGAACAGCCCAAGTTCACCATGGTGGTCACCAACATCGGTCTGGTGCAATGCAAGCGTGATGTGGGTGCCGCGGTGCTGGCCGCATCGGTGTTCAGCACCGACAACAAACGGATTTGGGCCAACTTGGATTGCGCGCCGTCTCAAGAGTCGTCCATCAAGAGCTTCAACCCGGGTGAGCAGGTGACCACCGAGGTCACCTGGACCGGAATGGGTTCGGCGCCGAACTGCCCGTTGCCACGCCCGGCGATCGGTCCAGGAACCTATTCGCTGGTGGTGCAGCTTGGTGATCTGCGCAGTGCGCCGGTGCCCTTCCTCATTGGCGAGAAGCCTGCCGACGCGCCGCCGCCGGCAGGGCCGCCACCGGCCTAACCGGTCTGCTCGGTGAGGGTGGACTCGGCAAGCCGGGATAGTCCCTCTCGGATGTGCCGGGCCCACATGGCGCCGATGCCTTCCACAGACTGCAGATCTGTCGCGCTCGCCGCCAGTAGCCCTTGCAGGGATCCAAAGGCCCGCACCAGCCTGTCGATGTGCGCGAACTGCAGGCGAGGGATCTGTGTCATGGTCCGATAGCCCCGTGAGCTCATTGCGGTGTCTTGGGCTTCTACGGTCGACGGATATCCGAACGTACGTGACAGCACCGTGAGATCCAGCAGGTCGGTATCCGAGAGCGCGTCCAAATCCTCAAGTGTTGAGGCGATCTGCTCCGGGGTGGGCGGCTCGGGGTTGGCGTGATAGTCCCGAACGAGCAGTTCACGTTCGGTGTCGTTATCGCCGACCAGCTCGCCGATCTGTAGTTTGAGCTGGCGGCCATCGGTGCCGAGCTCGATGACATCGAGTTCGATGTCCTGGCTGATCCGGCGTACCAGCTCCAGTCGCTGTGCCACCGTCATGACGTCGCGCAGGGTGACGAAGTCCTCGATCTCCGCGGTGGAGAGCGCCGACGTCACCTCGTCCAGTCGTGTCTTGTAGCGCTCCAAGGTGGATACCGCCTGGTTGACGCGCGACATCACCGTCGCCGAATCCATCACCACGTGCCGGATACCGGCGGTGTACACGCTCACGATGTTCATCGAATGGCTCACCGACACAACGGGATAATCCGTCTGAATGGCGGTGCGTTCCGCGGAGCGGTGCCGGGTGCCGGATTCGTCGGTCGGAATGGATGGGTCGGGGACGAGTTGCACATTGGCGCGGACTATCCGCGATCCGTCGGTAGAGAGCACCACCGCGCCGTCCATCTTCGACAGCTCGCGCAGGCGGGTGGGGACGAATCCGACATCCAGTGCGAAGCCGCCGTCGCAGATGGCCTCCACCTTGTCGTCGTAGCCGAGGACGATCAAGGCCCCGGTGCGACCACGAAGAATGCGCTCCAATCCGTCACGCAGCGGTGTGCCGGGCGCCAACCTGGCCAGGGTTTCGCGCATTCGTGCGTTGGCTTCCGCGTTGTCCATTACGCACCTCCCTCTTCAGGCTCGGGTCGCCGCAGTTAGATTACGTGGTCATGTCGCAGTGGACGTTGCCCGAGGGGCTTGAGCTGGTCAGTCGCGGTCCGGAAGCTCCGGCTCCAGGCACCGAGCTCATTGCGGGTTGGCCCCGCCGGTTCGCCTCGCCGGACGCGGAAGAGGACCTGTGGGGAGTGCGGTTCTATGCCGGGGAGGGGGTAGGGATCACGGGCCAATTCGCGGTACGCCCGGAACTCGAAGGTGGACCCGGTGTCATCCACGGTGGTGTGCTGGCCGCGATATTCGATGAGCTACAAGGGTTTACCGGGATGATGACCCAAATGGCAGCAGTGACGGCACATTTGGAGATCGACTACCGCAAGCCGATTCCGATTGGGGCGACGGTCGATCTGACGTGCACCGTGCACGGCAAGGCCGGGCGAAAGTTGTACACCTCCGCCGTCGCCAAGATTGACGACGAGCTCGTGGCGAGTTCGCAGGGCATCTTCGTGGTGATAGACCCGGACCAGCATTACGGCGAGGGCACCGCAAGAAGATTGGGCATGAGTCCGTAAAACCGCGCGGTGGGAGGCCTAGTACGAGCGCGGTAACCCGAGACTGTGTTGCGCGACGTAGTTGAGGATCAGCTCGCGGGTAATGGGCACGGTCTTGAACAACCGCACGAATTCGTACATGTTGGCCAACGCCACCTCCCGGGTGAACCCGCTGCCGCCGTGTACCTCGATGGCTTGATCGGTACATCGAGTTCCCGCCTCGGCCGCCAGGAATTTTGCCATGGTGCTCGCCTCCGCGGCGTCGGATCCGCTGTCGTAAAGAGCCGCCGCCTCCCTGGTCATCAGGCGCGCCGATTCCAGCGCGATCTTTGCTTCGGCCAACGGATGTGCGATGCCCTGGTGTGAACCGATGGGGACATTCCACACCTGTCGCTGCTGTGCGTAGGCGACGGCTTTGTCCAACGCATAGCGGGCGACGCCGTTGCAGATGGCGGCGATGATTACCCGTTCGGGGTTGATTCCATCCCAGGCCACCGTGAGCCCGCCGCCCTCAGTGCCGATGAGCCGATCCGGGGTGACCTCCACGTTGTCGAAGAACACTGTGAACGATTTATCGGTGATCTCAAAGGTCATGGGAATGCGGGTCATCGAGATGCCGGGCGACTCGCGGTCTACGACGAAGGTCGACAGTTGGCCCCGCCCGTTGGGAAGGGTGCCGGTGCGGGTGACAACCAATATCGCATCGGCTTGATCGGCGGCGGTGATGAACGTCTTCTGGCCGCTGATGTAGTAGTTATCCCCCTCGCGCCGTGCGGTTGTCGCCACATTGTGGGTGTTGGAGCCGGCGTCGGGTTCGGTGATCGCGAAGGCAAGCTTGGCTGTTCCCTGCGCCATTGGGGCGAGCCAGCGCTGCTTCTGTTCATGGGTGGCGTGCCGGGAAAGCATGCTGCCGACGATCCCGGGTGAGATCATCAGCATGATCTGTGGGCAGCCGGCCGCGGCGCACTCCTCGGCGACGATGGCGAGTGCGGTCAGGCCCATACCGCCTCCGCCGTGCTCCTCGGGAAGGTTCACATTGGTAAATCCGGCTTCTGCCAGGGCGTTCCAGAGTTCCGTCGGGTGCTGCAAGGTCTCGCTGCAGTGTGTGAAGTACGCATTCCCGAACTGCGAGACGATCCCGTGGACGGACTCGCGCAGCGCGCTCTCCTCGGAGATGCTGAAGGTGGTGGTCATCGGAAGTCCTTCCAGTGTCCGTGCGGGGTGAATCCGAGTAGGAACGGAATCTCGATGCGGCATACGGGGCCGGCGGTGATGTCATGAGTGTCGAAAATGACGTATTCGCCCAGGTTTTCGGTCCATCGGGAAACCGGCACCATGAGGTACCCGTCGCCCTCGGGGGCATCGGGAGTGCGGGGTACAAATGTCGGTTCCATCACGAGCGACGGGCGTTCATGCCGGAGTCGGTACTCCTGCTCGGCACCGCTTGCGATGTCTCGGACGATCAGGCTGTGCATCCGCATGCCATTGCCTCTGGCGTCTCCGCCGATGAGATACCCCCACTGATGGCCACGGCCGTAGAACCGTTCGTCCACCTTGGGAAGCTCGCACGGTCGATCATCGAGGATCTCGGAAGTCACTGCACCGGATTGCAAGTCAACGGTCCACCGACCCATCGTGCTTCGAGCCAAGTTGAAGAACAGTGAGACGTCGTCACCCTCGAAGCCGTCGATATCGAGAGGGAATGGTGGACGCTCGAAGATGGGTGCGTCCAGCGTTATCGTATTGCCGCTGACGTTGGCCGCCAGGGTGTGCATGATGTACTGGAATTCTATTTCAGCTGTGATCCAACGTATTTCGCCATGCTGGACATCGCTGCGCGGAATGAGCGCCAGCATGATGGGCAATCCTGGATCCCAGGACTGTACGGACAGTCCGTTGCTGACTCTGTCGGGGTCGAAGGTGAATCCCTGAAACGGCAGCACGATCCAGTCCGACGTCAACCACATATCGTGAACCTCGGAACTGTATGGAGCGTCATGCAATTCGCGGGAGATTACCGTGTGGTCGGGCTGGACGACATGCACTGTCGCATAGGGCGGTCGGTTGGAGTAGGACCATCCGTAGAGGGTTCCGGTGGCTTGGTCCCACTTCGGGTGTGCTGTGAATGCCGCGTCTCCGAAACCGGCTTGGTCGAAGATGCCACGGGCCAGCTGCGGCGACCACGGAACGACGCCGCGGGTTTCCAGGCTGATCGGATCCAGGGCTACCGGCGGGCTGCCCTGTTCGCCGGAGGCCAGGATCTCTTCCCCGAACGGGAAGCAGTTGATGTTGTTGGTGCCCTGCGGGATTCCTTGGGTGGCCGCGTCGCGAATCACCGGACCGTACCCGATATTGCGCCAGTCGCTCCATTCGCCGTCGGCCCACTGGAACATCCCCCGCTGGTGCTTTTCTTCGAAGAGATATTTGGGGGTTCGGACCCACCGATTGCGAAAGTCCGCGCGCCCGTTCTCCAGTACCAATCCCTGCACCATGCCGTCCATGGCTAGAAGTCCTGTGACGCTGCTTCTTCCAGGCCGTTTGAACGTTGGTCCAACGCGGTAGAAGCCGCCCGACAGGTCCTTGGGGATCTCGCCGTATGTGGTCACGCAGTCTTCGACGGTGGCTTCGAAGCGCATGGGTCGGAACGCTCCGTTGAGGACTGCGGAAGGGGGGATGTGCACCATGGCTACTTAGTATACTAAGTGAGCGGGCGTTAGACTAGTGCCCGTGACCAGGCCGATGGCGGCGAAGGCGCCCGATGTGATCGCGGGAATGCTGCGGCGCCGGATCCTCAGCGGTGATCTCGTGCCCGGTGATTCGTTACCCCCCGAGGCCGAGCTGATCAACCAGCTTGGCGTCAGTCGCGAGACCGTTCGGGTGGCGCTGCGGCTGCTGGAGGCCGAGGGGCTCACCGAGACCAGGCAGGGGCGTACCGGGGTTCGTATTTGTCATCCGGAGCCCGAGCAGGTGGCGCGTTCTCTGGTTCAGCTGCTCACGCTCACGGGGGCCACGTGGGGGGACCTGCTGGCGTTCCGCAAGATGCTGGAACCGTCGGCCACCGGGCATGTGGCCGAATCCGCCTCAGCGGACGAGCGTGCAGCCATCCTTGCGGCGGCACAACAAGGTATCGCGCCGGACGGTACGGGGTATCACGAGTTCCATGAGCTGGTGGTGCGGGCGAGTGGAAACGCCATTCTGACAACGGTTCTCGCGGCAATCGAGCAGGCGGTCCGCTGGGCGGCAGCCGAGCAGCGCATCAGTCAGTTCGAACGTGAGGAGGCCGCGCGGTCGCATCGCGAGATGGCCAAGGCGATCGCCGCCGGCGATCGCAGGCTGGCCGAGCGCAGGATGAGTCAACACCTGGATGCCGCGCTGCGGCATGTGGAGGCATCCGGGATGTCCGGCGAGCCGATGATCCCTCCGGCTCGCTGGAGCGGGGAAGACGTCAGCGTTCCCTGGCGGTAGTCAGTCCCCGAACTCGTCGAGATCCTGCGCAGGGGTCCTCGCCAGACGCAGACCCGGCCGCTTCTCCGGTTCGATCTTGCGCGCCTCGGACAACACTTCGAGGGCCCTGCCCACCGTCGGGCAGCGCAGCAGGTGCATCCCGGCAGGGTGTAGATCGTCGCCCTCGGGGGGGATCACCGCATGTGTGTACCCCAGCCGTGCGGCCTCGGCGATTCTTCTGCCGACCGCGGCGGTGCGCCGGATATCGCCCGCCAGCCCCACCTCGCCGATGAACACCATGTTGGAGGGCAGGGCGATGTCGGTATAGGCCGAGGCCACCGCCATCAGGATGGCCAAGTCCGCGGACGGGTCGGTCATTCGCATACCGCCCACCGTTGCCATGTAGATATCGTTGTTGCCCAACGGAATCCGTCCGTGCCGCTCCAGGACTGCGGTAACCATTGCCGAGCGTGCATGGTCGAGTCCGCTGACTGCGCGTCGCGGCGACGGGTTGGTTGACGTCGTGACGAGGGATTGCACCTCGCCGAGTAACGGGCGCTTGCCGTCGAGGGTGACCGTCACCGCAGTCCCCGCCGCGGCATTCTCGCGATGCTCCAGGAACAATCCGGACGGGTCCGTGACGCACTCGATTCCTTTGTCGCGCAACTGGAAACATCCGACCTCGTCGGCCGCGCCGAAGCGGTTCTTGATCCCGCGCACCATACGCAACGCCGTGTGCTTATCGCCTTCGAAATGCAGCACCACGTCGACCAGATGTTCCAGCGAGCGTGGTCCCGCGATCGCACCATCCTTGGTGACGTGACCGACCAACACCATCGCGACCCCGGATGACTTGGCCGCCATGGTCAGCGCCGTCGTTACCGCACGCACCTGCGTGACGCCGCCGGTCACCCCGTCGGCATCGGTTGTTGACATGGTTTGCACCGAATCGATAACCACCAGTGTGGGTTTGACGACTGCGATGTGACCGAGCACGCTGTGTAGATCGGATTCGGACGCCAGATAGACCTCGTCGTGAACGCAGCCGGTGCGCTCGGCCCGCAACCGCACCTGTGCCGCGGACTCCTCGCCGCTTATGTAGAGGGCTCGTCCGCCCGAGACCGCCCACTGATGGACAACCTTCAGTAGGAGCGTCGACTTCCCGACCCCCGGCTCGCCGGCCAGCAGGTTCACCGAGCCGGTGATGACTCCACCACCGAGGACTCTGTCGAGCTCGGAGACGCCGGTGGGATGGTGCCGGGTGGTGTCGGTGGCGATGCTGGTGATGGGTACGGCCGCAGTGGCCGGGGCCACCGCTCGGACGGCCCCGAGCCCGCCGATCGAAGACAACACGGCGGTCTCGCCGACGCTGCCCCAGGTGCCGCAATCGGGGCAGCGGCCCACCCATTTGGCGGTGGTGTGCTGGCATTCCGAACAGCGGTACTGCGCGCGGGGTTTGGCCACACCGCGACGTTAGCCCCTGGGTGTGACAGTCACGCCCAGGGTTCCCCCAGGAACGGGCCATAGGTTCGTGCTGTCGCCGTGATACACGTACAACTGTGAACCCTTTCTAAGGACATCGTGTGAATCGGTCGCGTAGGCGCATCGTCCGGCATCTGTAGTGAAAACACTGTGAACAGGCGCTTTTGAACTGCAGCTGAATCGCAATGTTGCGCGCGTCACGGCAGTATCGCTTGTGGTGCAAGGCGTCCTGTCGTACTGTCGTCGGTGTACAACTGTTAACCGAAATGGAGTCGAGTATGTCTCTCAATGTTCAGGCCTTGACCTCTTCTCGGCTTGCACGTCGCGTACTGACCTCGTCGTTCGTCAAGGCGGCTACAACTCCGCACGGTGTTGACCGCTACTTCGAAATGATCGACCCGTTGTGGTCCACGACTGAGACCCGCGCCGATGTGACCGACGCCGTCCGGAAGACCAAGGACAGCGTCACCCTGACTTTGCGCCCCAATGCCAACTGGAAGGGCTTCCGGGCCGGACAGTTCGTCAAGCTCTCCGTTGAGATCGACGGCATCCGTCGCACCCGTTGCTACTCGCCGGCGAACTCGCAGTTCCGCCGTGACGGCCAGATCGAACTCACCGTCAAAGTAGACCCGAACGGCCTTGTTTCGCCCTGGCTGCTGGCCAACGCCAAGCCCGGCTTGGTCGTACAGATCTCGGCCGCGCAAGGCGAGTTCTACCTGCCGCTACCGCATCCGCGAAGCATCCTGCTCATCAGCGGTGGTTCGGGAATCACGCCGGTGATGTCGATGCTGCGCACCCTCACCGATAAGGCGTACATCGGAAAGATCACCTTCCTGCACTACGCGTTCACCAAGGACGACGTGATCTACCAGGCTGAAATTGATGAGATCAAGGCCAAGTACGAAGGCGTCAGGATCATCCGCGCATATACCGAAGCGTCCGACGGAGACCTCGAGGGCTACTTCAGCAAGGAGCACCTGGTCGCCGCCGACCGCCACTATGCGGAAGCCGAGACATACCTGTGCGGCCCGATGCCGCTCATGAACGCGGTCCGTGAGATCTTCGATGCCGAGGGTCTCTCGGACAAGCTCCACCTCGAGCAGTTCGCCGCGCCGATTCGCACCGTCAGCACCGACGATGCCGAAGGCGACCTCACCTTCTCCGAGTCGAACACGGCGGTCGCCAATAACGGCCAGACGATCCTCGAGCAGGCCGAGGCCGCGGGCCTGACCCCGGAGTACGGCTGCCGCATCGGTATCTGCTTCACGTGTGTTCGCAAGAAGGACAGCGGAACGACCCAGAACGTACTCAACGGCGACCTCTGCAGCGACGGTGACACCAACGTCAAGCTCTGCATTAACAAGCCCGTCGGCGATGTCGTCATCGCCCTCTGATCTACGCCGAGCCAGCCTCCACCACTGCCCTGAAGGAGACCCGAAGATGACTACTTTCGCACCCGCTATCAAGCAGAAGAACCAGAAGAAGCCGACTGTCTACGCACCGCCGGCCAGGCCGAACGACCTCAAGAAGCTGTCTTCCGAGCAGATCGAAGAGTTCGGCGAGGAAATGGACGACCTGCGTGCGCGTATCGTCGCCGACCTCGGTGAGAAGGATTCCGAATACATCCGCGGCATTGTGAACAAGCAGAAGAAGCTCGAACTTGCCGGCCGCGCACTGCTGTGGGCTGGTTGGTTCCCGCCGGCCTGGCTGGGAGGAGTCGTTGCGCTTTCTCTCTCCAAGATCATCGACAACATGGAGATCGGGCACAACGTCATGCACGGCCAGTACGACTGGATGCAGGATCCGGCCCTCACGTCGAAAAACTTCGACTGGGACACCACCATCGCCGCTGACAGTTGGCTATACACGCACAACTACATGCACCACACCTTCACCAACATCGTCGGCAAAGACCACGATGCGGAGGGTTACGGCGTCATGCGCATGACCGAGGAGCAGCCGTGGCACCCGATCTGGCTGCTCAACCCGGTCTTCTGCGCCACCCTGCAGATCTTCTTCCAATGGGGCACCGCCCTGCAGGAGCTTGAAACGGAGAAGTTCGTCCGGGGCGAGAAGTCATGGTCTGAGATGCGGGCGGGTCTTGCCCGGTTCCGCGCGAAGGCCGGCAAGCAGGCGCTCAAGGACTACGTCATCTTCCCCCTGCTGTCGGGTCCGGGCGCACCGTTCACGTTCGCTGGAAACGTCGTCGCCAACCTGGTCCGCAACCTGTGGGCATCGTCGGTGATCTGGTGCGGTCACTTCCCTGAAGAAGTCCAGACCTTCTCGATCGAAGAGACCGAGGACGAGAGCCACGGCGGCTGGTACTACCGCCAGATCCTCGGCTCGGCCAACTTCACCGGTTGGAAGGGTATCGACATTCTGTCGGGCAACCTGAGCTATCAGATCGAGCACCACCTGTTCCCCGACCTCCCCGCGTACCGCTATGCGGAGATTGCAGTCGAGGTCCGCGCGATATGCGAGAAGTACGGCATCGCCTACCACGAGGCTTCGATGGCGAAACAGCTGGGAAGCGTCTACAAAAAGGTTTTCAAGCTTTCGTTCCCTGACAACTTTTTCAAGAAGTCGCCGATTGCAACGGTCGCAGACATCATCACGTTCCCGGTGCGGGTGGTGCGGCGTCAGTTCCAGGCTGCGGTCTGAGCCTGGCGCGCTTAGTCAGGGGGTAGCGGGACGATGCGGTCCTGACAGTTCACGGTCTTCTCCCCGTCGTTGGACAGCACCGTCTGCCCATCCACCAGAATCCGGCAGTAGATGTGGCCCGAGCCCCAGATGGCCGTCACCTGCTTCGCGGTGTCCTTGTACGGCCAGGCCACCGTTACCGACCATGGCAACTTGACGTCTCTGACGGCCTGGGGTGTTCCGGCGTAATCGCCGTAGCTGATGGTGCCGGCCTCGGGTGTCTTGCCGGACGCCCACACCAGGTACGTCACCTTGGGAGGAGCGGCCTGCGCGGTCCCGGGCAGCACCAGACCACCAACAGCAACCGCTGCTGCTACCGCCGCCAGCGCTTTCTTCACGGTGACCTCCCGGTTCAGGCTTTGCGCGGAAGTTATCACGGAGACGGTGGGCAAATGGCCCGAATCGTCAGGCCCGCCCAGATCAGCGTGGACGGGTGCAGGGGTCGCCGTCCACCTCTGTCAATATGCCGACGATGGAACCGGAGTTACCGCGTTGGCAGTGTTCGCGCGGCAGGCCGTCGGTGGCGTAGCTGCAGGTGGCGAGCTCCACGCGGTCGTCCTCGTCGACCACCTGGCCGTCGACCAGAATCTGGCAGTAGATGCGGGGGCCATCGCCGGTGTTGTAGCCGGTGACGTTGATGACGGGGTGCTTGGTGTTATCGGTCCACGTGATGTCCTTGCCCCAGGGCAGCTGCGGATTCACCGCGCCGTGGCGAGAGCCGTCGGCCTCGTTGTAGCCGATGGTTGCCGCGACGAGCGGGCCGTACTCCGCCCACACCCTGTAAGTCACCGTGTGGGTTGCCGCGTGCGCGCTGGGCGCGGTGAGCGCCGCGCCGATCAGCACAAACACAGCGACCGCCGACGCGCTGGTGAACAGCCATTTCATGGCCGCAAGCTAGCACGTGGAATGCAAAGGCCCGGGTCGGCAGATCGCCGTCCCGGGCCCTCGCTACGTAATTGTGTTAGTGTCCGCCGCCCTCATGGCCGCCACCGTTTTCGGTGTGTTGGCGGGGTTCGCTCGGACCGGCGTCGATCGGCACCGTCACGGTGACCTCTCCGGCCTTCTCGAACTTGAAAGTGAACCGGTAGGTCAGGCCGTCGGCCAGGTCCTTCTTGAGCTGCAGTTGTGCCTTGCTGTGCTTGATCAGTGGGTCGGATGCGGCCTGCGGCTTGGGTTCCGGTGCCTGGGCTGGGGTTTCCGTCGCCGGGGGAGTCGCGGGCGTCGCCGGCTCGGTGGGGGCCTCGATCTTGACCTCGTGGGTGGGCTCCTGGCCCTCAGCGGCTCCGACGAACAGGCGACCGGTGGCCGGGATGTCGCTGTCGCCGCTGAGTGTCACGGTGCCGATGTCGTCCGGGGAGGTGACGGAGGTCAGCTTGTCGTTGATCTCCACGGATTCATTCGCGATGACCAGAACCAACTCGACCTTCTGGCCGGCGCGCTGCTTAACCGGATCCGGGCTGCCGACCAGGTGGACATTGCGCAGGGCCAGCTTGCCGAGGTTGGCGCTGCCGCCATTGATCGCCGAAGACTGGTTCGCGGTCTGCGATATCTGTCCGGCGCCGCAACCGGCGAGAGCGGTCGCGAGGACCGTGGCACCGAGAAGCGTCGCTACGCGAGCGGTGCTGAGCGTGGACCGAGTGCGAAACACAGGCATCTCCCTGATTCGAAAGCGGCTCCGGACGACGATGAGCCTCTTGGGCGAAGAAGCTCCAACACCATCCGAAATCCACCTGCGGCCGATATCTCCTATAGACAGTAGTAGGTGCCCCGCGCGGACGAAAACACCGGGGCAGTGGGATGACGCCCCCGAAGCGGGCGTACCCCCAGCGTGTGCGAAGGCAGGCGAATTCGGTGGCCCAGTCCGCCACCGGGGAGTCGATGTGACCTGGATTACCGCTTGTGGGGGCCGGTTTATGGATCCGATGGAGAGATCTCGCCACGGTCCAAAAAGGGTGCTGGAAGCACGAAAACGTCACCCTGTCAACCCCGGTGGTTCACGTGCAGTGCCCCTGACCTGCGCTGTTGGTGGGCACGCCGAGTTACCACGTGTTAGAATTGGGTATCGAAAGGGGCACGAAACAAGATGATATTTAAGGTCGGAGACACCGTTGTCTATCCACATCACGGTGCAGCACTGATCGAAGCAATCGAGACCCGAACGATTAAAGGCGAGCAAAAAGAGTATCTCGTCCTCAAGGTTTCCCAGGGCGATCTGACGGTGCGCGTGCCCGCAGACAACGCCGAATACGTCGGCGTCCGTGACGTCGTGGGACGCGAAGGTCTGGACACGGTGTTCCAGGTGCTGCGTGCACCGCACACCGAAGAGCCGACCAACTGGTCCCGTCGATTCAAGGCCAATCAGGAGAAGCTGGCTTCCGGCGACGTGAAGAAGGTCGCCGAGGTTGTGCGTGACCTGTGGCGTCGCGAGCAGGAGCGCGGTCTGTCCGCGGGCGAGAAGCGCATGCTGGCCAAGGCTCGCCAGATCCTGGTTGGTGAGCTCGCGCTTGCTGAGAACACCAACGCTGACAGGGCCGACATGCTTCTCGACGAGGTGCTGGCAGCTGCCTCGTAGGACGGCAGCGATAGTTCCGGCCGCCGGTCTCGGTGTGCGGCTGGGTGCAGATTTTCCAAAAGCCTTCGTCACGCTGGCGGGGCGCACGCTCCTCGAGCATTGCGTGGCGGGTTTGCGCGCGTCACAGGTGGTCGACGACGTGGTTGTTGTCGTCGGCGCCGACTGCGTGGACCAGGCGGTGTCCTTGGTTGGGGCAGTGGCCTCCGTTGTGCCCGGAGGCTCCGAACGTACCGACTCTGTGCGGGCCGGCCTCGCCGCTGTGGATGCGGCGGATTGGATTCTGGTGCACGACGCCGCGCGTCCGTTGACCCCTCCAGACATGATCGCCCGCATCGTGGCAGAACTGCACGGTGGGCGCACGGCGGTCGTCCCCGCTCTCCCGGTGGCGGACACCATCAAAGAGATCGATGCCGACGGGAATGTGAAGGAGACGCCGGACCGAGCAGTCCTGCGTGCGGTACAAACCCCGCAGGGATTCGCCGCCGACGTCCTCAGGCGGGCTTATGCCGCCGCGGGTGACGTTGCCACGGACGATGCGGCGCTCGTCGAGCAGCTCGGAGAGTCGGTCCACGTGGTGGAAGGAGACCGGATGGCGTTCAAAATCACGACCGCCTTCGACCTAATCTTGGCCTCATCCATACTGGGAGAGACGGAATGACAGACGAGCCTGATGGTCTTCGCGCAAGCGGCTCATCCATTCGCGTGGGCATCGGCACCGATGTGCATCCCATCGCCGCCGGTAGACCGTGCTGGCTGCTCGGGTTGATGTTTCCCGACGCCGACGGCTGCGAGGGGCATTCGGACGGCGACGTCGCCGCCCACGCACTGTGTGACGCGCTGCTGTCGGCGGCCGGGCTGGGCGATGTGGGCGCGGTATTCGGCACGGGCCAGCCGCAGTGGTCCGGTGTCAGCGGGGCGAAGATGCTGACCCATGTGCGGGAGTTGCTGCACGACAATGGCTTCCGGATCGGCAATGCCGCGGTGCAGGTCATCGGTAATCGGCCGAAGATCGGCCCGCGCCGTATCGAGGCCGAGGCAGCGCTGTCATCAATCCTCGGGGCGCCAGTATCGGTATCGGCAACCACAACCGACGGGCTGGGCCTGACCGGGCGGGGCGAGGGCCTCGCGGCAGTGGCAACGGCACTGGTATCAGCGCGGTAAGCTCGCTGGTCGTGACCGGTCACGCTCCGCTTCGGCTTTACGACACCCACGCGGGTGCCGTGCGTGACTTTGTACCCCTGCGGCCCGGGTCGGTCTCCATCTACCTGTGCGGGGCAACCGTGCAGGGTCTGCCTCATATCGGTCATGTGCGCAGCGGGGTTGCCTTCGACGTACTGCGCCGCTGGCTCACCGCCCGCGCCTACGACGTCCTGTTCGTCCGCAATGTCACCGATATCGACGACAAGATCCTGAACAAGGCTGCGGACGCCGGACGACCTTGGTGGGAGTGGGCTGCGACCTACGAGCGCGCCTTCGACGCGGCGTACGACGCCCTCGGGGTGCTGCCGCCATCGGTATCGCCGCGTGCGACGGGGCATATCACTCAGATGATCGAGTTGATCGACCGTCTAATCGATACTGGGCACGCCTACGCCAGCAATGGCGACGTCTACTTCGATGTGCTGAGCTACCCCGAGTACGGGCAACTGTCCGGACACAGGATTGACGACGTGCACCAGGGTGAGGGCGTCGCGACCGGGAAGCGTGATCCGCGGGACTTCACGATGTGGAAGGGCGCCAAGCCCGGTGAGCCGTCCTGGCCCACCCCGTGGGGTCCAGGTCGTCCGGGTTGGCATACCGAGTGCGTCGCGATGTGCGAGGCGTATCTGGGACCTGAGTTCGATATCCACGCGGGCGGAATGGATCTGGTGTTCCCGCATCACGAGAACGAGATCGCGCAGGGTCGCGCTGCCGGCGACGGATTTGCCCGGTACTGGCTGCACAACGGCTGGGTCACCATGGGCGGCGAGAAGATGAGCAAGTCGCTGGGCAATGTGCTGTCCATCCCGGCTGTGCTGCAACGTGTTCGGGCCGTTGAACTGCGCTACTACCTGGGCAGCGCGCATTACCGTTCGATGCTCGAATACTCCGAGACCGCGCTCGCCGACGCGGTGAAGGCATACTGCGGCATCGAGGATTTCCTGCATCGGGTGCGCATCCGGGTGGGTGAGGTACCGGTGGGCACCTGGACTCCCGCCTTCGCCGCCGCCCTGGACGACGACCTCGCGGTGCCGATCGCGCTTGCCGAGGTGCATTCGGCCCGTGCCGACGGAAATCGGGCGCTGGATGCCGGAGACCACGAGGGCGCGATGTCCGCGGCGTCGAGTGTCCGCGCGATGATGGCGATCCTCGGTTGCGATCCGCTCAACGAGCGCTGGGAGACCCGCGATGAGACGTCGGCAGCGTTGAATGCCGTCGACGTGCTGGTGACCGCCGAGTTGGAGCGGCGTGGAACGGCACGGGCAGAGAAGGATTGGGCGCTGGCCGACGAAATTCGGGACCGGCTCAAGCGGGCCGGTCTGGAGATCACCGACACCGCCGATGGCCCACAATGGTCCCTTACGAATAGCGATGAAGAGTAGCAATGGCAGGCAATTCTCAGCGCCGCGGCGCGATACGTAAACCGGGCACCAAGAAGGGGCCCACCGTCGGTTCCGGCGGTGTGCGCCGGCGCGGTCTGGAAGGTAAGGGCGCGACACCGCCTGCCGACCAGCGGACAAAGCATCCTGCGGCCAAACGTGCTGCGGTTCAACGAAAAGTCGCCGATGCGAAGCAGCGTCGGTTCAAGCAGGGCGATGAGTCCGAGATGGTGCTGGGCCGCAATCCGGTGCTGGAATGCCTGCGCACCGGGGTGCCGGCAACGGCTTTGTACGTGGCCGTCGGCGCCGATAACGATGAGCGATTGACCGAGTCGGTGGCTCTTGCCGCCGATGCCGGGATCGCGATCCTGGAGGTGCCGCGCCACGACCTGGACCGCATGAGCACCAACGGATTGCATCAAGGGCTCGCGCTGCAGGTTCCGCCGTACAAGTACGCGCATCCCGACGATCTGCTGGCGCGCGCGCGTGCTGAAGCGCAGCCGGCGCTGCTGGTGGCGCTCGACAACATCTCCGACCCGCGCAACCTGGGGGCCATCGTGCGTTCCGTGGCCGCCTTTGGTGGGCATGGTGTGGTCATTCCGCAGCGCCGCAGCGCATCGGTGACCGCTGTCGCGTGGCGCACCAGTGCGGGCGCGGCGGCGCGGCTACCAATCGCGCGTGCCACGAATCTGACACGCACACTGAAGGATTGGCAGGAGAAGGGTCTGACCATCGTCGGACTTGATGCCGGCGGTGACACCGAGCTTGACGATCTTGCTGGCGCCGGCGACATCGTCGTCGTCGTGGGCTCTGAGGGTAAGGGGTTGTCCCAGCTGGTCCGCAAGACCTGCGATGCCGTGGTGTCGATTCCAATGGCCGGGCCGGTCGAATCCCTGAACGCCTCGGTGGCGGCGGGTGTGGTGCTCGCGGAGATCGCGCGCCAAAGGCGCTGACCTTCCGCCGAGAAGGCAACTGTGTACAGAAAATGGCTGTTTGGTGTACGTGAGTGTCTTCTCGTCGAGAGTGACTGTGTGTGTCTTGGATATTGCCTGTGAGCGGTCTTTCTCGAGAGTTTGGCTGCGCCGATTGATGTAGATTGGTTTCTGTCCTCGGCATATCAGGAAGGCGGGGTAGCGTGCGAAGTGTCAGCTGCGTGATATCAGGCTTAACTGCCGCGGCCTTACTTTGGAGTTCTTCTATTGCGATAGCTAATGCTGAGGCGCCACGGAAGATCTTATGTAGCGCGTTGGACACTGCGCAGCAACACAATAATTCGGTCGGTGACGATATCGATAATATGCGCACGACACTGCAGAACGTTTTCGTCCAGGGCGGCAAAATCCAAACGACGAACAATATCTCTATTACGGTTAATCGTGATGTAGAGGTTCTGAAATCGGACGCATCCGGTATTGGGGACGCTGGCCTTGCTAGCGCGGTGAATGCGCTAGGTGGAGCGGTGGATAACATGAGGCAATCTGTGGATGGCTTGTTCGGCACCTCGTATGCCACTGAAGGTAATCCAATTCCGTCGCCCGATACTTACGGATTTGTCGATGCTGCTGGCGACAAACAACAGGCTGTCGCAGCGGTGCTGAACCAGCTTCGCACTGGCGGCTGCTCCTAAATGGGGCGGATGCAAGAGTAATGTTGGACCAATTGGAGTGACTGGACAGGTGAATGCCATGGCGAATGCACGATACGGTGCGTTCTTCTTCCTGTGCGCTATGGGCGTGGCAATGTTGGGCGGTGCTATCGCTCCACCAGCTCATGCGGCGCCACCTCCCGAAAGGGTGACGTGCGGTGCGTTAGATGTTGCTCGGCAGCATATTGATGCTGCTGGCGGTGAAGTCAACAATATGCGGACAGCGCTTCAGAGTTTCGTTGTCGGCAGGAACAAGATGCAATGGACAAACAACATCTCTATTGCGGTGAATCAAGACGTTACGGATATGCGGAATGACCAGGCTGCCATCGGCGACAAAGGTTTCGCCGATGCTGTTGAAGCTTTTGCTTCTGCGGTCAATGATATGAACCAATCGGTCAAGGGTATTTACCACGTGGCTAGTGATGATGACGGCACGTATCTTGCGTCATCGATTCCTTCCCCCGATACCTATGGGTTTGTTGATACCGCTGGCGATAAGCAGCTTGAGATTGTGGCCGCTGTGAACCGGATTCGTGCGGGGGGTTGTGCGTAAGGATTGATCGAGCGGGCGCGTCCGTGGCCTCTGCTCTAGCATCGTTGCAGTGAGACGCCTGGTTTCTGTCTGTGCCCTTGCTGTTGCCGCGTCGGTGATCCTTGCGTGCGCCCCGACCGATAGTGGCGGTCCGGGCTCCTTCGACCTGCAGGCGCACCGCGGTGGTCGCGGTGAGACCACCGAGGAATCGTTGCGTGCCTTCGCCAAAGCGCTCGAGCTCGGGGTGAGCACGCTGGAGATGGACATCGTCATCTCCAAGGACCGCAGGCCCATGGTGTGGCATGACCCGGTGATTGATCCGGTGAAATGTTCGGATACTGGTCCCGCGACGGCCGGCGACCCCCAGTTCCCGTACGTCGGGAAGCTCGTCAAGGACCTGACCTATCCGCAGCTGCGCACCCTCGACTGCGGCAAGCTACTCAAGGACTTTCCCAACGCCGAGGTGGTGAAGAGTGACAAGATCGCCACACTGCCAGAGGTTTTCGCGCTGACCGACTCGTACAAGGCCGATGTGCGCTACAACATCGAGACCAAAGTGGAGGCCGCCGAACCGGAGAAATCGGCGGATCCTCAGGTCTTCGTCGACGTTATCCTCGACACGATCCGGGCCGCGGGCAAGCTCGACAAGGTAGAGATCCAAAGCTTCGATTGGCGCACGCTCCCCATGGTCCGCGAGGCCGAACCGAATGTTCCTCTCGTGGCGTTGTGGGACGAAACCACCTGGCTTCCCGGGTCGCCATGGCTTGGCGGTGTTGATCCGGCGGTGGTCAAGGACCCGATCGACGGCGCCAAGCAGGTGGGAGCGAACATCCTGTCGCCGGGTTACACCGTTCCCTACGGAGGCAAGGTCGGCGATCCGGGCTTCACCCTGATCGCGGACAAGAAGTTCATCGACCGCGCACATGCTTCGGGGTTCAAGGTCATTCCGTGGACCATCAACGATGCTGACACCATGAAGGCACAGATTGATGCCGGAGCCGACGGCATCATCACCGATTATCCGACGGTGTTACGAAAGGTCATGGCGGAGCAGGGCCTGCCGCTGCCGCCGGCGTATCACCACTAGACAAACGGCGCGAGATCTATTCCGTTGTCGGTCAGTGCCGCGCGAACGGCCCGCGCGATTGCCACCGCATCGGGTGAATCACCGTGCACGCATATCGATTCGGCGGTGCGGCTTAGGGCGGGAAGGCGCGCCGCCACCGCGGCGGGATCGCTCAGAATCGCACCCGGCTCGCTCCGCGGGACCAGGGTACCGTCGTTGCGGTAGCCGCGGTCGGCGAAGGCCTCGGGCACCACGCGCAGCCCCAATTCGCTTGCGCGCTCACCGAATATGCCGTGCGGCAGCGTCAGCACCGGGAGCTCGGTGTTGAGGTCCCGCACCGCGCGCGCTACCGCATCGGCTTGTGCCTCGTGGTGGATGATCGTGTTGTACAGCGCTCCATGCGGTTTCACATAGGACACCGAGGAACCGACGGTACGGGCCAGCGCATCCAGTGCGCCGATCTGATACACCACATCGGCGTACAGATCGTCGGCGGAGACGTCGATGAACCGCCGGCCGAATCCCGCCAGATCGCGATAGCCCACTTGGGCGCCGATGCGGATTCCGCGTCCGGCGGCGGCGCGGCAGGTGCGGTGCAGGGTCGCCGGATCGCCCGCATGAAAGCCGCAGGCGAGGTTGGCGCTCGTCACCACGTCCAGCATGGCCTCGTCATCGCCCAGGCGCCAGGCACCGAAACCCTCGCCTAGGTCGGCATTCAGGTCGATGCTGCTCATCGTGTCAGCCTAACGCGCTCAGGCGTGCCGATACCGGCCGATGAGGCGGCAGAGAAGATAGATCGCGACGGCGATCATGGTGACGAACACCGAGATCGGCACTCCCGGAGCCAAAGACAGCACGATACCGCCGACTGCGGCGATCTCGGCGAAGACGATCGACAAGCAGATGGCGCGTGCCGGCGACGAGGTGACGCGTGCGGCCGCGGCCGCGGGTGTGATGAGCAGCGACATGACCAATAGGGCCCCGACGATCTGCACGCCCTGCGCCGCGGTGAGCCCGACGAGGGCGGCGAACACAATCCCCAAGGTACGCACCGGGACTCCGCGGGCCTCGGCAACATCGGGATCGACGGTGGCGAACAGCATCGGCCGGTAGGTGACAGCGAGCACCGCGCCCACCACGACGCTCACCACAACCAACATCAGCAGTCCGCTGTATCCGACGCCGACGATCTGCCCGGTCAGCAGCGCGAAGTTAGTGCCGGTGCGTCCCGGATACAGATGGATGAACAGCACCGCCAGCCCGAGCCCGAATGCCATGACCACGCCGATCGCCGAATCGCGATCCTTGGTGCGTTGGCCGAGAACACCGAAAAGTATTGCCGCGACCACGCTTCCCAGCAGGGCCCCGGTTCCGACATTGGCCCCCGCCAACAGCGCGGCGGCAGCACCTGTCAGTGACAGCTCACTGGAACCGTGTACCGCAAACGACATCTGGCGCATCACCACGAACGGGCCGATGAGGCCCGCCAGCAGTCCGAGCAGTGCGGCGGCCAGGATCGCCTGCTGCACGAAGTCCCGTCCGAGCAGGTCGGCGGTGAGGGAGAAGTTGAAGAGATCATTCATGTGCGTGCTCCGCACACTCGTTCGTATCGCCGACCACCACATACTGTCCGCGCACCTGCACCACGTCGATCTGGGTGCGGTACAGCTCCGACAGGGTTTCTGTCGTCATCACTTCGTCGATGGCGCCAATCCGGAATCTTCCGTCCACCAGGTAAAGGATTCGGTCCACGTACGGCAGGATCGGATTGATCTCGTGCGTCACGAACAGCACGGCCGTCTGGGCGCTGCGGCGTCGTTTGTCGAGAAGCGCGCAGATCTGCTGCGCGCTGGCCGGATCCAAGTTCAGCAGCGGTTCATCGCAGAGCAGGAGGGTGGGGTCGCCGGCCAATGACTGAGCGATCCGCACCCGTTGAAGCTCGCCGCCGGACAGCGACGCGACTGCCTTGGTTGCCAAGTGGCTCGCGTCGACCTGGTTCAGGGCGAGATCGATTGCCGCGCGGCGGCGTGCCCGTCGGGTGGGATTGAGTTCGGCCAAACCCCAACGGTGCCCGTCGATCCCGAGGCCGACCAGGTCCTCCGCGCGCAGAATCAGCGCGTTGTCGGCGAGCCGGTGCTGGGGGATGTATCCCAAGTTGTCGGTGACTGCCATGGTGCCTCGGGTCAGCGGAACTTGTCCCAGCAACAGCCGCAGCAGCGAGGTCTTGCCGGAACCGTTGGGGCCCAGTACCGCGATGAACTCGCCCGGGTCAACGGTGAGGTCTAGGTCCTCCCAGAGGGTGCGTCCGCCACGGCTCAGTGACGCGTTGTGCAGCGTGGCGACACTCATGTGGACATCATCTCGCTCTGATGGTCTTCGCGCAGGCGCGTCATCCCAGAGCCGCGGCGAGCTGCTCGGTGGTGCGCCGCTGCCAGCTGACGTAGTCGGTGCCCTCGGGCAGGGTTTCGGTCACGGTCACCACCGGTACGCCATGTGATTGTGCTGCTTGCTTGATCCGATCGGTGACCGGTCCGGCGGTCTGGGTATTGAACAGCAGGGCTGCAACCTGTTTGGTGTTGATCAGGTCCAGCGCGGCGGCGACGGCCGCGGGGGAGGGATCTTGGCCGTTCTCGGTCGCTTCCGCGAAATCGTGGGGTGTGCGGTCGACGAGATCGCAGTGGGAGATCAGGTGGCTCGCCACGGGTTCGGTAGCGAGGATGGCCTTGCCGTGGTGCTTTTCGGCGATGCCGTGTTGGAGATCCGAAATGGAATCGAGCTGCTGCCCAAACGTTTTGGCATTTGCGCGGTAGGTGTTGGCGTTGTCCGGATCGGCCTTGGCGAGCTCGTCGGCGACCTGGTTGGCCACCTGTTCGGCGACGTGCAGACTGTAGAAGACGTGCTCATTCTTGTCCGCGGAGTCGGCCGCAAGCAGCTGGTAGGCGTTGACCCTGGGCTGGCCGTCCTTGAGGAGTTTGTCCACGAAGGGGTCGTAATTGCCGCCGTTGTACACCACGAGGGTGGCGTCCTGAACCTTTGCGGCCGCGGCCGGTGTCACCTCGAACGAGTGGGGGTCGGTGTTGCCGCCGCTGACCAACGCGCTGACCTTCGCATGGTCACCGGCGACTGCCGCGACCACCGAGGCCCAAACGTCGGTGGAGGCCACCACCGTGGGTTCACCGGTCTGCTCGGGGGAATGGCCGCATCCGGAGAGCGCGAGCATTCCGATAGTCGCGACCGCCAACACCACGCGAGCAAGCACAGTTGACCTCCAGCTCATCCAGTAATGAAAACGATTTTCATTATGACGGATGAGGTAGTGCAAGTGCAAAACGTGTTCAACGTTCGCTGATGTTGGTGGCGAGACGCAGCGCCGGGAGCAGCAGCGATCGCGGAGTGAATCGTCCAGCCAGGGTCATCGCTTGTGGTACCGCCCCGGGGACCACGCTGCGAGACCCGCGCAGCATGCCCTTGATGGCTGCGGCGGAGACCTGCTTGGGTGAGACCTGCACACCGGGCACGCTGAACCGTTCCGCGCTGGCGATCTCGGCCCACTCGGTGGGCACCGGCCCCGGGCACAGCACCGTGCAGGACACGCCGGTACCCCGCAGCTCTTCGTGCACCGCCTCGGAGAAGGACTGGACGTAGGCCTTGGTTGCCGCATATGTCGCCATGTAGGGAATCGGCTGGAACGCGGCGACCGAGGCGATGTTCAGTACCGCCCCCGTGCCTCGCGCCACCATCCCCGCCACCGCGGCATGGGTCAATGCGACGAGGGTGATGACGTTGACCTCGATCTCCTCGCGTTCACGATCTAGCGGCATCTCGTGAAATATCCCGCTTGTGCCGAATCCGGCGGAATTGCACAACCCCGCAATGCGATTGGCGGCGATCCACTCGCCTAACGCGTCCCGGCCTTGGTCGACGCCAAGGTCGAGCGCCTGCACGTCGACCTCGATGCGGTGCCGGGCGCTGAGGATATCGGCGAGCTTGTCCATTCGGTCCTTGCGCCGCGCCACCAGGACCAGCGAGTAGCCGCGTTTGGCCAGCCCGTAGGCGAGCTCGGTGCCGATCCCCGAGGATGCGCCGGTGATGACGACCGGGCCGTTGGTGCCCGGCTTCGGCAGGCTCACCAGTGCACCCCGGGTGTCACGTCGATGAAGATCTGTTGCCCGCTGTCCACGTCCTCGGCTTTGAGATTCTTGACGCCCTTGGCAGCGTCGGAGTCGGGGAACATCTTGTAACCCTGATTACGTACCGCATCCATGATTTCCGGTGTCAGTGAGTCTGCAAGCGAGGCAATTCGCCCGAACGCCGAGGCGACCCGTCGCGGTCGCTCGGTGATCGCCTTGGTGATGACCTCGCCCGCCTCGTCGGGAGTCAGCGCCGGGAACTTTTTGTACAGCGTCGTCGGCGCGATCATTGGGGTGCGTACCAGCGGCATGTGAATGGTGGTGAACCGCAGTCCCTCGTCGGAGGTCTCGGCCTGGAATGCGTCCGAGACGGTGTCCAACGCCGCCTTCGATGCGATGTACGCACCGAACCGCGGCACCTTGGTCTGCACTCCGATGGACGAGATATTGATGATGTGTCCGAACTTGCGCTCCCGCATGCCGGGCATGAATCCGAGGATAAGATGAAGCGGTGCAAAGTAATTGAGCTGCATGGTGCGCTCGAAATCATGCGGGCGGTCATAGGATAGGGCAAGTGATCGTCTGATCGAGCGACCGGCGTTGTTGATGAGTATGTCCACCCTGCCGTGCTCGGCCAGCACGTCCTTGACCATACGATCGATCGCATCCAGATCCGACAGGTCGCATGGAAACACGTGAGCGGTGCCGCCGACCCCGCGGACCTGCACCGCGGTCTCCTGCAGTTTGTCCTCGGAGCGGGCCACCAGTAGCACCGTGCCGCCGGCCGCGCCGATCTGGAGTGCTGCGGCCTGGCCGATACCCGACGACCCGCCGGTGATCATGACGATCTTGTTGCGGACCGACGAGCGCAGACTCCGGCTCGGCGTGACGAGCTTGGCAATGGCGTGTGGGGTGAGTTGTCCGGTCGGCGTCGTCAGGGCCTTGTTGACCTTGCCGAACTGTTGCGACGCCAGCGAGCTGAGACGTTGCATGGGGTTCATGGGTGAACGCTATGCCCGCACCCGTCCTGAGCGCGGCGAAATGGCTCGTTAGGACAGCAGCGCTGCGCAGCGCAGCAGCCCGATGTGGCTGTACGCCTGTGGGTGGTTGCCCAGCGAGCGTTCGGTCACCGGGTCGTACTCCTCGGACAGCAGTCCGGTGGGGCCGGTGGCTTTAACCAGCTGGTCGAAGAGCAGCTCCGCCTGCGACCGCGCCCCGATCAGCAGATAGGCCTCGACCAGCCACGCCGCGCACAGGTGGAAGCCGCCCTCGCCGCCGGGCAGGCCGTCATCGCGGTGATAGCGGTAAACCGTTGCACCGCTACGTAATTCGGCTTCGGTGGCGATCACCGTCGCACTGAAACGGGGGTCGGTGGGCTCGATCAGTCCGGACAGTCCGATATGGAGGGTGGCGGCGTCCAGGTCGGTGCCGTCGTAGGCGGCGGTATAGGACTTGACCGACTCGTTCCAGCCCTTCTCGATGACCTCGGCGGCGATCTTGTCGCGCAGCTTTGCCCAGGACGGCGGCGTTTCACGCTGGAATTCGGTGGCTAGTTTTACCGCGCGGTCCACCGTCACCCAGCACATCACCTTGGAATAGACGTGGTGACGTGGATTACCGCGGATCTCCCAGATGCCATGATCGGGTTCGTGCCACCGGCGCTGCACGGCAAGAACCATGTCGGACACCAGGTTCCAGTCGGCATCCGTCAACGGATTGCCGTGTCCTAGGCGCTTGCGCGCATGGGTCAGATCGTGGATCAGCTCGACCACGGGGCCGAAGACGTCCAGCTGCACTTGGGAATTGGCGGCGTTGCCGACGCGGACCGGACGCGAGCCCGCGTAGCCGGGCAGGGAGTCGATCACGGCCTCGGGCGGCAGTACCGTCCCGGCCAGGGTGTACAGCGGGTGCAGACGGTCGGGGCCGGGAAGGTGCTCGAGCACCCGGTGCAGCCAGCCCAGCAGCCCCTCGGCCTCGCTCAGTGAACCCAGCGCCACCAACGCCGAGGCGGTCATGGACGCGTCTCGCAGCCAGCAGTACCGATAGTCCCAGTTACGAATGCCGCCAATGTCTTCCGGCAGTGATGTCGTCGCCGCGGCCAGGATCGCGCCCGACTCGGCATGGACCAGTCCGCGCAATGTCAACGCCGAGCGCTTCATCAGTCCGGGCTTGCGTTCCGGGAGGGCAAGAGTCTTGGACCAGTCGCGCCAGTACGATTCGGCGCGCCGTCGCATTTCGGATTCCGGAATCGGATTCTCGCCGAGGTCCTCTGTGCCACAGCGTAGTTCGAGAATCATTGGGCGATTGGAGCGGCTGATGGTCGCGGTCGCGGTCTGCTCGTCGGCGGTGATGGTCCAGGTGACGCCGGGGGCGCGCAGCACCATCGGATCGTTGGTGCCCAGCACGCGCAGGCCGTCCTCTTCGGCCACCAACTGGACGGGGGCCTGACCGAACTCGGGACGCGGCGCGAAGCTGATCACCGCGTCTGCCTCGCCGGTGACCACCCGAATCAGGTCGGTGCGTCCGGGGATTTCGTCGTGTGCCAGGTAGTCGGTGACTTGCAAACTGGCCCAGCGTGTTTCGATGGTCATGGTGCTGTCGACATACTGCTGACCGAGCGGCAGTGCAGACCGAGCGGGACCGATCGTGAAATGTCCGGCCTCGTCACCGCCGAGTAGGTGGGCGAAGACGGCCGCCGAGTCGGGTTCCGGGTGACACATCCAGGTGATGCCGCCGGTAGGCGTTACCAGTGCGATGGTGCGTGAATTGGCGAGCATGGTCAGACGTTCGATGGGTGTGGCGTGGCCGCCGAGCAGCCAGGTGCGGCGTTCCTCAAGCAGGAATGCCAATGCCGTACCCACCGATTCGGTGTCCGGGATCCGATATCCGGCGAGTGTCTGGCCGTCGCCCACCTTGATGCCCAGATCCGGACCGTGCAGGCGCGTAAAGACCTTTTCGTCGGTGACATCGTCGCCGAAGAACACCGCGGCGGTGGCGCCCTCCTGGTGACGCAGGATGTCGAGAGCGTGGCCCTTATCTGTGGGGATGACGGCGAATTCGAGGACCTTCTTGCCCTCGGTGACCTGTGCGCCCCACCCGTTGGCGACCGAGAGGGCTTGTGTCAACGCGGCGTCGCCGTCCTCTTCGGAGGCATTACGCACGTGCAGCGCGACACTCGCGGGTTTCAGCTCGATGGCCACCCCGGCGTACTCGGCGGCGATGGCCGATAACCGGCTGGTGATGGTCTTCAACAACGCCTTGGCGTCGCCGTCGATGGCGTGCACGAATCCGGCGTCGAATTCCGAACCGTGGCTGCCGACGAGATGCACCTCGGCGGGCAGCCGCGACAGGGTTGCCAGATCGCGCAGCGCACGGCCGGAGATCAGTGCGGACGTCGTCGACGGCAGCCCGGCCAAAGCGCGCAGCGCCGTGGTCGATTCGGGGTGGGGTCTGGCGTCATCGGGGTTGTTGACCAGCGGGGCGATCGTTCCGTCATAGTCGGAGGCCACCAGCAGTCGGGGTGTACGGGCGACCTCGGAGAGAGCCCGGCGCAATTCGACGGGCAGATCCTGCGCACTCACCACAGCTGGAAAGTCTACGTCCGCTACCTGTTTTTGCCCGGGTAGCAGGGGGCTCGGAGCTCCGAAAAATTACGTATCGCCGAGCAGTAGTCGGACGGTTCTGTCGAGGCGGTGGCTCACGTCGGTGGCAGATGCGCGCCGCGTCAACCAGGCAATCATGTTGGAGGTCCAGACATCTGAGATGACACGGGCGATGTGGAATTGCGCATCGGACGGGTCGTCATCACCGGCCATGGCGCGGGCGAAGATGCCGTCCATCAGCCGGCCCACGTGATCAACCTCACCGGCGGCGGAAGCGTCGGCGAAAACCAGCGCGCGCGTCATCGCCTCGGTGAGTAGCGGGTTGCGCTGCATATTGCGGTTCAGCCGGGTGATCGCCGTGTGTAGCCGTTCGTACGCGGTGCCGCCGCTGACGATGTTGCGATCCGTTTTTGCGTCGATCTGCTCGAATTCGCGCTCCAGCGCGGATACCAGTAGGTGCACCTTGGAAGGGAAGTAACGGTAGAGGGTGCCGACGGCGACATCGGCGCGTTCGGCCACGGTGCGCATCTGCACCGCCTCATATCCGCCCTTGGACGCGATGGCCAAGGTGGCGTCAAGGATGCGCTTGCGCCGCTCGCGCTGTGCGGTCGAACCCAGATCATCGTCGGACAGCGCGGAGATGGCGGCAGGCTGATTGGCCTCGTCGGTGTCTCCGCTGTCCGACTGCACGGTTTCAGTTGTCCGAGGCGTTGCCATTGCGTCTGTACTCCTTGTGCTCAATCCCGCGCATCCGCGCGATCGTTCCAGCGCACGACTATACGGATGCCTGTCGGCGGTTTCAGGTCTCCCTGGCCCACCGGTAGTGCTCTGTACAGCCTGAATGCGTTCCTACTACACTGAACCCAATCGAGATATTAGAACACGTTCTAGTCTGATTTGCCTTGAAAAAATGCAGGAGGAAACTGTGGCGGCATCACCTGGTCTTCGCGCAAGCGGCTCATCCGAAGTCCAGGAAGCCGCGCGGGACGCGGTCCGTCAGTGGGCAAAGAGTGCGGCGGTCATCGAGTCGGTTCGGAAGCTGGAATCCGCGTCTCCCGAGGCCCGGGCCTGGGGTTCCGCCTACGTCGGGCTCGCTGAGCTGGGCATTTTCGGTGTCGCCGTGCCGGAGGCCGCTGGCGGTTCCGGAGCCGGGTTCGACGACATGATCGCCATGGTCGATGAGGCCGCGGCGTCCTTGGTGCCCGGCCCGGTGGCCACCAGTGCGTTGGCCGCGGTGGTGCTGGCATCGGCCGGTCACGGTGAGTTGGTCGAGGCATTGGCGGCCGGCGAGCGCACGGCGGGCCTCGCCCTCGCCGGGGACCTGAGGGTCGCCGAGGGGCTGGTGTCGGGCGTGTTGCCCGCGGTGCTGGGCGGCACGGCCGACGGTGTGCTGTTGGCCCCCGGACCCGACGGATGGCTGCTGGTGGACTGTGTGGCCGTCGGTGTCGACGTGAACCTCAAGAAGGCAAACGACTTCTCCCGTCCGTGGGCCTCGGTCACCCTCAACGATGCCGTGGCGCACCCGGTGAGCCTGCCCGCCGCTGTGGTTGCCGATCTGGCCGCGGTGACGCTCTCGGCGGAGGCGGTGGGGGTGGCGCGCTGGGCGCTGCAGACCGCCGTCGAGTACGCCAAGGTGCGCGAGCAGTTCGGCAAGCAGATCGGCAGCTTCCAGGCCATCAAGCACATGTGCGCGGAAATGCTGTGCCGCGTCGAGCAGGCCGATGTGGCGGTGTGGGACGCCGCCGGGTGCGCGCAGGATGTGCTGGCGAACAATGGTGACTCTCAGCAGCTTTCGTTGGCGACTGCGGTCGCGGCGGCGGTGGCCGTCGATGCGGCCGTCGTCAACACCAAGGACTGCATCCAGATTCTCGGTGGCATCGGTTTCACCTGGGAGCATGACGCGCATCTGTACCTACGGCGCGCATATACGCTCCAGGCGTTCCTGGGTAAGCCCGCGGTATGGCGGCGCAAGGCCGCCGCGCTGACGCTGGTCGGAACCCGTCGGTCTTTGACCATCGACCTCGGTGAGGTCGAAACCCAGCGCGCGCAGGTCGCAGCCACTGCGGCCGAAATCGCCTCGACGCCAAAGGATGAGCACCAGATTCGGCTCGCGGAGACCGGATACCTCGCCCCGCACTGGCCCGCTCCGTACGGGGTGGGCGCCGGTGCCGCGCAGCAGCTGTTGATAGACCAAGAGCTGCATGCGGCCGGCGTCACCCGGCCCGATCTCGTCATCGGATGGTGGGCCGCCCCGACCATCCTGGAGCACGGAACTCCGGATCAAATAGCGCAATTCGTCGCGCCCACCCTGCGTGGGGAGATCGAATGGTGCCAGCTGTTCTCCGAGCCCGGTGCGGGTAGTGACCTTGCGGCGTTGCGCACCAAGGCGACCCGGGTCGACGGCGGATGGAAACTGGACGGACAGAAGGTGTGGAACTCCAAGGCGCAGGTCGCCGACTGGGCGATCTGCCTGGCCCGCACCAACCCGGATGTGCCCAAGCACAAGGGCATCACCTATTTCCTGCTCGATATGAAGACCCCCGGGATCACCGTGCGACCGCTGCGCGAGATCACCGGCGAGGAAATGTTCAACGAGGTCTTCCTCGATGGCGTGGTCATTCCCGACGAGAATGTGGTCGGCTCGGTGGACGACGGGTGGCGTCTTGCCCGCACCACGCTGGCCAACGAGCGGGTCGCGATGGCCGGTGGCGGAGCTCTCGACGAGGCCATGGAGTCGCTAATCGCCCTGATTGGCGATTCCGAATTGGATGTGGCGCAACTAGATACGCTCGGGTCGTTTGTGTGCTCGGCGCAGTCGGGCGCGCTGCTGGACCTGCGCACCGCGCTGCGTGCCATTGGCGGTCAGGACCCGGGCGCGGCCTCGAGCGTGCGCAAGCTCGTCGGGGTGCGTCATCGTCAGGGGCTCTCGGAGCACATCCTGGACTACATCGACACCCATGGCGCGGTGGAGTCACACGAGATGTGGCTGTTCATGCGCGACCGGTGCCTGTCGATTGCTGGCGGCACCACGCAGATCTTGCTCAGTGTGGCAGGTGAGCGGCTGCTCGGGCTGCCGCGCTAGCGACCCATCGGTGGCTCCGGATGCGGTCGAGCTTGACGTCGGTGCGCAGTGCGTCCGAGACCGTCTTTGACGGGCGACCATCTACGTCAAAACCGATGTCTGCCAACATGGTGACCATCTCGGACACGGTAGTGAGTCCATGGCGATGGATATGTAAGACAAGCAGATAGCGCAGATCGGTGTGTAGCGAGCGAGTCCGCGCGGTCATGTCTGTGCACGATGCCAAAGGGCCCTGACAATGAACCTGACATAAACCGGGACAGTGAACCGGGCGGCGAGTCGGGCCACATACATCTTGTGCCCGCGTCTATGCGACAAAGTCCTGCGTTGTCCACCGTCGGCCCATAGTTGTCGCATAGACGTGGGCACTAGGCGTACACGTACCCGCAAGGACTAGCTGAACCGCGCCACCGCGCAGGCGTCGGGCGAAATCACGCTGCGGCCACCGATGCTGGCCTCGACGTGGCTGCAGACGATGTAGTCGGCGTCGAGCTTGGGTTGCCCGGTTGCCCAGTCGGTGGGCTGGGTGGTGCCGGTGACCCGGAAGCGGTCGGTGTCGCCTCCACCGAAGTAGACGGTGGTGAGTAGCCAGGTGCTACCGCCGTTGTGCTCCACGGTGTTCGGGTTGTCGCCCCACTGCACCCAGAGGTAGTTCATGCGGTCCGAGGTGCGTAGTTCGGTGGTCTGCTTGGCCCACAGGTCGCCGCCGAACCCCTCAACCCCGTTGGGGGTACGAAGATTAAAGCTTGCGGTGTAGTAGCACTGCCGTTCGGCCTTGCGGCAGTCGGCGGTGGCATGCACCTCGAGCTGGCGGCCCTCGTCGACCGGGGTGCTGACGTCTGTGGTCTTGACCTCGGCGGAGGCAACACCCGGGGCGATCAGGGAAGCGGCCACCAGTGATGCGGCGGCCAGCGCCGGTTTCAGGGACTTCATGATCCTGGAATCGTATCGGCACGGTCGGGCGGGGGCGCCGAGATCTGTTTTCTGTACTCGGCGTTCACTCATCGAAGGTGACGTTGACGTCGTCGGTTTCGGGCACCGCCTGGCACGCCAGGATGTAGCCGTCATCGATGTCGTTCTGAGACAGGGCGTCGTTGACGAGCATGCGTACCTTGCCGTCCTTGAGGATGCAGGCGCACGTCATGCAGTGCCCCTCGCGGCAGGAGAACGGCGCATCCAGTCCCTTGGCAAGGAGCACGTCGAGCAGCACGGTTTCCCGCGGCCAACTGACCGTATGTGTCTCGCCGTCGAGTTCGACGGTGGCGCTGGCCGGCGGTTCATCGCCCTCGGCGGGCTCGGCGAGGACAACCTCGGCGAACGGGTCGCTTTCCAGTGAACGGAAGACTTCGACGTGTACGCGGTCGGCCGGCATGCCATTGCCCTTGAGTGCGGCTTCGGAGGCGTCCATGAACGGTCCGGGACCGCAGATGAAGGCCTCATGCCCGGCGAAGGGTGCGGCCACGGTGGCCAGCGACTGTTGCGACGGCAGACCCTGCACCGATTCGAGCCAGTGGATGACGGTCAGACGGTCCGGATGTGCGGTGGCCAGCTCACGCAGCGCGGCAGCGAAGATGACCGACTGCTCGTCGCGGTTGGCGTAGACGAGCACCACCTTCCCGCTGCCCTGCGACAGGGCAGACTTGGCGATCGCCATCATCGGAGTGATGCCGCTGCCGCCGGCCAGCAGTAACAGGTCGTGGTCGAGGTTCTTGGGGACGAAGACACCCGACGGCGCGAGCACGTGCATGTGCATGCCGGCGTGCGCGTTGTCGCAGATCCAATTGGACCCGTACCCGTTGACGGTGCGTTTGATCGTGACCGTCAACCGGTCATCGATATGCGGCGAGCTGGACAGCGAATAGCAGCGCGCCACCGAGCCGGTGCGATCGGACGGAATGCGCAGTGTGAGGTACTGGCCGGGTGCGTAGGTGAACTTGTCGGCGGCGTCCTTCGGAATGTCAAAGACCAGGGACCTGGAGTCGGCGGTTTCTTCGACGACCTCGGCGATCCGTACCTCGAGGACGTGCTTCCCTAGCGGAACGTCCGTCACGTGATTTCCTCCGTCGTTGGCTTCGTGCGGTCAGGCTCAACTAGAACCGAACTAGAACAGGTTACAGAATTGACCTTTGGCCCTACAACACCGTTGTTGCTTTGTTCCAGTTGAGCCCGCCTTCCCGGGGTGGGAGAGGCAATGTCGACACAGATCGAAACGTGTTCTAGTCTCAGCAGGGAACAACCGCTGTCACCGAGGGTGTGCCGTGGTTGTTGCGAACTACTAGCCCTAGTTTGTGCCGACTGATGCTAACTACAGCAGTGGAGGAAATGCAGTGACGACGACCGAACAGCGGGACGAGATTCAGGCGGTTCTCGCAGGAATTGACGACCTGCTGCCCACCCTGCGCAAGCGCGCGCAGGAGACCGAGGACCTGCGGCGTCTGCCCGACGCCACGGTCGCCGACCTGCAGGAAATTGGCTTCTTCAAGCTGCTGCAGCCGTCACAGTGGGGTGGCTTCGAGACCGATCCGACCGTTTTCTACGAGGCGGTGCGCCGTCTGGGCAGCGCGTGCGGCTCGACCGGCTGGGTCTCTTCGATCATCGGCGTGCACAACTGGCACCTGGCCCTCTTTGACCAGCGGGCGCAGGAGGAGGTCTGGGGTGAGGACACCAACGTGCGTGTGTCGTCCTCGTACGCCCCGATGGGCGCGGGAGTCGTCGTTGACGGCGGATACCTGGTGAGCGGTTCCTGGAACTGGTCCTCGGGCTGCGACCACGCCACCTGGGCGTTCCTCGGCGGCCCCGTCATCAAGGACGGCCGTCCCGTCGACTTCGGCAGCTTCCTGATCCCGCGCACCGAGTACCGCATCGACGACGTGTGGAACGTGGTCGGCCTGCGTGGCACCGGCAGCAACACCGTCGTCGTCAAGGACGTCTTTGTGCCGACGCACCGCTTCTTGTCGTACAAGAAGATGAACGACCAGACCGCCGGCGGCTACGAGACCAACACCTCTCCGGTGTACAAGATGCCGTGGGGCACCATGCATCCCACCACCATCACCGCGCCGATCATGGGTATGGCCTACGGCGCGTACGAGGCGCACGTCGAAGCGCAGGGCAAGCGCGTGCGTGCCGCCTACGCCGGCGAGAAGGCCAAGGACGACCCGTTCACCAAGGTGCGGGTTGCCGAGGCTGCCAGTGACATCGACGCCGGATGGCGTCAGCTGATCGGGAACGTGGGCGATGAGTTCGCGCTCATCTCGGCCGGACAGGAGGTCCCGTTCGAGCTGCGCGCCGCCGCACGCCGCGACCAGGTGCGCGCAACCGGCCGGGCTATTGCGTCGATCGACCTGCTGTTCGAGAACTCCGGTGCCACTGCGTTGTCGAATGATGCTCCGGTACAGCGGTTCTGGCGTGATGCGCACGCCGGACGCGTGCACGCGGCCAACGACGCCGAGCGGGCTTACCAGATCTGGGGTAACCACGCCTTCGAGCTGCCCGCCACCGACACAATGGTTTAGGAGAGCCGTACCCCATGAGCATTATCAAGGCGCTCGGATACATGCGGATCCAGGCCACCGACGTGGCGGCTTGGCGCGAGTTCGGGACCAAGGTGCTCGGCATGATGGAAGGTGCTGGCGATGACCCGTCGGCGCTGTATCTGCGGATGGATGATGTCGCTGCCCGTCTGGTGATCGTGCCGGGAGACAACGACCGACTGTTGGCCTCCGGTTGGGAGGTCGCCGACGCGCCGGCATTGCAGGCCGTACGGGAACGTTTGGCCGAGGCCGGGGTCGAGTACGCAGAGGGCACCAAGGCAGAGATTTCAGATCGCAAGGTCGAGGGTTTCGTCCGGTTCAACGATCCGTCGGGGAATGTGCTGGAGGTTTTCCACGGCGCTCAGTACCTGGGCCGCCGGTTCGTCAGCCCGTACGGCCACAAATTCGTCACCGCCGAACAAGGGCTTGGGCATGTGGTGCTCACGTGTACCGATGACGCCGCCGCGCAGGCGTTCTATCAGGACGTGCTCGGTTTCCAGCTGCGAGACTCGATGAAGCTGCCCCCACAGCTGGTGGGGCGTCCCGCCGACGGTGATCCGGTCTGGTTGCGTTTCTACGGATGCAACCCGCGGCACCACGCACTGGCGTTCATGCCGATGCCGAATCCGACTGGCATCGTGCACCTGATGGTGGAGGTGGAGAATTCCGACGACGTCGGCCTCTGCCTGGACCGCGCGAACCGGAGGAAGGTCAAAATGTCGGCCAGCCTGGGTCGGCACATAAACGACAAGATGTTGTCCTTCTACATGAAGACCCCCGGCGGGTTCGACATGGAATTCGGTTGCGAAGGACTGGAAGTCGAGGACGAGAGCTGGATCGCGCGGGAGAGCGTGGGGATCAGCCTGTGGGGTCACGACTTCAGCATCGGGTTCAAGTAGAGGTCCGCGCAGAGATGTCTGAACCGGAGATTGATCCGCGGACGTTCCGGAATGTGCTGGGGCAGTTCTGTACCGGCGTCACCATCATTACCACGACGCACGAGGACGCACCGGTGGGCTTCGCCTGTCAGTCGTTCGCGGCGCTGTCGTTGGACCCGCCGCTGGTGCTGTTCTGTCCCACCAAGCAGTCCCGGTCGTGGGCGGCCATCGAGGCCTCGGGCAAGTTCTGTGTGAACGTGCTCGCCGAGGACCAGCGCGAGGTGTCGGCGCGCTTCGGCTCCCGTGAGCCCGATAAGTTCACCGGAATCGACTGGCGGCCATCGGGTCTCGGATCGCCGATCATCAACGGGTCGTTGGCGTACCTCGACTGCGAAGTCGCCACTGTCCACGACGGTGGAGATCACTGGGTGGTGTTCGGGTCCGTCAAGGAGCTTGGCGAAAGCACCGCGATTCCGTCCGCTACCCGTCCGCTGTTGTTCTACCGCGGGCAGTACACCGGCATCGAGCCCGATAAGACCACGCCCGCCGATTGGCGCAATGACCTGGAGGCGTTCCTTACCGCCACCACCGAGGACACCTGGCTGTAACCGGCCCTCGGTTCGTTTCCTGTGCGGGCCTGGCCAATCCGGCGTAACGTCACAGTTCCAGGTGCTACCTCGGTGAGGGCGGGTCATGGCGTTGTACGAGTATCGGTGCGCGAACTGTGGCGATACCTCGCGTAAATTTCCGATGGCCACGGCGCCCGATACGGTGCCGTGCCCCGGCTGCCCCGCCTCGGCACGACGGCTTTTCGGTATCGCCGGAATGAGTCGTGGTTCCTCATCGCGCATGCGCTTGCTCGATGCCACCCATCGCAGTGCCAGTGAGCCGCCCGTGGTTTCCGCGCCGCCTCCGGCACGCCGATCAGCCCCGGTGACATCGAATCCCTTGCATCGCAAGTTGCCCCGCCCCTGACCGGAAGGACTGCCATGCCCGAAGTGTTGTTCCCGCTGGATTCGAGCAAGAAATTCACCGAGCAACAGATCGTCGGGCACAACCGGTGGCACCCGGACATTCCGCCGGCGGCAGTCGTGAAGCCCGGTACTTCGTTCCGTGTGCATTGCCGCGAATGGTTCGACGGCGCGATTCACAACGACGACTCCGCCGACGACATCCGTGATGCCCCACTGACCACGGTGCATGCTTTGTCGGGACCGTTCTCGGTGGAGGGGGCACAGCCGGGAGACCTGCTGATTGTCGACATCCTGGATGTGGGTCCCATCCCGCAGGAAGACTCCGGGCCGCTGGCTGGTCAGGGGTGGGGTTACACCGGCATCTTCCCGACTGTCAACGGCGGCGGATTCCTTACCGAGCAGTTCCCGGATGCGTACAAGGCGATTTGGGACTTCTCGGGGCAGACCGCCACCTCCCGGCATGTTCCTGGGGTCAGCTTCACCGGGATCGTGCATCCGGGGTTGATGGGGACGGCGCCATCGGCAGAACTGCTGGCGAGATGGAACGCTCGCGAGGGTGCACTGATTGCCACAGATCCCAACCGTGTTCCCGCGCTGGCACTTCCGCCGGAGCCCCGGGATGCGGTGCTCGGTGCGCTTACCGGGGAAACCTTCGACAGAGCGGCGGCTGAGGCGGCCCGCACCGCGCCGCCCCGGGAGAACGGTGGCAATCAGGACATCAAGAACCTGACCAAGGGCAGCAGGGTGTTTTACCCGGTGTTCGTGCCGGGCGGAAAGCTGTCGGTCGGCGATTTGCACTTTTCCCAGGGTGACGGCGAGATCACCTTCTGTGGGGCCATCGAGATGGGTGGCTTCATCGACTTGCATGTCGACGTCCTCAAGGGAGGTATGGACACCTATGGGGTGTCGGAGAACGCGATCTTCATGCCGGGTAATACCGATCCGCAGTATTCGCAGTGGTTGGCATTCTCAGGGACCTCGGTCACCCTCGACGACGAACAGCGTTACCTGGATTCGCATTTGGCGTATCAGCGCGCTTGTCTGCACGCCATCGATTACTTGACCAAGTTCGGCTATAGCCCGGAGCAGGCCTATCTTCTACTGGGCGCCGCGCCCATCGAGGGGCGACTGTCCGGCGTCGTCGATATTCCGAATTCCTGTGCCACTGTTTATATTCCGACGGCGATCTTCGACTTCCCGGTGACGCCCTCGGCCGCGGGCCCGGTGCAGATCGACGCCGGCCCGGGGGCACCGCGATCGGTTGCGTACTGAGTCGGCGTTATCGGGGTTCCTGCTGTGTGGCGCAGTGGATGCCACCGCCACCGGCGGCTATCCCATCGATATCGAGCTGAATCACCCTGCGGCCGGGAAAAACACGTTCCAGGGTGGATTTGGCCTCCGCGTCGGCACGCGGATCCCCGAACTCCGGGGCGATGACGCCGCCGTTGCACACGTAGAAGTTGATGTAACCCGCTGCGAAGTCTTCTGATTCGAACTCGTCGCGGCCCTGTTCGGGTGCTTCGAGCACTTCGACCTGCAATGCGCGTCCGGCTGCATCTGTAGCGGTTTCGAGGATCTTGAGATGCTGACGTGTCACGTCGTAGTCGAAGGAGTCTGGGTCGTTGTCCAGTCCGGCAACGACGACACCGGGCCCGGCGAATCGCGCGTAGAAATCTGTGTGCCCGTCGGTGATATCCATACCCGCGATACCCGGCAGCCAGATGATCTTCTGGAGACCAAGTAGGCGTTGCAACTCTGCTTCGACGTCCTTCTTGGAGCGCCCCCGGTTGCGGTTGTTGTTGAGAACGCAGCTTTCCGTAATGAGCGCGGTGCCCTCACCATCGACTTCGATCCCGCCGCCCTCCAGGACGAGATTGGTGTGTAGAGCAGGAACTCCGGCGAGCTTGGCGACTTCGTCGGCGACCTTGGCGTCGGAGTCGTGCTTCTGTTTGTTGCCCCAGCCGTTGAAGTTGAAATCAACGGCCGCGCTGCCGCTGTCGTTGCGAACGAACACCGGGCCGCTGTCGCGGATCCACAGATCGTCCAAGGGCGCGGGAATCAGGTCCACGTCGGGCCCTGCCAATTTACGGGCCAGCTCGGTCTCCTGCGGTCGCACCAGCATCGACACCGGCTCGAACTGTGCGATGGCCTGGGCGATCGCAGCGAGATTCTGCTGGACCCTTCGATTCAGCCGTTGGCCCCAGATCTCTTCACTCGCTCCGAATGCCATCCAGGTTCGCAGGTGTGGTTCGCCCTCGTCAGGCATGCGCCAGGTTCTGCCGTCGCTCACCTCGCCATTATTGTCGTCGCGTTCATCGGCGCAGGAAGTCAGCGCGAGGCCCGCTGCCACCCCCGCTCCGAGTTGGAACAGGTGTCGTCGGCGCATAACCAGATTGTGCCAAGTTATGCCGCGCGGGGGCGTAGGGCCGCGATGAGCCCCTCCGGATCGGTGACGCTGAGCTGAAGGCCGCCGACCGCGCCGAACGACATGGGCGCCTTAGGTTTGATGGGCGGGGAGTATTGGATGTCGACAATGCCGCAGCGTGAGCCGTTGACGAGCCAGCCGGTGCCGCTGGGGTGCACGCCCCAGGCCAGCGGCTTCTCAGCGCGAGCTATTGCCGATCGGATACTCGTCAGCGGGATCTGGATAGAGAAGGCCCATCCGTGCTTGACGGTGAGCGCGCCGTCTGCAACCCGGATGATCGTTCGCTTGCGGCCCATCAGTAATGCCGTCGCGAGCGGCAGGTACCAGCGGTCGTAGCGCAGTTCAAAGTCCATCGGACACCCCTGTCATGTGATCACCATACTGAGTGCAGCAAACGATAGAGGGGTGGATGTCTCGATGCGGCGGGCAGTTTATGCCCCTGGTCCCGAGCACGTGTGGCCGCACATCCTCGTCAATTGGGCTACTGGGTGCCACCAGAATTCGTGACCCAACCGTTTCTGATAAGTGGCTGTGGGTTTCGACTTTGAATTGCTGTAATCAAGATCACTCGAGTTCTTCCGAACGAAGGGATCCGACAGTGACTAAGACGAGTACGAAACTATTGGCCGAGTTGTTCGGCACATTCTGGCTGGTATTCGGTGGCTGTGGCAGTGCGATCTTCGCGGCCAAGAATGTCGCCGATGCCGGCGAAGGCAACACAGGAGCGATCCAGCTGGGCATCGGCTTCCTGGGTGTAGCGCTGGCCTTTGGATTGACCGTCGTGACAATGGCTTACGCCGTCGGTCACATTTCGGGTGGACACTTCAACCCGGCAGTGACTCTGGGTGCGGTAATCAGTGGCCGACTTCCGGCCAAGGACCTGCCGGGCTACTGGGTGGCACAGGTGGTCGGTGGGCTCGTGGCGGGTACCGCGTTGTGGTTCATCGCCCGGGGTAAGCCCGGTTTTGAGGCTGCCGGCAATATGGCCGCCAACGGGTACGGCGAACACTCGCCCGACCATTACACCCTGGCAGCGGTGGTGACGGCCGAGATCGTGCTGACCGCGATCTTCCTCATGGTGATTCTCGGCGCCACCGACGATCGTGCTCCGAAGGGCTTCGGTCCGCTAGCAATTGGTCTGTGCCTCACATTGATTCACCTTGTTTCGATCCCCATCAGCAACACCTCGGTGAATCCAGCGCGTTCGACGGGTGTCGCCTTCTTCAACGGTGGGGCCGCGCCGGGACAGCTGTGGGTGTTCTGGGTGGCGCCGCTGATTGGCGGCTTGATCGGCGGGGTGCTCTACCCGGTGCTCTTCGAAAACGGCAAGTTCGCACTCGCGGGAGGCGCCGACAAGAGCTGATCCTGCCGCGCAGAACACGTCAGGTGTACCAGCGCCTGGCGTGTTCGGCGTGCGTTGGGAGGTAGGCGCCGGGACCGAAGTGCTCGTCGTAGAAGTCGAGGTCGATGTTCTGTGCCTGCAGGTACATCAGGACATGCACAGTCGGAACGGTGCCCGGAATCTTCCCGAAGGTCTCGTAGATGTAGGACGCCTCGACGGTGACGATCTCTTGGATCGCCTCCGCGGGGAGCGCGGCGGATCGCACCTTGCGTGAATCCGCCCAGGCTCCGGGGGTGTCCGGGTGGAAGGGGCCGCCGGGTCCGTACTTGCGGTCGATGAACTTCTGCACTCCGTCCGCGATCGTGGGAACGTGTGGCGGGCTGAGGGTTTCGAAGTACCCGGGTAGCCCAGTGGCGTTCGGGAACGGCCAGCGATCGTCGGTGTCCGAACGGAAACCGATACCGGGGGCGCGTGGATCGCCGGACCCGCCAAGTACCGAGAGCCGGTCCAGCCCGTCGAACATCCAGCCGCCCAGGCCGAGTGCTTGCAGCAGCAGCACCCCGTTGTGGGTGGCGGTGGCGAGTTCGGCGCTGGCCTCGGTGAGGGTGTACTGCTCGACGAAGGACAGCGGAATTGGGTCGTCGTAATTCCTGAGGCCGCTGAACTTTTCGGTGCCAGGAATGGGACGTCCGTTGACGTCGTCGTAGACGAGGTATCCGTTGGCGGCGAAGAAGGACAGGTTGGCGATTAGGTGTTCGGCCAAATCGGCCACCGGGAAGGCCAACAGGCTGCCCGGGTGGTTGCCGATCCAGGTGTTGTGTCCCTCCATGTACGGCTCTTCCCTGGGCAGCTCAAGTCGCGCATCCGAAATGCGGACATACGAATCGGCGGTGTGCGCGATCCAATCCTCGACGGATGTGAACTCCTGTGGCGGCTCATCGCGGGTGGGGAGCAGGTAGGTCCCGGTGTCGTCGGTGAAGAAGAGCTGACTGGTGTGAAAGCCCGCGGCGGAAGGAAACGTGCGACCGGTCGCACTGCCGGAATAATTCGGAAAGGAGGGGGCGTATCCGGGGTGATGTGTGATGCCATAGTGCCACCCAGTCACGCCACCGACCACCGAAAGAATCAGCGCCCGTTCGACTTCCGATATCGGGGTGACCGGGTGCTTGCTGGTGAAGGCGAGGGGACCGTCGGGAATGCGTCCGCCCAAAGGGAAGCGACGTGACCGTCGTCCGGTGATCGCCGCTAGCAGCGGGAACTGGGTGACCTGTGCGAGGGCTTCGCGTTCTCGGTCGGAGATTTGTAGCGGCATGAGCTAACCCGACCACTGAGGAGTTGTGGGGTCAACCTTTTCGTTCTCCCCTTTCAATTTATGACACAGAGGGGGGCTTGCCGCAAGGCCCCCTCTGTGCCGCACAATCCTGCGACCACGAATTTCGACGATGGGAACTGGGATGACGATGCCGAACTTCTTCGAGGCGCACGAGTCGGGTGCGTACTTCCACGGCACCAAGGCCGACCTGGCGATAGGTGACCTGCTGATGCCCGGGTATCTGTCGAATTACGAGGAGGGCCGCGTGATGAACCACATCTACGTGACGAGAGTGCTCCTTGGCGCGGGGATGGCGGCCATGATGGCCAAAGGTGAAGGCAGGGGCCATGTCTACGTCGTGGAACCGGAGGGCACCTTGGAAGACGACCCGAATGTGACGGACAAGAAGTTTCCCGGCAATCCGACCCACTCCTACCGCAGCCGGGAACCCGTGCGCATCGTCGGCGAGGTCATGGACTGGGTGGGGCCGCCTCCCGAATTCATGGAAACCTTCCGGGCGGGGCTCGCTGATCTGCAGCGCGAAGGAAACGCCGTCATCTACGACTAGGCCGTTAGGGCACGAAGCCCGAACCGGTGGATAGCGCCACCATAAAGAGTCCAACGAAGATCACCAACGTGCAGATGAGACCGACTCCGATGCCCGACCAGAATGCGGCCAACCACCGCCCGCGCCGGGTGTTATCGGGGGCAACGACCGCCGTCGCGATGGTGATGCCGACCGCGCTCCCCACCGCGAGACACCACAGCACTTCCGTTGCTTCCCAACGGAACATCATGCCCAGACAGATGGCCAGAAGGCAGAACGTCATGCTCAGCGCGACGCCGCCCAGGCTGAGTCGTCGGGCTTGTCGCCGCAGCACGGTGTCACGTGTGGTGCAGAGCCGCAGCATGGTGACAATCGAGAGCACACCGATCCCCAGCTCCACGAGAAGTATCACGTTGTAGATCGCCATAAGTCCCCCCGGATTGTTTCCCGGAGGCGACGTTAGCGGCTGCTCGTGGAGGTTCTGTGAAGGCGAGAAGGAGATTGCTGAGCTCTACGCGGCGCGTTCGGCGGTGCGCCACACTTTCAGGGCTTCGGTGATCATCGGGATCTGCAGGGGCAGTCGGGCAATGGCGCCGAGCTTTAGCGGAAGCGGCTTGTCCCACCACAGCCGCACCATATTGAGGTTGGCGGGGAAGACTGCGATGAACAGCAATGCCGCGACCAGCCCACCGGTCTTGCGGGTCTTGGGTACCAGCAGCAGCGCGCCGGTACCAATCTCCGCGACACCCGAGGCGTAGGTGTAGAGCCGGGCGTCGCCGGGTAGCTCGGCAGGGACGATCCCGTCGAAGGGTTTCGGTGCGACGAAATGCAGGGCGCCTACGCCGAGTAGCACTGCGGCGAGTCGGTAGGCGGGCCACTGGCTCAGCCGCGGGCTGGCTTTCGTCTCCATGACGGGAGTCTAAGCCGGAACCTCAGAGCCCCGCAGCGGTCTCCAAGCTTGGCAGCAGCTGTCGCGGTGTGCCGAGCAGCAGCGCGCTGCCGTGCGCACGTTTGAAGTACAGATGTGCGTCGTGCTCCCAGGTGATGGCGATGCCGCCGTGCAGCTGGATCGAGTCGCCGGTCACTGCCGAAAGTGCTTCGCTGGCCTTGATTCTCGCCACGGTCGCGGCCTCGGGGCTCAGGTCAGAGATGGCCTGGTACACGGTGGCACGCGCGGATTCCACCAGCACATATAGGTCGGCCATCCGATGCTTGAGGGCCTGGAAGCTGCCGATCGCGCGGCCGAACTGCACCCGTGTCTTGGTGTACTCGACGGTGAGTTCGAGGGACCGTGCGGCGGCGCCCACCTGCTCGGCGGCCAGCAGCAGTCCGGCCTTGTCGATTAGGCCGGGGGCATTTCCGATGGGTTTGGTTCCGGTCACCTCAAGCGCGGCCAGCCGACGGGTGGGGTCCAAGGTGGACAACTGAGCAGCTGTGACGTTCTCCGACAGGTTCACCTGGTCACCGTCGAGAGTGAGCACCACATCGGCGATATCGCCGTTGACGACGTACTTCGGATCGAAGGCCACCGCACCGATTGCTTCACCGGCGGCGAGAGATTCCAGCAGTTCGCCCTCGTACCCGGCCTCCAGCAGCGCGAGCTCGGCCCAGAGGGTCCCCATCAGCGGGGTGGGCACCAGACCGCGGCCCAGCTCCTCCACCACGACGGCGGCGTCGGCGAGTTCGCCTCCGGCGCCGCCAAATTCTTCGGGAACCAAGAGGGCGGCGGCGCCCACCTGCTCGCACAGGACCTTCCACAGACTCTCGTCGTAGCCGAGCGGTGATTCCATTGCGGCCCGAACCGCGGCCGAGTCGGCTCGTTTGGTCACCACGGAGCGGGCGGTGTCCTGGAGCAGCTGCCGTTCTGCACTCATGCCAGTGTCCTCTGCTCTTCGCGCAGGCGGCTCATCGCAAGCCCCCAAGTACGCGAGCGCGATGCCATTCGGAGGTGCCCCAGGCGGACATCAGTGCCCTCACCTTGAGGATCCACAGCGATAGGTCGTATTCGGCGGTGAAGCCGATGGCCCCGTGAGTCTGCAGCGAGGATCGCGCGGCAAGGTAGGCGGCCTTACCGGCGGCGACTTTGGCGGCGCTCACATCGCGTGCCGCGGTGGGGGATTGGTGGGCGAGTGAGAGTGCCGCGCCGTAAACCAATGGCCGGGCCAGTTCCAGGGCGATGTGCACATCGGCGAGCTTGTGCTTGACGGCCTGATAGGAGCCGATGGGTCGGCCGAACTGGGAACGCTGCTTGGCGTACTCCACCGCACGGTCCAGCAGTGCCTGTCCGGCGCCGATGAGCTGTGCCGAAATGGCAAGCACACCAAAGTCGATGGCTCGGCTGGTGTCTCCGGAGACGCCACCGCCCGTTGCCGTCACATCGAACACCCGACGAGTCGCATCGATCGACTCGTGCAGTGCGCCGGCCCGCGCCTCGCGGACGCCGATCTCGTCGGCGATGAGTATGAGCCCGGCGACATCCGCGTCGAGGGCGCGCGGGGTGATCGGGGGAGCCGCGACGGTGGCGATGAGCTCACCGGAGGCGAGCTGTGCGGAGCGGTCGTCCTCGGCGAGCAGCACCGGAGCCACCGCGAGCGATTCGACGACCGGCCCGGGCACCGCCCACTTGCCCAAACCCTCCAGCGCGACAACCAGATCGACGGGGTGTGCCTCGATGCCGTCGTACTTCTCGGAGACCGCCAGGGCGGTGACGCCAAGGTCGGAGAGTGTCGACCAGACGGCCAGGCCGGGTTCGTGGTTTCCGTCTGCCCACGCGCGCGCCGCGGCGGGAACGTCGGCGGCGGACAGGGCGGCGTCGATGCTGGCGGCGAAGTCGCGCTGCTGCGTGTCTAGATCGAACTTCACTTCTTGGGCTCTTTCGGCAGGCCGAGGATGCGTTCGGCGATGATGTTGCGCTGGATCTCGTTGGTACCCGCGTAGATCGGTCCACCGAGAGAGAACAGGTATCCATCGGTCCAGGGGTTGGTCAGCTCGCCATCCGCACCGCGCAGGTCGATCGCCGCCTCGTGTAGGGCAACATCGAGTTCGGACCAGAACACCTTGGTGATCGAGGACTCGGCACCCAGCTCGCCGCCGCCGGACAGCCGGGTCACGGTGCCGAAGGTGTGTAGCCGGTACGCCTGTGCGGCGATCCATGCATCGGCAACCCGCTCGGCGGCGAATTCGCTGTCTGGCACCGACTTCCACAGGTCCACCAGACGGTCGGCGGTGGCCAGGAAGCGGCCGGGGCTGCGCAGTGACATGCCGCGCTCATTGCTCGAAGTGCTCATGGCTACGCGCCAGCCGTCGTGCACCGCCCCAATGACGTCCGCATCGGGGACGAACACGTCGTCCAGGAAGATCTCGGCGAAACCGGCGTCGCCGTCGAGCTGCGGGATGGGGCGTACCGTGACGCCTTCGGACTTGAGATCGAACATAAAGTAGGTCAGGCCCTGGTGGCGCACGGAGTCCGGGTCGGAGCGCCACAGCCCGAATCCTCTGTCCGCGAAGGGTGCTCGCGAGCTCCAGATCTTCTGCCCAGACAAGAGCCAGCCGCCGTCCACCTTGCGTGCCGGGGAGCGCAGCGAGGCCAGGTCGCTACCGGACTCTGGTTCCGACCAGGCCTGCGCCCAGATCTCCTCGCCGTTGGCCATTTTCGGCAGGATGCGGTCTAGCTGATCCTTGCTGCCATGTGCAAAGAGCGTCGGCCCCAACAGGAACATGCCGTTCTGGCTGATCCGGGCGGGGGCGCCGGCTTTGAAGTACTCCTCCTCGAAGATCACCCATTGCAGCAGGGTGACGTCACGACCGCCGTACTCCTTGGGCCAAGACACCGCCGAGAATCCGGCGTCGAACAGCGTGCGCTCCCATTGGCGATGCGCCACAGCACCTTCCGGGGAATCGTAGGAGGGCAGTGGCGGATTCGGGACGTTAGCGGTTAGGAACTCGCGCACCTCCGTACGGAACGCCTCGGTCTCGTCGTCGAGCAGTAGGTCCATTAATTGGTCTCCTGTTCGTGCAAGGCGCGCAGGGTGGGCTTGACCACCTTGCCGCCCAGGTTACGGGGAAGTTCATCGAGAAACTCGACGAACCGCGGTTTCTTGAAGTTGGCCAGATGCTTTGCGCTGTAATTGATTACGGACTTGGAGTCCAGGGTCGCGCCGTCGCGCAGCACGATATAGGCCTTGCCGACCTCGCCAAGCCGGTCGTCAGGCACGCCGATCACCGCCGCATCCGCGACGCCGTCGAGTCGCAGCAGCGCCTGCTCGATCTCGGCGGGGTAGACGTTGAACCCACCGCAGATGTACATGTCCTTGAGCCGGTCGGTGATGGTGAGGTTGCCGTGCTCGTCGAGCTTGCCGATATCGCCGGTGTGCAACCAGCCGTCGGAGTCGATGGTCTCCGAGGTGGCCTGCGGATCGTCCAGATAGCCCTTCATGACATTGGCGCTGCGCAGCAGCACCTCGCCCTCGTCGCCTGGCTTCTCGGCCCCGTCGATCTGCAGTTCGTACCCGGCCATCGGGCGTCCGCAAGTGGTCGCGACGGTGATGGCGTCGTCATCTGACCGGCAGATGGTCGCGAAACCCTGTGTCTCCGTGAGGCCGTACGCGGTGAGCACTAGGTCGAAGTCCAGCTCCGACTGCATGCGTTCGATGAGTACCACGGGGACGATCGCGGCCCCGGTGACCGAGTACCGCAGCGAGGTCAGGTCGTAGTTCTTGCGCGTCGGATGGTCCAGCAGCATCTGGAAGATGGTGGGCGCCCCGGGTAGCACGGTGATCTTGTGCTGTTGGACCGCGGCCATCGCAGCTTCCGGTTCGAAGGTCAGCTGCGGCATGAGCGCCGCCCCGGTCTGCAGGCACGCCAAGATGCCGGCCTTGTATCCAAAGTTATGGAAGAACGGGCTGATGCACAGGTAACGGTCATGCTCGGTGAACTCGCCGTAGGTCGCCCAGGTCAGGGACGCGGCGAGCGGCTGGCGGTGCATGCACAGCACGCCCTTGCTGCGTCCGGTGGTGCCGGAGGTGAAGAGGATGTCGCTGATGTCCTCCGAGGTCACCGCCGCCTTGCGGGTGTCGATGTCCTCGTCGCTTACGCCAGCTCCGTGCGCGATGAACTCGTCCCAGGTGGATTCGTCACCGGCCTCGACCGCGATCCGCACGATGTGTTTCAGGTCGGGGAGCTGCGAAGTGTCCAGATTGTGAATGCGGTCGGCGCCCAGGAAGCTCCCGACCGACACCAGCACCGGCGCCTTGCTGCGCTGCAGGATGTCGGTCGCCTCGTCCACGGTGTACCGAGTGTTCATCGGGACGACGGCCGCTCCGGCGTACTGCGCGCCCAGGCAGGCGATGGGCCAGTGCCAGGAGTTCGGGGACCAGATGGCGACCCGGTCGCCGTGCCGAACGTCGAGCGCGATCAGGGCCGCGGCGAAGCGTCGAGCGCGGTCTCGGAGGTCGGCGAAGGTCAGCCAATGGTCGTCCGCATAGAGGGCGTCGCGGTCACCAAAACGGGCGACTGCCTGGTCCAACGCGGCCGGAATGGTGAGTTCGGGTGTCTGCATCGACTGTCCGTCCGCTCTCCTCTAACAAAGCAAGTGCTTGGTAGGTTAGCCTACTGGAGTGGTTGAGCACGAGTTGTCCCTGCGGGCATCCATGTCGTCGATGCCCGACGAGCAGGTACGTACCGAGATTCGGGAGTGGTTGGCCGAGAACCTTGTCGGCGAGTTCGCCGAGCTGAAAGGCCTTGGTGGACCGGGCAGCGAGCACGAGGCCTTCGACGAACGACTCGCCTGGAACCGGCACCTGGCCGCCGCGGGCTGGACCTGCCTGGGCTGGCCGGTTGAGCACGGCGGACGTGGGGCAACGATCAGTCAGCGCGTCATCTTCTATGAGGAGTACGCGCGCGCCGAGGCGCCGCACAAGGTCAACCATCTGGGTGAGGAACTGCTGGGGCCGACGCTCATCGCCTACGGCACCCCCGAGCAGCAGCAGCGCTTCCTGCCGACCATCCGCGATGTCACCGAGCTGTGGTGCCAGGGTTATTCAGAACCTGGCGCCGGGTCCGATCTCGCGAACGTGTCCACCACCGCCGTGCTCGACGGCGATGAATGGGTGATCAACGGGCAGAAGGTGTGGACCTCGCTGGCTCTGCAATCGCAGTGGTGCTTCGTGGTCGCGCGTACCGAGTCAGGATCCTCGCGGCACAAGGGTCTGTCGTATCTGCTGGTGCCGTTGGATCAGCCGGGGGTAGAGATTCGGCCGATCATCCAGCTGACCGGCACCTCGGAGTTCAACGAGGTGTTCTTCGACAACGCCCGCACCTCAGCCGATCTGGTGGTCGGCGAGCCCGGTGACGGGTGGCGGGTCGCCATGGGCACGCTGACCTTCGAGCGCGGCGTCTCGACACTGGGCAACCAGATCACCTATGCCCGTGAGCTTTCCCGGCTAGCCGAGCTGGCTCGGGCGAATGGCACGGCGGACGATCCGGCGATCCGTGAGCGCCTCGCCCAGGCCTATGTGGGGCTGCGCACCATGCGCGCCTACGCGCTGGCCACCATGGACGAGGAGCGTCCCGGGCAAGACAACGTGTCAAAACTGCTGTGGGCCAACTGGCATCGCGATTTAGGCGAGCTGGCGATGGAGATCATCGGCAAGTCGACCCTGCTGACCGATGACGGCGAGATGGACGCATGGCAGCGGCTGTTCCTGTTCTCGCGCTCCGACACCATCTACGGCGGCTCCAACGAGATTCAACGCAACATCATCTCCGAGCGGGTGCTCGGTTTACCCAGAGAGGCGCGCTAGTGAGTTTGTCGCAGGCACCGGAAGAAATTGCCGGACACGGACTTCTGAAGGGCAAGGCCGTCGTCGTCACCGCCGCGGCGGGCACCGGCATTGGGTCTTCTACCGCACGCCGGGCACTTGCCGAGGGTGCCGATGTCGTCGTCTCCGACTACCACGAGCGTCGCCTCAATGAGACCCGGGATGAACTGGCCGCACTCGGCCTGGGCAAGGTGGCGGCCGTCGTATGTGACGTCACCTCCACCGAGGCTGTCAACGCGCTCATCACCGAATCCGCTGCGGCCCTAGGGCGTATCGACGTCCTGGTGAACAACGCCGGGCTGGGTGGCGAGACCCCGGTCGCCGATATGACCGACGAGCAGTGGGACCGGGTGCTCGACGTGACCCTGACTTCCACCTTCCGCGCGACCCGCGCGGCCCTGCGGTATTTCCGCGAGGCCGGGCACGGCGGCGTCATCGTCAACAACGCGAGCGTGTTGGGCTGGCGCGCGCAGCACGGGCAGGCGCACTACGCGGCGGCCAAGGCCGGCGTGATGGCGTTGACTCGGTGCAGTGCCATCGAGGCCGTCGAGCACGGGGTGCGCATCAACGCCGTCGCGCCCAGCATCGCCCGGCACAAGTTCCTCGACAAGGTGACCTCCTCGGACCTGCTGGACAAGCTGTCCTCCGATGAGGCATTCGGCCGTGCCGCCGAGCCGTGGGAGATTGCCTCCACCATCGCCTTCCTGGCCAGCGACTACTCGAGCTACCTGACCGGCGAGGTCATCTCGGTGTCCAGCCAACGGGCGTGATATCCGGCACGTAAACTCGACCAAACAAGCGCTTGGTTGTTACAGTGAGGAGGTGGACAAGGTGGCAGAAGTGAATGCTTCGCCTGCTGCTCTTCGCGCAAGCGGCTCATCGCCGTCTCGGCGGGACGAGCTGCTGAGCCTTGCCGCCGAGATGTTCGCCGAACGCGGCCTGCGCGCGACCACGGTGCGCGATATCGCCGACGCGGCAGGAATCCTGTCGGGGAGCCTCTATCACCACTTTGACTCCAAAGAAGCGATTGTCGACGAGCTCCTGCGCGATTTCCTGGAGGGGCTGTTCGCGCGGTATCGCGAGATCGCGGCGGCCAACCTGAATCCTGTCGACACGCTCAAAGGGCTGTTTCTGGCCTCGTTCGACGCGATCGAAACCAAGCACGCGCAGGTCGCCATCTATCAGTCCGAGGCGCCGCGGCTGTTGTCGCAAGAGCGGTTTGCCTATCTCAACGAGCTCAACACCGAGCAGCGTGAACTGTGGCTTGAGGTGCTGCGCGACGGGATCGCCCAGGGGTACTTCCGCCCGGACCTCGATGTAGCCGTGGTGTATCGGTTCATCCGCGACGCGACCTGGGTGTCGGTGCGCTGGTTCCGCCCGGGTGGCTCACGCACGGCCCAGGACGTTGCCGAACAGTACCTTTCGATAGTCCTCGGCGGGATCACCATGAACAACACCGCTCAGCCCACCTAGTAACCAAGGAGATTCACCATGTCTGAGGCGTACATCATCGACGCTGTGCGTACCGCTGTCGGTAAGCGCAACGGCTCGCTGTCCAAGGTGCATCCGCTGGATCTGGGTGCGGCCACCTTCAAGGGTCTGTTCGACCGAGTGGACGTCGACCCCGACGCCATCGATGACGTGATCATGGGTGTGCTCGACGCCATCGGTGGGCAGGCCGGCAATGCCGGACGGCTCGCGTGGCTCGCCGGCGGGTACCCGGAAGAGGTGCCGGGCTGCACCGTCGACCGCCAGTGCGGATCGAGCCAGCAGGCCATTTCCTTTGCCGCGCAGGGTGTTATGTCCGGCACCGCCGATCTGATCGTGGCCGGTGGTTTCCAGAACATGAGCCAAATTCCGATCTCGGCAGCGATGCTCGTCGGCAAGGAGTACGGATTCACCTCGCCCACAGCAGAATCCGAGGGCTGGCTGCACCGCTACGGCGACCAGGAAATCTCGCAGTTCCGCGGCGCCGAAATGATCGCCGAGAAGTGGGACATCAGCCGCGAGGACATGGAGCACTTCGCGTTGGCCAGCCACGAGCGGGCCTTCGCCGCAATCCGCAACGGGCACTTCGACAACGAGATCATCCCGGTTGGCGACTTCCGGGTCGACGAGGGACCGCGCGAGTCCTCGCTGGAGAAGCTGGCGGGGCTCAAGGTCCTGGTCGAGGGTGGCCGGCTGACCGCCGCATTGGCCAGCCAGATCTCCGACGGTGGCAGTGCGGTCCTGGTTGCCTCCGAGCGGGCGGTCAAGGAGCACGGGCTGAAGCCGCGGGCACGTATTCACCACATCAGCGCCCGCGGTGATGACCCGGTGTTCATGCTGACCGGCCCGATCCCCGCCACCAAGTACGCGCTGGAAAAGACCGGCCTGACGATGGACGATATCGATGTCGTCGAGATCAACGAGGCCTTCGCGCCCGTCGTGCTGGCCTGGGCCAAGGAATTTGACGTCGACCTGAAGAAGGTCAATCCGAACGGCGGCGCGATTGCTCTTGGGCATCCTTTGGGTGCCACCGGAGCCAAGCTGTTCGCCACCATGCTCAATGAGCTGGAGCGCACCGGAGGCCGCTACGGCCTGCAGACGATGTGTGAGGGCGGCGGTACCGCCAACGTCACCATCATCGAGCGCCTCTGATTCGTATCGCCAAATGTCGACAGTCGCCGGCGTAGCGTGAACATATGCGCGCTGGAATCCTGATCGGTACGGCCTTTGTGACGTTCGGCGTCATCGCGAGCGCCGCCCCGGCGGTCGCTGAGCCGTGCCCACCGGAGGTGTGCAGCGTCCCCGGGCTCCCGGGCTTGCCGAGTGGCGGTATCCCGTTCATGCCGTCGTCGATGTCCGATCTCCCGCCGCAACTTTCGCGGTACGAGGGGTGGGGGGACCCGCAGCCGGATTGGTGGAATCAGGGGGAGGATCTCGGCCCAGCTCCCGCGCCAGCACAACTTCCGCCGGGGTTGGTGGAGCAGGGGCTGCGGTGGATGGATGGCGCCAATGGTGCGCCGCCCATGTACCCGCCGCCGGCCTAGCCCTCCTAGTCCCCAGCCCAGGTGCCGAACGGCACGTCGGGATCGGTGCCGTCAGGAGTGGACGGGTCGGCGCCGCCGATATCGTCCGCGTGGTCCGGAACGTAGGGATCGGTTCCGTACGGCACATCCGGGTTGGCGCCACCGGAGTTCTGGTCTTGTAACAACACATGGTGCCGACCGCGGTCGGTCGGCAATTCCATGGATCCCTGCGCGGGCGCGTGAATTGGCTGCTCCGGCACCGATGGCTCGTCGGGGTCGGCCGCGGCAATGGGAGCCAACGCGAGGGCCGCGAAGGTCGCCAGGCAACAGGCTGCCGTCGAGAAGGTGAACTTTCGGTTGGTCATCCTGCCAGGATTCTCCCGCAGTCTGTGAATCCGCTGGGGCTTTCCTTGCTGTCGAATGGGAATCTGGCGAGGGATTTGCCTCGTGAGATACCCACTCGGCGGCTAGAGAATCGCTGAGTTGGCTGCCTTCAGGTGGTCGACGGCCTCGGTGACGATCGAGTCGATCAGCTCCTGGCAGGTCGGCAGATCGTCCAGAATGCCCGCGACCTGACCGGAAGCCAGAACTCCGGCACCTGTATTGCCTTCTACCAGACCGGCCTTCAGCAGCATCGGGGTGTTGGCGGCCATGAGCACCTGCGACCAGGTGAGCTCCTTGCCGTGCCGCATCGCGAGGCCGTCTTTGACCATGGACGCCCAGCTCATGCCGGTCATCTTCTTGAACTTGGCAGCGTTGCGCACCGCGGCGGCGAAACCGCGTACCCGTGAGCCACTTTCGAGCTTCTCGACGAGCTCGGTGCGCAGCACTCGGTGCGGCATCCCGTCCACACGTGTCGACACCACGGTGCCGCCGAGATCGGAGGCCAAATAGCGCTGCTTCACTGCGTCGGGCACCGTGCTGTCGGAGGTGAGCAGGAAGCGCGTGCCCATGGCGACGCCGGCGGCACCGTAGGACAACGCCGCGGCCAGACCGCGTCCGTCGAAGAACCCGCCCGCGGCGATCACCGGCATTCCGGTGTCCTTCACCGCATCTAAGACCGAGGGCAGCAGTAGCGTGGTGGCGACCGGTCCGGTGTGGCCACCGCCCTCACCGCCCTGCACGATCACCGCGTCGGCGCCCCAGGCCGCGACCTTCTTGGCGTGCTTGGCGGCTCCGATGGATGGAACGACCACAACGCCATTGTCTTTCAGCTTCGCGATCAGATCCTGCTTGGGCGCCAGCGCGAACGAGGCGACGCGAACCTTTTCGCGGATCAGCAGATCGATGCGCTCGGTGGCGTCACCGGCATCGGCGCGAATGTTCACACCAAAAGGCTTATCGGTCAGCGACTTCGTCTTCGCGACGGCCGCGATCAGCTCGTCGAGCGTCATGGTCGCCGAGGCCAGGATGCCTAGTCCGCCGGCGTTGGACGTGGCTGCGACCAGGCGTGGCCCGGCGACCCAACCCATGCCCGTCTGTACGACGGGGTGGTCGATGCCGACCAGTTCGGTCAGCGCGGTCTTGAGGACGGGCGTGCTCACGCCTTGACTTCTTTGTCTCGGAACGACTTCGGATCGATGACCTCGCGGATTATCCGCAGCTCTTCGTCGGTCGGCAGCCGGGTCTCGCCGGCTTCGTCCAGCCCGTGCACCTCGAAGCTGGTGTTGGACGCGACCTCCTCGGCGGAGACGCCGGGGTGCAGCGACAGAGCCTGCATCTGACGATCTGGGCCGTTGAAATCGAACACGCCGAGGTTCGAGATCACCCGGAAGACGTTGAGGTACTTGAACGCAGGGTTCTCCGGGTCGACCTTGTCGTATCCGACACCGGAGACCACGTCGACAGAGTTACCGAACACCCGCGTCGAATGGTTGCCCACGAAGTAGGAGGTGGCGTGGTTGATGGTGTTCCCTGGGGCGCCGCGCACACCGAACATCTGCCGGGTGGGGTGCTGCAGCGGCCCGAACGCCGAGAGGTTCTGGTTGCCGTAGCGGTCAATCTGGTTGGCGCCCATGACGACATGGCGACGACCGGAGGCCACCACGTCGAACACCTTGCGGAACGGCATCCAGCCTTCGATGGGCGATGTCCCGCCGATCGCGGGTGTCTCGGCCATCAAGACGGCTTCGCCGTCGGAGAGCACCAGATCGGGGGAGAAGGTCAAGCGGGCCAGACGGGCTCCAACGGTCGACATCGTCGACATCGCGGAGGCCATGATCTCGCCTGCGTCCCTGAACAACTCGGCGCATGCGACGGCGCACACCTCGGCGCGGGTGATTGTCATGACTTCTGCCCTCCATTGTCTGCTCTTCGCGCAAGCTGCTCATCGCCGAAACGCTTGACGGCTGCCTGGTAGTCCTCTTCGGAACCGGACAGGTAGGTGTCGACGAACTTCTGCCAGGTTTCGGGATCGGCGGCAGCCTCGGCGTAATGGCGTTGGAACTTCTCGTCGCGGCCGTAGTCGGCGGCGCCGATGGTGAAGTGTGCACCGCCGGGTGCCTCGACCACCTTGTCGACCATCATGCGATTCAGCAGAAGCGACTGTAGTGGAACGGATTTCACCAATTCCTCGGTCGAGACGACCTTCTCCACCGACAGGTACCGGCGCTCAGCGGCCATGCAGTAGAGGTCGTCGAAGTACGGATCGACGCCGGTGTAGGCGGCGTTGCCGGTGGCGTCACCCAGATTCAGGTGCACGAAGGCGGCGTCCAGGTTCAGCGCCGGCATGGCCACAAGCGTCTCGTTGTCGGCGTAGGGCGAGGTGACGGTCTTGAGTTCGTCGCCCCAGAAGTTCATGACGTCAGAGCCCAGCCCGGCACGGATGGGTAGGAACGGCAGGCGTGCGGCGGCGGCTTCCAGGCCGCACTTGACCATGCCCTCGTCCATTTCGCGAGACTCGATCGCACCGGTGGTGCGCGCCTTGGCGAACCACGGGTCGTAGAACGGCGGCGAGTCCAGCGAGACGAAGCCGTAGTACGCCTTCTTGACCTTGCCGGCCGAACACAGCAGGCCCAGGTCTGGCCCGCCGTACGTGACGACGGTCAAATCCTTAATGTCCGAACGCAGAATCGCGCGCACGAATGCCATTGGCTTGCGGCGTGAACCCCAGCCGCCAAGTCCGATGGTCATTCCACTGCGCAGCTCGGCGACAACATCATCGAGGGAAGTTCGTTTGTCACTCATATTTTCTCCTCTTCACGCAAGCGGCTCATCGGCTACTGTCCCTTCGGCTTTCCGGTCTCGACGAACGCGTCACGATGCTCGTCGGCGACACCGGCCAGGTTGAGTTCGAACGTAAAGCCTTGTTCCATGCGGTAGCTCGACTCGACGTCCTGCGGGTCGATGAAGTTGATGGCCTCTTTGGCGGCCCGGATGACGCGGGTGTCCTTGGCGGCGATATCCCGTGCTACGCGCAGGGCGGCCTCGTCGAGTTCCTCGCGGGGCACCACCTCGTGCACGGATCCAAAGTGGTGCAACGTCTTCGCGTCGACCTTGGCGGCGGTGTAGAACATCCGACGCATCAGGTGCTGCGGTACAAGTCGCTGCAGATGGGTGGCCGTGCCGAGCGCACCGCGGTCCACCTCGGGGACGCTGAACACCGCGTCATCGGAGGCAACGATCACATCGGCGTTGCCCACCAAGCCAATTCCGCCACCGAGGCAGAATCCGTTGACGGCGGCGATGACCGGGACCTTGCAGCGATACACCGCACTGAAGGCTTCGAAGCAGCCCCGGTTGGTATCGATGAGGGCCTTGTGGCCCAGCCCCTCGGCCTGGGTGCGCTGCATCTCCTTGATGTCGGCGCCGGCGTTGAATCCGCGGCCCTCGGCGCGCAGGATCACCACGTGGGTGGACGGATCATCGCCCGCGGCGAGGATCGCGTCGGCCAGTTCGAACCATCCGCGCGAGGGGATGGCGTTGACCTTTGGATAGTCAACGGTGACGGTGACGATGCCCGGTTCAACCGTGGCAGTGGTGATGGGCATTGAGCTCCCTCAAGGTACCGAAACAAGCACTTGCTTGGTACGCTACCATGGCCCGTGCGCAGCAGGAAAGCGCAGGACAATTGGCAGTTGGTGCACGGAAGGAATGACGGCGTGACCGCATACGACCTCGGCCTCGGCGGTCGCGTCGTGCTGGTAACCGGTGGCGTCCGCGGCGTCGGCGCGGGAATCAGCCGGGTCTTCCACGAGCTCGGCGCCACCGTGATCACCTGTGCGCGCCGTCCGGGTGAAACTCCCTATGAGTTCCACTCGTGCGATATCCGCGACGAGGAGTCGGTGGATGCGCTTATCGGCGCCATCGTCTCCGCACATGGACGCCTGGATGCCGTGGTGAACAACGCCGGCGGCGCGCCCTTCGCTCTCGCGGCCGACGCAAGCCACAACTTCCATCGCAAGATCATCGAGCTGAACCTGCTCTCCGCGCTGCTGGTCTCGCAGCGCGCCAATGCCGTGATGCAGAACCAAGACGACGGCGGCGCCATCGTCAACATCACCAGTGTTAGCGCGAGCAGGCCGTCGCCCGGCACCGCCGCCTACGGCGCCGCGAAGGCGGGCCTGGAAAGCCTCACCCGGAGCCTCGCGGTGGAGTGGGCACCCAAGGTACGGGTCAACGCACTCGCCGCCGGGATGATCCGCACCGAGCTATCGGAAATGCACTACGGCGACGAGGATGGGATCGCCGCTGTTGGTGCGACGGTGCCGCTGGGACGTCTCGCCAACCCCGACGAGATCGGTTCGACCGCAGCCTTTCTGGCCTCGCCACTGTCTTCGTATGTGACCGGTTCGGTCCTCACGGTTCACGGCGGAGGGGAGCGCCCCGCGTTCCTCGATGCCGCCAATGTCGAAACTAAGGAGAAGTAACGTGCCAGGTTTGCTCGACGGTCGGGTCGTCATCATCACCGGTGCGGGCCGGGGCATCGGCCGCGCGCATGCACTCGCGTTCGCGGCAGAAGGCGCGCAGGTCGTCGTCAACGACATCGGTGTGGGCCTGGACGGCTCGGCCGGCTCCAGCCCGGCACAGGAAGTCGTTGAGGAGATCAAGGCCGCCGGTGGCGAGGCCGTCACCAACGGTGATGACGTCGCAGACTGGGGCGGCGCCAAGAACCTCGTCGATACGGCGGTCAATTCCTTTGGCCGCCTGGATGTTCTGGTCAATAACGCCGGGTTCCTGCGTGACCGCATGCTCGCCAACATGAGCGAGGAGGAGTGGGACGCGGTAATCCGCGTGCACCTCAAGGGTCACTTCGCGCCGCTGCGTCACGCCGCCGCCTACTGGCGTGACGAGTTCAAGGCCGGTAATGCGGTGGATGCGCGCATCATCAACACCAGCTCGGCTGCTGGTCTGCAAGGCAGTGTCGGACAAGGGAACTACGCCGCCGCCAAGGCAGGGATCTCCACCCTGACGCTGCAGGCCGCCGCTGAGATGGGTCGCTACGGGATCACCGTCAACGCGATCGCGCCCGCCGCCCGCACGCGGATGACCGAGGCCGTCTTCGCCGAGACCATGGCTAAGCCGGAGGATGGTGCATTCGACGCAATGGCCCCGGAGAATGTCTCACCGCTGGTGGTCTGGCTCGGTAGCCCCGAGTCTCGCGAGGTCACCGGCAAGGTGTTCGAGGTCGAGGCCGGCATCATCCGCGTCGCGGAGGGCTGGGCGCACGGCCCACAGGTGGACAAGGGTGCCCGTTGGGACCCAAGCGAATTGGGCCCGGTGGTCACCGACCTGCTCGGGCAGGCGCGTACCCCGGTCCCGGTCTACGGTTCGCAGGGCTGACGCCTTGCGCCGAGTGTGAGCGCCAGGTTGGTGAAATCGCCGAGTGTGAACGGCAGCGCTCACACTCGGCGGGACGGAACTAAGCCCGTTCGAGGATGACGACAGGGATCTTGCGGGTCGTGTACGACTGGTACTTGTCGAAGTCTGCATAGAGCTCGACAAGCTTGGGCCAGTAGTACGCGCGTTCCTCGTCATTGGCTGTCCGCGCCGTCATAGTGCGGATATCACCCTTAACCTGAACGGTAACTTCAGAGTTGGCCTTCAGATTGAGGTACCAGGCTGGGTTGGCGGCGCGCCCGCCCTGCGAGGCCACCAAAACGATCTTGTCCCCGTCGGGCAGAAAGAGGAGCGCGCTCAGCCGCTTCTGCCCGGTCTTGCGGCCGGTCGTGGTGAGCAGCATGACCGGTATACCCCATGGGAAAGCCGCACCCACACGCCACTTTCCGCCGAGCCGGCCGTCGGTGCGCTGGTACAGCCAGACGTTGGCGGTTGTCATCCATTTGATCAGCTTGCCGGCGAACTCGGAGTTCAGCTGGGCGGGTGCGGTTGCGGATGATCCGCTAGCGGGAAGACCGTTAGACATGGCCCTATGCTACGAGGGTGTCAACACCTGCAGCCTCAGACGAAGTTCGTATTGCCGCCGCCAACGCGTACATCGAAGCCTTGGTCACCCACCAGGCCGACGCGGTGCCGTTCGCCCCGGAGTGTGTGCGAATCGAGCAGGGTGTCAAGACCGGGTTCTCCGGGGATCACTTGCGGCGCAGCCTAAATAACGGCCCGCAATTCAAACTCATCGCGGCCGCGTCGAACCGAAAGTTCCGCGTCGAGGGGGAGAACGTCATCGCGAGTTTCGTTATCGAGACCAAGGCCAAGGCGGCCGGATGGCGGGTCGTCGCGAAAGTGGACGAGACCTTCAAAATTCCGGCAGACGATCCGCGGATTCATCACATCCGGGCGATCTTCGTTCCGAAGCTGTCGCGTACCTAGAACACGTTCTAGATCTGCAGGTTTTCGTTTCCATGCCCTTGTCCTGGGGTGGATTTCTGTGCTTCACTGCCACTAGAGCCATTAGTGAAATGCATCACAGGCCAGGAGGTACGGCGTGGTACATCCCCATCTTCCCGCGGATATCGACTTCACCGATCCCGAACTCTTCGTTCGAGGGATCCCGGAGCGTGAGCTCGCCGAACTGCGACGTACCGAGCCAATCTGGTGGAACCACACCGCACGCGGGGTTGCCGGGTTCGATGACGACGGCTTCTGGGTGGTATCCAAACATAAAGATGTGAAGGACGTTTCGCTGCGGTGCGAGGTGTTCTCCAGCGAGGAGAACACCGCGATACCGCGCTATCTGTCCACCACTCCACGCGAGCGGATCGATGCGACGCGTTTGATCATGCTCAACATGGACCCGCCGCGGCACAGCAGATTGCGGCATATCATCAGCAGGGGGTTCACGCCGCGTGCGGTGGGCCGGCTGCGCGATGACCTGAATGCTCGCGCGCAAGGCATCGCGAAGGCGGCCGCGCAAAACCACCACGGTGACTTCGTGGACCAAGTGGCCTGTGAGCTTCCGTTGCAGGCCATTGCGGGCCTCATGGGGACTCCTCAAGAGGAACGCGAACAGCTCTTCGACTGGTCCAACAGACTGGTCGGCTCGGACGATGGTGATGACACTGCGATCGCCAGCACTGAGCTGCTGATGTACGCCATGCAGGTGGCGGCGCGAAAGGCAGCCGACCCTGGCGAGGATATTTGTACGGATCTGCTGAACGCCGATATCGACGGCCACAAGCTATCCGATGACGAATTCGGTTTCTTCGTCATGCTTTTGGCGGTGGCAGGCAACGAGACAACCCGCAACTCCATCACGCACGGCATGCACGCCTTCACGCAATTCCCGGAGCAGTGGGAGCTGTACAAGAAGGAGCGTCCCGAGTCGGCGGCCGATGAGATCGTGCGTTGGGCGACCCCGGTGACGTCGTTTCAGCGGACGGCACTTGAGGACACCGAGCTCGGTGGCGTGCAGATCAAGAAGGGTCAGCGCGTCGTGATGATGTACCGCAGCGCGAACTTCGACGAAGAGGTCTTCGAGCACCCGTTCAGCTTCGACATCATGCGTAGTCCCAATCCGCATGTGGGATTTGGCGGTAACGGCGAGCACCACTGCGTCGGGGCGAACCTGGCGCGGATGACCATCAATCTGATGTTCAATGCGATTGCCGACCACATGCCCGACCTCACGTCGGCCGGTGACCCGGAGCGGCTGCGTTCGGGTTGGCTGAACGGCGTCAAGCATTGGGAGGTCGACTTCTGCCCGGCCGGATTCGGTCGGGCCAGCTGACACGAAAAGACCCCCGGACACCGCGGCGCCGGGGGTCTTTTCGTGTCGCTGCTAGATGCGCTCGATGATGGTGCCGGTGGACAGCGCACCGCCCGCGCACATCGTGATCAAAGCCGTTGATTTGTCGGTGCGTTCGAGCTCGTGCAGCGCCGTGGTGATCAGTCGGGCGCCGGTGCTGCCCACGGGGTGACCCAGCGCAATCGCACCGCCGTTGACGTTCACACGATCGAAGTCCGGCTTGTGCACGGCGGCCCAGGACAGCACGACGGAGGCAAAGGCCTCGTTGATCTCGACGACGTCGATATCGCCGATCTTCATGCCGGCGCGGTCGAGCACCCGCTGCGTCGACTGCACCGGACCGTCCAGGTGGTAGTACGGCTCGGCGCCGACGAGCGCCTGCGACACGATGCGCGCACGGATCTTCAGGCCCAGCGCACGGGCTTTGTCCTCGTCCATGAGCAGCACCGCGGCGGCGCCGTCGGAAATCTGCGACGATGTACCGGCGGTGTGAATGCCTTCGGCCATAACGGGTTTCAGGCCCGCCAGCGACTCCAGGGTGGTCTCGCGGAGGCCCTGGTCGCGGTCGACGGTCTTCGTCTCGCCGGTGAGGTTGCCTTCCTTGTCCACCTGGGGGGCGTCCAGTGCGGTGATCTCGCGGTCGAAGCGACCCTCGGCCCACGCCTGCTTGGCCAGTGCCTGCGAGCGGACGCCGAGCCCGTCGACGTCGGCGCGGGTGATGCCGCGGCGCTTGGCGATGCGCTCGGCAGCTTCGAACTGGTTGGGCATATCGATATCCCAGGACGCAGGGCGCGGGATGCCGGTGCCGCCGACATTGGCACCGAGCGGTACGCGGCTCATGGATTCGATGCCGCACGCGATGCCGGTGTCGATGGCACCCGAGTAGATCAGGCCGGCGATCAGGTGGTTGGCCTGCTGCGCACTGCCGCACTGGCAGTCGATGGTGGTTGCGCCGGTGGCTTCGGGCAGCCCGGCGTGTAGCCACGCCTGCCGGGTGATGTGGCCGCCCTGCTCGCCGAACTGGGTGACACAGCCGCCAATGACCTGCTCGACCTCTTGGGGATCGAGGCCCGCGCGGGCGATCACTGACTTCTGGATGCTGCCGAGCAGCTCGGCCGGATGGAGACCCGCGAGCCACCCACCTCGTTTGCCGATGGGGCTGCGCGTCGCTTCGACGATGACCGGATTACCCATGGAGCTGCTCCTTTGCGCTCTGAACGTTCACTTCACGGTAGAACACGTTTCAGTCCGGAAGCAATGAGAACGTGTTCTCACCCCACGCACCACGTTTTGTCTGCGCTGATCGTGTGCTTCAATGGGGCTAGAGAGTGTCGTATCTCACTCGGCTCTCACTAGATGCTCTAACCAGATTGTCCCTGAAAGACGCCCCCGAAAGGCCATAGGAGTTCAACGTGGTGCACCCCAGCCTTCCCGCCGGTTTCGACTTCACCGACCCGGAGATCTACGCAGAGCGGCTCCCCATCGAGGAGCTCAAGGAGCTGCGGAAGACGGCTCCCGTCTGGTGGCAGGAGCAGCCCGACGGCATCGGTGGCTTCAACGACGGCGGCTACTGGGTCGTCTCCAAGCACAAGGACGTCAAGGACGTCTCGTTGCGCAGCGACGTCTTCTCCAGCTGGGAAAACACCGCCATTCCGCGGTTCGCCGATGACATGACGCGGGAGGCCATCGAGCTGCAGCGCTACGTCATGCTGAATATGGATGCCCCGCATCACACGCGACTGCGCAAGATCATCTCCCGTGGCTTCACCCCGCGGGCGATTGGACGGCTGCGCGAGGAGCTGAACGAGCGCGCTCAGCAGATCGCGAAGAACGCGGCGGCGAGCGGCTCCGGTGACTTCGTGGAGCAGGTTTCCTGTGAGCTGCCGCTGCAGGCCATCGCCGGTCTGCTCGGGGTTCCGCAAGAGGACCGTGGCAAGCTCTTCAACTGGTCGAATGAGATGACCTCGTACGACGACCCCGAGTTCTCTCACATTGACCCGGCGGCGTCGTCGATGGAGATCCTGGCCTACTCGATGGAGATGGCGAAGCAGCGCGCCGAGAATCCGGGCGAGGACATCGTGACCACGCTTATCAACGCCGAGGTCGAGGGCGAGGGCAAGCTGTCGGACGACGAATTCGGCTTCTTCGTGATCATGCTTGCGGTGGCCGGTAACGAGACCTCGCGTAACTCGATCACCCAGGGCATGATGGCCTTCACCCAGTTCCCGGAGCAGTGGGAGCTGTACAAGAAGGAGCGCCCTGAGACGGCGGCCGACGAGATCGTGCGTTGGGCGACCCCGGTGACGTCGTTTCAGCGGACGGCACTTGAGGACACCGAGCTCGGTGGCGTGCAGATCAAGAAGGGTCAGCGCGTCGTGATGATGTACCGCAGCGCGAACTTCGACGAAGAGGTCTTCGAGGATCCCTTCTCCTTCAACGTCATGCGTAATCCCAATCCGCACATGGGATTTGGTGGCAGCGGTGCGCACTACTGCATTGGGGCCAACCTGGCCCGGCTGACCATCAACCTGATGTTCAACGCCATCGCCGATCACCTGCCGAACCTGGCTCCGGCAGGCGATCCGAAGCGGTTGCAGTCCGGCTGGCTCAACGGCATCAAGCACTGGCAGGTTGATTTCACCGGCGCCAGCGGTTGCCCGGTTCTGCAGTAATTCTTCAAAAGGAAACGAGCAAAATGGATTTCGCCTTCGCGGAGGAGCAGCAGGCTGTCTCCGACGTGATCGAAGCGGTGCTTGCCGATCGTGAGTTCATCGGTGTGGTTCCGGAGGTCGGATACGACGAGAATGCCTGGCAGGCCTTGTCTGCCAATGGAGTTCTGTCATTGGCGCTCCCCGAACGTCTTGGTGGTGATGGTCTGGGCCTGGCCGAGGTGTCCGTCGCCTTGCGGGTTCTCGGGAAGCATGGTGCGCTGACGCCGGCCTTGGCGACGCTCGGATTCGGCATCGTGCCGCTTGTGGAGCTGGCCTCCCCGGAGCAGCAGGATCGGTTCCTCGCCGACATCGGTGCAGGCGGCATCTTGACGGCGGCTTTGGATGAACCGGGCCGAGCGGTTCCTTCCGTGCCGTCGGTTTCGGCGGTACGCGATGGGTCCTCGCTGGTGTTGAACGGCCGAAAGATCGGTGTTCTGCATGCAGCCGAGGCGAATTGGATACTTGTCACCACCGACAATGGCGTCGTTGTGGTGGCACCTAACACCCCGGGCGTGACGATTCACCGGACGCCGACGGCCAGTAAGGCCGCCGAATACGCGGTCACCTTCTCGGACGCGTCGGTGCCCGCTGGAGATCTGTTGGCAGGTTCGCAGCTCGATTCTCGCGCGGTCGATCGGCTGAATGCGTTGGCTTTGGCGGCCATTGGTTCCTACGCGGACGGGTTGGTTTCCGGCGCACTGCGTTTAACTGCCGACCACGTGTCCAACCGCGTGCAGTTCGGCAAGCCGCTGGCCACCTTCCAGGCCGTAACGCAGCAGCTGGCGGACGTTTATGTGGTGTCGCGGACGCTGAATCTTGGTGTTATCTCGGCGGTATGGCGTCTTTCGGAAAGGCTGGATGCCACCGAGGATTTGGATATCGTGACGTTCTGGATGGCCTCGGAAGCCCAGCGTGTCATGCAGATCTGCCATCACCTGCACGGCGGTCTCGGTGTCGACATCACCTATCCGATGAATCGCTACTACTCGACGATCAAGGATCTGAGCCGCCTAGTGGGCGGTTCCTCTGAGCGCCTCGACGTTCTCGCTGCGGCGCAAGCCTGATTGGACTAGACGATGTTCATTGACCTCACGCCGGAACAGGCCAAGCTACAAAGCGATTTGCGGCAGTACTTTTCGAATCTTGTTACCGCCGAAGAGACCCGCGGAATGATGCTGGACCGCCACAGCTCCTCCTATGAGGAAGTCGTGCGCCGAATGGGCACGGATGGCTGGCTCGGCGTCGGCTGGCCGAAGGAATACGGCGGACACGGATTTGGTCCGCTAGAGCAGCAGATCTTCATGAATGAGGTGATCCGCGCCGACGTCCCTATGCCGTTGGTGACATTGCAGACCGTCGGACCGACGCTGCAGAAGTACGGCACCGAGGAACAGAAGAAGAAGTTCCTTCCCGGAATCCTCGCCGGTGAGATTCATTTCGCGATCGGTTACACCGAGCCGGAGGCCGGTACCGACTTGGCGTCATTGCGTACCACCGCCGTCCGCGATGGCGACCACTACATCGTCAACGGGCAGAAGATTTTCACCACCGGTGCGCACCAGGCCCAGTACATCTGGCTGGCCTGCAGGACGGACTCGGATGCGCCGAAACACAAGGGCATCTCAATCCTGATCGTGGATACCACGGATCCGGGTTACTCGTGGACGCCGATCATCACCAACGATGGCGCGCACCACACCAACGCCACGTACTACTCCGATGTCCGGGTGCCCGTGGAAATGCTGGTGGGTGAAGAGAACTTGGGCTGGAAGCTCATCACCACGCAGCTAAACCACGAGAGGGTTTCACTCGGCCCCTCCGGTCGGATCGCCGCGATGTACGACCGGGTGTACGAGTGGGCCGCCAAGCCGGGGGCTGACGGAGTGGCGCCGCTGTCGCACGATGATGTGCGCCGTGTGCTCGGAGAGATGAAGGCGGTGTGGCGGCTCAACGAGCTGCTGAACTGGCAGGTTGCCTCGTCGGGCGACGACATCAGTATGGCTGATGCCGCGGCGACAAAAATCCTTGCCACCGAATGGATTCAGAAGATCGGCCGTATGAGTGAGGGCGTGGTGGGCCGCTACGGCGATCCCGCGGACGCGAACACCGCCGAGACACTCGAATGGCTTGATGCACAGACCAAACGCCACCTGGTGATCACCTTCGGTGGCGGCGTGAATGAGGTGATGCGAGAGATGGTGGCAACGGCCGGACTCGGTACCCCGAGGGCTCCGCGGTGATGAGCGCTTGCGCGAAGAACGGACAGATATGAGCGACACGGTGCTTCAGGTTCAAGAGGGTGCGGCCAAGATCAAGGCCGCCGGGCCCAGCGCGCCCAAGGTGGGCCGTGACCCCGTCAACCGGCCGATGATCAACAACTGGATCGAGGCGATGGGGGACACCAACCCCATCTACGTCTCCGATGAAGCCGCCCGTGCCGCAGGGCATCCCGGTATCGTCGCACCGCCCGCCATGGCGCAGGTATGGACCATGGGTGGGTTGCATAAGGTGCAGGCCACCGATGATCCGCTGGGTCGCGCGATGGAGCTGCTAGACGGAGCCGGGTACGAGTCGGTCGTCGCGACCAACTCAGAGCAGATCTACCACCGCTACCTGGTGCCGGGTGAAGAGGTGAGCATCACCAACGAGGTGAGCGACATCTTTGGGCCCAAGCAGACCGCGCTGGGTGAAAGTTTCTTCATCAACATCCACGTCGAGTGGAAGGTCGGCGACGAGCTTGTCGCCGAAATGAACTGGCGCATCATGAAGTTCCGGCCGTCAGCGGCTCAGCCCACTGCACCTGCCTATGGTGATCTGGACCCGTCCAAGCTGATGCGACCGTCCTGGTCGCGCGATAGCGCGTACTTCTGGGAAGGCGTCGCCGCGCACGAGCTGCGGTTGCAGAAGCGTCCCGACGGTTCGTTGCAACATCCGCCGGTGCCGGCGGTGTGGCAGGACAAAGAAGCACCCATCGAGTATCAGGTGGCCAGCGGCAAGGGCACGGTGTACAGCTACGTGGTGCACCACGCGCCGCAAGTTCCCGGCCGCGCTTTGCCTTTCGTGATCGCGTTGGTCGAGCTTGACGAAGGTGTGCGGATGCTTGGTGAGTTGCGTGGGGTATCGGCCGATGATGTTCAGATCGGCGCACCGGTTCAGGTGACATATCTCGACTTCCCGGCCGAGGGCGACGACCCGGCGTGGACTCTGTACGCATGGGAGGCAGTGTCATGACTGGCGATGAGCCGCTTGCGCGAAGAGCACAAGCCGAAGTTGGCGAGAAGCTGCCCGAGCTGAAGCTCGAAGGCACTCCGACGTTTATCGTGTCGACCGCGTTGGCGACCAGAGATTTCCAGGATGTGCACCACGACCGCGATCTGGCTCAGGCCAAGGGATCCAAGGACATCTTCGTCAACATCCTCACCGACACCGGCTTGGTGGAGCGATTCGTCACCGACTGGGCCGGGCCTTCCGCACGCGTGAAGTCCATCTCGCTGCGACTCGGTGTGCCCTGGTACGCGTATGACACCACTGTGTTCACCGGCTCGGTGACGTCCGTCGAGGACGGACTCGTGGAGGTAGATGTCGTGGGCAACAACAGTCTTGGTGCGCATGTCACCGCCAAGGTGAAGCTGACGATCGGAGAATCGCAGTGAGCGGGCTATCTGGGCGGAGCGCTATTGCCGGCATCGGTGCCACCGACTTCTCCAAGAAGTCCGGACGGTCCGAGCTGCGTCTGGCTTCGGAGGCTGTGCTTGACGCCCTCCAGGATGCGGGCCTGTCTCCGAGCGATGTCGATGGTCTGGTGACCTTCACCATGGACTCCAACCTGGAGACCGCGGTAGCGCGCTCGACGGGTATCGGCGAGCTGAAGTTCTTCAGCCAGATCGGCTATGGCGGTGGAGCGGCCGCCGCCACGGTGCAGCAGGCCGCGTTGGCGGTTGCGGCAGGTATCGCGGAGGTGGTCGTCGCCTACAGAGCTTTTAATGAGCGTTCGGAGTTCCGCTTCGGTCAGGTGATGTCTGGTCTGAGCTCAACGGCGGATTCGCGCGGCGTGGAGTACGGCTGGTCGTACCCGCATGGGCTGAGCACGCCGGCCGCATCGGTGGCCATGGTCGCGCGGCGGTACATGCATGAGTACGGTGCGACGAGTGCCGATTTCGGCGCGGTGTCGGTGGCCGATCGCAAGCACGCGGCCACCAACCCGAAGGCCTTCTTCTATGGCAAGCCGATCACCATTGAGGATCACCAGAATTCGCGGATGATCGCCGATCCGGTGCGGCTGCTGGATTGCTGCCAGGAAAGCGATGGCGGGGTGGCGATCGTGGTCACCACGCCGGAGCGGGCCAGATCCCTCCGGCAACGTCCCGTGTCAATTGTCGCGGCGGCGCAGGGATCGGGTGAGGACCAGTTCACCATGTACTCCTACTACCGCGACGAGCTTGGGTTGCCCGAGATGGGACTGGTTGGGCGGCAGCTGTGGGCGCAGTCGGGGCTCCTGCCTGCTGACATTCAAACGGCCATCCTGTACGACCACTTCACGCCTTACACCCTGCTGCAGCTCGAAGAGCTCGGATTCTGCGGTAAGGGCGAGGCGAAGGACTTTGTCGCCAACGGCGCCATCGAGCTGGGCGGGAAGCTACCCATCAATACGCACGGTGGCCAGCTCGGCGAGGCATATATCCACGGCATGAACGGCATAGCCGAAGGTGTGCGTCAGCTGCGCGGTACATCGGTCAACCAGGTGCCGAACGTCGAGCACGTCCTCGTCACCGCCGGCACCGGCGTCCCCACCTCCGGTCTCATTCTGGGCTAGCGCCCCTTTCGTCGAGTGTGCGTCCACGCAGAGATTTCACGGGATTTCTCTGCGTGAGCGCACACTCGCGAACTTGTCGGTGGGCCGTCGCATGATGCCGACATGGGTGGGCCATTTGTCGGTAGCGAGGCCTTGGCGGCGGGCACGTATTCGCGCTACGAGCTTGCGCGGCGATTCGTCGCGCTGTACCCCGATATCTATGTCCCGAAGGGATCGCAGCTCAGTGCGGTGACACGCGCGGAGGCCGCCTGGCTATGGACGCATCGGCGGGGGACGATCGCGGGGTTCTCGGCATCGGCGCTGCATGGCTCGAAGTGGATCTCACCGGATCGTGGTGCTGAGGTGATCCACGAGAATCGGCGGCCACCGAAAGGGATCTTGGTGTGGACGGACGCTATCGAATCCGACGAGATCCAGTGCGCAGACGGCCGGAGGCTGACCACACCGGCACGTACCGGGCTGGATCTGGCTTGTCGCTACCCGCCGGCCATATCGATCGCGGCTCTCGATGCATTATGTCGAGCATCAGAGCTGAAACCTTCCGAGATTCTTCGGCTATTGGAGCGGTACACGGGTCGGCGGGGCATCAGGCGGGCGCGGTCCGTACTCGAGTTGGTCGACGCCGGTGCGCAATCGCCCAAGGAAACCTGGTTGCGACTTGTCCTGATACGGGCGGGGCTGCCGCGACCACAGACCCAGATCATGGTTCATAACGGGGACTTCGTCGCGCTCGCCTATATCGATATGGGCTGGGAAGAGGTCATGGTCGGCGTCGAGTATGACGGGGACCAGCACCGAACCGACCGCAGACAGTATGTGAAGGACATCAAGCGGATGGAAATGCTGGAACGGTTGGGCTGGCAGATCATCAGAGTTGTCGCCGAAGATCACCCCGACGACATCATCCGCCGAGTGCGGGAAGCGTTGGCACGTCGCCGATAATCCGCGAGTGTGCGCTCAGACAGAGAAATCCCGTGAAATGTCTGCCTGGACGCACACTCGGCGTTAAGAAAAAGTGAGCTCCACGTCGGCCAGCGCCGGCGCGTCCTCACGCTCGGCAACGACAGCCGAGATCAGCAGCTTGCCGTTTTCCTTCCAGATGCGGGTCTTGAGCGTCTCACCCGGGAACACCACACCCGCGAATTTCGCGGCATAAGACGTCACGCGTGAAGCGTCGCCGTCCAGCGCCGCGTCGACGGCCGCCTTGCACACCACGCCGTAGCTGCACAGGCCGTGCAGGATCGGGCGGGGGAATCCGGCCGCCGCCGCGAAGGCCGGGTCGGAGTGCAGTGGATTGCGGTCACCGCACAGCCGGTACAGCAGCGCCTGCTGCGGCAGGATGTGCGTCGAGACTTCAGTATCAGGCTCCCGCCCAGGAATCTCGCTCGATGAGGACGGTCCGCGTTCGCCACCGAAGCCGCCCTCGCCCCGGGCGAAGATCGACCGGCGGATGGTCCACAAGTCCCCGTCCTCGTTGGATGCTGTCGTTTCGGTCACGATGACGGCGGCCTTGCCCTTATCCCAGATCTCGACAATCTTGCCAGTCGATTGAGCACGACCGGAGGGCGGCAAGGGTCGGTGAGCGGTCACCTGCTCGGTGCCGTGCAGGATCTTGGCCAGGTCGATTTCGATCCCCGGGAACGACACCTTCGGCGGCTCCACCGCGTGGAAACCGGAGGCGACGGTCGCGAACGTCGGCAACACCTGTGGTGTCTTGTCCTGCAGGTACCGCAGTTCGGTCTCGCTCACCGGGTCGGAGCCTGCTCCGATGGCCAGGTGATACAGCTGCACATCGGATGCGGTCCAAGAGAACTCGGCGGGCTCGACGGCCGCGCCCAGCGCGATATCGACGTTAATAGGCATCTGCCGACCCTACTTCCCGGCGATATCGAGCGCGGCGAGGTATCCCCATGTCATGGCCGGTCCAATGGTGGCACCGGGGCCGGCGTAGGTGTGACCCATCACCGGGGTACTGACATTGCCTGCGGCATAAAGACCGTCGATGACGCTGTTGTCGTCGCGTAGCACGCGTCCCTGCAGGTCGGTGCGGACGCCGCCCTTGGTGCCCAGGTCGCCCGGCACCATTTTGGCCGCGTAGAACGGGCCCTTCTTGAGCTCACCCAGGTTTGGATTCGGCTTGTTGGTGGGGTCGCCGTAGTAGCGGTCGTAGGCGCTCTTGCCGCGGCCGAAGTCCTCGTCGACACCGGCGCGGGCGAAGCCGTTGAACCGCTCGACGGTCTGAACCAACGCATCCACGGGGAGATTGGTCAGCTTCGCTAGTTCCTCCACGGTGTCGGCCTTGACGATGACACCCGAGTCGATCCACTTGCTCGGAATCTTTTGTCCCGGCTGTAATCCGCCGAAGATGTACCGGTTGCGGTACTCCTGGTCGAAGAGCAGCCACGCCGGCAGGTTCTCACCCGGGCCGGGGCCCTGGCCGTACTCGCCGCCGTACATGCGGTGGGCGGCTTCGACGTAGGGCAGCGACTCGTTCATGAACCGCTTAGCGGACGAGTTGACGATGATCGACCCGGGGGAGTTGCGCTCGGACAGCGCGAACCACGGGCGTCCGACCAGCGGCACCGTGGGGCCCCACCACGAGTCCTCCATGAACTCCAGTGCAGCGCCCAGCTTTTCGGCGGCCAGGATGCCGTCACCGGTATTGGCCTTTGCGCCCACGGTCCACTCGGTAGTGATGGGGGCGCGTTGGTACTTCACGCGCATCTGCTCGTTGTGCTCGAACCCGCCCGAGGCGAGAATGACGCCCTTTCGCGCCCTAATCACCGTCGGTTCGGACGCCTCCGGAGCGCCCGTTTCGCGCACATAGACGCCCTTGACGGTGCCGTTCTCGATGTAGAGATCGGTGAGCGCAGTGTTGAGCTTGACGGGAACTCCGGCGTCGCGCAGTCCGATTCGCAGCGCGGCCGACAGTGCCCGGCCCATGCCGACGAGTTTCTTGCCGGTGCCCTGGGCCCAGAAGGTGCGCACGCCCACGCGCAGGCTGCGCAGCAGGCCGCGCGGGTGACGCTTGAGCTGATTCAGGCGAACATAATCCTGCTGGCGCACTACGACATTCAGTGGAACCTTGCCATATGGGGGCTCCAGGTTAGGCAGGTCATCGCCAAGCTTTTTGGCGTTGAACGGCTTTGGCTCCACCGATCGCCCGGCGGGACGCCCGCCCGGTGCCTCGGGGTAGTAGTCGGAGTAGTTGGGCACCCAGTCGAGCTTGAGTGGGGAGTTCGCCAACACGAATGACAGCATCTCCGGGCCGCGATCGAGGTAGGTGTCGATTTTCTCGCGGGGGACAACGTCGCCGATGATGTTGTAGAGGTACTCGCGAGCCGCCTCGGGGGTATCGGTCTGCCGGGCTTTCTTGAGAACCTCGTTGTTGGGGATCCAGACGCCACCACCCGAACGGGCGGTCGATCCACCGAAGTGGGGGGCCTTCTCGATCAGTACGGTGCTCAGCCCGTTGTGTGCCGCGGTGAGCGCCGCAACCATGCCGGCGCCACCACTCCCGACGACGACGACGTCGTACTCCTGCTCAGTCATGTAGAACACGTTATAGAATTGAGGCGGCCCGGCGCTACCGGCGCTGGCCTGTGGTTTCATCGTTTGGACATGTGAATGTTGCGGTGAAAATCAGAACACGTTGCTGTGAATTCGCTAGGAGGCCCTGTGTCACTGTCTTCGACGGATGTCGTCGTTGTCGGATACGGGGTGGCGGGGGCGGCAGCCGCGTTGGCCGCGCTTGAGCGCGGAGCATCGGTCACCATCCTGGAGCGATTCGACGGCGGCGGGGCTTCGGCCATTTCAGGGGGTATTTACTACGCCGGTGGCGGCACCAACATTCAGCGCGACGCGGGCGTCGAGGACACCCCGGAGCTAATGCTCGAGTACCTCCAGCTGGAGGTCGGCGACGCCGTCAAACCCGAGACTCTGCGCAAATTTGTCGATGGCAGCGTCGACACTCTCAATTGGTTGCAGGGTTACGGGGTGCCGTTCCAGGGTTCGCTGGCTCCGTTCAAGACCTCATACCCCACCAACGACTACTACCTCTACTTTTCGGGCAGCGAATCCTCCGGGATGGCGCGAGCGGTGACACCGCCCCGTCAACGCGGGCACCGCGCCTTTGGCCGGGGTGTGTCCGGTAAGGCGCTCTTCGCGCCGATGGCGGCCTCCGCCGAACGGTTGGGCGCCGATGTGTGGCGGCAGACCCGGGTCACCGACCTGATCGTCGAGGACGGTCGCGTCATCGGGGTGCGGGGAACGACCCTGAAGGACGCACCGTCTTGGGTCCGCCGGTTGTATTCACGGCTGACGGCATATGCCACCAAGCCGGGCGTGTACTACCCGCCGATGCGAAAGGCGTTGGAGGGTCCGGCGTATGCGCTGGAGCGCCGGTTCGCCAAGCCGTTCGAGATCCGGGCTAACGACGGGGTGGTCCTGTCCTCGGGTGGATTCATCGCGAACCGCGAACTCGTCGAGCGCCATGCCCCCGCCTACCGGGATGGGCTTCAGCTGGGTACCGCCGGAGACGACGGAACCGCGCTGACGCTCGCGGAACCCCTGAGTGCGGCCACCGGGCACCTCGACGAGATCTCGGCCTGGCGGTTCATCGTGCCGCCCGCCGCCTTCATGGGCTCGCTGCTGGTGGATGCCAAGGGGCATCGGATGATTGACGAGTCCCGCTATGGCGCCGCCCTGGGTAAGGCGATTGTGCAGCAGGGCGGTGGGGCCGGCTACCTGGTGGCGGACAAGGCATTGGTGAGGCGGGCACGTCAGCAGTTGGGCTCACAGACGTTGTGGTTCCAGCGCATCCAGGCCGAGTCGTTCCTCAACGTGGGACGCAAGAAGGCCGGAACCATCGAGGAACTTGCAGCTAAGGCGGGTATCGATCCGGAAGGATTGGCGCGCACCGTGTCCGAGCACAATCGGGCCATCGCGGACGGCACCCCAGATTCTCTCGGGAAGCCCGACGATATCCGGGTTCCGATCGAAGCGGGCCCGTACTACCTGTTTAACGTGTCCATCAAGACCAACATGCTCAATCCGTGCCCGATGCTGACTCTTGGCGGGTTGGTCGTGGACGAGGACACTGGTGCCGTGCAGACCACATCCGGCGTGGCGATCCCCGGGCTCTATGCCGCCGGGCGTGCGGCGGTGGGCATCTGCTCCAATTCGTATGTGAGCGGATTGTCCCTGGCCGACTGCGTCTTCTCCGGGCGCCGGGCGGGGACCGAGACTGGGAGACACATAGATGCTTAGTTCTGACGTTCGCGACGCCATCGCCGCTGATCTGGCCGAGGCCGAACGGACCCGGGTGGCCATCGCGCCGCCCACCGATAGTCATCCGGATTTCGACGTGGTCGATGCCTATGAGATCCAGCTCATGAATATTCGCTCCCGCCTAGCGGACGGAGCCAAGACAGTGGGCCACAAGGTGGGCCTATCGTCCGAGGCGATGCAAACGATGATGGGTGTCCACGAGCCGGACTATGGGCATCTGCTGGCCGATATGGAGCTGTTCGAGGACGTCGCCGCCTCGGCGTCCAAGTTCCTGTTCCCGCGGGTAGAGGTGGAGGTGGGATTCATCCTGGCCGCCGACCTGCCGGGCGAGGACTGCACCGAGGATGATGTGCTCGCGGCGACTGCCGCCTACGTGCCGTCCATCGAGGTAGTGGACAGCCGGATCACCAACTGGCAGATAAAGATCTGCGACACGATCGCCGATAACGCATCTTCGGCCGGGTTTGTCATTGGTAAGCAACGGGTTTCGCCGAAGGACATCGACATCAAGTCGATCGACGCGGTGCTGACCTGCAACGGCGAGAAGCTGGCTGAGGGCAGAAGCGATGCGGTGCTGGGTAACCCGGTGACGTCCGTGGCGTGGTTGGCACGCAAAGTGGCCGGTTACGGGGTGCGCCTGCGTGCGGGAGATGTGGTGCTGCCGGGTTCGTGCACGCGGGCATTCGACGCCCATCCGGGGGATGAGTTTTTGGCCGAGTTCGCCGGACTTGGTTCGGTCCGACTGGCTTTCGAATAAGAGGAGAGATTGTGTCGTCAAAGGCATCTGTAGCGATCGTTGGTTCGGGAAACATCAGCACCGACTTGCTGTACAAGTTGCAGCGGTCCGAGTGGCTGGAGCCGCGGTGGATGATCGGCATCGATCCCGAGTCTGAGGGGCTGAAGCGCGCCCGGGGATTCGGGCTGGAAACCTCGCATGAGGGCGTGGATTGGCTGCTGGCGCAGGACGAGAAGCCGGATCTGGTGTTCGAGGCGACGTCCGCCTATGTGCACAAGGCCGCCGCGCCACGCTACGAGGAGGCCGGGATCCGGGCGATCGACCTGACCCCCGCTGCGGTGGGCCCTGCCGTGGTGCCGCCGGCGAATCTGCGTGCGCACCTTGATGCTCCGAACGTCAACATGATCACCTGCGGTGGCCAGGCGACGATTCCGATCGTCTACGCGGTGTCGCGGGTCGTCGAGGTGCCCTACGCCGAGATCGTCGCTTCCGTCGCTTCAGTTTCAGCGGGGCCGGGGACGCGCGCCAACATCGATGAATTCACCAAAACCACCTCTAAGGGTGTCGAGGTGATCGGCGGCGCCAAGCGCGGCAAGGCGATCATCATCCTGAACCCGGCCGATCCGCCGATGATCATGCGCGACACCATCTTTTGCGCGATCCCCGAGGGTGCGGATCGCGACGCGATCACCGCGTCGATCCACGACGTGGTGAGCCAGGTGCAGCAGTATGTGCCCGGATATCGGCTGCTCAACGAGCCGCAGTTCGATGAGCCGTCGGTGGTCAACGGCGGCAACCATGTGGTCACCACCTTCGTCGAAGTGGAGGGCGCGGGCGACTTCCTACCGCCGTACGCGGGGAACCTGGACATCATGACCGCGGCCGCGACCAAGGTCGGCGAGGAAATCGCCAAAGAACTTCTATCTGCAAAGGTTTCCTGATCATGAGTGTTCAGTTGGCTGCTTCTGATGGCATCTTCTTTGACGCCGCGTGGGATGTGCGGATTACCGACACGTCGCTGCGCGACGGCTCGCACCACAAGCGGCATCAGTTCACCGCTGACGAGGTGCGGGCGATCGTCGGCGCGTTGGACGGTGCCGGGGTTCCGGTCATCGAGGTGACCCACGGCGACGGGCTCGGTGGCTCCTCGTTTAACTACGGGTTCTCGAAAACCCCGGAACAGGAACTGATCAAGCTCGCCGCGGAGACCGCCAAGAATGCGAAGATCGCGTTCCTGATGCTGCCGGGTCTGGGCACCAAGGAAGACATCATCGAGGCGCAAGGCAACGGCGGATCGATCTGCCGTGTCGCGACGCATTGCACCGAGGCCGATGTCTCGATTCAACACTTCGGGCTGGCGCGTGAGCGCGGGCTGGAAACCGTTGGCTTCCTGATGATGTCGCACACCGTATCGCCGGAGAAGCTGGCCAAGCAGGCGCGGATCATGGCCGACGCGGGATGTCAGTGCGTGTATGTGGTCGACTCCGCGGGCGCATTGGTGCTGGACGGGGTGGCCGACCGGGTCGCCGCGCTGGTGGCCGAGCTGGGCTCGGATGCGCAGGTTGGTTTCCATGGACACGAGAACCTGGGGCTCGGTGTGGCCAACTCCATCGAGGCAGTTCGTGCCGGTGCCAAGCAGATCGACGGCAGCACAAGACGTTTCGGTGCCGGCGCGGGTAATGCTCCCGTTGAGGCGCTGATCGGTGTGTTCGACAAGATCGGTGTGAAGACGGGGATTGACTTCTTCGATATCGCCGATGCCGCCGAAGAGGTTGTCGCGCCGGCGATGCCGGCCGAGTGCCTGCTAGACCGCAACGCGCTCATCATGGGCTACAGCGGGGTGTACTCCAGCTTCCTGAAGCACGCCATCCGGCAGGCCGAGCGCTACGGGGTGCCTGCGCACCAGCTGCTGCATCGCGCCGGTCAGCGCAAACTCATTGGTGGGCAGGAAGATCAGCTCATCGATATCGCGTTGGAGATTCAGCGGGAGAACGCCGAGAAGGGATAGCCGGGTCATCATCACGCCTTGCCCAGACCAGACGAAAGCGGTTTGGTAGGCGTCCGCTCCGTCTTAGCCACGTTCTTCGTGGCGCCCCTGCTGAACAAGGGCCCATGTCCTGGGCATGCCCGCGACTGCTGCGAGACCTGCTGACCGTTTTGACGGGCCCGCTGGGTTTGTTCGTGACGCCGTTAGAGGTCTGCCCCTGCCAACGGCGTTCAACGCGTCTGTGACAGGCGAGATCATGTCCGTCGGGTCCCTTTGGTGCGGATGTCCTGAACCGGCTAGTTGAGGCCATGGTGTTTGTCTGTCTGCCTCCACCTGAGATCCGCGACCGACAACGTCGGCGCCGATAGAGGTCGCTGCCATGGTCGCCAATGTGATGGGCTCGACGACGATGTCTTGTCCCATGCGATGTCACCCTCTCGTTGATCCGGTTTGACTGCTCTTAGCCGATTCCTCCCCGTTCGTAGCTGCGGGCATAGCTGCGATGAGTATTGCCCGCCGTTGGGAAACCGGATTCCCGTCTCGCTATTACGCCTGTAGTAGCCATTTTGAGTCTCTCGATAGGACGGGTTGGCACGTCTCCCGGCGGCCTTCGACGAGGTTCCGGTCGTTTCTATGCGGCCATTTCGGATTGCTAAACACGTGTCAACACACGCTTCGGGCTTGGCTCTGGCTGGGAATGAGGGTCGAGCCGCCCCACATGTTCGACCACAGGCCGGTCATCGCTCCAACCTCGTTGAACTGCGCCTTTACCGCCTGGTCTCGGCTTTCCATGGTGCCCGAGATGGCCTTGCATTCCGCCTGCATGGACTGCTTGAGGCCGCGCTGCTTGTTAGGGCGAGTCGTGATCGATTCAGAGAGAGTCATACGGATCACATCCAGGTCGTCGGGGGTTTGTCCGCGAAGCCAAGCGGGCTTTCCAGGCTGCCGTGAGGTCCGCCCCAGCGGGCAGCCCCAATGGTCTGACGACCTCGTCCGCCAGCGCCTGCGGTGGCCTAGCGAGTTCGCGCTGGTCGATCTTGATGTTCATCGGCAGGCCCTGTTCGGTGGCTACTGCCGAAATCAATCCGGTATCAGACCGCACTGAACGCTGCGAAGACGTCGCCACCTCCCCTAAACTGCTGGTTGAGGACGGGGGCTAGATCGGTTGTCTAACCAGTCTGGATACCAGTGTGCTAGCTAATGAGTAGGATCGAACTCTACGACGATTAGTCGATCGAGGAAGGGGAGGGGGACGTTGCCCAAGCAGGATCGTGGTGCACCGGCCCGCCCTCCGTGGCTGCCTGAGGAAGAGGAACGTCGCGGGGTCCTCAGCCTCTTCCGGCGTGGCCGTAAGGGGAACGACGATGCCGAGGACGAGTCGTCGCCGGCGGACACCGAAAAGTCAGCGCCCTCGAAGTCGAAGAAGGCTGCCGACGAACAGCCCGTTGATACGAAGTCGGTTGCACCGGAACCGTCCAATGACACCAAGGCCGAGCCCGAGGCCTCCAGGTACTACATCCCGCCGCGTCCCGATGTCTCGGCTCAACCTGTCGAGCCGCCGGTAGCCGAATCGAAAGATGTTGCACCGGAGGTTATCCCGGAAGATCCGAAGATCTTCTCGCGGCCCGATCAGCTTCCTGAGATGAAGCCCGCTCCGCGCTCGATTTCGTCCTTCGCGCCTCCGTCAGCCTCAGAATTTGCTGCGCCGGTTGAGCCGGAAGCGGCTGCGCCGGAACTGGTTACGCCCGCGGAGCTGCCAGCGTCCTTCACGCCGTCGCCAGCAGCGCCTGTCGCCGAGCAGGAAACGCCCGAGCCCCCCGTTGCGGCCACAACCGGGCCGGCCAGTGCCCCACTCGTCGCGGACTGGTCGCGTCCAGAACCCGTCGAAGATCGGGCTCTGCAGGAGCCTCCGGTGAGTGAGGACGTCGCCCCGGAGGCTGCACCGTCGGATCCGTTCTCGCGCTTCAGTGAGTTGGAAGCGAAACTTCGTCAGACCAGCCTCGACGAAAGCATTCTGGGTGAGAACGCGGAGCGACGGCGCCACCGGATGCCCGAGCCCGAACTGGAGCCTGCACCGACAGCGACAGTGACAGCGACACCGGCGCCGACACTACGGTTCACTCCGCCAGAAGCTGTCGAAAAGGCTTCCGAGGCAGCCGAAAAGGTTGACGAGGTCGAAGGTGTTGCGGAGGTAGATGCTGCCGAATCGCTGCTCTCGGCCCCTGAATCCGAGACCCCCGACGTTGTTACTTCAGAGCCCGCACCGCAGCCGCAGGACGACGTGGTCGAGCAGCCGGCTGTCGTCGAGCAGCCGGTTGTCGTCGAAGCGGAGCCGATAGCGGAGCCGGTCGAAAACGTCGATGATGTCGACGCCCGGGCGGCCGCGTTGTTGCAGCGCATCGAGGCCAAGCGTGAGCAGCTCAACCAAGAGCGGGCCGCCTTCGAGGCATCCGAACCTGCGGTGGCACAGCCTGATCCGGAACCGACGCTAGCGTGCGAGTCAGTCACGGAATCACCTGCTGCGGCTACAGAAGAAGTAACTCCGGAGCAGGTCGTGCCCGAGCCGGAGGCCGAACCCGCCGTGGCAGCTGCCGACCCGGAGCTCGTCGCGGCAGAGCCCGAAGAACCTCTCGCCGCGCCGGCACCGGCGCAGAGCGTCCAGCAACCGGTCGAGCCACCGTTCGCGGAGGTGTCGTCGGAGGCTCCTGAAGAGCCAGTACAGGTGGTGCCCGAACCGGAGCCGCAGGAGGAGCGCGGGGAAGCCGCTGCCGTACCCGAAGAGTCGGCCGCCTCCGCTGAGGCAGCCGAGGCGCCGGCAGAGCTGGAACAAGGAGTAGTGCAGCCCGATCCGCATCCGTCGGGGTCGGAGGCGACTTCCGATGAGTCGCAGGACGCTGACACGGCGACGGGGCAGCCCGGGCGCGGATTAGCGACACCGTCCTGGGAGATTCCGAATGCCGTGCAGCCGGCCCCGGCCGCCGAACCGCTGGCGGCGCCTGTGTATCCGGTGCCGCAGCAGCAACCGCCGGTTCAGCAGCCCGCAGCGCAAGCTCCACCGGGGTGGAACCCGCGGCAGCCTTACCCGGGGCAGTGGCCACAAGGTGCTCCAGCGGCGCCGCAGCCCTACGGTGGGCAACAGTTTCAGCAGCAGCCACCTCCCCAACCCACAAGTGTTCCGGGCCAATGGCAATGGGTGCCGCAGCAGCACGCGCCCCAGCCTCCGCAACAGCAGGGGCCGCCCCCTGGGCAGCAGGAACCGCCCGCCGGCTATGTGCCGCCGCCTCAAGCCACCGCGCCCCCCGCTAATTATCGTGCGCCGCAGGCCTATCGGATGCCGCCATCATTAGATGAAGCAGAGATCATCAACCGCGGTCGCTATGCCCCCAAGGCGGGCTGGCGCAAGGCGGTGCATGCGGCTACCGGCGGTCACGTCAATCCGGGCGACTCCCGCAAGGATCGTGAACACGACCAACTACTGGCGAGTATCCGTCAGCCGATACTCGGCGACTACCGCATCGCGGTTCTTTCCATCAAGGGCGGCGTCGGGAAGACAACCACCACATTAGGATTGGGTTCGGCGTTCGCAACCATCCGGACCGACCGGATCATCGCCGTGGATGCGAACCCTGACCGCGGAACGCTCGCGGAACGTGTGCGTGACAATTCCACGCAATCCACCGTTCGCGACCTACTCCATGATCAGAACATCAGGAGTTATGCCGATGTGCGCAATCACACCCGGATGGCGACGAGCCGTCTGGAAGTGCTTGCCAGCGAGCAGGATCCGGCAGTTTCTGAGGCGTTCGGCGCGGTCGACTACCGCAACACCATTGACATTCTGCAGCGGTACTACAACATCATCCTGACCGACTGCGGCACTGGAATCATGCACTCGGCAATGGCAGGTGTATTGGAGCTAGCGCACACCATCGTGTTGGTGAGTTCACCGGCTATGGACTCGGCGCGGAGCGCCTCGGCCACGCTGGATTGGCTTATGCAGCACGGATATTCCGCATTGGTGCGGGAGGCTCATGTGGTGTTGAGTGCCTCAAGGCCCGGGTCTGCGGGCATCAAGTTGGACAAGGTGTACGAGCACTTCGCGGCTCGATGCCGGTCGATTCACATGATCCCGTTCGACCCGCACCTCGCAGAGGGTGCCGATGTCGATTTCAACCTGCTCAACACCGACACCAACGAGGCGTATCTCAAGCTGGCAGGCGCCATCTCCGAGAGTTTCCCGCGGCTACACGGTCCACGATGAGCACCAAGCAGGTCTGCTGCGGCGGAACATCGATATCACTGGCAGCGGCCGGTTTGTCTGGAACGTCATCGAATCTGCCGAAGAGGAACGAGAATTCAGGCTCAATGAGGAACATGGTGTGGGGGGTTGAGGATCTTAGTGAAGATGCGTTGCGGCGAATCGAGGCCGTTGACGTGAAGTCGGCACGCACGGATGTACTCGGAATGATGGCGAAGTGATCTGAGATGGCTGATTCCAAGGACAACGCACCCGATTCGCCACCGCCCAGCGGACCGTGGCGTGAGCCCATCGCGGATGGGCTGGGCCAGGACACCAAGGGCAGTCCGTTCCGTCGATCCAAGAATTCGAACCAGGAGTTCGTTCCGCCGAGCGCCGACTACTTCCCGCAGCCGACGCTCCAACCGCCGCCCCCGTTGCCCAAGGCTCCCAAGCTGTCTCGGCGTCAGCGGAATCATCAGCGCAGCAACCAGCGGCCGATGAACCCGACATGGGAACCCGATCCATTGAGCGCGCATGGCATGCCGCAGTACCAAAACCCGGCCCCGCCGGGTCCGCCTCAGGGCTACGGCGCGCCAGTTCAGCAGCCACCGCAGGGCTATCAACAACCACAGGACTACCAACAACCGCAGAACTACCAACAACCACAGAACTACCCGCCACCGCAGAATTACTATGCGCCGCCGCAGAACTACTACGTTCCGCCGGAGGCTGGGCCCGCGGCGCAGCCGCCGGCGCCGATCGAGGCCGCGGCACCTTTTGCACAGCCGCTCGCGCCGGAACCGGCGAGTGAACTGCCTGCGTGGCCCGCCTCCGCAATGGTGCCCGAGCCTGCCGTCGGGGCGGCTCCTCCCGAGCCGGTCAGGGAAGAGCGGCCCAGCGAAGAGCGGTCTGGGGAGGAGACACCCCGGGAGCAGGCGCCCGCCGAGGTTCCGCCAGTCCCCGAGCGCGTGGAACCGGCCGCGCAGGCTCGGCCCGACGACGCGTCGTCAATGATTCCGGCGGGTATGACGCCGTGGGGCGGCCAGGCCCCCCAAACAGCGCCCTCCAGCACGCCGCCCGCGAATCCGTGGGCGGCGCAACCGTTCCTACCGTCACCGTCACCGGCAGCCCCGCCCGAAATGTTCCCGCGGGGGGACTGGAATGCGCCGGCCGCGCCACCACGGGCACCGGGAGGCCCGGTGGGCTATGTGCCGGGCCAGACGCCGTTCACCGCCGCGCGGCCCGAGATTCCAGTGCGCCGTCCGATGCAGCCGCAGCAGCCGCCGCGACCGCAGGGGCCGAGCCATGATCAGCTTGGTCTGATCAGGTCGGTGAAGCCACTGCCAAGGAGCGGGTGGCGCAAGGCTGTTCACCGGCTCTCCGGTGGAGCGATCAACCCCGGCGAGTCGACGGACGAGTCGCATCGTAGTGATTTGATCGACCGGATCAACGCGCCGGTCCGCGGTGATTACCGGATTGCCGTGCTGTCGCTCAAGGGCGGCGTGGGCAAGACCACCACCACGTTCTCCCTGGGCGCCACCTTCGCCTCACTGCGTGGTGACCGGGTGATCGCTGTCGACGCCAACCCCGACTTCGGGACACTCGCCCAGCGCGGCCCGGACGAGACGCGCTCCACGGCGCGAGACCTCCTGCGCGATCCCGATATTCACCGGTACTCCGATGTGCGCAGGCACACCTCGCAGAGCGCCAGCCGCTTGGAAGTGCTTGCCTCGGAGCGTGATCCGGCGGCATCGGAACTATTCTCGGAAGCCGACTACCTCGCGGCGATGCGGATCCTGCAGCGCTTCTACAACATCATCCTGACCGATTGCGGTACCGGGCTCATGCACTCGGCGATGGCCGGCGTGCTGGGCGAAGCCAACGCGATTGTGCTTGTGACATCGCCTGCCATCGATGGTGCGCGCAGCGCCCTGGCGACCTTGGATTGGCTTGACCACCACGGGTATTCGCATCTGGTGCGTCAATCGGTGGTAGCCATCAGCTCATCTCGGCCGGGCGCGTCATCGATCGACCTTGAGCAGCTGAGCCGGCACTTTCTGACGCGTGCCCGCGCGGTGCACATCATCCCGTTCGACAACCACCTGTCGGAGGGATCAGAGATCTCACTGGAGCTGATGGGCAAGAAGGCTCGGATGGCATTCATGGAGCTGGCCGCCGCCGTCGCCGATGGCTTCTACGAGGGTGGAAACACCCGGCAGACGAGCTGGGGCTAACGCTCCAGCTCGTCCGTTGTCATCAAATCATCGCGGATGCTCCGCTCGCGGTACGCCAACCGCGCCACCCGATGTGCTACCACCGGCGCGGTGATGATGGTGAACAGCCCGGCCAATACGATCATGCTGACATCGGTATGTCCCCGAAGCCGCAGCGCGGCACCGGTCAACACCAGCAGCAGCCCCAACACCTGTGGCTTGGACGCGGCATGCATGCGGGCCAAGGTGTCTGGGAAGCGCACCACACCGATGGCGGCGGTCAAGGCCAGTACCGAACCGAACAAGACCAGTGCACCGGAGAGGCCGTCGAGGAATGCATTCATCGGCGTCCTCTCTCGTCGTGAGGATCGATCGCGGTATCGGGCACGCGGAACCGGGTCACGCTCACCGAGCCGATGAAACTAATCAGCGACAACGCAACAATCCCGTACAGCACAGTGGAATCCAGGCTGTAGGCCGCCCACGCCGCAAGTCCGCACATGGTGACGGCGACCAGGGTGTCCACGGCGACCAGTCGGTCCAGAGTATTCGGTCCGGCGAGCAGTCGGTACATCGTGACGGTCGCTGCGGCAACGAGCAGCACCGCGGCGATCTGCCATACGAGGCTCATATTCCCTCCCTCGTCTCGGACTCGTCGATTTCGGGGTGCCAGTCGACGTCTCTCTCGAAGGCCGCGATGAAAAGTGCTTCCAATTTCCGTAATTGGGAATAGAAGCCCGCCACGGCTTTCGGTGAGCCCACATCCAGCACGTGCACGTATGCCAGCCGGCGCTCCTGATCTATCTCGAGGACCACTGACCCCGGAATGATCGTCAACGTGTTGAGAAGCAGCGCCATAACCAAATCCGACTTCACCGAAATCTGTGCCCGCAGTACGGCACTCAACGGCGGTGGCCCCGGCCTGATGGCCAGCCAGGCGACCTGCAGGCTGGACAGCACCGAGTACCAGAAGACGGTGAACGCCAACCGGACCATGGACGCCACATGCAGCCGTCCCTCAACGGGCAGTCGGGGCATGGGTAGTAACACGGTGATCGCCAAGGCCACCAGCAGCCCGGTGATGGTGTTCGCCACCGAGAAGTTGCCCCACAGCATGGTCCAGACCAGCACCAGCCACACCAGAATCCAGGCCCGTAGCGCAATTTCGCGCGGGCCGTATCTGGCCAGGGTCTTCATCGCGCACCACCGCCAAGGACGGCGCTGATGTACACCGCACGGTCACGAACCTCAGCGGCAGCGCGGTCACTAATGCCGATGATGGGTCCCGCGAAGATCGTAAGGGCCACGCCGACGGCGATCAGGCCCAGTGTGGGTGCCAGCATCCCGATCGGCATCCGGCCCACATCTTCCCGATCGACGTAGGCCACATCCACGGCGTCGTCGAGAAGAGCGGAAGGCGCCGCAGTGGCGAGATCGCCCTCGGGCGCATCGGCACGTGGGCGCCAGAACGCCTTGGTCCACACCCGGGCCACCGCATACAGGGTCAGCAGGCTCGTCACGGTGCCCCCCGCCACGAGCGTCCATGCCAGCACCGAGCCCTGCAGGGATCCCGCTTCCAGCAGTGCGACTTTGCCGATGAACCCCGAGAACGGTGGGATGCCAGCGAGATTCAGCGCGGGCACCAGGAAGGCGAAGGCCAGCAGGGGGCTCGCGGCGGCCAGGCCGCCCAGCCGGTTCAACGACGATGCCCCGGCCTGTCGTTCGATCAGGCCGACCACCAGGAACAGGGTCGTCTGCACGATGATGTGGTGTGCCACATAGAAAATAGCCCCCGACATGCCGAGCTCGTTGGACAGCGCGATGCCGAACACCATGTACCCGATGTGGCTGACCAGGGTGAAGGACAGCAGTCGTTTGATATCGCTCTGCGCGATGGCACCCAGGATGCCGACGATCATGGTGAGCAGTGCCGCTACCAGCAGTACGGTGTTCAGGACGCCGCCGGGGAACAATAGGGAATGCGCGCGAATGATCGCGTACACACCCACCTTGGTAAGCAAGCCCGCGAAGACTGCGGTGACCGGTGCCGGAGCGGTGGGGTACGAGTCGGGCAGCCAGGTGGACAGCGGGAAGATGGCAGCCTTGATGGCGAAGCCGATGAGCAGCACCGCGAAGATCGCCATCCGGGTGCCCGACGGGATACCGTCTGCGCGCACCGCGATTTCGGCCATGTTCAGGGTTCCGGTGGCCGCGTACACGAAGGCGATGCCCAGCAGGAAGACCACCGAGGACATCATCGAGACCATCACATACGAGATGCCTGCGCGCACTCGGTCGGCACTGGCCCCGATGGTCAGCAGCACGAAGCTCGCGGCCAGCAGAACCTCGAATCCGACATACAGATTGAACAAGTCGCCGGCGAGGAAGGCGTTGCACACGCCCGCCGACAGCGCCAGATAGGTGGGCAGGAAGATCGACACCGGCTGGCGATCATCGCCGTCACGGATACCCTGCGCCGCCGCGTACAGCACCACCGCCAGCAGCACGATGGCCGATACCACCAGCATCATCGCCGAAAGGCGATCCACCACAAGGGTTATGCCGAGCGGTCCCAGCCGGTCCGGGGTGGGCCCCCATCCGCCGACGGCCAGCGCGAAGGTGCCATCGCGGTCCGCCAGGTACAGCAATGCCACACAGACCCCGAGCACGGTGGTCAGCGCGGTGACGGTGATCAGCAATTGCAGTCGGGGACGACGTCCAGCGATGAGGGTTAATGCGGCCGCGGTCGTGGGGATGAGGACCGGGAGCGGCGTGAGAACAGTCATGGCACTCATGGCTTCTCACCCACTGGTAGCGCATCGAGCTCGGTGGGGGAGTCCTCGTCGAGGGATCCGGCTTCTTCCCGGTGCTCCTCATCGTCATCGGTGACCGGTTCCGGTGGCTCCTGCGCGACGCGTGCGTCCTCGGCGTCATCATCCACGACATCGTCGGCTTCCAGAGTGAACATGCGGTAGATGAGGGCCAGCGCGAATGCCGCGACGCCCATGGTGATGACGATGGCGGTGAGGATCATGCCCTGCGCCAACGGATCTGCCACGGTGTCTCGGCCGGCGGACTGTCGCCCGATGATCGGAGGATTGCCCGACGGGCCACCCACCGTGAGGATTAGCAGGTTCACGGCATTGCCGATCAGAAGCAGGCCCAACACCATGCGCGTCAGGTTGCGCTCGAGCATCAGGTAGACGCCGCACGCCGTGAGCGCGCCGATGATGATGAGCAGTCCGAGATTGGTCATTATGCATGCACCTGCCGCGGGGTCTCTTCCAGCTCGACGTCTAGGCGCGCTCCCAGGCTGCGCAGCACATCGAGCACCAGGCCGACCACCACCAGGTATACGCCAAGGTCGAAGAACAGCGCCGTCACGATCTTGACGTGCCCGAATCCGATGAGGTCGAATTGTATTGTGGCTGAAGATAATACGGGCGCGCCCAGCAGCATGGACGCCAGTGCGGTGCCGCCGGAGAAGGCAAGTCCGAGTCCGAGGATCTTCCCCGCATCGAATGGCAGGGTCTCACCCAGCTCGTATCGCCCGCCGGCCAGATAGCGCAGCACCAGGGCCAGGCCGGCGGTGAGGCCGCCCGCGAATCCTCCACCTGGGACGTTGTGTCCAGCGAAGAAGAAGTAGATCGACAACACCATGACAAGGGGAAAGATCAGCCGCGTCGCTACCTCGAGGACCAACGACCGGTGCTTCGGATCGCGTAGCTCGCTGCCACGCAGCCAGCTGCCAGATGCCACCACCACATCGGGCTGTCCGGCGGCGTCGCCAACCCTGGGGGCTCGTCCAAAACGCCGGTGCCGGAACATCAACGAGGCAACCCCCGTCGCGGCGACCAGCAGCACTGAGATCTCGCCGAGGGTGTCCCAGGCGCGGATGTCCACCAACAACACATTCACGGTGTTGGCCCCGTGCCCGCGTAGATACGCTGCCTCGGGGAGCAGGTCGGCGATGGGGCGATCGCGTCGTGCCGCCATCGCGTACACCCCGAGTGTGGTCACGGTGCATCCGACCGCGATCGCGAGCACGGCACGGGGCAACCGGAACCTGTTGGCCTGCCGAACATCCGATTCGGCGGGCAGGGCGCGCAACACCAGCACAAAGATCACCAGTGTGAGGGTTTCGACGAGGAACTGGGTGAGTGCGAGATCGGGCGCCCCATGCAGGGCGAAGATGGTGCCCGTCCCGTATCCGGTGATGCCCACCAGCAGCACCGCGGCGAGGCGGTTACGCATGACCGTCGCACCGATGGCGGCCGCGAGCATCAGCACGCCCACCACGGCCTGCAGCGGGGAATCCCACAGTTTCAGGTGTGCCTGATCGCGGTCGCCGACGGCTAGCACGATTGTCGGCAGCGTCACCAGGGTCACCAGAATGGTGGCCTGGGTAAACGGGATCGAGCCGCGCTGGGTCAGCGCGGTCAGTCGCTGTGACAGCACATCGGCGCCGCGCAGCACGGCATCGTATCCGCGGTCGGCGTTCCCCAAGGGGTTGACGGCGAGCCGCGCCCGGCGTAGGCGTCCTCGTGAGAAGAAGGCAAAGATGCCGACCGCGAAGGCGATCACGGTGAGCAGCAAGGGAAGTCCGAAGCCCTCCCAGATCGCGATATGTGCGTCAATGGGATTGGCGTAGCTGCCCAGCGCCCAGTTCAGCCAGTCGGGCAGCACTCCGGCCGCTATTCCCGCCACCGACAGCAGCGCGGGCGCCACCAGGAATACCGGTGCCGGTGCGTGCAATCCGTGCACACGAGCACTCGGCTCAGGTAAGCCCTTGCGCGCGAATGCGCCCCACATGAACCGCATGCTGTAGGTGATGGTGAACATCGACCCGATGACGATTCCCGCCAGCACCCACGGCGCCGCCGAACCGAGCACCCGACTGTGCAGCACCGTGGCGAAGGCAAGTTCCTTGCCGACGAACCCGAGGGTCAACGGCACCCCCGCCATGCTCGCCGCGGCGAGCCCGGCGATCACGAGTAGCGCGGGTTCGCGATTTCCTAGCCAGGCCAGCTTGCGGATATCGCGGGTGCCGACCGTGTGGTCGATGATGCCCACCACCATGAACAGCGTGGCCTTGAACAACGCATGTGCGCACAGCATGACCAGGCCGGCCAGCAGGATGTCGGGATCGCCGGTTCCGGTGAGTACCACCAGGAATCCGAGCTGGCTTACCGTGCCGAAGGCCAAGATCAGCTTGAGGTCGTACTCACGCAGTGCCCGCCAGCCGGCCAGGATCATGGTGGCGATGCCCAACACCAGAATGGTCGGCCGCCAAGGCGTCGCCTCGGCGAACCCGGGCGACATCCTGGCCAACAAATAGATGCCGGCTTTCACCATCGCCGCGGCGTGCAGGTAGGCGCTGACCGGGGTGGGTGCCGCCATGGCGCCGGGAAGCCAAAAGTGTACGGGCACAATGGCGGACTTGCTCAATGCGCCGATGAGCACCAGTACCAGACCGACATTGGCCGCCATCCCCGACGGGGGGTGGGCGATGAGATCGGATAGCGAGAAGCTGCCGCCCACATGGCCGAGCACGATGACCCCGACCAGCATCGCCAGACCGCCGGCGGTGGTTACGAGCAGTGCCTGGACCGCGGCGCGACGGCTCGCGAGTCGCTCGGCGTAGTGCCCCACCAGAAGGAAGGACAGGACGGTCGTCAGTTCCCAGAAGATGTAGAGCAGCAGCAGGTTGTCGCTGACGACGAGGCCGAACATGGCGCCGGAGAACGCCACCAGCTCGGCGGCGAAGCTCGGGAGCCGCGGCTCGGTGTGGCCGTCACGATGGCGGAAGTAGCTTGCGCAGTAGAACAGCACCAGGGACCCGATGCCGAGCACCAGGACGCTCATGATCGCGGCGAGCGAATCGAAGCGCAACGAGATGTCCATCGCCAGCTCGGGTACCCACGGGACGTCTACTCGGACGTCTGCACCGTCGCCCGGCCATCGTGCCAATACCCAGATCAGCGAACCCAATGGGACCAGGGCAAGGGGGTAGAACGCCACTCGGCCGGCGCGCGCAACAAGTAGCGGCGCGACCGCAGCCGCCAGGGCATGCGCAAGCAGAATGGCAAGCAAAGGCACTCCCGTCTATCGGTTGTTGGGCGGGGTGTCGTCGTGTCTAGTTTACGGGGCGGGGGTATTTCGCGTCGGTTGGGTGGCGGGCGCTCTCGCGCAGCAAATACAGACGTACTCGGCGTCAGGGGAAGAGGCGCTGACTAACGGTTGTCGGCGAACGCACGCAGCGATGCCACCTGCACCGGATCCAACGATGGGCGCACCGTGGCACGCGCGGTTTCGACATCGGCGACGGTCACGTCGGCGGCATCGATCGATCGACGCATCGCCGCCATCGCGGCCTCGCGCAACAACGCCGCGCAGTCCGCGGCCGAGAAGCCTTCGAGCTCGACGGCGAGGGCATCCAGATTCACATCGGCGTCCAGCGGCACTGACCTCGCGGCCGTCTTCAGAATCTCCTTGCGGGCTTGCGCATCCGGAGGCTCGACGAACACCAGCCGTTCCATCCGGCCGGGACGCAGCAGGGCCGGATCGATGAGCTCGGGCCGGTTGGTGGCGCCGAGCACCACCACATCGCGCAGCGGCTCCACCCCATCCAGCTCGGTGAGCAGGGCGGCCACGACTCTGTCGGTGACACCCGAGTCGAAGCTCTGCCCGCGTCGCGGGGCTAGCGCGTCCACCTCGTCGAGGAACACCAGCGAGGGTGCCGAATCGCGGGCCCGCCGGAAAAGGTCGCGCACGGCCTGTTCGGAGGCACCCACCCATTTGTCCATCAGCTCGGCGCCCTTGACGGCATGCACCGACAGCCGACCCGAACTGGCCAGCGCGCGCACGACAAATGTCTTCCCGCAGCCCGGCGGTCCGTACAGCAGCACCCCGCGGGGCGGGTCGACGCCCAGCCGCGCGAAGGTGTCGGGATGCTGCAATGGCCACAGAACTGCTTCTGTCAGCGCCTGTTTGGTGGACACCATGTCGCCGACGTCATCGAGGGTGATCGACCCGATGGCCACCTCTTCGGTACTGGACCGGGACAACGGCCGGATCACGGATAGTGCGCCGACCAGATCCTCCTGGCTCAGCGTTGGTGCGGTGGCCTTCTCGCTGGCGCGTGCGGCGGCCCGCAGTGCGGATTCGCGTACCAGCGCAGCCAGATCGGCCACCACGAAACCCGGTGTGCGTGATGCGATCTCATCGAGCTGCAAGTCTTGTGAGGGCACCTTGGCTAGCAGAACCTCCAGCAGCGCCTTGCGGGTGGCCGCGTCTGGCAGGCTCAGGCCCAGCTCGCGATCACACAGCTCGGGGGCGCGCAATCGCACGTCGATCGCGTCGGGGTGTGCAGTGGTCGCGATGAATGCCACCCCGGAAGTGGCTACCGCGGAACGTAACTCGGCGAGAATGAGCGTCGCCACGGGTTCGGCCGCGGCCGGCAGCAGTACGTCGACATCGGAGATGAGCAGCACTCCGCCCGATTGGCGGACGCGGCTCACCGCGCCGCGGATCGCGTTCAGGCGTCCATCTGCGGTGGTGGCGCCCACCTCCGGCCCGTCCAGCTCGACCACTGTGCGCGGTGCGCACACCGCACGCGCCAGCGTCGCCTTGCCGACACCGCCCGGCCCGGAAATTAGCACGCCCAGATTGGGCTGGGCACCAAGTGTTTTCAGCAGGTTGGGCTCGTCGAGGGCCAGTTTGAGCCACTCGGTGAGGCGCGCGGCCTGGGCCTGGGAGCCTTTGAGGTCCTCGACGGACACCGCAGCGGGGGGTTCCGGGGGTGGGGCCGCCTCGGCCACCGGGGTCGCCGTCTGCGGAGAGGGGGTCGCACCCTGCCAGCTCACCAACGAATTGGGCTGCACGCTGACCGGACCGGCCGGATCGACCGCGGTCACGGTCAGCAGCTCCGAGGTCCAGGTGATACCCACCGAGCGGGCGAGCGCACTCGTCGCTTCCGATGTCGATGTACCCGGCCCCAGATCTCGCGGCAGCAGCGACACGGTGTCGCCGATCGTCATCACCTTGCCCAGCAGGGCAAGCCGAAGCGTCGCGGACGAAACGGACTGCCTAGCGAGGGAAGATCCGCTCACGGTGATGGACCGCGCCCCGTGCACCGTCACCGGTGCGATGATGACCGACGCATCCTCACGCAGTCCGGCATTCGACAAGGTGACGTCGTCGAGCAGGGCAGTGCCGGTCGGCACCGAGCGCGGCGCGACTCCGACGACCGCCGCAGTCGTTCGCGAACCGGTCAGAGATATCGCATCCCATTCCCGGATGCCCAAGGCGGCAATCGCTTCCGGATGCAACCGGACGACACCGCGCCGCGAGTCGACGGCGGATGTGTTCAGCCGGGCAGTGAGCGTGAGCGAGCTCATGCGAACCTAGCGAGGTCTGCCGGGGCGTCGCAGCCCCATGCGTTCGGCCGTGCGCCGTTTCGGCAGCGCGGCCTGCCGGAAGGCGCGTCGCTGGTCCCGCCGCTGATCGCGGCGAAGGTCCCGGCGCTCCTTGGGTTTGGCGTCCCAGGACTCTGGCCGCGCGGCAACCCACCGCTGGCTGCGCCAGGCGAAGGGGATATGCGCCAGATACACGACAATCAGAACCAGCAGCAGCACATACGGATACTGCAGCAGCAAGGCCGCGGCCACCGTCACCAGCGCAAGCAGCAGTACCACCATGCGGGGCGGCACCGAGATGGATTTCATAGCGGCGGTGGGGATCTGACTGACGATGAGGACCGACACGAACACCATCCACGCGCAGACGCCCCACACATTGGTGGGCCACTCCTCGTCGGGGAATTGCAGATGTACGGCCAACGGCGCCAGCACCATCAACGCCCCTGCCGGGGAGGGCACGCCGACGAAGTACTCCTTGGTGAAGGCGGGCTGGGAATCGTCGTCGAGCAGGGTGTTGAAACGGGCCAGTCGCAGCACGATGCATACCGCGTAGAGCAGCGAAAAGACCCATGCCGTAGGGGTTTCCGACAGCATGGAGATGTACAGGACCACCGCGGGGGCGACACCGAAGTTCACCGCGTCGGCCAGCGAGTCGATCTCCGCGCCCATCCGGGACGTCGCGTCCAACAGTCGGGCGATCCTGCCGTCCAGCCCATCGAGGATCGCCGCCGCGGCGATCAACGTCAGCGAGATATATGGCTTTCCGTCGAATGCGAACTTGATCGACGAGAGGCCACCACAGATCGCCAGCACCGTCATCACACTCGGCAGGATCCGGATGTGGACGGGGGGCCTAGAGGCGTCAGATCGTGTCATGGATGAGCCTTTTGGGCGAAGACCGTGTCATGGATGAACCGCTTACGCGACAACCGTCGAGGCGGGCAGCTCGGCGAGCACCGTCTCGGCGCCGATGGTCCGTTGTCCCTTCTGGACAAGAATTTTCGAGCCCTCGGGCAGGTACGTGTCGACGCGGGAACCGAATCGGATCAGCCCGTAGGTATCGCCGATCGACAGCTGATCACCCACCTTGGCATGGCAGATGATGCGACGTGCGATGAGCCCCGCGATCTGCACCACCACCACATCGTGCCCGGTGCGGGTGCGGATCTGCACGCTATTGCGCTCATTGGCGACGCTCGCCTCGGCGCGATCGGCGGACAGGAACTGGCCGCTGCGGTGGATGACGGCGGTCGCCGTGCCGGCGACCGGGACACGCTGCACGTGCACGTCGAACACCGACAGGAAGACGCTGATGCGGGGGAGCGGTTCGGCGGGCAGTCCGAGCTCAGGCGGCGGCACCGCGCGGTCGACGAGGCAGATCTGGCCGTCGGCGGCGGCGACCACCACGTCGGCGCGGTTGGGTGGGATGCGTGCCGGATGCCGGAAGAACGCGGCACACGCGCCCGCGAGCGCCAGGCCGGTTCCGCGAATCCAGCGGTTCTTGAATCCAACACCGGCCAGTCCCAACCCGCCGGCGATGAACGGAAGACCTGCCGGATGGATCGGGGGGACGGTCGAGCGAAAGAGTTCGACGATATGCGGAACTCCTGATTCGGAGCCTGGGGTTCGAGGGCGTCTTGCCACCGGACCATCCTAGTGATGCAGTGGGCCGACCGGGGACACTGCAGCAGACACGGTGACCGGGATGCCATTGACCGCGGCATTCCCGCTAGATACGTCCACAAGCTTCCCCGGAGACAAGATGTCGCTATTGACCCCGGGATTGGCGGCGGCGAGCCCGTAGCGGCCGGCGTCATCGATGATCCGGGCCCTGGTTTCGTCGGTCATCAGGTCAGATTCCACACGCTGACGGTCGTTCCCGCGGCGAGTTCGGTGACCTCCTCGGGGATGTCCAGCAGGCAGTTCGACGCCGCCAGCCAGCGCAGATGATGGGACGCGGGCGGTCCGACGACGGTCACCGTGCCCTTGTCGGCGTCCCAGCACCCCCGCCGGAACTGCCGCTTACCGGCAGGGGTGGAGATCCCTTCGGTAAGCACGGCCTCGTGACGTTCCCTGGCCGGATTCAAACCCATTGCCGCTCTTAACGGCTCGCGAATGAATACCTCGAACGAGACCAGCGCGCTGACGGGGTTACCTGGGAGGGTGAGCACCGGTACGCCGTTGACCTGACCCGCCCCCTGCGGCTTACCGGGTTGCATGGCCACCGAGACGAACTGCACACCGGCGTCAGTGAGCGCATCCTTGACCACTTCGTACGCCCCGGCGCTCACCCCGCCGGTGGTGATCACCAGATCGGCCTGCGCACCGAATTCGTCCAGCACGGACAGGAATTGCTCGACATCGTCGGCGACGGTCGGCGCCACGACGGCGTCGGCCCCGGCTTCCTGGACGGCGGCGGCCAGCATGATCGCGTTGGATTCGTAGATCTGTCCCGGTTTGAGGTCGGTGCCAGGGGGAACCAGCTCGCTGCCGGTCGAGGCGATGACGACCCGCAGACGCGGATGCACGGTGAGCTCCTCCAGGCCCAGTGCCGCGGCAAGCCCCAGGGCCGGAGCCTTGAGGCGGGTGCCCGCGGCCAGCACCGTGACGCCGGCCTGCACGTCCTCGCCTGCGCACCGGATGTGTCGTCCGGCACGAGGTTCTTCGGTGATGGTCACGGTTTCGGTGCCGCCGTCGGTGGCCTCAACGGGTACTACCGCGGTGGCACCCGCGGGAACGGGGGCGCCCGTCATGATCCGATGCGCGGTGCCGGGCTTGAGCGTCAGCTCATCGGTGCGCCCGGCGGGGATGTCCTCGGTGACCGGCAGCGTCACCGGGTGCGCGGGGCTTGCCCCGGCCAGATCGGTATGGACGACGGCGTAACCGTCCATCGCGGAGTTGTCGAACACCGGCAGATTCAGCGGCGCGACGACGTCGGTGGCCAGGACCAGACGTTCGGCCGCGCCGACCGGTATCCGTACGGGTGCGGGAGCCTTTATCAGCTCGGCAACGACCTGTTGATGCTCTGCGACGGAACGCATCGGCCAACTCTATCCATGTGCCTAGTTGTCCGTCTTTGAGCGACGACCTGCCCTCGGCGTGCGCGTCCGGCGGTATGCCGGGAAAATAGCCTGATGACGGTCGGCGGAGTGCTCTTCGATATCGACGGGGTCCTGGTGACCTCGTGGGAGCCGATCGACGGCGCCGCACAGGCCCTCAAGGCGCTGCACGACGAAGATATTCGTCGTTGCTTCCTTACCAACACCACCTCGCGGACCCGAGTGCAGATCGCGGAGTTGCTCAGTGCCGCCGGGCTCTCGGTGCCCGCCGATGAGGTGATCACCGCCGCCATGCTGACCGCAGATCATGTGATCACGCACCACCCCGGCGCTCGGTGTTACCTGCTCAACGACGGCGATATCACCGCGGATATGCCGGGAGTCGATTTCGTCGAATCCCTCTCCGATGATCCCGACGTGATCATTTTGGGTGGGGCGGGTCCGCAGTTCGACCACGTCGCGCTGAGCCGGGTGTACGACCTGATGGCCCAGGGAATTTCGGTAGTGGCGATGCACCGCAACGCGGTGTGGAGCACCCGCGAGGGATTGCGGGTCGATACCGGTGTGTACCTGGCGGGCATGGAGCAGGTGTCGGGACACAAGGCCGTGGCGGTCGGTAAACCCGCCCCGGCGGGATTTCAGCTGGCCGCCGAGCGGATGGGCTGCGAGCCGGATCAAGTCGTGATGGTGGGAGACGACCTGCACGTCGACGTGCTGGCTGCACAGGTAGTGGGGATGACCGGTGTGCTGGTGCGGACCGGCAAGTTCCGCCAGGACACCCTCGACAGGTGGGCGGCCGACCAGTACGCGATGCAACCGGCATACGTGGTGGATTCCGTGGCCGATCTGCCTTCCCTTCTGTCGAAATTGTCGGGCCCATAGACCAGAATCGGCAGCATGATTGATCACTTCGGTATCAACTGTGCGGATCTGCCGGCCGCGGCCGCGTTCTACGACAAGGTGCTCGGGGTTCTCGGGTTCTCCCGGCAGATGGATTTCGGTGTCGCCATCGGGTACGGCGCCGAGGGCAAGCCCGATTTCTGGATCGGCGGTGATGGCAGCGATATGGGTTCCAATCGGGAAGTCCACGTTGCTTTTTCGGCCGCCAGTGCCCAGAAGGTCGACGAATTCTTCGCGACGGCCACCGGTGAGGGCGCCGAGGTGCTGCACGCGCCGCGGCTGTGGCCGGAGTATCACCCCGGGTATTACGGTGCATTCGTGCGCGACCCTGACGGCAACAACGTCGAGGCCGTGTTTCACGGGGCTGCGCCCGCCTAAGCGCCCGGCGTGACTATCGCCGTCGTCGGCGTGGTCGGAGCCGAACCCGCGAGAACGATGGGTGGCGGTGATGTCGTTGGCTCGGCGGCGGTCGACGGTGGGTGGGTGACAGGCGCTGCACCGTCTGGCGCCACAATGGGGGCCGACGCGGTGCCGTGCGGACCCGATATTGCCGAGTCCGTTTCCGAATCTCCGTCGGGGGGCCAATCCACGCTTGTCGGCGGCCAACTTTCGGCCCTATCGCCTCCGGCGGCTGCCGGAGGCGCACATCCCGCCGACGCACCGAAATCACCCGGGCTGCAGTTGTCGGCGCGTGCGACGGGCGCGTGCGACGTGCCCACGATCGTCGACACGACCGCCGCGGTGATGCACCGCGCGAGTACGTGGCGTTTCCGGGGAGTGCTCATAGCGAGAGAATGTCCCCGTACACGTTCACGCTGTCATCGGACTTGTCGGTATCGATCATCGCCGTGGTGAAGAACCGGATGGAGACCGGTCCGCCGCAGGCGTCCACTTTGACATGTGCGTCGTGAACCACGATTTCACCTGTACGTCCTTTGAGCGCCTTCTTGCCCAGCACGATGTTCTTGATCGTCCCGGGTAACAGATTGACCGAGATATCCCCGTTCACCTCCGCGTATGGGCCGATCATCGCGAGGACGTTGGTGCCCCCGGAGAAGCCGGGATTGACGCCCGCATCGGCGCCGACCTGCACACTTCCGCCCTCGCTGAGGTCGATCTGGCAGCCGAGCTGCAGACCCATGACGAGGGTGCCCGAGTTGACCGCGATGGTGCCGTTGGCATCAATGCTGGCGGCAGCCTTGCCGGAGACGAAGCCCTCGCGGGTGAACGCGGTCGCTGCCATGTTTGGCACCGAATTGACCGTCATCCGCGTCAATGAGGCACTCAGGTGCCAGCCGTCGTCGGTAACCGCGGATTGGGTCACGTCAGCGACCGGTAGCGGATCTGCCGCAGCCACCGCGACACGCACACAGGAAAGCGAAATAACAAGGGCAACAACAGAAGTGATTTTGCGCACGAACCCGCCTTACGTGGAATGGGTGGCCGAGCTCAGCTATCCGGCGACGAGCGTAAGCACCATGGCTGTGCGCCACCTGGTACCGAACACCGGGAGAACTGTGAATGCGCGGTGGGCAGTATCGCGAAACTCCGGCAGGATGAGCCCGTGACCTCGCACTGGACCACCGCCGATATCCCTGACCAGACCGGACGCGTTGCCATTGTCACCGGTGCCAATACCGGCCTGGGGCTGGAGACGGCCCGCGCATTGGCTGCCGCGGGTGCCCAGGTGGTGCTTGCGGTTCGCGATATGGACAAGGGCGCCGCCGCCATCGACGAGATCAAGAAGACCGCCCCGGCGGCCAACCTGGCGCTGCAGCGGCTCAACCTGTCGTCGCTGCCGGACATCACGTCCGCTGCCACGCAGCTGGGCGCCGATTACCCGCAGATCGATCTGCTCATCAACAACGCCGGAGTGATGTATCCGCCGAAGAGCAGCACCGCGGACGGGTTCGAGCTGCAGTTCGGCACCAACCACCTGGGGCATTACGCGCTCACCGGATTGCTGCTGGAGAACCTCACCGCGGTGCGCGGCTCGCGCGTGGTCACCGTCAGCAGCAACGGCCATAAGTTCCGGGCTGCAATACATTTCGACGATCTACAGTGGGATCGTAGCTATGACCGGGTGGGGGCCTATGCACAGTCCAAGCTGGCCAACCTGCTCTTCACGTACGAGCTGCAGCGCCGGCTGGTGGCGGCCGGCGCCGAGACGGTGGCGCTGGCGGCCCACCCCGGCTTCTCGAACACGGAGCTGGCCCGGCACCTGACGTTCCTGCCCGAGAGTGTCACTTCCGCCGGTATGTCGATCCTGGGACAAGGTGCCGATCGCGGAGCGCTGCCGACGCTACGCGCCGCCGCCGACCCCACGTCGGCGGGCGGCCAGTATTACGGGCCGGGCGGTATCGGAGAGTTCCGCGGGTATCCCAAGGTGGTCAAGTCAAGCAAGCAGTCACACGATGAGGCTCTGCAACAACGGCTTTGGTCCGTCTCGGAGGAGTTGACCGGAGTGCGGTTTCCCGTCTAGATAAGCGACGCAAAGCGGGTAAGCGACTCAGTGAGCGCGTGAGTCGCGTCCTGATGTATTGCCGTGCCGACAACCCCCACCATCCTCAGACCGACGAAGTCGGCACCCAGGGTGAGCACTGTCGAGTCACCGTCAGGCCTTACCGTCAGCGTGAATGTAATCTCCGTGCCGGCTATGCCCGAGCCACTGAACACGAGTTTCTCGAACGGACGGTACTCGTTAACCGTCAGCGAGATCGTCCTGACCATCCCCATGACATTCACTGCGGCGGAGACTACGGCGCCTTCCGTGATCTCGGTCGAGAATTTGCTGCCACAGTTGGTGACGATCCGGTTCCATTCGCTCCACCTGCTGAAGTCGACGGCGAAGTTCCACACCCTCTCGCACGGTGCATTGATTCTCGATTCGGCGAATGCTGATGGCATGGAGGGATCTACTTTCTTATTCGTCTCCTGATCCGAAACGATCGATTGATCCATCGTGAGTGACATTTGTTCGCTCGCAATCTGTTTCTGTTTGTGTAAGTCGAGGCCAATACGTGCTATTGCCAGTCGACGGGAGACATGAGGAGTGCTGCTGTGGGGAGAATAGGTTTCTGATGGCTACGTGCTCGTGGCGCCGAATCGGAATGGGGCCCTGAGTCTCGCTAGGGGATTTGTTCGGGACGCCCGGGTTTCGGATTCCTGGGCGACGATCTCGACTCGTTAGAATTTGGTGCTCGCCGACATCACTGGTGGCGATACCGCCCAGGCAACGGAAGTAGCGCTATTTTTGGGCTGTAATTCCCGCGGCTGCGAATTGCCCCGTGGGGCGCCGACCTAAAGCCTTCTTGTCAATTCGCTGATCGCCCATGGGCTGCTGTACGCGAAATATGATCTACCGCGAGCGATGACACCCATGTTCTACCCCTGTCCTGACGTGTTGTCGTTGATCCTAGGGTCTAGCAATCTCCGGGGGAGTGACAGAAACTCCCGATCTTCTTGACCTAAACGTCCAAAGCGAACCGATGTGCAGAGGGGCGGACTGCTACGTTCGGGGCGTGCACACTGCCGACGGCACACGAGATGACCCGCAAGATGCGGTAGTTGATTCGAAGAATCTCCACGACTGGTCCGCGACGTTGGTTCCGACTCGGCGCGTGGAGGCCATGTTGGCGCTGGCGGCGCGAGAACGCTGGGACATGGTCCGTGTTCTGCGAGATGCCGGAGTCGATCCACAACCGCTCATCGATGGCCGTGCACGAATGAACTACGACCAGTTCACCACGGTGGTTCGGTTGCTATGGGGACAGACTGACGATGAGCTGGCCGGTTTGGGGCCAGGGCCCATGCCGCGAGGAACGACTCGGCTGATCGGCTGCGCGGTGTTCTCTGCCTCGTCAGACGTCGAAGCGATGATCGCGCGTTTCGAGATCTTGCGTGGCGCGGTACCTGGATTTCCCCCCGTCCATATTGAGCGCACAGCCGACGAGTTGGAGATCAGATTCGACATCGGTGACGTGGATAAGCCCGTCGAGCTCCTTGTGGACCTAATACTCATGTCGATCCTCCGGCTCGCGGAATGGGGCATCGGCCGCAAGGTTCCGGTGCACCGAGTCGAGGTCCCGTACCTTCAACCCGAGGACGTCGACGACTACGAGCTGCTGTTCGGTGCTCCAGTGAGGTTCGGGGCACCACTGCCCACCTTGGTGTTGGATGCTGCGCTGCTGTCTGCTCCGGTGGTCCGGACCGAGGCTGATTTTGACGACTTCATCTCCCAATCACCAGAAGATGTGCTGTTCCGTAGACGTGGATACGAGGTCTCCACGGCAGAGCAGGTTCGCCGGATGACGGAGCAGGGAATCGGAGGGCAGTGGCCAACGACCTCCGCGATGGCCATGCGCCTGGGAGTCAGTGCTCAGACCCTTCGCCGCAGATTGCGCGAAGAGGGCTCCTCGGTTCGGGTGATCCGGGACGAGGTTCTGCGCGACGCGGCCATCGCCAGTCTTTCTCGCGGTGACGAGAAGATCGCGGTCTTGTCCGAGCGGCTGGGGTTCTCCGAACCGAGCGCGTTCAACCGCGCGTTTCGCCGCTGGACAGGAAGCGCGCCCAGCGCGTACCGCTCGTACCAGCAGCGGTAATGCGCACTCTGAACGGCGAAGAGGCTACTTAGGGGAGTCGGGCGACTGGCCGATGATGAGCGGGACGACTGCGCGCCGAACGAAGTTCCTTACATCGTCCTCGGATGTCATAGCGGGACCGATGTCTGGAAACACCACCATGGAATGGAGCAGTCTGAGGACCACACTCGCGAGGTCAGCGTCGTCGACGACCGATCCACGACCGCTGGCGCGAGAGGTTTTGAGTATGTCCACGATGGGTTCTGCACCCGACGTCAACCACATCGCGCTCCGCTGTGAAAGATCGTCTAGCGCCTCGCCTCTGCCGACCTCCATCGCCTTCACGAGCACTGGGTGTGATCGAAAGGTCATCACCATCGACACGAATGCTTGTTCCAACTTGGCCGCGGGATCATCGATCCCCACGAGACTTTCCTCTATCTGTGCCGCCATCCGCAGACCCGCCAGTGTCAATGCCGCGTCACGGACCTCCATCGCACCGCCGATGGTGCGGTAGACGGTGACCCGATCCACGCCCGCGCGGCGGGCGACGTCGGCCATTGACGTCTTCATGAATCCGACGGCCGCGAACTGTTCTAGCGCAGCATCGAGGATGGCCGCGATGCGCGGCTCAGGGGGGGACACCAAGCCAGTCTATGGGCGGGTTGGTGCCCCTCCTGGTTGCCCTCCAGCGCATGTTTTCGCAGGTAGAACGATGCAACAACATATGTTGCGCTGTTGCATTGACACTGATACAGTGCAACCACATTTGTAGAACTGTTACATTTCGGTTTCTGGGAGGGGTGCAATCGTGTTGATGGGCTGCTCTTTCATCATTAGAGATCAAATGTGAATTGAGTACCCGGGCGGAAACTTGGCTCGAAGTTGTGGGCAAGTCGGCGATTGGGACTATTCCATCCTGATATGGATCAAGCGCGGCAATTCACGGAGTCTCTGCATTTACGATTTCATCTAATTCCACGATCAGGAGGGGCCGCTGCGGCACGAGATTGACCTATGTACTGCATGGTGGATACCGATTACAAGAATGGGTTCTTATGAGTCTTGAGAAGAGAGAATTTGACGTCCGCACTGGCGCCTCGCGCAGCGGGATGAAGATTCTGGGTTGGGGCCTTGGCGTGACACTGGCCATTGCGACGGCTGGGGTGTCACACGCTGACCCCCAGGTAATGCCGTTCAAGCAGCAACAGTTTGTTACTGCCGATGGGTGGGTTGTCGATGTCACCCTGTCGAACGAGATTATCGACCATATTGACAACCTCGCTGGGGCATCGAACTCCTGGCAAGCTCGAATAAGCCTACGGGCTGAAGCCAACATAACCGGTACGGGATCAAGCCCTATTCAGGATGGCCAGCTGGAATCCGGATACTTTGTCGGGTGCCGCACCGACTCCTCGCCTGGCGTCGAGCTGGGAGGCGGGATCGCCGGTGGAGCCGGCCTCTACGAAGTCGGCGGCGGCCAGGGAGGATTCCCCAGTGGCGGCACGGGAGCAGGCGCGATCGGAGCTTCGCAGAACGTCGGAATTGGCGGCTCGATTCGCGTGCTCCTCAAGCCCGGCGGCCTCGCTCAAGTACCGCTGGATCGGATCAACCTTCGGGACACGAGTGTGGTTTCTGAATTCAACAATCAGAATCTTGAAGCCGACGGATGCGGTGGTCAGGTCAAGATCCAGTCGTACGCGACCATCAAGATCCGCACCAAGCGCGGCAACAACACTCAGACCATCTACGGCGACCCTAAGGACCTCTGATGAACAACAGGAAGAACAGTAGTCGTCTGGTTGCACGGACAGCATTTGTTGCTGCTGTAGGCGTCGGCATCGGCGGACTGATGGTGCCGGCTTCTGCCGATCCGATTGGCCCGTCACCCACTCCCGGTGACAACACGGCGCCGATTGTTGTCGTGGCGACGCCCGGTACCGCCGGTCAGCCGACTCTGGTCATCTCGCCTCCGACGGACGCCCAACCGACCGATCCGGCACGGGTCAATCCAATCGGTGGCGCGCGCATCGCCTCGTCTGTGCCCGTCGGGCTCGGGCCGGGTAATGGCAAGCCGCTGTTGGAAAGTCAGCCGCGCTTGCAGGCCACGGTGCCTCCTTTTGCGAGGAACGGCATCTTTGTCAAGACCGGAGTGCCGGGAAAGGACCTCACTGTCCATCTTCCTGACGAGATGTTGCTGAGCCCGGCCGAGTGGGGCCCCAACGGGGTGGCCACCTACAGCACCAGCAATGACGAGTATTCCGTTGTCCCGCTGCCCGATGGCGGTGTTGACTTCTCGATTCGGAAGAAGACCTCCTACAGCCCGAACGCGTATCAGTTCTTCCTGAAGTTGCCGGCAGGAACGCACTGGGAACAGCAGGGATCCACGACCGTCATCAAGTCGAATGATGAAGGCCCACAAAAGCCATCGGTTCCGATTGGTACGTTCTCGGCCCCGGCGGCCAAGAACAAGAACGGCACGCCGCTGGCGGTGACGACAAGTGTGTCTCCGCTGTCGGAACTGATCCTCGATATCGATGCTCAGCAGACGGATAACCCCATCGAGGTCAACTTCTCGTACCACCCCAGCTGAGACTCCGAATCGGGGATTCGGTATCTGGAGATAGATGGGGTGCGTCGGGGGACATACACCGTCTGACTCCAGATTCGGAATCGAGAGGTAGCGCAGTCGATACTCATCGGTCGATTGCGTTACCTCTCTCGGGTTCGAAGAGCTTGGGTGCGAAAGGAGTACGGGGCATGCGGTATCGGCAGAATTACGGTTGCGCACTCATTGTTGGCGTCTCGTTGTTGTGCCCGGGTGTCGGTGCCGCTGATCCTGCGGACCTCAGTCCCTGTAACGGGGATTCGATATTCGATAGTCCGTCGTGCTATCTACAGTCCTCGGACGGGTTGAGCAATCGCTTTGAAAAGACGAGTGCGCCCGCGCCTGAGGGGCAATCGACAGCGGTGCGAGTCCTGGATGCGACGGGCGCGGTGCGGCAAACCATCGTCGAACCTTATAAAGGATTGGGCTCTGCGCCGATAGTGCTGCGAGATCTCGATCAAGACGGCCGCGAAGAGCTTCTCGTGGCGCTCGATTCCCGCCAACGTTATGTGCGGTGGGCAATTTGGCGTGCGCAGCAGCCCTCGCCTACATACTCACGCGTTGGTGAGGTAGTTGGGGAGGCCTATAGCGCCGAACCCAATGTGGTAATGGTGCGCGCTGGTAGCGACATCTCGTTTCTCGATTTCGATGCGGGAGCCTTGCGGCCCATTGCGGAAGCTGCCATCAACGGAGATGGACATTGCTCCTTGGCGGCGCACTCCGGCATCAGCAGGCTGGGTCTACAGCCCGCTGATGCCGAGAAGCGTCTATGTGAGGTCGCGCTTCGATAGCTGGGTGAGTAAGTGAGTGCGCTATGGATGACAAAGTGTCTGGTCGGCCGGTTCCTACCTGCGCGAGCAGGGCGGGATGCCGGAACGTCATGGATCTGAACAGGCAGATTGATCTGGAGATGGCAGACGACGGGACCGAAGGGCGATCACACGAAATAGTTGTCGTGGTCGATGAACCACTGCGTCCGCTGTTCATCGGTCATATCGGCTAGCTCGCCAAAGCCTTCGAAGTATCTATGGCGGGGTGCACCGGGTGCGAACAGCATGAGCATGGAAGCTGCTTCGCCCGAGTCATTTTGGAATGAGTGGAGCCCGCCGGGCGGGACGAACAAGAAGTCTCCCGACGTCGCGTCCACCCAGTCTTTTCCGTTGTAGAGCCGCCAGGATCCGGACAGCACGAAGAACGCCTCCGACATCGCCTTGTGGAAATGTGTAGCCGCGCCAAAGCCTTTCACCGGGCCGGCGTCGATTCGGTAGAGGCCGTAGTCGCCCGCGGTCGACTGTTGCGTGGCGAGGTAGTGGTACCGAACGACGTCGCCGTCACCGGGGGCGTAGTCGGGTGGATCGGTGGCCGGCGTGAACGTCGCACTGATCTCGCCGGTCTCGCCGTGATATCGCGGTTCGGGATATCCAGAAACGATCAGGGACATGCGATCCACGCTACGCGGGTTGGCGCTCCCGTTGAAGGCGTGGATTAGTCAATCCTCGGGCCACAATTTCGCCGCGAACATGAACAACCCCCAACTGAAACCAGCGCCGAAATCCTGCCCATTCCATACGTACGTGTGCTCCCGGTACGCGGGTAGATGGTCGTCGAACAGTGGGCACTCATGAGCCGGACCTACGGGACCGAAGCGCTTCGCGAATTCGGCGACGTCCATGCTCCAGGTGGGCAGATCTCGTGGGGAAATGACATCAACACAGCGACCCCTGACATGCCGATACCCGACTGTATTGACTTCCCCTGCAACAGCTTCAAAATCGAACTCGGACCAAAGGATGCTGGAAAATGTCACGGAGGTAGGGCCGTCGATCCCCAAGAACTTCTGTAGATCTGGCACGAACGTGGATTCGCTCTGAAACGCCGCCGCAGCCCGGTCGTGTAGCCGTTGACCCTCGTCGCCAGACAGTCCATGTTCGGACAGCTTGGACTCAAGCTCGTGGCTCTTTTGGCACATCTTCAGCCTGAGCTTCATAGTCATGAGCACGTAGACCTCGAACGCGAGAACGGCGGGCACGCTGTCGAGCCGTTTCGTTCGGGGCAGCCTGAACCGCATGCGTTCAGTATCCAGGGACGGCGACGGTGCGCCTAGAACTCCCGGTGCAGGGTGCGCACGGCGTCGATGCGTTCCTTGAGTTGATCGCGGGTGGCTGCCGCGATCGGCGGGCCGCCGCAGCGTCGACGCAGCTCGTTGTGAATCCAGCCGTGCGGCTTACCCGACTTGAAATGGGTGGCCGACACCAGCGCGTTGAGCTCGCGTCGCAGCTCGCGCAGCTGTCCGTGCGTCGAGGTGATCTCCGGTGGGACCTCGCCGGAGGCGGTGCGCTTAGTGAGTTGCTCTTCCTGCCTGCGCCGCAACAGATCTCGCATCTGGTTCGGATCGAGCAGGCCCGGAATGCCGAGGTACTCGGCCTCCTCCTCGCTGCCAGCGGGGGTCGCGGTGCCGAAGGATGCGCCGTCGAAGATCACCTGATCCAGCTCGGCGCTCGCACTCAGCGATTCGAAGCCCTTTTCTTCGTCGCTGGGCTCGCTGCGCTTGCGCTCCACCGGCTCCTCATCGCCCATCGGTTCGCGATGCGGCTTACCGAGCACGTGGTTGCGCTGCTCCTCGAGGAGGCTGGCGAGCTCCAGCAGCGTCGGCAACGAGGGCAGGAAGATGCTCGCCGTCTCACCGGGGGCGCGCGAGCGCACGTAGCGTCCGATCGCCTGAGCGAAGAACAGCGGCGTCGAGGCATTCGTGGCGTAGACGCCGACCGCCAGGCGGGGCACGTCGACACCTTCGGACACCATGCGCACCGCCACCAGCCACTCGCTGCCGTCGGCCGCGAACTGGGAGATGCGGTCCGAGGATTTCGGGTCGTCCGAGAGCACCACGGTGGGTTCTCTGCCGGTGATCGTGGTCAGCAGCTTCGCGTAGGCGCGCGCGGCCTTCTGATCGGAGGCGATGATCATGGCCCCGGCATCGCTCATGCCGCCGTTGCGTTTCTGCAGCAGCCGCGCGTGCGCGGCGCGCAGCACCGCGGGGATCCACTCGCCGCTCGGATCCAAAGTGGTGCGCCAGGCGCGCGCGGTCTGCTCGGCACTCAATGGTTCACCGAGCCGGGCGGCGTGTTCCTCGCCGGCGCTGTCGCGCCAGCGGGCCTCACCGGAGTACGCCATGAAGACCACGGGACGGACCACCCCGTCGGCCAACGCCTCGGAGTAGCCGTAGGTGTGGTCGGCCTGTGAGCGTTGGTATCCGGCGCCGTCGGGCTCGTAGTTGATGAACGGGATGGGACTGTCGTCGCTGCGGAACGGGGTTCCGGTCAGCGAGAGGCGCCGGGTGGCGTCGTCGAATGCCTCGCGGACCGCCTCGCCCCAGCTCTTGGCGTCGCCGGCGTGATGGATCTCGTCGAAGATGACCAGGGTGCGGTGGTTCTCGGTACGGACTCGGTGCCGGGTCGGATGGCTGGCGATCTGTGCGTAGGTGACCACGACGCCGTGGTACTCCGAGGAGGTCTGCGAATCGGAGTTGCTGAACCTGGGATCCAGGGAAAGCCCGAAGGATGTCGCCGCCTGCGCCCACTGCACCTTGAGGTGTTCGGTGGGCACCACGACGGTGATTTTGTCGACGGTGCCGTCGGCGAGCAGCTCGGTAGCAATGCGCAGGGCAAATCTTGTTTTGCCTGATCCCGGGGTTGCGACGGCCAGGAAATCGCGGGGTTTGGCGGCCAAGTACCGCACCAAAGCCCTACGTTGCCAGCCCCGCAATGTGTGGGTGCTGGGCGCCTCTACAGCCCGCACCCTGTAACTCCTATCTGACTGGACTGCAGACTAGCGCAACGGATTACGGGAGTGCACTTCGGCGGGCGTGGCGGGCGCCGCGTGTCGTGCCGTGGGTGTGGCAGTCCACGCGGCGCCCCTCACCTCACTTGACCGGGAAGATCACGTCAGTGAGGTCTTCAGATACCGACCACAGGCGACGCTGCAAATCGAGGTCATAGGACTGCTCGCTCGATGCGACGACCTTGGGATTACCGCGTTGCTCCATGATTCCGTCCGGACCGTAGTACTGGCCACCCAGAGCGGCCGGATCTGTGGCGGCGCGCAGCGTGGGCAGGGCGCCCATGTCTGCTCCCTGGGTCAGCAGGGGCGCCACCACGTCGAACACAGCCCTGACCCACAGCGGGGAGTTGCGTGCCAGTTCGGTGTTAGATCCGCCGGGGTGCGCCGCCAGCGCGACAGTATTGGTGCCTGCCAGGCGCCGCTGAAGTTCGTAGGTGAACAGCAGATTGGCGAGCTTGGACTGGCCATAGGCCTTTACTCGGTCGTATTCGCGCTCCCATTGCAGGTCGTCAAAGTGGATCGCTGCACGCAGGCGGTGTCCGATGCTGGAGACGGTGACGACGCGAGATCCCTCGACAGGAAGGAGGCGTTCCAGCAGCAGGCCGGTAAAGGCGTAGTGGCCCAGGTGGTTGGTGCCGAACTGCAGCTCAAAACCGTCGGCGGTGGTGGACTTGTCCGTCCACATGACGCCGGCGTTGTTGATCAGCAGGTCGATCCGGTCGTACCGCGATTTCAGCTCATCGCTGGCACGTCGGACGGACTCCAGCGAGGACAGGTCCAGCGACTGCAGTACGACGTCGGAGTTCGCGTGGGTCGCGACGATCTCGTCGGCCGCGGCCTTGCCCTTCTCGGCATTGCGCACCGCGAGCACGACGTGGGCGCCGCGCCCAGCCAGTGCCTTGGCGGTTTCCAGACCGAGGCCGGTGTTGGCGCCGGTGATGACCGCGACGCGGCCGGTCTGGTCGGGGATATCGGTGGTGTTCCACTCGCTCATGGGAAGTCCTTGGGTAGTCTGTCAGTAACCGGGGCGGTTACTCCGCTTATGACTATACGGAACGTGCGCCCCGTTTTGTCAATGCCTGAAGGAGTGCGAGATGGATCAGCCCGCCCGACCCTTGCGAGCCGACGCCGCTCGCAACCGCGCGCGGGTCCTGGAAGTCGCCTATCAGACATTCGCCGAGGAGGGCCTCGGTGTCCCGATCGACGAGATTGCACGGCGCGCCGGGGTGGGTGCCGGCACGGTCTACCGGCACTTCCCGGCCAAGGAGGATCTGTACCGCGCGGTCGCCGAGGATCGCATGGGCACCGTGATCGGGCAGGGGCGCGAGCTTCTCGAATCGGTCGATCCCGGAGATGCGCTCTTCGAGTTCCTGCGGTCGATGGTCTCGTGGGGCGGAACAGATCAGGGTCTGGTCGACGCGTTATCCGGTGCGGGTATTGACGTCCAGGCACTCATTCCGCATGTCGAGGATTCGTTCTATGCGCTCCTTGGCGACCTGCTGCGTGCGGCACAGAAGGCCGGTACCGCACGGTCGGACGTTGGCGTGCACGAAGTGAAGACGCTCCTGGTCGGATGTCAGGCCATGCAGAGCTACAACAAAGAGGTCTCGCCGTTGGTGACCGATGTTGTTTTCGACGGGTTGCGCCCACGCAAGTAGCCCGTGCGAGTTTGCGATCGCTACCCTGATCACCAGGGAGGCAGCAAATGCTAGTGCGTCGTTGGATGGCTGTGTTGGCCGCGCCGGTGTTGGTGGCCGGGTGCTCGCTGTTCGGATCGCCTCAGCGCGACGACTGGCGTGCCAAGACGGATATGGACTCCGCTGAGCTTGCTCTGCGCGCGGCGTTGCGCACCATTGATCCGTGCGGATTTGTCGATGCGAAAGCGGTCCAGACGAAGATTCCGCGGGCCATTTCGTATGGGTACACCGAAGGTTTTGACCGATGCACCTTGCAGCTGGGAGCCTTCGCCGGTGATTTTCCCAGTGATGTGTCAGCGACCATAGGTTTTGATCTGTCGCCAGCGCCCGGGCAGATCGTCGAACAACCCATCGACTCATTCGACGTCAACGGGATCATGATCGCGCACGTGTTGGGGCCGACGAGCAACCGCGGGTGGTGTCGCTACGTCTTCAACCTGGGTGCAGGCGATCTTCCGGGTGGGGCAGCCCGAGGTGATGCCGCCGATCTGATGAGGCGGGTCCGGGTCACCGTGGTGGCCAGCCTCTCCAAAGATCCCGGACCAGGTAGACCTGTTTACCCGTGCGACGAAGCCATAGCGATCGCTAGCGGCGCGGCGCGGATCAGGTCGGAACGTCTGCCCCTGCGATCCGGTTCAGCTCCCAGCCCGATCGGTCAGGATCCGTGTTCGTTGCTCGCTGATCTGCGAGGGTTCGCAAGCTACCGGCCGGGCGGCGGCTCCATGTACGTAGATCTGTACAGCTGCTACTTCAGCCAGGGGGCGCCGGAGGACCGAAAGGCAGGCGGCATCCTGGTGGAACTGCGTCCGGTGAGCCCCGACGAGCCGGACCGCTCCGAGTACGGCAACGAGAGACATGCGGTCACCGAGCGGCGCGATGGCGTCGAATTGCACGTCAGCACCATTACGAGCAAGTACGACAAGCCGTCCTGCGAGGTCTTTGTGTTCCTGGGCAAGGAGTATCTGCCGACGTACTTCGCGCCACCCGAGGCTGCGCGTCCCGAGGATGTTCGTGTACCCGGCGCCATGCTGCGAGGGATGTCCTGTGATGAGGACAAAGCGGTCGCGGTGGCGGCGGGTCAGCGGTTCGCCGGCTAGGAGTCGCGCCGTAGGCGCCTGACGACCGCCGCTATCCAGGGCAGCGTCGCGACGCCGCCCAGCACCAGGAGCCACGGTGCTCGCCACCACCAATGCAGGGGGTGCGGAGCGGCGGAAACGTCCGCGGTGAGGAGCCGCGCCGTTGACGACCACACCACGAACGCGTCGCCGATCGGCACCACACCGAAGGCATATCGCTTGGTTCCGGGCAGAGTGACCGGCACACCCACCAGCTCGCCCTCGGCGCCGATCGCAGCGGCCAGCTCGGCATCACCGTTTACGCGGGCCGCACCCATCGCGACCACGGTCGCCGACAGGCTGATTCCGGCGATCAGGGGCCCGGAATCGACATCGCCGTGTCCGTCGACGCCCTGCCGATACTCCCGTATCGCGGGCCCGAATCCGCCCGGGTAGGCAACGAATTGACGCCGGTAGGCAACGTATTGACTGTGAGTGAACGAGCGGTCGATCTCGGGCAGGAATCGTTGGATCATGGTCTGTGACGTCGCGCGCGACCCCTCAATGAGCGAACCGTCAAACGGCGAAACCTCATGGGGGAGAAGACTTGTCGTCGGGTCAAGGTATCCGGGGACGGCGCCTAGCCACCGATCGATCACCGCGCCAAAACGGTCGCCCAACAGATGGTCGTGTAGTCGCAGCGCGGCCATAGCCACTGTCGAGTCGACAGGCCACGACCGTCCCGGATACGCCGACAGGAATGGGCTGTCGGAGGCCGTGAACGCCCGGGCGATCTCCTCGCTGCGCGTCGTGAACAGCTGCCGCTCGGCGCTGTCGGTGCCGTCGAGGGTAAGGATCGAGCCCCGCAACCAGGTGGTCCAACCTGCCCAGAACACGCCGTATGTCGGACGTAGCGTGGAGTCGAAGGCGGCCTTGCCCTCGGCCGACTCTGCGCGTGCCAATGCCCACCGGGCCTCGTGCAGGGCCTGATCGCGCAGTTCCGGGTCGGTGTGCGCGGTCTGAACCCAGGCAAGCCCATAGAGCACGTTGGTGAAGAAGAACCCCTCCGGAAACTGTTGCTGCGCAGCCGAGTCGGCATGGGCATCGAGCGATTCGCGGACAAAGGCCAGCTGCCGCACCGTCGAACCGGACTGCTCGGTGATCCCGGGCTGCGGCCAGAGGAACTGTGTCGCGGCGAGCGCGCACAGCAGCGTCACGGCGATCCCGAGGCTGCGCGGTATCCATCGGAGCTTCCTCACCGATTTCACCGAGCGCGGTCCCGGAAGAGTGAGGCAACCAACAGCATCCACGCCGCGCAACCGACGAGGAATGCCGTCACGGTGCTCCAGACGCAGAACGTGTCGATGAGACTGCGGTGGTATTCGCGGTCGATCCAGCCGCTGGCGAATTTCTCGTTGGTCACGGTCTTGCCGGCCAACGCCGCCAGGATGGACGGGTACCCGCTTTCGGCATCGTCGTCGGAGAAGGTCAGCCCGAGTACGAACAGCGTCACCCACACCGTGACCTGCGCCCATGCCTCGACAGCGGTCAGGTCGCGGTGCGCATAGGCCAGCGCCGTCGTCACCGAAAGGCAGACCAGCAGCACCGGTCCACCTACAAACATCAAGAAAATCGTCATGAGTCCGGCCGTGTCGTAGCCGAGATAAGCGAGCAGCCACTTGCCGTAGGCGGCCCAGGCGATGGCCAGCAGGTTCATCGGAATCATCAACCGATAGACCACCCCGCGAATCCCCTCCACGCGATAAATGTACGAGGCCGGCCCGCGCGCGTTCGGCCATCTCGTCAATGCTGTGGTCGGCAATGAACTTCGCCGGACTTGGTCGAATTCGCCGCTGTTCGGGCCGCCGTCGATACCTGACACGGTCACATCCACCCTGCCGTGGCCCCGACGTCGTGTTTGTTGGCCTGCTGACCACCCGATCGCCCTTGCACTCGCCATGCCCGAGTGCTAAAAAGGGGATTGGCACTCACGACCGGTGAGTGCTAGGCCGGTCCAGTGAGGACGCATCCCACACAGCTGCGTCCGTCCGTCGCGGGCACTGAGCCCGGCCAAGAACGTGCAACCCCCTATACGGAGGAATCACTTCGCAATGGCCAAGATAATTGCGTACGACGAAGAGGCTCGCCGCGGCCTTGAGCGGGGCCTGAACGCCCTCGCTGACGCGGTCAAGGTGACGCTGGGCCCCAAGGGTCGCAACGTCGTCTTGGAGAAGAAGTGGGGCGCCCCCACGATCACCAACGATGGTGTGTCCATCGCCAAGGAGATCGAGCTGGAGGACCCGTACGAGAAGATCGGCGCCGAGCTGGTCAAGGAAGTTGCCAAGAAGACTGACGATGTCGCGGGTGACGGCACTACTACCGCCACCGTGCTCGCTCAGGCGCTCGTGAAGGAAGGCCTGCGTAACGTTGCCGCCGGCGCCAACCCGCTCGGCCTGAAGCGCGGCATCGAGAAGGCAGTGGAGGCCGTTACTAGCGCCCTGCTGGCTTCGGCCAAAGAGGTCGAAACCAAGGAGCAGATCGCGGCCACGGCCGGTATCTCCGCGGGCGACCAGTCCATCGGCGATCTGATCGCCGAGGCAATGGACAAGGTTGGCAACGAGGGTGTCATCACCGTCGAGGAGTCCAACACCTTCGGCCTGCAGCTGGAGCTCACCGAAGGCATGCGCTTCGACAAGGGCTACATCTCGGGTTACTTCGTGACCGATGCTGAGCGTCAGGAAGCCGTCCTGGAGGATCCCTACATCCTGCTGGTCAGCTCCAAGGTGTCGACCGTCAAGGACCTGCTTCCTTTGCTGGAGAAGGTCATTCAGGCCGGCAAGCCGCTGCTCATCATCGCCGAGGACGTTGAGGGCGAGGCTCTCTCGACCCTGGTCGTCAACAAGATCCGCGGCACCTTCAAGTCCGTTGCCGTCAAGGCGCCGGGCTTCGGTGACCGTCGCAAGGCCATGCTGCAGGACATTGCGATCCTGACCGGTGGCCAGGTTGTCAGCGAAGAGGTCGGCCTCTCCTTGGAGACCGCCGACGTCACTCTGCTGGGTACCGCCCGCAAGGTTGTCGTCACCAAGGACGAGACCACCGTTATCGAGGGTGCCGGCGATGCCGACGCGATCCAGGGCCGGGTTGCCCAGATCCGCGCCGAGATCGAGAACAGCGACTCCGACTACGACCGCGAGAAGCTGCAGGAGCGCCTGGCCAAGCTGGCCGGCGGTGTTGCGGTGATCAAGGCCGGAGCTGCCACCGAGGTGGAGCTCAAGGAGCGCAAGCACCGCATCGAGGACGCCGTTCGCAACGCGAAGGCCGCCGTCGAAGAGGGCATCGTCGCCGGTGGTGGCGTCGCCCTGCTGCAGGCCGCCCCCGCGCTGGATGCACTCCAGCTTGAGGGTGACGAGGCCACCGGCGCGAACATCGTGCGGGTGGCGCTGTCGGCTCCGCTGAAGCAGATCGCCTTCAATGGTGGCCTGGAGCCGGGTGTTGTCGCGGAAAAGGTCTCGAACCTTCCTTCGGGCCACGGCCTGAACGCGGCAACCAACGTGTACGAGGACCTGCTCGCGGCCGGCGTTGCCGACCCCGTGAAGGTGACCCGTTCGGCGCTGCAGAATGCATCGTCGATCGCGGCGCTGTTCCTCACCACCGAGGCCGTCGTTGCCGACAAGCCGGAGAAGGCCGCCGCACCTGCGGGCGACCCGACCGGTGGCATGGGCGGTATGGACTTCTAAGTCCTGAGCTGAAAACGGCCCGGCCTGCCTGGAGAAATCCAGTGCAGGCCGGGCCTTTTTCGTTCTGCGCTCAGCTGTCTAGGTCAAGGTGTTCAAAATAGATACCGCCGTAGGATGCGACTTTGTGGAATCGACTTATCGCCGGCTTGTCTCCTCCGATAATGAATTGAAGCTCGGAAGGTTCTCTCTTCGCAAATGCTCTAATCGCCGATGCGCATGAATCGCCTTGATCTCCATCAATACGCGGGAGCCGTCGGGCCATTTCGACGTCACCGGAAGCAGTTAAATGCGGGATCGCGGCCGGCAGATCTGGCATGTCTGATGTATCAACATAGATCCCGTTGATGTCGTCGACGAACAGAGTTTCGCCGCTGGATGCCTCGACGGCCCGCCTTACTGCGACAACAGTGTGGTTGGCGTATGGGCTGATTAGCTCAGTCCCGGCAACCTTATTGATCCAGGGGTTGTTGATCCGTTCCAGCCCAAAGAGTAGGTTGACGATTGCCTGAGCGGCGCGTTCTCTTAGTTCAGCATTCTTGGAGACCAGCAGAATGCGGATGGGGGTTCGGTCGTTGCTGGAATGTCCCCGCCGGCTCCATTCTTGGTCAAATTTGAATGATGCAGTCTCCGATTCCGAGAACTCGGTTAGCGCAGGAATATTCATCGCAGTCATGGTCGCCAGCGCAGTCGACAGTGCGTGCTCTCGGTCGCCGATGATGTCTCTTACGCTCTGTTGTCTTGTGCGTCCGTGTAGCACTGCGAGAGTCGGGGCAGCAAGGAGTTCATCAAAGGGCATCGCGATCACGTTGGTCTCCAGTGCGAAGCGCCTGCTCCCTGGGTATATCACCCAGAGTGCGTCGAGGCGAAGATCTTTCAGTGCCGAGCGCATGGATGAGGTGAGCCGCGGTGCGTCCGTACGTTTCACCTCCACCCCGATTCTGAGCCGGCCGTCGGTGAGGAATAGGTCCAGCTCTGCACCATTGCTAGTCCGCCAGTGGTAAGGCCGGAATTCCGGTGCGCGACGCAGACATTCGTCGATAACGAATGACTCCCAGCTTGCTCCATGTATAGAACTACGCATTAGGGCCGAGGTATCGCCGATTCCCAGTATCTCGTGAACGATGCCGGTGTCGCGGAAGTAAACCTTTGGACTGCGGGTGATCCGCTTTCCGATGTTTTCATGCCAGGGCTGCAATATTCGGACGATCAAGGCATCATCCAAAATATCGAGATAACGTCGCGAAGTTGACTCGGAAATGCCCAAGGACCGGGCGACCGCTGCGGCGTTCCACAGGTTCCCGTGGACATGCGCCACATGTTGCAGGTATCTCTCGATGGTTGCTGCAGGCAATCCCGTGCCAAAACCGGGGAGATCTCGCGTGGTCAAATTTCTGATGTATTGGCGGCGCCACTGCATCGAATCCTCCGCGCTCTCTGCCAGTAAAGAGCGCGGGAAGCCTCCGCGTAACCACACGAGATCGGGCTGAATATCGGGGTCGCTGCCTCCGAATCCTCCAAGCGTGACCTCCTCGATTCTGCCGGTCAGCGACTCTGACGCTTGCCGAAGCGCCTCCGGCGCTGCGCTACCCAGAATGAGAAAGGTTGCGGGCCTGTTGGGTCGATCGGCGAGTACCCGCAAGACAGGGAACAGCTCGGGGCGGTGTTGAACCTCATCGATGACAACGACCCCACGGAGTCCGTCAAGGGCAGTCATGGGCGAGTCGAGGCGGGAAAGGTCGTCGGGGCGCTCGAGATCGAAGTAGTTCAGGCTCCTCGGCTCGACGATCGAGCGCGCAAGCGTCGTTTTGCCTACCTGGCGAGCCCCAATGAGGAGTACGACGGGGGCGCGACGAAGTGCGGTGTGAACACGCGCCTCGTCGCGGGGTCGCGGCAACATGCCCTGAGGTTACCATGTAAATCCTCCTTGGCCTGGGGGATTTACATGGCAATCGGCTGGAAGGCCTTTCGTTGTGCCGAGTGGGAACCTCGCGAGGAATTCTGGCTCGATTCCCTCGTGAGGTTCCCACTCGGTTTGGGGTGCAGCGATTTACACCGGTGAGGGTGCGATCACGCCGCCGGTGAGACGTCGGTAGGTGTAGACGTGGATCAGAGCGCATGTCGCCATACCCATCGGCATGAAGATGATCGTGCCCAAGAAGCAGGTAATCGCGCTGGCGATCACAGCCACGATGATTACCGCGATTGCGATGAGATCGACGAGGATCACCGAACCGAGGTTGTTCTTGGCCAAGTCGATGCTTGCTTTGACGGCGGCCATGCCAGAGAGTCCCCGCTCCATCGCGAAGTAACCGGTGAACTGCAGAAACACGACTACGGCGAGCGTAACCAGGAACGACGCCAGACTCAGCAAGAGAATCAGACTGATACTCCCGGCAAGCGCGGCGCCGAACGAGAGCAGCTGGATCACAATTCCTGGCACCGCGGTCAATAGCACGGCACCTGCATATTGGCCGAAGTTGCGGGGCTGGAAGAAGCTACCGAAACTGACGGGTTTGCCATCTGCCACATCGAGATTCGCGCCGACGAGGCAGTTTGATGCGACTATCGCAAGGGCAAGTGTCACGAGGGAGCCGAGCAATGTGACGACGGGGGATGTCGCGGTGTAAGCGGCGGTAAACGCGTCCCCCATATTGCGCGTGGCGACTCGACTGGTCGCGGTTAGTGAGATCACTACCTGCGGGATTAGGGAGATCACGAACCAGACAATGTATGGGGGCACGATCGTGCCGAAGCGCTTGGTGACATGGGCCCACGCCCAGCTCCACGACTCACCCACCGAGAACGGGCCTTGCGGTGGCCACGACGGGGCCGGCGGATAGCCGTACCCGGCCGGCGGATATCCCGCGGGAGGCGGTGGGGGGAACTGACCGCCGGGGTAGGGCGGCGGGTACTGCGGAGCTCCCGGGGGAGGGCCCGGCTGATATCCGGGCGGGGGACCTTGCGGGTATCCCGGTGGCGGCTGATTCGGGTTGTACGCGTTCGGATCACCCGGTGCGGGCGGCTCCTGTGGTGGGTAAGTCACCCGTCAAGGCTAGCAACGGAGCTGTTTGCTAGGCGCGATATCCACAGAATGGTCGACGGTGTGTTCTTGCGTGCGATCGCTGCGTGAGCGAGCCCGCTAGGTGATGCAGCCGACTCCTTCCGCTGCCCGTGACGCCGCCCACTAATTCGATTGTTTTCCAACGTCTTTCCCGACATGAGCTTGGTGCGTGCCGACCGGTTGCCTACCCACTCAAACGACATTTGAAGTCTGCGGGAACTTTTCGCGTCCACGGCTCGACTTATCTTCTAGTCCATCCGCTGCACGCTCAGCGGTTGACGTCATGGGTTGGGTCCGATCAGCAAGCAGAGTAGGGAGTCGATGACGCTGAACGTGAAGGGCGAGGGTCTGGGGGCGCAGGTCACGGGGATAGACCCGGGGAACTTGGAGGGCATCGAGACACGGGAGATTCGTGAACTCGTCTATGAGAACAAACTCGTCGTCCTTAAGGATGTTCATCCGACACCCGAGCAATTCATCCGCCTTGGGCGGCTGATCGGAGAGATCGTGCCCTACTACGAGCCCGTCTATCACCACAAGGACCACCCCGAGATCTTCGTCTCGTCCACCGAACAGGGGCACGGCGTTCCGAAGACCGGCGCGTTCTGGCATGTCGACTACATGTTCATGCCGAAACCCTTTGCGTTCTCCATGGTGGTGCCGCTCGCGGTACCCGGGCGCGACAGAGGGACATACTTCATCGACCTCAACAAGGTATGGGAATCGTTGTCTGACAAGGTGAAAGGCTCGATACGGGGGACCTACAGCACCCATACTCCGCGCCGCTACATCAAGATCCGCCCGAGCGATGTCTACCGGCCCATCGGAGAAATCTTGGCCGAGATCGAGCGGGTCACCCCTCCGCAGAAATGGCCCACGGTGATCAAACACCCGAAGACCGAGGAAGAAATCCTCTACATCTGCGAGGCCGGCACCGAAACGATCGAGGACGGGCAAGGAAAGCTTCTGGATCCGGCGCTGCTTCGGCAGCTGCTGGAAGCGTCGGGACAGCTCGATTCCGATTATGCCTCGCCGTTCATCCACGCTCAGCATTACGAGGTGGGCGATATTGTCTTGTGGGACAACCGGGCTCTCGTCCACCGGGCCAAACATGGAACCGCCTCGGGAACCCTGACAACCCACCGCCTGACCATGTTGGATGGTCTCGAGACGCCTGGACTGGCGGCGTGAGCGGTGCCGCGGCAACCCTGTCGGTGCAGACCGGGTTGCCCTCGACGGGCATGGTTCCCATCGGGGAGGATGTGCTCAGCAGAGTGCTCGAGCCGTACTCGTACAAGGGATGTCGCTACCTGACCGATGCGGAATACGGAATCACCTCCGATGCGGTGCACGCACGAGGAAACTTCGGGATCAACGAATCCGCCTACATTCGCAGCACGGGCCACTTCAACGCCGTGGAACTGGTCCTGTGCTTCAACCAGCTCGCGTACAGTGCGTTCGCTCAAGGCGTTGTGAACGAGGATATTTGGGCATTCCGCGGCTGGTCGATCGAGGACTACTACCGGAATCAGCTCGCCGGCATGTTGATCAAGAGCACATCATCGCGGTTCCGGAGACTGGTCGATTCGCGGCACTTCTCCGCACGTCTGCAGGCCCGCGACTTCCACATCGTCGAACGGTCGTGGCGCTATTTGCAGTTCCACAGCACCATCGAATTCTGGGATGAGAGTGGAGGATCGGCGAGTGGGGAGTTCGAAATAGCCGTCCTCAACATCCCGTAGCACGCCGACAGGAAGCAGATTTCACCGTCATGTCACAGTCACCACCCACCGTGCTGCAACGGGTCATTGCGCGGGCCCGTATGCAGCCAGCGGCGGTTGCGTTGCGCCGCTGCGACGGTACGAGTCTGCTGCATTACGCGGAGCTCGTCGCGGCCATCGAAGGGCTGGCGGCAAGACTTCACGATGAATCGGTCTCCCGCGGATCCCGGGTAGTGGTTCTCTCGGACAACGGGCCCGAGACCTATCTCTCGGTGTTGGCCTGTGCGCGTCTCGGGGCCATCGCGGTCATGGTGGACAGCGCCCTGCCTGCGGCGACCATCGCTCGCTTCTGTGAGGTGACCGAACCTGATGCGATCCTGGTCGCGGCTCCCGATGTGTTGCTATCCGAAGACACTCAGTCGATTACGAGGATAGCGGTGCGTGCAGGCGCCGAGGAGGGTGGCAATGCTAACTTCGGTTGTCCGCCACTGGACGGGGGGCAAGGCGGTGCGGATAACCCACTCGCCATGATCTTCACCAGTGGCACGACCGGTGAGCCGAAGGCCGTGCTGCTGCCCAACCGCTCCTTCTTCGCCGTCCCGGATATCCTGCGGGACGAGGGGCTGAACTGGATAGATTGGGTCGCCGGGGAAACCACATACTCGCCGTTACCCGCGACGCACATCGGAGGACTCTGGTGGATCCTCAATGGTCTGACGCATGGTGCCTCGTGCCTCACCGGTGGTGAAGGTAGGTCCTCTGTGGCCGAGATACTCGCCGGGAATGGTGTCGCAACAACGTGTCTGGTTCCCACCCTCCTCACCCGACTGGTGTCCGAGATGAGGTCCACCGGCGCCTCAGTCGGTCAGTTGCGATTAATAGCCTACGGCGGTTCGCGGGCAATCCCCGGCGACGTGCAATTCATCGAAGCTGCCGGGGTGTGCACGGCTCAGGTCTATGGGTTGAGCGAAACAGGTTGTACTGCACTGTGTCTGCCGACGGACGCGGAATCGATTTCTAGGATCGAGGAGGGTGCCGTCGGACGTCCGTACCCGGGGGTGCAGACATACCTTTCGAGCAGTGAGGTCGGCGGGCCCGCTGATGCTATTGCCTCTGCGCCTTATGGCACGCTGTGGATTAAGTCGCCGGCAAACATGTTGGGGTACTGGAACAATCCCGATCGCACCCGGGAGGTCCTGGTCGACGGGTGGGTGAACACCGGAGACCTGGTAGAGCGCCGGGAAGATGGCTTCTTCTACATCAGGGGTCGATCGTCGGAGATGATTATTTCGGGCGGAGTCAACGTGGTGCCCGACGAAGTCGATCGGATCGCTGAAACAGTTCCGGGCGTCCGCGAGGCGGCGTGCTATGAGGTTCCCGATGAGGATTTCGGCGCCCTGGTTGGACTGGCGGTGGTCCCCTCTGGGCCGCTCGATACGCAGAAATCAGCCGATCTCAAGCAGCGGATCGCGGCTAGTTTTCGACGCGAATCGGAGTCGATGGCTAGGCCGTCCTTCATCGAGCTTGTCGAGGACATTCCACGAACCAAGTCTGGCAAGGTTATTCGCTCATCTTTGGCGGCGATGCTGAATGGAGCCTCGGCTCGTGTCTGATGTCACGCGTGAACGAGTTCTCGGAGCACTCTGCGAGGTGCTGTACATCTCCGAGTCGGAGCTTTTCGATGGTGACGCGACCGACCTCCGGGATTTGGGGCTGGACTCGGTCCGATTCATGCTTCTGATGAAGCAGCTCGGAGTGGGCCGTGGATCAGTAATGCAGAAAGATATGGCGGGCGATCTGTCCGTCGCGGGATGGGTCCGTGTGTTGGGGCAGGCTGGGTTGGACGGTGCCGCGTGACGGCAGTGGTGGAGCCCCGGGTGGATCGCGTCTCCTTGAGTAGGTCTCAGCAGAACATCTACAACGGCGCACAGCAGGCCGACGATCCAGGGTTGTACCTGATCGGCAAGAGTTACCGGTTTCATCCGCAGGACATGCGGGCGTTCCGCGCGGCGCTGGAATCGACGATCGCCGGGAATCCGGTGCAGCTCTGCGTCCTGGAGGCGTCGAAGGACGCAGCCGACTATCCAGATCTCGCGCGGCGGTTGGAGTTCAGCGACATCGTGCACGTCGCCAGCGATGACGAGAACCTGACGATCCGGTGCGGCGAGGAGCTCGTACGTACCTGGTTTCCGGATCTACACGGCAAGCCACTCGTGCGCTATACGGCGCGAATCCGCGAAGACGGTCTGGTAGTGGGCCTCGACATACAGGCGCACCACCTCCTGCTCGACGGGGGGGCGGTCGGGGTGGTAGAGGCCGACCTGGCGCGACATCTCGCGAGTGCACCCGCGGTCGATATTCCTTGCTTCAGTGAGGGTATGGCAAAACTTTCGGTGGCGCACAACCGGGAGAATGTCAAGGCAGACGAGTCCCTGCAACGCTTTGCGCGCACCGTTCGGGACGAGCTTGCCGATGCTGCCAGACATGCCGGGCAGGGCCGAATGGTGGAGCCCCCTCCCTCGTCCGCGGCCAAGGGTGTCCTACGCGAATCGATCACGCTCTCCGGCAAGGCGTTCGATGCGGTTGTCGCTCTGGCCGAGTCCAGGCAGGTCCCGTTGAACATCCTTGTTGCCGCAGCATCCGTGGCGGTGAACGCGAGCCTGCAGCAGAGCACCACGACCCTGCTGATCCATGCCGTCGACAATCGGTTCGCAGACCCCGACCTGGACGTGGCGACCTGCCTGGTCAACTCGATTGCGCACCCGGTTCGGTTCGCCGCGTTCGCATCTGTGCGTGATGTTGTCCGTGCGCTTGATCGTGACTACGTCAGGGCATCGCGGCGCCGTTGGCTCCGTGAAGAGCAGTACCGGCGGATGTACCTGGCGATCAACAGGACATCTCACGTCGAGGCGCTGACGTTCAACTTCATTCGCGAGACCTGTGCCCCGGCCCTGCGTCCGTTCCTGTCGGAGGCGCCGGTTCCCACCGACATCGGTCCCGTCGAAGGCATGACCGTGTCGTGCATCGTGAATGAGGACGATCGCGCCCTCACACTGTCCATCTGGCAGCGGGTGGATGCGGCCGAGGCACACGCGCATCCCTGGGTCGCCGAACGGATCGCCGCCGCGCTCGGATCGATGGATGGCCTGTGGGACAAGCCGATCGCGATGGCGGTGAACGAATGGTTCGCGATCGGACCGGACGGCGCTCTCCGCCGAGGTGACGAATCCATGCAGGCAAGGCGACAGCCCTCGTCCGCCTGGTTCACGGACACGTCAGGTGGAGTGGGCAAATTCCTCGTGGGGCGTCGATTCGTCGATCCGTGGATCGCGTGGCTGGAGCGCACTGGTATTGAGCCCGGCGACATTGTGGTGTGCCTCGACGACGACACCGACAAGACCATCGACTTGTTAGTCGCAAGCCATCTTGCCGGCTGCGGTTACAGCGTGTGCGATAGTGCCGAAGAGGTTCCGCTGCGCATGAATTCGATCGCGGAACACACCGCGGGTGTCGCCGTGTGGGAGGTCGACGTTGCCGCCGCTGTGCTCACGGCGGACCTGGACGAGTCGTTGCGCCGGCTTGTCGACCAACGCATCGATAGAGTGGCGCAGGACAGCGGGTTGGCCACCAGAACCGCCTACATCATGGCGACCTCGGGCTCGACCGGAGAACCCAAGCTCGTGCCGATATCTCACGGTGCGCTGGCGATGTTCAGCGATGCGGTGCGAGATGCCTATCACTGGGCAGCGTCCGACACCCTCCTGCAATGTGCCCCGTTGACATCGGATATCAGTGTTGAAGAGATCTTCGGCGCGGCGGTCTGCGGAGCCACCCTTGTCCGCTCCACCGCCGTCAAGACCGGTGACCTTGACGCGCTTCGACAAGATCTCGTCGACGGTCCGACACTGATCGATCTGCCGACCGCGGTATGGCACTTGCTGTGCGAGGATCCCGATGCCCTGAGTGTGATCGGCGGCTCCGGCATCCGTCAGGTAGTAGTCGGTGGTGAGGCGATCCGCCCGAGTGTTGTCGATAAGTGGGCTGATTCCGTTGTCTCCCAACATATCACGTTGATCTCTACCTACGGTCCGACCGAGACGACGGTTGTCGTCTCCCAGCTGCCCATCGTCTGCGACGGATCCGGCCATGCCAGCGCGGAACGCCTTAGGTTGGGCAGGCCGATTCTGCCGAACACCGTGTTCATCGCCTTCGGTGAAGTCGTCATCGCGGGAGACACCGTGTCGCCTGGATACCTCGGGATGGACAGCGCGAGTTTCGGAACGGTGAACACCACCGACGGTGCGATACGGCGAGCATTCGCCACGGCCGACCGTGTGGTTGTCGACGAAGACGGCTTTCCCCTCTTCGCCGGTCGCCGGGACGCGATCGTGAAGGTCTCCGGTAGACGGGTGGACACCGCTGCGATAGTCCGCTGCCTTTCTGAGGATGTCGCTGTTGCCGATGTCGGTGTCGGGGTCCACAACGGTGGGCTTGTGGTGTGGTTCCAAACCGGACGCACCCGTGAAGGCTTGGAAGACAACGAGGTTGCCGTCAGGATCAGGCGTGCCCTGGCGAGTTTCGGTGTCGCCTCATTCTTTGTCGTGGGTGTGCCTGCGATCCCGAGGAAGGCGAACGGAAAGGTCGACAACGACAGTCTGCAGACTATGCCGCAATTCGTGGACGCCGTGCCGAACGACGACGAGATTGGGGAGACTGCAGCGGGTCTCGCGCGGATCTGGAGTCGACACCTCGGGCGGCCGATCGGGGCGGATTCATCGCTTCTGAACGAGGGGATCGGATCGCTGGATCTCATCAAGATTCTCCCGGACACCCGCAAGTACCTCGGTAGGCAGCTGTCCATTCTGGATCTGATCAGTGCCGACAGTGCCGCCTACCTGGCTGCGGTGGGAGCAGCGGCGGAGGAGCTTGCATCGGTCGATGCCGCGGCCGAGATTGGTGCCGATCTCGAGCGGATGCTAACGACCCGTACCGCTACGACACTGAGTACCAGAGGATCCCAGGACCGGAGCAGTGGCGCACTAGTTGTGCTTGGCGCTTCCGGAATCGTCGGCACCGGATTTGCGCGGGCGGTGCTCGATCTGAAACGTGACGGCACATTGCGACCCGACGTGGTCTTTGCGACGAGGTCGGAGCTCGCCGAGGCTGGGCCCTGGCCGGCTCTCCGGGATGTCGCCGGCGTCCGGATCCTTCATATGGGAGCCGGGTTCGGTCCGAACAGTATCGACCAGTTGCTGCGTGACGCGGGCGCCCGAACTGTCGTCAATTGCATTGGGAATACCAATATGTTGGCGCCCTACCGGGATGTTCGCGACGCGAACGTGGAGCTGGTTTCGGCGGCCGTTGAGGCGTGTGTGGCCGGTGGTGTGCGGCTGGTCCACATGTCGACGTACGTTGTCAACGGGGACGCCGCAGTAGCGCGGGTCACCGATCCTCGCCAAGCCGTCTACCCGTACGCGGCCTCGAAGGCGTTAGCCGAACTTGTGGTGGCCGGCTCGCCTAGCGAGCTTGACTTCACCCTGGTACGGCTGCCCCGGGTGCTGGGCGAGGCCGACCAGCTACGTGCCTCCGCCGACGTGTTGGTGTCGATTGTCGATGCGTCCATTGCCGTGCGGGCCTGCCCTTCTGTGGTGCTGACCGAGGAGGTCACCACGGGACACGTCGTGGCCAAACAGATTCTGGGACTGCTGCAGGAGTCATCCACGCTGGGACGTGGGATCACCGTTGTGCGTGGTCTGGAGGTGCCCTACACGGAGTTCCTCGCTGGGTACGGGCTGGAGGAAGTCGATTTAGGTGAGTGGATGCGCCGGGTGGATCTCAGCGAGTGGGCCGCGTGCAACCCGCGGCGGTGGTCGGTGATCGACGCCTGGGCCGGCCTCGGGATGAGGCTCGGCTCACGAACGTATGCGGAGTTCCTGGCCGACTATCCGACCATCGCACTCGAATCCGGCCCCGGTGTCGAGCTCGTTGCGGCGCCGGAATCGCTTCGAGATCTGTTGGAACACGGATGTTCTCGATGATCGAAACACACACACGGAAGGGGTGCTCACGATGAGCCTCAACGTCGTTCCCGAAGGGCTGATGGCCGCCGGTGCCGCGGTGGAGGCCCTGACCGCACGTCTTGCCGCCGCTCATGCCGCCGCTGCTCCGGTGATCACTGTCGTGGTGCCACCGGCCGCTGATCCAGTATCGATCCAGAATGCGGCGGTGTTCAGTGCGCATGCCGTCGAGCGTGAGGGTGCGGCCACCGGTGCCGTGTCCGAGCTGGGGAGGGCGGGCATCGGAGTTTCCGAGGGAGCCGTCAGCTACACCGTCGGTGACATGCACGCTGCCGCAGCGTATATGCCGTGGCTTGCGGGATAACAGGAAATAGAAACTGAGAAGAAGGAGAGGATCATATGAGTCTGCTTGACGCACACATCCCCGCTCTGGTGGCCGCAGAGGGCACCTTCGGCGCGAAGACCGCGTTGATGCGCAGCACTATCTCGCAGGCCGAGCAGGCTGCGATGTCGGCGCAGGCCTTTCACGTCGGTGAGTCGTCGGTGGCCTTCCAGGCCGCGCACGCTCGGTTCGTCGAGGTGTCCGCGAAGGTCAACGCGCTGCTCGATATTGCGCAGCTGAACCTGGGCGATGCCGCCGCGACCTACGTCGCCGAGGATGCCGCCGCCGCCAGCCGTTACACCGGCGTCTAAG
>NZ_VTHB01000007.1 GCF_009729205.1 Mycobacteroides sp. CBMA 271 | reverse complement strand
TCGCCGGTTCCGGGCAGGCAAATGGATACCTCGGCCGTTCGGATCTGACGACAACCCGGTTCGTCGCATGCCCATTCGGGGCTCCCGGCTCCCGGATGTACCGCACCGGAGATCTGGTGCAGTGGGGGCAAGACGGACAGCTGCGGTACGTGGGCCGCGCCGACAAGCAGGTGAAGATCCGCGGATACCGCATCGAACTCGGCGAGATACAGACTGCGCTAGACGATCTCGACGGCGTTGAGCAGGCGGTAGTGATCGTGCGCGAGGACCGCCCGGGCGATAAGCGCCTGGTCGGCTACGTCACCGAGACAGTGGGCGGGTTGGTCGATACCGCCGGGGCGCGGGTGGCGCTGGGCGAGCGGCTGCCGCCCTACATGGTGCCCGCCGCGGTCATGGCGGTGGACGCATTACCGTTGACGGTCAACGGCAAGCTCGATACCCGTGCCTTGCCGGTACCGCAGTATCAAGAGACCCAGTACCGTGCGCCGTCGAGCCCTGCTGAGGAAATCCTGGCCGATATCTACGCGCATGTGCTCGGGCTCGAACGCCTCGGCGTCGATGACTCCTTCTTCGATTTGGGCGGGGACTCCCTGTCGGCCATGCGCCTGATCGCCGCCGTCAACACCTCGATGAACACGCGCCTGACCGTGCGGGCCCTCTTCGACACCCCGACGATCGCCCAGTTGGCCCCGCATCTGCGGACGGATTCGCAGAGGCCCGTGCCGTTGGTGTCCGGCACCCGGCCCGCGGTCGTTCCGCTGTCGTTCTCGCAGCGACGGCTGTGGTTCCTTGACCAATTGCACGGTGCCTCACCGGTGTACAACATGGCGGTCGCATTGCGGCTGGACGGTCTGCCTGATCTGGGCGCACTCGGCGCGGCGCTGGCGGATGTGGTGAGCCGTCATGAATCGCTGCGCACCGTGTTCCGCCATGAGGATGGTGTGCCGTACCAGCAGGTGCTGGCGCCCCACGACGCGGGGTTCGGCTGGGAGGTGGTCGATGCGACCGAATGGCCGTCCGCGCAGCTGGATGAGGCGATAAGCGCCGTCGCGCGGCACACATTCGACCTTTCGGCCGAGATTCCCATGCATGCAAAGCTGTTCAGGGTGTCCGGCGACGAGCATGTACTCGTGGCCACGGTGCATCACATCGCAGCCGACGGCTGGTCGGTGGCCCCGCTCATGCGTGACCTCACCGTGGCCTACGCCAGCCGGTGCGACGGGCATGCGCCCGGTTGGGCACCACTGCCGGTGCAATACGCCGATTACACACTGTGGCAACGCGATCAGCTCGGCGACCTCGAAGACGGCGACAGTTCCATCTCTACCCAGCTGGCGTATTGGCACAATGCGCTGGTCGGGATGCCCGAACACCTCGCGCTGCCTACCGACCGGCCCTACCCGGCGATCGCCGACTACCGCGGCGCCAGTGTGGATCTGGAGTGGCCCGAGCAGCTGCAGCGGGGAGTCCGTGCGCTGGCACGTGAACACGGAGCAACCAGCTTCATGGTGATCCAGGCCGCGCTCGCGGTACTGTTGTCGAAGATCAGCGCCAGTTCCGATGTGGCGGTAGGCATCGCGGTCGCCGGCCGCGATCAGCCCGCGCTCGATGAGCTGGTGGGCTTCTTCGTCAACACGTTGGTGCTGCGTATCGATGCGGGTGGTGATCCCACTTTCGCGGACCTGCTGGCCCAGGTCCGATCGCGCAGCCTGGAAGCGCTAGAGCACCAGGACGTGCCCTTCGAGGTGCTGGTGGAGAAGCTCAACCCCATCCGGTCGCGAAGCAGCCACCCGCTGGTTCAGGTCGGGTTGACCTGGCAGAACCTTCCCGGGCAGGACACCGCCGAGGGGCTGGGGCTGGGCGATCTACGGATCACGCAGATACCGGTGCACACCAACACGGCCCGCATGGACCTGACGTTCTCCCTGGGAGAGCGCTTCACCGGGACCGGCGAACCCGCCGGGATTGGCGGTGCGGTCGAGTTTCGGACCGATGTATTTGATGTCGCGAGTGTCGAGTCACTGACTGCACGCCTACAGCGGGTGTTGGCGGCCGTGACCGCCAACCCCTCGCAGCGGTTGTCGGCGGTGGATGTGCTGGACGCCGCCGAGAGTGATCGGCTGGACGTGATGGGTAACCGCGCGGTGTTGTCCGCGCCGGCGACGCCGACGTCGATACCGGAACTGTTCGCGGTGCAGGTGGATCGCGCCCCCGACGCGGTGGCGATCAAATGTGGTCGGCGCTCGTGGACCTATCGCGAGCTCGATGACCAATCGAATCGTTTGGCGCACAAACTGATTGACCACGGTGCGGGACCGGGGCAGTGTGTGGCGCTGCTCTCGGAGCGTCGTGGTGAGGCAATCATCGCGATTCTGGCGGTGCTCAAGAGCGGGGCGGCGTATCTGCCGATCGCCCCGGCGGTACCCGACACGCGCATCGATTTCATGATCGACGATGCCGGTCCGGTGGCGGCGATCACCAGTGCGGCATTGCGTTCACGGTTGGACGGGTACGCGTTGCCGGTCCTCGATATCAGCGATCTCGCGGCGGATGCGGGGCCCCACCTCGCCTTGGCGGGGCCGGCTGCCGACGATATTGCGCACATCGTGTACACCTCGGGTACGACGGGTATTCCCAAGGGAGTGGCGACAACTCACCACAATGTGACACAGGTGCTGGGATACGAGCACCTCGGTATCCCGTCGGGTCCGGGGCAGGCGTGGTCGCAGTGGTATTCGTATGCCTTCGATGCTTCGGTGGAAGAGATTTGGGGCCCGCTGCTGCACGGTGGGTGCCTGGTGGTGGTACCCGAATCGCTGGTCCCGGAGGACTTCCAGGATTTCCTGGTCTCCCAGGGGATCACCGTCCTACATCAGACGCCCTCTGCAGCTGCCGCGCTGTCGCCGGAAGCCCTGGAGGGCATGGCACTGGTGGTGGCTGCCGAGGCCTGTTCGGCGGAGGTGGTGGACCGGTGGGCACCAGGACGTTTGATGGTCAATGCCTATGGCCCCACCGAGTCCACGCTGTGCGTGACCGTCAGTCCACCGTTGGTCGCGGGCTCGGGGACGCCGGCGATCGGCGTTCCGGTGGCCGGGGCGGCATTGTTCGTCCTGGACAGTTGGATGCGACGCGTGCCGGTGGGAGTGGTCGGAGAGCTGTACATCGCGGGACACGGACTGGGCGCCGGTTACCTTCACCGGTCCGGGCTGACGGCATCGCGGTTCGTGGCGTGCCCGTTCGGTGCGCCGGGCGGGCGAGGACTCCGCATGTACCGCACAGGGGATTTGGTGCGCTGGGGGGCCGACGGGCAGTTGCACTACATCGGGCGCGCGGACGAGCAGGTCAAGATTCGCGGCTACCGCATCGAACTCGGCGAGATCCAAACGGCGCTAGCCGATCTCGACGATGTCGAGCAGGCCGTGGTGATCGTGCGTGAAGACCGCCCGGGTGATAAGCGCCTGGTCGGTTACGTCGCCGGGGCTATCGATCCGGCCACAGCGCGTGCCGCGTTGGCCGAACGGTTGCCGGCCTACATGGTTCCCGCGGCCGTCGTGGTCATCGACGCCTTGCCGTTGACGGTGAACGGGAAACTTGATACCCGCGCCTTACCGGAGCCGCAGTATCAGCAAACCGAGTATCGCGCTCCGTCAAACCCGGTGGAAGAGAAGCTGACCCGTCTCTACGCGGAAGTTCTCGGACTGCCGCGGGTCGGCGTCGACGACTCGTTCTTCGATCTGGGCGGTGACTCGCTATCGGCGATGCGCCTGATCGCTGCCATCAACAAATCGATGAACACGCACCTGACCGTGCGCGCGCTCTTCGATACGCCCATGGTGAGCAGTTTGAGTGGGCAGCTGGATAAGCACGCCAGCGACCCGCGCTTCGTTGCCGTGCATGGTTCCGGAGCGGAGGAGGTTAGTGCAGCCGACCTGACGCTGGACAAGTTCATTGACGCGGAAAACCTCAGTATCGCAACGACACTGCCGAAGCCCAGCGGGGAGGCGCGCACGGTGCTGCTGACCGGCGCGACGGGTTTCCTCGGGCGGTACCTGGTGCTGCAATGGCTCGAAAAGCTGGAACTGCTTGACGGCAAGCTGATCTGCTTGGTCCGGGCCGCATCTGACGAGGAGGCTCGGCGCCGGCTGGAACAGATCTTCGACAGCGGCGACCCGGAACTGCTTCGGCACTTCCACGAACTGGCCGAGGATCATCTGGAGGTCATTGCCGGTGACAAGGGTGAAGCCGACCTTGGTCTGGGGGAGGAGACCTGGCAACGACTCGCAGATACCGTTGACGTGATTGTCGATTCGGCCGCCGTCGTCAGCGGTGCCCTGTCCTACGGCGAGTTGTTCGGACCTAACGTGGCCGGTACCGCAGAGCTGATCCGGTTGGCGCTCGACACGAAGCTGAAGATGTTTACCTTCGTGTCGACGGCCAATGTCGGCGACCCGATTGAACGGGTGGCCTTCACCGAGGACGCGGATATTCGCGACATCTGTGCCACGCGTGTCATCAAAGACGCGTACGCCAACGGCTACGGCAGTAGCAAGTGGGCGGGCGAGGTGCTGCTGCGGGAGGCCCATGACTTATGCGGGCTGCCGATCGGGGTCTTCCGTTGCGACATGCTGCTGGCCGACACCACCTATGCCGGCCAGTTGAACGTCACGGATGTGTTCACCAAGATGATCCTGAGTCTGGTGACCACCGGCGTGGCACCCAAGTCGTTCTACGGACTGGACTCCGACGGCAACCGACGCCGCGCGCACTTCGATGGGCTGCCAGTGGAATTCGTCGCCGAGGCGATCACCACCTTGGGTACTCAAGTGGTCGACGGGTTCCAGACCTATCACGTGATGAACCCGCACGATGACGGCATCGGGCTCGACGAGTATGTGGATTGGCTGATCGAGGCCGGCCATCCGATCGAACGCATCGACGACTTCCAGGAGTGGTTGCAGCGGTTCGGGACGGGCCTGCGTGCGCTACCGGAGAAGCATCGGCGAAACTCGGTGCTGCAGATGTATCTGACGCTGGTGCAGGACCCTGAGCGGGTGAAGCCCATGGTGCCGACTGTTGGATCATTCGCCCCTGCCGACCGCTTCCGTGCGGCGGTGCAGGAAGCCAAGATTGGCCCCGATAGCGACAATCCAGACATCCCGCAGGTGTCGGCGACGAACATCGTCAAATACGTCACCGATATGGAGCTCCTTGGGCTGCTCTAGGCGCACACCTCGAATATGTGATCCAGGTCACTTGCGGCGTACTCTGGGGTCACTCGCATAAGGAGGTGTTCCGAAGATGAATCTCGACCGATTTGCCGTGTGGACTGGGTACTTCCTCGGACTGATGTCCGTCACGATCACCGCGCTCGGGCTGGCGGCGCTGGCCGCTGGTCATCACGGCTGGGGAATGGTTGCGGCCATCGCATTACTGGTCACCGCCGGTCTCGGATTCGCGGTGGTGGGCGGCACGGTGCACCACGACCACAAGATTCATAAGGAGACGCCACACCTGATGTAGGGGTACAGCTCAGGGCGGTCTGAGTGCTTCATAAAGTAGGCTTACCTAAGTTAAGTCTACCGATCGAACGGAGCTCGCTGGCCGATGAATTCCCACACCGGTTACCGCATTGCCCGCGAGATCACGGATGTTGCGGCCGATGTCATCGAGGCCGGGCCGCCGCCGCTCCCGTCCTTCGAGGGCACTCGCTACGGACTTCGCCGCGTGGATCCCGACGGCGCCGACCCTGAGATGCTCAGCGAGTGGTTCGCCCGTCCGCATCTGGTGGAAACCTGGGAGCAGGCGTGGTCGGCCGCCCGGTGGCAGGAGGACTCTTCGTACCGGTTGGCGGGGGCTTATTCGTTACCCTGCATCCTCTCGGTGGACGGTATCGAGGTCGGCTACGCCGAGATATACCGGGCCGCCCGGGACGAGATCGCTCGGATCTACGACTTCCATCCGCACGATGTCGGATTCCACATCGCTACCGCGTCCACCGAACATCTGGGGCGAGGCGTCATCTCGGAGTGGATCCGGCTGCTGCCGTTTGCGGTGTTCGCCGCGGACCGCGCATGTCGGCGGGTGTTAGGCGACCCGGCGATCGGAAATCCGCCGATTCACAAGACCTTTGCCCGTCTTGAGTGGACCGCGATGGGCGAGTTCGATGTTCGGCCCGACCGCCGGATCGCCCTGTACTGCTACGACCGTTAGGCGTTCTGGCTGCGACCGCGCTCCATGATCGCCGCGCGTCGGGCCTCGACACCCTCAGCAATGGAGTTCTGTTCGATCCACCGGTGCGCGTCATCGAGGGCCACCCTCAGCCCGTCGCCAATCAGCTCGGACTCGATGCGGCGGTAGGAGGCCAGCAGCTCGCGCACCGCAGGCTGATTGTTCCCGGCGATCGTCGCTGCGACCCGTTTGGCCGCCGGCAGCAGCTCCTCGTGGGCAACCACCTCGGTGACCAGCCCGGCACGCAATGCGTCCTCGGCCGACAGATAGTCGCCGGTGAGGCTCATACGCCGCGCCAAGCCGCGTCCCACCGACAGTGGGAGCAAGGTAGTCAGCCCCCAGGTGGGCAGAATGCCAACGCGCGCATGGGTATCGGCGAAGCGCGCCTTCTCCGAGGCGATCAGGATGTCGCAGGACAGTGCCAGCTCAAGGCCACCGGTCACCGCGGCGCCGTTGATGGCGCCGATGACGGGCTTGGACAGCTCGGGCCACCACGGGTCCAGAGTGTCGGCACGGTCGCCGCTGCCCAGTTCCTTGAGATCGACGCCCGCGCAGAACACGGGGTCGGCAGCGGTCAGGATCATCACGTCGACGTCATCATCGGCCTCGGCGGCAGTCACCGCCTTGACAATCTCCTCGCCGAGCGCCTTGCTCAGCGCGTTGCGTGCCTGCGGCCGGTTCAACGTGATGGTGCAGATGCGGTCTTCGGTCTGCGTCAACAGAATCTGTTCGGTCATGCGTCTATTACCTCTCTGGCGATACGTTCGGCGTGCACGGCGCGGCCTCCGAAGAGCGCCGAATTACTCACGGCCCGTTTGTAATACAGATGAGCCGGATGTTCCCAGGTGAACCCGATGCCGCCGTGGCTTTGGATGGCCTTCGCGGTCACCTCGACGGCACCGGCGGACGCTACCTGCTGGGCGATGCTGGTGGCCAGCGCGGGATCGTCGATGCTCGGGTCATCGTGGGACCACGCCGCGTGATACGCGGCGCCGCGCACATTTCCGGCCGCGGCGGCCATATCCGCCAGGCGGTGCTTGACGGCCTGGAACGACCCGATGATCCGCCCGAACTGAATGCGTGACTTGGCGTATTCGGTTGTCACATCGAGCATGCGGGCGGCGATGCCCGCCTGCTCGGCTGCCAGCACGGTGGCCGCAACATCGAGTGCTTGTGCGACGGTAGTGCCGCCGTTTCCGGTTTGGCCGATCAAGCGCGCGGGAGCGGCTTCGAAGTGGATGTTGGCCTGCCAGCGGGTCAGGTCCAGGGTGGCCAACGCGTGCCGGTCGACGCCGGATGCGTCCCCGTCCACCGCGAAAAGGCTTGGACCCGAATCGGTATCGGCCAGTACCAGCAGCACGTCGGCAGTAGCGCCGTCCGGGACGTGCTCGGCATCGCCGGTGAGCTTCCAACCGTCTCCATCGGATTCGGCCGAGACCGTGATCGCATCGGCCAATCGGGTGCGACCGCCGGCCAGCGTGATGGTCTTGTCGCCGGTGGCCAGCGCAGGCACCAGTTGTGCGATGGCGTCATCGTCGCCGCTGGCTACCAATGCGGTGGCGCCCAGGGCCGCGCTCGATATCCACGGCAGGCACGCCAGCGCGCGCCCCAGTTCCTCAGCGACGATGGACAATTCGATGACGCCGAGCCCGCCGCCCCCGTGCTGCTCGGGCAGGATCAGCCCCACCAAACCCAGCTCGGACCCCAGGGCGCGCCATGCGTTCAGGTCCACGGTGCCGGCATCGGCGACCTCGCGCACATGCTCGGGCGTCCACACCCGCTCGCACCAGCTGCGCACCAGCCCACGCAGATCGCCATGCTCTTCAGTGAACTCGAACTCAGCCGGTGCTTGATTGTCTTCACGCAGGCGCTTATCCACGGGGAACTTCCTTCCAGGCCTTGTCGGTGTCGACCCGGATGTCGCCGGGCAGACCGAGGACGCGTTCTCCGATGATGTTGCGCATCACGTCGGAGGTGCCGCCCTCGATGGTGTTGGCCTTCGACCGAAGGAAGGCCCACATGGTGTCGGTACGGCGATCATCTTCGACAACCCGCCGCATGTCGTAGGAGGCGTACAGGGTGGCCTCAATGCCCAGCAGTTCGACGCAGAAGTCGTAGATCTGTTGGTTGAGCTCCGCGCCCATCAGCTTGCCGATCGAACCCTCTGGACCCATGGGCTGATCGCCCTGTGCGGCGATCCGCATCTGGGTGCCGTAGCGGTTTCCCTCGGAGCGCACGAACAGATTGGTCAGCTTGGCGCGCAGCTCGGGGGTGTGTAGATCGGGGCGCTGCTTCCACAGGTTCAGCGCGTTCCCAATCGATCCGCCGCCACGTCCGTGATCGAATGCGCCGCCGAGGGCGCTGCGCTCGTTCATGAGCGTCGTCATCGACACCCGCCAGCCGTCGCCCTCGTTGCCCAGGCGGTGCGCATCGGGGATGCGGACGTCGGTCAGGTACACCTCGTTGAACTCGGCGTCACCGGTCATCTGTCGCAGCGGGCGGACCTCGACGCCGGGATCGGTCATGTCGAGCACGAAGTAGGTCAGGCCGCGGTGCTTGGGTAGATCGGGATTGCTCCGGGCCACCAGCAGGGCCCAGCGCGCCTGGTGGGCGCCCGAGGTCCACACCTTTTGGCCGTTGATCACCCAGTCGTCGCCGTCGCGTACCGCGCGGGTGGCCAGGCCGGCCAGATCGGAGCCGGCGCCCGGCTCGCTGAACAGCTGGCACCACAACTCTTCGCCGGTGAACAGCGGACGCAGAATCCGCTGGGTCAGTTCGGGTTGTCCGTGGGCGAGCACCGTGGGGGCCGCCATGCCGTAGCCAATTACGTTGATGAACAACGGATCTGGCATTCCGGCCGCGCGCAGGATGGTGTCGGAGATGGCCTGTAGTGCGGGTGGGGCGTCCAGACCGCCCAGGCCGACGGGGAAGTGGACCCAGGCCAGGCCGGCGTCGTAGACGGCTCCCAGTAGTTCGATGACCGGGGTCGTGGCGGGCGGATGGGTGGCGAGAACCTGGTGCGCTGCTGCCGCGATGCGTTCGCGTAACGCGCTGGACGGCTCCAATGACGTCGATGGCATGAATTACGTATACACGCGCAGGGGAACTAACCGGTGGGTGGGGCATGGCCATCCGTCGTATCGTCGAAGGATGTGCAGGAACATCACCGAACTACGCGGGCTGGAACCTGCCGCGACCGACCAGGAGATCGAGGCGGCGGCGCGGCAGTACATCCGCAAGATCAGCGGAATCCAGAAGACCTCCGATGCCAACCGGGAGGTGTTCGAACAGGCGGTCGCGGAGGTGACGGCCACGACGATGCATCTGTTGGGTCACCTGCCGGCGCGGCGTCAGCCACCCAAGACGGTGCCACCGCTGCGGCGTCCCGAGGTGCAGGCGCGGATCGCGGCGCGCGGCTGATCCACTCGGCGCTGCGTCAGAACTTGTATGAGGGCGCGAGAATGCCTGCGACCCGGCGGTTTTCCACCAGGCAGCCGGGGCCGTCGGGGGAGTACTTCGAGGATGCGTAGTAAAGGGACTGCTGGACCACGCCGTAACTGGTCTTGAACGTGATCATGCAGGACACCCACCACTGGTTGTTCCAGTCGGTTGGCTTCATGATGTTGTATTCCGCCGCGCGGTGGCCGGCGATGGTGGTCTCCACGCCGTCGGCGGGCAGCGAGTCCTCGTAGGTGCGCCACACGATCGCCTCGACCGCCAGTTGATAGTTGTTGCGCGAGTCGTATCGGCAGCGCAGCCCCTCTTCGGGGGCCGGCGGCGTCTGGTCGAGTCCGGCCGCGGCGATCGTAGAGCCCGGGATGTCGTAGCAGGGATCGAAGGGCCGCGGATCGGTGATCGCGACCACCGGCCATTTGATCGTGGTGCTGGCTCCGCCCGTCATCGGCGCGGTGGAGAACCGCAGCTGAACCGGCGCGCTCACGGCGTGCTCGGTCGGGGCGGTGCGCCACACGACAAGGCCGCTCAGTACCAGTGCCATGAGAACTATGGCGAGTCCAGCCCTACGGGCCATGCGAATTCACCTCTATATCGAAGGAGCCACGGTGCGCCGAAAGTCTAGCCGTGCACGTCGTCGCCTCATTACGGAACGTCCAAAACACTAGAACACGTTCTAGTCCCGGAGTATCGTGACGCCATGGCACGAATTGGGAATTACGCGGACGACGATGTGGCCGGCTGGTTGATGAGTTCTCCCGAGATGGCGCCCGGCTTCGCCGGGTTTTCCGATGCGGTCTATAACCGCAGCCGGCTCCCCATCGGGGTGCGAGAGCTCGCACGGATCGCGGTGGCCTTCGCGAACGAATGCACGGTCTGCCAGAACACCCGCTTTGTCCAGAGCGGCGAGTTGGACGCGGACTTCTATGCCGACGCCGAGCAATGGCGCACGTCGCCGCGGTACAGCGAGGCCGAACGGATCGCCGCTGAGTTCGCGCACCGCTTCGCCACCGATCACGTGGGGTTGCGCGAGGACGACGCGTTCTTTGCGCGGGTGAGTGAGCACTTCGACGACGGGCTGCTGACCGACCTGACGCTGTCCTGCGCATTCTGGGTGGGGAGCGGGCGCGCGCTGCGGGTTCTCGATGTCGGTCAGAGTTGCAAGCTGAACCTCTAGGTACATTGGCCGGATGACGCAGGAACGCGAGCCCACCCTCTGGGCCATTAGCGACCTGCACGTCGGGCAATCGGCCAACAAGTCGGTTCTCGAGGAACTGCACCCGGCCTCACCCGAGGACTGGTTGATTGTCGCCGGCGATGTGGCCGAGAAGACTGACGACATCCGGGCGGCGCTGGATCTGTTGCGGCGCCGGTTCGCCAAGGTGATTTGGGTGCCCGGGAACCACGAGTTGTGGACCACGGCGCGCGATCCCATGCAGATTTTCGGGCAGTCTCGCTACGACTACCTGGTCAACATGTGCGACGAGATGGGCATCGTGACGCCCGAGCACCCGTATCCGGTGTGGGTGGAGCAGGGGGGTCCGGCGACCATCGTGCCGATGTTCGTGTTGTACGACTACACATTTCTGCCCGAGGGTGCCAACACCAAGGCCGAGGGCCTCAAGATCGCCCGCGACCGCAACGTGGTGGCCACCGACGAGTTCTTGCTCTCCAGTGAGCCTTTCGCGACCCGCGATGCGTGGTGCCGGGATCGGTTGCGCTACACCAAGAAGCGGCTCGAAGACCTGGATTGGATGACGCCGACGGTGTTGGTGAATCACTTTCCGCTGGTGCGTGAACCTTGTGATGCGTTGTTTTATCCGGAGTTTTCATTGTGGTGCGGGAGCACCGCGACCGCCGACTGGCACACCCGCTATAACGCGGTGTGTTCGGTATACGGGCACCTGCACATTCCACGGACCACCTGGTACGACGAGGTTCGGTTCGAGGAGGTGTCGGTCGGGTATCCGCGGGAATGGGCGCAGCGCAAGCCGTATTCGTGGCTGCGGCAGATCCTGCCCGTCCCGCACTATCCGCCGGGCTATCTCAACGATTTTGGTGGTCATTTCGAGATCACCGAGCAGATGAGAGTGGCGGCCAAGCGGTTCCGTGAACGGGTTGCCAAGGAGCGTGCCAATGACTGATGAGCTGATCGCGTCGGTGGTTCCCGACGTCCTGTCCTCGGCCGAGCTCTACAACGATCCGCCGGGGCTCTCTCCGCTGCCCGAGGAGGAGCCGCTGATCGCCAAATCGGTGGCCAAGCGGCGCAACGAATTTGTCACCGTGCGGTACTGCGCGCGGCAGGCACTGTCTGTTCTGGGTGTACCCGAGGCCCCGATCCTGAAGGGGGACAAGGGGCAACCTTTGTGGCCCAGCGGAGTGGTGGGCAGCATGACGCACACCGAGGGGTTCCGCGGCGCCGTGGTCGGACGCGTGGGGGAGGTGCGGTCGGTGGGCATCGACGCCGAACCGCACGATGTATTGCCGAAGGGGGTGCTCAAGTCGATCGCCTTGCCTGTCGAGCGTGACGAGCTGGAAGCGCTGCCCGAGGGCACACACTGGGACCGACTGTTGTTCTGCGCCAAGGAGACCACTTACAAGGCGTGGTTTCCGCTGACCGCCCGCTGGCTGGGGTTCGAGGACGCGCACATCACGCTGGATCCCGATGGGACGTTCACGTCGCGGATTTTGGTGGACGGCAAGGCAAACGACGGCAGCGTGCTGTCATCATTCGATGGGCGCTGGATCATCGACAGGGGCCTGATTCTGACCGCGATCGTGGTGCCGTGACTTCAGATCCATTGAGCCGCGCGGGCCTGGTGATCGTCGACAAGCCCGCCGGGATGACGAGCCATGACGTGGTGTCACGGTGTCGCAGACTGTTTTCCACCCGCAAGGTGGGGCATGCGGGAACCCTCGACCCGATGGCGACGGGGGTGCTGGTGATCGGCATCGAACGCGCCACCAAGATCATGGGGTTGCTGACGCTGACCACCAAGTCGTACGCGGCAACGATCCGATTGGGGCAGAGCACCAGCACTGACGATGCCGAAGGTGAGGTGCTGCAATCTGTTTCGGCGTCGCACGTCACCGATGCGGACATCGAGGCCGCGGTGGCCGCCCTGCGTGGGGATATCGAGCAGGTGCCGTCGTCGGTGAGTGCGATCAAGGTCGACGGACAGCGCGCCTACAAGCTTGCGCGGGAGGGGCAAGCGGTTGAGCTGGCGGCGCGACCGGTGCGGATCTCGCGGTTCGATGTGTTGGCGGTGCGGCGCCTCGACGGATTTGTAGATGTCGACGTTGAGGTGGACTGCTCGTCGGGGACGTACATTCGTGCGCTGGCGCGCGATGCGGGCGCTGCGTTGGGTGTGGGTGGGCATTTGACGGCGTTGCGGCGCACCCGGGTTGGTGATTTCGCGTTGGATCAGGCGCGGACGCTTGAGGAGCTGGCCGAGGATGCGACGCTGACGGTGGACCTCGACACCGCGTGCCGGGATGGGTTCCCGCGGCGCGACGTGGACGAGGCCGAAGTCGACTCGGTGCGCAATGGTCGGCCGCTGGCAGCGGCCGGGATCGAGGGGACCTACGCGGCGGTGGATGCGGACAATCGGGTGATTGCATTGTTGGCGGACAAGGGTTCTCGGACAACGTCGGTCGTCGTGTTGCGGCCGGCAAATCTGTAGGGCAGGTCCGTGACCTGTTTAGTGACGCTGCTGTCAGCCACCCTTTATCGGCCTCGTGTAGAAAATCCCTATCTGTATTGCGACAAGAATAAGCCCGATGGACCAAATCGCGATGACCAATTCGGGTCGATCACATAAATCCGAGGCCGGGTAAGCCATTCCTAAAAATAAGGCTGCAAATACGGTCAAGAGCACATTACCGATACGTGCGTACCCTCGGGTCAGCGGAGCGAGTCGACCCCACACGGCGCCCAAGGTTAAGATGGCCATGTAAGCAATTTCAACGATTGCAACAAACACCCACTTTCCAGGCGACATACCGAGGCATGGATTTTGACCGCTAGTACACCCATACACTGCGATGATTGGGTAGCATACTTGGCTTGCCGCGAAGGCGGCAAACACAATCCATGCGATCTTATTTCTATTCATGCTCACCCTGCCTACAATGCGCCTGGTCAATGTCAGGTTTCAGTAAGTTTCTTACTTTGGCTGCCAATTCGTACTCGGACCATATTTTTCCGTGACGGGCCCGGGCCAGTGCCCCCCTGGAAACCCCGAAGCATCGGCCGTCTCATTATTGAGCGCTTGCGCCGATCTCGTTAGTTCAGCCATTCGATCATTAAATGTCGTTATCAGAAGTGTCAAGGTTCCGAGTGCGGCTGCGACAGTGGTACCAAAAACGATGGCACCCGGCACTCCAGTAAAGACTCCCGCTAAAGTTATGAGTGCACCGGCCGCTGCTACAAGGACGCCAACCAAGCAGCAGCCCAAACCGGTGAAGAATTTCTCGGCTGAAGCATTTACCTCGTCAAGAGTCTCCTTGGCTTTCTTCGCTAAGGATAACAACCTTTCCATGGCTTTCTTCTGCTGATCAGACATTGCGGTGAAAGAAATTGCAGCATCGCCTTCCCAATGATCACGCAGTCCCATATCCGGATCGTCGAAGAGCGATACGATTTCGCCCGACAACTTAGTGATGATCTCGTTCCAGCCTTCTGGGATATGCTCTATTTTCTGCATATCCTTGGCGTCTTGTACTGCGGGCCTGGTCTTATCGACTAGCTCTTGGGTCTTATCAGCCGCGTGGTTTCCAGCATCTCGGAGCGCCTGGTCGAGATGTGATTTCTGAGCCAGCCAGGTATCTGCTATGTCGTTAGCTGCGTTTCTGATCTTTCCGGGCCATGGTTCTAGCTCTTCTAGCTTCTGCGCGAATTCATATATGAGTGCCATGCGTGAGTCCTCTACCGTGTCCCAGTGCCATTTGTGACACCTTGTATGTTCGTGGCGGAACCATGATCTTGATTTTGGTATGTGTCTGCGACCTCTAAGACTGTTTTCGCTACCGCATGGCACGAACTAGCGCCCTCGCTCGTCCTATTCTGAAAATTTGCGACGAATACATTATAGGCATCTATAAATGTGCCCAGATTCGTCAGTCCCGACCCAATCGGACGGTCGATCCCAGCCTTAGATACCTTGACTGACTCGATTCCCTGTTTTACTGCATCCATTCGGTCACCGAGGGTTGTCCAGTTTTTGGATTGCTTTCGTAGCCAATCGATATCAACCTTCAGTCGCTGTGGATCTGGTGCCATCGTCCGCTTCCCTCCCTTGCTAGTTTTTACCCTTGTGGTATCCAAGTGCTGCTATCGCTTCATTGCCCAGCGATAGCAGCGTATCGATAGCTTCTTGCAGTTGCGCTTGCGCTCCCGTCAGCGCTTCTTGATCTCTGGTATCACTCTTGGCTTCTGCCAACGCCCAGGCAAGTTTTGCGGTGATCTCTCCACCGCTTTTTCCAGCAGCCCATCTGGCATTTACATCGCAACCGGCGAGCCAGTTGTCACGTAAGCGGAATGCAACACTCTCAGCCTCGCCCGGCATTGAGTGAGCGGCAGCAGCCGCCGTCCGCAAGTTGACCAGAAGCCGGATAGCGCGGTCCATGGCGTTCTGCGCATCTTCGGTGTAACTTTCGACACTACGCGGTGGGCCGTCGAATTCACGCAATTTCGCATGAATGTCCTGCTCTTCGTCAACGCTGGGTGCAATATCCGAGTAGGAAATCTGGGGCAGTTTTGACAGCCCGTCGCTATATGCGTCAAAAACCCTGGATCCTAGTGCGCCGGAGGGAAAGAGCTGTTCCCACCCTGAACTAACCACGACACTGATCAGTTCACGGTGCTCTGATAGTTCGGCCGTGACAGCGCCGCTAGTGTCAACTCCAACCACCGCAACCTGCGGAACACTCATGAGCACCCCATCCATACGTTTCCGCTCACCTGTGTGTACCGATCGGCAATCATCGTCTGAATCTCGTGGAGGGCATCGCGTGAAACCGATCGTGCAGCGGTGTGTGATGGCATGTCGCCGTCGCTCGGCTGGGCCGTCATTCCTGGCGTGTCGGCCTCCCATTTGGAGGAAGACGCTAGGTCGTGTAAGTCCTTTGACATGCGGCCCAAGGCATGTAGATCAGCTTGCAGTGTCAATCGAACTTCACATCCCAACCCATGGACTTGTAGCGTTTGATTTCGGCCTCTCTTCGGCGCTTTTCGGCATCCTCGTGTTCGGTCCAGTCGCCGATGACGCCGGGGGACGCTTTGGGTAGGTCGCCGAACAACTCATTGCCATTGTTGAGGTCGATGAGGTAGTCGGGGGTGGCGTGCTCGTCGTCGTCGCTTTCGCCTTTGCCTCCACCGCGGCCGTGCGCGCCGCCCGCGCCGCCCATCATGCCCATCGGCATCATGCCGCCGCGCACACCGGCAGCGCCGATTCCGGCAGGGTTGGTGCCGCCCGAGCCGGCAACGCCGGGTGGCAAGCTTCCGAGACCGCCACGCATGCCACCCATTCCGGCGCCGGGCCCCGTCCCGGTGCCCGCAGCCGACGGACTGAGCCCGGCCGCATTAGTCGAACCGATTGCGGGGGAGTAGCCGCCCGAATTCCTCGGGTCCGAACCAGTGCCTAAGCCGCCGCCCTGGCCACCACTTTGACCGCCGCCCTGGCCACCACCTTGACCGCCGCCCTGACCGCCGCCTTGGCCCTGGCCTTGGCCGGTGCCTTTTCCATCGCCGCTGCCCCGGTCGAAGGCGGGTTTGGTGTCTCCGGGGGCATCGGGCTTCAGCTTGCCGTCGGTTCCACCAGTGCCAGTGCCAGTGCCGGTTCCGCCGCCGCCGTTCTCGTCACCATTGCGGTAGGCGACTGGCTTCGGGCTATCTGGCGCGCGATCTTGCGGATCGTGCACGTCTTCGACATCGTTACCTGCATCGACAGCGGGTTGGCTGAACAGCTCGGTCATCTGCTGACGGGCCTGATCCTGTTTCGTTGCGATCTCGTTCGTGAGGTCTGACATGGCCTTCAGCCCGGCCTTCTGGTCCTTCTTGTAGGTCTCGATGGCCTGGTTGTATCGGCTCTTAATCTCGCTTTCCGGCATCGGAGGCTCGATTTTTGCCATCGCTGTGTCCATGGCATCACCGACTGGCTTAAGAGCTGTCGACAACCCGCGGATGGCCGTGACTGCGTCTTCCACTCCTTGGAAGAAGTTCGAATATGAAGTCTGAGCAGCTTCTGCCGTGAGGCCCTTCCAACTGGTTCCGACTGTCTGCTGAATCTCTCGGCCGGCCAGCGTCATAACCTCGTGCAGCTTGTCGGCGTACCCGTTGATCTCGGTCTGGGTGTCGGTGACATAGCTGCTCTTGAACGCATGGGCGGCGTCGTAGATCGTCTGGTGTTCCTCGCCCATCCACTGGTGGGCCTTGATTTGTTTGCCCATTGAATTGCTCCTTGAATCTTCTCTGGCTAGGGAATTCTCGGCTCGATGGTGGTCATGATCTGCTTCGCCAGCGGACATTGGTCATAGCGTTGGTCGGTGAGCTCCAAGTTGAGATTGACTTGGACTGTTGCGATTCCTTGTTGAGAAGGAAGTGCAATCGTGCAGGTGATTTGGTCCTTGCTGTGCAGCAGCCAGCCCGATCGCGAACCAATAGTGATTGCCTCTTGACGGTCATTGTCTTCCTGCGGCTTGTCCCATTGCGTTATTGAGCCGTTGACGGCGTAGATGCGCAGATACCATTGTTTGCCATTCCACAGGCAGCCGCGTACGTTTCGTGCCTGAGGCTGGCCCTTTGTGTCGTGCTTGGTCTCTGGCTTGAGTTCCCATGAGGCGATCTCGGCATCCGTCACGGACGCGCAGCCATCGAACGTGGTACCCGTGACGTTGTCGTTTGGTGCCGCAGTCGTCGGCGGCGAGACCCCGGACAGTGTGACCTGCGTTCGGGGCGTAGACGAGGACGGTCCGATCGACATCGCTGTCGGGGTGCCGGCCACTGTGTTACCGCAGGCAGACAGCGATAGCGCGACCAATCCCATCGTGATCAAGCGGATACTCATGGTTGCCACACCTATTGATACGACGGAAAGGACTTGGACGGATCGACGCCTTGCGCGCTTTTTCTGATCCGCTCCTTGTTCGCATCTTCGAGCTCGTTGAACGACTTCTGAGCATTGTCCGCCTGGGCTGCGAACTCGTTCAGGCGTCGCATGCATGTCTCCACGACCTTCAGGACTGACGCCTTCGCGTCCGTGCGGACGACTTGATCGACTGCCGTGTTCCATGAGGTGCCCTCGTCATACGGACCGATCCCAAGATTGGTCTTGTATTTGATGACCGTCTGTCGCAACTCGTCCTCGAGCTGCGTCGCCGCGGCCTTGAACCGGGTGGCGACTTGCGCAGCCACCTGGCCCTCCAGGTACAAGGTGTCCTTGTTCAGGTCTGGCAGGGGCGCCATCACCATCTCCTTCCGCAGGTCATCAGGGCTAGAGAGTGCCCTTATATAGATCCGACGCCGCGACCCCCGATTCGGTTCCATCTTTTTCGCAAAAGTTGAGAACCGTGGATAACCCCAGCTCAGTCGCGTATCCACCGGCTCGGGGGATGCAGCTCCCGCGGCATCCACATCAGCGGCTGCCGGTCGGCAAAGTGCGGGTCAAGCTCGGGATTCCCGGGGTAGCGTCCGGCTCCGTCGGGCCACAAGATCTGTAGATACCGCACATGGTTGGTCCGGTTGAACCACAGCCCGAACCCAAAGTCGCTGTGATACCAACTCGGATCGACGGGGGACAGCTTCACCCGATAGTCGTCGACGTCGGGCAGCGCGAGCACGCCCTCGAATGTCTCGCCCACCTGCAGCCCGTGCCCGTCCTGCGCCTGCTTGGCGACCGTGTTCAGCGCCCGCTGCATCATGGTGATGTCATTGACCCCGTAGATCGCCAGCTCGGGTGATCGCATGGTGTGCCACAGCCCCACGGTGTATGCGAACGGCGGACTCTCCTCAGACTCCGTAGGCCCGATTCCCAGTGCGCTCCAACCGTATTCGGTGACGCTGCCGATGATGTCGCGATCACTGGGGTTGTAGTCATGGCGATCCCCGTAGTCGACGCATAGCAGGCACTCGCAGGTCATCTTAGTCCAGTACAACCCAAATCGATTGTGCTGCCGGGTTTCCCAACTCAAGCTTCTTGTCGCCGCTATCGCAGTCAATCGAGACTGAGATGGTTCCGGCGAAGTCGCGCCGCTCGTCCACCGTCACCCGCGCATCCAGCGCCACCCCCACAGTGTCGAAGTAGCGCAACATCTCTGGGTCGGCATCGGAGATTCGTGCCACCACACCGGCATCGCCGTTGGCGCAGTCCGACAGCTGGCGCGCCGGGGGAGTGGGCACCTGGCCATCCGGCCCCGGAATGGGGTCGCCGTGCGGATCGCGGTGCGGATGACCGAGTTTCGCGTCGATCTTGGCCAGCATCAGATCCGAGACCGCATGCTCGAGCACCTCGGCCTCGTCGTGCACCTCGTCCCAGCCGTAACCGAGCTCGCTAACCAAATACGTCTCCAGCAGCCGGTGCCGGCGCACCATGAGCACCGCGGCCTTGCGGCCCTGGTCCGTCAGTGTCACCGCGCCGTACTTCTCGTGATCCACCAGGCCCTGGTCGGCCAGCTTGCGGATCGACTCCGACGCAGTGCTCGCCGAAACCCCCATCGCCTCGGCCAGCATCTTGGTGCTCACCTTTTCGTGCGACCACTCCTGTGCGGTCCAGATCACCTTGAGGTAGTCCTGGGCGACCGTTGTCAGGTCGGCGTCCGACCGAGCAGTCGGATCCGACGATCTACTGGGGCTCACGGAGCTCAGCCTAGTCAGCCCTCCACGACCCGCCAGCGCGAAGACCGAAAGCCAAGTCGGCCTTCCCGCATCTTCCGAAGTAGGCTCTAGGCCGTGCAACGCTGGCGCGGGCAAGACGAAATCCCGTCCGACTGGGGTCGGTGCGTACTGACGATTGGCGTATTCGACGGAGTGCACCGTGGTCACGCTGAACTCATCGGGCGCGCGGTGAAGGCCGCACGCGAACTCAACCTCAAAAGCGTCCTGATGACGTTCGATCCGCACCCCATGGAAGTGGTGCACCCGGGCACCCACCCGGCCCAGCTCACCACGTTGACGCGGCGGGCCGAGCTCGCCGAGGAACTCGGCGTCGACGTCTTCCTGGTGGTGCCGTTCACCACCGAATTCATGAAGCTCTCACCCGAGCGATACGTGCACGAGCTGCTGGTCGAGCGCCTGCATGCCGCCGAGGTCGTGGTCGGGGAGAACTTCACCTTTGGCAAGAAGGCCGCCGGAAACGTCGCCATGCTCGCGAAGGCGGGGGAGCGCTTCGGCTTCAAGGTCGACGCCGTCACCCTGGTCGCCGAACACACCGTCACGTTCTCCTCCACGTACATCCGGTCCTGCGTCGATGCCGGGGACATGGTCGCGGCCACCGAGGCGCTAGGGCGTCCGCACCGGGTCGAGGGTGTCGTGGTCCGCGGTGACGGGCGTGGGCGGGAGTTGGGCTTCCCGACGGCCAACGTGGCACCCCCGATGTACGCGGCCATTCCGGCCGACGGCGTGTACGCGGCCTGGTTCACGCTGTTGGGGCACGGTCCCACCATGGGCACCGTCGTTCCCGGCGAGCGCTATCAGGCGGCGGTCTCGGTGGGCAGCAACCCGACGTTTTCCGGCAAGGCCCGCACCGTCGAGGCGTTCATCCTGGACACCGCCGCAGACCTATACGGCCAGCATGTGGCGGTCGATTTCATCGCGCGTATTCGCAGCATGGAGAAGTTCAACTCGGTGGACGACCTCATCGTCGCCATGGGCAAGGACTCCGAGAAGGCCCGCACGATTTTGGCCAGGGGCTGACCCACCGCTAGACTTCCTCCTCGGTGTGAGCTGCAGTTCGCGGTGGCCCGCCGGAAACATTCGACGCGAACCCCAGTGATGGAGAAGCTTGCCGTGGCATTGACTACCGAGCAGAAGAAAGAAATCCTCACCCAGTACGGGGTGCACGAGACCGACACCGGTTCTCCCGAGGCCCAGGTCGCGATGCTGACCAAGCGCATCGTTGATCTGACCGAGCACCTCAAGACTCACAAGCATGACCACCACAGCCGTCGTGGCCTGCTGCTGCTGGTCGGCCGTCGTCGCCGCCTGCTCAAGTACATCGCGAAGGTCGACGTTGCGCGCTACCGCTCGCTGATCGAGCGCCTGGGTCTGCGCCGCTGATTTGATCCCTTCTCGTCTGGGGCGCCCTGGCAACGTAGCTGGGGCCTCCGTTCTTCTCGTCGGTGTGGCGTTGGCGTCCGCTTGTTCGGCCGTCGCCGCCAGCACCGATGACCTCGCCGTCGGCGACTGCGTCAATCTCAGCGGAACCGACCAGCGGGCCAAGCTCGTCGAGGAAACCTGCGGCAGTCTCAAGTCCAATTTCAAGGTCTTCGCGAAGACCGCCACGGACACCGACTGCCCGCGCGACGCCGATTCCTCTTATTACGCCAAGCGCGGTTTCGGTCGCAAGAGCCAGGCCCTCTGCCTGGACATCGATTGGGTGGTCGGCAGTTGTATGAGCGTCCCCGACAAGTGGGACGGCGACCCGGTGCGCGTCGACTGCAACGATCGCAACGCCCAGAACAAGAAACGCGCCACTCAGGTGCTCCAAGACGTGTCGACGGCAGACGACTGCATCACCGGGCTCGGCTACCCGTACGTCGACCGCAATTTCACCGTGTGCATCGAGGAACTGCCCTGATCACGGTGCAGGGCCGCAAACGCCGCAGGTGATAAGGTGTCGGGGTTGTCATGCTGGTCCCACCGGGTAACGGGCGGTCTTCGGTAGTGGCAGCCGGAATCCGCGTACGCGGCTTGTGCTCTTCGCGCAAGCGGCTCATCGGCGCGCCCGGCCGCTTCGATCGAACGGCCGTGGCCGATCACCTACCGGGTCCACTTCGCGCTGGTACGTCCGCGCGCTGACCGTGTGATGACACACATGCCCAACGCAGCCACAGGTTGCTAACTGAGAACGTATGAGAGGTATTCCAAAACTTATGTCTGCTACAGAAATTGACGAAGGCGTCTTCGAGTCCACCGCGGTCCTCGACAACGGGAGCTTCGGCACCCGCACCATCCGGTTCGAGACCGGACGCTTGGCTCAGCAGGCCGCCGGCTCCGTCGTCGCCTACCTGGACGACGAGACCATGCTCCTGTCGGCGACCACCGCCAGCAAGAGCCCCAAGGATCATTTCGACTTCTTCCCCCTGACGATCGACGTCGAGGAGCGGATGTACGCCGCGGGCCGCATCCCCGGCTCCTTCTTCCGTCGTGAGGGACGTCCGTCCACCGACGCGATCCTGACCTGTCGTCTGATCGACCGGCCGCTGCGTCCGTCCTTCGTGTCCGGGCTGCGCAACGAGATCCAGGTCGTGGTGACGGTACTGAGCCTGAACCCGCAGGACCTGTACGACGTGCTGGCCATCAACGCCGCATCGGCCTCCACCCAGATTTCCGGCCTGCCGTTCTCCGGTCCGGTCGGTGGCGTCCGCGTGGCGCTGATCGAGGGCCAGTGGGTCGCGTTCCCCACCGTCGAACAGCTGGAAACCGCCGTCTTCGACATGGTGGTCGCGGGCCGCAAGGTCGGCGATGACGTCGCCATCATGATGGTCGAGGCCGAGGCCACCGACAACGTCATCGCCCTCATCGACGGCGGCGCCGGCGCGCCCACCGAGGCCGTTGTCGCCGAAGGCCTTGAGGCCGCCAAGCCGTTCATCGCCACCCTGTGCACCGCGCAGGAAGAACTGGCCGAGAAGGCCGCCAAGCCCGTCGCCGAGTACCCCCTGTTCCCGGACTACCAGGATGACGCCTTCGCCGCCGTGCAAGCCGTTGCCGCTGGCCCTCTTTCCGAGGCTCTGTCCATCGCGGGCAAGGCCGAGCGTGACGAGAAGACCGACGAAATCAAGGTCGAGGTTCTGGGCCGTCTGCAGGAAGGCTTCGACGGCCGCGAGAAGGAGATCGGCGCGGCGTTCCGCTCGCTGACCAAGAAGCTTGTGCGCCAGCGCATCCTGAAGGATCAGTTCCGCATCGACGGCCGCGGTGTCACCGACATCCGCGCTCTCTCGGCCGAGGTCGCGATCATCCCGCGGGCCCATGGCAGCGCGCTGTTCGAGCGCGGCGAGACCCAGATCATGGGTGTCACCACTCTCGACATGGTGAAGATGGCTCAGCAGATCGACTCGCTGGGGCCCGAAACCTCCAAGCGCTACATGCATCACTACAACTTCCCGCCGTTCTCCACCGGTGAGACCGGACGCGTCGGTTCGCCGAAGCGTCGCGAGATCGGCCACGGTGCTCTTGCCGAGCGGGCCCTCATGCCGGTGCTGCCGAGCATCGAGGAGTTCCCCTACGCCATCCGCCAGGTCTCGGAGGCGCTCAGCTCCAACGGCTCCACCTCGATGGGTTCGGTGTGCGCCTCCACCCTGTCGCTGCTGAACGCCGGTGTGCCGCTGAAGGCCCCCGTCGCCGGTATCGCCATGGGCCTGGTGTCCGATGACATCGAGCTCGCCGACGGCACCACCGAGCGTCGCTTCGTGGCGCTGACCGACATCCTGGGTGCCGAAGATGCCTTCGGCGACATGGACTTCAAGGTCGCCGGCACCAAGGACTTCGTCACCGCGCTGCAGCTCGACACCAAGCTCGACGGCATCCCGTCGAAGGTTCTGGCAGGTGCTCTTGCCCAGGCGCACGACGCTCGCAACGTGATCCTCGAGGTAATGGCCGAGGCGATCGACGCGCCCGACGAGATGAGCCCGTACGCGCCGCGCATCACCACCATCAAGGTGCCGGTCGACAAGATCGGTGAGGTGATCGGGCCCAAGGGCAAGATGATCAACTCGATCACGGAGCAGACCGGCGCCAGCATCTCCATCGAGGACGACGGCACCGTGTTCGTCGGCGCCTCCAATGGTGAAGCCGCCCAGGCCGCGATCGACATGATCAACGGGATCGCGAACCCGCAGCTGCCCAAGATCGGTGAGCGGTTCCTCGGAACTGTCGTCAAGACAACCGATTTCGGTGCGTTCGTGTCGCTGCTTCCGGGCCGCGACGGCCTGGTGCACATCAGCAAGCTCGGTAAGGGCAAGCGGATCAACAAGGTTGAGGACGTGGTCAAGGTCGGCGACAAGATCCAGGTCGAGATCGCCGACATCGACAACCGCGGCAAGATCTCGCTGGTCCCGGTGGCTGACGACGCCGCGGAGGGCGCTCCGGCGGAGGCCGTTCCGGCAGATGCCGCAGCCGAGTAACGCGCGCGGCTCATTGCAGCCTGATTCTCTTCGCGCACGCGGCTCATCGGTCCGCCGTACTGTTCTTCCTGGCGGTCTCCGAGTCGTCACCGAGGCGATGCCCTCGGTGCGCTCGGCGTCCGTCGGGGTGTGGGTTGACGTCGGCTCGCGCGACGAGGGTCGCAGCGTCGCCGGCGCGGCGCACTTCCTGGAACACCTGCTGTTCAAGTCGACGCCCACCCGCTCGGCGGCCGATATCGCGCAATCGATTGACGCCGTCGGCGGTGAGCTGAACGCCTTCACCGCACGCGAGCAGACCTGCTACTACGCGCATGTGCTCGACTCCGACCTGGAGCTGGCCATCGACCTGGTGGCCGATGTGGTGCTGCGCGGACGCTGTGCCAGCGATGACGTCGAGGTCGAGCGCGATGTCGTGCTCGAAGAGATCGCGATGCGCGACGACGATCCCGAGGACCTGCTGGGGGAGGCATTCCTCGGCGCGCTGTTCGGCGATCATCCGATCGGCCGCAGCGTGCTCGGCAGCTCCGAATCGATATCGGGGATGACGCGTAGCCAGCTGCATTCGTTCCATGTGCGGCGGTACCGGCCCGAACGCATGGTGCTGGCCGTGGCAGGGAACATCGAGCATGATCGCGTCGTGCGGTTGGCGCGCAAGTACTTCAAATCGCATCTGGACCCCGCGATGGCCACGGTGGCTCCGCGCAAGGGAAATGGTCGGGTCACGGCCAAGCCCGGTCTGGAGTTGGTATCGCGGGACGGTGAACAGGTGCACCTGTCGCTGGGTGTGCGCACCCCGGGACGTGGCTGGAAGCATCGCTGGGCACTGTCGGTGCTCAACAACGCGCTCGGCGGCGGGCTCAGTTCCCGCCTGTTCCAAGAGATTCGGGAGCAGCGCGGTCTGGTGTACGCGGTCTACTCGTCGGTGGACACGTTCTCGGACACCGGTGCACTCTCGGTGTATGCCGGCTGCTCGCCGGAGCGCTTCGACGAGGTGGCCAAGGTGACCGCGCAGGTACTGGATTCGGTAGTCGACGGCGGATTCACCGCGGCGGAGATCGACCGCGCCAAGGGCGCACTCTCCGGTGGACTTGTTCTGGGGCTTGAGGATTCGGCGTCGCGCATGAATCGGATGGGCCGTAGCGAGCTGAACAACGGTAAGCACCGCACAATTTCGGCGACCCTGGGAAAGATTGACGCGGTAACCACCGATGAGGTCAACGTCATCGCCCGTCAGCTGCTCGGCAGTCGCGCCGGGGCGGCCGTGGTCGGGCCGTACCGCTCCAAGCGGACGCTGCCACGCGCGCTGCGCGCGATGGTTGATTCTGCAAGCTAGGTGACCGTCATGGAGATATTCTCTTGCTGATGGTCGCCAACGTGATGCGGAGCGTTAGGGAACTAACGGCTGGCAGGTACACAGGAATCGCGACTGCGGTAATTCTGTTGTCGTGGTTGGGTTTCGCATTCCTGCCGCAGCACGGGACCGCCCACACACCGACGCCGACAGCCGGGCATATGCACGGCATGAACCACGCGAACATGGCGCCGATGGCCGCGCCGGTGACACATCAGCCCGCGCTGTGGATGGCGATCGTTTCCTGGGTCATCATGACCATCGCCATGATGGGACCGGCGGCCTTGCCCGCTATCCAGTACGTCGAGCGGCACACGCTGCGGTGGCGTGGTCGGGCGACAGTGCTCTACACGGTGGTCTGGCTCGCGCTGTGGGTCGTGTTCGGTATCGCCGTCACGCTTGGGCTGCCGCTTGCGGCCGGGGTCAACCGGCGGTGGATGTTCGCGGGCGCGCTGCTTTTCGCGGGGATCTGGCAGCTCACCCCGATGAAACGGCAGGCGCTTGGCGACTGTCACCGGTCCGCTCCGCTGCCATCGGAGGGTTGGCCGGCGATCAAGGGCCTCACGAGGTTCGGTGCATTCAGTGGCTGGGCGTGTATTCGCTCATGCTGGGCCGTGATGCTGGCGATGGCGCTCGCGCCCTCGGCCCACATTCTGTGGATGGTGCCGCTGACGGCCGCCGTGACCTACGAGCGGTTCACGCAACGTCCAGGCCGGACCGTTCGTGTCGTCGCGGTCCTGTTCGTAATCACGGCCGCTGCCGTCGGGATGTTCGCAGCCATCCAATAGGGTCCGGATATGGACATCAACGGCAGCGTCGCCATCGTCACCGGAGCCGGATCGGGAATCGGGCGGGCCCTCGCCTGGGGTCTCGTGGACGCTGGAGCCTCGGTCGTCGCCTCGGATATCGACGGGGACGCCGCGGTACGCACTGCATCGGCACGGGAAGGCCGGATCGTCGGGCAGCGCGCAGATGCCAGCGCTGTCGCTGATATCGAGAGCCTCATCGCCCTGGCACAGCAGGAATTCGGCCCCGTAGACCTCTACGCCGCGAACGCCGGAATCGGCGGCGGACTGGGGCTGGATATCGGCGAGGCCGCATGGGATCTCACCATCGACGTGAATCTGCGTGCACATATCCGGGCGGCGACGCTGCTGGTGCCGGGCTGGGTGGAACGCGGACGCGGATACTTCCTGTCGGTCGCATCGGCGGCGGGGCTGCTCACCCAGCTCGGATCGCCGGCCTATTCGGTGACCAAGCACGCTGCCGTCGGCTTCGCGGAATGGTTGTCGATCACATATGGCGACAAGGGGATCGGGGTGAGCTGCCTATGTCCGATGGGGGTGAAGACGGCCCTGCTGGACGGTCTCACCGAATCGGACGATCCGGCCACCAAGGTGGCGGGCACCTCCATCACCGCCGCCGGTGAGGTGCTGGAACCTGCGGCCGTCGCGGCGATCACCCTCGATGCGATCCGCGAGGAGAACTTCCTTGTCCTGCCGCACCCGCAGGTGCTCGATATGTATCGGCAGAAGGGCGCAGATTACGGCAGGTGGATCTCCGGGATGCGTCGCTACCAAGCCATTCTGGAGACCCAGGCCGGCATTTAAGCGCGCCGCGCCACCACGACTTGCATCGGGGTTGGCCAGGCGGGCACCGTGCGCAGCTGAACCTGAATCGACGGATCAGCATGTGCGGCAAGGGTTCGCAGCGCTGACGTGCCATACGCGCGCAGGTAGCTGATGTGCCCGTCGTGTGCGCACGGGGAGTAGGTTCCCTGGGCCCATCCGAAAGGCGACCAGATCGCGAGCAGCGGCGCGGGCAGGCGGCGTATGTCGATGATCAGGAGCGTCTTGGCTGCGCGGGTTCCTTCCGCGAAGACCTTTGACGCCAATCGCGGTGGCAGATGATGAAACGACAAGGCGAACACCGCGAGGTCAAAAGCGTTGTCGGGGGTGTCGATCGCGGTGGCGTCCATTGGTCGCACCGTCACCCGATCGTCGGTAGCCAGATCTGAGGCGGCCATCTCTTCGACCGAGGAAGGTTCGATATCGGTGACCGTGATGTGCGCATCTGGTCGAAGCTGAAGCAGCTCACGCGACAGCCCACCGTGCGCGGCGCCCAATTCCAGTACCCGAGGGTTGGTCACCTCGGGCAGCAGCTCGGCGGCCAGCCGGGCATTCTTCTTGTGATACCCCAGCCGGTGGCCCATGCGCTCCAATCCGTGCACCACCGCGCGCTTTTTGTCCGGGACGTCGTCACGGTCGAGGTATTCGAGCTTGTCGGTCTGCAGGCGGCGAGCGAGCCAGCTTGCGTCAAACCCCGCTCGCGGCAAGGCGTCAAGATCGTCGTCCATGCCGCGAGCGTACCTAGACCAGGACCCCTGCGGGATCGGTAAACGGCAGCTCCAGGTCGTGGGCGACGTACGGGTTCAGTAGCTCGCCTTCGTGTGTCGAGAGGCCCTTTGCTAGTGCCGCGTCGTCGCGGCAGGCCTGACGCCAGCCCTTATCTGCCAGTGCCAGCACGTACGGCATGGTGGCGTTGGTCAAGGCGAAGGTGGATGTGCGCGGCACCGCGCCCGGCATGTTGGCCACGCAGTAGAACACGCTGTCATGCACGGTGTACGTCGGTTCGTCATGGGTGGTGGGTCGCGAATCGGCGAAGCAACCGCCCTGGTCGATCGCGATGTCCACCAGCACCGAACCCGGTTTCATCTGGGCCACCAGCGAATTCGATACCAGTTTGGGTGCCTTGGCGCCCGGGATCAGCACCGCGCCGATCACCAGGTCGGCCCGTTTGATGGCTCCCTCCAGCTCCATGGTGGACGAGTATCGGGTGCGTACGCGCCCCCCGAATTCCGCGTCGAGCTCACGAAGCTTGTTCAGGTTGAGGTCGAAAACCGTGACATGAGCGCCCATCCCGGCCGCAATCAGCGCTGCGTTGTATCCGGCCACGCCGCCTCCGATGACGACCACATCGGCCGGGCCGACTCCTGGGACGCCGCCCATCACCAGGCCGCGACCACCCACCGGCGCCATCAGGTGGTAGGCGCCGACCTGAGCAGACAGCCGTCCGGCCACCTCGCTCATCGGGGCCAGCAGGGGGAGTGCCCCATCGGCGGTCTGTACCGTCTCGTACGCGATCGAGGTGGTACCGGAGGTCAGCAGCGCCTCCGCGCACGGCAGCGAGGCGGCCAGGTGCAGGTAGGTGAAAACGATCTGGCCGCGCCGCATGAGGGCGTACTCGGGTTCGATAGGTTCCTTCACCTTGAGCAGCAGATCGGCCTCGGCCCAGATCTGTTCGGCGCCGTTGATGACTTGTGCGCCAGCGGCTTTGAAATCCACATCGGATATCGAGGAGCCCTCGCCCGCGCCAGACTGGATGATCACCTCGTGACCCCGGCGCGTCAGCTCGGCGACACCGGCCGGGGTGGTGGCCACGCGGTACTCGTTGTTCTTGATTTCGGTAGGGATACCTACGCGCATGATCGTCTCCTGTTCACAACTAAGTCTCATGTTCAAGTGTGAAGAAGCGTCGGGAAACACGCAATATTCATGCGGAAGATTCGGTAGATTGCAAAAATGTCCGCAAAATCACCGGAATCACGGCTCGACATCCCGTCCACGCCGAATGATGTTCGGCGGGTGGAGCTCGATGACATCGACCGCCGCATCCTGCTAGAACTGCATGACGATGCACGTATACCCAACAGTGCGCTCGCCGAGGCGGTGGGTATCGCGGCGTCCACCTGTCACGGACGGGTCAGACGTCTTCAGGAAACCGGCGTGATCCGTGGATTCTTCACCGATGTTGATCCGGCGGCCATCGGACGACCGCTGCAGGCAATGATTTCGGTCAGCCTGCAGGCCAACGCGCGCGGCAAGATTCGCACCTTCATCCGGGATATTCGTCAGCTGCCACAGGTCATCGACGTGTACTTTCTGGCCGGCGCGGACGACTACATCCTGCACGTGGCGGCCCGCGACACCGAGGACCTGAGGTCCTTCGTGGTTGAGAAACTCAACGCACAGCCCGATGTCGCGGGCACGCAGACGTCCTTGATCTTCGAGCATCTACGTGGGGGAGCGCCCCTGTAGATGTGGACGGGCGGAAGGTAGACGCCGCCGTTCAGCTGGTGGCGGGCGCTGGATCCTGTACGACACCGTCCGCGCTGCCGTCCTGGCCCACGATCCCGTTCTCATCGACCTCGTACACATGTGCCTCTGCGATGTTGAAGAACGTGCCGACCACGCGCAGCCGACCCGCCACCACGGCTCCGGCCAGAGTCGGGTGGTGGATAAGCCTCTCCACCTGTATCGCCACATTCACGATGCCGAGCTGGTCGACCTCGTTGAACCCGCATGCCTCTGCGCTGGCGCGCGCCGGATGGTGTTCTTCAAATGCGATGAGGCTGTCGCGGCCATAGTCGAGCCATCGGCCCACCGGGGTGGTGGGCGCGTCGGTGGACTCAGTCAGCAGCGCCTTCATGGCTCCGCAAGACGAATGTCCGCACACCACAACCGAACTGATGCCTAACTGGTTGATTGCGAAATCCAGTGAGGCATCCACGGAGCCGTCCGCGGGATCGGTGGGCACCAGGTTGCCGACGTTACGCACCGTGAAGAGATCGCCAGGACCGCTGGCGGTGATGACGTTCGGCAGGATGCGTGAATCTGCGCAGGTGAGGAAGAGCGCATCCGGGTTCTGGCTGTCGATGAGCTCGGCAACGTGCGGACGTAGTGCGTTCGAACCTCGGGCGTTGTACTCATTGATGCCGTCGATGATCGATGCACCCGCACCGTCATTCTCGCTGCGACGCCACGACCGCCATGGCACCAAACCGACAGCACGAGAGGCGAAATGACGCTTCGGCCGGGTTTCGTGCGCATGGTGCAGCTTGGCGTGCGAGGACTCGACGATCATGACGGTGCCACCACCTGCCTCATGGGCGCGCTTCCAATCGGAGATGGCCTCCGAGATGGCGTGATCGACGTAGTCGGCGTTGATGGCGAGGGTTACATGTGCGCCCGGCGGAACCGTGCTGAGTATCTTGGTCAACCGGGGCATCGACAGGAAGCTCAGCGTGCCGTCGAGCTCGACATGCCACTGCCGCGATCCCTCAGTACCGAACGGGCGAGCATCCATGTGTGCCCGCATGACCCGGGCGACGAGGATGCCGATGGCCACCAGCAGCCCGATACCCACACCTTCGAGCAGGTTGAGGAAGACGACCGACACGATGGTCACCGTGTAGACGGCCAAATCGCCGGTGCGCCAAGCGAGTTTCATATGCGCCAGCTTGACCAGCTGAACACCGATGATGATGAGCAGGCCGGCGAGCGCGGCCTTGGGGATGAGCTGTACCAAATTACTGAACAGCGAGGCGAACAGCAGCACCCAGAGGCCGTGCAGGATTGCCGAGGCTCGGGTCTTTGCGCCCGCGGCGACGTTGGTGGAACTGCGGACAATCACGCCGGTAATCGGCAGGCCGCCGAGGAAGCCCGATGCCACATTGGCACTGCCCTGACCGATCATCTCGCGGTCAAAGTTGGTGCGTGGACCGGTGTGCAGCTTGTCGACGGCGACCGCGGATAGCAGCGACTCGACGCTTGCGATAAGGGCGATGGTCACCACGCCCAGGATCACTGAACCCCACTCGCCGTTGGCCGGACCGACCAGTGTCGGCAGGCTGAGGGCATCAAAGAAGTTGCCCGACAGGGTAATTCGCTCGGCCGGCGAGTTGGTGAAGTATGCGAGTGCCGTGGCGGCGACAATAGCCACCAAGGCGCCGGGGATCATCCGGATCTTGGGTGGCAGTTTCGGCCACAGGAGCAGGATGGCGATCACCATCAGGCCGATGATCACATCGGGCAGGTGATGGTTGATGACGCCCTGCGGCAGTGCCTTGATGTTCTGCCAGGCAGAGCTCTGCGACGTTCCACCCATCAGGACATGCACCTGTTGCAGCGCGATGGTGACGCCGATGCCAGCGAGCATCGCGTGCACCACGACCGGCGCGATCGCCAGGGCGGCGCGGGCCATCCTGCTCAGCCCGAACAGGATCTGGAGAACTCCGGCACCGACGGTGATGAGACAGGTCAGCTGCCAGCCGAATTCATTGATGAGCTCGGCGACCACCACGGTGAGGCCGGCGGCCGGGCCGCTGACCTGAAGGGGTGATCCGCCGATGGCGCCGGCGACGATGCCACCCACCACGGCCGCGATGAGCCCCGCCATCAGCGGGGCTCCGGAGGCGATCGCGATACCGAGGGAAAGCGGTAGCGCGACGAGGAATACGACCAGGGAGGCCGGAAGGTCGTGCCGCATGTTCTGCAGGAACGACACCTTCGAGGCCTGCTCGGTAGCAGAAGTCGTCATGAAAGTAAGCCCTATCGGGGATTAAGGGTCGCAGCAGCTGCAGTTCTGAGTGCGTGCGCGACTAATGGATAGATGATGAGACGCGTATGACGGCGTCGTTGCCGTCACGGCGACGACTCAGCGTCGATCTATCCCGAGGGTGATAAGGCGTTGTCGTCCAAAGTTGTCGGGCGCGCGGGAGAACAGCGAGCCTCGAGCGACGAGGAGTGCCAGCAGGGCGGCGCCCAAAAGTGCAGACATGTAAACGGCCACGGGTAGCCGCAGCGACAGCGCGCTGGGCTGCTGCCGGATTCGCGTGGCGGCAGCGCTCACCGAGCTCTTGGCGTGCTCGTGAATCTCCTCGGGCAGCATGTTCGAAACTGGCGAAGATCCAACGACGGCCGTCCGCCATCCGAAGATCTGCCCGTGGGTGGCCGGTCCGAGGAAGCACAAAGCCGCCAGGAGGGCGATTGCGACGCCCCCCACACGCGTGAATCGCTTGCGGCCCGACATGGGCTCTAGGGTACCAGTGGGCCGGTGATCTTGTTCGTATCGCAGCTAGGGATATGTTTCTGAGAAGAACCTGAGAGCATCGCGTGACGTCGGCAAATAGTTGCCAGGATCGTGAGGGTGGTCACAAGCAACCTTGTCGGGCTAGGAATTCACAGTCACTTAGGCGCCGCCGCAAGGGGTCAACCATGAGTTGATCGACTCGTCTAGCAAATAGTGTGTCAGTAAGTCACGACCTTGTCGATACCGATAACGGCGCCGTGTCGAGTTTTCTGATTGGCGAAGCGGAATGCGGCGCCGCAACCGGCGGCGGTGATGGTCGGGGCGGTGACCGCCTATTAGGCTGCTTCCGTGACTATCGCCGTCGGAGTGCTTGGAGCACAAGGCAAGGTTGGCCAGGCCATGTGCCAAGCGGTTGAGGCTTCGGCCGATCTGGATTTGGTGGCGGCCGTCGACAAGGACGACTCGCTGGAGACGCTTACCGCGGCCAGTGTCGTCATCGACTTCACTCACCCTGATGTCGTCATGAACAATCTGAAGTTCTTGATAGGCGGCGGTATTCACGCGGTCGTCGGCACCACGGGCTTCACCGACGAGCGCCTGGACCAGGTTCGATCATGGCTGTCGGAAAGCCCGGGAACGGGCGTGCTGATCGCTCCCAACTTCGCGATCGGCGCCGTCTTGTCGATGAAGTTCGCTCAGCAGGCGGCCCGATTCTTTGAATCGGTTGAGGTCATCGAGCTGCACCACCCCAACAAGGCGGACGCCCCCTCCGGGACTGCGACCCGTACCGCCCGGTTGATCGCCGAGGCGCGCAAGGGACTGCCGCCGAGCCCCGACGCCACCAGCACCGGAATCGACGGAGCCCGCGGCGCCGACGTGGACGGAGTGCGGGTGCATGCGGTACGCGTCGCGGGACTCGTCGCGCATCAAGAGGTGCTGTTCGGTACGACGGGTGAGACGTTGACCATCCGGCACGACAGCATCGACCGCTCGTCCTTCGCGCCAGGGGTGCTGCTGGCCGTGCGCAATATTGCGGCGCGCCCCGGTCTGACCATCGGCATCGAGCCACTGCTGGAGTTGTAGATGTTCGCCGCCGCCCGGGTCAAGATCCTCATCGCGTTTATGTGTGCGGCGATGGTGGTGTACTTCTTGATCCTGGGCCGGATGGGTGTGGCGCTGATCCAGAGCGGGAAGCCCGCAGCGATCGGCATGGGGATCGGGGTGCTGATCCTTCCGTTCATCGGTGGATGGGCCATGATCGCCACGCTGCGTGCGGGTTTTGCACATCAACGGCTGGCCATGTTCGCGACCGAACAAGGCCGCGATCTCGACGTGAGCGCCCTACGTAGGACGCCCTCCGGACGCGTCAACCGTGAGGACGCCGACGCACTCTTCGCAACCATCAAGGCCGAGGTTGAGGCCGAACCCGCCGACTGGGTCGGCTGGTACCGGCTGGCCCGCGCATACGACTACGCCGGGGACCGTGGTCGCGCCCGCGAGACCATGCGCACCGCCGTGCAGATGCAGCAGGAGACCCTGTGACTCGCCTGCTGGTTGTGCACCACACCCCGTCGCCGGCCACCCGTGAACTATTGGAAGCGGTGTTGGCGGGCGCCGAGGATCCCGAGATCTCCGGGGTGGAGGTGGTCGCTCGTCCCGCGCTGGCGGCAACGCTCCCGGACATGCTCGACGCCGACGGCTATCTGTTTGGCACCACCGCGAACTTTGGCTACATGTCCGGCGCGCTCAAACACTTCTTTGACACCGTTTACTACCCGAGCTTGGATCACGTTGCCGCGCGCCCTTACGGCCTGTGGGTGCACGGCAACAACGACACCGTTGGCGCGGCATCGGCGGTGGACAAGATCGTGACCGGACTAGCCCTGGAGAAGGCTGCCGACGTGCTTGAGGTCGTCGGGCCGATCACCGCATCCGTGCGTGAGCAGGCCTATAACCTGGGCGGCACACTCGCGGCGATCTTGATGCACTGAGGAGACTGGCATGCCTGGTTTGGCCGAACTAGCCCTGGGAGCAGCACCCATTGCGGGTGGCGCCATGTTGGGAGCGGTGGCAGGCAATCTCAAGCCGCCGGACTTTCGGGCGCTCATCGCCAAGGACTTCGACCTGCTCGATCGCATCCCCGCAGAGCAGACCGAGCGTCGCGCGGCATTTCAACGGACCATCGATCAGCGCATCGATGACTTGATCGCCAGCTCCGATCGCAGTCGTTCCCTGCGTGATGCCGCGCTGTCCTACGGCGGTGGCTGGCGGGACATTCTGGTGTTTGTCGGTGCCGTTTTGTTCACTGTGATCTGGTGGAACGTGGAGCACACCCGGACGAACTGGATCGTCATGTTCTTGGTAATGCTGGCGCTGACGCTGATCGCCGGGTTCTACGCGCTACGCACGACGGTGCGCGGACTGGGCAGTCTGCGCGGGAGACGGCATCGCGGATCCCCGGGCTCGTCATAGACGCCCCGGTCGAATCCGTCATGTCCGTCATAGTCTGTTAGGTCAGATCTCAAAGTTGTTCTTAGACATGGAATATCGGTTGTCTATCTTTTCGGTGTGACGCCGAATGCCCGCTAGTTTGCAATGGTGGGATCTGTACGGATGCTCTCGGCGGCCGAGTCGGAACTGAACCATCTGCGCAAGTACACGACCATTTGGTATGTGGCGTGGCTGCGCGGAGAGGTCGACGTTGACGCTCTGACGACGGCTGCGGCAGTCTTGCGCCAGACACACCCGTATCTGTCCGCACGGGTCGAGTCCGTAGGTCGCCGATTCCGGATCGTCACCGAATCTGTGGGTGGCACCGTGGTGGCGCCGCAGACACGGCCACTGGAAAGTCTTGCGACACTGCCGGTGCTTTCCCTCGGCGATGGAACCTTCGCGATTCTTGTCTTCCCCCGTGAAGGCGGCAGTGTCGTCGCAGTCGGGGTGGACCACTCGATTGCGGATGCACGCCTGAGTTATTCGTACTTCCACGAGCTCTGGGATTCTTACACCCGGATCGTGACCGCGGGCGAGACGCCGCAGGCACATCCCCAGCCACCTCCCGAGGCCCCCGAGACTGCGATGGCACGCCGGGGCCTTCATCGAACTGCGCCGCCGGAGAAGCCCTGGTTCGGACAGACAGTCTGGGGCGGGACGCAGCGTGAGACCGCGGCATCCGCGACAACGGCGCTGGGTTGGAAACATCGCTTTGGGGCCGAGCAGTCAGCGCAGTTGCGGGCAGCAGCCCGGCGCCGTGGCAGCACCGTGAACGGCCTTGTCACGGGCGTGATCGCGCTTGCGGAACGAGCATTGCTTCCCGTGGCGGCCCACGAACCGGTGAATCTGGGCTTCGAGTCGCTGGTGGACTATCGCCGGCATCTGGTCCCGCCCGCCGAACTAGGCGAGATTGCCAACGGAATCATGATCGCGCGCAGCCAGGTACTTGTTCGCGCCCGTGACGACCCGCAGCAGATCGGCGCCGAAGTGACGCGGCAGATTATCGAGGACATCGACAGCGGGTTGCTTGTGCAGGGAGTGCACCACATCGCCGACACGCTGCTGACGGGTCGTTTCGGGCCTTTCATCAGGATCACCAACCCCGGTGTGCTGCCCGCACCGGCCTTGCCGGCGGGGCTATCCATGGACGATTTCGATATACATCTCTCGGCGGAAAGGACAAGCCGGACCGCGGGCGCCGACGACGCACCCCTACCGCAGGCTTCCCGATATGAGGTCTATTCCATCTGCGACCGGCTCACCATCGTCGGCAAATTCCCCGCCGGATCCCTCACCCGCGAGCAGGCCGACGCGCTGCGCGCAGACGTCGTCGCCGGGATTCACGCTCTCGCCACACCAGGATCGTCGTAGCAGCGACGTAAGCTAGCCGCGTGCCCGTTTCCACTCCCTACGAGGATCTGTTGCGTCTCGTGCTCGATGAGGGCACCCCGAAGTCGGATCGCACCGGCACCGGTACCCGCAGCGTCTTCGGCCACCAGCTCCGCTACCGCCTCGACGACGGCTTTCCGTTGATCACCACCAAGAAGGTGCACCTGAAGTCGGTGGTCTACGAGCTGCTGTGGTTCCTGCGCGGCGAGTCCAATGTGCGTTGGCTGCAGGAGCACGGGGTCAGCATCTGGGACGAGTGGGCATCGGAAACCGGTGAGCTGGGTCCGGTGTACGGGGTGCAGTGGCGCTCGTGGCCCACCCCGTCGGGTGAGCACATCGACCAGATCAGCTCCGCGCTGGAGATGCTGCGCACCAACCCCGATTCGCGCCGCAATATCGTCTCGGCCTGGAACGTCGGCGAGATCCCGCAGATGGCGCTGCCGCCGTGTCATGCCTTCTTCCAGTTCTATGTCGCCGACGGCAAGCTGAGTTGCCAGCTCTATCAGCGCAGTGCCGACCTGTTCCTCGGGGTTCCGTTCAATATCGCCAGCTATGCGCTGCTCACCCACATGATGGCTGCGCAGGCCGGGCTCGGGGTGGGCGACTTCGTATGGACCGGCGGTGACTGCCACATCTACGACAACCACGTCGAGCAGGTCACCGAGCAGCTCCGCCGCGATCCTTATCCGTATCCGAGACTGGTTTTGGCGCAACGTGATTCGATATTCGACTACGAATACGAGGACATCACCGTCGAGAACTACCAGCACCACCCGGCCATCAAAGCGCCCGTCGCGGTATGACGGGAACCATCGGGCTGATCTGGGCGCAGTCCCGCGACGGCATCATCGGTGCGGACGGCGCCATCCCGTGGCGGCTGCCGGAGGACCAGGCGCGCTTCAAACGAATCACCTTGGGACACACCGTCATCATGGGGCGAAAGACCTGGGAGTCGTTGCCGGTCAGCGTTCGGCCGCTGCCGGGCCGGCCCAATATTGTGCTGACGCGGGATGCGTTGTTCGAACCGGACGGTGCGTTGGCCGTCGGCTGTGCGGATGCCGCGTTGGCGGCCTCGGACGAGGCGCCCTGGGTCATCGGCGGCGGCGAGATCTACCGGCTGTTCCTGCCGCTCGCGCAGCGTTGCGAGGTGACAGTGGTGGACGCCGACGTACCGGGCGATGCGCTCGCGCCGGATCTCGATCAGAGTTGGATCGTCGAGGAAAATGACTGGCAGACAAGTGAATCCGGGTTGCGATATCAATTCCTGAGCTACCGGAAGGTCGACGTGTGAGTCTCCCGCGAGCGGGAGGTGCGCCCAGTCTGCTCCTCCTGATTGCCACTGTGGTGCTGCTTCTCACCGGTTGCACTCGCACCGTCGACGGCGCCGCATCGGCGCCCGCCGACGCCGCGGGCTGGGGGACCGGGCAGGGTGCCGGTGTGACCGTGGGCGGCGCTGGTGATGTCGCCGCGGGCATCACCGTGTACCTCGATTTCCAATGCCCATTCTGTCAGAGATTTGAGGCCGAGTACGGCGAGGCCATCACCAAATACGTGACCGAGGGCCGCCTGCAGGTCACCTATCGGCCGGTGAGCTTCCTGGATCGGGCCTCGGCCAGCGGCGACTATTCCTCGCGGGCGGCGGCCTCACTGTTCCTGATCGACCAGTCGGGGGCCTCTGATGCGGTGGTCCTGGGTTTCATCGGCGAGATGTTCCGCAGGCAGCCGGCCGAAGGCTATGGGAACCTCACCAATCTGCAGATCAGCGAGATCGCCGCGGGAGCCGGAGTGACGGGCGATGTGCTGCGTCAGATTTCGTCTCTTCAGGTCACCGATGCGGACCGCCAACGGACCGCGGGCAACGAGCAGCAGCTGACCGACCAAGGCCTCGCAGGCGTGCCCGGGGTCGTTGACGGCTCGGGGGAGATCATCGACCCGTCCGACTCCGACTGGTTGGTGCGTCTCGTAGGAACCCGGTGAGCCGGTCGACACTGACGGTCGGGCAGGCACGGCGGATCGCGATTGCGGCCCAGGGCTTCGCGAATCCGATCAAGGCGCCGGTCACCCGTGCCCACTTGCGCACCCTCATCTCCAGAATTCAGGTGCTGCAACTGGATTCGGTGTCGGTGGCGGTGCGTGCCCACTATGCGCCGGTGTTCAGCAGGTTGGGGCCCTACGATCGCACGCTGCTCGACGATGCCGCCTGGAGTCACAGCGCCCGCACGCCGCGGCTGCTGATCGAGTACTGGGCGCATGAGGCGGCACTGATATCCATCCAGGACTGGCCGCTGATGCGTTGGCGGATGCGCGAGTACCGGCATGGACGGTGGGCCCGGAAGTTCGTCGAGGAAAACCCCGGCCTCGTGGGCGAGGTGCTCGGAGCCGTCGCCGAACTCGGGCCGTGCACAGCCGGACAGATCGAGGCATACCTGGAGCGGGAAGTACCCAGCCGCAAGGGCCCGTGGTGGGACCGCAGCGAGACCAAGTGGATCGCCGAGGCACTGTTTTCTTCCGGAGAGTTGACCACCGACAAGCGTGTCGGCTTCTCGCGGCATTACCAGCTGGCGCACAAGGTGATTCCCGCCGACATCTATCGGCGTGAGATTTCCGATGACGAGGCGGTGCTCGAATTGGCGCGCCGCGCCGCGGGGGCGCTGGGCATCGGGACCGAGGCCGACATCCGCGACTACTTTCGGCTGTCGGCCGGGCAGATCAAACCGGCGCTGGCTGCACTCGCCGACGCGGGGGAGGTGGAGAAGGTTGCCGTCGACGGGTGGACTGCTCCGGCGTATCTGGCTGCCGGGCAGAGCATTCCACGAGTCGATCGCGGGACGGCGCTGCTGTGCCCCTTCGATCCGCTGATTTTCTTCCGGCCCAGGGTCGAGCGGCTCTTCAACTTTCACTACCGCATCGAGATCTACACGCCGGCGCCCAAGCGGCAGTACGGGTATTACGTCTGGCCGTTCCTGCTCGACGGGCATCTCGTCGGCAGGGTCGACCTCAAGGCCGATCGTGCCGCAGGGACGCTCAATGTGGTGGGGGCGTTCGCGGAAGCAGGGCAGGATCCGGCACGCATCGCCGCGCCGTTGGCCGAGCAGCTCAGCGCCATGGCGTCCTGGCTAGGACTCGACGCGGTCGCGGTGGGTAGCCGTGGTGAGCTGATCAGGCCCCTTGGCGCCGTCCTTCGAAAGACACGATGACCAGGTCGGCGACCTTCAGTGTTCCCATCGCCATCGAGAACGGTTTCACCTGGTACGCCTTCTGGGACACCTCCGCGGTGAGGCTCAACTGCTGATCCGCGCCGTCCCGCGCAACGTCGAGGTCGATCTCGACGGCCTGGGTCACCCCGTGAATGGTCAGCGGACCATGCATGCGGTAGCCCGCGGCCGTCTCGCTGATCGTCTCGGACCGGAACTCGATGGTGGGAAATCGCTTGGCGTTCAGTGTCTTCAACGCGTTGGCCTTCACAATGGCCTTCTCCGGCCCGGTCAGGGGCGTCAGCCCGCCCTCGCCCTGCTCCACGCGTAGCGAGCCGACCTCGACAACGAGGCGCACGGATGCCGGGCCTTCGGAGGATTCCTCGACCGAGATGGTCCACGACTCCATGACGAGTGTCAGACGATGTCCCATGCGGGCCGCCCGCCCGGCGACCCCGGTGCGCAGGGTCAGCGTGCCGTTGGTGGGTCCGAGTGTCCATGAGCTCACCGGCCCAGTCTCCCGTCCGCCGACACGCCGTGTGGTGGCGGGTTCGTATCGCAGGTGTTCGCCACGAACGGGCGTGTCGGCGGCAAGTAGGGTGTGCGCGTGGCCGAGATCGTGCCGCTGCGCGTGCAGCTGATAGCTAAGACCGACTTCATCGCACCTCCAGACATCGACTGGAGTACCGATGCCGACGGTGGACCGGCGCTGGTCGAATTCGCCGGGCGGGCCTGCTACCAGAGCTGGTCCAAGCCCAACCCGCGCACGGCGAGCAACGCGAGCTACCTACGCCATGTCATCGAGGTGGGCCACCTGTCGGTGCTCGAACACGCCTCGGTCACCTTCTACATCACCGGCATATCGCGCTCCTGCACCCACGAGCTGATCCGGCACCGCCACTTCTCCTACTCGCAGCTGTCCCAGCGGTTCGTCCCCGAGGCCGACTCCAACGTCGTCCTTCCCCCGGCCGTGGAGGAAGACCCCGAGCTGGTCGAGCTGCTGCGCAAGGCCACCGACGCAAGCCGCGCCGCCTACGTCGAGCTGCTCGAGAAGTTGGAATCCAAGCTTGCTGATGTCCCCAACGCGGTACTGCGGCGCAAGCAGGCGCGGCAGGCCGCCCGGTCGGTCCTGCCCAATGCCACCGAGACGCGCATCGTCGTCACCGGGAACTATCGGGCGTGGCGGCACTTCATCGCGATGCGGGCCAGCGAGCACGCCGACGTGGAGATTCGCCGCCTGGCCATTGCCTGTCTGCGCGAGCTCACCGACCTGGCCCCGTCGATCTTTGGCGACTTCGACATCGCGACGTTGGCCGACGGCAGCGAGGTCGCGATTTCCCCGCTGGTCTACGAGGGATAGAACACCTGCGTGTTCACCAGTTCGCATGCCGAACTTCCGTTCGGCGCCGAAGCTTCGCGTGCGAAGTGACACTGGGCATGCGAACTGGACGGGCCTCCGGGGGTAATCGCTTGGTCGCGGCGGGTATTCTCATGCCGTGACAGCAGGTGGAACAGTGGCGCGGCTCGGCACCGTGCTCACCGCGATGGTGACCCCGTTTGATGCCGATGGCGCCCTTGACGTCGACACCGCGGTCCGGTTGGCCGCGCATTTGGTCGACGCCGGATGCGATGGTCTCGTGCTCTCCGGCACCACCGGAGAGTCACCCGTGACCTCCGACGCCGAGAAGCTGACCCTGCTCCGTGAGGTGGTGGCCGCCGTCGGCGACCGCGCCCGCATCATCGCCGGATCCGGCACCTACGACACCGCGCACAGCATCAAGCTGTCCCGCGAGTGCGAGGCCGCCGGTGCCGACGGGCTGCTCGTCGTCACCCCGTACTACTCGCGGCCCTCGCAGGCAGGGCTGCTGGCGCATTTCACAGCCGTCGCGGATGCGGTCACCGTGCCGGTCATCCTGTACGACATTCCGCCGCGCTCGGTCATTCCGATCGACTTCCACGTCATCCGCGAGCTTGCCGCCCACCCGAACATCGTGGCCGTCAAGGATGCCAAGGGTGATCTGCATGGCGGCGCGCAGATCATCGCGGGTACCGACCTCGTCTACTACTCGGGCGATGACCCGCTGAACCTGCCCTGGCTCTCGGTGGGGGCGGTTGGATTCATCAGCGTCATATCGCATTTCGTCGCTGGGCCGCTGCGTGAGCTGCTGGCTGCCTACAACGCAGGTGATGTGGAGACCGCGCGCAAGCTCAATGCGCAGGTTGCTCCCGTGACCGAGGCGTGTCGGCGCCTCGGGGCAGTGGGGGCCGTCAAGGCTGGGCTTCGCTTGCAGGGCATCGATGTTGGCGATCCGCGTCTGCCCAATGTTCCGCCGACTCCGGAACAGATCGACGGATTGGCCGCCGATATGCGCGCTGCTGGGGTGCTGTAGGTGCCGATTACTCCACCCGACGATCTGCGCGCGCCCGGACCGCTCGCCGAGGGGGCACTGCGCGTGACTGCGCTCGGTGGCATCAGCGAAATCGGCCGCAACATGACGGTTTTTGAGCTTCGTGGGCGTCTGCTCATCATCGACTGCGGCGTTCTTTTCCCGGGCCACGAGGAACCCGGCGTCGACCTGATCCTCCCCGACATCCGCCACATCCAGGATCGTCTCGACGACGTCGAAGCGCTGGTCCTGACGCACGCACATGAGGACCACATCGGGGCGATTCCGTTCCTGCTGAAGCTGCGCCCCGACATTCCCGTCGTCGGATCGGCCTTCACGCTCGCGTTGGTGGAAGCCAAGTGCCGGGAACATCGCATCACCCCGCGATTCGTCAAGGTCGCCGAGGGCGAACGGTCAACGCACGGCGCGTTCGAATGCGAATACTTCGCGGTGAACCACTCCATTCCCGATGCGCTCGCCATCGCGGTGCACACCGAGGCCGGCACCATCCTGCACACCGGCGACATCAAGCTTGACCCGCTGCCCCCGGACCGTCGCCCGACCGACTTGCCCGGACTGTCCGGTCTGGGGGACAGGGGTGTCGACCTGTTTCTCGTCGACTCCACCAACTCCGAGATACCGGGAGTGGGTCCGTCGGAGAGCGAGATCGCGCCTACCCTGAACCGCCTCATCGAAACCGCCCGCGGTCGCGTGATCATCGCGTGTTTTGCCAGCAATGTGGCGCGGGTGCAGCAGATCATCGACGCCTCGGTGGCGCATGGCCGCCGGGTTGCGCTCGTGGGCCGCTCCATGGTGCGCAACATGGGCATCGCGCGTGACCTGGGATTCCTCGACGTCGAAGACCGCGACCTTATCAACGTCGAGGCGGCGAATGATCTTGCGCCGCAACGGGTGGTGCTGGTCACCACCGGCACGCAGGGCGAGCCGATGGCCGCGCTGTCGCGGATGGCGCGGGGCGATCACCGTCAAATCACGCTAACCACTGACGATTTGGTCATTCTGTCCTCATCGCTGGTGCCCGGCAACGAGGAGGCCGTTTACGGCGTCATCGACTCCCTGGCGAAGGTGGGCACCCGCGTCGTCACCAATACGCATGCACGGGTACATGTCTCGGGACACGCCTATGCCGGTGAGCTGCTGTACCTGTACAACGCAGTACGACCGCGCAATGTGATGCCCGTGCACGGCACCTGGCGGCACATGCGCGCCAATGCGGGCCTGGCGGCCAAGACCGGTGTGGACGAGGATCGGATCGTCTTGGCGGAGAACGGCGTCAGCGTCGACCTGCACAACGAGCGTGCCCGCATCTCCGGCCGGGTCCCGGTGGGCAAGATGTTTGTGCACGGCCTGGTCGACGGTGATGTCTCCGATGCGACCGTGGGCGAGCGCCTGGTTCTGGGTAACGGGGGATTCATCGCGGTCACCGTCATGGTGCGTCGCGACGGGCGCACCGTCGGCAGGCCGGAACTGTCCTCGCGGGGCTTCTCCGATGACCCCAAGGCGCTCGACCCCGTGACCGAGATGGTGATTGCGGAGCTTAATTCGCTTGTCGGACAGTCGGTCACCGATACCAATCGCATCGCCCAGGCGGTGCGGCGCGTGGTCGGCAAGTGGGTAGGCGAGGTCTATCGACGCCAGCCGATGATCGTGCCGACCGTGCTGACCGTGGATTAACTCTCGAGCTAGATCTTCTCGGCGAGAACGGTCCGCTCAAGTTCGGTGGTCGATAGTTGGCGTCCGGCTGGTGTCAGGTAGCGCTCCTGGAACTCTGGACCGCTGACATCCTCGACCACACGCCAGCCGTACTCGGCGAGCAGTGGCGCTACCGCGTCCGGTGAAAGCCCGAACATCCACACCTGGCTCCTCACCCGAAACCGCTTGTACAGGATCGTGTTCCCGTACAGATTCGAGCCGTCGATGAAGTCGCGCTGTACGTAGGTGAAGGCAATGCGGCTGCCGGGCGCGGCCGTGCTCAGCGCCGCCAATGTCGCGCGGACTGCGGGCTCGGGGATGTACTGGGTGACACCCTCCCAGATGAAGAAAGTACGTGCGGTGATGTCGTGTCCGGCCCGCCGCAGCGCGTCGGCCAGATCGTCCCGCTGGAAATCGACCGGTATCAAGTGAACCGAGGGTGGCACCTTGCCGATAGCCCGCTTGATGGCGCGCCGCTTGACCGCGGTGTTCACCGGCTGGTCGACCTCGAACACCGGGATTGGAGAGATTGGGGCCAGTCGGGATCCTCTGGTGTCCAGCCCGGCGCCCAAGTCGACTACGGCGTCGAATTGTCCGGCGGCAAGCTGATCGTCGATATAACGCTTGCGGCACACGAAGATCGACCAGGCGCCTTGCCCTGCGCGCTCGGCCAGCCTGACCAACAGGTTACGCAGTGGCGTCCACGCCAGGGCGCGGACGAACCACCGCAAGCTGCCGGGCAAGATCGCCGCGGCCAGATCGTCGTCGACGATCCGCGAACCCCGCGGCTGATGCTGCTCGATCGCCGCAATCGCCATGGGGCCGAAGGCGGTCTGCGCGGCGGGATTCGACTGAGACATCTAGGTGCGGCGGTTGGTGAAGCCCGCGTCGACGGGGAGGGCAACGCCGGTGACGTACCTGGCGTCGTCGGACACCAGCCACGCCACCGCGTTGGCCATCTCTTCGGGTTCCATCAAGATGACCGGCAATGCGTTACCGGTGTCGGACATTCCCGCGGGTGCGCCGTTGGCGAAGAGCTCCTCGGTAATCGGGTTGACCAACATTGGCGTTGCGACCCCGGACGGATGAATGGTGTTCACCCGAATGTTATGGGGTGCAAGCATATTGGCATAGCTGCGCATCAATCCGACGAGTCCGTGTTTGGCCGCGGTGTAGGCGAGTCCACCCGGACTGTCCATCACCATGCCGGTCAGTCCCGCCACCGAGCTGATGAGCACGATCGAACCTCCCACACCGCGCTCCACCAAGGACGGCCGGGCCACCTCGATGGTGTGATACACGCCGGTGAGGTTGACGTCGAGGACATCGCGCCAGCCGTCATCGCCGGACTCGGGAGTCAGGGTGGCGATACCGGCATTAGCGACCACGATGTCCACCGGCCCGAGCGCCTCGACCCCCGCATCGAATGCCGCCTGCAGTGCGCTGCGGTCGCGGACATCGGTCTGGTGTGCGGAGATACCGCGACCCAGGGCATCAACCTCTTTGACGGTGAGGTCGAGGTCCTCGACGGTGGCCATCGGGTATTCCACCGAGGAGATCTGCGAACAGATGTCGACCGCGATGATGCTGGCGCCCTCGGAGGCCAGCTTGATCGCGTGAGCACGGCCCTGGCCGCGAGCCGCGCCGGTGATGAAGGCGACCTTGCCGTCAAGCTTGCCCATCTCAGTGCACCAAATCACCCTTGGCGGGATCGCCTGCCGGAACGGGTTCGCCGACAACGATTTCCGGCGCCTGGCTGAGTAGCGGGCCCACCTTGCCGAACATCGCGGTGACCGCGGGGGCCTTGCCGTGCTCGGCGAGCGCCTCGTTGCTCTCCCAGAACTCGACGAAAACGAAGCGGTCGTGAGCCTCATGCAGGGTGTACAGGCCGCAGCCCGGTTCGCCGTGAACCAGCGGGATCGTTTCCAGGAGTGCGGCGCGGACCTCGTCGCGCTTGTCTGGCTGGGGATACAGGAACGCCACCACAGTGGGCATGGAACACCTCTCGTCGTTGGGAGTGGATCGGTTTCCACCGTACCGAAGCGGAAGTGGATAGGGTTCGGGGCAACCAGGGAGGGATATGACCGGTCAAGTGTTGTCACCGGACGTGCCGATTCAGACCGAGGTCGTCCTCACCGAAGACGGACTGAAAGAGCTGCTGAAGGGCGCGTTTCGGACGTTCACGCGGTCGCGGGGCGTCTGGCTGTTGCTGACTCTCGCCGTCGCGTACGTCGCGTTCTTCTTTATTGCAGTGAGCCGGGCCTCCGGGGTGGTGATCCTGGTCGTCGTACTGGGACTGGTGATGCTTCTGGGCGCCGTGATTCGCTCTCGGACCAAGCGATCGATTCTGGCAGTGCCGGCCGGCACTGTGCAGCGCGCTGAGTTCAGATCCGCGGACTTCACCTTCTGGACCCTGCGACCAACCACCAATGCGCTACTCGGACAATCATTTCTGACGGCCCGGTTCATGATGCTGCGTGACTACACCGAGATTCAGAACGTGCTGGTCAATGACGACGCGGTGGGGATTCTCTTCTTGGCCCGGCCGGCGACACGTGAGATCTTTCCCCGCGCGTTGTTTCCCGATGAGGCCCTCGCCCTGATGTCTCGCTACACCAAGGTCGGCGGGAAGTGGTCAGCGCCGCGGCACCGATGAGTTGATCCAGACGGAGTATTCGTCGAGTGCGGCGTTGAGGCGCTTGCGATCCACCTGGGTGCCGATCTGCTGAGCACCGACCAAAATGCTGAAGCCGATGCGCGCCAGGGTATCGGCGCGGGCGGGGTCGAAACCGGCCTCGATGTAGTGCCGGGTGAGGTGCTTATGCCGAACCTGGTCGACACGGTGCATGGCCGCTGATACGTACCGGTCGGCGGCGGGCCATCCACGGATAGCCTTCTCGACTTCGTGGTCGGCGTCCCGCGCCGTTTGTTCCAGTACCGCGAGGCGCTCCTGAGGGTCGCGGACGGCGGCCACCTGCTTCAGCTGTGCGGCGGTGACTTCGTTTTCCCAGTAGTCGATGACGGCCATGTAGAACTGCGCCCCACTGCCGAAGTGGTGATACAGCGAGCCCGTCGTCACACCGATCCGCCGACATACCGCCGTGGTGGTGAGGGCGGGCTTTCCGCCCAATGCCAGCAGCTCGAATGCCGCGCGGAAGTAGTCGTTGCGTGAGACCTTCTCGGTCATACCCCTAACCGTAGATGAATCTATGGATGAGGGGAAGGGTAATCAATAAGGTAGCTGAATCTGTGCTCGAGGTTTGTGCAGTTAACATGGCATGTAGGATTTTCGATACACCACTGCCGACGACGCGGGTCGTGTGGCCTAACTGGGAAACAGGGGAGATGGAATCTATGTCGCGAAAAGTGTTTGCGATCGCGGGTGTGGTCGCCGGCTTGGCCATGTCGGTAGGAACGGCGACGTCTGCTGTCGCGGATCCGCCGAAGGATCCCTACCCGGACACCAGTAAGTATGCAAAGCTCGATTTCGAGGGGTTCCGGATTGCCGATAAGCCCGGCGTGTGGTTCTCATCCCCATCCGGACTGAACTGCGGCATTTGGGATGACGGCAGCTTCGGCTGCAACGGCGGTATCCCGGGAGCCCCAGCTGGTACGAATCAGGTGGGCTGGTTCTCCGGTGAGGGGTCTGCGCATTTCGACAGCACCGAGCAGATTCGATTTACCTCCGGAGAGGCCCAGCGGGTACTGCCGGCCAATGACTACATCGAGTATCGCAACGTTCGTTGCGCGACAACGCCCGAGAATCATCTGTACTGCGGCGGAGCGGGTTCCGGCAAGGGTGGCTATTCGGGTTCCCGGTTCCTCATCACGCCGGGCAAGACTTGGTTGGGCAACGAGCAGTAACCGTTAAACGCGGGGGGCGTGCGGCACCGGGCACCCAGCCGGTGTCGCCGCCGTCGCGTCATGGTGGGTGTAGGACGTGTCGGTTATCCCACCCAGCTTGGCGAGCGCCCGGTTTAACACCATTGCCGACCACCAGAGCAGCTCGCCATTGCGTTGCCGGGCACGGCGTTTGGCGCCGGGCAGCATATCCAGGACGCGTCGCAGCTGAATATTGGCGCGCACCGCGACTCCGGTGAGTGCGGTCCAGGGTTGCAGCCGGGCATCACGTAGGGGAGTGGCGCGCACCAGCGCCCGGACCAACTCCTCGCCGCCGTAGTACGCCGCGATTCCGAGTACGGGGGTGAACACCAGCCGGCCGATCTTGCCGGCAATTCCCTTGTCCACGAAACCGAACGCCGCAACCATCATGGTGTCGGTCCACTCCGACGGGCCCCCGGCATAGGCGACCATGTAGTCCATCGTCTCCATGCCCTCGGCCACCGTCTTGGGAATGAGTTCCTCGGCGACGCCGAAGATGTAGGCGATGTACGCCCAGTACATCACGGCGGCTTCGAGATCCGCCATGGTGCGGGTGCGTCCGTGCTGATGATCGATCAGCGGGGGGATGAGGCCGAAGGTCATCGCCGCGCCCATCATCATCGAGTTGGAAATGGGATTTCCGTGGTGGGTGAATTGCTCATCGCCCCAGGATCGTCGCAGCCCGGCGCGCACCAACGAATGCATGAGGCGCACGCGCACGGTGTCCTTGAAGGGCTCCGAAAAGCGTTCCAGTGCACCCCGATAGGTCATCTTGCGGAACCATGCCGTTGTCTCCAGATTGCGCCGCAGGGTGTCATTGACGAATCGCCCCGTGGCGCCGGTGGCATAGGCAACCTCGTCGCCGACAAAGGTTCCGAAGGTGTCGCCGAACCCCATACCGAATTTCCCGGCCAGTGATGAGTCATTCCATAGCTGGCGACCGCGCTCCCAGAGTTCAGGGTCGTACCAATCGGGCGGGTTGTCCAGATGGCGGAAGAGGGTGATCAGCTCCTGCGGTGGGTTATCGACCGTGTCGATGCCGTGATCGAGCGCCTGGTTCAGCATCTTGCGACCCTCGCCCGCGGGCATCATCCGAAATCGGGAGACCACCGCGTCCATGAGCTCATCGCCCTGCCACAAGTGATCGACGAGCAGTCGGGTGCGAGGGGTCTCACGGGGAACCTCGTGGAAATCCATCCACGGTTTCAGGATGTCCTTGCGTGATTGCGTCCACATCGAGTCGTACCGCAGCCGCGGCGGGGCCGGCCGTAGATCCATGTCGGGCCGCCAGTAGTAGTCGTACAGGGGAGTTGTCGCGACGACGCTGTCATTACTCACCTCCGCAGACTACGAGTGATCGACAATGATGGCAATAGAAGTTGTCAACATGTCGCAAGATCTCGGAACGGTCTCAGCACGGTTGCCGGACGGGCACGGATCGGTTGCCAGAGCCCCAATGACTTGGCGATTTGGCTGTGTGGCAGATGGTGCAGATGTGGCTGTTGCGACTAGGCTGTCGCCCATGGCGAGTAAGACTGTCAGCAGTTCGCGCGGCCGGAATACCAAGTCGGGAGCCCGGGCGCGTAACACCGCGCCGACCCGACGTCCGGCCCCGCGCCGGCGCAAGCAGAGTCGTAACCAGCATTGGTCGACGCCGTTGGTGGCGCTCGGTCGCGGTGCGCGTTCCGGGTGGCATGCCTGCGCCCACGTTGTCGGGTCCCTGTTCCGGTCGGTGGGACGCGCCCACGACATCGAACACGGCCATCGGCGCGACGGTATTGCACTGGCATTGCTGGGCCTGGCGTTCGTGGTGGGTGCCAGTTCGTGGTTCCATGCCGCCAAGCCGGTGGGGGGCTGGATCGATGACGCGATCCGCGCGGTCGTCGGTTCGGGTGTCGCATTGGTGCCGGTAATCGCGCTCGTCATCGCCGTGTTTTTGATGCGTACCGAGCCCAATCCGGAAGAGCGTCCGCGTCTTCTTCTGGGCTTCGCCATGGTCGCACTGCCGATCCTCGGCCTGTGGCACCTTTTCGCGGGTTCACCCGATTCCCCCGAGGGGCGCTGCGCCGCAGGCGGATTCGTTGGTTTCGTGATCGGTGGACCGCTCGCGCAGGGCCTCACCGCATGGATCGCTGCGCCGCTGCTCGTGATGGCGATTGTGTTTGGGGTGCTGCTGCTGACTGGCACCACGATCCGCGATATCCCAGACACTCTGCGGAACATGTTCTCGCCCAGGGATTACGACGAAGACTATGACGAATGGGACGAAGACTGGGACGACGAGGAGTCCGAGCCGGTAGATGACTACGAGGCGACCCGGGAGTTCACGCGCGGGGCCACGCCGCTGGAGAACTACCCGCTGGAGGAAGACGACGTCGAGGCGCCCGCGCCAGCGCCGGTCCCTAAGCCCGCGCCGGTCGTCAAGTCGACCAAGAAGGCCAAGCCGAAACCACAGGTGCCCGTTGTCGATCGGGTGATCGAGGGCCCATACACCCTGCCGTCGTTGGATCTGCTCGTTGCGGGAGATCCGCCGAAGGAGAGCAGCTCGGCGAACGATGACATGATCGCCGCGATCACCGGGGTGCTGGAGCAGTTCAAGGTGGATGCGGCGGTCACCGGGTTCAACCGGGGCCCGACCGTCACCCGCTACGAGGTCGAACTCGGCCCCGGCGTCAAGGTGGAGAAAATCACCGCGCTACAACGCAATATCGCCTACGCGGTGGCGACGGACAGCGTGCGTCTGCTTGCGCCGATCCCCGGTAAGTCGGCGGTAGGTATCGAGGTGCCCAATACCGACCGGGAGATGGTCCGTCTCGCCGACGTGCTGACCGCACCCGAAACCCGCGGTGACCACCATCCGTTGGTGATCGGTCTCGGCAAGGGCATCGAGGGTGATTTCATCTCGGCCAACCTGTCCAAGATGCCGCACTTGCTGGTCGCCGGATCCACCGGCTCGGGTAAATCGAGCTTCGTCAACTCGATGCTGGTATCGCTGCTCGCGCGGGCCACGCCTGAGGAGGTCAGGATGATCCTGATCGACCCGAAGATGGTGGAACTGACACCCTACGAAGGTATTCCGCACCTGATCACGCCGATCATCACCTCACCGAAGAAGGCGGCGGCCGCCCTGACGTGGCTGGTCGAGGAGATGGAACAGCGCTACCAGGACATGCAGGCTAGCAAGGTCCGGCACATCAACGACTTCAATGCGAAGGTGCGTTCCGGCGAGATCACCGCACCGCTGGGCAGCCAGCGCGAATACCGGCCGTACCCCTACATTCTCGCGGTTGTCGACGAGCTCGCCGATCTCATGATGACCGCGCCCCGTGATGTCGAGGAAGCGATCGTGCGCATCACCCAGAAGGCACGCGCGGCTGGGATCCACCTGGTGCTGGCGACCCAGCGCCCATCGGTGGACGTTGTCACCGGCCTTATCAAGACGAATGTGCCGTCGCGCCTTGCCTTTGCAACGTCATCGCTGACCGACAGCCGCGTCATCCTGGACCAGCCCGGCGCCGAGAAGCTCATTGGTATGGGCGACGGACTTTTCCTGCCCATGGGCGCGGGGCGGCCCCTGCGCATGCAGGGTGCGTTCATCACCGACGAGGAGATCTCCGCCGTCGTCAACGCCTGCAAGGAACAGGCCGAGCCCGAATACACCGAGGGCGTCACCAAGGCGAAGGTCGGCGGAGGACCGGGTAAGGACGATGTCGATCCCGATATTGGTGACGATATGGATGCCTTCCTACAGGCCGTCGAGCTCGTGGTGTCGAGCCAGTTCGGCTCCACCTCGATGCTGCAGCGCAAGCTGCGGGTCGGCTTCGCCAAGGCGGGCCGCCTCATGGATCTCATGGAGACGCGTGGAATCGTCGGCCCCAGTGAGGGATCCAAGGCGCGCGAGGTCATGGTTAAACCCGAGGATCTCGGCAGCGTGATGGCCTCGATCCGTGGCGGCGGGGGATCGGATGACGACGAGGACGACGGCGGCGTGCCTGAAGACTTCTGAGTCCCCGAAGACTTCTAAGAACCCTCGTCGCGCCGCAACGCGATGGCGTCGCCCACATCGAAGGACGTGAATCCGTCGGGGGCGGCGATCTCGACGATCGGCTCATCGCGGTCGTCCCACTCCAAACGCAGCGCGGTGCTCATCACCGCATGCATTTCGTACATGGCGGTGATGTAGGTGAGCTCCAGAATCTCCTCGTCGGAGAGGTGGGCCCGCAGTGCGGCGAACACCCCATCGGGCACGCGCCCGCCGTCGAGAACCAGAGCATCGGTGTAGGCCAGCACCGCCCGCTGCACCGGGGTGAAGCAATCGGCGGTACTCCACGATGGGATTGCGGCGATCATCTCCTCGGTCATGCCGACAATGCGGCACGACTTGCAATGCTGGGAGAAGACGAACTGACTGCGGCGTGCCCAGCCCGCCCGCGTCTGGCCGAGTTCGCGCAGCACGGGGTCCAACTTGCGATCGGGACTGCGATAGAAGGCGAAACCCTGGACTGCGTGTTTCAGGGCGTCGGGCACTAGCGCGAAGACCGACCACCAGTCACCCGGTGTGCCGGTGGTTGTCCCCGGCTCGGTAACGGGATCTCGGTCGCCGAAGATCTGGTCGTACATGCGGTGTACAAGCGGGTTGTCGGTTTCGGCACGGGACACTTGGCGCAGTCTTGGCATGCCTACTTCTTTACTGCCGAGAAGGCACTGATGTACGGAAATCGGGCCAAATGCGTACCTGAGTGCCTTTTCGGCGCTTAGAGGTGGACGAGCATCCGGGTGTTACCCAGGGTGTTCGGCTTCACGTAGCTCAGGTCGAGGAACTCGGCCACACCTGTGTCGTAGGACCGGCACATCTCCTCGTACACCTCTGCCGTCACCGGCGTGCCGTCGATCTCGCGGAATCCGTGCTTGGTGAAGAAGTCGACCTCGAACGTCAGCACGAACACCCGCTCGAGTTCTAGCTCCTTGGCCACATCGAGGAGCCGTGCAACGAGTGCATGCCCGACACCCGCGCCCTTGAGACGAGGGTGCACTGCGATGGTGCGCACCTCACCGAGATCGGACCACAGCACATGTAGGGCGCCGCAGCCGACGATCTCGCCATCGAGCACAGCAACCCAGAACTCCTGGACCGCCTCGTAGAGCGTTACCAAGTTCTTTTCCAGCAGGATGCGTCCCGCGTAGACGTCGACGAGCGCCTTGATGGCACCCACATCGGAGGTACGGGCACGACGGACGGTGACCGCGGGGGCGGTGTGTCCCGGATTCCCTGAGATGCCGGATGTGCCTTCAGCGCTCATGCGTGAACAGTAGCCAGCTCCAGAACAGATAAGGTGTTTGACGTGCCGATGCCACCGGAAACCCAACCTGATTCCGAGGCTTCTGCTGCCGCCGTGCCGGTGCTGAACATTGCCAACGTCCTGACGGTGCTGCGCGTGGTGCTGGTTCCGGTGTTCATTGTGGTTCTTTTCACCGAGGGTGGGCACGAGACGTCCTGGCGTATTGCCGCTTTCGGGGTATTCGCGTTGGCTATCGCCACGGACCGATTCGACGGAGTGCTCGCCCGCCGCTACGGCCTGGTTACCCCGTTTGGCCAGCTCGCCGACCCCATCGCGGACAAGGCGCTGATCGGTGCCGCGCTCATCGGGCTGAGCGTGCTCGGTGATCTGCCCTGGTGGATCACCGTCGTCATCCTGGTGCGCGAGATCGGAATCACCCTGCTGCGGTTGTCGGTGCTGCGCCACGGCGTCATCCCCGCGAACCGCGGCGGCAAGCTGAAGACGATGGTGCAGTCACTGGCGATTGCCGGCTATCTGCTGCCGCTGACGGGGTACTGGCATACCACTGCGGTGGTGCTGATGTGGATGGCGGTGGCGCTCACCGTCATGACCGGTGCGGACTACCTGGCGCAGGCGCTGCGTCCGCGGCCACAAACCCCGTAATGCATGATCAGACGCCCGCAGCGATGTCCTGATCTTTCAGGCGTGCGGCCTTGCTGCTCCGGGTCAGGTGGGTGAGCAGCGTTCGGGTGAACGGTGTTTGCACCAGCCGGGCCAGGCCCCGCCGCATGAGCAATTCCGTGCGTGACTCGGGTGTGAAGAAGAACCGCTGTTTGAGGCCGAAGCTCTGATACGCGTCGATGAACGGCCGCAGCACGCGATCCCATTCGGCAAATGCGGTCTTCAGGTCGGTGGGGTGGCGGTCGAGCATGGTGCCCAGCAGGTCGGGGCCGGCCAGCGCGGAGGACACTCCGAGTCCCGAGTACATCGTTTCGCACCAGGCCGCATCACCAACAAGCACCACCCGTGCGTGGTGCCAGCTGTCCATATGGACTTGCTCCACGGAATCGAAAAGGTACTGGTCGGCGGAGTCAAATGCATCGAGCACCTCCGCGAGTAACCGGCCGTATGGCCGCGACCCGAACGCCTTGCGCAGCCGCACGGCGGGAGGTTCGGTGAATTCCTCGTCGACATCATCGGTCCGGTAGGACAGCTGCGCGGTGGGCATGCGTTCATGCATGGGATAGACGATGAGTGATCGTCCCGATTCGATCTGCCACGCGCCATCCTCGACCGCCAAATCACTGATTTTCTTTGGCATTTCGAAGGTCGCGACAATGTGGTTGAGCCGCCGCAAGTAATTCTCGTCCGGTCCGAATGCGAGTTTTCGTACCGTGGACCGCAAACCGTCGGCACCGACGACGAGGTCGAATTCCTCGTTGTGCACCGTCGAATCTTCGAGATTGGACAGCGCCACCGAGACCCCACCCGCGTGCTGGTCGATCTTCATGGGAACGGTGGAGTAGCGGATCTCCACGTCATCGGGAAGCGCCTGAAATGCCGCGGCTTCGACGTCGCCGCGCAGCACCATCCAGGCGCCGCCCGGCAGGTCGGTGAAATTGGCGCCGACCCGACGGGCGCCCTTCCGGTTGCACTCGTAGGAGGCCCCTGTTGGTCGCCGGTCACGCAAGTGGGCCGTGATGCCCAGCCGTGTTGCGGCGGCCCTGCCCGATCCGAAGACAATGACGAAATTGCCTCCGGTCCGACGTGCCGGTGCGCGTTCCACGATGACCGGTGTCCACCCGATCTGATGCAGACGTATTGCCGTGGCCATACCGCTGATTCCGAGTCCGACGATGAGAGCCCGCTTGCCGTTTCGCGGGGCATCAACCATATGTTCCGCGCCCGGATGCGCATTGGGTCTGCATGACATGGTTAATTCCTGCCGGGGTGGTTTTCGACTGCGGGAGCGGAGGCACGTCATGGCTTGGTTTCCACCGCATGATGCCTTATGTTCCCCTGTCCGGTCTAGCGATAAGGCCGGACCGGATTCATGCACTTTAGTACGACTTGCCTGATAGGAATGTCTACCGGTCCGGATTGCTCTGCGGTAGCGTGCATCAACCGATTTGAAACCGCCAATATAATTGACATACAGGAGTACCCAAATTAGACGTCATGTTAAGACGTTTTGCAATGGCCGGAACGAGTCCGACCGTTGCCGATCATTGGCGACCGGTAGATGAGAACGCTGCTTATTGATAACTATGACTCGTTCACCTACAACCTGTATCAACTCATAGGCGAAGTATGCGGTCGACCTCCCACTGTCGTGCGCAATGACGTGCCGTGGTCGCAATTAGTCCTCGAAGAGTACGACGCGGTCGTGGTGTCCCCGGGGCCCGGGCGGCCCGATCGTGATCGTGATTTCGGTATCAGCGCGCGGGCTATTGCCGAAAGCGGACTCCCCACGTTGGGAGTGTGCCTGGGACATCAAGGCATTGCGCACTTGTTCGGCGGATCGGTCCGTCACGCTCCCGAGCCGATGCACGGGCGTGCATCAAAGCTGCGGCACAACGGAATTGACCTGTTCAAGGGTATTCCATCGCCGATGTCGGTGATTCGGTACCACTCGTTGATCGTGGAGGACACGCCCCCCGACTTGGAGGAGATCGCGTGGACCGATGAAGGCTTGGTGATGGCCGTGCGGCACCGGACCGCACCGATCTGGGGAGTGCAGTTCCATCCGGAATCCATTGGGACCGAGTTCGGCGCCGAGCTGATGGTCAACTTCCGGGATCTGGCACTGGATTCGATGCGTCAGAGCCGGGTCGAGCTACCCGCGCGGAGTGCCGTGACGATGAAATCATGCGTTCTCTCGAATTTCCCCGACGCGGCCACCCTCTATCAAGAGTGCTTTGCGGAAACGTCGATGTCTTTCTGGTTGGACAGTAGTGCGGCTATCGACGGTGTATCGCGTTATTCGATCCTCGGAAGCGGCGAGGGACCGCTGGCGGAGTTTGTTTCCTACCGAGTGTCGGAACAAACGGTCCGGGTGACGGCACCGGATGGCCGAGAAGAATTGGTCCAGGGATCCATTTTCGACTACCTCGATCGTGAGTTGCGTGCGCGATTCGCGGAAAAGCCCGACGGTCTGCCTTTCAACTTCAATCTCGGGTACGTCGGCTATCTCGGTTATGAGCTGAAGGCCGACCTCTTCGGGGCGAACGCGCATACATCGCCGACGGCAGATGCGGCAATGCTCTTTGTGGATCGCGCGGTGGTCATCGATCACACGCTGGGGAACTGTCATGTGCTTACCCTGGCTGCCTCCGGTGACGAGGCCCCCGCTGAGCTTTGGATGGACGCGATCACGCAAAAGATCGAGTCACTGGCTGAGTCTGTCTCTGCGTCGAGGGCGCCGACAGCATTGTCGCCCGTGCCCGAGGTGTTCGAGGGATGCGGCTCGCTGCATCCGCGGCACTGTAAGAGCTCGTATGTGTGGCGAATCCAGAGATCGCTCCAGGAGATCCGCGACGGGGAGGTGTACCAGGTCTGCTTGACCAATGAGGTCGAGGTCGACGCGGAGACCGATGTGCTGGAAACCTATCTGAGGCTTCGTGATGTCAGTCCGGTGCCCTACGGGGCGCTGCTGCAATTCCCCGGAGTATCCGTGCTCAGCGGATCTCCCGAGCGATTCCTGACGATCGGCGCCGATCGGGTGGTCGAGTCCAAGCCGATAAAGGGAACCCGGCCTAGGGGATTGACGGATGCCGAGGATGAGCATCTGAAGCTGGAGCTCATGCACAGCGAGAAGGACCGTGCAGAGAATCTCATGATCGTCGACCTGGTGCGCAATGACCTCAACACAGTCTGTGAGGTGGGTTCGGTACACGTGCCGGACATGATGTACGTCGAATCCTATTCCGCTGTCCATCAACTGGTCTCGACCGTCAGGGGAACCTTGCGTGACCAGATGAGTGCCGTCGATTGTGTCCGGGCGGCCTTTCCTGGCGGATCCATGACCGGCGCTCCGAAGATTCGCGCGATGGAGTTGATCGACGAACTTGAGAATGGACCGCGGGGCGTGTATTCGGGTGCCCTCGGTTGGTTTTCGCTCTGTGGCGCAGCCGATCTCAGCATTGTCATCAGGACACTGGTGGTCACTGAGCGAGCCGTGACATTCGGCGTCGGCGGAGCCATCGTGGCGTTATCGGATCCGCAGCGTGAATATGAAGAAACGGTAGTGAAGTCACGTGCCATCCTCACTGCGCTTGCGGGCGAGTGCGCACAATGAGCTCCATTGAGAACGTGGTGGTGATCGGCGGCGCCGGCGCAGTCGGGACCATGTTCGCCAACCTGTTCGCGGCCCGCGGTATGGCGACGACAGTGGTGGACCTGCCGGGCACGGCGACCGGCGCAGTGCAGCGCTCCCGTGTCATCGAGGGCGACATCCTGCACGGCGGGCCGCAGCTGGGTGCTGCCCTCGCGGACGCGGATCTGGTGCTCCTCGCGGTGCCGGAGAACGTTGCTTGCGAGGCCATTCCGAAGCTCGCATCGTCGGTGAAACCGGGTGCGTTACTGGCCGACACGCTGTCGGTGAAAGGCCCGGTGACTACAGCCTGGGCATCGGCCGCCGCCGGCGTCGAGGTAGTGAGCCTGAACCCGATGTTCGCGCCGTCCCTCGGGGCGCAGCGGCGTCCGATCGCTGCGGTGGTGCTGCGTGACGGGCCGAAGGCGCGTGAGCTGGTGACGATCATCGAGGACGAAGGCTTCCTCATCGTTCTCATGGGGGCGGACGAGCATGATGCGATCACCGCGAGCGTGCAGGCCCTGACGCACGCGGCCATCCTCGGGTTTGGCGTGGCGCTGGTGCGGCTTGATGTGGACGTCGAGCAACTGACGCGCGTAGCGCCGCCGCCCTTTTCGGTCCTCCTTGCGTTGTTGGCACGTATCGCCGGTGGCACCTCCGAGGTCTATTGGGATATCCAGAACGCGAATCCGCATGCGCTGGAGACACGCGAGGCATTGTCGGCCGGCTTGCGCCGGCTCGATGAGGCTCTGGTGCAGGGGGAGTCGAGTTTCGGCGAGCTGTTCTCTCAGATCAACAACCTTCTGGGGCCGGCCGCGTCGGAACTTCGCAATCAAGCTCAGACCATGCTCGAGGCTCTGCCGACCGCGTGGCCGCCACCTCAGGAAGGACGGCAATGACGGCACCGCAGACCCCGCACAGCGGCGGCGACGCACCTATTGCGCTCCAAGTGCTCCGCGATGAGCTCGACGCCATCGATGTGCAATTCCTGGATGCACTTCGACGGCGCATCGAATGTTGTGTGCGGATCGCCGAGTGCAAGACCGACACCGGTGTCGCGATGATGCAGCCGCAGCGGATCACCTTCGTCAAGGAGCGCGCGGCCCGCTTCGGAGTGCAGCACGGCATCGATCAGAGTTTTCTCGACAGCCTCTACGACCTGATCATCGGTGAAACATGCCGGGTGGAGTCCGTCGTCATGGGGTTACCGGCTGACTGAACCATCGTCGGTGCGGAGTCTGTTCTGTGTCGCTCCGGTACCACGACTAATCAAAGGTCCAGCGATTGCGCAAGTTCGGCCAGCACGGGGATCGGGTTGCGATCCACGGGGGTGACCTGGATGGCCACGTGGTTCGCTCCGGCCGTCAGATGTGTGCTCAGTTGAGCGGCCAGTTGAGCGGCTGTGCCGTGATAGACCAGTGCCTCGACGAGTTCATCCGGGGCGGGACTGCCTATCTCAAGATTCGGGAACCCGAGTTCGCGAAACGAGCTGACGTAGTTGCTGAGCTCTAGGTAGAAGGCAAGCCTATCTCTGCCGAGTGCGTGTGCCACGGCTAGTTCTTCGGTTAGTACTACTTTCTGTTCGGCCACCAGCATGGATGCTGAGCCAAGAATGCCACGAGCTTGCGACGTTTGCTCAGGGGTGCACAAGTACTGGTGAGCTCCGGCCGTACGGGTGGCAGAGAGGCGCAGCATGCGCTCGCGTCGCGCTGCTAGAAAGAGTCGGACCAATGGCACTCCAGCGGCTTCGAGCTCATCGAGGTAGGACTCAAGTGCCTGGCGCGGCGTCTGATAGCGGGCGTTGTGTTCGGGATTGCCCGCGCCGAGCCCGAGCATCAGCCGGCCCGGGAACTGCCCTTCGAGGCGGTGGAACGATCTCGCAACGACGGCGGCGGGAGACTCCCAGATGTTCACGACAGCGGCGCCAACGACTATCCGTTCGGTCTGGGAGAGGGCGTTCTCGATCCAGCCGAGATCGGCGGGGGGAGACCCGCCAATCCAGATGGCCCCATAGCCGAGCCGCTCCACCTCACGCGCTCGGTTGGCGTGGCTGAAGTAGTCGTACACCCCGTATACGCCGTACCGACCAACCGCAGGTATCCCCATGGCAGCTGCCAACGTCTAGCTAGCGATTCGTATTTCCTCAAACGCGGCGCGGAGTGCATAGGTCTGCCATCTGTCCGCGAACCGGCGCTAATGTGACTCCCTGCTGTTAAACAGAAACTCCGATTGCTGCAAACCGATAATCAGGTTAATGGGCAATTTATTATGGCTGGCGTCCAATTGGATCTTGGTTTATTGCATTGCGTGGCTGTGAATACGCTGTGGGCAAGTATTGCAAGTATGTATTAGATACGTCCGTGGTGCAAAATAATCCCAGCTCAAAAGTCTTCGTGATATTCCGTTCTTAACTTAGCAATGAGTGCTTTACATTGCGTTTACGGATGCAACTGAACTCTTGAAATTATCAACTTCACTTACGCTCCAAGTGATCGGCGCCACATTGCATCGATCTTGATTTGCGCGATACGATTAGCGCACCTAATTATAGGTCTTCGATACGCCTCTATTTCTGTTACTAATGATTGGATGCATATTTGCGTAGTCGCAAATGGTAAGGATGATGACGTGAAAGCACTGAATTGGCTGGATAATCCGTCCTCTGTCAAGGGGATCTATTTTGCGTCAGGTCAGGGCGCTGATGACTGGGAATTCGCGTCGTATGATGAACTTGCCTGCTGTGCCTCTCAGGTGGCGTCACTTCTAGTCGACCATGGCCTCTTACCTGGGGATATCGTGTCGATCTTGCCGTCGAATCCACGGGATTTCGTGGCCGCCTTCTACGGCACCATAATTGCAGGAGGGACTCCCTCGCCGGTAGCGACTCCGCTTACCTTCCGTTCATTAGATGTGTATCTTGATTACCTCGAGCAGATTTTCCGATCCGCGACGCCTTCGCTGATTCTTGTTGGAGTTGATCTGTTCGATATCGTGCACAAAGCGGCTGGTAAGTCAGTGCCTACGACGACGGTTATCCGCTTCAGTCGAGATTCCTATGCCGATAGGGAGTCTCTGGCTCGTAGGGACCTCGCCGAGCATGTACTACTGCAGTTCACTTCGGGTTCTAGCGGTACGCCAAAGGGTGTTCAAGTGACGTCCGGAAATCTTGATGCAAATCTTGCGTCAAATATCGACTGGATCGATGCGAGCGCAGATCATGTCGCCGTCAGCTGGCTACCGTTCTACCACGACATGGGTTTGATCGGAATGCTGCTGACACCGGTCACTGTGGGTGCGGATGTTCGCCTTTTAACTCCGGGACAGTTCCTTCGCTCTCCGTTGCGCTGGCTGGAATGCCTGAGTCGTGATGAAGGGATAATGTGCACGGCCGCACCAAGCTTTGGCTACGCCTACGCTGCGCGGCGATTGCAACCGGAGGACATCGAATATCTGGACTTCTCTCGGTGGAAGACCGCAATCATCGCTGCGGAGCGGATGGACCCCGTTGGTGTTGAGAAGTTCCTCGAACTGACGCGCCCGTGCGGCTTCACTGTCGATCGCTTTGCCGCCGCCTACGGGCTGGCGGAGTCGGTATTGACCGTCACCGGGACCCGACCCGACACAGCGGTACCGCTGGTCCAACTTGAGAAGAGCGCGTTGCCCGACGGTGAGCCTGTGGTGGTGACACAGAGATCCACCTTGGGTGACCCGGGTCGCCGCGGCGGCACCTGGGTCGCCGGGTGCGGCACTCCTCTCTGCAAGACCGATGTTGACATCATCGATGAGAACGGGGCAGTGCTTCCGGAGGGTTATCACGGCCAGGTGCGTGTGCGGGGGAACACCATCACCGACGGGTACCGCACGACGAGCCCACACTCCTCAACAAGCTTCTCCGAGGATGGCCTGTGCACCGGCGACACTGGATTTCTGTTGGGTGGCGAGTTGTTCGTCATCGGGCGGACAGGCGACAGCATCAAAATTCGGGGCGTCAAGCTGTTCGCCGAGGACCTGGACACGAGGATCAGCGAGGCCACCGGCCTTAATCCAGGCCGCTACACCGTCCTGCTGGGCACCGCCATCGACGTCGACGTGGTCACCGTCATCATCGAGAGCGATGAATTGGGCTGGAACGATTGCTGGCTCGATTCGGTGCGATCGGTTGTGATCTCGGTAATTTCCGACACGGTCGGCTACGCCGTCTTCCGCGGTGAGCGGGGGGTCATCGAACGCACGTCCAGTGGTAAGCCCCGCCGCCGGGTTCTGTGGCAACGATTACTCGACGGAGGACTACCTGTCGCACTGGTCTCTACCAACTGGGAAGCAATTAGTGATGAGCCGGCACCATGGGGCGGCGCATTCACCGATAATGCCGCGATTTAACCATCCTTGTGCGCCTGGGCGGCGTTGCCCGACGTGTTTACGAATCCAGAATCTCTGAACCCGGGAGTTTTCAATGACTACAGCATATGTCAACAAGATCGCGACCGCCGTACCCGAACATGATGTGCATGAGAAGTTTGTCGAATTCGCTGTTGGCGGATTCGACAAGGAGAAAGACAAGCTCATCTTCCGTCGCATGGTCGAACGCTCGCATATTGCCCACAGATGGGCGCAGATGCGTGACATGGACGAATTCTACGGAGGGGACCCGAATTCTGTAGGTATCGAGCCGCGGATGAAGGAGTTCGAGAAGGTCGCGCCACGGTTGGCGATCGATACCGTCAATAAACTGGATCTTGGCGATCAGGCGGCGCAGATCACTCATATTGTCGTCGTAACCTGCACGGGTTTCTATACCCCGGGATTGGACTACGACATCATTCATGAATGTGGATTGAACACTTCGGTGGAACGTACCCAGGTCGCTTTTATGGGTTGCTACGCCGGTGTAAACGGGCTTAAAGTCGCCCATCATATTGTGCGGTCCGAGCCGGACGCCAAGGTTCTGCTGGTTGCGCTGGAGCTGTGCTCGCTGCATCTGCAGGGTGCCAAGCCGATCGACACGATGCTGTCCTATCTGATCTTCAGCGACGGCTGCGCGGCGGCGCTGATCACCGCGGAAGAGACTGGATTGGCCATCGATTCGTTCAAGGCAGTGATGATTCCCGAAACCAGGAATCTAATGACCCTGGGTATTGGTGAGATCAGCGTGCAGATGTATTTGTCAGGCCAGGTGCCTGGCACCCTGCAGAAGGCACTGAGCGACGATGCCACTGTCAAGCTCATCCTTAACGGTGCCGAAAAGGCCGAGATGGATCTGTGGGCTATCCATCCAGGAGGCCGTTCGATTCTGGATTCGGTGGCGCAGGCTCTCGGACTCGGAGGCGACGAGCTGGCGATTTCCCGGCATGTGCTGAATAACTACGGAAATATGGCATCGGCCACGATCCTTTTTGTCCTCGAAGAAATCATGAGCAGGAATTGTGATGGCGAGCTGGCTGGCGCCACAGGTTGTGCTCTGGGTTTCGGCCCGGGCCTGGCCGCGGAATCAATGCTCTTCCGATTGGCCCAGGAGTAGTCCGGTCAAAGGCGACTTCAGTATGCAAGTGGAGAAGAGTGGGAAATGAATTCAGGTAACGGAACGGTCCACGGTGTGCACGAGATAATCAGGGGCTTGGCACCACTGAGACGGGACGAGATCGCTACCACCGACAGGATCATAGATGATCTCGGCTATGACTCGGTGAGAGCTGTTGAACTCTGCGTGGTACTGGAGATGGAGTTTGAGTTACGGCCGATTACTGAAACGGAAGCGATCGGCATGAGAACGGTCGGCGACGTCGTCGGATTGGTTCTGGAACGAATAGCTTCGTCGTCGAATGACGAGTGCCTCAGCTAAGCAAAAGGTCTCGCGAATCACCACGGTGACAACTATTCAGCCGGAAGGAGTACCTCGGGATGGCAAGTGATGATCAGGACTCTGTTGCCGTCGCGGTAATCGGCGCTGGCTTATCTGGGGTTGCCACGGCGGTGAAGCTTCTCGAGGCCGGCATCACCGACTTCGTCGTATTGGAACGGTCAGATCGGGTCGGCGGCACGTGGCGCGACACCACATATCCGGGGGCCGAGGTGGACGTGCCGTCGTGGCTCTACTCCTTGTCCTTCGCACCGAACCCGGACTGGAGCACCGTCAACTCACCGGCGCCCGAAATCCTCTCCTACATCGAAGAAATCGTGCGCCGCTTCGGGCTTGGTCCCCACATCAGGTTCGATGTCAATGTCGTTCAGATCGAGTTCAGCGCGACCGATGGCACTTGGCGGATCGAATCGTCGAATGGACGGTGCTTGACTGCTCGGGCGGTGGTTGCGGCCGACGGACTTCTCTCGGACGCCGAGGTCCCCGATATCCCGGGTATCCACGAATTCGCCGGACAGAAGATTCTCAGTGCGCACTGGGTACACGATTACGACTTCACCGATAAGCACGTGGCGGTGATCGGTACCGGGGCGAGTGCGGTTCAGATCGTGCCTGAACTGGTAAAGGTATCCGGCTATGTGACGGTGTTCCAGCGAACAGCGGCGTGGGTGATACCCCGAACGCAGTTCCGGGTGCCCGGCGCCGTCAAGAGGACCTTCCGTCGATTTCCTGTGGTCCAGCGCGGGGTTCGGACAGCACTGTTTGGTCTATACGAATTCTTGACTCTTGGGTTGGTGTGGGTCACGCCACTCACCCGTGTGATCGAGACCGTCTCGAAACTGCATCTGCGATCACAGGTCCAGGATCCGGAATTACGCCGACAGCTGAGCCCGCAGTATCGCATTGGATGTAAACGGCCCCTGATCACCAGCGAGTTCTACCCTGCGCTGCAACGAGACAACAGCAGGTTGGTCCCGCACGCGGTTGTCGAGATCACGGAGAACGGAGTCCGCACCGCGGACGGTTCATTGCACCCGGTCGACTGCATTGTGTTCGCGACCGGATACTCGGTTGGCGAGCGAGGTTCTAGCTTCATCGTAACGGGGCCCGACGGCCGCGCGTTGGGTGATGAATGGTCGCATGGCATGGTCGGCTACAAAAGTGTGAATGTGGCGGGCTATCCGAATCTTTTCTGGACGATGGGACCGAATGCCTTTGGGCACAGTTCCGAACTGCTGTTCATTGAGGAACAGGTACGCTACGCGGTACGGTGTATCCGCGAGATGTTCGACCGAAATCTGCGGATTCTGGATATCAAGCCCGAAGCTCAGAGTGCGCATAACCGGGCATTGCAGATCAAGCTTAAGAAGACCACATTCAGTTCCGGATGTCACAGCTGGTATTTGAGCCGAAACGGTTACAACGGCATGATGTTTCCGGGCAGTGTCTCGGCTTACCGCCGCCAAATGTCGACATTTAACGAGTGCGACTATTTCATGATTTCAGCTACCGAAGTGAGTAGAGTGCAATGAGTCGAATTTCCTATTACTGGTCCGTCGTCAGAGCCGCCGCCCGGAGAGGAGAGACTGACGAGAAGAACAAGCAGGCGCTGGTTGACCAGATTGTTGCCCAGACCCGTCCGGGCGATATCGATTCCGTGATCAACCTGATCGACGATTTTGGCAAGCGGAAATCGTTTCTGATGAACGTAGGTGATGAAAAGGGTGCACTGCTTGAGGATGCGATCCGGCGGGTGCAGCCCAAGCAGATCGTAGAGTTGGGCGCGTTCTGTGGATACAGCGGCTTGCGGATAACGCGTGCGATGCCCGAAGGCGCCCGGCTACATTCGATTGAAATCAGCCCGTTCAACGCGGGTATCGCGACACGAGTCTGGAAGCACGCCGGTGTCGAGGAGCGGGCCACCGCGGTTGTCGGGACGATCGACGACGAAATAACGATTGATCGGCTGCACACAGAATTTGGTTTCACACCCGGATGTATTGACTTTCTGTTTGTCGATCATGAACACAGTCGATATCTTCCCGATCTGTTAATCCTTCTGGACGGCGGATTCCTGCATCCGGGGTCGGTGGTGTTTGCGGACAACGTGAAGGTCCCGGGCGCTCCGGATTACTTGGCGTATATGCGGAAACAAGAAGGCGGCCAATGGAATACAACCACCTACAAGACGCATCTGGAGTACCAGTCATTCATCCCTGATCTGGTGCTGGAATCGACCTATCGCGGCCAGAAGGCCGATACCTAGTCTGCTGCAGACAGGCAGACTTGTGTTTGAACGCATCGTCAACCGGGCTATCACGTCACCTAAACGGATACTGCTCGCTGTCACGTTTCTGGCGGTTGTGTGCGGTCTGGTGGGCAGCACTGCCGTCGATCATCTCTTGGCCGGTGGGCAGCTCAGCCAGAACTCCGAATCAGCCCGAGCCAATCAGCTGCTATCCCAGCACTTCAGCCAGCAGGAAATGGATCTCACCCTGCTCGTGAGGGCTCAAGCCGGTATCGACGATCCCACGGTGGCGCGAACCGGTACGCAACTGGTGGAGCGGATCAGGTCGTCCGCGGGTGTCTCCTCGGTGCTCGCACCATGGACCGCGTCGAGGTCTATGGCGCGGTCGCTCATTTCGAGCGACGGGAAATCGGCGCTCGTCGTCGCGGCGATCTCTGGAGGTGAGGAGTGGGCTCCCAAGAATGCGAAGGCGATAGCCAACCGTGTCGAGGGCACGGACGACGGCCTCACGGTGACCGCTGGGGGAATGGCGATGGTGCAGTCGGAGATCGCCGATCAGAGTCAGCGGGATCTGCTCGTGATGGAGGTGATCGCGGTACCGCTGAGCTTCCTCGCCCTGGTGGCCATCTTCGGGGGCATCTACGCGGCACTGCTGCCGCTGGTGGTCGGTGGGATCGCCATTGCGGCCACGCTCGCCGAATTGCGTCTACTTACCAGCGTCACGGACGTATCCATCTACGCGATGAACGTTACGACCGCGCTGGCTCTGGCACTCGGTATCGATTACACACTGCTCTTGCTCAGCAGATACCGGGAGGAGGCACGACTGTGCGGGGATCGCAATCAGGCGCTTCGTAGGGCGGTTGCCAAGGCCGGACGTACGGTCTTGTTCTCGTCGGTCACGGTGATCCTGGCGCTGAGCGCACTGACACTGTTCCCGCTGTACTTCCTGCGGTCGATGGCATACGCCGGTATCGGCGTGGTGGCCGTCGCGGCGGTGTCCACCGTCGTGGTAGCGCCCGCGCTGATTGCGCTGTTGGGCGACCGTATCGAGACACTGGACCTCTACGCGCCGCTGCGGCGGCGGCTCAAGGGCAAGCGCGACGGAGCGGCCATCGCAGTCTCCGCCGATATCACCCAGAATTTCTGGTACCGAACGGCCAGACGCGCCATGCGGAACGCCGTCCCGGCGCTGGCCGGCGGGGCCGCGGTGTTGTTCGTGCTCGCTGCTCCGGTCCTGGGCATCCGATTCGGTATGCCCACCGAACGGATCCTGCCGTCGTCGTCGACGGCGCGGCAGGTGGCTGAGGCTGTGCAATCGGAGTTCCGGGTCAACCCGTCGGACGTGACGTCAATTGTCTTGTCGGATGCCGGTTCTGTGGGCACCCCGGAGCTGTCCGCTTATGCGAACCAGCTGTCCCTGGTTCCGGGAGTCCAGAGCGTCAACGCCCCCGACGGCGCTCACCAGGACGGCGCGCGGGTCGGCGCTCCGTCCTACGTGACGGGGAAGAAGGACGCCGTCGTCTGGTTGACCGTCATCCGATCGCCGACAATTGAGGCGTTTTCCGCGCCGGCCCGGAACCAGTTGCGGGCATTGCATGCAGTCCCTGCACCACATCCGGCGGTCGCGCAGTTCACCGGCCAGGAACAGCTGAGCACCGACTCGAACGCCGCCGTGCTCGACAAGCTGCCAACAGTCGGTGCCCTCATCGCGCTGAGCACCCTATTGCTGTTGTTCCTGCTAACCGGCAGCGTAATAATCCCGATTAAGTCGTTGCTGCTGAATCTGCTCGCGCTGAGCGCTGCACTAGGTGTAGTGGTGTGGATATTTCAGGAGGGGCACCTGGGCGCCTTTGGTACTTCGCCGACCGGGACGCTGGTGTTGAACATGCTTGTGTTCGTCGCCGTGCTGACATTCGGGCTGTCCATGGACTATGAGGTGTTCATCGTCGCCCGGATACGCGAACAATGGCTGGCGTCCCCGCAAACCCGGGCTGACAACGCAGAGGCTGTCGCACGGGGTATCGCGACATCGGGCCGGGTAGTAACCGCGGCGGCGATGCTCATGTGCATCGTCTTTGCGGCAATGAGCTCAGCTCAGGTGGCATTCGTACGGATGTTCGCGGTATGTCTGGTTGTAGCCGTGGCAGCTGACGCACTACTGATTCGGATGGTTCTTGTGCCGGCATTCATGGGACTTGCGGGTCGGTGGAATTGGTGGGCCCCCAAGCCTTTAGCGGCTTTGCACCGACGATTCGGGCTGGCCGAGGAATCACCACATGGGCTCGCCGCGGCGCCTTCGTCTGATCGGGATGAAAGCGGCTAGTTCATATTCCAGTTCTCGCCGTATGTGGTCACACTGTCGCCACTAGAGCTAGTCAGCCGAGCGTAGGGGCGCAGCAGTACGCCTCCGGCCGCCCCGGTCACAGTGCCGTGTGCGTTGCTCACCGCGACAGCACCTTTGGCGCCCTTGACGCCCACCGAGGACGTCGCGACTTCTTGAACGCCTGGGCCATTGCTCAAATCGATGTTGATGCCCGCGCTCGGCAACAGGTTGGTGGTCTGTACATAGGATGCCTCTGCGCCGGAATTGACGTTGGCTAGATTCGGTGGGGTTTGCGCCGCGGCGGCCCTCGCCAGCTCTCCGGCAAGTGAGGGTCCGGCGACTGCGGGGTTCGGAATCCCGTACAGGGCGGATGCATTCGGGGTCGTGTAGTTGAAGTTGAGTCCGACGCCCAACGACCATGGGTATCCCACCTGGTAGCCCAACTCCAGGGTCCCTTCGAAAGAGTCGGCGTCTGGCCCCGTCACCTCGTAGATCGCCCGGCCAGAGTGAAACCATTCACGGGTCAACCGGTTCCGGTCCAGCGGTGACACCCCGTTGAGGAAGGTGTCCCATTGCTGGATCCGCAGAGTCCTTCCTTTGCCGTCGACGGTCGTTAGCTGGTCGTCAAGACCGGCATGCGCGACACCCGTGAGCGCCAGCTGCCCCGAGATGGGTGCGGCAAGAAGCACGGTAAGAACGGCACCCCATCTCGCGGTACTAGCTCGTATCGAGCCAACACATTTACTACCGAGCCCGACCCGAATCATGTGCGCCTTTCAGAAGTAGGGGAATATCAGTGCAGCACTGCATGTAGGGAGTCTCAATCGTCGTGCAGGCGAGGACCTATCGCCTCGCAGGCGAGGACCTAATGTTCCTATCGCATATTTGCCAGAGGGGTCGGTTGAGGGACCGTGTTTATGGGTCAACTCACATTCAGTCGGTCATGTGGCGTGCGCGAACTTGCCGGCGCGGTCTTGGATTGAGGCGTCAATCACCCCGCGGGAACCTCTGAGTGCATGGCAACGTTGAGTAAGTCAGGCTCAAGTACGACGCAGCGTGGACGGGTTCGTCCAGGACGCTGCTGGACGAAAGGGAGACAGACATGGCGCTGTTGCTTCGAGAAGCCATCGGCGACACCCTGCGGAGTGCCCGCAGCGGGCAGGGTAAGACGTTGCGTGAAGTGTCGGACACTGCGCGTGTCAGCTTGGGGTACCTGTCCGAGGTGGAACGTGGACGCAAGGAAGCCTCCAGTGAACTGCTGGCCGCTATCTGCGGCGCGCTCGAGGTCCCGATGTCGCAGGTGTTGTCCGAGGTCAGCGTGCGGCTGGCGCGCCGTGAGGCTCCGCAGGCGGCGAGGTCGCTCAGTGGGATCGATGTCACCACCAAGGTGGTCATCCCACAGGTTCGCGCAATGGCCGCTGCCTAACTACTGTGGCGGTCGCATTGTTTTGCGCCCAGTAGGGGGTGTGGGGATCGGCGTGCAACCGATAAGTTGAGACCCACGCGGTCGTAGGCAGCGGCGACTACCGGCATCCAAGCAGAAGGCGGATCGATCCCATGGCTAACCCGTTCGTCAAGGCGTGGAAGTACCTCATGGCACTGTTCAACGCAAAGATCGACGAGAACGCAGACCCGAAGGTGCAGATTCAGCAGGCCATCGAAGAGGCCCAGCGGAACCACCAGGCGCTCTCGCAGCAGGCCGCGTCCGTAATCGGGAATCAGCGTCAGCTCGAGATGCGACTCAACCGTCAGCTCGCCGATGTTGAGAAGCTTCAGGTCAACGTTCGCCAGGCGCTGACCCTGGCTGACCAGGCGACCGGCACGGGTGATGCCCCGAAGGCCACCGAATACAACAATGCCGCCGAGGCTTTCGCTGCTCAGCTGGTCACCGCCGAGCAGAGTGTCGAGGACCTCAAGGCGCTGCACGATCAGGCACTCGCGGCAGCCGCGCAGGCCAAGAAGGCCGTGGAGCAGAACGCGATGATGCTGCAGCAGCGCATCGCCGAGCGCACCAAGCTCCTGAGCCAGCTGGAGCAGGCCAAGATGCAGGAGCAGGTGTCTGCCTCGCTGCGTTCTATGAGTGAGCTAGCCGCCCCCGGTAACACCCCGAGCCTGGATGAGGTGCGCGACAAGATCGAGCGTCGCTATGCCAATGCTCTGGGCTCGGCGGAGCTGGCGCAGGGCTCGGTGCAGGGCCGCATGATCGAGGTACAGCAGGCGAGCGTGCAGATGGCGGGGCATTCGCGGCTGGAGCAGATCCGCGCCTCCATGGCAGGGGAAGCCCTGCCCACCGGCAGTTCCGCGGCCCCGGCGCCGGCCGCTAGTGAGCCCGTCAATCCGGCCAATCCGCTGGGCCAGCAGTAATCTCCGTTCTTTTCATCCGCCGAGTGTGAGCGCTGTCGCGCACACTCGGCGGATTTGTCGCACTGACATTCACACTCGGCGACAGTGAATTTTTCGGGCACAATGTGAATATGACGCCCCAGCCACTTCGTCGCGCCGCGGTGCAAGGTGGCTGGGAGCAGCTGTTGCGCCGCATGGTCACCAACGTCAACGACCTCGGTGAGGAGCTCGCCGCCCGGGTGCGCGCGATGTCCGACAAACGCGAGAAGATGCTGCGAAAGCGGCTGCGCGCCAAGCGCTGGAGTATCCGCTGGGCGCTGGCCTGCGCGGCGGGATTGCTCGTCACCGCGGTGCTCGCGACCACCGGTGCGCCGGCCTGGATGCTGATCATCCCGGCCCTGATCACCGCCGGCTGCGCGATCCCGGCGACCTATCTGCTGGTGCGGTATCGCTACCTCAAGGCCGAACCGCTGCCGCCTCCGCGTCCCGGAGTGGAGCGACGACTGCCGCCTCCCGGATCAGCCGCGCGCCCCCCGATGGCGGCCCTGGACGCCGCCGAACGCGGGCTATTTTCCCTACTTGGCGTGGTGGAACGCGGCAATATGATTCCGGAAAGTGAAGGGCACCAGGTTCTTTCGGCTGCCAATCAGGCGGCCTTCGTATTGGCGGCGACCGCCAAGGAAGTGGTGTCCATGGAGCGGGCAGCTGTTGAGGCCCCGCACACCCGTGAATACCTACAGCCGACCATCAACGCGTTCACTGCGCAGCTTGATACGGGAGTGCGGCAATACAACGAGCTGGTCACCGCGGCAGCGCAGTTGGTATCGGCAGGCAACGGTGGGGTGGCGATCGCATCACCGATGTCGCGCGGGCCGCTCTTCGATGACCTGGTGTCGGCCACCGATCGTCTCACCGGCTGGGCGGGTGCGCTCGACGAGCTCGGCCAGCTGTCAGGGTAAACCCCGATCTTTCCCTGATCTTTCGGATTCGGGGGTTCCTCAGCCGCCAATTCCCCTGCCAGGCTTGCGTTAAGTGCAGTGAGTCGAGAGAACGGTGGGTATCCGTGTTGTGGACGATCATTGGCGTGCTGCTGGTCGTATGGCTGGCATTCCTCGTGGTGGGCGCCATCTTCAAACTCTTGATCCCGATACTGGTGGTCGGGGTGCTGATCCTCGGTGGCGTGCTGCTGTACCGCGCGGTGAAGGAGACCGACAGGACTCCGCTGCCGTAATGCTCAGAGTTTCGGGCGCAGGGACGGGATGACGATCCCGAGGAGGCCGCGCGCGAAACCCTTGGTGATATTCCAGACGTCGCCGTAGTCGCGCCAGAGGGTGATCTTGCCTTCGTCGGACAACTCGAAGACACCGACCACCCAGAAGCCGACATGAAGCGGGCCCGCGATCAACACATCGGTCCGCTCGGTCATCACAGTGTTGCCCTCGGTGGCTATCCGGTGGATCTTCACGTCGAATCCGGCCCACGGGCTGTTCATGAGGCTCAGAACGCGCATCACGGCTTTTCTGCCGCGAACCGTCGGTGCGCCGACGTTCTCCCAGCGCACATTCTCATCGAGGGATTCGTGGATTGCCGCAATATCGCCCAGGAGCATCGCGTCCCACAAACCCTCGACGATGACGGCCGCGTCGTCGATCGGGAGTACTGGGGTCGTATGGGAGGCCATGTCAGAACCGAGCCCGCAGCGCGGGGATGGGGATGGACACCAGACCGCGCAACGTGGCCTTGAACATGTCGAACATGTCGAAGTAGTCGCGCCACAGGGTGATGGTGCCCTCGTCGGAGACCTCGAAAACCCCGCACACCCAGAACTGCAGGCGCAGCGGTCCGATGATGATCGCGTCATGACGCTCGTTCATCACGGTGTTTCCGTTGGTGGTGGTGCGATGGATCTGCACCTCGAACCCGAAGCCCGGGCGTTTGAGAGGCTCGAAGATCTTCAGTGCGGCACGGCGTCCGCGAATGGTTGGCAGACCCACGTTCTGATACACGAGGTTCTCGTCCAGAACGCTCTCGGCGAATTCGGTGTCGCCGTCCTGGGCGGCTTCCAGGAAGCGGGTGACGGTTTCGGCTGGGGTCAGGGTGCGGCGTTCCAGCGTGGTGTCGGTCATGCGTTTCAACGTAGTCCGAATCGCTGTGGCAGGGTAGGGCGGTGCGTGTCGCCGTGGTCGCCGGTCCCGATCCTGGGCATGCCTTTCCCGCCATCGCTTTGTGTCTGAAATTCGCCGCTGCCGGGGACGATCCGGTGCTGTTGACGGGGACGCGCTGGCTGGAGGCGGCGCGTGCCGCGGGACTCGAGGCGGTCGAACTCCTCGGACTGCAGCCGCGGGTCGATGACGACGACGAGGACTCGGGCGCCAAGATCCATCAACGTGCGGCACACATGGCGGTCGCCAATCTTGACCAACTGCGGGACCTGGCACCCGATCTCATCGTTTCCGATGTGATCACCGCCTGCGGTGGCATGGCCGCCGAGCTGCTCGGAGTGCTGTGGGTGGAGCTCAACCCGCACCCGCTGTATCTGCCGTCAAAAGGGTTGCCGCCGTTGGGAAGCGGTCTTGCGCCCGGGATCGGTTGGCGCGGCAGGCTGCGCGACGGCCTGATGCGCCGGCTGACGCAGAGGTCGATTGACAAGGGATTGCAGCAGCGCTCGACGGTTCGGGCAGAGATCGGATTGCCGGCCCGTGATCCCGGACCTGTTCGACGGCTGATCGCGACGTTGCCCGCTCTGGAGGTGCCTCGTCCGGACTGGCCGGACGAGGCAGTATTGGTGGGACCATTGCATTGGGAGCCAACGGATGTCGAGCTGGCGCCGCCCTCGGGTACGGGTCCGGTGGTCGTGATCGCGCCGTCCACTGCGTTCACCGGGGCCGAGGGGATGACCGAGTTGGCCGTGCAGGCCCTGGAGTCGGCGGGCGCACGTGTGGTCATCTCCGCGCTGGAACCGCCGCCGTCGGGGTTGCCGTCATGGGCGGTTGCCGGACTGGCGCGTCAGGACCTGTTGCTGTCCGGGGCGGATCTGGCGATTTGCGGTGGCGGGCATGGCTTTCTGAGCAAGGCGCTGCTGTCCGGGGTGCCGGTGGTGGTGGTTCCCGGTGGCGGCGATCAGTGGGAATTGGCGAATCGTGTTGTGCGCCAGGGCAGTGCCGAGCTGGTGCGACCGTTGACCCGGGATTCTTTGGCCGCGGCCGTCGGTCGTGTGTTGGGGGAGCAGCGGTACACCGAGGCGGCTCGTCGGGCTGCTGCGGGCGCCATCGACGTGCAGGATCCGGTACGGGTGTGCCAGGACGCGTTGGCGGCCCTAAGGTAACGGTGTGCGTCTGATGGAGTTCCACGAGCTTGTCACCGGTCGGTTCGGTGCGATCTACGGTTCGTCCGTGCTGGTAGACCACGTGCTGGCGGCGATGGGCGGACGCACCGCGGCGCAGGCCGTCGAAGACGGGGCGGAGCCGCGGGATGTCTGGCGGGCGCTGTGCGCCGATTTCGACGTCCCGCGCGATCAGTGGTGAGGTTCCTTCTCTTCGAGATCGCCGGTTATGGCGGATTCGTCTTGGATACTTTCGCCACGGCCTAGGTTTCGCCACGACACGCCGATTACGGCGCGCCTGCTTGATTCGAACAGGTGTTCGGCATACTCTTTCGGTGTTCGAGCGAGGTGATGATTCTCGCGAAAAGTCACGACGGTGCAGGTCAAAGGTACTTGTCGGACCTGTCGCTTAGCGTCCCCCTCAACCGATCGGGAACCCGATCTTCGAACACCGATACGAAACGGAGAACACCATGGCGCAGGCACCGGATCGCGAGAAGGCCCTCGAACTCGCGCTCGCACAAATCGACAAGAGCTTCGGTAAGGGCTCGGTCATGCGGCTGGGCGACGAGGTGCGCCAGCCCATCTCCGTGATCCCGACCGGATCCATCGCACTGGACGTGGCGCTCGGCATCGGCGGGCTGCCCCGTGGCCGCGTGGTGGAGATCTACGGCCCGGAATCCTCGGGTAAGACCACCGTGGCGCTGCACGCTGTCGCCAATGCGCAAGCGGCCGGCGGTATCGCCGCGTTCATCGACGCCGAGCATGCGCTGGACCCGGATTATGCTCAGAAGCTCGGTGTCGACACCGACTCGCTGCTGGTGTCTCAGCCGGATACCGGTGAGCAGGCTCTGGAAATCGCCGACATGCTGGTGCGCTCCGGTGCCATTTCTCTCCTTGTCATCGACTCGGTGGCCGCGCTGGTGCCACGTGCCGAGATCGAGGGCGAGATGGGTGACAGCCACGTCGGTCTGCAGGCCCGCCTGATGAGCCAGGCCCTACGCAAGATGACCGGTGCGCTCAGCAACTCAGGCACTACTGCAATCTTCATCAACCAGCTGCGTGAGAAGATCGGTGTGATGTTCGGTTCGCCCGAAACCACCACGGGTGGTAAGGCTTTGAAGTTTTACTCCTCGGTGCGTCTGGATGTGCGCCGCATCGAAACCCTCAAGGACGGCACTGACGCGGTGGGTAACCGCACCCGCGTCAAGGTGGTCAAGAACAAAGTGTCGCCGCCGTTCAAGCAGGCCGAGTTCGACATCCTCTACGGCAAGGGCATCTCCAAGGAGGGCTCGCTCATCGATATGGGTGTGGAGCATGGCTTCATCCGCAAGTCCGGTTCCTGGTTCACCTACGAGGGTGAGCAGTTGGGCCAGGGCAAGGAGAATGCCCGAAACTTCCTGTTGGAGAATGCCGATGTCGCCAACGAGATCGAGAAGAAGATCAAGGAAAAGCTCGGTATCGGAGCGGTGCTGACCGATGACGAAGTCGTCCCGGCCCCAGTCGACTTCTAGGGACTCGGCGGAAGCCCTAGACGAACTGCGAGTCCGGGTCGCGTCGGTACCCGAAGCCCCGACGCGTGAACCGGTTGACTCGCGGGATGAGCAGGCGTGGTCGTATTGCCTTCGCCTGCTGACAAGTCGGGCCCGTACCCGCGCCGAGCTGACCGAAAGGCTGGCCCGGCGCGGGTACCCCGATGATGTTTCCGATCCGGTCATGGACCGGCTGGCCGCCGCCGGGCTGATCAACGACGCCGATTTCGCCACCCAGTGGGTGCAGTCCCGGCATACCTATGCTGGAAAAGGCAAGCGTGCCTTGGCGGCCGAGCTGCGCGCCAAGGGAGTGTCTGCCGAGAACGCTGCCGCCGCGTTGGCGCAGATTGACGGCGACGCCGAACGAACTCGGGCGGTGCAGCTTGTCGCCAAGAAACTGAAATCCGAGAACCTCGACGACGGTGGGATCAGGGCCGCGCGACGACTGGTCGCCATGCTGGCGCGCCGAGGGTACAGCCAATCCATGGCCTACGACATCGTAAAGAACGCGCTTGCTTCAGAGAACGACCGCCGCAACGTCGGGTAACCAATCCGCGATCTCGCGTGTGTGGTCCGTCGACCGTGAGTGACGTCGTGCAGGCTGCGCTAGAGCCCGAAGGGACGTGCCGGCGCCGGCGGCGGATCGCCCTCGTCCGGATTGTTGGATCGCATGCTCATCGACGCTTCGGCCGACGGAGACTGAACGCCGGGCAGGCACGGCACCTGGCGCGAAATCGTCTTGAATGGTCCGATCTCGGTGTCCTCATTGAGCATGGGGAGCGGACCACAGTTGCCCTTGAAATGTGCGTCCATCGTGAACGGCGTCGGATTCACACAGGTCAGGTTCATTCCGACCGGGGTCGCGACCTGCAGGCAATCAAAGTTCAGCGGTGCGGCGTAGGCCACCGGTGCACCCGTGAGTGCCGCCCCCGCGCACGCCGCCACAAAAGCGACGGACACGCCGATGGTCAATACGATGTTTCGCATGAGGATTATGGTAACGGAGTGGTACCTGTTGCGTAATACTTCGATTGTGATAGTTGAGTAAGAATCTATCGTGTGGTGCGGGTGTGACGTCTGATCACGTGTTTTTGGCGTAATGCCGAGCGGCCTTCGCTCTGTTGCCGCAGGTCGCCATGGCATGCCACCGGCGTGCCCCGTTCTTGGACGTGTCGTAGAAGAACAGCACGCATTGCGGATGGGCGCACTGCTTGATCCGATCGGGGGAGTCGGATAGCAGGGTCAGCAGGTTGTCGGCGGCCAGCCAGCCGGGTAGCCACTTCGGCTCGGACACTTCGGCGGTGTCGACCGGCCCGTCGATGGCCAGGGAGCGGCGGATCGAGCCGTGGGACAACACGGCATTGATGCTGTCGAACCGGGAATCCTTGACCGCGTGGTAAATCGCGTCACGCGCGATTAGTAGCGCCTCCCGAGTCTTCTCGTTGGCGGTGCATCGGCCGTGAAGATCGTTGGTGTGCAACCAGATTCGCAGGCCATCGAGATCGGTGAGCAGATCCTGTGGTCCATCGCCACTCATCCACCGGGTGTTCAGGAGATCCAGCGCGAGCGGTTCGCCGAGATGGGGACGTGGATCGGACATGGCCTGAGGTTAGCTGCCTCCTTCCCGGGTCGACGTGCGCTATCAATTCTAACCGATAAACATCATTTAGATGGTTGACAATGTCTCCGCGGTGTGGATACGGTCTAACCGGTAACGCAAATTTATAGGTTAGGAGAATTTATGAGCACTGTCATCGCACCGCGGGTGGTCACCGGCCATATCGGACTGAATGTCAGCGACCTGGAAAGGTCGGTCGAGTTCTACCGCCGGGCGCTCGGATTCGATGAGCTGGTGCGGAGCGCCGACGGCACCCAGCGGTTCGCGTTCCTCGGATTCGATGGTGTCCCGGTGCTCACCCTGTGGGAACAGAGCCATGGGGAATTCTCAGCGGCCACGCCGGGCTTGCACCATTTGTCATTCCAAGTGGATTCGGTAGCGCAGGTGAAGGACGTGGAGGCGGTGCTCAAGGAACTATCAACAGCGTTCGTCCACGACGGAGTCGTCGCACACCAGGAAGGTGCCATCTCCGGTGGAATCTTCTTCACCGATCCCGACGGAATCCGTCTCGAGGTTTTTGCATCCACGGGTGTCGAACGGCATGCGGCACCATTTGACGACGCACCGACCTGCGGGTTCTTCTGAGATGACCTATCACGCCGGCGAGCTTGCCGTCCAGCGACGAATGGGGCAGTCCGACAGTGCCATTCGAGTTGGGCGAATCATCTCGGCGGAGATACCGGAGGTTGCGGCGGCCTTTCTGGCCGCCCAGCCGATGGTGTTCGTCTCGGCGCGAGACGATGACGGCAGGATGTGGGCGAGCCAGATCATTGGTCCGCCCGGTTTCGCGCACGCGACCGACGCCCGAACCATCGCCATTGACGGTGTACCGGTCCACGGGGATCCGTTGGTTGAGGCGCTGCGGTCCGAGCGCAGGGTCGGCATGATCGCACTGCATCCGCAGCGTCGGCGCCGGATGCGCGTCAACGGCGCCGCCGAGCCGTCGGGGGCGGGTCTGATCATCACCACTGATCAGGTGTACTCGAACTGCCCTAAATACATTGCGCGGCGAGATATCTCGGGCATCGGTCACGGATTGCCCGCGGATCCGCGCCGTACCAACCATCTCAACACTGAACTGCAACATGCGATCTCGTCAACGGACACCTTCATCATCGGAACAGCCGACCAGGACGGCAACGCGGATGCATCGCACCGCGGCGGCAATCCAGGTTTCCTGCAGGCGCTCTCGCCGAACACATTGCGTTGGCCCGACTATGTGGGCAACTCGATGTTCATGACGCTCGGGAACCTGCATGTCAATCCGCAGTGTGCTCTGCTGATCCCGAACTGGCACACCGGGTCGACAGTCCAGCTCACCGGGACCGCGCGCCTCAACTGGGACTCGGGCACCTTTGCGCCGGGTGCACAATGCTCCGTCGACTTCACCGTCGACGAGGTCGTCGAGACCATCAACGCCAGCCCGCTGCGATGGGGGCAGGCTGAACCTTCGCCCGCCAATCCGCCACTGTAGATAAGGAAGAGAGCTCATGCGCCCACCCATTCCACCCTTTGACATTGAGTCCGCCCGCGTGAAGGTACGCGCCGCCGAGAATGCCTGGAACACCCGCGACCCCGAGCAGGTCGCCGCCGCCTACACCGAGGATTCGGTGTGGCGCAATCGCGACGAGTTCATTACTGGGCGCGCCGAGATTATCGCCTTCCTCGCCCGAAAGTGGGCCAAGGAGAACGGATATGCGCTCCGCAAGGAGCTGTGGGGATTCCGGGAGAACCGGATGGCCGTACGATTCCAATACGAGTGGCACGACGAGGCCGGGCAATGGTGGCGCAGCTACGGCAACGAGCTGTGGGAGTTCACCCCCGAGGGCTTGATGTCCCGGCGCGAGGCCAGTATCAACGACACCCGGATCGAGGAAACGCAGCGCCGTGTCTTCGGTGCGCGCCCCGCCGGCGACGACTCGCCGCTGCCGATCCAGTGACTACTCGCCGTGGTCCTGCCGAAGATCCTTGGTTGCCGACCCGGGCTCGGGCTGCGCGTGAGGAACTTCGATGAGGCTCTTCTTTTTTCGGCCCTCGCGCAGTTGGCGTTCGATCTTGGTGGCCAAAGAAGACAGTGCGAAGTTGATGGCGATCATGATGACGGCGACCACCACCAGTGCGGGCAGATAGTTCCCGTAGTAGGACGCCGAACGGATACCCGAACGCACCACCTCGATGTAGCCGAACGCATAGCCCAGCGCGGAGTCCTTCAACGCAATGACCATCTGTGAGATGAGCGCGGGCAGCATGGCGGCAATGGACTGGGGGAGCAGGATGAGCCGCATCATCTGCGATTTGCGCAGGCCCAGCGCGACGGCCGCCTCGGACTGCCCGCGCGGAAGTGACTCGATCCCCGAGCGCAGGATCTCGGCGATCACCGAGCCGTTGTACAGCGTCAGGCCCGTCACCACCGCAGTGAAGGCCAGATACTGCGAAGGGAAGATCGCCTGCTGTCCGTACAGGTAGTAGGCGAAGATCATCAGGATCAGTACCGGGATGGCCCGGAAGAACTCCACGAGTGCACCCGAAATCCAGCGCACGCCGCGGTGTTCCGACAGCCGTCCAATGCCGAGCACCGCTCCGAGCACCAACGCGAAGACGATGGACAGTGCGGCGGCGGAGACAGTTCCGAGCAGGCCCGGCAGGATGTACGTCGTCCACGTGTCCAGGTGTAGGAACGGCGACCACTTCTCGGAGGTCAACTGCTCGTTGGCGGCGAGGGTCCAGATCACCCATGCCGCAAGCGCTATCACCAGCGCGGCGAATCCCAGGGTGATGATGCGATTGAGAGCGCGCGCCTTGGGTCCGGGCGCGTCGTACATGACGGTAGCGGTGTCGCTCATCGTTTCACCGCCAGTCGCTTGGCGAAGTATCCGAATGCAAAACCGATCGCCAGAGTGATGACCATGTATCCCGCCGCGATGATGAGGAAGATCCACACGATCTGATCGGCGAACGTTTCGATCTCCGACTTCATCAGCAGCGCGGCCTCGGCGACGCCGATTGCCGAGGCGATCGAGGTGTTTTTCACGAGGGCGATCAGCACGCTACCCATCGGGGCCAGCACGGAGCGCAGCGCTTGCGGCAGGACGATGAGGCCGAGCACCTTGATGAACGGCAGCCCGAGCGAGCGTGCGGCCTCCGCCTGCCCCAGTGGGACGGTGTTGAACCCCGAGCGCAGCGTCTCGCAGACGAAAGTCGCTGTATACAAAACGAATCCAAGTACCGACAGCCAGAAGTTGTTGTTCTTGATGAAGTTCGAATTTTCGGGGGCCAGTGCGATGCCGAGGTTCTGATACAGGCCCACCGAGCAGAAGATGATGATGAGTGTCAGCGGAGTGTTTCGGACGATGTTGACGTACCAGGTGCCGAAGGACCGCATGATCGGTGCCGGAGAGACTCGCAGCCCCGCCAGAATCGTGCCCCAGATAAGCGCGCCGACGGCGGAGAAGAACGACAGCTTGATGGTGGTCCAGAACGCCGGCAACAGCTGCGGCCCCATGTTCGCCCACAGCCCGTTCATTTCTTGGCCTCGCATGCGGCATCGGCGGTGGGCTTACTGGCGGTGAGTTTCTCGATAGACGTGACCGACGGCGTCGGCTGCAGATCGTAGGTACGGCTGGTGGCTCGTCGTTCCCAATCATCAATCGTGCTGTTGCCCAGTGCATCCCGCAAGGTGGTATCCCACGTGCCAGTTGCGATCATCTTGTTCAGGGCCCGGTCGACGGCCTCGATGGACGTGACGTCGTCCTTGGCCAGCCCGATACCGTAAACCTCCTTGGAGAAAGGATCGCCGTTTGCCTTCTGCTTCTTGGGCTTCCCGACGCACAGCGGCCCGGTGAGCTCGTAGTTCATCTGGATCAGCTTGAACTCGCCCTCATAGCGTTTGGCGTACCCAGCCAGGATGGTTTCGTCGGTGGTCAGCGCGTCCACCTTGCCGCGGCGCAGCGCCTCCACGCACGAGGAATAGGAATCGAATTCCTGAAGCTGCGTTCCGGTCAGCAGATTCTTGACGTTCTGGGCCGGGGTGGAGCCGGAGACCGAACACAGCTTCTTGCCACGGTTCAGGTCATCGAGCTTGTTCAGCGAGTTGTCCGCCTTGCGAACCAGAAGTCCTTGATAGGTAATGAGATACGGCCCGGCGAAGGACACCTTCTGGGCGCGGTTGTAGTTGATCGAGTAGGTGCCGGCGATCATGTCCACCGAACCGTTGTCGATCAACTGCTCGCGCTGGGCCGACGGTGTCTCGTACCAACGGATGGTGGGGTGCTTCACACCGAGCTCGTCGGCGATGGCATTGACGACGTATTCGGAGACCTTGACGTCGAATCCGCTCATCTTCTTGTCGGGATGTTGCAGTCCCAGGCCGGGTTGGTCGAACTTGGTGCCCAAGATGACGGTGCCACTGCGGATCGATGCGAGCAGTTGTCGTGGCTCGTTGCTGCCGCAGGAACTGATCAGAGTGGCCACCAAGGCCACCGCCGCCACCAGCGCGCCGATGCGTCGGGGGTGCTGCATCTAATGCCCGAGGATCTTGCCGAGGAAGTCCTTGGCGCGGTCGGACTGCGGATTTGTGAAGAAGCTCTCCGGGTCCGAGTCTTCGACGATCGCGCCGTCCGCCATGAAGATGATGCGATCGGCGGCCTTGCGTGCGAAGCCCATCTCGTGGGTGACCACCAGCATCGTCATGCCCTCTTTGGCCAGCGAGACCATGACGTCCAGTACCTCATTGACCATCTCGGGATCCAGGGCCGAGGTGGGCTCGTCGAACAACATGACCTTGGGCCCCATCGCCAGCGATCGGGCGATGGCCACACGCTGCTGCTGCCCGCCGGACAGCTGCGCCGGGTACTTGTCCTTCTGGCTTGCGATCCCCACGCGCTCGAGCAGTTCGAGTCCGCGTTTGCGAGCGGACTCCTTGTCTTGCTTGCGGACCTTCATCGGTGCCAGGGTCACATTATCGAGAATTGTCTTGTGCGAGAAGAGATTGAACGACTGGAACACCATGCCGACTTCTGCGCGCAGGCCGGCTAAAGCGCGACCCTCCTCGGGGAGCACATCGCCGTCGATCCGGATGGTGCCGGTGTCAATGGGTTCGAGACGGTTGATGGTGCGGCACAGCGTGGACTTGCCCGAGCCGGAGGGGCCGAGGATGACGACGACCTGACCGCGCGGGATGTCGAGGGTGATGTCCTTGAGGACGTGCAGGTCGCCGAAATGCTTCTCGACATGCTCCAGGGAGATCATTGGGGTGCTTGTTGCGGAGGCGTTGTCCCCGCTCGTTGAGGTGTCGGTGCTCACCGGCATGGACAGACCATACGGGGTCCTCTCAGCTTTGCAGGGTGGAACGACATGGCAGCGACGTCGCAAAGGAATGATCTGGTACGCCCCGTGGCCAGCCATAGCAAACTTCTGCCATACTCGCTGTATGCAGATTCGGGGGCTGCCCAAAATGGCGGGCTCGCGAACGACGGCATTCGGAATTCTTGTCGCCTCTCTCTGCCTCATCACCGCATTTCCTGTGGTAGTGGTGAACGGGGCAACTATCAGAGGATGGGTCACCGGAGTTCTCGGTTTGGTGATTGGGGCATTCGTATTCTGGGCTGCGCTAACCAGCCTCCGGCAAGGTGTGCTGACCGAATCGACAGCGACAAAGCCGTCGGTGTGGGGGATCTTTGGCACCGTCGTCGTCGCACTGGTGCTTGGCGTACCTGACTTAATACTCGAACCGGGAAAGCCTGATTCCTGGTTCTCCGTGGGCGCCATCCTTTTCATCGGGTTCGCCTACTTCGTCGATAAAGATGGCGTAGAGCCTGTGAAGCCGTCTTTACCTGGCTGGAAAATTGCGGCCAACCTCGGTGCGGCGGGCTGTTTTGCGATGGCATTCATCGTTAAGGCTCGCACCGCCTGTGACGAACCACAGTGGAGCATGGCGCTGATCGCGCTTGCGCTCGCCAGCGGATTAGTGCTGCACGCGGTGATGCAACACCGCTACCCGCTGCGCCCACCGTGGCCGGGCGTGCGACGGCCAACGCTGAGCGCGGTGCTTGCGCTTGGTTCGGTAGTGGGCGCTGTGATCATGGTGCTCACGAAACTCCCCGACCTTTCGGCGGGGGAATGGGGCAAGGCCGGCCTGTTTCTGTGGGCAGGAACCAAGGCGGCCATCGAGATGGGCGGGTCACTGGACTCATCCGGACGTCACTCTAAGAACGGGTCAGGGTCGGCGGCGTGACCACGCATCGCGGCTCCACGTTTGTTGGGTCACGCCCCAAGGCGGTCGCCATGGTTGTTGGCGCTGGAGCAATGATCACCGGGTTTGTGTTGACGGTCGCGAACGGCGGGGAGTTCTTCGAGTGGTGGATTGCCGTGATCAGCCTGGTGTGGGGACTGGCGCTGCTGCCCTCGGCGCTGAGCCGGATCATGGCTCGGCGAACTCAGCTCACGGTGCAGGTGCCTCCTCGACACGCGACCGAGACCGACGTTGTGTCCCTAGGCGAGACAAGTAGGCGACCTTCATGGGTTCTGTGCTTGCTGGTGACGCTGGCGGCAGTGGTTCAGATGACGATGTTAGTTTTCGTGCTCGGTAAGCCAGGCGAACCGATTGCGTGGTTTCTGTTCGGATGGTCTGTATACCTGTTGACCAATTGGTCGTATCGTGCCGACGAGCGTTGGCGGGCCTTTGTTGCGCAGCCGCGCGATCATCGTCTGGCGGTGCTGCGGCGACCGTGGCGGCTCGTGTCGCTCGAGTCGATCATCACATCGCTCGCTGCGCTTGGTGCCGCGAGCTTGTTTGTCAGGCACAACGACTGGTTCTGGATCATGGTTGCGGGCATGTGGTCAGTTGTTTTCGTATGTCTCATCGTGCACGTGGTGGATGCACGCAGGGAAGCGCGTCAAGACCGGTCATGAGCGTCGATAGCTGGATCCGCGGGTGGGGCCGCGTGCTGAGAGTGATTTGGCCGGGAATCGTGATGGGTCTGGTCGGCGCGGCGCCATTCGCTACGGGTGCAGTCTTCGCCGCGCTCGGGGCGGCTCGCCCGTGGGATTGGTGTGCCGTGGTCGTCGACCTTGGGGTTGCCCTGATTGTTGCCGCCGCGCTGTTGCTGTTGTACAGCCATTGGCGCCTGATTGAGCGTCCAACAAGGCGTGATTGGAAGAGTCGTGCCGGGGGCCGGCTGGTGTTCGGGTTCGGTTGGTTGCTCGTGGCCTTGGTGTTTGTACCCGATGTCGTTCGTGCGCCTGAGAATGCCACCAACTGGTTTTTCCTGGGACTGGGCACGCTTGTCGTGTTGATCCGAACAACGGATCTTGTCGGACAAAGCAGATACCTGACCGATCCGTCGCGAAAACCGCCCGATGGCGGGCACGTACCATAAGTCGGTGACCAGTTCCGTGACTTCCGAGGATTCGGCCGTCCGGACGTATCAGGTCCGCACCTACGGCTGCCAGATGAATGTGCACGACTCCGAGCGGGTGTCGGGTCTCCTGGATGCGGCCGGATACGTCAAGGCGCCCGACGGTACCGACGCCGATATCGTCATCTTCAACACCTGCGCCGTGCGCGAGAACGCCGACAACAAGCTGTACGGAAACGTCAGCCACCTGGCGCCGCGTAAGGCCGCCAATCCGAACATGCAGATCGCCGTCGGTGGATGCCTCGCGCAAAAGGATCGCGAGGGCCTGCTGGACAAGGCGCCGTGGGTCGATGTCGTGTTCGGCACCCACAACATCGGATCGTTGCCGACGCTGCTGGAGCGCGCCCGCCACAACAACGAGGCCCAGGTCGAGATCGTTGAAGCGCTCGAACACTTTCCTTCGGCGTTGCCGGCGACCCGCGAATCGGCATACGCCGCCTGGGTGTCAATCTCGGTGGGCTGCAACAACACCTGCACGTTCTGCATCGTTCCTTCCTTGCGTGGCAAGGAGATCGACCGCCGTCCCGGCGACATCCTCGCCGAGGTGCAGGCATTGGTGGATCAGGGCGTGCTGGAGGTGACGCTGCTGGGCCAGAACGTCAACGCTTACGGCATCAACTTCGCCGATCCCGAAATTCCGCGTAACCGTGGCGCTTTCGCTGATCTGCTGCGTGCCTGCGGCCGCATCGAGGGCTTGGACCGCGTGCGATTCACCTCGCCGCACCCGGCCGAATTCACCGACGACGTCATCGAGGCGATGGCGCAGACCCCGAATGTGTGCCCGCAGTTGCACATGCCGTTGCAATCCGGTTCGGACCGCATCCTCAAGGCGATGCGTCGTTCCTACCGGTCCGATCGTTTCCTGTCGATTATCGACAATGTGCGCGCGGCCATGCCGGATGCCGCCATCACCACCGACATCATTGTGGGTTTCCCCGGCGAGACCGAAGAGGACTTCGAACAGACGCTTGAGGTTGTGCGTAGCGCCCGGTTCTGCAGCGCCTTTACGTTCCAGTACTCGATTCGTCCAGGCACCCCGGCCGCCGAGCTTCCCGATCAGATTTCTAAAGCCGTTGTGCAGCAACGGTATGAGCGGCTCATTGCGCTCCAGGAGTCCATCACCCTGGAAGAGAACCAGAAGCAGGTCGGTCGCGAGGTCGAGCTGCTGATCGCTACCGGCGAGGGCCGCAAGAACGGTGCGACCTTCCGGATGAGCGGACGTGCCCGGGACGGCCGTCTGGTGCACTTCCAGCCGCAGGGGTGCGTCGACCAGGAGCTGCGCCCCGGGGACGTCATCACCGTCGAGGTCACCGGTGCGGCGCCGCACCATCTCATCGCCGACGGGGGAGTGCTGAGCCATCGGCGCACCCGGGCGGGCGATGCGCACGCGTCTGGCCAGAAGCCGAGTACAGCGGGGATCGGCTTGGGCATGCCACCGATTGGGGCGCCACCGAAGATTGAGGTTGCAGGATGCGGGCTATGAACGAGAAGGACGACTCCGAATTCGAGGAGTTCCGCCAGGACATCGACGCGGCCGAGAAGAAGGTCGCCGGTGAGATCGATCCGGGTGCCCGCGCGCTGGTGGTTGCGGTCCTCGTTTTTGTGCTGCTGCTGAGTTTCGTGCTCCCGCACACGGGCCTGGCCAAGGGCTTTGACGTTCTGGTCAATGCGGCCATCGCCGATCAGGAATCCGTACGGGTGCCCTCCCGGATCTTCGTGTGGCTCGCGATGGTCTTCGGCGTCGGCTTCTCCATGCTGGCATTACTGACACGCCGATGGGTGCTGTCCTGGATCGCGCTGGCGGGTTCGTTCGTGGCCAGTGCGATTGGCATGCTGGCGATTTGGACGCGTCAAACCGCTGGTGTCGGGCATCCGGGGCCGGGTATCGGCCTTGTAGTCGCTTGGATTGCCGTCATTCTGTTGACCTTTCACTGGGCGCGCGTGGTGTGGTCACGCACCGCAGTGCAGCTCGCCGCCGAGCAGGAACGCCGCGAGGCCGCGCAACGCGATACGCGCACCTTCCTCGACGAGGCGCGCGGCGACGAGGAAGAGCCGAACTAGCGCGAAAACGCACTCAGGTACAGATTTTCGTTTCTTTCTGTACGTGAGTGCGTTCTCCGCGAAAGCGGTTCCTAGCGCGACCGGCTCTTGACGGCGGCAACGGCCGCGTCGGCCCATTCCTGCCACTGTTTGGCGCTGGCCCGCGCCTTCTCGGCATCCTTGGACTTGCCGGCGGCCTCGGCCTTGGCGGCTTGGTCCTCGAACTGGCGTGCTCGGTCGCGGAATTGCTCGGCGCGCGCCTCGGCTTCGGGGTCTCCCCAGCCGGATTCCCCTGCGTCGCGCACCTTCTTCTCCACCGCACGCAGCCGCCGTTCCAGGTCAGGCTGCTGCTCGCGCGGCACCTTGCCGATGGCATCCCACTTGTCGCCGATGGAGCGCAACGCCGCTCGCGCGGCATCCACATCGGCGTCCGGATCAATCTTCTCCGCATCCACCAGCAATGCGCGCTTGGCGTCCGCATTCATCACGAATTCGGCATCGCGGGACGCGGATTCGGCGTTGCGCGCCGAGAAGAACTTATCCTGCGCGGCCTTGAAACGGTGCCACAGATTGTCGTCGGTTTCCCGGGGCGCACGCCCGGCGGCCTTCCAGTCATTGAGCAAGTTCCGGAACGTCGCCGCGGTGGCACCCCAGTCGGTGGAATCCGAGAGCGCTTCGGCCCGCTTGCAGAGCTCTTCCTTCTTCTCCCGAGCTCCTGCTCGATCGCGGTCCATTTCGGCAAAATGCCCACCGCGCCTGCGATTGAACGTCTCGCGCGCCGCCGAGTACCGCTTCCACAGCACATCGTCGGTCTTGCGGTCGACACCGTGGATGGACTTCCACTCGTCGAGAATGGCCCGGATCCGATCGCCGGCGGCCTTCCACTGCGTGGAATTGGTGGCGAGCTCCTCGGCCTCGGCGGCAAGTTCCTCCTTGCGAGAGATGCTCGCCGAACGGGCCTCGTCGCGCTGCGCGCGCAGCGCGGCGGCCTGCGTGTCCGCGGACTCGAGGAGTGCGGTCAGGCGCGCCGAGAGTGCATCCACATCGCCGAGGACTGCCGCAGTAGGTAGCGACTCGGCCAGGTGCTCGGTGGCGGTCTTGATCTTGCGGGCGTCGCCCGAGCCCGAGCCGAGCCGAAGCTCCAACAGCTGGACCTCGGTCTCCAGGTCCTCGAACCGGCGGCCGAAATGCGCGTACGCGGCGTCGGCATCTCCGGCCTGCCAGGACCCGATCTGACGCTCTCCAGCGGCAGTGATCAGCCAGACGGTGCCGTCGTCGTCCACGCGGCCGAACTTGTGCGGGTCAACGTGATGTGCCGCCGGCGCCGGTGCCGCCGCAGGACGCCGCGGCATGGGATGAGGTTTGGGCCCCGGCCGGGGAACGGGAGCAACTCCGGGCTGGGGGGCGGGAGCAACCCCGTCCTGCTGTGATGACTGATCCGGCATCGAAACCTCTTCCTACAATTGTTGCCGCGCAACACGGCGCCCTAAGCTCACTACACCGTTCATTCAAACAGGTGTCATCGTCGCACGGGCGAACATGTGCCAGATGATCCGCGAGGAGGCCGCGATGTCCGATGCGGATATCGCGTCGGTCCTTGCCGTCGGGGCTGCTGCCTGCGTCGCATTCGGTGACGTCATCCATCAGTGCACCGCGCACGCCGTCCCAGCTCAGGATATCGGCTCCTCTGCGCAGAAAGTCGGGTAAGTCGTGGACCTATCGATAGCGATCTGCCCGTCGACCCCGCTGCTGGTACCCGAGTTGGGTGGGGAGGCCGCGGCCGAAACGGCCGACCTGCGTGAGGCGGCCATTGCCGCAGTGCGGACCCTGCCTACTCGGTGGCTCGCGATCGGAGTCGGCGAGGGCCGGTATGGCAGCGATGCGTCGGGCACCTTCGCCGGATACGGCGTTGACGAGCGTGTTTCACTCTCGTCCGCGGCGGCGCCGCCGACAGAACTTCCGTTGCCGGTGCTCATCGCCGGATGGCTGCGCCAGCGTGCGACCGCCGACGAGGTCGAGGCGCGGTTGGTTAATGGGGACGGCATCGCGTTCGGGACGGCATTGCGTCGGGAACTAGCCTCACTCGAGGCGTATGACGGGGCGATGGGTGTTGTCGTCATCGCCGACGGCGCCAACTCCCTGACGGACAAGGCGCCCGGTGGCTACCGGCCCGAGGCACAGGACGCGCAGCGCGCCCTGTCCGAGGCGCTGACGCAGGGCGATGCGGCCTCGCTGCATCATTTGCCGGACGTCATCAGCGGAGGTGTCGCCTACCAGGTGCTCGCCGGGTTGGTGGGCTCCGATCCCATTCAGGCCGAGTGCTTGTACCGCGGCTCTCCGTATGGGGTGGGGTACTTCGCGGGCACCTGGCGCGTGTCGTGACGCGGCCCATTGCGGTCATCGGTCCCACCGCCACCGGCAAGTCGGCGCTGGCGCTGGATCTCGCCGAGCGGCTCGGTGGCGAGATCGTCAATGCCGACGCGATGCAGCTGTATCGCGGGATGGACATCGGAACGGCCAAGGTGCCGCCGGCGCAACGCCGCGGGATTGCGCACCACCTGCTCGACGTGCTGGACGTGACCGAGACCGCCACCGTCGCCACCTATCAGCAAGCGGCCGTCGCGGCCATCGATGACATCCGTGCGCGCGGGCATGTGCCGGTGATTGTCGGCGGATCGATGATGTATATCCAAGCGCTGCTGGATGATTGGACGTTTCCTGCGACGGATCCGCAGGTGCGGACGCGGTGGGAGCAGCGGCTGGCGCAGATCGGAGTGGCCGCCCTGCACACCGAGCTCGCCGCGCGCGACCCGGCCGCCGCGGCCATCATCTTGCCCACCGACGGGCGGCGCACGGTACGTGCGCTGGAGGTCATCGAGCTCACTGGTCAGCCGTTCGCGGCATCCGCTCCGACCATCGGTGCGCCGCGGTGGGACACCATGATCGTCGGATTGGATTGGGCGACAGAAAAACTCGATGAACGCATCGCGCAGCGGACGGATCTGATGTTCGAGCAAGGGTTTGTCTCGGAGGTTGAGCACCTGCTGGGCATCGGGCTGCGTGAGGGCGTGACGGCCGGGCGAGCCATCGGATATGCCCAGGTGATCGCCGCGCTGGATGCCGGGGCGGGACCTGAAGAGCTGGCGCAGGCGCGCGAGCTCACGTTCATTGGCACCCGGCGCTACGTGCGCAGGCAGCGGTCGTGGTTTGGTCGCGATCATCGCGTCGTTTGGCTGGCCGGTGATGACGCTGCCGACTCCGACGGGGTTGCCGGCGAAATCGAGTCGCGCTGGCGCCTATCCTCGAAGACGTGAAGTTCACCAAGGGTCATGGCACCCAGAACGACTTCGTGGTGCTGCCGGACGTCCACGTCAAGCGAGAGCTGTCGGTGCCCGCTGTTCAGGCGTTGTGTGATCGGCAGCGCGGTCTCGGGGCCGATGGGGTGCTGCGGGTGACCACGGTGGGGGCGGCCCTGGAGAACGGGGTTCTTGCCGAGAAACCCGCAGGTGTGAGCGGTGAAGATTGGTTCATGGACTACCGAAACGCCGACGGCTCGATTGCCGAAATGTGCGGGAATGGTGTCCGGGTTTTCGCGCATTATCTGCGGTCGATGGGGTTGGAGCACCGTGACGAGTTCGTGGTCGCCTCGCTGGCGGGGCCACGTCCGGTGCGCATCAATTCCTGGAGCCAGCTCGCCGCCGATGTCACCGTCGATATGGGGGCAGTGAAGGAATTCGGGGCGGGGCAGGCGACCGTCGGCGGACGGCGGTTCTCGGGTCTGGCCATCGACGTGGGCAATCCCCACCTGGCCTGCGTGGACGCGGGCCTGACTACCGAAGAGCTGCGCATGCTCGACGTCGGTGCTCCCGTTGCGTTCGACGACACGCTGTTCCCCGATGGGGTCAATGTCGAGGTACTGACGGCGCCTTCCGGTGGTCCAGGCGACGCGGTGCACATGCGGGTTCACGAACGCGGTGTCGGCGAGACACGCTCCTGCGGAACGGGAACCGTGGCCGCCGCATATGCGGGACTGCGCCACCTGGGGCAGGACACCGGCGAGCTCGTGGTCAATATCCCTGGTGGGCAGGTGTGCGTGACGATCACCGGCGAATCCAGCTTCCTGCGCGGACCCTCGATGCTGCTCGCCGACGGCGAGATTTCTGACGAGTGGTGGGGTGGCATTGTCGGCTGCGGATAATTCGGATGCGGTCGACGGCCCGCGGATGGGACGATCGACGGCAGATATGTCCATGACTTATAAGACGCCCACCGATGGCGAACTTGCCCTTGAGGACCGTGCCGCACTCAAACGTGTGGCGGGACTCTCGACCGAACTCGCCGACGTCACCGAGGTCGAGTACCGACAGCTGCGGCTGGAACGAGTTGTGCTGGTAGGTGTCTGGACGGACGGAACCTCGCAGGAGGCCGATATCAGCATGGCCGAACTCGCCGCGCTTGCCGAGACCGCGGGATCAGAGGTACTTGAAGGATTGATCCAGCGTCGTCAAAAGCCGGACCCGGCAACGTATATCGGGTCCGGTAAGGCGATCGAGTTGCGTGAGATCGTGTCGGCCACCGGCGCCGACACCGTCATCTGTGATGGCGAGCTCAGCCCGGCGCAGCTGGTGGCGCTGGAAAAGGCGGTCAAGGTCAAGGTCATTGACCGCACCGCCTTGATCCTGGACATCTTCGCCCAGCATGCGACCAGCCGTGAGGGCAAAGCGCAGGTCTCGCTGGCGCAGATGGAATACATGCTGCCGCGGCTGCGTGGCTGGGGTGAATCCATGTCTCGTCAGGCGGGTGGCCGTGCCGGTGGCGCAGGCGGCGGTGTGGGTACTCGCGGTCCCGGTGAGACGAAGATCGAAACCGACCGTCGCCGTATTCGCGAACGCATGACCAAGTTGCGCCGCGAGATCCGCGAGATGAAGACGGTCCGCGACACCAAACGCAGCCAGCGGCTTGAAAGCGATACTCCGTCGGTCGCGATCGTCGGATACACCAATGCCGGAAAGTCGAGCGTTCTCAACGCCATCACCGGCGCCGGAGTGTTGGTGCAGGATGCGTTGTTCGCCACCCTGGAACCGACCACGCGGCGCGGAACCTTTGATGATGGACGCGAATTCGTGATCACCGACACTGTCGGGTTCGTGCGGCACCTGCCCACCCAATTGGTGGAGGCCTTCCGGTCGACCCTGGAAGAGGTGGCTGACGCAGACCTGCTGGTGCATGTGGTGGACGGCGCAGATCTGGCCCCGTTGGCCCAGATCGAGGCGGTGCGCAAGGTGATCGGGGAGGTCGTCGCCGATCATGATTCGTCGGCGGCACCGGAGTTGTTGGTAATCAACAAGATCGACGCTGCCGGTGATCTGGCGTTGGCGCAGCTGCGCCGTGCGCTACCCAAGGCAATGTTCGTGTCGGCGCATACCGGCGACGGTGTCGACAAGCTGCGTACAGCCATCGCGGAGGCGGTGCCTCGCGGAGATGTTCAGGTGGACGTCGTGATCCCTTATGGTCGCGGCGATCTGGTGTCTCGGATCCACGCCGATGGTCAGGTGCAGTCCACCGAGCATCTGGTCGAGGGGACGCGTGTGATTGCGCGGGTGCCGAGGGCGCTGGCGGCTGTGCTGGCCGCGCTCTAATCGCGCGGCACCAGCCGGGGCGGCCGATGTGCGCGCACCGGTGGTAGTTCACCCTCGAACCGTTCGATCTGCACCAGCACGTGCTGTCCGGTGCAGCCCTGCGCCAAGGACGAGGTTCCCGAGTCATCGGTGAGGACGTTCGGATTGCCGTGTGCGCACGGTGAATCCGGGTCGGTGGGATCGATGGGGTCGAACCATGCCCCGGTCGATAGCTGTACCACCTGACGACGAAGACCGGCGTCGAGCACCGCCCCGGCCAGGCAGGCACCACGATCGTTGAATACGCGCACCACGTCGCCGTCGGCGATACCGCGCGGCGCGGCGTCGGCCGGATGCATGCGGATGGGTTCGCGACCCTGAACCTTCGAGCCTTGGCTGGTGCCACCGAAATCGAGCTGGCTGTGCAGCCGGGTACGCGGCTGATTGGCGATCAGATGCAGCGGGAAATTATGGGCGCGTTCGCCACCCAGCCATTCGGTGGGTTCGTACCATTGCGGGTACCCACCGCAGTCGGAGTATCCGAACCCGTCGATAGTCTCCGAGAAGATTTCGATGCGCCCGCTGGGGGTATGTAGCGGGTGCGCCTCGGGGTTATCGCGGAAATCCGACAGCAGTGTCAGACCCTCATCGGTCGGCAACTGCAGGTACCCCTGATCCCAGAACTCATCGAAGGTCGGCACCGTGAAGTCCAGGGCGCCAGCCCATTCGGCGTAGATGTGGCGTAGCCACTGCTGCGCCGTGCGTCCCTCGGCGAACTGCTCTCCGAAACCGAGCCGGTCGGCCAGCGCCGAGAATGTCGTGAAATCGTCACGAGAGTTGGCAAACGGCGGCGCAACGGCTTTCATCGCCACCAACAACGGGTCATTGCGGCTACCGGAGAAGTCGTCCCGCTCCAGGCTGGTAGTGGACGGCACCACGATATCGGCGTGCTTGGCCATCGCCGTCCACACCGGATCGTGCACCACCACGGTGTCGACGCGGGCCAGCGCGCGGCGCAGCCGCGGGAGATTCTGATGGTGATGGAATGGATTTCCGCCCGCCCAGTAGACACACTTGATATCCGGCAGCGTGAGTGTCTGGCCGTTGTAGGCCAGCGTCTCTCCGGGGCGCAGCAGCAGCTCGCTGATGGCCGCTACGGGGATAAACGTCGCGACGGGGTTGGGGCCCTGCGGGAACGTCGGGAGCGGGCAGCTGACCGGCGCCAGGCCCGATTCGTTCATGGAACCGTATCCGTGCCCGAATCCGCCCCCGGGAAGACCGATCTGGCCGAGCATGGCGGCAAGCGTGAGTCCCATCCACGGGGCCTGCTCGCCGTGACGGACCCGCTGCAGCGACCAGCTCACCGTCACCAGGGTGCGTCCGGCCGCCATCCGACGCGCGAGGGTTCGCAGCTCGTCGGCGTCCAGGCCGCACATGGGCGCCGCCCATTCCGGACTCTTGGGCACGCCATCGTCGGTGCCCAGCAGATAGCGTTCGAATCGTTCGTAGCCGGTGCAATAGGTGCGTAAGAAGGCCAGACTCGCTAGACCTTCCACGGCCAACACATGCGCTATGGCGAGCATGACCGCGACATCCGTTCCCGGAACGGGCGCATGCCATTCGCATTCACCATCAACATCGTCGCGCAGCGGACTGAACGAGACGATGCGTCCGCCGCGGGCGCGGAACCGGTGGAGAGCATCGCGGGCCGGATGCGCGGTAGTGCCGCCATGGTTGACACCGGTGTTTTTGAGGGCGATGCCGCCGAATGCCACCAGCAGATCGGTGTGCTCGACGATGACATCCCAGGACGTCGATCGCTTGAACAGTCCGTCATGGGTGCCGACGACGTGCGGCATGATGACACCGGTCGCACCGAGGCTGTACGAATGGCGTGAAAAGGTATATCCGCCAAGCAATTTCAAGAATCTGTGTACCTGGCTCTGGGCATGATGGAAGCGTCCCGCGCTAGCCCAGCCGTACGAGCCGCCGTAGATGGCCTCGTTGCCGTGGGTATCGACAACGCGGCGCAGTTCCCCGGCGAGCAGCTCGGTGAGTTCCTCCCAGGACACTTCGACGTAGTCGTCAGATCCGCGTGCCGTGCTGGGGCCGGGTCCGTCCCGCAACCAGCCGCGACGAATGGACGGTGCGGTTACCCGGGCCCGGTGCCGGATCGAACCGGGAATGTTCTGCAGCAGCGGGGACGGGTCTCGGTCGGTGACGATGGGGACGACACCGACTACCTCGCCGTCGCGAACTTCGGGCGTGAACGCGCCCCAGTGAGTGTGTGAAAGTTGCGATGAGCCGCTTGCGCGAAGAGCAGAAAACGCAGGCCTGATCATCCGAATGACTCTAGGCTTTCCGTCTGCAAACAGAGGGTAGGCGAGTACCGACCGACCAGTGGGTTGGTATACATTCTGCCGAGTACGTAAACCCAAACCGGAAGGTAACCATGGCCGGCGCCGTCAAGTTCACACGCACCATTTTCGAACCCGAGCACGAACTGTTCCGTGAGTCGTTTAAGACCTTCCTGGAGCGGCATGCCGAGCCGTACCGGGAAGAGTGGGAAGAGAACAAGATCGTCGACCGCTCCCTCTGGGTCGAGGCCGGCAAACAGGGTTTCCTGGGCACCGATATGCCCGAGGAGTACGGCGGCGGCGGGCTCATCGATTTCCGCTACAACGCCATCATCGGCGAAGAGATCACCAAGGCTCGGCAGTCGGGCATTGGTTTCACTCTGCACAACGACGTTTCGGGCCCGTACTTCCGCGACCTGGCCAACGACGAGCAGAAGGCGCGCTGGTTCCCCGGTTTCTGTTCCGGTGAGCTGATTTCGGCGATCGCCATGACCGAGCCGGGCACCGGTAGTGACCTGCAGGGCATCAAGACCCGGGCCGTCAAGGACGGCGATCATTACATTCTCAATGGCGCGAAGACCTTCATCACCAACGGCATCAACGCCGACCTGGTGATCGTGGTCGCGCAGACCGACCCCGAGAAGGGTGCGCTGGGCTTCAGCCTCATCGTCGTGGAGCGCGGTATGAAGGGCTTCGAACGCGGTCGCAAGCTCGACAAGATGGGCTTGGATGCACAGGACACCGCCGAGCTGTCCTTCACCGATGTTCGGGTGCCCGCCGCCAACCTGCTCGGTGAAGAAGGCCAGGGCTTCGTCTACCTGATGCAGAACCTGCCGCAGGAGCGCATGTCGATCGCCGTCGTGGCGGCCGCCGCGATGGAAACCATGCTTGAGGCGACCATCCAGTACGCCTCGGAGCGTAAGGCGTTCGGCAAGCCCATTAAGAGCTTCCAGAACAGCCGCTTCCTGCTGGCCGAGCTCGCCACCGACGCCACGATGATCCGAATCATGGTCGACGAGTTCATCACGCTGCTCAACAAGAAGGAACTGAGCGTCGAGCAGGCGGCCATGGCCAAGTGGTACAGCACCGAGAAGCAGGTCCACCTGATCGACCGCTGCCTGCAGCTGCACGGTGGCTACGGCTTCATGCGTGAGTACCCCGTCGCCCGTGCCTACATGGACTCGCGTGTCCAGACGATCTACGGCGGAACCACCGAGATCATGAAGGAAATCATCGGGCGTTCGCTCTAATTGCGAATGGTCATCCGTGATGCCACCGAGGCCGACGCGGCCTCGTGCGCGGCGATTTACGCGCCGTATGTGACCGACACGGCCATCTCGCTCGAGGAGGTGCCGCCGTCGGATGTCGTTTTTGCCGAACGCATCCGGACGGCGGCCCACCGGCATGCCTGGCTGGTCGCTGAAGACGACGGCGAGATTCTGGGGTACGCCTACGCGGTGCCGTGGAGATCGCGCACCGCGTATCAGTGGGTATGCGAAGTCAGTGTGTACGTGGACGGTTCACGCCGGCAGCGGGGCGCGGGGCGTCAGCTGTACACGGCGCTACTCGACCGGCTTCGCGAGCTGGGGTATCGGACGGCGCTGGCGGTCGTCGGGACGCCCAATGCGGCGAGCGAAAAACTGCATCGATCGATGGGATTCGAGCAGGTCGCCCTCTACCGGCGAATCGGCTACAAGCTGGGCAACTGGCACGACGTGGCGCACTTCCAGCTGTTCTTGACGTCCTCAGACGATGACAGTGCCCCCGGGCCACCGCCCGGGGTTTCCTAGATCTTGCGCAGGACGGTGACGACCTTGCCGAGGATGGCGGCGTCGTTACCGGGAATCGGCTCGAACAGCGGGTTGTGCGGCATCAGCCAGACCTGACCTGACGTCCGCTTGAACGTCTTGACGGTCGCCTCGCCGTCGATCATTGCGGCGACGATATCGCCGTTGTCGGCGACGTTCTGTTGACGCACCACGACCCAGTCGCCGTCGCATATCGCGGCATCGATCATCGATTCGCCAACGACCTTGAGCAGGAACAGCGATCCCTCGCCGACCAGTTCTCGCGGGAGCGGGAACACATCCTCGACGGCTTCTTCGGCCAGGATCGGGCCACCGGCGGCGATACGCCCCAGGACGGGCACGAATGTCGGCTCCGGTAGATCGCCCGAGCCGGTGACATCGGTGGCGACCGACTGGCCGCGAGATTCGTTGAGTCCTCGAACATCAACGGCGCGTGGGCGATTCGGGTCGCGTCGCAGGAAGCCTTTTTGCTCGAGACTGCGCAGTTGATGGGCGACCGATGAGGTGGAGGTGAGCCCGACGGCGTCTCCGATTTCGCGGATGCTCGGGGGGTAGCCCCGTTCATTCACCGATGCGCGGATGACCTCCAGGATGGTCCGCTGGCGCTCGGTCAGTGAACCAGTGGCGGGTCCCTTGCTGGGTGTGTCGCTCATGAGCCCGAATCTAGACCTGTCGAGGACATTTATCAAACATGTGTTCGATGCGTGTCGCATAGCGCGCGGACTGAGTCGGCCGCGTCGGACATTCCCGCTGGTCAGCGCCACTTGTCGGTGCCGGATGCTACAAATCGATCACATGTTCGGACATCGAACACATGATCGAGTACATTCGAACATAAGAGCGAACGGGCTAACCGATCGACAGACAGGAAGGGCATACCGATGAGCACAAATGTTCTCACCACACCGCGCAGTTCTCGCCACGGCGAATTCGCGCCGCGTGCGTACGCCCCGCAGGCGCGGGCCTACAGCGCGGAGTACCCGCAGACCCAACGTCGTGCGCTGCCGGTGCGCACCGTCGCCTATCGGAGGCCGGCCGGACGTCCGGTTGCATACCGGGGTAACGGAATCCGCGTCTCGACTGCGGTGCACGGCCGCCGGCAGGTGAGCCTGAAGGCCACGATCATCGTCGCGGCGGGTGCCGCGATGGCGACGATGTGGCTGCTGATGCTCGGGCAGGTCAGCGCCTCGGGCCTCGGAGGGGCTGGCGTGCCCGATCGTGTCGCGGTGGTCCAGGTCGCGCCGGGGGAGACCCTGGCCGATGTTGCCTCGCGGGTCGCGCCGGATGCGCCGCGTTCTGCGGTGGTGGCGAAGATTCGTGAACTGAATGAACTCGATTCGGCGACAGTGCAAGCGGGTCAGACGCTGGTTTCTCCGGTCGGCTGATCGGCATACGGACGTGACCTTCGAACGTGCGGGAGCACGGGTATCCTCGACACCGGTCTGGGCGCGCTGCGCCGTGGTTCAGCCAACCCAGCCCAATGACTTGGAGTTCAGAACCGGCGAAGGAGCAGTGATGCACTGTCCGTTCTGCCGTCATCCCGACTCGCGCGTTGTCGATTCTCGCGAGGCCGATGAGGGTCAAGCGATTCGCCGACGGCGATCGTGCCCCGAATGCGGCCGTCGTTTCACCACTGTTGAGACGGCTGTGCTTGCCGTCGTGAAGCGCAGCGGCGTCACCGAGCCATTCAGTCGGGACAAGGTCATCAAGGGCGTACGCCGGGCGTGTCAGGGCCGCGACGTCGATGACGATGCACTCAACCTGCTGGCCCAGAAGGTTGAGGACGCCGTCAGGGCCGCCGGGTCACCAGAGATTCCCAGCAATGAGGTGGGACTGGCCATCCTTGGCCCACTCCGCGACCTTGATGAGGTCGCCTACCTGCGATTCGCCTCCGTGTACCGCGGGTTCAGCTCGGCCGACGACTTCGAACGTGAGATCGCAGCGCTGCGCGCCCACCGGGATGCTCCAACAGGATCCTGACCTCTTTCGGTCGAGGACCGGTCTAGTCGAGTGTCAGCGATTGATCGGCGACGACGCGTCCACCGATCGTCACCCAGCCCTCGGCACTCCACTGCGTGAGAATCTGCGATCCCTTGCCCTGATTGATGATCAGGTCGCGGCTCATGAGATCGGTCATTCGCGCGGCGACCGACCCGGTCGCTTCGTCCTCGGCGACACCCAGATCTGCGGCGAACACTCGAGATCGCACCAGGCTGGCATTACGGTCCTGCCAGGCCCAGACGCAATGCAACAGTTCGTCCGCATATTCGGACGGGTCGGCTGCATCCACATCGGCGGGGGAGTCCGACTCGTGGAAGTCGGTCTCGGGAGCCCAGTCGGACCGGGCCCGTATCCAGGTGTAGTCGTCATAGCTCACTTGGAGAACGCCCGCGGGAACCTGCAGGGTGTTGACCGGTGTTCCGCGCTCACGCAGCCACCATGCCAATCCCACGGTCGGATGCCCGGCGAAGGGTAGTTCGGATGCCGGAGTGAAGATCCGCAGATGCGCGGTGTTCGATCCTTCTGCAGGAAGGTCGACAAAAACCGTTTCGCTGAAACCTAGCCGGGCAGCGATCCCCTGACGGTCCGCCGCGGTCACCTCGGCCCCGTTCACGATCCCTAGGGGATTGCCGAACTCGCCTGTCTCGTCGGTGAATACGCGAACAACCGCGACATCAACGCTCATCCTGTGACTCTACGTCGGCAGCGCGCTTCGCATTTGGGTACCTATGAACTGCGAAACTCCGATAACGCTTCGCCGCTGGCATCACTTGAGCGGCTAGGTGGCGCTGCGTTCGTCTGTGCCCATGGCGTCGAGCACCGCCATGCGCGTGCTGGCGGCTCCGCTGATCGCCCGCTCGGTGACTCCGATACGCAACATTCGACGCAGTTCGGCTTCGTCGTACTCGGCGGGCTCGGTGGAGTCGATGAACTGGCGCACGATCCTGATGAATCGCTCGGGGTCATCGTGAAACGGGAAATGGCCGGATTTCTCGAAGATCTCCAGGGACGAGCCGGGCATGGCTGAGTGGGCAAGGTGTCCGTGGCTGACCGGGATGACCAAATCGTCGCTGCCCCAAACTAGCTGCACGGGAACCGATTCGGTCAAATAACATCGATCCAGCATGGTCACCACCTGGCCGCGCCAATCCACCACCGCACGCAGTGTTCGGGTGAATGCGGCCGAGGCCCGGGGTTCTGGCAGGTCGGCCAGCACCCGCAGTACGTCGGGGATATCCCGGGCCATTCCCGCCCGTCCCAGCGTTGCGCGCGCGACCGCGCCGCCGAGGCGGACCAGCGGCATCGCCATGGGCAACCTCAAAAGCCCCAGTGCGTCACCGATGAAAGGCAATGATGCACACCGCAATACGATATTGACATCCTTGGTGACCCCGCCCGGTGAGACGAGGATGAGCCGCTCGACCAGATGGGGAAACTGGTAGGTGAACTGCATCGCGACTCCACCGCCGAGCGAATGTCCGACCACCGTGACCTTCTCGATGTCGAGTACGGCCAGCAGGTCTCGCATGCCGTTGGCGTATGCCGACACCGAATAGTCGGCACGCGGCTTGTCCGACTGGCCGTGGCCCAGCAGGTCCGGGGCGACCACGGTGAAGTGCTCAGCAAGCTGCGCGTGCACGCTGTCCCAGGTCGCCGAGTTATCGCCAATCCCATGGATGAGCAACACCACAGGTCCCGAACCCGCGATCCGAAAGGCACGGCGGTAACCGTGGATGGTGCGGAACGCCAGCCGTGGCCGCGCGGACGCGTCAGGGGCGGATGCCGTGCTCCGGCCGCTTTCGACGTCCTCGCCATCGTTCACATGCTCGGTATCCGGCACCGGACGCAAGAGCCGCGGTGGTGGATTCATGTGAAGTATTTTCACCCGTCGCCGCAAATTTGGCGCGGCGAGCGCATAAACCGGCTAGAGAATCGGGCCGTCCGGGAGCGGACTCGTCGGCGCGGAGGGCGGATCGTCACCGAACTTGGCCTGCTCGGCTAGGAATCTCTCGAATTCTCCGGCCAATTCGTCGCCGCTGGGAAGGTCCTCTTCTCGCGCCAGCAAGGACCGGTTCTCCTGGGCTGCAACGAAGGCGTCGTACTGCCGTTCCAGGGCCTGGACCACCTGGGCCACCTCGTCGCTACCGTCCACCTGCTCGTTGATCTGGTTGCGCACCTTGGCGGCCGCCTCGGTGAGCTCTTGCAATGGCAGATCCAGGTCACCGGCTCGGGCCACTTCCTCCAGCAGGCGTTGGGAGGCCTCGGGGTAGTCGGTTTGCGCCAAGTAGTGCGGGACGTGGACGGCGAAGCCGATGACGTCGTGACCGTGCTGGGCGAGCCGGAACTCCAAGAGGTTGGATGCGCTGCCCGGCACCTGAACCTCCTCGATCCAGCCCGGATGTTCCTCGAGCGTCTTGCGATCGTTGCCGTGCGCGGTCAGCGAGATGGGCCGGGTGTGCGGAACCGCCATTGGGATTGCGCCGAGCCCAATGGTCTTGCGGACACCAAGCTGATCGGCCAGTAGCCGGATGGCGTTGACGAACCGCTCCCACTTCAGGTCCGGCTCCAGGCCGGCAAGCAGCAGAAATGGTGTGCCCTTGGTGTCCTTGAGGGCGTACAGATTGAGCTCGGGGGTGGCGTACTCGGTGAAGTGATCGCTCTTGAAGGTCATCACCGGCCGGCGCGACCGGTAGTCGAGCAGGTCATCGATGGCGAACGACGCCACCAGCTCACTCTCCAGCGTGCTGCGCAGGTGCGCTGCGGCCAGTTTCACGGCGTGACCTGAATCGGAGAAGCCCTGCAGTGCGTGCACCAACACCGGGCCGCGGCCGTCTGAAGAGGCCAGCTGCGGACCGGGGAACTCCAGTTCATACATACCGCTTTGATCCGGCCGGTACGGCTGCGGATCTCCGTCGTTGCTCGTCATCGCTTTCGCCTCCCTTCGCGCTCTCGTCCCACCAGTGTCCCTTACCGGCAGACAAACGGCGAATGTATCTACGGGGCTCAACGGCCCGGGCGGGATGCGAATTCCTGTTTCTTCTGGAATACGTGCGCCATTCGCCGAGCGCGAAATCCTTCAGGCCTTGAACCGGTTGAGTGCGCGAATCTTGTTCATCACGTCGAGCGCGGCCACCTTGTATGCCTCCGAGAACGTCGGATAGTTGAAGACGGCGTCGACGAGGTATTCCACAGTTCCCCCGCAGCCCATCACCGCCTGCCCGATATGGACCAGATCGGTGGCATCGGAGCCGAAGATGTGCACCCCGAGCAGCTTCAGGTCCTCCGTGGACACCAGCAGCTTGAGCATCCCGTAGGAATCGCCGGCGATCTGCCCGCGCGCCAGCTCGCGGTAACGCGAGACGCCCACCTCGTAGGGAATCGCATTCTTGGTGAGTTCAACCTCGGTGGCGCCCACGTAGGACACCTCGGGGATCGAGTAGATACCGATCGGCTGCAGATCGGTCATGCCCTTGGAAGGCTCGCCGAATGCGTGGTACGCGGCCAGACGGCCCTGGTCCATTGAGGTGGCCGCCAGCGCCGGGAACCCGATCACATCGCCCACCGCGTAGATGTGGTCGACCTTGGTCTGAAAGTTCGCGTCGACCCAGATCCGGCCGCGATTATCGGCCTCCAGACCCGCGTTGGGGAGTTCGAGCTGATCTGTCTGGCCCTGCCGCCCCGCCGAGTACATGACGGTGTCGGCAGGGATCTGCTTTCCGCTGGCCAAGGTGGTCATGGTTCCGGAGTCGTTGACGGCGACCGTGGTCACCTCCTCGCCGAAGCGGAACGTAACCGCCAGATCGCGCAGGTGAAAGCGAAGGGCCTCAACGACTTCCGGGTCGCAGAAATCGAGCATGGTGTCCCGCCGCTCCACTACGGTCACCTTGGTGCCCAGCGCGGCGAACATGGAGGCGTACTCGATCCCGATGACGCCCGCCCCCACCACGACCATCGTCCCGGGGATGAAACGCAGATTCAGGATGCCGTCCGAATCCAGGACGCGCTTCTCGTCGAATGCGATGCCGGCGGGCCGGGCGGGATTGGTTCCGGTGGCGATGACGACGTACTCGGCATGCAGCGTTGTCCGCTCGCCGCGGGACGGCTCCTCCACTACGACGGTGTGCTCATCGACGAAGCGGCCGATGCCGTTGACCAGGTCGATCCGGTTGCGCAGCAGCTGGGCGCGCACCACCTCGATCTCCTTGCGGATGACGTGTTGAGTGCGGGCCAACAGATCATCCGGGGTGATGTTGGCCTTGACTCGGTAGCTCGCGCCGTACAGCTCGCGCTGGTTCATGCCGGTCAGGTACATCACGGCTTCGCGCAGCGTCTTCGACGGGATGGTTCCGGTGTTGGTGCAGACGCCGCCGAGCATGTTGTCGCGTTCGACCACCGCCACCGTCTTACCTAGTTTTGCCGCGGCGATGGCGGCCTTCTGGCCACCGGGGCCGGAGCCGATGACGACGAGATCGTAGGCGGGAGTATCTGCAACTGGCATGGGTGTACTCATACGCCGATTCGCGGAATCATGCATGCCGTCCGCGCCACGGCGGCATGAACAGTTGTCCCCGGGTGATTCTCGCGCGCGCCTCCTCGGGCTCGCGGTATGCCGATGGCAGCATGTGACCGTGACGGCATCGCGGCTGGTAGCGACGATAGTTGTGGCTGGTTGCTGCGCTGGGATGGCGCCCGCGTGCACGCGGGCGGTGGACGGATCGGCCACTGCGGGATCCAGTGGTGCGTCCGTACCGGTGACTACTTCGACGACATTGCGGGCGCCGACGGGACCGGTGGGCCCACTGCTGTTGTCGCCGACGGAATTTCCGCCCCAATACTCAGCCACCACGTTGAGCCCGGATGCTGCCCGAATGGCCCTGCGGGATATCCGGGGTGTGCCCGAGGCTGCGACGGTGACCCCCGCCGCGTGTGCGCCGGCACCGCTTCCGGCGACGCTGCAGGACGTGGCGGTGGCGGTCGGCGCCAACGAATCCGATGAATCGACCATCACGGTAGCGGTACTGCGAGTACCGCAGCCGCTCGCCGCGTACAAGACGCAGGTGGAGCGTTGTGCCTCATTCACCTTCACGGGCGCAGATCAGATTCAGGGCGCTGTGACGGCGTCGCAGGCGGTGGCACCGCCCATCAATGCCGACGATTCGGTGGCGGTCAATCAGACGGTTTCCCCGGCGGGTGCAGGTAGCGGCACACAGACCACCCTCTCGCTTATCGCGCAGATCGGTGATATCCGAATCCTGGCCACATACATGACTTTTCAGGGCACCGAGCCCGACGCGGTGCTCCTCGATCAAGCCTTCACGGCCGCCGTACTGAAGGTGCACGACAGCTTCCGCTGAATCGCGGTCGGATCGTGCGCGCCATCCACAATTCGCGCAGTATCCACAGACCGTCGGCGGGATCGCAAAGCGTGAGGTCGCCGACGGGAACATGACGGTCGTCGATGTCAACGTGCGGACATGACATCGCTGATACCCGGGACTCCCGGTTGCCCCGACTTTCGCTTGAACCGGCCTTCCGCCCTCATCGCCGCCCTGCCGGCGATGCTGGGCTTCGTCCCAGAAGACTCCCTCGTGGTGGTCACGCTCGCCGATGGCCTTGTCGAGTCGATCATGCGCAGGGACCTGTTCGACCTGCATGGTCCTGAAGATCAAGCCTTCGCGGTGCTGGCGGAGGTGGTCAGCTCGGGTCCGGCCGATGGGGTCATCGCGGTGGTCATCAGCGCCGATCTCGATGAATTGGATGCCGGCGACATCATCCGCCGGCTGTCCAAACACATGGAACACCATCGCATTTCGTTGATCGCCGGTCACACGGTGGACCGGATCTCCCCGGATGGGTGGTGGCGCTGCTACGACGGGTGCGGTGCCGGTGGGCCCGTCGACGATCCGTCATGCTCACCGCTGACCGCTGCCGCAGTACTGGCGGGCAGAACCGTGCATCGACGCCGAGAGGACCTCGTGGCGATGATCGCGCCCATTGACCCGCGTCGTACCGCTGTCCTTGCTGCCTCACTGCGACGACCGCTCCCGGAGCAGGGTGCCGATGCCGTGCAGGACCGGCGCGCGGTGAATCGGGTGATGCGGGCCGCCTGCCGGACGGCGGAAGGCCGCCCGATGTCCAACCGTGAGCTCCTTGCTATCGCACGCTCGCTAGGTGTCCTGCGCGTGCGAGACACGGTGTGCGCGCTGGCAGTCGGTGTGCTTGCGGTCGATGTGGAACGGCTCTGGCTGGAACTGAGCCGGCTGCTGCCGGTGCCGTGGCGCGCGGAAGCGTTGGTACTACTGGGCTTCAGCGCCTACGTGCGTGGCGATGGTCCGCTGGCGGGCGTTGTCTTGGACGCAGCCCTCGCAGCTCAGCCGGATCATCGCCTGGGGCAGTTGCTGATGTCGGCGCTGTACGCGGCTATGCGTCCCGACGAGATTCGCGCCCTGGCCGACACTGGTTTTCGGCTTGCGCAGGAATTGAGAATTAGCCTGCCCCCCAGGGAGAAACAGGAGAACCAGTGATTCGACGGACTGGTCAGACCTTCTCGACCATCACGGCGTGGGCCATCTCATGTGGCAGCTCGACACTCTCGTGACCGGGAATGACGATGATGACGCCGTCGGGGGAGGACTCCACTGTGACGCGGGCGTTCGGCACGATGCCGGCGTCCTTGAGGCGCGTCAGCAGATCGGTATCGGCCTGTACGTGCTCGGCTAGGCGGCGCACCACCACGGCAACCTGTGCGCCTGCGGCAATTTCGGTGAGTCGCACCGCGCTGGCATTGTCAGACCGGTCGTTGGGAACACCCAGCTCGGACAGGCCTGGGATGGGGTTACCGAACGGTGAGGTGGTCGGGTTGTTGAGCACCGTGAGCAGTCGCCGCTCAACGTCCTCGCTCATCACATGCTCCCAGCGGCATGCCTCGGCATGCACGTCTTCCCAAGGCAGTCCGATGACATCGACCAGTAGGCACTCGGCGAGCCGGTGCTTGCGCATGACCGAGACCGCGAGTGCGCGGCCCTTATCGGTGAGTTCGAGATGGCGGTCGCCGGCGACGTTCAGCAGGCCGTCTCGCTCCATGCGCGCCACCGTCTGGCTGACTGTCGGACCGCTCTGCTCCAGCCGCTCGGCGATGCGGGCACGCAGCGGAACGACGCCCTCTTCTTCAAGGTCGTAGATCGTGCGCAGATACATCTCTGTCGTATCGACAAGATCGTTCACTACTCGCCCCTTACGGTCGTGCTCAGTCTACCGATCCACAACGCAATTCGGGGCGCTGCGCTTCCTGACACAGCGCCCCGAGGGCAGGGTAGTGGGTGGATGAGTCGCTTGCGCGACGACCGGCCGGTCTTGGCTAGCTTGCGTACGAACGCAACCGCTCGGCGCGGTCGCCGTGGCGCAGCTTGTTCATGACCTCACGCTCGATCTGGCGCACGCGTTCGCGGGACAGACCGAACAGCTTGCCGATCTGATCTAGCGTGCGTGCCTGGCCGTCATCGAGTCCGTACCGGAGTCGAATGACCTGCTGCTCGCGCTCGTCGAGAGTGGACAGCACGCTGCGCACATCGGAGTGCAGCAGTTCGGCAATGACCGCGTTCTCAGCCGACATGGCCTCGGTGTCTTCGATGAAGTCGCCGAGTGGCGCTTCTTCGTCGGTCCCGACCGGCATGTCCAGGCTCACCGGATCCCGGCTGTGGTCCAGCAGATCCCCGATCTTCTCCACCGGAATGCCGGACTCCTCGGACAGTTCCTCATCGGTGGCCTCGCGACCGAGGCGCTGGTGCAGCTCGCGCTTGATGCGTGCCAGCTTGTTGACCTGCTCCACCAGGTGGACGGGCAGGCGGATGGTGCGGCTCTGGTCGGCCATGCCGCGGGTGATGGCCTGACGGATCCACCAGGTGGCGTAGGTCGAGAACTTGAACCCCTTGGCGTAGTCGAACTTCTCCATCGCCCGGATCAAGCCCAGGTTGCCTTCCTGGATGAGGTCGAGCAGCGGCATGCCGCGGCCGGTGTAGCGCTTGGCGAGTGACACAACCAGACGCAGGTTCGCCTCCAGGAGGTGACTGCGCGCGGCGCTGCCCTCGCGCACGATGACCGCCAGGTCCCGCTTGCGTGCCTCGCCGAGGCGCTTCTTGGTGTCCAGAAGGTGCTGGGCGTAGAGCCCCGCCTCGATCCGTTTGGCCAGCTCGACTTCGTCCTCCGCCGTGAGCAGCGCGGTCTTGCCGATGCCGTTCAAATACACCCGCACGAGATCGGCGGCCGGACTTTGTGCGTCCAGATCCGCGGACTCCATGGTGCGGGCCGGACGGGTGGTGGCGTTTGCCATCGCTGCCTCCTAGTTGATCCGTAAGTCTCTTGTGTTGCAACGCCTGGTCGGCTCAGAAAGTTCCTGAGGTTCCCAAATGGTGCTGTCACTGACCTGCGGATTCGCCGTCGGCGGCTGAGAATGTCCTGAGAATTGACATAGCTGTCCCTAAGACGGGTCGGCGGAGCCCTCCGGGTCGATCTGCGGTTGCGGCGGGGGAGCCGGATCAATCGCTCTGCGCTCCGCGGTGGGGAACAACCCATGGTGCTGCGTCTGCGGGCCGTAGCGGCGCGGTTCTTCGGCTTTCCGGGCGGGACGGTCATTGGCGATGAGCACCGCCATCCAGGGCAGCGGTATTGAGGCCGCCAGGATCGCCAGTGAGATCCACCCGTTGTGCCACGCGCTGTAGGCCCAGGCGGCGCCCAGCAGAGCCGGGATTCGGAACGCCATGAGCGTCACATAGCGGCGTACCCGGGCGCGATGCTGGTCCTCGACCGAGACCGCGGCCGCTGTGATGAGTACGGGATGGCCGTCGTCATCGAACGACAGCTCTCGGCGCTCTGTTCTTCGCCCGAGCGGCTCATCACCTCTCATACGTCCAGAATGTCACAATGTAGAGATGGACACGCAGACGATCGAGCGTCCGGACACCACCGTCGACGAGAGCACAGACAGCGATACCCCCAAGGTCTTTCACTATGTGAAGAAGGACAAGATCGTGGAGAGCGCGGTCATGGGAAACCATGTGGTCGCGTTGTGCGGTGAGGTCTTCCCTGTCACCCGGTCGGCGAAGCCCGGTTCACCGGTGTGCCCCGACTGCAAGCGCATCTACGAAATGATGCGCACCGATTAATCAGGGCCGTCGGCCCAGGCGAACGAGCGCTGACTAACAGCCTTCGGGGGAGTCCTCCGGCGACGCATTCGCGGAGCCGTTGGTTGGGCTCAGCCATTCGCGCAGCTGCCGGGCGTGGGTCGCGCCGGCCGGCCAGCGTTCCTCAATCGCGGCATTGAGTTCCGCGCCGAGCACGATCGCGAATCCGAGCATGAACGCGAACAGCAGAAATGCGATCGGGGTGGCCAGCGCGCCGTAGGTGTATCCCGTTCGGGTGATCCAGTTCAGATAAAATCGCAGGCCGAGGCTGGCGATCACGAAGAACGTCACCGCCAGCAGCGCGCCGATCAAGAGTCGGTGCGACGGAAGTGGCCTGGGTAGGGATACCCGATACAGCAGTGCCACCAGGGCCACCAGCGCGATGCCCAGGAGTGGGAAGTAGCCGTATCTCAGCAGCCCATTCCATGAGTCTGGGACCACCCCGGCGATCCGCTTGGGTCCGAGCGCGATGACGGGCAACGTCACCACAGCCATGGCCAATGCGGCGACGTACAACCCGAGTGCAAAGAACCGTTGACGAACGGGATGACGCAGCGGAGTCTGATCGTGCGCCTCAACGACGGAGTCCACGAAGCTCGATATCGCCGACGATCCGGCCCACAGCGAGATGACGAACCCGATCGACACCACCTCGCCGCGCCCGTCGCGCATGATGTCGATGATGGTCGGCTCGATGATCTCGGCGACGACGCTCTTGCTGAACACGCTATTGGCCACCCGCAGGAGCCGCTCTTGGATCTCCGGCAGCGTGTCCGGACCGAACAGCGGCCCCACGAACGTCAGGCTTCCCAGGATGCCGAGTAGCAGTGGCGGGAGCGATAGCACCTGCCAAAAGGCAGCCTGGGCAGACTGCGCGAAAATCGAGTCGTCCCAACTCTTTACGGCCGTCCGGCGGATCACGTGTAGGACGTCTCGACCCGTCGAGACATGGTGTGGCTTCTCACTCATGGCCACACCAGCATTCCTGATGGGATGGTCGCTGGTGATTACCGGGGGTGAAACCTCGACGACTAGGCCTCTACGGAGCCGCTGATGTACAGCACCGCCGATAGGGCACTCAGCTTCTCGGAGTGCTCATTGGCGTGATGCTGGCAAAAGAGCAGCTCGGCTCCGGAAGGGAGCGTGGCGCGGACCCGGGCAGCCGCTCCGCAACGATCGCAGCGGTCAGCCTTCGTCAGTTCTGGAGTGGTCAGAGTTGCAGTCATGGCTCCTCCGTATCTTTCCTGAGCTTTGCGATCGTGTGAACCGCTCGGCGCCTATGTATGTACTTTGTCAGACGTTTGGGGGGTTTCGGTTGTTCCCCATGTGTCTCCGGTGTGTCGCGGCTCACGTTCGATGTGTTACCGGCCTCAGGCAGGCTGGTGTGATGCATTCGATGTCACCGAGCGAACCCGAACTCGTTCACATCTGTTCCGTCGACGACTGGGCATTGGCCCGTGAACGGGGAGAGCATCGGCCCACGTCACTGGCTGAAATAGGATTCGTTCACTTGTCCGCGACACACCAAGTTCACCTTCCGGCCAATCGCTTGTATCGCGGGAGGTGTGATCTGGTCGTACTATCACTCGCCTCGAATCTGCTTGAGTCTCCGGTACGTTGGGAACCAGGTGTGCCCAGCGATCCTGAATCGATGCTGTTTCCTCACCTGTACGGCCCGTTGCCGATCGCCGCAGTTACTGCTGTGGCTAATTTCCGGCCTGGATCGGACGGCTTTTTCAAGTCGTTGGCACCTAGCACTTCCTAAGCTATCAACGTGGTAGCTAGACTGGCCTATGTCGTCGGTCTTGAGATAAGGGGGTAAACGCGGTGGCCTCTTCAAATCACCCGCTTACGACCGTGCTGGCCGATGAGCCCGCGGTCGGTGCCTCGTGGCGTCCCGAGCTTGCTGGCATGTTCAATCAAGGCGCCATTACGGACGACGTCCTTAGCATCTCGTTTACCGAGATCGTCGCCGAGAATTTCATCCCCGGACAGCTACCTGCTGAGCTGATGCGTCTTCGTGAGGCCGGCACAGTTGTCGTGCCTCATGGCGTGTCGTTGGGGCTCGCCGGCGCCGATATGCCAGACGCCAAGCGCGTCAAGCACCTGGCCGCTCTCGCCGCCGAGCTGAACGCCCCACTGGTCAGCGAGCATGTGGCCTTTGTGCGGGCAGGCTACGAGGGCGGCGCGCACGCCAACATGCTGGAGGCTGGCCACTTGGTGGCTCCGCCGCGCACCACATTGGCGCTGGACGTGCTGGTCGACAATGTGTCCCGGGTTCAAGATGACCTCGGAGTGCCGCTGGCACTGGAAAATGTGGCCACCACGTTGCAGTGGCCCGAGAACGAGCTCAGCGAGCCCGATTACCTGCGTGAACTTTCCCGGCGCACTGGCTGCTGGCTGGTGCTCGATGTCGCCAACCTGTACGCGACCGCGGTGGCCGCGGGTGTTGAGCCCGCCGCGATGTTGCGCCGATTCCCTGTCGAGCGCGTCGCGTATGTGCACATCGCGGGTGGCCGGTTCGAAGGGGACCTGTACTGGGATACCCATTCCGACACCATCATCGATCCGGTCGCAGATCTGCTCACCGAGCTTGTGGTGCTCACCTCGGGCCGCAGCCTGGGTGTGCTCATCGAACGCGACGGGTCGATCGACGAAGCGAGCGTCAGCGCCGACCTGTCGGTGGTCCGGCAGGCGATCAAGGCAGGTGTCGTTCATGCTTGACAACCGCGAGGTGTTGCGACGCCGTCAATTTTCGGTGTTGTCGGATCTGCTTGCCGGGAATGCCCCGTCGGGGTTCGACGAGCACACCGCGTTGGCCGCGGGTGCGCAGCTGCGCGTCAAGCGTCGTTTCGATACCGCCAAGGCTGTGCCGTGGCTTGCGGAAATGCCCGACTGGGAGCATGAATTCGAGCTGTACACACGGATGCACTCCATGCAGTGCTGCGTGCTTTGCGATGCCAAGGATTTCCGCCAGTACACCTACGAGTTGCCGCATTTGCGCGACTGGATGATGGATCGGGAGGTCACTGAGGGGCTTCGTCATTTCGCCCTGGTGCGCCGCGGTGGTCGTCGAGAAATTCAGATCGCGTTCGGAAAGAAATTGCGCTACTTCGCCTTACGTCCGGAGCGGGCCGAGGCGTGATGACCGCCATCATCGTCCTTGGGGCGGTGATACTTCTGCTGGTCGTGGTGGGAGCGTTGGTCGTTTCGTCCAATTCGGGGAGCCGTCCACGCAACAGCGGTGATTCGTCTTCGAGTAGCGGATACACCGGATACTCCGGTAGCAGCTGTGGGGGTAGCAGCAACGACTCCGGAAGCGGCTCAAGTGGTTGCGGCAGCGGATCGAGCGGTTGCGGTGGGGGTAGTAGTTGTGGCGGCGGGAGCTGCGGCGGCGGAAGCTAGCCAGTTATGCTGGGCGCGTGCAGATTTCGTACTGTTGGTGACGACTGCACCTGCTGAGGATCCGGATAGGTTCCCAATAGGCGGTCGGCCGTTCCCGAGCTGGTGACGGTGAACCAATAGTTCTCATTCTTGAAGTGGTGATACCGGTGGTTTCGCCATACTGCGCGATAGATGGCGTGACGCGGTTTGTAGTCGGTGTGGATGAGGTAGTGCGTCCATTCGTAGAACACCAGGAACAGCCCCACGGTAAGCGCGAAGGTGAGCCCAAGCCCGGTGCGCGGGAAGGCGAATAGTGCGATCGCGGTCAACCCGGCAATCACCACGACCAGGCTCGGCCACGGGATGAACACCAGCGGGATGTCCCGCGGATCCTGGTGATGGAGGCGATGGTCACGGGCAAGCCGGGAGTCCACCTTTACCGGCCCGACCGAACGCGGGCGCCAATGCAGGATGGCGACATGAATCAGCCACTCGGCGACGGGTGAAATGGCCACCAGTGCAATGGGTGTGATGGTATCGGCGATCGTCCAGCCGCCCGCTTCGATTCGAGCTCCCAGTAGGATTCCGCACCACGCGATCAGCATCCAGGGGCTGGGGTGCTTGACGAACTCGACAAGGGCGTTACGCAGGGTCATCGACTTGCGGACGGTGCGGGTCATTTCTGGTTCTCCATTTCGTGCAGGAGTGTGTCAAAGGCTTTGGTGCCCAAGGCAAGCATTGCCGCGGCGGACTCCTGTGCGGCATCGGGAGCCTCTTCGGCGATGGCGTCGGCGAGCTCCCGGTAGTGGCCGATATCGCTGACCTCGGCGGCCATGACATTCACGAGCACGTCGAGAGCCCGCACGTATGAGTCGCGCATGGTGTTGAACACCAGCCGGAAGGCAATCGAATCGGCGGTGTCGATGACCAGCTCCCAGAAGGCGAGGGCCTGCCACATTCGTTGCAGCGGATCGGTTTCCGATTCCAAATCGGCCGTCATGGCGTGCAAACGGTCGGCGACACCGGGGTTTTGGCTTGCCCGCTGTGCGGCCAACCGTGCCACCTGAGGGCCGATGATCGCGCGCGCTTCGATGATGCTGGCCAGCGTGCGGCGATCTACATCTCCGCCATATGCAAGCAATAACGGCAGCACATCGAAGCCGGCCTCGCTGCGGTAATCCCGGACGACCGTCGACCCGCCTTGCCTGATGTGAATCAGCCCCGCGCGCTCCAGGCGGCCCAATGCTTCACGGACCGCGGTGCGCGATACCCCTAAGGCTTCGGCAAGGGCGCGTTCGCTGGGCAGGGTCTCGCCCGGGGTGCGGTCACCGGTAAAGACCTGCCCCGCGAGCTGGCTGAATATCTCGTCGGGTATCGACTGACGGGCGATCGGCTGCAGTGCCATGCCCGCCACCGTAACACCACGATTGGTAAGAGGTCTAGTGGTCTGACCAATTATCCGACGATTGCGTCGGCCTCGATCTCCACCAGCAGCGCGGGGTCAATCAGCGCCGACACCTCGACCATGGTGGCGGCCGGCCGAATATCACCGAAAAACTCGCCATGGGCCAAACCAGCCTCACGCCACCGCTCGATGTCGGTGACGAAGATGCGCGTGCGCACCACGTCGGCTAACGACGCCCCCGTCTGGGTGAGCGCCGACTCGATACGGCGAAGGGCTTCGCGGGTCTGTTCGGCGAGGTCGTCGCCACCAACGGGAGGTAGTCCCTGGCGCGCGGCAGTGGTTCCGGCCACCGCGATATGGCTGCCAGTCCGCACCGCCCTCGAGTACCCGACCGCAGCCTCCCACTCGCCACCCGAACCGATCGTCATGCGTGTGCCTGTGGGTCTAGTCATGGCCGCAGCGTAGGCACTGGGGAATACCGGCGGCAATCAATTAATTGGACTGCGATGTGACCCGACCCATCCGCATTGGCATTCAGCTTCGTCCGGCCCAGACCCAGAGCTACCGGCAATGGCGGGACGCTGTCCTTCGGGCGGAGGACAAGGGGGTGGACGTTGTCTTCGGCTACGACCATTTCCATTGGCCGGCAGGCAGCTTGAGCAACGACGGCGTGGTGCTCGATCCGGTGCAACCCGATGTCAACAACTTCGAGGGGTGGACTGCCCTGGGATCGTGGGCCGAGATCACGTCGCGTGTGGAGATTGGGCTCCTGGTCACCGGGGTCGGATATCGCAACCCCGACCTGCTTGCCGATATGGCACGCACTGTCGACCACATCAGCGATGGGCGACTGATTCTCGGCGTTGGAGCCGGTTGGTACGAAAGGGACTACGCCACCTACGGATACGACTTCGGTACGGTCGGGTCGCGATTCGACCTGTTCGAGCAGAGCCTGGAGCGCGTCGAGAAGCGGTTGGGTCAATTGGTGCCACCGCCGGTGCGGCAGATTCCGATCCTCATCGGCGGGGCAGGGGAGAAGCGCACCATCCCGCTGGTGGCGCGCTACGCGCACATCTGGCATGCCTTCGCCGATATCGACACCTACCGGCGAAAGAACAACCTTCTGATCGCCGCCGCGGACCGAATTGGCAGAGACCACAGCGAGATCGAACGCTCGACCAGTTGGGGTCTCGATCCGAAGAAGGGCCTCACGACAGCCGAGGCTGATGCCTACGCGGACGCGGGAGTCACCCTGTTCACCATCGGGATCAACCCTGACCCCGACTATGACCTGTCGGTCCTGGACGCGCCACTGGCCTGGCGGGATTCACGCTCCTAGCGCAGCGTTGAGCGTCTCGCGGGTGGCATCGGCCCAATCACGCACCGCGACCATATATTCGGTAGGCGGGCGCGCCACCACATCGGCGGCCGTGATCATCCATCTGCGCGGCCAGCGCGAATCGACGTGACTGATGTCCGTGGGCGCAGGATTGGTGACCTTGAGGCCGCGAACGTTGCGCCGAACGTCTTCACGTAACTCGGCAATGGGGACCTCGGCGGTGAGCATGCGGGCGAGCTGAACGCGCAACTCCGCGACGGCCGGCGCGGTCAACCGTGAGGGATGCTGCAGCTGGTAGGTCGCGATCGCGTAGAAATGCGCGCGCCTGCCGTCCGTGCTGTCCTGGAGCGCCTGGGCTTCGACCTCCAGTAGCTGATGCACGCGGTCCCAGCAACGCCCGGAATCCGGAAGGGTGGCACCGCATTCCGGGCAGCAGCCATCAGTCATGCTGGACAACGTACGCCTCACGCGGCGGGTTGAATGCGGTAATACTCGCCGATCTCCAGCACGGCGGGGACATCCGCCGTGACGACGGTGGGTGCCGCAGGTGGGGGCACTCGGTGTTCGGGACGCCAGGTGACATCAGACGGCACCAGAATGAACAGGCCGTCATGGTCGCCTACCGGGCCAAAGCCCGCGCCGGGCGTACCGAAGGGGAGCAGGCCCAGTGTGTCGTGGATGAGCGCCTGGGTCTCCAGCACATCGGATACTCCGAAGCCGACCTCGCTGAGGCAGCGGATATCGCCGACGCCGAACGGGTGGTCGATACGGTTGTCCAGGATGTTGCGCTCGATGAGCTCCAGCACCGCGTCGTCGGGCCCGGTGAAGTAGATGCTGCGCGCCTGCCAGTTGGGTGCACAACCGAACTCGTCATGCCATTGACCGTCGGTCTGCAGAGTCACCCGCGTCGATAGCCACTCCTTGGCCGCGGCCAAGCTTCCCGCGGGAATGGTGAAGGCGATGTGATGAGCACCGTGATACGTAGGACCGGGAATCATCGTCAGCGTGCTTTCCCCAATGCGGACCCTGGCCTGGTCGCCGTCGAATTGTACTGGCAGTTCTAGGGTTTCGGCGTAGAAGCGGGCAGCGGCGGGCACGTCGGTGGCGGTGATCTGCACATCGTGAATCTTCATGCCCCGACATTAGGGCCTCAAGCGTCCTTGAGATCAAGCCAGCGGCTGGAGATCACCTAAGACTGTCGGCAGAAATTCGGCAACGGTGGGATGGATATGTACAGTGCGCTGTAGTTGTCGCGCCGGGACGCCATACTGCATGGTGTCGAGCAGGCAGTGCACCACCTCGTCGCCGCCGACCCCCAGGATCGTCGCGCCCAAAATGAGGTCGGTGTCGGCATCCACCAAAACTTGCATGTAACCGTCGGTTTCGCCCTTTTCGAGAGCGCGGCCCACCTGACTCATAGGCTTGCGTCCAACGAGCACGGCGCGACCGGAGGTGCGCGCCTGCGTCTCCGTCATCCCGACGCGGCCCAGCGGCGGGTCCGTGTACAGGGCATAGCAGGGCAGCCGATCGCTCACCCGTCGCGGATCGTCATCGAGCAGGTTCGCAGCGACGATCTCGAAGTCGTTGTATGAAGTGTGGGTGAATGCGCCGCGGCCGTTGCAGTCGCCCAGCGCCCAGATGCCCGGCACATTGGTGCGTAGCTGATCGTCGACCGTGATGTATCCGCGGTCATCGGTGACCACTCCCGCGTGGTCCAGGCCGAGGTCGTCGCTGTTGGGGCGGCGCCCCACCGCGACGAGTACATGGGATCCCGCCACTTCGGGCGCACCCCGGGTGCAGTCAACACCGACGGCCACTCCGTCGCCCCGACGAGACAGGCTGATGCATGAGGCGTTGAGGCGGAAGGAGATTCCCTCACGTTCCAGAACCTCCTGGATGACCGCCGACGCGTCAGGATCCTCACGTTCCACGAGCCGCGGTCCCCGGTGCACCACGGTGACCTCGCTGCCGAACCGGCGGTAGATCTGCGCGAATTCCAACCCCACATAGCTGCCGCCGATGACGACGAGATGCTCCGGGATCCCGTCGTATTCGATGAGCGAGCTGTTGGTCAGGACCGGAACGTCGTCGACGCCCGGCCAATCCGGGACCACTGCCCGCCCACCGACATTGAGGAAAATCCTTTCAGCCGAGATGGTCTCGTCGCCCACGGCGAGCTCGGTCGGAGAGACGAAGCTGGCGTGTTCGTGGTAGATCGCGCAGCCGAGATCCTTGAGCCACTTCTCGCCACCGTTACGCGACGGCAGGATCACCGAATCCTTGCGCTCCCTTACACGATTCATGTCCATCCGCACCGAACCGTCGACGACAACGCCCCAGCGTGCGGCATCGCGGGCCATGTGCGCGGCGTATGCGCTGGCGACCAGCGCCTTGGTGGGGCGGCAGCCGGTGTTGACGCACGTCCCGCCGAACAGGTGTCGCTCGACGATCGCCACTGTCATCCCGGAGTCGCGTAGGCGGGCGGCCAGCGACGGACCGGCCTGCCCGGCGCCGACGACGACGGCATCGAAGTGGGTGGTCATGCCGCGAGAGCGAAGGTGATGGCGAGCGCCGTGGCGACAGTTATCGCATCCTCTGTCAGCGCCGCGGGCAGATCCTTGCCGAAGGCGTCGGCCAGCTTGCCGCGGGCCCATGCCCCGCCGAGCGTCCCGATCACCGCGCCGACGGCACCAAGCAGCAGCCCGATGGCGAGCGCGGGGGAGCTGCCGCCCGCCAGGGTGCCGAAAACGGCCCCGTAGAACCCGCCGAGCACAACTCTCGCCGCGAAGGCCGGCGGCGCCTTACGGCTTGGCGTCCTGGGCAGCTTGTCGTTCACAATCTCGCCGACCGCCAGCACCGTGGCGACGATGGCAACGATCAGACTGGCCAGGAACGATGCCCAGGTACCTTCCACGGCAAGGCATTTGAAGAATGCGGCCCAGCTCAAGACGGCTAGGGGAGTCACGGCGCGTAGGCCCGCGACGATTCCGATGAGAAGGGCAGCTACGTACAAACCGGTCATGGGTTCTCCCGATATTTACGCCGACGACGTTGGTACAGCTGGGCTAGAGCGTAGACCCGCGGTGTGGCTTTCGCGTCAGAACAGCGTGGGGTCGTCGAATCCGGGGGCATGCTCGAGCCTGAGCAGTTCCCGCTTGGTCACGACGCCTCCGTACGCGGAGAAGCCGTGCAGGCTGTGGTCGGCGGCCAGCACCCGGTGGCAGGGGACGAGCAAGGGAATCGGATTGCGCCCCAACGACTGTCCGACGGCCTGGGCCGCACCAGGTGCGCCGACTGTTGACGCCACGTCGCCGTAGCTGCGGGTCCTGCCGGGGCCGATGGCCCTGGTTACCGCGTACACGTCTCGATCGAAATCGGTGATGTCATCCAGATCCAGGCGAACCCACTGCAGATCGTCATCCTCACCCGCAAGCACACGCCGAATACCGTCGATCGTCTCGGCCACGAAGGGAGGCGGCGGGAGTTCGCTTCCGGCGGGGCGCCGGATCCGGGCAAGAGTGGCCGCATCGTCGTGCTCGGGGAGCTGCAAGGCGACGATGCCCTCAGAGCTCCACGCGATGGCGCAGGTGCCGATCGCAGTGTCGAAGAAGCAGTGGCCGACGGTGCTCACGCTGCCCAGTATGGCCGGACCCACCGACAGGTTGTTGTCGCCGGTGGGTCCGCGCCGTGGGGTGTCGTGACCGTCATTCCAGCGCGCGCCTCAGTTCCGCGATCGCGGCGGCCTTCTCCTCGGCAGTGAGATCTGGATCGCTCGTGACGATCTCGATCTTGTGCTCGATGAATGCGCGGTCATCCGCACCCTCCCGGTGCCGGCGGCTGAGTTCTTCGAACTCCTGCCGCCGGTCGGCGATCGGGCCGGTACCGGGAGGGGGAGGCGATCCGTCATTGCTCATGAACGCTGCTCCTGTTCGGTCAACTCTTGACCACGAACGAGTAGTTCGGGTCCAGGAACAGTGGCGAGAACCCATGTCCATCATTGCGTATGGTCGAGTCGGCCGCACGCAGCAGCGCCCATTGGCCCCAGTTGCCCGCGGCATCGCGGCTGACCAGCATCGTGTTGAGGAATCCGAGCCAGCGGGTGTTCGTGTAGCTGTTCTGGAATGTCTCGACGATTGGTCCCCAGCTGCCTACCCAGCCCGAAGTCTGTTCTGCGGTGGTGGATTGGTAGTCGAAGCGGTACACGAGATCCCAACGGTTGGCGGCGCGGTTGTGCAGCAGTACCTCGTTGCGCCACCGATTCGGTGCGATTTCGAACGACTGATTCCACACCAGCAGCGTCTGCAGGCCCCAGCCGTGGGACGAGGTGCTACGCAGATACGACGTCAGATTCGCGAACGGGATGTCGGTCTGCCAGTGATCCGAGCGCGCCCAGTCGAACACCTTGAATCGGGCGATGTCCTGCGCGTGGTACGACACAAACGCCTCGACACCCTTCTGGGCTCGGTTGGTGGCGGTCAGGTACAGGTAGTCGGCCACGTTCCCGCCCGGCTGATGCGGGCAGACGATCTCGTAGTAGAACGAGGTACCGCGCGCGAAGCGAGTGCGAAAGCTGTTCGTATAGAACATGCCGTAGCCGACACCGCCAGGTGGAGGGGTTATCGCGGCGGCGAGTTCGGCGATGTCCGCCACTCCCGCGGCCTCGGCTAGTGTCTCCTCGCCCTCGCGGCGGATGGCCGTCGAGAGCTTCGGATGTGATTGCAGCACGGCCAGTTTCGATGCGAGGAAGGCCCGCTCGGCGTACGGGTCCTTGGTGGTCTCGGCGGTCAGCTTGCGGAACTTGCTGCGCCGATCGGCGACCTCACCGTCCAGGGGCGGCGGCGCGGTCACTTCCGTGTCGAGTGTTGCGGTCATGGTGTGTCCTTCGGTTCCAGCCCGATGACTGTCACCGGGGTGGAACCATGCTGTGGCAGCGGACAACCGCTCAACATGCGTAGCGGGCTACTCCATTCCGGATACCGGGATGCACTCGCCCTAATACGCCGAGCGTGAAGCCACTGCGGAAAATCGGTGGGGAATCCCGCAATGGCTTCACGCTCGGCGCGAAAAGGGAAAAACTAGTCCAGGTAGTCGCGCAGCACCTGCGAACGGCTGGGGTGCCGCAGCTTGCTCATGGTCTTGGATTCGATCTGCCGGATGCGCTCACGGGTCACCCCGTACACCTGGCCGATCTCGTCGAGCGTGCGCGGCTGGCCGTCGGTAAGGCCGAACCGCAGCCGCACCACGCCGGCTTCGCGCTCGGAGAGCGTCTCCAGCACCGACTGCAGCTGATCTTGTAACAGCGTGAAGGAGACGGCGTCAACGGCCACTACAGCTTCGGAGTCTTCGATGAAATCGCCGAGCTGCGAATCGCCTTCGTCACCGATGGTCTGATCCAGCGAGATGGGTTCACGCGCGTACTGCTGGATCTCCAGCACCTTCTCCGGCGTGATGTCCATTTCCTTGGCCAGCTCTTCGGGCGTGGGTTCGCGGCCCAGGTCCTGAAGCAGCTCGCGCTGGATGCGCCCGAGCTTGTTGATGACCTCGACCATGTGCACCGGGATACGGATGGTGCGGGCCTGGTCGGCCATCGCGCGGGTGATGGCCTGACGGATCCACCAGGTGGCGTAGGTCGAGAACTTGTAGCCCTTGGTGTAGTCGAACTTCTCAACCGCGCGGATCAGACCGAGGTTGCCTTCCTGAATGAGGTCCAGGAATGCCATGCCGCGGCCGGTGTAGCGCTTGGCCAGCGACACCACCAGACGCAGGTTCGCCTCCAGCAGGTGGTTCTTGGCGCGGTCTCCGTCACGGCAGATCCACGACATGTCGCGACGCTGGGCGGCGGGAAGCTTCTCGCCCTTCTCGGTCAGCTCGGTCACGATCTGGGTCGCGTACAGACCGGCCTCGATCCGCTTGGCCAGCTCAACTTCCTCTTCGGCGTTGAGGAGGGCGACCTTGCCGATCTGTTTGAGATACGCACGCACCGAGTCGGCGGAGGCGGTGAGCTCGGCATCCTTACGGGCCTGGCGCAGCGCCTCGGACTCCTCTTCGTCCCAGACGAAATCCCCTGATGCCTTGTCCTTATCGGACGGCTCTTCGCTCTCGGCTTCCGCTTCGGGCTCGGCGGCAACATCGGCGAGATCGGCCTCGATCTCGGCGTCGTCAGCGAGGTCTTCGCCGGGTTCGACCTCCGCGTCCTCGGCGCTGCCCTGCGGTTCCAGTTCGGGATCGACTGCCTTGGCTGCGGCCTTCTTGGCGGGGGCCTTTTTAGCGGGGGCCGCCTTCTTGGCGGGTGCCTTCTTGGCGGGCGCTGCCTTAGTGGCGGTGGCCTTTTTTGCGGGCGCTGCCTTGGCGGCGGCTGCCTTTGCCGGTGCCTTCTTGGCCGGTGCCTTCGCGGGCGCCGCGTTGGGGGTGGTGGTGTTCGACGGTGCTGCGGCGGTGGCCTGTTTTACCGGAGATGCTTTCGTGGCTACCACGTACGCCCTTCCTGACTACTTCGTCGACGCGCATGGGCATGCAAAATCGAGAATCTTGGCTGTCTTTTGGTGTTCGCCGCTAGCTCGGGGGCTCCTGTGTGCGGCTGCTGAATGCCATTGTAACGATAAGAGTGGGGTACCTGTGAAAAAGCTAAGGCGAGACGCCAGCGTGTGCGGCCATTGCGGCACCGACGATCCCCGCGGTGTTCTGCAGCGCAGCGGCCACCACGGGTGTGCGGTTGGTCAATAGCGGCACCCATTTTTCTGCCTTGCGGCTGATGCCGCCGCCCACGATGAACAGGTCGGGCGACAGCGCGTTCTCGACCGCCTCCAAGACCTTGGTGACCTCGGGTGCCCACTGCTTGTAGCTCCAGTCGTTCTTTTCCTTCACCGACGACGCCGCGCGGTGCTCGGCCTCCATGCCGCCAACCTCGATGTGCCCGAATTCGGTGTTGGGCAGCAAGATTCCGTCATGTAGGACGGCAGATCCGATGCCGGTTCCGAACGTCAGTAGGACGACCACGCCCGACTGGTCCTTGCCCGCGCCGTACCGGTCTTCGGCCAGCCCGGCGGCGTCGGCGTCGTTGAGTACGGTGACGGTTTGGCCGTCCAATTCCGCGCTGATGATGTCGTGGACGTTGACGCCCAACCATGATTTGTCGACGTTTGCGGCGGTGCGTGCCTCGCCGTGCACGATGACGCCCGGATATGTCACGCCGACGGGTCCCGTCCACGAGAAATCGCGCACGACTGTGGCGATGGTCTCGGCGACGGACTTCGGCGTGGCGGGCTGCGGAGTCGGGTATTTGACCCGTTCGCCGACTAGCTCGCCGGTCGTCAGGTCCACGATCGCGCCCTTGATGCCGCTGCCGCCGACGTCGATGCCGAACGCGCGCTGTTCTGCGTTACCCGCTCCCGTTGCAGGTGCGGACGTTCCGGATTCGGTGGCGGTCATCGACGCTCCTGGGTCCTGGGTCTAGATGGCTGGCGAACACGCTGAATGCGAGTGACACCCTAATGCCCCGCGGAAGGATGCGCGGGACCGTCGTGGTTGTGCTGCGATAGACGCGTGGGTATCGATCCGGGAGTGCTGCGGTCGGTGGCGGTGCGGCTGGCTTTCGAGGCCGCTGAATTCGTGCGGCATCGCCGAAACACCGTCGATTGGACGGCCTCCGTGCGCACCAAGAGCACCGACACCGATCCGGTGACGCTCGTCGACACCGAATGTGAACGGCTGTTGCGGCGCCGGATCGCGTCCTTGCGACCCGATGACGCGGTCCTGGGCGAGGAGGACGGGCAAAGCGGCGGCTCATCCGTTCACGGTCTTCGCGCAAGCGGCTCATCCCAAGTCCGCTGGGTCCTCGATCCGATCGACGGGACGGTCAACTTCGTCTACGGCATTCCGGCGTACGCGGTCTCGGTGGCGGCGCAGGTCGACGGGGTGTCGGTGGCGGCCGCAGTGGCCGATGTCGCCGCGCAGCGTGTCTTCTCAGCGGCCTCCGGCAGCGGCGCGACCGTCCGCGAGGCCAATGGCCTGGAGCGACCGCTGGCGTGCACTCAGGTCCGCGAAACACGGCTCGCGTTGGTGGCCACGGGTTTCGCGTACTCGGCGGCGCGGCGGGAACGTCAGGCGCAGTTGTTGGCGCGGCTGTTGCCCCGGGTGCGAGACGTGCGTCGGATCGGCTCGGCGGCGCTGGATTTGTGCGCGGTGGCCGAGGGGCGGGTCGATGCCCAGTACGAGCATGGGCTGGGGCCCTGGGACTGGGCCGCCGGAGCGCTCATCGCGAGCGAGGCCGGCGCGGTGCTGGTGCTGCCGGACGCCGACGCGCCCAGCGCGGACGGTGTGCTGACCGCGGCGATGGCTCCCGGAATTGGGCAGGAGTTCGCGCAGCTTCTCGCCGACGTTGATGCCTGCTCGCCAATTCCCGGCTAGCAGGTGCTCTGCCGCGCCCGGGAGATGAGATCGGAATTGGCCTGGTTACCGGGTTTGAGACTGCTCAGCGCCGAGGTGACGGCATTACCCGAGGCGAGCTCGGTGAACTCGCTGCCGAGCGCCAGGTCCACGGAATCGTCGGATCGCTTGTCCTCGACGAACTCGACACACGGCGCCACCAGCGAAAGCGTCACGGCATTGGCGTACCCGGATTCCCCGAACCGGATCTGGCCGACGCAGTTCAGCCGGGATCCGCTGGGGTAGGAGGGGTCGTTATCGGCGGTCGGCGAGGGGAATCCCAGGTCGCGCAGCGAGGTGGACACATCTCCGGCCTGACCGGCCTGGCCGTTGGCGTTGAGGACGCGCACCTTCACGTCGTTGAGAGTCGCGGGGCTGGTGCTCGCCAGTGACGAGCGGGTTACCGGCCTGCCGATGCCGGCGGCTCCCGGCTCGGTCTGCTGGGCGGGTGGGTTACATGCCGTCGCCTCCTTGACCGGCGCTTCCCGGGTGAGCGCGGAGGCCCAGACGAACACGGTGACGGTAAGAAGCACTAAACCGGCGATCAGAGCTGGCAAATAGTTCCGGCGGCGGAACGGACGCCCATAGCTGTCTACGGAGGAGCCCTCGGTGATGTCTGCGACCACGGATGGCACTCTAGGCCAGCGGACTTCCGTGCGACAGACAGCGAAATAGACTGGCCGTCCACTACCGTGTGATGTAAATCACACAAGGAACACGTCCGATACGGGCACTAATAGTTTGTGATGTCCGTTTCAGCCTGGTACAAAGCCTTGCTGCGCCTATATGCAAGCGTGATTACGAGATGTTGATAAGGGGATGAACCCATGGCTACCGACTACGACGCTCCGAGGCGAACCGACGCCGACGATGTGTCAGAGGACTCGCTAGAGGAGCTCAAGGCTCGTCGAAACGAAGCACAGTCGGCGGTGGTCGATGTCGATGAGGCGGAAACCGCCGAATCGTTCGAGCTACCGGGCGCCGACCTGTCCGGCGAAGAACTATCGGTTCGGGTTATCCCGAAGCAGGCCGATGAGTTCACGTGTTCGAGCTGCTTCCTGGTGCATCACCGCAGCCGACTGGCCAGTGAGAAGAACGGCCAGTTGATCTGCACCGACTGCGCGGCCTGACGGCTGCGGAGCTAGGACGCGACTAGCTCGCGACTAGCTCCGCAGGGCAGCCACCACCCGATCTGGGTGACGGCTGCTCACCAGCCAGTACGGTGTCGGATCATCCGGGTCGTCGAGTACCACCAGGACCATCGGGCCGATCCACGCCCGATGCACGACGAAGGCTGCCGGGTCGAGCTGGCGGCCCAACGCTGCGCTTTTCGCGCTAGCGGGGATTGCCGCGGACTTGGTGATCACGCTGACCGGCAGATGCGCCGAACCCGCCCGTAGCTCGGCGACGCCGTCCGGTCCGGTCGTCACTTCCACGCGGATCCTGCTGAACCACAACAAGACCCCCGCGACAATCGCGAACAGGATCGGATACGGCACCCACATGGGCAGTTGCCGCATGCCCTGATTGATCTCCAGCCCGAGCAGCGTTGCCGCGCCGAAGCCGGGCAGCGCCCACCACCACGGAACCCACAGCCGCTCGGCGTAGCGGATATCGGAAGCGTCGCTGGGGGAGTCCGTCACGCGGCCAAGGGTAGTCTGGGCGATCGTGCCCACACCTACGACTTCGACTTCGACGCTGGCGGTCGTTCGCCTCGATCGCGAACTGCCCTTGCCTTCCCGCGCGCATGCCGACGACGCGGGAGTCGATCTCTACAGCGCCGAGGACGTCGTGCTCGAACCCGGCCGTCGGGCGCTGGTGGGTACCGGAATCGCCGTGGCGATCCCGTCGGGAATGGTTGGATTGGTGCACCCGCGTTCGGGTTTAGCTGCGCGCGTGGGTCTTTCAATCGTCAACAGCCCCGGCACGATCGATGCCGGATATCGTGGCGAAGTGAAGCTCAGCCTGATTAACCTGGACCCTGAGGCCCCGATCGTCATTGCCCGTGGCGACCGGATCGCTCAGTTGTTGGTGCAGCGGGTCGAGTTGCCTGAGTTGGTTGAAGTGGATTCTTTTGACGAGGCCGGTCTGGCCGTGACTACCCGGGGTACGGGCGGGCACGGTTCCAGCGGCGGACATGCGAGTTTGTGATGGCATTGCACCGCAGTGGCGGTCTCAACGATCTGGACGACGCCGACGCTTCCGCTTCGGACGCGGGGTCGGCCGAAGCGTTTGACGGCCCATACGAAATCGAAGACTTTGACAGTCCCGAGGACGCCGCAACGGGACGACTGAACCTAGGGTCGGTGCTGATCCCGGTGCCCGAAGCGGGGCAGATTCAGGTCGAGTTGACCGCCGCCGGTACACCCGGCGCTGTCTTCGTGCTGACTCCCAACGGACGTTATTCGGTGGCCGCGTACGCCGCCCCGAAGTCCGCCGGTTTGTGGCGCGAGATCGCCGGCGAACTGGCCGAGTCGCTGCGCAAGGAATCGGCCGAGGTGTCCATCGCCGACGGTCCGTGGGGCCGGGAGGTTGTCGGCGTCGCCGAAGGCGGCTCCGTGCGCTTCATCGGTGTGGACGGCTATCGCTGGATGATCCGCTGCGTGTTGCAAGGCCCCGCCGAGACGTTTGATGCCCTGGCCGAGGAGGCGCGCGACACGGTGGCCGACACCGTCGTTCGGCGCGACGACAGTCCGTACCCGGTGCGCACTCCGCTGCCGGTGGAATTGCCTGAACCGATGCTGGAGCAGCTGCAGGCGGCCCAGGCGCAAGCGATGGCTGAGGCCGAGGCCGCCCAGCAGGAGCTGCCTCCGCAGGACGACTCGGAGCCGACGGCCCGTCGTAGTGTGTCCGGCTCGGCCATGCAGCAGCTGCGGTCCACCATCACCGGAGGCTAGGTCCGGCGGGCGGGAGCGACAGCGACTTTGGGGATCTAATCCGGATCGAACCGGAACACCGCCAGCGTTCCGGCCAGGGCCTCAAACTCGTCCGGGGTCCCGTGACGAACCAGTCCGGCGCTTTTCGCGAACCGCACACCGACCGGCACTTTCATCGCAAACTCCCGCAGCGCGCGTCGCGCCGTCTCGGGTGGCACGGCGACGATCCTGACGTGTTGGACACGGTTGCGTCGGCTGAGCGTCCCAGAACCTGCCGCAGCGGCATTGCGTGGCCAATCAGAGCCCGGATAGCCACCGACGGCGTAGAGCTGACCGTCCATGTCGAACGGCGTGATCGGCGTGGGACGGGGTTGCCCCGTCTTGCGGCCGGGAACGGTGAGCACCATCGCCGGGCCGGTGGGGATGCCGAGACGATGGAGGGCCCGGACCATCTTGTTCATCGGTTTGAGCCATTGCGGAGGGCGCTGGGAGGATCCGCTTACCGGACGTCCATCAGACATGTTGGTCATGGCGATCATCCCTGCTGTGAGGCGAACTCGGTGCGTGCGAATTCGGCGCGGAATCGGTTGGCCCAGGATGCGAATGTCTCTGCGGGACGCCCGAGGATCCGGTCGACTTCGTGGGTGACGACCGCGGGCGCCGTGAGCGTGGCGGCCTGCATCGCCAGGTACGCGTCGGCGAATCCGTCAGGAAATCCCAGGCCGGTGAAGCGCTGACGCACGAAATCGTCGGGTACCTGCAGGTACTCAAGCGGTCGGTGCAAAACCTTCCCGAGCACCGCGAGGAGGCCGGCGTTGGTGAATGCCTGCGGACCGGTCAACGGCACGCGTTGACCGACGAGGTCGTCCGTCAACAGTGCGTGTGCCGCGACCTCGGAGATGTCCCGATCGGCGATCGGCGCGGCCGAGGCGAATGCATACGGTCCACGGACGACATCGCCGATGGTGAGCTGGGTCGACCACATCCCGAGGAAATTGGAGGCGAAGACGGTAGGGCGCAGGCTTACCCACTCCACTCCGGACTCGACTGCGTACTGTTCGACCTCCTTGTTGCGATCTCCGCGGAATCGGGAAGGTTGCCGGGAGAAGTCGTCCTCGCAGTTGATCGCCGAGAGCGCGACGAGACGCGTAACACCCTCGTGTACAGCCTGTTTCGCGAAGTCGGCGAGATCGTCGCCCAACGCCCGTGAATTCAGGAAGACGGCCGTGGCACCGCGCAGGCCCGCTCGGGCAGATTCGACGGTTTCCACACGCGGTGGCAGGCCTGCATGGATGGGCTGCCGGGTGACCGCGCGCACGTTGGCGCCGGCGTTGGTGAGTAGATGGACGAGCGGGCGCCCCACATTGCCCGTTGCGCCGGTGATGAGAATTGTCATGTCGGGTGCTCCATTTCGGGAGGTTGGGGATGGCGTTCCATATCGGCCACATGAATACGACGGGACGCGGCCAGGGAAAGTTACGAGAGTTGATCGGCTGGATTGGTAACTTTTCGGGGCGCAGAATCGTCGTAGTGACATGAGTGGTTCCTCACCTACCCACGACGCGCTGGTATCGGCAGCCTGGCGCGACCATTACCCGTACCTGGTGAACTTGGCGTATCAGATGCTCGGCGATGTCGGGGACGCCGAGGATGCCGCCCAGGAGGCCTTTGTGCGGCTGGCGCGCGCTGACGAGTCGGAGATCGACGAGCCGCGTGCCTGGTTGTCGGTGGTCACCGGCCGGTTGTGCCTCGATCAGCTGCGTTCGGCGCGGATGCGTCGTGAACAGGCGGGGGACGCATTGATGGTGGAATCAAGTGCACCGCTGCATGTTTCGGCGAATACGGATCCCGCCGACAAGGTCACGTTGGACGATGAGGTGAGCGGCGCCCTCTTGGAGGTGTTGCGCACGCTCAGCCCCGGCGAGCGGGTGGCCTTCGTCCTGCATGACGTGTTCGGCGTTCCGTTCGAGGAGATCGCGTCCGCTGTGGGCCGCCCGGTGGGCACCTGCCGGCAGCTCGCCCGGCGCGCGCGGACCCGATTCCAGCAGTCCACGTCGCGAACCAGTGAGGTGACCGGTGTCGAGCACCAGCAGCTGATCGGGCAGTTCGTCACCGCGTGCGCCAACGGGGATCTGACAGGGCTGATGGCGGTGCTCGATCCCAGTGTGTGGGGAGTCGGCACGATCATCGGAGATCCCGCACCACCGCCGCAGGTCAACCGCGGACGCACCGACGTCGCCACCAACCTGCTGGTGTATCTCGGCCACGGCGCCACCTTGGTGGGTGGACCGTTTGGGCAGCCGGTGCTGTTGGCGTTCGCGCAGCGCAGGCTGTTCGCGGTGCTCACCCTGACGGTGCACGACGGCCGGGTGCGCAAGATCGAGGCCACCGCAGACCCGGCGGCGCGCGGACTATGACTCAGATGGCGCGTAGGGCGCCGACACACGCCGCACCCAGGCGCGACGGGTCAGCGCCCAGCTGATCGAGCGTGAACGTCCGCAGCGCTGCACGCGGCGCCCACGACGCCCAGTCCTGGCCCACCGCCAGCGGATGTATCGGGTCGTCGGTGGCCGCAGCCACCGCCAACGGCACGGTTAACCCGCGTAGATCCTCCGCGGTGGGATTCACAAACGTCGACACCTCCGCCATCGCGTTGGGCAGACCCGGCCACTGCACGGCCCACGAGCGCGTGAGTTCGGCCGCAAGCCAGTCGGGGCTACCGGCCTGCATCGCGGCCGTTACCGCAGCCAATCCGTCGGTTCGCAGCGATTCGGCGGTGACCCGGGCCGACACCGAGGCCGGTGAGTTCTCCGGCGCACCCGTCCACGCGGGCATCGCCGCGAGCACGGCGACCGTCGCATGGGGGCTCTGCAATGCCCACTCCAACGCAACAGCGGCACCGATGGACACCCCGCCGACGATGATCGGGCCATCCTTGGCCGCCCGATCGAGCGCCCGCCGATAGCCATTGACCAGGTCATGAGGTTCTGGGCGCACCGCAATCAGGGTGACTCCCGCGTCGATCAAGGCAGGGCCGAAGGCCCTTTTGATGAAGTCGTCGTCGGAGCCGGTACCGGGCATGAGAACTGCCTTGTGGCCATGAACGCTGAAGGTCACACCCCTGATACTGCCCGGTGGGCCGGACACCCCGAGAGCCGCCTGGCATCGCGGGACGCAAAGGTCTACCGTGGCGGATGCACAGCTCAATCGATTGCGCATGCTGAAAGGCCAGGAGTGAAAGTGGCTACCACCGGCGGTTATCTGCGTCGACTAACCCGTCGACTGACAGAGGACCTGGAGCAAGTGGATGCCGAGAAGATTGGTGACGACGCCGCCGCCACTGGTGCTCAGCGCGTCATCGATTGTCAACGTGGTCAAGAAGTCACCATGTGCGGCACCTTGCGGACCGTCGAGACCAACTCCAAGGGTTGTGTCGCCGGGGTCAAGGCCGAGCTGTTCGACGGTACCGACACCGTGACTCTCGTCTGGCTGGGCCAGCGTCGCATCCCCGGCATCGAATCGGGGCGCACCCTGCTGGTGCGCGGGCGCCTCGGCAAGCTCGAGAATGGCGGCAAGGTCATCCATAACCCGTACTACGAAATTCAGCGCTAGGTGCCAGACACTCCATCGCACGAGCCATATGACGGCTCGGCTGACGTCGCTGCGCACGAGGGCCCGCACCTGAGGATCAGCGTGCCCGGGACTAAACCCGAAGAGCCGGGAAGCTCCCCGATGCACGAGATGTGGCATCAGGCCGGGGGATGGCAGGGCATCGTCTACTCCTCGATCCCGGTGATCGTCTTCGTGGTCGCGGTCAGCGTGTCCTCCCTGATGCCGGCGATTGTTGCTGCCCTGAGTGCCGCGACCCTGATTCTGATCTGGCGCCTGATTCGGCGGGAATCGCTGCAACCGGCCATTTCCGGATTCATCAGCGTCGGCATCAGCGCCCTGATCGCCTATCTGCTCGGAGAAGCCAAGGGCTACTTCCTCATTGGGATCTGGGCCAACTTCTTCTGGGGTCTGGTGTTCCTGGCGTCGGTCATCGTCCGTCGCCCGATCGTCGGCTACGCCTACAGCTGGGCCACCGCTGGTGACATGTCGTGGCGCGACAATCGGCGCATTCTGACGGCGTTCGATATCGCCACGGTGTCATGGATTGTGTTGTTCGCCACCAGATTTGTTGTGCAGGAGTGGCTGTACCTCGCGGGCAACACGGCCTGGCTGGGTGGCGCGAAGATCGCGATGGGCTGGCCGCTGACGGCCGTCGGGGCGTTGGTCACCCTGCTGGTGATCCGCTACGTGCGACGCCACACCGAAGAAGCGGCCGAGGTGCCCACCGAGCCAGAGACGACCGCGTAGCCTCTCTGACTCGGCGCGATTACTCCGGCAGTACTGCCCGGTGCAGCTCATCCTCGATGTCCGCGGTGGCGACCAGAATCAGCTCGTCGCCGCCCTCAAGCGGCTCATCGGGCTGAGCCGAGATCACCCGCGACCCACGCAGAATCGCCACCAGCACCGCATCGCGCGGGAGTTCCAGCTTGCGCACCGGCTTACCGCCCCACGGCGTGTCGTCGGGAAGCGTGATCTCCACCAGATTGGCCTGCCCACGACGGAACTCCATGAGCCGCACCACGTCGCCCACGGCCACAGCCTCCTCAACGAGGGACGCCAGCATCCGCGGTGTCGACACCGCCACATCGACACCCCAGGCATCGTCGAACAGCCACTCGTTGCGGGGATCGTTCACGCGGGCCACCACACGCGCGACCGCGAACTCGGTCTTGGCCAGCAGGCTCAGCACCAGATTGGCCTTGTCGTCACCGGTCGCCGCGATCACCACGTCGAAGGTGTGTAGTTCCTCGGCCTCCAGCAGGCTGATCTCGCAGGCATCGCCAAGACGCCAGTGCGCCTCGGGTACCGCTTCGGGATCGATGTGCTCGGGGTTGCGTTCCAGCAGGGTGACCTCGTGGCGGCTCTCGATGAGCTCGCGCGCGATCGACCGGCCGACGGCGCCGGCGCCACCGATGGCAACTTTCACTAAACCTGCTCCTCTTCGCGCAAGCGGCTCATCGGTGCGCCCCCGACGGCTCGTCGTCGGCGTCTTCGCCGGGCGGTTGTGCGGCGATCGCCATCGCTTCGGCGGCGCGGCCCGACACTGCGGATACGTACACCTCGTCGCTGTCCTGGATCACCGTTTTGGCGTCGGGAAGGACGCCGGTGCCGAACCGGATGATGAAGGCGGCCCGTGCGCCGGTGGCAGTCTCCAATGCGGTGACGCGCTTGCCGATCCATTCCTCGTGCAGGGTCAGCTCGGTGACGACGACCGAGCCGGACGGGTCACGCCACTTGGTGGTGTCGCTTTCCCTGGTGAGGGCATGCAGCAGCCGATCGGTCGCCCAGGGCACGGTGGCGACGGTCGGTATACCCAGCCGCTCGTAGACGGCGGCGCGTTTCGCGTCATAAATACGTGCCACTACGCGCTCGACACCGAAGGTCTCGCGGGCCGCCCGGGCCGAGATGATGTTCGAGTTGTCGCCGGAGGAGACCGCGGCGAACGCCTGCGCCCTCTCGATACCCGCACGTAGCAGGACATCGCGATCAAAACCCATGCCGACGATGCGTTCGCCAGTGAATTCGGGGCCGAGTCGGTTGAACGCCGATGCTTCCTTGTCGATGATCGCCACTTCGTGGCCGATCCTGGCTAGGCCGCCGGCCAGCGCAGCGCCCACGCGTCCACAGCCCATCACCACTACTCGCACCAGTCGACCTTTCCGGATAAGGCTTCGTCGCAATAGTTAGACACCGCGTCACGGCACTATCCGCAGCGATGTCAAGTGAGACCGTACCGCGATTGCTCGCGTGGCCTAAGGTTGGCGTTCGTGTCTACGCTTTCCAAGCTGTCGACGGCGGCTCGGCGCCTGGTAATCGGCCGACCGTTTCGCAGTGACAGCCTTGGCCATACCCTGCTGCCGAAGCGGATCGCGCTACCGGTTTTCGCCTCCGACGCGCTGTCTTCCGTGGCGTACGCGCCCGAGGAAATCTTCCTGGTGCTCTCGGTCGCGGGAATGTCCGCCTATGCCCTCACGCCGTGGATCGGGCTTGCCGTCGCCGCCGTGATGATGGTGGTGGTCGCGAGCTACCGGCAGAACGTGCATGCCTACCCCTCCGGCGGAGGTGACTACGAGGTGGTGACCACCAACCTCGGGCATACCGCGGGTCTGACGGTCGGTAGCGCGCTGCTGGTGGACTACGTGCTGACCGTTGCTGTTTCGATGTCCTCGGCCATGTCGAACATTGGGTCGGCCGTCCCGTATGTGGCGCAGCACAAGGTCGTCTTCGCCGTCGCCGCGATCGTGATCCTGATGTCGATGAACCTGCGCGGTGTCCGCGAGTCGGGGAACGCGTTCGCGATTCCCACCTACGCCTTCATGATCGGGATGTACCTGATGCTGGGCTGGGGGCTGTTCCAGATCTACGTTCTCGGCACACCGCTGAGGGCGGAATCGGCAGCCTTCGAGATGCACGGTGAGGGTCACGACCTCATGGGCTTCGCGTTGGTTTTCCTGGTGGCCCGGTCATTCTCCTCGGGATGTGCCGCCCTGACGGGTGTGGAAGCAATCAGCAATGGCGTGCCGGCATTCCGGAAACCTAAGTCGCGTAACGCCGCAACGACGCTGCTGCTACTCGGTGGCATCGCGATCACCCTCTTCATGGGCATCATCTTGTTGGCCGAACGCACCGGAGCCAAGATCGCGGAGGATCCCGCCCAGCAGCTGGTAGGTGCGCCTGCCGACTACCACCAGAAGACGCTGGTCGCCCAGCTGGCCGAGGCTGTGTTCGGGGACTTCCGGATCGGGTTCCTGTTCATCACTGTGGTGACCGCCCTCATCCTGGTGCTGGCCGCCAACACCGCGTTCAACGGTTTCCCGGTGCTCGGATCGATTCTGGCGCAAGACCGTTACCTGCCGCGGCAGCTGCACACCCGCGGCGACCGGCTGGCGTTCTCCAACGGCATCATCTTCCTGTCGGCCGTCGCGATCCTGTTTGTGGTGGCATTCAAGGCCGAGGTGACCGCGCTCATTCAGCTGTACATCGTCGGTGTCTTCGTGTCCTTCACGCTCAGTCAGATCGGCATGGTGCGGCACTGGACTCGGCTGCTCAAGACTGAGACCGATCCGGCGATGCGCGGCAAGATGATTCGCTCGCGCATCATCAACACCATCGGTTTCATCATGACCGGCACGGTGCTGCTAGTGGTGCTGGTCACCAAATTCCTCGCCGGCGCGTGGATTGCGATCCTGGCGATGGGGGTGTTGTTCGTGCTCATGAAGATGATTCACAAGCACTACAACACGGTGGCTCGTGAGCTGGACAACCACGAGGGAGAAGTGGTCCTGCCCAGCCGCACTCACGCGGTGGTCCTGGTTTCCAAGGTGCATCAGCCCACGCTGCGCGCGCTCGCGTACGCCCGCGTGACCCGGCCCGATGTCTTGGAAGCGGTGACTGTCAGCGTGGACGATCGGGATACGCGAGAGCTTGTTCGGGAATGGGAGACAAGCGATATCAGCACCCCGCTCAAGGTGATCGCTTCGCCGTACCGCGAAATCACCCGGCCAATACTCGATTACGTCAAGCGCATCAGCAAGGAAGCGCCGCGCACGGTCGTGAGCATCTTCATCCCCGAGTACGTAGTGGGGCATTGGTGGGAACAGGTGCTGCACAACCAGAGCGCGCTGCGCCTCAAGGGGCGTCTGCTGTTCGTCCCTAACGTCATGGTCACATCGGTTCCGTGGCAGCTTGATTCGTCCGAACGTCGCCGGGAGCTCGATGAGCAGTTTGCGCCCGGCGATTCACGGCGCGGTTTCGATTCGTGATGGCCCGCTAGATGACTATCGGCGACATCTTGGAGGTCGAGACCGGCGGCCCGGCGAACGGCGGCAGTGTGGTGGCCCGGCAGGACGGACGGGTCATCTTTGTCAGATACGCGCTGCCGGGGGAGCGGGTGCGGGTACAGATCACCGACGACCGGCAAGCCAGTTTCTGGCACGGCGCCGCCGTCGAGATCCTCGACCCGTCACCGCATCGCATCGAACCGCTGTGTCCTATCGCGCACGGTAGGGGCGAATCCGGGTGTTGTGACTTGTCATTCGCGGATCCCGCATATCTGCGGGAGCTCAAGGGCGATGTGATCAGTCAGCAATTGGCACGGCTCGGCAAGTACGACTGGCAGGGCGTGGCCGAGCCGGTGGGCAGCGGCGACTCCACCGGTTGGCGGACCCGGGTGCGTCTGGACGTGAATGCTTTGGGGCAGCCGGGCTTTCATCGCTATCACAGCGACGAACTGGTGACCGATCTGCGGTGTGCTCAAGTGGTGCCGGGCCTGCTGGACGGGCTGGATGAGCCAAGTCTCGGTTCCGAGGGGCCGCTGCACGCTGTGATGGATGATCAGGGTCGCCGACATGTGCTGCGCGGACGCGCGATCGCCGAAGGCGAGGATGTAGCGGTGCAGAAGGTGGGGGATCGGCACTGGTTGGTGCCAGTGACGGCCTTCTGGCAGGCGCACCGCGACGCGGCGAGTATGTACAGCCGGCTCGTCGCAGACTGGGCCGAGCTGGAACCGGGGATGACGGCGTGGGACCTGTACGGCGGCGTCGGCGTTTTCGCAGCGGCATTGGGAGAAGCGGTGGGGCGCACGGGGCGTGTCGTGAGTGTGGACACCTCACGTCCGGCCTACCGCTGTGCCAAGGGCGCGTTGGGGGATCTGCGCCAGGTGAGCATGATCTGCGGGTCAGTGCGCCATGCCGTGCGGGATCTAGGCGAGGCCGATGTGGCGGTGCTGGACCCGCCTCGGGCGGGTGCTGGCCGCGAGGTCATCGGACGAATCGCCGAGGCGAAGGTGCCCAGGGTTATTCATATCGGCTGTGAGGCAGCGGCATTCGCACGCGATGTGGGTCTGTATCTGGAACGCGGATACCAGGTGCGCCAGCTGCGGGTGTTCGATGCGTTCCCGCTGACCCACCACATCGAAAGCTTCGCGCTGCTCACCCGATGAGAGAGCGCTGAGCGTCAGGATCTTATAAAGTAACCAGCAGGTGTGCCGGGAAGTCTGGTCGGCGGTGCTATAGCCCTGCCAGAAAACACGAGGACGGACACCAGCAGCATGCGACTCAGCCAACGTGTATTCACCCGCGGATCGTGGGCGGAATCATCACGCGTCGCCGAGATCCTGCGCCAGGAAACCGTCGGCGGCGTGTTGTTGGTCGTGGCGGCCTTGGCGGCGTTGCTCTGGGCCAACTCGCCCTGGAGCTCCTGGTACTACCGGCTGGCGAGCATCACCGTCGGGCCGGAGCAGTTACATCTGAACCTCACGCTGGCGGGATGGGCCACCGACGGTCTGCTCGCGATCTTCTTTTTCGTCGTCGGTGTCGAACTCAAACGCGAATTCGTGGCAGGAGACCTGCGGGATCCTGGTCGGGCGGCGCTGCCGATCGTCGCAGCTCTGGGCGGCATGCTCGTCCCGGCTGCCATCTACCTCGCCGTGAACGTGTCCGGCGGGGCCGAGGCGATGCGCGGCTGGGCGATTCCCACGGCCACCGATATCGCCTTCGCGCTGGCTGTGCTCGCGGTGATTTCCACACATCTGCCCTCGGCGCTGCGCACGTTCCTGCTCACCCTGGCGGTGGTGGACGACTTGCTGGCCGTCATCGTGATCGCCGTCTTCTACACCGATGAACTGCATTGGGGGCCGCTGGGATTGGCGCTCATCCCGCTCGGTCTGTTCGCACTGGCGGTGCAGCGCCGCCGCCGGGAATGGTGGCTGTTGGTGCCGTTGGCGGTGGTCGCCTGGGCGCTGGTACACGCCTCGGGGATACATGCAACGGTGGCGGGAGTGCTGCTTGGCTTTGCCGTCCCCGTTTTGAGGCGGGACGGCCGTACCGACGTGCACGGCATGGCCGAGCGGTTCGAGCATCGGCTGCGTCCGCTGTCGGCGGGGGTTGCGGTACCGGTGTTCGCATTCTTCGCGGCGGGGGTGACCCTGGGCGGCTTCTCCGGGCTCGGGCAGGCGCTGCTGGACCCGGTGGCGCTCGGCGTGATCCTTGGTCTGCTGGTGGGCAAGCCGATCGGGATCTTTCTCACCACGTATCTGCTGGCGAGGTTCACCCGGGCCAATCTCGACGACGACCTGAGCTGGCTCGATATCGCCGGGGTGGCGCTGCTGGCCGGGATCGGCTTCACGGTGTCACTGCTGATCGGAGAGCTGGCGTTCGGTACCGGCACAGCCGCCGAGCACGTCAAGGTCGGAGTGCTCGCCGGATCGCTGACGTCGGCGGCCGTGGCCGCGGTGGTGCTGCGGCTGCGGAACCGCACATATCAGCGGATCGAGGCCAAAGAGGCACTCGATGCCGACCACGACGGCGTGCCCGATGTTTTTGGCTCCGCTCCCAGCGACCAGATCTGAATCGCTGCGTAGACTGACCAGATGCTTGACGACATCAGGGGGCCGGGTGACCTGCAGGGTCTCTCGAAGCGAGAGATGGACTTGCTCGCTGACGAGATCCGCGAGTTCCTGATACATAAGGTCGCCGCGACCGGCGGCCATCTCGGGCCCAACCTGGGTGTCGTCGAGCTGACTCTTGCCCTGCATCGGGTGTTCGAGTCTCCGTATGACCCTATCGTCTTCGACACCGGCCATCAGGCCTACGTGCACAAGATGCTCACCGGACGGTGCGCAGACTTCGACACGCTGCGCCAGAAGGACGGGCTGTCGGGGTACCCGTCGCGCGCCGAGAGCGAACACGACTGGGTGGAATCCAGCCACGCGTCAACGGCGCTGTCCTATGCCGACGGACTGGCCAAGGCCTTCGAACTGACCGGGCAGCGGCGCCGGCACGTCGTCGCGGTGGTCGGCGACGGCGCGCTCACCGGCGGCATGTGCTGGGAGGCGCTGAACAACATCGCCGCCGGAGAGCACCGGCGGGTCATCATCGTGGTCAACGACAACGGGCGCAGCTACGCGCCGACGATCGGCGGGCTGGCCTCGCATCTGGCGGGACTGCGTCTCACGCCGTCGTACGAAAAGGTGCTTGACGAGAGTAAGAAGCTGCTGCGCGGGATGCCGGTGGTGGGGCCGCTGGCGTACGCGTTGATGCATAGCCTCAAGGTGGGCGTCAAGGATGCGGTCTCGCCTCAGGTGATGTTCACCGATCTCGGACTGAAATATGTTGGCCCCGTTGATGGTCACGACGAACAGGCAGTGGAGGACGCGCTGCGCCGGGCCCGTGGTTACGGCGGCCCGGTCATCGTGCACGTGATCACCCGCAAGGGTATGGGGTACGGCCCGGCCGAGGACGACGAGGCCGAGCAGATGCATTCCACGGGCATCATCGACCCGAAAACCGGCCGCTCCATCAGTGTTTCGGCTCCGGGCTGGACATCGGTGTTCTCCGACTCGCTCATCGACGTGGCCAGCGAGCACCGCAACATCGTGGCGATCACCGCCGCCATGCCCGGGCCGACCGGACTGAGCAAGTTTGGCGAGCGTTTCCCCGAGCGGCTGTTCGATGTCGGTATCGCCGAGCAGCATGCGGTCACCTCGGCGGCTGGGCTCGCGATGGGCGGCCTGCACCCGGTGGTCGCGATCTACTCCACGTTCCTCAACCGCGCGTTCGATCAGGTCATGATGGACGTTGCGCTGCACCAGCTTCCGGTGACATTCGTGCTGGACCGGGCCGGGATCACCGGTAACGACGGCGCCAGCCACAACGGCATGTGGGACCTGTCGATCCTCAACGTGGTGCCCGGGATGCGCGTCGCCGCGCCGCGTGATGCCTCGCGGCTGCGCGAAGAGCTGACCGAGGCGCTGGCGATCGAAGACGGACCGACTGCGCTGCGTTTCCCGAAAGGCGAAGTCGGCGAGGATATCCCGGCGATCGAGCGACGCGACGGCGTTGACGTGCTGGCCCGCCCGGCCGGCGGTATGCACGCCGACGTGCTGCTGGTGGCCATCGGTCCGTTCGCGTCAACGGCATTGGCGACGGCCGAGCGGCTCGGTAAGCAGGGGATCGGCGTGACGGTCGTCGACCCGCGCTGGGTGCTGCCGGTGCCTGAGTATGTGGTGGAGCTGACGCGCCGGCATCGGCTGGTGGTGACCCTTGAGGACAGCGGAGTGCACGGCGGTGTTGGCAGCGCCGTGACAGCGGCCATGCAAGACGCCGACGTGGATGTACCGAGTCGCGATATCGGTGTGCCGCAGCAGTTCCTGGACCATGCTTCGCGTGGGCAGATCCTCGAAGAGCTCGGACTGACCGATCAGCACATCGCCCGCAAGATCACCGGTTGGGTGGCGGCCATGAGCCGTGAGAGCAGCGAAAGTCCGGTTACCGAGCAGGTGGACTAGGGGCTGGGGTCGGAGGCCAGCGTTCCGATCTCCCGGTTTCTCTGATGATCTCCTGCACCTCGGGTTTGTAGTATTTCTCTTCGAGGTACATCTGGTACCTGAGAATCTCGTTCCCGTCCTTGCGTGTGCCTTGAACCTCGGTGACAAGCCCGGATCGGCCGACGCCCATCCCAATCACAGAGCGAAATCTGTCTGAGTAGGGCGATTTGGGCCAGTTCACGCTTTCGCCCCACGCCTCGACGTCTTCGGGCCTATACCCCCAGCGCTGGATTCCTGCGCGCAGTTCTGCATGTGAGTCGGTCATGGAGTTGGGTGCGCTGAACCAGACGATCATGTCGACGTTATGGGTTAGATCGCTGGTGTCGAAGGTGATGTTTTCGGTGACCACGTTCTCTTCGGCGTTGGGCCCCAGGAAGGTGAAGGTCATCTCGCCGCCTCCCGGGTGGCCAATCATCGGCGGATACGGCAAGTTCTCTAGTCCAACAGCCGCTTTGGTGAGTATGCCAGTGCGAACATCGAATCTGCCGCGTTTGGTCCGCTTGATCCGGTCGATGCCGGCCTCGGTGAGGAGTGAGAATCCTTGGTCATTGACCGTCGGACCGGTGATCTCCTTGCCTCGATGAATCCACATGCATCCGCTTGCAGCCATGGCAATGAGGAGGGCGAGCGCCAGGGCCTTGATCCTCATACGTTCGACCTAGCTGGTCGGCGCCGCCAGTGCTTCCCTGAGGACCGGCACCGCCAGCTCGCGCTGCCATGGACGCGCGCCGTGGCCCGCGAGTAGCTCCTCGACGTCCCCGATTCCGTCCCAGTCCCAGCAGATCCGTCGCACGATCTCGGGGGTGACGATGTTCTCCACGGGCACCGAGATCTGCTCGGAAAGCGCCGTCAAGCCCGTCCGCGCTGTTTCAAGGCGCGCATAGGCTTCGGGCTTGCGGCGCGACCACCGCGATACCGGTGGAGGCCCGGTAGTGGGTTCATTGACCGGTGGCGGGGTATCGCCGTTGCGTGCCTTCGCCAGCGCCGCGAGCCATCTGTCGGCCTGCTGCTTCTGCCGGGGACCACCGAACACCGGCAGCGCGATCAGTTCGGCACGTGTCTTCGGGTCGGCCATTGCCGCTTCGACGATCGCGGCATCCGGCAAGGTGCGTCCGGGTGCGACATCTCGTGTGCGCGCCAATTCATCACGGCTGAGCCATAATTCGCGTACCGCAGCCAGTTGGCCGGGCTTGCGCACCTTGTGGATTCCGGACGTGCGCCGCCAGTTGTCCCGTCGGGTCGCCGCGATCGGGGTGTGCGCAAGAAACTCGAATTCTTGCCGTGCCCAATCGGTCTTCTCTTGCTCCGCAAGCACTTCGGCGATTCTCTCGCGCAGCTCGATGAGCACCTCGACATCCAGTGCTGCGTAATTGAGCCATTCATCCGGCAGCGGACGCTTGGACCAGTCGGCGGCGCCATGTCCCTTGGCCAGACCCAGACCCAGCAGCCGGTGCACCATCGCGGCCAGGTTCACCTTCTCGAAACCGGCCAGGCGCCCGGCCAATTCGGTGTCATACACCGAGGGCGGTGTCATGTCGAGTTCTGCTAGGCACGGCAGATCCTGGTCTGCGGCGTGCAGGATCCATTCGTCGCTGCCCAGCACCTCTACGATCGGTCCGAGGGCATTCGGAACATTCGTCGGGTCCAGCAGCACCGTCCCGGAGCCGCGCCGGCGAATCTGGATCAGATAGGCGCGGTTGGAGTAGCGGAATCCGGAGGCGCGTTCCGCGTCGACGGCGAAGGCGCCGGTTCCGGAGGCTAAACGCTCTGCGGCCAAACGGATTTCGTTGGTTGACGCGGTGATCGGCGGCACTCCCTCGGCGGGATGCAGCAGGGGAGTCGGTTCGGGGAGTTCGGAGTCGGTTTCCATATCTGAGTCAGCGGCGCAGGCGCTAGGCGCGGTGGCGCGACCCTAGATCTGTCACACCCACCGGCGGCAGCCCCGCCGCATGCTCAAGCACCTCGCAGAACGCCTCGACGTGGGTGTTGATGTCGGTGCCGGTGGCCGTCCAGGATGCCCTCAGTTCCAACTGGTGGGCGCGTCCCGGGCCGGCGATATCGCCGTAGCGGACGGAGGTGGTTGCGGTCACGGTTCCGCCCAGTGCCGTCACAGCCGCGGTACGGGTGTTCAGGGCGTCCACCAGCCAGCTCCACGCAACTTCCGGTAGCAACGGATCGACGGCTTCGGAAGCATCGAGGTCGGCCTGGATGTAGGCGACCAGCCTCATGGTGCCGTTCCAGGCCTCGTCACCGTCGGGGTCGTGCAGCAGGATTAGCCTGCCGAATGCGTCACCCTCGGATTGTTCGGGCACGTTATCGACGTCGCGGTGCTTGACCTCCGCGCCGATTGCGTAGCTGAACGGGGCCAGCCGCTGCGGAGGACGAATGGTGCCCAGCTCGATTTCCGGGCGCGCGGTCACGGAGTTCATCGCGTCGACCGCCGCGCGGAACGGGGCTGGTTCGGCAGACGTCACAGCTATGGACGGTATCGCGCCGGACTGACATGCTCCCGCAGGCGCGCCGTGTGGGGTCGCCATGGCAGCATGGGCAGCGATGACCGGATTGAACGAAGACAGCGCAACGGGGTCGCGAACCCCGTCGGAAATGCGGCGCGAGCTGCCATTTTCTCCCTATTTAGCGTCCGCCGAGGGCAGGGTGCCCAGCCACCCTCCGGTGTGGTTTATGCGACAGGCCGGGCGTTCGCTGCCCGAGTACCGGGCCGTGCGCTCCGATCACGCGATGTTGGACGCGTGTTTTCGTCCGGAACTGGTTTGCGAGATCACCCTGCAGCCGATCCGTCGGCACCAGGTGGACGCCGCCATCTTGTTCTCCGACATCGTGGTCCCGCTCAAGGCCGCCGGGATTGACCTGGACATCGTTCCCGACGTCGGACCGGTGATCGCCAACCCGGTGCGCAGTGTCGCCGATGTGGCGGCGCTGCCGCGCTTGGAACCCGGACAGGTTGATGCCGTCAGCGACGCGGTGCGGCTCCTGGTTACCGAACTGGGAACCACCCCACTGATCGGATTCGCCGGCGCCCCGTTCACGCTGGCCTCCTATCTCGTAGAGGGCGGCCCGAGTCGGCACCATCAGCGCACCAAGGCGCTGCTGCTGGGTGATCCGCAGACCTGGCATGCCTTGATGACCGCGCTGACCGATATCACCATCGCCTTCTTGCGCGCACAGCTCGATGCCGGCGTGGACGCCCTGCAACTGTTCGATTCGTGGGCGGGCACGCTATCTCTGGCTGACTATCGCTCGGCTGTATTACCGCACAGCACAAGGATTTTCGAGGAGTTCGCGGGCGAAGGAGTGCCGATGACGCACTTCGGAGTGGGCACCGCCGAGCTGCTGGGTGCAATGGGGGAGGCCGGCGCGACAGTCGTCGGCGTCGATTGGCGCACCCCGCTGGATGTTGCCGCGAGCCGCGTCGGATCCGGAAAAGCGTTGCAGGGCAACATCGATCCGGCTGTGCTGTTGTCGGGATGGCCCGTGGTGGAGCGTGAGGTCCGGCGGATCGTGGCGCAGGGGCGTCAGGCTGTGGCCGGTGGAGCGGCCGGGCACATCTTCAACCTGGGTCATGGAGTCTTGCCGGAAACCGACCCGGCCGTCCTTACCGATGTGGTGGCGCTGGTACATTCGCTATGATCTCGATCGCCGTTGTCGGAGCAGGCATTTCGGGCCTGACGGCGGCGTACCGGATGCGTCGGGAACTGGGCGGGGATGCCCGCATCACCGTGTACGATCCCGCCGAGGAGTTGGGCGGGGTGCTGCGCACCGTCACCCTCGGCGAACATCGAATCGACATCGGCGCGGAGGCCTTCATTACCCGCCGTCCCGAAGTCTTGGACCTGCTGGACGAATTGGGGCTGGCCGACCGCAGGCTCGAGACCACTGGGGTGCGCCCATTGGTCTACGCCGAAGGCCGTCTGCACCCCCTTCCCACGGGGACGGTCAACGGCATCCCGGCCTCGGCGTCCTCGGTGGTCGGGCTCGTCGACGACGACACCGTCGCGCGCATCGACGGTGAGCCGCAGCGCGATATGCATTGGGCCATCGGCGCCGAACCCACTGTCGCGGACCTGGTATCGCCGCGGTTCGGGCCGCAGGTCGTCGCGCGTCTGGTCGATCCGCTGCTCGGCGGCGTCTACGCGGGATCGGCGGCCACGACAGGGCTGCGCACGGCGGCACCCGGCATCGCCAAAGCGCTCGACGAGGGGGCGGGCAGCCTACTGGCCGCGGCGCGTCAGGCGCTGCCGCCGATCTCGGCCGCTGGCATCTTCGGCGCCATCGACGGCGGCTACGGCGTGCTGCTGGAGGAACTGTGGCGCCGCGCCCACGCCGAACACCGGCAGTTCGCGGTCACCGGAATCGAGCGCGCCGGCGACGGCTGGACGGTCATCGGTGACGGACTGGCGGATGCCGTCGATGCTGTCGTTGTGGCGGTGCCCGCGCCCCGCGCGGCGGCCATTCTCGATGCGGTGGCGCCGGAATCGGCGGCGGCGGCGCGGACCATTCCGGTGGCCTCCTCGGTGGTGGTGGCCCTCACGCTCCCCGGCGACGCCCCCATCCCCGCCAACTCCGGTGTGCTCGTCGCATCGGGAGAAGCGTTGCACACCAAGGCCATAACGTTCTCGACCAGCAAGTGGGGGCAGCGCGGACGGAACACCCACGTGGTGCGGCTGTCCTACGGTCGATTCGGGGACACCGTGGCGCGCGCCACCAGCGATGAGCAGTTGCGACACTGGGCCGTCGCCGACTTGGAGACGGTGCTGGGTGCTCCCGTCGCCCCCATCAATTGGGCGCTGGCTCGCTGGATCGATGCCATGCCGCAGTACGGTCCCGGCCACGCCGATGTTGCGGACGCCATCCGCGGCGGGTTGCCGTCGGGAGTCGCGGTGGCGGGTTCGTACCTGGACGGCATCGGGGTGCCGGCCTGCGTGGCTGCCGCCTCTCAAGCGGCTCAAGCCACCGTGGCACGATGGGGGCATGGCTAGCCTCGATTTCGACACCCTCAACTCCACCGTCCGCTACCTGATGTTCTCGGTGTTCCAGGTGCGTGACGGAGGATTGGGCGAGGACAGGGACGCCGCCGCCGATGAGGTGGCCACCCTGATCAAGCGGCACGAGGACGATGGGGTGGTGGTGCGCGGCATCTACGACGTGGCCGGCCTGCGCGCCGATGCCGACTTCATGATCTGGTCGCATGCCGAATCCATCGAGAAGCTGCAGGCGCTGTACAGCGACTTCCGGCGCACCACCGCGCTGGGCCGGGCCAGCACCCCGGTGTGGAGCAACGCGGCGCTGCACCGGCCCGCGGAGTTCAACAAGAGCCACATTCCGGCGTTCCTGGCCGGCGAGGATCCGGGCGCCTACATCTGCGTGTATCCCTTTGTGCGATCCTACGATTGGTACCTGCTGCCCGATGAGGAGCGGCGCAAGATGCTTGCCGATCACGGCATCGCCGCGCGTGCCTACAAGGACGTGCGCGCCAACACCGTGCCCGCCTTCGCGCTTGGCGACTACGAGTGGCTGCTGGCGTTCGAGGCGCCCGAGCTGCACCGCATCGTCGATCTGATGCGCGACCTGCGCGCCACCGAGGCGCGGCTGCACGTGCGCGAGGAGGTCCCCTTCTTCACCGGCCCACGGGTGTCGGTTGAGGAGCTCGTCGCGCGGCTGCCGTAGCCCATCTCACCGAGACCGAGGTTATGGCGAATTTGTGCGAGACGAAACCGCCACAACCTAGGTTTCGGCGGGTTGCAGCCGCAGCGAGATCGAGTTAATGCAGTAGCGCTGATCCGTCGGCGTCGGATATCCCTCGCCCTCGAACACATGCCCCAGGTGGCTGTGGCAGTTCGCGCACACCACCTCGATGCGACGCATGCCCATCGAGTCGTCAGTCTTGAGGATCACCGCGTCCGAATCGGCTGGGTCGAAGAACGACGGCCAGCCGCAATGGGATTCGAACTTCTCGGTGCTGCGAAACAGCTCAGCACCGCACGCCCGGCAGGCGTACACACCCTCGGTCTTGGTGTCTGTGTACTCGCCGACGAATGGGCGTTCGGTGCCTGCGCGGCGCAGCACCGAAAACTCCTCAGGAGTCAGTCGCTCCCGCCACTGCTCGTCGCTCAGGTTCACCTTTGGATCGCTCGGTGTCGTCATCGTCTGCTGTCTCCTCGCTGTGCAGCCCCGCCTGCTGGTCTTCGTGCAAGCGGCTCATCCATTCGGGATCAAGCCCTTGATCCAGTGTGCCAGCGGCCTTGGCGTCCCGGTACCGAAGCACCAGCACTATCATCACGACGATCAGCAGCAGGCACCAGCCGTAGGTGATCTTCAGATACTCCAGGGCGCGGCCCGTTGTCGGCCAATGACCCAGCAGCCAGCGATCCATGGAGAAGAAGCCGTAGATGGCCAGCCAGGCCGGCCAGTTCCGCAGCACCGAGTTGGGCAGCACGATCGTCATGACGAACGGGAACAGCGCCATCGAGTAGTAGCCCTGGCCCAGCCCCGACAACAGGAACGATGCGGTCAGCACCACACCGCCGGTGGTCAGCGCCCAGAACCTGGGATCGCGCTGGCGGTAGTACTTGTAGAGGAGCCACACGCTCACCACCGCGATCACCAGGAACAGGCCGCGTAGACCCCAGATCAGCGGTGTTGGCAAGCCGTAGTACAGGCCATTGCCCTGGATCGCCGAGTTGAAGTAATCACGGGGCGCCAGCATGTATTTGACGGTGTGGTGCAGGAAATTACCCGGGTCGATCACCCGCACCCGGAACGGCCCGATCTTGCTCGGACCGAAGACGGCCACGGCGTTGAAGAGCAGCGGGATCCCGAGCGCGGTCACGAACACCCGCCCCTGCCGGTTGAGCAGCGGCAGCAACAGCAACGGCAGCAGCAGCGGTTTGATTACCAGCGTCAGGCCGATCGCCACACCCGCCCACCACTGCGAACTCGTGCGCCCGTCCAACAGCCAGCGGAAGAACAGCACCTCCAGCAGCAGCACCACGCCGTTGATGTTGGTGAAAACCAGTGTGTTGGTCACGCTTTCGGTGCAGAACATGGCCAGCAGCAGTGCCGGAGCGGCGACGGAAGCCAGCGTGAAGTTGAACAGCCGCAGCAGGAAGTAGGCCGCGACCACGATCGCGACGGCGTTGATGGTGATGAACCAGTACCGCGAGGCATCCACCGGCATGTACCCAAACGGTGAGAGCAGCAGGGTGCCGCCCGGCGGGTAGAGGTAATGCGGGTCGACGTAACTGAAGTTCTCCGCATACACCGGCTGCTGCCGCTTGAACGCGATGACGGCCCGGTAGACGGGCCCGAAGTCGTCGGTGATGTAGCCGTTGGTGCCCAACACATAACTGCGGTGAATCACGGCCATGATGGCGACCGGCCACAGCACCGAACGCAGGATCGTCGCGACCGAAGGAGAAGCTGTTTTCGGAGCTAAGGAGTTCTTGAATCCCGAGATCAACGCATCGACTGACACCACGCAGGCACCGTACCCTGAGTGCTGCGCAGCGCCGCCGTAAGTACGGCTAGGCCGGGCAGAACGTGTCGGAGTCGGGGAGCTTCCCGTCGTTCAGATATCCGAGGGCCGGCGGCTGCGCGCACGGGGTGTAGATGATGGCGCCGTGGCCGATGCCCTGCCACATGACGCGCTTGCTCGCCGCCTTGGCATTGATGATGACCGCAGCCGTCGCCGAGACGCCCTCGCTGCCGGAGATCGGATCGTGCTGCCCACCGAGGATGAGCACGTTGATCTTCAAGTCCTGCGGCGGATTAGCCTTGGATCCGCTGGGCCACTGCAGGCAATTCACCAGTTCCAGGGCGGCGGAGCGCCCGAAAAGCGGATATTGCTTGCCCCAGGCCACCACCAGCTCGCGCACCCGGTCCGGGGTAGGGCGAGCCAACGCGTCACTGCAGGAGTTGACGAACTGCCCGTCGGTATCGCGCAAGTTGTTGGCGCGTTCTACCAACGGATTCAGTGCCTCGCGGTCGCCGCCGCGCGTCGCGTTGAGGACGTTCGCGAGATTCTGGACGACGGCGTTGCTGTCGCCCACCGGATAGGCCAGCGCGGTGATGATCGCCTTGTCGACCGTCGCACGTGACCACGGCAGCCCACCATTCTGGGCGCGGTTCAGCAGGTCGCCGACGGCGCCGGTCGGGTCGGGTCCCAGCGGGCAGTTGTTGGCCAGGCATTGCGCGGCGAACGCATCGAATGCGGACTGCTCGCCCTTGAGGCGTTGTTCGGCTGCCGCCTCGGCGGCAATATCGGCGGCCACCGGCGAATCGAGCATCAGCCGGGCCACCTTATTCGGATGAGATCCGGTGTAGGCCAGCGCAACCCGGGCGCCGCTGCCGACGCCCAGCAGCGCCAAGGCGGGCACGTCCCATTGCGCGCGCAGCGCCTCCAAATCCTCGGCGGCATGCGCATCGTTGTAGGCGGAGTCGCCGGGGGAGATGGTGTCGGTGCAGTTGGTGGTGGCCGTCTCGACGATCTTGCTCAGACTCGCCACCGGATCATCGCCGCCGCGGTTCTGCGCCTGATCGCGTATGTCTCGCAGATCCCAGGTGTCGCGGCATTTGATGGCGTCGGAACGTCCGATGCCGCGGCGGTCGACCGCCACGACCGGGCGCTGCTTGAGGACCTGTGCCCCCGGACCGTTGAGCCACGTCGCTAGCTGTACCGAGGACGGGATATCCGAGCCGGTGGTGAAGACCAGTGGGCCGGCATCGCCCGGAGTCTGCGACGTTTTGGCGCGCACGGCACCGAGTGTCACGCTGCCCGGGGCGCCGTTGATCGGGTCCAGCGGGGCTTTGTACTCGGCGCATTCGAGCGTGAACGTCGGCGAGGTGGTGATGTTGGCGCTGGCGAGCACCTCACGGGTGCACTCCTGCCAGGACAGATCGACCTTGGGTTTGTCGATGGACGGGGGACCACTGGCCGGTGGCGCCGTCGCGGGACCCACATTTCCGCGCCCCTCGTCCATCGCGAAATTCGGTCCCGCTGAAGGGCCCGGGGCGCACCCGGCCAGGAGCATGGCAACCGTCATCGCCCCCGCCAGCCGTGCACCCATGCCGACCACAGTATCGGGTGGATCTGTCCTAAGTTCGGATGTGCCGCGCGAACAGGTATCCGTCCGCGTCGCCGAGCAACGACGCCCGCCGCCACGACGTGGAAGCCTCGGCGGGACCGACGGTGATTCGCGATCCGGCGCCGGTCACCGTCACCGGCGCGGTTGTCAGGCACAGCTCGTCGACGAGCCCCGCGCCGAGCAGCGTCCCCAGCAGCGACGGCCCGCCCTCACACAGGACCCTGGACAGTCCGCGTCCATGGAGTGCCTGCAGCGCCGCATGCAAATCCACGGTCGCGGAGTCGTCGGTGACGATCACCTGCGCTCCGGGTATTTGGCGGGTGACGGCGGCGGCCCCGGACGTTGAGGTCACCACGATGGGGGCAACCTCCGATTCGTTGAACAGCGGAAGGCTCGGGTCTACCGACCCCGAGGCCGTGACCACGGCAATCACCGGCACTTCGGCCTGGCCACGCACCTGACGACGTTGTCGAAGGCCGACCGGCAGATGCGCGCCGTGGTAGCGCTCGGCCCGCACGGTCCCGGCCCCGACGAGAATCACATCGGCATTGGCGCGCATCGCGGAGAACACGGCCCGGTCACCGTCGCCGCCGAGCCCGCCGGACAATCCGGTGACCGTCGCTGCGCCGTCGAGGCTGCCAATCATGTTGGCGCGCACATAAAGTCCGTCGCCGGTGGGGTAGTCGTACAGGTCAACCAGCTGGCCGGAATCCACCGACGCGCCCGACGTCAGCTGTGTGAGCTGCATCCCATACGGGCCCTGAATTGCCTGTTCACCGTCATTGTCGGCCACAAGTAGATCTCAACACGCCGCTACGCTGCCCGTGTGACTGATCCGCAATCCGGTGCCGCATCGAGTCCTTCCCCGGTGCTCCGTTCGCCCGGGCCCCTCGAGCACCTTGCCGACCGGCACCCCACCGTCTCCAATGAGCGGTTGATCGCCCAGTTGGTGCCGCCCCCCACCTTCACCGCGGTGAGCTTCGACTCGTACCGGCCGGATCCGAACGAACCGTCGCAGGCCGAGGCTGTGGAAGCCTGCCGCGCGTTCGCTCAGGACGCGGTGACCCGCCGAGCGGGCAAGAAGAAGCTGTTCGGCAAGCGCGAGGTGCTGCCCGGGGTGGGCATCTACCTCGACGGCGGGTTCGGCGTCGGCAAAACCCACCTGCTGGCCTCGATCTACCATGCGGTCTCCGGTACTCCGTCTTCCAAGCAGGCGTTCGCGAGCTTCGGTGAGCTGACGCAGGTGGCAGGGGTCTTCGGTTTTCTGGAGTGCATCGAGCTGCTGTCGGATTACACGGTGGTGTGCATCGATGAGTTCGAACTGGACGATCCGGGCAACACGACGCTGGTGTCGCGTCTGCTTTCGGAGCTGGTGGCGCGCGGGGTGTCCATTGCGGCGACCTCTAACACGCTGCCCGAGCAGCTCGGCGAGGGACGCTTCGCGGCTCAGGACTTCATGCGTGAGATCGCTGCACTGTCGGCCATCTTCAGGACGGTGCGCGTGGAGGGTCCCGATTATCGGCACCGCGATCTGCCTCCGGCTCCGGATCCGCACACCGACGACGAGCTGCGCGAGCTGGCGGCATCCATCGGCGGCGCCACCTTCGACGAATTCGATGATCTGTGCCGCCACCTGGCGAGCATGCATCCATCGCGGTACCTGAGCTTGATTGAAGGGGTGACAGCGGTGTTCGTCGCGGGCGTGCAGCAGGTGCACGACCAGGCGGTGGCGCTGCGGATCGTCGCGCTGACCGACCGCCTCTACGACGCGGGCATCCCGGTGGTGGCATCGGGGGAGAAGCTGAACACGATCTTCGACGACGAGATGGTGGCCGGCGGATTCCGCAAAAAGTATCTGCGCGCCACGTCGCGGCTGCTGGCGCTCAGCGCGGCGTCGCTGCCTGCGTGACCGGGCTTTGCATGACGTAGTCGTGCTCTAGTCGCTCGCCCACCTGGAAGGTCTTGACGCCGCTGCGGGTGAAGCCATGTTTGGCGTAAAAGCGTTGTGCGCGTTCATTTTCCTGGTTGACGCCGAGCCACACCCCGATCGCGCCGCGCGCGGCGGCCTCGGTGAGTGCCGCGGTCATCAACGCGCCCGCCACCCCCGCCCGGTGAAATTCGGGCAGCACGTACATCTTGGAGAGCTGCATCGCGGGCCGCAGCGTGACGGCGCGCTGTACCTCGGGATCCTCGACTACGCCGTCGACGAGCATCGCGTAGCCCACGATGGCGGTACCGTTCTCGCGTGCCACCAGTACTCGGTGGTCGCGGATGTATTCGTCGAACTTGCTTGTGCTGAGGTTGGTCGCGATGAAAGCCGCGATGTTCTCCGGTGTCGACGACGGGGGACACGCGAGTGGGAAGGTGCGCGCGGCGACGGTTGTGAGGTCGGCACTGTCGGCGGCCGTCGCGCCGCTGACCTGAATCGGCATGATCGGCACGCTACCTATACTTGGCCCGGTTCCGGACCGACAGACCCAACCCCGAGGAGCACCACATGACGCGGCGCGTGACGGCCTTTGGCGAAATTCGTGACGCGGTGGTGGGTCAGGGCCTGCGCACACTCGCTCGCACCACCCCCTGGGTGGAAACGGAGCTGGTAGGTATCGCACAGGTGGTCAAGCCGGGGGACGTCTGTCTCGACGTGGGTGCGGCGGCCGGCTTCTACACCGCGGAGCTGGCACGTCTGGTGGGCGCCGACGGCCTGGTGTACAGCCTGGAGCCGCTGCGGTTCGCGCACGCCACCTCGTCGGCAGCCCTCGGTCTGCGCAGCGCCCAGAACGTGCGCCGACATGCGGTTGCGCTCGGTACCAACGCCGGCGAGCAGGTGATGAGTGTTCCGCTGCGCAATGGCAAGCCGATCACCGGGCGGTCCTTCGTAGACGCCGGTGCTGACGGGCTGGGCTCGAATGCAGAGTTCGATGAGCACATCCGGGTGGTCGTGGACACCGAGACCTTCGACGCGTTCTGCGAACGCCTGAACATCACCCGGATCGACTTCGTGAAAATCGATGTCGAGGGTGCCGAACTCGATGTTCTGGTCAGCGGCGAGAAGACGATCGAGCGGACCCGCCCGGCAATGATGCTGGAGGTCGAGGACCGGCACATGGAACGTTTCGGGCGTACCGCCGAGGACATCGTGGCGTGGTTCACCGCACGTGACTACCGGATGTCGGTGTGGAGCGCCGATACCTGGCGGCCCGTCGACAAGGTGACCGACGCCTTCCGGAATTACCTGTTCCAGCCGCGCTGACTTCGCGTGCTCGCGAGCTGAGCTAGAGGTCCCACTGGGCCAGATGGACCTGGGTCTGTGTCGAGCGCAACACGATATGGCGCACCGGCCCGCGGTACACGTCCCAGTACACCGCGCCGTTCACCGTCGACCCCTGCGGCGCATTGCGCAGCGCGTAGTTGAGATCGTCCGGCTCATCGGTGCGCTGCGGCTCGTAGGCATCCCCGGTTTCTGGTGAAATGCCGCCCAGCTTGAGGGCCATCAACAGTGCGTATGCGTTGGGCACCTTGGTCGGCCGGATGGTGACGTAGGCCTTCCAGATGACGCCGCGCGGGGGAGCCATCCCGGCGGGGACGCCGGTGGGTTCGATGTTGTGCACGGTGACGTCGGCGCCGATGGTGCCGTAGTCGAAGTGCAACGTGTCGCCGATGTGCCCGATGGGCGCCTGCTGGTCGGCCAGTGCGGCCGGCATCGACGCGAACATGGAACTGGCTACCGCCGCGAGGGCGATGAGGACCTGGGTGATCGGGCGTACGCGCACCCAGCGATCTTGGCACATCCCTCATGGTGGACGTTGCCACATGTGACTCTTGGGTATTCGCCTAGTTCATCCCCGTGCCGGACATACCATGTCCTGGTCGGGTCGGGCTTCAAAACTGAAGGGAGCGTGCGGTTTTGCGGGTACTTGTGACAGGCGGCACCGGATTCGTCGGTGGATGGACCGCAAAGGCGATCGCCGATGCCGGCCATGACGTGCGCTTCCTGGTACGCAAGGAAGCTCGACTGCACACCACCGTCGCAACGCTCGGTGTTGACGTGTCCGACCATGTCGTCGGCGATATCACCCATCGAGAATCGGTGGAGGCCGCACTCGACGGGTGTGAGGCGGTGGTCCACTGTGCGGCCATGGTCAGCACGGACCCCCGAGAAGCCGACCGGATGATGGCCATCAACCTTGAGGGTGCCCACAACGTCCTCGGGACAGCGGTTGACCGCGGCCTCGGTCCGATCGTGCATGTCTCCAGCATCACCGCGTTGTTTCGGCCGGGCTTGGAAACCTTCGACGCCGACCTGCCCGCGGCCGGCGGCACCGATGGATACGGCCAGTCCAAGGCGCGAGTCGAGCTCTACGTGCGGGAACTGCAGGAGTCCGGTGCACCGGTGAATATCACCTACCCGGGCATGGTGCTGGGGCCGCCGGTCGGGGATCAATTCGGCGAGGCCGCCGAGGGTGTGCGCTGGGTGCTGCAGATGAGATCGGTCCCGGGCCGTAGCGCGGCGTGGCTGGTGGTGGATGTCCGCGACCTTGCCGCGTTGCACGCCGCATTGGTGGAGCCCGGCCACGGTCCGCGCAGCTACACCGCGGGCGGTCATCGGCTGGAGGTCGACGATCTGGTCGATGTGTTGACCGAGGCGGCCGGAAGTACCGTGCTCGCCGTTCCGGTGCCCGATTCGGCGCTGCGCGCGGCGGGGACGGTGATGGACCAGCTCGGCCGCTACGTGCCACTGAGCACGCCGATTACCGAGGCGGGCATGCAGTACTACACCCAGATGCCGGCCTCTGACGACTCGCCGAGCGAGCGTGAACTCGGCGTCACCTACCGTGATCCGCGCGAAACTCTGGCAGACACCATCACTGCGCTGCGCGGTGAGTCCCGATCATCGAAACTGTTTGGTCTATGGCCCTTCTCCTGATAGAACGCACCAGTGATCTGCCCGCTGAAGTCGCCTTCGCGCGGATCACGGATTGGCCACGCCACAGTGAGCACATCCCGTTGACGACGGTGTACCTCACCAGCGAGGGCCCTGCGGGAGTGGGTACCGCCTTTGTGGGGCGAACAGGGTTGGGGCCCATAGGGTTCAGCGATCCGATGACGGTCACCGCATGGACGCCGCCGCAGGGCGGCCGTCCGGGGAGATGTCGCCTGGAGAAGACCGGGTCGTTGGTCCTGGGCTGGGCGGAGATCGACGTCTACTCCGAAGGTGCCGGCTCCCGGGTCGTGTGGCGTGAGGACGCCCACGTCCGCGGAACGCCCAGATTTCTTAGCCGATTAGAGAAGGCGGCCGGGGAGTGGATGTTCGGCCGCGCGATTGATCGGATGCTGGCCGACTAGCTGTGCCGGATGCAACACCTGTGAAGACGCAGATGAGGCCGAGGGATACGCTCAATGTATGGCGACATTTGACCTGCTGGTGCGCGGTGGCCTGGTGTTCGACGGGATGGGCGCGCCGGGAAAAGCCCAGGACATCGGGGTGCGCGGCGGCAAGGTCGTGGCCATGGCGCACGACTTGTCGGGGGCCGACGCCGACGAGGTCATCGACGCCGCCGGCAAATGGGTCATCCCCGGCATGATCGACGTGCACACTCACTACGACGCCGAGGTGCTCGTGAGCCCGGGCCTGGGTGAATCGGTGCGCCACGGTGTCACTTCCGTCATTTATGGCAACTGCTCGATGTCCGCGGTGTACGCCGACCCGGAGGATGTTGCCGACCTTTTCGCTCGGGTGGAGGCACTGCCCTGGGATGCGGTCCACTCGGCTCTCAAGGAGCACAAGAACTGGGAAGGGCCGAGCGGATACCGCAAGCTCATCGAATCGCTTCCGTTGGGCGCCAACGTCGCAACGCTGATCGGACATTCCGATATCCGCGCGGCGGTCATGGGTCTGGCGCGCGCCACCGATAACGGCGAGCGGCCCACGTCCGAGGAACTGGCCCGCATGCGCACCATGGTGGCCGACGCGCTCGACGCCGGATTCGCGGGGTTGTCGACCGACCGGCTGCGTTTCTCCAAGCTGGAAGGCACCCGGTTCGCCGGCCGGCAGTTGCCATCCACCTATGCGACCTGGCGCGAATACGGCGTCCTCTATGACGTGGTGCGCAAACGCGGCGCCATCGTGCAGTCGAATCTGGATGTGGAGAAGCGGCCCGAGACCGTTATGCACTTCCTGCTCAGCGGCGGTCGCCCGTGGCGGCGCTCGCTCAAGACCACCCTGTTGGCCGCTTTCGATCTGAAGAGCAACCGGTCGGTGATCAAACTTCTGAAGGCGGCGACGGGTGCCCTCAATCCGCTGCTGCGCTCCCAGGTGAACTTTCAGCTGCTGGCCGTGCCATTCCATTTGTATTCAGATGGTATGGATTTGGTGATTTTCGAGGAGTTCGCGTCCGGCACGGCAGCGCTGGATATCCGTGATCAGCTCCAGCGGGTCGACCTGATCAAGGATGAGGGTTACCGGCGACGCTTCCGCAAGGAGATGGCCCAGAAATATGGCGTGGTGGCCTGGAACCGGGACATGTATGACACCGAAATCGTCGGTTGCCCAGATGAATCGGTGGTGGGCAAGTCGTTCGGGCAGGTGGCCGATGACCGAGGTGTGCAGCCCGTCGATGCCTTCCTTGACCTGGTTGCCGAGTACCCCGGGAAGGTGCGTTGGCATACGACTATCGCCAACGATCGGACCGACGTGCTCAACGAGGCCATCAAGTACCGGCATTTCCAGTTGGGTAACAACGACTCCGGCGCGCACCTGCGCAACATGTCGTTCTACAACGCCGGGCTCCGGCTACTTAAGCGCGTCAAAGACGCCTGCGAGGCGGGCAAGCCGTTCATGCCGTTGGAAGCCGCCGTGCACCGACTGACCGGCGAGCTCGGCGAGTGGTACGGCCTGGATGCCGGGCGGCTGCGTCTCGGCGACACCGCGGACATAACTGTCATCGACCCTGCGGGCCTTGATGATTCGCTTGAGGAGTACCACGAGGAGCATATGGCCGAGTTTGGGGTGTCCCGGCAGGTGTGCCGCAACGACGGGGCAATCGCCGCCACGGTCGTCGGCGGGCAGCGGGTGTACTCCTACGGCACCTTCGTCGACGGCTTCGGTAGCACGGTGAAGGCCGGGCGGTTCCTAGCCCGGTCATGATGCCGAGAAGGCAACCATGTACAGATTTGGGATGATTTGCGTACCTGAGTGCTTTCTCGGCAACTCATCGCGCTAGCTGAGCCAGCCCATGTTCGTGCCAAACGTCTCCGCCGTCGGGGACAACGAGCCGAGTTCTTTGGACCGCTGCACGTAGCCCTGAATGGCCGTCATGAACTGCATGGGGTTGTAGACGTCTTCTTCGCCGGCCCACTGCTTGTCGCCGGCGTAGCGGAATATACTGATATTCGTTGCTTCCCAGATGCTTCCGTCGCCGGGGTCCCTCATCCGGTTGACCAACTCGCAGATGACCCAACCGCGTTCCTCGTCGATCACGTGCCAGTTGGATAGATAGTGGGGCATCTCGACCCCGGGGAACTGCGACATCGTGTCGACCATGCACTCGCGGATCGCCTCGCGGCCCTCGAAGGTCCCGTAGGTGGGTTCGATGTACTTCGCGTCCTCGGCGAACAGGTCGGCGTACTTGGCCCATTCGCCCTTCGGGCTGATCTCGTCGACCACCTTCAGGTGGTGGGCGAACATGTTCTCCAGCTCATCGCGCGACCAGCGTCCCATGGCGGCGACACTAACACCGCGCGCCGTTCCCGATGCGGGCTTTTGCCGGTATCGACTCGTAATTGAAAGCGGGACACAGAAATTCGCGTGACTACAGTAGGCCGAGCTGTTCGAGGTCCTTCGCGTATTTGACGATGAGCTCCCGTGAGAGGTGGGGAATGTCGGTGCTTTGGGTGGTCCGGACGCCTTCCCGGAATCTGATCGCGGGCAGGAAGGCCCCGTTGTGTGCGTGCTGCGGATACCGGTAGGCGTGTAGCAGTGGTAGCAGGGAGTGCTGTTTCTGTTTTTCGGGCAGGCCGCGGATGGCGGTGTCGAAGCGTGCGAACCACTCGCTGTAATTGTCGATGCGCTGGATGGGATATCCGGCGTCGATGAGCCAGTCGACGAAGTTGTCCAACGAGATTCCGTCGGCATGAGGGTTCACCGAATCGTAGGTGTGGATGCCTTCCGAGGCAGCGACCCAGACGCCGAGGGCCGTGATGGCCGATGCCGTGAAATCCGCTGGCAGCCCGTCATAGTGTGAGACTGGGCGCTCGGCGGTCGCCTGTGCTTGGTAGAACGAGCCGGGGGCGATGCCGGTGGCGATCACGCTGAGGATCAGGCGGGTGAATTGGTCGGGGACATTGAGTTGTCCGGTGTAGCGGCTGTGAGCCAGGATCATGTCCGAGCGGAACACCGCGACGGGCAGGCCACAGAGATCGTGTGCCTCGCGCAGCAGCACCTCGCCGGCCCACTTGGCGTTGCCGTATCCATTGGCGTATCCCGCATCGATGGGCCGGACCGCGCTGATGGCGCGGATATCGGCAACCTCGTCAAATACCTTGGGGTCCACGGAGATCGCCACCGCGACAGTGGATAGGTACGTAACGGGCTTGATCTTGGTGGTCAGTGCCAGCTTGATGATCTCGGCGGTGCCCACGACATTCGGCCCGAACAACTGGCTGTAGGGCAGCACGTGATTTACCAGCGCGGCCGGATGGATGATGACATCGACGGTATCGGCCAGCCGCTGCCAGGTGTCGGCGTCCAGACCCAGGTTCGGGTCGCCGATATCGCCGGGAAGCACCTCCAGGTGTTTGTCCGCCAGCGATCGGAAGTGTTGCAGCAGTTCGGAGTCACCGCTGTCGAAGGCGTCTTCGAGCCGTTGATAGGCGGCCTGGGCGTTCTTCCCGCGGATGACGGCGATCAGGGTGCCGCCTGTCTTATCCAGGCGCTCAAGCCATTCGAGCGCCAGGAACCGTCCCAGGTAGCCGTTGGCGCCGGTCAGCAACACCGTCTGCGGAATCCCGACCGCTCGGGGTACCGAGGGTGCGGCTTGGAGGGTGGCCGGGTCGATGAACTTGTCCAGTGTGAGATCTGCGGCACGAATCTCGGTATGACCGATGCCGTGCACCGATTCGGCGGTGGGGCGTAAGGAAAGCGCAGAGTCCGACCCGCGACGTGTCTCGACAATGCGCGCGATGGTGGTCAGATCGTTGGCGGCGCTGACGATATCGCCGACCGGAATCTCAACGGCGAAGATATCGCGGAGTAGGTCCGAGAATGCCAGCGCGGATAACGAATCGCCGCCTAGATCGATGAAGTGGGCGTCCGGGCTCACGTCGCCTGCGGACAGCCCTAAGAGAGCCGTTGCCGCGCGCTGCACGGTATCGACGACGGGCTTGCCTTCGTGTCCTGCCGAGTGCAGGGCCTGCAGTTCGAGGGCCTGGGCGCTCGCGATATCGGAGTACAGCTGCTCCAAGCGGGCACCGTACTTCTCGTGCAGCTTGGGCCGCGCCAGCTTCGCGATCCCGGTGAGTAGACCGTTGGCGGCCGTGAACGGTTCGGTCTCCACCAGGAAGTCGCGCGGCACCTCGTAGGGCTGCAGCTCGGCATCGCGGGCGACCTGCTGTAGCGATTCGGCGATGAGGCGTTTGAGTGATTCGTCGTCGCCGCGGCTCAGTTCGAGTGTCTCGCTGGTCGGTACGACGACCGCCAGCAGGTAGGACCGTTCGCTGCTGCCGTAGACGCAAATCTGTTGCACCAGTGCGCTGTTGGCGTATTCGGCTTCCAGGTTTGCGATCGCCACGAACTCGCCCTGCGACAGCTTGATGACATTGTTGCGGCGGTCGACGATCTGGATCCTGTCAGGCTCGAGCTCGGCGACGATATCCCCGGTCTTGTAGTAGCCGTCGGGATCGAAGACCTCGGCCGTGACATCGGGACGCTTGAAATACCCGGTGAACACCGACTCCGCCTTGACGAGCAACTCGCCGCGCGGATGGGGTTTGTCGGTGGAGAAGTAGCCCAGCTCGGGCACGTCGGCGAGCTTGTAGTCGATGACGGGTGGACGCTGGATCCGGCCGTTGCGCACGATGACGCCGGCCTCGGTGGACCCGTAGCCGTCGGTGATCCGGGCATCCAGGCAGGATTCGATGAACGCGGCGAGCTCGTCGGAGAGGGGAGCCGAGCCGCAGACAATCGTCAAAACACGTCCACCGAAAAGGTTTTCGCGGATGTCGGTCTTAATCTCGGCGTCGAGGGCGGCCGGATCGGCCGCCGAATCCACCGCGGTGCGGCGGTCGACCTCGTTGCGGTAGCGCTGAAAGAGCATGTCGCACACCCTGGGAACAAGGGTGACTACGGTGGGGCGGGTGAGCGTGATGTCCTCGAACAGGGTGGACATGTCGCTGGATGCGGCAAAGTAGGCCAGGCCGCCGCAGGCCAACGCGGTGACCAGGCTGCCGCGTCCCATCACGTGACTCATCGGCATGAAATTCAGGTTGATCAACGGAATTTCGGCCTTGGAACTCAGCGTGTCGGCTCGCAGCCACGGTTTGGCCACCATTGTCTCGGTGTAGGTCGCCCCCTTGGGTGTACCGGTGCTGCCCGAGGTGTAAATCACCAAGGCCAGCGGGTCGGCGCCGTCCTCCGCAGTGAACAGCGGGGCGTCCGGCAGCGCCCGCCCGTGCCCGATGACCGCCGACATCACGTCAACAGAAATGGGCAGGTGGGCCTCGGAAATACGGCGCTGCGCCGATTCGAGGCTTTCCCGTTGACCATCGACTCCGGGGTGATAGTCGAATACCGCGATATGCCGCAGCGACGGTGTGGCAAGTGCCGATTCCAGTGCAGCATCCAATAATTCGGCGCTGACCGCCAGTACCGAGGGTTCAGATTCGGCCAGGATCGCGGTCCAGTTCGATGCAGGAGCACTGGTCTGCAGCGGTACCGCCACCGCCCCTAGATGGATACAGGCCAGATCGATCGCGGTGTAGTCGACGCTGGTGAAGCCGAGCATCGCGACGAAGTCTCCGGCCCGGACCGGATGGGTTGGATCGTGGTACCAAGCCGACGCCAGCGCGCGGGCCATGCCCCACAGCTCCCCGTAGGTGACGGTCTCGAACTCCGGCAGCGGGTGCAACGTCGATTGTCCGTTGTCGTCGGTGACGAGGTCCTGGGCCCGGTGCCCGAGGGCGGGCCGCTCGGCGTACCCGTCCATGATGGTGGCGACCACCTGGGCAAGCCGCAGACCGGGTACCTCGACCGCGGCATCTACCCCGGTATCGGGTTTGGCGGCGCGGAACTGCGGATCCTCGGCGAACAGACGTCTGACTCGATCACCCAACCGCTGGCGGCGGGCGTCCTTGGCGCTGTCCGTACTGGTCATAGGGCGAGCTTACGAAACCGCGGATTGTGTAAGCGCATGGGCTCGCCTGGACCTACAGCAGCCCCAACTGCTCCAGGTCCTTGGCGTATTTGACGATCAACGGTTGGGACAGGTGCGGAATGTCGGTGGTGCCGTCATGGCCCACAGGACCGATGCCCGCGGCCTGCACCGCATGCTGGAACTGCTTGGCCGGAACGACGCCGTGGTCGTCGGCACCCTGGGGCTGCCCGAAGGCGTGTAGCAGCGGCAGCAGTGAGTGTTGCTTCTGTTTTTCGGGCAGGCCGCGGATGGCGGTGTCGAAGCGTGCGAACCACTCGCTGTAATTGTCGATGCGCTGGATGGGATATCCGGCGTCGACGAGCCAGTCGACGAAGTTGTCCAACGAGATTCCGTCGGCATGCGGGTTCACGCAGTCATAGGTCACAAAGCCCTCGGCGCCGTCAGCCACCTGTATGCCCAACGTAGTGATGGCCTCGGAAGTGAAGTCACCGGGCAGCCCGTCATAGTGCGCTCGCGGACGCTCGGCGGTCGCCTGTGCTTGGTAGAACGAGCCGGGGGCGATGCCGGTGGCGATCACGCTGAGGATCAGGCGGGTGAATTGGTCGGGGACATTGAGTTGTCCGGTGTAGCGGCTGTGAGCCAGGATCATGTCCGAGCGGAACACCGCGACGGGCAGGCCACAGAGATCGTGTGCCTCGCGCAGCAGCACCTCGCCGGCCCACTTGCTGTTCCCGTAGCCGTTCGCGTACAGCTCGTCGACAGGGCGCACCGCACTGATGAGCCGGATATCGGACTCTTCGTCGAAGGTCGTCGGATCGACATATGCCGCGACCGCCACCGTCGACAGGTACGTGACGGGCTTGATCTTGGTGGTCAGTGCCAGCTTGATGATCTCGCCGGTACCCACGACGTTCGGCCCGAACAGCTGGTTGTAGGGCAGCACGTGGTTCACGAGCGCGGCCGGGTGCACGATGAAATCGACAGTGTCGGCCAGGCGCTGCCAGGTGTCGGCGTCCAGACCCAGGTTCGGGTCGCCGATATCGCCGGCCAGCACCTCCAGGCGTTTGTCCGCCAGCGACCGGAAGTGCGCAAGTAGTTCAGCGTCACCGGTGTCGAAGGCGTCTTGCAAGCGCCGGTAGGCGGCGTCGGCATCCTTGCCGCGGACGATGACGATCAGCTTGCCGCCGGTCTTGTCCAGGCGCTCAAGCCATTCCAGCGCCAGATAGTGGCCCAGGTAGCCGTTGGACCCGGTAAGCAGCACGGTCTGCGGGACCCCGACCGCCCTGGGTAGTGATGGGGCGGCCTTGAGAGTGGCCTCATCGATGAACTTGTCCAGCGTGAGCTCGGCGGCACGGATCTCGGTGTGCCCGGCGCCGTGCACCGTTTCGGCGGTGGGGCGCGTAGAACCCGAATGACGTTGATTGTCAATGAATGTCGCGATACCGCTCAGGTCGTTTGCGGCGCTGACGATTACGCCGACCGGCACCTCAACACCGAAGATGTCGCGCAGCAGATCCGAGAAAGACAGTGCAGAAAGGGAATCCCCGCCCAGATCGGTAAAATGAGCGTCCTCGGACAGTTCGGCCGACGAGACGCCGAGCAGTGCCTGTGCGGCCTTGAGTACGGTCTCCAGAGCGGGCTTATCGGGGTCGATGCCGTGCAGCGCCTTGAGCTCGGCTGACTGCTGCTCGGCGATATCGGTGTACATCTGCTCTAACCGATCGCCATAGTGCGTCTTGAGATTCGGGCGTGCCAGTTTGGCAATCCCGGTGAGCAGACCATTGCCCTGGGTGAAGGGCTGTGGCTCGACGATGAAGTCGCGCGGGACCTCGTAGGACTGCAGCTGGATCTCTTTAGCGATGTCCTGCAGCGAGTCTGCAATGGCTACCTTGAGTGCCGTTTCGTTACCGTTGGCGGTCGCGACGGCCTCGGGCGTCGGGACCACGACAGCCAATAGATAGGACCGCTCGCTGCTGCCGTACACGTAGATCTGGTGCACCACAGGGCTGTTGGCGTACTCGGCCTCCAGGTTGGCGATCGCCACGAACTCACCTTGGGAGAGCTTCAGGACATTGTTGCGACGGTCGATGACCGCGATGTTGTCGTGGGCGAGCTCGGCGACGATATCGCCCGTCATGTAAAAGCCGTCGGGATCGAAGACGCCGGCGGTCACCTCGGGGCGCTTGTAGTAGCCGAGGAACATGCCGTCGGTCTTCAGGAGCAGCTCGCCGCGCGGATGCGGCTGGTCGGTGGAGAAGTAGCCCAGCTCGGGCACGTCGACGAGCTTGTACTCGATCACCGGCGGGCGCTGCACGATGCCGTCGCGGAACACCATGCCGGCCTCGGTGGACCCGTAGCCGTCGGTGAGGTGTAGCTCGAAACAGGACTCGATGAACTCGCCCAGCTCCTCGGACAGCGGGGCCGAGCCCACCATGACCGCCAGCACCCGGCCACCGAACAGATTGTCGCGAATCTCGGCCTTGACCTGGGCGGCTACCGCATCAGCGTCTGTGTCATCGCCGGCGAGTCGTCGGTCCACCTCGGTCTGGAACCGCTGGAAAACCATGTCGCAGACTCTGGGAACCAGGGCGAGCGCGGTGGGCCGGATCAGCTCCATATCCTCGAAAAGCGTTGACATGTCACTGGATGCGGCGAAGTAGCCCAGGCCACCGGTCGACAGGGTGGAGGTCAGGGTGCCGCGGCCCATGATGTGACTCATCGGCATGAAGTTCAGGCCGATCATCGGCAGGTTCTCGGTCCCGGCCATGACGTCTTCACGAATCCACCAGCGGCGCACGATGTTTTCGCTGTGCATGGCGCCCTTCGGGGCTCCGGTGCTGCCGGAGGTGTAGATGAGCAGCGCCAGCGGATCGTCACCCGGGGCGTACAGCGGGGCCGCGGGAAGTTTTGCACCACGGGCGATCACGGAAGCGAGGGTCTCGATAGCGATGCCGGTTTCCGCGAGATGGGCGCTTGCCGCCTCGAAGGCCTCCCGCTGGTCATCGACCTCGGGGGTGTAATCGAACACCACGACCTGTTTGATCGACGGGGTGGCAAGTACGGATTCCAGTGCGGTACCCAGCAATTCGACGCTGACGGCCAGGGTATTGGGCTGGGCCTCGGCGAGGATGGTGGTCCACTGCGATGTGGGTGCGCTGGTTTGCAACGGTACCGCGACGCCACCGAGAATCATGATCGCCAGATCCAGCACGGTGTAGTCGATGCTGGTGAATCCGAGGGTGGCGACCAGATCTCCGCCCCTAACGGGATGAGCCGGGTCACGGTGCCAGGAGGCGGCGACAGAGGTTGTGCGGGACCATAATTCGCCGTAGGTGATGGTGTCGAAGCGGGGGAGCAGGCGCAGGGTGGCGCGTCCGTCGTCGTCGGCGACCAGTTCGCGCGCACGCTCGCCGAGGGCGGGGCGCTCGGCGTATCCAGTCATGAGGGTCGCGATGGCCTCGGAGAGGTGCAGGCCCGGGCGCAAGACCGCCTGGGCGACGGCGGGATCGGGCCGGGTGTCACGGAACTGTGGATCGCTCTCGCGCAGGGTCTCGATACGCCGGGACAGCCGCTCCAGCTGCGGGTCGGTCACGTTGGTCACGGTCATGGGGCAGCCTCGAATCGACAGGGTGGTCTAGGGGAGTCTGAAAATCAGATTACCTAAACTAACGATATATCTAGATATGGTATTCCTCACACCTGTCAATACAACACGTGCCGCAGTGTGACGAGGTAAATCGGCTCGAAGGCCTCGTCACACGGCTGCGCGATGCGCGCTACGCAGTTTCCGTTCGGGTGAACTCCACGATGTCGCGCCAACGGCTTCCGGCTGCGGACGCGAAGGTGAAGCCCTCCGGTTCGGCGAGTGCACGTAGTTCGGGGATTCCCAGGCGATCGGGGTCGAGGAAGATCTCGTGGAAGACCAGCCTCCCGCCGGGTTTCAGGACCTTGCGCAGCGATTGGATGCATGCCGTCTTATCTGGAACCTCACCGATCACGCTGGAGAGGAAGGCGACGTCAAAGGTGTTGTCGGGGAAGGGAAGCCCGTTGCTGGCATCGCCCGAATGAAATCCCACGGTTCGGTATCCGGCACGGTCGAGCTTGCGTTTGACCTTCTTGAGCATCTCGGGCTGCACGTCAAACAGGTCGAGATGCCCGGAGGGGAGTCGTTGGGCAATCTCCGCACTGAAGGCTCCCGGCCCCGGTCCGATCTCCAGCACTCGTTCGCTACCGCGCAGCGCCAACCGCTCGGCTACCCCGGCGGGATTCGCGAATTTTCGGTGAATCGGATTGTCGAGCAGGAAGGCCGCCTGGTGCGGAAAGGGGAAGTCGCCGACCCGGCGCACCTGGCGTATTGCGGTGTCCATCCATGTTGTAGGCATGAAGTAAGGGTACCCTTACTCGACCTTGGCTGGGGGCCTTGCTAGTGAGAGCCGCGCCCGCTGCCCGGTGACTGCGCGGGTGTGCTGTACGTCGGCGCTTCGCGTGTAGGTGCTTCCCGTGTCGGAGCTTCCTGTTCCCGCGTCGGTCGTTCCCGGGTCACGGGCGCCTCACGTTCCACGGGTGCTTGCTTCACCGGAGCCTCGGCCGTCGGTTGCGGGGCGGGTTCCACGGTCGCGCGCGGCGCGGGTGTCTCGTATGTCGGGGCTTCGTACGTGGGGGTTTGGTACGTCGGGACTTCGTGTGTCGGCGTGGTCCGCTGCTTGGTCGGTTCCGGCGCGACCGACGGCTCGGACGTCTCGACCGGTGGCGTGGTCACGGTCTGATGCGGTGTCGCCGGAGTCACCGGTGTGACGGGCGCCGGGGTGGTGACCGGTGTCGATGGCTCGTCCTTTGGCGTGGGCACCGGGGCTGCCGAGCTGGGTGCCGGGGTCGGCACACTCGTCGCGTCCTTGGGGGGAGCCGCAGGTTCGGACGTCGGGGTCGGCGAGTGTGACGGCGTCGTCGACGGCGCCGGGCCGGTGGTGCTCGTCGTCGCGCGCGGCTCGGTGGAGGGAGCCGGCGTGAGCGGCGGAACCGTAGGAAGTGACGGGGGTGTGAAATCCGCGGGCACTTCCTTGGGTGGCGCCACGGGTGCCGTCACCGTCAATGCCGGTGGGGCGGAAACCTTTTCCTCGACAGGAGTCGTCGAATCCGGCGACTTCTCGGGAGCGGGTGCCTGCTTGGCGAGCTCCTTGCTGAAGTTGCGGGTCGACTTGGTCGACAGCTCCTTGATGAGATCTCCCGACGGGCGGGCCGTCTTGTCCTCGGCCAGGAACTGCGCCAGCGACGCATCCAGGTTCACCACCGGCTCGGTCAGGACCGGGCGATCGGCGACGCGAGCCACGGGGGACCAATCGCGCTCTAACGGGTTGTCCCAGTTGCGATTGAGGTTCCAGTCCCGATATTGGGCGGGGTCGATTCCGTGCGACTGGTCCCAGAGGTTGCGACTGAACACCGGGTTGGTGTTCTGGAACTTCCACTCGTAGTACTGCCGGAACGGGTGGTGCCTGTCGTACCAACCCTGGTCACGGGGGTCGTCGTCGCGGTACTGGCCCCATTCGTTGCGGCCATCCCGGTCGCGGCCGTCGCGGTTGTATCCGCCCCAGTTGTAACCGTCCCAGTTATAGCTCCAGCGGTCATAACCCCAGCGGTCATAACCCCACCGGTCATAACCCCACCGGTCAAATCCCATGAAGTCATAGCCGTACCGGTTGAATCCGGACAGGCCCCAGTTGAACCAGTCCACGACGTTGTATCCATAGAGCAACATCCACGACGGGTCGAACCCGCCGAGATCGCCCAGGTTGGGAGTCAGGGGCGGAGCCATGGGTGCCGGCCAGTCGGCCACCGGGTCGACGGGGATGCCGGGAGGCGGGGGAGCCCAGTATGTCTGCGGAGCGGGGGCGGGTCCGCTGGCAGCGGCGGCGTAACCCCAGCTCGGCGGTGGTGACGGCGCACCTACCGGTGAGGCGTTGGCGGCCAGATTCGCGTCGGCGTTCACGCCCGGGGGTGCGGGCAACGCGGGCAGCTGTTGGGCCTGCTCAGGGGTGTACTGGCGCAGCTGTTGGTTCAGCTGCATGTAGAGGTTCTGCAGCGAGGTGCGCTGATCGGAGGCGGAGACGAACTCCAGTCCCCGCTTAGCTTCGTTCAGTGAGGTGCGGGCCTCGCTGAGCTGATCGGAAGAAGGCTGCTTGCCGTTCCCGAGGATGTCCTGAGCGTTCTTGAGCTGGGAGACCACCGCGCGCACGGCGACGTCTTGGGAATGGGTAGGGAAGGCGGTCCTGTTCAATGCCCACAGTGAACCGCCGGGCTGGGCGCCGTAGGCGGCTCCGAGAACCACCGCGATCAGCAGGCCGACGAGCGTTCCGAAGGCCGCGGCTCGCAGCTGGGACTCGCCCGGGGTGAACTTGCTCCACCGCGTGGGCTGCTCGGGGGCGTCTGTGTCCTCGCCGGGAAAGTCCAATATCCGCATCGACGTGTCTGCTGCGTCGGCAGGCGGAACAGTCGTCATCTCAACCTTCTGTGCTACTGGCTACCACTACTAAATACCCCCCCGACTCTAGGTATTCCATCGCCACCATAGGCGCGACCGTTACCGATTCTCAGGAATCTGGCAGGCCCCTCATCAGGATCTTTGCGGCGCAATCAGTCTCGATACATGGCCCACAGGCTCGGACCGGTGGACGTCGGTTTGATTTCTTCAACCACCTTGAAGCCGAATCGTTCGTACAACGGATTGTTTCGGATGTTGGAACTCTCCAGGTATGCGGGCCCCTCGATCTGATCGATCTGATGTTTGAGGAGCTCGGACCCGATGCCCTTGCCGGGGACCGCGGCCCCGATGGTCGCCAGGTACCAATGCGGGTGCTTGGGGCGCACGGCGGCGGCGGCCCGGGCGACGGCCACGCCGCGGAGGACACCCAACCGGATTGCGCCGAGCAGGATCGGGATGGCCCGCGTTCTCTGGGCGGCGGGCGGTTCCCAGCTCGGTGGATCCCAGTGGGCCGCCCCGACGGCCACGCCGTCCTCGTACAGCAGGTACGCGCCTTGTCCGGATCCATGCAGGGCCAGCGAGATCCCACGGAACATCGCCTCGTCGCGCCGAGGGTCGGCGTTGACCCAGCGGACCACGGGATCCTCGGCGAATGCCGTGGCGATCACGCGGTGGGCCGTGGCCTCGTTGGTGGAGTCGATGTCTCGGATCTCGCGGGTCATACGTGTTCTACGAGTCCGGACCCTCGAAGGTTCCCGCGATCAGTTATCCGCGCGGCGCATCACGAGAGCCGCCGCGATCGCGGTGCCCACGAGCAGGAGCGTCGATAGCCCGGCCACGGCGTGGATGCCATCGGTCCATCCGGTCCTGGCGAGCTCGGCCACGGCCACGCCTGCGTCACCACCAATGTCCTTGGCACGGGTCATGGCTTGCCCGAGCGTCTCGTGCACATGAGTGCGTGTCGTGAAGACCGCCGAGGCGAGCGCGCCGAACAATGCCAGCCCGAACGCGGTCCCGAGCTCGAAGCTCATCTCCGAGATGCCCGTCGCCTGCCCGGCCCGTTCGGTGGGGGCGGCATTGAGCGCGACGGCGGAGACGAAGGTGAACATCACCCCGGCGCCCGCGCCGACGATCACCGTTGCCGCGATGTAGACGCCCACCGGTCCGTGCGGGCCCAGCCCCAGCAGCACTGCATTGCCGACGGCCATCGCCAACAGCGAGACCACGAACGTCCAGCGCTCCCCGAGTAGACGTTCGATGCGCGCCGCGTCCATGGAGAAGTAGGCGACCGTGACCGCCATCGGCACGCCTAGGAAGGCCGCCGCAAGCACATCGAACCCGAGTACCGACTGTAGGTAGAGCCCGGTGAGGTAGGTCGTGGCACCGAAGGTGGCCATCGCGGCGATGGTGCCGACGATCGCCACGCTGAAGGTCCGGTTGCGGAACAAGTCGAGTGCCAGCAGCGGGTGCGGGTTACGCATCTGTTGGCGAGCGAACACCGTGAGGGTGACCACGCCGAGCATGCCGGTGACCGCAACTGATGGCGAGAAACCATGTGTTGCCACGGCTTTCACGGCGTACACCAGCGTCATGATGCCGATCATGGACAGCGCGACGCCGGCGAGGTCGAAGGGCTCCCGCACCGGGTTGCGATACTCGGGGATGAGCGCGTTCGCGGTCAGTAGCAGCACTATCAGTACCGGCACGTTGATGAGGAATACCGAGCCCCACCAGAAGTGGTGCAGCAGCATGCCGCCGATAACCGGTCCGACGGCCGCGCCGAAGGAGAAAGCCGCCGCCCAGATGCCCACCGCGAGCGCCTTCTGGCGGGCGTTCGGGAACATGACGCCGATGAGAGCCAGGCTGGCCGGCAGCAGAGTTGCCCCGCCCACGCCCATCAACGCGCGGGCCGCGATCAGCGCCAGCGGTGTGGGGGCGAAGGCGGCGAGCACCGAGGCGGCGCCGAAAAGAGTTGCACCCCACAGCATGAGGCGGCGACGTCCCCACCGGTCACCCAAATTGCCCATGGTGATGAGCAGTCCGGCGAGCAGGAACCCGTACACGTCGAGGATCCAGAGCTGCTCGGCGGCTGAGGGATTGAGTGACTCGGACAGCCGTGGCATTGCCAAGAACAGGACCGAGACGTCCATGGACACCAGGAACACGGGCAGCAGGAGGGTGGCCAGTCCGAACCACGTGCGGCGTCCGGCGCGGGTGCCCTCGGGGGCGGTCGCGTTTTCGGGCGCAGTGGGCTTGTAGCTGGTCATGGGGTATCGCTCCGGTATATATTTCGCGCGTACGGCGTACGCAGCAGACGGGTACACTGTACGCACATTGGTTCTTCTGGTCAATCGAATTGAGGGGTGAGCGTCGTGACGGAACCGCGCCTAACGCTGGAATCGATTGTCGCCAAGGCGATTGCGATAGCCGATTCGGACGGCCTGGCCGGAGTCTCGATGCGCAAGATCGCCGACGCCCTCGGCGTGGGAGCGATGTCGCTCTACCGCCACGTCGCCGACAAGGACGCGCTTCTGATTGAGATGACGGCGGAAGTGACGCGACGGTTCGCCTATCCCGAGAACATGATGGGCGACCCGGACTGGCGGGCCCGGGTGCGCGTCGCGGTCGACTATGACTTCAACCTCTACAGCACCCATCCCTGGGTGTTGCTGGCCTATGCGGTGCCGCGCGCCGGGATGCAGCCGGACACGCTTGGCTGCTTCGACTGGCTGTTGGAGGCATTCGGTCATCTCGGGGCGCAGCCGCCCGAGGCGGCCGAGCTGGTGTTCCAGGTGTGGTGCTATTCGCAGGGTGTGGGGCTGGGCGCGGTGGGCGGGCAGCTCGTCTCGCCGGGTGCGCGCACCGATTTCTCGGGTTTGTCGGAACTGATCGCGGGCAATGCCGGTGTGCCGGAGTCTCCGCGGTTGGCCGCACTCGTGGGACTGGGCGACCTTCCGCAGGTGACTAATCCGCGCGAGGTGATCATCAGGGGTGTCGAGATCCTGTGCGACGGCATCGCGCGGCGCTACGAAAAGCTATAGGTACGTGGTGAGAACGTCGGCCTCGGCACGCAGCCGCTCGGCGGCCTGCACCTGCCCGAGCGTGCCATAGCGAGCAGCCTCGGTGGCACGGTCGTCGATCTGCGTCTGCAGGATGGCCCGTACGTCGGTGGGGGAGAGTACGCGCCGGGCCGCTTCGGCAGCACCGAGACCCGTTGCCGCGCCTGCGATGTGTGCGTGACTCGGGGTGGTGTTCGATGTCTGGTCCACGGACTCGGCATTGTCGATCGCGGCGATGGCCGTCCGCAGCGCGCTGACGGCGCGGCTGTTGCGAGCCTTCATCGCGACGGCGAGATCGGCGCGCATGGCGGCGCGCACCGTGTGGGGGTCGTGGGTAGATGTCATGGGATATCGAGCGTATCGAAGCGGAACGGCGATGGCCACCGAAAACCGGCGGTGTCAATCGAATACGGGCAGGCCAACGCCGTCGTCGTACTCCACAACGTCCACCTCCGCGACGGTGCCGCCCGGTGTTGCGAGGATCCATCGTTCACCCGATTCGGCGTTCGCATCCTCGACGTCAAAGATCACGCGTTGACGCAGTTCGTCGGCGATGGCTTGCGCCACCGCCTCTTGGGGTCGGGTTACCGGCGAGGTGGGTGGCCAGATGATGCACAGCCCCATCTCGAATCCGTCCGTGTACTGGGTTATTTGGAGGTATCCGTCCGCATCATCGACGGGATGGTCGTCGGACTCCAAGAGGAGGCCGCACGCCGTCGCGCAGGCGCGCAGCACCGACGCAGCGGAGGCCGGCCGCTCCACGAAGAAGTTCATGTAGTTCTGGTCGGTCATGATTCGTCGTCGCGTGCTTGGTCTTCGCCTGCAGGGTTGCGCCACTCGGAGAACCGACGTCGCACGTCTGACGCGACATCGGTGACGCCCTGTCCGACGACGTTCACGACGCCGTCCAGGGTGGATCCGAAGTTGCGCAACGCGGAAATCAGCGGATCGGTCGAGGAATCGAAGTTGTCCTTGTATGACTTTGCCGCGGAACGGAAATCGGCGCCCAGGTCCGTCTGCGCATCGTCCTCGCGCAGCGGATAGCTTCCGCCGAGGATCACTCCATAGTCTCCGCGGTCGATCCATTTGCTCAGTTCGGCGGCCCGCAGCACCGAGAAGGGATGCGACTGAAGTTCGAGATTGAGCAGCTTGAGCACGCCGTCGCGCATGTCGCCGGTGCGCTCGTACTCGGCGGCCTGCGCCAGGAAGCGCTGGGTGTCCATCTCGTCCAGGCGGGAGCCGCCGGCCAGCTTCATCTCCACTCGGATGGCGGTGTCCACGTCCTGCCCGCAGAGCATCCCGGCACGGTCTCCGGAAAGCTCCGACTTGCGCTGCCACTCCATCAGCGCGGCGACGATGGCGCGCACGGCCCATCCGCCGATCGGCATCCAGCCGATGTTCCCGGCGAGGCGCATCAGGTGCATCAGCATGGTGCGGTAGACCGCGTGCCCGGAGAGGGCGTGGCCGAGCTCGTGGCCCACGATGAAGCGCAGTTCCTGTTCGTTCAGCAGATCCAGCAGGGCCGAGGTGAGGACGATGAACGGGCGGTCCATGCCGATGGTGAAGGCATTGGCATACGGCCCCTGAATGACGTACAGCTCCGGAGTCTCCGGGGCATCGAGGATGCGCGCACAGTCGTTGAGGGTGTCGTGCAGCGTGGCGAACTGCCGGTCGTCGACGCGGATCGCGGTGGCCAGATACATCAGCCGGTGCTGACGTTCGCGCAGCAAGGCGGCCAGTGCCTTGAGGACAGTGTCAAAGCCCTTCAGGCTGCGCAGTGTTTGCAGCGCGGCACGATCAGCGGGATGTTCCCAGGCGCGGGTGCTAATTCCGGGAAACTCGACATACGTGCGAGTGGGCAGATCGGACATAAATTCAACCTATCTGGTTACCGTGAATAACGCTCGTGATCGGAGCGGTTCTGGACGGCGACAGGTGTTAGCGGATGCCCTGTGGGCAGTGCCCGTGTCGAAGTCATGGGTCCCCCCCGGTTTTGCTTCTTGCTAGTCAGACGATTGTGCGACCGACTTAGTTCCCGGTGGGGGTGATCGTCGCACCGTGCTCGCGTGCGCGGTGCAGGGACTTCTCCCGAAACCGCTGGCGGGCCTCGTCGCTCCACCGTGTGGTCGGTTCGAACACCAGGGAGTCCACGGTGTACCCCAGCATGGTGAAGACGTACTCCAGGTACGGCTGCTGAAAATCGAGCAATTCGGGACTGCGGCCGTCATAGGCGCTACTGCGGGTGAGGATCAGGTGAACCGGTTTGCCGTTCCCCAGTACGCCGATATGTGTGCCGTTCTCGTCCAGGCTGAAGCTGAGCCGGGGCTGCACGATGACATCGATCCACGCCTTCAGCGGATAGGGCACATTCCAGTTCCACATCGGTGAGGAGATGACAATCCGGTCAAACCGACGTACCCGCTCCACCTCGTCGACGATGTCCTGCCATATCTGAACCTGATTGGCGGTGAGGTCTTTTCCGAACATCGGCGCCAACTTCGCGGTGGCGGCCTCGGCGCCGAATTGTGGGAACTCGGAGTTCCATAGGTTGAATCGCTCCACGTCTCCCGTCGCCGAGGGATCCGCAGCGTCGATGAATTCCGCGGCGAGGGCTGAGGACAGCGAGTTCTCGCCGTTCGGCGAGGCTTCCACCCATAACGTCTTCATCAGATCGCCTCAGCCTGCGGCAATTCCACGGTTGACATGCGCAGACGCTAACATACCTAAAGGTATGGAGATGGCCGGGCGTCGGTCTGGACGGCATGGAGGTTCACGAGACGATGAGTTCCACGCGCCTTTCGGCCGAGGACTGGCTGCACGCCGGGTTCGACATCCTGGCAGCGGAAGGATTGCGCGAACTCAAGATCGAGACGCTGTCGACTCGCCTTGGTGTGACAAAGGGCAGTTTCTATTGGCACTTCTCGGATATCGAGGCCTATCGGTCCGCGTTGATCGGCGCGTGGGGTGACGGACTTACCGAGGATCACCAGGAAATGCAGGCGCTCGCAGACCTGCTTCCGCGAGAACGTCTGACCACGATGATGTCGATGCTTATGCGCCCGCGACAGTGGGCGTTGGAGCGCTCGATGCGAGAGTGGGCGAGGACCAACCAGGCCGCCGCGGAAGGTGTTCGGGCGTCCGATCGACGTGTGCTGCGGGCCGCGCGGTCCGTGTTCACCGACAGCGGTTTCGATCCCGATACGGCGCGGCTTCGTGCCGAATTCGCCTTCGCCGTCGGAGCCGGGTACCTCTATCTGGGGCCTCGCGGATCCGAGCGCGCCTCCGATAGCTATCGCGCGGCACTGGTGGATCTTCTGCTCAAGCCGTAGAGGCGGTTCAGAACCACCCCTGCCGATTCACACTGTCCGTCAGTGACTTTCGACGGGGGTCCGTCCGGTGGCCGTCAGCTCACCGAAGAGCCGTAGACGGGATAACCCGCCATCGGGGTAGATGTCCAGGCGGATGTCGGTGACTGGCTGGTCGCTATCTAGTAGGAAACGGTGCCGGGTGTCGGGCTGCAGTCGAGTACGCGGCAGCAGCGGAACCCAGTCGCCCTGAGCGGTCAAGCCCAATAGCCCCGCCGCATCGGGACTGTTGCCGACGAAGTACGAGGTATCGATCTCGGCCAGCCGGATCACGCCCTCGCCGGCGAGCCGCACCTGTACCCAGTCGTTGGCGCTGTCACGACGGCGGGCGGTCTCCCATCCGTCACCCATCTCGCGGGCGATCCCAGGAAACAGCAAGTTCTGCGGCGAACTGTAGAACCGGTTGGAGCAGTCGGTGACAAGACCTCCGTTTTCGATGGCGGCCAGATCGAAGGGACCGGCATCGAGAAATCGTGAGTCGGGGCGGCCTCGGCCATGGACGCGTAACCGTGCGACCCCGCCGTCCGGGTACATCGTCAGCCGCACGTGTGTCCACCGCTGCGTTGAGCTGACGTCGTAGACGTTGCGGGTGTCGCCGTAGGCCTTCGTGCGTTCGACGATGCTGTGCCAGAAGGTGTCCCGGGCGATGTCCGCTGCTGGGGGATATCCGTCGATCTCCGCCGCATCGACCGAAATCTCCGGCGGGTAGTTGCCTTTGAACCAGGCGGTGTCGACGACCACACCCGCGATCACACCGGGAACGCCCAGCCGAACGATCGCGGAGTCATGGCCGGGATCACCGGCCGGGTCGCGCCGGCGCCGGGTCTCCCATCCGTCGTACACCTGCCCCTTATGGCCGAATGTCGCGGGCCGGTAATCCGCGGGCCCGGGTTTGATCAAGTTCTCCTTTTCGGCGAACAAGTCATCGTTGGTCCAGATCACCGCGCCGCCCAGCGGGCGCAGCGCCAGGTCGGGCAGCATCGTGAAATCGGGCAGCCCCGTAGGTGTATTGCCGGTCATCGCGGGTCGGTTCCTCCTGTCGCGGTCCGTTGTACGAGTTGGTCCAGTACCGCTCGGTCGCATCCGGGAGCAATCGCGGTCACCTCGTCAACCGTGTAGGCGCCGCAGTCCAGACCACGCAGTATTCCGGCCGCCAGCGCTTGCGCGGTCGCGGGCTCGTCGACCACCGCGCCGCCCTGCCGCCGCAGATAGGCATCGATACGTGGCCCGGCGACCGCCAGGGCCTGCGCGTGGAAGCCGTAGGTGGCTAACCACCGGGTGAGTAGATGTCCCGGGTGCATATCCCAGCCTTGCCAGTAGCCACGTTCGAGGGCGCGGGTGACCAACCGGTGGTGCCTGGTGATCGCGGCGGCCTGCTCGTCCGCGGATCCCTCGGGCATGACCTGTGTCGAGCCGTCGCACACCCACACGCCGGTCTGAGCTGCTGCCGCCATCATCACCGCCTTGGCGTGGTCGGCCACGGGATGTTCCAGGGACTGGTGGGTGGCGGCGATCCCGCATGCCGCGCTGTAATCGTAGGTGCCGTAATGCAATGCGACGAGGCGTCCCTGCGCCATGTGGATCGCCTTGGCCAGCGTAGCTGCGCCGTCGGCGCCCAGCACGGCCTGAGGGCTCTCGATCTGAAGCTCGAAACGCAGTGAACCACTGGGCAGTCCGTGCACCCGCTCCAGCTCGTCGAACAGGCGTAGGGCCGCGTCGACCTGAGCCAGCGCGCGGAACTTCGGAATCGTCGTCACGAATCCTCGCGGCACTCCCGACGCGCCGTCCAGCACCAGCTCCAGCGTGCGCACGCTTCGCCGCAAGTGCAGCGAGGTGAGGCCCTTGATCCGGATACCCAGTACCTGAGGTGGATTCGCCGCCGTCGACAGCGAGCGCAACGTGCGCCCGGCCTTGCGTGCGTCCGTGTCCTCGGTGCTATCCGCGCGCCAGCCGTAACCGTCCTCGAAGTCCAGTCGGAGGTCCTGGATGGGAGCGGTGGCGAGCTGCTTTAGGACACGGGGGAGGACGCCCTGGATATCGAGTGTGGCCAGCGTCTGCTCGTGGCGCCCGGCAAGCTCAAGCGCGGATGCCCCCCAGCGCTCGGGTGTCTGAGCGTCGGCTAGTCCCGCACTGACATAGGCGGTATGAACGGGCTGCGGTTGACCGCGGTCCTCGGGATACTTGGTCGCCAGATCAGCATCGGCAGCTGCCAAGAGTTCCGCGATGGGGGCGAGCCAATCGAGACCACTGGTATCTGATGGGTCCGATGATGATGCCGCTGACACGGGTCCCATGCTCGCAGACTCGTTGCGACAGCGCTCAGGCGTGTGCAGGTGCGGATTCCTCGTCGGACTCGTCCGCGACCTGTTCACCGGCGAGAACTCTGCGCATGCGGTCTTTATCGAGCTGGCCTTCCCAATTGGCCACCACTAGCGTCGCCACGCAATTGCCCAGGAGGTTCACCGAGACCCGCATCGAGTCCATGATTCGGTCGGCGCCCAGCAATATGGCCACCGCGGCCACCGGGATGGCGCCGTGACCGATGGCGGCCACCGTCGCCGAAAGCGCCAGAAACGACGAGCCGGGCACGCCCGCCATGCCCTTGGAGGTGAGCATCAGCACCAGCACGGCAGTGATCTGTTCACCGATGCTCAGGTTGACCCCGAGAGCCTGTGCGAGGAACAGCACGCAGATCGAGAGGTACAGGGTGGCGCCGTCCAGGTTGAACGAGTACCCGGTGGGTATCACCAATCCCGTTGTCGTCCTTGAGCATCCGACGTTGTTGAGCTTCGTCATGATGCGCGGCAGCACCACCTCGGTGGAGGCGGTGCCCAGGGCCAGGAACAACTCGTCCTTGATATAGACGATGAACTTCCATAGATTCACCCCGGCGAAGATCCTGGCCGCCGCTGCCAGCACACCGATGAACAGCAGTGCGGCCAGATAACAGGCACCGATGAGCTTTCCGTAACTGCCCAGCGCGCCGATCCCGTATTGGCCCACGATGTAGGCCATCGCCCCGAATGCCCCCAGCGGCGCCAGCCGCATGATCCACCCGATGATGGTGAAGAAGATGTGGCTGAGGTGGTCGATGAACTCGAGTACCACCGGTGGGCCCGACTCCCCGAACTTGGCCAGCGATAGCCCGAAGAGCACGGCGAAAAACAGCACCTGGAGCAGCGCGTTCTCGGCGAAGGCGGAGACGATGGAGGATGGGATGATGCCGAGCAGGAATTCGACGGTGTGCGGCAGCTCGCTGTTGTTGGTCTTCTTCGCGATGGCATCGGCCCCGGTCGCCAGCGTCCCGGCATCGATGTGGAAACCCGAACCCGGCTTGGTCAGGTTGCCCACCAGCAGGCCGAACAGCAGCGCGAAGGTGGTGACCGCCTCAAAGTAGATGAGGGCTTTAACGCCGATTCGCCCGACGGACTTGAGATCCCCGACATGCGCGATACCCAGCACCACCGTGCAGAAGATGATCGGGGCGATCAACATCTTGATCAGTTTGATGAAACCGTCGGCAAGCGGGCGCAGGTCGGCACCGACTCCCGGCCATTGCCACCCGATGATGACGCCGGCGACAATGGCCACCAGCAGCTGGACGAATAGCGACCGATACCAGGGCGGCTTGTTCGCCAGACGCACCATCTCGCTGGCGGGGAGCTCGAACGCGGCCGTCATCTGCGAGACCGTAACGACGGCCTGTTTATCGCATGTAAACGGAAGATTCGGCCCGTATTACGCCGGGCGTCGCCGTGAGGTTCGATAGGAGGATGCGCGCCGCAGAGTCCGATCCCGCTGACGGTGTCGTCGTCGGTGCGGTACTCGCGGCAGGGGCCGGCAGCCGTTTCGGAATGCCAAAGATCCTCGCCGAGAGCGGGCGTTGGCTTGACTTCGCGGTGACGGCTCTGGACCACGGTGGCTGCGGCGAGATCTACGTCACGCAGGGTGCCGCGCGAGCCGAGATACCTTCGCCAGCAAGGGGTATCGAGGTGCCTCGATGGCGCCACGGTGTCTCGGAATCTGTGCGCACGATACTGGACCTGCTGGGGCCGCGAGCGGACGTCGCGGGAGTGGTCTTCCACCTGGTGGACCTGCCTTCTGTCGGGCCGGAGACGGTGCGGCTGGTGCTACAGGCCGCGGGCGGGCGTCGCGAGGCGTTGGCGCGGGCGACATTCGCGGGCAGACCGGGGCACCCGGTCTACATCGGTTCGGAACATTTCGGCCCGGTGCTGGCCACCCTCACGGGCGATCGAGGGGCCGGGCGGTACCTGGCGGGCCGTACCGATGTGATCGATGTGTCGTGTGACCATCTCGGAGACGGCGCCGACCGGGACTACCGGCCGTAGATCAGGTGGGTAGGGGCGTGCCGCATGCCCGGGAGATAGACGCCGAAGCCGATACCCGCGCCCACGAACCAGGTGAAGCTCGCCAGATACGCGCTGCCCCAGAGGACGGTGCCTATAGCGACCAATGCTCCGGCGATGGTCGCGGTCACCGCGACCGGGTTGATGCCGCCGCGGTAGTAGTACGCACCGGAGGGGGAGAGGGTGAAGAGGTCGTCCACGATGATCGTGCGATGGCGCACGAGGTAGAAATCGGCGATCAGGATCCCGAAGAGCGGACCGATTACGGCGCCCAGTATGTCGAGTGTGTAGTGGATCGTGTCCGGGTTGTTGTAGAGGTTCCACGGGGTGATGAGGATCGAGCCGACGGCCGCGATCATCCCGCCGGTTCGCCAGCTGATCCGTGTCGGTGCGAGGTTGGAGAAATCGAAGGCCGGTGAAACAAAGTTGGCCACGATGTTGATGCCGATGGTGGCGATCGCGAAGGTGAGTACGCCCAACACGGCCGCTGTGGTGTTGTCGATCTTGTCCACGATTAGCACCGGGTCGGTGATGATGGCGCCGTCCGCGTCGCGCCCGATCACCGTCGCCCCCGCCGACACCGTGCACACCACCAGGACCGCGAAGAACACGAAGTTCAGTGGCAGCCCGAGGATGTTGCCACGCTTGACCTCGTCGAAGCTACGCCCATACCGCGAGAAATCGCCGAAATTGAGCATGGGGCCCGAGAAGTAGGACACCACCAGGGCTATCGCGCTCAGCACTGCTGCCGCCGCGGCAAATCCGCTCTTGGGCGGTCCCGATGCCAGGCTGAAATGCACATTCTGCCAACCGGCCTCGACAATCAGGTAGGCCGCGAGCGTCAGCATCACCACGTACACCGCGGGCCCGCAGACGTCGATGAACCTGCGGATCGCCTCCATGCCGTTCCAGAAGACGACCGCTTGCAGCACCCACATCAGCAGAAAGCCGCCCCAGCCGAGAACCGACAAACCAAGGAAGCCGTACTCGTCGGCATTGCCATAGCGGCTGAGGGAGGGCTGGAACTTCACCGCCAGGAGCACGAACGCCACTGAGGCCAAATAGGTTTGGATGCCGTACCAGGCCACGGCGATCAGGCCACGGATCACGGCGGGCAGATTGGCGCCCCGCACACCGAATGCGACTCTGGCGGTTACCGGGTACGGCACACCGGTCAGCTGTGAGGGGCGTGCCACCAGATTGCACAACCAGTACACCGCCACGATGCCGACGACCAGGGCCAGTAGCACCTGCCACGCCGAGATTCCCAGCGCGAAAAGACTTCCCGCGAAAACGTAGCCGCCGACGCTATGGACATCGGACATCCAGAATGCGAAAAAGTTGTAGCTGGTCCAACTCTGCGTCCGCAGCGGCGCCAGGTCACCGTTGGTCAATGCCGGGTCGTACCCGGGTTTGATCACGCTGTCCCCGGCGGCACTCCGCCCGGTGGGCGCAGCGATGGCATCGGCCGCGAGTACACCGGTCACAAGAACCTCCAAGGTATGTCGACCGGCAACGATGACGCCGGTGACACCCGAAACTAAGCGGCCGGTGTTGCCGCCGTGTTGCGCGAAGACAATATCTTCGCCGGACCAGAACCAGGTCAGCGGAATCTGATTCGGTGCGGTGATCCGATCGGCCTACTATCGTGCCCACGATGGCTCAATATGATGCCGAATCGGCGATACCCCGCGACATGGTGGGATACGGACGTGTGCCGCCGCATCCGCGGTGGCCCGGCGATGCCCGCATCGCGGTGCAATTTGTGCTCAATTATGAAGAGGGCGCTGAAAATAACGTCCTGGACGGATCGGCGGCCTCGGAGACATTTTTGTCGGAGATGGTGCCGGCCGAGGCGTTCCCCAATCGGCATATGAGCATGGAATCGTTATACGAGTACGGCTCACGTGCCGGGCTCTGGCGCGTTTTGCGGGTGTTCGAACGCCGCCGCCTGCCGCTGACCGTCTTCGCGGTCGCGCGGGCCTTGCAGCGCAACCCGGAGGCGGTGGCGGCGTTTGGTGAGCTCGGGCATGAAATCGCCTGTCACGGCCTGAGCTGGCAGTCCTATCAGCTGGTGTCCCCGGATGTTGAGCGTGAGCATATGGCGCAGGCCGTCCGAATCCTGCGTGATCTGACCGGCGAGGCTCCGGTGGGCTGGTACACCGGACGTGATTCCCCCCAAACCCGGCAGCTGGTGGTCGAGCACGGGGGGTTCGTCTATGACTCCGACTCCTATGCCGATGATCTGCCGTATTGGGTTCGCGTGCCCACCGATGACGGCGGCGCTGACCACCTGGTGGTGCCCTACACCTTGGACACCAACGATATGCGGTTCGCCTCGCCGGCCGGATTTCCCAGCGGGGAAGAGTTTTTCACGCATCTGCGCGATGCGTTCGACTACCTCTATACCGAGGGGGAGGCGGGCAGCCCGAAGATGTTGTCGGTCGGTCTGCACTGCCGGTTGGTGGGCCGTCCGGCCCGGACCGTCGCGCTCGAACGCTTCCTGGACCATGTGCAGTCACGGGAGGGCGTGTGGATCGCCAAACGCGTGGACATCGCCGAGCACTGGCGTCGGGTTCATCCGGCGGGTGTGCCGCCGAATGAATCAAGCAGTCCTGCATAGGATTTAAGTGCCGGCGGGGCGAACTCGCCCTGCCCCGACTTGCGTAGGCCCATCGCGACCAACGATTGCACCAGGTTCACCGCGGCGGCCACTCCGTCGATCACCGGTAACCCCAGCTCTGACGAGATGTCTCGACACAGGCCGGCCATCCCCGCGCAACCCAACACGATCACCTCGCTGCCATCGTTTTTCGCGGCGCTGCGGCAGCGTTCGATAAGAATCTCCTTGGTCTGCGGGTTCTCATCCAGGTCCAGTACTGCGATGTCACAGGCGTGTACACCCCGGCAGAAGCATGACATCCCATAGCGTTCGGCCAGATCCCAGGCGCGCCCCGCGGTGCGTTCCAGCGTGGTGACCACACTGAACCCCCGGCCGAGGTGACTGGCCATATGCATTGCGGCCTCGGCGATACCGAGTACCGGGCCGGCGGCCAGTTCCCGTGCGGCATCGAGGCCGGGATCGCCGAAACAGGCGAGTACGTACCCGTCGGTGCCTTCGGATTCCGCGCGGCGGATCTCGGCGAGCACGCCGGGCACACTCAGCGCCTCGTCGTAGTGGCTCTCGATCGACGCCGGCCCCATTTCCGGGTTCACGGTGGTGATATCGGTTCCCGGCCAGGCCGCCGACTCGGCCACCACCCCGATGCCCTTCGTCATGGCCTCGGTGGTGTTGGGGTTGATCACCCGTATCCGCATGGCCGACAGGGTACGTCGACGCGGTGAGTGGGGCACGGCATTGATGGGCACCACCCGCGCCATGAAACGTTCGCGTTAACTCTGCGTCGCCACCGATGGCGGTGGAGTGCGTCCACTGACAAAATCAGGTCGATGTCGCGCACATTCCGGTACCGAAGGCTGATCAATGAGCTGCGCGCCAACCGGTCCGGGCATAACCAGGGCAACGTGCTTGATGGGCTACGACGTGCCATCCTCGATGGTGCCGCCCCGCCCGGATCGGTGATCCCCATCAACGAGGTCGCCGACACCTATCAAATCAGCCCGATCCCCGTGCGGGAAGCTCTTAAAACCCTTGTGGCCGAGGGGCTTGTCGATCATCGGACCAACGGCGGGTATCGAGTGGCTCAGCTGACCCTTCCGGAGCTGCGTGAGATCTATTTCACTCGAGGCGTTCTCGAGCGTGCCGCGCTGACCCAGTCCGCGGCACTCGCGACGGCCGAGGATCTGGATGTCGCTCTGGCCGAGCACGAACAATTGCAGCGGGCCACTGTCGACGGCGATATGCGTGCGTTTCATCTGCATTCGCGACAATTTCACCGGGCGCTCGTCGCTCCGTGCGGTATGCACCGCCTGTTGCACATGTTCGAGGCCACGTGGAATCTGACCGAGCCGTTCCAGGTGATGCGGGCGGTGCCCGCGTCGGCGCAATTGCAGTTGCACGCCGACCACGAGGCGATGCTCACCGCGGTGGCGCGACGCGATACCGAGGCCCTGCTGGCCGTCGCGGCAGCCCACCATGACCGCCTGGAGTCGGTAATCGTCTCCGCCGCAGGGCAATTAGATGTGATTATCGACACCGAGCTTGGCCCGCCGGTCGGAAAAATATAGATACGCGGCAATATGCCCGCAACACAGCCGACTTAGCGTCGCTTTCGCCGCCGGCAACCGCGCCCGGAACACAGAAGGTTTGGAGGTTCTGCGATGAGTGCCGACACTACGCGAGCGACCTCGCCCGGGGGCAAACGCAGGAGAGTGCATCCTGTGGACGAGGTGCCCTCCGTGGGCAAGCTCGTCACCCTGGGTGTGCAGCACGTGATCGCGTTCTACGCCGGTGCGGTGCTCGTGCCGCTGCTGATCGCGCGCGCTATCGACCTGGACGCCGAGGCGCTGACCATGTTGATCACGGCCGACCTGTTCACCTGCGGTATTGCCTCGATTCTGCAGTCGGTGGGCTTCTGGAAGATCGGTGTGCGACTGCCGCTCCTGCAGGGGGTCACCTTCGCCACCCTCGCTCCGGTGATCAAGATCGCCAACGATCACGGCGGTGGCCGGGTGGGGCTGCTCACCGTCTACGGCGCGGTGATCGCCGCGGGCGCGTTTACCTTTCTTATCGCACCGTTCTTCGCCCGCCTGATTCGCTTCTTCCCGCCGATCGTCACCGGTTCGGTCATCACGATCATCGGGGTATCGCTGCTGCCGGTGGGTATTGGCGACGCCGTCCGCAACCCGCACAGCCCGGTGGCCGCCCACGATCCCGGCAACGGGCGCTGGCTGATGTACGCGGTGGGCACCATCGCGGCGATCGTGTTGATGCAGAGGTTCTTTCGGGGCTTCTGGAGCACGATCGCGGTCCTGCTCGGGCTGGTCGCCGGTACCGCCATCGCGTGGCTGGTCGGGGACACCGACTTCGCTCGCGTCGGCGAGGCGGACTGGATCGGATTCACCTCGCCGTTCGCATTCGGCGCCCCGCGGTTCGATGTCATCGCGGTGGTGTCGCTGATCGTCGTGCTGATGGTCACCGCCGTCGAATCCACCGGGGCGGTCTTCGCCACCGGCGAGATCGTTGGCAAGCGCGTGCGGGGCGCGGATATTGCCGCCACGGTGCGGGCCGACGGCATCGCCACCATGATCGGTGGCACCTTCAACTCCTTCCCGTACACGGCGTTCTCGGAGAATGTGGGGCTGGTGCGCCTCACCGGTGTCAAGAGCCGTTGGGTGGTAGCCGCCGCCGGGGTGATCATGATGGTGTTGGGCGTGCTGCCCAAGACCGCGAAGATCGTGGAGTCGATCCCGGCCCCGGTATTGGGCGGGGCCGCGATGACGCTGTTCGCGACGGTGGCCGTGGTGGGCATCCAAACCCTGGGCAAGGTCGACTTCAACGACCATCGCAACCTGATCATCGCCAGCACCTCCCTTGCGATGGGGATGTACGTGCAGTTCTCCCAGTCCTCGGGCGCGTCAACCGTCCTGGATCACGGCCGGGCCATTGCCGTCCCCGCGCTTCCGGGTATCGATCAGGCCGTTCCGGGACTGCTGCAGATCCCATTCAGCACCGGCATCACCATGGGCGCCATCACCGCGATCGTGCTGAATCTGCTGTTTTTCCACACCGGCAGCCGGGGCGTCGCGGTGGCTGGCGGGGGCTCCATCCGACTCGCGCAGGTCAACGAGATGACTCTTGAGGGATTCCGCGACACCTTCGGCGGCCTGGTGCAGGACGTGGATTGGGTCATCGACCGCGCCTACCGGCAGCGGCCGTTCGCCGACACCCATGATCTTCGCAGCGCCTTTCAGGAGGCGATGCTCACCGGCGATGACGACGAGCAGCTCGAACTCATCAGATCGTTCCCCGATCTGGGCGCCGAGGACGAAGCTGGGGAGATGGCGGCCGTCGATCACACCATCCTGCAGACGCTGGACGAGAACGAGCTGAGCAACGTGGTGAGCCTGGCCGATGCCTATCGCGAGCATTTCGGTTTCCCACTAGTGATTTGCGCACGCGAAACCGAGCGCTACGAGCGTCTGCTGCGCAATGGGTGGAGCCGGATGGAGAATTCCACCACCAGCGAGCGCGCGTTCGCTCTCATCGAGATCGCGAAGATCGCCAATTACCGGTTCGATGATCTGGTGGCCGATGCCAACCCCATCACTGCCGCTCGTTTCGGCCGCTTCGAGGATTTCCATGCGACGCGTTGACTGGCGGGGAATCGAGAGCTTCAACGAGCTCTCCGACAGCCAGGCGATCCATTGGCTCTACGAATGTTGCGCGTCCCGGATATGGGCGGTGCGGGTGGCGGCCGGACGACCGTTCCGCGACGAGCAGGCGCTGTACAACCGGGCGGACCTGATCCTGGCCGAGCTCACCGAGGCGGACTTGGACGAGGCGCTCGACGGGCACCCGAGGATCGGGGAGCGGTCCGACAGCGCGGCCTCCCAGAGTGAGCAGTCGGGCGTGACGGGCGCAGACGATGCTGTGCTGGCCAGGCTCAAGGAATGCAACGCGGAGTACGAGAAGCTTTTCGGCTATGTGTATCTGGTGTTCGCCAACGGTCGGCCCGCCGAGGAGCTGCTGGCGATTCTGGAGGAACGGCTCAAGAACGATCCGCAGAATGAGCGCCGGGTCATGAGAATGGAATTGGGCAAGATCAATCGCGGTCGCCTGGTGCGGATGCTTGGTCCTGCCGGACGGCATGCGGACGAATTCGAGAGGCAAGGCGAGTCATGACGGGATTGAGTACCCACGTGCTGGACGCGGTGTCCGGGCGCCCGGCGCAGGGGGTGCGGGTGACGCTGCTGGGTTCGTCGGGTGAACAACTGGGCAGCGCCACAACCAATCCCGATGGCCGGATCCGCGATCTCGCCGGGTCCGAGCTGGCCGCAGGGCGCTATCGACTGGTGTTCGACACGGGAACGTGGTTCACCGACAACGGGATCGAGGGGTTCTATCCGGAAGTGATCATCAGTTTCGACGCCGACGGCAGCGGGCACCTTCATGTTCCGCTGCTGTTGAGTCCCTACGCCTACTCGACCTACCGCGGCAGCTGAGAAAGGAAGCATCAATGGGAATCGTCCTGGGAGGCAACCAGTACGGCAAGGCCGAGAACCGGGTGGTCCGGATCTACCGCGATACCCCGCGCCACCAGATCAAGGATCTGAACGTGGGTAGCGCGCTGCGCGGTGATTTCGCTGCCGCCTACACCGACGGCGATCAACGCAAGGTGCTGCCCACCGACAGTCAGAAGCAGACCATTTACGCCTATGCCAAGGAAAAGGGTATCGAGACCATCGAGCGGTACGGCCTGGATCTGGCGTATCACTTCGTGGACGAGTATGAGCCGGTGACCGGCGCGCGCATCGAGATCGACGAATATGCCTGGGAGAGAGTTGTTGTCGATGGCCGCGAGCATGACCACACCTGGGCCCGTAAGGGTCAGGAGGTGCGCACCGCCGAGATCACCGTCGACGGCGTCGGCGCGCAACAGCGCACGTGGGTGATCGGTGGTCTCAAGGATCTGGTGGTGCTGAAATCGACGGGTTCGGAGTTCCACGATTTCCTGGAGGACAAGTACACGATCCTGCAGCCGACGACTGATCGGGTGATGGCCACCTCGCTGGTGGCCAAGTGGCGCTTCGTGGGTACCGATGTCGACTGGGATGCAACATATGTCGGGGTGAAGGCGCTTATTCTGGAGCGGTTCGCCACCGTGCACTCGCTGGCCCTGCAGCAGACGTTGTACGAGATCGGCAAGGCGATTCTGCAGACCTATCCGTCGATCGCGGAGGTCCGGCTCTCGGCGCCCAACAAGCACCACTTTGTCTACGACCTATCGCCTTTCGGGCTGGACAATCCCAACGAGGTGTTCCACGCCGACGATCGTCCCTACGGGTTGATCCAGGCCACGGTCGCCCGTGACGACGCCCCGGACGCCGGACCGGCATGGTCCCCGCATCTGTCCTGGTTGCTTTAGCGATCGCCCTCGAGGTAGTCGGTGATATCGCGCCCCCGCACCAGCACGGAGCTGATGGCAGGCTCTCGGAGTCCCATCAGCAGGCGAAACAATGTCTGCTCGGTGGCCAGCTGCTCGTCCTCGGTGCGGACGGCATGGGACAGATTGTCGGCCAGGGGTTCCCATCGTTGCGGATCGATGACCAGGAAATCTGCCTCCTTGCCTACGTCCAGGTTGCCGAACGTGTGCTCCCGATCCAGTGCCCGGGCCCCGGCCAGCGTCGCGGTGAACAGCAGTTCCGCCGGGTGTAGGGACACCGAGGCCGAGGCAGGTTCAGAGATGTGGACCTTGAAACAGTCGTTCAGGACGCGAGCCAACAGCCATTCGTCGCCGGCCCCGACATCGGTGCCGAGCGCGACGTTGACTCCGCTGGCGACGGTGCGTCGCCAGGGCATGGTGCCCGACCCCAGGAACAGCTGGGAGGTGGGGCAGTGCGCGATCGAGCTTCCCGTCTCCGCCATGCGGGCCAATTCCTGGTCCTGGCAGTGCACGCCGTGCGCCAGGATGCTCCTGCGGCCCAACAGGGTTGAGCCGCCTTTGCGAGAGCCTGGTAGGAAATGACCGTCATAGGTATCCAGATAGCTCTCGACGCCGTAGGTGGAGAGAGTGGTATCCACCTCGCCGGTGCCCGGGCGGGCGTTCTCGTTGAGGTGAGAATGGAAGTAGACACCCCCGCCGCGTACGCCGTCGTAGAGCTCGCCGAGTGCTGCGAGGGTTTCGGTGGTGACGGACAGCGAGAACCTAGGCACCAGTGCGACATCGGTGAGGGCATCCCCGTGCCAGGCCTCGATTTCCTGGGCACACAATGCGATCGCGTGTTCCGTCGTGGTGAGCAGCGGCCGGGCGCTCTCGGGCCCGACGGTCTGCACACCGCGCCCGCTGACCATCCGCAGACCCGCGGCACGGGTTGTGGTGAACAACGCCTCCTGCGCTTCCGGGAAGGCGGAGCCCATCACCATCGCGGCAGTGGTGCCGGCGGCGATGCGGCGGCGGCAGAACGCGACGGCCGCGCGCCGCGCCAATCCGGGATCGGACAGGCGGGCCTCAGCCGGAAAGATGCAGTGCTCCAGCCACTCCAGCAGCTGGCCGCCGCTATAGGAATCGGTGCAGTAGGTCTGCGGGAAGTGCATATGGGTGTCCACGAAGCCGGGCAGCAGGAAACCTCCGCGATGGTCACGCACGGTCCACGCGGTGTACGCCTGGGGCAGTTGCGCATACGGTCCGCAGTAGGCGATCACACCGTCGGTGTCCACCGCCAGTGCGCCGTCGGGAATCGACTGCAGGTGCGCGGGGGCATCGGTCACCGTGGGGGAGCCGGTGATGTGGAAGATGTGCCCGCGGTATATGGCAGCGGCGATCGGGTCCATGGCACCATAGTGCACAGTGCGCCTCGGTGGCGCAGCGCGAGGCGCGGCGGCGGGGTATCCCGATGAGTCCAATTCTATTGATCGAGAGCGTATTCGCCGCCACCGTCGATCAGGACAGGCGGGAGATCGACGGCGCGACGGTGGTTATCGAGGACGGCCGGATCTCTGCGGTGCTCGCTAGCGGGGAGCAGAACCCGTGGGCGGCATTGCCGGATGTGGAACGGGTGGATGGCCGCGGCGCCCTGCTGACACCGGGGCTGGTCAATACCCACCACCACCTGTACCAGTGGATAACCCGTGGGCTCGCCGCCGATCACACCCTTTTCCAATGGCTTACCGCGCTGTACCCGATCTGGAAGGGGATCGATGCGGACAACCTGCACGTGGCGGCGCAGGGCGCGCTGAGCTGGCTGGCGCTGTCGGGATGTACCACGAGCACCGATCACCACTACGTATTTCCCTCGGGGGCAGGTGATCTGATGGAAGCGGAGATCGAGGCCGCACGGGAGGTCGGGCTGCGCTTCGATCCCACGCGGGGCTCGATGGATCTGGGGCAGTCGGCGGGCGGCCTACCTCCGGACAGCCTGGTGGAGTCGATCGATGCCGCCCTGGAGGCCAGTGCCGCGGCCATCGCCCGCTGGCACGACCCGACTCCGGGAGCCATGGTGCGCATCGGGATAGCGCCGTGCTCGCCCTTCTCGGTGACTAGCGAGCTGCTGCGTCAGTCGGCGCTGCTGGCCCGCGAGCACGGCGTGCGGCTGCACACCCACCTGGCCGAGACCGTGGACGAAACCGCCTACTGTGCCGAGCGGTTCGGCTGCAGCCCCCTGGAATACATGGAAGAGCTGGGCTGGCTGGGGCCCGATGTGTGGTTCGCGCACGGTATCCACTTCGACGACAGCGCCATCGTCCGACTCGCGGGCACGGGCACCGGTATCGCGCATTGCCCGACCTCCAACGGGCGCCTGGGCGCGGGCATCGCGCGCACCCACGATCTGCTTGCGGCCGGGGTGCCGGTGGGCCTGGGTGTCGACGGCGCCGCCTCCAACGAGTCGGGTCGCATGTTGGAGGAGGCCCACCAGGCGTTGCTGTTCGCCCGTGCGGTCGGCGGGCCCACGGCACTGAGCACCCGCACCGCACTGGAGCTGGCGACACTCGGCGGCGCCCGCCTGTTGGGCCGCGCCGAAGAGATCGGCTCCATTGAGGTGGGCAAGTGTGCCGATCTGGTGCTGTGGGACCTGCGCACGCTGGGACACAGCGGGATCGACGACCCGGTGGCCGCCCTGGTATTGGGCGAGGTGCCGCCCATCAGGTGTTCGTGGGTCGGGGGGAAACAGATCGTCAGGAACGGGGAGATGCTGACCGTCGACACCGACCGGGTCGCCGCCGCGGTGCAGGCGGCGCATCATGGATTGATGAGCAGGGTGCGCTGATGGATCTGCACACCATCGACTCGGTGATGATTCCGCGGGAGCGCGCCGACCTTGGCGGCCTCGGGGAACAGGACGGTGTGCTGGCCGGCGGCACCTGGCTGATGAGCGAGCCGCAGCCGAGACTGCGGCGTCTGGTGGACCTGACAGGTATGCGGTGGCCGGACCTGGTGGTCGATGAGGCCGGTCTGGAGGTCGCGGCCACCTGCAGTATCGAACGCCTCATCACGGCGTCTTACCCGCCCGACTGGAGTGCCACCGTCCTTTTTGGGGAGTGCGCGCGTGCGCTGTTGGCCTCGTTCAAGATCTGGCGTACCGCGACCGTCGGCGGCAACATCTGCCTGGGCCTGCCGGCAGGGGCGATGATCTCGCTATGTGCGGCCCTGGACGCCGAACTGCTGATCTGGCGCCGGGACGGCAGCGACGAACGCTGCGCCGTTACGGAATTCGTGACGGGCATCAACGAGACGGTGTTGCAGCCCGGCGATGTGTTGCGCGCCATCACCTTTCCGGCTGTGGCGCTGGCGCAGCGGGTCGCCATGCGCAAACTTGCCTACTCGGCACTGGGCCGCTCCGGCGCCCTGGTCACCGGCAGGCTCGACGGCGACAGCATCGTGCTGGGGATCAGCGCTGGCACGCGCAGGCCGATCGTGCTGCGGGTCCCGCCGGAACCGGAACTCGCCTACCGCGCCGCCGCGGCGATCCCCGATGGGGAATTTCATACCGACGCGCACGGCACCGCCGATTGGCGTCGTGCGGTGACGGCCCAACTGGCTCGGGAGGTCGCGCAGGAGCTGACGGACGGGCGCCCGTGAAAGTCAACGGCCACCTCGTCGACACCAGCCCGCGGCCCGGGCAGTGCCTGCGCACGTTCCTGCGCGAGCACGGCCATAGCGAGGTCAAGAAGGGCTGTGACGCAGGGGATTGCGGCGCCTGCACGGTGCTGGTGGACGGGGCGTCGCAACACTCGTGCATCGTGCCCGCGCACCGTGTCACCGACGCCGAGATTCTCACCGTCGGAAGCCTCGGCGACGAGCATGGCCTGCATCCCTTGCAGCGCGGTTTCATCGACCACGCCGGGTTCCAGTGCGGCTTCTGTACCGCCGGGATGGTCCTGACCGCAGCGACGCTCACCCAGGACCAGACCGAAGACCTGGGGAATGCGTTGAAGGGCAATCTGTGTCGATGCACCGGCTACCGGCCCATTCGTGCCGCCATCTGCGGTGAAGAGGCGCCGCGCGACACCGTCAGTGCTCCCGCCGCCGCACGCGTGGTCACCGGTGCCGAGCCGTACACCATGGACCAGCTGCCCGCCGATGTGGGACACATTGCGGTACTGGGCAGCCCGCACCCGTCGGCCCGGATCGCCCGGATCGACATCGAGAAGGCGCGCGGCCTGCCGGGAGTGCGCGCGGTGCTGTGTTACCACGACGATCCGGGTGTGCCGTTCTCCACCGCGCGGCATCACGAGCGCACCGATGATCCCGATGACACATTGGTTTTCGACCGCGTGCTGCGGTTCGTAGGGCAGCGGGTGGCCGCGGTGGTGGCGGACTCGCCGACCATCGCCGCGCGAGCACTGGAACACATCGATGTCGAGTACGAGGTGCTGCCCGCGGTCTTCGACCCGGAGCTGGCCCAGCGGCCCGGGGTCCACCTGGTGCATGGCGGAAAGGGGCCCGGCGCCAGGATCGCCGATACGGCACGCAATCTCGTCGCCGAGGTGCACGGTGAGGTCGGCGATATCGCGGCGGCCGTGGCCCGCGCGCAGAAGAATGGCGCGGTGGTCAGCGGCAGCTGGCAGACCGCCCGCGTGCAGCATGTCCACCTGGAGACGCACGGCTGCGTGGGCTGGCGGGACGAGCGTGGACGCTACGTCCTGCGCACCAGCAGCCAGGTTCCGTTCCTGGTGCGCGATGAGCTCTGCCATGTCTTCGACCTTGCCCGCGAACAGGTTCGGGTATTCGCGCCCCGGGTAGGCGGCGGCTTCGGTGCCAAGCAGGAGATGCTCACCGAGGACTTGGTGCTGCTGGCGGTGCGTGCGACTGGGGCGCCCGCCGTCTACGAGTTCAGTCGCAGCGACCAGTTCACCATCGCTCCGTGCCGACATCCGATGCGGGTGAACGTGACCGCGGCGGCAAGGCCGGACGGCGTACTGACCGCGTTGGCCGTTGACGTGCTCTCGGATGCCGGGGCCTACGGCAATCACAGCGTCGGGGTCATGTTCCACGGCTGCAACGAATCCATGGCCCAATACCGGTGCGCTAACAAGAGAGTCGACGCAAAGGCCGTGTACACCAACAACATCCCGTCCGGCGCATTCCGCGGTTACGGGTTGGGGCAGGTGCTCTTCGGGATCGAATCGGCGCTCGATGAGCTGGCCCGCGAGCTGGGTATTGACCCGTTCGAGTTCCGGCGCCGCAACGCCATCGTTCCCGGAGATCGGTTCGTCAGCTGGGAGGTCGAGGAGGACGATCTCGAATTCGGTAGTTACGGCCTGGACCAGTGCTTGGATCTGGCGCAGCATGCCCTGGCGCAGGGTGCTGCTGATCCGGCGCGCAACGGGTCGCCCCTGCCTGCGGGCTGGAAGGTGGGGGAGGGCATGGCTATCGCCATGATCGCGACCGTGCCCCCGCGCGGCCATATGGCCGACGCGCGTGCCGAGCTGGACGCGCGGGGCCGCTACCGGATATCGGTGGGATCGGCCGAATTCGGCAACGGCACCACGACCGTGCACGCGCAGCTCGCCGCTGCCGTGCTCGGGTGTGTACCCGACCAGATCGACATTCATCAGGCCGATACCGATGAGGTGGGCTACGACACCGGGGCCTTTGGCTCGGCCGGGACGACCGTCGCCGGTCTGGCTGTGCACCGGGCAGCAGAGCTATTGCGAGACAAGATCATCCGATTTGTTGCGTCCAAAATGGCGGTGCCCGAAAGCAGATGTGTGCTGGGACGGGGCGGGGTGAAAATCGGCGAGGACCTGCTGGGCCTGACCGATATCGCGGCCTCGACGCCGCAGCCGCTGATGGCGCTGGGGCGTCACGAGGGCACTCCACGATCGGTTGCGTTCAACGTCCAGGCGTTCCGGGTCGGGGTGCATCCGGACACCGGCTCCGTGCGGATCCTGCAATCGGTGCAGTCCGCCGATGCCGGGGTAGTCATCAATCCGCAGCAATGCCGCGGGCAGGTGGAAGGCGGTGTGGCACAGGCCATCGGCTCGGCGCTCTACGAGGAGATCCTGGTGCAGGACGGCATCGTCAGCACGGCGACCTTGCGCAACTACCACATTCCGCAGCTGGTTGACCTGCCTGATACCGAGGTCTACTTCGCGGATACCTACGACACTTTGGGGCCGTTGGGGGCCAAGTCGATGAGTGAGTCTCCGTACAACCCGGTGGCGCCGGCATTGGCCAACGCTATCCGTGATGCCGTCGGTGTCCGGATGTATCGGCTGCCGATGAATGCGGCACGAGTGTGGCAGGCCTTTAACGGATCTGGGGGAGGGGAGCACTCATGAGGGATGTGCTCGGTGACATGCTTGCCTTACTCGAAAGCGGTGACGCGGTCGCACTGGCTCGCGTCGTGGAGGTCAGCGGCGCGGCGCCGCGCGAGCCGGGCGCGGCCATGATCGTGACCGGCGACGGCGCCGTCATCGGGTCACTGTCAGGTGGCTGCGTGGAGGCCGCGGTCATCGAAACCGCGCGCGAAGTGCTGGAGACGGGCCTAAGTGTGAGCGAGCGGTTCGGTATCGACGACGGGATCGCGCCCGGTCTCACCTGCGGTGGCGAGATCGAGGTCGTCACCGAATGCGTTGGCGCCGAACGATTGCCGCTGCTGCTCCGGTTGCATGACTTGGTGCAGTCAGGGCGGCCGATGGCGTTGGTGAGCACGCTGTCGGGAGCTCCCGACTGGGCGCTGGTGAGCCCGGGCGAGCCGGTCCCGTGGCCGCTGATCGACGGCGATATCGCGGCCCTGGTGCGTGCCGGGCGCAGCGCGGTGGCGGGAGCGGACCGCTGCGAGCCCGACCAATCCGCCTTGCCCCGGGTGTTCGTACAGGCATTCGCCGCGCCGCCCCGGATGATCCTGGCAGGGGCCAACGCCTTTGTACGGGCCTTGAGCCGCACCGGTAGTCAGCTCGGCTATCGAGTGACGGTGGTCGATGCCCGCGAGGTGTTCGCGACCCCGGCGCAGTTCCCGCACGCGCAGGAGGTGGTGGTCGACTGGCCGCACCGGTACCTACGTGGCGAGGCGGAGGTCGGGCGCGTCGACGCGCGCACCGTGGTGTGCGTGCTGACCCATGACCCGAAGTTCGACGTGCCGATGCTGGCGGCGGCGCTGACCGTTGGTCCGGTGGCGTTTGTCGGCGCATTGGGCTCGCGGCGCACGCATACCGACCGGGTGGAGCGGCTGCGCGAGCAGGGCCTCACCGAGGATCAACTGCGGCGGCTGCGCAGCCCACTGGGCCTGGACCTCAATGCCCGTACCCCCGAAGAGACCGCCATATCCATTGCCGCGCAGATCATTGCCGAGACATCGGGAGGCTCCGGGCGTGCGTTGAGCGACACCGACGGGCCGATCCACCGGTAGGGCGGACGATGTATCTGAAGGTATGCGTGAACGGCGCGCGGCGCAGGGATCAGCACCCCGCGATCCCGTACACGCCCAGGGAGATCGCAGCGGATGTCGCGGCGTGCCGCGGCGCGGGGGCAACGGCCATCCATGTTCATGCCAAGGACACCAAGGGGTTCGACTCGCTACTGGCGAGTGCTGTCGATCCGGTGATTGCGACCATCCGTGCGCGGTGCCCGGGCCTTCCGGTGGGTGTTACCACGGGCGCCTGGGCGATGCCTGACCCGGCAGCGCGCTGCGCGGCCATCAACTCCTGGGCCGAGCTGCCGGACTTCGCGTCGGTGAATTGGCATGAGGAGGGCGCGGCCGAGGTCGCCGAGGCCCTGCTGAACCGCGGCATCGGCGTGGAAGCGGGGTTATGGAACGAGACGTCCGCGCTGGCGTGGTCGAGCTCGCCGCTGCGTAGGGATTGTTTCCGCGTCCTGCTGGAGCTGCAGGGCGGCGTCGCCGGCACCGAGGTCGAACAGCAGGCAGTGCGGATGCTGACACAGGTTCGGGTGGCCGGTGCTGCAGATGTGCTGCTGCACGGTGAGGACTCGTCAGCATGGCCCATGCTCGACCTCGCGGCGGCGCGCGGTGTGGCCGCACGGATAGGCCTTGAGGACACATTGCGTCTGCCGGATGGATCGCTCGCCGCAAGCAATGCCGAACTCGTGACCGCTGGGAGTGGCCGGATGCGCGCCGCAATTTTAGGAGCTTCGGATGCGTGAGAGCCCCGTATGCCGCAGAGTGATAAGAACGTCGTCACGGCCGGAGGTTTGTCGATTTCCACGAAACTGAGAGTCGCGGGCCTGCAGTCGGCCGGGAACCCCGCGAACCCGGACGCGAACCTTGCCGAACTCGATAAGGTCGCAAAAAGGCTAGCCGGACAAGCAGATCTACTCATCACGCCAGAGCTGTTCGTGACCGGATACGACATCGGGGATCGTTTACCGGAACTGGTGAGTACCGATCATCTTGACGCGGTGCGCTCAATCGCCGAACAGAACAAGATCGCCATTATCGTGGGTCTGGCCGAAAGTGCTACTGCGGGAGCGCTGTACAACAACGCTGTCTTCATCGACGAGCGAGGCGCCGTGCGCGGTCGCCACCAAAAGACACACCTGTTCGGCGAGATCGATCGTGCGTACTTCACGGCGGGAAGCCAACCAGTGACCGTGGTGCAGTATCGCGGCGTCAACATCGGCGTGATGATTTGTTACGACGTCGAGTTTCCCGAGAATGCCCGGATGAGTGCCCTCGCGGGTGCGCACCTGCTCGCGGTGCCGACGGCACAGATGGCACCCTTCGAGTTCGTCGCCGATGTCGTGATTCGGGCCCGCGCCTGGGAGAACCAGATCTATCTGGCCTACATCAACCACGACGGTGTCGAGAACGCGACGACCTACGTTGGTCGGAGCAGCATCGTCGGTCCCGACGGGGATGTGCTCGACCGCATCGAATCGGGGACCGGCACGATCATCGCCGAGGTCGACACGGAGGTCGTGCGCTTAGCGCAGCGCGCCAACCCTTACCTCGCCGATATGCGTCCTGAATTGAATTCAGCCCTCACGGACAGGGGCTCGCGCGTCGTCTGATCTGACGGTCAATGCCTGGATTGGGGAAGCGGGCTAAGTCCTGTCGGCGTTGTCAGCTTGCCGATTGTTAGCCCATACCTGGCCGATGCGCCCCGATTCCAGGGTGGAAAACCATCAACTATCTGCGGTTATGCTGGTGCGCGATACTGGGATTGAACCAGTGACCTCTTCCGTGTCAGGGAAGCGCTCTCCCGCTGAGCTAATCGCGCCTGTCTTGAAACGAGGTGGAGACGGGAATCGAACCCGTGTGCACGGCTTTGCAGGCCGTTGCCTCACCACTCGGCCACTCCACCACAGGGGATGCTTGTCCACCTTCGAGCGGATGACGGGATTCGAACCCGCGACCCCAACCTTGGCAAGGTTGTGCGCTACCAACTGCGCTACATCCGCGCGCAACGGATGAGATCGTCACCCGGTGCGAAGTGAAACAGTAGTCGAACGGGAGGTTTAATCACAAATCCCTTGCGTGAGCGGCCCGTCGGCTGCCGGACTGCGGTCTTTCCGGCACCTCGTGCTAGCCTTTCACCTCGATTGATCAGCCATCACCGATCATCATGCGGTCTCGTAGCTCAGCGGAAGAGCACTCGCCTCACACGCGAGGGGTCGCTGGTTCGAACCCAGCCGGGACCACCATAAAGTTGCAGGCAGAAGAGTTTTTCTGGTTTGCCATACGCCGTGCCAACTAAGTGCCGATTGAGAATTTGACCCAGATCTGACCCAAACCGGACTATCCATCCGGCCTGGTTGGCAGCGCTTAGCGATCAAATGACGTGACGCAGCTGACAAGTCACGCCCCCGGACTCGCGAGAAGTGAGTACGTCCAACCCGGTACTCCGGGATGCTAGGGCGGATTGACGCTAAGCGTCAGAGCATCGTCTTCAGAGGCCATCCTGGGAGCAGATGAAGAGTCGTATGGATGTTGCCTAGCTCTAGCGCCCGTCCAACTCGGCCAAGAAGTCATCGATTGCCGGCCACGTCTCGTTTACACCTGCGGCCAGTGCCACTAGCCCGAGGTGGCTCGCCTCCACCGTGGTGAACCGGACGTCCGCCGACTTGAGCATCGCCACGCCGTTGTGAACACACTGCCACGGCGCGATGGCATCACGGTGGCTGCCGAACAGCTGGATCGGCAGTGTCAGGGCAGTCAGATCGAGGCCGTAGCCGGCCACATTGACCACGCCAGAGGCGATCTCATCGTGATAGATAAATCGGCCCCACATCTGCGATACCGCCCGTCCCGGATAACCGGGGAAGGCATCCTGAAACCGGTCGATCACCTCAGCCTTGGCCAAGGCTTCGGTGTTGTCCAGATTGTTCAGGAGGAACCAGGGGCGCTTGATTTCGCGGTTCCACGAGGTGGCGCGGTAGGCGGCCTGCACCACCGGAGCGGGAATGCCGCCCAAGGCCCGCAGCACCGTGGTGACGGCATAGCCATTGGTGGGCTTGGTGATTCGGCGGGCTTCGGGATATCCCGGGATTTGTCCGTAGTCCAACGGGGTGCCGATCGCGGCGATCGAGCGGATCGGTAATCCGCGGTCGGCCGCGGCGGTCAAGAGGCTCAGGGTGCCGCCCAGGCTCCACCCAATCAGGTCGAGCTGCGCTTTGCCGGAATCGATGAGTACCCGCTCGATGGCCTGCGGAATGATGTCGGCGAAGAAGGCCTCCAGGCCCAGATGCCTATCTGCCCAGCCGATTTCACCGTAGTCGACGACATAGGGCGTACGGCCCTCCTCGAGTAGGTGCGCGACCAGTGACTGACCCGGTGCGAGGTCATAGCATGTCGCCGAGGCTGCCAGCGGCGGAACCAAGAGGACTGGGACAGTGCTGGACTCACGCGGATCGTCAGTGCCGTAACGGCGCAATTGGCGATGCGGCTCGTCGAACAGCACCTCATGGCTGGTCGGCCTGGGTGGGTGCACACCGTCGCCGAGAGTGATGGCGAACAAGTTTCTTGCCGAGACCGGAATCGAGGCCATGATTAGTTCGTGCTCTCCTTCTTGTTGACACTGCCCGGCCTATTCATTGGCCCACCAAAGCCTTTCAGTAGACCGGTTGATATACAACGGTTTGTGGCGCGCACGACACATTGACGACGCGAGAGTATTGACCGGGGCTGGCCGCCTCAATCCGTCCGGCTGGCTTACGGGACCCTGCGCTGTTGAGGGCGAATTGGTCTTTGGCTGAAAGTAATTGGGGTCTCAGTTCGATCGAGAGGCCCACTGTATCTACATGCTCAATAAGTGTTGCTGGGTCGCATCAGGCCGGGTGGTGAATGAGCAAGGGCAGCACCGCTCGCGCACCCGCTTTCCGTAGATGAGCGGCCGCAACGGTGACGGGCCACCGGGTGGAGGTCGAGTCGATCACGAGCAGCACACACCGGCCTTTGATCATTTCTCGGAGCGAGTCGTCCATGCCGATCGCGTCACGCCAGTGGGCGGCCTCCGCCGCGCCGGATGAATTGCGGTCGGGAGCCGTACCCGCAGCCACCGGCATCGCCGCCTGCCGCAAACGACCGATCGTTGCAATTTGGTCGGTCACCGGCTGCACCGGATTGGGCGTACCGGTCAGCTGCAGCGATACCGCGATCTCCGGACGAGCGACCCATTCGTCGCGCCATCGGGCGAGGGTGGAGACTGCGGCCTGGGTCAGCGCCTCGATCGCCTGGGGATCGCCTGCATCTGCAGCGGTAATCACCCCGCTCCATTCGGGTGCGTCGGCGTGGACCAGTACGCGACCGGTCTCGGCAAGCAGGTCCGCTGGAATCTTGCCGCGAGCACCGAACTCTCCGCCGGGCCACATCTTGCGCGTTTCGAGCATCGTGGAGTTTGTACGCAGGGCGGTGGCGACCTTCTGCATTAACTCGGCGGGCGCGTGCAGGCCCAGCCCATCGGGTGTCTGCCCGAGGCAGACCGAGCAGCGTCCACAAGATGCTGCCTGGGGGTCGTCGAGCGATTCTGTGAGCAACTGCATGAGGCAGCGTTCGCTCCGCGTGTAAGCCTTCATGATGTTGGCCTCGCGGCGGCGCGTGGCGATGATGCCGTCATAGTGCGCTGCATCGAAGCGCCAGGGGCTACCAGTGGCTTGCCAACCGCCGTCGACCCGCTCCGCTGCGCCGTCGACGGCGAGCTGTTTGACCATGAGTTCGATTCGTGTGCGTCGAATACCTGTTTTGGCCTCAAGCGCGTTCACCGATGTCGATGCCACACCGTTGCGCGCCTCATCGGCGAGAGCGGTGAGCACTGTCTCCATCTGTTTGGGATCTGGAATCGATGCGGTGGTGAAGTAGTCCCAAATGCCGGCATCGGATTCCGATGGAAGCAGCACCACCGCTGCGTGGTCGATGGCACGGCCAGCGCGGCCAACCTGTTGGTAGTAGCTGACCGGTGACGGCGGCGAGCCAACGTGGATTACGAACCCGAGGTCGGGTTTGTCGAAGCCCATCCCCAGGGCGGAGGTGGCGATCAGAGCTTTGATCTGGTTTTCACGTAGCGCGTCCTCTAACCGAGCTCGCGTGTCCGCATCGAGTTGACCGGTGTACGCAGCGACTTTTGCCTGTGGGTGTACGGCGTGAATGCCGTCCACGAGGCGTTGCGCATCGGCCACGGTGAGCACGTAGACGATGCCCGATCCCGGTAACTCATCCAAGTGGTGAGCGACCCAGGCGTAACGTGCCAGCGGCGACATCGATGGCAGCACATTGAGTTGCAACGAGCGACGGGCTAGCGGTCCGCGCAGAACAAGCGTGGCATCGCCAAGCTGGGTGGCCACGTCATCGGTGACTCGCGTGTTTGCCGTTGCGGTGGTGGCCAGTACCGGCGTCTGCGGGTTCAGCCGGGTGAGCACATCCGACACCCGGCGGTAGTCGGGACGGAAATCGTGTCCCCAGTCAGATACCGCGTGCGCCTCGTCTATGACCAGTAGCCCCATGGAGCCTTCGAGTGCCGAAAGGACCCTGCGGCCAAACGACGGGTTAGCTAACCGTTCCGGTGACACCAGAAGCACATCGATGTCGCCAGCCACGAGCCGCGCTTCGATCGGACTCCAGTCGTCGAAGTTGGACGAGTTGAGAGTTGCGGCTCGCAGCCCTGCTCGGGCGGCAGCGGCGACCTGATCGCGCATCAGGGAGAGCAGCGGCGAGACGATTAGTGCCGGTCCGGCGCCTTCGGCACGTCTGATCGCTGTCGCGACCCAGTACACCGCGGATTTGCCCCAACCTGTGGCTTGGACCACCAGCACCCGGGCCGCAGGCTCCAATAGCGCTGTCACAGCGGTCTCTTGATCTTCCCGCAGCATCGCACCGGGACCGGCCAGCGCTTCTATCACCTCGCGAGCCTGATCCGCCCGGGCCCCGCTCAGTTGGCTCATGGTCCACATCCCTCGCGTTCGATTGCTTGCTGTCGTGGTCGGCTCGCCTTGACCTCACCGACTAGTCGGTGAGACAGCCGGTACGGCGAGAGGTGACCGGCATGGTGATTCGAGCACAGCCCACGACCTCCGGGGGACTGCACGCGGACCCTACTGGACGCTCCTTCTAATTGCGTGTGCGCAGTTGCAATGGGCCAGCGTCCACCAGCGTGAGTAGCTCGGGCTGCCGGATACCTTGGTTTGGTGATCATCTGGCTTAACGGCGGTTTCGGAGCGGGCAAGACGACGCTGGCGCAGGAGCTGCATCGGCGCCTCCCTGACGCGGTCGTCTACGACCCGGAAGACGTCGGCGCCATGCTCTGGAAGTGGTTGTCGCCCAACGACGATTTCCAGCATCTGCCGAGCTGGCGGGAACTGGTGGTCGCGACCGCGATCTCACTGCGCAAGCATCACGCGGACACTCTCATCGTCCCAATGTCGTTGATCCGCCAGGCCTACCGGGACCAGATCCTCCGCGGCTTGGCAGACGCTGGCCAGGACGTCCTGCACATCTTCCTTGAGGCCGACGCCGATGTGCTTCGGGAACGGCTCAACGCCAGGGCCCGCGCGATCGACCCCAGTAACGCTGTGTGGGCCGAGTCGGCGGTGGTGTTCGGACTGACCCGTGTGGATGAGGCCGTCGCTGCCGCCACTTGCCAGCCGGAGGGGACGCTGATGCTGCGCTCGGATCGGCTCACCCCAGCAGAATTGGCCGACGAGGTGCTTGCCAACGTCGGCTAGGGCGACACGCTTGGCGGTGGGATCGGGCAGCCGGCGCCGATCGAGGCGGTCTGGTTGTGGTGGTCGTATCGGGTCTCGTGGATTCCCCCTCGAGCCGCGGCGAATCGGACGACCTTCAGCCATGCGCCGAACATCGCGGAGTCGCTTTCCCGCGCCCTGGCTCGTTGCGCAGCGCGGGGCGTGCGGTCGAGCAGTCTGCGGAATCGGACATTGAGGTTCACGAACACGCTGGCGACGCGTATCCACGGTGCGAAGGTAACCGTGGTCAGGCTGGTGGCGCGAATCAGCGCCTTGGTCATGTCTGTGCCCCCGTAGTAAGCCATCAGCCCGAGTACTGGTGTCATCGCCGCGCGCGTGAGAGGTCCCGCACGCTCACCGTCGATCATTGTGGTGATCATGGTGTCGGTCCACTCGGATGGGCCCCCGGCGTGGGCAAGGGTGAAGTCCATCGCTTCCAGTGCCTGTGCACAGTTCTGGGGGATGAGTTCGTCGGCGACGCCGAATATGTACGCGATGTAACCCCAATACATCAGTACGGCATCGAGATCGCTTGTGGTGCAAGTGCGTCCGTGTGCGTGGTCGATCAACAACGGCTGCAGGCCGAAGGTGAGTGCCGCGGCCATCATCGTGGCATTGGAGATGGGATTGCCGTGATGAGCGAAGTGGTCATCCCCGCAACTGCGGCGCAGTCCGGCACGCACCTGCGCATGCATCAGTCGGACCCGCACGGTGTCCTTGAACGGATCGGAGGTTCGCGACATCGCGCCGCGGTAGGTCATGTTGTGGAACCAGGTCAGTGTTTCGAGATAGCGCCGGAGGGGGTCGTTCACCAGCCGTCCCGTTCGTCCGGTGGCGTTGGAGACCTCGTCGCCGACGAGGGTCCCGAAGCCGTCTCCGATGGCCATTCCGATCTTGCTTGCCAGCGAGGCGTTGTTCCACAACTGCCGTCCTCGCTCCCACATGTCTGGGTCGAACCAGGCGGGGGAATTGTCCAGCTGCTCGAATAGGTCGGTCAGTTCCCGTGGCGGGATATCGACAGAGCCGATGCCATGGTCGAGCGCCTGCTCCAAGATCGTGCGCCCTTCGCCCGCCCCCATGCGGCGGAACCGGTTGACGACGTTGTCCATCAATTCGTCGCCTTGCCATAGGTGATCCGTGTACAGGTCGGTCCACGCTGTCGCCACAGGCACGTCCTTGAAGTCCCTCCACGGCGCCAACTGCAGTCGACGAGGTGGGGACCAGATCGCATCGAATCTCACCCGGGGCGGTGCGGTGCGTAAGGGCATCCCGGGCCGCCAGTAATAGTCGTAGGGGTGGGGGCCGGTCGCTGCCGCGTCATCGACGCGGTTCCCTCGGGTTGACGACGATGTCATGCCAAAATCGTGACACGAGCTTTTACTCGCATACAATTCGCGTGATGACACCAGCGACGAGCGGCCAGCCAGGGATTCCGCGCCGTACCCCGCGGCAGGAACGCTCGCGTTTGATGGTTGAGCGAATCGTCGACGCGGGCCGCCAGGTCTTGATCGAGCACGGATATGAGGGCGCCTCCACCAACCGGATCGCGGAGGCGGCGGGCATCAGTCCGGGCTCGCTGTACCAGTACTTCCCGAACAAGGACGTCATCATCGCGGCCGTTGTCGATGAGTACGCAGACCGCATTACGGCGGCAGTCACCCACGAACTCATGGAGCAGGTCGGGAGGGCCAGTGACCTACACGCCGTCCGCCGAACCCTCGCAGTGCTTTTAGACACTATGAGTGAGCAGCCCGAGCTTCTTCGGGCGATGATCGAGCACACGCCGCGCCTCGGCCTCGGTAGCAAGATTGCGGACTTTGAGCGGCGGGTCGGTGAGCTTGCGGTGATGGATCTACGCGTCCGCTCCTCGACGTCGAAACACGCCAACGCCCGCATCTGGATTGCGATCCGAACCGTCGAAAATTTGACCATCCGATATGTACTCGAAGAACCTGCCATCGACCGCGACGAGTTTCTGGACGAACTCGTCGACCTGGTAGCCGGATACTTCCTGCGCGGCAACGGGTAACGCTGTTTTGCGTGTCCAGCGTCGACGGTGTTGCGATACTTTCCCCTCGGCGGGGCAATAAGGAGAATCATGGCGGCATTCGCGGCCCGCATCACCGCTACGGCTTACATACCTACGCGTGATGCCTTCGCGCGGTGGTGGAATTCGCCCACGCGCTACGACCTGGTGGTGTCGTACCTCTCCGCGCGCTCGCTGGTGGGTGCGTTGCGCCTTGTCGTGGGTGGCTGTGCCGGGGCGTTGGCCATCGTGCCCTTCGTGATGCAGTACTCGCCATTGGGGCCGCAGACGGTGTTCTGGCGATCAATCGACATTGTGGCCGCACTGATTGGCGCATTCTGGATGCTGCGGTGGTGGTTGGGTCCGCTGCCCAGGGAACGGGAATCTGCGGTGTTCGCGGTCACGTCGGTGGCGGCAATATGGATTGGCTGCTTTGCCGACTCCGACCACGTCACCGGCATGTTTGGCTTGGCCGCGTTGTCGCTGATGGCGATCTACATCTGCGCATTCCACGGCGCCCGGCTCATCACTCTCTACTTGGTGACATCGCTCCCGGGACTAGCCATCATGGCGATCATCGTGGCCGTGCAGCACGGCTGGGCGGTCGCCCTGGCGAAGTCGATCATTAGTGCGGCGCTGATGATCGGAGTGCCACCAATCATCCATTTCGCGCAGTTGGTGCTGACCAACGACGCTGCGGCGGCGGGGATCGACCAACTCACCGGGCTGCGCAATCGGCGCGGGTTCGACGATCAATCCACGGCACTGGTCACGGCGGCACGATCTAGAGAGGCCGAACTGAGCGCCATCATGATCGATCTCGATCGGTTCAAGAAGATCAACGACCTGTTCGGCCACACCGTCGGAGACCAGGTGATAGTGGCCACCGCGGCGCGCATCGAGGAGATCGCGGGCGACAGTGCGGTGGTTGGACGTCTTGGGGGAGAAGAGTTTTGCGTAATGGTCATTGCTCCGGCGCCGCAGGCGCAGACGCTTGCCGAGCGGATCCGGGCCGGAGTGGAATCGGTCGTCGCCGCCCCGGTCACCGGAAGTGTGGGTGTCGCGACCGCTCAACCGCTGGCATCGGCCGCGAGGGGCAGCGTCGTAGCATGCCTAGTCACTGACGCCGACCACGCGATGTACTCCGCCAAACGCAACGGCGGTAATCGCGTGGAGATCTGGCAGGGTTAACGCGCCGCGAACGGGTGTGAAACTCCATTCGGGATGGCCGTCACTACGCCAGGATTGAGCCATGGCCGAGATCGACTTCTCGCTACTGGATGTCCCACGACCTACACCGGTGGTCGATCCAGTGGCGTATCTGCGTACCGCGATCGCGTGGCATTTCGGTGACGACACCGGCTCACCGTTCTGGTTGCAGATCGCACGGACGTTGGACTTCAACCCGTTGACCGACGTGAATGGGTTCGAGGATCTTCGGCTGTTCCCTAACGTGGTCAACGAACTGCGGCTTGCGCCGATCGAAGACCTGATCCCGCGCGGCTACGGATTGCCGGCACCCATTCCGAAGATCTTTGAGTCGGGAGGCACTACCGGAGCACCCAAACGCACTGCACAGCTGCCGGACTGGGTTGAACAGGTCACCCAATGGCAGATCGAGGACTTCACCTCCGGCGGCTTCGTGGTGGGCTCGGGTCTGCTGTTCCTGATGCCCACCGGGCCACATGGGGTCGGCCACTTTTCGCGCGCGGTCAGCGAGCGGCTGGGTTCGGTGTTCTATCCGGTGGATCTGGATCCACGCTGGGTCAAGAAGATTGCCGCGCGGGGCGCCGCCGCAGAAGTGTCCGCATACGTAGAGCATGTCCTGGAGCAAGCCCGGTTTGTTCTGCAGACCCAGAAGGTGGGGAACCTGCACACCAGTCCACCGTTGTTGGGCGCGATCGCGCGCGACGACACCTTGGTGGATCTGGTGAATCAGCAGATCCGCTACATCCTGCTCAGCGGTGCCCACGTGGATCTGGACACCCTCGATCTGCTCCGTGAGGTCTTTCCGACTGCGGCCATCGCCATGGCGTTCGGCAGCACGATGATATTGTCCCAGACCAAGACTCGTGTTGACGGCGACGCCTTCGTGTTCGATCCACGCTCGCCCTACGTGGTGTTCTGGGTGATCGATCCGGACACGGGGGAGCGCGTCCCCTATGGCGAGCGCGGCCAGGTGGTGATGAACCACATCAGCAAGGGCATGTTCATCCCCAACAACCTCGAACGCGACAGTGCGATCCGCGTCCGTGGGCTCGACGGTCAGATCGGGGATTCGGTAAGCGAGGTCGCGCCCGTGGCCACCTTCGATGGCGAGGCCGTCATCGAAGGTGTCTACTGAATATGGTCGACGAGAAACCAAGCAGCACAATAGTTCAACTCGACGCGCTCGGACCCATCGGCGGGTACCGCACCCGCGCCCATGAGGTGATTGCGGACGTAATGGGCGTGCCCGTCGCCGAGCTGAGCATCGTGCCCGCGCTGTATGTGCACCGCAGCATCCAGGCGCAGCGCACGGTGAGACCGCTCTCGGCCGCGCACCGCGGCGTCGCTCTGGCAGAGGCCGCAGAGATCTTCGCGACCGCCGAGATCGGTGGCCTGGGCTTCGAGCAGTACGTCGGGATGGTCAGCCGGGTATCGGGCCTGCCGATCGCGGTGGCGCGGTCCAGTGCCCGCGGTGTTGCCGCGGCGGTACGCGGCGCTGTCGAAGCGGCGGCGCCCGCACGGCCGGTGGGCGCCGCCCTCGACTGGCGTGATGAGCCCACCCGGAGGGGAAGCGCGGTGTGGTCACGTCGCGGCGAGGTGCTCGCTGTCCACGCATCGGGAAACAGCCCGGGCGTGCACGGCGCCTGGATACAGGCGCTGGCGCTGGGTTATCGGGTCGCGATTCGTCCGTCGCGACGTGAGCCGTTCACCGGTCACCGGCTCGTCAACGCCTTGCGTCACGCCGGGTTTCGTCCGGAAGACGCGCTGTATCTGCCCACCGACCATGCGGGGGCGGCTGAGATCATCAGCGCCGCCGATCTCGCCGTTGTGTACGGCGGGCAAGGCATCGTCGACAAGTACGCGGCCGATCCGACGGTAATGGTGAACGGACCGGGCCGCACCAAGATCCTGATCACTGCCGAACAGGACTGGCGCGACTACCTGGACGTCATCGTCGAATCGATCAGTGGGCAGGGCGGAATGGCATGCACCAACACCACCGCCGTTCTTTACGAGGGTGATCCGCGCCCACTGGCGCAGGCCATCGCCGCCAGGCTCGCGACAATCGCGCCGCTGCCAGCCGCCGACGAACGCGCGACCCTGCCGACGCAGCCCCTCGATGCGGCCAAGCGCGTTGCCGATCATCTTGCGGTAAAGGCTCATTGCGCCACAGCACTATTGGGCGCAGACCAAGTGGTGGCAGACCTCGGTGACGGTTCGGCGGCCCTGCGGCCGGCGGTGCACCTGCTGGCACGACCCGATGTCGACACGCTGAACACCGAGCTAGCATTCCCTTGCGCGTGGATCTCGCCGTGGTCGCGGGCCGATGGTATTGCCCCGCTGCGGCATTCGTTGGTGATCAACGCGATCACCAGCGACGGGGAGCTGATCGACGCGCTCCTGGACGAGCCGACGGTGGCCAACGTCTACAGCGGCCAGCACCTCACCTCGTACGCCGCGCCCGAGATCCCGCATGACGGCTTCCTCGCCGATTTCCTCATGCGCACCAAGGGCGTCATCCGCGACTGACGATCATGGGCGACAATCTGAGGTAGCCGTAGGGCGATGGGGAGGAATGATGAAGGCGTTCACACGCAATGTCGACAACACGCCGTTCATAGTCTGCGCGATATTCGTTGTGGTTGGACTGATCTTCGCGGGCATTGGTGGTGCTGTCGGTGTCCACGAGTCAAGGTTCCAGCAGCACAGCGCTGTTACTGAGGGCCTGGTAATCGGCCAGGAGCCTCGCCGCAGCTGTGACTCCGACGGAGACTGTCACACATCGGACTATCCCATCGTGCGGTTCGAGGTCGAGGGGAAGCAGTTCACCTTCACCTCCAACACCTCAGGTCTGCTCTCCCCGAGAACCGGACGCGATGTGTCGGTTCGCTACAACGTCGCGAATCCGCAAGAGGCCGAAGTCAATTCGTTCGACGCCGCGTGGGGCCTCCCGCTGATCTTTGGCGTGCTGGGCCTGGCGCTTGTGGCGGTCGGAATCTTCGTGCCCTGGCATTTCCGCCGACGCGAGTAGCTACGGCGAAACCCAGGGTCCGTTACCGGCAACGGATTCGACGCGGATCCGGGTGAGATACCCGTCGGGGGAGTCCGGAGGCGGAAAGTGTTCGTCGGTGCCCAGCAGGGCAATGGCAAGCTTCTTGAGGAGCTCGGGCGCGCCACCCTCGACGACGCGCGCAGTACCCGTGACTGTCAGGTAGTCGCGTATCTGGCCGGGCCGGCTGGGCGCGAGGATGGTCACGGCGACATGGGGATCGCGCCGGATGTTGCGCAGCTTCTTGTATCCACCGGACAGGTGCGCGGCGACCAGCTCGTCCCCGTCTGCGCCGGATTGCAGGGCAACCCACACGACGGAAACCTGTGGGCTGCCGTCGGGGTTGATGGTGACGAGCGTGGCGTCAGCACCCGCGCCGATGAGTACGCGGGCGGCCTCGTTGAGTTCCATGTCCGATGTCTACTCCGTAGGCGCCGATTTCATTCCCGCACTGGGAGGACGTCGGATCACGTCGGTAGATTCGAGCCGTGGCCTCGGACGCGGATCGTGTGATCGAGCTTTACCAGCGCACCGTGAGCAGTTGGTCTCAGATCCGTGGCGATCAGGTCATCGAGAAGGCCTGGCTGGACCAGTTCTTGGCACTACTGCCAGACGAGCCCGAAGTTCTCGACCTTGGATGTGGCACAGGAGTCCCGATCGCCGGATACCTGATTGAGCACGGTTGCCAGATCGTCGGCGTGGACGGGGCCGCCGCAATGATCAGTATCTGCAAAAACCAATTCCCGGAACACGATTGGCATGTGGAAGATATGCGGACGCTGGCCCTGGACCGCGCATTCTGTGGAATCATCGCGTGGAACAGCCTCTTTCACCTTCCTGTTGGTGACCAAGAGTGGATGTTCCCGATCTTCTCGCGGCACGTGACAGGTGGCGGGGCACTCATGTTCACCACCGGTCCTTCGGCCGGTGTGAGCATTGGTACGTACCAGGGCGAGCGGCTCTACCACGCGAGTATGGACGAACATCGATACCGCATGCTGTTGAGCGAAAACGGGTTCGACGTGCTGGCGCACAAGTCCGAAGACCCGGACTGTGGTCGCCACACCGTATGGCTCGCTCGGCGGCGACAGGATTAGAGCTGGCAGTGCCCGGTCGACAACATTGTCAACCGGGCACCGTGTCGAAATGCGCCTACTGCAACGTGGTCGTGGTGTTCGTTCCGAACGGCACCTGCGGGTTGGTACCCAGCGGCGTGCGTGGGTTGGCGCCCTCATGGGTGGGCTCGTGGAACCCGCGGTCATACAGATTGGTGCTGGGCTGGGTGCAGGCCCCGCTGACGCGTGGTGCGCCACCGGCGCAGGCGGTACGGCAGCTGTGGTTGTAGGGAGTTTCCCCGGCCGAACACACCGGCGGGTCCGCGGCGGCAATCGGGGCGAGGTACATCGCCGCGGAGGCGCCCAGGGCGCCAGCGAACAATGCGACACGGGTGGGCAGTGAGACCATGCGGGTCAGCGCTCCTAACGGTGCATGAATGAAAACTGAACACCAGGTTACAGATGATAACTAATCTGTTGCCATAAAGATTTGCTGAATCCCAGATCGGGTGCCGACGATGCTCGATCCTCCCAGGAGACGCGCCAGGCATTCGGACACGCGCAATGTAGCTATCGGAAGCGCTCAGTTAACTAATAGCCTACCCGGGGAGGGTTATCGAACCGGAGGGGAACAGGCTTCGGGTCAGAGCGCGCGTAGATAACGCTGAGTTACTAACCGCTGTAGCTGCCGAGCTGCCACGTTGCCTGCACGCACCCACCAGAAAGAGGGCTTTGAGAACGCCGTAATCTCCACGGACACAACGTCGTTGGATGGATCAATGTTAACCGTGAAGGCCTCTTCGCCGGTTTCGGGATGTCCCTGCAACGTCCCGTATGCGAAACCGCGCCGATTCGGCTCGTCGACCACGTAGACAACGCGGCACAACGCCCAGAACGGCCAGAGTCGTGTCGCCACGTTCACGCCCTCGGCGGCCCCCGCTGCCGATGTCTGCACGGGCAGTCCAATCCCGCGTTGAATGCCGAAGAGCATCAGGCTCTGGGCGGCCTCGTCGAATCGAGCCCTACCCACCCCTATCTGCCGTGATTCGTGCAAATGGTGATACCCGGCGGGCAATTCACCGGCCGTCGCGCCGATCTCCGGGTAGGTGAACGGGAGCTGGCTCAACCGCGCGATATCCACCCCAATAACGTAGGGGAGCATGACCACCGAGGAAGCAGTAACAGCGCATGAGGGCGGCGGGTTCAACCTGCCCGATCCCACCCTCAAGGGCGGACCTGACTACGGCCGCTTCATCGACGCGCTGCGAACCCTGCAGGACCGCGCCCGCGCCGTCCTGCCTCCCGATGAGGTGGTCACGGAGCTGGCCGATCAACTCGAGGCCATGAACGATCTACTTGCTCCGCACGAGGTCTCCGAATGGGATGCCCCGTCGGGTCGACGCACCGACCTTCCGCTGCGCGGAAACATCCTCTTGGTTCCGATGACGGTCGACAGTTTTAGTGATGGGGTCCTTACGGGCACAGCCACTTTCGGCCGTTATCACTTGGGGCGCAACGGTGCCGTGCACGGCGGATGCCTTGGCTTGCTCTTCGACACCATCTTCGGGACCGGCACCATGCTGCTGACTGATATGCGCAAGCTGCGCACCGCCTACCTCAACATCAACTACCGCAAGGTCACGCCCATTGACAAGGAGCTGCAGTACGACTGCACCCTGGACCGGGTGGAAGGACGCAAGACGTTCCTGACCGGCAGGCTTCTCGACGGGGATGACGTGCTGGCCGAGGCTGACGCGCTCTTCATCAAGCTCAACCCGGGCCAGCCGTGACCGATAGCGCCTGGCGCAGGGCCACCCGCTGGTGGGCCCGGTGGCGTGATCGGGCGCGGGATCGTCCCTCGCTGGATATCGCCTACCGCATGGTCGTCGCCGTTGTCGGTCTGGCTGTGCTCGGGGCAGGGATCGTCGCCATTCCGTATCCGGGACCCGGATGGGCAATCGTGTTCCTGGGGCTGGCCATCCTTGCTACTGAATTCGCTTGGGCAGGAAAGCTGCTCCATGCGGTCCGGGCCCGATACGACAGGTTTATGGCCTGGTTCGCCACTCAGCCGCGCTGGGTGCGGGGGATCGGAGTGCTCTTCACGGCCGCCGTCGTGGCGGCGACGCTATGGGTGCTCGGCGCGATCGGCTGGGTCGCCGCGCTGCTCGGGGTGGAGGCGCTCTGGCTGAAGAGCCCGCTAGGGCTTGGCGCCTGACTTTCGCTATCGCCGGAGCGGAAGTGGCTAGATAGCCTCTCTCCAACGAAATATTGCCACTCGTGCTCTACGCTCGGCGAATGCAGACCGCGCCGCTGGATCGTTCCCGCGAGCCTCACTGCGTGGTCGTGCTCGCGCTGCCCGGAACTGTCGGGTTCGACCTAGCCACCGCCGTCGATGCGTTCGGTCAGGTACGACTGGACGACGGGTTCCGGCCGTACCGCGTGCTGGTCGGAGGGACCGCGCCGATTGTGTCGGCGGGCCCCTTTGGCATCGCGACGGATCACGGGCTGGAAGCATTTTCGGAAGCCGACACCATCGTGGTTCCGGCCCGTACCGACCTGCTGTCGCCACTGCCGGACGGGGTGCTCGATGCCCTGCAAGATGCGTACCGGCGCGGCGTGCGGATCGCATCCATCTGTGCGGGTGCATTCACGCTCGCACAGGCGGGGATTCTGGATGGCAAGCGGGCCACCACGCATTGGATGGCTGTGGACCTGTTTCGGCAGATGTTTCCGGCGGTGCGTCTGGATGCCGATGTCCTGTACGTCGACGAGGGGCAGGTACTCACCTCGGCCGGCGCCGCGGCAGGGCTGGATCTGTGCCTGCACATCATCGCGCGCGATCTCGGTGCTGCGGTCGCTGCCGAGGCGGCGCGGATAGCGGTGACGCCGCTGCACCGCGAGGGCGGCCAGGCGCAGTACGTCATCAGGAATCGCCGGCGGACCGAGGCCGGCCTCGGCGAAATGCTGGCCTGGATCGAGCACAACGCCCATCTCGAACTGTCCCTGGAGGACCTCGCCGTTCGGGCCTCCACCAGCGTGCGCAGCCTCAACCGGCGGTTTCGTGCGGAAACGGGACAGACACCCATGCAATGGCTGACCGGGGTACGGGTCCGTCACGCCCAGCAGCTGCTGGAACGCTCCGCCGAACCGGTGGAGTGGATTGGGCGCGAGGTTGGGTTCGGTTCACCTGCGAATTTCCGGGAGCAGTTCCGCCGGCTCACCGGTGTCGCGCCGCTGGCGTATCGGAACACCTTCCGGGCGCAGTCGGCTTAGGCGCCACGACCGCCATCAGGCTGGGAAGTCCCTGGTGCGGACCGATAGCATGAGTCCGCAACCCCGTCCTTAGGCACCTTTGGATAGACACCTTTAGATGACAAATGGAGAACTGCTGATGACTGCGCCCAACCCGTCTTCCCATGTGGCCCCGATCCGGGTGCCGGCCGGGACGACGGCGGGCACTGCGGTGCGAGAGGCGGGGCTCCCGGGCAAGGGTGAGGACGCGATCGTCGTCGTGCGCGTCGACGGGAACCTGCGGGATCTGTCCTGGATCCCGGAGGTCGACACTGAGGTGGAGCCCGTCGCGGCCAACACCGAGGACGGACGCAGTGTTATTCGGCACTCGGCAGCCCACGTGCTGGCCCAGGCCGTGCAGGACCTGTTCCCGGCGGCCAAACTCGGTATCGGCCCGCCGATCACCGACGGTTTCTACTACGACTTCGGGGTCGATCACGCCTTCACTCCCGAGGATCTGGCCGCTCTCGAAAAGAAGATGAAGCAGATCATCAAAGAGGGACAGCGTTTTTCGCGCCGTGTCTACGAGACTGTGGAAGAAGCTCAGGCCGAGCTCGCCAACGAGCCGTTCAAGCTGGAGCTGGTGTCTGATAAATCCGGGGCCGACGACCCGGAGGTCATGGAGGTCGGCGGCGACGAACTGTCCGCCTACGACAACCTGAATCCCCGTACCGGGGAACGCGAATGGTTCGACCTATGTCGCGGCCCACACATCCCGACCACCAAGCACATCCCTGCCTTCCGGCTCACCCGCAGCTCGGCGGCCTACTGGCGCGGCAACCAGGACAACGCCAGCATGCAGCGCGTGTACGGCACCGCCTGGGAGTCTCAAGAAGCCCTCGACCGCCATATGGAACTGCTGGAAGAGGCGCTGCGGCGCGATCACCGCAAGCTCGGCGTGGAGCTGGACCTGTTCAGCTTCCCCGATGAAATCGGTTCCGGCCTACCGGTTTTCCACCCCAAGGGTGGCATTATCCGCAAGGAGCTGGAGGATTACTCGCGGGCCAAGCACACCGCGGCCGGGTATGAGTTCGTCAACACCCCGCACATCACCAAGGAGAACCTGTACCAGACCTCCGGGCACCTGGACTGGTACTCCGACGGCATGTTCCCCCCGATGCACATCGACGCCGAGCTCAACGAGGACGGCACCGTACGTAAACCGGGACAGAACTACTACCTCAAGCCGATGAACTGCCCCATGCACCACCTGATTTACCGGGCGCGGGGCCGCTCGTACCGCGAATTGCCGCTGCGGCTTTTCGAATTCGGCTCGGTGTACCGGTATGAGAAGTCCGGCGTGGTGCACGGCTTGACCCGGGTGCGGGGTATGACCCAGGACGACGCACATATCTACACCACTCACGAGCAGATGCATGAGGAGCTGACCTCGTTGCTGAGGTTCGTGCTGGATCTGCTGTCCGACTACGGGCTCGATGACTTCTACCTGGAGCTCTCCACCAAGGACGAGACGAAATTCGTTGGCTCCGACGAGGACTGGGAAGCGGCCACTAAAACCCTGGAGCAGGTGGCGCTCGATTCCGGACTGCAGCTGGTGCCGGACCCGGGCGGTGCGGCTTTCTACGGCCCCAAGATCTCAGTGCAGGCCAAGGATGCGCTGGGCCGGTCCTGGCAGATGTCGACCATTCAGCTCGACTTCAACATGCCGGAGCGGTTCAACCTCGAGTACACCGCCGCCGACGGCACCCGCAAGCAACCGGTGCTTATTCACCGTGCGCTGTTCGGGTCCATCGAACGGTTCTTCGGTGTGCTCACCGAACACTATGCAGGCGCCTTCCCGGCGTGGCTGTCGCCGGTACAGGCGGTCGGCATTCCCATCGCCGACGCGCACGCAACGTATCTGAGCGACATTGTGTCCCAGCTCAAATCGCAGGGAATCCGGGCCGAGGTGGACACCAGCGATGACCGCATGAACAAGAAGATCGTCAATCACACCAACCAGCGGGTGCCATTCCTGCTGCTGGCCGGAGACCGCGATGTGGAGGCTGGCGCCGTCAGCTTCCGCTTCCGCGACCGCACCCAGGTGAACGGCGTGCCCCGCGACGAGGCCGTCGCCGCGATCCTCGACTGGGTGAACAGGCGCGAGAACGTATCGCCGACAGCCGAGCTCATGAAGCTGGGTGCTCGTGACTGACGAGGACTCGACCATCACCGATCGGGGAGTGGGCGACCCCGATCATTTGCAGCGGCTGTGGACCCCACACCGCATGACGTACCTCGTGGAGGCGGTCAAATCCAGTGGGGCGGAGTCGGCCCCGTTCACCGATATCCCCGAGATGGCCGACGAAGACGGGCTGGTGGTCGCGCGCGGCGAGCATGTGTACGCCGTGCTGAACCTTTACCCGTACAACCCGGGGCACCTCATGGTGGTGCCGTATCGGCAGGTGGCAGAGCTCGAAGACCTCACCCAGGACGAGAGCCGGGAGTTAATGGCCTTCACCCAGAAGGCGATTCGGGTGATCAAGAAGGTCTCGCGCCCGCATGGTTTCAATGTGGGGCTCAACCTCGGCACCGCGGCAGGCGGATCGCTGGCCGAGCACCTGCATCAGCATGTGGTGCCGCGTTGGGGTGGCGACGCCAACTTCATCACCATCATCGGCGATTCCAAGGTGCTACCGCAGCTCCTGCGGGACACCCGTGCGCTGCTCTCCACCGCCTGGGAGCAATTGCCATGAGCGGCCTACTGTCCCGAGAGACCTTCGCGAAGGTCACCAACCCGCTCGCCCATGCGCTGCTGCGCGCCGGATTCACCCCCGACACCGTCACCATCTTCGGAACGGCGGGCACGGTGGTGGCGGCACTGACCCTGTTTCCCACCGGGCACCTGTTCTGGGGTGGCATGGCCGTGTGGTTCTTCGTGATATTCGACATGCTTGATGGAGCCATGGCCAGGGCCCGCGGTGGCGGTACCCGTTTTGGTGCGGTACTGGATGCGACCTGTGATCGGGTGGCCGACGGTGCGATCTTCGCGGGGCTGTTGTGGTGGGTGGTATTCGGTTGGCATTCATCCTCTTTGGTGGTTGCCACGCTGATCTGCCTGGTCACCTCCCAAGTGATCTCCTATGTGAAGGCGCGGGCCGAGGCGTCCGGGTTGCGCGCCGATGGTGGTCTCATCGAGCGGCCAGAGCGGCTGATCATCGTGCTGGCCGGTGTGGTGTTTGGTAGTGGCTTCGGCCTTCCGGTGCTGCTGCACGTCGCCATGTGGTTGTTGGCGGTGGGGAGTTTGGTGACGGTGGCTCAGCGGATGCACGCGGTGCGCACCTCACCCGGCGCTCTTGATCTGCTGCCAAACCCCGATGCCGGACAGAACAGTGCGGAGACGAATCAGTCATGAGTAGCTGGGGTGAACGGGCCGCCGACTGGGGGTATGCGGCAGGCTGGAAAATCACGCAGATAACACCAGAACCGCTCGCCCGTGCCGTATTCGACATCGGTGCCATGGTCGGTGCCCGCGACGGTGGACCTGAACAACTGCGCCAGAACCTCGCCCGGGTGCTCGGTGTGCACCCGCGTGAGGTGCCGGACCGGCTGATGATCGACTCGATGCGTTCGTATGCCCGGTATTGGCGTGAAGCGTTCCGGCTGCCCTCGCAGAACATGGAACGTCTTGCCGGCCGTTTGGACAGCGGCGCCTTCGGACGTCGCAATATCGAAGAGTCCCAGGATCGCGGCAAGGGAACGATCCTCGCGCTACCGCACAGCGGCAACTGGGACATGGCAGGCGTCTGGCTGGCCCAGACCTACGGCACCTTCACCACGGTCGCCGAGCGTCTCAAGCCCGAATCGCTATACCGCCGCTTCCTTGACTACCGGGAAACTCTTGGCTTCGAGGTGCTCGCCTCAAGCGGCGACGCCACCGGGCCGTACGAGAAGCTTGCGGCTCGACTGCGGGAAAACCGCGTCGTCTGTCTGATGGCCGATCGCGACCTGAGCCGCAGCGGCGTCCCCGTCGACTTCTTCGGCGCCGAGGCTCGGATGCCTGCCGGACCGGCACGTCTGGCGATCGACACCGGAGCACGGTTATTGCCGGCGCACTGCTGGTTTGATTCACATGATCAATGGGGGGTCCGAATTTATCCACCCATCGACACCTCTGGAGGAGATGTCGCCGAGGCCACCCAGTCGCTGGCCGACGTGTTCGCCGCCAACATCGCCGAGCGCCCCGCGGACTGGCATATGTTGCAGCCGTTGTGGCTCGAAGACCTGTCCGAGGAGCGTCGCACCAAGCTGCGGACGCCGCCGGCGCAGCCGTCCCCGGTGCGGGATTCCGAGCCAACCCGTGAAACGGAAATTGATGATCGGGCAGCCCCCCGGGAGTCGGATCCCGTTGGCGGGCAAGCCTAATGCGTATCGGGATGGTCTGTCCGTACTCATTCGATGTGCCGGGCGGTGTCCAATCCCATGTGGTGCAGTTGGCGGAGGTCATGCGCGACCGCGGCCACCACGTCAGCCTGCTCGCGCCGTCGTCGTCGGATCTGGAGCTTCCTGAGTTCGTAGTGTCCGGCGGTAAGGCCGTCCCCATCCCGTACAACGGCTCGGTGGCACGGCTGCGATTCGGTCCCGCCACCTACGCCAAGACGCGGCGATGGCTGGTCGACGGCGACTTCGATGTCCTACACCTACATGAGCCGAACGCCCCGAGTCTGTCCATGCTGGCGCTGATGGTCGCCGAGGGGCCGATCGTGGCCACCTTTCACACATCGACCACGAAGTCGTTGACGCTCAGTGTCTTCCAGGCTGTGCTGCGTCCCTGGCACGAGAAGATCGTCGGCCGCATCGCCGTCTCCGAGCTGGCCCGGCGCTGGCAGATGGAGGCGCTCGGATCCGACGCGGTGGAGATTCCCAACGGGGTCGACGTCCGATCCTTCTCGCGGGCACCAGTGCTTGAGGGCTACCCGCGGGCCGGTACGACGGTGTTGTTCCTAGGGCGCTACGACGAGTCGCGTAAGGGCATGGACGTGCTGATGGGGGCTCTGCCAAAGATCGCCGCCAGCTTCTCCGACGTGGAGATCCTGATCGTCGGTCGCGGCGACGAGGACGAATTACGTTCACAGGCAGGACCGTTGGCCAAACACTTGCGGTTTCTCGGTCAGGTCGATGACGCCACCAAGGCCTCGGCGATGCGCAGCGCCGACGTGTATTGCGCGCCCAACATGGGCGGCGAGAGCTTCGGCATCGTGCTGGTGGAGGCCATGGCCGCAGGCACCGCAGTGGTCGCGAGCTCGCTCGACGCCTTTCGTCGGGTGCTGCTGGACGGCAAGGCCGGGCGGCTGACACCCATCGGCGACTCGGATGCCTTGGCGGCGGCCATCATCGATGTGCTGGGTAACGACGAGGCCCGCGCGGAGCTGGTCGCGGCGGGCACCGAGGCGGTGCAGTGCTACGACTGGTCGGTGGTCGCCCAGCAGATCATGCTCGTCTATGAGACCGTCACGGCCTCCGGCGCGCGGGTGAGGGTCGACAGTTGGTGACCTTCTCGGCGCTGACGGTCATCGTCATCGTCCTCATCGCAAGCCTGGTCGCCTTAGGTCTGCTGTGGGCCTATCTGATAGCCAACCGGCTCGACCGGCTGCATGTGCGAAGCGACCTGTCCTGGCAGGCCCTGGATGCCGCCTTGGCCAGGCGCGCCGTCGTCGCCCGCGCGGTGGGGGACGCGCTCAAGGACGATCAGTTGATCAAGCTCGCGGCGAAAGCTGAACGCGCCGAACGTGGTCAGCGTGAGGGCGCCGAGAACGCGTTGTCCTCCCAGCTCGCGACGGTTGATGCGAACCGCCTGCGCCCCGCGCTGGTGGCCGAGTTGGCCGATGCCGAAACGCGGGTGCTCATCGCCCGGCGTTTCCACAACGACGCCGTACGCGACACTCTCGCGCTACGTGTGCGACGACCGGTGCGGTGGCTGCGCTTGGGCGGAACAGCTCCGATGCCAACATATTTCGAGATAGTCGACCGGCCGGGCGCCAACACCGAGGATCCGGCATTGGCCAACTTCCGCACCTCGGCACGGATCATCCTGCTCGACGAGGACGGCCGGGTGTTATTGCTGCGCGGCTTTGACCCGGCCGCGCCCAGCCCGGCGGTGCACTGGTGGTTCACCGTCGGCGGTCAAACCATGCAGGGGGAGAAGCTGGCCGACGCTGCGGTGCGCGAACTGGTCGAGGAGACCGGGTTGGCAGTGCCCTCCGGACGGCTCGTCGGGCCGCTATGGCGGCGGGTCGCCGTCTTCGACTTCAACGGCACCACCATCCGCTCCGAGGAGCTGTTCTTCGTACACCGCACCAAGAGGTTCGAGCCGGCCACCGACGGCCGCACGAATCTGGAGCAGCGCTACATCACCGGCCATCGATGGTGCGATGCGGAACAGATCGCGGCATTGGTGGCGTCGGGGGAGCAGGTGTTCCCCAATCAGCTGGGGGAGCTGCTCGATGAGGCCGCTTCGGAGGCCGATGCGGTTGCCGCTGGTGGGCGCCGAGAGCCCGTTCTGATCGGGTGAGCCTGCTCACTGATGAGCCTCTCGGGCGAAGAAGCGGCGGCGACCGTGTATCCCGGCACAAAATCGCTGGTGTGGCGGCATTAGACTGGCGGGAGAACCCGACATCCAGGAGCCCTCAGTTGACTAGCACGACCAATGGCACGTCCCCCGAGACCGGAACCGGCACAGCACGCGTCAAGCGCGGCATGGCCGAGATGCTCAAGGGTGGCGTCATCATGGACGTCGTCACCCCCGAGCAGGCGAAGATCGCCGAGGACGCCGGCGCCGTCGCCGTCATGGCGCTGGAGCGCGTGCCTGCCGATATCCGTGCGCAGGGTGGCGTGTCCCGCATGAGCGATCCGGACATGATCGACGGCATCATCAGCACCGTCAGCATCCCGGTCATGGCCAAGGCCCGCATCGGGCATTTCGTGGAGGCGCAGATCCTGCAGAGCCTCGGCGTCGACTACATCGACGAGTCCGAGGTGCTCACGCCCGCCGACTACACCAACCACATCGACAAGTGGAAGTTCACCGTGCCCTTCGTGTGCGGTGCCACCAACCTGGGCGAGGCGCTGCGCCGCATCACCGAGGGCGCGGCCATGATCCGCTCCAAGGGCGAGGCCGGCACCGGGGACGTGTCCAACGCGACCACCCACATGCGCAAGATCGGTGGCGAGATCCGCCGCCTCACCTCGCTGTCCGAGGACGAGTTGTACGTTGCCGCAAAGGAACTGCAGGCCCCGTACGACCTGGTGGTCGAGGTGGCCCGGGCTGGCAAGCTTCCCGTCACGCTGTTCACCGCGGGCGGCATCGCCACCCCGGCCGATGCCGCGATGATGATGCAGCTCGGCGCCGAGGGCGTTTTCGTCGGATCGGGCATCTTCAAGTCCGGCAACCCGGAGCAGCGGGCGGCCGCGATCGTGAAGGCCACCACCTTCTACGACGATCCGGACGTGCTGGCCAAGGTGTCGCGCGGTCTGGGTGAGGCCATGGTCGGTATCAACGTGGAGGACATCGCCCAGCCGCATCGGCTTGCCGAGCGCGGCTGGTAACCGCACGTGGCCGACATCGAAGAGATCCTTACCCTCGAACAGCTCGAAAAGGACATCTTCCGGGGCAACGTGACCCCCAGCAGCCTGCGCCGCACGTTCGGCGGTCAGGTCGCCGGACAGTCACTGGTTTCCGCGGTCCGCACCGTGGAGCCGGAGTATCTCGTGCATTCCCTGCACGGATATTTCCTGCGGCCCGGAAACCCCAACGAGCCCACGGTGTTTCTCGTTGACCGGGTGCGTGACGGGCGCTCGTTCTGCACCCGCCGCGTCACCGCGATCCAGGACGGCCAGCCCATCTTCAGCATGTCGGCTTCCTTCCAGACCCTGGATACCGGCATTGAGCATCAGGACCTGATGCCGCCGGTGCCGGCGCCCGAGGACTTGCCGGATGCGCAGGACGAGGACTCGTTCAGCCGCGATCTGTTCCGGCAGTTCGCCGAATGGGACATCCGGATCGTGCCCGACGAGCTGATGGACCGGAGCCCGCGGTTGGCGGCGCAGCAGCGGGTGTGGTTCCGCTGCCGCAAGCAGCTTCCCGACGACCCGGTGCTGCACATCTGTGCGCTGGCCTACATGAGCGACCTGACCCTGCTGAGCTCTTCCAAAGTGCCGCACCGGGATGCGGTGTTGCAGACCGCCTCGCTGGATCATGCGTTGTGGTTCCTGCGGCCGTTCCGGGCCGACGACTGGCTGCTGTACGACGAGACTTCGCCGTCGGCCGGATATGGGCGGGCGCTGACCCAGGGACGGATCTTCGACCGCGAGGGCCGGATGGTCGCAGCGGTAGTGCAAGAGGGGCTCACCCGGTACGAACGCAACCCTGATGAGGCGTCGATCGCCAAGGGGAACATGGCGTGAGCCCGCTTGTCGGAGTACTGGCATTGCAGGGTGATGTCAGGGAACATATTGCCGCTCTGAAAGATTCGGGTGCTGACGCGCTCGGTGTACGCCGTCCGGAGGAACTCGCCAAGGTAGATGGTCTGGTGATCCCCGGCGGCGAGTCGACCACCATGAGCAACCTGCTGCGCGTGTTCGAACTCCTGGACCCGCTCACCGAACGGCTGCGCGACGGCCTGCCGGTCTACGGTTCGTGTGCGGGCATGATCCTGCTGGCCAGCGAGATCCTGGATACTCGCGATGACGCGGTGGCGCTCGGTGCCATCGATATGACGGTGCGGCGCAATGCCTTCGGACGCCAGGTGGACTCCTTCGAGGGTGATCTGGACTTCGCCGGGCTCGACGGCGCGCTGCATGCGGTGTTTATCAGGGCGCCGTGGGTGGAACGAATCGGCGCTGACGTCGAGGTGCTGGCCTCAGCGCAGGGGCATCCGGTCGCGGTGAGACAAGGGAATGCGCTGGCGACGGCCTTTCACCCCGAGGTCACCGGCGACCGGCGGGTTCATCAGATGTTCGTGGATCTGGTCCGGGCTTCCTGACAACAACGGCGTGCCCGGCTCTGAGCGACAAGCCTTGCTGCCAACAGCGGGACCCGATGACTTGTCACTTAGAGGCGGGCGCCAGTGGGTGATGTTCTTCAGCTGGTCGGCGTCGCGATGAGTTTCGCCCTCCGGCGGAGTCTGATCTGCATGGGCAAACTCATCTATGGCTTCAACGTGTCGGTGGACGGGTATATCGCCGACGCGCATGGCTCCATCGACTGGAGCGATCCGAGCGATGAACTGCACCAGTATTGGAACGACTTTGAGCGGGGGACCACCCTGTCGTTCTACGGGCGGCGGCTTTACGAACTGATGTCGGCGTACTGGCCGACCGCCGACAAGGCTCCGGACGCAACCCCTCTGATCGTTGACTTCGCCCACATCTGGCGCGACATGCCCAAGGTCGTGTTCTCGCGCACCCTGGAGTCCGTCGGCTGGAATTCCCGCTTGGAACGCGGCGACCCCGTCGAGGTGGTAACGAAGCTGAAAGCCGAGACTGACGGCAATCTGGAGGTGGCCGGCGCGAAGCTGGCCGCGCCGATCGTGCAGGCCGGACTGGTGGATGAGTATCGGATCGTGGTCGCACCCACCGCCGTGGGCGGCGGCATCCCGTTCTTCCCGACCCTGCCGTCATGGATCTCGCTGCGACTGTTAGAGAACCGCACCTTTCCGGGCGGTACGGTCCTGCTGCGTTACGAAGCAAAACACGACTGATCTGATCCGCGAGGGGAAGCTCACCAGCGCAGCATCGGCATGGGACGCAGCGGGTGCTTGAGCGTCCACTTGCCCGCGGTCTTGAGCAGGAATCCGTGAAAACCGCCGTAGGGCAATGCCTCCACCACCTCGCGGACATCCGAGCGCTCCAACCCGGTCCAGGCATACAGTCCGCGGAACGCGTCGACCCGGTCACCCAACCGGAACATCTCAACCCAGAGATCGTCCGCTGCTCTCAGCTTGTGGTGGTCGGCAACCATCGCCTTGGTGCGTGCCACATCGGTGATGCCGAACTCCGGCGCGAGCTGCTCCGCCAGCGCCACCGACGGATCCAAGTAGTCCCAAGTTCCGGCGGTCCAGATACCGATATCGTGCGTGGCCCACGCCAGTGCGATCTCGGGCGGTGCCTGGGTCATGCCGAGAAGACGCAGCTGATAGTTCATGCCGCGGTACAGATGATTGCGGTAATCGGTGAGGCTGTCGCCGATCGTCAACGCATACCGGTCCAGCACCGCATCAACGATCGGATCCGCTACCAGGACAGTCATGCACGTCACCCTATGTTCCCGTCGCAGGGCCCGTCGTCGAGTCCGAATCTCACGACGCCTTGCAGCTGAAAAACGTCGTCAAATTCAGAGTCGAGACGCACTGAATCCCTGCCCGCCTGGGACTCCCGAGTAGACTCGGGCAGCGCAAAGCACGACGAGAGAAGGTACTGGGTACATGAGCGGCCATTCCAAGTGGGCGACCACCAAGCATCAAAAGGCCGTCAAGGACGCCCGGCGTGGCAAGGAGTTCGCCAAGCTCATCAAAAATATCGAGGTCGCCGCGCGTACCGGTGGTGGCGATCCCACGGGCAACCCGACGCTGTATGACGCCATTCAGAAGGCCAAGAAGACCTCGGTACCCAACGACAACATCGAGCGTGCCCGCAAGCGTGGTGCAGGCGAAGAAGCCGGCGGCGCCGACTGGCAGACCATCATGTACGAGGGCTACGGCCCCAATGGCGTTGCGGTACTTGTCGAATGCTTGACGGATAACCGCAACCGTGCCGCCGGTGAGGTCCGCGTGGCGATGACCCGCAATGGCGGCGCCATGGCAGACCCGGGCTCGGTGTCCTACCTGTTCTCCCGCAAGGGCATGGTGACCCTGGAAAAGGGGACCCTGTCCGAGGATGACGTGCTGACGGCAGTCCTGGAGGCGGGCGCCGAGGAGGTCAACGACCTCGGTGAGAGCTTCGAGATCGTCTCCGAGCCCACCGACCTGGTGGCGGTGCGTCAGTCGCTGCAAGAGGCCGGGATCGACTACGAGTCGGCAGAGGCCACCTTCCAGCCCTCGATGAGCGTGCCCGTAGACGTCGACACTGCGCGCAAGGTGTTCAAGCTGGTAGATGCGCTGGAAGACAGCGACGACGTGCAGAACGTCTACACCAACGTGGATATATCCGACGAGGTGCTGGCCGCGCTCGACGAAGACTGACCCGCGGCCCATGCCGCCAACACCACCACCGCGGTAGTGACGAGTACGGCGCCGATCGTGTCGGTGAGGTAGTGGTACCCGCAGGCCACCTGCCCAAGCAGGCCCAGCGTGCTGATGATCCCGGCAACGATGTATGCCCATAGCGCTCCACCGGCAACCAGCACCAGCATCCCCATAACGGCCACCACGAAGGTGGTATGGCCGCTGGGGTAGGCGAGGTAGCCACCTTTTTCGCGGCCCACAAGCATCTTGGTGGCTTGCGTGGTCCAATTCGCCACGAACGGGCAGACGAGCACCACCGCCGCGATCCGCCACTGTCGGCGATACAGCTCGAAGCCGACACAGGCCAGCAGTATCGGTCCCAACAGTTCCCAGCTGGTGAAGATCAGCAGCCAGCGCGGCTGCACCCCGAATACTCGTTGGGTGGCCTGGAAAAACCACAGGTCAAAGGGGGTTGAGCCCTTCCCGACGGCAAATCCGAGGACCAGCATCGCAATCACGCCAAGGGGTGGCCACCACTGAATTACTTTCTTCGCAGACATCGCACACGAGACTAATCGCGGGAATCAATCGTCACCCGCATGGCGTTACTGTGATGTCAACGACTGTTGGTCAACAACTGTTGACGTGAATGTCAACCAGGTGTACACCTAAGGCATCCAAAGAGTGAAGGGGAAGCCCGTCATGGCCACACAAACAGTCGCTCCGGCGCCCGAATCAACGACTCTGTGGCGCACTGCTCGCGCTGTTCTGGCGCTGCCGGTCACTGTGGCGGTCTTGATTCCGCTGATCATCGTGTACGGATCGGGTGTCGCGGCGCCCTCGTGGATGTCCGACCAGATGTCGATGACGGCCACGGTAATCGGAACGCTGCTGGTCGCCGCCGGCCTGTTTCTGGTCACGCGAACCGTCATGCTCTTCCATCAGATGGGCAAAGGCACTCTGGCGCCGTTCGACCCCCCGGTCTATCTCGTGGTTCGTGGCCCATACCGCTACGTGCGTAATCCGATGATCGCCGGCGTGATCGCCATCCTGCTTGGGGAGGCGTTCATGGTGAACTCGGTGGGCCTGCTGATCTGGGCGGCGGTGTTCGTCACGGTCAACGCCGTGTACTTCCCGCTCGTCGAGGAACGCGGCCTGTTGAAGCGATTTGGGCGCGACTACGCCGAGTACTCCCAGCATGTTCCGCGGTGGGTGCCGAGGCTTCGTCCCTGGGTGCAACCCGAGCGGGCCCGCTAGCTCGTCGGGCAGTTCATCGGACAGTCCAGGTAGAGCTGGATCGTCGGGGCCAGCAGGTCGATGATCTGTTCCTGCGTCATCTCCGGCAGGTGTCCCAGCCGGATGACGTAACGGCACATCGCCAGGCCGATCATCTGCGTGCTGATCAGTGTGGCGCGCTCCAAGGCTCGGTCTGCCGTCAATGATTCGATGACGGGCACCATCTGGCTGCTGAAGATCTCGGCCATTCGTGCCCGTGCCGTTTCCTGCGACACCACGGCTCGCAGGAGGGCAACCATGGTGTCGTCGGCCTCCCATCTGGTCACGAAGTGCTCGACGAGGGTGGCGCCCAGTTGAGAACGCGGGATCTCGGCCAGGTTCTCGGGCAGGTGGATATCGAAGTCGGCGGCGGCCGCGAACAGCTTGCCCTTGTTGCCGAAGTACCTCATCACCAGGGATGGGTCGATTCCCGCGGTTGCCGCGATGGCCCGGATGGTCGCCTTCTCGTAGCCGACGCCGGCGAAGTGCTCCTGGGCAGCCTCAAGGATGGCCGCACGCGTGGCGTCCGATCGCCGAGGTTCGGTGGACATGCGCTGAGTTTAGGCCAACGGTCGTTGACATTTAGCGGGCCCGTGCGTGTTGGTATCCCGGATGGGCTAAACCCCTCGATATGCTGATCGAACAATTGTTCTACGGCGAGAGGGCTGGCGCGTGCGGGTGATGGGAGTGGATCCGGGTCTCACTCGATGTGGCCTATCCATGGTCGAGGCGTCCTCGGGTCGCAAGGTCGTGGCCTTGGACGTCGATGTTGTGCGTACTCCCGCTAATCAGCCACTGCCGCAACGGCTTCTGGCGATCAGTCAAGTTGTCGAGCAGTGGATGGACACCCACCTTCCGGATGTGATCGCCATCGAGCGGGTCTTCGCTCAGCACAACGTGTCCACCGTGATGGGCACTGCGCAGGCCGGTGGGGTGGTCGCCTTGGAAGCCGCCAAACGGGGGATCGAGGTGCATTTCCACACCCCATCCGAGGTCAAGGCGGCGGTGACCGGCAACGGCCGCGCCGATAAGTCGCAAGTGACGGCCATGGTCACCCGCATTCTGAATCTGCAGACCGCGCCGAAGCCCGCCGATGCCGCGGACGCGTTGGCCCTGGCAATCTGTCACTGCTGGCGCGCGCCCATGCTGGAGAGAATGGCGAAGGCGGAAGCCGCGGCGGAGAAACAACGGAAGGCCTTCGCGGCCAGGATGAAGGCGGTTACCCGATGATTGCTTCGGTCAATGGCGAGGTCATCGATATCGCCCTCGATCATGTAGTGATCGAGGCGGCCGGGGTCGGGTACCGCGTCAATGCCACCCCCGCGACGCTCTCGACATTGCGCCGCGGCACGCAGGTGCGGCTGATCACGGCGATGGTCGTCCGCGAGGACTCGATGACTTTGTACGGCTTCACCGATAGCGATGCGCGCGACCTGTTCCTGACGCTGCTCGGGGTTTCCGGGGTGGGGCCGAAGATCGCGATGGCCACCCTCGCGGTGTACGACGCGCCGACCTTGCGTCAGGCGCTGGCCGACGGTGACGTGACGGCGCTGACGCGGGTGCCGGGGATCGGCAAGCGCGGCGCGGAGCGCCTGGTGCTGGAACTGCGCGAGAAGGTGGCCGCCGTCCCCGGCGGAACCACCGAGCTCGGCGGTCGCGGCACCGCCTCACTGGTGCGCACGCAGGTCATCGAGGCGCTCACCGGCCTCGGCTTCGCCGCCAAACAGGCCGAGCAGGCCACCGATACCGTGCTGGCCCAAGATAATTCAGATATCGACACCTCGACCGTGTTGCGATCGGCGTTGACCCTGTTGGGTAAGACGCGATGAGCCGTTTCGACGAGCTGGAGGACGGCGAGGACGACTTCGACGGCGCCGAGATGGCGGGTGCGCTCACGGTGGGCGAGAACGACATCGACGCGGGTCTGCGACCCAAGTCGCTGCAGGAGTTCATCGGTCAACCGCGGGTGCGTGAGCAGCTGGACCTCGTGCTGTCCGGCGCCAAGAATCGCGGCGGCACGCCCGATCACATCCTGCTGTCCGGTCCGCCCGGGCTCGGGAAGACCTCACTGGCGATGATCATCGCCGCCGAGCTCGGCACCTCGCTGCGGGTGACGTCGGGGCCCGCACTGGAGCGTGCCGGTGATCTGGCCGCGATGCTGAGCAACCTCGTCGAAAACGATGTGTTGTTCATCGATGAGATCCATCGCATCGCCCGTCCCGCCGAGGAAATGCTGTACCTGGCCATGGAGGACTTTCGCGTCGACATCGTGGTCGGCAAGGGGCCGGGCGCTACCTCCATCCCGCTGGAGGTGGCCCCCTTCACTCTCGTCGGCGCAACCACCCGATCAGGCTCCCTGACCGGGCCGCTGCGTGACCGGTTTGGGTTCACCGCCCACATGGACTTCTACGAGCCTGCCGAGCTGGAGCTCGTGCTGGCCCGGTCGGCGGGAATCCTCGGTATTGAGCTGGGCGCCGATGCCGGCGTCGAGATCGCCCGGCGTTCGCGCGGCACGCCGCGGATTGCCAACCGATTGCTGCGACGGGTCCGCGATTATGCCGAGGTGAGGGCGGACGGCGTGATCACTGTGGACGTCGCCAAGTCCGCGCTGGAGGTGTACGACGTCGACGAGTTGGGGCTGGACCGTCTCGACAGGGCGGTGCTCTCGGCGCTGACCCGGAGCTTCGGCGGCGGTCCGGTGGGCGTGTCGACGCTGGCAGTGGCCGTCGGGGAGGAGTCGACCACAGTCGAAGAGGTGTGTGAACCGTTCCTCGTGCGTGCCGGAATGCTGGCCCGTACCCCGCGCGGACGCGTGGCGACACCGTCGGCGTGGACACATCTGGGTCTCACCCCGCCGCCGCAGGCGCTGGGGCCGACCGGGCTGTTCGACTGACGGGACGCTCGAGTTCCCGGCGCGCCTGGGGTTCGCGTCGATTGCACAGAGTCGGATGGCACACTGGTGACTTGTCGCGTGCTTTGTTCACGCAGGCTGCCTGATCTCGTACAGACCTAACGGAAAGAACCCGAAAGTCGTCATGGAATCGTTCGTCGTCTTCTTGCCGCTCATCCTCGTCATGGGCGCGTTCCTCTTTTTCGCGAACCGCCGGCAGCGCAAGGCTCTGGACGCCACCATTTCGCTGCACGAGTCCCTCGCGATCGGCGACCGCGTGCACACCACCTCGGGGCTGCAGGGCATCATCGCTGCCGTCACCGACGACACCGTGGACCTCGAGATCGCTCCGGGCGTCGTGACCCGATGGATGAAGCTCGCCGTCCGCGACAAGATCGTGGACGATCCCGAAGACAGCACAGACGCCGACGAGACCGCTGATGTGACGTCTCGCGACATCGAGAGCGCCGGGGTCGAGCTGACCAAGGAGTAGCGGCTTTCGGCCGCCGCGCCCTTGGAAAGCCCTGAAAGCCCCCGACCCGCCCTCGACAAGCAAGGAGACCGGACACGTGGCCTCGCCATCGGCCCCTGTGCACCCCATGCGCTACTTGGCTGCCTTCCTGGTGCTGCTGATTGGTGCCTACCTGCTGGTGTTCCTGACCGGCGACAAGCACGCCAAGCCCAAACTCGGTATCGACCTACAGGGCGGAACCCGCGTCACGCTGACGGCCCGCACCCCTGACGGTTCCAAGCCGACCAAGGACGCGTTGATGCAGGCGCAGCAGATCATCAACGCGCGTGTCAACGGGCTCGGTGTCTCGGGATCCGAGGTCATCATCGACGGCGATAACCTCGTCATCACGGTGCCCGGTAACGACGGCAGTGAGGCCCGCAACCTCGGTCAGACCGCCAAGCTCTACATCCGGCCGGTTCTGCAGGTGGTAGAGGCGCAGCCCAAGGAAACGCCGGCGCCCGGAGCTCCCGGAGCGCCCGAGGGGCGTCAGCCCGGCGTTGGACAAGAGATCACGCCGCCCGAGTCCGGTAACCCGGCACCTAACGCACCTAACGCACCTAACGCACCGAAGCCGCAGCCGCGGCCGTACCCGGCACAAACCACGACACCGCCCCCGCCGCCTGCTCCGGCAACGGCGCCCGCGACGCCAACTCCGGCCCCACCCACGGCCCCGCCGGCCGAGCTGCCTCCGAAGCCGGGTAGCGGCGAGGAACGCAAGCAGCTGATCGACTTCGAGAAGCAGATCCGTCAAAGCGAAAACCCGCAGATTCAGATGTTGGCGCTGCAGGTCCAGTCCTCGCGCTGCTACGACCAGGATGACCCGCTCGCCGGTAACGACGATCCGAACCTTCCTTTGGTCACCTGCGGTGACGACAGCCGGGGCGGTAAGGCTGCCTACCTGCTGGACAAGTCGATCATCAGCGGCGAGGAGATCAAGGACGCGAGTTCGGGTCTCGACCAGCAGCGTGGCATCTACGTGGTGAGCATGGAGTTCAAGTCCACCGGCGCCAAGGTGTGGGCGGACTACACCGCCTCTCATTGGCAGCAGAGCACCCAGACCGCCTTCACATTGGACTCCAAGGTGATCAGCGCGCCGTCGATCCGTGAACCCATACCCGGCGGCAAGACAGAAATCAGTGGTGAATTCACCGCCAACAGCGCCAAGCAGCTGGCGGCGGCGCTCAAGTACGGTTCGCTGCCCCTGTCGTTTGAGTCGTCGGACGCTGAAACCGTCTCGGCCACACTCGGATTGACATCGCTTAAGGCCGGCCTCATCGCGGGCGCGATCGGACTGGCGGTCGTGCTCTTGTACTCGCTGATCTACTACCGGGCGCTGGGCCTGCTGACCGCGTTGTCCCTGGTAGCCGCTGGCGCCATGGTCTACGCGATCTTGATTTTGCTCGGCAGATACATCTCCTACACCTTGGATCTGGCAGGTATCGCCGGTCTGATCATCGGTATCGGCACCACCGCGGACTCCTTCGTGGTGTTCTTCGAGCGCATCAAAGACGAGATACGAGAAGGCCGTTCGTACCGTTCGGCGGTGCCGCGTGGTTGGGCCCGCGCCCGCAAGACGATCCTGTCGGGTAATGCGGTGACGCTGCTGGCGGCCGTGGTGCTCTACATCCTGGCCATCGGTCAGGTGAAGGGCTTCGCATTCACCCTTGGCCTCACCACCATCCTCGACGTCGTCGTGGTGTTCCTGGTGACGTGGCCGTTGGTCTACTTGTCCTCGAAGTCCGCGACCCTGTCCAAGCCCGCCTACAACGGGCTCGGCGCGGTCCAGCAGATTGCCCGCGAACGTAAGGCGGCAGCACACGTATGAGCACCAGCAACGACACAGTGAGTAAAGGCGACGGCACCGAGAAGGATTCGGTGGACGTCACCGAGGCCACCGCAAAGGAACCCAAGTCCTCGGCGGTCGAAACCACAGGTGCCGCACCGGAACACGGATTTCTGTACCGCCTGTACACCGGAACTGGTGCTGTTGACGTCGTCGGTAAGCGCAAGCTCTGGTTCGCGATCAGCGGCGCGTTCATGGTCATCGCGATTCTGACGATCGCCATCAACTGGTTTGCTTTCGGCATCGATTTCAAGGGTGGCACCAAGGTGTCGTTCCCGAAGGGCGAGGCCACCGTCCAGCAGGCTGCGGATGTTTTCAGTCGCGCGCTAGGTCGCGACGCCGAATCGGTGGTCATCACTGGCAGCGGCCCCACCGCCTCCATTCAGATCCGCACGGAGACACTCGACAACGACGAATCCTCGAAGCTTCACAAGGCGCTGTTCGACAAGTTCGAGCCGAAGGGGCCGGACGGTAAGCCGTCGATCAACGCCATCAGCGATTCGACGGTGTCCGGGACCTGGGGCGGTCAGATCACCAAGAAGGCGATCATCGCCCTTGCGGTGTTCCTGGTGCTGGCGGGCATCTACATCGCCGTCCGCTACGAGCGCTACATGTCGTTGGCCGCGTTGGCCGCGCTGGTGTTCGACCTGCTGGTCACCGCGGGTGTGTACTCGCTGGTGGGGTTCGAGGTCACCCCGGCGACGGTGATCGGTCTGCTCACCATCCTCGGATTCTCCTTGTACGACACCGTGATCGTGTTCGACAAGGTCGAGGAGAACACCCACGGCTTTCAGCACACGTCGCGGCGCACCTTTGCCGAGCATGCCAACTTGGCCGTGAATCAGACGTTCATGCGTTCCATCAACACCAGCCTCATCTCGGCCATCCCGGTGCTTTCGCTCATCGTGGTCGCCATCTGGCTGCTGGGCGTCGGCACGCTGAAAGACTTGGCGCTGGTACAGCTTGTCGGCATCCTGGTGGGCACGTATTCGTCCATCTTCTTTGCGACTCCGCTCTTGGTGGATCTGCGTGAGCGCACAGAGCTGGTGGCGAGCCACACCAAGAAGGTGTTGAGTCGCCGCAAGCCCGATGCCGCGCCGTCGGCGGAAACAGGCTCGGGAACGAAGGCCGCCAAGGTGGTGTCCGCCGGGTCGTCAGGCACCTCCGGTGCGGGGGCACGGTCCGTCAAACCCAAGCCGGGCGCCCGCCCCCAAGGTAAGCGAAACGCGCGGCGGCACTGATGGTTTCATGCGGCCGAAGGCGAGGTACGGCGGTACGGGTCGGCGCCATCGCGGTCGCGATGACCATCGTGGCCGGGCTGTTGACCTCGTGTTGGACCTCGGCGGCGAAGACGCTGGACTACGCCGTCGACGGCCGCCTCACCACGTACAACGTCAACAGCGTCGCGGGGAATGCCTCGGCCGGCGCGCAGGCGTTCAATCGCGTGCTCACTGGATTCGGATTCCACGGACCCGACGGTCAGGTGATTGCCGATCACGACTTCGGTTCCTGGGAAGTGGTCAGTCAGATCCCTCGGGTCCTCGACTACACCATCAACGGCAAGGCCGTCTACTCCGACGGTAAGCCGGTTACCTGCGAAGACATGGTGCTGGCTTGGTTCGCTCAATCGGGCAGGCTCCCGGATTTCGACGCCGCCAGCACGGCTGGATACTCCGATATCTCCACAATCGACTGCAAGCCAGGAGAGAAAACCGCGCGGGTTACCTTCGCGCCCGATCGCGCGTTCACTGACTACACCCAACTTTTCACCGCGACAACGATGTTGCCGTGGCATGTGGTCGCCGACAAGCTCGGCGGGGGTATCGACCTGGTCGGTGCCATCGCCGCCAATGATGTTCCCGCGTTGCAGAAGATCGCTGATTTCTGGAACAACCAGTGGAACCTCGGAACCGACCTCGACCTGTCGAAGTTCCCGTCGGCGGGCCCCTACAAGTTGGACGGCTACAACGAGGACGGATCGGTCGTCCTCGTTGCTAATGACAAATGGTGGGGGAATCCGCCGGTCACGAAACGGGTCACGGTGTGGCCCAGCGGAATCGACGTGCAAAAACGTCTGTCCGACGGCGACCTGGAGGTGGTCGACGTCGCCGCCGGATCTGCCGGGACGCTTACTGCCCCCGACGGTTTCGTGCGCACCGAGGGACCCGGATCGGGTGTGGAACAGCTCATCTTCGGTGGTGCCGGCGGCTCGGTCGGGGCTCCCGACGTGCGCCGCGCGCTCGCATTATGCACACCACGCGACGCCATTGCGGGCATCGCGGGCGTGCCCGTGATGAATGCTCGACTGGACACCAGCATCGGCGACTCGTTCGCCTCGGTGGAGGCGGCGGCAGAAGCAGGCCGCTTCATGCATTCGGATCCGATCGGGGCCCGCGCCGCGACGGCGAATCATCCGCTGATCGTCCGGGTGGGATATCAGGGGCCCAACCCGCGTCGTGCGGCGATCGTTTCGGCCATGGCACAGGCGTGCGAGCCCGCCGGGATCACCGTGCAGGACGTCAGTGCGCCAGAGATTGGACCGCAGTCGTTGCGGAGCAATCAGATTGATGCACTGCTCAGCTCGATCGGCGGCGCGCCCGGCAGCGGATCGACCGGGTCATGGCTCATGGATGCGTATGCCCTGCGTTCTCACGAGGGCAAGAACCCGGCGAACTATGCCAACGGCCAGATCGACGGAATCATCGCCGCGCTGGCGGTGACCACCAACGCCAGGGACCAGAGCCGGCTACTGGGCGATGCGTCGGCGATCCTCTGGAATGACCTGCCGACGCTGCCGCTGTATCGACAGCCGCGCGTGCTGATCGCACCGAAATCGATGTATGCCGCGACACCGAGCGTCACCCGGTGGGGTGCCGGCTGGAACATGGACCGCTGGGTGCTGCCCGCGTGACGCCGATGAGCGTCTCGCACGAACAGAATCCGGCTCAGTCGGATGCCGTCGCCGAGCTTATTGGCCGGCTGACCCGTGAGGTTCCGGACTTTCCCGAACCCGGGGTGCAGTTCAAGGATCTGACACCGCTGTTCGCGGACGCCGAGGGGTTGTCGCGCGTCGCCGATGCGCTCGCTGACGGCGCGGCAGGCTCTTCGCTGATTGCCGGGATCGATGCGCGCGGCTTCCTGCTGGGGGCGGCGGTGGCGATCCGGCTCGGGGTGGGCGTGCTGGCGGTACGCAAGGCTGGCAAGTTGCCACCACCGGTGCATTCACAGACTTATCAGCTCGAATACGGCACCGCCGCGCTGGAGATCCCTGCCGATGGGATAGATCTGACCGGCCGCCGCGTGGCGATTGTCGACGACGTGCTTGCCACCGGAGGCACTCTGGCTGCAACCGTGAAGCTGTTGCGTGCAGCGGGGGCTAACGTGGTGAGCGCGGGTGTGGTGCTGGAACTGTCCGATTTGGGCGGTCGCGCCGCCGTGGCGCCGCTGCCATTAACTGCGCTGCGTGTGATCTGAGGGATAATCTCTTAGGCAGCAGGTACAGGAGGTGAACCGTGACTGACGAGCAATCCGCTGGTGAGAATCAGGTCGCGGTTGAGTCCTTGCCCGTCGTGAGCGATTCCGGTCCGGTTACCGAGTCGCTCAGAGTCAGCGGCACCATGAGCGCATCGCGCCGAGTACGGGCGCGGCTGGCCCGCCGGATGACCGCCCAACGCGGCGCCGTGAGCCCGGTGCTCGAGCCGCTGATGGCCGTCCACCGCGAGTTCTATCCCAAGGCCGACCGGGCGGTGCTCCAACGCGCCTACGAGGTGGCCGAGACCCGGCATGCCGAGCAATTCCGCAAGTCGGGCGATCCGTACATCACCCACCCGGTCGCCGTCGCGAACATTCTGGCCGAGCTCGGCATGGACACCACCACGCTGGTGGCCGCGATCCTGCATGACACCGTCGAGGACACCGGCTACAGCCTGGAACAGCTGACCGCCGAATTCGGCAGCGAGGTGGCCCATCTCGTCGATGGTGTGACCAAGCTCGACAAGGTGGTACTGGGTAATGCCGCCGAGGGCGAAACCATCCGCAAGATGATCATTGCGATGGCGCGTGACCCTCGGGTGCTGGTAATCAAGGTCGCCGACCGGCTACACAACATGCGCACCATGCGGTTCCTGCCGCCAGAGAAGCAGGCGCGTAAGGCCCGCGAGACACTCGAAGTGATTGCGCCGCTGGCGCACCGGCTGGGTATGGCCACGGTTAAGTGGGAACTGGAGGACCTGTCCTTCGCGATCCTGCACCCCAAGAAGTACGAGGAGATCGTGCGTCTGGTTGCCGACCGGGCGCCCTCGCGCGACACCTATCTCGCCAAGGTGCGTGCGGAAATCATTGCCACCCTGAATGGTTCGCGTATCGGCGCCGCCGTCGAGGGCCGTCCCAAGCATTACTGGTCGATCTACCAGAAGATGATCGTCAAGGGGCGTGACTTTGATGACATCCACGACCTGGTGGGTGTGCGGATTCTGTGCGACGAAATCCGCGACTGCTACGCCGCTGTCGGTGTGGTGCACTCGCTGTGGCAGCCGATGGCGGGTCGATTCAAGGACTACATCGCCCAACCGCGTTTCGGTGTCTATCAGTCGCTGCACACCACCGTGGTGGGCCCGGAGGGCAAGCCGCTGGAGGTGCAGATCCGTACCCGGGACATGCATCGCACCGCCGAGTACGGCATCGCGGCGCACTGGCGGTACAAGGAAGCCAAGGGCCGCAACGCGGTTCCGGCCACTCATGCGGCCGCCGAGATCGACGATATGGCGTGGATGCGCCAGCTGCTCGACTGGCAGCGTGAGGCCGCCGACCCCGGTGAATTCCTCGAATCATTGCGCTACGACCTGGCGGTGCAGGAGATCTTCGTCTTCACCCCCAAGGGCGACGTCATCACGCTGCCCGCCGGTTCTACCCCCGTCGACTTCGCATACGCGGTGCACACCGAGGTCGGGCATCGTTGTATCGGGGCCCGGGTGAACGGCCGGTTGGTGGCGTTGGAGCGCAAGCTCGAAAACGGGGAAGTGGTGGAGGTTTTCACCTCCAAGGCGGCCAACGCCGGACCCTCGCGTGACTGGCAGACGTTTGTGGTGTCACCACGGGCCAAGGCCAAAATTCGGCAGTGGTTCGCCAAGGAGCGCCGCGAGGAGGCGCTCGAAGCGGGCAAGGATGCGATCGCCCGCGAGGTACGCCGCGGCGGACTTCCGTTGCAGCGCTTGGTCAACGGCGAGGGCATGGCCTCGCTGGCCCGCGAGCTGCGCTACCAGGACACCTCCACGCTGTACACCGCGGTGGGCGAGGGACATGTCTCGGCCCGGCACGTGGTGCAACGTCTGCTCGCCCAGCTCGGTGGTGTGGACAGCGCCGAGGAGGAGCTCGCTGAGCGGTCCACCCCGTCGACCATGCCGGTGCGCCAACGCCGTAGCGAGGATGTGGGTGTGGCGGTGCCGGGCGCGCCGGGTGTGTTGACCAAGCTCGCCAAATGCTGCACGCCGGTGCCGGGCGATCAGATCCTCGGATTCGTGACCCGCGGCGGGGGAGTAAGCGTGCACCGCACCGACTGCACCAACGCCGAGTCCCTGCAGGCGCAATCGGAGCGGATTATCGAGGTGCACTGGGCACCGTCGGCGTCCTCGGTGTTCCTGGTGGCAATCCAGGTCGAGGCGTTGGACCGACATCGTCTGCTGTCCGATGTGACCCGGGCTCTGGCCGATGAGCGCGTGAACATCCTGTCGGCCTCGGTGACCACCTCGAACGACCGAGTTGCCATCAGCCGGTTCACCTTCGAGATGGGCGACCCTAAGCATCTGGGTCACGTTCTGAATGTGGTGCGCAATGTCGAGGGTGTGTACGACGTCTACCGGGTGACCAGCGCCGCCTAATCCCTTTCGCCGAGTGTGAGCACCAGCGCGCACACTCGGCGATTTCACGCCCTGAGGCTCACACTCGGCGGTTAGATCCCGAAAGCCTTGAGCGCAATTCGAGTGGCCTCGGCGATCGTCGGCCTACCCTTGGTGGATTTCGGGTCATCCGGGATCGTCAGTGCCGCAACGATGATGGGCGCACGCCCAGGTGGCCAGATTACCGCGATGTCGTTGGACTCACCCTTGAACCCGCCGCCGGTCTTGTCGCCGACGGTCCAGCCCGCCGGGACACCCGCGCGAATCGATTGGTCACCGGTGGTGTTCCGTTTCAGCCAGTCGGTGAGCAGGTCGCGGCCCTGCGGGTCGAGCCCGTCACCGAGAACTAGCGTGCGCAGATTGGCCGCCAGCTGCATCGGGGTCGAGGTGTCCAGGTCCCGGTCGGGAATGTTCAGCTGCTCCTCGAGGCGATCCATGCGAGAGACGTTGTCGCCCAGGGACCGAACGTACTTCTCCGTCTCCTTCGGGCCGCCGAGCTGCGCGATCAGCAGGTTGGCGCCGGTGTTGTCGCTGTAGCGGATCGTCGCGTCGCACAGCTCCGCGACGGTCATGCCCTCGGCGACGTGCTTGGAGGTGATCGGCGCCCATTCCAGGATGTCGGCCTGCGTGTAGTGAATTCGCTTGTCCAACAGTCCCGGTTGACTCAGGCGCCGGTGCAGGATTGCCGACACGATGAACGTCTTCACCGTCGAGCACATGATGAAGCGTTGGTCGGCCCGGAGTCCCACCTGACGGTTGGAACCGGTATCGACGGCGTACACCCCGAGCCGTCCGCCAAAGTCCTTTTCCAGCGCGCCCAGCGCCGCGAACGTCGGGTCAATCGGAAGACGGCAGCCGATCCCCCCGGACTTCTGAGTCCACTCGTACGCCCCGAACCCCACCGTCGCTACGACACCCGCCGAGAGCCCACCGGCGAGCAGCCTGCGGCGCGATAATCGAGTTGGCTTGTCCTTGTCCGTCATTCGGCGGGATCGATCAGTCGAGCTGCAGGTCGATGATCTTGACCTCTTGGGCGGGCTCGCCGTCCCCGGCGCTACGCCCTGGCTTGATGCCGTTCTTGGCGATCTTGGCCAGGGTGTCCATTCCGGTCTTGTCGATCGTGCCGAAGACCGTGTACTGCGGCGGCAGTTTCGAATCCTTGTAGACCATGAAGAACTGGCTGCCATTGGTGCCCGGCCCGGCATTCGCCATGGCCAGCGTGCCGGCGGGATAGACGACGGCTTGCTGAGCCGCCGGATCGCCCGCCTTGTACTGGGTGGTCGGGTATTCGTTGTCGAACTCGTATCCCGGTCCGCCCGAACCGGTGGCCGTCGGATCCCCGCACTGCAGCACCGACAGGCCGCCGGTCGTGATCCGGTGGCACACGGTGTTGTCGAAGTACCCGCCCTGCGCCAGGCTGGCGAAGCTGTTCACCGTGCACGGCGCCTTCGCGTTGTCCAGGACCAAGCCGATGTTGCCCTGGCTGGTCTTGACGCTGGCGGTGAGCGTCGCGGGATCGGTGGGCACCTTCCCGGAGCGCGGCAGCTGCTTCTCGATCGTCTTGGCGGGCGCCTTCGCGGGCCGGTACTGGCAGTTGGCACCCAGGTCGGCGGGAGCCACGAACTTAGGCAGGGCGTTCCCGGTCACGGGCGGCTCGTCAGGCAACGAGGACGTGGGTGGCGCATCGACCGTGGAGACCGGGGTGCTGCTCGACGCGGTGTCCTGCGTCGAATCGGACTTGGCACTCTTGGAGATGGCCAGCCAGGCGGTGATGGCCACCGCTACCACGACGGCGACGATCGCGACGCCGCTGATGGCCCAGATCCGCTGCTTACGGGCGCGCTCGGCGCGGTTCTCCAGTTGTCGCTCCAGCTTGCGCTTGGCCGTCTGACGTCGCTGCTCGTTGGTCGGCACCGGGTTGTCCTCCTAGGCTTCCTTTGACGAATCGTCGAAGAATCAAGTCGTCAGAGAGTGTGCCAGCCACACCTGAGAGAAGGTGCAGACGCCCTCAATATGCTCTTCGCGCAAGCGGCTCATCGCAGCCCCCTAAGCTGATCGGGTGCTGATCACCGGATTTCCAGCGGGCATGTTCGCCACGAACTGCTACATCGTGGCGCAAGGCGAAGGCGGCCCCGCCGTCATCATCGACCCCGGCCAGGACGCCATACCCGGTATCAAGGAGATCCTCGCCGAACGCGATTTGACCCCGGAGGCGGTGCTGCTCACCCACGGGCACCTAGATCACACCTGGACGGCGCAGCCGATCGCCGACGAGTACGGCATCCCGGTGTACATCCATCCCGATGATCGCGCGATGCTTGCGGACCCGCTGGCGGGGATCGGCCCGGGCCTGGGCCAGTTCATCCAGGGCATGGAATTCACCGAGCCCAAGGAGCTCGTCGAGATCGGCGATGGCGACAAGCTGGAGCTCGCGGAGATCACGTTCACCGTCGATCACGCCCCCGGCCATACGCGTGGTTCGGTGGTGTTCGGCATCGAGGTAGACAGCGACAACGGTCCTGCGGACGTCGTGTTCAGTGGTGACACCCTCTTCCAGATGTCGATCGGGCGCTCCGACCTGCCCGGCGGAAACCACGAGCAGCTGCTTAATTCCATTGCGGCCAAGCTGCTCACCAGAGACGATTTCACCGTCGTGCTGCCGGGGCATGGCAATGCCACGACCATCGGCGATGAGCGCCGTGCCAACCCGTTCCTCGAGGGAATTCAGTGAGCGAGAAGACGTTTAGTGCCCCCAAGGGCATTCCGGATTATGTGCCGCCGGACTCGGCCCAGTTCTTGGCGGTGCGTGACGGGCTGCTGGAGCACGCCCGGCTGGCGGGGTACGGCTACATCGAGCTGCCGGTGTTCGAGGACACCGGGCTGTTCGCGCGTGGCGTAGGGGAGTCCACCGACGTCGTCAGCAAGGAGATGTACACCTTTGCCGACCGCGGCGATCGGTCGGTGACGCTACGCCCGGAGGGCACCGCCTCGGTGATGCGAGCGGTCATCGAGCATGGCTTGGACCGCGGCCAGCTGCCCATGAAACTGCGTTATGCGGGACCGTTTTTCCGGTACGAGCGTCCGCAGGCCGGCCGTTACCGCCAGTTGCAGCAGGTGGGCGTGGAAGCCATCGGTGTCGACGATCCGGCCCTGGATGCCGAGGTAATCGCGATCGCCGATGCCGGGTACCGCTCCTTGGGATTGACCGGATTCCGCCTGGAGCTCAGCTCGCTGGGCGATGCCACGTGCCGCCCGCAGTACCGAGAGTTGTTGCAGGAATTCCTCTTCGGCTTGGATCTGGACGAGGCGACGCGGGAACGGGCCCGTATCAACCCCATTCGGGTGCTCGACGATAAGCGGCCCGAGGTGCGCGAGATGACCGCCGATGCCCCGCTGATGCTCGATCATCTGTCGCAGGAGTCCAAAGCACATTTCGACGAGGTTCTCACCCATCTGGACGCGTTGGGCGTGCAGTACGTGGTGAATCCGCGGCTGGTGCGCGGTTTGGACTACTACACCAAGACCACCTTCGAGTTCGTGCATGACGGCCTCGGCGCGCAATCGGGGATCGGCGGCGGTGGTCGTTACGACGGGCTCATGGCACAACTGGGTGGACAGTCGTTGTCGGGTATCGGGTTTGGGCTCGGCGTGGACAGAACTCTGCTTGCTCTGCAGGCCGAGGGCGTCACGGTGGGGGACAGCGGGCGCTGCGAGGTGTTCTGTGTGCCCCTCGGCCAGGAGGCAAAATCGGTGCTCGTGTCGGTGGCCGCGCAGCTGCGCAACGCCGGAATCCGCACCGATATTGCTTATGGCGATCGTGGACTCAAGGGGGCGATGCGCGGGGCGGACCGTTCCGGGGCATCGATCGCACTGGTCGCCGGCGAGCGGGAAATCGGCGAAGGAAATATCGAGCTCAAGACACTGGCAGACGGTGTTCAGCAGCCGGTGCCGATCGATTCGATTGTCGGCGAAGTAACGGCGCGGCTAGCATCGCGGATATGACACGTATGCGACGTATCACGGGTGCCCTTCTGACCGCGGCGAGTGCAGCGGCGGTGATGTCCGCATTCGCGCCAGTGGCGCAGGCGGCTCCACACCAGGTGAAGTACGTGATCAGTGGCGACCGTGACTTCCTGTCGCAGACGACGGTGCTGCAGACCGAGCCCGCGAGCAAGGCCGCGTACGACTCGGATGCCGCCAAGTACCTGGTGCGTAACTCGACCCGTATTGCGCCCGACGCCCCGTTCGTTGTCGAGACCACGCTGAACGATCCGACCCAGTGGGCGTATGTCAGCGCCAGCGCGGCTGCCAAGGCCGTTACCGGCGCGCCCGTGTTCCATTGTGAGATTTACGTGGATGGCGTCCTGGCCACCCAGTCCGACGGCGAGACCGCCGTCACCTGCGCGCTGCGCCAGTGGTAATCAACCGGCCCAAACGTATACCCACGCACTAGCGCCAGAGCGCAGCGGCACCGAAATGCGTTGGTAGTCAGCTACTTCGTACTCGTCGGCGGCGGCGAGCTGTGCGGGCGTGATGGAAAAGACCGTTCCGGCCACCTCCGTGGCGGGGTCCGATGATGCACGCAGAATGGGATGCCGGTCGCTGCCGCTGGTCTCGATGACATGCGGATCGGTGATGGTGACGTAATCCAGGTCGAATCCCACGATGGCATCGGTGTGCCCGTCGAGTTCCTGTCCGAAGGTGGTGCGCTGTACTTCGGGCTGTTGCAGGGTGCCATAGGAAAACAGAAGCTCTGTCGCGGATTCCGTCACGCCGTAAGTCAATCAGTCTGCCGTCCGGGACGCACGCCGTGCGGAGCCTTGACATGGTATCGAACATATGTTCGCATAGGGTCATGCGGTGGGACGGTCAGGCGCTGGACGCCGATGATGGTGCGCTTCCGGGATTGGAGCGTATCGGCCTGGTGCGCAGCGTGCGCACTCCCGAGTTCGACGGCATCACCTTCCATGAGGTGCTGTGCAAGTCGGCGCTGAACAAGGTTCCGGCCCTATCGATGTTGCCATTTAGATTTACTATCAACGCATTTCGAGGGTGCTCGCACGCTTGCCGTTATTGCTTTGCGCGCCCGACGCATGAGTACCTGGATTTCGACAGCGGCGCTGATTTCGACAACCAGATCGTGGTGAAGACCAATCTGGTTCCGGTACTGCGGAAAGAGCTGAGTCGCAGATCGTGGACTCGTGAGGCGGTGGCGCTTGGTACCAATACCGATCCGTATCAACGCGCGGAGGGGCGCTATCAGTTGATGCCGGGAGTCATTGCGGCGCTGGCAGAGTCAGGTACGCCGATGTCCATCCTCACCAAGGGCACCCTGCTGCGCAGGGATCTGCCCTTGCTCGCCGAGGCGGCCCAGCAGGTTTCAGTGAGCCTGGGTATCTCATTGGCCATTGGGGATGAGGTGCTGCACGACGGGGTTGAATCGGGGGTGCCCTCGCCGCAGGCCCGGCTATCGCTGATCACTGCGGCACGCGATGCCGGCTTTGATCCGCATGTGATGGTGGCGCCCGTGCTGCCGTTCCTGACCGATTCGCTTGAGCACCTTGATGACCTGCTGGGCCGGATCGCGGATGCGGGTGCGGGGAGCGTCATGGTTTTCCCGTTGCACCTACGCGGCACGACGCGCGGCTGGTTCATGTCGTGGATATCCCAATCGCACCCTGAGCTCGTCGGCCGTTACCGGGAGCTGTACCGGAAGGGGGCCTATGTTCCGGCCGAGTACCGGTCGTGGTTACGGGAGCGGGTGGCGCCGCTGGTCGCTAAATATGGGCTGACATCGCATCGCGAGGAAAGCCCAACGAGACCAACAAGAATGGCGCGCAGTCCAGAGTTGACCTTGTTCTGACTCGCTGAAGTTAGTTCAGGTTCGCCGCATTGAAGGTGTCGCAGACGCGGTAGTCGCCACTGCGGTAGCCCTCGGTGAACCAGCGCTGGCGCTGTTCGGATGAGCCGTGCGACCACGACTCTGGGTTGACACGTCCGGTGGCGCGCTTCTGGATTCTGTCGTCGCCGACCGAGGATGCGGCCGACAGTGCGTCCTGAATATCCTTGTCCGACAGCGGCTTCAGGAACGGCACGCCGGTGCCCTCCTGCTTGGTGGTCGACGCGTGCTGAGCCCAGACGCCGGCGTAGCAGTCGGCCTGCAGCTCGGTGCAAACGCCGCCACCCTCCTGGCCTTCGGCGCAGCGGTGGTTCTTGCCCAGTACTCCGAGCAGGTTCTGCACGTGGTGGCCGAACTCGTGGGCCACCACATACTCCTGCGCCAGCGGACCGCCGCTCGATCCGAACTGGTCCACCAGCACCTGGAAGAAGCTGGTGTCGAAGTAAGCGGTCTGGTCGGCAGGGCAGTAGAACGGGCCCACCTCGGTGGTGGCCGCGCCGCATCCGGTGTTCACCTGACCGCTGAACAGTTTGACGTGCGGCCGCGGGTACTTCGGCCCGAGAATCTGCTTCCAGACGGCGTCGACCGAGTTGCCGGTGGCGATGATCCGGCAGTCCAGCGACTTGTTCGCGTCGGCGCCGGTCTTGCAGTGGCTGAGATCCTGTGTCTGCTCCTGGGCGGGCCCTTGCTGTTGGCCCTGTTGTTGCAGGAGCTGGCTGGGGTCGCCGCCGAGCAGCATCACGACCACCGCGATCAGCAACCCGCCGACGCCACCGCCGATGGCCATTTTGGGCCCGCGGCCCATGCCTCCGCCGGAGGTGGTGCTGGTGTCGATCTGCATGCCTTCGTTGAAGGTCATTGGTCTGCCACTCCCATATCGTGTCTCTGGCGCTGCGCTATCGGCTGCCGCCGGCTGCCGATACCTTTGCATACTCCACAGGCTCACGTATCGCTACACGGCGAAGAGTTCATGTCCTCTGCAGGACTTTCCGGCGGCGCCACAGCCTCTGTAGCGCCCGCCCGCATTACGATGCGATACGTGGTGGTTGACGTCGCCTTGCCGACCATGGTCCGCACGCCATTGGGTGAACTACGGGGAAGCACCGAAGGCGGCGTTTCCGTCTGGCGCGGTGTGCCCTACGCGCAGCAGCCCGTTGAGCAGCTCCGTTTCCTGGCGCCCGTGCCGCTGGAGCCGTGGGACGGTGTGCGCGACGCTATTGACCACGCGCCGCTGCCGCCACAAGGGAAAACATTCGTCGGCGCTGGGCGAGATGACCCGAAGATTCGCGGTGAAGACTGTCTGACCGTCACGGTGTGGTCGCCGGGCATCCACGCCAGCCTGCCTGTCATGGTGTGGATCCCCGGCGGGGCCTTTGTTTTCGGTGCGGGGCAGTTGGAGTTGTACAGCGGTGCGCGGCTCGCTGCCAACGGCAATGTCGTGGTCGTCAACGTCACCTATCGGATCGGCGCGTTGGGCGGGCTTGAGCTCAGCGCATTCGGAGACGGTTTCGACGACAACCTGGCGCTACGTGATCAGATCGCGGCGCTGACCTGGGTGCGCGACAACATCGCGGCCTTCGGCGGCGACCCCGACCACGTCACGATTTTCGGTGAATCGGCGGGGGCGACGTCGGTGCTGGCGTTGCTGGCCAGCCCGGCAGCAGGAGGGCTATTCGGGCGCGCGATCGCCCAGAGCCCGGCGTTGCCGCTCATTGCCGACAAGGCCTTGCGTGACCAGCGCGCGCACCGTTACCTGGAGCTGCTCGACGTCACCGATCCCAGTCGGCTCAAGGTGCTGCCGCAGCGGGAGCTGCGCCGCGGCGCAGCCAAGCTCCAGATCGAGAGCGCGGTCGAGACGCCGACCCTGGGATATGGGCTCACGCACGGCACGGACCTGCTGCCGCACCACCCCATCGAGGCGGCGCGTCGTGGTGAGGTGCACCAGGTGCCGCTCATCATCGGTTCGAACAGCCACGAGGCATCAATGTTCGCGCGCGTGAAACCGCCGATGCTGCCCACCACGGAGTCGACGGTGAACGGTTACTTCAACCGGATCGGCCCGGAGTACCTGGACGCGATCATCGCCGCGTATCCGGGCTACCCGAACCGTTCGGCACTCGTCGCGCTGGGCTCGGACGCCATGTTCGTGGCGCCCATGTGGGCTTTCGCCGATGCCTACAGCGCCTTCGCAGATACCTACATGTACCGCTTCGATCACACCGCATGGGGGCTCAAGCTCCTCGGTCTGGGCGCCACCCATGGCAGTGAGATCGTGCATGTCCAGCACAGTTATGGGTCATTTGTCGGGATGCTGCTGAGCCCACTGGGGGCGCGGATGATGCCCTCGGTCGGACGCCGCATGCAGCGCGCCTGGCTGGACTTTGCCGCTGGCACGGGGCCCGAGGACTGGCCGACCTACGGCGCCGACGGGCGTCGCACCCGAATCATCCGGTCCCGGTCCGATGTCACCATGGAGGATCCGGACTCCGCGCGCAGGATCGCCTGGGCCCAGGTGCACTGAGTGCGTCGAGGCCGGTAAACGCGGGCCGCTAGGCTCGGTAGCCGTATGGACCAGCCATCAGGGCAGGACCACTAGTCCCGAAAAGGGGATGTTTCGTGCTGCGCACACATGACGCCGGTTCGTTGCGGGAGTCCGACGCCGGGCAGCGGGTAACGCTTGCCGGTTGGGTGGCTCGCCGGCGCGACCACGGCGGCGTCATCTTCATCGACCTGCGCGACGCATCGGGCGTGTCCCAGGTGGTCTTCCGCGACGCCGCGGTGCTTGAGCAGGCGCACCGGCTGCGCGCCGAGTTCTGTGTCGCGGTCACCGGTGTGGTGGAGGTCCGCCCGGAGGGCAACGCCAACGCCGACATCCCCACCGGCCAGATCGAGGTCAACGCCGTCGAGCTGACCGTGCTCAACGAGAGTGCGCCGCTGCCGTTCCAGCTGGACGAGACCGCGGGCGAGGAAGCGCGTCTGAAGTACCGATACCTGGATCTGCGTCGCGAGGGGCCGGGTAACGCAATCAGATTGCGGTCCAAGGTAAGTGCTGCCGCACGCAGTGTGCTGGCTCGCCATGATTTCGTCGAGGTGGAGACGCCGACGCTGACCCGTTCGACACCGGAGGGCGCGCGCGACTTCCTGGTTCCCGCCCGTCTGCAGCCGGGTAGCTTCTACGCGTTGCCGCAGAGCCCGCAGCTGTTCAAGCAGCTCCTCATGGTCGCGGGCATGGAGCGCTACTACCAGATCGCGCGCTGCTACCGGGACGAGGATTTCCGGGCAGACCGCCAGCCCGAGTTCACCCAGCTCGATATCGAGATGAGCTTCGTGGATCAGGACGACGTCATCGCACTCGCCGAGGAGATCCTCGTCGCGTTGTGGGACCTGATCGGCTATCACGTGCCCACGCCCATCGCCCGCATCACCTACGCCGAGGCGATGCGCCGCTACGGCAGCGACAAGCCCGACCTGCGGTTCGGTCTTGAACTGGTGGAGTGCACGGAGTACTTCTCCGACACCAGCTTCCGGGTGTTCCAGGCGCCGTATGTGGGCGCCGTGGTGATGCCCGGGGGCGCCGATCAGCCGCGCCGCACGCTGGACGGCTGGCAGGAATTCGCCAAGCAGCGCGGCCACAAGGGCCTGGCCTATGTGCTGGTCGCCGAGGACGGCACCCTCGGCGGCCCCGTCGCCAAGAATCTGACCGATGCCGAACGGGACGGGCTGGCAGCTCATGTCGGCGCCAACCCGGGTGACTGCATCTTCTTCTCCGCCGGTCCGGTCAAGTCGTGCCGCGCGTTGCTTGGCTCGGTACGCGGCGAGGTCGCGCAGCGCCTCGGCCTGATTGACCCCGACGCCTGGGCCTTCACCTGGGTGGTGGACGCACCGTTGTTCGAGCCGGCCGATGACGCCACCGCTTCCGGCGATGTGGCGGTCGGCTCGGGTGTGTGGACCGCGGTGCACCACGCCTTCACCTCGCCGAAGCCGGAGTCGGAGAACACCTTCGACACCGATCCGGGATCGGCACTTGCCTACGCCTACGACATCGTCTGCAATGGGCACGAGATCGGCGGCGGATCGGTTCGTATCCACCGCCGCGACATCCAGGAGCGAGTGTTCCAGGTGATGGGCATCAGTCTGGAGGAGGCGCAGGAGAAGTTCGGATTCCTGTTGGATGCCTTCGCCTTCGGTGCTCCTCCGCACGGTGGTATCGCCCTCGGATGGGACCGGACGACGGCCCTGCTGGCGGGCGTGTCGTCGATTCGCGAGGTCATCGCCTTCCCGAAGTCAGGCGGCGGCGTCGATCCGCTGACTGATGCTCCGGCGCCGATCACTGTGGCGCAGCGCAAGGAGTCCGGGATCGACGCCAAGCCCGAGAAGGCCGAGAAACCAGCCAAGCTGGCGGACGCGTAACGCGCGTGCTCCACGTCCGGGTCATCGCGCCCGCCGACCTGTCCGATCATGTGGTGGAGTTTCTTTCCACCACAACGGGTGTGACGCATATCGTGCGCGTACCCGAGGTGGCGATCAGTCCGGTGGGCGATGTGATCACGGCCGACGTGGCCCGCGAGACCGCCAACGATGTGCTCGACGGGCTCAAGGCGATCGATATCGACAAGCGTGGATCGATCACCGCGGAGGTGCTCGACACGGTGATCTCGCAGACCGCTTACGAGGCAGAGGACGATGCCGCGGGCGACCCGGCCGATGCCGTCATCTGGGACGAGCTGATCGGCCGGACCCGGGAAGAGTCCACCCTCAACCTGACGTTCTTGGCATTCCTGTGCCTGGCCTTGCTGATCGCCGCGGTGGGCGTGGTTACCGATTCGCCGGTCACCATCGTGGGCGCCATGGTGGTCGGCCCCGAATTCGGTCCGCTTGCCGCGCTGGCGGTTTCGATTGTGCGGCGCAACTGGTCACTGGCCCGCCGCTCGCTGCTTGCGTTAGTCGTGGGCTTTCCGGTGGCGATGGCGGTGACGGCGGTTGGAGCGCTGGCCGCCGAAGCGGTCGGGTGGGTGACGTTGAAGAGCATCCGGGAACTGCAGCAGGTCGACTTCGTGTTCCAGGTGGGGCCGTTCTCGCTGGTTGTCGCGCTGCTGGCCGGTGCTGCCGGGATGCTCTCGCTGATGTCTGCCAAATCGGCTGCACTGGTGGGTGTTTTCATCTCCGTCACCACGGTCCCAGCGGCCGGGTTCGCCGTGGTGGCCGCGACGGTGGGGGAATGGGAAATCGCCGGGTTGTCCGCGCTGCAGTTGGCGGTCAACCTGTTCGGCATCGTGCTGGCCGGGGTGTTGGTGCTGTTGGTGCGGCCCCGAGGTCTGCGCTAGTTCCTCGCTTAAAGAATCTCGCCGATACCGGTGACCCGCTGACCAAACTCTTCGTCCGTGTCGGCATGCGCCAGCGTGGGGTCGCCGTACTCGTATGGCCGCGAGACGAATACCGTGCTCATGCCAATCTCCCGCGCGGCGCGTAGGTCATAGGGATGAGCGGCCACCATGGCAGCCTCGCTGGGCTCCACACCGAGGTAGCGCAGTGCGCGCCGGTACACCGTCGGGTCGGGCTTGAAGCACCCGAACACCTCCGCGGTCAGGACCGCATCCCAGGGGATGCCCAGGCGTTTGAAGAGCTGCACCATGGTGGACATATCGGTGTTGGACAGCGTCGCGATGACAGCCTGCGAACGTAGCGCTGCGAGACCGGCGGGCACGTCGGGCCACGGAACGAGGTGCCGCCAGCTGCATGCGGCGGCTGCGGCTGTCGCCGCATCCGGTCGAGCCAGTCCGAACGACTCGCAGACGTCGGCGAAGCCGTCCGCATACAGATCTTGCACCGGAGTCCAGCGATCGGCGGACTGCGCCAGATTCGCGACGCGGTCGAAATAGTCTGCGCGCCAGGCCCGGGTGAAGGCGGCGGCCGGGGCGTCGGGAACATGGTGGGCAACGGCGCGTGACACGGGTTCGAAGAAGTCGAGAAGGGTGCCCTGTACGTCGAATAGGTATGCCTTGTACCGCAACGTGTTTCCGTTCAGTAGGTGCTCTTGGGCGGGTCGGTGCGGGTGAGGCCGGTGACCTCGATGACGGGAATCGACGACGGGCCACGATAGCTCTGCCCGCCCGGCACGGTTCCGGTCACCGATACCCAGGTGTTCTCTGGAAGCGCCGAGGCCGAGGCCGCCGCGGGCCCCGTCATATGCAGCCGCGCCAGCTGCGCGTCCGCCGCGCAACAGACGATGACGATCTTAGCCAGGTCGGTGCGCTCACCCTCCTTCAGCGTGAACCCGGTGACGGTGATCGTGCGTCCGGCCAGTGTGTCGGAGGATCCTGCGGCGATGCGCATCAACACTTCCGGCAGCGGCACCGCGGGCGCCTCTCCGGGGGGCAACGGGGGAAAGGCCCGTCGCGGTGTGTTGGCGGATGCGGCGACATTGGCCGCCGCGATGGAGCGCGGGCTGAGTGCCGGAGGCACGATGAAGATCAGCAGGATTATCGGTAACACCAAAAACCAGGTGGCACCGTGCTTATGGGTGTGATCGTGGTGGCCTTCATGGTCATGATCGGTGTGGCCGCGGCGCACATCACGGACGATGGCGGCCAACCCCAGCCCGACGAGGACGACCGCCGATACGGCCAGCCAAGGCAGCAGTCCGGGTTTGACGTAGCGGGTGAACGTTCCGGTCACCGCAATCATGGCCACACTGACCCCCAACAGGATCAGCAGCGTGTTTTCGGTGTCGCGCCTCACGATGTCCCCAGCACTGCCAGCCCGACACCGGTGGCGACGACCGTGGCCACCACGAAGGTCAGCGGCGCAAACCGGGCGGCGAATGCCCGCCCGAACATGCCCGACTGCATGGCGATGAGCTTTACGTCGACCGCCGGTCCCACCACCAGGAACACCAGCCTCGGAATCAGCGGCATCATCGTGATGCTGGCAGCGACAAACGCATCGGCTTCCGAACACAACGCCAGCACGACTGCCAGCAGTGCCATGGTGACCACGCCGACCACCAGATTCCCCGCGAGATGCTCAAATACCCAGGTCGGCACCAGCACATGCAGGGCTGCCGCGGCCACCGCACCGATCGCCAGGTAGGAGGCCGCCTGCAGGAAGTCGTGCCGTGCCGCTTCACTGAATGTTGTCCAGCGCGAAGAGGATTGGGTGTGCGCGGCGGGCAGCTTACGGGTGACCCAGCTGTCGCGGCCCCACCGCGACCACGCCATCCCCATCACCATGGCGGTGAGCAGGGAGGCCACCGCACGCGCCAGCACCATCTTCGGTTGTCCGGGGAACGCGACGGCCGTGGCGACCAGCACCACCGGGTTGATCGCGGGTGCCGACAGCATGAAGGTGAGTGCGGCAGCCCCGACGGAACCCGGTCCGTACAGTCGGCGCGCCACTGGCACCGACCCGCATTCGCAGCCGGGCAGCGCCGCTCCGCTCACACCCGCCACCGCCACTGCCGCGGCGGGCCGGTTCGGCAGCCACCGGGCCAGCCGTTCCGGAGTCACGAACGTGGCGACGAGCCCACTCACGATCACGCCGAGCGCAAGGAACGGGACGGCCTGAACGAACACCCCACAGAACACGGTGCCGGCCGTCGCCAGCTTTTCGTTGTCATCGACGACGCCGCGTAACCAGCTCGCGGCCAGGGCCATCGCGATGAGTGCCACCACCAGAATCTCGGTCGAGCCGAACCAACGTCGTTCCCGAGAGGCGGATACCGCTGCTGGTCTTCGCGCAAGCGGCTCATCCGTCGTCACCCCGTCATCCTGGCAGCACAACCTGAGAACGCGGCGCGACGGTGGCACTCTGGTGAGGTGACCGATGACACCCCCTTCAACCAAATGCCCACCGCGGTAATCAACGAATTCAACGACGGGATCACCCAGGAGTTCCATGCGAACGGCGGTGAGGTCGGCGGACAGTTCGCCGGCGTCCCGATCCTGCTGCTGACCAACACCGGGGCCAAGAGCGGACAGCAGCGGCTGAATCCGCTGGCCTACTTCGATATCGACGGAAAGATCTACATCGTCGGCTCGTTCGGCGGCGCCGAGAAGGATCCCGCGTGGGTGCACAACCTGCGTGCGAATCCACATGCGCATATCGCCATCGGAACCGACGGATACGACGTCGATGCCCATGAGCTTTCGCGCACGGAACGCGATGCGCTGTATCCAGAGGTGGTCGAACGCGTCGCCGTCTTCGCCGAGTATCAGGAGAAGACCGACCGGGCGATCCCGATCTTCGAGTTGCGCCGCCGCTAGCCGAAAGCACCTGCGCCCGCTGTCGAGAGTGGCACCCTGATGTCATGACCGACGAAGCCGATCCGCACTGGATACCCGATAGGGCGACTGTGCTCGCCTATAACGACCACGTCGCTCAGGAGTTTCGTGCGAACAGCGGCAGGGTGGAATCCTTCGGGTACGGCGATCTACTCCTGCTGACAACGACGGGCGCCAAGACCGGTGTGCGCAGGATGAGTCCGCTGGTATATCTGACCGTCGACGGGAAGATCCTCATCATCGGATCGTTCCGGGGTTCGCCGAAGGATCCGGGCTGGGTGCACAATTTGCGGACCACGCCGCTGGCGCAGGTGGAGGTCGGCGCCGAGACGTACGACGTCGATGCCGTCGAGTTGGACGGACCGGAACGCGAGCGTGCGTACACCGAGATTGTGAAGATCGCGCCGATTTTCGGTGAGTATCAAGGGAAGATCGACCGGGTTATCCCGATCTTTGAACTGCGTCGCCGATAACGGCATCAGCCGGGACCGCGGCGGCGTTCGGCGCAGGCCCTGCGGGTAACGCCAGGTTGTGGTGGGATCAGCCGATGGGCATCAAGGTGGCGCTGGAACACCGAACCAGCTACACATTCGACCGACTCGTGCAAGTGCACCCGCACGAGATCAGGTTGCGCCCGGCCCCGCATACACGCACGCCCGTCGAGGCATACTCGCTGCGGATCACCCCCGAGGACCATTTCATCAACTGGCAGCAGGATGCCTTCGGCAACTTCCTTGCCCGCGTGGTGTTTCCGAACAGGACACGGCGGCTGTCCATCACCGTGGGCCTCATCGCCGACCTGAAATCCGTCAACCCGTTCGACTTCTTCATCGAGGAGTGGGCCGAACACGTCGGATTCGCCTATCCACCCGCGCTGGCCGCCGACCTGGAGCCCTACCTCAAACCGGTGGACGACACCGAACCCGGTTCGGGCCCCGGTGAACTCGTGCGGGCATGGGTCGCCAATTTCACCATGGCTCCCGCGACGCGCATCATCGACTACCTGGTTACCCTCAACCAGGCGCTGTGCTCGGACGTTGGCTACGCGGTGCGGATGGAGCCCGGCGTGCAGCGCCCGGACACCACGCTGGCGCTGGGTATCGGTTCCTGCCGCGACACGGCCTGGCTGCTGGTATCCATCCTGCGGCAGAAGGGGCTTGCGGCGCGCTTCGTCTCCGGATATTTGGTGCAGTTGACCTCGGATATCGCCGCGATCGACGGCCCCTCAGGACCGGTCGCCGACTTCACCGATCTGCACGCCTGGGCGGAGGTCTATGTTCCCGGAGCCGGATGGGTGGGCCTGGACCCCACCTCAGGGCTGCTGGCGGGCGAGGGGCATATTCCACTCTCGGCGACTCCGCATCCGGCGACATCGGCGGCCATCTCCGGCGCCACAGACATGTGCGAGTCCACCCTCGACTTCTCCAACACCGTCACCCGCGTCCACGAGGATCCTCGAGTCACGTTGCCGTACACGGCGACGGCGTGGGAAGCCATCACCGCATTGGGCGCACAGGTCGACACGCGGCTCGATGCCGCCGGAGTGGGCCTCACCGTCGGTGGTGAGCCGACATTCGTGTCGATCGACGACCAGGTATCCGAGGAATGGACGATTGCGGCCGATGGCAGGCAGAAGCGTGAACGTGCCAGCGAGCTCACCGCACGCTTGAAAGCGGCTTGGGCACCTTCGGGTTTGGTGCAGCGCAGCCAGGGCAAGTGGTATCCCGGGGAACCCTTGCCGCGGTGGCAGATCGGCCTGTACTGGCGCCGCGACGGCCAGCCGTTGTGGTCGGATCCGGATCTGCTCGCCGACCCGTGGTCCGGCGACCCCCCGAGGTCCGCCCCAGAGGGCGCCGATCGCGCACTGCTGCTCGCCCTCGCGCGCGATCTCGGGCTGCCCGATAGCCAAGTGCGCGCAGCGTACGAGGATCCGCTGAGCCGGCTCGCGGCGTCGGTCCGGCGTCCCGCGGGTGATCCAGTGGCCGAGGCCGATGACCCCTCGCCACAAGAGGATTCGGTGGCGTGGCGGTCGGACCTGATGAACCGCCTGGACGAGGCGGTCGACCGACCGACCGCCCACGTGCTGCCCCTGCATCGGGGTGAGGACGACCGCGGCTGGGAAAGCGCTGACTGGAGGCTGCGCCGCGGCCGAATCGCGTTGACCCAAGGGGACTCCCCGGCGGGCCTGCGACTCCCGCTGAACGCGATCTCCTGGCAGCCGGCGCCGCACCCTCCCGAGTCGGATCCGATCAGCGCCGCAGCAGAATTCGACGCAGCACGCTCCGAGGCGTCCGCGGTCGTCGTGTCGGCGGAGGGGGTGCCCACCACGGCGCTGGTCGCGGAAATTCGCGACGGGCTCCTGTATCTGTTCCTGCCGCCCCTGGAGAGGCTCGACGACTTCGTCGATCTGATCGGGCGTATCGAGGCGGCGATCACCTGCCCCCTGGTGATTGAAGGATATGGGCCGCCGCCGGATCCGCGACTGGAAGTCATGAGTGTCACCCCCGATCCGGGTGTCATCGAGGTCAACGTGGCGCCCACGGGCAGCTTTGCCGAGCAGTCCCGCCAACTGCAGGTGCTCTACGACGAGGCGCGCAAGGCGCGGCTAACCACCGAATCATTCGACTTCGACGGCACTCACACCGGCACCGGCGGCGGCAACCACATCACGCTCGGAGGTCGAACCCCAGCGGCATCGCCGCTGCTGCGTCGGCCCGATCTGCTTGTGTCGCTGCTGACGTATTGGCAGCATCATCCAGCGTTGTCGTACTTGTTCTCCGGCAGGTTCGTCGGCACCACCTCGCAGGCGCCTCGGGTCGACGAAGGGCGCGAAGAAGCGTTGTACGAGTTGGAGATTGCCTTCGCCGAGATCGAACGGTTAACGGCCGCCGAGGAAGCCCCGCTCGATGATGGTGGCTCCGCGAGCGTCGCTCCGTGGGTCACGGATCGGGCGCTGCGGCACCTTCTCACCGACATCACCGGAAACACGCATCGCGCCGAATTCTGTATCGACAAGCTCTACAGCCCCGACAGCGCACGCGGTCGTCTCGGGCTGCTGGAGCTGCGCGGGTTCGAGATGCCCCCACACCACCAGATGGCGATGGTGCAGTCACTGCTGGTGCGCGCGTTGGTGGCGCGCTTCTGGGAACAGCCGTTGCGTGCGCCGCTGATCCGGCACGGTGCCAATCTGCATGGCCGTTACCTATTGCCGCACTTCGTTATTCATGACATTTCCCAGGTCGCCGCCGATCTGCGCGCGCACGGAATCGCCTTCGAAACCAGCTGGCTGGATCCGTTCACAGAATTCCGGTTCCCCAGAATCGGCACCGCCGTGTTCGACGGCATCGAGATCGAGTTGCGCGGCGCCATCGAACCGTGGCGAGTGCTGGGGGAGGAGAGCGGCACCGGAGGCACCGCACGCTACGTGGATTCCTCCATCGAACGCGTGCAGGTGCGGGTAATCGGTGCCGACCGCTCTCGGTACGTCGTCACCTGTAACGGCGAACCCATCCCGCTGCTCTCGACGGCCAACCCGGACGTACAGGTGGCCGGTGTGCGATACCGGGCGTGGCAACCACCCAGTGCCCTGCACCCGAGCATCACCGTCGACGATCCGCTGCGTTTCGAGCTCATTGACACCGCCAATGCGCTATCCCGCGGCGGCTGCACCTACCACGTATCGCACCCCGGCGGCCTGGCCTATGAGGACCCACCCGTCAACGCGGTGGCGGCCGAATCACGGCGCGGTCGGCGTTTTGATGCCACCGGATTTACCACCGGGCGCGTCGATTTGTCAGACTTGCGCGAGAAGCAAGCCCGCATGTCCACCGACGCCGTGTCGCCCGGCATCCTTGATCTGCGCCGCGCGAGAACCGTGGGGCGCAGGTAGAACAGTAGAAACGGGAAGGAAGGTACAGCCGGTGGCAGCACCTGCTCCTGGGGCTCCCGTCGGCCCGGATCTCGACCCGTTGGTATCGCAGTACCGCAGCGCTCGAGCTCAGGGATCATTGTTTGAGGTAGGACGGCGCGGCAGTCACGCGGATTACGACGAGTTCCTGGCGCCAGACGGCACCGTCCGTCCTGCGTGGGCCGATCTGGCCGAGGGCATCGCCCAGCGTGGCCGCTCCGGACTGAACCGTCTGCTGGACCGGGTACGCACGCTCGTCGACACCGACGGCATCACCTACATGGACCCGGGACGCGGCTCGGGGTCTCAATCGGTGTCCGACGGAGACCCAGCCCCCGCGCATCCCGTGCCGTGGCGGCTGGATGGGTTGCCGCTGCTGCTCGATGCGGCGGACTGGAACGTCTTGGAGGTTGGCCTCACTCAGCGGGCCACCCTGTTGGACGCCATCCTCAGCGATCTGTATGGCCCGCAGGAATTGATCAGTTCCGGCGCGCTGCCACCCGAACTGTTCTTCGCGCATCCCGGATACGTGCGCGCAGCCCATGGCATCGCTCTGCCCGGGCGGCATCAGCTCTTTCTGCTCGGGTGCGATGTCAGTCGCTCCGCCACGGGCGGCTTCCGCGTGAACGCCGACTGGACCCAGGCACCGTCCGGGTCGGGGTACGCGATCGCGGATCGACGGGTGGTCGCGCACGCGGCTCCTGATTTGTACGAAAAGGTCGCACCGAGGCCGACGTCTCCCTTCGCGCAGACGCTGCGATTGGCGCTCATCGATGTCGCTCCCGAGTCGGTCGAGGACCCGGTGGTGGTGGTGCTCAGCCCCGGCATCCATTCGGAGACGTCCTTCGACCAGGCATACCTCGCATCGGTGCTGGGTTTCCCGCTGGTGGAGTCCGCCGATTTGGTGGTGCGCGACGGCAAGCTGTGGATGCGATCGCTGGGCACCCTGCGCCGGGTGGACGTGGTGCTGCGTCGCGTCGACGCCGACTACTCCGATCCACTGGACTTGCGGGCCGATTCGCGGTTGGGGGTGGTCGGCCTGGTCGAGGTGCTCCGGCGCGGCGCGGTGACTGTCGTCAACTCATTGGGCAGCGGAGTCCTGGAAAATCCCGGACTCGCCCGTTTCCTGCCGGGCCTGTCGCAGCGACTGCTCGATGAGCCGCTCGGTTTGTCTGCCGGCCACACCTGGTGGGGCGGCATCGACGCGGAGCGCTCCCATCTCCTTGCGAATCTGGGCTCGCTCCTCGTCAAATCCACCGTGGGGGACGAGGTTTACACCGGCCCCATGCAGTCCGCGCAGACCTTGGAGACGCTGCGGGCCCGCATCGAGACCGCCCCCTGGCGGTGGATCGGTCAGGAACTTCCCGAGTTGTCGGTGGCGCCCACCTATCTGAGGCCCGGCGCGCTCACCGCAGCGCCGGTCGGTATGCGTCTGTTCACGGTCGCACAGCGGGGCGGGTACGCGCCTATGATTGGCGGGCTCGGCTACGTCGCGGCCTCCGGATACACCGGGTCGACACTCAACAGCTTTGCTGCCAAAGATATTTGGGTTCAGCAGCCGGATCGTGATCAGACCGAGCGGGTGTTGACCGTCGCGCCGGTGGATCTGCCTGCGGGACGGTTGGCCGGGTCTGATGCGGTGAGCTCACCGCGCGTGCTGTCCGATTTGTTCTGGCTGGGGCGGTACGGAGAGCGCGCCGAGAACCTGGTACGGCTGCTGGCTGTCACGAGGGAGCGCTTCCACGAGTACCGGTATCGGCAATTCATGGAGGCCAGTGAATGCGTTCCGGTGCTGCTGACGGCGCTGGGCGATATCACCGGCACCGACACCGGAAACGATGAGTTGAGCACCCAGCTGTGGTCGATGACGGTCGATAAGGAACGGGCCGGCTCGCTGGCACAGTCGGTGGAGCGGCTTGGTCTGTCAGCTCGCGCGGTCCGCGACCAGATGTCCAACGACACCTGGATGGTGCTCGGTGGCATGGATAGGGCCATCGCCACGGCTGCAGCCGAATACGACGAGTACGCCCGATCCGGTGGCGGTCCGACCCGTGTCGATGACACCGTGCTCGCGGCGACTCAAACCCAGGTGCTGGCAGGGCTTCTCGCGCTGGCAGGGCTGGCCGCGGAGTCGACGGTGCACGATATCGGTTGGACGATGATGGACATCGGCAAGCGCATCGAGCGCGGCCTTGGTCTGACCGCACTCCTGCGGTCCACCCTGACGACGGTTCGCGGCCGTGCCGCGGAGCAGTCGGTCATCGAATCCACGCTCGTTGCGTGTGAGTCATCGGTGATGTACCGACGCCGCACTCGAGGAAAGATCAGCCTGGAGGCCGTCGCCGATCTCCTGCTTTTCGATGCGGATAACCCCAGATCGCTGCTGTACCAAGTTGAGTCGCTACGAAACGATCTGAAATCGTTGCCCAGCGCGTCGGGAACCTCTCGTCCCGAGCGGCTGGTCGAAGATTTGGTAACACAGCTGCGGCGCCTTGATCCGGCGGATCTGGACACCGCTGGCGCAGACGGACAGCGCGAGACTCTCTCGGAAACGCTCGACAACGTTCATCAGGCGCTACGCGAGTTGTCCGCCGTGATCACGGCGACTCACCTGTCCATGCCGACCGGCATGCAGCCGTTGTGGGGTCCCGATACCCGTCGGAGGCTCCCGTGACCGCGATCCGGTACCGGGTGACGCACCGCACCCACTATCGATACTCCGATGACGTCACCAGCTCCTACGGGCGCGGCTACCTCACGCCACGCGACACTGATTGGCAGCATTGCGAATCGCACGATCTGATCGTGGACCCGGAACCCTCCGACAGCTCCACCGGCAGAGACCTTTACGGGAACTTGAGCTCGTACTTCCACGTCACGGCGCCACACCGCGAGTTGAGCGTCACGGCCCACTCGGTCGTCGACGTCGGTATCCCGGCGCCGCCGGGCGCGGGTTGGGAAAGGGCCTGGGAACTGGCCCGCCCCGCACACCTGGAATCGTCCGGTGCCAGTGCACTCGCGACGGAGTTCGTCCTGGATCTGGTGCCGCCCGAGATCACTGCCGAGGTATCCACTTATGCGGCAGTGAGTTTCACTGCAGGACGTCCGCTCGGGGAGGCCGTTGTCGACTTGATGGGCCGGATATACCGAGATTTCGAGTACCGGTCTGGATCGACCACCATTTCCACCAAGGTCAGTGAGGTCCTGGCTGCGGGGGAGGGCGTCTGTCAGGACTTTGCCCGCATCGCCGCCACCGCACTGCGCACCCAGGGACTGGCGGCTCGTTACGTATCCGGTTATCTCGCAACGAATCCGCCGCCAGGTCAGCCCCGACTCGTCGGCTCCGATGCCACCCACGCCTGGGCCGCGGTGTGGGTGCCGCCGGATGGTTGGGTGGCCTTCGACCCGACCAACAACACCGTCATCGACGAGCGGTATGTCACCGTCGCGTGGGGGCGCGACTATGCCGACGTGCCACCCCTGCGCGGCATCATCTACACCGATTCAGATAGCAGCACCATCGAGGTGTCGGTGGACGTCGCACCTTGTGAGGAATCCCCGGCGGTGCCCGTCGATGCGTGACTTCACCTGCCCGCAGTGCGGCCAGCACCTGGCATTTGAGAATTCGGTGTGTCTGTCCTGCAGCAGCCATGTCGGATTCTCCTTGGCGCAGATGGCGCTGCTGGTCATTGCCGACGACGATGGGCCCGGATTCGTAGATTCGGACAACCATCGGCTGTGCGCGAACCTACATGTGGCCGAATGCAATTGGCTGGTTAGCGGAGCTGGTACCAACACGGTGTGTGCCTCATGCGCGTTGACGCGCACCCGGCCCAGCGATTCCGATACTGCGGCCTTGCCGGCATTCGCCGACGCGGAGAAGGCGAAACGCCGCCTCGTTGCCGAACTCGCCGAGCTGCGGCTGCCCGTCGACGGACGCGATGTGGACCCCGAATTCGGGCTGGCCTTTGACCTGCTATCCAGCCAACAGCAGCAGGTGGTCACCGGGCATCACAACGGAGTAATCACACTGGATCTCGCCGAAGGCGATGACGTGCACCGCGAGCAGCTTCGGATCGCGATGGACGAGCCGTATCGCACCCTGCTCGGACATTTCCGTCACGAGATCGGGCACTACTTCTACTACCGGCTCGTCGAAACGTCCGCGGACTACGCCGCCAGATTCCGCACACTGTTTGGCGATCCCGATGCGGACTACCAAGGCGCGCTTGATCGTCACTACCAGCAGGGGGCGCCGGAGGGATGGGAGGCGAACTTCGTTTCCTCCTATGCGAGCATGCACCCGGCAGAGGACTGGGCGGAGACCTTTGCGCACTACCTGCACATCCGCGACACCCTGGACACCGCTGCATCATTCGCGCTGGCGCCTGCCGGGGGTACCTTCGATCGCAGGGTGGTGGGCCCGAGTGGATTCGACACCATCATCGAGATGTGGCTGCCGCTGGCCTGGTCGCTCAATATGGTCAATCGCGCCATGGGGCGTGACGATCTGTATCCGTTTGTGCTGCCCGGTCCGGTGCTGGAAAAGATGCGCCTGATCCACGAGATCGTCATGAGCACCGGGGAGTCATCCGAGGGCTAATCACCCGCCGGGTGTGGCGAACACGAACAGCGCCATGAACGCGATATTGATGAAGTAGGTCGCCTCCACCAGGCTGACGGTCATGAAAAACGGTGCGAACAAACGGTTCTGCGATTCCGGTTGACGGGCCACCCCGGCAATCAGCTGTGCTCCGGCCATCCCGTCGCCGATGCCCGCGCCAATGGCGCCGCCCGCGAGGGTGATCGCGCCGGCCAGCAGTGCGTTGCCCATGAGGAGTTCAGTGGCCATGATGTGCACCTTTCGTCGTCGTTGCGTCCAGCAGTGAGGCGATGATGTCCACCGCCGCCCCGGCACCGTCCTCATCGCAAACGAGACGTGAAAGACGTTGGGCTTCTTGTCGGTACCGACTCTCGGTGATCACCGCTGTGATGGCTGCCGAGAGCTCGTCGGCCCGCAAGGTGGTACGGGGCAGCGGCGTGCAGGCAGCACCGAGCCGAGACAGACGATCGGCCCAGAAGGGTTGGTCCATGATGCCCGGCACCGGAATTGAGGGGACGCCCGCTCGCAGTGCAGCGGCAGTTGTTCCCGCTCCGCAGTGATGAACTACGGCGGCCATCCTCGGAAAAAGCCACGAATGCGGAACGTCGTCGACGGTGAGGACATCGTTATCGTCGCACGAAAGCCCGGCCCACCCGCGCTGTACCACGGCCCGCACGCCGGCATGTCCTATAGCGGTGGCGAGAGTCTCCGACAACTCGGGCCCCTTCGCGGTGGCGGTGCTGCCGAAACCAACGAAGACGGGAGCCGGCCCACTATCGATGAATTCAGTCAATTCTTGTGATGGTAGCCAGGTTTCGTCGTGGTGGGGCCACCAGTAGCCGGCGAGGTGCCAGTGCGATCGCCAATCTCGTGGGCGTTCGACGAGGTGGTGACTGTAGCCGTGCACGATGGGCCAGTGCCGCGCGCGGGCCGCGTGATAGCTGCCCCGCGATGAGCGGGCCAGCCCAAGGTGGTGGCGGAGATCGTCGATCAGGGGGGTGTAGATCCGTTCCGCGGATTCAGCCACCCGCCACACCATCCGGTTGCCGCGCCCGCCAAAGGAGCGGGTAGTGAGTGGAGGCGGAGCAAAATCGGCAGTAGGACAAGCGGGTTGCAGCGACAGCCCGGCGCTGGGTATGCCGAGTGCCTCGGCCACGTGATACCCCAGCAGGGTGCCGACCGGACCCTCGGCGAGCAGAACATCCGCATCACGTGCGGTGTCGGCCATGGCCTCACCTACTCCGGCGAGCCCCGCGCGCATCTCGTCGAGAGCAGGGCGTGAGGGTCGTAGTCGCGCGCCGTCCACCAACGCCTGCCCGTGTTCTGATGCGCGTGTTGCCGTCTGAGTATCGCCGGGCAGCACTCGGAATTCGAGCCCGGAAGCCTGGACCAACCGTGCATACGGATGTTGTGCGGCGATGACCACGCGGGCGGAGAGGCTATCGCGCAGGCGAATTCCCAGACCAGTGAGGGGTGCTACGTCTCCACGAGTTCCGTATGCGGCGATCACGATGGTGGTCACGGTGCATCTCCGACGGCTCTGGTGAAGACGTCGACTAGCTGTTCTCCGTACCCGGTCGCGTCGTACGCGGGGTCGCGCCCGAGCTCCCACACGGCGCCGTCGAGTGCGGCCCGCAATGCGTTTTTCATGAACGGTGCGGAGACTGGACGGAATTCGCCGCGTGCGATGCCGTCGGTGAAGATCGCCTCGGGGTCCATGGCGGCGAATTCGGCGGGCGGCGACGTACCGGCGGCGGCCTGGTCGAAACGCAGTCCGTCCCGACTGCGGTACCCGGTGATGATCTCCAGCATGGCTATCGCCGCTACCCGGTTGCGCAGGACGAACTCGATGTTGGACCTGATGTAGGCGGTGAGGCGTCCGGTCGCGGTGGATTCTGCACGCACCGCGGGAACGATCACCGTCGCGGCCCGAGTGAAGACCTCGATCATCACGGATTCGATGACGTCCGTTTTCGAGGTGAAGTGATACAAGACCGCACTCTTGGCGATCCCCACGTGTTCGGCGATCTTGGCCAGGGAAGTCTGCGGATAGCCCTCCGCGGACAACACCTCGATGGCGCCGGCCACTATCTGTGCTCTGCGAGCACGTTCGGTAAAGGTCAACGCCTCTTCAGACCGCATGATCTTAAATTAGACCGATCGGTCAGGATGTGCAAGGGTGGTCGGGTTGGTAGGCGCCTGGCAAATACGGAGATGCGAATGCCGCAATGGGTGTGGGCCGCCCCACAGTCTTAGAAAGACGGGGTAGGGTGAGACGGTAATGACGACACTATTGGCAGATCCGGTCGCGCAGGTCATGGCCACGGCAGAAGAGTTGCTCACCAGGCGGGCGGGGGCGACGGTCACACTGGCCGAACCCGAGGATCTCGGTGGCAGCGGGCCCGCGATCGTGCTCCGGGTCCGCGCGGTGCAGAACCCGTTCGCGTTGCCGAAGTCCATGGTGATCAAGCAGGTCCCCGAGGGTGGATCGGATGCCTCGGTGCTTCGCGAGGTCGTCTCGTATCAGTTCGCAAACTCCCTGACGGCCAAGCATCGACCGGGGCCGGAGCTGGTTGCCTATGACATCGCCGAGCGGCTCATCGTGCTCACTGATCTGGGCTCGGCGCCGACCATGTCCGAACTGCTCGCCGAGCGCAATCGTGCTGCGACAAATCATGCATTGATGGCGTGGGCGCAGGCTCTGGGGCGGATGCACGTTGCCACGGTGGGCAGGGAAGTCGACTTTGCTGCGCTGTTGCGGCGCATCGGCGTTAAGAAGACCGACGTGGATTCGTCACAGCAGCGCCTTGGCGGGGCGGAGGCCATCGCTCCGTTGCGGCAGATCCTGAGAACCGAGTACTCGCTGGACGTGTCGGAGGCATTGGTTTCACGCATTCAGCAAACAGCCGAGCTTTTCGGGAAGGGCGGCGTTCGGGCCTTCAGTCCCTCAGAGGTGGCCCCAGACAACATCCTCGTCACCGAGCATGGCGTCCGAATCCTGGACTACGAATGGGGTGGCTTCCGGGACATCGTGCTGGATATCGCCCACGCACTCACCGTCTACCCGGAATTCTTGAGTGCCGCCGAACGTGACGCAGTCGCAGAGCTCGACGATGCGATGACCGAAGCGTGGCGCTCCGACGTGGTGTCGATCGCTCCGGCATTGGCCGACGACGAGTCGCTGGCGCGCCGCATCCTGGATGCGCGATTGATGTGGGTGTGGCTCGCCACGCACGAGTACTTGACCATCGATGTAGACCTCGATGGCGACGCCGCGGTCTTCGGCAACCCGGCTCCGACTCACGGTGCACTGCTTGGCCGATGGATGGGATTGCGCGCGGCGGCCGAGCGGGTCGGAGACCAAGATGTGGTGGTCCACGCTGCCGAGGTCATCGCGGCGCTGCGCGGCGAAGCTGTGGCCGCAGAATAGCGACGATCCACGTCCTCGAACAAGCTGTGCGCGAGTATCTTTCAGCCGACCGCAATGGGTGATACATGCCCGGAAGTGTCGAGTATCACATTCGTAAGTCATTCAACCTGACATACACGAGTGGTCCTGCCACTGACTTGACACATCAGCGCACGCGGGGTTTCTAGCCCTCCGTCTGCCTCCATAACCTCGACGCTGTTCGCCATGACAGCGTTGTCAACCGCTGCGAAACATCGTCCGCGCGTAGATATTTGAGGTGACTGGTGACATCGCACAATTCCGTGTACGCCGAGGAGCTCGACCTCGTCTTCGAGGCAGTTGAGTCGGTGGCCACCGAGGCACTTCCGGAGCTCACGCCAGAGTCGGAGATCGCGGATCTGGGCTACAGCTCCGTGCAGACTCTCGAATTCTTGACCCATATTGAAGAGGCCACCGGAGTCCGGCTGCCGCCGCGCGAGCTAGTTCGGGTCAGAACGATCGCCGATTTGGCCCTCGTCGTCCGCGAGCACCTCACTGCCGAGCTCGCGGGCTGATGGACACGCCCCGCGGGAATGGTCCAGCGGAGCGGCTGGCCATCGTTGGGATGGCGTGCCAGGTGCCTGGGGCCGGGGACGTCCGGTCCTTCTGGCAGATGCTGCTTCGCGGCGGTACCGCCACCGGACGGATACCGCGGGAGCGCTGGGAGCATGCCCCGTTCTTTGATCCGGACGGGAAGCGGCCGAACACCACGTACACCGACGTGATGGCGGCGGTCAGCGATATCGACAGGTTCGATCCGCTCAGCTTTGGGATATCGCCGCGGCAGGCCGAGGTCATGGATCCACAGCACCGCATCTTGTTGACGGCTACGCGAGAGGCGTTGGAGGACGCGGGCTTTGATCAGCAGAGCTTCGCGGGGCGCAGTGTCGGCGTGTACGTCGGCATCTCGACGTCCGACTTCCGTGAGTTGGTGGTGAGCGCACCATTGCGCGGTGTTCAGCTGGGCGCGGGTGAATTCGGTGATCCCAGCGGTAGTGCCATCGACTCTCGGGCGCTGACGGCGGATGTGCCGGTGGTGCGGCCGTTCACTATGCCGGGCTCGCTGCTCAACATGTCGGCCGCGATGATCAGCAGGGCCTTCAATCTGCGCGGCCCATCGATGGCCGTCGATGCCGCCTGCGCGTCATCGCTTGTGGCACTGAACAATGCCGTGCTGGCCTTGCGGTCGCGGCAGTGCGAGGTGGCGATCGTCGCCGGGGTGCACCTAAACCTGGTGCCTGACTCGCTGGTGATGTTCTCGAAGATCGGTGCCGTGTCGAAGTCCGGCGTATGCGCACCTTTTGATGCTGCGGCGGACGGTTTCGTACTGGGGGAGGGGGCCGGCGTCATCGTGCTGACCCGCGAGGACACCCTGCCCGCGCGCGGCGAGGTACATGCCTGGTTGCGTGGCATTGGATGTAACAACGACGGTGCCGGCGCGGGCCCCATGGAACCGCAGGCCGCCGGGCAACGAGCCGCCATTGAATTCGCCCTCGCGGACGCGGGCTTGGATCCCGGACGGGTCGACTACGTCGAGGCACACGGCACCGCCACCCAGGTGGGCGATGCGGTGGAGGTCGAGTCGTTGAGTTCGTCTCTGCCGCACCGGGGGGATGTTCCGCGATACCTGGGCAGTGCGAAAGCCAATGTGGGTCACGCGATGTCCGCGGCCGGACTGATCGGACTGATCAAGACCGCGTTGGTGTTGCGCACCGGCATCGTGCCGCCGCAGCCCAACTTTCGTGAGAAGCGCGATGCCCTGAGCCTGGATGAACGCGGTTGGCGCATATCCGAATCCGTGACATCGCTGCCCGAGGTGCAGTCGCGCCCGCACGTGGCCGGTGTCAGCGCCTTCGGATTCGGCGGTACCAATGTGCACGTGCTTCTCGAGGCGCGAGAACCGAATCACCCCCGGCAGGAGGGCTCGTCACGCGACTCGTGGCTGATACCGATTCGCGGTGAGAGCCCGCGGGATATCGAGGTGCGCTGCCAATATCTTCTCGACGATATCGATGCCACACCGGACTTGGATCTCGGGCAGGTGGCCCAGACGCTCACCCGCCGGGAGGACCGCGGCGTCGAGCTGTCGATCGTTACCGGGTCAATTCTGGAACTACATGAGCATCTGCGGGCGGCGCTCATCGTGCTCCGGGCCGGTGGCGAAATCCCCACGCGGATAGGCGATGACATCTGGTATCGGGCAGCCAAGCAGGCGGCCGAGGTCCCGCGGATCTGCTTTCTGTTCGCCGGACAGGGTGCACAGAAGGTCAACGAGCTCGCCGCGCTGAAGGACTCGGTGCCGGAGGTGAACGCGACCGTCGAGCGTCTGGCCGCCGCCGCGGCCAGTCCTGGGCTGCTGGAGGTGATGTACCCCTACGCGCACACCCCAGAAGCGGAGAAGGCGCTCGCCAACACCGATCGCTGCCAGCCCGCACTGCTGATCACCCAGCTGGCCGTCGCTCAACACCTCGCCCGAGCCGGAATCACCCCCGACGTGGTACTTGGGCATAGCGTCGGCGAGTTCGCGGCGGCCGCTACCGCCGGAGTTCTCTCCGATGAGGAGGCGGTGCATTTTGCGGCTCGGCGGGGGGAAGCAATACGTGACGCCGACATTCCACGAGGAGGAATGATCGCCTGCCGCAGTGACGAATTAGCAGTGCGGTCATTGGTCCAGGGCGTCCCCTCGGTGTGGATCGCCAACCGCAACGCCGCCGATCAGACGGTCCTCGCGGGTACCTCCGATGGATTGGCAGCCGCCGCGGTGCTGCTCGATAACGCCGATATTCCGCACAAGGTGCTTCACGTCTCGCACGCTTTCCACAGCCCGCTACTGCGACCGGCAAACGATGAAATCGTTAGGCGAGTAGATGGATTGCCGCTGCAGGACCCCACTGTCAGCTTCATATCCTGCATCTCGGCTTCAAGATGTGTCGATGCCGAGGAGATTCGTGGGCACTGGCGTGAACACGCGCTGGCGCCCGTCCGCTTCACCGAAGCCCTCACCGGCCTCGGTGATGCGGATACCGTATTCATCCAGATCGGTTCCGGGCGTGCACTGTTGAATCTTGCGCGCTCGGCAGGCGCGGCGGCCGAACGACTGGTGGCTGTGGACAGCGTTGAGCACACGCGCCTCCTCAATCGTGTACGCGCCCAACTGCGCTCACTCGGCGTCCCCGTCGTCCTGGACCGCCCGTCCCATCACCAGGGCGCGTTGCTCACCAGCCGGCCGGTGCCCGCGAAGTCGCTGTGGCCGGTGAAGAAGCGTGGCGAAAGACGAGTTGCCAAGGCCAGCCCGCAGGCCGTCGCTCGGCCGACGACAATCCAGCCCACGCCCACCGGTAAGGAAACTCCACTCGTGCAGGACATCATTTCGCTATGGCGTGAGCAGACCGCGCTACTCACCACCGTTCTCGGCAACCAATCAGTCGAATTGCCGCCGATTGTGCGTACCCCACCAGCAGTACCCGCCGCTTCCACTCCCATACCGACAGCCGAACTGCGGAAGCCGACACTTCGAAACGGCCATGCGCTCAAGGAGATCGCCCGCATCGGCTCGTACGACGCGACGGCGCTTCAGCCCGGACAAGTACTTGTCGGGGATCTGGGCTTCGATTCGCTGATGCTCACCGAGTTGTTCAAGAACCTGCAGAAGGAGAATACCGATCTGACGCTGCAGGATTTCGCCGCCAGAGAGCTCACGGTGGGACACGTCGTGGCACTGGTGAGCGGGGAAGCCGTGAGCGCGGACGAGGAAGCGGTTCCCGCAGTGCAGGTCGCCCGTGAGCGCACCATCATTGACTTCCCGGAGTGGCAGGCGCTGGATCAACGTCTCAAAGAATTTGACAGCGAGGGCTCGCAGAACCCGTATTTCACGGTGCACCAACAGGTCGTCAACGACACCACGCGCGTCGGCGACCGGGTACTGATCAACTTCTCCAGCTATAACTACCTCGGACTGTCAGGGGACGAGCGGGTGACTGCCCGTGCTCAGGAGGCGTTAGGTCGTTACGGGACTTCGGTTTCGGCGAGTCGACTGCTATCGGGAGAAAAGCCCGTGCATCGAGAGCTGGAGGCGGCCATCGGGCGGCTGCTGAAAGTTGACGACGTGCTCACCCTCGTTGGTGGCCACTCCACCAACGTCACGATCATCGGGCACATTCTTGGTGAGCCGGACATCGTGCTGCACGACGCGCTGGCACACGACAGCATCATGCAGGGCTGCCGGCTATCCGGTGCGACACGTCGCCCGTTCAAGCACAACGACGCGGCCCATCTCGATGAGTTGCTTACGAACGTTCGCGACCGGTACCGCCGCGCCTTGGTGGTGATCGAGGGCGCCTACAGCATGGACGGCGACATCGCCGATCTCCCGGCCTTCATCGAGGTGGCCAAACGGCACGACGCGCTGCTCATGGTTGATGAGGCGCATTCCATCGGCGTGCTCGGTGCAGGCGGCGGCGGCATCGGGGAGTACTTCGAGGTGGACCGCTCCCAGGTCGACATCTGGATGGGCACGCTGTCGAAATCGTTGTCGAGCTGCGGAGGCTACCTTGGTGGTTCGCGCGAGCTGATTCAGTACCTGCGGTACAGCCTGCCCGGGTTCATCTACAGCTGCGGGCTGCCGCCGGCCTCGGCCGGAGCCTCGCTGGCCTCGATCGAGATTCTGGAGGCGGAGCCGGAACGCATTGCGACACTTCATGCCAACGCCGACTACATGCGCGCCGCCTTCGCAGGGGCCGGGCTCTCGTTCGGCGACAGCAACGGAACACCGATCATCCCGTTCGTGGTGGGAGACTCGCGCAGGTCGCTGGTGCTGGCCGCTCAGCTGCGCGAAGCGGGCATCAACGTCGACCCGATTCTGTATCCCGCGGTGCCCAATGATCAGACCCGGCTGCGTTTCTTCGTCACGGCCAGCCACAGCTTCGAGCAGATCGACTACACCGTGAAAACCCTTGCCAACTTGTTCGAACCTGCGGCGCAGAAACTGAACGGAGCATGACGATGTTCGATATCGACAACCCGCGATCGCTGGTTACGGCCTTGCAGGCCAACGCCGCATCGACCACGCGCGGACTGACATTCGTCGGCGACGACCGCAGCGAGGTGCTGGTGCCCTTCGCCGAGATGCTGGGCGATGTCGCCCGCGGTGCCGGCGCATTGGCCGCGCACGGCGTCGAGCCGGGCGACCGGGTGGCGCTGGTGGTGCCGGACATCCGCGAGTTCGTCACCGGATTTCTGGCGACCGTGTGGCTCGGAGCGATACCTGTGCCGCTGTACCCGCCGACGAGCCTGGGCAAGCAGGACGCTTACCTTGATTTCCTCGAATCGGTGTTGTCTTCCAGTGGCTCTCGCGGACTGATCGTGCCGCAGTGGGTCGATGAGGTGCTGAGCTTGTCCGCCAAATTCGGCGAGCAGGTAGCGGCCGTCGTGTACACCGAGACGATCACGACCGGTGGTGACTACATCGACGCCGCGCCGCGCACCGCCGACCAGACGACCTTCCTGCAGTTCACCAGCGGCAGCACCGGGAAGCCGAAGGCCGTTCAGGTGACCGACGCGTCGCTGTGGGCCAATGCGCATTCATTTCTGTCCAACCTGCGTTGCCTTGAGGCGCAGAAGTACCCCACCGAACGGCTGGTGAGCTGGCTGCCGCTCTACCACGACATGGGCCTCATCGGACACTTCCTGAGCGTGGTGCTGTTCGGGCTCCAGGCCACCTATTTGCCGACGTTCGCCTTCCTGCGGGACCCGGGCATCTGGCTCGACGCGGTGTCCCGCCATCGCGGAACCGTCTCATTCGCACCGAATTTCGCGTTCGCGCTGACCGTCAAGAAGGCCGTGGTGCCCGAGACCGGCTGGAACTTCTCCGGTATGCGAGTTTTCGGTTGCGGAGCCGAACCGATCAACGCCGATGTGCTGGATGCCTTCATTGAGGCGTACGGGCCGCACGGGCTCAAGGAGGAGGCGGTGATGCCCGCCTACGGGATGGCAGAGGCCACCCTCGCGATCACCTTCGACAGTTTCGGCAGCCGGTTCCAGCGCCTGGCGATTTCCGGTGCGGCGTATAGGAATGAGGGTCTTGTGTTGCCGGCTGCCGTGGGTGATGACGTCCTCACCTTCGTGAGCTGCGGGGCGGTTCTCGATGATCGTCATGGCGTGCGGATTGTCGACGACGCCGGACACGAGCTGGGTGCAGGGCGCGTCGGCGATGTCCAGTTTCACGGACCGTCCGTCGCCGCAGGGTATTTCGAGAACGACGAGGCCACCCAAAACGCCTTTGGCGCCGACGGATGGCTGCGCACGGGGGACCGCGGCTTCATCGTGGATGGAAACCTCTACGTCACCGGACGCAAGAAGGACATCCTCGTCGTCAACGGCCGTAACTATGACCCACAGCAGGTCGAATGGGCGGTGGAGGAAGTGCCCGGTATCCGCAAGGGCAATGTGGTGGCCTTCTCCGTGCCTGGTGACATCACCGAGCAGGTGGTGATCGCCGCCGAACGATCCGGCAGCAACGAGGAGAGCGACGCGACCGCGCAGATCACGAAGATCAGGCGTTCGGTGTCCGACCGCACCCGTCTGGCATTGGCCGATGTCGTGCTGCTGCAACCCGGTCAGCTGCCCAAGACCTCGTCGGGGAAGGTGCAGCGGTCCCGCACCCGCGACCTGTACGTGCAGGGGGTGCTCGCCGATTCGGTGGTGGCGACCCGCACCCACGCGCACGCGGTCACGGTCTAGACACGGGGGCGCGTCGTAGCCGGACACGGCGCCGACGCCTTCCTAGGATCGCCGGGTGGCTGATCGTTATGGCATCGATGTGCTGTCCAACAACCCGCACTCTTCGCGGCGTCCTCAATCGACCGAGGTCGCGGCGATCAAGGGCCTGGTTGTTGAGGACGCGCAGACGGGGTTCGTGGGCGCCGTCGTGCGCATCGAGTACGGGCGGATGGACCTGGAGGACCGACACGGTCGCGTGCGCGGATTCCCGGTGGGCCCCGGATATCTCATCGATGGCAAGCCGGTGATCCTGAAGGAACCCTTGCGGCACACACCCACCAAGGCGACCAAGAGCGCCTCCGGATCGGTTGCGGTACAAGGACTCAAGGCGCGCACCGCGTTGCCTAGCCGAATCTATGTGGAGGGCCGCCACGACGCCGAGCTCGTCGAGCAGGTGTGGGGTCACGACCTGCGCGTCGAAGGTGTTGTCGTCGAATACCTGGGCGGGGTGGACGACCTTGCCGCCATCGTGAAGGAATTTCAGCCCGGCCCGGGCCGGCGACTCGGCGTGCTGGTCGATCACCTGGTGAAGGGTTCGAAGGAGTCGCGCATCGCCGACACGGTGCAGAAGGGTCCGTACGGTGCGCACACCCTGGTGGTGGGGCACCCATTCGTCGACATCTGGCAGGCGGTCAAACCCGAGCGGATCGGCCTACACGCCTGGCCCACCGTGCCCCGGGATATCGAATGGAAGCACGGCATCTGCCAGGCGCTCGGCTGGCCGCACGGCAGCCAGACCGAGATCGCCGAGGCCTGGCGCCGTATTCGGGGCAAGGTGCGCACCTGGACCGATCTGGAACCGGCCCTCATCGGCCGGGTCGAGGAACTCATCGACTTTGTGACGCAGCCGGCAACCTGATCTCGTCGGCACTTCGTGGTATGCCTGAGGCGTGTCAGACAGCCTGTTCGACGTACCCGGGGAAGCCTCGGCGCCCGCTTCGAGCGTCGCGCCGAACGCACCCTTGGCTGTCCGGATGCGCCCCGCCACCCTCGATGAGGTCGTTGGGCAGGGGCATCTACTCAAACCCGGATCGCCGCTGCGTCGTCTGGTCGATGGCTCCGGTGCCGCCTCGGTCATTCTGTACGGGCCGCCCGGCACCGGGAAAACGACGCTCGCTTCACTGATTTCGGGCGCCACCGGACGCAGGTTCGAGGCGCTGTCCGCGCTGTCGGCCGGCGTGAAAGAGGTGCGTGCCGTCATCGACACCGCGCGGCGCGCCGCGGTGCACGGCCAGCAGACGGTGCTGTTCATCGACGAGGTGCACCGGTTCTCCAAGACTCAGCAGGACGCGCTGCTCGCGGCCGTCGAGAATCGGGTGGTACTGCTGGTGGCCGCCACCACCGAGAATCCTTCGTTTTCCGTGGTGGCCCCACTGCTCTCACGCTCGCTGATCCTGCAGTTGCAGCCCTTGGGCGAGAACGATGTTCGCGAGGTGCTGTCCCGTGCGATCGCCGATGAGCGCGGGCTCGCCGGTGCCGTGCCCGTGGACCCCGAGGCGCTCGGCCTGCTGGTCCAGCTTGCCGCCGGGGACGCGCGCCGGGCGTTGACCGCCCTGGAGGTGGCCGCCGAAACAGCTGGAGGGGCGGGCTCCGTCGTGTCGGTCGAGGTCGTCGAGCAGTCGGTGGATCGCGCCGCAGTGCGCTATGACCGCGACGGCGACCAGCACTACGACGTGGTGAGCGCGTTCATCAAATCGATCCGCGGCTCCGACGTGGACGCCGCCCTGCACTACCTGGCGCGCATGCTCATCGCGGGGGAGGACCCGCGCTTCATCGCCCGGCGACTGGTGATCCTGGCCAGCGAGGACGTCGGGATGGCAGACCCCACCGCGCTCCCGCTGGCGGTGGCCGCCGCACAGACTGTGCAGCTGATCGGGATGCCGGAGGCGCAGCTGACCCTGACTCATGCCACCGTTCACCTCGCGACGGCCCCTAAGTCGGGAGCGATACCCGCCGCGCTGGGGGCCGCGATGGGCGACATCCGCGCCGGGAAGGCCGGGTTGGTACCGCCGCATCTGCGCGACGGCCACTACAGCGGGGCCGCGAAACTTGGCAACGCCGTCGGCTACGTCTACCCGCATAACGACCGCGACGGTGTGGTGGCCCAGCAGTATCCGCCCGATGAGTTGGTGGGCGCGGACTACTACCAGCCCACCGACCACGGCAACGAGCGTGACATCGGAGCGCGGTTGGAAAAACTGCGCGCCATCATTCGGCGTGGGCTCAAGCGGTGACCCGGATTCTCGGCATACTGGAAGGCATGGCGTCACGTATGCGTTCGATCGCCGGTGGACTGCTTGCCGCGGTGGCCCTGGTGGCCGCACCCGCGCTGGCGTGGGCGGATCCCGAGCCGGAGCCAGGACCCGAGCCGGTCTTCGACGATCCCGGACCGCCCCCTCCGCCCATCGATCCGTGGGCAGAGCAGTATGGACGCGATGTCGGCGCGGGAGCCGCGGGCAATGCCGCCGAGGCGGGCGCCGGGATCCTGCTGAGCCCGTTCTTGGGCCCCTTCACCGGGTTCGCGACCGCGCCCATTGGCGGTGCCATCGACAGCTCGATCCGCGACGCGCCGACCGGCCCCTAGCTCGGCGGCAGGTTCAACAGCTTCGGCATATCGAAGAGCACTTCCACGGGCTCGAAGAAGGCCCCGCGCATCTGGTCCCAGCGTTTCCCCGGGCACCACTCGTCCGCGTCCTTGGTGGTTGTTTCAGCCTCGGTGACGATGATTCGGATCATGCCCGCGTCGACGCAGCCGTGAGATTGCCGATCTTTCATTCGCGCCGCGGACTGGAGTAGCTCGGCCCACACGTGGTCGGGCAGAGGCTTCTCATCACGTGCGATCTCTGAACCGTCGTTCGATACGACGATGGCCGCCCTGTGTCGTTGCGCCTTGATGACGTAGGTCCGGTACATGGGCTCAGGGACATAGCCATCGGAAAACTTCATCGTGATGACGGTTCGATCCAGATCGGGCGGGGCTTGCGAACAACCTGCCGTCACGAGCAGCGTCACGATTGCTGCCATCGCGGTCTGGGCCCGTCGGTACATGACGAAAGTCTATTTAGGGTTAGCTCGTGGCACTGTGACGGAGCAGATACTCGATGCCGGCGTCGCCTGACCTTGGCGTATGCCGGTGGTAGGCGGCCACCCCGGTAGGGTGGTCCGGTCAGATTCGGCGAGCAACCACGCAAGGACGAAATGCAGACACACGAGATCCGGAAGCGATTCCTGGACCACTTCGTGAAGGCGGGTCACACCGAGGTGCCGAGCGCCTCGGTGATCCTCGACGACCCCAACTTGCTCTTCGTCAACGCCGGCATGGTCCAGTTCGTCCCGTTCTTCTTGGGCCAGCGGACGCCGCCATACAACACGGCCACCAGCGTCCAGAAATGCATCCGCACGCCGGACATCGACGAGGTGGGCATCACCACCCGGCACAACACCTTCTTCCAAATGGCCGGGAACTTCTCCTTCGGCGACTACTTCAAGCGCGAGGCGATCCGACTCGCTTGGACGCTGCTGACCAACCCGGTGTCCGAGGGCGGATACGGCTTCGACCCGGAAAAACTTTGGGCCACGGTCTATCTCGATGACGACGAGGCCATCGCGCTCTGGCAAGAAGAGGCAGGGCTGCCGCTGGATCGGATCCAGCGCCGCGGCATGGCCGACAACTACTGGTCCATGGGCATCCCTGGACCCTGCGGGCCGTGCTCGGAGATCTACTACGACCGCGGCCCCGGATATGGCATCGAGGGTGGCCCGGAGGCCAACGAGGACCGCTACATCGAGATCTGGAATCTCGTGTTCATGCAGAACGAGCGGGGCGAAGGCACCTCGAAGGAAGACTTCGAGATCCTGGGTCCGCTGCCGCGTAAGAACATCGACACCGGCATGGGTGTCGAGCGCATCGCGTGCCTGCTGCAGGACGTCGACAACGTCTACGAAACCGATCTGGTGCGTCCGGTCATCGAGTGTGTCGCGGCGGTCGCCCCGCGCGGCTACGGCCAGGGCAGTCACGAGGACGATGTGCGCTACCGGGTCATCGCCGACCACAGCCGCACCGCCGCGATCATCATCGGCGACGGGGTCAGCCCCGGCAACGATGGCCGCGGATACGTGCTGCGTCGCTTGCTGCGCCGAATCGTGCGCTCCACCAAGCTTCTTGGTGTCGAGCAGCCCATGATGGGCGAAATCATGGTGGTTGTTCGTGACGCCATGGGTCCGTCGTACCCGGAACTGGTCACCGATTTCGAAAGGATCAGCCGCATCGCGGTGGCCGAAGAGGTCGCGTTCAACCGCACCCTGGTCTCCGGTTCGAAGCTCTTCGAAGATGCCGCCGAGAAGACGAAAATGGCTGGAAAAGACAGCCTTTCGGGTGTTGATGCCTTTGCCTTGCACGACACCTACGGCTTCCCGATTGAGCTCACCCTCGAAATGGCCGCCGAGGCGGGGCTTTCGGTGGACGAGAACGGCTTCCGGGATCTGATGAACGAGCAGCGGCAGCGGGCCAAGGCCGACGCCGCCGCCCGCAAGCACGCCCACGCCGACCTGTCGGTGTACCGCGAGCTCGTCGACGCCGGACCCACCGAGTTCACCGGTTTCGACGAAATGGATTCCCAAGCAACCATTTTGGGCATCTTCGTGGACGGGGCACGGGTTCCGGTCGCCGCGGCGGGTGTCGAGGCCGAGATCGTACTGGACCGCACCCCGCTCTACGCGGAATCGGGCGGCCAGATCGCAGACATTGGATCCATTCGCGGTGACGGGGCCAATGCGACATCGCAGGCCAAGGTTGCCGATGTCCAGAAGATCGCCAAAACCCTTTTCGTGCACAAGGTCACGGTGGAATCGGGCGAGTTCGTCGAGGGCGACCAGGTGGTGGCCTCGGTGGATCCGCGCTGGCGTCACGGCGCCACCCAAGGACATTCGGGTACGCACCTGGTGCACGCGGCGCTGCGACAGGTGCTGGGGCCCAACGCTGTTCAGGCCGGATCGCTGAACCGTCCCGGATACCTGCGTTTTGACTTCAGCTGGCAGGGTGCGCTGTCGGACCAGCAGCGCCAGGAGGTCGAGGACGTCGCCAACAAGGCGGTCGAGGCCAACTACACCGTCAATACCTCGGTCACCGATCTGGACAAGGCCAAGTCCATGGGTGCGATGGCGCTGTTCGGCGAGAACTATGGCGATCGGGTACGCGTCGTCGAGATCGGCGGACCGTTCTCCTTGGAACTATGCGGCGGCACCCATGTGGCGCACTCCTCGCAGATCGGTCCCGTGACGCTGTTGGGTGAGTCTTCGGTGGGCTCCGGGGTTCGCCGTGTCGAGGCCTACGTTGGGCTGGACGCGTTCCGCTACCTGTCCAAGGAACGCGCGCTGATGGCGGCGCTCTCGTCAAACCTGAAGGTGCCCTCCGAGGAGGTTCCCGGCCGGGTCGCCAACATCGTTGAGCGCCTCAAGGCGGCCGAAAAGGAGTTGGAACAAACGCGTTTGGCCTCGGTGAAGGCATCCATCGCCACCCTGGTCGACAACGCCGAGCGGATCGGCGCCGCGACGGTTGTTGCGCACCGGCTGCCCGATGGCACCGGTGCGGGGGACCTGCGCAGCCTGATCGGAGACATCCGCGGCCGTTTGGGCAGCGATCCGGCCGTCGTCGCGTTGATTGCCGCCGGTGACGGCTCGGTGCCCTTCGTGGTGTCGGTCAACCAGGCCGCCCAGGACGCAGGACTGCGTGCCAACGACTTGGTGGGCGCGATCGGGGCAGTAGTGGACGGGCGCGGCGGTGGCAAGCCAGATATGGCGCAGGGATCGGGTAAGAATCCCGCCGGAATCGACGCGGCGCTGCAGGCGCTGCGTGAACAGATCCGCCAGGCCTGAACCGAGTGCCTGAATCCGTGGATGACCCGCTTGCGGGAAGACCGACAACCCCAGCTCCCACCCCGGATCGTCCTGGCCCCGACGACCCGGGCCGAGGCCGTCGTCTCGGCGTGGACGTAGGCACCGTCAGAATTGGAGTCGCGGCGAGTGACCCCGACGGAATTCTCGCCACCCCGGTCGAGACCGTTGCGCGGGATACCAAGGAAAACAGTGATTTTCGCCGCATCACCGAACTGGTCGACGAGCTGAGCGTGGTTGAGGTTGTGGTCGGCCTGCCGCGCAACTTGCGCGAGGGCACCGGGGCGTCGGCACGGGACGCGGCAGGGTTCGCACGCGAGCTGGCCGAACGGATTGCGCCGGTGCCGGTGCGCTTAGTAGACGAGCGTTTCACTACCACTACCGCCCAGCGCTCCCTGCGTGAGGCAGGAGTACGGTCTCGTCAGCAGCGCGGCATCATCGACCAGGCGGCGGCGGTCGCCATTCTGCAGGATTGGCTCGAGCAGCGACGCCGGTACAGCGATCGGCCAGCAGATAGCAGTGAGGGGAACGCGCGTTGAGGGACCGCGAGGACTGGGCGGACCACGACGACGACTGGGCAGACGGCCGCCGGGCCGCGCCGGTCGCGGTTGGCCCACGGCCCCAGATGACGCGGCGTGAGCGTGCCCGGCAGCGAGCCCAGGCCCGGCGCCGGCGCAACGCGGGACTTGCCGGACTGGCGCTGGTCGTCATCATCACGGTCGCAGCCGTCGTCGGCGGAGCCAAGTTGTGGGACAGCTTGTTCGGCGCGGACGCGCCCACCACGGACTACTCGGGAGCCGGGCTCAAGGACTTTGTGTTCGAGGTACACCCCGGCGACACCACCAAGGTCATCGGGCAGCGCCTGAAAGAAGAGGGTGTGGTGGCCACCCCGAGTGCGTTCACCGACGCCGCGCAGGGCAATGCGGCCATCGCCGCCATCCAGCCCGGCTTCTACAAGCTGCGCACCAAGATTCCCGGGAAGGACGCCGTCGCACGTCTGGCCGAGCAGGAGAGCCGGGTGGGTCTGTTGGTAATCCCGGAGGGACGACAGCTTGACGACGTTGCAGCGGTGGGCAATGGCGCGGTCACCGAGGGCATCTTCACCCTCATCGCGCGTGCCTCGTGTGTGGACCTCGACGGGGACAAACACTGTGTGGCTGCCTCCGATTTGCGACAGGCCGCCACCACGGCGTCGCAGTCGGAGCTGGCCGTGCCCGAGTGGGCGTCCAACGGAGTCAACGCCGTGCGGGACGATCACCGTCGTATCGAAGGACTGATCGCCGCCGGTCGCTGGGACTTCAATCCGATGGCCGAACCCGAGCAGATTCTGGCCTCGCTGATCCGCGAGAGCGACGCGCAGTACCGGCAGCTGGGGCTGTTGGACGCCGACGCGGCAGGGCTATCGCCCTACGAGGTGGTGGTGGTGGCATCACTGCTGCAGCGAGAGGCGAAGCCACGCGATTTCGCGAAGGTGGCCCGTGTGGTCTACAACCGGCTTGCGGTGCACCAAAAGTTGGAATTCGACTCCACGGTGAACTATCCGTTGGATCGTCAGGAAATTGCGACCACCGACGACGATCGCGGACGCAAGACGCTCTGGAACACCTATGTGTCGCAGGGGCTTCCGGCCACTCCGATCTGCTCGCCCAGCCCGGAGGCGCTTCGGGCGGCCGAGCATCCAGAGCCGGGGGACTGGCTGTACTTCGTCACCATCGACGCGGAGGGCACCACCTTGTTCACCGCCGACTACAACGAGCATCTGGCCAACATCGAGCTAGCCAAGAAGAACGGCATCCTGGACAGTGCGCGATGAGCCTCTTGGGCGAAGAGCGTGAACGCGGCTGACGTGCGTCGAGCCGCGGTGCTGGGATCGCCCATCGGGCATTCTCGGTCTCCCGACCTGCACCTGGCGGCCTACCGCGCGCTCGGCCTGACCGGCTGGACCTACGAGCGGATCGAATGCACCGCCGAGCAGCTGCCCGGTGTGGTCGGCGGCGCGGGACCGGACTGGGTGGGTTTCTCGGTGACCATGCCCGGAAAGTTCGCAGCCCTGGAGGTCGCGTCGAGCGCCACCGACCGGGCCCGGTCGATCGGCGCCGCCAACACGCTGGTGCGTACCGATGACGGTTGGCGCGCCGACAACACCGACGTCGACGGGGTCTCCGGGGCCCTGGGCGCCGCCGGGATCGATCCTGCGGGACAACCCGCGGTCATCGTGGGCGCCGGGGGCACCGCGCGGCCCGCGATCGTGGCACTGGCCGCCATGGGCGTGCAGTCCCTGACCGTGATCGCCCGTGATGCGGGCCGGGCGCGGGGTGCCCTTGAGCTCGCCGAGCGAGCAGGTCTGCCTGCCCAGGTAATGGGCTTCGATGATGCTCACCTGGCTGCTGTGTGTGAGGCGTCCGCAGTGTTGGTGAGCACCGTGCCCACAGAGGCGGCAACGCCCTTCGTCTCGGCCTTAGCGACAGCGCCCGCGATTCTCGATGTGATCTATCACCCCTGGCCGACGGCTCTTGCCCGCGCGGCAGCCGACCGCCGAGCCATCGTGGTCGGTGGGCTCGAGATGCTGCTGAATCAGGCATTTACGCAGGTGGAGCTGTTTACCGGTCAGCCCGCGCCGCGCGAGGCGATGGCCACCGCCCTGCACCGAGCGTGAAGCTGTTGCGGTAAATCGGGCGAAATCGCGCAATAACTTCACTCTCGGCGATTCCATCTCACCTGCAGCGATGAAATTTCTGGGACATTCGGTCCCATCAGCCCTTGCATGGGATGAAGAGTCCCATTAAATTGGAGGTACCTGAGGAGGAAGCAATGCCGCTATTCACCGTTCCCAAGTCGAGTGCTTTTGACGACGAGTACTTGATGACGCTCCGCACTCTCTCGGAAGGGTCGGTGCGCCTGCACTTCGACCCGTTCGAGGACATCGACTGGAATGCTCCGGACTATCAGATCGACCGCAATGACCCCCGTTGGGTGCTGGACCCCCAGCTCGACACCCTCGGCGGAACTGCGTGGTACCAGAACCAGCCGCTGGAGCGTCAGATCGAGATCGGGCGCTGGCGCCAGGCCAACGCCATCAAGGTCGGGCTCGCCTTCGAGAGCATCCTGATCCGCGGCATGATGCAGTACCTCATGAAGCTGCCGAACGGCTCGCCGGAGTTCCGTTACTGCCTCCATGAGATGACCGAAGAGTGCAACCACATCCAGATGTTCCAGGAGCTCGTCAACCGCATCGGTGACGACGTACCCGGCATGCGCAAGTGGTTCCGCCGCGTCTCGCCGATGATCGGCGTGCTGGGCGGTTGGGCCCATGTGGTTCTCTTCATCGGCATCCTCGGTGGCGAGGAGCCGATCGATCACTACCAGAAGTCGTTGATCCGCAACGACGTCCAATTGCCCCCCGCGGTCAAGCGCGTCATGCAGATCCACGTCGCCGAAGAAGCCCGGCACATTTCCTTCGCGGGCGAGTTCCTGCGGGTGCACGTGCCGCTGCTGAGCAAGCGTAAGAAGGCCATCTGCACCGTCCTGTTCCCGCTCGCCATGCGCTGGCTGGCAGGGGAGATCATGACCCCGCCGAAGTCGTTCGCGGCCGAATTCGACATCCCGCGTGAGGTTTTCAAGGAAGCCTTCTGGCGCGGCGAGCACGCCCGACAGACGTTGTCCGGCTACTTCGGTGACATGCGCAAGCTCACCGAGGACATCGGCATGCGGCCGTGGTGGGTGCGCCCGCTGTGGAAGCTGCTGCACATCGACGGCCGGCCGTCGCGGTACCGCAGCGAGCCCGACCGTTCGCACACGGGCACACCGCTAGCGGTTGGCGCCTGACAGTTCCGCGATCGCGGCCATCAGCTCGGTCTGCGGGTCCAGGGATACGCCCAACGAACGAGCGGCCCCGTCCAGCACGTACCAGACGTAATTCGCGAGATCGTCGACGATCTCGGTGCGGCTGCGCACGGGTTCGGTATCGCGCAGCCATCGGGAGAGCGTGCCCTCGACCATCGTCACCACCGCGTAGGTGACAGATTCGAAGGGGCTGTAGTCGATTCCGAGTAGTTCGGTGATCGGTATAAGGACGCCCCGGACGCGTTGTTCCATACGGACCTTCACGGTGCTGACGGCATCGACGGCCGGATCCTCGTCGGTTGTACCGGAACCCATGAATTTGTACCGATGCGGGTAGTCGGTCATCCAATCCAGCACCGCCCGAATGGTTCTGGCGGCAATGTCGTTGATGGAACCCCTGGTGACGTCGAGCTGCGATGAGATCGTCGTATCGAAGTCCTCCATCAGATACGAGCGGATCCGGCGATCCAGGTCTTCACGTCCCTCGAACTGCCGATACACCACGGACTTGGCCAGCCCGGCTCGCTTGGCAATTAACTGCACGGGAATCTCGGTGCCGGGCGGCGTCTCGTCGAGCAGCGCGACGGCGGACTCCACGATGCGGATCTGCCGGGCCGAGTTATGCCGTTCCCAGCGCGCCTCATGACCAGTCAGTGAGCGCTCTCGGGCATTGGTATCTGGCACCCGGCGATTCTATCGAGCCGTTTCCGGCTTGGACGCCACACAGAAGATCCGGCGGAATCCGAATGGTGTCACCGCGCCAGAGGCCGGGTAGGCCTGATGCAGCAGCGCGGCGTATTCCTGCTCGAACTCGGCGAATTCGTCGGCGGAGAGCGCCGAGATCACCGGTCGTAGACCGGTGCCATGCACCCAACGCAGCACAGGATCGTCACCGGCGAGCAGGTGCACGTACGTCGTTTCCCAGGCATCCGGAACAAGGCCGGCGGAAATCGCCAGGCGCGCATAATCTTCAGCTGAGTCCGTGCTCTCGGTACCGCGCAGCACGCCGCCCAGCCGTGACGCCCACCGCGGGGATTCGGCGACCTGACGCATCAACGTGTGTGACGGCGCGCCGAAGTTTCCCGGCACCTGGAAGGCCAGCCATCCGCCGGGATTGAGCTGCTGTGCCCATGTGGCGATCAGCTCGCGGTGCTGCGGAAGCCATTGCAGTGCGGCGTTTGTGAACATCACGTCCACTCCGTCTGCCCGGAAGTCCGCGATATCGCCTTGCTCGAGACGAAGATTGGCCGGCAGGTTCTCCGGGGCAGTGGCGAGCAGCTCGGCGGACGAATCGAGTCCGAGCACCGAGGCGTTCGGCCACCGGCGCGCCAATTCGGCGGTCAAGATTCCACTGGCGCAACCCAAGTCGACAACGGTTCGTGGCGCGGGCGCCGGGATGCGGGAGAGCAGCTCAAAAAACGGGCGACTGCGCTCATCACCGAATCGGCTGTACTCCTGTGGGCTCCACACGGTTCTGTTCGTCGTCACTCCACCGAATGTAGCCGCGCGGCGCTACATTCCCCACATGAATTACGGGGTGGGGGCCGCGGTGCTGTGCTGGATGGCGGCATTGTCGTATTTCGACATCAGGTATCGCCGATTGCCGAATTGGCTGACCCTGGCGGCCGCGGTGGTGGTTGTCGTGGTGGCGGTGGTCGGTCGCGATCTGCCAATGGCGGAGGGCGCGATGGCGCTGACCGCGCTGTATCTGATCGCACACCTAATCTCGCCACAGGCGATGGGGGCGGGGGATGTCAAGCTGGCTTTCGGTCTCGGCGGGCTGTCCGGGGCGTTCGGATTGGACGCGTGGTTTATCGCGGCAATCGGTGCGCCGCTGCTGACCGGCCTGGTCGGGCTGGTGGTCATGGCCTTCGGGCGCCGAGGGACATCGGTGCCACACGGGCCGTCGATGTGCCTGGCCACGGCGGTCGCGGTGGGGTTGTCCACGGCATCGTCGTTCTGACCGATTGCCGTTGCGCGAAGCGGCATTTTATGGCCCCCGTCGCGGGCAGATAGCGTCGGATTCATGGAGTGGAATTTTCGGTCGGCTGAAGAACTCGCGGTGGCGTTGCGTGCCGGTGAGGTGACATCGGTGGAACTGACTGACGAGGCGATTGCCTGTATCGAGCGGGACGACAAGGCGATCAACGCGATCTGCGTGCCGGACTTCGAGAATGCTCGCATTGCAGCAATTCGTGCCGACGAAGCGCGGGCCCGCGGCGAGGACCGGCCGCTGCTCGGAATTCCCGTGACGGTCAAGGAGTCCTTCAACATCGCCGGGCTGCCCACGACCTGGGGCATGCCGTTGCACAGGAACTACGTGCCGGCGGACGATGCGATACAGGTGTCACGGGTCAAGGCCGCCGGCGCCGTCGTGCTCGGCAAGACCAACGTGCCCCTCATGTTGCAGGATCTGCAGAGCTTCAACGAGATTTACGGCACCACCAACAACCCGTGGGATCACAGCAGAACGCCCGGCGGATCCTCCGGTGGTTCGGCCGCCGCCCTGGCGTCGGGATTCGGCGCGTTGTCCCTCGGCTCAGATATCGCGGGTTCGCTGCGCACGCCCGCACATTTCTGCGGTATCTATGCGCACAAGCCGACACTCGGACTGGTGGCGAACCGCGGCATGGTCCCGCCGCCCGCACCCGCATTGCCTGTCGATCGCGACCTTGCTGTCGCCGGTCCGATGGCGCGCACAGCCCGCGACCTTGCGCTCCTGCTGGATGTGATGGCAGGACCGGACCCGCTGACACTCGGTGTCGGGTACGACCTGGCGCTGCCGCGACCGCGCCACGAGCGGCTCGGGGACTTCCGCGTGCTGATCCTCGATGAGCATCCCCTCGTTCCGACGGGGTCCGCCGTGCGCGCTGCGGTGAGCCGAGTCGCCGACGCCCTCGTGGCCAGCGGTGCCCGCGTCGAGCGTCGCAGTCCGCTGCTGCCCGACCTGTCCGAGGCCGCGACGCTTTACGTCGAACTATTGACGTCGAGTCTTGCCGCAGGCTTTCCCGCGCAGAGGTACGAGCAGCTGCGGACTGACGCCGCCGAATTGAACTCAGCCGAATTAAACCCGGACGACCATGGTTTCGACGCGGCCTGGTTGCGCGGCCCAGTGTTCAGCCATCGGGACTGGATCGAGGCGAACAACCGTCGTGAATTGCACCGTCATGGCTGGCGGCGGCTCTTCGCCGAGTTCGATGTCGTGGTATCTCCGATCACGCCGACTCCGGCGTTCCCACATGACCATGTACCCAATCTCGGGGAACGATGCATCGATATCGACGGCCTCGACTACCCGTTCGCCAACCAGCTCGTCTGGGCAGGTCTGGCGACAATGCCTGGACTGCCTGCTACCGCCATACCAGTGGGCAGATCGCCCGAGGGCCTGCCAGTGGGAGTGCAGCTCATCGGTCCGATGTTTGAGGACCGGACTCCGCTACGGCTGGCAGAACTGCTTGAGCAGAAGATCGGCGGCTTCGAGCCGCCGTTGCAGGGCGCGAGGACAGCCATCTGACAGAGAAGGGTCCACTGTCCCGATCGATGTGGAGGACCCACCTGCCCTCATGGGACAATGACACACGTGTTGCGCTGGATCACGGCAGGTGAGTCGCATGGACGCGCGTTAATCGCGGTCTTGGAAGGCATGGTCGCCGGTGTCGAACTGACATCGGAGGACATCGGCAGGCAGTTGGCGCGTCGTCGCCTGGGCTACGGCCGCGGTGCCCGCATGGCCTTCGAGGCCGATCAGGTCACCATGCTGGGAGGAGTCCGGCACGGTTTGACCCTGGGCGGCCCGGTGGCCATCGAGATCGGCAACACCGAATGGCCCAAGTGGGAGACGGTGATGTCCCCGGATCCCGTCGACCCGGCCGAACTGGAGAACATCGCGCGCAATGCGCCGCTGACCCGGCCGCGGCCCGGCCACGCCGACTACGCCGGAATGCTCAAGTACGGATTCGATGATGCGCGCCCGGTACTCGAACGGGCCAGCGCTCGCGAAACCGCCGCCCGCGTCGCCGTCGGCACAATCGCGAAGGCATTCCTCAAGCAGGCGCTGGGCGTCGACGTCATCTCCCACGTCATCTCGATCGGCGACTCCGAGCCGTACGACGGGCCCGTTCCCGGCGCGGCGGACCTGGCCGCTATCGACGGCAGCCCGGTGCGGGCCTACGCGGAGTCCGCGGAGTCTTCCATGATCGGCGAGATCGAGGCCGCCAAGAAGGACGGCGACACCCTCGGTGGCGTGGTGGAAGTTGTGATTGCCGGCCTCCCGGTCGGCCTGGGCTCGTTCGTCAGCGGCCAGGACCGTCTGGACAGCCAGCTTGCCGCCGCCATCATGGGCATTCAGGCCATGAAGGGCGTCGAGATCGGCGACGGTTTCACCACCGCGCGCCGCCGCGGCAGCGCAGCCCACGACGAGATCTACCCCGGCCCGGATGGCATCTTGCGTTCCACCAATCGTGCCGGTGGTCTAGAGGGCGGCATGACCAATGGTCAGCCGCTGCGGGTGCGGGCGGCCATGAAGCCCATCTCCACCGTCCCGAGGGCGCTGGCGACCGTAGACATGTCTACCGGGGACGAGGCCGTCGCCATTCATCAGCGCTCCGATGTGTGCGCGGTCCCGGCGGCCGGCGTGGTCGCCGAGGCGATGGTTGCGCTGGTAGTGGCGCGCGCAGCGCTGGAAAAGTTCGGCGGCGATTCCCTCTCTGAAACGAAGACCAACGTTGGCGCGTACCTGGATGCGGTGGCGCAGCGGGAGCCACGAAGAGCGGCTAACACAGCGGGATGAGCCCCAAAGCCGTCCTCGTTGGGCTGCCTGGATCGGGTAAGTCCACCATCGGCCGTCGGTTGGCTAAGGCGTTGGACGTCAACGTCTACGACACCGATGCCGGCATCGAGACCGAGGCCGGGCGCAGCATCGCCGACATCTTCGCCACCGACGGCGAGCCGGAGTTCCGGCGTATCGAGGAATCGGTGATTCGGCAGGCACTGGATCAACACGACGGGGTGGTTTCGCTAGGCGGCGGCGCCGTGCTCACCCCGGGAGTTCGGGAAGCTCTTTCCGGACACACTGTCGTGTACCTGGAAATCAGTGCCGGGGAAGGGATCAGGCGCACCAGTGGCAGCGTGGTGCGTCCTCTGCTGGCCGGGCCGGACCGTGCCGAGAAGTATCACGCACTCATATCGCAGCGGGTGCCGCTGTATCGGGAGGTCGCCACCATCACGGTGAACACCGATCGTCGAAATCCGGGTGCGGTGGTGCGGATGATCGTCTCCCGCATGGAAGGCCCGGGGGACCCCGACCGATCGACTTCATCAAGGCGACGACGCCCTCGGCGGCGGCCCCGGTCTCGACGGCGTGCGTCGAGCGCCAATACCGCGACCCAAACATCAACCGACACTTCCGGAACCGCGACTAAGGAAAGAGCCGACAATGACTAGCCCCGAGCCGACGACGATTACCGTCGAGGTGAACCCGCCCTACCCGGTCATCGTCGGGACTGGCCTACTCGGGGAGCTGGTCGATGCGCTCAAGGGTAGTGACAAGGTGGCGATTCTGCATCAGCCCACCCTGGCCGTCACCGCCGAGGAGATCAGAAAAACTTTGGCCGACAACGGAATTGATGCGCACCGCGTGGAAATTCCGGACGCCGAGGACGGTAAGGACCTGGCCGTGCTGGGCTTCATCTGGGAGGTGCTGGGCCGCATAGGGATCGGGCGCAAGGACGCCGTTGTAAGCCTCGGGGGAGGGGCCGCCACCGATACCGCGGGCTTCGCGGCAGCCACCTGGCTGCGCGGGATCAAGGTGGTGCACGTGCCCACCACGCTGCTCGCCATGGTCGATGCCGCCGTTGGCGGGAAGACGGGTATCAACACCGAGGCTGGAAAGAACCTTGTCGGCGCCTTTCACCAGCCGGGGGCGGTGCTGGTGGACCTGGCGACCCTCGATTCGTTGCCGCGCAATGAGATCGTCGCCGGCATGGCAGAGGTAGTGAAGGCCGGATTCATCGCCGACCCCGTCATCCTTGAGCTCATCGAGGCCGATCCGCAGGCCGCGATCGATCCGTCCAAGCCGGTGCTGCGCGAGCTCGTCGAACGTTCCATCGCCGTGAAGGCCAAGGTGGTGGCGGCCGATGAGAAGGAGGCCGAGCTGCGCGAGATCCTCAACTACGGCCACACCCTGGGCCACGCCATCGAAAGGCGTGAACGGTACCGGTGGCGCCACGGCGCCGCGGTGTCGGTCGGTTTGGTGTTCGCCGCCGAATTAGGGCGTCTGGCAGGACGTTTGGACGACGAGACCGCCGATCGACACGCGCGAGTGTTGTCCGCGCTCGGGCTGCCTATCCACTATGACGCCGACGCGCTGGGACAGCTCGTCGAGAGTATGCAGGGCGATAAGAAGACCCGTTCGGGCATACTACGTTTCGTGGTGCTCGATGGGTTGGCCAAACCGGGGCGTCTGGAAGGCCCCGATCCGTCGCTGTTGGCCGCTGCGTATTCCGTGGTGGCGGCGCCAAGTCGGGGTGAAGGAGTAATGCTGTGACGATTCAGGTGCTCAACGGCCCCAACCTGGGTCGCCTCGGCAAGCGAGAGGCCGCCGTCTACGGCAGCGTCACTCACGAGGAGCTGGTCTCGCTCATCGAGGCCGAGGCAGCCTCATTGGGGGCGGATGTTCAGGTGCGTCAAACCGACAGCGAGGCTGAGCTGCTCGGCTGGATTCACGATGCTGCCGACGCCAAGGATCCGGTGATCCTCAACGCCGGCGCGTTCACCCACACCTCGGTGGCGTTGCGGGACGCGTGTGCCGAGCTGACCGCCGGGCTGATCGAGGTGCACATCTCGAATGTGTATGCACGCGAAGAGTTCCGGCACAAGTCCTACCTAAGTGCGCTGGCCACCGGAGTGATCGTCGGACTTGGCGTGCAGGGGTATCTGCTGGCCTTGCGTTACGTGGTCGGTGCCGTCGCCGGCTCGTCGTAGCTTTCGAATCGCGATGGCGCGTCCGGCCGCGAGAGCGAGCGTCGACGGGATGAAGAGCACAATCGCCAAAGTGAAAAGCGCCCACAAGATTTGGACGATCGGTCCGCTCATCTGGGTATGGAGATTGTAGGTGTAGATCAGCCAGGCCAGACCACCGCCGAACACGCCGGCCACGATTGTGCTTAGGCCCCATTGCGCTACGAGGTGGTGTTGTTGCCGGTGCGGGTCGGCATATCCGTCCGCGAAGCCCCATCCGATGCCCGCAAGAACGCAGGCGAAGAAAGTGATGGTGATGAGATCGCTCTGGTTATTGAAGTGGACGTCATACGACGACAACATGTCGAAGACAGTCAGGAGCGCGGTCCATGCCCCGAAGACTATTCCGCGCAGGAACCAGGCCACGGGCTATTTAACCGCTTCTTCTTCCTGAACCGCCTGGAACACATCAGTTTCCGGGCCATCTGATTCTCGCAGCGCGGCGTGCGCCTTCTCCTTGCGGTCCACCAGGAGCCGGCCGACAAAGACGCCGAACATGGCAGGTGCGAACACCAGCAGTGCGATGAATGCCGCGGTGGTGGTGAGCTCGGCCAGGATGCTTGCGGCATAGATTCCGTCGTTGAACAGGCTGATCAACCACACCACCAGGCCACTGACCACCCCGGCGAAGATGCCGGCCACCAACCACCACATGGCGAGGTCGTCCCTACGGTCCGGGTCGGGATTGCGCCGCGCGTCGCTGCGACCGTCGGTGAGGGCCCATCCGATTACTGCAGAGATGAACACGATCACCAGCACCACATTGATGGCGGTGACGTGGTTCTCCCACACGCTGATGGCCAGTCCCTGCACCACGCGGATCAGCACCATGAGGATGGCGAAGACGGCGCCGCGGGAGAGCCATTGCGTGGTCATAGAACGTGTTCCAGCTTCGGGCATGGACCCAGCGTATCGCGGTAGCGTCGATACCTGTGAAGAGTGATGAGCAGCTTGCGCGGAGAACCTCGGGTGCGGCCCACGTCCACATCGACCGCAGGGAACGCCTCCGCGAGGGGCTGCGCGTGGACGGGATAGATGCGCTTTTGGTCACCGATCTGATCAATATTCGCTACTTGACGGGTTTCACCGGGTCGGCCGCCGCGCTGTGGGTGGCCGCCGATGATGATCGCGCGGGCGAGGACGCCACCGTGCTGTGTACCGACGGCCGGTACCGCACCCAGGCCGCCGAGCAGGTGCCCGATCTGCGGGCACTGATCGACCGCAAGTACGGCGCGGCCTTGTTCGCGGGGGCTGGCGCGGGGCGGGCGGGGTTCGAAAGTCATGTGGTAACCGTCGACGGTTACGACAAGCTGGCCCAGGCGGCCGGTGATGTTGAGCTCGTGCGGGCACCGAACCGCGTGGAGAAGTTGCGCGAGGTCAAGGACGACAGCGAGTTATTTCTGCTCGAAAAGGCTTGTGCGGCAGCAGATACCGCATTGTCTGCGTTGATCGATACCGGCGGAATCCGGCCCGGGCGCACCGAGCGCGAGGTGGCGCGCGACCTGGAGAACCTCATGTGCGAGCACGGGGCCGACGGCCCCTCCTTCGAAACGATCGTCGCCGCCGGCGCGTCGTCGGCGATTCCGCACCACCGGCCCACCGACGCCGTGTTGACCGACGGCGACTTCGTCAAGATCGACTTCGGCGCGCTGGTCGGCGGGTACCACTCGGACATGACGCGGACGCTGGTGCTGGGCTCGGTCGCCGCATGGCAGCAGGAGATCTACGACCTGGTGCTGGCCGCGCAGGCGGCAGGCCGGAAGGCGCTGACACCCGGGGCGTCGCTGCAGGGCGTGGACGCGGCGGCCCGTGATGTCATTGCCGCTGCCGGATACGGCGAGAACTTCGGCCACGGCCTCGGGCACGGGGTTGGATTGCAGATCCACGAAGCACCGGGCATCGGCGCGACGGCCACCGGTACACTGCTTGCTGGCTCGGCGGTGACAGTCGAGCCAGGGGTCTACCTGCCTGACCGGGGCGGAGTCCGGATAGAGGACACGCTCGTGGTGCGGCCCGACAGGCCGGAGCTGTTGACCCGGTTCCCCAAGGAACTCACCGTCATTAACTGAGTAGTTACACAAGGAGACAGACGACTGTGGCTTCAACCGCCGACTTCAAGAACGGCCTGGTGCTCAACATCGATGGTCAGCTGTGGCAGATCACGGAGTTTCAGCACGTGAAGCCCGGTAAGGGACCGGCGTTCGTGCGCACCAAGATCAAGAATGTGCTGTCGGGCAAGGTCATCGACAAGACCTTCAACGCTGGGGTGAAGGTGGAAACCGCGACCGTCGATCGTCGCGACAACACCTACCTGTACCGCGATGGCGACTCGTTCGTCTTCATGGACAGTCAAGACTTCGAACAGCACCACCTGTCTCCGGAGCTGGTGGGGGGCGCGTCCGACTACCTGCTGGAGGGCATGATCGTCCAGGTCGCGTTCAACGAGGGCGCCGCGCTGTACATCGAACTCCCGGTGACCGTTGAGCTTGAGGTCACCCACACCGATCCCGGGCTGCAGGGTGACCGCTCAAGCGCCGGCACCAAGCCGGCCACGATGGAGACCGGCGCCGAGATCCAGGTTCCGCTGTTCATCAACACCGGCGATCGCCTCAAGGTCGATTCGCGTGACGGCAGCTACCTCGGCCGTGTGAATGGCTGATTCGGCTCGAGCGTCCAAGGGGGGGCGCCGCAAGGCCCGCAAGCGGGCCGTGGACCTGCTGTTCGAAGCCGAGGCGCGGGATATGACCGCCGCGGTCGTCGCCGACGAACGGCGCGCGCTGGCCCAGTCGAAGCCAGACGTGGAACCGTTGAATCCGTACACGGTGACGGTCGCGCACGGCGTGACCGAGCATGCCGCCCATATCGACGAGCTGATCTCGTCGCACCTACAGGGATGGACGCTGGCCAGGCTGCCCGCTGTGGACCGCGCCATCATGCGGGTCGCGGTGTGGGAGCTACTGCATGCCGAGGATGTACCCGAGGTGGTGGCCGTCGACGAGGCCGTCGAACTGGCCAAACAGCTCTCGACTGATGACTCGCCGGCATTCGTGAACGGAGTATTGGGTCAGCTCATGCTGGTGACTCCGCACATCCGCGGTACCTCGGCGCCCAGCTCCACGGAGTAGTTCAACCGATCCGGATCTCGAAGATTGGGATGACCCTGTCGGTCAAGGTCTCGTACTCGGCGAAGCCGGGGGCCCGCTGCTTGACGATCTCGAAGACGCGGTCTCGTTCGGCGCGGGGGAGTTCGACGGCAACGGCGCTCGCTTTCGGGTTGGCACCGATTTCCACCTCGACACTGGGGTTGGCCCGCACGTTTGCGACCCACGCCGGGTTCTGCGGTCGTCCTGCTGCGGATCCGACGATGTAGGCCCTGCCGTCGATATCGAAGTACGCCAAAGGATTCACGCGCTCTGCGCCCGACTTGGCTCCGGTGCTCGTCAGCAGCATCAGCGGAAACCCTTCGAACTGGCCGCCCACTTTGCCGCTATTGGCGCGGAACTCGGCGATATTGCTCTCGTTGAAGGACTGCTCCGTGCCCGATGATTCGGTCATCTTGTCTCGATTCTCTGGGGGACGTGTCGAGCCTAGTGAACGTCCATGAATCGTGGCAGAGCAACATGAACGACAAGAGGCTCAGTATCGTGGATGCAGCCCCAGATGCGGTATTGGCAGCGATCTGTCAGGATTAGCTGCATGGGAGCATGGGGTGCGGGCCCATTCGATAACGATGACGCGGCCGACTTCTTGGGAGATCTCAGGGAGAGCGACGATATTGAGTTGGAACTGGCCCGATGCTTACGAATGGCGACTGGCGCGTATGTGGAAGCTCCGGAAGGTTCGTGCGCGATTGCGGCGGCTGCGATAATTGCCCTCACCTGTTCGGATGCCGTGGATCACAGGGTGCGGGAGTGGTCGGACGTGGTAGCGGATATCGCCATTAAGCAAACACAGGCGCCAGCACTCGCGCGACTGGCATCTGCGGCGATCATGCGGGTGACCGCGGCGGACAGCGAGCTGGCCGCCCTGTGGGAGGACGGTGACGCGACCGAGTGGCGGGCTATCGCCTCCGGGGTGGAGTCTTCTCTGCGAGGCGTCGGGACGCAGAACTATCAAGATTGGGCCCCGTACCCCGGGCTGGCCGAAGCGGCGGCGATTGCCTTGCGTGATCCCGATGCGGCTCTCGACGAATTGAGGGCTGTGGTCAATCTGGCGGATGTTCGCGTCTTCACCCTTGATCGTGAACCCGGTGAAAATCCAGAGCGGCTCTGGCAGCAGGTGGCCCTGATCGAGGGGCGCCGGCTCATCCTGTGGCAGGGAGAAGACGAAACCGGACGATTCGATTCTGTGGAGTTCACTTCGACGATTCACGTCATCCCATTGTCGGCTGTCACGGAATACAAACTGCGGACCACATATCAGCGTGTGGGCGGCGTGCGTTCGCTGTTGTCTGTCGATTTTTGGCTCTTCACCGCGACGTCGGCAAAATCGCGTGCCGTCTCGATCTCTGAGACGAAATACGAGGTCGCCGAGTTCTACTTCGGCAAGTCGATAGTCGATGGCGGACTGGCACAGATGGAACGGCTGTTGCAGTTTGGTCGGGCGGTGGCACAACATGCATGACGATTGGGCGTCGCTCACACGTTTGGACAGCGCGATCGAGGCATTCACATCGCATTCCGCGGTGGCTCTGACGCAACTGGGACAGGTTGTCGACTTCGAACGGGTCAGCGCATTTGTGATGAGTCGGGGTATCGGCAGTATTCATGCGGGTCGCGATATGTACTGGTATGAAATCGTTTTAATCGAGGGCGATCGACTGATTCTCTGGCACGGTAAGGACGGTCACTGCCCGGGCTATGGGGGGAATGATTCGCACCCGCGATTGGTGGCAACGTTGCGCACCATCGCCCTGTCGGAGATCAGTGACCAGTCCTTGGTCACCGAGTACGACTTAGATGCCGACGGTGCCACGACACTGGCCGCGGTTGATCTGACGGTCGGGCTCTCGGCGACGTATCGCACCGTGAAGACCTCGTTGGAGGAATATCGGCACACTATTGACTATCTTCGGTTCGCCAAGGAATCGAGTCATGGTGTGGCGCAGATGAATCAGGTGATCGAATTCGCTCAGGCGTTATCCAGGGAGGCCCGCTGACATCCTGGGGGTATGGCCGAGAACCTGCAGGATATGTTCGAATCCTCTTATCGCGGTGAGGCGCCCGAGCAGATTGCAGGCGCACCGCGACTGACCTGCGTCGCGAGAAGGCACTCAGGTACGGATTCGGCTCAAATTCTGTACCTGAGTGCCTTCTCGCCGCGGCTCACAATGCCGCGTACACCGCCTGCGCGAACTGCACGTGCAGCAGCTGCAGCCGGACGGTCGCCATGCGTCCCAGCGCCGCCTTCGGGTCCAGCTCGGGCATGCGCCACTGCGGCAGGAACATCAGGATCGCTTCGGCCTTTGGGTCGGCGTGCCACCACGTGCCGAACGCTCCCGGCCAGCCGAAGGTGCCGGCGCCGCCCGGTCCGAAGAGTGCGGCGTCGTTTGGATCCATCACGACCGACAAGCCGAGGCCGAATCCGCGCCCGGTCCAGTACGGCAGGCCGAAGGATGGCAACTGCCGCTGGGCCGGCGTCAGCCGGTTGGTACGCAACGCGGCGGTGGATTCGGGGGAGAGGATCCGCACTCCGTCGGCCTCGCCACCGCCCAGGAGTGCGCGCGCAAAGGTCAGGTAATCGCGCGCGGTGCTGGCCAGAGAGCCGCCACCGCGGCACAGCGCGGGCGCGGAGGTGGGCATCGAGGTGAGATAGCCGCTGTCGGCCACCACGATTTGGTCATCATCTCCGAGACCGTAAAGGCGTGCCAGTCGGGTCGCCTTGTGCTCGGGAACGAAGAAGTCGGTGTCGGACATGCCCAACGGATCCAGGATTCGTTGACGCAGCAGCGTGTTCAGCGGCAGCCCGGCCGCGCGGGCGATGAGTAGGCCGAGCACATCGGTGGAATGGCCGTAGTGGAAGCGTTCTCCGGGCGGATACACCAGCGGCAGCGCGGCGATGGCCGCGATCCACGCGTCGGGATCACTGAATGCCGCGGTATGCAGCGGTCGGTAGGCCTTCGCTATGGGTCCGGTCGAGATGAAGTCGTAGGTCAGCCCGCTGCGGTGGGTCAACAGGTCCTCGACCGTAATGGCGCGCGGCGCCCGGAACGTGTCATCCAGTGAGCCGTCAGGGTCTCTGAGCACCTGCATCTGGGCGAACTCCGGCAGCCAGGCGGTGATCGGGTCGTTCAAGCGGATCGTGCCGTCGTCGACGAGGCTCATGGCCGCCGCGCTGATCACCGGTTTCGTCATGGATGCGATGCGAAAGATGGTGTTCTCGGCCATCCGTAGGCCCGCGTCGACATCGCGATGTCCCGTGGCGGCGAGGTGCCTGAGCTGCCCGCGTTGCCACACCAGCGTCACCGCTCCGGCGAGAATGCGGTCGTCGATCGCGGCACGGATCGGGTCGAGGGCTGAGTCAAAACTGGGGTCGAACATGTCGTCGGACTCGGGCATCTCTCCATCCTGTCAGTCAAAGCTGGCAGCTGCCCGGATGCTAAGCTCTCCCGCGGTAAGTGACATCCTTTAACGATCCGTCCAGTGAGGCGGAGAAGGAGGTCTCGCGTAAGCGTGAGCGCATCAGAAGGACGCGAACTGTTGTCCGCCGCAGATGTCGGCAGGACCGTCGCGCGTATCGCGCATCAAATCATCGAGAAGACCGCGCTTTCGGACTCTCCTGGTGAGTCCGATGCGCCTCCACGCGTCGTGTTGGTCGGTATTCCCACCCGCGGTGCGACCCTCGCCAAACGGCTGGCCGCGCACATCACCGAATTCTCCGGTGTCGAGGTGCCTGCCGGATTCCTGGACATCACTCTTTACCGTGACGACCTGCGCAACAAACCGCACCGCCCGCTCGAACGCACCTCCATTCCCGAGGGCGGGATCGACGGAGCCCTGGTGATCCTCGTTGACGACGTGTTGTTCTCCGGGCGCACCGTGCGCTCGGCGCTGGACGCCCTGCGCGACCTTGGCCGACCGCGGGCGGTGCAGCTCGCGGTCCTCGTTGACCGCGGGCACCGGGAGCTGCCGCTGCGCGCCGACTACGTCGGCAAGAACGTGCCGACCGCGCGTTCCGAAGACGTCAAGGTTCTGCTGGCCGAGCACGACGGGTGCGACGCGGTGGTCATCAAGGGGGTAGAGGCGTGAGGCACCTCCTTTCCGTCGCCGACCTCACCCGCGACGAGGCCACCGCCATCCTCGACGACGCCGACCGGTTCCTGCAGGCGCTAGCGGGGCGCGAAGTCAAGAAGTTACCCACGCTGCGCGGACGCACGATCATCACGATGTTTTACGAAAACTCCACGCGGACAAGGGTTTCCTTCGAGGTCGCGGGCAAATGGATGAGTGCTGACGTCATCAACGTCAGCGCCTCTGGCTCCTCGGTCTCTAAGGGAGAGTCGTTGCGAGACACCGCTCTCACCTTGCGCGCTATCGGGGCCGATGCGTTGATCATCCGTCACCCGGCCTCGGGGGTCGCCGCACAGTTGGCCCAGTGGACGGCCGAGGGTGACGGGGGGCCGGCCGTCATCAACGCCGGTGACGGTACTCACGAGCACCCCACCCAGGCCCTGCTCGACGCGTTGACGATTCGTCAGCGGCTCGGCGGGCTTGAGGGGCGCCGCGTCGTCATCGTGGGCGATATCCTGCACAGCCGGGTTGCGCGATCGAATGCCTTGCTGCTCAGTACCTTCGGCGCCGAGGTGGTGCTGGTAGCACCCCCGACGCTGCTGCCCGTCGGTGTCGAGACTTGGCCGGTGACGGTTACCCACGATTTGGATGCCGAGCTGCCGGGTGCCGATGCGGTCTTGATGCTGCGGGTGCAGGCCGAACGCATGACCGGCGGGTTCTTCCCGTCGGCACGTGAGTATTCGGTGCTGTACGGCATGTCCGCGGCACGGCAGCGGCTGCTTGCCGAGCATGCGGTGGTGCTGCATCCCGGTCCCATGCTGCGCGGTATGGAAATCGCATCCTCGGTCGCAGATTCCTCACAATCCGCTGTTCTGCAACAGGTATCGAATGGAGTACATATCCGTATGGCCGTGCTGTTCCACCTGCTGGTCGGTTCCTCCGATGGCTCAGAGGCGGTCACGGTATGAGCATCTTGATCAAGGGGGTGCGCCTGTACGGCGAGGGCGACCAGGTTGACGTCCTGGTCGAGGACGGGCAGATCACCCGCATCGAGGCCGGTATTGGGCCGGGCATTGAAACTGAGGTCGACACCGCCATTGAGGCGCCCGGCCAGATACTGCTGCCGGGATTCGTCGATCTGCACACGCACCTGCGCGAGCCCGGCCGTGAGGACACCGAGACCATCGACTCCGGCTCGGCGGCAGCAGCTTTGGGCGGATACACGGCCGTCTTCGCGATGGCCAACACCAACCCGGTGGCCGACAGCCCGGTGGTGACCGACCACGTGTGGCAGCGCGGACAGCAAGTGGGGCTGGTCGACGTGCATCCGGTGGGCGCCGTCACGGTGGGGCTGGAGGGCAAGCAGCTCACCGAGATGGCGATGATGGCACGCGGCGCCGGCCGGGTGCGGATGTTCTCCGACGACGGCAAATGCGTACACGACCCCCTAGTGATGCGGCGCGCGCTGGAATATGCCAAGGGGTTGGGTGTGCTCATCGCCCAGCATGCCGAGGAACCGCGGCTCACGGTTGGCGCGGTGGCTCATGAGGGCCCCCACGCGGCCCGGCTGGGCTTGACCGGATGGCCTCGTGCCGCCGAGGAATCCATCGTTGCGCGGGACGCGATCTTGTCCCGCGACACCGGAGCTCCGGTACACATCTGCCACGCCTCCACCGCGGGCACCGTCGAATTGCTCAAGTGGGCCAAGGCGCAGGGAATCGCCATCACCGCCGAGGTGACGCCGCACCACCTGCTGCTCGACGACGGCTTGCTTGAGTCCTATGACGGGGTTTTCCGGGTGAACCCGCCGTTGCGTGAGTCCTCCGACGCGGCGGCGCTGCGCCAGGCGCTTGCCGACGGAGTGATCGACTGTGTGGCAACCGATCACGCCCCACACGCCGACCATGAGAAGTGCTGCGAATTCGCGGCGGCCCGCCCTGGCATGCTCGGGCTGCAGACCGCACTGTCGGTGGTGGTGGAGACCATGGTGAAACCGGGGCTGCTCACCTGGCGCGATATCGCGCGAGTGATGAGCGAGCGGCCGGCGCAGATCGTTGGGCTCCCTGATCAGGGGCGACCGCTGGAGGTCGGCGAGCCCGCGAACCTGACCATCGTCGACCCCGAGGCCACCTGGACCGTCAGCGGCGACGGCCTGGCCAGCAAGTCGGCCAACACGCCCTTCGAATCGATGACATTGCCGGCCACCGTGACCGCCACACTGCTGCGCGGTCGCGTCACCGCACGGAACGGGAAGGTAAGCGAATGATGAGCCGCTTGCGCGAAGAAAATAAGCGAACGATGAGCCGCCTGCGCGAAGAGAATTCGTTATGAACCACGGGGACACCGTCGGTGCGCTCATCATGGCCGGCGCCTCACTGACCCTGACCGTACTGCTCGCCCGCTTGATGTGGCGTGGCTGGCGCGCACGCGTGCAGCGGCAGACCGACACCGTCGGCGAGCTTCCGGTCGTGCCCTCCGAACGCGGCGACATCGTCATCGGGCCTACCGAAGGGCTCTACGTCGGCAGTACCATCGCACCGGACTGGCAAGACCGCATTGCGGCGGGCGACCTGGGGTACCGCGCGAACGCCACCCTGACCCGTTACTCGCAGGGAATTCTGTTGGAGCGCAGCGGGACCGACGACATCTGGATCCCTGCAGATGTCATCACCGAGATCCGCACGGCCAAGGCGCTGGCGGGCAAGGTGCTCACCCATGACGGCATCCTCGCCATCCGATGGAAGTTGCCCTCCGGCACCGAGATCGACACCGGATTCTTAGCCCGGCCTCGTAGCGAATATCAAGAATGGAAGCAGGCTTCGTGACTGACAAAGCGGTGCTCGTCCTCGAAGACGGGCGAGTGTTCACCGGGAAACCATTCGGTGCAGTGGGGGAAACCCTTGGCGAGGCGGTCTTCTGCACGGCCATGTCCGGCTACCAGGAGACCCTGACCGACCCGAGTTATCACCGGCAGATCGTGGTCGCCACCGCGCCGCAGATCGGCAACACCGGTTGGAATGACGAGGATGACGAGAGCCGCGGCGGCAAGATCTGGGTTGCCGGGTACGCGGTGCGCGACCCCTCGAATCGGGTATCGAATTGGCGCTCCACCGGTTCCCTTGACGATGCCCTCACGCGGCAGCACATTGTCGGTATCGCGGGAATCGACACCCGCGCCGTGGTCCGTCACCTGCGCACCCGCGGGTCGATGAAGGCGGGCATCTTCAGTGGGACCGTCGCCGATGCGCCCACCGAATTCCTGCTGTCGCGTGTCAACGGCCAAGCCGCCATGCTGGGTGCCGATCTCGCCGGAGAGGTGAGCACCGACGACAGCTACATTGTGGAACCCGATGGCGCGCACCGATTCACGGTGGTGGCGCTGGACCTGGGCATCAAGACCAACACCCCGCGCAACTTCGCGTCACGCGGCGTCCGGGTGCAGGTGGTGCCTTCGTCGATCAGTCCCGACGAGCTGCTGGCACTCGCGCCCGACGGGGTCTTCCTGTCCAATGGCCCCGGGGATCCGGCCACCGCGGACCACGTGGTCGCGGTCACCCAAGCGGCGCTGGAGCGGCGAATCCCGTTGTTCGGCATCTGCTTCGGCAACCAGCTACTGGGCCGGGCGCTGGGGCGGTCCACCTACAAGATGGCCTTCGGGCATCGCGGTATCAACGTCCCGGTCATTGACCATTCGACCGGGCGGGTGGCCATCACCGCGCAGAACCACGGTTTTGCGTTGGAGGGCGAGGCGGGCGAGCAGTTCGATACGCCGTTTGGTCGGGCCGAGGTAAGCCACACCTGCGCCAACGACGGTGTGGTGGAGGGGATCCGGTTGCTCGACGGGTCGGCCTTCTCGGTGCAATACCACCCCGAGGCGGCGGCCGGGCCACATGACGCCGAGTACCTCTTTGACCAGTTCGTCACCGCACTTGAGAATCGGGGTAATCGCTGATGCCACGTCGCACAGACCTGAACCACATCCTGGTCATTGGTTCCGGACCCATCGTCATCGGCCAGGCCTGCGAGTTCGACTACTCGGGCACCCAGGCCTGCCGTGTGCTTCGCGCCGAGGGCCTGCAGGTCAGCCTCGTCAACTCGAACCCCGCGACGATCATGACCGACCCGGAGTACGCCGACAACACCTACGTCGAGCCGATCACCGCCGAGTTCGTTGAGAAAGTAATTGCCGCACAGGCGGAAAAGGGCAACAAGATCGATGCCCTGCTGCCGACGCTGGGCGGTCAGACCGCGCTGAACACCGCGGTCGCGCTCTTCGAGAACGGTGCGCTGGACCGCTACGGCGTGGAGCTCATCGGAGCCAATTTCGAGGCCATCCAGCGCGGTGAGGACCGGCAGCGCTTCAAGGACATCGTCGCCAAAGTCGGGGGAGAGTCGGCGAAGTCCCGCGTCTGTTTCACCATGGACGAGGTCCGCGACACGGTCGCGGACCTGGGATTACCGGTCGTGGTGCGCCCCTCCTTCACGATGGGCGGGCTGGGCTCGGGCATGGCTTACACCCCCGCCGAGGTCGAGCGCATAGCAGGCGAAGGGCTGTCTGCCTCGCCGTCGGCCAACGTGCTCATCGAGGAATCCATATACGGCTGGAAGGAATTCGAGCTCGAGCTGATGCGCGACAGCCGCGATAACGTGGTGGTCGTCTGCTCGATCGAGAACGTCGACCCGATGGGCGTGCACACCGGCGACTCGGTGACCGTCGCCCCGGCAATGACGCTGACCGACCGCGAGTACCAGAAGATGCGTGACCTCGGTATCGCGATCCTGCGTGAGGTCGGTGTGGACACCGGTGGCTGCAATATTCAGTTCGCCATCGACCCGCGTGACGGACGCCTCATCGTCATCGAGATGAACCCGCGCGTGTCGCGCTCAAGTGCGTTGGCGTCCAAGGCAACCGGATTCCCGATCGCCAAGATCGCGGCGAAACTGGCCATCGGCTACACCCTCGATGAGATAGTCAACGACATCACCAAGGAGACCCCGGCCTGTTTCGAGCCGACCCTGGACTACGTGGTGGTGAAGGCACCGCGGTTCGCCTTCGAGAAGTTCCCGGGCGCCGACACCACGTTGACCACCACCATGAAATCGGTGGGTGAGGCCATGTCCCTGGGCCGCAACTTCGCCGAAGCTCTTGGCAAGGTGATGCGGTCGTTGGAGACCTCCGCGGCCGGCTTCTGGACCGATGACACGGGTCCCATCGAGGACCTGGGTGCGTTCCTACGGGAGCTGCGGGTGCCGCGTGACGGCCGTCTCTACGGCATCCAGCGCGCGCTGGCCGCCGGTGCCACCGTTGAGCAGCTGGCCGAAATCACGGGTGTCGATCCATGGTTCGTGGAGGAAATCGCCCAGATTCACCACCTCGGCACCGAGCTACGCGAGGCACCGATCCTCGACGAGGAACTCCTTCGCCGCGCCAAGCACTACGGCCTCTCGGACCGTCAGATCGCCGCACTTCGGCCGGAACTGGCGGGAGAGAACGGGGTCCGCTCACTACGGCACCGGATGGGCATCCGTCCGGTGTACAAGACAGTCGATACCTGTGCCGCCGAGTTCGAGGCGAAGACCCCGTACCACTACTCCAGCTACGAGCTGGATCCGGCGGCGGAATCGGAAGTGGCCCCGCAAACGCAGCGACCCAAGGTGCTCATCCTTGGCTCGGGTCCCAACCGTATCGGTCAGGGCATCGAATTCGACTACAGCTGCGTTCATGCGGCAACCACGTTGTCGGAGGCCGGATTCGAGACCATCATGGTCAACTGCAACCCGGAAACGGTGTCCACCGACTATGACACCGCAGACCGCCTGTACTTCGAACCGCTGACCTTCGAGGATGTGCTCGAGGTGTACCACGCCGAAAGCGAGTCCGGCCGGGGTGGACCGGGGGTGGTCGGCGTGATCGTGCAGCTCGGTGGACAGACTCCGCTCGGCCTGGCGAAGCGTTTGGCCGATGCGGGAGTACCGGTGGTGGGCACCAGTCCGGCGGCCATCGATCGTGCCGAGGACCGCGGAATGTTCGGCGACCTGCTGGTCTCGGCGGGGTTACCGGCGCCACGTTTCGGTACCGCAACAACTTTCGAGCAGGCTAGGGCGATCGCCGCCGACATTGGCTATCCGGTGCTGGTGCGCCCCTCCTATGTGTTGGGCGGCCGGGGCATGGAGATCGTCTACGACGAGGAAACCCTGCACGGCTACATCACCCGCGCCACCCAGCTCTCGCCCGAACACCCGGTGCTGGTGGACCGCTTCCTGGAAGATGCCATCGAGATTGACGTCGACGCGCTGTGCGACGGCACCGAGGTGTACCTCGGCGGGGTCATGGAACACATCGAGGAAGCCGGTATCCACTCCGGTGACTCGGCGTGTGCGCTGCCGCCGGTCACCCTGGGCCGCAGCGATATCGAAAAGGTGCGGCAGGCCACCGAGGCCATCGCGCACGGAATCGGCGTGGTCGGCCTGCTCAACGTGCAGTACGCACTCAAGGACGACGTGTTGTACGTCCTGGAGGCCAACCCCCGTGCGAGCCGTACGGTGCCGTTCGTCTCCAAGGCCACGGCGGTGCCGCTGGCCAAGGCGTGCGCTCGGATCATGTTGGGCGCCACCATCGCCGGCCTGCGGGAGGAGGGGCTGCTGCTTGGCGAGGGTGACGGAGCCACCTCGCCGTCCGGAGCCCCCGTCGCGGTCAAGGAGGCCGTGCTGCCGTTCCATCGGTTCCGCAAGGCCGATGGCAGCGGCGTGGACTCCCTACTCGGACCGGAGATGAAGTCGACCGGCGAGGTCATGGGCATCGACGCCGATTTCGGGAGTGCCTTCGCCAAGAGTCAGACTGCCGCCTACGGGTCGCTGCCCAAGGAGGGCACCATCTTCGTCTCGGTGGCCAACCGGGACAAGCGCTCGCTGGTGTTCCCGGTCAAGCGATTGGCGGATCTCGGATTCAAGGTGCTGGCCACCGAAGGTACAGCGGAAATGCTGCGCCGCAATGGAATACCGTGCGAAGAGGTGCGCAAGCACTACCAGAGCGTAGGGGACGGGCGGCCCGCGCAATCGGCGGTAGACGTCATCAAGTCCGGCGAGGTCGCGATGGTAATCAATACCCCGTACGGAAACTCGGGCCCGCGCGTCGACGGTTACGAAATCCGTTCTGCCGCGGTGTCGATGAACATCCCGTGCATCACGACGGTGCAGGGCGCCTCGGCTGCCGTGCAGGGCATCGAGGCCGGTATCCGCGGCGATATCGGGGTGCAGTCGCTGCAGGAACTCCACGCGGGATTGCGATGAACCGCGTGCGTGAAGAGCGTTGGCTGCGGTGACGTTCGGGGCACGGCTGCAGGCCGCCACCGCCTCCCGGGGTCCGCTGTGTGTGGGCATTGATCCGCATCCGGAGCTGCTGCGCTCGTGGGGGTTCGAGGCGGACGCATCGGGTCTTGGCAGATTCGCCGACATCTGCGTCCAAGCGTTCGGCGATGTGGCGATTGTCAAACCACAAGTGGCGTTCTTTGAAACCTACGGTGCGGCAGGGTATTCGGCTCTCGAGCGAACCATCGGTGGATTGGGCGAGGCGGGCGTGCTGGTGCTCGCCGACGCCAAGCGCGGAGATATCGGATCAACCATGGCGGCGTATGCGCAGGCGTGGGTGGGGGATTCGCCGTTGAGCTCGGATGCGGTGACCGCGTCGCCGTATCTTGGATTCGGATCGCTGTCTCCGCTGCTGGATCTCGCGCGGGAGCGCGAGCGCGGCGTGTTCGTCCTTGCGGCGACGTCCAATCCTGAAGCGCCACCGGTGCAGCGAGCGCTCGCCGAGGGTTCGACTGTCGCGCAGGCGATGGTGGACCAGGTGGCCGCGCTCAATGCCGAGGAGGCCGGTCCCGGATCGGTGGGTGTGGTCGTCGGGGTGACCGTCACCGACCCGCCGGATCTGTCCTCAATCGGTGGTCCCGTGCTGGTCCCCGGGCTCGGCGCCCAGGGGGGTAGGCCCGAGGACCTGCGCGGTTTGGGTGGAGCGCCCGGGCGGCTGTTGCTGCCAGCGGTCTCGCGTGAGGTGCTCGGTGCCGGTCCGGGTGTGGCGGCGCTGCGGGCGGCGGTCGACCGGTTACGCGATAGCGTCGCTTACCTGTTGGCAGAATAGGCAGATCGCCGATCGACGCTAAAGTCCGGCGCAATCGGCGACGATTTCGACTGATCCACCGGAGCGGTCATCGACACCCGTGACGCGGTAGACGGTGCCCTCCTTGACCACCTTCATCCGCCATGACGTGTGCGATGGTCCATCGCCGCGGAAATCGCGTGAGTGTCCTGCCCCTTCGAGCCTGCCGTGCGATACCGCGAGCGTCGACCGGTTGATGATCACAGAGAACGAGGGATGGCGGCCAGCGGTGGTCGGGGAACTGCTGGCGGCGATCGTGAAGTACGAATTCGGTCCGCCGTCGTAGGCGCAGTAGGGGATGGTGTCACGCAGATCGACCCGCACTCCGTCGAGTGTGGCGGCCACCGCCACCGGTTGCGCGTATCGATCGGTTCGAACAGGCGAGCCGGGTGCGCATGACACGTTCGCGGTGAATGCATGCGGCACTGTGTCCCATCCACGCTGAGAGACGCGGAAGACCTGGCCGGAGACCGTGTAGTCCGAACCGGTCTGTACCAACGTTACCGGAGTGGTTGGCGCCGAATTCATTTCGGAATTATCGGTGATCACCGAAACGTCCGCTCGTCCGTCGTGAATTCGCAGCCGAAGTGTATTGGTGCTGGTGCCAAGAGGATTGGTGGCACCGGCCTCGATTCCCGATTTGTCATCGCGCGCGCAGGAGGTGACGGTGTTCTCGAGATTCAGGGGTGCGCCGTCAAGGGTGGCACCGATGCGAATCGGTTGGATCAGGGTGGTACTGACGGGAACCGGGCTTGGCCGCAAGGACGCGGGTTGCGCCGGCTGACTCGCCTGAGTACTGGATATCTGGGCGGGAGGCGTGGGCTCACAGCCGGCGATGAGCAGTGCCGCGCCGAGTGCGGTACTTGCTCGGATCATCGCGATTCGTGTTGGCACAGATCCCCCTCCGGATTAGTTGACTCGCGATGTTACGGCGCCGGGCCGCCCATTCACGAGGTAATTCGGGCCGAAATCCCCGTGAGATGGTGGCTGGACCTGGGGGCTTGGGCTCAAGATCCGTGCGACCGCCAACGGTATGAGCGAGGCCACCACGACCCACCGCCCTATGGGTGTGAAACCACCCCACGCGGGATTGATGACGTAAATCCGGGTGTAGACCAGCGTCAGTATCGCGCTGGCCAGCACCAGAACGCCGACGGCGATATCGCGACCCGTGCTCATCGGGGGCACCGGTCGGTCCCACCACGGCAATGGTCGGCGCTCGGCAGCGCGCAGCGGCACGAAGAAGACCGCCACGACGGCGCAGACGAGGGTCAGACGCAGCACATTCCCGGGCCAGTACCAGGCGTCGTGGGGGCTCAGGAGTCCGATGCGAAGGGTGAGGTAGACCCCGTACGACAACAGGAAAGTGGCCACCCAGTGCCACAGGTAGATCGTCATGCTGCCGCTGTTGCACAGTTCGAGAAATCTCCACGTCCGGACGCCCCGTGCCCAACGGTTGATGGCGGGCGCGCAGGCGATCACCAGCAGGCATTCGGCAATTGCGCTCGCAGCCAGTAACAACGTCGGCGGCATGTTGGCGATCAGCCCCGACGGATAGGGCCCCAGAATGGCCAGCGCCACCGTGGCGGCCAGCGCGACTGCGGCGCCCATCAGGGCGACCCGGCGGGGGACGAGCGTGCGCTGGTACCCGATGCCCAGCGCGGCCGGGACCAACCACATAAAGATCATGTTGATCCAGCCGGTCCTCACCCACGAGTCGGTGAGGACGCTGATGGTGTCCACCAGCGCGGTTACCAGGCACATTGACGCAACGAACCAGCTCAACCGGCGCCCGGAGCGGATACGAGCCAGCCACGGAATGAACGCCAGGGTCAGCAGATAGGCCCCTACGTACCAGAGCAGCTCAATATGCCGCATTTCGAGATACAGGAGCTGTCTGGAGTTGCCCATGGTGATACGCAGCAAGGTGGTCACCAGCGCGACGAAGGCCAGGAAGTAGAACACCGGGCGAAAGAGTCGCGTGGCGCGGCTCATCAGGAATTGCCCCCAGCTGCGACCGGACTCCCAGGAATGAAGATTTGCTGCTGCGCCGGCGAAGAAAAACAGCGGCATTAGGGGGATCAGCCAAAACAGCCAGTGCACGTTGTAATTTGCCGACATGGCAGGTTTGCCCCTGACGAGGGTGGGGCTACCTGCGAGGACGTGGTAGGCCACCACCGTGGCCAACGACACGAGCCGCACAGCGTCTAACACCCGATCACGCTCACGTGATGGGTGCGCGTACTCACCCATGTCTCGCACCCTACCCAGCAACTGACATGCCTTGCTAACCAACTTCACCGATACCTGGTCGAGGGCGCCTTCACCTGCGTCTCTGTGATTGGACGCGAACGAGGTGCGACACGCGCAACGCGAGATTCACACGAGATTTTCAGTTTGCCCCCACGGCAATCACGGTTTGCTTCTCTCCGGTTCAGGTATAGGAACTGCGAGAATAGTCAAATCCGATTGAAAAGTATTGCGCAAGAATCTATTTCGTTGGCCATCTGGATTGATATCGACGCATTCGGCCAGGATGTGATGGTTGCTCGACATCATCGCCTGCGGCGCCTCTAGCAGGCGATTTTCTCCGACAAGTGGGGGGTGGGGTTCACATATGTCGGTTGGCGTGGGTACGGTCGCTGTCGCTGGCTGGTTGTGTTTCCAGCCGACCGAGAAATCGACATGTTTCGTATGAGACGGAGGAATCGTGGCCCTTCCACAGTTGACTGACGAGCAGCGCGCAGCCGCGTTGGCGAAGGCGGCTGCCGCCCGCCGCATCCGCGCCGAGCTCAAGGAGAAGCTGAAGAAAGGTGGCACCAATCTCAAGCAGGTGCTCAAGGATGCCGAGACCGATGAGGTCCTGGGCAAGATGAAGGTTTCCGCACTGCTCGAAGCCCTGCCCAAGGTGGGCAAGGTCAAGGCGCAGGAGATCATGACCGAGCTGGAGATCGCCCCGACCCGCCGTCTGCGTGGTCTCGGCGACCGTCAGCGCAAGGCGCTGTTGGAGCGTTTCGACTTCACCTCGTAGGTGACCAACGCATTGAGGGGCCGGGTAGTAGTCCTATCCGGCCCCTCAGCCGTCGGTAAGTCCACCGTGGTGCGGCGACTCCGCGATGACGTGGACGGCCTGTTCTTCAGCGTCTCAGCCACCACCCGGGCCCCCCGGCCCGGCGAGGTGGACGGTGTCGACTACCACTTCGTCACTACCGAAGAGTTTCAGCGGCTCATCGATACCGCAGCACTGCTGGAATGGGCCGATATCCACGGTGGATTGCAGCGGTCGGGAACTCCCGCCACGCCGGTTCGCGAGGCCATGGAAGCCGGTCGCCCCACCCTGATCGAGGTCGACTTGGCCGGCGCCCGGGCCATCAAGGCCGCTCTTCCGCAGGCACTGACCGTCTTCCTGTCCCCGCCTAGCTGGGACGCGTTGGTGGCGCGCCTCACTGGTCGCGGCACCGAATCGGAGGCCGTTATTGCCCGACGGTTGGAAACAGCCGAGGTGGAAATGGCGGCTCAAACAGACTTCGATGTCGTCGTCGTCAATGACCAGTTGGAAAATGCCTGCGCACAGTTGGTATCGTTATTGGTCGGACGTTAACCGGCTGCGACCGGTACAGCATTGCGAAACCTTCGCCGCCGTCTTCAGCGCCACATACCTATCCAGGAGATTTCTTAGTGAGCACCTCCCAGACCGACGTCATCGTTGAACCGGGCACCGAAAGCTACGACGCTGCGCTCGACACGCCGCTGGGTATCACCAACCCGCCGATCGATGAGCTGTTGGCGCGGGCATCGAGCAAGTACGCGCTGGTGATCTACGCAGCCAAGCGTGCCCGCCAGATCAACGACTACTACAACCAGCTCGGCGACGGCATCCTCGAGTACGTGGGACCGCTGGTCGAGCCGGGTCTGCAGGAGAAGCCGCTGTCGATCGCGATGCGCGAGATCCACGGCGATCTGCTCGAGCACACCGAAGGCGAGTAGAAGCCCGAGTCCGTCATGGCCGTCGCATCGGATCAGAAGCGCGTCATCGTCGGAGTGGGCGGAGGAATAGCCGCCTACAAGGCCTGCACCGTGGTGCGGCAGCTCGCCGAGGCCGGACATAGCGTCCGGGTCATCCCCACCGAATCGGCATTGCAGTTTGTGGGCGCCGCGACGTTCGAGGCGCTCTCGGGCGAGCCCGCCCGGACCGGAGTGTTCGACGATGTCCCCGCGGTCCCGCACGTGCGGCTGGGCCAGGATGCGGACCTTGTGGTTGTGGCGCCGGCCACCGCAGACTTGCTGGCCCGTGCCGCCGCCGGGCGCGCCGATGACCTGCTGACCGCGACGCTGTTGACCGCGCGTTGTCCGGTCCTCTTCGCCCCCGCGATGCACACGGAAATGTGGCTGCACCCGGCTACCCAGCACAATGTGGCGACATTACGGAGCCGTGGCGCTGTTGTCTTAGAGCCCGCCTCCGGCCGCCTCACCGGTGCCGACACCGGCCCAGGACGACTACCCGAGGCCGAGGAAATCACCACCCTGGCTCAGCTGCTCCTGGCGCGCGCCGACGCGCTGCCGCACGATTTGGCCGGGGTGCGCGTCCTGGTGACCGCCGGCGGTACCCGTGAGCCCCTGGATCCGGTGCGTTTCATCGGGAACCGCAGCTCCGGTAAGCAGGGATACGCGATCGCCCGGGTGGCCGCGCAGCGCGGCGCGGAAGTCACGCTCATCGCCGCTCATACCGTCGGCCTCCCCGACCCGGCCGGCGTCGAGGTGGTGCACATCAGCTCCGCGGCGCAGCTGCAGGACGCGGTCACCAAACACGCACCGGCCGCGGAAGCGCTCATCATGGCGGCCGCCGTGGCCGATTTCCGTCCGGCGCACGTTGCGACCAACAAGATCAAAAAGAGTCACACCGCTAACGGTGAAAACCCCGTTGACGCACCCATCGAATTGCTGCGCAATGCCGACGTGCTGGCAGGCGTGGTGCGTGCCCGCACCGATGGACAGCTGCCCAAGATGCGGGCCATCGTCGGGTTCGCCGCCGAAACCGGTGATGCCAATGGCGATGTGCTCTTCCATGCGCGCGCCAAGCTGCAGCGCAAGGGCTGTGATCTGTTGGTAGTCAACGCCGTTGGCGAGGGGCGTGCCTTCGAGGTGGACAGCAATGACGGTTGGCTGCTGTCGGCTCAAAGCGGCGGCGAGGTCGCTGAGGTTGTCCTGGAGCACGGCACCAAAGTTCTGATGGCAAGCCGTATTGTGGATGCGGTCGCCGAGCTTTGTCAGTGAGCCTGACAAGCGGGTATGGCATCGGTCTTGGCCGTCGGCCATAATGTTTAGGTATCGAAACGATCCGAAATAGATCTGAAAGGGGCTGCGCTGTGAGCTCAGCTGGACGGCTATTCACCAGTGAATCGGTGACCGAGGGGCACCCGGACAAGATCTGTGATGCCATCAGCGATTCGATTCTCGACGCGCTGCTCGCACAGGACCCTAAGTCCCGGGTCGCGGTGGAGACGCTAGTGACCACCGGCCAGGTACATGTCGCCGGTGAGGTCACCACCTCCGCGTACGCCGACATCCCCAAAATCGTGCGTGATCGTGTGCTGGAGATCGGCTACGACTCGTCCTCCAAGGGTTTCGACGGGCATTCCTGCGGTGTGAACATCGCCATCGGCGCCCAGTCGCCCGATATCGCGCAGGGCGTCGACACCGCCCACGAGGCGCGTGTCGAGGGCGCCGCCGATCCGCTGGATGCCCAGGGCGCCGGCGATCAGGGTTTGATGTTCGGGTACGCCATCAATGACACTCCCGAGCTGATGCCGCTGCCCATCGCGTTGGCGCACCGGCTGGCACGCCGTCTGACCGAGGTCCGCAAGGAAGGCCTGTTGCCGTACCTGCGTCCGGACGGTAAGACCCAGGTCACCATCGAGTACGACGGATACAAGGCCGTGCGGCTCGACACGGTGGTGCTCTCTACGCAGCACGCCGCCGATATCGACCTGGACAACCTGCTGACCCCGGATATCCGCGAGAAGGTCGTCAATACCGTTCTCGACGAGCTGGGCCAGGACTCGCTGGATATCTCTGACTACCGGCTGCTGGTCAACCCGACGGGCAAGTTCGTGTTGGGTGGCCCGATGGGTGACGCCGGCCTGACCGGTCGCAAGATCATCGTCGACACTTACGGCGGCTGGGCCCGTCATGGCGGTGGCGCGTTCTCCGGCAAGGATCCGTCAAAGGTGGACCGCAGCGCCGCGTATGCGATGCGATGGGTGGCCAAGAACGTGGTGGCCGCAGGTTTGGCCGACCGCGTTGAGGTACAGATCGCCTACGCGATCGGCAAGGCGGCGCCGGTGGGCCTGTTCGTGGACACCTTTGGCACGAATACGGTCGATCAGGTCAAGATTGAGAAGGCCATCGACGAGGTGTTCGACCTGCGCCCGGGTGCCATCATCCGCGACCTGGATCTGTTGCGGCCGATCTACGCACAGACCGCCGCCTACGGCCACTTCGGGCGTACCGACATCGACCTGCCGTGGGAGCGCACCGATCGGGTGGACGCCCTCAAGGCCGCCATCTAGTCACTGCTGTCCAAAATGCCGAGTGTGAGCGCTACTGCTCACACTCGGCATTTTTGTCGCACTGGCGCTCACACTCGGCGACCGCTGGGACGTGCGTCAGATGACGCCGGGGATTAGTGCTTTTCGATTTGTCGGGTAGTCGGTGAACTTCTCTCGATACCAGCGATGGGTGGCCAGGGCGCGCGGGATCAGATTGCCCGCGGTGATCAGCAGGATGACGACACCGGGCAGGGCCCACGTCAATAGGGCGAAACCCGACCAGGCGATGAGCTCGCCGAGGTACGCCGGGCTGGTGACGAATCGAAACCCGCCGCCAAAGGGGATGCGGTACTCGGCGGCACCGGGGTCCTTTCTGTCCCGCAAGTTCCGCACGATCGACTCGGAGCTGAGCAGCAGCGCGAACCCGCACAGGTAGAGGGCCAGGCCCATCAGAAATCGCGGGTCTCGCAGCCACGCAGTGCTGTACTGCCCGAAGAAATCGTGACTGAACAGGGTCCCGTTGAGATATCCGTGCATCGATGTCACCAGCATGCCCATCACGACAACCGACACGTTGAAGGAGCTGCGCTTGCCGGGCATCTGGCGGATGGCAAGCGGGAAGAACCAGCCGCGGTTGGCGTAGTGCAGCAGCCAAATCCCGGCGAGAACCAGCGATGTCGGTTCGAAGCGGGTCGGGCCGCTCAGGTAGCAGACCAGAAACACCACGGTCGCGGGAATCTCCATCAGCCACCAACCGAGCTTGGGATTCAGATTGAGTCCGAGCTTCGTCGTCGAGAAGCGACCGTATGAACTCTGCGCGAAGAGACTGCCGATAATCACGAAGGCGGCGAAGCCGAAGGCCGCGGTGAGCACGCTGTCGTAGACGGTATTACCGGTGTACCAGTGCATCGCAGAACTGTAACGTGTTCTACCGCGCCCGGGCGAGAGTCCGGCGCAGGTGGTCAGGGCGGTTCGGCTGTTGGGTTGATTGGCGCGCGCGCGGAGCGCGGTGCGCATAGAGTCTGTCAATGACGGTCATCAGAGCCGCACTGACGCAAGCGACTTGGGCTGGCGACAAGGAATCCATGCTCGCCAAGCACGAGGGTTTTGTCGTCGAGGCGGCGTCCCGGGGCGCACAGGTGATCTGCTTCCAGGAGCTGTTCTACGGACCCTACTTCGGCATCGTTCAGGACAAGAAGTACTACGGCTACGCCGAATCCGTGCCCGGCCCGGTCACCGACCGATTCGCGGCGCTCGCCAGAGAACATCGCATGGTCATGGTGCTACCGGTGTACGAGGAGGAGCGGCCGGGCGTTCTCTACAACACCGCGGCGGTCATCGATGCCGACGGCACTTACCTGGGCAAGTACCGCAAGCATCACATACCGCACCTCGACCGGTTCTGGGAAAAGTTCTACTTCAGGCCCGGCAATCTCGGGTATCCGGTGTTCGACACGGCGGTCGGCAAGATCGGCGTCTACATCTGTTACGACCGGCATTTCCCCGAGGGTTGGCGCAATTACGGGCTCGCGGGAGCAGAGTTGGTCTTCAATCCTTCGGCCACCAAACCCGGTCTGTCCAACAGGCTTTGGGAATTGGAGCAGCCCGCGGCGGCGGCGGCCAACCAGTATTTCGTCGGGGCCAACAACAGGGTAGGCACGGAGAGCGACGAATTCGGCGACCAGGCCGTGACGTTCTACGGCAGCTCCTACTTCGTCGACCCGCGAGGCAACTATGTCGGCGAGATCGCCTCCGAGAGCAACGAAGAGATCGTGATACGGGACCTCGACCTGTCGGTGGTTCGCGAAGTGCGGGGCGACTGGCAGTTCTACCGGGACCGCAGGCCCGATACCTACGGCTCGATCGTCGAACCGTAGGAGCTGTCGATGGCGACGACACTTATTCGAGGCGGCACCGTGGTCACGGCGACCGGGCGCGGCGACGCAGATGTCCTGGTCGAGGGCGAGAAGATCGCGGCGGTGCTGCTACCCGACAGCACGCTGCTAGGAGTAGATCTGCCCAACGCCGTCGACACGGTGATCGAGGCCGCGGGCAAGTACGTCATCCCGGGCGGCATCGACGCGCACACTCACATGTCAATGCCCTTCGGCGGCACGACCGCGTCTGACGACTTCGAGACCGGGACGCGCGCCGCCGCCTGGGGCGGCACCACCACCATCATCGATTTCGCGGTGCAGAAATTTGGTGAGCAGCTGCAGGATTCACTGCAGACGTGGCATGAAATGGCGGCGGGTCAGTGTGCGGTCGACTACTCCTTCCATCAGATTGTGGGAGATGTCAACGATGCCTCGCTGGCGGCGCTGCGCAGTCTGGCCGATGAGGGCATCACTAGCTACAAGATGTTCATGGCATACCCAGGGGTCTTTTACAGCGACGACGCACAGATACTGCGGGCCATGCAGGTGGGCGCCGATACCGGGCTGATGACCATGATGCATGCCGAAAATGGCCCTGCCATTGATGTTTTGGTGTCTCAGCTGCTGGCGGCGGGTAAGACGGAGCCCTATTACCACGGCATTGCCCGAGCCTGGCAGCTGGAGGAGGAGGCCACCCACCGCGCCATCATGCTGTCCAACCTGACGGGTGCGCCGCTGTACATCGTGCACGTCTCGGCGAAACAGGCTGTCGCACAGTTGGCCGCCGCCCGTGACGCCGGCCAGAACGTGTACGGGGAGACCTGTCCGCAATATCTGTACCTGTCCCTTGAGGACAACCTGGGTGCGCCCGGCTTCGAGGGGGCCAAGTGGGTCTGTTCGACACCGCTGCGGTCCAAGCGCGAACAGCACCAGGATGAGATGTGGCGCGCTTTGCGTACCAACGACATCCAGATGGTGTCGACCGACCACTGCCCGTTCTGTATGAAGGGGCAGAAGGACATGGGCATCGGCGATTTCTCCAAGATTCCCAACGGGATCGGCACGATCGAGCATCGGATGGACCTGCTGTACCAGGGGGTCGTGGACGGCCACATCACCGTTGAGCGATGGGTCGAGATCACCTCGACGACTCCGGCCCGCATGTTCGGCCTATACGGGCGCAAGGGAGTGATCGCCCCCGGGGCCGATGCGGACATCGTCATCTATAACCCCCACGGGCACACCTCGATCGGGTTAGGCAAGACCCATCACATGAACATGGACCACTCGGCATGGGAGGGATACGAGATCGACGGACACGTCGATACCGTGCTCTCCCGCGGAAAGGTGATCGTCGACGGCGACGAGTATCTCGGCAGTAAGGGTGATGGCGCGTTCCTGCGCCGTGGTCTGTGTCAATACCTCATCTGAGGCTGGTCGATAGAGAGGGTCCCCGATGGATTTCGGAGTCGTCCTGCAATGTGACCCACCCGCGGCGCGCACCGTGCAGCTGGCGAAACTCGCCGAGGCCCATGGTTTCGGCCATGTATGGACCTTCGATTCACACCTACTGTGGCAGGAACCCTACGTGCTCTACAGCCAAATCCTGCACGAGACGACACGAATTGTCGTGGGGCCCATGGTCACCAATCCGGCGACACGGGACTGGACCGTCACGGCGTCGCTGTACGCGACCCTGAACGATATGTACGGCAACCGCACCATCTGCGGCATCGGCAGGGGCGATTCGGCGGTCCGGGTGACCGGCGGGGCGCCGACGACCCTCTCGGCGCTGCGCGAATCCATTCACGTCATCAGAGAGCTCGCGAACTCGCGACCTGTCGAATACCACGGTGCCACTGTGCAATTCCCTTGGAGTCGAGGCTCCAGGCTGGAGGTATGGGTAGCGGCGTACGGTCCTAAGGCTCTCGCCCTGGCCGGTGAGGTCGCCGACGGGTTCATCTTGCAGCTCGCCGATATCGACATCGCGCGCTGGATGATCGGTGCGGTGCGAGATGCGGCCGTAGCCGCCGGACGCGATCCCGCAGAGGTGCGGATCTGTGTGGCCGCACCCATGTATGTGGGGTCGGACTGGGCTCATATGCGCGACCAATGCCGGTGGTTCGGCGGGATGGTGGGCAATCATGTCGCCGATATCGTGGCTAGGTATGGCACCAGTGGTCAAGTGCCGCAATCCCTTACCGACTACATCGACGGACGCCAGGGATATGACTACAACCAGCACGGCCGGGCAGGGAACACGCACGCGGAGTTCGTGAGCGATGACATCGTGGATCGGTTCTGCGTGCTGGGTGCGGTCGAGGATCACATCGCGAAGCTGTCGGAATTGAAGGCGCTGGGGGTGGATCAATTCGCGGGATATCTGCAGCACGACAACAAGGAGGAGACGCTGCAGGTCTACGGGGAAGCGGTGATTCCCGCACTGTCGCAACACATCACGGCGAAGAGCGGCTAGCGGTGGTAGATGCGATGAACCCGGCCGTGGTGTCGGGCAGATTGAGCAACAAGGACCTGGCGCCTACCACGGAGGCGCAGGCCACCTGGCGCACCTGGGACCTCTTCTGTCTCTGGATGACGTCGGCGCACAGTCTCGGCAGTTACGGACTCGCAGTCGGGATGCTGGCATTGGGCCTGACCGGCTGGCAGACCATGCTCGCATTGTTCACCGGGGTTCTACTGCTCTGGTTCGGGAGCAACCTCATCGGTATCGCCGGACAGCGGCTGGGAGTGCCCTTCCCGGTATTCGCGCGGGCCACATTTGGGGTGTTCGGTGCCAACGTCCCGGCACTGTTGCGTGGGTTGGTCGCGATCTTCTGGTACGGAATCCAAACCTATCTGGCGTCAACGGCGGTCGTCGTGCTGCTGCTGCGACTGGATCCGGGATTGCGCCCGTGGACCGAACCGACCTTCCTGGGCCTGCATGCCCTGGGATGGGGCGCATTCCTCGCGTTGTGGACCATCCAGCTGCTGATCCTCAACTACGGCATGGAGATCGTGCGCAGGGCATCCGATATCGCAGGCCCGGTTGTCTGGATCGGGATGATCGCTTTGGCGATCTGGATGCTGGCCAGTGTGGGGTGGAGCATCGACTTCGGCGCTCGCGTGGGGGCCCCGCTGACGCCGGGCGCCACGGTGCTGGCATTCACGGGGGTGGCGTTCTTGATGGTCGCCTTCATGGCCGGCCCTCTGGTCAATTACGCGGACTTCGCGCGCTTCGCGCCGAGCAGGCAGACGATCCTGCGCGGAAACGCATTGGGCATCCCACTCAACGAGACCGCCTTCGTGGTGATTTCGATCGTCATATCGCTCGCCGCGCTGAAGAAGTACGGCAGCGCGATGACGGATCCGGTGAAGCTTGTCGCTGATATTGATTCCGATGCCATCGTGATAGTCGCGGCGATCCTCTTCGCCGTCGCCACCGTGGGCATCAATGTGGTGCTCAACTTCGTGTCCCCGTCCTACGACATCTCCAACGTCGCGCCGAAGTACATCTCATTTCGCACCGGAGGCATCATCACCGCGGTCCTGTCGGTCATGGTGCTGCCCTGGAAGATCTGGGGGAACGAGGCCGCCATCGTGTACTTCCTCGGTGGGGTGGGAGCGCTGATGGGGCCGGTGTTCGGGATCCTCATCGTGGACTATTACCTGCTGCGGCGCCAGCGCACACACATGCCCGACTTGTACTCCGAATCCACTGACGGTGCCTACTACTACAGCCGCGGGTTCAACCCGGCGGCACTGATCGCGCTGGGTCTCTCCGGGGCGGTGGCGGTTGCCATCGCGCTCGTTCCCCGGGCGCAGAGCATGACCGCGCTGTCGTGGCCGGTCGGGGCTCTGCTGGGCGGCACATTCATGTACGTGCTGAGTCCGCGCCTGCGCGGGGCTAGTTGTGTAGAGCCTTCTTGAGCGCTGCCAGCGAGCGGTCGCGCTCCTCGGTGGCTGCGGGCACGATATCCGCGTAGCCGAGATAGCCGTGGATCATCGTCGGTGCATTGTGCAGTTCCACCGGCACGCCGGCGCCTCGCAGCAGCTCTGCGTAGACGGCACCATCATCGCGCAGCGGATCGAACTGTGCCGTGCCGATGAACGCTGGGGCCAGCCCCTCGAAGCTCTCGGCGCGGGCCGGAACCAGCGTCGGACCCGCGGTCGCGGGATTGGTGTCCCCGAGATACCACCGACTCAGTCCCGCGACGGCCTTGACGTCGAGCACCGGCGCCTCGGCGTTCTCGACCATCGACGGCAGTGTCGTATCGAAGGTGGTGGCCGGGTACCACAGCAGCTGGAAGGCCAGCGGAATGCCATTATCGCGAGCCAGCAGAGCCAAGACCGCCGACAGGTTGCCGCCCGCCGAATCGCCGCCCACGGCAAGGCGGCTCGGGTCGCCACCTATCTCGGCGGCATGCTCATGGACCCACTGCAGGGCGGCCCAGCAGTCTTCGACGGCGGCAGGGTAGGGATGTTCCGGTGCCAGCCGATAGTCCACAGACACCACCACGGCGTCTGCCTGAACCGCCGCGGCGCGGCCGACCGCGTCGTGAGTATCCAGGTCGCCGATCACCCAGCCGCCTCCGTGGATCAGCACGAACACCGGGTGCACCCCGTCGGTGGACGGTGAGTAGATGCGCACCGGTATCTCGCCGGCGGGTCCCGGGATGGTGCGGTCCTCGACCTTGGCCACCTCGATCCACGGCGGGCGTGCGGTGGCAATCGCCCGATAGGCGTCCCGCGAAGCCTGTGGCCCGTCCGGCGAAACGAGCTGAATGGGAACAGCTTCCAGGATCTTCAGGATGATCGGGTCGATGCCGGTTTCGATGGCGGTCATGACGTCACTGTATCGGGTGCTGACCTGCGCGTCGGGCACGTCTGCTAGAACGACCAGGTGACTGCGACGCGGGTGGTGGCCGAGCATGAGCCGGTGGCACGGGTGCTGCCGCTGCTCACCGTGCCCCATCTGGATCGTGAGTTCGACTACCTCGTGTCTGCGGAGCAATCCGATGACGCCCAGCCCGGAGTGCGTGTACGGGTGCGATTCCACGGTCGGCTGGTGGATGCGATCCTGCTGGAACGGCGCTCGGAGAGCGATCACCCGGGCAAGCTTGGATGGCTGGACCGAGTCGTGTCTCCCACGCGGGTCTTGACGCCGGATGTGCGCAGATTAGTTGACGCCGTGGCCGCCCGTTACGCGGGAACCAGGGTGGACGTGCTGCGGTTGGCTCTTCCGCCCCGTCATGCGCGCGCGGAGCGTGAAACGCGTCAGGCGGCCGATGGCGTCGAAGTCCCGGCGCCCGACGCCACGGGCTGGGCGCGATATCAGCGCGGCGAACGTTTCCTGGAGGCCCTCTCGCAGGGGCGGGCCGCGCGTGCGGTGTGGCAGGCGTTGTCCGGCGAGGACTGGACGACCCGCTTGGCCGAGGCCGCGGTGGCGACCGCCGGCACCGGCAGGGGAGTGCTCGCCGTCGTTCCGGACCAGCGCGATATCGATGTGCTGGCCGCAGAGTTCGTGAAACACCTAGGTACGGAGCGTGTTATCGCACTGTCGGCGGAGCTCGGTCCTGCCGAGCGGTACCGACGGTGGCTGGCGATCCTGCGCGGCGAGGCGACCGTAGTGATCGGTACCAGGGCCGCCGTGTTCGCGCCGGTAGCCGATTTGGGGCTAGTGATGGTGTGGGACGACGGCGATGACAACCTCGCCGAACCGCGCTCCCCGTATCCGCACGCCCGTGAGGTCGCGATGCTGCGCGCCCATCAGCTGCGCTGCGCCGCGGTAATCGGCGGATACGCGCGTACCGCCGAGGCGCAGGCCCTCGTCGAGAGTGGCTGGGCCCATGACCTGGTTGCGGCCCGCTCGGTGGTGCGTAAGGCTGCCGCGCGGATCAGTGCTCTCGATGACAGCGGATATGCGCAAGAACGTGATCCGGCAGCGCGATCGGCGCGCATCCCCATCGTTGCCTTAACCGCGGCCCGGGATGCCTTGAAGCGTGGGCACTCGGTCCTGGTGCAGGTGCCCCGCCGGGGATACGTGCCGGCATTGGCCTGCACAAAATGTCGGACGGTGGCGCGGTGTCGACACTGCACCGGCCCGCTGGCATTGGAAGGCCCAGGCGGGACCTCGAATCTCTTGAGCCCCAGTTGTCGCTGGTGCGGTCGCGTCGACGCGGACCTGCGCTGCTCCCGGTGCGGGTCCAATGCGGTGCGCGCGGTGGTGGTGGGCGCCCGTCGGACGGCCGAGGAGCTGGGCCGAGCGCTACCCGGGTTTCCGGTGGTGACTTCCGGGGGCGGCGAGGTGCGCTCGGTCGTGTCCGGACCGCCCACATTGGTGGTGTGTACGCCGGGAGCGGAACCCTTGACGCCCAATGGATATGGTGCAGCGGTGCTGTTGGACGCCTGGGCGCTACTCGGCCGTCAGGACCTGCGTGCCGCGGAGGACACCCTCCGGAAGTGGATGGCGGCCGCGTCATTGGTTCGCGGGCGGGACGAGGGCGGATCGGTCGTTGTCGTCGCCGACGCCGCGCTGCCCACGGTGCAGGCTCTCATCCGCTGGGATCCGGTGGGGCACGCCGCCACCGAACTGGCCGCGCGGGCGGAGGTCGGGCTGCCTCCTCAGGTACACATCGCGGCCATCGATGGGCCCGCCCTGGCGGTGAGCGCCCTCGTCGACGCCGCGGACCTCCCGGCGGGTGCCGAGTTGTTGGGCCCTGTCGACCTGCCGGTCGGAGCGCGCCGCCCGGCCGGGATACCCGATGGTGTGGACGTGGTGCGCATGCTTGTCCGGGTAGAGCGCTCGGCGGGGCTGGAGATGGCCGCGGCTTTGCGCCGGGGCGTGGCGACGTTGAGCGCCCGTCGTGACTCCGAACCCGTCAGGGTTCAGATCGACCCGCTGCACGTGGGTTGATCCGGCGAATTTCAACTATTTGCGGTGGCAAAACGCGGCACGCTGGCGATGCCCGTTGCAAAGGACTCCACGATGTAGCCGACGAGCTCCTCGCGGGTGATGTTGCGAGTACTGCTCCACCAATTAATCACCATGAGGACGCCACCGGTCGCCAGACGCGACCAGATGGGTGCTATCTGCTTCATCCGATCGTCCGGAACCATGGCGCGCAGGTGTTCTTCGGTTACTTCCGCTAGGAGATCGAAAATCCCGTGGTCCAGGCGCTCCTTGGCGGTCAGATCGCGATCCAGCGCGATGTAGAGATCAGGCTCTGCGGTGATCCAATCGATGACCAAGTTGGCGAATGCTCGCAGCTGATCGCGTGGTTTACCCACCATGCCCTCTTGCCAAGACCCGGTGATCACGCGGTCGGCATGGCGCCGGCTCAATGCGCGCAGCAGATCTGCCTTGGTGGGAAATACCGCGTAGCACGCGGACCGGGCGAACCCGGCCTCCCTCGCCACGTCCGCGATCGAGACTGTTCCCCCGCTCGTACGGATCGCGCGCTCGGCGGCGTCGAGCAGGGTTTCTGCCCGCAATTTTCGATCATAGGGCGCGCCACTCGGCCGGCCTCGTCCTCTGGTAGCCATCGTGATCATGGTATCGGAGGTATCCAGACTTGGTTTCGCTATCCTCGGCGAACCCTGGTGCCCGACCGGCCGTGCCCCGATGCTGCCGGGATTCGAGGTAAGCGGCACCCTCTTCCTAGACTGGATCGGTGCGCATAGTGTTCGCCGGTACACCGGCCCCGGCGGTGCCGTCCCTGCGAAGGTTGTTGGCATCCCGTCATGAGGTGGTTGCGGTGGTGACGCGGCCCGACGCCCGGGCGGGGAGAGGGCGAGTGTCGGCCGCCTCGCCGGTGGCCGAGCTCGCTCGTGAACAGGGTCTGCCGGTGCTCACGCCGGCGCGCCCCAATGAACCCGAATTCATCGGCGAACTCGCGGAACTGGCTCCCGAGTGCTGTGCTGTGGTCGCCTATGGAGCCCTGTTGAAACCCGAGCTGCTCGCGGTGCCCAGGCACGGCTGGGTGAACTTGCACTTTTCGCTGCTGCCCACGTGGCGCGGCGCCGCTCCGGTGCAGGCGTCCATTGCCGCCGGTGACGAATTCACGGGCGCCACAACATTTCTCATCGAACCCGCATTGGACACTGGCCCCGTTTACGGTGTGGTCACCGAGCGAATCGGTGCCGATGATACGGCCGGCGCGTTGTTGGGCCGGCTCGCTGAATCCGGTGCGAGCCTCCTTGAGTCGACAATGGACGGAATCGAGGACGGCGCCTTGGTGGCCGTGCGGCAGGGGGCCGACGGGGTGAGCACCGCCCCGAAGATCTCCGTCGAGCAGGCACGAATCAGCTGGGAGCTTCCCGCCCACGTGATCGATCGCCATGTTCGGGCCATGACCCCCGAGCCGGGCGCCTGGACCACCATCGGCGATACGCGGGTGAAGGTCGGGCCGGTGCGTCTCGACGTTGAGGAGCACGGTGACGTGCTGCCGCCGGGAGCTGTCGCGGTGCGCAAGCGTGACGTATTGGTTGGCACCGGCACCACGGCGATTGCGCTGGGCGAGGTCCAGCCGCAAGGTAAGAAGCAGATGAATGCGGTGGATTGGGCTCGCGGGGCCCGGCTGGACACGGAGGTATATGCACGATGACCACACGTCAACCCCGTCAGCCACACGGACGGCCCGGCCAAAACTCACGTCCGCGTCAGGGCGCCGATTCTCGCCCGAATGAACGCCCGCGGCAGCGGCTCGACCCCGCACGTCAGGCCGCGCTCGACGTGCTGCGCGCCGTGGCGCGTCAGGACGCATACGCCAATCTGGCGCTGCCCGCGCTGTTGCGTGAACGCGGCATCTCCGGGCGCGATGCCGCCTTCGCTACCGAGCTCACCTACGGAACGTGCAGGGCCAGCGGTCTTCTCGATGCGGTCATCGCGTCGGCCGCCGGACGTTCGATTGATCAGGTGGACGAGGGGCTGCGCGACCCGCTGCGGTTGGGTGCCTATCAACTGTTGCGGACCCGCGTCGAACCACATGCCGCGCTGTCGACCACGGTGGATGCCGTGGCTGTCGAATTCGAGCAGGGCAGAGCGGGTTTCGTGAATGCGGTGCTGCGAACCATCTCGCGTCGCGACGAGCAGGAGTGGGTGGAGGAGTTGGCTCCGCCGGAGTCGGACCGCATCGGGCGGCTTGCCTTTGCGACCGCTCACCCGCGGTGGATCGCGCAGTCGTTCTCCGATGCGCTGGGCCCGGCAGGCTCAGAGCTGGCCGAGGTGCTCGCCAGCGACGACGAGCGCCCGATCGTTCATCTCGCCGCACGTCCGGGCCGCATCGATGCCGCAACACTGGCAGAGGAGGTGGATGGCACCGTCGGGCGCTACTCGCCTTATGCGGTGTATCTATCCGGCGGGAACCCGGGCCGGCTGGAGTCTGTGCGCGACGGCCTGGCGCAGGTGCAGGACGAGGGCAGCCAGCTGGTCGCACGGGCGATGGCGCTGGCGCCGTTGGATGGCACCGATACCCAATGGCTCGATCTGTGCGCCGGTCCGGGCGGCAAGACCGCCATGTTGGGGGCCCTCGCCGCCGAGCGCGGTGCCCATGTCACGGGCATCGAGATCGCCCCGCATCGCGCGGAGTTGGTATCCACCGCCACCAAGGGCTTGCCGGTGACGGTGCTCACCGTGGACGGGCGTGAGAGCGGGCTACCCGCCGCCTCCTTCGATCGCGTGCTCGTCGACGCACCATGCACCGGGCTGGGCGCGCTGCGCCGCCGCCCCGAGGCGCGGTGGCGCCGTCAACCGAGCGACATCCCGGAACTGGTCAAGCTGCAGCGCGAATTGCTTTCCAGTGCCATCGAATTGACTCGACCGGGTGGAATCGTCGTGTACAGCACCTGTTCGCCGCACCTGGCCGAAACGGTGGGAGTGGTGGCCGATGCGGTGCGGCGACACCCGGTGACCGCCGAGGATGCTCGAGCGTTGTTCCCCGGCGTGGACCGGCTCGGTGACGTCGACGCGGTGCAATTGTGGCCGCACCGGCACGGCACCGATGCGATGTTCCTTGCCCTCCTGCGTAAACACGCATGAAGCCGCACATAAACTGAAGGGCATGTCGCATCGCGCCCCCATGATTGCCCCGTCGATCCTCTCTGCCGATTTCGCGCGTCTCGCCGAGGAGATGGCGGCCGTGGGGGGAGCCGACTGGTTGCATGTGGACGTCATGGACGGGCATTTCGTGCCGAACCTGACGCTGGGTCTGCCCGTCGTCGACAGTCTGCTAGCCGCCACCGACATCCCCGTCGACTGCCATCTGATGATCGACAATCCGGATCGGTGGGCACCTGGCTACGCGGAAGCCGGTGCGCACAACGTGACCTTCCACGCCGAGGCCACCGAAAATCCCGTCGCCGTCGCCCGCGACATCCGCGCCGCCGGTGCCAAGGCCGGGCTCAGCATCAAGCCGGGCACGCCGTTGGATCCATATCTAGAGGTACTCAAGGACTTTGACACGCTGTTGGTGATGTCGGTCGAACCCGGATTCGGCGGACAGTCGTTCATCGCTGGCGTTTTAGACAAGGTGCGCGCGGTCCGCAAGCTAGTCGATTCCGGTGAGTTGACTGTGCTCGTGGAGATCGACGGCGGCATCAACGCAGACACCATCGAGCAGGCCGCCGAGGCGGGTGTCGACTGTTTCGTTGCGGGGTCGGCGGTTTACGGCGCACAGGACCCGGACGCCGCGGTACGTGCGCTGCGTGAGCAAGCAGCCAGGGCAGCAGCACATTTGGCGCTCTGACATGACCGACTCGACGGGCCGTATTGGCTTGCACGCCGCCATGGAGGTGGCGATCCGTGCCGCCGAAGCGGTCAAGGGCAGCACCTATCCGAATCCGCCCGTTGGTGCGGTGATTCTGGACGCGTCGGGAGCGGTCGTGGGTCTGGGCGGGACACGTCCGCCCGGGCAGGAACACGCCGAGGTGGTGGCGCTAGCGCAGGCCGGCGACGCGGCCGCGGGTGGTACCGCTGTAGTCACCCTGGAGCCGTGTAATCACCAGGGGAGAACCGGGCCATGTGTCGATGCACTTGCCGCGGCGGGTGTTTCGCGCGTGGTCTACGCAGTTGCCGATCCCAATCCCCAGGCGGCTGGGGGAGCGGCGCGGCTGCGCTCCCTCGGTATCGAGGTCATCGGCGGCATCGGTGCCGAGCAGGTGAGCGTGGGACCGTTGCGGGAGTGGCTGCACAAACAGCGGACCGGACGCCCCCATGTCACGTGGAAATACGGTGCGAGCGTCGACGGCCGCAGCGCCGCGAATGATGGCACCAGCCAATGGATCACCAGCGAGCTCTCCCGGGCCGACGTACATCGGCGCAGAGCCTTCGCCGATGCGGTACTGGTGGGCACCGGCACGGTATTCGCGGATGATCCGCAGCTCACCGCGCGCAGCTCCGATAACGTGCTGTTACCGCATCAGCCCCTGCGGGTCGTCGTTGGTATGCGCGAAGTCTCTTCGGACGCAAAGGTTTTGAACGACGACTCGCACACCATGGTGATCCGTACTCACGACCCGGCCGAGGTGATCGCGGCCCTGGGGGACCGCACCGACATCATCCTAGAAGGCGGGCCGACGCTGGCCGGAGCCTTCTTGCGCGCGGGCTTGGTAGACCGGATCCTGGCCTACCTCGCACCGATGTTGTTGGGTGGCAACGTCCCCGCCGTGGAGGACGTGGGCGTCACCACCCTGTCACGTGCGCTGCGCTGGGAGTACGACCAGATCGAACGCATCGGCCCGGACGTACTACTGAGTCTGGTCCCTCGACTTCCGGTGTGAACCGACGAATATTGCGATGACCGCGCCGATCACACAGACGATCGCCGTGATTGCGAACATCTCGCTGTACATCTCGCTGTAGGCGGTGATACTCCGGTTCAGGAGTTGCTGTTGCAGTACAAGGAGATTCGGCTTCCCCTCCGGCTTGGGTTCCTTGGCGGCCAGTGCGTCGAAATTCTGGTAGAAGCGGTGAATGCCCCAGCCGCCCAGTGCTGCCATACCGATCAGCATGCCGGTCATCCGGGCCACCACCACGAGTGCCGAGGCGATGCCATGTTGCACGGCGGGTACCACACGTAGTGCGGCGGAGGACAGCGGACCGATGACCAGGCCGAGCCCGATGCCGGCCACTACCAAGTCCACATCCAGCCGGGGCAGTGTGAAGAACCCGAAGTTGTGCACGGCTGCCAGTACGTCCACCGGCCAGCCAGAGATCAGGTAGTACCCAAACGCGGCGATGAGCATGCCGACCACTGCGATGATCCGGTCGCCGAATCGGGTCGCGAGCCAGCCGCCGACCACCGCGCCGATGGGCAGTGCGACGAGGAACCTGGACAACAGGAACACCGCGTCGGCCTTGTCCATCTGCAGCACGCCCTGGCCCAGCAGCTCAATGTTGACAAGCGTCACCATCAGGGCGGCTCCGGCCGCCAGGGACGCCGCCAACGCCGCGAAGAACGGGCCGAACCGAACGCCCTCGGGTTTGATCAACCGAGTCCTGGCCCGCGATTCCCACAGGACGAACGCCAGGAAGGCAACCGCGGACGCGGTGAGTATCGGCAGGCCCCACTCGGGTAGCGCGGACTCCTTGGGGTTCGGGCTGTACAAACCCACGACCAACAAGCCCAGAGCAAGCGCCAGAAGGGCACCCCCGACAACGTCCACCTTCGGACGGTTCGGGTCGTGCTGATGTGCAGGAACGCTGAACTGAACCAGCACGATGGCGATGATCGCGAGCGGCACGTTGACCCAGAAGATACTCGTCCACGTGCCGAATAGCCATACACAGAGCACGCCGTACAGCGGCCCCAGCACGCTGCCCAGCTCTTGAGCGGCACCGATCCCGCCCAGCACCGTCGCGCGGTTGCGTTGCGACCACAGATCGGCACCGAGAGCGAGCGTGACCGGCAGCAACGCGCCGCTGGCAACACCCTGGATCACCCGGCCGGTGACCAGCATTGTGAGATCGGTGGACATCGCGGTGACGACAGAACCGATCGCGAAACCCACGAGCGCCAGTTGCAGGATCCGGCGCCTGCCAAATCGGTCGGAGGCCTGACCCAGCAGTGGCATGGCGGCGATGTAGCCCAGTAGGTACCCGGTGACAATCGGAGTGACCTGCTGAATGTTGTTCAGCGCGATGCCGACAGTGGTCATGATGTCGGTGATGACGCTGACTACGACGTAGGTGTCGAGGGCACCCAACAGCACCGCCAGGCTTCCGGCGCCGATTGCGATGCTGCGATGCCGCAGCGGGAGGCTGGTTTCCTGGGCGGTATCGGTCACGCGGCGGGCTTGTCTACTGTGACCGGCTTGCCCCAATCAGACAACGACATCTCGATCGTGTTGCCCGGAGACGTATCGACACTGATCTTGGTCAGCGCGTGATTGCCATCTTTCGCGATCCACGCCTTGGCCGGAATATCTGAGGTGAGCTTGGAGCCCGCGAAGGTGTTGATGGCGTCCTTGTTCATCGTTCCGCTCACGAGAACCGAAGCGACTCCGTCGACGGTCTCGGTCTTCTCGGACTTGGCATCCTTAATGTTCGACAGCAAGTTGGCCAGGCCTTTGTTCGGATCCAGAATGATCCCGATGTCGTAGACATCCTTGACGGGTCCCATCGTCGTGTAGGCGCTGCCGAGCTGTGCGAACAGCTCGCCGTCGACCACGACGAACGGCAGCTCCAGTCCGCCGGTTTTCGCGGTGCCCTTTGCGGCCACTGCCGGTGTGGTGGTCAGATCGCCAGTGAGCTCGGAGAGCTTGAGGGTTGGCTTGTCGCCCGTGACCTTGAGCACGATATGTGTGCTCGTCTGGGTCTTGGTGGTGGCGGCCGACTCGCTCAGAAGTGTGGCGGCTTCCGGCAGATTGGTGTTGGTCTCTTCGGACTTGGAGCAGCCGGCCAGTGCGATGGAGGCGACTGCGAGGGGGATAAGGGCGAGGCGGATGCGGTTGCGCATGCGTCCGATCGTAGAGGCTCTGGCAGACGGCTGGGAGGCTCGCGACACGGCGGTGTTGCTGGCGATCAAATTGACACCTCAGCAGTCCGGCGCCATGCTCATTTGCAGGGCGGGCTAGTCAACCGAGGGCGGGTTGTGGTGAAAAACGTGAGCAGAGCTCTGGCATGCAGTGTGGCCGCGGTCGCTGCGGCTGCCGGTGTTCTGGTTGCTTCACCTGCGCTTTCCGCTGCCGATCCGGCCACCGAAACTCCCACCAAGATCGTCGCTTACCCGGGCATGTCGATTGTTCAAGGGGACAGTCGTTGCACCCTTGGCTACGTCGACCCGGCATCTCGTATCGGCCTTACGGCTGGTCATTGCAATGCCACCGGATCAGTAACCGACCTCGGCGGAAACCGCATCGGTGAGGTGCTGTTGATGAGTCGCAACATGCCAACCGGCGGGTCGATCGGCCCCGGCGACTTCGTCTCGGACTACGAGGGCATCACCTTCGCGGCCGGCGTGGAACTGAGCAGCACCATGCCCAACGGGTTGCAGCTGCGGATGGCTCAGAACGCCGGACCCGAGCAGGGACTGCCGGTCTGTTTGATGGGTTCAGTGTCCGGGGAAACCTGCGGCAAGGTCGACGCGGTCAACAACGGTTGGTTCACCATGGCCGATGTCGCTGGGCAACACGGAGATTCGGGTGGGCCGGTGTACACCATCACCCAGCCCGGCCAGGCGTTGTTGGTCGGTATTTACTCGTTGCGCTGGGGAGGCAAGCCCGCGGCCATGTCGTGGTCGGCGATCTCGGCGCAGATGCAGTCGCAGTTGGAAACGCAGATTCCGGCCGCCGGCCCCGGTAACGGTGGCCCCGAGCTGCCCGCTGCACCTGTCGCATCGCCCGCCCCTGCGCCTGCCGCGCCTCCCGCAGCGTCCTAACGTCCGCTGGCCCTTTTCATAGGGCGCAGTGCACTTTCCATTCTGGTACTGTGGCGCCGTTCTGGGGCTATAAAACAATTTGCTGAGGCCTCAGTAATTGCACAATGTCAACCATTGTGATCACGCTGAATTATGGAAGGCCGATGTGAAGCGCTTTGTCATTGCACTCGCCGTATTCGCGACAGTCGTAGGCGGTGTCGCATGCTCTGCCGGCAATGATGGCGGAGGAAACATCGTGCGTATTGGCACTAGCGAGGCGGGGAAAGAGTCCTGGGACGTCTTCGTCGACGAGGCGCGCAAAGCGGGAATCACGCTCGTCACTACCAACTTCACGGACTTCAGCCAGCCTAACGTGGCCCTTACTCAGAAGCAGATCGATGTGAATTTATTTCAGCATCTGCGTTTCCTGGCTGAATACAACGTCGCCGATAATGCAACGCTTGTACCTGTTGGCGCCACCTACATCGTGCCGCTGGGGCTGTACTCGCAGAAATACAAGGCGATCGCGGATATCCCGCAAGGTGGACAGATCGCCATCCCCAACGACCCGCCGAATCAGGCGCGCGCTCTGTTCGTATTGAAGGCTGCCGGTCTCATCGCTCTCACGGGCGGACGCAGGACACCGAGCACCGCCGACATCGACAAAGGTGCCTCCAGGGTCACCGTCACGTTGGTGGACGCGGCTCAGACAGCGTTGTCCCTCACCTCGATCGACGGTGCCGTCATCAACAACACCTATTTGGCGCAATCGAATATTGATCCGAAAAGTGCGCTCTACTCCGATGATCCGGCCAGTGCGGCCGCGGAGCCGTACATCAATGTCCTTGTCGCGCGCGCCGAGGAGAAGGACAACCCCACGTACCAAAGACTCATCGAGGTGTTCCATTCCCGGGCGGTCACCGACGCATATGCCAAGGAAAGTAAGGGGACTCAGCGCACGGTGAACAAGAGCGGCGCGGATTGCGCGGCGATTTTGGCGAGGATTCAAGACCAGATTCGTGCCGAGAAGTGACCGAGCCGCTGATCCAGTTCGAACGCGTCACCAAGACCTTCCGGTTAGGCAAGAAGACCATCACCGCGGTCGACGAGGTGTCGCTCGATATCGCCGCCGGTGAAGTCTTCGCGATGATCGGCTACTCGGGTGCGGGTAAGAGCACGCTGGTTCGACTCATCAACGGGTTGGAGCGGCCCACCTCGGGGCGCATCGTGGTGGACGGTGCTGAGGTGAATGCGTTGGGGGAAAGCGAATTACGGCGTCTCCGTACCGATGTCGGTATGATCTTTCAGCAGTTCAATCTGTTCGGGTCTCGTACCGTGGCGGGTAACATCGCCTATCCGCTGCGGGTGGCCGGATGGCCGGCCGCGAAGCGCAACGCGCGGGTGGCCGAGCTATTGGACTTCGTCGGGTTGGCCGACAAGGCGACGAGCTATCCCGATCAGCTCTCCGGCGGGCAGAAACAACGCGTCGGCATTGCTCGGGCGTTGGCCACTTCACCGTCGATTCTGTTGGCCGATGAGGCCACCAGTGCCCTGGACCCGGACACCACCGCCGATGTGCTGCAACTGCTTCGTGCCGTCAACGACGAGTTCGGGGTCACCATCGTCGTGATCACCCACGAAATGGATGTGGTGCGTACCGTCGCCGATCGTGTCGCGGTGCTCGCCGAGGGCAGGGTCGTCGAGGTCGGAAGCGTGTTCGACGTGTTCTCCGCGCCGCAAAGCGAGGCCGGTAAGCGATTCGTCGGCACGGTGCTGCAGAACGTCCCCGGCACCGCGGACATTGCCCGAATTATTCAGCAGCACAAGGGAAGTATCGTTTCGGTCGAGATCGGCGCGGGTGTGCAGATCGGCCCCGCGCTGGCGCACGCCACCGAACTGGGGGTCCGCTTCGAGGTGGTGTACGGCGGCATTGCGACCCTGCAATCGCGCGCTTTCGGAAACCTCACGCTCGCACTCGACGGGCCCGATGGACACGTGACGCAGATTGTCTCCGACTTGTCCGCGGTGACGACTGTTCACCGGGTGGCGCGATGACAACGAACTGGGACCGTCTCCGCCCGCAGCTGTTCGAGGCCTTCGGCGACACCGTGTACATGGTGACGCTCACGCTGCTGGCGGGTGGTGTGATCGGTCTGGGACTGGGAATGCTGTTGTACACCACTAGATCTGGTGGGCTCCTGCAGAGCCGGGTGTTTCACACGCTGCTGAACATCGTGGTGAACATTGTTCGACCCATCCCGTTCGTGGTGCTGATCGCCGCGCTCGGGCCGATCACCCTAGGGGTCGTGGGGACCACGATCGGCACCAACGCGGTGGTGTTCGTGATGGTCGTCGCGGCGTCCTTCGCGATCGCCCGCATCGTCGAACAGAACCTGGTGACCATCGACCCAGGCGTTATTGAGGCTGCGCGCGCCGTCGGTGCTGGCCCACTGCGCATTGTCGTGACGCTACTAGTACCAGAAGCCTTGGGGCCGTTGATTCTCGGCTACACATTCGTACTGATCGGCATCGTCGACATGTCTGCCATGGCGGGCTTGGTCGGCGGTGGCGGCCTCGGCGATTTCGCGATTGTGCAGGGATACCAGCGCTTCAATTGGCAGGTGACCATCGTGTCGACAGTCATCATCATCGTGCTGGTACAGGCGGCTCAGTTCGCCGGAAACTATCTGGCGCGCAAGGCGCTTCGGAGATAGCGGCTAGGCCCCAGGTGCAGGCGGGGCCGGTACCTGGGGAGGCGGTGGCGGCGACATGGTGGGCTCCGGACCCCAGTGCTCGGGTGCGGGGCCCTGTGAGTCGGAGTCGAGGCCCGGAATCCGAGTGCCGGGGGGCGGGGCCGTGTCGGGGAGTGGCTGGCTCAGCTCATCCTTCGGACGCCTACCCAACAACCCGCCCTTGAGCTGGCCGTCCTGGTAGTCACTCCAAAGCCGGTGCAGGTAATCGCCTCCGCTGATATCCGCGTTCTCTTCACCGGGTTGGACGCCGCGCATCTCACCCTTGCCTGGTTCTGCGGGCTTGAGGTTCTGCGGTAGCAGGTACTGGTTGTTCAGGGCGTTGGTGCCGGGAGTGACGACCGGGGCATTGCTTCCCGGGGCCGCTGGTGTTGCGTTCTGGCCGATCAGATTCGCGTTGCCCACGATTTGCATGTTCTGCGGGAGACCACCGGGACCCTGTTCGGTTCCGGTCAGGGCGAGCGGGTTGCCGATCTGCGAGGGCGGCGGGGGAGCCGGAGGCCCCGGCGGAAGCGGAGCGGCAGCGGGGGCCGGCGCACCGGGCTCCACGGGCTCGGGTTCGGCGGCTGCGGTGGCCGCGGAGCCGAGAAGCACACCCGCGGCAAGAGCCGCAGCCACCCCGATCTGCATGATGGACGGACGATCGGGGTTCTGCATGGCTGCGCCTCTTCCGTAGGTGTACTCAGTCAGACTGTCGGGACTAGACGGTCTTCGTCACGCCGTAGTAGCCGACGATATCGTCGTTGTCCTTGGACGAGCTAGTCAGCACCGCGTACGAGCGGAGGAACGACTGGCCGATGCAGCCGTCGATCTTGATGTGCACGTCCTTGAGAGTGATACGCACCTCGCTGCCCTTGTACTTCTTCTTGTCCACGGAGACGTTGATGACCTCACCGGGCTGCGGGTGCACCTCGATCTGGCCCTGAATGGGCATGCTGATGTTGCCGAGGCCGCTCTGACCGATCGAAGAGGAAAGGCCAATCGATCCGTTGAGCTTGACGGTGTTCAGCGAGATGCCGCAACCGATCTGGTAGCCCGCCTCCAGGGTGCCGCCCGACAGCTTGCCGCCGCCGCCCTTGGCGGTGCCGGTGAAGGTGCCGCCGGACAGATACTCGCGCGAGGACAACGCGGTAGTGAGCGGAGGGATCGCCAGCTGTGTCTCGTCCTTGGCGCCCACCGTCAGCACCCATCCGTCAGGTGTCTTGACCACGCTGGGCTCCTCGGAGCCGACGACGCCGTTGTCCGGCGGCGGGCCGGGAACGCCATCGACCGGTGGCGGCGGGGCGTCCGCAGCAGCGGGGGCGGGGGGCGGTCCGGGCTCCGGGTCAGCCAGTGCCAGCGGGGCCGTCGCCGCGAGGGCGCAGGCGGCGGTCAGAGTGGCAAGAGTTTTGAACATGGTGGTGACGCCTCTCGGGGTCTGGTTAGAGGTGAACGCAGAGTCGGGCTGGGTGAGATCCATCGTCGTCAGACGGCCTTGGTGACACCCATGTAGGTGACCACGTCATCGGTGTTGTCGGTCGAGCTGGTGAATGTCGCGTATGACCGGATGAAGGACTGGCCGACGCAACCGTCGATCTTGATGCGGAATCCGGTGATGGTGGTCCGAGTAGTGGTGCCCTCGAAGGCCTTCTTGTTCACCGGAACGATGGTCACGGTGCCCGGCTTCAGGCCGACCTTGATCTGACCGGTGATCGAGCCACCGATGCTCGGGATTCCCGTGGGGCTGATCTGTGGCGTCACGCCGACACCGCCCATGAGCTCCACCGGGCCGCCGGTGATGCCGCAACCGATCTGGTAACCCGACTCCAGCGTGCCACCCGCGAGCTTCGTCTTACCGGATCCCTTGACCGCACCGATGAAGGTGCCACCCACCAGATATTCACGCGAGGACAGCGCGGTGGTCAGCGGGGCGACCGGCAGCTGCGACTCGTCCTTCGCGGCGACCGCAAGGATCCAGCCGTCGGGAGTCTGGAGCGTCCCCGGCTCGGCCGAGGCGACCGCACCATTGTCGACGGGCGGGGGAGGCGGCGCATCGGCGACCGGCTGCACGGGGGCCGGATCATCTCCGGGTTCGGCCAGGGCGAGGGGCGCCGTTGCGGCGAGCGCGCAGACAGCAGTCAGGGTGACAAGACTTTTCAGCATGGTGCGGTGGCGCCTCTCGATTGGTGGTAATGGCTGTGCGGAAGCTGTCCCTGCGAATGTTGGGGGTGCTGTGTTGCGAGATGGTTAATGGACGGACAACAGTTATCGCCCAATGTCTATCCATTTCGTACGTCGGTACACACCGTTCCAACCGCGGTGATTCGAATCCCGAAATGCCTCCTGCCTCGGCGATTGTGACGAATCCCACTGGTGTTTTTACTTCACCGTCAACATAATTTGGGCCTACCCGGTAGGGGTATCCAGCACACTTTTCAACGGTCCGTCGAAATTCATCCGGTACGTCAGTTGTTCAGCGACGGTTCATATTCATGACAATTCCGCACTTCACTATCAGGTGTCGGTGCCGTCACGACGCGACGTCGTACGGAAATGCGGGTACGGTCACGGCCGGACCCGCACCAGGAGAAGCTGGAGAGGAATCGATGAGGCCACTAGATCTATGTCGGAAGGCGGCTGTGCCGACGCTGGTTGCGCTCGGCCTCGGTTTGGCGGTTGTTCCGGTGGCGTACGCGGAGCCCGACCAGCCCGACCCCACGGAGCAGCCGGCTGTCGCACCCGGTCCGGCTGTGGTGTCCGCGCCCGCCGCGATCTCGGATAGTGCCACGCCGGCGGCCGTCGAGGCCTGCGCGAAGTTCGCGACCGCGCTCGACTATGCGTCCACGAACTACTCCGACTTCGCCAACAACCTGGCGGGCATGGAGGGCAACTACGGCGACGTCTACGTGGCGTCGAGTAATGGCACCGGCCGGACCGCATTGCGTGAGGCGGCCTCTTTTGCAAATGAGGCCGCCAGTACCCCAGATCTGGACCCGTCGATCGCCGATCCGATGCGCTCGTGGGCGATGAACGCGAACAAGTTGATGATTCTCATGGGGGTCCGGGCCCCGGTCGATGGTGTGAACGGAAAGGCCAACGACCTCAATACCGATGCCGAGAACGCCCAGATGGCCTGCGCACGGGCGGGTACGCACGCCTAGGTGCAGACTGGATGGCTCTAGTCTTGTCCCATGTTCACCGGAATTGTTGAGGAGCTCGGCGAGATTCTGGGCAGGGAAGATCTGGGTGACGCTGCCCGTCTCACCGTGCTCGGCCCGTTGGTTGTCGAGGATGCGAAACATGGCGATTCGATCGCCGTCAACGGCGTCTGCCTGACGGTGGTCGAGGTGCGCCCGGGCGGAGTGTTCACCACCGACGTGATGGGCGAGACACTGTCGCGGTCGAGCCTGGACAAGATCGTGACCGGTACCAAGGTCAATCTGGAGCGGGCCGCCGCGATCAACAGCCGGCTCGGCGGGCACATCGTGCAGGGACATGTCGACGGCACCGGGAATGTGTTGTCGCGCACACCGTCCGAGAACTGGGAGGTTGTGCGCGTCGCGCTACCCGAGTCGGTGGCCAAATATGTCGTCGAAAAGGGCTCGATCACGGTCGACGGGGTCTCCTTGACGGTATCGGGGCTGGGCCGAGACTGGTTCGAGGTGTCGCTGATCCCCACGACGCTGGGACTAACGACGCTTGGATCCGCGCCGGTAGGTGCGACGGTCAATCTCGAGGTGGATGTCATCGCCAAGTACGTCGAACGCCTGCTTCAGCACCGATGAGTCCCGTCCCTAGGTCCGCTGAGTGAACAGCGCCGGAATCAATTGATTCGCGGTGGTTCATACTTGAAGTGCCCACACGCCCCTAACGAGAGTGGTCCCCAATGACCAGGTTGGACAGCATCGAACGCGCTGTCGCCGATATCGCCGCCGGTAAGGCCATCGTCGTCGTCGACGATGAGGATCGGGAAAACGAAGGCGATCTGATTTTCGCCGCGGAAATGGCCACCCCAGAGCTGGTGGCGTTCATGGTGAGGTACACGTCGGGATACCTCTGTGTGCCGCTGGCCGGGGAGGACTGCGATCGCCTTGGGCTGCTGCCCCAGTACGCCGTCAACCAGGACAAACACGGCACTGCATATACGGTCACCGTAGACGCGAAAAACGGTATCGGAACCGGGATCTCAGCGTCGGATCGTGCGGCGACCATGCGGCTGCTGGCCGATGGGACAAGTGCTCCGGATGACTTCACCAAGCCCGGCCACGTGGTGCCGTTGCGCGCCAAGGAAGGTGGGGTGCTGCGACGCCCCGGCCACACCGAGGCCTCGGTCGACCTGGCCACACTGGCGGGCCTGAGGCCCGCCGCGGTGATCTGCGAGATCGTCAGCCAAAAGGACGAAGGCGCCATGGCGCAGACCGAGGAGTTGCGGGTCTTCGCCGACGAACACAACCTCGCCTTGGTATCGATCGCGGATCTGATCGAGTGGCGGCGCAAGCATGAGAAGCATGTGGAGCGGATTGCCGAGGCGCGCATCCCCACTCAGCACGGTGAGTTCCGTGCAGTGGGTTACACCAGCATCTATGACGAGGTGGAGCACGTCGCGCTGGTGCTGGGGGATATCTCCGGCCCCGACGACGACGGCAACGATGTGTTGGTGCGGGTGCACTCCGAGTGTCTGACCGGCGACGTATTCGGTTCGCGCCGTTGTGATTGCGGTCCGCAGCTCGATGCGGCGATGGAGCTGGTGGCCAAGGAGGGGCGCGGCATCGTGCTGTACATGCGCGGTCACGAGGGACGCGGCATCGGACTCATGCACAAGCTGCAGGCCTATCAGCTGCAGGATGCGGGCGAGGACACCGTGGACGCCAACCTGAAACTCGGGCTGCCCGCCGATGCACGCGACTACGGTTTGGGTGCACAGATTTTGGTCGACCTGGGTGTGAAGTCCATGCGATTGTTGACTAACAATCCCGCCAAGCGCGTGGGGCTGGACGGCTACGGGCTGCACATCATCGAGCGGGTGCCCCTCCCGGTGCGCGCCAACTCTGAGAACATCCGCTACCTGCGCACCAAGCGGGATCGGATGGGGCACGACTTGTCGCATTTGGATGTCGATCTCGACGATCACCCCGAGGCTGACGGCGCGTGAGCGGCGGTGGAATCCCGTCACTGAAGGTTGGTGACGCGTCGGGTATCAGTCTGGCGATCGTGGCCAGCACCTGGCATGACCAGATCTGCACTGCACTGCTTGAGGGCGCCACCCGCGTCGCCACCGATGCGGGCATAGATCGCCCGACGGTGGTTCGGGTGCTGGGCGCCATCGAGATTCCCGTGGTGGCGCAGGCCTTGGCGCGCACCCACGACGCCGTCGTGGCGCTCGGAGTGGTAATCCAAGGGGAGACACCGCATTTCACCTACGTCTGCGATGCGGTGACCACCGGTCTGACGCGCGTCTCGCTCGATACCAGCACCCCGGTGGCCAACGGTGTGCTCACCGTGAACAACGAGCAGCAGGCTCTCGACCGTGCAGGACTGCCCGAGTCATCCGAGGACAAGGGGGCGCAGGCCGCTGCCGCCGCCCTGGACACCGCGCTGACGCTGCGTCGACTCCGTCAACCCTGGACCTGACGCGTGGCCGAATCGCCGCAGGACCGCGAATGGGAACTCGTTCTCAAGCCGCATCTGTCCCCGTACTTTGTGTACGCGGCCGCCTTCGTCATCGCCGCCGCGCATGTGGCGGTGGGCGTGCTGCTGAAGATTTCGCCTAACAGTGGAGTGATCTTCAAGACCTCGGATCAGGTCGGCATTGCACTGGTGGGCTTCGTCATCGCGGGTGTGGTCCTGATGTTCGCCCGCCCGCGGGTACGTGCCGGTGCGGCGGGCATAGAGGTGCGCAATGTACTGGGCCCCAAGCTCATTGCCTGGCCCGAGGTGGTCGGGGTCTCCTTTCCGGCCGGTGCGCAATGGGCGCGCCTCGACCTCGATGACTACGAGTACGAGCCGTTGATGGCGATCCAGGCGATCGATAAGCAGCGGGCCGTCGACGCGATGGATGCGCTGCGGGCAGTGCTGGCCAAGTACAAGGATCAGTCACCGGCATAGTCAGCGCTTCGCGCTACTGGTCAGACCTTCACGTCCGCGATGTGCAGCCTTGATGCAACCTTTCCGGCGATAACGTGCCGCCACCAACGACGTAACCCGCGGGCCGCCGGCACGGCGGTTCCTCCGGGGTGCCGTCAACGAGGCGAAACTCAAGGAGAACCGGTGCCCGCGCAAACCTCTATTCATCATGCCGACACGACCTCTCATGGCCCTGCGCACTATCTGCCGGCACCACAGTTCGCCGCTCAGGCCAATGCGACCGAGGAGCTTTATCGCCAAGCGGCCACCGACAGGATGGCATTCTGGGCCGGACAAGCCGAAAGGCTGTCCTGGCACACGACATTCACCGAGGTGCTCGACTGGTCCGATGCGCCGTTCGCGCGCTGGTTCGGCGGTGGCACCCTGAACGTGGCCTACAACTGTGTCGATCGGCACGTCGAGGCCGGCCACGGCGGCCGGGTGGCCATTCACTGGGTGGGTGAGCCCGACGGGGACACGCGTGCCATCACATATGCCGAGCTGAAGGACGAGGTATCTCGGGCGGCCAATGCCCTCACCGAACTGGGAGCCGTTGCGGGCGACCGTGTGGTGATCTACATGCCGATGATCCCGGAAGCGATCATTGCGATGCTGGCGTGCGCGCGGCTCGGTGTGATGCACTCCGTCGTCTTCGCGGGGTTTAGCGCGTCTGCGCTCCGCGCCCGGATCGCCGATGCGGGGGCCAGGATCGTCATCACGGCAGATGGTCAGTACCGGCGGGGGAAGGCCGCGCCGCTCAAGGATGCCGTCGATGAAGCGATCGCCGAGCGGCCGGGCATCGAGCATGTTCTGGTTGTTCGACGCACAGGAATCGATGTGACCTGGGACGGCGCGCGCGACGTGTGGTGGCACGAGACCGTCGATAAGGCTTCCGTCGAACACCGCCCGGAAGCCTTCGACGCCGAGCAGCCGCTGTTCCTGCTGTACACCTCGGGCACGACGGGAACCCCGAAAGGCATCGTGCACAGCGGCGGCGGATATCTGACGCAGGCGTCCTTCACATACCGGGCCATCTTCGATATCAAGCCGGATACCGATATCTATTGGTGCACAGCAGATATCGGATGGATCACGGGTCACACCTATATCGTCTACGGCCCGCTGGCCAACGGCGCAACCCAGGTGGTGTACGAGGGGACCCCCGCCTGGCCCGACGAGCGTCGGCACTTTCAGATCATCGAGAAATACGGTGTGACAATCTATTACACCGCCCCGACGCTGATTCGCACCTTCATGAAGTGGGGACGCGAGGTCCCGGATGCGCACGATCTTTCGAGCCTGCGACTACTCGGTTCGGTGGGGGAACCTATCAATCCGGAGGCGTGGCGTTGGTATCGGACGGTGCTGGGTAGCGACGTCACACCGGTGGTGGACACCTGGTGGCAGACCGAGACCGGCGCGGCGATGATCTCGCCGCTTCCCGGTGTCACCTCGTGCAAACCCGGCTCGGCGATGCGGCCGCTGCCGGGCATCTCGGCGATCATCGTCGATGACGACGGGAACAGGCTGCCCACTGATTCCGGGGAGGCCGAACAGAGCACCGGATATCTGGTTCTTGACCAGCCGTGGCCGGCGATGGCACGGGGCATCTGGGGCGACCAGGACCGGTTCGTACAGACCTATTGGTCACGGTTCCAGGAGCAGGGCTGGTACTTCGCCGGCGATGGCGCCCGATATGGCAGTGATGGTGAGATCTGGGTACTGGGTCGCATCGACGATGTCATGAACGTGTCCGGTCATAGGATTTCGACGGCGGAGGTCGAGTCCGCATTGGTGGGCCATGCCGGGGTCGCCGAGGCGGCCGTCGTGGGGATCCACGACGATCAGGCAGGTCAGGCCATCTGTGCGTTCGTCATCCTGAATTCCCGGCACGAGGGGATACCGCGGGATGAGGTAATCGGTGAACTGCGCGCCGAGGTGGCACGTGAGATATCGCCGATCGCCCGGCCACGGGACCTGTACGTGGTCTCCGAACTACCGAAGACCCGCAGCGGCAAGATCATGCGCAGATTGCTGCGGGACATCGCCGAGGGCCGCGATCCCGGTGATACAACGGCGTTGGTCGACCCGGCGGTATTCGATACGATCCGAGCGCAGGCGTGCCCGCCGTGACCCGTCTATCTCACGCACTTTCCATTCCTGGCGCCGATGTCCACGTATCGTGTCGATATCGACCGTGCCTGCGAAGATGGCCAGGGCAGAGAGCTTGGAGACCGTGGCGAATACGAGAACTGCAGCGCGCCGCGGCGCTGTTCGCGCATCGTTGGCGTCTGTACGTGACGCGCACGACCTCTTCGTGGCGGGCCGGGTAGACGGTTCGTATCTCGAGTCGGTACCTCTGCCGCGTCTTGTCACCGAAAGCTGGCAGCGGAGCCTGGACACCGGGGTCGACCCCGACCGCGGCCCTGCTGAGGCGGCCGTTGCGATGCGCCTGACCGAACTGCGCAGTAGCCATCCGCTCGCCGGCGCACTGCCCGTCATCCGCCGCCTGCTCGTGGACCACGCCACCGACTCGGGTGCGCTGGTCGGCGTCACCGCCGCCGACGGTGCACTGCTCTGGGTGGAGGGTGATTCCGGGGCAGGGCGCAAGGCGGCCACGATGAACTTCGTGCCCGGTGCCGACTGGAGCGAGCGGGCAGTGGGCACCAACGCCCCGGGTACGGCGCTCGCGCTGGATCGTGAGGTACAGATCCGTGGTAGCGAGCACTTCTGCAGGCTGGTCCGGCCGTGGTCGTGCACCGCGGTTCCGATCCATGACCCGCTGACCGGCGCACCCCTGGGAAGTATCGACCTCACGGGAGGTGCTGCAGTTGCGTCGGCCCAGACCCTGGCATTGGTGCGCGCAACTGCGGTTGCCGTCGAGCATTTCATCGCCCTGCACTACCCGCGGCCGGGCCACGCCGACAGTGATACCGCCCCCCGGCTGACCTTGCTCGGTGCCGACCGTCCGGTTCTGCACACCGCCGACGGCCAGCACGCGCACCGGCTCTCCGGTCGCCACGCCGAGATACTGGCTCTGCTGCTACGCCACCCCGAGGGGCTGAGTGCCGACCACCTGGCGATGCTGCTCGACGAGAACGATCTGGACGTCGTCACCATCCGCGCGGAGATGTCGCGATTGCGCCGCATCGTGGGGGACGAGTTGATCGTGTCCCGCCCCTACCGGCTACTCGAACATGTCGGAAGCGATATGGATGATGTCTTCGCCGCCCTGCGCGCCGGCGATATCGCCGCGGCGATGGGCTGCTATTCGGGCCAGTTGTTACCGCGTTCCGCTGCGCCCGCCATTGGGCGACTGCGCCTGGAGTTGAGTACGAGCCTTCGGGGTGCCGTGCTCGCCGACGGCGACCTGCATTTATTGCGTCGGTGGCTCGACCTGCCGGAGGCGCGCGATGATCGCGCGGGGTGGCAGGCGCTGCACGATCACCACGGTGCGAGCGCCCTGATCCGGTCAGAAGCGCGCGGCCACCTCATCGCGCTGGATTCCGATCTCGCCTAGGCGACGCGGGTACCGCACCAAAAGTTGCAACCGTGCTGCAACGGGCCAAAACCTACCTTCAGTGATTACCGACACATTTGTTGTCTTGAAGGTAGGAGACCGCCGTGACCGTTTATGCCCGCCCGGGTGCGCAGGGATCGCTGATGACGTTCGCGTCCCGCTACGAGAATTTCATTGGCGGGCAATGGGTTCCCCCGGCCGAGGGGCGATACTTCGAGAACCGCACCCCGGTGACAGGGGAGGTGTTCTGCGAGATACCGCGCTCCGGTGAAGCCGATGTCGAGAAGGCACTCGATGCCGCGCACGCCGCGGCGGCGGGCTGGGCCAAGACCTCTCCGGCCGATCGGGCGCTCATCCTGAACCGGATCGCCGACCGGATGCAGTCGAATCTGGAGTCCATCGCCGTGGCCGAGTCGTGGGACAACGGCAAGCCCATTCGCGAAACCCTCAACGCTGACATCCCGCTGGCCGTCGATCATTTCCGGTACTTCGCCGGTGTTCTTCGGGCGCAAGAGGGTTCACTGTCACAAATCGACGAGGATACCGTCGCCTACCATTTCCACGAGCCCCTCGGTGTGGTTGGGCAGATCATCCCGTGGAACTTCCCGCTGTTGATGGCGAGCTGGAAACTCGCCCCGGCCATCGCCGCCGGCAACACGGTGGTGCTCAAGCCCGCCGAACAAACCCCGGCGTCGATCCTCTACCTGTTCTCGCTCATTGGCGATCTGTTGCCGCCGGGGGTGGTGAACATCGTCAACGGGTTCGGGGTGGAAGCCGGTAAGCCGTTGGCCTCCAGCAGCCGGATCGCCAAAATCGCATTCACCGGCGAAACCTCCACGGGCCGGTTGATTATGCAGTACGCCAGCCAGAACCTGATTCCGGTCACCCTGGAGCTCGGTGGCAAGAGCCCCAACCTCTTCTTCTCCGATGTGATGGCCGCCGGTGACGATTTCCAGGACAAGGCCCTGGAAGGGTTCACGATGTTCGCGTTCAATCAGGGCGAAGTCTGTACCTGCCCGTCGCGCAGCGTGATTCAGGCCGATATCTTCGACGAGTTCCTGGAGTTGGCCGCCATCCGCACCAAGGCCATCCGTCAGGGTGATCCGCTGGACACCGAGACCATGATGGGAGCGCAGGCCTCCCATGAGCAGCTCGAGAAGATTCTTTCCTATATCGAGATCGGCAAATCCGAAGGGGCGCGGCTGGTTACAGGTGGCGAGCGCGCCGAACTCGGCGGCGACCTGTCGGGCGGCTACTACGTCTCACCGACGGTCTTCGCCGGGACCAACTCGATGCGGATTTTCCAGGAGGAGATCTTCGGGCCGGTGCTCGCAGTCACCTCGTTCGCCGACTACGACGAGGCCATCGCCATCGCCAACGACACCCCATACGGGCTGGGTGCGGGAGTGTGGAGCCGCAACGGCAATATCGCCTACCGCGCCGGGCGCGACATCAAGGCGGGTCGTGTATGGACCAACTGCTACCACCAATACCCCGCGCACGCAGCGTTCGGCGGCTACAAGCGCTCCGGCATCGGTCGCGAGAACCACAAGATGATGCTGGACCACTACCAGCAGACCAAGAACCTGTTGGTGTCCTACAGCTCCAAGGCTCAGGGATTCTTCTGATCATCGCCATCGGCGGTATCGCCGGAAAGTGACGTCACCCCACTGAATTGAACTGCAGAGAAGCAAGGAATCGATATGGCGACCGCTAAGCACGGACCCGTTGAGGAGCACCTCGAGAGCGCTGACTATCTGCGCAAGCGTCAACTCAGATCGGGGAGCGCGGGCTGGCTGCTGCTTGCCGGCCTCGGGGTGAGTTATGTGGTGTCCGGCGACTATTCGGGCTGGAACTTCGGTCTCGGTCAGGGCGGTTTCGGCGGGCTGGCGATTGCCACCGTGGTAATCGCCGGCATGTACCTGGCCTTGGTGCTGGGTATGGCGGAGCTGTCTTCGGCACTGCCGACCGCGGGCGGCGGGTACACCTTCGCGCGCCGCGCGCTTGGCCCTTGGGGTGGATTCGCGACGGGCACGGCAATTCTCATCGAGTACTCGATCGCCCCTGCGGCCATCGCCACCTTCATCGGCGCGTACGTTCAGTCGCTGGGGCTCTTCGGTATCACCAACGGGTGGTGGGTCTATCTGGTCGCCTATGCCCTGTTCATCGGGATCCATCTGTCCGGTGTGGGTGAGGCGCTGAAGGTGATGTTCGCCATCACCGCGATTGCCTTGGTGGGCCTGCTGATCTTCGCGGTCGCCGCCGCCGGGCATTTCGACATTCACAACCTGACCAATATCGCGGTAGACGAAGGTGCCGCCGGGGCCTCTAGCATCCTGCCGCACGGATACCTGGGCATCTGGGCCGCAATCCCATTCGCCATCTGGTTCTTCCTCGCTGTCGAGGGCGTTCCGTTGGCGGCCGAGGAGACGGCGAACCCGGAACGCAATGTGCCGCGCGGGATCATCGCGGCGATCGGCGTGTTGCTGGTGACCTGTGCGTTGGCACTGATTCTGACCACCGGGGCCGGTGGTGCGGAACAGATGTCGGATTCGGGTAATCCGCTTGTCGAGGCGCTCGGTCACGGCACCGCGGCGAAGTTGGTCAACTACATCGGATTGGCCGGGCTCATCGCGAGCTTCTTCTCGATCATCTACGCGTACTCACGGCAGCTGTTCGCGCTCTCGCGCGCGGGCTATCTGCCGACGATTCTGTCGGTGACCAACTCCCGGAAGGCGCCGACGCTGGCCTTGATCGTCCCCGGCCTCATCGGGTTCGCGCTGTCACTGACCGGACACGGTGACCTGTTGTTGAACATGGCGGTATTCGGTGCTGCGGTGAGTTACGTGCTGATGATGGTCAGCCACATCGCGCTACGTGTGCGCGAACCGAACATGCCGAGGCCCTACCGCACCCCGGGCGGCATCGTGACCACGGGCTTCGCTCTGGTCGTGGCGGTGCTGGCCGTTGTCGCGACATTCCTGGTCAACCCGGTGGCCGCGGGTCTGTGCTTAGCCGTGTTCGCGGCATTCATGGTGTACTTCGCGCTCTACAGCCGGCATCGCCTGGTCGCGAACTCGCCCGACGAGGAGTTCGCGATGCTCGCGGAGGCGGAAAGCGAGCTCACGTGAAGTACCGGCAACAGGTAGCGGGGGAGAACTACGCGTTCGACGGACTGGTCGAGGTGATGGCCAAGGCGACGCCGTTGCGCTCGGGTGATCAACTTGCCGGTTGCGCGGCGGGATCCGATGCCGAACGAGCCGCTGCGGCTTGGGTTCTCGCGGACCTACCGCTCGATACCTTCCTCAACGAGACGGTGGTGCCCTACGAAACCGATGAGGTCACCAGACTAATCATCGACAGCCATGACCGCCTGGCCTACGGCGCCATCTCCCATCTGACCGTCGGCGGATTTCGGGACTGGTTGCTGGAGAACGCATCCCGGGATGACTGTGCCCAGCGGATCGCTGCCGTCTCCGCGGGAATCACCCCGGAGATGGCGGCGGCGGTCAGCAAGATCATGCGCAATCAAGACCTAGTCGCGGTCGGCGCCGCCATGGAGGTGAGCGCCGCCTTCCGCACCACTGTCGGAGGACGGGGCACGTTGGCTACCCGGCTGCAGCCGAATCACCCCACCGATGACCCGCGTGGTGTCGCGGCGGCCGTGCTCGACGGGCTGCTGCTGGGATGCGGCGACGCGGTGATCGGCATCAATCCGGCGACCGATTCACCGCACGCCACCTCGGATCTACTGCATCTGCTGGACTCCATCAGATCGCGCTACGACATCCCGACCCAGTCGTGCGTGCTGTCGCACATCACGACGACGATCGAGTTGATCGAACGGGGAGCGCCGGTGGATCTGACGTTTCAATCGATCGCCGGCACCGAGGGCGCCAATTCTGCTTTCGGAGTGAATATCGCGCTGCTGCGTGAGGGCCGCGATGCCACCCGGGCCCTGCGCCGGGGGACCGTCGGCGACAACGTGATGTATCTGGAAACCGGTCAGGGGTCGGCGTTGAGTTCCCGAGCGCATGTGGGCACCGGCGGTAAGCCGGTCGATCAGCAGACTCTGGAGGCGCGCGCCTACGCGGTGGCCCGCGACCTGGAGCCGTTTCTGGTGAACACCGTCGTCGGATTCATCGGACCGGAGTACCTCTACGACGGTAAGCAGATCATTCGCGCCGGACTGGAGGATCACTTCTGCGGCAAGCTGCTTGGCCTGCCGATGGGCGTTGACGTCTGCTACACCAACCACGCCGAGGCCGACCAGAACGATATGGACACACTGCTGATCCTGCTCGCGGCCGCCGGCGTCGCGTTCGTGATCACCGTTCCCGGCGCCGACGATGTCATGCTCGGGTATCAGAGCCTGTCGTTTCACGATGTTCTGCAGGCGCGCCGCACGCTGGGCCTGCGCCCAGCGCCCGAGTTCGAGCAGTGGCTGCAGGCCATCGGAATGATCGATGATGGCGGTCGTCTCACACCATTCGATGTGGCGAGCTCACCGTTGCGCGCATTGACCACCTCGGGTGCCCCGTGACGACAGGTGATGTTGCCCGCCAAAAGTTTTGGAGTGAACTGCGCCTGAACACCCAGGCCCGCATCGGTTTGGACCGGGCGGGCAATGCGCTGCATACCAGGGACGTGCTGGACTTGGCTGCGGCTCATGCGGCCGCCCGTGATGCCGTGCACGTGCCCTTGGACGCGGACCGTCTCGCCGTCGAGGTCGCCGGTATCGGGCTGGGAAGACCCGCGGTGGTCACTAGTCAGGCGGGTTCTCGTGAAGAGTATTTACGCAGGCCGGATCTCGGGAGGTTGCCCTCCGACTTGTCCGCGGTGCCGCGCGATGGATCGGATATCGGATTCGTGCTCGCGGACGGCCTGTCTCCCACAGCCCTTATGCGCCATGGTGTCTCACTGGTCCGTGAGCTTGTCCGGCAGTTCGCCGACTCCTACACCCTGGCGGCGCCGGTGATCGCCACGCAGGCCCGGGTGGCGCTGGGCGACCATATCGCAGCGCAAGGGCGGTACCGCACACTGATCGTCATCATCGGTGAGCGGCCCGGGCTCAGTGTCGTCGACAGTCTCGGCATCTATCTCACGCATCTGCCCCGACCGGGTTGTACCGACGCCGACCGCAATTGCATCTCCAACATCCACCCGCCCGACGGGCTGAGTTACCGGGAGGCCGCACACATCGCGGTGGGACTGGTTAGTGGCGCACGGCGCCTGGGCCGCTCCGGTGTGTCCCTCAAGGACACCTCGCGTGCCGGCGCGATAGACGGTTCCGGCCCGAGCGAGCTGGGCTGACTTCCGCGCTAGCCCGTATCGCCCATGACAAGGCCTTCACGGCGCGGATCAGCGCCGCCGATCCATCCCTGCCCCCGCCGTACCAGCGCGGACAGACCGCTGGACTGATCGGCCAGGTCGACGGTGTGGCCGCGTTTACGCAACCCTTGAACCAGTGGATCATTGGCTCCGTTGTCGCGGGCATCGACGTCGGGATGCTCACCACCGACGTTGGTCTTGGGGGAGTTGTTGGCCCCGAAGTCCACCGTCGACACCGCCTGCTGCGGGTCCAGCCCCCAATCCAGGATGCCAACAAGGGTTTTCACCACAAACTGGATGATTACCGCGCCACCCGGTGACCCGACCGCGAGCAGCAGTGCGCCGCGCTTACCGGACTCCGCGCGTTCGAAGACCAGGGTGGGGGCCATGGAGCTACGTGGCCGTTTGCCCGGTTGCAGCCGATTGGCAACCGGAAGTCCGTCCTTACCCACCGGCTCGGCGGAGAAGTCGGTGAGCTGGTTGTTGAGGATGAAGCCGTCCACCATGTGGAAGGAGCCGAACGCGGATTCGACGGTGGTGGTGAGCGATGCCGCGTTGCCGCGTGCGTCCACGACAGTGACCTGGCTGGTGCCGTGCTCGGGGGTGGAGACCGCATCCGATCTGGGGATGTTGAATTCGCCGGGCTTGGCGGTGCCCATCGTCTTCTCACCGGAGATCAACTTGGCCCGTCCGGCGAGGTACGTCGGATTGAGCAGTGCTTCCGGTGAATTGCCAGGTAGTGCAACAAAATCGGTGTCGGCGACGTACTTGTCGCGGTCCGCGTAGGCCAGCCGTTCGGCCTCGGCTATGTAGTGCACACCGTTTACCGTCGGCCTGCCGCCGTCGAGGTCGATATCGGCGGGCCGGTAGGAGGTCATCGGAAAGTTCTGCAGGATGCCCAGGGTGGCGGCGACGGCGATCCCGCCCGACGATGGTGCTGGCATCCCACAGATCTCGTGGTCGCGATAGGTGGTGCACAACGGGTCGCGCTTCGTGGCGGTATACGCGGACAGGTCGGCGGCCGTCATCAGGCTCGGGGTGCGTCCAGCCGACGTGTCTCCCGCAGCAGCGACGATGTCCTCGGCGATCGCCCCCTTGTAGAAGCCGTCGGGTCCGTCGCTGGCAATGGCGCCCAGGGTCTTCGCGTACGCGGGGTTGGTGAGCTTGGTCCCGGCTGGTTTGGCGGATCCATCAGAATTGAGGAAGTACGTGCCAGCTTCCTGGTCAGCGGAAAGGCTGGCGGCTGAATCCGCAATCGCGGCGGCAAGCCGCGGACTGATTTCGAAGCCTTCATCGGCCAACTGGACTGCCGGAGTGAACAAGTCACGCCATCGCGCGGTGCCGTGCTCGGCATGCGCGTCGTGGAGCATGCGAAGGATTCCGGGCACGCCGATCGAACGGCCCGATGACCGCGCGTCGGGCAGGGGGTGTGTTCTGTTGGCATCGTCGATCCAGCGCAAGTAATTCTCGGTGGCCGCGGCGGGGGCAATCTCGCGACCGTCGTAGGCCTCGACCGTGCCTGTGCCGGCGTCGTAATACACGAGGAAGCCGCCGCCGCCGATCCCGGAGGATTGCGGTTCGACCAGTCCGAGGACGGCCTGCGCGGCGACGAGGGCATCCGCGGCCGAGCCGCCGTTGCGCAGCACCCGGCAGGCGGCCTGAGTGGCCAGCGGGTTGGCGGTTGCGACGCCATAACTTGCGGTGCGCACGGCCGCCATTCCTGTGCGATAGCCGGTGGCCACCTCGGGATTAGTGGAGATATTGCGCTCAGTGGTGGTGCCGGCGACAGCGCTTTTCGTCACCGGAGTGCCGTTGGAGACGATGCTGCACGGTTCTGACCCGGCGCCGTGGCGTGCCGCGTGATCGGTTGAGCAGCCTGCGGCGGCAAGAAGAACGATCGAGGCTAGGGCTAGCGGCAAGGCCAATGGTCTCGTCGGAGTCCTCACAGTTCCATGACGTTAGCGCCTACCGCGTTGTGTCCACCGGATGGTAGGAGAATCCGATCTCCACGGGCGTGTTGGCGAGTTCCGGACTGCGGCCGGAGAGCTCCACCTCGCCACTGGGGTCGATCTGGACGGTCAAGGGAATCGTGGTGCCGTTGGCGTTGGTCACGGTGGGCGATGCGAACATTCCGACCAGCAGCGACGGCTGATTGGGTCCGGCGCCATCGGATTCGATGAGCAGGGTGGTGTCGTGGCGCACCCAATGCGTGCCCGCGGGCAGTCCGAGGTGCAAGTCGTACACGAACGATTCGGACGGGTTCTTCTTTACGATCGTGAAGTATTCGCCGCCGTCCACCAGTGGCGTGACGGTGACGTCGGTGTCCGCTGATCCGTAGGTGGCCTCGCCGTCAGGCCCCCACGCCGCGGGCATCAGAGCAGTGTCATTGGGTAGCTGGATCGTGAGCAGCTCCCCGGGTTTCCCGGTCCGGACGCGAACGCCCTCGTGCGGGAAGACCGGAAGTATCGCTGTGCGAGTGGCGGTTTCAGAGTCTGGTGACGGCGTTGGGGCGTCGGGGTCGGCAGCGGCGATTGCGGGGGACACCACGATCGTGCTCATCGAAACCAGGGCGGCTGCTAAGGAGTTAACGCTGAATCTCATCAATTCGTCCTATCTGTCAGCACGCGAGCGTGACGTGAGCGACCTTGGTGGAGACGGGAACCGAGGTTGGCCTGTTGCGCATATCGCGCGCACTGGCCACGTTGGAGACTGGCGACTGCTGATTAACCGACTGCACGGTGCAGTTGTCCGGATGTCCAGACCCGACCCTCGTCACGGTCACGCGGTAACCGCTGGCCCGCAAGCTGTTGATCACGGCGTCGGCATCATTCGACGGCCTGGCCAAGGCGTGTATCGCGGTGGTGAGGGAGAGACATGCCGCCGCGGCGAGCAGTGCCGGAACCAACCATGCAGGTAATCTACGCACCGTTATCGCTCCTTCGCCTCGTCGTTGAGGTACCCCCTGAGGGTAGCGGATCATGGTCTTAGGGGCGATCCCAGCTATGCCACGTCGTCCAGTCCGACAACGGTACGGACGCCTCGGCACCCCGATCATTCGGAAGCTTTTTGCCGCCAATTCCAATCACATTGTCGCCGGCAATGATTCGCACGTGATCCACATGTTGTGCCGTGCTCGATGATTCGGGCGTGGCGCGGTTGATGCGGATGGAGTTCCCGTCGGGATTGTGCGGGTCCACCCAACGGACGCCCACGCCGCTGTCGACAACGCTCGGTGCGCCCCAGTCCTGCGGAACTTTCTGTCGCGCTTGTGCGAGGGTGCCGACGAGGAAGACCTTGCTGATCTGCAGCCGCGTTCGTTCCGTTTCCAGTCGCTCGCGCTCCTGTTTCAGTTGTGCGAGTTGATCGACGATCCCCTGCCCTTGGCCTCGCGCCCGATCGTTTTCGGTGGCGATCTGTTGCCCTTCGGCGCGGAGCTGATCGCGCTCGTCGTTGAGGGCTTGGGCTTCGGCCAGCCATTCGGCACACGGTGAATCGGACGTGCTTCGGCATGCCGGCTGATTCGCGTTGTGTTCCCTTACGCGACGGCTGTGGTCGGCAACCCGTTTGTTGTGTTCGACCATCTGGTTCTCCAGGTCCGCCAGCTGGGAGTTTATCTGGCGAAGCTCCCTGGCCAGCTGGCCCTGCTGGTCGTCGTTCGAAACGATCTGGGAGACCAGCGCATCGAGGTCACCGTCCAGATCCGCGTGCGCGGATCCGGCCGATACGAACAGCGCGAAAAGTGGAAATGTCAGCGCCAGGATCGTCCGAAGCCATCGTGTAGCCACCCCATACCTCCCCGGTTGTTTCAAGGCGGACAGCGTATCGAGTTTTACAGTCAGACCACCCGACTAGCCTGGATGCGTGCCCGACCCCTCGACTTATCGACCGGCTCCCGGCTCGATACCCGTCGAGCCCGGTGTCTATCGATTCCGCGATCCGCACGGACGGGTCATCTACGTCGGCAAAGCCAAGAGCCTTCGTAGCCGGCTCACCTCATACTTCGCTGATGTCGCGAGCCTGCACCCGCGCACGCGCCAGATGGTCACCACCGCGGGCAGTGTCGAGTGGACTGTGGTGGGCACCGAGGTCGAAGCCCTGCAACTGGAATACAACTGGATCAAGGAGTTCGATCCGCGTTTCAATGTCCGCTACCGCGACGACAAGTCGTATCCGGTGCTGGCCGTCACTCTCAACGAGGAGTACCCGCGCCTGTTCGTGTACCGCGGCCCCCGCCGCAAGGGAGTGCGCTACTTCGGACCGTATTCCCATGCATGGGCCATCCGGGAAACCCTGGATCTGCTCACCCGGGTATTCCCGGCGCGCACCTGTTCCAACGGGGTGTTTAAGCGGCACAAGCAAATTGACCGGCCATGTCTGCTGGGTTACATCGAGAAGTGTTCGGCGCCTTGTATTGGGCGGGTGAGCGCCGAAGAGCACCGCGAGATCGTGCTTGATTTCTGCGACTTCCTGGCGGGCAAGACCGACAAGCTGGCGCGCGACATGGAACGTGAAATGAACCACGCTGCCAAGAAACTCGATTTCGAGCGGGCCGCACGACTGCGGGACAACATCTCGGCACTGCAGCGTGCGCTGGAACGCCAGACCGTGGTGTTCGGCGATGGCACCGACGCTGACGTGGTGGCCTTCGCCGATGAAGAGCTGGAAGCGGCCGTGCAGGTGTTCCATGTGCGTGGCGGTCGGGTGCGCGGTCAACGTGGCTGGATCGTTGAAAAGACAGGTGACCCAGGCGATTCAGATCTTGAGGGGCTGGTGGAGCAGTTCCTCACTCAGTTCTACGGCGACCAGGCCGACCTTGTCCATGTTGCCGATACCGAGATGGACACGGATCTTGCTCCTGTCCCGCGTGAGGTTCTGGTGCCGGCGCTGCCGCGTGACGCGGAGGGAATGAGCTCGTGGCTGACCGGTCTGCGGGGTTCACGGGTTAGCTTGCGCGTCCCGCAGCGCGGCGACAAGAAGGCGCTCGCGGAAACGGTTGAGCGCAACGCCAAGGAAGCCCTGACTCAGCACAAGCTGAAACGGGCCGGCGATCTCACCACGAGATCTGCTGCGCTACAGGAACTTCAGGATGCACTCGGTCTGGAGCAGGCACCGCTGCGCATCGAGTGCATTGATATCAGCCATGTGCAGGGCACGGATGTGGTGGCCTCGCTGGTCGTCTTCGAGGACGGCCTGTCCCGCCGGTCCGACTACCGCCACTACAGCATTAAAGAAGCAGCGGGCGGTGGTCGCTCCGATGACGTCGCCTCCATCGCGGAGGTCACCCGACGCCGATTCGCCCGGCATGTGCAGGATCAGCAGGGCCTGAAGGACGCCGCTACTGAATCAGATATCGCCGGCGTTGCGGCTCCTGCGTTTAATGTCGCCGGCGTGGCGGCTCCGGAAGGGCGCTCGCGTAAGTTCGCCTATCCGCCAAACCTTTTCGTGGTCGATGGTGGCGCCCCGCAGGCTAACGCCGCCGCCGCGGAGCTGAGCGAGCTGGGGGTCACCGATGTCGCCGTGATTGGCCTGGCGAAGCGGCTCGAAGAGGTGTGGGTGCCGGGCGAGCCTGATCCGGTGATCCTGCCCCGAACCAGTGAGGCGCTGTACCTGCTACAGCGGGTCCGCGACGAGGCACACAGGTTCGCGATCACCTTCCACCGCAGCAAGCGGTCCCGGCGGATGACGGCCTCGGTGCTCGACGGCATACCGGGGTTGGGGGAGACCCGGCGGGCGGCCCTCGTTTCTCATTTCGGTTCGGTGGCACAGCTCAAGAAGGCCAGCGTCGAGGAGATCACGGCGGTGCCGGGGATTGGCTCGGCCACCGCGCTTGCGGTCCGTGAGGCACTCGTCGGCCCCGGCAAGTCGGACGCGGTTTCTGGTGCTACTTCTCATGCAACCGACGCACCACAGCCCGTCATGGTCGAAAATGGAGTCGATGACACTCCATCCGCCTAGTGAGACCGCGAACGCCGAAATCGACGTCGTCCTGGTCACGGGCCTATCGGGCGCGGGACGCGGCACCACAGCCAAGGTGCTCGAGGACCTCGGTTGGTACGTCGCGGACAACCTGCCGCCCGAACTGATCACCCGCATGGTTGATCTGGGTCTGGCGGCCGGTTCACGGATCACCCAATTGGCGGTGGTGATGGATGTGCGGTCCCGAGGCTTCACCGGTGACCTGGAGTCGGTGCGTGCCGACTTGGCTACCCGGGGGATCAGTCCGCGCGTGCTGTTCCTGGAGGCATCAGACGAAAGTCTGGTGCGCCGCTATGAGCAGAACCGGCGCAGCCACCCCCTGCAGGGTGGGCAGACACTCGCCGAGGGCATCGCCGCTGAACGCGCCCTGCTCTCACCCATCCGGGCCTCGGCCGATCTGGTTATCGACACCTCGTCGCTACCGGTGCCCGCGTTGCGCGCCGCCATCGAGCGTGCCTTCAGTACCGAGACGGTGGCGCTGCTCAGCGTCACCGTCGAATCCTTCGGATTCAAGTATGGGCTGCCGATGGACGCCGACATGGTCGTCGACGTCCGATTCTTGCCCAACCCGCATTGGGTGGACGAGCTGCGACCGCATACCGGGCAGCATCCGGCGGTCAGTCAGTACGTATTGGGCCAACCCGGCGCGGACGAGTTCTTGGGCACCTACCATCGGCTGCTGAACCTCGTGATCGACGGCTACCGACGAGAGGGAAAGCGCTACATGACAATTGCGGTGGGTTGCACGGGCGGTAAGCACCGCAGCGTCGCCGTCTCAGAGGCGCTGACGAGGCTCCTCATTTCCGATGAAGATCTGGCGGTGCGCGTACTGCACCGGGATCTGGGGCGCGAGTGAATTCCGGCATCGATCAGGTCTTCACGCGACGGGAACCCAGCATCGTTGCCCTCGGTGGCGGGCATGGGCTGTACGCGACGCTCTCGGCGGCGCGACGGCTCACCCACGACATCACCGCCGTGGTGACAGTCTCCGACGACGGCGGGTCATCCGGACGGATCCGCTCGGAGCTCGGCATCGTGCCACCCGGCGATCTGCGCATGGCATTGGCCGCACTCACCTCCGACAGTCCGCGTGGACGCATGTGGGCGACCGCCATTCAGCACCGGCTCGGTGGCAGTGGCGGGTTGGCGGGGCACCCGATTGGCAACTTGATCTTGGCCGGGCTTACCGACATGCTCGCCGATCCGGTCACCGCACTCGACGAGATGGGACGCATGCTCGGCATCACCGGGCGCGTGCTGCCCATGTGCCCGATCCCGTTGCAGATCGAGGCCGATGTCTCCGGTCTGGAGTCCGACCCGCGCATGAGCCGGGTGATCCGCGGCCAGGTGGCATTGGCGACCACGCCCGGCAAGGTTCGGCGAGTGCGGCTGCACCCGGGTGATCCGCCCGCCACCCGGCAGGCCGTGGAGGCCATCATGGCTGCTGACCTGGTAGTTCTCGGACCTGGATCGTGGTTCACCAGCGTCATCCCGCACGTGTTGGTGCCCGACCTTTTTGCGGCGTTGCAGCAGACCCGGGCCCGCAAGGCCCTCATCCTGAATCTTGTCTCGGAGCCGGGGGAGACAGCGGGCTTTTCCGCCGAGCGTCATTTGCACGTACTCTCGCAGCACGCTCCCGAATTCGCCGTGCACGACATCGTCGTCGAATCCGCGACGGCGGATGACACCGAGCGTGACCACTTGACCAGGGCGGCCGCCTTGTTCAATGCGCAAGTTCAGTTCGCTGACGTTGCGCGTCCTGGTACACATTTACATGACCCTGCGAAATTGGCGGCGGTCTTGGATCGAGTACTAGTAGGTGGCGCGGCCTTGGAGACAGGAACGCCCGCGAGCACAGACGCCGAATCCACGGTGCGCCTGGCAACGGGGGGCGGGCACACACAGCAGGAAACCCAGAGAGGGGACGCCACGTGGCGATGACCGCCGAGGTCAAGGACGAACTGAGCCGCCTGGTGGTGACTCAGGTCAGCAGCCGTCGCGCTGAAGTCGCGGCTCTGCTGCGGTTCGCCGGCGGACTACACATCGTCAGCGGCCGGGTTGTCGTCGAGGCGGAGGTCGACCAGGGCAGCATCGCGCGGCGCCTGCGCAAGGACATCTTCGATCTGTACGGCTATAGCGCCGTGGTGCACGTGCTGTCGGCGGGCGGTATCCGCAAGACAACCCGGTATGTGGTGCGCGTGGCGAAAGACGGTGAGGCGCTCGCCCGACAGACCGGCCTGCTCGACTTGCGGGGTCGGCCGGTGCGTGGGCTGCCCGCACAGGTGGTCGGTGGAAACATCGCCGATGCCGAGGCCGCGTGGCGGGGTGCCTTCCTGGCGCACGGTTCGTTGACCGAGCCCGGACGTTCCTCGGCCCTCGAAGTCAGCTGCCCGGGTCCGGAAGCCGCGCTGGCACTGGTGGGTGCGGCCCGACGTCTCGGTGTGAGCGCCAAGGCGCGGGAGGTGCGCGGGAGCGACCGGGTCGTGGTGCGCGACGGCGAGGCCATCGGTGCGCTGCTCACCCGGATGGGCGCCCAGGACACCAGGCTGACCTGGGAAGAGCGCCGGATGCGCCGTGAGGTGAGGGCGACCGCCAACCGGCTCGCCAACTTCGACGACGCGAACCTGCGTAGGTCTGCCCGCGCCGCGGTCGCGGCCGCCGCCAGGGTGGAGCGGGCGTTGGAAATCCTCGGCGACACGGTGCCCGACCATCTCTCGGCGGCCGGAAGGCTGCGCGTGGAACACCGTCAAGCATCCCTAGAGGAGCTGGGCCGTCTCGCCGATCCGGTCATGACCAAAGACGCTGTCGCGGGCCGGATCCGGCGACTGTTGTCGATGGCCGACCGCAAGGCCAAGACCGAGGGCATCCCCGACACCGAATCCGCCGTCACTCCGGAACTACTCGAAGAGGCTTGAGTGCCCTGAGCGGCTAAAACCGTTGGCGAATTGTCGGAGTGCTTTCGTACTCTGAGGAAGTGGACAGCGCCAAGCAATTGAAAAGCGAAGGCGTCCTTGGGGAAAACTCCGAGGAATCTTCGGGCGAGGACCTACACCATCAGGACTCCCGCCTGCCGCGGGCGCTGCGTCCGCTCCGGCACCGCGACTACCGGCTGCTGACCCTGGGCTTGGCCGTCACCTTGCTGGGCAACGGTATGTGGACCGTCGCGCTGGTCTGGCAGGTCATTCGGATGGGCCTCGGTCCGGCGCAGGTGGCCGTCGTCGGCACCACGTTCAGCGTGGGTCTGCTGGCCAGCGTGTTGCCTGCCGGTGTCGCCGCAGACCGACTGCCCAAGCTGTGGGTAATGCGCAGCTCGCTCGTACTGCAGACCGCGTTGATGCTCACCACCGCCACGCTTGCCTTGACCGGTGTGGCCCAGATCTGGCATCTGGCGCTCACCTCGCTGCTGTTCGGCATCGCCGAGGGTTTCTACATCCCGGCCTATACCGCGCTGCTGCCCAGCCTGCTGCCCGCCGATGAATTGTTGGCTGCCAATGGAATTGAAGGTGTACTGCGGCCCGTGATGCAGCTCGCGGCCGGGCCCGCGGTCAGTGCGGCGATCGTCAGTGTGTGGTCGCCGGGCGGAGCGTTCCTGTTGGAGGGCACTCTCGTCGCTGCCGGTCTGTGCTGCCTGCTGTGCATCCGGCACACTCACGAGCCCGCCGTCGCAGAGGATGTCCAGCCGCATCCGCTGCGACGGGCCCTGGTCGATCTGGGGGACGGATTCCGGTACATGGTGCGCACCACCTGGTTCTTCGCCACCTTGCTCTTCGCGATCGGCTACGTGCTGGTGGTCGTCGGCCCCATCGAAATCCTGCTGCCATTCGTCATCCGCGACCACGGCGGTGACCCGGGCACACATGCCACGGTGCTGGCGCTGTTCGGAATCGCCGGTGCAGTCGGCTCGTTCATCGTGTCTTCCCTGCCACTGGCCCGCCGGTACCTGACGGTGATGATCCTGATGTGGGGCGCCGGGTCACTACCTCTGGTGCTCATCGGGTTCACCGGACACGTCTGGATGATTGCCCTCGCGATGATCATCGTGGGCGGCACCATGCAGGCGGCCAACGTCATCTGGGGCACCCTGATGCAACGCCGAGTGCCCGCGGAGATGCTTGGGCGCGCGGCCAGCATGGACTTCTTTGTGTCTCTTGTCGGTCTGCCCGCTTCCTTCGCGCTGGTAGTCCCGGTGGCGCACGTCATCGGCAATACCACCGTGTTCGTCATTGCCGGAGTAGCGCCTCTGGTACTGGCGGTCATCGCCCATCTGGTCGCCCGACTGGGCCGGGACGAAATGGCTCACCCCCTGGGCTAATGTGAGTGCCGATAGCGGGAACTCATACACACATCTTTCGAGGCGAGGGAGCACTACGTGACTGTCCGGGTAGGCGTAAACGGGTTTGGCCGGATCGGCCGGAACTTCTTTCGGGCACTGGACGCGCAGAAGGCTCAAGGGATCAACACCGACATCGAAATTGTCGCGGTCAACGACCTGACCGATAACGCCACCCTGGCTCACCTGCTGAAGTTCGACTCGATCCTGGGCCGGCTGCCCTATGACGTCAGCCTGGAGGGCGATGACACCATCGTCGTCGGCGACCACAAGATCAAGGCCCTCGAGGTCCGCGAAGGTCCGGCGGCGCTGCCGTGGGGTGACCTGGGTGTCGACGTTGTCGTCGAATCGACTGGCATCTTCACCAAGCGTGACAAGGCGCAGGGCCACCTGGACGCCGGCGCCAAGAAGGTCATCATCTCCGCGCCCGCCAGCGACGAGGACATCACCATCGTGCTGGGCGTCAACGACGACAAGTACGACGGCAGTCAGAACATCATCTCCAACGCCTCGTGCACCACGAACTGCCTCGGACCGCTGGCCAAGGTACTCAACGACGAGTTCGGCATCGTCAAGGGCCTGATGACCACCATCCACGCCTACACCCAGGACCAGAACCTGCAGGACGGCCCGCACAGCGACCTGCGTCGTGCCCGCGCCGCCGCCCTGAACATCGTTCCCACCTCGACCGGTGCCGCCAAGGCGATCGGCCTGGTGCTGCCCGAGCTCAAGGGCAAGCTCGACGGCTACGCCCTGCGCGTGCCGATCCCAACCGGCTCGGCCACGGATCTGACTGTGGAACTCGCCAAGGCTGCCAGTGCCGACGAGATCAACGCCGCCATGAAGGCCGCGGCGGAGGGGAAGCTCAAGGGCATCCTGAAGTACTACGACGCCCCGATCGTCTCCTCGGACATCGTGACCGACCCGCACAGCTCGATCTTCGACGCCGGGCTTACCAAGGTGATCGACAACCAGGCCAAGGTGGTCTCCTGGTACGACAACGAGTGGGGTTACTCGAACCGCCTCGTCGACCTGGTCGGCCTGGTCGGCAAGTCGCTCTAGCCGGATGGCCATCAAATCGCTGAATGACCTGCTGGCCGAGGGAGTTTCGGGCAAGGGCGTGCTGGTCCGTTCGGACCTGAACGTCCCGCTCGAATATCAGGACGACAACATCGCCCGAATTTCTGACCCGGGTCGCATTGTGGCCTCGGTCCCGACCATCCGCGCGCTCGCGGGTGCTGGGGCCAGGGTTATCGTCACCGCGCACCTGGGCCGCCCGGACGGCAAGCCGGATCCCAAGCTGTCGCTGGCCCCGGTCGGTGTGGTCCTCGGCGAGCTGCTGGGTCGGCACGTGCAGGTGGCCGGTGATGTCGTCGGGACCGATGCGCTAGCACGTGCCGAGGGTCTGACCGACGGTGACGTCCTGCTGTTGGAGAACATCCGGTTCGACCCGCGTGAAACCAGCAAGGACGACGCGCAGCGGCTGGCGCTTGCCCAGGAGCTGGCTGAATTAGTTTCTGGCCCAACGGGTACCGGCGGTGCATTCGTCTCCGATGGATTCGGGGTGGTGCACCGCAAGCAGGCCTCCGTCTATGACGTGGCGACCCTGCTGCCGCATTACGCCGGCGGACTGGTCGCGGCCGAGGTTGAAGTGCTCAAGCGACTGTCCGAATCCACCGAGCGTCCGTATGCGGTGGTCCTCGGTGGGTCGAAGGTGTCCGACAAGCTGGCGGTCATCGAATCGCTGGCCACCAAGGCCGACAGCCTGGTGATCGGCGGCGGCATGTGCTTCACCTTCCTGGCCGCGCAGGGCCTGCCGGTGGGCAAGTCTCTCGTGCAGCCGGAGCAGATCGAGACGTGCCGCGAACTCCTGGATAAGTACGCCGACGTGATCCATCTCCCGATGGACATCGTGGCGGCCGACGAATTCTCGGCCGATTCGCCGTCGGAAATCGTTGCCGCGGATGCCATTCCGGATGGCAAGATGGGCCTGGACATCGGACCGGAATCGGTCAAGCGGTTCACTGCGGTGTTGTCGAATGCCAAGACCATTTTTTGGAACGGCCCGATGGGTGTGTTCGAATTCCCGGCCTTCGCGGCGGGCACGCGAGGTGTGGCCGAGGCCATCATCGCGGCTACCGGGAAGGGCGCGTTCAGCGTCGTGGGCGGTGGCGATTCGGCCGCCGCGGTGCGTGCACTCGACCTGCCGGACGACGGCTTCTCGCACATCTCCACCGGTGGTGGCGCATCCCTGGAATACCTTGAGGGTAAGGCGCTTCCGGGTATCGACGTTCTCGACAGCTAGAGGAGCTCACCCATGGCGCGCAAGCCACTCATCGCCGGCAACTGGAAGATGAACCTCAATCATTTCGAGGCCATCGCCTTGGTGCAGAAGATTGCATTCTCGTTGCCGGACAAATACTTCGACAAGGTCGACGTGACGGTCATCCCGCCGTTCACCGACATCCGGAGCGTCCAGACCCTGGTCGACGGCGACAAACTGCGTCTCACCTATGGCGCGCAAGATATCTCGGTATACGACTCCGGCGCCTACACCGGCGAGATCAGTGGTGCGTTCCTAGCCAAGCTGGGCGTCACGTACGCCGTCGTCGGACACTCCGAGCGTCGTCAGTACCACAATGAGGACGATGCGTTAGTGGCCGCCAAGGCGGTCGCTGCGCTCAAGCACGGTCTGACGCCGATTGTCTGCATCGGTGAGGCTCTCGACATCCGCGAAGCGGGGGACCACGTCCAGTACAACGTGAACTCTTTGCGTGGGTCGCTGGCCGGGCTCAGTGCGGAACAGGTTGCGAAGGTTGTGATTGCCTACGAGCCGGTGTGGGCCATCGGCACCGGGAGGGTGGCAAGTGCCGCCGATGCGCAGGAAGTGTGTGCGGCGATCCGTGCCGAGCTGGCACAGATCGCGAGCGCCGACGTGGCCGCGTCGCTGCGCATCCTCTACGGCGGTTCTGCGAACGCCAAGAACGTCGGCGAGATCGTGGCGCAGGAGGATGTCGACGGAGCCCTGGTGGGCGGCGCATCTCTGGACGGCGAGCAGTTCGCCCAGATGTCTGCGATCGCCGCGGGCGGACCGCTGCTCTAGCTCAGTCCTGCGGAAGGTTCCGCAGGTGTGCGCCGCGCGCCATCACCCCGTCGAGGGTGGTGAGAAGCGCCGGTAGGTGCGCGGTGAAGTCCTTTCCTTCGGAATCTGTTTCGTACCAATCGATTCCGGGTGAGCCGTCGGCGGCGGTGTCGACGGTCTGCATGGCCTTGAGCCATTCCGCGACCTCTCCCAGCACCACGGCGTAGGGCGCTGCTCGGGTCAGCACGATCTCGCGCTCCTCGTCGGCGAGAGCATCGAGATTCAGCTCGCGCAGATAGCGCCGCAGTGCTGACACATGGGCCACCAGCAGCTGGCCGCGTGCGGTTCGTACCGGAAGCAGCATGCCCGCCAGGGCGCAGACGGCGCCCACGCCGGCCACCGAGACCCCGATCATGGCGCTGCCGATGCCTAGCGCCAGTACGGCGGTCATTACGAGACCGGCAAGCAGCACGCCGATCCCGTAGTAGGTCAGCGTCCCGAGGTGTTCGGGTGAGCGTCGGAACCACCTGTTGAGTAGGGCGTCGGCGTACATCGCCTCGGGGATGCTGCTCAGGTCCAGGCGTGAGCCGGGAGTTTGGAGTGCGGACAGGAACACCGATTCGGAGTCATCGGCGAGCAAGATGCCGAGAAATTGGGTCTCGTAGGCGGTCAAGAGGCCGTCGGCGGGAGCCCTGCGAGAGATCTGCCAATCGAGTTGCCCATCGGGGCCGGTGGTTTCGGCGATCCATAGGTATCCGCGGACCGCCAGATCGACGATCGTGGCGGTCATATCCACCGCGTCGACGCGCAGATCGATGACGGTGCCGACCTGTCCGGGGAGCACCCCGTCCGGTGCCGCGAATCGCGTTCCCGTCTCATCCCGTAAGAGCGGATCTGCGACCGTGACGGCGATGCCGGCGGCGCGAGCGTCCCGGCGGCGCGCGACGATAACCCAGCCCGCCAACGCGACAGCGATAACCCCGAAGCCTGCCAGCGCCGCGATCGACGGCCAGGTCAGGGCGAAGGGACCTTGCGGACCAGGGATGGCCGTGAACGTGGCGTTCGCTGGGACGGTGCCGGCCGGCAGCATGATGGTGAAGGTCGCGACCGTGTCCGGCGCCAGTTGATCCTGCTGAACGCGGACAACCCCGGTGTGGTCGATTTGCGCAGCAGTGCAACGTGTTTGAGCGCCTGGTGCGCCCAATGTGCATGCGGGCGAGTCGGGTTTTGTGGTTGGAGAGACGAAGGATGCCGTCACGTTCCGCAGTCCGGAACCCCAACCGGACGCGAAGGGCCACGTCACCTGCTGTCGATCACCGATGTCGACGACCGCGCCGCGCACGGCGTAGGCGACGGTGGCCGGACCGCGGGCGGTGACCGTCAATGACTTGCCGTCGGCGACCGCTTCCGTGTCGCCGGTACCGGCGACCTTGTCCACCTCGAAATGCTGAATCCGATTGCCCTCGACGGCGACGTCGAGTGCGAGATGCCGTTGCAGCACTTGGTCTTTGGCGGGGGTAATGGTCTCGGTGACATTCAGTGTGCCGTCATCGGCCAGGTTCATGGCAACGGCTACGGTGCCGACGGGATCATCCGCGTGCACCGGCGCCGCGGCCATCAACCATCCGGCACCAACCGTCAGGCACACCAACAGACGTAACGTCACCCCGCGAGTCATCTCTCCCACAGCGGTAACCCTAGGTCAGAGCAGATATGCTGGCCGACATTCGCACGACGTGCCGGGGGGTTCGACGCAATGCAGCCACAGCAGCCGTACGGTCAGCCCAGGCCCGTGCCGGGATGGAACGCCCCGTTGCCAGGCCCCGCGCCGATGCCGATGGCTCCTCCACGTGGATGGCGACCGCCCCCTGGACCCCCGCGCCCTGGGTATCCGGCGGCCCCGCTTCCGCCCGGATATCCGGTGCCCTCGGCACGCCCGGTGTATCCACCGCCGGCGGCTTACGGTTATCGACGTCCGCCACCTCTGTGGCCGAATGTCGCCCAGAGCGGTGGGGGCAACGGGACTGGAGCGATCATCGGTGCCGTGGCTTTCGGGCTCGTGGTGGTATCGATTGTCGGGGTATTGATCACCTGGGCCGTCACCGGCAGGGACTCGGCGCGGACCACCACGACGCGCGCGCAGACGACGTCCTACCGGTATCCACTAACGTCATCGAGCCGTACGGCCACGTCCAGTCCCACAACTTCCCGGACGACGTACACCACCACGACGGTGTGGACCCCACCTCCGCCGCCCAGATCAGAGCCCGTCCTCGAACTTGGCCAGCATCCGCTGTTCTGGGATAAGGACTCCGGATTTACCAACGCTCCGTGTAGCACCAGCTCGTGGCCGTACAACGTCGAGCAGGCAGACGTGTTCTATCGGGACCTGCGTACCTGCATGGATCCGGAGTGGCGCCGACTGCTGGAGGCCAAGAATCTGCCGTGGTCCTCACCGAACATTGTCGTAATCGGTGGAAACTGGACGGATTCCCCATGCGGGGGGTGGGACTTCTGGCCGAACGGTTCGGCCGGCTTCTACTGCCCGGGAAACCAAACGATCTACATGTCGATCGTGGCCCTGTCGCCCGGCAAGTACGGCAATCACGATGGCCCGTACGCGGCGGCCTTCGCCCACGAATACGCGCACCACGGACAAGAGCTCAGTGGAATCTGGTCCGCATACTGGAATGAGCGTCGGCGTGCGGGCGCGGACTCGCCGCAGGGGCTCGAATTCTCACGGCGTGCTGAGCTACAAGCGCAATGCTTCTCTGGAATGTTCCTCGGATCTCGGCGCGGGGGCACGATCACCGAGGACGAATACCAGCGCGCCGGGGCCGACCAATACCGCGGCGACGGCGGGGGTGGGAAGCGCGACCACGGCACTTACCAGCACGGTTACAACTGGTGGTGGCACGGCGCGGTGAAGAACCGCAACTGGGAATGCAACACCTGGCTGGCGGACAGCTCGGAAGTGAGTTGACATGGGGTTTCCCCATGGCCCGGTTCCGATGCGACCAGTGGCGCCGTTGCCTCCGCCGGCATCGCTTCCGACCGCCGCACCGAGTCGGCTGCGGGCGTCGCAACGGAAAGTGGCGATTGTCGGTGGATTTGCGCTGGTGATCGCGATATTGCTGGTTGCGATCTTCTTGATGCTGGACGCCTTGGACTATCGGTCCGTCGATTCGGGGGTGGCGAGTCCGTCGCGGATGACGGCGACTTCGACGCGCACGTCGTCCGTGACGACGACCACGCCGACCTGGCAGCTGACCTTTCCCGAGGTGACGATTTGGCCGTCGACGACTTCGGAATCACCGTCGTCCACGCCGCCCACGTCCACGATCCCGTCGGCGCCCGTTCCCGTCTACAGACTGGGCGATCACCCGATTTTCGGGATCTACGGTGCGCTCTTCGATGGCAACGAGGCGTGTCAGCTGGATTCATGGCCTTCCGATGCCGATCGGGGCAGGCGCTTCTACGAGAGCGCGCGGGTATGCCTCGATCGCGGGTGGGGTGGCTTCCTACGGTTCGCCAAGTCCCCGTGGTCGTCCCCGGGGATCTTTGTGATTGGGGGTCGGAGTGTGGATACCCCGTGCGGCTACAAAGACATGGACGCTCCGGATTCCAATTGGGCGGCGTTCTACTGCGCCGCCAACAGCACCATCTACATGTCGATTCCCGGTGTACCGCCTGGGCAGTACGGCAACCATCCCGGTATCTACCTCGCAGTATTCGCTCATGAGTATGCCCATCATGTGCAATCGAGCATCGGAATCATGCGTGCGGCGTGGAACGCCCGGCGTGAGGCAGGTACCGACTCGCCGCAGGGACTTGAATTCTCCCGGCGGCTGGAGCTGCAGGCGCAGTGCCTGTCGGGAGCCTTCGTGGGTTCGCAATTCGATCACCTCGGGGAAGACGAATATGCATTGGCGCAGGAGGATCAGTATCGCGGCGACGGGCAACAGTCACGGCGCGACCACGGCACCAATCAGCACGCCTACCGATGGTGGGCCGATGGCGCGTTCGCCAATTCCAACCGCCTGTGCAACACGTGGCTGGCGCCCGCCGAGCGGGTGAGCTAACGGGACCGTCGCGCGGGCGGTGAGAGTCGTGCCGGTAGGCTAGACCTCATGGAATTGGCGTTGCAGATCGTCCTGATCGTCACGAGCCTGTTGATGATCCTGCTGGTGCTGCTGCACCGTGCGAAGGGCGGCGGGCTGTCTACCCTGTTCGGTGGCGGCGTGCAGTCCAGCCTCTCCGGTTCTACCGTGGTGGAGAAGAACCTCGACCGGCTCACGTATTTCGTCACCGCCATTTGGGTGATCTCGATCGTCGGCGTTGGCCTGGAGATCAAGCTCGGCGGATAGCGCCCTCGCTTTGCGGCAGCGGACTACCACACAGGTAGTCCGCTGTTTTTGTTTCTGCATGACGTATTCTCGCAGGTAGTTGCCACTTATTCGATTTGCGAAGAAATTTCTTCAAAATTCATGGAACCGATTGGCGTCCTCAACCCATCCATCTCTATGTATGGCACGAAAGTCGACTAATGCCAGCAGCGGTCGGTGGACCGGGGACGCGGAGGGGACGTTCCCGTTTCACCGGCCGTGAACCTCGGAAAGGAGCCCCTCGTCATGTCGGAGTGCCGTGGTGACCCCCGCCAATGGATTCGTGAATACCAGGACCGCCTGGAAGTTCTTGGGCAGCGTGCCCAGTATGTGCAGCAGACCGTGGGGCTGGTTCGTGGCCACGCGAAGGACGATGTGGGTGTGGCGGTGACCGTCGGGTCGGGCGGTCGCATCGAGGCACTAGACCTGGATGAGACGACGTTGTCGATGGATGCGCGGGATCTTTCCGCGATTATCACCCGGACCATCGCCGCCGCACAGGTCAATGCGGCCAGCCAGGTCCACAGCACGCTGCATGACCTCACCGGCGATGGGCCGGCCATGGACTACGTCAAGGGCTACCTGGACGGAGGGCACCTTGGGGATGGTGAGCATCTGGGACCGACGTCATGAGTCCGGACACCACTGGGGGCTTCCGGTTTGACCGCGATGTGGTGCTCCATGAGGCGGCGAATCTGGAGAACCTGGGGGGATCGGTACGAGTCCTGCTCGACCACCACGGCGAGGGGCTCGGCGAACAGGATCTGGGCGCGGTGTCTTCGGACTTCGTGAGGTCGGTGCGGGGGAGTCTCGACCTGCTCACGGACGCGGTCCGGTCCCTTGGCGATGTCATGGTGGAGACGGGCCAGCGCCTACACGACCAGGCCCGGCACATTGCCGAAGCCGAGGACCAGACGGTGGTCGCCATGACGAAGATTGGTGAAGGGCTCGGTGGACACCCTTGATGCCGAGCTGAGACCGCTCACTCGCCTCCACGACGCCGGATTGGGCTTCGTAGTCGAGCACGTGCAGTTCCTCGAAGAACCACTCGATGCGCTCCGGGGCAATCCAGGCGCAGCCTCCACCGAGGCGACCTTCTGGCGATACTGCGTCGCCGACGTCACCAATGTGCAGCAAGAGCTGTCGGCGGTGCTGGGTGCTCTCGGTGATGGTCACAGTGGCGCGGCGGCAACGGGATTCGGCGACGCATCAGATCTCATCGACGACGCGCTCCACGAGCTGCGCCTCGCCGCATCAAACATCAACCAGCGCATCAACGTGGTGACCGATCTAGTCACCCACACCCGAAGCATGCTCGGGCAATGGGTCGAAGGCTACGTCGACGACATCATTACCGAGTTCACCGCGGCGCGGGCAGCCTCGCCGATTACCCAGGGTGGCAGTGTGGCGACCACCATTGCCTCCGCGGTGGCCGATGCTTCAGAGCTCGGAAACAAGATGGGGCGCACCTTATCTCAGCTGCTGGACCGTCTGGATGAGCATGCGATGGCTATTCGGGAGGGCGTGGCCGAATTCGCGGCGAATGTGGAGCGCTTGCGCTCTCCGGCTCCGGGGCCGGGCACCGCCGTCGGTCAGGTGTCCGTGGCGGCTGCCAGTGCGCCGTCCCCGGCGCCCGCCGTGCAGCCCGAGCACGGCCTGGTGGTGGACCCCGATGCCCTGTTCGCTATCGGCCAAGGCATCGACGACTAGTTCAGCTGGCTTGCCGCTGCCTCGTCGAGCAGCCACACCGTGCGCTCGAATCCCTTGGCTCCTGCCGCCGGGACATCGACGGGATCGGCACCACCGATGGCAGCCGCTACCGCCTCCGCTTTGGCCTCACCGGAGACAACCAGCCATACCTCGCGGGAACGTTGAATCGCAGGCAACGTCAACGTGATCCGCTGTGGCGGCGGCTTGGGGGAGTCCGGGACCGCCACCACCAGTCGCTGCGTTTCCCTGACCGCGTCGGTATGGGGGAACAGTGAGTTGATGTGGCCCTCGCCGCCCATGCCGAGCAAGTGGACGTCGAATTCGGGACAGTCCCGGCCGGGCTCGGCATTGGCAGCCAGCAGCTGCTCGTAGGCGAGGGCCGCCGCGTCCAGATCTGTCCCGTATTCGCTCTCGCTATTGGGCATCGCGTGCATGTTGCGCAGCGGGAAGTCCACATGCTCCAGCAGCGCCTCCCAGGCCTGCCAGGCGTTGCGCTCCGGATCGGTTTTCGGGACGTACCGGTCATCACCCCAGAACACGTGCACGTTGGCCCAGTCTAGGTCGCTGGCGACGTCGCGCAGATGTTTGAGCAGTCCAATTCCGGTACCACCGCCGGTGAGCACGATCATCGCCTTACCGCGTTCGGTGAGGGCGGCGGCGATCGTGAGCGCCAGCCGGTCACCCGCTGCGGCAACCAAAGCATCGGTGTCAGAATGCTTTTCGATGATCGTTTCGCTCATAGGTATTGGACCCTTCCGATTCCCTCGAGTGCTGTGCGGTAGATCTCGTCGGGGTCGAGGCGGCGCAGGTCCTCGGCCAGGCAGTCGCGTGTTTCCCTGCGTGGCAGCGGAAGTGACGCGGACGGACGTCCGGTCCGGGCTAACGTCGCGATGGCGCCCGTCTGCGGGCGGCTCAGCGTGACGATTTCGCTGTCGCGGTGGAGCTCCACCTTGAGTTCACCGACCACCCGGGTGACGGGGCCGTCGATGCGCGAGGCGAGCCATCCTGCGGTGACGTCCAGCGCGGGCTCGGTGGCCAGCCCGGACACCACTGCCGAGTTGATGCCCTCATATGGAGGCTGATCCAACGCGGACGCAAGCAGCGCTCGCCAGTAGGTAATACGGCTCCACGACAGATCGGTGTCTCCGGGCGTGTATCCGGCGAGCCGATTCTTGATGGCATGCATCGGGTCTGGGGCGGTCGTCGCGTCGGTGATACGTCGGATGGCAAGGCGTCCCAGCGGATCTTTCGCGGGTACCGCGGGCGCCTGGTTGGGCCACCAGGCCACCACGGGAGTGTCGGGCAGCAGGAACGGGATCACCACACTGTGCTCGTGTGCGGCGAGCGGACCACGCAACCGCAGCACCACCACTTCGCCCGCGCCCGCATCACCGCCGACCCGAATTTGTGCGCTGAGCCCTGATTCTGCCGCCAGCGGATTGCGCTCCAACACGATCACCCGGCACGGATGTTCGTGGCTGGCGCCGTTGGCTGCCTCGATGACCTCTTCGAAGTCATCACCGGCATCGGCGATGACCACCAAGGTCAACACGCGCGCCATGGTGACGGCGCCGCCGGATTCGCGCAGCTCAACCAGTTTCTTGTTGACATCGTTGGTGGTGGTGTCGGGAAGATCGACGATCATAGCTGAGCCTCTCGGGCGAAGACCGTGTTCATGGCCGCCTCCAATCGCGACCCGTGCGGGCCATCATGTCGAACGCGGACTGCGGGCCCCAGGTTCCGGACTCGTACGTGTCGGGTTTGCCCCCCGACGCCCAGAAATCGAGTGCCGGATCGAGGATCCGCCAAGATAGTTCGACCTCGGCGTTCACTGGGAACAGCGACGGCTCGCCCAACAACACGTCCAGGATCAACCGCTCGTACGCCTCGGGCGATTCCTCGGTGAACGCCTGCTCATACGAGAAGTCCATGTTGACGTCCCGCACCTCCATGGCGTTGCCAGGAACCTTCGACCCGAAGCGCAGCGTGACGCCCTCATCGGGCTGCACCCGAATGACGAGCGCGTTGGCGCCGAGTTCCTCGGTCATCGTGGAGTCGAAGGGCAAATGCGGTGCCCGCTTGAACACCAGGGCGATCTCGGTCACCCTGCGGCCGAGGCGTTTTCCAGTTCGCAGGTAGAACGGGACTCCCGCCCATCGGCGGCTGTCCACCTCCAGGGTGATGGCCGCGAAGGTCTCGGTGATCGAGTCCTTGGAGAAGCCTTCTTCCTCCAGTAGGCCCGGCACCTGTTCGCTGCCTTGCCAGCCGGGTCCGTACTGGCCGCGGGCGGTGGTTTCGCCGAGTGGTTCGATCAGCCGGGTCGCCGAGAGCACCTTGATCTTCTCGGCCTGCAGCTCGGCGGGGGAGAAGTTGATCGGCTCCTCCATCGCGGTGAATGCCAGCAGCTGCAGCAGATGGTTCTGGATCACATCGCGGGCTGCACCGATTCCGTCGTAATAGCCTGCGCGACCGCCCAATCCGATGTCCTCGGCCATGGTGATCTGCACATGGTCGACGTAGTGCGCATTCCAGATGGGATCGAACAGCTGGTTGGCGAAACGCAGCGCCAGGATGTTCTGCACCGTCTCCTTGCCGAGGTAGTGGTCGATGCGGAACACCGATTCCTCGGGGAATACCTGGTTCACTACGGCGTTGAGCTCACGGGCGCTCTCCAGGTCGTGGCCGAATGGCTTCTCGATCACGACTCGGCGCCATGCGCCATCGACCGGTTGCGCGAGACTGGATTTGGACAGCTGCTCGCACACCATGGGGAAGGCCTTCGGCGGTATCGACAGGTAGAACGCGTGATTACCGCCGGTGCTGCGCTCTTCGTCGAGTGTCTGCAATGTCTTCTTGAGCTGCTCGAAGGCGTCGTCGTCGTCGAAACTTCCTTGAACGAAACGGATTCCCTCGGCCAGCCGGTCCCACACATGCTGACGGAACGGAGTGCGTGAATGTGCCTTGACGGCCTCAAGCACGATCTGCCCGAAGTCTTCGTTGGCCCAGTCTCGTCGTGCGAAACCGACCAGGGCGAAGGTCGGCGGCAGCAATCCGCGGTTCGCCAGGTCGTAGATCGCCGGCATCAGCTTCTTGCGAGCCAGGTCGCCGGTGACACCGAAGATCACCAGCGAGCACGGTCCCGCGATGCGCGGCAAACGCTTGTCACGCTTGTCCCGCAAGGGGTTTAGTTCACGCGGCCCTTTCGTCGATGCTGCTGCGGATGAGCCGCTTGCGCGAAGACCGTCGTTCATGCTCAGCCCTTGGGGGAAGCCGCGTCGAGTTGCACCTGGGTGGCGTCGATGAGCTCGTTCCAGGCGACCTCGAACTTGTCGACGCCTTCGGTCTCGAGGACCTCGAACACGTCGTCCAGGTCGATTCCCGCCCGGCTCAGCTCGTGGAACACCGCGTGCGCGCCGTCGTACGTCCCGTGAATGGTGTTGCCGGTGACCATCCCGTGGTCAGCGACCGCCTCCAGCGTCTTCTCCGGCATCGTGTTTACGGTGTGCGGAGCCACCAGGTCCACCACGTACATGGTGTCGTCGTAGTCAGGGTTCTTGACACCCGTCGACGCCCACAGTGGCCGCTGCACGCGTGCGCCCGCCTCCTTGAGCGCGGCGAACCGGTGTCCGTGGTCGAAGACCTTCTCGTAGGCCTGGTAGGCCAGCCGGGCATTGGCCACTCCGGCCCGGCCACGCAGGGACAGCGCCTGACCGTTGCCGATATCTTCGAGGCGCTTGTCGATCTCGGTGTCCACGCGGGAGACGAAGAAGGATGCCACCGAGTGGATTTTGGACAGGTCTCGTCCGGCGTCCTTCGCGGCCTCCAGGCCGGCCAGGTAGGCGTCCATGACCTCCTTGTGGCGTTCCACCGAGAAGATCAGCGTCACGTTGACCGAGATACCCTCCGCGATCACCGCCGTGATCGCGGGCAGACCCGCCTTCGTGGCCGGAATCTTGATCAGCACGTTCGGACGGTCGACAATCTTCCACAGCTCGATCGCCTGCAGGATGGTCTTGTCGGTGTCATGGGCCAGGCGGGGATCCACCTCAATGGACACCCGGCCGTCGATGCCCTCGGACGCCTCGTACTGCGGAGCCAACACATCGCAGGCGGCGCGGACATCGTCTGTGGTGGCGGTGCGGATGGCCGAATCGACATCGGCACCGCGCTCGGCGAGCTCGGCGATTTGCGCGTCGTAGGCGTGTCCCTTGGACAGGGCGGCCTGGAAGATGGCCGGGTTGGTGGTGACCCCGACGATGCTCCGGGTGGCGATGAGCTCTGCCAGGTTGCCCGAGCTGAGTCGGTCCCGGGAGAGATCGTCGAGCCAGACGGCGACTCCGGCTGCGCTCAGTTCGGCGAGGTTTTCATTCTGATCTGACGTGCTCATGGGATTCATCCCTTCCTGATTCGGGGTTACTGAGCTGCTGCGATTGACCTTTCGGCGGCCGCACCCACTGCATCCGGGGTGAAACCGAACTCGCGGAACAACGTCTTGTCGTCCGCGGAGGCCCCGTAGTGCTCCAGCGAGACGATCTGGCCGGCGTCACCCACGAACTTGTACCAGCTTTGGGCGATTCCGGCCTCCACGACCACACGCGCGCGCACCGATGGCGGCAGCACGCTGTCGCGATATTCCTGAGGCTGAGACTCGAACCATTCCACACAGGGGAACGACACCACGGACGCCGAGATTCCCTTGGCGGCCAGAAGTTTCTTCGCCTCCACCGCCAGCTGCAGCTCCGAACCGGTGCCGATCAGGATCACGTCGGGCGTTCCCTCGGCACCGTCCAGCACGTAGGCGCCCTTGGCGACGCCTGCGCGGCTGGTGCCCTCCAGGATCGGCACGCCCTGTCGGGTGAGCGCCAAACCGATTGGGCCGGTGCTGGATTCGCGCTCCAAGACGGCTGCCCACGCGTATGCGGTCTCATTGGCGTCACCGGGGCGCACCACCGAGAGGTTGGGGATGGCGCGCAGCGCCGCCAGATGCTCCACCGGCTGGTGGGTGGGGCCGTCCTCGCCCAGGCCGATCGAGTCGTGTGTCCACACGTAGATCGGATCGATGTTCATCAGTGCGGCCAGGCGCACCGCGGGGCGCATGTAATCGGCGAACTGCATGAACGTGCCGCCGTACGCGCGGGTGAGTCCGTGCAACACGATGCCGGACAGGATCGAACCCATGGCGTGTTCGCGAACGCCGAAATGCAGTGTGCGGCCGTAGGGTTGAGCGTTCCAGTCGGCGGTCGCGATCGACCGCGGACCAAAGGAATCGGCGCCCTTGATGGTGGTGTTGTTGCTACCCGCCAGGTCGGCCGAGCCGCCCCACAGCTCGGGCAGCTTGGCGCCGAGTGCCGAGAGGGTGTCGCCCGATGCGGCGCGGGTGGCGACACCCTTGGAACCGGGCTCCCAGGACGGCAGCTCGGCATCCCAGCCCTCGGGGAGGGCGCGCGCCTGCAGACGGTCTAACAGCGCCTTGCGCTCGGGCTCGCGGGCCGCCCAGGCGTCAAATCCCTTGTCCCACTCGGTGTGTGCCTGCTTGCCGCGCTGCACGAGGCCGCGGGTGTGCTCGATGACCTCGGGGGTCACCTCGAACGACTTTTCGGGGTCGAAGCCCAGGATCTTCTTCGTGGCGGCCACCTCGTCGGCGCCGAGAGCGGAACCATGGACACCGCCGGTGTTCATCTTGGTGGGCGCCGGGTAGCCGATGATGGTGCGTAGCGCGATGAACGACGGACGATCGGTGACGGCCCTAGCGGCCTCGATTGCTTGTTCAATCCCCACGACGTTCTCGCCGCCGACAACGGTCTGCACGTGCCAGCCGTACGCCTCGTACCGCGCGGGAGTGTCTTCGGTGAGCGCGATCTTGGTGTCGTGCTCGATGGAGATCTCGTTGTCATCCCAGATGACGATGAGGTTCCCGAGCTGCTGGGTGCCGGCCAGGGAGGACGCTTCTGACGTGACGCCCTCTTCGATATCGCCATCGGAGGCGATCACATAGACGTAGTGGTCGAACGGGCTGGTGCCGGGAGCGGCGTCGGGGTCGAAGAGACCACGCTCGTAGCGCGAGGCCATTGCCATACCGACCGCGGAGGCCAAGCCCTGGCCCAGCGGCCCGGTGGTGATCTCCACACCCTTGGTGTGGTGGTACTCGGGGTGGCCGGGGGTCAGCGATCCCCAGGTACGCAGCGCCTCGATGTCGGACAGTTCCAGACCGAACCCGCCCAAGTACAACTGCAGGTACAGGGTCAGGCTGCTGTGGCCGCAGGACAGCACAAACCGGTCACGGCCGATCCAGGTGGTGTCACTGGGGTCATGGCGCAGCTGCCGCTGAAACAGCGTGTACGCCAACGGCGCCAGGCTCATCGCGGTGCCGGGATGGCCGTTGCCGACCTTCTGCACGGCATCGGCTGCCAGCACTCGGACGGTGTCCACCGCACGCGAGTCCAGGTCAGTCCAGTCACCGGGGTGATTGGCCCGGGTGAGGGTAGGGATATCGGTCGGGATCTCGTCGAGCGCGGTCACGGGCCCATCGTAGTGCGGGCGATGCCGCATCGCGCCCTCACCACCGAGTCGCGCTGGGCAGGCCACGTGACCGCCTGGTGGCGGACAACCTCCGTTCACTTCCGGGCCGACCTTGGTTGTCGGCATGCGACCGCGGCGGTCTACCATCGTGCGTAGTAGAGCGCTCAGTGCCGCGGGTCGGCTGGCTCACCGAAACCATTACCCAGGAGGATCAGCGCGGTGCGGATGCGAGAGACGCAGGGCGCGCGTGCGCATGCTCGCGCAGTACCGCCGTTTCTCCGAGTAATCCTCGCGTATGTCGCTCTGACCAAGCCGCGGGTCATCGAGTTGCTGCTGGTCACCACCATCCCCGCGATGCTGCTGGCAGACCGGGGATCTGTGCATCCGCTGCTCATCCTCAACACGCTGCTCGGCGGAGTCATGGCCGCGGCCAGCGCCAACACCTTGAACTGTGTTGCGGACGCCGATATCGACAAACTCATGAAGCGGACCGCCCGGCGACCGCTCGCGACGGCATCGGTGACCACGCGCAACGCCCTGATCTTCGGGGTGGTACTCGGCATCGGGGCGTTCGCCTGGTTGTGGTGGACCGCCAACCTGCTCTCCGGTGTGCTCGCCGTGGCCACCATCGCGTTCTACGTGTTCATCTACACGCTGGTGCTCAAGCGCCGTACTGCACAGAACGTCGTGTGGGGCGGCGCCGCCGGCTGCATGCCGGTGATGATCGGCTGGTCGGCGGTCACCAACACCATTGCATGGCCCGCGTTGGTGATGTTCGCGATCATCTTCTTCTGGACGCCGCCGCACACCTGGGCGCTGGCGATGCGCTACAAGGAGGACTACCGCGCGGCGGGCGTCCCGATGCTGCCCGTTATCGCCACCGAGGAAAAGGTCACCAAGCTGATCCTCGTCTACACCTGGCTGACGGTGCTGGCGACGCTGGCGCTGGGGTTGGCCGCGGGTGTCATCTATGCCGTGGTCGCGTTCCTGGCCGGGGCATGGTTCCTGGTGATGGCACACCAGTTGTACTCGGGTGTGCGCAAGGGGCAGCCGATCAAGCCGCTGCGGTTGTTCCTGCAGTCGAACAACTACCTTGCCGTGGTCTTTTGCGCGCTGGCCGTCGACTCCGTAGTTGGCTGGCCCACCTTGCTGGGCTACTAGCACCTTCCCTTTTTCGCGAGAGCGACGTTATGCACGCTAGATACGGCGTGCCTCGGTACGCAACGCCGCGCTCACCGATCTATGGAATCAGTACGACCGACCCCGTGGTCGTGCGTGCCTCCAGATCGCGGTGTGCCTGCGTGGCCCGATCCAGCGGGTAGCTCGCACCGACGATGATCTCCAGCGTTCCGCGGGACACCAGGTCTAGGACATCGCCGGCGCGCCAGGCGAATTCCTCGGGGGTCCGGATGAAATGCCCCATGGTGGGGCGGGTCAGCACCGCGGACTTGGCGGTGAGGCGCTGTGGATCAAAGGGCGGCACCTGGCCGCTGGCCGCGCCGTACAGGGCGATCAGGCCGCGGACGCGAACGGCCGCCAGGCTCGCCTCGAATGTCGACTTGCCGACACCGTCATAGGCAACCGCAACGCCCTCGCCCGCGGTCAATTCCTTGATGCGGGCCTCGAATTCACCCGGATCCTCCGGATCGGGATACGGCAGCACCTCGGCAGCGCCGGCAGCGCGAGAGAGTTTCTCCTTGGCTGCGCTGGACACCGTCGTGATGACCCGGACGCCGCGATGGGTCGCCCACTGAGTCAGCAGCAGGCCCATGCCGCCGGCACCGGCGTGCACCAGCACGGTGTCTCCGGCTGCGACGGGGTAGACGGAGGTGAGCAGGTAGTGCGCGGTGATGCCCTGCAGCAGGGTGCTCGCCGCGACCTCCGCGGACAATCCTTCCGGCACCTTGACGGTGAAATCTGCTGGCGCGGTCGTCGATTCGGCGTAACCCCAGGCTGCCACCGGGGTGGCGACGCGGTCGCCGGGGACGAGGCTCTCGACGCCTTCGCCGACCGCGCGCACCACCCCGGCGACCTCAGATCCCGGGATGTGGGGGAGCGGGGCGGCGTAGCTGCCGTTGCGCAGGTAGATATCGCGGAAGTTGACGCCGACGGCGTCCACATCGATGAGCACCTCACCGGGCGCGGGTGCCGGATCGGTCTTTTCGACGAGGGTGAGGACCTCGGGTCCTCCGGTCACGGGTACCTCGATGGCGCGCATGGGTCCAGTATCCAGGCCACGTACGCTCTGGGTATGACCGACGAAGCCCAGCCGGAGGCAGGCCAGCAAGCGAAGGTGTCTGTTCCGTCCACAGTGCATCGCGCGCTGACGTCTTTCGTGAAGGCGCACCGCATGCCCACCAAGGCGGTGTTGCAGCCCGTCGGGCAGGCGGGTGTCCGTATCACGCTCGTCGGGGCCGACGGCATCCTCGGTGATCAGGTGGTCGACGATCTCCCGACCGCGCATGCCGCCGTCGCGGCAGTAGAAGGCATCGAGCCGGTCGAGGAGTGGGACCGCGAATTGGTCAGCACCGCCAACCCGGCACCGGGTCACGTTAAGAAGATGGCCGGGTGGGTCGCCCGGACATAAGGCTGGGACGGCCGGAGATCTTCCATCCGCGCATCGTTCTGGCCGGTTGCCCACAGCTCGTCGCTGGCGATGGTGACGATGCCGAACTTGTTGCTGCTCTGCGTGTTCGGGACTTGCATGCCCGTTGGTTGTCCTGGGACGACCCCGAGGTGACACAGGCCGATCTGGTGATCCTGCGTGCCACCTGGGACTACCCTGAGCGGCTGGATGAATTTCTGACGTGGGCCGGATCGGTGCGTAATGTGCTGAACCCGTTGCCGGTGGTGCGTTGGAACACCGATAAGCGCTACATGAATGACCTTGCCGCGGCGGGTGTTCCCACCGTGCCGAGCACATTCTTCGCACCCGATGAGCCCATCGTGCTGCCCGATGGAGAACTGGTGATCAAGCCCGCGGTGGCTGGCGGATCCCGCGGGGCGGGGCGTTTCACCTGTCCGGAGGCTGCCCGCAATCACGCCGAGGCGTTGCAGGATGAGGGCCGTACCGTGCTGATCCAGCCTTACGATCCGCGGGTCGATCACCACGGCGAAACGGCGCTGGTTTTCCTCAATGGCGAACCGTCGCATGCCTTTACCAAGGGGGCGTTGTTGCCTCCGCCGGGCACCGCGGCCGAGGTCGATGAGTCGGGCTTGTTCCATTCCGAGCGACTGGCTCCGGTCAAGCCCTCCTCGGCGCTATGGAAATTCGGTGCCACCGCATTGGCCGCCGCAGCGACGAAGTGTGGTGTCGCGATGACGGATCTGTTGTACGCGCGGGTCGATGTGATCGGCGGCGTGGTGGACGACGATCCGAGGCTGTTGGAACTTGAGTTGGTCGAGCCGTCGCTAGGGTGGCGACAGCTGGACACCGAGGAGCGCGATCTCGCGCAACGAAAGTTTGTGATTGGTGTCGAGGATGCGTTGGAGCGGTTAGGCCTCGGCCCGCTTGGGCAGCGCGGTCGCGGCTAGCTCGGGGTAGTGAGCGCGCACCATAGCGCCGCGGTGGCTGCGGTACACGCGGCTGCGCCTGCGACGTGCACGGCGACAAGCACCGCGGGTACACCCGTGTAGTACTGCACGATTCCGACGAGGCCCTGTGCCAGGGTGAGTGCGAGAAGTACCGTCAGGCGCGCCCAAACGCGTCGAGTCACGCCGACCGCCGCGAGCCCGAATCCCAGGCCTAGGAGCAGTGCCAGGTAGGCGACGAGCAGCGTGCCGTGTAGATGGACCAGTGTGGTGATCTCGACCTGCAGGCGGGGCACTACGCGGGTGAGGCTCTTGTCGCCGGCATGGGGTCCGGCACCGGTGACCAGGGTCCCGGCCACCAGGATTGCGGCCAAGGTCACGCCGGTGAATGCGGTCAGCCGGCGCAGCGGCGCGGGAGGCGGGGGCACGGTAGGGAAATCTGAATGTACATCGGGCTCACCGATTTTCACGTAGAGCAGGGTCGCCAGCCACACCATGCCCATCGACACGAGCAGATGGATTGCGACCGTCCACCACAGCAGTCCGGTCAGCACGGTGATGCCACCGATGACCGCCTGCAGCACGGTCGAGGCCGGCATCAGCCAGGCGTAGACGAGGACCTCGCGGCGGCGACGTGCACGGGTCACGGCAATAACCGCCAACGCCGCGGTGAGAACCACCAGGAAGCTGATCATCCGGTTGCCGAACTCGACGGCCTGGTGGATGCGCGGCACTTCGGCGACGGCGACCGGGGTGAAGCTGCCGGGGAAGCATTGCGGCCAGGTGGGGCAGCCGAGGCCGGAGGCGGTGACACGCACGACCGCGCCGGTGACGGCGATGCCGCCCTGGGTCAGCACCACCGCCGCGGCAATGAGGCGCTGCGCCCTAAGGCTCGGCATTGGCAGTAGATCGACTACCCGCAAAAACGCCCGATATAGCACGCGATGAGTCTATGCCACCGCCAACTACACCTTGTAGTAATCGCAGCGGATCAGGTGTGCACGCAGGGTTTGGGCGCCTGGGTCGATTGGTTGACGCTTGCCCCCTTGACGTAAGGGATCCAGTAATGAATCCTACGCTGTGTATGAAATTCCTACATGTCGTAGCATTACTAGCGCAGAGGGAGCGGGCCTGTGAGTGTGATCCGGGAGTGGCTGTCACTACCGAAGGTTGAACCTGCTGAGGACTACGGCTTCTTCGGTCCCGAATCAGTGTCGTGGCGTGTGTGGAGCTACCCGACATCGCTGTCCATTGGATTTCAGCGTGCCGTGGTGATCGAGGAACTTGATCCCGGATTGATTGCGGCGGTGGACAAGACGCATGAAATCTATTCACGGCCCCGGACCCGCTACGACCGCACTCTGCGGTACTTCGCGATGGTTGCCTTCGACGACAGCCGATCGACGGCGAAGGCGGCCGATGTCCTGGTCAAGATTCATTCCAAGGCGATCGGCGTCGACCCGGTCACCGGAGAGAACTACGACGCGAACAACCCCGAATCGCAGTTGTGGATACACCTCACGGCGTGGCATTCGATTCTGCTCGCCTATGAGAAGTACGGACCAGGGCGGCTTTCCGACGAGGACGAAGTGCAGTTCTGGAGTGAATGCGCCCGCGCGGCGCAATTGCAGACCTGCGACCCCGGCGATATCCCCCGCACGCGCGAGGGGATAAGCCAGTACTTCGAAAAGATGCGACCGCAGCTCATCGGCTCTGATATCGCCCGGCAGGCGATGCGGCACTTGCTCAGCGCCGAGGTGATGCTGCCGCCGATGCCACTGCTGTTGCGGCCGTTCACCAAGGTAATCACCTGGTTTTTGCGCCGGGGCACATTGGCGACCATGCCTCAGTGGATGCGGGAGATGGCCGGGCTAAGCGTTGCCCCCCTGCTCGACGCGGCGATCGTGCCACCGATAAGTGCCGCATTCACGGCGATCAGCATGAGCAAGCGGCTGCAATTGATCCTGCTCCGGCTGATCTCACCCGCCACCGTGCCCATCGGCGCTCGCGTTCTGCTGTCGGTACCGCCGAAAAGCTCGATCACCATGACGCCCAGGGAGGCTCAGGAACTTTACGGCTATGAGATTCCGAGCCAGGCGCACCACGAACTCCGAGAAAGGCAGAGAGCCCGCGTGTTCGGAGCGGGACAGGCTCCCAGCGACGAGGGAATTAGAGAGTCCGAGCCGATCCTCGGCACCGTTGGATGATTCAGAAGGAACACACCATGATTAAGGACCTGCTCGACCGCCGCCTCAGCATCCGCCAGCTCGTCTATCTGGTGATCGTCGTTGGTGTGCCGTACTTGGTGATCGGGTTGATTTGGGCAATGACCCACCGTGGTCACCTTGAACAACTCACCGGATTGGACAAGCTCTTCTCTATGCTGGGAGAAATTGTCGCCTGGCCGGTGCTCATCATCGCCAACGTGTATCTGCAGTAGCCGGGCTCTCCGTAGGAGGACACCGTCACTGCGCCGCCAGCCTCGACCAATCCGCGCGCCCGGGCCGAACATCTCGGACCGGAGCGAAGGCGGGCGCAGGTGCTGGATACGGCCCTACAGATCACCGCTGAACAGGGCGTGGCGAATGTGACGATGGCAGCTATCGCCACGCTCATGGGCGTCACCCGACCCGTTGTGTATGCGTGCTACAACGGGCGAAGTGAGGTGCTGACTCAACTGCTGGAACGCGAGACGCGGCTGGCCCTCGCCAGCTTGCGTGCCATCCTTCCGCCACAGCGGACGGGCTCCGTTGAGCAGATGTTCGTCGACGGCTTCGGAGCTCTGCTCGGCGACGTTGCTGCGCGCCCTGCCTCGTGGCAGATCATTGCCGCAGCGCAGGCAGATCCCGTTCTCGCCGAGGCTATTACGCAAGGCCGGGAGCAGATCCGGGCGCAGATCGGTGAAGTCATGCAGCCCCTGCTGCAGCGGTGGCAGGTCCGCGATCTCGACGTTGTTCTGCCTCCATTGATCGACATACTTCTCTCGATCAGTGACGGGGCCATCCGCATGATGCTCAGACCCGAGCCGAAATGGGCCGCGGCGGACCTTGCCGAAATCGTCGGCAGGGCCGCATACCGGGCGCTACGGGCCAGTCCGCATTGAGAGCGAGTGATCCGCACGGTGGGCAAATCCGCTGGCTAGCCCAATCGGCGGCTGATCCGCGGTAGCGCGTAGTTCGAATATGTGTACTTGCCGGTGATCTTGCCCTGGTCGTCGAAGTGGAAGACGTCAAGTCCTTCCCAGCCGAACCGCGGAAACACCAGGGCCCCAATGCGCGTCGCTACCCCCAGTAGTCGTCCTCGCGACCGGCGAACGCTGATGTCGTGGCGGCAGGTCCATCGAATGGTGGCCTTGCGTGCGCCTACATCGACCATCCGGTCGTGCTCGTCGAACGTCATCGCCCCGTAGACACCGTTGAACTGCGGCTCGAACTCGCGACGAATCTCGGACGGGCCCACATGCCGCGATCCATTGCCCGGCAGGTACTCTGCGTCCTCGGCGAAATGTTGCATGACCATATCCAGGTCATTGGTGTTGAACGCCGCCACGAATCGATCCAGGGCTGCCTCGATGTCCATCACATCGTGACTGTACGGGGTTTTGCTAGTGCTGGTCGTGTGCGTCTCAGGTGAAGCGGAACCAGCGCAGCGCGCCGTAACCGGCGAGAGCGCCCCACACCGCGAGCACGGCGATGGCGAACCAGTCCACCGACAGCGCCATAGCTGCCGCCAGCGCTTCCGAGAGCGCGCCCGACGGGGACAAGCGCGCCAGCAGCACCACGGCGTGTGGGATCGCGTCGGTGGTGCGGCCGTCCTCGAGCGTCAACGCACCCAGCCCCGCGAAGATAAACCACAGCAGATTCGCCAGCGCCAGCACGATTTCGGCGCGCAGCGTGCCACCCAGGAATAGACCCATCGCCGCGAACGTCGCGGTGCCGAGCGCGATGATCACCGCGCCAAGTAACAGTCCCGCTGGATGCGGGCGCCAGCCCAGCGCACCACCGATCGCGCCGACGACTGCAGCCTGTAGTACCACCACGGTCACGACGGCCAGCGATTTGCCGGCAATGATGCCCCACACCGGTAATGCGGTGGCGCCCAAGCGTTTCAGCGCTCCATACCGTCGGTCGAAACCGACGGCGATGGCCTGCCCGGTGAAGGCAGTGGAAATAACCGCCAGGGCCATGATGGCGGGCACGAAGATATCCGTGCGTGAGCCCGGGAATTGCCCTAGCGGCAAGAGCGTCAGCCCGATGAGCAGGGTGATCGGGATGAACATGGTGAGCAGGAGCTGTTCGCCGTTGCGCAGCAGCAGCTTGAGCTCCAACCAGAATTGCGCGAAGAGCATGATGTGTACGGCGCTTGGTCGCGGGTCGGGAGTAAAGGTGCCCGGATCGAAGCGGGGAGTGGCGTCGTTCATCGGGGATCGACGCTCTTCGCGTGCGCTCATCGCAACTCCCTCCCGGTCAGCTCCAGGAACACGTCCTCAAGGCTGCGTTTCTCGACTCTGAGGTCGGTGGTCAGCACATCCATCCGGGCACACCAGGCGGTGACAGTGGCCAGCACCTGCGGATCGACGACGCCCTCGACGCGGTACTCGCCCGGCGTTGCCTCGGCCACCTGGTAGCCCTCCGGCAGCGCGGACGTGAGCAGCGTCAGGTCGAGCCGGGGCGGGGCGGAGAAGCGCAGCTGATTCTCGGCGCCGGTCTGCATCAACTCAGACGGCGTCCCGGCGGCGACCACGGCTCCGTGGTCGATGATCATGAGCTGGTCGGCCAGCTCTTCGGCTTCCTTCATGTGGTGGGTGGTCAGCACCACCGAGACGCCGTCTCGGCGCAGGCAATCAATGAGCTCCCACACCACCAGCCGGGCATGGGCGTCCATCCCTGCGGTTGGCTCGTCGAGGAACACCAGTTCGGGACGTCCCACCAGGGCGCACGCCAGCGACAGGCGCTGCTGCTGTCCGCCGGATAGCCGTCGGTAGGGAGTGCGGGCGGCATCCGTCAGGCCGAGAGTATCCAGAAGCCACTGCGGGTCAAGGGGATTAGCCGAGTAGGCGGCCACCAGGCCGAGCATCTCGCTGGCCCGGGCGGTCGGGTAGGCGCCGCCGCCTTGCAGCATGACGCCGATACGCGCGCGCACCGCCGAGTTCTTGGCGACCGGATCCATGCCCAGCACCTCGACGGTGCCCTCGTCGGGGTGCAGGAAGCCCTCGCATAGTTCGACGGTCGTGGTTTTCCCGGCGCCGTTGGGGCCTAGCAGTGCGAAGACCTGGGCCTGTTCGACCTCAAGGTCGAGGTTGTCCAGAGCTGTTGTCGTCCCGTATCGCTTCGTTACCGACCGCATCCGCACCGGGGGCGCTGTCTTGGTCGGTGGTTGTGTCACGGTCAGTCAGCGTAAGCGGCGCCTCATCGTGACCGTTAGGCAGCCGACGCCAGGGCAGATAGTCGTGCGTGATAGCGATGAGCAACAGCACGATGATCGCGCTGGCCACGGTTGCATCGATGATCTGGAACAAGGCGAACCTGTCGCCGTTGGCGGTGGGGCCGAAGATGCCTACCAGCAGGGTGATGCCGATCGCGGTGCCGCGGAATGCGGGGCGGGTGGCCCACGCGGCCAGCGGAATGATGGCCCACAGCAGATACCAGGGTTGCACCACCGGAAACAGCAGCACCGTGATGCCGAGGGCGACCCCGAGTCCGCCGACGGGATGGAGGCGCCCGCGCAGCACCGCGAATAGCAGCCAGGACACCGCTATGCCGATGATGCCGATGCCTATTCCGCGCGTCAGCGACAGGATCGCGGTGGTGTGATCGCCGAGGCCGAGCAGGATGCCCACCTGCCCGGTGCCCAGGGCGACCAGCGTCGGCGGCGACATCCAGCTGCGGACGGCGTTGGCGGTGCCGAGCGTGTACACCCAGCCGAATCCGAGGCCGCTGGCCCATCCGATGAGGACGGTGCAGGCGCCGGTGACGGTGCCCAGCAGCGCGCCAGCCTGGAAGAGGCCGCGAACCCCGCCGCCCCATCGGCGCGCCAATGCCATTCCGACGAAACCGAGCGCCAGCAGAGAAGGCAGCTTGACCTGTGATGATGCTGTAATCAGCACGGTGCCGGCGAGGAGATTGGCCAGCGGCGCCCAGGTGGCCCATTCGGCATGGGTACGTGGCCTCAGAGGATTCAATCTCGGCCGCACCCCGAGGAGTGATCGCGACGAATCCACGCCGCGCATAGCCAGTTCGGTGCCGGCCAGCATCAGCCCTAACATCAACGCTTCGTTGTGAATCCCGGCGATGAGGTGCATCAGCAGCAGTGGATTCGCGGCACCGAGCCACAGCGCGCTGACCTCGGCGACGCCGCAGCGCTGGGCCAGACGTGGTGTGGCCCAGATGATCAACAGCACACCGAGCAGTTCGACGAGCCGATGACACAGCGCCCCCGCGACGATGTCGTCGCCGGTGAGCCGGGAGATTCCCTTGCCGATCCATAGGAACAGCGGACCGTAGGGCGCGGGCGTTTCTCGCCACATGCTGGGCACCGACAGCGTGAACACGTGATCTAGGCCCAGGGCGACGGCCGGACCTTCGGTGTACGGGTCCTTGCCGAGCCGCGCGATCTGGCTTTGTGCCAGATATGAGTAGACGTCCTTGGAGTACATCGGCGGCGCGACCAGCAGCGGCAGGATCCACAGCAGCAGGGTGCGGTCCAGTTGTCCGCGAGACATTCTGCGTATCGGGCCGCGTTCACCGTTGGCGTACTTGTTACGCAGGCTGCCGATCGCGAAGCGGCCCAACATGAGCCACGCCAGCGTCATCATCACGGCGCCGGTGGTCGTCATGGTCAGTGACACCGTTTGGATGCGTGACGGCAGGTTGAGCAGCCGCACGCCGAAGATTGGATCCTGGATGACGGGTCGAGCGCCGGCGCCTAGGGCGCCAATGGCCATGAGTGCCGTTCCGGTGGCCCCGAACAGACGCGTTCGGTTCATCGCTGTCAGCTCGCGGTCGTTCAGCGGCGCTGACGAACGCTCGTCATCATGCAGATGCGACAGTGACGAACTCAGCCACTGACCACGTACCGACACGGCTGCAGCGTATCGGCCTACCGTGCCCGGCTCCGGGACCCCGGACGGGAAAGCCCGGAGTCCGGGTCAACATAGGTAACCCTTGCTAGACGTGGGATTCCGAATTGCGTCACACTGGTGTTGTGAAATTCGGCCAAGCATTCCAGGGGGCGTACGTTGCGTCGCCTGGGACTGCTGCGTCGCAGGTGCTGGATGCTGCTCCGGCCGTGTCACATGACGGCCAAACTCGTGCGGCCGTGGTCCGGCTGCTCATGGAGTCCGGGCCGATCACCGCAGGTGAGATCGGGGAACAGCTCGGGTTGTCGGCCGCTGGCGTGCGCCGTCATCTGGACGCGCTGATTGAAGCGGGTGACGCCGTCGCCAATCCCGCGGCCGCGTGGCAGCACAACGGTCGCGGGCGTCCGGCCAAGCGGTACCTGTTGACCGCCAGCGGGCGCGCCAAGCTCGGTCACGCCTATGACGACCTGGCCTCGGCCGCCATGCGCCAGTTGCGTGAGATCGGTGGTGACGACGCGGTTCGTACGTTCGCGCGGCGACGTATCGACTCGATCCTGACTGATGTCGTCGCCTGCGCACCTCATTCGGACGTCGAGTCCGCCGTGAATCAAGTGGCTGTCGCGCTGACCAAGGCCGGATACGCGGCCAGCATCCAGAAGGTGGGCGGCCCGACGCCGGCAGCGCAGGGCGTGCAGATATGCCAGCACCACTGTCCGGTATCTCACGTCGCCGCCGAGTTCCCTGAACTCTGCGAGGCGGAACAGCAGGCCTTCGCTGAAGTGTTAGGAACACATGTACAGCGGTTGGCCACCATCGCCAACGGCGACTGCGCTTGCACTACCCACGTACCCGCGCGGACGTCCCCCCTGCACAGCAGCCCTGACCCGGTGCCCAGCCCGCACCAGACGACAAACGAGCAAGAGAAGGAGTCACGATGACCCTCGAACGCGAGGTGCTGACCCAGGACGAAACGATCGCGTCCCTGGGAACCTACGGCTATGGCTGGTCCGACTCGGATGTCGCGGGCGCCAGCGCCCAGCGTGGCCTGTCGGAGGCGGTCGTACGCGACATCTCATCCAAGAAGAACGAGCCCGAGTGGATGCTCGATATCCGACTCAAGGCGCTGCGTACCTTCGACAAGAAGCCGATGCCGCACTGGGGATCGGATCTCGAGGGCATTGACTTCGACAACATCAAGTACTTTGTGCGGTCCAGCGAGAAGCAGGCCGCATCCTGGGACGACCTGCCCGCGGACATCAAGAACACCTACGACAGGCTCGGCATCCCCGAGGCGGAGAAGCAGCGCCTGGTGTCCGGCGTCGCCGCGCAGTACGAGTCCGAGGTCGTCTACCACTCGATCCGCGAAGACCTTGAGCAGCAAGGGGTTATCTTCCTGGACACCGACTCCGGCCTGCGCGAGCACCCGGAAATGTTCAAGAAGTACTTCGGCAGCGTCATCCCCGCCGGGGATAACAAGTTCTCTGCGCTCAACACCGCGGTGTGGTCCGGTGGATCGTTCATCTACGTGCCGCCGGGTGTGAAGGTTGATATCCCGCTGCAGGCCTACTTCCGCATCAACACCGAGAACATGGGCCAGTTCGAGCGGACGCTCATCATCGTCGATGAGGGTGCCTACGTGCACTACGTCGAGGGTTGTACCGCACCGATCTACAAGTCCGATTCGCTGCATTCGGCGGTGGTGGAGATCATCGTGAAGCCGGGTGGCCGTTGCCGCTACACGACGATCCAGAACTGGTCGAACAACGTCTACAACCTGGTCACCAAGCGCGCTCGCGCCGAGGCCGGCGCCACCATGGAGTGGGTCGACGGCAACATCGGGTCCAAGGTCACCATGAAGTACCCGGCCGTGTGGATGACCGGCGAGCACGCCAAGGGCGAGGTGCTTTCGGTGGCGTTCGCGGGCGAGGGACAGCACCAGGACACCGGTGCCAAGATGCTGCACCTGGCACCGAACACGTCGAGCAACATCGTGTCCAAGTCGGTGGCGCGTGGCGGTGGCCGCGCCTCCTACCGCGGTTTGGTTCAGGTCAACAAGGGTGCGTACGGTTCCCGCTCGACGGTGAAATGCGATGCGCTGCTTGTCGATACGATTAGCCGGAGCGACACCTACCCGTACGTGGACATTCGCGAGGACGACGTCACCATGGGGCACGAGGCGACGGTGTCGAAGGTCAGCGACGATCAGCTGTTCTACCTGATGAGCCGCGGTATGACCGAGGACGAGGCAATGGCCATGGTGGTGCGCGGATTCGTCGAGCCCATCGCTAAGGAATTGCCGATGGAGTACGCGCTGGAACTCAACCGGCTCATCGAGCTCCAAATGGAAGGTGCGGTCGGCTAGTTATGACGCAGTTGACTCAAGCTGTCGAGGGCGCCAACAAGGGCGAACTGTTCAGCTCTTACGAGGTTGCCGCATTCGAGGTGCCCGGCGGCCGTGACGAACTGTGGCGGTTCACCCCGCTGCGTCGCCTGCGTGGTCTGCACGACAGCACCGCGGTGTCCACGGCGGAAGCCACTGTGGGTGTCGTCGCTGCTGACGGTGTGACGGTGGAGACGGTGGATCGTACCGATCAGCGTCTCGGTCAGGGCGGTGTCCCATCGGACCGGGTTGCGGCACAGGCGTACTCGTCATTCCAGTCGGCCACCGTGATCTCCGTCGGCAAGCAGGCCGTGGTCGGTGACCCGATTGAGGTCTCCATTGTCGGCCCCGGCGAGGGAAAGGTGGCCTACGGGCATCTGCAGGTTCGCGCAGCTGAATTGTCCCAATCGATTGTCGTCATCGACTACCGCGGCAGCGGAACGTACGCCGAGAACATCGAATTCGTGCTTGAGGACGCGTCGCGGCTGACCGTCGTCGCGATCGCGGACTGGGCAGACGACGCGGCGCATGTCACCGCACACCACGCCAAGCTCGGCAAGGATGCGGTACTGCGCCATATCGCGGTCACCCTGGGTGGCGACCTGGTTCGTGTCACCGGCACCATCCGGTTCGAGGCGCCCGGCGGCGACGCCGAACTCCTCGGGCTCTACTACGCGGACGACGGCCAGTTCTTCGAGCACCGGCTGCTGGTCGACCACGCGCAGCCCAACTGCCGCTCGCACGTCACGTACAAGGGTGCGCTCCAGGGCGATCCGTCCTCGAATAAGCCCGATGCGCACACCGTCTGGATCGGCGATGTTCTCATCCGGGCCGAGGCCACCGGTACCGACACCTACGAGCTGAACCGCAACCTGATCCTTACCGACGGCGCTCGGGCAGATTCGGTGCCGAACCTGGAGATCGAGACCGGCGAGATCGCCGGGGCCGGTCACGCCAGTGCCACCGGGCGATTCGACGACGAGCAGCTGTTCTACCTGCGCTCGCGCGGTATCGCCGAGGAGGATGCACGCCGCCTTGTGGTGCGCGGTTTCTTCCAGGACATCATCGGCCGAATCGGGGTCGAGTCGGTGCGCGACCGCCTTACCGCGGCCATCGAACAAGAACTGCAAACGACCGCTCAATAACTCGCAGATAGAAAGCGCATCATGACCACTCTGGAAATCAAGGATCTACACGTCAGCATCTCGCCCACCGAGGGCGAGTCCATCGAGATCCTCAAGGGCGTCAACCTGACGGTGAACTCGGGGGAGACGCATGCCGTGATGGGTCCCAACGGATCCGGTAAGTCCACGCTGTCCTACGCCATCGCCGGACACCCCAAATACCAGGTGACCTCCGGGTCCATCACCCTCGACGGGCAGGACGTACTGGAGCTGTCCGTCGATGAGCGTGCGCGCGCCGGACTCTTCCTCGCCATGCAGTACCCCGTCGAGGTTCCGGGCGTGTCGATGTCGAACTTCCTCCGTACCGCCGCCACCGCAGTACGCGGCGAGGCCCCGAAGCTGCGGCACTGGGTCAAGGAAGTCAAGGAAGCCATGGGGGAGTTGGAGATCGACTCCGCCTTCGCCGAGCGCAGCGTCAACGAGGGCTTCTCCGGTGGCGAGAAGAAGCGCCACGAGATTCTGCAGCTGGGTTTGCTTAGGCCGAAGATCGCCATCCTGGACGAGACCGACTCCGGTCTGGATGTCGACGCGCTGCGCATCGTGTCCGAGGGTGTCAACCGGTACGCCGAGCGCGAGCATGGTGGCGTTCTACTCATCACCCACTACACCCGGATTCTGCGCTACATCCAGCCGCAGTTCGTGCACGTGTTCGTCGACGGGCGCATCGTCGAATCGGGCGGTCCCGCGCTGGCTGACGAGCTGGAGGAGAACGGCTACGTGCGCTTTACCCAGCAGGCGACCGCAGGAGCCTGACATGACGGCTACGGTGCCGCTTGACGTGACTCGGATCTCGGAGATCAGGGATGATTTTCCGATCCTGAGTCGGACGGTACGCGGCGGTAAACCGTTGGTGTACCTGGATTCCGGTGCTACGTCGCAACGGCCGGTCCAGGTTCTCGATGCCGAGCGCACTTTCCTCACCGAGCGCAACGCCGCGGTGCATCGCGGTGCGCACCAGCTCGCCGAGGAAGCCACCGATGCCTACGAGGATGCCCGCGCTGCGATCGCGCGCTTCGTCGGAGTGGACGACGGTGAGATCGTCTTCACCAAGAACGCCACCGAATCGCTGAACGTGGTGGCCTACACGCTCGGCGACAGCCGGTTTGACCACGCGGTGGGCCCGGGCGATGAGGTGGTCATCACCGAGCTTGAACACCACGCGAATCTGGTTCCGTGGCAAGAGCTCTGCCGCCGGACGGGTGCCACCCTGCGCTGGTACGGCGTGACGGATGACGGTCGGATCGACCTCGATTCCCTCGAGCTCACCGCTGCCGTCAAGGTCGTGGCCTTCACCCATCAATCCAATGTGACCGGTGCGGTGGCCCCCGTCGCCGAGCTGGTACGTCGCGCCAAAGCCGTTGGTGCCCTGGTGGTCCTGGACGCCTGCCAATCTGTCCCGCATATGCCGGTCAACTTCCGCGAGCTGGGCGTCGACTACGCCGCGTTCTCCGGGCACAAGATGCTCGGGCCGTCCGGAGTCGGTGTCCTCTATGGCCGCCGTGAGCTGCTGGAGGCCATGCCCCCGTTCCTTACCGGCGGCTCCATGATCGAGACCGTCACCATGGAGATCAGCACCTACGCGCCGCCGCCGCAGCGGTTCGAGGCGGGCGTGCCGATGACCTCGCAGGTAGTCGGGCTCGGTGCCGCCGTAGATTACTTGACTGCGATAGGCATGGAAGCCGTTGCTGCACACGAACATCAGCTAGTCGGTGCCGCGCTCCCCGCGCTGCAACAGATCGAGGGCGTCCGCATCATTGGCCCTACCGAGAACGTTGACCGCGGCGGCGCCGTCTCCTTTGTGGTGGACGGCATCCACGCGCACGATCTCGGCCAGGTGCTTGACGACGAAGGCGTCGCGATTCGGGTCGGACATCACTGCGCCTGGCCCCTGCACCGCCGTTTCGGTATCGCCGCGTCGGCGCGTGCATCCTTCGCCGTCTACAACACGCTGGACGAGGTCGATCGGCTGACAGCGGGAATCCGTCGCGCGCAGGAGTTTTTCCTCTGATGCGCATGGAACAGATGTACCAGGAAGTGATCCTGGACCACTACAAGCATCCGCATCACCGCGGGCTGCGTGAGCCGTTCGCGGCTGAGGTGCAGCACGTGAACCCGACGTGCGGTGATGAGGTGACGCTGCGAGTCGCCTTGGACGACAACCGCATTGCCGATGTGTCCTATGACGGTCAAGGTTGCTCCATCAGCCAGGCGGCCACCTCGGTACTGACCGATCAGGTGATCGGGCTGACGGTGGACGAGGCGCTCAAGACGGTGGCCGCGTTCAACGAGATGATCTCTTCACGCGGCACCATCGACGGCGATGAGGACGTCATCGGCGATGGCGTCGCCTTCGCCGGGGTTTCGCGGTATCCGGCCCGTGTCAAATGCGCGCTCCTAGGATGGATGGCATTCAAGGACGCTCTTGTTCAAGCAACGGAACATCTAGAGGTGAAGCGATGACTGAAGTTTCCGAAGACGTGAAGTTTCTCGAGGATCTCGAAGAGGCGATGCGCGATGTCGTGGACCCCGAACTCGGTATCAACGTCGTAGACCTGGGGCTCGTGTACGGGATCAATATCGAAGAGGGAGAGGCCGGCAAGGTCGCGCTCATCGATATGACGCTGACGTCGGCGGCATGTCCGCTCACCGATGTGATCGAGGATCAGTCGCGTAATGCGCTCGTCGGCACCGGTCTGGTCAAGGACATCAAGATCAACTGGGTATGGGTGCCACCGTGGGGCCCAGACAAGATCACCGATGACGGGCGCGAGCAGCTCCGCGCCCTCGGCTTCACCGTCTAGCCACTTGCGGGATAAACCGGGAGGGTGGGAATGCTCCGGTTACTGACCGCAATTGGGGGCGACAATGGCCCGGACGAACCCGGTGATGGCGGGAGCGATATCGGGCAACGTTTCGGGTCCACTGCGAGCCAGGTGCTGCACGATCAGTTCGATAACTGAGGCTACGACCGCGTTGGACAGCTCCAAACTCAAAGGTGGCAAACCAGGTTCATTGCTGGCGCGTAGCTGCTGTAAACCGGGCGTGACTGCGGCAACGAATTCGGCGATAGCCTCGTTGCGGCGCATGCGCACCCGCGGTCCGGCGCCGGTAGCTTCCAGGAAAAACATCCGGGCCGCGGACGGGGCCGCACCGATAACGGTAAGAAGTCGTTGGACGGCGCGCGGAAGGGTCTGCAACGTCAGGGCGGACAGATCGTCCCCGCCACCACGAGTGCCGGCCGCGGCGATCATCAGCAGCTGTGTGCAGCGGTATGTGTGCAGGAAAACCGCTTCCTTGCTGTCGTACAGGTCGTAGACGGTGCGTCGCGACACGCCCGCCCGGTCGGCGATCTGTGCCACCGTGGCTTCCGCGTAGCCCTGGTCTCCGAAGAGTTCGATTGCCGCGGCCAAGATTCGCGCAGACTGGGATCGGCGTACGTCCCCGCGACTGAGCTGATGGCGGTGTCGGGGGAGCGGCGCGACCGCCGCCCCGGCCAGTAGCTCGAAGGTGGCTCGCGCCAACGTCGCGTCATCGTCGGCGACAACGTCAGCGTCGTCGGCGGCTGTCATATGGGTCACCCTACCGGTCTTGAAATTAGAAACACATTGTGTATTCTGTATATTCAGACACGCAATGTGTCTCTTGTGCGTGAAGTAGCCAAAGAAAGGTCACGTCGTGACGAGTGTTGCCGATCAGCAGTTCCACCTTGAGCTGCCGACCGTGCGGCCCGATGAGGGCTTGTTCGGGCCCGGATCGGTCTCGTGGAGGGTGTGGTCGCACCCGGCCGCGATCCCGGGGGTGATGCGCTCATTCGTGCTGGACATGGTCTGTAGCGCGCACGGTGCAGCGGCGTTGGAGGAACATAGTCGCTATCGCGAAGATCCCCTCGGGCGGCTCAACCGCACCTTTTACTACTTCCTGACCGCGGTGTTCGCGGATACCGGCACGGTGGCCGCAGCCAATCTGCGGCTAGATCGGCTGCACGCCCGCATTGTCGGTAGTGAGCCCATGACCGGTGAGCAGTACAGCGCGATGGACCCGTACTTGCGGCTAGGGAACCACATGCTGTCGTGGCATTCGGTGTTCTATGCCTACCAGACCCTCGTCGGAGGTCTGACTGCTAGCGAGCAGGATCAATTTTTTGCTGAAGCGGCAATGGCTTTCGAGACCTTTGGGATCGACTATGACGACGTTCGCTCGGCGGCGGCGCGGCATGGCATCTCCGGAGATCTCATGCCGGACCACATTCCGTGCACTCGCGCCGAGTACCGCGAGCTATGGGCAGCTTCACGGCATTTGATCTGTGTCAACGAACAGACCCGCGGCGCCCTGGACGCCATCTTGCATCCGCGTGCCCTCGATCATGACCCCGTCAAGGCCGCGTTATTCGGGATGTATCCGGCACTTTCCCGGGCGGGGCTCGCGCTCATGCCGCGCCGGATTCGCCACATCAGCGGACTGGCCACCTCGCATCGCGGCGACGCGATCATGATCGCCTCTGCCCGGGCCATTGTCGCGCTGCTGCATCGCAGCGGCGCCTATGGACCTCTGCTTAAACGCCTGTGCCCCAATGGCTATCAGATCCAAACCGAAGCGCTCCGCGCCGCCAGATAATTGGCGACTTGACCCTCGGGCATCGAGGGGCCTGTCACGTGATGGCAGGGAAAAGGTGTTGTGATTCAGGTTAATTCACCATGACGGTTCACGTGTGGTGTTGAACGTTCGCTGCCATTCTGCGTCGGCTCCTTCGTAGATGCGTTTCGTTGGACTTAGTGGAACTTGTTCCCTGAAATAGATTGCACCAGAAAGTGATTAATTGATGAATGCCGGTTTCAGGCGGTCGCTGGCTCGGGCTGCCGCGGCGGTGATTGCGGCGGCTGTGGCTGCGTGTGATCCGCCGACGCTGGCGAGTTTGGATCTGCCGGCTCCGGGTATCGGTTCGGATGCGTACGGGTTGACTGCGCGGTTTGTTAATGCGTTGAATCTGCCGGATAGAGCGAAGGTGCGTGTGGCCGGCGCCGATGTCGGTGAGGTCGAATCCATTGAGGCGCAAGACTATGTGGCGGTGGTTAAGCTGCGGATACGTCGCGGTGTGCGGTTGTTGGCGGGCTCCACTGCCCAGT
>NZ_VTHB01000006.1 GCF_009729205.1 Mycobacteroides sp. CBMA 271 | reverse complement strand
TAAGGGTCGTTGTTACGACGACGGCCACGGGGAGTCCGTGATGGGAACCCAACTCGCCCGAGGTGATGTTTGATCGCAGGGTGGCGCGCAGGGCGTCGTGGTTGCGTTGCGCGCCGGTGCGGGTGTCCCGTTCTGCCGCTTCGGCGGGTATCTCACCATCGACGACGGGGCTTTGGTCGGCGGGGTTGCACATGCCGGGGGCGGCCAGTTTGGCGAAGACGGCATCGAGATAGGCGCGGGTTTCCGGGTCTAACAACCCGCTGATGGGTGACATGCCGTCGAATCCCTGTTGTCCGATCGTGAGGCCGCGGCGCCTGGCTCGATCAATGTCGGAGAATTCTCCGTCCGGGTTCAGCAAGGCCATTATGCGTTCGGCGCCGGTGCGCAATTGTTCGGGCCGAAACTGGGCGGCCATCTGCGCGAGTTGCTCTTCGGCGCGTGCGCGGATCGGTGCATCGACCACGATCGGGAGCCGGTCAAAGAACTGGCGCACCACCCGGATGTGTTCCTCGCCGACCTCGCCGCGCCCGAATGCGGCGGCCACGTTCGGTAGTTGCGGCGCCAACACTTCCCCGGTCAGTGCGCGGCGTGGGGCCAACTGCTCGGCGTCCGCGATCCGCCTGCGCGCCGCACCCCTGCTGATATGCAGCCGCCGCGACAACACATCCAGATAAGAGGTGCCGCCCAACTCGACCGGGGAGGCCTGGGCGGTCACCTTCGGCACCAACCCCAGCGCACTGGCGGACAGTCGTCGCTGCACCACCTCCAACCGGGCCAGAACCGTCAACGCCTCAGCGGCGGTGAGCCCTTCGATCGACTCAGCGCAGAAGGCATCGACGGCCGCCTCCAACACCTCGACCGAACGCATGTTCGAATACTAACCGCCCCTACCGACAAGTGCTTAGCCCTGGATCCACCTCGACCACCCGCGCCTACGACGTCGCGCTGGCGGTGGCGCCACCACTTCGGCAGTGGCCGCACTGCGTTCGGGATCGCGATCGATGGGACCGGATTCGTAAACGGCCACGAATTCTTGGGCGGCACGGACAAACGCGTCCTCGTAGTCTGCGACGTTGGGGTGTTCGTCCATGGACCCCACCGAGTACTCGATGGCGTTCGAAACTACGTTCATCACCGATTTCGGGTACGAACCGACCATCCGCGCGTCATCAAAGCCCCAATAGATCTCGTTCGCGGCATCCCCGGGCACCATCAGCCCGCGGCCGACACGAAGACACAGATCGTAGAGACCAAGAAGGAAGCCGCCACCCTCATCCGGTACTTCAATACCTAGTTCACTTGCACTGTCACGCAATAACTCCAAGAGATCCTCGGGATACTCGTCGATCGATCTGCCCGCGAGATCGCGCAGACTGGGCGAATCGAACCCGGCAACAAGCGCTTCAGCGGCAAGCCATGGAAGATTGCGCGCCACATCGCTCCCGCGTCCGGCAAGCACCAGCCGAATACGTCTATCTATCTCGACGACCGGATCGACCTCCACAGTCCAACTTTATGGACTCGTCAACCCCAATAACTCGGCGCCATTGCGATCGAGAATCAACAATGCGTCCTCAGCCGACAGCCCTTCCCGGATGTATGTCGCGGAGCTGACGTATCTGGCGCCACCTTGGTACGGAAAGTCAGATCCGTAGACCAGCCGATCGGCACCGAGCGAAGCGACGGCCGCCTGCAATGCGGGCGTGTGGTCATGCCCCACGGTGTCGTACCAGATCCGCCGGGCCGCATCCTTCGGCGCCTCCGGGCAGTGTGTCGCCTCCCACTCAGTGACCTGCCGATTCACGCGTTCCAACACCATCGGCAACGCCCCGCCCAGGTGGCACGTCACGATCTTCATGTCCGGGTATCGCGACGGGATGCCAGCCACGATCAGGTGCATGATCGCGATCGTGTCCTCGATGGGCGCGCCAATGGACCAGGTGAGCGAGTGGTCGGTGATAAGCGAGGACTCCGCACCACACCCTGCGGGATGTACGAAAAGTACTGCGCCCCTGCGATTCAACTCCTCGTACAGCGGATCGAAGACCGGGTTGGCGATCGATAGTCCCAGCACCGAGGTGGTGATCGCCGCCCCGAACATGCCGAGATCATCGATCGCACGGTTCAACTCCTGCACCGCGGCCGGGACATGCGGCAACGGCAGAGACGCCAGCGCCCTGAACCGTCCCGGATACTCACTCGCGAGCTTCGCGTACTCGTCGTTGACGAACCGGGCGCTCTCCACGGCCGCTTCCTCGTCCTCGAAATGGGGCGATGCCGGTGTCGCGGAAAGGATCTGCAGGCCGACACCCGCCTCATCCATCAACGCGAAACGGCCATCGAGGTCAGCCCGGTCAGCCCCCGCACCGAGACCACGATGAACATCGGTACCGGCCCGCCCATGACTGTCCAGCAGCGAGAGGTACTCGTCGGACCACAGGTGGGCATGAATGTCGACGCGCACACTAGTCATGCTAGTACCGGAACCCCCGTCGCGAGCGGTGTCAACAGTTCACTGAAAATCCCCACCCCGTCCCTTGTCAGGATCGACTCGGCATGAAACTGAATTGAGGCGAATCGCTTGGCACGTAACGCATGAACCTCGCCCGTCACGGGGTCCGAGCTGACCTGTATCCGTCCCGCCGGAGTGTCCACCCACTCACCATCCGCCGTGGCCGCAAAGGTGTTGTAGAACCCAACGTGCCGCTCCGCGCCGAACAGGTCGATCTGTCGCTGCACACCCTGGTTCGGCTGCTGCCTGCGCCGGACAGGAAGGCCGAGTTGCCGGCAGAGCACCTGATGGCTCAGGCAGATCGACAGGAATGGAATGCGTTGGCTGAGTGCGGTCTTCGTCAACGCGGTCAGGGTCGCGATCTTCGGGATATCGAGCGCCGTCGGATCGCCGGGACCGGGACCCAACACCACGATGTCATGTGCTCCGAGCTCGATGTCCTCGTCGAACCGCCTGATGTCCACCTGCAGCCCCAAGGCCCGCAGCTGCAATCCGATCATCGAGGTGAAGGTGTCCTCCGCGTCGACGACTAGCGCCGTCCGCCCGAGGAGTCTCGTGGCGGTGTCGAGAGGGCCATGCCCCAGCCAGAACGTCCCAATACCGGTATTGCGACTCGCGAGAGCCTCCGTCACGCGGGGATGACTCCGCAGTTCACGACGCGTCGTCAGTGCGGACAGCAATCCCGCTGCCTTGCTACGAGTTTCGGCAGCCTCACTCATGGGGTTGGAGTGCCGCACGATGGTTGCTCCGGTGCCGGCCGTGAGCGCACCATTCGGAGCGATCTCAGCGGTACGGATCAGGATGGCCGAATCCAGTTGCCGTACCCCAGCGGTGTCGGTGCTGATCAGCGCCGCCACTCCGCTGTAGTACCGCCGACCATTGGGTTCGTACCGTTGAATGACGCGGCACGCGTTCTCCAACGGACTGCCGGTCACGGTGGGCGCGAACAGCGTCTCGGCAAGGACATCGCGTGGATCACGGTTCGTCACACCGGAAATCAGATACTCGGTGTGCGCCAACCGGGCCATCTCCTTGAGATACGGCCCCTGCACCTGCCCGCCATCCGGGCAAATGCGAGCCATCATCTTCAGTTCCTCGTCAACCACCATGTACAGCTCATCGGATTCCTTGGTATCGGCCAGAAACTCCATCACCGCGTCCAGGCTCGGACCGTTGGCGTCGTATCGGTAGGTCCCGCTGATCGGATTCATCACCGCCAATGAATCCTGCACGCTGATATGGCGTTCGGGCGTAGCGCCGATGAAAACCTGCTCCCCCGTGTTCACCAGGAAGGTCCAGTACGCCCCCCTCTCCCGCTCCAGCAGCCGGCGAAACAGGGTCAGCGCAGTATTGATCGAATACTCGTGCAACTGGACGAGCAGATTCCGCTTGAGCACAAAGTTGGCTCCCGCACCCTGGCCTATCTCCTCGGAGATGATTCCCGAAGCCAGACGCGCATACTCTTCGTCGTCGATGTCGAAATCACTGTGGCCCACCACTACCGGATGCTCAGGAATCCTCTCGAGCACCTCGGACAAGGGGACCGTCTCCTGCTGCTCGATGGCGAGTGCCAGCAGCGGGGCACCGTCATCGGGTGCCACGAACCCACGCTCGGCAATCTGCCGATACGGAACCAACGCCAGCAGGTCGTGCCCAACGCGCGCGTCACGCAAGGGCAGATCGGCGATGCGCTCGACGGAGCTCACCTCCCCCGTGAACACATCGACGGTATCGGGCGCACCCGATTCGGGTCGGAACAGCAGCGCGAACGGCCCGGCCGTACCGGTCAACACGTGCCCAAGCAGGTCACTCATGTCAGCACCTCATCCGTGACGGTCAGCACGGCGCACCGCCGGGCCGCGTACTCCAATGCCATCCAATGTGATTCGTCATCGAAATCGGCGGTCGCATCGGCAACCAGGAAGGTCTCGATGTCCTGGGTAAATGCGTCGACCGCCGTCATCAGCACCCCGACATGTGCGTATACGCCGCAGATCACCAGCTGGTCCCGTCCGGCTGCATGCATCCGCTCTAGCAGTGCCGACCGGTGAAAGGCGCTGTATCGCCACTTGGTGAAGACCCAATCCCCTGACTCGGGTGCGATGGGATCGACGATCTGACGATGCTCCTCATCGACCCGCATGCCGGGTCCCCAGAAGTCCTTGAGCAGCCCTCGCTGCTCTTCGGTCATGCTGCCGGGCTGCGCGGTGTAGGCAATCGGGATGTCTGCCGCCACACACCGTTCCCGGATGGCCGCGACATTGCTCACCAGCTGGGTGCGCAATGAAATAGGCAGCGGTGCAAGGAAGTAGCGCTGCATGTCATGAATGAGCAGCACGGCACGCGCTGGGTCGATCTGCCAGGTCGCGGTGTTGGTAGGCAGCAGGTCGGCGGTGGGCAGGTCGTATTCGGCGATGATCGGTATGCCGCGTTCAACTGTGGTCATTGATCAAACCCCTAGCGTCGCGCCGCCATCGACCACCAGCGTGTGCATGGTGATGTGGGCGGCTTGGTCGGAGAGCAGAAAGGCCACGGCGTCGGCGATGTGGCGCGGTTGGGCAACGCGCCCCAGCGGGATTCCCGGCTTGAAGTCATCGAGACTGCCGGCAACTAGACCAGAATCGGAGGATTCTCCGAGCATGGCGCGCAGCATCGGTGTATCGGTGGAGCCCGGAGCAACGACGTTGCAACGGATCCCGTATTCAGCGAGCTCCAGCCCCAGACTCTTGGTGAAGGCATTTACGGCCGCCTTTGACGCGGCATAGGCCGTCATCCCCTTGCGGGCCACTAACGCAGCGTTGGAGGCGACGGTCACGATCGACCCCGCACGTCGCGGGATCATGTGCCGCGCTACCTCTCGGCTCAGCACAAACGGCGCGCGCACATTGACGTCGAAGGTCAGTGCCCAATCGGCATCGGAGAACTCCACCGCAGCACCGGTTCTCAGCACGCCCGCACCGTTGACGAGCGAGGTGATGGGTCCGATGCGGGATTCGATGTCCGCAACCCCCACTGCCACCGCGGTGTCGTCGGTGATGTCGAGAACCTGCCCGATGATGTCCAGGCCTTCCTCGGCGGCGTACTCGACAAGCTGTTTGATCGCAACCTCGTCGATGTCCACCGCGACCACACGCTCGTCACGACGGGCCAGTGTGGTCACTAACTGAGAACCGACGCCCCCTCCCGCGCCGGTAACCACCGCTACCATGCCGACGCCACCTCAGTGGCCTGTGCGATGTTCAGCCGCGGATCGCATAGCGTCGAATACCGCTGTCCAACTTCATGGTTCTGCGAGTCGTTGAGTACGCACTCCACCACGTCGTCCGGGGTGGCCTCCAGATGCAGTCCACCGGCGTGCACACCGGCCTCGGACAGCACCTCGCGGAAGCCGCGCACTTCGTCTATGGCCGTCTGGACGTGGCGAGTCTTGTACCCCGACTCCGTGGACACCGTGTTGGCGTGCAACGGATCGCACAACCAGATCACCGGATGCCCTGATTCACGCACTGCCGCAACCAACTCCGGCAGCTTTGCGCGTACCGCCGAGGCCCCCAACCGCGCGATCAGCGTCAACCGTCCGCTGACGTGTTCCGGGTCCAGCTTGTCGCACAGCGCGAGCAGGTCGTCGGTCGTCATCGACGGTCCCACCTTGCACGCCACGGGATTTGCGATGCGAGAGAACAACTCGACATGCTGGCCATCCAGATGCCGGGTCCGATCTCCGATCCACGGCCAGTGCGTGGATGTCAGCACCATCTGGCCCTCGCCATCGCGACGCAGCTGCGGTGCCTCATAGTCGAGCAACAGCGCCTCATGTGACGTCCACACCGGCGGTTCGATAACCGACAGCGAGGACGGCACCCGCCACCCAAGATGCCCCATCACCCGATTCGCCGCCCAGTAGCCGGCCAGCATCCGATCCGGGTTGGCCCGCCGATGCACCGGGTGCGGCTGCGGTCCGTTCACCAAATGCCCACGGAATGAAGGCAGCTCGACGCCGTCGATCGTCTCGGTAGGCTTGGATCTTGGCTTGGCGTACTGGCCGCCGATACGCCCGACACGCAGCACCGGGCGGTGAGTCTTCATCCGCATGGTGCCAGCGAGCACGTTGAGCAGCGCCACCTTGCGCGCCACATGGGCGTCCGTCGACTCCTGCGGATCCTCCGCGCAATCGCCCGCCTGGATGATGGTGGCACGGCCATGCGCGACCGTGGACAGCAGGGTGCGCAGCGTCCTGATCTCGTCGGCGCCGACCAGCGCGGGCAGCTCGCTGAGTTCCGCGCGTACGCGTTCTAGGTGGACTGGATTTTCCCAGTCGGGCTGTTGTACAGCATGTCCGGTATCGAACAGCAACGATGACGCAGTCATTCCAGTGGTCTCCATTCGATTGATTTCTGATTCACTTGCCCCACTGGACGGCATCGAGAATGCCCAGCTGTCTGGTCTTGGTGGGTGCCGCAATGGTTCCGGCACCATCACGCAGCACGAGCTGACGCAGGTCCGCGCCGACCGGATCCCATCGAGGAAGCCGCGGACTCTGCGGCGCGCGACCGTGAGCGAATTCGGCCACCACATCCATGAAGACGGCCGAGGTATCCCGCTCTTTCGGCCCGTCACCGAACTTGGCCACGTTCGCGGGATGCGCATAGGTGCCGAACAGGAAGGGCGATGTCGACTCGTGGGGCACACCGAAGTACGGCGGTCTTACCGGATGCGCGTACTCCATCAGGTAAAGCGGTGCGCGCTGTTCGGCGACCGCGCGATGCGTGAACGCGAGAATGCCGTGTCGGATTAGCGCATCGCCCCACAGCTCGGTCCACAGCGACAGCGGATCCGTGGGCCGGCCGTCCGCTTTCGCCGAATCCGTGTACACGGCAACGGCATCAGCAACTGTCGCATCGGATACCGACACCCCCTGCTCGAGGATGTCACGGAAGGCGGCCCGGAGCGCGGCAGCATCGGTGGGCCGCGGTTGTGGGTCGGGGGCACCCCGATCGGTGAAGAATGCCCCCTCCGTGGTGGTGTAGATGGAGATGGCGGGGATGTCCGGCATCGGCTGGTTCACGTCGAAGGCGGGAAGCAGCACCGGATCCAAGACAGGGCCGCGATACTGGCGACCGCTGGTGACCACGCGCCCAGAGCGCGGCAATGCGAACTGGGCGACCCACCAATCGCGTATCCGGTCTGCCGGTATGTCTTTCAGGTTCTGCACCGAAACCCCGTGGGCAGCGGCCAAGGCGTCGAACACCGAGGCGGCGTCTTCCGCCGTCAGGCTCAGGTACGGACTCCAGACATGCGCCGGACTGATGCTGACGATCCGGCGCAGCAGCGGTCGTGTCTGCGGATGCAGAGACAACTGCCAGGTACTGGCACCGCCTGCCGAGGTCCCGATGAGTGTGATGTTTCCCGGATCGCCGCCAAATGCCCTGGCATTCTCACTGACCCAACGCAAGAGAGCGATTTGGTCCTGTAGCCCCCAATTGGTGTGCAGCCCAGTCTCGGGGTCTTCCAGGGCGGGATGGCCGCAGAAACCGAAGGCGCCCAGCCGGTAGTTGAAGTTGATCACGACGGCACCGGCATGCTCGGCGAGCGCGGCGCCGTCGTAGACGGGAAGGCTGCCCGCGCCCCGAGACCAGCCTCCACCATGGATGTAGACGATGACGGGCAGCTTGGCTCCCCCGTCGACCGACGGTGTCCACACGTTGGCGTACAGCGCGTCCTCCTGGCGCACCGGGTCGCCACCTGCCGGCTGGATAAAATCGGATCCGAATCGGGTGGTGTCCAATGCATTTCGCCACGGAGCCACGGGGAGAGGGGACCGGAATCGATTCGCGCCGGTCGGCGGCTGCGCATAGGGGATGCCTCGGAACACATGCACCCGTCCGGCGGTTTCCCCACGGATCGGGCCGCCGGTCACCGTGACTAGCGGGGCCGCTGCGTGAGCCGGCGATCCGCAACCGGCCAGTACCGCCGCTCCCGCCAACGCCACGCTGGTTCCTAGCAATGCCCGCCGGGTGATCACCCCTCTATCTTCGGGATGGCCCATCCCGCACCAAACAATCGCGAATTCACTTCGTCAGTTCGACGGCAATCCGTCAGGTTGCACCCCTTTCCACCCCATTGCGCCACCTAGACACTCAGGCTGGATTCAATAATGCGCAGGTCATGGGGTTGTTCATCACACGGCCACTTTGCATTCGTCCACCACGGCGGGTGTAGCGGGGCACCCGCATAGTCCGTCACTTTGTGTGGTGCCAATACCTGGTGTACAGCGCGACTGTCACCCAAGCTGGGGGCGACATCGAACATCCGCTAATTCATCGAGGTGCGACAGACATGACATCTGCGACCAAGCCACAGGCCGCGACCGAGCTGTTCGATACGCGCCCCCGCGTCAACGCCGTCGACGCCATGGCGTCCGTCGCCGCACATGTGTGCCCGGACGTGCTGCGTTCGCTGCCGCGTTGCGATCAACGTGCCAAGGGAGAGGACTATGTCACCGGGCTGCTGAAGGTGCCCGGCCGTAAATCCGCGAGGAACATGGCCGCTTCGATGGGCCAATCCATGGGTAGAGAGGTGAGCGAGCAGAACCTGCATCACTTCGTGAACAGCTCCACCTGGGACTGGTGGGCGGTGCGCCGGGACCTGACGGCCTACCTCACCAGCGCCTATCACGCCGCCGCCTGGGTGGTAACCCCGATGCTGATCCCCAAGGCCGGCGTGCATTCGGTGGGCGTGGACCGCCGATACTGCCCACGCGCCGGGCGTGCGGTCAACGGCCAACTGGCCCTCAGCGTCTGGCTGGCGGCAGACGGTTTCGCGGTGCCGGTGAGCTGGCGGCTGCATCTGTCGCAGCCTTGGCTGGAATCCGCGACGAAGAAGACCAAGACCTCCATTCCCGAGGACTATCCGCTGGAATCGGTGAGCGGATGCGCACTTTCCTCGTTCCAGGAGTTCGTCCGGGTGGCCCGTCCCTCGAAGGCGCCGGTGATCTTCGATCTACTCGGCGCGAACGGTGCGGACCTGACGCAGCTCTTCGGAACGTTGGCGCATCAGGTCACCACCACCCGGGTGCCCAGCGACCTGCAACTGCAGGTCGTCGACCCGGCATTCGCCGGACACCAGGGCCGGGTGCTGCCGGCCGCGCAGATCGTGCAGGCCACCAAGGGCTCACGGCGCACCGAACAGTACGTCTACCAAGGGCGTCGCCATCTGATCAGCATCGCCAAGGTGCAGCTGGCCGACCCGCAGGCGAAACGGTCGCCAGCACCTCTCACGCTCGTCGGCATGACTCCCCTGGACCATCCTCGTGCGCGCACCGAACTGTGGTTGACCAACGACCCGGAATTCTCCACCTCGTCTCAGGCGCATCAGGTGGCACTGGCCGACCACGTGCAACAGGGATACCTGCACCTCGCGAACCGCATGGGTATGCAGGACTTCGCGGGACGGTCGTTCACCGGATGGCATCGTCACGCCACCCTGGTGTCTATCGCCGCCGCGGTTGGCTGCCTGGTGTCACCCGGTCTGGCGAGTGAGCAGCGAGCCCCGCACTTTCCACAGCTTGATGGCGAGCTGCGTGTCCAAGAGCCGCTCGGCGTCCTGCCACCCGTCACCCAGTAGCTCGTTCACTCGATCGAGGCGACGCACCACAGTATTGGGGTGTGTGTGCAGGATTTTCGCGGCACGGGTTGGGCTGGCACCGACGGTGAAGTACACGTCGAGTGTCTGCAGCAGATCGGTGTCGCGGTCGTCGTCATAGTCGATGACGGGACCGACCATGGAGCGGACGAACCCCTCGACATCCTGATGACGAGACAGCAGCACCCCTAGGAATCCGAGTTCATTTGCGGCAGCAGCTGTTCCGAGCGCCCCCAACGCGCTCATAGCGTCCAGGCAGCGCGTCGCATCCTGGTACGTGTCCTCGATGGACTCGATACGGTCCGACGGTCCGGCCGAAGATACCGTCACCGGCATCCGCAGGTGCGCGGTGGTCTCGTCCCATACCGCCTGTGCGGTCCGCCCCGGATCCGTTCCTGGGACGAGCAGCACCACCACCTCATCCTGCGTGGCGCGCAGCCCGCCCACCCGAGAGGCAAACGACGCCGACCACAGTGACGCCCGATCCAACCCACCACGTTCCGGCCTGACGATGACGACGACGTGTGGTTGGTTGAGGTCCAAAGCCAAACGGCGGGCATAGATCTGGACCAGACGACTGTCTCGTTGACGGTAGTCCAAAACGTCATGCAGCAGGTCATTACGCAACTGGGACACCGACAACGACATTCGATTGTCACCACACATCACCACTGCGGCAGTGGTGGCGAGGTCCTGGATGTGCAACGGGTACACAGAAACCGGTCCGTCGTCCAGGCTCGCTACAGATAGCTCGCCGTGATAGTCGTCGCCCACCGTGAGCGCGGTGGACAGCACGTTCGCTGGTTCTGGTTCCCATTTATAAGAAGCGATCTCGGCGCCGTCATGCCCCGTCACCCGCATGGCGACACCCAGCTGCTCCCCTGCGGTGTGGACGAAACTGTCCATGCCGCCGGGGCCGGCACCGGTGTCCAGCAGCGCGGTCCGCAGTTCGATGCGACGCTCCAGCTCACCGATTCGGGTTGTGTTACTTGCGAATTCGTCCGCACGCGCCAGCGCAATACTCGCGAATGAACAGAGGCTCGCGAATAGTGACCGCTCTGCGCCGGCATAGCTGCGCACCGTGCGCGAACCTACATACAGATTTCCGAAGTGCTGCCCCTCATGCTCCATCGGCATGATCATCAGGCTGTGCACACCCTCGGACCGCATCGCGGCATCACCGTCGGTCGCGCGCACAAACCTCGTGTCGGACGGATAATCTGCCGTCCACACGGGGCCCTGGCCCGGACGGTACAGACTGACCAATCCGATGTCGTCGCCGATCGGGAAGTACAGGCCACGGTTGATGGCGGTGGTGGGCCCATCCACATACCGGACGTGATGCCGCACATCTGGTCCGGAATCGTCACGCACCGAGATGAACGCGAAATCGGCGTCAAACATGATGCGGGCCCGTTTGATCAAAGTGGTCGATGCCTCGTCGATATCGTGGCAACCGAGAAGTTCGATACCCACACCCACCAGGTTGGACAGCCGCGCCTCACGCTGGTTCTGTCCTTCGATCAGACCGTAAATACGCTCGGCATATCCCCGCGCACGATGCAGATCGGCGGCACTCCACGGCGGCGAGGACTCGCGTGCCATCTCCTTGAGCCGGGCCTCGAATGCGTCGGGAGCCGTGCCCGACGCCAACAAGCGCAGCACCGACAGGGCAGATGGGCCTACCACGGAGCCCCCATCGCGCGCCCCGCCCACCTGTATTTCAGTCAATCCCAACTACCCGTCTGCCGTGTGTGCGTGGCAACGGTATGGGCGGGGTATGGCAGCGTCAAGACTATTGCGCGCGAACAATTCGCAAAGAATCGATCTGAGCGAAAGTTCGCGCAGGTGGCGTCCTCAGGATCGAGGCGCGATCGCCACATCAACAAGCTGACCTGCGGCTCCTACATAGGTGACCGGATCCACCAGTTCATCGATCTCGGCCACACTCAACCAAGCGACGATCTCGGGTCGGGCGAGACTTGCCTCGCGCAAACTCACGCCACGCGCGACTGCCTCGTCGATGACGGACGATACGAGAGCCTTCGCCTGCTTCCTGCCTACCCGTGGGGAAAGTGCCGCCGAGAGCCGTTCGGCCGACGGCTGTCCGCCGAGCAGCGCAAGGTTCTCCGACATGCGCTGCGCCCGAACCTGGAGTCCGCGAGCGAGATCAACGGCAGTCTGCGCGGCACCGCCGGTGAGCCGCAGACATTCCCGCAGCGCCAACCATTCCGCGTGCCAGCCACCCGCGGACCGTTCGTCCTCGCTGAGCAACGAGTTCGTCAGGATGGTGCTCAGCGCCGGAACCTGCAGCGCCGCCGATCGAATCATTGTGGCGAGCACAGGGTTTCTCTTGTGTGGCATGGCCGAGGAGATCCCCCGCCCCGGTGGCGCGGGTTCGGCCACCTCGGCGATTTCGGTGCGGCTCAAGGTCAGCACGTCGATGGCGAACTTACCGAGAGCACCCGTCACAAACGTTGTGGTACAGCCGATATCCGCTATCGGAGCGCGCAGCGCATGCCACGGCAACGGGGTCGACGACAATCCGGTCCTGTGCGCGAAGGCCGCGCTCAGCTTCTCGACAAATACCTTCGGGTCGGAGCCTTCCAGTCCCGAGTATTCGAGGTATCCGGCAAGGGTTCCCGCGGCACCGCCGAGCGAGACCGGCAGCCCACCGGCCACCGCCAACACTCGTTCGCGCGCATCGAGTATCAGCTCCCGCCAGCCGGATGCCTTGAGCCCGAATGTGGTGGGAACGGCCTGTAGTGACAGCGTGCGGCCAGCCATGACGGTGTCTCGGTGCGTAGCGGCCAGGCCCGCGAGGGCCTCGGCGACAGCGGCGAGATCGGCGGCGATGATGACCAACACCCGCTTGGCCAGCATCATCGCCCCGGTATCGAGAATGTCTTGACTGGTCGACCCCCGATGCACGTAATCGGTTGCACTCGGATCGATCTCACCCACCACCCGGGTCAATTCGTTGATCAGGCCGACGACGGGGTTGGCGGTCTCCCTGGCGGACAACGCCACCCTGCGGATGTCGATATCGTGCACGGTCGCGGCCTTCGCGATCACGTCCGCCGCGTCCCTGGGTAGAACACCGATATCTGCCTGTGCGGCTGCCAGCGCTGCCTCGGCATCAAGCATCGCCTGCAGCCAGGCGGCATCGGTCAATTCGGCCTCGGCGACGGTGCCTGCACTGACCGGCGAGAGCAGCCCGGCATCAAGGAATCCGCTCACACCAACACCCCGGGCTCACCGACATCCTCGACCGGATGGGGTGCGCTCGCCAACGCGGCGCGGGCGATGGCGTCTGCGTCGCCGAGCGTCACCGAATCCACCCCGGGCCTGATACCCGCCGCGGTGACCCAGTGCACGGATTCGGTGGGCACCCCGTAGGCGAACCGGCGTGGATGCACCCGTCCGTCGGCGCCGATCATTCGGTAGGGGCGCTCAGTGACCGCCAATCCCTTTGTCTGGTAGGCATTGTGCCCGTCGGCGGGAATCTCGTATGGCCGGCATTGACCGGTTTCCAGCAGAAAGATGAGAAGCGGGTCGCTGCTGCGCCGCAAGTCGGGTTCATGTAATCGCGCCTCGATGAGGCTGCCCGTCCTGATGGCTGATCCGGCAATCAGCGATGACTCGACCACGACGGCAGGATCGTGGGTGTCGAATCGCACCTGCATCCGAGGCCCCACCAAATGCAGCACCCCGGCCTCAATCAGCGCGATCATCTCCTCGATCCGCTGAGCCGGGGGGCCGATGGACAGATACGCGTTGAGCGGCGTATACCAGCCCTCCAGCTCCTCCCGGTACGACTTCCCATCCAACCCACCATGATCCACCGCGAGCCGGATCTCATTGCGCAGATCGCGCAGCACATCCAGCGCTGCCTTCACGGGTCCGTCGACGTTACCCTCCCGTGCCATCACCACATCGGCCCGGAGATGTTCGAGGATCCACGCGGTGAAATCCGCGGGGCCGGCGAACTCCCGGTCGCCCCACGGACGGTCGAGATCGTCCCAATCCCACGCGACGTCGAGCAGATCGTGCTCCGCCAGCACAGCCGGCAGTTTGCCTTCGTCGGCGTGGAGATACTGCTCGGAGAACTCGATGGTTCCTGCGCCTCGCTGTGCTAAATGCCGTTCGTAGTAAACGCATTCCACCTCGCGCGCGATGAGCGGCCACAGATCGCGTCGAAACTGCAGCAGGCCCCCGAGAGTCTCGCGGAGGCGGGCGATGCGTTCGACGGTGAGCAGCCGCGGTAGGTAGCGACCCGAGGAGCCCTTCTGGTTCTCGCCACGTGCGTGGTACGGAATGCCACGCCGGGAGCTTGCATGCAGAACAGGCTCCTGCCCGGACGGGCGGTACACCAGTCGCTGTTCCTCGCGCTCGAACCTCCCACCCCGCCCGACCGTCAACAGCGCCATATAGTCGAAGAAGTTCAACCCCAGACCCCGAACTGCCACGGGCTCACCGGGTTTGATCGCGGACAGGTCAATATCGGCGGGGTTGGCCGGCGTAACGTACGTCAGCCCATGGATGCGGGCAAGGGAGGCCGCGCGCGCCTCACCGGGACGCAGACCTGCCGGCACATGCCCGACGGCGAGGATGACGGCGCTGAGGTCATGCAATCGAGTGCCATTCTCCAGCCGAACCCCCTGTGGCCCATCAATATCGCCATGCGTATCGGCCAGCGCCACCGCGCGGGAGCGGTGGACATGCACCGTCATGTGGTCGGGGGCCCACCCGACGACGCGCGCGAAACTGTCGCTGAGGTAATGCCCGTAGAGCGCTCGGGTCGGATAGGAGTTCGATCGCAGCGCCCGCGCTTCCTTAATTGCCTTCTCTCCGCTACGGGACGGGTCACCCAGCAGCGCAAGGCTTTGCGCCCACTCGAAAAGCGTGGGACCCGGTTCAATGGGACCCTCGATGGCCACGCTGTCGTCGGTGAATACGGTGATCTGGGATGCCACAGTGTTCATCAGCAAGTGCCAGGACTGGTCGGTGCGCCAGACCGATCCGGCACCCGGAGAGTAGGGGTCTACGACGTGTACGACGACGCGATCCGCACTGGGCGCATGTCTTTCGTTGGCGCACAACCTTTCCAGGACTGCCAGGCCGCGCGGTCCCGCACCGATGATGCAGATCTGATGGTCAGGCATCTATTGCACCCCCGCCGCCGACGTCACCGAAGCCAGTCCGAAGTCGTTGTCTCCATGCATCCAGGCCAACGCATCGTGTAGATCGGCGTCCGTCATGGCCCCGAGCTTCTCGTTGCGTTCGATGGCCGCCTCGCCCGCCGGATGCCAGATGCGGACGCTGTCCCGCGCGGCCAGAGTCACATCGGCGGTGCGGTCGCGACGCGCCTCCGCGTACCGGGTGAACCACCCGGGGATACGATCGGGATCGACACCGATGATCGCGCCCAGGACCACGGCATCCTCCAGTGCTTGGCTGGCGCCCTGCGCCGCATAGTGCAACATGGGGTGCGCCGCGTCTCCCAACAGCACCACCCGATGATCGGACCACTGCCGCACCGGATCGCGATCGACAAGCGCCCACGACTTCCAGTCCTTGCCCAACTCAAGTAGGTCGCGGGCGGTACCACGCAGCGGTGCCAGCTCGGAGAGCACCCGCGCCTTGCTCACCGCAACTCCCGAGAGCGCCTGCGCGACCCCGTCGGTGCGGCTTGCCGCGAGATTCAGTAGTGAGCCGCCGGCGATGGGGTAGGTCACCAGATGGCATCCGGGCCCTGTCCACCAGGTGACCGAATTGGATTGCAAGCTCGCGTCGACGTGGTCGATGGGCACCGTGGTGCGGTACACCGTGATACCGGCAACCCGCGGATCCCCGTCATCAAGCAGAGCCCGCCGGATCGACGAATTGATGCCGTCGGCGCCGATGAGGCCGTCGCCTTCGACGCTGGTGCCGTCGGCAAGCAGTGCCCGTACTCCCGTGGCTTCCTGTCGATACCCAAATACCTCACTGCTACTGTGTAATTCGATGCGGGTATCCGAAGCGCAGGCCTCCACCAGAATGCGATGCAGCTCCGCGCGATGCACCACCAGGTACGGACTGTCGAACCGCTGCTGGTAGTCCGCGCCCAGGCTCATCGTGTTGACGAGCCTGTCCACGGTGGCATCGAAGAGGCGTAAGGAGTCCACTTGAACACCGACGCTGCTCACTTTGTCGCCCACGCCGAGCACATCGAGTGCACGTAAGCCGTTGGGCGCAAGCTGGATCCCCGCGCCAATCTCGGCGAACTCGCGCGCCCGCTCCAATACGATGACCTCGTTGCCCGCCGAGGCGGCGCTCAACGCAACGGCAAGCCCGCCGATGCCGCCACCGACGACGATGAGCCGGGACACTAGATTGCCCCCGCGCCGATCCGTGCGGACAGCTCGAGTCTCTTGATCTTCGTGGTGGCGGTTTGCGGAAGCTCTGCGAGGCGTAGCTGCAACGGCGGGGCCATCGGCGGCAGCTGCGCCGCTGCGGCACCCCACGCGTTCAGGTTCAGCGGCACATCATTTTTCGTGCACACGACCGGCTGCGCGAGACCACCCGCTCCGGCGACGATGATCACCTCGGTGAGCTCGTCCACCGCAAGGAAGAGGCGATCCTCGGCCGCCAGGGTGCTGCCGAAACCTTCGATGAGATCTACCTCGCGGTCAAGCAGATGAATGCAGCCCCAGCGCGTGCGGTAGCCGACATCGCCCATGCGCCACCAGCCGTCGTCGAGCTGATTGTCGTAGCGTTCCTGCTCGCCCAGGTAGGTACGGATCCGTCCGTCGGTGCGCACTTCGATGTAACCCGGGTTCTCTACGGACGGCGGCTGGCCGTTGCGGGACACGATTCGGACATCGGTCATACCCGGGAACGGGAACCCGACGCAGCGTCCATCGGAGTCCGCGGACCGCAAGCGGCTGAACCCGCGGGCCACGATGGGGCCCACCTCACTCTGACCATAGAGCTGCCCGAAGAGCGGGCGGCGGCGCTCCGTGGCGGCGAGCAGGGTGCGTACGGTGCGCGGGTGAATGGCATCGAAGGTGCTGCTGAAGTATTTGACCGATGCCAAGGGTCGGCGCGGATCCTCGGCCAGCACTTCCCAATTGATGAAGGTGTTCGGGTGGGCCTCCAGGATTCCCGGCTTGACGCGCAGGAAGATCTCCGCGGCGTGCTCGGGCTCGTCGTCGACAAGAACCACCACGGGAAACCCACGCAGGATCGCGATCGCCAGCGCCGTCACCAGGCGCGAATGCACGAACGACACGTGGATGACGATGGGCTCACGGCGACGCACCAGTGCGGCGACGCCGGCCTGGGGTCGATACCGTGCCTCGAAGGTAAAGTTGGTGTGCACAGCCAGCTTTGGCACCCCGGTGGTACCGGATGTATGGGTGATCAACGCCGGGTCGTGCGGGCTGGGGATGACGGCGGGTGCGGGCGCCGCCGGCGTCAGATCCGACAGTGTCACGGCCTGCGGGTGCTTGCCTTCCGCGAGCAAGACGCGGGAGGTGAGATCGGCGATGGGCTGCCCGGCCAGGTCGCCGTCCAGTTTCACGGCATCAGTGAGCAGGGTCGGGTTGCCGACTCGTTCGATGAGGGTTGCGACCGTCGCCCCGTCTAGCTTGGGCGACAACAGAACTGGCACCGCACCAACGCGGGCCGCGGCACAGGCGGCCAGCGTGATGTCGAAACCATCGGATTTATGGATGACAAGTTTGTCTCCTGGCGAGATACCCGCGGCCCGCAGCCGCCGGGCTATATCGTCCACAGCCGTCGCCACCTGGGCGATGGTCGAGGTGCCCTCGAGCTGCGGCGCCAGCGAGGGCCGGTGATCCAGGGTCAGCGTATTGGACGGGTGCCTACGCGCGGCGCGCTCAAACAGCGTTCCGAGTTTGATGCCACGGTTTCCTATGCGCTGAAGAATCATTGGGGCACTTCGACTTTCTGGCTAGGAAGAGCTTCCTGGGTGATACGCGCGATGGCGTCCACGGTGGCCTGCATATCGGTACGGAGTTTGTCGCCCCATTCGCGAACGAACCGGGCCTTACCCTCTTCGTCGAGATGGGACATGATCTCGGTGATGCCCTCGGTGGGCTTGCCCATGCGGTAGTGGTGCCGCAGTATCGAGCCGCCGTCGGCAGCGTCCACGAAGTAGCTCCAGACGCTCTCTTGCAGCTCGCCCGAGCGGTTCAGGATGGACCAGCTGAATTGCTTCGGCGTTTCGGCGGCCACGATTTCACTTTCCGTCTGCCAGCCGCCGCGCACCACCGGCGCCCAGGCCACGACATCGGTGGCCCGGTTGTTATTGCCCCGGAAGCGGGCGCCAACCTGACCGGGTTCGCCTGATATCCACTGTCCGCCAATGCATTCTGGGCTCCATCGGCCGCTCTCGGGGAGGTCGCTGACCAATGCGTACAGCTCGTCAGGGGTTGAGGTGGTGAAGGCGCTGGTTTCGATTTCGAAGAGGCTCACGCATCAAAGGCTGGCATCGGTGGTATGGCCCAGCGATGGATCCGCAGAAGGTCCGTCAAGTTGGTTTTTGGGTCCGTCAAGTCTGGGATGTCAGGCGGGCAGCAGGACCAGCCGGGTGCCGCCCATGGTCTCCGTCTCGATCCGTCTGTGCGCCCGTGCTGTTTCCGAAAACTGCATTAAATCAATGGCATTCGGTAGCAGTGCGCCCTCGGCAAGCAGTCCGGTCGTGCGCTGGGCGGCATCGGCGAGCTGTTCTGCGGAAGCCCTCGACATGACAAACCCGCGAATGGACCCGCTCTTGCGGTACAACGGGCCGAGCGGCACAGGTCGCTGTGTATCCACTGTTCCGTCCCCCGACAGCAGCACGATCCGGCCGTGCGGCGCCAACAGATCCACCGCTGCAGCCACATCGTTGACGCCCGAGGTATCCAGGTAGACGTCGACGTGGTCGCGATGCTTCGTACTCACCTGCGCCACCCAATCGGAGGCGTAGTCGTATGCTTCGTGGGCGCCGATTTCCAGGCACCGCTCCAGGCTCCGCCTTGCCGCCACCGCGACGACCGTCGCGCCCGATCGAACCGCCAAGGCGACCGCAGCCGAACCCACGTTCCCGGCGGCGCCGACGATCAGCACCGTGTCACCGGCTTTTGTCTGTCCGTAGTCGAAGGTCGCCAAATAGGCGGTGGAGGCGGGGTGCGCCACCGCCACGGCGGTCACCGGGTCTACATCCGTCGGCAGCCGATACAACCGTTCCGCGGGAACGGCCGCCAATTCCGCTGTGGCGCCTTGCCTTCCGTCATATCCCAGACTGGTGCACCACACTCGCTCACCGGGAAGAAACCCCCCTGCCTCCTCATGGACCGTCCCCACCAGATCACGACCAACCACAAAGGGCAGGGGGATCGCGGTGGGGTACGACCCCGAACGCACGAAGGTGTCGACCGGATTCACGGCCACCGCGTCGACCTGGACCAGCACCTCACCCGCGGCGGTGACGGGTTCAGGGAGCGTGCCGTATCGAATGTTCTCGGCGGGCCCCCGCTGCTCGATGTATGCGGCGCGCATGCGCACATCTTGCGGCATACCGCGAGCCCTCACAACGTGACGGATTATGTTGCTAATGCTTGCGATTCAGTGCCCGAGGTCAGGCAGCGGCGTCCTTGCGATCCCCGGAGTACCCAGCCTTCCGACGATCCACGGAAACGCCTGCGTGAATGCCTCCTGTGCGTATGCCCAGTCGTGATTGCCGGTGCGCTTGACCACCGCACAGTCGATGGATGCCGATCTTCCGGCGTCACACAGTCGGCCGGCCGCAATCGGGCCGGTGAGCTGTTCCTGCCCTGCCCTGATCTTCGCGTTCGTCGAAACATCGAGCCATCCTGCGACGTCCTGGTATCGGCGATGCGCGTGTATCGCGGTCAGTGTGTCGAAAAGCTCCCATTGCCGTTCGTCACCGCCATAGAGCCGTTCCACACTCTGCTCCTTGGTACCCGCATTGGGGGTGAGGTCCCCGGCCATATCGACGAAGGCATGAAAGAGCTCGGGGTGGGTGATCGTGAGGTCAGCGGCGCACGTTCCACCCATCGACCAACCGACAACACCCCAGTTCTCGGGGTAAGGACTCGTCCCGAACTCCGAATTAACATACGGAACAACCTCTTTGGTGACGTGGTCCGCGACGTTTCCGCGTGGACCATTCACACATTCGGTGTCATTGTTGAACGCACCACCCGTGTCCACGAACACTAGGACAGGCGTGACTCCGTTGTGGGCTTGCGCAAAGCGGTCCACGGCTTCGGCGGCATTGCCCTGGCGTATCCAATCTGCGGGCGTTGACCATGCCCCGGAAATCATGACAATTGCTGGGAGCTTTGGAGTCGTCTGCTCGGACCATGCCGGCGGCAGATACACATATTCGGTGCGGTGATGGAATCCCGAGATATCCGACGGGATCTGGATTGGGACCACGTGTCCGGTTGGCGTGGCGCCCTTACCTTTCAGGCTCTGTGCCGTCACCATGTCGGTCTCGTCGGTCAGCGGCCCGGCAGTCACCGCGGCCCAGGCCAACCGCGCGGTGTCGTAGTAGTCGATCCACTGGTTGAGGACGGTCGCAGCGGCAAGCAGACACAGCGGAAAGGCCAACGCCGTCGCACCCCGTCGCACCCATCGAGCCTGCGTCCAGCCGGCAAAGAGAAGCACCAATGATGCCGCGGCAGAACCTATCCAGACCCACAGCAGCAGCGGTGGCGGGTTGTCCGCCATCCCCTGGGAGGTGATGTACCAATACACCAGCGATCCCATGCCCACCCCACAGAGTGCGGCGGCGGGTAGCCACACCCGGAGCCAGCTCCGAGATCTACGGTAGACGCCGGCGGCCACGGCCAGGGCCGCCACAACCTGGATGACCACGGGAAGCCAGCCGTGGATGAGCGACGGCCCCGCGTAGAGCGGGTTGTTGCGCGCGTAGGCAGGCAGCTCTGCCAGTACCGATATCCCCGACGGTGGCACGCTCCGATCATCCTCATGATTCCTGAAAGAAGGGCCCGCGCATTCTGAAGAACCGCTGGGAATCCGGCGAAAGACGTGACGGACAACCGGACCGTTGCTTGCTGCCGGGCTCGCGGCCCGCCGATAGTGCAGCAATGGTGAGGGTGGCCCTGGTGGTGTTGTGCGCGCTCCAGGTCACCATGCAGCTGTACGTCTGGATTCCGATCCACGATGCCGTCTCGGCGTCTTACGACGGTCACAACATGACGCCGGCGCTCTCCGCGGCGCTGTTCGGGTACGCCGCGGGTTTCCTGCTCTTCGGGCCAGTCACCGACCGTTTCGGTCGCCGACGTGTGCTGCTCGCTGGGGTATCGGTTATGGCCGTCTTGACTCTGCTGGTGCCCTTCGCCCCGACACCGGCGCTTTTCGGATTGCTGCGCGTGCTACAGGGTTTCGCCGGTGGGGCGTTCTCGCCATCGGCGCTGAGTCACCTCGGAGAGGCGCTGCCCCGGCAGGCGGCGACCACCGCGATCGGCGCGGTTTCTACTGCCTATCTGATGGCCGGTGTGCTCGGGCAGGTGACGGCGTCCGTTATCACCCATGCGTGGGGCTGGCAGTGGGTGTTCTGGGCCGGTGCCGCGGGGCTCGCGCTCAATGTCGCGCTGCTGGCTCCCGTCATGCGCGAGGAGCGCAACGGCGAGCCGTCGGCCCGAATCGTGAGCGGCTTCGCCGCACAGGCCCGGCTGCTGACCCGTCGCGATATCGCGGTGCCGCTGGCGGCCGTGTTCATGTTGATGCTGTCGTTCGTCGCGATGTACACCGGCCTGGCGAGTCAGCTGGCGGATGAGCTGCGACTGCCGGAGTCCACGGTGACCACCATTCGGCTGGCAGGCATTCCCGGAATGCTGGTGGCGCCGTTCGTCGGGTCGTGGGTGGGCAAGGTCGGCACCGAAACCGGGGCACTGGTGGGGTATGTACTGGCCGCGGCGGGTTTGGCCATTGAAGCGCTCGGGGCCGGCTCGGTTCCGGTCATCGTGATCGGCAGCAATATCTTCGTCGCTGGTATCGCCGTGGCGTCGACGGCCATGGTCACCATGTTCGGCGATCGGGCGGCTCCACGACGCGGCGCCGGTACCGCCCTGTACGGATTCACCGTCTTTCTTGGCGCCAGCTCGGCGCCCTACCTGGCGCATGCCCTCGATTTTCGGCCACTGCTGGCGGTCCTCGTGGCTGCCCTCATCGGTGGCGCGGTGCTCGTCGCGGGCTCGCGGCGCGCGAGGACCGGCCAAGGCGACGGTCAATCAGTGATCGCGCTCCCACGTTCGCAGCAACAGAGGCGACGCAGCTAACCATTCCACCGCCGCAGAGGTGGCGTAAACTCCCCGCATGACTATGCCCGCACCGAAGCGGCGCCTCCCCGGCTACTGGTACGGCATCGGTGCGGCACTGATCGCGGTCGGCGTGATCGCCGGGATTACCGTGTTCATCGCCGCGATGGTGTCCGTCCTACAGGGACCCACGGACGAATTCTCCGGAGATGGCTCTGTCACAGCGCCTTTCGAGGCGGGGACGTCGAAGATCATCTACCTCGCCGACACCAAGGCCAGTTCGGCTGTGTACGCCCACACCCGGTGCACCGCCCGCGACGACAAAAACCGTGACGCCACGGTCAGCCGCTACGACGGCAGCCTGTCCATCAACCAGTGGAGCGCCCTCTACGTGGTCTCCGCACCAGAAGATGGCAACTACACGATCAGCTGCGCGGGGCCGTCGGACATGTACTACGGCGTCGGCCCGCGGGCCAGTTCCGCCGCCAAGTTCGCGATCTTCGCAGGCCCGTTCGGCGGTGTGTGTCTGGCCGCGGCGGGACTCGTCGTCCTCATCGTGACCGCCTCCCGCCGCCGCCAGGCACCCCCGACGTACCTAGGGCCTCCCCCGTACCCCGGACCGGGGCCCTACCCATACCGCTGACGTGCATCGGGGCCGGTCACGGCGACGGTGGCGTTGAGCACCCAGGGCGGTCGGCTACCATGACCGACGGAGGATTCGCCTAGTGGCCTATGGCGCTCGCCTGGAACGCGGGTTGGGTTAATAGCCCTCAGGGGTTCAAATCCCCTATCCTCCGCCACTGTGGGTTGGCTTTGAGCTGCCCGTTGGACCGCATCAAGGAGGGCAATGGCTGCCGGACGCCGAACGGCGACCATCGCTTCGACCAGCAGCCATGCCGCTCTCTCCTTGATCGCGGGACTGCTCTATTTCCTCTTCGTACTGCCACGCTGGCCGGAGCTCGACGGCACCATCAGCCACTCGCTGGGCACCGGGTTGCGGATCCTCACCGGCGTGCTGGTGGCGAGCGCGGGTATCCCGGCCCTCGCCTCCTGGCGGCGGACCCGGCGGCCCGAGTTCGCGACACCGCAGCTGGCGCTCACCCTGCGTGCGGCATCGTTCAGCGGCCATTTCCTGGCCGGTGCGCTGATCATCGCGACGGCGATCGCCGAGATCTGGCTGGACCTGGACCGGTTCGGCATCTGGGAGTTCGGCGTGTACGGCGCCGCCGCGGCGATCGGACTCCTGGCCTTCGCGGCCTACCACCTGGCGTTCGTGGCCGAGCTCCCCGAAAAGGAACGCACGCCCCGCCCGGTCAAGAAGAAGCCCGTCGAGACCGTCACGGAAACCGCCGAGACCCCTGCCGAGGAGCCGGAGTCCGAGGAATCCGACGAGACGGACACCGAGCAGCCTGCCGACGAGACCGCGGTGGACACCGCGGACGCACAGGCGGGCGAAAGCACAGCCGAGGAGCCGGCGCGCGGTCTACGAAACCGTCGCACCCGCAAGTCCTAGGCCGGGTCCTTACCCTGCGTACTCAGGACGAGCACCGCACCGTCCTTGGGCGCGAAAGCCTTAACCTCCCACCCACCCTTCGCCGTATTGGTGGACAGCATCCGGTCAAGCTCATCGCTGCGTTCGAACTGAGCCGTCGATGACACCCCGGTATCGAGCGTCTTCCACAGCCGGGGTCTGGTCGCGAGCACCATGCTGGAGCGGAAAGGCGCCACGTACGCGGCCAGCTGCTGCGGCGGCATTTCGATGATCGCGTCAACCCAATACGTGGTGTTCGGGCCCGGGAGCGGCTCGTCGCCGAAGAATCCCTGGACCCATTCGCCGGTCACCGGTTTCGGTAGCTTCGGGAAACGCTGCTCCAGCGGCCCTGAGTCGTAGCGGATCGGCGACGCGCCGGTCTTTTGCGGCAGGTAGGACGCAGGGGTGGAATCTGCTTTGTCCCATGACGAACAGCCAGCGACCGCGAGCAGCGTGACGACGCAGGTCGCCGCCCAACGTTTCATTCCTGCACGGTACCGGCAACAACGGGTAGACGGCGGCGGCAAACTACTGCTTCCTATCGGTATCCCGGGATGGCTGAACGCGTTTCGGTTCTCCCGGCATCTTCGGGTAGTTCGGCGGATAGGGCATATCGCCCAGTCCGTTCGCCTCGTCCCGCTCTACCATCTCAAGCAGCGGTTCGATCGACTGAGACGCCTCGTCCATCTCCGCCATGGGATCCGGACGTTTCTTCAGCAGCTCGGGCACGGTGGCGATGGTGAAGTCGTCCGGTTCGGCGTCAACCAGTTCATCCCACGTCAGCGGCGTGGACACCGTGGCGATGGGCGTGCGCCGCACCGAATAGGCCGCGGCCATGGTGCGATCGCGCGCGTTCTGGTTGAAGTCGATGAAGATGCGTTCTCCGCGTTCTTCTTTCCACCACGATGTGGTCACCTGCTGGGGCGCGCGACGTTCCACCTCGCGGGCCAGCGCGATGCCCGCCCTGCGTACTTCTGTGAAGTCCCAGCGGGTTTCGATGCGCAGGTAGATATGGATACCGCGCCCTCCGGAGGTCTTTGGGTAGGCGACGAATCCGAGCTCGTCCAGCACCGGGCGCAACACATCGAGCGCCACCGACTTGGCCTCGTCGAATCCGGTGCCCGGCTGCGGGTCCAGGTCGATGCGCAGCTCGTCGGGATGATCCAGGTCCGGATGCCGCACCTGCCATGGATGCAAGGTCACGGTGCCCATCTGCGCGGCCCACACGATCGCGGCGGGCTTTGTCACCCGCAGCACCTCCGCCGTGCGACCCGACGGAAAGGTCACCTCGCAGGTGTCCAGGTAGTCCGGATAGTGCTTGGGCAGCCGCTTTTGGTAGATCTCCTCGCCATCGATGCCGTCGGGGAAGCGTTGTAGATGCGTGGGGCGGTCACGCAGCGCGCTCATCATCGGACCTGCCGCGACGGTGCGGTAGTACTCGGCGAGATGGCGCTTGGTGCCACCCTCGGCACCAAGCTGTGGAAAGTAGACCTTGTCAGGGTTGCTCAGTCGGACGGCGATACCGTCGACATCCAGTTCCTCTGCAGGTGTGGGCATTACCGTCATCATATGGGAATGGACCTGCCCGTCATGCCTCCTGTGTCACCGATGCTCGCAAAACCTGTCACCAAGATCCCTGCCGAGGCGTCATACGAGCCCAAGTGGGATGGGTTCAGATCGATCGTCTTTCGCGACGGAGACGAGGTGGAACTGGGCAGCCGCAACGAGAAACCGCTGACCCGATACTTCCCCGAGCTGGTGACGGCCCTCCTCGCCGAGCTCCCCGAACGATGCGTGGTTGACGGAGAGATCGTGATCGCCACCGAGACGGGGCTCGATTTTGAGGCACTACAACAGCGGATCCACCCTGCCGATTCACGGGTGCGCCTGCTGGCCGAGCAGACACCCGCCTCGTTCATCGCCTTCGACCTGCTGGCCCTGGACGACGAGGACTACACCGGACGGCCATTCAGCGACCGGCGCACCGCCCTGACCGAGGCGTTGTCCGGTGCCGGCACGTCAGTCCATCTGACGCCCGCCACCACCGACCAGACCCTCGCGCAACGCTGGTTCGAGGAGTTCGAGGGCGCCGGTACCGACGGGCTCATCGCAAAGCCGTTGGCGCTCGCGTACCAGCCCGACAAGCGCGTGATGTTCAAGATCAAACCCGAGCGAACGGCCGATTGTGTGGTCGCCGGATATCGGGTCCACAAGTCCGGTGACGATGCCATCGGCTCACTACTGCTCGGCCTCTACCAAGATGACGGCGCACTGGCCTCGGTCGGTGTGATCGGCGCGTTCCCCATGGCCGAGCGTAAACGCCTGTTCCAGGAACTTCAACCGCTCGTCACCTCTCTTGAGGATCACCCGTGGAACTGGGCTGCGCACGAGGCCGGTGAACGTACCCCCCAGAAGAACCAAGGCTCTCGCTGGAATGCCGGCAAGGACTTATCTTTCGTAGCGCTGCGCCCCGAACGGGTCGTGGAAGTGCGCTACGACCATATGGAGGGCGCGCGATTCCGACACACGGCGCAGTTCAACCGGTGGCGCCCGGACCGCGAGCCTCATTCATGCACCTACGAACAACTGGAACGGCCAATCGCGTTCAGTCTCAACGAGATTATCCCGGGCCTGGTGTGACGGGTGCGGGGCGATTTGCGCCGAGTCCGTCGGGCGACCTGCACGTAGGGAATCTACGGACGGGCTTGTTGGCATGGCTGCTGGCACGCTCGACCGGGCGAGAGTTCTTGATGCGGGTCGAGGATCTGGATACCCGAACCAGCGCCGCGTTGGCGCAGCGTCAACTGGCCGACCTCGCCGCGATCGGGTTGGAATGGGACGGACCCGTGGTGTGGCAGTCAACTCGGACCGCTGTCTACGACAACGTGATCTCGTTGTTGGATTCCCGCGGATTGTTGTACGAATGCTATTGCAGCAGAAAAGATATCGCCCAAGCGCCGACGGCGCCACACTCCCCGCCCGGCGCATACCCGGGAACGTGTCGCGATCTCTCAGGGTCTGAGCGTACGCAGGCCCGCTCTGAACGCCCGCCCGCGCTGCGGCTGTGCACCGAGAACTCACCCTTCACGGTGCGGGACGTGTTGCACGGTGAATACACCGGCGTGGTCGACGATTTCGTGGTGCGCCGCGGTGACGGTGTGACCGCTTATAACGTCGCGGTGGTGGTCGACGACCATGCCCAGGGTATCGATCAGGTGGTCCGCGGCGATGACCTGCTGGCCTCCGCGCCCCGGCAGGCCTACCTGGCGGAGCTGCTGGGTTATCCGGTGCCGACGTATGCCCATGTCCCGCTGGTACTCAACACCGCGGGGGCACGGCTGGCAAAACGTGACGGGGCGGTCACCGTTGCCGATCTCGGTGCCGTGACCGCGTTCAAGTTGATCTGCCAATCCCTCGGGTACGAGGCCGCCGACGCCGCCGACCTACTGCGTCAGTTCGATCCAGAGCACATCCCCCGCGAGCCGTGGATACACCCCGGCTGATCCGAAGCAGGGCGCTGGCCACCCGAATCGTGTTAGCCTCCCGCGGTGTTTCGTGCTCTGGCGCTCGCGCTTCTGGCTCTCGTGGCGGTAGCCGGTTGCGGCTCGGACGCTCGCGAACCCCTGCGGGTGGGCACCGAAGGTGTGTACGCGCCGTTCAGCTTTCATGACGAGCGCACCGGGAAGCTGACTGGCTACGACATCGACGTGGCTCGCGCCGCCGGCGAGAAGCTAGGCCGCCCCATCGAATTCGTCGAAATACCCTGGGACGCGATCTTCGCCGGACTGGATGCCGACCGGTTTGACGTCGTGGCCAATCAGGTCACGATCACGCCGGAACGGCAGGCCAAGTACGACCTGTCCCGGCCTTATGCGGTGGGTGAGGGTGTGATCGTCACCCGCGCAGACGACAACACCATTCACAGCCTGGCCGATATTCGGGGCAAGGTGGCCGCCGAGAACGCAACGAGCAACTGGTCACAAATCGCCCGAGACGCAGGTGCACGCGTGGAGGCCGTCGAGGGTTTCACGCAATCCATCACGCTGCTCAGCCAGGGCCGGGTGGACGTCGTCGTCAACGACAGCATCGCCGTCTACGCCTACTTGGCCAGCACCGGCGACCCCGCGGTAAAAATCGTTGGGAGCACCGGCGTGCGTAGCGAGCAGGGATTCGCCGCCCGTAAGAACAGCGGTCTGCTACCCGAGCTCAACAAGGCATTGGACCAGTTGTCGGCCGATGGCACCTTGGCTCGGATCTCACAGAAGTACCTCAAGGCAGATGCCAGCGGCACCGCTAAACCGCAAGCGGCAGTGGTCCGATCCGACAGCCGTCTGGTCCTGGACAATCTGTGGCCCATGGCACGTGCCATGCTCACGGTCACCATTCCGCTGACCATCATCAGTTTCGTGATCGGGCTGGTACTCGCCCTCGGGGTGGCGCTGGCCCGGATGTCCGATCATCGGGCGCTCTCTGGCCTTGCGCGGGTGTACATCTCGATCATCCGCGGCACACCGCTGCTCCTTCAGCTGTTTCTGATCTTCTTCGCGCTGCCCGAGTTCGGGGTGAAGATCAGCCCGTTCCCCGCTGCTGTCATCGCGTTCAGTCTTAACGTGGGCGGCTACGCCGCCGAGATCATTCGATCCTCGATCATGAGCGTGCCTCGCGGACAATGGGAAGCCGCGTCAAGCCTGGGTATGAGCTATGGCACCACGTTGTGGCGCATCGTCATTCCGCAGGCCAGCCGAATCGCGGTGCCACCCTTGTCCAACACGTTGATCTCGCTGGTGAAGGACACCTCGCTGGCCTCCGCGATCCTGGTGACCGACGTGATGCGCACGGCGCAGGTCGCGGCCGCGCCCACCTTTCAGTTCTTCACGCTGTATGCCACGGCCGGGGTCTACTACTGGATTGTCTGCATGGCGATGTCGGTGGCCCAAGACCGCCTTGAGCAGCGTCTGGAAAGGTCCGTCGCGCAGTAGGACTTCTCCGAGCGCTGCGGTTCATACTCGGCGCCTAACGGATGGCAACCGGGAGGTCGACCAGACCACGCAGGGTGACGTTCGGCTTGTAGGTGGGTTCACCGATCAGGCGCGCGTCGGGGAACCGCGCCGTGATCGAGCTCAACGCCAGCTTGGCCTCCAGTCGCGCGAGCGGCGCGCCTAAACAGAAGTGTGGTCCGTGGCCGAAGGCCAGATGCTTGATCTCGGCGCGATCGGGGTCGAACACGTCCAGGTCCGGGCCGATCTCCGGATCTCGTTGTGCGGCGGCGAGCATCAACAGCACCCACTCACCGCTGGGAAACGTGAAGTCGCGAACATCCATGTCACCGTCGGCTACCCGGGCCACCATGTGCACGGGCGGGTCGTAGCGCAGCGTCTCTTCGACTACCAGTGCGACTCGATCGGCGTTGCGTCCCAGCAGTTTCCACTGCCGGGGGTCGCGCAACATGGCCAGCGAGGCATTGGCGATCAGGTTGACGGTGGTCTCGTGACCGGCAATGAGCAGCAGGGTGCAGGTGGAGATGATCTCCTCTTCGGTGAGCTGATCACCGGCCTCCTCCACCTGGATCAGGGCGGACAGCAGGTCGTCACCGAGATTCCGTCGGCGGGCGGCGATCAGGTCGATGAAGTAGTCCCACATCCAGTGGCTTGCCTTGATGCGTTCGTCCATGTTTTCGGCGGCACGCCCGGTGAGTGCGAACACAGGGTCTAGCGACTGTCCGAGAAGCGCCGAGGCGCGGCTGAATTCGGGCTCGTCCTGCAGCGGCACGCCCAGCATCCGGCAGATCACCGCCACCGGTAGCGGGTACGCGAAATCCGACACCAGGTTGAAGCTGCCGCGCCGGTCGATATCATCCAGAAGCTCGTCGACAAGGTACTGAACATCGGCGGCCATGGCGTTGATGATCTTGGGCGCGAATGCCTTTGATGCCAGCTTGCGTAGCCGGGTGTGATCGGGAGCGTCCAGGCCGAGGAACGAAGGCGTGCCCAGCGCCAGGTTCGGGTACTTGGCGAGCTGCTGCTGCACGATGGTCGACTTCCGGCGATCCGAGGAGGCCTGCGGGTGGCGCAGCATGGCATTGCAGTCCGCGAAGGTGGCCAGCACGCTCACCGCGGGCAGGGGTGGGTGCGCCGGTCCGTCCTGGGTCTGTTCGCACAGCTGTCGGTACACGGGATACGGATTCGCGCGATTCGCCGGATCGAGCACCTGTTGCAGCAGGTCGCCCGGGTCGGTCGTAGTAGGCATGTGTCCAGTGTGCGCGCGGATGCTGAGATGCGCCTGAATTCGTGATCAGCCGTAGTAGCGGCCCAGGGTGTCCGCTCGCAGCTCCTCGAAGGTGCCGTCGATGATGCTGGCGCGGATGCGGTCCACCAGCCCGATGGTGAATCGTTCGTTGTGAATGGTGGCCAAGGTGGATGCCAGGATCTCCTTGGCCTTGAACAGGTGGTGCAGATAGGCCCGGGTGTAGTGCGTGCAGGTATAGCAGTCGCACGCGGCGTCTATGGGAGTGAAGTCCCGGCGGTACTTGGCACCGGTGATGTTTACCCGGCCGTCGCGGGTATAGACGGCGGCGTTGCGCGCGACCCGTGACGGCGAGACACAGTCGAAGGTGTCGGCTCCCGCCGCCACCGCGGCGAACAGGTCGTCGGGCTCGCTGATCCCGAGCAGGTGGCGCGGTTTGTGTTCGGGCAGTTCGGATGTCACCCAGCCGACGATGGTTCCGAGATTCTGCTTCTCCAGCGCACCACCGATCCCGTATCCGTCAAAACCCCGGCCCTCTTCGCCGGCAAGGGATTCCAGGCCACGCGCGGCCTGGCGGCGCAGATCCTCGTACTGCGCGCCCTGCACCACCCCGAACAATGCCTGATACGGCTTGTCGGCACGCTCACGAGTCAGTTTCTCGTGCTCGTCCAGGCAGCGCTGCGCCCACTCATGGGTGCGCTGCACCGAGTTCTCTTGATACTCACGGGTATTGATTAGGGTAGTGAGCTCATCAAAGGCAAACATGATGTCGGCGCCCAGCTGATGCTGGATCTGCATGGACACCTCGGGAGTGAACCGGTGCGTCGAGCCGTCCAGGTGAGAGGTGAAGGTGACGCCCTCGTCGTCGACGTGCGCGAGCTTGTCCTTACCAGCGATCACATGATCATCGGCGCGGGCGCGGTCGACCTCCATCGCCATCACCTTGCGGGCTCCCGAGCCGAGGGAGAGCACCTGGAACCCGCCACTGTCGGTGAACGTCGGGCCGGGCCAGTTCATGAAGGCACCCAGTCCCCCCGCCTCGTCGACAATGTCGGGGCCGGGCTGCAGATACAGGTGGTAGGCGTTGGCGAGGACCGCCTGGGCGCCCAGGGCGGCCATGGTTTCCGGCAGGACCGCCTTCACGGTGGCCTTGGTTCCGACGGCGATGAAGGCCGGGGTCTGGATATCGCCGTGCGGGGTGTGGATGACTCCGGCCCGGCCCGCGGTTCCGGGCAGGGTGGCATCGATGGTGAAGTACTGGTCATTCATCAGGGGCTATTTTGCCTGGGCGCGTCGCGGACCCAGACCTTGGCTCTTCGCGCAAGCGGCTCATCGCAGTCGTAGGCTGAGCTCATGACATCGACGTCGGATCTTCTCGCGCTGGAGCACGGCACCACCACCCAGGAAGCACTGGCCTTTTTCGACAACCTGGACCCGGTGCGGGCCGAGGATCTGGTTGGCCAACGATGGCATGGGGGCGAGGTGCCGACCGGGCATTCGATGGACGGGATCCTGACCGTCTCGGGCTGGTACGGCAAGCAGTTCGACGACCTGAACCATGTGCATCCGCTGCTGTTCAGCGATGGTGGGGGCGATATCTTCGCGGTGGATCCGATGCTGGCGCCGATGGGTTTGGCGGGGCGGATCAGCGGGCTGACCGAGTCTCCGATGGTCAAGCGCACGTCCCCGACCGCGTTGACCGCTTTGAAGCCACTGATCAAGACCAACAAGCACCGGGCGCGACTGCGCAATATCGAGTACCGCGGCGTCGTGAGTGCGGCCATGGTCTATGACCACAAGGCGATCATCGACCACTTCCGGAAGGTCGACGACGCCACGCTGCTGGGCATCATGGATCTTCGCGATATGGAGCAGCCGTACTTCTTCACGCTGCGTCGCGACTGACATCGGGTGCCCGCCATCGCCGCGGCCGGGGGCGGATTTCTCCTCGCGGTGCTGTGGTTTGACCTGATGTTCGACGTTCAGGTGCGCGGTCATCGTGCGCCCGCCCTGCCGAACCCGGTGCTCGCGTCCATCCGCGCCTACTACCGTCGGGTGACCACCGACGCGTCACCGATGGGTGTGCTGGTGAGCCTCGTGATGCTCCTGACCGTTGGGGTGATCGTCTCGGAAGTCGTACAGGCCCGGCTCGTTGCCTGGCCCTGCTGGTTGTCGTTGGCCGCAGTGCTGACGGCCATGGGGGTCGCGCTGGGCCGGACGTTCCGAAACGCGCGACGGTTGGCGCAGAACGCCGATGCCGCGGAGGTACAGAGTCGTCTCGCCCGGAGTATCTACCGCGATCACCTGATTTGCCTGGGATGCATGGTGGTCGTGGTGGGGTTGCAGATCGCGCTGAGCTTTGGCATGCACCCGGTCTGATCAGGTCCTAGGCTGCTCGGGTGAGAGCGCCGGAATGATCTTGTTTGAGCGGACATTCGCCCACCCACCCGTCCGGGTGTGGCAGGCGATGATCGATCCCGATCTGTGGTCCTTGCAGACCAACGGGTTCCGGCCCGAGGTCGGTTGCGAGTACCGAATCACCCATCCGGCCATCATGGGCACCCGACTGCTCGGCACCGGCGATTGCACAGTCGTCGCGGCCGATCCGGGCGAGCTGCTGGCCGTGGAGTTTGTGGGCGCCGTCCGCTCCGGGGATCCCGCCCGCTGGACCATCAGCCACAGTCTCACCGCCACGCACGAGGGCAACACCGACTTCGTGACGTGTCTGGACGGAGTCGATGTCGGCGATCGCTCTGAGATGGTGCTGCTGCACATCGTGACCGAAAGCACGGCGCGATCCCTGCACCTGCTCGAAGAGAGGTTGACGGACCCCTACCGGAATCCCGGCGAAAAAAATGGCGGTGGCGGAGGGATTTGAACCCTCGGACGGGGGTTACCCGTCACACGCTTTCGAGGCGTGCTCCTTAGGCCGCTCGGACACGCCACCGTCGAGAAGACTACAGGCCACCGGACCGATACCCCGAATCGTGTCCATCGGGCATGCGGGCCCTACTTATCGGCGCAGGTCACTCGGTTGTTAGCAACCGGTCGCTCACATGCATGCATCCGCATGGCTGGCAGCTGATTCCCAGCCTCTTGTACGAAATACGGCGCTCGATTCCCAGCTCCGTGGCTTTCGATCTTGCTTGTGAAGTTCTTGTTGGCATCGCAGTAGCCGCAGCAGTCACGGCGCCCGCCACGACGACTGGCATCGCGACCGCGACAGAAATTGACACGACCACGATCGAGATTGGAGACCCTGACAATGAAGTTACTTGTAGGTATCGCAGCGTCCGCGGCCATCGCCGCCGGTGGACTGGGCCTCGCCGCCACGGCGAACGCGGCCCCAGCGCCGGAGCTGCCGGCGCCCATGTATCACTGGTGCCCCGGCGAGTTCTGGAACCCGATCTGGGGTTTCAACATGAGTTGGGGTGAATGCCACGCCGACGGGATCTTCGACCGCGACCGCCCCGGTGACTGGCGCGCCGACGACGGCCGAGACAGGTGGGGTCATCGCGATGACCGTCGTGACGACCGCCGCGATGATCGTCGTGACGACCGTGGCGACCATCGCGATGACCGCGGGAACGATTGGCGTCGCTAGCACCAACCAGCGATACGTGGCGTATCGCCCGAGGATCTCTCGGGCGATACGCCTCTTTGCTTTCTGCGACCATTCCGCACTGAATCGCTGGACCTTCAATACACCACTATGGTTGACTGACAGTCACTTTCAAGGATTCTCTACGCTCATGCCAAGCGACTTTATACACAAAGGATGGTTTGCTTGAGGGATGAAAATTCTTCTCGGAATCGCCGCATCTGCCGCCATCGCGGCCGGCGGGCTCGGCCTCGCCGCTAGCGCCAATGCCGCCCGCGCCCCGGAGCTTCCGGCTCCCACCTACCACTGGTGCCCCGGCGAGTTCTGGAACCCGATCTGGGGTTTCAACATGAACTGGGGTGAATGCCACGCCGACGGAATCCTCGACCGCGACCGCCCCGGCGACTGGCGTGGCGACGACGGCCGCGGGCGCGACAACGGCCCGGGTGACAACCGGGACCGCGGACCCGATCGCGGACCTGACCGCGGCAACGACTGGAACAACGGCCACCGGTAAAACTCCCCGAACCGGCCCGCCCGGCGCGCGACCCCGACCCCCACCCGCGTCGGGCGGGCCACTTATCGCCTCGCGGCGAAGAACTCCTCCAGCAGCGCGGCACACTCGTCGGCCAGCACACCGCCCCGCACCTCCGGGCGGTGTGTCTGGCGACGATCCCGCACCACATCCCACAGCGATCCGACCGCGCCGGTTTTCGGTTCCCACGCCCCGAACACCACCCGGCTGACCCGAGCGAGCACCAACGCGCCGGCGCACATGGTGCACGGCTCGACCGTCACCGCCAGCGTCGCGCCCTCCAGCCGCCAGCCGTCACCGTGTTTCGCCGCGGCCTCGCGCAACGCCAAAACCTCCGCGTGTGCCGTCGGATCACCAAGGCGTTCACGGGCATTTGCGGCTCGGGCAAGTTCAGTTCCGTCGGCGGCATAGATCACCGCACCGATCGGCACGTCGTCGGCGCCGGCCTCGCCGGCCGCAAGCAGTGCTGCGCGGATCAGCGCCTCGTCTTGTGGGAACGTCACCGATCCAGCTTGTCGAGCACCGCACCGAACTCGTCGGCAAACCCCATCCGGGCGGCAATCATGCCGAGCTGCTCATCCGGGTAAAGATCGGTCTCGCTGAGGATCACGCCGAGCACCGGTTCGGGCAGGCCGATATCGGAGAGCAGGCCCAGATCGCCTTCCTCCCACGGATCAACCTCGTCGAGCTCATCGGAATCAAGGTCCGGGACAGGAACATTCAGCCGCTCGAGCACCTCGGCGGCAATGTCGTAGTCGACGGCCGCTGTGGCGTCAGAGAGCAGCAGATGCGTTCCCGAGGGCGCCGGACGAATGATGATGAAAAATTCCTCGTCCACATCAATCAGACCAAACACCGCACCGGCACTACGCAATTCACGCAGCTCGGTTTCCGCAGCGGCCAAGTCGGTGAGCGCCGAGGCGTTCAGGGAGGTCACCCGCCAGCGGCCTTCTTCACGCACGACGGCTACACCGAAACCCTCCAGGCTTTCAGCACTGGGCCCTGCGGCCTTGGCACGTTGTGCGTCCATAAGCCAATACGGTAATGCCCCACCCCGTGTTGTGACCACATCCAACGCTCTTCGCGCAGGCGGCTCATCGCCCACCCCGTTGGTCACGTATGCCAACCTGATGGGGTGAACGCCGCCGAACACGACCACCAACGCCCCCCGATCTGCGTACTTGGCCTCGGGCTCATCGGTGGCTCCCTGGTCCGGGCGGCCACTGCCGCGGGCAGACATGTGTGGGGCTACAACCGTTCCCCCGAGGGCGTCGAAGCCGCCCGCGCCGCGGGATTCGATGTCACCGCAGACCTGGATCTGGCACTGCGCCGAGCCCGCAATGCGCACGCGCTCATCGTGCTCGCGGTCCCAGTACCCGCCCTGCCCGCGCTCCTCTCGCGCATCGCGGAGGTGGCCCCCGAATGCCCTCTCACCGATGTCACCAGTGTGAAATCCGCTGTTCTGCAAGAGGTCTCCCAGCATGGTCTGGCGGGGCGATTCGTCGGCGGACACCCCATGGCCGGGACGACGGAATCGGGCTGGGGCGCCGGGAACGCACAGCTTTTCCGGGATGCGACGTGGGTAGTCAGCGTCGACGACGACGCAGATCCACAGGTGTTCGCGCAGGTGACGCGGCTTGCCCTGGACTGCGGATCGGTGATTGTCCCGGCACGCTCGGATGAGCACGACGCCGCGGCGGCGTCCATCTCACACCTGCCGCACCTGCTCGCCGAGGCCCTCGCCGTCACCGCCGACGGAATTCCGCTGGCGTACTCGTTGGCCGCCGGATCGTTCCGGGACGGCACTCGCGTCGCCGCCACCGATCCGTCGCTGGTGCGCGCCATGTGCGAATCGAACCCGCACGGCGTACTGCCCGCCCTCGAAGAGGCCATGACACTGCTGGCGGCCACCTGGAACACCTTGAACACGGAAGGCTCGGTAGAGCTGCTGGTGGAAGCCGGTCATGCGGCGCGAGGACGGTACGAGGCCCACGAACGCTTCGACATCACCGGCATCAGCCGCGAAGACGCGGATTGGCGCGAACAGCTCGCCGAGGCGGGTCGCGCGGGCGGCGTGCTACGAAAAGTGCCTTAGATCCGGACGGCGAGCCCGGGGTATTCCAGCAGGAAACCCTCGTCGTCGACGGTGACGGTGGTGTCGGCGACCGGGGAGACCACCTTGATGCCCTTACCGACATTGCGATAGCTGATGGTGGCGGGACTGACCACCAGATCCGGCAGGGTTACGTAAACAACCGGCAGCACCGCGCTGCCTTCCTGCTGGTAGAGGCCGGTCCGCCGGATCGGCAGCGCGTTGAAGAACGGGCTGAACACCACATCGACGTCCAGTGCCCCGTCAAACGCGGAGCGGGTCGCACCCTCATGGTTCTGCACCGTCCACATGCCCTCCTCGTCGCGGGCGATCGACAGCTGCCGCTCCCGCTCGGCGACCGTGGTGGACAGGGACAATCGATTGGTGGAGCCGGTCTCGTCGGTCACCAAGTCATAGGAGGCGCTGAACGCGGGATGCGCATCGGATGCGCCCGCCACGAAGCGACCGTGTGCACGGATGCGCCGGCCCGACAGTTGGACCCGGGTGGATTCCATGCGCGACGAGTCGTGGGCGCGCCAGGTCAGCACGACGGGCCCAGTCGCGGTGGCCGTCGGGCTGGGGTTATTCACCCGTCTACCGTAGGCGACCGCGCAAATTGAGCCCGTACCGCCCGGATCACCCCCGTGTGCGTGCGACGTACAGCAGGTACTCCCAGTCCATCAGCAGCCGACCGTCACCGCGATCGTGCCGTCGCGCTAGGTCCACGAGTGCACCGTCGAGTTCGGCGGTGCGGTCCGGGTCGTCCGCGATCCGCGTGTAGACGGCGATGGTCGGCCCGTAACAGGCCTTGAAGAAGTCTCGGAACTCCTCGGCGGTGGCGAATCGGTCGACCGTCAGGGTCCGCCGCTCCGCGCTGACTTCGATGGTCCGATCCGCCAGTAGTGCCCGCACATGGTCGGCGTCACCCCACAATGGCGGCGGCTGTGCGCCGGGCAGCGGCGCCGCCGCGAACGGCTTCATGGTCGCGAACATCTGGCCGATGAATCCCTGCGGTGTCCAGTTGATGAGGCCGATCGTGCCGCCCGGCCGGCAGACCCTGATCAGTTCGTTGGCACTGTCCTGATGACGTGGGGCGAACATCACGCCGACGCAGGACACCACGACATCGAAGCCGCTGTCGCCGAATGGAAGCGCTTGCGCGTCGGCCACCTGCCAGTCGACGGCCACGTCTGCACGCACCGCGGTTGCCCGGCCCGCGTCCAGCAGCTCGGGAGTCAGATCGGAGGCGATCACGGTGGCGCCGGTACGCGCCGCGGGGATGGCCACATTCCCCGACCCGGCCGCAACGTCTAACACCCGAACTCCGGGGCCTATCCCGGCCTCCGTAACGAGGATCGGGCCCAGCGGCGCAATCACCTCGGACGCCACCGCCGGATAGTCGCCCAGCGCCCAGAGCGAAACCTTGTGGGCTGTATCAGTGTTCATGTGTACACGCTAGGGAACCGTGCCGTCGCGGGCTAGTACAAGATCTGTACCGGGACTGGTCACCGCGCCGTGCGCGGCCTACCGTTCATTCATGGGCGCGTCGTACTACCAATTCTGTCCCGTCGCCAAGGCGATGGAGCTACTCGACGAACGCTGGACGCTGCTGATTGTGCGCGAATTACTGCTTGGCAGTGAGCATTTCAACGACATCAGGCGTGGGGTGCCACGGATGTCGCCGACGCTGCTGTCCAAACGACTGGACCGGCTGGTGCGCGCCGGGATCGCCGAGCGTCATGAGAACCGCTATCTCCCAACCGACGCGGGCCGCGAGCTACAGCCGGTCGTCGAAATGTTGAGTCAGTGGGGCATCCGGTGGATCGGCGAGATCGGGGACGAGGATCTGGACCCCAAACTGCTGTTATGGGACATGCGACGCCACGTGATCGGCAGCGCCGTACCGGAAGGCCGCACCGTGCTGCACTTCCATTTCGGGGACGTGGCGGCCGATAAGCGGCATTGGTGGCTCATCGTCACCCCCGAGGCCGTCGATCTGTGCGACGCCGACCCCGGCTTCGACGTGAATGTGGACGTCACCGCTCAGCTGCGGAGCCTGACCCGGGTGTGGCGCGGCGACGCCGAGTGGCCGGACGTGCTGCGATCCGGCGAGGTCTCGCTGCGTGGGCCGCTAGGTCTGTGCCGCAGCGTGCCGGCCTGGTTTGACCTGCCGCTCTACGCCGGAGTCCCCCGCCCCTGAGTGGTCGACAACATCGCCCGGTGGCGGTCGCAGCCGTCCGGTACCCGGTGCCGAAAGCCACACCGCGAAGGCGAGTATCGCGTCAAGCAGCAGAGCCAGCGCGGTCACCATGATGGCGCCGACCAGCGCCAGGTGGAACTCTCGGACCTTGATGCCGTCGATGAGGTAACGCCCAAGCCCGCCGAGACTCGCGTAAGCGGCGACGGTCGCGGTCGCAACGATCTGCAGGGTCGCCGTGCGCAGCCCGGACAGGATGAGCGGCAACGCATTAGGCACCTCGACGCGCAGCAGCACCTGACGTTCGGTCATCCCCATGGCACGCGCCGCCTCCACGACCGTACGGTCGACGTTCGCGATGCCGGAGTACGTCCCTGCCAGCAGCGGCGGCACCCCCAACAGCAGCAACGCGACCGTCGGCGGGATCAGGCCCAAACCCCAGAGCAGCACGCCTAACAGCAGCACACCGAGTGTCGGCAGCGCCCGAAGCGCGTTCACCGCGCTGACCACCAGGAAGGTTCCGCGACCGGTGTGACCAATAACGAGGCCGATCGGCACCGCGATGACCACAGCGGCCAGTAGCGCAATGGCCGTGTACTGCAGATGCTCGCCAATCCGCGCGCCCAGACCACTACTGCCCGTCCAGTTGGCTGCGGTGAAGATGTAGCCGAGCGCATCGGAGAGAAAATTCATGACACACCAATGGCTTTCGTTGCTCTGGCCCACGGTGTCGCGGCGCGGCCGAGCAGCACCAGCAGGGTGTCCACCACGACAGCCAACAGGAAGATGGCCACGATTCCGGCAACAATCTGGCTGCTCTTGTTGGCCTGGTAGCCCTCGGTGAACCAAGTACCCAGACCACCGATGCCGATGACGGAACCCACCGACACCATCGAAATATTAGTGACCGCTACGACTCTCAAACCTGCCACCAACACTGGCACAGACAGGGGCAGTTCAACTCGGATGAGACGCGCCAGCGGGCGGTACCCCACCGCGGTGGCCGCATCCAGCACCTGCGGGGCTATCGCGTCGAGCGCCTCGGGTACCGCACGGATGAGCAGCGCCGTGGTGTAGAGCGTCAGCGCCACCATCACGTTGGCCTCGTCGAGAATCCGGGTGGGGATGATCAGCGGCAATGCCACGAACAACGCCAGCGAGGGGACGGTGAACACGATGCTGGCGATCACCGTAGTCACGCGCCGCACCGTCCGATGCCGGTGGATCAGCGCGCCACCCGGAATCGCGATGGCCAAACCAATGAGGATCGGGACCAACGACAGCCGCATGTGGATGAGCGACAGTTCCCAGGCATCGCCGAGATGGGTAAAGAGATAACGCATCTCAGCGCACCTATAGCTCTTCACGCAAGCGGTTCATCGGCGCCCGTTTCTGCGTTGCCGATCCAGCGCTATCAGCACGTCACCACCACGGACACCTCCGCGCACGCGGCCGTCCTCGTCGGTGGCCACGCCCAAACCGGACGGGGAGGACAGCGAGGCGTCCAGGGCCTGCCGCAGGGTGCCGTCCGGGCCGAACAACGAACCCCCGGCAATAACACTGTCGTACAACGGCTTCCCCGACCGGTAAACATCTACCCCGGCATCGTCCATCCATCCAAATGGGGTGCCATCCGGATTGCACACCAGCACCCAGTCGCCCGGAGCGATGACGAGGTCCTCGATCTGCGCTTCGTGGACCTGCCTGATCTCGTGCAGCGGCACCTCGCTCGCCTCGCGAAACTGCAAACCTCGGTAGCCGCGGTCACGTCCGATGAATCCGGCGACGAAATCGCTTGCCGGGTTGGACAACACCCGCTCGGGTTCGTCGTACTGCTCAAGTACCCCACCGGGCCCGAACACCGCCACCTTGTCGCCAAGCTTGACGGCCTCGTCAATATCGTGGGTGACGAAGACGATGGTCTTGTTGAGCTCGGCCTGCAAGCGTTGCATCTCGGCCTGCAGATCGTCGCGCACATTGGGGTCGACGGCGCTGAACGGCTCGTCCATCAGCAGGATCGGCGGGTCCGCGGCCAGAGCACGCGCCACGCCTACGCGTTGTTGTTGGCCTCCGGAGAGCTGCGCGGGGTACCGGGTGGCCAACTTCGGATCGAGCCCTACCCGTTCCAGCACCTGCAGCGCGGCCTTGCGTGCGGCACGCCGGGACTCGCCGCGCAGCACCGGTACGGTCGCCACGTTGTCGACCACGCGTTGATGCGGCATCAGCCCGGCGCTCTGGATCACGTAGCCGATACCCAGCCGCAGTTTGACCGGATCGACCGTCCTGATATCTGCCCCGTCGACGGTCAGTACACCCGAAGTGAGGTCGGTCATTCGGTTGATCATCCGCATCGAGGTGGTCTTGCCGCAGCCCGACGGCCCCACGAACACCGTGAACGATCCCTTGTCGACGTGCAAGGTGAGATCGTCGACCGCGGTGGTCCCATCTGGGTACTGCTTGGTGACGTTCTCGAAAATAATCACGCGATCAGTTCCCCATCGGTTTGTCGAAACCCTTATCCACCAACCATTTCTGAGCGGCCTCCTTGGGGTCAACGCCGTCGTTGCCGGAGACGGCCGCGTTCAGCTTGGTGAGGTCGTCGGTGGTCAGCCGCGCCGAGAGTGCGTCGAGCACCTTCTTCAGCTTCTCGGACTTCTTCTGCGCGTTGACCAACGGCACCAGATTCCCGGCCGGGAAGGTGAATTTAGGATCGTCGAGCACCACAAGATCATGCTCGGCGATGGCCGGTGAGGTGCTGAAGATGTTGGCCGCGGTGATGGTTCCGTCCAACAGCGCCTTAACCGTCGCCGGTCCGCCGCCGTCGCTGATGGCCACAAAACGTGATTCCGGAACGTCCAGGCCGTAATTGGTTTTGAGCCCGGCCAGTCCGACGGTGCGATGCAAGAACTCCGAGGGGGCGCCGACCTTCACTTCCGCCGAGTGTGCCGCCAGGTCGGCGATGGAGCGCAGGTTCCATCTGTCGGCGGTGGCCCTGGTGACGCACAGCGTGTCGGCGTCCGACGCCGGCGACGGGGACAGGATGTCCAGGTCCCCGTCGAGCTTGCGCAGCAGCGCCAACTCGATGTCATCGGGTTTGGTGGCAGTGGCCTCCGGGTCGAAGTACCGCAGCAGATTTCCGCTGTAGTCAGCGATGAGGTCGATCGAATGATCCTTGACCGCAGGAATGTAGGTCTCGCGGCTGCCGATACCCAACTGTTTGGTGATCTGAAAGCCGTTGGTCTGCAATATCTGTGCATACAGCTCGGCCACGGTCTTCGATTCGGGGAAGTCCGCCGAGCCGACGATCAACGAGTTGAGGTCTCCCGAAAGCGGGCCTCCGCCCAAGGGATTGGAACTGCCGCACCCTCCCAGCCCTAGTGACACAACCGCCGCCAGGACGGCGGCGAGGAGTCGTGCGGCCCTGCGCATCCTCAGACAGTAACCGGGCGACGGCCTACCTGCCCGGGATTGCCGTCACGAAGATTCCGGTGGCTAACCGCCAGAGGGGGCCGTTTCGGGGCCGTCTCCTGGCCCCGACAGGAGCTCTGGCAAATAACCGAGGACCGCCTGCGCCCGCTCGTCGGGGAGCATCTGATGCGCGAGCACATTCGCTCCGATGATCATCAACATGGTGGCGTTGGCCCGGTCGTGCGCCTCTTGGTGGCCGATACCCGGACGCTGCGCGCGGATCACCTGTGACAGCAATTCCGCACCTGCCTCGCCGAAGCTTGCCCACATGGCCTGCCCCAGTTCGGGATCGGTACGCATCTGGCTGAGAAGTGCCGGAGCGGCCGCGATGACGTCCGGTCGCTCGAATAGTTCCGCTGTGTACGAGCATGATTGACGCACCCAGTCGTCGACTCCCGCGGCCGCACTCATCTCCTGGGTCGGAGCGGTCCAACCGAACACCGCCTCAAACACCAGGTGTGCACGCGAGGGCCATCGTCGGTACAGCGCGGGCTTGCCGACACCGGCGCGTTCGGCGATCGCCACCATGGTGGTGGCTTCCCACCCCTGTTCCACCAGGAGCTCGCGCGCAGCGACCAGCGCCTTGGTGTCGATATCGGAGCTGCGGCGACGCCCTCGCACGGGTTCCTCAATAGCGGCCATTGCAAATATCGTAACACTGTGTAACGTTGAGGCGTGGGTCACACGCAGAAAGGCAGCCGATGACAGAACTTCTTTCCGGTAAGACGGTGGTGATATCCGGTGTGGGCACCGGATTGGGGCGCGAGGTCGCGCTCAAGGCACACCACGACGGTGCGAACGTGGTTCTCGGCGCCCGCACCCAGGAGAACCTTGAGAAGCTCGCGGCGGAACTCGACGGCTCCGGTGCCACCGTCGCCTGGGCCGTCACCGATATCAACGACGCGCAGGCGTGCCAAGGTCTGATCGATACCGCTGTCGAAAAGTTCAGCACGGTGGACGCATTGGTGAATGTCGCGGCCAAGGAGGATGTCTTCGGGGGTATCGAAGGCGCCGACCTGGCGCAGTGGCAGGCGATGCTCAACACCAATGTGGTCGGCACGCTGCAGCTCGTTCAGGCCGCGGTACCCCAGCTGAAGAAGAACGGCGGCTCGGTCGTCTTTATCGGTTCACAGTCGGCCTTTCATCCGCAGCTTCCCCAATCCGCATACGCGACATCCAAGGGCGCATTGCAGAACGCGATGTACCAGCTCGCGAAGGAGCTGGGGCCGCACAAGATTCGTCTCAACATGGTGGTACCGACATGGATGTACGGTCCGCCGATACAGCTGTACATCGGCCTGGTGGCGCAACAGCGCGGTATCACCGAGGACGAAGTGCTGGCCGAGTTGTCGGCCAAGTTCCCGCTGGGCGAGATGCCCGCCGATGAGGACGTCGCCGATGCGGTGGTGTTCTTCAGTTCCGACCGGGCCCGAATGGTGACCGGACAGACCCTATTCGTCAACGCAGGGGAGTACTTCCGATGAGCCGCTTGCGCGAAGAGAGAGGACACAACAATTGAGTGACAAGTATCCCGTCATCGTTTGGGGCACAGGCGTTGTCGGCAAGCTGGTAATCCGTGAGCTGCTGGACCATCCGGTGTTCGAGCTGGCGGCCGTGGTGGTGCATGATCCGGCCAAGAACGGCGTGGACGTCGGGACTCTGGTCGGTAGTCACCCGATTGGATTGGCCGCCACCACCGATATCGATGCCGCGCTGGGCACCGAGGGCACCGTCGCCTACTTCGGGCCCACCGCCCAGTACGCGCTGGAGAACATCGACAACATATCCCGGGCGTTGCGCAGCGGACACAACGTCGTCTCCACCGCGATGACCCCATGGGTGTACCCGCAGGTGTGTCCGCCGGAGATGCTGTCAGATATCACGCGGGCCTGCGAAGACGGCCAAACCTCCTGCTTCACCACCGGTATCGATCCCGGATTCGCCAATGACCTGTTCCCGATGACCCTGCTCGGTGTCGGCGGACGAGTGGATTCGGTTCTGGTGCAAGAGCTTCTGGACTACCAGTACTACAACGGCGATTTCAGCACGCCGATGGGGCTAGGAGCGCCCATGGACCAATCGGCGGTGCTGGAGATCCCCGAGGTGCTGATCCTGGCGTGGGGTCACACCATTCCGATGATCGCCGACGCGGTCGGAGTCAAGCTCGACAAGATCGATACCGTCTACGAAAAGTGGGCCACCCCAAACGAAATTACCTACGGCGCCGAGCCCAAGACCGGCGTCATTCCCGCCGGACACTGCGCCGCCGTGCGGTTCGAGATCCGGGGCTGGGTCGGCGGAGAGCCGAAGATCCTCATCGAGCACGTCAACCGGATCACCAACGACGCTGCACCGCAGTGGCCGCGGGCGCAGTCGGTGGACAACGACGCGTACCGCATCGAGATCAAGGGCAGCCCGAACATCACCCAGGAGACCGTGTTCCGCGATGAGCGCAGCGGTGACGGCGCTATCGGCGGCTGCCTGGCTACCGGGATGCGAGCGATCAACGCGATACCGGCGGTGATCGACGCTAAGCCGGGATTCCTGACACCACTGGATCTACCGTTAATCGCCGGCAGGGGCACAATCCGCGCGTGACCTGTACCGAATGTCGACTTTTCGCGGCATCCACTCGATCTTTTCCGCGAAAAGTCGGCACTCAATGCTTGCAATAACTGCCGGTGTAGCAAATGATGAACCCATGACCAGTGACCCCGGTACGACGCCGGACTCTCCGGTTGCCGACTCATCTGCCGATATCCCGGTCGGGGAGCAAGCGCCGCTGCCACCCGAGCCAACGCCGAAGAAGCCTGTGCCCGCCAAAAAGCAGGACGCGGTCAAGCGGACCCGTGCCGCGGCGACATGGACCGGCGTAATCCTCGGCCTGTTGATTCTGATTCTGCTGCTGGTGTTCATCCTGCAGAACCTGGAGTCCACCACCACCTACTTCCTCGCGTGGGAAGTTCACATGCCACTGGGTATCACGGTGTTGTTCGCGGCGATCGCCGGCGCCGCGCTCACTGGCCTGGTCGGTGGAGTGCGAATCATCCAGCTGCGGCGCGCGGCGAAAAAGAACCTCAAGGCGTAGCCCAGGTTGGGGCTCTACGACTGCAATTGTCTTCTCACCGGAGCCAGTCTGCTGCATCAGGATGCTGCGCTGGTGATCCTGAGACGAGTCGGCGGGACTTTCACGCCCATCACGTTGGGCCTGCACGGCGACTACAACATGCGGGGCGCAGTCGACGCGAAAGTAGATTCCCATAGCGGGCTCGTGCTCGACTACTTCATGGATCGATACGACGACGGCACGTTCATCGCCGCGGATGACACCACACGTCCCGAGTACCGAATTCCGCCGACTAGAGACAGCATCCAGTCACTCATCAACGTCATCGAGCGCACCACAACGTGTTCCGAGGTAAACACCTCATTCGGCCCCAACGGTGGAGGCCACCAGCCATCCACGTTGCTTGCCGGAGATTTCATCGTGCACGCGCTGATCGCTCAACCGGTATGGGATGCGATTTCGACTCATCACCACGCGCCAGAACGATCCGCCGACGCACAGTTCGCAGATGTCTTCACCGACCCAGCGTCGCGCCAGATCTACGACGGTCACGCTTCAGATCTGGTCGCGCGAATACGCGAACGTGCAGCGGTCGACGCGTTTCTTGCTGCGCGGGGTATCCCGTGGGCGCCACCCGGATCAAGCAACTGTCCCTACCCCAGCACCTACAACGACCACGAGGACGACGAGGTGCGAAGCTGGCTGGACCGTGCGCGCGGGGATTACCAGGATCTTCCGTGGATGGTCGCGGCCATCGACGAGTGCGGCACCACCTTCGAACGAGAGCTTCGTGCTATGCGCGAATAGGCCGATTCAGCCGACATCGACGTCCGCGCACCGGGACAATATGGCAGATGGTGAGGCTATCCGCACTTGTCCGTAAGGCTCTTAAGGACAAGCCCCTGCCGCTGGCGGACGCGAAGCATTTTGACGACGCCGAAGTCGTCACGATGCTGCGGATGATCGGCATCGCCATGCTTGAGGTAGGCCAGCCCACCAACCTGGTGCTGGCGAAGTTGCATAACATCGCACCGCAATACACCGACAAGGAGTTGCGTGCCGTCGTACTGCCGACGGTGTTGATCATCCAGATCGACGGCGTCACCGGGCAGCTCGAAGTCGAGGAATCCACCCGCAGCACAGCACAGTTGGACCAGGCCGGCCATATCGACACCATCGCAGATATGGCCGCCGCGGGGGCCATCGCGCCCGCTGAGGCAGTCGCACGGATCTACGAAATACGTTGCCTTAAACCTCGTTTCGGATCGATTATCACCGTGATCGGGCACACCATCCTCACTCTCGGTTTCGGATTGGCGCTGGCGCCGACCTCCTCGGCGCTACCCGCCTACCTGGTTCTCGGTCTGATTGTCGGCGTCCTCATGTTGACGACCAATCCCATGCCCACCCTGGCCGCCACCATGCCCGCAGTGGCCGCCTTCGTGGTGACGGTCGTCAGTACCTTCATCGTCGCGAACGTGCCCAGCGAGGGGCTCGCGCGGGTGCTAGCTCCGGCCCTTATCGCCGTGCTTCCCGGCGTGACCCTCACGATCGGGGCACTGGAACTAACGAGTACCCAGCTAATGGCCGGTTCCACGCGCATCGTGTACGGGATCGCCCAATTGATGCTGTTGGCATTCGGCGTGGTGATCGGCGTGAAAGTGGCTGGGCCACTGGAGCCCTCGCCCTTGGGACCACCACTGGGCAGCTGGACTATCGCGCTGGCGGTGCCGGTGATCGCTGTGGGTTTCTACCTCTACAAGTCCGCACCACGCGGATCTCTGATCTGGCTGGTGCTGGCGATCGGCGTCGCCGTGCTCGGGCAACGGCTCGGTGGTCTGTTTCTGGTACCGGCGATGACGGGTTTCGTCGGGGCCGTCGCCGTCGTGCCCTTCGCCCTCTTCGCGGCGCGGTTCAGGGGCGCCCCCTCTGCCATCGTGTTGCTGCTCGCGGCCTTCTGGTGTTTGGTGCCCGGCGCGTTGAGCTTCGTGAACGTCAGCGAGGTCGCGGCCACCGGACATGCCAATCTGACAGCGCTGCTGGATACCTGCATGGCGATCTTCTCGATCGCGCTGGGACTGCTCGTGGGCGCGAGCCTGCACCGCGGTATGCGCTATGCGCTGGCTGTCACTCGCTAGCGTATTTCGCCAGCTCGATCCGGGCGACCACACCGCGGTGTACCTCGTCAGGACCGTCGGCCAACCGCAACGCGCGGGCGTTGACCCACGCGGCGGCGAGCGGGAAATCGTTAGAAAGACCTCCGCCGCCGTGGATTTGGATTGCCATGTCGATGATCTGCTGGGCCATGTTGGGCGCGGCCACCTTGATTTCGGATACGGCCGACAGCGCCCCCATGATGCCCACGGTGTCCAACAGCCAGGCCGCGTGCAGCACCAGCAGCCGGGTCTGGTTGATGGCGATGCGGGCATCTGCGATGCGCTCACGGTTTCCGCCCAGGTTTACCAACGGCTTCCCGAATGCGGTGCGCTCCAATCCTCGTCGGCACGCATGCTCCAGCGCCACCTCGGCGAGGCCGATCAAGCGCATGGCATGGTGCACGCGGCCCGGCCCCAGCCGTCCCTGGGCGATCTCAAATCCCTTACCCGGTCCCGCGATGAACGCATCTACCGGGAGCCGGACGTTGTCAAAGGACACCACGCCATGGCCGCCGGGCTCGTCGTAGAACCCCATCGTCGGCAGCATCCGATCGACGGTGACGCCGGGACTGTCCATCGGCACAAGCACCATCGAGTGCCGCGCATACCGATGCGCGTCGGGGTCGGTGAGTCCCATGAAGATAATGACTTTGCAGTCGGGATGACCGACGCCGGTGCTCCACCATTTACGTCCGTTGATCACCACCTCGTCGCCGTCGACGACGGCAGTGGCCTCCATATTCGTGGCATCGGAGGACGCGACGTCGGGTTCGGTCATGCAGAAGGCGGACCGGATGTCGCCCTCAAGCAGCGGTTCCAGCCACACCTCCTTTTGTTCCTGGCTGCCGTAGCGGTGCAGCACTTCCATGTTCCCGGAATCCGGTGCATTGCAGTTGAATACGGTCGGCGCGAACAGCGAGCGGCCCATCTGTTCGGCCAGCGGCGCGTACTCGGAGTTGGAAAGTCCGCCGCCGAGCTCGGGATCGGGCAGGAACAGATTCCACAGTCTCGCGGCACGGGCCTTCGTCTTCAGCACGTCCAGCTCGGGCGGAACCTTCCATAGCTCGGCGGTCGTGCCGGCGCGAGCACCGAGCAGCTCATCGTGACGGGCCAGTACCGCGCGTTCCATCGGCATGATCTCGCCATCAATGAACTCCCGAACGGCGGCGGTCAGTTCAGCGGCGCGGGCAGACGGGGCAAAGTCCATGCGTCCGATGCTAGGCCCGCCCATCATCGGCGTCTGAGGTTCGCCGAGTGGTCGTGATCCGGACAGTCGATACGATTCCTATATGGGCGTCATCTACCTGGTCCGGCACGGTCAGGCTGCCAACTACTCCAGCAGTCCCGACAGCCCGCTCACCAGCATCGGGCAGCGGCAGGCCGATACCGTGGCCGCCGAGCTCGCCCGCCGCGGCCTGGGCGGCACCCGGGTTGTACACGGCGGGATGAAACGACAACGTCAGACCGGTGAGGCCGTTGCACTCGCATTGGGATCCGAGCCGCAGCAGGACGACCGGTGGGACGAGTACGACTACAAGGAGATCGTCGGCAACTCGCGGATGCGGCGGCTGGCGTCGGTCGACACTGTCAAGAAATTGGCCAAGGGCGATACCCAAGCCATCCTGGAGGACGGCCTGGCGCAGTGGGCCAGTACCGACTCATCCGGTGAATACGCCGAGAGCTACACCCGATTTCAGCAGCGCGTGCTGGCCGCGATGGCCGACATCACCACGCTGGACGGCGACACCGTGGTGGCCACATCTGCTGGAGTCATCGGCATGATCGTGGCGGACCGCTGGAGCGGGAGCGTAGCGAATTGGCTTACCGCACAACGTGTTGTCATCAACTCGTCGGTCACCTCGCTAGTCAACGGCAGGCGGGGACTGAGCCTGCTCTCCTTCAATGACCACACCCATCTGCTCGGAGGTGGCGGCAACCGGGACCTGGTGACCTACCGCTAGTCCTCGTTCGCGCACGGGGACGACGCGGTCACCCGGAAGACTGGGGTCCCGTCACCTTCCCTGTACTCGCTGGTGCCCACCGTGTAACCGGCGGCGTCACGATAGGTGAATTCATGCGGCGGCGCGGGATCGGGGCGCTTGCGCGCCTGCAGTTGGAATCCCTTGACGCTCAACGCTTCAAGGCGACCGAGCGTGGCGGCTATGAGTTCACTGGACGGATGGTCGTAGGCGCGGGTGAAGCGCACCGTCCACGGCGGACCGGCCGGCATCAGGTCAACCGTCCGGCAGCCGTCGCGCTGCGCCTTATCGGGGCTGGCGTCCACATGTTCACCGACTACCGCCGAAAGGTTTTCGGCGGTAGCAACTAACGCCTCGCTCATCTTCAACGTCACCGGCTGCATCGTTTCCTCGGTCCTTCCATCAGTGCGGTCGTCGGCACACGACGTCGCCGCCGTCAAAGCCACAACCAACGCTAAAACCCAACGAAGAGGCTTCATTTCACTTGTACCTTGGGCCCTAACCCGGGATTGTCGGTGACTCGCGGATTACCGTACGGGTCTTCCCATCGCGGGTTGGTGGGAATGTTGAACGGTCCGGGGAGATCGAAACCAGAAGCCAACTGGCCGCCCTTGGCGCGGATGATGTCACCCAGCTCCTGCTTCAGATTCCCGTCGTCACCGATGTTGATATCGACGTTGTTCGCTTCGATTCCACGCTCAACGTATGTGCTGACTTCCCCACCGCTGATGACGCCCGCCATGTTTTTGAATGCGTCCGATCCCCTGTCGTTCCAGTAGCCGCCGTGACCATCCTGACCAAAGACCACCTCGCCGGCATGCCGCGATGCCGTCTCGCTGTAGTACCCCGTGTCCAGGCGAGTGACTCCGGGGACCTTGTCCGGGTCGCCGCCGAGCGGATTCCCTCCGTGCGGGTTGCCCACACTCCCGTCGGGGGCGCGCATCTCGGGGGGCAGATCGATGGTGACACCGGGGAAGGGCGTGTATCGCGTCGGGATATCGGTGTGGCCGGGCAGAGACTGCACCGCACCGATGATGTCGCCCGGCGCGGTCATCGAGTATCGCTGCACATTCGGGTTCGGATCGTGCCATTCGGTGTTGTAGATCCCGGTTCCGGCGGACGACGCGAAGAGGACGCGGTCGGCACGAAGTCCCAGCTGCTCGGCGGTCCCGACGATCGAACCACCGTAGGAGTGCCCGATGTACGTCACCGGAGCCCCGGGGGCCGACTTGCCTACTTCGATATCGAGTTGCTTCCCGAACTCGACGAGCTGCGGCGCCATGGCTCGGGCGTACGACGGGTCGGCCGCCTTGGAAAGGTCCTGCGGGAAGTCGTTCTCCATGTAGACGAACACCGGCGACTTGCTGTCCTGGGCGAGGTTGTAGGCCGCCTCGTAGTTGGACTTGCTTCCGTTGAGGTTTGTGGTGGTCCCGGGCACATAGACACCCACACCAGGAACTCCCGGTTTGAGGTCTCCGATCTGCTCGATCATCCGGCCATTGCCCTCGGTCGAGAACATCACGAACTTGCGATCGACCATGAAATCGGCCGCCGATGCGGTCGTCTTCGGCGCATGCGGATCCACGATCGGTTTGAGCATGTCCGTCAGCTGGTTAATCCGCGCCTGATCCGGTGACGGCTTCTGCTGCTCATCAATCAGCGCGTTGCGGATGTTGATCTCGTTGGCATCGATGCGGATGTTGAAGGGGACCCCGTTGTCCTTCCCCATGTACTCGGGGTCCGCAATGACCATTTGGTGCACCGTCTCCGGAGGAAGCCCCTCCAGAAAGGCGCGGCGCTCCTCCGCGGACATGCCGCGGACCCGATCGACGAGCGCGTCGGGATCTATCTTCTCGCCCGATGGCAACGTAACGTCCTGCTGACCGTCGCGCATGGTCTCTAGGTCGTTGACGGCCTCCCGCAGCTTCCGGCCGTACATCTCGTCCAGGCGTGCGACCTCGTCGAGCCCCGATTGAATCCGGCGCTGGTGGTCCGCGGCGGCCTGCGCCTTCTCGGCGTCGGGATGACTCACCGCGCCGCTATCGGTCACGGTAAACCCGTCGGCGACAGCGGCGTCCACGTCCTGAAGCGTGTATTCCTTGGCGTGCTTGAGCGCACGCCCGGCATCCTCGGCATCATCGGAGAGCTGATTCAGGACATTCCGGACCTCGCGACCGTGGTCCAGCTCCTGGTCGACCTTGATCTTCGCCGCGTCGTGGGTCTTGCCGTACCAACCCGACGCGTCATTGAACACACGGTCACAGGAGTCCAGTGATCCATCTAGGGTCCGCGCGTTATCGCGCGCCGTCTCGCCAGCCTTGGTCAGCGCATCGAGATTCCAGCCGCGCAGCGCACTGATAGTCGGGCGCATCAGCGTGGCTTCAACGCATCGAACGACGCGGCGCTCTTCTCGTCCTGCGAGGTCACATTGGCCGCGAAGGTGCTGACGAGTCCTGACATGTCGGAGAATCTGCGGGCGATCGACGACATTGCCTTGATTCCCGGGGACTGGACGTCTCGGATCGCCGCCAACACCTCACTGCCGGCGCCCGAGGCGTCCGCGAAGGCCGACCATGGCATGTCGTTGATATGCAGCGTCTCGCTCAGCCATGTCTTCGAGATGGCGGCAAGCTCCTCGGTCCGGACCCCGAACTCGTCGCTCATGATTCCCCTCTCCCATCGGTGACTCTATCCAGTCAGACGCACGGGAACGCGAATCGGTTTCATCCTTGTGGAAAAAGAATCAGATCCGCGGCCATCTCGCCGAGCAGCACCGATGGCGCGTGGGTATGCCCGCGGATGAGGCTGGGCATTACGGAGGCGTCAACCACGCGGAGCCCTTGCACACCGCGGACGGTGAGATCGGGAGTCACCACGCTGGCTTCGTCGATCCCCATCCGGCAGGTGGCGACCGGGTGGTACAGCGTGTGCGAACAGTTCTCCAGAGCGTCCACGAGGGTCTCTTCCAGGTTCTCCGAAGGGCGCTCGGGTCGCAGGATCTTGCCCAGCAGCGTCCGCATCGAGGGCGCCTCGGCGATCCGGGCGCAGGTGCGCAGCCCGGACATCATCGCGGCCCGGTCGACGCCGCCGGAGTCGCTCAGGTACCGGGGGTCGATGCGCGGCTTGGCCAGCGGATCGGACGAAGTCAAGGTGATCTCGCCGCTACTGAGAGGCTTCAACAGAATCGGCCCCATGACGACGCCGTGCTCGGTGGCCTCCCCGAGGCCCTCGTCGAAGAACGGTGCCGGCGCAAAGATCAACTCCAGATCCGGTAGTGCGAGGTCGTCACGGCTGCGGATGAACCCGTATGCCTCACCAACATTCGAGGTGAGCATGCCGCGACGGCGCAGGAAGTAGTTGGCCAACTGCAACGGCTTCTCCGCGTCGAACAGTGAGTCCGACTCGACGGCATACCCGACCGGGCACACCAGGTGATCCAACAGATTCTGGCCCACCTGCGGGGCGTCATACACGACCTGGATACCCAACTCGCGCAGCTTGGCGGCATCGCCGATACCCGAAAGCATCAGCAGCTGAGGGGAATTGATGGCACCCCCACTGAGAATGACCTCGCGCCGCGCGTGCACGGTGTGGGTGATGCCGTCACGCACGTATTCCACGCCCACGGCACGGGTCCCGTCGAACAGCACCCGGCGCGCCTGCGCATCGGTGACGACGTTCAGGTTGCGCCGCCGCAGTGCGGGCTTGAGGTACCCATCCGCGGTGCTCCAACGCCGTCCGCGGTTCTCACACACCATGGTTTCGGTAAAGCCCTTGGGCTCCGGGGTATTGGCGCGCTCGACTTCGAATCCGGCCTCCCGCACAGCTTCCAGCCAGGCGCCGGTGCTGGAGCGAGGGCTGCGCTGTTTGGAGATTCGCAGCGCACCCTCGGTGCCCTCGTCGCTCCCCGGGTCCCGAGACGCGCCTTCCACATTTTCGATGCGCTTGAAGTACGGGGCGACATTCGCGAAGGACCATTGGTCTCCGGCGACCGCGGCCCAGTCATCGTAGTCGGCCGCGAATCCGCGGACCCACATCATGGCGTTCATGGACGATGAGCCGCCGAGGGTTTTCCCTCGCGGCCAATAGATTTGGCGGTTGTTCAGCTCGGGCTGCGGCTCGGTGAGGTAGTCCCAGTCGACATCGCTGCGGAACAACTTGGAGAAGGCGGCGGGAATGTGGATTCCCATGTCCTTGTTCTTGGGTCCGGCCTCCAGCACCAGCACCTGGTCGTTGGTCCGCTCGGAAAGCCGCGTAGCCAGCGGAGCCCCCGCCGATCCCGCGCCCACGATCACATAATCAGCCGTCAGGTCCTCAACCATGAGGGGGACGGTAGCGGACTGGACAGCGCGCCGGGCAGCTTCTGGTACGGGCCGTCCCAGGTGCGACGACTAGGTGCGCTCGCGCCCCCATTTGTCGAGCTGGGCCCCGCAGTACCAGCGACGACCATAGGGGACACTGGCCCCCATGCCTAGCCCAAACGGGGAGGAATCGAAAACTCGAGCCGACAAGCTGGGTGTGCATGTGGGCATCTACGTCGTCGTGAGCTCGCTGTTGCTCACCGCCGGCGCGGTGGTCAGTTTCATGTGGTTCTTCGCGGCCACGATGGCCAGCGACGGTTGCCATGGCAACGATGCGGACTACATCTGCACAGTCGAAGGGCAGCACTGGGCCCTCGTACTCCCCGTCGTGGCGTTCGTCGCCGCGGCTGTGGTGGCATTTGTCTCGCCGATCTGCGTCGCCGCGTTCAAGTGGTACCCGGCCTTGATCTGGATCGGCGTTCCGCTGACCATCGGCGCGTATGTGGTCGCCCCGAAGGTCGCCAACTGGGGTCGCCTGCAAGAAATTTGGTGAACCGTCACGGTGCCGGTGGGTACACCCGGTAGCAATTGGTCCCGCCGATGCCGAGCACATACACGGTGTCGCATCGAGTGAAGCTGCCGTCCGATCCGAAATCGGACTCGCAGACACCCCCGCCGTTTCCCCACACCACGACCTTGCCGCAGGGGGCAGCGGCGGCGGGCCCGGCCAGGGCGACGCCCCCGGCCGTCAACGCGACCGCGATACCCAGGGTTGCCAGTAGTTTCCGCATGTCATTGCCTCTTCTTGCGTTTCCGGCCGCTCGGATGGCGCGCCGGATCTACTGACTAAACGTTTCACTAATCGGCAAAGTTTCCTAATTTGGAAGGTTTGTTAGAATGGCCGCATGCCCCCACTCCCCGGCCTGCGTGAGCAGAAGAAGTCCGAGACCAAGCTGGCGCTGAGCCGGGCGGCCCTTGAACTGGCACAGGAACGCGGAGACCTCGCCGCGGTCACCATCGACGACATCGCCGACGCTGTACGCGTCTCGCCGCGCACCTTTCGCAACTACTTCACCAGCAAGGAAGACGCGGTCCTCTTCTCACTGCAGGGCGTCGAGGACACCGCAATCGAGCTGTTACGTCAGCGTCCCGGCGGCGAGCGCGTCCTCGATTCTCTGGAGGCAGCGATCGTGCACCTGGCGACCTCGGCGGCGTTCGGCACCGCGGTCGCTGTCACCCGATTGTCGGCGCAAAATCCGGGCTTGGCGGCGCACGCCGCCGCCCGACCCGACGATGCGGGAGCGCTGGTGCTCGCCGAAGTCAGCCGGCGCGCCGGCCTGGATTCCGACGTCGACCTGTATCCACTGTTGGTCTGCAATGCCGCCTACGCGGTCCTCAGAACGGTCATCCAGCTGGCAATCACCAAGACCGGGCTGCCAGGCGAGCCCGGGGAGCTTGTCGCCCAAGGGTTTCAGAAGCTGCGTGACGGGCTGGCGTGACCCTGACGCCGGTCCCCTGCGTCCAAACGCATGCCGAACTGCCGTTCGGCGCCGAAGCTTCATGCGCGTGTTCAAGATCGGCATGCGTTTGGACACCAGAGGGTTGGAGTGCGAAGGCTAGCGGCGCGGCTGATCCAGCAGTTTGGCGATGCCGTACAACTCGGTCGCCTGAACCTCTTCAACGACCCGCAACAGGACTCGTTCATCGAGATCGTCGAGGTTGACGCCCATGTTGGTCACCGTCAGCGCGGTGCCGCCCTCGTGCTCACGAAAGTCCACCCGCCGGGTCCAGCGAGCCGATTGCCCCGCGCTTGCGTGCGCGAGAAATCCGAGCGTGAAATGCTCGTACGGAAGAGCGTCGAGGAACTCGACCTCGAACACGCCGGTGAACCGCGTACCGACGACCTGAACGGTGGTCATCGTGAAAGTACTCCCCACGGCGACGTCGACCGGGACATCGGGCTTACCCCACCACGACGCCGGGTCGATGAGCGCCGACCACACCTCGCGGGGATGGTGCGGGAAATACCGCTGAACCTGTGTCATAGCTTCTCACTCACTCGTGAAGAAGTCGTGGTGCGCCCGAAGGGATTCGAACCCCTAACCTCTTGATCCGTAGTCAAGTGCTCTATCCGTTGAGCTACGGGCGCGTGCTATTCAATTGTTGTAGGTCAACAGGTTTGGCCTGCAGACCGACGCGGAGGCGAGAGGATTTGAACCTCCGGTCCCCTTTGAGGGGGACAACTCATTAGCAGTGAGTCCCATTCGGCCGCTCTGGCACGCCTCCTGAACTTCCCGAGGGTATCGGAGCCCATAAAATGGATCCCGTACCGCCGAGGGCACAGAGTACAGGCCCGCGCGCTCCAAAGGCAAAGCCGTTGGTCGTCATCCGGCTCAACATGCACCGATACTCTGGTCAGCGTGCCTGACTCTCTTCGCGCAAGCGGCTCATCGGTGCCCGCGCGGCTTCGCCCCGAACTGACCGAACTGCCGGCCTACACCCCGGGACGCACCGTCCCCGGCGCCATCAAGCTCGCCAGTAACGAGACCGTCCACGAGCCCCTCCCGAGCGTGCGCGCAGCCATCGCCGAGGCCACCTCGCTGATCAACCGATACCCCGACAACGGGTACGCCGAGCTGCGCTCGCACCTGGCCAAGCACGTGGACATAGCTCCCGAGCACATCGCGGTGGGATGTGGGTCGGTGAGCCTGTGCCAGCAGCTCGTCCAGATCACCGCGACCGTCGGCGACGAGGTGCTGTTCGGCTGGCGCTCCTTTGAGACCTACCCCCTGGTGGTCCGGGTCGCCGGGGCCACGCCGGTACAGGTGCCGCTGACCGACTACACCTACGACCTAAACGCGATGGCCGCCGCGGTGACGGACGCCACCCGCCTGATCTTCGTGTGCAACCCGAACAATCCGACCGGCACCGTGGTACCGCCGCATGAGCTACGGCGGTTCGTGGAGACGGTGCCGTCCCACATCCTCATCGCAATCGACGAGGCCTACGTCGAGTACGTCCGCGAGGATTTCACCGATGAGCCGCTTGCGCGAAGAGGATCAAGCACAGATAGCGTCGCATTGGTCCGCGAACACCCCAATGTGATTGTGTTACGGACCTTCTCGAAGGCTTACGGCCTTGCCGGTCTGCGCGTCGGCTACGCGATCGGCGATCCCGCCGTCATCACGACGCTCGGCAAGGTGTACGTGCCGTTCAGTGCGTCCAGCCTCGCTCAGGCCGCCGCAGTGGCCTCGCTCGGTGCGGCCGAGGAACTCCTGGCGCGCACCAATGACGTTGTCACCGAACGCGCTCGGGTGACCACCGCGCTGCGGGCGGCCGGGTACGACGTACCTCCGTCACAGGCCAACTTCGTGTGGCTGCCGTTGGGCGAGCGCTCCGCGGAGTTCGCACAGGCCTCCGCCGAGGCTCGAATCATCGTGCGCCCCTTTGCGACCGACGGAGTCCGCGTCACCATCGGTGCACCCGAGGAGAACGACGCTTTCCTTGAGTTCGCACGTACCTGGCGCTAACTCACCCGCGACAGTTCGGCGGCTTCGGCCCATTCGATCGTGAACTCGATGACTTCCCGAGCACCCGGATGCACCAAGGCCAGCGGGGTCAATGGCCCCTCGGCCACCCCCGTCAGCACCGGCGCCGTCGCGTCCGGATCGACTACAGAGACCGTCACCGCCGCGGCGCGCTCACCGGGACGCACGTAGAAACGGGTGCCCGGGTCCGCCGTTCCGGCAAGCTCGGAACCGGAGATGTCCATCGCCGTGGCGCCGGCCGACAACGAAAGCAGCACCGGGCGCTGCGAATCCAGCACAAACGGACCAACCAGGCCCGCCGCCATCACGGCCTGCGAGTCATCGATTACCGGGGGACGCTGCGCGTGGCCGGCAGCGATCGCCGACTGTTCCAGCAGATACCGATACAGCTGCACAACCCGGTCGGCATTCCGATGGTTGCGCGCGTCGTGCAACCAGAAATCGACATCCTCGACGTGGTCGGTACCACCCTGGACGTACAGGCGATAGAAGCGATACCCGAGATCCGATGCACCGTGGCGGGTTTCGGCCACCGTCGCGCCCACCCCCAAGGCCTTGACGTACCTGGTCTCGCCTTCGGTGAAGTTCAACTCCGAGGAGGACACCTCGCGCCACGCGGCACCGTCGACAGATGCGTGCAGACGTACCCCCGCCTGCCCCTGCGCGGCCGCGGTACGCACCACGAAGCCGCCCAGCTGGGGGCGTTCCCCGAATTCAAACTCGATGAAGGACGGCGACTTTCGCGTCGCACCGGGCACATTGCGCGCCGCAGTGTCCAGCTCTATGCCGTTGGTGAGAAACCAGATGGCCGCCTGGGTTCCGGCAATGGCCTCGTGGTCCTTGATGTTCGCAACGGTATTGGCGCCGCCCAAATAGCCCGTCTCACGCAGCCGACGACTCAGCTCCGCCGTCGACAACGCCGGATAGGAGTTGGCCAGGATCCACGCGGCCTGGGTCTCGCGGGTACGGGCCCGCAGATTCGCGACCGACAACCAGTCCGCCACCTGATAGTCCGACGGCAGGTTGGGGGCGATCCCCGCGATATCCAGCGAGTAGGCCGCGATGCTGGGGTTGAGGCGAATTAAATCAGTGCGAGCAGAAGTTCCGTCGATGAACACAACCTCGTCCACGGTGGACGAATATGTGCCGCCTCGGTACCGCGTCAGGCGCGACGGGAGCACCTCGGTATTACGGCGACGGCTCCTGCCAGTGACGCGGGCAGACGGCCATTCGACGAGCGCTAGCAAAGAATGAGTGGTCATGGGTTGGTTGATCCTTATGCCGACGTATTGCAACCCAGGAGCTCAGCTACCCCGATAAATGTCGGGGTATGGCGAGCCGGGATGCCAGGGGCGGGGGTGGGGGAATCAACAACAACAGCAACATGCGGCGGCGCTGCGCGTCGCGGTCATGTCGGCGCGCAGCCCGCTGATCGGCCGGAGGCGGCTCGACGGTGCGAAATGCTGCATGCAACAAGTGTACGTACCCGCGACTATCGACTTGTCGGGCGAAAGTGCGAGTGGACCATCCGGAAAGTCGACACCTGGCGGACTTGAACCGAGTTTGACGCAGGGGTGTTCCTTACCTGATGCGCGGCGGCAATCGCGATTAGGCTTCCATTCGTCAGGTCTTGATCCATATCGCCGAGGAGGAATCCGCTGTGCCCGCTGCCAAGAACGAATCCCAGGCCCTCGGCGACCTTGCCGCACGGCAGCTAGCCAACGCGACCAAGACCGTCCCCCAGCTCTCGACGATCACCCCGCGGTGGCTGCTGCACCTGCTGAACTGGGTTCCCGTCGAGGCGGGCATCTACCGCGTGAACCGAGTGATCAACCCAGACAAGGTCGCCATCCACAGCGAGGAGCAGGGTGAGGGCGAGGCCCCGCTGCCGCAGACCTACGTCGACTACGAGACCAACCCGCGCGAGTTCACGCTGCGGACCATCTCGACCCTGCTCGACATCAACACCCGGGTCTCCGACCTGTACTCCAGCCCGCACGACCAGATCGCCCAGCAGCTGCGCCTGACCATCGAGTCCGTCAAAGAACGTCAGGAAAGCGAGCTCATCAACAACGCCGAGTACGGCCTGCTCGCTCAGGCGACCCCGGAGCAGACCATCAAGACGCTCGGTGGCCCTCCTACCCCGGACGACCTGGACGCGCTGATTACCAAGGTGTGGAAGACCCCCGGTTTCTTCTTGACCCACCCCTTGGGAGTCGCGGCGTTCGGCCGTGAGGCCACCCGCCGCGGCGTGCCGCCGGCTGTGGTGAGCTTGTTCGGCGCGCAGTTCCTTACCTGGCGCGGTATCCCAATCATCCCGTCGGACAAGGTTCCGGTGACGGACGCCAAGACCAAGTTCCTGCTGGTGCGCACCGGCGAGGAGCGCCAGGGCGTCGTCGGACTCTTCCAGCCCGGCCTAGTTGGCGAGCAGGCACCGGGTCTCTCGGTGCGATTCACCGGAATCAACCGGTCGGCCATCGCCTCGTACCTCGTCACCCTGTATTCGTCGCTGGCCGTGCTGACTGATGACGCACTGGCCGTTCTCGACGACGTGCAGGTGGACAAGTTCCATGCCTACAAGTGATGCGATTCCGGTAACCGACAGTCCGCCTGGTTTCCCTTCCGCGGCGGAGCTGTCGGCTTTGGCCACTCAGTTGTTCTGGGAGACAACGCCGACCGGAGCTCCGGGTATCGATACCCCGGGACCTGCGGTACCCGTCGCACCCCGGGGTACCGTCCCTGACGCGACCGCGGGGTCGTCCGCGGCAGCCACGGCGGGCTCGTTGGCCAGTCCGTACGCGCCGGCACCCGTGGCGGACGTGCTATCGACGGCAACGGTGGCTCCCCCCGTGGCAGCATTCGGTTCGGGTGCGCCAGACGGTGTCCCCGGAGCAGTACCGGTTGCTCCGCGCGGCGGGGGCGGAGATCTGACCTCGGGGACGTCGGCTGCCCACACCGCCGCCACGTATCCGGCTGCGGACGTGGTGGATCCGTTCGGCATTCCCGCCGGCTTGGTACCGACGATTCCGGGTGTGCTCGCCACTCCCGTCGTCGCGACAGCCCCATCGGTACCCCGTGTGGCGCCGCACTCGGAGGGGCTCACGGTTCCGGACCTCGGTTGGACGACGCCGGTCGCCCCGGCCGGTGACGATGCGCAGAACTACTACTTCCTGGGTGGGGCACCCGCCGCCGCGCCGACACACGAGGATGCCCGCGCCTTCGACGTCGCGGCAATTCGGGCGGACTTCCCGATTCTCACCGAGACCGTCAACGGCAAGCCGTTGATCTGGTTCGACAACGCGGCCACTACCCAGAAGCCGCAGTCGGTGATCGATCGGCTGGTGCACTTCTATCAGCACGAGAACTCGAACATCCACCGTGCGGCACACGAACTGGCGGCGCGGGCGACGGACGCCTACGAGGATGCGCGCGGAGCGGTCCGCAAGTTCCTGGGCGCCGAGGCCGACGAGAACATCATCTTTGTGCGCGGCGCCACCGAGGCGATCAACCTGGTGGCGCATGCCTGGGGTGGCAAGAACCTCGGGCACGGGGACGAGATCGTCATCACCCATCTAGAGCATCACGCCAATATCGTGCCGTGGCAACAGATCGCCAAGAAGACCGGCGCCGTCATCAAGGTGGCGCCGGTGGACGATGCCGGTAACTTGCTGCTGTCCGAGTTGGAGGACCTGGTCGGCCCGCGCACCAAACTGGTTGCGGCCACCCAAGTTTCCAATGCGCTGGGAACGGTGACGCCGGCCAAGCAGATCGTTGAGATCGCGCATCGGTACGGCGCACGCGTGCTGATCGACGGCGCCCAGTCGGTGCCGCACCTGACGGTGAACCTGCAGGAGCTCGGGGCCGACTTCTTCGTCTTCTCCGGCCATAAGATCTACGGCCCCACCGGAATCGGCGTGCTGTACGGCAGCGAGGATGCCTTGGCGGAGACGCCACCGTGGCAGGGCGGCGGCAACATGATCGCCGACGTGACGTTGCAGCGTTCGGTGTTCCAGGGTCCGCCCAACAAGTTCGAGGCGGGCACCGGGAACATCGCCGATGCCGTCGGGCTCGGTGAAGCGTTGCGGTATGTGGAGCGCATCGGCATCGATCGGATCGCCGAGTACGAACACGCGCTGCTGGAGTACGCGACGCCGCTGTTGGCAGCGATTCCCGGTGTGCGGCTGGTGGGTACGGCCGATCACAAGGCCTCGGTGCTGTCCTTTGTTCTCGACGGACACGACCCGGTGGAGGTCGGCACGGCACTGAACGCCGACGGTATCGCGGTGCGGGCCGGCCATCACTGCGCCCAGCCGATCCTGCGGCGCCTCGGGCTGGAACAGACCGTGCGACCGTCGTTCGCCTTCTACAACACCTTCGACGAGATCGACGTCTTCATCGACGCGGTGCGCAGGTTGGCGGAGGGCGGCGGACCCAAGGCCTAAGTCGCCAAAGTTGGACCGCGGCGCATATTTCCCGTGATGATGCGGGCCACGAAGGCGGGCCGCAGCATGCGGGTGGCCTAACGCCACCGGGGCGCCGTCAACGCGGGCCGCCCGCAGCGATTCGGTGTGCTTGGTTAGTGGGCGGCGGGGAAGAGTTCGGGCGGCGCCGCGTAGTCGCGGCTCCATGTCACCCAGGGAACATCGGTCGGCCCTATGCTGCTGGTGATTAGAGTCCACTGCCCTGTGTCGCCGCGCTGCAGGAGCCCGGCATACTGCTGCGACTTCACGCCGTGCTTGGCGGCTTCGGCGTCCTCCGAATCCAGATACGCAACGGGCCCGCCGTTTGCATTGCGCATCTTGGCATACACAAAAGCCCAGCGGCCATCATCTGAGATGCGGAACGTTTCATATTTAGAACTGATCACCAGCTGAACAGATTGCCCGAATTTGGCATCGAGATCTGTCAGTGCTGGCTTGAGGATTACGCAGCCTTCGGGTGATTGTGGATCCACATCCGCCGACGCAAAGGGTGCACTGATCAGGGAGCCCGCCAGAACTAACAGAAGCGGAGTCAATATCCTCAACATGGAAGCCTCTTTAATTTGCTGCTAGGTTAACGTGATCCCGGCTCAGGACGGGGGCTTCAGATAGGTGATCGCGCTACTCCATGGAGCCTCGAAGCCGACTTTCCGCGGCCCTTCCCCTCCAGGTCCTGTGTTATTTGACCCTATAAGCGTGAGTTTTCCAGCATCGTTAGCGGAGACAAACTCGACGTGCCGATTGTACGCACTGCCGAATATAGCGACCGCTCCAGGCGGAGCCTCAGCTGCTGGGACAGCCTTCCATTTATTTGCTACTAGGGTACTGTACAGCGGCAAGACCCCGACGGTTTGAGAACTTGGATCACTCAGACCAGCTTTGATTAGTACTGCGCTCGCAAAATTCGCACAGTCCACTGTTGCTGTGAAGTCCTAGCCAGAGCGGAGTATTCGCTACCAGATCGTGCGCGTCGCCGTCTGCGCGATCAGGTCGCCCACCTCAATAGTGTTGCCCCGCTTGGTGTACGGGATTTGCACGGTCATCGCGGCGCCTTCGCGGTGCTGTAAACGCACCTCGATGGCATCCGAACTCAGCGCCGCGACCCGCGTGTCGTAAGCGAGGGCGTACGCGGCGAGTTCGTCCTTCTGCGATGCCAATTCGCGCTCTAGAGTCACGATAGTCTGCTTCGCGTCTTCCCCCGCACCTGACAGCAGGGAATGCTCTTGCTGCGCATTGACGGTAACGGCGAACGGGATGAAGCTGTCAGCCTTCTGCAGGTTCAGCACCGCCATGTCAATGGCGGTGCTGAACAGAGTATCTAGCGCATCTTGGGCATTGGCAGTCGTGGTGTCCCGCCAGCTCATGTCTTGTTCTCCTGCTTCGGTTCGCACTGCGTCAGTGCCCGTTTCACCCTATCTTGCAGCCACTTATCCGGGGTATTTGCGAGCGTTTTCAACGGCGTATACAACCTGGGATCACGTAGCTTGCCCGCCGCAGCGACAGCCGCAGGCGGTATGACCTCAACAGCATCCTCGGATCCAACTGGGGTTTCGAGTACTTCTTTGATCAACAACACTGCACGCTCGCGTTGTTTCTTCGTTCGCGACACCGCCGATAAGAGGAAGTCCGCGTCTGCTTTGCGGGGGAGCTCGTCGATCAATCCGAAGATCCTCTCTATCTGCTCTTCATTGAGCTTGCCGTCTATCGCATCGGAGATGTACCGCCGCATCTCCGTACCGCCACAATCGCGCGTTCCGGCGAATTCCCGATAGGCCTCAATAAGGGCATCAATCGAGTAAGGACGCATCTTCCCGAGCTCAATAATGATTGACCGCTGCTGTTTCCGACTCGGGATGCGGTACAGGTACTTCACCAAGACTGGCACATTGGCGGCGGCGACCGGCGTCTTATTCCCGCCATGGGCCTGCCTGAAGGCTTCGGTCCTGTCACGTTTCAGCGCTTCGAGCCATGGTGCGATTTCAGACCAGGATTCCTCGGTCGACAAAAGATCGATCCGATTGTAGAAATCGTCATCATCAATCGGATGTGGTTCCTGCACAAGCTCTTTGGCCATCGACTCCATGCTATATCACCTTGTGAAGGACTATTTGCCCTGAGTCTACGAGCACTTGAAGCGGCCCCGACAGTTGAGTGCCCTCCCCCTGGCGGACAAATAGATGCACAGCGTATCCGTTCGCTTTTGCGTACCGCAGGTACTCCGTCAACTGCTGGGTCAGCGACAGTTTCCCGACATTCTTGACTTCGCCCAACATATTGACAGGCGCCTGCACCAGTACATCGGGAATACGGAACTTCTTCGTAGACGAGCTCGGAAAGATCTTCTCGGTGTTCTGCGGCAGACCGACTGCCTCCATACCCTGCCGGCCGCGAGCTCCGCTGCTCATCTTGGTCATCACCGCGGAGGTGCCTGGGGCGTTTTGCGCCTGTAAGTAGCCTTCAAGTGTTCCTGTGGCTTGGCGCTGAATGTTTCCTTCGAACCATTCGACGGTCGCGGTCTGTTTAAACAGAATGGTGTCGCCGTCCGTAACCTGGGGCACGAACAGCGTGTAGTTGTTGACTGCCTCCAGCAGTTTGGGCTCGACCTTCTCACCGTTGACCCAGATTTCAGTGGTTTGTTCGGCAACCTCCGTCGGTGAAGTTCCCAGACCCTGGTACTGCCACACGAAGGAAGCTAGTCCGGTATCGGTATCGCCTTGAGGCAGGAAACTCGCCTTGCCGGTGACCAGCATGTCGGGCACTTGCACACCCGCGGTCGTCGGTTTGAACGGCACCGACTGATCGATGGTGACCGGTTGCCCCGCGATCAGCGGCACGACGTCATCAGTCGTTGGCACCCCGTCACCGCTTGGATCAGATGGAGCGGGAAGCTCCGGTTGAGGTCCGCCAAAGGTGGCCGGACCGCTCCCAGCCGGGCCGCTCGTCGACGTCGCCCACCCCACCATCTCATCTGGTGCTTCACTCGCCGCCTCCGACGGCAGTCCGCCCGACCCCATACTGCTCACCGTGTTTACGGCGCCAGCACCTTGTGAGGTGAGCTGGGCGCCCTGCCCAACGAGATCGGTGACCTGGGACGCTTGGTCGTTGAGTTGCGTGAATTGCTCGGTCTGCGATTTCAGCTGCGGGTTGGCGTCCCCAACTGCCTGCGCAACTTGATCGGCCTCTCCCTGAGCAGTTTTCACGATCTGACTACCCGCATTGACCGCGTCGGCTGTGCCTTGCACACCCTGCGAGACACCCTGAACCAGGGTGATCGCGTCCTGCGGGTTCACCGCGCCGGATTGCGCCGATGAGGCCAGCGAGGCACCGGCCTGCGCAGCCGACCCAAAGCCCTGAGCGGCCTGCCCCGACGACTCGCCAATCTGCTGGCCCGACTGCACATAGGTCTGCACATCGCCCGGAAGCCCTTGCACCGCTTGGGATGCATCCTGACCGAGCGCCTGCGTGTCAGGGCCCTGCTGCTCGTCCTGCTTGCGGCGCCGCGTCGAGGCCGCACCCAACAGCAGCGCGGTCAAGTCATTGTCGCCGGACTGATCGTCGGGGTCCTTCTGGTCGTCTTTCTTTTTGTCCTTCGACGACGGCAATTTGGGCAACTGCTGCTGCTTCTGATTGCCGTTCTGCTTCTGCTGGAGCTGCTTGGTCAGATCATCGACACGCTGACGATTCTGACCGGACTTCTGCTGCTGGTCCTGCAGCTGATGCGTCAGGTCGTCGATCTTCTGCTGATCGGACTGGTTGGGCTGCTGATTCGGCTGCTGCCCCGTGTTGTTCTGCGGCGGCTGCTGTGATGCCTGCTGCGGCTGTTGCGCTGGCTGCTGCGCACCCTGGTTGGGCTGGCCGCCTTGAGATCCCGGGTTGGCTTGTCCGCCGTTGAAATCCGGATTCGGCCTGCCCGGTCCCTGCGTGTACGGCGTCGCGTTCTGATAATCCGGGGGCTGGGTGCCGTGTGCGGGCTGATCCCACCCTTGCTGAGGCTCCTGCTGCGCGCCCTGGGAGCCAGTGCTGTTGCCCGCCGAAGGGGCTTGAGTGTTGTAGATCGACACCGAGCCGTTTTGGTCCATCGGCGGCTGGTTGATACCGCCCTGATAGTCGGGCATCTGTTGCCCACCCTGGCTTGGCGGCTGGAAAATCTGGCCACCACCAGGAGGGCCATCGCTACCGCCCGGGCCGCCGCAGTCCGGCGGGCACGCCGCATGAGCCTGCGGCACCGTCGCCGGAGTGAACCAGCCCAAACCCAGTCCCCCAGCTGAGAACATGAGCAGCGCAACCACACCCGTGACCGCTGAGGCTTTCTGCGAGGCATCCGTGGCCCAGGTGTACAGACCGCCAAGGCCTTTCCACCAACCCAGGTTCGAACCAATCGCCCACAGCAGCACCGCGGCGATAGCGGCCACCGCGGGAAACACATCAGGGCCGGTGATCCACACATACAGCCGCGGGGTGATCCCGGCGGTCAGCAGCACCAAGCCCAAACCACCGCCGATAAGGGCAGCCACCAGGCCCGGATGCCACAGCCCTTCCGGTGCGCGCCGCTTACTGGCTGCGCGGTCGCGTTCGCGCTCCATGAGCAGACCCGAATCGGTGAGCGCTTCCTTGACCAAACCGGTCAGGTACCGGCCGCCAGTGAACAGCACAGCACCCGCCAGGACGGCGATGAGCATCTGACCTACCCCAAGCGACAACGACCACTGACTCTCACCGGTGAGCGAGTACCACCAGCTGGTATAGCCGCCCCGGAACGTCCACCACATGCCCAGCGCCCCGGCGATGACCGCACCCGACGCGACCACCGCCGGAAGCGGCTCCGAGAGGCGGGCCTTCGCCCCATCGAACACCGCGGTGGTTACCGGCGCGGCGCCCCACATCGCGAGCTTGATCCCGCCACCGAGCGCAGTCAACGCCAGCAGCAACAACCCAGCCCAGGCGATCAGGTCAGACACTCCGTCGCCGTCGCGATACAGGTTGTGCAGCGCAGCCACCGCGCCGACAACCAGAACACAGCCACCAGCGAAAGAGGAAAGCCTCCGGCCGGAGTCGCGATTGACGCCGGAGGGAGAAGCAAGATCACGCGTAAGCAACTCCTGCGTGGCCGGACCTGAACGCGCCAAATCACGGCAGTCTGTCACTGCTGTCAGCTGTTTAGCTGATCTATTGCTCCCCGACACGCCGCCTCCATCAACTTCCGCAAAGCCTTCAGGGACGTGACACTACGCCCAGACGACGCGGGTGTCCACAAAGACAGCAAACATTGGGCAGAGTACGACGACAGGAACAGCGACTCCAGCTGCGGCGGCTGTTGAAGGAGGCTGGAGGCCTGTGAGCTATCCGTTCTAAATCACGGGTCACATCCACCCGCCCCTCGGCAGGCTTTAGGCGGCCAACGCGCGGTACGCAGTGCTCTTGGAACAACGGAGCGACGCGGCGATCTCTTCGGCGGAGCTGCCGCCGTTGAACAGCATCTTTGCGTGTCGTCGGTCCGCAGTGGATAGTGATCGGGGACGGCCGATCTTCGCGCCGCGAGATCGAGCAGCGGCGAGGCCGGCCTTCGTACGCTCGGCAAGAACCTCACGTTCCATGGTCGCTACGGCGGCAAGGAGTGTGTACGCGAAACGACCTGCAGGACTAGTTGTATCGATCGGTTCGGTGCACGAGACCATCGCCACCCATGCTCGCTCGAACCGCTCCGACAATTCCAACAGGTGCTTGGTGCCGCGACTCAATCGCGACAGGGAGTAGAAGATCACCGTATCGCCGCGCTGCATGTCGGCCAACATCTTGTCGAGCTTGGGCCGGGACGTAGTGGTGCCGCTCACGGCGTGCTCCATGTAGAGCGTGTCCACTCCGGCCTTATCGAGAGCTTGACGCTGCAACAACTCGTCCTGAGATTCGGTGCTGACCCGCATGTAGCCGAGCCGGCGACCGCTCAATGCGGAGATCATCTCGTTCATGGCGCCGATTGTGCCGAAATCGCCTGACATCAACGCTTCTGGCGCGTTGTGATCGTCCACCATTCTGGCGCAGAGTTTTGGCACGCGCGACCGGCTCCGTTGCGAGAATGGATGTCTGTGACTAAACCGGTCGTTTTCTGGCACTCGACTACATTCGAGGCCAAGCCAGGGATCTGGCCCGCTTACGTGGGGTCAGGTGTCACAACGCGGTGCCATGCTTTATGGATGGGTGACAGCGGTAAACAGACTCAAGGGCGCGGCCGGCTGTCTGAATGGTCGCTGCAGCGGCAAGCCGAGGTGTGGGAAGCGGTGCGCGCTGTGCGTGCGGTTATGCCGAAATGGGCTTGGCCGGAGGTGGATCTAGAGACGCTGCCTCCGCCCGGGGCAATTGAGCACGACCCAGTCGGGCCGCTACCGAAGTTCCAGCGTTTGCACCAGTGGTTTACCGAGCAGCGCGACGAGCAGCTGGAGGTCCCAAAGGAGCTCTTCAACGAATTGATCGATGGAGGGCTTCCGTCTGGGGCCACCATTGGTAAATGTTCAGCGGAGTGGTGGACGAACAACCCGAGCAAACGGCAATGCAGGGCATGGGTCAATGCCGGATACCTGTTCACCGGTGAGTGCAGGGCTGGCGCACGGATCTTCGTACGCAGGCCGAGGCCTGTGCAGACTCGCGCTCAGATCGTCTCACAACGGCTGTATTGGCTTCGGCACCTCCAGGTGTGCCCAACGTCAACACATGACCGAGAGCCTCACGACCGACCAACGAGCGTCTACATCATCCATCTGAACGACATCGGTCTGTACAAGGTCGGAGTTAGCGCCACGCTGGACCGCAGAATGCACGACCATGCAGCTGGCGGCCGTCGGCACACCATCGTGCAGACGTTGGCGCTCCAGCATCGCAGCTGCGCCTACGCGCTCGAGGCGGTAGTACTCAATCTTACCGAGCAGTGGCGCACCTTCGATGACCCGTGGCGCTGTCCCGGTGGATACAGCGAGACGTGGAGCGATGACGGCCTAGTCCCTGATCTACAGCAGTTGGCGGAACTGATGAACGGGGATCCACGGCCGGCGCGCAGCGGATGGCCTTGCTACGAGTTCACCGGTGGGTGACACCAGGCGTAGAAGCCGCGGGCCTGCTCGGCTGCCCACTCAGTGAGCTCTGATTGCCCGCCGCGAGACAGCACGGTGTACGCCTCATCGAACAAGTCGCGCGCCGGCGCCAGGAGCGCGAAATCTATAGTGCTGGACCGATCGGGAATCGGCGGCGGGGGCGGTACATGCAACGAGGCTTCGAATCCCGCGGCGTCGTCACATACGGCGATCTCGCCGGCGAAGTAATTGGCGTGCATCTGGTTGGTCGCGCGGACGACCATTGCGCGGCGCCGCAAGTTCTCGGCCTGCCAGGCAATGAGATCGGCCAGGCCCTGTAGCCGTGCCGCATCGTGCACTGCCAGGTAATAACGCTGCGCGTCATCGCAATACACCTCGAACTGCCACACCGCTGAGTCGTACAACCCGGCTGCCAGTTCCAGGCGGATGGGGTCGAGTTGGGGCTGTGGCTTCATCATGATTCAGCTAGGCCTTCGAGGACTGGCAGTCGGGCACAGTGCGGTTGTTGCCGATCTCCTGTACCAGCCAGTCGTTAGTCTTGTGCAGCGTGAACGTGACCTCGGATGCCCCCGGCACGGCGTGGTCACTGGTGTGTGGGTAATCGCTACGTGCAGTGAAATCGTATGTATAGCAAGCAATTACCTTGGCATCTGCACCGTTGATTTCCGGGATGGTGGTGTTGGCCAAGGCGAGATGATCAGTCTGGCCGAGTTCCACCCCGTCTGGCCCGAGAATTTCTCCGATGTCTTGTGCTCGATGCTTGATATCGACCGTCACTCCCGGCGCTATCACGTTATTGAACTTGGCCATATCGGAATCTGGGCCTGGTGGGGACTGCGGGTCTCCTTGGCCGTAGTACCTGTAGTCCATGATCGTTGGCCACAGCACATTGGTGAATCGAGCGGTGAGCGCCGGGTCGCTGATCGCAGTGGTGGTGGCGACAGGTTTGGTTTCCGTCGTCGTTGTCGGGGTGCAGGCGGCCGACAGGGCAGCCAGCATGATGATGGCGCGCTTCATGATCCCAGTATCCGCAAGGTGTCGGCCTTGCCGTGTCCCTTCACGGGATCAACCCATACGGGGTCGCCCAAGCCGGGGCCAGTTTTTCGGCGGCGTCTTGTCTCCGCTTGCGCAGGAACTGCAGCATCGCTTGAGGACTCTTCATTGCCGGCCAAACGGGCTGCTTCGGAAGTTCTGGTAGAAATCATCTTCTTCGAGGGCTGTGGGCGGGGGTTGCTTCTTTGTCCCACGCGGTGATTCGCTTCGGAAGGCTTGCGCAGGCCTGGCAGCGGAGGTCGGTGCGCCGAGCTTGGCGGCAGCCTGTGCCGGGCCCACATCCCCGGTCCGCAGGGCGTGTACGACGGTCGGATGAAGATCGGAGGTATCAGCCAATGTCACGCCGCCCCTTCATAGATATCGACCGTTGGTGCCCCAGCTTATGCGGTGCCTGCATCCGCGTGATGCCACTGACGAAGTGCTCTGGGGAATGGACATGACGATGAGCCGGGAACGCACTGAGCCCAGCATCGAGGACTTTCCGCCGTTTCAGGAGGCAGTGTCTCTGACCGGTCTCGCGCTTACGACGAGCGCCGCGCCCGATATTGACCGCTTGCTGGCCGTCGATATCCTCTTGACCACATTGCAGGACCGCGGCATGGCCCGAGAGATGTACCCCGACGGCACCTCACCCTTGAAATTCGGTGAGACCGACCGCGGTGAACGACACGCCGACTGCTCCGTGGGACCGATACCGGAGCCCATGTGTCATGTCGTGTCATGTGGCGGAATTCCGGGACCTGATACAGACTCCCGGAAATATGCCCTGAACAGCGGTGGCGGAGGGATTTGAACCCCCGGTCGGTGTTAGCCGACTCTCGCTTTCAAGGCGAGTGCATTAGGCCGCTCTGCCACGCCACCGTGGGCAAGCCTAGCGGCTCCGCGCGACGGCCTACTCCCCGCCGCGGCCCTCGGCATCATTAAGCGCCTCCTCGGCGCCCTCACCCACCCGCCGGAAGCTCTCTGCAATCGCCGCCTGCTGGGGTCGCGTCAGCCGCATCAGATAGTGCTCACGCACGCACTCTGAATACGTGAGCATCGCCGCCTCGCCCAGCGTGCGTCCCGGCTCGGTGAGCGCAGCCAGCACCGCCCTACGGTCCTGGGGCATCGACCCACGCTTGACCAGGCCCTGCTCCTCCAGGCGCCGCACCTGATGAGTGATGCGGCTACGCGAGGCCAACAGGCTGTTCGCGATGTCCCCCATCCGGCAGCTGCCATTGGCAGACCGCAACAACTGCTGCAGCACATGGAAATCGGTCAGCGAAATGCTGTGCGTTGCAACCATTTTGCGGTTCAACAGAAAGTGCAACCGATTCGTTGCCACCCAAAAGTTTTGCCATGAACGAAATTCGGCGAGATCGAGTCCTGGGACTTCGCTCTCTGAACGCATACTCATCCGCCATCCCCCTTCCGCCGGCCAAGCTATGGCCCAGACCGCGCCTCCATCCGCTGTGTCTGATGCCCGATGTTCGATAGCTCGGCATAGTCTGGATGTCATGCACGCTATCACCGTTGATCATCCTGGTGGGCCAGAAGCGCTGCGCTGGACCGAGGTTCCCGAGCCCACCCCAGGTCCGGATGAGATCTTGATTGATGTGGCCGCCTCGGCAGTCAATCGCGCTGATCTGCTGCAACGTCAAGGTTTGTACACCCCGCCACCCGGAGCAAGCTCCATTTTGGGTCTGGAATGCTCGGGTACCGTCCGCGAAGTCGGCCGGAATGTTACGCGATGGACTGTGGGGCAACCTGTTTGCGCGCTATTATCCGGCGGTAGCTACGCCGAGAGGGTGGTGGCGCCCGCTAGCCAGGTGCTACCGATTCCTTCAGGTATCAACCTTGACATAGCGGCCGCGCTACCAGAGGTCGCCTGCACGGTGTGGTCAAACCTGGTGATGACGGCGAGAATGACTGCCGGACAATCGATCTTGATTCATGGCGGCGCCAGCGGCATCGGTACCCACGCCATTCAGGTAGCCAAGGCGCTGGGTGTGCGGGTGGCGGTCACCGCAGGCTCGCCCGACAAACTCTCTGCATGCCGCGATCTTGGTGCCGACCTGACCATCAACTACCGCGACGCTGATTTTGTCCAGGCTGTCCACAGTTTCACCGGCGGGACGGGCACCGATCTCATTCTGGACATCATGGGAGCGAAGTATCTGGACCGGAACATCGATGCCCTTGGCAATGACGGACACCTAATCATCATCGGCATGCAGGGCGGCGTGGTGGCCGAACTCAACATCGCCAAGCTGATCGCCAAACGCGGCTCGATCACTGCCACCACCCTGCGAGGCCGCCCCGTCGACGGCCCAGCCGGCAAGGCCGCGATCGTGGCGTCCGTGACACAGAACCTGTGGCCACTCATCGAGGGAAACAAGGTTCGGCCTGTAGTTGGTGCAGAGATCCCCATCAGCCAGGCCGCGAAGGCGCACCGCATGCTGGAGAGCGGCGGGGTCGTGGGCAAGATACTGCTGACGCTCTAAGCGTGCGAGCGTGAGGTGCTCAGCCTAACGAGGCGACGGCGCGCACCAGCTGATCAACCTCGGCGGCCGTCGAATAGTGCCCCAACCCAACCGTTATCGCGCCGCCGATCTCGTTGACACCGATGGCGTCGAGCACCCGTGAGCTGGTGTTGGCGATCGCGCACACTCCGTTGTCGGCGAGGCGCTGCACCACGCGGTCCGCGGGAACACCAATCACGGTGAAGCTAAGTGCGGGAATCCGGTCCTCAGGAGCCCCGATGACCATGACACGCGGCAATGTCCTCAGCGCGCTCACCAGATACCTGAACAACCAGTCCAGATATGCGCCAGCCGAGTTCAGAGACGTCAGCAGACGCTCCCGCCGAGTGCCCGAGGCGGACTCGTCCAGACCCGCCAGGTACTCCACGCTCGCGACCAGGCCGGCAAGCATCGCGAACTGGTGTCCACCCAGCTCCAGTCGGGCCGGACCGCTCGCGAGCGGGTCAAGTGATATCGAACTGATCGAATCCAGCAACGCAGGGTCACGAAACACCAAGGCGCCCACCGGCGGTCCACCCCAGGCCGTGGCATTGAACGCGATAACGTCGGCGTCCAGGGCGTCCAGGTCGACGGCGCGGTACGGCACCAGGCTCGAACAGTCCATCACCACGATGCCGCCGACCGCATGCGCCAGCTTGGCGGCCTGCTGCAGGTCCGGCACCGTGCCGAGAGTCGACGATGCCGCCGTCACTGCCACCAGCCGAGTCGGCTTCGTAATCAACGACTCCCACTGCCACGACGGCAGATCGCCAGATTCGATGTCCACCTCGGCCCATTTGACCTTGGCTCCGTACCGGTTGGCCGAACGAAGCCACGGCTGCACATTGGCCTCTTCGTCGAGCCTGGACACCACCAAGTCGTAGCCCAGCCCGGCCTTCGATGACGACCCCTCGGCCAAGGAGTTCAGCAGCACCGCCCGGTCGCTACCCAGCACCACACCCCGCGGATCGGCGCCCACCAGATCAGCGGCAGCTTGCCGCGCCGCTTCCAAAACCGCGGCGCTACGCCGCGCACTGGGGTGCGGTCCCCGCGTGTCGGAGAAAGATCCGCGGAACGCAGTGGATACAGTCGTAGCAACCGCATCCGGGATCAGCATGCCGGCTTGAGTGTCGAAATGTACCCAGCCGTCGCCAAGCGTCGGGTGCAAACCACGCACCCGGGCGACGTCATATGCCATGCCAGACACCTTAGATGCTCACCACAGGTCACGGCACTGAACCCGTCGTAGCAGCACGCCCCGACGGACGACTGTCAACGGCGCCGTCTCGTGTAGTCATACTAGAACAATGTCGTTCGCTCTCGGGGTGGCTGCGGCAATGCTGTTGCTGTTCATTCCAGGCTGGCTGATCGGTCGGGCCTTTGGGCTACCAACACATTCGGCCGCCGTCATCGCACCTGCATTGACCTACGGCCTAGTTGGGTTCTGCATCGTCGTCTTTGGCTCAATCGGCATACCCTGGAACTCAGTTTCCGCCGGGTTTGCGCTGTTCGGCGCGATCGTCATCGCGCGGCTGTTGTGGCACTGGCTGCGACCAAATAAACACGGTGAACATTCAGCCCAAAATAATTATGCGGCTCTCGCGGCCGTCGCCTTCGGGATCGCGATCGGTACCGCACTGATCTTCTACGCGTTCCTGCGCGGGCTCACCCATTGGCAATCGGTTCCGAGCACCTGGGACTCGATGTGGCACGGAAACACCATCCGCTACATCCTCGAGACCGGGCAAGCATCGTCGACTCGCATGGGCGACCTCCGCAACGTCGAGACGCACGCCACCCTCTACTACCCGTCGGCCTTCCACGGGTTGGCGGCGGTGCTCTGCCAGCTGACCGGAGCAGCCCCCACGACGAGCTACACCCTCTACTCGGTGGCCGGGTCGCTGCTCATCCCGCTCGGCGCGGCAGGGTTGACGTGGCAGATGCTGCGCGGTCGCACCAGCGTCACGTTCCAGGCCGGTTCCGCCGCCACGGCGGCCGCGCTGTCGGCATCGTTCACCGCGCTGCCCTATGTCGAGTTCTACGTCTCGGCTATCCCGAATTTGGTGTCCTTCGCCCTGGTAGGTCCGGCGATGATCGCCATCACCAGCGTGGTCGTCGACCGCAGCCGCATACCGGTCGCAATCTTGGCCTTCGTGGGTGTCGCCTCGGTGCATACCTCTGGCGCCATCGTGCTGGTCATCTTCGTCGCCGCGTGGTGGTTGCTGGCACCGTTGTCTCGACGTACGGGAACGGACCGTAAACCCTTACGCCGCTTGGGCAATGGGTTCGTGCCGCTGGCCATCGCCGGCGCGGGATCGCTGGTACTGCTCTACCCGCAGCTGCGTACCCTGCTGCAGTTATCCGAGATCATCGCCGGGCATCAGTTCGCCACACCGTGGGGCAAGAAACGCGCGTTACTGGATGCCCTCACCCAGCACACCCGACATCTGGCCGACTATCCGGTGCAGTCCGCGCTGCTGTGGCTGGCGCTGCTCGGCGCCATCGTGCTGATCGTGAAGCGGGTGTATTGGCCAATCGCCGTCTGGCTGGTGCTGATCGTCGCGATTGTCCACTCCTCCAGACCTTTTGGCGGATTCATCGGCCATGCGGTAGCCCTGCTCTCCGACGCCTTCTACAGCGACCCCCGACGACTGTCGGCCATCGTGTGCTTGCTGCTGGCTCCCGCCGCGGGTATCGGCCTCTTCACCCTGGCATTTGTCGCGCTGGTGAGGCTGCAGGGGGAGCGAACACGAAAATGGGCGCTGGCGGCCACCGCGATCGTGCTGGCCCTGGCATGCACCTTCTCCGCTCGCCATTACTTCCTGCCACACAAGACTCTCGTGGGAGCCAAGTACGACCAGGTGATGGTCGGTCCCAAGAAGCTCGACGCGATGGCCTACCTAGCGACCCTGCCCGGCGCCAAGGACACCACGATCGGCGACGGAAACGTGGACGGCTCGGGATGGATGTACGCGGTCGCGGGTTTGCATCCGCTGTGGACGCACTACGACTTCCCACAGCAGCAAGGGCCGGGCTATCACCGGTACATCTTCTGGGCCTACGCCGACGATGCCGATACCGACAGGCGCGTCACCGACGCGGTGCACTCGCTGAACATTCGCTACGTCATGACCAGCACTCCGGTGGTACAGGGGTTCAAGGTCCCCGACGGACTAAGGTCGTTGGACAGATCCCGATCATGGAGAAAGCTGTACGACAACGGCGCCGCCCGCATCTACGAATGGGCCGGCGACCCGAAACCACATGCGGAAGGTGACAGATGACCGATCCAGGTCACTACGAGGACGCCGAGGACCAGGTAATCATTCTGGGAGCAGATGGCTCCGGCAAGAGTGCCGACGGCGCTGACGACGATCCTTCGATCACCGATCTCGTGGAACAGCCCGCGAAGGTGATGCGGATCGGCACGATGATCAAGCAGCTGCTTGAGGAGGTGCGCGCGGCTCCCCTCGATGACGCAAGCCGCACCCGGCTGCGTGAGATCCACGCCAAATCAGTCCGCGAGCTGGAAGACGGTTTGGCCCCCGAGCTCCGCGAGGAACTCGAGCGTCTCGCGCTGCCGTTCAACGAGGACACTATTCCGTCGGATGCCGAGCTACGCATCGCGCAGGCGCAGCTGGTGGGCTGGCTAGAGGGCCTGTTCCACGGCATCCAGACCGCGCTCTTCGCTCAGCAGATGGCGGCCCGGGCGCAGCTTCAACAGATGCGCGGCGCTCTGCCGCCGGGCCTTTCGGTGCCCGCGGCGGGCGGCAGCGGCACCGGCCAGTACCTCTAAGCCCCGAACATCATGGTCAGTATCCAGACCCACGACGCGTGGGTGGAATTCCCGATATTCGACGCCAAGTCGCGCTCGCTGAAGAAGGCGTTCCTCGGCAAGGCCGGCGGTGCAATCGGCCGTAACGCCTCGAACGTGGTGGTCATCGAAGCGCTGCGTGACATCACGCTCTCCCTCAAGGAGGGCGACCGGGTGGGGCTCGTCGGTCACAACGGCGCCGGCAAATCGACTCTGCTGCGGCTCCTTTCGGGAATCTACGAACCCACCCGGGGCAGCTCGTACGTGCAGGGCCGGGTTGCGCCCGTCTTCGACCTGGGCGTGGGCATGGATCCGGAGATCTCCGGGTACGAGAACATCATCATCCGCGGCATGTTCCTGGGACAGACCCGCAAGCAGATGCAGGCCAAGGTCGACGAGATCGCCGACTTCACCGAGCTGGGCGAATACCTCTCCATGCCACTGCGGACGTACTCCACCGGCATGCGGGTTCGCCTCGCGATGGGCGTGGTCACCAGCATCGACCCGGAGATCCTGCTGCTCGACGAGGGCATCGGAGCTGTCGACGCCGAGTTCATGAAGAAGGCGCGAATCCGGTTGCAGCAGTTAGTGGAACGCTCCGGCATGCTCGTCTTCGCCAGCCACTCCAACGAATTCCTGGCCCGTCTGTGCAACACGGCAATGTGGATCGACCACGGCACCATCAAAATGAGTGGCGGCATCGAGGATGTGGTGCGCGCCTACGAGGGCGACGAGGCCGCCGACCATGTGGCCCAGATTCTCGCCGAAGACGAGCGACATGCCTGAGGCGGTCGTTGCCGTCGTCGTCACCTATCGACGCGCGGCCCAGCTGGCCGAGTCGCTGACGATCGTCGCCTCCCAGACGACGCCGCCCACGCATCTGGTCGTGGTGGACAACGACAACGACCCCGCCGTCAAGGCTCTGGTGGATGGGCAGCCCATCGCCACCACCTACCTGGGTTCGCGCCGAAACCTCGGGGGTGCAGGCGGATTCGCGCTCGGCATGCTGCACGCGCTCACCTTGGGCGCCGACTGGGTGTGGCTGGCCGACGACGACGGTCGCCCGGGCGGATCCGACGTACTGGAAACCCTGCTGGCCTGCGCCGGCAAGCATCGCCTCGCCGAGGTGTCGCCCATGGTGTGCGATATCGATGATCCCGGCCGGCTGGCGTTTCCGCTGCGCCGCGGCCTGGTATGGCGACGGCGTGTGGAAGAGCTGCGTACCGAGGCCGGCCAAGACCTGCTGCCGGGGATCGCGTCGCTGTTCAACGGTGCCCTCTTTCGTGCGGAAACGCTGGAGGCCGTGGGCGTTCCGGACCTGCGCCTGTTCGTGCGCGGCGACGAGGTGGACGTACACCGGCGCCTCGTGCGCTCGGGGCTGCCGTTCGGAACCTGCCTGAACGCCACCTATCTACATCCCAACGGTGCCGCCGAATTCAAGCCGATCTTCGGCGGGCGCATGCATACCCAGTACCCCGACGATGAGACCAAGCGGTACTTCACCTACCGCAACCGCGGCTACCTGATGTCGCAACCCGGCATGCGCAAGCTGTTGCTTCAGGAATGGGTGCGCTTCGGCTGGTACTTCATGGTCACCCGCCGCGATCTTGCCGGCCTGCGCGAATGGATTGCCTTGCGACGCTTGGGCCGACGCGAGCAATTCGGCCGGCCGGGCAACCCGACTCCTTCGGTACAGGAGAGTGAGAAATGACGCAGGAAATGCTGGAGCTGTCTTCGGACTCCCGAACCTTCAAGCGGGCGTGGCGTGACCTATCGGACGGCTTCGAGCATCGGCAGCTCTGGTTACAGCTGGGCTGGCAGGACATCAAGCAGCGCTATCGGCGCTCGGTGCTGGGACCGTTCTGGATCACCATCGCCACCGGCTCGACCGCGCTGGCGATGGGCATCCTGTACTCCCAGCTGTTCAAGCTCCCCCTGGCGGAGCATTTGCCCTACGTGACAATCGGTTTGATCGTCTGGAACCTGTTCAACGCCGCAATCTTGGAGGGCTCCGATGTCTTTGTCGCCAACGAGGGCCTGATCAAACAGTTGCCGACCCCGCTCAGCGTGCACGTCTATCGGCTGGTGTGGCGACAGCTCCTGCTGTTCGCGCACAACATCATCATCTTCCTGATCGTCATCGCGGTGTATCCGCCGCACTGGCAGTACACCGATCTCAGTTTCCTTCCCGCGCTGGTCTTGATTGTCCTGAATTGCCTATGGGTTTCACTGGTTTTCGGCGTGTTGGCCACCCGCTATCGCGATATCTCGCCGCTGCTGGGCAGCCTGGTCCAGTTGCTGTTCTTCATGACGCCAATCATCTGGAACGAAAACATGCTGGGCGAGCGGGTCGGAAAGCTGGCCACCGTGGTGCAGCTCAACCCGTTCGTACATTTCTTGGCGATCATCCGCGATCCGCTGCTCGGGCTTCATCAGCAGATTCATCACTGGATCATCGCCTGTGCCATCACCGTGATCGGTTGGACCGTCGCGATCCTGGTGATGCGCCAGTTCCGCGCTCGGGTGCCCTACTGGGTCTGATGTGACGGTCGATTCGCCCGTCCCCGCGCGGTATTGGTTTCCTTCGGGCCGGATGGTCTGGATACCTGGCGGCCATCACGATCGCCGAGGGCATCCCCCAATTCGTCTGGGAGGACTACGGACAACCGACTAGCAGCTGACCGCGGGAGGGTTCGCACCCGCACGGAACGACACGTGCACGTGGTCATAGTGATTGGCGGTCGCGCTGCCCCGGTTCTCCATCATCGACCAGCCATTGCCGTCGTTATACCGCTGCTGCCAGATCACGTAGGTCACACCCAACCGATCACGGTTGGCGAGAACGAAATTCGCCAGAGCAGTGCCGGTCGCGTAGGACCCCGTCATGAAGTCCAAGGCCAGACCGCGACCGTGGTCACCGCCGCCTCCGCGACCGCTGGCACCACCGATGTCTGAGATGCCGAACATCCCCTTCAAGAAATTCCCCGCCTGGGCGACAGCAGGCTGCGCGCCGGACAAGACCGTGGAACACGGCTTGATGGCCCTGGCCCTGGCCTCCATGGCCAGCGCTTCGCCCGAGATGTAGCGCCGGTCCCGCTGTACGCGCGGTACGTCGGCGACAAGCGCGATCGCAGCCTGTTCCGGCTTAATCGACAGCTGAACCTTGGGCTGCCCGACTTCGCTCGCGATCCCCATCGCGGCGGCGCCGGCAACGAGTGACAGCGCGAGGCCCGCGACGCGAGAGGTCGGCATCACGGGCCTCTTCTCACCGTCCTTCGCACGCCATCTCGCCAAGATCACCTGGTTAGATTACGAAACGATCACGCTTCTGTCACGCCGACGGCAAAGAATGTGGCAAATCTATACACGCCGCCTCGGGGCGTTGCGGGTACTGACAGCGATGCGATTCCAGGCGTTAATCGTCAGGATCATCCCGATGATCTGTCCCAGCTCACGATCGCTGAAGACCTCGGCGGCCCGCGCGTAGGTCGCGTCAGACACGTGCTCACCAGCGGAAAGCACGGTGGCCTCCTCGGTGAGGGCCAGCGCCGCCTTTTCCCGCTCGGTATAGATGTCACCGGCCTCCGCCCATGCGTTGAGCAGGTAAATGCGCTGCTCGGTCTCACCGTTTTTGCGGGCGTCGTGGGTGTGCATATCGAGACAGAAAGCACAGTGATTGAGCTGAGACGCACGGATCTTGATGAGCTCGGCGAGGTTCGGGTCGACATCCTTGGCGGAGGCGATGCTCAGCGCCATCATGGCCTCGTAGACCTCGGGCGAGACCTTCTCCATGCGGATCCTTGGGGCATTCAGTGTGTTCGTCATGTCCTCAACACTAGATTCGGAAAGACCCACTCTCATGGTTCAATCCAGGCATGAGTTCATGGGCCAATTCGGGAACGGCAGAACCGCGGCCCCTCAGCCACGATCTGCACCTCGACCTGCGCGGCACCATCACCCCGGGCGCCCGTGGCGTACGCGACCTGCTGACCGCAGCGCTTCGCGATGCCGTCCGCTCGGGGCGACTGGCGGTCGGCGCGATGCTGCCGCCGTCACGAACCTTGGCCGGCGATCTGGGTCTGGCGCGGAACACCGTCGCCGAGTCGTATGCGGAACTCGTCGCTGAGGGCTGGCTTGAATCACGGCAAGGATCGGGAACGCGGGTGGTCAACCGCGGCCAAGACCAACAGCCACCGCGGCCACGCGGGGCGGGCTCGACCCCACCGCACAACCTCATGCCCGGATCCGGGGACGTCACGGCCTTCCCCCGCACGGACTGGCTCACCTCCGTACGCCGCGCACTGAGCAACGCACCCAACGAGGCACTGCGGGCCGGCGATCCGCGCGGACGTCTCGAATTACGCTCCGCCGTAGCCGAATACGTGGGGCGGGTGCGGGGTGTGCGGACCACCCCGGATTCGGTGGTCATCTGCGCGGGCACCCGGCACGCCGTGGAAATCTTGACCCGGATGTACGGACTGGCTCAGCCAATCGCCGTGGAAGCCTACGGGCTCTTCATCTTTCGCGATTGCATCGAAGCGGCGGGCGGCTCCAGCACCCCAATGGGCTTCGATGACGAGGGGGCCGTCGTGAACGACCTCGACACTCTCAGTGTCCGCGCCGCACTGGTAACCCCCGCCCACCACTTCCCGCATGGACTGCCGCTGCACCCGGCGCGGCGCACCGCGGTGGTGGACTGGGCCCGCCGCACCGACTCCTACGTGCTGGAGGACGACTACGACGGCGAGTTCCGGTACGACCGTCAGCCCGTCGGCGCGCTACAGAGCCTGGATCCGGACCGCGTCGTGTATCTGGGTTCGGCGAGCAAGAGCCTGACGCCCGTGCTGCGGCTGGGGTGGATGGTGCTGCCGCCCGACCTGGTGGACGCGGCGGTGGCGGCCGCCGGAGGCGGGCAGTGGTACGTGGACGTGATCTCGCAGCTGACCATGGCGGACTTCATCGCCAACGGACTCTACGACCGGCATATCCGGCGCATGCGCACGCGTTATCGGCGGCGGCGCGACCTACTCGTCGAGCGTCTGTCGCACTACAACGTCGGCATCCGAGGAGTATCGGCCGGACTACACCTGCTGCTGACGCTGCCCGACGGGGCCGAACCCGATGTGCTGTACCGAGCCGGCGAGGCAGGCGTCGGGTTGGCCGGGCTGTCGCGGTTGCGTCACCCTCTCGCCGGAGTGCAGGTACCCGATCCGGACGGGGTGGTGATCAGCTTCGGCACTCCCGCCGATCACGGTTTCGTGCCTGCCGTCGACGCGCTGTGCGGTGTGCTGGAGGCGACGGGCCTGTAGGCCGAGTAGTGGCACCGTCTGGCAGTGCCATGCCTCGTAATGGCAGCAGATCAGGGCGATCGTCGACGCATGCCTACTTTCCAGTCCTCCGCCGGCCCTATTCACTACCGCGATAGCGGGGAAGGTCCACCGATCGTCTTCGTGCACGGGCTCTTCGTCACCGGCACCATGTGGCGGAAGGTCATCGATCCACTGAGCGAGCGATTTCGCTGCATCGCGCCGGATCTGCCCCTCGGTGCGCATAAGACTCCGATGAACCCGGGCGCGGAACTCAGCCCGCGCGCGGTGGCCGGGCTGATCCGCGAGCTCATCGAAAGCCTCGAGCTCGACGACGTCACCGTGGTGGCCACCGACACCGGCGGTGCCATCACCCAGCTGCTACTCGCGGACGGCTGCGACCGCGTCGGCCGTGTGGTGCTGACACCCTGCGATTCCTTCGACAACTTCCTGCCGATGTCGATTCGCATCTTCCAGTACTGGGCGCGCATGCCCGGCACCGACTTCGTGCTGCGCCCGTTCAGGCTGAAGCTGGCGCGACGTGCGCTCGGAAACACCCTTGCCAAACACTCGATTCCCGACGAGGTGCTGCGCGAGTGGGTACAGCCTCTGTTGCAGGACAAGGCTGTGCGGCGCGATGTGCGTGCTTTCCTGAGCCGGATCGACTACCACGACACCCTGGGCGCAGCGGAAACGCTGCGCGGCTTTCAGAAGCCGGTGCTACTGCTCTGGCCACGCAAGCTGCCGTTCTTCCCCTTCGCCCACGCGGAGCGCTGGGTACAGCTACTGCCCGATGCCCGGCTCGTGGAAGTCCCTGACAGCTACGCATTTGTCAGCGAGGACCAACCCGAGCTCATGATCCGCGAGGTCGAGGCCTTCGTCTCGCAGCGAGTGTGAGCCTCAGTGTGCGAAAAACGCCGAGTGCGAGCGCTGGCGCTCACACTCGGCGGAAACGGATGGGCTTACTCGTCATCCTTGGCGTGATCGGCGACACCGGGGTTCGGATCGCGCGACAGGTCGATCAGCGGATCAACACCCTCGCCTTCGGCCCGTTCGTGCTTTCCGTGCTCCGGAGTCGTCATAGCTGTCCCTCACGCGTCGATGTTCCAGCAATCCAGCAATTCAGAGATCGACCCTACCTGCGCAACGAACACCGCGCAGGAACCTCTGGACTACCCCGGTCACCAGATGGGCGACGCGACCTGGCATAGGCTCTGCCGCGTGCAGGATGCCCCCGAATCTGGCCCAGCGCCGAGCCCAGCGCAGCTGCCGCTGACCACTCAAGCCGTCCGGTTCGTCATCACCGGCGGGCTCTCCGCTGTCGTCGACTTCGGGTTGTACGTGCTGCTCTACAAGACCCTCGACGTACAGCCGGACCTGGCCAAGGCCGTCGGCTTCATCGCCGGCACCACCACCGCCTACCTGATCAACCGGCGGTGGACCTTCCAGGCACCGCCCAGTACTGCGCGTTTGATCGCAGTGTGGGCGCTGTACCTAACCACGTTCATCGTCCAGGTGGGTCTCAATCATCTCTTCCTGGGCCTGCTGGACTACACCAAGACGGCGGTACTCGTCGCCTTCGTGATCGCGCAGGGCACCGCGACTGTCATCAACTTCATCGTCCAGCGCGCCGTGATTTTCCGGATGCGCTGAGCGGCTCAAGTACGCTTTTTCACTGATATGTCTACTGACCTTCCCCTGACCCCGCGCGCACTGACCGGGTTCGGCCGCACCGCACCCACAGTCGCCCACGTGTTGTCGACGCCCGATGTGGACGTCATCGCCGAGGCCGTGCGTCGGGTCGCCGACGCCAACTCCAACAGTCCCGCGTATCTGCGCCGTGGCATCGTCGCGCGCGGCCTGGGCCGCTCCTACGGTGATCACGCACAGAACGGCGGCGGCATCGTCGTCGACATGACCGCGGTGAACACCGTGCATTCGATCAGCGCCGATACCGGCGTGGCCGACGTGGACGGCGGGGTGAGCCTCGACCAACTCATGAAGGCAGCGCTGCCGTTCGGCCTGTGGGTTCCGGTGCTGCCGGGCACCCGACAGGTCACCATCGGCGGCGCCATCGGCTCGGATATCCATGGCAAAAACCACCACAGCGCGGGCAGCTTCGGCAATCACGTGCTGTCCATGGACCTGCTGATGGCCGACGGTGAAGTACGCACCCTCACGCCTTCAGGCAGCCCCGATGACAAAGATGCAGCGCTGTTCTGGGCCACAGTCGGCGGCAACGGGTTGACCGGCATCATCGTCCGTGCCCGTATTGCCATGACGCGCACCGAAACTGCGTACTTCATCAACGACGGCGTCGGCACGGCAGATCTAGACGAAACCGTCGCAGTCCACCTCGACGGCAGCGAGGACAACTACACCTACTCCAGCGCGTGGTTCGACGCGATCAGCCCGGCGCCGAAGCTCGGGCGCGCCGCCATCACCCGCGGCCGGTTGGCCAAACTGGACGAACTGCCCAAGAAGTTGGCCAAGAATCCACTCAAATTCGATGCACCACAACTGATGACGGTTCCCGACATCTTCCCCATCAGCGGCGTGAACAAGCTGTCCTGCATGGTCATCGGGGAGCTCTACTATCGCCGCGGCGGCACCTACACCAACAAGGTGCAAAACCTCACGCAGTTCTATCATCCGCTCGATCTGCTTGGCGAGTGGAATCGTGGTTACGGCCCAGCGGGTTTCGCTCAGCATCAGTTCCTGGTGCCACCTGACGCGCTGGAAGAATTCAAGGCCATCATCCGGTGGATCCAAACCAGCGGACACTATTCCGTGCTCAACGTCTTCAAACTGTTCGGTTCGGGAAACAGGGCACCACTGAGCTTCCCCATGGCCGGATGGAACGTCGCGATGGACTTTCCGAACAAACCCGGTGTCAACGAATTCCTCAACGAGCTCGACGACCGCGCTATGGAGTTCGGTGGTCGGGTCTACACCGCCAAGGATTCGCGGGTGAACGCGGAGAAGTTCCACAAGATGTACCCGCGCGTCGACGAGTGGATTGCCACCCGACGCAAGGCCGATCCCCACGGCGTGTTCGCCTCAGATATGGCCCGCCGCCTCGAGCTGCTCTAGAAAGGCTTTAGCCACACCATGATTGATGCAACCGGAAACCCGCAGACCATCCTGCTGTTGGGCGGCACCTCGGAGATCGGCCTGGCCATCGTCGAGCGCTACCTCAAGAACGCGAAGGCACGCGTCATCCTGGCCGATCTGCCGGCCGCGCCCAAGCGCGCGGCTGCCATCGCACAGATCGAGGCCGCGGGCGCCAAGTCGGTCGAGTACTTAGAGTTTGATGCGGTCGACACCAAGAGCCATCCAGCCCTCATCGAATCCGCCTGGGCGCAGGGCGATGTGGACGTCGCGATCGTCGCCTTCGGCATCCTCGGAGACGCCGAAGAGCTGTGGCAGGACCAGGCCAAGGCGGTGCTGAGCGCACAGGTCAACTACACCGCCGCCGTCTCTGTCGGCGTGCTCATCGGCCAGCGGCTGAAGGCGCAGGGCTTCGGCCAGATCATCGCGATGTCCTCGGTCGCCGGCGAACGAGTGCGCCGCTCCAATTTCGTCTACGGCTCCACCAAGGCCGGCCTCGACGGTTTCTATCTGGGTCTCGGAGAGGCGCTGCGCGAGTTCGGCGCCCGCGTGCTGGTGGTACGGCCCGGCCAGGTGCGCACCACCACGACGATCGAGCATTGGCAGGCCACCGGCGCCAAGGAGGCCCCGTTCACGGTCGACAAGGAGCAGATCGCCGAGCAGGTGGTGACCTCGGCCGCGGCGGGCAAGGAGCTGATCTGGGCCCCCGGACAGTGGCGCTTCGTGATGTCGGTGCTGCGCCACGTACCGCGCCCCATCTTCCGTAAATTGCCGGTGTAATCGCGCCGAGATGGCCGCCCCGATGGCACTGACGGCACGACGGCACGTGCTGGACACCACCAAGGACCTGACGCTCGCCGTCGCCATGGCCGTCGCGGTCAGCGTCGTCGCGCTCATCGCGATAGCGCGGGTGGAGTGGCCGGCTTTCGGCTCCTCCAACCAACTGCACGCACTGACCACCGTCGGGCAGTTCGGCGCCATCGCCGGACTGGTGCTGGCCGGTGTCGTCTGGCGCCGCGGCCGTGAACTCGTCGCGAAAGTGCTTTCCCTGCTCTTTCTTTCGGTGTTCACGGTGGTGACCCTCGGCATGCCGCTGGGTGCCACCAAGCTCTATCTCTTCGGGATCTCGGTGGATCAGCAGTTCCGCACCGAATACCTGACGCGGTTGACTGACGCACCGGCGCTGCACGATATGACGTACCCGGATATGCCGCCGTTCTATCCGGCCGGCTGGTTCTGGCTCGGCGGACGCATCGCGGCACTCACCGGGACCGCGGGTTGGGAGATGTACAAGCCGTGGGCCATCGCATCCCTGGCGATCGCAGTGTGCGCGGCATTTGTGCTGTGGAACAAGCTGATCCGCTTCGAGTACGCACTCGTGGTAAGCACAGCGACAGCCGCGACCACACTCGCGTACACCGCTGCTGAGCCGTACGGCGCGATCGTGACGGTCCTGCTGCCCCCGGTGCTGGTGATGGGCTACAGCGCGCTGCGCGCACCCGCCGGCCGCGGGTGGGCGGCTGTCGTCGGTGTCGGTATTTTCCTAGGGTTCGCGGCACTGTTCTACACGTTGCTCACCGGCTTCGGGGCACTCGCAATCACCGTCGCCGCCAAGGTGGTGGCGATAGGCCGTTGGCGGACCGCCGGCTGGCGCTCCATGAAAGAACCGCTGCTGCGGTGGCTCGCTATCGCCGGTATCGCCATCGCGATTGCCCTCGTGTTCTGGGGCCCTTATCTGATTGCGGTGTCGCACGCCTCCCTGGAAAAGGCGGCGTCGGCATGGCATTACCTGCCCAATGACGGCGCGGAACTGTCCTTCCCCATGCTGCAGCCCACCATGCTCGGCGGCCTGTGCCTGCTCGGCACCGTGTGGCTGGTGGTGCGGGCACGACATTCGACACGCGCCGGGGCGCTCGCGATCGGAGTGGCGACCGTCTACCTGTGGTCACTGCTGTCCATGCTGGCCACCCTGGCCCAGACCACCCTGCTGTCGTTCCGGCTGGTGCCCACCCTCACCGTGCTGCTCACCGCGGCGGGCGTATTCGCCTTCTTCGAAGTTGCAGCGTGGGCGTCGGGGCGCGCCAAATCGGCAACCATCGTGGCCGCCGCCGTCGGCCTGGCCGGTGCGCTGGCGTTCAGCCAGGACATTCCCAACGTGCTGCGCTCGGACATCGTCATCGCCTACGCCGATACCGACGGCACCGGACAACGCGCCGATCGACGTCCGCCCGGCCCGGAAAGTCACTACCAAGCCATCGACAAGGCGATCACCGAGATCACCGGCAAGCCCCGCGATGAGACCGTGGTCCTCACCGCCGACTACAGCTTCCTGGCGTTCTACCCGTACTACGGCTTCCAGGGACTCACCCCGCACTACGCGAACCCCCTCGCGCAGTTCGACAAACGTGCGGCGGCGATCAAGAGCTGGGCAGACCTGCACACCGCCGACGAGATGGTCCGTGCGCTGGACGCACTGCCCTGGCGGGCTCCGACCGTGTTCTTGATGCGTCAGTCCGGCGACAACTATTCCCTGCGGCTTGCCAAGGACGTCTACCCCAACCAGCCGAATGTGAAGCGATACACCGTCACACTGAGCAAGCAGTTGTTCGCTGACCCACGGTTCACCGTGCGCACCATCGGACCCTTCGTCCTGGTTGTGCGGGTCCCGCGGGGCTAGCCAACTAACATCTTCCTCCGTGACGGTTCAGGGAAGCGCGACGCCAGAGGTCGCTAGCGGCGGCGACGGCGACTACCGCAAGGCCCGACTGATCGCGATCGTCACCGGAGTCCTCGGTGCGCTGCTGGCGATAGCCACTCCGCTGCTTCCGGTCCAGCAGGACACCGCACAGCTGAACTGGCCCCAAAACAACACCCTCGCCAGCGTCAACGCCCCCCTCATCGGATACGTCGCCACCGACCTCACCATCACGGTGCCCTGCGCCGCAGCCAAGCCGCTGGACGGCCACAACAGCGTGCTGCTGTCGACCGTGCCCAAGCAGGCCCCCAACGCGGTGGACCGCGGCATGCTGATCCAGCGCACCGGTGGCGACCTCGTCGTGATCGTGCGCAATGTCCCCGTGGTCTCGGCACCCTTCGCCGACGTCATCGGCCCCGACTGCCAGCGGCTCGAGGTGACCGCGCACTCAGACAAGGTGACCGGGACGTTCGTCGGCCTCACCCAGGGGCCCAAGGACGCCCGACCCGGGCAGCCGCGCGCCGGGGAACGCGGCGGGTACGACTTCCGGCCGCAGATCGTCGGCGTCTTCACCGACTTGTCCGGTCCCGCTCCGGCGGGCCTGAAACTCTCCGCAACCGTCGATACCCGATACAGCAGTTCCCCGACCGCCCTCAAGTTCATCGCGATGATCCTGGGTGTCGTGTTGACCGGCATCTCGCTGCTCGCCCTGCACACCCTCGATACGGCCGACGGACGCCGGCATAAGCGCTTCCTGCCCGAGCGCTGGTGGAAACCGCGCCCGCTCGACATGCTCGTCGGCGCGGTGTTGGTGTGGTGGCATTTTGTCGGCGCCAACACCTCCGACGACGGCTACATCCTCACCATGGCCCGGGTCGCGGAGCACTCGGGCTACATGGCCAATTACTACCGCTGGTTCGGCACCCCCGAGGCGCCGTTCGGCTGGTACTACGACCTGCTGACCATCTGGGCGCATGTCAGCACCTCCAGCGTGTGGATGCGGCTGCCCACCCTGCTGATGGCCGTGCTGTGTTGGGCCGTGATCAGCCGCGAGGTAATTCCCCGGCTGGGCCATGCGGCCCGCACCAACCCGATCGTGCCGTGGACCGCGGCGGCGATGTTCCTGGCGTTCTGGCTGCCGTTCAACAACGGTCTGCGCCCCGAGCCGATCATCGCCGTGGGCATTCTGTTGACCTGGTGCTCGGTCGAGCGGTCCATCGCCACCAACAGGCTGCTTCCCGCGGCGGTCGCCTGCATCATCGGGGCCCTGACCCTGTTCTCCGGGCCGACGGGCATCGCGTCGATCGGTGCGCTACTGGTCGCGATCGGTCCCTTGCGCACCATCGTGGGCAAGCGCGCCAAGCGATTCGGCTACGCCGCGCTGTTGGCGCCGATCCTGGCCGCGGGCCTGGTGACGCTGATCGTCATCTTCCGCGATCAAACCCTTGTCGGGGAGATTCAGGCCAGCGCACTCAAGTCCGCCGTCGGCCCGTCACTGAACTGGTTCGACGAACACGTCCGCTACGAGCGCCTGTTCCTGCCCACCACCGACGGCGCGATCTCCCGCCGCTTCCCGGTGCTGGCGCTGGTCATCGCGCTCGGCGTGGCCGTGGCAATGACTCTGCGCAAGAACAAGATTCCCGGTACCGCTAGCGGCCCCAGCCGACGGATCATCGGTATCACCCTGATCTCGTTTGTCGCGATCATGTTTACCCCCACCAAGTGGACGCACCACTTCGGCGTGTTCGCAGGCCTGGCCGGATCGCTGGGCGCGTTGGCCGCGGTGGCGGTGACCGCGGCGGCGATGCGCTCGCCGCGCAACCGCACGCTGTACGCCGCGATCGTGCTGTTCGTCCTCGCCCTGTCGTTCTCCAGTGTGAACGGCTGGTGGTACGTCTCCAACTTCGGAGTGCCCTGGTCAAATTCCTTCCCGCAGTGGCACTTCGGCATCAGCACCGTGTTCTTCGGGCTCTCGGTCCTCGCCATCTTGGCCGCGGCGTGGATACATTTCACAGGCCGCGACCACCCCGGCCGCACGCCCATGCACCCGGTGCTCGCACGCCTAGCCGAATCCCCCTTGGCCGTCGGCACCTGGCTGGTCGTGATCTGGTCGGTGTTCTCGCTGACCGCGGGCATGGTCAATCAATACCCTGCCTGGTCCGTCGGCCGATCCAACCTCGACGCGCTGCGCGGAAACGGCTGCGGACTGGCCAACGACGTCTTGGTCGAGGAGAGCCCCAACGCCGGGATGCTGCAACCCATCGATGCCCCCGTCGGGCAGGCACTAGCCGCCGATACCAATATCCTGTTCAACCCCAACGGAATCCCGTCGGACGTCTCCGCCGACGAGGAGAACAACCCGCAAAGCTCCGACAGCTTCGTCCAACGCGACAAGGGCGGCAACAACGCCAACGGCAGCCAGGAGGGTACCGAGGGCGGCACGACCTTCGCCCCCGGTGTCAACGGGTCGTTGGCCCGACTGCCCTTCGACCTCAAACCGGAGAGCACGCCGGTCATGGGCAGCTACCAGGTGGGCAGCCAACGCGCGGCGCGGTTGCAGTCGGCGTGGTATCGGTTGCCGCCGAAGGACGCCACCAAGCCGTTGATAGTGCTCGCCGCCGCGGGCCGGTTCGACCCATACGAGCTCCAGGTGCAGTTCGCCCGGGAGGACGGGAAGGTCATGGGCGCCATCTCGTTTGCCGATCTTGGCCCGTCACCAGCCTGGCGGAACCTACGCATGTCCCGTGATGCCATCCCGACAGAGGCCACCCGGATCCGGCTGCTCGCGACCGACGACGACCTGGCACCGCAGCACTGGATAGCGATTACCCCGCCCCGAGTTCCCTCGCTGCGCACGCTGCAGGAAGTCGTGGGCTCCGATCCGGTATTCCTGGATTGGCTTGTTGGACTCGCCTTCCCGTGTCAGCGACCGTTCGATCACAAGAACGGTGTCGTCGAGATCCCTAAGTGGCGCATTCTTCCCGACCGCTTTGGCGCGGAAGCCAACTCGCCGGTGATGGATTACCTCGGCGGCGGCCCGCTGGGCATCACCGAACTGCTACTAAAGGCGACGCCGGTACCGACCTATCTGCAGAACGACTGGTTCCGCGACTGGGGCGCCCTGCAGAAGTTCACGCCGTACTACAAGGACGCCACCGAGGCACAGCTGCGACTCGGAACCACGGTACACAGTGGGCTGTGGACGCCTGGGCCGCTGCGCAAGAGTCGATAGCACCCGGCCTTTCAACTCTTGGCTGATTTCCGATAAGAACTGGCAACTTATCGGAAGCCCGCGGCCGGCTCGCCAACTTCAATGGGGTTGTCAGTAAAGAGATCCCAGAGGAAGGCGCCGCGATGCTGCGACAAATCGCTTGGCAGTTTTTGGTGACCGCGTCCCTGGCCTCGTACTTGGTGACAACCATTCCGGCCCTCGGGAAACCCGGCGATGACGAGCCCTGCCCCCATCACCCCGTCAAGCTCGATCCCAAGTGCGAACGCTCGGGGGCGGTTCGGGAGAAGTCGCCACACAACGACTAGCGCACTCACTTCTCCAAGGCGCGCACGAGTAGGTCTTTGATTTCGGACTGACCGTCTTCAAGCGACCGGACTCGAGTGTTGGTGTCGTCGAGCTTGGATTCGAGACGCACCAACCGCTCGCCGTGGTCGCGGAGCGTCTCGCCGTGCTCACGCAGGGTCTGGGAGCGCTCCCGCTGGTTCGCCCCGAGCGCATTGACGGCCGAGAGAACTGCCTTGTAGTCAGCGCGCTCGGCCTCAAGTGCCGACACCCGAGCATCGAGGTCATCCATGCGCGCGTTCATAGCAGCGATGGTAGCGAGATCCGCCGACAACGGCACGAGTTATCCACAGGCCTCGCCCCTGCGTCGAGACTACGGTTTTCGACGCATTTCGCGAGTGTGCGAGACAGAAATCTGCGCGTCAATGGAAGCTAGTCCTCCTGTGCGCGAACGAATTCCGCGAATCCTGGGATGGTGAACTCCAGGAGTCCATGGCCCGCGACGTCGATGAAGCCCTTGTCGATGAGGCCGGCACGGGCCGCACTGATTGCCCGCGAATCCCGGCCCATCACGGCGGCGATATCGGCCCGGCTGGCCAGCCGCTCGTCGGTGAGCGACTGCGCCATCGCCGCCATGAACAACCGCTGCACCGGTGTCGCGTTGTTCCAGCGCGCACGAAAGAGGGCGTCCATGTCCTCGGCGACCAGCCGGGCCGCGTGCTCGACATCGGATGCCCGAATCTGACCGCCCGCGTCCGGGTATCCGGCGCGCGCCCATGCGGCGTCGGCGTAGAGCTGCAGGGTGTGCGGATAGCCGTTCGTCTGCGCGATAACCGCATCGAGCGCGTCCTGATCCCAGCCAACCCCGGCCTCTGCGGCGGGCTTGACGAGCGCCACCCGGGACGCGTCGGGACCGAGCCGATGCAACGTGCGATAGGCGAATCGTTCACTAAATGTCGCTGCGGCACTGATGATCTCCGGCGTCTGCGGCAGCCCCGCCGCAAACACCCCCGTAGGCAGGGCGTCGGCCTCGGCCTGCAGGTCCTGCCAGGTGACCGCCAAGGTGCGCAGCCCCTGCCGGTCGGCGTCCTGGACTTCGTCGATCAGCAGCACCAGCCCGCGGTGCCCCTCATCACGCGCCGCCCGCACGGTTTCGACGATCAGTTCCTTGAACGACGGCTCCGCCAACGACGCCGCAGGCGCCGTCGGTTTGACGGTCGCGCCAACCTGGGCCACACCGGGCACGCCGGCGGTGATGCTCACCTGCTCGATGGCGCGCAGCAAGCGGCCACGCGACTTCTTCTTCCACCCCGCGACGCGGGCGCGGATTTGGGTGGCGATCGCCTGGATGAGCGGCTCGTCTCCCCCGGCGGTGACCCACACCGTCACCACGCCGCGGGCCTCCGCGTCACGCTGGACCTCACGCAGTAGGGAGGTCTTTCCCACACCGCGCGGACCCGTGTCCACCCGGATGCGCCCGATCAGCCGACCGAGCTCAGACATGTACATCAACCGCTCCCCGATCTCGGCCAGCTGCTCGGCGCGGCCGACCACCTCACGCGCCACCTGGCCGGGTGTGTACGGGCTGGGCTGCATATCGGATTCCTTACGGGAAAACTCCACTTGATACTTACGGAGCGGTATCAATACGTATCAGACGGGTCTGACATTCTGGATACTTATCGATACTTTGTCTAAAGTATCCATAGGTATCGAGCTTGGAGGTATCAATCCGGCCAACGGACCGCGCTGCATTCCGGTGCCCAAAGGTCCGTCACATACCATCGCCCTCGTGCCTTTGCCTTCCGATGAGCCGCTTAAGCGAAGAGCAACAGGTTCTTCAGAGTCCGGGACAGCACGACGCGCACGCCTGATTTCACTGGTAGCAGCCGCCATCGGTGTGCTGCTGTGCGTGCTCGTCCCGCTGCTGCCGGTCCGCCAATCCACCGCCGACATCACCTGGCCTCAGGGCGTGACGGCCGACGGAAACATCGCAAGCCTCACCGCGCCCTTGGTATCGGGCGCGCCGCTGTCCTTCGAGGCCCACATTCCGTGCACCGCCGTCGCGACGCTGCCCGCCGCTGGTGGCGTGGTGCTGTCCACCAGTCCCGACGGCGGATTCGAGGCGAGCCGACACGCCCTATTCGTGCGCGCGACGTCCGACCTCGTGGTCGTCGCTTTCCGTGACAACGTCGCGACGGTCGCCCCGCGCAAGGCCGTGGAATCCGGCGGCTGCACCACCCTGGACATCTGGGCCAACGCCGGCGGTGTGGGTGCCAACTTCGCCGGACTCCCCAATGCCACCGGCACGCTGTCCATCGAGAACAAGCCTCAGGTGACCGGCCTGTTCACCGACCTCAAGGTGCCCGCCGGCGCATCAGCACCGACGGCGCATGTCGTGCTCGACACCCGCTTCATCACCAGCCCCACCTTGCTCAAGCTGTCGGCCCTGGTGCTCGGCCTCGCCGCGGTGGCGATCGCCATCGGGGCGCTGGCCGTGCTGGAGCGTGGCGGACGTAAGCCCGCTGCATTGAAGCCATCCGGCCGCACGCTCCGTCTGCCGAACCGCGCGACTCTTCTCACCAACGGTGTCGCCGATATCGGAGTGGTTGGCACCCTTCTTCTTTGGCACGTCATCGGCGCCATCACCTCCGACGACGGCAACATCCTCACCGAGGCCCGCGTTGCACACGACGCCGGCTACGTCACCGAGTACTACCGCTACTTCGGCGCTACCGCATCACCCTTCGATTGGTACGCAACCCTCTTGAGCTGGCTCACGCAGATGAGCACGGTCGGCGTGTGGATGCGCGTCCCGGCCACCCTGGCCGGGATCGGCACCTGGTACATCCTGCGCACGAAGGTGCTGCCCCGGCTGGGCGAGCAGCTCACCACCAGCCGGACCGCCGTGTGGACCGCGGCCCTGGTCTTCCTGGCCGCCTGGCTCCCCTTCAATAACGGCCTGCGTCCCGAGCCGATCATCGTGTTCGGCACCGTCGTCACCTGGATTCTGGTGGAGCGCACCATCGCGACCCGCCGCCTGTCCCCCGCCGCGCTGGCGATCATCGCCGCCCTACTCACCGCGACCGTCGCCCCCCAGGGACTCATCGCCCTCGGGCCGCTACTCGCCGGTGGACGCGCCATCGCCCGCGTCGTCGCGGTCCGGCGCCTGCGGTACGGGCGGTTCACCCCGATCGCGGTCATCGCGGCGTCGGTCGCAGGAGTGTTCGCTTTCACCTTCCGAGACCAGACCCTGGCCACCGTCGCCGAATCCGCGCGCATCAAGTACGTGGTCGGCCCGACGATCGCCTGGTACCAGGAGTTCCTGCGCTACTACTTCCTCACCGTCGAATCCAATGTCGATGGTTCGATGACGCGCCGCATCGCGGTGCTGATCCTGCTGCTCTGCCTTTTCGGCACGCTGGCGGTGCTGCTGCGCCGCGGCATGCTGCCCGGCCTGGCCAGCGGACCGGTATGGCGGCTGATCGGCAGCACCGCGATCGGACTGCTGCTACTCACCTTCACCCCCACCAAGTGGGCCATCCAGTTCGGCATCTTCGCCGGGCTGACCGGCGCCCTCGGCGGGGTCGCGGCCTTCACCTTCGCCCGCGTGGGGCTGCATTCTCGACGCAACCTCACGCTGTATGTGACGGCGCTGCTGTTCATCCTGGCGTGGGCGACCTCCGGTATCAACGGCTGGTTCTACGTAGGCAACTACGGCGTGCCGTGGTTCGACAAACAACCGGTCATCGCCAGTCATGCAGTCACCTCGATGTTCCTGGCGCTGTCGATCGTCACCGCGCTGCTGGCCGCGTGGCAGCACTTCCGCATTGACTACACCGGACACACCGAGGTCAAAAACAACCGCCGCAACCGTTTCCTGGCCTCCACCCCGCTGATGATCGTCGCCGCCATCATGGTGATTCTCGAAGTGTCCTCGATGGCCAAGGGTGTCTACGCGCGCAGTGACACCTACACCACCGGTAAGGCCAACCTGTTGGCACTGACCGGCAGCCCCTGCGCGATGGCCAACGACGTTCTGGTCGAGCCCGACGCCAATGACGGCCTGCTGCAACCAGTTCCAGGCCAGAAGGCGGGAAAATACGGCCCACTCGGCGGCACGGATCCCATCGGCTTCACCCCCGACGCCGTGGGTATCGGCATGACCTCACTGCCCGTCATCGGCAAGCCGGGCCTGGTGAACTCCGACGCCTCGCCGAACGCGCCCATCATGGAAGTCAGCGATGCGGCCGGGACCACCGGCGGTATCGGACCGGTCGGCATCAACGGCTCCAGCGCACTGCTGCCCTTCGGGCTGGATCCGGCCCGCACCCCGGTGATGGGCAGCTACGGCGAGGATTCCATTGCCGCACATCTCAAGTCTTCCTGGTATGAGCTCCCAGCGCCCAGCCCCGATCGGCCGCTGGTGGTGATCTCGGCTGCTGGTTCCATCGGATCCCACGCGCAGGACGGCGGTTTCAACGGCGAGGTCAACTACGGACAGCCCCTCCTGCTGGAGTGGGGTTCCAGGGACCCGGGAACGGGCGAGGTGAAACCGCTGCGACGCCCCGGCCAAAAAGATCCGGATGAACCCATCGACATTGGTCCGCAAAAGGTTTGGCGAAATCTACGGGTTCCGATGAAATCAGCACCGCCCGGGGCCAACGTGGTTCGGATCGTCGCAGACGACCCCAACCTGTCCAACGACCAGTGGCTAGCCTTCACGCCGCCCCGAGTACCGACCCTCAAGACCGCGCAGGACCTCATGGGCTCCGACACTCCGGTACTGCTGGATATGGCTGTGGCACAAAACTTCCCATGCCAACGACCGTTCAGTGAGCGTCTCGGAGTCGCCGAACTGCCCAAGTACCGGGTAATGCCCGAGCACAAGCAGGTGGCGACGTCGTCGAACATGTGGATGTCGGCCGAGGACGGTGGACCGTTCATGTTCACCACCGCACTGCTGCGGACCTCCTCGGTACCCACCTATCTGCGTAATGACTGGTACCGCGACTGGGGCTCGATCGAGAAGTACGTGCCCGTCGTCGGGCCGGATCTGGCACCCAACGCCAAACTCACCGAGGGCACCGTCGTCGTGAACGGCTGGACCCGCAATGGACCGATTCGAGCTTTGCCGTGAATGACACAGCCATGACCGACACCGCCACCTCTGCCGCTCGCGACCTCAAGATCGCGCGGTGGACGGCAACCGTTTTCGGCCTGCTCGGATTTGTGCTGAGCGTCTCCATCCCGCTGCTGCCGGTCACGGTGTCCACCGCGACTCTCAACTGGCCCCAGCAGGGACAGCTGACAAATGTCACCGCGCCGCTGATTACCCAGACACCCGTTGACATGACGGTGACGGTGCCGTGCGCCATGCTTCGCTCGGCACCCCCAGAGGGTGCCGTGGTCCTTAGTACCGCGCCGCCCGAAGGCAAGCAGGCCATGCTGCAAAGCCTCTTCGTCAGGGTGACCAAGGAACGCGTCGACATCACCGACCGCAATGTCGTCATCGCCAGCGTCCCACGCGCAAAGGTGGCCTCACCCGACTGTCGACAGCTCGTCATCACCTCGTCCAACAAGGGGACCTTCGCGAAGTTCGAAGGTCTGAAAAACGCCGACGGTACCGAGGTCACCGGCGGGGACCCCCAGCCCAACCTGCGCCCGCAGATCGTGGGTGTCTTCACCCAGCTCAGCGGTCCCGCCCCGGCGGGGCTGAGCCTGACGGCTCATATCGACACGCGATTCTCCTCCAGCCCAACGCTTCTCAAACTTGTCGCGATGGTGGGCGCGGTGATCTCCACCATCATCGCGCTGCTGGCTTTGTGGCGCATCGATCAGGCCGACGGTCATCGGATGCAGCGGGTGATCCCCACCCGCTGGCGGCGTTTCGATCTGCCCGACGCCGTCATCATGGGCAGCCTCGTGCTCTGGTACGTGATCGGGGCGGGGTCTTCCGACGACGGCTACCAGATGGGCATGGCTCGCACCGCCGAGCACGCCGGCTACATGGCCAACTACTTCCGCTGGTTCGGCAGCCCCGAAGACCCCTTCGGCTGGTACTACAACCTGCTGGCCATCATGACGAAGGTCAGCGATATCAGCCTGTGGATCCGGCTGCCCGACCTGATCGCCTCGCTGGTCTGCTGGCTGCTGATCAGCCGGGAAGTGTTGCCGCGCTTGGGTCCTGCCGTCGCGCGCAGTCAACCCGCGGCATGGGCGGCCGGCTTCGTGCTGCTGGCGTCCTGGTTCCCGTTTAACAACGGTCTGCGTCCCGAGGGTCAGATCGCTGTCGGTTCGCTGATCACCTGGGTGCTCATCGAGCGCGCCATCACCTCCCGACGATTGACCCCCGCCGCGCTGGCGATCATCACGGCGGCGTTCACCCTCGGGATCCAGCCGACGGGTCTGATCGCCGTCGCCGCCCTGCTCGCCGGTGGCCGGCCCATCCTGCGGATCATCGTGGCCAAGCACCGCCTGGTGGGCACCTGGCCCTTGGTCGCACCGATGCTGGCCGCCGGAACGGTCATCCTGCCCGTGGTGTTCTCCGATCAAACCTTGGCAACGGTCATCGAGGCCACCAGGATTCGCACGGCGATCGGCCCCTCACAGGCCTGGTACACCGACAACCTGCGGTACTACTACATGTTCCTGCCGACCGTGGACGGCTCGGTATCGCGGCGCTTCGGGTTCCTGCTGATCGCCGCGTGCCTGTTCATCTCGATGTTTATCCTGTTGCGGCGCAAACGAGTTGCCGGTGTGGCACGCGGTCCCGCGTGGCGCGTGCTGGGCGTCGTCTTCGGCACCATCTTCTTCCTGATGTTCGCGCCGACCAAGTGGGTGCACCACTTCGGGCTGTTCGCCGCCCTGGGTGCCGCCGTGGCGGCGTTGGCCACGGTGCTGGTGTCTCCGGCCGTGCTGCGCTGGAGTCGCAACCGGATGGCCGTGGTCGCCACGGTGCTGTTCGTGCTGGCACTGAGCTGGGCCAGTGCGGCCGGCTGGTGGTACGTCTCGAGCTTCGGCATCCCGTTCAACAGCAGCATGCCCAAGTTCGGCGGAATCAGCGTCAGCACAATGTTCTTCGCGCTGTTCGCGCTCGCGGTCGCCTACGCCGCGTGGCTACACTTCTCGCCCGATCGCACAGAAAACCGCGTCACGAAGTCCATCACCTCGGCCCCGGTGGCCTGGGCCGCCGGGTTCATGGTGCTGACATCCATCTGCCAGCTGGCGATCGGCGTCGTTCGTCAGTATCCGTCGTATTCCAACGGCTGGGCCAACATCCGTGAGCTCGCGGGTGGATGCGGGCTGGCCGATGACGTACTCGTCGAGGCCGATCCGAACGCCGGAATGCTTTCCGCCATCGGCGCACAGGCAGGCCCGCTGGGGCCGCTGGGCGGTGCCGATCCGTCAGGTTTCACTCCCGACGGGGTACCGGACAAGATCGTCACCGAGTCCATCCGGATGAATGACCCCCGGCCCGGCACCGACTACGACTGGGATTCCAAGGACCGCAACACAACTCCGGGAGTCAACGGCTCCACGGTGCGGCTGCCCTACGGGCTGGACCCGACGCGGGTGCCGATCGTCGGCTCCTACCGGGTAGGCCCGCAGCAGCAGGCGAAGGTGACCTCCGACTGGTATCAGCTACCGGCCCGCGATGCCGCCCATCCGCTGGTCGTGGTGACGGCCGCCGGAACGATCGCCGCGAAGAACGTCAGGGGCGAGACATCCGGGCAGACATTGCAATTGGAGTACGGCACGCCCGGCCCGAATGGCGCCTTCACGCCGGCCGGACGCCTCACCCCTTACGATCTGGGGCCCGCACCGTCCTGGCGCAACCTGCGCTTCGCCCGTTCGGATATCCCCGACACCGCGACCGCCGTGCGGATCGTGGCGGTCGACGGATCGCTGACCCCGGGCGACTGGCTGGCCTTCGCGCCGCCCCGGGTGCCCCAGCTGAAGTCGCTGCAGGAGTTCGTGGGCAGGACGAGACCGGTCCTCCTGGACTGGACCGTCGGGCTCGTCTTCCCGTGCCAGCAGCCGATGCTGCACCAGTACGGGATCACCGAGGTCCCCGAATTCCGGATCACGCCCGACTACGACCAGAAGCGCAAGGACACCGATACCTGGCAGGACGGCGTAAACGGCGGTCTACTCGGCATTACCGATCTGCTGTTGCGAGCACACGTCATGCCGACCTATCTGTCGAAGGACTGGGGCCGGGATTGGGGCTCACTGCGCAAGTTCGACACCCTCGTCGATGCCCAGCCGGCACAGATCGAGTACGGCTCGGCGGTGCACAGCGGGCTATGGAAGCCGAACAAGATCCGGATCGGTCCGTAGTTCAGCTCGGCGAGCGTGCACGGAGGAATGCATCGTCCGAGTAGCGCGGTGCGCAATTGCGCACTCGGCGGGGTCAGTGGTGACCGCCTCGGCGCCGATTGCCGTGGCCACCCCCGCCAAATAGCCCGCCCATGATGCCGCGGTAGTCCTGCGGGGGCGGCGGCGGATAGGACTGCGGCTGATCGATGTGCGCAGACGGGCCGAAGCGGGCGGCACCGTCCACAAACTGCTGAAGGCTGTCCTGCTCCAGCAGTACCGCGGCGCATCCCGTGCATTGGAAGGTACGCACGCCGAACCACTTGGTCGACAGCATTTGCGACTCGCACTTGGGGCAGGTCAACGGAGAACTAGCCTGAACGTTTGTCATTACACATGCTAGCATGCATATGTTTGCATGATTGATAAGGAGCGTGAACATGGCAACGGACGCACACGAACACGGGTCGGGGCACTCACATAGTCACGGCGTGAGCGCCACGGCCGATCGGAAATGGTTGACCATCGCCCTCGTCCTGATCGGCAGCTTCATGGCTGTAGAGGTCGTGATCGGCATCATCGCCCAGTCGCTGGCGCTGATCTCCGATGCCGGGCACATGCTCACCGACGCGGCGTCGATCGTGTTGGCGCTCATCGCCATTCGGTTGGCCGCCCGCCCCGCCCGCGGCAGCTATACCTACGGGCTCAAGCGCGCGGAGATTCTGTCCGCACAGGCCAATGGGATGACCCTGTTCCTGCTCGCGGCCTTCTTCATCTACGAGGGCATCCGCCGGTTGATCAACCCCCCCGAGGTGTCTGGGCTGCTGGTCTTCATCACCGCGCTGGTCGGAATCGTCGTCAACGTGGCAGCCACCTGGTGCATCAGCAAGGCGAACCGCAGCAGCCTCAATGTCGAGGGCGCCTTCCAACACATCCTCAACGACCTGTACGCGTTCATCGCCACCGCCATTGCGGGTGCCGTGGTGTGGCTCACCGGGTTCACCCGCGCGGACGCCATCGCGGCCCTCGTCGTCGCCGCGCTGATGCTCAAGGCGGGATGGAGCCTGGTGCGCGAATCGGGGCGCATCTTCCTGGAAGCAGCTCCCGCCAACCTTGATCCCGACGCCATCGGCGCCCAGCTCGCCGCCGTGGAATCCGTCACCGAGGTGCACGATCTGCACATCTGGCAGATCACCTCCGGCCAGCCCGCGCTGTCGGCACACATCTTGGTGGCGCCCAAAGCGGACTGCCATGGAATACGACGTGATCTTGAGCAGTTACTCCATAAGCAGTACGACATCGACCACACCACGTTGCAAGTCGACCATGACGATGCCGAGACGTCGGAGCATTGCCTCGACCCCCATGGAACGCCGTACCGCGCGAATGCGAGCCCCTTGCCGGGCGCTAGCTAGGTATCTACTATCGAATGTAGTAGACCAACGGAGGTCACGATGTCACCGCTGAGTGCTCGCGCCGACACGTTCTTACGGGGAGCCACCATCGCGTTCGTCATCGGCTGGGCGCTGGATCTCGGGGACCACCTGCGACGCGGCCTGAACGCGACTCCCCTGACCCTCACCTACCTGGCCGCCACCCACGCCGTGTTCATCGCGGTGGCGGTCACGATGATCCTGCGCCACCGCAAGCACGCGCCCGAGGCCACCGTGGTTGTCGGCACCGCGAGCGTGCTCGGACTCGGCTATGTGCACCTCATGCCGACCTACTGGCCGGCCGTACAGGACAGCTTCATCACGGGGCCACGCGTCGACGTCACCTGGTTCTCCTGGGTGACGGTGGTGGTGGCGATCGGCGCGGCCGTGGTCTGGGCCCACGCCGGCAGCCGCGCGCTGGTCCTACGCGACTGACCCTCCCCACGCGAACAGACGCTTAGCGCAGGCCCGTCCTGGGCTTTTGATGCACTAAGCGTCTGCTGGCGGAAAAGGAGGGGACCGTTAGATCGGGGTCAGACCGTGCTTGCGCTGCACGCGGCTAATCTGCTTGTCCCGCAACAATTTCAGCGACTTACGCAGCAGCAGCCGGGTCTGATGCGGTTCGATGACACCGTCGATGTAACCACGTTCGGCGGCGATCCACGGAGTGGCCAGGTTGGCGTTGTAGCCCTCGATGAAGTCGGCCCGGATCTTCAGCACCTCCGGTGCTGTCGGGTCGGGGAACCGCTTCACCAGCAGCTGCGCGGCACCCTCGGCACCGATCACCGCGATGCGCGCAGTCGGCCAGGCGTAGTTCAGATCCGCGCTCAGCTGCTTGGAGCCCATCACCGCGTATCCGCCGCCGTAGGCCTTACGGATGATGAAGGTCACCTTCGGCACGTCGGCCTCCACCACGGCGTTGAAGAACCGTCCGCCACGTTTGATGACGCCGTTCGTCTCCTCCTCCACACCCGGCATGGCACCGGGGGTATCGACGACGAACACCAATGGCAAATTGAACGAATCGCAGAATCTGATGAACCCGGCCGCCTTGTCGGAGGCCTCATTACCTACCGCACCAGACATGTGCATCGGCTGGTTGGCGATCACCCCGACCGGATGTCCGTCGACACGTGCGAACGCGGTGATCATGGACGGGCTCCGCTGGTCGGCGATCTCGAAGATGTCGCCGTCATCGAAAATCCGCAGCAGGATCTCGTGCATGTCGTAGCCCTGGTTGTCGGCATCCGGGACGATCGTGTCGAGGTACAGGTCGTCCTCGGTGATCTCGGGCTCCAGACCCGGGTTGACGATCGGCGGGTAGTCAAAGGTGTTGGCGGGCAAGAAACTCAGGTAGTCGCGCACGTACTGGTACGCGGCCGCCTCATCCTCAACAACCTTGTGGATATTGCCGCGCTGCGCCTGCACATCGGCCCCACCGAGTTCGTCGAAGGTGACGTCCTCGCCGGTGACGTCCTTGATGACATCCGGGCCGGTGATGAACATGTAACCCCGGTCGCGCACCGCAACCACGAGGTCGGTCTGAATCGGCGAATACACCGCGCCGCCGGCACACTTACCGAAGATCAACGAGATCTCCGGGACCAGGCCGCGCAGCAGCTCATGGCGACGGCCCAGTTCGGCATACCAGGCCAGCGACGTCGCGGTGTCCTGGATGCGGGCGCCGGCCGAGTCGTTGATGCCAACCACCGGGCAGCCGTTGGTCGCGGCCCATTCCATGAGCTTGGCCACCTTGCGGCCGAACATTTCACCGACGCTGCCCTGATAGACCGTCTGGTCGTGGGAGAACACCGCCACGGGACGCCCGTCGATGCGGCCGAAACCGGTCACCACTCCGTCGGTGTACGGCGCATTGGGATCACCGGGCGTGCGCGCGAAGGCGTCGAGCTCCAGGAAGCTGCCCTTGTCCACCAGCGAATTGATTCGAGCGCGGGCACTCGGGATGCCCTTGGCGTCACGCTTGGCGATGGCCTTGGGATCACCCGGCTCCTGAGTGCGCGCCATCCGCTCGCGCAGGTCGGCCAGCTTCTCGGCGGTTGTGTGTGGGGGCACTATCCCTAACCTTCCTGGTTCTGGGCATTGATGGTGCGAAGCGCTTGACTCATATGTGCACCGACCTTAGCGATGATCGGTTCGTCGATGATCTGGATGTGCTCCCCACCGACGGGAACCACCTCAAGATCGGAGACGAACTCACCCCAGCCGCCATCGGGCTCGCGAGTGGCGTACGCCGGTTCGAAGGTGATGGCGTCATCGTGGTACCGATCGGCCATGTACAGCGTCATATGCCCGTCGAACGGCACCGGGTGGGAGGTGTCGATCGCCCGCTGATCCAGATAGGACGTGCGCTGGTGCTCGATGATCCCGCCCGGGATGGACACACCGCTGGCCTTGACGGCCTCCAACACGAACGTCACCTGACCGGCGTCGTCGAGCTCCTCAAGCTGCTCGTACGGGATCGCCGGGATCTCCACGTTGAACGTCTTCTGCGCGAAGGCCGCATATCTGTCCCAGCGCTTCCGGTTTTCCTCCGTGGTCTGCAGGATCGGCGTTCCGGGGCGTACCCCGTCAATGTTGCCGACCCAAGCGACCTCGGCCCCGGCCTCCTTCAGGCCCACCGCGCAGGCGTACGCCAGCACCGCGCCGAGTGACCACCCGGCGAGGATGAACGGGCCCTTATGTAGCTCCATGAGTTTCGGCACGTACTGCGCGGCCCGCTCCTCGATGGTGCCCTCGACACGCTCGAACCCGAACATCGGCGTGCCCTCGGGCAGCCGCTTGAGCAGCGGCTCGTAGACCACCGTCGATCCACCCGCCGGATGGAAGACAAAGACGGGGACGGTCGTAGCGCCTTCCGGTCGCGGCGCCAGAGTCCGCACGAAGCCGTCGATCTTGCCCGCCTCCAGGCGGCTGCGGACAACCTCACCCAGCGCCTCGATGGTCGGCGCGAGCTTGACTTCCTCGGCAGGAATCTCGCCGTCGGCACGCTGCGAAAGCCGTTCGGCGAGTTTGACTGCCGTCTCATCGTCGATCTTGGGCAGCGCGTTGAAGATGCTGCCGGGCGATTCTCCGGTGACAATGGCCCACGTCGCGAAGGCGACACGCTCGGCCGCATCACGCGGTGGCACATCGGCATTCAGGGCCTCGGCGATGGCCTCCTGGTTCAGCACTGCCGCGGCCTTGGCCAGCTCGCTCGTTTCCGCCGAAACAGCAGGCTCGGCAACGGGTTCCGCCTGCGGCTCCTCGGCCGGCGCAGCCTCGGCAGCACCAGCGTTCAGGGCCTGCTCAAGATCGGCCTTCGACAACATGCCGCCGGTCGGCCCCGCGTTCTTGAACTCGTCGGTCTGCTGGAAGTCGTGCAGCTCATGCACGGCGTCAGGGTTCTCCAACGCGTAGATGACCAGTCGCTCGACATCGAGCAGGTTCGCATCGCGAACGGCCTGCAGCTGAATGGGCGGCAGATCGAAGTCGAACTCGACGCGATTCTTGATGCGCACCGCCATCAGCGAGTCCAGACCCAGCTCGATGAGCGGCACCTCACGCGGCACGTCCTCGGGCTCGTAACCCATGGCCAGCGACACGATGGCGGCCAGACGCTCGATGATGGGCTCGCCGGACTCCTTGCTCCACTTCTTGAAGTCGGCGCCCGCACCCGCACCGGAGAGCAGGTTGTCGTGAATCTCTTCGGGCACTTCCTCTTCCGCGACGGCCACGGCGGCCTTCGGCGTTGCCGTGGCCACAGCGGAACCGTTGGTGGCGACACCCGCCGCGGTCGCGAACGGCAGCGCACCTGCCCCGGCGGAAGCCGCCCCTCGGCTGACCACGGAGTCATAGACGAGGGTGAACGATTCACCCATGCGGGCATGCACCTGCACGGTGGCCCCACCCGGATGCCGGGACAGCGTGGTCACCAGGGTCGAACCCTCGCCCGGGATCGCCCGCTGCTCGGAAGCGGTGAGCTGAGCATCCGGAAGAACCGCTACCGCAGCGGCTTTCACCAGATCGGCAAGAACATTAGATGCCGCCTCGGGATTGAATACCGTAGCAGCGGCCCCCGGCTGCCATTCCCACACGTGCTTGCCGTCGGGCAGCGACACATGCGTACCCGGGATCCGGGTGATGCCGTCGACACTGAAATGCGCCGAGAGCCAATGCTCCTTGCGCTTGAACTGGGTCGGCGGAATCGGCGCGTAATCGGAAGATTTGGTGGACCTGTCAAACAACGTCCGCGGGTCCAGGGCGTGGCCGTGCACATACAGCTGGGCCATGGTCTTGACCATGGACTCGACCTCGTCCTCCTTGCGGGCGAGGGTCGCGATCAGCTGTGCGTCATGGAGGCCGGAGGCAGCGGTCGTCAATCCAACCTGCATAAGCGCCACCGGGTTCGGGGCCAGCTCCAGGAAAGTGGTGTACCCGGCGTCGACAGCGTTGCGGGCGCCGTGGGTGAAGTAGACGCTGTGCCGCATCCCCTTCTTCCAGTACTCGACGTCGTGGAGCGGGTCGCCGCCAGGCCTGACGTAAGTCCCTTCGTGCACCGTCGAGAAGATTCCGACGGCCGGGCTCGTCGGCGCGATGCCCTGCAACTCTGCAGCGAACTCACCCAGCAGCGGATCCATCTGCGAGGTGTGGCCGGCGCCCTTGGTCTGCAGTTTGCGCGCAAACCGGCCCTCGGCCTCGCAGCGTTCGACAATGGCGTCGATCTGCGCCGGCGGGCCGCCGATGACAGTCTGGGACGGTGCCGCGTAGACGCACACCTCCAGGTCGGGGAAGTCCCCGAACACCGTCTTGAGCTCCTCGGCCGAGTACTCCACCAGCGCCATGAGGCGGATGTACTCGCCGAACAGCATGGCCTCGCCCTCACCCATCAGGTGGGCGCGCGAGCAGATGACCCGAGTGGCGTCCTGCAGCGACAATCCGCCGGCGAAGTATGCCGACGCCGGCTCACCCAGCGACTGGCCGATCACCGCGGCGGGCCGGGCACCGTGTGCCTTGAGCACCTCGCCAAGGCCAATCTGAATGGCGAAGATGACGATGTTGGACGTTTCGATGCCGTACTCGTGCGAGTCGTCGAGGATCAGCTCGACCACCGAATAGCCGCGCTCGTCCTGGACGTACGCGTCGACCTTGTTGATCCACTCCGCGAAGATCGGGTCTCTTAGGTAGAGGGCCTTGCCCATCTTGCGGTGCTGGGCGCCGAAGCCTGCCATGACCCACACCGGGCCGCTGGTGACCGGACCATCGGTGGAGTACACGTACGGCTTCTGCTTGCCGTCTGCGACGGCGCGCAGACCCTTGATGGCCTCGTCGAAATCGTGCGCCAACACAACGGCACGCGAGCGCCCGTGATTGCGTCGGGACAACGAGCGTCCGATGGACTCCAGCGAGTGCGACCGGCCTTCCTCGGACTCCATCCAGTCGGCCAGCGCCGCGGCGGTCGCCTTCTTGCGCGAGGACAGGAAACCCGAAACAAACAGCGGCACAGCGGGAGTCACCGGCTCTTCGCCCGACAACTGTGCAAGCGCCTCCTCGCGGAGACGCTTGGCCTCGTCGGTCAACCCGGGCAGCTCATAGGGCTCGTCGGAATACCCGCCCGTGAACTCGCCGTACTCATCAAATCGAGATGCCTCGTAGGTGTCGCCACCTTCGGGATCCGACTCTCCCACAGCATGTTTGCCGCTGGAATCTTCGTCGGTGTCGGCTTCTGCGCTCTCGCTGGGTTCTACCAAATCGATGGGCAGCACCTCGCGCACCACGATGTGGGCATTCGCGCCGCCGAAGCCGAAACCGGAGACTCCGGCGATGGCGTGACCGCTATAGCGTGGCCACTCCGAAATCTCGTCGACCACCTTGAGATGGACGGCGTCAAAGTCGATGTAGGGGTTGGGGCCGGTGTAGTTGATCGACGGCGGAACCTTGTTGTGCTGCAACGCAAGCACGATCTTCGACAGGCTTGCGGCGCCCGCCGCGGATTCCAGGTGGCCGAAGTTCGACTTGGCCGAGCCCAGTAGCGCCGGCTTCGCGGCGTCGCGGCCACGGCCGACCACCCGACCCAGGCCATCGGCCTCGATCGGGTCACCGAGGATGGTGCCGGTGCCGTGTGCCTCGATGACGTCTACGTCGCGGGGATTGATACCGGCGTCCTTGTAGGCCTTGCGCAGCACATCGGCCTGGGCGTCCGGGTTGGGCGCGAGCAGACCATTGGAGCGGCCATCATGGTTGACCGCGGACCCGGCGATGATCGCCATGATCGGATCGCCGTCTCGCCGCGCATCGGAGAGGCGCTTGAGCACCAGCATGCCGCCACCCTCGGAGCGGCTGTACCCATTGGCGTCCTGCGAGAAGGACTTGATGCGCCCGTCAGGCGCGAGGATGCCACCGACCTCATCGAAACCGATGGTCACGACGGGGGTAATGATGGCGTTGACACCACCGGCCACCACCACGTCGGCCTCACCTGACCGCAGCGCCTTGACACCCTGGTGCACCGCGACCAACGAGGAAGAACACGCGGTGTCGACCGTAACGCTCGGCCCACGGAAGTCGAAGAAGTACGAGACCCGGTTGGCGATAATCGAACTCGCGTTGCCGGTGATGGCGTAGGGGTGGGCGTTAGTGGGATCGGCCACCGTCAGGTACACGTAGTCGTTGTTGGTGCTGCCGACGTAGACGCCAACGCTGTCGCCCTTGAGGCTTGACGCCGGGATGCGCGCGTTCTCCAGTGCCTCCCATGTCAATTCGAGGGCCATCCGCTGCTGCGGATCGATATTGTCGGCCTCCATCTTGGACAGCGTGAAGAACTCGGCGTCGAATCCCTTGATGTCCTTGAGGTATCCGCCGCGGGTAGCGGCTTTCGCAACACGTTCGGCGATCCGGGGCTCACTGGTGAACTCTTCCCACCGCCCCTCGGGCAGGTCGGTGATGGCGTCACGCCCCTCCAGCAGCGCCTCCCATAGCTGCGCGGGGGAGTTGACGTCACCGGGCAAGCGGGTGGAAATGCCGATCACGGCGATATCCAATTCGCCTGCGGCAGCGTCGGAATTGCGGGTCCAATCCTCATCCGCAGCATCCGGCGCCTCGGGCTCGCCCTCGATGATGCGGGTGGCCAACGACTCGATGGTCGGGTGCTGAAAGGCCACGGTGGCGGTCAGCGTGACACCAACCAGGTCTTCGATATCCGCGGCCATCGCGACGGCGTCGCGCGAGGACAGACCCATCTCCACCATCGGTGCCGACTCGTCGATGCGGTCGGGGCTCACCCCGGTGGCGGTGGCGATCCAGTTGCGCAGCCACAGGCGCATCTCGGCGACCGTCAGGTCGACCTGCGATGATCCGCTTGCGGGAAGAGCATCAGAGCCGGTGCCGTCATCCGCCGCTTCGGTCGCCTCGGGGACCTTAAGCTCGGCCCCTGGTGTCGAATCCTCTTGCGTATCAGTCATGTTCGAGCCCTAACTCCGAAATATTGTCGGCGACCGCCGCCAGATGCGCCTTCGCATAAGCAGCTCATCGCCGGAGTTGCCTACTGCTTGTCGTCCGGGAATGCGGTCTGCTGGTAGCCGCCGCGCAGGCTGCCGTCGAGGTAGCTTGTCCGGGCGGCCCGGCGGGCTATCTTGCCGCTGGAGGTCCTGGCGATGGAGCCGGCCGGCACCAGCAGCACGTCGCGCACGGTGACGCCGTGGCGCACCGCGACGGCGGCACGCACGTCGTCGCCCACCGTCTGGTTGTCCGACTTGTGTCCGCCCACGCTGCGCTCGCCGATGACGACCAGCTGTTCCGAGGAATCCTCCTGGTCATACTTCAAACCGGCGTGCGGATTGTCGAAGACCTCCTGCGGCAACTGATTTGCCGGCACGGAGAACGCCGCAACGTAGCCCGGACGCAGTGCCTTGTTGGCCTCCTGCGCGGTGTACTCGACGTCCTGCGGATAGTGGTTACGTCCGTCCACGATGATCAGATCCTTGACGCGGCCGGTGATGTACAGCTCGCCGTCGACCCACACTCCCAGGTCACCGGTGTTCAGCCAGATGGCGTCATCCGGCACACCCTCGGCGTGCGATTCGTTGATCCGCGACTTGAGGGTGTTCTGGAACGCCTCGCGCGTCTCCTCCGGGCGACCCCAGTAACCGGAGCCAATGTTGTTGCCGTGTAACCAAATCTCACCGATCCGGTTGTCGGGCAACTCGGAGGCGGTCTCGCCTTCGACGATCACGGCCCACTCGTCGCGGGCCATCCGGCCGCTGGATACCTGGGTCACCGAGTTTTCCGTATCCGGCTCGACCTGCACAATGCGCCCGGCATTCAGCTCGGTGCGGTCAACATGCAGCACCCGCGCCGTATCGGTGTTCCAGATGGTCGAGGAGACGAACAGCGTGGCCTCAGCCATGCCATAGGACGGGTGAATCGCCCGGGGATCGAAGCCATACGGCTCGAAGGCGTCGCAGAACTTCTTGATCGAGGCCGTCGACACCGGCTCAGACCCGTTGATGATCGAGTACACATTCGACAGGTCCAGCGGCGGCTCGCCTTCCTTGGGCACACCACGCATCGCGCAATGCTCAAAGGCGAAGTTCGGCAAGGCCGAATAAGTTCCGGAGTGATCGTCCCCCTGGACCGCCATTTCCCGCAGCCAGCGGATGGGCCGGCGGATGAACGCCGCCGGGCTCATCACGGTCATGTGCCGACCGATCATCGAGGGCAGCATCGCCGTGATGAGACCCATGTCGTGGAAGAACGGCAGCCAGGTGGTCCCGCGTGAACCACCTTCACCTTCCTTTGACGACAACGCGTCGACCAGCTGCAACAGATTGGTGGCCAGCGACAAGTGGGTGATCTGCACACCGGCAGGGGCGCGGGTGGAGCCGGAGGTGTACTGCAGGTAGGCGATGGTGTCCGCGGCAGCCACGGGCTCCAGCCAGGTCTGCCCGACATCCTCGGGAATCGCATCGACGGCGATGACGCGGGGGCGTTCCTTCGGGGGACGGTTACGGAAGAACTTGCGCACGCCCTCGGCACACGCCGTGGTGGTAAGCACCGCGGCCGGCTGGCAGTCGTCGAGCACCGCGTGCAGGCGACCCGCATGACCGGCCTCGCTCGGGTCGAACAGCGGCACCGCGATGGCGCCGGCATAGATAGCACCGAAATGTGCAACCAGGTAGTCGAGGCTCTGCGGGGCGAGGATGGCAACCCGGTCTCCGGGCTTGGTCACCTGCTGCAGCCGGGCCGCCACCGCGCGGTTGCGCGCGCCAAACTCCGACCACGTGATGTCGAGATAGGCGCCGTCGCGCTCGGTGGAGAAGTCGAGGAACCGGTATGCCAATTCGTCGCCCTGCGTCTGCGCCCAGCCTTCGACGTGACGAACGATGCTCCCATCGTCGGGGAACTTGATATGGCCCGCCGTATCGATGAACGGGTTGACGAACGCCATGTGTGCTTCTTCTCCTATGACGGCGCGCCAGTGCGCGGGGGTCGCGGGCCTGAGCAGTTCGTGCACGCAGCGCATCACACCGGGACGAACGTCAAATCCTCGATGATGGTACCGAGAGGCAATCACGTACTACGGCAGCTCAGGCGGCCATTCGCGACGAGATTATCGGTCGGTGTCAATGAGCCAAAATCCCCTAGCCTCACGAACGGCTTTACAGTCTTATTTTTCTCTTAATCTTAGGTGAGCGTACCCCGCCTACCAAATGCCGCGGGCGGCTGTTGCCGAGATGACATCGACTCTTGTCAATCACTCTCGCCCGTACACACGATCTTCACGCCAGACGCTCATCCGTACTTGGTCTTCGCGCCAGACGCTCATCCGTGCTTGGGGTGGGGCGCCTTGTCGATGAGCGCCTCGGCCCAGTTAGTGGTCCATACCGTGGCCGGCTGACCCTCGATCTGCCAGAACTCCGGCGTGGCGTACAGCGCGTGCACGGGAGCAGCTGCACCACCGGACAAGACGTCCAGCGTCTTACCCAGGTTGGAGATGTTGAACGCATCCGGCGGTGCCGCGCAGATGAGATCGCCCGTTCCACAGATCTGGTTGGTGCGGTCGTTGAGCTCGCCGAATCCGCCGGGACGTGGACCGGTCATCTTCAGTCCGAATCCATCCAGGATGCCGAGGTCGCCGAGGGTCACCTCTGCACCCTGCCCGGGCGGGTTGGGTCCCGGCGACTGCCCGACGCCGTCCTGGCGACGGCCATCCGCGATCAGTGTCACGCCGAGCACCAGGTCCTGGTCGACAGGGCCTTCGCCGTTGCCGATCTGGCTGGCGATGTCGCCCGCAATCACGGCGCCCTGTGAGAAACCGGCGATGACGTAGCTGGTGAGCGGGCAGCGGTCGTTCATCTCGCTGAGCTGCTTGAGGGCCCGGTCGGTGCCCTCTTTACGGCTGTCGTTGTACGACATCTGGTTGTCATTGGCGAATGGATTGTGGAACTGGGCGGTGTAGGGCACCGTCCACGTCTCCAACCGCGCCTTGTCAAACTTCTCCGTGATCGGCCGCGAGACATTCAGCAGCAGCGAGCGCGGAAACTGGGTGGGGTTGAGCGGGTCATCGGTGGGCCAGGACTCCCAGGTGCCCGGAATGATCAGCGCCTGCACGTCGGGGCAGTCGGCGCTCTGATACGCCGGCCGAGGCTTCTGGCCGGGCTTTGTCAGCGGCGGCGTCGTCGTGGTCACCTGCCCCTGAGGCGGCGTCACGTCGTCGGGCCTGCGGACGATGATGACGACGATCGCGATCACCAGGATCACCACCACGGCGACGGCCAGCGCCGCGGCCAATCCGAGAATCCGGTGCCGTTTGTTCGAGGTCTTGGGCATGTGTCTCCTGGCCGTTCTAGACGTGCAATGTGCATACGGGCGGCGCTCGACCTATGTGGGCGCCGCTCGATCGCTTCCACGGTACCGGCAACCCGGAACGAACCGACGGAACTGATGCATCGCGCACCTGCGCAAATGATCGCTGCGGCGCGAACTTCGTTACTCGATTGTGCCCAGAACAGACAACGGCGGCGATCACCGGAGTGACCGCCGCCGTTGTTGACTGCTCTTATGCCTAGTGGCTACCGAGGTAGGCGACCATGTCGGACTTCATCGCCTTGAGCTGGTTGCCCCAGTAGGTCCAGTTGTGCAGACCGCCCGGAGGGAACTCCACGTGAGCGTTCTTGCCGCCAGCGGCGGTGTAGGCATCGACGTACTTCTTGTTGATACCGATGGCCATACCCTCGAGGAAGCCGCCGGTGAAGTTCTCGAAGCCGTTACGCGTGGAGTCAAGGTCGGTGGCGTCGCCGCTACCGCAGTAGATCCACAGCCGGGTGCCGTTGGCCACCGTCTTGTCGATGTTGAGGAACGGGTCGTTACGAACCCAGGCCGGATCGCCGTCCGGGCCCCACATGTCCTCAGCGCTGAAGCCACCGGCGTCGCCCATGGCCATACCAACCTGCCCCTTCATATCCGAGGGGTTCAGGAAGCCGGAGAGCGCACCTGCGTAGACGAACTGCGCGGGGTGGTAGTTGGCCAGCGTGATGGCGGACGCGCCACCCATGGACAGGCCCACGACCGCGTTACCGGTCTTGGACACGCCGTTGTTGGCGGCCAGGTAAGCGGGCAGCTCCTGGGTCAGGAAGGTCTCCCACTTGTAGGTGAAGACGCCGTCCTTGCCCTTGGCCGGCTGGTACCAGTCGGTGTACCAGCTGGACTGGCCGCCGACCGGCATGACCACAGAGATGCCGGACTGGTAGTAGTCCTCGAACGCCGTGGTCTCGATGTCCCAACCGTTGAAGTCATCGCGCGCACGCAGACCATCCAGCAGGTAAACGGCCTTGGCGCCGCCGCCCTGGAACTGAATCTTGATGTTGCGGGCCATCGATGCGGACGGCACCTGCAGGTCCACGACCGGAAGACCCGGACGCGAGAAGGCGCTCGCTACCGCTGAACCACCGGTAACACCGATAAGTCCAGGCAAAACTGCGGTGGCCGCGGCCACCGTGACAAGTCGGCGCACCGTGGCACCACGCATATTTGAAAAGAGCTTCATTACTTCAGTATCCCGTCTGCTTCAGCCGGCGTTACATTACATGTCAGGCCGATGGACATCCCTAAGGGTTCCCCGAGGTAGTCAACCACATCGGACTAAGAGCCGACAGCACCCTACTGCATTGTTGGCCCTCTGCAATAAGACCGATGTCCAGCGGTGACATTGCGCAAACCCGGGTACGACAAAGCGGTGGCCACCCGCCCTCGGACAGGTGGCCACCGCCTTGTCGTATATGCCTAGTGACTCTGCAGGTAGGCGACCATGTCGGGCTTCATCGCCTTCAGCTGCTGGCCCCAGTAGGTCCAGTTATGGATACCGCCCGGAGGGAACTCGATGTGAGCGTTCTTTCCACCTGCCGCGGTGTAGGCCTCAACGAACTTCTTGTTCGAACCGATGGCCATACCCTCAAGGAAACCGCCGGTAAAGTTCTCGAATCCGTTGCGACCGGAGTCGACATCCGTGGAGTCACCGGTACCGCAGTACAGCCACAGCCGAGTGCCGTTATCGATGATCTTCTGGATGTTCAGGAACGGGTCGTTGCGCTGCCAGGCCGGATCGCTGTCCGGGCCCCACATATCGGAGGCGCTGAAGCCGCCGGCGTCACCCATCGCGAGGCCGATCTGGAACTTCATGTCCGACGGGTTCAGGAAGCCCGAGAGCGCGCCCGCGTAGACGAAAAGCTGCGGGTGATAGATCGACAGGGTCAGCGCGGCCGAGGCGCCCATCGAGAGGCCCACGACGGCGTTACCGGTCGGCGAGACGCCCTTGTTGGCAGCCAGGTAGGCCGGCAGTTCCTGAGCGGTGAAGGTCTCCCACTTGTACGTCCAGACGCCGTCCTTACCCTTGGCCGGGTTGTACCAGTCTGTGTAAAAGCTGGACTGGCCGCCGACGGGCATGACCATGGAGATACCGGACTGGTAGTAGTCCTCGAACGCCGTGGTCTCGATGTCCCAACCGTTGAAGTCATCGCGTGCGCGCAGACCATCAAGCAGGTAGACGGCCTTGGAGCCGCCGGGCTGGAACTGGACCTTGATCTCGCGACCCATCGACGCCGACGGCACCTGTAGGTACTCGACCGGAAGCCCGGGACGCGAGAAGGCACCCGCGGCAGCCGAACCACCGGCAACGTCGACCAGGCCCGCCACACCCGGCAGCACGGCCGCGGCCGTCGCCACTACCGCCAGCCGCCTCGCGGTGGCGCCGCGCATCTTCGAAAAGAGCTTCATTTACTTCGTATTCCCATCTGTTTCAATCGATTTCCTACGCGCAGGCCAACGGATTTGACGGCTGCCTGCCGCACGCACGCGGTAGTCAACCACATCCGGAGACCCTGTCAGCACCATCTCTTTTGCGCCTGCGAGCCCTGCGAACGACGGGCGACCCTAGCCATTGAGCGTGGCAATCAGATCACCCTTTAATGCCTGCAGTTGCTGTCCCCAGTACGGCCAGGAGTGGTTGCCCGACGAGGGGAAGACGAACGTCGCGTTGCTGCCACCGGCCGCGGCATACGCCTGTTGGAATCTCTTGTTGCCGCTGACTGCCAGCGACTCCAAGCTGCTCGCGCTCAGCGAGACACCCGCATCGGCGTTTTCGTCGATGGGTGTCGAGCCACCCGGGGCGCAATAGATATAGAGGCGAGTCCCGTTCGCAACCAGTGCCTGGACCTGCACCGTGGGGTCATTGCGCTTCCACGCCGGATCCCAGGGCGGGCCCCACATGTTGTCGACGCTGTAACTGCCCGCATCAAGCATCGCGACCCGAATCGCGTTGGCCATGAAGATGGTCGACGGGTTCAGGAACCCCGAGAGCGAGCCCGCGAATCTGAACTGCGCCGGGTGATAGGCCGCCAGGATCAGCGCCGCACCGCCACTCATCGACAGTCCCACAACGCCGTTGCCGGTGGGCGATACCTGCTTGTTAGTGGCAAGGTACGCGGGCAGCTCCTGCGTCAGAAATGTTTCCCACTTGTACGTGTAGGGCTGCTTATTGAGGGCCGACGGCGAGTACCAGTCGGTGTAGAAGCTCGACTGCCCGCCGACGGGCATGATCATCGAGATTCCGGACTGGTAAAACCACTCGAACGCGGCGGTGTTGATGTCCCAGCCGTTGAAGTCGTCTTGGGCGCGCAGCCCGTCCAGCAGATAGAGGGCCTTGCTCATGCCCCCCGCCACGGCGGGTGCGGCGCCTTGGAACTCGACGCGGATATTGCGTCCCATCGAGTTCGAGTAGACGTCCAAGTACTCGACCGGGAGGCCCTCGCGCGAAAAGGCGTGCGCGGTGGCAGGAACAACTGCCGCAGGCAGGACGAAGGCCGCCACCAGGGCCGTCAGCACGCGGCGGGCTGTCACTCGCACGCTCATCGGGGGTCCATCCGTTTCATTCGGGGGGAAGTCACACCAGCCACTTCTGTCACGCATCGTTGCGTCTGAAGTGTCTGACACGGTCGTCTTCGTATCGCCGTGACGAGGCCGTGGCGTTACCTAATTGGGATCTGAATTGGGACCCCAAATACACACAGAGATCCGCAGGCCGTGCCCTTTTCGACACGCAAGGAGAGCGTGCTTAGGGGCCCGTTGCCGGAAGGCCAGTGTACTGAGGGGTATCCAATTTCGGTAACGGCAAACCGCATCGTTCCAGTTCAAAGCGTGGAACACGGTCGATGCGGTACGTGGTGAACTCGTACGCGTGCAGCAGATTCGAGGCAAACAGCCGTAATGAGAGCGGCTTACGCACCGAACTCAGCATCGCATCCGTCTCGGGGCATTTGAGTGCCTCCACCGCCTCGGCCACCCAGTCCTGGTCGACGTACCGCGGAATATAGGGATAACGCTTGAGCCAGGGCCCGTCGGCGATCATCCAATCCGGGAACAGGTTCTTGTCGTGGCCAATGCGCCCGTCGGTGATGCGCGCGGTGTGTGCCGCCAACGGATTGGCCAAGCCGATCTGGTCGACGATCCGCACATCCAGCCCCAGGTTCATGCCGAGCATGCCCAGGTTGGTGAACAGCACCGCATGCGGCCCGCGGTAGCCGGGCGGAATCGGGGGTGGCGGCGGGATGGCCGGCGCCACGTCCCATTGGTCGTAGTTTCCCGAGGGCAGCAGCAGCGCCCCGTCGGGGGTGTTTTCGATCGCCACCAACACGGCACGCATGCGCGGGTAATTCAGATAGTCCGCGGCGGTCAACGGATGCGCGACTCCCGTGGCCTGCGCATAAAAGCGCCGCTCGTCAACGATGCCGCTGTAGGTGACCTTGGTGCCGTCCCCACCCATTCCCGGAGAGTTAGCCACCCACACCGCCCAGCCGGCGATGCCGGCGAACAGGCCGACGGTGAGGCCGGTGAGTAAGCGGGCCTTCTTCGGGCTGAAGGTGGCACTGTCCGGCGCCGCCAGCGGAACCACCGCGATCGGGATCAGCAGACAGAACACCGGGGTCAACAGCACGCGCGCATGCATGAAGTCACCGCCCTGACGTATCCAGTACACGCCCTGGATGAATCCACTGGCGAGCATGAAAACGACAACAGCCGTGGGGTTTTGAACAAGACGGGCCAGCCAGCCGTAACCGGGCGCCGCCACCTGCCGCACCCACCACTGGCCACGACGAGCCTGGTAGGCGGCCACGCCGAGCGCAATGAGAAGTACCGTCGGGACCCAGATCAGATACGGCGAGTTCATGTTCTGCAGGTAGACGAAACCCTGCCCCCATTTGGATCCCGAGGCGTCCTTGGCGATCGCCGTGCTGGGCACGAGCAGTCCGTAGTAACCCATCCGGAAGATCTGATAGAGCACCGGCAGCGCGCCACCGGCCGCCACGATGTACACCCGACTGGTGAACCCGTGCGCGGCGATCAGCATCATCACCAGGAAGCCGCCACCGATGAGAGCGAGCTCCGGACGGATCAGCACGCTCAGCCCGGCCAGGAAGGCCAGACCTATCGTGAACCGTTTACTTAGAACGTCTTTCGAGACTTTCTGGTCACCATGGATGATCCGCGGAGCCACCGGTTGATGTGGGCCACCGCGTCGATCGAGCGTCACCGGCGTGCGCACCGCCTGCGCCCAGATCACCATCATGAGCCACAGCCCGCCCAGATAGGCCAGCACCAAACCGTTTTCGAGGCCGGAGGTGGCGAAATCGCGAGCCGGCGGAATGGCGATGTACACCAGCATGCCGGCCGGAACCATCACGGCCGCGCGCCCGGCCAGCAGCGGCGCGTACAACCGTGCGGTGCCGAGGATGGCCAACGCGACGCCCACCAGACTGAGTACCAGCGACAGGGTCAACGCCACGTACTCCAGACGCATGCCTCCCCCGGCCCAACCGCCCAGGTACGTCAGGTAGGTCCACAACGTAGAGGTGTTGGCCTCCACCCGCTCGCCCTTGTTGAACACCGGGCCGTTGCCCGCCAAGAGATTTCGAACCGTCCGCAGCACGATCAGGCCGTCATCGGCAATCCAGCGCCGCTGCCACGCACCCCATCCGAACAGCACCATCACGGTGAGGACACTGACCCACACCGTGAAGCGCGTCAGCCCGTTACTACCCGGGCCGGGTTCGGTTTTAGGAGAAGTAGAAGGCCGCACCGAGGGATCCGATCCATGCGACAAAGAGGAACTGCAGCACCCTATCTCCGAGGGCGACCTCCTCGGGCTCGCCCGCCTCGCCCCCGTCGACGTCGACTGCGTAGCGCAGGACGGCGATGGTGAACGGGATCATCGAGGCCACAAACCAGGACCCGGCACGGTGATCACGTTCGAAAGCCCACAGGCCGTAGCAGACCACCGTCGCGGTTGCCGATAATGTCCAGACGAAGCGCAGATAGCTGGAGGTATATCCCTCCAGGGACTTGCGGATCTTGGCACCGGTCTTCTCGACGATCTGCAGCTCGGCGTACCGCTTCCCGGCGGTCAGCATCAACGATGCGAAGGCCATGATCAGCAGGAACCATTGCGATAGATACACCCCGGCGGCCACACCACCGGCGACGGCACGGATGAGATACGCCGAGGACACAAGGCAGATGTCGATGACCGGTTGGTGTTTCAGGCCGAAGCAATAGGCCAGCTGGATCGCGATATAGACAGCCATCACGATCACCAAGTTCTGGCTGACCAAGCTGGCGATGCCCAGCGACCCGGCGGCCAGGACTACCGCAAGTGCGTATGCGGCAGGTATCGGCAGCACGCCTGCGGCGATGGGGCGGAAGCGCTTGGTGGGGTGCTGGCGGTCGGCCTCAACATCGCGGGCATCGTTGACCAAGTAGATCGACGAAGCCGCCATGCTGAAGACGACGAAAGCAACGGCCACCCGGAGGAACACACTGCGGTAGTCATGCGGTGCGATATCGCCGAGGGCCGCCAAGGGCGCCGCAAACACCAGGATGTTCTTCACCCACTGGCGCGGGCGGACTGCCTTCACGATCCCCGAGACGAGATTCTTAGGCGGGCCGGCGGTGGGTGCGGGTTCCGTGTCCGGTGCGCTTCGCGCAAGCGGCTCATCGCTACTCATCGCTGTTCCTCCTTGCGAGCCAGGCGAGTATCGGCCTGGCGAACGGCCGCACCGATGAGCGCGCCAAGCGCGGCGCCGGCGGCCACATCCGTGGGGTAGTGCACACCAAGAACCAGCCGCGACAGCGCCATCGGTGGAATCAGCAGGGCGGGCAAGGGCAATCCGGTCAGCGGCGCGAACAACACCGCCGCGGCGGCGGTCGACGTGGCGTGTGAGGAAGGAAAACTCAACCGGCTTGGCGTACCGACGTTCACCCGGACCGCCTCATGGCTGGGACGGCGACGACGCACCAGACGTTTGATGATCACCGAGGCGGCGTGGGCGCCGAAGGCACCCGCACCCGCAGCCAACCAGCTGCGTCGGCGCGGTTTATCGGACCAGTTCATGGCGGCGCCCAGTAGCCCCGCGGCCACCCAGCCGATGCTGTGCTCGCCGAAATGCGAGAGCCCGCGCGCGGTACTGAGCACACCCGGACGTCCCGCCAGCGCCGACTGCACGGCGACGAGAACCGCCGTCTCCCCCTGCGGCGCGGTGACCTCGCCCGGCAGCGAAGCGCCCAGAACGGGAGACTCGTCCGTGTAGGTCACGCGCTTACCCCGGGAATCGCCGCCTTGGTCGTGGTGTCGATCCCAAGGATGTTCTCCCACTGCTCTGTGCTCGTCAGCGTCGGCAGCGCGTTGCGGTAGGTCTTGCGCATCTTGTTGAAATTACGCATCAGCTGCAGGTGGCGACGCATCGACGCGCGCATCAGCCCGAACATCTTGGCTCGGTCACGCTGGCGATACACCACACCCCGTCCGTCAGCAGTGGTCACCGTGACGCCATCCATCCCGCACAGCAGGAACCAGCGGGCATCCTGGGTGGCCACATTGAGCTCCGGCGTCACGTGATGCCTCGGGTCTTCCTTCTTCAGCTGGTGAATGACACCACGAGAAAGACGGAATCCGATGGCGGGCAAGGAGACCGGTGGCTTGTGCACCTTGCGGCGACCCGACGGGGCAGGCAACGAGGTAGCTGTCGGGAGCACGACGGCGTCCGGGAATTCCTGGCGCATGTTGCGCACCTCAGGCAGGGCCGACTCGAGGATGGAGGCAATGTGCTCCGGTCCCGCAAGGAAGTCGTCGATCGCACGGTTCTGAATGGCGACCGTCGAATACTCCAGGCACATCAGGTGCTTGACGGTGGCCTTGACCATGCTGGCCAACATGCCGCGAATGTTGTTGTCCCAGTGCAGAGCTGCAACAACCAACCGGTTGCGCAGGTGGAAGTAGGCCTGCCAGTCGATGGCATCGTCCTTGTCGCTCCAGGCCATGTGCCAGATCGCGGTGCCCGGCATCGACGCGGTGCCATAACCGTGCTTGTTGGCGCGAATCCCATACTCGGCGTCATCCCACTTGATGAAGAGGGGTAGCGGCTGCCCCAGCTCCTCGGCGACAGCGCGGGGGATCATGCACATCCACCAGCCGTTGAAGTCGACATCGATGCGGCGGTGCAGCAGCTTGCTGCGATCCTCCTCGATATCGTCCAGTGCGAACTTGGCGAAGTCGTGGTCGTACTCGGCGAACGGCGCATTCGTCCACATGAAGTTGTCGCGATTGACTACCTCGCCCATCACGTGCAGGTGCGAGGGCTCCTGCAGGTTGAGCATCTGGCCGCCAACGAGCATGGGGGCCTTGGCGAAACGGTTGAGCGCCAACGCCCGCAGGATCGAGTCCGGCTCAATCCTGATGTCGTCGTCCATGTAGAGGATCTGCTCGCAGTCGGTGTTCTTGAGCGCCTCGTACATGACCCGGCTATATCCACCGGATCCGCCGAGGTTCGGCTGGTCGAATACCCGAAGCCTGTCCCCGAGAGGCCCCGCGGCAGCCGCCCACTCGGGGTGGTCCTTGGCCTTCTTGGTGCCCTGGTCGGGCACGATGACGGCGGTGATCACCTTGTCCACCATAGGATCCGAGGTCAGTGCCTTAAGCGCATTCACGCAGTCATTGGGGCGGTTGAACGTCGGGATACCAACAGTGATGCTGGCCCGGCCCGGGGCGGGGGACGGTGCGAACCATCCCGCAGTGTGCAGCGCGACCTCGGTATCGCTGGTGATGTCGAACCAGATCCAGCCGCCGTCCTCGAATGCGTCCAGGCCGATCTCGAACTCGATCACGGCGTTCTCGCCGCTGAACTGTGTGCCACCCACCGTGATTCGCGCACCGGTGGCCTTGGTGCGGTACACGTCAATACGCCCGGCGCCGCTGAGCTCTACATGCAGCACCACGTTCTCCAGCGTCGACCACCGGCGCCAGTAGCTCGCCGGGAACGCGTTGAAGTAGGTGGCGAAGGACACCTCGGACTCCGCGCCGATCTCCAGCGTGGTCCGGGTGGGCGCATGCGCGCGCCGGTCATTGGTCTCGGACTCGACGATGTACAGCTTGCGCACATCGAGCGGCTCGCCCGGCCTGGGCAGGATTACCCGGGACAGCAGGCTCACCGCATGTGATTCCGTCGAATCAATGGGGCCAAATGGGATGTCACTCAATTGTCGTCACCTCCGGACAGGGGGGCACCGTCGGCCAGGTGCGGCGCGAGCACGTTGTCATACATGCTCAGCGCACTGGCGATCGCCATGTGCATATCGAGATACTGATAGGTGCCCAGCCTGCCTCCGAACAGCACCTTCGCCGAAGCTGTTTCCTGCTTCGCTCGGGCGCGGTACGCGGCAAGGATGGACCGATCTGATTCGGTATTGATTGGGTAGTACGGCTCGTCATCCCCTTCGGCGAACCGAGAGAACTCCCGCATGATTACGGTCTTGTCGGTCGGGTAGGCACGCTCTGGGTGGAAGTGCCGGAACTCGTGGATCCGGGTGTACGGCACGTCGGCATCGTTGTAGTTCATCACCGGGGTGCCCTGGAAATCTCCGGTATCGAGCACCTCAACCTCAAAATCTAGTGTGCGCCAGCCCAATCGACCCTCGGCGTAGTCGAAGTAGCGATCCAGCGGCCCGGTGTAGATGACCGGCGCGTCAGGCGAGTCCGCGCGCAGGCCTTCCTGAACCGCGAACCAGTCGGTGTCCAGGCGCACCTCGATCCGCTCGTCGGCCGCCATGTTCTGCAGCCAGGCGGTGTACCCGTCGACGGGCAGGCCCTCGTAGGTGTCGTTGAAGTACCGGTTGTCGAAGGTGTAACGCACCGGCAGCCGGGTGATGTTTCCGGCGGGCAGCTGCTTAGGGTCGGTCTGCCACTGCTTGGCGGTGTACGCCTTGACGAATGCCTCGTACAACGGGCGCCCGATCAGCGAAATCGCCTTTTCTTCAAGGTTTGTCGCGTCCTCGGTGGCGACCTCGGCGGCCTGCTCGGCGATCAGCGCCCGCGCCTCGCCGGGAGTGAAGTAGCGGCCGAAGAACTGCGACACCAGGCCCAGCCCCAACGGGAACTGGTAGGACTGCCCGTTGTGCATCGCGAACACGCGGTGCTGGTATCCGGTGAACTCGGTGAACTGCCGCACGTAATCCCAGACCCTCTTATTAGAGGTGTGGAACAGATGCGCGCCGTACTTGTGCACCTCGATACCGGTCTGCGGTTCCGGCTCGGAGTAGGCATTACCTCCGATGTGGTGGCGGCGCTCGATGACGAGCACTCGCTTGTTCAGCTGAGTGGCCGCACGCTCGGCAATAGTGAGGCCGAAGAACCCGGATCCGACGACGATCAGGTCGAACTGCTGGTTTTCTCCGGTCACGTGCAGTCAGGGTACTTGACGTTGTACAGCTGCCCCGGACAGCGACATCCGTAGAGGTGAGCGCGGCGTTGCGCACGCAGACACGCCAGGTAGGGCGTACCTAACGTGACGCTCGCGGGACGCGGGGGGCTCGGGTTCGCAGGTACGGATCCGGTCGCAATTAGCTCACGATTTGATTTCGTCCCACTAGTAACACCAGCAACTCTGGTTACCATCGAAAGCGTCGGTTCCGGTGCCGATCCGCCGATCCGACACAGGGCTCGAAAGCCCCAAGCAGGAACAGTAAAACCGCAGAACACAGCACTGTTAATACGTAGATCGAACAAGACATTGAGGAGACTTCCGTGCCTAATAGTCGCCGCCGCCGGCTTTCGACAGCCTTGAGCTCGGTCGCCGCGCTGGCCGTTGCAAGTCCGTTTGCCATTGCCCTCGCGACCAACATGACCGAGGTAGCCGCGCCCGCGCCCTCACAGCAGGAGTTTGTGCAGGCCGCGATCGTGTCTGACCTGCCCGGTGAGCTCATGGGCGCCGTTCAACAGATGACGTCGCAGTTCGGTGTCCAGATCCCAGGAATGTCGGGTCTCAACATCCCCGGACTGGGTGGCGGCGGACTCGGCGGCGCCAACTCGGCGATCTCGCCAGGTGGCCTCACCACACCCGGTGGTCTGACCAGCCCGTCCACGCTGACCAACCCGGCCCTGACCAACCCCGGTCTGACCAGCCCGACCGGGTCCACCACGCCCAGCCTCACCGACCCAGGGCTGACCAACCCGGGCCTGACCAGCCCGGCGACCACCCCCGGACTGACACCCGCAACGGGCACCGGTCTGACGGGCGTGAACCCTGCGCTCACCGATCCGGCCGCAACAGGCGGCCTGACCTCCCCCGCCGGTGAAGTCCCGATCACGCCGAACCCGGCGCTGGGCACCGGCCTAACCAACCCGGCCTTGGCCGACCCCGCCCTGGCGGGACTCGGAGCCCCCGGCCTTGGCGGCGGCAGTGGACTCGGCGGTGGTGGCAGCATCATCAACGACGCCATGTCCGCGGTCAACCAGCTGGGTATCACTCAGGCGGTCGACCTCATCAAGGGCGCCATCCCGGCGGCCGCCGCGGCGGTTCCGCCTCCGGCCGGCTGACACACAAGCTAGGTAGCGAAACGACACCGCAGGGCACAGAGGCTCTGCGGTGTCGTTGCGTGTGACGAACGCGTCAAACGTCAAGATCGTCGATTGACGCGTGTCGAATCACCAGTCACATTTGTCTCATACGTAACATTCCTGGTGGTCGTGTCGCTCTGCGCGATGCGTCCGGTTGATCCAGGAGACAAGACGTGCCCGTACGCCTCAGCAAGATGCCCGCGAAGCGGCAGCTTGCGCTGGCCGTTGCCGCGACGCTGACGGTGATGACCGTCAGCGTGGTTGATCACGTCAAGACGGAACGGGCCGAAGAGACCGCCATCACCACGCAGTCACTGCACAATGCCGCGACTCACGACGTCTTGACCTCCGAGGTTGGCCTGCCCGGTCCGACCACGCCGGCCACGGTCCACGACATCCACCAGAACAACCCCTTCAGTCTCATCGCGGTGCGCGGTGAAGACCTGGCCTCCGTCGACGTCTCGGTACGTGCGCAACAGACCGATGGCAGCTGGGGACAGTGGTACGAACTCGACCCCGTTGAGTCCGGCGACCCGACCGCTGAACACAAGGGGATCCCGGCCGCGACAGAACCGGTGTTCGTTGGATCCACCCAATCGGCTCAGGTGGCGGTGCAGACCAAGTACGGCGCGAACGTCACGCCGAAGGCAGACGGTACCGCCGCGCCCAGCCTGGGTTACCGGCCCGCGAGCATCGAGCAGCCGTTGACCACCGGGCTCGACGCCATACTCATCAGCCCCAAACTGGCACCCTCCGACGGGGCACGGTTCGAGGAACGGTGGTCGGCACCGGTTGCCCTGCCACAGGCCGGGCCACGGATCATCACCCGTGCACAATGGGGCGCCAACGAATCAGACCGCTGCCCACCGGTTTTCAATAGGGACGTGCGCGCGGGCGTGGTTCACCACACCGCCGGAAGCAACAACTACTCGCCCTATGATTCGGCCGCCATCATCCGGGCGATTTACGCGTATCACACCAAAACTCTCAAGTGGTGCGACATCGCCTACAACGTGCTGGTGGACAAGTACGGCCAGATCTTCGAGGGACGCTTCGGTGGGATCACCAACAACGTGCAGGGCGCACACACGGGTGGATTCAACGAGCACAGTTGGGGTCTCGCGCTGATCGGTGACTTCACCCGCGACGAACCCTCCCCCGCAATGCTGCAAGCCGCCGGCCGGATGCTGGGCTGGCGCCTGAAGCTGGCCGGGGTGGATCCGCGCGGGCAAGTGGATCTGTCCTCCGAGGGCGGCCCCTTCACCACTGTCGCCGGAGGCAAGGTCGTCACGCTGCCAACGATTTTCACGCACCGCGACGTCGGAAACACCGAATGCCCGGGCGAGGCCGCCTACCGATTGATGCCCCGGTTGCGCGATATCGCCGCCGGCGCGGCCAACGGAGATCCACCCGATCTGGTGGATTCGATGCGCGGCGGCGCCATCTACGACACTTGGATGCGGCTCGGCAGCACCGAAAGTGGACTCGGTGCACCCACCTCCGTCGAACAACAGGCCGCCGGTGACGCCCGCTTCGCGACATTCCGCAACGGCGCGATGTACTTCTCCCCCGGCACCAGCACCCATCCCGTCGTCGGCGCGATCTACCACGCCTGGGCCGAAACAGATTTTGAACGCGGGCCTTTGGGACTTCCCGTGACCGACGAGCTGGGCGAGCCCAACATCATCGTGCAGAACTTCCAGAACGGCTCCCTGATCTACGACCGGGCCAGCGGCCGGGTTTCGAGTGTGATCAATGGGGAGACCCGCGAGATCCTCGGAGTGGCGCCAGTCGCACAAAACGCCCTGCCCGAACAGTTTTCGGCTCCCGCAGCACCCGCTGCGGCGCCGCCACCTCCCCCGGAGCCGCCCCCGCCGCCTCCCCCGGTGGAGCAGTTCGCCGCCGCCGGCTAGACCGGTATGGGTGACCGTCTGGGTCTCGCGCCGAGTGTGCGGTTTACGGTGACTTTCGGCCAATTTTCACCGAAATCCGCACCCTCGAGCTATGCGGCCCGGCTAGACCGGTGGCGAACCACTGCAACGATGCCACTGCGCGAGGTCACGTAAGCGACTCAGCCCCACCAGCGTTCAAGAACCTTGGCCACCCCGTCGTCGTTGTTGGTGGCGGTGACCTCGTCTGCCGCAGCGCGCGCCTCCGGGTGCGCGTTGCCCATCGCCACCCCGTGCCCCGCCCAGCGCAGCATGGCCACATCGTTGGGCATATCCCCGAAGGCGATGACAGCTTCCGGCTGCACCCCAATGTGATCGGCGACCACGGCGATACCGCTGGCCTTGCTGATTCCGGCGGGCATCACTTCGATGAGCCCGTTGTTGGTCGAGTAAGTGATCGCCGCGCCCGCCCGGGCCACCAATGGCTCCAGCACCGTGGCCATATCCGAACTGCGTGCCCCGGCCTTGCGTACCAAGAGCTTTACCGCCGGAAAGCTCAACAGGTCAGCCAGCGACACCTCCGTGTTATCCGGATTCAACCAGGCGTGCTCATATCCGGGCGAGCTCACGAACTGCGGCGTCGCGGCATCATGCGCACTGCGGCCGACCCGCTCGACGGCCAGCCCGACCCCGGGAATGGCCGACTGCGCCACCTCGGCAAGCACCGCCAATTCGTCGGGCCCCAGTGTCTCTGCCGAGATGATCCGGTCACCGTCGGCGTCGTACAGAACAGAACCGTTGGCGCACACCGAGATTGGCGCGAAACCCAGCGCATCGACGATCGGCGTAATCCAGCGGGGCGGTCGCCCGGTCGCGAGTACGAAGTGAGCACCTGAATCAACGGCGGCGGCAATGACGGCGCGGGTCCGCTCCGAGAGCACCTCGTCGGAATCGATCAACGTCCCGTCCACATCGGACGCGATGAGCGCGGGAGCCCTCACGAGCCATCCGTCTTCTTGCGGGCCTTCTGCCGCGCGCGTTCCTCAAGCTCCGCGGCATCGCGCACGGCGGCCTCCTCTAGGGTCGGGGCGCTGCCGCCCAGGCGTCGTGGCACCCAGTAGGCGCCCGGTTCTTGGGGATACTGCTGCTGCGCCCGCATCAACAGCTGTTCCATGGCGTCATACAGCTCAGCGGTGGTCTGCTCAAAGTCCGGCCCCGCGACCAGCGGGCGTCCGACCTCGACGGTGACCGGAATCTTGCTGCGCCCCAAATCCTTCAGATGGTCTTTGGTCCAGATCCGCTGCGTACCCCACACGATGAGCGGAACGATCGGCACCTCTGCCTCGTGCGCCATCCGGGCGGCTCCGCTCTTGAACTCTTTGAGCTCGAAGCTGCGGCTGATCGTCGCCTCGGGGTACACGGCGACAATCTCGCCATCCTTGAGGCTGGACACTGCGGCTTCGTATGCTCCGTGTCCGGCGCTGCGATCCACCGGGATCGCCTTAGTGTGCTTGATCATAAAGCTGACGATCCGCACGTCCTGCAACTCGGCCTTCACCATGAATCGCAGCCGCCGACCCGCACGCACCGTGGCAAGAGCCGCGGGGAGGAAGTCGACGTAGCTGGTGTGGTTGATCGCGAGCACCGCACCCCCGGCGGCAGGGATGTTCTCCAAGCCTCGATAGGAAACTTTGGTCCCCGTGGCGAAAACTGCTGCCTTGGCAATGATTTCGATGGTCCGATACACCGGCTCCATATCATTGCTCCTTGTTATGCGCCTGCTTCTCTGCCTCACGAGCGGCGCGTTGCGCTTTGCGTTCGGCGGTGTCCTGGGCGTCCCACCGCGCGGCCTCGGCCAGCGTCGGCGCGGACCCGCCCAGCCGATGAGGCACCCAGTACTCGCCGACCGGATGTTGGCCGTAATCGTCCTGCACCTCCAACAGGAGGTGCTGCATGCGTGCATGCAACAGCGCGGTGAGCTCCGAGACGGGCAAGGTCGGCTGGATGGGCGGGCCCACTGCGATGGAGATCGGAGTGTTGCTGCGCCCGAGATTCTTGGGATGCCCCTTAGTCCAGACGCGTTGTGCGCCCCAGACGATGTGCGGGACGATCGGTACACCGGCCTCAATGGCCATGCGCGCCGCGCCCGACTTGAATTCCTTGATCTCGAAGCTCCGGCTGATCGTCGCCTCCGGGTACACCCCGACCAACTCGCCGGCCTTGAGCTTGTCGACCGCCTCTGTATAGGACGCGGAACCGTCGACGCGGTCCACGGAAATATGCCGGCAGCCCCGCATGATGGGCCCAGTGATCTTGTTGTCGAAGGTTTCCTTCTTCGCCATGAACCGCACCTTGCGTCCCTTCTTCTGAAGGAACGCCGGCAATCCGGCGAAGGTGAAATCCATGTACCCGGTGTGGTTGATCGCCACCACCGCCCCGCCCTCGGTCGGCAGGTTCTCGATACCCGTAACGGTGAACTTCAGGCCCTGAACGGCCCAGACGGTACGGGCAAGCCCGATAACCGTTCCATAGACAGGCTCCACATGACGAGCCTAGCGCTGGCAGTGCACCCAGCGCACTCGATACCCGCCTAACGCTGCACGAGGCCGCCTCCATCGGCGACGATCACCTGACCGGTGATGAACGAACCCGCATCCGATAGCAGCAGCAATGCCGGGCCGATCATCTCGTCGGTTGAGGCCAGCCGTCCCATGAATGACTGACCTGCCATCGCGTCGATGACCTCCTTCGGGTTCTGCTGCAGCATGTACGTGTCGACGGTGCCGGGGGCCAGTGCATTCACCCGGATACCGCGACCGCTGTACTCGGCGGCCATCGATCGCGTGAACGACATCAGCGTTGCCTTCATCGCCGCGTACATCGACAGCATCGGCACGAACTGGAATGCCGCCACCGACACGACGTTAAGCACCGAGGCGTGCTCGCTCGCGGTCAGATGGGGCAACGCCGCCTGGACCAGGAACACCGGCCCGCGCACGTTGACGTCGAACGACTTGCCTAGCGCGTCGGGCGTGTAGCTGCCCATCGGCTGTGCCACCGGGTTCGCGGCCGCGTTGACCACGATGTCGACACCGCCGAACTCGTCGACGGTGCTCGCGACCAGGGTCTCGATATCGCCGAGGTCACCCATATGGCCGGGCACACCCAACGCTCGATACCCCTTGTCCCGCAGTTCCTTCGCCGCGGCGGTGCACGCGTCGGCCTTCCGGCTCGACACCACAATCGATGCCCCACAGGCACCGAGTGCCTCGGCTATCGCATACCCGATTCCCCGGGTACCGCCGGTGACGATGGCGGTACGTCCAGACAGGTCGTAGAGCGCTTGGAAGTCTTTGAGGTTCACGCCCGGCACGGTACCCCTCGTCCGTTGCGGGCAGACTGGAACGGTGACGATTCCGACCGAGCCGATGACCGTCCCTGACATCGTGTCGCAATTCGCTGCCGGCCGGCCAATACTCCCGGTGTGGGACAACGAAATTGGCGGTCATACCTTCCGGATTGGCGACGGGCCGGGCCGTGAGTTTGTGAAGGTATCGGCACCCCATCCGGCGATCGACCTGCGCGTTGAAGCAGAGAAGCTCACCTGGGCGGGCCGATACGCGACGGTTCCGGTGGTTCTGGGCGTGGACACCGACGGCCCGCTGCACTGGCTGCACACCTCCGGCATCCCCGGCGACAGCGCGGTAGCGCCCCGCTGGATCGACAACCCCGAGCCCGCGGTCCGGGCCATCGGCACGGGGCTACGTGCGTTGCACGACCGGCTATCCGTCGACGACTGCCCCTACAGCTGGTCGGTGACCGATCGACTGGCCCGCGTCGCCCACCCCGACGGGCTGACGCAACCTCCGCCCATCGATCACCTGGTGGTGTGCCACGGTGATGCCTGCGCACCCAACACCCTTCTCGACGAGGACGGGAACTGGTGCGGGCATGTGGACTTCGGCGATCTTGGGGTGGCCGATCGCTGGGCCGATCTTGCGGTCGCCAGCTGGTCGCTGGCGTGGAATTACGGCGATGGCTGGGACCGCGCCTTCTTCGAGGCTTATGGCGTCGCCGAAGATCCCGAGCGGATGGCCTACTACCGGCTGTTGTGGGACAAAGAAGACTAGAAGCCGCCCCGCGGCAAATTTCCGTAACCTGGATCGCATGCGTACTAGGACCCGCCGGGCCTTGCTTCTGGTAACACTTGCCGCGACCCTGGCGGTCGTCGCCGGCAGCGCCATCGGGATCTACCGTTCCCGCACCTCGGCACCGGCATTTCCCGTCGTCGACACCACCGCGATGTCCCCAGGGCGCGCGGCCGTGGTGCGCATCCTGGGACAGGAGTACACCGAGCAGGCGGGCATGGTGAAGTACTCGGAGGGCAACGACGAACCGTGGTGCGCCGACTTCACCAGTTGGGTGATGCGCGCGTCCGGCAAGCCGTTCGCCAACCCGAACTCCGGGCACTGGCGCATCCCCGGGGTGCTGACGTTGACCTCATACCTCAAAGATGAGGGGCGGTACGAGACCCGTGACTACTCGCCGCAGCCCGGCGACATGGTGCTGTATGACGAACCGAGTCCGAAGGGACAGCATGTAAACATCGTGCTGATCAACGACAACGGCATCCTCACCACCGTCGGTGGCGGCGAGGGCCGCGGAGTCGGTTTGTCCACGTACACGGCCGCCGACGATGCGGGCATCACCGGGTATGGGCGTTACGAGTGATCCTGCGTCAGATTGCCATCGATCGCGAAAAGCAGCCTGAAGCCTGGTATTTGAGTATTCCGGCGATAGCGCAACTGGCGGCGGAGCCCCTCCGCTTGACCACCGGCGTCACCGTGATCGTCGGAGAGAACGGGTCGGGTAAGTCCACCTTCCTGGAGGCACTGGCCTCCTCGTGGCGCTGGAAACTGCCTGCTGCCGTGCAACATTGGGGCGCACACAGCAGCGGGGAAGACACCGATCTGCACTGGGCGTTCACCCTCGACGCGGAGCATCCGCGACCGAGCGGCGGATGCTTCCTGCGTGCCGAGGCCATGCATCAGCTGTTCACGGCGGTCGACGGGCGCACACCGGAACAGATCTTCGACGGCAGGCTCAACGAGCGCTCGCACGGTGAATCGTTTCTGGCATTCCTGGCCGAGCGGGACATGGAACGCGGGCTGTTCATCCTGGACGAGCCCGAGGCGGCGCTGTCGTTCACCTCAAGCCTGCAGTTGATGGCGATGCTCGACGCCGTGGTCGCCGCCGGATCCCAGGTAATCATGGCCACCCACTCCCCGGTGCTGGCAGCATTCCCCGGCGCCACCATCCTGGAGTTCGGGGACGACGGTGTACAGCCGCGGGATTGGGATGAGCTGGACATGGTGGGGCATTGGCAACGCTTCCTGGCCGATCCGCAGGCATACCTACGCCACCTGTTTGCAGCCGAATGATGGAGCAAGACATGCGATGCGCGGTCATCGGCTCGGTGGCCGCGATCGGGTTCAGCCCCATCGCTGCCGCACTGACCGCGGTTGTGTACCGGTTTCCGGTGTTCATGACCGGTTACCTCAGCGGTCTCGGTGCGGTGTGGCCCGCGATGTTCAGTGCCGTCTTCTACCTGGTGCTGGGCGGGTTCGTGGTGATCGGCGGGCTGGGCTCCGCGGCGGGTATCGCAGCGGAGCGGCTGTGTCCCGAGCGCGCGGTGCCGTACACACTCGGCGCCGCCTTCATCATCGCCTTACTCGGCGCGCTCTCGCTTGCCCTGCTCGAATATGTGATCGGCGCCTGGTAAGGACCGTCTTAGGGAGTCGCAACCCAATCGAGATGCGAACTCCGGTCGGTCACACCCGATCCCTGAATACTCCCCGGGGGAGGTCGGGGCGGACGGGAGTCTCCAATGGAACGACGAGGTGTGCACGCCGTAGTACTCGGTGCCGGTATGGCCGGGCTGGCCGCGGCGCGAGTGGTGTCGGAGTTCTATGACGCCGTGACGGTCGTCGAGCGCGACGTGCTGCCTGACGGTCCGCAGCAGCGCCGCGGGGTGCCCCAGGGGAGGCATCTGCACGGGCTGCTACTCGGCGGCATGCAGGCATTGACACAACTGTTCCCAGGCCTGGACGGCGAGTTGCGCCAGGCCGGTGTCGCGGTCAGTGAGGAAGGCGACCTCTCCCGCGTCTCACTGTGGACTCGTGGGCATGAGATGAATCGGTCCGCTCGTTTCGCGCATTCCGACACGATGAAGTTCTGGTTCCCCAGCAGGATTCTCCTGGAATCGACTGTCCGCCAGCGTGTCAGCAGCATCAGCAATGTCTCGATTCTAGACGGGCACGACCTGGTAGATCTGCTCGTCGACACCACACACGGCGTGACCGGGGTGCGGATCGCAGCCCGTAACAACGGAATTGAGCAGGCACTGCATGCCGATCTGGTGATCGAGGCGACGGGGCAGGGCTCACGCCTTCCGCTGCTGCTGGAAAACCACGGGTACACGCGACCACGGCTCCAACAGATTCGGCGGCCCTTCAGCTATGCCAGCCAATGGTTGCGCCTGCCCCCGCATGCGCTGTACGAGAAGCTGGTCATGCGGCAGCCGGATCCAGGACGTTTGGTAGGTGGGGCTCTTCAGCAAGCCGAACACAACACCTGGGTCTTCTCAGTGACCAACGCGGACGGTGACAGCGCCCCTGCGGATCGCGACGGCATGCTCGCCTACGCGGGCGAGCTGTTTCCGGCGGCGACGGTGCAGGTGCTGAGGGACGCCGAGCCGCTCACCCCGGTTGCCCGGCACCGCCATTCCGGCCCGTCCTGGCATCGATACGACAAGATGCGCAAGTTCCCTGCGGGGCTCTTGGCCATAGGCGACGCCATCTGCAGTCTCAATCCCATCTTCGGCCAAGGCATGGCTGTCTCCGCGTGTGAGGCCATTGCGTTGCGCGACTGCCTCGCCGACGGCGGCCCCAATCTGGCCCGCCGATTCTTCCGGCGCACCACAACAGTGATTCAGCCCTTATGGGTTACCTACCTGCAGGTTGACTGGGCGGTCTTCGATAGACACGGGTGGCTGGCGGCTCCGCAACGGCTCTGGCGCTGGTGGTTCGACAGGATCTGCGCAGGAATGGCACGGGACATCACCATGGCCGAGGCCTTCCTACGTGTGCAACAGCTTGTCGACCCTCCGTCGCGCACCACCTGGCCGGCGTTGCGAAGTCTGTTTATCGTGCCGAGTGGCTAGCCTTCGCGGCCATCCGGCGGGTAAGGCCTTCAAGAATCGTGGCGGCCTCGGCAAGGGTGCGCTGCTCCTCGGAGGGCAGCGTGCTCAACCAGGGATCGAGAACCGCTTGCCGCTCCGCACGCATGGCGGCCAACGCCTCACGTCCGGCCGGAGTCAGCTTGATGCGCTGCGCGCGCTTGTCGTCGGGATCGACGCGGCGTTCGACATAGCCGGCGTCCTGCAGGCGCTGCAACTGCACAGTCATCGTGGGCTGGCTGCAGTGGTCGGCCTGCGCCAGCTCCGAGATCCGCGCATCCTCTATCTCACCGACCAGAGCGAGTAGCCGTGCTTGCCCGGTGGGCACCGGCAGCGCGGCATGGCTGGACACCCAGCGGTTGAGCCGCGCAATCACGGTCAGGACGTCGGCGCTGAGGCCGTCTGTGGAGGGCACCAGTCCATTATCCAGGGGATTTCTGTGCATAAGGATCGGACCAGCGCACCCCATCCGCACCTTTTTGCACCTAAATCGCTGCTCGATAGGCTGGGAGCCATGCGCGTCACCAGTGTCGGCCACGCCGGATTCTTCATCGAGACGGCCGCCGGAAGCATTCTCTGCGACCCGTGGGTCAACCCTGCGTACTTCGCCTCGTGGTTCCCGTTCCCCGATAACAGCACCCTGGACTGGGACCGGCTCGGGAACTGCGACTACCTCTACGTCTCGCATCTACACAAGGACCACTTCGATCCGAAGACCCTGACCGACCACGTCAACAAGGACGCGGTGGTGCTACTCCCCGATTACCCGGTGCCGGACCTGCGGCGCGAGCTCGAAGCACTGGGCTTCCACACGTTCGTGGAGACCGAGAATTCGGTGAAGCGTCGCGTCACGGGCCCCAAGGGTGATCTCGACATCATGATCATCGCGCTGCGGGCGCCCGCCGACGGACCCATCGGCGACTCCGGACTCGTGGTGTCGGACGGCACCACAACAGCTTTCAATATGAACGACGCGCGCCCCGTTGACTTGGATGTACTCGCCGAAGAGTTCGGGCACATTGACGTGCACATGCTGCAGTACTCGGGCGCCATCTGGTACCCGATGGTCTACGACATGCCCGCCCGCGCCAAGGAGGCGTTCGGCACCCAGAAGCGGCAGCGCGGAATGGACCGGTGCCGGCAATACATCGCGCAGGTGGGCGCCACCTGGGTGATCCCATCCGCGGGGCCGCCGTGTTTCCTGGATACGGAATTGCGCGACCTCAACGACGACCACGGCGATCCGGCGAACATCTTCCCGGACCAGCTGGTCTTCCTGGACCAGATGCGCCAGCACGGCCACGACAGGGGCCTGCTGATGATTCCCGGGACCGCCGCCGATTTCACTGCCTCCGAACTGAATTCGTTGATACACCCCGTGTCCGACGAGGAGGCCGAACACATCTTCGGCGCCGGCAAGGCCGCCTACATCGAGGAATACGCGCAGCGGATGGCTCCCGTGCTGGCCGCCGAAAAGGCCTCCTGGGCACCCGCCGAAGGCGAGCCGTTACTGGGGCCGCTGCGTGCCAAATTCGAGCCGATCATGGCGCAGACCGATCAGATCTGCGATGGCATCGGCTATCCCGTCGAGCTGCGCATGGGTGACGAGACGGTGGCGCTGGATTTTCCGAAACGCATTGTCCGTGAACCCATCCCCAATGAAAAGTTCCGCTATGGGTTCGGGATCGCACCCGAGCTGGTGCGCACCGTGCTGCGGGATGACGAACCCGACTGGGTGAACACTATTTTCTTGTCGACCCGGTTCAGGGCCTGGCGCGTCGGCGGCTACAACGAGTATCTGTACACATTCTTCAAGTGCCTCACCGACGAGCGCATCGCCTACGCCGACGGTTGGTTCGCCGAGGCCCACGACGACAGCGCGTCGATCACCATGGACGGCTGGGAGATCCAGCGACGCTGTCCGCACCTCAAGGCCGACCTGTCGAAATTCGGCGTGGTGGAAGGAAAGAACCTCACCTGCAACCTGCACGGGTGGGAGTGGAACCTGGAGAATGGCCGCTGCCTAACCTCCAAAGGCCACGAGCTGCGGTCAAAGAAACTCGACTAGACGGGCACGATCTCGAACATCGGGATCACCCTGTCGATGCGCGACTGATAGTCGCCGAAGAACGCGTACTTGGCCACCAACGCCGGGAACATCTGTGCGCGCTCATCCGAATCTAGCTCACGCACAACGGCTTCGTAGATATTCGGAACCACCTCAACCGTGACGGCGGGGTGGGCGCGCACATTGAAGATCCACGCCGGGGCGGTCTGCTGTCCCCCGTTGGATCCGGCGATGTACCGGCGGCCGTCGTGCTCGAAGAACCCCAGCGGTGTCAGCCGCTTGAGTCCCGACTTCGCGCCCGTGATCGTCAGGATGAGGACCCGCATCTCGTCATCGGGCATACCCGGCAGCTTGCCCCCGTTCTCACGGAGCAGCCTGATCATCCGGTTATTGTGCTTCTGTACACCGTCTTCAGAAAGTTCCCGGTAGGTATCCGAGGTCACGCCGTCGGTCATGCCTCGACGCTAGCCGGAACGCAGGCCCGACGCGTCGACCCTCCCACCTAGTGGACGCTATGAACCCGTTGGCGCAGCTCGGAGATCTCATCGGATTGGGTGCTGTAGACGCGGACCACCGCCTCATCGCCCGCCTGCAGGTAGGTGGACTCACCCAGCGGCGTGTACTTAGTGGCACCGATCCCGATCAGCACCTGCTCGGGATGGCCGGCGGCAACCATCAGCGCACCAACATCCTCCAACGGCGTATCCGGAGAACCTTTTTGGTTGTCCAGCCGCTCGGTGATCCAGTCCAGCAGCACCTCGCCGTAGTAGGAGTATCCGAGCAGCGGGCTGTCGACGCCGTATTCGTGCTCCTGCCCGTCCGCCGTGTGCAAATGGCAGTTCAGTCGCAGTGTGGCGGTTGGGCCGTCCGGGGTGAGATCGCTGACCTCGAAGAACTGTCGCGCAACACCTTTCGACGCCGGACCCCAGTTCTTCTTGTGGCTGATCTTGAGGGCATTCGGCCGGCGGATCGAGCAGTCGTTGAAGGCACCCAGTGCGAACGGTTCCAGCGAGGAAACGACATCGCCGCGCCAGTGCACCCGGCACGCCAACCCCACCTCGGGCTCGATCTGCAGGTTCAGCGGGGTATCGCTCTCTGGCAGCGCTGTCGCCTCCTGCGAGAGCGGGAACTGACCCAGGAAGCCCTCGTCACCCGGGACGTACCACGGAAAGATCCCCTTGGGAGCGACACCGTCAGAGATGACATTCACGAAATCCGCTGATTCCCCTGCCTGTTCGAGATGGCCGGCGAAATTCCCGGCAACCCCGAAACCGAACCAGGTGCGCAACTCGTCCAGCTCGACGTCGAACATCTTGTTCACTTGGGCTCCAACACTTCGGTTCCGACGAAGGGCACCAGTGCCGGGGGCACCCGAACGCTGCCGTCGGGCAGCTGGTGGTTCTCAAGGATCGCCACCAACCACCGGGTGGTGGCGAGGGTGCCGTTCAGCGTGGCGGCGGTCTGCGGCTTGCCGTTCTCGTCGCGGTACCGCACCGCCAGCCGCCGCGCCTGGAAGGTGGTGCAGTTGGAGGTGGAGGTCAGCTCGCGGTAGGCCTCCTGTGTCGGCACCCAGGCCTCACAGTCGAACTTGCGCGCCGCCGACGAGCCCAAATCGCCCGCGGCGACATCGATGATGCGGTACGGCACGTCGATGTGGGCCAGCATCTGCTGTTCCCAGCCCAGGATTTTCGCGTGCTCGGCCTCGGCATCCTCGGGCTTGCAGTAGACGAAGGCCTCCACCTTGTCGAACTGGTGCACCCGGATGATGCCGCGGGTGTCCTTGCCGTAGCTGCCGGCCTCGCGCCGGAAGCAGCTGGACCACCCGGCATAGCGCAGCGGCCCCTTGCCTAAGTCGAGGATCTCGCCGGAGTGATACCCCGCGATCGGCACCTCCGAGGTGCCCACCAGGTAAAGATCGTCCGCCTCGAGGTGATACACCTCGTCGGCGTGTGCGCCCAAAAACCCTGTGCCGCCCATGATTTCGGGCTTCACCAGCACCGGTGGAATCAACATGGTGAAGCCGTTGGCCACGGCGGTCTGCACGGCCAGCTGCAGCAGACCCAGCTGCAGCAGTGCTCCGTAGCCGGTGAGGAAGTAGAACCGCGCACCGGACACCTTGGCGCCACGCTCCATGTCGAACAGACCCAGCGATTCACCCAATTCCACATGGTCCCTGGGGTTTTCGATGGTCTTCGGCTCACCGACCAGCTCGCGGACCACAAAGTCCTGCTCGCCGCCGGCAGGAACGCCGTCGATCACCACATTGCTGATCGCCTTGTGCGCCTCTGTGAATGCCGCCTCTGCGACAACCTGCTCGGCCTCGGCCGCCTTGACCTGTGCCGCCAGTTCTGAGGCGACCGCCAGCAGCGCGGGACGCTCCTCGGGCGAGGCCTGGCCCACCTTCTTACTGGCGCCCTTCTGCTCCGCACGCAAGGTGTCGCCCGTCGACACCGCGGCCCGCCGTGCCGTATCGGCACCAAGGAGCACATCGACCAGGGCCGGATCTTCACCCCGCAGACGCTGCGAGGCACGCACCGCATCGGGGTTTTCGCGCAGGAATTTGAGGTCGATCACTCGCAGAACATTACGTGGAGGTTCGAAACGCCGACTAACCCGTCAGGCCCGTTAGGCGCCAAACAGCGACAGGTACTCGTCCTTGCCGAACATGCGCGCCGCGTCAACCGCCGATGGCGTCCCCGCAGCGGGATCCGCACCGGCCTTCAGCAGCAAGTCGACGATATCGTCGGCGCCCTTGAACACGGCCCCGGCGAGCGGAGTCTGCCCCTTGCCATTGGCGCGGTTGACGTCCGCGCCGCGCGATACCAACGACCGGACCGTCGAGGCGTTCCCGTGATACGCGGCCAGCATGACCAGCGTGTCACCGGCCTCGTTAGTCAGGTCCACCGACGCGCCGGCATCCAGGTACGCGGCCAGGGTGGACGCATTTCCCTCCCTTGCCATGGCGAACAGTTCATCGGCGAGCCCGGCGACCTGCTCGGCAACACGGGCCCGATGTTCGGCTTCCCCCGCGGAAGGGTCTCCGGCGTCGCCGCCCTCATCACGGTCAGGTTCCATCGATGTCACAGAGTTCAATCTAGCCGCGGATGTGGACTGCATCGCTGGGCTAACCCTCGCCGTCACCTGTAACAATGACTGCAGTATGAGTGACGAAGCAGAACCCACGCCGAACGTCGAACAGGAAGAGTCCGCCCCACAAAAATCGGGCAGCGGCGAATCCACCAACGACGCGCTGGGCACCGATACGTCCGGAGACTCCGCCGCCGAGTCTCCGGAGGCTGAGGTGCCGTCCACGGAGGCAGACGAGGCTTCCGTCAACACCGCTGACGCCCTGCACACGGAAGTCCTGGAATACCCCGACGTCGAGCAGGCCCCCGAAGGCACGGCCGACGCCGCGGAATCCGAGAAGCCGCACTGGTGGGACGGCTTGAAAGAGGGACTCAAGGAGCGCTCCACGCACCGCGCACTGTTGTTGGTCACCTTCGGCGGTCTGTTCATCGCAGGTCTCACCCAGGCACTGCCGGACGGCTGGACCTCGGCGGACCGATTGGTCAACAAGATCGACTCAAATCCGGTGCCGAGCACGGGCGCACCCAACAACAGCACGTTCAATTCGGCCAAGGCCGGTGAATGCCTGAACTGGCCCGCCTCCACCGCCGAAGTCAGCATCGTCGACTGTGCCAACGATCATCGCTTCGAGGTCGCCGAATCCATCGACCTGCGCACCTTCCCCGGCAAGGAGTACGGTCCCGATTCGCCACCTCCCACGGCAGGACGCATCCAGGAAATCAGCCAAGAGCAGTGCCAGGTCGCCATCAACCGCTACTTGGGAGATCGGTACGACCCCAACAGCCGGTTCACCATGGGCATGTTGTGGCCTGGAGATAAGGGCTGGATCGAGGCCGGTGAGCGGCGAGTGCTGTGCGGGCTTCAGCTGCCCGGCGCCGATAACCAGCAACAACTCTTCCGCGAGAAGGTGGCCGCGCAGGATCAGTCAAAGATCTGGCCCGTGGGCACGTGCCTGGGCATCGACGCCACCACAAACCTGCCCACCGAACTCCCGGTGGATTGCGATAAGGCCCACGCCATGGAGATCACCGGCACGGTGAGCCTGGCCGAGCATTTCCCGGGTTCGGTTCCGCTCGAGCCCGACCAGGACGGGTTCATCAAGGACAACTGCACCCGGTTGACCAATGACTACATGGGCAATCCCGACGGCTTCCGCGCCACCACGCTGACGCTGTCGTACAACACGATCACCCTCCCCAGCTGGACCGCCGGTAGCCGGCAGGTGAGCTGCAATATCGGCTCCACCCTGGGTAACGGCGCATGGTCCACCCTGGTCAACAGCGCCAAGAGCGGGCAATTGCTGATCAACGGACAGCCGCCGATACCGCCGCCGGACATCCCCGCAGACCGGCTGAACATGCCGCCCATTCCGCTCTCGACCACTCCTGCACCTGCACCGACGCAGCAACCCACGTACACACAGCAGCCGACGTACACCCAGCAGCCAACCCGCACGCAACAGCCAACGCAGCAGACGACACAGCAGCCGACACGGACCTCGCAGCCTCCGACGTCCTCTGCAGCGCCGAACCCCAGCAATCCGCCGGGGAACACGATCGTGACGACGCTGCCCCCCGGGGCGGGACCGCCTCCGCCAATGGACGGTCCGCCCATGGAAGGGGGCCCGCCGATGGAGGGTCCGGCACCCGGGCCCGCCTAGCTGTGCCTGCCCCGGAGGCTGACGCCTGATGCCTGTCCAGATGAGCGTGCAACGGTTCGAGGAGCTGGTATCGGACGCTCTCGACACTGTGCCGCCGAAGCTTGCAGCCGCCATCGACAACGTGGTGGTCCTGGTCCAAGGGCGTCATCCCGAGGATCCAGAGCTTCTCGGGCTGTATGAGGGCATCGCACTGACCGAGCGCGACAGTTTCTACGCCGGCGCCCTTCCGGACACCATCACGATCTATCGCGAGCCGTTGCTGGAGATGTGCTCCAGCGAACACGAAGTGGTCGATGAGGTGACGATCACCGTGATTCACGAGATCGCCCATCATTTTGGTATCGACGACGAGCGATTACACCAGCTGGGCTGGGGCTAAAGGGACCACTGAGGTTTGCTAGAAAAAAATCCAAAAATCTTGGACAATGATGGAACCGAATAGAGGGATCCGCCGTCCTTCTTTAGTGAAAGGGCAAATCTGCCCTTAGGACGACGCGAGACAAGTGGGGGAAAGGGGACTGAAGATGGCTGACGTACCGGCGCCCGCCCAGCGTGAGGAAATCCGTTGGGACTTGGCTAGCCAGCCAGGAAGTGTTCTGCAGGTTGATCCAGATGCCATGAAGCAAGCCGCCGTCGAGTACGACGCGATGGCGCAGCGGCTGCAGGATGCACTCGACAAGCAGCTAGAGACCGCGAAGTTCGGCTCGGCGGGCCGCGACGAAGTGTCGACCGCGGTAGCGAACGCCTCCGCGAAGACCAACGAGAACTTCGAGAAGGTCGCCAAGGACGGCATTGAGCAGTTCAAGCGCATCGCCGAGGCCTTCCGACGCAACTCGCAAGCATTCGTCGATATGGAGCGGACCAACGCCGCTCGCATCAATGGTGTGGGGGAATAGATCATGACCGGATTCACTGGCGTCAACTGGGTTGCACGCAAGGCGAAGAGGTTGGCCCTGGACCTGACCACGGGCGCTGGACCGACTCACGTCGTGGACAGTGCGCTGGCCTGGCAAGAGATCAGCACCGCGTTCGCCGAGGTGCACGAGAACAGCCTGCGCGTGGGCGAACTGCTCACCGAGGGGTACCGCGGGCCGCATGCCGAGGACGCGCTGACCAAGCTGACCCCCTTCACCGAGTGGGTGGAGAAGATGGCGGGTCTGACCCAGGAGGTCAGCGATACCTCGAACACGTACGCCGAGTCGTACGGCACCGCTGTCCTGGATATGCCGCACATCAGCGACCTGGCCCAGCTGGAGAAGGCCAAGGCTGAGGCACTGTCCGCAGGCGGACCGCTGTTCGGGCTCTCCGCGACCACCGAGGGTATGGAGCAGGACCTCGACCTACAGGCCGCGAAGGCCATGGAGACCTACGAGTCGGCCAGCGAGCCGGCCTCCAAGGTGGTCGAATTCCCGCCTGCACCCGAGGTCATCAAGTACCCGGAGGAGAAGTCGGGAGCCAACAGCGGCAACACCGGCGTCAGCGCAGCCGGAGTCGGCATGTCCGAGATGGGCCCGAGCCCACTGAGCCCGGACTCGGTTCCCGGCACACAGAGCGCCCGAGCGGCCGCCGTATCGCTGGCCGGCAACCCGACCTCTGCCAGCGGTACCGGCATGGGCATGGGTATGGGCGGCATGGGCGGCATGATGGCCGGCGGCGCGATGGCTGCAGGCGCCGCTGCCAGTAAGGGCGTCAAGGTCGGCAACGGCGGCAAGAAGGATGAAGACGAGGACGACGACAAGCTCACTGCCATCGGCGCCACCGGCGTCTTCATGGGTGATGAGAGCAAGCCCGTCGACCTGCCGGACATCCTGACCAACAAGTCGGGTAGCGACAAGGTCGCCGACTTCGAGAACGTCGACGCCTCAAAGCTGTTCGAACGTGGCGGCTCCAAGGGAGCGGTGGCCCCTCCGGTTCTCGGCGCGAGCGCTGACCTGTGACCGTCCGCCTGGACTTCGACGAACTGGAACTGACCCGCGAGATCACCGGCAATGACCTGTTGCCGGTGGTGTTGGCCGCCGGTCCGCGCCATGAGGACGAAGTCGAGCACCGGGATGCCCTGGAGGGTGCACGCACCAGACTCAAGGAACGCAATCTGCTGAAGGGCGAGGACCTTCACCCGACGCTGCGCGACATGTTGACCTCGGCCAGCAAGGCCACCGGTCAGGTCGCGGTGCGGCGCTGGGCCGGGTCGCAGATGCTGCGCCTGTGCCTGGTTGAGCATGGCGAGGCGTACGTGCTGCTGGTCAATGACGGCGAGGGCGTGGCCATGCGGTCGGTCACCGGTTCACTCGGTGCCGAGCTGTGGCGGTATCTGGGCGACGCCACTCCGCTGAAGTTCGGGTCCATCAACGCACCTGCCGAACAGCTTGCCTTGGCGCTCAATGCCGAGCCTGGCGATATGGCTCGTCGACTCATGGCACTCGGCGCCACCAAGGCCGACGCGGTCACTGTCGCGAAGGCGATGGCACGTCGCGGCGCGATGACCGAGATCACCGCAATCCGCCGAATCGACGGAGTGACCGATCGCGCACCCGGTGGAGTTGGGGTGTACGACACTGCCTTTGGCCGGATCATGTCGACACCGAGCACTTCCGGCGACGGTGCGCTGTGGGCGACGCTGACGCCGGCGACAGCGCAGCGGATGTCCCACGCGCTCAAGAGTCTCGGCATCGAATAGGTCCGGGCATCCGGCCGCGCCAGCCCAGAACAGCCCCCCTTGGGATATCGGCAGTATGCAAAACTGTCTGCAGTAGACATCCAGACCTCTGCGCCAAATGTCTCAACCGAGGAGGTGGCGGTGTCCGACCAGCGACAGCGGGTCCGCCGCGCCGAATCCCAGCAACGCACCCGCGAGGAACTTCTCGACTACGAGAAGCAGCCCGTGGAGGTGCTCGCATGAACGATCCTGCACCTATCTCTGAACCCGGTGGCACGGTAACCATCGATAGGCTGGGTAGCGGCTCGGCCTTGCAACGGTTTTCCCACTCCACGGCGCGGCTGATGCTCCGACGACCGCTGGAGGGCCTGGCACGAATCGCCGCGCGCCATCCCTCGCTGCGGACACGCGGTTTTCGGGCTGCCAACTTCCTGGAGCTAGCGGCCTTCCCCTTGCGGCCGAGCTTCGGCACCCGGCGGCGCGCGGTGACATTCCCCAGCTTCCGTGCGGAATGGTTATGGCACAAGAACCTTCCCGATCCCGAGAATCCTGGGCAGGGTGCGATTCTGTACTTCCACGGCGGGGCGTTCATTCTGGGTGGTCTACACAGCCATCGACGGATGACTGCACGCGTCGCCCGCGCGGCCGGAATGCGTCTTTTGGCGGTGGACTATCGGCAGCTGCCGCTGGCGCATGTCACCGAATCTGTGGCGGATGCCGTAGAGGCCTATCGGTACCTGCTCGACCAGGGGTTCGCAGCCGAAAGGATCGTGTTCGCCGGCGACTCCGCCGGTGGCGGTCTGGCCTTCAGTGCGGCGCTCGCCACCCGCGAGGCCGGCTTGCCGATGCCCGGTGGCATCGCCGCCATCTCACCGTGGGCAGACCTCGATTGTTCGGCCAAGAGGAGCCACCCGAACGAAGCACACGACGCCATGTTGTCCGGCGTTATCCTCGCGGTGCCGGGCGAAATGGGTATGGCCCCCGACGGCCAGTTGGATCCTGCTTGGTCGCCGGTGAATCACGACTTCAATGGGATGCCACCGACCTTCATTCAGGTCGGCTCGCTCGAAGTGCTGCTGGCAGATGTAGAGCAGTTGGCCCAGCGCTGCGCTGGGGCGAACGTCCCGTGCACGGTACAGATCTGGGATCACGCAGTACATGACTTCCAGATCGGCGCCGATTTTCTGCCGGATGCTCGCGCCGCCATCGACGACATGGCGCACTTCATCCGTCAGATCACCGAACTCGACAACTCCCAGCCAGGCACATCGTAAGCACCGACCAACCCCAGCACGGGGTTCAGGTCGAAGGCGCCGGGTTCGGCAGCAGATTCGACGAAGACACCGATATCTGCACGTCGACACCGATCACAGCGTGTGCCCTCTGCGACCGCCAGGGCCATGCCGAACTGGGCGAGCCAAGTATCTAGAGCAATCACGGGCTTTGGAATCTGGTTGCGCTTAAAGGAATTTCCGGTATCCACCCGATCAATGTTCCGACCGGCGACATCACCTCCATTCTCTTTGCGCTTTTCTTACGGTACGCACCCCAACACCTGCGAAGCAGTACGTTGTGCCCGATGCCTGTGCAGCAGAAGGGTTTTCATTAATTCTAGCGAGAATGGGCATCGGTGCCACGGCGGGTCAACTCGTCAGCAGGCAGGTCATCGAAAATCTTCGGCGCGCGCGTAACCCTCGCCTGTGTTGGACTTAGAAGACTGGGAGCGGCCATCGCCGTCGCGCTCCGAGGCGCGGGCCTGAGAGAGCAGCACCACCTGATTCGCGTTGCAACCACGCAAGATTCCAACAGTCAAGGCACTGGGAAGTCGGGGTTCAAATGGCTGGCATTTTGGCATTGGCAAGGGCAGACGGCGGCGGAATCGAACCATCGGAGAATGCGGGGCTGATAAGCCAGCTAGTCGCGCAGCTCAGCCATCGCGGACAGCGGGGGTTTTCACTGATCGCTCAACAAAACAGCGGAGCCCCATCCGGGTATCTGTCGGAGTTCCCCGCCGTCCGCGTGGACGAGGCAGCACTCGCGAAAGGCCTTGGGAACACACCGCTACGCGCACTCCTAGGCCACGTTCACCAGACATCGAACGACTTGGGCAACCAGCCGTTTGCCTCGGATCGATCAGTCACCGGAGTGCAGCCCGCGGCGCCGTTTACGCTGCACGTGGCAATGGATGGCGGGCTAGTAAACACTTCGGAACTGGCACAAGAACTCTCAGCGGCTGGGATGGAGATCTCGGCGGGATCGGACGTCGAGATCCTTACGCGGGTGGTGGAGCAGATCTGTCTGTCAAAGTATGTGAACCGCGGCCTTAGGCCCGACTATGTGGATGTTTTCCGGGAAGTCGACCTCAAAGTTGACGGCGCAGTGAGCGCGGTTCTCGTTGACGATGCCGGGATTGTCGTGGCGTACCGAAATTGGCAGGGCCTACGCCCCTTGGGCGTGCTCCAGCGTTCCGATGTGATCGCGGTGGCCTCTGAGATCGACAGTGCCATTGCCGAGACGGGTAGCCTCATCGAGCTGCAGCCGAGCCAGATCGCGATCATCGATTCGGCCTGCGAAGGCGAGATCAAGGTGGGGTGCGTCGGAAGGGCCGTGCACCGACCCAAGAAATGTGTCTTCGAAACCCTCTACCTAGGGCATCCGCGCACCCGTTTCCATGGCGAGACACATTGGGATACCCGCCGGAAGATAGGTTTCGAACTGGGAGCCCTGCTGGGCGAGACCACAACGGGGACAGGTGGCCTCGTTGTTGCGTCCATGCCAAAGACGGGTATTCCATACGCCGACGGGCTTTTTGAGTATCTGCAGGCGCACCCACACGGGAAAGCGGTCGTGCGGGAAGAGCTGGTAGAGATCGGGCTGCTCCAGCGCACTCTCATCGGCATCCCGGGTGAACGCAAAGCGCTGATCGAACGCAAGTACAGCCTGCGGGATATCGATGTCACCGGCCGCGACATCGTCGTGGTAGACGAGGCGTTGATCCGCGGGGACACCAGCCAGGCCGTGGCTCGACTGCTGTTCGACGCTGGCGCACACTCAGTGCACTGGGTGGTGGGATCGCCGCCATTCATTTCCCCGAGCTACTACGGATTGGGGGTCAACTCACTGGAAGAGCTGATTTTCTGGCAGATCTGGAGCTCCCTTGCCTTCAAACCAGAGCGGCCGTGGCTCGAATTGAACTCCAGGAACCCGCAATTGCTCAATTTCTTCGAGTCGCTCGTCGCCAAGGCCATCGGCGTCACGCGCGTTACATACCTACCCTTTCATCGATTGACGCGCGTTCTGCCTGGCGGCGAGTACGACTACGATTGCTCACCCTTTACGTTTCGTATGCCTACGCCGATAGGCCAAGTCCGCGCTGACGAGGAGTACCTACGGATCCTCGAACAGCACCTCGGGAAGGAAGAGATGGCAGGGTGATCGGATGCGTCTAACCGTCGTTTATGACTGGAACGGAACGCTATTGGATGATGCCGGCGCGTTCACGACGTCGATCAACGCCGTCCTCACTCATTTCAAGCTAGCTGAGATTGACGTGGATACATTGCGTGCGGTGTGCGAATTCCCGTTCAGCCGCCTCTACGAGAAACTGGGACTGCCGTCTGCGGCACAAGAAAACGACAACGAACTGTTCTTCGGCAGCTACCAACCGTTAGCCGCCGCGTCGCGGTTGCGTGTCGGCGCCGAGCGTGCGCTTGAGGCTTTCAAAGACGCCGCGGACGTGCTGATTCTCAGCAACCACATCGAGAGCCTCATCCGCGAGCACATCGCTCTGCTGGGGGTGGAGAGCAAGATCGCCCACATCTTGGCTTATGCCAGCCGGGAATCCCAGTACCAAGGATTCACAAAGGGCGAGATGCTGGATCGGTACATGCGTGAGCAGAACATCTCACCGCAGCGCACCGTGATCGTCGGCGACACTCCCGAGGAAGTCGGCATCGCCCGATCCCTGGGTCTCACCAGCGTTGCGATGACGGGTGGAATGGCATCCGAAACGCGGTTACGCGATGCGGGCGCCGATCACGTTGTGCGCGACCACAACGAGCTGCTCACTGTCCTCAAACGTGAGAACTTGCTATGACAACCGCGACGACGTTACGGATCGATGCCAAACCAGAGCTGTCCGGGCGCACGGTAGGACTAGTGGGTGCCGGCCGCATGGGCACAGGGATAGGGCGATGCCTACTGGGCCAAGGCGCCGAGTTGCGGGTCATGGCGAACAAGGATCGATCAGGCGTAAACGAACTGGTCGAACACGGGGCGTCAGAGAGCCACTCACTGTCCCAACTGGCCGACGGTTGTGCGGTGGTAGTGCTGTCCCTACCGTCAAGCGCCCAGGTCGAGGCCGTATGCCGCCAGGGAGGCCTGCTCGCTGGTCTTGCCCCGAAGACAATTGTCCTGGACACCACTACCGCGTGGCCGCACTCGACCATCGAACTCGCCGCGCAAGCAGCCGCCCTCGGCATCCGATTCGTCGACGCCCCCGTGACCAGATCCCCGGAACAAGCACGCCGGGGAGCTCTCAACAGCATGCTGGGCTGCGACGACAATTTCCAGGAGTTCATCGACGTCGTCGCGGCCTACAGCGCCACCATCATGCGCGTAGGTCCAACGGGATCCGCGCACAAAATGAAGATCGTCTACAACGCGATGACCATGGGCATCTCGGCGGTTGCATCGGAAGCATGCCAACTGGCCTCCAGCATGGATGTCGACCTCCGTGCGCTGCGCGGCATCGTTTCCATGGGTTCTACAAACAGCGGCATATTCCAGAAAATAACCGAGTACCTGCTAGAAGAAGACGCCGATGCGCTGTCTATCTCCCTAGAGAACGCAGCGAAAGATATCCGTCTGGCCGTCGACGCCGCAGCAGAGCGCGGAGTGAACCTTCGTTCCCTCTCTGCGGCGTCCGAGACGTTTCGGGAAGCGTGCGACGCCGGCTACGCCGATCAGACGCTGCCGAATTTGGCCACCCACTCACAGAAGAACGGCTCTTGATCCGGAACTGTGGTGAAGAACCGCAAGGCTCGTCGCTCGGATTCGCCGCACGGTGGAGAACCGCGCGGCGGCATGCCCGGCAAGAGTTCAGCTTCTTCCCGTAGTTCCCGCTCGCCTCCGACCACTTGTCGGTATCCGGTGCTACAACACCGGTATGAAGAAGTCACCGGACTGGCGGCACGCCATCAGCTGCGGTGTTGCATGCCGTGACTGCGCCCGCGACGTTGATCATTGCCACGGCACGTTGATCGTGCATTCCGCTCGCTACGCCGAGTGCACCGCCGCCGACTGCGATGGACCCTACCTACTACGGCACAGCCTCGTCGTCGATTGCATTGTTACGCAATGCAATTGCGAGAATGAGATAGCGCAAGCGAGCTAGCCCATCGGGTCGGGCGACTGCGCCAACTCCTCGGCGCTGGTCGCCACCTGATGCGGGAAGGGCGCTGCCGCATCTCCCCAGTGCACGCAGCTCCACCTGCCATCGGTAATCGGTGCCAACACAACCGCTTCCGCATTGCGCAGGTGACGGTTCACCGCAAAACCCGGATCCACCCCGGCAAGGGTCGCGCCCACCAAGCGAATCGCCGCCCCATGGCTCACTATCACCACATCCCCGGCCGACGCATCGTTCTCCAAGTGACGCAACCGCAGATCAGCGACCACCGGCAGGTACCTGTCGAAAACATCCTGGGCGGACTCGCCGCCGGGCATCCGGGCGTCGAGATCCCCGAAATGCCAACGCTCATAGGTGCGATCGAATATCTCAAATGCCTCCATGTCGGTGCGGTCCTCCAGCTCGCCGGCCTGCACCTCGTGCAATCCCTCGGCCGCAAGCGCCTGCACCCCAAGGTGTTCGGCGATACCGGCGGCAGTCTCCACGGCGCGCACCGCCACCGAATGGATAAGCACCGCCGGCGGATGTCCCCCGTACTGCTCCGCGAACAGTCGAGCCTGCTGCAACCCCAGATCGGTCAGCGGAGCGCCCGGCGGTTTGGTGTCGAGTCTGCGCTCAACGTTTCCGTAGGACTGCCCATGGCGGACCAGGACCAACCGCCCGCTCATCGCAGCTTTCCCTCCCGTGTCTCGGAGAGCCACCCGGACGCCTCGTCCAGCTCGGGTGGGTTGGCGCCTCCCGTCGCTGTCGTTCCTCTTGGCCACGATCCCAAATACCGCACGTCCTCACAACGACGATGCAGTCCCTTAAGTGCCTCACTGACGGCGATGTCGTCGATGTGGCCGACACAGTCGAGGAAGAATCGGTAGACACCCAGACCGGTGCGGGTGGGCCGGGATTCGATAAACGTCAGGTCAATATCCCGAATCGCGAATTCATTCAGAGCGCCAGCAAGCGCTCCCGGAACATTCCGCAGTGCCAAGACCATCGAGGTGCGATCCGAACCGGTCGCTGCCGGAGGCGGCCCCGGCTGCCCCACTAACACGAAGCGGGTGTGGGCGTTCGCCTCATCCACCACACCGTTGGCCAGGGCATCCAGCCCAAGACGCTGCGCGGCCCACGCGGTCGACACACCAGCATCGGCCCGCTGCGCCTTCACGTCCTCGGCCGCCGCCGCGTTTGAGTTGGCGGGAACCAGCTCGGCGTTTGGCAGGTGGGTCGCCAACCACTCCCGCACCTGCGCAGCGGCTATCGGGAAGGCGGCGACGGTTTTGACGGCGTCTGCCGTGATGCCGGGGCGCACCGCGATAGTGAAGGACACCGGCAACACCGTCTCGGCAAAAACCTGCAGCGGCTCACCCGCCGCCAGCGTGTCGAGGGTCGGTACTACCCGCCCTTCAAGCGAACTCTCGATTGGTACGCACGCATAGCGTGCCGCACCCTCTTGCACCTGCACCAATGCGTCGCGCGGACTGCCCGCGGGCACCGACTCCACATCCGCCGAGCCGGGGATCTGCCCCGTCGTTCGCAGCTTGGTCAGCGCGGCCTCGGAGAACGTGCCCTCCGGCCCCAGGTACGTGATGCGCTGCACACGTCAAACCTTAGGCGCTCGACTACCCGGCGAACCTCCGACACAGGTGTCAGCACAGGTGTCCCTTGCACTCTCCGCGGTCCGTTGTTAACTTAGGCTTACCTCAGTTCGCCGGGTTATCAGGAGGGTCACCATGACCGCAGCACCGCCCACCACTGCCGAGCGTGTTCGTTCGGCCTGCGCACGGGCCGCGAGCTCGACCCTCGCCATCGCCGGTGCCGACGTGGTCGGTACCGCGCTGCACCATCTATTCGACGACGGCACCTTCGCGGTCGCCGTGCCGTCGGAAAGCGCCACGGCGGCGACGGTGCTCGCCGCCGGTCGGTCCGGGATGCCGGCACTGCTGGAGCTCACCGATCAGGCACCGCTGCCGCTGCGCGAGCCGGTCCGATCGCTGGTCTGGGTGCGCGGCAACGTGGTGGCAGCTTCCGATCGGGAGGCCCGCGCCATCGTCGACGTCATCGCCAGCCGCACACCCAACCCGGCACTCCTGGACATCCGCACCGACATGCGGCTGCGCACGGAACCGGGCTCGGCACTGCTGTGCCTGACCGTCGAATCCGTCGTTGTCGCCGATTCCACCGGAGCCGAATCAGTGGACGTCTCTGCCTTGCTCGGAGCGCGTCCCGATCCCTTTTGCGCCCTTGAGGCCGGGTGGCTGTCGCATATCGATCAGGACCACCGAGATCTCGTCGAGCGATTGGCGCGGCGGCTTCCGCTGAACCTGCAACACGGCGAGGTGCGGCTGCTCGGCATCGACCGCTACGGCATCCAACTACGTGTGGAAGGCGCCGGCGGCGACCATGACGTGCGGCTGCCCTTCAACGAACCCGTCGATGACACCGCGGGCTTGAGCCAGGCACTGCGCATTCTGGCCGGCTGCCCGTTCCTCAACGGGCTGCGCGCCCGCAAAATCTAGCCCAGCAACAGCTCGCGGAGCACCGCGGCGAACATCGCCGGAGCCTTGCGATGGGCAAAATGGTCTTGTCCGGCAAGCTCTTTGACGCGCGCTCCGGCCACCCGCTGCGCCAGGTAACCCACCGGCTCGCGGAATTGCATCGGCGAATACGTCCCCTCCAGCAGCAGCATCGGGGTCGCCACCCGGGTGTACTCACCGAGCACTCCGACACATTCCTGCACCGCTTCTGATTCCCGAACGACGATCGTCGACCTCGTCCGCAGCGACTCGGCCGCCTCCCGATTCGCAGCCAACACTCGATCCGAGACCGGCAGCGGCGGCTCGTAGAGGACTACCGACGCCACATCCAGGCCGCGGCGCAGCGCCTCCAGCACGACGACGGCGCCGTAGGAATGGGCGAGTATCACCGCATCGGGCCCCACCTCGGCAGCGACCGCGATGACGTCGTCGGCCTCCCGCGCCAGGCTGTGCTCCGCCGCGTCGGTACTCGCACCATGACCACGCCGGTCCACGACGAAGCAGGTGAAGTCCCGTTCCAGCTCCATAGCCACACCGGACCACGTCGCACCGGAATCCATCGCGCCGTGCACCATCACCAACGGTGGCCCCTCGCCGGACACGGTCAGGCTCAACCGCACCCCGTCGGGCGAAGCTACATAGCGCGGAGTGCTCACCACATCGGACACTCTTCCACCAATACCAGCCGCGTACCCGTCACACTGAGCGCCATGGCCGAATCGGACATCTCGCCACGCGCGATCCGCGTCGAGATCGGGATCGTGCTCGCCATCTCCTTCGGGATGAGCGCCGTGAGCGCCCTTCTGCAGTTCGCCTCCGCCGCATTGGCGGGGCTGTCCAATCAGACCGTCGCGCTCAATCCGCGTCGCGCCGAGCTCAGCCTGATCGACCTCGGCCTGAACCTGGTGTCGATCACGCGGCTGGTGGCGTGGGGGGTGCTGGCCTTATACCTGTTGTGGCGCAGTGGATTCACGTTGTCATCGATCGGGCTGGGCCGCTGGCGCTGGCGAGCCGACGGGCTTGGCGCGCTCGGATTGGCGGCCCTCATCGGGCTTCCGGGGCTTGCGCTGTATGTCGGCGCACGCTGGATGGGCCTGAGCGTCCAGGTGATTCCGGCGTCGCTCGATGACACCTGGTGGCGAGTTCCGGTCTTAGTGCTGTCCGCATTCGCCAACGGCTGGGCCGAAGAAGTCGTGGTGGTCGCGTACCTACAGATGCGGCTGCGGCAGCTGGGATACGGAACGGCGACCGCCATCGCGTCCTCGGCAGTGCTGCGCGGTTGCTATCACCTGTACCAAGGCGTGTCTGCGGGTATCGGAAACCTGGTGATGGGTCTGGTCTTCGGATATGTCTGGCATCGCACCGGACGGCTATGGCCGCTGGTCGTTGCCCATGGCGTGATCGACACGGTGGCTTTCGTTGGGTTCGCGTTGCTCCGGGATCACCTGGGTTGGCTCCATTAGCCTGATCTCATGGGACTGCCGCGATGACCGGGTCTTCGCTGCCCACTGATCCCTTCCGTGGGCGTCGCCCGCAGCGGCGAGAGAACAGTCAGGTCATTCGCCGTCACCCGCAGCCGCCACCCCCGCCGCGGGACAATCCGGCACGCCGGCCGGGCCCTCCGCCGTCCCCGCGCCGCGGGCAGATGCCGCCACCCCGGCCATCCTCACGCGATCCTCGACCGCGCCGGACCGCGCCTCCGACCAAACCACCTCCCCCTGGGCCGCCGCGCCCGCGACGTAAACGGCGGTGGGGCACCTGGATACGACGAACATTTCTGTTTGCGATGACGCTCGTACTCGTGGGGTTCTGCGCCATCATCGGCACGACCTTCTGGCTGGACGGGCGGTTGCGCCATGTCGACGCCCTCACCGACTACCCGGAGCGGCCTGCGTCCAGCAGTGGCACCAACTGGCTTCTGGTCGGATCCGACAGCCGTCAGGCCCTCAGCCCAGAACAGGAGGCAGAGCTCGCTACCGGCGGAGATACCGGTGACGGCCGAACCGACACCATTTTGTTGGTACATATACCCCCGTTCTACGACGGCGGAGCGGCCACCATGGTGTCGCTCCCCCGAGATTCGTACGTCCCGATCCCCGGATACGGCAGCGACAAGATCAACGCCGCGTTCACGTTGGGCGGCCCGGCGTTGCTCACTCAAACCGTCGAACAGGCCACCGGCCTGCGCATCGATCACTACGCAGAGGTCGGGTTCGGCGGATTCGCCTCGGTTGTCGACGCGATCGGCGGCGTCTCGATGTGCCTTGATGAGCCCATCGAGGATCCACTGGCCGGGATCAACTTGCCGCCTGGATGTCAAATGCTCAACGGACCCAACGCACTTGGATACGTGCGCAGCCGAGCGACGCCGCGCGCCGACCTGGATCGCATGACGCATCAGCGGGCGTTTATGGCGGCGCTGTTTCACCGGATAAACAGTCCGGCGGTCTGGGCCAATCCGTTCCGCTGGTATCCGCTGGCCACCTCGACCGCCGATGCCATCACCATCGCGCAAGGCGATCACAGCTGGAACTTAACCCAATTGGGCTGGGCCCTCGCCGGTTCCGTACAGACCCTGACGATGCCCATCGGTTCGTTCTCCTCGAACTGGTCGGGCGACATCGTCACCTGGGACGAGGACGCCTCGGGACGCCTGTTCGAGGCCCTGCGCACCGGTCAGCAGATTCCTGCCGACCTGTTGCCCGACCCGACCACACCGACGCCTTGACGCACTAGGCTTTTCGCTGTGGCTACCACCGATCTCCACGCACGCGCGTCCTCGCCGTTCCTAGAACTCTTGCGTGACCAAATCCGCAACGAATTCACGGCTTCGCAGCAGTACATCGCGATCGCGGTCTACTACGACGATGCCGACCTGCCGCAGCTCGCCAAGCGCTTCTACGCGCAGTCGATCGAGGAACGCACTCACGCGATGATGATCATCCGCTACCTCATCGACAAGAACGTGGCTGTCACGATCCCGGGCGTCGATCCCGTCGTCAACGATTTCGCCGATGCGCGGGCGCCCATCGCCCTCGCGCTCGAGCAAGAGAAGCGCGTCACCGATCAGATCACCGCGCTGGCCCGCGCGGCCCGCTCGTCGGGTGACTACTACGGCGAGCAGTTCATGCAGTGGTTCCTCAAGGAGCAGGTGGAGGAGGTCGCCACCATGGACACCCTGCTGACGGTTGTCGATCGCGCCGATCGCGACCTGTTCGACCTAGAGAACTTCGTGCAGCGTGAACTCAATCGCCCCATTAACCAGGATCCGACCGCGCCCCCTGCCGCAGGAGGAGCGGCCTAGATTAATTTTGCGCACAGAGATTTCCAATTGTCGGTGTAAAGAAATTAACTTTGGCTAACTTAAGAATTTATCAATTGGCCCACGCAATATCCGCATGCAACTTAGGTGACGGTAACCTCATTAAGGTTGACCTTGGCTGACAATGCCCCTGACCTGGTCTATTGTCGAATTCATGACCGCGACCGACACCCCTAAGACGAAATTTAACGCGCTCCTCCACGACCAAATCGGCCACGAGTTCACCGCGTCTCAGCAATATATTGCAATTGGTGCGTATTTCGACGACGCCGACCTCCCACAGCTCGCCGCGCATTTCTACAAGCAGGCGGTCGAGGAACGCAATCACGCGATGATGATCGTTCGGTACCTGATCGATCGACAGGTCTCCGTCGAGATCCCCGCCGTTGGTGCGGTCACCAACGGATTCACCGCACCACGCGAGCCACTTGCCCTGGCCCTCGCTCAGGAGCAGACGGTCACCGATCAGGTCACCGAGCTTGCGCGCACCGCGCGGGATGAGGGCGACTACATCGGCGAGCAGTTCATGCAGTGGTTCCTCAAGGAGCAGGTGGAAGAGGTCGCCCTCATGGACACGCTGCTCACGGTCGCCGAGCGTGCCGGGGACAACTACTTCGACCTCGAGGAGTTCGTGGCCCGAGAGATCTCCGTCGCGTCCAGCGATCCCACCGCGCCGCCGGCGGCAGGTGGCTCGCTCTAAGCGATCAGAAACAGCCCACAGATCTCCCCCGGGCTCGGCTCTCGGTCGAGACGGGGGAGATCTTGTTATCAGGACAGCGAAACGCGCACGTTCGCGCAGCAACCTGTCCGATAATCTGGACCTGATGTTGATGAGTCGTCGCCAGATTGCTGTGCCACCGCAGGGGGTGAACCGAGTTGTTCCGCGGTAGACGAATTCAACTGACACTCACAGCGTCTCGCGCCATCGAGTCGCACCGAACAGTTCCCTGGTTCATCGACCCCCTCGCCGAACATTTGGTTCTTGCCTCGGGCGATCCCCACACGCGCGCATTACTCGAATCGGCCCACACCGGCTCTACGGACGATGCGGGCGCCTACGCATTGTTCATCGCACGGTGCCGAGCGTTGATGACCCGTCATTATGATGACTCCCTGGTCGCCGCGGCACATTCCGGCACCCGCCAGGTGGTGCTCTTGGCCGGCGGCCTAGACACCCGCGCATACCGGCTCGACTGGCCCGCGGACGTGACCGTCTTCGAGGTTGACTACCCCGAACTGCTGAGCTTCAAGCAAGCCGTTGTGGACGACATCGGTTCGGAGCCGCACGCCGATCGACGGCCGGTCGGCACATTCCTCAGCGGGCCGTGGCAGTCCGATCTGACGACGGCAGGATTTGACCCAGACCTTCCCACCGCCTGGCTCGCCGAAGCGCTCGTGTCACACCTGCCTGGCAGGAGCCATGACGCCCTCTTCGAGCGAGTCATCGAGATGTCGGCGCTGGGCAGCATCATTGCCACTGATACCGACGGGATCGCGCCTTCCGGCCACCCCTGGGCAGACGTCCGTGATGCACTGGCGCCCAACATGTTTCAGGCAGAAGAACTCTCTCACGCGCAAGCGAGCGACGACCGGACACCTTCCGGCGAGTGGTTGTCGGGGCACGGGTGGCTAACGCAGACGACCACCGGGCGTGAACTCGCGGATCACTATGGCCAGGCCTTGGACGACGAGATGACGCCCTACTCCTACGAGTTCGCCGAACGCAGATTCCTCACGGCCACGCTGCCGGTGACATACATGCCCTAGAGTCGGGCGCTTTTTGCGACGTACAGCGACGTATCCGCGGGCCGCCGAACGGATTCGAAGTCGAGGTCCGTGCAGCGATATCGCCCGCGCGGGTGGACGACACGAGATTCTGTGTCACCGCCTTCAGCGTTTCGTCTCCGGCCTCATGTCGGTGGGTGTCATTGAGTTCCTTGAGGCGATCAACCCAATGTGGCTGGTCTCGCAAAGACGAGGAGGGGTCGCGGAAAGTAGGGCCGCGGTTAGAGCGCCGTGCCGGTCAGCCCTCGCTGTAGCCATCCCTTGGTGCGGCCGGGATGGTTGGTGGCGATCCACGCGACGCCAATGCTCCGGCAGAACTCGACGTCCTCGTAATGGTCGACGGTCCAGCAGTATGTCGCGCGCCCCTGGGCGGCCGCCCTGTCCACCAGCTCCGGGTGCTCACGCAGTGTCGCGATGGACGGTCCTACGGCGGTAGCGCCCACTGTGGTGGCCGCGCTGCCGCCGAGGTACCGGGAGGTCTCTCCCAACAGCACGGTGGGCAACATCGGGGCGGCGCGGCGGATACGCCATACCGCGGCGGCTGAGAATGACATGACGACTGCACGCGACATGTCTGCAGACGCCGGCGCGGCGATACCGAACCTGTGTAGCAGGGCGAGCACCTTGTTCTCCACCAGCGACCCATAGCGCACCGGATGCTTGGTTTCGATAAACAGCTTCACCGGGCGGTTCCAGTCGAGGACTAGCGACACCAACTCTTCCAGCGTCAGCAGCCCCGTACCCGCTCCGGCCTCGGCACCGCCCGGATGCCAGCCGCCGAAATCCAACGCGCGCAGCTGACTCAACGTCATCTCGCTGACCAACCCGGTCCCGTTGGAGGTGCGGTCCACTCGGCGATCGTGCACGCAGACCAATTGTCCGTCCCGCGTCAGGCGGACATCGCACTCCACCCCGTCGGCGCCCTCCTCGAGTGCGAGTTCATAGGCGGCCAGGGTGTGCTCGGGTCGATCGGCCGAGGCACCTCGATGCGCTACGACGAATGGATGCTGGGGGTCAGCCCCATGCCCCCACCTCGCCTCGGCACCGTCAGCGCTTCGCGCGTGCTGCTCATCACCAGGCTCCGACGACTCGGTCACGCTCCAATGCTGCCGGTTCCTGCCCCACTGGTTCAACCGCAGCGCCGGAATTGTCTTCGCGTGTCGTCTGCACATCCGGTCGATCGGCTTCGAGCGGCACTGGCCGCTGCACCGATTCCACCGCCAACCAACGCACCGCGCGATGATGGCCTTCGGGCGCGACGAAGCCCCGGTACACCCGTCGAAGCGACCACGCCGCAACCGCCGCCATCGCGTAGTCGATGGCGGTGAACAATGCGTTGTCGGCGATTCCCTGCACCGTCCATGGATCGCGACTCACCCAGGTGATCAGAACCAGCAGCCAGGTGGCGCCCCACAGGATCGACCACCAGACAATGTTCCGGTACTGCCGATACCACCGGTTCTCGATCTTGGCCAACTCCAGGAGCAGCAGGGGGACGCCCAGGATGTTCACGAAGGGCAGCAGGCAGCCCACGCGAATCTCAGATCGGCCTCTCGGATCATCGAATCCCAGGTCACGGTATGTTTCGGCGCGCCGGGCGATCATCCATTCGGTGAGGAACCACGCGGTGGCCACCATCACCGCGAAGGCCAGCGCCACGTTGACCAGCACTAGCAGGTTCGATGCGCTGGCGACGAACCGCGGGATCAGCGCTCCCCTGTTGTAAGCCATCAACGCATATCGAAGGAAATGCGCACACGAAACGATTGCCAGGGTGATGATTGTGGCGAGCAGGAGCCCGTCGAGTACTCGGCTGGGGATATGACCCCCGGCTATCCCTTGGCGTGACGAGCTGGCGGGCTCGATGTGGTCGACCAGACCCCAGCGCGGGATGTATCCGTAGCGCGGCGTCGGGCCCAACGGACGTCGCCGGCGCACCGTCGTCGGGGGCGAGCCCGGGCGCACGGCAATCCATCGGTACCCGTTGGGGAGACGCGTGGGCCGCGCCGCGGGACGCGCCGCCGGAGTTGCCACAGCACCCTGCTGCGTCGGCGGGACCCAGTACTTTCCGCCTGGCGGTTGAGCGGCCGTAGGCGGCTGCGGCATCGGAGCAAGCGGACGCGGCGGCGCGGTCATTCCTGGCTCAAGGAGCGTGCCCCTACACCGCGGGCACCAGTATCGACGCTGCTCACGCACGTTCCACTGAGTACCGCAGCGGGAGCACACCTGGATCATTCGTCCAGCGTAACGGCCTGAGGGTGCAACCTGCAGCGAGTGGTGCATCGCGGCTTACCACCGAGGCAGGTCGCCAGAATCTCAGCTGCTAGTCGGCTTACCTGCCTGTACCCAGGCCAACATGCCACCAGAGACGTTGCTGACGTCGAAACCGTTGCGATTCAGGTAGGCGGCGGCACGCTGAGAACGGCCCCCCGCGTGGCAGATCACCCACAGCGGAGCATCTGAATCCAGTTCGTCCATCCGGGACGGCACATCGCCTAGCGGTATATGTTGCGCGCCGTCGATATGGCCGGCCGCCCACTCGTCGTCCTCGCGGACGTCAAGCAACTTGACACCAAGATCCAGCGCAGCCGAGATCTCTTCGATGCCGACCTGAGGAACCTCATCACCTGAAGGGAAGTTCATCATCCATTCCTGTCGCTCGATCGGTCCGACGGCAGCTGCCCCTGCAACTTCTCGCAGTGTGACCCACGCCACAGCAATGTCGGCTTATCCACAGTATCCACAGGTTGATCCACAAACCACAGGCTGCTTATTAGCATTTGCGCTGGCCAGGACTCCGTGTAGGCACCCAGCGGGGCTAGGGACGGGGAACCGTAGCACTGCCTGTGCATAGTTAGCGAATTCATAACCGTTGCCGTGGGATAGCTCACGCTTGTGCTGTACCACCGGGTGGCACATCCAGGCCTATGGGGCAGGTGACCGACGTCCCGCCGAGACCGCAGTACCCATTCGGGTTCTTCGCCAGGTACTGCTGGTGATACTCCTCGGCGTAGTAGAAGCGTCGGGACGCGTGTCCGATAGGCCCATCCAGCGGAGCTATCTCCGTGGTGACTTCTCCGTATCCAGCGCCCGCAAGGGCGGAACCGTAGCGCGCTGCACTCTCGACGGCCGCGACCGCCTGAGCCTCGCTCGTTGTGTAGATGACTGAGCGGTACTGCGTGCCGCGATCGTTGCCCTGCCGCATGCCCTGGGTGGGGTCGTGACTCTCCCAGAACTGCACCAACAGCTGTTCGTACGTGACCTCGCGAGGGTCGAAAACCGCCAATACGGCCTCGGTGTGCCCGGTCCTGCCCGAGCACACCTCTTCATAGGTGGGATTGGGGGTGTAGCCCCCGGCATATCCCACCGCGGTGGAATAGACACCCGGCACGTTCCAGAAGCCACGCTCGGCTCCCCAGAAGCATCCCTCCCCAAACACCGCTGTTTCCAGCCCCTCGGGGAAGGGCGGCACCATCGCGTGGCCGTTGACGAAGTGCGTGCCGGATATCCGAATGGGCGTGGTACGCCCGGGCAGCGCCGCGCCCTCTTCGACGATTGCCGACTTTCCCGGCACTAGCCCCGTTTCGAGCCGCCCCAAAATCTGATCGCGAACGTCATCTATCCAAGAAGCCATGTTCCCGATGGTACGCCTGCAGCCGACCCGAATTTGCTGGTCTAGCTGGGGTTTCCAGTAATATGCAGGGTGAATTTTCACGCATCGCGATTTGGAGTTATGATGACCGTCACACGCGAGATGCTGTGACTCATCTCACCGTGAATGTACTTGCACTGGATGGCAGGGAGGCGCGGCAATGTCGGCACGGTCGGCAGGACACGAGTCGATGTCTACTTCCGGTTGGCAGCTAACTCCCGGCTGCTACAACACCTCTTACCGTGTCGCCGCGTTCCGCGCACTTCTCATCGCTCTGGTGCTTGCGGCTGGCCTCGCGTTTCTCATCCTGATCTAGCTGGAACTGCCGGCGTCCCGTTTCACCGGCCCAACATCGGGTGCCCGATTGAGGATGCATGCGTCCTTGCGAGGCGTTGCGCAATAGAGCAGGGTTGAATCTGTAGGCCGGCATGCCGGTGCAACCGGATAGGCCGTGCCTTCTATTGAGTGGATCCGCACTCGCGGATACGAAGCAAGCGGAAAGGAATCTCGTGGCTGAGTACACACTGCCCGATTTGGACTACGACTACGGAGCGCTGGAGCCCCACATCTCGGGACAGATCAACGAGCTGCACCACAGTAAGCACCACGCGGCCTATGTGGCGGGCGTCAATTCCGCAGTCGCCAAGCTGGAAGAGGCCCGGGAGAAGGGCGACCACGCCGCGATCTTCCTCAACGAAAAGAACCTGGCCTTCCACCTCGGCGGCCACGTGAACCACTCGATCTGGTGGAAGAACCTGTCGCCCAACGGTGGCGACAAGCCCACCGGTGACCTGGCGGCCGCCATCGACGACCAGTTCGGTTCGTTCGACAAGTTCCAGGCGCAGTTCGCCGCCGCCGCCAACGGCCTGCAAGGTTCAGGCTGGGCAGTGCTCGGCTACGACAGCCTGGGCCAGAAGCTGCTGACCTTCCAGCTGTACGACCAGCAGGCCAACGTTCCACTGGGCATCATCCCGCTGCTCCAGGTGGACATGTGGGAGCACGCCTTCTACCTGCAGTACAAGAACGTCAAGGCGGACTACGTCAAGGCGTTCTGGAACGTGGTGAACTGGGCCGACGTACAGGACCGGTACACCGCCGCCACCACCAAGACCTCGGGTCTCATCTTCGGCTGATTCTCACTGGCTTGGCTTGGGCCCCGGATTTGTGACAATCCGGGGCCCAAGCGCTGCGCTGAGGTCCCCAGCTCGCGCGAATACCGTCGGGCCTTTTCGCGGCGTGTCCGCTAGCAATTGCGAGGCGACTCCGCGCATGGTAATTCTGAAGTGAGCAGCGTCGCGCAGTGTGGATGGTCATGTCAGAGTGATTGCGAGCGTGGCAGATATGACGGCTAGTTCGGATCGACCGGTCGAGATCGCGCCCTTCCACGCCGGCGGCTCGCTCCGCGGATTCGTGGTGTGCGGCCGCTGGCCCGATTCCACCAAGGAATGGATGCAGCTGCTCATCGTGACGGTGCGCATCGCCACGGTACCTGGATTGCTCTCCACCACAACGATTTTTGGGGCCCGAGAAGACCTGCCCGACGATCCGGTACCCGGCATGGTTGGCCTTGTCCTCGCAGAAGGCACCGTCCTCGGCGAATCAGCCATCACCCCTGGATATTTCGCAGACCACCAACCTCCGGCCCTACTGATGCTTCACCCCCCATCCGAGACCAACCCCTCGCTGCCTGAATGCCTCGGCGCGGCGTCGGGTTGCCTCCTCCTGCCTGGATTACCGCACCTGGGGCTAGAGCACCGCGCGGCCTGGGTAGAAGCCGAATCCGACGGCACGGTGACATCCGTGGTGAGCCGGGTGGGTATCGACCCCATCAGCGATCCAGACACCGCCGTATTGGCCATGTTACTTGCCGCATAACGGATTACAGCATTTCGCCTTCTCGATACTTAAGAATCTTCTCGGACACCCGAAACCTTCTCCCCCGCTGGCATTTTCCGTTTCTGGCGCTACGGTGGCGAAGTAATCGAAGGGGAGTAGCCCCCCAATCGCGCGGTCGACATACTGGCGCCACGCGCCCGGCCGGCGGACCGAAAACACTCGGTGAGCGAGACCCTCGGCAACTGCCCGGACACTAGCCCTGGGCGTTGCCGAAAGGTCTGAAGTCGATGCCCTCAACAATGTTGTCGGCCGCAGCAGTGAGTTTTGGCGTGGTGTTCCTTGCCGAGCTCGGCGACCGTTCCCAGCCGATGGCCAGGAGCTACGCGCTTCGCTATCAGTGGTGGAGGTGCTCGCCGGCATCACGGCGTCCTCGGTGGTGGTGCACAGCCTCTCCGTCGCCGTCGGACACTTCCTTGGGGCCATCCTCCCCGCACGCGCCCCATCGCTTTCTGCGCGGGTTTGGCGTTCCTTGCCTTCGCGATCTGGACGTGACGCGAGAACAACGCAAACGACGGCGGCGAACCAGCGACCGCCCGCACGACCCGTTTCGCCTTCCTGGCGATCATTTCCTCATTCATTCTGGCGGAGCTTGGAGACAAGACGATGCTGGCCACGGTCGCACTCGCCAGCGACCATCAGCGGAACGGCGTGTGGCTCGGCGCGAGGACGGGCACGGTGTGCGCTGACGCGGTCGCCATTGCCGTCGGCGCCCTCCTGCATCGCTCGCTTCCGTCGCATCTGCGCAGAACATCGCCGCGGCGCTCTTCGCGATCTTCGGGTTTTGGATGACCCTGGACGGCACCCTCGGGCCGCGGTGGGTGGCTGTGACCGCCATCGGGTCCACTATGGTTGCTGTGATCTTCCTCACAGTCCATCGGTGTCGATTTACCGCTGGTCAGAGGGGATGCCCTGCTGGCGGGCACACTTGCGGTCAATGTTCCAGTATTTGACCGTTACCCCAGCGCGGCGATTCGCTCCATAAACGCAAGCTGCCGTTATCGTCACCGTCATGACATCGTGCCAGGTCAGCGTGGCGTGCGCTGAGGAACTGCGGCGCCGGTGCGAGTAGCAACCCTGCAGGTTGTAGAGCCGGGTACCGATCTCGGTGGGTACAGGAAACGAATGCGAGCACCGCACACGGCTCATGCCGGGGCCTCCCGGCCGTCGCCGTGGGGATCCATCAATCATTTGCCTGGGAACGAAGATTCCCAGATGGTCGTGAATATTGGACGCTGCACAGATGTACCCGAGCTAGCAGGTTTGGATAACCGAACACCGCGTCCACCGTCGGCGAACTTGATGGTTGCGCTTGGCTACAAGCAAAACTAAGGTTACGATAGGCAGCAAATACGTCCCCCGAATTAGCAACATCATCTGTTTGTGGAGGTAAGGCTCGATGAGCACCACGTTCACCGCACGTTTGAATCGGTTGTTCGATACCGTGTACCCGCCCGGGCGCGGCCCACACACCTCTGCCGAGGTGATCGCGGCGCTGCGTTCCGAGGGCATCACGATGTCCGCGCCGTACCTGTCGCAGCTGCGATCGGGTAACCGCACCAACCCGTCTTCGGCCACCATGAAGGCACTCGCCAACTTCTTCCGGATCAAGTCGGCGTACTTCACCGATGACGAGTACTACGAGAAGCTCGATCAGGAGCTGACCTGGCTCGCCAACATGCGCGACGAAGGTGTTCGCCGGATCGCCGCCCGCACCGTGGGTCTGTCCCCGGAGGCACAGGATCGCATCACTCAGGCCGTCGACGAATACCGTCGCAAAGAGGGTCTCGACAGCTAGTTCTACCGCTTGTCTGGCCGGTCCACTCGGGGAAGGACCGGTCAGTTTGGCGTTCACCGTTAGTTCGAGCGGTGGTGCCGGGGGACGTGGTGACCAGTACACAACTTAAGAATGACGTTCGGCACGCACCAGCCTGCGGTACTCAGAGGCGATCGCGAGAATCCATTCGCGGTCGGAGTATCCGTCGGGCTGGTGTAGCCATTCTGGGCCCGGGAAATTCTCTTCCGGATCTCCTTCGGTGAGAACCCATCTCACCACCGCGTGGGCCTGAGCATCGGGCGGTACATCGAGGTTCACCGGCTCCACACCGAGATCGATATCGCCGTCGCCCTCCGATTCGGGGTCAAGCCCCTGAGCGTGCATGGCCTCCAAGAAGAGCGCATCGGAAATGTACGCCATCCGATCGGCAACCTGGAATGCCAACGGACCGCGCGGTCGTACCCCGATCGCGGCGTCGGGTTGACGCTCCCGGAGGTCTTTGAATAACGGTGCCAGCACGAACATCTCACGCCGAGCCACCAACCACGTCTCGAAGGTCGGAAGTAGCGACCCCACCGCCACCAGCGCCATCGCGCAACCGATGAGCGTGGCAGCGGTACCGATCGTCACATACTCCGAATTGGCGACCGCAACACCGGCCACCACCAGCACGGCCAGTACCAGCAGGCTGATTCCTACGGTGAAGAGGAACAGAGCGCGGCCCCGACGGGTGCGGTTGGAGTAGGCCATCCCGGCCCACAGCACCACTGATAGTGCCACCGCGATGTACAGCATCGGAATCAGCCAGGCGGTGCCGGAGGCGAAGCCACCCAGGTCGTGCTTGAGGAATTCGCGAGGTGTCAGCTCGGGCTGCCGTCCACGGAAGAAGAACACGGCAAGACTGGCGCCCGCGATGATGGCTGCGGCAAGGTACTGCCAGCGCGCCCACCTCTTGTTGGCGGCCGACGTTCGGCTTGCGGACATGCTGGTGATCATCACGCAGCTGCCGGCCGCACAGGCCGTCAGCGCGGCCTGGCTCGCCGCCACGGAAATGTTGGGCCAGCCCAGCGAGCTGTCCACCAGCATCGTCAGCGGCTCCCAGTTCAGCGCCGACACCAAGGCCAGGCTTCCCAGCGCGACGATCATTCCGGTGCTCACCGGGGATTGTTTGTGGACAAGTACCCACCCGATGCGCAGACCCGTCGCCATCCCCAGCAGCCCGGCAATAACCCAGGCGATCACCCAAAGGCCTCCCCGAGCCTCACCTGAACGATGGATGCACGATCAGATGGCAACCGGCCCAGCCGGTACAGCAGCAGCGCCGCGAAATCCTCAGCCTCCTGCTCAGCCTCCATGCCGTCCGCACCCATGCAACCGGTGCGCTGCGACAGCATGTACGCAATGAGGTCATCGCTTGCGAATTCCGCTTCGTCCCTTGCCATTTCGACAACGGATATACCCTCGTGCCGCAGCACCACATGGCCGAGTTCATGGGCGAGCGTCCTGTCCCAGGTGGGTAGGCCGCGTTGGATGATGAAGATGTCTTCGTTCTCGTACTGGCGCCATTGGCCGCACACCCCGGACGGTAGGTCCGCGGAGATGATCTCGATGGACCGGTCTCGATCGCGGCCAACGGCCTCGACGAGTGCGGTGAGTGTCACCTCGCCCTTGCGCGGAGCCAGGTCGAGAACGGCATTGACGGCATCCGTCACACGACGGCCTGCGCCCATGAGCCTCTCCCCTCGCGTGCCTTCCCGGACAGACCCCTAACGGGGTGCTGTATCGATTCTCCCCTATTCGAGGAAGCGGGCGGCAGCGGAGGCGCGAACCGTGTGCCCGGCCTTGGCCTGCCGATATCCGAGCGCGGCTCCGATGAAGGTCATCATCGCGATGCCGGCGGCACCCGGAATGGCCACCGCGGCGATCTCGGACGTCTTCGTCAGCCGGAGATAGTCGGTGTAGCCGGTGCGCGGCGCGATCGTTTCGGCCGCGACGTACTGCTGGATCGGCTTTGCGACGGCATCGGGCTGCCGGGCACCGCCCGCGGTGACGACGACGTCGCCGCCGCGACCGCCTTCGGCCTGTCGCACGGTGGTGACCGGCGGGGCCGGGGGCACTACCGGAGGCGGCGCGGCGATCACCGGCGGCGCAGGCGGTGTCGCGATAGCGACCGCCGGGGCCTTGGGCAACGTTGCGGACGGCGGAGACACCGGTCCGGTGTGGATGCCCGGGTTTCCTCCCGGGGTACGCGTTCCCGCCGCGCCACCCGAAGGGGCGTCAACGTTCGGGGTCCCACCGATGCCGGGAAGCCCGGGCAGGTTAATCACGTGCTCGTGGTCAACCCCGGACTCGTGGTCGTGAGTCGTTCCGCCATTGGGCGTGTGCGTTGTGCCGCCCCCGGCACTCGGCTTCTTCCAAATGACAATGGTGCGCCCGCCCATCTTGATGGTGACGCCAGGAACCTTGGGCTCCTCGGAGGACGTCGTCTCGTGCTCCGTGTGCGTGGATCCTGCCGCGGGTGCATCCGCAGTCGCGCCCGAGGCGGTCGGGGTGTGCGGTGATGTTGCGGTCTCGGTCTTGGGCGTCGTGGCGGTCACCGTCTTGGGCGGCAACACGCCGAGTGCACCCGGTGGGCCAGTATGCTCGCCGGTCTCGGCCGTTGTGCCACTTGGTTTTTCAGTCGATGTGGCGGTGGAGTTCGTAGTGGGACCGGTGTGGACGCCCGCGGGACCGCCGGAGTTCGGCAGATTCGCTCCGATCCCCGTACCGGTGGGCGTATGCGTGCTCGGACCGACGGTGCCCGGCGCGTCGTCGGACGATTTGACGCTGGAGCCCACCGAGCCTGGCTTCGGGACATTCGCGCCGGGACCCTTGTCCTTGTCGCCCTTGTCGCCGCCGCTGCCCTTCGAGTCGCTGGAGTGGCCGCCCGCGGCGCCCTCCGAACCGGACCCGCTGTGCAGGCTCTTGCCGAAGGACGGGGATGAAGGCGCGTTCCGGGTGCCGCCGCTGCCGGGGCCTCCGCCGCCCCCCACGCCGCCGCCGAGCAGGCCGCCCGTGATCTTGTGGATGACGCCGCCGAGACCGTTGTGGTCGTGATCGTTATCCGATCCACCACCCGGCTTAGCGTCCGCCGCCGGCGTGGTGATGGCAAAAACCCCGAATCCGCCCATCAGCGTTCCCGAGCTGAGCACGGTCACCACAGCTGCGCGCGCGGACGCACACTTCAGCCGCTGGCGTCGCCCAGTCGATTTTGCTCGATGTCGCCCCACGGCGACCAGGATGCCGGGAATTTGCTCACAGGTCAACTTTATGGCCCGGATGAGAGCTGTTTCACCCTATGTTTCCTATGTACCGCCCGAATGGTGGTCGCCAATGTTTCGCTGGGGTCGATCGGGAATCTTTGCAGTGCACGGTGCGACCCCTGGAATATGCGGCCCTATCCGCACGGGGCCGACGCGGATCGGCGCGCTAGGGTTAGCGCCACACTCGCAACGCGATGAACGGAGGCCGCTGGGATGGGTCTACTCACCAGCCGCAAGAGCCGCTCGACGAAACGGGCCGAGGCTCAGGCGCTGAAGGCGAAGGCCAAGCTCGAAGCAAGGCTGGCGGCGCGAAACGACCGTCGACGGATGCATATGCAAGCGCGCTCGGAGTCTGCCGCCCGGCGTGACACGCGCAAGACCGAGCTGGCGACGTTGAAGGCGCAGCGGCTGATCGCCCAGGATCAGCTCAAGGCCGTGCGCGAGGGCAAGCTGTTGTCCCCTACGCGGATCAAACGCACGTTGACGGTGGTACGGCTGCTGGCCCCCATTCTGCTGCCGCTGCTGTACAAGGGCGCCATCGCGATCCGCGGGGTGCTGGATCAGCGTCGGGCCGATCGTCTCGGCATTCCGCTTGCCGAACTCGGCCAGTACTCGGGATACGGCGCGGAGTTGTCGGCGCGCATCGCGGGTGCGGAGCAGTCGGTTCAGGCCGTGCTGGACAGAGCGCCCAAGGACGCGGAGAACAAGAAGTTCACGTCGGCCGTCCGTGCCCGGCTGGACGAGTTGGGTACCGCGGTGGGTGCCGCCGAGCACATGCCGCCCACCCGTCGTCGCGCGGCGCACGCTGCGATCGCCCGCGAACTGGACGGCATCGACGCTGACCTACTGGCACGACTCGGAGTGAGGTAATCGATGCGCGTATTTCCCCGGATACTCACGGCCACGGCTACGACGGCCGCCGCACTGTTGGCGCTTGCCATCCCGGCTGCCGCCCACGTGCGGGTGACCACGGATAACACCGCGCGTGGCGGCTACGCGACGCTGGAGTTCTCGGTTCCCAACGAGTCCGAGGCGAAGTCGCTGACCACCGAGCTGACAGTTCGGTTGCCCGACGTCGGCTCGGCCAGCACGGAGCTGCTGCCGGGCTGGACCAGCGCGGTCGATAGGGACACCGCAAAGGGCACCGTCCGGTCGGTGACGTGGAAGGCCGTGGCCGGTAACGGCATTGGGCCCGATCAGTTCGCGTTGTTCCGGGTGCGCGTCAAACTGCCCGACACCGACTCGGTGAGCTTCCCGGCGACACAGACCTACGCCGACGGCACGGTCGTTACGTGGGATCAGCTGGCGCAGCCCGGTGGGGACGAACCCAAACACCCGGCGCCCACGCTCGATCTGACGCAGGGAAAGGCCGACCACGATGGCCACTCGGCGCACGGGCCCCAGGTGTCGGCAATGCATGAGTCCGGAAACTCCGGAGCTCACCCTGACAAGACCGCACGCTGGTTCGGCGGGATCGGTCTGGTCCTCGGCGCCGTCGCGCTTGCGTTGACGCTGACGAATCGACGGAGGCAACAGTGATGAGAGTTCTGCATAAGTCGGCGTCGCTAGTCATCTCGGCGTTCATCGCGCTGGCGTTGAGCCTGGCTTTGCCGGGTATCGCGTCGGCGCACGCGGTCAAGGTGTCCTCAGATCCAGGCGAGAACGCGGTGTTGTCCGGGCCTCCTGCCCAGGTCAGTGCCACCTTCAATGAGCCGCTCCAGAAGCGTTTCGCGGCGATCACGATCATCGGCCCCGACGGCAAGACCGATCAGTGGCAGTCCGGCGACCCGGTGGTTTCTGGCGCGACGATTTCGGTGGGGATGAAGTCCACGGCCCCCGCCGGGAAGTACGCGGTGAACTTCCGGGTGATCTCCGAGGACGGTCATCCGGTCGACGGATCGTGGCCGTTCACCATCACCGCATCGGGAGCACCGGCCTCCGCGGCAGCCCCGACGGCGTCTCAGCAGCCGTCAGCAACAGCCGCGTCTACCCCGGCGAACACGACCGACGGCGAGATGCCCATGTGGCCGTTTGTCGTGGCTGTGGTGGTTTCGGTGGGTGCCGCGCTCATCTGGACACAGCGTCGCCAGTCGTGATTTACGAGCCCTCTGCGGGCCCACGACTGGCCTTTTCTCGCCGTGACGGCATGATGGACAACGGCGGGGCGGCAAGCCTTCGGGTATGAGCCGCCCATCGTGGCCGCGAGCGGTCACGGTTTCCCCCGAGGACGAACCAGACGACCAAAACTTGCGAAGGAGCAGGCGCATGGCGGACCAGGACAATTCGGCTAACGAGCCCAACCCGACACCGGAGAAGCCCGCCGCCGGCGAGGCACCCAAGCCCGCGCCCCCCTCGCGGCCAGCGAAGGCGGCCAAACGTCCGGCCGCCAAACGCGCACCCGCCAAGCGGGCCGGCTCGTCGGCACCTCCCAAGTCCGGTCCCACGGCCGAGCCGGGCCCGAAGCCGGCCCAGGCACCTGCGGTCGAGGCCCACAAGCCCACACCGCCGCCGGCGGCAACACCGGCTCCCACGCCTGCGCCGGCGGCCGAGTCGACTCCAGCTGCACCCAAGCCCCAAGCGACCCCTGCGGCCAAGCCCGTAGCGGCCCCGCAACCCCCGCCCGCGCCGAAGCCCGCCGCCGAAGCCCCTAAACCCGCGGCTCCCCCCGTGATACCTACGCCTGAGCCGGCGCAGCCTGATCTCGCGGCAGCGGCCAAGGAAGCTGCCGCGAAGGCGAAGTCGAATGTCGACACAGCCCCACCGCCGATTCCCGGCCCCGCACTCGAACGCGGCCGTCAAGCGCCGAACGTGAAGATCGCGCTTGGCGCCGCATTCACGATCCTGGTGCTGTTGCTGCTGCGACGCCGTCGTCATCGCGAGGATTCCGTCGAATCGGAGTAATCCCTACCGCGAAAAGGGCTTGACCCTCACGGCACGGGAGGCCGCACGGTGTCCTCATGAGTACGGCGTCCTTATGATTTCGTAGGGGTGAGATGTGTCCTGATGCACCTCAGAAAGGCGTTCATGTCCTGTGTAGTGCATATCTGAGGGGTATGTTCCAGACGGGTATGTATGGGGTCTTGGTGAACGTTCGACATCACCGTACTGGCTGGAAGCCAAGTGCCAGTTGCGCTCTCGCAGTGTTCGGTTAGGCATCGTATTCGAGCAAGGATGCTGCTTGCCGCGGCTCTGACGGTTGGTGTCGAGAAAGCTGGGTATGCGGCCCCGATCCAGATTTGTATCGAGGCTCAACGAGCGGTTCGGGAATGCTGGTCACTGGGTGCTTCCGCGGGATCTGCAGGTAGACAACACGCGTAGTTGAGGTCACGCGGATTTCTCCCGCCGTGCTTTCTGCCTCATCGTGGACCGGTTATCTGCAGGTCCGCTATGACAGCGGCGACGACTTCTATTCGCCCGCAGAATGTTCCCGCTATTGCGAACACAGCGCTATGTGGACCTTGTGTCGGTCTTCTCGATAACCGCGTTCGCGAACGCCGTTGGGCTGTGATCGTTTTCCGTCAAGTTGCGACCCGTTGAAGTGCGCGTCGACGGTAGCGCTCTGCTCTCTGAGCTATTGATCAACGTGCGCGAGCCACGAAATGGAAGAGTGCAACTGAGGAGGCGCGGATGCGCCGGGGTGAGACATGGCTGCCGCCCCGGCGAGAACGGGCTTGTTCAGAAAACGCCGTCGGGGTCGACTGTTGAGATCACAAAGCCGTGGGTCACTTCTGGGCCGGTGGTATCCCGTTCTGTTGACGCTTTAAGCAGGCATACCAGCTCAGATCGTTGTGGTACTCCACACACCAGGGACTGTTGATTGGAAAATGCCCAGAACACGATTTTGTGGCCTTCAGGCAGCAGGACTGGCGGTTGGCCGCCGGTGACATCGGGTGGAGTTGAGAGGTACCGGGCCGGCCCGTCTCCCGCGGCGTAATACCCCTGCACGGTCACACCGCGGGTGCCCGGTGGTGCCGTGCTCGGGCGCGGGGTGAAGCCCGCACAGCTCACGCTGGGTGCGACCTTGCCAATAACACTCTTTCTGCAGACAACACCGGTCGAAGTCGTGAACACGAAATCGGGTGTCTGCATGAGGTCTGTGGAATCGGCGGGCAGCGGACCGCTGTCATCAATCAGAGCGTCGATGTCCGAAACATACGGTGCCGCACCCGCGTCCGGCGGCACACTCAGCGGTGTCAACGAAGCAAAACCCACCGCACAGAACACGAGCAGGATTCTGACGCTACGCCCGCTAGATCTCAAGACAATCGCCATATTCTGAAATTCCTTCGGTTGCTTGCTGTTACGGCTGTTTCCTAGGCATCAAAGGGGATTGAAATGAAGGCCAGCTCAACTGTCCAAGGGTTGAGCGGTCCGGTATCCGGTGTAGCCCACACTTTCCAGATCGAAGTATTTCGGTATGCCGCCAACTGGCTCCGCGAAGGGGCATGAACCTTGTAGTCAAGCGTCGCAGTCGCCATACAAGGTGGCCAAGGAGCTGACTGTTTCACTCCAAACGTGGCAGGCGCCGTCGCAGTTTTCGATCAGCACCTGCAGGTCGTCGAACTGGCGGGCACCGAAGTAATCGGCCGCCCGGTTGATCGTGTCCGCGGTGTGCTGCGCTTCTGCCTTGATCTCCGGATCAGTCGTTTCTCGTGCGGCTTGCTCGATAATCGCAGCCCGGTTACGGAAGCGTTTGACCACGGCGGCGGTGTCATTGCCGCTATGATCATTCGCTGTAGCCTGGCCCATTCGATCTTTCGCAGCGATCACCGCATCACAGCGACCAGGATCTGCCGCTGCGGACACGGCCCCCACCTGCAGCAGTATCGCGGCAACAGCTGCCACCACGATCAAACGCACGCCACTCATCTTGCCCCCAGCCTGACTCACCAGTAAAATTTGCTGGAAGCAACTGTATCGGCAGCACCTGGAGTTTGTCCAGCAACTACCGTCGGTCGAAAATAACGAGCGGCGGCTACTGAGACCGAGGCGAATCGTCCAGCAAGATATAGCCGCTGGGAACCGCTAGTTGTGTTAAGTCATGACGTTGGTGACACGATGACCGTGCACGCTGGCGGTTGAGTGCGCAGCCACTGAGGGCTTTTTCAGGATCATGGTCCCGATCAAAAGCCGCTGCTATTGCCGTCCTGACGCAATACGAACCCGCGCTTGGTGGTGTCGATGCATGCAGTGAAATCTGCTCCCACACCGCACGTCGAGCCTTTGAAACTCAATTTGCTTCCCGCTACCAGGACGGGGCTATCGAATTCGGTGCAATAGACCTGGGCCGGACCCAATGCCTTGGACGGATCGTTCGGATCGACGGGGATACGCCAGAGACCGTCGCCCTTGTTTAGGTAGTCCCCGGTGTACACGTAGCCATCCAGATACGTGCCCAAGTCGAACGAATCTCCCTTGTTGGGCGAGTTTTTCTCGAAGCTATCGTTCAGCGATTTCTGGTGCGGCACCACCAAGGCGGACTGGATCCGGATCAAGACCGAGAGCGACCGGCTGCTTGCCGACCTCGCGGCGGCCAAACGCGAGGGGATCGAAGCCGGATCGCAGCGGGCCAACGCGCTGGCCGAGGCGCACCGCCTCGGAATCGAGACGTACTACGACTGCACAGCGGAGATGCAGGTGTGTCTTGCACAGATGTACGTCGCGGACGACCGGTTCCGGGCGTACCACGACGATGCCGAGCCTGGCCTGGCGCAGTGGCTGCACGATGTTGTGATTGCCTCGCACGACACTGCCGCCACGACGTAGCGCGCGCCGAATAAGCTCGGTGTATGAGCACCGGACCGATCACGCCCCGCCCGACCGCCGACCTGGGAGACGAGCTGGGGATCGACATGGCCAGTTGCGATCTTCAGCTCACCCAGTTCGGCGCGCGGTCGGTGTTCGCCGGAGTGATCACCACGGTGCGCTGCCATCACGACAACGCACTGCTGAAATCCATGCTGTCGGAGCCAAGTTCGGGTGGCGTGTTGGTGATCGACGGCGGTGCCTCGATGCACTGCGCCCTCGTCGGCGACATCATCGCCGGGATCGCCGTTGACAGTGGCTGGTCTGGCCTGGTCATCAACGGGGTGGTTCGCGATAGTGCCACCCTGGCAACCATGGATATTGGCATCAAGGCCCTTGGCACCAATCCCCGAAAGGGCACCAAAACCGGTGCCGGGGAACGCGATATCGTCGTGAGCTTCGGCGGCATCGACTTTATCCCGGGCGCGATCTGTTACGCCGACCATGACGGCGTCGTCGTGGTTCCTTCCTGATGTCGGTGCGACGGCTGGCGGAAGCACTGCCCGGGGCACCCGCGCCGCTGGCCGCCGTCGATATGGATGCGGCACGCGCCAACGCCGCGGCGTTGGTCGCCGCGGCCTCCGGGTTACCCATCCGGGTAGCGAGCAAGTCGATACGCAGCACCGCACTCATCCGGAAGTTCTTAGAGATACCTGGGTTTCACGGGGTACTGGCCTTCACGCCGGCCGAGGCCGTGCATCTGGCTGACGCCGGCGTCGATGACCTGCTGATCGCCTACCCCAGCGTCGACCGTGGCGCACTGGCGATGGCGGCCCGGCATCGCTCCGTCATTCGGCCCTTGATCGATTCGCCCGATCACGTGCGCTTACTGGCGTCCGTCGCAGAGGAAACCAACGCGCCCATCCCGGTCTGCCTCGATATCGACGCCGGGTGGCGACCGCTCAATGGCCCGGTGCACCTGGGACCGAAGCGCTCGCCGGTACGCACCCCAGAGCAGGCCGCGGCACTCACCGATCTCGTGTGCGCCACGCCCGGGCTACGGCTGGCGGCGGTGATGTCCTATGACGGGCAGATCGCCGGAGTCGGCGATATCGTCCCGGGAAATCCCTGGTACCAGTTGGCTGTTCGCGGCATGCAGGCGTCCTCGCTGCGCGAGCTCGGCGAGCGTCTCCCCAAGGTGCTGGACGCGGTGACCGCGCGGCTGCGTGCCGCCGGGGCGCCGCCGCTGGAGTTGGTGAACTCCGGCGGCACCGGCAGCCTGGCCCGTATCGCGGGACTGGGTTTCGCCACTGAACTGGCCGCCGGATCGGGCTTCTTCGCCCCGGCGCTCTTCGACAACTACCGCAGCCTGCATCTGGACCCAGCCGCCGCGTTCGCGCTGCCGGTAGTGCGCAAGCCGGCACCGGAGCTGGCCACGGTTCTCGGTGGCGGGTACATCGCCAGCGGGCCGACCGGGGCAAGCCGCGTTCCGGTCCCGTCGTGGCCGACGGGTTTGTCCTTCGAACTGTCCGAGGGTGCCGGGGAAGTGCAGACTCCGCTGCGCGGGGCCCGAGCACTGCAGATCGGCGATGTGGTGTGGTTCCGGCATGCGAAGGCCGGTGAGCTCTGCGAGCATTTCACCGAACTGCAGCTCGTCGAGGGCGGCCAGCACGCCGGATCGGTGCCCACCTACCGCGGCGAGGGAATGATGTTTCTGTGACCGCCTGGCAGAACTGGAGTGGTCAAACTTCTTGTACCCCAGCACTGGTCGCCCGTCCGCAGTCCGAGGAAGAGCTGGCGTTCGCCCTGAAACGGTCGGCCGGGCGATCGGTGCGGCCGATCGGCTCATCGCATTCCTTCACCGAGCTGTGCGTCACCGACGGTGTGCAGATTGACCTCTCGGCATTGCGTCAGCTGATCTCGGTGGATGGGCAGGACCGGGTACGGGTGCAGGCCGGCATCACCCTGCACGATCTCAATCGCAAGCTGTTGCGCCGGGGGCTGGCGCTGCCCAATCTCGGCGATATCGACACCCAGACGCTCGCGGGGGCGGCTGCCACCGGCACGCACGGCACGGGCCTGGGGTTCGGCAATATCTCGCAGACCATCGTGTCCATGCGAATCATGGCCGCCGACGGCACGATTCACGAGATCTCGGGCGGTGACGAGCTGCGCGCAGCGCGGATCTCGCTGGGTGCACTGGGTGTGGTCACCGAGCTCACCCTGCAGTGTGTGCCGTCCTTCCGGCTGCACCGCCGCCAGTCGGTGCGCGACCTGGATTCCGCGCTGGCCGACCTACCCGCATTACTCGCGGGCACCGATCACCTTGAGCTGTATCTGTTTCCACATACGCGGCGGGTGCTGCTGCTGCAGTCGAAGCGCACCGATGAGGATCCGTGGCCCAGCCACCCGGTGAAACACTGGGTGGAGCGCGACCTGGTGGAAAACGGCGCGCTCGGCGCCTTGATGTGGGCGGCCGGGCGCGTGCCGTCGGCGGCCCCCCGGATATCTAAATTTGTTGCGGCCCTGGCGGGTTCCAATGAGTCACAAGATGAGAGCGCCTCGGTGTTTGCGAGCCCTCGCAAGGTGAAGTTCACCGAGATGGAGTATTCGCTTCCGCTGGAAAATGCCGGCGAGGCCATCGAGACCGTGCTGACCGCCATCGAACAGAATCGTCATCGGGTGGCGTTCCCCCTGGAGGTGCGCTTCACGCAGGCCGACGATGCACTGCTGGCGCCGGCCTACGGGCGTGAAAGCGCGTATCTTGCTGTGCACCAAACGATTCACGGCCAGTGGGAGCCGTACTTCCGGGACCTCGAGCCCATCCTCGTCGGGCTAGAAGGTCGCCCGCATTGGGGTAAGCGGCACACACTGACTGCGGAGCAGCTAAGCGTGCGGTATCCGGAATGGCAGACGTTCCAGGACGTGCGCGCGCGGCTGGACCCCGAGGGCATGTTCAGCGGCACATACTTGAATCGACTGCTGGGACCGGTCAGGCCCTGAACCAGGGCGGCGGCGTCGGGACGAAATCGGGGTCGGTCACGATGGAGGTCGTCTCGGCGACTTCGACAGCCCAGACGAAATCGGAGCTCCAGCCCGTCAGGTGTGGCGGCGCAGCGGTGCCGAGGTCCGAATGTGGGAGCGCACGGGACACCTCGTCCAAGACGGAGCGAACGTTGTGTCTTCCCACGATGCGCTCCCTCCACAAGACAATGACGATTATTTGGCTACGCTCCGTACCAGATATAGATTAGGCAGGTCGGGTCAAAGATTCAACCCGTGACGAGCCCTAATCGTGGTGCGAGCGAGCACGCCAACGCGGGGCGCGACCTTCCCTGAATGCGCGCGGGCCCTCGACCGCATCCGCCGACCCCATGAGCTGCAGGTGATCGGTCGTCTCCCTCTCGGCGACGGCATCCGCCGACATTCCCCTCGTCTGCGCGTCCCACAGCAGCCGCTTGGTGAGCGCTGCCGATTGCGGCGCCACGTTCGTCGCGATATCGCGCGCCATCACCAACGCGGCGTCGAGGACTTGACTCGCGGGCAGGCACCGATTGGCCAGTCCGGTCTCCACGGCGCGCTGTGCCGAAAAGGGAGCTCCGGTCAGAAGTAGTTCTGCCGCCACGGCCGTTCCCACCAGGCGCGGTAACGTCCAGTGCGCCATGGCATCCGGCGCCACCCCGAATCGCACCTGAGGTATGGCGTAGCGCCCCTCTTCAGCGAGGATGCGTATGTCTGCATGCAGGGCGAGCGTCATCCCGATACCGATGGCGTGACCGTTCACCGCGGCGATCACCGGGGTGTTCAGTTCGAATGCGGTGGGCCGCACCGGAGAGGCCGAGAACTCTGGATTGCTCGGGGCGGCAAATGTTTCCGCGCCAGCAGAGATCTCTGCACCGCTGCAGAACGCCGGTGGGGTGCCGGTAAGCACGATGACGCGCACTGCGGGGTCGTCATCGAGCCGCCGGTACGCGGCACCGAGCTGGCGGCCCAGCTCGGTGGTGAAGGCATTGCGCGTCGTCGGTCCGTGCAGCGTTAGTACCGCTACTGCCTCTCGAATCTCCGTGCGGAGCTCGGTCACCTAGGTGTTGACAGCTTCCTTGTCCGCGGCGGCGACGACGGCCGTCTTCTTCTTGCCGAAGCGCATGCCCTCGGTGATCCGGCTGCGCCGCATCATCCCGACGTCGTACGCGTAGTTCTGCTTGAGCCGCCACGGGTGCTTGGAGCCCTGCTTCGGCAGCTCTTCCAGGGCGCGCAACACGTATCCGGGGGTGAATTCCATGAACGGCAACGGTTCCACCGTCGGGTCGTTGAGCTCGGGCACGGCCGTGGTGTAACCATGCTCGTCCATGTAGTTCAGCAGGCGGCACACATACTCGGACACCAGGTCGGCCTTGAGCGTCCAGGACGCATTGGTGTAGCCGATTGTGAAGCCCATGTTCGGGACGCCCGTCAGCATCGCGCCCTTGTACACCGTCAAGTCCCGTAGGTCGACCGGGGTGCCATCGATGGACGGGATGATGCCGCCGAAGATCTGCAGGTTCAAACCCGTTGCGGTGATGATGATATCGGCGTCGAGGTGCTTGCCAGACTTGAGCTTGATGCCTGTCTCGTCGAAGGTCTCGATGTGATCGGTGACGATCTCGGCTTTGCCCTTACGGATGGTCTTGTACAGGTCGCCGTTGGGTACCACACAGAGGCGCTCATCCCACGGGTTGTACTTGGGGCCGAAGTGCTTCTTGTAGTCGTAACCCTTAGGCAGCTGGAGTTTGGCCTGCGCCATGATGATTCGCCGCGCCGCCCGCGGGAATTTGCGGCTGGCCTGGTAACTGAAGATCAGCTGACCGATGTTGAGCCAGCGCGCGACCGGATAGGCCGCCTTGGTGGGCAACACCTTTCGTAGACCGTTGATGATCGGGTTCTCGTTGGGCAGCGACAAGATATACGTGGGTGAGCGCTGCAGCATGGTGATGTGTTCGGTGTCGTCGGCCATCGCCGGGACCAGGGTCACCGCGGTGGCACCACTGCCGATTACCACGACCTTCTTGCCCTTGTAGTTCAAGTCCTCGGGCCAATGCTGCGGGTGCACGATGGTGCCCTTGAAATCGTCGGCGCCGGGGAACTCCGGCGAGTAACCCTGGTCGTAGTTGTAGTAGCCGCTGCAGCAGAACAGGTAGTTGCAGGTGTACTCGACGGTCTTGCCGTCGTTCTCCACGGTGATGGTCCACTGTTGGTCCGCGCTGGACCATGCGGTTCCGACGACCTTGTGCCGGTATTTGATGTGGCCGTCGAGGCCCGCGTTGGCGGCGGTCTTGTGGACGTAGTCGAGGATCGACGGCCCGTCGGCCAGGGTGCGACTGTCGTTCCACGGAGAGAACCGGAAGCCCAGGGTGTACATGTCCGAATCGGAGCGGATGCCCGGGTACTTGAAAAGATTCCAGGTACCGCCCATGTCGTCGCGCATCTCCAGCACGGCGTAGGTCTTGGAGGGGCAGCGGTTCTGGACGTGCCAGGCGGCACTGATTCCCGAGAGGCCGGCGCCGACGATGAGCACGTCAAAGTGTTCGGACATGCCGCGATGCTACCGCTTACGGATCGGCGAGAAAAGTAAAGTTAGCCCTTGCGATCGCGCCGACAATATGCAAGCGCCGCCGCAGGTCAGGGCGCATTGACTGCGGTGAACACGTACTCCGACCAGTCCGGTCGCCGCACAGCGTGCCAATACTCGGGCAGTCTCCAGGGGCTGACGGTGTGGATCTCGCCGTCGTCATTCTTAAAGTAGGAATGCTCGATGGCCGGGTGCGACCACACCATCTTCTTGATCTGATCCTGCGTGCGACGGTGCCACTCGGCCGCGGGCTGCTCCGCCGGTTCCATCGACAGGGCGCTATCGCCGGCCAGCCGTTCCAGGCATTGCGCGATGTACCGCATCTGCAGTTCGGACTGGAAGATCAGGCTCCCACCGTGGGCCAGGTGGGTGCCCGGCCCGTAGATGATGAAGAAGTTGGGGAACCCCGGCACCGTGATGCCGCGATGCGCGTACGGCCGGTCACCCCACATGCTGCGCAGCTCCACACCGTCGCGGCCCACAATGCGCATCGGCCACAGCACCTCGGTGGCGCGGAATCCCGTGGCGTAGACGATCACGTCGATGGGGCGGACGGCGCCGTCCGCGGTGACGATTCCGTCTGGCTCGATTCGTTCGATGGGTGTGCGCACCAACTCGACGTTGTCGCGGCTCAGTGTTCGCAACCAGCTGCCGTTGTCTTGCAGCGTGCGTTTACCGGTGGCCGGGTAGTCGGGCAGTACCTGCGCCAGTAGCTGACCGTCTTCGCCGACCTGCCGGGTTATCCAGTCGGTGAACATCATTCGCGCGGCAGCATTGATCGCGCTGACCGCATAGTCCTGGTCGGGGTACTCGGGATCGACTTCGGCCGCATCGAGTCCCTTGTCGGCACCGGGCCACAGGAGCAGGAACCGGTACCAGCGGCCGTAGAACGGCAGATGTTTCATGGCCCACCGCACCCCGTCTTCGACCCGGTCGTGGTACATGGCGTTGGGGAACATCCATTGCGGGGTGCGCTGGAACACCGTGAGGTGCTCGACGGTCTCGGCGATGGCGGGGGCGATCTGGAATCCGCTGGCGCCCGCTCCGATCAGCGCGACCCGCTTGCCGGTGAGATCTACCGAGCCATCCCAGCGCGCGGAGTGGAACGCCGGCCCGGTGAAGGCGCCGGCCCCTTCGAAGGGCGGGATGTTTGGGCGGTTGAGCTGGCCCACCGCGCTGATGACGGCGCGGGCTCGAAGCTCTTGTATCTCCCCACTTTTGGCGCGAAGCCGTACTGTCCACCGGGCTTCGTTCTCATCCCAGGCGGCCGACTCAACCTCGGTCTCCCACAGTACGTGCTTGCCCAGCCGGTGCTTGTCGATCATCGACTGGAAGTAGTCGCGTAGTTCCGGCTGTTCGGCGAAGTAGTGGCTCCAGCCGTCACTCGGCTCAAAGCTGTAGCAGTAGAAGTGATTGGCGACGTCCACGCGGGCGCCGGGATATGCATTTTCCCACCATGTTCCGCCTGGTCCGGCGTTCTTCTCGATGATGGTGAAGGGGATGTCGGCCTGTGCAAGTCTGATGCCCGCCAGGATCCCTGATTCCCCGCAGCCGATGACAACGACGGGAAGCTCCGCTGTGTGGCTCGGTTCCAGCGGAGTGGCGCGGCGCGGATCGGCCCCCTCCAGATCGAGCTCTTCCAGCACCAGAGGCAGGTAACAGTCGGGCACCTCCTCGCAGGCAGCCCAATTCATCATTTCGCGAACCAGCTCGGCCGTCAGCGGCACCGGCTCTGGGCAGCCGCGGTCGCGGTACTCGATGATCGCGTCCAGTGCCAGTGCCCGCACTCGCGCCTTGTCCTCCTCGGACATGAAGCCCTGGACCTCGTTGAGGAAGGTGGCGGCCTGCTTGAACTCGTGGATGTATCGCGGGTCCCCCGTGATGTGAACCAGCGAAAGCAGCAGCGTAGGAACGCTGACGTCCTCAAGAGCGGCAGTGATCTCGGGCGTCGGGGTGGTGAACGGGATACCCGCGTAGCGGTTTCGCACCGGACTAGCCGACGTAACTCGCGGGCAGCGACACCACGCCGTTGATCCAGCCCGACCGGAACCGGGTGGGCTCCCCGGTCGGCATCAGATTTGGGAGCCTGTCGGCCATGGCTTCGAACATGATGCCGATCTCCAGCCGGGCGAGATTCGCGCCCAGGCAGTAGTGGATCCCATGGCCACCGAACGCCAGGTGCGGGTTCGGGTCACGCTCGATATTGAAGGTGAACGGGTCGTCGAACACCTCCTCATCGAAATTGGCGGAGGCGTAAAACATTCCGACGCGCTGCCCCTGCTGGATCTGCACTCCCCCGAGCTCGACGTCCTGCAGCGCGGTGCGCTGGAAGGCGATGATAGGGCTGGCCCAACGAATGATTTCGTCGGCGGTGGTCTGCGGGCGGCGTTGCCGATACAGCTCCCATTGCGCCGGATTGTCGGCGAAGGCAAGGACGCCGTGAGTAATGGCGTTGCGCGAGGTTTCGTTGCCCGCGACCATCAGCTGAATGACGAAGTAGGCGAATTCCAGCGGGGTCAGCGCACGGTCGTCGTAGGCGCCCTGAACCAGCCCGGTAAGGATGTCGTCCTGCGGATTCTTTTGGCGTTCTTCGGCCATCGCATACGCGTAGCCCAACATGGAGACCGTGGCGGTGGTGGCAGTGTCTTTGCCGATGGCCGGATCGTCGTAGGCGAACATCTGATTAGTCCAGTCCAGCACTTGCTGACGGTCGGCCTCCGGAATGCCCACGAGGTCGGCGATGGCGTGCATGGGTAACACCGAGGCGATATCGGAAACGAAATTACCGCTGGACTTTTCGGCGGCCAGCTCCACGATGCCCTTGGCGCGTTCGACGAGCCGTTCGTGTAATCCGTTGACGGCCTTGGGAGTAAACAGCGGGGACACGATGCGCCGCAGAATGCGATGCTTGGGTTCGTCCATGTCGATGAGTAGGTTCTCGCGCTGAATATCGAGCTGCTCGGCGGTGATGTCCTCGTTGTAGCGCACCACCGTGGTGTTTGCACTGTTGGAGAAAACCTCGCTGAGGCGCGAGACCTCTTTAACATCAGCGTGTTTGGTGACCGCCCAGTAGCCGTCATCATCGAATCCGGCCACTCCTCGCCGCTGGGCGTTCCACCAGATGGGCTCGGTCCTGCGCAGGTACGCGAACTCCTCGACGGGAATGCGCCGCTGAATGAGGTCCGGGTCGGTGAAGTCGAATCCGGGCGCGAAGGGACATGCGGTCATCGCTTGAGATACCCCTTGTCGACGGGAACCTGCGCGCCGGTCATCACGCCGGATGCGTCGCCGGCGAGCCAGGCGACTACCTCGGCTATCTCCGCGGGCTCGATCAACCGGTCGTTGTCATAGAGCGAAGGGCCGAAACTGGACAGGAAGGTGGGGTGCTGTTCGAGGATCGGAACCATCGTCCGGTCTTCCGCCAGCGCGGTGTTGGTGGCCCACGGATGCACCGAGTTTACTCGAATACCATACTCCCCCAACTCAATTGCGAGTGAGTTGGTGAGTCCGACAACACCGAACTTCGACGCGGAGTAGTGGCCGCAGCCCGGTACTGCCTTGATGCCGGCCGAGGAGCTGATAGTGATGATGGAGCCGCCATTACCGGCGTCGATCATGGCGGGAACGGCCGCCTTGATGGTGTTCCACACGCCGGTCAGGTTGACGTCGATGACATCGCGCCACTGTTCGGGTTCGAGTTCCCACACGCGGCACCAGTTGGCGATGCCCGCGTTGGCGACGACGACATCCAGCCGCCCAAACCGGTTGATCGCCTCTCCGATCACCTTCTGCTGGCCGGCTAGATCGCGTACGTCCACGCGCTCCGCGATGATCTCTCGTCCGAGTTCTCGCACAGCGGCGACCGTTTGGTCCAGGTCCTCCGTCGATCCCGACGGGTACTGGAGGTACGGCGAGGCCTTTTCGCACACATCGATGGCGACGATGTCGGCGCCGTCCTTGGCGAGTCGCAACGCGTACTCGCGCCCCTGACCGCGCGCGGCGCCGGTGATGTAGGCGACGCGCCCGGCGAGCGGCTTATCGGGCTGATTTGTCTGATTTTGGATCACGAGGACGCCTTTGCTTCGGTAGACACGGGACGGAAGGAGTAGTCGGAGATCGGGGAATGCCTTGAGAACCAGTTCATTTCACTCACCGTTTGCGGCCGGTAGTACCGGGCCTCACCCTTGGAGTTCACGAAGTAGGTGCTCAGCGGGGGTTGGCAGTCGGTGGCGTACAGCCGGATCGCCTTGCTCTGGCGCGCCATCCGGCGCACCCATGCGTCGAAGGCAGGTTGCGTCACTTCGGCGACACCCCGCCCAGCGGCGGCGATGATCCGGGCGGCATGGCGCGCATTGGCCTCCACCATGGCGTGCCAGCCCTGCCCCTGGTTGCCCTCGGGCCCCACCAGCACCCACCGGTTGGGCAGACCGGGCAGCGCCGAGCCGCCGTAGGTTCGCATCTCGTGGTCGCGGTAGTACTCACCGAGGTCGAATCCGCCCCGGCCCTGAACGGTTCCCGACCGATAGTGCTCCGGGTCGGTGTAGATCTCATACCCGGTGGCCAGCACCAAGAGATCTACATTGTGGTGCGCGCCGTCGGCAGTCTCGATGCCGGTCTCGGTGATCCGCACGATGGGTTCGGTGACCAGCCGCACCGTGCCCGCGTCCACTGCCTGCAGGAAGTCGTTGGACAGGATGGTGCGACGGGCCAGGATCCCGTAGCCGGGCATCAGGGCGTCGCGTAGTTTGGGATCTCGAACGGTGTCTCGCAACAGGTTCCGATACCAGCGTCGCGCCATCGCGTCATAACGCGGAATCAGTACGCGCAGCATCGATTCCGGAAGCAGTGGCAGGAGATGAAACAGCACGGCCTCCGCGACATCCATCGATGCAACCACCAGCGCGTTGACGAGTGTCAGGATGAACGGCGCGCCCAGGATCCGCTGCACACGCGGCGACAGATCCGGGTTGGGTTTAGGAATAATCCATGCCGGGGTGCGCTGGAAAGTGGTGACGGATGCCGCCGTTTCAGCGACCGCGGGCGCGATCTGAATGCCACTGGAGCCCGTCCCGATCACCGCCGCCCGCTTGCCTGCGTAGTCGTAGGAGTGATCCCACGCGTTGGGCCGCATGGTCCTGCCGCGGAAATCGTCGAGACCGGGGATGTCCGGGCCGGGTTTGGTGTCGATGTATCCGCCGACCGCGCTGATGACGTACCGAGCCCGGATGTCGGGTTTCCCGGCGATCGTGAGCTCCCAGTGGTCATCGTCTTCATTCCAGTGTTCCGCGGTAACGGCACTGTCACCCTGGAAGTGCTTGCGTATACCCAGGTCATCCACCACCGCAAGGTGGTAGCGCTGGATGTCGGCACCGTCGGCGAACAGCTTGTTCCACCGTCCGGTACGCGCAAAGCTCAACTGGTAGAACAGCACCGGGATATCGACGGCGAGGCCCGGATAGGTGTTGTCGCGCCAAGTGCCGCCGAAGTCGTCGGCTCGATCCAGGATGACGAAATCGTCGATGCCACGTTCCAGCAAGTAGTGGGCGGCGGCGATACCACCAGGGCCGGCGCCGATGATCGCGACCTGACAGTCGACGTCGCTCATGCCAGCCCGCGCAGGATGAACCGGGAGAAATAGTCCCGCACCACGTCCGGGTTCTTCAGATCGACGGAGATCGCGGGCAGCACCTCGATGCTCATCAGCGTCCGCATGATCCACTCTGCCGCCTCGGTGGCGTCGACGTCTTCCCCAATCTCCCCGCGTTCCCGGGCGGCTTCGACCTGGGGAACCCAGAATTCGACGGACCGGCGCATCAGGTCATCCCCGCACTCGTCCAGCACCAGTTCCAGCACGTTGGACACATGCAGCGTGGGGTCCAAACGATCCGACCAGGCCCGGTGATCGCTGATGCGCACCGCGGCCTCGCCGACCTGCTCGGCGAGCGTGGTCTTGGCGCTCACGGCCCCGGCGAACAGTTCGATGAACGCGCCCGCAATGAAGCCAACCGCGACGTCGATGGCTTCCTTCTTGCCGCCAAACCAGTTGTAGATGGTTCCACGGGAAACACCGGCCTGATCGGCGGCCGCCGACAGGCTGAATCGTTGGGTTCCGGAGCGGACCAGGGTCTGCGCAACGGCCGCGACGATCGGTTCGGGGACCTCACCGCGCGGGCCCGCCGTCTTCACCAGCTTCACGTTTGAACACTTTGCGCGAATGTGTTCAAAGTGTCAATAGGCGGCTAGCGGCCTTCCTGGGTCCGGGCCAGGAGCTGCTCGACCGGCCAGGTGTTGATCACCCGTTCCTCCGGAACGCCGGCCTCCAAGGCGCGTTCGCATCCGTACCCGGAGAACTCCAGCTGGCCCGGGGCGTGCGCGTCGGTATCGATGGAGAAGTCGCAGCCGATGTTCAATGCGAGGTCGAGCAGCCGGCGCGGCGGGTCCCGGCGTTCGGGCCGGGAGTTGATCTCGACAGCGGTTCCGGAGTCACGACAGGCCCGGAATACCTCTGCGGCATCGAATTTCGACTCCCCGCGGGTGCCTCGCTCCCCCTCCACCAGCCGTCCGGTGCAATGCCCGAGCACGTCGACGCGCGGGTTGGTGACTGCGGCAATCATGCGGCGCGTCATCGCGGCCGAATCCATCGCGAGCTTGGAATGCACGCTGGCGACGACGACATCGAGCTGGTCGAGGAGCTCGGGGTCTTGATCCAGCGCACCGTCGTCGAGGATATCAACCTCGATACCGGTGAGGATTCGCATGGGCGCCATCTGATCTCGCAGCTCGTCGATGACCTTCAGCTGGGCGCGCAGCCGCTCGGCAGAGAGGCCGTTGGCGACGCGCAGGCGAGGCGAATGATCCGTGAGCGCGCAGTATTCATGGCCGAGCGCCTTGGCGGTGCTCATCATCTCGGCGATCGGCACCGAGCCGTCAGACCAGTTGGAATGCAGGTGCAGGTCGCCCTTGAGCGCGGCCCGCATGCTGCCGCCGCCGGTGCTCTTCTTGGCGGCACGCAGCTGTTCGAGTGCGGCCGGGACCTTGCCTGCCCAGGCTTCGGCGGCGACGGTCGCCGTCTTGGGCCCCAGCCCGGTAAGACCTTTCCAAGTCTTGTTGATGCCGTGGCGTTCTCGCTCCTCGGGGCTCAGACCCGCGATGACGTCCGCGGCCTTGCGGTAGGCCATCACCCGGCGCGATTCCTCGCGGCCGAGCTCCTTGTGATAGGCGACTTCACGCAGGGCTGCGACGGGGTCCATGTTCAGGACTCTAGGCGCGTAGCGCGAGCTCCTCATCGCGATTTTCCGGGGGGTAGTCCTCGATCTCCGCCGACAGCATCGAAAGTTCGTCCAGTTCGTCCCGCGCCCGTGGCGTACTCAGCCGCAGCCACCCGGCGGCGCCGACCGTGAAGCACAAGAACACCAACGGGTACCACCCGCTCATCAGCTGGCCTACCCAAAACGGCCGCAGGTCCAGGAAGTTCCAGTACACCCCGCTGAAATAGGTGGTGCTGTGTCCGGGCCCCGGCCTATGCAGGGTCCACATGAAGGTCATCGCGAAGAGTCCCGCCGCGCGGTAGACCCAACCACGGTTCCATGGCGCGGGCGTCGTACACGCTTTCGCCAGGAGCCAGAAGAACGCGGGAGCGAACCACACCCAGTGCGCCGCCCAGCTGAACGGCGACACCGCGCAACCGGTGAGGCCCACCAGTACCAGTGCCAGCACTGGTTCTCCCCTGCGATGCGCCCAGACCGCGACAGCGAGCCCTGCGGCAAGCACCAAGAGGCTCAAGGCAATCCACATCCACTCCGGGCGCGCATGCGGGAAGAAGTACCGCGCCAGGAACCCGTTGATCGACTGATTCGCCAGGTGATCGATGCGGCTGATGTGCGCCGTGTCGCCCAGATGGCTCCAAAACCATGCGCTGTCGCGCGGGAACAGCGGCCAGGTGAGCGCGGCGGTCGCCGCGAATGTTCCCGCGGCGACACCCGAGGCACGCCACTGCCGGGTGAGTAGCAGATACGGCAGGAATATCAGCGGCGTGAGCTTGATGCCCATGGCGAGACCGAGCCCGATACCGCGCCACCGGGCCTGCGCCGGACTCAACAGATCGAGAAGCACCACCGCCATGAGCAGGATGTTGATCTGGCCCCACCAAAGGGTGGCCTGCACCGGCTCGACATCGATGGCTATCACCGCGAGCGCGGCACTCACCAAAGCCAGCCGGGTGCCCGCACGGACACCGACCAGACGCAGGATGCGCCACGCGGTAAGCGCCAGGGCCGCAAGGGAAAGGGTGAGCAGCGCCCATTTCGCGACGACGGACGAGGCCCCCGCGAGCGGCGCGAGAATCAGCGTCGCGAACGGCGGGTAGACGAACCACGCCTTGTTGAGGGCGGGAGCCTCGTACAACCTCTTGCCATCCCAGAGGCCGCGCACCGCGGCGCGATAGGTCTCAAGGTCATAGCCGTTCTCGGTCAGTCCGAAGAAGGACGTCTGGAACGGAACGAGGCGGTTGTGCACCACCATCGCGATGACCGCGACGACCAGCGTGCTCAGAACGACGGTACGTGGCAGCCGCTTGTCCCCACCCCAGCTGTGCATCCGGCCGATTTTACGGCCGCCGCGCCATTAGGACGCGGCGACGATCTTGGTCTCGTCCTGCCATGCATCCGCGACGTCGTTGAGGTCCAGACGCAGGGTTGCGGCCAGCTGGACGACGGCCCCAAACGCTGGTGTCGGGAGTCGTCCGGTTTCGATCTTGCGCAGTGTTTCCGGCGAGATTCCCGAAGCGTGGGCGACGTCATCGAGCGGCCGGTCACCGCGTGCGGCCCGCAGCAGTCCGCCCAGACGCTTACCCGCGGCGAGTTGTTCGGCGGTGAGCGGCTGACGAACCATGCTCACGACTTTAGTCTTGGTATTTAAATACCGGAAGCCCTAAGGTGGTATTTAAATACCGTCCTGGAGGTCGCCGTGATCGAGTTGAAGTCACCCGCAGAGATCGCGCATATGCGCGTGACCGGCCAGTTCGTCGGTTCGGTACTGACCGAGCTGTCGTCGCTGGCCGCGCCGGGCGTGAACCTGCTCGATCTGGAACTTCGGGCGCGCGACATGGTTGCCGAGCGGGGCGCGGTGTCCTGCTACTGGGACTACTCCCCCTCATTCGGGCGCGGACCGTTCCGCAACGTCATCTGCCTGTCGGTGAATGACGCCGTGCTGCATGGGCTTCCGCATGACTACGTGCTGGCCGATGGCGATCTGCTGAGCATGGATTTCGCGGTGAGCATCGACGGCTGGGTGGCCGACTCCGCGGTGAGCGTGATCGTCGGGACCCCTGATCCCGAAGATGTGCGGCTGATCGAGAGCACGCGGATCGCGCTAGACGCGGCGATCGCAGCCGCTCAGCCCGGTGGGCGGCTCGGCGATATCTCGGCGGCCGTCGCCGACGTGGCCGAGGGCGCCGGGTATCGCATCAACACCGATTTCGGTGGGCACGGCCTCGGGCGCACCATGCATGAGGATCCTCATGTTCCGAACAAGGGGCAGGCCGGACGCGGCATGAAGCTGGAGCCGGGTCTGACCCTGGCGCTTGAGCCGTGGTTTGGGCGCGGGACCCATCGACTCACCATGGATCCGGACGGGTGGACGCTGAGGATGGCCGACGGTTCCCGCGGCGCACATTCCGAACACACCATCGCCATCACCGAGAGCGGTCCGCAGGTTCTGACGGCGCGGGGCTAGGCGGGTTCAGCTACCAGGTTCAACGTTCGGGGAGATCTGCCAAGCCAACCACGTCATCTGCGATCCAGGTGCGCTGGCCCTGACCATTCAGGTAGTACAACGTCCCTTTCGTCATATCGACCCATGCCGCCTGCCCGTCGGGAATCGCAGCTTTAGGCACAACAACAGCCCGGGCGCCATTGCCGAGTTCGAGCGCGAATATTGCGGGCCCCTGGGTCTCCACGCGAGACCATCTGCCCGCACGATAGGCCCACACGCTTGGAGGTGCCCCCGCCGACGACTTCTCCGAACAATTCGCCTGTTGGTAGTTGGCGTAGAGAGTGCCGTCGGTACCCCACCAGGCCCGGGAAACTCGATACTCAACATCCTTAGAAGCGGCCGGATCCGCCGGACTGATCGCGGTCCTGGCACCGGTGGCTGTGTCGATCATGTCGACCTCACGATGTCCGCAATGAGCACCCGTCTTGCTGTCACTCGGGTCCTCGCCCCCCATGACGAAACTTGCGCCGTCCGGACTCATCGCGCCCCAAACATCATTTCGGCTACCAAAGGCGTAGTTTCCGAGCTTGAGTATCGATCCGTCGAGTCGTGAGAACCAAAGCGTTTGAGCGAGTTCCCAAGGCCTCGAAGGTCGATAGTTGACCGCGTCTAGAAATGCGTATATCCCATTCGCCGCGTCCAGATAGAAGGTGTACGGAGCAACGTTGTGTTGTGCGGGGTGGGGGGACAGCAGGGGCATTGATCCGATCGTTTTGATCTGAGGATCGATCGCACTTAGGTCCAGCGCGCGCACGAACGCGGACGTAGTGTCACGCTCGCTCTCCTGGTGATCATCTTCGCCTGCATCGAAGCCCCCGACCAAACTGTCACCTATCGGCATCACCGGCGAAGGAAATCCGAGACAAGGTCCGTTACAGGGGATTACACGCCTTTCCAGATTACGCGTGTCCACCACGGAGACGCCAGAATCTCCAAGCCAGTAGGCATAGCGGTGATTTGTGGTCAACCGAATCGGGTCGCCGATCTCAGCGGCGCCTCCGTGAAGTTCAGCCGCTATCGCCCCACCGCGTGCGACGCCAATCGACGTCTGGGTCTGGAACACAAAAGTCTTAGCCTCGACACCCTGTGGCGTCTTCGTCACCTGCGCGGGTTCGTCTGTGCCGCATCCAGCGGCTAAGGCCACTAGGACGACGGCTGCGATCGCACGTATCAACACCGCACGCCGACCAGCGACTTCAACCAGCGAGACACGATCAGTAGCCTTTGTGTCTTTCTTCGGGACGCTGCGGATACGGGCCAGGAGACGGCACCCCGAGTACTCGCCTAGCGAAATTGTAGTAATCATCCCGCGACTGCCAACCTGCCATCCCACCATTGATGATCTGTGTCATTCCCTCAAAGAAACTCCTGCACATGATCCGAGAGCGGCGTCGCCATGATGGGATCTTTGAGTAGATCCACGGGATACGTCGCGCACAGGTGCTCCGCGGTCGACGGCGCGGCGCAGGCGGTCTGAGTAGGTGCCCGATTCCCCAGCACGACGACGATGCATGCCAAGAGGACTGCCGGACGAAGTCGGTTCAACCCCATCTACTCCCCAGTCAGATTCGGCTACCGCATCCACCGGCCCTGGTTACAGGTCGATAACGATTACGGCGAACACCGCATGTCGGCCGTCCGACACGCGGACGACGGCCGTGAGCAACGCTCAGTGACTGAAGCGCAGGAGCTCTTCGCGAGTGATCAATCGCTCGCTCTTCGCGGGGAAACTATGACTCTTCATGGGATGTCGAATCAATGACCAGGCAATTCGGCCAACCCATGTCTTCGCAGCGGGTGTGTTGGGCACGAGAACATCTCCTGCATCGGCGAGCGTTTAGAACCAGGCAGTAGCATAACGCAAATTACTGCCGATCTCACGTGTCACACCGACATCAAGCAAACATGTCGGACAACGCGAAATGAATTCATCCGGAGCTATCGGTCGTGACCGCTCCGGCAACGCCGTCTACCGGCTACCGCTGCGGCGCGGCGGTCGGCTTGATCGGCGCGGGCAGCGCCGTCTCACCGACGAGATACGCATCCACGGCGGAGGCAGCCGACCGGCCCTCGGCAATCGCCCACACGATCAGCGACTGGCCGCGGCCCATATCCCCGGCTACGAACACGCCGTCAACGGATGTCGCATACGAACCGTCACGCGCCACATTGCCACGCTCGGTCAGATCAACACCGAGGGTCTCAAGCAGGCCCGGCTTCTCCGGCCCGACGAATCCCATTGCCAGGAAGACGATGTCGGCCTCTAGCTCGAAATCCGAGCCCTCGACCTTCTCGAACTTGCCGGCGTTGAAGACCACCTCGTGGGCACGCAGACCGGTGACCTTGCCGTCATCGCCGAGGAACCGCTCGGTGTTGACGGCGTAGATCCGCTCTCCGCCCTCTTCGTGCGCGGAGGCCACCCGGAACAGTGTCGGGTAGGTCGGCCACGGGTCACGCTCGCCGCGAGTCTCCGGCGGCTTCGGCATGATCTCGAACTGCTGAATGCTTGCCGCACCCTGCCGGTGGGCGGTGCCCAGACAGTCTGCTCCGGTGTCGCCGCCACCAATGATGATGACGCGCTTGCCCTTTGCCGTGATCGGCGGCTGACCATCCTCATCCACGACGTCGTCGCCCAACTGCACCTTGTTGGCCCATGGCAGGTATTCCATGGCCTGGTAGATGCCGTCAAGCTCGCGGCCCGGAACCGGCAGATCACGCCAGTCCGTCGCGCCGCCGGCCAGCACCACCGCGTCGAACTTCGAACGCAGCTCGTCGGCCGTGATATCCACGCCGACGTTCACGCCGGCCTCGAAAACCGTTCCCTCGGCCCGCATCTGGTCCAGACGCCGATCGATGTGACGCTTCTCCATCTTGAACTCGGGGATGCCGTAACGCAGCAGGCCACCAATGCGGTCGGCCCGCTCGTACACGGTCACATCGTGCCCGGCCCGGGTGAGCTGCTGTGCCGCGGCCAAGCCCGCCGGTCCGGAACCCACAACCGCGACCTTCTTGCCGGTCTTCACCTCGGACGCGATGGGCTTGACCCAGCCGTTGTCGAAGGCGTTGTCGATCAGGGAGACCTCGACCTGCTTGATGGTGACCGCGTCCTGGTTAATGCCCAGCACGCACGATGCCTCACACGGCGCGGGACAGAGCCGGCCCGTGAACTCGGGGAAGTTGTTGGTGGCGTGCAGGCGCTCGATACCCTCGCGCCACTGCCCGCGATACACCAGATCGTTCCACTCGGGGATCAAGTTGCCCAGCGGGCAGCCCTGGTGGCAGAACGGGATTCCGCAGTCCATGCAGCGCGACGCCTGCTGTTGAAGCCTCGAAGACTCGAAATCCTCGTAGACCTCTTTCCAGTCGAGCAGCCGCAATGGCACGGGCCGCCGCGTGGGCAGCTCGCGCGCGGTGTGGGTCAGAAAGCCGCTTGGGTCACCCACGAGCAGCCGCCATGATCGCCTCGTTCACATCGCCTCCGGTCAGCTCCGCATCGGCGATGGCCTCGAGCACGCGACGGTAGTCGCGAGGCATCACCTTGACGAAGGAATCGCACTGTTTGCTCCAGTCGGCCAGAATGCGTTGTCCGACGGCAGATTCCGTTGCCGCCACATGCTTTTCAATCAAGCTGCGCAGCACCTGCTGGTCATCGGGATCCAACGCCTCCAGGTCAACCATCTCGTCATTGAGGTTGTCCATCAATCGCTTGTCGGGGTCGTACATGTAAGCCATACCGCCCGACATGCCCGCCGCGAAGTTGCGGCCGGTTGGGCCCAGCACCACGACGGTGCCGCCGGTCATGTACTCGCACCCGTGGTCGCCCACGCCCTCGACGACGGCGGCGGCTCCGGAGTTACGCACGGCGAACCGCTCTCCCACCACTCCGCGCAGGAACGCCTCACCGCTGGTCGCGCCGAACAGGAGAACGTTGCCGCCGATGATGTTCTCCTCGGCCACAAAGTCTTTCGGCGCTTCACGGGATGGCCGCACCGCAATGCGTCCGCCCGACAGGCCCTTGCCCACGTAGTCGTTGGCGTCGCCGAACAGCCGCAGGGTAATGCCGCGCGGCACGAAGGCGCCGAAGCTGTTCCCGGCCGAGCCGGTGAACGTGATGTCGATCGTGTCGTCCGGAAGTCCTTCGCCGCCATAGGCCTTGGTCACCTCGTGACCAAGCATGGTGCCCACGGTGCGGTTGACATTGGTGATCAGCGTCTCGAACTTCACCGGGGTGCCGCGATCCAGCGCCTCGCGGCTCATCACGATGAGCTGCTGATCCAGCGCCTTCTCCAGACCGTGATCCTGTGAACCGCTGCAGTACAGGTCCTGGTTCATGAACGCCGAATCCGGCTCAGTGAGAACTGGAGTCAGGTCGATCTTGCTGGCCTTCCAGTGCGCTACCGCGCGCTCGATGTCTAGTGCACCGACCTGGCCGACCGCCTCGTTGACGGTGCGGAAGCCGAGCTCTGCCATGAGCTCTCGCACTTCCTCGGCGAGGAACAGGAAGAAGTTCTCCACGAACTCCGGCTTGCCGTTGAACCGCTCGCGCAGCACCGGGTTCTGGGTGGCCACGCCCACCGGGCAGGTGTCCAGGTGGCACACGCGCATCATGATGCAGCCCGACACCACCAACGGCGCGGTGGCGAAACCGAACTCCTCGCCGCCCAGCAGCATCGCGATCATCACGTCGCGGCCGGTCTTGAGCTGACCATCAACCTGGACCACAATGCGGTCGCGCAGACCGTTGAGTAGCAGCGTCTGCTGCGTCTCAGCCAGGCCCAGCTCCCACGGCGCACCCGCATGCTTCTGCGAGGTCAGCGGGGTGGCGCCGGTGCCACCGTCATGCCCGGAGATGAGCACCACGTCGGCGTGCGCCTTGGAGACGCCCGTGGCCACCGTGCCCACGCCGTTCTCCGACACCAGCTTCACGTGAATACGCGCCTGCGGATTGGAGTTCTTGAGGTCGTGGATCAGCTGTGCCAAATCCTCGATGGAGTAGATGTCGTGGTGCGGAGGAGGGGAGATGAGGCCCACGCCGGGCGTGGAGTGCCGCACCTCGGCCACCCACGGATACACCTTGTGCGCGGGCAGCTGGCCGCCCTCGCCGGGCTTGGCGCCCTGCGCCATCTTGATCTGGATATCGGTGCAGTTGCTCAGGTAATGCGAGGTCACACCGAACCGGCCGGAAGCCACCTGCTTGATGGCGCTGCGACGCCAGTCGCCGTTCTCGTCGGGGATGAACCGGCTTGGGTTCTCGCCGCCCTCACCGGAATTCGACCGGCCACCCAAGCGGTTCATGGCGATCGCCAGGGTCTCGTGCGCCTCGGCGGAGATCGAGCCGAAGCTCATCGCACCGGTGGAGAAACGCTTCACGATCTCGCTGGCGGGCTCCACCTCGTCGATGGAAATAGACGGGCGCCCTGTGTCATTGGAGGCCTTGAACTTCAGCAGGCCGCGCAGCGACGCCATCCGCTCACTCTGGTCATCAACCAGCTTCGTGTACTCCTTGAACACCGAGTACTGCCCGGAACGGGTGGCGTGCTGCAGCTTGAAGACGGTGTCGGGGTTGAACAGGTGGTACTCGCCCTCGCGGCGCCATTGATACTCCCCGCCAACTTCAAGCTCGCGGTGCGCCCACTCCTCGGGGCGGTCCAGGAACGCCAGATGATGGCGCGAGGCCACATCGGCGGCAATCTCATCCAGGCCGATACCGCCGGTGGGGCAGTACAGCCCACTGAAGTACTCGTCGAGCAGCTCCTGCGACAGGCCGATCGCCTGGAACAACTGCGCGCCGGTGTAGGAGGCCAGCGTGGAGATGCCCATCTTGGACATCACCTTGAGCACACCCTTGCCCGCGGCCTTGATGTAGTTGCGGATTGCCTTGTCGCGCTCCACCCCGGCGATGATGCCGCGGTCGATGAGGTCCTCGATGGACTCGAACGCCATGTACGGGTTGACGGCGGCGGCACCGAAGCCGACCAGCGCCGCCACATGGTGTACCTCGCGGGCGTCGCCGGCCTCAACCACCAGACCGGCCTTGGTGCGCGACTTCTCGCGGACCAGGTGATGGTGCACTGCGGAAACAGCCAAAAGCGAAGGGATGGGTGCCATCTGATCGTCCGACTCGCGGTCCGACAGGATGATCACCTGGGCACCGTCGGCGATAGCCGCGGACGCCTCGGCGCGCACCGATTCCAGTGCGGTACGCAATCCGGCACCGCCCTCGGCGACGGGGTACAGGCAGCGCACCACACGACTGGAGAAGCCATGAGCACGACCATTGACCTCATCGGTGGGATCAAGGTGGATGAGCTTGTCCAGCTCGTCGTTGTGCAGCACCGGCTGCGGCAGCAGGATCTGGTGGCACGATTCGGGAGTCGGGTTCAGCAGATCGCCCTCGGGGCCGATCACACCGCCCAGGCTGGTGACGACCTCTTCGCGGATCGCGTCGAGCGGGGGATTGGTGACCTGAGCAAACAGCTGCTGGAAATAGTCGAACAGCATCCGAGAACGGCTGGACAGCACGGCAATTGGCGTGTCGGTACCCATCGATCCGAGCGCCTCGGCACCGGTGCGTGCCATCGGCGCCACCAGGATGTTGAGCTCCTCGTAGGTGTAGCCGAAAGCCTGCTGGCGTAACACGATCCGGCTGTGCGGCATGTGCTGGTGCGGACGGTCGGGTAGCTGCTCCATCCGGACCAGCCCCTCGTCCAGCCACTTCTGGTACGGCTCCGCGGCAGCCAGCTCGGCCTTCACTTCGTCATCGGAGACGATGCGGCCCTGGGTGGTGTCCACCAGGAACATCCGACCGGGCTGCAGACGGGTGCGCTGCACCACGGTGGAGGGGTCCAGGTCAAGAACGCCGGACTCAGAGGCCATCACGACGAGGCCATCCTCGGTCACCCAGACACGGGACGGCCGTAGGCCGTTGCGGTCGAGCACCGCGCCGACGATGGTGCCGTCGGTAAAGCACACCGATGCCGGTCCGTCCCACGGCTCCATGAGCGAGGCGTGGTACTCGTAGAAGGCGCGGCGCTGCGGGTCCATGGACTCGTGCCGTTCCCACGCCTCGGGAATCATCATCAGCACCGCATGGTGCAAGGGGCGGCCACCCAGGTGCAGCAGCTCCAGTGCCTCGTCGAACCGCGCCGTGTCCGAGGCACCGCGCGTACAGATCGGGAAGATCTTGTCGAGCTGGGCTGGACCACCGAAGGCCTCGGTCGTGATGAGCGCCTCGCGGGCCCGCATCCAGTTCTCGTTGCCCGCAACAGTGTTGATCTCACCGTTGTGCGCTACCCGGCGATAGGGGTGTGCCAGCGGCCAGGACGGGAAGGTGTTGGTGGAGAAGCGCGAGTGCACGATGCCCAACGCACTCTCTACCCGCTCATCCTGCAGATCAAGATAGAACGCCCGCAGCTGCGGGGTGGTCAGCATGCCCTTATATACAAAGGTACGGCCGGAAAGGCTTGGGAAATAGACGGTTTCCTCGCCGAGGCTGCCCCGGCCGGAGCCCTGGTTGCCGAGCTCGTGCTCGATGCGCTTGCGCACGACATAAACGCGGCGCTCCAGATCCATACCCGATGCGCCGGCAATGAACAGCTGACGGAAGGTGGGCATGGCGTCGCGAGCGAGGGCACCCAGCGAAGAGTCATCGTGAGGAACCTCACGCCAACCCAGAACGGTCAAACCCTCTGCCTCAACGATCTTGTCGACGGCCACGCAGGCGGCGGCGGCGTCCTTGGATCCCTGCGGCAGGAAAGCGATACCGGAGGCGTAGCTGCCCTCGGCGGGCAGCTCGAAGCGCCCTTCTTCTGCGCAAACGGCCCGGAAGAACTTGTCCGGTATCTGCAGCATGATTCCGGCGCCGTCACCGCTATTGGGCTCGGCTCCCGCAGCACCGCGGTGTTCCAGGTTCAGCAGTGCGGTGATTGCCTTGTCCACAATGTCGCGGCTGCGCCGGCCGTGCATATCCACGACCATGGCGACACCGCACGCATCGTGCTCGTAGGCCGGGTTATAGAGCCCGGTCGCGGGGTGTGGCATGGCTACTCGTCTCGTCTCCAGGGCCTGTCCGGATGCATCGCGTGGATGCACCGTCAACGCCCTCCTCGAAGGTGCCGCGCAGACCGGCGCAGGGTGGTTGCCCGAACCCCGCGGCTGGCCCGTTGGCCCTTGTCTGTAGCGTCCTTCTCGGCCGTCTGCTGGGTCTGCTCACGGTGACGATGAGGCACCCACCGGACACCGTTGACCAGCGGATCTCGTGCCCCGACGCGACAAGTAATCAAAACGATATGTCAGGAACCCCATCCCACGCCAACTCGGGTGGTTAGATGGCGCGACACCCGGCGGAGTCACTGTCTCAATGTGTAGGTCAACGCGCGTTTCCTCAATAAACAGTATTGAGCGTCACGTCTTTTTGCGACCGGTTCCGGTGATTTACAATCTCCTCCGTCACGTAAGCGCCGTCGCGCGCAGGATGCAGGAGGATGCATGACGTCCGGTAACGCACAGCGCACCAGCCTGGTGGTGGTGACCGGCGCCGGGAGCGGCATCGGTCGTGAAACCGCGTTGGCCTTCGCGCACCGGGGCTCCCGAATCGTCGTCGCCGATATCAACCTGGACACCGCCAACGAGACCGTCGGGCTCATCGAGAAAATAGGCGGAACCGCTCACCCCTACGCGCTAGACGTCTCCGACGAGGCCTCCGTAACCGCGTTCGCAGACGACGTATGCGCCGCCCAGGGAGTGCCTGACGTCTTGATCAACAACGCCGGAATCGGCCAGGCCGGGCGATTCTTCGATACCCCATCCGCGGACTTCCAGCGGGTGCTGAACATCAACTTGGGCGGAGTCGTATACGGCTGCCGCGCATTTGGCCCGCGGATGGCCGCACGTAAGAGCGGTCATATTGTCAACATCTCCAGCGCCGCCGCATACACGCCGATCCCCGAAATGGGGGCGTACGCCACCAGTAAGGCTGCCGTGTTCATGTTCTCCGACGTGCTACGTGGCGAGCTCGCCAGCGACAAAGTGAAGGTGAGCACCATCTGCCCGGGCATCGTCAACACGAATATCATTCGCACCACGCAGTTTTCGGGCCTGTCCGCCGCGGACGAGGCGCAGCGGCAACAGCAGGGGGCGGGGCTGTACGCCAAACGGGGATATGGCCCGGAGAAGGTGGCCAAGCAGATCGTCAACGCCGTCACCAAGGGCAGGTCGATTGTCCCGGTTACCCCGGAAGCACACCTGCAGTACCACTTCAGTCGCCTGGCCCCGGCACTGAATCGGTTCTTCTGGGGCAACCTTGGCGACAAGCTCAACAAATAGGAGGACGCCATGTCGCGCAACACAACTGAAGCCACTGGCCTGCACGTAGTACCCACCGAGCCCGGTGAGGTCGTACTACGGCCCCGTAATGTCCAGTTCGACACCAGCCACACCCCGCTGCACTGGATTCCCAACGAGCCGATCGTGTCGCATTTCATCTCTGCCTTCAATCTCCTTCTGCCGGAAGGAGAACGGGCCTTCGTCGACACCTTCACCCGCGCACTGCCGTACGTGAAGGACGACAAGATCCGCGAGGCGATGATCGGCTTCATGGGCCAGGAGGCCGTGCACGCCGAGACCCATAACAAGGTGCTGGGCGACTTCATGGAGCGCAACGGCCTCAACGTTCGGCCCGCACTCGATCAGATCGAGTACGTCACGCACATGCTGGAGCGCACCAACGAGCTACGCAGCGAAAAGCTGCGCTACCGCGTGATGGTGGAAAAGCTGGCCCTCATCGCCGGTGTCGAACACTTCACGGCCGTGCTCGGTGACTGGGTGCTGAACCACCCGTTCGAGAAGTTCGACGCCGACCCGGAGATGGTGGACCTGTTCCGCTGGCATGGAGCCGAGGAAGTGGAGCACCGCAGCGTCGCCTACGACGTGGCCCAGTACTTCCAGATCCGCCGCGGACACATGATGCTGACGTTCGTTTTGGCCACCATGCTCCTGGTCGGCGTGATGCTGCGCTACACCAAGTTCCTGGTGCGCCAAGATCCGTCGCTGCCCAACTACGGGGTCTTCGGTGTGCTGCGGCAGATGAACAAGGCCATGAAGCGCGGCGCCTTCCTGAAGTGGCGTGAGCTGGGCAAGTCGGCCATGGAGTTCATGCGTCCGGGCTTCTCCCCGGATCAGGTGGGTAGCACGGCGCAGGCGGTGGCGTACTTGAGCACCTCGCCGGCTGCAAAGGCCGCGGTGGGGCACTGATGAGCCGCTTGGGCGAAGAACAGACCGCACGGTGAAGCCCTGGCGCCGCAAGGCGCAGCCCCTCCCCAAGCGGAACCGGCGGTCGTTGCCGCCGACGCTGTACGGCAATCTGCCGGTATCGCCGACGATCGCGCTGGGCACAGCGCTGTTCCCGCTCGCGGTTCGCGCGATCGGTGCCTTGCTGATCCTCAAAAAGCCGCCCGAGAACCACGTCGACCGGACGCTGAACCTCGTGGTGAAGGAGCGCTGGATCGAGGCCAAGGATCAGGATGTGGCGAGCCTGGTCCTGGCCGCGCCCGACGGACAGCGTCTCCCGCCCTGGCATCCAGGTGCACACCTCGATCTGCTGCTGCCCTCGGGACGGATGCGACAGTATTCACTGTGCGGTGACGTCTCCGATCCGTTCCACTACCGAATTGCCGTGCGTCGCATACCCGCTGGCGGCGGTGGCTCCATCGAGGTGCACGACGTATTGAACGTCGGATCGACAGTATCCATCTTGGGGCCGCGCAACGCGTTCCCGCTGGCGATGACCCAGCCCGGGCCTCGCAAACTGCACTTCGTGGCCGGCGGTATCGGCATCACCCCGATTCTGTCCATGATTGCCTTCGCCGAACAGCTAGGTAAGCCCTGGACCATGGTCTACACCGGCCGGAACCGCGATTCGCTCCCGTTCTTGAATGAGCTCAAGCGATTTGGTGATCGCGTGACGGTGCGAACCGACGATCAGTCGGGTCTGCCGACCGCCGACGACCTGCTGCACGGGGTAGGAGAGAACGACGCGGTGTACTGCTGCGGACCCGCCCCCATGCTCGCGGTGCTGCAGCGTCGGCTGCTGGAAATGCCGTCGGTGGAACTGCATTTCGAACGATTCGCGGCGGCCCCCGTGGTCGACGGTCATCCGTTCGAGGTACAGCTGGGCCCCGGCGGACCAGTGCTGCCGGTGCCCTCCGATCGCACGGCGTTGGACGTCATTCGGGAACGGCTGCCCCACGTCGCCTACTCGTGCCAGCAGGGATTCTGCGGCACCTGCAGGGTCAACGTGCTGGCCGGCACCGTCGAGCATCGCGATCAGATCCTCACCGAGTCGCAGCGCGAAGAGGGACAGCTCCTGACGTGCGTCTCCCGCGGTGAGGGCCGCGTGGTGCTGGACCTGCCCGCGTCGTAGATCTCCGTGCGATTTCGGCGCATGGCGAGGACGGCGCGCGGTCTCCACACCCAATCGCACACAATCAACCCATGATGCTGCGCCGGATATGTCTGTTCCTTGGCTGTTGGCTTACCGCCGTCGGGTTGGGCCAGATCGCGTGGGGTACCCGTGCCATTCCCGGCGGTGGCCCCTCCAACGCCGCCATTGACAGCCAGACGCGTGCGGCCGGCGTACTGGCCGCGGTGTGCGGAATGGTCCAGGTGTGGGCAGTCCGTAAGCCCCGCCCTCAAACTCTGCGGGGATTGTCGCTGCTCATGGCGGCACTTGCCGGTGCGCGACTGACCGCAATCCCCACCCACGGGAGGCTTACCGGAGCTATACCCGTCGCGATCGCGACAGAGGCGACCTCATCGGCGCTCCTGCTGGCCTATTCGGTAACCGCGGAGCGTCACTCCGGCGCGTAGGCCCGTATCGGTTCACCGGGCGTTCATCGGTTGCCTAGAAACTGTCGCAATGCGCATCTCCCACGCTGTCACGGCCCTCACGTCCGCCCTCGTCCTGGCCCTGGCCCCCTCGGCAACCGCCGCGCCCCCGTCTGATTCCCCCGAGGTGCCCGCCCGCGATATCGCCAAGACCGGTGGCGCCAACCGCACCCCCGGCGGTCGCGACGGCGACAAGACGGCGGATCTACGTGATTCGGTGCAGGGCCGCGACGCCAAGAACGTCATCCTGCTGATCGGCGACGGCATGGGCACCTCGGAGATCACCTCCGCGCGCAACTATCAGCATGGCGCCGCCGGCAAGCTTCCCGGCCTCGATGCGCTGCCGATCACCGGTGAATACACCACCTTCGCACTGACCAAGGACGGCCCAGACAAGGGCAAGCCGGACTACGTCACCGATTCGGCCGCCTCCGGCACCGGCTGGGCGACCGGCACCAAGTCCTACAACGGCGCCATCTCCGTCGACCTCGACGGCAAGCCGCTGGACACGATCCTGGAGATCGTGCAGAAGCAGGGCTTCGCGACCGGAAACGTCACCACCGCAGAGCTGCAGGACGCCACCCCGGCGGTGCTTGCTGCGCACGTCACCGATCGGGACTGCAAGGGCCCCAAGGAAACCCTGGAGAAGTGCGCGGGCAACGCCAAGGAGAACAACGGAAATGGCTCGATTTCCGAACAGCTGGTCGCCACCCGAGCCGATCTCAGCTTCGGCGGCGGCGGCAAGTACTTCGACGAGACCATCACCGCCGGCGAGCACAAGGGCAAGACCTCGCTGGAGGTCGCCAAGGCCTCCGGGTACCAATTGCCCACCACGGCAGACGATCTCAACAAGGTAGACAGCCTCGACAATCCGGTGCTGGGCGTGTTCGGGAAGGGCAATCTGCCGGTGCAGTGGGACAAAGCGCCCGCTGCCGTCCCCAACGGCGGCAAGCTGCCCGCAACTACCTGCCAGGCCAACCCCCAGCTGCCCAAGGATCAACCGCAGCTGTCCGCGATGACATCCAAAGCCATTGATCTGCTGGTGAACTCGAAGAAAGGGCGGGATAAGGGCTTCTTCCTACAGGTGGAGTCGGCGTCGATCGACAAGCAGGACCACGCGGCCAACATCTGCGGTCAGATAGGGGAAACCATCGCCCTGGACGAGGCCGTCGCCGCTGCCCTGGACTTCGCACGCAAGGACGGCAACACCCTGGTGATCGTCACCGCCGATCACGGACACTCCTCGCTCATCGTTCCCGAGGACTTTGACAACCCGACCGCGCTGTCTGTCGCGGTGAAGACGGCCGACGGCGCCACCATGCGGATCATGTATCCGACTGCGCCGGAAGGTGAATCGCAGACCCACACCGGGACCCAGGTGCGCATCGCCGCCTACGGTCCGGGTGCCGCAAACGTCTCCGGCCTTACCGATCAGACCGACAACTTCAACACCATCGTCGGGGCACTGCTCGGACCCAAGAGCCCGGACGCCGCGGGCGGGCCGTCCTGGTGGCTCGCCGGAGGTATCGCGGTAGTGGCCGCGATCCTCGGTGCGGGCGCCGCGTTCTTCCTGGGCCGACGCAAGGCCTAACGGCCCGGTACGGCGGCGAGCTGCGCGCGAATTGTCGCTCGTACCACCTGATCCTTCGACACGTCCGGACCCAGCCCGAGCGCATCGGCCGATAGCGTCAACTGCGTGAGTACCACGCCGTTGACGGTCGAGTAGAGGCTCGCGACGTCACGGTCCGTCGGTCGCAGCCCGGCGGATTCCAACAGGGTGCGTAGTACCGGAAATACGGCTCCGGTCGCTTCGGCAAGGGTCGGCCGTACGTCGTCCGAGCGCGTGCCTTCCAGGAACAGTTCCATCATCGCCAGGGTGCGCGCCCGATTGACCGTCATGGCCCGGTCGATGAGCTGAACCAGCCTGTCGAGGAGGTCGTCCATCGACAACGCGCCAACCGTCACGCCGGTCGCGGCATCGAGCTGACCCACCAACTGATTGGCACAGTGCGTGGCCACCCCACGTAGCAGCGCTTCACGCGTTCGGAAATACCGTGACGTTGTCCCCACGGGCTCGCCGGCCGCGGCATCCACCGCGCGATGCGTCAGTCCCTTCAGACCACGCTCGGCAAGCACCATGATCGCGGCGTCCGCGAGTGCCGATCGTCGTTCGGTATTGACCGGTGCCACGACCTCTCCTATGACCTCGATGCCGTCTGCGGGGCACCGAACCACTCGTGCAGAACGGACGGCAGCTCCCGTTGGACCTGCGCACCATCGGCGTCGGTCGCCCATCCAACGTAGCCGTCGGGTCGCACCAGAACGGCGGACGGGCCCTTCACCTTGGCGCCCACCGGGAACACGTTGGCACTGTCTGCCCAGGGCCTAGCCGCCTCGGCGAGGGCACCCCCGGTGCCGTCGAGCAGCACGAACTTTCCGTCCCGCATCAACTCGTAGAGTCTTGGCGCCGAACCAAGGTCGCGTACACGCGTGCCCACCAGTGGGTGGTCTCCGCGCCGGTGCGCGTATGCGATTCCGATACCCGTCCCGCGTCCCAGAAACCGATCTCGGATCGGCGGGATCGTCATCATCCCCCGCAGCAGCATCGGTTGAAGAACCTGCCGAATACGAGACCGGCTCAAGGTCAGCTTGGTCAGACCGTCGGTGAGCGCAAGTACCTGCGCCCCCACCGGATGCCGTTCGGCCTCATAGGTGTCCAGCAGGCCATCGGACGACTGCCCGCGCAGCACCGAGGTGAGCTTCCAGCCCAGGTTCATCGCATCCTGGATACCGGTGTTCATACCCTGCCCGCCGATGGGAGAGTGCACATGGGCGGCGTCTCCGGCCAGAAAGACCCGGCCCACACGATATTTCGCGGCTTGACGCCGCTCGGAGAGGAACCTCGACATCCACCGCGGATCACGGATGCCGTAGTCGGTGCCGCCCACGCGACGCGCAACCGATCGAATCTCGTCGAGTTCCAAAGGCTTGCCGATCGGAACGTCCTCGTGCTTCAGATCCCATGCGATAACCCGGAAGTAGCCGTCCTCGAACGGAAGGACGAGCACGAGCCCTTCCCTGCTGAATCGCGCGAACATCGGGGAGTCCTCGGGAGGGTCCAGGTGGACGTCGGCGAGCATGATGTGGGTTTCGTATTGGTCGCCGACGAAATCGATCCCCGCCAGCTCGCGGACCGCACTGTGCGCGCCGTCGCACCCGACGACATAACGGGCGGATTCGGTACTGCCATCGACAAATCGCATGCACACCGACTCGTCCTGATCCAGCCCCACCAGCTCCACCCCACGGACGATCTCGACGCCCAACTCCCTGGCCCGCTGCTCGAGAACTGCCTCGGTTCCGCTCTGGGCGACCATGGCGATCATCGGGAACGGCGAGTCCATCTTGGTGAGATCCATCGACACCCCGGGCAGCGGCGCAAGCCGGTCCATCGCATGTCCGCGCGCCAGCACCTGCTCGGCCAATCCACGGGCGTCCAACAGCTCCAGGGTTCTGGCGTGCACCGCGAACGCTCGGGTGATGTTCGGCGCGGTGGTTCGGCGTTCGAAGATCCGGCAACTCACCCCGCGTATCGCCAGCTCGCAGGCCAGCATGAGTCCGGTCGGCCCGGCTCCCACAATCCCTACATCGATCACCGCAGTCTCCTCACGCCATCCCTACGCTACAAATGTAGCGCTACGTTAGTAGCGAGCGCAAGGCCGTCCGTGATAGTCAGCGGTTCTTCATCGCCGGATGGGCGCGCGCGACGAACCGAGTGAGTAACCGTCGCGGTAGCAGGTGGTTGGCGGCAGCCCCGATCCGGTTGGCCATGCCCGGCACGATCACACTCTTGCCGGCAGCCAGCCCCTCGACCGCGGTCTGTGCGACGGCCTCCGCAGACACCCACATGACGCTGGGCATGGCGGCCTCGGCGTCTTCATCTGAAATGCCCGCCGCTGCACCAAATCCGGTCTTTACCGGGCCCGGACACAGCGTTGCGGCGCTCACCCCACTGCCGCGTAACTCCTCAATGAGGGCATGGGTGTACGACAACACGAAGGCCTTGGCCGCGCCGTACGAGGCCTGACCGGGAAGCGGTCCGAAACCGCCCACCGAACCAACGTTGAGCACCGCACCGCCGCCCCGCGCGACCATTCCCGGCACAAAACGCGAGCACAAGTCCACCACCGAAGAGACATCGACATCGATGAGATGCAGTTCGGCCACCGGATCCGACTCCGCCACAGGTCCGACCGTGCTCAGTCCGGCGTTGTTGACGAGGATGTCCACCTCTAACCCCAGCGCGGTGACCCGCTCGGGCAGCTGTGCCCGGTCAGCGGCCCGCGACAGGTCGGCGGACAGCACCCGCGCGCTCGGCCCGATCGAGTCGGCAAGAACCTGTAGCCGATCCGCGCGACGCGCGACGAGCACCAAAGGGTAACCGCGCCGGGAAAATTCGCGCGCCAACTGCTCGCCGATACCCGAGGATGCGCCGGTGATCAGCGCGGCGCCATCGCTGCGGAGTGGAGGAAGCATGCCCTCGAGCCTATCCCCGCAACGGGCCCGCCGAGTGTCGAGTTTCCGGCCGGTTCACCGGCACTTCGACCCGGAGACTCGACACTCGGCGCAGCGCCGTTACGCCGCGAGCCGCGTGGGGTTGTCGATCACGGAGTAGTCGCTGGCATCCCCGGCGATCACCCGGCTGCTTTCTCCGCTGACGCTGACCGGTACATCGCCGGCGAGCGTCACCCGGTGCATCCGCCGCCGCTGATCCCCGTAGTCGGAGATCGCATAGTGCTGAGTTGCCCGGTTGTCCCACATCACGACGTCGCCCAGCTCCCAATTCCAGCGAATGGTGTTCTCCAACCATGTGATCCGGTCCTGGAACATCCGGACCAGGGCCTGGGACTCGGCGGTGTTCACGTCCAGGATCCGCTTAACGAAGTTACCCAACAGCAACGCCTTCTCGCCGGTCTCGGGGTGCACCCGGACCACCGGGTGATGCGCCTCGAAATGAGTGGACCCGAATTCGCGTACATACTTCGATCCGTTGCCACCCTGGGCCAGTAGTTCGGCGATCTTGGCGGGATCGACTTGCGCGTAATCGAATTGGTTGTTGTGCATGGCCCATAGGTTGTCGGCCAGATCTTGCAAGGGCTTGGGCAGCTGCCGGTAGGCCGCGACCGTCGAGGTCCACGTGGTCGTTCCGCCGTACGGCGGAAGCTCAACCGCGCGCAGAATCGAGGCTTTCGGAATCCGGTCCACAAAGGTGACGTCGGTGTGCCACTGGTTCGCGCGACCTCCTTCCTCGGAGTCGAGCCGCATCACCCGCTCGCCGTCGAACTTCAGCGTCGGGTGCGGCGAGGTGGGTACGCCCATGCACCGTGCGAAGGCGAATTGCGCCTCGTCGTCGAGGTGGTGCTGGCCACGGAAGAAGAGCACCTTGTGCTCCAGTAGTGCCTCGTTGATGGCACCCGCAGTCTCGGCATCCACCTGGCCCAGACGCACCCCTTCGACACGGGCGCCGATGTTCTCGCCCGCCTTCACTACACGGAAATCGCTGCTCATGACATGAATCCCTTCTGCGTTCCTGTGTGTAGTCAATCGACTACACCCGGTCATCCGCTACTGTACACACATGACTACACCGGAGGCAACGGGCGCGAGGCCCGTCGGCAAGGACGAGGTGGTCGAGGCCGTACTGAGCGCGGCCTCCGCCCTCTTCGCCGAGAAGGGCCCCGCCGCGACGTCCATCCGGGAAGTGGCGACTCGGGCCGGCGTGAATCATGGGTTGGTCCACCGCCACTTCGGAAGCAAGCGTCAACTCCTTGCCGCCACCCTGCAGCACCTAGCAGACGCCGCGGCGGCCCTGCGTGAGGCTGGCGCGCCCATCGAAGAGCTGGAGGCCGCCCACGATCTCCAGCTGCGCGTCATGGTCCGCTCGACCCTGGACGGCTTCCCCATCGAAGAACTCCAGGAACGCAAACCCGGGATGACATGGCTGCTGGAGCAGGTACGTCCCGGTCACGCCGACGAGCGCGACGCCCGGCTGGCGGCGGCGCACGCGATAGCGCTACAGCTCGGGTGGAGGCTGATGGGGCCCAGCCTGCGCGCGGGTTTCGGTCTCGACGATATGTCCGATGCCGATATCCGGACCGAGGTCGCCGAGCAGATCGCGAAGTTCGTTACCCCGCACTGATTTCCGGTTAGGAAACGGGCTGGGCCTCAGGAAAGGACCAGCGGCCGTCGAGTACTTGCGGCTGTGCCCGGTAGAGCCGCACCATGTAATTCCAGCCCGGGGTGGTGGGCAGGCAATTCACGGCGGTATCCACGCATCCGCCGAACTGAATCGTCGTGCTACCGCCGCCACGCTGTGCGGTGATGTTGTTGATTGAGTACGCATTCCGCGGATTCGGAGTCAAGTATCCGTCCCTGTTGTAGACGGTTACTGACCAGAATCCGTCAACAGGCACCTCGCCGACCGTCAGCCGATAGATAGTGCCGCCGTCATTCTTGGCCGGGTTCACATTGAGATAGAGGGCATCCTGCTCCGGGTTGCCACCCCACGCGGATGCGGTTCCGATGAGATGACGGATGGGGTCTGTGGTGTCCTTCGTGCCGAACGTCCCCCTGGTATCGGGCAACGTCGCCGCCAACTCGAGCAGCGCGGCACGCACCTTCTTCTGACTTACGCTGTCCCACTTAGGAATGTCAAAACTACCGATCCGATCCTGTTGTGCGGTGACACCGTCCTGGAGCGCATGCACCGCGTTGAGGTCAGCCGGATCGTTCGGATTCACCAGCGTGCGCACGCCCGCCATCACGTAGCGGGTGCCCGCCTGCTCCTTAGTGATGGTGTGATTGCCCTTGCCGTAGAAGACGCCCGACACATAGTGGTCTTCGGTGATCAACTGAAGCGACATGAATCGCTTCCCCGAATCTGGCATGGCGACGGTGACCGGACCCGCATCCAGGTCGAAGACGCCCGCCGAATACAGCGTGTCCCGGTTCTGCCGAATCACCAGCTGATTGTCGACCGGCGAGAGCTCACGGATGTGATGGAGCTTGCCGAAGCCCCCGTCTTTCACCATGTTTCCGAAGTACAGGTCCGATTCGGCACGTGCGAAATTGTCCGGGGTGACGATCACCGCCCCGTCCGGTGTGCGCCGTTCCGGGGCCGACTCGGCGGGTGTGGTTCCAGGGTTTACCGACGGGGTGTGGGCGGAGCACCCGGCGAGCACCGCCGCCAGCGCCGCAGCGGCACCCATCACCAGTTTGTTCACAATCTTCAAACTACCCGGGGTGCCTGTCCGCTCCAGCTATCAGCAGGTCGAGGCGTCCTCTCCCGCAATATCGCGCAGGGTCGCAAAGAAGTCGCTGCGCTGTCGTTCTGAGATGCCGGACAGCAGCCGCTCTTCGGCCTCACGAGCCAGCGCGTCGGCCTGCTTGAGCAAGGCTGCTCCGGACCGACTCAACTGTGCCGGGCGCGCACGGCCGGAGGCCACGGTGTCCGGGCGGGCCACCAATCCCGCATCCTCCAGAGCCTGTAGCACGGTGTTCATCGACTGCGGGGTCACATCGGTCGCGCGAGCTAGATCGGCATTAGACCAGCCTGGGTTCACGGATAGCACACGCATGCAGATGTACTGAGGGAATGGCAGATTCAGCGGCGCCAGGGTCGCCGCGATCTCCGAACGCAAGGCCACCGACACGCGGTACATCAACGCGCCCAGCGGCTGCCATTCCTCATCACTCATATCAGTGATGTTGACATATGTAAGTCTGACTGATATCCAGAAAGCATGCCCCTCCAGGACCCTGAGATTTTCGATATCGCGTATCGCGGCGGGCTGATTCCCGGCCTTACTGCCCCGTGGAGCATCGGCGAACCCCAGCCTGATATCGCCACCCTCATCGACGCTGGGCTGATTCACGGTGACGTACTCGACGCGGGCTGCGGTGAGGCCGCGCTGTCGCTACATCTGTCCGCCCGCGGCTTCAGCACTGTGGGAATTGACCTATCACCGCACGCAATCGATCTTGCTCGCGCCGAGGCCAGTCGTCGCGGGCTTACCAACGCCACATTCGAATGCGCCGATATCACCGCACTCACCGGGTACGACGGACGCTTCGGCACCATTGTTGACAGTGAGCTGTTCCATTCCATGCCGGTGGAACTGCGCGACGCCTACCAGCGTTCCATCGTCCGCGCGGCGGCACCGGGCGCCACCTACATCGTTCTCGTCTTCGACCGCGCGGGCGGCCACGCACCTGCCGGGATCGCGCATCCGGTCACCGCGGACGAGCTACGCGACGTGGTGTCCCGCTTTTGGACTGTCGACGAGATCCGTCCTGCGCGTATGTATGCCAACTCGCTACCGCGGCTGGAGGATGTGGATATCGAGATACGTCCGGAGCCGGACGGCCGGATATCAATGCGTGCCTGGCTACTTACCGCGCATCTGGACTAAGGGCTTCCCGCTGAGCGGCCCGGGAGAACCCCCGGCTCCATCTCGCGTTGTTACGCTTGACCAATGGCAGAGACCAGTTCGCCCGACGAGCCGAATCTTGCTGCCACCAGCTGGACCATCCTCGGCATGCTTTCCTACAAGGAGGAAGTCTCCGGGTACGACATCAAGAAATGGGCAGACTGGAGTATTCGCTACTTCTACTGGAGCCCGTCCTTCAGCCAAATCTATTCGGAGTTACGCAAACTCGAAAAGCTCGGGTTGGCGACCTCTAGGCTGGATCTCAACAACGGCGCGCGCAGCCGTCGGCTCTATCAGGTCACTCAGAAGGGTCTCGACGCGCTGACCGAATGGGTGAACGAGACCCCGGCCGATCCACCGGTGCTCAAACACAGTGTGGTGCTACGCGTCATGAACGGTCACATGGCCGATCCCACACGACTCAAGGACATGCTCAATGAGCACGTCGCCTACGCGGAGGACATGCACCGGCAGGCTAGCTTCGATGCGGAAGGCTCGCTGGCCCAGCCCGGTTGGGCCTATTCGCATCTGGCCCTGAAATGGGCCGAGCGCTACTACGAGTCCGAACGCAATCTTGCCCTCGAGATGTTGAACGATCTCGATGAGGCGACCGCGGCGTTCGAGAACGCGGAGTCGGGGACCCCCAACCTCATCCCCGGCTTCTGGCGCAAGGTTCAGCAAGATGTTGATGCGGCGAAAGCCTCGACGCCACCGGATCCCGACAGGTAATCACCCCGCCGCTGCATCGTGCGCGGCAATAAAGCCGTACACCAACCCTTGCGCGATGGTCGCGCCCGCACCCGGGTAGGTAGCACCGAAGGCGTTCGCGGCCGTGTTGCCGATCGCGTACAGGCCCGCCATGACGCTCCCATCCTCACGCAACACGCGGGCGCGTTCGTCGGCACGCAAGCCACCGCAGGTACCCAAATCACTGAGCACCATCCGCACCGCGTAGAACGGGCCGTCGCGCAGCGGCCGCAGATTCGGATTCGGCGTCACCGTCGGATCACCGTAATAGCGGTCGTAGACGCTGCGGCCCCGCTGGAAGTCGATATCGTCACCGGCGACCGCGGATTCGTTGAATCGGCGCACCGTCGAGAGGAACTCGCCCTGCGGCACCCCTATCATCGGCGCCAGCGCTGCCAAATTATCTGCTCGATAAGCAATTCCGGCGTCATACCACTCAGCGGGGATGCGCATCCGCGGATAGAGCTGGCCGCCGAAGACGTAGCTGTTGCGGTACTGCTGGTCGAAAATGATCCACATCGATTCGACGGGATCGCCCACGCGCTCCCGCTCCAGCACCCGCTGCCCGAATGACATGTAGTCGGTGGCCTCGTTGATGAAGCGCTTACCGGTCTGGTCGACGATGAACGAACCCGGAAGCGACCGCTCCGCAAGCATCACCTTCGGATCGCCATCCGGCAGCGGAGCAACGGCCGGGAACCACCACGCCTGGCTCATGGAATCGATTGCCGCACCGCAGTCTTGGCCGATCCGCAGGGCGTCGCCGGTGTTGGTGTCGGCGCCGAGGCTCATGTTCTTGCCAAGAGCAGCCGACTGGAACTTGTGCCGCATCTCCATGTTGTGGTCAAAGCCGCCGGCCGCCAGCACGACGCCGCGGTTGGCTGCCACCGTGATTTCCCGGCCCTCATGGGCGACCACCGCGCCGGTGACGCGCCGCCCCTCGGTGGTCAACCGCACCAGCGAGGTATCGGTCCATATCGGGACGCCCGCGCGCAACACTCCAGCGAACAGCCCAGCGGCCAGCGCCTGTCCACCGGCCAGGTAACGCCGGCCTAAGACGGCGCCACCCAGACCCTGCGCGACTCGTTTCACGATGAGCGGCAACGCCTTACGAGGAAGTCGCGCCATCAAGTTCATCCACCGATAGTCTGCGCTGGTGACGGGCATCGGGACCGCGGGAGGTTCCATGACGCCGGGTTGCAGCCGCTTCCGGTAGGCGCCCAGCACGGACGCATCGAAGGGGCGGCATTCACATGTGCGTCCGCTCGGGCTGCCTCCGGGCTCCTCGGGGTGATAGTCCGCGTAGTCGCGACACCAGGTGAAGCGCATCGGCGTCACACGCGTCAACATGTCGACGGTCGCCGATTCGTACTCGAGGAACCCGTCGCTGCGCGCATCTGGGGCGCTACCGGCGACGACCGACCGCAGATAGGTACGCGCCCGCTCCAGGGTGTCACCCGTTCCGGCCGCCCGAAGTACCGGGCTGGCCGGAAGCCAGAGGGCTCCTCCGGAGCGGGCGGTGGACCCACCCACATAGTGCGATTTCTCGACGATCAGCACCGACAATCCGAGCTCGCTAGCGGCAAGAGCGGCAGCCATACCCGTTCCGGCGCCGATGACCAGCAGGTCGACTTCGGTGTCATCCGCGACAGTTCCGGCAGGGATCAGCCCTTGGGGTGCTGTCGCCATGTGTGCATACCTCCGTCGTATTCGCGTGGACCGCCCGACATTAGGTCGACAGACCGGAAAAACGGCCGCCGTTTCCCTCCCAGCGGGAGAACGAATAGTCAGGCAGTGGCCGATGTCCGGTGAGCGGACCAAGCCCTGCTGCGGGTAGGAATTCATTGTTAGAACGGGTCCATGACGACAGCCCAGTCAGATACCGATTCCGTCAAAATCCGGAGCATCGAGGCCGACGTGGCGCCGACCCGATTCGCCCGCGGCTGGCACTGCCTTGGTCTCATCAAGGACTTCGGGGATGGAAAACCGCACTCCATCAACGCCTTCGGCCAGAAACTTGTGGTCTTCCGAGGCGCCGAGGGAAAGATCAGCGTCCTGGACGCGTACTGCCGGCACATGGGCGGCGACCTGAGTCAGGGCGAAGTCAAGGGTGACGAGATAGCCTGCCCCTTCCATGATTGGCGCTGGGGCGGCGACGGGCGCTGCAAGAAGGTGCCCTACAGCCGTCGCACACCGAAGCTGGCCCGCACCGCCACCTGGACCACTCTGGAGCAGGACGGCATGCTGTTCATTTGGAATGACCCGCAAGGCAATCCGCCGCCCGAAGATGTCACGATTCCCCGCATCGAGGGCGCCACCAGCGGCGAGTGGACCGACTGGCATTGGTACACGACGGTGGTCAACACCAACTGCCGCGAGATCATCGACAACGTGGTCGACATGGCGCACTTCTTCTACGTGCACGGCGCGGTGCCCACGTACTTCAAGAATATCTTCGAGGGGTCCGTCGCCACGCAGTACATGAACACCGGAGAGCCGCGTGCCGATCTGCCCATCCCCGAGGGCGTGCAGATGACCGGACAAACCTCTGTCGCGGCGTACTACGGGCCGTCGTTCATGATCGACGACCTGACCTATCACTTCGTGGGGTACGACTCGAACTCAATCCTGATCAACTGCCACTATCCGATCGATGCGAATTCCTTTGTGCTGCAGTACGGGATCATCGTCAAGAAGTCCGCAGGCCTATCCGACGATGATGCCGTGGCTGCGGCAGTCACCCTAGGAGACTGGATCAAGGTCGGCTTCGAGCAGGACGTACAGATCTGGAAGAACAAGGCGCGCATCGACAATCCGCTGCTCTGCGAGGAGGACGGGCCGGTGTACCAACTACGCCGCTGGTACGAACAGTTCTATATCGACACCGATGACATCACTTCGGAGATGACCGATCGGTTCGAGTACGAGGTGGACACCACCCGACCCGGCGAGGTCTGGAAAACCCAGGTCGAAGAAAACCTCGCGGCGATGGCCGGAAGCGCGCCCTCGTGATTCGCGCCGACAACCGCCTAGCGGACTCGCCAATGGTGCCTGTCGGCTGCATGAGCTGTGGCGCTGAGGTCTTGGCACGCAAGGGCAGCTGGCAGCAGACCAGTGTGCAGTGGAACGCCGAGGCTGAGTCTCGGTGTCCACAGCGGCGCGACTGCACCGGCCTGTTCCTAGTCTGCTCGGAATTGCGCGGCTCGATACTGGATGCCGCCCGTAGCGGGCGGCTACCCGTCCTGGCCGAGGAGTACGGCGTCTAAAAGCCACGTCCCCTACACGCCCCGTCCAGATACGCATGCCGAACTGCCAAACGCGCATGAAGCTTCGGCGCCGCAGCGCAGCTCGGCATGCGGATTGCGATTGGTGATTACGATTCGGGCGCCAGCAGCTCGTCGACATCACGACATAGCCGCCCGATTGCCACGCCGGCCAAGTCCAGACTCGCCATCGTCAAGAACCCGTGAATAGCGTTGTCGTACCGCCGATAACGCACCTGAACCCCGGCTTCCTTGAGCGCACTCGCATAAGCCTCGCCCTCGGTGCATGGCGGGTCATATCGCGCCGTGACGACCACCGCGGGAGCCAGGTTAGCCAGGTCTGCGCGCAACGGCGCCGCGTACGGGTGGGTGCGTAGCGCGCTGTCGGGCAGGTACTGATCCCAGTACCACTGCATCGCGGCCCGGGTGTTGTAGTAGCCCTTCCCATACTCGCGATAGGAGTGAGTGTCGAAGTCTGCATCCAAGACCGGGTAGATCAAGATCTGGGCCGCTATCGAGGGTCCGCCCATATCCCGGGCCATCAACGCCGTGACGGCGGCCAGATTTCCGCCGGCGCTGTCGCCGCAGACGATCACGCGCTTGGGGTCGCCACCCAGCGAGCGCACATTGCGCACCGCCCAGCACGTCGCAAGGAACATATCCTCGGCGGCCGCCGGCCACCGATGCTCCGGGGCCCGCCGGTAGTCGACGGACACGATCACCGCGGGCATCTGGTTGGCAAGCAGGCGACACAGTCCGTCATGGGAGTCCATGTCGCAGAACACGAATCCACCACCATGAGCGAAGACGATCGTGGGTAACGGGCCCGGCGCTTGGGGGCGGTAGACCCGGATTGGTATCTCACCACCGGGGCCGGAGGCAGCCTCGTCGGTCACCGAACGCACCGGCACCGGATCTGCGGGGGGAACATATCGGGCACGAATGGCGGCGCGGGCCTTGGCTCCCGTCATCATTTCGACGCGCGGAAAGCCCTCATTGAGCGCCGGAAGCAGTGCCGCGATCTGCGAATCGAGTGTCACGCGTATTGCAGTGAGCGCGAAGGCACGTCACGACGAGCAGGCGAAGGGGCGCACCGCAGTGGCCGGATCGGCTGCAGGGCAGGGGCCACCCGGGAGGGTCCGTTCTCGACGTTGCGCCAGATACCCATGGCCGTCATCCGCACCGGCGCCACCAGGCGCTGATCGAATGTCATGCGCTGCATCGGTCCACTGACCGACACCGCGGCTACGGCGTCGCCGATGCTGCCAATCGGGGCCGCGACGCAGCCGATACCCGGCTGCAGCTCCTCGCGATCGAAGGCGACGCCGTGCCCACGAACCTTGTCCAGCTCCGGTCGCAGCTGTGCCGCCGAACCTATGGAGTAGCGCGTCTTGCGGGCCAGCGACTCGAACCCGTCGAGAGCCTCACCCTGATACGCCAAGATTGCCTTGCCCGAGGCCGTACAGTGCGCCGGCTGCCGACCACCGACGCGAGTGGCAACGGCGGCACCCATCCCGGCACCGATCTTCTCCAAATACACGACGTCCGACCCATCGAGGATCGAGAGGTGCACCACGAGCCCGGTGGCGCGATGCAGCTCATGCAGCATCGGCAGCGCGGCCGCGTGCAGCCGGTCTTGATGCACCGCGAGGGAGCCCAGCTCGACCAGGCGCGTACCCAGTTCGTAGTCGCGGCCATCGCGCCGGAGCCAGCGCAGCTGTACCAGCCGCTCCAACATGCGATGCACGGACGAGCGGGGCAGACCGGTCCGGCGTACGAGCTGCGCCAGCGTCAGCCGCCCGGGGCCGTCAAAGGCGTCCAGCAGCAGGGATACCCGGTCAATGACGGCGCTCGGGGTAGCCGAATCGGCGGTGATGGTCATGTCGCTCTCCCACGGCGTTGGGGTCTCGGTCACATATAACTATTAGTCATATGACTGTTTGTACCATGACTGTGTCGGCCGACACAACCCTGGCTAGGTCACAAACGCCAACAGACGCTTGGTGCACGCGCATCCTGCGATGTGCGTGCACCAAGCGTCTGTTTGGCGAAAATCGGAGGGCTACATGGCGGCCAGCGGCTCACTGCCTGACCAGTCGTGACCCCAGTAACTGTCCGCAGTGATTTCCTCTGCGGTGTAATAGCTTTCGTCGACCCGCATGCCCTCGGTGCCGAACTCGATATCCCAGCCGCCGGGTGCCCGCACGTAGAAGGACACCATCTTGTCGTTGGTGTGTCTGCCCAACGAGGAGGAGAGGGATGAGTCCGATTTGAGCACCCGATCCAGGGCCTGCCCCACGGCATCCAGGCTGTCCACCTCGACCATCACATGCACCAGACCCGGCGCACCACCATGCGGCGCAGGGCACAACGCGAGGCTGTGGTGGCGCTCATTGATGCCTAGGAATCGCACGCGCACCGGACCGAACTCCGGCGGTGCGGGGATGCGGAACGCTCCCCGCGGCCGGAAACCCAGCACCTCCGTATAGAAGGAGAATGCACCGTTCAGGTCGGTGACCGGCAGCACCACATGCCCCAGCCCCTGCGCGCCGGTGACGAACCGGGCACCGAACGGGGTCACCACCGGGCTGTGGTCCAACACCGGTCCGTGGAACACCTCGACGGTGGTGCCGACGGGATCGGTGAAGGTCACCACCTCTTCGACCCGGCGGGCGTCGGCCTCCTCCAGGGACAGCTGCTTGACGGCGGTGCCGGATCCTTCTACTGCCGCCACGACGTTGCGCAGCGCCTGGCCGTCGCGGACCTCCCAGCCGACCGTCACTACCTGGTCGCTCTCACCCGGCACCACGACGATGCGGGCAGCGCGTTCATCCATCCGCAGGTACAGCGCGTCCGGATCGGGACCGCTGCCCTCGGCGAAGCCCAGCACCCGCAAGGCGAAGTGTCGCCACCGGTCCATGTCCTGGGTCTGGACGGTGATGTACCCCAAGCTCTTCAGGTCCGTCATCAGATCATCGACCTCAACGGACCCTGCGGCTCGATACCCAGCGAGCTGAGTGCCGACGCGTGAAACACGGTGCTCGGCACGTGGATGGCGTGGGCCAGTCCGGTGTGCGCGTCACGCCAATACCGCTGCAGCGGTTTGTCCATCCGCATCGCATTCCCACCGGAGCGGGAGAAGATCTGGTCGACGGCCATCACGGCACGCCACGCGGCACGCACCTGGGTACGACGGCCGGCGGCACGGTCCGCGAACGACACGTCCCTGCCGGAATCGACCAAATCCCAGATCTTGTCGACGTTCGCGAGGATCTCCTGGCGGGCGGCGTTGATATCAGCGGCGGCCTCGCCGATCGCGAAGAGCACATACGGATCGTCCTTGACCGCGGTGCCCTGAGCCCCAACCCGCTCGCGCTGATAGTCCAAGTGCGCGGCCAGCGCACCCTCGGCAATACCGATCACCGCCGAGCTGATACCCAGCGGGAACATCGTCGACCACGGCATCCGGTAGAGGGTTTCGGCCATCCCGGCCTTGCGCTGCGCGGTGCCGTCAATCACCTCGTCACCGTCCATCACTCGGTACGACGGGACGAATGCGTCCTTGACGATGATGTCCTTGGAACCTGTGCCCCGCAGACCCACCACGTTCCAGGAGTCCTCGACAATCTGATAGTCCTTGCGCGGCAGGATCATGTGCAGCATCTTCGGCGGCATGATGGGCTTACCGTCGGCGTCACCGAGCATGGCGCCCAGGATGATCCAGTCGCAGTGATCGGTGCCGGAGCTGAACTGCCAGCGTCCGTTGAAGAGGTAGCCGCCGTCGACGGGCTTGGCCACACCCGTCGGCGCATACGGGGAGGCCATCCAGATGTCCTGGTCCTCGCTCCACATTTCCTCGGCGACCTTCGGATCGGCGAAGGCAACCTGCCATGGGTGCACGCCGACGACACCACAGATCCATCCCGAGGCCGGATCCAGTGCCGCCGTGGCCATCACGGTTTCGGCGAACTCGCGAGGATGAACCTCATAGCCACCGTGCTTCTTCGGCTGAAGCAGCCGGATGGGTCCGGCGGCCCTGAGCATCTTGGCGGACTCGTCGGGGAGCTGCCCCAGCTTCTCCGCCTCCCACGCCTGCTCACGTAGTTGGTCAGCGAGATCGTTGATGCGATCGATTACGCGTTCGGTCATGCGGTCGATATTGGACCCGCCAACACCCTCTCCTAGGGCGTTTTCCCGATCAGCGGTCCGTTGAATCCGATTGACCGTTCACCGGGAACGGGCCACCGGCAGGAAGCAATGCCGCCCTAGCGTGGCCAATCGTGAAAGCCCTCGTGAAGAACTTCGATGTGGTGGTGGTCGGCGCCGGCTTCGCCGGGCTGTACGCCCTGTACCGGCTGCGGTCGCAAGGGCTCTCGGCGATCGTGTTCGAGGCGGGCTCGGATGTGGGCGGCACCTGGTTCTTCAACCGCTACCCGGGCGCGCGCTGCGATGTCGAGAGCATCGACTACTCCTACTCGTTCTCCGATGAACTGCAACAGGATTGGGATTGGACGGAGAAGTACGCCACCCAAGAGGAGATCCTGCGCTACATCAACCACGTCGCCGACCGATTCGATCTGCGCCGCGACATCCACTGCAATACCCGGGTCGCCTCGGCGGTCCTCGACGAGGACAGCGCGCTCTGGACGGTACGCACGGAACAGGGCGACGAGGTCACCGCACGGTTCTGCGTGATGGCCACCGGCGCGCTATCGACCGCGAACATGCCCAACATCCCGGGGCTTGATGCGTTTGCCGGCGAGCTGTACCACACCGGACACTGGCCCTCCACCGGCGTCGATTTCACCGGCAAGCGGGTCGGTGTCATCGGAACCGGGTCCTCGGGCATCCAGTTGGTGCCGATCGCTGCGCAGACGGCCAAGGAGCTTTACGTTTTCCAGCGCACCGCGAATTACAGTGTGCCCGCCGGCAATACCGATATCACACCCGAGCGCCGCGCCGAGGCAAAGGCCAACTACGACGAGCGCAGACGGCAGTCCCGGGAGAGCGGTGGCGGCTCCCCACACCAGGTCTATCCCCAAAAGACCCTGGACATCTCCGCCGAAGAACGCCGGGCCGCGTTCGAGAACCGTTGGAATCTAGGCGGAGTGCTGTTCGGAAAGACCTTCCCGGACCAGACGACCGACATGAGGGCCAACGACGAGGCCCGGCTGTTCTTCGAGGAGAAGGTGCGCACCGTCATCGACGACCCCGCCGTCGCCGACGTTCTCATCCCGCAGGACCATCCCATCGGCACCAAGCGAATCTGCACCGACACCAACTACTTTCAAACGTACAACCGTGACAACGTGCACGTGGTGGACCTGCGTGCCGCGCCGATCGAATCGATCGACAGCCACGGCATCACCACCACCGAGCATCACTACGGCCTCGACATGCTCATCTTCGCGACCGGTTTCGACGCCATGACCGGCTCGCTGAACCGCATCGACATCCAGGGCCGTGCCGGCCAGCCACTCAAGGATGCGTGGCACGCGGGACCGCGCACCTATCTGGGCCTAGGCGTCGACGGGTTCCCCAACTTGTTCATCGTCACTGGCCCGGGCAGCCCGTCGGTGCTCGCCAACATGGTGCTGGGCGCCGAACAACACGTCGACTGGATCGGTGATCTGCTGAACCACATGACCGAGCACGGCTTCTCGACCGTCGAGGCCGAACCGCAGGCCGTCACCGATTGGGTGAGTGAGTGCAATCAGCGCGCGGCGTCCACCATGTTTCCGCAGGCTAACTCCTGGTATCTCGGCGCGAACATCCCCGGCAAGCCAAGGGTTTTCATGCCATTCATCGGCGGCTTCGGCGTGTACGGGGCCATCTGCTCCGAGGTGGCCGCCAGCGGATACAAGGGGTTCACTCTCACCGGGAGCAACGCATGACGCGACTGCATGGGCGGGTCGCCGTGGTCACCGGCGCCGGTAAGGGCATGGGCCGCACCCATTGCGAACGCCTGGCCGACGAGGGCGCCGACATCGTCGCCATCGACCTGCCCGGCACCTCCGAGCTGGCTGACACCGTCAAAGAGGTCGAATACCGTGGCCGGCGCTGCGTTCCGGGTTTCGCCGATGTGCGCGATCCCGAGGCGCTCACGCAAGCCGTGGACGTCGGTGTCCAGGTGCTGGGGCGGCTGGACGTAGTGGTCGCCAACGCCGGGATCTACGAGGGGCTCGCCCCGTCGTGGGAGCTCACCGAGGATGCTTGGCGTCGCGCACTGGACGTGAACCTGACCGGCGTTCTACACACCGTCAAGGCCGGGCTGCCCCATCTGACCAACGGCGGTTCCGTAGTCATCATCAGTTCCACCAATGGCCTCAAGGGCACAGCCAACACGACCCATTACACCGCCAGCAAGCATGCCGTCGTCGGTCTGGCCCGAACTGCCGCCAATGAGCTTGGACCGCTGGGTATCCGGGTAAACACCGTGCATCCCGGTGCGGTCAACACCGGGATGATTCTCAATCCCGAGGTCATCGCGCGGTTGCGGCCGGACCTGGAGAATCCCACCGAATCCGACGCGGCCGAGGCGCTCGCCGCCCGCACCTTGTTGCCTGTGCCGTGGGTGGAGGCGGTGGACATCAGCAATGCAGTGGTCTTCCTGGCCTCAGACGAGGCGCGGTACATCACCGGCACCCAGCTGGTGGTCGACGCCGGCTTGACCCAGAAGGCGTGACGTGACAGGACGATTGGCAGGCAAGGTGGCCCTGGTGACCGGGGCCGCACGAGGTATCGGACGCGCCCAGGCGGTGCGTTTCGCGCAGGAGGGTGCAGACATCATCGCGCTCGACATCTGCGCCCCGGTGCACACCACTCTCACGCCGCCGGCCACCCGCGAGGACCTCGATAGGACTGCCGATCTGGTGGAATCCCATGGACGTCGGGTCATCCCGGGGGTTGTCGACGTACGCAATCTGCGCGCCGTCGAAACCTTCACCACCGATGCGGTCGCCGAATTCGGTGGGCTCGACATCGTGTGCGCCACCGCCGGTATCACCTCCAGCAGCCTGCTGATAGATATGCCCGAAAATGCCTGGCAGGCAATGCTTGACGTCAACCTGACCGGGGTGTGGCACACCACCCGCGCCGCCACTCCGCACCTGATTGCCCGCGGAGGCGGCTCGATGGTGCTGGTGAGTTCCATTGCCGGGCTGCGCGGACTGGTCGGGGTCTCCCACTACGTCGCCGCCAAACACGGAGTAGTCGGCCTCATGCGCTCACTTGCCACCGAGCTGGCGACGCACAAGATCCGCGTCAACACCGTGCACCCCACCAACGTCGACACCCCGATGATCCAGAACAATCATGTGCGACGGATGTTTCGACCCGACCTCGAAGAACCCACTCGAGACGAGTTCGCGGTGGCGGCCAAGACCATGAACATGCTCGACGTGCCTTGGGTGGAACCCGTGGACATCGCGAATGCGTCGCTGTTCCTGGCTTCGGACGAGGCCCGGTACATCACGTCGGTGGCGCTGCCGGTCGATGCGGGCAGCACACAGAGGTAGCGCCGCTATCCGAGAAACGCTCGCGCGGCTTCACGCGCGGTGCTCGTCGCGGTCTCACACGATGCCGCGGTCACGTCGATGGCGTTGGTCCACAATTTGGGATCTCCGATGGGCTCATAGGTGTACCCATCGGCTGGATCGCCCACCGCCACTTGAATATTGCAACGCGATCCGAAGGCCGACTGGATGGCGGCGTGTCCGTCGACAGTCGTCTTACTACCCGAGTAGGGCTTATCGAACGATGCCGAGGGGTGCGCGTTCAGTTCGATCACCCGATCATCGTCCTTCTGCTGGTCGGCAATGACGAACTCGCATCGCCAAGGGGATCTGCTGAACCCGGACAACGTCACTTTCTGGTTGTTTGCGATGGCCGATAGTCCCGCACACGGATCCTTCACCGAGACAGCATGGAACGCCCCCCACGGTGAGCCCGCGCGTTGCGGGCGGTTCTTAAGGAGTGGCACAACACTTTCAGTGATGATGCGGGTTTCCGCACAGGGCGCTTCGTTGGTCCGGCGCAGCACATCGATCAATAGCTTGCTCTGCTGGTCGAATGGCAGCAGGTGATAACACATATTCACCCCAGCATCTGCTGGCTTCCCCGGAGTCCTGTCAATATTCTCCAGAATGTCAACGCCGCCTACGGTCACAGTGCGTGCTTCCTGCTCGTAGATACTGCCGAACGGGATTACCGCCACCCGGAGTTCGAGCGACCGCTGAGCGTCACGATCCACCACGATCTCTGCCTGGCAATCCTGTTGCGAGCCGCTGGCGCTAAAAGTCTTGACGACACCCACTTTCCCCAACGCCGCCTCATCGACATAGCCGCAGGGATCGATTGCGCGTATCCCTGCCTTGTACTGAACCTTTTCCTGATCTCGGGGATTGAGCAGTGAAAGATAGGTCGGCGGGGATTGGAACGCCCCCGCATTGTCGGGTTTCACGGCCACACCGGACACTTCGCTAACGCACGCCGTCACCATGAACGCCATGGTCGCCAGCGCAACCACACCCCACCGCTTCATTTCGAACCCGCCCATCGTCGTGCCGCGTCGATGAAATTTGTTGTGGCAGCGCGTTCGAGGGGGCTCAACCCGCCTGTGCGCTTTGTCGTACCCGGCACGTGAGAGGTGATCCGGATGCTGCAACACTTGCTGAGGAAACCTTCGGACCTCAACTGCGTTGTGCCGAAGGCTGTTAGCGCGGCATCCGGCGCGATGGGCGGCGCGACGACATCAGATTCGCTTGGCCCTCGAAGATGCTCGATTCGTCTCTCGATCAAATCCGAATCCTCACGCACAGCAGACATTTGGATGATTCCATCTCGCCCCGCGTAGTCGCAGTAGAGGGCTTCCTTGGCGGCGGTGCCCCGCGCGTTTGTGACGGGACCCACCACGGCCATGGTGGCTGCATCGGGGCATTCTGCCGGGATCTCGCGCGGCGGCGTGACGTAGTTGCGTGGCAAGTTCTTCACCACTTCCGTGGCCAGGGCTATCAGCTGTTCCTTGGTGATGGTCTTCTTCTCCGCCCACATCAGCGAATCCCAGCTGATGACAAACTGCGTCTCACCGTGCTGTACCGCTATCGCCTTGGTCGGACCGTTGAGGAGGACGTACGCCTTGTCGGTATCGATCCTGATATCGGCACCAGTTGCGTCGTAAGTGCCTCCGACGAGCTCGGCGATGTCCTTGACAGGCTTACCCAGCGGAATGCCAAGGCTTATTCCACCGAGGGCCGACGGTCCCCCGTAATGGCAAGAAGCCATACCCCCGGCGTGAAATGGATCGTCATCAACTCGTTTGCTGACGAACAATGGCGAGTTCGTCTGCCCGTAAATCGTCTGAACAACTTCTGCCGGTAGTGCCGCGCATAGATCGGGGGCAGGCAGCGTGGCCTCGCCCTCGACGCGCACATCACAGCCACAGGTCAGCATCACCGCCGCCGCGAGTGCGACCGAGCCGAATCGGGCCCCCCACATGTTCGACAAACTACACGTCCCAGCGGGCCCACCCGATTCCCTACGCAAGCAACACGTGGAAGCCGACAGGGGCTGACCCGCACCACGAGTCGGCGAACCTAGAGTGAAGAGATGGACGTGCTCATCTCTGCCGCCGAGCTTTCCGAACGCCTCGCCGATGTGCGAGCACTCGACGTGCGCTGGACCGTCATGCAACCCGACGGGCACCCGGCATATCTGCAAGGCCACCTTCCCGGTGCGGTGTTCGTGAATCTCGACACCGACCTCGCCGACCACGCGGCGACCGGTCGCGGTCGCCATCCGCTGCCGTCGCCGGAGGCGTTCCAGGCCAGTGCCCGCGGCTGGGGTCTCAACGACGGCGACGCGGTGGTCGTCTACGACGACTGGAACTCCCAAGCGGCCTCGCGCGCCTGGTGGCTGCTGCGCGCCGCCGGCGTGTCCGATGTCCGCATTCTCGATGGCGGTTGGGCGGCCTGGCAGCGCTTCGGCGGCGCCACTGAGGCAGGCGAGGCTTCCTCCGGGCCCGGCGACATCACCGTCACCTCTCTGGATGGGCTCGATTCTGTCGATATCAACGCGGTTGCCACCCAGGCTCGTTCGCAGTTGGTACTAGATGCTCGCGCTTCCGCTCGCTATCGCGGCGACGAGGAGCCCCTGGATCCGCGCGCCGGGCATATCCCCGGTGCCATCTCCGCACCGACAGCCGAGAACCTCAACGCGGACGGCACCTTCCGCCCGCCGGCTGAACTTCGTGAACGGTTCCAGCAGCTTGGCGTTGAACAGGCTCCCGTCACGGTGTACTGCGGTTCCGGGGTCACCGCCACACATCAAATCGCGGCGCTTGCCATCGCCGGGTACGAAGGCGTCCTCTATCCCGGGTCGTGGTCGGAATGGTCGAGCGACCCGCAGCGCCCGGTCACGACCGGGCCGGACCCGTCCTAAGCGACAGCCAATCCCACTGCTAGGCAGATGATTCCAAGCAGCGGTGGCGCCAGTTGCTTCAACGCGGCCGATGCCTTGTCCGGTGACGAAATCAACAACACCAATCCCGCGGCGACCATCGACCCGGCCCCCGTGAACACCAGCGTGGCGCCGACCGAGGTGCAGCCCCGTGTCCAGAAAACCGTCCCGACCGCAATGGCGATCGCCAGAAACAGGTTGTAGAAGCCCTGGTTGAAGGCAAGTGGTTTGGTGATCTCGGCTTCCTCGACGGACTCGACCCCGAAGATCTTCCGGGTCTTCTCATTGGTCCAGACGATCGATTCCAGATAGAAGATGTACACGTGGATAAGCGCGGCGATTCCCGTCAACACCAGCCCTGCGATGATCATGCTGCGGAAGCCTATCCGTCCCGCCGCTAACGCAACACGGGTTGAGGCACTCCGGCCGTTTCCACTGCCTCTGCGGGCGGTATCACGCGGATATCGGTACGCGAGTTCATCACCAACGTCACCAAACAACCGCTCGCCAGTACGGCTCCGCCGGTGAGCAATACCGGATGAGTCAACGCGGGCAATGCATCGCTAAGCATCGTCAGCATCATCGGCACCCCGAACCCCAGGTATGTCAGCCCGTAGAAGACCGCGGTGAGACCGGCTAGGTCCGTGGGTCCAGCAATCCGGTTCACTTCCTGCAGCCCGCTCACCAGTGCTGTTCCATACCCCGCCCCCAGTACCAGCGCGGCCAACAGGACCAGTGGGATGGTCAGGCGGTCCGCGGCGACGGCGGCCAGGCCCATACCCGAGGCGATCAGCGCCAGCCCGATAATCCCGAGCCGGGCAGTTCCCGGCCGGTCGATCCTGGGCGCGATCAGCTGTGCGCCGAAACCACAGCCCAGGCAGACCAGGCAGCACAACGCGGAGAACGCGATCCGGTCGCCCAACAGCTTCGGCGCGATGAGAGTCGGCAGCACCGCGTACGCCACCGCCGCCGATCCGAACACCCACGGCGCCAACGGCATAACCACGAACAGGAAACGGCGGCGGCGTGCGGCAGGGATCTTGAGGTCGTCCACCAACCGCCCGGGTGCACGCTCGGCGGCCGATTCAGGGACAGAGAGCTGTAGTACCGCACCCGGAATCGTGATCACGATATTGATGAGGAACGCCAGGTGCTGCGGCCAGGGTCCCCACTGAGCGAGCCCCCCGGCCACGGCCGCGCCGAGCGCGAATCCCGCCGTCAGACTCATCGCACCGCGACGAGCTCCGGCGCCTGGACGGCCGAAGGGCGGGGCCGAGAGTTCTTTGACCCAGGAGCTGCCCGCCGCCATTGCCAGGCCGAGTGCAATACCGGACAACACACGCCCAGTGAAGAGCAACGCGAAGTGCTGGGCGCCGAGCGCAAGCACCAAGGAGCCCGCCATCGAGATGAACGGTGCGGGCAGCATGACAGCGCGACGGCCGTAGCGATCGGACAGCGGCCCGCCCAGGAACAGTGCGGGAACGATGCCGAGCACATAAGCAAACAGCAGCGTGTCGACGGCGGCCGCTGACTGCCCGGCCTGCCGGTACATCACCAGCAGCGGGGTGAATTCGTTACCGCCCCAGGCGATTCCGAACATCGCGAGAGCCACGCGCTGCCAGGGCGCCAGGCGCGGCCACAGGCGGCTAGTCAATTTCCGTCACCACTTTCATGTGTTCGATGAGTTCGGTGCTGAAGCGGGCCGCGTCGCCCGCCGCAAGGGCGTCGACCAGCTCGCGGTGCCCGGCGACCGACCGCGCGACGCGCACCGGGTCCACGCCGATCGCGGTGGCTGCCATGCGGCGCTGACGTTCCCGAAGGCTGTCGTAGAAGTTCTCCAGCAGCGGATTGCCCAGCCTGGCCACGATCGCGCGGTGGAAATCCACGTCGGCGGCAGCGAAACCCGCAGCATCCCCCTGCGCGGCATGCTCCAACTGCCGTTCGATGAGGCCGGACAGTTCGTCGAGGAGTGTCTGCGGCGCCCCGTGCTCTGCGATCCGCGCGGCTGCGGCGCCCTCCACCACACGGCGCGCATCCACGACGTGCCTGCGCTCCTCGGGGGTGATGGGAACCACCAAGGCGCCGCGTTTGGGATACAGCCGCAGCCAGCCCTCGGTCTCGAGCCGCAGGAACGCCTCGCGCACCGGCGTACGGCTACAGCCCATCTGGGCCGAGACTTCCCCCTCGCTCAACAATTCCCCGCCGGGTATGTCACCGCTGAGGATGCTCTCCTTCACCCGGCGAAACGTCTCCTCGCTTGCGGAGATGGGGACCGTTCCTCGCATAGACACAACATGTATCTAAGATGATGCGCGTCCGATTCCGCAAACGGAAAAGCGCACTTCACGGGGTGTCCTGCGTCACGCCGACGGATCTGCGCCGCTACGCGCAGACGATGAGCGGGCGCAGTTTCTCCTCGTGGCCCATCACCCGCGCACACAGATCTAGACGCGTGATTCGATAACACCATGCAACGCACCATCTACACCGAGGACCACGAGGCGTTCCGCGAGTCCGTCAAGGCATTCGTGCAACGTCACGTCGAGCCGCGCTCCGAGAAGTTCATCGAGCAGCGCTACATCGACCGCGAACTGTGGGAAGAGGCGGGCAAGCAGGGCTACCTGGGGCTCGACGTGCCCGAGGCGTACGGCGGCAGCAGCGCGGGAGACTACCGCTACAACGCGGTCCTACAGGAAGAGCTGGCCCGTTCCAGTGCCGCCCTGGCCTCGTCAATGTCGATCCACTTCGACATCGTCGCGCCGTATCTCGTCGAGCTGACCACCGAGGAACAGAAGCAGCGCTGGCTGCCCAAGTTCTGCACCGGCGAGCTGATCACCGCAATCGGGATGACCGAACCGTCCGGGGGCTCCGACCTGGCCGCACTCAAGACGACCGCGGTCAAGGACGGCGACGACTGGGTCATCAACGGCTCCAAGACCTTCATCACCAACGGTGCGCGCGCCGATCTTGTCATCGTCGCGGCGCGCACCGCCCCTGAACTCAAGGCCAAGGGCATCACGCTGTTCGCGGTCGAGGAGGGCATGCCCGGATTCGAACGGGGCCGCAAGCTCGACAAGGTCGGCCAGCCCGAGGCCGACACCGCCGAGCTGTTCTTCACCGATGTGCGGGTGCCCGCCGAGAACGTCATCGGCGAGGTCAACCAGGGGTTCATCTCCATGATGCAGCGACTGCCCCAGGAACGGATGGGCTGTGCCGTGGCCAACATTGCGCACGCAGCCGGGGTCCTCGAAGAGACCATCGAATACGCCAAGGAACGCAAAGCCTTCGGCCAACAGATCGGCAGCCTGCAGTACAACAAGTTCCTCATCGCCGAGCTCGTCACCAAGCTTGAGGCGGCACAGGTGTACGTCGATCAGGGTGTGCTCGCGCACAGCAAGGGCGAGCTCTCCGCGATCGACGCCGCGAAGGCCAAGTGGTGGTCCTCCCAGGTGCAGAACGACGTCATCGACGCGTGTGTGCAGCTGCACGGCGGCTACGGCTACATGAAGGAATACCGCGTCGCGCGGGCCTGGATGGACGCCCGCGTCACCAAGATCTGGGCCGGGTCCAACGAAATCATGAAGGAACTCATCGGCCGCGACCTCGGCTTCTGAGCCCGCTCTCATCTGGGTCCGGTAGGAAGGAAGCCATGACCGTCAGCGCCGAAATCGGACGCATTCGAGTTCCCGCCGACCTGGACGCGGTGACGCACGTCGCCGATGAAGATCACTCGGACATCGACCCGGCGGCCGTCGAACGGATCTGGCAAGCGGCCCGCTACTGGTACCAAGCCGGCATGCACCCGGCCATCCAGGTGAGCCTGCGACACAAGGGCAAGGTGATCCTCAACCGCGCCATCGGCCACGGCTGGGGCAACGCACCCACCGATCCGGTCGACGCCGAGAAGATCCCGGTCACCACGGACACACCGTTCTGCGTGTACTCGGCCGCCAAGGCCATGTCGACGACGGTGATGCATCTGCTGGTCGAGCGCGGCGCGCTGTCCCTGGATGACCGGGTCTGCGAGTACCTGCCCACCTTCACCAGCCGCGGCAAGGATCGCATCACCATCCGGCACGTGATGACCCACAGCGCCGGCATCCCGGTGCCCACCGGCCCCCGGCCGGACGTCACCCGGATGGATGACAGCGAGTACACCCGCGAACAACTTGGACAGCTGCGCCCGCTGTACCGACCCGGCCTGCTGCACATGTATCACGCGCTGACCTGGGGTCCGCTGGTGCGCGAGATCGTGCTCGGCGCCACCGGCAAGAGCATCCGCGACATCCTCGCCACGGAAATCCTTGACCCCCTTGGCTTCCGGTGGACCAATTACGGTGTGGCACCCGAAGACGTGCCGCTGGTGGCGCACAGCCATCCCACCGGCAAGCCGCTGCCCGCACCGATGCGGGCGGCCTTCCGTGCCGTGGTGGGCGGGACGATGCACGAGATCATCCCGATGTCGAACCAGCCGTTCTTCCTCACCGGCGTACTGCCGTCGTCCAACACCGTCTCCACCGCGAACGAACTCTCCCGATTCGCCGAAATGCTGCGCCGCGGTGGGGAACTCGACGGGATCCGGGTCATGTCGGCCGAGACGATCAGGGCCGCGGCGGCCCCAGCCCGGCGGCTGCGTCCCGATATGGCGACCGGCGGCATGCCGATGCGCTGGGGGACCGGATATATGCTGGGCTCCAAACGATTCGGGCCATTCGGCCGAAATTCGCCGGCCGCTTTCGGCCACACCGGTTTGGTGGACATCGCCGTGTGGGCCGACCCGGCGCGCGCCCTGTCGGTCGGCGTGGTCAGCAGCGGTAAGCCGGGTAACCACAAGGAGGCCAAGCGGTATCCGGCACTCCTGGACCTCATCGCCCGGGAAATCCCAGTGGTGCCGTCCCCATCTAATTGAGGTCCAATCCAAGCAATGCGTTCTCGATGAGCTCCGGTAGCGCGGGGTGTATCCAGTATTGCCCACGGGCCATGTCGCGCACCGGGATTGAGAAGCTCATCGCGGTAATCAGCGACTGGATCAACGCTGACGCCTGGTACCCGACGATGTGCGCACCCACCAGCAGGCCCGTCGCGCGATCGGCGACCAGCTTGCACAGTCCCTCGGTGTCCTCCATCGCCCACCCGTAGGCGATGTCCCCGTACGCCTGAACCTTGACCGCTACATCGATCCCGCTCTGACGCGCCTGCTCCTCCGACAACCCCACCGACGCCACCTGCGGCCGGCTGAACACCGCACCCGGCACAAACCGGTGATCGCTCGCGGTGGTCGGCGAATCCCACCCGGAGAGCAGATTGGCCTGCACCACCCGGGCTTCGTGGTTGGCGACGTGCTTGAGCAGGTAGTGCGAGCTCACGTCGCCCAGGGCATAGATGCCGCGTACCGGGGTGCGCTGGTACTGGTCGACGGGAACCCGGCCCTGCTCGTCCAGCGCCAACCCCGCTGCCGCCGCGTCCAGCTGGTCTCCGTTGGGGGTGCGCCCGGTGGCCACCAGCAGCACATCGCCGGCCACGGTCGACCCGTCGGTAAGATCCACTTCGATACCGCCGCTTGCTGTTTCGCGAGCCGCCGTGACTTCCATGTTCAGCCGCACATCCCAGCGCGCCGAGACCACGTCGGTGAAACGCTGCGAGATCGTCTCATCCTGGGCCCGCAACAACCGTGGACCGCGCGCGATCACGGTTACCGCCGATCCCAAACCGCTGAACACATGCGCGAATTCGGCGGCAATGAAGCCGCTGCCCACGATCACCACACGACCGGGCAGCTTCGGCAGACGCATGATGTCGTCGTTGGTGCGGAAGGGCACGCCGCTGCCGGCGATCACCGGCGGAATGACCGGACGCGAACCCGCGGCGATCACCACCTGCCCTGCCTCCAGGACCGTCCCGTCCGCCAACTGGAGCCGATGCACCGACTCACCCTCTACGTCGACCCCCGGCGTGAGGAACCGCGCCTCCTGCTGAAAGACGGTGATATTCGAGCAGTCCTCGACGCGGTAGCGCAGTCCGCCCGCCGCGAGCGGGTCGATCCGGCCGAAGACACGCTCGCGGATGTCCGCCCAGCGGGTGCCCCGCACCGCGCTGTCGACACCTAGCCGGGAGCCGTCACGGGCCTCGTCCGCCAGGTCGGCCGGGTAGACGAACATCTTGGTGGGGATGCATCCGACGTTCAGACAGGTTCCGCCGTAGGCGCCGCCGTACACCCCGCGATCGATGATCGCGATCTTCTGGTCTGCGAAACGGTCGTCGGGCAAGGAGTTTCCGCTGCCGGAACCAATGATGACGAGGTCGTACACCTGTACTCCATCCTTTGAGGGCCGCGTGCCTCCCTCACGCTGCCATATCGGCGGGCACCGTGACGGACACCCTGGTCCCGGAGCCGGGTGCCGAGGCGATGGCAACGCTGCCGCCCGCGGCCTCGATGGGGACGGTGAGGGAGGCCAACCCGATGTGCCCGTCGGCGACCGACGCGGTGAGGCCCCGCGGATCAAAGCCGTTGCCGTCGTCCGCGACGACGAGCGACAGCAGCTGCCCGTCCCTCGTGAGTTCCACGTGAATGTTCTTGGCGCGTCCATGTTTCACGGCGTTGGTCAGTAGCTCCTTGGCCGCGCGGTAGACCAGCGGTTGAGCCGGTGGGCTGCCCACATCCTGCAATTCGGCGACGACGACGGAGCCCCGCGCCGTGTACTGCCGCGCGAGCTCGCGAATCGCCGCCGTCAGCCCCAGCTCGGCGAGCACCTGCGGATGCAGGGAAGACACCGCGCCGCGTAGCTCGGTCGCGGTGTCCCGCAACGACGAATGCACCGCCCGCAGCACCGGATCGGGGTGGCGTTCAAGCACTTCCTCGATCTCCAGCCGAGCCGCCAGCAGGTTCTGCAGCGGACCGTCGTGCAACTGCTCGGCGACTTCACGGCTATGACGCTCGTCGGCGCGCATCGCCTCCAGAACCAGCTGTTCGCGGGTGTGCAGCAGCCGGCCCACGTGTTCGGAGCGGCGCTTCAGGACAAAACACATTCCAGCCGTGGCGGCAGCCAACCACAACAATGTCGCGACCGTGACGTACTCGTCGCCGGGGATGCTCTCGAGGTTGCCGTTCCTGGTGTAGAACACCAGAACACCCAAATATCCTGCAGCGGTGACTGTTCCGAGGACGGCCGTCACGGCGGGTCGCTCTTGAAAGGCCACCGAAACCGGCAGCAGGAAGAACACCGGAAGCAACTCCGAGGTGCCGTACCCGGAGGCGACGCACAACGCCACCACGGCGGCGATATCGACCGCGGTGGCGGAGGGGGCCACCCAGAGCGGGACGTGTCCACGCACCGCGATCGCCACCCATACGATCGCCGACACCGTATATACGGCGAGCACCGCGTAATACACGCCGTCATGCCACATCTGGATATTCGGGTTCGACCCCAGCAGCAAGATCAACACGATCAGCGGCAGCCGCAACCACGCCGACACGCGCATGGGTTCTGCGGTGAAGTAGTCGGCCACCCGGTCCAGCCGGCCCGTCGCGGTCACTCGAGCAGTCCGCGCCGCATGGCCTCGGCCACCGCGGCGGCGCGGTCGCCGACACCGAGCTTCTCGTAGAGCCGCTGCACATGGGTCTTCACCGTGGAGGGGGCCAGGAACAGCTGCTTGGCGATCGTCGGCACGGTGAGCCCGTCGGCGATCATCCGGAGCACCTCGCGTTCGCGGGTGCTCAGTGACGGGCCCGCGGGCTGTGCGCGCTTGCGGATCTCGCCGGCCAGACCCGCCGTCAGGCTCGCCGTCACCACATCGCGGCCCCGCGCACAGTCGAGTACCGCGCTGACCAGCTCCGCACGCGTGGATTCCTTCGACAGAAAGCCCGCGGCGCCCTCCGCCAGGGCGTGATAGACGATCGCCGCGTCATCGTGCGCCGAAAGCAGCAGCACCCGGGTGCGCAGCTCATCGCGCCGAACGGCGGCCGCCACCTGAGTTCCGTCCAGCTCGGGCATTCGATAGTCGATCAACGCGACGTCCGGCAGATGCTCTCTGATCAGCGCGAGCGCACCGGCGCCGTTCTCCGCCTCCGCCACCACCGTGATCTGCCCGCTACCGGACAACGCCCGCACCACACCCTCGCGAAAGAGGGGGTGGTCGTCCCCGACCACCACCCGCACAAGATCACCGCTCACCTGCACAAACGCAAGCTTGGCACGTCAAATCGGCGCGTGTCCCCCAATTGGTGGACATCAAGATCATTCCCTCCGTCGGCCGGTCGCCCGACATACTTTCCCTCCTCCACGCCGCATCGTTGAAGTATCACCAAGAAGCCCGGTGATCCAACTCAAAGTTCAACTGGCACAGGAGAAATCATGAAGAAGTACATCATCACTGGAACCGCCGCCGCCGCTCTCGCGCTTGCGCCCCTCGGGTTCGCCCTCGGCACCGCCTCGGCGCAGACCGACGGCTCAAACGCTCAGCAGACCATCAGCGGTCTGCAGTCGCAGGGTTACAGCGTGATCGTCAGCAAGTCCGGAGCCAAGTCCCTCAGCCAGTGCACCGCCAGCAGCGTGCGCCCCGGACAGACCACCGTGCGCTCCGACTACGGCCTGCCGAGCAACAAGCGTCCCGGCGTCTTCACCAACACCACCACCACCAAGACCGTCTACGTGGACGTGACCTGCTGACACGGCGCACGTACCGGCCGATACCAAGTACGCACCAACCTCACCCCGTTTGATGCCGATTCAGACACGGGTGAATAACGACCCTCGCCTTCCGCCCAACGGACATAAGAGACTTCGTATGCCATCGATGGGATTCACGCTGCCCGTGATGCAAAAGAGACTGTCTCAGAAGGAAACAGCCGGAGCGCCTAGGCCAAACGGCCTCTGGTGGAGGAGGAGATTCCGTGAGTGCGCCCAACGATTCATCGGCGGACGGCTCCGAGGACGAGATCCTCGACCGGACCGGACCCATCATCCCCATCAAACTCGGTGCGCACGCCAAACGACAGCGCGCCGAAGCCGCGGCACAGCTCGCTGAGCTGCCACCCCTTCCGCTGCCGCCCCGCGGGCCGTTGTCCATCGTCGATGCCGTGCCGCCGCACGATCCGCTGGTCGATCCGCCGCCCGCCATCGGCGATGCGCTCGGGGCCCAGCTTCGCTCGGAGATCCTGCCGACGCCGCGTCGACCCTCGTCCGTTGGTTGGCGTAAGTGGTTGTACCAAGGAAGTTTTGGCGCGATCAACCCCGGCGAGTCCCGGGAGGAGGCCGAGCTTCGCGAGCTCACCGCCGTGGTGCGCAGCCCGTGGCGGGGCATCCACTCACTGGCGGTGCTGGGCGGGAACGGCGGCGTCGGCAAGACGATGATCACGGCGGCTCTCGGGTCCATGCTCTCCGAACTGCGGCGCAAGGACATGGTGCTGGCCACCGACGCCGACCCGGGCCAGTCGGCCAACCTGGCCTCGTGGATCGACCCGTCGGCGACGTCCACGTTCGCCGACGTCCTGGCTCAGAACGAGCCGGAACGCAACTTCGATCTACGCTTCTTCGTCGGCCAGAACTCCGATACCGGTCTGGATGTCCTTGCCGCCAACTCGCATTCGGTGCGGCCTCGCGGCGAGCTCAACTCCGAGATCTACACCCAGGCCCACCATCGGCTGCAGCGGCTCTACAGCCTGCTCATCACCGATACCGGGGTGGACTTCTGGCATCCGGTAATGCCCGGCGTGCTGCGGTGCTCCAACGGCGTGGTGCTGGTGGCGGCGGCCACCCCGGTCGGCGCCGAGGGTGCGGTCCGGGCCATCGAATGGCTCATCTCCGAGGGCTACGAATACCTGATCCCCCGAATGGTCGTGGTGATCAACCACGTTCGTGGCTATGACAGCCGCGAAGATCGTCGCAACTCCGAACGTCTGGTCGCGGCGATGGTCGCCCGGTTCCACCGGTGGATCTCGCCGAACCACATCGTGGCCGTGCCGTACGACCCGCACATCGCGACCGCGGGCCCGCTGGACATTCAGCAGCTGCAGCCGGAGACCTGGCACGGGTTGTTGACGGCGGCGGCGTCTGTCTCGGCCGGTCTGGCCAGCGCCTGGAGCGTCTAGCGCAGCGAATACCCGCCGTCGGTGTACAGCGTGGAGCCGGTCGTGCCGGTGTTCAGCAGTAGGTAGACGGCGGCCTGGGCCACTTCGTCTTCCGTAACAGGTCGGCCGAGGGTGGATGCTGCGGCAATATGCTCGAAGGCCTGCCGCCGTACCTCGGGCGCTCGCTGGTCCCATAGATGTCCGTCCACCGTGCCGGGCGAGAGCGCATTGACCCGAATAGGTGCGAGCTCGTGGGCCAGCCCTCGCGCCAGGCCTTCGATGGCCGCGTTGGCCGCGACGTATGCCGGTGCGTTTCCAGCGGGCCGAACACTGGCGGCCCCCGACGTCAACACCACCGAGGCATCATCAGCGAGTTTCGGCAGAGCCGTCTTCACCACCCTGTACTGACCCCAGAACTTCGACTCGAACGGCGTCGCGGCCTCCTCGACGGACAGCTCGGCGATCGACCCGGTCACATAGGTCGCGGCGGTAGTGAAGAGTCCGTGCACCACATCGATTTTGGCGAAGAACTCGTGGATGCTCGTCTGATCTGAGGTATCGACCAGATGCCAACGCGCTCTCGGCCCGAGCTCATCCGCAGCCGAGGCGAGCGTCGCGGCGGTGCGTCCGCCCAACACAACATCGCCGCCCGCCGCCGTCACCAACGCGGCGACACCGCGCCCGATGCCGGTGCCGCCACCGATCAACACGACGATGCGATCGGCGAAAGCCGTCTCGAACGAAAACCCTGTCACCGATTCGAAACTACCGACGGAGCTGCGCGGGGTCGCGCCTTCGACGCTGCGCGATCCGAATCGCTATTGACTTCTATTCTCCAGCCGGAACACAATCGAGACATATCTGCGAACACCTGTGCGCAGAATTGGGATCCGCCCCGCAGCCCAAGGAGATCGCCGTGACCCTTGCCGACAGCCACCTGGCCGACGCCCTCAGGATGTACCAGCCCGCCCAGGAACACCCTCGCGAGACCGAGTTACCGGTGACCGGATCGGTGCCGCCGGAGCTCCGCGGCACCCTCTATCGCAATGGCCCCGCCGACTGGGACCACGGCGGGTTCCGCGCGGCCCATCCGTTCGACGGCGACGGATTGGTTGTGAAGTTCACCATCGCCGACGGCGCGGTGCGTTTCCGTTCTCGCTTCGTCGATACGCCCAAGCGGCGTAAAGAGGGGCGCGGACGCGGCGCACACATCCGCGGTGTCTACACCCAGGGAAAGCATCTGTGGGACAACGTCGGTCGGCCGCCCGCCGATACCGCGAACACGCATGCCGTCGTCCACGCCGACCGCCTACTCGCACTCAGTGACGCCGGCAGTCCCTGGGAGATCGATCGGGACGATCTGAGCACCATCGGACCCTGCACGTTCGACGGACGGCTGCCGCGTCTTTCCAGATTCTCGCCACATCCACGTATCGATCCCGACACCGGCGAATTGTTCAACTTCGGGTTGGATGTCGCACCTTCATTGTCGGGTCCCACCGTCGCTTGCCTGCGGTGCTTCCGGGTTGACGTACACGGAAGACTCACCCAGATCGCCAAGATCCCCACCGATCACATCTACATCCAGCACGACTTTGCCATTACGCCCACCTACCTGGTTTTCGCGCTGGCGCCGATCACGGTGAACCCCTTGCAGGCTGCCCGGGCGGCTCTGGGGTTCGGATCGCTGGGAGATGCCGCCGCCTATCGCCCCGACCAAGGGATGAGGATCGTGCTGGTACCCCGCGACGGAAGTCCTCACCGAGTCATCGAATGCGACCCCGTCGTGTACGTACACGTCGACAATGCCTACGAAGACCGCGGCGATGTTGTGCTGGACATATTGCGACACAAAGACTTTGAATTCCTTGCTTCCGGACTCAAACAGTTCCGCACCGAGACGCCGACGCTGGGCTGGCCAGCACGACTTCGCGTGACACGGCGTGGAACGGTCGAGGTGACGGACTACCCCATGGCCCCTGCGGAGTTCCCGACCCACGACGAGCGCCGCACCGGCCGCAAACATCGCTACACGTATCTGTCGGCCGAGTCGACGTCCGGCGAGAGCGCCATCGTGAAACTCGACCGTGCCGCCGATACCCAACGCAGCCACACGTTCGCACCCGGCCTAGTCGCTGGCGAACCCCTTTTCGTCCCGAAGAACAACGCGGCCGGTGAGGACGAGGGCTGGATACTCGCCGTCGCCTACAACAGCGGTGAACACCGGACAGAGCTACACATCCTCGATGCCACCGCTATCGAGGATCCGGCACTGGCCATTGCGATCCTCCCCAGTCACCATTTTCCCGGATTCCACGGCAGCTTCACTGAGCGCGTCTAGGCCTACCGCCAGGGCCACCGCGTGTGCGGGTACCGCGGCGGCGCCTATCCTTGCGTGAGTGTCCGACCTGTCCCGCACCGAGCTGCGTGCACGCCTCGACGGTCTGACCATTCGCGACGCCTCCCGGCTCGGGCGGCGCCTCAAGAACCTGCGCGGCCCGGACTCGTCCGAGAAGCTCGTCGAACAGATCGTGGCTGCCGAGGCATTGGTGGCCACTCGTACCGCCGCTGTTCCTGTGATCACCTATCCGGATCTGCCCGTCAGCGCGCATCGTGAGGAACTCGCCAAGGCTATCTCCGCGCATCAAGTGGTTATCGTTGCCGGAGCCACCGGCTCGGGTAAAACCACACAGCTGCCCAAGATCTGCCTGGAGCTGGGACGCGGGATCCGTGGCACCATCGGGCACACCCAGCCGCGCCGGCTGGCGGCCCGCACCGTCGCCGAACGCATCGCCGAGGAGCTGGGTACCCCACTCGGCGAAACCGTCGGCTACACCGTCAGATTCACCGACCAGGCCAGTGACCGCACCCTAGTCAAGCTGATGACCGACGGCATCCTGCTTGCCGAGATCCAGCGTGACCGGCGGCTGCTGCGGTACGACACCCTGATCCTCGACGAGGCACACGAACGCAGCCTCAACATCGACTTCCTGCTGGGCTATCTGCGCGAGCTGCTGCCCAGGCGCCCCGACCTGAAGGTCATCGTCACCTCGGCCACCATTGAGCCCCAAAGGTTTTCGGCGCACTTCCACGATGCGCCCATCGTGGAAGTGTCCGGGCGTACCTATCCGGTCGAAATCCGATACCGCCCCTTGGAAGTCCCGATCCGTGGTGACGCCAGTGACGATCCGGACGATCCCGATCATGAGATCGTCCGCACCGAGCTGCGCGACCCCACCGAGGCTATCGCCGACGCAGTGCGCGAGCTGGAGAGCGAGCCGCCCGGGGATGTGCTGGTGTTCCTGTCCGGCGAGCGCGAGATCCGCGATACCGCCGAAACGCTGCGCGGCGCCTTTCGAAACACAGAGGTTCTTCCGCTATACGCACGGCTGCCAACAGCCGAGCAGCACAAGGTCTTTCAGCCGCACACCGGCAGACGCGTGGTGCTGGCCACCAACGTCGCCGAGACCTCGCTGACCGTGCCGGGTATCCGGTACGTCGTCGATCCGGGCACCGCCCGCATATCTCGCTACAGCCGACGCACCAAGGTGCAGCGCCTGCCGATCGAGCCCATCTCGCAGGCCTCGGCCGCTCAGCGGTCGGGGCGATCGGGGCGCACCGCACCGGGTGTCTGCATCCGGCTGTATTCCGAACAAGACTTTGAGGCCCGGCCCCGCTACACCGATCCGGAAATTCTGCGCACCAACCTCGCCGCCGTCATCCTGCAGATGGCGGCCCTGCAGCTGGGGGACATCGAGGACTTCCCGTTCCTGGAACCGCCCGACAAACGCAGCATCCGCGACGGTGTGCAGCTGCTGCAGGAATTGGGCGCCTTCGACGCGGGCGGCGCCATCACCGAGCTGGGGCGCCGCCTGGCGCGGCTGCCGCTGGACCCGCGCATCGGCCGGATGATCCTGCAGGCCGACACCGAGGGATGCGTCGGCGAAATCCTGGTGCTCGCGGCCGCGCTGTCGATACCCGATCCGCGCGAACGTCCGGCCGACCGTGAGGAGGCGGCTCGGCAGAAACATGCCCGATTCGCCGACGAGCATTCCGACTTCACCGCGTATCTCAATCTGTGGCGGTATCTACAGGAGCAGCGAAGCCAGCTCTCGGGCAGCGCCTTTCGACGCATGTGCCGCAGCGAGTTCCTGCACTACCTGCGCATCCGCGAATGGCAGGACCTGGTGGGTCAGCTGCGCAGCATCGCCCGCGATCTCGGTATTCGCGAATCCGGTGACGCCGCCGATCCCGCGAGTGTGCACGCCGCGTTGATCGCCGGACTGCTGTCCCACATCGGGCTGCGCGAGGGCGACACCCGCGACTACTCCGGCGCCCGGAACACCAAGTTCGTGCTAGCCCCGGGGTCGGTGCTGACCAAGAAGCCCCCGCGGTGGGTGGTGGTCGCCGACCTGGTGGAGACCAGTCGGCTGTTCGGCCGGGTCGCGGCGCGCATCGACCCGCAGTCTGTCGAGAAGGTCGCCGGGGACCTAGTACAGCGCACCCATAGCGAGCCGCACTGGGACGCCGAGCGCGGCTCGGTCATGGCGTTCGAGCGGGTCACGCTCTATGGGCTGCCCCTGGTGCCGCGCCGGCGCGTGAGCTACGCGCAGATCGATCCGGAGCTAGCCCGCGAGTTGTTCATCAGGCATGCCCTGGTGGAGGGCGACTGGCAGAGCAAGCACCATTTCCTGCGCGACAACGCCCAGCTGCTGCAGGAGCTGTCCGAGTGGGAAGACCGGGCACGGCGGCGCGATCTGTTGGTAGGGGACGAGGAGATCTTCGCCTTCTACGCGGCGCGGATTCCCGAAGATGCGGTGTCGGCTAGACACTTTGACGCATGGTGGCGCAAACAGCGGCACCAGACGCCGCAGTTGTTGACGTTCACCCGCGCCGACCTGCTGCGCACCGAGGACGCCGCCGACGATATGCCCGACACCTGGCAGGCGGGGGATCTGACGCTGCCGGTGAGCTACCGGTTCGAACCGGGCGCGGCCGACGACGGCGTGTCCGTGCACATCCCCGTGGAGGTGCTCGCCCGTCTGGGCGGCGACGAATTCGCGTGGCACGTACCTGCCCTGCGCGAGGAGCTGATCACCTCGCTCATCAAGTCGCTGCCCAAGGATCTGCGCCGCAACTTTGTTCCCGCACCCGACACCGCGCGTGCCGTGCTGGACACGCTCGAGCCCGGAACCGAGCCGTTAGTGCATGCGTTGAGCCGGGAACTGCACCGGCTCAGCGGTATTCGCGTACCTACCGATGCATTTGACCTGGATAAGATTCCCGCGCACCTGCGGGTGACCTTCGTCGTCGAATCCTCCGAGGGCACTGAGGTGGCCCGGGACAAGGACCTTGGTGCGCTGCAAGCGCGCCTCGCCGCCCCCGCGCGTGAGGCCGTCGCCGCGGCGGTGGCGGGGGAGTGGGAACGCACCGGACTGCGCGGCTGGCCCGAGGATCTGGCCGAATTGCCGCGTGCCGTCGAGCATGTCAGCGGCGGACACACGGTGCGGGGCTTCCCGGCGTTAACGGACACCGGGACCTCGGTGGACGTGCACGTGTATGCCACCGAGGCCGAGCAGCAGGCGGCAATGCGGGTAGGCACCCGCCGGCTCTTGCGGCTCTCGATCGCCTCACCCATGAAAACCGTTGAGCGCGGCCTGGATCCGAGGACTCGACTACTGCTCACGTCCAATCCGGACGGGTCGCTGGCCGCGCTGCTGGATGACTGCGCAGACGCCGCTGTCGATTGGCTCGCGCCCGCACCCGTATGGACACGTACCGAGTTCACCGGTCTGCGCGACCAGGTCGCCAAGAGCCTTGCCGTCACGACCCTTGACGTGGTGAATCGGACCACCAAGGTGGTCACCGCCTGGAGTGAGGTGCAGGTAGCGCTGCCCGACAAGGCGCCCGCCGCACAGAACGACGCGATTGCCGATATCCGCGGCCAGATCGACAGGCTGCTCCCCAAGGGTTTCGTCGCGGCTACCGGCGCCGCCAAGCTGGGCGATCTCGCGCGGTACGTCACCGCGATCGGCAAACGGCTGGAGCGGCTGGCTCAGGGCGTCGAGGCCGATCGCGAACGGATGAATCGAGTGCACGCTGTCGAAGACGCGTACGACGACCTGCTGCGTGATATCGCGCCGGGGCGACAAGACGATCCCGCGGTGCGGGATATCGCCTGGTTCATCGAGGAGCTGCGGGTCAGCCTGTGGGCGCAACAGCTCGGCACCGCGCGTGCGGTGAGTGAACAGCGCATCCACAAGGCAATCGACGCCGCGCGGTAACGGGCGATACGCACGCCGACCTGCGATTCGGCGCCGAAGCTTCGTGCGCGTACAGCAGTTCGGCATGCTCCCTGGGATCCGAGCCGCCAGTCGTACCGGAAGATTGAAAAAGGGCCCCGGGATGAACCCGAGGCCCTGTCTCAATTCGGTGGGCGAAGGGGGACTTGAACCCCCACGTCCCGAAGGACACTGGCACCTGAAGCCAGCGCGTCTGCCATTCCGCCACTCGCCCCAACGACTGCGGCAGACTATCACGATCACGGACCCACTTTCGAACCGAGAAGGTTCGACGAAAGGCCGTCCACGCACCCAAATCGTGACATAGCCCGTGCATAGAAGGCCTCTCGGTGCCAAGACGATGTCGTCTCGTAATAGAGGAGCGGGTGACCGCGATGATCAAACCGATACCATCTACTCGAGATCCGCTCGCGGCGGAGTGCTGCGTCATGCGCTCAGAACCTGCCGCGCGATCGCCGAAAGGAGGAAGGCATGGGAATTGTCCAACGCTTTGAGCGCAAGCTCGAGGACGTGGTCGGCGATGCCTTCGCCCGCGTCTTCGGCGGCAGCATCGTCCCGCAGGAAGTGCAGGCGTCGCTGCGCCGCGAGGCGGCCGACGGAGTCAGATCAGCCAGTCAAGGCCGGCTTTTGGCTCCCAACGAGTTCGTTGTTCTCCTCAGCACCGGAGACCTTGACAAGGCGGCCGACGATCGCGATCTCAACGCGGACACGTTCGCCGAACTCCTGCGCGAATATATTCGCGATCAGGGGTGGCAAACGTATGGTGAGGTTGTTGTCCGATTCGAACAATCACCGAACTTGCACACCGGCCAGTTCCGTACGCGCGGTGTGGTCAATCCCGACTCCAAGCGGGACCGTACGCACGGCGCCGTGACGACTGGCCCTTCGACCCCGGATTCACAACCAGGAGCACCCATGACTGACAACCCAGGTCCCCAGCAGGGACGCCCCGGCGAAGAGTACGGCCGAGAAGACGACCGCTACGGGCGTCCCGACCAGGATCCGCGTGGTCAGCAGCCGCCGCAGGGCGACCAGGGCTACCCCCCACGCCAGGGCGGATACGGCCAGCCGCCACAACAGGGCGGCGGGGACTACGGTCGTCCCCCGGCCGGCTACGACCAGGGCGGCTACCAGCAGCGTCCGCCGCAGCAGGGCGGGTACGACCAGCCCGGGCGCGGTGGTTATGAGCAGGGCGGATACGGCGGCCCGCCACAGGGCGGCGGCGACTACGGTCGTCCCCCGGCCCCTCCCCAGCAGGGTGGCGGTTACGGCACCCCACCACAAGCACAGCAGGGCGGGTACGGCGAGCCCCCTCGTCCCAACTACGGCGAATACGAGCAGGGCGGCGGCCAGTACGGCCCCCCTCCGGGCCAGGACTACGGCCGTCCCCCCGCCTACCCGCAGCAGGGTGGCGGCTATGGCGCCCCGCCTCAAGCACCGCAGCAGGGCGGATATGGATCCCCGCAGGGTGGCTACGGTGAGCCCGAGTATGGCGACTACGAGCAGGGCGGCTACCAGAGCAGCCCCGATTACGGCGCCCCCGCGGCCAGCCCGGGTGGTGGACGCACCACCGTCACCCTGCAGCTGGACGACGGTAGCGGTCGCACATACCAGCTGCGTGAGGGCACCAATGTGATCGGCCGTGGGCAGGACGCGCAGTTCCGACTGCCGGACACCGGCGTTTCACGCCGTCACCTCGAGGTGCGCTTCGACGGACACGCCGCGCTGCTGTCGGATCTCAACTCGACCAACGGCACCACCGTCAACAACGCACCGGTCACCGAGTGGCAGTTGGCAGACGGCGACATCATTCGCCTGGGCCACTCCGAGATCATCGTTCGGGTGCAGTAACAGCACCCGTTCGAGACAGGCTGCACATATCGGACCCCGACGGGGAACCCGGCCAAGTATCGTTTCCCTGCCGGGCCACCCACTCGGGCCCTGGGGCGGCACGGGGAATCCGCCGGGTGCGGGAGGGACCAGCGAGAGGAACGACGACCGGATGCAGGGACTGGTGCTCCAGCTCACCCGCGGTGGATTCCTGTTGCTGCTGTGGGTCTTCATCTGGTCGGTGTTGCGCATCCTGCGCACCGATATCTACGCTCCCACCGGTCAGCTGATGGCCAATCGGGGCCTGAATCTACGTTCGATCCGTCCTGCGAAGGCCGGCCGACGGCAGATGCAACACCTGCTGGTGACGGAGGGCGCGCTGGCAGGCACCCGGATCACGCTCGGCACTCAGCCCATCTTGATCGGCCGGGCCGACGACTCCACACTGGTCCTCACCGACGATTACTCCTCGACGCGGCACGCGCGGCTATCGCCACGCGGATCGGATTGGTACGTCGAGGATCTAGGATCGACCAACGGCACATATCTGGATAGGGAGAAGGTGACGACGGCGCTGCGGGTTCCCCAGGGGACGCCGGTACGAATCGGCAAGACAGTGATCGAGTTGCGCTCATGACACTGGTGCTTCGCTACGCGGCGCGTAGCGACCGCGGACTCGTCCGGTCAAATAATGAGGATTCGGTCTATGCCGGCGCGCGTCTGCTGGCGCTGGCCGACGGTATGGGCGGTCATGCCGCCGGTGAGGTTGCCTCCCAGCTGGTGATCGCGGCCCTAGCGCCGCTCGACGACGACGAACCCGGCGGCGACCTGCTGGACACGCTGGCCGACGCGGTGCACTCCGGTAACGGGGCCATCGCCGACCACGTCCGCGCCGAACCCGAGCTCGACGGGATGGGCACCACCCTGACGGCCTTCCTGTTCGCCGGGAAACGTCTCGGCATGGTGCACATCGGCGACTCGCGCGCGTATCTGATGCGCGACGGAGAGCTCGCTCAGATCTCCAAGGACGACACGTTCGTCCAAACCCTCGTCGACGAGGGTCGCATCACCGCGGAACAGGCCCACAACCATCCGCAGCGCTCGCTCATCATGCGCGCGCTCACCGGTGCGCCCGTCGAGCCGACGCTCATCATGCGTGAGGCGCATGCAGGCGATCGATACCTGCTCTGTTCGGACGGGCTTTCCGATCCGGTGAGCCACGAGACCATCGCCGAGGCGCTGGAGATCGCCGATGTCTCCGCCGCGGCCGACCGGCTCATCGAATTGGCGCTGCGCAGCGGGGGGCCCGATAACGTCACCGTCGTCGTCGCAGACGTCGTGGAGCTGGACTATGGACAGACCCGGCCGATCGTGGCGGGGGCGGTATCCGCCGACGCCGAGACCGACACGCCACCGCCGAACACGGCTGCCGGACGCGCCGCTGCCATTCAGCGAGCACTCAAAGAACCCGCGGTGATCGCGGACGAATCCGATAGCGAGACAACCGAATCCGAGGCCATCAAGCCCAAGAAGCGGGGACTGCGCTGGGTGATCGCGGCGGTGCTGGTGCTGCTCATCGCGTTGGCCGGGTTGGCCATCGGCCGCCGTGTGGTGCTCAACAACTATTACGTGAGCGCCCACGAGAACAACGTCTCCATCATGCAAGGAGTCCAGGGCTCACTCCTGAATTACCGGCTGCAGCGGCCAGACCTGATCGGCTGCCTCGACACCCGGGGCGACCTGTCGCTGGTGAGCTACGGGGAATCGGCATCCGCCCGGGAGTGCCAGTACCTCAAGGTCTCCGACCTGCGGCCGGCCGATCGCCAACAGGTCGAAACCGGCTTGCCCGGAGGCACCCTCGATCAGGCCATCGGCCAGCTGCGCCAGCTCACCAAGAACGCGCTGCCGCCGTGCGCGCCGCCCGCACCCAAGACGGTGCCGCCGTTGCCCGCGCCGACCACCTCCGGACGCACCCCGCCCACCACATCAGGTTCGCCCACGACCACCACGACCACGGCCCCCAAGCCGGCCCCGACGTCTACACCCTCCGGCGCCAGCACTGCGCCTCCCCTGCCCACCGCAACATCGACCGCGCCGCCGACCCCGTTGCCGGCGCCACCACAAGAACCGGGTGTTACCTGCCGGACCGTGTCATGACCACGGCGCCCCAAACCGCGGTAGTGCCCGGTCTGGGCGGCCCCGTGCCACCCGTGCAGCCGACACGCCGCAGCGCGGAATTGGGGCTGCTCGGCTTCTCTGCAGCGATCACCACCGTTGCCCTCATCCTCGTCGAGGCCAATCTAGAACGCGGACTGTCGCTGGACTTGCTCAAGTTCGGTGCCGCGTACTTGGTCCTGTTCGCGGTGGCGCACATCGCCATTCGCAGATATGCCCCCTACGCCGATCCGCTGCTGCTGCCGTGCGTGGCGCTGCTCAACGGCCTTGGCCTGGTGATGATCCACCGCCTGGACCTGGCGAAGGTAGCCGCCGGTGACGGCGACGGGCGACTCGAAGCCAACGCGCAGGTGCTGTGGACGCTGGTGGGGGTCGCGGCACTCATCGGGGTATTGGTGACCGTCAGGGACCACCGCACGCTGGCGCGGTACGGGTACACCTTTGGAATCGTCGGCATTGTCCTGCTTGCCATTCCGGCGATGCTGCCGTCTTCGGCCTCCGAGCGGAACGGCGCCAAGATCTGGATTGAGTTGCCGTTCTTGTCGATTCAGCCCGCCGAGGCCGCCAAGATTCTGTTGCTGGTGTTCTTCGCGGCCTTCCTGATGACCAAACGCGATCTGTTTCGCACCGCCGGCCGCAGCTACTGGGGGGTGGAGTCGCCGCGCGCCCGGGATCTGGGCCCACTGCTGGCCGTGTGGGCAATCTCAGTGGGCGTCATGGTCTTTGAGAAAGACCTGGGCACCTCGCTGTTGCTCTACACCTCTTTCCTGACGGTGCTGTACATCGCGACGGCGCGGATCAGCTGGGTGCTGATCGGGCTCGGACTCTTCGTCGTCGGCGCATTCCTGGCGTACTTCCTGTTTGCACACGTGCGCGTGCGCGTCGAAACCTGGCTCGACCCCTTCGCGGATGCGGACGGCAACGGCTACCAGATGATGCAGTCGCTCTTCAGTTTTGCCACCGGAGGCATCTTCGGCACCGGTCTGGGGAACGGTCAGCCGGGCACTGTGCCTGCCGCCTCAACGGATTTCATCATCGCCGCGATCGGCGAGGAACTCGGGCTGGTTGGCCTAGCCGGCGTGCTGTTGGTGTTCACCATCCTCATCGTCCGGGGTTTCCGCACCGCACTGGCAGTGCGGGACAGCTTCGGTAAATTGCTCGCCTCCGGGCTGTCGGCGGCGCTGGCACTGCAGCTGTTCATCGTCGTCGGGGGCGTCACCAAGCTGATCCCGCTGACGGGGCTCACTACGCCCTGGATCTCGTACGGCGGGTCCTCGCTGGTGGCCAACTACGTGCTGCTGGCCATCCTGCTGCGGATCTCGCATATCGCGCGGCGACCGCTCAGCGCCAAAGCTGAACCCAACGCTGCCCCCATCGCTGAGGCCCGCACGGAACTGATCGATCGCGTATGAACACATCGATCCGCCGGGTGTCCCTTGCCGTCATGGGACTTATCGTGCTGCTGTTGGCCAACGTCACCCTTACCCAGGTGTTCACGGCACCGGGACTCCGCGCCGACCCCCGCAATCAGCGGGTGCTGCTGGACGAGTATTCGCGCCAGCGCGGGCAGATATCCGCCAGTGGGCAGTTGCTTGCCTCCTCGGTGGCCACCAACAGCCGCTTCCGCTTCCTGCGGCAGTACGCGGACCCCGAGGTGTACGCACCGGTGACCGGTTTCTACTCGCTCAACTACTCCAGCGCCGGACTCGAACGCGCCGAGGACACTGTGCTCAACGGATCCGATCCCCGGCTGTTCGGCCGCCGCCTGGCGGACTTCTTCACCGGCCGCGATCCGCGCGGCGGCAGCGTGGTCACCACCATCCGCCCCGATGTGCAGCAGGCCGCCTACGACGCGATGCACAGCGGTTGCAAGAACGGTTGCCGCGGTGCGGTGGTGGCGTTGGAGCCCTCCACCGGAAAGATCCTTGCGCTGGTGTCGACGCCCTCTTATGACCCGAACCTGCTCGCCAGTCAGGACTCCGAAAAGGAGAACGGGGCCTGGAAACGTCTGATCGACGATCCGGCACAGCCGATGGTGAACCGGGCGATCTCGCAGACCTACCCGCCCGGTTCGACTTTCAAGGTGATCACGACTGCCGCTGCCCTGGCCGACGGCAAGACGGTCAACACCGAGGTGACCGCGTCTCCGACGATCTTCCTGCCGGGTAGCAACACCACCCTGGAGAACTACAACCGAGCGTCCTGCGGCGGCGGCGACGTCACGACCCTCAAAGAGGCGTTCGCGCGTTCCTGCAACACCGCCTTCGCCAAGCTCGGTTCTGAACAACTCAAGCGTGACAAGCTGGTCAAGGCGGCGCAGGCCTTCGGCCTCGATCACGAGCTCGACGGCATCCCGCTGCAGGTGGCCACCTCCACCGTCGGCGCGATGTCCGACGATGCGGCCGTCGCGATGTCGAGCATCGGGCAAAAGGATGTCGCCGTGACCCCGCTGCAGAACGCGATGGTCGCCGCGGCCGTCGCCAACAAGGGCGTGCTGATGCAGCCTCACCTGGTCGATAGCCTTAAGGGCCCAGACCTTTCGAACCTGTCCACCACCTCCCCGGACGACATCGGCCAGGCCGTGTCACCGGCTATCGCGAGCACCCTGACTGAACTGATGATTGCTTCTGAACAGCGCACCCAGCAGACCGGTGCTATCCCCGGCGTGCAGATCGCATCCAAGACCGGTACGGCCGAGCACGGCACCGATCCGCGCAACACGCCACCGCACGCGTGGTACATCGCCTTTGCCCCGGCCCCCGAGACCGGCACCGCTCAGACCACGGCGGTTACCCCCAAAGTCGCCATTGCGGTCCTCGTCGAAGACGGCGGAGACCGTGCCCTGGCGGCCACCGGCGGCTCCGTCGCCGCACCCATCGGGCGGCAGGTCATCGCCGCAGCATTGCAGGGAGCTTCATGACGGTACGTGTGGGAGAGACACTTTCGGGTCGCTATCGGTTGCAGCGGCTCATCGCTACCGGCGGTATGGGACAGGTCTGGGAGGGCACTGACAGCCGCCTGGGCCGCCGGGTGGCCGTGAAGGTGCTCAAGGCCGAGTTCTCCTCGGACCCTGAGTTCATCGAGCGGTTCCGCGCCGAGGCACGCACCGTCGCGATGCTCAACCATCCCGGTATCGCCAGCGTGTACGACTACGGCGAAACCGACATCGACAGCGAGGGCCGCACCGCCTACCTCGTCATGGAGCTGGTCCACGGCGAGCCGTTGAACTCGGTGCTCAAGCGCACCGGCCGCCTATCGCTGCGTCACTCGCTGGACATGCTGGAGCAGACCGGCCGCGCCCTGCAGATCGCGCACGCCGCTGGACTGGTGCACCGCGATGTGAAACCGGGCAACATCCTGATCACCCCCACCGGCCAGGTGAAGCTCACCGACTTCGGTATCGCCAAGGCCGTGGATGCCGCACCGGTCACCCAGACCGGAATGGTGATGGGCACCGCCCAATACATCGCGCCCGAACAGGCTCTGGGGCATGACGCCACCCCCGCCAGCGATGTCTACGCACTGGGAGTCGTTGGCTACGAAGCGGTTTCGGGTAAGCGCCCGTTCTCAGGGGACGGCGCGCTGACGGTTGCGATGAAGCACATCAAGGAGACACCGTCGCCGCTGCCCGCCGATCTACCGCCCAACGTGCGCGAACTCATCGAGATCACGCTGGTGAAGAACCCGCAGAACCGGTACACCACCGGCGGACAGTTCGCCGACGCGGTCGCTGCCGTGCGCGCCGGGCGCCGCGCACCCCGGCCCAACCAAGCACCAACCATCAGCCGGGCCGCGCCCGCCGCCATCCCCCCCGCCACTCAAGTGCGTCCGGCAGTCAGTGCCCCAAGCCGGGTCGCCCCACCCACGTCCCGGACGCGTCCGCCGACCGGCACCCACCGTCCCCCGCCGCCGCGGCGTGGCACCTTCTCACCCGGTCAGAAGGCCCTGATGTGGGCTGCCGCGGTGCTGGGCATCTTCGCCATCATCATCGCGGCGCTCATCGTCCTGCAGGCCAACGAGAAGAAGAACCTCTCCCCGGCAACGGTCCCCAGCAGCGAAGCACCCTCGAGCCCAGGTTCAGCTTCGCCAGGAGCGCTTGCGCCAGCTAATATCGTGGCTCTGCTTCCGGTGGCCGAACCGGACCGTATCCCTGGGACGAAATCACCGTAATGACCACTCCGCAGCACCTCTCGGACCGCTACGAGCTGGGGGATATCCTCGGCTACGGGGGCATGTCCGAGGTACACCTGGCGCGCGACCAGCGGTTGAACCGCGACGTCGCCATCAAGGTGCTGCGCGCAGATCTGGCCCGGGATCCCAGTTTCTATCTGCGTTTCCGACGCGAGGCGCAGAACGCGGCCGCGCTGAACCACCCGGCGATCGTCGCGGTCTACGACACCGGCGAGGCCGAGACGCCCACCGGACCCCTGCCCTACATCGTCATGGAGTACGTCGACGGCATCACCCTGCGTGACATCGTCAAGGAGGACGGCCCCATGCCGATCCGCCGGGCGATCGAAGTTATCGCCGACTCCTGCCAGGCGCTCAACTTCAGCCATCAGCACGGCATCATCCACCGCGACGTCAAGCCCGCCAACATCATGATCAGCAAGACCGGCGCGGTAAAGGTAATGGACTTCGGGATCGCGCGCGCCGTATCGGACGCTGGGGTCAGCGTCACCCAGACCGCGGCGGTCATCGGGACCGCGCAGTACCTTTCGCCGGAGCAGGCCCGTGGCGAGACCGTGGACGCACGCTCGGACGTCTACTCGCTGGGCTGTGTTCTCTACGAATTGCTCACCAGCGAACCGCCTTTCGTGGGTGATTCACCTGTCGCGGTGGCCTACCAGCACGTGCGCGAAGACCCCCTGCCGCCGTCTAAGCGCAATCCGGAGATTCCGCCTGGTTTGGATTCCGTTGTGCTTAAAGCACTTTCGAAGAATCCCGACAACCGCTACCAGAACGCCGCCGAAATGCGGACCGACCTGATGCGGGTGTACCAGGGCGAGCAACCGGACGCGCCGAAGGTTCTCACGGACGCCGAGCGCAGCTCGATGCTCAACACCCCGTCCAGTGCCAAGACGTTCCCCGCTCCCGGCCCCTCGACGGGCCCGCAACCCGGCCACTACGCAGAACCGCGACGAAACCCGCTCAGCCGCTGGCTGGTTGGGCTGGCTGCGTTGGTAGTGCTCACCGTGGTGGTCACCGTGGCGATCGTCTGGGGCAGCGGTCCGTCGCGTGATGTGCAGGTTCCCGATGTGACGGGCAAGTCTCAGGCCGAGGCCGTCGCCGCCCTGCAGAATCTGGGGTTCAAGACCAGGACTCAGAAGAACACCAGCTCGAAGATGGCTCCCGACAAGGTCATCGACACCGATCCCGCCAAGGGGTCCACCGTTTCCGCAGGCACTGAGGTGACGCTGAACGTCTCCATCGGACCGGAGAGCCAGCAGGTGCCGGACTGCAAGGGCCTCAGCTTCGGCGACGCCGTCAAGAAGCTCCAGGGCGCTGGTTTCAAGGGCACCTTCACCCAAAGCGAAACCAAGTCCTTGCCCGAGGACAAGGGCCGGGTCATGGCCACCAACCCGCCGGCCGGGCAATACTCGGCCGTCACCAACAACATCACCATCGTTGTCGGTAAGGGTCCAGGGGAGAAGCCGGTGCCCGACTTGACCGGACAGAACATCGACGTCGCCACCAAGAACCTGCCGACGTACGGTTTCCCGACGCCACCGGCCATCATTCAGCTCCCCAGCCCAGAATCGAAAGGGCAGATTCTAAGCACGAATCCGCCTGCCGGAGCGATGTTCCCGGAGGATGGCGTCATCGAGATCCGGGTCTCGCAGGGCGGGCAGTTCCGCATGCCAAACCTGATCGGCAAGTTCTGGACCGACGCCGAGCCGATGCTGTATCAGGCGGGGTGGCAAGGACAGGGCCTCAGCACCGATGAAGTCCCCTCCGACGGCGGCAACCGGGCCCGTGTGGTGTCTCAAGATCCGCCGTCGGGCGCGGGTGCGGGATACAACGGCCCGATCCGGCTCCGATTCGGCGCGGGCTAGTCACTCAGTCCCGCGACAGGCCCTAGCCGCCCAGTGCGGCGACGCGGCCGGACACCCCGCTCAGCGCCGAAGCAACCTCCGCCTCCAACGACCGCACCAACGATTCATCAAGGGGCGCACCACAGTAGGTGAGCCAATTGGCCAGCATCCGGTGTCCGCCCTCGGTGAGAATCGACTCGGGGTGAAACTGCACCCCGTGGATGGGCAGCTCGGTGTGCATCACTCCCATGATCACCCCGCTAGCGGTGCGGGCGATCACCCGCAGTTCACCGGGCACGGTATCCGGGAGAATGGTCAACGAGTGATACCTGGTGGCCGTGAACGGGTTCGGCAGTCCACGCAGCACCCCGGCGTCCTCATGTTCGACGGTGCTGGTCTTGCCGTGCAACAACTCCGGCGCACGGTCGACGGTGCCGCCGAACGCCACCCCGATCGCCTGATGTCCCAGGCACACGCCGAGCAGCGGAGTACCCGTCTTCGCGCACGAATGGACCATCGCAATGGACGCGCCGGCGCTCTCCGGTGTGCCCGGACCGGGGCTGATCAACACACCGTCGAAGTCGGCGGCCACCGCGTCGGTATCGGCCAACCGCGGGTCGTCGTTGCGCCATACCGAGATCGACACAGCGTCCATACCGAGCTGGCCCAGGTACTGGACCAGGTTGAACACGAAGCTGTCGTAGTTGTCGACGACCAAGATGCGCACGTATTTAGGGTACGGACACGCGCCAGCGGTTTCCCAACCGCGTTCTGCTGGGGTCCTAACGGCCCTCGATCGGCGCGGCACGGCCAGGGCCGACCGCGTCCCGGTATCCGGCCACCTCAAGGTGATGCCCGCGAGTCACCGTGTACCCCAAGCCGAATCGCGCCACGTACTGCCGGTAGAGGTTCACCAGCGGAGCGGCGTCGAGGGCAGCCTGCATGGTGTCGGCATCCCCGATGGCGGTGATCACGTAGGGCGGGCTATAGGTACGGCCGTGCAGCAACAGCGTGTTACCCACACACCGCGGCACCGAGCTGGCGACCAGCCGCTGGTCGTCCTGCATCTGGATGGCCTCGGCGCCCGCGCTCCACAAGGCGTTGAGCACGCCCTCGACGTCCTGTTGGTGCACCACCAGGTCGTCCGGTGACGCATCCCGCGGGAATCGCCCGTACGCGTCTCGCTTGGCATCGGTGAGCGTTACCACCAGGCCGGGGCCGGTGACAGGTCGCACGCCGGCGACGTCGGCCATCTCGCCGGTTTCGGCAAGCGCCGCCGCCACCCTGCTGTCTCCACCCGCGGATTGCTCACGCGCGGCGGCCATCTCGTTCGCTAGTCCGTCACGGGTAGCACTGAGCTTGTCCACCGACCTTTGCGTCTCGCGCACCAGGTCCACTAATCGCGGGGACGGGGAGTCGCCCCGGCGGATCTCACTGCCGCCCGACACCGTGTACGTCGCGGCCAGCAGGAAGCCGGCCAGTGCGCACACCAGCGGCACACCGACCCGCCAGATAGGGCCCCCCGCTCGCCGCGCAATGGGCTCATCGGGGCCCGTACCTCTTCGCACAAGCGGCTCATCGGAGGTCACCAGAGCATTGTCGCAGCCCGGGGCTGTAACCTGCGTAGGAACCCATACCGACACCGGCCGCGGCGACCATCGGCCGTGCCGCCACATCCGAGATGCTTCCGAGGTAGTCGATGCCCAAGTCCAAGGTCCGTAAGAAGTCAGCCTTCAACACCACCACTGTTAGCCGTACCCCGGTCAAGGTGAAGGCTGGCCCGTCCAGCGTGTGGTTCGTTGCGTTCTTCCTCACCCTCATGCTCATCGGCCTGGCCTGGCTCATGGTGTTCCAGCTCGCCTCGCAACACATCACCTGGATGTTGGATCTGGGCCCGTGGAACTACGCCATTGCGTTTGCTTTCATGATCACAGGACTGCTCCTGACCATGCGGTGGCGCTGATACTCGTCATGCTGTCGTTGCCGGTGTTTTCCACTGAGTCCACCCCGCGGACACCCAATCACATCGATGTTATTTATCCCCACTGTGGATAACGCCTGTGGATAACCCGTCTTCCGCTCCCGTCGCCGAATGGGGCCCGAAACCCGTCGGCATCGCCGCCGCGGCCTTCGTCGGGACCGCCTTCGGTATTGCTGCCGTCTTCCTGGTCGCCGATGCGCCCGGTCGCCTGCTCGCCCTCCTGGCCGCCCTCGGACTGCTGGGCTTCGCCGCGGTGTCCTGGCGCTGCCGTCCCAAACTCCGCATCACCGCCGACGGACTTGAGATGCAAGCTCTCACCGGCATCACGTCGCTGCCCCGCGCTGCGGTGGACTCGGTGAAGGTCTCCGAGTTCCGGCGACTGGGCCGCCGTGCACGGCTGTTGGAGATCGAATCCGGCGATCGGCTGATCGTGCTGAACCGTTGGGATCTGGGCACCGACCCCCGCGATGTTGTCGAGGCGCTGCGGAAAGCTCACTACCCGACGTGAACCCCGTCACCAGCGTATCGTTGCCTTAGGTAACTAATCCTTCGAGCAAGGTGGGCGCATGGCACGGACCGACGGAGATCAGTGGGACATCGTCAGCAGCGTCGGATTCACGGCGCTCATGGTCGCCTCGTTCCGGGCACTGGAGACCACCCGCTCCCAACCGCTGATTCGTGACGAATACGCGCGCCCCTTCGTCGAGGCCGCCGGCGAGCCCCGCCTCACCGAGGCCCTGACGGCTGCCAAACCCGAGGCCGAGTGGGACGTCGCCACCACCTACCTGGTGAATCACCTCGCCGTCCGCACCAAGTACTTCGATGAATTCTTTACTGCTGCAGTAGGTTCCGGAATTCGACAGGTGGTCATCCTGGCCGTCGGTCTGGATGCTCGTACCTATCGGCTGCCCTGGCCGGACGGCACCGTCATCTATGAGCTCGATCAGCCGAAGGTCCTCGAATTCAAGGATCAGGTGCTTGCCGCGCAGCGGGCGACACCCCGGGCGCAGCGGCGCGAAGTCGCCGCCGATCTACGCGATGACTGGGTTGCCGCCCTGGAGGCCGCCGGCTTCGATGCGACGAAGCCGACGGCCTGGCTCGCAGAGGGGCTGTTGGCGTATCTACCCGGAGCGGCCCAGGACGCGCTGTTCGAGAAGGTCACCGCGCATTCCGCGCCCGGCAGCTTCCTTGCCACCGAATGGCGTCGGCGGGTGGCCACTGCCGATCAATGGCAGGACGCCGTAGCCAAGCTGCGGCCGGACTTCGTCAAGGACATCGGCGTCGGCGATCTCATCTACGACGACGAGCGCAGAGATCCGATTGACTGGCTCCGCGAACACGGCTGGCGGGTCGACGCCGCGGACCGCCTGGAACAGGCAGCAGCGTACGGGCGGCCGGCACCGAGCGAACACAGTGAGATCACCGCGCTGTGGTCGGACGCCTATTTCATCTCCGCCGTGCGCCAGTAGCGACCACCCCGAACACCCACATTCCGTTTAGCTGAGACCTCAGGTCTCTCCTCCGCTAGAGTTTCCCTTGCAATCGCTAAAGGCTGTTCGGTCTGGAACGATGGGTGCCAGGGCAAATTCGTTAAGTTTGACGACGGGGATGAGAACTGGGAGGCACGGTGGCCGGGGCGGGTGCCGATGGGGAATTCGCTCGTCGCGGGATGCAGATTGAGCTGACCATTGCGGCTCTGCGCGCTCTCGAATCACAGCGCGCACGGCCGCTGCTGTTGGACGCGCACGCCCACCTGATCGTCGCCGCCGCCGGGGACCCGTACACCCAGGCGCTCCTCGACATCGGCGTCGTTGAGGAACCGTCGACGGAAGACGAGATCCGCACCCACCTGATGACCAACTACCTGGCGATAATGTGCCGGTACTACGACGAGTCATTGCTTGCGTCCGTCGCGGGAGGTACCCGACAGGTGGTGCTGCTCGCCGGGGGCCTTGATACGCGCGCCTACCGACTTTCCTGGCCCGAGGGAACCGTCGTCTACGAGGTCGACTACCCCGAGGTCCTCACCCTCAAGACGAAGGTGCTCGACGCCGCGGGGGCACACGCCCAGGCCACACAGCGCCTGGTCCACTGCGGACTCGCCGATCAGTGGCAGGCGGAGCTGAGCCTGACCGGATTCGATCCCGACGCACCAACGGCGTGGCTTGCCGAGGCCGTCATCTCCAACATCCCCGGTAGCAGCCAGGATGCAATGTTCGAGCGGATCATCGAGCTGTCGGCGCCTGGCAGCACCATCGCGACGGACAACGATCCGCTGGCCCCGTTCGGTCAGACATGGGGTGACATTGTGGATGCCATTGCCCCTGAGACCCTTCGCGACGCCGACTTCTCGGTGCTGGCGCATTACGACGAACGCACGCTCCCCGGTGATTGGCTTTCTGGGCACGGCTGGCTGACCCAGACGCGCACCGGTCGCGAACTCGCGCGATGCTACGGACGACCCTTCGACGAGGTACTGGCTCGGGGATTCCAGGATCTCGCGGACCGCCACTTCCTCACCGCGACGCTACCGGTCGACTATTTGGAACATCCGGATCTCACCGGCAAGCAGAGCTCTCCGTGAGGTTTGTTCCAGAACTGGCACTTCGCTGTCGCCTTTCGCGTCCCACCACCCGTTTGCCGTTCGGTCGATAATCTGAAAGCACGGGGCTCACCGCAACGTGGGAAGGGGGAGTGGCCCAATGGACGAGAAGAAGAGCGCGGTGTCCACACCGGCACCCAAGCTCCAGTTCGACCTGTTCGCCGCCGCGATACGTGCGCTGGAAAGTCAACGCGGACATCCTTTGATCAACGACCCGCTCGCCAGGGTTCTGGTCGAGGCCGCCAATGAGCCCCTGAGCACAGCTTTGCTTGCCGCGGGATTCCCGGAGAATCCTTCGGGGACCGACGGGACGTTCCTTCTTATTAATGCCGCCGGAGTGTTGATCCGCGACGGCGACGACTTCATCGCCGCCGAACTTGAGTCGGGCACTCGCCAAATCGTGCTGTGCGCCGCCGGACTCGATACTCGGGCCTACCGTCTGACCTGGCCAGAGGACGCCGTTCTCTACGAGGTCGACTATCCCTACACCCTCGAATTCACCACCCGAGTACTCCGAGACCATGGCGTCGTGGCCGGCGTGACGCATCGACAGGTCGCCACGACCGGGGTTAGCGAGGCGTGGCCGGAAAGCCTGTGCGCGGTCGGGTTCGATCCCGAGCAGCCCACCGCGTGGCTCATCCACCCCTTGATCATGACCGGCATGGCGCCGACCGACCAAGATGCGCTATTTGAGCATCTGATCGAACTCTCCGCACCCGGCAGCGCAATCAGCGGCGATGCCGATAGCTTCCTGCCTTCGATCGACGTGTGGGATTCGTTGGCCGAACCCGTGGTGCCCGAGACGATTCGAGATGCAAATCTCTGGATGGGGACCTACCCCGAAGCTCGAATGCGGCCCTCGGAGTGGTTGACCGGGCACGGCTGGATCACACAAGTTCGCACGATGGCAGAGATCTGCGAAGACTACGGTCGGCCGTTCACCGAAGACGTGCCGGAGATCGTCAAAGGGCACGCCAACTGGCAGTTCCTCACGGCCCGGCTGCCTCCCACCGAGTCCATCCATCAATCATCTTGATTAGCTTGGGTAGCGCCCAGTAGTTCGCTACCCTGACCTCAAGCGCTACACGGGTGGACGGGGCCGCGTCGAGCGCGGTATTTCCCTATCCGCGCTTGCTAGAGGACCCCGCCAATGGACCGCCCCGACGCCCCCTCCGGTCGTGCCGCCGTCTCCATACCCAGCAAGCTCGACTACGACCTATTCGTCGCGGCGGCGCGCGCCATCGAGACCCGCCACGATGAGCCGCTGATCGAGGATCCGTTTGCCTCTGCCCTGGTCATGGCCGCGGGGAACCCGTTGAGCATCGCCTACATGGAGACGCCCGTGGTAGAGCCCCCGGTGACCGCCCCTGAGCTCTTTCACTGGACCATTTCTCGTCTTGGCGCGGCAATCGACCGTAACTACGACGATCAGTTGTTACGGGCTGCGGATGCCGGCGTCCGCCAGATCGTGCTTGTGGGAGCGGGGTTGGACACCCGGGCGTACCGACTTTCCTGGCCATCGGCCACCACCGTCTATGAGCTGGATTACCTGCGCACGTTCACATTCAAGGACCCCGTCATGGCCATGTTGGGGGCACAGCCACGCTGCCAACGCGCAGTCGTACACGCCGACGCCGATACCGCGTGGCCCACGTCGTTGTGCGCGAAGGGATTCGACCCCGATGAACCCTCGGCCTGGCTCATCGCGGAGATCCTGATCGGTCTGACGCCCAAGGCACAGGACTACCTGCTGGAACGCGTGATCGAACTGTCCGCACCGGGCAGTTGGATCATCACCGATCACGACATCGTTTTCGGCCCACAGGAAATGTGGCACAGCCTTGCCGACGCATTTCTTCCGGAGCCCATACGCGCGGCCAACCCGTGGATGCTCTTCTATCCGGGTGAGCGCACACCGCCTAGTGCGTGGTTGGCGGGTCACGGGTGGCGCATCGCTTCGGAATCCAGCGGAGACATCGCCGAACGGTATGGCCGATCATTCCCCGTCGAAAAGCTACCTGTCGCTGCGTTTCACGCAGCACGACGCATCATGACGGCCACGCTGCCTAAGCCGTAAAGGTGATTACCTTCGCGGCGATGAGCGCCACCGACAGCGCCGTCGCCGCCGCCGCCAGCGCCCACGGTGTCGCCGGCTTCCGGATGAGCTCAGGCATGCCCACCCACCGGCACACCTCGCGGTAATACAGCAGCGCGCCGGCGCTCAGCACCCCGAACGCCAGCCCACCCATATGCCCAGCCAACGAGATACCGGGCAGCGAGATGCTGAGTCCGATGTTGAGCACCAGCACCACGATGATGGTCTGCGGGTTCAGCCGCTCGCGCAGAGACAGCACCAGCGCCGCGCCCAGTAGGCCGTAGATGGCACCAGATGCACCGGCCACCAAGGTATTTGGGGTAAACCACATGGCGGCAGCGCTGCTGCCGAGCAGCGCCGTGCCGTAGATGGCGACGTATCGCTGGCCGCCAAATGCGCGCTCCAGGCCGGGCCCGATCATGGCCAGCGAGAGCATGTTGACCGCGATATGCATCAGGCTCAGATGGAGGAACCCGGTGGTGATGGTGCGCCAAAACTCACCTTGGGCCACCCACGGCAAGTACAACACCAGTTCCCGGAACAGTTGGCTGCTCATCAGGTCGCCATCGGTGCCGTCGGACACCGTCGCCGCATACACGAGCACGTTGACGGCGATCAGCGCCCAGGTGATCCACGCCCGCGCCTGGCGCAACGGTTTGACCGTACGCACCGATTTGGCGCCCTGCTGGACGCATTCGACGCACTGCTGGCCCACGGGCGCTGATCGCATGCACTCCGGACACACGGGGCGACCACACCGCACGCACCGCACCGCGGTGGCCCGGTCCGGGTGCCAGGCGCACCCGTAGACCGGTACCTGTCCGGGATGAGCCATCTAGCTGATGGTGATGGAGTTGATCACGACGTCCTCGGTGGGACGGTCACCGCGATCGACGGCAGTGGAGCCGATGGCGTCGACAACCTGCTGCGAGGCCGGGTCCACGACCTCACCGAAGATAGTGTGCTTGCGATTCAGGTGCGGGGTCTTGCCGACGGTGATGAAGAACTGCGAACCATTGGTGCCCGGTCCGGCGTTGGCCATCGCCAGCAGGTACGGCTTGTCGAACTGCAGCTCCGGGTGGAACTCGTCGGCAAACTGGTACCCGGGTCCACCACGGCCGGTGCCGGTGGGGTCACCGCCCTGAAGCATGAAGCCCTCGATGACGCGGTGGAAGATGGCTCCGTCGTAGAACGGACCAGCGGCCTCGCCCTTGGCGTTCTTGGTCGAGTAGTCCTTGCTGCCGTCGGCCAGGCCGACGAAGTTGGCGACCGTCTTGGGTGCGTGATTGCCGAACAGAGCGATGACGATATCGCCGCGGTTGGTGTGCAGGGTGGCGGTCTGAGTCTGGATTGGTGAAGTCACGACAAACACCTTATCTGCGCCGAAAAAACATTCATGCAGATGTTTCGCAACTGCCACTCGGCGCGGGTGTCTTTTCGACGCGGCCATGGCTGTAGATGCGCAAAGATGGCAATCTGGAGTACCACTGTGGAATCACCCCAACGAAGGGACCCGCTGACGATGAGCCTGCTGACCAAGACCGATGAACCTGCCGTCAAGCTGACCTCCGGGGAACGCCTGGTCCGGGGACTCAAGGAAGCCGCGCTGGCCCCCATCGACGTCTCACGCGGCACTGCCGGACTCGGTTTCGGGCTCGCGAAGACCGCGGCGGGCAAGCTGCTGCGTCGGAGCAAGGCGGTTTCGTCGGAGGTGCAGGATGCCGTCGCCGACGTCGTGGATACCCTCCCCGCGGTGGTGAGCGGTGCCCGCAAGCGCAAGCTGCCGCGCGCGCTAGCCGGGCTGGCGGTCGTGGGTCTACTGGGCGCCGGGGCGGTCGCGTTCAGCGTGTTGCGGCGCTCGGGACAGCCCGAGCCGTCACCGCTGGCGCCAAGCGTTGATCCGCGGCCTCAGCCGTAGAACGTATCTGCGCGAAAACGCGGACTCGCGGAACGAAAACGTGAGTGGAGCCTAGGAGATTCGAACTCCTGACATCTGCCTTGCAAAGGCAGCGCTCTACCAACTGAGCTAAGGCCCCTCGCCTGCTGCTGTGTGCCACACTTCCATGTTGTTGCGCGCCACGGTGATTCCGAGCGCGTAGGCCACGCCCAGCAGCGCGAGTACCAGCAGCAGCACTCTCACCTGGCGTACCTCCCAACGAGTGTGGTGGGGCTAGGAGGACTCGAACCTCCGACCTCTTCGTTATCAGCGAAGCGCTCTAACCACCTGAGCTATAGCCCCGTCTCTCAGCTTCACTAGGAAGCCGAACGCAGAGATTACCGCACGGAACGGATGCATCCCAAACCGTTAGTCGCGGTCGGCCAGCGTGACCTCAATACCACCGACAAGATCGGTGGTCAGGTTGTAGATAAACGCACCGATGGTGGCGGCCGCCGTCATCAACACGATGTTGATCAACCCGATGAGCAGGGCGGCGCCGAAGATCGTGCCGCTGGACACCAGCTCGCCGCCGCCACTGTTGGTGATGAGCTCGCCGACGTTCTCGTTGAGCTTCGACCAGACGCCCATCGCGCCGAGCACCAGGTACAGCATCGCGACCGCGATCATCCAGACGAAGAAGAAGACCACCGACAGCACCAGTGACACCTTGAGCGTCGCCCAGGGGTCGATGCTCCGGATCTGCATGGCCGCCCGCAGCGGGCCCTTACGCGACGGTCCGACGGTGACGGACGAACCACCCTGTGCCGCATCGCTTCTGTTCCGCGGGGGACGGGGGACGGGGCCGGAAAGATCCGGCAGGTCCTCATTCTTGAGTGGGCTTTTGGGGGCGCGCATAGGTTCCTGCGCGCTGGATTCTCCCCACGGGGTGCCCGAGCGCGTCGGCTCTGGGCGTTCGGTTCTGTTCGGCCGCTCCGGTCGTTCGGCAGGCTCCGGCAGCTCGTCATACGGATCCAGATCCGGATCGTGTTCGGGCCGCGGCGGCGGAGTGTTGAATCCGGCCGGTGCAGCCGTCCCGGAGATGAATCTACTGAGGCGGGCATCCAATCCCGTCGACGGGCGGTTTCCGGGGCGCGGCGCCGGGGTGGGTGCTGTCGGCGGGGCCGCGTCGGCGTCGATCACAGGGATGATCTCCGTCGGGGCGCCACCGGGGCGCGGCTCCCCGCTGGGAACCCGCTGCGGGCCGGTAGCGGCGGCATGTGAGCCACGCCGCCGCTCCGCCCGCTGCCAGGGAGGCAAGTCCGCCTGGTCCACGGGGCGCTCGTTTCCGCCAGACTCCCCGGGATCGTTCGGTGAACTCACCTACGGCTCCTTACTCGCTTGCGGTCGCGTCGACTGTGCCCTCTTCAGGCTCAGCGTCGCCCTCATCCGCATTATGCGCGATGGCCAACAAGGTGTCGCCATCGCCGAGGTTCATCAACCGCACACCCTTGGTCTGACGACCCGCCTTACGCACCTGCTTCGCGATGGTGCGAATGACGCCACCGCCGGAGGTGATGGCATACAGCTCGGCGTCCTCATCGACGATCAGTGCGCCCACCAGAGATCCACGACGCGGGTCGTACTGAACCGTCAGCACGCCCTTACCGCCGCGTCCCTGCACCGGGTACTCCTCGATCGCCGTCCGCTTGGAGTAACCCCCCGCGGTCGCCACCAGCAGGTAGAGGCCATCACTCACGACGTTGAGCGACAGCAGATCGTCCTCGCCGTTGAAACGCATGCCCTGCACACCGGAGGTGGCGCGGCCCATCGGCCGCAACGCCTCGTCGGTGGCGCTGAACCGAATGGACTGTCCGTGCGCCGACACCAGCAGCAGATCGTCCTCGGACGAGCACAGCACCGCACCCACGAGTTCGTCGCCGTCGCGCAGATTGACGGCCACCAGGCCGCCGCTGCGGTTCGAGTCGAACTCGGTGAGCTTGGACTTCTTGACCAGGCCGTTCTTTGTGGCGAGCACGAGGTAGGGGGCATCCTCGTAGCTCTTGATCTGAATGACCTGGGCGATGCGCTCCTCCGGCTGGAAGGCCAGGAGGTTGGCGACGTGCTGGCCGCGCGCGGTGCGGGCGGCCTCGGGCAGGTCGTACGCCTTGGCGCGGTAAACACGGCCCTTGGTGGTGAAGAAGAGGATCCAGTCATGCGTCGAGCACACGAAGAAGTGCTTGACGATGTCGTCCTGCTTCAGGCCCGCACCCTGCACGCCCTTACCGCCGCGTTTCTGGCTGCGGTACAGATCGGTTTTGGTGCGCTTGGCGTACCCGGTTTCGGTGATGGTGACGACGACGTCCTCGCGTGCAATGAGGTCCTCGTCGGCGACATCCCCGTCGGCGGTGATGATGCGCGTGCGACGGTCATCGCCATACCGTTCGACGAGTTCGCTGAGCTCATCGCGGACGATGGCCCGCTGGCGTTCCGGTTTGGCCAGGATGTCCTCGAGGTCCGCGATCTCAAGCTCGATCTTGGCGAGGTCGTCGATGATCCTCTGCCGCTCCAGCGCCGCCAACCGGCGCAGCTGCATGTCAAGGATGGCTTGGGCCTGGATCTCGTCGACGTCGAGCAGCTCGATCAGGCCGGTCCGAGCGATGTCGACGGTCTGCGAAGCGCGAATCAACGCGATCACTTCATCAAGGGCGTCAAGGGCTTTGACCAAACCGCGCAAGATGTGCGCGCGCTCGTTCGCCTTACGCAACCGGTACCGGGTGCGCCGCACGATGACGTCCAACTGGTGGTCGACGTAATGCCGGATCAGCTGATCCAGACGCAGGGTGCGTGGCACGCCGTCGACGATCGAGAGCATGTTGGCGCCGAAGCTGGTCTGCAGCTGGGTGTGCTTGTAAAGGTTGTTCAGCACTACCTTGGCGACGGCGTCGCGCTTGAGTATCACCACGATTCGCAGGCCGACACGGTCGGAGCTCTGGTCCTCGATGTTGGAGATGCCGGCGATCTTGCCGTCGCGCACCTGCTCGGCGATCGAGGTAATGAAGTTGTCGTGGTTGACCTGGTACGGCAGCTCCGTGATCACCAAAGACGTTCTGCCCTTGGAGTCTTCCTCGATCTCGGCCACACCGCGCATGCGGATGGAGCCGCGTCCCGTGGTGTAAGCGTCGTGAATCCCTTGGCTGCCAACGATCAAGCCATGGGTCGGGAAGTCGGGACCGGTGACCCTCTCGCAGACCGCCTTGAGGGTGGACTCCTCGTCGGCGTCGAAGTTGTCCAGCGCCCAGTAGACGGCCTCGGCCAGCTCACGCAGGTTGTGCGGCGGCATGTTGGTGGCCATACCGACGGCGATACCGCCCGAACCGTTGGCGAGCAGGTTCGGGAACCGGCTCGGCAACACGGTCGGCTCCATGACGCGGCCGTCGTAGTTGGGGACGAATTCGACTGTCTCCTCGTCGATTTCACGCAGCATCTCCATGGCCAGCGGGGTGAGCCGGGCCTCGGTGTAACGCATAGCTGCCGCGGGGTCGTTACCCGGCGAACCGAAGTTTCCCTGGCCGTCCACCAACGGGTAGCGCAGCGACCAGGGCTGCGCCATGCGTACCAATGTGTCGTAAATCGAGGAGTCGCCGTGCGGGTGGTAGTTACCCATGGTCTCGGCCACGGAGCGCGCCGATTTGGCGTGGCTGCGATCGGGCCGGAATCCGGAGTCGTACATCGCGTACAGGACGCGGCGGTGCACGGGCTTGAGGCCGTCGCGCACTTCGGGGAGAGCTCGGCCCACGATGACGCTCATCGCGTAGTCGATGTAGCTGCGCTGCATCTCCTGCTGGATGTCGACCGGCTCGATCCGGTCGACGGCGTCGTCGCCTCCTGGTGGCAGCGTGGTGTCGGTCATCTGCTCGCTTTCGATTCATCGGCCAGGTACGGACAGCGCACCCGACAACCCCACCAGCCTAGTCGAGACGGCGCCGGTGCAGGCGGATGCGTGGCCCTGTGGCGCGTACAGGAGGCATTAATGCCGATACTAACAATTACTGGTACTATTTGTTACAGATGTTAGGTATCGCAGCGTCGCGACAAGGGAGCCGCCCACATGACCACATTGCCTCGTACGGTCGACGAATCCACCGGAGAGCGGCTACGCCGCTGGGCCGAGGAGTGGCGGCAGATGGCTGCCATCGCCGTGACGCCATCCGATGGGCCCAAAACGGGGCAGGTGTACGACATCGTCGGCACCCAGAACCTGTTCGGCGAGGAGTCGCTGTTCATCAACTTCGGATACTGGCGCAACAATCCGAGAACTCTCGACGAGGCCAGTCGCGACCTGGCCCGGCTGGTCGCCCGCAGCGCCGACTTCGGCCCGTCCGATGAGGTGGTGGACTGTGGTTGCGGCTATGGCGATCAGGACATCCTGTGGGCCAAGGAGTTTGGCGTGCGGCACATCACCGGGGTGAACCTGGCCGAGGAGCAGATCGCGATCTCGACGCGTCGCGTCGCCGAGGCGGGGCTGTCGAACACCGTGCAGTACGTGAAGGCCTCGGCGACGGAGCTGCCGTTCGAGGACGAGTCCTGCACCAAAGTAGTCGCGCTGGAATCGGCCTTCCACTTTCCGTCGCGTCGCGACTTCTTCACCGAGGCGCTACGGGTGCTCAAGCCGGGTGGACGTTTAGTGACCGCGGACATCGTGCCGCGCAGCTCGCTGGCGACGGCATTCGCGCGCGGTCGCGCCGAACGCACCGGCTGGCGCAACGCTCCCGAGGCAACGCTGCGGGCGGCGGTAGATCTGCGCGGATACCGGGAACTGTTGTTGAGCACCGGTTTTCATCGTGCAGAGACATGGTCGATTTCGAAGGACGTGTATCCGCCGTTGGGGAAGTTCCTTGGCAAGCGCCTGCGTGACCCGGATATGCGGCACATCAATCCGATTTGGCGCTTGTCCTTCAATCCGGTGGGTTTCCGTGTCACCGGATTGTTCTCCGACTACATGGTGTCGGTGGCGCACAAGGGCTAGGTGAGCTTCTTACCCTCCGCCAGTAGCTCGACGTACTGGGCGATGCGCCGTGCACGCGTCTCGGGCCTCTTGATGGTCGTCAACCGGTAGAGGAATGGCCAGCGCGCACTCTTGGTGAGGGATTCGAAGAACGTCAGCGCATCGGGTTGGGCTTCGAGAGCTTTCGCGAAATCGTTAGGCACCTCAATGGTGGACTGCGAACTGTAGGCGTTGTCCCAGCGGCCATCTGCCTTGGCGGCGTCCACTTCCCGTTGGCCGGCGAGCCTGAGTCGGCCTTCTTTGGTGAGGCGTTCGATGTGGCCGACGTTGATCTGCGACCAGCTGCTGCGCGAGCGGCGGGGAGTGAACATGCGCAGGCCGTAGGTCTCATCGATCGATTTGGCTTGCCCGTCGATCCATCCGAAGCAGAGCGCCTCTTCCAGAGCTTCCTTGTAATTGAGGCTGCGGACGCCGGAGGCCTTCTTGGCCATTTTGATCCAGACGCCGGGGGAGTCGGCGTGATTATCTTCCAGCCAGGCTTCCCAGTCTTGTTGGGAGGCAAAGAAGATGGTCGGCTTCTCCGGCGGCATAGGGGTCACTCTATTGGCGGGGTGCGACAGACGTTAGAAAGTCCAGCTGCCTTCTGGTCGGAGGACGAAGCCGTGCTTCCAATAATCAACGCAGGCCGTAACGTCCCCGTCCGCTACGGCGCATGTAGCACTGGTCTTTCCATCTCCGATTGAGAGCTTTTGTCCTGCATTCAGGATCGTGTCTGCGAACGGCGGGCATTGCCCGTCGTGACTCGACAACTTGTACGACTCGGGTCCGCTGGATGACGAGCCGCCCTTTGTAACACGACCACACCCCTGTCCATCGTGACCCACGCTGCCACTGGGGATTCCCGGAATATTGCCACCGCAAACCACCGTGCTAACGATTTGGCAGTTCACCCCACTCAGCGTCGTGAAGAAGAGGTACCCGCTCCATTGGCGCCCCGGGCGGGTGTACTGATTCGCGTCAGCCGCAACAAACCCGTTCAGGTCCGGAAATTTAGGCGGCGGATCAGCACACGCCGACACCGACATAGCCAACGCCACGCTAGTGCACGAAATAGCCACCATGATGCGGCGGGCCATTGGTTGCACTGAATCGAAACACCGAGTGGCTCCGTAATTTCCAGATAAAGGGTCCGGGGTCGACTGGTCCCAGCTGTGCAAGATCAGGAATTTGGTCAGCGGCCGGTTCCACCGTTGCCTCGCAGCCAGATGCCGCGCTCGCGAGCCTGCGCGCCCTTCAGACCCCCGGTGTCTGCAGTCAGAACGTCCAACTACCTTCAGGGCGCAGCACAAAGCCGTGGCCGTCCTTGGTGTTGATACAGGCAACCAAGTTGCTCTCTCCGACGATGCACTGAATATCTCCGCCAGCCAGCTTCTGCCCTGCGTTGAGTACCTTTGTAGTGAACGGGGGGCAACTACCTCCGTTGCGTCCGAGAACATACGGGTGGGACGAGTCCCCCGAGGTATCTGGACCAGCAACTGAGCATTTTCCCGTTCCCTTATCCGGCGCGGTGGGCGGAATCCCAGGAAGGTCGCCGCCGCACGTGACGGTCATCCCGTTCTGGTTATTGCATCCGATAGATCCGTCGGATGTTGAGAATGTGTAGAAGGTTCCCCATCGCCCGGTCATCGCGTACGGCGTTGGGTCAACCGATGTGAATCCATTCAGATCGGGAAATTTCTGCGGTGGATCTGCAGAGATGGGCGGTGCCGCGACTGTGCATGCCACAAGAGCAAGGCCTGTCAGGATGAGACCAGTCGAAGCGAGAATTCGTTTCATGGCCACGACTCCTAGGGGTTCGGCTGAGAGACTGGCACAGACGTCAAGTACGTCTTTGGATTATACGGTGGTATGTCCGTTGGAGAGTTCGGCTTCCAGTTGGGATCGACTTCCCACGTACTGACGCGCAGCTGAACGGTTTCGACCTGTTTGACAGGATCCCACGTAGTGCCGACGACTGTCGGCGCATACGGCGCAGCGTGTCCACCCTTAATACCCGGCCACTGACCGCTGTCGGGGAAGAGATTCGTCGCCGCCTGCGGTGGGACCTTGAGTAATCCTTCGGGCGTTGCTGCCACGATTGCACCGGCTGCAGGTCCGTGTCCTGGCCGCATCATGTCATCGGAGCCGGTGAGCATGAATCCTCCACCCTGAAGAGCAACTACCTGATTCTCGCGGGCACCCGCGAGACCGGGGATCGCTCCCTGATCATGCAGTGACCTCGTCCAGCTATCCGGCGGATCGCCCGCCTTGATGGGGTCAGACAGCCACATCTTTCGTGTGCCGTCTGCATTCAGATCTGAAGCATTGCCGACGATCACCATCCTATTGGTGGCCTTGTCGTAGGCACCGCTGGCCTGAAAAATGGGGTGGCCATTGGAATCCACTAACGGGTCGATCTTGCGTGGGTGGCTGGGGTCCGACCAGTCATACGCTGTGCTTTCGGTGACATAGCGACTCCTACCCTGCGCGTCTCGTTCGGCATCCCAACCAATTTCCGGCTTGCTAGCAAACACGTAACGTTCGCCGTTCGGACCGATAGCAGTGCCTGTGGGCAGCGCACGGTGTTTGGTATCTCCAGGGTCCAGCATTTGCTCAAGCTTCGGGTCCCGCGGTCGCTTGACGGGGTTGCCGTCGTCATCGGCCGTTTGAGGATCACCCCAGAACGTCGGCCCTTGGCCATCCGCGAAGCCAAATCCCAGATCCGCGTTGCCGTAATCGGGCTTGTTTTCCTCAGGCCTCAACGGTCCGGACGGACCCGAAATCTTCGGGTCTTTTGGATCGCCGCTGAAATCAGTGCCGCCACCTGGTCCTCCGAGATGGAACTGGTCGAGTTCCGCTGCAGCGGCGTGCATCTCCGTCGCAATCCGGTTGTCGACGGTAACTAGGGCCTGTGCCCTCGCCTGGATCGTGGCCTGATGTGCGGCCCTCTGTGTCGCTCGGATCGTGATGCCCGGCGTACCGCCGATCGGGGGCAGCTTATCGATGACAGTGAGGTCCTCGTTGACCGTGAAGGCATCGCGCTCCGCAGCGGCAATCGCGGCCAGCGCGTCCGACTTCTTCGCGTCTAGCTCGATTTTCCCGGCTCGTGCCTTCTCTGCTGTCGACCGCAGGTTTGCAATAACCGGACGGGCTTTCGCCTCCGCCTGTTCCAGTTGCTTGTATAGCGCCTGCTTCGCCTGGCCATCCCAGCCGAGGTTGTCGATGAAGGACCGCGCCTGGCGCAACGATTCCTCGATGTGGCCCGCTTGATCCGACCAGCTTTTCGCGGCGGACTCCAGGTGGTCGGTGCGCCAATGCTCGATGTGCGACCTCGTGGGCAGCGCCATGGTCAGCCCTAACTCCGGTCCGGGGCAGCAGCGGTTATTGCCGCAGCGCTGCGGGTTTCCGTGTTGATGAACGCGTCCGCGGTGCTGTTCAGGTACCCACTTACCTCGTGCAGAAAGGTGGCACACACCTTCAGCACCTGGTTGGCACTGTCAGCGACTGCCGTTACTGCGGTAATCGACCGTTCCGGACCGGAACCTTCGGTGCCGTGGGAACTCGCAGGCATAAGACGCTCAGCAAGCCCCGCCACCTGGCTGGCCGCATGCTTCATCGCCTCAGGGTCGAGCTTCACCCGTTCGCCTCCCGAACCCGCGCTGGTGACCGCCGGCACTAGCCGCACCTTCCCTCAGACAAGCCTGTGGCCGTCACTGAAACGGCCTCTGGAATTGGAAGAAATCGTCTTCCTCCAGATCAGACGGCGGTTGAGCCGGTGCCTGTCGCTGCGGGAGCACTTCGGTTGATTCAGACGCAGCCGCCTGCCGCTTGATAGCCGCTTCGGCTTCTCGGCGCACAGCCTCAATCTCGCGTACACCCCGCTCAACCACACTGCTGATTAGGTTGAGGTCACGCTGGAATTCATCGTCACCCATTCGCTGCCTCACCTCCTTGATCGCAGCCGGAATTCACCTTTCATACTGCTCCGACGCGCCGGGCGGCGATTTGGTTCCAAGAATCCTCAGAAATCTTCCCGGTGCCCGGAACCCCCTTGTTCACAGCTCTGCGGTGTGGTTGTACTCCTACTTCTCGATCAGCGGCCCCAGCTCGGTCAGGGACTCTGCCACTGCGGGGTGGTCTCGTTCGCATCCATCGCCTCCCGCGACTCCCAGTGCTCAGGCACAGGAACAACGACGGGTCGTCCAGGGTCACGGTAGAACTCTTAGGTGATGCAGCCCGGCTCGGCGCGCGTCGGCGCCACCAACTCGAGCGTCGCCTGCGCGGCGCGATCGGCAGCGTCGGGGCTGACCTTCACCCGGATAAATGCGGTGTGCACGGTTCTCCTTCTCTGTCAGGTACTTCAGTGGTACCGAGGCCCGCGCCGCGATCGTCATGCATCGTCCGGTGGCCGGGAGAAGTCGCCGGGCGAGTCTGCCCCGATACCGGCATACGCGGCGCCGTAACGTTGTTGGGGTGTCCATGTGGAACGGTGACGAACTCGCTCTCGACGAGTACCTGGCCTTCATCGGCTTTGACGGCGACCGGTCGCCCTCCATGGAAACTCTTCGCCGCCTGCAGCGTGGACATGTCCTGAACATCAAGTGGGAGAACCTCGATGCGGTGCTCTACAAGCACGTCGCACTCGACATTCCTACGGTCCAGGCCAAACTGTTGCGCGGGCCCCGGGGCGGGTACTGCTACGAGCACGTAGCACTTTTCGCGGCCGCGCTGGAGCGTCTCGGCTTCGACTTCTTTGGTATCCAGGGCCGGGTACAGATGGGCGCCACCGCAATTCGGCCTGCCACCCACGGCATGCTCGTTGTTCGACTCGACGGAGAGCAATGGCTGTGCGATGTCGGGTTTGGTACCAGTCCGCTCCTACCGATACGCCTGGTCGACGAAGCAGTCGTCACCGACGAATCGTGGACCTACCTGTTGCGGCGCAGCGAGGTGACGCCCGGGGCCGACGGCTGGACCCTTTCGGAGGCTGCCGGGGACGGGTCGCAATCCGGCTGGATGAGCCGACACACCTTTGTACTCGAACCGCAATACCCCATCGACTACCGCGCCGCGAGCTACTTCGTCGCGTCGAGCCCTCGCTCCCCGTTCAGTACAAGGGTTTTCGTCCAGCGAATCATGCCGGATCGCGCGTACATCTTGGATCACCGGGAGCTGCACGACGTGCGGGCAGGCGTTGGCAGGACCACTCAGGAGCTGACACCCCACGAGGTTCTGATCTCGCTCCGGGAAATCTTCGGCATCGAACTCGGGCCCGACGAGTCCACGCTGCTGCTACAGCGGCTGGCCGCGCAGTAACGTCGACACATGACCGACTCGGTGCCGTCAACATCGCGGCTGCTGGTGAAGCTGCTCGTCACAAACATCGTGTCCACGGTCGCGCTGGGTGGGCTGCTGGTTCTCGCCGCCGGCACCTGGAACTGGCCGCAACTGTGGATCCTGGGTATCGAAGTCACCGTCCTCAATCTTGGGGTACATCTGTGGCTGCTGAACTACAACCCGGCGCTGCTGGCCGAGCGGCTCGGATCGCCGCGTCAGGCGAACCAAACCGCCTGGGACAAAGTGTTTGTGGTGTTCGCGGCGGTCGGCACGGTGGCGTGGTTTGCGGTACCCGGCCTCGACCATCGCTGGGGTTGGTCCGCGGTGCCCATCTGGGTTCAGGTGGTCGGCGCCGTGCTGATTGCCGTCTCGCTGTTGTCGATGGTCTTCGTGTTCCGGGCCAACAGCTTCGCCGCACCGGTCGTAAAAGTTCAAGCAGAGCGGGGACATACGGTCGCCGACACCGGCCCATATGCCTACGTGCGACACCCCATGTATTCGGGCGCGGTCCCGTTCATGATCGGCATGCCGCTGCTGCTCGGCTCGTGGTACAGCCTCATCGGATCGGCGATAACCGTTGTAGCGCTGGCATTTCGAGCGGTAGGGGAGGAGCGGCTGCTCACTCAAGAATTGGACGGTTACCCCGAGTACGCGGCGCGGGTGCGATACCGGCTGGTGCCCGGCGTGTGGTGACTGGCGCCTGAGGAGCAAGGTGGGGTTTCGGATGGAATATCAGCGATGGGGGCGCGTTGCGTAGAGCCATTCTGCTTGGGCCTTTAGTAGCCGTCAGTGTGGCGGCCTGCACAAGCTCCACCGACGGAGAAGCCGTGGCCATGTCTTCGTCAGCCGCACAGACAACCGTGTCGACGACCAGTTCCACGACGTCGACCCCTGCGCCCACCTCGACAATTCCGCATAAGCCGCCTACCAGCAAAAACGACGGCACTTCCTTTGATCCGTGCGTGACCTACGGCGTCGATGACCTTCGAGGAGTCGGCCTCGACCCCGCCTCGGGTGTCGACATCGGTTCTGCGCTCCTGCGCGGGTGCAAGTGCCACGCGACGGGCTGGAGGGTTCAGATCACCGTCCTCAACGGAACCATTGACCGGTACCTCAATCAGAACCTCTTTCCCGGCGCGCTACCCATCACCATCGAGAGGTTGAACGGCGTCACCTACCGCGACGAACCGGGAGACATGCGGAGCTGCTTCGTCGAACTCCCTTCTCAGCAGGCAACCGTCGGAATCATCCTGGTCGTCTCGGATGCGCCCGCTCTCAAACAGATCCCCGATGCCTGCACGAAGGCCGTCGAGGTCGCCACTCTTACCGCAAAGAAGCTCCCGCAGTAGCGCCGGCTAGACGTCGAGAAAGCGCACATCCCTGGCGTTGCGGGTGATGAAGCTGCGGCGCGCCTCGACGTCCTCGCCCATCAGGATCGAGAACAGTTCGTCGGCTGCGGCCGCGTCATCCAGGGTGATCTGACGCAACACACGCACGGACGGATCCATCGTGGTTTCCCACAGCTCCTTGGCGTCCATCTCGCCGAGACCCTTGTAGCGCTGAATGCCATCGTCCTTGTTGATTTTCTTGCCGGCCTTGAGACCGGCCTCCATCAACCCGTCACGTTCACGGTCGGAGTAGGCGAACTCCGGCAGGGTGCGCTGCCACTTCAACTTGTACAGCGGCGGCTGCGCCAAGAAGATGTGTCCGTGCTCGACCAGCGGACGCATGAACCGGAACAGCAACGTCAGCAGCAGCGTCGAAATGTGTTGTCCGTCAACGTCAGCGTCGGCCATCAGCACGACCTTGTGATACCGCAGCTTGGCGATGTCGAACTCGTCGTGAATGCCGGTGCCCAGCGCGGTGATGATCGCCTGGACTTCGGTGTTCTTCAAAACCCGGTCAATACGGGCCTTTTCGACGTTGATGATCTTTCCGCGCAGCGGCAGGATCGCCTGGAACATCGAGTCGCGACCACTCTTGGCCGAGCCTCCGGCCGAGTCGCCCTCCACCACATAAAGTTCCGACTTCGACGGATCCGTGGAGCGGCAGTCGGCCAGCTTGCCGGGCAGCCCACCAATATCGGTGGCGCTCTTACGGCGCACCAGCTCGCGGGCCTTGCGCGCCGCGATCCGTGCCTGTGCCGATGAAACTGCCTTGTTGACAACGGTTTTAGCGTCCGCCGGGTTCGAGTCGAACCAATGTTGCAGCTGCTCGTTGCATACCTTCTGCACAAACGACTTGACCTCGGTGTTACCCAGTTTGGTCTTGGTCTGGCCCTCGAACTGCGGCTCGCTTACCTTCACCGAGATCACGGCGGCCAGGCCCTCGCGGATGTCATCGCCGGTCAGGTTGGAGTCCTTCTCCTTGAGGAGCTTCTTCTCCTTGGCGTACTTGTTCACTACCGTGGTAAGCGCCGCACGGAAGCCTTCCTCGTGCGTGCCGCCCTCGTGGGTATTGATGGTGTTCGCGAAGGTGTGCACCGACTCGGAATAGCCTGCATTCCACTGCATCGCGATCTCGGCCTCGTGACCCTCACCCTTGCCGGAGAAGTCCACGATGGTGGTGTGGATAGGCGACTTGGTGCGGTTGATGTGCTTAACGAAGTCCACCAACCCACCCGGGTAGTGGAACACGCGGTTCTTAACCTTATGCGGCGCCGCCGATTCCGCGGCTTGTTCCTCGGCCGTCTTCGGTGCTTCGGCAGTGCCGCTGACCACCTCGTCCGTCACATCGGCCTTACTGACGCGTTCGTCGGTCAGTTCGATCGTCAGGCCCTTATTCAGGAAGGCCATCTCCTGCAGTCGACGCGCGACGGTCTCGAAGTCGTAGGTGGTGGTTTCGAAAACATCCGGGTCGGCCCAGAACCTGATCGTGGTGCCGGTCTGCTTAGTCTTGTCGCCTTGACGCAACGTGCCGGGTACCGACTTGTCGTAGGTCTGGAACCACTCGAAACCATCGGTCCTGATGTCTGCTTCCAACCGGCTGGAGAGTGCGTTGACCACAGAAACACCGACGCCGTGCAGACCGCCGGAAACACTGTAGGCGCCTTCTTCGAACTTTCCACCGGCGTGCAACACCGTCATAACAACGTCGACCGTCGGGATACCCGTGGAGTGCATGCCGACCGGGATGCCACGGCCGTTGTCGACAACCTCGACGCCGCCGTCCTCAAGAATCCGGACAATCACCTTGTCGGCGAAACCCGCCATCGCCTCGTCTACGGCGTTATCGACGACTTCCCAGATCAGGTGGTGCAGACCCCGCTCACCGGTAGAACCGATGTACATGCCCGGCCGTTTCCGGACGGCTTCGAGCCCTTCAAGTACCTTGATCGAATCGGCACCGTATTCGTTCTTGGCACTCTTCTTCGGGGCAGCCACGATCGACTTTGTCTCCTGTCTGGAAGGAACGACTCTCGCGGGCCCCGCTGTACGAACAGGGAACCCTGCAAACCGTCTTACAGCCATCCTACTGGTCTGCGCTGACGGCACCTAGTTTCAGGGCACGTTTCGTCCCCCCTATTTACGCCGTCCGCCGCATATCTCGGATCAGCCCGTGTCCCGACGCTCCAGGTGCGGGTTCTGTGGCATGACGCCACGATCAGCCCTCATCCGTAGGTGTCTCGAGGACCGCGTCCAGCGATATGCCTCGGCCCCTTGCGCCAGGACGGCGCCGTCGGCCCGGAGATCTTCAAACTCGTCACCACACCATCACCCACGGCGGCCGCGATCTTCGCAAGCAGCTGTGCCTGCACCAGCCGCAGCTGCGTTGCCCACGCCGTCGACTCTGCGGCGACCGTCAACACACCCTCGTTAAGCGCCGTCGGTGTCGCATGTGCGGCGATCTGCTCACCGACCACGGTCTCCCACCGACCGAACACCGCACCCTCCGACACCCGGGTAGACCATCCCCGGCGATTCGCCAAATCGCCTGCGGCCCTTCCCAATAGCTGTGGATCGCGTGCGTCCGGTCCCGGCCCCGACCACGTCCGGCGACCCCCGGCCACCCGGCGACGCTGTTGGGGGGACCGGCCTCCGCGGCCAATATCCTTGCCCTGCTGTTTGGCCGCGCCCCGTGCCTCTTCGAGGACCCGCCGCACCAAATCCATCCCGGTCACCCCGGCCAGGTGCTCCGGCGGCCAGGCCTTGTCCGGCTCGTCACTCATGCGCCACCGACTTTCGTCCACCAGGGTTGTCCGCGTCTTCGTGCACCTCGACGGTAACCGTGCGGGCCGACAATTCCTCGGGAACGTCCTCCGGAACCGCCGCGGTCACCAACACCTGCTCGGCGTCGGCGGCCACCGTGGCCAACGATCGGCGCCGTGCGCCATCGAGTTCGGCGAACACGTCATCGAGCATCAGCAGCGGATCGGTGCCCTCCGAGCGCAACAGATCGAACGCTGCCAACCGCAACGCCAACGCGAACGACCACGACTCGCCGTGACTGGCGAATCCCTTCGCTGGCCCATCGCCGAGCCGCAACTCCACGTCATCGCGGTGTGGTCCCACCAGACACACCCCGCGCTCGATTTCCGCGGATCGTTTCGCGGTCAGCCCCGCCTGCAGCGCATCCGCGAGACGTTCCACGGATAACTCCCCGTCAATGCCCTCAACGCTGCTGCGGTACGCGATATCGGCCGGGCGCGACGCCGGGGCTAGCAACTGGTACGACTTTTCCACCAGCGGCTGCAGCTCGGCCACCAATTCTATTCTTGCGGAAAGCAATTCCGCACCGTGTGCAATCAGATGTCCGTCCCACACATCCAGAGTCTCCAACACACTTTGATCATTGCGTTGGCGCAGCGCCGCACTGGCTGTCTTGAGTAACGCGGTGCGCTGCCGCAGCACCTTGTCGTAGTCCGCACGCACCCCCGCCATCCGCGGCCGCCGTTGGATCAACAAATCATCCAGGAACCGTCGGCGCTCGCCCGGGTCGCCGCGCACCAACGACAAATCCTCGGGCGCGAAGAGGACCGCGTGCAGAATCCCGACAACTTCACGTGGGCTGCGGACCGGGGACCGATTAATCCGGGCCTTGTTGGACCGGCCCGCAGTGATCTCCAGATCAACGGCAAGCTCGCGCCCATCGTTCACCACGATGGTCGACACCACTGCCCGCTCGGCGCCCGCGCGAATCAGCGGTGCATCGGTGGCGACCCGGTGCGAGGAAAGCGTCGACGAATACCACAGTGCTTCAAGAAGATTCGTCTTGCCGTAGCCGTTTGGTCCGACGAACACGGTGCGTCCGGGTTCCAGCTCAAGGTCCACTCGCTCCCACGACCGGAAGTCCCGTAACCCCAACTGTCGTACGTACACCGTGCCCGAGCGCCTCGACTATCCAGAAAGACCGACGCGCTTGACCGCGTGGCCACCGAACTGGTTACGCAACGCCGAAACAGCCTTCATCGCCGGTGAATCCTCTTGCCTGGACGCGAACCGCGCGAACAACGCTGCCGCAATGACGGGAGTAGGGACCCGGTGGTTAATGGCCTCCTCGACGGTCCAACGACCCTCGCCCGAATCCTCGGTGTACCCGGAGATAGCGTCGAAGCCTGGGTCTTCCTTGAGCGCCTTGGCCAACAGATCCAGCAGCCACGACCGCACAACGGTGCCCTTCGTCCAGGCCTGCAGCACCGCCTGCACATCGGTGATGAGCGGCTCTGCGGCCAGCAGTTCGTACCCCTCGGCATACGCATGCATCAGCCCATACTCGATGCCGTTGTGGATCATCTTGGCGTAGTGACCGGCGCCCACCGGGCCCGCGTGCACAAAGCCGTCGGCACGTTCACCCTCGGGACGTAGCGTGTCGAAGATGGGCATCGCGCGGCTGACGTCGGCATCGCTACCGCCGACCATCAATCCGTAGCCGTTGTCCTTGCCCCACACTCCGCCTGATACCCCTGCGTCGATGTAGCCAATTCCCTTGGCCGCCAACAGATCAGCATTCGGCTGGTCCTCAGTGAACCGCGAGTTTCCGCCGTCGATAACCAGGTCTCCCGGGGACAACTCATCGGCGAGCTCGGCAATCGTCTGCTGCGTGACCGGTCCCGACGGAACCATCACCCACACCACGCGGGGCGCTGCCAACTGCTCCGCCAACGCCTTCAGCGACCCGGCATCGGTCACCTCGGGGCGAGGATCGTATCCGATGACCTCATGCCCGCCGGCCCGTAGCCGGTCGCGCATGTTGAACCCCATCTTGCCTAATCCGACCAAACCCAGCTGCATGACCCATAACCTCCTATGACCAGTCCGTATGCGCGGTGAGGGGCGCTAGCCCTAGCCGGGCAAGCGCACCGGCATCAATAGATAGACATAGTCAGTTTGCGCTGCCGTGAACGGCCCGGAGCCGTCCGGCGAGCTTTGATCGTCTTCCGCGGGCCGCAGCACGGCGGGGCGGCTTGGCGTGGTGAAACCAAACGTCACACGGTTCGAGTGCAGTGACCCCAGCCCGTCCGTCAGATAGGTCGGGTTGAAGGCAATGGTGAGGGGTTCTCCGACGAACTCGACTTCCAGCTCTTCCTCGGCACGACCCACGTCATCGGCACCTGCCGATAGGCGCAGCAGCCCCGGCTCAAACTCCAAGCGGATCTGCGCGCCGCGATCGGCTACCAGCGCAACACGTTTGATAGCTTCCACCAATTCCCCGATGGCCACCGTCGCCAACGCGGTGTGTTCGGTAGGAAGCAGCTGCCGGAACTTAGGGAACTCCGCATCCAGCAGGCGGGTAGTACTGCGCTTGCCGTTGCTGACAATGCCCAGCAGGCCCTCCGAGCCGATGGCAGCGCCTGCTCCCAGTGCCAGCTGCACATCCGATCCGCTGGACGCCGACTTTGCGGCCTCGGAGAGTGTTTTAGCCGGCACCAACACGGCGGCGTTGGTCTCGCTCGATCCGGAGGTCCACTTCAGCTCACGAACCGCCAACCGGAACCGGTCGGTTGCCGCCAAAACCACTGTGTCACCGTTGATTTCGACCCGAATACCAGTCAGCATCGGCAGTGTGTCGTCCTTGCCGGCAGCCACCGCGACCTGACCGATCGCCTCGGAGAACACCTCGGCACCCAACGCACCTGTCTCCTCTGGCAGTGCTGGCAGCGCCGGGTAATCCTCAACGGGCATGCTCGGCAGCGAAAACTTCGCGCTACCGCAACTGATCAGCAGACGCGTGCCCTCCAACGCGACATCCACGGGCTTGTTGGGCAGCGCCCGGGTGATATCGGAGAGCAGCCGACCCGACACCAGCGCACTACCGGCGGTTGAAACCTCGGCAGCCACCTGCACCTGCGCGGAAACCTCGTAATCGAAACCCGACAGCGCCAAACCCGTGTCATGCGCGGTGAGCAGCACACCAGCCAGCACCGGGACGGTGGGCCGAGACGGCAGGCTGCGGGCGACCCACGCCACCGAATCTGCGAAGTCGTCTCGCGCGACCCTGAACTTCAGGCTGGTGTCTGCGGCAGTGGGGCTCGCGAGATCCATGGATACCCTTCGCTTCCTCGGTGTCCTGTTGGACTGTTTTGACACAAAATCCGTGATAGCCATCGTGGCACGACCGGGTGACAGCACGAACAGCGCATCCGGCAGCCATCCGGTATCAACCGGGGGCACCGGGCACACGTCCTGTCGCTCGGAGTGGGAAGCCGTCAGGCGAGGCGGCTTCCGAAGCACAACCGTAGATGCTTTCGGCGCATCGTGAAAGCCGTTCTGTTTCGCCGTCTGTCATCGCTGGGTTACCGACCGGACGTGCCGTGTTGACGGGTCCATCCACACAACTGCTTTTAAAGAGAAAGACTAGAGAGAGATTTAAGTAGTAGTAGTAGGTGCTGTGGAATCTGTGGACAGACAAGTGTTGTCGCATGACAACGCGGTTCGTGGGCTGTCAGGGGATTGTGGATCGGGATCTAATGGACTGGGCGTGAATGTGGACGGTCGGTAGTTCGTTCAGCTACCCCCCAACCGACGGCGAGGTTGGTCAACAGCAGTCCACAGCCCTGTGCACAGCGCCAACTGTTGTTGATGTGACGTGTGGGCCACACGAGGTGACAAAAAATTGTCGAGAAAAATCTCGAAAAGTCTTGAAACAGGTGTGTGTTGAGGGTCCCGAAGCAGCCACACAGGGCGATTTTCGTACACACATGAAGCGTTGTGCGTGCAATGACGATAGGTGCACGAAGGGCCTGCAGCCGGCGGAAGCAAGCAGGGAAAGAGAGTGAGAGAGAAGGGTGCGGTGGCGCTAGGTCAGTGTCGAGAGCGCTGACGGATTCGCGCGGTGAGTTCCTTGACATGATCGAAAACCTCACGCCGCTGGGCCATTTCGCCACGTATCTTCTTGTCGGCGTACATGACCGTCGTGTGGTCGCGTCCGAAGGTCTGCCCGATCTTGGGCAGGGACAGGTCGGTGAGCTCACGACACAGGTACATGGCGATCTGGCGTGCCTGAGCTAGCGCGCGTGTCTTACCTGGACCACGTAGCTCTTCGACGGTGGTGTCGAAGTATTCGGCAGTGACGGCCATGATGGTGGCCGCACTGATCTGGATGGAGTTCGAGTCGGGGATGAGGTCACGCAACACGATCTCGGCCAGTGACAGCTCGATGGGGGACTTGTTCAGGGAGGCGAAGGCGGTGACCCGGATGAGGGCGCCCTCGAGTTCGCGGATATTGCGTTCAATGCGGCTCGCGATGAGTTCCAGCACATCATCGGGGACGTCTAGGCGGTCCATTTGCGCTTTTTTGCGCAGGATCGCGATCCGGGTCTCCAGTTCAGGGGGTTGAACGTCGGTAATCAGACCCCACTCGAAGCGGGTACGCAGGCGGTCTTCCAGAGTGGCCAGGCCCTTGGGTGGGCGGTCCGAGGAGATGACGATCTGCTTGTTGGCGTTGTGCAGGGTGTTGAAGGTGTGGAAGAACTCTTCCTGGATACCTTCCTTGCCCTCGATGAACTGGATGTCATCGACCAGGAGTACATCGATGTCGCGGTAGCTGCGTTTGAAGGCAACCCGGCGGTCATCGCGCAAAGAGTTGATGAAGTCGTTGGTGAACTCTTCGGTAGAGACATATTTGACGCGCATACCCGGGAACAATCGTTGGGCGTAGTTCCCGGCCGCATGCAGCAGATGCGTCTTGCCCAGCCCCGATTCACCCCAGATGAATAACGGGTTGTAGGCCCGCGCGGGCGCCTCGGACACCGCGACTGCTGCGGCATGCGAGAAGCGGTTGGATGCACCGATGACGAAGGACTCGAACGTGTAGCGCCCGTTCAGGCTGGTATCGGGCGTCTCGGCCTTGTCGGCGCCGCCGGGACGGTTGATGAAGTACGAGGGCCACGATTCGTGTGCACTGGCAAGCGCCTCACTGGTCTCATCGACCTCGTCGAGATCGAGTTCGGGGGCGGGGCCGGCGACTTCTGAATCTTCGCCAGCGGCCGGAGCCGCGATCCGTACTCCCAGTTCGACGTTCTCTCCCAGCCGCCGTGAGAGTGCCTCCACGATCGGCCCGCGCAGGTGTCGTTCGATCTCGTTTTGCACGAAACTCGACGGCACGGAGAGCAGTGCGAAGCCCTCGGCAAGGGTGAGTGGTTTGACCAATGTCAGCCAGGCGCGCTGCTGCGGTGTCAGCGGCGGAAAGCTCGACAGATACTGGCTGTCATCGCCATTGAGTTCGGAGACGACGGTATTCCATACCGCCGTGAACTGGGAATTCAGTTCGTCAGTCAACGGCGAGCATCTCTCTGGCTGGAAGGGGACACGTTGACACTAGCCCCTTTCCAAGGATCGATCGCGGGTTTCCACACGGTTATCCACACCTGTGGACAACAAAGCAGACCACCCCCATTGTGGTCAGTGTGCGCTTACCAGGAGATCACCTCGGATCACCTGTTCCGGGGGACCGGCTAGTCGGTGTCCGACCTCGATCGGCATCGGCCCGTGTGGGTGGTTCCGACGCATGCGCCCGGTGGAAACGGCATTCGCAGAAGCTAACAGTTTTTGTAGCCCCCCGCCAACCGATCAGGAGACATCGGTGACAAGTTTCGCCGAAGGTGACGGACTCCTGTGCCGCGGGGATACGGCTGTGACGGCTGTGATCATAGACCGGGCTCGATGCCCTGGCCCGTGACGTACCGGATGGCGTTATTGCTGACAAATTTGGCCCAGATCCTCGACGCCATACACACCGGCCGAGGTGAGGGCGGTACGCATTCGTTCGAAATCGTCGGGTACGCGACAATTGTCGAAGGGTTTGGTCTACGTCGTGGTGAACGTGACCAGTTTGACCGGCGTCGAGCAGGTCAGTACCCTCAAACAGTCGCCCGAACGTTGGCGGCACGGCCGCGACCCGCACGTTATCGGGGATGAAATCCCAGATTTCGTAGGTACCGCGCCGGTGGCGAGTGAGAAGTATTAACGGACTGAAACGTCTCACCACATCGCATGCGTCGTGAAGGTATGGCGTGGGTGGTGCTGGCTGAGAACGTGATGGACATGAAGGAGTAGTAACAGTGGCAAAGGGCAAGCGGACCTTCCAGCCAAATAACCGGCGTCGCGCACGTACGCACGGCTTCCGGTTGCGTATGCGTACCCGTGCGGGTCGCGCGATCATTGCCGTGCGGCGCGCTAAGGGCCGTCGGGAACTCTCCGCCTAAGTTTTCGGGCGCAGGTAGTAGTCGGTGTTGCCGACTCGACACCGGATGACCAAATCATCCGAATTCCGACAGACAGTCAAGCGTGGAGCACGAAGTGCCCACGCGGACTTGGTGATTCACCTGCAGCGCGGGTACTCGGGCTCCGAGTACGGGCAGGCTGAGGGCGCCAAGGTTGGCCTGATTGTTGGAAAGTCGGTCGGCGGTGCGGTGGTACGCCACCGAGTGTCGCGCCGGCTCCGGCACGCGGCAGCCGAAGTGCTCCCCAGGCTTGAGCCGGTGGACCGAATGGTGATCAGGGCATTGCCCAGCAGCGCAACCGCACTGTCGGCGAGCCTGCGTCAGCAATTACGCGACGGGATCGATCGAGCCGAGCAGCAGGGCCGCGAGCGGACGCGATGAGAAGCCGCCCCGCGCGCGCCGCGATCTTTCTGATCCGCCTGTATCAGACCTGGATCTCCCCGATGCGGCTGCCGAGCTGCCGATTCATGCCGACCTGCAGTCAGTACGCGGTCGAGGCGTTGACGGTGCACGGATTGATCCGCGGCAGCTGGTTGGCGACGATCCGCTTATTGAAGTGTGGGCCGTGGCACCACGGTGGATGGGATCCGATTCCTGAACGCCACGACGGGCACGACCATGAGGGACTACCGCACGTGAGCGTGCAGAGGAGTACAGCGGATGTTTGATTGGTTCAGCCTCGGGTTCGTCTATTACCCGGTCTCCGCCATCATGTGGGTTTGGTACAAGTTGTTCGCGTACCTGTTGGGCCCCAAGAACTTCTTTGCGTGGGCGCTCTCCGTGATGTTCCTGGTCTTCACCCTCCGAGCGATTCTGTACAAGCCGTTTGTGCGTCAGATCCGGACCACACGCCAGATGCAGGAACTGCAGCCCCAGATCAAGGCGCTGCAGAAGAAGTACAAAAACGATCGCCAGCGGATGGCGCTAGAGATGCAGAAGCTGCAGCGCGATCACGGGTTTAATCCGATCCTGGGCTGCCTGCCGATGTTGGCGCAGATCCCGGTGTTCCTGGGGCTGTTCCATGTGTTGCGGTCGTTCAACCGAACGACCGGCGGCTTCGGCCAGGTGCAGATGTCGGTGGAGGCGAACCGCGCCACCGGCAACTACGTCTTCAACGCGCACGATGTGGCGAACTTCCTTGACGCGAACCTGTTCGGGGCGCCGCTGGGTGCCACCATGATTCAGACGACGGGCCTCGATGCGTTCACGGAATTCAACCGGTGGGCGGTGGCGGGCGTCGCGGTGCCTCTGATGGTCCTCGCGGGTGTCGCGACCTACTTCAACAGCCGGGCCTCGATCGCGAGGCAAAGCCCGGAGGCACAGGCGAACCCGCAGACCCAGATCATGAACCGTTTGGCCCTGTACGTGTTCCCGCTCGGTGTGGTCGTCGGTGGACCGTTCTTGCCGCTTGCGATCATCCTGTACTGGGTGGCGAACAACATCTGGACGTTCGGGCAGCAGCACTACGTCTTCAACAGGATCGCTGAGGAAGAAGAAGAGAAGAAGCAGGCGGATCTAGACCGGCGTGCGGCCAACGCCCCCAAGCCGGGCGCCAAACCGACACGCGGTGGGAAGAACCAGCCGGCCAAACAATCAGACGAGCCCGCAGAGGATGCCGGAGGCACCGAGATCGCGGAGTCCGGTGGAACGGACGAAGACAGCGGGGGACAGGCTTCCCCGAATTCCACAAATGGATCAGGCACCACGAGCCGCACCCCGAAGCCGGGTGCTCGGCCTGATCGTCGCCGCAAGCGCTAACCGCCCGCGATTCTGCACGGGCGTGACAAAGGGAGAAGAACGATGACCGATCTCGATACGAAGGCCAGCGAAGGCACCGAGACCACCACCGAGGCACCAGATGCTCCGGAGACCGAGGCCTCGGAGACCGAGGCGCCGCGGCCCGGCAATCAGGAAGATCGTTTGGTCGCCGAAGGCGAGATCGCCGGCGACTACTTGGAGGAGTTCCTGGATGTCCTCGACTTTGACGGCGATATCGATCTGGATGTCGAAGGGGATCGCGCGATCGTCAGCATTGACGGCGGCGGCGATTTGTCGAAGCTCGTGGGCCGCAAGGGCGAGGTGCTGGACGCGCTGCAGGAGCTGACTCGACTCGCGGTCCAGCAGAAGTCCGGTGAGCGCAGCCGTCTGATGCTCGACGTCGCGAACTGGCGCGGCCGTCGACGCGACGAGCTGGCTGCGCTCGGCACCAAGCTCGCCAAGCAGGTGCTGGAGTCCGGGGAGCGCGAAGAGCTCTCGCCGATGACTCCCTTCGAGCGCAAGATCGTGCACGATGCGGTGGCCGCGGTTGACGGTGTGCACAGCGAGAGCGAGGGCGTGGAGCCGTCGCGCCGCGTCGTCATCCTCAACGACTGATAGCCACCAAATCCCATCTATGTAATTCTGTGGCCGCGCCCCGGGAGGAATGTTTCACGTGAAACACGGCGAGACTCTCCCGGTGCCGGCGGCCGCGTCTGACGTATTCGGCGACCGGCTCTCCGTTGCGGTGGAGTACGTTGATGCGCTCGCGACGATCGGTGTGGAGCGCGGCCTGATTGGGCCGCGCGAGGCCGACCGATTGTGGGAGCGCCACATTCTTAATAGCGCTGTTCTGGGGGAGCTGCTTGATCCCGCCGAGCGCGTGATCGACGTCGGGAGTGGCGCTGGTCTGCCTGGCATACCGCTCGGTATCGCACGCCCCGACGTCCAGATTGCTCTGGTCGAGCCGATGCTGCGCCGAACCGACTTCCTTCGTGAAATGATCGAGCGGCTGGGGCTGACCAATGTATCGGTGGTGAGAGGTCGGGCGGAAGAGCCGGCCGTTCTCGCGGAGGTTGGTGGAGCGGACGCGGTGACGTCCCGAGCGGTCGCAGCATTAGACAAGATCGGCCGGTGGTCCCTTCCCTTGGTGAGGATCGGCGGTCGCATGTTGGCGATCAAGGGCGATCGCGCTGACGAAGAAGTGCGGCAGTACGGAAGTGCGCTGAGTCTGCTTGGCGCTGATGATGTGAGGGTGGTGCAATGTGGCACGCGGTACCTCGATCCGCCCACCACGGTGGTGGTCGCGCGGCGGAAAGAACGGGACGGAGGCCGTCGGCGGGGAAGCTCCTCCGGTGGCTCCCGAAAGCGAAGCCGATGAGCATCTGGTCAAGGAGACGACAGTGAAGAGCGACGAGTCCCCCGCACGCGGGAAGGGCGCCCAACTCGGGCGAGGAACGCCCGGTCTCGATGCGCCCAATGTTTCACGTGAAACCGGCGCATCGGGTGACGGTCACCGGACCCCCGTGGAGTTCAAGGAGTCGGAGACCCCGATCGGTGCGGCAGCCCAGCGCGCTACCCAAATCAAGCAGGGATCCGTCCGTCTTCCGAAGCCGACGCAACGCCGGATGCTCACGATCGCCAACCAGAAAGGCGGCGTGGGGAAGACGACGACGGCGGTGAACCTCGCGGCCGCGATGGCCCTACAGGGCCTCAACGTTCTGGTCATCGATCTCGATCCGCAGGGCAATGCGAGCACCGCGCTGGGCGCCGATCACCGCGCGGGCACCCCGTCCTCGTACGAGGTGCTGCTTGGTGAGATCCCGATTAAGGACGCGATCCAGGGCAGCCCGCAGAGCGAGCACCTGTTCTGCGTTCCCGCGACGATCGACCTCGCTGGCGCCGAGATCGAACTGGTGTCGATGGTCGCCCGCGAAGGACGACTGCGCTCCGCGCTGGCCGGCCTGCCTGCAGATGCCTTCGACTTCGTCTTCATCGACTGCCCGCCGTCGTTGGGACTGTTGACGGTCAACGCGCTCGTTGCGGCCAACGAAGTGCTGATCCCCATCCAGTGCGAGTACTACGCCCTGGAGGGCGTGGGCCAACTCCTGCGCAACATCGAGCTGGTCCACGCTCACCTGAACCCAGCCCTGCACGTGTCGACCGTGCTGCTCACCATGTACGACGGCAGGACCAAGCTCGCCGATCAGGTGGCGGACGAGGTACGTAGTCACTTCGGTGCCAAGGTGCTGGCCTCCGTCATTCCCCGCAGCGTCAAGGTCTCCGAGGCCCCTGGATACGGGACCAGCGTCCTCGATTACGACCCGGGTTCACGTGGTGCGCTGAGCTATTTGGATGCCGCGCGAGAGCTCGCACAGCGGCCGGCTCCGGCGAGTGATGCATAGTGAATCGGCTGCGCAGCGAGAGAATCAACCGTTCGTGTGAAGAGGATGCAAAGAGGGAAGGTAACCGATGAGTCAGTCTCCAGCACGGCGTAAGGGCGGGCTTGGACGGGGTCTGGCGTCTCTCATCCCGACCGCACCGGTAGACGGGTCGCCTATGCCAGCGGGTCCGCGGTTGGGTGAGGCGGCAGCTGACGTCGTCATCGGGGGTGGCCCGTCGGCGTCATCTCCGCCACCGCAGGCGAACGATATCGGTGCGGTGTACCGGGAGATCCCGGTGACGTCCATCAAGCCGAACCCCAAGCAGCCGCGCCAGGTGTTCGACGAGGAGGCGCTCGCCGAGCTGGTCCACTCCATCCGCGAGTTTGGCGTGATGCAGCCCATCGTGGTGCGGACCGTCCCGGACATCGACGGCTACCAACTCGTGATGGGGGAGCGGCGCTGGCGCGCGACCCAAGAGGCCGGGTTGGATACCATCCCGGCGATCGTGCGGGAGACCGCTGACGACAATCTGCTTCGCGATGCGCTGCTGGAGAACATCCATCGAGCACAGCTGAACCCCTTGGAAGAGGCAGCCGCCTACCAACAGCTTCTTGAAGAGTTTGATGTGACGCACGAGGAACTGGCGTCTCGGATCGGGCGGTCGCGTCCCGTGATCTCGAACATGATTCGGCTGCTGCGCCTGCCCATCGCGGTGCAGCGCCGAGTCGCGGCCGGTGTGCTGTCGGCCGGACATGCGCGTGCACTGCTCGCCCTCGAGGGTGGGGCGGAGGCACAGGAAGAGTTGGCCGCGCGGATCGTGGCAGAGGGCATGTCGGTGCGCGCCGCGGAGGAAGCGGTGACGCTGGCGAACCGCAGCGACGCCCCCAAGCCGTCGCCGCGACGCAAGCCGATCCAGATGCCCGGGCTCCAAGACGTCGCCGAGCGGCTCTCGGGAACCTTCGACACCCGCGTGACGGTGAGCCTGGGCAAGCGCAAAGGCAAGATTGTCGTCGAGTTCGGCTCGGTCGAGGATTTGCAGCGAATTGTCGAAATGATGTCCGGCGAGGCAACGTCCTAGCCCACAGGGCAGAAACGTCACAGTGACGTGAAATGCGGCGATCTGCCGGATCCTCACGAAAACTGTTGGTAATGAGGAACTTTCGGCACCACGATGCAGTTCTCCGTGCGGGCGCAACCGCGACGTCCGATGGGGAGCATCACATCGCTGCCGACGGGTGCCAAACTAGAAATTTCGCATATCCTTGAAGCGTTGCCGGACGCATGATGCGTGCCGCGCGCCATGGTGACCGGACGTGGAGGCGTACAGACCAGTGTCGGCTCGGATCGTTCCTTTGCGGCTCGATGGTTTCGAGCAGCTGCCCAAGCATGCCCGGCGGTGTGTCTTCTGGGAAGTGGACCCCGCTACCGTCGGGGAGAGTCAGCATCTGTCGGACCCCGAATTCGAGAAGGAAGCGTGGCTGTCGATGGTCATGCTCGAGTGGGGTTCATGCGGTCAGATCGCGATCACCGGTCCGCAGACCCGTCCCGACACCGCGGGATATGCGTTGTACGCGCCGCCCGGCGTAGTGCCGCGCGCCCAACTGTTCCCGACGGCGCCGGTGAGTGCCGACGCTGTCTTGTTGACCTCTCTGGGCGTGGAGCCCGGGCACGAGTCAGATGGATTGCCGCACAGCATTATCGCCAGCGTGATCGCCGAGTTGGTGCGCCGCGGAGTGCGGGCGCTGGAGGCATTCGGCCGGACCAGCGAGGCGCTGGAACTATGCGGATCAACGGGGCCCGACCCTCTTCGCCAGCGGGGCCTATCGACGGCGAGATTCTCTGATGCTGCAGATGTACTGGGCGAGTGCACGATTGAGCAGTGCATGATCGACGCGAACTTTCTGATAGACGTCGGCTTCACGGTGGTGGCACCTCACCAGCATTTCCCACGATTGCGGTTGGAGCTGGATCAAGGCTTGGGCTGGAAGGCAGAGGTCGAAGCGGCACTGGAGCGGCTGCTGGAATCGGTGCAGATTCCGCAGCCGGCCGGGGCGGGTCCCGCGATGGGCGCCGCGTTCTAGTTGGGTGCCCGGTAGTCCGGATTCGCGATTCCCCGGCAGACCAAGTCGCAGGTGGCGTGCACGCGTAAGGCCAGGATCTCCGGATTGGGATCGTGCCCATGGCGGAGCATCAAACCGAATGGGATGCCCACTACCGAATCGGCGACGGACTCAACGTCGATATCCGCTCGGACATAACCGATTTCGATGGCATCGCGCAGTAGGCCGGCGAGAACCGTGGCGCCGGCATCGAATCCGCGGCAGAACTGCTCGGTCATTTCTTTGTCCACGGCTGCGCTCTGCTGCAGCATCAACCGCGACAGGCGGGGGTCCTCCGACATGACCCCGATGTATGCAAGCCCAAGATTCACCGCGAAGTCGTGGAATTCGGCGAGAGAGGCGATGTGCCCTGGGAGCACCTGAACGAGGGTGTCCAGGGTGCGTTGCGTGGCGTGCTGGACCACGTGTTCGAGGATGTCTCGCTTGTTCTCGAAGTACCGGTAGAACATCGAGTGTCCAGTGCCGAGCCGTTCGGCGATGTGTGCGATGGAGGTCTGGTGGTAGCCGCGCTCGGAAAATTCGGCGAGGGCGGCCTCGACCACCTCTTCTTTGACGAGTTCACTGCGGCGGGCGCGCTGCCGTTCGGCCATTCGCGTCGGGGAACTGGCTGACTTCACCATGTCGTCGAGACTAGCCGACCATTCCCAGACTTGGCCGATTCTGTCGTGGAGCGGAATGATTTGTCTCTAAATGATTGACACATTCTCAAGAGGGACATTACTGTGCCGAACAGACCATTACCCGGCGCCGAAGAGGATTCCTGATGACACGTCTGACCACGGGAGCGCAGTGGGGCCCGCCACCCGTTATCGAATGCCCACCATGGTGGGCGTGGACGGTGGTTGCGGTACTCGCAGGCTGCTTGCTGATCTCGCTGGTTTGGGTGGGATGGATGACGGTCCGCAGGCACGAGGACGCCCTCATGTATTGGCTCATCATGCTCAGCGGGGTGACAATTCTGCCGTATTTTGTCGAGCCGTGGCTCGACGTGATCGGGGCCACCACGTACATGACGAACGCCCTGCCGTATGTGACGATCGCCGATCGGCCCTTGCCGATCTTCGTCCCGCTGGTCTGGGTCGGCACCGCGCCGACCGCGTTGGTGGTCTACGAGATGATCAAAAAGGGTTGGGCCGCTAGGACGCTCATCGTATTCGCGGTGGTGTTCGGGATCATCGAGTGCATTGGCGAGATGGTGAACAGTCACTTCGGCCTCATGAAGTACTACAGCAACAACGCATTGGTGCTGGGCGTTCCGCTGCCCAGTCTGGTGCAAAACGGCGGATTCCTGGTGATGATTGCCTGGGTGCTCGTCGTGATCAGACCGCATATGCACGGATACCGTTGGGCAATAATCCCTTTCGTACCGCCAGGGGCATACCTTGCCTACACCATCATCCGCACACTGCCCAACTACTTCGCGATCCACCTCGGGCTGGGCCCGGCGCCTTCGTGGGGATTGGCGGTCCTCTCCACCGCACTGAATCTGCTCGCCGTCGCCATCGTGGCGTATTCGCCCACCTGCCAGCGGTACCGCGACGAGGTTGGGGCCAAGGTGCTTGGCCCCGCGCGCACCGCGACCGCCCGGTCCGCAGTTCCCGCGTAGTCGGACCACCCGGAAAGGAAACTCATGAGCATTCCGCAGCCGTCGCTCGTCGAGTCGGTCAACGGAGTCTGTCCGATGGAAGGCCCTGCCGCCCAAATCGAAAGTACTCCAGCGATAGTCGGATTGCCGCGGGAGCTAGCGGGAGCATGGGGGCCGTTGCCGTTGAACCCAACGGTCGCCGAGGTTACCGAGATCGGTAGGGCGCGTGGGAAATTCGCGGCTCTGCGGCATGACCCATTGTGGATCGCCCGCGGATCGATTCCACTGGCGTCCAGCATCGTGCGGGGTGTTGGTTCGCCGTCGCTGACACCGCCCGGCCCCGTTGGCCTGCCCATCGTCGGCAGCGCCCTCGACATGCGCCGGGAGCCCTTTGAGTTTCTTCGCCGATGCGCTAACGAGTATGGCGACATCTACCGGCTGCCGTTCCCGGTCGCCGGCCACATGATCGTGGTGAACCATCCGGACTACGCGAGTCAGGTAATGGACGACCCGACCGGTCGGTACAGCATGATCGGTCCGGGCCATGCGGTGGCGGGAATGATCGGCGCTGCCATTCCGATGATGGAGGGGGAGAAGTTCCGTCAGCGCCGGCGGATGCTCATGCCGATGTTCGGGCGACGACACCTCGCGCGGGTCGCGGACGTGATTGCCGACGAGTTCGTGCGGCGCATCGATGGGTGGTCCAGCGTGGCCAACACCGGACAAGTAATCGACGTGCAGCACGCGATTGCGCAGGTGACGCTGCCGGCCTTCCTGCGGGCGATGTTCTCCTCGTCGATCACCGAAAAGGAGATCCACGAAACGGATCTCGATCTGCGGACGTTCATGTCGCTGATGGCCTCCGCGACGCTGATGAGTCCGCTGCCCAACCTAGTTCCGTTCCCCGGGAGGGATAGTGCACCACGTTCTATGGTGCGATTGTGGCGGCTCACCCGACGGCTTATCAAGCAGCGCCGAAAGAACCCCATCGAGACACCGGACCTGTTGAGTCTGCTGTTGGAAGCCACCTACGACGACGGAAGTCCGTTGTCTGAACGGGATCTCAGCATGGAGCTGATGATTCTGATGGCTGGAGGGTACGAGACCGTAGTGGCCTCGCTCTCGTGGACACTGGCGATGTTGTTGTCGCATCCAGTTTGTCTCCAACGTCTGTATAGCGAAATCGACACCCTGGACAACGCAGTGCCCACTCTCGCGGATCTGCCTCAATTACCTTGGACCAAGGCGTGTTTCGACGAAGGCCAGCGGCTGCAGGGCCACCCGCTCAATCCCCGGTTCGCCATGGAGGACGATGTCATCGGCGGGTACTTTATCCCGCAGTACAGCATCGTCGGTCCGTCGCTGTATTCGATGCACCGTGACCCACGGTGGTGGGCTGACCCGGATGAATACGACCCCCACCGATTCATCGACGAGGCATTGGTCAAGAGTCGGCCACGCCTGGCATTTATGCCGTTCGGGTCGGGTCGGCACCACTGCCTTGGTACCGGGATGGCGTATATGAACGCGCAGTTCCTATTGGCGATCATCTTCCAGCGGTATCGGCTGGAGTTGCCCGACGGCTGGAAACCCAAGCATCACTTCAATTTCTCGGTCACTGTTGACGGCGGTGTACCCGTCACTGTGACGAAGCTCTGATGATGGGTGCATCGGGCGGCGACATCTCTATCACCGTCGATCAGGATCTGTGCATGGGCTCCGGATACTGCATTGCGCAGCATCCGGATTTGTTCTGCGTGGACGAAGAAGGAATCGCAGCGCCACGGAACACGGGGATGCTCGACGCCAGTCATGCCTTGGACGCGATCAATGCGGCGCAGATTTGCCCCGCGAGCGCGATCGAGGTGACTCGCGGGGACTAGCCGCCGGCGGACAGTTCGTGGGCGAGTAGCTCGTCAAAGGTAAAGGTGCCGGTGGGCCTGTCGTTCTTGCCGAGCAGGTATACGCGTTTCACGGCTGCCAGGATCGACTCGGCGACCACGTCGCGGTAATGGGCAGCGCTGAGGACGGAGACGTCGTTCGGTGAGGTGATGTAGCCGATATCGAGCTGTACGCAAGGCATCCGGGTCAGGCGCAGCAGGTCCCAGGTGCGGCCGTGTGCTCGACAGTCACGTAACCCGGTGCGCGCCGTGACTTCTCGTTGAATGAAATCGGACAGCATGTGGCCGATGGTGGACACCGAGCCATGCAGATTACCGAAATGATAGGAGGCGACTCCGCTGGCCACCACGGTGGGCTGGGAGTCGAAACGCAGGCTGATCATCAGGTCGGCGCCCACGTTGTTGGCGTAGGTGGCGCGCTCAATATCGGTGGGGTTGTTCTGGATGGCGCGCGAGATGTAAGTCTCCATCCCGATCGCGGTCATCCGCCCCTCGAGGCGACTTGCCAAGTCCCACAAGATATCTGCCTCACTGGTGGGCCCCTCGCGGCCCGGCACGATGACGCCGCGGTCGGTTCCGCCGAGACCGGGGTCGATCACGATGCGCTTACCCGAGAGCTGCGGGCCGGCGTTGCGGACGTGTTCGGTCTCACGGATCGCGTGCGCGGAGCCACCGGTGACATGGCGGCCCAACAGCTGGAAGGAACGCAGGGTTTCGGGCCCGCAGATACCGTCGGCCGTCAGCCCGTACTCCCGCTGGTACGACATCAGCGAGTTGTAGGTCTGCAGGCCGAAGTTTCCGTCCACCAGGCCCGTGTAGAACCCGAGATCCTGGAGGCGTTTTTGCAGCGTGGCCACATCGTCGCCATACATCGGCGCGGAGAACTGGTGGTAAAGCGTGCGAGCCCCCAGCCGGTATGAGGCTTCCTTGAGGGTGCGATAGGTCGCGGGGCCGACGATGCCGTCGACGAGGAGGCCACGGCGCTGCTGGAAGGCCCGAACGGCATCGTGAAGTGTCTCGTCGAAATGGTCAATGATGACGTGCCGGCCGGTCGCCAGCGCTTCATCGGGGTCGGTAAGGAACCCGAGCGCGGTGAGCACATCGCGGACCTCGGTGACAGCGGGTCCCCGATCGCCGTGGCGAATGTTCGACGCGCCTGTCGTCATACTCCGCCTTTCGCAAGAAACCGCACTACCACCGACGCCGGCAGCAACGGTCTGTCGTCTCCGGCGGCAATATTGTCTCAGATGCCTAGGCGATGGGCGAAACCCTAGTACCCATTAACCGGCAAGAGCCGGGCCGGTTAGACCACTCCGTCCAGTTCACGCAGCAACGCCGACTTGCTCTTGGCGCCGACGATCCGCTTGGTCGCTTCACCGTTCTGGAAAAGGATCAGTGTGGGGATCGAGGTGACCTGGAACGCCCGGGCGGTGTCCGGGTTGGCGTCCACGTCGAGCTTGGCGATGGTGAGCGTCTCGGCGTTCTCCCGGGCAATCTCTTCCAGTACCGGGGCCACCATCTTGCAGGGTCCGCACCAGGTCGCCCAGAAATCGACCAGCACTGGCTTGTTGCTGGAGACGACGTCCTCCTGGAACGAATCGTCGGTGACGGTGATGCTTGCGTGGTCGCTCATGGTTCCTTACTTCCTTACATAGTTCGAGTTGCGGCGAAAACTAGGCCTCGATGAGGGTCTGGGAATGGGCCGTCTCGGCGAGCCAGCGTTCGGCGTCAATGGCTGCAGCACAACCGCTTCCGGCCGCGGTGACGGCCTGTCGGTAGGTTCGGTCCACCAGGTCTCCCGCGGCGAACACACCCTCCAGCGAGGTGTAGGTGCTGCGGTCGCGCACCAGCACGTACCCATCGGGATCGACCTCGACGGCGTCACGCACCAGTTCGCTGCGCGGATCATGCCCGACGGCGACGAACATCCCGGTGACGGGCAGCTGGGAGGCCTCCCCGGTCACGGCGTTCTCGAGCTTGAGCCCGGTGACGGAGTCGGTGCCCTCGACCCCGAGGATCTTGGTGTTGGTCAGCACGGTGATCTTGGGGTCTGCGTAGGCGCGCTCCAGCATGATCTTGGAGGCGCGGAACTCGTCGCGGCGGTGGATGAGGGTCACGCTACGGGCAAACCGTGTGAGGAATGTCGCTTCTTCCATGGCTGAGTCGCCCCCGCCGATGACGGCGATGTCTTGGTCCTTGAAGAAGAATCCGTCGCAGGTGGCGCAGGAGCTCACGCCGCGACCCAGCAGGGTGTCCTCGCCCGGTACCCCGAGATACCGCGGGGCGGCGCCCATGGCCAGGATGATTGCTCGGGCGCGGTACACCTCGTCGCCTACGGTGACGCTCTTCACGGCACCGCGCAGGGAGACCTCGTCGACGTCTTCGGTCCGCAGGTCGGCACCGAAGCGAATGGCCTGCTCACGCATCTGATCCATGAGGTCCGGACCCATGATCCCTTCGCGGAATCCGGGATAGTTCTCGACCTCGGTGGTGGTCATCAGGGCGCCACCGAACTGGGTGCCCTCGAACACGATCGGCTTCAGCTGGGCGCGGGCCGCGTAGACGGCCGCCGTGTACCCAGCGGGTCCTGAGCCGATGATGATGAGCTCGTGGACGGCCGGTTCGGTCCCGTTTGACTGAGCCTGAGTCATGCGATGCGTTCCTCAATCCCTAAATAATCACGATCTGATTCGCTGATCTAGCGATGCTTGCGAGTGCTGAAACAACAGCCTAGAGCGGGATGTTCCGCACGGGGCGAGCGAGGCCTAACGGCCGGGTGTCGCGCCGATTCTGGTCTGGGCCACCCGCTGGGGGTCTGCCTGGCTGCATCCCGGTCGCACGGCCACGGCCAACAGTTCACCCGGCCGTTCGGCGGGGAGCACCATGAGTACTGCCGGGCCGTCGACGTCGAGGGTCTGCGCGCCGAGTACCGGAGTAGATGCTTGGAAGCCGAGCCCGGCGAGGCAGGACGCGCGCCGCGCGGGATCCTCGAGTTCGCCGAACGTGGGGGTGCGGCCGACGAGGGCGGAAATCTCGTTCCCGGGGATGGGGAAAGCGGACTGACCCAGTGCGCTCTGGGCGGGTAACGCGGGCGCAACGGGTGCGCCCGTCTTGGGGGCGATCTGCTGAGACAGCGAAGGGCCCGCGACTGCGGTCGTGGTTTCGGAGGCGCGTTGTCCGTTGTGGGCGACCAGAGTGACGGCGACGGCAGCGCAGGCGGCCGCGGCCAGTCCCGCGCCGGAGTAGGCGATCCAGCGTCGCTTTGCCGCCGGGCGGCGACGATGATCCAGTGGAACCGGCCCGGTGACGAGGTTGAGGCTGGGGTCGGCGGGGCGAGCGGAGTTCGCAGCTACCACAGGCAAGGTGGACTTGGCCGACTCGGCATGCAATGCGGCAACGATGTCGTGCACCATGGACTCGGGCACATCGGGTGCCGGGCTGTCGATCCACGCCGCCAGGTCGGCGCGTACGTGGTCGAGCGCGGCCAATGCCTGACGCGCATCCGGATCTTGCTCCGCGCGTTGCCTAAGCACGTCGGCGTCACCGGCGTCGTAGACGCCGGCATGCAGGTCGGCCAAGACCTCAAGTGACAACGGCACCTCGGCGACGTTCACCTTGTCGAGGTTACCTTCGCCATCGGGACTGCCCGGCTGGTTGCTGACCATTTGAGTTCATTGTTCCCATATCCAGCTATCGTCCGCCACGTTCGCTGCCCAATTCGTAGGCGGATCGTGACACGGCGGCACACGGCTAGAAGTCGATGGATTCCGGTTCGACCGAGCCGGCCTTGTCGAGGTAGTGCAGCGCGACGGCCAGACGTGCACGGGCGCGCGCACAGCGACTTTTCACCGTGCCCTCGGGCACACCGAGCAGCTCAGCGGCATCGGCGACCGAGTATCCTTGCATGTCGACCGCAATCACGGCGGCGCGCTGCTCGGGGGGAAGGCGGAGCAGCGCCTTCTGGATGACGATCGAGGTATCGATGTTGGTCGACGGGTCCTCGAGGGTGTAGACGTCTTCCTCGAGTTCGATCGGGGCGTGGGTCTTGGTCCGACGCAGGCGGTCCAGACAGGCGTTCACCACGATGCGGTACAGCCAGCTGGTGACTGCGGCGTCATTGCGGAAGTTGGCGGCCCCGCGGTGCGCGGACAGCATCGCCTCCTGGAGCGCGTCAGCGGCATCCTCGGGGGTGCGGCTGGTGGCTCGGGCGAGTCGGAAGAGGCGGCGGTGGTGACGACGGAACAGCTGCTCGAAAGCCGAAGGGTCACCCGCGACGTGGGCAGCCAACAACTCGGCGTCCGAGTGTTGAGGAGCGGTGAGAACCCCCTGAACCATGCCCACACGCGCACAGTAATCAAAAAACCGGTGTGGCGTCGACCGCGGGATCGCTCCACAGCAAACTGTTATACAAATTTCAACAATCAGTAACGGCGATTTACGTAACTGACAGCCATCAGCGGCAAGTCAACGGCTTAATTCAAGGTTGCTATCGGGTTTCAACTACCCCGAAAAATATGAGGCCATATTGGCCCGGGACGGCACCGAAAAGCTTTCGGTAATCGCTCGACTGTCAGACGATCGTCCTGCTAGGAGGCCGCGGACAGGGTGATCTCGTTGAACTCCGCGCTGAACTTGCCATTCGTGGTGCCCAACTTGCTGATCCATACCAGCACATGAGACACCTTCGAGCTGTCCGTGATGGGAATTGTGGTTTTGCCAGGCTTCAGCGTTGTGGTGCTAGCTATCTCGGTGGTGTCGTTCAGCGAGCCCGGCAGCGAGGAACTCGACGAACGGATCTCCACCTGTGTTCCGACGCTTTGGGATTCGATTGTGACGCTCTTCAGAGCCGTGGGCGATTGCAGATCCAGGATCAAGCCGACGCCGGGCTTGAACGCCGGGAATGGGTCGGCGTCGAAGTAGACGTCGGTGCCCCAGGAGGTGGACGGATTTCCGTCAACGGCCAACCCCGCATCGTCGGGACGGTCGGCGGCTTCCTTCGGCGAGAACACGGTCGCCTTTACGACCTTGACCGTGTTCCCTGAATCCGACGAGCTGCCCGAGGACTGGGTGGGTAACCCGATGCCGATGTTGATTTTGTCCAGGGGTCCGACGTCGCCGAAGATCCGGGTCACCCACACACCCAGCGCGATGCACAGCGCGATAACCAGAATCCCGACCACGCCGAGACCGATCAGGAAGACCTTGCGGTGCCGGGCCTGTTCCTCAGGATCGTCGTCGAGGTCCTCAGGGTCCTCGTCGTTCTCCGCCGCCGCGGACTCCTCGAATGTGCGGGGGCGGCCGACGTTCAGCGCCTGAGTGGATGCTGTCGCAGCGGGTTCGAGCATGGTGGTGTGATCGACGCTCGCGATGGCAGATTCCAGTCCGTCGAGCAGATCGGCGGCAGAGCCCGGGTCATCGCTTAGTGCGCGCGAGGCCACGTCGGAAATCTCGGTAGGGATGGTGGGTACGACGACTTGTGCCGCGATGACGCGGCCGTCGGGAGCCCGGCTGGCGGTGGGCAGACCACTGGGCCGGCCGGTCTCGGCCAGCGGCCAGCGGCGGGTGGTCAGCGCGTACAACGCGGCGCCCAGGCCCTGGACGTCCTCATCCGCACTGGCCGAGGTCATAGTGGCGGGGAACGCCAACACGGCGTCGCCGTCGATGCTGATGCGTACGCGGTCGGGATGGTCGATGCTCAGTGCCGACCCGGCGTCGAAGGCCGCGTCGGCCGCGTCGGCAAGGGACCGCACCGCGCGGCTGGCACCGACGGCAGAGGGCTCGGTGTCCGCGACCTCGCGCAGCGAACCGCCGCGGACCCACTGCGCCACGACGATGCCGCCGGATCCTTCACGCACGGCGTCGAGCACCCGGGCCAGGCCAGCCGATTCGATCTTACTGAGCCGCAGGGTGTTCGACAGGATGTCCTGCACCTGATCGGGGGTGAACGCGGCACCATCGATGATGGTCAGGGCCACCGGTCGATTCAGCTCGGTGTCGGTGGCCTGCCAGAACTGCAGCCCGTCCGGGCCGCCGTGAGATGTCAGCAGGCGGTAGCGCCCATCCGCGATGCGGGCACCCGGCATCGCAGGTGTGGGGCCCGTGTCCCCGGAAGGGGACCCAGCGGAATGAGGCGCAGCAGAAGCAGCGCGAGTCGATGACCCGGGAGTGTCGGTCACGGCGCTGTCCTTTCTGGTGTCACCGTCGCCCCCGTGCGGTGGCTTGTTTGCGGTTGTCATCCGGCCGTCGGCGCTGCCGCCGACTCGATCACCCGAATCAGGGTACGGCAGGGACGGCCCGGGGGAGTTGCCCATGACCGAAGCGTGATCTTGGAAGCTCGCTCCCGACCGACCGCCGAGGCGACGCTGCAAGATCGCGACCACGCTGAGCGCCTCCGGCAGCTTGACCGCCACCATCAGTGCACACGTCACGCAGAGCATGACGATGCCGATGATGGCCAGCCGCAGGATGGACCCCAGTCCGCCGCCGCGAAGGGTGAGCAGATCCAGTCCAAAGCCGCGGTCGATGCCCAGACCGACGGCCGCCGCGGTCGCCGAGGCGGCGAGGGTCACCAGCACGGTCCGGACCACAGCCGGCGCGATCAGGGGTCCGGCAGCGCGGCCAATGCTTCGCCGCAACAGCAGGTACCCGCAGAGGGCACCCACGACCCAGCCGATACCGTTCGCGGCGCCGAGATAGCCGGCGACGAGGCGCGGATCGTCGGTGAGATGCGGGGCGATCACCGAGCCAACGATCTTCACCGTGGTGATCGCGATGATGACCAGCGTCGGTGTCCACGCTTCGTGCCGGGCGTAGAACACCCGAAGCTGGAGCAGCACGAGGGCGTACGGGATGAGCGTGAATGCCGAAAGGGCAATGGACAGCCCCAAGTAATGGGCCGACGCGAGACTGAAGTTTCCGTAGGCGAACAGCGCGGGCCCCATGGCTGGTCCGCCGACGGTCATCACCGCCACCACCGGAATCAGCACGATCATCGTCAGCCGGGTGGCCAGAGACATGTCTGCCAGCACGGCCCCGGTGTCCTCGGCGGCGGCGTTGCGACTCAACCTCGGCATGATCGCGGTGAGAATGGTTATGCCGACCACGCCGTAGGGAAGCTGCAGGATCATCCAGGTCTGGTTATAGATGATGGGCCCGGAATCGGCTGCGCCGGCGGCGATCCGGTTGGTGATGACGAAACCGAGATCGCTTATCGCCACGTAGGCCACCATGGCCGCGGCCATCCCTGCGAACTGCTTGAGACGGTCGTCGATTCCCCACAGCGGACGCAGCGGGATGCCCTGCCGCCGTAGCGCGGGTACCAGCACGATGACCTGGGTCACCACACCGAGCGTTGTTCCGATACCGAGTACGAGCAGCTTCGGATCGCTCATCCGCATCGGATTGAGGGTGAGCTCACCGGGCATCAGCCAGTACAGAACGAGGGTGACTATCGCGACGACGTTGTTCCACACCGGCGCCCACGCGGGCGGCCCGAAGACGTTGCGGGTGTTGAGGATCGCCATGAACACCGAGGACAGTCCATAGAAGAAGATCTGTGGTAGCAGCAGGTACGCCAACGCGGTGGTCAGTGGCGTGCTGACCTTCGGATCGCCGCCAAGCATGAGTGAGGTAAGCAACGGCGCGGCCAGTACCGCCAGCACCGTCGTCGCGAGCAACAGCGTTGTGGCAATGGTGAGCAGCTTGCGGACAAAGGCCTGGCCGCCATCGGGATCCTCGCGCTCGGCGCGGGTGAGAACCGGGATGAAGATTGCGGTGAAGGTGGCCTCAAGTACAAGCGCGGCAATGATATTGGGTAGCTGATTGGCGGTCGAGAACGCGCTGGCCGATGCCGCACCGAGTGCGGCAGTGATGAGCAGCAGCTTGATGAAGCCGGTGACCCGGCTGACCAGTGTGGCCACTGCCATCGATCCGGAATGCGCGACGACGGCCGCGTCGGACAGTTCCTCGATGGTGTCGTCGAATTCCGGATCGGGAAGGGGGTCGAGCGGCTCTCTCATGGCTGCCACTGGGCTTCGTCAGCCCGGTCGAGGTCTGCGCGGTCGGGCTGGCCGCGGAACCGATGCCACAGACGACGGCCCGTCAATGCGAAAAGCACGGTGGCGGCGCTGATGGTGATGAAGAACAGCAGCTTGCCGTAGGCATTGGAGTGCACCGAGAGGCGCACCGGGTCGCCCAGTGGCAGGCCGTCGGGGGTATGCAGCGTTACGTCGACGGCCATGCGCTGGGACACGTTGACCTCCACCGGCACCTTCACCGGCAGATAACCCGGCGGAACCTCTTGCACACCAACATCTGTGGCGCTCATGCCGGCGGGTGTGTCGACGCGTAGGGCAACTCTGATCGGCACCGGGAGTTCGTTACGCAGGACCAACGGTAGCGGGCTGTGCTCGGTGGCCAGGGTGTAGGAGCCACCCGGGTTGACAACGGTGACGGCATTGAACAGATCTCCGACTGTGCGGCGGATGGCGACGAGGCGTTCCCGGGCGGTGTCGTCACGCGCATCTGGGGGCACGCTCTGGCTGACGGCACGCAAGGCGTCCTGGCGCAGCGGATCGGTGTACTGGGTTCCGGTGAGCCCCGTGCGCGCGTCCACGCTCAGCGCGGCGGTGAGTCCCCAGAGCCGGCGCACCTCGTCGCCCAGCTCCTGCGATACCCAATCGTCCACAGTGCCGGGTGAATCCACCCCGAACGTCGTGTCGATCGGATTGGGCTGGGCGCCCGCGCGGGCCTCGCCGATGACCGTCGGCAGCGGGCGCGCTATCGCGAGTCCGGAGTGCAGGAGGGTGGACGTGGTGGACAGGATCGCGCGGGCCTCGGCTTCGGACAGGTCCCAGCTGGCCGACGGCAGCAGAATCGCCTGTCGTGGGGTCTGTCGGGGAGTCAGTGCCTGCCACGCCATCGCCCCGATGGCATCCTGCATCCGCGCGACGCGCGAATCATGTTGCAGTGCAAAGCGTAGCGATGGGTGCACGTACTCGGGGGTGGTCGGCGTGCGGCCGGTCGCGCTGAGGGCGGCGCCCATCGACGGGTCAAACGGTGCCGCGACGACGGTGTCGGATATCCGGCGCGGGGCGAAGTCGGGAGGTGCCTCCTGGTCTGAGGGCAGGGGCGACACCGCGACGGTTGGCCCCTGCGCGGTGAGCAGGTCGATACTGGTTTTCGAAAGTTGGTCGTCACCAAGGATCGTGGCGCCGCGCAGGCTCGCGATTCCCAGGATCTGGTCGAGTACGTCCGCAGTCCCGGTGGTGGCTTGGTGGGCGAGTCCCTCGTCGTGCATCTGTGCGACCGCATCGAGGCCGGCCTGCGCGTAGGGCAGCGGCGTGACACAGGTGTGTTTGGCCAACGCGCGCAGTCGGTCCAACCACCCGACGGCGAGGCCTTGTCCGGTGCCGGGACGCGTGGGACCGGCAGGATCGGCCGAGTTGTCGAGAACCTGGTAGCCGAGCGTCATTTCGTTGACGGTCACCAGTAGATCGGGATCGATCGCCAGGCAGACCGTGCGGCCCAGATCCCCCGTGGGGTCGACGGCCACGTCGGTTGCGAACTCCAGCGCGCCCAGCAGCGCATCCAACCGGCCACCGGGAGAAAGCGATTGCTCAAGTTGATCGTCGAGCAGCCGCACCGGTGTGGGGCCGCCGGGCTGGCCGGGCACGAGCCGGGGACGGTCGGCCAGCGGCCACAACAACGTGAGACCTAGAGGGCGGGAGGTGTCGGGGGCGACCTCGGGTCCGGCGGCACCGCCGACCGATGGTGGAACACCGAGCACCGGCAGTAGGAAGCGGGCGTCGTCGAGCCGTGCAGCCCCGCCGTGGTCAGGGGTGCCGTTGACATTCACGAGGGCTGGATACACCCCGGGTTTGTCGATATTCAAGGTGGGCGCGGTACCGCCGTGCAGCGGAAAGGAAAGGGTGAAGGGACGCTGCTGCCCCTGTTCGAGAGTCTCTGCGACGGTGATGAATTCGCCGATGGGCTGGAACTGGTCGTAGCGGCCGTGCAGATTCGCGCGCAGATCTGCACTGGTTGTCACGGCGTCGGCGCGTTCCAGCCGGACCACCACATCGGTGACGGGCCGATCGCCGACGTTGACCACGGTGCCCTTCACGGTCACCATCGAATCGGCGGTGGTGACGCTCTGCGGGCTCACCTCGTCGATGAGGACCTTGAGGAACTGGCCGTCGCGGTAGGCCTGAGCGCGCGGCACCGACCACGGTGCGCCGAGCAGGATCAGCGCGAGGACGGCGAGCACGACCGCCGCACGCGTTGCGTTGCGTTGCGTGGCTCGACTCATTGTTGTGGTCCGCGGCCGGTACGCCGACCCGGTGTCCTGTGCGTGCTGGAGTGCGTTTGAGGCCGTCGCCTCGGCGCCGATGGGGGAAGCGGCGGCAACGATTCAGGTCCGCCGGATTGCAGTTTGTCGATGAGATCACCGGCGAGCTTGGCCAGCTTGCGTTCGTCGGCGTACGCCAGGCGGCTGGGCAGCTCCTCGAGCGGAACCCAGGCGACCTCGGTGACTTCGACGTCCTCGTCGGACAGCTCGCCGCCCAGCGAGCGCATCAGATAGTGGTGAACGGTCTTGTGTACGCGCCGGCCTTCGGTGACGAACCAGTAGTCGATGCTGCCGAGTGCGGCCAGCACGCTGCCGCGGATTCCGGTCTCCTCGGCCACCTCGCGGATCGCCGTCTGCTCGGCGGTTTCACCCTGTTCGATGTGGCCCTTGGGCAGCGACCACAACATCCTGCCGCGGCGGTCGGTGCGCCCAATGAGGGCCGCCACCTGGCCATCCTTGGGGCCATCGATCCCGGCGATGACCAGGCCACCGGCCGAAGTTTCGCGGACGGTGCGCAACGCGCTTCCGGAGGGTCGGCCCTTGGTGCGCCCGCGGCTCTTCCCGGGAGAGCCGATGGCTGGGGTAGTTCCGTGGGTACCGCCGGTGGCCGGGGAGGCTGCCGGAGTGCCGGCGCCTTGCTTGCGTCCCTGGGCTCTGCCCTGCGAGCGGTTGCGCCGCCCGCGCCGCGAGCCTCCGCCGGGTGCTGGGCCCGAGCCGGAACCTCTTCGCGCAAGCGGCTCATCGGTGTTTGATTCTCTTCGCGCGAGCGGCTCATCGGCTGGCTCGTCCGACGATCCACCCGTGCGGGAACCGCCGGAGGAGTCAGACACCCATGTGATAGTAGTTCCCGCTACTGAGAGGCCTCGCGATACGCGCCGGTAGGCTGTCCCGACGTGCCCGAATCGATACCGACTGCCGAGCTGTTGGCCACCGCCGCGGTGACCCTGAACCGGCATAAAAAGATGCTGTCGGAGTTGGGCGCCCTCTTCGATTCGGCGGGTTTCAGCCTCTACTTGGTGGGCGGCACCGTCCGCGACGCGCTGCTGGGCAAGTTGGGCACCGATCTGGATTTCACCACCGACGCGCACCCAGCGCAGGTGCAGGAACTGGTGACGGGCTGGGCCGAGGCCATCTGGGATACCGGCATCGCCTTCGGCACCATCGGGGTGGCGCGCAAGGGACAGCGGGTGGAGATCACCACGTTTCGCAGCGACAGCTACGACCAGCAGTCGCGAAACCCGGATGTGGTCTTTGGTGACACCCTCGAGGGCGATCTGGTGCGCCGGGACTTCACCGTCAACGCGATGGCGGTCAAGATCGGACCGGACGGGCCTGGAGAATTCTGCGATCCGCTGAACGGCTTGGAGGCACTGCGCGCCGCCGTGCTGGACACCCCGTCGGCTCCCGAGATCTCCTTCGGCGACGACCCGCTGCGCATGCTGCGGGCGGCCCGCTTCGTCTCCCAACTCGGGTTCGCGGTGGCGCCGCGGGTACGCACGGCACTGACGGATATGGCCGAGCAGCTGGGCCGCATCACCGCCGAACGGGTACAGGCCGAGCTGGATAAGTTGATCCTGGGCGCGCATCCGGTGACCGGCATCGATCTCTTGGTGGACAGCGGTCTGGGCGCGGTGGTGCTGCCCGAGGTCGGCGAGATGCAGTTGACGATCGATGAGCATCACCAGCACAAGGACGTGTACCGGCACTCGCTCACGGTGCTGGAGCAGGCGATAGATCTTGAAGACGATGGCCCCGATCTGGTGCTGCGCTGGGCGGCGCTGCTGCACGACATCGGAAAGCCCGCGACGCGTCGGCACGAGCCCGCCGGCGGTGTGAGTTTCCACCACCACGAGGTCGTCGGCGCCAAGATGGTGCGCAAGCGGATGCGGGCGCTCAAGTACTCCAAGCAGATGGTCGAGGACGTCTCGCAGTTGGTGTATTTGCATCTGCGATTCCACGGATACGGGGACGGAGCGTGGACCGATTCGGCGGTGCGGCGGTACGTCACCGATGCCGGGCCGTTATTGCCGCGTCTGAACAAGTTGGTGCGCGCGGACTGCACGACCCGTAACAAGCGGCGCGCGGCTCGGCTGCAGGCCAACTACGACGGGCTCGAAGAGCGCATCGGCGAGCTGGCGGCCAAGGAAGATCTGGCCCGGGTACGGCCCGATCTGGACGGCAACGCGATCATGGAACTGCTCGGAGTGCCGGCCGGACCGATTGTCGGGGAGGCGTGGCGGTTCTTGAAGGAGCTCCGGTTGGAGCGTGGCCCGCTCGAACACGACGAGGCGATTGAGGCGCTGCGCGAGTGGTGGGCTCAGCGCCCCGGCGCCTAGCGATTTCGGTGTATTGACGCTGCGTTTTGCACACAAAACCACAAAACGCAGTCAGCCGAGCATGTCGTAGCCCAGCTTGCCGACCATCACCACCACGACCACCAACAGCACCACCCGAACAAACCCGGCGCCCCGCCCGAGCGCCATGTGTGCGCCAAGCTGGGCACCGACGATGTTCGCGACGCCCAGCGCCAGACCGAGCAGCCACAACACATGTCCCTGTGAAGCGAAGACGATGAGCGCCCCGACGTTGGTGCCGGAGTTGAGGACCTTGGCGGTGGCCGAGCTTTCCAGGAACGTCATGGAGGCAACGGCGGTCAGCGTGATGATCATGAACGTCCCGGTGCCCGGGCCCATGATGCCGTCGTAAAACGCGATGAGGACGGCGGCTACTCCCAGCGCGGTCAGGGTCGCCGCCTTGGTCCGGGCGGTGTCCGCGGTGGCGGTTCCGAACTGGGGCCGCGTCGCGACGAAAATGCCCACCGCCAGCAGCAGGACGAGTACCACGGGTTTGAAGACGGAGACCGGCAGCCGCGAAGCGGTGTAGGCACCGGCGCTCGCGAACGCCGCCGCGACGAGGAAGGCCCCGAGCAGTGCACGCCAGCTCAGTGGTGTCCGCGGGAAGAGCCGGATCGCGGCCGACGCGGTTCCCGACAGCGCGGCGAGCTTGTTGGTACCCAGCGCGGTTGCGGGTGCCATGCCGGGAAAGACGAGCATCAGCACCGGGATGAGGATGAGTCCGCCGCCACCGACCACCGCGTCGACCCAGCCGGCAGCCGAGGCGGCGGCGAGAAGCAGCGTGAGAGTCGGGGCGTCCACGGGGTCAGAGATTACGGATGGAACCAAATCAGTGCGGTACGCCTCCTACCTGTTTATGGAGACGAATCGCGACGACACCGACAAGCCGAAGGACCGATGGCTGCCGGGGCTACTCGAAGACGTGCTGCGCTATGCGTTGTTCAACGGGACGCTGCTCTACAGCTTCTTCGTGGTGGCGATGTGTCTGGGCTCGGCGTATGCGGCCATGAAGGCGGCGGGAATGGTGTTGGCAGTAGCCGCCGTGCTGCTTGTGGTGTGGATGCTGTGCGGGCGGTCCGCCGCCCGACAGTGGGTGCTCATCGGGATCCTGTTCACGGCGAATACCGCGCTGGTCGTCGCGCAATGGCAGACGGGCGGGTTCTGAGGACATGCGGCAACGCACATTCTGTTCCGGGGGTTATCCACAAGCCAGAAGACGCAGGAACGCGCGGGCTCGTCCGGGGCTCGTAATGGGTATGGACTACTGCTTCGGTGCGGGTGACGGCGTCGTCACCGCGTGGGATGCCCCACTCAATGCGGACCTGGACGGTGACGGCGTACTGGATGCGGTGCGTCTGGACTTCGACGGCGACGGGTTGTTCGACGACATGATGTGGGACAGCGACGCAGACGGGTCGGCCGACCACAGCGTCCTCGATGTGGACAACGACGGTGTCCCCGAGACTTTCTTCACGGACGAGGGTTTAGGCACGTGGACGTTTCACGTGGAACGAAGCGGATCGATCAGTTGGTTCGGCCTTGATGGAACCGAACACGCCGGTGGCGCAGCCGATCTCGACGGCGACGGCACGCCCGAGCAGCTAGTAGACGTGGACGGCGATGGCGACGCTGAAAGAGCTTTTCGTGCAACGGATTCCGGTACCTCGGTCTACGCGGATACGACGGGCGATGGTCGTTGGGATGTCGAACTCACCGACGCGGACGGTGACGGGACCGCCGACGCGGCCCGGGCCCTGGCGCCGCCGCGCCCGTCAGCCGCAGATCCGATCGAAGGCCCGTCGTAGCGCTCGAGTCCACGCGACGGTGGGATCGGACCCGTCGGCCGCCCACACCGGATGGTCGAGGCTGAGCCGTCCGTCGCAGGTGGTGACGAAGAAGCTGGGCGGGGCCGCAGTGGCCCGCCCCGAGCGCACCCCGCTTGCGGAGGCACGAAAGTCGTGAAGCCGCACGCCCTCCGGCAGACGCAGTGCCGGAATGCGGCCCCAATTGGTGACAAGCATTTGATTCGCGGCGGGCTTACGCCAGATGTCCCGCGGGCGCAGAAAGGCATGGTGCACCGTCCGTCGCGACAGGCCGTCGGCGAGCGAGTCCAGCACCGCACGCCCGATCCGCACGGGGTCATCGCCGGACCGGACCGCGATGGTCGCGGTATCGGAGCCCTGGATGACGGTGCCGGCCGCGACCGCTAGGGGCTGTCCGGCGCGGGTACGCAGGTCGACGGACGACACCGCGCTGAACGAGACCGGGCCATCCGACCGCGAAAGGTCGTGAGCGGCAAGCAGGATCGCGGCGCAGACGATTCCGTGCACGGTGAGTCCGGCGGCGCGAGCGAAGTCGAATAGTCGCGCGGTCTCCTCGCGGTCGAGTCGAGTACGTCCATGCCGGACCACGACGGCCGCTGACGTATCTGCTGCGGGCCCGGGCGGCTCCGTGTCGTCGGACCGCGGAATGACGAACCCGCGATCGGTGAGGAACTGCTCCAGCGAGACGGCCAGCGGATGGGCGACGATCGTCCCAGGTGACCCCGTCTGCACCACGCGGGTGTACAACGCGCACAACTCCTCCAGATACCGCAGCGAAGCGGCGGCGTCGGCGACGCTGTGATGAGTCAGCAGGGTCAGCCGAAAATCGTTGCGCTGCTGGGCTATGTCGACGGCGCAGACCTCGTCAACGACGGCGAAGCCCGCCTCGGGTAGAGCGAGGCATGTCCCCACCCGCAGCGCGGGCGGATGCGGAGTGTGCAGTAGCGCGAAGCCGTTGTCGTTGGGAATGATCTGCGCGGCCAGCACCGGGTAGCGTGCCAGCAGCGCGAGGAAAGCGGTTGTCAGGGACTCGATATCGAGTTCGCCGGTGCCGAACGCCGAGTAGGCGACGGTGCTGCGATTACCCGCGAACATCGCCTCCGAGGGGCACAGCCGACGGAGTAACACCTAGCCGAGCAGCCTGTCGAAGGCGCGCTCCAGCGCGGCGGTCTGTGCCACCGTGCGATCGGGGCCGCCGCGGCTCCAGGTCTGATATTCCAGGGCGAGACGGTCGTCGAAGGTGGTGACGATCATGCTCATCACCCCCACGTTGATCTTGGCCGCGAAGCGGTCGTCCTCCATCGCGGCGCCGAAGGATCCGCGGAAGTCGTGCGCCCGCACGTCCGCGGGAAGCCGCAACGGCGGCACCGCACCCCAGTTGGTCACCATGACCGCGTTCTCGCCGATCACGGGGTACCCGCGCGCGAGCAGCTCGAACATCTGCTCCCGCATGTCCCACTGATGCAGAAAGCCTTGGTGGATCGTCTGATTGGCAAGGTTGGCGGCAATCGAATCGAGCACGGCGCGTCCCATCGTGAAAACATCGCCACCCGGATCCACCGTCACCACCGCGTTATCGGCACCCAGGACGTTGGTGCCGCCCTCCGCGGGGACGACGGGATCCAGCCGGGCCCGCAGGTCGACCGCGGACATGAAGGTGAAGGTGGTCGGTCCGGTGACTCCCGTCAGGTCCGCAGCGGCCAGCAGTACTGCCGACGCCACGATGCCGTGGACGGTCAGCCCGTGCTCGCGCCCGAGGGCGAAGAGGGCAGCCGTGCGTTCGGGACTCAGGCGCACGCGTCCGCGCCGCACATGCTGCGGGGTCGGATCGCGCGGCGGGGGAGCGGGCAGCGACTCCGGGTCGGGCAGCCCGTACTCGGCTGGCAGCGGCTGCTTTTCGATGCCGTTCGCGGCAAGGAGCTGTTCGACTGAGCGTGGCTGCGGGTGCACCGTGAGCTCCCCGGCACCGCCGGACTCCAGCACGCGGGTGTACAGCTCGCACAGCACCTGCAGGTAGCGCAGCGAGGCCATCGCGTCGGCGACGCTGTGATGGGTCAGTAGCGTCAGACGAAAGTCGTTGCCGTCCTGCGCGACTTCCACGGCGCACACCTCGTCCTCGGCGACCACGGCGGCTTCTCCCTCGGGTAGCGCGTCGACGGGACCCGTCGCGATGCGGATGCGCGCGTGCGCGGCGGGGGTGAGGACCAGGTCATAGTCGCTGTCGCCGACCTCGCGAATCTGCGCCGACAGCACCGGATAGCTCCGCCGCAGGGCGGTGAAAGCCGTTGTCAGCACATCAATGTCGATGGAACCGGTACCGAGCACCGAGTAGGCGACGGTGTTGCGGACGTCGGCAAAGAGCTTCTCCGACGGATCCAGGGCACGCGTGCAGACGGGAGTTGTCGGTGGCATGACGTCAGTATGCCGAGGCGCGACGTCGTGACGCGAAGGATTTATCCGCGACCCGATCCCGGCGGGCCGGCGAAGGCCTGCGCAAGGGACAGCCACTTCTCCGCGTCGGCTCCGGTGACCTGCAGATCCAGCTCACCGCGCGGTCGCCGCTGCGTCACCAGGTAGCAGAAGTCGAGCGCCGAGCCCGTGACCCGCTGCGCGGCGTCCTGGGGACCCCACGCCCACGTCTGGCCGTCTGGCCCCGTCAGCTCCACCCGGAACGGATCGGCGGGGGCGGGCTGCCCGTGTACCGAGAAGGCATAGTCGCGGGTTCGAACACCCAGGTGCGCAATCGATTTCAGCCGGGCAGTCGGAGCGGGGGTTGCGCCGAGCGCGTCGGCGACGTCCAGGGCATGGGCCCATGTCTCCATCAAGCGGGCGGTACCCATGGAGGCTGCGCTCATCGGCGGCCCGTACCAGGGGATCTTCACGCCGTCAGGAACGTCGCGCAGCGCTGCGTGCAATTGGTTGCGGGTATCGCGCCAGCGGAGGAGCAGTTCGGCGGGGGGAGTCTGCGCGACCTCCTCGGCGGCCTTGTCCACGAACCCGAGCGGGTCGGCCAGCGCCTTGGGTAGTTCGTTGGCGAAGCCCTCCGGATCGGTGACCGCCAGCAGCGACTGGGCGTCCGTCCAATGCAGGTGCGCAATTTGGTGGGCGATGGTCCAGCCCGGCGCGGGCGTGGCCTGGGCCCAGCCCTGTTCGGCGAGCGAAGCCACGAGGGCGTCGAGTCCTTCACTTTCGTCGTGTAGGTCGTCGATGACAGCGTCAGCGGTCGAGGTCACGGGCAGGTCCTTCCGGGTCGGGCTGGGCCGGGCTGGGCCACAGGGTCCGGGTCATGTGCACAATCAAACCGATCAAGTAGATCACCGCACCGGAGAGGGCCAGCCAGTGCGCATGCGTGATGAAGGCGGCACCCACGCTCATCCCTCCGATGAACATCACCCAGAACAGTGAGTCCTGTACCGCGAAAACGTGTCCGCGCAGGGCGTCGTCGATATTGGTCTGCATGCCGATATCGGCGCACAGCTTGATCACCTGCCCGGCCATCCCGAGACCGAACGCGGCGCCCAGCAGCACCGGCATGTACAAACCCGAGGCCGACAGCTGCAGGACGACAGCACCACCGAGTGCCATCCCCAGGGTGCGACCACGGCCGAACCGGCGCAGCAGCGCCGGCGTGAAGACCGTGCCCAGGAACGAGCCGACGGTCGTACACACCATGAACAAGAACGCAGCGCCGATCCCGGCGACGACCGACGCGGTGTTGCGCACCAGCACAAGCATTAGCAAGGTATTGACGCCGAACACCATGCGGTGGGCGGCCAACCCGATGAGCGCATCGAACACCGACGGTGTGGTGATGATGGTCCGCGCCCCGTGTATCCAGCCGGTGGCGATGGCGTAGAAGGCGGAGCCGTGCACGGCTCGTGCGGTGTCATCGGGTCCTAGCCTGTCGCCGTGGAAGCCGGCGGCCACCCGTGCGGCGGCGAGGGCCGGCACGATGACCAGGAAAATGACTGTGGCAGAACCCAAGTCCCCCGCACCGAAGACGGCCCGCAGCATCAGCATGAAGTTGAGGCCCGCGAAGGTTGCGGCGCCACCCACGGCGGTGGCCACCGAGTTCATGGTCGCCACCTGCTCGCGCGGTACCACGTGTGGCAGCGCAGCCGACAAACCCGATGTCACGAAGCGAGTGACGCCGTTGACGACCAGCGCCCCAAGAAGTAGCACCACCTCGGCGGCGCCGAACGCAAGCTCGAGACCCACCATTGTCACCAGCAGCACCCGGATCAGGTTGGCGCCGATCAGGACCGTGCGCCGGTCCCAGCGGTCCAGCAGCGCGCCGGCGAACGGACCGATCGCCGAGTACGGCAGCAGCAGCACCGCGAACGCTCCGGCGATGGCCCAGGGCTCGACCTCACGTTGCGGATTGAACAACAGTGCGCCGGCCAGCCCAGCCTGGAAGAGGCCGTCGCTGAACTGGGTGAGTATTCGCACCCACACGAGCCGCCCAAAGTCGGGGAGATTGCGGATCGCGCGCCACAGGCTCAGCGGCGAGTGGCGCGCAGTCATGTGAGTGAGTCGCTTTCGTGGTGTCGGCAATGGGCTTCGCGAATGGGCGAAGATTGTTTAACACCCACACTACAAATGTGTAGCGGTTGGCCGAGCACAAGTCATGAAACGGCAAACGGTGTCATGATGTTGAGATGGCGCATGGGGACGAGCCCGATGAGGGCGAGGCATATAGCGAGGGCTATATGGCGCCGCCCGCGCACCGCCTGCGGGCGGGAACCTTGCTGGTCGCCAACACCAATCTTTTCGAGCCGACCTTTCGGCGCAGCGTGATCTTCATCGTCGAACACAACGACGGCGGCACCTTGGGGGTTGTCCTCAACCGGCCCAGCGAGACTGCGGTGTACAACGTGCTGCCGCAGTGGGCCAAGCTTGCCAACAAGCCCAAGACCATGTTCATCGGTGGACCGGTCAAACGAGATGCGGCGCTGTGTCTGGCGACGCTGCGGGCCGGAGCGCGTAGCGACGGGGTGAAGGGTCTGCGTCACGTGGCGGGCCGAATGGCAATGGTCGATCTGGATGCCGAGCCCGAGGACATCGCGCCGCTGGTGGAAGGCATCAGGGTTTTCGCCGGCTACTCGGGGTGGACGATCGGTCAGCTGGAGGGTGAAGTCGAGCGCGACGACTGGATTGTGTTGTCGGCGCTGCCATCGGACGTGCTCGACGATGCGCGTCACGACCTGTGGGCCGCCGTGCTGCGGCGTCAGCCGCTGCCGTTGTCGCTGTTGGCGACGCACCCCATCGACGTCAGCCGCAACTGACGTTTCGTCGCACCCATCGAGCGTGAGCGCCACGGCGCGCGCTGAGCTACAGGTCGTCACCGACCGACGGATCGACCGGGATTACGGCCCGGCAGAAGTCCTCACCGAACGGTGTCAGGTGGACGCTGCGGCGGACGGTCTTGTTCGCCCGACCCGCGCGGCGGCACGCTGCGACCACGTCGGGCTGCACCTCCAGCACTTGATAGCGTTCGGCTGCAACGGATTCCGGGGATGAACGGACCAAGCCCAAGCGCACCAGGTTGTTCGTGTAGGCGTTGTTGCGGTCGACGTAGCGGCAGCCCGAGCGCTCGGCGACCATCGACAGGCCTTCGGCAATCATCTCCGAACCGACATCGAACGGCCGGCTGGTGCGCACGTCCAGGACCGGCTGCGCGCCGTGAGCGGCAAGGAATCGCAGGATGCGCGCCTCATCGGGGGCCAGCTGATTGATGATCCGCGCGTAGGCGGGATGGGTGTCCTCGACGTCGGCGACATCTGCCGAACGCCGCAGCAATTCGGCTCCCCGCCGGCGCAATTCGTCAACGTCGGCGGAGCCCGATTCGGTGATGTCGATAGTCACTCGCGATGGGGCGGGGTGTTGCGGTCTGGCGATCGTCAGCCCGGTGGAATCGCCCGGCAGCTCTAGCGCATCGCGGACGGCTCCCAACACGTGTTCGGTGGCAGCCAGGGCGATGTCGGTCGCCGACCGACCGGCCCGCACATCGTCGATGATCTTGGTGCCGGTGGTGGTGGCGATATCGGCCGACCACTTCACCCCGCGCCACCAGGTCTTCGCGGCCAACATGGCCACGCCCTGGACGACGCGATCGGGCCGCAGCTCACGATTGTTGTGCGCGGGAACGGGCGTGTTATTGGTCATCGGGCATCATCTTGTCAGGTCGGTTCCGGGCATGTGTCATCCCGCGGGCGGAAAAATGAGCAGGTGAGCCAGGCCGCCAACGGCTCCAAGGACGGCCCCGTGTACGAACAGCAACCACTCATCCTGTTTGACCGCGGAGCGCAGCAGCTCGTTGAAATCGTCAAGTGACAGCTTGTGCATCTGGGTGGAAACGAAGGCGCCGATCTTGCCCTGACGTTGCTTGTTGAATACGGGGTCGGAAAAGGCAAGGGGTGCGAAGCCGGTTGCTTCCATGGTGACGGACTCGGTGATCTGGTCGTACTGGCGTCGGCCGACGGCTACCCGAATGGCGCGGCGGGCGGGCCCGAGCGCCTGCTCGAGTGCCGGCCGTATTCCGTCGGCCAGCATCTGCCGGGTGCGGTCCGAACGAGGCCCGTTGAGCATTTCGTCGCCGATGTTCTCCAGGGTGATGACACTCTCGGAGATGGTGCGCGCGTACTCCTCCGAGATTTCCGCCTTGCGCTTGATGAACAGGCCCTGACGCCACGGCACCCATTTGTTGGGGTGCACGGGTTCGAAGATCATGGTGATGCCGAGGTAGTTCACGATGTACCCGATGACGATTCCGCCCAGCGGCAGCACAATCCATGGTGTCCACCAGTGGTGGGGCAGGGAGTGCAGGATGGCGACGAGCACGAAGCCCATGGGATAGCCGAAGTAGAAGCCGAAGTTCTGCATGAACTGCAGCTCTTTATGGCCCATGTTTCGGAAGATGTCATTGAGCAGCTTGGGATGTGCGGTGAGATACCGGATGACCATCAGCTTGGCGTCGACGAGTTGCTCGATGTTCTCGCCGATCTGGTCGGTCATGTTCTTGACGATCTGCGGTAGCTGATTTTCGATGCGCTGGAACATCACCTCGCGCAGCGCCGGCGGCAGGTTGTGCCATAGCTGCGGATTCTCGCGCTCCATAATCTTGGTGATGACGCTCCGAATTTCTGTCTTGGCAATCAGCGCAAGGTGATTGGCGATGAGATCCGGTTCGAGTTGCTCGTAGAAATCGGAGATGCCGCCGAGCTTGGCGAGGCTTTTGTCGACGGCGATGCTGGCCATCTTCTCGGCGCGTGACGGCACGATGCCCTGCCATCCGAAACGTCCATCGGAGGTGATGGCGGGAATCACCTGCACGCGCCTGGGTAGGAACGCGTACAGCGTGCGTAGCCCGGGGATCCGCCAACCATGGAAACCCAAGGGCGCGAACAACATCAGCACACCGGTCCAGTTGGTGATGTAACCGATGATGCCGGTGAAGAGCGGGATGGTGAGTAGATCGACGATCAATTGGTTGTCACGATAGATGTACGCGGCGATGCCGGACGCGACGGTGAGGACGCCAACGAGGATGAACTTCACCATCTGTTTGGTGTCTTTCACGACTTCCCTTCTGGCCACGCTCGTGTGCAAGGGCGGCGAATGCCCGGAACATAACAACAAAAAAGGGTCGACGTGGGCGAATACCCGTCACAATCCGATGAGGTAAACGGCGCAGTGTCTAACGAGTGGACACGTCAGGGTCGCGCGCACACGGATGAGCCGCTTGCGCGAAGAACGTCACCCGGGGAGGAGTCGCGCTGGCCCGCGCTCGGACATCCGCCACAGGAGCTGCCGCAGCCGCCCGAGGACGTCATCTGTTGCGCGGCGGTGGTGTACCGCGCGACCTGCCAGGCCGCCGCACCCACCGTCAGGACGGCGACAGCGCCGCACACCGCTAGCCCGACCAAACCGACTGTGGTGGAGCCGAATAGCGCTGCAAACGCACCGACGGCGAGGATGATCGCAGCCGTGGCCTGGGCCGGAGCCAGCATCCGCTGCGGGCTGCCGTGCGGAGCCTTCAGGAATGCCGCCGCCGCCAGGACAGTCAGCAGTCCGGCGAGAGCGACGGTCACGATGGCGGCGATCAACACCCATTCAGTTTAAGGGGGCGTCCGATCGGATTTGGAGGGGCTATGCCGCGGGCGGGGCAGGCGGGATCAGCGGCGGCAGGGTGGGCAGGGGTGGTAGACCGGGAATGCCCGGTGCCGGGGAGGGCGGGGCGTTGGGGTCTGCGGGCGCCGGTACCCCGGGTGCGACCGCGGCCGCTGCGTCCGGATCGGCGAGGGCATTCGGGTCTGCGACCGGTGCAGTGACCGGTGCGGCATCTCCGAAGCGCAGCCCGTTGACGATCAGGTCGGTGGCGGGCGCTTCGGCAATCGCATTGCCGACGGTGGTGGTGACAGCCAGCTGAACCAGGTACCGGTCCTTACCCTGCGTGATGATCGCAGCGCGTCGCGAGGTGTTGAGGGTCTCACCGTCCTGGCGGAAGGTGCCCTCGACGATCGCGGACGGGAAGCCCTGGTAGGTGACCAGGGAGGCGTCGGTCGGCTGCCAGCCCTGCAATGCCTTGACCTCGACGGGGCCGTGGGAGACGGCCTCGTTGGTATCGAATTCGCCGACAAGCTTGCTCATCAGGACCTGGGCGTTGGACTGGTATATCCCGGTGCCGTTGGCCTTGCTAACGATCACTTGGTACGCGTTGGGAACGTTGGGATCCGGCACGTTCGCCCAGTTGTTCGGGACCGGGATGCTGATGCGGGGTGCGCCGTGGCTGGCCTTGGTCAGCGGCTCGACCTTGACGTTCTTAGAGGCGAAGAATTCCGCCAGGGTGCCATCGGTGGCGGGTGCGACCCCGGCTAGCGGCGCCGAAGGCTGTAGCGGGTTCGTCGATGCGGCGGTGGGGGCTACGGCCGGTGTTGCCGCGGCATTCGGGGTGGCCGCCGGGGCTACGGGCGCCGAGACGGCGGCATTCGGGCTGGCCACCGGTGCGGGCGGCGCGGGTACTGGGTCGGCGAGTGCAACGGCCGTTGTCCCCGCGAGCAGTGCCGCGACAGAGGCAGTGGCCGCCGCGAATCTGACCGAATATCGGATGGTCGTCACGTTCTTGTCCTTCCGCGTGTTCCTGGTTGCGGACCCGAAGTTAGTGAGCGGACCTGAGAAACCGGCCCGACATCCCCGGAAGTGGCCGGATTGTGACCAGAGTGATGAACTCTCGTCGCCAAACCGGCGATTTCAGTCCCTGAGCTGCCGCATTTACTCTGGTGACGTGACTGAAACCCAGCCCGGAGCTATGGACGACACCACTGAGTTGCCCATGCACCGCTACACCGCGCAGCTCGCCGGGCAGATCGAGTGTCGCTGGCAAGAGAGCTGGGCCGACCGAGGCACCTTCCACGTACCAAACCCGGTGGGGTCGCTGGCGCCCACCGATGGCACACCGGTTCCGGCGGACAAGATGTTCGTCCAGGACATGTTCCCGTACCCCTCGGGCGACGGTCTGCATGTTGGGCACCCGCTGGGGTACATCGCGACTGATGTCTACGCCCGCTTCCACCGGATGCGCGGCGCCAATGTGCTGCACGCGCTGGGGTTCGACGCGTTCGGGTTGCCCGCAGAGCAGTACGCGGTGCAGACCGGCACCCATCCGCGGGTGCGGACCGAGGCCAACATCGTCAACTACAAGCGGCAGCTGAGGCGCCTCGGACTGGGCCATGACTCGCGCCGCAGCTTTGCCACCACCGACGTCGACTTCTATAAGTGGACGCAGTGGATTTTCCTGCAGATCTACAACGCCTGGTACGACGAAGACGGCCGCCGCGCTCGTCCTATTCAGGAGCTGGCCGCGGAATTCGATTCGGGTGTGCGCTCGCCCGCCGACGGTGCGGTGTGGGCAGAGCTGAGCGCTGGTGAGCGTGCTGATCTGATCGACTCGTATCGCCTGGTGTACCAATCGGATTCGATGGTCAACTGGTGTCCCGGATTGGGTACCGTGCTGGCCAACGAAGAGGTCACCGCCGACGGCCGCAGCGAGCGCGGCAACTTCCCGGTGTTCCGTAAGCGGTTGCGGCAGTGGATGATGCGGATCACCGCATACTCCGACCGGCTGATCGATGACCTAGAATTCCTGGACTGGCCCGACAAGGTCAAGACCATGCAGCGCAACTGGATCGGCCGGTCCCAGGGCGCGTCGGTGCTTTTTGGCGCCGGCGCTGCCGGTGACATTGAGGTGTTCACCACCCGGCCGGACACCCTGTTCGGCGCCACCTACATGGTGTTGGCCCCCGAGCACGCGTTGGTCGACGCGCTGGTTGGGGATACTTGGCCAGAAGGCACCGACGCTCGGTGGACCGGCGGGCGTGAGAGCCCTCGGGCGGCGGTCGCGGAATATCGTCGATCCATCGCCGCCAAGAGCGATCTGGAACGTCAAGAGAACAAAGAGAAGACGGGCGTTTTCACCGGCGCGTACGCCACCAATCCGGTGAGCGGAGATCCGGTGCCGGTCTTCATCGCCGACTACGTGCTGCTGGGCTACGGCACCGGGGCCATCATGGCGGTGCCGGGGCACGATCAGCGTGACTGGGACTTCGCGCACGCCTTTGGTTTGCCTGTGCGCGAGGTGATTTCCGGCGGCGACATCACCGAGGCGGCGTATTCCGGTGACGGTGCGCTGGTGAACTCCGACTACCTGAACGGGTTGGACGTCGACGCGGCCAAGGCCGAGGTGACGCGCCGGCTGGTTGCCGACGCACGCGGCGAATCACGCATCGAATACAAGCTGCGCGATTGGCTCTTTGCGCGCCAACGCTATTGGGGCGAGCCCTTCCCGATCGTCTACGACGAGGACGGGCGACCGCGCGCGCTGGGTGAGGACGTGCTGCCCGTCGAGCTGCCCGAGGTCGAGGACTACGCGCCGGTGTCCTTCGATCCCGAGGACGCCTCGTCGGAGCCGTCGCCTCCGCTCTCCAAGGCCACCGACTGGGTGAGTGTGGAGCTGGACCTGGGGGACGGGCTCAAGCACTACACCCGCGACACCAACGTGATGCCGCAGTGGGCGGGCAGCTCCTGGTACGAGCTGCGGTACGCCGACCCGGATAACACAGAAACGTTCTGCGACAAGGAGAACGAGGCCTACTGGTTGGGTCCGCGCCCGGCCGAGCACGGCCCGAACGACCCGGGTGGCGTTGACTTGTACGTCGGCGGGATGGAGCACGCCGTGCTGCACCTGCTGTACTCCCGGTTCTGGCACAAGGTGCTGTACGACCTCGGGCATGTGAGCTCCCGCGAGCCGTACCGCCGGCTGCTGAATCAGGGCTACATCCAGGCGTATGCGTACACCGACTCGCGCGGCATGTATGTCCCGGCCGCCGAAGTGGCCGAGGAGAACGGGAAGTTCTTCTACCAGGGTGCAGAAGTCAACCAGGAGTTCGGCAAGATCGGCAAGAGCCTGAAGAACTCGATCTCGCCGGATGACATCTGCGAGAACTACGGCGCCGACACACTGCGGGTGTACGAGATGTCGATGGGACCACTGGAGCTGTCCCGTCCGTGGGCCACCAAGGATGTGGTGGGGGCGCACAGATTCCTACAGCGGGTGTGGCGCACGGTCGTTGACGAGGAGACCGGCAAGGTCCGGGTCACCGCAGATGAACTGAACGCGGCTTCCCATGAAGAGACCCTGCGGGCATTGCACAAGACGATCGCCGGGGTCACCGAAGACTATGCGGCCCTGCGGAATAACACCGCGGCGGCCAAGTTGATCGAGTACACCAACCACCTGACCAAGGCGTACCCGCAAGGTGCCCCGCGTGCTGCGGTGGAGCCGCTGGTGCTCATGCTGGCGCCGCTGGCCCCGCATCTGGCCGAGGAGCTGTGGAGCCTACTGGGCTGCGATGAGTCGTTGGCACACGGACCCTTCCCGGCGGCCGAGGAGCGGTGGCTGGTGGCCGACACCGTCGAGTACCCGATTCAGGTGAACGGCAAGGTGCGTGGCCGCATTACCGTCGCCGCCGATGCAGCGCCGGCCGATATCGAGGCGGCAGCCCTCGCCGAGGAGAAGGTGCTCGAGTTCCTGGCGGGGACCAGTCCGAAGAAGGTGATTGTGGTGCCGGGCCGCATGGTGAACCTGGTCGTCTAGAAAGTTCTGTCGGATCCGGCCGAAGCCTTCCATTTCACGATCACGGAGGTGAGGATGTGCAGATGGACGCACGTACCACCGGTACCGAGACGACGATGAACTTTGCGGCCATCGCCCAGGCGGTCACCGCCGCGATCCACACGGGGGATCGCGGTAAGGACGAGTTCCTGGCCTACGTGGATCGGGTGCTGCCTCTCGGCGATATCTGGAGTGCGCCGGCGCGCCGCGGCGCCGGGAGCTAGTTCAGTTCTGGCGCACCACGATCTGATGCACGCGGGCGTCGCGCGGCAGATTTATCGCGTCCGCGACCAGTTGCGCGACCGATTCGGGGCGCATGTAGTCGGCCGGATCATATTTACGCCCTTCGTGTTCGGTCAGTTCCTGCTGCATCGGTGTGCTGATCCTGCCGGGATGCACCGACGTCACCCGCAGCAGCGGCTCCTCGGCGCGCAACACATCGGCGAAGCCGCGTAGCGCAAACTTGCTCACCGAGTATGAACCGATGCCGGCATGCGCGTTGATTCCCGCGCCGGAGTTGATGAACACGACGTCGCCCTGCGCCGCCCGCAGGGCGGGGAGCAGGGCCTTGGTCAGGGCCACCGGCGCTAACACATTGACATCTAACGTCTTTCGCCAGTCATCAAGTGACGAGTCGGCGATGGTCGCTGGATAAGACACCCCGGCGTTGTGTATGAGCACGTCCAGCTCACTGACATCGGCAGCACCCGCGAGGACGGCGCTCTCGTTTCCCAGGTCCACCGACCATGCGGTGGCTTCCAATTCTTCGGCTAGCTCGTCGAGCCGTGTCGACGGGCGACCACCCAAGAGGAGCGTGTGCGTAGGGGCAAGCGCACGCGCGATCGCGGCGCCGAGGCCGCCGCTGGCACCGGTGATGAGGGCGAGGGGCATGCGGGCCACGTTATCTTGCCGCGCCGAGTGTCGGACTTTCGTGCCTTCCACCCGCATTTTCGCCCGAGAAGTCGACACTCGGCGAGAGAAAACCGCAGCCAACACCGCACAATGGACGGATGCCGTCCCATCCGATGTTCACCCCCACGCAGTTGGCCGCGCGTGCGGCATACCTGCTCAGGGGGAACGATCGCGGGACGATGACCAGCGCGGCGCCCAAGCTGTACCCACACATGTGGAGCTGGGACGCGGCATTCGTGGCCGTCGGGCTCGCACCGCTGAGCGTCGAACGTGCGGTCACCGAACTGGACACCTTGCTCTCGGCGCAATGGGCCAACGGAATGATCCCGCATATCGTCTTCGCCAACGGGGTCGACGGGTACTTCCCGGGACCAGCTCGCTGGCAGACCACCGAGCTGGCGGCGAATGCGCCATCCGGATATCAAACATCGGGCATCACCCAGCCGCCCGTGCATGCCATTGCGGTGCAACGAATTCTGGATCATGCGCACCGCCGGGGCCGCAGCGCCCGGGGTGTCGCCGAGGCGTTCCTGGACCGTCGTTGGGCCGATCTGATGCGTTGGCACCGGTGGCTCGCCGAGACGCGGGACCAGAACCAGCACGGCCGAATCACTCTGTACCACGGGTGGGAATCGGGCATGGACAACTCGCCGCGTTGGGATGGGGCGTACGCCAATGTTGTTCCGGGAGAACTGCCGGCGTATGTGCGTGAGGACACCGCGATCGTCACTGATCCCTCGCAGCGCCCCAAGGATGCCGAGTACGACGTGTACCTGTGGCTGCTGGAAGAGATGAAATCGGTGCGCTACGACGATGCGCGACTGCCCGACACGATGAGCTTCGTCATGGAGGACGTCTTTGTCTCGGCGATCTTCTCGGTGGCCTGCGAGGTACTGGCCACGATCGGGGAAGAGCACGCCCGCCCGCGCGCCGATGTGCGTGAGTTGCACGGTTGGGCCGAGAGATTCCGCCGCGGAGTCCTCGACACCACCGAGGAACGTAGTGGTGCGGCAAGAGATTTCGATGTCAAGACGGGCAAGTGGGTCGCGACCGACACGGTGGCGATGTTCGCGCCACTGCTGTCCGGCGGGCTGCCGCGGCCACAAGAGCTGGCGCTATTGAAACTGTTGGAGGGACCGCGATTCTGTGGTCACCCGGATCTGCGGTACGCGCTGGTGCCGTCGACATCGCCGGTGTCGCGGGATTTTCGGCCGCGGGAGTACTGGCGGGGCCCGGTGTGGCCGGTACTCACCTGGTTGTTCTGCTGGGCGTTCGAGCGGCGTGGCTGGAGTGAGCGCGCATTCCTGTTGCGACAGGAGGGATTACGTCAGGCGGGTGACGGATCGTTCGCCGAGTATTACGAGCCTTTCACCGGTGAGCCGCTGGGCAGTATGCAGCAATCCTGGACGGCTGCGGCGGTTCTGGACTGGTTGGGCTGAGCGCCTAGAGCGGGATCTTGTCACCGATCTTGTTCGCGATCGTGACTGCCGGCCTGTCGATGTTCGGTGTGCACACCGAGACATCGATCAGTGCATTGGCGGCCACCCGCAACGCCCGCTGACACACCTGGGTGATGATGGTCAGTGAGCGCGGCATCGCGAGGAGATTGTCCTTTTGCTCAAGTGCCCCAATTTGCCACGGCAGGGGGACATTCGAGCCGCCGTCGGTGATGATGCGGTTGCCGCACCCGCGCCACTGCCGCGCGGCGCGGGTGAACGTGGCGCGTGCGTCAGATGGCGTGGGCAGCAATATGATTGACTGGCTGGCGAAAGACTTGTTGTTGTCGGAGAGCAGGTTGCGCACCTTGACCGCGTCAATGGTGTCGCCCTGGAATGTGGTCTGTTCGGCGGTGAAGAGCAGGCTGGTGCATGGAGGGTCACTGACGTCCCGCGAGTGATCGACCAGGGCCGTTGCGGTGTACTGCACACTCATGCCGGAATCTCCCACGGCGCGGTCTATCTCAGATGGGCTCAGAAACAGTCCGTCAAGATCGTCGGCCTTGACCTGGTGCGGGCCGTTATCGTCGGCAGGCTCGGGCACGCCGCCGACAACCGATGTGCAGCCTGACAGGGTCACGGTGGCGACCACCGCCGCGGTTACGAGTCGTTTCATGTGCCCCCCTTCGTCAGTACAGTTTGCGCGACGACCCGGCTAGCGCGCTACTGCCCCTGCCCTGCGAGCCGCCGCAGCAGCGGCGTCATCCGGAACGCCACGAGCTCGTGCATCGCGATCGCGATCGAGGTCCGGGTGATGCCGGGGATGTCGAGGATGTTCCCGGCGATCCGGTACAGGTCGTCGCTATCGACGGCGACCGCCTTGATCATGAGGTCGTCGGCTCCCGCCAGACCGTGCACCTGCACGACCTCCGGCACGTCGGCCAGTGCCACGCCGATGGCTTCCAGCTGGTGCTGGTCGATCCGTGCGGTGACATACGCGGTCATCGGGTAGCCCATGGCCCGCGGCACGATCTGATGGTCGATTCCGGCGAGCGCCTCGTGCTGATCCCACCGGGTGAGCCGCGCCTGCACGGTGTTGCGTGACAGATTCAGCCGCTGCGCCAGCTCTACCCCGGAGGCGCGGGGTGTTTGCGTGAGCGCGAGTAACAGCTTCGCATCGGTTGCGTCGAGAGTGGTCATAGCGCGCAGTATCGCACAGATCGTACGTTCCAATATGCGCAGAATGCCCAATTCAACACGCATCGGTTGCGCAGTATGACTATCTGATGCACCGTGAGTCATGACACACCCACAGGGTGACCGTCATGACAGCACAAAGCGCAACACCGTTAGCGAGGCGGCAATGGATAGCACCGTTCAGCTCCTCGATCCAGACGGCAACAGGGTCGAGGACCAGACCTATACGCCGCAGGTCGCGGATGTCGACGACGAGATGTTGCGTGCGCTGTACGAGGACATGGTGGTCGTCCGCCGCATCGACAACGAAGCCACCGCACTGCAACGCCAAGGCGAGCTCGCGCTGTGGGCGCCGCTGCTGGGCCAGGAGGCCGCGCAGGTTGGCTCCGCCCGCGCGCTGCAGCACGACGACTTCGCCTTTACCAGCTTCCGCGAGCACGGCGTGGCCTATTGCCGCGGTGTCGACCCCACCGCCATGCTCCAGTTCTGGCGTGGTTCCACACAATCGGGCTGGAACCCCCGCGACCACAACGTCACCGCACCCGCGATCATCGTCGGAGCGCAGTCGTTGCACGCCACCGGATACGCGATGGGCGTCAAATTCGACGGATCCGATACCGCGGTCATCGCCTACTTCGGCGACGGCGCCACCAGCCAGGGTGATGTCTCGGAAGCTTTCGCCTTCGCGGCGAGTTACGGTGCGCCCGTTGTCTTCTTCTGCCAGAACAACCAGTGGGCTATCAGCGAGCCGGTCCGGGTGCAAAGCCATCTGCCGTTGGCCGCCCGCGGAACCGGATTCGGCGTCCCGGGCATCCGGGTCGACGGGAACGACGTGCTCGCCGTCATGGCTGCGACGCGTGCGGCGCTACGGCGCGCTCGGGAGGGCAGCGGACCGACCCTCATCGAGGCCGTCACCTATCGCATGGGCCCGCACACCACCTCCGACGATCCGACCAAGTACCGCAACGCTGCCGAGCTCGATGAGTGGCGCGGCAAGGATCCGCTGGCCAGGGTGGAGAAGTACCTGGAGCGTCGCGGCGCACTCACCGACGATGACCGGCAGCGGGTGGCCGCGAAGGCGGATCTGGTGGCCACCGAGCTGCGCGCCGGGTGCCTCGGGACCGTGGAACCGACCGCGGCCGAAATGTTCAACCACGTGTACGCAGAACCACATTCGTTGGTCGCCGCCGAACGTCGCGACTACTTGGAATACCTGGCGGGCTTTGAAGACGAAGGGATCGCATCATGACCGGGGCGAGCGTAGCGACGGGAAATATCCGCAAAATGACGATGTCCGGTGCCCTCAACGCGGGCCTGCGGGCGGCCCTGGAGGATGACGACAGGGTGATCGTGATGGGGGAGGACGTCGGCAAGCTCGGCGGTGTCTTCCGGGTCACCGACGGGCTGCAGAAGGACTTCGGTGACCACCGGGTCATCGATACGCCGCTCGCCGAGTCCGGAATCATTGGCACCGCCGTCGGTTTGGCGATGCGCGGATACCGCCCCGTGTGCGAGATCCAGTTCGACGGATTCGTATATCCGGCGTTCGATCAGATCGTCAGCCAGGTGGCCAAGCTGCATTACCGGACCAAGGGCGCGGTGGGTATGCCGCTGACCATCCGCATTCCGTTCGGCGGTGGTATCGGTGCGGTAGAGCATCATTCGGAATCCCCAGAGGCGTACTTCGCGCATACCGCCGGCCTGCGGGTGGTGTCCTGCAGCTCGCCGCAGGATGCCTACGACATGATCCGCCAGTCCGTCGCGTGCGATGACCCCGTGATCTTCTTCGAGCCCAAGCGCCGTTACTGGGAGAAGGGGGAGGTGGACACCCAGGCAACAACCGGCGCGCCGCTTCCTCTTTCTTGCGCGCGGATCCTGCGCGAAGGCACCGGGGCGACCATCGCTGCGTACGGGCCCATGGTCGCGGTCGCCACCGCCGCCGCGGAAATGGCTGCTGCGGAGGGAATGTCCATCGAGGTAATCGACCTGCGCTCGCTGTCGCCCGTCGACTTCGACACCTTGGAAGCCTCGGTGCGCAAGACCGGCCGGCTGGTCGTGGTCCATGAGGCATCGGTGTTCATGGGGTTGGGTGCCGAGATCGCCGCGCGCATCACAGAACGGTGCTTCTATCAGCTCGAGGCGCCGGTGCTACGGGTCGGCGGCTTCGCCCTCCCGTACCCCGCGAACAAGGTGGAGCACCACTATCTGCCCGACGCGGAGCGGGTGATGGACGCCGTCGACCGCGCCATGGCTGCATAGGAAGGCGGCGAAATCCATGGCAGTCAAACAGTTTCTTCTCCCGGACCTCGGTGAGGGGCTCACCGAGGCCGATCTGATCGCCTGGAAGGTGAAGGTCGGCGACGAGGTAAAGCTGAACCAGGTGCTCGCCGACGTCGAGACGGCCAAGGCGATGGTGGAGTTGCCCTCCCCCTACGAGGGGACGGTGGTCGCATTGGAAGTGGCCGAGAATTCCACCCTCGCGGTCGGAGCTCCGCTGATCTCGATCGAAGTGGCCGGCGCCGAGCCGGACGCGCCCGCGAACCTCGTCGGCTACGGTCCGTCGGAATCGAGTAGCACGACCCGTCGTCGGCGCCGCGCGGGAGCGGGGTCAGCGGCCCTCGCCCTTGTGGAGCCGGCCGCACCCGCCGCGCCGCCGATGCCAGAGCGCGCTGGGCCGGATGGTCGCTCGGACCAGCCTCGCTGCGGAGCCGATGGTCGCTCGGACCAGCCTCGCTCCGCCGCCAAGCCGTCAGTCCGCAAGCTTGCCGCCGAACTCGGTGTGGCGCTTGACCAGATCAGCGGCACCGGCATCGGGGGCAGCATCACCCGACAGGATGTCGAGGCCTACACCCGTAGCCTTACCGCCCGTGCACCGCAGGAGGCATCGGTGCCCGTGATCGCGGCGGTGCCGGTGGGCGGCGAGACCCGGATACCGATCGCGGGGGTGCGCAAGCACACCGCCGCCGCGATGGTTCGCAGTGCCTTCACCGCGCCGCATGTCACCGAGTTTCTCACCGTCGACATGACAGCGACCATGGAGCTGCTCACGGAGCTGAAGACAAAGCACCCTGCCCTCAAGCTCACCCCGATGACGCTGGTGGCGCGGATGGTGCTGCTGACCCTGCGGTCGCATCCCTCGCTCAACTCCATGTGGGACGAGCAGGCCAGCGAGATTGTCGTCAAGCACTACGTGAACCTCGGGGTGGCGGCCGCCACAGAACGCGGACTCGTGGTGCCGAACGTCAAGAATGCCAATGCGATGTCGCTACGTGAACTGGCCGCTGCCATCGGAGCGTTGGTGTCAACCGCGCGTGAGGGCAAGACCGCTCTCGCGGACATGGCGGGTGGAACCTTCACGCTCACCAACATCGGAGTGTTCGGGATTGACGCGGGCACCCCGATCATCAACCCGGGGGAGGCTGCCATCCTGGCTCTGGGATCCGTCGCCAAACGCCCCTGGGTGGTGGACGGTGAACTCGCGGTCCGGGACGTGACCACGCTGGCGTTGTCCTTCGACCACCGGCTGGTCGACGGTGAGCAGGGATCGAAGTTCCTGGCGGATCTGGGCGCAATGCTCACCGATCCGCGCATGGCCTTGGTGGTGTAGCTTCACTCCTAGCAAACCCCGTAGGGGTGTGGGAGTAGGGGGCGCGCATGCATCGGGGTCTCGCACCGTTCTGTGCGGCGCTCAGTTTGGCTGGTTGCACGCGGATTACTCGGGGCGCGACGCAGTTTTCCGGCAACAAGGCGGGCGACGTGCTGGACCAGTCAACGCAAAAGCTGTCGGGGTCACGGTAATGCGCTGGGTGCCAATCGCTTTGCTTAGCTGTATTGCCGTGTTGCTCACGAGCTGCGCCCACCCGGTGGGTGGATCGGCGCTGGTCGCAGGAACCGTCAAGGCCCTCTATCCAAATGTGCGTCCCGACCAGAAGGTGCTCTCGGACAAGCTGCTCACGGCTGAGGAGATTGGTGCGGCGACCGGAATACCTGGCTTGATGCAGGTGCGGCCGATCGCGTCTGTGATTTCCACCGCAAATATCGTGTCGGACTGTGCATTTGGCGCAACCTTGGCGACGCGTCAGCAGTACCTGAGTTTCGCCGCCGCGCGGGTGCAGACCGCCACCAAGGTTGCCGACGGTGTCCGGGAGTCCACCATAAGCAACGCGCTGGTGGTGTTCGAGAGTGTGTCGACCGCGGCGCAGCAATTCGAGCAGTTCGCTTCGCGGATGCAACGATGCGATGGGGTGTCTGGCGAAATCGGAACCGGTACAAGTGCCGAGCGTTGGCGTATGCATGTGCTGCGCAGCGATGACGGCGAGGTGAGTTGGACGCGCGCGAACGATTCGGGCCGCTGGTCGTGCCAGATGATGGCAACGCCGCGCGCGAACTACATCGCGTCGGTCATGTACTGCCGACGGGTCGACAGCGGCGACAAGTCCGAGCGGCTCCTCGATGCGCTGCTGAACAAGCTCTTCGGCTGAGCGACCACCAAGGCCTCTTGCGGTATCGGCGTCTCACATTTAATGTATCGATCGCCACATTAAATGAGGAGGCATCGGATGCTGCAGGACAAGGTCGTCGTCGTCACCGGCGGAAGCCGGGGATTGGGTCGCGCGATGGTGCAGGCCTTCGCGGCGCAGGGCGCCGATGTCGTGATCGCCAGCCGCAAAATCGATTCGTGCAATGAGCTGGCTGCCAAGGTGGAGGCCGAGCACGGTCGCCGCGCGCTCCCGGTCGCTTGCAATGTCAGCTCCTGGGAGCAGTGCGATGAGCTGGTCGACACCGTGTACCGCGAGCTCGGCAGGGTGGATGTGTTGGTGAACAATGCTGGCCTGTCCCCGCTCTACCCGAGCTTGGATCAGGTGTCGGAGGCGTTGTTCGACAAGGTTATTGGCGTCAACCTCAAGGGCCCGTTCCGACTGTCGGCGTCGATCGGCACCAAGATGGCCGCCGGCGGGGGTGGTTCGATCATCAACATCAGCTCGATCGAGGCCGTGCGCCCAGACGCGACGGCGATTCCCTACGCCGCGGCTAAGGCCGGTTTGAACGCCCTGACCCTCGGTCTCGCGCACACTTTCGGGCCGACGGTGCGCGCCAACACGATTCAATGTGGGCTTTTCAATACCGACATCGCGGCGGCCTGGCCGGAGGGATTCGCCGAGGCGCTGATTCCGAGCATTCCGATGCGGCGAGTCGGTGAACCGGAAGATATTGTCGGCGCCGCACTGTATCTGGCGAGCGACGCGTCCGCTTACTGCACGGGGACCACGATCCGTTTGGACGGCGGCATCGCGTGACGTCGGAAGCCAAGCCGCGTCGGGGCCGCCCGCCGGCATCCGATGGAGATGCCGCGGCGACCCGCCAGCGGATCATGGACGTGGCCACGGAGCTGTTCGCCGAAAAGGGCTTTCACGGTACCGGAGTCGCGGAAATTGGGTCGGCGGCCGGCGTACGCGGCGGTGCGCTGTACTACCACATCGGATCCAAAGAGGAACTTCTCTGGGAGATCCTGCATCGCTACATCGACGAAATGCTTACCGAGGCCGTACATATCGCCGGTATGAACACGGACCCGGCCAGGCGCCTGCGCACCCTCATCGGCTCGTACGTCATCCTCATTGTGAAGCATCGCAAGCAGGTCGCCATCCAGGTGCGCGACGGTTCTGCGCTGACCGGTGAGCGTGCGGCACAACTGCAGGAGCTGCGCGATGAGTTGCAGGGGTGCTGGCAGCAGGTCCTCGACGAGGGTCACCAGGCCGGGGTCTTTGGCACTGCAGACCACGTGGTCACCAACGCGATCCTCGGAATGCTCAACATGGTGTCCGTCTGGTATCGCGCCGACGGTAAGAGCCCCGCGCAGATCGCCAAACGCATCGCCGACATGGTTTTGGGCGGCGTACAGATGACCCCTCAACCGACAGGAAATAACTGACATGGCATGGGATTTCGAAACTGACCCCGAGTACCAGACGCTGCTGGATTGGGCTGACGAGTTCGTCCGCACCGAGGTCGAGCCGCTCGACTACGTGTTCCCCAACCCGTACGACAAGTCCGACAAGGAGGCAATGGACTACGTGCGTCCCCTCAAGGACGAGGTCAAGCGCCGCGGTCTGTGGGCCTGCCACCTCGGACCAGAGCTGGGCGGGCCCGGATACGGGCAGCTGAAGCTGGCACTGCTTAACGAGATCCTAGGTCGATCCAAGTGGGCCCCTTCGATATTCGGATGCCAGGCGCCCGATACCGGTAACGCCGAGATCCTGGCGCACTTTGGCACCGAAGCGCAGAAGGCGCAATACCTGCAGCCGCTGATGGACGGCGATATCGGCTCCTGCTATGTCATGACCGAGCCACAGGGCGGGTCCGATCCGACGCTGTTCAAGACCAATGCGGTCCGCGACGGTGACCACTGGGTGCTCAACGGCGAAAAGTGGTTCAACTCCGAAGCCAAGCATGCCGCGTTCTGGATCGTGATGGCTGTGACAAACCCCGATGTCAGTGCCTACCAGGGGATGTCGATGTTCATCGTCGACCCGAGAGCGCCCGGGGTGGAGATCGTCAGAAACATCACCGTGCACGGATTCAGCGAGGACGAGGCGTATACCCGCTTCACCAATGCCCGGATCCCCGCCGAGAACATGCTGGGCGCCGAGGGGGCCGCATTCGCGATCGCGCAGACCCGCCTGGGCGGCGGTCGCGTGCACCACGCCATGCGGACGGTGGCCCAGGTTCGCAAGGCATTCGACATGATGTGTGAGCGCGTCATCAGCCGGGAGGCCCGCGGTGGCACTCTCGCGAAATTACAGATGACGCAGGAGCGCATTGCCGACAGCTGGATCGAAATGGAGTCGTTCCGGCTGCTGGTGTTGCGCACCGCCTGGCGCATCGACAAGCTCCAGGATTATCTGTTGGTACGCAAGGATATTTCGGCTATCAAGGCTGCGATGCCGAAGGTCATGCATGATGTCGCGCAACGCGCCCTGCATCTGCACGGCTCCCTCGGTGTCTCCGAGGAGATGCCGCTGACCCAGATGTTCCTGTATTCGGAGGTGATGGGCTTGGTCGATGGCCCCACCGAGGTGCACAAGGTCACCGTCGCCAAGGAGGTCCTCAAGGACTACACCCCGTATGAGGGGCTGTTTCCGCCGAGCCACATCCCGGCATTGACGGAGAAGGCGCGTGCACACGTGGCGGCCCGACTGGAGCACCGAGTGGGAAATCTGTAATGGCGGCGCCGCAGCACGTTGACCCCGCAAGCGTGGACTTCGAGGTCGTTTCCCGCTGGATGGATGAGCAGGGTCTGCCCGTAGGCGATATCGACGGCGTCGCCCCGATATCGGGGGGCACCCAGAACATCATGGTGCGCTTCACCCGGGGCGAGCGTGAGTACGTGCTGCGCCGACCACCCAAGCATCTCCGTGAGGCCAGCAACAACGTCATTCGCCGCGAAGCTCGACTGCTGGGAGCGTTACGCGGACAAGGGGTTCCCGCGCCGGAGCTCATCGCGGCATGCCCGGACGAGACGGTGCTCGGCGGCGCGGTCTTCTACCTGATGGAACCTGTCGACGGATTCAACGCGTCGGTCGTCTTGCCGGAGTTGCACGCCGGCAGCGCCGAGATCAGGCATCAGATGGGTCTGGAAGCGGTGAGCGGCATTGCCGCGCTGGGTGCGCTCGATTACCGGGAACTGGGGCTGGAGGGCTACGGCAACCCCGACGGCTTCCTGGAACGTCAAGTGCCGCGCTGGCTTAAGGAATTGGACTCGTTCGCCAAACACGAGGGCTACCCGGGCCCTGATATCCCCGGCCTGCAGTCCGTCGCGGATTGGCTTGAGCAACATCGGCCTTCGCAGTGGAAACCCGGCGTCATGCACGGCGACTTTCACTTGGCCAACATGATGTTCCGGAACGACGGACCCGAGCTAGCCGCGATCGTGGACTGGGAAATGTCGACCATCGGCGACCCGCTGCTGGACTTGGGCTGGCTGCTGGCGACCTGGCCGTCTGAGGCCGACGATGCGTCACTGGGTGGGGCGCTGGTGCAGGCCGGGAATCTGCCTACCCCGGAGGAACTCGTCGCGCACTACGCGAAACGCACCGACCGGGATCTGGGTGCCATGGATTGGTACACGGTGCTGGCCTGCTTCAAGCTGGGGATCATCCTGGAGGGCACGCACGCCCGCGCCTGCGCCGGGAAAGCGCCTGTGGCGGTGGGTGATTACCTTCACGGGTTAACGCTGCAGCTGTTCAAGCGGGCGGTATCGATCACCGGGTAGCCGGCACCTGATCGGCCGGTTCATCCTTCCGTACGGCCCGCATGATGGCGAAGACGACTAGGAGCACCGCCCAGGACAGCAGGCTGGTCCACAGCTGGGTGCGGGTGCGGTCTTGAAAGCCCATGGCCACCAGGATGGCGACGATCGCGATCGCAGTGAGAATGGTCAAAACTGGGTAGCCCCACATTTTAACGAGCAGCCGCGCATCCGGAGTTCGGCGCCGTAGGACCAGCTGCGAGACGGTAATCATCAAGTACACGAACAGGATTACCGCGCCCGAGGAATTGAGCAGGAACAAGAAGACGGTGTGCTCGAAGAAGTACGCCAGGATGACGCAGATGAAGCCGATGAACGATGAGGCCAAAATCGCCTGAACCGGAACGCCACGCGAACTCACCTTGAGCCAGCTGCGGGGTGCTTCACCACGGCCGGCGAGAACGAAGAGCATTCGGGAGGCGGTGTACATGGCGGAGTTCAGGCAGGATAGGACCGCCGTCAGCACCACGAACCGCATGATGTGATCGGCGTAGGGGATTCCCATCGTCTGGAAAGCGGTGACAAAGGGCGAGGTCCCCAACTCCGGGCTATCCCACGGCACGATCACTGCGATCAGGAAGATGGAACCGACGAAAAAGATGGCCACGCGGTAGATCACCGAATTGGTGGCCTGGCTGATGGCCCGGGCGGGGTCCTTCGATTCGGCCGCGGCAATGGTGGCGATCTCGGCGCCCACCATCGAGAAGATCACGATGACGATCCCGGTGAAGATCGCGCCCCTGCCATTCGGCATGAAGCCGTGATGCGCTGTGAGGTTGGAGAAATCCATCTCCTTGCCCGGCCACAGGCCGCACACATAACACGTGCCAGCAATCAAAAAGGCCACGATCGCAGCGACTTTGACGCTGGCGAACCAGTACTCGAACTCACCGTAGGAGCGCACCGAGAACAGGTTGGTGGCCGTCATCGCCGTCATGAGCAGCAGCGCCACCAACCACAGCGGAGCACGCGGCAGCCAGTCTTGGATCAGCTTGCCCCCCGCGACGGCCTCGAACCCGACCACGATCACCCAGAAGTACCAGTAGAGCCAGCCGACCGAGAAGCCTGCCCAATCGCCCAGGGCGCGGCGGCTGTAGTCCGCGAACGAGCCGGTCGATGGATTCGCCACCGCCATTTCGCCGAGCATCCGCATCACCATGACGATGAGCACCCCGGTGATGGCATAGGTGAGGAAGGCCGCCGGCCCGGCCGATTGAATGATGGCTCCCGACCCGACGAAGAGCCCCGCACCGATCACCCCGCCGATCGCGATCATCGTGAGGTGGCGCTTCTGCAACGAGTGTTGCAGACCGCCCTCGCTGGGCGCTTCGGTCGTGGACATCAGGTGCCTCCTAAGGCCCGGGTAGTCCGAGGATGCACCCCGTAACCAGATTGTGCAGCGCGTTGCCCGGAATTTGCGGGCCCAACGGGCCGTTCCTGCATGGTGTGACCGACATTCCGCGTTTTGGCATCTCGACCTCATCTGCCGACGGATACGTGACCCCGGATGTGCTGGCCCGCGCCGTTGAGGAACGCGGATTCGACTGGCTGATCTTCGACGATCACTCCTATTTTCCGGCCGACACCGCGGGACGAGATGAGATTGCGCCGGCTTTTCGTGCGCGATTGCCGTTGATCCGCGACCTGCCGGTGGTGCTGGCCTACGCCCTGTCGGCGACGAGCCGGCTCGTCGTTGGCTCCGGGGTCGCCCTGTTGCCGCAGCGCGATGTGCTGCACACCGCCAAGGCCACCGCCACGCTGGCGACACTCTCGGGAGATCGGTTGGTGCTGGGAGTGGGTGTCGGATGGAACCTGGAAGAGCTGCGTAATCACGGCGTCGATCCAAAGACGCGGGGCGCCAGGCTCGACGAGCAGCTGACAGCGCTGCGGGACATCTGGACCCGCGAGCAGACCGAATTCCATGGCGAGTATGTGGATTTCGGGCCGATCGTGTCCCGGCCGCGTCCGGGTCTACCGGTGCCGATCTACGTGGGCGGAGCGAGCAAGGCGGCGCTGTCGCGGGCGGTCCGGCTGGCCGATGGCTGGTTACCACTGGCGCCCGGTACCACGCCCGACGATGTGCAGAACATCCGCAGTTGGTTCGCCGGACAGGGCCGCGCCGACCTCGCGGTGACGGTTACCGAGGTGCCTGCTGACGAGGCGATGGCCGCGAAATACTTTGAGGCGGGCGTGGATCGCGTGCTGTTTCACCTGGATCCGCTGAGCGAGGCGGATACCCTGCGTGCGTTGGACTCGCTGGTGTCGATTCGCCCATCTTGACCCGGCCCGCATGCCGAACTTCTATGTGGCGCCGAAGCTTCACGCGCGAACGTGAACTCGGCATGCGTATGCGGTTAGGGAGTGGTCGGACTCCCCATCGCCCGCCCTCGCGCGATGGCCTGCTTGATGCGGTTGCCCAGCAGCGCGGGCGCGGACAGGTCACTCCACGTCCAGCGAACAACGATCCGGTTGGTCGCTCGGATCCGGTCTTCTCTGATCTTCTCCCGTGTCACGGCGTCCCCTGCCGATTCACCCGGGCTGAGGAGCCGCCCGTACTTAGTCATGCCGTCGAATTCACCGACAACATGGCCTTCGAAGTAGAAGTCGGCGCGCGCGATCAGATGACCATGCTCGTCAACAATGCGTCGCTGCAGGTCCATTGGTCCGACACCGAGCGCGCTCAGGCGGACACGACTGCGAGATTCGCCAGGACTTTCGCTGCGACCTTCGGCGAAAGCGGTCACCGCTCGCACCGCGGCGGCGCCATGTAGCCCCCTCGCTCGTGACGAGATGACGCTCAGATCCGCAGCCAGGAGCAGGCCGCGGTGAAGTGTGTCGTCCGCGCCGACCACCCCGGTCTCGAAGCCATAGCGTCGTGCGAGGTCACTGACCGTCCGGGCGACACTGGTGACGGCAAGCCCGTCGACCTCGGTCACCTCGTCGTCGTGCAGCGGGGTCGCATGCACGACGCTGGATGCGGAACTGCGCCCACCGGCACTGCGATTTCGGGTTACGTGGACGCGGTCGAGGGGCGCAGACCAGATGGCGATGCCGTGGAGGACGGCGGCGGAGAGGTGACTGAACACGGCTCCATCGCCGAAACATTGTGCCGCTGCGCCGATGTGGAGTCGATGCCGGGTATGCGGATTGAGAGAGCTGGCCACGGTCGCATCGACAAAGTGTCCACGACGCAGTGTCAGCCAGCTCTCCGATCTTCTCCGCCGCGCGAGCGTGGCGTCACTGACACCGTGATGAGCGAAAACCGAGCGGCTGCGAATGCGTGGGTCCATGCGGCCACGCTCGTGGCAGGGTGCGACGGCCCAACCGCCTCGGCCACGCAGCTATTCGTCGACTGTGGATTAACACCGGTCTGTGTATACGCATGCCGAATGTGTGTACGCGCATGAAGCTTCGGCGCCAAACAGCAGTTCGGCATGCGTATGCGGTGAGGGTGTGGGGATTACCCCTCGATGAACTGCTCCAGCTGCGTGCGCGCGATATCGTCGGGCAGCTGCTTGGGCGGGCTCTTCATCAGGTACGCAGATGCCGGGAGGATCGGGCCACCCAGGCCGCGATCCAAGGCGATCTTCGCGGCGCGCACCGCGTCGATGATGATGCCGGCCGAGTTGGGGGAGTCCCAAACCTCAAGCTTGTATTCGAGGTTCAGCGGCACGTCGCCGAAGGCGCGGCCTTCCAGGCGGACGTACGCCCACTTGCGGTCATCGAGCCACGCGACATAGTCGGACGGGCCGATGTGCACGTTCTTGTCGTACACCTTGTCGGCGAGCGAGCCGTTGAGGTTCGAGGTGACGGCCTGAGTCTTGGACACCTTCTTGGACTCCAGACGCTCGCGCTCGAGCATGTTCTTGAAGTCCATGTTGCCGCCGACGTTCAGCTGGTAGGTGCGGTCCAGGGTGACGCCGCGATCCTCGAACAGCTTGGCCATCACGCGGTGGGTGATGGTGGCGCCGACCTGGCTCTTGATGTCGTCGCCGACGATCGGCACGCCGGCGTCTTCGAACTTCTTGGCCCACACCGGATCAGAGGCGATGAAGACCGGCAGCGCGTTGACGAACGCGACCTTCGCGTCGATCGCGCACTGGGCATAGAACTTGTCGGCCTCCTCCGAGCCCACCGGCAGGTAAGACACCAGGACGTCAACGTTGTTGTCCTTCAACGTCTTCACCACGTCGACGGGATCGGCGTCGGAGACCTCGATGGTCTCGGCGTAGTACTTGCCGATGCCGTCCAGGGTCGGGCCGCGCTGCACGATCACATCGGTAGGCGGCACGTCGGCGATTTTGATGGTGTTGTTCTCGGAGGCGGCAATTGCCTCGGAGAGGTCGAAACCGACCTTCTTGGCGTCCACGTCGAAGGCGGCGACGAACTTCACGTCGCGCACGTGGTACTGGCCGAACTTGACGTGCATCAGGCCCGGAACGTTGGAGTTCTCGTCCGCGTCCTGGTAATACTGCACACCCTGGACCAGTGAGGACGCGCAGTTGCCGACGCCGACGATGGCGACCCGCACCTCAGATGATGTGTTGGACATGGACGGTTCTCCTTTACCGATGGACATACTTAACGCTCGTCGACCCGTGCCTGCGCGGTGCGCTCGGCGGCGATTAAGTCGTTGAGCCACTTCACTTCTCGTTCGCTGGATTCCAGCCCCAGCTGGTGCAGTTGCTTGGTGTACCGATCGAACGAGCTGCTGGCCCGGCCGATCGCTTCACGTAGCCCCTCCCGGCGCTCCTCTACCTGACGGCGGCGGCCTTCAAGAATCCGCATCCGGGCCTCGGCCGGGGTGCGGTTGAAGAATGCGAGGTGCACACCGAAGCCGTCGTCGGTGTAGTTCTGCGGGCCGGTGTCCGCCACTAGCTCGCTGAACCGGGCCCGGCCGGCGGCCGTCATTTGGTACACACGCTTGCCGCGCAGCAGCACGGTGGTTCCGGCCGGCGCCGAGTCTTCCTCGATGAGCCCGTCGGCCTGCATGCGGCGCAGCGCCGGGTACAGCGAGCCGTAGGAGAAGGCGCGGAAGGCGCCCAGCAACCCGGTTAGGCGCTTGCGCAGCTCGTAGCCGTGCATGGGTGATTCAAGCAGCAAGCCAAGGATGGCCAGTTCCAACATGAAGTCACCTCCCACCACCGAATATGACGCCGGAGCATCTCTCGTGCACCGATCGGACCATAGTATCGCCGCGATATATGCGAGCGCCACACGGGGAGGGGTCTAGTGCTCAGACGGATAGTTGGTGCGAATGGCGCTGCCGTCGGGATTGACGTAGATCGATCCGTTCTGGAACTCGCTGTTGATCGAAATGTCGATCTGCACGGTGTCCGGTGGCGCGGTCTTGTCGTCGCTGGGCTTGATGAACAGATAGGTGTTCTTGACCTCGCTCGCCTTGATACCGAGCGTTTCGGGCGCCCCGCGCAATATTCCGATGATGGTCTTGACGTCGAACTTGCCGAGATCGACCACGCGCGCGTTGCTACCGGTGGTGGTGTCGTCGGGGGCATCCCATCCACCTCGATAGGTGTAGCGCAGCGTGCGGCGCGGTTCGCCCGGATCGGGCCGAGTGAGCATCGCGTAGTCGCCGTAGATGTTGAGCTCGTACCCGGTGGTGTCACCGAACTTTTGGCGCATCTGCTCAAACAGTCCGGTCAGCCCACCGAGTGACATCATCTGCCGCGGCGGGGTCATCACGATGGGTGCCACCCCGTCCGGTTTGGCGCCGGGATCCGCGGTGAAGTCAAACGGGGAGCTGGTGTTTCCGTACGCGCCCCAGCCGATGAGGACGCCGATGAGAACCAGCACGGTGGTCAGGGCAGCGGGCACGTACCACCGGCGACGCCAGTTGTTCCCCGGCAGCTTGAGCACGGGCATGTTTGCGGCCGATTTTGCGTTCTGCAGGTCCGAGACCAGCGAGGTGAGCTGCGCCAACGTGGCGGCTGTGGTGGCCGACGCGACGCGCTCCCGGTGCTCTTCCATGGACAGCTGGCCATCGCTCAGCGCGTCGTCGAGGAGCTTGCAGGTGTCGTTGCGGTCGCTGTCCTTAGCTCTGATGCCAGCCATGCCAGGAATCGTAGAGCGGTCGCGATCTTGGTGGTCAGGGTGCGGGTGCGACCTCTTTGGATTCACCGTTGCCCGCGATCACCATCCGCCCGCTGCGATCCTTCTCGGAGACGGTGATGGTGATGTCGACGCCGTTCTCGGTCGGCTTGATCACCATGACGGTGCCGCCGTCGCCGGCATTGGGCACGTTCAGGGTCTGCGGTGCGCCGCGCAGCACACCGACGACCTTGGCCGGATCGAACCGGCTCAGATCTCCGATGTGCACATTGCGCCAGGTGCCTGGCATCGCGCCGCCGTCGCGGAATCCGCCCTGATAGGGGTAGGTGATGGGCAGTTCCGGATCGGAGGATTCGATGCGGACCAACGACGCGTTGCTCGCGCGGACGGTCAGTTCAATCCCGTTGGTGTCGCCGAACTTTGCGCGCATCTGATCCAGCAGACCGGACAAACCGGGTACGGAGAACAACTTCGTCGGTGCGATCACCACGGCGGCGACCCCGTCGTCGGCGGCCCCGGGATCGGGCGGCACCGGCCGCGTCACGTAGACGCCTGCCCCGGCCCCGACGGCGGCGGCGACTGCGGCGGTGACGAGGAACGCCGGCCAACGTCGTCGTCGCGGCGGGGGTGCGGGCAGCGTGGGTGCAGCGAGCGCGGCGATCTGCAGATCGGAGACCACCCCGTTGAGCTCTCCCAGGGTCTGCGCCTGAGTAGCGACAGCGATCCGCTGGCGGTGTTCCTCCGTGGAGATCTGGCCCTCGCTGAACGCGTCATCAAGCGCCTTGCAGGTGACGTCGCGGTCGGAATCCTTCGCACGGGTCGCCATGCCACGAATCGTAGAGCGGGCCCTGTCAGGACTCGGCTTCGAGCAGCCGTTTCGCACCGGCGGCCATGCGCAGGTGCGCGGCCTTCGCGGTGCGCAGTGTGTAGGGCAACAGCAGGCCGAGCGTCGTCACGGTCACGTCGACGTCGATGTGCGTGACTCCAGCGGCGGTGATCTGAGCCCGGCTCAGCAGCGTGGTCGACGGACTCTGCCGGGCCCGCGTGACTACTCGACGGTCGTCGGCCTCCAGTACGTCGGCGCGGTAGGTGACACGGAAGCGCAGTGGGCCGAGGGCGAGCCGGTCGGTGACCGCATAGCTGCGCAGCGCATCGGGGGCAGGCGGCAGCTCCTGGGTGCCGATGACGAGCGGGTGGACCGATACGAGGCGGGGGATGTCTGAGAACAGCGCGACCGCCTGATCTGCGGCACAGGTGACGTCGATCGAGTACCGATACGTGCCCTGTCGCGTTAGCACGGGCTACCCGGAGTACGTGTATTCACATCGGGGCCGAACCCCTGTCTGCGTAGCGACGACGCGGCCCTTGAGGCTGATCGTGCATGTCAGCACAACAGTGTCTCCGAATTCGGCGAATACCTCGTTATGGTCGCCTTGGCCCATGGGGAATTCTTCTTCCCACGGCAGTGAGCGCGGCACGCCGGTCATCGACTTGGGTCGGCCCCAGACGGATCCGATGACAGCACAGTCGGTTTGGGTGCTCTCGACCCGGAATTTGGCCATTCCGACGTAGGCGCCGATGGGATCGTCCGGGTTGGGGATCCGCGTCGGGATCGTGGGCTTCGGGAACTTGTAGTCGGGTGGGTAGGTGCAGGCTTTGGGCGCCGGAGGTGGTGCAGTCGTGGTGGTAGTCGTCGTGCTGGCTGCGATGGACAGGGACGTTGTCGAGTCACGCGCAGGAAACTGCTGTGGCGAGGCAGACGCGAACGTCCCGACGGGATTTTGGCTGATCGACGAGTGCGACGAATTCCACGTGATAATCCCGACGACCGCGAGCACCACTACGAACGCCGCGGAGATCGCGAGAACCTGTTTGCGGCCGAAGTTCCTCATCGTCGTCCTAGCCCCAGTACGAAAACTCGCAGATCGGATTCGGTTCGTTCTTGTACGAGACAAGCATGGCGTCCATCGTGATCGTGCACCCGCTGGCGCCGGAGCCGTTGGCCTTGACTTCGGAGTTGGCCTGTTCGATGACGTCGATGGTGCGTTCCCAGGGCAGCGCGACGTTCTGCTCCACCTGGGCCGGCCCCCCGTTCTCTTTCCAGGTGACGGTCGCTGTCCCCGTGCCCAGGACCTTCAGTACCGCGGTGCCGACGACCTTGCCGGTGCCCTTTCCGGCGGCGGGGGATGGCACGGCTGGCGCAATCTTCGTTGCGGGGTTCGCTGGTGGCCCCGCGGTGGCCCTCGATGTCGTCGTGGAGGTCGTCTCGGGGGTGGCCGGTGTCTCGGCTGGCTTCCCGCATCCGGATGCCACGCTGGCGATGACCGCACAGCAAGCAAGCACCAACGATCGATGGTGAGTTGTCATGTTGCCCCCTCGTCCTGACAGTGGGCCAATCGTAACGAGTCGAACGCAGACGGACTTCGGCTTCGTAAAAGGAAGGCTGACTCGGTGGGCAGACGCGGGTCAGCGCCGAATCGGACGTACTCTGGTTAGCGTGCGATTGCAGAGACAGGTGGTGGATTACGCGCTTAAGCGGCGATCCCTGCTGGCAGAGGTCTATTCCGGGCGTACCGGCGTGGCTGAAGTCTGCGACGCAAACCCATACCTGCTCCGTGCGGCCAAATTCCACGGCAAGTCCAGCGCCGTGGTGTGCCCCATCTGCCGCAAGGAGCAACTGACATTGGTGTCATGGGTTTTCGGTGAACACCTGGGTGCGGTATCCGGGTCGGCCCGCTCGGCCGAGGAACTCGTGATGCTTGCCACCCGGTTCTCGGAGTTTGCCGTGCACGTTGTCGAAGTATGTCGGACCTGCAGTTGGAATCATTTGGTGAAGTCGTATGTCATGGGCGCCCTGCCGGCGCCGAAGGGGACCCCACGTCAGCGGACAACGCGTGCCCGGACGGCCAGTGAATAGGCCGGTGGGTGACGGCGGCGTGGTTGACGAGCAGAATTCGGTAGCTCCCGGCGGTCGCCCAGGTGCACCCCGTAACCCCAGCATGGATGATCGTCCGACGTCGATTCTTGATCCCATTGAGGATTTGCCGTTGTACCGGCGCGATGACGACGCCGTGGCCGAGGCCCGTGCGGCGCTGGAACGTGACGCCGACGCCCACGACGGTGGCATCGGACATCAGCCGCCGCCTCCGCCGGGAGGCCCGCCGCGTCCGCCGCAGCGCCGCCGCAAGCGAAAGAGTAACGGCTGGAAGATCTTTCGCCGCGTCCTGATCGCGGCTGTGGTGTTGGCGATCGTCATCCCGCTTGCGACGTTCGCCCTGGCGTACTCGGTGGTCGATATTCCGAAGCCCGGTGACATCCGCACCAGCCAGGTGTCCACCATCATGGCCAGTGACGGCACCACCGAGCTTGCCAAAGTTGTTCCGCCGGATGGAAATCGGGTCGATATCAAGATCGACCAGGTGCCTCAGCACGTGCGTGCGGCGGTGATGGCCGCCGAGGACCGTGATTTCTACGGCAATCCCGGCTTCTCCTTCTCGGGCCTGCTGCGCGCGGTCAAGAACAACATGTTCGGCGGCGATACCCAGGGCGGGTCGACCATCACCCAGCAGTACGTGAAGAACGCGATGGTGGGCGCGCAGCGCGCCGGTCTCGGTGGCCTGACGCGTAAGGCCAAGGAGATCGTGATCTCTACCAAGATGTCGCAGTCCTGGTCCAAGGATCAGGTAATGGAGGCCTACCTCAACATCATCTACTTCGGGCGTGGTGCGTACGGCATCTCGGCGGCGTCGAAGGCCTACTTCGACAAGCCGGTTGAACAGCTGACGGTGTCCGAGGGCGCGCTGTTGGCCGCGCTGATCCAGCGGCCGTCGCGACTGGATCCCGCGGTAGACCTGCCGGAGTCGACGAACCGCTGGAACTGGGTGCTCGACGGCATGGTCACCATTGGCGCACTGTCCGCGCAGGACCGCGCCGGGCAGGTGTACCCGGCGACCGTTCCGCCGGAGCAGGCTGCGGCACAGAACGCGACGACGGGCCCCAACGGACTCATCAAACGTCAGGTGATGGCCGAGCTCACGGACTTGTTCAACATCGACGAGCAGACCCTGAACACCGAGGGCCTGCAGATCACCACGACTATCGACACCAAGGCGCAGCAGGCCGCCGAGAACGCGGTCAACAGCACCCTGCAGGGAGAGAACCCCGATCTACGGACGGCAGTGGTCTCGGTTGACCCCCGCACCGGGGCGGTCAAGGCGTACTACGGCGGCTCCAACGCGCAGGGCTTGGATTATGCGCAGCAGGGTCTGCAGACCGGCTCGTCCTTCAAGGTGTTCGCCTTGGTGGCCGCGTTGCAGCAGGGGATCGGTCTGGGCTACCAATTGGACAGCTCCGAGCTGACGTATCAGGGCATCACCATCAAGAACAGTGAAGACGCTTCGTGCGGCACGTGTTCGGTGGCCGAGGCGCTGAAGCGCTCGCTGAACACCAGCTTCTACCGGCTGATGCTGAAGTTGAAGAACGGTCCCGACGATGTGGCTACCGCCGCGCACAACGCCGGTATCGCCGAGAACTTCCCTGGGGTATCGCACACCTTGTCCGAGGACGGCCAGGGTGGTCCGCCGAATAACGGTGTGGTGTTGGGCCAGTACCAGACTCGGGTGATCGACATGGCCTCGGCGTATGCGACGTTGGCGGCCTCGGGCACTTACCGCAAGCCGCATTTCATCCAGAAGGTCGTGAACGCCGACGGCCAGGTGCTTTTCGACGCGGGCTCCTCGGATAACACCGGCGAGAAGCGCATCTCGGACGATGTTGCGAACAACGCGATCGCGGCGATGAAGCCGGTCGCCGCCTACTCGCGTGGGCATGCGTTGGCCGGGGGACGCGAGTCGGCCGCCAAGACCGGCACGGCACAGCTCGGTGACACCAAGGACAACAAGGACGCCTGGATGGTCGGCGTCACCCCGTCGTTGTCGACGGCAGTGTGGGTGGGTACCGACGACGGCAAGGCGATTAAGAACAGTTGGGGTGGACCGATTTACGGTTCGGGCCTGCCGTCGGATATCTGGAAGAAGACTATGGACGGTGCGCTGGAAGGCACCAACAAGGACACCTTCCCCAAGCCGGGGCCGATCGGTGGTTACGCCGGGGTGCCGACCTACGCGCCGCCGCCGCCGGTTCCGAACGGCCCGCCGGTGCCCGCGCCGGCAGGCGGCGGAGAGGTGACGGTCATCCAGCCGACCATTGAAATCGCGCCCGGTATCACCATCCCGGTGGGGCCGCCGACGACGATTCCGGTCGGTCCGGCACCGGCGGGTGACGTGCCGCCACCGGGGCAGTAGGCAGGTGCCGGCCGTACCCCCCGCCACGGTGTCGCCCGAGCCGCTCGCGGACGATCTCCGCAGTGCCGATGACCGTGATTTTCCCAGTCGCACCGACGTGATGGGCGCGGAGCTGTCCGACGTCGTGGGCGGGCCGTTGGGCCGGCATGCGCTGGTGGGGCGGCAGGCATTCTGGACCCCGCTGCGGGTGGTGCTCGTTATCGCGTTGGGGTTTCTCATCCTCGGATGGACCAGCAAGGCGCCCTGTCTGCAGCAGACCGGTAGCGGCAACGGTGCTCAGCGCGTGGCCAATTGGGACAACAACCGCGCTTACTATCAGCTCTGCTACTCCGACACGGTGCCGCTGTATGGCGCGGAGTTGTTGAACCAGGGGCGTTTTCCGTACAAGTCGAGCTGGCTGGAAACCGACTCGGGTGGGCATCAGAAGATTCAGTACGATGGCACTCCGGCGGTTCGGTACATGGAGTACCCGGTGGCCACCGGGGTGTACCAGTACACGGCGATGGCGCTGGCGAAGACGTACACCCAGGCCAGCGATGTGCTGGGGCTGCCCGTCGTCGCCGAAGTGGTGATGTTCTTCAACATCGTGGCCTTCGGCCTGGCGTTGGCCTGGTTGGTAACCATTTGGGCCAGTGCGGGATTGAGCCCACGCACCCGCCCGTGGGACGTGGTGATGATTGCGGCGTCCCCGATCCTGATCTTCCAGATCTTCACGAATTTCGATGCTCTCGCAACGGCTTTCAGCATGACGGCGCTGTGGGCGTGGGCGCGGCGAAAACCGTGGCTCGCGGGTGTGCTGATCGGGCTGGGGGTGGCCGCCAAGCTGTACCCGGTGCTGCTGCTGCTTCCGCTGCTGTTGGTGAGCCTGCGCAGCGGCAAGATGCACGAGTTCTCCAAGACCGCCGCGACCGCGCTGGCCAGCTGGGTGGTGGTGAACGCGCCGGTGGCGATGCTGTTCCCGCGGGGGTGGGCGGAGTTCTTCCGGCTCAACACGCGCCGCGGTGACGACATGGACTCGCTGTACAACGTGTTCAAGTCCTTCACGGGATGGCAGGGTTTCGACGGCCCGCTGGGTTTCTGGGAGCCGCCGGTCATTCTGAATGCGGTATCGGCGGTGTTATTCGGAATCTGTTGTGTGGCTATCGGATACGTGGCGTTGACCGCCCCGCGTCGGCCCCGGGTGGCGCAGTTGGCGTTTCTGGTGGTGGCGCTTTTCCTGCTGACCAACAAGGTGTGGAGCCCGCAGTTCTCGCTGTGGCTGGTGCCGCTGGCGGTGGTGGCGTTGCCGCACCGTCGGATCCTGTTGGCGTGGATGACCGTCGATGCGTTGGTGTGGATTCCACGGATGTACTACCTGCTGGGCATGGAGAACAAGGGGCTGCCCGAGCAGTGGTTCACCGGCACGGTGCTGGTACGCGATATCGCGGTGCTTGGGTTGTGCGCGCTGGTGGTGCACCAGATCTACCATCCCAGTGAGGATTTGGTGCGCGCCCACGACGACGATCCGGCGGGCGGTCCGTGCGATGGGGCTCCCGACGATGCGCCGGCGTGGCTGCCGAGCTGGTTGCGCCCCCGAACGCCGGCCCCACAGATCGCGCGGGCATAAGCGTCCCCTGTCGCCGACACGCCGTGTTCTTGCCACAAGCGGGCGTGTCGAGTGGGTGCTGAGAAGCGACGATTTCGCCGGTCAGGGGGCCGTGCGGTAGCCTGGGCCGGTTGCCGACGCAGGCGACTCTCCTGCCACGGATACGCCGTGGCCGCACACGACCATAGGAGGTGATGAGTTTCTCATGCGTCAGTACGAAATCATGGTCATTCTCGACCCCACCCTTGACGAGCGCACGGTAGCTCCGTCGCTGGATACGTTCTTGAACGTGATCCGCAGTGATGGTGGAACCGTCTCGAAGGTAGAGGTCTGGGGCAAGCGCCGTCTTGCTTACGAGATCGCGAAGCACGCCGAGGGCATCTACGCGGTGATCGACGTGGTCGCGGAGCCCGCCACCGTGTCGGAGCTGGACCGCCAGTTGGGCCTGAACGAGTCCGTGCTGCGGACCAAGGTTCTGCGCACCGGAGCCCGCTGAGGGCCTGGGAAGTCCATCGGAAGTCGGAACGCTTCCGTAGGCTGCCGATCAACCACGCCAGCTGACAGATACGAGGAGGAACCGTGGCAGGTGACACCACCATCACGGTCGTCGGAAACTTGACCGCCGATCCGGAATTGCGCTTTACGCCGTCCGGGGCCGCCGTCGCCAACTTCACGGTGGCGTCGACACCCCGCATCTTCGACCGACAGAGTTCGGAGTGGAAGGACGGGGAGGCGCTGTTCCTGCGGTGCAATATCTGGCGTGAGGCCGCCGAGAATGTGGCCGAAAGCCTCACTCGTGGATCCCGTGTCATCGTCACCGGCCGGCTCAAGCAGCGTTCCTTCGAAACCCGTGAGGGCGAGAAGCGCACTGTGTTCGAGGTTGAGGTCGATGAGATCGGCCCGTCTCTGCGGTACGCCACTGCGAAGGTCAATAAGGCCTCGCGCGGTGGTGGCGGTGGCGGAGGTTTCGGTGGTGGCGGTGGCGGAAGCGCTCCCCGCTCCAACGAGCCGCCTGCCGACGATCCGTGGGGCAGTGCTCCGGCCTCGGGTTCCACCTCAGCAGCCGACGACGAACCGCCCTTCTGATTCGGGCACACATTTACTTACCTAGCTAGAAAGAAAGAGATTCACCATGGCCAAGACGACTAAGCGCCGTCCTGCCCCGGAAAAGCCGGTCAAGACTCGCAAGTGCGCGTTCTGCACGAAGAAGGCGCTCAATATCGATTACAAGGACACCAACCTGCTGCGCACGTACATCAGTGAGCGCGGCAAGATCCGGGCTCGCCGGGTCACCGGGAACTGCGTTCAGCACCAGCGTGACATTGCGATCGCTGTGAAGAACGCCCGCGAGGTTGCGCTGCTGCCGTTCAGTTCGGCGACGCGGTAGAGACCGGGAGGACATCTGATGAAGCTGATTCTGACGACTGAGGTCGAGCACCTCGGCATTGCCGGAGACACCGTTGAGGTGAAGGACGGCTACGGACGCAACTACCTGCTGCCTCGCGGATTGGCGATTGTCGCCACTCGTGGTGCGGAGCGCCAGGCCACCGACATCCGTCGCGCACGCGAGGCCAAGGAGATCCGTGGCGTCGAGCACGCTCACGAGATCAAGCAGTCCCTCGAGGGACTGGGCGCCGTCAAGCTGGGCGTGAAGTCCGCAGGCGAGGGCAAGCTGTTCGGTTCGGTGACTGCCGCCAACGTGGTGGCTGCCATCAAGGCCGCCGGTGGACCGAACCTGGACAAGCGGACCGTCACCCTGCCGAAGGCACACATCAAGAAGATCGGTTCCTACGCGCTGGACGTGCACCTGCACGCGGGCGTGGCAACCAAGGTGACTGTGGATGTAGTCGCCGAAGGCTGATCGATCCGAAATACTGCCGGGTCAACGGCGTCGCGGGTTTCCGCGGCGCCGTTGCCGTATCTACTGGCGAATGTATTGGACGCGTGTGCCACTCCAGCGAAGCTACCTCTAGTTAACCTAGAGGGTTGATCCAGGTAACAGAACACGCCCGAGCACGCAACCTGATGCGACACGCCGGACGGATTCCCATCCACAGTCCTGTCAGCCAGATCATTGCCTGCTATCTGGGAAAAGTGCAGGAATGTAGGTAGCTATCCCCAGGTTGTCCCCAACCCCCTAACACCATCGTGGACAGTAGTCCACATGCCATGTACAGACTCATCCACAGGGGCGTTTGGCAGGGTGCCTAGCAACATCTAACGTCTACCGCGGCGCGCCGGAGTAATTAGGACTGTCGGTCTCCGTCGTTACGATGCCGACGAACACGTGTTCGACCGAATGTGAGTAGGAGGACCCGCGCGCCGTGGCGATAGTCGACGATCTGGGCCAGTCCGGTCCTGTTGCACCGCCCGAGGAGGAGTTCGGCCGTCAACCACCTCAGGACATGGCCGCCGAGCAGTCCGTACTGGGCGGGATGCTGCTGTCCAAGGACGCCATCGCCGACGTGCTGGAGAAGCTGCGACCGCATGACTTCTATAGGCCCAACCACCAGAGCGTGTATGAGGCCATCCTCGACCTGTACGGCAGGGGCGAGCCCGCCGACGCCGTAACGGTGGCTGCGGAGCTCGATAGACGCGGGCAGCTGCGGCGTGTGGGCGGAGCCCCCTATTTACACACCCTGATTTCCACGGTGCCGACGGCTGCGAACGCCGGGTACTACGCCGGGATCGTCGCCGAGAAGGCGCTGCTGCGCCGTCTGGTGGAGGCCGGTACCCGCGTGGTGCAGTACGGCTATGCCGGGGCCGAGGGCGCCGATGTGGCCGAGGTTGTCGACCGGGCGCAGGCCGAGGTCTATGACGTCACCGACCGACGGATGTCGGAAGACTATGTGCCGTTGGAAGAGCTGCTGCAGCCGACGATGGACGAGATCGATGCGATCGCTTCCGCGGGCGGCATCTCCAAGGGTGTGCCGACCGGCTTCACCGATTTGGACGAGATCACCAATGGGTTGCACCCGGGGCAGATGATCATCGTGGCGGCGAGGCCTGGTGTCGGGAAAAGCACACTTGGTCTGGATTTCATGCGCTCGTGCTCGATCAAGCACCAGCTGCCGAGCGTCATTTTCTCCTTGGAAATGAGCAAGACCGAGATCGTCATGCGACTGCTCTCGGCCGAGGCGAAAATCAAACTGGGCGATATGCGTTCGGGTCGGATGAGTGACGACGACTGGACGCGTCTGGCCCGCCGGATGAGTGAGATCAGCGAGGCGCCGCTCTACATCGACGACTCGCCGAACCTGACCATGATGGAGATCCGTGCCAAGGCGCGGCGCCTCAATCAGAAGGCCGGGCTCAAGCTGGTCGTCGTTGACTACCTACAGCTGATGAGCTCCGGTAAGAAGCACGAATCCCGCCAGCAGGAAGTCTCGGAGTTCTCCCGAAACCTGAAGCTACTGGCCAAGGAACTCGAAGTGCCGGTCATCGCGATCAGTCAGCTGAACCGTGGACCTGAGCAGCGCACGGACAAGCGCCCGCAGGTGTCCGACCTTCGTGAATCGGGCTCGCTGGAGCAGGACGCCGACATGGTCATCCTGTTGCACCGGCCCGATGCGTTCGAGCGCGACGACCCGCGCGGGGGCGAGGCCGACCTGATTTTGGGTAAGCACCGAAACGGTCCGACGGCCACCATCACTGTGGCGCACCAGCTGCACCTGTCGCGCTTCACGAACATGGCGCGGTAGGGAGAGCTGTGTAGGGTCCCAGTTTCTTCTTCAAGATCCCAGTGGGGATTTCAAATGGATTTCAAATCTGTCCCGTATTTGAAGTTGTGGACGCTGCGCGGTTTCTTGGCGATCTGACTTCGTCTTGGCTGCAGGGAACGTTTAAAGGTGTGCTGCCAGTGGGCTTTGGGTGTGCAGCGAATTTTGACTTTTGTGTGGCTTTCGGGGCGGCTGTAGGTGTCAGGCGGCAGAGATGAGGTCGTTGGGCCAGGGGTTGTCTGGTAGGGCGTCGCTGCTTTTGGCATCTGCTGCGCAGTTGCCTGGAAGTTGCTGAGGGCCCAGTGGTTTGGCTGTGGGGCTGGGCAACTTCTACGCCTGTCTTGCGGCATTGCTGCGTTCGTTGGTAGGGGTCGTGGAGGTCGTCGAGCCGGGCGCACTGTCAGTGGGCCCGGGCATCATGTGCTTTGGGTGGCGCTGCGGATGCTGGCGTAGGAACTTGAAGGAGAGGCCCATGGAACTTGCTGAATCACTGGAGCCGCCGCTTGCCGTCGGGGACGATCCGTTAGCGGCATTGTCGCGAGACTTCCAGGCCAAGGCGGCTCGGTTGGGTATTCATCTCATGCGGGTAAACAGTTACGCGTTCGGTGAACCGATGACGGTGCTGGAGGTGCGGGATGATTTGTTGACGATGCTTGATCACGCCCAGATCCTGGGTGTGCGGCTGGTGTACTTCTCTGAGGAGTTCCTTGATGAGGACTACTGCGAGGACTTGCCGGAGATGAGTGCGTATATGGGTAAGTGTCGCCTGTTGTCGGTGGGGTTTCCCTATAACGGCATAGTCCACGAGCGCACGGAACATGCTCCTTGGACAGAGGTGGACGACGATTTTGATGAGCTTGACAGTCTGAACGAGGAACTGGCCGCCAGGGAGCTGCCGCGGGGTCAGTACCTACGTGAACCCGAGCGCAGTCGTCTCGTGGCGCTGGCCGCTGAACACGACGAACTCAAGAATCTTTCGGTGACCGCCAGCCGGGCGATGCGTGAAAAGATCGACGAGCTTATTTTCGGCATTGCCAACGAGGCTGGAATTGAGTTGCTTGAGAAGAGCCCGACATGGGTCGGTAGCAATGTGGCCCGGCAGATCATCGAAAACCAGCGGGCGGCAATGGATGCTGTCGATACCGAACTTGAGGATTGGGCGCAGCGTATCGGGCGTCACGCGGACTTCAAACGACCGACAGCGCCCGAACGTGAGCGGTTCTGTCATCAGCAGCTGACCGCACACCTGGGTTTCGCTCCGACCAAATCCTTGGCGGAACGTTTACGCAAGCTCGCCGATAGCTACCGCGCCAGCGGGCAGGCGCCAGAGTTGTTCCCCTAACCCGATAGAAGCCTAGGGGAGTATGTCGATGACAGAGAAGTTGCCGTTGGTGTCTCAGTGAGATCTGCGAGGCCAGGTATGTGTTGCTGACAACGTTCAGTAAGGACGGGCGGCCTAAACCGGTACCGGTGTGAGCGGCCTTTGAGGACGGTGAGCTGCTGGTGCGGACCGAGACGGACAAGTGGACGGTGCGGCCGGCTGCGGAACACCTCGGGTGTGTTGTTGGCGGCCTGTGATGTGCGGGGAAATCCGGGTATCGCAGCGATCGAAGGAAACGCGCGGATTCTGGATGAAGACGGCGGTCGTGTCGGCAGTAGCGCACGGATTGTCCCTGGTTGCGGGTAGAACTAGGGATTGTGGGTGCGGAGGCGGATCAGGTGTTGACGTTTTGGTGGACTTTCGAATTGTTTAGTCCACAAAGGATTGTCGAACGATCCGATGCCGACGATGACGAGGGCGTCGGGCTGCGTGTGATTGATTGGGATACAAGCCAGTTGTTGCCCTGGGACAGCCTGGGCACGGCAGGGCAGGGTCGGATGTGGGAACACACGGTCTACCTCGATGTGTACGAAAGGAGCCAGATATACGGGTTTCTGCATGAGGCGTTCCCGTCGGGCGGAGAAATTTACGATGTGCGTCCGCAGGGACAGGGCGCATTCGCCGCGTTCTTGGTCGACGATGCCGGGCGGGTCGTGGCGAACACGGCGGTGCTGTCCTCGGCGATGTGGGGACTGGGTCGGGTGAAAAATCCCGGGCCGTTGACGCCGGGTTGGTTGGACGGTTTCCAGGAGTGCCACGACGGTTTCCGTGCCGCGGTGATGAGCGAGATCGCCGAACACCGCAGGGCCGCAGGCGAGAGTTTGCGGCCCTTGGACAGCGGCGATATAGGCCGTCTCATCGAGTTGGCGCGCCAGTCGACGGGCGTATCCGACGAGTCTTTGGTGACGGGCACGATCCGGATCAAGAGCGTGCAAATCAAACAGCGTGATGAGGACGACGACCCGCCGCGCACAGACTTTCTGAACAGCTTCTATCTTCATGAACTCACCGACGTGCGCGGCGCGGTCGCGCGCGGCGCACATGGTGCCGCGTTAGCGGCCTATCTGACTGCCGACGGCCAGATCGACGAGGACTCCAGATGTGATGTGCAGGAGCCTCAGTGGGTTGAGCCGATCGTGCGGAGGCTCGGCATTGACCGGATACCATCGGGGCGTTGGCCGAGTAACCCGCAGCATCCGTTGGCGCTCAGTCAGCAGTTCGCCGTCAACGAGGTGATGGCGACGTTGGGGTCTGGCAGTGGGCTGATGGGAATCAATGGCCCGCCCGGCACCGGCAAAACGACGATGCTGCGAGACATCATTGCCGCCAACGTTGTCGCCCGCGCGCAGCGGCTTGCCGAACTGGACAAACCAGATGATGCGTTCGTTGGTGCCGGCCAAGGGCTGGTGCCGCGTCTGCGCGACGAGTTCACTGGTTTTGAGATGGTGGTGGCCTCGTCCAACAACAATGCGGTAGAGAACATTTCAAATGAACTGCCGGCCCTCACGGCACTGGACGATCGGTGGCGCGGTCATCCGGGATATTTCCGCGCCACCGCTTGTGACGTGTTGTTGGAGTCCGCGCCAACCCGGACCGACTCGCGGGCATGGGCATTGATCGCGGCCAGACTGGGCAAGAAGAAGAACCGGGACAGGTTCGCCACCGGGATCTGGTACGGAACTAAGCGTCGCACACCCGGCGCTGGCCCCAGACAGTCACGCCCCCTACGCATCGTGACAAAGGAACCCGCCCCATGTAGTTGGCGCGATGCGGTCGACGCCTTCACCAGGGCCCAGGCCAGGGTCCAGGATGTTGTTTCGGCAAGGTTGCCCGCCCAGCAGCGCCGCGATCAACTCATCGACACTCGCACCCAACTCGATGAGCTGCCGAATCAAATCACGCAAATGCAAAACGAATTGAGCCGACGAGAACAAAAGCTTCGGGCGTTCAGGCCGCGGCTGGACAAGGCCAGTGAATGCCATCAGCAGTGGATGGCCCACCAGGGCGCTTACGCGGCGGCCGAGCCGGGCTTTTGGGAAAACATCAAGTCGTTCGGCAAAAAAGGTGCGGCCTGGACCCAAGCCGGTCACGGCATCAACGACTCAGTGGCGGCTGCCAAGAAATGCTTCGAAGAACACAAGGACCACTGGGACTGGCTAGCCGGCCAGCTGCAAGAAGCCAGCCAGAATCTCAGCGAGCTGCAACAGCAGCGCGTCACATTGCAGGACCGCGTGAACCGCCTCGAGGACCACGTACACAACGACGAAGCCACCGTGCCCGGATATCCGACCGCGGCCACGTTCGACAATGAAATTGAACGACAGTGCAGGGCGCCTTGGCTCGATACTGACCTCGACACCGCCCGTTCAGAGCTGTTCCTGGCTGCGCTAGACCTACACCAGGCGTTCACGTTTCACAGTCCGGCGCTAAAAGCGGCACTGGGGCGCATCGTCGATGTGGTGCAAAGCAAACCGTTGCGCGGGCTCAGCGTCCAAGATATCCCGGCGGCATGGCAGCTGCTGTTCCTCATGGTGCCGGTGGCCTCGAGCACGTTCGCCTCCATGCGCGCGATGTTCGGCGACCTACCGCCAGAGTTCCTGGGATGGTTGTTCATCGATGAGGCCGGTCAAGCAACCCCGCAAGAGGCTGTCGGCGCGATCTGGCGGGCGCGCCGGGTGGTGGCCGTCGGAGATCCCTACCAGCTCAAACCCGTTGTCACCATGCCAGATCGTGCCGAAGACGCGATCGCACGGTCTTTCGCGGTCAGCGACACCTGGGTGCCGTCGCAGTCGTCGGTGCAATCACTGGCAGACCGCGTCGGAACCTGGGGCACCTATGTGCAGGACCGCACAGATTCAGGCAAAAAGACCTGGATTGGTGCACCACTACGGGTTCACCGCCGCTGCGATGACCCTATGTTCTCGATCTGCAATGAAATCGCCTACGCCGGTTTCATGATCAAAGCCAACCACCGGCCGCCAGCATTGAGCGCACCGCCAAGCTCATGGATCGATGCACCTAACCCCGTAGCGGGTAAACACTTGCAACTCTACGAAATCCGCGAACTCACCACCCAGCTCGACAAACTCATTGACGAGCACCGCATGGCGCCCAAAGACATCTTCGTCATCGCCCCCTTCAAAACAGTGGCCGACAGAATCAGCCACATCATCGATCACACCGACCACTACCGCGGCATACGTGCGGGTACCGTGCACAGCGTCCAAGGGCAAGAAGCGAAAATCGTCATCTTCGTGCTCGGCGGCGACCCCAGAAAACCCGGAGCCAAAGACTGGGCTTCACAGACACCGAACCTGGTCAACGTGGCAGTCAGCAGAGCCCAACACCGCCTCTACGTGATAGGCGACCAAACACGATGGGCCGGAATGCCCCACTTCCAAGAACTCTCAACCGCACTCAACAACCACCAAAGCAACGACACACCCCCCGGCTAGGTTCGCGAAAGTGAGCGTCACTTGTTCACGAATTTGAGTGTCATCGAGGCTTTCTACGTACTGCTACCCGGCACCGCCGCCGAAGCACTCACCTTCTATCGGTCCGTCTTCGGTGGCACATTCGCTAGCCACTCCTTCTCCGACTTCGGCAGGCAAGACGGCCCACCCGGGAACATCGCCCACGGGCATCTGGCCGGCGCCGTCAGCATCCACATCGCCGACGCACCACCCGATGATCCACCGCTTACCATGACCGCGGTCAGCATCGCCCTTCTCGGTGTGAGCAGCCCGGTCGATTCCAAACGATGGTTCGACCAGGTCAGCTGCGGCGGAGAAATCTGCCGACCACTGGTCCGTCGCGGCTGGGATGCCGTCGATGGAACCGTGCGCGGCCGCTACGGCTCCCCGTGACCATGATCTGATCTCGTGTAACAGACCGGACTTTCCTGGGGCGTTGTGCTGGTCACAGTGTCAGACCGCGGTGCGATAGTTGTGCGCATGACAGATCAGGCACCGGTTGATCCTGGCGATGCTCGGTGGCTTCAAGACGTGAAAACCGCTCGCCCCGAACGGAAGTACTTTGCTCTCACATTAGGGGCGAATCGGCGGAGCGAGCCTGTTTGGGGAGCCCAAACCCAATGGGCGGGTTGGTCCGAACGTAATCCCGACTGGGAGATCAGGCGGGCAAGCTTCGTGAGCGCAGATTGGATGATTTGGTTCTGGAAACAAACCAATCAGTGCGGGTTGGTCGTGCATGACGATTGTGCGCTTGCCGTTTTCCTTCGGGTAGGCGGACATGCACTGGTGGTAAAGGAGATCGCTGAAGCATACTTGCCGAATGTGATTGGTCCTTGTGAGTGCATGCACGACGGCGCCGTGGAAGCAGGTGGACGGGGCTTTCTTGCCACCGGGCACCTCGATGACGATGCGATAGTGCGTCGTGCGCCCACGCGAAAGCTCCGCATGCAGGTGCTCAAGAGAGATAAGTACCGGTGCGTGATCTGTGGCCGCAGGGCCTCTGATCACGTTGATGTCGAATTGCATGTGCACCATGTCATTCCGTGGCGTATGAACGGTCCCACAGCCGAGGAAAACCTCGTAACGTTGTGCGGCACTTGCCACAGAGGACTAATCCCGGATTACGCACCGGTGTTACGCGAGCTTGCTGGGTTGCCAGGTCCGGCAAGTCAACCCAGAGGTCAGATCACGGAGTTCGACGAAGAAGTTGTCCGGTACCGACAGTGGGTCGCTCAGAGAGCTTCCGAGTGCGAGATGGGATCCGAACGAAACACCCTCAGCTATTGACAACGATTAGGAATAGTCGTCGGCCATCGCTCACTGTTCTACCGGCCTGAACCAGGTCTCCTCCGACATGTGCGTCAACAAGATGGGGATGGTGCTGTCCCACTGCGGCGACGATGTAGAAGACGGCACGGACCGGAGCCGTGTCCTGCATCCTTCTAGGGCGCTCCCTTTGCTTCATCGCTGGTCTTCTTGGATCTGGCTGCGGCGGTATGCGGTGTTGTAAACGGATACGTACTAAACATTTCTGCCCAGTGCGGATCGTTGAGCACAGCGCCCCTGGCTTCCAGACCGGCAGTCTTATGGCCTTCGAGGTTGGCGCCCGTGAGATTGGTGTTTGCCAAAGATGCGTTGCTTAGCTCGGTGCGGCGAAGGTCCGCCCCGGCGAGGTTCGCATTGTCCAGAATTGCTTCATTCAAATTCGCTGCACGCAGACTCTTAGCAATCTTTGATGGAGGTGTTGCTGATGGGTGATATATCGACGCGCAGATCGATAGACCTGGGCTAGCGTCAAATGCCAATCCGAACCTGAGCCGGCTTCGCCTCTTCTGCTGAGAAGAGGCGAAGAGCCTACTAGCCTTGGGCCACAGGGGTGTTCACATGCCTGATGGTGGCCTATGGGCGCCGATTATCGGGAAGTGCTCAGAGATCCTGGGTAGCGTTTGATCATGGCGAAATCCAGGAGATGCAAGTCAGGAGCTGCGAAAGGGAAGCCAGGGCGCAGGAAGATAGTCCTGGGGTTGGGTTCGTTTGTGCCGGAGGAATTTCCAGAGTCGACAGAAGTGACTGAGCGGCGGCTACGCGCGATGCCTGCCGAACTACTGCCAACCTTGGGGCTTCATCGAGCTGACGGCCTGAGTGAATGTCATTTTCGCTTCGCCGGCCCGAACGGACATGTGTTTGGCCAGGGCCATACCGGGTGCGTTGTGCGGTATCGGTGGGGCATCGAGCATGGACATGTAGTAGACCGCGCTGTCGAAGCAGCCCCGCATGTTGTGTTCGGTGAAATCGGTGAGATGAGTAGCGAATTCGGGGCCGGACTGTATTTGTCTGCAGATCTCGGTGGCGATCATCTCTGCGGCCCAATGAAAACGAATGACCAGCGACGAAGTGCGCTGCATTAGTTCGCGCTCTGGAGCGGCCGAGACTGCCAGCGATTGGTCAGGATCGCGATCCTTGTGCCGGTTGATCATCACGGTGGTGCCCCACCAGCGACCTGCCCGGCGTAGGAAGTTCTTAAGGAGGTCGACGTCGGTGCTCTCACCGGTCGCGCTAGTGGCAAGCACCCAACGGAAACGATTCAATGACCCCGCATCACCGAGTGCGGTCAACAGATCATCGGGTAGCTGCACCCAGCTGTCGGTCAACGCGGCCTGAGGGGAGAGCTCACGCAGCAGATGGTCGCAGAGCCGGGCAGTTTTGTGCGCCAATGTGATCCACCGTTGCAGATCGGGTCGACGAGTGCGTGGCAGAAATTGTCCGCGTTGGAGACCTTCTATGTATTCGATGTTGTCAGCGATCGTGGCCTGGTATTCGTGCTGCGCCCATTCAGGGAGCAGTGGGTAGAAGCATTCGTAGGGCGACACGTCAGATTCGGATGCCATGATCGGTTGCTTGACTTCTCCCCGTTGCTGATGAGCGGTACTGACTTCGACGATATCTTGGCGCAGTCCCAGAGACGGGATTAGAAAGGCGCGAACAGTAGTTGGATCTGCACGCCGTGAGGCAATCTGCTGGGCTCTGTTCGATATGGCGCTTCCTGGTCGGCGGTGGTTGTCGGCCCTTAGTGCCAGTATCAACGGTTGTGGGGAAACGGCAGGGAAAGCGTGCGCAGCGGCGGCGTATTGCGAAGCGCGTAAGGCAGCCGGATAGTAATGCAGCTATGTCTTCCGGCAGGCCTGCCGTTCGACCTGGGACGATGGAGCTACCTGACATGAGTGACCTTCCTCCGGGGGCGCAGCGTGTCGTGGAGGCGCTGTACGGGATGGCGCAGCACACGATCACCGCGACATCTGTGGGCCTGGTATCGCTCGATCGGGAACGCCGCCTCGAGCTGCTCGCGGGCATCGACAGCAAGGCTGCGTTGGTAGCGCTGGGCGAGATGCAAGCCGAGCTCGATGCGGCGATGCTCGGCAGTTTGGCGACGTTGCCGCACGAGGCGATGCGCATCGTGGATTCGCGGTGGTACGAGCCGGTGAGGCAGCAGCTCGCGGCTGGGCATCGGCTGGCGCCACCACAGACAGTGGTTCGACTAATGCGGGAGGTAATCGAATCAGGCGAGGGGCCCCGGCTCGGTATCAAGGACGACGATGCTCTGCTCCAGCTGCTGTTATCAGTGAATGAGGAGCATGGCGCCCCGGCAGGCTGGGCTGCTCGGTTCAACGCGGACATTCACCGAGTCGACGCCGAGATGCGCTCCATGCCAGAGGGCGAGCTCATAGCATTCGCCAACGAAATGGCGGTCGACGAGGCGGCCTCGGTGATGTTCAACGCCTCGCGGTTGCCCGAACACATGAAGTGCATGACCTACGCATTCTGGTACGAGTCATGGGCGCAGAAGGTTGGGGACCAGCTCGGTGCTACTCCCGCCGACACTTTCCGTGAAGCCACCGGGATCAGCATGGATGAGTTCCTACTGGCAGGCGACGTGATCACGCACGTTTTGCGAGCTGGATGCCCACGATTGGACCTGGGCGTCCTCAGCGGGCACGGTGTCAGTGACGAAGTGGTGCAGTACCTCCGGCGGAACATGGTCCGCGACCTAGACGAGTTCCGTACTATGTCGCAGCGAGATCGGGAGCGCGGCGACGTGCGATCACAGCGGTACACGTTCACGCGGTACCCGTTCCTCGATCTTGGCGACGGCACCGTGCTCGCACTTCGGGCTCAGTGGGGCATGGACCGGTTCTTCGGGAACGCCCCTGAGTTCGATGTTCAACAGGGCTTCATAGAACAGGGGAAGCCGCAGCGGGCGAAGCAGTTTCAAGATGCAGTCAAGCATCAATTTGAGCAAATCGTCAGTCGCATGGTCGACCGAATTGCAAATCACAGTACGGTATTCGATTCAATAATTGGCGAAGAGGAAATGCAGGACGCGTGGACCGTGAAGAAAGGGCAGCAACCGAAAGCGTGCGATTGGATGCTGCCAACCGACAATCGGTTCACGTGGCTCATCGACGCGACTCACCGCCCGCTGCAGTCTCCGCTTGCTGAGGGTGTGGGCAGCGGAGAGGACTTCGCCTCCAACCTCGAAGCGTTCCTGACGAGCAAGAAGACACGTCAGTTCGAGTCCGTGATCGACCATCTGATCGAACGAGGCTGGGATGGAGCATCATTCACGGATATGACGTTCGCCCCCTTCGTGGTGGTGCCAGATGTTGGGCTACCGAGCACGCCGATGTCGATGATGCTCATTGGGCTCTGTGCACGCGAGATGATGGCGGCATATGAGGGCAGAATGCTAACGCCCGCTGTCGTTTCGGTCTCCGATCTCATGCTGCTCGAAGGGCTAGCGGAGACACCCGGGTTCGAAGTGGCGAACCTGATCCGAGCGTGGCGACAGGTGGGGGTTATGCCGCTCCAGCAGTACCTGCAGGCTTGCGGTTTCTCTGATCGACCGTGCCCGCGACACATGGCTATGGCCGCCGCGGATTTGGATGCACGGATACGAAGGGCGCAGGAGGCGTGAGGAACCAACGGTTCGGGGTGCCTCTGCAACTCGTCGATCTCAGGCCCACTGCATCTGATGAACGCTGGTGGGCACCACTGTTCGACGTGGACATGGAATACCGGCACCTGCACTGGTGGAACCAGCAGAACTACGGCAACGACACCCCCTGGTATGTCCAGGTGCTCGAGAACGGTATCAAGGTGGCACGGGTCGAGCTGGATGACCCCGGCTATATCAACCCGGCGTACGTGAACGCGCCAGAGCTCGGAGACGCGCGACTGGAGATCCAGTTCATCGAGGTGGCCACCGCAGCTCGTGGGCGCGGCGTCGGTACTTGGGTGGTGCGGAGCCTGATGGAACGACATTCAGACCGGCGGCTCTTCGCCTACAGCGTGGACGCCGACAAGTTCTGGACATGTCTCGGCTGGGAACCATTCTACGATCCGAGGCCCGGACCACCCGGCAGCCCGCTGTTCATCCAGCCGGCCGGTGGTCTTCGGAATCCGGGGTAGCTCGTAGGGAGGCAGGATCTCTACGCCTGTACGCTCTCCTTGTAATTTTGTATGACAATGCGACGATTATCGTCATACGCATCTACGAAGGAGGTGGCGTGGCCGTTCTGAACATCCGTGTGGAGGATCGGACCCGCGATCAGCTCAAGGAGTTGGCGGACGCCGAGGGGGTCACGCTCAGCGAGTACGTCCGGGATCTGCTCTTGGCGGCGGTCGTGCCCGTATACGAGCGGCAGATTGATCACGGCGACGAGCCAGCGCCGGAAACGATGCGGCTTGCCGATCGGCAGGTGCTCGCAATACTCCACCGCATCCTTGCGCGCGTGCTGCCCAAGGATTCCAACGACGTTGACGGGGACACGCACTACCAGTTGGAACGTGCGCGGATGATCGAGTTGGGTTTCACCGGGGAGTACTGGCGGGAAGTTGCTGGATTCCGTACCGAGTTGTCCAAACGCGACTGCGATCGCGTATTGGACATCCTGGACATGTTCCGCGTGATCACTTACAGCATCAAGCGGTTGGAGGAGCAGGAGACAACGGTCACCAAGGACTTGCGCTACCGGCTGGAGTTCCAGGGCTTCGATCATAACGACGGGCCCGAAGGCCACATGGCCGATTACGTCGAATACGTGATGAGCGACGGCCGGTGGGGCGAACTGCAGCCGCAGGTCGATCGCAACGACGGCGGAAATTCCCACCACCGCGTTCTCGACACGTACCTGCGGATGCTCGCCGAGCACCGCCGCATCATGGACAGCCGCGGTCGCGGGTTCCGCCGTGATGACTACCTGCTGTCCCTGGAGGAGCTGGAGCAGATCGCCGCAGCTCGGGTCCACCCATCGCGCCGTGGGTAACGCGGCGCAGCGGGAGCGAGAACGAAGGGTCGCTGAGGAGATGCTGGCGAGGGCGTACCTGCGTGCTCCCGGCGGATACGTTGCGTTTCTCGACGAGACGTTCCAGCTGGACGACTCGTCTCCCGCCCGGGCCGAGTTCTACATGTTGTCCGCGGTAGTGGTGCACCGCGACGACCTCGGAGGGCTTCGGTCAGGTTTACGCAAGGTCGTCGGAGGCCCCTTCTGGCACACCTCCGAGGAGCTCAAGACTCCCGAAGGCCGCGCACGTGCGCGTGAGGTCGCCGAGTTCCTGGGTGATCCGGAGGGCAACGAAGTGGGGATCGTCGCGATCAAGACCCCCGTCGCTGAAGGTGCGGGCGACGCGGCGCGCGCAGCCTGTTTCCAGCAGGTGGGGAAGGCGTTGTGCACCGGGGGCGGGCTGTTGGCGGACAGCGGGGTGCACCTGATGGTCCTCGAACAGCGACGCATGCAGAGGAACCGCAGCTATGACACCAGCATCGTCAAGGATCTGCGGAAGGGTGGTGTGCTCTGCCGGCACTGCCACATGATCCAGGTATCACCGAGCGCTGAACATCTGCTGTGGTTGCCGGACCTGGTCTCGTCGGCGGTCCGGCGTCATCACCTGGGCCAGAAGGGCGACGTCGACCTGTACGCGCCCTTAGCGCGCATCCTGCGCGTGACGAACTGCTCTTAGAAACAGAGCAGCCCCGGCGTGCCGTAGCTATAGACCGGGGCCAGACAGATCATGGGGCCGTAGCCGCAGAATCTGTACCTTGCTCGTTATCGAGTATGCCACCCGCAGTTGGAGCCTGTCTAGTTATGGTTGTAGCCCGCGTTAGCACCTCGGTTCGATGGTGATTTGCTGCAAAATCCACCAGAATCCGGTATTCGTCACGTGACGTATAGGTGTTGCGCAGGCCGACAGGATCGAGCGTGGAGCTGTGAAATCAAGCGGGTTGCTCTAAGGCGGTGGTTAGGACGCCCGTAGGAATTGAAGTGGATACTGAGAATTCGGCGATGAGGCCGTGGAAACCGACAACTTCAAATGCCAGGTCAGGCCGCTGCGCATTTGAAGGGGGATTGAGAACCTACACTGTGTGCCTGAGCGATTCCACGGTGCGATCGTGCATGGAGAAGATCCGTGGGAGTATCACCAGCGGTTTCAAGCGATGGCGATGCTGCTCGCTTGTCCTGATCAGGTGATAGATGGATTCAAGTCGGTGTAGCCCAGTCACTGAAGGCGCGGTTGTTGAGACATCAGACATGAGGTGACTTCAATAGCTGGTGCAGCCCCTTCAATCGGCCGCCCACCTCGTCGAACGTCAGAACTTCGACAGCGTGAAGACCGTTGCGGTAGCGGACGAATGACTGTAGTTCTTCTGCTGTAAGTGACGCCAGGCTGCCGACGATGACTGCTCCGCGGACACTGGCCGTTTCGATCGGCTCGGCGTGGGGTGTCTTGCCGACCAGCGAAGGAAAATCGGTCACGACCGATTCCATCTGTGCTTGCAATTGGGCCACTGCTCCAGACAAGTCCCGATGCGGCGGATAGACCTTCGCACCGTCAGATCCGCGGTACCGGAGGCCGAGGAGCTTGGACGCTGGAGTCTTAATTTCGACAACGACGGCACTACGAGTCAGTGTGTTAACTAGGACGAAGTCGGCCACCCTGCCTCCTCTGCCGAACATGCTTGGTATGGCCAACGCGAGCTGACTTCCATAAAGGGCGAGTGGGGCTGCGAAAAGTTGTTGCAGGGCAAAAGTATTCGTCGCAAAAAACTCCTGCCAGTGACCTTCGTCTTTCGACATGGGGCCGTGTAGCCCGCGCTCGTATTGTTCGATCAGCACTTCAAGCGCCACCAGTTCGATATCCTGCCGAAGTTTGCCGAACGCTTGGGGGTTCTCGACGGCGGCGCGCGGAGCCTCCGCTGCCATTCGACCAACTAATGCGGCCCGCTCGGCCTCATTAAGGGGTACGCGGTCTGTCACGGCTCGCGTCATCGCTTGGATGATGGGGTGCCTGCCGACCGTAGGGTTTACGGGGTCGTTCTTGAACAGGTCAGCAACAGCATTGGCAGCTTCGGCCTCGTTCACGCGGTTGACGACGACATTGCCGCGGTCTCGGTTCAGGTCGACAGCGTGTATGTATCTTCCGAACCTCTCAAACGAGACCATGAAAGTGTCGTCGACAGCCCCTTCTTTGGCTTTCGAACCGAAGCGAACAATCTTGCAGTCGCTGTTGGCTTCGATAGTTCGGACGAACTCGCGATATCGAGGGAGTAGGCCAAGACCCAGGGCAAAGTACCTGCCGAATCCCTTGGGCATACCTGCCAGTTCTAGTCCGTGTTCGCGATCGATATCCCATACCGGGCTGTGTGGACTCCACTCGAAACAGCTTGTGTCGATCTGTAATTCGCGGACCCAACGGAACTGGCACTGGACAGTGCCACCCCACAGTGAGAGCTTAGGAAAGATGCTCAACATCTGTGTGTCGAGATCAAACCTCACCAGCTCGACGGGGGGTCGGTGATCTTCAAACAACGAGTTAAACCACGAAAGCGAGAGCCTGCTGCCCTCCCGCTTCGCGATAACCGATCCGTTGGGCCCATTCATGGATTCCCATATCGGCGAGTCATCGACCATAGTTCTCTCCTCCCACAGGTGATGATTATCGGCTGTTGGCTGAGCTAACGCCTGACATTTACGGCAGGGTTGCGAGCTGGTCAGCGTGCAGGGCGTCTCGCGCCGACCTGGCTGTTCTGCGTGTCGCACCCAGTCGGTCGGTCTCTTTGGCCAGACTTGTCTGAGTTACCGACTAGCAACAGGTTGTGAGTTAGTGGAAGCAGAGATATCCGCGGCATGGAGGCTACACGCGCATCCCGACAGATTCTTTTGTCCACAGTGTGGATCCACGTAATTGGTCGGTCCATCCACACTGCGCTAACAACTCATTGACAAGGTCCGGATTGTCTTGTCGCGTTCGCAGATTAGCGTTTCGGTCATCACCACCTGGCTACCTGGCCTACATCGACGAATCGGGCCAGCGCTCCCGGACGGGGCGATCGAGTCCGCATTTCATTCTGTCGGCGGTAGTGATTCAGGCAGACAAACAAGCAGAGGCAACGGCATTCGTGGCCTCGCTCCGGAACCGGCATGGGCGGCGACCAAGCGACACCCTGCACTGGAAGAACTACAACCAGCACGACAAGCGACTGCTGGCTTCTTCCGCGGTTGGCGCGCAGAAATCGCTGTTCCGAGTGTGCTCGGTCGTCGTATGCAAGGACCACCTACCCGATGAGCCCGACAAGTGGAACCAGGACCGCGCATACCTATACACCTTGCGGTTTCTGCTAGAGCGGCTTTCGTGGATAGCTCGCGATGGCCAGCGAGGAGGCGGTCTCCGATACACGCTTGCGCACGTGCGGCGCTTCAAGCTGTCGAAGTTGCGGCAGTACGAGTACCGACTCATGGAGCAGGGAACCGAAATCAGTTGGAATCACCTCGATCCCGCAGGTGGGCAGATCGACCAGCCAAATCGGTTGGATCTTCTTCAAATCGCGGATATCGCTGCGTCCGCCACCGGTGCAGCATTCAACCCTCGGCAGGGCGATGGAACGGTCCAGACTCAGTACCTGAGGAAACTGGAGCCCGTGATGTACCGCCGCCAGGCCGGTTCGATCACGTCCTATGGACTTAAGATGCATCCTTGGAACTCAGGAACGAAAGCCGCCTAACCCGTGGGTGGCGGCTCTCGGTTAAGGCGTGTTGGCCGGCTCAAACCTCGGACGAGGGTGCTGGCTTGAACCACCGGCAGACGGCCATCCACGTGCTTCTAGTGTTGCATCACGGGTAGCGCTGGCGCAACAGGCGCGCAAACCAGGATCGAGCCTAAAGAATGGCCACGAAACTGAGGCAAGATCCAGTGGCGACAACGTGAGACAACCGCAAAACGGGCAGGTCAGAGGACTGGCATTGGCCAAGAATAATGAGAACCTACAAGCCGGCTAATCCAGAAGACCTTGATTCCGCAGCCACGTTTCGGTTGCTTGCATACCCGTGTCGAGGGTGAATTGAGGATTGTAGCCAAGCATGCTCTGCGCCTTGGCAATTGAATAGGTTCCGTTTCTTGTGAGATACCGAACGGACGAGGCATTGGCCTCAGTGGTCCTGCCTGACAATGCAAGGACGGCCGATTTTGTTCTGGCGAGGCCGAGCGCGACCGCGGTCGGCAGAACTAGTGGGCCACGGCGGCCGAGCATGCGGTAGTAGTGACCGAAGAACTGTGCACACGTCACCCCGGTGCCGCCGGAGATTGTGAAAACCTGGCCGCTTGCTGCGCGGTTGGTGGCCAGAGAAACAATGCCGTCGACGACGTCATCGACATAGACCGGAGAAAAGATCCCTCTGCCCATCGCGGGCAACACGAACTGGCGACTGCGGATCATCTCGACCGGCAGGATCGTCCAGGGTCGGGATCCGGGCCCGTAGATATCACCTGGGCGCGCAATCCGGGCATCTATCCGGCCGGCACCGTGGGATTGCAGCACCAGCTGCTCGCTTGCGATCTTTGTGTCGACGTAGGTGTTTCCGTCGGTTCGGACCGGGTGCTCTTCGGCGACCATGTCGGGGAAATCCAGGTCGGAGAACGCCCGGACGGACGACAGGTGCACGAACACGGTGCCTGGCGAGGTTGCATCGATAACCTTCTTTGTTCCAAGGACATTGATGCGCCAGGCCGTTTCGGCATCTGCGGTGTTCGATACCACGGCCGCAGTGTGGAAGACCGTATCGGCAGCGGCGGCGTCCGCCACCCAGGGCCCGTCGGTGTTGATATCGCCGGCGCGCACATCGTGTGCGGGATCGGCCACGAGGTCGACTCCGCAGACCTGCCATCCCAAAGCGCGGAGGCGCCGCGAAAGCGTGCGGCCCACGAATCCGTTTGCGCCGGTGACGAACGCGCGTTGAGTCATGTCGATTCCTATCGATGTCGAACAGTGCCAGACAGGGCCAGTATTCTCGCCTACGGCCGCGGACGTGAGCTGCCATGCCCGGGATCGAAGCAGGGGTGTCTCGTCCGCCCCGCAGCCCATGAGGACCGATACTGGAGACGTGCCTGATCGCAACGTGCTCGGCGGCCCCCTGGAACCGTGCGGTACCGAGCCGCTCACCGGCTTCTACCGCGACGGCTGTTGTTCAACAGGAGATGAGGACCGCGGCCTGCACACGATCTGTGCGGTGGTCACCGCGGAGTTTTTGGAGCATCAACGGTCCATCGGCAATGACTTGTCCACGCCGGCACCGCGCTATCAGTTCCCCGGTCTGGTCCCCGGTGACCGCTGGTGCGTCACCGCGGCGAATTGGCTTCGGGCCCACCACGCCGGGCACGCCGCCCCGGTGGTGTTGGCGGCCACCCACGAACGAACCCTCGACATTGTTTCCCTGGAAGTGCTGCGCCAGCACGCCGTAGATGTGCCCGACGATCCACGAGATCTGTAGTGACCGCGGAAGAACCCGCAGCCTGATGCGACGATAGCCCCATGACCGCAACACCTGTCGCAAAGAATGTGGCCGGCGGATTCGCCCGCCGCACTCTCTTTGAGGCGTTCGACCTCACGGTGGCGCGGGTGATGTGGTCGGCGTTGTGGGCGCCAAAGATGCCGGTAAGAGCACGCTGCTGCGGATACTGACGGGGGATCTTGAGCCGCTCGACGGTGCGGTCAGTATCGCCCCCGCAGAGGTGTTCGTCGGGCCGTGCGGGTCTCGGCGCCAATGTCGCTGTCGGTGAAATCGACCAGGCGCGAGCTGATTTCGCCCGGCGATGCTCAGCTTGTCGATCGCTTTGAGCAGCGGGTGCCGTCCTGGTCGACCGCCGACGTGCGCACCCTGTTGGCGAAGTTCGGTCTGCGCGCCGATCATGTGGAACGCGCGGTTGACGAACTCTCCCCGGGTGAGCACACCCGCACCGGTCTTGCGCTGCTGCAGGTGCCGCACGATCGACGGATGCTGCAGAACGTTCGATTGAACCGTTCATGGGCGGTCGACAACGGTCGTGCAGTCGAGCTGCAGTAAAAGCAATCCTCGATCGTCACTGATGGAAGTTCCACTGGCCCACATCCTGGGCCAGGGCATCGCTGACGTCGACTTCAAGCCCGCCGACCACTGGTCCCGGATTGGATGCGGTGCTGACGATGCGTTGATGCAGAACCGCGGCGGGGAAGACCTGGCCCCGCGACCAAGACCGGGTCTGCCAGGCCCAGACGTGACCGGGCGATCGCGACTTGCCGATCACGCCATCGGCGGCGGCCCACTGACACGGGTTGACGCCCCCGTAGATGCCGGTGCGCTGTACCCCGAGCACCGAGTTGATGCCTCGAAACCACTGCAGTGCAACGTTGTTCCATGTCTCGCGGTTGATGTCGTCGTCGACGGAGAAGAAGACCGGTGCGCTCTGGCCGCCGCCGGCCGCGGTGTGTAGCTGCCAGGCGGTCCGAGCGTCCTCGACGCCGCCGGCGTATCCGCGGGTGAAGTCCGAAGGTGCTGTCCCGCCGGGCTTTCCGTATTGGAAGTTGCTGACGATCACCAGTCCCGCCGCGGTGAGCGACTGGGCGTAGGGCCGGGTGATTGGCTTGGCGCCCATGGACGAGCCGGGACGTGACGTCGACACGTAGTTGATCACCCCCGCGTGTCCAGCGGCCTTGATGTCCTCGGCTGGAATCTGGCGCATGGCGAAGTCGATCAATGTGGGAGCGGCGGCTTCGGCTGTCGGCATACCGACAGCAGCTGATGCCGCACCCAGCCCGGCCAGCGCCGATGCGACGGTGGCGTAGCGCAGTGCATCGCGCCGGGTGACCGGACGTGACAAGCGCGGAAGGCTGCGGGTCCCCGACGAATCCTGCATTGAGTCATGTTAACAATGTGGCTGGTGTGAAAGTTGTTTCGATACGCGTCTTTGCGAAAACGTTGTAAAGGACCTCGTGATCGATACGGGCTCAACGATTCTCGACTGTGGGCCCGGCTAATTGCTGTAGAGGCGCAAGACACGCGCCGCGGTTGTGGCGATATCGCCGCTCAGCCCGACGATAGGCGGACCTCCGCGCTGATGAATGACGTTCGCCAGGACGATCACGTACGTGTCCGACCCGGGGTCTATCCACAGCGATACCCCGGTGAAGCCGGAGTGGCCGAAGCTGCCGATGGGAAAGAGCGATCCACGCGGTTTGGACAGCTCCGTATCGATATCCCAGCCGAAACCTCGCAGGCTTTGCCCCGCTATCGCCGGGTAGCTCGGTGCAAGCAGAGGATCTATTGGGTTGGGCGTCTTTTCGACGGCCTCGCGGGTGGCGCTGCTGGCCGCCCCGAGCTGCGCGGCGGTATGGCCAGGCTGCTGCGGAGTCGTCATCAGCTCAAGGGTCGATTGTTTGAGCGGGAACCTGCTCGGGCGTCCAGCGAGACGGTCGAGAAGTGCCTGGGAGTACCTACCAATGTCGTCGGCCGTCGAGAACACACCGGCGCTGCCGGCGACGCCGCCCATCCGTCGCGCCGTCGGGTCGTGCACGGTGCCGCGCAGCAGTTGGTCGTAATGGGGATTGATGCCCGGAGTGTCTTCGTCGTGAGCCGTCGGCGCGATGCGTGTCAATAGATCGGTGCTCCAGGTCCCCGCCGGACACTGCCCACCGGCATATGCAGTCTTATCGAAAGAGATTGCCGTACCAATGATGTGGTGGGGGCCACAGGCCTTGCTTGCGGGAAGATAGCGGGTGTAGGCCATTCCGAGCGGAGCAAAGACGTTGTCCTGCACATAAACATCCAAGGGCTCATTGGTGACCTTTTCGATGAGTGCGCCGAGGATGATGAAGTTGATATCGGAGTAGTGGAACGTCGTACCGGGATCGAACGCCAACGGGGTGGTGAGCGCGCGACGGATGCCATCCGCCTTGTCCGCCTCCGTCAGCCCCCAGGGGCCCTGATGGCTCAGGTCGCCTCCGCTGCCGGACGTATGCGTGAGCAGCATGCGAAGCGTCACCTGGGCGCGCCGTGAGTCATTGGCGGGGTTGAAATCCGGCAGATATGTCTGGACGGGTTCGTCGATCTGCACCAGGCCCCTTTCATACAACTGGAAAAGGGCCACGCTCGTCGCAAGAGGTTTGGTCAAGGACGCCACGTCGAAGATCGTGTCGTCGGTCATCGACTCGCCGGGTGCGGGCGACCCGTCCGGGCCCGGTTCATCGGGGAGCTTGCGCCATCCGAAAGCCTGCCGGAAGACGATCGTGCCGGCGTGCCCGACGTGGACCACCGCGCCGGGCAGCCGAGACGCCGCCACCGCGTCGTTCACTAGGCGGGTGACGGGCGCGAAAGGACCTTCGGGCACCACGCTCGGCGCGCTGATCGGATATACCGAATGTCCACAGGAGGGCACCCCTGCGAGGGTCAGGAGGACTGTTCCGACGGCACACGCTCGGGCGACGCGCGATCGGGTCCCCTTCACTCGATCGACGGTAGTCGACGACCCCCAGGTCGGATCTCGTCCCAAGCGGGCCTGGCGCATAACCACTTACAGTGGTTTGTCGAGGGATCTTCGAGAGGACCATATGGCTACGGAAACGCCTGCTACACGCCTTGAGGCGGATGTCCGGGTTGTGCAGCCGCGCGCTTTCCTGCCGGTGTTCCTGCTGGCGTACTTCGCCTCCGCGGTTGCCCTGCTCGCCGCCGGTGCGGTGAGTATCCCGCTGCGCGTCGCGGAGCTCGATCCGGGGCACAAGACCCAGACGCTGTCCTTGACGATGGCTCTCGGCGGAATCGCGATCATTCTGGTGACCCCTCCTCTGGGTCATCTCAGCGACACCTCGACGTCGCGATTCGGTATCCGCAGGCCGTATCTCGTGGGCGGCACGCTTGTCGGGGCCGTGGGCCTGATCGTTTTGGCCACGGCTCCGACGGTCGGGGGTGTCGTCGCCGGATGGTGCATCACCCAGATTGGTTTTGCTGCAACACTTGTGGTGTTCAACGCACTACTGGCTGACCAGATATCGTTAGCGATTCGAGCACGTGTTGCGGCGGCCTTTGGCATCTCCACCAGCCTCGCGCCGGTGGTAGGGAGCGTCTTCATCAACATCCTGCCCAACGATCCTCGATGGTGGTTCGGACTGCCGGCGGTGCTGGCGTTGGTGTTCAATAGCGGCGCCGCAGTCATCCTGCGCGATACCCTCCTTGCCGAACGAGCGCCCCGCAGCTGGCAGGCGATTCTTTCCAGCTACTGGATAAATCCAAGGAAGCACCAGGATTTCGCATGGGCGTGGATCTGTCGTCTCCTCGTCACCATGTCGGTGCTGTTGGTGACGGTCTACATGCTGTACATCGTTGCGGGCACCCTGGGCTTGTCCGAGCACGAGGCGGCAGCCAAGTACGGCATCATCATCGGTTCGTTCTTGATCACCAACATGCTCACCGCGGCGATATCCGCCTGGTGGTCAGACCGTACCGGACGGCGCAAGGGCATCGTCTGGACCTCGTGCCTGATCACCGCGGCCGGATTGGTAATCCTGTTGCTGTTCAAAGATTTCCACTCCCTCTTGCTCGGAGCGGCAGTAATCGGTGCGGGACAGGGTGCTTACGCCGCGGTGGATCTGGCGCTCATGACGGAGGTACTTCCCGAGACGGAGTCCTCGGGGAAAGACCTGGGCGTGGTGGCCATGGCGTACCTACTCCCGCAGCTGCTTGTTCCGATGCTGGCGACGGCGTTGTTCGGATTACACAGCACCCAAGGAGATTTCAGCGTCCTCTACCTTGCGTCGATGGTGCTGTCGGTCCTCGGTGCGCTGGCGGTGCTTCCGATCAAATCCGTGCGGTAGCGGTGGCCGTCCGGGGGCCGTGCTCGCTTGAGTAGACAACGTGTCGGACGACGCCGTGCGCCAAGACCGTTGAGGCGACGCGCAGCGCGGCACCTTCCGTCGTAGGCGCGCTACACAGCAGGGTCATTCCGTCAGGCAAAAGCGTTGACTCGACTCATCTCTGCCGAGTGGCGCCAGAGGCGTTGGGCTTGCTCAGGATCGCAGGCGTAGTCCCGCACACCGATGAATCTGCCGTCCGGCGGCGCCGGTGCGGCGATATCGCAGTCCTCGCAATACAGGCCACCGCGCCCATCGAGTTGGGGTGATAGCCCTGCCCAGAGGGCGGTCGCAGCACCTTGCTCGGGTGTTTTGAAGTCCTGACCGGCCAGCTCGCCGGACTGGTACATGCCCAGGAGACGCTCGAAGTCCGGTCCTTCTAGGTGGCGGGAGAGTTCAGTGGGCGTCGACCCGGGGTGCAGGCTGAAAGCTCGGACACCGTCGCGCTGCCCGAGGGCGTCCAGGCCCACCGCGAACAGCGCTGTCGCGGTTTTCGCCTGCCCATAAGCCACCCATTTGTCATAGGGGCTGTCGTCAAAGTGAATGTCGTGCCATTGCATCGGCGCGAAATGATGGCCTGCTGACGAGACCGCGACGACGCGCGACCCCCCGGCAAGCAGTGGCCACAGGCGATTCGTGAGCAGGTAGTGCCCCAAATGGTTAACGGCGAATTGTGATTCCCACCCGGGACCGACCTTAGTCAGCGGGCATCCCATCAGACCGGCGTTGTTGATCAGTAGATCGATGTGATCGCCCCTGATCAGCAGGCTCTCGGCGTACCGGTCGACACTGGCGAGGTCGGCCAGGTCCATCTCACCGATATGAGCGTGCGTGATTCCAGTCAGTGCGGACGCAGCCACGTCCTGTCGGCGGGCCGGAACGTGGACGGTCGCCCCCGCGGCTGTCAGGGCCTTGGTGATCTCAAGTCCAAGCCCGGCATAGCCGCCGGTGACGACGGCGGTCATACCGGTCAGATCTCGCGTCCCGATCACCTCGGTGGTGGTGGCGGTTACGCCGAATCCTGAATCCAACGGCACTTGCTCGGTCATCGGCACACCTGCTCCCAGTTGCTAAGGATTTGCACCTCCGCTAGAGCTTCGTGGGGGTGGCGAAGGTCTTCTCGAACTCCCAATATGCCCGCAGGGTAACGAGTTTGCCCTCGGTATTGGCGTGGTAGGTGAAGACGCCCTCTGCGGTGAACTGATAATCGCCCATGGTGCTGATGATCCGGCCGACGTTGGCCTCATGCGTGTCGCAGTCATAGGTGGTGTCGAAAACAAAATCCAGCTTTTCGGCGTGAGCGATCACGTTGTCCCAGAACGCCGCGATAGCTTCTTTTCCTCTGTGTCCCTTACCTTCCGGATCGAAGGGAGAGGGCCCAGCGGGGTCTTCGATCAGGCCGTCGTCAGCGAAGTTGTCCACCCAGGCCTGCTTGTCGCGGGCATGTACTGCTTCACGCGAGCGGCGTCCTGCGGCGGCCGCGAGGTTTTCGGTCATACTTTCACGCTCCTTGTTTAGACAGGTTTCTTGATCCGGCGACACTTGTCGCGGGTGTGGGTGGTGTCGGTGCGCTGAGTAGTCCGACGAGCATCGAGACGGTGTCGTCCTCGGCATGGGTGTGGATGGCCGGTGTCAGGGGTTGTTGGGTGATCCGGCGTTCGTAGTCGGCGAGGAGGGTGAACATCACCGATGCCATCGCGAAGAGCCGTGGGGTGCGGGCGGGCACCGGTAAATGAGTGAGCGCGCGGTGCAGGCGCGTCGTGAGGATTTTTGTTGCAGGCCAACGTTCGGCACTGAGTTGGGTCTGAGGGACGTCGGGGTGGTCACGGATACGTTGTAGGAATCGTGCGTAGTGGCTGGGGCCGTCGGCGTAGGGGACATCGAAAAGCGGACGGACCAAGATCGATACGAGCGCGGTGAGATCGTCTTTGGCACTGGCAGTTTCGTGCTCGGCGAGCAGTGCCATCCGTATGTTTTCCAGCGGCGTTTGGCGGTACTCGATGATGGCTTCGATCAGGCCATCGCGGGAACCGAAGTGATAGTGCACCGCCGAGTTGTTGCGGTTCCCGGCGGCGGTCGCAACATCGCGCAGCGCAACGTCTGGTCCACGTTCGGCGATGAGGCGCTCGGCAGCCAGCAGCAGCTGTCGGCGCGGGTCCGGAGGGGTCACAACGACCACCCTAGCGCAGAATCCGTTGTTTTAAGTCACAAGTCTTGAATTAGTAATCACTATCGCTTAATGTTCGGATGGTGTCGAACAGGTTCCGCGGTGCGACCGCGATTGTGACGGGAGCGGCGTCGGGTATCGGGAGGGCTCTGTGTGAGCTGCTCATCGATCGCGGCGCGGTGGTGTGGGCAGCGGACCGCGATGGAGTGGGGCTGGCGAGCCTGGCGGCTGAATGTGGCTCACGCCTCAAGACAGCTGTCATCGACGTCGCCGACCGTGAATCCGTTGCGGCACTTGTTGATCAGGCAGTGTGGAGCAGTGGCCGCCTGGACCTGATGTTCAACAACGCAGGTATCGTCGTGGGTGGCGATCTTGCGGAAATGACTACCGAGGTATGGCGTCAAATAGTTGATGTCAATTTTTGGGGTGTGGTCCACGGTACGCAGCTGGCCTACGCACAAATGCGTGACCAAGGCGTCGGGCACATCGTGAACACGTCCAGCAGCGCTGGACTGATGCCTGTCGCATCATCCGCCGCGTATGCAGCAACCAAACATGCCGTGGTGGGTCTGACCACTTCACTACGTGCAGAAGCGAAGCCGTACGGCGTGCGAGCAAGCGTGGTTGTGCCCGGCCTGGTCGACACCGGCATCTTCGACAAGGCGCACAACTTGCCGGGGTACGACTACAGGGCGTCCGTTGACGCTGTGCCCTTCGCCAAGATCAGTCCGGAGCGTGCCGCCGAGGCGATTCTCCGAGGCGTGGCAAGGAATCAGCAATTCATAACCTTTCCTGCCTATAACCGAATACTGGTCAGACTCAACAGGATTGCGCCGAGCCTCATGAGCCCGATCATCAACTATGAGAGAAATTCATGACCACAAGTCACGGGCCGATCACCCAGATTGCCTGGGTAACTGCGGATATCGCGGCCACCGAAGAGTTGCTGAGCGGGCAGTTCGGTGCCGGTAAGTGGACCAGGATGCCCAACATCGAGTTCGGTTCGCAGACGTGCAGTTATCTCGGCCAGCCGGCCGACTTCGTGGCCCACATCTCGTTGTCCTATCTGGCGGATCTGCAGCTGGAGCTCATCGAACCGGTGCGCGGGGACAGCATCTACATAGAGTTTCTCGAACGCCACGGACCGGGGCTTCACCACGTGTGTTTCGAACCTGAGGACTTTGACGCCGCGGTGAGTTCGGCCGAAGCCTGGGGCCTCACGGTGGTGCAGCGCGGCGAGATGGCCGGATCCATGCGCTTTGCCTACCTGGACGGCGCCTTCGCCGGTGTGCCGTACGTCGAGCTGGCCGAAGTCAGTACAGATATGCGCACCTTCTTCGACTACGTAAAGGAGCAGGCCTTGTGACCGCGGATATCCCTGAAGTCATTGCTGCCAAGAATGTTTCGTGCTGGTCAGACGAGGTCGATGTGCTCGTGGTCGGCTTCGGTATCGCGGGCGGGTGCGCCGCGGTCGAAGCGGCCGCCGCCGGCGCCCGGGTTCTGGTGCTGGAACGGGCTGCTGTTGCCGGAGGCACTTCGGCGCTGGCGGGCGGGCATTTCTATCTGGGCGGCGGGACGGCGGTGCAGGAGGCCACCGGCCACGACGACACACCTGACGAGATGTTCAAGTATCTGATGGCAGTGGCGCGCGACGCTCATCCGGCCAAGATCCGCGCGTATTGCGATGGCAGCGTGGAGCATTTCGACTGGCTAGAGGCCCTGGGATTCGAGTTCGAACGCAGCTATTACCCGGACAAGACGGTAATTCAACCCGGTACCGAGGGTTTGATGTATACCGGAAACGAGAACGTTTGGCCCTACCGAACTCGCGCCAAACCGGCGCCTCGCGGCCACAAAGTACCGGTCTGCGGTGAAACCGGTGGCGCCGCCATGGTGATCGACTTACTCGTCAATCGAGCAGCCGAACTGGGAGTTCAATTCCACTACGAGACCGGAGCTACGGCACTAGTTGCCGACGGAGAACGAGTCGTCGGAGTGAGGTGGAAGCGCTTCACCGAGACTGGGAGCATTCGGGCCGATGCGGTCGTGCTTGCGGCCGGCGGATTTGTCATGAATCCCGACATGCTGGACAAGCATGTCCCGCAATTGCGGGACAGGGTCTTTGCGCTGGGCAGCAGCCACGACGACGGCCTAGGCATCCGGCTGGGTCAATCTGTAGGCGGTGCAACCGAAAACATGGATCAGGCGTTCATCACCGCGCCGGTGTACCCGCCGGCGAAGCTGCTGACGGGAGTCATTGTCAACCAGAACGGCGATCGTTTCGTGGCCGAGGACTCCTATCACTCACGGACCTCGGCGTTTACGCTCGAACAGCCCGACGCCGCGGCGTATCTCATTGTGGATTCGCAGCACATGGAGATGCCGCCGCTGCCGCTGGCCCCGTTCATCGACGGCTGGGAAGACGTGGCGGAGATGGAACTTGATCTCGGCATCCCGGCCGGGCGACTACAGGCCACGCTGGACCGATACAACGGTCACGCCGCGCGTGGCAATGACTCCGAATTCGACAAGGCGCCCGCTTATGTAGCGGCTCAGGACCAAGGACCTTGGGCTGCTTTCGATCTCAGCCTTGGTAAGGCCTTTTACAGCGGATTCACCCTGGGTGGCCTGCGTACCTCGGTACACGGGCAGGTGCTCTGCGCGGACGGCACCTCGATCGCTGGGCTTTACGCCGCCGGTGCCTGTACGTCCACGATCGCGCAGGACTCCAAGGGCTACGCCAGTGGCACTCAGCTCGGAGCCGGTTCGTTCTTCGGCCGCCAGGCGGGCCGATCAGCGGCCTCCAGTGTGGACAGAAAGGTGACCAGGCCATGATTCACGATTCGGAGATCCGGTGGATCGATGTCGGCGACAGGCCCACCCGCTTTGCTCGAGGCTGGCATTGCTTGGGGCTTGCCGACACCTTCCGGGACGGAAAACCCCATGCGGTCAACGTGTTTGGCACGAAGCTCGTGGTGTGGTCGGACAGCACCGGTGCACTGCGAGTCCTTGATGCCTACTGCCGACACATGGGCGCAGACCTATCGCAGGGCAGCGTGAAAGACGATGCAATCGCGTGCCCGTTTCACGACTGGCGCTGGAACGGCGACGGACGGTGCAAGCTCGTCCCATACGCCAAACGCACTCCAAAACTCGCCCGCACGCGCGCCTGGACCACCGTCGAGGAGAACCTGCAGCTGTTCGTGTGGCATGACCCGGAAGGCAACCCGCCGCCGCCGGAACTGGCTATCCCCCACATTGACGGTATCGGCACCGAGGCCTGGAGTGACTGGACCTGGGACTCGATCCTGATCGAGGGCTCGCATTGTCGAGAGATCGTCGACAACAACGTCGACATGGCGCACTTCTTTTACATACACCACGCCTACCCCGTGTACTTCAAGAATGTGATCGAGGGACACGTCGCCACGCAGTTCCTGCATTCGAAGGCCCGCCCGGACGTCCTTAGCAGCTCGAATTACTCCATTGATGATGCAATGCTGCGATCCGAGGCCTCCTACTTCGGGCCCTCCTACATGATCAACTACCTGCACAACGACTTTGGCGAAAACACGGTAGAGGTGGTCCTGATCAACTGCCACTATCCGGTAACGCACGACTCCTTCGTTCTCCAATGGGGGGTCAGCGTCCAGCGAATCCCGGGCCTGCCCGCCGACAAGTCCGCGAAACTGGCGGCCACATTCGCCAAGAGCTTCAGTGTCGGATTTCTTGAGGACGTCGAGGTGTGGAAGAACAAGACACGAATCGACAACCCCCTCCTCACCCTCGAAGACGGCCCGGTGTATCAGCACAGACGTTGGTATGAACAGTTTTACGTCGATGTCGCCGATGTCACTGAGGACATGACCGCACGATTCGAATGCGAAGTCGATACCACCCACGCCAACGAGGAGTGGCAAAAGGAAGTGGCGGCCAACATCGATCGGGCAATGAGTCACGATCCCGTCAGCTAGGAGTTAGCCCCCTGCAATTGTCACTGCGGTAAGAACTGGAGAGAAGATCCTATGGAAAGTCGGCCTCTAGAGGGGCGGGTGGCCTTCATAACCGGGGCAGCGCGCGGTCAGGGACGCAGGCACGCCGTCCGGCTAGCGCGGGCCGGGGCAAACATCATCGCCGTCGACGCATGCCAAAAAGTCTCCGAGCACGCCAACTATGAAGCGGCGGGGCCGGAAGACCTCGCGGAAACGGTCCGGCAGGTCGAAGCTGAGGGTCTCAAAATTCTTGCTGCCCAGGCCGATATCCGCGACGGCGCGGCCCTGGAGGGTGTGGTCGCCGACGGGATCAAGCAATTCGGCCGCCTGGACATCCTCGTGGCAAACGCCGCAATTTTGGGTTGGGGGCGGCTCTGGGAAATTCCTGATAAGCAATGGACAGACGTCATGGACACCAATCTCACGGGAACCTGGCGGACCTTGAAGGCTGTCGTTCCCGCCATGATTCAGGCCGGCAACGGCGGTTCTATCGTGATCGTGAGTTCTAGTGCGGGCCTTAAGGCGACTCCAGGCAACGGCGCCTACAGCGCATCCAAGCACGGCGTTGTTGGGCTCACTAATTCACTGAGTATCGAGGTGGCCGAGTACGGAATCAGGGTCAATTCGATCCATCCCTACGGTGTCCTCACCCCAATGGTCTCCGGCGACGGAATGGTGAAAGTTCTACAAGCGCACCCCAACTACTGGCCAAGTTTCGCGCCGATGCCGTTGCAGCCGGATGCGCTTCTGGATCCGGACGACATCGCAGAGGTCGTTGTATGGCTCGCCGGCGATGCGTCGGCAGGGCTAACCGGCATCCAGCTGCCTGTCGACAAAGGCCACCTCAAATACTGACGTGGATTCGGCCGGCCAAGCGCCAATCGCCGACGCTGCCAGGTCAGTGGGTCGGGCTGTCGCCGTCGGCGATGTTCCACGTCCCGGGCAGCATCGGAGTGGTCCGCACGTCGGCTTCGTCTCCGGCAAGTGTGGTCAGGCCGCCTGCGACGGTGGCTGGCGACGTGGTGCGAACACCGGCGAAACCGAGCCTTCCCGCGCCCGTGCTTGAGGCAGTAGTGACCGTCACCGGATCGCCAGGGTCAGTGGGTGTGTCGCTGTCTAGGGTGGCGTACTCGTAGCGACGGCCACGGTCCTCGGAAGTTCTGCGACGGCGCCTGCGGCTCTTGGACTCTCCGGGATTGCAGGCGAGGGCAGTGGCGGCAGCCACCGCGCCGCTCGGTGTGTGTGCCACGGCGCCAGTGCTCTGGCCCATGGTCGGACCGAACCCGAATCCGGGACCGTCGCCCTGAATGGCGTATCCCAGGCTTTCGGCCCCTGCGGGCGGTGGTGTGGGCGCCGGCGCAGAGCTGGCTGTCACTGTGGTGTTGGCGGGCGGTGGAGGCGCCCCCGTACTCACCGTGGCCGCGGGGCCGCCGGATATCGCGACGGCATTCGGTTGGTCCGCGGGTGGGCGGACGGGTTCTGCGGGCTGGTCGGCAGGCGGAGCCTCCGGCATCTGCGACAGCCCGGCCAAGGTGATGGCGAGCGGGATCGCGATCCCCGCCGAGGGGCCCAAGACTGCGGCGTAGATCGGCGTCCCCATCACGCCAAACGTTGCGGCGTACGCGAACACGAAGAACAGCGGTTGCCAGGTAACCAGGGCCGCCGCCGGGTTGGTGGCGAAGTCGATGACGATCCGCACGATGGTGCCCACCGGATCGGTGATCAATCCCTTGAGCGCGCGGTACATGCCGAGGAAGTGTTCGGACCCCGATAGCCACTCTTCGATGGGATCGGTGAAGGCCAGCGCGCGTGCCGATTCGGTGGCTCTGGGTGCGAGCAGCTTCGGTGCCGGCAGGGTTGGCGGTGCCGATGTCAGCGACACCTCGGAGACGGCCTGGTAGGTACTCATCACGGCGGCGGCCTGGACCCACATCCGGATGTAGTCGGCTTCGTTGACGGCGATCGGAATGGTGTTGATGCCAAAGAAGTTGGTGGCTATCAGCGCACCATGCATCGCGTGGTTTGCGGCAAGCTCGGCAAGGGTCGGCATGGTGGCCAGCGCCTCGGTGTAGGCCATCGCCGCGGTCTCAGTTTGCGCTGCCACGCCAGCGCTGACGGTGCTGGTCTGCTGTAGCCAGCTCAGGTAGGGCACGTGCGTCGCCTGATATTGCTCGGCGCTGGGTCCGTTCCATGAGCCGGCCCGTACCGAGCCTAGAGTTGTCGTGAGTTCGGTTGCTGCCGAGGAGTACTCGGTGCTTAACGTGCGCCAGGCGTCTGCCGCCGCGTGTAGGGGACCGGGTCCAGGGCCGCTGCTCAGGAGGGCCGAATGCACCTCGGGAGGGGCCGCCATCCATACCGGCGCTGTCATGGCCTATTGCCTCTGATTTCGACGGGATTGACTGTGGGGGAATGAGTTTCGCGATTTTTCATCTGCCGGGTGTCCAGGGCCCGGCGCGCGGGCGGCTGGCGTCTCCTCTCCAGTGCTCGCTGACCGGCTAGGAAATTCGATCAGCCAATGTAGGTTAGCGTAACCTTCCCTCGATTGGTGGCGTCCCTGTGCCGACCGGCTGGCCTGCGCGAAACCTCCGGACCTTCAGCGACAGCTGACGATTATCGAACCAGATCCCACTGGCCGTAATCGGTGGCGAGTACGTCGTCGACGTCCACGTGGATGTCTCCGATCAGGGGTCCCGGGTTCGACGCCGTATTTACTGCACTTTGATACAGCACCGCGGCGGGCTCACGCACGCCGCCAGACCAGGCTCTCGTCTGCCATGCCCACCGGTAGCCAGCGGTTGACGAATGCCCAATGACACCATCGGCTATCGCCCAACTGCACGCCCGCGCATGCCCGTAGATGCCGGTGCGGCCCACGCCCAGAACCGAGTTGAGCCCTCGAAACCATGAAACGGCAACACCTTTCCAGGTGGCGGCGTCAATGTCCTCATCGACGCTGAAGAAGATCGGCGCGGACGCCGGCCCCCCAGCCGCGCCGTGTTTCCGGAGAGCCGTCTGTGCGTCTGCCACGCCCCCGTCGTACCCGCGGGTGAAGTCGGACGGAGTGGGCCAGCCGGGCTTGCCGTATTGGTAACAGCTGACCACATGAAGGCCCGCCGCGCGCAGCGCATCCGTGTACTCACGGGTGGTCGGCTTGAAATCAAAGTTGGCGCCCGGCCGCGACTCGGACACATAGACGAGAGCGCCGTCATAGCCGGCCGATTTGATCTGGTCAGCCGCGACCAGACGCTCCGTGAAGTCGATCAGCTTCAGATTGGCTGCGGACGCGTTCGGGGCGCCGAGTGCCGCCGCGGCTGCGCCGAGACTCGCGAGAACCGGTGCGGCGAGGGCATACCTGAGGGCGTCGCGTCTCGAAACAGGAGCCGGCATGTCGCGATGGTAGCGAAGCCGACGTGCAGCTCGGCTACAACTCGGCGACACGACCCTTGTCGACCAGCCACGAGCGATCCAATCGAACGTTCTGCAACATCCGGCGGTCATGCGTTACCAGCAATAGCGCGCCTTCGTAACTGTCGAGTGCCTGTTCCAGCTGCTCGATGGCGGCGAGATCGAGATGGTTTGTCGGCTCATCGAGGACCAGCACATTGGTGCCACAGGCCTGCAGCAACGCAAGGCCGGCGCGCGTCCGCTCACCGGGTGAGAGCTCGTCGACGGTGCGTTCCACATGGTCGGCGCCGAGCCCGAACTTCGCAAGAAGGGTCCGCACGTCGGCGGTCGACCATGTCGGCACTCGCTGCTCGAAGTGATCGACGAGTCGCCCAGCGCCGGTGAAATAGCCACGCGCCTGGTCGATTTCGCCAACGGCGACGTTGGCGCCCAGGCTCGATCGACCCTCATCGGGCTGCCGCCGGCCTAGAAGCAGTCGCAGTAGTGTCGACTTTCCCGCCCCGTTGGGCCCGGTGATGCCGATCCGCTCCCCGGCATCCACCTGTACCGACACCGGCCCTAGGACGAATTCACCCTGCCTTACTACGGCGTTGCTGAGCGTCGCCACGACCGCGCTCGATCGTGGTGCGGCTCCGATGGTGAATTGCAGCGCCCATTCCTTGCGGGGTTCGGCGACCTCCTCAAGGCGAGCGATCCGGCTTTCCATCTGGCGCACCTTCTGCGCCTGCTTCTCACTGGACTCGGTGGCCGCGCGTCGCCGATTCTTGTCGTTGTCGGGAGCCTTACGCATCGCGTTGCGGACACCTTGGCTCGACCACTCCCGCTGGACGCGTGCGCGCGCCATCAGGTCGGCCTTCTTGTCGGCGAACTCGTCGTACTGTTCGCGCCGGTGTCGGCGACCGACTTCACGCTCTTCCAGGTAGCTTTCGTACCCGCCGCCGAAGATCGTGGTGGTGTTCTGGGGCAGGTCCAGTTCGAGGACACGGGTCACCGTGCGCGCCAAGAACTCTCGATCGTGACTCACCAACACCACGCCGCCGCGAAGGGTGCGGACGAATTCCTCCAGCCGGGACAGTCCGTCGAGATCGAGGTCGTTGGTTGGTTCGTCAAGCAAGGCGATGTCGAACCGCGACAGCATCAGCGCCGCCAGTCCAACCCGCGCTGCCTGCCCACCGGAGAGGGCGGTCATCAGGGTGGACTCCGGCTGCATTTCATCGGAGCCGAGCCCGAGATCGGCCAGCACTGCTGGTAACCGTTCATCGAAGTCCGCTGCCCCGGTAGCGAGCCAGTGATCCAGTGCCACCGCGTAGGTTTCGGCAGGATCCGCATTCGAGGAACTCGGCTCGGGGTCTGCTAAAGCCGTTGCCGCTGCTTCCATTACGTGTGTCGCGTTGGTGCAGCCCGTCCGACGCGCGAGGTAGGCGCCGACCGTTTCCCCGGGCGTGCGTTCGTGTTCTTGAGGCAGCCAGCCGACGAACGCATCGGCCGGCGCGGCGCTCACCGTGCCGTCAAGCGGTTCGAGATCTCCGGCCAGGATTCGCAAGAGGGTGCTTTTGCCTGCGCCGTTGGCGCCTACGACCCCGATCACGTCGCCCGGTGCCACGGTCACGTCTAGCCCCTCGAACAGGGTGCGGTGAGCGAACCCGCCGGCCACGTTCTTCGCGACAAGCGTTGCGGTCATCGCTCTATGGTTGCACCACCGCGCGTCGGGCAGTAATCGCAGACCCGCCAGGTCAGCTGAAGCGGATGTTCATTGTCGCCAGGCCGAAGATCTTCCGGCCACCGGCCTTCGCGGTAACAAGGATGACACCGGTGCGGGTTTCCGGGTCAAGTGACTTGATCTTGCCGCCGAACTCGATATCCGCGCCCTCGGCGGCCGACACGACCGCGGGCTGCGACAACCGCACCGCATAACGAGTCACCGCGCCGGGGTCGCCCGACCACGCGGACGCGAATCCGGCGCCCAGACCCATGGTGAGCATTCCGTGGGCGATCACATCGGGCAGCCCGGCCAGCTTGGCGATGTCCTCGTCCCAGTGGATCGGGTTGGCGTCGCCGGCCACGCCGGCATAGTTCACTAGGTCGCCGCGAGAGAGCCGGGTGTGGTGCACCGGCAGCTCGTCGCCGACCTTCAGGTCGTCGAAGGACGCGGTTCTCGGCGTGCGAGCCGTGTCCTCTGCCATCCGAACCTCGGCCTCGGGACGCACCGTCTTCTGGTAGTCGGCGTCGGCGCCGACACCGGAGAAGTCGACGTCGTGCATCATCGCCCGCTGCACCGCCGCCATCGTTCCCGGGTTGATGTCGTCGGCGGTCACACCGACGACGGTGGTGTGCAGTGTGTGCACCCGCTCGCCGGCGGTGTCGGTGAAGGTGTTGGTCACCGTGATCAGGTCACGCCCGGCCACGTGGCGCACCGCCGTCAGCTCGATATCGATGTGGAGCTCATCGCCTGCCACGATCGGTCGGTGCTGCTCGAAGACCTCTTCGGTCTGCAGGTAGGTGTCGTACCCGACGACCACGGACTCGAACATGCGGCGGTTACAGGCCATAGCCGGGGTTGACGTGAACGTCAGTGGGGTCACCAGACCCGAGTAACCCAGGTCCGTGGCGGCGGCCTCATCCCAGTGCGCGGGGTGGTAGTCCTGCACGGCGCGGGCGTACTCGCGCACCTTTTCGCGGCCAACCAGGTAGGGATCGTCCATCTGGTAGTAGTGGCCGACCCGCGCTTCGAGTGACGACGCTGCTGGTGCAGTCATGAATGTGTCCAACTTTTCTATCGGCTTGTTCGCTGATGCCGACGGAAGCACATTAGCGCGCGGATGCCGTATTGACCGACCCCGCTAACTGCAGCCACCCGGTACGGGTCCGACGAGCACGGGAGCGACGTTGCTGTCGCCGCCCTGCATTCGATGGTGACGTGTGTGGGATCAGGCTTTCGCCCTCTGCCGTCAGCACGCCGATTGCGGTCCGGGAGGGCGGCAGGCGGTCGTAGAGTGCAAGGCAGGTGTTGTTGCGCGCGCTTGCCTCCGCAGAGAACTGTGATCCGACGGCGCACCCGCAACAGGAAGGAAGATGCCGTGGCAGCCATCATGAGAGGGATCGCCGCAGGGGCATTTCTGGTGGCGATCGCCGGTGCCTACTTCGGCGCAGCTCCCGCCGCAGACGCGGTGCCCGCGATCTACGCTCGCTGTGAAACGGTCAACGACGTCGGCGATTGTGTGTCCGAAACTCCCGGGGAGCAAGACGCAGACAGCTGCGTGCTCGTCAACGAGTTGGGTGCCTGTGAAGATCAGCAAGAAGTCGAGAATCCTCCGCATGCAATGCTGAAGTAGCCCGATCTCGACTTCTGGATCGGGGCTGAATGGCGCCGCGCGCTGTCCTGCCGCTACGTTTCTGAGGTGATTTCCTCAGCTGTTGGTGTCGTCGCGCGGTGTGCCCTTTCCCTCCTGGCAGTTGCGAGCCTGGGCCTTGTCGTTGGCCCGGTGGCCAACGCGGACAACCCGCTGGACGGCCAGGGTTTCTACGTCAATCCAAACTCGGCGGCCATGCGTGCCGCGAGCGCTGACCCGGCGGTGGCGGCGATCGCCAACACCCCCCAGGCCTACTGGATGGACAACGTGTCGAGCCCCAGTGTGGATGCGAAGTACATCAGCGCCGCGCAGGCTTCCGGTTCCGCCCCGATTCTGGCTCTCTACGCCGTCCCGCACCGCGACTGCGGCAGCTTCGCCGCCGGCGGGTTCGGGTCGGCCGATGCGTATCGAGGATGGATCGACGGTGTCGCGGCAGCCGTGGGTTCCGGCCCGGCGGTGATCATTCTCGAACCCGACGCGCTGGCCATGGCCGACTGCCTGTCCGCCGACCAACGCCAGGAACGCTTCGGTTTGATGCGCTATGCCGTTGACACGCTTACCCGCAATCCGGCCACTGCGCTGTATGTCGACGGCGGTCATTCGAGGTGGGTGAGCGCGGACGTGATGGCGGCCCGGCTCAACGAGGTCGGCGTCGGTAAGGCGCGAGGCTTCAGTCTCAACACCGCGAACTTCTTCACCACCGATGAGGAAATCGGTTACGGCGAAGCCATTTCGGGGATGACGAACGGTGCGCATTACGTGATCGACACCTCGCGCAACGGAGCTGGGCCGGCCGCCGGTGACATGTATTGGTGCAATCCCTCCGGTCGCGCGCTGGGCGCCACGCCGACGACGGCAACGGGGAACGGAAACGTCGACGCCTTCCTGTGGGTCAAGCGTCCCGGGGAATCCGATGGTTCATGCGATAAGGGTGATCCGCGGGCGGGCACCTTCGTGAACCAGTTCGCGATCGATCTGGCGCGCAACGCGGGCAGGTAGAAACCTCCGGCCGCGGGCCGTTTCCTACGGCACCAATCACGCTGCCGTGCACGATACTTCGCGATCGGATACGCACAAGTTGCCCTGAACTCGGTGTTCGTTCCCGTGTGTAGGGTTGGTGACGTGACGGTGACCGAGGACGGCAAGCAGGCGGCTACGGAGACTGTTGAGCAATTTGCAGACCGTGTTACTGCGGCCATCGACAGCTCGAGTCTGACGTTGTTGATGAGCCTCGGTCATCAATCCGGGCTGTTCGACGTACTCGCGGGGCTACCGCCGGCGAGCAGTGTTCAGATCGCGCAAGCCGCCAACCTTGACGAACGTTACGTCCGAGAATGGTTGAGCGGCATGACCGTAGCGCACGTGGTCGAATACGACGCCGAGGCGGGGATGTACTGGTTGCCTGCGCACCGCGCCGCCGTGTTGACCCGCGAGGCCGGGTTGGGCAACCTGGCTCGTGTTGCGCAGTATGTGCCGCTGCTCGGCGAGGTCGAGCAGAAAGTGCTGGGGTGCTTCAGAGACGGCGGCGGTCTGCAATACAGCGATTACCCCCGCTTCCATACCGTCATGGCCGAAAGAAGCGGCGAGGTGTTCGACAGCGCCCTCATCGACGGCGTGCTGCCATTGGTCGACGGACTGCCCGAGCGTCTGCACGCCGGGCTGCAGTTAGCCGACTTCGGTTGTGGCAGTGGTCATGCGGTGAACCTGATGGCGCAGGCCTTTCCCGCGAGCCAGTTCACGGGCATCGACTTCTCAGACGAAGCGATCGCGGCGGGTATCGACGAAGCTAGGCGGCGCGGGCTGGCGAATGTGGCATTCGAGAGCCACAACCTCACCGAGTTCCAGAAGAGCGAAAGCTATGACGTCATCACCGCTTTTGACGCCATTCACGACCAGGCTCAACCGGCGCGAGTCCTGGCCAACATCCATCGCGCACTGCGCCCCGGCGGCATTCTGCTGATGGTCGACATCAAGGCGTCGAGCCGACTCGAAGAGAACATCGGGGTGGCGATGAGCACCTACCGCTACACCGTTTCACTGATGCACTGCATGTCGGTGTCGCTGGGGTTGGGCGGTGCAGGCCTGGGGACCATGTGGGGCAGACAGTTGGCGACTTCCATGCTTGCCGATGCCGGGTTCTCCGAAGTGCGGGTCATGGAGATCGACGCGGACTCATCGAATTACTACTACATAGCCCGCAAGTTGTAGGGATTCAGGGTCGGCGGACGGCGAATCCGCACAATTCTCTTTGGGAGAGACGTGTTGTCCATAGCATTCTGAAAAGCAGAATCCTCCTATCGCTAGAAACTGTTGGACCTGCGGTTTCTCATCGGCCTACGCTTGGGTATCCCCACTGAACGCACTAGTTGCGATGCCCGAGGAGCTGGAAGATGGCCCTGGAAACTCGTCTGACTCACCTTTTCGGTATCGAGCACCCCATCGTGCTTGCGCCGATGGACTACGTTGCCGATGCGCGCCTGGCGGCTGCCGTCGGTTCGGCTGGCGGGCTCGGGCTGCTTGGCGGCGGATACACCGACGAGGCCTGGATACGGCAGCAGTTCGACCGGACGACCGATCCGGTGGGATGCGGTTTCATCACCTGGACGTTGCGCGGCAACGAGCACGTTTTGGACTACGTACTCGATCAACATCCAAAGGCAATATTTCTGTCCTTTGGAGATCCCGCACCATACGCACCGCGCATTCGAGCGGCCGGTGTGCCGTTGATCTGCCAAGTGCACAACCTGGAGCAGGCCACTCGCGCAATAGAGGTGGGCGCCGATGTCATCGTCTCCCAGGGTGGAGAAGCGGGCGGCCACGGTGTTGGGCAACGCTCGACCTTCACCTTGGTTCCCGAGGTGGTCGATCTGGCGGCCGGAGCCGCGCCGCACGTAGTGGTGCTCGCCGCGGGTGGAGTGACGGACGGCCGAGGCCTGGCGGCCGCCCTCGCCCTGGGCGCCGACGGTGTATTGGTCGGGACCCGATTCTGGGCCGCGCACGAAGCGGCGATCTCTCCTGCCGCTCAGCGGCGCGCGCTACGGGCCAGCGGCGATGACACTATCCGCCAGCACGTCTATGACATTGTGCGCGAAAAGAATTGGCCGGGCGACTACAGCGGACGGGTGTTGCACAACGACTTCGTCCGCAAGTGGCATGACCGCGAAGCGCAGCTCGTCCAGCGTCTGGCCGAGGCCCAGGCGGACTATGAGGCCGCAGTAGAGGCCGAGGACTACGCCGTCGCGAACGTGATTATCGGCGAGGGCATCGGGCAGATTGAGCGCATCGAGAGCGCCGCCGACATCGTGCGCTCCATGGTGACCCAGGCCGCCGCCATTCTCCAGCGCCCCGTCCGTATCTGACAACGAAGGAGTTTTCACACATGCCATTGGTGCGTATCGACCTCACCTCAGACCGGTCGGCGCAAGAGCGCCGCGCTATCGCCGACGCAGTGCATGATGCCCTGGTAGCGGTATTGAAAATCCCTGTGCGAGACCGATTTCAGATCATCACCGCCCATGACCCGACGGATATCATCGCCGAAGACGCGGGCCTGGGATTCGAAAGGTCACCTCGCATCGTTATCGTGCACATCTTCACCCAAACTGGCCGCACGACCGAGATCAAGCAGAAAGTCTTCGCAGCGTTGGCCGACAAACTGGCTGTTGTAGGTGTGGCGGGCGCTGATCTCTTCGCGGCGATCAACGAAAACGGGCCTCAGGACTGGTCGTTCGGTTTTGGGGCCGCGCAGTACGTCACGGGTGAACTTGCCGTCCCTGCCCCGGGAAGTGTGTAGGTACTGCCCACCTCTTGCATGGCAGCATGATGGTGCTGCGTCGAAGACTCACGAACCGAGGGCGTCATGGAACTAAGCGACATCACCATCTTCCTGGCGGTTGTCGAGGGTGGCGGTATCTCGCATGCGTCGAAGAAGCTGCACACCGTGCAATCGAATGTCAGCGCGCATATCAAGTCGTTGGAGGACGAGCTCGGTGTCTCGCTGTTTCGACGACACGCTCGCGGCATGGCTCTGACCAACGCGGGTGAGGCTTTTCTTCCATTCGCAGAGCGGATTAAGGGCCTCATGCGGGAGGCCGCCCAGGTGGTCGGGAACGACGCCGAACCCGTTGGCACACTGGCGATCGGAGCCATGGAAACCACAGCGGGTCTGCGTCTGCCCAGTATCCTGGCGGCGTATGCCGCCGAATGCCCGCGGGTGGACTTCACCCTCGTCACAGGCACGTCCGCTGAGTTGAGCGTCATGGTCATGGACCACCGACTCGACGGCGCTTTCGTCTGTGGCCCAGTTGAAAACGACGCACTGGCCGCCGAGCCGGCGTTCATCGAAGAGCTGGCACTGGTCACCGCCCAGCGCTACACCGAGATCCGAGATGCCTTCGATCCGTCGCAACGAATGCTCGTCATGCGTAACGGTTGTGCCTATCGAGATCGGCTGCAACGGGTATTTCAGGACCACGGAGTTTCCGATCCACAGGTGTTGGAGTTCGGCAGCGTCGAGGGCATCCTGGGATGTGTTGCGGCCGGGATGGGTATAACACTGTTTCCGGTAGAGGTGGTGACCGCCTCGCCGCGTGCCAGGGGCCTTCGCCTGCACCACCTGCTCGCCGCTCGGGCCCGCGCCGAAACGGTGTTCGTCCGCCGCACCGATTCGGTTGCTACTCCGGCGATGTCACAATTCTTGCGGCATCTTCAGCACGCTGATGCGCCCGCAAAGCTGCGATCGGCGGCGCCCCATTAGCGACCGAGGATCCGAGGGTTTCTAGTTTCAGATACGTATGGCTGCTTGTGAATTCAGGTAGAAAGTGCTTCTCGTGTGCTGCACAGCGGACCCGTCATATAGATTGGGGGTAGTTTCGTGCGTCACTAAGGAATCGACCGAGCTAAGGAGCGGGACGCTGTCGCTCTTGGACAGATTTGATAACCAGATCGTCTCTCTCTTACTTGCCGAGACAGATGATCCGGTTGATGCGCGCGTCCTGGATGCCGCGGCCGAACTGATTGGTCGTGACGGCGAGCAGAGCGTGACCATGGGTGAAATTGCCACACATTCAAAGGTCAGTCGGGCCACCATCTTCCGCAGATTTGGGACAAAGAATGTGGTCGTCAACAGGGTGATTCTGCGCGAACTCCGCAAGTTCGTCCTCGGGACGCTCGAGGCCATCGACGACGGTGCCGGGCCCGCGACCGCCATTGCCGAGTTGTTGACCCACGCGATCCGGTTCTCGCGAGTGAACCCGGCGTTCCGTCGACTGGTTGCGGACGATCCGCAACGGCTGGTGAACTTTTCGCGATCGAGTGAACTCGGAGCCATGGATTTGGCGCGGGCCCTGGTCGCAACCGTTCTTGTTACGAGCGAACCGGAATCCGAGCTGCCGATCGAGGCGGTGCATCTGGCCGACGTCGTGTGTCATCTGGCCATCGCGTATGCGCTAGTGCCGGATTCGAGCATGGACGTGGAAGATACGGCGGAGTTCCAGCAGGTGTTCCTCCGGCTCGTCGGGCCTGCTCTCGGTGCTCACCGTGACAACGAGTGAGCCGACCCGGTAAGGACAGGAGCCTCCTGGCTCGTCGCCGCGATCCGGTACGTGCGAGCCGTGCGCGAGTAGATGCACAGCAGGGGCAGCGCGGCATTGGTGATGCTGACCACGAGCCCCAGCAGTAGAAGTACGGAACGTGACGCGCCGGAGTTGAGCCCTAGGTACATGGGCCAGGTCGCGATGAATGCCTGCAGCGCAAATGCAATGGGAACCAAGGGGATAAGGAGCAGTCGCTGTAGTCCCGCGAGGCGCGGTATCGCGATCAGCACGGCCCATCCGCCGACAACGGCGAGGGCCCCGTTTTGGATCAGCGCGTACAGCGGTAGTCCGAGAATCAGCGTGGGGTTGTCGCCGTAGTACGTCATGACATGAAAGTGGATGGCGGTCATTTCCATGGCAGCGTCAAAGAGGCTAAAGACCACGATGATGACCAGGAGGCGCGCTACACCCATCCCGGTGACCAAGAACCGGTAGGCGTAGTAGACCGCTGTGGCGAAGAACATGGACTCGCCGACGAAGACGTATAGCGGGGTGTGCCGCCCAAACAGCTCGAACACCAAAAGCGGTGTGTTCAAAGGGTAGAACGTGGCACCGAGGATGTCGCCAAGCGGTTCGAGGAACCCGCACAGTGCACCGCCGGCCATCAAGATCAGCGGAAGCCAGTTGTTGGAGCGGACGCCGAGCCGCAGCGCCCACACCAGTGTGGCGATGAACGACACCACGGTGAACGCGAGAAATCCCCACGATGCTGCGACGTTCGTTGCCATCTCGATGGGAATCGTTGGGTGCTGAAACTCCATGGCCTTCTCCTGAACTCTTCGACTGTGAGACGTTCGAGAAATTAAAGTCGCATGCGACCTCCGGTTAGTGATAGTCTCATGTGAGACTCTAAGGAGTCAAGAGTCGCACAAGCTTTGCGGACCAGCAGGAAGGCACAGGATGGCGCAGCCGATCGACACCTTCGAGGAAGGGCAAGAGGCCGACCTCATTGATCAGCCGTATCGGGAAGGCCGTGAGGTTAGTCGGTGGTCTACCGGCCGGTTGAGCGTCCTCGGCTCGTTGCGGGAAGACCCGTTCTGGCCGACCCGTCGCCCACTGCGCGTGGCGACGAACATTGTCAACGGCGCGGGACGCCCGGGTCCGTTACCGCCGGGTCCGAAGGGCCTACCAGTCGTCGGTTCATGGGTTCCGTACTACCGCAACCCATATGAATTCCTTCGTACGAACGCGAAGAAGCACGGGGACGTCTTCCGTGTTCCGCTGCCGATACACGACCTCATCGTTGTCAGCCATCCAGACGACGTCTCGCACTTCATGGACGACACCACAGGCAACTACAGCATGTTCGGCACCACGCAATGGCTATTCCGTCAGATCGGTCGTTCGGTACCGACTCTGGAAGGAGAGCTGTCGAAGGAACGCCGGCGAATGCTGCTGCCAATGTTCGGCCGCCGCCACCTGGCGCGGGTGGCCGACACCCTCGCCGAGGAGTTCGTCGGCAGAATCGATCGTTGGTCCCCTGCGGCCGGCACGGGGCAATATCTTGACTTGCAGCACCAGATTGCTCGGGTGACGCTGCCGACCTTTCTTCGCACGATGTTCTCCACCTCGATCTCGGATGAAGAGATCGAGCAGATCGACACAGATATCCGCTCGACGATGCGGTTGGGCGCCGCCTATCTGCTGTTGAGCACACCTCCTAATCTGCTTCCGTTTCCTGGGGTGGAGAGTGCGCCACGTTCGATGCGTCGTCTGGTGCTGAAAATGAAGGAAATTGTGCGGCGCCGCAAGGAGAATCCGGTCGACAAGCCCGATCTGCTGAGCATCCTGCTGGAAGCGCGTTACGACGATGAGTCGGCACTCAGCGAGCGAGACCTGATCGCCGAACTCATCATTCTCATCGCGGGTGGCTACGAGACGATCGTCGCCGCGTTGTCGTGGACGCTGGGCCTATTGCTGCGGAACCCGGAGCATCTCGAGCGTGTGTACGACGAAGTGGCCTCCTTGAACGGCGCGCCTCCGGGTGTGGGCGATCTGCCGAATCTGACGTGGCTGAAGGCGTGTTTTGACGAGGGGCAGCGTTTGCAGGGAGCGCCGTTGAATTGGCGGTTTGCCATGGAGGACGACGAGATCGGCGGATATGCGATACCGCGACGCAGCGTCGTGGCAACCTCGCTGTACGTCGTCCACCGAGACCCCCGGTGGTGGGGTGACGATGTAGACCGTTATGACCCCACACGATTCACAGACGCCGAGCAAGTGCGGTCACGGCCCCGGCTGGCCTTCATGCCCTTCGGATCCGGGCCACACCACTGCCTAGGCACGGGCATGGCATACATGAACGCGCAGTTCTTGCTGTCGATCATCTTTCAGCGCTTCCGGCTGAGCGCTCCTAGGGGGTGGGAGCCGCAACACAAGTTCGCCTTTTCGACAGTCATCAAGGGCGGACTCCCGGTGACCCTCTCGCGAGCATGACGAAAGGTTAGGCACACCAGTGGCATCCATCTACATCGACCAAAACATGTGCATGTCCTCGGAATACTGTGTCCGGTCCAATCCGGAGCTGTTCTCTCTCGACGCCGACGGTGTGGCTCAGCTCGTCGGCGGTAGTAACGGTCCGGACGAGCTGAGCGAGGCGAACCTGGATGCCGCGGTCTCCGCAGCCGGTGTGTGCCCCGCCGGGGCGATCGAGATATCGGGACACGGCTGACGGATCCCGAACGCATACGCCTCAAACCTTTCTGCCTCGCGTCCCCGACTCATCGATTCCCCACGAGATGATCCGGTGGGGCGTGATGCGGATGATGTCCCCGCTGAGCCCGCCGTCGGTGCTGCCCTGACCGGGCAGCGCTTCGGCGGTCCCGCGAATCTCGACGCCCTGTGCCCTCGGCGGTCTCACCGAAAGCACTTCGTCGACAATGAAGGCCACCCGTGGATTTCCGATCACATTGCGCCACTTCTGCGTTAACGCGAGATTGTGGCCGACGACGTCGATCGTCGCGCCGTCTGGACCGAGGTGCACGCCGATCGGCCTGATCTGCGGAGCACCTCCCGGGCCGATGGTGCACAGGCGCCCGATGGGCTGTCGGCGCAGGAATCGTCGTTCGCTCGGCGTGAAGGCCATGCTTCAGGCCTTGCGGGCGATCACGAGGTGGCCGGGCAGCTGGGCTCCTGCCTCGCCGGTCCCTGCCTGGAGACGGGCGGGACGAATGCTTTCGACCTGCCAGTGCTTCGAGACCACCTCGCGCAGTAGCTCTTCGGTGAACTGGGTGGGTGCAGGACCATCGTGATCCGGGAAGGCGCCGGTACCGAACGCCAGGATGTAGAACGAGGCCCCGGGGGCCGCTGCGCGATGAACCGAGTGCAGGTACCCGTCCCGCAGCTCTGCGGGCAGCGCATGCAACAGGCCGCTATCGAAGATGGTGGAGAAACGACCGTCGTACCCGGTGAACGAGCTGATGTCGGCCTGCTGGAAAGTCGCGGTGTGCAGACCGCGTTCGGCGGCGGCAGCCGCGGCGGCCTCGACCGCGGTGGGGCTCAAGTCGATCCCGACGACGGTGTGTCCGCGCGCGGCCAGCGCGAGTGCCAATTCGGCGTATCCGCAACCGGCGTCCAGAACCTCGCCCTGGATCACCCCGTCCTGGTCGATGAGTGTCGCGAATTCGGGCTGCGGCTCACCGATGTTCCACGCGGGCTTGTCCTCCCGGTAGGCGCCATCCCAGTCGATTACGTGTGTCATTCCGTTCATCCCTTCGTGTCGGTACTCTCGTCACAATAACTCAACGCTTGTCTACTTTTATTCCTGCGAGGATGTCCCCATGTCTTCACCAGCACCCGAACGCAAGGGACAGCAGACGCGACAACGGATCCTGGCGACCGCCCGTCGCGTGTTCGCCGAGGTGGGCTACGAGAAGGCGACGATCCGCGGTATCGCAGCAGCGGCCGAGGTGGACAAGTCGTCGGTCATCCAGTACTTCGGGAGCAAGAGCAACCTGTTCCGGGAAGCGGTGCACTGGACAGTTCCGGTCGAGGAACTGACGGTGACAAATCCCGCTGACACGGCTCAGAACTATTTGCGTGGGTTGCTGGCGGGCTGGGCAGCAGACCCCGATGGTCCGATGGCTGTCCTGCTACGGACCAGTATGACCAGCACGGACGCGTTGGAAATGTTGCGCGAGCAGGTGACCGAACAGGCGGTGAGTTCCGTAGCGGCTACCATCGAAGCACCCGACGCGCGGCTGCGCGCAGCGCTACTGAGTGCCGTGCTGATGGGGATCGCCAGCCAGCGTTACCTGCTGCGCCTGCCCGACTTGGCGGCGGCCAGCGACGATGAGATTGTCGCGCTAATGGCACCGCTGCTGACGTCACTTATCTCGCCCGGACAAGCCCCCTGAGGCACGGCGATTTCGGCTTCGCCTGAGACCAGTTAGCGGGTCCATCCCACTGACGTCTTCGTTACCAAACCGTGGGCAAGGCGTGACCGAATCATTAAGCGCGCCCGCTACTTCGGGCATTGACGCGTCCTACGATCACAGCGTTCATGACGTAGTGGTCATCCCAGAGGGGTCGGGTCGATGAGGGCAGTTGGTCAGTTAGTTCTTGTGGCGGCCGTCGTCGCCGCGTCGGTCACGGCGCACGCGGCCGATGTCGACACGGCCGCACGCAGCCTGCCGTTGACCGTGGATATCGGGTCTATCGCGCCCACGCCGGATCAGCGGGTCGGTATTGCGCACCCCGTGGTGGTGACGTTCAACGATCCCGTCGTCGACCGAGAAGCCGCCGAGCGTGCCCTTGAAATCACGTCTGTGCCGGCCATGACGGGTAAGTACGAATGGGTCGAGAACAACGTGGTGCAGTGGGCTCCCGACCGGTTCTGGCCCGCGCACAGCACGATCAAGCTGATGGTGGGCGGCAGACCGACCGAAATCTCAACGGGCCCCGCCCTCATCGGTATCGCCAGCATCTCGCAGCACACCTTCACCGTGGCGAAAGAGGGAGTCTGGAAGGGGACCCAGGGGGGATTGCCTGCGCCGCATCATCTTCCGCGGATGGGGGAGGAGGGTGTCTTCCCGGCCACCATGGGACGGCCCGAGTACCCGACACCCGTGGGGACCTATGCGGTCCTCGCCAAGGAGCGCTCGGTAGTGATGGACTCCAGCAGCGTCGGCATCCCCGTGACGGCTTCCGACGGCTATCTGCTGAACGTGGATAACGCAGTCCGGTTCACCAGTCGCGGTCTGTTCGTGCACTCGGCGCCCTGGGCCGTGCCGGCGATGGGTTACGAAAATGTCAGCCACGGCTGCATCAGCCTGAGCCCGGCGGCCGCTGAGTGGTACTTCGACAACGTCAACATCGGCGATCCGGTGGTTGTGCAGGAGTAGACGTGCAATGGCGGTGCTAGCTGGCTGCCGTACCGATACAAAAATGCCCGTATTCCATTGCTAGCAACGGAATACGGGCAACTGTCGCGTGCGCCCGAGGGTCAGCCCTGTGGGCCCGCTGGAGTCGGAACACCGGGTGTCGGACCGCCGGGCACGGTGGAACCGACAGGTGCGCCCTTGCCGGCGGCGACCACGGGGCCCGCCGCAGTGCCACCAGCCAAGGGCGCTCCGGCCGGTACGACGGGAACTACCGGTGCTGCGGGAACCACGGGCGCTGCGGGGACGATGGGCGCGGCGGGAGCGACAGGGGCGGCCGGCACGACGGGAGCTGCAACGGGCCCCGGCAGGATCGGCACGCCGGCGACGGGAGCGCCTCCGGCGGCGGGAGCGCCGATCAGCGCGCCCTTGCCTGAGCCACTGGCGCCGTCCTCGACGGAGTACTGTCCGCCGATCATGGGGGCGGCAGTCGCGGAGGCGCTCGACGCTATAGCGGCCACGCCTAGCGCGGCGCCGGCAATTACTTGTAAAGCTACTCGATCAAAGATGACCGCCACCGACCCGACTCCCTGACTTGTGCGCACTAAATCACGCGTGTGAAATTCTCTGGCAGAACTTTATAGCGCCGCTGAAATAGCGTCCAGGCGAGACCCGGGCCGTTTATGAAGTTGATATAGAAAAGGAGCCGTGCCTGTGACTTAAGGGGTTTTGAGATCCAATGCCTAGAGCCGAACATCCGAGTGAACCGCCAGTTGATGACGCCATTATGGTCACGTCCGATCACCTCTTTATGTGAGACGAAATCGTGACCAGAACGTATGCAGCGCGATCTTCTTGGCGCGTAGGAATCTGCTTCATGCAGAAAGGCGGAATCCTTTAGACCGCCCGACTAAAAGGCATATGAAATGAACGTCGAGCACAAAGTTCGGTCTTGAATTGGCTGCCGCCTGTTACTCAAATTGAGGCTGCGGGGAGGTAGGCCTTCCCGGCCGCACCCAGCTCGCTACCTAGCCATTGGCCATGTTCCTGCATCGTGGGGTGTGCTGGGTGACGTTGCCGGGAGTGGCGGCGTTGACGATGATCGGCACCACGTCGTTGAGACCGGGCATGAAGCCGCTGATGTTCAAGTCACAGATGTACCCGTTGCCCCAGGCGCCGTCGCCGGTGAGGCGGGCCAGGCCCTTGAGCAGCAGCGGCAGGTTTCCCGCCAGGAAAGCGATTTTGGGCTCGCTCTGAACCATGTGCTTGGCGAACCCGGGCTGGCGAGTGATGAGCTCTTCGA
>NZ_VTHB01000005.1 GCF_009729205.1 Mycobacteroides sp. CBMA 271 | reverse complement strand
GCTGGGCAGTGGAGCCGGCCAACAACCGCACACCGCGACGTATCCGCAGCTTAACCACCGCTACATAGTCTTGCGCCTCAATGGATTCGACCTCACCGACATCGGCGCCGGCCACACGCACCTTCGCCCTATCCGGCAGATTCAACGCATTAACAAACCGCGCAGTCAACCCGTAGGCATCCGAACCGATACCCGGAGCCGGCAGATCCAAACTCGCCAGCGTCGGCGGATCACACGCAGCCACAGTCGCCGCGATCATCGCCGCGGCGGTTGCCCGAGTAAGAGTGCTGGCGCGCGGAGCTGCGCTTAGTGCTCTTGAGGAGCGCCTGCCGAATCGGCGGGAAATTACCTGGGAATGGGCGTCCCGCGTCACCGAGCGACAGTAGCAACGAGTGGGACGAATGTACCGTTTGCTGGACTGTGGCGAGATCAACGACACCTTGGGTGAACAACTATGGCGTGCGGGACGATGAGCATCGAATGTTATGTGGATCACTGATGCTGTGGGGCGAAGTGGGCATGTTGGCGGGTCGGATGAAGGTTCACCATATCAATTGCGGCACAATGGCATTCGGGTTCGTCGACCACTGTTTGATGTAGAAACGCCCAGCTCCGGCCTGGTGCTGATGGCCGGTCACGCACCTTAGGCGACGGTCACCGTTCCCACGCAATGAGCGATGTTCTCGTCGTTCCAGAAGAAGCCGGACCGGCTGCCGTAGTCGGTGGTGATCTCGACCTGTCCAGGCCCGGTGACTACGTAGAACTCTGATGCTCCCGCTGTGCCACTGCCCTTGCCCCATGTCTCGCCGACAGCGCCGGTGGTGAGATTTCGCCAGGAGAAGTAGGCCTGCTTGGGTCCGGCGAGTCCGTCGGTGGCGTTCAGATTCACCGTGCCGGGGATCAGCTCACGCCGCTCATCTGCCTGGCTGGCCTGCCATGCGCTGACGCGTACATCGCCGTCGAAACACAGTGCCCGCTCGCCGGCGGGCGCAGCCATGGCTACCGGACAAGCGACAATTCCCGCGCCGACAGCGGCAAGGGAGAGGACGGCGGCGCGGCTGACAAATGACGAACGCATGCCGGGAAGTATCGCCTATCTGCCATCGCAATGGACGCGGTTCCAGCTACGTGGCGACGAGGGCGGCGGAGATGAGGCGCCAGAGTCGTTCGGTGATCACCGAGGGGTCGGGCAGTGGGGTCAACCGGAGCTGCTGGGCAATTCCGTGTCGAATGCCTCCGATGATGAAGGCGCCGGCGCTATCTGGGTCGATATCGGCGGGAAGTTGTCCCAACCGCTGGCCGCGCTGGATGTTTTTGCCAGCGTTATGGCTGATGCGCTGCAGGTACGTCGCCTCGAGCTCGGCGAGCTGCGGATCCAGGGCTGCACGGTCGAGCAGAATCGGGGCCAGTGGATCGGCGACGTGATAGTCGACGAATCGACGAGTGCGCTCCTGCTCGTGGACGAACCAATCGGTATCCATGTGCAGATGGAGGTCGGCGATGGCATTGACGAGGCCCTCGTAGAACTCGTCGTATATGACCGCCAACAAGCCGCCCTTGGAGCCGAAGTGGTGGTAGAGCGCACCGGTACTCAGGCCGGCTCGGCGGGTTAATCCGCTGAGGTCCATCACGCCATTGCCGCGGACCAGTTCGTCCCGTGCCGCATCCAGAAGTTGTTGACGTCCGATCGAGGGGCGTGCCACGATGTGATCGTACAGAACATAATTATCTTATGTTTAGGAGTGGCGATGTCCTCGGAAGTTTCATCGTTGGTAGATCTGGGTGGCGATCTGGCCGGAACGTACCGGCGAACCGCGAGTAACGGCGAGACTGTCGATCCTGTTGTGGCAGAGGCGGATCTGACGGTGCTACGGCGCGATGGATACGTGATCCTGCCGGATCTGCTCACCGCGGAGGAGTGCGACAAGATCCGGGAAGCCGTTGTTCCGTTGTTGGACCTGCACGGGCGCAACCGGTTTGAGGGGCACACGACGCAGCGGGTGTACAGCGTGCTCAACAAGACCCGCGTCTGCGACCGCGTCGCGGAGCATCCTCGTGTGCTGGCCTTGCTGGACCGGCTCTTCCTGCCCAACTATCTGATGTCGATGCTGCAGGTCATCAACATTCTGCCCGGTGAGCAGGCGCAGATGCTGCACACCGATGACGGCTTCTATCCCATCCCGCGACCCCGCGATGGCCTGGGGGCGGCAACGATCTGGGCAATAGACGATTTCACGGCCGAAAATGGCGCGACCGATATCGTTGCGGGCAGCCATCTTTGGGGGGATCGCAGGCCGCAGGAAACCGAACGCGAGCCGGTGGTGATGAAGGCGGGTTCGTGTGTGTTCTTTCCCGGCACGCTATGGCATGGCGGTGGAGCCAACCGGTCCGGCGGCTCGCGGCTGGCCGTGACCGCTCAATACTGCGAGCCGTGGTTGCGTCCGCAGGAGGCTTTTACGCTCTCGATGTCCCGCGATACCGTGCGCGCCGTGTCCGAGGACATTCGGCGAATGCTCGGGTACAGCATCCATCCGCCGTTCATCGGTCAGGTGGACGGCATGCATCCCAAGCGACTGCTCGAACCGGGCGTGCAGCCCCTGTGACGTGGCGGTCTGCGCGTTCTCAACAAAGTCTCAGCACCGATTGGGCAATCTCGGGGCATGTCCAACATTGATGATGCGAACGAATCGCCGGAACCGCCGATCGATTCGAACCCCGATCCCGGTGACCAGGTTTCGACCACAAATGCGACTCCCGTCGCGCAAGAGCCTGATTCGGCGAAGCGCGGCCTGCTCAAGCGATCCCTGGTGATTGCAGGAGCGGTGTCGGCGGTTGTGGCTGTACTGGCGCTGACTTTCGGCGCGGGGGTTTGGGCCGGCAGCGAGTTCGGTGGTGAACACGATCGCGACAGTCATGGTCAATCGCGCTGGCACGAGCGAGAAGACAATGACCGAGACAACGACCGAGACAACGACCGCGCCGAACGCCGGGGCGATGATCGGCGCGACTCCGCTGAGGTAGATCGGGGTGACGAGCGGGTTACCCAGTCCCGAGTAGCGCCGACACCTGTCCCGCCATCACCTCAGCGGCCCTAGCGCCTGCATGATTACGGGATGTGGTTGTTGCGGGTGACGGGCCGGTTGCGGCGCTGGGGTGGCGGAATCGCGACGCGCTCGGCTCTGGTGGCGGCGGCGGTGGTACTGGCCAGTTTGGTCATCGTGGGTTCGGCGTCGGTAGTCCTGCTCTCTCGGTCGATGAGCGCCGACGTTGACGATGCGGCCAAGGCGCGTGCGCAGGCGGTGGCGGAGCGTCTACGCAAGGAGCCGCCCGATGAACTGGAGTCGGTACTGCTGGCCACCGATCAGCGGATCGTGGCCGTTCAAGTTATCGACAGCGCCGGGGTAGTAGTACGCCGATCAGAAGCAGCACCCAAGGCGGCATTGATTGCATTGCAAGACAACAACTCGCACGGGATTCGGGTCGGTATTCCATCCATCGCCGATGACGATATTCGAGTTGCCGCCACCACGATGAAAGGCCGCAAAGGCCAGTACACGGTGCTGGTAGGTGGGGGTATCGAGCCAATCGAGTCGATGGTGTCGACTGTGAGAACCATGCTGGCGATCACGGCACCGGTGGTGTCCGTGGTAGCGGGAGTGGTGACGTTTCTGCTGGTGCGTCGATCATTGCGGTCTGTGGACGCGATCCGGTCGCGGGTGGCGGAGATCAGCACGTCCGACCTCGGTGAGCGCGTTCCGGTGCCCGGCCGTGCCGATGAGATTTCGGCGTTGGCGGTGACGATGAATGAGATGCTCGCCCGGATCGAAGCCGGGCACACTGCCCAGCGCCGCTTCGTCGGTGATGCCTCTCATGAATTGAGAAGCCCATTGGCAACCGTGATTTCGGCGTTGGAGATCTCGACGAACCATCCGGAGGTGCTGGATCGTCAGCTCGTCCAGAGCGCGCTGCTGCCCGAAGCGCGCCGCATGCAATCGCTGGTGGAGGACCTTCTGCTCCTTGCCCGCGCGGACGAGCACGGGCTGCCCATGCGCCGTACCGAGATCGATCTGGACGACCTTGCAACGGCGGAGGCCCAACGGCTCAAACGTGAGACCCAGCTTCATGTTTCGACGCAGATATCAGCGGTGAAGGTGATCGGCGATACGCTCGGCATTGCGCGGGTGTTGCGCAATCTGGCCGATAACGCTGCCCGGCATGCGACTGCCGAGGTGTTCATTGTGGTCTACGCGGATGCAAAGAACGCCTATCTACAAGTGTGTGACGACGGATCGGGCATCCCGGTAGCCGAGCGAGAGAGAGTTTTTGAGCGATTCGTGCGTCTGGATTCCGCCCGGTCCCGTCAGGGCGGTGGCAGCGGGCTGGGTTTGGCGATCGTGGCGGAAATCGTTGCGGCGCATGAGGGTAAGGTCAGTATTGGCGATCGCGCCGGCGGTGGGGCGGCGGTTACCGTTCAGCTGCCGTTGGAGAATTCTCCCGACTCTAGCCGGTAGCCCACGCCTCGGACCGTGATGATCAGATCGACGCCGACCTTGCGGCGCAGATAGCCGACATACACCTCAACCACATTGTCGGGTCCGTCATAGTGACTATCCCAAACATTTTGCAGGATATCGGTTTTAGTGACTGCGGTGTCTTTGTTGCGGAGCAGATACTCCAATAGCCCGTACTCGCGGGGTGTCAACTGCACTGGAGCGCCGCCGCGTTCGACAACCTTGCGGGTGGGGTCGAGTGACACATCACCGGCTGAGAGCACCACCGGGCGTTTGGGTGCGCCGCGGCGTACTAGGGCCCGCAACCTGGCGGTAAGCACCATGAACGAGAACGGTTTGGTCAGATAATCGTCGGCGCCCAAGTCGAAGGCGTCGGTCTGGTCGTAATCGCCGTCCTTGGCGGTGAGCATTAGCACCGGGGTCCACACCTCGGCGGCGCGCATTTTGCGCAGCACCTCATAGCCATTCAGGCCCGGCAACATGATGTCCAGCACCACCACATCGAACTGATCGCTAGTGGCCTGCCACAACCCGTCCACCCCATCGGAAACGGAGACCACAACGAATCCCTCGGCCCGAAGTCCGGCCGCGACCGTCTCGGCCAAATGCGGCTCGTCTTCCACGAGCAAGATCCGCACCGCGCGCCTTTCCCTGAGCTAATCCGACTGTCACCCGTAGTGTGGCAGTCCTGCGTCTATCGTGCAGGTTCACCGATCGACGCACTCGCGCGCTCGTGAGCACGCTCTTGGGCTTCGGTCGCCGTCGCGACCGCTCCGAACAGCATCAGGGCGCCGACGATCAGCGTTGCGGCTTCTGTCTTTGCATTCATGACGTCAGGCTCGCATCCAGTAGCTGTGAAGACGCTGAGCGCCGACAGCCCATGGTTCTCAGCGGTTCCTCAGCTCGCCATGGCTACGGTACTGGCGGATATTGTTGACACCGCGGAAGGACTTGTTGGGTTCATGGCTGTATCGAGCTACAAACTTCCCCAAATCACCGCGCTCTTTTGGGTGCTGAAGATCGCCGCGACCACGCTGGGGGAGACCGGCGGGGACCTTATCGCTCAAACTCTGGGGCTGGGTTACGCCACTGCATCGGTCCTGTTCATCGCGATCTTCTTGGTGAGCCTGCTTGCCCAACTGCGTGCGCGCCAGTTCCGTCCGGCGTTGTACTGGACGGTGATTGCGGCGACCAGCACGGCAGGAACGACGATGTCCGATTTGATCAACCGTGGCCCCGGCTCGGACACTGACACCGATGGCGGTCTGGGCTACGGCGTCGGGGCGATCCTGCTGATCAGCGGGCTCGCCGTCGTGTTCCTGATCTGGAAGCTCACTCGCGAGACTTTCGATGTCGCCAACATCGGCACCTTCCGCGGCGAAGTTCTTTATTGGGCAGCAATCCTGCTGTCGAACACTCTGGGTACCTCGCTGGGCGACTATCTCGCCGACAGTTCCGGCCTCGGGTATTGGGGCAGTGCGGCACTCATCGCGACGATCATGTTGGTCATCCTGGGCGCGCACTATTTCACCAAGATTTCCGGTGTCCTGCTTTTCTGGGCGGCATTCATCCTTACCCGCCCCCTCGGCGCCACCGTCGGTGACTTTCTCTCCAAGCCGCTTGAGAAGGGGGGCCTGGCACTGGGCACCTGGGGCACCTCGGCGGCACTTCTAGCTGTTCTGGTCATAGGAATCGCGTGGGGTTACCGCAACATTCGCATATCAACTCCCGACGAGGACCCCGACCTCAGGCCGCGGGAGCTCGCCCGCGATTAGTGCTGGTAGACGTCGTTGAGCGTTACGGTACGCAGTTGGCGTTCGGTGATGACGTCGATCATCTGGCGGTAGACGGTGGTCACCGGCGGGTGGTTGAGGTGGCCGATGACGATGGCCTGCGGGTTGAAGTACTTGTGGGCCATGTCCACGATGTACTGCGGGGTCACCACGCCAGAGTCCGACAGTGATCCGTACCAGAGCACCGGTGGTCCGTAGCCCAGGCTCTGCGTAACCGAATCGGTTGCGGCATTGTGCTTTCCGTATGGCGGACGGAAGTACGGTGCCGGGTCCACACCGTAGGTGTTGGTCAAGAATTTGGTGTTGCGGGTCAGCTGGTCGGCGATTTGTTCGGCGGTCAGCTTCGTCAGATCGGGATGAGACCAGGTGTGGTTGCCCAGCTGGATCTGGCCGCTTTCGACCAGCGGACGAAGCAACTTGGCGTGCTGTGTCCAGCCTGCGTTCACGCCATTGACGAAGTAGGTCAAGCGCATTCCGGTATCACGCGCCAGCTGGGTATAAGCGGCGATCACGTCCGCGTCGGTGCCGTCGTCAAGGGTCAGCGCGAGGAGTCGTTGGCCGTCGGTCTGGGCCGGAAGTGCGGTCAAAGTGCCGCCGCCAGGGAGCGGCACCCGTGTCACCCCGTGTGGCGCGGATGTGCCGGCGGATGTTCCGGGGTCCGCAGCCGCAGAGGACGATTCGATGACGGACGCACCTACTGCGGCAGCCCCTGCCAGCAGCGTAAGAAACCGACGACGGTCGAACACAGCGACAGGGTAGCGCCGCAACCTGGATATCGAGCGACGCCGCTGCTGGTGTCGGGTTAACGTTTCCTTTGTGATCAACTTTGCTCTGCGATCGTGCGGTCTTCGGGGGCACGCGACATTCGCCCCCGATGAGCAGCCGCTACGCGAACGACTCCGGGTCGATACGCCCGCGGGGGAGGCATGGCGGTGCCTGCGATGTGAAACGTTTGTGGTGGGCGAGCCGCGGCGGCGCGGCCCGGCCGATACGGCGCCGGAGATTCCGCGTGGGCGGCTGTTGCGTGATCGGACTTTGATGCGGGTGCTTGCCGTCGAGCGGATGTTCCGGGGTCTGGTTGTGGTGCTCCTCGCTTTCGGAACACTGAAGGTTCGGGGTTCGCGCGAACACCTCCAACAAGTTTTCGAGCAGGATCTTCCACTCATACGCCCACTCGCCGACCAAATCGGGTGGAATTCGGACAACTCCAAGGTAATCCGCCATATCGGCGACGCGTTCTCGTTGTCGTCGTCAACGCTCATGTGGGTCGCGGTGGGCCTTGTCGCCTACGCCGCGATCGAGTTCATTGAGGCGATCGGGCTGTGGCTGATGAAGCGCTGGGGTGAATACTTCGCGGTCATTGCGACCGGCATCTTTCTGCCGCTGGAGATCTACGAGCTCTTCGAGAAGCAGACGGTGTTGCGGGTTCTGGCGTTGTTGGTGAACGTCGTCGCCGTGGTCTGGCTGCTGTGGAGCAAGAGACTGTTCGGGCTCAACGGTGGCGGCGAGGCCTACGAGCAAGAACATCGCGCGGAGAGCCTGCTGAGCGTCGAACGCGCAGCGGTGGAAGCTGATCCGCGATAACGCGTTCGCGTCGTCACATATGACGCAACCCGTGGCGCGTCAACCAATCGTGCACAGACACGGCGGCCGTTGTCTCGTCGAGGTCCAGGACCGCGCGGGTCTGGGCGTTGATCTGTCGCACAGCGGTGTCTCCGACGATTGTCTCTTCATGACGGAGGGCGACGTTGACGGCGGCGTCGATGTCAGATGGATGGTCCACTGAGCACTGCGCGAGGAACTGCGCGGTGCGTGTGGCGGTGGCGCCGAGTTCACGTAGCCGGCTTCGAGCGCGGCCCCGGATCTGCTCCACCGTGGTGATTCCGTGGGCCAACGCCAGATATTTCTCCCGGGATCCGGCGCCACCCTGCCGCGCCGGCCAGTTGGCGGCCTCGCGGATTCTGTCGGCGTGATCGACTGCCTCAAAGGCGAGGTAGAAGCCGGCGACAGCCCGCCCAACGGGTGTCGAAGCGTCTACGGCCGGGAGCGGCGGTCGCGGAGGCCGCTGCGGAGGGGTCGATTCCAGAAGTAGGGAGTCAACGAGCGAGGGTACGGCGCTCTGCGGGACATCCATCCGCCCATCTTGCCGAAAAGTAGACGCGATGTACACAAAAATGGCCGTTACTGGCCCGCGGGCCGCGTATCACTCCTTCTCAGCGTTCCCTCAGCACCGTTGGGTCAGTATCGGAAGTCGTGGGCGTAAGTCGCTGCATACGAGATCCACGAAAGGCCTCGATGCTAGAGCCGGGCACTGGCGACGATCTGTCGATCGCCAGTGGGGCCCGTCTCCGGGGGCGGGCGCTGTCGGTGCACTGGATCGCTGCGCTCGCGTTGTTCACGGTCTTCTGCGCGCTGGCCTTGATTCGTCGTGCGGCGACATCTGGAACCGCGGTAGATCACGCCATGCTCAACTGGATGGTCGAGCATCGGAGGCCGTGGCTGACATCCGTGGCACTTGCAATCACCAACGCGGGGAGCCCTATTGCGGTAGCGCTACTGGCGGCTGGGATGTGCGCGGCGGTGTCCTGGTGGACTCGGTCGTTATGGCCGGCGCTCGTTGTCGGGGTGACTGTCGCGGGCGCGGCCATTGCGAGCGCTGCGCTGAAAGTGGTTGTTGGCGCACATCGTCCACCTGAACGTGTGCAGCTCACGCCGGAGTCCGACTACTCGTTTCCGTCCGGGCACGTCACCGGCACGGTGGCGCTGCTGGGCATTTTCGCGGTCATCACTGCCACCTACGGGTCCGCCGCAGTGCGCCTGTGTTGGGCTGTGACCACGGCCTCCGTTGCGGTCATCATGGCTATGACGCGGCTCTACCTCGGGGTGCATTGGCTCACCGAGGTTTTGGGGGGTCTGGTCCTCGGATCGCTCGCTGTATTGGTTGGACGGCGGATCTGGCTCGCACGCGACAACCGCCGGGCTGCAGGCATCGGAACAAGACAGGACCGCGCTGGCAGGAGCTGGCCGGCTATTGAAGGGTGTGATTCATGACTGAGTCATCCGCGTCGAAGGCGGCCAGCACGGGGCGGCTGTTGTTAAGCAAGGTACCTGAGGTCACAGTCTGGTTCTGGGTCATCAAGATCCTATGCACCACAGTGGGGGAGAGCTTCGCCGACTGGATCAATATGGCCCTTGGCGTGGGTTTGATCAGGACGGCACTGATCTTCACCGTCGTGCTCGGCGCTGTCCTGGGGTGGCAGCTACGGCTCGATCGGTACGTGCCGTTTGTGTATTGGCTGACGGTTGTGGTCTTGTCGGTCACGGGCACGCTCTATACCGACATCCTGACTGATCAGTTTGGAGTGCCACTTGCATTGAGCACCACCATGTTCGCGGTGGTCCTCGCGGTGGTCTTCGGGGTGTGGTACCTGCGCGAGCGGACACTGTCCATCCATAGCATCGTGACACGGCCCCGGGAGCTGTTCTATTGGCTCGCAGTGCTTGTGACGTTCGCCCTCGGTACTGCTGTCGGAGACTGGGTACTGCAGCTGACGGGTTGGGGCCCCGGCCGTTCAGTGCTACTGCCGGCCGGTCTCATCCTTGCGATCGTGATCGGCTGGCGACTAGGTGCCAACGCGGTGCTCGGGTTCTGGCTCGCTTATATTCTCACGCGACCGCTTGGTGCCAACCTCGGTGACTGGCTGGCCACGCCGTCGGACACGCAAGGAATTGGGCTGGGCACGGCACTGGCAAGCGTGATCTTCTTAGTCGCCATCCTTTCGATCGTTGTGTTCCTCTCCATTACCCGGCGAGACGTCATTAAGAATCCCGATGCGACCGTCGTAGAAGTCTCGGCAGCCAGTCCCGCCCGTGAGCGAATAATGTTGGGCTACTTTGGTTTAGTCGCCGCTGCCACGGCAGCCGTGCTGGTATGGGCTGCCGGACAACCGCACGTCTCGGCGGCCGGCGAGGAGGAGTCCGGCGTCACCCCGGTGGCCACGGAGATCGCCCCCGGCGAGGTGACTGCGCGTTTCTCTGCGCCCGCGGTGACGAAGTTCCGCACCATCACTCAGGACCTGCTGGCAAAGGTCCGTTCGGGGGATCAGTCGGGCGCAACGATGGGCGCCAAGGGTCTGGAGGCCTCTTGGGACGATGATGAACCCACGCTGCGCCCCATGGACGAGACCGCGTGGCGTGTCATCGACAGTCGAGTTGACAATGTGCTTAAGGCAATCCGGGCTGACCTTCCCGACCCGGTGGCCGAAACGCAGGCGCTCGAAGCACTCTCGACCGCACTCCGATAGCCGACACCCGCGTGCCTCGCAGATCAGGTAACTGGCAACCGGGCCGGACTACTCGGTCGATTTGTCGCACATCGCGAACAGTGCTCGACGGGTCTAATTCGCTTGCAGTGAAAGGTATTTGATACCCGTGCGGGGTCCTCTGATCCCGGCTACGCATGAGGCTGTTCCTGGCCCTTCTCAGGGATTTCTCAACGCCGTGTCTGCAGTATTTGTTTCATGGACACGAAACCTGTTTCAGCGCATGGTGGAGCGATCCGTGATCGCGTTGAGATGGCGCCGGGTAGGGGACCGATAGTCAAGCAGTGGTTGGTGCTGACGGTTGTCACCGCGGCGTTAACAGCCCTTTTTGCTTATGCGCAGCTTCCGGCCACGCCACTGCTCGCTGGTACGGTTTCTGCCGCCGCGTTGGCGTTGTTGTCACGCGAACCATCCGTGTTGCCTTCAAGCATGATTCAGGTGGCTCAATGCGTTCTTGGCGTGTATCTGGTCACGCTGGTGAGCCGGGACCAGCTAGTGGGCGTGTTCGCGCAGTTGCCGTGGATAATCGCCGGGGCCATGGCAACACTGTTGGTATCTGCTGTTGGCGGCATTGTTTTGCATCGCGTGCATCATGTGGGTAGTCGAACAGCGATCCTGGCCAGCATCGCGGGCGGTTCAACAAGCATGACCGCTTTGGCCAAGGATGTTGGCGGGGATGCCAGCATTGTGGCGTCGCTGCAGTATTTGAGAGTCATCGCCGTAACCCTCAGTCTTCCTGCGGTCGTTTATCTCCTGTCGTCAGGAGTCAGTTCTGATACTGGTGTGTCGTCGGTAGTTGATACACACCACATGAGTTTCAGAGATCTTGCGGTGATAGCTGCTGTCGCGAGCGCAGGCTATGCGCTGGGCAGGGTAGTTCGCGTGCCGTCTGCCGCCTTGTTGGGGCCGATGATTTTGGGGCTGGCCTTGGAAATTGCGGGTGTGATCCCACAGTTTCAATTGCCCGGATATGTAGCGATGCTCGCGTTTGTGGTGATTGGTTGGCAAGCAGGTATCAAATTCACCGTCGATACCGTAAAGAAGATCGCTGCGATGCTGCCAACAGCCACGGTACTTATCGTCGTGCTCGTGATGATGAGCTGCATGATCGGTTGGTTGTTGGCAACATTGAACGGCTGGTCCGTGCTAGATGGATACTTGGCGCTGTCGCCAGGTGGGATCTATGTCGCCACCGAAACTTCTTCGAACTACGGCGGCGACGTCGCGATAGTGACGGTCGCGCAGGTCACCCGGATCTTCTTGATCACACTGCTGACACCGCTCGCAGCAGCGTTGTTGTCCCGACGTAGCAGCCGCACGAGGGACAAGGTCACGACATCAACCCAAGCGCCATAAAGGTTATCCGGGTTCGAGCGCTGCACAGACCGCAGCGTTTCTCGTGATGCTGCGGGACTAAGTATTCGTAAAATTGCAGCGGCGCAGAACTTTCCATTCGATCAACATGCCTATCGCGGAAGGTCGATTCCCGGCGGGCTGCGAGGGGATCATGCTCGCGGTGATGAGCCGTGAGCAATCCATCACTGACAGAAGTGACTGTGCCGCAGTGTCGGTCGCTATCGGGCTTGTGGAAGTCCTGGAACCGTCCGTCGTGTCGTGGCACTGTCGCGGACGTCGACCGCGAAATCCGCAGGCAGTCCGCTCGGCGGGCACCGCCGATATCTGCTGAGCGGTCAGACCACAGCAATCGTCTAGCCGAGCTTCTCAGCGTCCGTTCAGCATCGACGATTCTCAAAAACAGACGATCTCGTGCACGATTTGGTCGAGGTGCTCGCAGCGATGAGCAAGTGTGTAGGCGCGTGATATGTACCGTCACGGGTGCCAAGTCGGTATTGGAGCCGGTGTAGTGGTGACGCGGTTCGCGGCTCCTCAAGTGTGGGTGGTTCAGGCGTACCGGTTTGTATTTGATTCCAGTCGGGTGAGGTGCGAACATTTTAATCATGTTGTGGGACTGATTGATTCGGATTCAATCACATAGCCGCGCATGTGGATGTGGTGCTGGATCGGCGGTCTACAGAGAAGTCGTACGGTTGGGCCGACAGAAGTCGGGTGTGCCGCAGTATCGGTCGTTGTCGGGCTTGTGGAAGTCCTAGGACCCGCCGCCGTGCCGTGGCACTGTGGTGGGCGTCGACCGCGAAATCAGAAGGCAGGCTGCGCGGCAGAAGCCAGTGATATCTCCTGAGTGGCGATACCGCAGCAATCGTCTGGCCAGGCTTCTCAGTGTTCTTTCAGCGCGGTGAATGCAGTATCGATTTCATGGACATGACCCGGAGTTCGGCACACACCGAAACGATCCGCGATAGCCGAATGCTGTTACACCAAACCGTGTTTAGCGATCATGTCCTACCCTCATCGCCCCAACCCGCATCTGGCCATCGCCAAGATTGTCGATTGGTGACGCGATGTAACTGCAATCACGACAGAAGGAGAAACATCATGAAGAAACTACTCGCTGCAATCATTGGCGGTGCTGGAGCTGCCGCAACTGTCGCCCTACTGGGCGCGCCGGTCGCATTGGCTGCGTCGCCGGCTCCGCCTCCCGTCTGCTACGCGCAGGAGACAAGTGTCAACGAGATCGATCATCGGCCGTGTGTGACGCCTGGCGGTAGCGCCTACGAGCAAGGCGTCCACCAGCCGACCCATGAGGGCGCCAACCCGCTGATCCCGTTGGGCACCAACCCACACGTTCCGTTTGGCACGAACCAGGCCAATACGCCGTCGCCAAACGCGTAGCCACCTGTAGGTCCGTTTCATCGTCAATGACACAGAAGGAGCATCGGCAATGAAGAAGATCATGACGGCGGCCTGCGCGGCGATTGGCGCCGCGGGGCTGTGCCTGGCGACGGCGGGCGAAGCATTCGCCGGCCCTGTCGCAGAACCGGATTCGGTCATCGATGGCCTCAAGTCCAACGGCTACCGGGTGATCATTACCAGGGTGGGGTCGGACCATCCGTCGCAGTGCACTGTTGAAGGGGTTACACAGCAGACGGCCATCGACAATGTGCAACCCGGAAGGAACATGCGGAACCAGCCCACAACGGCTCCCGCTGCCGGGCAGAAGGTTGCTTACGTCACTCTGACCTGCTAACTGCTTCCGTCGGGCGGCAGCGGAAAGTGGGTAATGAGCGGTCTACCAACGATTCTCGCCACTACGCCTCTACGAGGTGAATCGGCGGGATGCGCTGCCCAGGGCAGCAACGTGACAACCGCGAGCAGACAGCTTTTACTCAGTACCCCAGCCGGCGCGGGAGATGATCTTGACCCACACCGAGTCGGGCCGGGGCCTACATGGCCACGTCGGCAGTATCGATAGCCAATGAGGAGGCGGACATGAAGCGCAAGGGCCGGTCCGCGACTTTGGAGAGCAGGTCGCCGAACGACGCGGAAATCGCTGACAGCCTGGGAGGCGCCCTGGCTTCTAAAACTGCCGATGTGATCATCACGTGTGAGACTGCGATCGGCAGAGAGGCCCGGTTGTCCTGGCTGCTTTCGGGATTGGCGGGAATGGTTGGGGCGGTGTCCTTTTTGCACAGCGCGGGCTATTTCGTGACATTCATGACCGGTAACACCGAGCGCGCAGTGCTGACGTGGTTCAAGGTCTCCGACAAGCAGCAGATGGTAGGTGCGGGTCCGATTGCCGCGATCTGGATGATCGGGGCCTTCCTGTTCGGTGTCATCGTGGCGTCATATTTCAGGCGAAAGTTCTGGAAGAACCACCCGCATGGGGCGACTGTGTTGACGACCGTCGGTCTTCTGGCCGCTGCCGCGGTCGATTTCTATCAGGACCGGAGCTTCACCGCGAACACCGACGTGCATTTCACGCCGATTCTGTTGTTGGCCTTCTCAATCGGAGCGCTGAATACGTCGTTTGTGAAGAAGGGCGAAACGGCCATTCCCTTGAGCTATGTCACGGGAACCGTGGTCAAGTTGGGACAGGGGATCGAGCGGCATCTGTTCGGTAGGGGCACAGTCTTCGAGTGGCTGGGGTACACGATCCTCTACCTGTCTTTCATTTTGGGGGCTGCGACCGGCGGGGTAATCGCCTCGGTTTATAGCGGGTCCGTAATGATATTGACTGCCGCATTAGTCTGCGGCGCAACAACATTTGTCACATTCTTCTACTCGGACGCGCAATCGCGTACGCAGTGGAGCATGAGGACACTGGTCAGCGAAATTCGGGGAAGGACGGGTATGGAGCCTGGTTTTCAGATCTATGAGCCTCGGAAGGTCGAGTCGGGAAGTCCGCTCAAGCACTTCAATGACCTGTCGATAGCACTGTTTATCGCAGCCCTCTTCATCTGGCTGGGTGTCGCAAAGTTTGGGCACTTCTGGTCCATTAACTACTGATGATGCTTTCTCGCGGTGATCGAGTGTGCGAACCTCACACGCGCAGCTCAGTCGTGGTTGGGTAATTCAGCGCTCAATGGAGCCGACGTGATCCGATGATCGCCCGGGTGCGTCGAAGAAATTTCGTAGAGCGGATTCGTCGCCGTCGATGTGGACGAGTTCCGCGACGTCATCCAGTTTCAGCACGCCCGCCGCGAGTCCGAGGACAATCGGTGCCTCGGCCGTGAGAACCGCATCGAGCTCGCGTCCATCCGGTGCAGCTACGTCGATGCCGGACTTGGTAGCTCGGAGTTGGACAGTGGTGCCGTCGACGGTGATTCCGGCGGCCACCGACTGATCGGTGGGGGCGCGACCGTCGAGTAAGGCGGGAAGCGCGACGAGTAGCCCGTCGGGGCGGAATTCATCTTCTTCAGTACCGCGGATCATCAGTGGTGTTGACCAGCGGATAAGGGCGTTGATGGGTTCGCGCAGCTGCGCACCCCAGGGGGTGAGGGCGTACGTGATCGCGTTCGCGTCACCGGACAGCCGCCGCTCAATGACGCCGGCAGCCTCGAGGTTGCGGAGCCGGTCGGTCAGCAGATTAGAGGCGATCCCGGCCAGTCCGTCGCGTAGCTCGCCATAGCGAGCGGCTCCTATCAGGAGCTGGCGGACGATCAATAAATTCCACCGTTCGCCCACGACATCTAGGGCCCGGGCAAGTCCGCAGTACTGACCGTAATCTCGACTCATCACCCATCCACTTGTAAAAATAAAGTAGAGATGATTATATCATGTAGGCGAAGGGGTAGGCATGACAGTTGTGGATAGGCCGGCTTGGGTCGATGGCGAGTTGTTTCCGTTCGAGAGCAGATTCGTCGATATCGACGGACACCGAATCCACTACGTGGATGAAGGATCGGGCCCCACACTGCTCTTCCTGCATGGGAACCCGACCTGGTCGTTCGACTATCGCGAAATCATCAGTTCACTACGAAACGAATTTCGTTGCATTGCTGTGGATTACCCCGGATTCGGGCTGTCCATGGCGGCGCCAGGATACCGGTATCTACCTGCTGAGCACGCCCGGGTGATCGGCGGGTTCGTGAAGACGCTCGAGCTGAGTGGGGTCACGCTCGTGGCTCATGACTGGGGCGGTCCGATCGGACTGGCGGCGGTGCAGCAACGCCCCGAGGCATTTGACCGTTTGGTGCTGACCAACACGTGGGCCTGGCCGATCGGCGCCCCACTCGTGCGGGTCATGTCGCATGTGATGGGCAGCCCGCTCGGACGTCTGCTGATTCGACAGTTCAACCTGTTTGTCAATGTCATGATCCCCGTAGGGCATCGATTGACCAAGCCCACTGAGAAGCAGATGGCTCACTACCAAAAGGCCCTCGACAGCCCCGCACGGCGAGAGGCCTCGGCTGTCTTTCCCCGTGAGATCACCGCCAGCCGCGCCTTCCTCGTCGACGTAGAAGCCGGGCTGCGCGACCTTGCGGCGTTGCCCACGTTGATCCTTTGGGGCGACTCCGATTTCGCATTCGGGAAGAACGAACTGCGGCGCTGGGAGCGGACTTTTACCGATCGTCAAACCGTAATCGTCAAGGGTGCCGGCCATTTTGTCCCGTCCGATGCGCCCGGGCAATTCGCGGCGGCGATCCGCGATTGGCACGCGGCGGCGGGGGCATAGTTGTCCGTCCTCAGATGACCTGTCGCAGATTTTTCGGCAAAGGAAGCTCTGACCAGGGTTGCGACAGATTAAGTGAGACTCTGTTCGCCGCGAATAGCCCGGTGGTTCTCATTTGATCTGTCACAACTCGACTTGACTGGGATCGGGCGAAACGGCCTGTGCGGGTGGGGTAGTGGTCATGCGGGGGATTTCGACCTCGAGTACACCGATAAGCAGCATAGGCGGGTGTTGGCCAAGCTGTTCGTGTCAAGGGTTCCGGAAAATTGACCCACCCTTGTTGTGGTTGGCGGCTGACTGGGTGGATGACGGGTGTTGTCGGCGGGTGAAAACTGATCAGGAGTTGACGGGGTGGTTTCGCCTGATCGTTGCAACGCTGGCCGAATTCTACTGTGCTAGTGCATGATCGATATCTGGGGGCTGGGGTGCTCTAATGGATGGCTCTTCCCACGAGGGTATTAAGTAGCTGCTCGACAGGGTGCATGTCCACCACGGCCAGGGCAGCGCCGTGATCCAGGACGGGCAGCTGGAGACGGGGTATTTCGTGGGGTGTCGAACAGACTCGTCGGCCGATATGGAAACTGGTGGCGATTCGGGGTTGACGTTGAACCAGTCGGTCTCCGGGCAAGGTTACGGCGGCGGCTACGGGGAGGCCGACGGCTGCGGCGGTCAGGTCAAAATCCAGTCTTACGCCACCTTCCGGATCCGCACCGAGAACGGCAACGACACTCAAACCGTCTACGGGGAACCTAAAGATCTGTAATAGAGGTGTCACCGTGTCCTGCGCACCAACCAGGACCAGGCTAATCCAGGCAGACTGTGGCATCCTCTTTCAGGAAACATTTGACCGACGGGTTGACTTGGTAGCTACACAGTCATACTGTGAGATGAAATGGGTCATAGTGAGTGGCTAGATGCCTGCACTTTTTAAATCATAGGAAACTAGTAACTCGGGGAGGATTGCGGCTGTGGCGCATAGGGTGGTGCGGGTGATCGCCTGTCGTCGAGTGCTCGCACGTGCTGCCGTCCAGCAACTTACTCGCGCATCCAGTACGCGTCCGGGTGCTCGTGTGGCGGTGGTCGGCATGGCGCTGACTGTGGTGGCGACAGCGCTGCTGGCCGCTGGTACCAGCTGGCGGGCGGGGGCTGATCCGGTAACTCCGGGGCCGCCCGCGCCTGCTCCACCGCCGTTGGCGGTGCCCCAACCCGATTCGCTGCCGCGTGATGCGTTCATCGGTGGGGCGCGCACTAGTACGAACTCCGGGCTGGGCATGGGAAACGGCATGGGGCGCCCCTTAGCGGAGCCGCGTGAACGCTCGGTGGCCGCACTGCCTCCCATCGCATCCGATGGCGTACACGCCGCCACCGCGTGGCCAGGTAAGCAAGTCGTCATTCACCTACCCAACGAACGAGCCTTGACGGCTGCTAACTGGGGTGAAGGCGGTGCCGCCGCGTACGGGTCGGGGCCGGTGGATTATGTGGTGATCCCCGATGCCGGGGGCGGCGCCGATATTCGCATGATCCGCAAAACCTTCATCTCGCCCAGTGACTTCACGTTGGGCATCAGGTATCCCGACGGCACACATCTGCGCCAAGCCGCTCAAGCGGTGGTGGTCGAAACCGATGCCTCGCCGGGTAAGCCAGCAGCGATCATCGGGGCGCTGAGCATCCCCGATGCCCGCGACGGCGCCGGGAACCCGATCTCGCTGACACCGTCTATCGGTGCAAGCTATCTGTATCAGCAATCGGATCTGAATCTGAACGTCGGCGAGGTCGGGCTACTCAATTTTCCGGTCACCATCACCGTCTCCTACCGGCCATCGACCACCAGCCCGGCAGTGGCTCAAGGTGATCCGGGACCTAAGCGTCCGCCGGTCGCCGAGGATGGTCAGTGTGCGTCCGGGCCGCCACAATTCCGGGGTGCCACAGATGACCAAAACCCCGGTGGCATGGCTGATTTCGTGCCGTCATGCGCCCGGCTCGCCGCGTGCATGAGCGCGGCCCCCGCCCACACCAGCGCTTTGACGTGTGAGAACTCGTTCATGGCCGATCTGACCAACGCCTGCGTCACCGCGTTCGGACACGACGGCAACGACTACGAGGGCTGCCTAGCAGCGGCCAACGGACATACCCGCTGGGCCAAAGAAAACATGACACCCGGCACTCCAGTAGTAGGGGGACGAACCTGACATGACCACCCACACAACACCTTCCACACAAACAGCACTCCGGGGACAGGACTAGTAGATGAGTGACGATGCGCCCACGCAATCCCTGACTGCCACCGCCAGTCGATCGTCGGCCACGGAGTTGACCGGGTTTGCCGCCGGGATCACCGGGGCCGCCCTGGTCGTGGCCGGGGTGTGGGGTTTGCATGTACTGACCCCCGGCCAGGGAATCACGGGCAGCGCGGGCTGGGTGATCCTGCTGTGCCTGGCATTTACCGCCCTGGGCAAAGGCATCACCCTGCTGCGCCGCGCGTTGGCACCGATCACCGCCGCCGCCTTGGCGCCGCTAGCCGGTATATCTGCCCCCGTGCGTGCCACCGCAGGAATTATCATCGGCGCCAGCGGTATTTGGTGGGTAATGCGCGGCCACGCCGCCAGCTGGTGGACACACACCACCGGTACCGGCGACGCGACCGGGTGGACGCTGACCTCGCAACTGGTGGCTGTGGCGCTGATCGCCGTTTTCGGTGCGCTTCTGTTCAGCGGCGCCAAAACCCTCGCCAGTTGGATCTTCACCAATTCGGGCACACGCCACCGCGACAACAACGCCGACAACAGCACCGAGGAGCGGTGGGCGCTGTATTGGTCCAGTCACCCCGGTCTCGGTCTAACCCTGCTCGCGGGCGGGGCGGCGCTCGTGTTCCTCTCCGGCTACATCGTCCCACGTGTGAGTGCGTGGCTGACCGGCGACGATCCGATGGCCGCCCTGGCAGCCATCGCCGCGATCCTGACCGTGGCGTTCGCCGCCAACACCTGGTGGTGGAAGGCTCTATCGGGATGGTGGACCTGGGCCCACACCAATGGCAGTGGTGGCGGCGGTGCTAGCCCGCTAGGACAGATGCAGGCCGGGGCCGCCGTGATCGCACTCATCTGGTTCTCCGCCATGGGCTTTGGACTGGCGTCCCCGCAGGACTACATCGGCCCCGGCGCCGCACCCCTGGCGCGGGCGGCGTGCCCACCGGACTGCGGCGGCGGCGGACTCGACGGACCCCCCGGGGGCGGAAGCCAGTTCAGACCCCCGGACATGCCCGCCCAGCAACCCGACTATCAAGGCGGCATCAACCAGCCGCCGATGAACCAAAACTCCGGAATCTCCATCTACAACGAAACACCTGGCCAGGGCGGGCAAGGCGGCCCACAGCAGGCTGGCCAGAACATTGGCCAACAGTCCGGCCAACGCGCCGCCCACGGAGAACCCCTCCCCAACTACGGACCCTGGCAACCCGACGCCCAAGCGCCTGTGCAGCAAGCGCCACAGGCTCCGCAGCAACCCGGACAGGCACTGCAAAACCCGGCCAGCCAACAACCTGCGCAACAAGCACCCCAGCAACCGGCACAGCAAAGTCCGCAGCAACCCGGTTTGCAAAATCAATCTGGCCAGCAGACCCAGCCAGGTCAGCAGGGGCAGCAGAACGGTCCGAAACAGAATCCGGCAGATCAGCAACAACAGCAGATCCAGCGCCAACAGGAACAGTTGCGGGACAAACAGAAGGAAGCCGACGAGCTCCGCAAGAAACTTCAGGATCAACTAGACCAAGACAGCGACAGCTCTGACGATGGCAATGACGATGACGACAACAGTGATCCGACGACGTCAGCGATCGCCGCTACTCAGCGGCGGAAGTCGCTTCTCGACAAGGGGAGAGAGTTAGTTGACAAGCAAATCGAGCGCGCCCCGAAGTATGCGATTCAAGGTGCCTCAGCGGGGGTTAATGCGCTGATCAAACGGAATCTCAATGTCAGTCAGGCGGCCCTGTCCGAATCGCAACGTCTAGTGAAAGCTTCGTCGAATGTCATTAATGAATCGATACGGGCAGGAAGTCGTGTAACGACCGCGGATCCTGCAATTGGTGCGGCTATGAGCACGATTCGTAGCGAAACGCCGAAGATCCCGGGTCTGATTTCCAAGGTTGGGAATCTCGGCACAGTCACTAAGGTCCTCGGCAAGGGCGCTGGTCCTGCGCTGGCTCCGTTGGCTGCGTACTACGACATCAAGGACGGTATGGCGCCGGGCAAAGCGATTGCCGCCAACGCTGCCAGTGTTGGCGCCGGGCTGCTGGCTGGAGCCGCCATGGCGGCATTGGCACCTGCTGCGCCGGCTGTGGCCGTAGTGGTCGTGGGCGCTGCTGTGGGGGTGGCCGCGTACCAGGGCGTAAAGTGGGCCTACGGCAAACTGCCAGAAGGGACACAGCAGGCAATCGATAGCGGACTTCGTGCGACCGGTGAAGCTGCTAAAGAAGCGGGCAAATCCGTTGTAAATGCCGGGAAATCAGTAGTCAACGGCATCAAGGGCTTGTTCAGTTAGTCACGGGGCCTGGAAGGACGCGGATATGAACGAAACCGGAAAACCAGCTAACGAGAATCGCCGGCCGTTTACTGCCGAGCAGATACGGAAAGCGACAGCACCTCAATTAGTGCCCTACGCACCAAACACAGAGGATCCACACACTCCCTGGTGGCAGCGGTTCCTTAAAGGGGCGGCATGGCTCACCTGGTTTGTCGGCCCCGCCGCACCACCACCATCCACGTTGGAAGATATGCATAGTCAGAAGAAGAAGCGGAACGATCCCCGATGAATATGTACGCGTCATTATTTCTGCTTGCGCTGGGCGTGATCCTTTTTATCTGGTCGACACGCCTGCTGCCTACATACCTGGGCAAAGGGCTCGTTTTGCAAGTAGCGGGAATATCGGCCATATCCGCTGGCCTATTTTTCCTGACGGACTCTGAGTACCTGCGGTACGCGATAGGTATTTCATTCGCTATCATTCTCTTGAGGGCAATCGTATCTGCATGTGAACAGTATTCAGAGGTTGCCCAGCAGCATCAATGAGTCCAGTACGCGTCCGTCTTCATTTGACTTGAAGCAGCTGTTGGCACTTGACCTGCGGTGCCTCAGATCATATTGAAAGTATTGGCGTTTTTTGGTGATCAGTTTTCAGTTGATCTGAAGCAACTTGACCGGCGCTGTCACGACATTGGAGTAATGCCGTGAGTTGCAACCGGCGCGGCCTTGGGTCAGATGGGCTGGCCGTCCCGACTGGTCCCGTGATGCGGCAGCCTTTTCGACCAGTAGATCCCCGAACTATGTCTCACCCCAGACAGGAACTCGCATCTGCTGAGTACGCACCGATACCAACAGATAGTGCAGGGTCGAACACGAGAGACCGCGGTACCTGCATTCATTCGGGCCAACGCCCGATCTCGCCGTGCCGCCCACCGGCACGTCCCACATATCGCCAAGTCGCCAAGCCTGCCCCTGCGTGACAAAAGCTCGGCTGCCGCGACCCAGAACCGTGACGCCGGGGTAGATAGGTGCCCCGTACACCGCACCGGCCGCTGGCGGCGCCTAACGGCGTTGCAGAAAGACACCAACCGACGTGATGAGGGGACGTGAGCCTCGGCAAGTTCCGCGGAAGGTCCAGTCCACTGATCGCCGCGACCTCAGGACGCTGTAGGCGAGGAATCTAGGAAGTCGACAACATCCGCTACGAACTCGTGGTGGTGCTGGAAGACGCCACCGTGGCCGGAGTTGGGGTAGATCCGAAGACGCGATTCCGGCAGCCGCGCGGCCATGTCCTTGGAGTGTTCGCTGGCGACCATCAGGTCGTTGTCACCGTTGGCGACGAAGACCGGGATCTTGATCTGTGACAGGTCGTCGGCGGAATGCAGTCCCGCGCTGGTGATTGCGCGCACCTGCGCCAGGCCCGCCCGCAAGGAGATCGGCGTGTCCAGATCCGACGTGCGCTCCGCGAGCCGCTCAAAGTAGGCGTCGGCCGCTTTCTTGCCCTTCGGGGTTCGAGGGAAGAACAGGAAGTGGCGCGGGTCCTTTCGGGCTAAGAACGCTTTGGCGTAGGCGCCACTGACGATGAACGGCATCCTCCAGATGCCGCCACCGCCGCGCGGGCCAGTGCCCGCGAGCACCATACGGCGTACAAGGCCGGGAGCCTGGAGGGCGACCATCTGGGCCACGCCACCACCGAGTGAGAAGCCGATCAGGTCAACTCGCTCATACCCCAGCGCACGGATGAACACGATCGCATCGGCACCCATCTGCTCGATGTCGGCCGGCACACGTCCACCGGTTGCCCCCACCCCCCGGTTGTCGAACGCGATCACATGGTGATGGGCGGCGATGCCGTCTAGGACGCGCGGGTCCCAGTCGTCGAGGACGGCGGTCAGGTGGTGCAAGAACACCACTGGTGCGCCGCCGGGTTTACCCAGCTCGCGGTAGGCGAACGAAGTGCCGCCAACGTCGATCGTCTTGGTGGGTGTGGTCTTCCAAGTGGTCATGACTTCATTCCTTCGGGGGAGTGCTGCGGGGTGGGGCGGGTGTGCGCCGGATGGCAGGTCGCGCGGATCGGCAAGCGGAACGTGAGTGCTCCCGTTCGCAAATTGCAGTACGGTTGTAATAGTATGATCATAATGCTATGGTGTTGGCAAGCCCCGAAAGGAGATTCAGGTCATGGCGAGATACCACCCGGAACACAAGGAGGCGACTAGGCGTCGGATGATCGAGGCCGCCGGGCAACGGTTCAAGAGTGACGGAATCGACGGCTCGGGCATCGCGACGCTGGTCGCTGACGCCGGTCTGACCAACGGCGCCTTCTACGGCCACTTCTCTTCGAAGGAGGACTTGGTCGCTACGGTCGTCGCCCAACAGCTTGAGGACCAGGTAGCCGTCGTGAACTCGCTGCCCGCCGGGCTTGAGTCGGTGGAGGCGTTCCTCCGGGAGTACCTCTCTGCGGCACACCGTGAGGATCTGGCTGGCGGCTGCCCCTCCGCAGCACTGCTGGATGAGATTGGGCGATGCGACGTCGTGGTCCGGGAGGCCTACACCGAGGGCGTCAGCTCGATGATCAAGGCGATTGCCCGCCACCTTGATGACGGCGATTCGCAGCGGACCAACGAACGTGCGATCGGCCTGTTCTCCTTGCTCGTCGGCTCGCTCCAGGCCGCCCGCGCGGTCACCGATACCGAGCTGTCCGACCGCATCCTTGCTGCGGCCTTCAGCAACGCCATGACCCTTGCCGGCGCTTCGCGAAAGCCCGAACGCCCAACAACCCGACAGGAAACAGAATGAAGGCCTTCGTCGTCACTCACTACGGCCCCGAAGGGCTCCGAGTGGCTGATGTCCCGACGCCGAGCGTCGGACCTCACGACGTTCTGATCGACGTCCGGGCGGCCAGTATCAATCCGCTCGACAAGATGGTCCGCAACGGGGAGTTCAAGCAGCTCCTCAGGTACAAGCGGCCCTTCATCCTCGGCCATGATCTGTCCGGCGTGATCGCCAAGGTCGGCGCCGAGGTCCGCGGCTTCGAGGCTGGTGACGAGGTCTACGCCCGACCGCGAGACCTGCGCATCGGCGCCTTCGCCGAGCAGATCGCCGTCCACGCTGACGACATCGCCCTCAAACCCGCCTCTCTGTCGTTCGAGGAAGCGGCCGCAGTGCCCCTCGTCGCGCTCGCCGCTTGGCAGGCCCTGGTCGAGCTAGCCGATGTTCAACCCGGGCAGAAGGTACTGGTCCACGCCGGCGCTGGCGGACTGGGCTCCACAGCCATCCAAGTCGCCAAGCACCTCGGCGCGTATGTCGCGACTACTGCGAGTGCCAAGGACGTCGACAAGGGTCGGGCCCTGGGCGCGGACGAGGTCATCGACTTCAGGGCCCGGGACTTCGCCCACGTCCTGTCTGGATACGACGTCGTGCTGGACTCCCTAGGTCTGGCGAGTCTTGAGAAGTCATTGACCGTGCTGCGGCCAGGTGGTCTTGCGATCAGCGTCGTCGGTCCACCGGACCCGGCCTTCGCAGTCCAACTCCGACAGCCTCTCCTTAGGCCCGTTATGGCCGTTCTCAGCCGCAAGATCCGGCGTCAAGCACGCAAGCTGGGCGTGCGTTACTCGTTCTTTTTCATGCGGGCTAGCGGTCCGCAGCTCGCGATACTCGCGGCGCTCTACGACGCGGGCACCCTGCGCCCCGTCTTGGACCGGACCTTCCCGTTCGCAGAGACGCTCGACGCTATGGCCTACGTCGAGCAGGGCAAAGCTAACGGCAAGATTGTGGTGAGCCGATGACGATTTCGGCAGATCACCGACCGTCCGTCCTGGTGACTGGCGCCGGCGGAGGAATCGGGCTTCTCGCCGCGCGTCGAAACGCACCGGCGATCCCCAAAAGGTCGTGAAGGCCGTCATCACGCTCTCACCGCTCGACACCTGAAGCGACGTATCGGTAACCCCGACAGCCGTCACCGACGCATTGTTCGCAAGCGCCACCACATCCTAAGGAGTTCTCCATGAGCAACAACAGCAACGAGGCCGTCATCACCTCATACGCGCAGGCCCCGACACGCACCATCGCCGTCGGCGATACAAGCTACGCATACCGCGAACTAGGCCCCAAGGGAGGTATTCCCGTTGTCTTCTTCGTCCACCTCGCGGCGACCCTCGACAACTGGGACCCCCGCATTGTCGACCCCATCGCACAGAATCGACACGTCATCGCGTTCGACCAGCGCGGCGTCGGCGCCTCCACCGGACATGTGCCCAACACCCTCGAAGAAGCCGCCGATCACGCCTACGAATTCATCGCGGCGCTCGGATACGAGACCGTCGACGTCTTCTCCTTCTCGATGGGCGGCATGATCGCCCAGGACCTGATCGTCAAACATCCCGACCTGGTTCGCAAACTCGTCCTGACCGGGACCGGACCACGTGGCGGCAAGGACATCGACAAGGTCGTCGGCGTGACCTACTGGGACATCCTCCGCGCGACGTTGACGAGGTCGGACCCGAAGGAATTCCTCTTCTTCAATCGCGATGCCGCGGGAAAGGCCGCGGGGAAAGCATTCGTCAAGCGGCTCCGGGAACGCACCACCGACCGGGACCAGGAGATCAACATCAAGGCGCTGCGCACTCAGTTGAAGGCGATCCAGAAGTTCGGCCGCTCGGTCCCCTCAGACCTGTCGACGTTCTCCCAGCCGACGCTGATAGCCAACGGAGATCACGACCGCATGGTCCCCACCGCCCTGTCAGAGGACCTGCATGACCGCATCCAGGGCAGTCAGCTGCTCATCTACCGCAACTCCGGTCATGGTGGGATCTTCCAGTACCACAAGGAGTTTGCCCCCGTCGCTGCCGAGTTCCTCGCCGACTAAATCGCTGGAGCTGACCAGTTCGGTTTTGTAGGCGCGCGGGTGATGTCGGCTCGAATCGAACTGTGTCACAGCGATGCAGCGGAATCTGGTGGCGTTGACCGTTGGAGACGAACTCCAAATCAACGTCACTAGCAACCGGCGCCGAAGACGCCCGCACACCATGAATCTAGAAAGCTCTGTGACAGATCAGGTGAAAACGAGCAAGTGGCTGTGGGGGAGAAGGTCTCTTTTATCTTGCCCCACAACTCTTTCGGGTGATCGGGGGAGCGATGTTCCTGATCATCCCTGTGGTGGTGGTCGTGGGGTCGGTCTGGTTTGCGGTACGGGGGCGGGCCCTTGGGCGTGCCCCCGTACCGCAAGTGTCAGCTAACGTGCTTGTCGAACCACTGGATCGGGATGTCGGGGTGAACGCCGAAGAAGTTGTAGCCGTCGAATCGTCGGTCGGTTCCCTCAATCCAATACAAGCTCTTCTCGGCGACCGGGATTGCGTCGTAGATGTCCTGGACGTCTTGTGGGCGCGTCATCGTGTCGTCATGCACCTGTGCGACCAACGTAGGCACCGTGACTGCTTTGACGTGCTCTAGCGGTGACTGCTCGTCGAGGCGGAAGCCGGTGCGCTCGTGCACGGCGTTGTCGAACTTGACGTAGCTACCTTCCTCCATGCCGATGGCCTTGACGAATTCTTCGACGATGTACTTGCCGGAGACTGGTTGCAGCATCACCATGGCCTGAATCTCGGAGAACTCCTCGGGATGCTTAGACCACGCGACTGCCGTTGAGTCAGCGCCGAGGCATACCGACAGCAGCGCCTTCTTCATGGTTTTGGTGTCTGCTCGTGTAGCGGAGTAGCGCAGTGAGCCGATGACATCGCGGTACTCGGTCAGCCCGATGCCGGCGATGCCGCCGTTGCCCTGACCGCTCATGCCGTGGTTGCGCATGTCGTAAGCCAGCACGTTGTAGCCAGCATCGTGCAGCGCTTTGTACTCGGGCAGGAAGTTCACTTCAAATCCACCGAGGCCACCGAATTCGGGCAAATGCCCCGGATAGCCGTACCTGTTCCCGGGCAGGAAGTGATTGTGGATGATCAGCCGATCCGAATCGGCGGGAATGAACCAGCCCTCCAACGGGACACCATCCATTGATGGAAACGTCACATCTTCGTAGTCCAGCCCGATCTCGTCAGGGCGGCGCAGCACAGGGGCGCGTCGGCCCGCGGTGGTCCCGGTCGTCCACAGTTGCACAAAGTTGTCGAATGCGGCCTGGGCATTGTCGTCGGGCATGAGATCAATCCTTCCGTTGCTGTTCGATGTTGACCACAACGTTAAGTTGTGTCGGCTGGGCTAGGGAGTTTCCTGTTATGGGGGGGATAGCCAGAACCCCTATAACGTAAGGACACTGCTCTAACCTGAGGTGTGTGGACATTGCCAAGGACATCAGAGAGTTTCTGATGACCCGCCGCGCTCGGTTGCGACCCGACGACGCGGGTTTGCCCTTTGGTCACCGCCGCCGCGTGCCCGGACTGCGGCGTGAAGAAGTTGCCCAGCTTTCTGGAGTCAGTACCGAGTACTACACCAAAATCGAACGCGGCAAACTAGCAGGCGTCTCCGATGAGGTGTTGAACGCTGTCGCCCGCGCGTTACGACTCACCGACGATGAGACCGCCCACTTTTTCAATCTCGCGCGGGCCGCTGTCGCCACTCGCAGCGGCACGGCAACCAGGCGCACCAATCAACACATCATTCCCGACGGCATGCAGGCCCTGATGGACAGCATGCACGACGCACCCGCCGTCGTCATGACTGGATGCCTTGATGTCCTGGCAGCTAACTCCCTAGGTCGAGCGTTGTATGCACCGGTGTTCGATCGCGCGACCGGCATACCGAACCTAGCCCGTTTCATCTTCTTCGACCCGGTAGCCGACCATCTGTTTCCTCAGTGGAAAGCAACGGCAGACGAGGCGGTCGGACTGCTTCAGGCTGAGGCTGCACGCTCGCCACATTCATCCGCCATCACGCAGATCATTGGCGAATTGGCAACCCGTAGTAGCGAATTCCGCACCCGTTGGGCCGCTCACAATGTGATCGCGCATCGGCACGGCGCCAAAAGGTTCCACCACCCGGCAGTCGGTGAACTCACGCTTACCTACAACGTCTTGAGTGTTACCGCGGCTACGGGGCTGTCCCTAGTGGGTTACACCGCCGAACCGAATTCGCAATCGGCGCAAGCGATACAAATCTTAGGCAGCTGGGCCGTCACCCAAAGCTCAATCGACCACCGCAGTGCTGACCGCGACAGGACAATCAGGACCACAGAGTAACGGTGTCAGTGCGTGAAGACGGAAAGCTGTTGTGCAACTGGGTAGAACGGGCTTCGTGGGAACTGTTCCAACGTCTGGCCGCAGGTGGTTGAAACGTCACTGTGCCGATTTGGGGTCAACGAAGTAGTCGGTCTTGGATCGAGACTGAGTCGAGAAGCGTTTCATCAGAGCGGTTTTGAAGTAATCAGGCGGTGGGAATGTCGCGGCTGGGCCTGCGTGGATGGCGTGTGGTCCCAGGCGTGGCCACGAACTTTGGCCGCCGGCGGATGCGGTGCCTGCTTGGCTTAGCTTAGAGGCGCTTCAGTCCACGGATCGCCTGGAGGAACGGTAGAGTGGACGCGAGTCCCTTGCGTAAGTTCGGTTGTAACATGCTGATGTTTCCCAGTGTGATGTGGCGGACGCCTTGGTCTCGCCATGCGGCGGCCTGTTCGACGATGTCGTTGGGAGTGCCGGTCAGTAAACCCTCTTTTAGCAATGATTGTGGGACTTGGCGGGTGTAAGACAGTGCGGTTTGTTCATCGATCAGTTGGGGCATGATGTCTGTAGCCCCACCGGCAAGGCCGAGCGGATGTGAAACGCCATGGCGCTCCCACCACGCTGCTGGGGCTAGCAGTGCAGTGGACTTGATGGCGTCGCTGCTTAGCGCCTCGTCGACGTCGTCGCGGTTGCGGCCGACGACTGCGAATCCTTGCCAGGCCCCTTTGATCGACATGGGGTCGCGGCCGGCGTCGGAGGCGGCGCTTCGAACTGCATCCAGTCCGGCGGCGTAATCGGTGGGGGCGATCAGCGCTGGTACCCAGGCGTCGGCGTAGCGGCCGGTGATTCTGAGCATGCGCGGGCCGTGTGAAGCCACCCAGATTTCGGGCCATTTCCCTTTGTGGGGAGGCAGGTCAAAGACGGCATCGTGCAGCGGGAAGTACCGCGAATCGCGGGATATCAGCTCGCCGCCGGAGTTCCAGAGGGCGCGGATGGTGGCAAGGGCTTCTTCCAGCCTTGTTACCGGCTTGGACCAGTCCACGCCGTAGGGTTCGTTGCCTTCGCGCTCGCCCGTTCCGATTCCCAGGATCGCCCGTCCGCCGGTGAGCAGATGCAGTGTCGCGACCGCTTGAGCAGTGACCGCGGGGTTTCGGCGACCGGCGTCGGTGACGCTGACTCCGAGCCGCAGGCGCCCGATCCGATTGCGCGCCGCGAGATTGCCAAGCACGGTCCAGGGTTCGAGGATCGCGTCGACCTTCGGGACCAGACGTGCTGCACCGACGTAGCGGCGCGTGCCGATCGAACGGGGGAACAAAGAGTTCAGATGATCGCCTACCCAAAACGAGTCCGCGCCGGCGGCCACCGCGCCAAGATAGTTTGCACGCAACGGCGCAGTCGGCCATGGCTGCGCATTGACGATCTGGTCGAACACTCCGACCCCGAAGCGGCTCTTCGAATTCGACCGTAGCCCCATAGGTCTCTGTCCTTTCCCTGTGCGCCGCTGGACTGGCCACCTTCGAGCATGGACAGCGCACCAGGTACTCGATGGTGTTCGTGCCAAGTATTGCGGGTGCCGAGGCGACGTGGAGTGCGATCTCAGGAAGATCTCGGCAGCCGGACTCGGCTTGTATCTAGTGCTGTGCAGTCACCAAAGCTCGCCTTTGTATGGCATCCCGCTGCCGTGTGGGTCGATTGGAAACTGGATTGCGGCGGCCTGGATGAGGTGGTCCAGGCTGCCGACCATGCCGCGGGTACGCAGATGCACGCACCCGCGGATCTTTCGCTGCCAAAGTCATTGTGAGGAAAGGGGATCCGTGACTTAATCGTCACAGTGACGTAATGGCGGCGACTCCCCCCCGTGGAGGGCTCGTCGGTGGGGTAGTGCTGCTCAATCACTTATGGGTGTCCGGTTAGGCTTCGGTCGACGGGGGTCGGGGCGCACCTTATTGGCGGTGCTTCGTCACAAGGCGGTCGTCATGTCGTTCCGCGTAAGTCGGCATTGCCCGGGCCCGGGTCGATTCGGATGAGTATCGGACGTTCTCGGCTTGGCTGGCGATTGGTTGCCGTCCCATGTGCGATGGGTTGACGCGGCGAGGTGAGCCCACCTGGGGATCCTCAACCGAACGAAACGTCACAGTGACGGTTCTGGGCGGTGGGGCTGGACGGCCAAATGTGGGCCTAATCGTCGAAACAGGTTGTGCGCGAGCAGTTTTAGGCACATGGTTGGCCGGCGCTGTTCGGGTAGTCGCGTCGATGTATGACGCACGCCCAGCAACGCGGACGCGCGGACAATCATTCCTGGCGGCGGGTGGGTGAAATCGGTTTGGGTGAACCCGAGGGCTGTACTGCCGGAACGCTCCTGATGGCGCCCCAGCATGTATCTAATGCCGATAAGACACATTATGTCAGTTAGAAGTCTGATTATTGCAACGGATGCATGATCTGCCCCTGCTGTCCTTGTCCTTGTCCTTTCCGGATTTAGTTGGCCATTTTCCGGATGATCATGGCCATCTACGGATCCGGTGGTGGTTTCCGCATATTAGTGGCCACCGCATGATCGTCGATCTGCGAGCCGAAGCATGCAGTCATCCCTGAGCGAGGCAAGAGACGCCTCGATGCCGTCGAGTCGCTGGCGGGGGCCAGTCCGGGCCAGCTAGGCCGATTGCGAGCGCTGTCGGCTATGCGGTTGCGTGCTAGAAGTCCGCTCCCCGTCAAGCCGCTGAGCATGTGGCGCATGTTTGTGCCACCAGTTCTGGGTGGAGGTGTCAACGGCGACGACAGCGGCGCAGGAATCGTCGCGCGGATGGAAGCCAACACGGTAGATACGCCAGGCCTTATGACGCCGCATCTTGCCGATTCGGCAAGATTATTTGCCAACAACGTGGACAGGTGATCAGGTTGGAGGTATAGCGAAACAGGTTCCCGTCCTCACGCGAAGGCCCTGATTGGTCTGAGCACTGGAGATCCAGACGGCACGCAGGGTTTGTGCCCGTGGCGCTTTGGGCAAGAGTCCGCCGAATCTTGAAAGCGATTGTCAAAGACGAGACTTCGACTGTCATGTCGAGGTGGAGATGAAGGAGCGGAACCATATGACAGCAACAACGGGTCAGCCAGCCGACCGCGGGGCTACTCCAGCGACGATGCCGAAGTCTGGAGCGGAGTGGGATGGGCTATACGCCAGCAAAGCTGAATTCTTCAGCGGGGAGCCCAACTTCTCATTGATGGAAGAGGTGCGTGAGGTCCCGCCCGGCGGCAAAGCGCTAGACGTGGGCTGCGGTGAAGGCGCCGATGCCGTATGGCTGGCACTACAAGGCTGGGCAGTTACGGGACTGGATGTTTCCCAGGTTGCATTGGATCGAGCCGCGGCGCGATCCATACATGCGGGAGTGCAGGTGCAGTGGGTCTGCGCCGGCCTTCTCGACGCAGCGTTTCCGCCAGCTTCTTTCGATCTGGTTTCTGTGCATTACCCCGCATTGCGCAGCTCTGCACAGCGCGACTGTGAACGTGCACTGCTCGAAGCGGTGGCGCCAGGCGGGTTGTTGCTGATGGTCTATCACGCTGGATTTGACGGAGACGAAGCCAAGGCCCGCGGGATCGATCCGGCTGAATATGTACTGCCCGCCGACATGATTGCCGCCCTTCTACGTGGAAACTGGCACATCTCCATCGATACTCTGGTCCCACGAGAATCGCCGACTAGCGGTGCTGGACACGAACTTGCCCATAACGTGATTCTGAGGGCGCAGCAGAAGCCTTCAGTGGCCACCGATTGAGTCCGAGTTTGGTTGGTAGGCCACAGTTCTCACGCCGCATTCCCGGCTGCAAAACCCGCCAGTCTTGCGCACAATCTAGTCCCTGCTGAAAGGCCACCTGCAGCGCAACATTCAGACGCTTGCAAGTTGTCGTCTGAAACAGCGTCCGCACTCGGCCAGATTTATTGGACGGGAAAGGGGCGGCGATATCATGACATTCGGTCTGTGCAAACAGATCGGTCCGCATACCCAGGGCATCGCGTATTCATCGCCGTCAATGGCGCGCGATCCGGCCGCATCGCATTCAGTTGCCCTCTGCTCAGCATCCGCATCAGGAGTCTTGAGAAATCTCCGCACAGTTAGGTGCAGCCGGGACACCGTTGAATCGGTCGGTGATCCAGGCGATGCTTCTCTCGCCATCGACGAATTGCGGCAGCAGGCTGTTGATGTCGAGTTTATTGAACAGCGGCGGTTCTTCGTTGGTCCAGAACGTGACGTCCGCACCCATCGCGCACCAGTCTTTTGCAGTCTGGCGAGCAGATTCGTAGGGCGAGAAGGGGTCCCACCGGTTATGAGTGATGTAGACCGGTCCCCTGGGTCTGATGTTCCCGATCCGTTGCGCGGCCAGGATGCCCTTGAAAGGGTCGGTTTCGATCAGTTGATTTAGGTCCGGTTTGAACCAGAACTGCAGATGGCGGAAAGCGTAGTCGATCCCGCCCTGCATGAGGCAGGTGTGCCCGCTCCAGTCGAGCATCTGCAGACCCCGGGGTGTCAGCGAATCCCGTAGGGGCTCTTGAGTCTCTGGGTACGACGCGATGGTGCCCCGCAAAAGGTAGCCGGCAATCACTGCTAGGAAGTTACCGTCGATCCCGGGAATGGCTGCGGCGATATCGGTGGGCGGCGCTGCTGCGTATGTCCCGGCAACATTGAGTTCCGGCGCATAGGTGGGTGTCAGTTCGGCAGCCGACAAGGAGGCCTGCCCACCGGATGCCCAGCCCCAGAATGCTATGGGCCCATGCGGATTTAGCGATGTACCCGGTAGTTTCATTGCGGCCCGCGCGGCATCGATCAGCGCGGTTCCTGCCGCGACACGGTTCAGGAACTGGGGCGAGGACTGGGAATGGATGCCCATCCCCACGCCGTCAGTGACCACGATCGCAAACCCGCGCGCAAGTAAGGTTGCGATGAAGCCTTCCTCGTAGTTGAACATCAGGTCAAAACCCTGGGAGAAATGGATACCCTGACTGAACATCCGCGATGGTGCGCATTGCTCCCCAACCCCATACGGTCCGGTCGCGTAGGCCAACAGCGGCCTCGGGCCGCTGCCGGCCCAAGGGACATCAGGCTCGATGTAGGTGCCGGTGACAGCGACGGGGTTTCCTCGGGCATCGGTGCTGCGGTACATGATCCGCATTCCGGTTCCAACGAATTCGCCCAACTGACCGGACGGCTCCAACACCATGCGTGAGGGCTCAGAGCGGATAACGTCCCCGGGCCGACCCGACGGGAGCGGTTCCGGTGGCGTGTAGAACTCCTCAAATTCACGGTCATCGGCGCGTGTGTCCGGGGCTGCTGTGAGCCCGAACATCGTGAGAAGAACGAGAATTACTGTGGCAGTGAAGAATTTAGATCCCCTACCTCCCCAGTGGCGCGGGCAGGACATGTAACCTGAAGCGGCCAATGCACGCTCTCTTGTGTTCCTCATGGTCCTGAAACCTTTCTTTCGTCATGCACCGCAGGCAGGACGCCAGCAGGTATTCACTCGAGTGCCGTTGTGTGAAATGCACTGGTTCAGGGCATCAGCGAACGCGACAGGGGAACGCACTCCCCTGCTCCGGACGAAGGGATGAAGATTTACGAATGTGTGTAGGCATCGAGGCAACCCCCGTGCAGGGAACCGGCATGAAAGACCAATGGGGGTCCTCCAAGAACTTCAAAACTCTCGATCTCGCCGAGAACTACGAGATGGTCGCCGGCCTCTAGACATTGCGCGGTGCGACATTCGAAGCGTGCCAGGACATCTGGTAGCACTGGCGTGCCGCCCTTTCCTTCCACCAATTCCAGCTGGGCGAACTTGTTCGCGGCGGGGGTGGAGAACTGCCGGCACAGGTTGTCCTGGTCTGCGGCCAGGAGGTTGACAGCGAAGTGGGTGGCCTCGACGAACGCGGGCAAGCTGGGCGCATTCTTGCCCAGACACCACAGCACCAGCGGGGGATCCATCGATACCGATGTGAAGGAGTTCACCGTCATCCCGACTCGGCGTCCGTCAGCGCCGCGGGCCGTGATGACTGCGACCCCGGTGGCATACTGACCGAGTGCGCACCGCAGATCCTGGGCCTGGAACCGGCCCGCGTGTGCGACACGTTTCTCGAATTGGATGCGGGTGGCGGCCTCGGCGTCGAACCACCACTGAAAGAACTGGCGCGGATCGTCGAAGCCGTCAGCGATCGCGGCTGCCAGTGCGGGATTGACGCTGGCCTCGCCCAGAAGCGCAGTTTGGTGGCCGGCCAGAGGTTCCAGCATCGAGTTTGTCCATTCGACAGCCCATTGCGCCCAACCACGCCAGAACTTCTCGAACGTGGCGCGCATCCAGGTTTCGTCGAAGCCGCGACCATTGTGGCGGTTTATAGCGTCGAGGTAATAGGTGGCGGCCTGCGCGGCCAGGTTGGCGCCCTGGGCAGTCACGGGATCGTTGAGGACGACCGCATCTCCGATCCCCAGCACCGCGCGACCTGACGGGAGGGTGGCGACCGGTCCGCGTACGCGCGGGGTGAATCTGCTCCGCAGTACTCCTCCGTCGTCGGTGAGTGCGATGTCGTGGCAACGATCGAATTCGGCGGGTGCGAATTTCGCGAGCAACTCCAACGAGCGTTCGAGGTGCCCGTCGGCGTCGGTGATGTCGTCCCAGCAGTCCATCGGGCCGCCGGGAACGCCTTCGAAGACCAGGATGTCGCAAGGACCGCTGGCGGTCAGTGCAGGCAGCGTGATGAGCTCTCCGACGCCGGGTACCAAGGTGAAAGCGACCGTGGCGTCGTCGGATCGGGGTCGCATCCCGGTGATGTAGGTCAGAGCCAGCACTCGCTGCGGACGATCGAAAGGCGATCGCTCGTGGTCGGGGGGAAACAGGCGTCCGATGTCGCCGCGACCGGTCGCGATGATCACGAGGTCGTGAGTGCGGGCGCACTCTTCGAGATAAGTGACGTCGGCACTGCGCACCACAAGTGTGCCGCCCCGTTCTTGCACCTCTTCGGCCCATGTAGCGCATTTCACGCGCTGATCGACAGCCTGCGCCGGCGCCGACAGCGGAGCCGACCATGTGCTAGGGGTGGCGCCAGTCACAGTTATAGCGACAGCGTTGATGTCAGGGCACGCGCCGCGCCAGTGATCGAGACCTAGCTCTCGCTCGGTGGTCAGCGCTGAGTCGAACATGCATTGGCTCGATAGCACTGGACCCGTGCGGATCTCATCGGGTGAGCGGTCGCTGACCAGTGTGACTTCGTGGCCAGTTTGGAGCAGGCCAAGCGCCAGTTGACACCCGGACTGACCTGCCCCCACAACCGTGATGCGGGCCATCAGGGGCTCGTCACCAGTTGTGCGAGGTAGGCCCCGGCTTGGTCGGGATCCATGTACCAGTCGAAGAAGTCGCGGGCATTGTCGAACCCGCGGCCGAATCGGGTGGCGATCTCGGGCGCGTGCTGGGCGGCGGTCAGCAGCTCGATAGCGTGCGGCGGTGGTGGGGTCAGCATGAAGTTGGTCCACGTACTGACGTAATAGGCGTATTCCCAATAGTTTTCGAACGTCTCTTGCATAAATTTGTGATCGAACGATCGATCACCGTGACCGAGGATGCTGGAAAGGTAGCTTGCCGCGCACTTGCTTGCGTTGTTGGCGCCCTGCCCGGTGAGCGGATCGTTGAGGACCACGACATCAGCCATGCCGAGCACATGGGCCCCAGATGGCAGGGTGGCCACCGGATGACGTACGGTAGGCGGAAATCTTCCCGACACGATCCCTAAATCATCTGTCAGAGAAATGTTTTCACATCGTTCGGCCTCCCAGGGGACGAATGAACGCAGGATCTGCTTGGAGTGTTCGAGGTGTTCTTCAGGTGACTTCACCTCATTCCAGTGGTCCATGGGACCGCCGGGGACACCTTCGAACACCATGATTTCGCACGGGCCGGTCAGTGTGAGCGCGGGGAATACGAAGTATTCACCGATGCCGGGAATCACGTTGTACACCACGGCGCTGAACTCCGGCCGCGGCACCATCCCGTGTACGTAGCTCAAAGCCAACGCGCGCTGCGGCTTGTCGAAGGTGGAACGTTGATCGTCGCGGATGAATGCCTTGGCGATCTCGCCTTTGCCGGCAGCGACGATGACCAGATCCGATTCGCGAGCGTATCGTTCGAGGTCGGCGATACCGGCTTCCTCGACAACGAACTCCCCTCCGCGGCGGATAAATTCGTCAATGAAGCGGGGCATCTTGACGCGTTGGTCCACCGATTGCGCTGGTGTGTCCAACAGTGCCGACCAGTCGATGGCTTTGCCGCCCGCGTCGAGACTGTCTGGGGGCGCTGGGATAGAAAACGACACTCCGTCGATGTCGGGTGCCTCATCGGCCCACAAGTCCAGCCCGAGTAGGCGTTCGTTGTTCAGCGCGGTGGCGAACATGCATTGGCTCGAGGTGACCTGGCCCCCGGCGATGTCGGTTCCGGTACGGTCGCTGATGACCCGAACCTGGTAGCCGTGGCCAATGAGGCCGATGGCCAGTTGCAGACCGGACTGACCGGCCCCGACGATGGTGACGCTTACTGTGCGCGACATATGATGCACTCCAAGGATGCGGTAGGGAAGCTCTGGGATTGTGTTGCAGTTTTCGGGGTTTGGCCTATTCGGCGAGCGCTCCGGCGGCTGACACCGCCTGCTCAGGGCCCATCGCGGAGTAGCCGCCATCGACGGCCCAATCAGCACCAGTCACACCCGCAGCCGCCGGCGAGAGCAGAAAGCCGATCACCTCCCCGATCTCGTGCGGATGTCCGGTACGTCGGTTGAGATGAAACGGTGCGGCCAGGGAATCGATCTTGGAGCGGTTCCCGTCGACCATCTGCTCCATACCCGAAGACCAGGTCCATCCCGGGCTAACGGAGTTCACGCGGATGCAGTCGCCAGCGAAGTCCATGGCCATAGAGCGGGTGACCTGAACTAGTGCGGCTTTACTAGCGGGATAGACCCAGCGCCCCGTCTGGGCCACTTTCGACGAGATCGAGGTGACGTTAACGATGGCGCCGTGGGGTGAGGCTGCCAAGTGGGGCCGGAGCTTACGCGCCACTGACACCGCACTGACCACATTGACGTCGAAGGCGGAGTGCCATTGGCCCCGAGTCGATTCCGCCCCATCGTCTGCGTAAATGCATGCGAGATTCACCAGCCCATCGACTCGGCCGAACCGTTGCACGGTGCGCGTCAACGCCGCGTCGACTTGAGCGTCGTCAGTCACGTCGGTCAACTCGAACATGACCCGCTCCCCTAGCTCGTCGATTAACGAGCGCGGACCCTTCGCATCGATATCGAAGATCGCCACGGCGGCGCCCGCTTGATGCAGCGTGCGCACAACTCCACGCCCTATGAGAGTGGAGCCGCCCGTCACGACGACGGTGTGCTTGCGCAGATCGGTCACCAAACCTCCATTAGCCATCGGCAATACATCTGAATGCAAACTGAAGTTAGTAACGGGCGAACGTGTCTGCTATCCGCTCAACGCGGCCGTTGTCCATCCGACGTGGCGTACGCCACATCCGCCGCTAGAGCTGTGCGCTGGAGGCCCGCTGCGGAAACCGGTGTCGCGAAACGTATTCATCGAGATGCACCCGACATTCGGTCATCGAGGTCAGTAAGCATGTCCCCTCGCAGCGATCGCGCATCGTCATCGACTCGATGACTGAACTGCAACGCCGGCAACGCACGAAGGTGAGCGCAGCGCCCGGTCATCACGCATTACATCCATGGGTAGGCCTGCCTCTCTGGTCCTTGAGATCTGGGCAGGAGCGGCTAACGTCCGCCCGAAGTTCGAGGGCGTGCGCTACATGCAAGCCGCGGATCAGACAGTCTCTGAACTGACGTCGAGAATGTAGCTACGGGCCGAAATCTCGCCGCGGGCAGCGCGCAGCAGTCGATAGTGCGGACAACCGCACGCGACGGAACGTTTGCTGTTGCTAAAGCGCGCGATGCGGTCTCGGCTCGATCGAGGTGGTCTGTCAGGCCTCCCGGGGACGCGGCGGCGGTAAGGCCAGCGATGAACTGTGGTGGGTCGGGCACAGAAACCGTGTAATCAGGCTCCGCGCTCCCCGGAGTAAGGGTCTCGGCGGCGGCGACCGTCCAAAGTAGCCTCACCGTTCCTACGACTCCGACGATGGTCCACTAGCTATTTCGTATGTTCTGGAGGTGACTGAAGGACGATCTAGGCATCACTCCCCCGGATGGTCTGACGCCGAACGGGCTAGCCCGCTTGGGCGGTCGATGTAGGACGGAAAGACGATTGTGCATGGCCTACCGATCTTGTTGCGCACCTCGATGACACGGCAGGTCTCGCTTCGCTGAGACCTGCCCGACGTCACCGCTACCGGTCGGGAACGAATTGTTGACCGCAGATCTGAAGAAGCAACGGCCAATGCGTCACCCAGCGCGCTTTGCGCCACTGATTAGATCGGCGGTAATCGAACTTCTGAGGGCATCGGCGTCGGACGTTGCGTCGCTGTTCATCAGCACAGCGACAGCGTGGCGCTGATCTTCGGTCAGCACCACCATGTTTGTGGCGCCGACATCGACGCCTGAATGCCCGACGAGAGCCGTTCCGGCGATCGTCTCTTCAGTCCAGCCTAGGCCCTGATAGTGCACGATCGAGGGCTCGACCTGTCGGCGCAGCATCGCAGCCACCGCGTTCGGCGACAAGATCGCTGGCTCGCCGCCGAGCATGGCGCGAAGCGACGTAGCAAGGTCGGCCACCGAGCAACGGAGCATTCCAGCAGGGACGTCCAGATATCCTTGCTGCGGCAGCTCGACGAACTCGCCCTTCTCGTATGCGTAGGGCTTCGCAAGCACATCCGGCGCGAAATCTTTGAGGTACCAACGTGCATTGTGAATTCCGAGCGGGCCCAGCACATGGTCGTAGACATACGAAGCGAAAGGCTGTTGGCTGACCTGCTCGACCACGTACCCCGCCAAGGCCACGGCGACATTGCTATAGGACCACAGGCCGCCTGGTTTCGTGCGAAGGAAAGTACCGGACGGCGAATAGGTGGAGCCACCTTCTGAGAGATAGTCCCGCAAGAAGCGCGACAGACTTTGCGTGGGATCTCCAGCTCCAGATGTCTCGTACCGTTCTTCGTACCCGCCGTCGGAGATGCTGGACGTGTGAGTGAGTAGCTGTCGAGGTGTGATCGGGTCCCGTGGATAGTGGGCGTTCTTTACCGAGAAGTCGATAAAGTCATTGATATCACTGTCTAAATCTCGGCCGCGCTCCTCGAACAGGTGAACCAGAGCGGCGGCCGTGAATAGTTTGCTCACCGAAGCGAGATGCACGGGGGTGTCGACGGTCAATCGTCGCCCCCGATTCACGTCAGCGAAACCAAACGCCGCCGTGTAGTGCGCTCCAGTGCCTTTGGACACGATCGCGACTTCTACCCCAGCTACCCCTGCCCCCTTCATACGGACCGGAACGCCGGCTTCAAAGCCACGGCGCCAGCCTTCGAATGACTGGTTTGCATTCTTGGTACCGCATGCCGACAAAGCCGCGGGGACAAGGAATCCGGCGGATACCAACCTGAACACCGAGCGTCGCGTGAGATTCATGATCGAAAGCTCCTTGCACGGAAGAGATCTGATGGCGGCCAGCGGACCGTTGGCTTGAGTGCATGACTACGGTGAAATCGACACAAATGTCAGATGCCAGCTTGCAGTGCCATGTAGCTAAGACAACGCTGCTCCATTACGGCGTCATACGCCATCGGTCCTGCGATCATGGCCTCCATCCAACTCGATGTAGTTCTATCCAGTTGACGCCCGAGGGGATTTTTTCCCCGTACATCGGTGACACTTCTGCTGTAGTGGCGGTTCCTATCGAGCCCATTCTTCTTGCCCCCAGCGGTGTCGGGTGCGCCTGGCCCGAGTCTGACGACCACCCTGCAAGGTGTCGTAGCTACAGATCTAAGGTCAGGCGAAGACAGTTGGCTCGGCTGATACAGATCATGATGGTGTCTCCGCGGGCGCGCTCTTCGTCGTCGAGCACATCGTCGCGATGATCCGGCGTCCCGTGTAGAACAGCCACCTCGCAGGTTCCGCAGACGCCCTCTCGGCAGGAGTATGCCGTGCCAGGGAGCACACCGAGGACTACATCGAGGATGGTGCGGTCCGCGGGGACCGTGAGGACCTGTCCGGAACGGGCAAGTTCGACTTCGAACTCGTTGTCTCTGTCAGTGAGCGTTTCGGCCGATGTAGACGCAGCGGCGAACCGTTCGACGTGCAACGCGTCTGACGCGAGGTGCTCGGTGCACAACGCCTGCACCGCAGTCAGCATGGGTTCGGGGCCGCAGCAGTACACCGCCGTCCCGGGCTCACAGGTTCCGATGACCCGGTCGAGATCTGGTATTCCATGTTCATCTTGCGGGAACAGTTCGAGTTCACCGCCGAGCGCCGTCAATTCGTCTACGAAGGCCATGCTTGTGCGGGACCGGCCGCCGTAGATTAGCGCCCAGGGCTTGTGTCGGCGCGTTAGTTCACGTGCCATAGCCAGAATAGGTGTCACCCCGATTCCGCCAGCGATCAACAAATACCTTTGCGCATCTTTCAGACTGAAATGGTTTCGCGGACCACCGATTTCCAGCAGACGGCCGGTGAGATTGGAGTCATGAACTTCCCTGGATCCTCCGCGGCCCTCGGCGGCGCGAAGCACGGCGACTCGATACAGAGTCGAGTCCGCCGGATCTGAGCACAGTGAATACTGGCGGATGAGCCCGGATGGCAGATGCATGTCGATGTGAGCGCCGGGCCCCCAGCTGGGCAGCTCCTCGCCTTGCGGATGGCGCAGTTCCACGGAGAGCACATCGGCGGCTTCGCGGTTGATCTGTGTGACGAGTAGCTTCTGCGGCCCCGCTGTCATACGGCACTTCCGCTGGGCTGAGGCCGCCCGATAGCGGAACGCTCTGCCTGTAGCAGATCACGCATCACCCGTTTGGCGAACTTGCCCGCGCCCGTTTTCGGGATGGCGTCTACGAAGCGTATCTCGTCGGGGAGCCAGAACGCCGGAAAGCGTTCGCGCAGATGATCACAAAGCTCCTCGCCGCTGGCTTTCGCGCCGGCGCGCAGCGCGACGAAAGCGAACGGCCGTTCTACCCAACGGGCATGGGGCACCGCGACCACGGCGGCTTCAGCGACCGCGTCATGCCCCATCAACGTGTTCTCCAACTCCACTGAGCTGATCCATTCACCGCCTGACTTGATCAGATCCTTCTTGCGGTCAACGAGGGAAACGAAGCCATGCTCATCCACGGTGGCTAGGTCCCCGGTGGAGTACCAGCCGTCCCGGAACACGGAATTCGTGGCCGCATCTGCGCGGTAGTACTCATCAGCGATCCATGGGCCGCGCATCTGGATTTCGCCAATCCCTGCGCCGGAAGCAATTACGTTGCCGTCGTCGTTTACCAAACGCATCTGCAGGCCTGGCAGCAGCCTTCCCTGTGTTGAACGCACGTCCAGCTGTTCATTGCGTGGATGGTCGGCCATCGCACGCGGCGCCCTGCAGATGTGAGTGCACGGCGACGCCTCGGTCATTCCGTATGCCTGAATGAACAAGGTGCCATAGCGGTTTTCGAATTCGTCGGCCAATGCCCTGGGGATGGCCGAACCCCCGCACATGATGCGGTCGAGGGTGGAGAAATCGCGTTCCCGTTCGCGCTGGGCTTCCAACACGCCAGTCCAAACCGTGGGCACCCCCGAGGCTACGGTGACTCCGTGAGCCTCGATCAGGTCGGCGATGTCGGCTGATGTTGGCCGCGCACCTGGAAGGATTAAGGTGGCGCCCGTCATCGTCGCCGAGTAGGGCAACCCCCATGCGTTGGCGTGGAAGAACGGTGTCATCGGCAGAATGACGTCCCGCCCCGAGATGGCCAATGCGTCGGCGGTACACATCGTGGTGGCGTGCAACACTTGTGACCGATGGGTGTAGATGATGCCTTTGGGCCGGCCAGTGGTCGCGGACGTGTAACACAGCCCGGCCGCACTGCGTTCGGCGACGTCGGACCATTGATAGTCAGTGGACTCCGTGTCCAACAGCTCGGCGTAACTATGAACTTCTCGTCGAGAGATGTTGGCGCCGAGAGCATCTGGCAGCGGGCCGACTACCACGATGTGACGCACCACGGAGATGCCGTCCAGGGCTTTGTCGAGCAGGCTGAGGTGTTCGGCGTCAACGATCACAACCTGGTCATCGGCGTGGTCGATCACGTAGCGAAGATCTTCGACTGGCAGGCGGAAGTTCAAGGTGTGCAAGACAAAGGCGGCTGCGGGGATTCCGAGGTAGCACTCAAAGTGTGCAACGGTGTTCCAGCACAGCGTGCCCACGCGGTCACCCGCACGGATCCCCAGCCCGTGTAGGGCCGCAGACAGCCGACGGGCCCGTGCGATCGCGTCGCCGTAGCAGGTGTGCCGATCCCCGTGCCGGGTTCGTTCGATGATCTTCGTTGTCGCGTACAACTGTTCGGCGCGTGTGACATACGACCCGAGGGTCAGATCCGTATCCATCATCGGCGATTAGCCTTGCGCGGAGAAGAAGCGGGCGACTTCACTGCGAAAAGCCTCGGCGCGCTCGACCTGGGCCCAGTGCCCGCATCGGCCGAGGACAACGAGATCGGCATTGGGTAGCACCTCGACCAGTTTTAGCGATGTTGCTGTCACCGGGACGACGCGGTCGGCCACGCCGTGGATCAGCAGCGTCGGCGTAGCGATCTTCTCCAGCGTCGTGAACGGCAGTGATGCGTCGTCGATGTGGCGTTGCCGCGGGGCGGGAAACAGGTTCGACCATTGTTCGGCTACGCCGGGTGCCAACGTGGCCTCGTAGCGTGCCTTCACTAGTTCTGGGGTGACGTGTGATTTGTCGTAGGCCATAAGTTCGAATATTCCCCGCATATTCTCCTCGCTCGGGGTGTAGCCGTAGAGCTGGTCGACCTCGCGGCTTACGGGGAATGTCACTCCCGCCGAACCCATCAACACCATCTGCTCGACGAGTTCGGGGTAATGGGCCGCGATGCCTAGAGCGATTCCACCGCCCATCGAGTTGCCAACCAGTCTTGCCGGCGCAAGATCTAGTGCGTCAAGGAATGAAGCGACGTGCTCCACCCGGTTGGCGTGGGTGAAGTCGATCGATGGCTGCTGCTGGGTGCCACCGTAACCGACAATGTCCGGTGCGATCAGGGTGAAGTGTTGGGCCAGTTTGGATGTCATCGTTGCCGCCCAGTTCGCCCGTCCCGACACGCCGGGCCCAGAGCCATGCAGCAGAACGATCGTCGGGCCCACGCCGGATTGTAGGTACTTCGTGCTGTATTCGTCGTGCTGGATCGTCTTTTCGATGATCGTTGAAGAATCGGTCGTATGTGTCATGTTGTGCTTCTCCGTTCATAGATCCCATGGGTGATGTGCTGTGCGGCAAGCCGTAAGAGTGAGCTCAATGCGGGGAGTTCACCCCATGGAGGTCACGGGGTTTCTCGCAGAGTCGCGTCGAAGAACGCAAGCAGTTCCCGCCACGCGTGTGTCGCCGCGTCCTCGTGATAGGTGTCCCGGGCATCGTTAAAGAAGGCATGGCCCGCGTTCTCGAGAACCAGATCGGCCTTCGCGCCGGCGGCTTGGGCCTTGGTAACGAAGGCCACGGCGTCTTCGGCCGGGATGAGGGTGTCTTGGCTTCCGTAGAACAGCTTCGCTGGGCAAGATAGATTGGCCGCCCGCGTCAGCGGGGACGGCTCGGGGGGCGCACCCAGCGTCCCGTACCCAGCTGGCGGTCCGTAGAAAGGCGCTGCGGCTGCCCACCCGCCGTACGGGTCTGTAGCCGCCAACAGTGCGAGATATCCACCGAAGCAGAAGCCGACCACGGCGACCCGTTGCGGATCCACACCTGCTAGCGAAACCAGCGCCTCGCGCGCCGAGTTGAGGCCGCTCACGAGCTTGTCAGGGCCCAGATCGAAGATACGGCTTAGTGCACTGGGATAGTTGCCTGCAGCCGCATCTTCGACGATTCCACGGTCACCAGCGAACATATTTGGCGCGATCGCCGAGTAACCGCACTCCGCGAGCCGATCGCATAGGGACGCGAAATGATCAGTGAGTCCCTCGATCTCGTGAACGATCACCACACCCGCACCGGTGTTTTTCGTGGTCGTCGTAGCCAGGTAGGCGTCGGCGGACTGCTGATCGCCGAGGCTGATGGTGACGCGCTGGGTCATTGTGCTCCTTTACGGTGACTGGGTTCAGCGCGGCCCGCAGGAGACGGAGCCGCGGCACCCGAGGGTGCTGGACTTTGGGTGAAGGTCAGCATGCGGAGGTGCCGGCCTGACCGCTCATATCCAAGGCAATATCGACGATCATGTCTTCTTGGCCACCGACCAGACGCCGACGACCGACTTCGAGCAACAACGCGCGGGCGTCGACTCCGTAGCGCTCGGCGGCCCGTTCGGCGTGCCGCAGAAACGAGGAGTAGACGCCCGCGTAGCCGAGAGTTAGTGTCTCGCGGTCAACCTGGACCGGCCGGTCGCGCAATGGTCGGACCAGATCGTCAGCGGCGTCCTGAAGTGCGTATAGATCGCAGTTATGTTCCCATCCAAGAAGATTGGCCACAGCGACAAAAGGTTCGATTGGGCAGTTCCCGGCTCCAGCGCCCTGCCCCGCCAGGGATGCGTCGACCCTTGTCACCCCTTCCTCGACGGCTACGATGCTGTTGGCCACTGACAACGACAGATTCTCATGAGCGTGCACGCCGATTTGCGTGGCGGGGTTCAAGGAGTCCCGGTAGGCGCGGACACGGTCACGCATCCCGCGCATCGTGATACGGCCTCCGGAATCGGTGACGTATACGCAGTTCGCGCCGTAGGTCTCCATCAGCTTCGCTTGTGCCGCAAGCTCAGCGGCGGACACCATATGGCTCATCATCAGGAACCCGGAGACATCCATGCCCAGTTCGCAGGCGGTGGAGATGTGCTGGGCGGAGATGTCGGCCTCAGTGCAGTGAGTTGCGATCCGCACTGACCGCACTCCTAGGTCGTAGGCGCGCCGCAGTTCGGTGATGGTGCCGATCCCAGGTAACAGCAAGGTGGTTAACACCGCACGGTCGATGTTGGCGGCGGCCGCCTCGATCCACTCCCAATCGGTGTGGCTGCCAGGACCGTAGTTCACCGAACTTCCGGCCAGGCCGTCGCCGTGGGCGACTTCGATGGCGTCGACGCCGGCGGCATCGAGCGCAGCGGCGATACGGCCAACGTCAGCAGGGTTTATGCGATGCCGGACAGCATGCATGCCGTCACGCAGAGTGACGTCTTGCACATAGACGGTGGTGCTCATCGGATCACCCCCGCTGATGATGTTGTACTGTTGTGCAACAACTTGTTTCGAGAGCCGATAGCATCGGCGACGCGCAACGCGGCAGACGTCATGATGTCGAGGTTGCCGGCGTAGGCAGGCAAATAGTGTGCAGCGCCTTCGACTTCAAGGAACACCGAAACTCGAGTGGTTACCTCATCCGCAGCGCGGGCCGTCAACGTGTGGATCGGCTCGACAGGGTCAACTGGGGTGAACTGAACTTCCTGCTTGAGACGGTAGCCGGGCACATACTGTGCTACTCGCATGGCCATGCTGGCGATCGAAGCTCTCACCGAGTCGTGGTCGACGTCGCCAGTCAAACAGAACACGGTATCGCGCATGATCATTGGTGGTTCAGCAGGATTGAGGATGATGATCGCTTTACCGTGCGCTGCCCCGCCGACCAATTCAATTGCGCGGGAAGTTGTTTCGGTGAATTCATCGATGTTGGCCCGGGTTCCCGGGCCCGCTGAGCGGGACGCAATGCTGGCGACGATTTCGGCGTAGTGGACCGGCGTGACCGCGGCGATGGCGGCGACTATCGGGATGGTTGCTTGTCCGCCGCAGGTGACCATGTTGAAGTTGTCGGTGCCGGCGTTGAGGTGCTCTTCGAGATTGACCGGCGGCACCACGAAGGGTCCGATCGCCGCAGGGGTTAGGTCAATGAGTGTCTTACGGTGGGGTCTTAGTTTTTCGGCATTGGCGATGTGCGCCTTGGCCGAGGTGGCATCGAAGATGATGTCGATGTCGCCGAAATTCGGCAACGCGATCAGTCCGTTGACACCGTGGTGGGTGGACGGAACTTTGAGCCGGACAGCTCGAGCCAATCCGTCCGAGTCGGCATCGATGCCGACCATCGCCCCGACCTGCAGGGTGTCGGATAGGCGCATCACTTTCATCATTAGGTCGGTGCCAATATTGCCCGAGCCGATAATCGCGACTTGTGTCTTAGCCACAGTGCTCCTTTGCGGGGAAATTTGCTGACACCGATCCCAGTACGCCGATATCAGCGCGGACGTGTGTACCTGGTGGTGTCGCCACCATCGGCCCGAGGGCTCCGGACAGAATGATCTGCCCGGCACGCAGTGGCTGGCCGTACTGCCTGGCGGTGCGCGCCAGCCAGGCTAAGGCGTTGAGTGGGTCACCCAGGCAAGCGGCTCCGCTGCCCTCCGAGACCTGAACATCGTTCGCATACAGCTGCATCGGAACATCGCGTGGTTCGAAGTCGTCGACGGACAGTTGCTTATGGCCCAACACAAACAGCCCGCTTGATGCGTTGTCTGCGATGGTGTCAGTGATGGTGATATCCCATTCCGCGATGCGGCTATCGACGATCTCGAGTGCGGCCACTGCGAAGTCGATGGCGCCGCGAACCTGGCCTGCATTGAGGTCGCCCTCGGCGAGGTCATCCTTCAGGATGAAGGCGATCTCCGCTTCAGCCTTGGGCTGCAAGAGCCTTCCGCGTGGGATCGATTCTGCGCCAGTGATATCCATATCGGCGAACAGCACTCCGAAGTCAGGCTGGTCAACTCCGAGCTGCTGCTGCACCGCTTGCGACGTCAGGCCGATCTTGCGGCCAACGACCACGCCGCCGGTCGCTTCCCTGCGCCGAGTCAGTTCTTGCTGTACGGCGTACGCGAGGTCGATGTCCTCGCCTCCGATCAGTTCACGTACCGGCGGCACCATCTGGCGCAGCCGAAAGCCTTGGGCAAGGCGGTCGGCGACAAGGGCAACGAGATTGGTGTCGATTTCGGTGGTGCTCATGGCTGCGGGGCCTCCGTAGTGCTGGTCGCGTGCGGCGGGCCGATTTTCGTCCCAGTGGTCAACACGGTTGCAAGCGAATGGTTCTGGATTGTGATTGAAGTTAGTGATGAGCGTCGGTAGTCGCTATCCACTCGACGCGGGCGTTGTCCACAGGCTTGTCGGTGCGAGGTGCTACGAATGCACATCTGCGGCCGTGGCGGTCCCGTTCCAGCCTGAGACAAGTGATAGATACTCAGTGGCGGCGTGCAGGTTTCGCTGAGCGCGATGATGCACTGTCTGCCGACGGCGGCGAGGGTGAACGAGACGGAATCGGCAGACCTTCGCTGCTTGCCCAGTCGGCGGCCATGAGCTCGTTGGATGGCAGCGTCTCGTCGAGCGCCTTTCGGGCCACTTCGACTCCGGCTACGGGCAGGTCCGTGCCGAGCAGCCCCAGTTGGACCAGCAGCGAAGCTTGATCCCAATAAATGTGCTCATGGTGCAGCTTGTCGCCGCGGAACCCGACGACAGACACGATCGGGATTTCCACGTACTTCCCGGTCGGCGCGACACCTGGTAGAAGCCAAGGTATTTCGCGATCGTGAGTCAGGCAGGCAACGAATTCATCGACAACCCGGGTCGGCCCGACGGTGCGCGAGATGGGAATGACCCGTTGTTCGGGGTTGTGGTCGACGAAGTGATACTTGTAGAAGCGGGCGAGCAGTTCGAACCCTGTGCCGCCGGTCATGGTGGGGATGTGATTCACGTAGGGCTCGCTGACCATGGTGGTCAGCGTCGCGCCGGCGTCCTTGGTTTCGAATTCCAGCCGCAGATGTTCATCCCATAGCGCGTTGAGGTCATAGTGGGGTCCCATTGTGGCCCTGAGGAGTTCGATCATGCGAGCGAATCCGAGATCGGTGGCCCGCACATCGTAGCCGGGCTGTTGCGGGTTGGCGAACAGATGCCGCGCGCCCTCGTAGATGTCAACGGACACGGAATCATGCCCGTCGGCGGCCGCTGCCACGGCGGCCTGCGCTGCCTCTGAACTGTGTTCGTCGTCGCCGGCAAGATGCAGCCCGAAGGGAATTGAGATTTCCATCAACTCCTGCAGATGGCGGTCTAGGTCGAGGGGGTAGAAACTCACGCCGCAGTCGATCCGGGTACGCGCGGCCGTTAGCACCGCCAATAGGCCACCCATGCAGTAGCCGACGGCGGCGACCTTTCCGACATGTTCAGGTCGCGCCCGCAGGTACTGCACGATGCGCACCACATCGCCGACAGAGCGGTCGATGTCCAACGATCGGTATAGGTCGGACTGTTGTTGCGGTGCTGCGGCGTCATCGCCCGGTTCGGCGCTCGGCGCTACCCGCCAATACAGATCCGGGACTACGACGACGTAGCCCTCCTCTGCCAACAGATCAGCGTGCTGACGGATTGCGTCGGTGAGACCCCAGACCTCGTGCAGCAGAACGATACCGGGGCCCGAACCTCTACTCGGCGTAGCAACGTAGGCCCGCAGCACGCGGCCATCCTCAATCGCCACATCGACGTATTCGCTCATTGTTGACCTCTTTTCACTGTAAGACCTGCCGCGCTACAAGAAGAAGCTGAGATTGGCGATAGGTTCGTCGGCGTTGATCAACGTGGCCTTCTTGCGCGCGATCAGCCAGGAATCGTCGTTTGCGGTCAACATGTACTCGTACCGGCCGGCGAAGGTGTGCTGCTCATGGCGGCGCAGCTCGGTGAGGTTGAAGTTCGCATAGACGGCGATCGTGTCTGGGTTTGCGTCGTCTTCTATCTCGATATTGGCCAGGATCCGGCTCATCCGCGATGGAGGATCTTGGGCATAGGCCTGGCCGCTGTTGAGCCGCATGATGCGACCTTCCAAGCCCTTGCGATCGAGGTAGGCGATCGCAATGTGCTTAAGCGGATCGTTGTCACCATCGTTGCAGGGCACCCAGTATTCGGCTTCCGGAGCCCATAACGCCATCCATTCGGTGTAGCGGCTTTGGTCGAGCAGTCGCGCTTCGCGATAGAGGAACTGGCGCACCTGCTCGATCCCGAGCATCATCGTCATTTCTCAGACTCCGATCGTGTCGTGGACATTCTTCGACAGCACGTCGCGCCAGTAGTGATACAGGCCGCGCGCGTTCGCTTCGTCGGTGACTTGCGCTGTGACGGAACCGTCTTCATGGTGCGTTTCTCGATGCATACCGCGTCCCAGGTATAGCCACGGGTTGACATTGGCGGCCAGGCCCATCTGGATGCGCTCGAAGACGTCCTGGTCGTCGCTGCCGCCCATGCCTGCCGGCGGGAAGAACCCCTCATGTCCACGCAGCCGGGCGGTGTTGACCGCATCGGGCACGCCTTTGAGTAGCGCCGGAGTGAGGATGACTTCGGTCAGATCGACGCTGATCGGGCGCAGCCTCCGAACCATGCCCGAGAGGACGCCTAGGTTGGGCCATACCCCCATGTGGCTACCCCCAGCCATCATGAGCTCGTCTGCCCGTTCCTCGCCGTGGTTATCCTTGAGCGACTGGATGTAGTCACCTTGCGGTCCACCACCGCGCAGCACGTGGTCGCGGACCGAATCATGGTGCAGCCGGTTGTAGGGCCTGATATCCATCATCGAATGCCCACTACCGAGGTAGACGTTGCGGGCTTCCGATGTCTCGCTGCTGACCTCACTGATGTCGATGCCCTGCTGCTCGGCGAGCACATCGAGCAGAGATCGATGCAGCAGGTTGACGTGGTAGAAGTCGGCGGTGTTGTCGAGCTGCAACTTCCAATTGCCTCTGAAATAGAACCGGTTTACTCCGGCACGGCACTCAATTTCGCCAAGGGGCGAGAGGTCCAGGAACAAATCGATCTGCTCTTTGACCAGCGGGCCCAGATGCTCGTCGATGCCTGGGCCATCTTCGGCCAAGCTGGCGAAGATGAAGCCGCGGTAGAAACCCACCCTGGGCGGCTTGGGCAGATCAAAGTCAGATTTGCGAAAGTCCGGGCCATAGCCGTCCGGGTAGGGAACGCCGATTAGCTTGCCGGAGTTTCGGAAGGTCCACAGATGGTATGGGCAGCGGAACGTTCGGGTGTTGCCCGACTCTTCCGTGCATAGGATCGCGGCTCGATGGGTGCAGCGGTTCATCACCACATGGATCTCGCCAGCAGCATCGCGGGAGAAGATGATGGGTTGGCGACCGATGAAGCTGGTGCGGAAGTCCCCAGGATTGGGAACCTCGCTTTCGTGTCCGATATAGGCCCAACCGCGCTCGAAGATGATCTCCATCTCCGCGTCAAAGATCGCGGGGTCGGTCAGCGCCTTGCCATGAATTCGGTCGGGCAGCACTAAGGCGTCGATGTCATCCGCTGTCAGCTGTCGTGCTGTCACGAATTTCTCCAAGTTTCTCGTCGGGTTGGGTTGATTCCCGGTCGGCCGGTGTCTCAGAGCCACCGGAAGAAGATCCGGGCGGCTTCCCACAGGTCGCCTTGCCACGTACGACGCTATGACGTGTTTGCGAGTGGCACTATCCGCCCAGCGCTGCGGTTGTCCAGATGCTGTCGCAGACCCGAAAGCGCGCGAGGCCAGCACCTTTGGGGCTCGCTATAACAGTGAATGCCGTGGACCGGTGTGATCCAACTAGGCGACAAGAGGGGGCTGGTCAGCGCCTTAAGGTCTGGGAAGGAGACTCGCCGAAACGTCTGCGGTACTCCACCGAGAAACGTCCCAAGTGCATGAAGCCCCAGTCCAGCGCGATGTCGGTGACGCTGGCTCCCGATCGAGGATCGGCGCTGGCGAGGGCGTCGCGGGCCCGGTTGAGACGAACCTCCCGTAGGTAGGCCATCGGCGAACAGCCCACCAGGTCGTGAAACCCCTGCTGCAGAGCCCGCACGCTGACACCCGCGTCATTGGCGAGTTTTTCGATGGTCAGGGGAAATTCCGGGTGCTTCTCGATGCGTTCCAGAGTGCTCTTGATCGGGCGCGGAGCTGCTGGGTGCTGTTGAGCTCGCAGCGCCGCGCTGTAGTTGTGTCGATGTGCGAGGAGCAGTCCGGTCAACAAGACGGACTCGAGTTGCGACTCCAGCAGCGGGTGCTCCAAAAGCCCTCCTGGGCGCTGCATTTCAGTTAACAGCAGGTCGAGTGCGGCACGCCAGCTCCGGCCGCGACTCGATCGCAGATCCATCGCGAGTTCGAATCGAAGTGGCTCAGATGCTGGCCGCCCGATAAGTGATTGGAGATGTCGCTGCAGGTGCGCGTCGTCAACGCGCACGATGACCTGCGTGCACTCCGGCGCCCACTGCATCGAGCAGTGCCGCCGGGGATCGAGCACAGAAGCGATGTCGGAGGTTGAGGTCATCTCCTCGCGGCCCGAGACGATAACCGCGCTGCCGCGCACCGGCACTTGGATCAGGTGAAACGGCAACTTAGGAGCATCGGCCTCGATCCTGATTGCGGTGCCGTATTTCAGTCGCATCACGCCGAGGTTGTTGATCTGCACCGCGCTGAATCGGGCGTTCACGTCCTCCTGGCCGAGCCGGTCGAGCCGGTGGGTGGTGATGGCGTTCGTCACGGCTTCTCGGACACAATCAAGGTCATCGGTGTGCACAGCATGCTGCGCGATTGCGGGGCTGACACCTGTCATCGCCGTACTCCTTCGCGGAGCCAGTCCGACCGACTATGGATGGCCTCATCTTCAGATGGCTCCGAACCTCTAGTCTCCCCCGCTGCCAGCAAAGACTCAAGACCCGGGACAGTCCCGTTCGCGGCTGCCGTACCCATGGTGTTTAAGCTGGTGCCGCAGCATTGAACACCGCGAAACACTTGTTCGAGTTGAAGACATCGGTGGTCACGAAAGAAGACCAGCTCAGTCCAAGTCCCAATTCCTCCATGGCGCCAGCCAGGCAGAACCAGTTGAGCATCTCGTGCTGCCCCGCATCCACCAGGTCTCGGGAGGCGGTCCCATTCCAAGTCGCCCAGTCGCGGCGCACGAAGGCATCGTAGAGCCGGCGATCAGCGTCAGTGTCCGGGCGCAGGTGCCACGCCTTGTCATTGAGAAAGGCGTGTGACCAGCTTGAGGAGGCAACGAGGGCGACCCTCTTGTTGGTGTGATTCAAGGCCCGGGCCACCGCGGCACCGAGGGCGTAGCAGCGTGACGGTGATGGGCCTACTGGGTCCAGTCGTTCGTCATGAATCTCGGCGAATCGGGCCAACCCGCCGCGGCGCACGATGGCGTGCTGGCCGTAGCAGTTCACTGTGATCGGCAAAATCGGATACGGAAACTGTCGGCCTGCATGGGCGTAGTCCAAGAACAGCTGGGTGTTGGCGATCGCGTGCGGGAAATGCGTTCCCTCACGCTTCTGATAGGAGTAGGCGATATCGAAGCCGTCCTCGATCAGATCGTTTGCCAACTGGCGTGCACCCGCTTGGTCTCCACGCAGCGTGAACGTGGTGTCGTCGGGCAATCCCCACACATTCGGCACTCCCCGTTCGTTCATGACTGCGAACGCCTCGACTTCGCTTTGCCCATAGGCAAGCACACAGAACGGCGGTACCACTTCCTCACGGAAATTCTCGTACTGGTCATCGCCCCACACCACGACCACATCGGGCTGGAACGCATCCAGTGCTTCGCGGCAGCGCCGCATCCCCTTGAGCAGTTCATGGCGATGCCCGCCAGCTGCGGCCGTCCCGCCATCGTCGCCCCATTCACGTTGCATCAGTTCTGGCCAATGCGACGAGTCCTTCTCAGCCTCGGGAATGCCAGGATCGGTCAGCGTCCAGCGCAGTAGATCAGCCATGTGAGGATCGGGCACGGTTAGCAACGGATAGTGGGTCAGTCCCAGACCCAGAAACTGCGCCATGATGGTGTCTCCTTCGTTGTCTCGTCGAATGTCGGCTAGCGGGGTTGGCCTAAGCCATCCGCTGCAAATCGGTGACCGGTCAATGCGTAGGCGTTGCGCCATCCGATAGCCGCGCACATATCGGTGTCAAGGCGTTCGGTGGGCCCGGCCAGAACCGCCCCGGCTGGGGTTTCCTTGGCCGGGAACGGATAGTCGCTACCGAACAACACGTGATCGGCGGTAAATCGATGGACCGCCAGGGCTAAGCTCTCGGCGTCATAGGTCAGCGAATCGCTGCACAGCCTCCGGGCCAGGGCTGAGGGCAGCCGTTCAGCGGGCAGCGTCGGGTCTTTCAGCATTGCGCCCCGATCTAAGCGCGGCAACAGCCAGGGCAGCGTCCCGCCACCATGGGCCAGGCATAGATGCACCGCAGGGCGACGTTCGAATGCTCCACTGCTCAGAAGTTCGGCCGCGGCCATCCCTGTCTCAGAGGGCATGCCCACCCCGAAACTCATCACCAGCGACGTCAGCCTGGCGTCGAGCATGTTGTCTGCCGGATGAATGAGTACGAAAGCATCGAGTTCAGCTGCTGCGCTGAAGAACTCATCGAAGTCTGGGTGGGACAATTCGCGGTCGCCCACGCGGGTGCCGATCTCGACACCGCGAAAGCCCAACTGGCTCATCGCACGTTCCATCTCGGCTACCGCCGCCCTTGGATCCTGCATGGGCACCGCACCCAGGGCCGCGAGACGGTCTGGGAACCGTCCCGTCAGATCAGCGAGAAAGTCGTTCTGTGCCTGCGCCAGCGCGATGGCGCCCTGCACCGGCGCGTCGTGACAGAACGTGATCGGTGTCGGTGAGACCAGCTGCACCGCAACGCCGTCGGCGTCCATATCGGCAATCCGACGTTCCGCAGACCAACACCGATCGTCGATCTCACGGTATGGGCGACCACCGACCTGGATCTGGGCCGTCGTTGACGTGTGCATCTGCACCGATGGCCAATGTCCCCACGGGAAGAGCGTCTCCAGATCCGGCAGCGACGGCGCGATCGCATGAGTATGGATATCTACCAACCCGCCGCTAGCGGCGGGTTGCAACCCCTCGGCATCCACATTCACATCCATCACGTTGACTCTCTCCCTGATCCAGCGGTCGGTGACCTGCGTCTCACAATTCTATAGGCAAGATTAGCGCTATCGCCGATAGATTCGTCAACACGCCTTGGTGTTAGCGCTTCTACATGGGGGTTTCGGTAGTAAACTTCACACAGAAATGCGCATGTTTTGATGCACACGAGAGGAGTGCTGATGGGACAGATCCCGAAAACCAGCGGTGGGCAGGCTTCTCGACAGTCCCGGGCGCAGCAAGTGGCGTCCAGTATCGAGGGTGAAATTCTTGAGCAACGCATGGCGGCCGGCGCCCGGGTCGGACTACGGACCGACCTCATCAGACGTTTTAACGTGAGCGCCACCGTTATCAATGAAGCTCTCGGAATTCTGCGGGAGCGCGACCTCATCGAAGTCAAACCCGGCCCTAACGGTGGAGTCTTCGTCTTCAATCCCCCACCGCAGGTCCGCTTGGGCGGCATCGACGTATGGCACCAAAATCTCACCGTCGATCCCGAGGATCTGTTCGAGGCACGCCGCTACCTCGACAATCTGTTCGCCCCCGTCGCCCTGCAGCGGGCACAGCCCGAGGACATCCAGGCCATGCAATGGGCTCTGGACGACATGAGCGCCGCTCAACACGATGCGAGGGCGTCGCTGGCGGCCACCATGCGACTACACCTGGCCATAGCACGAGCCTCGCGAATTGAAGTCCTGGTCGGCATCTATCAGACAATCACGACCACCCTGACTGCGACCATGACCGAGGCGCGCTTTGTCGCCGGGATGGCCGACGTACGGGGACGCCACCTTCAACTACACGCCGACATCGTCGCCGCGATCCGCGATGGGGATCCCATCGCTCTCGAGAAACTTATGTCTCAACATCAGGAGAACATGACTCGCATCGTGTGAACGTCGGCAACCTGACGCCGATGGCCGTGGAGCTCTTGCAATGCCAAGAATCCGACGTCGTGCCCATCCATCCGTCAACCCCGAATCCAAAGCGCAACACAGTGTCTTGAACAACGCACTCTCGAGGTCCAGTCGATCAAACAGCTCTGTCCCACAAGCGTTGTCCGTACGAAACCCTAGGTAGGAAACCATGAGGATCGCCAAGCTTCGGTTGCAACACTTCCGCGGTTACGAAGAAGAAACAATGATCTTCCACCGCCACGCGGTGATCTCAGGTGAACCACGCGCAGGCCGGAGCGATCTCGTTGAGGCCCTGCGTCGAGTTCTTGATCCGCGAAGCACACACGGCCCTGTCGACCCGCTCGACATTCATCGAAATGGGGATGACCTGGCCGATGAGCTCACACTTACGGAAGTGGAAGTCACATTGCTCGACCTTGGAGTCGAGCTGGAAGACCTGCTATGGGAACACCTGACCACCTTCAACCCTGACACTGGTGAGACAGCATCCTCCGGCGACATGCAGACGGCCGTCCGAGGGGTTGCGCTGTGTTACCGAGCGAGTTACGACCTCGAAACCGATACCGGAATGCACTGGGTTGATTTCCCACTCTTCAGTGCACCAGATATCGGTGATTTCGCACGAGTACGCCGCGACCTTCGGGACGCGATACCAGTCTTGTTTCTGAAAGCCGGTACACCACTGCAGATCCGCTCTGACGGAACGCTACGTAGGTTGGTGTCAGACTCCGATCCATTGGGCCTCGCTGAAGCGCTCACTGTTCTGGATTCGGACGTTCGGGCAGCTACCCAAATGTTTTCGCGATCATCGGCAATCGCCGGCGGTATCGAAAGCGTGTTGGCCTGCGGGGTCCGGGATCTACTTGGGGTCATCAATGAAAACTCTGTCGAGCTTGTGCCTGAAGACGGGACACTCGCTGGACTTCTTCGCACACTCGAACCTGTCCTGACATTGGATTCGGCTGGGGCGCTTCCCGTTCGATCTCATGGATCGACTGTGCAGAGCATAGTGACGACCGCCGAAGCGGTCGCGACCACCGCCGCACAAGGCGGAAGTTGCGTTGTGGTGGCAGACGATTTCGGAGATCGCCTCGATACGGCAGCAGCCCAATACTTGGCTCATCGACTTCAAACAACCGCCGACCAAGTCATCATTACAACGCGCCGCCCAGACGTCGTACGGGCCTTCGCTCCCGAAGAGCTCATACGCCTCACACGACGCGACGGGCGCCGCAGGACTCATCGCCTCGACCACACACCCGACAAGAAAGAACGCTTGCGTCGGCGGCTCATTCTTGATCAATTCATGGCCGCGATCACCTACCGGACAATCGTGCTGATGGAAGGCCCCACCGATGTGGAAGGGTTCGGCGCTGTTGCTCACCGTATGGCCAAGGAAGGAAACAATAGTCATGGCAACCTTGAGGCCCGATCTACACGATTGGTGTCTCCGCCCGGTAGCGACGGCGGCATAACTCGGCTCCCGGGATTCGCTCAACTCGCGCTGACCCTTGGGTTCCGCGTCCGTGTGGTCATAGACAACGACAAAGCTGGGCTTGAAGAGAACATCGACAAACTCCCGGCCAACGTGGAGCAAGTCGTCATACTGCCTCCGAAGACCGCCGTTGAAGCAGCACTTATTCGGGGATTGCCCTTCGAGGTACTAGAAGATGCTACTACCGCACTCGTCGACGCCGGAGAAATCGACGCAATACCCGAATCAGTCGATGACCTCACCAAGTACCTGATCAAGTCAAAGACACTCAAGAACAGCGCCGTGCATGTCGCATGGGCTCATCTCGTGTCCGAAATACCTCCAATAGCAAGACAACTCATCGAGATTCTGTGCCAGCCTGCGACGCAACAACGCCTCGATCTGCCCGACATAGAGCACGCGCCGTGACCGAGCCATTCGTCGCCAATGGACCCGAACAACAACAGGTGATCTCCACAGAGGCGCAAATGACGGTGGTCCTTGGCGGGGCCGGAACAGGCAAATCTACGTGCGCATTGGCCGCCGCCCGAGCACACCTGGAACGGGCAACAACCCCCAGACGCGATCGGGCGCTCTTTCTTTCGTTCTCCCGGGCGGCAGTAGCACGACTAATCGAACACAGCGGGGGCATCCTCGGTGAGCACGCCGAGAGAGTCGACGTCTTGACCTTCCATGCACTGTCATATTCGATTGTTCGAAGGTTTGGCTCACTCCTAGACCAACCTGGCGTTGTCTTAGTTAACAAACACTGCGCGGCGATCAGAGATCTAGCCCCCCATGAGATCGGGTACGACGACCTGCATCCAATGGCGCGCGAGATACTGGAGTACTGCCCCGCGGCGAAAGAAGTCATCCAAAACCGTTGGAGTCTAATAATTGTCGACGAGTTTCAAGACACCGACTCTGATGAAGAAGCACTCCTGGCTCTGATCGCCGTCGGCGCTCGCCGTATTCTGCTCGGCGACCCGAACCAATGCATCTACGCTGACCTTCCGATGCGCACCGGCGTTCGCGTTGAGCGAATACTCGAGGCTTGTACCGCTGCCGGATCCGCGAACGTTATCGCGCTCCCAACACGGTCACATCGCGATCCTACTGACGTTATCCCCTTGCTGGCCCAAGAAATACTGAATCGGCGGTTCAATTCCAAGCCCGTGATCGAGGCAATCGACCTTGGGCGCCTGAAGATTTGGCGAGGAATCAGTGCTAACAACGAAATTGAAGTAGTTGATGACGCCATCCAGGACCTGCGCGCAGAGGGGCACAACGTTGCGGTCTTCACCCATCACGTCGATACGCTCGCCAAGCTCGCTGACGGACTCGAGAAACGAGGAATCCCCGTCGACGTGGCAGGCTTGAGCGATGCCCTCTCATGCGCACTCGACGCTCAAGTGGCGATGCTGAAGTACGCCGTCGAGGACATCAAATGGGAGAAGGTGTTGGAGGCGCTAGGAATCTTTGTAATTAGCGCTCAACGCGGTAAACAACGGCCGCCGCTCGTCGATCATCTCGTCTATGGCGGGGGGTCGGCCATGTTGTGGCGAAAGCTCACCAGTCTTAGGGAACTCCTGGAACTGACAGAGGGAATCTCCGAACTCATGGCGATCACATCGGACGCCCATCGATTGATCGGTCTTCCGGCGAAGATCTCCGCATGGGAGCGTGCCTCATTGCTGTTACGTCCGATGCGTGCCCGTGCGGCCCGCCAGCTTGGGACGGGCGCTGGCCTGCGACTCATCGTCCGAAACATCGCCGCTGCGGCACGGGAAACGAGCGCTGCCGAGCTGACACTGTCACGAGCTGACTACGAGGATCCGGAGCGGATCCAACTCATGAACCTCTATCAAACCAAGGGCCGAGAAGCGGACGCTACGGTAATCATTTTGCGTGAAGATGATTTCATGGGCAAAGAACGCGAACCGTTCCCCAACACCAGCCGATTGCTCTATGTCGTGTTTACGCGAGCCCGCAAACGTATTGTTGTGTTGCTCATCGGCAACGGGCTTCCGCCAGCGGTCACGCCACTCCTGAGTTTGGCGCACTGGGCACCGCACGGTCGCCTACCGGCCGTGTAGAACAGTGCATCCTGCACGTGAACTTCTCACTACCGCAAAGAGTCTGACAGCCATCCGACACTACCGATAGCTGTGCCTTTACAGGTCCGCATTCAGCGTGAGCGACAGTGAAGTACGCCTGGCCATCGCTCGAAAGATGAATCCCTGCGGTGATGACCCCTGACGCACCGAAGATGCTCTACGGCAACCTAACTGAACTTTGATAGCCCACAGTTCCATCGTGCCGATCGGACTTGAGTTCCCCATTGGCAGCCATCGTTTCGAGCAGGGGCTTGACCTGGCTCGCCTTAAACACGGTGCGGTACAGAGCGAAATGGCGAAGGTCGCGTACGGTGGTCCATTGGGTTCCCGCTGCTCGTATGCGCGCTGTTATCAGACGTTTGAGCGGCTCCGTGTTCGGTTCGAACTCAATTTCCAATGTCTGCTGATCAGGGTCACGTGGATCGCGGTAGCCGGCCCCGGACACCGAATCCACGTCCCACATAGCCTCTTTCATCTTCTCAAGTCCGCGGACGTGGGTGGTACCGAAAACCAGATACAAAGATTTGCCTCGAAGATCGATGAGTTCGAAGTCGAGGATGTACTTGAAGCCAGCGCCTCGAATCGTGTCGCGATAGTGCTGTAGTAGCCACCGCGCCTTCATCTCGGATGGTTGTTCGGCTATCTGCCTCCACCCCGTTCCCCCGAATACCTCATCGCCCTGCGTGAGATCGGTGACCTCGGCGAAACGCGAAAAGTACTGGGGCAATATGGTAATGATGACTTCGCTGTTGCCGTTTTCTGCGACACGGCGGACCAAGTCCAATGGCACCGCGCTGCCCCATGTGTCTAGCACCACCAGCATGGGCCGCCCCCACGCCGAATGGGCGGTGAGCAACTGCTCCAGAGTGGGAACGCATTCGCCGGTCTCGATATCGACAGTGATCCCGTATTTTGGGAGGTTCTGTAGCGCGACAGGGGCCGCGGCCACAGCGAGTCGCTCATTTAGCAGCGTGGTGCACCTGGGGTCATGGTCGACGAACAACAGTCGCATCTTGCGGCTCGTGGTTCGCAACTTGGGGTCATCGAGGATGGCGCGTAGAGCGATAACTGGCGACCCATGCGCGCCATCGGTATAGATACCCGGTCCGGCGAACCCCTCTGCGTAGGTGACGTCACCGCGCCAACCCCGCGCCATGATCGTGGCCGAGCTCCTCGGCTACAGCTACCAAGTCGCTCACCTACACGCACAAAAAGCAGCGCAAACCTGGTCTCAATACGCTGCAGGTACGGCCAGCAGCAAGCGAACAAAACAGGTCAGGCGATTGCCCGAGATCCATTGAGAATGAACAACGTTGGCGCTGCCGGACTGCTCGACCCGCCTCTGATCATCGAGCGGCGACACCGCCGGGAGCCGTCCGTGCGGTCCGGAATTCCAGCGGTGTGACACCTGTGCGCCGCCGAAAGAAGCGGGTGAATGTGGTGGGTTCGGCGAAGCCCACGGAGCGGCCGACGGCCTGCACTGGTGTGGTGTCGTGGGCAAGGAGTCGTTTGGCTTCGAGCAACGTCCGTTCGTCGACGAGTTGTTTGACGGTAAGTCCGGTATTGCGCAGAGCGCTGCGATTGATCGTGCGCGCCGAGTAGCCCAGCTGCCGGGCGTAGTCGCCGGTGTTTCTTGTTGCGGCGAAGTTGGCGTCGATCGCTGCGCTCAGCGCCTCGAAAAGACCCTCTGCTGGACGTGGCACAGCGTCGTCGGCCGCCGCCGGATCGGCCAGAGCGAGTTCGACGATCAGGACGCCCAGTACGCGCGCCACGAGTTCTTCGTGCATTTCCGGTGGTATTGGACGGGCCGCGGTCTCGATGAGGTCATCGAGACGTCGCCGACCCGCAGATGCATCCGCGGTGGCCTGGGCCCATAGAGCCCGCCGTTGAAACGATCCCCTGAGCGAGCGTGCCCGCTCGTCGAGCCGGGTGGGCTGAAACAAAACGACCGTCGCGGCGACGGGTTCGGGATTTGTGGCTGTCGGTGTATGTGCGGCATCGACATCGAACCACTGCCATTCCTGGACCTGCCCTGCGCGCACCCAGAGCACATCTCCGGGGCTCATCGCGTACTCGACGAAATCCACGGCGTGGTGCAGCGTTCCCGTGTGGCACACCAGTAGCAGATCGAAGTCGACTCGCTGAGGCCGCAAGAACTGCTCTCTCTGCGGCTGGGCACGTGCACGCAATTTGGCCAGTGACAGCACTTCGATCGCCGGCCGTGTCGTCGAGTACCCGACATTCCAAATCCTGGCTTGTCCAGTTTTGTTCACTATATGACCTCAAATCACCATGACATCTGTGTCAGCGAGTCCAACAATAGAGTGCGTCACCTAGCGAAGATTGAGGACACCATGAACAATCCATCCTTGGCGATCACCGGTTCGACCGGCCATGTCGGTGGGCTCGTCGCTGGCCAGCTTGCACGCGAGGGCATCGCGCTGCGCCTGCTGTCCCGCAACCCACACAACGCCCCCACGCTTGGCGGCGCAGTGGCCATCCAGAGCTCTTATGCCAACGACGACGCCACGCGCGCCAGCCTGGCCGGAGTTGATGTCCTGTTCATGGTGTCTGGCTCCGAAAGCGCTGATCGTCTCGACCAGCATCGAGCATTCATCGACGCGGCCGTCTCGGCGGGCGTCGGTCACATCGTCTACACCTCGTTCGCCGGCGCAACGCGCGACGCCATCTTCACCCTGGCTCGCGATCACTGGGCCACCGAGCAGCACATCCTCGGCAGCGGCATCTCGCATACGTTCCTGCGGAACAACTTTTACATCGATGTGCTCCCAGAGTTTGTGGGCGAGGACGACGTCCTACGCGCTCCCGCCAGCCACGGGCGGCTCGCTGCCGTCACCCGCGCTGATGTGGCACGTGTGGCCGCAGCCGTCCTAAAGAATCCGGCCGCGCACGCCAACGTGACCTACACCCTGACCGGTCCGCAAGCGCCGACATTGTCAGAGGTAACCCAGACAATCTCCGAGGTTTCGGGTCGCTCGGTGACCTATCACGACGAGAGCGTCGAGGAGGCCTATGCCTCACGCCGCCGGTGGGAAGCCCCGCAATGGCAGTACGACGCCTGGGTGTCGACCTACACGGCCATCGCCGCCGGGGATTTCGAGCGCGTGACCAACGACGTCCGCACAGTCACGGGAAACGGGCCCGAGAGCCTGCGCCAGTATCTGCAGACCCGTCACTGACGAAAATCGTTCTGTCGCAAGCCCAGTAGGCCTTCCGTATCGCTCACCTCAATCAACTCCTGCGCAACCACAGCGCCGGGTTGTTCCACCCTCAATGAAAGGAACCGTCATGTCCTCCCAGAAGCAACAGGTCGTCGAGCTGCTCAACGCCATCGCAACCGGCGCGCCCGAACCAGCCGACGTCATCAGCACCGACAAGTACATTCAGCACAACTTGGCAGCCGCTGATGGCCTCGCCGGCTTTCACGCGCTGCTCGACGCCGTGCCCCAGGGTGCGTCAGTCAACACCATCCGGGTGTTCCAGGACGGCGACTACGTCTTCGCCCACTCCGACTACAACCTCTTCGGGCCACAAATTGGTTTCGACATCTTCCGATTCGAGAACGGACAGATCGTCGAGCATTGGGACAACCTGCAGGCGACGGCCGAACGAAACCCGAGTGGCCGCAGCATGATCGACGGTCCGACCGAGGCCCGAGACCTCGATAAGACCGACGCCAACAAGGAGTTGGCTGAGCGCTTCGTCCAAGAAATTCTCGTAGCCGGCCAGATCGACGCCCTCGCTGATTACTGCGACGGCGACCGGTACATCCAGCATCACCCCCTGATTGCCGACGGTGTGTCCAATCTGGCCGCAGCGTTCAAAGCCTGGGCCGACGCCGGCATCGTGGCCAAATACGAGCGCATTCATCGTGTGCTGGGTGAGGGCGATTTCGTCCTCGTCGTCAGCGAAGGCCACTTCAACGGCGAGCACACGTCGTTCTATGACCTGTTCAGGATTGAGAACGGCAAGATCGCCGAGCACTGGGACGTCGTCGAGACGATCCCCGCGCGAAGCGAATGGAAAAACGACAACGGCAAATACTAGGTTGCCGCAACCTCTTCAGCGGCATCCGAGCATTGCAGGCGTCGATCACCTCGACGGCCTAACCGGCGCTGTGATACCTGTCCAGATGGGCGCGGGCCTGCTCGGCAGTGATAGTTCCGCGCATCAGCTGATCCATCAATGGCAGACGCCCCTGGTTGAGCTGACCGTACCAAAGGCGCAAGGTTAATTCCTGGGGCGTGAAACCCGCTAAGACCAATGAAATAACTTCTCTAGGAAGCAGATTGCGGCGATGGAACGTGCGGATCCACTCGGCGATCGTGTCTTCATCCAACAGGCAATGCATCTCAAAAACTGGCCTCAATCCACTGGTGATAGTGGCGTTTCGCGGCGTCAAGCTCATCTTGGAAAATCACGCCGTGATCGCGAACTCGGTCCCCGTTGCTCTCGACGTACGGCTCTGCAAGGAGCTGCACCACCTTGTTCAGTGGAGTACCGCCAGGACGCCAGGCAACAGGCCACTTCTTCCTACGAACTGAAGGACGGCCCGGCATGAAGCCATCCACGGTGCCCGCGGTCAGCGAAAACTCCCCTGCCGCATGGGGTGTCTGATGAGGCGACGGCGGGCTGGCACGCAGCTGCACTGCCGCCGGATCCCCCTTCGACTATCAGGCCCGAGAACGAACTCACCGATCGCGCACAACGCAGTGACGGTGTCCTCGGGGCTCAGTCCGAGTTCAGCAGCCAAGTCACTAACGGTTGTTGCCATGGGCTTCCCCTTCGGCGGAAAGTCAATACCCTGCCACCAATTCTATCGGGGCAGCGTGACAACACCGGGGTCTACCGAGACGCTCTCAAACCGACGCTGTAGCCGGTGGCGGGTCGTCGTTGCTTGCTATTGGCAAGTTGGACTCTTGATATCGAGAGCTATCTATGGGCCGCCTCTTGTGCGATTTCTTGGATGGTCGCAACGACGATGGCTGGCTGCTCAAGGTGAATGGTGTGGCCGGCATCGACGTGAATGTGCCTGCCGTCCGGTGTGCTGGTCGCCAATTGTTGATGTGCGGAAAGCATCTCTTCGTGGGCCGCGCGCCCGGCCGACCGCCGGGGCCGGTTGACAGCCGCGCCAGAAATCCAGGGGCGTCCGCATTTTTGCTCAGCGGAAAAAAGGTTCAACCGTGCCACTGAGCTTGACGACCATCGGATTTCCGCGGCGATCCTTCGCGGTGGGGACTTCAACACGCACCCAACCCTCGGCCACGTTGTATTCGTGAACATTGGTTTTCTCGACACCATTAAAGCGAATACCCACGTCGCGGCGAAGCACCTCTTCGCTATAGAAGGCGCTACGCGGATCGATGGAGAGGTGATTCGGCGGAACGCCTGTGTTCTGATCCTCGGACATGATGGCCTTCGTTGAATGCTGCGTTAGGTGCTCGGATTGTTCTCGAAGAATCTACGCGACCCTGCAGTAGTGGGTTGCGCGTAGGTCTAGGAGGGCCGCTCTCCCCTGCCGCTTCTGATGAATTCCGCACGTTCGTATCGGGAGGAATGCCCCACTCTCCCATCGTGCGCATCCACCAAGCTGAGTACCGCATCTTCGTAGGCGATCAGCGCCTGCGCCATCGACGTACCCCACTGTTGCTGCATGGTTGCGTGCCTGGGTGGCGACTCGAACTGGCGTCTGGCTAGGCGTCGTGACCACTGAATGCGACCTGACTGCTTGGGGGGCACCACTTGGGTGGACACTATGACGTGGCCCTTTCTGCAACAGTTTTCAAAGTCGAACTTGGCGTCTCCGATGTCGATCACGGTTACTACGCCGATCACGCACTGACCGTGGCCCGTCATCCCAGCGAGACCGATGAGCGGATGGTGGTGCGCTTGTTGGCGTTTGGGCTTCGTGCACACCGACTCGGCGACGTCGACGGCGAGTTGGCGTTCGGGCCAGGCCTGTCCACTCCTGGTGTACCGGACTTGCGGCTCGCCGACTACACCGGCCGGATCCTGGAGTGGGTCAACGTCGGCCAGCCCGATGAACGCGCCTTGGGCAAGGCGGCCGGCCAGGCCGACCAGGTGCTGCTGTTCCCGTTCGCCGCTGGCGTGGCCACCTGGTGGCGCACCGTCGGCCCCAAAGTGGCGGGGCTGCCGAACCTGTCGGTGATGCAGATACCGCACGCACCGGTGCAGCAACTGGCCCAGACTGTCGATCGACGGGTCTCGGCGCAGGTGATGGTGATCGAAGGTCAGGTGACGATGACCGTGGGCGGAGTCGACGTCACCTTCACGCCCGAGCCATTGGAGTGAACGTTTGAGCCCAAGGTGCTGGTCGATGGCGCAGGCGCCATGGACGCTGACGCCATCATTGTCGGGCGGCCCTGGCCGGACTGTGAGACACAAGATCTTGGTGTCGAGGAGCCGATGCGCTGCACACCGGAGCAATACGGCGGTATCGAATATGCAGGGTTACCAGTAGAAGTCTGATTATTGCAACGGATGCACGGTCTGCCCCTGCCCCGGCTCCTGTGGGCGCTTGGTCAGCCGTTGTCGAGACTCGCGCTGAGGCGATCGACTAGTAGCTGGGTGCGTCGTTTCGTGGTGCTGGTATTGATCGGTAGATCAGTGAAGTCGGCGGCCGTGAGAGTTCTACCGAGGAGCTCTTCGACACATGTGATGCAAAGGTTCCCATCGATAGCAGGATTCGCTTGTGCCCACACATCGTTTTGCAGCATGTAGTACTCGTCGACCGTGGACATGTCGAGACCACAGCCGAGGCATCGCCAGTCGCAGATAAAGAGCTTCCACCGATATGTAATTCTGGAGCCGTCCCGAAGATTGATATCGCGACCACCAAAGGTATGTACGACGCGAGCTACCGCAGTGCCGTGCTCGTCCAGGCATGCATTTACAGCCTGCTCAATCTCCAGAGTGGTCTGCAGAACGCTGCGTGACGATTCGGTGGCGGCTGTCGCCTCAGAGTCTGCGAAACGGCTCATGTCGAGTACCCATTTCACGGTGACGCCAGGTTCATAGATCACCTCGGCGCTATTCACGATGTCATCTGGCTCTGTTGTCACTGCGTCCCTCGATCGTGTCTGCCCGCGTCACGGAGATGGAGCGATCTGCTTCTGGGCGTTGCCCACTCAATATTACGGGGTCCACGAACCGGCCGATCACCCCGGATCGACCGGATAGCCGCAAGCATCGAGGCGCACGTAATATTCACGGGCCGAACGGATCCGGTTCGACCACCTTGCCGATGGAGCCCTTCGCCGACACAATCCATGACATATTCGGTTGTGTCCCAGAAGATCTCACCACGGTGAAGGCAACTGAAATGCAGCGCTGAAAGTCGTGGACTCCCCAACGTTGTCGAGATCAACAAGCCCGCGCGGCTGCGCCGCGCCCGGGTGGTCAGCGGCGATGTTGTCAAAGCTCATGATCAGACCGATTGTGCTCATCGAAAAACCTCCATGAGCTGTCGGCCGTCGGTGACACGGCCAAAGCAGAAAGATTGTTGACGCAACTGTTGCGAACGCAACTATTGGATGCTAGGTTGGCTATACCGGTTAGGGATAACCCGATCGAGTAGACAGGGAGGCCAGGGTGCATGCAAGCAATCGTGCTTGAGGATTTTGGGACACCAGAGCGGTTGCTAGTTCGCCATGACTTGTCGACGCCGCCGGCGCCTGGCGTTGGCGAGGTTACGGTGAAAGTACTTGCCACAGCGTTGAACCCGATTGACAACAAGGTGCGAACCGGGAGTATAGCCAATGTCATTGGCGCTAGTTTGCCGATGGTTTTGGGGTGGGATCTAGCTGGTGAGGTCATTGAGACTGGCGCGGGTGTGACTAGGGTTGCGGTGGGCGATTTTGTGGTGGCGATGTCGGCGCAGGCGGCGACCGGGATTGGTACATGGGCAGAACTTGTGAAGTTACCGGAAGACTTGGTGACTGCCGCTCCGGTGTCGACAACGGTGGCGGAGGCGGCGTCGATACCGCTGGCGGCGGTGACAGCATTGCAGGCCGTGGATAAGTTGGGGCCCCGCAACGATCGCGCGTTGTTGTTGGTGTCGGGCATTTTGGGTGCGGTGGGCCGCTACGTTGCAGAGCTGGCCGCGCTGAACGGTTGGGAGGTGGTCGGGCTGGTGCGAGACATCTCCAAAGTTCCACCGGGATACGGTTTTACCACTGTCGATGCTGCATGTGCCCCCTTGTTCGACGCGGCTGTTGATACCGCGGGTGTTACTGAAATCGCGCAGGCAGTCGTTGACGGTGGCGATATCGTCTCGCTGGTGCCCACCGCTCTCCCCCGCGTTGAACGAGGTATTCGACTACATCAGTCGTTTGTCGAGGAGAACGTGCGCCATCTGGCGGAGATAGTCAATCTCGTTGATAACAAGGAACTCTCAACACGAGTACATGCCGTCTATCCGTTCAGTGCCGTTGTGGACGCGGTCACCGCTTTTGAGGCGGGTGGCCAAATCGGCAAGACCATCTTGGTTCCTGACCATATCTACTACGCATAAGCGCAACGTCGGTGTTTGTTGCGCCCGAGCACTTCACCCGAGAGCAGGTACCGAGCTGATTTGTCCGCACCACTTCAGTCAGATTTCTAGCGTCGAAAACCATTGAAAGGTAATCATCATGAGCAACGAAGTAACCGAAATTGAGAACCTGCTGGACGACTACGCAAAGTCACTCAACGACGGTGATGCCAAGGCTGCGCGGGCCGTCTATGCCCGCGATGGAGTGTTTTACCCGTACAACCTGCCTACATCCAAGGGCGAGCAGCTCGAAGCTACCTACCAGGATATCTTTGACACGATCCAGCTGGGCGTGAAGTTCAACATTCACGAGATCGCCGTCGCGGGTGAATTCGCCTACGCTGTCACCGATTCGCGAGGTACGGTGAAGGTCAAATCGATCGACGCCTCTGTCCCGGAGGAAAACCGCGAGGTGTTCATCCTGCGTAAGGAGAACAGCGAGTGGAAGATCGCGCACTACTTGTTCAACAAGCCGGCCGCACCGCCCGTACCCGGCGCTTAGGTCATTGTGTGCGGTGGAGACCGTCGGGGGCTCCACCGCACACAATGAGAAGAAGCAGGATTCTGCGGCAAGAAGATAGGAGCATGTCTGTGGTGGAGCAACCAAAAATTAGCCCCAAAAAGGAACGTGCGTGGCGAGACTTCCGACGGGCGCAGGCTCTTGTCGACCGCTATCTGGATGAGGACCTGCGCGCGCATCAGGGGATCAGCATGCAGATCTACGACGCGCTGGTCCAACTTTCGGAGGCACCCGATCAGCGGCTCCGCATGAATGAATTAGCCAGCGCGCTAACATATTCCGCTAGTGGCATCACTCGGCTCGTGGATACTCTCGAGCGCCACGATTACGCTCGCAGAGAGCCTGACGCAGCCAGTCGGCGTTCGATCTTCATCAGGCTTACCGCAGCCGGTCTCGATAAGCTTCAATCAACTTGGCTCACACATGTTTCCGGCGTCCAGGAGGCATTCGCAAGGCATCTCACCGATACCGAGGCCGCCACCTTCAGCAAAGTCTTCCAGAAGATCATTTCGCATCGCGAATGATCGGCCCGGACAGCCATGACAATCCGCGGAGGAAATTATGCTTGCCGCTGTTCTGCGCCGATCCGTACCATCTTCAGTCCTCGAAGTCGAAGAACTCCCAGTCCCTGTCGTCAAGGGGCCCGGCTGGGTTCGCATTGCGGTGAAGGCCGCCGGGATGAACCGCTCAGATCTACATTTGCGTAAAGGTCTGAGCGATATGCGCGTATTCCCGATCATCCCTGGCATTGAAGCTGTAGGGACCGTTGATGACGAGCTTGAGACAGGCCTGCGGCCTGGCCAACAGGTCGCGGCAATGCTCGGGGGAATGGGCCGGCTTTTCGACGGCGGGCACGCCGAGTTCACTGTTGTTCCCGCCTCTACAGTCGTCCCGTTCCGGTCCGATCTGCCCTGGGCGACAATTGGACAAGTGCCCGAAACGCTGCAAACCGCCTACGGAAGTGTGGTTAGGACACTGGCGATAGAAGCCGGTCAGCGGATCCTGGTGCGGGGAGGCACCTCGGCATTGGGGTTCGCGGCCACCGCGATTGCCAAAGAGCGCGGGGCAATCGTGCTCTCAACGACCCGCTCCGCGGACCGCCTCGACACCCTTGCGCAATGGGGCGCCGATGTCCCGATCCTCGACACCGGCAACATTGCGGCGCAGATCCACGAGATGGCGCCGGGCGGTGTTGATGCAGCCCTGGAACTCGTAGGTGCGCCCACGCTGCGTGACACACTGCTCTCGACACGCCCCGGCGGGACCGTCTGCTTCACCGGAATGCTGTCCAACTCGTGGATCATCGAACAGTTCTACCCAATAGATTTCATCCCCCGTGGCGTCAGGCTCACATCTTATTCCGGAAACGCCGCAGACCTGCCTCCCTCACTTCTGCAGCGATACCTCGATCGCATCGAACGGGGCGAGTTTTGTCTGGGACCGCGAACGGACTACCACCTGCGGGACATGCAACAAGCCCTCCAGGATATCGACAGCAACACCGTTGTCGGCAAAGTCGTCATCGTCACCGGCAACTGAGACTCGCTACTAACCGATACAAGCGAACACCAACATGATTGGAGCACGAAGTGCGCGCAGTCTGGTACACGGGCCGAGGTTCCGCCGATGACGTTCTTCAGTTCGGGGCACAGCCCAAACCTGTCCCGGGTCCCGGCGAAGTGCTGCTGCGAATCCGCTACTCCGGCGTCAACCCAGGTGATGTCAAAAAACGATCCGGATGGCAAGACGCACCGATGCCCTATCCATTGGTGATTCCACACAGCGACGGGTCCGGATGGATCGAAGCCGTCGGCGAACATGTGGACCCCAGTCGCGTAGGGCGGGCCGCGTGGTGTTTCGGAGCACAGTCCTACCGGCCAAAAGGCACGGCCGCCGAATACGCGGCCGTACCAGCAGATCGCGTGATCGACCTACCCGGTGAACCGACCGATGACATCATGAAAAATGCTGCCTGCCTGGGTATCCCGGGGATCACCGCCCATTATGGACTATTGGCAGATGGACCCATCAACAACAAAGCCGTCCTTATCTACGGGGCCGCAGGTCGCGTCGGGCTTCTAGCTTGTGAGATCGCCAAACACCATCGCGGACACGTCATACCAGTGGTCCGGCGGCCAGAACAGCACCGGGCCCTCACCACACGCGGATACACCCACACCGTCCTCGACGACGGCAACGATTTCATTCCGCAAATCAAGGAACTGGCCCCCACAGGCATCGACCGAATACTCGACGTTGACTTCACGGCACACATTGAACAGAACACCAAAATACTCGGCACCAACGCCACAATCGCGGCCTACTACTCATCGAACTCGAATCCGCCAATCCCCTACTGGCAATTGGGATTCGCCAACACAACTATCCGATTCCTCGGCAGCGACGACTTCCCACTCCAAAGCAAACAAGACGCCGCACACGACCTAACTGCACTTCTGAGCGAAGGGCTCACGCTGCCCATCGAAGGGGTATGCCCGTTGAGCGAGACCGCCACCGCCCATAAGGCCGTAGAAGCCGGAAAGCAGCTCGGATACACCCTCATAGGCGTCGATTGAGGAGATCTGGCTTCTCGATCACTCCGCAATGATGCCGTTCTATCGCTCGCTGGAATCTTTCACGAAACACGCACATGCACAATATATTTCGACAGATGGCCCATGTGTCGGCACTGTATTTTGGCAGATCGTAGGCCTGCTTGAATTGACCGGGGTGCTGCCTTGTGGTCGGTACCTACGAGCCGGAATCAATGCTGAGGCCGCCAAGGCCCGCAACCTGCGTGTCCCTTCACGCGACTGACAGGGTGGCTAATCAAGCACCCATCTTCAAGACGGTTACTGCAATAGCTCCATAACGAGAGCCTCCGGGCATTAGCTTCCCCGGATCATCCCTTGCGGGCCTGCTCAGAGGAACGGTTCGGCGGGCGGGTTAGGATCGCCCATGAAGTACTCATCAAAGGGCATGTTGAACACGGCTAGACAGACAGCGTCGCTGTTGTCGGTGGCGCCGTGCTCCATCCAACCGCCGGCGGGAAACCACACCCATGATCCTGGACCGTACACCTTGGGTCCGTGCATTCCGTTGGTATAGAACTCGCCCTCCTGCACATACATACCGTGACTTGCGTGATGGCAGTGCCAGATGTTCACAGTCCCAGCCGGGTAATGCACCATCTGTACTGACATGCCGGTCACTGGGTCGTCGGTGAGCATTTTTGTGTAGTAGACCTCCCCCTTGATCTTCGGCTCAACAGTCTTAACCCAGGCGATGTCCGGCTCATACGTGCCGTCTACGTCACTGAGGTTTGTTGGGGTGGAACCTAATTCATAGTTCATGACTAATAATTCCTATTCCATAGGGAACTGCATGTGTCATGGTTGTCGAGCCGCTTTGAGCGTAAGTCTTTGTACCCGAACAGATACCGTTATACACGAGAAGGCGCGAAGCTGTCGCTAGTCTTGATTCAATGCTCAACTACACGCTACTGAAAGTTCAAAGTCATTACTGCACAAGAGTAAATAGGCACGCTGAAGTTTTCACTTGCTAGTGTTGTCGTGTACAGGTGGTCCTCGGTGTAGTAGCTACTTCATATCGAAAAGACCTAAAGCGCAGGTTAACTGGGTATGCCTTACCGCCAAGTGATCAGGAAAGTTTCCAAACTTGGTTGGCGTCTACCCAGTCCGCGTCGCTGTCACGCCAAGCTCTTCTGATGACAAGGTTGACAACCTGGCCACCTCGGGAGCGCGCATACTGCTACTCGCCTAACAACCGCGTCAACCGCTATGGCAATCGCTGACTGGAGATCCGGTCGGGACGTGTGGAATCGTTAGTGATCGGTCTGGAAATATGCTTGACCGTTCGTGGATCTTAGTTTCGGCACTCATCGCGCACTCTCCGTTCGTGCAATGGTCACTTGCTTGTACACGGGCTCACGCAAGCTTCCCCCGCCCTGGCCGAGGAGTTTTTTGGTGATCTGCGCAGCCTCAGGATGGGTTGACCGCTGGCTGGTGTGCGGTTCTAGTTACAGCGCTTCAACGGCGGGTGGTTTCCAGGTGCCTTCGGTGATGCCGGGTTCGCCCCAGTAGGCGCGGATGTAGAGGGAGAACGGCCCGTTCGGGGCAGGTAGCCAGTTCGACTCGTTGTCCGGTCCAGGAGATTTCGCGCTGGCGTACAGCGTCAGTGACCCGTCGGGGTTGCGTTTGAGGTTCTTGTTCTTCGTCCCTAGCGAATACCGCTTCAGATCGTTGGGGTGGAACAGGTGCTTGTCGTTATACAACGTTAGTGACCAGAACCCCTTCACCGGCGGCTCCTGTCCGGCGGCGAAGGTGACCTTGTAGGCCTTCTCGCCAACCATCGCAACACCGGTGGCGTCGTTATCGGTGTAGAAGTACTGAGTTTCCGTCGGCCGGTTGTCGAACATGTTCGATCGTGCTGTGCCGGTCCGGTCAAAGTAATCGATGCCGAACTGCGCGTTATTGGTGGAGCGGTTCCAGCCGTTGCCTACGGGCCGCCCGTTGTGGGCCCACTGGAAAAACGGCCCGATGACATCTCGTTCGGTGGCCACCGCGGTGTCGACGAGGACCTTCTTGATGTCGGGGTTCTGATTCGCCGAGACCAGCAGCGCCCGGAACTGCGCGTAGAGCGCTTCCTCGCCGGGCAGAGGCGAGACCTGATCCAAGACCGCACCGAACTCGTCGAAGAACTTCTCCGGCACAACCCATTTCGTTTCACCGGCACCGGCATCGGATGGCGGCCCGGCAATAGTGGGGGCCTTTGCCCATTCGGTGGTCTTCATCTTGCCGTCGAAATCGCTGAGCGGATAGAAGTCGATCTGGTTGATGACGGACTGGATCGCGACGTGGTCCTCGGGGGTGTCATCCATAAATACGCGTGGTACTACGTTGGCCAGCGATGTGGAGCTTCTGATCACGGCTTGCACACCGTCAGGGGTGTTGCCCTTCCAGTTCGGTCCTGCAACCAGATAGAACCCGGGCTTGGTTGCGTACGGTTTGCCGAGTTCGCCGAATTGATCGGTGCGCGCGTCGTAGAGCGCATATACCCAGAATCGGTCGCCGAAATCGGGTACCTGGGCGATGACCGGCTGGTCATCGAGCGAGAAGTACCCCAGTCCGTACACCACGTCTTGATTGGGGCAGGTGACGAACGTCTCGGCTGGATCAATGTAGTTGGCGAGCATGCCGAGACGGCCCTGTGGCGCCACCGGTAGGACGCCGTTGAGTAGACCGGGGTGTGGAGCCTGGGTGATCTGGGTGCGCCGGTTGAGCATGTTGATCATCGGCCATCCCCAGACATAGGCGAACTGGGCGATCGTCTGCGCGTAGCCGGGAAACATGCCGACACCCGAAGCCGGCTGAGTGAGGTCTGGCGCACTGGCCGGTGCGTTAGGAGCCGCTGGCGATCTGGAGCTGTTGGCTTCTGTGTCCTTCGAGCCTGTGTCTGTCGTGCACGCGGCGATGGCAGTGGCGACACCGGCGGTCGCGGCGGCGATCCCCGCACTTCGAAGCACCCCACGTCGGGTCATTCGCGTATCCATTGTCCCTACCTCTCCTCTTCCCGGTTCTGGTATTGCCAACCGTATTCAAGTCGACCCTGGCCGGGCGCCCGTTGCACGATGGCCTTTCAGATCTATTGAATGTGGCTGTGCCGGTGGATATCAGGGCCAATTCCGGAGCTATCACCCTGACCGGACGATACCACTGGGCGAGGAGCGGTTAGTGCTCCCGGTACTGCTGCTGGGGTTTGCTCCCGACAGTACCGCTCCCGTTCTGATGAGCCCCGTCAGCTGCCTTGGAGCGCTGGCCATTGGTGACGGCCTGACCCTGTGCAGCCTGGGTTCCGCGCTGTTGCGGGGAGCAGAGATACGCCGCCCGTCGTCATTGAGATTCTCCTCCCCCCGGCCGCTCTCGTGGAAGTATTGCCGCTTACACGAGTTTGTTGATTAGTCAGATCCGATTGATGCGGGTCACCGCTCCCCGTCCGGACCTGCCGAGTCTTCGTCCCAGATTTGAATAGCACAGAAGGAGGCGGAGCAAGCTTCTCTCTGCGTCGGGATCGCGACATGTGATTGGTGCCGACGCGCCTACCCGGCCGCGAAATAGGGCAGCCATCTCTCCATCATCGAGCGGTAGCGAACGGTTGCGTCGAGTTGGGCGCTGATGGCGAATGTTCCGCCAAAAACTCTGGCGTACATAAGAAAATCTCTCGGTGGCGATACGCGGGCAACTTGGCCGCTCCTGTCTGCTCTTCCGATGTAGGGTGCCATGGCCTCGGAAAACCAGTCTCTGGAAACGTGGAAACGCTCGGTGCGGGCGGGCCCGGTGAATAGATCAAGCTGCTTGCGCAGTTCGTTGGCGTCCAACGATCCAGTCTCGGAGAGAAAGTTGATCTTCCGCAGTCCTTCGACTAGCAGTTCATCGTCATCCTCAAAAGCTAACTCCCCCATGGTCCACAGAGCATTACTTGCTTCTTTCGAGAACGGTGTGGCTGCGCCGAAGTCGATCACCGCCATCCGGCCGTCGGGCAGCATCAGGAAATTTCCTGGGTGTGGGTCGCCGTGGACCAGTTGAGTTTTCGCCGGGGCCGCCAAGACGAATTCACACAGACGCTCGGCGGCCAGGTTGCGTTCGTCTTGACTACCCGTATTGATTAGTTCGCTGATCGGCGTTCCTTCGACCCATTCGGAGACAATCACTTTCGGCGAACTGGCTAGAACAGCGGGGACAAAGAAGGTGGAATCGTTGCGAAAGGCTCGCGAGAACGCGCGTTGGTAGTCGGCTTCCTGCCGATAGTTCAGTTCAGCCTCGGTGCGTTGGATGTACTCGTCGATGAAGCCTTGCATGTCAATGCTGGGAGCTATCTTGACGATCAGACCGTTCATGCGCGCCATGACCTTCAAGTCGCTACGCAGTGCGCCATCTACTCCGGGGTACTGCACTTTGATCGCTACCACACGCCCGTCGGACCAAATCCCTTTATGCACTTGACCGATGCTCGCCGCAGCGACCGGCTGATCGTCGAAGGACTTGAAACGTTCGCGCCAGCGGGTCCCCAATTGCCCGTCGAGAACCGAGTGGATTCTTCGGGCAGGCAAGGGCGGCGCTTGGCTTTGCAGTTTGATCAATGCTTCGCGGAAGGGAACCGCCAACTCGGCTGGTATCGCAGTTTCCATGACGCTCAGCGCCTGCCCGAACTTCATGGCGCCGCCTTTGAGCTCGCCAAGGACTGCGAACATCTCCTGTGCAGCCCGCTCAATCAATTCTGCGTTGACGGTCTCTCTCGGGCTTCCGGCGGCGCGTTTTCCTATGGCCGCGGCAGTCCTTCCGGCCATTCCCAGTGAGAACGACGCGATTTTGGCGCCGCGGCGCAGGCCTCCTGACCGGGGATCGTCCATGGCTACTCCCCTAGTGTTCTTTGGCGGCAAGGATTTTGCGTTCGGCCTTCTGCAGTTGAATCTGCAGCCATCGTGTCTCCCAAAAATTTTCTCCTGCGGCGCGGTCGAGCAGTTGTCGGTGTGCGTCTCGACTAGCGGTCCACGCACCGATGTGCGCCGGGTCCGCAGTCAGGACTACCTCCGCGAGGTGCAGTGCTCGTTCTGGTTGGTTGTCGACGATCAGTTCCTGCGCGATCTGCGCTGGATCAGCCATTTCGCACTGGTGGTAATCGAACGCACTAAGGTCTACGTCGTACTCGGAAGCGTGGGAGCGCCGACCTGTAATTGACACTGCTGCACCAGCTTCGGCGAAGGCGCCCGCGACAGCAAGGCCTGTGCCGCTGGTGCCACCCGTCACCAAAACGCGAGTGTCGGGGAACGAAAAAGACACCGTCATGCCCTCGCCCCCTCCGACAGCACAATCGGCGCGACGAATCGCTCAAGAAGGCGGCGCTCATCTTCAGCGGTATCGCCGGGAACGATCAGGAGTGACAAGATGATGCGCGACAAATACTGAGCCCGCTCTCGGGCCTCGGCGGACTCGTCATGAAGAAACGCGCGGATCATCGCACCAATCACCTCTGAAGACATGGCGAAGTCTCGCCCGATCTGCAGGTCTTCACCACTGAACCATGCTGATTGAGCGGGGTTTTCGCGCACCATTGTCACTGCCAGCATGACTGCGTCGATCAGACGCTTCGCGGGATTGCGGATGCGTCTCACCGCTGTGGCGACATCGGTGCCGATCCGCTGCGCCTCCCGGTGTGCGAACGCGGTGCGCAGAGCATCGCGGTCATCGAAGTACCGGTAGATCGTCATCCTCGAACAGTTGGCCTCGCTGGCGATATGACCAATCGTGGTCTTGCCGACACCAAACTCTAGAAAGCACCGCCCCGCCGCGTCGAGAATCTGGTCGGCCGCAATCGATGCCTGATCATCACCTGTCAGCCAGTTTTTGACCACCGAATACTCACCTCTCATCACCGTCTCAACTGCGAGACATGTTACATGTTCCGGCTAGGGTCACACATGATGACATGTTTGGCAATATGTAACATACGGCAGCGACATCGATCGCTGGATAATTCACCCAACTACGCTGTTAATCAATCGATTACGTGATTTACCGTGCCGCTATTGCGAACTTCCGTTGGAGGAACGGGAGTACTGGCCATCTGTCTTTGGCGGGCACGACGACCTGTGTGCTTGCTATGCGAGCCCGCGAGCGCCGGCCAAGGTACCGACACCTGAAAACTAGCCACCGTTGGTGTCGTCGCTGTTGCTAACGTTGTTGATGTGTTGGGCATCAATGCGGCCGAATGGGTCGGTCGACCGACGTTAGAGGGTGTGCGGGTTCGACTGGTTCCGTTGGCGTTGGAGGACGCCACCGGACTTGCGGCTGCTGTGGATCGCCCGGTCGCCTTCGAATGGACGGTCGTGCCGCGGGATGTGCCATCGGCGCAGGATTACATCACTGCCGCCCTGAACACACCCGACCGATTCGCGTTCTCGGTGACAGATCGGCGGTCGGGCAAGATCGTCGGGACTACCAGCTTCTACGACATCAACGCTTACCATCGCTCGCTGGCGATCGGGGCCACGTTCTACTCGGCAGCCAATCACGGCGATGGGGTGAACCCGGAAACGAAGTATCTGTTGTTGCAGTATGCCTTTGAGCAGCTCGATGCCGTTCGCGTGGTCTTTCATACCGACGAGCGGAACGAGCAGTCGCGAGCCGCGATCCTCAAGCTGGGCACTACCTTTGAGGGGGTGCTGCGCAAGCAGTTCCCCCGGCCGGATGGCACCTGGCGGACCACTGCCCAGTACTCACTGATCGATGACGATTGGCCGAACACCAAAGGACTGCTGCAAGAGCGGATTCGGAGTTAGCGGCTTAGCCCACGGACACCTACGCCGCGGAACCCGGCGATATCGACGTCAGCTGAGCGGCCACCTTGACTGCGCGCCCGGCCTGGTAGCGTGCGGCGTCCAAGGCGTACTCCGTGGGCGGGATGCCGAAGCCGGCGACGTGCCCGGCCCCGTGGGGATTGCCCCACTGCAGCTGCTGGGCTATCGGAACCGGGGCGGTGGCGCCGGGCGGCACGATGATCCCGCCCCAGTGGGTGAAGATCGTCGTGAAGTTCGTCAGGGTCGTCTCCTGACCGCCGTGCGTGCTCGCGCTGGAGACGAAGGCCCCGTATACCTTGTCGGCCAGCTTGCCCGCCCGCCACAGGTCGCCGGTGCTGTCGATGTACGTCTTGAGTCCAGCGGCGATTGTGCCGTAGTGGCTGGGCGTCCCGAACAGGACGACGTCGGCCCATTCGATGTCGTCGGTGCGGGCCTCGTCGGCTGGGAGTAGGCGCACGTCGGCCCCCGCCTTGGCTGCGCCCTCGGCGGCGGCTTCGGCCATCCGCTTGATGCTGCCGGTCTCGCTGTAGTAGATCACCGCGACGTTAGCGATCGTCTGCTCACTCATGCCGTCGATCCTGGCGCGGGACCACGTGAGCCGTCTAAGACCAACTGGGTGGGCCGCGATACTCCACAGGTATCGATCCTGGTGAGGGGCGGATACGATGCCCTGGTGGAGACGCGAGAGTTGCGATACTTCGTCGCTGTCGCCGAGGAGTTGCACTTCGGACGAGCGGCGAATCGGCTAGCGATCGCGCAACCACCGCTGTCGCGGGCAATCCAGCAGCTCGAACGGCGACTCGGAGTGATACTGCTGCACCGCAGCACCCGCCCAATATCTCTCACGGCGGCCGGGCAGGTGCTGCTGGCGGAGGCCCGGGCCACGCTCGACGCGGCCGACGCCGCTGCGCGCCGCACCCGCCGCGCCGCCACCGCGAAGCCCGGTGTGGTGCTGGCGACGAAGGCCGGAGCTTCCAGTGAGCTGTTGGCGAGGCTGCTGGCGGCCTACGCTGCGGAACCCGGCGCTGTCGAGATCGAGGTGGTGCTGTGTGGACCCGGCGAGCAGGAAAGACTGCTACGTGACGGGCGCGCCGATGTCGCGCTACTCCAGCGGCCCTACGACAGCACGGCGGGATTCGACGTCGAGGACCTGCACACCGAACGGCAGGTCCTCATCCTCCCCGCGGGCCATCCCCTCGCTGACCGGCCACACATATCGACCGCCGAGGTGAACGCCCTGATTGACCTGCCGCTGCCGCGCTGGCCACGACCGGACGGGAGCTATCGCGACGGCACTGGCCCGCAGGTGCGCGATCACACCCAGCTGTTCCAGCTGATCGCGCTCGGACGGGCTTACGCGTTTGTGCCAGAGTCGGTCCGGTCAGCGTTGAGCGATGCTCATGCCATCGTGGTGGTGACGGACGCACCAGCCGTTACCACCGTCATCGCCTGGCCGCCACACAGTCGATCCCAAGCCGTAGCCGACCTAGTCCGCGCCGCGACATGTCTATAGCCGACAATCCGCCACGGACACGTGGCGGAATCTGGATTGCCATGTCGGCCTAGAGATTACGGAACGGCAAGGGTGGACAGCATCTTGGCGGTAACGGTCGTCAACTGCTGCTGTGAGATACCTGGCGGCGTTGCAACACCGATCCGGTAGCTCATCGCGAGGCCTGCAGTGGCGAGGACAAACGCACGCGCCTCAAGCTCGGAATCCGGCAGCGGCCCCAGGTGTTGCAGGAGGTACGTCCGCGTCAGCATCTGGAGTCTCTCTTCGACTCCTCCGAAGATGCCGACCCGCGTTCCCTCGGATTCGAACGCGCGCACCAAATCGCTGTGCTCGCTGAGTGTCTCGGTGATGACACTAAGGCATTGCGCGACCGCCTCGGCGGGCTCAAGGGTGATGGTCGCGAACACGACCTGCGTGAAATTCCGTTCGAGGGTCTTGGCGAGTCTGCGTTGAAGAACGGCCGCGATGTCCTCCTTGTTCGCAAAGTATCGGTATAGCAAGCCGATGCTCATATCGGCCTGTTGAGCGATCCTGTTGGTGGACGTGCCTGCGATTCCCTGTTGTGCAAAAAGGTGAGCTGCGGCCTCCAGTATCCGCTCGCGAGAATTGTGTGCACGCTGTTGTACCAGGTTACGGCCTCTAGGCATGATCGATCCAATTAGAGTAGAAGGTGAGTTATCGCTCATCTTATTCTGTCGACATGGAATCTGCTACATCGATCGCAACACCGGAGTCGGGTGACGGATGAGCGGGCTCCGAGGAAATTGTGTCGCCTACCACACTCGGAGCATTCGGCGAGAAGCTCTGTCCTGCAAAGAAACTGAAAACACCGATGCGGAATTCTGGCCGGTCGGGGAACTCTGCAAAACGGGAACTGTCAGTCGCGCTACTACAAATGGAGATTCTCATGGTCAGTGTTGAAAACTCGACACCCACTGCCTTCCGGTGGGAAGAGCGTTCTCGATCCAGTGACGCATCGGCTCAGAGGCGGCGGATAAAACGTCTGACCGGCTTCGACGTTTTCCCACGCCCGGAGGTTGCGTCCGAGTGGGCCCGCCTTCGCACCGTCGGTGATCCGGTGGCCGAACAGTTTGTGGCCGAGACGATCTACGGCGAAATGGGACGCGAGAAGACCAACGAACTCGTCGACCGTGCTCTCGCCGGTTCGGTTGATGATGTTCCAGAAGCGCCTGAATCGATGCGTGCATTGTTCGCCGAATTCGAAAACATTCCAGAGTGGGTCAACCCCGAACTCGTAGAGGCCGGCGCAGCTGTATGGCGCCGGTGGGCTTATCACATGGGCGCCATGGCAAATGCCGCGACGATGGATACATACACGGAGGGATCACTCGCTGTCCCCCTCGTGCTGGCAGGCGGCTATGCCGGACAGAGCGCGCTACACCGCTACCTGGAAACAAGCCGCTGGTGGATCGAGTCGTGCAAACCCGGCGCCGCGTTGACTCCGGGCTCCCGCGCCCGCGCAATATCAATGAAGGTTCGGATCATGCATGTCAGCATTCGGAAGGGCGTGCGACAGCACGCCGAATGGGATGCCGAGCGGTGGGGCTTGCCAATCAGCCAAGCGGAGATGCTCCTCACGCTCATGGGCGGGAGCGTGGCGCCGGGTCTGGGCCTGTGCGCGTTGGGCCACATAACGTCTAAGCGTGAGATCGAGGCCTGCATGCATTTCAGTAGGTACCTCGGGCACATGCTCGGCGTACGGTGCGACGCGATCTACCCCACGAATTTAGGGGACGGCATTCGCATCCTTTACATGTTCGGTACAGCACGATCCTATGATTCGGGGGAAAACGGTCGGCAGCTGATTGAGTCATTCGTGCCCTCATTCTCCCCCGCTCCGAATGCACGCCTTGGCGATCGCCTGCGCGCGGCCGCGCACCTTCGGGTGCAGGCGGCGCACGCACGCCTATATGTCAGAGCCCGCATTCGCCGACAGCACCACATCCCGGCGCCGGGAATTGGGCTCGTATACCTCGCGGCCCGAATCCCGCTGACTCTGGCGCTTGAGGCCGCCCGAAGGGTCTGCCCGCCGGTCGACCGCCTCTGGCAGTCAATCAACATGCATGCATGGGAACGCTGGCACGCATGGGCGCTGGGCAATGAGACCGAACAATTCACCGCACCGGAGCTTCAGCGCTAATCGGAAAGCGTTGCACCGGAGATCGGCATGGACGGTCAGCTCTCGGGAGGGGCGGCTAGAGTTTGGCCAAGAGTGGCGGGCCGAACAGTTCATAGCGGATGTCTTCGGCGGCAACACCTTTGAGTGCAAGTGCGTCGGCGACGTGTCGGATAAACGGGCGGGGCCCGCAGATGAACGCGACGGACTGCTGATCGACTGCGATCTGCTCGCCAAGGATCATGCGTCCGGCGGTCGCGCCTACGCGGTCCTTCTGCAGCGTGGTGTACCAGCTGTGCAGGCGCGCATTGGGCAGCCGGTCCACCAGCGATGTCAGCTCATGTCGGTACGGATGGGACGACATAGCTCTGTCCGCGTGCAGCACGCGGATGTCTCGGGTGGACTGCTCGGCGACCAGGTGATGCAGCATCCCTAGCATCGGTGTGCAGCCGATTCCTGCGGAAATCAGCAGGAGCGGGCGCCCGGATTCATCGAGCGTGAGTTCGCCGGCGGGTATGGAGATGCGAAGTTCATCGCCTTCGAACACGTTCTCGTAGATGAAGTTTGATACCTCGCCCGCTGGTATGGCGCCATCGCCGGGTAGACGTTTGACTGCGATGCGCCAGCTGCCCTGTGATGAGCTGTGCGCCAGGCTGTATTGGCGGCTTTGTCGTGCACCGTCGGCCAGCTGCACTTGGACCGAGATGTACTGTCCGGGGAGAAAGTCCGGAAATTTCCCGTTCAGGGGGGCCAGTTCCAGGCTGACGACATCTGCCGATTCGAGGGACCGCGCCGTGACGCGTGCTTGTCTCCAGATGTCGCCGGCCGCCACACCTGCGCTGGTGTAGAGCTCACGCTCCCGAGTGATCAGTTCGTGGGCCATCAACCAGTAAAGCTCGGTCCAGGCCTGCACCACGGCCGGTGTGGCCGCCTCACCGAGCGAATCGGCGATCGCCGAAAACAGATGCTCGTACACGACAGGGTATTGATCGGCCACCACACCCAGGGATGCGTGTTTATGGGCGACGCGGTCAAGCACGACGCCGTAGCGGTCGCCGTTGTCCTCGAGGAGAAGTTCGGCGAACGCGACAATGGATGCGGCCAATGCTCGGGCTTGATCGCCGTTGGCCTGATTGCTCCGATTGAAGAGGTTGCGTCCCAGCTCAGGATGCGCAGTGAACAGGCTGCGGTAGAACTTCGGCGTGATGTCATCGAGTGCGCCGGCGACCACCGATGCGGTGGCTCTGACGGTCGTCAACGATTCTGCAGAAATCATCGGGTGGCCCCTTCTGTGATGGTCAACGGTAGTTTTCGCAGCAGCGGCCCCGTCGGCGCCGCTACGAGATCCTGCACTGTCCAGTCGTTCAACTTGTCGTAGAAGGCGGACTGCGACACCCGCAACGCGCTGCGCAGATGACAGCCCTTACTCAACGGGCACGCGGCTGACCCCTCGCATGGGATGACCTCCCGCTCCCCTTCTAGGCCGGATGCGAGCCACCCCACCGGACTGCGCAGCCCGGCTTCTGAGATCCGTATTCCGCCGTGGCGCCCTCGGACGGTTTCCACGACCCCCAAGGCGCCGAGCCGCGCCACCGCCTTGGACACATGCGTATACGGAACCCCCAGCTTGACGGCCACATCAGCGGTCAGCAGCTGACGCTCATGGGTTTGGGCCGCCAGCAACATCGTGATGCGCAGACCGATATCGGTGAACTTGGTCAGCTGCATGCACCAGACGCTACCTAATAAGTATAAAATATGCATATTAAAGTGACTTTTGACACCCTGGGGCGGCGACGAATTCTGCCCCGCGGTCGGCATGGAGGTGGACCCTCGATGCAATGAAAAACTTTGCAGCACTGCGCGTCTCCGAGAACCCACCTAGGTTTGGTACTGATACCGCGGCGCAACCCGAGAACGAACTCGCCGATCGCGCACAACGCCCTCAGGCATGATCAGGAACAAGGAGATTCGACAATGAGGTTCGAACTCAGGGCAAGTCCGTCGTCATCACCCTGGCTGGTCGCCTGACCGCCGGTGTACTCGGCCAAGCAGGAAATCGCCGAAGCAGGAGGCGATCGCAATCACCTGTGCTCAACGAGATCCACCATTGGCGCGCGAGCTACGTGGTCGAGCCTTGCTGCGCAGTCGCCCTCAGCTGCAAGGGTATTGCCCGTTGAGAACACAATTCAACGGTGGTGTGTAGGAACCGCTCAGCACGCCTCTCATGCCACCTGTAGCGGAACCGCCTGGTGCGATGGTGCGATTCCAATTCGCGGGGCCAAGAACGTAGTGCGTGCCAGACTGTGCAAGGCTGCTACTCCAGGTGTGTTGGACGGACTCTCCCATCGGCAAGTCGAATTCAAGCTTCCAATCGCTTAGCGGCACTGTGCTCAAGTTGGTGATGGTGAAACGGGCGATAAAACCGGTCTGCCACGTCGAAGTCACCGACAACGTCGCCGTGACCGCAGCCGCGTGAGCAACGGGCGCGCCGGGGAGCCCGAGGACGGAAAGGACCAACGCCGACGGGGCTACGGAAAGTGCTGCACGCCATCGTTTCACGTACCTGTCAAGTCTGGCCATAGCAGCCAACATTAAAGCCAGGCGTGCGATGTCGGCTCACGCATCGCGGCTACGCTGCAGTACCTTTGCTCAACTGAGACCGTCATGAAATTTAACCTCGTTCGACCCCGAACTTCGCCTCGGTCCGGGGTCGAACGCCCCTCAGGCTGGATTCACTTTGAAAAGTGCTGTGCTAGTGCAGATTTCTTACGATCAGCCCCAAGTTGGCGACGCCTGAACCGTAATCGACGAACTCGATTCCGGTGACGACTCTTTCTGAACCGTGAGAACGTCAGCCATCCACACGCGGTGTTCCTGTCCAGTTGCGGATCGCGGCGACGAACTCGTCGGGCGCATCCGACTCCACGTATGCGCCTGCGCCCTCGACGATCACGGTCTGGTGGTTAGGGAACGTCGCTTCCAGCCGTTCGCGCTCCTGGGTGCGGAGGCCGATGTCGGCAGTGCCCCACACGATCAGTGTCGGCAGGTGGTTGAGTTCCGCCAGGCCGGCCTCGACCTTGGCGAAGAAGGTCTTGCTACCGATGATCTGGCCGGGGAGCACGGCGGAGGCCCGGCGCCCCTCTGGGGTATCCAAAGCCCGGCGATAGTGGGCCATCTCGCCGAGAGTTGGCTTACGCCTTCGGTGGCCCATGGGTATGAAGGCGTTGACGAGTAGGTTCAGGCGCTGGGCCAGGAAGCGCATCGGAAGACCACCGATGATGCGAGAAAACCACTCGAAGTGAAAGACGCCGTTGACCGGCCATGCCCAGGTGTTGGCGAGCACCAGTCGGTCGAAGACACCAGGCCGCTGTTGGGCGGCAGCCAACCCGATCGGGCCGCCCCAGTCCTGGCCAACCAGAGTGACACCGTTAAGGCCGAGCGCGTCGATGAACCCGGTGACCACCTCTGCGTGCTCTTCGGGAAGGTAACGGTAGCCGGGCTTCGGCGCGGACAGCCCGAATCCCGGATAGTCGAGGGCGATGCACCGAAAGTCTGCGCGCAGCGCGCAGATCACATCGCGCCAGAGGAACGACCAGGTCGGATTGCCATGCAGGAGTAGCAGTGTGGGGCCCGACCCCTCGTCGACGTAATGCACTGCGTGCCCATCGATGTCGACGAATCGGCTCTCGAACGGGAACAGGCGGCTGTCGACCCAGGACGGTCGTGCGTTCTTGGTGGTCTCGGCCATGCGGGCCCCCTCTTGGCTCGGTATCAAGGTAGACTTGAGCATGTCACGCTTACTTTAGATAATCAAGCATGAGGGAGAATGATGCGTAGCTACGGCCAATACTGTGGGCTCGCCCGCTCTCTGGAGATCGTCGGCGACCGCTGGAATCTGCTGATCATCCGCGAGCTCCTCATTGCCCCTGCTCGCTACCGTGACTTAAGCGACGGCCTCCCCGGCATCGCGACCAACCTGCTCGCCGACAGGCTCCGCGACCTCGAGGCCTCCGGGGTGATCGAGCGGCGACTAACCGGCGAGGGCAGTGTGGTCGAGTACGTTCTTACGCCGTGGGGTGCCGAACTGCGCCAGCCGATCGAGAGTCTGCTCCGCTGGTCTACCCCGCTTATGGTCCGCGGCCCCGCCGACGATGACACCTTCCGCCCCGAGTGGCTCGCTCTTGCCGTCCCCGCCCTGCTCAACACCCGGGTCAAGATTCGCTCCTCGGTGACGATAGGCCTTGAGATCGGCGGCCCACGTCTTCAGCTCCGCGCGACGCGCTCGGGCTTCGAGGTCGGTGTGCACGATGGGCGTGACCTTGACGCCACCGTCCGCGCGGACCCCGTCTACATCCTCGGCCTCGCCGCCGGCGCACTCCCCCTCAACGACGCGCGCACCCTCGGGCTGGTCGAGGTCGACGGCGATGAGGCTGCGGCCCGAACCGCCTTCGCTGCCTAACGGACGCCGAGTTCCTTGAGCAGTACCCGAACTCGCTGTTCGATGTCGTCGCGGACGGGGCGGATCGCCTCGGCGGATTGTCCAGCGGGGTCGGCCAGATCCCAGTTCTCGTACCGCTTCCCGGGAAAGTACGGGCAGGTGTCTCCGCAACCCATGGTGACCACGACATCGGCCGTCTGTACGGTTTTATCGGTCCAGGGTTTGGGGTACTCGCCAGTGATGTCGATGCCGACTTCGCGCATGACTTCGATTGCGGCCGGGTTTATTTGGTCGGCCGGTTCTGAGCCTCCCGACATTCCGATGGCGTTGCCCCCGGCGAGATGTGTGAAGTAGCCGAGGGCCATCTGCGAGCGGCCAGCGTTGTGGGTGCACAAGAACAGCACTGTCGGTTTTCCGTCGGTCACCGTTCTGCTGCTTCCTTGTGCGCATTAGGAGGTGAAACATGTTCGGGTTCGGGCGTGAATCGATGCCGCAGCGTCAGCGAGACGTACACCAGGGCCACCAGGACCGGGACTTCGATGAGGGGGCCGACGACGCCCGCGAGGGCTTGACCGGAGGTGGCGCCGTAGGTGGCGATCGCGACCGCGATGGCCAGCTCGAAGTTGTTCCCCGCCGCAGTAAACGCCAGCGTGGTAGTGCGCGAGTACCCGAGCCGTAGCGTCGCGCCGAGCAGGTAGCCGCCGACCCACATGATCGCGAAATACGCCAGCAGCGGTACCGCAATCCGCGCCACGTCCCACGGCTTGGCAATGATCTGATCACCTTGCAGGGCAAAGAGAATCACGATGGTGAACAACAGCCCGTACAGCGCCCACGGGCCGACCACCGGCAGGAACTTCGACTCATACCAATTGCGGCCCTTGGCCTTCTCTCCGAGGCGCCGCGACAGGTACCCGGCCAGTAGCGGGATACCCAGGAAGATGAGTACCGATTTGGCGATCTGCCAGGGTGAAATACTGATCTCGGTTTGGGGCAGGTTCAGCCATCCAGGCAACACCGACAGATAGAACCAGCCCAGCACTGCGAACATCAATACCTGGAACACCGAATTGAGCGCCACTAGGACGGCGGCAGCTTCGCGGTCTCCGCAGGCCAGGTCGTTCCAGATGATCACCATGGCAATACATCTCGCCAGGCCAACGATGATCAAGCCGGTGCGGTACTCGGGCAGATCGGGCAGCAGCAGCCACGCCAATACGAACATCAGCGTCGGACCGAGCACCCAGTTCAACGCCAGGGAGCCGATCAGCAGCCTGCGATCTCCGGTGACGGTGTCGAGCCGGTCGTAACGAACCTTGGCCAGCACCGGGTACATCATGATCAGCAAGCCGACCGCGATTGGCAGTGAAATGCCGTCGACCTGAATCTTTTCCAAGACTGTGTTCAGGCCAGGGACGTTGCGGCCGAGCAGCAGTCCCGCGGCCATCGCGACACCGATCCACACCGGCAAGAACCGGTCTAGCGTCGAGAGTTTTGTCTGGCTCATCGAGGAGAGCAGCACGACGGTGCCGAGGCGGGGTCGTCGCTGCCGTCTTGGGTGATCAATTCGGGATTGGTGCCGAAGGTCTCCGAATCGGCCAAAACCGTATATATCTCCCACTTCTCATGGTCTGGTGCGGTCACCCACACCTTGTCCTGGGTGGCGAAACAGCACGTGGTGCCGATCTGTTCCTCGGTGAACATGTCCGCCTCGGTCAGGCGTGCGATCTCGGCGTGCACCTGTTCGCTGGAGTCCACCTGCACCCCCAAATGGTTGATGGTGCCGCCGCGCCCCGGGTTCTCCAGCAGCACCAACTTCAGGGGCGGTTCGTCGATGGCGAAGTTCGCATAACCCGGCTTCTGCTTCGCCGGTTCCACTCCGAACAGCTTTGAATAGAACTGAATTGACACATCAAGGTCATCAACATTCAGGGCCAGCTGCATACGGGACACCGGAGCCACCTCCACAACTAATGAGATATTCGTCGAACTGGTCGGACGGCGCCAGTCTGCCACATCTTTGACATATGTCAAAGCATTCGGGATGCTGGCACCATGCCCAAGGCACTCCCCCTCGTGGACACCTCCGCTCCGGTCTGTTGCGCACCCGTCGCGGCCGGCCCCATGGGCGATGAACAAGCACTCGAGGTGGCGCTTCGGCTCAAAGCGCTGGCCGACCCCGTCCGGGTAAAGATCATGTCCCAACTGTTCAGTGCACCCGACGGCGAGATCATCAGCGGTAACCTGGCCGTCATCCTCGAGCTGACCGAATCGACAGTCAGTCACCACATGAACCAACTGCGCAAGGCTGGGCTCGTGGAGTCGGATCGCCGCGGCATGAACGTCTTTCACCGCCCCCGTCCCGACGCGCTCACCGCGCTGTGCGCAGTTCTCGACCCCAATTGCTGCCGGTGATCAGTACTACCGTCTAGAGCGCGGGTGGTACGACCTTGCAGTTGACTACAGTGAAATTGGTTGTAGGGCAGGTCTATCCGCCGATTGTCACTGATAGTTGGGTGTTACCACGGCGCAAATAAGTTCGATGATCGTGGAACTGAGTTCGACGACGGTTTCGGCGCCTTTGTGTGCGAGATGTTGGACGATCAGTTCGATGGCGCCGGCCACAACCGCATTGCATAGCCCCAGACTCAAAGGCGGCAAGGAGGTTTCGCTGCTAGCGTGCAGCTGCTGTAGGAGCGGGGCGATCCCCGAAACGAACTCTGCGATCGCTTCGTTGCGCCGGGCGCGCACCCGCGGACCCGCTCCTAGTGCCTCTAGGAAGAACATTCGTGCCGCGGCCGGTGCCGCTGCGATGACCGCGAGCAATCTGTTGACCGAGGCTGGCAATGTGGCCAGGGTCAATTCCGGCTCGCCCTCTTGGTCTTGGTCTGTCCGCGCTGCAGCGGAGATGAGCAGCTGAGTGCAGCGGTAGGTGTGCAGGAAGATAGCTTCCTTGCTGTCGTAGAGGTCGTACACGGTGCGACGCGACACCCCGGCACGGTCGGCAATCTGCGCCACCGTGGTCTCGGCGTACCCGCTATCGCCGAACAGCTCGACGGCGGCGGCCAGGATTCGCGCAGTCTGCGAGGTGAGGACTTCGTCGCGACTGAGTTGGTGGCGGTGCCTGGGCAGCGGTTCGGCGGCTCCCCCAGCCAACAGCTCGAACGTGGCCTGGGCCAACTTGGCGTCGTCCCTCGCAACGTTCGAGTCGGCGATAGTCATCTCGGCCATCCTATGTCGGCCGGAGAAACGCAATGTGCATTTTCTTCAATATAAACACGCTCTGTGTATCTATATGAGTGCACGTCAACGCCTCAGAAGGGGGATTTCCGTGGTCCTGGCCCGCGCGGGCCTTGCTCTCATGCCGCGTCACATCAACCTTGGCGCGGCCCGCTTCGCTGTAGTGCCAAACAGGGCCCGCGTCATGCAGGTAGTCGCCGTGGCGTTGGCGGCTAATTGGCCTTCTTGCCAGTATCTTTCAAGAATGTCGGATGCGCTGGACCTTCGGGCACTGTTCAGCGACCTAGTCAGATTCGAGACTGAGCTTTGGGCCGCTGTCGATAGGCGCCTTCGCGCTGAATGCAATCTGCAGCTGGCCTGGTTTGAGCCGTTGCAGGTAGTGGCCGAGCACGGTGCGTGTCGAGTGCAAGATATCTCGGAACATCTTGCGATCACGGTGGGTGGAGCAAGCAAGCTTGTAGACCGAATCGAAGGCGCGGGGCTTTGTCGCAGACGATCTAACCCCGACGACCGGCGTTCCTCGCTCGTGGCGCTCACGCCGGCCGGCAAGGAAGCGATGCGGCGGGCGAGCAAGGTATTCGAGACCGAATTGCGGACCCGCTTCACGGCCGCCGTGTCCGAGAAATCGCTTCGGGATTTTGCCGAGACCCTGGGAAAACTACGTTCGGCGAGTTGGGCTACTGAGTTGAGCAATGATCGATAAAGCTAAACCGTGCCTAGATGATTGGGTTATCTGCACCAACTGTTTGGGGTGAGGATGGCTCGCCTCGGTGGGGTTAGGCGAGCCACCCTCACCCGGTCTGGATGACTTCGGCTATCGGGCTAGCTCGACTTGTTGAACATGTATCGGGCGATCTTCCACTCGTCGTCCTCGACCCGCAGGATGAAAAGTTCGCGGTTGAACTCGGGATGCTCCTCCGCCGTTCCATTGACACGGACGGTTCCGTGACTTTGGGTCAGGACGTAAGCATCGGTCTCGCCGACGAGGCGCAGCTCATCGATGGCAAAACTTACGTTCAGGTGAATGGCCTCGAATGTCTGCTTGTACGCGGTGCTCAACTCCGGCCCCACTGAGGTCGGCAATGTACTCGGCATAAAGACCCCGTCGCTTGTGTAGGACGCGACGGCGGCATCCACGTCATCCTCATTGAGGGCTTGAAAGTAACTGGTTAGGCGCTCGCGGATCTTGGCCTCAGCGCTCATGGCGCACTCTCCATCTTTGTGTTGGTAGGTAACTTCCTGTGCACCCCTGCCAACTACCTTCCGGAGAAATATATTCCACGGAATTGAAATGAGGGTTCTAGCGTCGCGGACATCGAGGCGGGCTGTAGCGTGTTGGCCGTGAACTCCTCGCGTGTGTATTCCTCTGTTGCGACTCTGACCTGCGCCGCTTCGTTCGTCGTGGCGCTCGCTGGGTGCGGCTCCGATACGAAAACGCCTACCGCAAGCTCTCTTTCGGTCACGGGAGCGGCCACATCTTCCGTCGCCGCGGCGAGCGCTTGCCCAACGGCCGCGCCGCAGAGCGGTGGCACACCCGAGTGGACGTTGGCCGGATCCAACGGCAGTGTTGCCGTCACCGGGTCGACGGATACGGCGGCGCCGCGGGTCACCGTCACCGCCCCGTTCGGTGTCACGGAGACTCAGGTTCACACGCTGCGGGCCGGCGACGGCCCGGTCGTGGCCGATACCGACACAGTTTCGGTCTGCTACATGGGCGTTAATGGTCGCGACGGGTCCGTGTTTGATAGCAGTTACGAGCAGGGCGCCCCGGTTGAGTTCCCGCTTGACGGCGTTGTCGCGGGCTTCAAGAAGGCCATCGCGGGCCAAAAAGTCGGATCCACGGTCGGTGTCGCCATGACCTCTGCGGACGGCTACCCGAACGGCCAGCCCCGGGCCGGAATCAAGGCGGGCGACACGCTCGTTTTCGCGATCAAGATCCTCGCAGTCTCGCAGTGAGGCGAGCCCGTCCGAGCGTAACCATCTGACGCTGCAGGCGGCCACCCTCAGTCAGCGGCTCATGAAGCCTCAATAGACTTCTTCGCCATGACAGATAGAGACAGGGCGGAATCTGCGCCGACTCAAGCCGAGGGCATCGTCCTCGATGAGAACGGCTCCGGGGTCCAACCGCCGGTCTCCGACCGGATCCGTCGGGCGTTCTGGTGGCTGGAACGACTCGCGCCGGCCATCGGGTCGCGGTGGGCGGTCGAGTTGTGGTGCACCCCACCGGTTATCGAGTCGAGTCTGCGGATGCCCCCCGGCGTCCCTCCAAGCACACCGCTGGAAGCCCACTGGGACGGGCATCGAATTGTCGGCGAGTCATGGGGCGAAGGGCCGACGGTCTACCTCGTCCATGGCTGGGGTGGGCGTCGGCCGCACCTCGGAATGTTCATCAAGCCACTTGTCGCGTCCGGCCATCGTGTGATCGCGTTCGACCTGCCCAGCCACAACGAATCCGCCGAGGGTGCGCTGGCCCCAGGGCGTACCACTCTCATCGAGTGCGCCCACGCGGTCGCGGCGGTCATCCAGGCGCACGGGCCCGCCCGTGCGGTCGTCGCTCATTCCCTCGGCGCGAACGCCACGACATTCGCCGCGGCGCAGGGCGCGCCAGTCGAACGATTAGTGTTCCTGGCGCCGATGGGCGATTTCCCCCTGTACCTGGATCTCTTCGCCGCGCGTCACGGCTTCGGTCGCCGGATCCGTGCGGGCCTGCAACGACGTCTGGAGCGACGTATCGGGATGGTGCTTTCCGAGACCGAGCTTGTCCGGGTCGGCGCCCGCACCGGGCATCCCCCGCTGCTGCTTATCCACGACCCCGATGATCCGGACACGCCCTATGCGTGCAGCGAGCAGCTAGTCCGGTCCTGGCCGGGCGCACAGCTGATGACGACCCGCGGGCTCGGTCGGCTTGCGCATTTCCGAATCCTGCGGCATCGACCGGCAATCACCGCGGGCATCGAATTCATAGGCGCCGCCGGGGACCGCGAGTGAGGCGAACGTGATTAGCCGGCCTGCGCCGGCGTCATGGACTGCTCGTGTTGGGCGGCGCCAAACATAGCGACCGCTACTGCCGAGACGATCGCGACGAGGAAGGCCACGGTCACCAGCCAGCCCAGCCCAGGGCGGGCGGTGTCACCCAAGAGCACTACGCCCGTGACACCGGGTACGACCGTCTCACCGACAACCAACGCTGCCGCGGCGCCGTTGACCGAACCCACCTGCAGCGCAACGGTAAACAGGTAGAAGCCGCCCACTCCCGCGATGATCAGCGCGTAAGCCGCGGGATCGGCGAACAGCACCTTCGGGTGCAGCGGATCAATGCCGTCCAGCACACGTACCGCGACGGCCATTGCGCCATACAGAATCCCCGCCGACAACCCGGCCGGGATCGCGGCGCGGGTCCCGAGCAGGCGAATGAGGCCGATGCCGGTGAGCAGCACGGCCAGCGCGACCACCAGCACGCCCCAGTGAACGGAGGGTGCCACGGCATCCTCGCCGCGATGACCTGCGGTCACGCCCAGCACACATAACGACAGCAGGACGGCGGAGATCGCCAGCCAGTCTCGTCGGTGCAGCCGTACGCCCAGCACCGCGATGCCGAGCACCGCGGTGATCACCAGGTTGGCACTCATAATCGTTTGGGAGAGAAACAGCGGAATTAACCGGGCCGAAACCAGACTGCCTACGAACCCGACGACATCGAGAACCATCCCCGCGATGAACGCAGGAGTGAGCACGGCGGCGACTGTCGACCTTAGTGTTGGGCCGTGGTTGCTCGGTGGCCTCTGGTTCGTGACGGATTGACGAGCGCCGTAGCCCTGCAACACCGAGGCGGTCCCGTATCCGGCGCACGCGAGCAGCGCCGCCGCGATACCAATCAACATGAAACAGCCGCGGCGTGGCGGACGATGGTCGGCATCGGTCGATTGTATTTGCCGTCCGCCGTCGTCCCCCACCCTCCCGGCGACAGCAAATGAACCCGTCGACGCCGGGTCTTTGTGGAAATTCGCATTCGCCAACTCGCGTTCAGCGTCGGCACTCGTACAGTCGTTGCCCGTGCGCTTGTCGAATACGGACGATTCAAAACATATCGGGTTGTCGCCAGCGGCGAATCAGTAAAGCTCCTTGTGTTCCAATGTAATTCGCTCGTGCTGTCTCAGAAAAGCCGGCGGGCTTCGTAAAACAACTGGCGCTTGCGAGCGCTCGCATTTCTCGACAGGCGTAGAACTAATGCTCGGCCGAAATGTGCAGTAGGTTCTTTTGCAAGGAAAACAATCGAGCCGGGGGGTGATATGACGCTTACGCAGGTATTCGATCGGCGCCGCAATGCCTTGACGTTGTGGCGTTTCATTCTCGCGACTGGTGTGGTCTTCTGGCACTCTTGGCCCCTGACCGGCCGCGGGATCAGCTACGAACCGGTGGTGCGATTACTCGGCGACATATTCGCTGACGGATTCTTCGTCATTTCTGGATTCCTCATCACGGCCGCGTGGATGCGCCGGCCACATGTGAAGGAGTACTGGGTTTCCCGCCTCTTACGAATTCTTCCGGGCCTCTGGGCGTGCCTGCTTGTGACTGCATTCGTGATCGCGCCGATCGCTGCCAGAATCCAGCACGCCTCAATCACATGGTCGTCCGAAGTCGGATATGTCGTCAACAACGCCCTGCTCAATGTGGCCTACGAAGGCATCGACGGCACCCCGACGGATGTGCCGTATCCGGGGGTCTGGAACGGATCCATCTGGACCCTGTTCTTTGTGCTGGTTTGCGACCTCATGGTGTCTGTGCTCGGATTTGTCGGTCTACTGAAGCAGCGGTGGGTGATTCCGACACTGTTTGTCCTGGCGACATGTTGGTCGGCTTACGTCTCGTACACACCGCCGCTGTACAGCATGGCGCAGGTGTTGGCTCGATTCTTCGTAGTGTTTCTCGCGGGCGCCCTCCTGTATCAGCACCAGGACAAGGTGCCGGCCCGCTGGTCGTTGGTTGTACTCAGTGTCGCCATCGTGGTGGCGTCCGGGTTCACACAGAACTATCGAGTTATCGGTGCCCTGCCCCTGGCCTACGCCGTCGTGGTCTCGGGTGCACTCGTGCGTAAAGCACGGCTACGCAACGATTTTTCGTACGGCGTCTACATCTACGCATTCCCGATTCAACAGCTGCTGGCCACTTGCGGCCTCTCCCGCTTGAATCCGCTCGTGTTCTTTGTGGTCGCGACGACGGCCACCTTGCCGGTTGCCGCGGCGAGTTGGTTCGTGGTGGAGAAGCGTGCGGCGGCCCTGAAGTCCCGGATTTTCCGGAAGACGGCCCACGTGCGTGCTGTTGCCGCAGACGGTTCTGCCGCTACCGGGAGCCGTACGCGCGCGTCATCACAGTCGTCAGATGGCTGATGATGTCCTGTGGTGGAGTCCGATCGGCGATGAGGTGCATGACAATTGCGCCGCGCAGCGTGTTGAGGGTGAGTCGGGCGTCGATACCCGGGACGGCCTCGCCCCTGGCAATGGCTTGTTCGATGATCACCTGAAGTTGATGTTCAAGCGGACTGAGTGTTCCCGCCTCCAATCCGGGCATGTCCGTCGTGGCATCGCTATCGGCCATCAACCCGATGATTCCGGCGCGCACCGCCGGATCGCAGGCGTATTCGACAATGCGGCTGATGAATTCGTGCAGGTCGGCCTGCAGGTTCCCGAATGATGTTGTGGTCCAATCGGATGCGAATTCGCCGAACAAAGTCTCAGACACCAGCGCCGCCCGGGTAGGCCACCACCGGTAGATTAGATGCCGAGTAACGTTTGCCCGAGCGGCGACCCGCGAGAAGTTCAGCTCGGTGTAGCCGCGTTCGGCGAGAATCTCGCGGGCCGCGGCCAGCACGGCCTGGTGTCGTGCCGTATCGCGCGGTCGCCCAGATGTTTTGATGATCTCGTCGGCGTCCATGGCCTCCATCATCTCAGTCAGGTTTGATTGAGCTCGCCAACGACCTGGCCGGACAGTGCGGCCAGGGCTCTGCTGACCACGACGGGATTGTCGTACTCCTGCCACCGAGCGATCAGCCCATCGGTGAGTTCGAACAAACCGATGTACTCGTTTCGGTAGGCGGTGCCCTGACCACGCACGCTGCAGTCGCCGGTGTACGTGGCGATCACTATCGTGGGGTCGAGGAGATCGAAAACCTGGGTGACCGTTATCTCGAACTTATCGAAGGTGGCGAAGATGCCTTCGAGCAGTTGGATGAACCCGTCCCTGTCCAGGTCCGGCACGGCCTCCTCATAGGGCAACCGGAAGAACAGCGTCTCGTGCAGTTCGGCTCGCACCTTGTTGATGTCGAGGGCCGTGATTCCGGCCAACGCGCGCACGACCGACTCCTTATTGCTCTCGCGGATCTGGATGTGATCAGTCATCGCAGTGCACCTTTCGCTATTGCTGACTATGGCGCGCCATCACGGCGCCCAGGCGTTGTGTGGTTGCGATCCATTCCGTGACGATGTCGTGCACCAGATCACGGGCGGTCCGGATTTTGTCTATCGATCCGACAATCTGCCCGGCAGGTGACCCGGAGAGCTCCGGAGACTGGGCGCGCATGAACCGTCGATATGCGCGTCCGTACACGATCCCTTGTAAGGGCATGGGAAGAGTTCCGGGTGAGTCGGGCCCCTCCCACGCCGCGGTCCACGCGGTGCGAATCTGCCGGGCGGGCTTGCCCGTCATGGATCGGGAACGCACGGTATCTGTGTAGTCAGCGCGCAGCAGGTTCTGCACCACCCACGGCGCGGTTGATGCTTCCGCGACAGTGAGCCAGATCGATCCTGTCCATACGCCTTGCGCGCCGAGAGCCATTGCGGCAGCCATCTGTCGCCCGCTGCCGACACCGCCGGCCGCCAGTACTGGAACATCGGGGCCGACGGTGTCCACGACAGCGGGCACCAACACCATGGTGGAGATTTCGCCGCAGTGCCCACCGGCTTCGGTGCCCTGCGCGATCACTACATCCACGCCGGCGGCCACATTGCGCCGCGCGTGCTCCGGTGTGCCGCACAGCGCTCCTACCAAGATGCCCTTCGCATGGGCAGCGGTGATCGCGTACTCCGGCGGCGGCCCCAACGCGTTGATAATCATCGAGACCGGGTGATTCAGTGCCGTTTTCAGCTGCCCGGGCACCTGTACTTCGACACGCAGCCCCGTCGCCACCACGGCTGCGTCATCGTCGTCGGGTGACGGCGGCACGCCATGGTCGGCGAGCAGTTTTTCAGTGAACTCGCGATGCTCAGGCGGGATCATCGCTTCTAGTTCTGCGGGACTGTGCTGCGTGCCTTGGCCGACGAACTTCTGCGGCATGGCGAAATCGACTCCGTACGGCCGCCCGCCGGCGTGTTCGTCGATCCATGACAACTCGGCCTCTAGCTGTTCGGCATCAAATGCCAACGCGCCCAACACTCCGAATCCTCCGGCGCGGCTCACCGCGGCCACTACGTCGCGGCAGTGCGAGAAGGCGAACAGCGGGAACTCGATACCCAGCCGTTCCTCGATCGGTAGCGATCGGTCAGTGTGCACTGACCGTCATCTCCTCGAAATCCGCTTGCACAGCGGGGATATGCGCGGCGCCGTTGGGCAGTACCCAAAACTGGCCGGTCTTCACCGCCGCAACCACCATCGCCGCCGCATCGTCGGGGGTCATCGAATCTGGGTTCGCTCGAACGTCCATGAGCTGCAGCATCACGGTGGTGATCTCGTCAACTTCTTGTCCGGAGGCGAGGACTCGCGACTTCATGGTCTCGGCGATGGGAGTGGCGACCATACCCGGACACACCACGCTGACCCCGATGTTGCTATCGCCAAGTTCTGCCCGGAGGCCCTTCGACAATCCGACCACGCCGTGCTTTGCGGTCGCGTAGGGGCCGATGAACGGCCCGGTGAGCAGTCCACCCATCGACGCGATGTTGACGATGTGGCCTTGCTCGCCCGACTCCAGCATTCGGGGAATGAACGAGCGCACCCCGTTGATTACGCCCCACAGGCAGCAGTCCACGACCCACTTCCAGTCGGCGAGAGACAGTTCCCACTGGCGGCCCATTGTCGAGACGCCCGCATTGTTGCAGACCAGATGTGCGCTGCCAAAGATGTCAAAAGTTTTTTGCGCCAACGCTTCCACGGAAGCGGGATCACCGACATCCGTCACGCTCCCCTCGCATTCCACCCCCCGGCTACGCAGCCCCTCCACCGCCGCCTGTAGCCGATCCGGATTGATGTCGGCCAGCATCACCCGCATCCCCTGAGCGCCGAAGGCGGCGGCCATCGCGGCGCCGATCCCCGACGCCGCGCCCGTCACCACGGCGGTCTTGCCTGCGAGGTCCTCGATCACGTCGGCTCCGTTCCGGTCGTCGTTGACTTTCCACACAGAGTGTGTCGAAACACGGTGGCTGTGGCAAGCCCCAGTTTTCGCTTGCGACAATGGACGCATGGTTGAGCAGAGTCTGTGGATGCAGAAGGTCGCGGCCGATCCTGGCCATTCGCAGTGGTACATCGAACGCTTTCGCTCCTTGGCGCGTGACGGTGAGGATCTGTCCGGTGAGGCTCGGTTCGTGGATGCGATGGTGCCGCGCGGTGCCCGCATCCTCGACGCGGGTTGTGGCGCCGGTCGGGTGGGTGGATCCCTTTCTGCGGCAGGCCATCACGTCGTCGGTGTCGATGTCGACCCGGCGCTTATCGAGGCGGCCGGACAAGACCACCCGGGACCGCAGTGGTTGGTTGGCGACCTTGCCGAACTCGATCTGCCCGCACGTGGCATCGCCGAGCCGTTCGACGTCATCGTCTCGGCCGGAAATGTCATGGCGTTTCTCGCTCCAAGCACTCGTGTCCAGGTGCTAGGGCGATTGCGGGCCCATCTCGCCGAGGACGGTCGGGCCGTAATCGGGTTCGGTGCCGGCCGCGACTACGCGTTCACCCAATTCCTCGACGACGCGGCAGCGGCTGAGCTCACGCCGGATCTGCTGCTCTCCACCTGGGACCTACGGCCTTTCGTCGATAACTCCGATTTCCTCGTCGCGGTGCTTCGGGAGGGAAACGCACGTCGTGAACGCTGAGGCCCACGGCACGGCGGCCGCGCCAGGCAAGTCGCGATCACTGGGATGGAGCAGCGCAGTTTGCAGCGACGCTCGGCGTGTCGGGACGTGATCGGGCGGGTGTCACGATTCATGCCACGCCCGCCCCGGAAATTACCGTGAGTCGCCGACGGGTCGTTATCGCCGGGCTCGGCGACAGCGGTCTGCTCACCGCAATCCGGCTCGGCCAACATTGCGATGTTGTGGGGATCTCGGTCAAGCCCGGCTTGGTCAGCGGCCAAGAGCTGGGTGTGCGGTTGTCGCGCCCCGACGAATGGGCGCGCAACTATTGGGTCCCATTCGACCGGTTTCGCGGACTGGACCGCGTGCGTACCCTGCACGCCGCGCTCACCGGCGTCGACCTCGGCGCCCGCACGGTTTTCGCCCGCAGCGCCGACGGCTCAGCGTTGGCGGAACCGTATGACACGTTGATTATCTCGACCGGTGTCAGCAATGGCTTCTGGAGACAGCCGACTCTGCAGTCGAGTACCGAAGTGGCTGCGGACCTACGCGCGGCACACGCGTGCCTGGCCTCCGCACACACGGCAGTCGTCATTGGCGGAGGGGCCGCTGCAGTGAGTAGCGCCGGCAACCTCGCGATGACGTGGCCGAATCTGCAAGTCGACCTGTACTTCCCCGGCGAGCGCGCGCTGACGCAGCACGCGCCGCGAGTGTGGGAACGGATCCGTCGGCGGCTGAACGAACTTCGAGTCGGGCTACATCCCGGGCACCGCGCGCTCATCCCCGAGGGGTTCGCCGTGAACCGGATCACGGACGAGCCGGTTCAGTGGAGCTCCGGGCAAACGCCGGCACGTGCCGATGCGGTGGTGTGGGCTATAGGTCGCGTCCGGCCCAATACCGAATGGCTTCCCACGGAGGTACTCGACGAGCACGGCTTCGTGCGTGTGACACCGCAGCTGCAGGTCCCCCGTTATACCGACGTATTCGCGGTCGGCGACGTCGCGGCCAGCGACCCGCTGCGCACCTCTGCCCGCAACCGCGCCGATCGGCTTGTTGCCCACAATGTTCGCGCCCGGTTCGCGGGGCGGGCCTTGCGTGCATATCGCCCGCCGAAGCATCGATGGGGTTCGGTACTCGGAACGCAACCCGACGGGCTGGAGGTCTTCACACCCTCGGGCCACGCATTCCGCTTCCCCGCGTGGTCGATAGACCGCGTACTGCAACCCTGGATCGTCAGGCGCGGTATCTATCGCGGCATCCGCCACAATTCGCCGTTTTCGTCCATCGACGAAGCGCTCGAATCACCCCGAAAGGATTGATCGCATGAACGTCGGTAGCAAGAGCGTCATTGCGACCTGTGCTGGCCTTGCGGCTCTGGCCACGGCGTGCGGGTCAACTCCCCCGACCTCGCGTGAACCGGTCAGCCGCACCGACTTACAGCGCCACGATCTAAGCACTCCGGGGCACGAGGCCCTGCAGACACGCGTCGATTTCCAGCCGGGCGCCACCGCCGCGCGCCACAAACATCCCGGCGAGGAAATCATCTACGTACTCAAGGGCACGTTGGTCTACGACATCGACGGTCAGGGATCGAAGACCGTCACGGCCGGTGACGTACTGTTCGTCCCCCCTGAGACCTTCCATTCCGTCCGCAACATCGGCGACGACGAGGGTTCGGAACTTGCCACCTACGTCGTCGAGAAGAACAAGCCGCTCGTCGTTCTGGCGAAGTAGGAGAACTAGCCAGTCGTCGGATTGGAATAGACACGGCGGGGCGTAATGAAGACTGCCGCCCGCCGTTCCTCGGCCATCACGCGGTCGTAGGTGTCCCAGTCGTCATGGGTGCCGCCGGCAGCCTGAAAGATGGTGCGCAACAAAAGCCGTAGGGCTTCCCCGTCGACGCCGGGATCGGGGTCGTCAGGTCCGAGGATCTCTGCGGAGCCTTCGACGGTTGCCCACTGCCATCCGGCGCGAACCACGATGGTGGCCCGCGGGTCGGTGCGCAGGTGGTCCAGCTTCCGGGTGCCCCCTGCCGCCACCAACGCGACGATCGGTGCTCCGGTACGTGGATGCGGCATGACGCCGGCATTGATCACCGACGATTGAATCCCGCCGTCAGCGCGCAGCGTGCTCAGCACGCACAGCCCATTATCGAGTTCAACCAACTCGGCGAACGCGGTTATGTCCGTCACGATGGGGATTTCCTTCCCGTACTTCCCCCGCGGTTACCGCCACCAACTGTAGGCGTCGTGGCCCGAGCCTGGACTTACTTGCCGGTGCGCTCGCGGTGCTTGCATCCGGGCCAGCAGCAGGGGCGGCGCTTGCCTTCTTCGAGTTCCTCCTGGGTTCGCCGAATGCGGCGCTCCCGGGTGACCTTCTGCTTGGCGTCCTCGACCCAACAGATGAACTCGTTGCGTCCCAACGGCGTGATGTCCTGCCACAGGGCCAGCGCCGTGGGGTTCCCGACGAGCGCGGTACGCAGATCCGTGGGCAGCGTGTGCACTACCCCGCCCTCGACCTTCGGACCACTCACGGGGCCGGGTTTTCCGGAGCCGGACCTGTCGGCTCATACCCGGGCGGCGGCGGACCGTTCAACGACTGGTACCCGGGTGGCAGTGGCGGACCGCTGGGTGCCGGTCCGGCATACGGGTCTCGCGGCGCCCTCGGGGTCGACGAGCCCGGATCGGTCATCGAGATGTAGCCCGGGGGCAGCTTCGGCGCGGGACCGGCTCCGGCGGGTGGCGGCGCGACCGTTCCCTCCTGGACTCCGGCAGCCCCCTCCATGTTGCCGTCGCGCGCTTGATGCCAGAGATCCCGAATCGTTCCGAGCGGGCCGGACCCGGTCCCAGATCCGTACACCGGGTTCGCGATCTCGGGGACCTGCGGTCCGCCAGGTGGTGGAGGTGGCGGCGGACCGAGGGGTTCGGAGGCCGCAGCTGCCGCGTCGGGGGTCGACGGCCCAGGGCCCGGTGCCACAGGATCCGCGACGGCCACTGCGGACAGAGATAGCGCACTACCTGCGATGATCACGGCTGCGAACGCTGACTTTGCCGTGCTGACTGCCGGCCTAACGCGCTGTCCTTCGGTCATGAATCCGGGTGTCCTCTCTGCCGGAACGTTCAGCCATGGTCGCACAGGTATTCGCGGGTGTGCAGTGCACGATGCGGCAGACTCATTTTCGTGGAAGCACCTCGCACGTTCAACAGACGCGGTTTCTCCAAGGTGGTGCTCACAGCGGCGGCCGGTGCTGCGACGCTCGCCGCGTGCAGTGGGGCGACTGTCGAGACCACGCCCCAGCCCCCGCAGTTCCCGCCGCTCAAACAGATAGACGCGGGTCTCCTCAACGTCGGCTACATCGAGGACGGCCCTCCCAACGGGACGCCGGTAATCCTTTTACACGGTTGGCCCTATGACATCCACAGCTACATCGACGTGGTTCCGCTGTTGGCGGCACGGGGATTTCGGGTGCTGGTGCCCTATCTGCGTGGCTACGGCAGCACCCGGTTCCTGTCCGGCGAGACGTTTCGCAACGGTCAACAGGCCGCACTAGCCACCGATGTCATCGACTTCATGGATGCGCTCAAGATTCCGTCGGCGGTGATCGCCGGATTTGACTGGGGCGCGAGGGATGCAAACATTGTCGCCGCGATCTGGCCCGAGCGGGTCAAAGCACTTGTCGCGGTGAGTGGTTACCTCATCGTGAACCTGGAAACCAACCAGCAGCCGCTGTCACCGCAGGCGGAGCTGGGCTGGTGGTATCAGTACTACTTCTCCACCGACCGCGGTCTGCGCGGCTACCGGCAGAACACCCACGAATTCAACAAGCTGATCTGGCACAACGCCTCGCCGACATGGAAATTCGATGACGCCACCTATGACCGGTCGGCAGCGGCATTCGACAATCCCGACCACGTTGACGTCGTCATCCACAACTACCGTTGGCGCCTTGGGCTGGCTAAGGGGGAACGGCGTTACGACGGCATCGAAACCACATTGTCGGCCAAGCCCACCATCGCCGTGCCGACCATCACCATCGGCAGCGATTTCGACGGACCCGCCAAGGACGGATCGCCCTACCGCAAGATGTTCACCGGCAAGTACGCCCACCGAATACTCGACGGGATCGGACACAATGTCCCGCAGGAAGCACCCAGAGAGTTCGCCGCCGCGATCGCCGACGCCAACGCCCTCTAGAATCGCCAAGGAACAGGCGAACAGGTAGGGAATGAATTCACTCGGATTGTCGATCGGGGCTACGCAGCTGGTTGCCACCGATGGCAACGCTGACGGCGTTCCCGTCGTGCGAAGTTCGATACTGACACTGCACGAGGACCGGCCTTCGGAGGTCGGGATCCCGGCCGAGTCCGGCCTGACCCTCACCGGATTCGTCGACCGAGTCGGAGACCCGGTGGGGATCGTCGGGGCAGACGGATCCGTGCACAGCGCAGATTGGGCACTGGCCGAGGCCATCCGTGTCCTCATCGCCGACGCGGCGGTCGACGCGCGATTCGACACTCCCCCCGCGCTCGCGGTCGCGGTGCCCGCGCATTGGGGCGCACAGTCGGTCGCTGCGCTCCGTGCCGCCATCGACCGAGTGCCGGCGCTGGCACCCGGTGGGCAACCGACGAAGCTAGTGCTCGACGCGCAGGCAGCGCTGGTGAGTTCCCGTGATCGCCTCCCCGATCGAGGCGTCATCGTGGTGTGTGATTTCGGCGGCACCGGGACCAGCATCACGCTGGCCGATCCCGCAGCCAATTTTGAACGGATCGGCGAAACGGTTCGCGATCGCGACTTCTCCGGTCAACGGATCGATCAGGAGCTGTTGCTTCAGGTTCTCGCCGACCTGAACCAGGACCCGGACGGAACGGCGTCGTTGGGCGCCTTGACTCGGCTGCGTGATCGGTGTCGCGCCGCCAAGGAACACCTTTCGACAGACACCGCCACGGTGGTCCCGGTCGAGCTGCCCGGTATCAGCGCCGACGTGCGGCTCACTCGAGGCGATTTAGAGGACGGCATCAGGGAGCCGCTCGCCGCGTTGATCGTCAAGGTCCGCAAGGTCTTGGAGCAAAACGACATTCAGCCCGCCAGCGTCTCGGCCGTTTTCACCATAGGCGGAGGATCTGCTATACCGCTTGTTACCCAACAGCTTTCGGAGCACATGCGAAGCCCGATCATCCCCGCGCCGCAGCCTAGGCTCGCCGCCGCGCTCGGGGCGGCCATCATGGCCGGTCAGCCCGATGACCTGCCGTCGCTTGAACAGACGCAGATGAGGCCGGTGCCCACCGGTGACGACACCGCGAAGAGCCCAGCGTCTGCGCCCATCGACACAGTCGAATCGGGTCTCGCGTGGTCGCAGGCCGACACGTCCCCGGAACTACAGGAGTTTCAGGACTACAACACACCGGTCACCGCTGCTCGGCCGGAGGTCACCTTCAGTCCCGGACCGGGCGACTACCGCGACGCCGAACGAATGCGTTGGTTCCAACGGCCCGTGCTCTGGTTCTTTGTCGCGGCGGTGTTCTCCGCGGCGGTATTCACCGCGCTTTTCATCGCATGGCAAGACCGCGACGACGACACCGCGCCGTCGACGACGCGCTCGTCGCCCACGACGACAGCGTCAAGTACACCGCACCCCTAAGGCGGGCTCAGTCGCGCGAAAGCGGAAACAAAAAGCTTCTGAAGCGATTTCATGAGTCGCGCGCGCGGGTATGTGTCGGGATCGGTGAGCAGCAGGCGCCCGGATTCCAACGCCGCGGCCAGCAGATGACGTGCCAACAGCTCGTGGTCTTCATTGGCGTCGAAATTGCTTGATTCCCTGAGTATTTCCGCGAGTTGATATGTAATTGCGGCCCTGCCGCGTTCGACCCGTTTGTGGAATGCGGGTGTGCCACTGTCGACGACGAGGTAGATCGCCCGCCAGCGCAGCGGTGCGTCGGCGACCGCCCGTAGGAAGGTGTCGAGCAGATGGTTCATCGCCTCGACGAGGTCTGTCTCCCCCGCCGCCGGGATGGCGTGCGCGATCTGTTCGAAGACCCGCTTCTCTTCTCTGTCGAGTGAGCTGCGCAGCAGGTGGTTGGTGTCGGTGAACAGGCCATAGACGACGGGTCTGGTGACGCCGGCGCGGCGGGCGACCGCATCCATGCTCACTGCTCCGACACCGTCGGTGTTGATGATGTCCAGCACCCCGTCCAGGAGCTGCTCGCGTCGTTCCTCCGGCGTCATCCGCGGCGCATAGGCGCGATTGCGTCGCGGTGTGACGGCGGGCATCGGTAGGCGCATCCTTCCACTGTTCATCGGCGACGGGTTGCAAAGCTACATAACTGTATCTTATAGTCCCTCTCCAAAGCTACATATCTGTAGCTTTGGAGAGGATTGGCATGACGGTACCCGCTTCCAGCGGCCGGTTTTGCATCATTGGCGCTGGTTATGTAGGTAATGGGATGGCCCGTGCGTTCCGGCAGTCTGGAATTGACTACGACCATTTCGAAGCCACCGACGCGATCGGCGGGAACTGGTCACACGGGGTATATGACTCGACACACCTGATCAGTTCGAAGGCCTCCACTCAATACGTCGAGTACCCGATGCCCGCGGACTATCCCACCTTCCCCAGCGGGGCACAGATGCTTGCCTACCTCAACGACTACGTAGATCACTTCGGATTACGGGACAACATCGAGTTCGGCACCGAGGTGGTCAAGGTCCGCCCGTTGGATCGCAAAGGCATGACAGGGTGGTCGGTCGAGTTGGCCACCGGCGAGGTCCGCACGTATCTAGGTGTCGTGGTCGCCAATGGCCACTACTGGGAACGGAACATCCCGGCTTATCCGGGCAGGTTCACCGGCCGACAATTGCACTCCAAGGACTACAAGCGGCCTGCAGATTTTGGTGACGGTGAACGGGTACTCGTTGTTGGCGCGGGTAACTCGGCCAGCGATGTGGCCGTCGAGGCCTCGGCGACCTTTGGTCATGCCGACATCTCGATGCGCGGCGGCTATTGGTTTATCCCCAAAACGATCTGCGGCATCGCCGTTTCTGAACTGGACCGGTTATGGGTGCCCATGGCGGTGCAGCGACCGGTATTCAAGCTCCTTCTGAGGTTGTCGTACGGCTCGTACCGCCGATACGGGCTCGACGCGCCCGATCATCGGCTGTTCGAGAAGGACGTGACGGTGAACTCCTCGCTGATGTACGCACTACAGCACGGCAGGGTTTCGCGCCGCCGGGAGATCGAGCGATTCGACGGCACTACAGTGAATTTCGTCGACGGAACCGCCCGCGACTATGACGTCATCGTCTGGGCCACCGGTTTCCGCACCCGATTCCCGTTCCTCGACGAGTCGATGTTCGTGTGGGAGAAGGGCAACCCGCTCCTCGTCGAGCATGTACTGGTCCCTGGGTACGCCAATATCTATCTTTGGGGCCTGGTGGCACCGCGATCCGGTGCTGGACGCATCATCTCCGCCGGTTCGGAATTCATGGCTGAAATCGTTGAGCTACAACGGCTCTTCCCGGTCCCGCTCGCGGACCTGGCTGCCTCGCGCCTAAGTGCCCGGTCTTCGATGCTCGCGGGTTCGGCCGAAATCTTGGGCCGGATTCGCCTGCTACGGAGCGCGATCCGTTGGTATGCGCGTCGAGCTCGAGTGCTCGGGGGCAGCCTAGCCGCTCGCACGCTCATCTCGTTGGAGTCGAGTCAGCCCGCCCCGTATGTCCCAGAATCCATCCCGAGTGAGGAGCCAGTCGCATGAGCCTGCCCACCCCTACCCCGCGCAGTCGCGCGGTGGTGACCGGAGCATCGTCGGGAATCGGCATCGCGTTGGCCGAACAACTCGCGCAAAGGGGCTATTCGCTCATCGTGGTGGCCCGCCGCGAGGATCGGCTCCGGACACTCGCCTCGCAGCTGCAAGATGCATACCGAATCGCCGTGGAGGTCCGCGCATGCGATCTCGCGGACCGCGATGCGCGCGGGAAGCTGGCCGATGAACTTCGTGACCGCGAGATATCGATCCTGTGCAACAACGCGGGCTACGCAACCTACGGCGATATTGCCGAACTGTCCGTGGAACGTGAGATGCGTGAGGTCGAGGTCAATTCCGTTGCAGTGCATGAACTGACGCTGGCAGTGCTGCCCGGAATGCTGGAACGCAAGGTCGGTGCCATCCTCGTTACAGGGTCCACGGCGGGAAACCAGCCCGGCCCGGGCAACGCCACCTACGCTGCGTCGAAGGCATTCGCCAACACCTTCGCCGAGTCCCTGCATGGCGAGCTGCGTGGTACCGGGGTTTCCTGCACCCTGCTGGCCCCCGGCCCGGTGCGCACCGAGTTCAGCGAGGTCGCCGAACTGTCGAATCTCGAACGCCTGCTGCCCGATCCACTGTGGGTGAGCGCCGAGCAGGCGGCAGCGGTCGCCATCGCGGGAGCGTCCAAGGGCAAGCGGCGCGTGGTGCCGGGTGCCTTCGCCAAGGTGCAGACCGTCAGCGGTCAGTACACCCCCCGCCCGATCATCGGGCCGATACTGCGGGCCGTCTACGGAAAGGTCAGATAGTGGACTGGGAACCTACCGTCCGTACCAATGGTCGCCGGATCGGGAGTGACATCAGGCGTGCCCTCGCCATCGGAGACCCACGGCGCACGCTGTACCGCGATGCTCATTACTTCACAGCCACCGTCGAAGTAGACCCTGATCGGATGCGGCAATGGCTGCCGGCCGGGGTGCGACTCGCCGAACCTGGTCGCGCAGACGTATTCACGGCGTACTTCCCGGACTGCAACTACGGCTCGGTCTATCACGAGGCGGGACTGTTCGTACACATCAAGGCGCGCGGAAAGACCGGGATCCATTGCCCGTGGATGATTCTCGACGATGACGTTGCCCTCATCCTGGGTCGTGAGCTCCTGGGATACCCGAAGAAGCTCGGTGAGATCGACTGGCAGCTGGGCGAGGACACGATCCGTGCGACCGCGACGCGGAGGGGGCAGAGGCTCATCACGATGGGCGGTCGCCTAGGCGAGGTGATGACGGATGCGCCGCCCATCCTGGGACGCCCACACCGCAACGTCGCAAGTCTGACCGGCGCATTCCTGCCCTGGGTGCTGGCATTCACCCCGGGTGAAATGCCCATCGAGGTGCGCCGCATCGAGGATGCGCACCTGGAAATCGGTGGATCCGAACGGGATCCGATCGATCAGATGGGTCTGGGCCGCATCGTGGAGGCACGCCTGCATCGCGTCGACCTCACCGCCGGACTGCCCCCGATCCCCATCAGGCCCCTCACTCCCCTCTTCACCGCCACCCGCCTACGACCGAGAGTTCTCTGAGACATGACCAACATCCTGAATGAGACCGTCGAATTACCTTGTGGTACACAACTTCCAAACCGCATCGTGAAGGCGGGGATGAGCGAGCAGCTCGCGGCGAGAGACGGCAGTGTCACCGACGAGCTGCTGCGTCTGTATGCCATCTGGGCGCGCAGTGGGGCCGGGCTACTGATCACGGGCAACGTCGTGATCGACCGCACCGGATTGGTGGAACCCCGCAATGTCATCGTCGACGGCGAGCGGTGCATCCCCGGCTTGCGTCGCTGGGCCGATACGGTCCACGAAACGGGCACGAAGTTGTGGATGCAGATCAACCACCCGGGACGTGTCGCCACCGTGCCGTTCAACCGCCGCCCGGTCGGACCGGCCGCGATCCGCGAGCCGGTTCCGGGCTTCAATTTACGCAAACCGCGTCAGTTGTCCGCGGTCGAGATCCGAGCGCTGGTTGCGCGCTATGCCCGCAGCGCAGAGCTGGCGGTGGCCGCCGGTTTCGACGGTGTGCAGATCCATGCGGCGCACGGATTTCTGCTGTCCCAGTTCCTTTCTCCGTTGGCGAACGCGCGTACCGACCAATACGGCGGCGACGCGGCCGGCCGACGCCGGATGCTCCTGGAGACGGTCGCGGCGGTGCGCAGCACGGTGGGACCGGCGGTGGCGGTCTCGGTGAAGCTGAACTCCGGCGACTTCCAGCACGGCGGGTTCACCGAGACCGAATCCCTGGACGTGGCAAAGGCGCTCGCAGACGCCGGCGTAGACCTGCTCGAAGTGTCGGGCGGAAACTACGCGGTACCCGCGATGGAGGGCGTGGCCCACCGCGGCCGTGCCGCCACCACAAATGGATACTTCCTCGATTTCGCGACGAAAGTACGTGCCGCAATACCGATCCCGCTCATGCTCACCGGCGGACTGCGCACCCGGGCGGCCATGGAAAATGCGGTGGCAGGCGGTATGGACGCGGTGGGCATTGCCCGGCCGATGGCGTTCGTTCCCGATTACCCAGCACGCATCCTGTCCGGTGAACTCGAACCGACACTTCCGTCAGGCCCCCGCACACTGGGCTACCGCCCGGTCGACGGCTACCTCCAGCTCGCCGCGCACAACCATCAGTTCCACCGGATGGCTGCCGGGCTCACCCCGCAGCACACAGCCGGATACGGCACCGTGGTGAAAGCCCTGACACGGATTGGCATCTCGGGCGCCACTCAGGCAATCATCCCGAGGAGCGTGCGGTGAGCCTGACGGACCGACTGCACACCGAACCATTATCGATCCCCCGACCGGCGAGTATCGCGCCGTTTCCGCACATCGATGTGTTCGACAAGGCGCTCCACGCACCCGGTGGATTCGGCGCGCGTCTGCGTACCGCGCGCACCGCGGCCACAGATTTTCGGCGCGAGTTCTTGGCCAGCGGACACCCGGACACTGTCACGACCCATGACCTGATCTCGCTGCCCTACCCCACGCGATACGGGCTCTTTCGGGCCGCGCTGAGCCCGACGCCATTCCTGACGATCACCAACCGGATGCTGGCAGTGCGCTGGACCGAGACCGACGGCACCAAACGCACACTTCTCTTCGAGCCCAGCGACCACGAACTTGATTCCTACACACCCTATTTCGCCGAATTGGATCGGAAGACCCCGGCCCCCGCGCGCCGGTTGTTCGTCACCGAGCACTCCGATGTGCTGACCGCATGCCGGAACGCGGGCATCGACCCCGCCGATGTCGACTATCTGGCATTCGACCATCTGCACACCCAGGACGTGCGGCGCTGGCTGGGCACTACGCGTCCACAGGCCGATATCAGCCCGGATCATCCCGTGCCCGCAGCCTTCCCGAACGCCGTACTGCTGGCGCAGCGCGACGAGCTGGAAGCCATGGCAGATCTCCACCCCTTCCAGCGCCCCTGGTACCAGCCGGCCACGTTCGTGGACCTGCCGCCGGAGAAGATCCTGCCACTGAATGGCAGCGTGCTACTGGGACCTGGCGTGGCACTGCTCGTCACGCCAGGCCATGCGGCGGGCAACCAGTCGCTGGTGCTCAATACCGACACCGGCATCTGGGCCGTCAGCGAAAACGCCATCGCCGCGGAATGTTTGACACCGGAGCACTCGCGGATACCAGGGCTCGCGCGCTCCACTCGGGCCTGGGGGCACGAGGTGGTGCTCAACGCGAACACCGTCGAGACCACCTACGAGCAGTACAACTCGCTGATCATCGAGAAGAGCATCGTGGACCGCTCGCAGCTCGATTCACGATTCTCGCAGTTCTTCCCATCCAGCGAGCTCACACCTGCGCGCCTGAACCCCGGGACGGCACCGACCTTCATGCACAAGGCGATTCGCCACGGATGACACGCCTTCCCTTCTTGTCTCCGGGGTCGGTCAGGTGTTTCGTGCCCGCTGATACCGCGCGGTGTGGAAGTCGCGGTTGCCGAATTCGGACTCAATGACGGTGAGACGCTTGAAGTAATGGCCGATGGCCAGCTCCTCGGTCATGCCCATGCCGCCATGTAACTGCACGGCCTCCTGGCCCACCAGCCGGGCCGCACGCGAGATCGTCGCCTTGGCCGCGGATACCGCACGAGCCCGGCGCGGACCATCGAGGTTGAGTGAGGCGAGGAGCGAGGCCGCAACCGACTGCTCGACCTCGATATGCATATTCACCATGCGGTGTTGTAGCGCCTGGAAATTGGATATCGCCACACCGAACTGCTGACGCTGCTTGGTGTATTCGACCGTATCGGCCAGCACCTTGCGTAACATGCCCACTGCTTCCGCCACGGTGGCGGCGGTTGCTTCGTCGAGGGCCGCGTCGATCGCCGGCCAGGCGGCGTCCACCGCGGAGACGCGCGCCGAATCCGGCACGCGCAGACCGGTTATTACCAGATCGCTGGCATGGTGATCGTCGATCGTGCGGTAGTGATGTGTGGCCATGCCTGCGGGCGGATCGGCGGGATTGAACGGCACCGCGAATAGTGTCAGGCCCGCGGCATCGGCGCTGGCGCCGGATGTTCGCGCGGTGATGAGCAGATGGGTCGCGATGGGTGCATCGCTCACCACGATCTTCTCACCGTCGAGAACCCAGTCTTGTCCCTCGCGGCGGGCGGTGGTCCGCACGGAATGGAACGATTGCCCGGACGTTGGCTCCAGGGCGGCGAATCCGGTCACAACCTCGCCCGCCGCGATACCCGCGAGAAGTTCCGCGGCCAGCGTGCCGTTCGAGCGGCGCAGCAGGCCGCCACCCAGCACCACGGTGCCGATGAACGGCTCCACAACGAGATGCTGTCCCAGCACCTCAGCGATCACCAGAACCTCTTCTGCGCCGCCGCCAAGCCCACCGTGGTCCTCCGGGAGAGGTGCGGCCAAGATGCCGAGCTCTTCGGCGAAGGACTTCCATACCTTCGGCTGCCAGCCGATATCCGAGCGCGCGGCGCGTCGGCTGGTATCCAAGGCATACCGGGTGGACAGGAAGTCCGAGACGGAGTTCTTGAGGAGCTGTTGTTCGTCGGTGAGGCTGAAATCCATGGTGATATTCGCTCTTCGTCTATCAGAGGCCCAGTTGGGCCTTGGCGAGGATGTTGCGTTGAATCTCGTTGGAACCGGCATAGATTGATCCGGCCCGATCATTGAAGTAGTGCAACGGCGCCACCGCTTGCCATAGCTCGCCGCTGTGGTACCCGTCGGCAGGCGGGGTGTATTCCACCACCGGACCACCCGGCTTCGTGACATGAGGCTGATACACCCGCCCACGCGGGCCCGCGGCCTCGAGTGTCAGCGTGGTCAACGCCTGCGACAGCTCGGTGCCCAGAATCTTGAGCATCGAGGATGCCGTTCCGGGATTACCTCCGCTCGCCACAACCGCAAGCACCCGATGTTCGAGCACCTCCAGCACGTCGACTCGGATGGACACATCGGCAAGCTTGGCGGCGAACACGGGATCGTCTGCAAGTACGCCATTTTCGGTGGGCATGACCTGTGCCGCGGCACTCAGCTGATCAAGTCCTACCTGCAGCATCGGGGCGGCAGCCCCGCCGCCACGTTCGAACTCGAGCAGGTACTTCGCGACGGTCCACCCATCGTCGATCTCGCCGAGGACGTTGGCCTTCGGTACGCGAACGTTGTCGAAGAACACAACATTCTGCACCTCCTCCCCTGAGCTCATCACCAGCGGCCGGACCTCGATACCGGGCGAGGTGAAGTCGATAAGGATGAAGGTGATGCCGAGCTGCTTCTTCGGACCCTTGGTGGTGCGGACCAAGGCGAACATCCAATTCGCCTCGCGCGCATGGGTCGTCCAGATTTTGGAGCCGTTGAGGATTAAGTCATCGCCGTCGGCCACCGCCGACATCTGCAGCGACGCCAGGTCCGAGCCGGACTCGGGCTCGCTGTATCCCTGGCAGAAGAACACCTCGCCCGTGAGAATCCGGGGCAGGAAGAAGGCCTTCTGCTCGGGCGTGCCGAACTTGACGATGGCATGTGCGACCATACGAATTCCCATGGGCGACAGCGCAGGTGCGCCGGCAAGCATCGATTCGACCGCGAAGATGTAATGCTGCGCAACACTCCACGGCTGGCCTCCGTGCTTGACTGGCCAGCCCGGCGCCGCCCAGCCCTTCTCGTGGAGGATCGCCTGCCACGTCATGCTGGCCTCGTGGTCGCTGTACACGCTCGTTTGCAGGCGTCCGGCGGCGCGTAGGTCCTCGGTGAGGTGCCCGTTCAGGAATGCCCGGACCTCCGTGCGGAATCGTTCATCCTCTGCCGAGAAGGCCAGGTCCATTTGTGCCCCAATGTCCGTTAATCTGGATGCAAGCGCATTCAGATTAACGTCCATGCTGTTCCGCTGCAACACCGCATCCTGTAAGACTGGGCGAGTGTCATCCCCCGCCGGCCGCTCGTACAGCGGCCTCCCCGCCGACGAACGCCTGGCCCGGCGTCGGCAACAGCTCCTGGACGTGGGGCTGGACATCCTCGGTGCACCGGACGGTCCGGGTGATCTCACGCTGCGTACCGTCTGTCAGCGTGCGGGCCTGGCCCAGCGTTACTTCTACGAAAGTTTCACCGACAAAGACGATTTCGCAGTGGCAATTTTCGACTGGGCCATCGAGGGCCTGACATCCACGATCGAAGCAGAGGTGGCGGCGGCGCTGCCGCGCCAGCAGGTGAGAGCGGGTATTACCAGCGTCGTTCGCGCCATCGGCGCCGACCGTCGTATCGGACAGCTGCTCTACAGCCCGAGTCAGGTCAACCCTGTTTTGGTTCGCAAGAGGTTCGAGGCGACGGCGTTGTTCGTATCGCTGTTCGCGCAGCACCTGCGGGACTGGTTCCGTCCCGACGATCGCGGCAACCTGCCCGTGCTCGCGCATTTCGTGGTGGGCGGAGTGGGGCAGGCCGTTGCTGCATGGCTGCATGGGGATGTCGCCGTCAGCGAAGAAACCCTCATCGACCAGCTCGTCGAGATGCTGCTGGCCCACGGTCCGGAGCGCTCCGCGCATTAGACCCGCAATGGCCTCTAGGTCCCTATGGCTCGAGAACGCGGACGACCGGAAATGGGCGGGTTGCGAGGTTCACGATGCCGAACACGCGCCCGGACTTGAGCGACACTCGGAAAAGGTCTTGAGTACACCCGCCGCTACTTCGAAGATATGGGTGTGAACTACGGCGAGGTGCTCGAGAAATTGGTCGCATGGGCGCTGGAGACGGAGAACGTCCGGGCGCTCGTAGTCACCGGCTCCGCGGTCGCCGGGGATGCGCATCCCCTGTCGGACCGCGATATCGAAATCTACGCGGCCGATCCCGATGAGCTTGCCGTGGAGGATTCCTGGTGGTCATCGCTCGGCGAGGTGCTCGTCGTCGAACGCCTCGAAGACGAAGACCTCGGGTACCCGACCCGCCTGATCCACTACGCGGGCGGAAAGCTCGACTTCACTCTGATTCCCGCGGAGGACCTTGGTGAGACGGAGCACGTCCGACCGTTTCACGTGCTCCTCGATAAAGACGGCAGCGCACCCGATCCGGCGTCTGTGCGTCCGCTCGACGGCGAGCTGCCCGACGAAGACGAGTTCGAGGAGTGTATGCACTGGGGCTACGCCGCGGCGCTGATGTGCGCGAAAGCCGTAACACGCGAAGAACTCTGGTCGGCGAAGCGGCGCGATGAGGACCTCAAGGAAGAACTGCTTCAGATCATCGAATGGGACCACCTCATGCGATATGGGACGAGTCACGACACCCACTACCTGGGCACGCGCATGAACGGCTGGATGGATGCGGACATCCGCGACGAACTGGGCGGCTGTTGGGGCCACCTCGATGCCGCCGACACCGCGGCGGCATTGCGTCGCACGGTGGACCTGTTCGCCCGCTTGGCGACGCGCACCGGAAATGCGCTCGGTTTCGAACCGTTCCGTCACGAACGGCTGAGAAGTGAGATTGAGCAGATCCTGGCGCTACGCGCCTAGGAGGTCATAACACCAGCACCCTCCTCCCCCTCGACATGGATGACACGCTCGAAGCCTGCGCTTGGGCCCTGCATGATGGAGGTCATGGAGTCGTCCCGCGCCGATCGGTGGCTATGGGCGGTCCGGCTGATGAAGACGCGGCCGGACGCCGCTGCGGCGTGCCGGGGTGGGCATGTCCGGATCAACGATCGACCGGCGAAGCCGTCGACGATGGTGTCCCCCGGTGACGAGGTTCGCGTGTTGGTGGGTGATACGACGCGAATCGTGAAGGTGGTAAGGGTGATCCAAAAGCGGGTCGGTGCCGCCGATGCCGTGACCTGTTACCTCGACCGAACGCCGGCCCAGTCTGAGGGTCTTCAGGTTCTGGTGGCTGTGCGTGATCGTGGTGCGGGGCGGCCGACTAAACGGGATCGGCGAATGTTGGAGAGGTGGCGTGCGGGCCGGGAATGAGCCCTTAGTAGACGTCGCGAACGTATCGGTGGCTCTTGATGAGCTCGTTGACGTACGCGTGTGCTCCGGCGGCATCCATCGCCCCGCAGCGGGCGACGATATCGTGCAGCGTGGCGTCGACGTCCTTGGCCATGTGGTCGGCATCGCCGCACACGTACACGTATGCACCGTCCTGTAGCCAGGCGAACAGCTCTGTCGCGTTCTCCAGCATGCGGTGTTGGACATACTGTTTCGTGTCCCCGTCACGGGAGAACGCAAGGTCGAGGCGGGTCAAAGAACCCGAATCGACGAAGCCCTGAAGCTCCTCGCCGTAGAGGAAACTGGTGGCACGCCGCCGGTCTCCGAAAAACAGCCACGAACGCCCAGTGGCACCTGCGGCCTGGCGCTCCTGCAGGAATCCGCGGAACGGTGCGATACCGGTCCCCGGACCGATCATGATGATCGGCACGTCCTCGGCGGGCAGCCGGAACGTGTGGTTGGGCCGCAGATGTACCAGCATCGTCTGCCCGCGGTCGGCCAGGAATGTCGATGCCACACCGCCATACGTGCGATCGGCGTCGGCGTATCGGATGGTCGCCACGGTCAGATGCACGGTGTCGGGGTGGACGGCCGGGCTCGAGGCGATGGAGTAGTCGCGGAACTGCAGCGGGCGCAGGTTGTCGACCAGATCATCAACGGTCAACCCCCCCAGTCTGATCAGGTCCAGGACATCCTTGCCGTACAGCCACGAATCAGGTGCCGGGGTGACATCGCCGGTGAGGGCGGCGACGGCGTCGGCATCCTCGGTTCGATCGGCGACTAGCGCGCGAAGCGTCCGTGACGGGGTGCGGATCTCCAGATGATCGGACAGCAGCGCACCGAGCGACTCGTCGTGACCGGCCACCCGATGCTCGGCCGCGACGCCCAACTCGGCCAGGATCGCCCGGACGAGAGCGGGATCGTTGGTGGCGTGCACGGCGATCGAATCGCCTGCCTCGTAAGTGATCCCGGAACCGGAGAGATCTACCTCGTAGTGGCGCACTTCCTTATCGGATTCGGGGGCGGTGAGCACCCGATTGGCGACGAGTCTGGCCTCGACGGGTTCATGGCGGTCGCGCTTGTGCGGGGCGGGCGCCTCGGTCACCACGGCAGCCGCCGCAGGGCTGGAGTGCTCGGCGGCAAGGAGTTTGACCAGATCGGTCGTCCAGTCCTTCGATGGCCCAAGATATGGTCCGTCGACATCGACGCGTTCCGTCAGCCGTGTCGCACCGAGGACCGCAAGGCGGTCATCGAGCAGCAGGCCGGCATTGCAGAAGAATTCGTAGCTGCTGTCACCGAGTGCGAGCACCGCGAAGTTCAGATGCTCAAGCCGATCTGCCGCCTCGGCGCTGAGCGCCTCCCAGAACAGCAGAGCGTTATCGGGAAACTCACCGTCGCCGAATGTCGACACCACCACGATGAAATGGGTAGCCGATTGCAGGTCCGTGATATCGACCTGATTGAGCTCGATGGCCTCGGACTTGACGCCAGTGGCCTCCTCCAGCGCCTCGGTGAACGACATGGCGGCGTCCTCGGCATTGCCCATATCGGTGCCGTAGCCGACGACGATCGAGAAATCCGGCTGGGCGGTCACTGCGCTCCCTCGCTCACACGCGGGCCTATCCCAGCGTTGGGTAAGGGGGACCTTACTTCAGTGGGTCCCGATATGGCGATCCCCCTGCCTCGGGGTCGGCACGCCGCTACCATCCGACCGTGGCCTGGCTGAGCACCTGGTGGCAGTTCGATGTGATCGACGGGTACAAGGGCCCGCTGCTGCTGGGCTTTGTCGCCTATGTGGTGACCTTTGTCGTCACGCGGACCATCACGAGGCTGATCCGCGCCGGTAAGGGGCCATTTCGCAATATCAGCAGCAGCGGTGTGCACCTCCATCACTCCACCCCGGGTGTGGTGTTGCTGATCGTGGGCGGATTTACCGCGCTTGGGTCCCCGCCGCTGTCGATCTGGACCTACATCGCCGGCGCACTCGTAGGAATCGGCGCGTCGCTGGTCCTCGACGAGTTCGCGATGATCTTCCGGCTCCAGGATGTGTATTGGACGCAAGAGGGTCAGCTGTCGGTCAGCGTGGTCATGCTGGCCGCGGCGTGCGTGGGGCTTGCCGCCGTGGGTGTTTCGCCGGTCAACGTGGACGGCCTGACCGGAATGGTCTTACTGGCCCGCGGTACCGCGGTAGCGGTACTGCTCATCCACCTGGTGCTGGTGGCGGTGACTGCACTCAAGGGCAAGTACCCGACCGCGTTGGTCGGCCTCTTCATCGCCCCGATTGCATGGGTTTCCGCGTTCCGGCTGGCACGCCCGACATCCCCGTGGGCACGGTGGCGTTACTCGGAGGGCAAGCGTGATCGAGCGCAGCGCCGGACCGTCGAATTCGATGGCCGGTGGGGCCCGGTGCGTCGGCGCTGGGAGGACCTTATCGGCGGCACTCCCACGGCCGGGTCTTAGTCGCAAGTAACAGGATCAACCGACCGATTGGCGCACTCGCCCGGCGATGTCGCTCAGGGCGGAGGTGTCGTGCACCGGCGTGTCCCACTCCGGGGCGATAGGCAGTTGCACCCAGCTCGTGCAGCCACCGTGTTCCGTGGTCCGGATCACACGAATGGGTGCGGCCAGGGGGCACACCCGCACCACGAGCACCGTCAGCCGATGCTTCGGCCGGAAGTCCAGACGGTCGGCACGGATGGATTCGGCAGTCCAGATATGCAGTGAAGCAATCTCTTCGAGCCCTTCCGGTCGGTTGACCTCGACGGCGGCCATTACCTCGGCGCCGGCACGCACAATGACTTCGGTTGCGGTGCTATCGGTTGCGGCGGCTTTCAACACATCGTGGTGCTCCGGGCGCACCCGCTCGGCGTGGCCGTGGACAGCGGTCGGGAACAGCAAGAAACGGGAGTCGGCGACGGTGAAGCGTTTCTCGTGAATTCCGCCCTTGCGCAGCAGAATTGTCTGGCGACCGTCGAGCATCGCATGCACCGCTGCGCTCCATTCCTTGAGCGCGAGCTGGGTGCCAGCGGCAACGGTCATGGCCAGACGTTACGCCGCGAGGCCCTATTTGCGCGCCCGTCAGGTGTCGGGGAATCCTGCTAGCGTTGTTGAGTAACGAGATTTCACGGATTGTCGATATGCACGTCGGGGGACGTGGCGGAAGGTAAATGAGAATGCCCTTGACGGCGAAGTTGATTGTTGGTTCTGGCGCAGTGGCGTTGTCACTGTTCGCAGGCAGCGGGATTGCCTCCGCGGAACCGGATGTGAGTGCCATCGTCAACACCACATGCACGTACCCGCAGATCATGGCGGCCCTGAACGTGCAGTCACCCGAGGCGGCTCAGCAGGTGAACGCCAGCCCGATCGCCGGCGCATGGCTTCAGCAGTTCGTCGCTTCTCCGCGGGTCAAGCGGCAGCAGATGGTCGACGAGGTCAAAGGCATGCCGGCGGTACAGGAATACACCGTCCTGATCAATCAGGTTGCCACTTCCTGCCGCAACTACTGACGGCAGTTCCTCACACCGGGTAGTTCCCATGGTGTGAACGGATCGAGATGTGTCGGTGAAACGGCGGCAGTGGCTGGGACATCTGTCGGCCCTATGTTGTCCACATGAACGGCGATCTGATCAAAGTCGTCGACCTGAATCCGCAGACACATGATGCGGATCTAAGGCAGGCGCAGTACTTTCACGATCTGCTCGGCGAGCAACGGGCGGTGGCGTGGCGAGAATTGGCCAACCACATAGCATCGCTTGAACGACGACAACAGCGCGGCAAGCCATCCAGTCATGCACGCCTGCAACGGCTTATCGGTGCCAAGCGTTCGGAGGTCGTGGTACTGGACCAGCTGATGTGCGCGCTGAATGACAGGTTCCCGATATCGCTTGTCGCTCAGTCGGATAACGGCGAATACCCGGTACGCATCTCGGGCTGAGAATCCTCCAAGGGCGTGAGGATGGTGGCGAGCCACGTGATCGTCAAGGTGATGGCGGCAAGCGAAGCGGCCAACGTCCACGCCACCGGATCCGATCCATCCGCGGTCTGATGCCACCACAGGGCGGCCAGACTGATCACCGTGCTCAACGCGGCGGTATAGGCCGCGGCGCAACACCAGCGGAAATACCGTCGACGCAGCGCCACCGCGGACACCACGCAGGCCACCAGGAACATGATGGCCGTCCCCGGTACCACCGCATCGACATGCAGGGTCGGATTGGCATGTGCGCCGAGATTGGACCACCGGCCCACCGCGGCCACGCCTAAGACGACCGTCGCCGCCAACGCCGTCCGTCGCCGAGCCGGGCTCATCCACACGTCTTCAAGCACCTGCAGCTCGATCGCGCGCAGCGTGTCCTCGATCCCGGCGTTGCTCCGCTGAGTACTCACCCGATGCCTCCTGATTCCGAACAGTCTCGACATTAGAGGTCGTATGGATGGCCGTGACAGTTCCCCAACAGGCGAGCACCGGCTTCCCCGGATAGAGCGAGCAGTGAGCCACGTGCTGGCTGACCGTAACGTCACGCCAGAATTCTGCTCGTTTTCCCAGCGTGACGTTACTGTCGGGAGGCATTCGACGTGTAACTAGACGGGCCGACCATTTGCCTGGGACCGCGGCTAGCATTGGGACATGACAACGCAGTTTGACGCCGTGATCGTCGGGGCCGGCTTCGGCGGTATGGGCGCGGCCATTCAGCTCAAGGAGCTGGGGCTGAGCAATCTGGCGATCCTGGATCGCGAGGACGACCTCGGCGGTACCTGGCATGTCAACCACTACCCCGGTCTGGCGGTCGACATCCCCTCGGCGACCTACTCCTACTCATTCGAACCGAATCCGTACTGGTCGCGGTTGTTCGCGCCGGGCGCCGAGCTCAAGCAGTACGCCAGCCACGTGGCCGACAAGCACGACCTGCGCAAGTACATGCGTTTCAACACGCCGGTGTCCGGTGCGCGCTGGGATGAGGAGGAGCAGCACTGGGTTGTCACCACCGAATCGGGCGATACCGTCACCGGCAAGTATCTGCTCACGGCCACCGGCTACCTATCTCAGCCGAAGATGCCCGATATCGAGGGCATCGAGTCTTTCGCCGGGAAAATCATTCACACCACCAAGTGGGATAACAGCTTTCGCGCCGCTGGCCACAAGATCGGCCTGATTGGCACCGGCGCTACCGCCGTCCAGCTCATCCCCGAGCTGGCCAAGGATGCGCAGCAGCTGACGGTGTATCAGCGCACCCCGATCTGGGTGGTGCCCAAGGCCGACGCGAAGGTGCCCGGCGTGATCAAGAAGCTTTTCGCAAGGGTCCCGCGCACTCAAAAGATCGCTCGCACAGTGGGTTCAGCGATTCTCGAAGTGATCATGGTGGGCGGCGTGTTGCATTTCCGCCAGTTCCGGCAAGCCAACAATGGGGCCGCGATGCTGGCCAAGGCGCACTTGTTTGCGCAGGTGCGCGATCGCGAGCTACGTCGCAAGCTGACACCCGACTACGACTTCGGCTGCAAGCGTCCGACATTCTCGAACACGTATTTCCGCGCGTTCGCCAAGAAGAACGTGAGCCTCGAGACGGCATCTATCGAGCGCGTCGAACCCGATGGCATCGTGACCTCCGATGGTCGCAAGACCGTCATCGACACACTGGTTCTGGCCACCGGTTTTAATCTGTGGGAGTCGGCCTTCCCGGCATTCGAGGTGATCGGTCGCGAGGACTACAACCTCGGAAAGTTCTGGCGGGACAGCCGTTTCCAGGCCTTCGAGGGTATCACCGTGCCGAAATTCCCGAACCTGTTGACGCTCAATGGGCCGTACTCCTACAGCGGATTGTCCTACTTCGACACCATCGAGTCGCAGATGAGGCACATCAAGCGGCTCTTCGGCGAGATGGCGCGCACCGGTACGGAAACCTTCGAGGTCACCGATGAAGCCAACGCCGAATTCCTGAACCGCATGGTCGGTAACCTGGACAATTCGGTGTTCTATCTCGGCAGCTGCCAGACGGCGCGAAGCTACTACTTCAATCAGCACGGGGAGGCCGCACTGCTGCGCCCGACCTCGACGGCCAGTGCGTACAAGGAGCAGGAGTCTTTCCCGTTGGAGGCCTACCAGCTCGCCTAGGAAGCCGGGCCGGGCTTGAGGTTAGGACTCAACGAAGAACACAGTCACCGCACACCGCCGAGCGATTGTCGGTGAGCTGGTAGATGAGGCAGCAGCTGCGTCGCCGGAAATCCGGCCCCGTGCGCAGCGCACCATCATCGATGCGTGGGTCGCGAAGATACATGTCGGCCACCGCGCGGGCGGCGTCGGTCAGTTCGGGTCGTGATGCGGCGATGAGGTGCGCGGCACTGTTGACGGCCGATCCAACGTTTCCCCACAGCACCCGTTCACTGACCCCGGTCTGTTGGAGGACCTGTTGAGTGAGCGCCTCGATTGCCGGCCCCAGACCGGGGACCGCGGATCCGGTTCGCGCGGTGACGGACAGCGGAAACGGACCACCCAATCGGTCCTGCCACCACAGGTCATCCGCGGACTGCGAGATATCGACCCGACCGCTCGCCGCAGCGCCGATCACGGGCGCAACGATGCGGGCGACGAGCCCGAGATGGGCGATGGAGGACGCCACGCGGAGGTCGACGCCATCGGGGTCTCCCCCAATGCGTGCAGCGAGGCTGCTGCGCACCGCATCGATTCGTGCGCGTAGCGTCCCGGATCCATCCACCAATTCGGCCATCGGTCGCCACGGTGCGTGCGGCGAATCGCCGATATCGTGTGTCTCGACTGAGAAGAACGGCCCGAACGTGGCCAGCTCGATGGACAGGGGCGGTGGTCCCAGGCTCAACGGGTCCTCCTTCTGTCGCGGACGATGCTGTGTGTCTTATCTTGCTGCACGAGTCGTGGGTTGAGGATAAGTTGGATCTTGACTGGCCGTTCGCGGGAAAGGTGGGTTGGTGACTGAGCAGGTCGGGGACCTCACATCAATCGATTTCGAGTATCGCTACTCTCACCCCGCCGCCAAGGTGTGGTCGATGTTGACCTCGCCGTCCTTCTTCGGGCAGTGGGTCAAGGACTTCGCCCCGGCGCGATATGAGGCAGGAGTTTCCTTCTCGTTCAACGTGTTTCCGTTCGTGAGCACCGGATTCGTCGGAGAGGTCGACGGGCGGTTTACCGAGGTGATCGCCGACCGGGTGTTGGCTTACCGGATGGCCACCCGTGACGGTTCCATCGCGATCGACTCGCGCTGGTCGCTGAGTCCGGACGAAATGGGGACACGACTGGAGATCGAGGCGTCCGGATTCGATCCGGACGATCACGACCAGATGCGGTTCAGGCAGTTGTGTTCGGTGGGCTGGCCTGCGGTGCTGGCCCGGATCGACGATGTGCTGCGCGAGGGCTGATAGCGCGGCGCACCGCGAAGTAGCGCGGTTACTCGACGACGCGAACCAGGTAAGGGGTCATGTCGTTGAAGCGCACCGCTGACACCTGCACCGCGGGTTCGGATGCTTCCAGCATCAGGTTGTTCCCCAGGAACATCGTGACGCTTTGGCTGCCCTCGGGGCCGTAGAAGATGAGGTCACCCGGAAGTGCCTGTGACGGAGGAATTTTCCGCCCCACGTTGTACTGATCGCTGGACCTGCGGGGCAGCTTGATGCCGGCTGCCGCGTACGAGTACACCATGAGCCCAGAGGCATCGAATCCGGGAACTTTCGGCGCCGGTGCGGCAGCCGGGGCGGGAATCAATCCCAGCAGGCTGGTGGTCGACGCGGGTGCGGCCGGCGTGTTGTCGGTACTGGTGGTTGGGCCGTCGGTGTTGCCCCCGCCATAGGTGAAGGGCACGCCGCGTTGAGACAGGCCTCTGGCGATCACTGCGTCGATGGTCTTCTGAGTGTCCACGGGACGTTTGATGACGTCGGCGGAGGCCAGCCCAGGCGTGGTGAACAGTAGGGCGATGCCGAGCATGGCGGCGTACGTGCGTTTCATGGGATTGTCGCTTCTCTCCGGCCGTGAGCTCGTACCCGTGGGTGGTTCCTTCCGGCCGGCGACGACCACCACGATCCTTTGTACCTGCGCCTCTTGCAATATCCCAATTAGGTTCTGCGACATAGCCAATGAGTTGTCGTACCGTGACCGAATGGTGATACAGAGTCCATGCCCGGCCGCGTGTCAACCCATGCACTCAACGTTTCTTGAGCGCCGTCGGCGTGCCGGTCGTAGGCTGACGTCATGACCGATCACGACCGCCTTGCTACCCGCCGCGAGATTGCCGACGCGCTCACCAGTGCATTCGAACGGCGTCATGAAGTCCTTGATCTGATTGTGGAAGCCGATGACAGAAAGAGTGCGATCGATGCGATCGCTGCCTTACTGGGAACCTCCCGTTTGGGCGGCGAGGCGGTCATGGGTATGTCGTTCGCTCAGCTGACCAAGGACGCGCGCCGCAAGAACGCGGCGGAGCTCGAGGATCTCAACAGCCAGCTCACCTTCACCCTCATGGAGCGCCCCGCGAGCTCGGGCGAGAGTCTCGAACTGCGTCCGTTCTCCGGAAACTCCGATGCCGATATCTTCGCGATACGCACCGAAGAGGTGGGCCAAGCGGGCGACGGCTCCGGTGCCCCGGCCGGTGGCCTCGACGACGAGCTGAAGGCCGCGCTGGCGCGCATCGACGACGAAGAGGCGGCCTGGTTCGTCGCGATCGAAGGGCCCAGCAAGGTGGGCATGGTCTTTGGTGAGCTGGTCGACGGCGAAGTGAACGTCCGGATCTGGGTTCACCCCGACCATCGGAAGAAGGGGTACGGCACGGCGGCTCTTCGGAAGTCGCGGTCGGTGATGGCGGCGTACTTCCCCGCCGTCCCGATGGTGGTGCGGGCGCCCGGGGCCGACCTCGCCTGAGCGACGCGCACCGCGCGCGAGATCCGAATTCGCCGTTAAGGTAATTGATTAACGTATTTGAACACCTAGACACGCCGCCGCGGTCGCATCGCTTCGGATCGTTGAATGTCGAAACATTTCGGCTACTGTTGTCCGCGTATGAGCGCGTACGAGGAAACTCCGATGGGCATCCTGGTGTCGCAGATTTACCGACTGCTGTGGTCGCGCGCGACGCTGATTGTGCGCGACTTCGGTGTGACGGTTCCGCAGATGGAGTGCCTGGCCGTGCTCCACGCGCAACCCGGTGTATCCAACGTGGAGATCGCCGCCGAACTTCGGATCACCCCCCAAGCGGTGAGTCTGGTGCAGCGGTCGCTGGAAGAAGCCGGCCTCGTGTGCCGTGCGCGCCGGGTGGCGGATGCCCGCGTGCTGACCACACAGTTGACCGCGAAGGGCCGGAAGCTCTTCGAGCATGCCGACGCGACTCTTCGCGAGGACGACGACGAGATTCTCGGTGATATGACCGCGAAGGACCGCACCCAGCTACGCAAGCTGCTGGGCGGGGTGATCGAGGCGATGTCAGCGAAGTAGCCCGGCCGTCCCTGATATGCAAAAGCGCTCGGTGTCAACGCTATTGATGATGTTTGTTGGGTTCTTGATGCCGGCCTGGCCGGTTTCTAGCTCTTTTGGGAATTCCTGGACTCATTCCAGATAATTGGTGCATACTGGCGTTGTGGCCTTCACCCCGGATGAGTACGCGGCGCTGCTGCGGACGGCGGATCTGCGCGTTACCCGCCCCCGGGTCGCGGTGCTGGAAGCCGTGGAGGCGAACCCGCATGCCGATACCGAAACCGTCTTCGGCGTGGTGAGAGCCGGTCTGCCCGAGGTGTCTCGACAGGCCGTTTACGACGTATTGGCGGCGCTTACCTCGGCCGGCCTGGTGCGCAGGATTCAGCCCTCGGGCTCTGTCGCACGGTATGAATCGCGGGTCGGTGACAACCACCACCACGTCGTGTGTCGAACCTGCGGTGTCATCGCGGACGTCGACTGCGCTGTCGGTGCGGCACCCTGCCTGACCCCGTCGGACTACAACGGTTTCATTCTCGAAGAGGCCGAGGTCATCTACTGGGGCCTGTGCCCCGACTGCGCTTCCGGGGAAGCGCACACACGAATTTCGGGATCACACACGTGATCACAGCCCACATCACTACCCACTCCCGAAAGGAACGCTGTGTCTGAGAACGTAGAGAACACCGAAAGTGGTTGCCCCGTCGCCGGAGGACGCCTGAACTACCCCTCCGAGGGTGGTAACGCCAATCGCGAGTGGTGGCCCAAACAGCTCAATCTGGGCATTCTCAAGAAGAACCCGCCCGCGGCGAACCCCTTGGGTGAGGCATTCGACTACGCCAAGGCCGTGCAAACCATCGACGTCGACGAACTGAAGAAGGACGTCGAGCACGTGATGACCGCCTCGCAGGACTGGTGGCCCGCCGATTTCGGTAACTATGGCCCGTTCTTCATCCGCATGGCATGGCATGCCGCGGGCACGTACCGCGTGGGCGACGGCCGGGGCGGTGCCGGTGCCGGCATGCAGCGGTTCGCGCCGCTGAACAGCTGGCCCGACAACGTGCTGTTGGACCGGGCGCGTCGGCTGCTGTGGCCCGTCAAGAAGAAGTACGGCAATACCCTCTCCTGGGCCGACCTCATCGTCTTCGCGGGAAATCACGCCATGGATGCCATGGGATTCAAGACATTTGGTTTCGCCTTCGGCCGCGAGGACCGCTGGGAACCCGAGGAGGACGTCTACTGGGGCCCCGAACACACGTGGCTGGGCGACGAGCGTTACACCGGTGATCGGGACCTGGAGAACCCGCTTGCTGCCGTGCAGATGGGTCTGATCTACGTCAATCCCGAAGGCCCTAACGGCAATCCGGATCCGTTGGCCGCGGCGATCGATATCCGTGAGACATTTGGTCGGATGGCGATGGGCGACGAGGAGACCGCGGCGCTCATCGTGGGTGGTCACACCTTCGGCAAGACGCACGGCGCCGGCGATGCTGGCCTGGTCGGTCCCGATCCCGAGGATGCGCCGCTGGAGCAGATGGGCATCGGTTGGAAGAGCTCGTACGGCTCCGGCAAGGGTAATGACGCGATCGGCAGTGGCCTGGAGGTCATCTGGACTCACACTCCGACCAAGTGGGACAACAGCTTCCTGGAGATCCTGTACGGCAACGAGTGGGAACTGGTCAAGAGCCCGGCCGGTGCGCACCAGTGGCAGCCCAAGGACGGCGGTTGGGCCAATTCGGTGCCGATGGCCCAGGGCACGGGCAAGACGCATCCCTCGATGCTCACCACCGACCTGTCTATGCGCTTCGATCCGATCTACGAGGAGATCACCCGGCGCTGGCTCAGCCATCCCGAGGAGCTCGCCGATGCCTACGCGAAGGCCTGGTACAAGCTGATTCATCGCGATCTGGGGCCGCTCAGCCGGTATCTCGGTCCGCTACTCCCCAAGGAGACCTTGCTGTGGCAGGACGTCATTCCCGCCTCGGAAACCACCGTCGGCACCGATGACGTCGCGGAGCTGAAGAAACAGATTCTCGCATCGGGTCTGACTGTGCCACAGCTGGTTTCGACCGCATGGAAGGCGGCGGCCTCGTTCCGCGCCAGCGACAAGCGCGGTGGAGCCAACGGCGGGCGAATCCGGCTGCAGCCGCAAGCAGGCTGGGAATCCAACGAGCCGGACGAGCTCGCCCAGGTGATCCGTACTCTCGAAAGCATCCAGGATTCGTTCAACGCGGGCGGCAAGAAGGTCTCCTTCGCCGACCTGGTGGTGCTCGCTGGCGCCGCGGGTGTCGAAAAGGCGGCCAAGGATGCCGGATTCGACATCTCGGTGCCGTTCACCCCGGGCCGTGGCGACGCAACGCAGGAGCAGACCGACGTGGAATCGTTCTCCTACCTGGAGCCGACCGCCGACGGATTCCGCAACTACCTCGGCAAGGGCGCGCAGATTCCTGCCGAATACAAGTTGATCGACAAGGCCAACCTGTTGGCCCTCTCGCCACCAGAGCTGGCTGTTCTCGTGGGCGGCCTGCGCGTGCTGGGTGCGAACTACCAGGGCTCCGAGCTCGGTGTGCTCACCGACAAGCCCGGGACGTTGAGCAACGACTTCTTCATCAACCTGGTCGATATGGGCACGCAGTGGACACCGTCATCGGCCGACGACGGCACCTACGTAGGTACCGACCGCGCCACGGGTGTGGCGAAGTGGACCGCCAGCCGGGTGGACCTGGCCTTCGGTGCGAACTCGGAATTGCGGGCTCTCGCCGAGGTTTACGCACAGGACGATGCCAAGGAGAAGTTCGTCAAGGACTTCGTCGCCGCATGGGTCAAGGTGGCCAACGCCGACCGGTTCGACGTGAAGTAGGCAGATAAGTGCAACGGCCGGTTCCCGCATCGGGGGCCGGCCATTGCGCTATCGGGACTAGTCGTCCTCGGGTAAGCGAAGAGTCGTCAGCGGCACGCCGGCCTCCTCGAAGATCTCCTCGATCGCTGCCCAGTCCTTCTTCCCCACCGCCGACGCGATCTGTGCGACGTTGTGCAGGACGAACCGAAAGGGTTCGTCGTCGGGAGTGCCGAATCCTCCACGCAGGCAATCGACAAGGGCGTCCAGATTGCTGCCGAAGTAGCCACCTGGCCCATTCACCGCGCGCCCGAGCTCGGCGAAGAGGTCTGCCCGCGAATGGATATGGGAGCCGTCTACGACATAGGTCTTCATGCGCCTTCAACCTCACAGAATGACTGGTAGTGATCGCCCGTGTAGTAGACGTGCGGCGGATCGCTGCGCGGGGTGCCGCCGGTGATGATGCGACGGGTACCGCGCGTCTTGCTGCCCGGTGTGCGAACGGTGTACTCGTGGTAGTACCCGCGAGGTTCCGACGGCAGGATGCGTTCACGATTCTGGAACACGACACCGTCGTTTCGCGGATGTGGAAACGGCCCGTCGGCATGGATCAGGTCCAGTGTTGCCGAGGCCTCGGAGGGCAGACTCGACAGCGCGCACCGGGCAATGGTGGCGCGTGCCGGAGTGGGCTCGGTACAGCCGATAAGCACCAGCGCCAGGATGGCGGCACCGACGGCACGCAAACGCTGCGACATGCCTCGACCGTACTGCACGTGCAGCGGTGATCTGCAGAGCTATCGAGATCCTCCCTGTAGCACAGCGAGTTCCGCACGTTGGGCATCATGCTCGGCGTCCGTCAGTGCGCGCTGCTCGTCGGCGGGGTCAGCGAACAGGAAGGAGCCGGTGCCGGGTGCCCCGGCCAGCCCGAGCTTGTTCATCCGCTTCGGCACCGCCGCGCCCTGGTATTCCAACGCAATGGCGTGGCCGTGCTCGTCGGCACCGGCCAGTGGCTGGTGCAGCTCGACGTACTCGCCATGTGGAAGCCGTTTGATGATGCCGGTCTCGACGCCGTGCTCCAACACTGCCCTATCGCTGCGCTGCAGACCAATGGCCCATCTGTAGGCGACGTAGTACACGACTGCCGGCAGGACGACGATGCCGATGCGGCCGATCCACGTCGTGGCGTTCAGGGAGATGTGGAACTTCAGTGCGATCGTGTCGTTCATGCACGACAGGGTGAGCAGGATGTACAGGGAAAAGGCTGCGGCCCCAATGGCGGTGCGGACCGGGGCGTCACGCGGTCGTTGCAGCAGGTTGTGATGTGCGTTATCGCCGGTGAAGCGTCGCTCGATCCACGGCCAGGCGACGATCACCCCGAACGCGAGCATGATGCCCAGGATTCCCCACAGCACCGCGGGGATCGTGTAGCCGAAGGCTGATAGCTCCCAGTCCGGCACGAGCCGCAGCAGACCGTCGGTCCACATCAGGTAGATATCGGGTGGTGACCCGGCCGCCACCTGGGATGGCTTGTAGGGGCCAAGGTTCCAGATCGGATTGATCTGAAGGAGTCCTCCCATGAGTGCCAGGACAGCCGTCACGATGGCCAAGAATGCGCCGGATTTCGCCGCGAACACCGGAACAATCCTCACCCCAACGACATTGGACTCGCTGCGGCGCGGACCAGGAAACTGGGTGTGTTTCTGGTACCACACCAGTGCCAGGTGCACGGCGATGAGCGCGATCATGATGGCGGGCACCAGCAGTACGTGCAGGACGTAAAGTCTTGGCAGGATGACGTTTCCGGGAAAATCGCCGCCGAACAGCGCCCAATGCATCCAGGTGCCGATGATCGGCAACGACATCATGCCCTGGGTGACCACACGAAGTCCGGTGCCGGACAGCAGGTCGTCGGGTATCGAGTAGCCCGCGAACCCCTCCGCCATGGCGAGTATGAGAAGGACCGAACCGATTGCCCAATTGGCCTCGCGCGGGCGCCGAAACGCCCCGGTGAAGAAGATGCGGGCCAGGTGCACCACGATCGAGGCCGCGAAGAGCAGCGCCGCCCAGTGATGGATCTGTCGCACGAACAGGCCGCCGCGTACTTCGAAGCTCAGATTGAGAGCGCTTTCGTAGGCCTTCGACATCTGCATACCGCGTAGCGGCTGATAGACGCCGTTGTAGGTGACCTCGGCCATCGACGGGTCGAAGAACAGCGCGAGGTAGGTGCCCGAGATCAGCAGCACCACGAAGCTGTACAGCGCGATCTCCCCCAGCAGGAATGACCAGTGTGTCGGGAAGACCTTGTTCATCTGTCTTCGTAGACCCGATGACGCGTGATAGCGCGAATCGACTGCACCGGCAAGCTTCGTTGCTTGACCCATAGCTGCTCCTGGGGGAAGAGACTTTGTGCCTACTACGGAGAGTAGTACGTAATTACTACTCGCGGTAGTAGGTATGGCGATCTGCTGTGCTGATCGCCATCCCCGGGCTACTGGTGCAGCGGCGCTAGTTGCGCTGCACCGATTGGTAACGGACGAACCATCCCGGTAGCGCGCCGTACCACAGGGACCAGGCCACCATGGGGCCACCGATGGCAATCACGCCGCTGGCCGCGTTGAGCGGGCCCGAAACGGTGAAGAGTCCCCCGATCGCGCACAGATTTCCAACGATCGCCAGCGCCGAGATGACGACGAGGTATGACGGAAAAATCTTCGTCGCCCGCTGCAGACCGAGGATGGCGGCGAAGTAGGCCACGCCGGCGAATGCGACCGGGGCGGCGATCACGAATCCCGCGACGTGCAGGACGTACAACGCTTCGTCGCTAATTCGGTCGGCGAGCAGGTGAGCGGTTGCCCACACGCCGATCTCAACATTGAAGACCGTCATGAACATCAGTTCTGCGCCAAAGGTTATCCATGCGTACGGCCCCTCCCCCTCCGCGCGTCGGATAACGGTGGTCAGCCATCCAAGCGACCAGATTTGTGCGAAGAAGAACACCGTGAAGGCGACCAGACCCAGGAGTATCCACTGCGACCAGCTGTCGTAGAAGGTTCGCACGGTGCTTTGTTTGGAAGCGTCCGGAAAGACGGAGAGCGCCATGAATGTCGCGACGATGACTCCGGTGGCCCCCAGAACGGCCACGACGTCAACGACTTTGGAGTTCCTGCGAAGAGCTTCGGCATAGCTGCTGGGCACTGTTAATCCTCTCGGTTTGCTGCGGTTGTCTTCATTGTCGGATGATTGGGGATGGCGATGGCACGCACGATTTCGGTGAGATCGTCTGTGAGATAAGGCAATTGGCTCGGGCTATGAGCGGCCAGGAATTCGGTGATCAGCTCGACGCTGGCGGCCACGATGAGGTGACAGAGCCGTCGACTCAAGGCCGGAAGTTGTGGGTCTAGGCGTCTACGTAACTGTCGGTAGCCGGGCGTAATGGCGTCGACGAACTCATCGATCGCCTCGTTGCGGCGTACGCGCACACGGGGGCCCGCGCCGAGGGCTTCGAGATAGAACATCCGCGTCGCAGATGCGTTGGTGCCCATCGTTTCTAGCAGCGCCCGTATCGAATCGCGCACGTGATCGAGACTGGTGGGATGTTCCCGCGAGGTGGTACCCAGTCCAAGCTTCGTCAACAGCGCACCGAGTGTTTGGTAAGCGTCGAGGAACACCGCCTCTTTGGTCGGATACATCTCGTAGAACGTCTTGCGTGATACACCGGCCCTTTGGGCGATGTGCAGGACTGTTGTTGTCGCATAACCGGTTTCCGCGAACAGTTCGATTGCCGCGGCGGAGATCCTGGCGCGCTGCGCGTCGAAGACATCTTTGCGGGACAGCTGGTGACGGTGCCGCGGTAGCTGCCGCGGCACGCCCGCCGTCAACAGGTCCAAGATTGGCGAGGATACCTTGGCGCTCATCTTGTCCGTGTCGATGACATTAGACGCCGGAAGTCTGTGGATTGGGGTGGAAGAGCACCCGTGTTCCGTTCTTGGGCACCAAGACCACGGACTGTCGAACGACTCGTTCTTGTCTCTCGTGAGCGGGCTGGAAATCGCCATGGCGCAACATCGTGTGCAATACAGTCTGCAGCTCTAGCATGGAGAAATTCGCTCCGATGCACCGCTTGATTCCGCCCCCGAACGGTAGCCATGCGTACGTCTGCGGTTTAGCGTCCAGGAATCGTTCGGGCCTGAATTCGTCAGGTTCCGCATATGTTTCGGGGTGATGGTTTATCGCGTTGATGTGGACCACAATGTGCGTGCCGGGCGCGACGGTGTGATTACCCATGCGGAATGGGGCGGCGGCATAGCGGCCGGTGAAGGGCACCGGGGGCCGCAGCCGCAACGTTTCGTTGATGACCGCCGTCGTGTATGTCGCGTCGCCATTGATTGCTTCGGCGCGTACGCGGGCGAGACTCGCGGGATGGTGCAGTAGCAGGTCCATGAGCCAAGCAAGTGTGGTGGCGGTGGTCTCATGGCCGGCTAACATCAGGGTGATCAGATCGTCCCGAATTTCGCTGTCCGACAGGCCATTGCCGTCTTCGTCGGTGGCTCGCATTAGCACGGCGAGGACATGGTGCCGCTCCCCCAGCTGTGGGTCTGTGCGTCGCTTGCGGATCAGTGCTCGGACCGTTTGGTCGATGTCGTGATTGACCTTGGCCAACTCCGGCCACCACCGCAATGCGCCTGCTCGACGAAGCGCGTAGCGCAGCGTGACCTGTTCGGATACGCCGAGATCTAGTAGGCGCTCAAACGGGCCGCCAATACGACGAACCTCGACGGGGTCGTCGACGCCGAAGATGACCTTGACGATGACGTCAAGCATCAGATGTCGTGCGGCATCCAGCATCGGGAATGGACGGTCGGTCGGCCACGATCGCATCGCCTTCTTGGTCGCGCGCTCGATCACGGGGGCGTAGCCGTTCAAGGCCGAACCGTGCAGTGGCGGTATCAACAACTTTCGTCGCCTGAGATGCTCCGGTTCCTCCTGGACGAACATCGACCCCGGCCCGTAAATCGCTTCGGCCGGGCCCACCCCCTTGCCGCCGAGGAGAACGTCCGGCGGCGCCGTCAACACCTGCTTGGCCAACCCAGGGTCGGAGACGACCACGATGTCCCCGAAACCGAGAACGGTGGCCTTCATCGCCGGTCCAAAATGTCTGAGAACCGGACGCAGGAGCCGCTCGCCGCCGGCAAGGTAGCCCGCCCCGTACAACGCGCCGAGCAGGCCTTTCAGGCCGCGTGGCTGCGGTAGTCCAGGTATGGGCGTCGAATCGGCCTGCGCTGGTCCGACGTGCAGATCTGTTGCCACCTCAATGTCTCCCGGAATCCTCGCATAATCAGAAACAGTCTGTTTCTCGTTAATGAGAGTACACAGTGATTCTCTAATTTCAAGAAGGTGGGTGCGGCCAGTAGATAGCAGAGCAACTGCTCTGTTATCGTCGGTGCGTGCCGCGCCCGCGCATCCACTCCGTCGACGATCTCCTCGATGCCACTGAGCAGATCGCGGTCCACGCCGGCCCGTCGGCGGTCACGGTGCGGGCAGTTTCGCAGGCGACAGGAGTTTCCAACGGTGCCATCTACCACGCCTTCGGGTCGCGGGGCGCCATGGTTGGGCAGGCGTGGTTGCGTGCCGCTGCACGGTTTCTCGAGATGCAGCGCGCCGCGGTCGATGAGGCTTTCGCGGCCGGCGAGCCCGCTGACACCGCCGCGGTGAACGCCGTCGTTGCGGCCGCCGACGCGCCTGCGGTCTTCGCGGAACGGTTCCCCGAATCCTCGTTACTCGTGCTCGGCGTGCGGCGCGAAGATCTGCTGGGCTCCGACATTCCGCACGATGTCGCCGAAGCCATGGGGGGGCCGGATGCGGCCCTCGTCGCGCTGTTCATGAGATTGTCCCGCGCCCTGTGGGGCCGGGACGACGGCCGCGCGGTCCGGGTCATCGAGGACTGCATCGTGGGATTGCCGACAGGGCTACTGCTGCGCGGCCGTCGCCCTCCCGACGCGGCATCACGATCTCGACTGGAGGCCGCGGTGCGCGCCATCCTTGCCCTAGATCCCCCCCGCCCAACAGCCCGATCCCCAAAAGCGGAGGGCGCCAACATGAAAGGAAATACGCCATGACAGCCTCCCTTGAACTCCAGGACACGATCGCCGTGCTCAATCTCGGTACGGATGAGAACCGCTTCTCCCCCGACTGGCTCGATGCCGTCGACGGCCTCCTCGACGACGTGCTCGGAAGCGCGCAGGCCCTTGTCACCGTGGGAACCGGCAAGTTCTACACGAACGGTCTGGACCTGGATTGGCTTATGGCCCACGGAGATCGAACCGACTGGTACATCGGACGCGTGCAGGCGTTGTTCAGCAGGGTCCTCACCTTTCCGCTGCCCACGGTCGCCGCGGTGAATGGTCACGCCTTTGGCGCCGGCGCGATGCTTGCCGTTGCCCACGACTACCGGGTGATGCGGTCCGACCGGGGCTACCTGTGCTTCCCGGAAGTCGATATCCAGATCCCGTTTACCCCGGGAATGGCGAGCCTTATCCAGGCCAAGGTCACCCCGCAGACCGCGGTCACCGCTATGACCACCGGGCACCGCTACGGCGGCGATGCCGCCGTAGCCGCGGGCCTGGCAGACCGGGCCGCCGCAGAAGACGAAGTTCTGAGTGCCGCGCTCGACCTGGTGAAACCATTGGTAGGCAAGGACAGCGGAACATTGGGCGCCATCAAGTCGACGATGTTCGCGACCGCTATCGCGGCCCTAGGAGCCTGATTACTGCGGAGGGATTACCGGCGGGCGGCAGACGTTGCCCACCGGATCCCACCACCAGCCGTTATCGCACGCCAGCGGAGTCGTCGCGACGGGTGGTCGACAGATGTTGGCGGCCGGATCCCACCACCCACCAGGGCAGTCGGGCACGGCAGAACTGACTGCGGGCGCTATCGCCGCGACCGCCGCGAAGGGGAGCAGTGATCCCGCAGCCGCGATAGCCACCCGGCGGATAAGCATCTTCATTCGGAACACCTCCGAAGATCGGGTATGTAGTGCGTGCGAGCCTACTCCGTCCCGATAGTGCGGCTCCGTATCTCCAGTAGGCGGCGCGCGATGATGTCGAGCCCGTACCCGAGCAGCCCGATGACAAGGATGACCGCAACCACCTGATCGTAGGCGAGTTGGTCGCGTGCGTTCAGGATCTGGTATCCCAAACCCGATCGCACACCTAGCATCTCGGCAGGGACGAGGACCACCCAGGCGATGCCCAGCGCGATGCGCACTCCGGTGTGAATATGCCCGCGCACCGCCGGAAGCACCACCGAGGTAAGGACCTCGATGCGGGTGGCATGAAACGAGCGCGCCACATCCAGGTAGCCGCGCTCGATGCCGTGGACACCGGCGGTGGTGTTGAGCAAGATGGGCCACACTGCCGCCGCGGCGATGAGGAAGATAACGGGCTGGCTCCCGATTCCGAAGACCGCCACCGCGATCGGAGTCCACGACAGGGGAGATACCATCCGCAAGAACTGGATGACGGGGCGCGCGGCCCGTTCAGCGGTGGTGCTTACGCCGAGCAACAATCCCGCCGGGATTCCTATCAGGGCCGCCAGGGATAGCCCGATAAGTAGTCGCCACAGGCTGATTCCGATATCCGGCAGCAGCACACCGCGCTGCAGCAGCGCGGCGACCGCGAGCAAGGCCTTGTCTGGAGCCGTCTGGCGCAGGAGCGAATGCGGCTCACTGAGCACCGAGCTAGCGAGCCACCAGAGTCCGATGCTGGCCCCAATGGCAAGTGAGGGCGGCCAAATCTTGTTCAGCAGCAGCAGTTTCCGGCTGTCATGTGCGCGCACCGGGGCCGTCGCGGGAGGGCGTTCGATGATGCTCATAATGCCTGTACCTGTTCGATTCGGGTGAAATCGGAAGCGATGCCGAACACGTTCGGTCCACCGTGGGCGGCTATCGCCTTGCGAACAAAGGTGTCGTCGACCAGCTCGTCGTGTACCCGCGCCGGATCCAGGCGGTCGAGGAATCCGCGGTCACCATCGACGACGGTGTCGTGCATCGATTCGACGAGTCGCTGCGTAAAGCTCCGATACGGAAATGGCTGGTAGCCCAGACGATGCGGACGCCAATCCGGATGTTTCAGCGGATACGGCGGATTCGGATACGTCAGCGCCGTCTGTATGGCAGGTACGGGCTGCGGCAGGTACTTACCGCCGCCGAGTGCACTCGCCGCGTACTGCCGGTCGGCATCGATACGCAGCTGTGCCGCGACCACTGCATCAGTGACACCCTGAACGGCGGAGGAACGACTGGCGATCACGTCGTCGCGCGTGACGAGTACACAGCACGCATGATCGCGCCAGACATCGCCGAGAAATGTGTGAATCCGCCCAATCTTCTTGATCTGCGCGATGGCATTGAATGGGTCGGCAACGACGTATCCCCCGATGGATCGATTGGCCAGCGCCGGCACCATATCGGAGGGGCTCATCACGACGAGCTCGACGGTGCGCCGGGCCCGCGACGCATTGCTCCTGATCACTGGGCGCAATCCGTGGGTGCGCAACAGCTGTTGCAGCACGATGTTGTGAATCGACCACCAGAACGGAATGGCCACCTGTGATCCCGCGAGATCGTCCAGATGCTCGATATCCGGTGCGACGGTGAGCGCAGATCCGTTGGTGTGATTCCAGCCGAGGACCCGCACGCCGTGCCCGAGCACCTGACGGAGCTGGATCGCCATGGGCATCAACAGATGTGCGATGTCGATCTGGCGCGCCATGAATGCCTCCGCGAGGGCGGCCCAGCTGCGGAACAGCACCGGTTTGGCCGCACTGACCGTGCCGGCGGGAAACAATCCCGAGGAATGTGCCACCAAGAGCGGAGCCGCGTCGGTAATCGGCAGATATCCGATCCGCAGTTGACCAGTGGTATTGGTGGCATCGGTGGTCGCGGCGCGGACCAGTCCCGCAGCGCCGAAAAGACCTGCTGCGGTCGTTATTCCGGCGGCACCCGCCAGCACGGAGCGGCGCGAGGCGGTCGCATTCACTCGGCACCTGCTGCCGGCTGATACTGGACAAGTATCTCTCGGCGTATCCGTTCGTGATGGCTCGCGGAGTCGTCGCCGAGTGACCACTCCTGGCGTATTCGTCCGTCATCGCCGAGTAGAACCACCCGGTGTGCCAGTCGCAGTGCCTCGTCGACGTCATGGGTTACCAGGACCACCGCGACGGCCAACTCGGCGGCTAGATTCGCCAGCCACGATTGCAGATCGGCTCGGGTCGCGGGGTCGAGAGCGCTGAACGGCTCGTCGAGTAGCAGGAGTTTCGGGCGGGTCGCGGCGGCGCGCAGAATGGCGACCCGCTGGGCCTGGCCACCGGAGAGTTGGTCCGGATACCGGTCCGACAGGTGTTGAAGCCCGAAGTGCCTGACCAGATCTTTCACGTAACCGTGGTCGAATCCGTTGCGGTGCAGTGTGAAGCGCTTCGCGAACGCGATGTTCTCGGCAACGGTCAGCCACGGCATCAACAGGGCATCCTGGAACACAACGCCGGTGCGCGGGCGTACCCCATCCGACGTCCAGACGGCCGTTCCCGAAGTCAGTTCCTCCAAACCCGCGAGCACACGCAACAGGGTGGACTTACCGCTCCCGCTGGGTCCCAGGATCGCCAGGAACTCGCCAAACGTGGCATGGATGTCGACGTCGCGGAACGCCACCGTCGACCCGAAATGCAAGGTGGCATTCGTTATTCGTACTGCGTCAGTTCCCACCGCAGTTGTCCTTCCGAGGGTGACTGAATGGGCAGGAAGGCGGCCTCGCGGAAGCGCCGGTTCGCCGCGGTCCCCAGCGCGTATCCGGCACCCCCCGCCAATGTGACCTCCAGCCGCGATGCCTCACCGGCCAGCGCAGCCGCGTCGAGCCGAAGCCGAAGAAGATCGGCGGTACTGGATTTCGACGGAGTGGACGCATAGGAGTAGAGACGTTCTCGTTGCGCGCGATTCCGCTGCGTGAGCTCTTTGAGCTCCATGGCGAACTCCCCGGCGCATACCCCGCGTGCGGTGTGTGCGCCGTGTAGAGCGGCGTCGCTAACCCCGGAGCAGAAGGCGGTCTGCAGCAAGAGAAATGCCGGCCGGATCCGGGCGACGAAACCCTGCAGGTCGGTGCTGATGACGTCCTCGGCGGGGACGTGCACACCGTCGAGGTGCAGGGACGTCGAGGCCGTCGCCGTCAAAGCCATCAGATTCGGCGGCTTATCGATGTGCACCCCCGGTGTGGCCACGTCGACGACCACCACATGGGTGCTGGTATCGGCCATGCGCACCGGGAGCACCATCACGGCATCGGGGAACACGTTGGAGGCCCAACGGATTGGGCCGGTGATGCGCAGCCCATCGCGGCAGGTCTCGGCACGCAGCGGTACCTCCCCCAGCCCCGCAACCTGTTTGAGGCCGGCCGCCATCGCGGTGACTCCGGGGCGGCGCCCACTTCCCAGAGCTGGCAAGTACGCGGCGCGCAAGGATTCCGGAGCAAGATTCAGGTATTCCATGGTCATGCGATGCGCCCAGGCCGAGAAGCCCACGGCCAGGCTGCTACCCGCCACCCGTTCGATCACCTGCACCATCGGTGTGAGGTCTGTACCGGCGAGACCCGCGTCGAAGAGGCCCTCCTCGCCCAGGGCCGCTATGTCGGCGCGCACGTCGGTCTGGCCCGAGTCGAGAGCTGAGGCGCGGGCGGAGACCAGCTCGCCGACACGCTCGAGCACCGCGCCCGAGTCCTTGGCCAGAGCGGCCGTCATAGCGAGATGTCTCCCAGCCCATGCAGTCTGTCGACGGGGGTGTCGACGGCCTGGCGTGCGCGGAGCACAGCAGTCTCATCGGGGGCGTCGTAGAAGCACAGGCATTTGTCCATATCTTCGCGGACATACGTTCGCAAGAAGCTGACCTCGGGCACATCGGCGTACCTGGGTGCTTTGGCCTTCTTGCGGGCAAGGTACGTCTCCATATCCAGGTCGGCGGGCAGATCCCATTCCACCAGGTACCCGGCGACCGGACGCGCGGACTTCAGTTGGTCGAGGTCGGCACCCACCAGACGAACCGGGTGTGGCCCAGAGACCGAATCGGCCCTAAGTGAGTCCGCGTCCAGTAGCGGAGCGTCGCGGTGGAATTCGGCGATGACGAATAGGCGGCGCGCCTCGCGTGTCACCTGCGCTTCGATCAGTTCGCCGCCGTCGCGGTGCAGTCGCCCATCGACCTCCTTGAGGAGTTGGGTGGCATCGATGTTGTCGGCGGGGTCGAGGGCGATCTCGTAGAGGTGCAGCGTCACGGAACTCTTCCTTCTTCGGTGGGCGACACCAAGACCGTCGCATGGACAGACCGGTCTGTCTATGGGGCTTGGTTGAGTTACCCTGCTCGCATGAGCCCCATGTCAGCACCGCCGGCCGCCGAGGCCGTTTCGACTGCCCGTGTGCTCGGTCCCGCCGATCGGCTGTTGCGTGCGGCCTCGGATCTCTTTGCAATGCAGGGTATTCGCGCGGTTGGGATCGATCAGATCCTGCGTGAGGCGGGCGTTGCCAAGGCGAGTTTGTACAGCACCTACGGGTCAAAGGATGCACTCGTCATCGCCTATCTCGAAGAATCGGATCAGCGCGATCGGAACCGGTGGAATGACGCCGCGGCGGCGCGGCGTGATCCCACCGCGAAGATCCTGACCTTCTTCGATCTGGCGGCCACGGCGGCGGAAGCGAGGGACTTTCGGGGTTGTCTATACGCCAATGCCGCCACCGAATTCCCCGGTATGGAACTCGAACCAGTACGTGCACATCGTGAGTGGGTACGCACCACCGTGGTGGCACTGCTGCGCGGATCCGGGCGAGCGCGTCCAGACACCATCAGCAGGCAGGTGCAGCTGCTCTACGACGGAGCTCTCACGGCGTCGAAGATTGAGCGATCCGTAGCGCCGATAACGTTGGCACGCAAACTGGCCCGTGAATTGTGTACCGCGAGACCTTGACCTCTGGTTGGATTGGGCCATGACTGAGGACATCAAGGTGGTGTCGGCGAGCCGCGATGTGGACGCACCGGCAGCAGTGATCTTCGAGCTCATCGCCGATCCTGCGCGTCAGCGTGAATGGGATGGCAACGAGAACCTCGGCGATGCCGCCATCGGTCAGCGCGTGCACGGCGTCGGCGGCGTGTTTGTCATGAGGTTGACCACGGGTGCCGATCGGGAAAATCGGATCGTCGAGTTCGGCGAGGGGCGCCTGATCGCCTGGCTTCCCTCGGAGATAGGCGGGCGACCGCCCGGGCATTTGTGGCGCTGGGAGCTGCAACCGCTTGGCGACGCCCGTACTCGGGTCACTCACACCTACGACTGGACGAACCTCACGGATGAGAAACGGCTGCCCCGCGCCCGTAGCACCACTTCGGAAAGGCTGCAGGACTCGGTAGACAGACTCGCTGCGCTGGCCGAGCAGTCGTAGCTCAAAAAACTGGGCGCCTAGGCTTGACCTCAAGTTAACTTGAGGTTGAACACTGGGCTCATGGCCACGAAGACACCGAATCTGCACCAAATCCGGCCCGATCTGTGGGAGACCAGGACCTACACTCCCTTCCCCGGTCTGACCACGCACGCCTACCTGTGGACCCGCCCCGAGGGGAATGTGCTCTTCTACAGTCCGGCCACCGATGCCGATTTCGGGGCCATCGCAGAGCTGGGTGGGGTTGCCCACCAGTACCTGTCGCACCAGGACGAGGCAGGCCCGATGCTGGCGGTCGTGAAGCAGCGTTTCGGGTCGGCATTGCACGCATCGGCCAAGGAACAGACCGAGATCGGTGAGCATGCCGAGCTCGACGTCGCCACCGACGAGCGCCACGTCGATACCAACGGCGTGGAAGTGATACCCACACCCGGACATTCGAGAGGCAGCACAAGCTATCTGGTGACCGGCGCCGGCGGCGACAAATACCTCTTCACCGGAGACACCATGTTCCCGACCGAGGGCGGGTCGTGGTCGACCTTCCTGGTACCTGGGCGAGGCGATGCGGACGAACTCTCCGCGAGCCTGGAGCTGCTCGGCAGTCTGGGCCCCGACGTCGTCATCTCCAGTGCCTATGGCGGGGATACCGCGGTGTACGAACTGCCCGACGGCCGCTGGCGCGACCTCATCGCGCAGGCGCAGCAGAGCGTGCGGCGCGACTAGGTGTACTGACAGCTAGGGCCGGACGGCCTGCGGAAAGCCGAAGACCCCGTTCGGATCGTACGTCGAGGCAATCTGCCGCAGCCGCGGCAGATTGCCTTGGTAGTAGGCCGAACCCCAGTCGGGCATGCGCGGGTCGATGTAGTTCACATAGGCGGCGCTGCCGCAGATCTCGCCGAGCCGGTCGCGCGCCTCGTCCACGCGGTGGGACGCGGTCGTGGAATCCGTCCCGACGCCGTGGTAGATCTGGATGGACGCGGCGGCCTGTCGGTGCGGGAAGGCGGTGGCGTCAGCGGGAATTCGGCGCACCGCCCCACCCAGGCTGTCGAAGATGAGCGTGAGGCCGGGTGGGCCGGTGAGGAGTGCCTCGATCCGTGTGGTGTCCACGCCGGAGTTGGGGACCATTCGTGAGGACGCCACGAAGGCTTCCCGCTGCAGTTGCCCGGGCGCGGCGCCTGTCCACGATGGATGGCATTGAGCCACGGTGAGTGTGGAGCAACCGCCCATGAACATCATGGCGTCAAGGAAGGTCTTCTCGGCATCGAAGCGTTCCACGGGCCTGATACCGACGGCGCTGCTGAGATCGTCGATGAGTGCGCGTGGATGCGTGGTTTCGGCGATACACCCGACGATCCTGCACTGCGGTGTGGCCCCGCCGATGGAGTGCAGGGTCGTCCACAACTCATCGGGTGCATCGGCCATGAATGTCAACCACCCGTGCATGATCGCGGCCGTATCCCCCGGCGCGTAATCCAGGGTAAACACCGTCAGATTGGTGGAGGGCGCGGTGGCGAAGGTGAACTCCGTTGCCATGCAGAAGTTCCCGCCACCGACTCCGCGGATTGCCCAGAACAGGTCCGGTTCGGAATCCGCCGACAGGACGCGGATTTTGCCGTCAGCGGTTACCGCGCGCGCCGAGACGAGCTGGTCGCAGGTGAGCCCGAACTTTCGGGTGAGCACCCCTATTCCGCCCCCAAGGGTCAACCCCGCGATCCCCACGGTGGGACAGGATCCGCCTCCGAGCATCCGGCCGGCGTCGGCGATACCCGCGTACACGTCGATGAGTCGCGCGCCGGCCCCCACCACTGCCAGCGGCCCGGTCACCGAGACCGCGGACATGCGCCCCAGGTCGACGACCAGACCGTCATCGGGGATGCAGTACCCGGCATAGCTATGTCCGCCAGCACGTGCCGCAAGAGGAATCGAGGCGTTCGACGCGAACTCGACACATCGCGCCACGTCCTGTTCGGAGGTGCAGAAGGCCACCGCGCCGGGGCGATTCACGTCGAACAGTGGATTGAATGCCCAACTTGCCTCTGGCGCCCCGGCTTCCCCGCGCACCACTAGGGATCCGGATATCTTGCTACGCAGGTCTTCCCATCGCGGGGCAACGGGCGTGTCCGGGGATTTACGTCGAGAACACCCTGCGATCGTCGCCCCGCCCAGAGTCAAGGCCACCGCGGCGGACAGCACGGTACGCCGGCTAATCGGCGGTGGTGTCATCATCGGCCTCCTGTCAACAATCCCCCATCCTGTCGCTTTGAGCGGGCGGGCGTGCCGTACCCCGGTAGATTGACCCACATGACGGTGAGCCCGGCACCTGATCCGGCCGCAGACATCGCGATCAGCCCCGCCGGGCCGCAGGTTGGAGCCTTCTTCGACCTCGACGGCACCCTGGTGGCCGGATTCACCCCGACGGCGCACGCCCGTGATCGCATGCTCCGCCGACAGGCAAGCGTTGGAGAGATTCTCGGCGTGCTGGAGGCCACCTTTCGGTACAAGTTGGGCCGCATGGAGTTCGAGCGCCTGGTGGTGCGCGCGGCCGGATACCTACGCGGCGACCCGCTCACCGACCTAGAGGACGTCGGTGAGCGAATCTTCCACCAGCACAACGCCTCAATGATCTACCCTAAGATGCGCGAACTCGTGCAGGCACACCGGAGGCAGGGGCACACCGTGGTGCTCAGTTCCTCGGCGCTAACCATTCACGCCGAGCCGGTGGCGCGCGACCTCGGGATAGCCCATGTGCTGTGCAACCATTTCGACGTCGACGCCGATGGATTGCTCACCGGCGGAATACGCAAGCCCATCGTGTGGGGGCGCAACAAGGCGACCGCGGTCAAGCGTTTCTGCGAATCCAATGATGTTGACCTGCAACGCAGTTACTTCTATGCCGACGGTGAAGAGGACGTCGACCTCATGACCCTGGTCGGCGCACCCTGCCCCGTCAACCCCCGTGGCAGGCTTGCCGTCATGGCAGCCGAACACGGCTGGCCCGTCCTGCGATTGGACGATCCGAGGCCACGTGGGATGGGCGCATCACTGCGCCGTTTCGTGCACCTGGCTCGGCGATAGGCTTGCGGGCATGACGGGGCGCTATGTGGCACTGGGAAGTTCGATGGCGGCCGGGCCGGGTATTGCACCGCGTGCGGCTGGCTCACCGCGGCTGGCCGGGCGTTCGGCGCGCAACTATCCTCACCTGGTCGCCGAGCGCACAGGCCACGGCCTTGTCGACGTCACCTACTCGGGCGCAACCACCGCGCACATCCTGAGTGATCCCCAACACACCGCGCCTCCCCAGATCGACGCCCTCGACGGCTCCGAGGAATTGGTGACCATAACCATCGGCGGCAATGACGTCGGCTACGTGCCGTTTCTGATGGCGGCCTGCCTGCCGCGCATCCTGACTCACCTGCCGGTCGTCGGCGGAGCGCTGCGCGACATCCTGGACCCCGGCGCGCGGGATGCCGCTCTGGCCCAGATCGGCGTGTCCCTGCGTACCGTCGGTCAACAGGTACGACACCGCGCACCACACGCCCGGGTGTTTTTCGTCGACTACCTATCGCTGCTGCCCCCACCCGGCGAATCCGCGCCGCCGTACACACGCGCCGAAGCCGATACGGGGCGGCACCTTGCGACCGAACTTGCCGCCGCCACCGCGGCGGCGGCGCGAGACACTGGCTGCGAGATGGTCGCGGCATCGGCCGCAAGCTCCGGCCATCACGCCTGGTCGGCGCGGCCGTGGACCACCCGCCCCGGACTTCCCTGGCCGTGGCGAGCGGCGCCGCTGCACCCCAACGCAGATGGGATGGTGGCGGTCGCCGATCTCGTCATCTCCGCATTAGACACAGCGTTTTAGACGCGACGTTCAAAGCTTGAGGTTCCGTGATGACCGCCCGTGCCGCATTGCAATACTGACCGGGTGCGCACACGTCGTCTGTTGATCGTCCTCGCCGTCGGAGTCGTCGCCGGAATCGGATTCGCGAGCCCGGCCTCGGCCGTCGCGCCGCCGGCAGACGGGACATACCGGCTGATCGAGCAGGGCGGCGGCGAGGTCGCCTGGAAGCTGTCCTCGGTGTGCGTCCAAGCATCGGGCACTCGCATCCAGTCCGACTACACCGATCCCACCATCCAAACCGAGGGATGCACGCTCAACGTCACCAGCTCGACCCCGGACATGCTCAAACACAGCGACAAGATCCAGAACTACTCCACCAGGGCCAAGATCTCCGACGGACAATGGACATTCATCCAGGCCCAGCCGCAGGGCATGACCTGCCCGGACGGCTCCTTCGCGCCCACGCAGGAGAAGTTCGTCCTCAACGACGAGACGATGACCGGGGTGCACACCACCATCCACAGCGCCGTGTGCGGCGGCCAGCCCGGACTGACCAGGACGCCCTTCAGCCTGCAGTTTGTGGCACCGCCCGGCACACCCGTCGAACGCTTCCCGCTGTACTGCGACGGATTCGCCCACTGCTGGTGACCGGCTAAGGCAGCAGCGGCACCCGCCAGAGCGACGTGCCCGGACCGATGACCCACAGCCGGGTCATCGTCAACCGAGTAATCAATAGCGCTCCACGGATCATCACCGCAGCCAGCGGCAACTCGGCCAGCACGGCGGCCAGAATCGCCCACCGCAGCTCTGCTGGCCCTGCGGTCATCACGTCGAACCAGGCATCGCAGATGAGCAGCACACCGGTGGTGAACGCTGTCAGCACCAGCAGCTGGCGGCGCAGCAGACCCAGTACCGCGGTGGCCGCCATGAAGGTCACCAGCAGGATGTCGAACCCGACCCATGTCGCCGTCCACCGCTGCGCCACATAGTTTTCCGGCAGCATGAACGCCAGATAGGTGATCCACGGGATCAGCGCGACCGATCCCCCGATCATCAAGCTCAGCCGCAGCACGCGAAACCTGGCCAGATTCGGCGGTGCGACCTCGCTGAGCGGGCGTTCCAGCCGTTGGATCAGGTCCTTGCGTTCGGATGCGGACAGGGCCGCGATCGTCTCGTCGGACAGATAGTTCTGGGTCATGTCCAGCTTCCTCCCAGGAATCCTCATCACAATGTCACCGTGCCACCAACCACGCCAACACCCGTCCCGGCGCCGACACCGATCCCACAATTGCCTGCCAACGACTTTCATCAATACAGTCACGGTGTCTCGGCACTCGGCGGCTGGTTCCCCGTCACCGTCCAGGCGCTCGCGATCGTTGTCCTGCTGGCGGTCATCGGATGGCGGACACGACGGTGGCGTCTGCTGGGGGTGCCCGTCAGTGTCGTCGTCGGCGCACTCGGCGCTCTCGCGGCGTGGATGTACATGAGCTCCGAGGGGCTGGCGTCGGATCCGGCGCCGTTCGCTCTATGGGTGTGGATCGGCGTTTTCGTGGCTGCTGTGGCCGTTGCCGTCATTGGCTTTCGCGGCGCACGGTGGTGGCGGCGTGGCGTATCTGTACTCGCCATCGCACTCACCCTGCTGGCGGCTCTGGTGTCGCTGAACCGCTGGGTGGGTTACTACCCCACCGTGCAAGCAGCGTGGGGCGCGGTGACCGCAGGCCCCCTCCCCAATGAGACCGATATGAGCGAGCTTGCGGGACTGCGCAACTCGCATCCGGCGGCCGGCAGGCTCGTCCAGGTGGAGACTCCCAGCGATGCGAGTGGCTTCACACACCGCGGCGAGTACGTCTATCTGCCACCGGCGTGGTTCACCGGGGACACTCCGCCGCGGTTACCCGTGGTCATGATGATCGCCGGTGAGTTCAACACCCCGGCCGACTGGGTTCGCACAGGTAATGCCACCCAGATGATCGATGACTACGCCAAGACGCATGAGGGTCAGGCGCCGATTTTCGTGTTCGTCGACGTTGCGGGCAGCTTCAACAACGACACCGAATGCGTCAACGGGCCGCGCGGCAACGCTGCCGATCACCTCACCGAAGACGTTCGCCCCTATGTGGTTTCACAATTCGGAGCCTCGGCCGACCCTGCCAACTGGGGCGTTGTCGGCTGGTCGATGGGCGGGACGTGCGCCATCGACCTGACCGTCATGCACCCCGACCTGTTCTCCACCTTCGTTGACATCGCCGGCGACCACGGTCCCACCGCCGGAACCAAGCAGCAGACGATCGAGCGGCTCTATGGCGGCGACGCCTCCCGGTGGGATGCCTTCGACCCCCGCACCGTCATGGCCAAGCACGGCCCGTATGCCGGAGTGGCGGGATGGTTCGAGGACGCGATACCGCCCGCCGGAAGCACGAAGCCCGGTGGCGCGAAACGGCCTACCGCCAACACCCCCACCGGGATGGGCGGGCACGATGAGGTGACCGATGACGATCGGGAAGGCGCCGCCGCGGACCTGTGCGCCGCGGCCCAACAGGTCCAGATCTCCTGCTCGATTCATCAGATGATTAGCGGTCACACCTGGCAATTCGCCAGCCGAACCTTCTCGGATGCGCTGCCGTGGTTGGCGGCGCAGATACGCACGCCAGGATCCGTCGGCTGACTCGGCGCTACAGAATGATCCGTCTTTAGAGGAAATGCACCATCGATACCGCGCCCGCTAGCAGGCAATACACGGCGAACGGGGTCAGTGTGCGCGTGTGGAAGTACTTGGTGAGGAAGCGGACGGTCAGGTACGCCGCCACCGCCGCCACCAATGAACCAACTAACACCTGGCCGAGAATGCCTTCACCCTGCGGCCCGGCCAAGGTGGGAAGTTTGAGCACACCGGCAGCCAGGATCACCGGAGTGGCGAGCAGGAACGCGAACTTGGCGGCGTCTTCGTGGTCGAGCCCGCGAAACAGTCCGCCGACCATCGCAACACCCGAGCGACTGATGCCGGCGAGCAGCGCCAGGCTCTGTGCAAGGCCAATGCTGCCCGCATCCACGTAACTCAGATCAGAGATCTGCTTCGGGCTTTCGGCGCTGTGCGCGCTGGCGGTCTGCGCTATCTGCCGCCTGCGTAGCACCTCTGCTCCGGCGAGTATTAGTCCGTTGATGAAGAGAAAGGCTCCGGCAGCGCCGGGTTTTGCGAACAATGCACGCAGCGAGTGCTCGAGTAGGAGCCCGAGTAACCCCACCGGAATGGTCGCGGTCACGATTAACCAGCCGAGTCGCTGGGTTGAGGTCTCGATCTTCCGGGTGCGCAGCGATGTCACCAGGCCCCCGATGATGTTCACCCAATCACGCCAATAGAACACCAGAAGTGCCAGCGCGGTTGCCACGTGCAGTCCGACGACGAACGCCAGATATGGGGTGCCTGTGTCCGAATCTCCTTGCGTCACCAAGTTTTGCCACGAGCCACCGATCCATGCCGGCACCAGCACCGAGTGGCCGAGGCTCGACACGGGAAACAACTCGGTGATGCCCTGAAGTGCTCCGATGACGATGGCCTGGGTGTAAGTCAACGCGGACAATGGGCCCTCCTTACGGGTGGGATGGCGGGAATGGATCGGGAATTCGGCCCACACCCTGCCACAGGAACCTGGGAGAGCGCCGGTCTGGGTGATGCGCGTCGTTCCTCACGCCAGATGATTGCGCAGCGCATCGAGCAGGTCCTGCCACCACTCGCCATGCCGCCGCAGGAACAGCCCGTCGGGAAAGGTGTGGCGCGCAACGTGATCCTGTGGGACCGTCTCCCAGCCGAGATGTTCGACCGTCACCCGCGTCTCGGCGTTGTCGTGGCTCACCGGTTCGAACCGGACCTCAACGGCGGTCATCTGGTCGTCGGTGAAGCTCTCCTGACGCCAGGTGAGACCGAGGCGGTTGCCGGGCTCCCACGTTGTGACCCTGCCGATTTCGAAATCCGAGCCGTCCGGATACGACTCGACGAAGCGACCGCCAAGCTTGGGTTCGATGGTGAGCGTCCCGCGTCGGTGCCGGGTGAATCGGAAGAGGGTGTTGGGCCGCCACCACATCCCGATATCGCTGACGAATACGTCGAACGCCCGCTGCGGGGTGGCACGCACCCGCAGCGACACCAGGATCCGCGAAGTCACGAACGGTTCCTTCTCTCTTCGCGCAAGCGGCTCATCGGACCTGTTGCTCTTCGCGCAAGCGGCTCATCGGACCTGTTGCTCGACGTGTTCCTTGAACGCCAACAGCTGTATGGCCCAGAGCTTCTCGATCTCATCGAGCCATGCCTTGAGTTCTGCCATGGGAGCCGGCCGTAGCGTGTAGATCCGCACCCGGGCATCGAACTCTGGGTGAGATTCCTCGACCAGCTCGGTGGACTTGAGGGTGCGCAGATGCCTGCTGAGGGCCGCGGGGCTCAGCCCGACGACCTGCGCGATCTCCCCAGCACGGCACGGGCGGTCCCGCAGCAGCTCGACGATTCTGCGCCGGTTGGGATCTGCCAGTGCGGACAGCGTGCGATCTATGCTCGAGGGCTGGGTCAAACCCAGCCCTCGATGCTCAGGCCGCTGGCCTTCTCGGCTTCCTCTCGCGAGACGGTCTTCACCGTCTGGCCAAAGGTCCAGACATGTCCTTCGGGGTCCCGGGCCCGGTAGACACGATCGCCGTAGAACTGGTCGGCGGGCCGCATCAGGATCGTGGCGCCTGCCGCTTCGGCTTGTTCGCAATGCAAGTCGATATCGCTGTCCGCGGCGTTCAGATGGACGTGGACGGTCTGCGTACACCTACCGCCCACCGATTTTGGGCTGCCTACGCTGGCATCCCACTCCGACCCCACCATGAGATAGCTATCCCCGAAACGCATTTCGGAGTGTTCGATCTTGCCATCGGTGCCGGTGATGACCATGGACCGTTCGAAACCGAAGGCCTTTTCCAGCCAATCGAGAGCCGCCGACGGATCCTGGTAAACGACCGCCGAGGCGAAACTTGGACGTGTGCTCATGGTTGATATTTAACGCTTGCGTTGAATATCTGTCAACGGTTGCTCACGGAGCGAAACTTAGGGGTTGACCTTGGCGATGACGCGTTCGGCGAAGCTCTCCAGGTTCTTGATCTTGGTGTCCAGCGGCTCGGTGTCCGGACCGACGATGTAGGGAATACGGAAGCCGACGATGACGTCCGTTATGCCCTTGTCCTCCAAGCGCTTCACGCCGTCAACGGTGAACCCGTCGATCGAGATGACATGAACCTCGAACGGCTTGTCCGCCGTCCCCTCTTCCTCGCGGAACCGGTTGAGCTTGGCCAGCAGCTCGTCCAGGTCCTCGGTGCCACCGCCGTGCATCCAGCCGTCGCACCGCGCGGCGCGACGTAGCGCGGCATCGGCATGTCCGCCGATGAGGATCGGGATCGGCTCGGTGGGGGCCGGGCACATCTTGGTCTTGGGGATGTCGTAGAACTCGCCGTGGAACTCGAAGTAGTCGCCCGTGGTGAGCCCTTGGATGATCGCGATGCACTCATCCATGCGCTTACCGCGCTTGGCGAACGGCACATTCATGAGTTCGTAGTCCTCGGGCCAGGGGCTCGTGCCCACGCCCAGTCCGAGGCGGTTGCCGGTCAACGCCGCGATAGACGCGGCCTGCTTGGCGACCAGGGCCGGCGGACGGATCGGCAGCTTCAACACGAAGATGTTGAAGCGCAGCGTCGAGGTCACCGCACCGAGCGCCGCGGTGAGCGTCAGCGCCTCGATAAACGGTTTATCTTCGAGGAATTCGCGGTTCCCGTCGGGCGTGTATGGATACTTTGCATCCGACTCGTAGGGATAGGCCAGGCTATCGGCGATGGTCATGCCGTGGTACCCGGCCGCCTCGGCCGCCTGAGCCAGCGGGATGTAGTACGACGGATCGGTCATCGCCTCGGCGAAGGTGAACCGCATGCAATCCTCCTAGAGAGCCCTAAGACAGCTCCGGTGCTGTCGCTAGTACGCACTCTAGCGGTTCGCGAAATCTGAACTCGCGTATTGGTTTTGCTATCGCGGTGCAGCCCCGGATCGAGCCGATTTCACCTTCTCGTCGGCGCCGGCGATGACGAAAAATAGTGTGGGAATAACGATTTCGACGGCGAGCATGACGAGCCAGAACGGGTGTGGTTTCCCCAGGTCGATCAGGGAGGCCACTCGGCCGAGCCCGCCCACCAGCAGGCCGGCTGCCAGGAATCGGATGGCTAGCGCGGAGATGGGCGTCTGGCGTGCCACCCAGATCCAGGCCAGACCGTAGACCGCGAACAGTCCGGAGAAGAACCGTTCCTGGCTGTCCGTGCTTGCGGTGACCTCTCCCCCGCCGATCACCGTTACGGGCCCGCCGATGAGGTGATAAAGCCCGATGGCCAGGCAGATCGCGCCGGTCAGCACCGCCAGGTACTTGAGCACTTTGTCCATCTCCGCAGCCCTTCCGTGGATCTGCACACTTGATAGATCGTTCTAGTGGGACCGTACAATGCGTGGCAGCCGGAGACAAGGCTTCTGGAAAGGACAGGCCATGCCCGCCGATACCCGCGACCGCATAGTCGCCGCCACCTGTGAGCTGTTTCGCCGACAAGGAATGACCGGTACCGGGCTCAAGCAGATCGCGCAGAGCGCGGGGGCGCCGTTCGGGTCGATCTACCACTTCTTCCCCGGCGGCAAGGTGCAGCTGGCCGACGAGGCCATCCGAACCGCCGGCGCGATGTACCGGGACCTGGTGCTGACGATCTTCGAGGATGCCGGTGCCGCCGATCTGCCGGTCATCATTCGGACCGCCTTCGACGCCGCGGCCGACAACCTGGTCGCTACCGATTACGCCGACGCCTGCCCGATCGCGACGATCGCCCTGGAGGTGGCGAGCACCGACGAGACACTGCGGGTGGCCACCGCCGAGGTCTTCGCGGACTGGATCGACCAGGGCGCCAAGCGCATTGCCGGATCGGGTCTGCCGCGCGAGACCTGCCGGAGTCTCATCCTGGGTTTCATTGCCGCGCTGGAGGGTGCGTTTGTGCTGAGCAGGGCGCTGCGCAGCATCGAGCCGCTACGGGCCGCCGGCGCCACGGTATCGGCGGCGGCGGCAACCGCCCTCGCTACGCATCGTATGGAATAAAGCGGACTACGGTCCGGTTATGCTGGTATCGGAACAACCATCAGGAGGTTCTCACATGCCAGCCATTACTCCGGCCGCTCTAGGTCTGGACATCTTGACGCTGCCGCGCATACCGGCGCCCGAGCCCGCCGACGCCGAGCGTCCGGTGCGGTCGATCACCACCGGCCCCCGCGGATACGAGGGCGAAGGATTCCCCGTCGTGCGCGCCTTCGGAGGCGTGTCGTCGGCCGAGTTGGACCCATTCATCCACATGGACCAAATGGGTGAGGTCGAGTACGAACCGGGTGAACCACGCGGGACCGATTGGCACCCCCACCGCGGCTTCGAGACCGTCACCTACATGATCGACGGGAGGTTCGCGCACCAAGACTCCCATGGCGGCGGCGGGCTTATCCACGACGGTGCCACCCAATGGATGACGGCAGGGTCCGGAATTTTGCATATCGAAACTCCCCCAGCGGAATTGGTCGAGAGCGGCGGAATCTTCCACGGCATTCAGCTGTGGGTTAACCTGCCGGCCCGCGACAAGTTCCTCACCCCTGCCTACCAGGCCATCGAGGGGCCGGAGACCACGCTGGTCAGTTCCCCCGACGGCGGCGCACTGGTACGGATCATCGCCGGTGACATCGGCGCGCACCACGGTCCGGGCAGCACCCATACGCCGATCACCTTGGCGCACGCCACTATCGAACCGGGAGCGCAGTTGAACGCGCCGTGGAACCGGGATTTCAATGCACTCGTCTACGTGCTGTCCGGACGTGGCACGGTCGGTGCGCTGGGGCATCCGATCGAGCAGGGGCAGCTTGCGGTACTGGGCCCCGGCGACCGAATCACGGTGCAGGCCGACGCCGGCCAGGACGGAAATCGCCCGGCGCTGGAGGTGCTGCTACTTGGCGGCCGGCCGATCCGTGAACGCGTAATGGCCTACGGGCCCTTCGTGATGAACACCAAGGCCGAGCTGATCCAGGCCCTGCAGGACTACCAGGCGGGCCGCTTCGGCGTCATTCCGCCCGACGCGCTGATGCCACACGTCGCGCGCTGACCGTGAACCGCCTACCGCCGGAATGCCCGGCGGTAGGCGCTCGGCGTTGTTGCCGTCACCTTCCGCAGATGCGTTCGCATGGCGGTAACGCTGCCGAATCCACACTGCGCGGCAATGGATTCCATGGTCATATCGGTGTTCTCCAACAGTTCGCGGGCGCGAGTAGCGCGCTGCACGTCCAACCACCGTTTAGGCGTGGTGCCCACCTCGTCGCCAAAACGCCGGTTGAAGGTGCGCAGGCTCAGATGCGCGTGCCGCGCCAACGTCGACACATCGTCGATCTCGGCGAGACGTTCGGTGGCCCAGCTCAGCGTCGGGCCCAGACCGCTGGCATCGTGAGAAGTCGCGCTGGGCGGGATGAACTGAGCCTGGCCGCCATCGCGGTGCGGTGCCATGACATTCCAGCGAGCCAAATTTGACGCCGCGGTCGCGCCCAGCTCGCGTCGCACCACATGTAGGCACAGGTCCATACCCGCGGACAGGCCCGCGGACGTGAGGATGTCACCGTCATCCACATACAGCGCATCGGGTTGCAAGTCGACCCGCGGATAGAGCCTGCGCATGTCGTCGCAGTACTCCCAATGTGTCGTGGCCCGACGCCCATCCAGCAGGCCCGCTGCGGCGAGAACGAACGCACCCAGGCAGATGCTGAACACCACTGCTCCGCGCTGGTGTGCGCTCACGAGAGCCTCCAGCACGTCGTCCGGCGGCGGATAGTCGTGCGGGGCCCGCGCCGGAACGACGACGATATCGGCGGTCTGGAGCGCATCAATGCCGTGCTCCACCTGGAGAGTGAAACCGTCTGGGGTCCAGACGGTTCCGGGTCGGTGCCCGCACGTCAGCAGGTCAAAACCATCGGGCTGTCCGGCACGCCCCGGCCCTCGCCGGAACATCTGCACGGCACATGCCAGGTCATAGGTGATGACGCCGTCGAGCGCCAGTGCGGCAACCGTCTTGGTACCCATGCCCCACTATGGCATGAATCCGAGTATCTATGGCATTCATGCCACTGGCCGATGTTCACGTACCCGCATGTACTGATGGGGTGGCGACGACAGAACTGGACTGGCAGTGGGCGACTCGGACCGGCGGAGAGGTCTCGGCATCCCAGCGGCGGGCGCTATTGGGACGGCTATTTCGTGCGCTACCCGGGATGGTTACCGACGCGGTCAAGACCCGGATCGGTCGCCGCGGTCAGGGGCGGGTGACCTTCGGAACGATCGCGGTGCCCGATTCGGCGCTCGCCCTTGCCGCTGAGCAGGAGGCGCGTGACGCGGTGACCCCGCACGTGCTCGAACACTGCTATCGCACATACTTTTTCGGAAAGGCGCTCGCCGCGATGGACGGTGTGCAGGTCGACGACGAGTTGGTGTACGTCGCGAGCCTGCTGCACGATCTGCAGCTTGAGCACCCGACGCCGGGGCGGTGCTTCGCCGTCGTAGGCGGTGAGCGTGCCGCGCGGTTCGTCAGGGACCAAGGGGCCTCGGAAGAACGTGCAGAGGCCGTCGGCGCGGCCGTCGCGGCGCACATCACCCTCGGTGCCAGCGAAAACCTTTCGGACCCGGGAGGTTTCGTATCGGCCGGCGCGGGAACCGATGTGTTTGGGCTCCGGCTCTCCGACCTCGACGCCGCCTGGGTGGACGAGCTACTGCGGCGGCACCCCCGATTGGAATTCAAGCAGCACATGCTCAAGGCCTGGGCGGCGGAGGGTGCCGCGGTTCCGAACGGGCGCGCGGCATGGCTGACCCGCTATGCGGCATTTCCGATGCTCGTCAAGGCCGCTCCCTTTTCGGAGTAGTCCGCGCCGGCTACCCCTGCAGCAGTCGGCGCAGCAGATGCAGGGCCACGGTGGTCGCGCGCTCACGAATTTGGTTGCGATTTCCCGGGATCACGACCCGAAGCTCGGCCTTCTCCCCCGCTGCGGTCTTGGCGCAGAAACACACCGTGCCTACCGGCTTCTCCGGGGTGCCGCCACCAGGCCCGGCCACACCCGTCGTCGACACCGCGACATTGGCGCCCAGCGCCTTCAGGGCACCGTCCGCCATGGCCTCGGCGACCTGGGGCGATACCGCGCCGTGGGTGGCAAGAAGCTCCGGATCTACCTGCAACTGGCCGACTTTGACATCATTGGCATAGCTGATGATGCCGCCCAGGAAGTATCCCGAGGAGCCCGGTACGTCGGCGATCCGTGCGCCCAGCAGTCCGGCAGTACATGATTCCGCCACCGCCAGGCGCTTGTCGGCGAGGAGCCGCGCCACCTGCTCGTCGACCGTCGAACCGTCGGACGAGAATAGCGACGGCCCGTGGCGCTGCGCAATGAACCCGTAGAGGCTGTCCCATAAAGGCTGGGCCGATGGTTCGAATCGGGTGACTACCTCCACCTCGCTGCGCCGCAGGCACGTGGTGATCTCGAGTGCGGCAAGGTCTCCCAGCGCTGTCTCGGCGAGGCGCAGGGTCTCGGCGATATCGGGCTCGGTGATGCCGTACAACCGCAGGGTCCTCTGCTCGATGGCCACGGCATCCTCGCCGATGAGTGCACGGAAGCGCTCAGCGTCGACCGCCGCCGGCCACATCCGCTGCAGCTCATGAGGAGGCCCCGGGAGTACCACGACGACCACTCCGGCGGCGCTCAGCACGGCTCCCGGCGCGGTACCCACCGGGTCGAGTACCTCCCCTGCTGCCGGCACAAGCGCCTGTTTGGCGATGCCGATACGCAACGCCTCCCAATCGACGTTTTCCCATCGGTTGGCCATCGGCCGTAGCCGATCCATGATGGATTCCTCCAGGGATTCATCGAAAACCATTGTGGTACCGGCAAATTCGGCGACGGTCGGCAGGGTCATATCGTCCGCGGTGGGGCCCAAGCCGCCTGATGTGACGATGACGTCGACACCTTGGCCGGCGAGAAACTTCAGCTGGGCCGTCAGATCCTCCTCGCGGTCTCCGCACACGCAGATATGCGCTACGTCCACTCCCACTTCTCGTAGCCGCTCGGAAAGCCACGGGCCGTTGGCATCGGCGACCCGCCCCGTGAGGACCTCCGTGCCAGTGACGATGATTCCCGCTCGCAGCATGCCAGCAGCCTAGGCGGGTCGGTCCCGCGTCACGGCTGAGGCATCGACGAGGCCACGGTGATCGAGTGCGGCAGGTGAACGGACCGCGCCATTGGATGAGCACCCGGGACTGGTACGTCCGTCCATTTCTGCCCCGGTCCTCAATTCGAGAAGAATGGTCACGACGGTATGCCAAAAGTGGTAAGGCCGCGCAACAAGAAAATGCCGGTGCGAGAACGTCGACCTTTTCAAGAAGTCGACACCGTCAAGATCGTGCAATTACCACAATTAGAAAGGAGACGGCGCTAATCTTGCGGAATCACAGCGGCATCCAACGTCGGAGGTTGTGCGATGAACAAGGTCATCAAGGTCGGGCAGTTCGTATTAGCAGCTGGCTTCATCGCCGCCCCGATCGCTCTTCTGAGCGCGGGCCCGGCGTCGGCGCAGCCGACACCCGCCCCGGCGGATGTGTGCTTTAACGGACCGTATCCCTCACCCCCGCCCCCGTGGGGGCCGGGAAACATGGAAGGGTGTGTCAACCCCGACAGCTGGTTCGAGAACTGGGGCTGGCGGTACGGCGGTCGCGACTGGCGGGGTGAAGGCGGGCGACTGCCGGCCGCACCCCCCAACTGGAAGTATGTGGGCCCGGGTTGCGAATACAACAGCAACCCGAATTGGCAGTACACCGGCCCGGACTGTCAGCGCGAAACTCCGTAGTCAGGCCTGAGCTCTCAGCGGCTATGTGAACGAGCCGCTGAGAGCGAGTTCCGCCTCATGGGTCAAAATGGTCGCCAAGGCCTGCGGATTCGACCAATAGAAATAGTGCCCGCCCGTCACCAGGATGCTCGTGAAATCCCCCGTGGTGTACGGCTCCCATCGGCGTGGCGGCGCGAACTTCGGGAGCACCTCGTCGTCCTTGGCGCTCACCTCGGTGATCGGCGTGGTGATCCGGCGACGCGAGATCGATTGCAGGCCCAGACTGAAATCGGTCACCGCATTGCGTCGCGCCTGTTCTAGCAGCGATTCATCCGAAATTTTCTTCGGCGGCCAGTGGCCGCGCTGCTCATCGGCCTTGAGCCTCCAGAGCGCGTGTTCCTGGGGGTTATGGCCTCGGGTCTTGGCGTACAAAGCGTCCATTCGCCACAGCGACGGGTGCCCGCTCACCACCGGGACGAATCGGCCCACCGCGAAGTCGCGCGACTCCAACGCCTGACACACCGCGTAACCGAACAGTCCGCCGAAACTCTTCCCAGCAAGGACCGGTCGACGGCAACCGAGTCCGATGACCGCCGACGCGGATTCTGCCGCAAGCGCGCGCAGATTCTCCGGTGACGGCTCCTGGGATCGGGTGCTGCGTCCCGGCATCCGCCACACCCCGAAGTTCACCCCGGCCAGGAAAGGGACGAGGTGTTGCTCGCCGGCGTGGTTCGCCCCCGCGCCGGGGAAAAAAAGCACGGTGGGCAAGGACTGTTGATAGGGCCTGGGCCACCACCAGCACTCAAGCGGGGCGGCAGATGGAGTAACGGTCACGATCAGCTAGTTCCCATCGAACTCGGACTCGCCGACCCCTTGGGCGATGAGCAGTGCGACTCGCGCACCGACCGCCTCAAGGGTCAGGTCGGGCGTGAACTGGAACGCCGTGATCTGGATGTTCAACTGCTTCCCGGCACGAGCCGCGAACTCCACCGCCATGAGGGAGTCGATTCCCAGGTCGGCTATCGGCCCGGTGGGGTCGATGCTGTCCACATCGACCTTGAGCACATTGGCGAGCTCCTTAGCCAACTCCTTGGTGACCATCGGGCCGCGCTCCTCCTCCGGCAACGCCAGCACCGCCGCACGGAAGGCGGCCTGCTCATTGGACACGGCGGCGGCTTCCGCGGAGAGATGCGCGAAACGTGTGCTCTTGCCCGTCGAGGGCAGCGGAGTGCGCAACATCCCCCAGTCGACATTCGCGATGGCGACGTGGGGAAGCGGGAAACGGGAGCACTCGTGCATGAACGCCGCCCCGTGATCCATGTTGACCCGACGCAGCCCCACCGAGTCGAGGAACGTCAGAATGGCCTCCGATGTCTCGGCCATGCCGCCGCCGCTCATTGGGCCCCAGCTCACCGACAGGGCGGAAAGCCCAGCCGCGTGCCGTGCCGCAGCGAGTCCGTCCAACACGCTGTTGGCCGCCGCGTACGTCAGCTGAGGCACGATGCCGACGAGGCTGCTGATTGACGAATACAGCACGAAGTGATCGAGCTGGGAGTTGCACTCACGCGTGGCCTTGTCCAGGTTCAGCGCACCGCCGACCTTGGGCCCGAATACCTTGTGCAAGGACTGTGGCGTGATGTCCCCGATCACATCGTCATGGGCGACCGCGGCGGCATGGAATACGCCGCGCAGCGGGTGTCCCGAGGCCTCCACCTTTCCGATCAAATCCACGACCTGGTCGTAGTCGCTGATATCGATCTGCTCTTCCCACACGTCGACGTCCACGGCGCGCAGCGCGTCGATCTGCGCCCGTGCGACATCCGTTGCTGCTCCGCTGCGGCCGGCGAGGACCAGATGGGTAGCCCCGGCCTTGACCAACGAGCGCGCGGTGGCCAACCCGAACGCACCGAATCCGCCGCTGATGAGATAGGAGTGGCCAGGACGCACCGGAGCCGGATCGGTCTTGCGAGGCAGCAGCTGGGGGGTCTGATTTCGGAAATCGAGCACGATCCGGCCCATGTGCTCCGCGCGGAACACCGCCTCGAACGCACCAACCAGCTCGCCGATCGGGAACCTCGTGTACGGGAGCGGGGTGAGCTTGCCCGACATGAGCATCTCGGTGCACTCGCGCCGCAGCTCGCGAAACACCTCCGGCCGCAGTCGCAGCATGCGGTCCATATCGATCGAGTGAAAGGTCAAGTTGCCGCTGAACGGCTTGAGCTCCATCGCCCCGCCGAAGTACATGTCCGCCTTCCCGATCTCGATGATCCGGCAGAACTCGCCGGCCACCGCGAAGTTCTGGGCGATGACCTCGCCCGGCAGCGAGTTGTAGATGACGTCTACTCCGCGCCCTTCGGTGATCCGCAGGATGTCGTCGACGAAGCCGACCGACCGTGAGTCAAACGCTGCTGTCGCGCCGAGTTCAAGCGCCGCACGCCGGCGCTCCTCGCTCCCGGCGGTCGCGTACACAACTGCGCCCATATTGGCCGCGACCTGCACGGCTGCCATGCCCATGCCGCCCGCCGCGCCATGCACGAGGACCGTTTCTCCCGGCTGGAGATCTGCAAGCTTGTAGAACGCATACCCCGCGGTGAAGAACGGGACACCCGAGCCCACCGCAAGCGGATCGAAGTCCTCTCGTTGAAGATGCTCTTGGGCTATCGGCTCCCATGCTGCGCCGCCGTCCAGGTCGAACGTCAAGTAGCGACGTAGGAGACCTCGCTCGGCGACCGCGATGCTTTCGCCCACCCGAAGCTCGTCGACCTGTGCACCGACGCGTGTGACGACACCGAAACCTTCCATGCCGGGGTCCAGCTTGAAATATGTCTCGCCGAGCTCGCGATCGGTCAAGATGCCGAGGACCTTCAACGGGTCCTTGTAGTTGAGCCCGACGGTCTCGATGCGGACCTCCACTTGCCGGGGTCCGGGTTCGATGCGCTCGCATGCTCGGAGGGTGAGGTCCTTGAGCGACCGCGTGCTCGGGATCTGCACCTCATAGGCCACCTCAGGGTCGGCGGGCTCGAACGGCTCCTCCCACGGCGCGACCAGCTCAGATAGCGACCGGCGCATCCGCTGCGTTTGTCGTTGTCCTGCACGTACGGCGACTTCTTCGGCCCTCGTCATCGCGCTGATTTCTGCGGCCACCTCCTGCGCCGTTGCCGAATCAGTGAGATCCACCAGGGACCATTTGGCGGGGTGCTGCTCGTTCGCCAACACGCGCCGCGCTCCCACGAGTGCGGCCTGGTCCAGGTTCAGGCACGGTTCTTGGTCGCCCGGCGCGATGAAGGCGCCCCGGCTTACGAGGACTACCTGCACGTCCGGATTCACGACGCCGCGCTCGGTCTCCGCCTCCATCACCGCCGTCAGGGCTTGGGCGACCGTGACGACGTGGCAAACGTTGGCCTCCGAGGCGTTCCCGGAGCCAACCGCCACGACGACGCGCAAGAAGTTATCCCTGTCCAGCGCTGCCGCGAAGACCGCGGCAAGTTCGGCTCGTTGTGCGGCGTCGCTCAGGCGCGTGATGGAAGCATCGCTGCTCGCCGCGCGTCGGGCTCCGTCGACGACGGCGGCGCTAACCTCCCCGATCTCCACGAGTGCGTTCACCGGGTGGGCCGCGGCGGGAGATACGACAGGTCGGCTGTGTTCTCCGTCGACCTCCTCGTCGAAGGGTTCCCAACGCGGCTCGTAGAAATAGTGGTCCAATTCGGACAGCGGGTCCGCGGCCGTCCCGACAGGACGCAACGTCACCCCGGTCATGGCCAAGGCGACATCGCCATCGCGGGACGCGAGATAGGCATTCGCGCGCAGCGGCTGCGCGCTGATGATCTCGACGATCGCGATCGGGTCGTCGGGCACCTCGTGATAGAGCCGCACGCGGTCTACCGACGCCGGCACATGGGCCACCGGGGGAACATCGAGCTCCGGACGCGCCGCCAAGAGGACCGCGATGCACTGCAGTGCCGCATCGGCAAGAGCGGGATGGACGGTGTGCCGTAACTCGGGCGCCAGAGCCGTACCGTCGTAGGCCATGCGGCTCGGCGGGCTCGTCAGCTCCGCGACGCAGCCGGCGGAGCTGATACGCACACTCCGGATTCGCTGGAAAGCCGGACCGTATGGAAGCCCGACCGCGGCCAATCCCTTGTAAACGTCGTCACTCTCGAAGACCCTGTCGCGCGCGGAGAGCGTCGGGACGTCGATCCGCAAAGACCCGGGGTTCGCCTCGACCAGTCGGCCGTTGGCGTGCGCCGTCCACAGCTGGGTGTGCGCGGAGCGGCCATGGATGGTGAATCGCTTGGTCGTCTCGTCCACGGCGAGACGGGTGATTGGTGCGTCGTGTTCGGCGACGACCAACGGCACCGCAAAGACCACCGAGTCCAGTCCGGCGTGGCCGCGGCCAGTGCGTTGGCGCACCGCCGACATCGCCGCATCGAGATATGCGGCACCTGGCAACACCACCGAACCGAGGACCGTGTGGTCGGTAAGCCACGGCAGGTTGGCCGCGGCCAAGGTGACCTCCCATTGGGGTGTCACCCCGTCTGCTCGGTCGCCGAGGAGGGCGAAGCGATCGGCGTCGCCGTAGCGTGCGCGCAGCGTCAGGGGGTCTTCCTCCCACAGCTCGTCTTGCGACCACGGGTACTTCGGCAGGTTCAGGTGCGGGATCGGGCCGGTCTCATAGACGTCAGCCTCGCCGGGGGCGTCGATGGCGCCGACCGCGTACAAGTCGGTGATGGCTTGGAGCACTGACTGCTCGTCATCCTGATCGCGGTGCAGGGTCTGGATCGCAGCGCCGGAGACGCTGTGCCGCACGAAGCTCTCGCGGATGTTTCCGATGAGCACCGGGTGCGGTCCGAGTTCGAGGAACACCCGGTACCGGTCGGCGATGAGTGTGTCCACGGCCTTCGCGAAAAGGACGCTTTCGCGCACGTTGTTCACCCAATAAGCCGGGTCCGCGAACGCCTCGCCGTCGATCTTCTGGCCAGTGACCGTCGAGTACAGCGGTACATCTGACGGATGCGGTACGAGCCCCCTAAGTGCGGTCGCGAGCTCATCGAGAATGGGGTCCATCAGTTGGCTGTGATACGGGACCTCCACGTGCAGCATCCGGGCGAAGACCCCGTTTTCCGCAAGCTCATCGTGCAATGTCTGCAGTGCCTTCGAGTCCCCCGACAGCGTTGTTGCCGAGGTGCTGTTGACCGCCGCGACACACACCGCGCCGCCAAAACGTGCGGCTCGGCGTTGGGCCTCCTCGGCGTCGAGACCGACCGCGAGCATGCCGCCGGAGCCCGCAGTTTTCGCCTGCAGGCGGGAGCGATGGAAGGAGACGGCGGCGGCGTCCCGCAGGGACAATGCGCCGCTCACATAGGCCGCGGCGACCTCACCAACGCTGTGCCCCACCACTGCCGTGGGTCGGATCCCGAACTGTTGGAGGTGCTTAGCCAGTGCGGACTGGACGAGGAAGTTTGCCGGCTGGGCGATCTCGGTGCGGGTGACGCGAGAGTCTCCTCCCGATCGCAGGAGCTCCGCGATTACCGACCAGCCCGAAACCTCCTGGAAAACCGCGTCGATCTCGGCGGCCGCGTCAGAGAAGACACGGGAGACGCCGTCGGTTTGCAACAAACCGCGTGCCATTCCCCACCACTGCGGGCCCATGCCGCTGAAGACGAACACGGGATCGGAGATCCCTTCGACCAGGGCACGAGCCGGAGCAGCTTCGTCGCTCTTGGCGTAGGAATTCAGTTGGGTGAGAAGGTCATCCGCGTCGCGGTAAATGAAGCCCTTGCGGAGGTAATGCTGTGCCCTGCGACCGGTGACTGCGGTCTTCAGGCGTTGCACCGTCTCATCGGAGACTGTGTCCCCCGTGCCGCTTTCGGAGCGCAGCAGCTCGGCATAACGGCCGGCGACCTCGTGGAGCGCGACGCCACTGCGTGCGGAGACCGGGAAGATCCGGATGCTGTCGCGAACTGGAACGGCGGGAGCTCCAACAGCTAGGGGCCGCGGCGGCTCCTCAACGATGACGTGCGCGTTGGTCCCGCCGTACCCGAAGCTGTTGACCGCCGCATACGCCGGGGTGCCCACGTCGGGATACTTTTCGATCTCGGTTGGGATCCGGAGCCTCAGCTCGTCGAACGGGATCTCGGGGTTGAGCTTGTCGAGGACGACCTGCGGAAGGATGGTCCGACGCTGCACGGTGAGCGCGGCCTTAATCAGCCCGGCGACACCCGCTGCGGCCTCCGTGTGCCCGAAGTTGTTCTTCACCGATCCGATCACCAGCGGTTCGATGCGGCCGGCCGCCTGGCCATAGGAGCGACCTAATGCTTCGGCCTCCAACGGATCTCCGACGCTCGTGCCCGTGCCGTGCGCCTCAACGTATCCGATGAGGGCCGGATCGACGCCCGCCTCTTTGAGTACCCGCTCCGCGAGTCGCTGCTGGGATACCGGATTCGGGACGGGCAACGCCAGTGTTCTGCCGTCCTGGTTCACGCCGCTGCCCCGGATCACCGCATATATGCGGTCGCCGTCGCGCTGCGCCTGCTCAAGGTTCTTCAACACCACGATGCCGACGCCCTCGCCGCGGCCGTAGCCGTCGGCGGCAGCATCAAACGACTTACTGCGGCCGTCGGCAGCGAGGAACCTGCCTTTACACATGGTGATGAACGTTTCCGGCTGGAACATGATGTTCACCCCGCCGGCGAGTGCCACATCGCATTCGTCGTTCGCGACCGCCCGCACCGCGAGGTGCGTCGTAACGAGGGAGGACGAACACGCCGTGTCCACGGTCATGCTCGGCCCCCACAAGTCGAGCGCATGAGCGATGCGGTTAGACAGCAAGGTCTGGGACGCGCTGAAGGCGGCGAAGTTGTTGATCTTCTCCAGGTTGCGGGCCAGCGCCCGGCTAACCATGTTGTCGTTCATGAAGCCGCCGATGAACGTCCCCACGTTCCCGCCCAGGGCTTGTCCGGCGATGCCCGCGTCGTCGAGCGCCTCCCAGGTGGTTTCGAGAAGAAGTCGCTGCTGCGGGTCCAGCACGGCGGCCTCGCGGTGTGAGATCCCGAAGAAGTCCGCGTCAAACCGGCGGAACGACTGGGTGAGGAAGCTGCCCCGCCGCGTGTACATCCGGCCCGGGGTGTCGGGATCCGGATCGTAATATTTGTCCGCGTCCCAACGGTCCTTCGGAATATCGGCTACGGCGTCGCCTTTGCGAGACACGAATTCCCAGAAACTGTCCGCGTCCTCGATGCCGCCAGGGAACTTGCACCCGATGCCAATAATGGCCACTGCGACCACTGCGGTGTCCTCTCGTCACGACCAACGGATCACCATTATGGGCTCGTCCGGGAATTGCCGACGGGCTTATCTGGGAATTATCGAGGGGCCATGTGTGGGCATGCCCGTAACCCAAAAATGATGCGTCTTCTAAGCATTTCGACCTCGCGAATTTGGCACCGAATTTGCACAATGAAGACACCAGTCACATGCAAGACTGACGGGGCCGTTTCATAGATACGACCCGTGAAGGAAGCCCCTCATGAGAAGCGCGTGGGTGTATCTGGTTGTACTGGCGGTCCTGGCCGTCGCCGCGGCGTTCATTCTCAAACTGCGTTCGAGTGAAATCCCGGATGAGGCAATGGGGACCGTGAGCCGCCTTCCGATGCTGGGCAGCCTCACCGAGCGGACAATCGCATACGAGGCCATTGGGTCCCCCGGGACTCCCGCGACAGTGTCCTATCTTGACGACAGCGGCCACAATCAGAACGTCGAAACGGTCCTGCCCTGGGAGCAGGCGCTGCGCACCGTGGAGCCATCCCTTGTGACCAGCATGGTCGTGCAATCCAACTCCTCGGGAGTTGGCTGCAGGATCACCGTCAACGGGAAGGTCCGCGATGAACAAGTGGCGACCGCCACCGGCGGCATTGCGAGCTGCAAGGTGCAGGTCGCGTGACCAGGGACGAGGCTGACGCCGACACCGGACCGATACAAGCTGCTGGTGAAAGCGCCGGGTTTGTCTCGCGCTCAAGGGGATTCGGCCGCCGAGTGCGCAACGAATTCTCCGTGCCGTTCCGTCGGGAGACATATACCGCCGGTGGTGAGCAGCGCAGACCGCTATATGCCCGACTCTTGTACGGACTCTCCATACCCATCGTTGTGCTGTGGGTGCTGCTCGCCTGCGGGCTCAATGCTGCAGGCCCCCAACTAGAGAAAGTGATCGAAGGGCATGCCTTGTCCTTCCTGCCCGACGAAGCGTCGTCGGTGCAGGCGCTCTCCAATATGGGCAAGTACTTCGGCAACGGCGGCACGAACAACTTCGTGGCCGTGCTGGCCGAGGGAGACAAGCCGTTCGGCCCGGAGATGCACCGCTACTACGCGGAACTGATGGAGAAGTTCAAGGCGGACAAGAAGCACGTCATCACGACGATCGACCTATGGTCCGATCCCTCATTCGCGCCGGCATTCGAAAGTCAGGATCGGAAGGCCTCCTTCAGTTACCTCAACCTGGGCGGCAACATGGGCACCGCGCTGGCCATGGAGTCCACCCAGGCCGTGCGCGACATCGTCAAGGAGTACCCGCCCCCTGCGGGCGTCAAGATCTATGTGACCGGTCCGTCGGCCGTCGTCAACGACGAACTGCTCGCGATCAACCGGTCGATCCTGCCGATCATCATCGCGTGCGCTATCTGCATCACCGTCATCATGTCGTTGACCTACCGCTCACTGTTTACGGCCGCGATGCCACTGCTCGTGGTGGCGGTCGCGTTGGTCACGGCCCGGCCGATCGTCGCCCTGCTCGGCCAGCAGGGGATCATCGGCATCTCCATTTTCGCGTCGAGCCTGCTGGCCGGAATTGTCCTCGGCGCGGGGACGGACTACGGCATCTTCCTGCTCGGCAGGTATCAGGAAGCAAGACGGGCGGGCCAGGATCCGACCACCGCGTACTACACGGCATTAGCGAGCGTGCAACGCATCATCTTCGCCTCCGGGCTGACCGTGGCGGGCGCGACCGCGTGCATGACTCTCACCAGGCTCGCCGCGTTCTCCACCTCCGGTCTGCCTTGCACCATCGGCATCCTCACCGCTCTCGCTGCGGCGTTGACCCTCGGTCCCGCACTGCTGGCGATCGGATGCCGGCTCGGCCTTTACGAACCGCGCGGCGACCGTGCCGTTCGGCGCTGGAGGCGTATCGCCACCCACGTCGTCCGTTGGCCCGGACCGGTACTCGCGGGCAGCATGGCCGTGCTCGCACTCGCGATTCTGGTCCTGCCGTCGTATGTCATCAGCTACAACGAACGCGCGGCCCAACCGGACAACACGGAGGCGAACCTGGGTCTGGTGGCCGCGGATCGGCACCTGCCGCCCAACCTCCTGAACCCGAACCTGCTGTTCATCGAGGCCGATCACGATATGCGCAATTCCGCGGACTTGATCGCACTCGCCAAGCTGACGAGCGCCGTGTACTCCGTGGAGGGAGTCCAAGCGGTACAAGGCATTACGCGCCCGCTCATCTCGCCGCTGCCCCAAGGAACCCTGACCTATCAAGGCGGATATGTCGGCGAACGGATGGCCCAGATAGCCGAGATGGTCAGCACTCAGCTCAACGGCATCGCCAAGATCACCGGTGAGATCGATCAGCTCTCGGTGGGTGTCAAAGAGGTCCTCAACGATCTCCAGGTCGTCCAGCGCGCCGCCGAGCTGCCCGGCGGTGGCGTGCAGGCCACCCGAAAACGCCTCGTCGAACTGTTGAAAATGGCGAAGGCGATCCATAGCCAGATGAAGCCGGTCGCCGCGAGCGGAATCGATGCGGCAGGCCAGCTCGTCGATATGGTCCCCGACTGCAGGGAGGTGCTGCCCTGCAACGCGGCGCTCACCGGACTCACCGTTCTCGATGGACTGAACCAGGCGGGCGAGCGCAAGTTCGAGGACATGGTGGACGCCTCGCAGGTCGCCACGCAGTCGTTGCCGAGATTGGTTAATCAGGTCCGGATGCTTGACGGTTTCCTCAACGACGCCCAGCAGACGCTCACTCCGATCCGCGGCATGGCCGACTCGCTGCTGGTGCAGATGAACGAGGTGACGGCGTTCCTGCGAGAGATCGCCGACACCTACATGAAGGGAGACCCTGGCGGGTACTTCTTCCTTCCGAGCCAGGCATTCGAATCGCCCCTGTTCCAATCGGCTCTGTCCGTCTTCTTCTCCCCCGACGGCAAGATCACCCGAATGCTCGTCATGGGCGATGTGAACTCCTTCAGCCGAGAGAGCATGGATTACAGCGCCAAGATCGTCCCTGCGGCGAAATCGGCACTCAAGGGCACCTCGCTCGGCGGGAGCACGGTGAGTATCGGCGGCGCCGGGGGCACGTTGCTCAACATCGCGGCCTTCGCCAAGGAGGACTTCATCACCAGTGCCGTAGCGGCTTTCGCGTTCGTGTTCTGCGTCGTGCTGCTGCTGTTGCGCAGCTTCGTTGCGGCAGTCGCCGTTGTCGGGACCGTGGGATTGTCATTTCTTTCCGCGTGGGGACTTAGCGCTGCCATCTGGCAGTACGGCATCGGTCTGCCCTTGCACTGGGCGGTCGTACCGTGCTCCTTCATCTTCCTTGTCGCGGTCGGCGCCGACTATAACCTGCTGCTGGTCGCCCGGTTCAAGGAAGAGCTCCGCGCCGGAATCAAAACGGGGATCATCCGTGCCATGGTGGGGACCGGCAGCGTGGTCACGACCGCGGGCCTGATCTTCGGTTTCACAATGTTTGCGTTGATCGCCGGGTACTCCAGCACCCTCGCGCAGATCGGTACCACCGTCGGCGTCGGACTTTTACTCGACACGCTCATTGTCCGTTCGCTCGTCATCCCGTCCATCGCGACCCTCCTCGGGCGGTGGTTCTGGTGGCCCATGCGGGTGCCCTGCCGTGCACTGCGGGAGACGGACCCGGCAGTGCGCGCGTGATTCGATCCTTCCGATCGCGGATCAAATTGCAATGCAACAGCTTTCGCCACTATCACGGAAGCGGAGACCGGGCGTGAACAGTCGTCGTCTTGATCGTCGGGCGAGTTTTACGGCGCAATCTTGCGCTGCCCAACGGGCAGCGGAGACCTTGCAGCCGGCGGGGCGGCGCCTTCTCAATGATCCGTACTCGCGGCATTTTGTTCGCAGCCCCATCTTGCGGGCCTGGTTGATCCATCCGCTGGCGGCTCGCCTCTTCATTGAGGGTCTCAAGTATGTGTTCGGTGCTGCCGGACATCTCTTCCTGGTCTTGAGGGTGCGCTACACCGATGACATCCTCGAAGCTGCTCTCAACGACGGCGTCACGCAGGTTGTGCTGCTGGGTGCCGGATTCGACACCACCGCATTGCGTCGAGCCGTAGGCGGCCCCGTCAAGATTTTCGAGGTCGACGCGCCTACCACCCAAGCGGACAAACGCGCCGCCGCGGAACGTCTCCAATCAGCCGAAGGTGACGACGAGACCGTATGGGTGCCCTGCGATTTCGAACACGACGTGCTCCGTGAAAGACTCCTCGCCAACAACTTTGATCCCACCCGGCCAAGCCTGATCATCTGGCTCGGCGTGACCGCCTACCTGACCCAAGACGCGCTGGACGCGACACTCGCCGATCTCGCGACGCTCTGTGCGCCAGGCAGCCTGGTGGTATTTGACTACCTCGATACCAGTGTCGTTACCGGAGAGAGCGATTCTGTTCGCGCCCGGCTATGGACGGGGGCGGCTGCACGGTTTGGGGAGCCGTATCTCACCGGCCTCACCGCGGCCGACGCCGATGCGCTGCTGGCGGCGCACGGTTTCCGGTGCCGCCAGCACCTGACCACCCGCGAATTGCTGCAGCATTATGCGCCAACGTATGTCAGTCGATTACCTGTCGACGGCCGGGCGGCGATCACCACCGCGCAGCGCAGCTAGCCGCGAATCAGCGTCCACATCCGGCGCGGCACGCCTTCCTCGCCGAGGCTCGGTGGCGCGTCACCTTCATCGATGAAGCCAAGAGCGACAAGATCATTGGCGATCGCGGAGTCTCCAGCCCGGATCGTGACGACCGTCCGGCGTGACGCGCGCGGGCCCTCCGCCAGCTGGCGGGCAAGCTGGGCCACCGCCGCTACCCGTGCGTCTTCCGGTACCCACGAACTGATGTGCGGCACTAGCTCGCTGGTCGAGGTTCCCGCATCGGAGTAAACGTCGATCGAACCGGCCGGGCGCTCGCTCATCGTGACGCGGTACCGATCATGGCTGGAGGGCTCGAGGCGCACCACTTCCCCATTGGCGGAGGGTATTTCGAGAACTGGCGGGCGGGGGCGAACATCCTTTGCGGTGCGAAGTCTTTGTCGCGCACGGCGCACGAGGTATCTGCCCCAGGCCGCGATATATAGCGGCTGCGAGGCGCGGGGCGCAATGGGCTGGGAATCGGCTCTGGCGCAGGGAAGTGCCAACAGCTGACGCCTCATCGCATCGCGACTCGCGGCCGTATTCACCAGAATCCAAATGTGGTGGTCCGATATCTGACCGTCGTAGCTGCGCAACTGGTGCCGAGTCTGTAGCTGAGTCCAGCCTAGCGAGGAGGCGAACATGTTTGCGCGAACATTCGACACCGCGACGGGTATCAGCGCGTGTGGGATGGCAGGGTTGCCCTCGAAGGCCGACAGTGCGGACGTCAGCTGAGCCCATCTGCTCACTACCGGGGAAACGTCGGCGGACCAGATGGAGATCTCGGCGCCGCCCGTGCGCGGATCTCTGCCGGTCACCGAGAACTGGCCCACCACTTTTTCGGTGTCGTTGTCGATCCGTACCAGCACATAGGATACGCCTCCGGCCTTCGCATCCCCCAGGGCCGCACGCCAGGTGTCCGCCCACATCACCGGTGAATGTGCGGATTCCCAGTCCATATCGTCGCGGCCGAATGCCGGGGAAAGCCTGGCGGCGAACCTCGACGCGGTCTCGCGCCACGACGGACCGTCCGACAGTCGAGGTGCTCTCAGTGCCACGGTGACCCCATCGATGGTGACGGGACCCCGGTCAACCCCCCGCGGGAAGCGGGATTTGCTGTGCACCGCGCAAGGCTACAGGACAGTAGTAACCAATCGATAGCCGTGAACGTGCTGTCAGGTGGCCGGCACGAGCACGAGCGGAATTCGCTTTGCGCCGATCAATCGATGGGACACCGAATGCCCAAGTAATACGTCGAGTGCTGATACGGGCCCGCCTCGTGGGCTGCCCAGAATGATCATGAGAGCCTCGTTCTGCTGTGCCACCTCGAGAAGCTGAGCGGCCGCGGGGCCGTGCGCGCGGTGATACTCCCAGCGCACGTCCCGCCCCGCGAGCTCTTCGCGAGCTCTGGCCTCGGCAGCCGATACGGCCTCCTGGGACTGCGACTCCCAGCTGTCCGTATCGGGATCCAGTGGCTCGTCGTCCATGTCCAGAATGTGCACTACGTGCACACATGCATTCAATCGCCCGGCCAAATCCGTCGCGAAGCGCAACGCGGCCGTACTGGGTGGCTGCCGATCCCATCCGACCACCAGATGGGCCACCGGCGACTCGGTCATACCTACATCCTCACGCCAGCAGCCACCCGAGCGCCAGCCCCGCGGCGCACGCCGCGATGCTGGCGAGCAGCGCGCCGAACGTGTTGTACAGGGCGAGGGACCAACGGCGCTGCTCGATCAATCGCACGGATTCGACGCTGGCGGTACTGAAGGTCGTATAGCCGCCGCAGAAACCGGTGCCGAGGATGGCGAGCAGTCCGGGCGACGCGTCGTGGAAGATCACCAGGCCGGCCAGCATGCCGATGAGGGCCGATCCACTGACATTGATGAGCAGAGTGGTCCAGGGAAATCGAGAGGTCCGGCGCTGCTTGATCGCGGAGTCGACGACGAACCGCACCACGGCGCCCAGGGCGCCGGCCAGGATCACGACAATGGCCATCATGTGGTGTCCCCCGAATAGCGGGCGAGGGCCCGCGCCGCGGTGGCTATCCCGGCCAGCGCGGCTGCCAAACCCGCTGCGACGCTGACCAATGCGTACCCCACGCCGATGCCCGTGAAGCCGTGGCGGGTGAGCGTGCTGACTTCCAGCGCGAGCGCGCTGTAGGTGGTGAATGCACCACACAGACCCGTCCCCAGACACAGCCGGAGGCGTTGGCGCCAGCCCGCATCCGGCCCCAGCAGCGTGAGCGTCTCCAGCAGCGCGCCGAGGATGAACGCCCCGGAAAGGTTGGCCGCGAACGTCCCCCACGGCCATGAGGTGCCCGAGGCCGGCCACATCAATTCGAACCAGTACCGCAACGCGGTCCCGACCATGCCGCCGAGGAACACCCACAGCAGCGCGGACGGTTGAAGATGTAGGGGTCGCGTGGACTCATTGCGCTCTTCGCGGTATCCACCTGCCACATTCGGTCCCATCGTGTTACGACACACCAACACAGGAACTATCAGCCATCAGTGGCGGTTCGGGACAGGCCCCGGCGAGATCCATCGCGCGTGACGAATATAGCGCGGCGGCTCAGTAGACGTCGCGGACGTAGCGTTTCTCGGCAACCAGTTCCTTGCGGAACTCGAGTGCCTGCTCCCCCGACATCCGTCCGTGTTTCTGGGCGACGGCGAGCAATGCGCCGTCGACATCCTTAGCCATGCGGCTGGCGTCTCCACACACATAGACGTGCGCGCCCTCGGATAGCCACTGCCACAACTGCGCCCCCTGCTCCAGCATCCGGTGCTGCACGTAGATGCGTTTGTGCTGGTCACGTGAGAATGCAAGATCGAGACGGCGCAGCGAGCCGTCTCGCAGGTACCCGTCGAGCTCGTCGCGGTAGTAGAAGTGCTGGTTGCGGTGCTGATCACCGAAGAACAGCCAGTTGCGACCGGTATGCCCTAGCGCGCGACGTTCCTGCAGGAATCCGCGGAATGGCGCGATACCGGTTCCGGGGCCGATCATGATCATCGGCGTGTCCGCCGTATCGGGCGGTCGGAAATGCGGTGAGCGCTGCAAGAAGATCGGGACAGGAAGGTGCTGCGCGCGGTCGGCCAAGAAGGTCGACCCCACCCCGCCCCGCGCCGACCCGTCCGGCCCCCGATATCGGACGATGGACACGGTCAACGCGACGGCCCGCGGGCTGACCAGGGGGCTCGAGGAAATCGAGTACTGGCGCGGGGTGAGCCGGATCAGGACCTGTTGCCATTCTTCGATATCGGCACGGATGGGAAACTCGCGAAGTACGTCGAGGGCATTTCGGCCCTGCCGCCACAATGCGCGCGCCTCGGTGGCCGAGTCGCTGGTGCCGCGCAGCAGCTTTTTCGCTGGTTTGTCGGTGCGTCTCTCGGCGATGAACCGCAGCAGGTCGTCGGTCACTCGGCAGATGTCGTAGTGACTGGCCAGGGCGGTGGCCAGCGGAAGCTCGCCGCCGTCGATCGTAATGGGCAGCGCGCCATCGAAACCGGTTGCGGTAAGCCAGCGTTGGACGTCTTCGTCGCGATTGGTCGGGTAGATTCCCAGCGCGTCGCCCACCGAGTAGTCGACATCGTGACCGGAGAGGTCGAACTCGATTCGTCGCACCTCCTTGCCGGAGCCGGGGGCCGAGAGAATCTCGTTGTGCGACAACGCCGCCAGGATGGGTGCGCCCCGGGTGAAGCGTTCCGGTGCGGTCACCGGAAGCCCGTTGCTGCGTAGTCGCCGGACCGCCTCGGTGCTCGCGGCGGTCCCCTCCCCAATTGCCTCCAGCAGGTCTGCGGTCCACGACGCGATCAGCGATCGGTCGGCGGCCTCGCCATCGACCCGGCCGAGGACCGGGGTGGCGCCGAGCTCCTGCAGGCGCGTGTCGAGAGCTTTCGCGTGGCCGCAGAAATCTGCGTACGCACGATCCCCGAATCCCAGCACCGCGTAGCGCATGTGGTCAAACGGGTGGGTGGTCCCCGGGATCCCTGTCAGTGCCGACCAGAACCGTGCCCCGTTATCGGGCGGTCCGCCTTCGCCGAAGCTGCTCGCGATGACCACTGCCGTGCGGACCGCGCCGAGATCGGCGGGGTCGCACTCGTCCATCGCGGTGAGCGTCGCCGATATCCCCGCGGTCTCCAACAGTCGATGCACCGAGGCGGCCGCGTTCTCGGCGTTGCCGGTCTGCGATGTCCACAGAATCGCTATGTCCCCGAGCGCTTGTGTTGGCGCGTCGACTGCCTCCTTGAGGACGGTCCGACCGGTGGGGCGCAGCATCACGGCGCTGACTTTGAACTCCGGCTGTAGCGAATCGGGGTCGACGGCATCGTTGGTCACGGCGTTGATCGTCAGCCCGGGCCCCTGGATGTCATTCCAGTGGAAGGGTGCAAAACAGCTGCCCCGCTTGACCCTATCGCTGACGACCGCGGGAAGCTCGGCACTGCCGCGACGCGAGGCGACTTCGACGATATCGCCCTCGTCGATTCCGAGTGTCGCGGCATCGTGAGGATGAATCTCGATAAAGGGCGACGGATGGAGCCGATCGAGTGTCTTGATACGTCCGGTCTTGGTGAGGGTGTGCCAATGATGTTGCAATCGACCGGTATTCAGGATCATCGGATAACCGTTACCGGGGAGCTCGGCGGGATCGCGATGCGCTCGGGCGTGGAACATAGCGCGGCGTGAGGGGGTGGCGAACGCCAGCCGCGGCACGTGGCCGTCCTCGTCGATGTACAGGTCCTGGCTGATCCCGTCGTTCAGATACCGAATCGGATTCCTGTCTGCAGAATTCCCCGAATCGCCCGGCGGGCAGGGCCATTGCGCAGGACCTTGCCGCAGCCGTGCGTAGCTCACCCCGCGCATGTCGTAACCCGTGCGCGGATTCCAGAATGCGCGGATCTCGTCGAATATCTCCTCGCTTGTGGAGTAGTCGAAGGCATCGCCGAATCCCATCGCGGCGGCCACATCGCAGATCAAACGCCAGTCGGGCTGGGCGTCGCCGGGCGCATCGGCGGCCCGGTTGGTCAGGGTCACCGTCCGCTCCGAGTTGACCGAGACGCCGTCGGATTCCGCCCACAGCGCGGCAGGCAACATGACGTCGGCGTACTCGTTGGTGGCCGTGGACAAAAACGTGTCCTGGGTGATCACCAGCTCGGCTCGACGCAGCCCGTCGATCACGTTCTGTCGATTTGCCACCGAGGCAACTGGATTGGTGCAGATGATCCAACACGCCTTGACGCTCCCGGTCGCCATCTGGGCGAACATGTCGACGGTGCCGGTACCGAATTCCTCGCGGATGGTCCCCGGTGCCAGCTGCCACTGCTGTTCGACGAACTCCCGATCGGCGGCGGATTTCACGGAGCGCTGGCCGGGTAGTCCGGGCCCCATGTAGCCCATCTCCCTGCCGCCCATCGCATTTGGCTGGCCCGTCAACGAGAACGGTCCGCTACCCGGCCGGCAAATCGCCCCGGTCGCCAGATGCAGATTGCAGATTGCGTTGGTGTTCCAGGTGCCGTGGGTGCTCTGATTGAGGCCCATCGTCCATAACGTCATCCATTCGCGGGCCTCTCCGATCCACCGTGCGGCGGTGCGGATGTCGTCCTCGGCCAGCCCTGTGACCGCGGCGACCGCGGCGGGTGGATAGGCGGCGAGGAAGTCCGGCATACCCGACCAGCCGTCGGTGTGTTCGGCTATGAAATCGGAGTCGATGTCACCGTTCTCAACCAGCAGATGCAGCAGTCCGTTCAGCAGAGCTAGGTCGGTTCCCGGCGTGATCTGCAGGTACAGATCGGCTCGTTCGGCGGTGGCGGTGCGTCGCGGATCCACCACGATCAGCCGCGCGCCACTGGCCAACCGGTCGGCCATGCGCAAGAACAGGATCGGGTGGCAGTCGGCCATGTTCGCGCCGATGACGAGGAACAGGTCGGCCTGCTCGATATCGGCGTACGAACCCGGAGGTCCGTCCGAGCCGAGGGATTGTGTGTATCCGGTGCCGGCACTGGCCATGCACAGCCGAGAGTTGGATTCAATCTGCGTGGTGCGGATGTACCCCTTCGCGAGCTTGTTCGCCAGATACTGAGCTTCCAAGGTCATCTGACCGGACACGTACAGGGCGACGGCATCGGGGCCGTGCGTGTCCAGGATCTGCCGGAGCCGGCGCCCCGCGTCGACGGTCGCCGCGGCGAGCGGCGTGGGGACGGGCTCTTGTCCGCGTTCGGGACGGATATACGCGCTGGTCATCCGGCCGTCGGCGGTCATCAGCTGCGCATGGGTGGCGCCCTTGGTGCACAGGCGGCCGTGGTTACTCGGGTGCAATGCGTCGCCCTCGACCGTGGCGATGGTGACCGGGCCCTTTCCGTTCACGGTCACCGTGCCCGATGTGGAGCGCACCACCACTCCGCAGCCGACACCGCAGTACGAGCACGCGGCGCGGTGCTCGACGGGCGGCGCACTACATTCGGTCACCCCGCCATGGTGAGCGAATCAGATTCCCGGAAGCTTCCGCGCAGGTTATCCGGGCGTCAACGCGTCCTCACCGGCGTCACTATTTGATCGTGAGGTTGCTTCTTCGCCAACTACGGTTCGTTACAGCGCCGACGGGGCTGGAGTTCCACTAGCATCAGCACCGGGTCGACGCTCGTTTCACCAGCAACACATATTCGAAGGAGCTAGACATGGTTATGCACGTGATCTGGATGATCATTCTTGGTCTCATCGTGGGGTTCGTCGCGCGACTGATCGTGCCCGGCAAAGAGAACTTCGGTTGGATCATGACCGCAGTGCTGGGCATTGTCGGTGGGTACGTCGGTGGGACGCTAGGGAGCCTGGTGTTCGCCCCGCACAAATTCACGCTTACCCCGCCGATCAACCACGCCTTCCTCGGCGCGCTCGTTGGCGCGGTGATTCTGCTCGCTGGCTACAAGTTCATCGCGGGAAAATCGTCCTAGAGCCAGGCAGCGTCAATTCTGCTTTCGCACCAGCTTGATGAGGGACAGCAGAATTGTTGAACCAAGCAGCGCGGCGAAAAAAGTGAACCACTTTCCGCCGTTGGCGGTCTCGTAGTAGAAGCTCAGGAGAAATCCGCCAAGTAGTGCTTCGGCGACGCCGACCACGATGTACCACGGCCACCGCGAGGGCGATCGTTCATCCTCCTGCACGGTGCTGAGTGGACCAATAACAAAGCGGCAGTTCGCGAATGCTAGATCCGCGGACTGCCGCTTTGTTCGATGTCAGACCGGGACCCCGGGTGCAGGCGCGGGCGCGGGCGCCGCAGGAGGTGCGGGTTGGCCAGGAGGCGCCGGTTCAGGAGTAGCCGCGCCCGGAGCCGCGGGGGCCGGCGGTGGCGGCGGTTGGTTGGGATCGGCCGGCGGTGGCGGTTGGTTCGGGTCCGCCGGCGGTGGTGGCGGTTGGTTGGGATCGGCTGGCGGCGCGGTCGGCGGAGTCGGCGGGGTCCAGGGGCGAATCGACCCGGTCAGTGCCTTGGCGATTCCCTTGTCTACCGGTGAGGCCGAGGTGCCTAGCCACACGACGAACCAACGGTCCTTGCCCTTACCCACCGCTGCGGCCCAGATCTGGCCGGTTTCCTTGGCGGCGTCGTCGAACTTCACCTCGTAGTACGAGGAGGCTGCGGGCATGCCCGCCACCTCGAAGCTCTGGTCCTCCATGTTGACGCGGTTGCCGGGGTACGGCATGAAGAACTCGCCCATATCCGAAGCGAGCCTGCGGGAGGCCTTCTGGTTGTCGGGCTCGGCGCCGGCGAAAAGCTTGAGGTCCAGGCGCCCCAGCAGGATGCTGCCGTTTGGTGCGGCCGGATTGGTCAGCAGCGCCGATCCGTAGGTCAGCCGGCGTGCATCCGATTGCGTCCAGCCTTGGGGCACAACGTAACTAAACCCGCCCTGGTCATTGTTGACTCGTCCGGCGTCTGCCGGAGCTCCGGGCGCAGGCGTGGTGGTGGGCGCGGGGGTGCCGGGCGCCGGGGAGGCCGGAGCCGTCGTCACGGTGGTCGGCGACTCCGGATTGGGAGCCGGCTGTCCGGGGGCGGGCGGTGGAGGCACATCTGTGGTGACCAAGTGGATATCCGCCGTGCGTAGCGATGGCAGCGCCTGGTTTGCCGGTGCGGCGGCGAGCGAGATGGCTCCTGCTCCGGACAGCGAGGCGACCGCGACGGCCGCTGCGATTACTCGTGTCCGTTGCGCCCGCTTGGCCGCCGATGTTGCCCGTGGTTGCTGCATGTCCATGAAGGTACCGTCTTGTCGAGCACGTGCAAGCGTTAGCGGCAATCGGCGCGCCCAATGTGCCGAAAGCCGCCAGCGGCGCCAGCCCAGGGTCATTCGACGCGGTGGCAAGGGGTTTGGCTGATCGGACGCAAACATAGGCTTCCTCTCGAAGTCCCCGTTTCCAGCTATTGCGCCGCCTGAATGACGACCTCGTGGGCCTTCACGGCAAAGTATGCCGACGCTTCGGGTGTCAGCCGTAGTTCTGCCGCGGCGACCGCGGTGATATGCGCCGTGAATATCGTGGTCCCGGCGGTTGCCGTTACAACGACGGTGTCGCCGTGCGCGGTGAGTGTCGTGATGGACACGGCGATAGCGTTCCGAGGGCTACCTCCCGGCGGAGACATGTGCACACCGACGGTTCGCGGCCCGAACACCGCGACCGCATGCTGTCCGGACGAAGCGCTCCCGGTGCCGGCCCACACGCCATGGATGACCAGGTCGCCGGCACGCAGCGCGCCATCCTCGTCCATCGTGCCCTCGACAAGGTTCACCCCCGCGAACCGCGCCCCAAACTGGCTGCTCGGACGGGCCAGGACCGTGGTGGTGTCGCCCAGTTCGGTGATACGACCGCCCTCCAGCACCATCACTCGGTCGGCGATGGCAACCGCGTCCATGATGTCGTGGGTCACGATCAGGGCGCTGTGCCCGTCACGGCCCAGGACCCGCCCCAGTAGTGCCCGAATCGCGGGCGCGCTGTCGGCATCTAAACCGGACAGCGGTTCGTCGAGCAGCACCAAATCGGGTTCGGTCGCCAGCGCACGTGCGATGGCCACCCGCTGCGCCTGACCTCCGGACAGCTCACCGGGACGACGCCGGGCAAGATCGCCCGCGCCCACCGACTCCAGCCAGCGATCGCGCGACGCGGAGATGTCGCCGCGGTGGAGCCGCCGGGCGCGCAACCCGAATTCGACGTTGGCCGCCACCGTCAGGTGCGGGAACAGCAGCGCTTCCTGTAGGAGAAGCGCGGTGCGACGTTGGTGGGTAGGGACGAAAGTTCCTGTGCCACAACTTGTCAGCACGTGGTCGCCCAGCCGGATCTCACCGGTGTCGGGTCGTAGCAGACCCGCGATCAGTGCAAGCAGCGTGGACTTTCCGGCACCGTTGGGGCCGACAACCGCCACCGTCTCCCCCGGTGCGACCGTGAATGCGGCGTGCACCCCGCGCCCGGAATGCCCGGCGTCGAATCGCAGCTCACTCATAGCTGCCCTCGCCAGCTCCGCGCACCAACGACAGCAAGGACAGCCGCTGCCACCGCCACCAGCAGCAGCGAGAGCGCCACCGCCGATTGGGCATCGGATTCGCGTTGCAGGTAGATCTCCAGCGGAAGGGTGCGCGTCACGCCCTGCCGGGAGCCCGCGAACGTCAACGTGGCGCCGAACTCACCCAGCGAGCGTGCGAAGGCCAGCACGGTGCCCGACGTCAGCGCGGGCATCACCAAGGGCAACGACACGCGCCGCAGCACCGTGGTGGGTGGTGCACCGAGGCTGGCGGCGACGTGGTCATACCGCTCCCCTGTCGTGCTCAACGCGCCTTGCAGGCTGATCACGAGGAACGGCAACGACACGAAGGTTTGAGCCAACACCACGGCGGAGGTCGAAAACGCGATTCGGATACCCGCTGCGTCCAGGTAGTGGCCGAGCAAGCCCAACTTGCCGAAGGCGTACAGCAGCGCGATGCCGCCGACGACCGGTGGCAGCACCAAGGGCAGCAGGATCATCGGCCGCAGCAACCGGGTGAGCCACCCGGGACCGCGGGCGAGAACGAGGGCCAGTGGGACGCCGAGCAGCAGGCATAGCGCCGTGCTCGCCAGGCACGTCCTCAGGCTGAGCAGGAGTGCAGCCTGGGAGGCGGGACTGGTCACGAGCGCCGGGAATTGGAGCCAGTCGGCCCTGACTATCAGTGCCAGCAGCGGCAGCACGATGAGCACCGCGCCGAGGGCTGCCGGTAGGTACATCCATCGGGGCAGGCCGTGGGCCGGCGTCACGGCGCAGCGAATCCCGCCGCCGCGAGGATCTTGTGCCCCGCGTCCCCGGTGACGGTTTCGATGAACTGGTTCGCACGTTCGGGGTTGTGAGTACTCGCCGTCACCGCGATCGGATAGGTGTTGACGATGGTCCGCGCCTCAGGGAATGCGACCGCCGCGACCTTATCGCCTGCCGCCTTGGCGTCGGTGACGTAGACCAAACCGGCATCGGCCTGTCCTGCGGTCACCTTGTTCAGCACGTCGGTCACCGAGGATTCCTCGCTGACCGGATTCAGTTGTACACCAGTCTCTTTGGATGCCGTCGCAGTCGCTGCTCCGCACGGAACCTGCGGCGCACACACCACCACATCGAGGCCCGGACGGGCCAGGTCGGCGAAGGTGGCAATCCCCTTGGGGTTACCCGGCGCCGTCACGATCGTCAGCGTGTTGGCGGCGAAGTCGACGGGATTGACGACGGAGTGCGCCTTCCATGCCTTATCCATGTTGGCCGAGTCGGCGGTTGCCAGCACGTCCGCCTCGGCGCCCTGCGTGAGTTGGGTGACCAGATCCGACGAGCCGGCGAAGGTGAACTCGACGGTTGTCCCGGGGTGTGCGCTTTGGAACGTCTTGCCGATTTCGGTGAACGCTCCACGCAGCGATGCGGCGGCTAGCACGTGCAACCTGACGGCGGCCGTGTCCGCGCCCGTCGACGCGGCTCCTGTGCTGCTAGTGCCGCCAGGGGATGTCGTTTGCGTGTCACAGCCGGACAGGCTCAGCGAACCCGCAAGGAGAACCGCTGCGAAGGACTTCAGTGGACTCACGATCCGTCTGCTGGTCACCGGCACAACCCTAGCCGCCGCCCAAGGACGGCACGGCGGTCAAGGGTATTGCTACCGTCCAGTAATATTGGGCCTCAAACCCGCGCGACCCGGCTGCCAAATCCGGGGTATGAGGTCCGGTTTGTGCCACGATCAAGCTGATCAGGCCTGGCCTCAGGTGTAGATGGGCAAGGCTTGCAGGAAAGGTGAGGAAGGTACCGCCATGGACGTACTGGTAACCGGAGCGGTTAACGAAGTCGGCCGGGCGGTGGCTGCGGAGTTCCGCAACGCCGGCCATCGGGTCGTCATCACCGGCCCCAACGCCGATGAGCTGGAGATCGCCGCCAAGGAGCTCGAGGTCGACGCCATCGTGTGCGATAACGGCGACCCGGACAGCCTGGAGGAGAACGTCGAGCTGTTCCCCCAGCATCTCGATGCCATCATCAACATCCCCAACCCTGTCTGGAGCGAGCCCGGCCCGCATCTGGGCACCCTCACCGACACCGGCGAAGCATGGCTGTCCCGGTACGAGTCCAGCGTGCTGACCGCGGTGCTGACGGTGCAGTCCATCGGAGACCACCTGCGGTCCGGTGCGGCCATCGTCAACCTGTGCACATTGGGCACCCGCGACCGGTCGGGCGCAACCAGCGCCGCCAAGGCGGCACTGTCGGCGTGGACCGCCGAACAGGCTCAGCGGATGGGCACCCGCGGGATCACCATCAACACCATCGCTCCCGGGCAATCGGCCGACGCCAACTACGACGGTCTGGACAGCGCCGACGATGCGCAGGATCTCGTCGTTGCCGAGATCGCTCGCCTGGCGTTGTTCCTCACCAGCGCGCAGGCACGTCACATCACCGGCCAGACCCTGCATGTCAGCCGCGGCGTCCCGGCCGGCGTTAGCTGACCAAAGCTGGAGTGCACTCCAGCTATAGAACATCGAATTGCCTTGCGAGGCAAGACGCTAATGCCGCATCGGCCGGCCGGGCGTAGGCTGACCGCGTGACCATTCGGCTCGGATATCAGATCCCCAATTTCTCCTACGGCACCGGCGTCGCCGAACTCTTCCCCACCGTCGTCCGACAGGCGCGTGAGGCGGAGGCGTCCGGCTTCGACACGGTCTTCGTGATGGACCACTTCTATCAGCTGCCCATGATCGGAACCCCGGACCAGCCCATGCTGGAGGCCTACACGGCTCTGGGTGCACTGGCGAGCGCTACCGACACGATCCAGCTCTCCACGCTGGTCACCGGCAACACGTACCGCAACCCGACGCTGCTGGCCAAGGCCGTCACCACTCTCGACGTGGTCAGCGGTGGACGCGCAATTCTGGGTATCGGTGCGGGCTGGTTCGAACTCGAACACCAGCAGCTCGGTTTCGAGTTCGGCACCTTCACCGACCGTTTCGAGCGGTTGAGCGAGGCACTCGAGATCATCCCGCCGATGCTCCGCGGCGACCGGCCTACCTTCGAGGGCAAGTATTACCGTACGGAGACCGCGATGAACGAGCCGCGCATCCGGCCGAACATTCCGATCATGATCGGCGGTAGCGGGGAGAAGAAGACGTTCGGTCTGGCGGTGAAGTACGCCGATCACCTGAACCTTCTCAGCTCGCTCGATGAACTCCCGCACAAACTATCGGTGCTGCGGCAGCGCTGCGAGGAGGCCGGACGCGACCCTGCGACCCTCGAAACCTCCGCCTTCTTCTCGGTGTTCATCGACGACGATTCGACGACGGCCTGGAAATTGGCCGCCGAACAGTTGCGCAAGAACGGTCTGGACCTGGAGACCCTGCCCGACGACGTTCGGGCGCAGGTGCTCGGACGCACGCTGGTGGGTAGTCCCGATGAAATCGCCGAGCAGGTGCAAACTCGAGTCCTCGACCAGGGAATCGACTCCGTGACCCTCAACGCGACGGCCAACGGGCACGTTCCTGGCGTGGTGGAGCTGATCGGCAACACTCTTCGCCCGCTGTTCAAGGACTAGTCGGTCGGATTCGGCCTGTATCGCGCGATCCTTCGGCAGGATGTGCGATATGGACGCACCGTTCAGCTTGCAGCCCGCCGCTTCGGCCGTAGCAGCGCTTCTTCCCGGAGTGTCGGACGACCAATTGAGCGATCGGACGCCGTGTACCGAACTCACGGTTCGCGCGCTGCTCAATCACCTGATGGGCCTGTCGTTGGCGTTCCGATACATGGCTGCGCCCGAGGAGGCAGCGGCGGCGGGCTTTGAAGCGTCGGGCCCGTCGTTCACCGAGGATCTCGATCCGCAGTGGCGCACGCTGCTGCCGCGGCGCCTGACCGACCTCGTCGAGACCTGGGCGCAGCCAGGGTCGTGGGATGGCGAGTCGACCGTTGCCGGAAACGTCATGCCCAACGATCAGGTGGCGATGGTGACGCTGGATGAATTGGTGCTGCACGGCTGGGACTTGGCGACCGCGACCGGTCAACCGTTCGAGCTGCCCGCAGGCACCGATCCGGGTCTGTACGGGTTTGTCAGCGCGCTTGCCTCCGACAGCGGCATACCCGGACTGTTTGGACCGCAGGTGCCGATTTCCCCGGGTGCCCCACGGTTCGACCACATGCTCGCCATGTCGGGACGTGATCCGGGCTGGCGGCCCGAGAACATGTGAGATATTTCGCTAAACTAACTGACGCGACGTGCATGGAAATCCCGACTACGGTTGGGGTGTTGCACCAAGTGTCAACCAAGGTGAATAAGCCCAGTTGAGACGCCATTCAATGAGGAGTGATCGATGAGCACGACACCGGACGCCGCCGGCCCTGCGGTGCCTACTGTCGCCAATTCCCAGCCCGATGTCGCCGGCATTGCGGCTCCGAAGTCCAAGATCAAGGACGCGCTGACACCCACCCACCGGGTGGTCATCATCGGCTCGGGATTCGGGGGCCTGACCGCCGCCAAGACACTCAAACGCGCCAACGTCGACGTCACCCTCATCGCGCGCACTACGCATCACCTCTTCCAGCCGCTGCTGTACCAGGTCGCGACGGGGATCATCTCCGAAGGAGAGATCGCTCCGCCGACCCGTCAGATCCTGAAGGATCAGCACAACGCGCAGGTGGTGCTCGGCGATGTGACGAGCATCGACCTGAAGAATCAGATCGTCCACTCTGCGCTGCTCGGTCATGACTATTCGACGCCGTACGACAGCCTGATCGTCGCGGCCGGTGCGGGTCAGTCGTACTTCGGGAATGACCACTTTGCCGAGTGGGCCCCGGGGATGAAGTCCATTGATGACGCTCTCGAGCTGCGCGGACGCATCCTCGGCGCCTTCGAACAGGCCGAACGGTCCAGCGACCCGGTCCGGCGCCGCAAACTGATGACCTTCACCGTGGTGGGTGCCGGTCCCACCGGTGTTGAAATGGCCGGGCAAATCGCCGAATTGGCCAACGAGACCCTCAAGGGCACCTTCCGCCACATCGATCCCACCGACGCTCGGGTCATTCTGCTGGACGCTGCGCCCGCAGTGTTGCCGCCCTTCGGTGCGAAGCTGGGCGCTAAGGCCGCCAAGCGGTTGGAGCAGCTGGGCGTGGAAATCCAATTGGGTGCGATGGTCACCGATGTGGACCGCAACGGACTGACCGTCAAGCATTCCGACGGCACCGTGGAGCGCATTGAGTCATGGTGCAAGGTGTGGTCTGCGGGTGTCTCGGCGAGCCCCCTCGGCAAGAATCTGGCCGAGCAGTCGGGTGTCGAGCTGGACCGCTCCGGCCGCGTCAAGGTGGAGTCGGATCTATCGATTCCCGGTCATCCCAACGTGTTTGTGGTTGGCGACATGATGGCGGTCGATGGCGTGCCGGGTGTCGCGCAGGGCGCCATTCAGGGTGGGCGCTATGCCGCCAAGCAGATCAAGGCAGAGCTGAACGGTCGCAGCGCGGAGGACCGCACCCCGTTCAAGTTCTTCGACAAGGGGTCGATGGCGACGGTGTCCCGCTACAACGCGGTCGTCAAGATCGGCAAGCTGGAGTTCAGTGGATTCATCGCCTGGCTCAGCTGGCTTGCGCTGCACCTGGTGTACCTCGTCGGGTTCAAGAACAGGCTGGTAACCCTGATCCTGTGGTCCGTCGCTTTCATGACGCGCTCGCGCGGCCAGATGGCGATCACCGAGCAGCAGGCTTGGGCGCGAACACGTTTGGATCAACTTGAGGAGCTTGTCGCGGAGAAGAGTGGCGATGAGGAATCCGCGGACGAGGTTGCGCGGGAAGCGGAAAAGGCCGCTAGCTAGATCTGGGGAGCTATTCTGTGCTGCTCGGCGGGTAGGCGCCGTCCCTGCCAGGTGAGTAGGGTGGCGTCGCCCGCGAGGTGCAGCACGGTGGCATCGGCCGGCTGCTGGTCGACCAGATGCATTGTCGGATAGCGCAGTTCGCTGATCAGTGCGAGCGGACTGCCCAACTCGTCATCGGTCACCGATCCCGCCCCCAGTTCGATGCAATGCCGCAGCAGGGGACGATCATCGATGTCGGCATCGAGCTGTCCGCTCCAGAACCCCGAAAACTTTCCAGCCTCCCCCGTCCTGCCGATCTGCACGCGTTCGCGCAGGCGCAGAGTCGCGCTCGCCTGTGCGTGCACGGTGACGTGGGAATGATGGGATGCGTTGGCCGCCACAATGGTGAGTGCCGGATCGAGATCCAGGTCGCCCTGGACCGTGCAATTCCACGTCATCGACGATCGGACCGTCGTGCGGCCGGGTAGCGCCACCGCCGCCGCCACCGATCGCACCCGCAGCGCCGCGCCCTCGCCAACGTCGATGCGCACAGAAATCTCGTCGCCACCAAGCGGATTCGCGGCAACTCCTACTAGGTGAACGGTATCGGTGGCGGTGAGTCGAGCCTGCAGGCTTCCCGAGCAGCGCAGCCGCGGCAGTCTGCCCTTCTCCGCGATGATCTCGACGTCAGTGCGCATGGGGATTTGTTGATGTTCGCGCAAGCGGCTCACCCAGATGGCTACGCACCCATGCCAGCACCTCGGCGGCCGTCGGATCCTCGGTCAACGAGATCATCGCAGTAGGGCGTCCCTCACGGACCGCCGTCGCGTCGCGCGCCATCACGCCCAGATCGGCGCCCACCATGGGAGCCAGGTCGGTCTTGTTGATGACGAGTAGATCCGAGAAGGTCACGCCGGGACCGCCTTTGCGCGGCACCTTGTCACCGCCGGCGACATCCACGACGAAGATCTGCACGTCGATCAGGCCCGAGGAAAAGGTCGCCGTGAGGTTGTCGCCGCCCGATTCGACGAGGATGAGGTCGAGCGGATCGTTGGCGGCGATCAGATCTTCGATGGCATCCAGATTCGCCGTGATGTCGTCTCGGATGGCGGTATGCGGACAGCCGCCGGTTTGCACCGCGGTGATGCGCTCATCGGGAAGCACGGCGTGCCGACGCAGGAAGTCAGCGTCCTCGGTGGTGTAGATGTCGTTGGTGAGGACCGCCACCGAGATCTCGTCGCGCAGTGTGCGGCACAGCGCGGCGACCAATGCGGTCTTACCGGATCCCACGGGTCCGCCCACCCCAATGCGCAGCGGCTCCCCCGGTTGGCGAATGCGTCGCGGCCGGTCGATGTGCTGGTGCGGCTGGCCGTCCAGGAGGTGTGGTGGCATTTTAAGATCCTCGGTTCCAATCTCCATTAACTACGAAACAAACAGGGGCCGTTCGCGTGTCAGGTGTTGCTCGGCAAGCGCGTCGAGCAGTGGGTCGGACAGGCTGGCAAGTTCGGTGGCGGCCAGGGTTGCTGTCTCCTCACACAAAACCGTCAGGGCCAGTGTGCCCACCGCTACCTCGGCCGGGTCCAGAGCCAGCAGTCGCTGGCCGGCGGTGGCCGACCCGGTGAGCGTGGTGTAGACGACCACGAGGGCGACGTCGCGTCCCGTCAACCCCGTTGCCGCTCCGATGATCCCGTACACGACCGCCAGATGGGGCTGCGAACCGTGCGGGCTCCAATCGATATGTGGCCAGGCGCGCGCGGCCAATCGCCGCAGCCCACGGCCCTGGGCGCGGGAGGCGTCCCGGGCGGCCCGGGACGGTGTGCGCGCATCCGTTTCGGCATCGGCCCGTATCGGATCAAGCCGACCGGTCGTGATGGCCGCGGCAAGAGACCCGGCGACCAGGCCGTGGGTCCGGATACGCCGTCGCAGATACGCATTGAGTGTGGCGCAGTCCCGGACGAGCCCCTGGGCGATGGCCTCCTCCACCCCGCCGGAGTGCACATGCGAACCAGTAGGCAACCGGGAATCGGCCAGTGTCAACAGCAGTGCGGTGGTCGCGCACGTATCCGAGGCGCCCATCAGAACAGGAAATATCGCTGCGCCATGGGCAGCTCGGTTGCCGGCTGCTCTTGCCATACTTCGCCGTCGATGCGCACCGTGAAGGTATCGGGATCTACCCGGATATCCGGCATCGCGTCATTCATCGGCAGGTCTGCCTTGCCGCGATGGCGCACGTTACGCGTGGGAACCAGCCTGCGCCGCAAGGAAAGCCGGGCCGCCAGGTCGTCTTCAATCGCTGTTGGTGACACAAAATGCACGGCCAAGCCGGGCGCCACGTTGGGCATGGCGCCGAACATCGGCCGTGGCAGCACGGGTTGTGGGGTGGGGATGGAGGCATTGGCGTCACCCATGGCGGCCCATGCGATAGCGCCACCCTTGATGACCACGTGCGGTCGCACGCCGAAGAATGCGGGTTCCCACAGCACTAGATCGGCCAGCTTGCCGACCTCCACCGAACCCAGCTCGTGGTCGATGCCATGGGTAATCGCCGGGCAGATGGTGTATTTCGCGACGTACCGGCGCACTCGATTGTTGTCGTTGCCGTTGGCCCCGGAAGGGTCTCCTTCCAGTGCGCCACGGCGTTTCTTCATGACGTGTGCGGTCTGCCACGTGCGCATCACCACTTCGCCGATGCGTCCCATCGCCTGGCTGTCGCTGCCGATCATCGAGATGGCGCCGATATCGTGCAGCAGATCCTCGGCCGCGATGGTGGACGGACGAATCCGGCTCTCCGCAAAGGCAAGATCTTCCGGCACGGCGGCGTTGAGGTGATGGCAGACCATGAGCATGTCGAGATGCTCGTCGAGGGTGTTGACGGTGTGCGGGCGCGTGGGATTGGTGGAGCTCGGCATCACATTCGGGTGGCTGGCCACGGTGATAATGTCCGGAGCGTGGCCTCCGCCGGCGCCCTCGGTGTGGTACGCATGAATCGCGCGCCCGCCGATCGCCTCGAGAGTGCCTTCGACGAAACCTGTTTCGTTGAGGGTGTCCGAATGCAGCGCGACCTGAACGTCGGCTTCATCCGCGACGCGCAGGCAGGCGTCGATTACCGCGGGGGTGGTACCCCAGTCCTCGTGCAGCTTGAAACCCGCTGCGCCGCCCCGTAACTGCTCCCACATGGATTCGGGGTTGACGGTGTTGCCCTTGCCGAGCAGCAGCACGTTCACCGGCCACTGGTCCAGGGCTTGCAGCATTCGCCCCAAATGCCATGCGCCGGGCGTCACTGTGGTGGCTTTACTACCCTCGGCGGGGCCGGTGCCGCCGCCGATCATGGTGGTGATGCCGCCGCCGATGGCTTCGTCGACCAGCTGCGGACAGATGAAGTGGACATGACAGTCGATGCCGCCCGCCGTGATGATCCGGTCATTGCCGGCGATAATCTCCGTCGACGGTCCGACGATCAGCCGAGGATGTACCCCGTTCATAATGTCGGGGTTGCCGGCTTTGCCGATGCCGACGATGCGGCCATCGCGAATGCCTATGTCGGCCTTGATTATTCCCCAGTGGTCGATGATTACGGCGCCGGTGATGACGGTGTCGGGGGCTCCTTCGGCGCGTGTCAGCCGGCTCTGCCCCATCGACTCCCGCAGCACCTTGCCGCCGCCAAAGACCGCCTCCTCGCCCGCCAGGCCGGGTCCGCCGCAGCGATCTTCGGTGATCTCGATGAGTAGATCGGTATCGGCCAATCGGATGCGATCACCGGTGGTGGGGCCGTACAGCTTGGCGTAGTGCTCTCTCGTGAGCCTGGTCATGCGGGGTCACCTTTGTTCGACGCTCTTCGCGCAAGAGGCTCATCGACGTTCGATGTTCTTTGCGCAAGCGGCTCATCAACGTCCAGCTTGCCCGGTGCATCGAGGGTCAGCCCGTGGACCTCCCGGCGACCGCCCAGCGGTACCAGCCGAACTCGCTGGGCGATACCGGGTTCAAAACGCACCGCGGTACCCGCGGGGATGTGCAACCGATGGCCGTGTGCGGCGGCGCGGTCGAAGTCGAGGGCTGGATTGGACTGTGGGAAGTGAACGTGGCTGCCCACCTGCACCGGTCGGTCTCCGGTGTTTACCACGCCGAGCTCGATGACGGTGGCGCCCGCGTTGAGCTCGATGTCGTCCTGCGCGAACAGGTATTCACCCGGGATCATCTGACTCATCCGATCGGGTGATGCACGGTAACGAGTTTCGTGCCGTCGGGGAACGTGGCCTCTACCTGGACATCCGGAATCATCTCGGGCACACCGTCCATGACGTCTGCGGGACCGAGCACCTCGCGACCACTGACCATCAATTCCGAGACCGTCCTTCCGTCCCGGGCACCTTCCAGGAGATGGTCGGTGATGATCGCAATGGCTTCGGGATGGTTCAGGCGCAGGCCTCGGGACTGGCGTCGTCGTGCCAGTTCCGCCGCGTACGAGATGAGCAGCCGTTCCTGCTCGTGCGGGGTCAATCGCATAAGGGGCGATCCTGCCACGAACCGGGTCACCGGGCACTTTCACCGCTGGACTACAACAGCGGTGAGTTCTGCCGTGCAGTCGCGATCTTGAATGCGAGAATCCTCTTCAGCTCGTCGTGTGTGGAGTCGATCAGGAGGGTGCGCGATGCGGTACGGAACGATGTTGAGGTGCGTGGCGTCGGCCGCGGTGCTGATGACCGGGTGCAGCCAACCTAGCGAGGGGATAAAGCCGGTCGCGGCGCCATCCACAAGTGCTGCCGATATGCCGATGACCGCAGGCACGTCGACTCCCCAGTCCGTCCCCACCACCACAAAGGCGCCTGCACCCCCACCTCTGGTAGTCACACCGGACAAGATCGACTCGATCCTGAGTTCGCGCGCCGAGGTCGGGAAGATTCTGGGAACCACCTTCGAGTACGACAACAACCAATCGACACCGGCAACCGATGTGATCAATGGTCCACCGGAGTGCACGAATCTGGACTATCCGCGGGCCCGCCAATTGGGATCCGAATGGACGACCTACCGCTGGAATTATTACCGCGAGTCGAAGGACAACACCGCGTACATCGTGGGTCAGGTGGCCGTCCTTTACGCCACTCGTGAGGAGGCTGCCGCGGCATTCGCTCAGGCGTACCCCGTATCCGCACTGAAAACGTGCCCGGACGCGCAGATTTCCACGGGGGATGACAAGTGGAAAATCAGCGGCATCACGGAAATTACCGATACTGCGGCCAAATGGGCACAGCTTCAGGTCAAAGAAGGCGGCTCCCCCTGGCATTGCTTCTTCGACTTCCGCACCAAGAACAACGTGCTTTTCGGGGGGTACCTATGCCAGTACGGCGACGGCGTTCCGGGGCTCACAACCATTACCGACCGCATCGCCGCATGGATCCCGGAGTGAAAGGAATGATCGTGACGAGACGTTTGGTGCACCGGCAGGCCGTCGTTGCCGCGTGCGCGGCGGTTGTCCTGGCGGGATGTTCCTTCTTCGGAGATGCTCAGCAGAAACCGGTGACATCCGTGCCGTCGCCGGTTTCCAGTGCGTCGAAGACGTCGACATCCGCTTCGGTAGGCACGATCACTCCCGAGAAGGCCAACTCCCTCATCATCCCGAAGGACGACGTCGCCGAACTTGTCGGGTCCGCGCTCGATTACGAGGGCAAGGCCTCGGATCCGCAATCGTCGACCGCGGAGGGCAAGGCATCGTGCCGAGCTCTACTGGTGCCCTTGACAACTGACATCGGCAGTAAATGGACGACCTATCGCAACGTGTGGTACCAGGAGGCCAAGGACACCTTCGATCACTTGGTCATTCAGCGTGTTCTGCTGTATCAAGCGAAAGATGATGCGCGGGAAACCTATTCGAAGGAGTTCCCCGCCACAGTACGTGAGTGCACGGGTGAGGAACTGAAGACAGATACGGCTACCTGGCGGGCAAATGTGCGGGAAGTCACCGAAGACCGTGCGCTATGGGTACTTGACCATCTCGCCGACGGTCAACCCTCGGGGTCACGTTGCGCGACAGAGGTGCGCATCATCGACAACCTGCTCTTCTCGGCGATGGTCTGCCAGCAAGGAAACGGAGTGCCCACGGTCAAGGCGATCATGGACAGGATGGCGGCGGCCACCAAGCCGAAGTAAGTCAGTCGTCGGGACGGGCGTGTAACACTAGGCGCGAGCGATCCGATGTAGCCATGATTTGGGTCGAATTGCGTCTGATGTCGACAGGGAGGGATTTGGATGCGTCACGTGTTGGCCGCCGCAGGGGTTGGCCTGGTAGCGATGCTCGCGGTGAGTTGTGGCACCGACTCGGGCGGGATCAAACCGATTCCGGTAGGTGCGACCGCGACATCGACCGTGCAGGGTGACTCGCACGACGCCTTGTCCCCGACGAGCCCCAAGACCACTGCCCCGTCCATCACGACGTCGCTGGAACCGCCTCCGCCGGTGGTTGTTACCCCGGAGAAGGCCGAAGCCATGCTGATCTCTGCCGATGACGCCGGCAAGATTGTCGGCTCGCCGCTGACCTTTGAGGTGAAGAGTTCGCGTCCGGAGGATTCGCCGAGAAGCGGCAAATGTCAGGCGCTGGCGGGACCGTTCACCGACGTTCTGGGCGACGAGTGGACGACGTACCGGCACACCGTTCAGAAGGAATCAAAGGATCGGTACGACCACATCGTGTGGCAAGCCGTGGTGCTGTTCGCCGATGCGAAGACCGCGGCCGACCAGTTGAAGAAGGCCTTTCCGGACTCCTTGAAGAGCTGCGTCGACACCGAACAGCCGACCGGCGACCTCGACTGGAGGGTGGAGAGTTTTGCTGCTGACGGGAAGACGGCGAAATGGGTCGAGCAGCAGCTCAATGACGGGAAGCCATCGGCGTGGCGGTGCTTTTTCGAGTACCGGGCCAAAAACAATGTGATCTTCGGTACGCGGCTGTGCCAAGCGGGCAATGGAGCGCCGGCGTTGACCGCGATCGTTGACCGCATGGCGGAATGGATTCCGGCATGAGCGCCACGAGCACGGCAGGGGGCCGGATGACACGTACTGGGGTGAAGGTGTTGTGCGCGACGGCGGTCGGCGCACTGGCGCTGGCTGGATGCGCCGGTCGGCAGGAGGCCACCGAAACGTCAACGGCAGCGTCCACTACGACATCGCGGACGGTCAACGCGCCGGCTCCGGCGCCCACCAGCAGTGGTCCGGCCGGTCTGACCGGATGGCCCGGCCAGGACAAGATCTCTGCGGACGCCATGGTTTCGGCGATGTTCACCGACGAGGAAATCTCGACGGTCTTCGATACAAATGTCGCCAAGACAAACAAGCGGGACAAGCCCTTCACGGCCACCGAGTCCGACGACGCGAGTTGCAATGCGACGCAGGGGCTCACCGTGGAGTCGGTGGGGACCGATTTCGAGGCGTTCCGCGCGACCGAGATGTTACTCGGAGACGATGCCAAGAAACCCGATGCGCAGGTCTATCAGGGGATCGCGGCATACAAGGACCGGGACGCCGCACAGAAGCAGTTCGAGCAGGCTGCTGGCGAGATAAAGGGTTGTGACGGTAAGACATACAACTTCACCGATCCGGCCGGGCAGAAGGTGCCCATGACGGTGTCGGTCTCGGCGTCGACGTCCAAGAAGGTGACCTGGTCGGTCGCCTACGGCTCGAGTAACTTCCGCTGCTTCGTGTCGTACAACGGCGTCGCGAATGTGATTGTGCAGACGCAGGTTTGCGCACAAAGCAACTCAAAACTGCTGGTGCAGAAGATGGCCGACAGGATCGTCGACAAGCTGCAGCTCAGCTAGCAAGAGCTCCCCGGGTCCAGGTGGGGACCTTGGATCCGGGCAGGGGGACGAGGGTGGCGACCCGACCATCGGGGGGCTGGTCGCCATCTCTCGAAATGAGCTCGGGTGGGCGCACGGGGGTCGCGCCCACCCGGGTCTCACAAGTTCTGCAGCCGCACCTGACCGCGTGCGATCGTCCGATCCTCGTGGTCGGCGATGGTGACGAGCCACAGCTGCTGTCGTCTGCCCCGGTGAATCGGGGCTGAGGTCGCGGTGAGTGTGCCCGCGGAGATGGCACGAAGAAAGTCGGTGTTGTTGTTGACGCCGACCACGGGGCTTTCCTCCCCCAGCACATTGGCCCGCCAGATGAACCCCGACACGCTCGCCACGCTCTCCACCACCGAGCAGTACACGCCGCCGTGCACGATCCCATTGGGTTGCAGCAGGCTTTCGGTGATGGTCAGGGTGGCCGACACTCCGTCGGGTGTCAGCGATGTGTATTCGAGGCCCACCAGTTTGTCGAATGGCGAGGTGGGCATCTTGCTGAGGTGCTCCGACGTGTCTGGCATTCGATGTTCATATCAGTGCAGCGCCCGACAACGAAGAAGGGCCCCACGTGCCGAAGCACGTGAGGCCCTTCCTTCGTATGGACCGGGGGTCTCTGCAGCCCTCAGGACTCCGCGGCGGTCCGGGTGTCTGGTCGCGCAATTGCGCGTTCGACATAAATGAGGATAGGCAAGGCTGCCCTAAATTGCAATACCTTTGTGGCGGACAGGCAAGCCGAGTGTCATGAAGCGGTCGAGGATCGCCTGCCCACGGCGCATCCCGTCGGTCTCGCTCGACCGTGCCAGCAGCGGGACATGGGTCGCCGCTCCTACCACGGTCGAACCGACCAGCTGCCACATCTGGCCGATTTCCATTGCGCCGGAACTGATGTCCGACAACCGTGTGAACAACGGGGCCAGGGCGCGGTGGCATCGATGTGCGGTCCAGGCGGCGAGTGCGTCCTCGCTGGGAAAGACGACAACCTGCTCGCGGTCCCGATCTGGATCGTCGGGCAACACGCGCAACGTGGGGTCGACGACGCCGGCCCAGTCGATGCACCCTTCGGAGTCGAAGTAGACCCATAGGTTACCCAGGCCCGGATCCCAGGCGCGTCCTTCCAGGACGACCAGGGCCACCAATCTGCCGACCACGGTGTGAACGAGGGCGTCCGCGAGCTGATGAACGGCGACAGAGTCACTGCCGGTCTCCTCGATGGCCCGGGCGTACATCTGCTCAAGCCGATCGGTGTTCAGCGCACGAGCGAGCGGCCACCAGCGGCGCCGTCCCACATCGGACATCACTGCTACGCCGTAGGCCCGCGGACATTCCGGGTACAGCTCGCGGAGCCGCACGCTGGATTCGTGCAGCGCCAGTGATTGGCGGATGGACATCCCCGCAATAAGTGGGTCGTCGAGTGCCAGCGTCACCGTGGCAGCCTCCCTTCACGTAGACAAGATAGGTAAGCCTAACCACATGTAGGATGACATCGCCAGGTGCGGGTGTTGTGACAGCCCTCACCGAAGCTCCTGATCATCGGGCTGCGCCGATAGGTGGCCGCCCGCAGCGCGGGAGTAGAGCGAGACCGGATCGGCCCGAGGAACAAGGTCGCGTCCCGGTTCGTTGGCTGTCAGGAGTAGTACGACTCCATGTAGTACGGCATTGCGTCGGAGGTGAACGTAGAATGTTCGGAATGGCACGCCTGGGCGAACTCGAACGCGCGGTGATGGACCATCTGTGGTCCTCGCCCGAACCCCAGACTGTGCGTCAGGTCCACGAGGCATTATCGGCGCGGCGAGACCTCGCCTATACGACCGTGATGACCGTTTTGCAGCGTCTTGCCAAGAAGGACCTGGTGGTCCAGCATCGCGACGACCGTGCGCATCGCTATGCCCCGGTTCACGGCCGCGACGAGCTGGTGGCGGGCCTGATGGTCGATGCGCTAGCGCAGGCCAACAATTCGGGTGCTCGCGAGGCGGCATTGGTGCACTTCGTGGAGCGCGTAGGCCCCGATGAGGCCGATGCGTTGCGTCGCGCCCTGGCCGAGCTCGAAGCGAAAGATCCATCTGCTGGCGGTCGCCCCACCCCGTAAGGGACACTAGTGATGTGTCCGCCCTGGCGTTCGCGATTCTCGCGCTGCTCCTGACCGGTCCCGTACCGGCGTTGCTTGCGCGTGCGCGCTGGCCGTACCGCGCACCCCGGGCCGCCATGGTTCTGTGGCAAGCCATCGCCGCTGCTGCTGTTCTCTCGGCATTCAGCGCCGGGCTGGCGGTGGCGAGCCGGCTTCTGGTCCCAGGCCCAGATGGTCACCCGACCGCCACGATCACCGGTGAAATCGACCGTCTCGGTTGGGGTTTGTGGCTGTTCTACGTGGCGGTATTCGCCATCACGATTCTCATCGGTATTCGGCTGATGGTGTCGGTCATTCGCGTGGGTGTCCGGACGAGGCGCCGCCGGGCCCACCATCGCGCGATCGTCGATCTGCTCGACCACAAGGGTTATTGCGAGAACTGGCGCGGTGGTTACGACATTCATCGCCGTCGCGATCACGACGTGCGCGTGCTCGAGGTCGACGAGCCCCTGGCCTATTGCCTGCCGGGTGTGCGCAGCCGCGTGGTCGTCAGTGAGGGGACGCTGAGCACGCTGGGACATAACGAAGTGGCCGCGATCGTCGCGCACGAGCGTGCCCACTTGCGGGCGCGCCATGACCTGGTGTTGGAGGCCTTCACCGCCGTCCACGACGCGTTCCCCGTGATCGTCCGTAGCAAGAATGCGCTGGACGCGGTCAAACTGTTGGTCGAGTTGCTTGCCGACGACGCCGCGGTACGCACCGCCGGGCCCACTCCCCTGGCCCGCGCGCTGGTTGCGTGTGCGGGCGGACCAACCCCGGTTGGCGCGATGGCCGCGGGTGGACCTACCACTCTCATCCGGGTCCGCCGCCTAGGCGGTCGCGGCAACAGCCTGGCGTTGTCCTGTAGCGCCTACGCCGCCGCTGCAGCGATCTTGGTGGTGCCCACATTGGCTGTTGTCATCCCGTGGTTCACCGAACTGCAGCGACTATTCAGTCAGTGACCCCCCAGTAGGTGACCCGCGCTCGCGGGTTGAATGAGCCTGCGCGAGAATCTGGCTATGAGCCGCTTGCGCGAAGAGCATCGGTTCAGATGAGCCGCTTGCGCGAAGCGTGAAGGGCTTGGAGCACAACACGTCAACGAAAGGATGTGCTGGTGACGGCTGCAGAAGGTAAGGCACAGATCGGCGTGACGGGTCTGGCCGTCATGGGCTCGAACATCGCGCGGAACTTTGCGCGGCACGGATACACCGTCGCCCTGCACAACCGGTCGGTCGCGAAGACCGATGCGCTGTTGGCCGACCATGGGTCCGACGGAAACTTCATCCGCAGCGAGACGGTCGAGGAGTTCGTTGCGGCCCTCGAACGCCCGCGTCGGGTCCTGATCATGGTCAAGGCCGGTGACCCGACCGACGCCGTCATCGAAGAGCTGGCGGCGGCGATGGAACCCGGCGACATCATCATCGACGGCGGTAACGCGCTGTACACCGACACCATCCGTCGAGAGGCCGCGCTGGCCGCTCGCGATCTGCTTTTCGTTGGCGCCGGAATCTCGGGTGGTGAAGAGGGTGCGCTGAACGGTCCTGCGATCATGCCGGGCGGGCCCGTCGAGTCCTACAAGGCGCTTGGTCCCCTACTGGAATCTATTGCGGCGCAGGTCGATGGCACACCCTGCTGTACGCACATCGGCCCCGACGGATCGGGGCACTTCGTGAAGATGGTGCACAACGGCATCGAATACTCGGATATGCAGCTGATCGGCGAGGCTTACCAATTGCTCCGCGACGCGCTGGGCATGTCGGCGCCCGATATCGCCGAGGTCTTCACCGAGTGGAACGGCGGCGAGCTGGAGAGCTACCTCATCGAGATCACCGCGGATGTGCTGGCGCATACGGACGGCAAGACTGGACAGCCCTTGGTCGACGTCATCGTCGATGCCGCCGAGCAAAAAGGCACAGGTCGCTGGACCGTGAAGTCGGCCCTGGATCTCGGGGTGCCGGTGACGGGCATTGCGGAGGCCGTGTTCGCGCGTGCGTTGTCCGGATCGCGTCCGCAGCGTGCAGCGGCGGCCGGATTCACCGCCGGAAAGCTCGGCGAGAGGCCAAGCGATGCAAAGCAATTCGTGGAGGATGTGCGTCAAGCGCTGTATGCATCGAAGATCGTCGCCTATGCGCAGGGGTTCAATCAGATCGCCGCGGGCAGCGCCGAGTATGGCTGGAACGTGAAGCCCGGTGACCTGGCCACGATTTGGCGGGGTGGTTGCATCATCCGTGCGCAGTTCCTGAACCGGGTCAAGGACGCATTCGCCGAGCAGCCGGATCTGGCAACTCTGATCGCCGCGCCGTACTTCCGGACCGCGGTCGAGAACGGAATCGACAGCTGGCGACGCGTGGTGGTGACGGCAACGCAGCTGGGCATCCCCGTCCCCGGCTTCGCCTCGTCGCTGTCGTACTACGACGGTCTGCGCACCGATCGGCTCCCCGCCGCGCTCACCCAGGCCCAGCGTGACTTCTTCGGCGCGCATACCTACGAGCGCGTCGACTCCCCCGGCAAGTTCCACACGCTGTGGAGCGGCGACCGCAGCGAGGTAGAGGCCTAAGGGCCAGAGTAAGAGGCCTAGGGCGTGACGTTATGAAGTTTCTGGATGGACAGCGACCACCGTACGACCTGACCTATGACGACGTCTTTGTGGTTCCGAATCACTCGGATGTCTTGTCGCGGTTCGACGTCGACCTAACCACCGCCGACGGCACCGGCACCACGATCCCGATCGTGGTGGCCAACATGACGGCGGTGGCCGGGCGACGGATGGCTGAGACGGTCGCCCGCCGCGGCGGAATCACCGTGCTGCCACAGGATCTTCCGGTGCAGGCGGTCGCGCAGACCGTCGAGTTCGTGAAGAGTCGCGATCTGGTCTACGACACCCCGGTGACGCTCTCGCCCGATGACTCCGCCGGTGAGGCGATGGCGCTGATCCATAAGCGGTCGCACGGGGCCGCCGTGATCATCGAGAACGGCAGGCCACTGGGGCTGGTCACCGAGCAGGCTTGCACGGGGATTGATCGGTTCACCCGTGTTCATGACATCGCGGCTACCGATTTCGTCACCGCGCCCGAGGGAACCGACCCGCGGGCGGTCTTCGACCGATTGGGTGAGGCGCACGTGCCGGTGGCGGTGCTGACGCGTCCCAACGGAACGATGGCGGGGATCCTCACCCGTACCGGCGCTATCCGGGCCGGTTTGTACACCCCGGCAGTCGACGCGGCTGGGCGCTTGCGTATCGCCGGAGCGGTCGGCATCAACGGCGATGTCCAGGCGAAGGCAACCGCGTTGGTACAGGCCGGCGTGGATCTGCTGGTCATCGACACCGCACATGGGCACCAGCAGAAGATGCTGGAGGCGCTCGCCTTGGTGGCGGAGCTGTCACTAGGTGTGCCGATCGCCGCGGGCAATGTGGTGTCGGCACAGGGCACGCGGGATCTGATCGAGGCCGGTGCGAGCATCGTGAAGGTAGGCGTGGGCCCCGGTGCCATGTGCACTACCCGGATGATGACCGGCGTGGGACGCCCGCAACTCTCGGCGGTCATCGAATGTGCCGCCACAGCAAGGGAATTTGGTGCCCACGTGTGGGCCGACGGTGGCGTTCGGCGTCCGCGGGATGTTGCCCTGGCGCTCGCGGCGGGAGCCGCCAACGTGATGATCGGTTCCTGGTTCGCCGGCACCCACGAATCCCCCGGCGACCTACAGCTCTCGGCCAGCGGTCGTCGCTACAAGGACAGCTTCGGTATGGCGTCCAAACGGGCGGTGGCGGCCCGCACCTCCGGCGACAGCGCCTTCGATCGGGCCCGTAAGAGCCTGTTCGAGGAGGGTATTTCGACCTCCCGGATCGAATTGGACCCGCAACGTCCGGGCGTCGAGGACCTCATCGACCACATCATCTCGGGTGTGCGCAGTACCTGCACGTATGTGGGTGCACGTACCCTGACCGAGCTGCATGAGCGGGTGGTGCTGGGCGTCCAGTCGGCCGCCGGATTCGCCGAGGGGCGCCCGCTTCCCGAAGGTTGGTGACCTGCCGGCAACCTGCACGGTTACCATGAGCATCACGATGGTCACCGTGTTTGATCAATCAAGCGTGACCACGCAAGCCTAAGGGGGCCAGCCAGCGGTGACGGTCTTACTCACCGGGCTGAGTCTGTTTGCGTTCATCGCGCTGACCGCAGGAACCGCACTCTTCGTGGCGGCCGAGTTCTCCCTGACCGCCTTGGAGCGCAGCTCCATTGAGGCGCGCGCCAAGACCGGCGACGGCCGGGACCGGATGGTCAAGCGGGCGCACAGCACCCTGTCGTTCCAGCTCTCGGGTGCGCAGCTCGGCATCACCATCACCACACTCGTCACCGGTTACCTGGCCGAACCGGTGATCGCGCGCCTGCTCACACAGTTGATCGGCTACGCGGGGGTCGCGGTGAGCGGAGCGATATCGCTGGCGCTGGCCCTGCTCATCGCCACCTCGGTATCGATGATCTTCGGTGAGCTGGTACCGAAGAACTTCGCGCTGGCGCGCCCCATCTCGACCTCGCGCGTCACCTCAGGGCCCATGGTGCTGTTCTCGGCCGTGTTCAGCTTCGCGATCCGTGCGCTCAACGGTGTTGCCAATTGGGTGCTGCGCCGAATGGGTATCGAACCCGCGGAAGAGCTGCGCTCGGCGCGTTCACCGCAGGAGCTGGGGTCCCTGGTGCGGACCTCGGCACGCAGCGGTGCGCTGGACGAAACCACCGCGGTGCTGGTCGATCGGTCGTTGCGGTTCGGGAGCCGCACCGCCGAGGAGCTGATGACTCCGCGCACCGAGATCGAATCGCTGGAGGCCACCGATACGGTCGCGGATCTGGTCGCTATCGCTGTCGACACCGGCTTCTCCCGGTTCCCGATCACCGAAGGCGACCTGGACGCGACGATCGGCATCGTCCACGTCAAGCAGATCTTCGAGGTGCCACCGGATCAGCGCGCCACGACCACATTGGCCAGTCTGGCCCGGCCGGTTGCGGTGGTGCCCTCGACCCTCGACGGCGACGCGGTCATGGAGCAAGTCAGGGCGAACGGTATGCAAACCGCGCTCGTGGTCGATGAGTACGGCGGCACCGCCGGCCTGGTCACGGTCGAGGACATGATCGAGGAGATCGTCGGCGACGTCCGGGATGAGCATGACGACGCGACCCCTGACGTCGTCTCCTCCGGCAGAGGCTGGGTGGTCTCGGGGCTGCTGCGCATCGACGAGGTCGCTGCGGCGACCGGGTACCGGGCTCCCGAGGGTGAGTACGAGACGATCGGCGGTCTGGTCCTGCAGGAGCTAGGCCACATTCCGACGGTGGGTGAGACCGTCGAGCTGTCGGCGGTGGTGCCCGACCATCCGCTGGCCGAATTGCCGAGCTGGCGTGCGCGGGTGGCGAGTATGGACGGGCGCCGGATCGACCAGATCGAGCTCACCGCGCTGTCCGAAGACCACCCAGCCGACGGTCGGGAGGAATGACCACCATGGGCGGTGACATACTCGGCGTACTCCTTACGGCCGCATTGCTTTTGGCGAACGCGTTCTTTGTCGGTGCCGAATTCGCGCTGATCTCCGCTCGTAGAGACCGCCTGGAGGCGCTGGCGGAGGCGGGCAAGAAACGCGCGGTGACGGTGATGATGGCCGGCCAGAAACTGTCGCTCATGCTTGCCGGCGCCCAGCTCGGCATCACGATCTGTTCAATCCTGTTGGGCCGCATCGGTGAACCCGCCGTCGCGCATCTGCTTGAGCGGCCCTTCGACCTGATGGGCGCACCCGCCGCGGTGACCCACACCGTCGCGTTCGTGGTTTCGCTGTCGATAGTGGTGCTGCTGCACGTGCTGCTCGGTGAAATGGTGCCCAAGAATATCGCCATCGCCGGACCGGAGTCGGCGGCCATGCTGCTGATTCCGCCGTACCTGGTGTACATCCGGCTGGCGCGGCCGCTGATCGGCCTCTACAACTGGTGCGCCAACGCCGTGCTGCGACTATTCAAGGTGCCGGTGAAGGACGAGCTCGAAATCACGGTGTCCACGGTGGAGCTCTCGGAGATGATCGCGGAGTCGCTGTCCGAGGGGCTTCTGGATGAGGAAGAACACACCAGGCTCCGTCGTGCGCTGCAGATCCAGCATCGCGTGGTCGCCGATGTTGTGGTGCCCGCTAACCAGATTCGATCGATCGCCGTATCGGGGTCGGCGCCGGGGCCTTCGGTGGCCGCCGTGGAGCGCGCGGTGATCGAAACCGGGTATTCGAGATTCCCCGTCATGGGGCCGCGCGGGGATTACCTGGGTTATCTGCACATAAAGGACGTCTTGACGTTGGGTGACGACCCGGAGGCGATCGTCGACCAAGAGTTCATTCGGCCACTGCCCCGCTTGCATGGTTCTGTTCCGTTGCCAGAGGCTCTGTCGACACTTCGCCGTAGCAACAGCCATCTGGCCCTCATGTCGACCACGGACGGGAGCATAGTGGGCCTTGTCACACTCGAAGACCTGGTAGAAGACCTCGTCGGCACCGTGCGTGATGGAACACACCGCATATAGATCGGTTTCGAGGTGATCGCTACCAATGAGTAGGATCAATGTTTACCGATTCGCACGAGCGTCCGGTCCCAGACCCCCGACAACACAGAGGAGTTGCGATGAGTGATCGCGTCGATGTGGGCAACCTGCGAGTGGCGCGGGCGCTGTACGACTTCATCACCAATGAGGCACTGCCGGGCACCGGTGTGGATGCCGACACCTTCTGGACCGGGGTCGACAAGGTAGTCACCGATTTGGCTCCGCGGAACCGCGAGCTCCTGGACCGCCGCGACGACCTGCAAACACAGATCGATCGCTGGCACCGCCAGCGTGCGCTGGAGCCACTGGATCATGCCGCGTATCGGGAGTTCCTCACCGAGATCGGGTACCTGGTGCCCGAGCCCGAGGATTTTGCGATCACCACCGCGGGCGTGGACGACGAGATCACCACGACGGCCGGACCGCAGCTGGTTGTTCCGATTCTGAATGCGCGCTTCGCCCTCAACGCCGCCAACGCGCGCTGGGGTTCGCTGTATGACGCGCTGTACGGCACCGATGTGATCCCGGAAACCGATGGCGCCGAAAAGGGCTCGTCCTACAACAGGATCCGCGGCGACAAGGTTGTTGCCTACGCCCGCGAGGTGCTCGACGGCGCAGTGCCGCTGGCGGCCGGATCGTGGAAGGACGCGGTCGGCCTGAAGATCGATGACGCCCAACTGCTCATCGAATTCGGCGACGACTTGTCCTCGGGATTGGCAGAACCCGAGCAGTTCGTCGGGTACACCGGCAAGCTCGGTAAGCCGCAATGGTCGGTGCTCCTGGTCAACCATGGCCTGCACCTTGAGGTCCTCATCGACCCCGACTCCCCCGTCGGGTCCACCGACAAGGCCGGTATCAAGGATGTCGTGCTCGAGTCGGCGATCACCACGATCATGGACTTCGAGGACTCGGTGGCCGCCGTGGACGCCGAGGACAAGGTGCTCGGATACCGTAACTGGCTGGGGCTCAACAAGGGTGACCTTTCCGAAGAGGTGGCCAAGGGTGGCAAGACCTTCACCCGCGTGCTGAACGAAGACCGCGTGTTCACCGCCCCGGACGGCAAGGGTCAGCTGACCCTGCCGGGCCGCAGCCTGTTGTTCGTCCGCAACGTCGGTCACCTGATGACCAATGACGCCATCGTGGATTCCGAAGGAAACGAGATCCCGGAGGGCATCCAGGACGCGCTGTTCACCAGCCTCATCGCCATCCACGGGCTGCGGTCCGGCAAAAAGAACGGCGCGCTGAAGAACAGCCGCACCGGGTCCATCTACATCGTGAAGCCCAAGATGCACGGGCCCGAGGAGGTGGCCTTCACCGCCGAACTCTTTGGCCGTGTCGAAGAGGTGCTCGGACTTCCGCACGCCACTCTCAAGGTCGGCATCATGGACGAGGAGCGCCGCACCACCGTCAACCTCAAGGCCGCCATCAAGGCCGCCGCCGATCGCGTGGTGTTTATCAACACCGGCTTCCTGGACCGCACCGGCGACGAGATCCATACCTCGATGGAGGCCGGGCCGATGTGTCGCAAGGCCGCCATGAAGAAGCAGCCGTGGATCCTGGCCTACGAGGATCACAACGTCGACATCGGGCTGGGCGCCGGCCTGGCGGGCAAGGCGCAGATCGGCAAGGGCATGTGGGCCATGCCGGACCTGATGGCCGATATGGTCGCGCAGAAGATCGCGCAGCCCCGCGCGGGCGCCACCACCGCCTGGGTGCCATCCCCCACTGCCGCGACCCTGCACGCGCTGCATTACCACGAGGTTGACGTCAAGGCGATCGACCAGGAGCTGGCGGGTAAGCACCGCGCTGAGCTGGACGATTTGCTCACCATTCCTCTGGCCGAGTCGCGCCAGGACTGGACCGCCGAGGACATCCGCGAGGAGATCGACAACAACTGCCAGTCAATCCTGGGCTACGTGGTGCGCTGGATCGATCATGGCGTCGGTTGCTCCAAGGTCCCGGACATTCACGATGTGGGCCTCATGGAAGACCGCGCCACCCTGCGCATCTCCAGCCAGCTGCTGGCCAACTGGCTGCGCCACGATGTGATCACCGAGGACGAGGTGGTTGAGGGTCTGAAGCGGATGGCTCCGGTTGTGGACCGGCAGAACGCCGGCGACAAGGACTATCGTCCGATGGCTCTGGACTTCGACAGCAACATCGCGTTCCAGGCCGCCAAGGAGCTCATCCTGGAGGGCGCCGACCAGCCGAACGGGTACACCGAGCCGATCCTGCACCGGCGCCGTCGTGAGTACAAAGCCGCGGCGGCCACATAGCCGGACGGCGGTCTTTACGTGCGTCGACTTCGTGCTGCCGGGTACGGCGGCGTGTCGGTTTGGACGCGGTTTGGTTGCGCGCGCAGGGGTATCGGCGGTCTGGGACAGTAGACTCGGGCGCACGCGCAGCGGGGCTCGTAGATAGCCGTAGACAGGTACGCAGCACAGGATGAGAAGGGTCGCGACGACACATGGGCAGGCACAGCGCATCTGGGTCGGGTAGCCCGGACGGTCGGGACGAGAACGACGATTGGGAACCCGAGCACGAACCGGAGTACGGGTCGAGTGCCGGGCCGGAGTTCGACGGCACCGGATCTGGCGGTTCAGGCCTTGATACGGGCAGCTGGCAGCGTTCCCATCGCAGTGGTGGCAGTAACTGGGGTGTCAGCAAGGGGTTGATCGGCGCGATCGCGGCGGTGCTCGTGGTGGCCGTGTCCATTGGACTGTGGTGGTACTTCGACAGGCGGACCACCGACAACCAAGCCGAAGCCGCCGCGACCTGCGTGCACGGGAACAACACCATCGCCGTGGTTGCCGACCCGTCGATCGCGGACCGGATCGGCGAACTTTCCGAGCGATTCAACAAGAAGCACGAGGTGATCGGCGACTACTGCTTCACGGTGTCGGTGCGTCCCGCGGACGCCGCCAACGTGATCAAGGGGCTGACGGGCCAGTGGCCCGCCGAGCTCGGTGCGCAGCCCGCAGTGTGGATCCCGGGGAGCTCGATCTCGTCGGCGCGCCTGAAAGCGGCATCGAAGACCAATATCGTGAGCGACAGCCGGTCGTTGGTCAGTTCACCGGTGGTGATTGCGATGACGCCGAAACTGCGCCAGGCGATCCCCAACGATAAGACGTGGGCGGATCTTCCTGCACTGCAAAGCGTTCCGAACTCACTGGACGGCTTTGGGCTTCCCGGATGGGGCTCGCTACGACTAGCGCTGCCGTCGAGCGGCAACGCCGATGCACCGCAGCTAGCCGCGGAGGCGGTAGCCGCGGCAAGCGTCCGCCAGGATGAGTCGCCCGAGCTCGGGTCGGGTGCCGCCGCGGCGTTGGCCGCGACCGCTCCCAAGCTGCCCGCGAACAGCCTCGCTGATGCCATGGGAGCGCTGCTGGACGGCGGCGAGCAACCCGGCGCTGCCGTGCATTCGGTGGTCACCACAGAACAGCAGCTCTACGCCCGGACCCGCAGTAACGCCGACGCCAAGAAGGTCGTCGCCGCGTGGCAGCCGGCAGGCTCGACACCTATGGCCGACTACCCCACCGTGCAGCTGGACGGTGCGTGGCTGTCCGAAGAACAGCACACCGCGGCAAGCCAATTCGCGCGTTATCTCGGCGAGAAGGACCAGCTCAAGGATCTGGCCGCGGCTGGATTCCGTGCCGAGGGCGCGGACCTGCCCAGCAGCGACGTGGTGAGCTTCGCCAAGATCGAGAAGCCGCTGAGCGTCGACGACAAGGTGCGCGTCGCGCTGGCGGACGGCACCTCGGCCACGCCCGGAACGACCACGATCATGCTTGCTTCCTCGCCTGCCCCCGACGTCAAGCTCGCGGATATCACCGGGGCGTTGGCCAGCCGGGTGCGCGCCATCCCCCAGAGTTCGGGTGTCGGCCTGTGGATTTACGACGGCAAGGAGGGCAACACCGTGGTGCGGCTCGGCGGCGCCGGCGATGACGTGGAAGGCGTGCCCCGGTCGCAGAGCGTTGCCGATGCGCTGACCGCGCTGCAGCCGACCGGCAACGGTGCGGTGGCCTACACGACCCTGCGCGCGCTTTATCAGGACGCGGTCGGTGGCTTCCGCCCGAATCAGGTCAACTCGGTGTTGGTGGTGGCCGGGCGCTCGCACACCGATCAGTCTCTGGACGGACCGGGCCTCATCGACACCATCAACCGCCTCAAGGATCCGGCGAAGCCGGTGCGCATCAACGTGATCGACTTCGGTGGCGATTCGGATCAGCAGACGTGGCAGTCGCTCACTCAGCAGACCGGGGGCGTCTACCAGAACTTGCCGGCATCGAACACCCCGGAGCTGGCCGCCGCCATCGCCCGATTCGTGTCCTAGCTTTTTTCGCGAGCAGACACGTATTGCACATAAAACCCGGTGGGCCGTGCAATACGTGTCTGCTCGTGAGGGAGTTTCTACTCCGCGAAGGCCTCGATCGGCGGGCAGGAGCACACCAGGTTTCGGTCGCCGTAGGCACCGTCGATGCGGCGCACCGGCGGCCACACCTTGGGGCGGAAGCCCTTACCGAGCGGGTAGGCGGCCTCGGTCCGGCTGTATGGGTGATCCCATTCGTCGGCGGTGAGGGACTCGGCGGTGTGCGGGGCGCCGCGCAGCGGGTTGTCCTCCACGGGCCACACCCCGGAGCCGACCTTGTCGATCTCGCCCTTGATGGCAATCATCGCCGCGCAGAACGCGTCGACCTCGGCCAGGCTCTCGCTTTCGGTGGGCTCCACCATGAGGGTGCCGGCCACCGGGAAGCTCATGGTCGGCGCGTGGAATCCATAGTCGGCCAGGCGTTTTGCCACGTCGTCGACGGTCACTCCGGTGTTCTTGGTGATCTCACGTAGATCCAGAATGCACTCGTGGGCCACCATGCCGTTGTCGCCGGTATAGAGCACCGGGTAGTACTCGTCGAGGCGCCGGGCCAGGTAGTTGGCCGAGGCGATGGCGGTCAACGATGCCGCGCGTAGGCCGTCGGGTCCCATCATGCGGATGTAGGCCCAGGTGATCGGCAGGATCGACGCCGAACCATAGGGAGCCGAGGAGACGGCGGCGCCACCGGGCAATTCGCTGGCGTACGGGTGTCCGGGCAGGTACTGCGCGAGGTGGTTACGCACCGCGACCGGTCCGACACCCGGCCCACCGCCGCCGTGCGGGATGCAGAACGTCTTGTGCAGATTCAGATGGCTGACGTCACCGCCGAATTGTCCGGGACGGGCGAGTCCCACGAGGGCATTCAGATTCGCGCCGTCGACGTACACCTGTCCCCCGGCGTCATGCACGGCCGCGCAGATGTCGGCGATGTCGTGCTCGTAGACACCGTGGGTGGACGGGTACGTGATCATGATCGCGGCCAGGGTGCTGGCATTGTCCGCGATCTTGGCGCGCAGGTCATCCAGGTCGACATCGCCGTTCTCGCGACACGCCACCACCACGACGCGCATCCCGGCCAGCGCTGCGGAGGCGGCGTTGGTGCCGTGCGCGCTCGACGGGATTAGGCACACCACGCGATCGCTCTCGCCGCGGTCGATGTGGTACTGCCGGATGGCCAGCAGCCCCGCATACTCGCCCTGTGACCCCGCGTTGGGCTGCAGACTCACCTTGTCGTACCCGGTGATATCGGCGAGCCAGCCTTCAAGATCGGCGATCACGGTGCGCAGGCCGCGCGAGTCGCTCGCCGGGGCGAAGGGGTGCTGTGCGGCGAACTGCGGCCAGGTAATGGGCTCCATCTCGGCGACGGCATTGAGCTTCATGGTGCAGGATCCGAGCGGAATCATGCTGCGGTCCAACGCAATATCTTTGTCGGACAGGGCGCGCAGGTACCGCATCATCTCGGTCTCGCTGTGGTAGCGATTGAATGCCGGATGTGTCAGGTACTCCGTGTCGCGGGTGGAGATATCGGAGGTGTGCGGGGCTTCCAGGGTTTCCTCGAACATATCGGCGCCGAACGCCCGCAGCACCGACACCAGGTGCGTCAGCGTCGTCGCCTCGTCGCAGGCGATGGACACGTGGTCATCGTCGGGGCTCCAGATGTTGACGCCCTCAGCCTTGGCGGCGGCCTGGATCTCGGCGGCCTTGCCCGGGACGTGTACCAAGACGGTGTCGAAGAATTGCTCATGCACCACGGTGTGGCCGCCGCGGGTCAATCTGGAGGCCAGTAGCTGCGCGTTGCGGTGCACCCGAGTGGCGATGGTGCGCAAACCTTCCGGGCCGTGGTAGCTCGCGTACATGGCGGCCATGATCGCGAGCAGCACCTGGGCGGTACAGATATTGCTGGTGGCCTTGTCACGACGGATGTGCTGTTCGCGGGTCTGCAGTGAGAGCCGATATGCGGGCGACCCGTCTGCATCGACCGACACTCCGACCAGACGTCCCGGCAGTTGCCGGGCGTGGGCGGTGTGCACGGCGAGATATCCGGCGTGCGGTCCGCCGAATCCCATGGGCACACCGAAACGCTGGGTGGTGCCGAAGGCGACGTCTGCGCCGATGTCTCCGGGCGGTGCGATAAGCGTCAAGGCCAGCAGATCGGCGCCCACCGACACCAGCGCGCCGCGTCCATGGGCCGCGGCGATGAGCTGGGTCCAGTCGCGCACCACCCCGGATGCGCCGGGCAGCTGCACGATCACCCCGAAGAATTCGCCGTCCGGCAGCCCCTGGCTCAGATCGGCGGTCACCACCTCAATGCCGAGCGGTTCGGCACGCGTGGTGATGACGGCGGCAGTCTGCGCGTACAGATCGGCGTCGATGACCAACCGATTGGACGGGGACTTCCCGGCGCGGTGCATGAGCGTCATCGCCTCGGCGGCGGCGGTGCCTTCGTCCAGCATGGAGGCGTTCGCAATGTCCAGGCCGGTGAGTTCGGCGACCATGGTCTGGAAGTTCAGCAGCGCCTCCAGACGGCCCTGGCTGATTTCGGGCTGGTACGGCGTGTAGGCGGTGTACCAGGCCGGGTTCTCCAGGATGTGCCGGCGCAGCACGGGCGGCGTCAGCGTCTCGAAGTAGCCCTGCCCGATCATGGACACCGCGATTGTGTTGTGGCTCGCCAGCTTTCGTAGTGCGTCCAGAGCTTCGTGCTCGGAGGCGGCTGCCGGAAGGGCGTCGAGTCCGGTGGCCCTGGGTCCGTCGGAGCCACCGTGCAGTGCATCGAGGATGCTGGCCGGAACCGCCCTCTCGGCGAGTTTGTCGAGGCTTGCCACTCCGATAGTGGCGAGCATGGTGTCGATATCGGCGGCGGTGGGACCGATATGGCGATCGGCGAAGGACATGACACTCCCGGAGGGCCGAGTCGCGCGGCAGGCGCGCGACAGCATCTCCCCTCCCTCTGTCATCAACCCGTCACGGGCGCCTGAGAGATTCAGCTGCTGGCCGGGTTTCAGCCCAGGTCACAGCCTTTCCCCGTCGGCGGGTGGCCTGGTCGTGGGACCAGCTCACCGCTTTCCAGAGGCATCGGGGCCGAGAGCGGTTCGGGGGCCTGAGAGATTGGCGGAGAGGTGTTGCTCCTTCGGCGGCCATGACTGGCGATCATGGCACTCTCCCGCCCACGGGCGATGCGCGACCAGTTTACGTGAATCAAGCGTCTGGTCCAGACCAGTGAGTGCGTAGAGCCGGATCAGCCGATCTTGCGGGCGCGATCCTTGCGACGTGATGCCAGCTCGTCCTCCGGCGCCGCGACGGACTCGCCGCCGTCGGCGCGCTCCCCCGGGAACTCGGCGATGGCACCGGTCAGCTCCCGCATGGCGCCGCTCACCGCGATGCCGAACACGCCCTGTCCACCCTGCAGCAGATCGACAACCTCTTCGGCGGAGGTGCATTCATAGACGGTGGTGCCATCGGAGAACAGCGTGATGTTCGCCAGATCCTCGACGCCGCGTAGGCGCAGGTGCTCGACGGCGACCCGAATGTTCTGCAGCGAGATTCCGGTGTCCAGCAGTCGCTTAACGATCTTGAGGACCAGGATGTCCTTGAACGAGTAGAGGCGCTGGCTGCCCGATCCGGCGGCACCGCGAATCGAGGGAACCACGAGTGAGGTGCGCGCCCAGTAGTCCAGCTGGCGATAGGTGATGCCGGCGACCTGGCACGCGCTGGGGCCGCGGTAGCCGACGAGCTGGTCGGGCACCGAGTCATCCGGGAAGAGGCCAGGCTGTACGGGCCCCATGGAAGCAGAAGACTCAGCGGACTCAGCCACGCCGTTGCCCAAAGACATCTCTAGCTGCCCCTGCTGCGGCTCTTCAACCACTTCTGCTCCCTCTCGCGATCGCTTCTTCGGCCATTCGTCCCGCGGATCCCGTCTGGATCCGAGTTCGCCGTAGTGCGTTCGTCCAAGCACGAATTCTCCGAGCATACGCTCCTTGCGTTGCCCCGTGCCGGCCGCTGAGTCAAATTATGACCTCCGCAAAATCTCGGTCAACGCGACGCGCCCGGGGTGTGACTGTCAAGGTCAGGTTGAGACTTTCTCGTTACTTTTGGCCCGACTACGGGCCTTCGGTGGCCTTGAAGTCATCGGGCGACACGCTGTCCAGGAACTCCTTGAACTTCTCCACCTCGTCTTCGCGCAGCGCTCCGCCCGAGTCTTCGTCGTTCTCGTCGGGAATGATCAAACCCGCTTCGGCGAGCACGGCCTCCTCGACGTAGATCGGTACCCCAACACGCAGGGCGATCGCCACCGAATCCGACGGTCGCGCCGACACCCGGATATCGCTGTCAAAGACGAGGTCCGCGTAGAAGGTGCCCTCCTGCAGATCCACGATTCTTACTTCTTTGAGCGAATGCCCAAGGGCACCAATGAGATCTCGAATCAGATCATGAGTGAGAGGTCGCGAAGGCTCGACTCCCTGCTGCTCCAGGGCAATGGCTGCGGCCTCTGACTGGCCGATCCAAATGGGCAGGTAGCGATCACCATCGGACTCGCGCAACAACAGCACCGGCTGGTTCTGGGGCTGTTCCACGCGGATTCCCACGACTCGAACTTCACTCATCGTGCCTCCAACACCAGTACTTCTGTCGTACCGCGAGTCTAGTCCTCAGCGATCGAGGACGCCGCGCACCGCGGACTTGATCATGGCGCCGTGGAGCGCGATCGACAGCGCTGCCACCTCCCGGATCAGGTCATCGGCGCGGTCGCGGGCTCCCGCCTTATTGGCTTTGACGGTTGGGCCGACAATTTGGGCGATCAAATCGGTCTCGCGGTCGACGGCCGACCGGAAGGTGCGCAGATGCCGCGGCTCGACGCCGTAGTCGGCCAGCTCGGCGGCGCATTGGACGATCAGGACGGTGTATTCGTCGAAGAAACCGCCCGGGCCGGCGGTGATGATCCCCGCCTTGATGAGCGAGGTCAGCAGCACTTCGTCGGCGCCGGACCGTGACAGCAGGTCTTCGCGGCTTAGCCGCGTGGGGCGCGTGGACGGAATTCCTTGATGGGCAACACTGTTGGCGCTGTCACTATCAGTGATGGCAAAAAGACGAGGGCCGCCGGTGAATCCCGCCAAGTCGGGCAGCGCTCCGTCCGGCTGCGCGTCGAGTTGTTCCTTGATCACCTTCAACGGCAGGTAGTGATCTCGCTGCGCGGTCAGGATGAACCGGAGTCGCTCGGCGTCATAGGCCGAAAACCGGCGATACCCCGACGCGCTGCGCGACGGGGTAACCAGTCCCTCCGATTCGAGGAATCGAATCTTCGAGATCGTGACGTCCGGAAACTCCGGACGCAATAGGTCGAGTACCGACCCGATCGACATTCCGGTGAGAGTCGGCCGGTCGGGAGCTGTCACCGGTCGATGTTCTTCGCGCGGGCGCTCATCACAGCCCTTGGTTCTTCGCGCGGGCGCTCATCACTGGCCCCCCGCAGCCGCCTCGTCGCCGGCTGACTTCGGTCCGGTGAGGAAGACCAGACGGAACTTCCCGATCTGTACTTCGTCGCCGTTGGCGAGAACCGCCGAATCCACGGGCTCGCGGTTGACGTAGGTGCCGTTGAGGCTGCCCACATCGACAACCTGGAATTCGTCACTGTCAAGCCGGAATTCGGCGTGACGACGGCTTACCGTGACGTCATCGAGGAAAATGTCGCTATCAGGGTGCCGTCCGGCCGACGTGGTTGCCTGATCAAGTAGAAAGCGCGATCCGGCGTTGGGTCCGCGTTTGACGACCAACAGCGCCGACCCGGCGGGCAATCCCTCGACACCCGACACATCGTTACCGGCCTGCGCGGGCGCCTCCAGCTCGGTGGCGAAATCGGCGCGGAACACTGAGGTCGTCTCCGCGGTGACCTCGCCTGACGTGTCGTCCTTGTCGTTATCGGTCACCATCGCTCCTTCTTCCTCGCCCCTGGAGGATTCGATTGTCAGTGCGGATCTCGCTGAGCCTGATGCTCGCCGCGACCCTCATGCCGCTCATTTCCGACCGTACCGTCTGACTGCCCGTAACGGGCCACCTCTGCCGTATCCGGCAGCGGTCAACCCGAAATCGCGGTCATCGGACTGCATGGAGGACAGGTGCCCTCCTAATCGGTGGCGTCACCATATCCCGATGCGTCTAAGAGGTCGTTAAGAGCGGCGTCGAGATCTGCCGCGCTGGCGACTTCGAGGTCCACCAACCAGCCCTCACCATAGGGATCGGAATTTACCAGCTGTGGGTTGGAATCCAATTCGCCATTCGCGGCAACGACTTTCGCTGTAATGGGCGCGAACAGGTCTGATACCGACTTGGTGGATTCCACCTCACCGAATGTCGAGCCCGCGGTGAAATCGGAACCGGCGTCCGGCAGCTGGACAAACACCACATCACCGAGCTGTGACTGCGCGTAGTCGGTGATTCCGATGCGCACGGTGGTGTCTCCCGTGCGCCGCACCCATTCGTGCTCCTCGGTGTAATGCAGGTCGGCGGGAATTTCGGTCACGGTGAGTGGTCCTTGCTCTCGGTGAGTGTCTGCGTGGGCTGCATAGTTTAAGTGTCGTGCTCTGGCTACTTGCCGGGCTGAGCGTATTGGCGCGGTTTCGGTTCTCGCAAGGTGGTGATGTCGACACGCGCCGGCTGGTCGATGGTAACGCTTCCGCCCACGCGCGAGACGGTATCGACTGCGCCGCCGGGAATGTTCATCGCGGCCGCCAGAGTGGGCGGATCGCCTATCGCCAGAAGCGAATACGGAGGGCTCAGCGTCATCCTATCGACGGTGAGCTGTCCGGGGGCCCCGGTGACCCACGAATCGGCCCCGATGCGCACGGATTGGTCGTTCGCCTTGATCTCGATGGCCTCGGCCCCGGCCGCCCGGAGTTCGTTGATGATGTCCAGGAGCGCCTCGGGGCCGAGGCCCTGCCCGGGGTCGTTGATGGTCAGGACAACTCCCGGGCCGGTGGCACCGACCGTCCCCACCATGATCGACAGTGCGGACAGGCGGGCCTTGGCGTCGTTGATGACTGCCTGATTGCCGGTTCCGCTGGCGCGCATGGTGATAAGGCTCTGTTGCAGGTCCGCGATCTCCTTGTTCAAGGTGGCGTCGCGCTGTTGCAGCGAGTCGAGCAGCACCAGCAGGTCGGCTGGGCGCGCGGCGTCGAGGCCATCACCCGATTCGGTTTGGCGTACCTGGGTGGTGATCGCGAGGCCTAGCAGCGCGCACAGCGCCACTCCCAGCACGCCGAAGGTGATCTGGGAGCGAGTGGGTGGCCGCCGCGTCTTGGGCATCTCATGCTTGCCGGGGTGCGCGGCGCTGTCCGCGGCCCTATCCAGGTCGTGCGGTTCGGGTTGTGCATCGTTCACGGGCTCACGCTCCAAACAGCCTGCGCCGCAAGGCGGCAGCGTTTCCGAAGATGCGAATGCCGAGAACGACAATGATGGCTGTTGACAGCTGTGTGCCGACCCCAAGCTGGTCGCCCACGAACACGATCAGGGCCGCCACCAGCACGTTGAACACGAAGGACACCACGAAGACCTTCGAATCGAAAATTTGGTCCAGGTAGGCGCGGGCGCCGCCGAACAGCGCGTCGAGCGCGGCCACCACCGCGATAGGCAAGTACGGGGCGACGGCGTCGGGCACGTTCGGGTGAAACACCAGCCCCAGAACCACGCCGATCGCGAGCGCGACTATGCCGATCATCGTCTACTTCCTCTCCACATCACGTTCCGCTCAGAATCATCTGAATCATCGACTACCGGCCGGAATTTCTTTGGCGTACTTGACGTCCCGGTTGACTGCCGGAGCCATGTGCACGTTCTCTTCGGTCGCCAGCGTGAGCCGTATGCCGTAGGACTTCTGCAACAACCGCATCCGCGCGATGCCCGGACTGCGCTCGAAGGAGGACTTCATGGTGTTGGCCGGACCGATGGCCACGATCCGGTACGGCGAGCTGATGGGCTGGTTGTCCACCAGGATCGCTCCCCCCGCCTGGCGCATCGTCACATTCGGGCCAATGCGTATGTCCGAGACCGAAACCGCCTCCGCGCCACTGGTCCACAACGAATTCACCACGAGCTGCATGTCGCGGTCCAGGATGACCTGCTGGCTGCGCGGGATGCGCTCCTTGGAGACGTCCGACAGGTCGCCGGTGCTGCCCGGGTCGGCCAGTGTGACAATGAGTGCGGGTCCACTTACCTCGGTGGTCGCCGCCGCAAGGCCCAACTGGTCCAATCGATTCAGCAGGTCCTTACCCTGCTCATTGCCTTCCAGTTGGCTACGCCTAGCGCCGGCCACCTCGGCCGACAGTCCGTCACGCGTGGACTCCAGCTCTCCTGAATCGCGCTGCGTGCTGCGGATGCTCGCCAGCAGCCCCTGCTTCTCCTGCTTGACCCCGGGTGCGATCCGAGTGGTTTGAGCTACGGCGACCGCGAACACCGCGGCGATGGCGATGGCAGCGATTGCCTGCCAACCCCATTCGGCCCATCGTGAGCGTGGTCTGGCTCCGTGTTCCCGGGCAGCGGCGGCTTCGGTGTACCCGGCATCCAGGTGATCGGAGAGCAGGGTGCGCAGAAGGGAGGGCACCGGATTGCGTTTCGGTCGGTTAGCAGTGTGGTGGCCCAAACCCTCGTCGGGCTCGAAACCTCCCATGAGGTGTGGTCCGTTGCCGTGTATGGGGTCCGCGGCCGCGCCTGATCCTCTTCGCGCAAGCGGCTCATCGGCCATCAGGTGCTTACCTTCGGCAGTTGCCGGACGATCATGACGATCTGCGCGATGTACAGCACGAACGTCCACAGATAGATACCCAGCCCCCAGATGAGGAACGCCCACCCGCACGGTCCGATCACCCTGCCCCACAACGAATCCCATTCGCCGATGAGGATCAGCGGGAAGGCGGACATCAACGCGAAGGTAGCGGCTTTGCCGAGGTAGATGACCGGGAGCGCCTCGATTCCGCGGCTGCGCACGATGGGCAGCCCGAGCGTGAGAATCAGGTCGCGGGCCAGCAGCGTCAGCACGATCCACCACGGCACGATGTCGCGGATCGCGAACGCGATCGGGGTCGTCACCATATACAGCCTGTCGGCCGCGGGGTCCAACAGCGTTCCGAGATGCGACGACTGGTTCATCAGTCGCGCGATCTTGCCATCGGCCCAGTCGGTGAAGCCACTAAGCATCAGGATGGCGATGGCCCAACCGTCCGAGTGGGTCACCAACACGAGATAGAGAAACAGCGGGATGAACGCCAGCCGAATGACGCTGAGCACGTTCGGGACCGTCAGAATCCGGTCGTCTCGGTCCGACGTGTCGCGCCCGACAGGCTCATCACCGGTTGACGGTTCCCTGCCTTCTGACGCTCGTCGCGTTAGCGGCTCATCGGCACCCATCCGGCCAGCCTCTCATATCCGCGGAGCGATACCCCGCGTAAATTACGAGCCTGTCGTCAGCTGAAGACGCCCGGCAGGTTCAAGATCGAGAGGCTGTCGTTCTTGCGCGGATCGTCGTGGATCATGTACGTCCACGTCGAGGTCGGCCGCGCGAGCTTTGAGAGATCCAATCCCTGTTCCTCGTCAACCAGATTCGCGGTTTCGAAGGTCTGCTGCGCTGCTTCCACCGCGTCGGCAGCCAGCGACGCGAATGCGTCGACGGCCAACCGGTGGAACTCGTCGATGGGATTCTGCCGTCCGAGCGCCCGCAGATGAATGCTCTCGCGCACGTCGGACAGGTAGGCCAGGTTGTCGGCCCAGCCGCGGTCGAGGTGGTACAGCATGATCTGCCGCGAAATACGTTCGAGCCGCTCGTCGGAGAGTTCCCCGGCCAGCTCCTCATAGCGTTCCGCCGAGCGCTCCTGCAGCTCCTTGCGCGCGGTGTCGGTGCGCAGCAGGGTCTCGCGGCGGTCGGAGATGATGGCGCGCTGCTGGGCGATCAGCTGGTTGTACCGCCATGTGTTGGCGTGCAGATCGAGCATCGCGCCCTCGGCGATGCGCTGGGCGTGGTCGATGAGACCGCCTGCCTTGGTGCTGACGATCCCGCCGTCCTCGTCGGTTTCGGTGGGTAGTTTGGCCGAATCCAGGTGCGCCACAACGACCTCGTCCTCCCAGCTGGAGAAGAAGACCGACGACCCGGGGTCGCCCTGGCGTCCCGAACGTCCGCGCAGCTGGTTGTCGAGCCGCTCGGTGCGATGTCGCCCCGTACCGACGACGTGCAACCCGCCCACCTCCACGACGGCGTCGTAGTCGGATTCGTCGGAGCCGCCCAGGCGGATATCGGTACCGCGCCCGGCCATCTGTGTGGAAACCGTGACGGCGCCCCGCGCTCCGGCCTCGGCGATGACGCGGGCTTCCTCGGCATCGTTCTTGGCGTTCAATACGACGGCGGGGACACCTGAGCGCACCAAACGGTGGTGCAGCGCCTCGGATTCGGCGACATCGTGAGTGCCCACCAGTACCGGCTGGCCGGTGGCGTGGATCTCGGCGATATGCGCGACGATGGCGTCGTTCTTGCTCGCCTCGGTGATGAACACGCGGTCGGGCTGGTCCTCGCGGATGTTTGGGGTGTTCGGCGGGATCGGCGAGACGCCAAGCTTGTAGAACTGCCGTAGCTGCTCACCGGCCGCCAGCGCAGTACCCGTCATCCCGCAGACACGTGGGTACCTGTTGATGAGGGCCTGCACGGTGATGGTGTCGAGAACCTCACCGGTGTCGGTGGTTTCGATGCCCTCCTTGGCCTCGACCGCCGCCTGCAGGCCATCGGGCCAGCGTTGCAGCGTCGCGATGCGACCGCGTGAGGAGTTGATCAGATGCACAGCCCCGTCGCGCACGATGTAGTGCACATCGCGTTCGAGGAGCACGTGTGCGTGCAGGGCCACGTTGACTTCGGTGAGGGTGGTCCCGACGTGATGCTCGGAATACAGGTCGATGTTCCCCAGCTGCTTCTCAAGCTTCGTGGCGCCGACGTCGGTAAGGAAGATGTTGCGGCGGTCGTTATCGGCTTCATAGTCTTCGCCCGCGATCAGGTCGCGTACCGCCTCGATGACCTCGGAACTCGGGGCTTCCCGATGGCTCGTGCCGGCCAGCACCAGCGGCACCAATGCCTCGTCGACCAGCACCGAGTCGGCTTCGTCGACCACCGCGACATCGGGGCTCGGTGAGACCAGGGCGTCCACGTCGATGGCCAACTGGTCGCGCAGCACGTCGAAACCGATTTCGTTGACCGAACCGTAGGTGACATCGCTGGCGTACGCCTTGCGACGCTCTTCGGCCGTGGATTCCTCGGTGATCCAGCCGACCGTCAAACCCATCCGCTCCAGGAATGGCCCCATCCATTCGGCGTCGCGTCGGGCCAGATAGTCATTGACGGAGATGACGTGCACGCTGCGCCCGCCCAACGCGTATCCCGCGGCGGTGATCGCGCCGGTAAGGGTCTTACCCTCGCCGGTGGCCATCTCGATGACATCGCCGTCAAGCATCCGCAGCGCCCCCAGCAGCTGAACGTCGAATGGCCGCTCTTCGATGGTCCGCTCGGCGGCCTCCCGCACGATCGCGAGAAACTGGCCGATGTCCTTGGACTCGATGCCCTCGGCAAGGTCGAGCTTCTTGGCCGCCTTGGTGAGCTGTTCGTCGGTGAGGTCTTTGGCCTTCTCGTCGTACTTCTTCGAGGCTTCCACGAGGTCCAGCGACTGGCTCTGGTTCTTGTCGGTGGTGGCCCCGAGTAGTTTCCAGAACTTCCCGGTGAACCGTGAGGCGGTGTTCGACTTGCGCACATGCACACGGTACGCGGTGCGGTGGGCTGTCCTCTCCGTGAGCGGGCGCTCGGCGATCACAGGTCGATGACGAGCTCTCCAGTTCCGGAGCGGTCAGCACAACGCGATACGCAGGGCAGCATGCTGCCCGTGTCGCGTTCGGGTCCGGTGAGCAAGGTGTCGCGGTGCTCAACGGCACCACCGGTGACCCTCACTTCACACGTCCCGCAGAAGCCCTGTGCGCACGAGTACGGCGCTTGCGGATTGTGCCGCAGGATCGCAGCCAAGGCACTCTCCCCTGCCGATACATTGACCCGCTCGCCACTGCGGGCCAGGACGACCGTGAAGGGCGCGCCGTCCACGACGGGCGGCGCCGAGAACCTTTCATAGTGCAGTTCCACGTCGGGACGGTCGATCAGTGCTGTGCGGAGCAGCTCGAGCATGGGGGTGGGGCCGCAGCAATAGACCGCGGTGGCGCCGGGGATGTCCCCGAGAAGGTCTGTGGCTGACGGCAATCCATGTTCGTCGTCGGTGCGTACGGTGATCTTCTCGCCGAAGGTCCGGAGCTCATCCAGGAATGGAATCGAGTCTCGACTGCGCCCGGTATAGACCATCGACCAATCCAGGCCGAGTCGTTCAGCGGTCATGAGCATCGGCAAAATCGGGGTGATACCGATACCTCCGGCAACGAAGCGAAGGCGCTGTGCGGGCGACCCGTGGCCAGGCACGGCCATCGGTAAGCCGTTTCTCGGCCCTTTTACCCGGATGAGTGCCCCGACATGCAGGGTGTCGTGCACCTCGATCGAACCCCCACCACCGTCGGGCACTCGGCGGACGGCAATCCGATAGCTGTCGCGCACGGCAGGATCCCCGCAGAGGGAGTACTCCCGCATGCGGCCGGAATCCAGGAGGAGATCCAGATGTGCCCCGGCCGTCCACGGTTCGAGCTCACCGCCTTCCGGAGCGGTCAAGGTCAGGGCGACAACGTTCTCGTCATGGGCGACGACCTCTCGGCGGGCGACTCGCAGGGTCTGTACCCGGTTGACCTCGATGGGCTTGGTGACCCGCGTCAGTCGTGCGAAGAGGCTGAAGGATGCCTCGACCACCCCGCCAACGACGACCAGCAGTGGATCGCGGGAGTACTTGCCGCGCAGCGTCGGTGGCACCTTAGTGATCTCGGCGTCCAGCGGTAAGAAGTAGGACTTAGCCGATCGTTTCGATGTGGTGCTCGTGCTCACAACGCCGCGCTCCGTGCACCCGGCGAGGATGCCAAGTACGCGACTGCTTGAGCAGTGGAGCCGATCTCATCGGGATGGAAGCTGGGCCGGAAGTAGCCGAGCGTCGAGGTAACCAGCCACCTGAGCTTGGGCAAGAGCCCGCGGTGTGCACTCCTGAAGTACTGGAGCCATATCCGGGAACGGGAGTAGTGAACTGTTGGATCCTCGCGCATGATGAGGAACGCGCCGCGCAGGACCAATACGGCCAGCCCTAACATCGCGAGCACCATGGCGCGGCTTCGCTGAAAGTAACTTGTGCTGAAGTAGTTCGCGACATCGTGGGCCACACTGCGGTGTTCCATTTCCTCCGCGCCATGCCATCTCAAGACGTCGGTCATGGTCGGGTCCGCACCGTGCTCGGTCCAGGTGGCGTTAAGGGCGAAGTCCCCGAGCACAGCTGTGTAGTGCTCGATGGCGGCGATGAGCCATAGCCTCTGGACCAGGTCGCTGTGGCGCACCCGTGCGGACCGAGATTGCCTCGGCGCCAGCACCTTGCGAAACAAGTATTCAGCCTGACGCAAGTACGGGCCGGTGCTGATGCCATGGGCCTCTAAGAACTCGCCCACGGCCCGGTCATGAACCTCCGCGTGCATGGCTTCCTGCCCGATGAAGCCGCGCATCTCACGAGCGAGCTTCTCGTCCTTGACATAAGGCAGTGCCTCAGCAAATACCTCGCAAAACCATCTTTCCCCTTCGGGAACCATGATGTGCAGCGCACTGAGGGTATTGGACGCAACGGGTTGACCGGGGATCCAGTGCAACGGGGTGTCACTCAGGTCGAACGTGACATCTCTTGCGCGTATCTCGATGCCCTGAGGTTCATGGACCGCCGTCATTGAAACCGCCTCTCAACACTGAAAAAGCGAGCAAGAGTGACATTCTTCACTCGAATTGACCGAACGGTAACATGATGGGCACGGCCGGGTCTATGGCTCACGTGTCACATAGCGCGGCAGTATGTGCCCTATGTCACCTTCGGGAGTCGCTCGCGGGGCGGCAGGGGGACGGCGGATCTCTAGCAATATGACCGAGCGGTTAGGTGGCGTTTGCGCAGAACTGCTGGACCTCCAGAAAATGCGAGGTCCAGCAGTTCCCTAGGCCGTGGTTTATCCGGCTAGCAACCCCTTGGCGATATGCGTGATCTGAACCTCGTTGCTGCCGGCGTAGATCATGAGCGACTTGGCGTCGCGCGCCAGCTGTTCCACGCGGTACTCGGTCATATAGCCGTTGCCGCCGAAGAGCTGCACGGCGTCCATCGCGACGTCGGTGGCGGCCTCCGAGCAGTACAACTTGATGGCCGAGGCCTCCGAAAGTGACGGAGTCTTGTCCTCGGACAGGCTTTCGATCGCGTGGAACAGCATGTTCCGGATGTTGAGTCTGGCGACTTCCATCTTGGCCAGCTTGAGCTGGATGAGCTGGAACTGGGCAATCTCCTTGCCCCACAAGGTGCGCGTTTTGGCGTAATCCACCGACAGACGTAGGCATTCCTCGACGACGCCGAGGGCCAACGCGGCGACACCGATGCGTTCCATTGAGAAGTTGGCACGTGCGCTGTCCCGACCGTCACCCTGCTCATTGGTCTCGGTCTCCCCGAGTAGGCGGTCCTTGCTCAGGCGTACGTTCTCGAAGAACAACTCTCCGGTGCGGGAGCTATGAATACCCATCTTGCGGAACGGTTTTGACTGCACAAAGCCGTCCATGCCCTTGTCTAGAACGAAGGTCAGCACCTTACGGTCCCGCTTGTCGACGGACGGGTCCTTCTCGTCCAACTTGGCGTACACGACGATCACATCGGCATCGGGTCCGTTGGTGATGAAGGTCTTCTGCCCGTTGAGGATGTAGTCCTCGCCGTCGCGCGTTACGTAGGTCTTCATGCCGCCGAATGCGTCAGAACCGGAGTCGGGTTCGGTGATGGCCCACGCGCCCACCTTCTCGTAGGTGACCAGCTCGGGCAGCCAGCGCTCCATTTGTGCGGCGGTACCACGGGAGGCGATGGTCGGCACGGTCAGTCCCATGCTCACCCCCATGCCCGTCACCAAACCCATACAGACGCGCGAGATTTCGCTGGTGAGCACGAACCCCATGCCCGCCGACCCGCCGGCGAGGCCCATCGCGCCCCCGCCGCCGTCGCCCTTCTTGGATTCCTCCGGGGTTTCGCCAGCGGCGAGTGCGGCCTCGCGGGTCTTCTTCTTCTCGATCTGCTTTTGCATCGCTTCCTTGGCGAGAGCATCGATGCCGAAGGTGGCGAACATCTTCCGGATGATGGTGTACGGCTCCATCTCGCCGGACTCCAAGGCATCGACATGAGGTCTTACCTCTTTGTCGATGAACTGGCGAACGGCGTCACGCACCGCGAGGTCTATGGGTGACCAGTCGAGCATGTGTCCTGCTTTCTCGCTTGAAAGTGATACGGCGCCGAGTATTTCGGCTAGCCGAGCTCTTTGGCTAGCAATTCCTTGAGGCGGGTGACGGAGTCTTCGAGCTCTGCCTGCACGGCCTTGTCGATGGCGGTGCCGATGGCTCCGGTGAGCATCTGTCCGGTAAACGAGGCGTCGACATTGACCGTGGTGTTGTCGGCGTCGATCTCCTCCACGCTCGAGGCGATGACGGCCTCGACGCCGGCCATCCCCGTGCCGCCCAGCTTGAATGTGCCCTTCTTGGTGGATAGCACCTCGTCGGCCGGGGTGAAGTCCTGGACCGTCCACTCGACGGTGTTGGCCATGCCCATCAGGGTGACGATCTCGGAGAACTTGGTGCCGACCTTGATGTCTTCTACTGCGGGGACATCGCCCTTGAATCCGGTGTGGATGGTCATCCACTCGTCGTATTTGTTGAGGTCCGGCAACACGGACCAGAGCTTGTCGATGCTGTACGGGAGATCAATGCTGGAGTGCAGCTCGGACATGGGCGAAGAACTCCTCTGTTGATAGGGCAGTCGATGGAATGGTCTGTGGATCAGTCAATGTGTGAACCAACGGTTCCGAACGTAACATACATACCCTCGTGTATGTAAGATGCATTTATCGCAGATCTCGCCCCGCGAGAACACTAATTGCAGGTGTACGGCGGTCGGATACCGACAGATCTGTGGGTGTCTGCGTCCGATTCCCTTGCTACCGGGCAGTAGCTCACGATGCATTACATACAACTGTGCTCGTATGTATTACAGTGGCGCTCATGACGACCCCCGAGGGCGTGAGCAGTGACGCGGCGCCCCTCGCTGCCGGACCGTTCGAGAACGGGAGGCAACGGCCCGCTTCGGAATCTACCGCGGAATCCCCCTCGGCGGCGGTGAATTCGACTCCTGCCAGCGGGGCGATCGATATTGAGATCACCCGCCCGAAGGCCACGTTGCATCCGCCTCCACTTCGGGTGGAAGCCAGGCGGTTCGGTCTCACGGTCACCCGGCTGATCGGCTCCGGCGCACGCCTCGCGGTGAAACCGCGGCGTGGACGCTCGCTGGAGGTGCGCGCGGCACATGAACTACGCCGGACGTTCGCACTGATGGGGCCGACGTACGTGAAGCTGGGGCAGCTCATTGCCTCCTCCCCCGGCGTCTTCCCGGAGACGCTCTCCAACGAGTTCCGCACGCTGCTCGATCGGGTGCCACCGGCATCCTCCGAGCTGATTCGTCAGACCGTTCGGGAACAGTTAGGTGCCGATCCGGCAACGATATTCGCGACATTCGAAGACGAACCGTTTGCTTCGGCGTCGATCGCTCAGGTGCACCGCGCGACACTCAAGTCGGGTGATCGGGTGGTGGTGAAGATTCAGCGCCCGAAGATCCGCACCAGGCTGGCCGCAGATGTCCGGATCATTGGGCGCCTTGCCCGCATGATCGTCAAGACAGATCTGGGGCGCGCGAGCAATGCGCCCGAGATCGTTGAAGACTTCGAGCAAAACCTCAACGAGGAGCTGGATTTCGCGGCCGAGGGGCACGCCATGGAGCAGTGGATCGCGAGCCTGGCCGACACCGAGTACGGCGATAAGGTGCGCGTTCCCAAGGTTTTCTGGGAGTACACCACCGAACGCGTGCTCACGATGGAATACGTCGAAGGTATCCGGATCGACAACGTCGGTGAGCTTGCCGCCGCGGGGTTCGACGGGGTGGGACTGGTCAAGGCCATCGTCTATTCGCTATTCGAGACGGGATTTCACAAGGGGCTCTTTCACGGTGACCTTCATGCCGGCAACCTGTTGGTGGACTCCAACGGGCGAATCGTATTCCTGGACTTCGGGATTGTCGGGCGCATCGATGAACGCAGCCGCAAGATCTTCACCGAGATCATGGTGGACCTGTTCGTGAAGAACGATCACGCGGCAGTGAGTAGGGGTATCTACAAGCTCGGCGCCATCGGAGATCGGGCTAAGGCGGTCGACTCCACGACAGCCGCCAAGACAATCTCTGATTTCACCAATCCCCTCCAGCAGTCCAAGCTTTCGGCGATCTCGTACGGCCAGCTCGGTAAGCAACTGGCCATCATGGCCAAGGAGTACGACGTGCGGCTCCCGCGTGAGCTGGTGCTCATCGCCAAGCAGTTGTTGTACGTGGAGCGCTACATGAAGCTGCTGGCACCCGACTGGGCGCTGCTCTCGGACCCTTCTTTTATCGGCTACTTCGGGAACATGGTCATACAGGCCGAGCAGTCGCGTCTTGAGGAAACGGCGGCACGGGAGGCTGGGGCCTAATCAGAAGGGCTGAGCTTTCGGTGTCGATAGTGCGTAGCGCAGAGTCGAGCGGTGCGCCCACCGTCGGTGATTCCACGATGGTCAGTAGCATCGCCTTGGCACGTGCCCAGCGCTGATCCCGCACCTCCTGCGGTGCGGTCATGCTGTTGACCAGAATTCCGCGTACGGCATCCATCGCGGTCAGCGTGGTGTTGCGGATGACACGCAGCTCCTCTTCGGTCTGGCTTATCGACTGGCCCAATGTCGAGAATTGCTGCATCACAATGAATTCGAACTGATCCATCTGGGCGGAGAGCTCGGGATCGGTGCGCGCGGCGATCCACAACTCCATGGTGGCGATGAACATCGATCCCTGGTGCATCCGCCACAGTGCGTCTAGGCAGCGACTGACGAAGTCGGCGTCGCTTTCCCGGTCCAGTGCGATCAGTTCGGAGAGGATCCCTTGGCCTTGTTTGAACGCCAAGTGCCGCACCGATTCTCCCAGTAGCTCGGATTTCGACTGGAAATGGTGCACCAGCGCCCCGCGGGTGACGCCGGCACGTTGTGCGACCCGGGTGGTGGTCGTGCCGGCGTATCCGTACTTCACCAGGCAGTCCACCGTGGCGTCCAGCAGCCGACTGCGCATGGCCGCGCTGCGCTCCTCTTGGGTGCGTCGCTCCCCACGGTGATTGCGGGCCGCCGACTGCGCGGGACTTCCAGCGGTCCGTGTCATTCTGCGACCTCATTGTTGATGTCGTCGCGGGCCTGCTGGTACTCCGATATCAGGGTGCCGAAGTAGGTGAGGATCTCGGGGTCTCCCACCGGCTGCCATTCCGGGGCAAGCAGTTTGGTGTAGCGCTCGACGTAAAGCAGCTGCTTGCCCACCAGGATGAACTCCTTGGGCAGGATGGCGTCGTGCTCGCGCCCCAGCGCGGTGAGCTGCCGGCCGATCGTGCCGTAGGAGATCTTGTTCAGTGACGTGCCCATGGGGCGGGTCACCCTGCGCAGCGACTCGGCAACCTTGGCGGGATCGGCGCCGGGGTCGATGGCACCCAGCTTGATCAACGTCCGTGCCGCCGCTTCGTCATCGGGTTCGATGATGAGGGCGCCAATCAACTCCCGCAGCGTTTTGCGGGTCCGCTCATCGAGCCGGCCCACGATTCCGAAGTCCAGGAATACGATCCGCCCCTCCGGATCCACCATCAGGTTTCCGGCGTGTAGATCGCCGTGGAAGGTGCCGGCGGCGAAGGCCGAGTCGAACAGGGTCAGCATGAGCGTCTTGACCACCGTGGGACCGTCGAATCCGGCCGCGCGGATCTCGTCCGCGTTGTCGATCCGGATGCCCTCCACATATTCCATGGTGAGCACCTTGTCGGTGGATAGATCCGAATGGATCTGGGGTACACGCACTTTCGTTGCATACTTGGAGTCCGCGAGGCCCACTGTCCAGTCCCGCATGGCTTCGGCTTCCAGGGTGAAGTCGAGTTCTTCAGCGAGGTTGGCCTCGAAATCCTCCATCACCTCATAGATGTTGGACATCCGGCCCATCTCGGTGAGTTCGAGACCGCGGGCGATTTGCTTGAGGATCTGTAGATCGGCCGCGAGTCGGGTACGGATCGCCGGGCGCTGGATCTTGACGACAACTGCGGTACCGTCCTTCAGCGTTGCCTTGTGCACCTGGGCGATTGACGCCGATGCGAAGGGGACGGCGTCAAATGTGCCGAACACCTCTTCGGGTGGTGCACCGAGTTCCTCGGTGAGCATTGACCGGATGGTCCGCGGATTCGCGGGTGGCACCTGATCGAGTAGCGATCGGAACTCGGCGGAAAGGTCTTCGGGGAACATGCCTGGAGACGAGGCGATGAGCTGCCCGAACTTCACGTAGGCGGGCCCCAGCTCGGCGAATGAACGCCGCATCTCCTTGGCTACCACCTGGCGCAGGTCGCGCTCGGTGGGCCGCTGGCTCAGGATTCGGGTACCGGCCTTGAGGAGTTGGCTGGCCGTCGCAGCGAGCCGATCGAACTGAACATCGGCAGACACCGGATCGAGTTTCCGGGGCCGCCGGGGCGGGTCTGCTGCATCGCTCACCGCGACTCCCTTCGTCCGTACTGCGGCATCTACGTGGTCCGACTTTACCGACAAGCCGGTATGTATGTTAATCGAACGGTAGATGTGGCGAGCGATGACCAGCGAAGAAGGATCGTCTTACCCGTGGAGCGAAAGGCTCAACGCTGCGCGCGCCGGGCCCTGGCGATCTGTTCGTCGGCGAAATCCAGCACGATCTTCGTCGGGTACAGCGCGACCTTGAGCACGCGAATCAGCGGATCGACGACGTCGATGAGGGTCTCAAGGCTCGTCATCGTGCTGGCCAGGGTCGAGGTGGTTTCGGCCAGGTTGTTCAACGTGAGGTTTAGCGAGTCGAGGGAGTCGTCCAGGCGTTCCAGACTTGAATCGAGGTGATCGAGCATGCCCCCGACCCGGTCGGTGAGATCGTGCACTTCGACCGCCATGGACTCGATGTGTCCGACGGTGCCATCGATGTTTAGTGCGACGTTGGCCAGCTTGCGGATCTTGCGCGCCGGTGCGGGCCGGTTGCCGTTGCGGGTATAGACCTCCGCCATGGGAGTCACCTTTCCGTTGCTGACAGCCTAGGCGAAGGGGTAATGGGCTTTGATGAGCTATCCCGCCGCGTGGGCATTTGATGCATTTTTGTGACGTAGCGCACAGCGCTGGCTCATGGGGCAGATACTCGCTGAGACGCATGATTTCCGGCACGTCGGCCAAAGAAGGAGGCTTCGCCGAGTCGCGTACCGCTGCTGTAGCCCTTGCCGTCCTGGGCGATGTTCGATGCGCTCGCGCCTGCTGCGTAGAGGCCGGGCACGTGCTGCCCGGATTCGTTGAGCACGCATCCGTCGGCATCCGTGCGGAGCCCGCCGAGCGTGAAGCCCGCGTATATCGCTTTGCCCAGGGTGAGGTCGAACGCACCCCAGGGCCCGGTTCCTTGCGAGGCAAGGTATTTCGGGTGCTTGTGGAAGTCGGGGTCCTCTCCCCTAGCGGCGTGCTCGTTGTAGTGCTGCAGCGTCTCCTCGAGATTGCCGGCCGGGATACCCAAGGCCTCTTCCATTTCCGAGACGGTCTCCCAGCCGTCGATAAACGGCGTTAACGGCAGAGTCGGGCGATCCATGTGCTCGGAGTCCACGATCAGATACGCGGTGTTGTCGGGCTGGTCCATCACAAACCCGGAGGTCCGCGAGTGGTAGGAGTCCTCGGCGACGAATCGCTGCCCGTTCTTGTTGACGATGATTCCGGTCAGCAGACCCGACGGCGGGTAAACCGGTGCGGTTACGAAGATCTGATGCATGTTTCGGGTGTCGGCGCCCGCGGACACCCCGAGCCTGATGCCGAGCCCGTCGTCATAGGTGCTGCCGAGGACGAAGGGTTTCTCGGCGAGCTTGGGGGTGTATTCGGCCACCATCGCGGGGTTCATCACGAATCCACCCGCCGCGATGATCACCGACTTCGCCCGTATCGCACCGGTTTCGGAGAAATGCTTCCACGTCGCACCCACGACGGCGCCGCCCGCGTCGAGGATGAGCGCGGTGGCGCCGGTCTCGTAGTGGATGGGGACGCCCAGCTCGCCGGCACGTTGGGCGAGCAGTTCCACCACCATGCCCGCGCCACCGGTATCGCCCGGTCGGGGAACCTTGTGTCCGCGGGGCGCGGGGATCGCCTCGTCACGGTAGGGCCAGACCAGCTCGTTACCCGTGAACATCAGCCCTTCGGTGTTGGGCTGGATGACGGCCTTCTCTGGGTAGAAGCTGCGCTCGAATTGAAATCCCAGTGCTTCAAGCCAATTGAAGTGCTCGACGCTTCCGTCGCAGTACAGCCGGATTTTTTCGGGGTCGGGATCGGGAGATACCGCCATGAGGTACTTGTACATTTCATCGGCACTGTCGGCGTGTCCGGTCGCCTCCTGCACCGCGGTGCCGCCGCCGAGGTAGAAATGTCCACCCGCCATCGCGGTGGTGCCGCCCGCGACGGCGGCACGTTCCAGGACCAGCACCCGAGCTCCGGCTTCGGCGGCTGAGACGGCGGCGCACCCGCCTCCCATGCCAAAGCCAATGACGAGAACATCGATGTCATCCGACCATTCAGTAATGTCTTGGACCGCTACGGTTTCCGGTATCGCTGATGTCATGCCTGCTCGCTCTTGACGTAGTTGTAGAAGGCCCGGATCTCGGGCGGGACAAAGGCCAATTCCATGTGAGGCAGGGCGGCCTCGGGTGCCGACAGATAGGCAAAGCGCATGCCGCCGGGCATCCCTCCGTCCTGGATCACCTGTGTGCCCTGCGCCGTGGCGTCGGCAACGGCCGTATCGAGGGAGGGTGGTTCCATGCACACGTGATGTAAACCTGCGGCACTGCGTTCCAGGAACTCCGTGTAAATGCTTGTCCCGTGGACCGGCTGGATCTGCTCGAGTTGCATGTCATCGAGATAGCTCAGTGCGATGGTCGCGGTGAAATCGGCCGGTGCGCCGCGATAGGTGCAGATGTCTGGACCAAAGTGCACTTCTGGAATTCACGTCCACTTCTTGGCCCCGAAGGCTGCGCTGAGCATGCGCTCCGTGGCATCGAGATCGTCAGTCACCCAGTCAATTTGGGTGACGCGTCCAAATCCAGGAACATCCGGCGACACTGCCGATGTGGTCATGGGCCGATAGTAGCGTCCGCTGTGGTGCGCGCCACGTCAGCCCGCGGTGTAGGCCTGGGTCGTGCGGTCGGCCATGCTGCGGGCCTGCGCTGGATCCATGCCGGAGGCGATCGCGGCCTCGTACCACCGCTCGCTGGAGCCGACCATGAACGCGCGGCCCTCATCGCCAGCCGCCCAGGCTGCGCCCTCTTCGGGAGTGATGCGATCGTCTGGTGACGCGAGGTATCCCGCGAGGCCGAGAAGCCCAGAATCCCACCCCACTCCCACGGCGCCGGGGCCGAACTGCAGCCAGTGCTCGTCATCGTCGCTGATGTCGGAGATGTGTTCCAGGGTGAAGGTGGCCCGGTCGTTCTGCTCGGGGGTGATGGTGACCTCGATCCAGCTCATGCCGCCGCACTCCCATGTCGCCGCGAAGGAACGTGGCGCGTCGCACGTCAGCACCGTCCCGGATGCGTTGCCTTCCAACGAATAATGTCCGCCCAGGCGCAGATCGCCGGTGATCGGCAGGAACCATCGTGGGATGCGCTCGACGTTGGTACAGGCGTCCCAGAGATCGGTGGCATCGGTGTCGTAGGTCTGACTGACCGTGATGACACGTGCCTCGCGGGCCTCGAATGTCTTGGTGCCGACGGTGCGGCGGACGGCGTTGAGCTGGTGCTGAACGTCGATCACGGGCTGCTCTCCTTGGGTGTTGTAGCGACGCGGCGTTGCCGCTTGCCGCGGGCGATTTCGGTGGCCAGTGCATCCAGGTGTGGAGTCCAGTGGCGGCGAAACGTGTCCAACCAACGGTCAACCTCGCGCAGTGGAGTGGTGTCCACGCTGTACAGGCGGCGCGCCCCCTCGCTGCGGACCGTAGCAAACCCATTGTCGCGCAGTACCTTTAGATGCTGCGATACTGCCGGTTGGCTAATCGCGAATTCGGCGCGGATCACGTCGGTGATGGCACCCGAGGGCATCTCCCCCATGTCAATCAGCTCGAGAATGCGTCGGCGCACCGGGTCTCCGAGGATGTCGAAGGCATGCACGTGCTCGATGTTAGAAGTATGTGCTTATATAAGTCAAAGGTAAATTATTAACCCCAGGTAAGCGGGTCTAGCTCGGTAGACCGAGGCGCCAGACTCCCCTGCCGTGACGGGTTCCCGGGCCTCGCAAAGTCTAAGGGGTTGATTAAACGCCGGTCCAGGCCGAATCGAGCCGGTGTGCGACGTCGATGGTGCGTGCCGCCATGGCGCGCGGATTGTCGACCTCGTTGGCCACGTACTTGGCGATGAAACGGCTGATCAGCTGGTCGACACCCGCGAGGATGCGCAGCAGTTCCCCGCGGATGGTGGTCGAGGCCACGTCGACCGTGATGTCCGAGGGTCCAGGGGGTGCGACATCGATGATCAGCTGCAGCGGTGCGGCGGCGCGCGCGGTGGCCTTGAGGTTGATGTTGCCCGCGACCTTGAATCGGCTCTTGTCGAGTTTCAAGTCGATCAGCAGGTCGATGGACAGCGGCACCTGAATGTCGAAGGTGATGATGTCGCCGTCGTTGCGGGTCACGATCGGCTCCTGGATCTGGACCTTCGCGGTGACCTTCGCGATCTTGCCGGGCCCCTGAGCCATGGGGCCGACCTCGAACGGCTCGCCGGCGATCGACGCGACCGCAGCCTTTACCCGGTCTTCGCTGACGGCAATCTCAAAGAACGCCCTGCCGAATTCCTCGTACGAGAGGTACCGGGGGTCATCAGCCTTGCTGTCCATAGTGAGAGATACGGTCTCACGGACCGGGCCGGAAGTGCCAACGCCCAGTTTGCGGCGTGTCTAAATATTTGCCGAGGTTGGCGGTCATGGTCACACGTCGGAAAGGTGACCTGATCCTGGTAGAGCTGCTCGAGTTGCTCGTGGTTGAGCACGGCTGCGTGGTCGCTCCAGTTGTCCGCGGTGCACACTGCCCTGCAGGTGCGCGGGAAGGCACGTTTCACCTGCTTCGCGAGCAGGTCACGTAGCTGCTGTTCGTCCTCGTCCATCGTTGGACAGCCGGTCTGGGCGAGTTGAGTGACAACGAGGACCCGTTGCATGCCTCGAACCCTGCTCTGGCGCAATAACTTCAGATATGGCTTGCTCACCGCGCGCACCAGCACTTCGGCGCCGCGCGCCCGGCTCTGCGGCAAGTGCACATTTACCAGTCGACTGACTTGCAAATGTGCTACGGTCGGACCATGTCAGGCAGGACCGTGGCACCGACGCAGCGGCGCGCGCAGGCTGATCGGCGGGAAGCTACTCGACAGGCGCTGCTGGATGCGGCCATTGAATGCTTGGTCGAGGAGGGATATGCCGCCCTGACTACTCGCAAGGTCGCCGCGCGCGCTGGTGTCTCGCAAGGCGCGCAACAGCATTACTTCCCTGGTCGAGTGGATCTCGTTGTGCAGGCTGTGGGTCATCTCGCGGAGCGGTTGGTCGCCGAGGCCCATGAGCAGGTCCGTACCCGGCATCGCGATGAGCGCCGACGGGTCGAGGCCTTGTTGGACCGATCATGGGAGCTGCATTGCGGTCCCGTCTTTCGGGCGGCCGCCGAGCTGTGGGCCGTGGCGCATTCGGACGCAGATCTGCGCGGACCGATCGAAGACCTCGGCCGCGCGCTGGATCGGCAGTTCGCGGAACTCATTGCCGAGATGCTGCCCGCTCTTGCGCGAGATGAGGTCGGGCGCACACTCTTCGATATTGCGTTCGCGACCACGCGCGGTCTTGCCTTGCGGCGGTTGCCCGGTCTGGAACTCACCGTTGATCGGCGCTGGCATGCCGCGCGAGCGCTGCTGTTGTCCACCTACGACGGCCTGACCGGAACGGATGCGGTGGCATGACATCTCCCGATCCCCCAGTGCTCGTCGAGCAGCGTGGCGCGGTGACCATTCTGACCTTGAATCGGCCGGAGAAACTCAATGCGCTGAGTCCGGCGGGGGCGGCTCAAATGCTGAGTGCATTTCGCTCGCTGGCGGTGGATGAGGTGTGCCGCGCGGTGGTGCTTACGGGCGCTGGCCGGGCCTTCTGCACAGGCATGGATCTGCTGGCCGGACTTGATTCGGGTGGTGATCGCGGGGTGGTTCAGGGCAGGTATCACGATCTGTCGTGCGTCGCCGACGTCTTCCTGGCCGTTCGTGAGATCCCACAGCCGGTGATAGCGGCAGTGCACGGGCACGCTGTCGGTGCCGGGTTGGCTCTGGCCGCAATGGCCGATATCCGTGTCGCGGACACCACGGCTCAATTCGGGCCGGTGTTCACGCGCCGCGGCTTCTCGGGAGGCGACATGGGCGCCTCCTGGTGGCTGCCGCGGCTGATCGGATTCGCCAATGCCGCCGAAATCCTTTACACCGCTACATCCTTCGATGCACAACGTGCGCTCGAACTGGGTCTCGTCAGTCACGTCGTCGAGGACGGCGCCGATATCGATGCGGCGATTGCACTGGCCGGGCAGATCGCAAGCAACGCTCCGTTCGGAGTTTCCCAAACCAAGGAACTGCTCAACGCGGCAATCGGCGTGGCTGAGCTCCGCGAGCATATGCGTACCGAAGTGCGCACCCAGGTGCTCTGCTCCCTCACCGACGATGTGGTGGAAGGGGTGGGTGCGGCCTTGCAGCGCCGTGCGCCGACCTTCACGAATCGTTGAACGCGAAAGACCACCTGTTTCCAGGTGGCCTTTGTTGTCGGGCTGACAGGATTTGAACCTGCGACCACTTGACCCCCAGTCAAGTGCGCTACCAAGCTGCGCCACAGCCCGCTGCCGTCGTTGCACAGCAGACGGAAGCCTACCGTAGGTCTGGTCGGATCCTGAACTCGGATGACGACCGTCGCCGCCGATTCCCTGGAATCACTTGTGTCGCAACAGAATCATTTGCAACATTTGGTCGTTACTTGTCGGAGTGCCGTCCTATCATTCGAACATGAGTTCGGTAGTGGACATCGATGCAGGTCAGATTCTTTCGGGGCTGACTTCTGCCATCGATGCGCTGTCGGATCTTGATGCTCAGACGCTGACGCAGTGCGACCGCCTGGTCATTCTTCGTGATGTGGAAGCGCTCGTGCGCCGCATCCCCGCGGCGACCCATGGCGTCGTCAATGAGCTTGTAGCCGAGTATGTTCCGGGCCAGTTCGGCGGTGCCAGTGTCGCGGATGTCCTCGCGGACACGCTGCGGATCACCCGGTCTGACGCACGCCGGCGCGTCCGGGACGCCACGGAATTGGCTCCGCGCGCCGCTCTCAGCGGCGAGCCGATCGAGCCGGTGCTCGCCGGCACTGCCGCCGCTCAGCGGGCCGGTATCGCCGGAGGCGACCACATTGCTGTGATCCGCCAGTTCTGGGATCGCCTCCCCCGCGCAATCGATGTGCTGACCCGGGTGGCGGCTGAGGGTCAGCTGGCGCAGCTGGCGGGGACGCTCCGGCCCGATGAGCTCCGCAAGGCCGCCGATCGGCTCCTGGCCTACCTCGATCCCGACGGCGGCCTCACCGATGATGTCGACCGCGCCCGGCGTCGAGGATTCCGCCTGGGGCACCAAGGTGCCGACCTCATGACGCCCGGGTCATTCGATCTCGATCCCGAGTTGCGCTCGTATCTCGACGCGATCTTCGCGAAGTACGCCGCGCCCGGCGCTTGTCATCCCGATGACGAAACCGCTTGTGTGGATTCTGATCCCGATGAAGCTGCGGTAGCGCGAGATGCGCGATCGGTTGCTCAGCGTCGGCACGACGCCCTCAAGGCGGTCTTCCGGTCTGCACTGGCTTCGGGTGAGCTCGGACGTCATCGCGGTCTGCCGGTGACGGTGGTAATCACCACGACACTGCGGGAGTTAGAAGAGGGCGCGGGAGTGGCGGTGACCGGCGGAGGCTCACTGTTGCCGTTGGCCGATGTCATCCGGATGGCTAGCCACGCCCATCACTACCTGGCGATTTTCGATGGTGGCGGCCGTGCCCTTCACCTCGGGCGCGCTAAACGGATAGCCACCGAAGACCAGCGAATCGTGTTGGCCGCCAAGGACCGTGGCTGCACGTATCCGGGGTGTGATCGACCGGCGTGCCACTGCCAGGTGCACCACATGAACGAATGGGCGGTCGGCGGAAGCACCGACATCGACGACCTCACGTTCGGATGCGAAGCACATCACCAGCTACTGGGCACCGAGGGGCACCACTGGCGGGCCGTGCGCGGCACTGACGGCAGAACATGGTGGATCCCGCCCGAGCATGTCGATCCGATGCGCACGCCGCGTGTCAATTGGTTTCACCATCCCGACGGCTACCTGCGGGAGTAGAAAAGACATCGGCCCCGCCAGGGATTAACCCGACGGGGCCGATGAGGCAATGCTGCTTACTGAGTTACTGAGACCGGAGTAGTTACTCCGGGATGGTCAGTACCTGTCCCGGCTGGATGAGATCCGGGTTTGCGATGCCGCTCGCGTCGGCGATCTTCTGGTACTGGTTGCCGTCGCCGTAGAAGCGCTCGGAGATGGCCCACAGGGTGTCACCCGACTCGACGGTGTAGGTCCGGGGCTCCGGCGCGGGCGCCGGCTCCTCGACAGCCGCGGGAGCAACCTCGATCGTCTCGGCTGCCGGAGCGGCCGGGGTGTCGGTCTGGGTGCCAGAGGACCACACGGAGTCCGCGCCCGAGTACAGCACCAGGTTGCGGTCATCCTGAAGAACGAGCTTCACGTCCGACTTGCCCTCGGTGCCGCTGCTCCACAGCGCGCCGCCACCGTTGTCGTAGACGACGAAGTTGCCGTCGCTCTGTACCTCTGCACGGCCCGCGGCATTCCCGCCAGTGCCGGCTGCCCATACGGCCTCGCCGCCGTCAATCAACACCAGGTTGCCGTCATCCTGCAGAGTCAGGGAGTACGCGCCGCTGTTCGACGTGAGGCTCTGACCGGCATCCAGCTTCTGGCCTGAGGAAAGTGTGTCCGCCACTGTGTTGCGCCCTTCGATAGGTGGTTTTAGTACCGCCGCAGGATGGTAGACGGTGTAGCCAGCTTAGGTCGGCAAACCGAAAAAATGGGCGATTCGGATCGGGTAGATCTCAACATGAGTGCGAATATTGGGTGAACGGAGCTTGAGAGGGCAATGTGCGTGTGGTCTTTTTGCTTGTGCCCGTTGCTATCTCGCCGGCAGTTAGCGTTTGGGTCCACGCTTTTCGCGCACGCGGACGTTGACCCGGATGGGAGTTCCGTCAAAGCCGAAGCTTTCGCGCAACCTGCGCTCGAGGAATCGTCGATACCCCGCTTCGAGGAAACCGGTGGTAAATAGCACGAAGGTGGGCGGCCGGGAGGTGGCCTGTGTCACGAACAACACCTTCGGCTGCCTACCTCCACGTACCGGTGGCGGTGTGGCGGCAACCACTTCCTTCACCCAGGTATTGAGTTGACCGGTGGAAATCCGCTTGTCCCAAGATTGCAGCGCAGCCTCGAGGGCCGGCACCAGCTTCTGAACCGCGCGACCGCTCTTGGCTGAGATATTCACGCGCTGCGCCCATTTGAGCTGCGAAAGCTGAAGGTCTACTTCACGTTCAAGGAGGTCGAGGCGGTCCTCGTCCACCAGGTCCCATTTATTGAACACGAGCACCAATGCGCGACCGGTCTCGATGACCATCGTCAGCACCCGCTGGTCCTGCTCGCTGATGGGCTGGGATGCATCCAGGAGGACGATCGCCACTTCGGCGGATTCAATGGCGCCATGAGTCCGCAGCGACGCGTAATACTCGTGACCGGAGGCCTGTCCCACCTTCCGGCGCAGACCGGCTGTGTCGACGAAACGCCATGTCTTGCCGTCGAGTTCGATCAGGGTGTCCACTGGATCGACGGTTGTTCCGGCGGTGTCATGGACCACGGCCCGCTGGTCCCCGGACAGCCGATTGAGCAGAGAGCTCTTGCCCACGTTGGGTTTTCCGACCAGTGCCACACGGCGCGGGCCGGCCTCGCCCGATCCTCGACCGGAAACGTCGGGCATATCGGCAACCACACGGTCAAGTAGGTCCGCCACACCGCGACCGTGCATGGCGCTGATCGGGAAGGGCTCCCCCAGTCCCAGCGACCACAGTGCCGCGGCGTCGGCCTCTGCGCGGTCGCTATCAACCTTGTTGGCTGCCAAGAAGACTGGTTTGCCGGAGCGGCGCAGAAGCCTGGCCGCATCCTCGTCCGTGGAGGTTGCCCCCACCGTGGCATCGACCACCAGGATGATCAAGTCGGCGGTCGCCATCGCGTGCCGTGCCTGCTCGGCGACGAGCTGCTGCAGGCCTGTTGCGTCGGCCTCCCATCCTCCGGTGTCCTGCACCGTGAACCGGCGATCGAGCCACTCGGCGGGATAGGAGATGCGGTCGCGGGTCACCCCGGGAACGTCCTGGACGACGGCCTCGCGCCGCCCGATGATCCGGTTCACCAACGTCGACTTGCCGACGTTGGGTCGGCCGACCACGGCCACCACCGCGGGTGGCGCCTCCGGCTCTCCAGATTCCTCATCGCCTTCAGCTCCATCGAGTTCGGTGAATTCCCACTCACTTTCATCGATCCATGTGCCATCGGTCATCGTGATGCCCCTGCCCTAGTACGCACCAGGTCTAGCAGGTGGGCCACGACCTGTTCTTGTGTCATCTCGCTGGTGTCCACTTCCACCGCATCCTCTGCCGGATGCAACGGAGACACTGCTCGTGTGGAGTCCAAGTGGTCGCGGCGCTGTACGTCGGCGAGCACTCGCTCGTATTCGTCAGCGCCGCCGCCATTTTGCGCGTTGCGCCGCTGCGCGCGTGCCGGTGCCGACGCGGTGAGATAGATCTTCACATCGGCACCGGGCAGCACGACGGTGCCGATATCGCGACCCTCGACCACTACCGCGTCGGTGCCCTCAGCCAGCTCGCGCTGCCGCTGCACCAGACGCTCGCGCACGGCGGGCACCGCCGAGACCGCAGAGACCGCGCCGGTCACCTCCGCACCGCGGATGGGAATCGAAACATCTTCTCCGGCAAGCAGTGAGGTCCGATCATCTGGGTCCGAACCGACCGTCATCGGGACGTGTTCGGTAACCGTCGCGATGGCATCCGGGTCGGCGAGATCAACCCCGGCGCGCAGTACCCAAAGTGTGGCGATCCGGTACATCGCGCCGGTGTCCAGATACGCGGCGCCGAGTTGCCGGGCGAGTTCCTTGGCCACCGATGACTTACCGGTGCCGGATGGCCCGTCAATGGCCACCACGATCCGTGTCACAACCCGACCGCCTTGTGGAGCGAGCCGATCTCATCGCGGCCAAGGGCGCGAAGGCTACCGGGGCGCTGATTGCCCAACATCACGTCGCCAATCTTGATGCGTACCAACTCCACAACCGGATGACCCACGGCGTCGAGCATGCGCCGCACGATGCGGTTGCGTCCCTCGTGCAGGGTCAGCTCGATCATGGTCTTGCCGTCGCCGGTGCCGACAAACTTGAAATCGTCTACCTTCGCTGGTCCGTCATCGAGAGTCACGCCGTCACGCAGTTGCTTGCCGAGGCTGCGTGGCGTGGTGCCTGACACGGTTGCGACGTACGTCTTAGGCACCTCGTACGACGGGTGCATGAGTCGATGGGTCAGCTCCCCGTCGTTGGTGAGCAGGATCAGGCCCACGGTCTCGGCGTCGAGGCGCCCCACGTTGCGGACGCCCTGATTGTGCCGGACGCGATCCTCAATCAACTTCCCGATGCACGGGCGGCCGAGGTCGTCCGACATGGTCGAGAGCATGCCGAGGGGCTTGTTGAGGGCTAGATACACCAGCTCGGAGTTCATCACCACGCGTACGCCGTCGACGTGGACGACGTTGACGGCCGGATCGATCCGTTTGCCCTGCTCGGTGACAATCTTGCCGTCCACCTCGACGCGGCCTTCGTAGATCATTCGTTCGGCCACTCGGCGTGACGCAATTCCCGCTTGCGACAACACTTTCTGGAGTCGAATACCTTCATCATTCATGGGTCAGTCCTGATCAACTGTGAAGGCGGGTGCAACCGCCTCGGTGGGTGCGCGGTTCAGACGCGCGAATCTCGGCTCGTCGCTGAGATTCTCGGTGAGGTCGTCGATGACGTCGATACCGGGGAGGAGCGGCGCAATATCGGGCAGGTCCGACAGCGAGGTCAGTCCGAGCCGCTCTAGGAATAGCTCGGTGGTACGGAACATGACCGCCCCGGAATCGTCGTCGGTGCCGGCCTCGGCGATCAAGCCGCGCATCAGCAGGGTGCGCATGACGGCGTCCACATTCACACCGCGGACGGCGCTGACGCGGGAACGTGTCACGGGTTGGCGATACGCCACCACGGCCAGCGTCTCCAGTGCGGCACGGGTCAGCTTGGAGCGCGCCCCGTCTAGCAGCAGCTTCTCGACGTAGGGGGCGTACTGGGCGCGGGTGTACATGCGCCAGCCGTCGGCGGTCTCCCGCAGGTCGATACCGCTGGTGCGGTCGGTCAGGATTTCGGAAATCCGTTGTAGCGCTTCGGCGACGCGAACTAGCGGTTGGGCGAGAATGGAGGCCAGGGCCGCGGCGCTGATCGGAGTGTCGACCACCAGCAGCAGGGCTTCGAGGGTGCTGACGAGTTCGTCGTCGGTCATCGGGACGAATTCGTCAGATTCTGGTGCGTCGACCTCGGCGTCGCTGTCCTGAAGTTCGGAGGCCTCGCCAGGCGCTTCGATGGAATCCACGGGAGTGTCGAGCTCGGTGGACTCACCGAACTTCTGAGCCTCCTGAACCGAGGTCGTCTGCTCGCTCATGTGTAGTCCACTGCCTTTTCTAGATCATCCTGCGCCGGGCGCTCACCGGTCCATGAAACTTGGAGCGGTCCAAGCGGTTCGGATTGCTCAAATAATACCGTCTTGGATCGGTACAACTCGAGTACGCCCAGGAATCGGGCCACGATCTCGATGGGGGCCGAGCATTCGGCCACCAGTTCGGTGAACGTCATCCATTGTCCTGCACCACGTTCGGCGAGTAATTCGACCATCCGTTTGGCGTGTTCGGGCACAGATACGCGTGACACATGCAGATGACTTAGTCCCACTGTCGGCACCGGCCGAGGGGTGAACGCGCCCGCCGCGAGCTCGGCGAACTGGGCCGCGTCCAATCCGATGTGGACCGGCGGGAGCAGCTCGCTGAACCGCTCCTCCAGTGCCACCGCACGCGGGTACGACCGCAGGGCGGCGGCCTCCAGCTCGGCGAACATCTCGGCCACATGTTTGAACGCCCGGTACTGCAGCAGCCGGGCGAACAGCAGGTCGCGGATTTCCAGCAGTGCCAGATCACTGTCGTCATCCACCTGACCGGAGGGCAGCAGACGGGCGGCCTTCAGGTCCAACAGTGTGGCCGCCACCACCAGGAACGCGGTGACCTCATCGAGGCTGTAGGTGTCCCCCAGGGATTTGGTGTAGGCGATGAACTCGTCGGTCACCTGATGCAGCGCAACCTCGGTGACATCGAGTCGATGCTGCGAAATCAGTTGCAGCAGTAGGTCGAACGGGCCGGTGAAATTGGTGAGCTGGATCTGGAAGCCACGCGCTTTGGCGGGCTCGGGAGCCGCAGCGTCGGCGACATCGGGCTCGGGCACCGCGGTGTCAGCCGCGGGGGCCTCCCGCGGCTTCTCCAGATCCACGGTCACGGCTCGAACCGGTCGATTACCTCGCGGGCTAACGAAATGTACGCCAGAGCGCCCGTGGACTTGGGCGCCCACGTCGTGATCGGCTCGCCTGCGACGCTGGTCTCCGGGAACCGGACGGTGCGGGTGATGACGGTACGGAAGACCAGCTCGCCGAATTGGCCGACCACCCGTTCCATGACCTCGCGCGAATGCAGGGTGCGGGTATCGAACATCGTGATCACGATTCCGGACACCGACAGCTTGGGATTGAGCCGATCGCGCACCTTGCCGACCGTGTCATCGAGCAACGCCAGCCCACGCAGCGAGAAGTATTCGCACTCCATCGGGATGACGACGCCGTCGGAGCAGGCCAGCGCATTCACGGTGAGCAGCCCCAGCGATGGCTGGCAGTCGATGAGCACATAGTCGTAGCGGTCGAGCACCGGATGCAGCGCCCGTGCCAGCGAGTGCTCGCGACCGACCTCGTTGACCAGCTGGATTTCGGCCGCGGAGAGATCGATATTGCTAGGAATTAGGTCGAGCCCGTCGACGCGGGTGCGGATGAGCACGTCGTCGACCGAGACCCGCGGCTCTACCAGCAGGTTGTGCACTGTGGTGTCCAGCTCGTAATGAGCGATTCCCAGACCTGCCGACAGTGCACCCTGCGGGTCGAGGTCCACCAACAGCACACGGCGCCCAAACCCGGCCAGTGCGGCACCCAGATTGATGGTCGACGTGGTCTTGCCCACCCCGCCCTTCTGGTTGCACATCGAAATGACCTTGGCCGGCCCATGCGACGTCAGCGGCTTGGGCCGGGGAATGTCCTTAGGTGGACGACCCGTGAGGTCGAGGTCAGCGTCTTCGGCGGGGAAGTCGGCGTCGACATCCTGGTCCGTCACGTCACCTCCCGGTCCACTGCCTGATCCTCTTCGCGCGAGGGGCTCACGGTGCTTGATTCTCTTCGCGCGAGCGCCTCATCGGTGGCATTCGGGCAAGTCTAGTGGGGTTGCGACCGCAGATAGCGGCAACCCGCGCATGCGGGCTGCGATGAGTCGCTTGCGTGAAGAGCGCCGGCACCAGTTATCGCGCGCGGGGGTGCGCACCGGCCCATACTTCGCGCAGCGAACTCACCGTGACCAGTGTGTAGATCTGTGTGGTCGTCACCGAGGCATGGCCGAGTAATTCCTGGACGACGCGAACGTCGGCGCCACCCTCTAGGAGGTGCGTTGCAAAGGAATGCCGCAGTGTGTGCGGGGACACCGCCGCGCTGATCTTGGCGCGCTCGGCGGCATCGGCGAGCACCTGCCAGGCGCTCTGCCGTGAGAGCCGTCCACCCCGAGAGTTCAGGAACATTGCCGGGACGCCACCTCGTCCGCGGCGCGCCAGGTCCGGACGTCCACGCACCAGATAGGCCTGGAGCGCTTCCACCGCGGGCCGCCCCACGGGCACGAGTCGCTGCTTGCCGCCCTTGCCCCACAGCAGCGCCGAGCGGGCGTGCACGTCGACATCGTCGACATCGAGCCCCACCGCTTCGGAGATGCGAGCACCCGTCGAGTACAGCAGCTCCAGCAGCGCACGATTGCGCAGATCGAGTGGCCCGACACAGGCACCGGTCTGACCGCCGCCCGCGGCGGCCAGGAGTGCCTCGACCTGGTCGAGGGTCAGGCTCTTGGGCAGCCGCCGGTTGGGTGTCGGCGGTTTGACGGCGCGAGCCACATCGATGGGTACCAGCCCTTCGATGGCCGCAAAGCGATGTAATCCGCGCACTGCAATCAGGGCGCGGGCCGCCGAGGAGGCCGACAGCTCGGGCACGCCGTTGTCGGGATCGCCCCGGCGCAGCGTGACGACGAAGTCGCTGACATCGGGTTCGGTGACGTCGGCGAGCCGGCCGATCTTGCGTTCTGCGAGATGCTGTTGGTAGCGGCGCAGGTCGCGGCGGTACGAGCTGAGCGTGTTGGCGGCGACGCCGCGTTCCACATCCAGGTGGTCCAGATAGGACTGCATTTCGCCGCCGAGCGCACCGACCGCTGTTGTCATATCGCTGCTTTGCGTTCCGCGAAGGCTGTCGGTCGGTCCGGCCAGGGCGCATCGAAGGGGCGAGTGTGGTGGCCGGTCAGCGCGACGTGTGCGGACAGAATGCCTGCCGCGGCAATGGCATTGACGATCTCGCCGGCAAGCACCATGGATACCGCGTCGGGCAGCGGTAGCCAATGCACCGTCATGTCGGCCTCTTCGTCGTGGCTTTCGCCGCGGCCCGGATGCGTCAGCCCGGTCGCCAGGAACACCCTGACCACCTCGTCGGTGAACCCGGGCGAGGCGGCGGCATCCACGAGTACCCGCCAGGTGGTGGCCTCGACGCCCGCCTCCTCGAGCAACTCCCGGGCGGCGGCCAGCTGCACGTCCTCGCCTGCGATGTCCAGCAGGCCCGCGGGCAGCTCCCAGAGCCGGTGCCCGAGCGGATGGCGATACTGATGCACCAACGCGATCTGCCCGATCTCGTCAACCGCTGCGACGGCCACCGCCCCGTAGTGCTCGACAACCTCTCGGATCGCGCTGCCGCCGCCGGGCATCGCGACACGATCACGGCGCAGCGCCAGAATCCCGCCTTGGTAGATGGGCTCGGACTCCAGGGTGACGAACTCGTGGCGTTCTTCCTCCTCGGGGCCCCCGGAGGCAGTATCAGTCACTGTCAGGGTCCAGCGGAAGGCGCTCGCCCGCTTTGTATTCCATGGTGGCGCGGATGAACGCGGCGAACAGCGGGTGCGGGCGGGTGGGTCGGCTCTTGAGCTCCGGATGAGCCTGGGTGGCCACCGCGAAGGGATGGATATCCCTCGGATATTCCACGAACTCCACCAGATGCCCGTCAGGGGATGTCCCGGAGAACCGCAGACCGCTCTCGGCGATCTTGTCGCGGTACGGGTTGTTCACCTCGTAGCGATGCCTGTGCCGTTCCGACACCTCTGTCGACCCGTACGCCTCCGCGACGATCGAATCGGGCGCCAGGACGGCGGGATAGGCGCCGAGGCGCATCGTGCCGCCGAGGTCCGCCTCACCGGCGACGGCCCGAACCTGATCGGCCATGGTGGCGATCACCGGGCTCGGGGTGTCGGGATCGAACTCGGCCGAGTTGGCGTCGGCCAGACCCGCCGAGCGCGCCGCCTCGATCACCATGCACTGGAGGCCCAGACACAGGCCGAGTATCGGGAGACGCCGCTTACGGGCGTACCGAATGGCGCCGAGCTTGCCCTCGATGCCGCGGATGCCGAACCCACCGGGGATCAGCACACCGTCGACGTCGCCGAGTTCGGTCTGCGCACCGGCCTCGGTCTCGCAGCTGTCCGAGGGCACCCATTTGATGTCGACCTTCGTGTGGTGCCGGAATCCTCCGGCCCGCAAGGCCTCGGTGACCGATAGGTACGCGTCAGGTAGGTCGATGTACTTGCCCACCAAGGCGATTCGTACCGACTCGCTGGGTTCATGGACACGCTGCAGCAGATCGCCCCACTCGGTCCAATCGACGTCGCGGAACGGCAAATTGAGCCGGCGCACCACATACGCATCGAGCTCTTCGCGATGCAGCACCTTGGGAATGTCGTAGATCGACGGGGCGTCCGGGGTGGAGATGACGCCGTCGACATCGACGTCGCACATGAGCGCGATCTTGTTCTTGAGCGGCTCCGGCACGTCCCGATCGCACCGCAGGATCAGTGCGTCGGGGGTGATGCCGATGCTGCGCAGCGCGGCCACGGAGTGCTGGGTTGGCTTGGTCTTGAGCTCGCCGGACGGCTTGAGGTACGGGACCAGCGAGACGTGCAGGAAGAAGACGTTGTCCCGGCCGACGTCGTGGCGGATCTGCCGCGCGGCCTCCAGGAAGGGCTGGGACTCGATATCGCCGACCGTGCCGCCGATCTCGGTGATGACCACGTCGGGCCGCTTGCCATGGGCATCGGGCTCGGCCATCGCCAGGATACGGCTCTTGATTTCGTCGGTGATGTGCGGAATCACCTGCACGGTGTCGCCGAGGTACTCCCCGCGTCGCTCCTTGGCGATCACCGACGAATAAACCTGTCCCGTCGTGACATTGGCCGATCCGGAGAGATTGCGGTCCAGGAAGCGCTCATAGTGCCCGACGTCGAGATCGGTCTCGGCTCCGTCCTCGGTGACGAACACCTCTCCGTGTTGGAACGGGTTCATGGTGCCCGGATCGACGTTGAGATACGGGTCGAGTTTCTGCATCGTCACTTGCAAACCACGCGAGGTGAGCAGCTGCCCGAGGCTGGAGGCAGTCAGTCCCTTGCCCAGCGAGGAGGCAACTCCACCGCTGACGAAGAGATGCTTGGTAGCGGTTTGAGGATGCTTGCGAAGACTTGCCAAGTTGGCTCCCGTGACGACTGCGCAGGGCAATTCTTCATAGCTCGGGGCCCTGCTGACCCACGGAACCTCACCCTAACAAACGCGACGGCAACCGGCACTGAACACGCCGCGCGGTGTGGCTTAGATCGCTCACGACACGCGATTCGATGCGTGCCTACGGCACGGTGATCGAAGTAGCTCCCGGTCCCAGTCCATACCGACCGGAGTGTCCGTCGGACTGTTCACGCAGCGCCAGGACGGTGGTGATGCGGCCCGAGGCCATTTCGATGTCGTCGACAGTGCTAGCCGCGGAGGCCATGGATCCGTCGGCCCGCGTAACCGCGATAGATGCGATGCCGGTGGCCGACCCGCTGCGTCCGGTGAGGACGGTTCCGGATCCACGTCGGTCCAGTGCAGCGGCGAAGCGTGCGACGGTCGAGCCCTTGTTTCCGGCGTCGTCGGGCAGTGCTCCCCCGGTGACGACCACGGCGAGGTTCGCTGCCGACACCTGTCCATCCGTGTAGGTGATGAATCCGCTCTGGCGCAGGGCCGACAGTGCGGTGTCCCGCTGCGCATCGGTCACCGGCGGCGCCGGGTCCTCTGGTTTGTGCGCGGGAAGCTGGAGCACGATGCCCACCAGGTCGCCGGCCTGCGACCCCTGGTCGACCATGTCGGTGCGCAGCTGCGTCCCGGCGGGCAGGATCGACGAATTGACGATGGTGCGCAACCGCTCGCCCTGGTTCGCGTCGGTGAACTGATCGGTCAACCCGACCCTGCCTGACACCGAGCCGCCGGCCGTGGTGATCAGCTGGGCGATCGCGTCGACATCGGAGCGGTCGGCTTCCGGGGTGGTGAATAACACCACCTTGCGATCACTCAGCGCATCCTTGAGCATGCGGGGCGCCATGGTGGCATCGAAATTACTTGCGGCATTGAGCTTTTCGTTGAGCGCGTTTTTGTCCTGGTTTAGGTCCTCGATCTGCCGCTGCTGGGTGCGTTTGTCCTCACGCAGCCCCGACAGCAGTGTGTCGTTGAGCAGGCCGGAACCGAGTACGACACCTACCGCGAGGGCTAAGAACACCGCGGCTAGAGAAATTGCATGCTGGCGCAGGGTAATCACGTGTGGTCCCTCGTGGAAGGTGGCTCGTCAGCTGACTAGGTTCTGCGCCCAGACGATGAGGCGGTTCCAGTAGGCGAGCAGCCATTCGGCCGCGCTGTCACCCGCGCTGGTCACCCACAGCATGGTGATCACTGCCACCAGCACCGCCAGGATCAGCAACGCGATTGCCCCGCCGGAGAAGCGGTTGCGGTACAGCGTCGCAACGGCTTTGGAGTCGACGAGTTTGGCGCCGACCTTCAGTCGGGTTAAGAAGGTCGACGGGTTCGACTGCTGGCGTTCGCGATCAAAGAACTCCTCGATGGACGCGGTATGCCCCACGGTGACGATGAGTGATGCCCCATGATGATCGGCCAGCAGCAGGGCCAAGTCGGCGGCCGAACCTGCGGCCGGGAATGTCACCGCGCCGACGCCCAGATCCTGAATGCGTTCGAGTCCGGCCGCATGTCCGTCGGCGTCGGCTGGAAGCACCACCTGCGCCCCGGATTTCAAGACATCGGTGCTCATCAGCAGCGGGTCGCCCACCACGATGAGCGGTCGGTATCCGGCCTTACGCAGGATGTCGGCGCCCGTGCCGACACCGATGAGAACGGGTTGGTACTCCTTGATGAACGGCTTGAGGTTCTTGAGGTCGAAGGCAGCGCCGACACCGTCGGAGACCACCACGACGTGCCTGTTGCGCAGGTCGATGTCTACGTCGGGGATGCCGATGCCGTCGATGAGCAACGGGCTCTCGCTACGGATGAATTCGATGGTGTTCCCGGAGAAGGCTTCCAGGTGTGCGACCAGACCGGTCTTGGCGTCGGCCATCAGATCGTGGATGTCTGCGTCGGTCCGCGGAGTCCCGGCGATGAGGCGGCGGTCGCCGTTGTAGATACCGCCGTTGTGCACCCGAACCGTGGAGCCGTCCTTGACCTTCTTGAAGACGTCCGGGCCGATGCTGTCGATGAGGGTGATGCCGTTGGCGACCAAAACCTCGGGACCGAGATTCGGGTAGCGCCCGGAGATCGACGGTGAGACGTTGACCACGGCGCTTACCCGCGCGTCGACCAGCGCATCGGCGGTGACGCGGTCGAGATCGAGAATGTCGATGATGGCGACGTCACCCGGGTTCAAGCGTTGCAGCAACCGGTTGATGTCTCGATCGGAGCGCACTGTTCCGACGATGCCAGGCCTTGAACTGCTGCTACGAGTGAGCATCGTGGTCAAGTTCATGACGGTGATCATGGCGCGATGGGCCGGTGAGCAGGTGGAGGCGCGCCGTAACACCTGTCACATTAGTCACTCCCGTACCCCTAGTTGGGGCACACCAGAGACGTTTGGAGCGTAGCTAGGCTCTAGAAGTACGGCGCGTGCTCTACTTCTCGCTGCGGGCCGCGTCGAGCAGCTCGCGGGCGTGCGCGCGGCCGGTGTCGGAGTCGCCGAGGCCGGCCAACATCCGGGCGAGCTCGGCCACTCGGTCCTCATCATCGAGACGCCGGACACCGCTCCCCTTGCTGCCCACCCGGTCGACGGTCAGATGGATATCTGCGAAGGCAGCCACCTGCGGCAGGTGCGTCACAACGATCACCTGGTGGGTGTGCGCCAGCTTCGCCAGCCGTCGGCCAATCTGTACGGCCGCACGGCCACCCACGCCGGCATCGACTTCGTCGAACACCATGGTGGTTCCCGCTGTTGACGCGGCCAGTACTACCTCGAGTGCCAACATCACGCGTGACAGCTCGCCACCGGAGGCGCTCTTGGCCAGCGGCAGCATCGGGTTGTCGTGATGTGCCGCGAATCCGAACTCGACGGCATCGGTGCCCGAAGACCCCGCGTGCACGGCCTGCCCGGGTGTGAGCTGCAGCGGCGCCGAATCATCCGCCCTGGCGGGAATCGGCTCGACAGCGATGGTGAATGCGGCCCGATCCATTGCCAATCCGGCCAGCTCGGCGGTGACGGCCTTGCCCAACGCCTTGGCTGCCTTGGCGCGTGCCTTACTCAGACCCGTTGCCGCGGCAGCGAGTTCGCCAGCGAGCAGATCCACGCGCTGGGATAGAGCGCTGAGTGCCTGGTCGGAGGTGTCGACCTCGGCCAGCCTGGTGCGCGCGTCCTGAGCCCAGGCAAGCACGCCGTTGAGGTCGGCGGCGTATTTGCGCGTCAGCGTGCGCAACTGACCTTGGCGGGCCAGCTTGTCCTCGAGTGTGCTTGCATCGCTAGGCAATTCGTCGGCGAAGGCAGTGAGTTCACGCGAGACGTCACTGACCAGGGTCAGCGCCTCGGTCAATTGGGGCGCCAGGGCCCGTAGCGCGGCGTCATCGGTGGCTTCCAGCAGCGACTTGGCCTTCGCGATGCGCTCGATCGCCGCATCGGAGTCGCCCGCCCCACTGTCCGAGCCGTAGTCGGCTCCCGCGAGAGCACCACGGGCCGAGGTCGCCGCGTCACGCAATGCATCGAGTTCGGAGAGCCGATGGATATCGGCGGTGAGCTGATCGTCCTCCAGCGGTTTCGGGTCGATCGCATCTATTTCCTTGAGCGCGAAGGCGAGCCGGTCGGCTTCCTGCGCCAGCTCACGGGCTCGGTTGGTGCGGTCGATGAGGTCGCGTCGTGCGGTCAACCACTGCTCGCGCAGCTTGCGGTAGGTGGTGAGTTTTGCCTCGATGCTGGCTGGACCTTCCGAGGCGAATCGGTCCAGCGCCGCGAGCTGCTGCTCTGCGCGCATCAATCGCAGCTGGTCGTTTTGGCCGTGCACCGTCAGCAGGCCTGCGGTGAAGCCGGCCAGCGATTTGGCGGGCACGCTGCGTCCGCCAAGGTACGCCCGCGAGCGGCCATCGGCGGTAACCGTTCGGGCGGCGATGACGCTGCCGTCGTCGTCGCGTTCTGCCCCAGAGGAATCCAAGAGTTCGGTGACCTCGGCGGGTTCGGCGCCGAGGGGGTCCGCGGTGAGGAATCGTCCTTCGACGACGGCGCGCTCTGCGCCCGCTCGCACCCGGTTGGCGTCGGCACGCGCTCCGCCAAGCAGATGCAGGCTGGTGACGACCATCGTTTTACCGGCTCCGGTCTCGCCGGTCAGCACGGTCAGGCCGCTGTCGAACTCGGCGGTGGCGGCGGGGATGGCGCCCAGGGACTCGATACGAATCTCGGTAAGCACGGTTACCTTCCCCGCCAGCCCTTGACGGGCAACTGGAACTTGCGGACCACCCGGTCGGCGAACGGCTTGCTGTCCAGGCGCGCCCACAGCACCGGTTGATGCCCGCGGACCACCTCGACTCGTCCGCCCGGTGGCACCCGGATCTCCCGGCGTCCGTCGCAGAACAGCAGCGCATCATGCCCGTCGGGCTCGATCTCGACCGCGACGGTGGCGGCCGGGCTGGTCACCATCGGCCGGGCAAACAAGGCGTGAGCATTGTTGGGCACCACCAGGATCGCGTCCAAATCGGGCCACACGACTGGTCCGCCGGCCGAAAACGCGTAGGCGGTCGAACCCGTCGGTGTCGAGATGAGGACCCCGTCGCATCCGAAGGCCGACACGGGTCGAGCATCCACCTCGAGCACCACCCCGAGCACACCCAGCCGGGGGCCCTTCTCGATGCTCACTTCGTTGAGTGCCCAGCCGCGCTCGGCCACCTCGCCACCGATGCGGACCAAAACGTCCAGCGTCATCCGGGTCTCTACGCGGTAGGTGCCCTCGACGACATGGGTGAGTACGGCGTCAATCGCCTCGGCCTCAACCTCGGCGAGAAATCCAATGCGGCCCAGATTGACCCCGAGCACCGGCGCGGTGGCGCTGCGCGCCAGATCGGCCGCCCTCAGGAAGGTGCCGTCTCCGCCCAGCACCAACACCAGCTCGCAGCCGGTGGCGGCATCCTGATCGGCATCGACAACCTCGACATCGACGCCGAGGGAACGGAACTCGACAGGATCCAGGTGTACCGGGCCGCGATCGATCGCCTCCGCGGTCAACACCCGCAGCGCGATACCGTTCTCCCCCAACGTTTTCGCGACTCGCCGGGCGGTTTCGGTCACTTCATCGCGCCCGGTATGCGCGACTAGCAAGATCTTACGTTCGCTCACGTGAGTCTCATGTTCTTCGCCCAAGCGGCTCATCACTGCGGCCCTTCCGTAATAGCCTCGGCAACGGCGGTCTCGATATCCAGGCCGGAATCTGTCTTCCGGAGCCACAGGAAGTATTCGACGTTTCCGGAAGGTCCGGGCAGCGGGCTGGCCGTCACTCCCGCGGTGTGCCAACCGCGCGCGAGGGCACGACGGGCGACGGACACGACGGCGTCGGCGCGCAGCTGCGGATCGCGCACCACACCTCCCGCGCCGACGAGCTCCTTGCCCACTTCGAACTGCGGTTTGACCATCGGCACGATATCGGCATCCGGTGTCGCACAGGCAATCAGCGCGTCAAGGACCAGGGCAAGCGAAATGAAGGACAGGTCGGCAACGATCAACTGAGCAGCCCCGCCGATCAGCTCCGGAGTCAAGGCACGCACATTGGTGCGATCCAGCACGGTTACTCGGTCGTCGGACTGTAGTGACCAGGCCAGCTGCCCGTACCCCACGTCGGCGGCCACCACCTCACGGGCGCCCGAGCGCAGCAGCACCTCGGTGAAACCACCCGTCGACGCGCCGGCATCCAGGCACCGCTTGTCGTCTACGCAAAGCCCTTGGGGGCCAAAGGCATCCAATGCCCCCAGAAGTTTGTGGGCTCCACGCGAGACCCACCGGTCTTCCGATTCCCCTTGCACCACCAGGGAAGCAGTCGCGGGAACCGCGGTGGCGGCCTTCGATGCGGGAATGCCGTCGATGCGGACTCGCCCCGCGTCGATGAGTTCGGCGGCCTGTTGGCGTGAGCGAGCGAGCCCGCGCCGCACCAACTCGGCGTCGACCCTGGCGTGCCGAGCCATGGTTATCCCTGCTCCGCGGATTCCAGTGCTCGGACCAACACGTCGTGCGCCTGCTCAAGGACCTGTGCCTGAGTTTCCAGATCCAGTTCGGCCTCGGCGCCGTCAACGACAGACGGTGGGACGAGCTGTCCCAGCAGCGCGTGCACCTGGGAGCTGACCTCGTCAGGGTCGGGACCGGAGGTCTGGCGGGCCGCGGCGTGCGCAAGGTCGTTGGGCGTGGTCATCGCGCTCAAGGCTAGTTGATGGCTGCTACGTCGCAGGGTCGGCGACACACTATCCGGCAGAAAGCTGTCGCAGGACCTCTTCGGTGTGGTCATCGGTGGCGACGATGGGCCGGACCGCCGGTGCCGCACCGGTGGCCCACACCGCGGCTGCCAGCGACTGCGCCAGTGACAGGGATGAACCCGAATCGTTCAACGCGCTCACCGAGATCTGATCCGCATCCACCGTGACCTGCCACGACGCCTTCAATTCGATGCGTGCATCGGCTTCCGGCAGGTGCAGAGAGCTCAGATCAGTCCCCAGAAACCTCGGCCGGTGGGTCACCTCCGCCCAGATCGCGTCGATGGCGCTATTCACGCCGGTGAGAACCATGAGACTGGGCAGGCCTGCGGCATTGGCCCCGGCGATGTCGGTGTCGAGGCGATCGCCGACAACGAGCGGGCGGGCGAAGCTGCCCCGAGCCAACGCATCCTCCATCAAGGCGCGACCCGGCTTTCCCGCCACCACCGGATCAGCATCGGTGGCGGTGCGCAGCGCGGCGACCATGGACCCGTTACCAGGCAGCAGGCCCCGCTCGGTCGGCAGCGTTGCGTCGACATTGGCCGCCACCCAATAGGCACCGGCGCGAATGGCGAGCGCAGCCTCGGCGAGGATGGCCCAGCAGGTTTCGGGCGAATGTCCCTGGACGACGGCTCGGGGCGCCTTATCGAAGGAGCGCACCGGGGTGAGCCCGACGGCCGACACCTCGGCTGCCAGTGCCTCCGTGCCCACAACCAGGACGGCGTCATCGCGGCGAAGTGCTTCCGCGAGCAGCCGCGCGGCGCTCTGGGCACTGGTGACAACGTCGCCGGGCTCTGCGGCGAAACCCAATGAGATGAGGTGCTCGGCCACCTCGGGGGCAGATCTGCTGGCGTTGTTGGTGACGTACAGCTGCCGCACGTCGCCGGCGGCTGCCAGCGAGGCGATGGCATTCGGGGTGGGTTCGGCGCCCCGGAAAACCGTGCCGTCGAGGTCAAGGAGCAGACAGTCGTATGCGTCGACGAGTGTGTCAGGCAAGCTCGGCGGCCCGATCCTCGGCGTCGGTGTGACCCTCGGCATCGGCGTCGGCGGCGTGCAGGAACCATTGCACTGCTTCGGTTTTGCGGTCCAGGGCCAACAGAATGTCGGCGTACGCGTAGAACAGGCGAGCCGCGACCACGCCGATACGCTTCGGATCCGGCGCGGGCGTGGACAGCACCGCCAAGGCCTGATCGAGCTGACCCATGTCGGCGCGCGCCCCGGCGATGACGATGCGTAATTCATCGGCGGCATCGCCGGTCAGGGCCTTGGCCTCGTCGCCGCGGGCGAGTTCGATGGCCCGCTCGGGCCGGCCCACTCCCCGTTCGCAGTCGGCGATGAGCGCCAGTAGCGGCGATCGGGTGCCCATCCGCTTGGCCGCCCGCAGCTCGGACAACGCCAGTGCCCAGTCGCCGCAGTGATATGCGGCGATCCCCAGCGCCTCGCGGACGCCGGCGATGCGGGCCGCGCGGCTCTTGGCGGCTTTGGCATGGTCGAGCGCGGCCTGCGGATCCTCGTCGAGCAGGTTACCCGCGGCCACCATATGCCGGGCCACGGTGTCGGCGGTGTTCTTGTCGAGGCTCAGGAGCTCGGCACGGACGTCCGGCGCCAACTGTTTGGCCTCGACCTCGTCGGGAATGTGCGGGCCGAAATTCCGCGGGGCCTGCGTGCGGTCCTCGGCGCGACGGGGCCTGCTGGGACGGTCGTCGCCGCGGTCTTCGGAACGGCGCGGTCGTGCGGGGCCGCTACCACGGTCGTCGCGGCGTGCGCCGCCGTCACGCGACGGCCGACCGGTTCCCTGCTGCTTGGGTCCCTGTCGATTGGGTCCTCGGTGGTTGGCGTCTTGCCCCACGGGCATCTCCTTGTGTCGATCCGCCGCTTGCGCGAAGACCATCTGTTACTGCGCGAGTATGCCGGTAGCAGGCCCTCCGCCGGAAATTCGGTGGCGATCCATGTGACCGATTGCGCAGACTGGTGGCTATGAGCCATGTGCAGCTCGATGCCATCGGCTACTACCTCCCCGACGGCAGAGCGCTACTCCACGATGTGAGCCTACGGGTGGGCGAGGGCAGCAAAACCGCACTGATCGGCCCCAACGGGACCGGCAAGACGACGCTATTGCGCATCATCGCCGGCGATACTGATCCGCAGGACGGGGCCGTCACCCGCGGTGGCCACCTTGGCGTGATGCGACAGTTCATCGGCTCCGTGCGGGACGATTCGACGGTCCGCGATCTGCTGACCTCAGTAGCGCCCGATCGGATCAGACTGGCCGCCGAGCGCCTTGACCGTGCCGAGCTCGCGTTGATGGAGCGCGACAGCGAGCAGGACCAGCTGAACTACGCGCAGGCGCTGGCCGATTGGGCCGACGTCGGTGGCTACGAATTTGAGACCGAGTGCGATGTGCACACCATGGCCGCGCTGGGAATCCCGTTTGACCTGGCTAGGTTTCGCGGCGTCAACACGCTCTCGGGTGGCCAGCAGAAGCGCCTGGTTCTGGAGTCGCTGCTGCGCGGGCCGCATGAGGTGCTGTTACTCGACGAGCCCGATAACTATCTCGATGTCCCGGCGAAGCGCTGGCTCGAGGAGCAGCTCGCCGAATCTCCTAAGACGGTGTTGTTTGTCAGCCACGACCGGGAGCTGATCAACCGGGCGGCCACCCAGATCGCCACGCTGGAACCCACCCGGTCCGGGTCCACGCTGTGGGTACATCCGGGTTCGTTCGCGACGTACCACCAAGCCCGGGCTGACCGGAACGCCAAGCTCGCCGAATTGCGTCGGCGCTGGGACGAGCAGCGGGCCGCGCTACGCGAGTTGGTGTTGATGTACCGGCAGAAGGCCGCCTACAACTCCGATATGTCGAGCCGTTTACAGGCAGCCGAGACGCGGCTGCGCCGATTCGACGAAGCAGGGCCACCCGAGGCGGTACCGCTGCGGCAGAACGTTCGCATGCGCCTTACCGGCGGTCGCACCGCCAAGCGCGCCGTGATCGCGGAGAACCTCGAATTGTCCGGTCTCACAAAACCGTTCAACACCGAACTCTGGTATGGGGATCGCGTTGCGGTGCTGGGAGGCAACGGCACCGGCAAGTCGCATTTCCTGCGCTTGTTGGCCTGTGGCGGCACCGATCCGGAGGCGGATCAGCTGCCGGTGGGCGACATGATCCCCGAGCCGGTGCACCATGACGGACAGTTGCGGTTGGGTGCGCGGGTGCGTCCTGGCTGGTTCGCGCAGACGCACCATCACGAAGGGCTGATGGACCGCACGCTGCTTGATGTCCTGCATCACGGAGATGAGCGACGTGCGGGGCGCGGGCGCGAGCAGGCCACGCGGATTCTGGATCGCTACGGGCTGGCAGGATCGGCTGAGCAGAGCTTCGGCTCATTGTCCGGGGGCCAGCAGGGCCGGTTTCAGATCCTGCTTTTGGAATTGATGGGGTCGACGCTGCTCCTGCTCGACGAGCCGACCGACAACCTGGACCTGCATTCGGCCGAGGCGCTCGAGGACGCGCTGGCGGCGTTCGACGGCACCGTCATTGCGGTCACCCACGATCGGTGGTTCGCCCGGACCTTCACTCGGTTCCTCATCTTCGGTGAGGACGGCAAGGTGAAGGAATCGGCCCAGCCCCGATGGGTGTAGGGCTAGCGGACTCGCTGCACTCCAGCGATGTTTCGCTTTCCGCGCCGCAACACCAGCCAGCCGCCGGTGAGGTAATCGGTGTCGGCCGGGGTCCACTCCTCGGCGTCGATCCTGGTGTTGTTGACGTAGACGCCGCCCTCCTTAAGGGTGCGGCGTGCGGCGCCCTTGCTCTCTGAAAGCCCGCTGGTCACTAGCAGATCCACGATGGTGGCGGGTTCGCCGTCCGCGAGCCGGGCGGGTGCGCCGTTGCCGGCCTCGGTGAGCGCCGCGGTGAGCGTGCCCTCGTCGAGCCGGTCCAGTTCGCCGCGCCCGAATAGCGCCCCGCTGGCGAGTTCCACGGCCGCAGTGGCGCTTTCGCCGTGCACCAGGGTGGTGACCTCGGTGGCCAAGCGGCGCTGGGCGGCGCGTTCGTGCGCGCGCTCCGCTGTCGCGGTCTGGAGTTCGCCGATCTCGTCGGCGGACAAGAAGGTGAACCAGCGCAGGTAACGCACCACATCGGCGTCGGCGGTGTTGATGAAGTACTGGTACCAGGCGTACGGACTGGTCATCTCGGGGTCGAGCCAGAGATTGCCGCCGCCGGTGGACTTGCCGAACTTCGCACCGTCGGCGGAGGTGACCAACGGGACGGTCAACGCGTGCACCGAGGCGCCGTCGAGCTGCCGGGCCAGCCGGACACCCGCGACGATGTTGCCCCATTGATCCGAGCCGCCGATCTGCAACGCGCAGCCGTACTTTCGGTGGAGCTGCACATAGTCGTTGGCCTGCAGCAGCATGTAGGAGAACTCGGTGTAAGAGATGCCGTCGCCCTCGAGGCGCCGGCGGATGGTGTCGCGGTCAAGCATGACGTTGACCGAGAAGTGCTTGCCCAGATCCCGCAGGAACTCCAGGGCGGTGAGCTGACCGGTCCAGTCGAGGTTGTTGGCGACGATGGCTCCGGTTGGGCTGTCGGCATCGTCGCTGAATTCGACGAACCGTTCCAGCTGACCGCGGATCCGGTCGGCCCATTCGGCCACGACGTCTGAGCCGTGCAGGCTGCGTTCGGAGGTGTCGCGCGGGTCTCCGATGAGGCCGGTCGCTCCCCCCGCGAGCACGATTGGCCGGTGTCCGGCGCGCTGGAAACGGCTCAGGGTGAGCAGGGGCACCAGGTGCCCGGCGTGCAGGCTCGCCGCGGTGGGGTCGAATCCTCCATAGACGCTGATCGGTCCCTTCGCTACCTCGGCCGCGAGGGCCTCAAGGTCCGTCGTTTGCGCGATGAGACCGCGCCAGCTCAGCTCGTCGAGTATGGAAACCACTCGGCAATCATCCCCTATCGGATTCAGCGCGCCGGATACCAGTCATGCCAGCGCGGTGCCGGGGTGCCGACGAGGTCATCGGCGACTGTGGTGATGACCTCGCGCAATTCGAGATGCGTCATCTGCGTGTGGCCGGTGATCAGCCATGTGGGCCGGTATCCGCTTGTGGCGCTCGCGGACTGCGCTTGTACGCCGAGACCTCCGAGTACCCGTCGAGCCAGAATCGCCAGGGGCGATCCGCCGCCATGCTGACGCCCACCCGGGGCCCGGAGCGCGCCTTCTGCATGCGGTTCAACGTGATTCGTACCGGACTGGACCCGTGGAAGACGTCGACGCCGTTGTCCTCCGGGGTAATGGCGAGGGCGGCGCCGAGGTTTCCAGGCCCCCGAGCCAATCCCGCGTCGTCGCGTGCGGTGGGGCGTCGCTGCCGGCACACCGGCGCGCCGTCGACAATCGCGCCGGCGCGCATCAGGACTCCGCCGGCGACCCCATCCGAGCCGCAGACAACGTTGGCGCACAGGTGAATTCCGTGACTTCGGTACACGTATAGGTGCCCGGCCGGCCCGAACATCACCCGGTTGCGATTCGTCGGCCCGCGGAACGAGTGCGACGCGGGATCGGGCCATGGACCGTCGGGCATTCCGCCGTACGCCTCGACTTCGACGATCACCGCACGCACACCCCGGGACTCGATGGTGGCTCCGAGCAGGCGCTGCGCGGCCTTCACCGGATGGATCGAGAGAATCTCGGCGCTCACCCCACGATTGTCCTTGACAGGCGGTCGCAACGAGCCCACTATTCACCATATGATGAGTTCATCGAATGGTGAATTAACTAACGGTCGACACCGTGCGGCGATTGAGGTCGAGAATCTTCGGGTGATTCGGGGCGGTTTCAAGGCGCTCGACGACGTGTCGTTACGAATTGCACACGGCACCATCACGGGCCTGTTGGGACCGTCCGGATGTGGCAAGACAACCCTGATGCGCTGCGTCGTCGGTACCCAGATCGTCGAGTCCGGGACGGTACGTGTGCTCGGCCTGGAGGCAGGATCTCCGGCGCTGCGCCGCAGCATCGGCTACGTCACGCAGAACCCGACGATCTACAACGATCTACGCTCGATCGACAATGTGCGCTACTTTGCCGCGCTCTATGGCCGCACTAAGGCCGACGCCGATGCCGCGCTTGATGCCGTTGGTCTGCGGACACACCGCCTGGCCTACTGCGGTGATCTGTCCGGAGGACAACGCGGACGCGTCTCGCTCGCCTGTGCGCTGGTAACCCAGCCCGAGCTCTTGGTACTCGATGAGCCGACCGTAGGCCTGGACCCGGTGATGCGCGCCGAGCTGTGGGAGCAGTTCCAACGCCTCGCGGCCGCCGGCGCCACGCTGCTGGTCTCTAGTCATGTCATGGACGAGGCCGATCACTGTGGCGACTTGGTGCTCATGCGCGAGGGCCGGGTGTTGGTCCACACCACACCCAGTCAGCTGCGTCGTGACACCGCGTGCGAAGGGCTGGAAGAGGCCTTCCTCTCGGTGATCCGGCGCAGCGAGGTCCCGGCCGCCTAGCCAGAAGGGAATGAAACGGTATGTACGCCCAAGCCTATTTGGGGGCCTATGTGGCCACCACCGGACGAGTGCTGCGTCAGCTACGCGCCGATCATCGAAGTATGGCGATGATCCTGCTCATCCCCAGCGTGCTCATCACCCTGCTGTACTTCCTCTACCGGGACCTGCCCACCGCCCCTAATCGCACGTCTCCCTTCAATATCGCCTGTCTTTTCGTGCTCGGCCTCATCCCCTTTGTGGTGATGTTCCTCATCACGTCGATATCGATGCAGCGCGAACGGGTTTCGGGAACCCTGGAACGTATCTTGACCACTCCCCTGCGACGCTTTGATCTGTTGGCCAGCTACGGCACCGCCTTCTCGCTTGCGGCCGCGGCACAGGCCACCATCGCATGCCTGGTCTCGTACGGATTGTTGGGTCTGTCCACCGCGGCCGGCGCGGAGTGGGTGTTCCTGATTGCGATCGGTAACGCGATACTCGGAGTCGGCCTGGGCTTGCTGTGTAGTGCCTTCGCGCGCACCGAATTTCAAGCAGTGCAATTCATGCCGGTGGTGGTGATTCCCCAGCTGCTGCTCTGCGGCATTCTCGTCCCCCGTGCGGCAATGCCCGAATGGCTGCAATGGTTCAGTAACGTGATGCCGGTGAGCTATGCGGTCGAGGCGTTGCAACAGCTGGGTACCCACCCGGATCTGACGGATGTGGCGGCACGGGATATCGCCGTCGTGTTCGGCTGCGCGGCGGTGGCGTTGTGCCTGGCCGCCGCCACCTTGCGTCGCCGCACTCCATGACGCCCAAGCGGCCCGGCCGTCGCCCGGGCGCCAGTAAGGCGCGCGAGGAAATTCTGGCCAGCGCGCGAAAACTGTTCTCAGCCAGTGGAATCGACAAGACATCGATGCGGGCCATCGCCGCTGATGCGGGCGTTGATCCCGCCCTGATACACCACTACTTCGGAACCAAGCTCGACCTGTTCCGCGAGTCCATCAAGCTGCCTGCCGACCCTGAGCTGCTCCTTGAGCCCCTCCGTCAGACCAAGGCCGACGATATTGGCCACATGTTGCCCAAACTCCTGGTGACGGTGTGGGACTCAGAGTTGGGCGCCGGCATGTTGGCCACCGTCCGGTCCCAGCTCAGTGGCACAGACACCAGTCTGGTCCGGGTGTTCTTTCGCGATGTCGTGCTCAAGGCCCTTGGTGATCGCGTCGACAACCCGGTGGGATCGGGTGTGCTTCGCGCCGGGTTCGCCGCGACCCAGATGCTGGGCATCGTGATGGCGCGCTACATCATCAAGCTCGAACCGATCGCCTCGATGTCTGCCGACGAGATTGCGGATATGGTCGGACCGAACATTCAGCGGTATCTGACCGGCGACCTGCCGTCAGAGAGCTGACTGAGTGAGTCGCTCGTGCTCCTCGTCGGACACGTCGCGCGCCTCGTCGGGCAAGAGCACCGGGATCGAGTCCTCGATCCGGTACGCCTTACGCAGGCGAGGGTTGTACAGGAGGCCGTGGTGCTCGTCACCAACGAGCAGGAGCGCCCCGCGGTCGATCGGGCACACCAGGATGTTGAGTAGCGCAGCGTCAAGAGTCATGTCAAGGGATATCAGCCGAGCGGGATGTTCTTGTTGAAGATTTCCTGACCGCCGCCACCGCTGACGCCGATACCCGGGCCGGGATTGACGTTCGGCGGCCCACCGTTTGGGTTGTTAGTTCCGTTGGTGCCGGTGATACCGATGTGGACGGGCTGCTGTGGCTTCTGAGCGGCCTTGAGGAATTGGGACTGCGTTGCGATGACCGACTTCAGCGCATTGATCAGCGGCATCTGGCTAGGCCGCTTGTCGAGTGCGGCTTTGAGGGCGTCATTTTGTGCCGAACTGACCTGGGCGCCCTTGGACCGCAGCTGCAGGGACGTACGGACCAGGTTCGAGACCTGACCGCCGCTGGTTCCGATGGAGTACTCGTGCGCGATGTCGTCGAGTACGTCGGCGCTGGCAGTGCCCACGCCGGGCCCGAACACCAGGGCAGCAGATAGACCGACGGCGGCCAGCGCGGTGCCTGCGAGGGCGCTTACGCGTCTCGGCATTGTTGGCATTGACGAGTTCCTTCTGGTGTTCCCGGGAAGTGCTGAGCCGCCAGCCTAACAACAACCAGGCATCTCAGCAGCGGAAGGCGACGGGCAGGTGTACCGGTCCGCGAATTGCGGGGGTGTCCCGCCATACCGGCGGACCTGCGAGAACAGGATCGCGGGCGAGGATCCCGCGCAACGCGATCTCGGTTTCCAACCGGGCAAGCGCGTTACCCAGGCAGTGATGCGCACCGTATCCGAATGACAGCGGCAGTGGCCCCCCTCGGCTTGGACGGAAATCCGTGGGGTTATCGAAGATGTCGGGGTCCCGGTTTGCGGCGGCGATGATCACCAGCGCCTGCTCACCGATGCTGATGTGCGCGCCGTCGAGGTCGTGTCGCTGTGTCGCGACGCGACCCACGGCCTGCACCGGCCCGTCGAGGCGCAGCAGTTCGGTGATGAGCGCGTTGTCCACGCCTGCGCATTGGTCAAGCAATCGGGATCCGTCGGGGAAAGGGGTGAGCAGCCGCAGCATCGCGGTGCCCAACAGGTTGGCGGTGGTCTCGTGCCCGGCGACCGCGATGGTGACGGCCGTGACGACGACATCTTCGAGCTCGAGGTTGGCATCGGCAGCCAGGTGGCTGATCAGATCCTCGCCGGGGTGTCCGCGACGGTCGGCTGCCACCGGCAAGAGTTCGGTCATCAACGTCATGAACGCGCCGATGCCGGCGTCGAAGGCGGCTGTCTCAGAAGGACCCAACGCGCCGAGCATTCGGGCGATGGCCGGTGATTCGTCACGGAGCAGTCGCGAGGAATCGGGTTCCAGGTCCAGCCAGGCGGAGACGACGGCAATCGGCAGCGGCAGTGCGATCTCCGACATGAAGTCGACGGTGGTTCCCACCGGCACCTGGGCGATCGCAGCACTGGCGATCGCTTCGATTCCGTCGCGCAGACCGCCAATAAAGTTGGAGGTGAACACATCCCGCACTGATCCGCGGAGCCGACGGTGATTATCGCCGTCGGAGAAGAGCATGGAGCTCGAGAACATGTCGGGCCCGGCGACGGCCGTCAGATCCCTGAATTGGGGTGTATCGGTGGCGTCGCTGGTCCAGCCGGCGTCACTGAGTACCTGCCGAGCAGCGCGGTACCCGAGCACCAGCCACACCTCGTTTGCGTCATCACGGATCACCGCGCCGCGTCGGCGCTGGTCCTCGTAGTACGGGTATGGGTTCGTCGCATTCCACGGAAGGCGTCGAATATCGGGACTATCGACAGTTGTCATGATCATCCAATCCGAGAGGCGCGCTGGCGATGTTCCTCGTGGTCATCCAGCCCGAAGGGCAGCCCGCGCTCGAGCACCCACGCGCGATGCTGGATGCCGAGCGGTGACACGGGATCTGCGAGGCCGGCAAGGTCTTCTATCATCCCGCGGGCATGGAAAGTGCACCCGAGCGTTCCGAGAATGATGTTGATACCAAAGGTGATTCGTCCGAAGTAGGTGTGTTCGCCGGGGACCGTGAATTGGCGGACCCGCGGGTCGCCGATACTGAATGTCCTTCGAGCCGAACGATCGGCGGTCTCTCTGTCGTAGGTGACCGGCTGTGGCGCCAGAAACTCTTGATAAGCCTCCGCCATCCAGGAATACGCATCCTCGGCCGATATGGTCGAATCCGTGGGTATGAAGCCGCCCTTGACCATTAGGTGCCGCCACTCATCGGGCTTCAGGTATCCCATCCCGAACATCAGATCGACGATCTGGCGACGCTGCACCTCGGTATATCGCCTCACGCAACCGAAATCGACGATCCCCACAGATCCGTCGGTCCCAAAACGGTAGTTGCCGGGGTGTGGGTCCGCGTGAAAAAGGTTGGAGTGGCAGAGCGACCCGCCGACAAAACGCCAGATCACCTCTCCCCATGAGTCTTTCAACTCTTGTCCGGCCTCTTGGGCAGCGGCCCAATCGAGACCCTCGACAAAGGTCATCGTCAGGACCTTGTCACCGCAGGCCTCGGGGATCAGCTCGGGAACTCGGATGAACGGATGCGCCCGGTACAGCTCGCTGAATGCCGTGATGCTTGCGGCTTCGTACCGGTAGTCGACCTCTTCGGAGATTCGAGCGGCAATCTCCTCGGCCATTTCACGCAGGTCCACTCGAGCGATCCCTGTGGCCGACATCCCGAGTCGCATAAAGGTGGTCACCAACTCTGTGTTGGCGAGGTCATCCCGGATCGCCTGTGCCACACCGGGGTACTGGATCTTTACTGCCACCTGCCGGCCGTCGTGCAGCACGGCGCGATGTACCTGCCCAATCGACGCCGCAGCCATCGGCTCGTCGGAAAACTCGGCAAAGATTTCCTCAACGGTGCGTCCGAGATCGGCCTCCAGCACGTCACGAGCGAGCTGCGGCGCCATGGGCGGCGCGTCGGCCTGGAGACGGCTCAAGGCTTTCTGATACGGCGAGAAGTTCCCTTCCCCGATGTGGGCCATATCCACCATCGACAGCATTTGCCCGACCTTCATGAGCACGCCCTTGGAGTGACCCAGGTACTCGGCGTACTGCTCGGCGGTGTGCTCATGGAACCGCCTCACTGCCCCAACGTCGCCAGCCTTTTCACGTATGCCTGCGACCAATCGACCGCCTGCGGCGCGTGCCGTGAATCCGGCCAACGGCATGGTGCGCCGCATTCTCCCCCGCGTGATTCCGTCCTCGCCGGCCATCGTGACCTCCCTATCGCCGAGCGTATCGAGCTGATAAAGTGCTCACTTGGAAACACTAAGTGGTCACTTTGGAGCTGTCAATGGTGGAAACGAGTACCAAGGATCGCCTGATCGTCGAGGCGATGCGGCTCTTCGGCGAGCAGGGGTACAAGGCGACGAGCGTCGCGCAGATCGAGAAGGCTGCCGGGCTGACGCCAGGTTCCGGCGGGCTGTATCACCACTTCAAGTCCAAAGAGGCACTCCTGGATGCGGGCATCGATAGGCAACTGGATCGGCGCCGGGCCATGCAAGACATTCGTTCGCTCTTCGTCGGGCTCGGAGATCTTCGCAACGAACTGACGATGCTCGGCAGATATGTCTTGGTAGTACTGGACGAGGAGAGCCAGCTGTTTCAGCTCGCTTCCAGTGTTCCGGCCGGGCGTCCGGAGCGACTCACGAATGCCCTTGCGGCGCTGTTCGACAGCATGTACGGGGAACTGTCGGAATGGATCCGGGGGTGGGCACCCGACGTCCCCGCCGCCGAGGCCAAAGCGATTGCGGTGGTGGGCATCAACGCACTGATGGGTAAGCGCGTCGCCAATGGGCTATTGGCGTCGTCCGGAGTCGCGATCGCCGATGAGGACTTTGTCGCAGAGTGGACCTCGACCCTCGCCGTCCGCATCGAGTCGCTTCGCTGACCCGGCCCGCGGCCGTGTCGAACGGCTAGCTCGCGCGTCACCGCTGCCTTCGCTACGGCATGGCCTCCTGCAGCGTGTCATAGGTCGCGGCGGTAAGTCGCTGATAGGCACCGGATTTCGGGTCGAGGTGCCAGGTCTGCCGCCCCGGCTTCGGCAGTCCCAAGGCCCGCAGGTGTGTGGTGGACGGCCGATAGGTCGCGCTGAGCGGCAGATTCGGCACGACCTTGATGATGTCCGGCCGCTCGGAGATCGGAACGGAGGCAAAGGCTTCCGATAGGTCGGCCGGAGATAGCGCCTCTCCCGGTCGCAGCACCACGGCCGTCACCGCGATGCTGGTGTCGCCCGTCTCCACCGGGTAGGTGGCAACCAGGTCGATGGCGGTCACGGAGCCCAACGCGTGGCTGGTGGCTTCGGCGTACACGACGCCGTTCGCGGTGCGGATGGCCGTGTTGCGGCCATCGAGCATCCAGTAGTCGCCGTCCTCGTCCGTCCGGAACAGCGACTCCGAGGACACCCAGGTGTCCCCGGGTGCGAAGACGCCGCGTCGTACCGCGGCGGCGGGGTCGACGTCACCCGGGGGCTTGGCCAGCAGCAGGCCGACCTCGCCGGGCCTGGCGATCTGGACGAAACCGTCCTCGTCCTCAATGATCACGTCGTCGACGGGGTCGTACGCTGCCAGTCGAATCTTGCCACCACCGGGCAGCGGCCGCCCCTTGCTGCCGACCTTGGTGCCGGACACGTTGGCTAGTACCGCCTCCCCATCGGTCGTCGCAAAGAACTCGACGACACGTGCCGGGTCGAACTTGTCGGTGACGCGTCGCCACAGCCCCGACGGCATACCGGATCCGATAAACAGCCGCACCGGGTGATGGACACCCAGGGTAAGGGCCGGGTCATCGATGACTTCGTGCATCATGGCCCAGGTGTAGGACACGACCGTGACGCCGTACTGGTGGATCTCCTGGACGAACCGGTCGGGATTCAGTCCACGCGACAACGCAATCCGCGCACCGCCGGCCACCGCACCGCCGAGGCTGACCAACAGGCCCGATTGGTGGTGCAGCGGGGTGAGGCAGTACACGGTGTCGTTGGTATTGAGCGCGGCCGCTGAGGCGGTGCCGAAGGCCGATAACGCCCAACGGTGATTGGTGATCTGCTTGGGGACCAGCTTGGATCCGTATCCGCTGAACATCACGAATGCCAGATCGCGAGCCTGCCCCGGATCGGGTCGGTACCAGCCGGGCAGCTCGACAGCGTCGGGATCGATCTTTTCCATATCGATGACCGAGCTATCGTCGGGCACCGATAGGTCGCGATTGGCCGCAGCGCCGAGCACCAGCACGTGCACGGGAAGATCCTGTGCAACAGGAAGATTCGGCGGATCGGTGAGCAGCTCGGATATCTCTCCCAGCTTCACGGCGACTTCGAGGTCGGCATCGGGCGGAAGCAATACCGCAACGGCACCCAGGCGGGACAACGCGGCGATCGCGACCAGTGCGCTGGGGCGGGTTTCCATCAGAATCCCCACCCGGACACCCTGGCGGACGCCCACCTCGATGAGACCCTTGACCACGTTGTTGATGCGCCGGTCCACCGCCTCATAGGTGTGCACCCGGCCGTCGAACAGGAAGCACTCACCGTTCGGGGTACGACGAGCTTGCTCGGTCATCAACCGGCCCATCGAGATGCGGGTGTGATCATGGATCTGGCCCAGGCGCGTCAACCGAGGTAGCGTGCGAACCGCCTCGACGGCAATAGATTTCACGGACTTGTTGGCGGCCGCCGCGGCCGCACCCGCGGTACGTGCGGCGGTGATCGCGACCTCGGTAGTGGTGCTCAAACCATGCGCGACGCGCGAAGTCAGCGGGACGCCGCCGCCGTCCAGCTGACCACTTTCGTGTTCGTACATGAGGTCGACCGACGGGGGTTTGGGCGCATCACCGTCGCGCCACCGCACCCATTGACTTACCGTCGGCCAGGTCTGGGCCACGGCTGTCGAGCCGACCACCAGCCCAAAGTGGCCGGCGCGAATCAGGTACTCGTACACATCGGCCTTCGGCGCGGCGCGCAGGATGCCGCGCACCGAAGCAGGCTGCCCGATGTCGTCGACCTCGCCCACCACCGCGAGCACCGGGCAGGTGATATCGCCGAGAGTGACCACGCGATCGTTGACGGTGAAGCCGCCGGTGGTCATGCGGTTGTGCACCACGAACTGGCGCAGCAACTCGGCGATCGCCGGGCCGGACCAGGCGATCCAGCCCTCGTTGGCGAGAAACTTGCGCTGCTGCTCACGCGGTAGCAGCGCGTCGCGGTCATGCAACTGCCGCAGGAAATCCAGGCGGCCCTTGATGGTCTTGACCGGGTCGAGCATCTGGAACCCGATCCGGGCCGACCACGCCGGAATCGAGAACCGGCTGAAGACATGGTCTGCCATGAACTCGGCGATATCGGCGGTCAGTCCGGCCGGTAGACCCATAGGCATCGCGGCATTGGCATCCACCGGGGATCCGAAGGTGATGATGCTCGCGATGGTGCGCGACTTACGCAGTGCTGCAGTCTGATAGCAGAACATGCCACCTTGGGAATACCCGGCCAGGTGTACCTGACGGCCCGTGATGCGATGCACGGTTTCGATGGCGTCGCTGACGGCTACGACGTGATCGGACAGGGTGCGTTCCATGCCGCCGGCCATCCGGTCGGGGCTGCCGAAGTCGATGACCCAGGGATCAATGCCGGCCCGATTCAGGATGCCGACGGCGCCGCCCTCCTGCGCGACGTCCCACATATCGGCGGCCATCATCATCGGGTGCACCATGAGGACCACCGGACCCGCGTCTTCCCCTGGCGAGATGGGCGGGAAGTAGCGGCGCAGGCGGTACATGGGCACGCTCTCGACGATCTGGTGCGGCGAGGCAGTGCTGCCCGTCTCGAGTCCGCCGAGCCGCAGCACTTCCAGACCGTTCTGGGCGGTCGCCGCCAGGCGTGCGACGGGCTTGGTCAAGGAGGAGAGATTGAAGGGCACTGCCACTCCTTAGATGCCGATCATCGACGCAGGTAGCCCTGGTGAGGGCCCGCTTATCCTGTCACAACGGGGGTGCCCGGCTCGCCGAATCCCAACACCCGATCGGACGCGATCGCGTGATAGGAGCCACTACGATGGCCCGGTGGGGAATCTGTTGTTGCGGCCGCTGCGCCTGTGGGTGATGTATCTGCCGCAGCTGGCCGCGTGTTACCTGCTGGGACTGCTGGGACGAAACGTCGCCATCGGGCTCGCGGCCTGGGTGGGTGCAGACAACGCACTGTGGGCCGACCTGCTCATGCCTTTCGCGGGCTTCTCGCGCCTCGCATCGTTTGTCGCGATGTTCATGGTGCTGCGGCGCGCCATCCCTGCGTTGGAACGTCTGCCCAGAACAGCTGCCAACGGCGTCGACCTCTTCTCGAATGTGGTGGTCCCATTCTTCGCCATCTACATCGGCTGGCAGATGCTCAAGGACGATTGGATCGCCTTCGGCGCCACCAGCCTGTACTACATGGGTATCTCCAGCGCCCAGGACAAGGTGACGCAGCTGGATCCGTCCGATATCCCGATCTCCGATGTGGCGTGGGCGCTGATCATTGGCGCATTCGTTCTGCAGCACGTCCTGAAATGGTTCGAGGCGCGTACTCCCAAGTGGTTTGCGGCAATTCGGTTGTACCTGCAGATTTTTCTGGTCTTTCTCACCCTGTCCTTCGCCGCCAGCAAGGGTGCGACCGTGATCCTGGAGCCGTCGAAGTGGTTCTCCGAGCGACGGCTCGTGGTGTGGTACAACGCCGCCAAGGAGCATCTGGTCCACGAGTACGCACCGATCCGCATCGGTTCCAACATCGTCACCGCCATTTGGCATACCGTCTGGGACGTCGCGGCGATGCCGCTGCTGTGGCTGGCGATTGCCGGCCTGGTGTACGGGGTGTCGGCGGCCGCAACGTGGCGCGGCGCAGCGCGTGGCGTCGTCGGCGAGCGTGGCGCGGCGATGATCGATCGTGCGACGCCAGCGCAGGAACGCCTGCAGCAGCGCGTCCAGGAGCGGTTGGCGGTGGCACCCCCCACCTTGGTGGAAAAGTCATGGGCGTGGGTCAAGAACCAGTTCACCGGGTTCTTCGGCAAGTACAGCACCATCGTCAATTCGGCGCGCCCGCTGCTGCACGCGGGGCTGCTTCCGCTGTCGGTCTACGTGCTGGCATTCGTGGGGACCGCCTGGCTGTCGGTCACGGACAGCTTTTACCGGCTGTCCATCGAATCCGGTTATCTGTTGCGGGGCTTCGCGTGGTTAATGGATTGGCATGACGCAACTTTTTGGTATGGCCCCGGTGGGCTCATCTTCCTGCTGGCAGACACGTTGGTGACATGCTTGCGGATCTGCCTTGTTGCTTCGGTATACGCCTACTGTGTCGAGAAGACCGAGGCAGAAGAGCGGGTGGCTGCTCCTGGTCCGGTCCCGGTTACAGCTTCAGTCGCACCCTGACCGCATTGTCGGACCCCATGATTTCGATCGACGAGGGATCCGCGTCTACCGGGACCAAGAACGAAAACTGCAGCGACCCTGGTTTGTTGCAGTCTTGTGAGGTGCCGTCGTCGGGTGGCTTCACCCAGTAGTCGCCGCCATAGGCCGTCTCCGCCTTCCAGCGCCGGTCGCCTTGCACGAGGTAGGCCGTGCATAGATCGGGGTTGGTGGGAGTCCCGGTCCGGACAATCTGCACGACGGTGATCTCGGTGCCCTTCGGTGCCGGATGACGTGCAGTGGGCGCCTTGCCGAGCTCACGGATCGAGCCAAGCTTCCACTCCTGCCCGTCGATCAGCGTGCTCTGACCACGAGTGACAGTGTGTACGAGGTATCTGGTCTCGACGTACTCATGGATCCGCCCGCGCTCGAGGACGTCGACCCAGCTCGAGGCCGCCACCGCGGACGCTGCCAGCACCGCGCCCACCGTGTTACGCACCCACAGACGTGAGAAAGGGCCCGGCGTTGACGCACGGTGTCGCGCTTCGTGATTGCCATCAGGGGCGGTATCGGTGGTCATTGCGCGCCCTCGATCGCGTTCGGCGGAATGATGGTCTGCACACGCGGCGCATGTCCATCGTCGAGGGGGACGGATACCGATGGAATCCTCGGGAAGAACCGCGGAATCGCGGATCCAGTCCCGACCCAGACGCGCAGTTCCGCCGGCCCGGACTCGAGGGCATCATTCGGAACTTCAAACACCCATGCGCCCCGTTGAGTGATGCCTGCGGCGAGGGGTCTGGCGGCGTTCTGGAACGTCCCGAACGGCGCGCGTTCGGACGGGAAATAGGTGCGGTCGCCAATTACCAGGTTCGCGGAGGCATAACCGGGACCTCGAAGGGCCGTGACTGTTCCGTCAATCATGATCCAGTGTCCGGTGGATTTGATCAGGGCATTTCTGGTCTTGAGCTGATTGCCGACCTTCGCGCCAGCCACAGTGAGCTCAATGGTTGGGGTGTCCACCTTCTGGCCGACGGTGCCGTGTGCATAAAACGGTGCCTCCACATCGACCGGATACGGGAGCCGGTTCCACACCAGCACGGCTGCAGTGAGGACGACGACTACCGCAGCACCGCGCACCAGCAGACGGACCCACGAGTTCTTGAACGTCATTTGGGCCCCTCAATCGGGACGGTGATATCGGCATACGAGTCGGCGTCGACCCACATTCGACCGAAACCCGTTGCGGTGTCGCCGAATTTCCGGTCCGGTACCCGGAAAGTTGCCGTATCCCCCACTGCGAGAGCGTTGCTCGGCACCGACCAGACGAATATCAGTTCCTCGGTCATTCCCGGCTGCAGTCTTGCGGAGCTCCCGTCCGACTGCCGAATCACCGGGGCGGGGTATGCCGTCTGGTAGGGGATCTGAACGGGGATCACGGTCCGGCCGAACGGCCCAAAACCCTCGGGAACGGTTCCGTCATTCGTCACATTTGCGACGAGCGCGAGATACAGGCGGCCCTCAAGTGGTTTGAAGACCTTGCCGATTGACGGAACGAGTCTGGCGCGCATGACAACAATGGTCAGCTCCCCGGTGCTGTGCGCTTGGTTCAGTGAAAAGCCCGCCGGTGCGGCGGCGACAGTGTCCATGCCCCCCAACCCTGCCGTCGTGACGACCGCAATGACCGCGAAAACATGCCACAGCTGCTGAATCTGCAGACCGGCCAACCACTTCCTGATGTCGGCACGCTGCCCCGCCGCGAAGCTTTCCCGCGCAGGAGCTGGCGGCGCCTCTGAAGCTGGCGCAGCAGCCGGTGCGGGCACGTGCACACCCTCGTCGCCGCCGGGGCGACGCCATGCCGCATTCGGGTCGTCCGGTGTCTGTCCCCCGTCCATGGCTACGGATGTTAGCCGCTCTGCCCGCGGAGCACGTTCAGACGGGCCAGCACCAGTTCACGCTGCTCAGCCACTCGTTCCGGTGCAGTACCGCCGCGCGCGTCCCGGGAAGCGACGGACCCGGCCGTGGTCAGCACGGCACGTACCTCACCAGTCAGCTCCGGATGAATGCCGGCGAACTCGTCGTCGGTGAGGTCCTCGAGGCCGACGCCGCGTGCTTCCGCTGCCCGTACCGCCTCCCCCGCCGCCTCGTGCGCGACTCGGAAGGGCACGCCCTGGCGCACCATCCATTCGGCCAGATCGGTGGCGAGGGTGAAACCTGCGGGCGCAAGCGCGGCCATGCGATCGGTCCGGAACCGAAGCGTCGCGACCAGACCCGCCATCGCGGGCAGCAGCAGCTCCAGTTGCGCCACCGAATCGAACAGCGGCTCCTTGTCCTCCTGTAGGTCCCGGTTGTACGCCAACGGCTGCGCCTTCAACGTGGCAAGCAGGCCGGTGAGGTTGCCGATCAGGCGTCCGGACTTGCCGCGGGCCAGTTCGGCGATATCGGGGTTCTTCTTCTGCGGCATGATCGAGCTGCCGGTCGACCAGGAGTCATCAAGCTGTGCGTAACCGAATTCGGTTGTGCTCCAAAGAATGATGTCCTCGGACAAGCGGGAAAGGTCGACGGCGATCATCGCGAAAACGAAGGCCGCCTCGGCCGCGAAATCGCGGGCCGAGGTGGCATCGATCGAGTTATCTGCGGCGGCAGTGAATCCCAGATCCAGCGCGATCGCGTCCGGATCCAGTCCTAGCGAGGACCCTGCCAGCGCACCGGCACCGTATGGAGAAACCGCGGTGCGCCGATCCCAGTCGACGAGGCGATCCACGTCGCGTAGCAGCGGTTGCGCATGCGCCAGCAGATGGTGTGCCAGCAGTACCGGCTGAGCGGCCTGAAGGTGGGTCTTGCCGGGCATGATCGCTTCGGGATGCGCACCGGCCTGATCGGCCAGTGCCTGCGCGACATCGAGCACACCCTCGGAGACTCGTCCCGCCGCGTCACGCAGCCACATCCGAAATAGCGTGGCCACCTGATCATTTCGAGACCGGCCCGCGCGCAGTCGCCCGCCGATATCGGGTCCGACGCGTTCGATCAGCCCGCGTTCCAAGGCGCCATGCACGTCCTCGTCGGTGTCGGCCGGCACGAAGGTGCCCGACGCGACGTCCTGATCGAGCCGCTGCAGGCCGTCCACCAGTGCTGACAGCTGGTCGTCGGTGAGCAAGTCCGCCTTACGGAGCACCCGGGCATGCGCAATCGATGCCCGAATGTCATACGGTGCCAACACCCAATCGAAATGAGTGGACTTGCTCAACGCGGCCAGCGCAGGGGCGGGGCCACCGGCGAACCTGCCACCCCACAGCGATCCCTCGTTGGTGCTCACTTCCCCGACAGGTCCCGCTGAGCGGAGATCTTCGAGGACAGGCCGTGGATGTGTACGAAGCCCTTCGCGCTCGACTGATCGAAGCTGTCTCCCTCGTCGTAGGTAGCGAGGTTGAAGTCGTACAGCGACTCGTGGCTCCGGCGACCGTTCACGGCGATGTTCCCGCCGTGCAGCACCAGCCGGATGTCACCGGAGACATGCTCCTGGGTATCGGCGACGAATGCCTCCAGAGACCGCTTGAGCGGCGAATACCACAGGCCGTCGTACACCAACTCTGCCCACTTCTGGTCGGTGTGCCGCTTGTATCGGCCCAGCTCGCGCTCCAGCGTGACGTGCTCCAGCTCCTCGTGTGCCGTGATGAGCACCATCGCGCCTGGAGCTTCATAGATTTCGCGGCTCTTGATGCCGACCAGCCGGTCCTCGACCACGTCCAGGCGGCCCACACCCTGCGCGCCCGCCCGCCGGTTGAGTTCGACGATGGCCTCCAGCACGGTGACCGGATGCCCGTCGATGGCCGTCGGCACACCCTTGTCGAAAGTGAGAATCAGCTCATCGGGTGCACCCCAGTTGAGGGTGGGATCCTCGGTGTAGTCGTACACATCCTTGGTCGGCGCGTTCCAAAGATCTTCTAGGAAACCGGTTTCTACCGCACGGCCCCACACGTTCTGGTCGATCGAGAACGGCGATTTCTTCGTCACGTTGATCGGGATGGCGTTCTCCGCGGCGAACGCGATGGCCTTCTCGCGGGTCCAGGCGTAATCACGGACCGGTGCCAGCACCTCCAGATCCGGTGCCAGCGAGGCAAATCCGACCTCGAACCGCACCTGATCATTGCCCTTGCCGGTGCAGCCGTGGGCGACGATCCCGCCGCCGTATTCACGTGCCGCGGCCACCAGGTGCTTGACGATCAGCGGGCGGCTGATCGCGGACACCAGCGGGTACCGATCCATGTACAGCGCGTTGGACCGGACGGTCGGCAGGCAATACTCGTTGGCGAATTCATCACGAGCATCGACCACAACGGCTTCAACGGCACCGCAGTCCAGGGCGCGCTGCCGCACAATCTCCATGTCCTCGCCGCCCTGGCCGAGGTCGATCGCAACGGCGACTACTTCGCGGCCGGTCTCCTTCCCGATCCAGCTGACCGCCACCGACGTATCGAGCCCGCCCGAGTAGGCGAGGATTACGCGATCCGGGTTAGACATTCAATCTCCTAGGCAAGCTGTTCGAACAGGGTGGCGAGCTGGGCTCCGGTCAAGGGTTCGCGGGCGATCACCGCAATGGTGTCATCCCCCGCAATGGTCCCGACAACGTCGGGAAGGGCCGCGCGATCGATCGCACTGGCCAAGTAGTGCGCTGCGCCCGGTGGGGTGCGCAGCACTGCGAGGTTACCGCTGGCGTCGGTGGATACCAGCAGCTCCCCCAGCAATCGGGAGAGCCGGTCGGTGCCGCCGGATACGCCGCGTACCGGACTGCCATCCTCGGGCACCACGTACACACCCACGCCGCCGTCGGCGGCGCGCAGCTTGACGGCGCCGAGTTCGTCGAGATCCCGGGACAAGGTGGCCTGGGTGGTTTCGATGCCCTCGGCTGCTAGCAGGACCGCCAATTCGCCTTGGCTGCGCACCGACTGAGTGGACAGCAGCGCCACGATGCGCGCCTGTCGCCCCGCCCGCGTATCGGCCGCGTGCGCGGCGGTCATCGCGACTCCAGCAGATACACCAGCAGCGCCTTCTGGGCATGCAGACGGTTCTCGGCCTCATCCCACACCGCGCTCTGCGGGCCGTCGAGCACTTCGTCGGTGATCTCATGGCCGCGATGCGCGGGGAGGCAATGCAGCACAACGGCTTCGGAATCCGCAATGGCTAGCAGTTCTTCGTTGATCTGGAAGGGCCGGAATGGCCGGACGCGGTCGAGCCCGTCATTCTCCTGCCCCATGGACGTCCATGCGTCGGTGACGAGCACGTCGGCTCCGGTCGAGGCAGCCCGCGGGTCGGCGGTCACGGTGACCGTGGCGCCAGTCCTTGCGCCGATCTGCTGGGCCTCGGATACGTACTTCGCGTGTGGTGCAAACCCATTGGGCGCGGCGATGGTCACGTCGATGCCGGCGGTGACGCCGCCGAGCATCAGCGAGTGTGCCATGTTGTTCGCGCCATCACCGAGGTATGTCAGGCGTAGACCCGCCAGCGAGCCCTTGCGCTCGGCGAGTGTCTGCAAATCCGCGAGCACCTGGCAGGGGTGGAAGTCATCGGACAGGGCATTGACAATCGGCACGGTGGAACCGGATGCCATGGCGGTCAAGCGTTCCTGCGCGTAGGTACGCCACACGATGGCTTCCACATAGCGGGACAGCACCTGTCCGGTGTCCTCAAGGGTCTCTTCGCGGCCCAGCTGGGTGGTGCGGCTATCCACGACCACCGCGTGCCCGCCCAGCTGCGCGATGCCCACTTCGAAGGAGAAACGGGTGCGCGTGGAGTTCTTCTCAAAGATGACGGCCACCCCGTGCGGACCCTCAAGCGGGCGACGCGAAAACGGGGCCTTCTTCAGTTCTGCTGCGAGCGCGAGGACTTCGGCCTGCTCGGCCGGTGACAGGTCGTCGTCCCTCAAAAAGTGCCGGACACTCATGCCTGCTCCTGTTCTGCTGCGGTGTCGAGGATGCCGGGCAGCGCGGTGACGAACTCCTCGAGTTGTTGGTCGCTGATGATCAGCGGCGGCGCCAGCCGCAGCACGTCGGGTGCGGCGGCATTGATGAGGAAACCGGCACCGCGCGCCGCCGCCTCGGCGGCCTTGGCGCGCTGCTGCGTCAGCACAATCCCCAGGAGCAACCCGGCACCGCGCACGTGCGACACCAAGGGGTGGTGTAGCTCTTCGATGGCGTGGCTCAGGGTCTTACCGGCAGTCGCGGCATGGTGGACGAGATTCTCCTCGTCGAGGACACGCAGCACCGCCAGGGCGGCGGCGGCACACACGGGGTTGCCGCCAAACGTGCTGCCGTGCAGACCCGGTGTGAGCAGATCCGCGGTCGCTCCGGTCGCGATGCAGGCGCCGATGGGCAAGCCGCCGCCGAGGCCCTTGGCCAGCGTGACAACGTCGGGGGTGATGCCCACCTGCTGATGCGCGAAGAACGTTCCGGTGCGCCCGATCCCGGTCTGCACTTCGTCGAGGACGAGGAGCGCGCCGTGGCGAGCGGTGATCTCACGGACCCCGGCGAGATACCCCTCCGGCGGAACCACAACTCCCCCTTCGCCCATGATCGGCTCCAGAAAGACCGCAGCGGTATCGCTGTCCACGGCCGCTTCGACGGCGGCGAGATCGCCGTACGGCACGTGCACAACCCCGGCGGGCAGCGGCTCAAACGGGGCTTGCTTGGTCGGTTGGCCGGTGAGTGCAAGCGAACCCATGGTGCGGCCATGGAATGCGCCATGGGCTGCAACGACTTTCGTGCGCCCGGTGAGCCGGGTCAGCTTGAACGCCGCCTCATTGGCCTCGGTACCCGAATTGCAAAGGAAGACCCGGCCGGGGACGCCGAGCCGAGCAATCAGCGCCTCGGACAGCTCGATTCCGGGCTCCGTCGCGTACAGATTGGAAGTGTGGCCGAGCGTGGACAGCTGCCCAGTCACGGCGTCGATGACGGCTTGATTGCGGTGGCCCAACACGTTAACGGCAATGCCGCCCAACAGATCCAGGTACTGCTTGCCGTCGACGTCGGTGACGACTGCGCCTTCCCCGGAGGCCAGAACAACCGGCGGTGTGCCGTAGTTGTTCATCATGACGCGTTCCCAGCGCTGCTGGGTCTGACTGGTACCGCTGGTCGCCTCGGTCATGACTGCCTCCTGACGATCGTCCCGACGCCCTCGTCGGTGAAGAGCTCCACGAGCACGCAGTGTTCGACGCGCCCGTCGATGATGTGGGAGCTGGGAACCCCGCCGTCGACCGCGCGCAGACACGCCTCGATCTTCGGGATCATCCCGGACTCCAAGCTAGGCAACAGCACGCGCAGGTCATCGGCTCCGATCTCGGTGACTAACGACTCCCGGTCTGGCCAGTCCGTGTATAGGCCCTCGATGTCGGTAAGCATCAGGAGACGTTCGGCGCCAAGGGCTTCAGCGAGGGCCCCGGCCGCGGTATCGGCGTTGAGGTTGTGCACCACACCATCGGCATCGGGGGCAAGGGTGGACACCACGGGAATCCGTCCCGCGTCGATCAGGTCGAGAATCGCCGCGGGGTTCACCTCGTCGACATCGCCCACTAGGCCGATATCGGTCTCGACTCCGTCAACGGTCGCCGTGCGCCGGACGGCGGTGAACAGTTGGGCGTCCTCGCCGGTGATGCCGACGGCGTACGGACCGTGACTGTTGATTAAACCCACCAGCTCGCGGCCGACCTGGCCGAACAACACCATCCGCGCGATATCGAGGACTTCCGGTGTGGTGACCCGGAATCCGCCCTTGAATTCACCGGATACGCCCAGCTTCTTGAGCATCGAGGTGATCTGCGGGCCGCCGCCGTGCACAACGACGGGGTGAATGCCGCAGTTACGCAGGAACACCATATCCTCGGCGAACGCACTCTTAAGCGTGTCGTCGGTCATGGCGTTGCCGCCGTATTTGATGACGACGACGGTGCCGTGCAGCGCCTTGAGCCATGGCAGCGCCTCGGCGAGCACTCGTGCCTTCTTTGGGGCCTTCATGCGGACGCCTTCATGAGCTGTACGCCGAATTCTCTTCGACATAGGCATGCGACAGGTCGGTGGTCCGGATGGTTGCCGCCTGGTCTCCGGCGCCGAGGTCGATGAGCACCTCGACGTCCGGCCCGGACAGATCGATATCGCGGGCGCTTGGTACACCGGTGCAGTTGGCGCACACCAGATTTCCATTGAAGGACACGGTGACGCGGTCGGGGTCCAGGTCTATCGGTGACATGCCCACCGCGGCCAGCACTCGACCCCAGTTGGGGTCGGAGCCGAACAGTGCGGTTTTCACCAGGCTGTCGCGGGCGACGGTGCGGGCAGTGGCGACCGCGTCGTCCTCGCTCAGCGCGCCGGTGACGGTGATCAGGACCCGTTTGGTGACGCCTTCGGCATCTGCTTGTAGTTGCGCGGAGAGGTCGTCGCAGACCCGGAACACCGCCTCGGCGAATTCGGCTGCGTCAGGCGTGATCTCGCTGGCTCCGGAGGCCAGGAGAAGCACCGTGTCGTTGGTGGAGCAGCTACCGTCGACGTCGAGCCGATCGAAGGTGCGTGCGGTAGCGGCGCGCAGCGCGGCATCAAGCTGCCCGGCGGGTACCGCGGCATCGGTCGTGATGACCACCAGCATGGTGGCCAGCGAGGGTGCGAGCATGCCCGCGCCCTTGGCCATGGCGCCCACGGTCCAGCCAGCCTTATGGTGCAGCGCAACCTCTTTGGGCACGGTGTCGGTGGTCATGATGGCGTGGGCGGCCTCGGTTCCGCCACCCAGGCCGCCGGCCAGCTCGTGCACGATCTCCTGCACGCCGGCCAGCATCTTGTCCATAGGCAACCGATCGCCGATGAGGCCGGTGGAGCACACCGCAACCTCGATGGCCCCGGTTTCGGTGCCCCAGTCGCTGAGCGTCTTGGCAACTTCTTCGGCGGTGGCGTGACTGTCCTGGAAGCCCTGCGGTCCGGTACAGGCATTGGCCCCACCGGAATTGAGAATCACGGCCCGCAGCCGGCCGGTGGTGAGCACCTGCTGCGTCCACAGCACCGGGGCGGCCTTCACCTTGTTGCGGGTGAACACGCCTGCCGCGGCGTAGTCGGGTCCCTCGTTGAACACCAGTGCCAGATCCGGTTTCCCGGAAACCTTGATACCGGCAGTGATTCCGGCCGCCTTGAATCCTGCAGGCGCGGTGACGCCCTGGGTACGCAACAGCGGGCCGCTTGCGGGAAGTTGATCAGTCACGGTGCTACCCCCACAACAGACAGGCCATCGCCCTCGGGCCAGCCGAGTGCGAGGTTCATGGATTGGATCGCGGCGCCAGCGGTGCCCTTCACGAGGTTGTCGATGGCCGCGATCGCCACCAGCACACCGGCATCGGGATCGACGGCCAGGCCGATGTGCGCGGCGTTACTCCCCGAAACCGCCTTGGTCGTGGGCAATTGCCCCTCGGGCAGCACGTGAATGAACGGCTCGTCGCGATACGCCTCCTCGTACGCCTCGCGGATATCGGCGAGGGTTGAGGTGGTCGGCGCGGTGCAAGTAGCGAGGATGCCGCGGGGCATCGGAATGAGCACGGGAGTGAACGAGATGGTCACTGACTTGCCCGACGGATGTTGGAGTCCCTGAGCGATTTCCGGGGTGTGCCGGTGCGCACCGGCGACGCTGTAGGCGCGTGCCGAACCCATCACTTCCGAGGCCAGCAGATCAGCTTTAGGGGCACGACCCGCGCCGGTGGTGCCACTCACCGCGACAACGGTGATCGAGGGTTCGACCAGACCCGCGGTCACCGCGGGAGACAAGGCAAGCAGGGCCGCCGTCGGATAGCAGCCGGGTACCGCGACACGCCTGGTGCCGTGCAGGGCAGCGCGACCGCCGGGCAGTTCGGGTAGCCCGTAGGGCCAACTGCCTGCATGCTTCGAGCCGTAGTACCGCTGCCATGCCGCGGCGTCGGTCAGCCGGAAGTCGGCACCGCAGTCGATGATGAGGGTCTGGGGGCCCAACTCTTCGGCAATCTTCGCCGAGGAGCCGTGCGGTAGCGCCAGGAACACCACGTCATGACCCCGCAGCAGCTTGGGGTCGGTGGGCTGTAGTTTGTGATCAGCCAGTGGCGTCAGGTTCGGATGATGTTCGATGAGGCTGCTTCCGGCATTCGAACCGGCGGTCAGCACCCCGATACGTAGGCGGCCCGCGGCATATGCCGGATGTGCGAGTAGCAGGCGCAGGATCTCACCGCCTGCATATCCGCTGGCACCGGCGACTGCGACCGAGAACCCAGTAGTCATGGAGACAATTCTGTATCTTTATGCAGAATAACGCAAGTTTATTCGCCCGGTTTCTTGCCGAAAATGCATCTACGCAGGAGATTCGGCGGAAATCGCCGTGTGAGTGCCTTCTCGACACAAAAGTTCACTAAACCTCAAGTTGAGATCAACGGTGTATTGGTGGGTGCCCACAGTTACGGTGAGAGGTAGCTGGCGAATCCGCCGGCAGCGAGGAACGAGTACGAGAAGGGAGTCTTCCATGTCGGATCGTGCCGATCGTCAGCGCCAGGAGCAGCACCGCGAGCAGGCTGACCAGCGAGGCAAGTAGACCCGCTAGGCGCGTTGGGTAGCCCCGACGCGTCCGGCCGCAGAAGCCACCGCCGCCACCCGTGCGGCGGTGGCTTCGTCTTCTGTGAGGGTCCGGTCGGCGGCGCGGAAACGCAGCCGGAAGTTCAGCGACTTGTTGCCCTCGCCCGCCTGCGGTCCGGTGTACACCTCGACGAGCCGCACGTCTTCGAGCAGCTCCCCCGCGCCGTCCCGCAACGCACCAGTGACGGCATCGGCCGGCACCGTCTCGGTCACCACCAGTGACACGTCCTGAAGTACCGCCGGAAAAGGCGAAATCCTTGGAGCAGGAAGCGGATTGGCGAACGGCAGCGCATCGAGGCTCAGCTCCAAGGCGCAGGTGCGCTTGGGTAGATCGAGGCGCTCGATCACCGCGGGATGTAGCTCACCGGCGTGCCCGACGATGTGTCCATCGACCACGATCTCCGCGCAGCGCCCGGGATGCCACGGCAATTCCTCAGCGGCGCGCAGCGATACGTCGACATAGGCGGCTCGCCCGATGATGCGGGCCGCCTCCAGCACGTCGGTGACGTCGACGGGACGTCCACGCCCCCACGGTCCGCTCGGCTCGCGGGCCCCGGCCAGCACGAGCGCCACGTGAACCGGCTGTGCAGGCAGGGATTCGAAAAGTGCGGCCAGCTCGGTCTCGGACGGGCGATCGCTCATATCGAGCAGCGGGATGGCCCGGGTTGCCGCCGTAGGCCGCACGACCTGACCGATGGTGAACAACGCGAGGTCCGGAGCGCCGCGGGAGATGTTGCGTGACAATGCTTCGAGCAGTCCGGGCAGCAGGGTGCTGGCCAGCTCCGGGCGATCGGACTCCAGCGGGTTCAGCACCGCCGTGGTGCGGCGCCGCGGATCTGCGTCGGCCAGACCCCATGCGTCGAAGACGCCGGCAGGCAGGAACGGCATCGGGAGTATCTCCGTGTACCCGCCGAGCGCCAGCGACTTTCCCACCGCCCGGCGACGGCGTTGTGCGGGATTGAGACCACCGCCCTGGGGTGCCGCCGGCAAGATCGACGGGATGTCCTCCAGGCCTTCCAGCCGAAGCACCTCTTCGACCAGGTCGGCACCCTCCACGATGTCCGGACGCCAGCTCGGGGGTGTCACATGCAGGGTGTCGCCCTCGGCTGTCTTGTCCCGGCTGACCACGGCGCCAATCTGACGCAGGCGATGCTCCGCCACCCCGTCGGCGTAGTCGATTCCAGCGACGCGTGCGGGCAGGTCGGCTGGAATTGAGATGACGCGGCGCTTAGTGGCCTCGATGGCATCTGAGGTCCAGTCCGTCAACTCCGGTGGCGTGCTCCCGCCCGCGATATCGCGCAGCAGCGCTGCGCAACGATCAAGGGCGGCAATGGATATCGCCGGGTCGACGGAGCGTTCGTAGCGACGTCCGGCCTCGCTGTGTAGGTGCAGTCGACGTTGGGTGCGCAGCACCGCGGCCGTGTCCCATATCGCCGCCTCCAGCAGCACATCGGTGGAATCAGCGCGCATCTCGGTGCTTCCGGCACCCATCACCCCGCCGATCGCGGTGACGGCCGCGTCGTCGACGATCAGCACGTCGCCGGGTTCCAGCGTGCGTTCCACATCGTCAAGCGTGACAACCGTTTCACCCGGTGTCGCGAACCGGACCCGGAAGTCGCCGGTGATGCGCGATTTGTCGTGGGCGTGCATGGGGTGACCGATTTCGAGCATCACGTAGTTGGTGGCGTCTACCGCGGGTGAGATGGTACGGATACCGCACAGCATCAGCCGGCGCTGCAGCCACCAGGGCGAGACCGCCGCCGGGTCAATGCCGATCACGGGGCGGAGCCCGAAACGTTTGACACCGGTCCCGGCATCAACACGCACGGGCAGCGACGGCCCGTCCGCCGGGAGTGGTGGTACCACTGCGGGATCGACGAATTCAAGGTCGTACGCGCACGCAAGGTCGCGGGCCAGCCCACGCACCGACAGGCAGTACCCACGGTCGGGAGTGATGGACAGGTCGAAGACAGCGTCGTCCAGCCCGACCACTTCGGCGGCGTCGGCGCCCGGCTCGGCGGTGCCCGCGGGCAGCACCAGAATCCCTGAAGATCCTGACGATTCCGGGCCCAGGCCCAGTTCGGCGGTCGAGCAGATCATGCCGTCGGAGGTGTGCCCATAGGTCTTGCGGGTTGCGATGGCGAAGTCGCCGGGCAGTGTCGCACCCGGGAGGGCGACCACCACCAGGTCATCGATCGCGAAATTGCTCGCACCACAGACGATTTCCCGCGGCTCATCCTCCCCGACGTCCACCAGGCAGAAGCGGATCGGCTTCTTGAATTCGGTGAGTTCGGTGATCTCGGCGACCCGTCCCACCACCAGTGGTCCGGTGACCGGGCCGGGAACCACGACCTCTTCAACCTCGTGGCCGAGGCGGATCAGGGCTTCCTCAATGTCGGTCGGCGTGGCGGAAAAATCCGGGGCGCCGACGCGCAGGACCTCGATCAGCCAGCTGTAGGGAATGCGCATCAGGCGCTCACCCCGAATGGCTGGCTGAAGCGCACGTCGCCCTCGATCATGTCGCGCATATCGGGCAGGCCATTGCGGAACTGCAGAGTGCGCTCCAGGCCCATGCCGAACGCGAATCCACTGTACTCTTGCGGGTCAATGCCACTGGCCCGCAAGACATTCGGATTTACCATGCCACAACCACCCCATTCGACCCAGCCGGCACCGCCCTTTTTGTTCTCGAACCAGACGTCGACCTCGGCCGAGGGCTCGGTGAAGGGGAAGAAATGCGGTCGCATCCGGGTGTGTGCCTGTGCCCCGAACATGGCGCGGGCGAACGCGTCGAGCGTGCCCTTGAGGTTGGCCATGGTCAGTCCGCGGTCCACCGCGAGCCCCTCGACCTGATGGAAGGCGGGTAGATGGGTGGCATCGATTTCGTCGGTCCGGAAAGCGCGCCCCAGAGAGATCACATACACCGGTAGGTCGCGCGCCAGGAGGGTTCTGACCTGAACCGGTGAGGTGTGCGTGCGCAGCACCTGCCGGGAGCCCTCGGGCGCGATGTAGAAGGTGTCTTGTGTGCTGCGCGCCGGATGATCCGGCAAGAAGTTCAGGGCATCGAAGTTGAAGTGCTCGGTCTCCACCTCGGGGCCGTCGGCCACCTCCCAACCCATGGCGATGAAGGTGTCGGCAATGTGTTCGGACAGAATCGTGATGGGGTGGCGCGCGCCGATGGCCTGGCGGGTCGACGGCAGCGTGACGTCGATGCGTTCGGCCACCAGCGCTGCCGCGTCGCGCTCGGCGCGCAGCGCTACCAGCCTGTTGTCATACGCCTGTTGCGCCTGCGTGCGTACGGTATTGACCAGCTTTCCAGCCTCGGCACGTTGATCCTTCGGCAGTGCACCCAATGCCTGGCGGGCGAGCGCCAGCGGTGACTTCTCCCCGAGATGGTCGATCTTGGCCTGTGCGAGGGCGTCGAGGTCGTCGGCGGCGTCGAACGCGGCGCGAGCAGCATCAACTGCGCTGTTCAAGGTTTCCTGCGAGTGTTCGGCCACGGATGCCGATCATAGGGTAAGGCGGGTTAACCACCGTTCGGTCGTACCCACCGCATCGGCCTAGTGTCGACGATATGGAGGGCGCCCCCGTACGCCGCTGGATCTTCGAAAGACATTGTCACCCGGTGAGTGCATGGTCACGCTGGGTAACGACCCCGCTATTGCTGGTGCCGGTGTGGACGCGGCGATGGCGTTGGGTGTTCCCCATAGCCCTCTGGCTCGTGGTCAACCCCGTCCTGACTCCGCCGCCCAGCGACGACAGTGCCTTCGCCACCCGTGCGATACGTGGTGAGGAGATCTGGATGACCAAACCCACATCGGATACCGCACTGACCATCCTGAGCCTCGTCGGGAGCGCCGCACTGCTGTTGGCGCTTGTCGCGGCCTGGCGCCGTTCGATCGTCGGCGCGACTGCGGGAACGGGGGCGTCGATGGCGGTAACGCTGCTGGCCTGGCGCCGCTATGCGCTGATTTGGGAGATAAACCGTCCTTGACGGTAATGTCCGATTTCCGCTAGCGCTGCTCTCTGTACGCGGGCATGCTCATGGCATGGAACTTGACGCGGAGGCCTGCTACCGGGCCGTCCAGTCCCGCGATACGCGATTTGACGGGCAGTTCTACACGGCGGTGCGCACCACCGGAATCTATTGTCGGCCGTCGTGTCCCGCCATCACGCCGAAACCCCAGAACGTCTCCTTTCATCCCACCGCGGCCTCGGCGCAAGCCGCCGGCTACCGCGCGTGCCGCCGGTGCCTGCCCGACGCCGCACCGGGCTCGCCGTTGTGGAATCTCAAGTCTGACTTGGCCGTCCGCGCGATGCGCCTCATCGGTGACGGCATGGTCGAGCGCGATGGCGTTGACGGGCTGTCACGTGCCCTCGGGTACTCGAGCCGCCAACTCAACCGGGTCTTGCTCGCGGAGCTTGGCGCAGGACCGCTGGCCCTGGCGCGGGCTAACCGGGCCACTACCGCACGGTTACTGATTCAGCGGACCGACTTGTCGATGTCGGATATCGCCTTCGCCGCAGGGTTTTCCAGCATTCGTCAATTCAACGAAACGATTGCCGCGGTATTCGCGACGACCCCATCGAAGCTGCGCACGGAACTCCCCCGCAGCGGTAGCGCAGCCTCGGCGCCGGTCCCCGGCGCGGTGAGCCTAAAACTGCCACTGCGGCAACCCCATAACGTCTCCTGGTCAACGTGGCTGTTGGAGCATCACTGTGCGCGGGGGGTCGAGGAATTCTCCGACGGGCGGTACACCCGAGCCCTGAGGATGCCGCACGGTGCCGTCATTGTGACCTTGACGGTCGCCGAGGATCAGGTTCGCGCGGACCTACAGCTGACCGACATGCGGGACTTAGCCCCGACGGTGGCGCGCCTGCGTCACCTCCTGGACCTCGACGCCGATCCCGCAGCCGTCGACGAGGCGTTGCGCATTCATCCGGCCCTGGCCCGCCTGGTGGATGAGGCGCCCGGTTGTCGAGTACCCGGCAGCGTCGATGGAGCGGAGCTGTTGTTACGCACCATGATCGGTCAGCAGATTTCCGTTGCGGCGGCCAACACCGCGACCGCGGCACTGGTCGCCGCGCTGGGTGATCAGGTGACCGACACGACGGGGCGGGTGACTCACCTCTTCCCCCTTCCGGAAGCCGTCGCGGAGCTCGGTGCAACGGTGCTGGCAGGCCCGGGCGCACGAATCGAGGCAGTGGTGGGTGCTGCAGAACGGCTGGCCACCGGCAAGCTGGAGCTGCATCACGGGATGACCGCCACCGAATTGCGCCGGCAACTGTTGGACATCAAGGGAATCGGTCCGTGGACCGCGGATTACGTGGTGATGCGCCAACTTGCGGATCCGGACGTTCTCCTCGAGCACGATCTGGTGCTGCGCAAGGGTGCGGAGGCTGAAGGAATCGACATCACGGCTGCCCGCGGCTGGTCGCCGTGGCGGTCTTATGTGTCTATGCACCTATGGCGCAAAGGAATTGCCGCCCAATCGCGTCCACGCACCCGCAAACCGAAAGGAAACTCATGAGCGACTACTCGACCGTCACAACACCGGTAGGACCATTCACCGCGATCATCGATGGTTCAGGAACGGTTCTTGCCTCGGGCTGGACCGACTCCCCCGAACTGCTTCGTGCACTGATACACCCGACGCTGCGACCGCAGCTACTGAGCCACAAGCGTGACCTCGGAAAGGTCACGAAGGCCGTCGCGGACTACCACGCGGGCGATCTGACGGCCATCGACCCGATACCCGTTACCCAGCATTCCGGAGACTTCCTCATCCACGCCTGGGACGTGCTGCGCATGGTTGGTCCGGAAGCCCCGATCACCTACAGCGAGTTCGCCGTACGCGCCGGTAGACCCGCGGCCATCCGCGGCGCCGCCAGCGCCTGCGCACGCAACGCGGCGGCACTGTTCGTACCCTGCCACCGGGTCTTCCGCGTCGGTGGAGCGCTAGGCGGCTTTCGATATGGCTTACCTATCAAGCGTTGGCTGCTTGACCACGAGGCTGCCTCCGCACGCTGACCCAGTGCGTGATCAACACCACGGCACCGGCGGCAGGTAATGCGACCGCAAGCGTCTGGCCCTCCTCGGCGAATAACATGACCGCGAACAGGCCTCCAAAAATCAAGAGCGACAGTCGAAGAGTCGACCAGTGGGGCGTGTGCGACGGCACCATGCGCGCGGCAAGCATCCCCAGCAACAGCGCCGTTAGGTGGCCGACCTCGGTAAAGGTCTGATTGCAGATGATGGATACGACGCCGACGGTGATCCAGCCCGCCACCCATGAGCCACGCCAGCGCGGCGGGATCGAAGCCGTGAGCGCACCGACGACGGCGGCCGTCCCGTAGCTCATCCCCACATCGCTTGCCCGCGCGATGGAGACCGGGGCCCACTGCAACCAGATGGCCAGCGCAAGCCCGACCCCGACGATAAGGGTGGCGCCAATGTGGCCAAGTGCAAAGGTGAGTGCCAAGCGCCCACTGCGCCATTGCAGTTCGGCGAGGGCGAGAATGCAGACCAGGCCGGGTAGCCACAGGTAGATCGGTCCGGCGTCGGTGACGAACGCGCTGCCGATGAGAGTGCCGAGACGGCCCTGATGGAGATTGTGCAGATTGGTGCTTGCATGGGCGACGACCCGGTCTTGCATCCGCGGACTTTCGCCGACCAAAAGGGTGGCCACCGCGACCAGGGCCGCCGCATAACCGATCGTCACTCGCAGCCGGACTAGCGCGGCCCAGACTCTCCGCATGACACATCATCGCACCGGTTAGGCGCGACCGTCATCCCCCGCGACTGGCAGTTCCCTGCGAGTTTCGAGCAGATACATCTTCATGTTCTCGGGCACTCCGGCGGGCCTGCTGGAGAACAACGGGCGTCGCACAGGAGTGGGCGTGAGTCCTAGCTGGTCGAGTAGCGCCAACGGCACCTTGGCGAGCGCGGGTTGCGAGATGGCAAGCCCGCCTTTCGCGGCGCTCTCCATGACGCGAGCAGCGATGTTCACGTCAACCCCCAGCCAGTCCGACCCGATTCGCTGGGGTGTGCCGGTGTGGATGCCTATCCGCATCAGCGGCGTGTATCCCTGGATCTCAACGTTTCTCAAGGCTTCGCGGGCGGGGATCACGGCACGCAGGGCCGTCACCGGATCGTCAAAGACAGCCATGATGCCGTCGCCCATACGTTTGACGACATGGCCTCCGGCGTTGAGCATGGGCGGTTCGGAGACCACCGCCACGCGGCGCAGCAATTTCAGCGTTGCTTCGTCGCCGGCCTCAAGCGCCCATGCCGAGAAGCCGACGAGGTCGGTGAAGACCAGCGTGACTTCGCGATTAGCTGGCTGCTTGCTGACCTTCTCGGTAAAGGCCTGCCAGATCTGCAGGGCGCCGAAGCCGAACTCGCGGAATGCAGTATCTCTATCGGTGACCAAACGGTCGGCGGCACGTGCCACGGCACTCGCCCCACCAAAACCGCTGGTCGAGAGCGGGTCGCCGAAGTATGGATCACCAGGCAGTGAGCGGCGTGCGCGGCGTACCGCCGCCACGACCGCGGGGTCCCGATCCATCTTGCGGAACCAGGTGCCGGCCGTGCGGGACGCACGCGAAATGTGGCGAGATGCGGGTTCTACGGGAACGGAGCCGTCTGTGGCCTGATCTGACCCGGATGAGCCCAGCGCGGGATCATGCTGCACAGGCCCACGGGTGCGGCCTCGCCTGCGCTTACGGATCCCAGTGTCGTGCTCACCGTCCGGTTCGGCATCGAGGCCTGACGGCTCGACATCCACTGGGTCAGCCTATGTGCTGGGCCGGGCGGCGGCAATCTTGTCGTTGCCAGTGTCGCCGTAAGCGTGCCGATCCTCAACTGCCTGGTCGCCGTCCGTCGGCGCTGGTAGCGGCGGAGTGGAGTTACGGACACGGATGGCAAACGGTTCCGAACACCGTTGACGTATTCGTTGACAACGTCAGTTGTCACCCATAACGTACGTGATAGGCACCACACAGGAGGGTCAACGATGACATCCGCCACTGCCGATCGAGGCACCCGCCGATCTACCCCCACGCGTTCGTTGCGTGCGCATCCAGCCCCAGAATCTGGGGGCGAAATCGATCAGGACGAGACTCCGCAACCGCTCGGTCCAGATTCGCTGACGTGGAAATACTTCGCGGATCTGCGTACCGGACTGCTGGGTGTGTGGATCGGGTCGATCCAGAACATGTACCCCGAGCTAGGTGCCGGCGTCGAGGATCACTCGATTCTGCTCCGCGAACCCTTGCAGCGAGTGGCGCGTTCGGTCTTCCCCATTATGGGTGTGGTCTACGACGGTGATCGCGCCGCCCAGACCGGGCGACAGATCCGCGGCTATCACGACACCATCAAGGGTGTGGACGCGAAAGGGCGCCGGTATCACGCCCTCAATCCAGACACCTTCTACTGGGCGCACGCGACCTTCTTCATGCTCATCATCAACACGGCCGAGTACTTCTGCGGCGGGCTCACCGAGGCCGACAAGCGCCAACTCTTTGCCGAGCATGTGCAGTGGTACCGGATGTACGGCATGAGCATGCGGCCCGTGCCCAACTCATGGGAGGAGTTCCAGGAGTACTGGAAGCGGGTCTGCGCCGACGAGCTAGAGATCAACCGGGCGACGCTGGATATCTTTCGGATCCAGATCCCCAAGCCGAAGTATGTACTGATGCCGGATTTTCTGTGGCATCAGATGTGGGCGCCCGCGCGGGCCTTCCAGAACTGGGTGGCGGCCGGGGTGTTCGATCCGTCGGTCCGCGAGAAGGCCGGAATGCGGTGGACCCCAGGCGATGAGGTACTTCTTCGATTGTTTGGGAAGGCGGTCCAGCTGGCATTCAGCCCGCTGCCCGACGATATTCGGCTCCACCCTCGCGCGGTGTCGGCGTACAAGCGCTCCCGGGGCGATTTGCCTGCGGACGCACCTCTCATCGAGGCCCCCAAAATCACCGCTCCGCCAAGGGAGCGGCGCGGGATGCCCATGCACTACGTGCCGCCGTCGGCACAACCGAAGTCGATCGCGGCACGAGTGGGCGAGCTGCTACATGCCACCTTTTCGCTTGCATCTCCCCCGACGGTGGCACGCGGTCGCAGGGACGTGGCATAGCGAATTTCCGTCGTTTACAAGACGTTTACGCGCCCTGGTTGTTGTGTAGACCACAGTTCAAATATTCTTCTGGCAGACGAAATCGAATCGTCCGGATAATGGGTTTACGTTGCCGTAGATGCCCCGACATCCGCCGTTCACTCTGCGATTAGCGCTGCATACAGCCTGTTTTGCGTCATTGACGCCCTGAGCTGGGCAAATGTCCAGCAACGAACATCAACTCACAGCGAATGAATCACGAAAGTGAGCGGTCATGTCAGCCGAGTCCATTCCTGGGATTTTCCTGTGAATTTTGGCCAGCGACGCCGCTGGTGGAGGCGTATCTTCGCCTCAGTTCACATCACGATCCCGTCACGACCGGTAATCAAAGGCGCTGCAACATTTCTCAAATGCAGCGCCAATTATGCCCTCAAGGGGAAGCGAGGCACTTTCATGGCAGTTGTTCCACGCGTCGGCGCCGTCATGGCGATGGTCGCCACGATCTGCATGCTGGGTACAGCGACGGCGTCCGCCGATCCGGTGTCGATGGCGGCTCAGACGTACACCAAGATAAGTCGTGACGGGTGGACTCTGATGATCCGGATCGACCACGAGTCGATCAACTCGATACCCAACCTCGCTGAGGCATCGAACTCCCGGGAAGCCTTCGTGACGTTTGACGCCACCGCCATAGCCACCGGCGGATCGGCTCCGATTACCGACAGCCTCTTCATTGCCGGCTACCAACTCGGTTGTCAGACAGATGTTTCCAGCGGTCTACAAATCGGCGGCACCGGTGGTCTGGCAGGAAATGTGGGCTACAGCGGTGGTCCGCAAGTGGGCGGCGCCGGCGGCGTGGCTGGCTTCGCGCAGACCATCCTGCAGCCCGGTGTGATCACCGATCTGCCGCTGGCCAATATGGCGCTAAGCGACGGCGGGAAGGCGATGCTTGACGTGGACAACCTGCACGTCAAGGCGGATGCTTGCGGAGGCGACGTCACCATCCGCTCGTACGTGTACCTGCGGATCTCGACCGCTGCCGCGCACACCGAATTCGCCATCTATGGCGACCCGATGAAGATCTAGGGAGGTTCTTGTGCCGAAACGAAGAATCGTCGCGACGGTGGCCACGGTGGCCGGAGCGTTGGCGCTCGGCGGGCTTGCCGCTCCCACGGCCGCGGCGGATCCCCCATCGATTCCGTTCCTTCCGGGAGTTCCCGCGCCGCTGCCTGCGACCCCGGGTAGTTATACGTACATCTACAACAACTTCCCGGCTGTTGCGCCCGCAACGGTGGACGCACGTGGGGTCAAGATCGCGACCAATGCTGACCCTGCCGCCGGAGCCACCGGGCTCCCGGGCAGCAAGTTGGGCAACAGCGCGCATATGTCCAATCAGCTGACGTCGTCGAGCACGCGTTATGGGATCCAGGGCGGGTCCACGGCCCCCGCCCCGGCCAGTACCACCGGAGTGCAGTTCGGTGCGGGGAATGAGAATCCCGCACTGGAGGACCCGCATGGCGAAGCGCCAAAGACTGCTGCCGCAGTCGAGCCGACCGCGCCTACGGTGAATCCAGGTGCGCCGGCCCTCCCGGTGCTGGAATCGCCGGACGGTCAGCCGCCGAAGGCAGAAGAGCCAGCTGGCGGTTAGATCTGGAGCGAGTGACGGGCGAAACACGTTGCCTGACATGATTGTTGAACTCGTATCGGGCTGATGCGGGGCGCGCGAGTGCCGCCAGTTCTCCAATTCAGCGGACGGCACCCACCAAATTGGTCGGCGGCGGTTTCCGGCAGTGATTGGTTGTGTGACATAGCTGTCGCTGCTACCGTCGACCGACACGAGGGGGTGGGATGAGTTCTGGGCTCGATATCAATTCCGAAGACATCAAGAAGTTAGCCGGTGCGTTGAAGCGCACGGTCGCCGAGCTGGGCATAACCGGAAATGCTCTATCTGGGCTTGCTAGCGAAGCTCCGAAGTACTTCAAGGGCGAGGCCGCTGTCCGCATTGCATCTGCGCTGAGTGAATACAACGCGGTATGGGCAAAGGTCTCTGAGGAAGAGAACCGTATTATGGAGCAGCTTTCTGCAACGGGGATCTCGTTCGCTTCCGCTGACGACGAGTCCGCGGGCACCTTCCAAACCGGCTCACTGAATTTGTAGGGAGACGTTATGGGCGGTTCGGTGTTCAATTTTGCTGGCCTCAGCACGCTGGGGCACGAGTGGCAATCGAATATTGTCCACATGCAAGCGCTTCTGGAATTGCAGAAAGTCGACATCTCGAAGTTGGGCGCGGCGTGGACCGGCGAGGCCGGCGAGGCATTTCGTCGAGAGCAAGCTGCCTGGCAGACGCAGGCAGATGCACTTCTTGTGGCGGGGGCCAAGATCGGCGAGATGCTGCTCGCTGCGGGGGCGCAAATGGAGAAGACGGAGCAGACGGTCGTCGAGCAGCTCGAAGCCGCCAAGGACATTGACGTCGACTACGAACCGCCCCCCAAGCCTGCGCCAAAACCTACGAAGACAAAATAGAGCGAGTGACGGGACTCGAACCCGTGTGAACGGCTTTGCAGGCCGGTGCCTAGCCTCTCAGCCACACCCGCGTCGAGCACCGATATTGCCGAACCTCGGTGCCCGACACGAGTGTTGGACTCAGGGTGATCCCAGTCAGGCCTTGCCGGTGAGGGCCGAGTAGTCCGCGCCGGTCAGCTCCACTGACTTTTCCCACAGCTGGGCGGCCAGCTGCGGGTCGCGAGCCTCACGGTTGCGCGGCGCCCGCCTCACCGGCCCTCGCATACCCTGCAGCTGCGTGGGCCCCAGGTAGTCATCGGGCTGCACATCAGGCATGGTCGCCGCGTACAGCTCCCCCTCAGCACCCTGACGCTCATCCTGCAAAACCAGGCCCATGCCGAAATAGAAGGCCTTCTGCACGCCGGGCAGATTCGGGATCATCGAATCGAAAAGGTTGGTGGCAGCCACCCCGGGATGGACGTTGACCGAGAGCAGCGCGGAGCTGGCTGCCGCGGCCTTGCGGGCCAGTTCGGAGCCGAACAGCATGCAAGCCAATTTGGAGGCGCGGTACGCGGTCAACCGGTTGTACGGCCGCCGGTTGAAGTTCAGATCGTCGACGTCCAAGTTATTGCGGCCCTGGGCGTGCGCGATGCTGCCCAAAGAGATGACCCGCGGCGCGTCGGCGGCGAGCAGCGAGGGCAGCAGCGCGTCGGTGAGAACGAAGTGTCCCAGGTGGTTGACGCCGATCTGCGTCTCGAACCCTTCGGCGGTGCGCCGCAACGGGATTGCCATCAGCCCGGCGTTGTTGAGCAGCACGTCGATCTTCGGTGCCTGGGTGCGGATGGCTTCGGCGGCCGAGCGTACCGAGGCGAGGCTGGTGAGGTCGAGCTCGACAAGCGCATGGTCGGCGTTCGGTCCGAGGGAGCGGACCTTGTTCAGGGCGGCGCGGCCGGTGTCCTGGTTGCGGCAGGCCAGCACCACGCGGGCGCCGGCGCGGGCGAGCGCCTCGGCAGCGACCAGGCCTAGGCCGTTGTTTGCGCCGGTGATGACGTGTGTCTTACCGGTCTGGTCGGGAACATCCGACTCGCGGAAGTGCCTGATCTGCAGGGGTGCGGGCATGAGGTTCCTCGATCCGTGGAAGTTACTAGTACTCGTTGTTACGGCTATGTCGGATAGTACTGGAGGCTATTGACTGCGATGCATCCGCGCTGTGGCGTACAGGCAAATCGAGGCCGCGCTGGCCAGGTTGAGACTCTCGGCTCCCCCGCGCATGGGGATCACGATCCGATGCGTCGCCAAGGCCGCGGTGGCGTCATCCAATCCGTGGGCCTCGTTCCCGAACATCCATGCGCACGGACCGGACAGAACGGTGTCGGCGTCGTCGAGAGACAGATCCCCATCCAGAGTGGTGGCCAGAATGGCGACGCCCTGCTGCGACAACCCTTTGAGGATGGTCTCGGCGCTGACGTCGGAGACCACCGGGATGTTGAAGATACTGCCCGCGGAGGCGCGCAGGGTCTTGCCGTTGAACGGATCGACGCTGTTTCCCGCGAGTATCACCGCGTCGGCGCCCATGGCATCGGCTACTCGGATGAGGGTCCCTGCATTGCCGGGCTCCGAGATATCCACCGCCACCACGACGAATCGTGGCGAACGGGCCAGCACCTCGGCATGGGGTACCGCGATCGAACGGCACAACGCCACCAGTCCGACAGGAGTGACGGTGTCGGACAACGCCTTCGCGGCACGGTCGGTCACGAGACGCACGGGGGTTGAGGACAGCAGGGCGGCGAATCGCGCCACGGCGGACTCGGTCGCGAAGACTTGTTCCACCACGCCGGAGTGCAGCGCAGCCTCAACCAGGTTGGGTCCTTCTGCCAGAAAAAGACCGGCCCGCCGACGGGCGGCGGGCCGGTGCAGTTTGACCGCGTCGATCACTGTCTGTGATCGCTCGGTCAGAGGCAAGTTGCTCAGGCGGCTTCGCCGGCCGGGGCGTTGACATCCTCGGGCAGTGCAGCCTTGGCGATCTCGACCAGCGCGGTAAACGCGGCGGCATCGCTTACGGCCAGCTCGGCGAGGTTCTTGCGGTCAACCTCGACACCAGCGATCTTCAATCCCTGGATGAAGCGGTTGTAGGTGATGTCGTTGGCGCGAGCCGCGGCGTTGATGCGCGCGATCCACAGCTTGCGGAACTCACCCTTGCGGGCGCGACGGTCCCGGTAGGCGTAGGTCAGCGAGTGCAGCTGCTGCTCCTTGGCCTTCCGGTATAGGCGCGACCGCTGACCGCGGTAGCCCTTGGAGGCCTTCAGGATTGTCCGGCGCTTCTTCTGGGCATTGACGGCCCTTTTCACGCGTGCCATAAGTCTGTTCCTTCTAGTAATGCAGTGTGGTGCTGAGTATTGGGGTGGTCGTAAACGAGGCTGGCTAGCCGGCCAGCATCTTCTTGACGCGCTTGGTGTCGTTCTCTGCTACCACGGCGCGGCCGTCGAGACGGCGGGTGCGGGAGGTGGGCTTGTGCTCCATCAGGTGGCGACGGTTCGCCTTCTGACGCACGATCTTTCCGCTGCCAGTGGTGCGGAAGCGCTTCGACGCACCGCTGTGGGTCTTGGCCTTGGGCATCTTGTGTTCCCTGTTCTTCGTTGTGTCGGTACTTAGGTACTTGGGGTACTAAGTCGTTTGTTCGGTGGGCGTCTGTTCGACGGGCGCCTGTTCAGCGGGTGCGGTCGCCGGGACAGGTGCCGGCCCTGCGGGCCCCTCTGCCTGCTGGGCAGCCTTGGCCCGAGTCTTCGCGCCACGGTGCGGCGCCAGCACCATCGTCATATTGCGGCCGTCCTGCTTGGCCGACGTCTCCACGAAGCCGTACTCGGCGACGTCCTTGCCGAGCCGCTGCAGCAGCCGGTATCCCAGTTCGGGGCGGGACTGCTCGCGTCCGCGGAACATGATCGTGACCTTGACCTTGGATCCGGCTTCCAAGAAGCGGACCACATGGCCCTTCTTGGTTTCGTAGTCGTGATCGTCGATCTTCGGCCGCAGCTTCTGTTCCTTGACGACGGTTTGTTGCTGATTCTTGCGAGACTCGCGCTCTTTCAAAGCCGTCTCGTACTTGAACTTGCCGTAGTCCATGATCTTGCAGACCGGGGGCCTGGCATCGGGAGCTACCTCGACAAGGTCGAGATCGGCGTCGGCGGCGACGCGGAGCGCATCCTCGATCCTCACGATGCCGACCTGCTCGCCCTTCGGGCCGATCAGGCGGACTTCGGGTACTCGGATGCGCTCGTTGATCCGGGTCTCAGTGCTGATGTGGCCTCCCTGGCTCGTCTTCTACTGTCATGACCGGACGTGGTCCGGGGACGTCAGGGAAGCACCGAGCGGGGCCCATCAGCACTCTGTTCATATCGAACAGAAAAGCCCTGCTCATGGCAGGGCCCGTAGCCGACCGGTCATGGCGAAAACGCCATTCTGCATGCGCAGAACAAGCTCCCTTGCGGGATGCTGGGACCGGACCGCTGGATCGTGAGATCAGCGGTGGGAGCGGGACTCCACTTGGTGTCCCCGGCGTAACCGGGAACGGTCGTGCGTGTCACTCTAGCAGCCGTGACCGATGACCTCGAAATTCATGACATCCCATCCGGAGGCGAAGCCCGGGATGCCGCCCCGAATGACGACTCTGTTCGTGACCTGGCGGATATCCCGGCAATCGAGGTGATCACCAAGGCGATTGTGATGCTGATGAGCTCCAGTGCCGAAAAGTTGGGACTGTCCTCCCCCGATCCGGAGGAAAGCCCGCACCGCGACCTTGACGAGGCCCGCCGGCTGATCACTGCGCTCGCCGGTCTGGTGGCCGCATCGGTCGAGTACCTCGGCCCGCATGCCGCGCCGATCCGCGACGGATTGCAGAGCCTGCAGAGGGCGTTCCGCGAAGCCAGCGCGATCCCGGACGAACCCGGACAGGGACCCGGCGAGAAGTACCTGCGATAACGCCGGAACTCGAAACTCGCAGAGAACACCAAGGCGTGCCACTTATTCTCGCAAGGTGACATTCACCAAGTCGGAAGCTCAGTTACCCGACCCGGGCCAACCCGCGACCACTCCGCTTCCGGGCATCGGCGCCAAACCTGCGAAAATACCGCCCGCCACCTCCCGGTGGCGTTGGGTGCCGCCCTTCTTCGGCTGGCTCGTCGGCATCTTGGCGATCCTGAATTTCCTGTCGAGCATCTCGCCCTTCATCCGCGTCATGACGCGGATGCCACGGGAGTTCGTCGACGAATACCTGTTCGGCTGGCCGGATAGCAGCCTGTCGTGGGCGTTCGTTCTCTCGCTGTTGGCCGCTGCGCTGGCGGTCCGCAAGAGCATTGCCTGGTGGTTCCTGCTGGTGAACCTGACGGTCCTTTCGGCGTTGAACGTCGGCGGGTACATCGAGCACCGCGACACGATCGAGCTGCTGGGGCTGATCGTGCACGGCGGGATCATCGTCCTGCTGCTCCTGGCCCGCCGAGAGTTCTATGCCAAGGTCCGTCGCGGTGCGACGGTGAAGGCGGTCGCGGTTCTGATTGTCGGTATGGCGGTGGGAACTCTCGCCGCATGGGCGCTGCTGGAACTCTTTCCCCACACTCTGGTTCCCGGCGATCGATTTTGGTGGGCGCTCAACCGTGTGGCGGGATTCTCGATCGCGTCCCATCGCGATTTCGACGGTGTGCCGCCCCACTTCTTGAACTGGTTGTTCGGGTTGTTCGGGGCGCTGGCACTGATCTTGACTGCCATCGTCCTCTTCCGCTCCCAGCGGGCCGTGAACGCGCTGACCGGCGACGACGAGTCGCTGATTCGTGGGCTGCTGGAGCGTTACGGCCAGGACGATTCCCTTGGATACTTCGCGACGCGTCGAGACAAGGCGGTCATCTTCGCGCCCAACGGCCGTGCGGCGATCACATATCGCGTCGAGGTCGGTGTGTGTTTGGTCAGCGCCGATCCCATTGGTGACAAAGCCGCGTGGGGGCAAGCGATCTCGGCGTGGCTGCAGGTGTGCCAAGCCTACGGATGGGCGCCGGCGGTGATGGGTGCCAGCGCCGAGGGCGCGCTGGCCTATCGCGAGCACGGCCTCAGCGCGTTAGAACTTGGCGACGAGGCGATCCTGTACCCGCGGTCATTCTCCATCTCGGGCCCCCACATGGCGGCCGTCCGACAGGCGGTCAATCGTGCACGGCGCTCGGGACTCTCGGTGCGCATTCGCCGCCATCGCGAGCTGGGGGCGGAGGAGACGAAACAGGTCATCGCCAACGCCGACCTGTGGCGCGACGGCAATACCGAGCGCGGATTCTCCATGGCGCTCGGCAGATTAGGTGACTCGACCGATGGCGACTGCCTGCTGGTCGAGGCGGTTGACCCGGACGGCAACGCCGTCGCCATGCTGTCGCTCGTACCCTGGGGGAGCAACGGTGTTTCCCTCGAACTCATGCGGCGCTCACGCCAATCACCCAACGGGACTATCGAATTCATGGTTACCGAGCTGCTCACTCGGGCGGAGGGCATGGGAATCGCCAGGGTCTCCCTGAACTTCGTGATGTTCCGCTCGGTCTACGCCGATGGGTCCCGGATCGGAGCCGGCCCGGTGCTCCGCCTGTGGCGCTCAGTATTGATGTTCGCGTCGAGGTTCTGGCAATTTGAGCAGTTGTACCGCTCGAACGTGAAGTACCAGCCCGAATGGGTGCCCCGGTACTCGTGCTACGAGGACGCTCGGCTCATCCCCCGGATCGGCATCGCCTCGGTAATCGCCGAAGGATTCTTGGTGCTGCCCTTCGGTACTCGAGACAAGCCTCGACACACCGGTCAATACAGCGCGGTGCCGCAGGCCATCGTGGCTACCGGCCTGCTGCATCACGACGGCAGCACCCCTGATCTGCCCGCCCCGCACTCGCCGCCGCAGCGGGTGCCCGAACAGGTCAAGGTGCGGCTTGGCAAGCTGGCCGCCTTGCAGGACAAGGGAATTGACGCCTACCCCGTCGGCTCGCCGCCGTCCCATACCGTCACCGAGGCGCTGGCCGCCGACGACGGTACCAACGTGGTCATCAGTGGCCGACTGCTGCGGATCCGCGACTACGGCGGCGTGCTGTTCGCACAACTACGCGACTGGTCGGGCGAGATGCAGCTGCTTCTCGACGACCCGGTGCTGCACCACGAGTTCACCGCCGCCATCGATCTGGGCGACTTGGTCGAAGCCAGCGGAGTCATCGGACACTCACAGAACGGCACCCGGTCTGTGCTGGTGCGGTCGTGGCGGATCATCGGGAAGTGCCTGCATCCGTTGCCGGACAAGCGCAAGGGTCTCACCGATCCCGAGGCCCGACTACGTGCTCGGTACCTGGACCTCGCCATCAATCCCGAGGCCCGCGATCAGATCGCTGCACGCAGCGCCATCGTCTCGTCGCTGCGCAATACCCTGCTCTCCCAAGGATTTCTGGAGGTGGAAACACCGATCCTGCAGCAGGTACATGGAGGCGCCAATGCCCGCCCCTTCCTCACCCATATCAATGCCTACAACTTGGATTTGTATCTACGGATCGCTCCCGAGCTCTACCTCAAGCGGCTCTGCGTGGGTGGCGTTGAGAAGGTTTTCGAACTCGGGCGAGCGTTCCGCAACGAGGGCGTGGACTTCAGTCATAACCCTGAGTTCACGCTGTTGGAGGCGTACCAGGCCCACGCCGACTACCTGACATGGGCCACCGCAACCCAACTGCTCATCCAGAACGCCGCCACGGCGGCCCACGGCAGCGAGGTGGTCATGCGAGCCGATCAGGATGGGAAGCTGGCGCCGGTGGATATCAGCGGCGAGTGGCCGATCATTCCCGTGCACGAGGCAGTTTCTCAAGCACTCGGCGAGTCCGTCGATGCGACGACGGAAGTTCCTGCGTTACAACGGCTCTGTGAATCTGTCGAGGTGCAGTTCAATCCGCGATGGGATGCCGGCCACCTAGTGCTCGAACTCTACGAGCGGCTCGTCGAGAAGCACACCACAACGCCCACCTTCTACAGCGACTTTCCGGTCTCGGTGTCGCCACTGACCCGTCCGCACCGCAGCACCGCGGGTCTGGCCGAGCGCTGGGATCTGGTGGCCTGGGGAGTTGAGCTCGGCACCGCGTACACCGAATTGACGGACCCGGTGGAACAGCGCCGCCGCCTGTACGAGCAGTCGTTGCTCGCAGCGGGTGGCGACGCCGAAGCCATGGAACTCGACGAAGATTTCTTGAGCGCCATGGAGTACGCAATGGCCCCTACCGGCGGAATGGGCATGGGCGTCGACCGCGTGGTCATGCTCATTACCGGCCGCAGTATTCGCGAGACGCTGCCATTTCCTCTCGCCAAGCCCAGGTAGCCAGCACTGCACTGAGTAGTCTTGAGTTGTTGGCATTCCGTATCCGGACTTGTCGGACAGCTGACAGACAATTCACAGAAACCTAGGTCATCATGAGTGCCGTGTCCGGTCATGATATCTCCCTGTTACACGGGAGTTTTCCCGTCGCAATGCAGGTCATTGCCGGGTTCGCGCTCATCATTGCGATCGGTCTGCGGTCCGGCCGGTGGTTTCGGCGCTGGCTGCCCATCGCACTAGTCGTCGGTGTCGCGTTGGCCGGGTGGGCCTACTGGTACATCCAATCCGAAGGCTGGGCCGACAAGGGCAATCCTGCTCCGCTCATGCTGTGGGTGTGGATCGCCCTGTCCGGCGTGGCCATCACTGTCCTACTAGTGAGCTGGCGTTCGGCTCGGTGGTGGCGTCGCGGGATCGCGCTGACAGCGGTGCCCATGACGATCCTGGCCGGGTCACTGATGCTGAACCAATGGGTCGGATATGTGCGCAGCGTCCAATCTGGTTGGGCACAGTTGACCGCAGGCCCGCTGCCCAACCAGGCGGATATGGCCACCGTGACGGCAGCACGCGCGGAGCGTCGCGGGCCGACCATGACCAAGGGCAAGCTCGTCCCGGTGGATATCCCGGCCGATGCCAGTGGATTCCGGCACCGCCAGGAAATCGTCTACCTCCCCCCGGCCTGGTTCGACTCCACCCGCACACAGCTGCCGACGATCATGATGATCGGCGGTGAATTCAATACCCCAAGCGACTGGATCCGCAGTGGGAACGCGGTCGAAGCGGCCGATGCCTTCGCCAGTCAGCACGGTGGAAACGCCCCGGTAATGGTGTTCGTCGACGCCGGCGGTTCGTTCAACAACGACACCGAATGCGTGAACGGCCCCCGCGGCAATTCCGCCGACCATCTCACCAAGGACGTGGTCCCCTTCATGGTGTCGCGCTTCGGAGTCAGCCCGCGAGCGCAGAACTGGGGCGTGGTTGGTTGGTCGATGGGCGGCACCTGCGCCGTGACACTGGCCGCCAAGCATCCCGAATTGTTCAGCACCTTCGAGGACATAGCCGGTGACATGTCACCCAACTCCGGGAACAAGGCCCAGACCATCGCCCGCCTATTCGGCGGCGACACCGCCGCCTGGGAACAGTTCGATCCGGCGACGGTGATGTCGCGTCACGGCCAATATGCGAACACCGCGGGCTGGTTCGATATCAACGGAATGCATCGCGCGGGTTCCGGAGCCATCACCAGCACCGGAGCGAAGCCAGGAGCCGCGGCGCCGGTGCCATTAAGCGATCAGGACCGCGCCGCCCATCGGCTGTGTGAAATCGGTGCGGCACAAGGGATCGCATGCACCGTGCAGCATAAGCCCGGCGAGCATAAGTGGCCGTTCGCACAGACCGCGTTCACGTCTGCGCTGCCGTGGATGGCGGCAAGAATCGGCACACCCGCGGTTCCGGACGTACCGCTCCCCCGCTAGCCGACCTGCCGGGGCGGAGTAGCGTCCACCGGTATGTCCGATACGCCTGATCCGGGATACACCGACAGCGGTGTGCCGACGTTTGAGTCGGTACGCGAGAAGATCGAAACCCGGTCCGGCACGGCCGCTGGGTCCGCTGAGCTGGACGCCGAGAGCGGCGAGGGCCGCCAGCTCGAGGAGCAATTCGAGGCCAGGAAGCGGGCCGCCGCGGAGCGCGTTGAAGAGATCCGCAAGTCGATGCACAACTCCGGCGACGAAATCGAGAGCTAGCCAGTCGCATTCCGGCGAGCAATGGCCTGCTCGCGGATAAGGCTGCGCCGCACCTTTCCGGAATCCTCGCGAAGCGGCTCCGCCACGAACTCCATGGTGCGTGGCACCTTGTACCGAACGACCTGATCCAGCAGATAGTCGCGCAGCTGCTCCTCTATGACATTCGATTCGGTATGCACAACGGCGTGCACGGCTTGTCCGAGGTCGTCATCGGGCAGACCGACGACAACACTGTCAACCACGCCGGGATAGCCGTTGATGATCGATTCCACTTCTGCGGGAAACACATTCGCACCACCGGTCACGATCAGGTCGGTGCGGCGATCACTCATATAGAGATAGCCGTCCTCGTCGAGCCAGCCGAGATCGCCGATGGATTCCCAGGTTCCCACTCGCTTGATCTCAGCGCCGAGGTATTTGTAGGGCTTGGGCATGCCTTCCCACGGCCGCATGAAAATCTCGCCCACCTCCCCTGCGGGCAAGGGATTTCCCTCATCGTCGAGGATAGTCAGTTCACCCAGCGCCGGTTTCCCAACCGAGCCACGATGGGCCAGCCATTCCTTGCCGGTGATGATGGTGCCGCCGATGGCCTCGGTGCCGGCATACAGCTCCCAAATTGTCTGCGGGCCCAGCAGGTCGATCCAGGACTGCTTCAGCCACTCTGGACACGGAGCGGCCATATGCCACAGCACCCGAATGGTGGATAGCTTGAAACCCCCTGGATGCTGGCGAATTTCGCGCAGCATTCGCGACATCATTGTTGGCACCACCTGCAACCAGGTGACCTTGTATTTGCCGATCAACTCCAGCGCCTCCGCGGCGTCGAACTTGGGTTGCACTACGAGATGGTGGCCGAGTAGTAGGCCGTACGACGAAAACATCAGCGGCGCATTGTGATACAGCGGACCGGCAACGAGCTGAACATCCCCGGCTTGCATGCCCATGACCTCACCCGCGGCGGTGCCGGTGATGGCGGCTGGGCTGGGCGCAACGATGATCTTGGGTCGGCCGGTGCTGCCACCGGATGTGGGCGCCTTCCAAGCGGGCGATACGACCAGGGGCAGTGGCCCAGCGGCAACGTCCTGGACTGTGGGCTCGAATCCCGCTGGGACACACACCCGATCCGGATGTTCGGCGGGGTCCACCCCCACCACTAGTGAGGAATCCGCGAGCCCGACGATTGCGCGACGCTCGGCCAGCGGCAACCGCCACGACACCGGCTGCGGGGTAGCGCCAAGCTTCCACACTGCAATCATTGCCGTGAAGAATTCCACCGAGTTGGGCAGCCCGATGGTGACCAGATCGCCCTCCCGCACTCCGAGGCGGCGGTACGCGTGCGCGAGGGCGGTCGCACGCCGCTCCAGTTCGGCCCTGGTGACCGATTCGGCGCCGCAGGTGACCGCGGGGGTGTCGGGCGCGGCGACCGCGAGGTCGGCGAGTATCCGGACAAAGGGTTCACCGACGGCGGCGTCGCTCATGAGTGCCACCCTAGACTGGCGCGACAACCTTCCTGGTCCGCGACTTGGCCGGCGTCTTGGCCGTGGTCTTGGTGGGCGTCTTGCCATTCCGAACCGGCTTGGGCAGCAGATCCGCCAGGAACTCGCCGGTGTAGCTGCCCGCTGTCGTTGCGACGGACTCGGGCGTGCCCTGTGCCACCACGGAGCCACCCCCGGATCCGCCCTCGGGCCCCATGTCGATGATCCAGTCCGACGTCTTGACTACATCGAGGTTGTGCTCGATGACGATCACGGTGTTGCCCTTGTCGATCAGACCGTTGATGACGGTGAGCAGCTTGCGGATGTCCTCGAAGTGCAGCCCCGTGGTGGGCTCGTCGAGAATGTAGACGGTCTTACCCGTGGAGCGCTTCTGCAGTTCGGCGGCCAGTTTCACACGCTGCGCCTCACCACCGGAGAGCGTCGGGGCGGGTTGGCCCAACCGCACATAGCCCAGGCCGACTTCCACGAGCGTCTTCAGATACCGGTGGATGGACGTTATGGGTTCGAAGAACTCGGCGGCCTCCTCGATGGGCATGTCGAGTACCTGGGCGATGGTCTTGCCCTTGTAGTGCACCTCAAGTGTTTCCCGGTTGTACCGGGCGCCATGGCATACCTCGCAGGGCACGTACACGTCAGGCAGGAAGTTCATCTCGATTTTGATGGTGCCGTCACCGGTGCACGCCTCGCAGCGACCGCCCTTGACGTTGAACGAGAACCGGCCAGGCTGATAGCCGCGCACTTTGGCCTCAGTGGTCGCCGCGAAAAGCGTGCGGATCTTGTCGAAGACTCCCGTATAGGTGGCCGCGTTGGAGCGCGGGGTGCGCCCGATGGGCGACTGGTCCACCCGAACGAGCTTGTCGACCTGGTCCAGGCCCGTCACTCGGGTGTGCCGGCCGGGCACCTGGCGTGCACCGTTGAGCTTGTTGGCCAGCACCGTGGCCAGGATGTCGTTGACGAGAGTCGACTTACCCGACCCCGAGACTCCGGTGACCGAGGTCAGCACGCCCAGCGGGAAGGCGACATCGATCTCCTTCAGGTTGTGCTCGCGCGCCCCGACCACGGTGACCTGACGCTTGGCGTCGACCGGGCGGCGCATCGGCGGCAGGGGAATGCTCTCTGCCCCAGACAAATACGAGCCTGTGACGGACTTCTTGTTCTTAAGCAACTCGGCGTAGGTGCCGCTGTGCACTACCTGGCCGCCATGCTCCCCGGCCGCCGGGCCAATATCGACGATCCAGTCGGCATGCTTGATGGTGTCCTCATCGTGTTCCACGACGATCAGCGTGTTGCCGAGATCCCGCAGACGCGTGAGCGTTTCAATGAGTCGCCGGTTATCGCGCTGATGCAGGCCGATGGAGGGCTCATCGAGCACGTACAGCACGCCGACCAGTCCGGAGCCGATCTGGGTGGCCAGCCGGATGCGCTGTGCCTCGCCGCCGGACAACGTGCCCGCCGCACGCGACAGAGAAAGGTATTGCAGCCCGACATCCAACAGGAAGCCGAGCCGGAACTGGACCTCCTTGAGAACCTGTCCGGCGATCGCCTGCTCGCGATGTCCGAGAGTCAGCGCGCCCAGGAATTGAGCGCAGTCGGCGATCGAGAGTTCGCAGACCTGTGCGATCGACTTGGTGCCGTGCTCACCGGCGGTCAGCGTGACCGAGAGGATCTCGGGCTTGAGCCGGGTTCCGTTGCACTCGGGGCACGGGATGTCCCGCATGAAGCCCTCGTACCGCTCCTTGGCCCATTCGGATTCGGTCTGCTCCATACGCCGTTGCAGGAACGCCAGCACGCCTTCGAATTCGGCGTAATACGACCGGGTGCGGCCGTACCGGTTCTTGTATCGGACATGGACCTGTTCGGTGGAGCCGTCCAGGATCGCCTTCTTGGCGGCCGCCGGCAGCTTCTTCCAGGGTGTATCGACATCGAAACCGAGGGCATCCCCGAGCCCGGACATGAGCCGGACGAAATAGTCCGCGTTTTGCCCCATCGACCATGGTGCGATCGCACCCTCGGCCAGGGTCATGTCCGGATCGGGCACCACCAGGTCGGGGTCGACTTCCTTCTTGATCCCCAGACCCGTGCATTCGGGGCAGGCACCGTAGGGCGAGTTGAACGAAAAGGACCGCGGTTCAAGATCATCCACGGCGAGCGGGTGGCCGTTGGGGCAGGCGAGTTTCTCGGAGAATCTGCGCTCACGTTCGGGGGAATTCTCTTCGGCGTCGACAAACTCAAGTACCACGATGCCGTCGGCCAGGCGCAGCGCCGTCTCCACAGAGTCCGTCAGTCGCTGCTTGGAGCTGGCCTTGACGGCGAGGCGGTCGACGACCACCTCGATATCGTGCTTCTCCTGCTTCTTGAGCTTGGGCGGGTCGGTGAGCGAGTGCACCACGCCGTCCACCCGAATTCGGCTGTATCCCTGGGAGTTCAGCTGCTCGAACAGGTCGACGAACTCGCCCTTGCGAGTACGCACCACGGGGGCGAGCACCTGGAATCGCAGGCCCTCCTCCATATCGAGCACCTGATCGACGATCTGCTGCGGCGTCTGTTTGGCGATCTTCTCCCCGCACACCGGGCAATGCGGTGTTCCGGCCCGCGCATACAGCAGACGCAGATAGTCGTAGACCTCGGTGATGGTTCCCACCGTGGATCGGGGGTTGCGGTTGGTCGACTTCTGGTCGATGGACACCGCGGGCGAGAGCCCCTCGATGAAATCGACATCGGGTTTGTCCATCTGCCCCAGGAACTGGCGGGCGTACGCCGAGAGCGACTCGACATATCGTCGTTGCCCCTCGGCGAAGATGGTGTCGAAGGCCAGACTGGACTTCCCGGATCCCGAGAGGCCCGTGAAGACGATGAGGCTGTCTCGGGGTAGGTCAAGGTCGATACCGCGCAGGTTGTGCTCACGCGCGCCCCGCACGATTAGACGGTCGGCCACCAGTGTCCTCTCACGCTGCCCCTTTCAGGCGTTTTCGCATAGCCCAGCGGTTGATTGACCAAGCCGGCTGAGTCATCGTCTCCATGCTAGGACGAGGTACCGACAACCCCCGCGTCGATGCGGGTCAGTACCGTCAGAGCATGACCTCCATCACCATCGACGACAACTACTCCGGCCACATCGAACCCGGTTCCGGTGTGGCGCGTCGCACCGTGGACGGCGCCACCATCATCAAGGCGTCGGTGGGCCCGATGGATAACAACGCCTACATCGTGACATGTGCGAATACCGGCAAGTCGCTGCTGATCGACGCCGCCAACGACGCCGAGCGCCTGGCCACCCTGCTGGACGAGAACGCCCCCAACATCGAGCTCATTGTCACCACACATCAGCACTTCGATCACTGGCAGGCCCTTGAAGCGATCGTCGGCAAGACCCAATCATCCAGTGCTGCACATGATTTGGACGCTGGACCACTTCCCGTCCGGCCCACTACGCTGCTGTCCGGGGGCGACAGCTTCGCGATCGGCGACCTGCACTTCGACGTGATCCACCTGCGCGGGCATACGCCGGGTTCGGTAGCACTGGCCTTCACCGCCAGCGGGGTGACGCACCTGTTCACCGGGGATTCGTTGTTCCCGGGCGGTGTCGGCAAGACGTTCAACCCGGGGGATTTCGACCAACTGCTCGACGATGTCCGCGTGCGGCTCTTCGGTGCGTACTCGGATTCCACGGTCGTCTACCCAGGGCACGGCGATGACACCACCCTAGGTGCCGAGCGTGGATCTCTTGGCGAATGGCGCGAACGCGGCTGGTGACGCCTCCTGTCCGGCCTTGCGGCGGGTAAGTGCAGCTCAATAGTAGTTTGTGTGTATACACCGCTCTATAGTCTCTCTTGGTTAGCAAATTTCGAGAGAGGTAGCCGTACCAATCCTGAATCACACGCCAATCCGCCATTTCCGTATGTCCCAAGACATTTGGGAGAGACTTCGCGCGAAAGCGGTGATTCGGGGTCGGCCAGTGTCAGAGATTCTGCGAACACTCATCGAAGACTGGCTTGAAACGGAGGGCGCGTGATCAACGAGACGGCACACACCACCGCAGAATCGGCCGCAATCGACCGCGCCGCTATGGCCGCTGAGCTTGGGAAGACCCAGACCATCGCCAAGGCAGTAGAGATCCACACAGCGGGGATGTCGGATGACGAGCTGCGGCCGGTGCTCTACCGACTGGCGGCCTCACACTCGGCGGCGATCAAGCTCGGGGGCTGCGATTGCGACTGTGAGAAGTGCGATCCCGACGAAGACGAAAGCACTGAGCAAAGCACCAAGCAATCCGGCCGACTTGACCTGCGGTGTGTATTGGGTCGCTAACCTGATCGCTCGTGGCGGATGCGAAGAAGAACCCCGAATATCTACGAGGCTTGGCGAAAGCGGTACAGGACTTCAAGGACGCGTTTCTTGAACTGATGGAGTTCTATATCCCCGACCAGATCGGTCCGAAGGGGATTACGCCCGCGATGTGGCTAGCGGATGAGGTGGACGAAGACGAGCTGAAGTCGAGGATGGCGCGTGTAGCTTACGCGGCCGGGCGCGCGGTGCAGGTCGCTCCAATCACCAATATCAACTTCGCCGTGCAGGGTATTGGCGTAGTCGACCCAATTACCAACTGGGAAACAGTTATTCAGCCGAAGTCCTTCTTGACCCCGGAGAACGTGACTAACGCGTGTGACAGTGCGCTGGGGCGGTTGGAAGCGCAGATCGCAAAAGCGGAAGCCGAGGCACCTCCGGAGGTCGGAGTGGCGCGGATGCACCCACTCGTGTGGGGTGCAGCTCGGATACTATGGAAAGACGGTCATTACCGCGACGCCGTACGCAGTGCGGCAGACGCAGTGGCACAACATGTTCGGTCGATTACAGGACGCCACGATGTTCAGGAGACATCAGTATGGCAGCAAGCCTTCTCCAACGACCCGCCCAAGCCAAACATGCCGCGCCTCCGCTGGCCGGGTGATCCGGCCCATCAGTCGGTCAGATCCATGAACGACGGTCTCCGCCAGTTCGCGCCGGGAGTCCAGATGACCATTCGCAACATGGCAAGCCACGGAGCAGGCGAATTCACCGAGCAGCAAGGCGTCGAGCGGTTGGCAACGCTGAGCCTGCTAGCCCAATGGGTGGACACGTGCGAACTACACGAAGATCCGGGAGTTAGGGAAGGGCCCGATCAACTTTCGTCCGGATCGGCGTAATCCGCTCTCTCCTCCATGGCTCGGATGAAGTCGGCGCAGAATTCGGGATGTGCATGCTCCAGAACAATCGCATGGAGGTCTTGCACGCTGTCGGCATCTTGCGCTGTCCCTAGTGCTTGTTTTCGAGTGTGGTCTTCGATGACCGCCATTTCCACGACGCCGGCGACACGCTCCAATTCAGTAGCCACCGGCTCGGCGGGAGCATCCAACGGAGATCCGAACTGCCCTTGGCTATCTGCGGTGCTAGCCACATAGAAACCGTCCTGTTTCGTCTGATTCACGATTGCCGGGTCACGCCCAGGAATACCCCCGGAGCCCTCTGCCCACGCGCTGTAATCACCCCAGAATGGGCCTAGTCCCTGCCCGTAAGCATCAGCGGCAGAAATCTTCTCGCGGTGATCTCTGGACTGCGCTAAGTGAGAGCGCGGAGGCACCTCGACTTCCGACGCATGCCCCTCCCATGCGGACACCGAACTGTTGTACAGGGCTTGAGCCCGCGCAAGCTCTTCCTCGGCAAGGATCAGAAGCGCGCGCGCCCGTCCGGCAGACCCATGCCCCAGCAGGACGGCGGCGTCATCGACTAGGGACACCGCGTTCGCCATCAAGGCACGCCAGTACCTTCTTGAGGCAGTTGCCGACAGCCGCATTGTCATTCCTGCCATCATGCCGAAGCAGGGTGATGTCCACAGCGGTATTCGTCCATGCCAGGAGCATTTATTGAAATTTCCGCCAGAAGTAGAGAGGACCCGATACCGAGGAGTTGGGTCCGCTCTGAAGTCTGTGGAGATTTGCCCCCTACCCCGAGCTAAGTTCAGAGGCGTGAGCAGTCAGCCGTTGGCGGGACTGGCGTCGGCGGCGGCGATTCTTCAAGGTCTCTGCCGGTGACATCCTGTCGGCCGCCGCAACTATCAGCGCCAGAACGCTTTGGCTGAGCTGTTCGGCGAGACTCCTGATCTCCTCGACATAACTCTCGAGTTGCTCGACGGTTTCCATGTCGGGTGCATCAGCTCTGACGGCCATCGTCGTGCGTAGTCGCGTTAGCGCGATGTAGGCGACCCCCATCGCCTCCCAGCACGGTGCGTCGATGATGGTCAATCTTCCAATCGCGAAAGACCTTTCAACGTCGAGCGTCGCCTTGCCTAGGGCAGTGGTTGCTGTTATCAGCTTTGCCGCTAGATGCTCGCCGGGTGGTAGGTCCTGCCGAATATGTTGGACCAGCTCGATCTGGACCATCCGCGATTCAAGCTCGCGAAGCATGAGATCGTGCGTTGTCGCGAGAAGGTCGCCAATGGCTTGGCGTTGCGGGGCTCGATACGCGTCGAGAGTGCGCCGCCGTTCGCGCAACCAGGCTAGCCCTGCCGTGAGAAGACTGCCTGCCGCGCCGCCAACCAAGGCCGCGACGACGGTCGCGCTCATGACTGGAACGAGTGGTGGGAGTGGGGCTGGTAGTACACCCCACCACCCTATGCCCACGACTCAGCCCCGAGTGGTCCGATGAAGTTCTGCCACTCGGGGCTGGCGCTCGGACCACAGAGTGCTGTCCAGCCAGGGATAGTGCTGGCCCGCAATCGAGTTCGGAGGGTTGCGCGGCGGTGCCGACCTTCACGATGGCCTGCGGCTGCAGCGCGCTGATCTTAGCGCGGGTGGTAAATGCGTTGCGCTGGAACTGGTCTCCGATTATCCGACACTCACGTTGAATACACCGTCCGCTTCCACGACGCAGGACCCGTCACCGATGACGAGCCCGGCCGTCGCCACGATATTTCTATCTTAGAACCTTCAGTCTTCCCGGGCGGCGTCGCAAGACCTTCAGTCCCGAGGACTTCAGCCAACTCCTCGATGACGTCGGTGAGCGTCTCTTCGGCGCCTACCGGGATTCCACAGTGGTGTACCCCGGGCATGGCGACGACACCACCCTGGGCGCCGAACGCGGATCGCTCGGCCAGCGGCGCGAAATGCGGCTGGTGAACTAGCGCGGTTCGGGTTCAGGTGCGGTTAGTCGCTCACGTTGGTCGAGTTCGATCTGTATCGCATTGGCCAAATTTCTCCACGATTGAGCCACCTCCTGTAGATGCGTGAGATCGAACCGAAAGCTGAAGGCCGCTGTACCTTTGGCGCCGGTGGGCTCACGCCAGGTCCACAGCGACCCATTCGCGTAGTTGTGGGCACCATGCACTAGGTGATTGCGAAACTCATGCATCTCCTTGTAGCCGTCTCTGATCTCAACAAAGAGTGCGCTCGGCGCCTCGACCTTGCGAAGTTCGTCCACAAGCCGGGCGCCGCTCAGACCGCGGCGAGGCGGTTCCTCACCAGCGGGGACCAGACAACGGTCCAGCCGCATCTCGACCAGGCCGCCGAGGTACAGCAACCGTCCGAGCGCAATCGCAAAATCGTCGGGCAGGTCATCCATACGCCCATGCTTCCTCGCGGGCGTGCCACAGAGCAAACGGTTATGACACCGTGCCGAAGCCGCCAACTGTCCAAGCGGAGGGGATGCGAGCGTGGCGAACCAATCGAAGCCCGGCATGGCGCGACATTTGTGCGGATCCACACGCATGCCCGATTTTGCACATTTGTACTGGCTACGAAGTATGCTCGAGTCGTGCGGCAGCCCTTGATAATTCGAGATACAGTGGGTTAGCTTCCGCGCCACCAGCCCCGCCGGCCGCCCGTGAAGCCGCCGCGCTCAACCGCGTCGTCTGTGTCCTGCTGGATCAGCAGGATCCTCTCAGCGGTCATCGGTCAGTGGACTTTCGTCGTGCCGGCGCGTGCGTTCATTTCGGCCGAGAGCTTGTTTGAGACGTCCGTCGACGACATGCAGGCTTGCTCGACCGACCGCGGGCCCAGAACGAGAGGATCAGCTCGTCTGAGGTCCGGCTGCCAATGGCGTAAACACTGACTGCGGAATCATCTTCTCGCAGATCCAGAGGAACCCCGATGGATCTGGGCGGACTGCAATGCCCCGTATGCATCGATCAAGCGGGGTGTCCCCCTGGACGTTCCCGAAGGGGTCGGGTTCGGCCGTCGCCTTCACCCGACCCACTTCCGCGGTGAGATACTGGTTCGCGGAGTTGATGATCGGCCCGAGCCCTGCATTACGGTCACGGACCTCGGCCTCGTCATGCCAGTACGCACTCCCGTTGCTCAGATACACATCAACATGAACGACCCGCAACTGTGAGGGTGCCTCAATCGTGGCGTGCACGGTGGCCTTGCCCTTGGTGGTTGGCACGGGCGCGGAAGGCACACCTCGAAGAAACATGCCCCACTCCGTCGAGAACCGCAGAACATGCAGTGTTCGTTTGTTGACTCTGCGACCGGTGAACGGTATCGGCAATACCTTCGTGGCGTCTACCGACATCCCTCCCCCTGCATTAGCGGCCTTGACTCCAGCCTCTCTGCGGTCGAAGTCAAATCGAAAGTGTTCCTTCCCAGGATGTTTCGGATCAGGTCCGTGAAGACTCACCTTTGTCGACTTGAGCGCCGGGTAGTTCGATTTGATGTAGAACGAGGTTGTTGACCATTCGATCAACCAGGAGTAGCCGCAGATCGACTTGTCTCGATCCAGAACGAAAAACACAATCGCGTGCTCGCCAGCCATGCTGATCGGAGTCGTCATGCCGGGCATCCAAGTCCAGACCCGTCAGCCCGGTCGCGTTTCCTCACCTAGAGACTTGCTCCAGCGGGAAGTGCACCGAGGTTCTCAATGGGTATTGAACTTCAACGAACGTATCTCCCATGCCCGACTGCAGAAGGAGACCCACTGAAGGCTGTCCATCAACGAGATTCTTTGGATTGGTCATCATCATCCGCCCCAGCCCATCGCAGTCGATCTGGAGGCTTGCCGTCGCACTATCCATCGCCGCAACCTCGACCGGACCGGAGTGCGCCGACGCGACAACAGTTGATCGGTAGCCGTCGGGCGTAATCATCCAAACGAAGAGGCGCAGGTTCAGAATCCGGCCCGCGAGCCGTCCGTAGTTTTGAACAGATACTTCAATGTGCAGTGGGTCATAGTCCGCGCCGCACATGCCTGTCAGTCTTGCGATCGGATTGATTGTCAGGATCGAACCCGCGGTATCAGCTGCGTGTCGCGTGACGGCTTCAGATGCCTGCGCGGTTCGCCACGACAAGAAGGCCGCGACCGCTGAGCTGGTTGGCGCCAGTAGAGCGACTACAGAGATGAAAATCGTAAGCAGAACCTTCTTATCTTCGACCCATCCCACCCATGTGCGGTCTGCTCCCTGATCGTCTGCGTCACTATCTGACGTGGTCCCCACAGGCTGGGAGCATAAGCGAACAACCGCGACGGGCACGCCCAGCCGCGGTTGTTGCGGAAGATCAACTTTTTCGGAGCGAGCACTCACCCCAAGCTGACCTCCAGTGGATCTACGTGGTGTGGACGATCAACACGTCGCACTTGGAGCGACGCGCGACATCCGAGGGCACCGATCCCAGCAGGCGTCCGGCGATGGTGTTGAGGCCGACGTTGCCGACCACCAGCAGGTCCGCCTTGGAGTCCACGATGAGCTGCAGCAGCGCATCCACCGGCGCGCCTTCGATCGAGCGCTCTTCCACATTCGTTGCGCCGACAGCTGCAGCACGCTCACGGGCGGTACGCAGAATGTCGTAGACGGGCGCCTTACCGGTGACCTTGTAGGCGTCCTCCTTCAGCACATCGGCGGATTGGGGGTTGCTCTCCGGGAAGTACGCGGTAGCGACGATGAGCTTGGCGCCCGCGGCGCCCGCGATGGCTCCAGCGCGGTCGACCGCCCGATATGACGAATCCGATCCGTCAGTACCGACAACGACAGTGCTGTATGCACTCATGAAAGATCCTCCAGTTCAGTTTGACCAGGCCAGATGAGATTAGCCGGGAAGGATCCCGGCCATGCGCCATTTGACTGATTGTGTCTGGCTATGCGCGCGATTTTCCCGTGCCGAGGGCGCGCGCCGGTATGGCGTGCGCCTCAATCTGACTATGAGGACCGTCACGGAGGACCGTCACGCGGCGATGAGTGCATGTACGAAGAGCATCAAGCACCGTTCGCATACTGCTTGATGACTTGATAGAGAAATGCCCTTCCGTCATACAGGGATTTCACCTGGATGCGTTCGTCCAGGCCATGCGCGTGGGTCTCCCCCGGCTTCGCGAAGATGCCGCTGAGGCCATACACCGGGGTCTTTCCGAAGTAGATGGCATCGGTTGCCCCGGTCGACATGGTGGGCACCAGCGGCACACCCGGCCACATCGACCCGGCGACAGCCTTGATGGGGTCCACGATCTGTGGGGTCAGGGGTGGGACGCTGGCGGCGTTCGTGCGGAACGGTGCTGCGGGCTTCACCATGACCTTGGGGTCATTGATTGCGGTGACGATCGCCTGCTGGGTGGCCTCCGCGGTGCCGTCCGGCAAGATTCGGCAGTTCACATTCGCGGTAGCGCGCTGCGGCAGGGCGTTATTGGCATGTCCGCCTGCGATTTTCGTGGGGACACAGGTGGTGCGGAGCATCGCGTTGTACAGCGGGTTCCTGGACAACACCGCCGCGGCGGCCGAATCTTGCGGATTGGCGACAATGCCCGACATGGCCTGACCCACCTCTTCGGGCTGAAGCGGAGCCTGTGCCGTGAAGTACGCCCGGGTCACGTCGTTGAGCCGAACAGGGAACGGTGCGGCAGCGAGTCGATTCAGGCCGGCGCCGAGAGCCTGTATGGCGTTGAAGGCTCCGGGCTGGCTGCTGTGTCCGCCCTCATCGGTGACCTCAAGAGTGAAGTCCTGATAGATCTTTTGGCCCGCCTGGATTTCGAGCAGAATCGGTGTGTTGTCCTCGTTCAGGTCGCCGCCCGCGCCCTCATTGACGACGAACTGCGCATCGATGAGCTCGGGCCGGTTCTGGTGCAGCCACTCGGCCCCATTAACCTGCCCGCCGCCCTCCTCGCCGCAGGTGAGCGCCACCCGGATTGGGACCTTCGGGACAAATTTCTCGGTGCGGTATCGAATCAGGCTGTCCACGAATATCGCAGCCATGGCCTTATCGTCCTCGGCGCCGCGCGCATAGAAGTACCCGTTCTCTTCCGCGAGGGTGAACGGATCTCGTTTCCAGTCCTCGCGTTTGGCTTCGACAACATCGATATGCGCCAGCAGCAGAATGGGTTTGGCTATCGGGCCGCCGGCATTCTCCGCGCTGTTCAGCGTCGCCACCAGGCCGCCGTCCTTGGGGTGATCGGGCGGGTTGAACAACACCAGGTCCTTATCGGTGTATCCGGCTGCCTTAAGACGATTGGCCATCTTCTGCGCGGCTTCGGTGCAACTCCCCTGGGACGCTGTCGTGTTGGTCTCGATCAGCTCCCGATAGAGGTCTCGAAACGCGCCACGATCATCGTTGGCCGAGGGAGTGCTGGTTGACGGCGGGCTCTGGTTCTGCGACGTTCCGCAGGCGGCGAGGGTGAGCACGGCAGCCGCGAGGGCGAGAGTCCGAAGCATGGTTTCGTTCATACACCCGTGATCGTCACACCGGGGCCCGAACTGTAGGTTCCTTTGCCTTATCCGTCACCTCGCGCGTCCCGGTGGTTCGCACGCGAAACACTCTGGAGGACAGGGCGACACCCAGCAACGCGACCGCGGCGAACCCCAGGAACAGCAGATGTGCGCCCCGAGTGGAGGTTCCGCCGAGGTTGACGAGAACTCCGGCCAGCCCAGCACCGAACGCCCCGGCGATCAGCTGCACGGTGCTGATTGCCGCGGCGGCCGCCGCACTTTCGGCCGGATCGCCGGACACCGACATCGCCGCGGCCGCCAGATGCGGCCAGGCCATCCCGATACCGGCACCGGTGACGGCGAAACCCAACGCCCACAGTCCGATCTCCGGACCCGTAGCGCCGTCACGTTGCAGCACACCGGCGAGTAGCAGTCCCGCGGCGACCGCGACGGGAGAGAGCATCACCACGCGTGCCACGGTCCTTGGCTTCGCCGATGCGCTAAGCATTTCTCCAACGGTCCACCCGAATGCCAAGGTGGCACCGAGGAATCCGGCAGCGACGGGGATCAGGTGGCCCAGACGCTGTCCGAAGAACGGAATGAACGTCTCGACCATTGACGTCACCGAGAGCACGGCGATCGTCAGATAGATCCATTTCAGCGGATTGCGCGCGAACACCGCCTTGGGTAGCACCCACGCCGAGGAGCGACGATCGAGCGCGACGAACGTAACGACCAGCACCCCCGCGGCGACGATCAAGCCCACCATGGTCGGCAGGGCCGATTGAAGCCCGGCCACGGCCACCAGGCTGGCGGCCGCCGTCAGTACGAGCAGCGACCGTACTGGGACACGAGGCCGTGCGGTGCCGGCCCTCGCATCCTGACCCCTGGCCAGCACATAGGGCACCATCGCGGCGATGCTCACGGTAATCACTGCCAGTGAGCCGAATGCCCATCGCCAGAGCCCAAACTGAGCGAATAGCCCGCCGGCCGCAGGACCGACGAACGTTCCGACACCCCACATCGCAGAGGTGAGCGCCGACGCGCGTGTCCACAGCCGTCGCGGCAGCGCACGATTGATGACCGCGTAGGCAAGCCCGGCCAGCAGCCCGCCCGCGGCGCCCTGCACGGCGCGCCCGGCCAGCATGACCTCCATCTCCGGGGCGACGGTGCACACCAGCGTGCCCGCGGCGAATGCACCGAACGCGAGGAGGTACGCGCCGCGCGGACCGGCCCAGCCGAGCAATGGGCCTACCACCGTGGCCGCGCCCACCGAGGCGATCAAATACACCGTTGTCACCCAGGCGTAAAAACGCTCCCCGCCGATGTCCGCGACGGCACTCGGCAACAGGCTGGTGGTGAGATAGACATTGGTGGCGTACAGCGCCACCCCGCCGGCGAGCACCGTGATGATCCCGAGCTGCCGCCCTCCCAACAGATCTCGCCAGCTGCCACCGTCCACGTCACGCGTCATGCCGACACGGTATGAGCTAAAGTCCACTTGAGATCAAGGCCGGAGGAGGCTTGATGAAGGACAAGGCCGAGCTGCTACCCATCGGCGAGGTGGCCAGGCGTACCGGCATCGCGGTGTCCGCGGTCCGCTACTACGCCGATATCGGTCTGATTCCCGCTGAACGGACGTCCGGGAATGCGCGCGTATTTCGCCGGCACGCTTTGCGCCGCATCTCGCTGATCCGCGTCGCAACCGGCTTCGGTATCCCACTATCGGAAGTCGCCGATGTCCTCGCGAGCCTGCCCGACGATAGAGCACCGAATACCCGTGACTGGCAACGTATCTCACGTCAATGGCACGCCCATCTCGAAGCCCGTAAGAGCGCGATCGCGGACATGCAAGCGAAGCTCACCGGATGCATCGGTTGCGGCTGCCTATCTATGACGAAGTGCACGCTGTTCAACCCCGGTGATGTCCTCGCCGACGACGGCTCCACCGGTGCCCGATTGCTCGCGGATCCGGACTGACTACTTGAGACCGGCGGCATCCATGCCGCGTAGTTCCTTCTTGAGATCGGCGATCTCATCCCGGAATCGGGCGGCCAGCTCGAACTGCAGATCGCGCGCGGCGGTCATCATCTGCTCGGTCATGTCCTTGATGAGGTCGGCCAGCTCGGCCCGCGGCATGCTCTTGGTATCGCGGCCCTCGAACACGCCGGCGCTGACCGCACGACCGGGCTCACCCTGTGCCCGGCGACCGCGACTGGCATTGCGGCCGGATCCGCCTACCGAAATCGCCTCGCTGGCTTCGGTATCCGACGCTTCTCGATAGACCTGGTCGAGGATATCGGCGATCTTCTTACGCAATGGCTTTGGGTCGATCCCATTCGCCTCGTTGTAGGCGACCTGCTTGGCGCGACGCCGATCGGTCTCGTCGATGGCCTCTTTCATCGAGTCGGTCATGGTGTCGGCATACATGTGCACTTCGCCGGATACGTTCCGCGCGGCTCGACCGATCGTTTGAATCAGACTCCTGCTGGACCGCAGGAACCCCTCCTTGTCGGCATCGAGGATCGCGACCAGCGATACCTCGGGCAGATCCAGGCCTTCCCGGAGAAGGTTGATGCCGACGAGGACGTCGTACTCGCCGAGGCGGAGCTGACGCAGCAGTTCGACCCGTCGCAGGGTGTCTACCTCTGAATGCAGATACCGCACTCGGATACCCATCTCCAGCAGATAATCGGTGAGATCCTCGGACATCTTCTTGGTCAGCGTGGTCACGAGCACGCGCTCATCGACTTCGGTACGTTGCCGTATCGAGGCGATGAGATCATCGATCTGTCCCTTGGTGGGTTTCACCACCACCTTCGGGTCGACCAGCCCGGTCGGCCGGATCACCTGCTCCACGAACTCACCGCCGGCGGCGCTGCGCTCGTAGTTCCCGGGCGTCGCCGAGAGATACACGGTCTGACCGATGCGTTGGGAGAACTCCTCCCAGGTGAGGGGACGATTGTCCTGGGCCGAGGGCAGCCGGAACCCGAAGTCCACCAGATTCCGCTTACGCGACATGTCCCCCTCGTACATGGCGCCGATCTGGGGAACCGTCACATGCGATTCGTCGATGACCAGCAGGAAATCGTCGGGGAAATAGTCGAGCAGTGTCGACGGCGGTGTACCTGCCCCCCGTCCGTCGATATGCCGTGAGTAGTTCTCGATACCCGAGCAAAAGCCCACATTGCGCATCATCTCGATGTCGTAGTTAGTGCGCATCCGCAGGCGCTGGGCCTCTAGGAGTTTGCCCTGACCTTCGAACTCGGATAGACGTTCCTCGAGCTCTTGCTCGATACCCACCAGTGCCTTCGCCATGCGGTCAGGTCCGGCCACGTAATGCGTGGCCGGGAAGATCCGTAACGAACTAGTTTGCCGAACCACGTCTCCGGTGAGCGGATGTAGGTAATACAGCGCCTCAACTTCGTCGCCGAAGAACTCGATGCGGACGGCCAGCTCCTCGTACGAGGGAATGATCTCGACGGTATCGCCCCGGACTCGGAAGGTGCCACGGGTGAATGCGACGTCATTGCGGTTGTACTGCATATCGACCAGCAGCCGAAGCAGCGCGTCCCGGGGCACTTCCAGTCCGATATCCAATTGCACGGAACGATCCAGATAGGACTGCGGGGTGCCCAAACCGTAGATGCACGAGACCGATGCCACTACCACGACATCACGACGCGACAGCAGATTCGAGGTTGCCGAATGCCGCAACCGCTCCACATCGTCGTTGATGGAGCTGTCTTTCTCGATGTATGTGTCCGTCTGCGCAATATATGCTTCCGGCTGGTAGTAGTCGTAGTACGAGACGAAGTATTCGACAGCGTTGTGCGGCAACATTTCTCGAAGTTCGTTGGCGAGCTGTGCGGCGAGCGTCTTGTTGGGCGCCATAACGAGCGTTGGCCGTTGCAACCGCTCGATGAGCCACGCCGTGGTGGCCGATTTGCCGGTACCAGTGGCACCCAGCAGCACCACGTCCTTCTCCCCCGCCCGCACCCTGCGCTCGAGCTCCTTGATGGCGCCCGGCTGGTCACCGGCGGGCTCGTACGGACTGACCACCTCGAACTGCCCGTCAGTCCGCAGAACGTCCGATACCGGGCGGTACTCGGAATGCGCAACGACGGGGTGTTCTGTTGCGAAAGCCATGAGCTCAGAGTAAGCCGATGGTCTGACACCCGCCGTGCACCATGAGGGACGGCAGTAAGGAAAGCGTGCATCCACCTAAACGCGAGATCTTCGACCTGGACGCGATGACCAACACCGACCCCAAGGGGATCGTCCGATCGGTGGACCACTACCGGGTTGAGCCGTGGGGGTTGTACTTGGCGCGACCGACACCGGGACGGGCGCAGTTCCACTACCTCGAATCCTGGTTGCTCCCGGCGCTGGGGCTGCGTGCGAACATCTTTCACTACAACCCGGGTTACGAACGCGACCAGGACTTCTACCTGGACGTCGGCGACTTCGTCGCCGGGCCGTCGCAGTGGACAGCCGTCGACCACTATCTTGACCTCGTGGTGCGTTGCGGGCGTGAAACCGAACTGGTGGATGTCGACGAGTTGCTCGACGCCCACAAGGCGGGACTGTTATCCACCGCCACAGCGGAACTCGCGCTCCGCCGGGCGACGGGCGCAATCGACGCGCTCGCCGGGCATGGGCACGATCTGAACGCGTGGCTCACCGCCGCAGGAATGCCGTTGACCTGGCGCGAACCGAACGGAGACGTCGATGCCTGAAACCATTCGCTGGGGAATCGTCGGACCGGGCCGTATCGCCGGCAATGTGGCCCGCGACTTCCCGCTCACGCCCGGCGCAGAGCTGATCGCCGTCGCTTCCCGGTCGGCCGAGCGTGCTCAAGAATTCGCCCAGGTGCATCGAATTCCACGGGCCTTCGGGTCATACCGGGCACTGCTCCGCGACCCCGATGTGGACGCCGTGTACATCGCAACTCCGCATCCGCAGCACCGACAGGTCGCCATCGCGGCGCTCACCGCCGGAAAGGCCATCCTCGTCGAGAAGGCCTTCACCGCGACCGCGTCTGGGACGCAGGAGATCATCGATATCGCCAGGGCCCGTGGTGTTTTTGCAATGGAAGCGATGTGGACGCGGTTTCAACCTGCGATAGTGGCAGCCAGAGCGCTCGTCGACGAGGGAGCCATCGGCGAGGTCCGACAGGTCCAGGCGGACCTCGGCGTGGACCGCCCATTTGACCCAGACGACCGATTGTTCAATCCGGCATTGGGCGGCGGCGCTCTATTGGATCTTGGTGTCTATGTGGTGTCGCTGGCCCAGTACTTTCTGGGAGATCCGGCGGCGGTGGTGGCCCATGGGTCGTTGTTCCCCACCGGCGTAGATGCCGAGGCCGGGCTGCTACTGCGGTACGACGACGGGTGCGCCGCCACATTGCTGTGCTCGCTCCTGCATCCCACTCCGGGCCAGGCGCGCATCTTCGGCACCGAGGGCTGGATCGATGTCCTGCCCCGCTTTCATCACCCTCGCGAGATTGTGTTGCACCGCAAGGGATCTGATCCCGAGGCAATTGTGAAGCCGCCAGTCGGCGGCGGTTACAGCCACGAGATCGCGGAGGTGAACCAATGCCTAATCGAGGGCCGGTCGCAGAGCACGGTGATGCCGCTCGCCGATACCTTGGCGGTACAGCGGGTACTCAACACCGCCTGCGAACAACTCGGTGTGCATCACACCGAAGGCCCCGCTGACCTGGAGTAATCGTGTTGTCGCTGACTGCCGAGCACCGGTAAGATGCCGGGTATGCGCCCCCTCCTTCGTGGGTTAGGCGCTGCCGGGACAGCGGTGGTCACTCTCGCCCTGCTGGCAGCACCAGCCTCCGCAGCCGAGCTGCACAACATCAGCTACATCGCCCGCGTCGACGGTATCGGCCGCGGGATCTCCGTGACGTTCAAGACTGATCCAGTGGATCGGAGGACCGAGCAACCGCGTCTGTCCCCGGGTGAAACCTGGGAGGTGAACCTGGTCATGGATGACGCGCAGCAGGCAGGCATGACCGTGCGGGTGCTGCCTCCCTACGGCGTCGGATTGCACTGCGAGGTGCAGGTTGACGATGTGGTGGTCGATTCGCAGGACCTGACCGTCCCGCCCGCCCTCGGGATCTTCAACGGACCCGTCAACGACACCGTCACCTGCGGTCACTTCAACACATAACCGCCTGCCGAATAAGTCACTTCCGTACCCCGGACCTGCACGGAAACCGCTACAATAGCTCCATGCGCCTGAACTCCATTCGCGGTCTTATTCGCGGTCCTGCCCGCACTGCCGGAATTGCGATAGTGACCGCGGGAATCGCCGCGAGTACATTCCCCGCGATTGCCTCTGCAGACTCCACCGATGACTACCCGGTCCCCCGGCGAATGCTGAAGACCACGTGCACCGCCGAGCAATATCTGGCCGCGGTGCGCGATTATGACCCGATCTATTACACGCGGTACATGATCGACAAGAACAACAAGCCTCAGCAGGTGCAGGACGCGACGATCGACCGCATTCACCAGTTCTTCGCCAAGGATTATGCTGGGCGCCGCGCGGAGTCCGAGGTCTTCGCGGTGAACTACCCGCCGGAGGCATTGACCTCGCAATGGCCCAACTGGGGCAAGATCTTCTTCAACAACAAGGGTGTCGTGGCCAAGGGCACCGAGAACTGCAGCAAGTATCCGTCCGACATGGCGGTCTGGGACGGACCCTAACCAAGCGAACAGAGAAACGCCCCGCGGTGATCACACCGACGGGGCGTTTTTTTTGCGCTGTTTCTGGCCGCCGCATGTCGCGTTTCCCGCGCTGTCGCGGACTCATGCCCGAATGGCATTTACCCCCGAAACGAATTCGGTCCCCACGCCATAAGCATGGGGACCGAATTGCGGTGGTGCTAGACCGGAGGTCTCGGGAACTCCGCGGTGACTGCGTCGTCATGCGCGGGACCGGGACCGACCGGCACGGGTACCGGTGGCTGGACCGGTACCGGAGGGGCCGGCGGATCGGTGGCGTACTTACTCACCTTCATGGGCCACCAGAACCATCGGCCCATCAGGGCGGCGATTGCCGGTGTCATGAATGCCCGGATCACGAAGGTGTCGAAGAGCAGGCCCAGACAGATCGCCGACCCGGCCTGGCCGATCGCGATCAGGTCGCTGGTGATCATCGAGCCCATAGTGAACGCGAACACGAGGCCTGCCTGGGTGGCGACGCTGCCGGATCCGCCCACGCCGCGAAGGATCGCGGTGTTCAAGCCGCCATGTAGCTCTTCCTTGAATCTGGACACCAAGAGCAGGTTGTAGTCCGATCCGACCGCCAACAAGATGATGACGGTGAACGGCAGTACAAACCAGTGCAGCTGCAGACCAAGGATGTGCTCCCACAGCAACACCGACAGACCGAAGGACGCTCCCAGCGAAATCGCGATGGTGCCGACGATCGTGAACGCCGCCACGATGCTTCGGGTGATGACCAGCATGATGACGAAGATCAGGCACAGCGACGCGATGACCGCAATCATCAGGTCGTACTTCACCATCTCCCCGATGTCGTGATAGGTCGGAGCGGTGCCGCCGAGATAGAGCTTGGCCTCGTCGAGCGGCGTGCCCTTGATCGCGTTCTTGGCGGCCTTGAGCTCGACCTGGGTATTGGCAAGCGACTCGTTGCTGGCGTAGTCACCCTCGTGCGTGATGATGAACTGCGCGGCCTTCCCGTCCGGCGACATCATCAGCTTGACGCCCTTCTTGAAGTCCTCGTTATCGAAGGCTTCCGGCGGCAGGTAGAAGAAGTCGTCGTTCTTCGCCTCGTCGAACGACTGACCCATCACCGTTGCGGTGTCGGTCATGCGATCCATCTGGGTGATCATGCCGTTCATCGTGCTGTACATGGTCAGCATGGTGTTTCGCATGTTCTTGGTGATGGCGATCATGGGCGGCAACTGCTCCACCATCTGCGGCATCAAGGTGTCCATCTTGTTGATGTCCTTGACCATGCCGTCCATGTTTTCGGCCATTTTGTCGATGCCGTCTAGGGTGTCGAATATTGACCGCATCGACCAACACATGGGGATATCGAAGCAGTGCTTTTCCCAATAGAAGTAGTTACGCAACGGCCGGAATTGGTCGTCGAAATTCGCGATGTTGTCGCGCATTTCGTGCACGGTTCCTTGTAATTCCGTGCTGACGCCCGCTAAATCGTGCGTCACACCGACCAGCTCTTTCATGATGCTGTACATGCGTTCCATGATCGTGATCATCGAACCCATATCATCGGCCATCTTCAACATGTCCGACATGCTGTTCTTCAGGTAATTCATGTTCTCGGTCATTGACACCGATTGCATGCTCACCTGGAATGGCACCGAGCTGTGATCGATCGGCGCGCCCATCGGCCGCGTCATGCTCTGAACCTTGTTGATGCCCTCGACACGGAAGACGTTCTTGGCAATCCGGTCCAGCACCAACATGTTCGCCGGTGTTCGCAGGTCCTTATCGGCCTCGACGATCAAGATGTCCGGGTTCATTCTCGCCTTGGAGAAGTGCCGGTCGGATGCCTGGAAACCTTGGATCGACGGCAGGCCGCTCGGGATGTAGTACCGGTCGTTGTAGTTGACGTTGTACGTCGGCAAGATGGCTAGACCGACGATGGCGATGATCATGGAGACAGCCAGAATCGGCCCGGGCCACCGCACGATTGCGGTGCCGATCTTGCGCCATCCCCGAGACTTGATCGTGCGCTTCGACTCCAGCAGCCCGAACTTCGTCGCTATCAGCAGCACCGCGGGCCCGATGGTCAGCGAGGCCGCCACCACGACGAGCATGCCGATCGCACACGGCACACCCAAGGACTCGAAGTACGGGAGACGCGTGAACTTCAAGCAGAACGTGGCGCCGGCAATGGTCAGGCCGGAGCCCAGAATCACGTGCGAGACACTGTGATACATGAGGTAGAAGGACTCGAGCCGGTCCTTACCTTCGGCTCGCAATTCGTGATAGCGGCCGATTTGGAAGATCGCATAGTCGGTGCCCGCGGCAATCGCCAATGAGGTCAGCAGGTTCACCGCGAATGTTGACAGGCCGATGATCTCGGCATTGCCGAGGATCGCGACCACACCGCGGGCGGCACCGAGTTCCACGAAGACCATGAACAGGATGAGCAGCACCGTCGTGATGGATCGGTAGATGATCAACAACATGACCGCGATGACGATGAAGGTGATGCCCGTCATCTTGAGCATGCTCTTGTCGCCGGCGTCGTTCATGTCCATCGTCAGGGCGGCCTGCCCGGTGACGAAGACCTTGAGCCCATCGGGATAGGTCCCGTTCTTCTGACTCTCGTTGACGAGCTTGTCGACGAGGTCCTGGACGGCGGTGACGGATTCCTTGCCTTCCGTCGTGCCTTGGTCCCCACGGAGATTCAGCTGAACATAGGCCGCTTTTTCATCGACGCTCTGCGCGCCGCCGGCGGTAATTCGGTCGCCCCAGAAATCCTGGGCATACTCCACGTGCTTGGTGTCGGCCCGGAGGCGCTTGACCATCTCGCGGTAGAAGGTATGCGCCTTGTCGTTCATATCGGTGGAGAACTTGGTATCGCTCTCCAGCAGGACCATGACCATGCTGTCGTCTTTGAACTGCTGGAACAGCTCGCCCTGGCGCTTAATGGCCTGATACGACGGCGCGTCCTTGGAGGCCAGCGACACCGAATGCTCTTTACCGACCTCTTCGAGCTGCGGCACCACCACGTTGACGATGACCGTCAACACCAGCCAGGCAAGGATGATCGGCACGGAGAACGTGTGGATGAATCGCGCTATGCGCGAAGGCTTTTGGGGCGCTCCATGCACTGGAGTCCCGTTCGTGGGGGCGCTGTGTGTACTCATGCGGATTTCACCATGCAGAAGACTTGGGCGTTGCGGTTGGACACGACCTGCTCGTCCTTAACTTCGCCGTTGGACAGGATGCGGCAGCCGATTTCGTCGCTATCCCCCATCGCGACGACATTGGCGAAAACAGAAGTCATCGTCGTCGTGATGGTGAGCGTCCAGGGCAGCGTCGTGAACTGGGCGCGTTGGGGCTGCGCCCTGTCGTCGAGGTAGTTGACTTCACCCTTTGTCCCTGCGGGGCCGAAGATCTCGTAGACGATGTCCTTCGGGATGATGTTCTTTGAATCATCCTTGATGCCGACCGCCTCATTGATATTGGTCGAGCCGAACACACCGTGAAGCCGAAAGACGCCGAAAGCAGCGGCCGCAAGGACCACCGCCACAACGAGCGGGATCCATACCCGCTTCAAGACCTTGAAAATCGTCCAATCCCCTTCACCCGTGTGGCCCGAGGGCCAACAACTCGACTCTGCCTATCGCGTCCGACTGTGCGCGTCCGCGACTTTCGCGCAAATAATTACCAGTCGGTACGGCACCGTGTTGTCTTTGCGGAGTCCACGCGCATGTGGGGTGTCCGGCCGCATTGTCGGTTCATCTCACGTGACTCCGCTCATGCCTATTTCTTAGTAATTCTTAAGGGATACTACATACGTTTGTCAGGTAACCGTACATGTGTCGTCGCTCACAACTTGCGTATTTAGTCCCGCAACCACCCGCAACAGCTTAGTTAGCTACAAGAAAATGTCAACAACCGGTGACACGGATCTATTCCCCGCTTCTTTTCGCCCGTGTTACGAAATCGCCAGCTCGCACACATGCGTTGGTGACTGATCCGAGAATTGCACCAGCTAATGGACCCACCCGGTGTTTGCCGTCGCTACCTCTTGGTTGCGGGCCTGGGTCGGCTCACCCGGCTCGGAATGATCCCCGCTGCCGATGGCGGCGCGCTTGCCGACAGTGATGCACTTCCGTCGATTCCATCGGGCGTGTCCTTCGCCACACTACGAGACGCTTGTCGAGTAGTGACGGCATTCCGCCGGGTGCGAGATGTCGGCGATATCTGCTACAGCAAACATTCAAAGCGCCATCGTGGTGACGGTGTGGCGTCGGAAACGCCCGCAGAACAAGGCCCTCAATGACTGATCGCCGCACCTCAATGAGAGGTACGGCGATCAGCGGCAAGCGTTTAGACCGATGGCCTCGGGAATTCGGTCGTCACCGGTTCGTCCCCATGCGCCGGGCCGACCGGCACTGGCGAGGGCGGCGGTACCGGCTGCGAGTTCGACGACACCCGCGGGGGCGGCGCAGGTCGCGTCCGTACGTTGAGCGGCCACCAGAACCAACGGCCAAGGATGGTCGCGATCGCCGGCGTCATGAAGGACCGCACGATGAGGGTGTCGAAGAGCAAGCCGAGCGCGATCGTCGTACCGACCTGACCGATGATCCGCAGATCGCTGACCACCATCACAGCCATGGTGAACGCGAACACCAGGCCGGCAGAGGTCACCACACTGCCGGTACCGCCCATCGAGCGGATGATGCCGGTCTTCAGCCCGCCGTGCAGTTCCTCCTTGAGGCGAGATACCAACAACAGGTTGTAGTCGGATCCCACCGCCAGCAGCACGATGATGGCCATCTGCATGACGAGCCAGTGCAACTCGATGCCCAAGATGTACTGCCAAATGATGACGGACAGGCCGAATGATGCACCCAGCGACAGCGCCACCGTCCCCACGATGACAAGCGCGGCCACGAAGCTGCGGGTGATGATCAGCATGATCAGGAAGATCAACGACAACGCGGAGATGCCGGCGATCATCAGGTCGTAGCGGGCGCCATCGGACATGTCCTTGAACACGGCCGCCGTGCCGCCCAACTCGATCTTGGCGCTCTCGAGAGGCGTGCCCTTCACCGCCTCGATCGCCGCCTGCTTGATCGGTTGGACGTGGGAAAGCCCTTCCGGCGTAGCGGGATCCCCGCGATGCGAGATGATCATCCGGACCGCCTTGCCGTCCGGCGACAGGAATGACTTCAGACCGCGTTTGAAGTCCGCGTTGTCGAAGATCTCCGGCGGCAGATAGAACGAGTCATCGTTCTTTGCGGCATCGAACGCCTTACCCATGGCGGTCGAGTTCTGACTCATCTCGTCCATCTGGTTGTAGAACCCAGACATGGTGCTGTACTGCGTCAGCATCATGTGCTGCATGTCTTCCATGATGGGGATCATCTGCGACATGTCCGACACCATCTTGGGCATCAGCACATCCATCCGCCCCATGTTGACGACCATGCCATCCATGGTTTCGGTCATCTCGTCGATCTTGTCGAGGGTGTCGAAGATCGAACGCGTCGCCCAGCACATCGGGATGTCGAAGCAGTGCTTCTCCCAATACAGATAGTTGCGGATCGGCCGGAACCAGTCATCGAAATTCGAGATGCTGTCCCGCATCTCGTGGATCGTGCCCTGGAGGGTGACCATGTCGCCGACCAGCTCGTGCGTAATACCCGCCATCGCGGTCATGTTGGCGAGCGTTCGCTTCATGATGACGACGTTCTCGCCCATCTTGTCGGCCTGGACCTTCATGTCCGACATCCGGTCTTTCATCAGCTTCATGTTCTGTAGCTGTCCCACGCTCTGCATGCTGATGAGGAACGGGATGGAGCTGTGTTCGATGGGTGTGCCCTGTGGACGGGTAATCGCTTGCACGCGAGCGACTCCCGGCACACGGAACACTGCCTTGGCCACCTTGTCGATGACGAGGAAGTCTGCTGAGTTGCGCATATCGTGATCGGCCTCGATAAGCAGCATCTCCGGATTCATTCGAGCCTGCGAAAAGTGCCGGTCCGCAGCCTTGAATCCCGCATTGGCGGGAATATCCGGCGGAATGTACTTCTTGTCGTCGTAGCTGGTTCGGTATCCAGGCAGTGCCGCCAGGCCAATGATGGCGATGGCGAGCGCGGCTGCGAGCACCGGGCCCGGCCAACGCACGATCGTGGTGCCGATCTTGCGCCAGCTGCGAATACGCATGGCGCGCTTGGGTTCGAACAGTCCGAACTTGCTGCCAATGGTGATGAGCGCCGGGCCCATGGTCAGCGATACCAGGACGCCCGTGAGCAGGCCGACCGAGCAGGGCACGCCGAGACTGACGAAATACGGCATGCGCGTGAAGCTGAGGCAGTACATGGCGCCCGCGATGGTTAGGCCCGAGCCCAGGATGACATGGGCCGTGCCATGGAACATCTCGTAATACGCGGCCTCTTTGTCGGCGCCCATGGACCGGGCTTCCTGATATCGGCCGATAAGGAAGATGGCGTAATCGGTGCCCGCGGCGATCGAGAGCATCACCAATAGATTCACCGCGAACGTGGACAGTCCGATGATGTTGTGGTTACCCAGGAAGGCGATGACACCCCGGGCGACGCTCAGCTGGACGCCCACGAACAGGAACACCATGACCACGGTGAAGATCGACCGGTAAAAGAAGAGCAGCATGACCACGATGACCAGGAAGGTCAGTCCGGTGATGAGCTGGAGACTGCCGTCGCCAGCGTGGTTCATATCGGTCTGCAAAGCGCCGGGTCCGGTGACGTACACCGTCAGCCCGTCCGGAAGCTTTGCGCCGTCCTTCGTCCAATCCGCCTCGAGTTTCTTGACTGTGTCGCGGACGGCCTCTGTCGACTCGTTCGAAAGCGTCTCGCCCATGTTTCCGGCGAGGTTCACCTGCACATAGGTGGCCTTGCCGTCGGTGCTCTGTGCGCCGGCCTCGGTGAGCGGATCGCCCCAGAAGTCCTGGATGTGCTGAACGTGTTTGGTGTCGGCGCGCAACCGCGACACCATCTCGTCATAGAACTTGTGGGCGCCGGGCCCCAACCGCTCCTGCCCCTCAAGCACGACCATCGCGACGCTGTCGGAATCGGATTCCTTGAACGTCGCGCCCATGTTCTTCATGGCCTTCATGGACGGTGCGTCGGTAGGGCTCAGCGAAACGGTCCGTTCCTTGGCGACCGTTTCGAGTGACTTCTGCATGCCGAAGGCGACTACCAACAGCACCCAGAAAATGATGATCGGGATCGACAGGCGCCGAATCCATTTGGCCAGGAAGGTGGGCTCACCGCCGCCGTGCGCCCCGCTCATGCGGACTTCACAAAGCAGTAGACGTAGGCGCTCACCTCGTTGACATACCTTTCATCTTTTTTCTCGTCATTGGCACTGATGCGACAGCCCAGACCGTCGGCATTACGCGTCTGCGCCAAGATGTTGCCCGTCATGGACGGTGCCGTGGTGATGATCTCGATGGACCACGGCAGGACCGCCCCGTTGATCTGGTGCGGCTCGCCCTCTTTGTCGATGTAGTTGATGTCCGCGACAGTGCCCGGGGGGCCGTAGATCTCGTACACCACGTGCTTGGGCTTGGAGTTGTTTTTGTCATCGGTCATGCTGCCGGCATAGGTGGGCATCTGTTGAGAACCGAAGATGCCGCGAATGCGCCATACCGCGAAGCCGGCGATGGCCAGGACAAGCACCATCACCACCGGGATCCACGCCCGCTTTAATACGCTGAGAATCGTAAAACCCCTTCACCCGTTGGCGTTTCGCAAACCGACGCCGCTCACCAGACCGGACCTGGCACAACTACTGATCGGATTTCCGTACCCGACCGCCCACTCGATAGGGCGGCGCAGCTATAGCCGCATGATGGCTGTTTCGAGTGAGCGATCGCGGGACACCCGAGCCCGGATCTTTCGTCGAAGTAAACCATGCCTAAGGCCGGAACAGTCGACTCCCTTCCAGCGCGTTCATCGGGCATTTTTAACGCATACTACGTGCGTAACGCACGCTACCGGGTGGTTCGCTGCGCTGCAAATCACATGCCGTGCGTTATCCTCGGCGAGTGGCGCAATTGACATTCCAGCGCGCCCGCACGGACGAAAAGAAGCGTCAGCGGGCGGCAGCAATCGTGGAAGCCGCACGATCGCTGGCTGTCGAGTCGGGCGTCACCTCGGTGACGCTGACCGCTGTCGCTAACCGCGCTGGGGTGCACTACTCGGCGGTGCGCCGCTACTTCAGCTCCCATAAAGAAGTGCTCCTGCACCTGGCCGCTGAGGGCTGGACTCGCTGGTCGGACACGGTGTGCTCCACGCTGTCCACGCCTGGCTCCGGTTCCCCCGCCAGCGTGGCCGAGGCCCTTACACACGGACTCGTCGACGACCCACTGTTCTGCGATCTGCTCGCGAACCAGCATCTCCATCTCGAACACGAGGTAGACGTGGAACGCGTCGCGGAGGTCAAACAGATCAGCAACGCCGCCGTGATCGCCATCGCCGAATCGATAGAACGCACCCTTCCTCAGATCGGACGGAAGGGTTCATTGGACATCCTGGTCGCGGCCTTTTCACTGGCCGCGATGCTGTGGCAGGTCTCGCACCCGCCCGAGGGACTCGATCATGATTACCAGAATGAACCCGGTGTTCCGCCAGACTGGAGTCTCGACTTCGAGCCGGCGATGACGAGACTCCTGACGGCGACCTGCATCGGAATCGTCGCGCAGGCTCGCTAGAGATCGCGGTTTAGGCGGTCCATCCGGTCTCTGCCGCCCACGCCAGTGCCCGGGGATACGCCAGTGCGAACCAGGGTTCCTTGGCTTCCACATACGCCGCGCCGTCGGTCGAGTTCTGCGCCGCTGTCTGTTCGGCGCGACGCTTGATGTCCAGATACTCGGCGCGAGCGCCCGAGTCGGCCCGTAACCAGTCCCGGAAGATCAACGCGTACCGCTGACCCGGCCACCCGTCGACCCGAAGGTGAACGTGCGCGAGTCGGCCAGGATCGGCGGAGGCGTGAAAACGCTTGCCCCATAACGCCGGATCGTCGCCATGTGGGTTATCCCCCATGATTCGATCCAGTCTGGGCAGCCCGATGTCGGCCAAGGGGTCAGCCAGGGCATCGGCCACGTCAAGAGATTCGACGGTCACCTGGATGTCGATGACATCCTTGGCGTCCAGCCCGGGCACTGCGGTGGAACCAATGTGGTCGATTCTCAGCGCCTTCGACCCGCACGCCACCGCCAGGCGATTGATGATGCGCTGCGCCTGCGCGGGCCAGGTCGGATCTGCCGAGACCAAAACCGGGTTGGCCCGCACCCGTTCCCGAGTGCGCAAGTTGTGCTGGTACGGCACGAGTCGGTCTACCCACAGGGCGCGGACGGTGTGTGCGAGAGGGGCGGCATCCCCCGAATTGTCCAGCCACACATCGGCGATGGCGCGACGTTGCTCATCGGTGGCCTGCGCCGCCATGCGTGCTCGTGCATCTTGCTCGCCCATCCCCCGGTGCTTGACGAGTCTTCGCACCCGTATTTCCGCGTCCGCGTGCACCACCAGCACCAGGTGGTAGAACGGAGCCAAGAAGTTCTCGGTGAGTAATGGAATGTCTTCCACCACAATGGCATCATCACCCGCAGCGGCCATCAGCTCTGCCCGTCGGGCGCCGACGAGCGGATGCACGATCCCATTGAGCGTGGCGCGATGCGCGTCGCCGGAGAACGCAATCGCGGCCAACGCGGGGCGATCAAGAGCGCCGTCGGGCAGCAGGATCGATTCACCGAATGCCTCAACCAATGAGGCAAGGCCGGCTGTGCCCGGTTCCACCACCTCGCGCGCGATGACGTCGCTGTCCACAATGAAGGCACCGCATTCGGCCAGGGTCCGCGACACCGTGGATTTCCCCGCGCCGATCCCGCCGGTCAGGCCGATCCGCAACATGCTCGAAAGTCTGTCACAGGCTCAACGGCGTCTGATGACCAGCACCGATGAGTCCACCTGTGGTGGCGGACGGAAAGCGGTTCGCGGCAATGCGATTCCCTCTCGCATTGTCCAGCGCGCTAAGTGTGAACGTTCTGCGTGCTTTCGCACCGCGGCGCGCTGCAGTACCAGGTCCGCCGCCGTCAATCCTGATCCCGGTTTCATCATGCTCCGCACCAGCGCGCCGGTAATCCCGAACGGTGGGCTTACCACGACGCGGAAGGGCCGGCGTGGCCAGCGAAAACCGAGTGCATCGACCTCGACGACTCGGACGTTCTCGTGCTCGAACCGGGACCGTAGGCGCTGTGCGCGGCCCGAACGCAACTCGACCGCCAGGACGCGGGCGCCGGCGGCGACCAAGTGCGCGGTCAGCGCACCGTCACCGGCACCGATGTCTACAACGAACTCCCCTCGGCGAACATCTGATTCGACGACGACTCGCGATGCCCAGATGTCAGTGAGCGGGTGCCAGCCCCACTGCCGCCGTGACTGTTGCCCGGACACGGCGCAGCGCCATCGTGAACAAACTCATGTGCTCAACGTATCGGGGCGCACAACCGAACTTGTTCAATAAAGAAGGCCCCGGTCGGATGACCGGGGCCTTCTTCAACAACTGCAGATCAGGCGTTGCCAGCCAGCTTCTCGCGCAGCGCAGCGAGCTGCGCGTCACCGGCGAGCGAACCGCCCTGCGGGGCCGAATCATCGGACCGCGACGAGCTGGAGGAACCGTTCGCGATGGCCGCGGCCTCTGCCTCGGCGGCAGCGGCTGACTTCTCCATCTGAGTGGTGTGCATCTTGTGACGACGCTCGGCCTCGGCGTACCGGGCCTCCCATTCGGAGCGCTCCTTGTCGTGACCCTCGAGCCACTCGTTGGTCTCGGCGTCGAAGCCCTCCGGGAAGATGTAGTTGCCCTGCTCGTCGTAGCTGTCGCCCATGCCGTACTTCGAGGGATCGAACTCCTCGGTGTAATCCTCGTTGGCCTGCTTGAGGCTCAGCGAGATACGGCGACGCTCCAGGTCGATGTCGATGACCTTGACCATCGCGTCGTCGCTCACGCCGACAACCTGATCCGGCACCTCGACGTGGCGCTCCGACAGCTCGGAGATGTGCACCAGGCCCTCGATGCCCTCTTCGACGCGGACGAACGCACCGAACGGCACCAGCTTGGTGACCTTGCCGGGCACGATCTGACCGATCGCGTGGGTCCGGGCGAAGTGGCGCCACGGGTCTTCCTGAGTTGCCTTGAGCGACAGTGAAACCCGCTCGCGGTCCATGTCGACGTCGAGCACCTCGACGGTGACCTCGTCGCCCACTTGAACAACCTCGGACGGGTGGTCGATGTGCTTCCAGGACAGCTCGGACACGTGCACCAGGCCGTCAACCCCGCCGAGATCGACGAAGGCGCCGAAGTTGACGATCGAGGACACGACACCCTTGCGGATGGCGCCCTTGGTGAGCTGGTTCAGGAACTCGCTGCGCACCTCGGACTGGGTCTGCTCCAGCCAGGCGCGACGCGACAACACCACGTTGTTGCGGTTGCGGTCGAGCTCGATGATCTTGGCCTCGATCTCCTTGCCGATGTACGGCTGCAGATCGCGGACACGCCGCATCTCCACCAGCGATGCGGGCAGGAAGCCGCGCAGACCGATGTCGAGGATCAGGCCGCCCTTGACGACCTCGATGACGGTGCCCTTGACGGCCTCGTCCTTTTCCTTGAGCTCCTCGATCGTGCCCCACGCGCGCTCGTACTGAGCGCGCTTCTTGGACAGGATCAGGCGGCCTTCCTTGTCCTCCTTGGTGAGGACCAGGGCCTCAACCTCGTCGCCCACGGAAACGACCTCGTTGGGGTCGACATCGTGCTTGATCGACAGTTCGCGGGACGGGATGACACCTTCGGTCTTGTAACCGATGTCTAGAAGAACTTCGTCGCGGTCAACCTTGACGATGGTTCCTTCGACGATGTCGCCATCGTTGAAGTACTTGATTGTTTTGTCGATAGCGGCGAGAAAATCCTCGGCCGAGCCGATGTCGTTGACGGCTACTTGCGGCGAGGTGACGGTGGGACTTGGCATGTGTGGGGTTGCTCCGGACAAGTGGTGTAGTAGGGACAGTGCTGGCACAGCTAGCTTCAGCTGCGGACGTGCTTGGTACCCCCGCGCGTGTGGCAGAGATGCGCTTTACCTTACTCGACGGGCCTCCACCAGCACAAACCCGGTCGCCTCGACTGGTCGAGTCTCCAGGTGGTTACCGCTCATGACCGAGTGCTCGCCGCTACTCTTCGGTGGTGTCCTACGCACCCGCGCCGCCGCCGATGCCGCCCCAGCCCGGATTCCCCCAGCGGATCAGGAAGGTGGGGGCGCCGATAGCTGTCATCATCCTGCTCGCCCTGGTGACGGGGTTGATCCTGATCCTGATCCTCGCGTCCAACCCGGCCGGGGCAACCATCGGCTTGGTGCTGTCAAGCATCGCGATCGGGTTCGTCGTACTCGTCTACCTGTGGCTGGACCGTTGGGAACCGGAGCCGTCGCGGTTACTCGTGCTTGCCTTCATCTGGGGTGCCTCGCTGGCGGTGGTGGTGTCGGTGGTCCTCGAAACCGTTCTTGGTGGTGCCGCCACTCCCGATGGAAGTCCCACTTTTAGATCACTCGCGATCAACGCGCCCTTCATTGAGGAGGCCGCCAAGGGCGCATTCCTGTTGTTCATGCTGACCGGCCGTCGTCGCCGGGAGCTCAATTCACTCACCGACTGCCTGGTGTACGCGGGTATTACGGCGGCGGGATTCGCGTGGCTGGAGGACATCGTCTACATCTCCTCGAGCGAAACGGCCGGCGGCTCGATGTTGATCGCCGTGGTCCGGCTGGTCTTCGGACCGTTCGCTCATCCGCTGTTCACCACCATGACGGGTATCGGTGTCTACTTCGCATTGCGGCAACGCAGTGGCATCGCCAAATTCCTGTGCATCCTGGTCGGCTACCTTGCTGCGGTGCTCATGCACGGACTCTGGAACGGATCGGCCTTCTTTGGGCCCGAGGCCTATATCGGCGTGTACCTGCTGTGGATGGTGCCGATCTTCGTGCTGATGATCGTGGTCGGCGTGCGCAGCCGACGCAAGGAGCAGCGCGTCGTCGCCGAGAAGCTGCCCGGCATGGTGGCGGCCGGGCTCGTCACCCCCTCCGAGGCCGGCTGGCTCGGCTCGATCAAGGCGCGTAAGCACGCCATCGCCGAAGCGAAACGTGTCGGCGGGGCCCCGAGCGGTGCCGCGGTGAAAAACTTCGCGGCGCAGGTCGTCGAGCTGGCCTTCGTTCGCGATCGCATCGAGCAGGGCTCCCGCGACCCCCGCGATGTCGAGATGCAGACCGAGGAGGCGTACGGGGTCATGGCTGCCCGGGCCGCCGCGCCGGTCTTGCAAGCACTCTCCGGATACCGCACACCTTTCACGGGGTAGCGTGATCACTGGTCAACGGCGATCAGGAGGACCATGTCCGATACTGCGGAAAACACCTTGCTAGACGTCCTGATAGTGGGTGCCGGGATATCCGGTATCAATGCCGCCGTCCGGCTGAGCGCGGCGGGTCGCAGCTTCCACATCGTCGAACGCCGAGAGCGCATCGGCGGGACTTGGGATCTGTTCCGGTACCCGGGAATTCGCTCCGATAGCGATATCTACACACTCAGCTTCGGATATCACCCCTGGCATGAACGCAACACCATCGCCGACGGCTCCGACATCCGTGACTACCTCGAGCACGCTGCCCGCGACTACGGCATCGACGAGCAGATCACCTTCTCCACCAAGGTGATCGGCGCCGATTTCGGTACTGATACCGATACGTGGTCGGTCCGGGTGGAGACGCCGGCGGGACCGGCGACATATCGGGCCAGGTTTCTGTACCTGTGCACCGGCTACTACAACTACGACGACGGTTACACCCCGGAGTTCCCTGGTCTGGCCGACTTCACCGGCCGGCTGATTCATCCGCAGCATTGGCCGGAGGATCTGGACTGTGCCGGGAAGGAGGTCACGGTCATCGGCAGCGGCGCGACAGCCGTCACGCTGGTGCCGTCGCTGGCTCGGGCGGGCGCGAAGGTGAGCATGCTGCAGCGTTCTCCGAGTTACGTGTACCCCATCACTCGCGCCGACCCCGTCGTGGGCTTCATGCGAAAAATCCTTCCCCCCAGAGTTGTTCAGCATTTCGCCCGCGTCTGGCTAGGCGGTTTCAGCTGGATCATGTACCACGTGTGCCGTCGGGCGCCCGGGTTCGCCAAGTGGTTCATCAGGCGCCGGATCTCCCAGCTGCTGCCCGCCGACTATCCGGTGGACGTTCATTTCAAGCCGCGGTACAACCCGTGGGACCAGCGTGTGTGCGCAGACACCGACGGCGATCTGTTCGAGTCCATCAACGCCGGTGGCGTCCGGATGGTCACCGACACCATCGACTCCTTTACGCCGTCGGGCATCCGGCTTGGTTCCGGCGAGGAACTGCGTGCCGACGTGATCATCACCGCGACCGGCCTCAACCTCCAGATTTTCGGCGGGGTCGCGCTGAGCATCGACGGCACCCCCGTCGATTCCCCGAATCGGTTCATTTACAAGGGGTATCTGATCGAGGGAGTTCCGAACGCCGCGTGGAGCGTCGGCTACACCAACGCTTCCTGGACGCTGCGCGCGGACCTGAGCGCGCGGTCTGTCGTCCGACTTCTCGAATACATGGAGCAGCACGGATACACCCACGCCAGCCCGGACCGACACGGCGAGGAGCTCGAGGCGCGACCATTCTTCAATCTGTCTTCCGGGTACGTGAGTCGAGGCGACGACCACATGCCGCGGTCGGGAATCAAGGGCCCCTGGGCGATTCGGCACAACTACGTGCTCGATTTCATTGCGTTTCACCGCGATCGGATGGACGAGAATATGCGTTTCGGCTCGACCACGTCGAAGGTCGCGTCCTCTGCGGCCTAGCTCGTCGGGGAGATCTCCGAATCGTCTAGCTCGGCAAGATATTTCAGTACGCGAAGGAACGCGTCACGGTCTGTCGAGGGCACTCCTGCCAGTATCCGATTCTCGTTGTCCTGAATCGCTTTCTGCGCTGCCGTGACGGTTTTTCGGCCGGCGAGGGTCAGTGACAGCAGGTTGCTTCGCCGGTCGCTCGGGTCGGGCTGACGGTTGATCAGCTTTCGCTGCTGCAGATCGTCGAGCACGGCGATGATGCGCGTACGGTCGGCGCCGATGGCATCGGCCAGACTGGCTTGACTGCTCGCCTCATCGTCCCGCAGCGCGGTCAGCACGACGTAGGCCCACATGGTGACGCCGTGCGCTTCTAGGAGTGGCAACTCCGCACGGGTCAAGGACCGACTGAGTGGAAACATGAGTGCGGCCAGGTCGGGCCTGCTATCGGGTGTCTGTTGGGCCACGGACAACACCATAATCTACTGCCCGAAACCATAAGCCTTGATAAATCATAGGTGCATGCATACGGTTAATGTCATGACGCAGAACATGGATCGCCAAGTAATCGTTGAGCGAGTCATCGACGCCAACGCGCAACACATCTTCGACGTGCTCGCCGACCCGGCGAGCCACACGGCCATTGATGGCACCGGCGCCCTCCGGGACCCGCTGATCGACGCCCCCGGCCGCCTCTACCTCGGCGCGAAGTTCACCATGGGCATGCGCACTCGGCTGCCCGACCTGTCCCCCGCCTCCGTAGTCCAGGTGCTGGTTGCGCTCACGCATCGCGGTCGACTGACCAATGTCGTCAAGGAATTCAACGAAGGACGTCTGATCTCCTGGCGAAACTTCGGTCGGCACATCTGGCGCTACGAGCTTGAGCCGCTGACGGACGAACGCACCCTGGTGCGGGAAACCTTCGATTACTCAACGAATATCGCGCCATGGCTGCTCGAACTGGCGCGATTCCCGACCGTGAACCGTCGCGCCATGCGAGAAACCCTGGACAGACTGGCCAATGCTGTCAGCTGAGGTAGATCGACCCATTGAGCTCGGGGCGACCGTGCGGCTATCCTAAATCACTTGTGCCACTTTGGTTTCTGGCGTCACATCGCAACGCTTCTTGTCGGTGGGTGTCGCTAGTGTTAGCACATGCGTTCGATTGGATTGTTGGAGGAGGCGGCCGACGCCTTCGGGTCCGACATGTTCGTCGAGCTCACCGCCGCGCAGGCGTTGACGGTTCTGGCCCGGTTGGAGGTGGTGCAGCGACGTCTGTCGGCCAGCGGGCTGGGGTTAATCCCGACAGTGACAACGCAGGCCTCTCCGGTGGAGTTGGGTGGGACGTCCTTCCAGGATGTGTTGTCACAGCGCCTGCATATCAGTAAGGGTGCCGCCCGGCGCAGGATCGCCGATGCCGAACAGTTGGCGCCGCGGCGCGCGTTAACCGGTGAGATGTTGGCACCGCAGTTGCCGAATGTGGCTGCCGCCTTTCGGCGTGGCGAGGTCGGCGAGGAACACGTGCGGGTGGTGCGCCAATTCTTTGACCGACTCCCGGTAGTGGTCGATGCGCCCACCCGCGAACGCGCCGAAGAGCAGTTGGCGGACATGGCGGTGCGGTTTCGGCCCGAACAACTGCGCACCGGCGCCGACCGCATGATGGCCTTGTTGAACCCCGACGGGGAGTTCTCCGATGTGGACCGGGCCCGTCGTCGGGGGTTGACGATCGGGCAGCAGGGCTTTGACGGCATGTCACCGATCTCGGGTTTGTTGGATCCGGAAACCCGCGCCTATCTGGATGCCGTCTTCTCCAAGCTCGCTGCCCCGGGCATGTGCAACCCCAACGACCAAACACCCACCGTGGACGGGGAACCCGCACCCGAGGCCGCCGAACGCGACACCCGCACCAGCGCCCAGCGCAACCACGACGCATTCCGCGCATGCCTGCGCTCGAGCGTGATGTCAGGCGAATTGGGTTCTCATCACGGATTACCCGTCACCGTCGTGGTCACCACCACCCTGCACGAGTTGGAGCAGGCCGCGGGTGTTGCGATCACCGGCGGCGGCACCCGACTACCCATGCGCGACCTCATCCGCATGGCGAGCCATGCCCACCACTACCTGAGCATCTTCACCGACAACGGCCGCCCGTTGTATTTGGGCCGCACCAAGAGGATCGCCAGCCCCGATCAGCGGATCGTGTTGCACGCCAAGGACCGCGGCTGCACCCACCCCGGCTGCACCACCCCCGGATACCTCTGCGAAGTCCACCACATCAACGAATGGGCACACGGCGGTACCACCGACATCGACCGACTCACCTTCGCCTGCCCCGCCCACCACCGCCTCCTCAACCACGGCTGGAAAACCCGAAAACAACCAGACGGCACCACCCAATGGATACCCCCACCACAACTGGTTCGGGCGTAGCGTCCGGGTATGACGCAAGTTCTGCAGACTCAGGTCTGTGTCGCCGGGGGCGGCCCGGCCGGGTTGATGCACGCACTGCTGCTGGCTCGGGCCGGGGTCAAGGTCGTCGTGCTGGAGAAGCACGGCGACTTCCTGCGCGACTTCCGCGGGGACACCGTGCATCCCACCACCCTGCGGATCATGGATGAGCTCGGATACATCGACGAGTTTCTTCAGCTGCCGCACACCAAGATCGACCACGTCGCGTTCGATGCCGATGGGTCGCTGGCGGTACGGACGGTCGGCGACTTTCGCGTCCTGAAATGGCTCGGCTTCCCGCAGCCTTATATCGCGCTGATACCGCAGTGGGACTTCCTGGATTTCCTGGCCGACAAGGCAGAGAAATATCCCGAATTCACCTTGATTCGCAATGCAGAGGTCACCGAACTCATCGTCGACGGAGACCGCGTTGTGGGAGTACGGACCCCCGAATTGGAGGTGCGGGCCGAGCTGGTGGTGGCTGCCGACGGGCGTAAGTCCGCGGTCCGGGCCGCCTCAGGTCTGGACCTGGCCGCCGAAAGCTCGCCAATAGATGTGTTGTGGTTCCGACTCAATTGGCGACCGGGCGATCCGCAAGAGCTGTTCGCGGTGGTCCGCAAGGGACTCTTCATGGCCATGATCTACCGCGGCGATTACTGGCAGGTCGCTTACCTGATGCCTAAGGGCGCCAACCCGCGCTCTGGATCTCTGGACGAATTCAAGGACAAGATCGTCAAGGTCCGGCCGCAGCTGGCCGACCATTTCGACGACCTAAAGTCCTGGGATGACACCAGCTTGCTCGACGTGCGGGTCGACCGGCTCAAGACCTGGTGGCGCCCCGGCCTGCTCTGCATCGGCGACGCCGCTCATGCCATGTCGCCAATTGGTGGGATCGGAATCAACTACGCCGTCGCGGATGCCGTGGCGGCAGCCAACGTCCTAGTGGCGCCGCTACGCGAAGGGTGTGTCACCACTGCGCACCTGGCGCAGGTGCAGAAACGGCGCGAGTTTCCAGCCAGGGTCGCCCAATCCATCCAGGTGTTCATCCAAGACAACGTCGTGGATCCGATGATGAAAAGCGGTGACCTGTCTCCGATGAACGTTCCCGGATTCATCGGTTGGGGCCCGTTGAAGTTCATACCGCCGCTCTTCGCCGGGCGCGGGCTCCGGCCCGAACACGTGCGCACCCCCGACGTGCACTAGTCGCAGTGCATTAGTGCGCCGCAGCATCCCAGCTGCGCCCGTATCCCACCGAAACCTCAAGCGGCACATCGAGCGGATAGGCCGAGCCCATGGTTTCGCGTACCAACGCCTCGAGGGTGTCCCGCTCCCCCTCGGCAACTTCGAAGAGAAGCTCGTCGTGCACCTGAAGAAGCATGCGCGACTGTAAGCCCTTGTCGCGCAGCGCCTTGTCGGTAGTGATCATCGCGACCTTGATGATGTCGGCGGCGCTGCCCTGGATAGGCGCATTGAGGGCCGCGCGTTCGGCGGCCTCGCGCCGCAGCCGATCGCCACTGTCCAGGTCGGGCAGGTAACGCCGCCTCCCGAGCACCGTGGAGGTGTACCCGTCCTTACGGGCCTGATCCACCACGGCGTGGAGGTAGTCGCGGACACCGCCGAACCGCGAGAAGTACTGCTCCATCTGCTCTTTGGCCTCGTCATTGGAGATCTTGAGCTGGGTGGCCAGACCGTAGGCCGACAGCCCGTAGGCAAGGCCGTACGACATCGCCTTGACCCGGCGCCGCAGTTCGCCGGTGACCTCGTCGATGGGCACCCCGAATGCGCGGGCAGCCACGAACGAGTGCAGATCCTCGCCGGTGTTGAACGCCTCGATGAGGCCCTCGTCTGCCGACAGGTGCGCCATGATGCGCATCTCGATCTGGCTGTAGTCGACCGTCATCAGCTCGGCGTAAGCATCCGAACCGCGTGAGCCGACCACAAAGCCGTCCCGGATCTCGCGACCGGCCTCCGTGCGCACCGGGATGTTCTGCAGGTTCGGTTCGGTGGACGACAGTCGTCCCGTCGCCGCGATCGTCTGGTTGAAGGTGGTGTGAATACGTCCATCCGCGGCAACGGATTTCAGTAATCCGTCGACCGTCACCTTGAGTCGGGTGACATCGCGATGAGTGAGCAGATGTTCCAGGAACGGGTGGCCGGTCTTGTCGAACAGGGTCTGTAGCGCGTCGGCGTCCGTCGTGTAACCGGTCTTGGTCTTCTTGGTCTTGGGCATGCCGAGCTCGTCGAACAGCACCACCTGCAGCTGCTTGGGCGAGCCGAGGTTGATCTGCTTGCCGATAACCGCGTAGGCGGCTTCTGCGGCATCGCGAATGCCGGTGGCGAATTCGTTCTGCAGCGAGGTCAGATGATCGATGTCGACGGCGATACCCACGGACTCCAGCGCCGCCAGCACCCGTAGCACCGGTAGTTCCATATCGGTGAGCAGTGCCACCGATTCGATGCGGTCCAGCTCGACATCGAGCGCATCGGCCAGATCGATCACCGCGCGGGCGCGCAGCATCTGCGCCTGAGCCTGCTTGGCCCCATCCGCTCCCTCGTCGTCGAGTAGCGAAAGCTGTTGTTCCCCATCGTCTTCTGCACGCAGCTCGCGTCGCAGGTAGCGCAGCGATAGATCATCCAGGGCGAAGCTACGTTGCCCGGGGCGCACCAGGTAGGCGGCCAGTGCGGTGTCGGAGGTGACGCCGTCGAGCTGCCAGCCACGGCCTGACAGCGCATGCATTGCCTGTTTGGCCTCGTGCAGGGCTTTCGGCTGGGCCGGGTTGGCGAGCCAATGTGCCAGCGCGGTTTCGTCCTCCGGGGTCACCTTCGTGGTGTCGATGTAGGCGCCCTCGCCATCCGCGGCGGCAATCGCCACAGCAGTCGCATCGCCGTCGTACGGGGTGTACGTCCCCACCACCGCGAGCCCACTACGGCGACCGTCGACGGTGTGTGTGGACAGCCAATCCGACACTGCGCCCGGTTCCAGCGCCTGCCCGACGAGTTGAAATCCCTCATCCACCTCAGGCTCAACGGCTTCCAGGGTGTCGAACAGCCGGTCGCGCAGCACCCGAAACTCCAGGTCATCGAAGAGCCGGTGGATCTGATCGCGATCCCAAGGAGCCAAGGCCAGCTGACCCGGCACATATGGCAGCGGCACCGTCCGCACCAGGTCGGTGAGCTCTCGGTTGAGGATCACTGACCCCAGGTTCGCCCGCAGGGAGTCGCCGACCTTGCCGCGCACGGTGTCGGCCTTGTCGACGAGTTCCTGCAGCGAGCCGTACTCAAGGATCCATTTCGCTGCCGTCTTCTCACCCACCCCCGGGATGCCCGGCAGGTTGTCGCTCGGGTCGCCGCGCAGCGCCGCGAAGTCGGGGTACTGGGTGGGCGTCAGCCCGTACTTCTCGACGACCGCCTCCGGCGTGAACCGGGTGAGCTCGCTGACTCCCTTGCGGGGGTACAAGACGGTGACGTCCTCGTTGACCAGCTGTAGCGCGTCACGGTCGCCGGTAACGACGAAGACCTTGAAGCCCTCGGCCTGCCCCTGCGTGGCCAGGGTGGCGATGATGTCGTCGGCCTCGAAACCCTCCTCGGCAAGCACCGTGATGCCGAGGGCCTGCAGAACTTCCTTGGTGGTGTCGATCTGCCCCCGGAATTCGTCCGGGGTCGCCGATCGAGTCGCCTTGTACTCGGGGTAGCGCTCCGAGCGGAAGGTCTTACGCGAGACATCGAAGGCCGCGGCGATATGGGTGGGTGCTTCGTCGCGCAACAGATTGATCAGCATCGACGTGAAGCCATAGACGGCATTCGTGGTCAGGCCAGATTGCGTCTTGAAGTTCTCGGCGGGCAGCGCATAGAACGCCCGGAATGCCAGCGAGTTGCCGTCGAGCAGCAGGAGGGTCGGCTGTTTGGTTCCGGTCACGGGCGCAGTCACCCTCCTACCCTAGGCAACCGCCCCGACAGCGTTTACTCCCCTGAGCCATACGGCCTGGTGATGATTTCCAGATAATGGCCGGATGGATCGCGGAAGTAGACGCCTCGCCCGCCATCGTTGTGGTTGATCTCGTCGGGGTGCTGACCGCGCGGATCGGCCCAATGGATGATGCCGCGAGCGGTGATGCGGCCGTAGATGGCGTCGAAGTCGTCCTCGGTAACCAGGAAGGCGTAATGCTGTGGGGTGATTGTCTCGCCGCCGACGGTCGCGAAATCGAGATTGCCGCGGTATTCGAGTTCCACGTTGAGGAAGTGGCCGACCTCCACCGCGTCGGCCAGTCCGAAGACCTCGACGAAAAAGCGTGCGGACTCTTCCCGGTTCTGCGAATGAACAATTGTGTGGTTGAACGCGATACCCATAACTCCACGGTAGGCGCGATGACCGACGGTGACCGGTGACCGGGATGCCAAACTGGAACACGTTTCAGTTACGAGTAGTCTGGCTGCGTGCCTGAGAAAGTGCCCCTGCCCCAATCCCCCGCCGTCGACGGCTGGTTCGACACCGACGGTGCCGGCCAGCCGCATTTGATCGGCGGTAAGTGCACCCAGTGCGCCACCATCGTGTTCCCGCCGCGCGCCAACAACTGCCCCAATCCCGCGTGCGACAGTGACGTCCTGGATCAGGTACCGCTCTCGCGCCGCGGCACCGTGTGGAGCTACACGGAGAACCAGTACGCGCCGCCGCCGCCGTACCCGCCGTCCGATCCGTACGAGCCATACGCCATCGCCGCGGTCGAGCTGGCCGATGAGGGCATCATCGTGCTCGGCAAGGTGGTCAAGGGCATCGGTGCGGCCGATCTCAAGGTGGGCCAGACCATGGAGCTCGCGTTGGAACCGCTCTACACCGATGACGAGGGTGTCGAACGTCTGGTCTACGCATGGAAGAAGGTCTCCGCATGAGCGGCACCCCAGATCCCGTCTACATCCTCGGCGCGGGCATGCATCCGTGGGGTAAGTGGGGGCGGGACTTCACCGAGTACGGCGTCGCCGCCGCCCGCACGGCACTCGCTGATGCCCAATTGGATTGGCGCCAAATCCAATTCGTCGCCGGGGCGGACACCATCCGCAACGGCTACCCGGGCTTCATTGCCGGGTCGACCTTCGCGCAGAAGCTGGGCTGGAACGGCGTGCCCATCAGCTCAACCTATGCGGCCTGCGCCAGCGGATCGCAGGCGCTGCAGAGTGCCCGCGCCCAGATCCTGGCCGGCTTCTGCGATGTGGCGTTGGTCATCGGTGCCGACACCACACCCAAGGGTTTCTTCGCTCCCGTGGGCGGTGAGCGCAAGGCAGATCCGGACTGGCAACGCTTCCACCTCATCGGTGCCACGAACCCGGTCTACTTCGCGATGCTTGCTCGACGCCGCATGGACCTCTACGGCGCAACCTCGGAGGACTTCGCCCAGGTAAAGGTCAAGAACGCCCGGCACGGTCTGAACAATCCGAACGCCCGGTTCCGCAAGGAATCCTCCGTCGAGGACGTGCTGGCGAGCCCGGTTGTGTCGGATCCGCTACGCCTGCTGGACATCTGCGCCACCAGCGACGGCGCCGCCGCCCTTATCGTGGCCAGCGCCGAGTTCGCCAAGAAGCACCTTGGTTCGGTCGAGGGCGTGCCGTCGGTACGCGCCGTCGCCACCATCACCCCGAAGTACCCGCAGCACCTTCCCGAATTGCCCGATATTGCCACCGATTCCACCGCAGTGGTGCCGGCACCTGATCGGGTGTTCAAGGATCAGATCATCGACGCGGCATATGCCGAGGCCGGCATCGGCCCCGAAGACGTGAGCCTTGCCGAGGTATACGACCTGTCGACCGCCTTGGAGCTGGATTGGTACGAGCACCTGGGTCTGTGCGCCAAGGGCGAAGGTGAGCAGCTGTTGCGTAGCGGCGCCACCACCGTTGGCGGCCGGGTTCCGGTGAACGCCTCGGGCGGCCTGGCCTGCTTCGGCGAGGCCATCCCGGCCCAGGCCATCGCGCAGGTGTGTGAGCTGACGTGGCAGCTGCGCGGTGAGGCCGGTGACCGGCAGGTCGAGGGTGCACGGGTGGGCATCACCGCCAACCAGGGCCTGTTCGGCAACGGCTCGTCCGTCATCGTCGCTCGGTAACCGCGCTCGGTGCTGATGCTCGGGCGTTAGCCTCAGGCGATGACACGGCAGTTCCACGCCTACGGACCGTCGCACTGGGCTGTCCTTGCCGTGTTCGTGCTGGGCGCGGTCCTCTTGGTGTGGCGGGGCAGTCGGCTCTCCGATACTCAGGCACGCGCGCTGGGGCGGGCACTCGGGACGGTGACCGCGGCCATCTATGCCGCGATACTGATTTCCGGGTGCATTCCGCCGCGCCTCGACGTGTCGCTTCCCCTTCGGTTGACCGACCTGGCGACTGCGGTGGCCGCGTATGCCCTGTGGTCGCAGCGACATTGGGCCTATGCGCTGACGTACTACTGGGGTCTCGTGCTCAGCAGCCAGGCGTTGGTATCCCCGGTCCTCACCGGTCCCGATTTTCCGGGATACGAGTTCCTCGCGTTCTGGTCGATACACCTGCTGGTCGTCTGGGCCGCCATCTACCTGACCTGGGGACGGGGTATACGACCGACGTGGCGCAGCTATCGCATGGCCGCCGCCGTCACCGTGTCATGGGCGGTGCTCACCATGGCGTTCAATGCCGCCGTCGGCTCGAATTACGGATTCCTCAACAAAAAACCTTCGACCGCAAGCCTTCTCGACCTGATGGGACCGTGGCCGTGGTACGTGGTATCGGCGACGGCATTGGTGCTGACGGTGTGGGCGTTCATGACCTGGCCGTGGCAGCGGGCGGCAGCTAAATCTCAGGCAACGCCGAGATAAGCGGCGCGAACACTCTCGTCCTGCAATAGTTCTCGCCCTGCGCCGGATCGCACGACCGACCCGGTCTCCAGGATGTAAGCATGATCCGAGCGCGTAAGGGCTTGCTGCGCGTTCTGCTCGACGAGCACCACGGTCATCCCGGCGGCGTTGATCTCCTCGATGATGTTGAAGATCTTCGTGATCAGCAACGGCGCCAAACCCATTGAGGGCTCGTCGAGCAACAAGATCTTGGGCCTGGCCATCAGCGCGCGTCCGATAGACAGCATCTGCTGTTCACCGCCGGACAGCGTGCCGCCTTGTTGGTGGCGACGCTCGGCCAGTCGCGGGAACAATGCGTTGATCCAGTCGAGGCGCTCCCGGCGTTCGGCGCGCGACCTAAATTTGCGTCCATAGCAACCCATTTCGAGATTCTCGGCGACGGTCATGCCGGGAAATATCCCCCGCCCCTCGGGGGCCTGCACGATCCCGGCCTTGACTCGCTTGTGCGCCTTCATCTTTGAAATGTCCTGGCCCTCGAAGAAGATCGTTCCAGCGCTCAGCGGGACCAAACCGGAGATGGCACGCATGGCGGTGCTCTTCCCCGCGCCATTGGAGCCCAGCAGGGTCACGAGTTCGCCTTCGCGGACGTCGAGTGACAGTGTGCTTACCGCCTGAATCGGGCCGTAATGGACCCCGATGTTGTTGAGTTTCAGTTGCACGGGGGGCATCTACTTCGCGCCTTCCTCGTCGACCCAAACAGGCGTATGGAGGTCCTCTTCGGCCACTCCTAGGTATGCCTCGATCACGGCGGGGTCATTCCTGACCTCGGCGGGCGGACCGTCCGCGATCTTTCTGCCGAACTCGAGCACCACGATGCGGTCGGTGACCCCCATGACCAGCTTCATGTCGTGTTCGATGAGGAGCACGGTGTATCCGTAGTCGCGGATCCGCTGGATCAGCTCGATGAGCGATTCCTTCTCGCTCGGAGTGAAGCCGGCGGCCGGCTCATCCAGGCATACCAGCTTGGGTTCGGTGGCCAGCGCCCGCGCGATCTCAAGTCTGCGCTGACTCCCGTAGGGAAGGTTCTTGGCCTTGACGTCGGCCACATCGGCGATGCCGACGAAGTCGAGCAGGCCCATCCCCACGTCGACGGCATAGTGTTCCTCGCGACGATGCCGCGGCGTGCGCAGCAGCGCGCCCAGCACCGAAGTCTTATGGCGGGCATCGGTTCCCACCGCAACATTCTCCAGCGCGGTCATCTCCCCGAAGAGCCGAATGTTCTGGAAGGTCCGGGCAATCCCGCGGCGGGTGATCTGATGCCGCCGGAGCCTGCGCAGTGGTTTCCCGTCGAACACGATGGTGCCGGACGTTGGTTTGTACACACCGGTAATGGCGTTGAAGCAAGTAGTCTTGCCCGCACCGTTGGGCCCGACCAACCCGAGAATCTCCCCGCGCCGGATATCAAAGCTCACCCCGTCGAGGGCTTGCAGGCCACCGAATTTCAGCGTCAGTTCCTTGACCTCGAGTAACACCTCGGGTTGGGCCTGACTATCCTCGGCAACCTCAACATCGACGTCAGACTCGGTGAGCTCGATCGCGCCGGGTTGGTCGTCGAGCGCGGTTGTCTCTTGTTCGGTCATGCCGGGGCCTCGGCTTCCTCGGGCTTCTCAGCGCGTACACGTTCAGATGCCTTGCGCCAGTAGGCCATCAACTTCTGGTGCGCGGGGAACAGCCCCTGTGGACGGAAGAGCATCAACACGACCAGAGCCAGCCCGAAGAAGAGGTACTTCAGGTTGCCCAGGTCGACCTCTCCCACGTGCACGCCGAGAAGCCGGTTCGGGAGGTAAACGATGATGAACGCGCCGACGATGACGCCTAGCTTGTTGCCTTGTCCGCCCAGCACCACGGCGCACAGAAAAAGCATCGAGTTGATGATGTTGAAGGCCGGCGGCGCCACGTACTGGACCTGACCCGCGTACAACGCACCGGAAAGCCCCCCGATGCCCGCGCCAATCACGAAAGCCCACAGCTTGAATCGGAAGGTGGGGACACCCATCATCTCGGCGGCGTCCTCGTCCTCCCGGATGGCCACCCACGATCGGCCCACCCGGCTGCGCTCCAGATTGCCCATGAGCACCAGCACCACGGCGATCAGACACAGTCCAAGCCAGTACCACCACACCCCATAGTTGAGGTGGCCGATGGAGTTGCCGCTGGAGAAGACTCCGCCGTTGACGTGCCGCTCCCCCACATGCGGGTAGGCGACCTTGTGGAGGCCGCGCGGACCGTTCGTGACGTCCAGGTTGTCTGCCAGCAGGCGAATGATCTCGCCGAATCCCAGCGTCACGATGGCCAGATAGTCGCCTCGGAGTCGCAGAGTCGGGGTGCCGAGCAGCAGACCAAAGAAGGCGGTGACGGCCACCGCGATCGGCAGACAGGACAACCAGGCCCAGTCCGAGTTGAAGAACGCCGAGGTGCCCATGCGATTCCACGGGCTGTCCGGGCTGGTGAGCAGTGCCACCATGTACGCGCCGATCGCGTAGAAGCCGACATACCCCAGATCCAGCAGACCGGCTTGCCCCACAACGACATTCAGGCCGATTGCGATGAGTGCCACTATCGCGAACTGTGCCATGACAGGGCCGAATGCAGCGTTGGGTGTGTCCAGGAAAGGGATCTTCCACACCGGCAGCAGCGCCATGATCACGAATCCGAGCAGCCCCAAGACCCATTGCAGGGGCCGGGCAAGTTCCGACCACCACCCGCGCACCGAATCCCCCGGTGCCAGGGCACGCGGCGCGCTCATGCCTTGGCCCTTCCCAGGCTCTCGCCGAGAATGCCGGTGGGCCGGAACATGAGCACCAACACCAGCACGACGAATGCCACGACGTCCTTCCACTGGGTGCCGAACACCGCCTGTCCGTACATCTCCATCACTCCGAGCAGGAGACCGCCCAACAGTGCTCCGCGAGTATTGCCAATCCCGCCGAGGACCGCGGCCGCGAATGCCTTGATGCCCAACAGGAATCCGCCGTAGTAGATGATGCCCTGTGGCACTCTCAACGTGTACAGCAGCGCTGCAGCCCCGGCCAGCAATCCGCCGATGACGAATGTCGTCGTGATGATGCGTTCGCGAGATACGCCCATCAAGGTGGCGGTCTTTGGATCCTGCGCCACCGCCCTGATTCCTCGACCGAACTTGGTGTGGTTTATCGCGATATCGGTCAGGACGGCCAGCACCACGGCAGCTGCGACGATGACAATGGTGATGTTGGTGAGCTCGCCCTGGAACGGGATGTGGTGGCCACCCACCTCGAAGGGCCCAAACGTCCAAACCGGCCGTTCGGCCACCAGCTGGATGAGCGGTTGCGCGTCGTTCCCGCCGTAGTTCTTGTTGATGTGCGGCAGCACAGAGTGCACAAACTCCTGGATGACGAAGGACATCCCGATGGCGGTAATGAGGAAGGTCAGCGGGCGGGCTCCTCGACGCCGCAGCGGACGGTATGCCACCGTTTCCAAGCCCAGCGCAGTCGTAGCCGATACCGCCATGGCAATGAGCATCGCGATACCGAGGTACAGCACCGTCGTGGAGACACCCATGTTGTAGGCGTTACCGCGCGGCGTAAAACCCAGCACCACGTCCAGGGCGAAGTACGCCCCGAACATGCCCACCATGAAGACCTCGGAATGCGCGAAGTTGATGAGACGCAACACTCCGAAGACCAGCGTGTATCCCACGGCGACCAACGCATAGATGGCGCCCCACGCCAAACCGTTGATCGTCTGCTGACCGATGCTGGTCCACAATCCGTGCAGATCGAATGAAATTGTGCTGGCCTGTATGCCAGTCTGTGCCATCCACCCCGAAATCATTTGCGGCTGAGCCTAGTCCCTTGTTTGCCCTATATGACCTTATATACCCAGATAAGTGTTGACGTTAGCTCACCGGTTTCGTTCCACTTGTACTCGCGTGCAACACCTTGCCCCTGGTATGTGCGAACCCAATCAAGCAGGCCTGCTCGCGTGGTCTTGCCGGCGTCGATTCCCTTCACCAGGATCGTCGCTAGGTCATACCCCTCGGTGCTGTACGTCCCGGGATCCTGCTTGAACTTAGCGGTGTACTCCTTGGCGAAGGTGTCCGACGCAGGTCCGCACGGGCAGGACAGGAGCGCGTCCTTGGATGAATCGCCCGCCTGCTTGACGAACTGGATGTCCTTGGTGCCGTCCGCCGACACGAATGTCGCGGTTACGCCCGCGTTGCGCAGCTGCTGGACCAATGGGGCCGCCTCGGCGTAGTACCCACCGAAGAACACCGCATCGGGAGCGGCGCTCTTGAGTTGCGTAACCGCCGCCGAGAAGTCCTTATCCCCCTTCTTAACCGAGGCGTTGCAGTTGTTGCCGAGCGTCCCACGTACCGCATTGGCCAGCCCCGAGCCGTAGTCGGTGCTGTCGTCGACGACGCAGACCTTCTGACGACCGAGCGTCTTCTTGAGGTAGTTGGCTATCGCGGGACCCTGCACCCCGTCGTTGGCCAGCCCTCGGAAGAAGGTCTTCCAGCCCTGTTGCGTGAGCGTCACATTGGTGGCCGAAGCGGTCGTGGAAACCAGACCTGCGTCACTGAAAATCTGCCCGGTGGACTTGGTTTCACCAGAGAAGCCCGGCCCGAGGAGCCCGGTGATGGCGGGGTCACCGATGATCTGCGGGGCTATGTTGCTGGCGTTCTGCGCCAGTCCCTCGGTGTCGAACTCGCGGAGTTTGATCTGGCATCCGGGGTTGGCGGCGTTGTGCTTGTCGACCGCCAATTTGGCCCCGTTGAGAATGTTGGTCCCCAGGGCCGCGTCGGGCCCGGTGAGGGCGCCGGCCATTGCCAGAGACACGTTCTCGCACTGGGCTTTTCCATCTCCGGCGGGATCGGCCGGAGTTTTTGCATTAGACGCTGGCACCTCGGTGCCGTCTTGAGCGATCTGCACCAACGGCGAGATCTTCAGGATGGACTGATTAGCGTCGTCCGATTGAGAACCGTTATGACAACCGGCAAGGACGAGGGCCACCGCGCCCAGCATCATCACACTCGCGCGTGCACGCACGATTACCTCCGAATGGCTGGGCCGACTGGTCGAATCAAAATCGCTGATCAGAAAACATAGCCAACCGGAGGGCAACGCGCAGTGCTTACCCGCGTTTCAGCTTGTCGTGTCGGTGTCGAGCGTCTCCAACACCACTTCGGCAACGCGTTTCATGGTGGTGCGGCGATCCATCGCGGCGCGTTGGATCCACTTGAACGCTTCCGGTTCGGTGAGGCCCTGGGTGGACTGTAGGACGCCCTTCGCGCGCTCCACCAGCTTGCGGGTCTCCAGCCGGTCGGAGAGCGTCTGAACTTCCTTCTCCAGCGCCGCCATTTCGCCGAAACGGCTCACCGCGACCTCGATGGCGGGCACCAGGTCGGTCTTGGAGAACGGTTTGACCAGATACGCCATGGCGCCGGCGTCGCGGGCCTTCTCCACCAGGTCACGCTGGCTGAACGCGGTGAGGATGACGATCGGCGCGATGCGCTTGGCGGCAATCTCAGACGCGGCGTCGATGCCGTCGCGACGCGGCATCTTGACATCCATGATCACCAGGTCGGGTTTGAGTTCCACAGCCAGGTCGACGGCCTCTTGCCCATCCCCGGCCTGACCCACCACCTCATAGCCCTCCTCCTGGAGCATCTCGACCAGGTCGAGGCGGATGAGCGCTTCGTCCTCGGCGACAAGCACGCGGTGTGCCGGTGCCGCCGATTCAGTGTTGTCAGGGCCGGTCGCAGGTAAGCCGCTTACGCGAAGACCATCGTTCATGGCGACCATTGTGACGCATGTGGTCGCGGGCGCGGCGATACCCTGGTGAAAGCGGCGCTGCGCATCCCTTAAGGTTGGAGATCGCGCGACTGGCCGACGGCCACCACATCGCCCGTAACGCAAGGCCCTCGTATCCCAACTGGCAGAGGAAACGGATTCAAAACCCGTGCAGTGTGAGTTCGAATCTCACCGAGGGCACCAAGATCTACCGCTACCGTGTTTGGATTCGAAGGATGAATCGAGCATTGGTCAGCTTGCTGGGGGTTGTCACGTGTGCCGAAGTGATCTCGGGTTGCCAGAGCAACCCGGGCATCACCCGCGTATCCACGACTTCAGCAATGGCAGCCTCGACATCGAGAAGCATCCCGCCGACGGCAGCGCGCGACGCCGACGACCCGGTGAAGCGCCTGCACGACATGTTTCGCAGCCTGAGGAACCCTGTCATTGCCGCCACCCAGGACGGAACCGGCAGCTACGACATCAAGGTGCCACCCCAACCCTCCGCGACGGGCAAGGGTGCACATATCGGTGCGCTCTGCACCGGTGGACCGAACGTCAACATCACCCTCGACAGCACGCCCGTGCCCGTTGGTGGGATATGCGGGGACGACCCGGGCAAGCCCGGAAGCATCCTGATGCTGCTTGCCGTCAAGGCTGACCCATCCGTGGCGCACACCATCAAGGTGCAGGGGGCCGACGGCCAGCACAGCTGGGTGTCGCTCGCCTACGGCAGCATGTACTAGCCCGCGAGCCGGTCCCATTGCTTCTGTACGCGTGCGGCGATGTCTTTGAGCGGGCCACCCGTGTACACGACGTACCGTCCACGGGACAGCGCACATCGCGTATACGGGTCCTCGGTGAGCATTGTCTCCTTGAAGCAGCGCGCGGCCGGAGCGCCCGCCGGCAGATCGAACGGCGCATACCTGTTGTCCGAGGCCAGGATGGCGACCATCATTTCCAGGACGCGGGGCGCTCCAGACTCATCGGAGACCCGGAAAGCCTCGCCGGTGGTGGTACCGATGAATCGGTCCACGCCCGCGGCGTTGAAGACGTCCAAGGCCTGCTGTGCATCGGACATGAACAGCAGGCCACCGGTTGCGTCGAAGACACCGCCGGCCCCGGTCGGGCCAACCGTCTCCTCCTCCATCACCATCTTCTTGATACTGCCCTCGGGATCGAATGGCGCCTTCAAATCTTTCAGTTGTCCCAGGGGCGTCGGTGTGAAGCCCTCCAATGCGTTTGCCTGCCGACCCAGGTACCGAGCGATCAGATCGACACGCTCGGCATCCGGGAGTTGAGCCACCACGAGCCTGATCACGAGCGGGCCGCGCTGTAGGTACGCGGTCGTCTGGATATGGGTGACCTTGCCGTCACGGGTGGTCCGTGACATGTAGGCCTTGGCGTCAGGAAAGCCGGGGATTTCCGTCGGTTCGGCGCGCAGACTCGGGTCGCCCGCGGGTTCGCCGCGTAATCGGTAACCTGCTTCGACAGCAGCCGCCGCGGAGGCGTCGTCCTTGAAGACAAGCACAATGTTCTCCACGTTCCCAGGCGCGGAGGCTGGATCCGACGCACCCGCCAATTGGCGGTACGTCTGGACCCCGGTGACGAATCCGTAGCGTTCGATGGCCTTATCAAACTGACCGTCGCTATCGAAACCGTCGCCGATCAGCCCCTCCTTGTAGAGGATCAACGTGCCGACGTGGGCGGTAAACCGTGGGTCGACGAGCGTGGGGGCAACCACGTGGCTGGCGAGGCGTACCGCCTCGTTGAATCGCTTGCCGCGCTTGATATCCCCGATGCCGCCGGTGGGCGGCGGCATCGGCACGGTGATACTGACGGTCGGCTTAGTGGTTGTGGTGGAGGGCTGCGGCGATGCCGGTGTCTCACCATTGGTAACGATCTCGATGCCCTCGGCCGGCGGCGGTCCGCACGCTGCCGACACCAGAACAATGGCCACCGCCAACCAAACCCGCCCGCGCATACGTCCCCTTTATCGAACGATCGTTCGCTGAGGGTAGCGCGCGGCAGGGGTGTTACGCGCCGGTCTAGCCGACGTCAGTGCAGGTAACTCCCGGGTTCTCGCACTCCGCGCCCGTCTCGCCTGGTGCGCTGACCCACTGGCCGGAGTCATCGTTTCCCGGAGAGATATTGGATTCGGGCGGGTTGTTGTCGGAACCGCACACGACCCAAGCGTTCTCGCACTGAGAGCCCGCGGCGCCCGGCAAGTAACCCCAGCCGCTGTTTCCGTCGTCACTCGGTTGGTCGACGAGGGATCCGTGAGATGGCGAGTTGGGCGCGCCGGGGACGGGCGGCTGCGGGTTCGGCTCAGCCGAGGCCACCGCTCCCCCGAAACCGATGAATGCCGCTGCCATAACGCCCACCGCAGGCGCCACAACAAGACGAGTAATTGTGTTCATGGGGCACCTTTTCCGAACGGCTGACATATACAGGACAAATGTACTACCACGCACAGCGATCTCGGATGATCTCGTTAGGAACTGTCCATGTCGTCCTGTACAGATTCGGCAACGCATCCCTGCCGGCGTGCTAAGACTGGCTGCATGGAAAGTCCTACCCTCGCTGACCTTGTCGATATCCACGAAATCACCGAGCTCAAGTACCGCTATGCACGCACTCTCGACAACAAGATGTGGGACGAGTTCGCCGAGACTCTTACCGAAGACCTTCAAGCCACATACGGCACCGCGGTGCACGGCGCACCGCTCGAGTTCACCTCGCGGGCTGAGGTTGTCGACTACATGCGAACGTCGCTGACGACCGATATCACCAGCGTGCACACCATGAGTCACCCGGAGATCCAGGTTGACGGCGATACCGCCACCGGCAGCTGGGCCATGAGCGATGTCGTCATCGTTCCGGCGCACAGCGTGGTGATCACCGGTACCTCCTATTACACCGACCGCTATCGCCGCGGCGTCGACGGGAAATGGCGCATCAGCTACATCTCGTACTACCGCCTGTATGAGGCCATGCAGAACACCAAGGAGATCGGCTTCAACCTGATCGCGAACCGCTGGTCGCAGTAGCGCCGAGAACCGGGTACCCTAGCGCCGGGTTTGGAGACATGCGTGCTCCACATAGCTGGCTAAGGAGAAATCGGTGCGCTGCCGCCTGTGCGACTCAACACATCTGTTCAGCGTTGTCGACCTGGGGGCCACCCCACCCTGCCAGAAGTTTCTGCACGCAGACGACCTTGACCTGCCGGAACCTACCTATCCACTGCACCTGCGACTCTGTCAGAGCTGCATGTTGCTGCAAATTCCGGCGCTGATTAGCCCCGAGGAGAATTTCACCGAGTACGCGTACTTTTCGTCGTACTCAGACAGCTGGGTTGACCATGCCCGCACGTACGTCACCAATTCCATTGCACGCCTGGGCCTTTCTCCGGACAACCAGGATGACTTCGTCATCGAAGTAGCTAGCAACGACGGGTACCTGCTCCAGCATGCCGTCTCGGCCGGCATCCGCTGCCTAGGAATCGAGCCCTCTGTCAATGTCGGGCAAGCGGCCCGTGACAAGGGCATTCCGACCTTAACGGCCTTCCTTGACGAGGACACTGCGGCCCGGGTGCGTGCCGAACACGGGCCCGCGCGGTTGGTCACAGCAAACAACGTGTACGCGCACATCCCCGACCTGCGCGGGTTCACGCATGCGCTTCGCGGGCTCGTTGCCGATGACGGTTGGGTGAGCATCGAGGTGCACCATGCACTTAACCTCATCGAGCTCGGCCAGTTCGACACCATCTACCACGAACACTTTCAGTATTACACCGTGCTAGCGGCCCAAAAGGCACTCGCTGTAGGTGATCTGGAAGTTGTGGACGTCGAACTCCTTGAAACGCACGGTGGTTCAATCAGACTATGGGCGCGTCCGCGTGAATGCCGGCCCGAGATCGCACCGTCGGTGGCAGCGGCCTTGGAGCTCGAACAGCGCGCGGGCCTGCATGAACTGTCCGGATACGAGCGGTTCCGCGCGACAACCGAACGAATCCGATTGGAGCTCTTGCAGTTCCTCCTCACCTGTAAGGCAGAGGGCAAGACCGTCGTCGGCTACGGCGCCCCCGGCAAGGCCAACACTCTGCTGAATTACTGCGGCATCCGGACCGATCTCCTGGAGTACACCGTCGATCGGAATCCTTACAAACAGGGCATGTTCAGCCCCGGCACGCGGATTCCCGTGTACTCCCCAGGCCGCATCGACGACGACAAACCCGACGTCGTGCTGGTGCTGCCGTGGAACTTGGAAACCGAGATCACCGCACAGCTGCGGCATATCGGCGAATGGGGCGGCAAGCTCGTCTATCCCCTACCGCGGCTACACGTCGTCGAACCTCACGTTGAGCCAAAAGGAGCATCGGTATGAAGGTTGTGCTGTTCTGCGGCGGCTTCGGCATGCGCATGCGCAACGGAGCCGGGGACGTGATCCCCAAACCCCTTCAAATGGTGGGGCCGCGTCCGCTCATCTGGCATGTGATGAAATACTATGCGCACCACGGACATAAGGACTTCATCCTGTGTCTGGGTTACGGCGCGGAGGCGATCAAGGATTTCTTCCTCAGCTACAACGAGGCTCAGTCCAATGATTTCATCCTCGCCGATGGCAAGGTGCAACTGTTGCAATCCGACATCGCCGACTGGACCATCACGTTCGCCGACACGGGGGCCGAATCGCCTATCGGCGAACGGTTACGCCGCGTCCGCCATCACCTCGGCGACGATCCATACTTCCTCGCCAACTACGCCGACGTTCTCACCAACGCTCCCCTGGATGACCTGGTGGCCAAGTTCCAAGGTTCGGGTGCCGCCGCATCGATGCTGTTGGTTCCACCGCAGTCGTCTTTTCATACCGTGGACGTGAACGACGGCGGATCCGTCACCGAGATCACCGCAGTCTCTAAACTCGATATGTGGGAGAACGGTGGCTATTTCGTGCTCTCCCAGGATGTCTTCGACTATCTGCCCGCGGGTGGCGATCTGGTCGAGGATGCCTGCGGCTCACTGGCTAAGGAGGGCAGGATGTTCGGGTACAAGTTCAGCGGATTCTGGAAGCCCGCCGATACCTTCAAGGAACGTGCGGAACTAGACGACGGTTACCGCAAGGGCGTACGCCCGTGGATGGTCTGGGAGCAGGAGCCGGCCACCACGTGATCGAGCTAAGCACAGGCGCTGTCGATGAAATCGCGGTGCTGGCAGCGCATTGCGACGATATCGCGATCGGCATGGGCGGAACGCTGCTCACCATGGCCAACCGCCGGCCCGGTCTGCGGGTACGGGCCCTTGTGCTTACCGGGGGCGGCTCCGTACGTGAGACCGAGGAACGTTCGGCACTGGAGGCTTTTTGCCCCGGAGCCGAGGTGGTTCTCGACGTGCTCGACTTCCCCGACGGACGTGCCCCCGCGCATTGGAACGAGATCAAGGATGCCCTGGCGGCCTTTCGCCGTGAGGCGGCTGCCTCGGTAGTTTTCTCTCCTCAGCGCGAGGACGCTCATCAAGACCATCGACTACTGGCGACCTTGGCGCCCACCGAGTTCCGCGACCACCTGATCTTGGGCTACGAGATCGTCAAGTGGGAAACCGATACCCCTACACCGACCGTGTTTCAGCCGCTAGACGATGACGTGGTCCGGGACAAGGCCGATCTGCTGTACATGCACTATCCGTCGCAGCGCGAACACGATTGGTTCGACGAAGAGACCTTCCGTGCGCTGGCGCGGGTGCGCGGGGTGCAATGCCGTCACCGATACGCCGAAGCCTTCGTGTTGGAAAAGGCAACCATCGAGTTAGGAGCCGCACCGTCGGCGACATCCCAGTTAGGAGTAGCGCCGCAGTGAAGGTTCTCATCACCGGCCATCAGGGTTATCTCGGCACAGTGATGGCCCAGGTCGTGGCCGACGCCGGTCATGACGTTGTTGGCCTGGACTCTGGCCTCTTCGCAGACTGCGTGCTGGGGCCGGAACTTGTGGATCCCCCGTCGATCGCGGTCGACCTGCGCGATGTGACGGTCGAACAACTCGCCGGTTTCGATGCGGTGATCCACCTCGCGGCCCTGTCCAACGATCCGCTCGGCGCGCTCGCACCAGACCTCACCTACGACATCAATCATCACGCCTCGGTACGGTTGGCTCAGCTGGCCAAGGATGCCGGGGTGAGCCGCTACTTGTACGCCTCGACGTGCTCCGTATACGGGTCCGCGGGCGAAGACCTGGTGACTGAGCGCGCCCCGCTGAAACCGTTGACACCTTATGCGGAGAGCAAGGTTCGGGTCGAAGACGATGTCGCCGCGATCGCCGATTCCGGGTTCTCGCCGGTGTTTCTGCGCAACGCCACGGCGTTCGGATACTCGCCCCGACTGCGCGCCGACATCGTGCTGAACAATCTTGTCGGGCATGCGGTTCTCACCGGCGAGGTCCGCGTGCTGTCCGACGGAACACCCTGGCGTCCACTGGTGCATGCCCGCGACATCGCCACCGCATTCCTCCAATGTCTCACGGCGCCAAAAGAAGTGATCCACTGCGCGGCGTTCAACGTCGGTACGGAGGAGAACAATCAAACCGTGGCGCAGATCGCGGAGGCCGCCGTTGCCGCGGTGCCGAACTCGACGCTGGCCATCACCGGGGAAACCGGTGCCGATCCGCGCTCCTATCGTGTCGACTTCTCGGCGATTCGGAGGGCACTACCGGGATACCGCGCAGAATGGTCGATCGAGGCCGGCGCCAAGGAACTCTACGAGCAGTGCATCGCCGGCAATCTCACCGAATCGATGTTCCGCCAGTCCTTCACCCGACTCGCCCACCTGAAGAAGCTGCGCGAATCCGGGGCCGTCGACGACAGTCTGCGCCCGGTCGCCCGGTGAGACGGTCAGCGGCCGGTCAACTCCGCCCAACTGCCCGCGGCGGCATCCTTGGGGCTGATGACAGTGACCGGAAGCGGCCAGTCGATACCGAGGTCGGGATCGTCGCGCGCGACGGAGACGTCCTCGGCCGGGGCATGCGGTCGGTCGATGCGGTAGCAGAGGTCGGCCCACTCTGTCAGCGCTTGATGACCGTGCAGTATGCCGGCCGGAACGAATAGGTGCGCAAAGGTGGAATCGTCGAGAGTGAAGCTCTGCCACTGTCCGAAGGACGATGATCCGGGGCGCGCGTCCACCAGCACGTCGAAGACGGCGCCGCGTGCACATCGGATGAGCTTGCTTTCACCGCGGCCCGAGCGGCCGTGCAGACCCCGCAACGCGCCTTGGCGCGAACGTGATTGGGAGTCCTGCAGGAAGTCTGCGGCACGGACCGCACCACCGGTTCTGGTCTGGTACTCATCGAAGATCGCGGCATCGAATGTGCGGGTGAAGAATCCGCGGTCATCGTGGTGTGGCGTAGGTTCCATCAACAGCACGCCGTCGATGTCGGTGGTGTGGATGCGCACAATGCCATCCTGCCGTACCACGGAACGATCCGGGCGCCAACAGTGATCAGATGCCGGTATTGCCACGGCCAATCGTTGGCGCGGGTGCTTGACCTGGGTGCCGTTCCAGCCGCAGATCACTTTCCCACCGCAGCCAGCCCGTCCAGCGCGGATGAGGCGCATCCCCTGGCGATGACCCTGTGTCCGGAGTGTGCACTTGCGCAGCTGGAGATCGACGACACGAACACCGAGGAACCGCGAGCGGTGGAACCGCAAGCTCTGCGGGATCAGGCTGCCGATGCGGTGGCTCGGGTGGAGGCGGCCGGCCTTCTTGCCGGGCACACAGTGTACGAATTCACGAGTCCGCACGGCGGGAGCTGGCTGAACCTTGTTACTCCCAAGGGTTTCCAGGTCGCTGATCCGGCCCTGGGTGGGCCCGCAGATGTGGTGCTGGACAGCTTCGGCATGATGCACGACGCCGACCAATCCGCAGCAATCAGGACGCGCGCCCGCCGCACTAGCGCCGAGGGCGTGCTGCTACTTCAATTCCACTCGATCGCGACCATCCTGGAGCTCGGCCAGTGGAACTCACTACGGCACGGACATTTCGCCTACTACTCCCTGACAGCGCTGCGCCGAATGCTCTCCGATGTCGGGATGTCGGTGGTGGGGATCTGGGAATTTGACCTCTACGGCGGCACCTTGCTGGTCGCGGCGCGCCACGGTGAACACCCTGCGCCTCCCGCGGTCGAGCAGATTGTCCACCGCGAGAACGCAATCGGCGCTATCGAGGCGGACGGATTCATCCCGCTGCAGCGTGCGGTGGACGAGCAGGTGCACCGGCTCACCGCGTGGCTGGAGGGCAAACGGTCATCCGGCCGGCGCGTGTACGCCTACGGGGCGGCCTCGCGCACGGTGGCGTTGTTCGCCCGTGCGGCGCTGACGACGAAGTCGGTGGTGGCAGTCGCCGATGCCTCTCTCGCCAAGCAGGGGCGCCGCATGCCCGGCACCGACATCCCCATCATTGCGCCCGCCGATCTGGTCGCAGCCGATCCCGACGAGGTGTTGCTCACCCTGCCCGATCTCTATGACGAGGTTCACCAACGCTTTCCGGATCTGGAGGGCCGCTGGGCGACGGGACTCTGCTAGCGCAGCAACGTTGCGGCAAGGGTGGGACTGAACTCTCCACCCTGCGCGTCGGTGATGTTGCCACAGGGGCCGTTGGAGGCGCCCGGAGCAAGAATCCACAGATTCATATCGAGACCGTCGGACTGTCCGCCGACGGCCGGCGGTGTGCCCAGTAGGCGGCCGGCAGGGTTGCACCAGTCGAAGTTCCATTCCGGGTTGCCATTCTGCGAGGTGTCGACGATGTAGCGCGGGTCGCGCACCCCGAACCACCGTTGCAACGACGCCCGGATGCGTTGGGCGTACGCGGTGATCTCACGGGTCGGGGCGAACGACGAGACGTTGAGGGCATACCCGACTCTGTCGGAAACGCCAACCTTGGCCAGCAGCGCCGCCATTCGCTCGGGCGTCACCGAACCGGACGACGTTCCGGCGTCCACGTAGATTCGCGTCCGGGCGTTGCGCGCCGAGAATGCCTGCACCGCATACTGCAGGGACTGGATGCGGTCATCGAAATCCGTGCCTTCCAGGGATTGTCGATCGGCGAACCACAATGCGTCGGGTTCGACAACGAGCGCCATGCGCGCGTCTCCTACCACCGTGGACACCCGGTCGATCCATGCTCGATAGACGGCGGAGGTGACCGTGTGGTTGGGCCCGGAGAATCCGTCGTCCCGGTCCGGGATGTTGTACAGAACCAATTGCGCGGTGCCATCGATGCGCCGCGCGCGCTCGACGATGTCGCCGATGTTGCGAACGTCGTCTTCGTCTGAACCGGTGACCCACATCGCGATCGGATATCGCGCGATCCGCTCCAGGATGGCCGCCGCGCGTGGGTCGTCGGGATGCTCGCGCACCCACGACTCGACGATCAGAGAACCGGCCACCAGTGGACCGGTCTCGAGCTGGCGCGGTGCGGTGTCCGCGGCGCGTGGATAGACGGACCTGCAGGAGTCGCGCGGTAGCGCCATGGCGACGATCGCGGCCAGCACCAGCAGTCCAACGCAGCGCACCAGCGGCCAGGCCCTCCTACCGGTCACCGCGCGGAACGATCGCGAGGGAGAAGCTGCGCGCATATCGCGAGCAACTTCGTTGCGGCGTGCTCGGCGGTGAAGTTCTGCGCATAGTGCTCGCGCGCCGCGGATCCCGCCATCGCGGCGACCGCGGGATCCGCGTGCCGATCGAATGCCGCGGTCAGGCCCGGCACGTCGTCTCGGTCCAGCGCCAATTCTCCACACGGCTGAAACTCAGGCAATGCGCCTTCCGTGGAGACGATGGTGTTCACCCCGAGCTGCATCGACAGTGTCTGCACTCCACTCTGCGAGGCCTGCCGGTAGTGCACCAGCGATGCCTTTGCCGTGGAGAGCGGTTGCAGCACATCGTCATAGCTGTAACGGCCGCTGATCCACCGAACCGAATCGGGCAGGGAGGCAACGACATCGCCGTCGCCGATAAGCACCAATTGGTCTCCCTGCCACAGCGGTCCACGGACGTGAGCGTCCCACGCACGCAAGACGACCTCGACATTCTTGTAGCCATTGAGCCGCCCGACGAGGACGAAATCACGGCGACCGGCCGCAGGCACAAAGGGCGGCACCCGGTTCGGGTCGAGATCACTGGTCAGCGGAACGACGCCGACCGGTGACGGTGCGTGTGAAGCGATCTCACGCGCTACGTAGTCACTGAATGCGACACGCTGGCGCGCACCGGCCTCCCACGTGCGGAATAGGACGTTTCGCCAACGCGCACGTTCTTCGGAGGCATCATGGGGCTTGTCGTCGTGGACAAGCAGTACGCGCGGGCGGCCCGCGCCGAATATCTGCCAACGGGGATCGAGAACTAGCTCGGTGATCACCACATCGGGTTGGAACGCGCGAACTTTCGGCACCGCGCGTGCCCAGGGCGCCCAGCTGGCAGCCTGTTTCAGCGAGTGCGGCAGCACCAGCTCGTAGTCCCGTGCCGGCCCGGATTCCGGATGCATGTCGGTGGTCACCAACAGCACCGAGGCACCCTGAGCGGAAAGGGCCTCGGCGTGGACGCGAGCCAGCGGACGCATCCAGGGCGACAGCCAGAGAATTCTCATCGGCGAAATCAGTCCTTCAGCACCGCGATAAGGGCTTCCTCGTACGAGTCGGCCATCGTTTTCATGTCCGCTGTCCCCTCAAGACACCTGCGCATGTTGGGGGCTATGACTCTGCGTGACCTCCCGAACGGGCGCCACAACGCAGCGCACCTAATCTCGGCAAGGGTGTCACCCGAAACCAGGATCGCCGGACCCTCACCGAGGTCGAACACCGGGCACCACCAGGGTTGACGAACCACCCGAACCGTCGGAGGAATCTCGGCCACTAACGGCCCGAGGCGCCGCATGCATGCGATGGTCACGAAGTATCCGCGTCGATCCAACTCGATTGCCAGCAGCACGCGTTGGCGTTGCGCGTCCCCGTCGGCGAGGCGGTCCATGGTCAGGATTACCTGGGGTTGTCCGGTGTCACGTCGGATCCGTGCCTTACGCACGCGGCGCGCCGAACGCTGCAGGTGATCCAGTAGGGATGTCCCGGCCAGATACAGGTCGGCGGTTCGCGCCCCCTTCGCATGTTCAAGAGTGAGGGCAATGTTGGCGCGAAGCAGATCATCGGAGCGCAGGCTACGCTGCTGATCCCCCACGACAGTTCCCTTGGCGCTGTGAGTGATTCCCGGTTCATCGACGAAGATCAATCTCCACCCCGACGACCGGACCCGCAGCTGCCAATCGGCTTCCTCGCCGTATAAGAAGAACTCCTCATCGAAGGCGCCTACCGCGTTCCACGCCCGCCGGTTGATCAATAAGCAGGCGCCGGTCAGGTATCCGTCCACCTCGGTGGGGGGCGTTCGGTACAACTCGGAGATTGAGCGTCCGGAGAGCGCGGGGGCATAGCCCGCACGCGACACCAGTGCCCGAAGCAGATTGGGTGCACGATGTGCGTTGAACCAAGGCATCTCGCCGGGATATGGGGTGGCCGCGGCTATCCGGGGCGCCGCCGCGGCCACCGTGGTATCAGCAGTCAACTGAGCGCGTGTCCGCACGAGGGCGCCGCTGACGATTGCGTCGGGATTCAACAGCAGCATGTGCGCACCCGGCACGAGGTCCGCCAATCTGTTGACGGCAGCGGCGAATCCGAGATTGACACCCGTTCCGTGCCAGTTCACGGCCGGATACGACGCCCGAACTTCGCTCATTCCCGGATGGTCGAGTTCGGAGTTGTCCCACACGTGCACCGGCAGATCGCCCAGGTGAACACGGCACGATCGCAGACAATCGCTGAGCAGATCGGGGCGGCCATACGCCACGATCAGCACCGCAATTCCCCCGTGCACGTCATTCATCGGACGATGCCTTGCGGAGCACTTCCCGGATGTCCCGCAGATGAACCGGGCCCGTCGAAAGATTCACCACGACATACACTCCGGCGGCAACTAGCGCGGCGAGCAATCGCGGAAGCCACAGCTCGGTAATCATCAGAGCACCGACCGCGGCAATCAACGGGATCGCGAGCCGGACAATGAACATCCACGGTGTGCGATAGGGGCTGCACGTCGTCAACCTGGCGGTAGCGGCCACCAGTCCCACGACCTCACTGGTCACCAACGCGATCGCAGCGCCTGCCGAGCCCAGGTGTGGAATCAGCAGGACATTCAGCGTGATGTTTCCGATGAGGTTGAAGATGTTGAGCCGCAAAAGGAACGATTGGTGGTGTGCGGCGAACAAGGCCTGGCTAACGGTCCCGGTCAGGAACGTGAGGCCGACGGCCACCAGGAGCAGCGGCATGACCAGACTCGATTGGTCGACGAATTCCGAGGAACCCAGCATCTCGATGAGATCGCGCCCCACGAAGAACCCGACGACCGAGATGGGCAGTGCCATCGACAGCATCAGCGCTACTGATTTCTCGATGAAGCGCGCGAATCGCTGCTGGTCTGCGGCGTACAGATTCGACATCGTCGACAGAGTGGCCCCCTGGAAGAAGGCGCCTACCAGCGACAATGTGAACGCCGTCTGATACGCCAACCCATAGCGGCCGACCTCGACGGAGGTGCTCAGCAGACTCAGGAGGACTCCGTCGATTCGCCAGTACAAGATCCCGATGATGAGAATCCCTGTCTGAGGCAGGCTTTCACGTACGAGGTCCCAGGTCTCACGCACGGACATCACGATGCGGAGCCGAATCATCCGCCGAGCCGCAATACCCTGCACGAGCAGCAAGACCGCAGGCGGAATGAGTTGAGCGACCGCAAACCAGACCGGCTCGGTCCCGTTGGTGACAAGAATCCACGTGAAGCCCAGGACCGCGACTCGCGAAAGCAGATCGGCAAGCGCGACCGCCGGGAACCGGACAGATGAGACAAACACTGGGGTGAGGCAGCTTGCGAGGGTTGTCAGCGCCAGGCTCCCGCTGATGATCAACAGCATCGACACGACCTCGGGCTGCCCGCGATAGACGAGCACGCCGGTCGCTGCGGCCAACACGGTCAGTGGCACACAGTAGGCAAGGGAGAAGCCGAAGTTCACCCCGACCAGCCGCTCGAGACTCCCGCCGCCCGACGACACCCGGCGCACGATGACGGCACCGATACCCAGCTCGGTCAGGCTCGTCCACAGCCCGATGAAGAAGATCGCTGCGTTGAGATCGCCGTAGGTCTGCGCACCAAGAGCGCGGGTGGTCAGTGCGATCGTCGCAATCGTGGCGACCAGGCCCAGTGCTCGTCCGCCCAATTGCCATGCCATGGCACCGGCGATCCGTCGTCCGGATACCGATCCGGCGCTTGGCGATGCATCGCCGCGTTCGGGCGTCATGTGTTATCTTTCGCCGAAACGGGATGGGAGCAATGCAACCGAGCCAACAACTGCGTGCGTATGTGGCTTTCCCGCAAGGTCTTTCGACTTCGCAATGGGAAGCCCGGAACCTGGCTGATGAGGTTCCGGACCGGGTGCCCTACGGGCTCCACCGGTTGCCCCGCTACGGCGTGACACCGACGTTCAGCGAGGTCTCCTTTGGTCGTCGACTTGAGTACGTCGCCAGCCGAGTTCGTTACCGCACTGGCGATCTGGAGTTTCTGGAGACGGTCGCCGACCGCGTGGCGAGGCGATCGAGCGACCTCGTGTTCTGCTATGACGAACGCACCGGAATACCCGCGGCGGTGGGGACGGCGATCGGGATGAGCCCTCCGGTGGTGACCGGAGTCGGCTGGCTGACCGAGCCTTCCGAGTACTCGCCGGCTCGGCGCGGCCTGGCGCGCTATGCGTTGACGCGCAGCGCGGCGGTGTTCTCGCAGTCTCATCCCCAGGTCGAACTGCTGTCGCGCGCCTGGGGCGTCAACGACTCGCAGTTGCACTTTGCCCCGGTGGGGATCGATACGGATTTCTACCGGGAGCAACCGTGGAAGGACCCGGTAGCCCCCCTGGTGGTCAGTGCCGGCGAAGATGTCCACCGAGACCACGCGCTGCTGGTTCGGGCCGTCCTCAGCGCCCGGCAACGCTGCCCCGGCCTGACGCTCGAATTGGCTACCGCGCTGCCGGTCGAATCGCCTGCCGACGTTGTCACTCTGCACACCGAACGGCTCTACGGCCGAATGCGCGATCTGTACCGCCGGTCGTCGGTGGTGGCGATCGCGGTGCGCCCCAACGTTGTCACCGGATCTGGGCTGACGGTTGCGCTCGAGGCGTTGGCGAGTGGGCGTCCGGTTGTCATGACCGACAACCCTGGGATCGCGCACTACGTCCGGCACGATGTTGACGGTCTGCTGGTCCCGCCCGGCGATCCCGAGGCCTTCGCGAAGGCCATTGCCGATCTGGTGCGCGACCCCGATCGCGCCCGCGCCCTCGGACGGGCGGGGGCGCAGCGGGTGCGGGCTGAGTTCAGCTCCGAAGTAATGGCTGAGCATTTCGCGAGCATTATGCATCGAATCTAGGTAATCGTCGTATCAAGATTGCTCACCGCGCCAGCAGTGACTGAGGAGGCCCAATCTCGGCCGCGCGCAAGCGTGCCAATGCGGCCGGCCCCTGTACCAGATACCGGCGGGCCATTCGCCGCGGTTCACGGCTCAATCGGTACGCCCACTCCAATCCGCTGCGCTGCATCCACGCCGGGGCGCGTGAGACGGCACCGGCGAGAAAGTCTGCGGAGGCGCCAAACGCCAGCAACACGTGGGCTCCGGTGAGAAGGCCATGCCGCGCAATCCATAGCTCCTGCAACGGTTTTCCCAGTCCCACCACCAGAATCTGGACGCCGGCGGCGGCAATGTCACGCGCAAGGGCGTCGCCGCGAGCGGGGTCGGTGAGATCGGCACGATCCGGGGACCACAACCCAGCAACGTCGAGGTTCGGAAAACGCATACCCACCACCGCACGCAGCCGGTCATGCACCTGCGGAAGGCCGCCGAGGAACCCGACCCGCAGCCCTGCGGCGGACGCCTGCTCGAGAATCAGAGGCAACAGATCGACGCCGGTGATACGGCGCCAGCTCCGACCGGTCCGCAGCCGCGCACGCGCCACAATCGGTGCCCCGTCGGCGAGCATCAACCAGTCCAGCTGCGGCCCCAACTCGGCACAATCCCGATGCGCGCGCTCCTTGCCGAAGTGGTGAAAGTGATCCAGATTCACCGAGCCGACAACGAGCGGGCGGTCGTCGGCCAGCGTCGGCCGCCGAGCGATCGCGGCCAGCGCGTCCTGCGCTGAGCAAAGATCGACCGATACCTGGGAAATCGTTACCCGAACCGGAGGAGCCAGCGATTCTGTCGACACGGCGGTTAGCCTAGCCACAGTTGATTCCACCCCGTAGGCAAGTGTGGGTTATGCTCGTACCCAATATCGCTGGTGAGGGACGGCGCGCCTTTCGCGAACAGTCCGGACGAGAGCAAGAGTCGGAGCGCCGTGAACGTCAACGACCTGGTCAAGCGGATCTTGAACCGGCGAATTGCGCTCGTCATCCTTGCCCTATCGGTCTGCGGCGCGGGAGCGTACGGCTACACGCAGGGCGTCACTGTTCGGACATCGACCGCCTCTGCCGTCGTCGTCCCGCCGCCCACGTTCTCGGCGAATGGCGACACGTTGGGCGCCAACCCGATGCTGAATCTGTCCCCCGAAAAGGCGCAGCTCGCCGGCATCCTGGCCACCTCCCTGTTCAGTCAGCCCACGCAGACTGCGGTGGCCGCCGTCGCGCCTGGCGTGGATTACAAGGTGTCCAACACCATCGAGCTGGGACCTAACAATCAACTGCCCTCGCCTCAATTGTCGATCGAGGTGCTGTGCAGTGCCACGTCAGACTGTCAGGCCGGTGCCGCGGCCCTACTGGATATAGCCCGAGACAATCTGGTGAAACTTCAGGTGGGCGCCTCCGTCGCGCCCGAGAACTGGGCCAGCCTCACCATCCTCCAGGACCCCACCGCGCCGGTCGTCACATCGACAAGTTCGATGAAATCCGCAGGCTCGATGGCCGTCGGTGCACTGCTCGCCGGGATCATCGTGATGCTGGGGTACGACGCGCTGGCGGTGCGCCGGCGCACCGAAAAATCCGCTGCCCGACCTTCCAGCGGCAAATCCCAACCCAAGGCCAGGGATACGCGCGACGAGCCGGTCTCGGCGGTTGCCCCTACGGCCGACCCGGTGCCGGTAAGCGCCGGCAGCGGAGATGGCCAGATCCTGGCGAAGACCTCGACGACCAACGGCACCAATGGAACTCAGGCCACACCCGCGATCATCGACGACGACCTAGACGACGTCGAGATCGACGACGAAGCACTAGCCCAAGCGGTGCTGAACTGGACACCGCCCCGACTCACCGATTTCCGTGAATGGCGTGACGACAAATCATCCCCGGACCGATAATCTGCGCGCCGCGATGACAGATCGCGGGCTGGGAATCATCAAGTTCGCCGCCCTGGCGTTGATTGTGTTGCTGAGTACGCGGCAGGCCTACGCGGTGTACGCCCTCAAAGGGCTCAGCCCAGCCCAGGTCGCCTTTGTCTGCCTCGGAGTGTTGGGCATCTATTGGGTGCTGTCGGGGCATCGACTCGCACTCGGCGCGCGAGGACTCACGATCGCTGTTCTCGTGAACCTGCTGACGGTCGTGGTGTCCTACGGCATGGCCACCACACGTGTCCTTCCGCGAGATGCGGTGATTCTGGCGGGCCAGGGCGCCGCAGCCTTCGCGGTGTCGGTGGGTGCGCTCACGGGATTTGTTTTCCTGTTCGCCGCACACCCCGAGAACACCGCGCGGATCATCGAGATCCTGCTGAAAGCGCTTGTCATCGGCGGCGCCGTCACCGCAACATTCGCGCTGGTGCAATTCGTGACCGGGATCGATATCGCGGCAATGGCCCGGATTCCCGGGTTCATGAGGTACGTCGATACCGGTGTCGCCCATGGGATCGTCCGTGAGGGGGTGGTCCGAGCACAGGGCGCCGCGGGGCACTCCCTTGAACTCAGTGCGGTGTTGACCACCATCGCGCCCATTGGGGCGGCGCTCATCTACAACGCTAAGACCGCCGCCAAGAAGACCTGGCCCTGGGCGGCCCTCACCGCGATCGTGATAGCCGGCTCCGTGGTCACGGTGTCGCGATCCGCATTCGTCGGATTGGCGGCGGCAATCCTCGTCATGTCCTGGCGTTGGCCGGTGCGGCGCCTCGCCGGACTGCTCGGCGCCGCGGTGGCGGCCGCGGTAGTCGCGGCGGTCAGCGGGCTCGGCATATTTGAGGCGATCATCAAGACCTTCCTGGGCAGCGACAACGATCCGTCACTGCAGTCACGCGCTCGGGGTATCGACTACGTGATGTCACATTGGACGGAGCACTTCTGGCTGGGACAGGGGTCGTTTACCTATCCCACGGGTCCAGAACAACCGGTCCTCGACAACGAGTACCTCAGCCGCCTGATTGAAGGCGGTGTTGTCGGTGCGGCCGCGCTAGTGATCCTGACGATCACCGCGATTGTGTACGCAGGCACGGCACGCAATCGCTGCAACGACGCCGCCGCGACGGAACTGATCAATGGCGTGCTCGGCGCATTGGTGGCGCTTGCCATCATTAGCACGGTGCTGGATGTTTCTGCTTTCCAACAGATTTCAATGATTCGATGGGTGTTGATCGTGCTGGCGGGTGCCGCGTGGGTACTTGTGAAACACAACCAGATCCCCGCTCCCCCCATCCGGCAGGCGGTGCGGACGTGACGCACCGGGGATTCGACCAGTCCAACGCGTGGCAGGACCGGCTGCACACCACCGTGCCCGGCGGCGCGCACACCTACGCGCGCGGCGCTGACCAGTACCCGTTCGGTATGGCCCCGGTGCTCACCCACGGATCGGGCGCACGGGTGTGGGATGCCGACGGCAACTGTTACGTGGAGTACGGCATGGGCCTGCGTGCAATTACCCTCGGCCACGCCTACGGTCCCGTCATCGAGGCCGTCCGCGCAGTGCTGGAGCGAGGAGTAAGTTTCAGCCGCCCAACAGTATTCGAAGCAGAAGCCGCGGATGATTTCTTGGGCGTCGTTCCCACCGCCGAGATGGTCAAGTTCGCCAAGAACGGATCGGATGTCACCACGGCGGCCATTCGTCTGGCGCGCGCGATCAGCGGTCGCGCGATGGTGGCCGCATGCCGGCAGCCCTTCTTCTCCACCGACGACTGGTTTATCGGCACCACCGACATGAACGCCGGAATACCGAAATCGACAACGGACGACATCGTCAGGTTCGACTACAACGATCTCGGCTCTTTGACAACGCTTTTCGATCAGTACCCGGGCCAGATAGCCTGCGTCATCCTGGAGGCCGCGACGGCGGCCGCCGAACCCGATCCCGGATTCCTGGAATCGGTGCGCACACTGTGCACTAGCCACGGCGCATTGCTTATCTTCGACGAGATCATCACCGGCTTCCGGTGGTCCAGCGCGGGCGCCCAATCGGTGTACGGGGTGACTCCGGACCTTTCCTGCTGGGGTAAGGCGATGGGAAACGGTTTCGCTATCGCCGCTCTCGCCGGTAAGCGTGAGTACATGGAACGTGGCGGGTTACGCACCGACGATCCTCGAACCTTCCTGCTGTCCACCACCAATGGGCCGGAAACGGTGGGACTGGCCGCGTTCCGCGCGGTGGTGCAGGCCTACCGAGATGATGCCCCGGTCCAGATCATGGACGCCACCGGCCAGGTCCTCGCCGACGGAGTTGCCGACGTTACCGCGGAACTTGGTGTGGGCGAACATATCCGGACCATCGGCCGCCCGTCGTGTCTCACCTTCACCAGTCTCGACCCGGACGGGCAACCTTCGCAGGCCTACCGGGCATTGCTGTTGCAGGAACTCTTGCGTCGTGGGGTGTTGGGGCAGTCTTTCGTGATCTCCGCCGCGCATACCCCCGCCGATATCGAGCTGACCCTGGATGCGCTGCGCGGCGCCGCGCAGATCTACCGACGCGCTCTCGAGGCGGGTAGCACCGACAAGTTCCTCCTCGGCCCGCCGGTCGCGCCCGCACTGCGCTCGCTGGCCACGCCTCGACGGATCCCCTAGCGAGTTCTCACGGCCGATACGGCACCTTGCGGGTTCACGCGTTTTTCGCCCCCCATTTGTCCGGTTGGCGTATTAGTAAATGTGGCCCGTATCGCGTTGATCTTCGAATGCAACTACTACTACGCTACGTCGTAGGAGGTGGCGATGAACGCCCTGGACGTATCCCGCTGGCAATTCGGCATCACCACCGTGTATCACTTCATCCTGGTGCCGTTGACCATTGGGCTCGCGCCACTTCTCGCCATCATGCAGACCGCATGGGTTATCACTGGAAACAACGCGTGGTATCGACTCACCAGATTCTTCGGGAAGCTCTTCCTCATCAACTTCGCGCTCGGGGTGGCCACCGGAATCGTGCAGGAATTCCAGTTCGGGATGAACTGGAGCGAATACTCCCGATTCGTCGGTGACGTGTTCGGTGCTCCGTTAGCTCTTGAAGGGATGGTCGCCTTCTTCTTGGAGTCAACCTTCCTCGGGCTATGGATATTTGGTTGGACGCGCCTGCCCAGGCTCGTGCACCTGGCTTGTATCTGGATGGTCGCGATCGGAGTCAATGCCTCCGCGTTCTTCATCATCGCCGCCAACTCCTTCATGCAGCACCCGGTCGGCGCGATCTACAACGCGGAAACCGGTCGTGCCGAGCTGATCAGCATCACCGAACTACTCACCAACAACACCGCGCTGGCGGCGGTCCCCCATACGATTGCCGGAGCCTTGCTGACCGCAGGCACCTTCGTCGCTGGCATCTGCGGGTGGTGGATGGTGCGATCGCACAAGCTAGGGACACTCGAAGACGCACGCACCATGTATCGCCCTGCCGCCATCGGCGCGTGTGCAGTGATGATCTTGTCCGGAATCGGACTGGTCGCGACGGGTGACGTTCAGGGCAAGCTGATGTTCCAGCAGCAGCCGATGAAGATGGCCTCCGCAGAATCCCTGTGTCACACCGAGAAAGACCCCAAATTCTCGGTGCTGACGGTGGGTACCCACAACAATTGTGGCAGCGTGACACACGCCATTGAGGTGCCCTACGTCCTACCGTTCCTCGCCGAGGGCAAGTTCAGCGACGTCACGCTCAAGGGCGTGGAGGACCTCCAGAAGGAGTACGAGCAGAAATTTGGCCCCCGTAATTACCGGCCGAACCTCTTCGTCACCTACTGGGCGTTCCGGGCAATGATCGGTCTGGCCGCCGGCTCCGCGGTGCTGGCACTTGCCGGCCTGTGGGTGACGCGGCGCGGGCGGATCCCCAACCAACGCTGGTTCGCTTGGCTCGCGATTCTCGCCATCCCCACCCCGTTCCTGGCGAACAGTGCCGGGTGGGTCTTCACCGAGATGGGTCGACAACCCTGGGTCGTTGCTCCGAATCCCACGGGGGTGGACCAGATTCGGCTGACCGTCGACATGGCGGTCTCGCACCACTCCGCCGCGACGGTATGGCTGTCGCTCATCACCTTCACATTGCTGTACGGCTCGCTGGGCATGGTGTGGTTCTGGCTCATTCGCCGATACACCGTCGAAGGGCCGCTTGAGCACGACACCGAGCCCGCACCACCCGTCACCGACGACGACAGCCCCAAGCCGCTGTCCTTCGCCTACTAGTCCCGTAAGGAGGCTGGATAACGTGAATCCCACGACATTGCAACAGCTCTGGTTCTTCGTCGTAGCGGGGCTGTTCCTGGGCTTCCTGGTGCTCGAAGGTTTCGACTTCGGCGTCGGAATGCTCATGTATCCGTTGGGCCGCGGCGACGACCGCCGACGACGGGCTGTCCTGAACACCATCGGACCGGTCTGGGATGGCAACGAGGTGTGGCTCATTACCGCTGGTGGTGCCATGTTCGCCGCCTTCCCGCACTGGTATGCGACCGTGTTCTCCGGCTTGTACATTCCGCTGCTGGCGATTCTCGTCGCCATGATCGTCCGAATCGTCGCCATCGAATGGCGCGGAAAGATCAACGACCCACGCTGGCGCGCCCGCTGCGACCTCGGGATCGCCATTGGGTCCTGGATTCCGGCGTTGCTTTGGGGTGTGGCGTTCTCGTCCCTGCTTGCCGGACTTCCGGTAGACGGCGCCAAACAGCTCACCCTGTCCCTCGGCGATGTGCTTAGGCCGTATGTACTCCTCGGCGGCGTGGTCTTCGTGGGGCTCTTCGTCTTCCACGGCGCGCTATTCATCGCGCTGAAAACTGCGGGCGAGGTCCGTGAGGACGCCGTCGCGATCGCGCACAAGCTGGCCATTCCGGTGGTTGCCGCCGCCGGCGGATACGGACTGTGGACGCAGCTGGCCTACGGCAAGGGTTGGACGTGGCTGGCGCTCGCCGTCGCCGCACTCTCGTTGGTGGGCGCCGCGGTCGCTTCGCGAATGTCTCGTGACGGCTGGGCATTCGCCTGCACCTGCCTGACCGTGGTCGCCGTCGTCGTACTACTCTTCGGATCCCTGTACCCGAATCTCATTGTGTCCAGCCTCGATCCGGCCTACAACCTCACCGTGACCAATGCCTCCTCCAGCCCGTACACACTCAGGGTGATGAGCTGGGCGGCCGCGATCACCGCACCGGTGGTGCTGCTATATCAGGGCTGGACGTACTGGGTATTCCGACAGCGCATCTCGGCCGATCAGATTCCCGAATCCGTCGGGCTGCCCGTGCGATGACCAGAACGCGCGGCGCCCCGGTTGATCCGCGACTGTGGCGCCGCAGCGCACCCGCCCGCCGCTACTTGCTGCTGACGGTGCTCTGCGAAGTGGTGATGACGGGCTGCACGCTCGCCATCGCGATTGTGCTGGCACATGCCCTGGCCGGGCTGATCACCGACCCAACGGCCCGCGACCTGGCCCAGATGGCGAGACCGCTCACCGCCCTTGTCGTGCTCTGGATTCTGCGGGCAGGCACCCAGGCTGTGCAGGTCCGGTTCAGCGAGCGCGGTGCGACGGGCGTCATCGCAGACCTTGACGATCAACTCCTGACGAGAGTTGCACAGGCACAGCCCCGCGACCTTCACCGGTGGCGGGAGTCGGCCACCACAGTGCTGACCCGCGGACTCGACAACCTACGTCCCTACTTCGCCGGATATCTGCCGGCCGTGCTCAGCGCCGCGATCGTGACACCGGCCGCGGCCCTGGTGATCGCGATATCCGATATTCGTTCCGCCGTCATCGTCGCGATCACGCTGCCCCTGATACCCATCTTTATGATTCTCATCGGCCTGCTGACGCGGGATCGCGCCGCGGCGGCACTGAATGCCTCGACCGTCGCCGCCGGTCAGATCCTCGACTTGATCGCGGGCATTCCTACCCTCCGTGCGCTCGGACGCACCGCGACACCGCTGCGCCGGATCACCGAACTCGGCGCAGCGCAGCGACGCTCGATCATGGGCACACTACGGGTCGCATTCCTTTCGGCCATGGTGCTGGAAATGATCGCAACCCTCAGCGTCGCGCTGATCGCGGTGAGCATCGGGATGCGGCTGGTATTCGGGCATCTCGATCTGACGACTGCACTGACGGTCCTGATTCTGGCGCCCGAGGTCTACTGGCCGCTGCGCCGTGTTGGGATCCAGTTCCACAGTGCCGCCGATGGAAAAGCGGCTGCCGACAAGGCTTTCGAGCTGATCGATACCCTCGGGGCCTCGGTGCCCGCCGCTGCCGGTGACGGAACGACTCCCCCACCGCCGCAACCGGTGATCCAACTGGACGCGATCAATGTGGCGGACCGAGGCGGTTATGCACCATGGGAATTGACGGCGACTATCCGTCCCGGCAACGTCACCGTACTTACCGGACACAACGGCGCCGGTAAATCGACGGCCCTGCACGCGATCACCGGACTGACGGCGCCAACCCATGGCCGGGTTCTCGTGGACGGGGTGGCCCTCGACCAGATCAACCGCGACGCATGGTGGTCGATGATCGGCTGGCTGCCCCAGCGACCCGTGCTGATACCGGGCACCATTCGTGAGAACCTCGAAATGTTCGGGCCGCTGGATAAACTGGAATCCGCCCTCGCCGATAGCCAATTCGACAGCACCGTAGCGACATTGCCTCACGGGTTGGACACCCGCCTCGGCGCAGGTGGCACTGGGCTGTCGCTGGGTGAACGGCAGCGGCTATGCCTGGCACGTGTGCTCGGCACCAACCGACCGATCTTGCTTCTCGACGAGCCCACGGCGCACCTCGATGGTGACACCGAGGCGGCCGCGCTGGCCGCACTGGTGACGCGAGCTCGTCGTGGTGTCACGGTGGTCGTCGTGGGTCACCGCGCCCCTGTCCTGGCCGCGGCTGACGAGGTATTCACCGTTCAGGCCAGGCATGCTGCGCACCTCTGACCCGTTGCGGCACTGGCTGATCGCGCTTCGTGTGCGCCCGTCCCGGATGGCCGCGGCCATAGCGTTTGGCGTACTCGCCCTGGGGAGCGCGCTAGCGCTGGCAGGGCTGTCGGCGTGGCTCATCACTCGGGCCTGGCAGATGCCACCGGTTCTCGACTTGTCGGTTGCGGTGGTTGCCGTGCGCGCACTGGGTATTTCGCGCGGCATCTGGCGGTACTGCGAGCGACTTGCCGGGCACGATATCGCGTTACGTGGCGCCGCTACGGTGCGCGCGCATGTGTACGAACGCCTACTCGGCGGCTCTGCCGGAACGCTACGCAAGGGCGCCGTCCTCGATCGCATCGGCACCGACATCGACGAGCTGGCCGAGACCATCGTGCGCAGCGTCCTTCCCGCCGCGGTGGCCGCCGTGCTCGGGGTAGCGGCCACGGTGACGATTGCCTTGATATCGCTGCCGGCAGCCGCCATGCTGGCGTGCGCGTTACTGGTCGCCGATGTGCTGGCACCGATGCTGGCGGCCCGCGCGGCGACCACGCAGGAGACGCACGGCGCGCAGGCACGCGCCCGCCAAGCCGAGACCGCCGTGGAGATCCTGGATCACGCTCCTGAGCTCCGGGTGGGAGGCCGTCTGCCGGATCAGCTTGAGCAGGCCCGGCAACGGCGCCGAGAGTGGACCGTGGCGCAAGACGCCGCCGCGGTCCCCGCCGCGTGGGCGGCCGCGGCACCCATCCTGGCCGTTGGCGCCACCGTGGTCGGCGCCTTGGCGGTCGCTGTCGATCTCGCCGGACATATAGCGCCCACCACCCTTGCCATCCTGGTGTTGTTGCCACTTGCCGCCTTCGAAGCCTCCACCGCGTTGCCAGCCGCGGCCATCGGCGTCGCCCGAGCGCGCGCATCGGCACGGCACCTGGAGCAACTGGCCGGAAGCGGTACCGACCTTCCCGCGCCGGTCGACGTCATGCCGAATGGTCAGGAAGCATCACTCGCGCTGGAATGTGTCGAACTGTGCTGGCGCACTGGCCCTTCGACATCTGGCCCGCTGTCGTTCCGGATACCCGCGGGGGCACGGTTGGCCGTCACCGGCGCCAGCGGGATCGGTAAGACATCACTGCTAACGACGCTCGCCGGACTCGCACCACCCGTCGCCGGCTCCGTGCGACTCGGAGACCATGCGCTCGCCGCCCTCTCGCCCACCGAACTGCCCTCGCTCATCAGGTTTTACGCCGAAGACGCGCACCTATTCGCCACCACAGTGCGTGACAACCTCCTGGTCGCCCGGGGCGACGCCACCGATGGCGACCTTGTCGACGCGTTGTCGGCGGTGGGCCTGCTCCCGTGGATCGAATCGCTACCGCGCGGGCTAGACACGGTGCTCACGGCGGGCGCGGCCTCGGTATCGGGCGGACAGCGCCGACGGCTCCTCCTCGCGCGAGCCGCGCTGTCCGAGGTACCCGTACTGCTGCTGGACGAGCCCACCGAACACCTCGACGGCCATACCGCAGAGGCGATCCTCTGGGACCTGCTGAACAACAACGGCTCGCTGCTGGCCGGGCGGACAGTCCTGGTGGCAACACACCATCTGCCCGAATCTGTGGACTGCCTTCGGATCCAACTCGGCGATACAGTGCAGGTATGACGGAAACACCGCCTCCGCCGTATCCTGCGCCATATCCGCCCCCTCCCGGATATCTGCCGTACCCGTACCCGTACGGGGCGCCGGTGCCGGTACCGACACCCAAGAATGGTCTGGGACTGAGCGCGCTCATCGTCGGTATTATCGCTATCATTCTGTCCTGCACCATCTTTGGCGGCTTCGTCGGCGGCGTTGTCGCTATCATCCTGGGCGCGCTCGGGCTGGGCCGAGTCAAGCGCGCGGAGGCCGACAACCGGGGTGTCGCCATCGCCGGCATCGTGCTCGGCGGCCTCGCCATCGTGCTATCCGGTGTCATCGTCGCGTTCACGCTGATCTTCATGGGCTCGTCAGGGTTCGGCGAGCTCTACACATGCGCATCCCACGCCAACGGCGACAAAGCCAAGATGGATCAATGCCAGAAAGACTTCGAGAAGCGCATGAACCCGGGGCCGGGAGAACCTACACGGTGACCTCTACCTCTACCGAGAGGGCGGATCGGCAGGCAGCACATGCTCGCCGATCCGGTCCGTCGCCAGGCTCAGCGACGAAATGTACTGCTTCTCACCGTTAGGACCGGGCTTGGCAGAGGCCAACATGTCGGGCCGCTCGAATTCGATGCCACTCACCGCACAATGGAGCAGCTCACCGGACGGGTTTCCGTATTCGTCGTACATCGGTAGATCGATACCGTCATCGGTGCGGCGCAGGTAGTACTTTCCGCGGGTCGCGATGGCGAGGATCGGCGGCATGACGAACGCGATGACGACGGCGACAATCGGCGAGTAAGGCCGAATCGCCTCTCCGAACACTCCGAAGAACACCAAGATTGAGATGCCCGCGGACATCAACATCGACCCGAACCCCACCGGGTTGACGTTGTAAAGCATGCCCCGGCGGAATTCCGGTTCCATGGGCGAGAGCTTGAGCAGATACTTGTTGATCGCGATATCGGTTGCCACGGTCACCACCCAGGCCATACCGCAGTTGGCATAGAAACCAAGGATGGTGCTTAGCCGGTCAAACATGTTGGCTTCCATCAGAGTCAGCGCAACAACCAGGTTGAACAGCACGAAGATCAATCGGCCCGGGTAATGCTTGGTTATACGCGTAAACGAGTTGGTCCAGGCCAGCGACCCCGAGTAGGCGTTAGTGACGTTGATCTTGACTTGGCTGATCACCACCAGAATCACCGCGAGAGTGATGGCGAGCCAGTGCGGCATCATGTTCTGGTAGATCTCCAGGAACTGATGCACCGGCTGGTTGGCGACCGCGGCGCCGCCGGCCACATTCGCGATGAGATACACCGCAAGGAAGAGTCCGAGCACCTGCTTGATGGCTCCGAAGAGCACCCAGCCCGGTCCGGCAAGCAGCATCGCGGTCCACCAGCGCCGACTGTTCTCTGGAGTCTTGGGCGGCATGAACCGCAGGTAGTCGATCTGCTCGGCGATCTGCGCGATCAGCGACAAACACACGCCCGCGGCCAGCATGATGGAACCCAGGTTTACTCCCTGCGCATCCTTGCCGCCATACGCGAAGAAGGTTCCGACTGAATCGGGATGGCGTACAACGAGATAGACGAATGGGATCACCATCATTACGAGCCACAACGGGGTCGTCCACACCTGGAGCACCGACAGCGCCTTCATCCCGTAGATGACCAGCGGGATGATCATGATGGTGGACACCGCATAACCGACGGGAAGCGGTACGCCGAGGCCTAGTTTGAGCCCCTGGGCCATGATCGAGCCCTCGAGTGCAAAGAATATGAACGTGAATGTCGCGTAGATGATGTTCGTGACGATGCTGCCGTAATACCCGAAGCCACTACCGCGCGTGATCAAGTCAAGATCAATGTTGTACCGGGCCGCATAGTAGGACACCGGGATTCCGGTAAGGATGACGATGATCGCGAAAACCCCGATACCCCACAAGGCGTTTCCGGTGCCGTACGAGATGCCGATGTTGGCGCCGATCGCGAAGTCCGCCAGGTAGGCAATGCCGCCCAGCGCGGTCACGCCCACGACGGCGGGACTCCACCTCCGAAACTGCCGGGGTGCGAACCGGAGGGTGTAGTCCTCCAATGTCTCCCGCAGTGCCGCACTCTCGGTGGCATCGTGGGCAGAAGAAGCAGGAATGCGCGTGGGAGCCGCCGTGTCGAGGGTGTCGGTCACGCCCACAGACTGGCGAGCGCCCAATTCGTGCGCGTTTTCCCGACGTTAATGTCCTGTTACGCCGCTGGTTCCTTCGGACGCAGCCGCGGCGTGAATTCCAGGCTCAGCAACGCGAACGCGACCAACGGCACAGTGGACATCTGCACGAGAACGTAGCGTCGATCGCCCAACGCGTGGAACTTGCGAAGGTACCGGTACAAGGACTCCAAGGCGATCAACGGGTCGAGCACGTGAATCGCCGAGTAACAGGCCTCCTGTACCCGGCTGCGGTCCCTTTCTGCAAAAATCTCCGGAAACGCTGCGAACGCCAGCGATAACCGTCGGGCGCCTTCGTTCTTGACCAGCGTGATCATGTCGATTGTCAGTCGCTCGTCGATGCCATTGGGCGCACCGGGGCGCCGCCACGGGACGTCGAGCGAGATGTCTGTCCCTCGCCCGGTGCTGGCGTAGCGGTGAAACCCTTGCACCACACCGGAATCATCCCGGGCAATGATGAGGCGGATGTCCGGATACCGACCGAGCAGAGCACCGTCGAGGATCATCGAGAATCCCCGCTCGAATCTGCCTCCGTGCGAAAGTTCCATCACCTGTTGAAGTTCTGCACGCACCGCCCCGTCCAAACCTCGCTCGTCGACGACCTCGGTGGACATCCCCGCGTTGCGGGTGCGCTGCACCCCCTGGCGCAGGTTCCGATACTTGCGCCCCACCATGTCGAAGGTCTGTACATCGATGACGACGTCGCGGCCGACCGCTATGGCGCGCAACGGATGACCGATGACGCGGGCGTCGCTCCACAAGGACAGACGGCGTTCACCACAGCCCAGGATCGCGATACGCCAACCATGCGAGCGGCACATGGCGGAAAAATTGCGTACCAACAATGGGTACTGGGATTGGTCGCCGACCGGATCACCGCCGACCACAGCGAAACCCGCACGCGTGCGATAGGCGATTGCCGCGGAGCGGTCCGCGTTGAAGTAGTAGGACTTCAACGAGTGCATGGCGAATGCCGCCAGTGGGTCGTCACCGGTGTTGGCGACGAGCGCGGCGACTTCTGCCAGCGCCTCGGGCTGCGCCGGCGCCGAGGTGGGCCACATCAGAATGAGTCCGGCAGCCACTACGAGCGCGTCACCGGTGCGCTCGAACTGCAGCACCCCTGCTCCGAGCGCGACCAGGACGGCCGTCCATGCCCACGCCGCATGACCGTAGGTCACCGGCCGGCCCAGGAAGATACCGCGAGCGATGAACCCGACACACAGCAGAACGGTGAGCGGCCAAAGGATTTCGTTGACTTCGGGCTGGGGCGGATAGCCGGAATGGGCGACCAGCATCACCAGCCATCCCGCCGACAGCAATACCGCGGCGGCGGTGATGAACCGCGCAAGCCGTGAATCACTCTGGATTGCAACGCGTTCGGCGATACGCACGTGAGCGGTGGCCGCTGGCGGTTCTAGCATTCAGCCACCTCCCGCAGCCGCTGAAACCTATCGTTGACCTCTATTGCAGGATACTCCCGCAACTACCAACGGTCGGCAGGACCGCTCTTCCCGATGGCAAACCACAAGATCGGTCCGAAGATCGGGAAAACCAGCACGATGACGGCCCACGGCAGCTTCTCGCCATTGGGCTTCGCCGGATCTTGGATGATGGAAATGATGGTGATCACGGTGAGAACCACCACCAGCAGAGAAAGAATGCGAATCATGACCGCCCCGGGAAGTATTTGACAATGCCTTCCTGGATAGTACTGGCCAGCAACCTTCCTTCGCGATCGAAATACCGTCCTGATCCCATGCCGCGCCCTGCCGAGGCAACCGGCGACTCGGTGGCGTAGAGCACCCAGTCATCGAAGCGCAGCGGACGGTGGAACCACACGCTGTGGTTGATGGTGGCGGCGAAGATTCGGTCGTAACCCCAGGACAATCCGTGGGTGGTGATAATCGAATCCAGCACCGTGGTGTCCGAGGAGTAGACCAGTGCGGCACTATGCAGCACCGGGTCGTCGGGCAAGGCCGCGTGCGTCTTCATCCAGACCCGATTATGTTCCAGCCGTTGAGATTTTGCCTTGAGCACCCATGCTGGGTCATTGTCATAGCGCCACTCAATGGGTTTGAGAGCGGCCACGAACATCGGCACGGTTTCCTCATAGCCGACGAGATGCTCGTCGATGGTCGGCAATGTCTCCGGATCGGCGACCGTTGGCGCCGCCGCCGCGTGTTCCAGCCCGGGGGAATCCTTGAGATACGACACCAGGGCCGAGGACAACAACAAGTCGCCCTGGACCGCATCCACTCGGCGATTGGCGAAGCTGCGCTCGTCCCGCAACCGCAGTACCCGGAATTCGATGTCCCGTTCCGGGTCGCCGCCGTTGATGAAATGGGTTGAGATGGCGGCCAGCGAGAGCTTCTCGGGCACGGTACGACCGGAGGCCACCACCGACTGTGCCATCAACTGGCCGCCGAAGGTACGCGGGGGGTTGACCGTGGGATGACCGCCGATGAACAGGTCGGTCTCGGGGTTCTTCAGCTCCAGGAGAGAGAGGAGCTGTTCAAAATCCGCCTGGCCCGATTCTCTTCGCGCAAGCGGCTCATCGATGCTGATGCTGAATCTCCTCGAGTGATCGTCTAGTGGTCGTCCTCGCCGATCCGATGCACGTGGATCAGATTGGTCGAGCCTACTGTTCCCGGAGGAGCGCCCGCGACGATCACCACGAGATCTCCCCGCTGGTAGCGCTCCATCGCTAGCAATGCCGTATCCACCTGTTGGATCATGCCGTCGGTGGTATCCATCACCGGGACGATGAACGTTTCCGTTCCCCACGTGAGCGCCAGCTGGCTACGAACCTCGGGCAGCGGAGTGAACGCCAGCACCGGTAGCGGGGTGTGCAGCCGGGCCAGGCGCCGCACCGTATCCCCGGACTGAGTGAAGGCGACGAGGGCCTTGGCGTTCAGGCGTTCACCGATATCACGGGCGGCATACGAAATGACACCGCGTTTCGTACGCGGCACGTGCGTCAATGGCGGCGCACTCACCGAATGGCTCTCTACCGCCGACACGATGCGGGCCATCGTCCGCACTGCTTCCATGGGGTGCTTGCCGACCGAGGTCTCCCCCGACAACATCACGGCATCCGCGCCATCGAGAACTGCGTTGGCGACGTCGGAGGCCTCGGCACGGGTGGGCCGCGAGTTCTCGATCATCGACTCGAGCATCTGGGTCGCCACGATGACCGGACGGGCGTTCTCTCGCGCGATCTGGATGGCCCGCTTCTGCACGATGGGCACATCTTCGAGCGGCAGCTCGACTCCGAGGTCACCACGGGCGACCATGATCGCGTCGAAGGCCAGCACAATGGCTTCAAGGTTGGCGACGGCCTCGGGCTTCTCCAGCTTGGCGATCACCGGCACGCGCCGTCCGACGCGGTCCATGATGGCGTGCACCAGTTCCACGTCGCTGGGTGAGCGCACGAAAGACAGCGCGATGAGGTCTACCCCGAGTCGCAGCGCGAATTCGAGGTCGGCGATGTCCTTCTCGGACAGCGCGGGCACCGAGACGTTCATCCCCGGCAACGACAAGCCCTTGTTGTTGCTGACGGGGCCGCCCTCGGTGACCCGGCAGACCACGTCGTTGTTCTCGACGGCCTCCACCGTGAGACCTACCTTGCCGTCGTCGACTAGGAGCCGGTCCCCTACGGACGCATCGGCGGCCAACTGCTTGTATGTGGTGGACACCCGGTCCGGGGTGCCCACCACATCGTCGACAGTGATCCTGATCTGCTCGCCCGTCGCCCACACGGTCGAGCCGGTGGCGAACCGGCCGAGCCGGATCTTGGGACCCTGCAGGTCCGCGAGGACACCAACCGCGCGCCCGGAGTCGTCGGATGCCTTGCGCACCCAGCGGTAGTTCTGCTCATGGTCGGCATGCTCACCGTGGCTGAAGTTGAGTCGTGCCACGTCCATGCCGGAATCGACGAGCTCACGCACCAACTCGGCAGAACCGGTCGCAGGGCCAAGAGTGCAAACAATCTTTCCGCGTCTCGTCACGACTTTTGAGCATAGTCGCGGTCACATCTACTCACGAGTCAGTGCGGGCACGATTCACCCATCGGTTACCTTCGCCGGTTTACGTTGTCAGGAAGCCAGTTTCAGACCGATGATGCCGGCGACGATTAGTACCAGGCTGAGCAGTCGCCAGATGTTGGCGGAATCCCCGAACAACACGATGCCCAGGATCGCCGTACCGACAGCGCCCACCCCCACCCAGATCGCATAGGCGGTGCCGACCGGCAGGCTCTTCATCGCGATGCCAAGCAGTCCGAGACTGATGATCATCGATCCGACGGTGCCCACGGTCGGCCACAGTCGAGTGAATCCTTCGGTGTATTTGAGGCCGATAGCCCAACCCACCTCCAGCAGACCCGCAAGGATGAGAAGCAGCCAAACCATGAGAGATACCTCCGAATTTCGGTGAGGCCGTCCCCTGGCGAAGAATTACCGGGCCGTCCCGGTCAACTCCATTCTCGCACACCCTTGGAAGGCGGATCAGTCACCGATCAGTCTCTAAGCTCCCTGCCGTCTTTGTCGCGGACCTTGCCGCCGAAAATCAGAATCGCATCGATGATCGCCCAGATGATTGCCCCCACCGTGAAGGTCGCCAATCCGACCACCAGCTGGATGACGCCGAGCAGGGTTTGCCCTAGGTAGATACGGCCGAATCCCACGAATCCAACCAGGCCTAGGAGTTGCAACAGGCCAGCGACAAGCTTCGATTTATCCGAGTAGGGCTGACCGGTGGCCGGGTTCCGTCCAAACGGGGCGGCAGGATCAACGGGAGGTCCTGCGTACCCGGGCGGCGGCGGGTAAGGGACTCCGGCCGGCGGCACGGGAGGAGGCGTTCCGAAGGGGGGCGGAGTGCTCGCGGTCATTTCTCCACCATGCCAGATCTACGAGAGGGTCGGGGAATCTGTTTCGGGCTTGGCTGGGACCTCGACGGCCTGGTCGGACTCGACGTCGTCGACGTCCTGGTCGGCCTCCATCGCGTCGGCACCCGATTCCACCGCAGCGGTGGGCTGGTCCGTGGCGGCATCGGCGACGTCTTCGGTCGCATTCGCGGTCTCTCCGCGCTCCGGGTCTGTCTCTACCTCCGCCGCCTCTGCCTGATTGCCGGCAAGAGATTCAGGATCCTCACGCCCCTTGGGGGCCAACAGGATGTAGGCGACAGCGCCCAGGAACACCAGCGTCGAGGTGAACGAATTCACGCGGATGCCACCGAATTGGGTCGCGGGGTCCACGCGCATCAGCTCTACGCAGAACCTGCCCACGCAGTACCCGGCCACGTACAACGCGAACAGTCGCCCGTGTCCGATCTTGAAGCGGCGATCCACAAAGATCAGTAGCGCGAAAATGAGGACGTTCCATAGCAATTCGTACAGGAAGGTTGGGTGAACGACTTGTGCCACTTCGCCGGTCGACACGCCGTTGAGATTCAGAATGTCAACCGCGCCGTCAGCGGAGCGCCGGTAGAACAGTTCCAGCCCCCACGGCAACGTGGTGGGTCCACCCGTGAGTTCCTGGTTGAAGTAGTTGCCCAACCGGCCGATTGCCTGGGCCAGCACGATGCCTGGGGCAATCGCGTCGCCGAATGCGGGAAGCGGAATTCCGCGACGGCGACACGCAATCCAGGCTCCGACGCCACCGAGGGCGACGGCGCCCCAGATGCCGAGACCGCCCTCCCAGACCGCAATTGCCTTCGCTATGCCCTTGCCGTGCGGTCCGAAGTAGGTCTGCCAATCGGTCATCACGTGGTAGAGACGCCCGCCGACCAGTCCGAAAGGTACTGCCCACAATGCGATGTCGTAGATGACGCCGCGCTCACCGCCGCGCTCTTCCCATCGCCGATCGCCGATAACCAGCGCGACGATGATGCCCGCGATGATGCACAGTGCATAGGCGCGGATCGGGATTGGCCCCAGATGCCAGACTCCTTGGGGCGGGCTGGGGATGTATGCCAGATTCACGACTGTCACGGTGTGGTTGTGCCCTTCCGGACTCCGACGGCCAATTCTTCAGCCAGGGTACGCACCGCCGCGGTGCCTTGTGGGGCCGCGGCCACTAATGCCGAGCCGACGATGACGCCGTCCGCGTACGCCGCAATCTCGGCGGCCTGCGGACCGGATCGCACGCCCAGGCCGACACCGACCGCGATATCGGAGACTTCGCGCACCCGGCTCACCAATGCCGGGGCCGCGTTCGACACCGCATCGCGCGCACCGGTGACGCCCATCGTGGATGCCGCGTACACGAATCCCCGGCATGCGCCGACGGTCATCTCCAGCCGTTCCGATGTGGAGGACGGCGCGACGAGGAAGACGCGATCCAGGTCGTACGCGTCGGAGGCGGCAATCCAGTCTTCGGCTTCATCCGGGATCAGGTCGGGGGTGATGATGCCGAGGCCTCCGGCGACCGCCAGATCGCGCGCGAAGGCGTCAACCCCATACCGCAGCACCGGGTTCCAATAGGACATGACGACGGCGTGCCCGCCAGCATCGGTGATGGCGCGCACCGTGGTGAAGACATCTGCCACCCGAACGCCGTTGGCGAGCGCGGTTTCCGCGGCCGCCGCGATCATCGGGCCGTCCATCATCGGGTCCGAGTACGCGATGCCCACCTCGACGATGTCGCACCCGCCCTGGACCAGGGTGGTCATGAGTTCGATCGAGGTGTCCAAGTCCGGGTAACCGTTGGGCAGATAGCCGATCAGTGCCGCGCGATCCTCGCTGCGGCACTTGTCGAAGACCTCGGTGAGACGGCCGGGCTGCGTCATCACTTGCCGCCGTTCTTGTCCAACAGGTCGAACCATTTGGCGGCGGTCTCGACATCTTTGTCACCGCGGCCCGACAGGTTCACCACGATGACCTTGCCCTCCCCCAACTCCGCCCCCAGTTTGAGTGCGCCCGCAACGGCGTGCGCCGATTCGATGGCCGGGATGATGCCCTCGGCGCGGGAGAGCAGCAGAAAGGCGTCCATGGCCTCGCTGTCGGTGATAGGCCGGTAGTCGGCTCGTCCGGATTCACGCAGCCAAGCGTGTTCGGGTCCCACCCCCGGGTAATCCAAACCCGCTGAGATCGAATGGGATTCGATGGTCTGGCCGTCTTCGTCCTGCAGTAGGTACGAGTAGGAGCCCTGGAACGCGCCGGGTGTCCCGCCGGTGAAAGTGGCTGCATGCCTACCGGTTTCGACACCGTCACCGGCGGCCTCGTACCCGACCAACCGCACTGCCGAATCGTCGATAAAGGCATGGAACAGACCGATCGCATTGGATCCGCCGCCGACGCAGGCGACGACCGCATCCGGCAACCTGCCCACCTGATCCAGCACCTGGACCCGCGCCTCCATGCCGATGATGCGCTGGAAATCGCGCACCATCACCGGGAAGGGGTGGGGGCCAGCGGCGGTACCGAAGCAGTAGTAGGTGTTGTGCGCATTGGTCACCCAGTCGCGCATGGCATCGTTGATGGCGTCCTTGAGGGTCTTCGACCCCGACTCCACCGACACGACGGTCGATCCCAGCAGTCGCATGCGGGCGACGTTGAGCGCCTGCCGCGCGGTATCGACGGCGCCCATATAGATCACGCATTCGATGCCCAGCAGCGCGCACGCGGTGGCGGTGGCGACTCCGTGCTGTCCCGCACCGGTTTCGGCAATGACCCGGGTCTTGCCCATTTGCTTGGCCAGGAGAACCTGACCGAGGACGTTGTTGATTTTGTGAGAACCGGTGTGGTTCAGATCTTCTCGTTTGAGCAGAATGCGTGCGCCACCGGCGTGGGCGCTGAGCCGTTCGGCCTCGTATAACGGTGATGGACGGCCCACATAGTGCGTCTGCAGCCGGTCAAGCTCATCGAGAAAGGAGCGATCGGATCTGACCTTCTCGTAAGCGGCGGTGACTTCTTCGATGACCGCCATGAGTGCCTCGGCAACGTAGCGGCCGCCATACGGGCCGAAATGTCCGCGGGCATCTGGTTCATGCGCGGTGGACTCGGCGACGGCAGCGCTCATCTGCGGTAGGCCGGTGTTCTTCATGATTGATGAGACGCTTGCGCGAGGACCTTCGGGCATCGTCTAGCGAGCCGGTTTGGGGCAGGACGGATGCGTACCCGCCGTCACCAAATCCGCGACGGCACTCCGGGGATCACCACTGGTGACCAGTCCCTCGCCAACCAGTACCGCGTCGGCCCCGGCGCCGGCGTACGCCAGCAGGTCGGCGGTTCCACGGATACCGGATTCGGCGATTCGGATCACGCCGCTGGGCAGTCCTGGCGCGATCCGGGAGAAGCAATCCCGATCGATCTCAAGAGTTTTCAGGTCACGCGCATTGACACCGATGACCGATGCACCGGCGGACAGCGCGCGATCGGCCTCTTCCTCGGTGTGCACTTCCACCAGCGCGGTCATGCCCAGTGACTCGGTGCGATCAAGCAGCGATACCAACGCGGTCTGTTCGAGCGCCGCGACGATCAGCAGGATGAGGTCTGCACCGTGCGCGCGCGCCTCGTGAATCTGATACGGGCCCACCACAAAGTCCTTGCGCAACACCGGAACTGAAACCGCGGCGCGCACCGAGTCGAGGTCGTCGAGGCTGCCGTTGAATCGGCGCCCCTCGGTGAGCACGCTGATGATCCGCGCTCCCCCGTCCTCGTACGCCTTCGCAAGCTTGGCGGGATCACTGATATCGGCGAGCGCACCACGCGACGGGCTCGCCCTCTTGACTTCGGCGATCACCGCGATGCCCGGTTCGCGCAGGGCAGCCATCACATCGAGCGGTTTGGGTGCCGCTTTAGCGGCCGCTTTGACGCTGGCGAGATCCACAATGGCTTCGCGGGCCGCGACATCAGCGCGCACACCATCGAGGATCGAATCGAGTACGGTTCCCGAACTCATGACCTCGACGATTCCCTTCTTGCGGCGCCCCCGCGCCTACGCATTCGAACTTCTCAGAAGGGTAGCCGTTCACGGGCTACACACATAAACCGGGTCAGGTAGGGCTCGAATGGGAGCTGACTAGGCCTCAGTAGGGCCGGCGGTGGGGTCGTGCCCGCCGTCCAGGCTGTCCCACATCACCCGCTCGCTCTGGCTCGTATCTGCGCTTTCAGAGCGTCTGGCGGCGGGGTTCTGGTACTTGGTGGCGACGGCTCCGCGTGCGGCGCGCAGCAGCGACATGGCGGCCACTACCGCCACCACTGCGGCGAGAACCGCGGCCGTCGCGCCGCCGGAGAGCCTATCGGCGCCCACCAGAGTGGATATCGGTATGTGCGTGACGTCCGCGGCACGCGGTCCGACGTCGCGGACCGCCCAGAGGCTGACGCCTAGGTAGGCCGCGCCGGCACCGATGACCGCCACTAGAACAGCCAAGATCCGTAAGGCCCAGCCGCGGATCGCGAGGGTGGCGATGGCGGACGCGATCAACGCCACCGCCAGCGGAACCAGGGCCGCCGACCAGTCGGCACCGGACACCAGGATCGTGCGGGGGTCACCAAGACCGTCGAAGGAGCGCACACGCACCCAGGTGAACTTCGAGGCCGCCCACAGCGCAGCCGCCGCGATCACGAGCAACCCGGCACCCGTAAGTAGTTTTCTGCGAGCGGGGTTAGACATCCGCAGCGCCGGTGAGGGTTTCGGCAGCGGCGATGGCATTGAGCACGGCGGTGGCCTTGTTCCGGGCCTCGTTGAACTCGTACTCTCCGGTGGAGTCGGCTACCACACCACCGCCGGCCTGAACATAGGCGCGACCGCCCTTGAACAGTGCCGTGCGGATCGCGATGGCGAAATCGGCGTTCCCGGCGAAGTCCAGGTAACCGAGCACTCCCCCGTACAGTCCCCGCCGGGTGAGTTCGACCTCTTCGATGAGTTCCATGGCGCGCACCTTCGGGGCCCCCGACAGCGTTCCGGCCGGGAAGCACGCGGTAATCGCGTCCAGCGCCGTCTTGCCGCCGGCAAGCGACCCGGAAACGGTAGACACCAGGTGCATCACGTGGCTGTAGCGCTCGATGTGGCTGTAATCGCTGACCTTCACGGTGCCCGGGGTACAGACCCGTCCGAGATCGTTGCGGCCGAGGTCGACCAGCATTAGGTGCTCCGAGAGTTCCTTCTCGTCGTTGAGTAGATCCTTGGCGAGCAGGCTGTCTTCCTCGTCAGTCGCCCCGCGCCAGCGGGTGCCCGCGATGGGATGGGTAGTGGCCACCCCGTCCTTGACGGTGACCAGCGCCTCCGGGCTCGATCCGACGATCGAAAAGGCCGTTCCACCATCGGAGTCCGGCGCATGCAGCAGGTACATGTACGGGCTGGGGTTGGTGACGCGCAGGATGCGGTAGACGTCGAGCGGGTCGACATCGGTCTCCATTTCGAAGCGCATGCTCGGCACCACCTGGAATGCCTCACCGGCCTCGATATCGCCGACCAGCTTGTCGACTATCGCGCTGTACTCCTGGACGGTGCGCTGGTTGCTGTACGTCGGTTTCGGACGGTCGAAGTGGGCGACCGCGGAGGGCAGCGGCTGGCTCAACGCCGCGGTCATCACTTCCAGCCGCGCCACGGCGTCGTCGTACGCCTCTGCAACCCGCTGCGGGGTGTCGTCCCAGTTGACGGCGTTGGCGATGAGCGTGATGGTGCCCTCGTGGTGATCAACGGCCGCCATATCGGTGGCGAGCAGCAGCAGCAGATCCGGCAGCCCGAGGTCATCGGTGGTCGTCTCGGGCAGCCGCTCCAGGCGTCGCACGATGTCGTACGCCAGGAAGCCGACCATCCCGCCGGACAGCGGCGGCAGATCCGTGAGCGACTCGCCGGCCAGCAGATCCATGGTGGCCCGCAGCGCAGCGAGAGGGTCGCCGCCGACTGGGGCGCCCTCCGGCGTCGCGCCCAGCCAGGCGGCTTGCCCGTCGCGGACGGTCAACGCCGACGGCGATCCGGCACCGATGAACGACCAGCGCGACCACGAGCGACCGTTCTCCGCCGATTCCAGCAGGAAGGTGCCCGGACGGTTGGCGCCCAACTTCCGGTACGCAGAGAGTGGGGTCTCGCTGTCTGCCAGGACTTTTCGCGTGACCGGCACCACCCGATGGATCGCCGCCAGGGCGTTGAACTGTTCCCTGGTTGTCGTGGCGGCGCCGCTGACGGTGCTATGCATGGCTGCCATTCTCCCAGACACACGCCAGCCGATTTGGCTATACCACCAGCAGCGGGGTGCCGACCGCGCGCCTAACCCTCATACGCCTTCAGGGCCTCGACAAGTCGCTTCAAACTCGCCACCACCGAGTCCCGCTCGTCCCCAAGCCCGGCAAGCGCCGCACTTTCCACACTCAACTTTTCGGGGAAGGACTCATCGACGACTCTGCGCCCGCTGGCGGTCATGCTGATGATGGCGGCCCGCCGGTCGTTGGCGTTCGCCTCCCGACGGACGTATCCGCGTTCTTCGAGCCGACGCAGCGTCCTGCTTATCCATGCCTGCGACACGCCGAGCTCTTCCGCGATGTGGCGTGCGATCACGGGACCCTTGCGGTGGCGCAGCACGACAAGAATGTCGTGTTCGGGCTCTGCGATGGGGATTGACGCATTGAGGGGCTCGACGACCCTCGCGAGCAGGCCCGATGCCCGCTTCAACAAGCCGATCATCTCCATCGAGGAGGTGTCGAGGTCCGGCCGGTGCTGCGTCCAGTCTCGTACGGTAATCGAGCTCTCGTGGACGGCCATTGTGCCCCTTCTTCGACCCTCTCGCACCGAGGGATACCAGGTAAAACGCGTGCTGGCCTCAGGCTATCGGACCTTTGACGCTGTCACCGAGAGCTCGGCCGTATCCCACGGCCGGAGCCGGCGCAGCTTAGCCGAATTCGCCGCCACTCCCCCTGAGATGAGGATCTCATTCGAGAGATAGACACCTAATACATAACTTGTATAGTATCTGTCACGCATAAGCTGCGATGTAGCCAGCGCATCCACGGGCGTCCGACGCAGATCGGGTATCGAGCTTGCGTACGTCATCGCTGACGACCATGTTTTCGCAGCACCTTCGGTGTGGCGACATGAACCGACTCCTCAACCCGCACGTGCGGGACGAGTGGGCCTAGAACATCGAAAGGTGTCGCTATGAGCGTTTCCAGGAGCCGTCGCGTGGTCAACAAGATCTGGTTGCCCACGCTGACCGTGGTTGTGCTGCTCACGGCGGGACTTGCTATCAAATTCGCGCACGGGATCTTCGGCTCGCAGGACATGACCCGCAGCCCCGGGGGCAATTTCGCCGTCGTGCAATTCAATCCCAAGAACATCGTGTACGAGGTGTTCGGTGACTACGGCGGCTGGGCGCGGGTGAGCTACTGGGACACCAACAACAGACCGGTCGACGTCCAGCCCACCGCATTGCCCTGGACGCACACCGAGACAACCGTCCTGACCACCGCGACGGGTGACATCACGGCGCAGGTGGCAGGCCAGAATGTCGGCTGCCGCATCACGGTGGACGGATTGGTCCGTTCAGAGCACACGGCAACCGGCGAGCACGCCGGCGTCTGGTGCCAGGTGCTGTCCGCATGAGCACGCACGCGGCCCGAAAGCCATTCTTCGCGAAGGCAATTCGCACGTTTTCCCCGCTGGTGATCCTGGCCTGGCTCGCACTGGCCGTCCTGGTCAACGTCATCGTCCCGCAGCTGGAGCCCGTGACCGACGCCAATCAGGGTCCGCTGGTGCCGCTGGACGCACCGTCGTCCACCGCACTGATACATATCGGCGAATCGTTCAAAGAATCCGATAGCAACAGCCTGGTGATGGTGATTCTCGAGGGTGACCACAAGCTGAACGACGCCGATCACAAGTTCTACGACGTGCTGGCGAGCAAGCTGGAGAACGACAAGAAGCACGTCCAGTACGTCATGAACCTCTGGGGTCAGGGCACGACTGCCGCGGGTGTGCAGAGCGCCGACGGAATGGCGGCATACACGCTCGTGCGCGTTGCCGGCGACCAGGGCTCGACGGTCTCCGATGACTCGATCCGAGCCGTGCGCGAGTTGATCTCCGAGGTTCAACCACCCCAGGGCCTCAAGGTTTACGTTTCCGGCTCCGCACCGCTGTCCTCGGACATGCTCAAAGTGGGCAACGAAAGCATGATCACGATGATGTACGTGACGATCGCCATCATCGCGGTGATGCTGCTGATCGTCTACCGGTCGATCTCCACAGCATTGCTGACGCTGCTCGTGGTCATGGTCGAGCTGACGTGCGGTCGCGGCGTCGTGGCGTTCCTGGCCTATCACAAGCTGATTGGCATCTCCGTCTTCGCGTCCAACATCCTCGTTGCGCTGATCCTCGGCGCCGGAACCGACTATGCGATCTTCCTGATCGGCCGGTATCAAGAGGCCCGTCATGCGGGCGAGGACCGCGAGGCGGCCTATTACTCGGCTGTCCGGGGCGTATCCCACGTCATCCTGGGATCGGGCCTGGCGATCGCCGGCGCGACATTCTGCCTTCAGTTCACCCGCCTCAACTACTTCAACACGATGGGGATCCCGTGCGCGGTAGCAACGCTCATGGCTGTCGCGGCATCCCTCACATTCGGGCCGGCCGTGCTGGCATTGGGCAGTCGCTTCGGCGCCTTCGAGCCGAAAGTCAAAGCAAGCGCGGGCATTTGGCGAAAGGTCGGCACGGTGGTCGTACGCTGGCCCGGTCGCATCCTGGTGGTAAGCAGCGTCGTGGTGCTCATAGGGTCGATCACCCTTCCGACCTATCGGCCGAACTACAATGACCGGATATACGTGTCGGCAGATACTCCCGCCAATCAGGGATATGCGGCCGCGGATCGACACTTCCCAGTAAGCAAGCTCAACAGCGACATGTTGATGGTCGAATCCGATCACGACATGCGCAATTCGACGGACATGATCGCACTGGACAAGGTGGCGCGCGAGGTGTTTCACACCCCCGGCGTCGCGATGATCCAAAGTGTCACCAGACCATTGGGCACGCCGTTGGAGCATTCATCGTTCACCTACACGATGGGGACGATGGGAACCAAGATCAACGAATTGATCCCGTTCCTCACCGATCTCACCGACCGATTCACCCAGATGGCCGATATCACCGATCGAATGGCCACCCTGATGCGCCAACAGCAGGAACTCACCGGCCAGCAGGCCGGTGCGGCACGTATTTCCGTCAAGGGCGCGCAGGAGATGAAGGACACCACCGTCGCCATGCGCGACACACTGGCCAATTTCGACGACCAGTTCCGGCCGCTGCGAAACTACTTCTACTGGGAGCCGCACTGCGCCGACATCCCGATGTGCTGGGCGCTGAGGTCACTGTTCGACATGACCGATCAGGTCGACTCGATGACCGATGCGGCGGACGACACCCTCAAGGCAGCGCTCATACAGGACGCGGTCACACCGCAGCTTGTCGATGTGATCGGTAAGAGCGCCGCCGAATTGGACAACATGAGGAAGGTGGTGCTGACCGAGCAGAGCACCATGCGGCCGATGCTGACCCAGATGAAGGAGTTGGGCCGCCAAATGATGGATCTCGGGTACGCCTTCGACAGTTCCAAGAACGATGAGTTCTTCTATTTGCCGCCGGAGGCCTTCGACAATCCGTACTTCCAGATCGACCTCAAATACTTCATCTCGCCGGACGGCAAATCGGCCCGCTACATGATTTACCACGATGGCGAGGCACTCAGCCCCGAAGGCGTAGCCCAAGCAAAGGCCTATCTGCCTGCCGCCAAGGAGGCGCTCAAGGGCACGACGCTGGCCGGGTCACGGGTCTATTTGGGAGGTGCGGCGGCGACGTACTGGGACATCCAGGACGCCACCAAGATTGATCTGTTGATCGCTGCCATCGCGGCATTCGCCTTGATTTTCCTGGTGATGCTACTGATCACCAGGAGCGTGGTGGCGGCGCTCGTCATCGTCGGCACCGTCGCGTTCTCCTACTCCGGAGCATTCGGCTTATCGGTGTTGGTCTGGCAGCACTTCCTAGGCATACCGCTGAGCTGGCTGAACCTGCCCATCACCTTCATCATCCTGGTGGCGGTCGGATCGGACTACAACCTTCTGCTGATCTCCCGCTACCTCGAGGAAAGCAAGGCCGGACTCAACACCGGCCTGATCAGAGCGGTGGCCAACTCCGGCAAGGTGGTCACCACCGCGGGCATCGTGTTCGCGACCACGATGATGGCGATGCTCTCCAGTGACCTGCTGTCCGTGGGCCAGTTGGGCTCCATCATCGGACTTGGTCTACTGCTCGACACGCTCATCGTGCGTTCGTTCATCACTCCGGCGATAGCTCGGCTGCTCGGGCCGCTGTTCTGGTGGCCGCGACTGATCCGGTCCCGCCCGCTACCCGCCCGCTGATGTATCGGCACGCCCGGGATCGCATATGAGTCTCGGGCGTGCCCGGCCGTTGTGACGACGGGCCGGCCCGGGAACCCGCACTGCAGCTCCCGGCACTCGGGTGTTCGCATGAGGAAGATCGCCGAGAGTGCCGCGGAAACATAGCGCGCCAGCGCAATTCGCAGTGAAACTCCCACACCGCACCGCCGGGCAGAAACACCGTCACGTTCGTCGATGGCACGTCGCACCTCATCATGTCGAGCCGATATGCGGGCCTGTTCGGCCACATCTCACGAGTCTCATGCTATGGAATGTATGTTCGACAGATCAATGCCTTTAGCGTAGGGCCGTGGCCGATGACTGCTTGTTTTGCGGAATCGTTTCCGGTGCAGTACCCGGTGTACGCGTCGCTGAGGACGCCAAAACGTACGCCTTCATGGATATCAACCCCGGCTCAGACGGACACCTCCTGGTGGTTCCGAAGCAGCACAGCAAGGATCTGCTCGAGATACCGACCGATGATCTGAGCGCCGTCACGTTGACCGCCCAGCGGATAGCCAAAGCAGTCGTTACTGAACTCGGGGCCGATGGAGTGAACCTCCTGAACTGCTGCGGCGCGCACGCATGGCAGACGGAGTTTCATTTTCACCTCCACGTGATTCCCCGGTATGTCAACAAGACCAAAGACCGGCTGGGACTGCCGTGGGCACCCGGTGTCCGTGGTGACATGCAGACAATCACCGCCCTGGGAAACCGACTGTCTCACGCCCTGGCGTAGCGTGCGACTCATGAAACCTGGTGATCGTGTCGCCGACTTCGAACTTCCGGACCAGACCGGAACCACTCGCAGCCTCTCCACGCTCCTGGCTGACGGACCGGTCGTGCTGTTTTTCTACCCGGCGGCCAACACCCCCGGCTGCACTGCCGAGGCTTGCCATTTCCGTGATCTGGCAAGCGAATTCAAGGAAGTGGGCGCCGCCCGCGTCGGTATCAGCGTCGACTCGGTGGAGAAGCAGGCCGACTTCGCCGACAAGCGCAAGTTTGACTACCCGCTGCTCTCGGATACCGGCGGCAAGGTCTCAAGTGCATTCGGCGTCAAGCGCGGACTACTGGGCAAGCTGGCTCCGGTCAAGCGGACCACGTTCATCATCGACACCGACAAGACGGTCCTCGAGGTGTTCTCCAGCGAGCTCAACATGAACGCGCATGCGGACAAGGCGCTAGAGTTCCTCCGCGCGCGCAAGTAACTCATCGCGATCGAAGCAACTGTGCGCCCCAGTGTGGCAGGCCGGCCCGGTCTGTTCGACTTCGAGGACGAGCGTGTCACCGTCGCAATCCAGCCGCACCGAGTGCACGTATTGGGTGTGGCCCGACGTCTCACCCTTGACCCATAGGCGCTGACGCGACCGCGAGAAGTAGGTGCCGCGCCGCGTCGCCAGGGTCTGCGCCAAGGCTTCGTCATTCATCCACGCCACCATCAGGACCGTGCCGGTGCCGTGTTCCTGCACCACGGCCGTCACCAGGCCGGCGGCGTCACGCTTCAATCGGCTGGCGATCGCCGGATCCAGCTCGGTCATCGCACCGTGATCCCTGCTGCCGCCATGGCCGCCTTCACCTGGCCGATGGTGAGTTCCCGGAAGTGAAAGACACTGGCCGCCAACACCGCATCCGCACCGGCCTGCACGGCGGGCGCGAAATGTTCGATGGCGCCGGCTCCGCCGCTGGCGATGACGGGCACGTCCACCGCCGCGCGGGCGGCCGCGATCATCGGAAGGTCGAATCCGGCCTTGGTGCCGTCGGCGTCCATGGAGTTAAGCAAGATCTCCCCTACCCCCAACTCTGCACCGCGCTGGGTCCATTCGATCGCGTCGATGCCGGTGCCCTTGCGCCCGCCGTGGGTGGTGACTTCCCATCCGGACGCGGTGGGCGCATCGGATTCACGGACCCGGCGCGCGTCGACGCTCAGCACGATGCACTGCGATCCGAACCGCTGTGCCAGCTCGGCCAGCAGGTCCGGGCGTGCAATAGCCGCGGTGTTGACGCCCACCTTGTCGGCCCCGGCCCGCAGCAGCACGTCTACGTCTTCCACCGCGCGCACGCCGCCACCGACGGTCAGTGGAATGAAGACCTGCTCAGCGGTCCGGCGCACCACATCCAGCATGGTGGCCCGGCCCGACGAGGATGCGGTGACGTCAAGGAAGGTGAGTTCGTCCACGCCCTCGGCGTCGTACGCGGCGGCCAATTCGACCGGATCGCCAGCGTCACGCAGGTTTTCGAAGTTCACACCCTTAACCACGCGACCGTCGTCGACGTCAAGGCAGGCGATGACACGGGTGGCAACACTCATCGGTAGTCCTCCGGATCCCCGACCTCGGCCAGCACTTCCAGGATCTGTTCATGCACGCCGGGCGCCGCCACCAGCAACGACGGCGAATCGGGCGTCCAGGGATCACCACGCAGATCGGTCGCGTGCCCGCCCGCCGACTGCACCAACGCGATACCGGCGGCATGATCCCACACGTGCGCACCGAAACTCACTGCACCGCCCAGTATTCCGCCTGCGGTGAACGCCAAGTCGATACCGGTGCTCCCGTGCATCCGCAGCCGGGAGGTGATCCGGCTCAGCTTCTCCAGGACGGTCAGCCGGTAGCGGCCCGGCACGCGTCCCTTCCAGTCGACGTTGAAGGTGCCCAAACCGACGGCGACATCGGCCAGATCGGTTACTGGCAACGGGGGCATCGCAACGCCGTTGCGCAGTAACGGGCCCCCAGTAACGGCGGTGTACTTCTCCCGCATGAAGGGCAGCCAGGTCAAGCCGGCGACCGGTACTCCGTCCAGGAGCAGCCCCAAGAGGATCGCGGCCATGGGGGAACCCGCCGCGTAGTTCACGGTGCCGTCGATGGGGTCCACCACCCACACCAGCCCGGAATCCACGGCCGGGCCGCCGAATTCCTCACCGTGCACGGCGATCCCGGTGCGCTCGGTAAGTGCCTCGACCACCATCCGTTCGATGGCCAGATCCTCTTCGGTGGCGAAATCCTTGCCGCCTTTGAACACCACGCCATCGGCGCCGTGTCCGGCCACAAAGCGCTGCGCCGCCACGTCCAGGATCGTGGACGCCTCTGAAACTAGCGCTACCAGCTCCGCGGTTGTGGGCATGTCAGGAAACGGCAGCCAATGCGTCGGGCAAAGTGAAACGGCCTGCGTAGAGAGCCTTTCCGACGATCGCACCCTCAATGCCTGCGCCGGTCAACTCCGCGATGGCACGCAGATCGTCCAGGCTCGACACTCCCCCGGAGGCGATGACGGGAGCATTCGCGACGCCCGCGACCTGCGCCAGCAGTTCCAGGTTCGGGCCGGTGAGAGTGCCGTCCTTCGTCACGTCGGTGACGACGTAACGCGTACACCCTTGGGAACGCAGCCGTTCCAGTACCTCCCACAGGTCGCCGCCGTCGCTGACCCAGCCGCGACCGCGCAGACGGTGCTCACCGTCGATGATCTCCACATCGAGGCCGACGGCCACCCGCTCGCCGTGCCGGGCGATCGCCGAGGCACACCAATCGGGATCCTCCAGCGCAGCGGTGCCGAGATTGACTCGGGCGCAACCGGTTGCGAGCGCAGCCGTCAGCGAATCGTCATCTCGGATGCCGCCGGAAAGCTCCACCTTGACATCGAGTTCACCAACCACCTGCGCGAGCAGCTCGCGATTGGAACCGCGACCGAAGGCCGCGTCCAGATCCACCAGGTGCACCCATTCGGCACCGTCGTTCTGCCACGTCAGCGCCGCATCTCGCGGTGAGCCATAAGTGGTTTCGCTGCCTGCCTTGCCCTGCACGAGGCGGACCGCCTGCCCATCGGCGACGTCAACCGCCGGTAATAGAACGAGACTCAAGAGATTCCCTTCACCCAATTGCTCAACAACACGGCCCCCGCATCGCCACTCTTCTCCGGATGGAACTGGGTGGCCGCCAGTGGCCCATTCTCCACCGCGGCGATGAACGGCACATGATGGGTCGCCCAGGTCACCAATGGCTTGGCGATTGGTGACTCGCTGGGCGTTTCCAGCTCCCACTTCTGCACCGCATATGAGTGCACAAAGTAGAAGCGTGTATCGGCGTCCAGCCCGGCGAACAGCGTTGACCCCGGCGCGGAATCGACGGTGTTCCAACCCATATGCGGGATCACCGGGGCGTCGAGGCGGCTGACCACACCTGGCCATTGACCGCAGCCCTCGGTGTCGACGCCGAATTCGACTCCGTGACTGAACAAGATCTGCATGCCCACGCACACACCCAGCACTGGGCGTCCGCCGGACAGCCGCACGTCGATGATGCGCTCACCGTCGATCCTTCGTAGGCCCTCCATGCAGGCCGCGAAAGCACCCACTCCGGGGACCACCAAGCCGTCGGCATTGAGCGCCGCCTCGGCGTCGGCGGTTACCGTGACCTCGGCGCCGACCCGCTCCAGTGCCCGTTGAGCCGACCGGAGGTTGCCCGAACCGTAGTCGAGAACAACGACTTTTGGACCGCCACCGGTCACAGGCTGCCCTTCGTTGACGGCACCCCGGTCACCCGGGGGTCCGGCTCGACAGCCTGGCGCAGCGCCCTGGCCACGGCCTTGTACTGGGCTTCGGTGATGTGGTGCGGGTCGCGACCGTACAGGGTGCGTACATGCAGTGCGATCCGCGCATTGAGAGCCAGCGACTCAAACACGTGCGCGTTGATGACAGTGTGATAGGGCACCGAACTGCCGGCAATCGTCGTGTGCAGCAGGTGCTCCGGCTCTCCGGTGTGAACACAGTACGGACGGCCCGAGACATCGACTGCGGCGTGGGCGAGGGTCTCATCCATGGGAATGAACGCATCACCGAACCGGCGAATGCCCTTCTTGTCCCCCAGTGCCTCGGCAAGTGCCTGCCCCAGGGTGATGGCGGTGTCCTCCACTGTGTGGTGTGCCTCGATCTCGGTGTCACCCTTGGCAGTTATCGTCAGATCGAAACTGGCATGCGTGCCCAGGGCATTGAGCATGTGGTCGAAGAACGGCACGCCGGTGTCGATGTGCACCTGTCCGGTGCCGTCCAGGTTCAGTTCCACCACGATGTCGGACTCACGGGTGGCCCGAGCCACCCGTGCAATGCGATCACTCATGACTCTCCTTCGAGATCCGTCGCAGCCAGGCTCTCGCTGACTTTCAAGAACATGTCATTCTCACTCGCCAACCCGATGGTGACGCGCAGATATCCAGGGATGCCGACATCCCGGATCAGTACTCCGGCATCCAGATACCGCTGCCAGCTCGCCACCGAATCAGCGAACCGGCCGAATAGGATAAAGTTGGCGTCACTGGGTATCACTCGAAATCCACTGGCAGACAATGCCTTTGATACACGAATGCGTTCCGCAACCAACGTCGCAACACTGCCGAGTGTCTCCGCACGGTGTTTGATTGCGGCGCGGGCAGCGGCCTGAGTGAGCACCGACAGGTGATACGGCAGCCGCACCAACAGCAGCGCGTCAATAACCGCCGGCGCGGCCACTAGATATCCGAGCCGTCCACCCGCGAACGCGAAGGCCTTACTCATGGTGCGGCTGACGATCAGCTTCGTCGGGAACTCGTCGACCAGGCTGATCCCGCTGGCGGCCGCCGAGAATTCGCCATAGGCCTCGTCCAGGATCACCACTCCCGGCGCCACATCAAGGATCCGACGCAGATCCTCCAGCGGAACCGATTGCCCCGTCGGATTGTTGGGACTCGTCACGAAAATGACGTCGGGACGGCGATTACGGACCGCCGCGACGGCAGCCTCCACGTCCAGCGAGAAGTCGTCCAAACGCTGGGCCTGCATCCATTCGGTCTGCGTGCCGTCGGAGATGATGGGGTGCATCGAATAGGAGGGTGTGAACCCCAACGCGGTGCGCCCGGGCCCACCGAATGCTTGCAGCAGCTGCTGCAGCACCTCATTAGAACCGTTTGCCGCCCACACGTTCTCCGCGACGACGGGCACACCCGACTGCTCCGTCAGGTACGCGGCCAGATCGGTGCGCAAGGCCACCGCGTCCCGATCCGGGTATCGGTGCAGCTCCGCGGCCACCTCACGAACGGCCGCGGCCACATCGTTAACGAGACCCGCCGAGGGCTCGTGTGGGTTCTCGTTGGTATTCAGCCGCACCGGGACGGTCAATTGCGGTGCACCATAAGGGCTCTTACCGCGCAGGCCGTCCCGCAGTGGCAGATCCTCAAGCCGGGCCGAACCGCCGATCGGATTGCTCATGATCGCTCGAACCTGCGTCGGACCGCCTCCCCGTGCGCGGGCAGGTTCTCGGCGTTGGCGAGGGTGATCACGTGTCCGGACACCTCTTTGAGAGCCGACTCGGTGTAGTCCACGATGTGGATTCCGCGCAGGAATGTCTGCACGGACAGCCCGCTGGAGTGCCGCGCACATCCCGCGGTGGGCAGCACGTGGTTGGACCCGGCGCAGTAGTCACCCAGACTCACCGGTGACCACGGGCCCAGGAAGATCGCGCCGGCACTGCGCACACGCGCCGCGACCGGCACCGGGTCGGCCGTCTGAATTTCTAAGTGCTCGGCCGCATAGGCGTTCACGACCTTGAGTCCCGCGGTGAGATCATCGACGAGGACAATCCCGGACTGAGTGCCGGTCAACGCGGCGGTGACCCTGTCGACATGGACGGTTGTTTTCAATTGTGCTGCAGTCTCTTTCACCACTGCGTCGGCCAACGCCTCGCTCGTGGTGACGAGCACGCTGGCGGCCAGCACGTCATGTTCAGCCTGGCTGATCAAGTCGGCGGCCACATGCACCGGATCGGCCGTCTCATCGGCGAGGATCGCGATCTCGGTGGGACCGGCCTCGGCATCGATGCCCACCAGCGAGCGGCACATCCGCTTTGCCGCAGTCACGTAGATATTGCCGGGCCCGGTGATCATGTCCACCGGGGCGAGCTCGGCGCCATCCGTATCGGTACCGCCGTGCGCCAACAGCGCGACACCCTGCGCACCGCCGACAGCCCAGATCTCCTCCACGCCCAAGAGCTTCGCGGCCGCAAGAATCGTCGGGTGGGGCAGCCCGCCGAACTGGGCCTGGGGCGGAGACGCAATAGCGAGCGATCCCACCCCGGCCGTCTGCGCCGGGACGACGTTCATGATCACGCTCGACGGGTAGACGGCATTGCCACCCGGGACGTACAAACCCACCCGCTCGACGGGCACCCACCGCTCGGTGACGGTGGCACCGTCCGCTACGGAGGTCACGGTGTCCTGACGACGCTGGTCTGCGTGCACGATGCGCGCCCGCAGAATGGCTACCTCAAGCGCATCACGGACCGCGGGATCCAATTCGACGAGGGCGCGATCCAGCTCGGCCGCGGGAACCCGCACCGTCTGGGGCCGGACGCCGTCGAACTGGGCGCAGAATTCCAGTGCGGCCTCCGCGCCGCGGTCCCGGACGGCTTCCACGACGGGCCGCACCGTGGGCAGTACTGCATCCACGTCGGTCCCGCCGCGCGGGAGCGCAGAGCGCAGATGGGCCGGGGACAAGCTCGCACCACGCATGTCGATACGGCGAAGCAGACCTGGTGCGGCGTCATTCACATTTGCCATTGTCCCAGAGCTGTTCAAGGCCATTTACCGCGCAGTCTCCGGTTGCGTGTGACGCCAGTCTCATTAGACTCGCGTCTATTAGATCCCCTTGTTACGCGAAGATCGGAAATCCCATGTCAGCAAATGATCGGCCCGGCGTGCCCATGCTCATGCCCGATTGGCTCGAGCGAGTTCAGATCAAGTACATGAACCCCCTGATGGCACCCATTGCGCGCTTTTTGCCGTCATTCGCAACGGTGACGCACTACGGCCGCACGTCGGGTGCCAAGTACGAGACGACCGTCAACGCGTTTCGCAAGGGCGGCGCCATCTCGATAGGTCTGATCCATGGCAAAACCAACTGGACCAAGAACGTGATCGCCGCCGGCGGCGCCGACATCACGCTGTTCCGCGGCAAGCAGATCCACGTGATCAACCCACGCATCGTGGAACAGGGCCAGGGCGATCCGTCGCTGACCAGATCAACGCGCCAGGTGAACAAGCTCGCGGGCGTCTTCGTCGCCGATATCGCGGAGTAGTTATTCATCAGGTGTTGAAATTATGGGCCGATGGTGCCCATACTGATGCGTGACTGATTTCGACCAGCTGGTCCGCGACCGTTCCTCGATCCGCGACTTCTTGCCGACGCCGGTTCCCCGAGACGTTTTGGTATCTGCACTGGAGACCGCTCAGCGCGCGCCGTCCAACTCGAATATCCAGCCGTGGCGGGTTGTCATCGCGGAGGGAGCAACACGGGAGCGCCTCGTCGAGTCCCTGGTGACATGCGTGCAGACCAACGGCCTGGGCCGCATGGAACTACCCGAGGAGTACAACGCCCATCGGTTCGCGGTGGGCGTCCAGGTCTACGGCGCACTCGGCGTCCGGCGCGACGACCCCGAGACGCGTTTCGAGGCTGGTCTACGAAACTTTAGATTCTTCGGCGCACCCACCGCGGCCATCGTCGGCGTGGACTCGCGCCTGGGCCTTGCCGATGTTGCCGGCGTGGGAATGTATCTGCAGACTCTTGCCCTGGCGTTGCAGTCGCACGGGATCGGTTCCTGCATGCAGGTAGCTCCTGCCATGTTTCCCGAAGCGATCCGCCCGGTGCTCAACCTGCCGGAGAGTCTGAACCTGGTCTGCGCAGTATCGATCGGCTATGCGAACCCCGACGCACCGGTCAATTCGGTACGCGCACCGCGCGACCCGGTCAGTGAGAACGTCACGTTCCTGGAATGAGGAACTCTTGCTCGGGGCGCCCGGTGGTTCCGTACCGCAAGCGCATCTCCAACTCCGAGTTACCCACCAGCGAGGCGAGATAGCGTTGCGCCGTTGCGCGGGAGATGCCCACCGTTACCGCCACTTCCGCAGAAGACATGGGTGCGGACGCATCTCGGACGGCCCGCATGATGGTCTGCTTGGTCGGCGACGTAGCAACCGCCTGGCGTGTCGCACTCACGACCGGCCGCAAGGAATCCAATGCGGCGTCCACCTCGGCGGTGCTGAGCCCGTCGCCGCGAAGTATCTTGCGGTAGCGCGCGTATGCGGTCAGTCGGGACACCAAGGCAACATTCACGAAAGGCTTCACCAAATAGCTGACCGCACCGGCAGCCAATGCCTGCCGGATAACCTTTCCGTCCGCCGCCGCCGATAGGACCATTGCGTCGCAACGCAATTCGCGAATGAAGTCGATCCCGGAACCATCGGGTAGATACACATCGACCAACGCCAGATCGATGTTCGTCGATGCCGACGCGTCACGCGCCACACCCAGGCTGTTCGCGGTCGCCGCCACGGTGAAACCCGGTACCGCCTCAACAATTCCGGCGTGCAAGTTGGCCACCCGGAAGTCGTCATCGACGATCAGAACCAAAAGGTCGGGTTCACTCATCGGGCTTGTTCCCTTCATCTTCCGCCATCACCGTCGGCATCCGCGCGATGAATTCCGCTCCCCGCAGCCCCGGCGCTGCCTCCGACACCGCAGACAACCAGACGTCGCCGCCAAGACCACGAGCGACTTGACGAGCCAACGCCAGACCCACTCCTCGGCCACCCGGAACCCCGCCGACTTCCTTGGTCGAGACGCCTTCTGCGAAAAGCGTTTCGGTCATGGATTCGCCGATACCGTCGCCACTGTCGGCGACAGTGATATGCAGTGTCGTGCCGTCCTGCACCAGCCCGACCTCAACCCGCCGCTGAGGATCTACACCGGTGCGCGCCGCGTCGATGGCGTTGTCGATCAGGTTTCCTAATACCGTCGTGACGTCCACCAGATGCACGAGAGCACCTGATACCCAGGTGTTATCCCCCACTACCAGCGTGACGCCCGCCTCTCGCGCATTGGCCATCTTCGCCGCGACGAAGGCCTGCACATACGGATCACGAAGTGTCTCGATCTCCGGGAGCGCAGCCCCAAGCGGGCCGGTGCCAAGCAGCTCGTCCAGATAGTGCGCGGCCTCGCGGTTCCGGTTTCCGTGTACCAACCCACTCAACAGATGCAGGCGATTCGCGAATTCATGGCGTTGCGCCCGCAGCACAGTACTCATCGACTGCACCGCATCGAGCTGTCGGGTCAATGACTCAACATCTGTTCGATCGCGCACGGTGAGCACCGCGCCCAACGCACGCCCGTCGCGGGTCACCGGGCGTGCGGTCGCCACCACGACTCGCTCACCCACCGTCGCCAGCACCGGCACCGCCGACATCTCGCGAAGCACCGACAGAACCCTTGGGGTCAGGCCAATGCCGTCGACCGGCCGCCCCGCCACTTCGCCCAAACCCAGCAGCCGCCCGGCTTCACCGTTGACGACGGTGGTCTTTCCCTCGGCATCGATCGCCAGCACGCCCTCCCCGATTCCATGCAGGACGGCGGCCTGTTGGCGCACCAGCTCCGCCAGTTCATCGGGCTCCAGCCCAAGGGTGAGGTTGCGCCACCGACGAGCAAGCAGCACCGAGCCCGCGATTCCGAACAAGAACGCCACCCCTACAACCCATCCCGCAACCCACAGGTCAGAGATCAGACGCTCGCGCACCGCCGCTATCGAGACTCCGACGCTAACCTCGCCGACCACGTTCGATGAATCAGGTTGCTGTACTGGAACTTTGGCACGCACCGAGTCGCCCAGCGTGCCTCTTTCCTCTACGACCACATCGCGTCCGGCCAATGCGTCAGACGGGCTGGTACTCACCGGGTGCCCGAGTCTCTCCTCGGTGGGATGGGCCAATCGGACGCCATGTTCATCGGTGATAACCACGAACAAAGCATCACTGCGCTGCTGCACCGCGGTAGCGACGTGTTGCAACTGCCCGTCCGCAAGTTGGTCGGTTAAGCCGGCGCCCGGGGTGAGGGTGCCGCGGGCGTACTCGGCCACCCTGGCACGCACTTCCGGCATGGCCGCGACCGTTCGTGCGATCGCCAGCGCTCGCTGTCCATGTTCCGAGGAAAGCCGCCGATCACCCACCACAGCCAGGACGCCGAAAGCGACACCCAGCGCGAGGAACACAACCGCAACCTGCAAGAGGAGCACCTGGGTGCGCAGTCGCAGCGCAGCACGCTTCCCGGAGCCCATGAGCCAGAGCCTAAGCAGCGCATGCGCAGAATGCGCAAAACTGGGGAAATCGGCGATTTGCGCGGGTAGTGCGCACAAGCAGATAACTGTGACACCCACCACTTATCTTCAGTCCCCAGCGGCTAACGAAGGAGACGTGCGATGGCGCATCCACTCATCGAACTTCGGGGAGCAACCAAACGGTTCCCCTCCAACCGGGACAACGGCATCCATACCGCGGTCCGGGATCTGGACATCAACATCGATGCGGGTGAATTCGTCGCCGTCGTTGGTCCCACCGGGTGCGGAAAATCCACCACCCTGTCGCTGGTCTCCGGTCTGGAGCCCCCGTCGGCAGGTCGTGTCCTGGTACGCGGCAAGGACGTGTCCGGCATCCCATCCGGCATCGGATACATGTTCCAGCAGGACGCGGTGTTGCCGTGGAAGAACGTCATCGACAACGTAGCCCTCGGGCCGATCTATCGTGGTGACGACAGGAAAGACGCCCACGAGAAGGCCGCCCGCTGGGTGCGGACTGTCGGACTAGCGGGGTTCGAGAAGTACTACCCGCATCAACTCTCCGGCGGTATGCGCAAGCGCGTCTCATTGGCGCAGACGCTCGTCAACGAACCCGAAATCCTGCTCATGGACGAGCCGTTCAGCGCCCTCGACGTACAGACCCGACAACTCATGCAGGACGAGTTGCTGCGAGTATGGTCGGGCACCGGTGCCGCCGTCATATTTGTCACCCACGATCTCGAGGAAGCGATAGCGCTGGCCGACCGTGTCCTGGTGATGACCGCCAGCCCTGCGACTGTCTGTGGAGACTTTCCAGTGAAACTCTCAAGACCGCGGGACGTTGAAGAGGTCCGGCTCACGGACGAATTCCGCGCCATCTACCGCGAAATCTGGGAAACCCTGCGCGATCAGGTCGAGGCTGCCCGCGCGAAGGGAGAGTCCAATGTCGCGTGATCTGCTGGATCAGCCGATTCGACCTTTCCCCGAAACCGACGAGCAGATTCTACGGCGGGCGCAGAAGAATCTGCGCCGCAACAAAATCCGAATCTGGGGTCTGCGCACGCTCCTTGTCGTGGTCTGGCTGGCGTCGTGGGAGTTCGCGGCAACGGTATGGCTCGACCCCTTCTTCTACTCCAAGCCCTCCCTGATCTGGGACCGACTCGTCGAGTGGTTCACCATCGGCACCCAGTTCGGCACGGTGTGGCTGCAGATATTCACCACCGTGCAGGAAGCCGTCCTGGGCTTCCTCATCGGAACGGTCGCCGGGGTGACGCTCGGTGTGCTCCTGGGACGCAGCAGGTACTGGTCCGAGGTGCTGGCACCATTCATCAAGGCGCTCAACGCGGTTCCCCGCATTGTGCTGGCTTCCCTATTCATCATCTGGTTCGGCTTGGGGCTGAGCTCCAAGGTCGCCACCGTCGTGGTGCTGGTTTTCTTCGCGGTCTTCTTCAACGCCTTCACCGGCGCACGTGAGGTCGACGGCAATGTGATCAACAATGCCCGAATCCTCGGCGCCAGCCCCACCCGCATCCTGACCTCAATCGTGCTGCCCAGCGCAACCAGCTGGATTCTGTCGAGTCTGCACACTGCGTTCGGGTTCGCCCTCATCGGTGCCGTGGTCGGCGAATACGCCGGCGCGAGCAAGGGATTGGGTCTGCTGATCAGCAATGCCCAGGGCACCTTCGATTCGGCGGGTATTTATGCCGGCATGATCATCATCACGGTGGTCGCCCTGCTCGCCGAGTGGCTGATCGGAATCGCCGAATCTCGGCTGCTGAAATGGCGCCCGTCGCAGGCCGGCTCGGGCCACGGGGTGTGACGATGAGAAAGCTCGCGCTCGCACTCACTCTCGTCCTTGCGATGTTCATCGGCGCCGGATGCCGCGACTCGCGCCACATCCCGATGACCAACGGCAGACCGCAAGTCACCATCATGGTGGGCGGTTTGGAGAAGATCATCTATCTACCGGCCATGCTCACGCAGCAGCTTGGGTACTTCAAGGACAACGACATCGACGTCACCCTCCTCAGCGAGCAGTCCGGTGCCACAGCGGAAACCGCGCTGTTGACCGGTGATGTGCAGGCAGTCGTCGGCTTCTACGACCACACGATCGACCTACAGGCCAAGGAACAGTGCCTCACCTCAGTGGTTCAGATGGCGGACGTTCCGGGCGAGGTGGAGCTCGTGTCCGCCCAGGATGCCGCGGACATCGTCTCCCCCGCCGACTTCCGCGGTAAGAACCTCGGAGTCACCTCCCTCGGTTCTTCCACCGACTTCCTGACGCAGGCCCTGGCAGGACAGGCCGGACTAAATACGGCCGACTACAACCGTGTGAAGGTCGGCGCCGGACAGACATTCATCGCTGGGATGAATCATGACGGCATCGATGCGGGAATGACCACCGATCCCACGGTGGCGCAAATGGTGAACTCCGGTAAAGCGAAGGTCCTCGTCGACATGCGCACCGAATCAGGAACCCGCGAGGCACTGGGCGGTCTGTACCCATCGACTTCCCTCTATATGCGGTGCGACACCGTCACGGCGCATCCGGACATCGTGCACAAGCTCGTCGCCTCCTTCGTGCGGACACTGCAGTGGATCAAGCAACATTCGCCCGATGAGATCGCCGCCAAGATGCCGACCCAGTACTCCGGTGGGAACAAGGAGCTGTATCTCCAGTCAATCGCCGATTCCATTGGGATGTTCAACGGAGACGGAAAGATGAAACCCGAAGGCGCTCAGAATGCGCTGCGCATTCTCGGGATGTACTCCAAGAACGTGGCACCAGTAAAGAATCGGATCGACATCAATGCGACCTACACGACGAAATTCGTGGAAGCCGCGCAGCGAGACTGACGCTACATATCCAAACCGACATCGAGGACCCGCGCAGAGTGGGTCAACGCACCCACCGCGAGGTAGTCGACACCCGTCTTGGCGTATGCAGCAGCGGTTTCCAGCGACAGTCCGCCGGAGGCCTCCAACTTGAGCTGCGGTGCGCGGGCATCGCGGCGCTGCACCGCGACCTGGGTCTGCCAGACGGGGAAGTTGTCGAGGAGCACCAACTCGGCACCTTCGGCCATCACCTCCTCGAGCTGTTCGAGTGAGTCGACCTCGACCTCGCACTCGATGTCCGGTGCGATCTCGCGCACGGCTCGCAGCGCTGCCACCACCGAGCCGGCGGCCACCACGTGGTTGTCCTTGATCAGTGCGGCATCACCGAGGCCGAGGCGATGATTCACCCCGCCGCCCGCGCGGACGGCATATTTCTGTAGCAGACGCAGGCCCGGAAGCGTTTTGCGGGTATCCCGGATCTTCGCGCTCGAACCATCCACCGCGTCAACCCACGCCGCGGTGGTCGTGGCGATCCCCGAAAGATGGCACACCAGGTTGAGCATGGTGCGCTCGGCGGTCAGCAGATCACGTGTAGGCGCGGAAACGGTGAGCAGCGCGGCTCCGGTGCCCACCCGAGCACCGTCGGCGAGACGATTCTCCACGCGGTAATTGCCAGCTCCTACAACCTCATCGAGCACGATGAGCGCGATATCGACTCCGGCGATCACCCCGCCGGCGCGCGTTACCATCGAGGCGGTGCATTCGGCATCGGCGGGCACGGTCGCCTGGCTCGTGATATCCGGCCCATACCGTAGATCTTCCGCGAGGGCGCGCTGCACTACCGAACGTGCCTCGGCGAGTTCGGTTTCCGTCAAAGTTCCAGTCAACATGGCACTCCCGACGGTAGCGCAACTTCGCATCCGTCAGCGTCACGCCGCACCGAAAGACTTACCGCAAAAGCAGGATCGGATTCGGGCCAGTCCGAACGGGCGTGACATCCTCGAGATTCGGTACGCGCCGATGCTGCGGCGACCACGGCCTGGGCAGTGAGGGTCAGCGCGGCATCCTCTACTTCGCGCGGTGTCATCCGATCGGAATGGGCCGGCGCCGCGGTGCACGAACGCAGTTCAGCATCAAGCATGCTGAGCCCGTCGGCGTCGCGAAGTACCGATGCCCACCGGGTCATTGCCGCTTGCAGGGGCTGACGGTCGAGTCGCGGTTGCGCGGGGGGGCGCTCGTCGGTGATGACCGGTCGCTCGGTCACCTGCGCGGCGGCCTCCCCCGCGCGCCTACCCACCACGAGACCCTCCAACAAACTGTTGGAGGCCAACCTGTTTGCGCCGTGCATGCCGGTCCGCGCGACCTCGCCGGCCGCGAACAGGCCGGGCACCGCGGTGCGGCCGTACGCATCGGTGACGACCCCGCCGCAGCTGTAGTGCGCACCCGGCACCACGGGGATGAGCGCTGCCGTCGGATCAATTCCGGCTGCCGCACATGCGGCGGTGATGGTCGGGAATCTGCTGGCGAAGCTGCCGATGGTGCGCGCGTCGAGATAGACACAACGATCTCCGGTCTCGCGCAGCCGCCGGGCGATCGCCCCAGCCACCACATCACGTGGCGCCAAATCACCCATCGGATGTACCCCGTCGGTCACCGAATCCCCATGCGCATCAACCAGAATGGCACCCTCCCCGCGGACCGCCTCACTGATGAGCGGCCTGCATCCCGTGGCCTGCGGCGCATACAGCATGGTCGGGTGAAACTGGATGAACTCGATATCGGCGACCGGCACATTGGCACGCAATGCCAGGGCGATGCCGTCCCCGGTCGACCCCTCCGGATTGGTGGTGGCCGAGTACAGGTGCCCGAGCCCGCCGGTAGCAAGCACCACCGCTCCCGTGTGGATCAGACCTAGACCGTCTGAATTTCCGACAACTACACCACCCACGCCGTCGGGACCAGTAAGGATGTCGTACACGACGTGATTGCGCCGGATGTCCAGCGTTGCCGCGGCGTGATCAAGCGCCCGTTGCACTTCGGCACCGGTTGCATCGCCGCCCGCATGAATGATCCGGCGGGTGCCGTGTCCACCTTCGCGTGTCAACTCCCATTGCCCCGCACGTGTTTCGTCGAATCGGGCGCCATCGGCCACCAGGTCGCGTACCGCCCGATAGCCATCCGACACGATCGACCGCACCGCATCTGCGTCGCACAGACCAGCGCCCGCCGTCAGCGTGTCGCGAACATGGGCCTGGACCGAGTCGTCGGTATCGGGCAGCACCACCGCGATACCGCCTTGCGCAAAATGCGTGGCGGTCGCACCGATCTTGCTCAGCACCACGACCTTCCGGCCGCGTCGATGCGCCGCGAGTGCGGCCGCCAGTCCGGCGACACCCGCACCGACGACGACCACATCTGCATCAAAGCTCCAGCCGGATTCCGCCGACCCTGTCATTTGCCGGTCATTCTCCGCCGCCGGGCTGTCCGATCTCGATCATCCGCTGCACACTGCGCCGCGCCAGTCGCGCGGTGTCCGGGTCTACGTGCACCTCATCGCGCCCCTCAACGAGGCAGCGCAGCATCGCCGCCGGGGTGATCATCTTCATATAGGTGCAGGAGGCCCGGTCGTTGACCGCCAGAAAATTCACGTCGGGTGCGGCCTTGCGCAGCTGGTGCAGCATGCCAACCTCGGTGGCCACCAGCACTTCCCGCGCACGCGTTTCGCGGGCAGCATCGAGCATTCCGCCCGTCGAGAGGATCTTCACCCGGTCATCAGGTACAGCCCCCTCTCCGGCGAGGTACAGGGCCGATGTCGCACAACCGCATTCGGGGTGCACGAACAGCTCGGCATCCGGATGTGAACGAGCCTGATCCGCAAGTTCTTCACCGTTGATTCCGGCGTGCACGTGACACTCGCCCGCCCAGATCTGCAGGTTCTTTCGGCCCGTGACCCGCTTGACATGTGCGCCGAGGAACTGGTCGGGGCAGAACAGCACCTCACGGTCCGGGTCGATCGACGCAACGACCTCGACGGCATTCGAGGATGTGCAGCAGATATCGGTGAGCGCCTTCACGGCCGCGGTGGTGTTGACGTACGAAACCACGACGGCGTCGGGAAACTCGGCCTTCCAGTCCCGCAGGTCCTCGGCGGTGATGGAATCGGCGAGCGAGCACCCGGCGCGCTGATCGGGAATGAGCACGGTCTTGTCCGGGCTGAGAATCTTGGCGGTCTCCGCCATGAAGTGGACACCGCAGAACACAATGGTGTCCTCGGGCGCCTCGGCGGCGATGCGGGACAGCGCCAGGGAGTCGCCGACATGGTCAGCCACGTCCTGGATCTCGGGAAGCTGGTAGTTATGCGCGAGCAGCGTGGCACCGCGTTGATCAGCCAGTCGGCGCACCTGCTCGGCCCAGCGGGCGTCACCCTCGATACCGGTGTATCCGCCGGGGCCGTCGATCATGCCATCCAGTACCACGTCAGCTGCCGTCATGGCCGCCTCCTCGAGCCCTCGGGTCTCGGTCAGCCCTCGGGCTGGTTTGGTCGACCGAGGTTTTCGACTTATGATCGAAAACATGGCCCATACTAGCACCGAACACGAGGTGTTAGCCGTGGTGTTCCAAGTACGTCACTTTGGTGACAGTCAGATGCCCGAACTTGCAGTGTTGCTATGGCAACACGCCCTGGGCCCGCATCGTGGCGCGTGGGCCCTCCCCGGCGGCCAGGTTCGCACCGATGAAGACCTCCCCTCGTCCATCCGGCGACAGCTGGCCGAGAAGGTGGACGTACGTGAGCTGGCACACCTTGAGCAGCTAGCCGTGTTTTCCGAACCGAATCGCGTGCCCGGGCCTCGTACCATCGCCTCGACATTCCTTGGGCTCGTCCCCTTCCCCGCCACTCCCGAACTTCCCGCCGACACCCAGTGGCACCGGATAGGCGATCTGCCCGCAATGGCCTTCGACCACCAGGTAATGGTGGCGCACGCCCATACTCGGCTGGTGGCCAAGATGTCCTACACGAATATTGGATTCGCCTTGGCGCCACAGCAATTCACGCTGTCGACGCTTCGCGACATCTACTGCGCGGCGCTGGGCTACCCGGTGGATGCCACGAACCTGCAACGCGTGTTGGTGCGGCGCGGGGTTCTCACTCCCACCGGAACCACCGCGCGATCGGGCCGCAGCGGAGGCCGCCCCGGCGCCCTGTACCGATTCACCGATGACCGGTACCGCGTCACCGACGAGTTTGCGGCGTTGCGCCCACCCGGCTCACCCCACTAGCCCCTTAGAGTCTTCTTAGGGTATGAATGCCGGGGACCTTGAAGGGAGCGCAGGCATGGCACCCCACGACCTGGCGGCATCTGATGACGTCAAGTGGATCGGCGAGCCGACCCACCAGGCAATCGAGCGCGGCGCGCGCCCTCTCCTGCCCACCGACGACCCGTTCTATCTCCCGCCGCTCGGATTCGAGCATGCCGTACCGGGCACGCTACTGCGGACCCGCGAGGTCGAAATGGCGTTCCTTGGGGTGATTCCCCAGCGATTCACCGCCACACAGCTGCTGTACCGCAGCAACAACCTCAATCGGCAGGCCGATGCCGCGGTGACGACCGTGCTCCTGCCCGAAGGCGTCGATCAGACGGCCCCGATACCCATCGTGTCGTATCAGTGCGCCATCGACGCCGTCACCGACCGCTGCTTCCCCTCCTACGCCCTGCGGCGCGGCGCGCGCGCACTCGGTTCCTTCGCTCAGTTCGAATTGCTGCTGATCGCCGCGCTACTTGCGCAGGGGTGGGCGGTATCCGTACCCGACCATGAGGGCGTTGACGGGATATGGGGCGCTCCAGACGAACCCGGATACCGGACCCTCGACGGAATTCGGGCGGCCCTGAACTGCGAACGGCTCGGACTTTCCCGACAGGCCCCCATCGGGCTGTGGGGCTACTCCGGTGGGGGGCTCGCCACGGCCTGGACTGCGGAAGCCAGCGCCGAGTATGCACCGGAGCTCGAGATCGCGGGTGCCGTCCTCGGTTCTCCCGTGGGCGATCTAGGACATACCTTCCGACGTCTCAATGGTGGGCTATTCGCCGCGCTGCCCGGTCTCGTCGTCGCTGCGCTATCGCACGTCTATCCGGGCCTTGAGCGAGTCATCGAGGAGCATGCGACGCCCAAGGGCAAGGAGTTCCTCGGACGACTCGAAGAGATGCCCACCTTGAGGGCCATCGTGGCCATGGCATTCAAGGATATGGACGATTTGGTGGACCGGCCGCTGGAGCAGCTCCTCGCGACGCCCGAGGTGCAGCACGTCTTCGAGAGCATCAAGCTCGGCAAGACGGTGCCCACCCCACCGATGCTCATCATTCAGGCGGCACACGACGAGATCATCTCGGCGTCGTGCATCGACGAACTCGCCGACACCTACTGCGGGGGTGGTGCCGACGTCACCTATCACCGAGATCTGCTCAACGAACACCTGCTGCTGCACCCCATGTCCGCGCCCATGGCGCTGACTTGGCTGCGCGCGCGGTTCGCCGGCGAACCGCTCCCGACGGGACCGCGGCGGACGAGCTGGCCGCTGGCATTCAGGCTCTCCACCTACTCGGGCTTGCTCAAGCTCGGCTGGATCAGCGCGAAGGTCGTGGGCGGGCGTTCGCTCTAGCGCCCGTTCAGCTGTCCAGTGCTGCGATAGCCGCGTCAACCGCAGCCTTCTTGACTTGCCGCTGCGACCGGTCCGCATACTCGATGGCGCAGTCCGACAGGCCGCCGAGTGCCACCGTGGCCCGGACCATCTGCACCACCGACGGCTTGGCGCCCGCCAGCAGTGCGATCAGCCGGCGTCGCCATTCGATCATCCACCCGCCCAGCTCGAGCTGCCCCAGGGTAGCTAGATCTCGAATGATGATGCTCAGGACGACCCTGTGCGCCCACAAGACGTCGAAGTAGTCCTCAAGCAATTGGCGCCTGTCGCCCGGGGTGCGGGCGGCCAAGAATTCCTCTAAATCGTCCACCATGGGCCGCACGATGCTCCGCACCAGGTCGTCACGAGACGAAAAATGGTAGTACAGAGCCGGTTTGGTGATCTCCAGGCGGGCGGCGATATCCTGCAGGCTGGTGTTGCGTAACCCGCGCTCGGCAAACAGATCTCGCGCGACGTCTTGGATGCGCTCTCTGGTTTTGGTCGCCGCTGGGGCCATCTGGCGATAATAGCCCCTTACTTTCCGGTCGGTAAGCAGTATGCTCGATTTTACTTACCGATCGTTAAGTAAGGGGACATCATGCGGGTACTCATTTCGGGGGCAAGTGTGGCCGGCCCAACGCTTGCCTATTGGTTGGCGCGCTATGGATTTGATGTGACGGTCGTCGAACGCTCGCCGGCCCCGCGCAAATCGGGCGGTCACGCCGTAGACCTGTTTAAGCCGGCAATGGACATCGTCGAGGCGATGGGTGTCCTCGAAGCGATCGAGGCGCACGACGCCGGCACCGACGTCATCTCAATCCATCGTGAGGGCAAGCCCGGCCTCGTAGACCTCCCCCAGGCGCTGATCACCTCGGCCGTGTCGCAACGCCATATAGAGATCATGCGGGACGACCTCAGCGAGATCCTGTACGCGGCCAGTTCCCCCACTGCAGAGTACATTTTCGGCGACTCCATCGCGGCGCTCACGGAGGCGGACGCGGGCGTACGCGTTGCCTTTGAGGCCGGCCCCGAGCGTCGATTCGATCTCGTCATCGGAGCCGACGGGCTGCACTCACATGTCCGAAATCTGGTGTTCGGCCCGGAATCTGGCTATTCACATTGGCTCGGCGAGTATCTCGCGGTCGCATCCATACCGAACTATCTTGATCTCAAGGGCCGCTCGCTGATGTTCCCGCAAGTCAACCGGTTGGCAGGCATGTACAGCGCCACCCAGGTACCGGATGCTCGGGCGTTCTTCCTCTTCCGCACGCGCGAGCCCCTTGAGTACCACCACCGCGACGTGGACAGGCAAAAGGCGTTACTGCGGGAGGTATATGAGGACGTCGGCTGGGAGGTGCCGCGGCTGCTCGCAGAGGTCAGCACAACCGATGCCTTCTACATGGATTCCATTACCCAACTGCGGATGGAAACCTGGTCCAAGGGGCGGATCACCCTAGTCGGCGACGCGGGATACTGCCCCGGCCCGGCGGTCGGCGGAAGTACCAGTCTGGCGGTAGTCGGAGCGTATGTGCTTGCCGGGGAAATCGCATCCGCGGCAGGCGATCACACGCGCGCATACCCCGCCTGCGAAGCTGCCATGCGCGATTACGTACATCGCAGTCGCCAACTGGCACTCACCGCGTCCGACACTCTGGTGCCCAAGACTCGGCTCGGCCTCGGGGCTCTGATTCACGGCGCGCGAATCCTCGGGCATTTGCCGCCGCCCTTTGCGCGCACCGCGTCCCGGCTCGTCGCGGCACGTCGTCTGAATATCCACGACGTCTTCACCGTCCGCGACTACCAGGGACTGATCCGCCGCTAGCACACTCGTGGCAATCCGGATCAAACAGCGCCAGAACATTATTGGAGACAACCGTTGCTCCGTTGCTGGATGACACTTCCCCGTTTTGGGTGGCACATTCCTCAGTGAATACCCCGTAACCTGACATCCGGGTCGCCTTGGGACGGATAGAGGAGTGAGATGGACCGGATCGTCAATCCATTGTTCAAGGCGGGTCTGGCCGCCATCACCGCGACCACTTTGGTGGTCACACCAACGGTAGTTCCGGCCGCGCCGCAGACAACCTCATTGCCCGATCTCCGAACGACTCCCGTTCGTCTGAGCTCGTTGGCGTTCACGCCGCAGGTCCCCGATGCCGCGCGCACCGTCCTGACAGCACTGAGATCCCCGTTGCCGCTGACGGCACCTGAGGCGGCGAGCGGGCTCGGTCCAATTGTCCGACCCGCGCCCTCGATGCTGCCGCGCGTGGCAGTAGTCCAGTCCCCCGCGACAGTCCAGTCCCCCGCGACCGCCGGCGCACCATCGCGATCCGGCATTTCTGCCGCCGCGACCGGACCCGCCGTCGCGAACTCCATCACCAACGGCATCGATCAGGCCTACCAGGCCATCCAGTACTGGGTTGACTACGGCGTAGACGTCGCACAATGGGCTGCCGGGTATGTCCCCGTCATTGGCGGACTGGTCAGTGCGCAAATCGGCATCGTGTACGACAATCTGGTTCGCCCCATCGCGAACAGTTTCGTCTACAACCTTGTCGACCCCATCATCAACGACCCCAGCTTCTCCAACATCGTGAACTCATTCGGGCGTTTCGGCGGCGACATCGTTAGATCCGTCATCAACTTCGCCTGGGCAGAGGCTCGGTCGTTCCTGCCGCCACTGCCCCCGCTCCCCGGCTTCGCCGTGAAGACCACGACGGAAACCGTCGGCACCCTACCCACCTCCATACATGAGGCATTGACGCCCTTCACGAAGACCATCAAGGATGCCGAGGCACATATCGCCGACGCGCTAGGTCTGACCAAGGTCGACCACAAACTCGTGAGCATCGAAAAATCCAGCACCACAGCAGAAACCGCCACGGCATCCGACAAGGTTTCGGCCAAGGAAGACGGCAAGGGCACCGCAGCGAATGTCGTCGCGGACACGAAAGAATCCAAAGACAAGCAAACCGACAAGGCATCCGCCGAGAGCCAGTCGCCTACCAAGGACAAAGACAAAGACAAAGACAAGGCGACCGGCGGTACCACCAAGGAGCAGGCGACCAAGGACAAGGCCAAAGAAGACGGCAAGGTAACCACCACGGACGGCACCAAAGACTCACCGAAGGAGACCGCGCCTTCCGCGGCGGTGACCGATCCCGAGGGAACCTCCACCGCAACGGCCACGGGTACCACGCCGGCGAAAGACACAGAGAACGCCAAGGATTCAGAGAAGGACGGTAAGTCCCCCACCGGCGCCGTAACCAAGAACAAGCCCAAGGTCCCCGCCGCCAGCACCACCGAGCACGGCGCCGTCAGTGCGCAGGGCACCGTGCGAGGTTCGACGTCTCAGTCCACCACCGGAAAATCGATCACGGACAAGAGCGACTCGACAGGGACCACATCGTCTGGCGCATCCACGTCGGGCACCAAGACGTCAGATACCAAGCCGTCAGATACCAAGACATCGGACACCAAGACGCCCGATAAGACCAAGGTTTCGGATACCAAGTCTTCGGACACGAAGCCTTCGGGCGCTACCTCAACACACGACTCGGCGAGCAAGTCCACCAGCACATCCAAATCCGGTGGCGAGGGTTCGAAGGCCGGAAGCAGCAGCCACGACTAACCGGCGTGCGCGTTGTTGACGGCGCCGGGCGAGAAGTGTTGGAGCAGAAAGTCGTTGAGGCGCCGTGTGGGTGCCGCGTGGGTTGTTGCGCCCCATGTCAGCGCGATCGAGCGGTGATAGCGGGCCGCGAGCGGTATTTCGATGATGCCGGGTGGGGTGCGGTCATCATGGGGCAATAGCGCGATGCCCAGTCCGCGACTGATCAATTCGCGGATCGTGCTGAATTCAGTGACCTCGATGGCGATGTTGGGGGTGTACCCCGCTTCGCGGCACCATGTTTCGGTGAGTTGCCGAAGGTTGTAGCTCGGCGGATTGGCGATGAATGTCTCACCCGCCAAGTCGCCCAGATGAAGCTCGGCGGCAGCAGCGAGGCTGTGGTCCGCGGGCACCGCGACGTGAATGTGCTGGCTGCCGATCGTGGTGTGGTGGAGACGCTCGGGCGCGGGGATCACGACGGCCAGATCGAGGTGGCCAGTCAACAGCTCTGCACCCAGTTCGGTGCCATGTGCCTGCTTGAGGAGTACCCGGATCCCGGGGTGTCGATGACGGAAGGCGGCGAGAAGGTCCGGTATGTGACCCGATCCCATGGTGAGGGGGAACCCGAAGCGCACGGTGCCGTGCTCCGGATCGGCGTCGCCGGTGACCTCGGCGAGTGTTTGGTCTAGTTCGGTCAGTGGCTCCCGTGCTCGAGTAGCCAGACGTTGAGCCTCCGGAGTGAGACGCACAGTGCGGCCGTCGTGAATGAGCAACGGCACACCCAGCGCTGTCTGCAGAGCGTGAATCCGTCGGCTCATCGACGACTGCGGAATATCGAGCGCGAGCGCTGCTTGGGTCATATGTCCGTCGTGGGCGGCCAGCTCGACCAAGGCCCGCAACTGCGGGGCGAGCTGGGATGTCCATCGTTCCATTTTCGGATGGTACTCCTTCAATCATTCATTGGACGGAATGATTGATTGGGGTGAATGGTGAATTTCATGACCATGTTCCCCACGGCTGCCGACACCTCCCGCGTGGACGCAGATGTGCTGCTGATTGGCGGCGGCATCATGTCCGCAACACTAAGCTCGATGCTGGCGATACTCGAGCCCGAGTGGCGAATTGTGCTGTTGGAGAGGGCCGATGCGCTGGCCACCGAAAGCAGCGACCCCTGGAACAACGCCGGAACCGGGCACACCGGATTCTGCGAGCTCAACTACATGCCCGACCCCGACGACGGTGAGAAGCCCGCCACCATCGCCCGCCAATTCCACTTGAGCCGCCAATGGTGGTCCTACCTCGCCAACAACGATCTGCTCGATCCGGATACGTTCATTCACTCCGCCGCCCATATGAATGTGGTGTTTGGGCACCGAGATATCGACTACCTGCGGCACCGGTACAAGACACTGTCCGTTGAGCCGATGTTCGCTCGACTGGAGTTCAGCGAGGACCGTGACACCATCGAACGCTGGGCGCCGCTGGTGATGAGCGGACGCGATCACAGTGAACCCGTCGCCGCCACCCGGCACCCAAGCGGCACCGATATCGATTTCGGCGCCCTCACCCGGGGCCTGACCCGCATCATCACCGACCGCGGCGGTCAGGTGCGCCCGGGCCACCAGGTCCGCGCCCTCACCCAGGCCCGGGACGGTTCGTGGACGGCGAGTGGACGAAACCGCAACGGCGACTTCACGGTACGCGGGCGCACGATCTTTGTCGGAGCCGGCGGCCACGCGCTGCATTTACTGCAACGCGCAGGCCTTCCCGAGGTACGCGGATACGCGGTATTGCCCGTTGGCGCGGCATTCCTACGGTGCGGAAATCCCGTGGTGACGAACCGGCACGAGACGAAGGTATACGGGCAAGCTCCCGTCGGCGCCCCACCGATGTCGGTGCCGCACCTGGACAAACGCGTTGTCGACGGCTCGCCGTACGTCATGTTCGGGCCGTATGCGACGTTGAGCACCAAGCTGCTCAAACATGGTCGGTGGACCGACTTCTTCACCACCGTGCGCTGGCACAACATGCATGTGATCGCCGCAGCACTTATTCAGAATCTGGCTCTTGTCAGATATCTGATCACCCAACACGCTGCGGGCTCCCGACGACGATTCGCGCAACTGCGGCGCTACTACCCTGCCGCCAACCCCGAGGATTGGGAACTTGTCCCGGCAGGTCAACGGGCGCAGCTGATTGTCCCCGACCCTCGCCGCATGGGTGTGATCCAGCAGGGCACCGAACTCGTCATTAGCGCCGACGGCACCATCGCGGGACTGCTCGGCGCGTCTCCGGGCGCGTCCACTGCCGTGCCCATCATGCTTGAGGCCCTTCAGCGGTGTTTTCCGGGCCGATGGCGCGCCACCTGGCAGAAGACCATGATCGACGCCATTCCCGGCGCCGGAGATGTCGACTGGAATGCGGCGACAGTTGCCCACTCGCCTGAAGAGACCGCACGCTCACTACATCTCGACAACTAGGCCGTTGAGTTGACGTCTTCCACGGGCGGCACGGTAACCGGCGGCCGGTAAACGGGAACCGGTGCGGGTGGCCAGGCCTCGAGATCGTCACGGACACAAGCGACCGCAGAAAACATGTAGGTCACCGCCGCCAGGCATGGCGCCAGCGCCAGCGTGACGGCAATCTGGGTATTCGTGTGACCGTAGAACACCGCGGGAGCTTCCACGACGTACTTGATCCGATGCCCCTCATCGAGCTGAGCTGCCGCGATATCCAGTACGCCATAACGCAATCGGGCCAGTACGGCTCCGACTCCCGCCGCCACCGCCGAAGACGCCAGGGCACCCAACGTGAGCGCGCAGACCATGATCGGGCCGCGATGCGCCTTCCACTGCCACGCGGCGGCCGACGCGATCACGGCCACCACCGCGGCCATCCCCGCCAGCAGCGTGGTTGCGATGAAGAAATTGTCGGCCTGATTGCCCAGATGTACGAACACCCGGCCGTTGTCCCGGGTATCGGCGATGGCTCCGTGCACGCCCGGTGCAATAACGCTCCAGAGCGCCCCCACCAACGCCCCCGCAGCGGTAAGTCCGGCGAAAACGAATCCTGCCGCGCGAACATGCGAAAAGCGTGGAGCGACAGTCGGATCCACGCTCATGACTACCTGAGGCTCTTCGCTCGCGCTCATCGCTACCTGAGGCTCTTCGCTCGCGCTCATCGCTGCTCGAGCTGCTTGGAGTCCACCTCGCCGTGACGCGAGCACTTCGCATGCCAGCCGTCCGGACGCACCTGCACGATCATCCGTCGCCCACATGCCGCACAGAACCGGGGAGGCTCTAGGCCAAGCTGGGCAGCCGTCGGTACAGCCGAACCCGCGGCACCACCGTCGATTTCGATCCCGGTGTACACGTTGTACTTGCCGGCGGCCACCGGCTCGGAACCTGTCACGTAAAGAGTATTGATCACAGGCTGCTGTTGAGCGCCTTGATCGGCATCTGCAGATCGTCGAGCAGTTCGAGATCGGCCTCGGCCGGCCGGCCGAGCGTCGTGAGGTAGTTACCAACGATGACGGCGTTAATCCCGCCCAGGATGCCCTGCTTGGCGCCAAGGTCACCGAGGGTGATCTCACGCCCACCGGCGAACCGCAGCATGGTGCGCGGCAGGGCCAGACGGAACGCGGCAACGGCACGTAGTGCGTCCGCGGCCGGCAGCACCTCCAGATCACCGAAAGGCGTTCCGGGGCGCGGGTTCAGGAAGTTCAGCGGAACCTCGTCGGGCTCCAGTTCGGCCAGGTTCGCGGCAAATTCTGCGCGCTGCTCCAACGTCTCCCCCATGCCAAGAATGCCACCGCAGCAGACCTCCATGCCCGCCTCGCGCACCATCCGTAGGGTGTCCCAACGCTCTTCCCAGCTGTGCGTGGTCACCACATTCGGGAAATGCGACTTGGCGGTTTCGAGGTTGTGGTTGTAGCGGTGCACGCCCATCGCCGAGAGGCGGTCGACCTGCTCCTGGGTCAGCATGCCCAGCGAGCACGCAATCTGGATGTCGACCTCGTTGCGAATGGCCTCGATACCGGCCGCCACCTGAGCCAACAACCGCTCATCGGGCCCACGGACGGCCGCCACGATGCAGAACTCGGTGGCGCCAGACTTCGCGGTCTGCTTGGCAGCCTCGACCAGGCTCGGGATGTCCAGCCAGGCACTGCGGACGGGCGAAGCGAACAAACCGGACTGCGAACAGAAATGGCAGTCCTCGGGGCATCCACCGGTCTTGAGGCTGATGATGCCCTCAACCTCGACCTCGGGGCCGCACCAGCGCATCCGGACCTCGTGTGCGAGCGCGAGCAGCTCTTCCAGGCGGTCGTCGGGGAGCTGAAGCACCCGCAGCACCTGGTCCTGCGTCAGCGCCACGCCCTGTTCGAGCACCTGCTCGCGGGCGACGGCCAATACGTCGGTGGCGCTTTTGGTGTCTGCCTCGGCTGCCTGAGTCACGCAGCGCTCCTCACATGTGTCTTGTCTCTGCGTCTTGTCGCTGACGGTCTCAATCCTGAACGGTGTTCAGGTTAGAGTATGGCCATCACTGAGCCAAACAAGGGGCGCGCTGCTCCCCTCAACCGAAGCGACCTGGTGCGCCGGGCCACCGCGATTCTCGATGACTACGGGATTGCGGATTTGACGATGCGCCGCTTGGCCCGCGAGCTCGATATCGCGCCTAGCGCCCTGTACTGGCACTTCGCCAACAAGCAGCAGCTGCTGGGCGCGGTCGCCGATCATGTGCTGGCGCCATTGGCCGAAACGGATCCTCGCGGCGTGGCCTGGCAGCTGCGTATCGAGTTTCTGTGTACCGCCCTGCGCAACGCACTACTGTCCCATAAGGATGGCGCAGAACTCGTGTCGGCGAGTTTCGCCTCCGGACAGACATCCCACATGATCACGGTGCTCGATCGCCTCGCCGACGCGGCCGTCAACGCTGGACTTCACGCGGTGCCCGCCGGGCTCGCCGCCCGCAGCATCGTTTACTACGTCCTGGGCTACGTCGCCGATGAACAGTCCCGGCTGCAATGGGACTCGGCCGGGGCGCTCGGCGATAGTCAGTCACTCGTCGGGGGGGACACAGCCGCGACGGGACTGACCGACCCCACCGCGCAATTCGGTTTCGGTGTACGTCTTCTCGTCGACGGGATCGGCCAGCTCGCGCGTCAGGCCAGCCCGGTCAGCTAGGAATCGCTAGCTCAGCCACCCACTGGGGCTCGAAGAGCCCGACGCTCAGCTCGGCGAACACCGCCGGCGTCAGCCGTGCGGCCCCCTCCGGAATCACCGCACGCATCGGCGTCTTGAAGTGAACCGCCAGGTCCTCTCGGTTGAGCCGTTGCGCCAAGTCCGGTTCCGCCGGGAAGCTCCCCACCACCAGCCCAGCGCAGGGAACTGATTGCGCGGCAAGAGCTTCCATCGTCAAGGCGGTGTGGTTGAGCGTTCCGAGATCGGCCGTAGTGACCACCAGCACTGGCGCTTCGAGCGAGATCGCCAGATCGCGCAGGGTCACCCCGTCGGCGCCCAGCTCGACCAACAGTCCCCCGGCGCCCTCCACGAGGGTCAGTGCGCCCGGACGATCCAGCCCGTCGATGGCTTGCGTCATCTCCGCGCGATCCAGCAGCCGCATACCGGCGCGGTTCGCGGACGCCACCGGCGAGAGCGGCTCCGGGTAGGACGCGAACGTCTCCACCCTCGCCACACCGGACAGACGGGCCACCTCGTCGGCGTCGCGGTCATCGCCGGTCTGTACCGGCTTGCACACCGTCACCTCGATGCCCTGGCTGACGGCCGCCGCGGCCAGCGCCGCCGTCGCCACGGTCTTCCCCACTCCGGTCGATGTTCCGGTGACCAGCAGCACCGTCACCGACGGGCCAGTGCCAATACGTCGGAGAGCACCTCGCGCACACGCTCCATATCGGCGTCGGTCAGGGAGGCGCGGGCCGTCAGGCGCAGCAGCGACTGCCCGTCAGGAACCGACGGCGGACGAAAACAGCCCACTCGAACGCCCTGCTCCAGGCATGCCTTGGCGGCGTTGAACGCAACCTGCGGATCTCCAAGGATCACCGGGACCACGGCCGATTCCGGGCGGTGCGCCAATCCGCACCAATCGCCCAGCGTCGCAGCGTGATCGAGAACTGCCTGCACTCGGTCTGGTTCGGCGGCCATCAGGCGCAGTGCCGCCAACGCCGATCCGACCGCGGCGGGAGCCAGCCCGGTATCGAAGATGAATGGACGTGCCGCATCGATGAGGTGGGCGCGAATCGACTCGGACCCCAGTACGGCCCCACCCTGGCTGCCGAGGGCCTTGGAAAGAGTGACGGTCACGACGAGATCGTCGAGGCCGGCGAGACCGACTTCCGAGACCAGTCCGCGCCCGCCGGTTCCGCGCACACCCAGCCCGTGCGCCTCGTCGGCCAAGAGCAGCGCGCCATGGCTACGGCAGACCGCATGCAGGTCGGCCAATGGTGCGAGCGCTCCGTCCGCGCTGAAGACGGAGTCGGTGAGCACCAACGCGCGCTCTTCCGGGCGTTGCGCCAAAGCTTGTGCGACCGCTTGCGTGTCGCGATACGGGGTGACGACCACCCGAGCCCGGGACAACCGGCACGCGTCGATCAGTGAGGCGTGGGTGCGGGCATCGGAGACGATCAGTGAACCGGGGCCGGAAAGCGCTACCACCGCACCGAGATTGGCGGTGTATCCCGAGGAGAAAACCAATGCTGACTCGGCGCCCATGAAGGTCGCCAGTTCGCGCTCAAGCTCCTCATGCAGCTCGGTGTTGCCGGTAACCAGGCGTGAACCCGTGGACCCGGCGCCCCACAACCGCAACGCATCGACGCCGGCGTCGATGACCTGCGGGTGGCATGCCAGGCCCAGATAATCGTTGGACGCCAGGTCGATTTCGGGTTCGGCAGCGCTGCGAGTGCGGAGCCGTCGACGCAATCCGGCGGCTTCGCGCTGGCGCTCGACCTCGCCTAACCAGGCAAGCGGTGATACTGCACTCACCTGCGCCTCCTCTCCTGAACGGTGTTCAGGTTAGCGCATGTGCCCAACGGCCGTCACCGCGCGCACCATCGCGTCGGCGATCCGGCGTATTTCGTCATCGCCGCAGATGTAGGGCGGCATCGTGTAGATCAGGGTCCGGAACGGACGCAGCCACACCCCGGCATCGAGCGCCGCATCCGTGGCCGTCCGCATGCCGCGCGTGCCCAACGGATGCTCCATGTCGATGACGCCGATCGCTCCACAGACCCGCACATCGGCGACGCCTTCCAGATCGGCGGCGGGTGCCAAACCGTCGCGCAGTGCCGCCGAGATCTCGGCCACCCGCGACTTCCAGTCCCCGGACATCAGCAGTTCAATCGATGCGATGGCCACCGCGCACGCGAGCGGGTTGGCCATAAAGGTCGGGCCGTGCATGAGGGCGCCCGCGGGGCCCTCGCTGATGGTGCGCGCGACCTTCGCGGTGCACAACGTGGCAGCCAACGTCAGATAGCCGCCGGTCATCGCCTTCCCGACACACATGATGTCGGGGCTGACCCCGGCATGATCGGCGGCGAACAGCTCACCGGTGCGCCCGAACCCCGTCGCGATCTCGTCGAAGATCAGCAGCACGCCGTGCCTGTCGCAGATGGCCCGCAGCTCGGCCAGATAGCGCGGGTCGTGGAACCGCATACCGCCGGCGCCTTGCACTATCGGCTCGACGATGACGGCCGCGAGCTCGCCGGCGTGCTCTGACAACTCCGCTTCGAAGCGAAGCATGTACTCGTCGTCGTACCCAGTGGACGGAACCCGCTCGGCGAAAATCTGTTCGGCTAAGACGTCTGTCCACAACGAGTGCATGCCACCGTCCGGGTCGCACACGCTCATCGGGGTGAAGGTGTCGCCGTGGTAACCCCCACGCCAGGTCATCAGGCGATGTTTGGCGTGCAGCCCCAGGCTGCGCCAGTACTGCAGCGCCATCTTGATCGCCACCTCAACCGACACCGATCCGGAGTCGCTGAAAAACACCGTTTCCAGGCCCGGCGGCGTCAGCTCCACCAGCAGTTGGGCCAGCCGAGCCGCGGGCTCGTGGGTGAGTCCTCCGAACATGACATGGCTCATCGACGCCACCTGTTCGGTAACGGCACGGTCCAACACGGGGTGACCGTGGCCGTGGATACAGGCCCACCACGAACTCATCCCGTCGATCACTTCTACAGGTTTGCCGTCGCGCACCACGGTGATGTTGGGCCCGCTAGCGCCGGTCACCACCAGCGGCCGCTGGGCCGTGTCAGGATCACCGATCCTGCTGTACGGGTGCCACACGTGGGCGGCATCGACGGCTCCGACCTCTTCCGGCGTCAATCTCGGCACGGTCATCGAGCCTGTCATAGGCGCCCAACGCATGGCGATTCGCCTCATCTGTACACGCCGTCGGCGCGCAACTGACAAGACTCTCGGCAACCATGGGTACATTGGGGGCGAAAATGTTCTTCGTCTCAGCAACCAAACCCGTGACCGAGCCCGAGGTGCCTTCCGCCGCGGCGATGGACGCCACCCCAAAACCAAAGACCGACAAGGGGTTTCATCGCTACGATCTTGATGGCCTGCGCGGGGTGGCAATCTTTCTCGTCGCGGTATTTCATGTGTGGTTCGGCCGCGTATCAGGCGGAGTTGACGTTTTCTTAACCCTCTCGGGCTTTTTCTACGGCAGCAAGCTACTTCGCACAGCGACCACACAGGGAACATCGCTCAATCCGCTGCCGGTATTGAAACGACTGGTCCGGCGCCTACTCCCCGCGCTGATCCTGGTGTTGGCAGCCTGTGCGGTGTTCACCGTTCTGGTGCAGCCAGAAACCAGGTGGGAGACATTCGCCGAACAGAGCCTGGCCAGCCTGGGCTACTACCAGAACTGGGAGTTGGCCAACACCGCCGCCGACTACCTGGCCGCCAGCGAGTCGGTGAGCCCACTGCAGCATCTGTGGTCGATGTCGGTGCAGGGACAGTTCTACGTCGGCTTCTTAGCGCTGGTCTATCTGCTGGCCGTCATTCTGCGCAAACCGCTCGGTCGGTACATGCGCCCCGTGCTGATTACCGTGATTACCGGCCTGACCATCGCTTCCTTTGTGTACGCGATCTACGCCCATCTCGACTTCCAGTCCATCGCGTACTACGACACCTTCGCGCGGGCCTGGGAGCTGTTGCTGGGCGTGCTGGTGGGGGCGTTCGTGGCGCGCACCCGGTGGCCGATGTGGCTCCGTCAGGTGCTCAGCATCGTGGCCCTCGCGGCCATTCTGTCCTGCGGCGCGCTCATCAACGGGGTGCGCGAGTTCCCGGGCCCACTGGCACTGGTGCCCGTCCTGGCCACGCTGATCCTCATCCTGTCGGCCGCGCACCTGCCCGCGGACACTGCCCCGCCGGTGGTCAATCGGTTCCTCGCCACCCGGCCGCCGGTCGAGCTGGGGGCGTTGGCCTACTCGCTGTACCTGTGGCACTGGCCGCTGTTGGTGTATTGGCTCGTCTTCAGCGGCCAGCCCAAGGTCACGCTATGGGAGGGCGCCGCCATTCTCGGAGTGTCGCTGGCGCTGGCATACCTGACGAACAAATACGTCGAGACTCCCCTGCGCTATCCGAGGGTCTCGCCCAAGTCCGCCACCATGTGGGTCAGGCTGCGGCGCCCCACGCTGGCACTGGGTACGGCAATCGTCTTGATGGCGGTCGCGTTGACCGCCACCTCGTTCACCTGGCTTGAACACGTCACCGTGCAGCGCTCCAACGGTAAGGAATTGTCCGGTCTGCGCCCGCGCGACTACCCGGGTGCCGGAGCACTGCTGTACGGCGACCGGGTACCAGACCTGCCGATGCGGCCCACGACCCTGGAAGCCTCCGACGATCTGCCGATCACCACCGAACAGGACTGCATCAGCGATTTCCGGAACCGCGCGGTGATCAGCTGTACGTACGGCAATCCGCATGCCAAGCGCACCATCGCCCTGGCCGGTGGGTCACATGCCGAACATTGGATCACTGCGCTAGACGTACTGGGGCGTCAGCACAACTTCAAGATCACCACCTATTTGAAGATGGGCTGCCCGCTCAGCACCGAAGAGGTCCCCCGCATTGCCGGGTCCAACGACCCCTACCCGGACTGCAAGAAGTGGGTCGATGAGGTCATGTCGCGGATCATCACAGAACACCCCGACTACGTCTTCACCACGACCACCCGTCCGCGCTCGGCCTTCGGTAACGGTGATGTGATGCCGGACAGCTATCTGGGAATCTGGACCGCCTTCGACGAGGCAGGGATCCCCGTGCTGGGGATGCGCGACACCCCCTGGCTCATCGACAAGGACGGCACCACCTACACCGCGGCCGATTGCATCTCCGCGGGCGGAAACTCCGATTCGTGCGCCATGGATCGCAACCGCGCGCTCGATGACGTGAATCCCACGCTGGCCATCGCAAACCAGTTCCCGTTGCTGAAGATCCTCGATATGACCCGCGCGGTGTGCCGGCCCGACAAGTGCCGCGCGGTCGAAGGAAATGTATTGGTGTATCACGATTCTCACCACATCTCGGCGACATACATGCGCACCATGACCAAGGAGCTGGGGCGGCAGATCGCCGTGGCCACCGGATGGTGGCGTCCCGTTCCCCCGGGCCAGTGATGCGCGCGATCGCGGCGATTGACCGATAGGGTCTATGCATGACCCTGCCACCACTTCAGGTATGGCCGGGAAGCCCTTATCCGCTCGGTGCAACCTATGACGGAGCGGGCACCAACTTCTCGTTGTTCTCCGAAGTCGCCACCGCCGTCGAGCTGTGCCTAATCGCCAAGGACGGTACCGAAACCCGGGTGCCACTCGACGAGGTCGACGGTTACGTCTGGCACTGCTACCTGCCGACCATCTCCCCTGGCCAACGCTACGGATTCCGGGTCCACGGCCCGTGGGATCCAGAGAATGGGCACCGCTGCGACCCGAGCAAGGTGCTCCTCGACCCATACGGCAAGGCCTTCCACGGCGACTTCGACTATGGATCCGGCGATGCCCCGCCGCTGCTCTCCTACCAGATCGATCCGCTAGACACCGAGTTGCTCGTCGCTCGAAACTCTCTGGGACACACCATGACCACCGTCGTCATCAACCCGTACTTCGACTGGGGCTCGGATCGCCAGCCACGCACCCCGTATCACGAAACGGTGATCTACGAGGCCCACGTCAAGGGCATGACGCAGACACATCCCGGCGTTCCCGAGGAGCTCCGGGGCACCTATGCCGGCTTGGCGCATCCGGTGGTGATCGACCATCTTCATTCGCTGGGCGTCACCGCCATCGAACTGATGCCCGTGCACCAGTTCTTCCACGACATCCGACTGGTGGGTCTCGGACTGCGAAATTATTGGGGGTACAACACTTTCGGATACCTGGCTCCACATGCCGGGTACGCATCCTCACCGCATGCCGGCGGCGCCGTCGCCGAGTTCAAGGCGATGGTGCGCGCCCTGCACGAGGCGGGCATCGAGGTCATCCTGGACGTCGTCTACAACCACACCGCCGAAGGCGATCACCTTGGTCCGACGCTGGGCTTCCGCGGTATCGACAACCGCGCCTACTACAAGCTCAACGACGAGAACCTCGCCCGATACACCGACTACACCGGCACCGGGAACAGTCTCAACGCCCGTAACCCGCACACGCTGCAGCTCATCATGGACTCGCTGCGCTACTGGGTCACCGAAATGCATGTGGACGGGTTCCGCTTCGACTTGGCCTCCACCCTGGCCCGTGAACTACACGATGTCGATCGACTCTCGGCGTTCTTCGACCTGGTGCAGCAGGATCCGATCGTCAGCCAGGTCAAGCTGATCGCCGAGCCTTGGGATATCGGCGAGGGCGGGTACCAGGTCGGCAACTTCCCCGGGCTCTGGACCGAGTGGAACGGCAAGTACCGCGACACCGTCCGCGACTACTGGCGCGGGCAGCCCGCCACACTCGGGGAGTTCGCATCCCGGCTCACCGGCTCCTCCGACCTGTACGAGGCCACCGGACGTCGACCCAGTGCGAGCATCAACTTCGTCACCGCACACGACGGCTTCACCCTGCGAGACCTGGTCTCGTACGACGAAAAGCACAACGAGGCCAACGGCGAGAACAACCAGGACGGCGAGAGCTACAACCGCTCCTGGAACTGCGGAGTGGAAGGTCCCACCGAGGACCCGGAGATTCTTGCGCTGCGGGCACGTCAAACTCGCAACATTCTGGCGACCCTGGTGTTGAGCCAGGGCACGCCCATGCTGTCGCACGGCGACGAGATCGGTCGGACCCAGCTGGGCAACAACAACGTCTACTGCCAGGATTCACCGCTGTCCTGGATGGACTGGGAACACGCCCAGACCAACACAGACCTGCTGCAGTTCGCAAGAACCGTGATCGCACTGCGCAAGAAGCACCCAGTGTTTCGGCGCCGCCGGTTCTTCGCAGGACGTCCGATCCGCGAGGGCGAGGAGGTCCGCGACATTGCCTGGCTGACACCCGCCGGAGAAGAGATGACCACCGCGGACTGGGACAGCGGGTTCGGCAAAAGCCTGGCAGTCTTCCTCAACGGCGATGCGATCCCCGAGCCCAATGCGCGCGGTGAGCGCGTGTCCGGCGACTCGTTCCTATTGTGTTTCAACGCCTATGACGAACCGCTGGACTTCGTGACACCCGATGGTGACTACGCGACCCAGTGGACCGCGGTGCTCGACACCGCCGAGCCGACCGGCAGTTGCTCGGCGATTGTCGATGCAGGCAAGAGCGTGCGGGTGCAGGACCGAGCGCTCGTCGTACTGCGCAAGAGCGGTTAGTAGTCCGGTTTCCTGACGCCGAGCGTGCGGATTTCGGTGGTTTTTAGCGATTTCTCACCGTAAACCGCACTCTCGGCACGTTATCGGTGGTTGGCGGCACGCCGCGCGATCTACGTCAGGTACCGGAAGGCCGCCGAATCCGGTTCCAGCCGTTCGATATCCAGGTCGGAATCGTTCATTCGCTCCACCAAACCGTCCAGGTCGTCGGCGTAGCTGAGCTCGATGCCCACCAGCGCGGCACCCATCTCACGGTTGTTCCGCTTGACGTACTCAAACAGCGTGATGTCGTCGTTCGGCCCCAGGATGTCGCCGAGGAATCGGCGCAGCGCGCCGGGTTCCTGCGGGAAGTCCACCAGGAAATAGTGCTTGAGCCCGAGATGCACCAGCGAGCGTTCCAGGATCTCGCCGTATCGCGAAACATCGTTATTACCACCGGAAATCAGACACACCACGGTCGATCCCGGTTCGATCTGCATCTGCGACAGCGCGGCGACCGACAGCGCACCAGCGGGCTCGGCGATGATGCCCTCGTTCTGGTACAGCTCCAGCATCGTGGTGCATACGGCGCCCTCGGAGACCGTCATCATGCTGACGGCATCTCCCGCGGCCGCCAGCACCTGGTGGGTCAATGTCCCGGCAACCCGCACGGATGCGCCGTCCACGAAATGGTCGACATGGTCCAGTGGCACCGGCTTTCCGGCCTTCAGTGCCGCGGCCATGCATGCGGCCCCCGCAGGTTCCACGCCGACGATCCGCACCGATGGCGCACGCTCTTGCAGGTATGTGGTGATCCCGGCGGCACATCCACCGCCTCCGACGGGTACCACCACTACGTCCGGCACCGTGTCGAGTTGATCCAGGATCTCGGCGGCGATGGTGCCCTGCCCCGCGATGGTCCGCACGTCATCAAACGGTGGGACCAACGTGGCACCGGTGCGTTCGACATCATTGATCGCAGCCTCGGCTGCTTCATCGTATCCGTGGCCCACAGCGATCAGCTCCACAAATCCATTGCCGTGGTAGGTGATTCGTTGCCGCTTCTGCTTCGGCGTCTTACTGGGAATGTAGACCCGGCCGTGCACACCCATCGACTTGCAGGCCAGCGCGAAACCCTGTGCGTGGTTGCCGGCGCTGGAGCACACCACGCCGGCGGCCTTTTCCTCGTCGCTGAGTTGCATCAGCAGATTGAAGGCTCCGCGCAGCTTGTACGACCGAACCGATTGCAGGTCTTCGCGTTTGAGGTACACATTGGCACCGGTGAGCGCCGAGAGCCGGTCGGCATGCTGCACAGGGGTCGGATGGATTACCTCATCGATGCGCTTGGCCGCGGCGTCGATATCGGCGGCGGTCACCACCGTCTGGCCGGTACTCAAGAGACAGGCGTCAGTACGAAAACCGGGATCTGACGGTCGGTCTTGGTCTGGTATTCCGCATACGGCGGGTAGGCCTCGACGGCGCGATCCCACCACTGCGTCTTCTCGTCGCCAACCACCTCACGCGCTTGGTAATCCTTGGTGACACTGCCGTCCTGCAGCTCGACGAGCGGGTTTTCCTTCACGTTGTAGTACCAGACGGGGTGCTTGGGCGCGCCGCCGAGCGAGGCCACGATGGCGTACTCGCCGTCGTGCTCGACTCGCATCAGGGCGATCTTGCGCAGCTTGCCGGACTTGGCACCCAGCGAGGTCAACAGGATGACCGGCATGTCCGCGATGGTGGTGCCGTCGGTGGTCCCACTCTCGATAATCGTGGCCACCTGCTTCTGGGACCAATCGACTCCGCTGGGTTCGTATTCACCGGTTAATGGCATGCCGACAACTGTATCGCTCCGCCTACCTGGGATTCACCCCGATTACGCCGAACACCGGTGAGGCGATCTGCGCTCGTGTCTTGTGGAAGATCAGATACAGGCTGCCCCAGGTGTATTTCTCGACGGGCTCGAGCACCAGGCTCATATCGGGATCCAATGGTGCGACATAAATCGCCGGTCCCGAATCGAGGTCGTGCCATGTGCCGTCGTGCTGGCGCTGCCAGATATCCATTGAGCGGTCGCGGAACGGAACGGTCGATGACTGCTTGGGGTATTCACGAATCCGGAACGCGATCGTCAGCGTGCCGTGGGTGTCCCACCACAGAGTGCGAATGGACGCCGCAATGGTGTGGTCTGCGTCGGGCGCTGGTTGCGGCGGTCCCGATTTGTCGATACGGCCGGTGTCCAGGTCGATGACCGTGACGTCGACCTCCGAATCGAAGTCGAACCGGCCGAACTTCACGAAGCTTTGGAAGGCGAGCTTGTTTCCGTCCGGGCTCGGTGTTGGCATCTGGCCCGGGAACAGCGTGGCGGAGGCCACCTGGCGCGCCGGTCCGTCGCCTTCCACTGCGAGAATGGAGTAGCCAGTCAGTATCGGATGCGACGTCTGTGGGATGCGCTGCGTTGGGCGCTTCAGCAAGATTTGAGGTCCGCGTACCCCGATCACTGCGGTGTCCGTTCCCCACTCCCCGGCCTCAAGGACGGGCAGGTCCACCTGCCGCTGCACCGCGGGTTGGGCGTCGGGGTCTGCGAGATCCAGCGCCATGATCCGGTTTGGCTCGTCAAACCAGGTCACGTTGCTACCGAAGCCCGGCCGAACCAAAGCGCAGCCGCACCGCACGGCACGGGTAGCTCCGGACTGGATATCGATCGCCGCCAGGTTCTCGCCCGCCTGGGTGTAGACAAACCGGGCATCGCTCGTCAATGCGGGCGCTGACGGTGGACTAGACCACCAGTCCCTGATCTGAATCGGCGCGCGAGCGACGGCGCCTCCGGCGCGCTCTAACACCAGCTCCTTGTCCGTGACGTATGCGAACGTCGGCGGCCCCGACGGGACTGGCGTCGTCGAGGTCTGCGTGTCGCGGTGTCCACAGGACACCAACAGCGCTAGGACCAGGCAAATGTTCAGAACTCGTCGCAACAGGCTCCCCTCCTGCACCAAAAGTACCAAGAGGCTTGTTCTGTTGCCCGCGATCTGAGTGTTCGGTTGACCGAACTTCCCTGTAAGGCCTATCCTGCTTTTATGACGACCTTCGAGCGCGCGGCACATGAGGTGCGGTCGGTGGACGTCGCCGGGGCGGCGTGGCCCGTCTACAAGCTCTCCGCGTTGGGTGCCGGTGCGGCGGTGTTTGTGATTGCGCTGCTGCTGGTGGCCTCGATGTCAACGGCCGTGCTCGCGGCTGCCGCCGTGGCCAGCTTCGTCTGGCTCACAGGCTCGCTCATTCACTGAGCGAAACCCCACCCCGGGGTGTAATAAATCCCCATGTCTTCTGACGGATCACACAGCGGTCACCGCGTGGAGCGACTTGCTCATGAGATGACCGAGGATGTCCTGGCGGCCGAGAAGCATCTTCCGTCATGGCTGCGTCCGGGAGCGCCCGAGAGCCGGATACCGGTTCTCCTCGCACTCATCGCCGCTATTGGCCTCCAGCTGGCCATCCCCGCACAGTTCAATCTGACACCGCGGTGGCCACTGCCCGTCCTTGAGTCCGCGCTGTTGATTGTGCTGGTGGTCCTCAATCCGATCAGGCTCACTCGCTCGACCACCCTCGGACGATGGGCCACTTATCTCCTGATCGCCGCGATCACCGTGGACAACACCACCTCGGCGGCATTGCTGGATTACCGAATCGTGTCTGGCCAAATGGGCGACAACCCACGGGTACTTCTCGGCAGCGGATTGGCGATCTTCATTACCAACGTGATCGTCTTCGGCATGTGGTACTGGGAGTTCGACCGCGGTGGGCCCTTCGCGCGCCACACCACCGAGCGGCCACACCCCGACTTCATGTTTCCGCAGATGGCCAATCCTGAACTCGCACCTCCGAACTGGCGCCCGAAGTTCCCCGACTATCTGTACGTGAGTTTTACCAACGTGGTGGCGTTCTCCCCGACCGACACCATGCCGATGTCGCGGTGGGCGAAGATGCTGATGACGCTGCAATCAATGGTGGCCCTCTCCACCGTCGCGCTGGTGCTTGCCCGCGCCGTCAACATTCTGAGCTAGCAGTGAATCGGATCCTTCATCTGGTGGCGATGATCGCCGTCAATGCCATTCCGCTGACCGGCTGGTTCGTCGGAGGATGGACGGCCGGCACCACACTTTTGGTCTATTGGTTCGAGACCGTAGTGGCATCCCTGTTCATCGCGCAGCGGGCCGTGCTGCACAAACGGTGGAATCCGCGCCGTGGACACTTCAAGTACCAGGGACCCGGTCCGGGCCCCTCCACTCAAACATCGTTCGTTGGGGGGTTCCTTTTCTCGACCCTCGTCTTTTCGGCCGCGCACGGATTCTTCCTCGGAATGATCCTGTTTCTACTCCATCACAACGGCCAAGGAGCATTGATCGGAATCGACTGGCGCAGTGTGGGAATCGGATGCATACAGGTGTTCGTGGTGCTGGCCGTCGACTTCCTGGTTGATCTACGCGGACTGCGCAGCTGGTCGTTCTGGCAGCTCGAGGTGATGGCCAGTCGCGGCTTCTTACGGGTGGCCGTCGTACACCTCACCCTGATCTTCGGCATGTTCGCGGTCGCCGCAACCGATGCGCCCTCCGCACTATTCGGGGTCTTCGTCGTTCTCAAGACCATGTATTCGCTCAGCACCGCATTGCCGCAATGGGAACCGGACGTGCCGCCCCGCTGGCTCAGCGGAGCAATGAATCGCATCCCCAGCGTGCGCCCGGGGTTGACGTTCGAGCAACAGTGGGCCAAGGACCGTTCCGACGAAGCCGAGCGGCGCGAACGCAATGAGCAGCCGTGGACGGGCGCCCGGCGCTAGGTCAGCCGCCCAGGCAGCCCGGCCCGAGCAGCGCCTTGAGATCACCCATCAACGCCGATGACGGCGTCACTCTCAGCGTCTGATCCAGTTCCAGGGTGGTGACGCGCTCGCCACTGATCAAGCGCAAATGAACCTGGTTGGTGCCGGGATGGCGTGCCAGCACCTGCTTGAGCGCGGTGACCTTGTCGATGGTGCACTGCCGCGTCGGCATGGTCACCGCGACCGGACGGTCATCGGCGGCCTGCGAAAAGTCTGGCACCACAAGATCATTAGCGATCAGGGAGATACGGTCATCCCGAATCGCCACCTTCGCGCTGACCAGCACCACCGCGTCATCGGCGATCTCCGCGCCGTACACCGAGTAAGACTGCGGGAAGAAGAGCACCTCGATACCACCGGTGAGATCTTCCAACTGCGCAGACGCCCAGGGCATTCCGTTCTTATTCACGCGACGGTTCACCGAGGCCAGGATGCCACCCACCCGCACCTGGGTGTCGTTGGCGATATCACCTTCGAGGATCGTGGGGATCTGGGTGTCGGTCTGACGGCCCAGCAGGTGCGCTACCCCGTTGAGCGGATGCCCGGACACGTACAGCCCCAGCATCTCTCGCTCCAGAGCCAGCTTGTGCTTCTCTTCCCACTCGTCGTCGGGGACCTTGATAGCGAAGACAGAAGAGGCATCGGTGTCGTCGTCGCCAGCACCCCCAAACAGGTCGAACTGCCCCATCGCTTCGGCCTTCTTGGTGCCGAGGACCGAGTCGACGGCATCGGACTGCACCAGGAACAGCCCCTTGCGCGAATGCCCCAGGGAATCAAAGGCTCCCGCCTTCACCAGCGATTCCGTGACCTTCTTGTTGCAGGCCGCGATGTCGATCTTGTGCAGATAATCAGAGAAATCGGTGAAGTTGCCTTTGGATTCCCGCGTCGCGATCAGCGACTGCACCACATTGGCGCCGACGTTGCGCACACCGCCAAGCCCGTAGCGGATGTCCTCCCCCACCGAGGCGAAGTTGTGCACCGACTCGTTGACATCCGGCGGCAGCACCGTGATCCCCAGCCTGCGACAATCGGCGAGGTAGATCGCCGCTTTGTCCTTGTCATCACCCACCGAGGTGAGCAGGCCGGCCATGTACTCGCCCGGGTAGTTGGCCTTGAGGTACGCGGTCCAGAAGGACACCAGGCCGTACCCGGCGGCGTGCGACTTGTTGAACGCGTACCCGGCGAACGGAAGAATGGTGTCCCACAACGCCTTCACGGCCTTTTCCGAGAAGCCGTTGTTGGTCATGCCCTCGTAGAAGCCCTTGTACTCGGCCTCCAGCACTTCAAGTTTCTTCTTACCCATGGCCTTTCGGAGCGCATCGGCCTTACCCATCGAGTACGAGGCGACCTTCTGGGCGATGAACATGATCTGCTCTTGGTAGACGATCAGGCCGTAGGTCTCGGACAGGATCTCCTTGAGCGGCTCCTCTAGTTCAGGATGGATCGGCTTGATCGGCTGGCGACCGTTCTTGCGGTCGGCGTAATCGTTGTGCGCGTTCATGCCCATCGGGCCGGGGCGATACAGCGCCAGCACCGCCACGATGTCGTTGAACCCGGTAGGTTGCATACGGCGCAGCAGGTCACGCATGGGTCCGCCGTCGAGCTGGAATACGCCGAGAGTGTCACCGCGGGAAAGCAATTCGTATGTCGCCGCGTCCTCTAGCGGCAGATGGTCCAGGTCCAGGTCGACGCCGCGGTTGGCCTTGATGTTGTCCAGCGCGTCGCCGATGACGGTGAGGTTGCGCAGGCCCAGGAAGTCCATCTTCAACAGACCGATGGCCTCACACGACGGGTAGTCCCAGCCGGTGATGATGGCGCCGTCCTGCGCCCTGCGCCACAGCGGGATCGCCTCGGTGAGCGGCTCCGAACTCATGATGACCGCACAGGCATGTACGCCTGCGTTGCGGATCAACCCTTCCAGGCCGCGCGCGGTCTGGAAGATGGTGCGCACATCCGGATCGGTGTCGATCAGGGTGCGTACCTCGGCGGCTTCCTTGTACCGCTCATGTTCCGGATCAGTGATACCCCACACCGGGATGTCCTTGGCCATGATGGGCGGGGGCAGCGCCTTGGTGATGCGGTCGGCGATCGCGAAACCGGGCTGGCCGTAGTGGATTCGCGCCGAATCCTTCAGGGCCGCCTTAGTCTTGATGGTGCCGAAGGTGATGACCTGTGCAACCTTGTCGCTGCCCCATTTATCGGTGGCATAGCGGACCATCTCACCGCGGCGGCGGTCGTCAAAGTCGATATCGATATCGGGCGCCGACGGGCGTTCCGGGTTGAGGAAGCGCTCGAAGAGCAGTCCATGCGGGATCGGGTCGATGTTGGTGATTCCGAGCGAGTATGCGACGAGCGAACCCGCGGCAGAACCACGGCCCGGGCCAACACGGATGCCAACCTCCTTGGCATGCGCGACAAGGTCGCCGACGACGAGAAAGTATGCAGGGAAACCCTTTTGCTTGATGACGTCGAGCTCGAAGTGAGCGCGGGTGAAGTACTCCTCGGGCACTCCGCCGGCGATGCCGTGGAAACGTCGCTCCAGACCGCGATCGACTTCCTTACGCAGCCAGGAGTCTTGGTCCTCCCCCTCGGGCACGGGGAAAACCGGCATCCGGTCCTTAAAGCTCCAGACGTCGGTGTAGGGCTGGATGCGCTCAGCGATCAGCAGCGTGTTGTCGCAGGCGCCGGGAACCGAGTCGTCCCACAGGTCGCGCATCTCGGAGGCGGGCTTGAGGTAGTACCCGTCACCATCGAACTTGAACCGGGTGGGATCGGACATGGTCTTGCCGGTCTGCACGCACAGCAACGCCTCGTGGTTGTGGGCATGGTCCTTGGTGACGTAGTGACAGTCGTTGGTGGCCAGCGGCGGGATGCCCAGCTTCTTGCCCACCTCGAGCAGACCCTCCCGAACTCGCCGCTCGATGGACAGCCCGTGGTCCATCAGCTCCAGGAAGAAGTTCTCCCTGCCGAAGATCTCCTGCCACCTGGCGGCGGCGGCAACAGCCTCATCCTCCTGTCCGAGGCGCAGCCTGGTCTGTACCTCGCCGGAAGGGCAACCGGTGGTGGCGATGATGCCGCTGGAGTGCTCGGCGATGAGCTCGGCATCCATCCGGGCCCACTTGCCCAGCTGGCCCTCGAAGGAGGCCAGCGAGGACAGCTTGAACAGATTTCGCAGCCCCGTCGCGTTCTCGGCGACCATCGTCATGTGGGTATAGGAGCCCGAGCCCGACACGTCGTCGGACTTCTGGCCGGGATCGCCCCAGAACACGCGCTTGGTGTCGAACCGCGACGCCGGGGCGATGTAGGCCTCGATACCGATGATCGGGGTGACGCCGATATCGGTGGCGACGTTGTAGAACTCGCTGGCGCCGTACATGTTCCCGTGGTCGGTCATGCCCACGGCGGTCATGCCCAGGCGCTCAACCTCGGCAAGCATCGGCTTGATCTTCGCCGCACCGTCGAGCATCGAGTACTCGGTGTGGTTGTGCAGGTGCACGAACGAAGAATTCGAGGAGCTCACACGTGCCTTTCGTACCGACCATGACGGTCGTCAATCGTTAGAGAGGTCAGTTTATGGGCACGGTCCGACAGCCCCGGGCGTGTCGGGGGTGTGTCGCCCAGCTCATCCAGCTACCCGGTTCACACGGGTCACAAAAGCCCCGTCAGCAACTATCGGGACCGGTCCCACCCTTCCGGGCAGGTGACATCCACCGTGAATTCGAAGTCGTATTCCATCCCGCTATCTCTTAGCGCAGTTCCCGAACCCGCCAGCACGTAACCGCCCTGCTTCTTCGTCACCGTGACATTCCCGTTTGAGCCATCTCCTTTGGCAAGGAGCGTCAGCCCATCGACGTTGCGGATGTTCACATATTCCACCTGCGGCGCCAAGGGCTTATTCAAATACGAGCCGATATGACCACCGCCGCCACCGCCGACCTCAATCGCGAAATTCGAGGACGAGCCACCCCTGAACCGGCATTCAACGGGGCCTGTGAGACTCGAAACCTGGCCGCCCAACGTAATCTTGGCGCTCCCACCTGAACCCATTAATGCATTCGGTGGCAAACCGACCTGAGCTCTAGGCGCGTTATTGGCGGTCGCTGCCACGTGTGACGTGGTACTCCTGACGACATCAGCGGTCTGCGAGTCTTTGGCCGAACTGCATCCCGACAGCGCAGTGCCCAGCACCATGGCTCCGGTGACCACGTAACGCCACATATCTGGCAGGCCTATTCCGCGGGGCAGGTGGCGTCGATGGTGAAGGGCACGTCGGTGACGGTATCCATCTTCTCAATGTCGACGCGCTGGCCCTCACCGGTCACGACGTAGTTATCGCCCGTCTTGACGACTTTCACGCCACTTCCGTCGGCCACGCTGACGATGATGTTGCGAGAAATTATCCCCACCGATTTCGCTTTCGGTGACGATCCCTTGGTCAGCTGAACAGCGACATACGCAACCTTCGGGTCGCTACCGATTGCTAGGTAGAACTCAGTCTCAAGGGCCGGGCAGGACACCGGGCCGGTGAGTTTGGAAACCTCGCCGTCGACCGTGATCTTGGCCTTGCCCTCCGGCGCAATCGAGTCGGGGGAACCACCAATCGCGTTGGGGGCCCGCCTCAGCGTATAGCCCGGCACGTTCGTGGCCGCGGCGACGGCGCTGGTAGCCGCACTGGTGACCTGCGCAGCGCTCGACGTGTCCTTGGCCGAACCGCAACCCGTCAGGGCGATGGCAAGAACCGCAGCTCCGGCTATAACAGAACGCAACATGAAGCCCCCTCAGACCTTCGGGCACCGCGCCGGCGCCACAGTGAGCACCACGGTAGCCGGTCAGTACGCGCCGCCACCCGCCTTTGGACAGGTGACGTCCATCGTGATCGCCATCTGTTTGGGCGTGACTCCGTCTCCCCCCGTCCCCTCCCCCTTGATGGTGTAACCGTCCGCGGTCTTGCTCGCCGTACCACTCCCGGCGAACTCGCCACCGAGGAGAAATAGGGTTCCCGCGTCATTCAGCACCACATCCGTCACCTTCAGCTCTGACCCGTCGAGTAGCCGCGCGGCGGCAAAACTTGCACCCGGTGCCATGCCTCCGACCAAAATGGTGATTTCATTCCCGCTGACCCCGCACTGCACCGGCCCGGTAAGTTCCGCGGCCTTTCCATCAACAGTTATGTCCGCCTTCGGCTTTGGCGCCAACGAGTCCGGACCCGCGCTTCTCGTCTCCCGATCCGTTGCCTCGTTGGGCAGGGCGCGCTTCGCGGCCGCCGCGACGCTCGTGGCCGCGCTCGTCATCTCCTCCGGACTTTTCGATGCCTTCTCCGAGGCACCACACCCGCCCAAGGCCACCGCCAGAACCGCACTTCCGGTAATCGCGTAACGCAACATCGAGCCCCCTCGATCGTTCGGCACCCCACTGCGCCGATCAATCCCACGGTATCGCGGCGTCGTGTCCTGGTGAATCAAATCCGGAACTCGTCGACAAGACCGGGAAACGGCGGGGGCATCCATTCCAGAACTGAGTCCATCTGCCGCAGCGACACGCCCCGCGTGCCACGCATCGTGAGGTTGCGCAGCGGGGTGAGCACCGGGCTGGACACCAGGCCCAGTGCACCGAGCCTGCGTGAATCACGGGCGATCCGCTGTGTCCGGCGACGACGCAATGCGTCGTACGCCCGGAGGTCCGGGCACACGCGCGCGAGCGTGATGGCATCCTCCAATGCCTGACAAGCTCCTTGGCCGATGTTCGGCGTCATCGCATGCGCCGCATCGCCCAATAGTGCGACCTTGCCCTTCGCGAAGGTCCTCAGATTTGGCAGATCATGACTGTCATGCTGCAAAACTCCTTCCGGGCCAACCGAATCGAGCAAAAACGACACGGGATCCGGGAATTGCCTGAAGGGATCCAGACCCAAGTCGGGATTGCCGGGCTCGGTGGGCTGGAACCCGTAGCAGTAGGCACGTCCACCGGACATCGGGAAATAGCCGAAGCGCGCCCTATCTCCCCACCGCTCCAACTGTGACCTCGGCTGCTTGTCGCCGAGTGGGACGGTGACGAATCGCGTGATCGAGTACCCGTTGTACCGCGGCGGTTTAGCTTCCGGCCATAGCGCATTTCGCGTGACGCTGTTGAGCCCGTCCGCGCCGATAACGAGGTCGAAGGCGTGGTGCTCACCGTCCACTTCGAGGACGCCGTCGAGACTGACGCCGGTCACCTTGGTCCCCAACTCCACCTTCTCGGATGCGACGGCCTGGGCCAGGATTCCGACCAGCTCCTTGCGATGTACCACGCACGTGTCACCGAAGTTTTCGAAGTAGCGCGCGCCGGGATCGAAGAGTCGCTGCCCGGTGTGGGTAAGGAACGCCCCGCTGCAGTGGTGGATTCCGTGCGCACGCACCTCGGCGCCCAGCCCCAGTGCATCGAGCACACGCATGGCGTTGGGCCACACGCTGATTCCGCAACCGACCTCGGTGAACTTGTCCCGCTGCTCGAAGAGTGTCACATCATGACCCACCTGCGACAGGCTGATCGTCGCGGCGAGCCCGCCCAGCCCTCCTCCGATGACCGCAATGCGCACACACCGACGCTAGCCCGCCGTGGTGGCGTTCCGCCCCGACGATCCTCGGGGTGTGTCAGGTCGCGGCGAGCTGCATCCGGCGGGCCCGCGTGACCGTGTCGACCGTAAAGATCGCCAGCGCCACCCAGATCAAGGCGAAGCCCGCCCACCGCTCCGGCGGCATCGCCTCATGCTTGACCAGCACACCCCACAGCATCTGCAGCGTCGGCGTCAGATACTGCAGCAGCCCCAGCGTAACCAGCGGGATACGTTGTGCGGCAATACCAAACAGCAGTAGCGGTAGTGCCGTCACCACACCGCTGACGACCATCAGCGCGGTGTGACCATGCGTGTAGCCGAAAAAGTGCTGCTGACCGGCGATCCCGAGGAACGCCAGGAAGGCAATCGCGAACGGTGCCGCGACAATCCCCTCGGCAGTCAGGCTCACGCGGGGGTCAACGGTCACCGTCTTCTTAATGGCACCGTATCCGGCGAACGAGACTGCCAGTATCAGCGTGATCACCGGGAGCCGCCCATAGTTGACGGTGAGCACTGCCACCGCCGTGAACGCCAGCACGAGTGCCAATAGCTGCCAACGGCTCAGTGGTTCACGGAAAATCAGCACACCCAGCAGCACCGTGACCAATGGATTGATGAAGTACCCGAGCGCGGCGTCAAGCACATGCCCGGAGTTGACGGCGTAGATGTAGACACCCCAGTTGAGGGCGATCAGCACCGAGGCGCAGACGAGCAGGCCCCAGTTTCGCGCGCCCATGGTGATGAGGTCTCGCAGCCGCCGGGAGATGGCGACCACGACTAGCATCAGCAGCAGCGTCCACACCATCCGATGCGCCAAGATCTCCAGTGCGCTGGCCGGCTCCAGCAGCGGGAAGAACGCCGGGAACATCCCCCACATCAGATACGCGCCGGCGCCGAACAGATACCCGGACTTCAGATTCTGCGCGGAAGCCGGAACGGCCCCACTCATCGCAGAACGTCGAGCGCGTGCGCTAGATCCTCGGGGTACTCACTGGTGATTTCTATCCAACGACCATCTCCCGGATGGGCGAAGGCTAGCGATTTGGCGTGCAGCCATTGACGTTCCAGCCCAAGCTTGGCTGCCAGGGTCGGGTCGGCCCCATAGGTGAGGTCGCCGCAGCAGGGATGTTTGATCGCCGAGAAGTGCACCCGGATCTGGTGTGTGCGGCCGGTTTCCAGATGGATGTCCAGCAGGCTGGCCGACACGAACGCCTCAAGGGTGTCGTAATGGGTGATGGAATGACGTCCGTCTTCGACCACGGCGAATTTCCAGTCATGCCCGCGGTGCCGACCGATGGGCGCGTCTATGGTGCCGCTGGATGGGTCCGGATGTCCTTGTACAAGAGCGTGATAACGCTTTTCCACGCGGCGGTACTTGAAGGCCCGTTTGAGTTCCGTGTACGCCTTCTCGGACAGTGCTACCACCATCACCCCGGAGGTTCCGGCGTCGAGACGATGCACGATGCCCTTGCGTTCCGGCACACCGGAGGTGGTCATGCGGAACCCCGCGGCAGCCAGCCCGCCGAGCACGGTGGGACCGGTCCAACCCACTGAGGCATGGGCCGCGACGCCCGCCGGCTTGTCGACGGCGACGAGGTCGTCATCGGCGTAGAGGATCTTCATGCCCTCGATGGCCTCGACTCGATTCTCCGGCGGCGCCTTGGGTTCTGGGAGGGTGACTTCTAGCCAGGTACCCGCGGTGAGTTTCTCGGATTTCGCGACGACGACTCCGTCCAGGAGCACGGCGCCGTCCTCGGCCAGCGTTGCCGCCGCAGTGCGCGACAATCCGAGCAGGCGGGCCAGCCCGGCATCTACGCGCAGGCCGGCGAGGCCGTCAGGCACCGGCAGGGAACGTGAGGTCATGTCGGCTTGGTCTGCGAAGTCTGCGCGTCGGCGCTCTCGGTGTCCTCTACGTCGCTCTCGGAGGACTCTGGGCTGAACTCCGTGCTCTGCTGATTGTCCTGGTCCTCGGCCGTCCGGCGCTCCGAGCTGTCGTAGTCGTAGCCGAACAGCGACAGCGCCACCAGCAGGATCGCCCCACCCACTACCGCGGGGTCGGCGATGTTGAAGACCGGCCACCATCCCACCGACAGGAAATCCACCACATGACCGCGCAGCGGTCCAGGGCCGCGAAAAAACCTGTCGACCAGATTGCCCAGCGCGCCGCCGAGGATCATGCCCAAGCCAAGTGCCCACCACGTCGAGACCAACCTGCGACCGATGATCAGGATGCCCACTACCACCGACATGGCGATGAGGGTCAGGACCCAGGTGTAGCCGGTGGCGAAGGAGAACGCGGCACCTGAGTTGCGCACCAGTGTCCAGGTGACGGTGTCGCCGATGATGGGGACGGGTTTGCCGGGCTGCAGCAGCTTGACGGCCAGTACCTTGCTGACGATGTCGAGCGCGAGTACCACGGCTGCCACGATGAGCAGCAGTTTTATCCGCCGCTGGGGCTTCGGGGCGGTCTCGGGCTCGTCACTCACATCACCCATCATCCCTTACTCGGCGGGGCGCTTCGCGCAGCGCGTCTGCGATGATCGCGGACGTGACCCTCGTGCTACTCACCACCGGCGGAACCATCGCGACCGCGGTGGGCGCTGACGGCATCGCCCGTCACACCAGCTCTGGGGGCGACCTGCTTACGGCATCCGGAAACGGCGATGTCGTGGTCGACGACCTGATGGCGGTCGACAGCTCGGAAATGACACCGCAGCGCTGGCAGCAGATCTCCGCATCGATCCGTGGCCATGTCGCGGACGGCGCCACCGGGATCGTGATCGCGCACGGCACCGACACCATGGAAGAGACGGCGCTCTGGCTCGCGCTGACGTGTGCGGTTCCGGTGCCGGTCGTGCTCACCGGGGCACAACGCAGTGGGGATCGTCCGGATTCCGATGGCCCCGGCAATCTGCGCGATGCGCTGACTGTGGCCGCCAGCGGCGGCGCCCTTGGTGTGGTGGTGTGCTTCTCCGGGCAGGTTTACCCGGCGGCAGGGGTCCGCAAGATGGACCTCGTGGCGGCGGCGGGTTTCGCCGGTGTCGCGCCCATCGGACAGGTGTGTGGCGGCGTCTTCACGCACAGCGGCGAGGCATCCTCGGCATTTCTCGGCACGGTGACCCACACGGCGCTTCCGCGCGTCGACGTCGTGAGCCTGTATCCGGGCGCCGATGCTGTGGGGCTCGACTCATACGTGCGGGCCGGGGCGCACGGGCTAGTGGTGGAATCCATGGGGGCCGGCAACACCAATGACGCTGTCATTGAATCGGTTTCGCGACACATCGAGGCTGGTATTCGGGTGCTCGTGACCACCCGGGTGCCCAATGGAGCACTTAGGCCGGGCTACGCGCCGGGACAGAAGTTGGTAGACGCCGGCGCTGTCATGGTGCCTAGACTTCGTTCCGCGCAGGCGCGTGTGTTGCTGATGGCGGCGTTGGCCACCGGATCAGATCTCATCTCCGTCGTCGAGCGACTCGGCTGACTCCTCGGGCCAGTCCAGGCTCGCTATCGGGTCGGCGCGAGTGATGCCCGGGTCGTCGACGGCGAAGGTGCGCGCGATTCCCGGTCCGCTGCTTCGCGTTTCAAACCTGACAGTCATAACGCCGTGACCAGTGCCCTGGATCCACCCGTGGCCGAGGTCGGGATAGGCGACGTCATCACCGACATGCCAGTTGGTGGTGGGCGCAGGCTCGGCGGCGGCCGGAGCCTCGTCGGAGTGGGCGACGGATTCTGTCTGATCCAGATCGGGAAACATCGAAGTCTGTTGAACGTCGGAAAAGCCGGAGAACCCCACGCCGACAAGCCGAATGGGGCCGATCTCGATCGGGTCGAGCAGCAGCCGCCGGGCGGCCGACATCAGCACGGCACGCTCCGTGGTGGCATAGGGCAATGTCGCCGATCTGGTCAGGATGCTCATGTCCGAGCGCCGCAGCTTCACAGTGACGGTGCGCACGCCGCGGCCATGCTTGACGAGCCGTCGATGGGCGTGCGCGCCAATCGGTTCGATGGCCTCGCGAAGTTGGTCGATAGTCGTGAGGTCGTCGGCGAAGGTGGATTCTGCGCTGATCTGTTTGGTTTCGGCACGTTCGGCCACCGGCCGCTCATCGATGCCACGCGCGAGCTGATGCAGGGCCGGCCCGATCGTGGCCCCCAGCACGGAGGCGACCTCACTGGTCTGTAAGGCCGCAAGTTGACCAATGGTGTTAATTCCCAGCCGATTCAGCCGTTCTTCGGCCACCGGTCCTATCCCCCACAGTTTACGCACCGGGAGTTCGTCGAGCATCTCACGTTCCGCATCGGGCGCGATGATGCGCACCCCGTCCGGTTTGGCCAGTCCCGAAGCGATCTTGGCGATCTGTTTCCCGGAGCCCGCCCCCACGGATGCGGTGAGCCCGGTCTCGGCGAGCACCCGCGCGCGCAGCTGGGCGACGTATTCGATGACCGAGGCCGCCTCAGCCCCGACTAATTCAGCAGGCTCACCGAATGCCTCGTCAAACGACAACTGCTCAAGCACCGGGATCATCTCGCGGACGGTGGCGAAGACCCGTCGGCTGGCGACACCGTAGACCGCGCCACGCGGCGGTAAGACGACAGCGCTAAGCCCGACCAGGCGGCGGGCCTGATGCATGGGCATGGCCGAGCGGGCGCCGAACACCCGGGACTCATAGCTCGCGCCGGCCACCACGCCGCGACCGCCGGCGCCGCCGACGAGCACCGGACGACCACGCAGGGTTGGCCGGGTCAGCTGCTCGACGGAGGCGAAGAAGGCGTCCATGTCGAGGTGCAGAACCCATCGACCGGCAGCACACACGGCACTCATCGTATTGCCGCGGGCCGACAGCTAACATCGGAGACATGAAACACGCGGGGGCTGCCCTGTTGGCGGTAGTTATGGCAATCATGCTGGCGACTCCAGCAGGGGCAACATCACCGGAAGCGATATCGAAGATCTTCCTGTCCACGGACGAGACAGCCACATTGCTCAATGCGCCGTTGACTTTGGAGACACCATTCGACAGTCCGTACCAAGACTTCAACATCGACGTTGCTGCCTGCCATGACGCGGTGGATATCGGCTTGCCATCGGTGTTTGAGACCGCCTCCCTGCAGGCCTTTCACATCTCACTGATGCGCGATGTCCCGGTGAACGGGCGGTACTTCATCAAGCAGGCGGCTGGGATCTTTGCGGACGCTGCCGCTGCTAAGGCGGTATTCACTGGTCTGGGCGGGGCGCTTGCGGCGTGCTACCGGACACCCGGTGCGGTAGAGATGACCTTCCCGGGCGGCGGCGCCCCCGAGCACTGGCGATTCCAGGATCTCGCCGGCGGCGGCACCGATCGGCTGACCTGGCGGAAGAAGGAAACCGTCGATATCGGCTGGGAATGCACCTTCGGCGCACAGCTCAAGGGCAATGTGGTGCTGCAGGCCAAGACATGCGAGTACTCGTATCCGGGCGCGCACAGCACCGCGCTGTTGAACGCGATGCTCGCGCGCACGCCGAGCTAGTGCGGCGGCCGTTTTGTCCGAACCGCGACAACCTTTGGCCAAATACGGATACCCAGCCTGAATCCTTGTCCCTAGCCTGGTGACATGGCAATGAATCTGGTGCATCGCTGGTGCTGTAGCTCAGAGTTGTGGGCGCGCAAGACCGAGAAGCAGCTCCTCCCATGGGCGTTACAGGGAGTTGAGCTCGGCGAAGACGCTCTGGAGATCGGACCCGGTTACGGCGCGAATCTGCGCGTACTCACCGACCGAACCCCACAGCTGACGGCCGTCGAGATCGACGAGACCATGGCTTCACGCCTGCAGCGGCTCTACGCCGACAGGGCGACGGTCATCCAGGGTGACGGCACCCAACTAGGGTTCGACAACAACCGGTTCAGCTCCGTGGTCTGCTTCACCATGCTGCATCACGTGCCGACACCGGATCTGCAGGATGCCCTGTTCGCGCAGGCGCATCGCGTGCTGGCACCGGGCGGTATTTTCGCGGGCAGCGACGGCGTGCATTCGACCATGTTCCGGCTGCTGCACATCGGCGACACCTACAACCCGATGCCGACATCGTCATTCCCGGATCGGTTGCGGGCCGCGGGATTCACCGACATTGAGCACCACGCGGAGGGCGGCAATCAACGCTGGCGCGCCGTGAAGGCTGCCTAGCCACCCGCCTTCGTCAAGGACACCCGGACCCCGTCGCCGATTTCGGTGGCGGGGTCTGTGGCTTCGCCGATTTCCAGTGTCGTGGCCAGGATTTCGCCGGCGATCAGCTCACGATGACGTTCGGCCCACGTGCGACGCTCCGCGGGCACGTCGAGCACTACTTGGATCCGATCGGACACCTCAAGGCCCGTCGACTTGCGTAGGTCCTGAAGCTCGCGGATCAGATCACGTGCCCAACCCTCGGCTTCGAGTTCCTCAGTGACGGTGTCGTCGAGGATGACCAGCCCGCCGCCCTCAGGTAGCGCCGCCGTCGAATCCGGTTCAGCTGCGACCAGTTTCGAGTCGAACTCGCCCTCCTGGAGGGTGATGCCCGCGGCGGTGACGGTGCCGTCGGCGTTCTGCTCCCAGTCGCCGGACTTCACCGCACGAATGACCGTCTGCACGTCCTTGCCCAGTCGCGGACCGGCGGCACGCGCGTTCACGGTCAATTCGAACTTGCCGTAGGCGGCAATATCATCGGTCAGTTCAACGGATTTCACGTTGAGCTCATCGGCGATCAGTGCAGTGTAGGGCTCCAACCGTTTCGGATCGGGCACCGCCACCGTCAACTTGCGCAGCGGCAAGCGCACCCGCAGTTTCTTGGCCTTGCGCAAAGAGGACCCGGTGGAGGCCACCTTTCTCACCTCGTCCATGGCGGCCACCAAATCGGGATCGGCGGGCAGCGCGCCCTCGGCGACCCAGTCGGTCAGGTGCACCGACCGCTCCCCCGTCAGTCCGCGCCAGATGACCTCGGTGGTCAACGGAAGCAGCGGCGCAGCCAGCCGGCACGTCGTCTCCAGCACGGTGTGCAGGGTGTCGATGGCATCCGTGTCCTCTTCCCAGAACCTCGAACGTGACCGCCTCACATACCAATTGGTGAGTGCATCGGTGAATTGCCGCAGCTGCTCACACGCCACCGAGACGTCGCAGTCGTCCATGGACTTGGTGAGGTCATCGCGCAACTGTGCCAACTTGGCCAGGATGTACCTGTCCAGCACCTGCGTCGAATCGGTGCGCCAGGTGCCCGCCTTGGGCGCATACAGCTGCAGGAAGCTCCATGCGTTCCACAGCGGCAGGAGGACTTGCCGCACGCCTTCACGGATGCCCTGTTCGGTGACGATCAGGTTGCCGCCACGCAAGATCGGTGAGGCCATGAGGAACCATCGCATCGCATCGGAGCCGTCGCGGTCGAACACCTCGTTGACGTCCGGGTAATTGCGCAGCGATTTACTCATCTTCTGGCCGTCATCGCCTAGCACGATGCCGTGTGACACACAGGTTCTGAACGCGGGCCGATCGAAGATCGCGGTGGCCAGCACGTGCATCACGTAGAACCAGCCGCGGGTCTGCCCGATGTACTCCACGATGAAGTCGGCCGGGAAGTGGCGGGCGACCTGCTTGTCAGGGTCGGCGGATTCGACTCCGTCGAACCAATCGGCGTTCTCGAACGGGTAGTGCACCTGTGCGTAAGGCATTGAGCCCGAATCGAACCAGACATCGAAGATGTCGGGGATGCGACGCATGGTGGACTTGCCGGTCGGATCGTCCGGGTTCTGCCGGGTCAGCTCGTCGATGTACGGCCGATGCAGGTTCGTCGGACGAACCCCGAAGTCGCGTTCCAGCTCGTCCAGACTGCCGTAGACATCGATGCGCGGGTAGGCCGGGTCGTCCGACTTCCACACCGGAATGGGGCTGCCCCAGTAGCGGTTTCGTGATACCGACCAGTCGCGCGCGCCTTCCAGCCATTTGCCGAATTGGCCGTGCTTGACGTGCTCCGGATACCAGGTGATCTCCTCATTGAGCTCAACCATCCGGTCCCGGAAATCGGTCACCTTGATGAACCAGGAGGACACCGCCCGGTAGATCAACGGGTTTCGGCAGCGCCAGCAGTGCGGGTATGAGTGGTCATACGTCTCGTGACGCAGCAGGACAGCACCGTTGGCGGCAGCAGAACCGGTGCCGTTCTTGAGGTCCTTGATGATCTGCGCGTTGGCGTCGAAGACCTGCTGGCCCTCGTAATCGGGCACGGTCGCATCGAAGCGCCCCTTGGAGTCGACAGGGGTTACCGGAGTGATACCGGCCTTGTCGGTGACGTTCTTGTCCTCTTCACCGTAGGCGGGCGCCATGTGCACGACGCCGGTTCCGTCCTCGGTGGTGACGTAATCGGCGGGCAGTACCGTGAAGGCATTCGGCGAGGCGTCCTGCTGAAAGTACGGGAACGGGGGCACGTAACGCAGGCCCAGTAGATCCTCACCCGTGTAGGTGTCCAGGACCGTGGGCTCTTCGCCGATCTCGCGGGCGTACGCGCCAACCCTGGCCTGCGCCAACAGGTAACGATCCTCTGAACCCTCAGGCTTGACGACGACGTAAGTCACCGCGGGGTTGACCGCGACGGCCAGGTTCGATGGCAGGGTCCAGGGCGTGGTGGTCCAGATCAGCAGGCGGGCACCGTCAAGACCCGCCCACCGGGTGTCCTCGTTGCCGGCGATGCGGTAGCCAACGGTGACGGCGGGGTCCTGACGACTCTGATACACATCGTCGTCCATGCGCAGCTCATGGTTGGACAACGGTGTTTCATCGCGCCAGCAGTACGGGAGCACGCGGTAGCCCTCGTATGCCAACCCCTTGTCCCACAACTGCTTAAACGCCCAGATGACCGATTCCATGAAGGTCGGGTCGAGCGTCTTGTAGTCATTGTCGAAGTCCACCCAGCGCGCCTGCCGGGTCACATACTCGCGCCATTCCTTGGTGTAGCGCAGCACCGATTCGCGGCAGGCGTCGTTGAATTCGGCAATGCCCATGGCGTCAATCTGCGACTTATCGGTGATGCCAAGCTGACGCTCTGCCTCCAGCTCGGCGGGCAATCCGTGGGTGTCCCAACCGAATCGGCGGTCTACCAGGTACCCGCGCATGGTCTGATAGCGCGGCACGATGTCCTTGACATACCCGGTAAGCAGGTGCCCGTAGTGCGGCAGACCGTTTGCGAATGGCGGGCCGTCGTAGAAGACGTATTCCGGGGAGCCCTCGCGGTTCGCGATGCTGGCGCGGAAGGTGTTGTCCCGATCCCAGTAGCTCAGCACCTGCTTTTCGAGCGCAGGAAGATTTGGAGATCCGCTGCGCTGATCGGCGCCTAGATCGGTGCGCGGGTACGCGTCCATCGATGTGTACTCCCTGTGCTCACTGGCACGGGGACGATGGGACGCCGTCGGCGTACCTCCGCGGTACCACCCCGCTTGCCCCTGCCGGGGCCGCTTGTAGGCGGCTGTGACGGGCCTACCCGTCCGGTTCTACTGGGCGTCCTTAGGAACTAAGAATGCTTTTCTTCCGGAGACTCCCCGGTGATGGCCGGATCGGTGTCTATGGTGGCAATTCTATTCGGGTGCGTTGATATGGCCAAACTGTTTGCTACAGTGACCCGAAAATCGAGGTATGGGGGCTCATATCATGTCATCTACAAGGTTCGTCGCGGGTCTCACGTGTGGACTGGTCGTTGGTGTTGGTATTTGCGCTGGGATTGTCGCCAAGAACAACCACCGCGTGGTCGATTTCCCTCGGTTCGCCGAGAACACCGACCCGTCCCTGTTCGTCGCGACCTACCCCACGCAGGACATCACTACACAGGCCGACCTGCCCCGCTGGACTGTACGTATCGAGAACGTCGAAAAACGCCCTAGCAGCAGAGGCAACTGGGCGTTTGAGACGGCCACTGCCGCCGCCTTTGTGACCTACCGCGGACCGGGCGTCACCCGAGGCAACACCGGTGATCTCATCCTCAAGCGGACGTATTCTCGACCATCTGGAAGTGGTTCGTGGGAGGCAACCAGTATTGACGGCACGTGCTCCGCAGAGGACCAGGCTGCACAGAGGCACTCGTTGCCCCCGGGCCAGGAGGTTCGAATACCGTTGTGCCTGTACGGAATCGACGGCAATGTCATGAGCGATCATCCCGTTGTTCCGCCCTATACATTCGATATGGCGATCTACGACCTGGGCGAAACTCCGAAATACGAGCCGTTCGGAGGCATCGGCACTGTCAACCAGGCCAACGTCGTCTCCTCCCCTGGCCTGAAAGAGCACCGGCTCCAGTGGGATTTCTTCAACGAGGCCGGCGTGATCGTTCCACCGACACAGCAGCATGAGCGCCCCTTCGGCGCCCTCGGTGTGCACTATCGGGGAGTGTTCATGGTCACGCGGCCCGCGGAACTGCCGACCGACCGCCAGCTCGTATTGGCGCCGAACGAATCCGGTTGGCCGGCCGGCGCCAGCATCGTGCCGTGCCCAGGACAACGATTGGTAATACCTATCGACCTCGACCTCTACGCCCAAATGGGATCGAGCGCGGAGACATCCGCATGTTTTAGAGAGCAAGGTGTCAGCGCCGAGCCAGACCTGCGGAAGGATCTCACGCGCTCCCATGTGAGTAGCTTTATGCTGCACACCGTTTCCCGCGTGATCTGGCGGATGTCCGGCCCTTAGGCATGCTTCCGGAACACCATCACCGTGGCCAGGACCAGCGCGAATGCCAAGAGAACACCGACGAAGGCCACCGTCAGCGACCATCCCCCGGACTGATAGGCCAGCCCACCCGCAGCGCCCGCCACCGAGCTGCCCAGGTAGTAGCTGAACAAATAGAGCGCCGACGCCTCAGCACGATCGCGCTGCGCGACGGCCCCGACCCAGCCGCTCGCGACAGTGTGGGCGGCGAAGAAACCTGCCGTAAAGATGCCAACACCGATGATCACCGCGATCAGCGAGTTCGGAATGGTCAGCGCCAGACCCACCGCCGTGACGGCGACGGCGCCGATCAGGACCAGTCCCCTGCCACGCCGGTCGGCCAACCGTCCGGCCGTCGCCGACGAGACCGTGCCGGCCAAATACAGCAGGAACAGCAGCCCAGCGATAGCCGTCGGCAGACCGAACGGCGGCGCGACGAGACGGTAACCAAGGTAGTTGTACACGGTGACGAATCCGCCCATGAGCAGGAATGCCAGCCCGAACATGATGAGCAGGACCGGGTTTCGCAGGTGCCTGCCAAGAACGCGGATCGTGGTGCCAACCCTGACGTGCTTGGGCACGAAGAATTGCGACCGCGGCAGCAGCATCGCGAAGAGCACCGTGCACACCAGTGTCATGACGCCGCTGCCCAATAGCGCGATCCGCCAATTGCTTAGGTCGAGCACCGAGGACGCCACCAGCCTCCCGGCCAGCCCGCCGACCGTCGTCCCGGCGACATACCTGCCCATCGCCGAGCCGAGCGAGCCCGGATGCACCTCTTCGGCTAGGAAGGCCATGGCCACCGCCGGAATCCCGGCGAGGGCAACGCCTTCCGCGGCACGGCCGATCAACAACACCGCGAACGTAGGGCTCGCGGGCAGCAGCAGCCCGATGATCGTCGTGGCTATCGCCGACACCAGCATGACCCGCGTGCGCCCGAACCGTTCGGAGAGCGCACTGGCCGGAATGATCGATAGCGCCAGCATTCCGGTGGTCACCGAGACGGTTAGCGCCGCTGCCGCGGGACTAACCCCCAAATCCTCCGAAAGCGCCGGCAGCACGGCCTGCGTGCCATAGAGGGCGGCGAAGGTGGCCAGCCCGGCCGCGAAGAGGGCTCCGGTAAGGCGCCGGTACCCGGCGGTTCCAGTCTCATGTGGCGTGGGAATCACACCGGACTCTGCGGGGGTGCTCGTCCTCATCGCCATAGAGGTGAATCCTGCCCCGACCGGTCATATCGCGGAAATGAGAATTTTGGCGCTCTATAATTCGCCTGACACATAAGTAGAGGTGGAAGCATGACGGATGGCGACTACGAGTGGTACATCACACTCGCCGAGCTGCAAAACGTCACCGCGGCCGCCGCCCAGCTCCGCCTCGCCCAACCCACACTCACCAGGATGTTGGCCCGCTTGGAACGGCGTCTCGACGTGCAACTGTTCGATCGACACGGCAAGCGGCTCGCGTTGAATCCCTTCGGCCGGATCTTCTATCAGCACGCCCGCCGGGCCCAGATGGAGCTCGACTCCGCGCGACGCGCCATCGCCGACCTCGCCAACCCCGCCGAGGGCGAGATCAGGCTCGGATTCCTGCATACCTTCGGCCCCACGCTGGTGGCCGGCTTGATCGCAAGCTTCGCCGAGACGTCACCGCATGTGCGGTTCGTCCTGGAGCAGGGCGCCGCGGGCAGCCTCGATGACCTCGTGGCGAACGGCGATCTTGACGTTGCGATCGTCTCCCCCCGCCCTCGTCGCCCGAACCTCAGTTGGCGCAATCTCTTCCGACAGCGTCTTGGCGTCGCCGTACCCATTGACCATCGACTCGCAAGCGCCGAAGAGGTGACCATGTTCGACCTCGCCGATGAGTCCTTCGTGGGTATGCATCCGGGGTTCGGAATGCGCCGCATACTCGAAGAGCTTTGCGCTGCAGCGCAATTCCAGCCGAATATCGTTCTCGAATCAAGCAATCTCACGACATTGGCGGGTCTGGTCGCGGCCGGCCTCGGCATCACGGTGCTACCGGTTGACGGCAGCACCTACCCGCCAGAACTCAGGATGCTGCGCCTTGTCGACGCCGATGCCCACCGTGACGTCGGCATCATCTGGAGTTCCGGGCAATCGCTCTCGCGTCCGGTCCGCGATTTCATATCCCACGCTGTCGCGTCGACCTGAGTAACAATCATCCCCATGCCACCCGAGAACGGGATCGCCGAAGCCATTGCGCAGATCGACGCCGCCGCTGACGAAGCGGCGTTCTGCACGGCGGTAGGCGCTGCACGGATGATGATTGCCCTGGAGGTTCGGGCCCGCACACCCGAGCCGGCTCTTGCCGCCGCCTGGTCAGAGGCGTTACTGCACAGTGTCCGCACGGCGGCCCGGCTCGTCACCGACGGCGCGAATCCTGGCTGGAGCTGGTTCGTGTCGGGAAGCGTCGCGCGCGGCGAGGCGGCACCCGGCTCGGATATCGAGACACTGCTTGTCCTGGATGACGCCGTAGACGCTGACGGCAAGACCCGCATCATGGACAAGGCCGCCCAAGTCCATGCCATGCTCGAGCGCGGCGGCATCGGTAGCGATGCGAACGGGGTTCTGGCCAGCCGCGGCCGATTCTGCCGCAGGACCGCCAGCTGGTTCGACGGCATCGAGCGCTGGTGCGCCAACCCACCCGAAGACCGCGGAGTGGTGATGGCGGGGCTGATGGCCGACGCCCAGGGCGTGGGCACGAGTTCATCGGTGTCGGACAACGTCCTTCGTGCCGAGAATGCCCGCTGCGCGCTCCAGCACTACCCCATTCGTTTGGCCATGCTCCAGGATGCCGTGGCGGTACGTGCCGGATTCCCCTCGCGGCTAAGGATTTTCGCTACACAATCCGACACCGTCGACCTCAAGATCGCGGCGATCGACCCTCTGGTCAAGATCGCACGCTGGGGAGCGCTGTCGGCTGGCTCGGATGCACTCGCGACGCTGGACCGTCTCGATGCAGCCGCCGCAGCCAAGGTTCTCGATGCCGATGATGCCTCGACACTGCGGGATTGCTTCGGCTGGCTACTGCGATTCCGGTGGCGGTCGCGCGCTACGGCATGGCAGGACGGACAGCACCTATCCGATACGGTCTCGCTGTCGGCCTTGGCCCCGCAGGAACGTGCGGTGCTGCGCACCATCGCTCGTGAAATAGCGGGGATCCGACGCAAGCTGATCTATTTGTCGTCGACATCCTCATTCAGATAAGCGGTCATACCAGCGCATCGCCCAGCGAGCGTCGCCGACCGCTGTATGGCGCTGGCCTGCGCTCGGAAGTTTCACGCCGAATTGCAATGACAGGTTGGAGTAATCGGCATCCGGCACCAACCCGCGCTCGCGAAGCCTTGTCGCGGTCATGGCGACAACATCAACGAGCGCCGGATTCCATGTCGGGCTGACTCCATGCGTCAGGAACATCTGCGTCAAACACTCCGCATCGAACTGAGGTATCACCCCGACAACGGTGGCTCCCGCGGTCCATTCCTCGACAAGCGAAACGGCATCAACGGCACGAAAGACGCGGGGAAACTGCAGTGGTCTCAGCCGAACTTGCGGATGGCGCTTGTGGAACCCGCTGATGTCAAGGCCAGCCGGATCGGCCGAGTCCAGATCTAAGTCCTGGACGTCCACACACAGGTGCAGCTGCCGTTGCCCGTCATCGGTCCGCCGGATAATTGCAATCTCCCACGGCTGACGTTCCCGGTGGAGCCCGGTGGTCTCGGTGTCGAGGAAGACGAGCGCCATAGAGACATCTTCGCGCGAGCGACACGTTATGTGCGCCAATACCGGCGTGTCTGCGTGCGCAACGCGACGCTCGCGTTCATGGCGGTGGGCTAGGCCGCTCGCTTGAGGTGCCAGGTCAGACGTGAAATTAGTGCTGTCGGGTTCCGACGAACATCATCGACGGTAATCGGCACAACCGTCCACCCGCATCGTTGCAGACCCGCGAATCGCGCTTTGTCCTTGCGCATCGCGGTCGCACCGACATGCCACTGGTCGCTGTCATACTCTGCGGCCAATCGAACAACGGGCCAAGCGAAGTCCACGCGCCAGCCACCGATCTCGTGCTGTAGCTCCGGTCGAGGCAGCCCGGCGTCTAAGATCACAAGCCGCGCTTCGCTTTCCATCGGCGATTCGGCTCGCTCATCAACCAATGGGAGCAGTTCACGAACCTGCGCGATCCCCCTTCGGCCCGCTTGCAGGCGCACAGCGCTTTCCAGGCTGAGCCTGCGACAATGTCGACTGCGCATAGAGGCATCCAAGGTGGCCAACGCCCGCGGTCGAGAAAGCCCTCTGGCCACCTCGATCGCCGTCCAAGCGGGCGCTGTCACTCGTCGGCCGGCCAACAATGTAGTCGGTGCGTCGTCCCGTCGATGTATGCACAAGCCGCTTTGGTCACGCAGCCGAGAAAGCTCAGGTTGCAGGACGTGAATATCCTCCGATCGCTCGGTATCGAAACCATATAGCGTCGCGGCAGTCGCCAGGCACGGCACGACCGGTCTACCCACCAACAGATCTAACCCTCGTAGCCGAAGCTGAGTTTCGGGAATCCCATCGGTGTATACGCCATGCCAGAGACGCTGCAGCGCACCGCATTCCACCAACTGCGCCAACACCCGCCTGGAGATGACAGTCAGCAGTTGTTGGTAGGTAACAACCCCCGACTGTTTTGCGAGCAATGCCGCCACCCCATCGTGCATGCCGCCAGGCTTACATGCCGAGGCCCTGCCGCCAAGAGCAAAGCCGCAGTTGTGGATAACAAGCGACCCATCAGCGACACGTTATGTGCGCCAATACCGGCGTGTCTGTGTGCGCAACGCGACGCTCACCGAGAGCATTCAGCCGGCGGCGTTGAGCAACCGCTCGGCGGCCAGCGCGGGTGTCAAGGCGCCCTCGCGCACCTGCTGCTCAATATCCGCCCGCACCGCCTTCACGTCGGGCGCATTCAGCACACGGTCCAAGACCGCATCGCGCACCATCGCCCACATCCAGTCCACCTGTTGGCGGCGACGCTTCGCCTCGAATTCACCCGCCTCGGTGAGCACCTCGCGATGCCGCAGCACGGTGTCCCACATCTCGTGTACCCCGTTGTTCTCCAGCGCACTCATCGTGAGAACCGGTGGGCGCCAGATGGTGTCGTGCGGATAGATCAGACGCAAGGCCCCCGACAGCTCGCGCGCGGCTTTCTGAGCCTCGATGGCGTGCTGACCATCGGCCTTGTTCACCACCACGATATCGGCGAGTTCCAGTACACCCTTTTTGATGCCCTGCAACTGATCTCCGGTGCGCGCCAATGTCAGGAACACAAATGTGTCAACCATGTTGGCGACGGTGACCTCGGACTGCCCCACGCCGACGGTCTCGATGAGGATGACGTCGAACCCGGCAGCCTCCAGCAGCACCACCGTCTCACGGGTCGCCCTGGCTACGCCGCCGAGCGTGCCGGAGGTGGGCGATGGTCGAATATAGGCATCGGGATGCACTGAGAGACGACCCATCCGGGTCTTGTCGCCCAGAATCGAGCCGCCGGTGCGGGTGGACGACGGGTCAACCGCAAGCACCGCCACCCGGTGCCCCTGTTCGATGAGGTACATACCGAGGGCCTCGATGGTGGTCGACTTCCCCACCCCTGGCACGCCCGTAATACCCACCCGCAGCGCATCTCCCGCATCGGGCGAGATTTCCAGCAGCAATTGCTGCGCTTGAGCACGGTGATCGGGACGCGTCGACTCCACCAGCGTGATGGCTCTCGCGAGCACCGAACGATCGCCCGAACGTATTGCGTTCCTCTGATCCATTTACGCGAGCTTGTAGCCGAGTCGTTCAGCCAGCTTGTGCAACAAGCCAATTGCAGCCTCTGAAATGACCGTGCCCGGCGGGAAGATAGCCGCGGCACCCGCTGCGTACAGCTCGTCGAAATCACCGGGAGGGATAACTCCGCCGACGACGATCATGATGTCGGGACGCCCCACCGCGGCCAACGCCTCGCGCAGCGCGGGCACCAACGTCAGGTGACCGGCAGCCAACGAGGACACCCCGACCACGTGCACGTCGTTATCGGCCGCCTGGCGGGCGACTTCCTCGGGGGTCTGGAACAACGGGCCCACGTCTACGTCGAAACCGATATCGGCGAAGGCCGTCGCGATCACCTTTTGTCCGCGGTCGTGCCCGTCCTGCCCCATCTTTGCGACCAGCACGCGGGGCCGGCGGCCATCGGCTTCGGCGAACTTCTGCACCAGCTCGGTCGCTTGAACGACGGCGCCGACCGGGCCATTCCGCCCCACCTCGTCCCGATACACCCCGCTGATGGTACGGATTTCGGCATGATGCCGCCCGTAGACGGTCTCTAGCGCATCGGAGATCTCCCCGACAGTGGCTTTGTGGCGGGCGGCGTTGATTGCCAACGCCATGAGGTTGTTGCCCAATCCGTCTTCCCCAGCGCGGCTGGAATCGGCTGCTGCACGGGTCAACTCGGCCAAAGCGGCCCGCACTGCGTCGTTGTCGCGCTCAGCGCGCAGCTGTTGCAGCTTGGCAAGCTGCTCGGCGCGCACGCGCGAGTTCTCGACCTTGAGAACCTCGATCTGCTGATCCTCGGGGACCTGGTACTTGTTGACGCCGATCACGGGCTGGCGGCCGGAGTCGATACGCGCCTGGGTACGCGCGGCGGCCTCTTCGATCCGCAGCTTCGGGATGCCCTGGTCGATGGCCTGCGCCATACCGCCGGCCTCGGTGACTTCCCGAATATGTTCGCGCGCACGCGAAGCAAGTTGATGAGTCAGCCATTCCACGTAGTACGAACCGCCCCACGGATCGATCGGGCGACAGGTGCCCGACTCCTGCTGGATGAGCAGCTGCGTGTTGCGGGCGATGCGCGCCGAGAAGTCGGTCGGAAGGGCCAACGCCTCATCGAGAGCATTGGTATGCAGCGACTGGGTGTGTCCCTGGGTCGCGGCCATCGCCTCGATACAGGTGCGCGCCACGTTGTTGAACACGTCCTGTGCGGTGAGCGACCAGCCCGAGGTCTGCGAATGCGTGCGCAAGGATTGGGATTTGGCGCTCTTCGGATCAAACTGCGCCACCAGCTCGCTCCACAGCAACCGCCCGGCGCGCAGCTTGGCAACCTCCATGAAGAAATTCATGCCGATCGCCCAGAAGAACGACAGACGCGGAGCGAACACGTCGATGTCCAGGCCGCCGCCCAGACCGGCCTTGATGTATTCGACACCGTCCGCGAGGGTGTATGCCAGCTCCAGATCGGCTGTGGCACCAGCCTCTTGGATGTGATACCCCGAGATCGAGATGGAGTTGAACTTCGGCATCTTGGCGCTGGTGAACGAGAAGATGTCCGAGATGATTCGCATCGACGGCTTCGGCGGATAGATGTAGGTGTTGCGGACCATGAACTCTTTGAGAATGTCGTTCTGGATGGTCCCTGCCAGCTGCTGGGGGCTGACGCCCTGTTCCTCGGCGGCCACCACGTAGAGCGCCAGGATCGGGAGCACCGCACCGTTCATGGTCATCGACACCGATACCGATCCCAGGTCGATGCCGTCAAACAGCTGACGCATATCGAGGATGGAATCGATGGCCACACCGGCCATTCCAACGTCGCCCTGCACGCGCGGATGATCCGAGTCGTATCCACGGTGGGTCGCCAGATCGAAGGCGACCGACAGCCCCTTCTGGCCCGAGGCAAGGTTGCGACGGTAGAACGCGTTTGATTCGGCGGCGGTGGAGAAGCCCGCGTACTGGCGGATGGTCCACGGCTGGTTGACGTACATCGTCGGGTACGGGCCGCGCAGGAACGGCACCCGCCCGGGGAAGCTATCCAACGGATACCCGTCCGCGCACACGGCTTCTCGATCGGCCGCCGTGTAGATCGGCTTGACGGTGATCGCCTCGGGCGTCTCCCAGTCGAGTTGCTCCGGCGTGTATCCGTGCGCGCCAGCCGCCTGGGCGATGGCTTGAGTCACGGCGTCCGCGTCCACGGCATCCGAGGCCGAGGACGCGCCCTCACCGTGTAACGGAACGTCAGCAAAACTGCCAAGAATGCCCTCGGATACCGATAGATCAGTCATGTCACGCCCCCAACTTGGTCAGCATGGCCGAAAGCACTTCGACAGCATTGATTTTCATGGTCAGGTAGCCATCCGGGCGCGAAGCCTCGGCGACCTCCGCGACGGCCTTTTCCGGCCCCGCGAGATAGACGTCGGTGACGCCGACTGCCCTCGCCGCATCGACGACGGCACCCGCTTCAGCGGCGTACCGGGCATCGGTCCCGCAGATCACGACGAGGCGCGCTCCGGCCTCGTTCACCGCACCCGCCACCGCACCGGCATCGAGAGTGCCGGGGTTGATGCTCTCAATTCCACCGGAAGCCAAGAGGTTCGATGCGAAGGTAGTCCGCACGTTGTGCTCGGCCAGCGGGCCAACCGGAATCAGCAGCGCGACGGGACGAGCGCCCGAGGACGCCAGGAATGCGTCGGAACGATCGCGCAGGTTCTCGAAGCCGGCAGAGTAGCGGTACCCGACGGCCGGGTTCGGCGGCAACGGCGCTTCGGCCAGGTTCGGGAACTCGTTCACACCCGTCACCGAGGTGCGCCGGTGCGCGATGTCATCGGTGCGCTGCGTACGGGTCGCGGCGATGCGTTCCTGGATCAGAGCGGCGGCCGACTCGAATCCGCCCGCACCCTCGATCTCGGTGAACAGCGACCACGCCTGCTGCGCAAGGGTTTCCGTGAGATCCTCGATGTACCAGGAGCCGCCGCCGGGGTCGAGCACCCGTCCCACATGGGACTCCTCGATGAGCAGCAGCTGGGTGTTCCTGGCGATCCGTGCGGAGAACGCCGGCGAGACCGAATCCAGTCCACCGGCGATGGCGTCATCGAATGGTCGCACCCGAACGCTGTCCGCCCCACCGACCCCGGCACCAAAGGCAGCCAGGGTGGTGCGCAGCATGTTCACCCACGGGTCACGTTGGGCCATCATCGGTTCGGAGGTCACCGCGTGCATGGCGGCGCCGCCGTCCTCCGGCGCACCCGCCACCTCGGCCACTCTGGCCCAAAGCACCCTCGCGGCACGGAATTTGGCGATCGACAGGAACTGGTCGTCGGTGGCGGCGAATCGGAAGCTGATCTGTCGCAATGCTTCTGCGATGCCTAGGCCCGCGTTCTGCAGCAGCCGCAGGTAGGCAACCCCGGCGGCCACCGTCACCGCGAGCTCCTGGCCATCGCTGGCACCCAGCTCGTGTGTGACCGTCCCGTCGACGGTGATGGCACGTACCTGCCCGGTCCGCGCGCTCGCGTGTCGGGCCAGTGCAACCGCTTCCTCGACCGATACACCCGAGCGTCCGGAGAACGAATCACCGAGCGGGTCGGCGCCGAGATCGACAATGACTCCGTCGGCATTACCGTCGTAGGCATCCAGCACCGCAAAGAGTGCCTCGGCCACGCCGGGCAGTTCGGCGCCGGATTCCACCTGGATGGGAGCCAGATCGAGATACACCCCTTGCAGCGCGCGGCCGATCGCCTCTGGCCGGAGACCTGCCAGGACGATGGCGCTGGTCCCCTGCCCCAGTGCGTCGAGAATGGCCTCGTTCACGAGGGCCGCGTCGGTGCCACCGAAATGCTCGGCGACCTTCCATCCGCTGGTCACATCGCGGCGGGGATCGCCACCACGGACAAACGGCCACTGTCCGGGCAGCGAGGGCTCGGGACGCTCATCCAGTGCCGTGTACAGCGGACGGATCGCGATTCCGTCGTATGTGGGTGAGTCGAGCAGACGCTCGGGGTCGGCGGGCAGCTCCTCGACTGCCTTACGCGTGGTCTTGGCCAACACCCCGGCGACATCCTTCTGCCACCGCGCGAAGTCACGCTGAATCTCGGGTACCTCAACAGTGCTGGATCCTCTTCGCGCAAGCGGCTCATCAGTCACCGAACTGTCTCCCTGCTGCTCGTCGCCGAGCCACATATATGGCACTCCATGCCGAAATGCCTATCACACTTACTCATCAGGCTAAATGACGCCGTCGCTACTACCCAGTACGGGGGCGCAACACCCGGAACACCCGTGTCCCGGCGCCCACAGTTCATTAGGGCTCCGTAGGCTTGATCACCATGGGATTGCGGCAGGTCTGGGGGGCGGGGGTCGCACTGCTGCGGCGGCTGCCACGTCGCCAGCTGCTGTGGACCGCCGCAGCCCTTCTTATCGTGGTTGCGGTCGTGCTGTTCCTCCCGCTGCCGACCGCTCTTCAGATGCGCGACTGGGCCCGCGACCTCGGCCCCTGGTTTCCGCTGATCTTCCTGGGCGCACACACGATCGTGACGGTGCTGCCCTTCCCCCGCACAGCCTTCACTCTTGCCGCCGGGCTGCTGTTCGGAACGCAGCTCGGTGTTCTGTTGGCCGTCGTGGCGAGTACTGCGAGCGCGGTCGTGGCGCTGTGGGGTGTCCGCGCGCTCGGCTGGAAGCTCAGCGCGCTGCATCACCGTCCGGCAGTGAAGAGCGTCGACGACCAATTGCGCCGCCGCGGCTGGCTCGCGGTGATGTCGATGCGGCTCATTCCGGCCGTGCCGTTCTCGGTCCTCAACTACGCGGCGGGGGCCTCCGCGGTGCGGGCGTTGCCATACACACTGGCGACCTTCGTCGGACTACTGCCGGGCACCCTTGCAGTCGTCGTGCTCGGCGATGCACTCACCGGACACATCAGCGGCACGCTCTTCGCGGTCTCGTTGGTCACCTCGGTGGTCGGGGTGCTGGGCATCCTCTACGAGATCCGGCGCTACAAGCGCACGCACACTGAGATTGTCAGCCCGGAAGCCTCCGAGGAGCCCGAACGAGTCGGCGGCTAGGCCCGCACGGAATCCTTCTCGTCAAATCCCTTACCTGCGAGGACCGCGAACCATACCAACAAACTCGCTGCCGGCAGCGCGTGGAGCACGGAGTCCCGCACCCGCACGTGCGCTCCGACCGCCAGCGTGAAGTACACGGCCAGCATGAACGCCGTCATCCTGCCCAGCGCCGCCGAACGGATGCCCCCAACGAGCCCCACCGCCGAGGCCGACTTCACGACCGGCAAGATCCACCAAATCCTTTGTGGCAGACCCACTTTCTCCAGCGATTCTTTGATGGGTTTGAGCGGGGACACGCACGCCGCGGCATCGGCAGCCTGTATCGCCGCGAGTGCGACCAGTACCTTCGGTTTCGCCAAAAGCCGCTCCGTCATGACGACTTCGCCGTCAAACCCTTGGCTGCCAGCGCACCGTAGGTGGCTAGCAGCGCCGACGCCGCGGCGGCGTTCAAGCCAATGTCGCGCACCCGTAGGTGTGCGCCGACCGCGAGGGAGAAGTAGATGGTGAGCATGACCAGCGTCAGCTTGGCCAGCGGCGGGAACCGGATTCCGCCGAGCAGCCCTAGCGCGGAAGCGCCCTTGATGACCGGAAAGATCCAGCGGGGCTCCTGCGGATAACTCACATCATCGAGACACTTGGCCACATAAGGAACCGGCTGGACACAAATGGCGGCGTCAACGGCCTGCATTGAGGCCAGCAGGGCTAGAAATCGGGGCGATACGAAAGCGTCGTTGCTCATCACTCCAGTGAACCACTACTACGCCACGTAGTCGATGAGTCGGCCGATTCTCGCTAGTGGGGCGCGTGCGCGCCGAGAGATGCCGACACCACGGCCAGCGGCGAGTAGGTCAGCTGCATGTTGGCGCGCTCCTGCGGGGTCAGTTGACGGCGGTCCCAGAAGCGACGCAATGCGCGAAAACTCATCCCACCATGAGACGCGGTCGCGCCGAAAGAATCCAGCGCGACCGCGACATCTCAACGATTTCATTACGCGTTGTCGTACGCGTCCTTCAACTACCGTGTGCGAGTTGAATTGCCTTCACCACCAACAGAATGGCGCCGACAACCAGGTATCCACGGAGTGCAAGCATGCCTAATTTGGTACCCGGACTCCACGTGACTGGTTCGAGCAGGGCCAGCGGCGGCATCCGCCAGGTCCGCGGATCGACGTGTGCCAACGACTTGTTCATCGCAACGACCGCCGGATCCGTCCGTCGCCGCCCGGACAGCCACCACAGAGCTATCCCGATCAACGCCGCGAGCACTGAGACACCTGCGGCCAGATACCCCGATACCTGCACGACGTCCAAGTCAGGGAAGAGCGTGGTGGCCATCAGGATGCCGGACAGCAGCAGCAGCACCCCAACGATCAACCCGGCCACGATATTGAGCCACGGTTTATTGACCCACGGTCCCAGCACTGCTTTGTCATTGCAGAGCAGCAGCAGGAACACACTCGCACTGGGCAACAGCAGACCCGCGAGGGCCTGTACCGCGGTAGTCATCAGCCCCAGGGGCGCGTTCGGGATCAACACGATCGCCGCACCCACCGCCACCATCACGGTGTACGACAGATAGAACGGCTTGGCGTCCTTGAAGTTGCGGTGCAATGAGTGCTTGAGTCCGAAGGTATCCCCGAACGCGTAACTCGTGGCCAGGGTGACCGCCGCGGCACCGACGATCGAAGCATCCAGCAGCACAATCGCGAAAATCTTCCCGAGTACCGGCTGAAGCTGTCCCAGCCAATTGGCGATCAAGCCGGCATCGCCATCATCGCCCCACTTGTCCGGCCCCGAATTGCCGGTCGCACGAGCCGCATAGTCGGCAGTCATTACCAGCGCAGCGGCACCCACCACCACCACCAGCGAACCGATGACGGTATCGGCACGTTCATATCCGATAAACCGCGGAGTGATGCGCTTGTCGACGATGTTGGACTGCTGGAAGAACAGCTGCCACGGCGCCACGGTGGTTCCCACCATGGCGATGATGAGCAGCACTGCACCCGAACTGATTCCGCCATGGATACCTGGGACCACGAAATCGTGTGCGGCCCTCCCCCACTGCGGATCCGACATCAAGAACATCGGAATCTGCAGCAGGGTGATGGCGATAAACACGAACATGGCACGCTCCCAGCGCCGGAAGCTTCCGGTCGCCATGATCAGGACGAGCGCGAGCGCGGCAACGGGCACCGTGTAGTACTTCGGCACTCCCAGGTACTCGGAAGCCAGTGCGACACCGATGAATTCAGTGACAAGTGTCAGGAAGTTCAGGATGAACAGGTCGCCGACCGAGAACCAGCCCCAACCCCGGCCGAACCGCTCGTTGATAAGCCGCGCATGCCCGACGCCGGTGACTGCGCCAAGACGGACCACCATCTCCTGGTTGACGACAAGAACCGGAATGAGTAGCAGCAAGACCCACAAAAGGCTGTACCCATAGCTCTGACCTGCCTGTGCGTAGGTGGCGACGCCGCCCGCATCGTTGTCGCCCACCATCACGATGATGCCCGGACCCAGGATGGCGGCCATGGTCATCATCCGGGTCTTGAAGGTACGAGCCTGGCCTGGATCGCTCACGCTGATCTTGCCAAAGGCACCCTCGATATCACCCAAGTGTGCCGAATCTAGGACCGCGCTCTTCTGTTGGACCACTGCCACTTTGGGTTCGCTCATGGCGTTGCCCCGTCTGGAGCCGATGAGTACTGACGGACCGGACGCGGGGCGGGTTCCCGACGGCGCCAATCCTCGGGGATGAGCGCGGCGAGCACGTCGTCATAGGTCACCACGCCCAGTACCTTGTCCCCGTCGTCGACGACCGGAATAAGGGCCAGGTTGTAGTCGGCCATCAAGAGCGCGACGTCGGTCAGGTCGGCTTCCGGGGCGACACGCACCGGGTCGTCGTCCATGATCGAATCCACGGCGGTATCGGACTCGGCTTGGAGCAACCGGATCACCGACACCACGCCGACTAGTTCGCCGGCGGCAGCGAGCACGTGGATCTTCAACAGTGCCTCAGGCTGTAGGGATTTGGCTCCAGCGATGGCGCCGAGCGCATCGCCGGCGGTGCTGCCGAGCGGGCACGAGACGATGTCGACATTCATCAGACCACCGGCCGATTCGGGGCTAAAGCCCATCAAGGTGACCACCTTGGTGCGCTGCGGGGCCGGCATCAGGTCCAGGACCGCGCGGCGGCGGGACTGCCTCAGGTCAAAGATGGCATCCGCCGCGTCGTCGGCACGCATGCGGCCAAGGAGGGCCGCGACATCGGCATCGGACATATCTTCGAAGAGCTTGCTTGCCTTGTCCGAGTCGAGTTCCTCGAACACATCCGCTTCCAACTCGGGGTTGGCACGGACTCGGTCGAGGATCTCCCCGCCCTCTTCCTTGGTGGCTTCTTCGAGCAGGTCGGCGATCTCGGCGGGCTTGAGGGTGTTCACTCGCCCTCCGACGCGGCGGGCCAAGAGTGACCCGCCGTGGCCGATCATCGGCTCGAAGGCTTTCCAATCGCGGCCCGCATGGCCCGCGCCGGCCCTAATCAATCCGAAAAACCTTGCGGGACGGCGCGTATCAAGACGGGCAAGAATCCATCCCTCGGCGGATTCCATGAGCTCGATGTCGTACGCATGTACCAACTCGGCGTTGTCCACATCGATGAACCGATGGTCAAGCACGTCCTCTTCGAGCAGGTACTCCCCATCTCGGCGTTCAAAGCCACGAAGATCGACTTTGTTCTTGCTCAACTCAATTCGATCCGATGCCACGGTGGAGACGACTTCAGCAGATACGAAGACCGTGCGTCCGCCCATATCGACGACGTACCCGGTGACGACCGGATACTCATCCGCCCCCCGCAGCCGAACGATGACGTCTTCTAGCCGGCCGATGGTGTCGCCCGAACGCGCAACAACAGGAGCCTTCAACAGGTCCGAAAATTGAATTACCCGCGCACTATTCGAAGTGCTCATGACAACTCCTCAACGTTTGCGCCAATACGCTTCGCCCGCCGCCACGAGCGGACGAAGCGTATTGGCCTCGAATGAATTCCGAATGTCCGCGCACTGTGAATCAACTGTGCGCGGACATGTGGGGGTGCGCCCGCGGGCTACCGCGGGGGGTGCGCCCCAAGAGATGCCGAGACGACGGCTAGCGGCGAGTAGGACAGCTGCAGGTTGGCCCGCTCTTGCGGCGTAAGCCGGTGCCGCGCCCACATCCGCCGTACGGCGTGAAATGTAGTGTTCATGATTCTGACTCCTTATGGAGGGAGCCGCATGCCAAAGCGCAAACGTCAAAAGTGTTGACTCAAGCGAGGATTCAGCCTCGCGCGATCGGCAAGGCATGCGGCATCGATTGTCTATGCGGACTATCGCCGGATATCACGGTTGTGCCTCACCTCCTTGCCGTCGGGGCGCACGCGGGCGCCAGCTGTGGAGCAGCGCGCACTGAGAGAATCACCAGGCAGCGATACCGCCCGGCGGACACCTCTCTCGTCAGGGCTTCGGCACTGCGCGACGTGTCCGTATCCGGAAGCCACTTTGGGTCATCCCTTAGTCCGGGAAGACCTGTCCTAACCTTGGGCGTCTCTCGACGTCGTCAGATCAGTGGCCTGTGTTCGCGCAGGAGCCTCACCTAGCAAGGTGCTGAACCGGTACCCATGATGGGCCCGACGAATCGCCTTGTCAAGCGGGCCAAGCCTCGTCAGGCCTCAGGCAGCTGTGGCCGGCTCGCCGGATCGATCTGCCCGCCGACCTCCTTGGCAACTGCTGCAGCGACTTCCGGGCTGGTCTTGGTCTCAAACCAACCAGCGACCTCATCGGAGTCGTCCTCGGGACGCTCTGACGACTCATCGGACGGAGACGGTTCGTAGCGGAACACGCCATCCTGGCCGGGCGCACCCAACAGCTTCGTGAATCCCTGCAGCGCTGAACCGAAGTCGCTGGGGATCAGCCACACCTTGTTGGCTTCTCCCTGCGCCATTTTCGGCAGTGTCTGTAAATACTGGTACGCCAACAACTCTGGGGTGGGCTTTCCGGATTTCACTGCGGCAAAAACCTTTTCAATGGCCTTTGCCTGGCCCTGAGCCTGCAGATACTGTGCGGCGCGTTCGCCCTCGGCGCGCAGAATGCGGGACTGTCGGTCCGCCTCGGCTGACAGGATCGCCGCCCGCTTGGCACCCTCGGCGGCCAAGATCTGGGACTGCTTCTGCCCCTCGGCCTGCGTGATGGAAGCCTGCCGGACACCTTCGGCGGTCAGGATCATGGCGCGCTTCTCCCGGTCGGCCTTCATCTGCTTTTCCATCGATTCCTGCACCGAGGGCGGCGGATCAATGGAGCGCAGCTCAACCCGGGCCACCCGCAGGCCCCAACGCCCCGTGGCCTCGTCTAGAACCCCGCGAAGTTGACCGTTGATCTGATCGCGTGAGGTCAGCGTCTGCTCCAGGGTCATGCCACCGACCACATTGCGCAGCGTGGTGGTGGTGAGCTGCTCGACACCCACGATGTAATTACTGATCTCGTACACCGCGGCCTGCGGGTTCGTGACCTGGAAGTAGACGACGGTATCAATATTCACCGTCAGGTTGTCCTCGGTGATCACCGGTTGCGGAGGGAAGGACACCACCCGTTCACGCAGGTCAACCTTGGCACGAATGCGGTCCACGAACGGCACCAAGATGGTCAACTGACCACTGACGGTCTTCGAGTACCGTCCCAGGCGCTCGATCACCGCGGCCTCCGCCTGCGGGACGAGTGCCACGGACTTCAGCACGATGGTGACGCCCAGGATGATCAGAACGATCAACACGAACAATCCGGCAGCTACGCCCATATCCGTACTCCCCTCACTGAGTTCTTGGTTCTTGCGCTAGATCTTCTCGACAACCGCGGTGGCGCCGTCAATTTGGACGACCGTCACCGTCTCACCCTGCTCGAACCGCCCGGACTTCTCCAGGCTCCGCGCAGACCACATCTCACCACCCAACCGAACCAACCCATGGATGTCGTCGACGGGTTCAATCACAATGGCGCTCTTCCCCTCCAATGCCTTGGCGTTGGTGTGGAGAATGGGGCCCGCGGTCAGGCGCTTACGCAAGGCAGGTCGCACACCGACCAGCAGAATGACCGAGCTGATCACGAAAACCAGCCCCTCGGCCCACAGCGGCATGTCGAACGCCCACCCGATACCGGCCGTGACCAGGGCCGAACCGCCCAGCATCAACAGGAACATGTCACCTGTCATCAATTCGGCGGCCGCGAGCAGGATGCCTGCGACAAGCCACACAATCGGCATGCACCCACATTAGCCCGCGTGGGCAATTGGTGGGGGCGGATGCGGCGCCTTACACTGCGAACATCATGGCGAATCCGAGTGTGTCCCTGGCGGTGTGGGCAAGCGCATGGCTGGCCGGCCGCGCTGCGCCCGACGACGTCATTGACGCCCTCATCGCCTGGGCCCCACGCCATTTGGTCACGGCGTACGATGCGGTGGCGGCCGGCCATACGGGACTCTCCTGGCCAGACATGGACGACAACGGCCCCATCGGCCTACTGCAGACGATCCGTACCGCGACCGGGCAGCCACATGGTTCGCCCGATATTCACGTGATCCTGCCCGCTCCCGGTGACCCCCGCGGCCTGCCCGCCGGCACTCAGTTCCAGCGCGATGCGATGGAGTCCAGTGAGGCGATTGTGCTCTGCGATCGTGAAAATAATTCCACGGCAATAGGATTGGTTCCCGCCGTCGAGTACGACGAAGACCGCGACGAGGCCGTCGGCCTGTCCTGGACCGTGTATTCGCTGCCCTCAAGGATCGCCGCACGCCCCGGGCCAGACCTCGGAGAAGCCGAATACCAACTACGCCAGGCAGTCCGGACCGCCACCGCGACCCTCGATCGACTGGACCGCGCGGTGGGCGCAATCGACGTGGACCCCCGTGCCCTGGTCGAGGACGTGCTGTCCACGCTACGCGGGCATCGCCTACCGGACTACGCGCCGGATCGTGCAGTCCGGGTCCTCGACTCGGCCAACCAGGTGGAGGCCATCGCCACGGCGGCAGCCGAGATCATGGAGGCTCCCGGTGCTCTCGACGACGGCGCCGTTGCCGACGTGCTGCGTCCCCTCGTGATTCTGGTGCGCGAGGCACGGATGGCCGCTGCTGCCGCCATCATCGAATCCGCCGGCTAGTCGCCTGACCGGCCGCAGCACAGCGGCGAGCAGGGAGCACCGTTCACACTGAATCCGTATCCAGGAACGGGATTTTCACCGGCCGCGCGTAGCTGCGCGCCCCCATCTGCGACCTCACCGATCAAGTCGACCGCGATCCGCGCGAATCGCTCGTCGGCACCCGGCGTCGCCGCCCGCGCGAACTCGATGCCATGTTCGTCAGCGTACTCGCGGGCCTCGTTGTCCAAGTCCCACACCACCTCCAGATGGTCCGAGACGAAACCGATAGGGGCTACGACTACAGATCGCACTCCCCGATCCCGCTGAGTCGCAAGATGAGCCAAGTAATCCACGATGTCCGGTTCGAGCCACGGCACCTGCGGCGGGCCGGAACGCGACTGCCACACCACGTCGAACTCCCGGTAACCGGCTGCGGCGGCCACCAGTCGCGCGAGGTAGTGCACCTGGCGGCTATACAGCTCCGGACCGTGTCGTCGATCGGCCGCGACAGGGATGGAATGTGCGGTGAACACCAGCCGCGGCGCACTCCCTAAACCCGCAGCCGCCGCCGTTACGGCATCTGCGTACATCCTGACCAGCGCCGGGTGGTCGAAGTACTGGCGGAGCTTCACCAGCTCGGGCGCTCCGTCGCCGACCGCGGCACGGGCACGGGCAATGTCCTCCACATACTGTGTGCATCCCGAGTACCCACCCCAGGCCGAGGTGGTGAACACCGCCGCGCGTCGAATCCCCTTGTCGCGCATATCGGTAACGGTGTCTTCCACCATCGGATACCAGTTGCGATTGCCAAAGAACACGGGCAGCCGGCGCCCGGCCAGCTCCAGCTGCCGCTCGATCTGCGCAATCAGTGCGCGGTTAATGCCATTGATCGGCGACACACCGCCGAAATGGAAATAATGTTCCGCAACCTCGTCGAGGCGCTCGGGCGGCACCCCGCGACCACGCGTTACGTTCTCAAGGAACGGCCGGACCTCCTGCGGCCCTTCGGGTCCACCGAACGACAGCAGGAGAACGGCATCAAACTCCACTTAGACCAGCTGAGTGTGCGCGCCACCGTCGGCGAAGATGATGTCACCGGTGGTGGCGGGCAGCCAATCCGACAACAGGGCGCACACCGTCTTGGCAACCGGCGTCGGATCCTTCATATCCCAGCCGATCGGGGCGCGCTGATCCCAGCCGTCCTCCAACACAGTCATCTTCTGGCCGGCCTCGTCGCCGAGCGCACCGCCGACGATCGCGCTCATCGCCAACGTCCGGATGGGTCCTGCGGCAACGAGGTTCGAACGAACACCGGCCTCCCCAGCCTCGCGCGCGACGAACCGGTTTACCGATTCCAGCGCACTCTTGGCGACGGTCATCCAGTTGTAGAACGGCATCGCCCTGGTGGGATCGAAGTCCATACCCACAATGCTGCCGCCCCGGTTCATGACCGGCAGCACGGCCTTGGCCAGCGAGGCATACGAGAACGCCGAGATGTGGAAGCCCTTCGAAACGTCCGCGAAGGGGGCCTCGAAGAACGGGTTCATCCCCATCCCGGTCTGCGGCATGAAGCCGATCGAGTGGACCGCACCGTCAAGCTTGTTGCCCTCCCCGATCACCTCGGAGACACGGCCTGCGAGAGAGGCCAGATGCTCCTCGTTCTGCACATCCAGCTCCAGCAGCGGCGCCGGCTCCGGAAGGCGCTGGGCTATGCGCTCGATGAGCCGCATTCGGTCGAACCCAGTGAGCACCAGCTGCGCGCCCTGCTCCTGCGCGACCTTTGCAATGTGGAACGCGATCGACGAATCGGTGATGATGCCCGTCACCAGGATCCGCTTGCCCTCAAGTAGTCCCGCCACGATTCTCCTTAGTTGTGTTCTCGCCCTGCAGAATTAGATCGGTCTTAGTGGCCCATGCCGAGGCCGCCGTCGACCGGGATAACAGCACCCGAGACGTACGCGGCGTCGGGGGACGCCAGCCAGCTGACCACGCCCGCGACCTCGGTGGGCTCGCCGATGCGCCCCATCGGGATGGCCTGCAACGCAGTCGCCACATGCTTCTCGCCGAGTTCACGGGTCATGTCGGTGTCGATGAAACCGGGTGCCACCACATTGGCGGTGATCGAGCGCGATCCCAGCTCACGGGTGAGTGCGCGGGCCATACCGACCAGGCCGGCCTTGGAGGCCGAGTAGTTGGCCTGCCCCGGCAGGCCAATCTGGCCTGCGACCGAGCCCATGAAGATGAGACGCCCGAAGCGCTTCTTAATCATGTTGCGCGAGGCGCGCTTGGCCAGCCGGAAGGTGCCGATCAGGTTGGCATCGATGACCTTGAGGAACTGCTCCTCGGTCATCCGCATGATGAGCATGTCGGCGGTGATACCGGCGTTGGCGACCAGCACCTCGACCGGACCCTGCTTCTCTTCGACCTCCTTGAAGGCCGCGTCGATCTGCTCGTTGTCGGTGATGTCGCACTGCACGCCCAGCAGGCCCTCCGGGGCTCCCGAGCCGCGGTGTGTCACCGCCACCTTGTGCCCGTCAGCGGCTAGGCGCTGCGCCACGGCCAGACCGATTCCCCGGTTGCCACCGGTGACGAGAACGGAACGAGGAACGAAGTCGGCGCTGGCGCCGGGAGCATCAGACATGGGAGCCAACTTATCGTCTCCTTAGACTTTGGCCTAACCGACTGGCCCACACGACAGGCTGAAGTGAACCCGCCGTGCTGATACCGACCTAGTTCGGAAGGCGCCGGTTGACCAGCACTCCGACGAAGGCTGCCGCCAGGACAAGCAATGCCCCCAGCCTCAGCCAGCCGACGCTCGCGTCACCCCGAATCGTTTCGTAACCGATCTGCTGCTGCAGGTTGGCATAGACCTGTTTGAGCTCGCCAAGTGACGACGCCGTGTAGGTTTCGCCACCCGAGAGCTTGGCCACCTTCTCCATCATGTCGGGGGCGTACGGAACGGCCTGACGCTGCCCATTGATCTCGACGTACCCATCCTTGGTGCCGAAGGCAATGGTCGAAATCGGCACCTGCTGGTCCTTGGCGGTCCGTGCCGCGGTGTAGGCGCCCTTCGGGTTATCGGGGTTCGACGGCACCGTCTCCTTACCATCGGACATCAGCACGATGCGGGCTGGAGGCGCCTTATCGCCGCCGCCGATGACCGCGCCCACCGTGGCAATGGCCTGTAGCGCCGTGAAGATGCCCTCGCCGGTGGCGGTGCGGTCAGCCAGTTGCAGATTGTCGAGCGCGTTGACGGTGGCGTCCCGGTTGGTGGTGGGCGAGACCAGCACTGTTGCGGTACCCGCGTACGCAATGAGACCCAGGTTGATCCCCGGGGTGAGATTGCGCGCGAACTCCTTGCCGGCTTCCTTCGCAGCGCCGAGGCGGTTCGGGGCCACATCGGTGGACTCCATGGAGCGAGAGACGTCGATGACGAGCATCACCACGGCACGGTTACGCGGAATCCGCACGTCATGACTGGGGCCCGCGAGCGCGACGGTCAGCACGACCAGCCCGACAACCAGCAGCGCGGTGGCCGCGTGGCGCCAGGTACGCGGACGCTTGGGGGCGACGGAGTCCAGCAGTTCGGTGTTCGCGAACCGCAGCACGCGCTTCTCGCGCAGATACTGCGCAAACACGTAGAGCCCGACCAACGCGGCGACCAGCACCAGCACGAAGAAGAACCACGGGTGTGTGAAGCCCGTGAGAGTCATCGGCCCAAAGAACGGCAGATCACTCATCGGGCCCCCGATCCCGTCCCAGCCACCGCACCGCGGCGCTGCTGGGAGACGAATCTCACGATGTCGTTGATCCAGTCACGGTCGGTCCGAAGGCTCAATATCGGTGCACCGCAACGTCGTAATGTACGTGCCACCTCTTCATGATGCCTGGCCGCCGCCTGTTCAAAATCTCGGCGCAGGTTCTCATCGATTCGATACTCCTTGGTGACCCCGGACTCGGCGTCCTGCAGCAGAACCTCGCCGACATCGGGAAGCTCCATGTCACGCGGGTCGAGCACCTCGATACCGAGCACTTCGTGCCGCGCGCCGATGGCACGCAGCGGACGCATCCAGTTGATGGGGCCGAGGAAGTCGCTGATCACGACCGCCATGCCGCGGCGACGCTCCGGGCGCCGCAACGCATCGATGGCCAATGAAAGGTCGCCGCGCACACCCTGCGGCGCTTTCGGCATGGTCGCGATGCTGCGCAGGATGTCCTGCTCATGGGCGCGACCGGATCGTGCCGGCAACCGAACAATCCTGTCCCCGTTGGCAATCAATGCACCGAGCCGATTTCCGCCGCCACTGTTGAGGAAGATGATGGCCGCTGCCGCCGCGACCGCGAGATCGCGCTTCTCGCAGTTGGTGGTGCCAAAATCCAGGCTTGCCGACATGTCGACCACCAACCACGTCTCCAGCTCGCGATCGGCGATCATCTGGCGCACGTGCGGGCTGGTGGTACGGGCGGTCACCGACCAGTCCATCCGGCGCACGTCGTCACCGGGCTGATACAGCCTCGACTCCCCCGGCTCCGATCCCGGGCCCGGAATGAGCCCGAGGTGGTTGCCGTGCAGTACCCCGTCGAGCTTGCGCCGAATCTTCAGTTCCAGTGTCCGCAGCGCCGCCGACAGCTGCGGATCACGGATCTCGCCACGACGCAGGGACGGAATGTCTACCGGCCGACCGGCGCCAGAACTGGGGGTGTTCACCTGGGCGCGGCGTTATGGCCGGCCGGGACCGGGTTGTTCGTCCCCACCATCGCCGGCGGCACCGAATGTCCTTGTTGCGGGACAGCATTCACCTGCGGCAGCCCAACCGTCTGCAGAATCCGGTTAATCGCGGTGTCGGCGGTAACCTCGTCGGCCAGGGCGTCGTAGCTCATCACCAGGCGGTGACGGAGCACGTCCGGAATGACCTCGATGACGTCCTGCGGGATCACGTAGTCGCGACCGCGAACCAGCGCCAACGCACGGGACGCGGCAATGATGCCGAGCGAGGCACGGGGGCTGGCGCCGTAGGAGATCCAGTTCGCGACATCGCCGAGGCCAAACTGCGCCGGATTACGGGTCGCCGAGATGACTCGAACCACGTAGTCGACCAGGGCGTGATGCACGAAGTTGTTGGCCGCGAGGTCCTGCAGGCGCAGCAATGCTTCGGCCGACAGGATCTGCTTGGGCTCCGGCGGGGTGACACCCATCCGGTAGATGATTTCGCGCTCTTCCTCGACGGTCGGGTAGTCGACGTTGATCTTGAAGAGGAAACGGTCACGCTGCGCTTCCGGCAGCGGATACACGCCCTCGTTCTCGATGGGGTTCTGAGTCGCCATCACCAAGAACGGCTTGGGCATCGGATAGGTCTGTCCACCGATCGAGACCTGCCGCTCGGCCATGACCTCCAGCAGTGCCGACTGCACCTTGGCGGGCGCACGGTTGATCTCGTCCGCCAGCAGGAAGTTGGCCACCACGGGACCGAGCTCGGTATCGAACTCTTCCTTGCCTTGACGGTAGATGCGCGTACCGATGATGTCGGTGGGAACCAGGTCGGGGGTGAACTGGACACGGGAGAAGGAGCCACCCACCACCTTGGCGAAGGTCTCCACCGCGAGCGTCTTGGCGACACCGGGCACACCTTCGAGCAGCACGTGCCCCTTGGCGAGCAGGCCGACCAGGATTCGTTCAACGAGCCGGTCCTGGCCCACGATGATGCGCTTGACCTCGAAGATGGCGCGCTCGAGGTTCTGCACCTCGGCGGCCAGGGCCGGAGATGTCGCACCCTGCGGGGCGTGCGGCACGGGGCCGGCGCTTCCGCCGGGGTACCCGGCACCTCCCCCTGGTGACCCTGGTGATGACATCAACTTCCCTCCGGCTCTGCCTGACGATTCATGCGCTGTTGGTGGCCCTAACGGCCGGGTTGTCCCTGCGAGCGGCGCCCAAGCCTGGGCGACGCCTTCGGTCCACTATTCCAGCATCCCTGGATTTGGTCCACGTACCCGTTCGCTGGCGCGCCCTTTTGGGGCCAGAGGCGATTACCAGGCGATGATGCGCACCGCATACGGCGTCATGCCGCCGGTACGCACCGGAGACACCGTCACCTTCTCCGCGCTACCGCTGGCCTCGAGCATCTGGCCGTTGCCTAGATAGATCACCACGTGCTGGGAACCACCGGGCCCGTAGAAAAGGAGATCGCCGCGCTTTGCCTGCGACACCGGGACCTTCATACCCGCGTTGTACTGATCACCCGAGTACTTCGGCAGCTTCACGCCCGCGGCCGCGTAGGAGAACATGGTGAACCCCGAGCAGTCGTATCCGACCTTGCCAGCGTCGTAGTCCACGCCGCCGCTGGGTCCACGCACGGTGCCGCCACCCCATGAGTACGGGACACCCATCTGGGTGCCACCACGCTGGATGACGCGCTCGACTGCCGCGCGCCCGTACACGAGCGGACGTCCCTGCCCGGCGGCCGCGGCGGACCGGTTCCCGCCGATGCCCAACGCACCGAGCGCGGACTGGCCGACGCCCATCACGCCGTTCATGATCTTCGTGGGGTCGGCGCCCTGGCTGGGCCCGGCGAAGGGCAGTGTGTTGTCCCAGTCACCACCCGAGGGGTTCAGGCCGAGGGCATTCAGAAACGCCCCACCAACGTTGGGGGCAACCGGGTTCTCATCGGCCGTGGCACGCGGGACACCCATGAAGAGCGTCAGAGCGACCGCGATGGACGCAGCGATCGCTGCCCGCAATAGGAAGAGGCCCTGCGCTTTTAGTGATCTGATCGTTTTCGCTGTGCTCACCGGTGCTACCACTCAATCAATCGGGTTACGAAGGGTGTCATACCGCTGGTGCGAACCGGTGACACCTTGACCACATCGCCAGTATTCGGCGCTTCGAGCATCTGACCGTTGCCGAGGTACAGCGCAACGTGCTGACTTGCGTTGGGGCCGTAGAAGATCATGTCTCCGCGCTTCATCTGCGCCGTGGGAACCTTGCGACCGGTGTTGTACTGGTAGCCGGTGTAGTGCGGCAACCGAATGCCGACGGCGGCGAATCCATACATCATCAGCCCCGAGCAGTCGTATCCGACAGTTCCTGCGCCAGAATCGATTCCCTTGGTCGGCCCGTTGTAGGAACCACCGCCCCAGGAATATGGCGTACCCATCGCGCTCCCGGCGCGGGCAATAACCCGCTCCACGTTCTCCCGGCCGTAAACCTTCGGAATGTCGGTGCCCGAACCTGTCGCCGCCGGTGCGGGCTTGGGGCAGAACATGCCGATGACACCGCAGACCGCGGACTGCCCAAGATTGGTGACGCCGTTGGCTGCGGTACCGCCGATGCTGAGCACCGTATTGATCGTGGCCATCGGATCAGTGGGAACGTTGGCGCTCGCGATCATCGGCAGCGTCGTGTCCCATTCGCCGCCAGCCGCGGGCGCCGCCGCCGGACCCTCCGTCCATTCATTGCCGTTACCCGCAATCGCAGCACTCGGATTGACCACGCGAACACTCGCGGTCGAGCCCGCGAACTCCGGTCCACGGGCCGCGGCGAGCTGCGCCTCGGCGCTCTTCTTCTTGGTAGCCAGCTCGGAGGCGGCACCGCGCTGGGATTCAAGCTTCTTCTGCACATCGTGCATCGAGGCCACCAGGTCGTCCTGCTGCTTTTGCACGTCGGCAGCAGCCTGGTCGGCCTTCTCCTGGATGGCCCGCGCCTGCGACTCCTTGTTGACCTGTTCGGTGCGTGCGCGGCGCAGGTTGTCCATCACTGTCTGCGAGCTCGACTCCAGGCTCTTGGTCACCGACGCCAGACGCACGACGTCGTCGGCGTTGGTCGCGGTCAGATAGGAACCCGACGGACCCGCCATGTAGGTGGCCACCGCCATCTGGTCGAATTTGCCCTGGGCATCTGTGATCGCTCCGTTGGCGACGTCGACGGCACGCTGCCCCTCGTCGACCGCCTGAGCTGCGCCTGCCGCGTTGTCACGCGCTGTCTGCAGATCGACCAAGCCCTTGTTGATGGACTCCTGTTGGGTCTGCACATCGGCGGTGAGCTGTTCGATCTGCTGATTGGTGTCGGCCAGTTGACTGATCAATGAGGCGAGATCGTTCGGTTCGGCAGAGGTGACGGCCACGGTCGGGGGCATCATGATCAGGCCCGCGGCCAGCAGCGGGGGCACCACCAGAGCGGCCGTCGCGGTTCGTTTACTACGCCCCGCGAAACGGTCATTGGCTGTCCGTTTCATCCGGTCTGCCGCCTCCGTGTTTCTGCCTGTCGGTTGCGTCCGTCGAGCCTTCTCGGTCATCAGCGGCCCTTCCCCGACACGCTCCCAGTTGTCACATCAGACGCACTAACAACATTGGCGCCACTTGCACCGTACGTCACTTTTGCCACTAATGAAACTCCAGTCACAAATTACAGATGTGTAATTAAATAGCCTCTGACAGGCAATTGATGAGATGTCATCTGACGGTTAATTGGCGTGAATTGAATACCGGCAGTTCATCCGGGTTCCATAGTGCGCGCGGCTATTTCGCGACGGAATGACCTGCGCGAATGGTTTGCAAATCGTTACTTAACCGAGTCATTCGTGAACCGGCCGCGAACCACCGTAATTCCAGCGCACACCGCGGCAACAAGCAGGACCAGCACAATGGTCAGCGCAGTCCAGGAGAAGTGCTCACGCCCGAGCTCGTTCACGAAGTTGTTGGCCGAAACCACCGGGTTGCCGGTCTTTGCGACGTCCTGCCCAGCTTCCAGCGTCACCCTGTCGTAGGTGGCGCTGTAGGTGCCGGCGAACGACGGACTGATTACGAGAACCGTCGAGTCGGGGTGATCCTTGCCAATCTCGGTGGCGATATCGCGCAGCGGGGTGTCGATCCCCGGGTTGTTAGGGAGTGCGATGACCTTCAGGTCGATGTTCTTGGCGTGCGCCTGCGCGACGACGTCCTTCAATCCGGGAACATCTGCCGAGGGCGCGGCCACGCCGTCCTCGTTGACATCCGTGCGCGTCATCTCTAAGCACTTGGTCGCCCAGCCCAGAGGGTCGGTACCCGCGGTCTGGATCGACACGCCCACCGCCTGGCACAGCTCGGCGGGAATGAAGGTGGGCAGGTGCTGGGGGGTCACGCGATCAATCTAACGCGCTGAAAAGGCACCCATGCAGATCGCTTCTCGCGTTTCGTCTGCATCAGTACCTTCTCGGGGGAACTGTCGGCGAATTTCCGGCATCCCCCTTATTACGGGACAAGCGTACTGTTAGGATGGAAACGGAAGGCAGCCATCTTCGGTGGCGCCTCGCCGAACCCCGCCTGGCACAGCCCGCCGACGGGAGGCCTTTCGAGCTTTGGAGCTGATGTGACTAGCAGTCCTAACAAGACAGAATCGGTGAACTCCTTCGGCGCCCGCGGCACTCTGCAGGTTGGCGACGAGTCGTACGAGATCTTCCGCCTGAATGCCGTGCCCGGTACCGAGAAACTGCCCTACAGCCTGAAGGTGTTGGCGGAGAACCTGTTACGCACCGAGGACGGCGCGAACATCACCAAGGACCACGTCCTAGCGCTGGCCAACTGGGACCCCTCGGCGGAGCCGAGTGTCGAGATCCAGTTCACCCCGGCCCGGGTGGTCATGCAGGACTTCACCGGCGTGCCCTGTGTCGTCGACCTTGCCACCATGCGGGAAGCGGTCGCAGCGCTCGGTGGCGATCCGGACAAGGTGAACCCGCTGTCCCCCGCCGAGATGGTGATTGACCACTCCCTGATCCTCGACGTCTTCGGTTCCTCCGATGCCTTCGAGCGCAACGTCGAACTTGAGTACGAGCGCAACGCCGAGCGCTACCAGTTCTTGCGTTGGGGCCAAGGCGCTTTCGATGACTTCAAAGTCGTCCCGCCCGGCACCGGCATCGTGCACCAGGTGAACATCGAATACTTGGCCCGAACCATCTACACGAGAAACGGCCAGGCCTACCCCGACACCTGCGTGGGCACCGACTCCCACACCACGATGGTCAACGGCCTGGGCGTCCTCGGCTGGGGTGTCGGCGGTATCGAGGCCGAGGCAGCGATGCTCGGCCAGCCGGTCTCGATGCTGATCCCCCGCGTCGTCGGCTTCAAGCTGACCGGTGAGATCCAGCCGGGCGTGACCGCCACCGACGTGGTGCTGACCGTCACCGACATGCTGCGCAAGCACGGCGTGGTGGGCAAGTTCGTCGAGTTCTACGGCAAGGGTGTGGCCGAGGTGCCGTTGGCCAACCGCGCCACGCTGGGCAACATGAGCCCCGAATTCGGTTCTACCGCAGCCATCTTCCCGATCGACGAGGAGACCATCAGCTACCTGCGCCTGACCGGCCGCGACGATCAGCAGCTTGCGCTGGTCGAGGCGTACGCCAAGGAACAGGGCATGTGGCACGACGCGGACCACGAGCCCGCCTTCTCGGAGTACCTGGAGCTCGACCTCTCCACGGTCGTGCCGTCCATATCCGGGCCCAAGCGCCCGCAGGACCGCATCGAGCTGTCCGACGCCAAGAACGCGTTCCGCAAGGACATCCACAACTACGTCGAGGAAAACCACCCGGCACCGCACACCCAGCTCGACGAGGCGGTTGAAGAGTCGTTCCCGGCCAGCGACACCGCAGTGCTCTCCTTCGCCGAGGATGACGCGGTCATCCCCAGCGCTGCCAACGGCAACGAGGGCCGCCCGTCCAAGCCGGTCACGGTGAAGTCTGCCGAGCGCGGAAACTTCGTCCTCGACCATGGCGCGGTCGTGGTCGCGGGCATCACCTCCTGCACCAACACCTCCAACCCGTCGGTCATGATCGGTGCCGCCCTGCTGGCCAAGAAGGCTGTGGAATTGGGTCTGACCAGCAAGCCGTGGGTCAAGACCAACATGGCTCCCGGGTCGCAGGTTGTCACCGACTACTACAACAAGGCCGGCCTGTGGCCGTACCTGGAGAAGATGGGCTACTACCTGGGCGGCTACGGCTGCACCACGTGCATCGGCAACACCGGCCCGCTGCCCGATGAAATCTCCAAGGCCATCAACGACAACGACCTGTCGGTGACCGCGGTGCTCTCCGGTAACCGCAACTTCGAAGGCCGCATCTCCCCCGACGTCAAGATGAACTACCTGGCGTCTCCGCCACTGGTCATCGCGTACGGCATTGCGGGCACCATGGACTTCGACTTCGAGTCTGACCCACTGGGACAGGATCACGACGGAAACGACGTGTACCTCAAGGACATCTGGCCTAGCGCCTCGGAGATCGAGGAGACCATCGCCTCGTCGATCAACCGTGAGATGTTCACCAACTCCTACGCCGACGTCTTCAAGGGCGACGAGCGCTGGCGCGGCCTACCCACTCCGGAGGGCAACACCTTTGCCTGGAGCGAGGATTCGACGTACGTGCGCAAGGCGCCGTACTTCGACGGCATGCCGCTAGAGCCCACCCCGGTCACCGACATCACGGGCGCACGGGTGCTTGCCCTGCTCGGCGACTCGGTGACCACCGACCACATCTCGCCGGCCGGTTCCATCAAGTCAGGCACCCCGGCCGCGGTGTACCTCGATGAGCACGGCGTGGACCGCAAGGACTACAACTCGCTGGGCTCACGCCGCGGTAACCACGAGGTGATGGTGCGCGGTACCTTTGCGAACATCCGCCTGCGCAACCAGTTGCTCGACGATGTTTCGGGCGGTTACACCCGCGACTTCACCCAGGACGGCGCACCGCAGGCATTCATCTACGACGCGTCGGTGAACTACCAGAAGGCCGGTATCCCGCTAGTCGTGCTGGGCGGCAAGGAATACGGGTCAGGCTCGTCCAGGGACTGGGCCGCCAAGGGCACCCGCCTACTGGGCGTCAAGGCGGTCATCACCGAGTCATTCGAGCGCATCCACCGGTCGAATCTGATTGGTATGGGCGTCATCCCGCTGCAGTTCCCGGCCGGAGAGTCGGCGGCCTCGCTGAAGCTCGATGGCACCGAGACCTATGACATCAGCGGTATCGAGAAGCTCAATGAGGGCTCGACCCCGGCGACCGTGCACGTGACGGCGAAAAGACTTGCGGAAGACGGCACTGTGTCTTTCCAGGTGGAGTTCGACGCGGTGGTCCGGATCGACACCCCCGGTGAGGCCGACTACTTCCGCAACGGCGGCATCCTGCAGTACGTGCTGCGGAACATGCTGGCCGGCTAGAACGACGAAGCGAAACGGCGCCGCGCTGTGCCTAGGGTAAGCGAGGATCATCTCGCGGCTCGTCGCCGCCAGATCCTCGATGGCGCGCGGCGCTGTTTCGCCGAGTACGGCTATGACGGCGCCACCGTGCGCCGTCTGGAGCACACCATCGGCATGTCGCGGGGGGCGATCTTCCACCATTTCCGCGACAAGGACACCTTGTTTTTCGCGTTGGCCCGCGAGGATGCCGAACGGATGGCCAACGTGGCCAGCCGCGAGGGCCTGGTGCAGGTGATGCGCGACATGCTGGCCGATCCGAACCAATTCGATTGGTTGGCAACCCGTTTGGAGATTGCCCGCAAGCTGCGTAACGATCCCGAGTTCCGACGGGGCTGGAATCAGCGCTCCGAAGAGCTCAACACCGCCACCCTGGCACGGTTGCAACGCCAAAAGAAGGCCGGCCGTTTGCGCGAGGACGTGTCCAGCGAGGTGATCCTGGGCTATCTGGATTTGGTGCTCGACGGCCTGGTGGCCCGCCTGGCCGCCGGTGAATCCACCGAGAGCCTCAGCCGCGTACTAGATCTCGTCGAAGATTCGGTGCGCCGTGCCGATCTCTCCTGACACCAAGGACTGGACCTGGGTCCTGGAGAATCCGTGTCGCGAATGCGGATTTGATCCCACCGCAACGTCATTCGCCCAGATCCCGGAAGTCGTGCGGGCAAATGTGCAGGCCTGGCGGCCGGTGCTGGAGCGCCCCGACGTTCGGGAACGCCCGAACGAGAGCACCTGGTCTGCACTCGAGTACGGCGCCCACGTTCGCGATGTGTTCCGCATCTTCCGGACCCGTCTACAACTGATGCTGACCGAGGATGATCCGCTGTTCGAGAACTGGGATCAGGACAAGACAGCTGTCGAAGACCGCTACGCCGAACAAGATCCAGGGACCGTGGCCCATGAGCTGGCGACGGCCGGCGAAGCCGTCTCTGTGGCCTTCCGCGATGTGCCTGCATCGGCATTACTGCGACGCGGACGACGAAGCAACGGCTCAATTTTCACTGTCGAAACCCTGGGCCTGTATTTCGTGCACGACCCCGTGCATCACCTGCACGACGTGAAGGGCTAGTGCGGGAAGTCGATGACTGCCCGCGGAGGCGTATCGGTGACGTAGACCTCCGGACATTTGGCTGCCTGAGCGGCGACCTTCCACGCCATCACGCCGCTCTTATCCATGAAGACATCCGGGTCCTGCACCAGCCGTGCGGATCGGACCACTGGTGCGCCCGGGGGCGCCCCAATGTCGTTCGGCTGAGGGAACGACTTCACATGCTTGTTCTCGGAGCTCTGCGAGGTCCCCACAATGGTGGTGTGCGCGGCGGCCCCCCGGAACGCCACCGCATACGCCCCATCCACTTGCGTGACTGAGAACGGTGGAGCTTGCCAATAGGTCACTGGCCCCGCAGGCGGCGCCAGCCTGTCAGGCCCGAAAGTGAACGTGACCCGGTCGACGTCGTCAACGTTCTCAATACGCACATCCCGCAGGATCGTCGCGTAGTTCTCCACGCCGCCATCAGTTAATGTCGGACACGCTGGTGCGGCCACCGCATGCGGGGCCCCCGTCAACGATCCAACTACTAGTACAACCGGTACCAGGTATCGATTCATGATTAGCGAATGTACGGCGCGCGAGGAATTCCTGCTGGCGTTCGACAAGGGAGCGTCTCCTTTGGGTAACCCAGCGCCAGACAGTGGTGCTGCGGCACACGTGATCAGTGCGGAAGGTCCACCACCAGACGCGGCGGGTTGGTCAGCGTGCTCACCTGTGGGCAGCGCTGCATGTTCAAACCCAACGCCCACCGAACCTTCCCCTCGAAGTCCTCGCCCTGCTTGGCCTCTGCCAAAATTAGGAAGTCTTTGGGCTTGATCTCATTGGGCCCCGGATATGAACGGATCGGTTTGTCGGGTTCATGCGCCGAGGCCCCGTCGAAGAGAACGCCCAGCAACGCAGTTCCGGCGACGATCACGTTGTCGCCCTTGGGGCCTGCGGAAACGCTTGCCGGGCTGTCAACCGTGTACTTGGGGACTACCAACTGATCCAGTGGCACCTTGTTTTTCGCGTCCGGACCGAATTCGAAGGTGACCCTGTCGTAGTCGTCCTGCTTGCCGACCCGGACATCACGCAACACGGTGGCCACGTTCTTGCCGCCGCCACCGCTGACCGTCTCACATGCCTTGACCCGAAAGGTCTCCGGCGCCCGATCCGACGGCACCGTGGATGTCTCGGGCAGGGCCGTCGTCGTCGCTACCGGTGCCACCGAATCATTCACTCGGTGCACCTGACCTGCGCATCCCGTCAACATCGCCAGTGCCAGCGCGGTAGCGCTGATGTGCCGGATAGGGCGCGGTACCTGCATCGCTATACGTTAGCAACTACCGGGTCCCGAAAGCTCAACGCGCACACTGCGTGTCGGGCCTCTACGGCGCCTTGCGTCCTCGCCGATTCGGCCCGCCGCGCCCGCGCAGGGTCACACCCGATTCCACGAGAGCGCGATGGATGTAGCCATACGATCGGCCGGACTGCGCGGCTAGGACGCGAATGCTCGCACCCTTCTCGTATGCACTCTTCAGCTCAACTTGCTCTTCGTCGCGCGTTTTTGCCATCGCGATCCTTCTCCCGACTCCATACCGCCACCCTCATAGGTAGCTCGACCCGATTGCACCATAGCGCAAATGTGGTTACGTATGTACGCGAGACGCGGGCGGGGTGAAAAAATAGAGTTAGGCCAGCTCGATGAGATCCCGATACTCGTCGGACCAGTAATCCTCTGTGCCGTCTGGCAACAATACGACCCGCTGTGGATCCAGAGCCTCCGCCGCCCCGGGATCGTGCGTCACAAGCACGACGGCCCCAAGATAACTGCGCAACGCGTCTAGAACTTGCTCACGCGAGGCCGGGTCCAGGTTGTTGGTCGGCTCGTCGAGCAGCAATACGTTGGCTGTCGAGGCCACCAACCCGGCAAGGGCCAGCCGGGTCTTCTCGCCGCCGGACAGGGTGCCCGCCGGCTGCTCCAGCTGCGGACCGCTGAACATGAACGCGCCGAGGATTCCACGTAGTTCCTGCTCCCCCGTGTCCGGAGCAGCGTGGCGGATGTTCTCCCACACCGTCGCGTGATCGTCCAGGGTGTCGTGCTCCTGGGCGAAGTACCCGAGCTTGAGGCCGTGGCCCGGTTCCAGCACTCCGGCGTCTGCGATCTCCGCGCCCGCCAGCAGGCGCAGCAGCGTCGTCTTCCCCGCACCGTTGAGCCCAAGGACCACCACCCGAGAACCGCGATCGATGGCCAAGTCGACGCCCGTGAAGATCTCCAGGGACCCGTAGTTCTTGGTCAATCCCTTGGCCACCAACGGCACCCGACCGCAGGTTGCAGGGGTCGGAAACTTGATGCGGGCCACCCTGTCGGCCACGCGTTCTTCGTCGAGCCCGGACAGCATCTTCTCGGCGCGACGCAACATATTCTGCGCGGCAACGGCTTTAGTTGCCTTGGCGCCCATCTTGGCGGCTTGGGTGCGCAACGCGGAGGCCTTTTTCTCCGCGTTGGCCCGCTCACGTCGGCGACGCTGCTCATCCACCGACCGGGCGTCCAGGTACTTCTGCCAACCCATGTTGTAGACGTCGACCTCACCGCGCACCGCGTCGAGGAACCACACCTTGTTGACCACATCCGCCAGCAGGTCGACGTTGTGACTGATCACCACGAGACCGCCGTCGTGGTTCTGCAGGAACCCGCGCAACCAGCCGATCGAGTCCGCGTCCAAGTGGTTGGTGGGTTCGTCCAGCAGCAGCGTCATATTTGATCCCGCGCCACCTTCGGCCGCCCCGAACAGAATCCGCGCCAACTCCACACGCCGCCGTTGACCGCCCGAGAGCGTCCCCAACGGCTGCGTCAGCACTCGCTCGGGCAGCCCGAGACTCGAACAGATGCGGGCGGCATCGCTCTCGGCGACGTACCCGCCCAGCGCCGAAAACCGCTCCTCCAACTGTCCGTAACGACGGATCGCCTTGTCGCGCTGATCGTCGTCGGCCACCTCGGCCATCAGCGTCTGCTGCTTCTCCAGGTCGCTGATGATCGTGTCCAGGCCGCGCGCCGACAGCACCCGATCGCGCGCCAGCAGATCCAGGTTCCCTTCCTTCGGATCCTGTGGCAGGTAACCGATTTCACCGATCCGCGCCACCGATCCGGCGTACGGCTCGCCCTCGCCAGCCAGAATCCTCATCGAGGTGGTCTTGCCGGCCCCGTTGCGTCCCACTAGCCCAATGCGGTCGCCGGGCTGGATGCGTAAGGCGGGGCCCGGCGCGTACACGAGCGTGCGGGCGCCGGCGCGGACCTCAAGGTCCGTCGCGGTAATCACTACGTTCTCCCTCTAATTACTGCTGAGCGCCTATCAGCGCTTGTCTCGGAAGGTCGCTTTACGCTGCTCTTTGCGGGCGGCGGTAGCTTCCTCGAAGTTGTCGGTGAGCAGCCGAACATACAGCTGGCCCAGACCCTCCTGATGCATGTGGCTTTCCAGGCTAGCGGCGTCCATCCCGCTCCAGATGGTGCGCTTGGTCAGTTCGATCCCTGGACGGGAGAACCCGGCGATGCGTTCTCCGATCGCGTAACACTCTTCCAGCAGCGACTCGGACGACACCGTGCGGGATACCAAACCGATGCGCTCGGCCTCCTCGGCATCGACGTCCCGGCCGGTCAACATGATGTCGGACGCCCGGGACGTTCCGATAGCGCGCGGCAACAGATAGCTCAGGCCCAGCTCGCTGGCGGTCAGCCCGTTGTTAATACCGGCCGCCCGAAAGTAGGCGTCCGGGGATGCCACCCGGATATCGCAGGCCAGCGCCAGGCACAGACCACCGCCGATGGCCGCGCCGTTCACGGCCGCGATGACCGGCTGATGCATGCGACGCAGGGTCAGAATCACCTCATCGAGCAGTTCCATCGAACGCAGCGCGACGGTCGGCTGGGTGAGCCCCGCGATATGCGGGATAGGCCCGGCAGACTTCTGATCGGCACCCGAACAGAAGCCCTTGCCCGCCCCGGTGATGACGACGGCACGCACATCGTTGTCGTGGCTGATGTCCACCAGCATCTGCTTAAAGGGCAGCATCACGTCGAACGCCATCGCGTTCATCCGCTCGGGTCGGTTCAGGGTGACCAGGGCAATATCCGGACGCGGCCGATCCACCAGGACGAAACTCATGTGTCCATATAACCGACAGCACCGAGCTGCACCAAATCGTTTGTGTGCGCTGGCGCCCTCGGCGCGTTACGCCTCTTGCTCGCGCAGCGCCGCCTCGACGTCGAGTTCACGAACCTTCTGCACCAGATCTGCCAACGACGCCGGGGGCAGCGCGCCGGCCTGGTTGAACACCAGCTGACCTTTCTTGAACGCCATCAGTGTTGGAATCGAGCGGATGTTGGCGGCCGACGCCAGCGCCTGCTCGGCCTCGGTATCCACTTTTGCATAGACGACATCGGGGTTCTCCTCCGACGACGCCTCGAACACCGGGGCGAACTGACGGCACGGACCGCACCACGACGCCCAGAAATCAACGAGCACCACATCGTTCTCATTGATCAGGTCATTGAATGCGTCAGCGGTGATCTCACGTGTTGCCATGCTGTCCTCAACGTTGCCGGTGTTCTCGATGTTCCAGCCTCAATGCAGCGAGCCTCAGTACAACGCGGCGAGGGCCTTACCGATATTGAATCCGACGAACTCGTCATGACGTCCGGCCCGCAGCTTGTTGACCCACTCAGGGTCTGACAACAGCGCGCGACCGACCGCAATGACGTCGAACTCGTTGTTGTCGAACTGTCGCAGCACAGCCTCGACCGTCGCGGGCTCGATGTCGCGCACCTCGGTGGGCTTGAATTCGGTTTGCAGCCCCACGGAGCCGACCGCGATGGCCGGCAGACCCGTGACGCGTTTGGTCCAGCCCGCCAGGCTCAACTCGCCGTCGGCGCCCGTTAGATCCGCGAATGCAGGCACGTAGTGCCGACGAGTAGACGGATGGAAGACATCTACCCCCGACTCGACAAGTGGCGCCAACAGGCGCTCCAACTCGGTCGGACTGTCCGCCAGCATGGCCGTGTAATCCGCCTGCTTCCACTGCGAAAATCGGTACAGGATAGGAAAATCCGGCCCGACAGCGGCACGTACCGCCCGTACCACCTCGACCGGGAACCGCAGCCGGTCGGCCGCTGACCCGCCGTAACCGTCGGCCCGAATGTTGGTGCGTTCCCACAGGAACTGGTCGAGCAGATAACCGTGGGCGCCGTGCAACTCGACGGCATCAAACCCTGCATCCCGCGCGTTGCGGGCCGCCGTCGCGTACTGCTCCGCGAGCGGACCGAGCTCACCGGTTAGCAGCGCACGACCCTGCGGCGAGGCGTCCCCGGCCAAGCCGGAGGGGCTCACCGACTGCACCTGTGGATTGAATTCAGGTTTCGCACCGCGTTCAACGCCCTGATGCCACAGCTGCGCGGCGATCACCGAGCCCTCCGCGTGCACGGCCTCGGTGACCGCCGACCATCCGGCCAGTGAGTCGTCGCCGATCAACTGCGGAACGCTGGACTGACCACCCGCCGCATCATCGGGGATGAAGACGCCCTCGGTGATGATCAACCCCACCCCGCCGGCGGCCCGACGCCGGTAGTAGGCGGCCACGTTCTCGCCAGGCACACCGCCCGGCGACGCCGACCGCGTCATCGGTGCCATCGCGAACCGGTTGGGAGCGGTCAGCGATTTGACGGTGAATGGTTCAAAGAGGGGCGCTACCTCAAGTCTCGCATCGGTCACGAGGTGTCAAACTACGCCGTTGCCGGACCCTATTCCGGATACCGTGATTGACCATGTCACTGAACACCTGGCCCGCAGTGCTTGCGATCACCGGGGCCGTCGTGTTCTCTTGCGCGGCATGCGGCGGATCCGAGAACAACTCCGCGAGGACGTCAGCGGCACCCGCATCGACGATACCCACGCGCCACGCGGGCAGCCGAGACCACGTCGGCGGGTTGATCACCGCCGTCACCGGCCACTCCATCACCGTGACCACACCGGGCGAGCCCGCCGATATCGACTTCAACGCGATGACGAAGATCACCGAGATACAGCCCGCAGAACTTTCCGATGTGGTCGTGGGCAGCTGCGTCAGTGTGCTCTCGGCAACCGGCGCCGACACCTCCACCGAGGCCACCGCGCAGCGAGTCTTGATCAGCGCCTCCGAAGACGACAAATGTGCAGTGGATACGCCGCCCGGGAGTGCGCCACCACCCGGTGTACCGCCAGGACCGCCCCCGCCCGGCGAGGGCCCACCGCCAGCAGGACCCGGTGCGCCGCCGCCGTTCGGCGGCCCGAACGCCCAGGGTGCGGTCGCATCGGTCAATGGCGACACCATCGTCATCGCCAACACCGATCCCAGCGGCGCATCGGAGATTCAGACCAATGTCGCCGTGACCGCCGACACCAAGTACGACAGGCGGCAACCTGCCGAGGCCACCGCGATCACGGCCGGCAAATGTGCGGAGGCACGCGGCACGAAAAACTCCGAACGGCTCTTACAGGCCACGAAGCTGGATCTTGGCCCTGCCACCGATGGGCACTGCGGACCACCCAAACCGTAGGTCGGATTACCGTGGACAGCGATGGTGCTCAGCTTCGCGCCAGTACCGTCCGGCGAGGACCGCGTCTGCTTCGTGCGCAAAATCGCATGAGCGCTGCAACACACAGCAACCTCCCACAAACGCCGGAGCACAACTTCAGCCAATGCGCGCAGGCTGAGGTGTCCCATTCATCGACCACGGAGAGCACTGATGTCCCCAACCCCGATACTTGCCCATCCCCGGTTCGCGCGAGGCGCTCTGTTCGCCCTGGCCGGAGTCACCGCTCTTTCACTGGCGGCATGCGGGTCGCAGACCGAGAACAACAGCGCGTCCTCGAAGTCGTCGGCGCCGGCGACTTCGTCGGCAGCACCCAAGGGCGAACACAACGAAAAGGACCGCGTCGTGGGACTTATCGCCTCCGTATCGGGTGGCACCGTCCAGGTGACCAAGAAGGACGGGAATGCAACGGTAGGAGTCAGCCAGTCCACGAAGGTCTCCGAGATATCGGCCGCGCAGCTCTCGGATGTCGCGGCCGGGAGCTGTATTGCCGCGATGACCCAGCGGGACTCCAACCCGTCTACTGCAGGTCACGTGATGATCTGGCCGGCTGCGAACGGCAGCTGCGCCGGATCACATCAAAAGGACCGCCCCGAACCCTCTACCCCGCCTTCGGGTAAGCCTGCCGAGAATCGGGCTACCCGCGGAACGGTGGCATCCGTCAGCGGCAACACCATCACGATCAGCGGCACCGACCAGAACGGCGGCAACGCCACGCAGACGAACGTGACCGTGAACAACGACACCACCTACGCCAAGCGCGCCCCGGCAGACCAGAGCGCCATCGCGACAGGCAAGTGCATCGCCGCCCGTGGCACCGACGACGCGTCGGGCACCCTGCAAGCCGTGTCGGTAACGCTGCGTGCCGCCAAGGACGGCTCATGCGAAGGCCACGAAGGCCATCATGGGCGTTAGACGGTGAGGCCGAGGGCCCGGATTTCCCGACCCTCGTCGGTGATCTTGTCCGGGCCCCACGGCGGCACCTATGACAACGTGCGCGGCCGGAACGTCCACCAGGTGACCGCACCGGCCGCTCGATCATTTCTTAGCCACCATTGGGGCCTTGTCCGACGATGCGTTCTTGGAGTCGGTAGAGGGTGTATTTGAAGCTGCCGACGAAGTAGGCCCAGTCTGCTTGCTTGGGGCCGTGGTTTTTGTCGACGCCTTTGTTGCCTGCGTCATCGAGATTGCCCAGCGCAAGCTTCGCGATAGTCATGTCACCGATAATCCCCGGCCCAGCAGTGGCCTTGATGAGAACGGGCATCAGTCGGTTGATCGCGACGAGGCTGGTGTTGGGGCTCACCGTGATGTCATTGGCGCCGCGTGCAATCGAGTTGAGGTCGGCGAACATGCTGCGGGTGTCGGTGCC
>NZ_VTHB01000004.1 GCF_009729205.1 Mycobacteroides sp. CBMA 271 | reverse complement strand
GGCAGGCGCAGTGGAACACCGCGATGGAAGAACTCGTCCGCGCCTACCGCGCCATGGGTGCCACTCACGAGACCAACACACTCTCGATGAATGCCCGCGACATGGCCGAAGGAGCCAAGTGGGGCGCATAAGCACCCACGGAACCTTGGTTCCTGATCGTGCGAAGGACCAGGCCAACCGGTCGCCGGATGCCGTCGAGCTGACGGTCGACCAGGCCTGGTTCCTCGCAGACACGTTGGGCGCCGGCACCTTTCCCTGGGTGCTGGCGATCACCGTCCCCTTCCGCGATGTTGCACAACGCGCGGGATTCAATGCCCAGCGCATCCAGGAACTCACCAGGGCCGGTGTCCTGGGAGCCGACGGCGCGGTGGACCCCGCCGTGGCCGGGTGGATCCGAACTGTCTGTCGCCCCGACCGTTGGTTGGAGCTGCGTTATGTGGCAGCGGGTTCGGAGAATCCAGACCTAATGCGCGGCGTCATCGCGCGCACGCAGTCGCCCGCCCGTCCACAAACCGTGGTGTCGCTCCGCAACGCCCACCTGATCACCTTCACTGCGGTCGACGCCGACGATCCCTCTGCGCTGGTGCCCAGCGTGGTTGCCGGCTTGCGGTGGCGCGCACCCGCACGGTTCCCTGAGTTCACCCTGCCCACCCAGGTGGGCGCCAAGGCTGACGAGCAGCTTCGCTCCGGCGCCTCGCTGGCCGATGTCATGGGATACCTGGGCGTCCCGCCCGCCGCCCAAACGGTGGTGGAATCGGCGTTTACCGGAAATCGAAACTATGTCGAAGTAGTTGCCGGACAACGCGATAACGCAACCCAGCAGACCTCCGAGGTGGGCATCAGCGTGGTAGATACCAGTGCCGGACGCATCCTGGTCAGTCCGCGACGCGCCGATGATGGCACCTGGCTGTCCACCTTCGCGCCAGGAAACCCGTTCGCGATCGCAGTGGCCGTCGAGCAGTTGATGGCCACGCTCCCGAGCGGGCATTGGTTTCCGGATTCCCGACTGACCCGAAATTTCGACTGATGCAGTGCCCATTTCTAAGTACCCGTTGAGCTCCACCCCCCTATCGAGAGAGTCATACGAAACACCATGTCTGACAACGCCGTGATGCCCATCGTCCGGGTAGCCGTGCTCGGTGAAGAAAAGCTGACCGAGGTCGCTTTGCCGACACAGCTGCCGATGCGCGACATCATTCCTGCGGTACACCGGATGGTGGCCCCCGATGCCACCGAGGCGACGACTCCGCAGCGGCTGAGCCTGGCCCCGGTCAACGGTGCCCCGTTCAGCGCCGACGCAACCCTTGACACCGTGGGAGTCGTCGACGGCGACCTACTGACCCTGCGGCCGACGCCTGCCGGGCCTGCCGCACCCGGCATCGTCGAGGACATCGCCGACGCGGCCGTGATCTTCTCCGAGTCTCGTAAGCACCCATGGGGGGCCGAGCACATCGCCCGCGTCACCCGCGCGGGTGTCCTCGGATTAATTGTGGCGGCAACGGTTCTGGCCGTCGTACACAACGTGCGCACCGGATCGGTATTGAGCCTCGCCGGCCTAGCCGTGGTGGCGGTGGCCGCCGCGATCGCCGCCTTGGTGGCACATGTGCGTTCCCCGCGACTGGGCGCGGAGCTTGCGGTCACCGCCTTGGCCCCGATTGCTGCCGCACTTTCCCTGGCCGTACCCGGGGATGAACTGGCACCGCGCGTGCTTCTGGGCGCCGCCGGAGTGGCGGCGTGGTCGCTGATCTACTTGATCGTGGCGCGCCAACTGATTGCCTTCTTGACAGCAACCACGGCGCTTTCGGTAGGCATCGCGGCTGCTGCGGGCGCCCAGATCCTCTGGCATCCATCTTTACTCGCCGTGGGCTGCGGACTGATCATCGTTGCACTGCTGATCACCGTTCGTGCCGCGCAGTTGTCGGCACTTGCCGCACGATTCCCACTGCCGACCATCCCCGCGCCGGGCGACCCGACACCATCCGCTCCGGCGATGTCGGTGCTCAAGGATCTGCCGCGACGCGTCCAGCTGAGCGATGCACATCAGAGTGGATTCATCGCCGGTTCTTCGATTCTGGCCATCCTGGGATCGCTGGCGCTGGTGGGCGGCCCGACCCCGGCGAGCCCGTGGACCTGGTACCTAGTGTTCGCGGTGAGTGCCGGCGCAGCATTGCGCGCACGTGTGTGGGATTCGGCAGCGTGCAAGGCCTGGCTGCTGTCGGTGCCGTTCGTTGTCACGACCGCACTGCTGGTGACTTTCGCTTTCACGGGTCGTTACACCGGCGCACTGATTGCGCTCGGCGTGCTAGCTCTCCTGGTCGCCGCACTGACTGTGGTCGTGTTCAACCCGAAAATCGGTGAGGCGGAGAGCTACTCGCTGCCGAGCCGACGGCTCCTGGGTTTCCTCGCCTCCGGTATCGACGCCTCGCTGTTGCCGGTCATCGCATACCTCACCGGGCTGTTCGCCTGGATCCTCAACCGATGACACGTTTTCTCGGCGATCGGCCGCGTGCGCGAAAAGCATTAACACAAGTGGGCGCCGTCGCCGCGACACTGTTCGCGATGACGGCTCCGCCCGCATTCGCAGTGCCACAGCCGGAGGCGGATCCCGCTGCGCTGCCCCGAGATTCGGCACCGAGCGCTACCGCGGGCATGCAGTCCGCCGCCTGCAGCACCACCGTGCTGCTGCCGGGTAAGGAAACGATTGGAAAACCATCGCCAGAAATCGAGGCGGCATGGCGCTTCTCGCGGGGTGAAGGGCAGAGCGTCGCAATCATCGACACCGGCGTGCAGCCGAGCCCCCGGCTCCATGCCGAGCCGGGCGGTGATTATGTGCAGTCAACCGGCGGTCTGACCGACTGTGACGGGCACGGCACCATGGTCGCCGGCCTCATCGGTGGCCAGCCCGGTCCGGACGGGTTCTCCGGCGTCGCACCAGCATCCACGCTGATCTCGATCCGACAAGAATCTGAGAAGTTCTCTCCGCGCATCACCGGCGGCGATCCGGCTACCAACGACGCCAGCCACTTCGTCAGCACGTTGGCTCGGGCGATCGTGCATGCCGCGAACCTCGGTGCGCGCGTGATCAATATTTCCGCACAGGTCTGCGTCCCGGCGGCCAAGCCCATCGACCAGGCCGCCTTGGGTGCGGCACTGCGGTACGCCGCCAACGAGAAGGACGCGGTTGTTGTCACGGCGGCCGGTAACACTAGCGGCGGAGGCGCCAACTGCCAGCAGAATCCGTTATCGGGTACCGATGACGCCGATCCAAGGAATTGGTCTGGTGTGGAATCGATTTCGGTTCCCGCGTGGTGGCACCAGTACGTCTTGTCGGTGGGCTCCGTGGCTCTCGACGGCAGCCCCTCGAAGTTCACTATGGCCGGCCCATGGGTGGGCATCGCAGCATCCGGCGAGAACGTAACATCGCTGTCCAACGCCCCCGAAGGTGGTCTGGCCAACGGAATGATCGGTCAGGACGGCAAGGCGCACCCCATCTCGGGAACGAGTTTCGCGGCGGCATATGTGTCTGGCGTTGCCGCCCTGGTACGCAGCCGGTTCCCCGAACTGACTGCAAGCCAAGTTATTTCGCGGCTGCAACGGACCGCTCGTGACGCAGGACGGTCTCCGTCCAATCTCGTGGGAGCCGGAACCGTAGACCCGGTTGCGGCGCTTACCTGGGAGGTCCCCACAGACGGGAACGGACCCACGGGCCCCAGTGCGCGCGCGATCGTCCCGCCCGCTCCCCCCGCCCCCGAAAACCCCCTTCCCCGGCAGCTCGCTTTCCTGGGCGCCGGTGTATGCCTGCTCGCGGTGATCGTCGTTGCCGCGTTCAGTGCGCGTCGCAGACAGGAGACCACCTAGTGAGTACGAATGCGAACAAGAAGTTGAAGCTGTACCGACCCCCGGTGCCATGCACACTTCGGTTGACTCTGGTAGCGACGCTGGTCGCCGCGGGTGCCTTCGCGCTCTACCGCCGGGACCCTGCTGACCGCTGGATCGCGATCACCGCCGGAGTACTGGCGCTGTTTTTGATGGTGTGGTGGCGCGGCACCTTCCTCACCGAGATTCTCGGACGGTGGACGAAGCTGCTGACCCGCAGGCTCTCTGGCCGCGCCCCCTCGGATACCGCTCAGATCGTCACCGACGGCATTGACGCGCGTACCACGGTGGTACTTGAGCTGAAGCCACCCACGTCGGGTGAGGATGTGCCCGTGGGGCTCCTCGCCGGATATCTGGATCGCTACGGCGTGCGATGCTCCTCCATCCGGGTCACCACGGCGGATATCGATGGCGCCGAGGGCAAGATCTGGGTGAGTCTGACCCTGAGCGCCGCGGACAACCTCACCGCACTGCAGGCGCGCTCGCAGCGGATCCCGTTGCGCGAGACCGCCAGTACGGCGGCGCGGCGACTGTCCGATCATCTCCGTGAGCTGGGATGGGACGTCAGTGCCGCAGATAGACCCGCTGCACCGCTGCCCGCACAGGCCAAAGAGGGGTCGCGCGCCGTCGACGACGACGCCGGATATCTGGCCGCCTACCGTGCCAAGGTCGACGGCGACCTGCCCGAGACGCTCTGGAGTGTCTGGAGTACCCCGCTGCCCGAGCGCTGGACGTCGCTCGAGCTCACCGGGACCGCCGCTGCGCCACAGCTGACCGCAGTCTGTGCGCTGCGGACCGCGGAGAAACCGGCCGCCCGGGCACCACTTGACGGACTGACGCCCTTCTGGGGAGAGCACCTGCGCATTCTGCAGACCATGAACCCGCTGTCGCCCAATACCTTCGGTGGGGCGGCCACCGCGGTCACCTCGGAGTTCCTGGCGGGTCTCGCCCAGCGCAACGAGGCGTCGGCACTGGTCTGACGATGACGGGCCGGTACCCTGGCCGGGTGATTCCCGGGTTCGGCATCGGTAGACGTCTCGGAGCTCTCCTGACGGTCGGGGGCCTGGCGCTGGGATGCGCCCCCACCGCCCCGCCGGCAGCCTGGCCGCCGTCGGAGGGCGGGGGTCCCTGCGCCGTCGCCAAGAACATCGATGTGCCGGCGACCATGCGCGATGGCGTCACCCTGCGCGCCGACGTCTACCGGCCCAAGCTCAAGGACCCGGTGCCGGTCATCCTGATGCGCACCCAGTACGGCAAAGACAGCGCACAGGTTAAGCCGTCACGGTTCCGCAGCCCCGACTGGTTCGCCTCGCACTGCTATCTCGTGGTGGTGCAAGACGTTCGGGGCCAGGGTAGCTCCGATGGCGTGTTCACCGAGTTCGGCAATGACGGTGCCGACGGCTACGACACGGTGGAGTGGGCCGCCGGGCTGCCCGGTTCCAGCGGCAAGGTCGGCATGTATGGCTCGTCGTATGTCGGCGCCACCCAGTGGCTGGCCGCCACCGCGACTCCCCCCCACCTGACGACGATCGTCCCCTCCAACACCGCCTCCGATTACTACGACAGCTGGACATACGAGGGCGGCGCATTCCGGCTCGGCTTCGTGCTGCCGTGGGCCATCGAGACCATCGCTACCTCCGCGGCGAAGAACCGGGGCGATGAGACTGCCGTCAAGCGCCTCGAGGCCGCTCACAAGGAAACCGATCACTGGCTGAATTTCCTTCCGTACAAGGATCTTCCACCAATGCAGCCCGGCAACCCCCGAGTGGCACCGTGGTACTTCGACTGGATCCGGCATTCCACACGGGACGATTACTGGAAGCGGTGGAGCATCCGCGACCGGTACGAGGCCGTCAAGGTCCCGGTGCTGCATTTCGAGGGCTGGTACGACTCGTTCCTGCGTGGTGGACTCGAGAACTTCGCCGGGATGTCGGCGCGGGGCGGATCGCCGGAGGCACGCCGGGATCAACGCATCGTCATCGGACCCTGGGATCATCTGGCCTGGGGTCGCGAATCATCAAGTCCGTCACCACTATTGAAGGAACTTGGCCCCGGCGCCAACAGCCCCGTTAACGAACTGCAGCTGGCCTGGTTCGATCACTTCCTCAAGGGTGCCGACAATGGCGTGAACGCCGGGACACCGCGCGTCGATTACTACGTGATGGGCGCCAACCGATGGAAGAGCGCCCCCGCCTGGCCACTGCCACAGACGCAGTGGACCGCCTATCACCTGGGCGGCCCGGGCGCGAAACACGGTGGCACACTCGGCAGTACGGTCCTACCCCACGATCCGCCCGACACGTACGTCTACGATCCGGCGCATCCGGTACCGAGCGCCGGCGGGCATTCCTGCTGCGCCGCCGATTCAGCCCCCGAAGGTCGCTACGACCAGACCGCCATCGAGCAGCGGCCCGATGTGCTGACCTACACCAGCGAGCCGTTGACCGCCGACACCGAAGTCACCGGGCCGGTGCGCGTCGACCTATGGGCCTCATCGTCGGCACCCGATACCGACTTCACCGCGAAACTGGTTGTCGTGCAACCCGCTGGCACCGCCGTCAACCTCAACAACGGCATCGTCCGCACCTCGTTGGCGGGGTCGCTGGCCGAGCGGCGTCTCGTCCCGCCGGGCCAGCCCAGCCAGTACCGCATCGACGTATGGCCGGTGAGCTATCAGTTCCGCGCGGGCGAGCGCATCCGGTTGGAGATTTCCAGCAGCGACTTTCCGCAGTACGCGCCCAACCCGAACACGGCAGCGCCGTTCGGGGAGAACACCGAGCTGCGCACGGCAACGCAGACGATCCTGCACGATGCGGCGCACCCGTCCACGCTCACGCTGCCCGTTATCCCCGATGGTGCCCCGGGGACCGAGAGTTTTCCGATGCCCTGAGGGAACGCCCCGCGCTAGCCCCAGTTCTCGGGGCCGCCAAGGTCCGCCGAGAGCCAGTGTTCCGGGGAAACGTACACCGCGATCTGCTCGCCGTATCCCTCCGAGTACTTGAGGTAGCCCTCGAGCAGTTCTTCGGGGATATACCGCGCGGCCACTTGCCGATGCTGATCGTGCCCGAGCGGCTCGATCTTGGTGACCGGTCCCTCCACACTCACGTACCGCACCGTGGGCTGTTCCCGATCGACCATCAGCGTCAGCCGACCCGCGGCCTCGATCAGTTGATGCTTGCGCGAGCCCTTGCCCGTCGGAACCCACAGCTCGCCACCAGCGGTGTAGTAGTACCAGATCGGCACCGTCAGCGGAGCGCGGTCCGGCCCGCCACTCACCGAGATGGCCGCCACATGGGGTTCGGCCAGAAATGCCTGTCGTTCTTCCACACTCAATCCCATACGACCACCCTACGAGCCGGCACTGACAACCGCAGCGAACTGACAGACCAGCATGGTTCACTGAATCAATGGCACGCACCGCAGCCCTGGCCCGACACTTCTACGAGCGGTTCGAGCCGGTGCACGCAATCACCTACTTCGCGCCCGAGGCGCGCGCCGCGGCGGATGAACTCGGCTATCGCGGCTTCTGGCGGGGGTACTTCGCCACCCGATCTGCTCCTCTTGGCAGGGTCGCGCCGCCCGTCGTCGAGGCCATCTTCTACAACTTTGCCTCATTCCGGGTCGCCAGATCGCTCGCTGGCGCCTGGGACTCGGTCAGCCCCGAACAGGCCCTGACCGCCCGGCAGTCCGGTGCCGTCGCGGCGTTGCGGCGCTACGGCCTGATCGATGACGAAAACCTATACGCCGCTGCCCAATTGCTCGGCAAAGCCGCCCGCAACGCCGCAGTGCCCGGTCGGCCGCTCTACGCCGCCCTGACCGCCGCGCCGTGGCCCGACGAACCCATTGCTGCGCTATGGCATGCGGCCACGCTGCTGCGTGAACAGCGCGGCGATGCCCACGTCGCCGGACTCGTCGCCTCGAACATCACTGGGCGTGAGTCCAATGTGCTCCATGCGGCGGCCGGGAAGGTGCCCAAGGAAATCATCATGCGCACCCGCGACTACGACGATGCCGAATGGACCGCCATCGAACAGGGACTCATCGCCCGTGGCCTACTGAGCGCCGACGGCACGCTGGCTCCGCTGGGCCGAGACCTCAAGGCCGATATCGAGAACCGGACCAATGCGGCATCGCTACCCACGCTCGACGCCCTCACCGACGACGAGGTAGAGGCACTCTTTCGCACCCTCACTCCCATCACCCGCCAGGTTATCGCGGGAGGCGACCTGCCCGCGTCAACGCCAATGGGGTTGCAGCACAATGATCTCAGCGACGAGAGCGCACATTTGGGTTAGGCGGCCAGCGCTCCCCGCTTCTTGAGCAGCGGCAGCACTCCCTCGGCAAACCAGTAGGCCTCTTCCAGGTGCGGATAGCCGGAGAGGATGAACTCGTCGAACCCGAGCGCGTGATACTCGGAGATCAGGTTGGCGACCTCTTCGTGACTGCCCACTAGCGCCGTACCCGCGCCACCGCGCACCAGGCCGACACCGGCCCACAGGTTCGGGTAGATCTCCAGCTTGTCGAGCCGCCCACCGTGCAGCGCCGTCATGCGCCGCTGCCCCTCGGATTCCGATTTCGCGTGTAGCGCCGTGGCGGTGGCAACCTGATCGGAGGTGAGCTCGTCGACCAACGAGCGGGCGACGGCCCACGCCGCCTCGGAGGTATCGCGGCTGATGGTGTGCAGCCGGATACCGAACCGCAGGCTGCGCCCCCGCTCCTTGGCCAGGGCCCGCACTCTCTCGATCTTCGCGGCAGCCGCAGCGGGCGGCTCACCCCAGGTGAGGTACACGTCCACGTGATCGGCCGCGATGGGCAGCGCCGCCGGAGACGAGCCACCGAAATACAACTGCGGCAACGGCGTTGGCGGATCCGACACGCGCGCATCGGTCACCGTGTAGTGCTTCCCGGAATGGTTGACGGGATCGCCCTTCCAAATGTCACGGACAATCTGCAGGAACTCCCCGGTGCGCTCGTAGCGCTCGTCGTGAGTGAGCCAGTCCCCGAAGCGGCGCTGCTCGGCGTCATCGCCACCGCTGACGACGTTCAGCAGCAGTCGCCCATTCGAGAAGCGCTGCAGGGTCGCCGCCTGCTGCGCGGCCAGTGTCGGCGGAACCAACCCCGGCCGGAAAGCCACCAGAAATCTTAGGCGCTCGGTCTGCTCCAGCAGCCCCGCCGCGGTCAGCCACGCATCTTCACACCATGTTCCGGTGGGGGTCAGCACGCCCTCGAAGCCCAGCCGATCGGCTGCGCGCGCGATCTCGCCGAGATAACGCAGGGTCGGCTCCCGGTACCCCGCCGGGATGGTGTGGTGCGCTGACGCATGCGAGGCGCCGACGATCGAGCGGCTGTCTCCGTTGGTGGGGAGAAACCAGAAAAACTTGGCGGCCACGATGAATACCCTTCTACGTCTTTGTGGTGAAGAACTGCGCAAGCGCGTCGTTGAAACGGTTGTCTACGAAATCGGAAAACGCGGGCTTGCCCTGGATCTGGCCGGACTGCGCGAACAGATCGGCGAGCTTCTGCTCGGACGCGGTCACCTCGGAGCTAAGTGGTATCGCCAGGCGCAGGCTGCGCGACTGCGCCAGCTCAGCTGCTGCAGGGTCGATCCCGATGGCGGCGGCATACTTCGCGTACCACTCTTGCTGATGCGCCGCGGCCCATGCGCTGGCTCTGGCGATGCGCTGCACCAGATCCGAAAGAGCCGTATTGCGTTGGGCATCGCGCAGCGCCGCCTGCGAGGCGACACCGAATCCGTACCCGTTAGAAACACCGGATGCCGTCACCAATGTGCGTACCTTGAGCTGTTTCTCGGCGATGGCGGTATACGGATCCCAGATCGCCCAGGCGTCGGTCTGGCCCTGGCTCAACGCGGTGAACGCATCGGCCGGCTGCAAGAACACCACCTGGATGTCCTTGACGGTGAGGTTAGCCTTCTGCAGCTGAAGCAGCAGATGCCCATGTGCCGAGCTGCCCTTGCCGACGACCACCTTCTTTCCGCGCAAGTCCGCGACGGAATGGATGGTGGAATCGGCGGGCACCAGGATCTGATCGCCGGAGGCATCATTCGTATACCCGGACACCACTTTGATTTTCGCCTTCGCCGCCGCCCCGAAGATGGGTGGCGTGTTACCCGTGACGGCAAAGTCGATCTTGCCCGCGGTCGCCGCCTCGATCTGTGGAGGACCCGAGGTGAACGTGGAAAACTCGATCTTGTACGGCACATTGTCGAGCTCCCCCGCCGCGCGCAGCAGTGCCTCGGTGCCACCCTTCTGGTCCCCCACATGCAGCGTGAGGCCGGTCAGCGCGGAGAGCGGGACCGGCTGCGGTACACCGGAATCGCCTTTGTCATCGCGACCAGAGCTGCACGCCGCCAGCGCCAGCGAGATCACGGTTGCGCCGACGAATGTCTTAAACACCAAGCTGCGCAAGCAGTTCACCTCGATACTTTTCGGTTTCGGCGTCATGCTTGCCGTGTGGTTTACGGGGATTGCGGATGCGCAAGGTGTGCGCCAGCCGGCCCTCGTCCAGGACCAGAATGGTGTCGGCCAGCGATATCGCCTCGTCCACGTCGTGAGTGACGAGCAGCACGCCGAATTCGTGTTCCCGCCACAAACTCAGCAGCAGTCGGTGCATCGACAGCCGGGTCAGCGCATCGAGGGCGCCGAACGGTTCATCGAGCAACAGCAGCTGCGGCTCCGCGACAAGCGCCCGGGCCAGGGACACTCGCTGCGCCTGCCCACCCGAGAGCGTCAGCGGCCACGCCTGCGCCTTCTCGGCGAGCCCTACCTCATCGAGTGCCCGATCAACCCGAGAAAGTGCTTCCGTCTTAGATAGTTTGGTGCGGGTCAGCCCGTACGACACGTTGTCGCGCACCGAGCGCCACGGAAACAGCCGCGGCTCCTGGAAGGCCACCGCGGGGGCGCCCCGCACCTCGCGTTCGCCGTCATGGTCACCGGCCAGCCCCGACAGCACCCGCAGTACCGTCGACTTGCCCGACCCGCTGCGGCCCACCAACGCGACGATCTCGCCCCGGCCGACCCGCAGTGAGACGTCGTCCAGCACCCGGTTGCGTCCGTACCACTTGGTCACCGATCGCAGCTCGGCCGCCGGCGTCACGAATTCCCGAGACAGCTCGGTGATTTCGAAAACCGCTGTCATGATTCTCCTTTCATGATCGGTACCGCAGGGCGCGGCGCTCCTGCACACGCACGACGGCGTCGGTGATGATGCCCAACAGTGCGTAGACCACCAGGCCGAAGATGATGACGTCGATCCGCAGAAAATCGCGAGCATTGTTGATGAGGAAACCCACCCCGGCATCCGCGTTGATCTGCTCGGCGACGATGAGAGTGAGCCAGGACAGCGCCAACGACTGCCGCAATCCGACTAGGACCTGCGGCGTCGCACTGGGGACGACGATTACACGCAAGCGCTGCCAGAACGAAAATCCAAGCACCTGAGCGGTTTCGAACAGTTTGGGGTCTACCTGCCGGATGGCCGAGGTGGTGTTGAGGTACAGCGGGAACGCCGCCCCAAGGGCCACCATCAGCACCTTGGGCAGCTCGCCGATACCGAACCACACGATGAAGAGCGGGATGAGCCCCAGGTGCGGCAGCGCCCGAACCATCTGCATGGTCGGGTCGACTACCGCGTCCACCAACCTGGACAAGCCGACCATAGCCCCCAGCAGGACTCCGATGGTGCCGCCCAGCAGCAGGCCCTCGGCGGCACGGACCCCGGAGACCCGCAGCGCCTCGGCGAGCTGGCCATTGCCGATCAACTCGATTCCGGCCCGCGCGATCGTCGAGGGCGCCGGCAGGATGTCCGGGTCGATGAGGCCCCCGACGCTGCCCGCCTGCCACAGGAGGAGCACCGCGAACGGTGAGAGAAATCGGATGATCTCCCAGCGACGGCCCCGGATCCACTCCCGCCGCGAGGCCACCGGAGTATCGGCAGCAGGCGCGGAGGCAGCCACCAATGAATCGCGCGTGGTCATTGGTGCAAAGTTATGGGCGCGTGTGGATTCCGTGAAGGTTTAATCTCGCGCTGATTCGACGGGACTAGCGCCAGCCGTCGGCGGCCTTCGCGGCGCGCAAAAGCTCCTCGCACAACTGGCGCAGCTCGTCGGTGGTCGCGCCCTCCTCGACCGCGGTCGCGACATCCTCGGCGGCGCAGCGCGCCTGAAACACCCGATCGGCCAGATCGGTCGCCTCGTCGGCGGTGAGCACCACGGCGTCGGCAGGCACCGAGGTGCCCTTGACCGCCGCGCGCTGTTCATAGGCCCGCTGGCGACAGGATTGGCGGCAATACTGACGGCGGCGGCCCAACTCGGCGTCGTCCACCTCGCGCCCACACCACTTGCAGGGCTGAGCATGTTTGCGACGTGCCACGAGTCAGAAGCGTAGTGGTGACATGTGAGGCTGCTTCATGATGGACACCGTGAGCGAATTCAACGTTGCCGGCGCACCGACCGTGAGGTTTCGAATCACGAACGAAGCGAGCTCCGGCGAATGGAATCTCTTCATAGAGCCGCTCGCCGTTGAGTTCAGCGTCGAGCACGATGGCGTGCGCGTTATCGAATATGTCCGTACGGACAGGATCGCCGTGACCGACGACCTCGACATTCAATTCCTTGGCCCAGACAACGTCGTGGTGTGGCTGCCGCGCACGGGTCAGTTCCGTGTCCTGAACACGCTGAACACAGTCCTCTTCGAAATCGGCGACCTGTAGCGCGACGCGGGCCGCACCTGTCCCAGGGTGACGGCCACTATGGCGTTCACCAGCTATAATGAGGGTGATCACCTGCATGAACAGGGAACTAATGCCGCGGGTATGGCGTTGAGGTAGACAGCCACAAGCAATTGAGCGCGGACAACATCGCGCAGTGAAGAGGAGAAGTACACATGGCAGATCGTGTTCTACGAGGCAGCCGGCTCGGCGCCGTCAGCTACGAAACCGATCGTGACCACGACCTGGCGCCCCGCCGCATGGCCCGCTACCGCACCGACAACGGTGAGGAATTCGACGTTCCCTTCGCCCACGATGCCGAGATCCCGGCCAACTGGGCCTGCCGCAATGGCCTGGAGGGCACCCTGCTCGACGGCGACGTGCCCGAGCCCAAGAAGGTCAAGCCCCCGCGCACCCACTGGGACATGCTGCTGGAGCGTCGCAGCGTCGAGGAGCTCGACGAGCTGCTCAAGGAGCGTCTGGAACTGATCAAGGGCCGGCGCCGGGGCTAGCGACCGCCCCAATGAGTGCGTCCGGCAGATCCGTCGCGGGTTCGGCCGTTCTGATCACCGGTGCCGCTAGCGGCATGGGGCGAGCCACCGCTCGGATTTTCGCCGAAGATGGCGCCTTCGTTGCGGTCACCGATCTGCGTCTGGAGGATGCGCAAGCCGTCGCCGATGAGCTCGGTGAATGCGCGGCAGCCTGGGCCCTCGATGTCACCGATGACGCACAGATCTCCAACGTCGTCGCGGCCATAGCCGAGCATTTTGGGCGCCTGGACATCGTGATTAACAACGCCGGGTTCGCGGCATTCAGATCGCTCGACGACCCCGACTACGACACCACGTGGAATCGGTCGCTTGCTGTCCACCTGACCGCACCCCAACGAATTGTCCGCGCGGCGTTGCCATTTCTGCGCAATGCCCCCGCCCCGCGGGTGGTGAACATCGCCTCGACCGAGGCCCTTGGCGCCACGCCGTTCGATAGCCCCTACGTCGCGGCCAAGTCCGGGCTGGCCGGCCTGACCAGAAGTTTGGCTGTCGACCTGGGACGCGACGGCATCACGGTCAACTGCATCTGCCCTGGGCCGATCGATACCGCGATGACGTCAGCGATCTCGGATGACGACAAGGGCACCTACGCACGCCGACGCACCGCGCTGCGTCGTTACGGACGCGCCGAGGAGGTAGCGCACATGACGTTGAGCGTGTGCCTGCCGGTGGCCTCGTACCTCACCGGCGCGGTAATTCCAGTCGACGGCGGCCTAATGGCCCGCAACGCCTGAGATTTCTCAGCGGTTGACGCCGCGGGCCCTGTCGAGCCTGCTTCGCACACCCCATTTGGTCACCTTGACCAGGGCTTCATTGATGATTGATCCGCTCATCTTGGATTCACCGATCGCACGTTCCGTGAAGGTAATCGGCACCTCGGCAACCTCGAAGCCGTGCGCAATCGTGCGCAGGGTGAGGTCGATCTGGAAGCAGTAGCCATGCGATTCGACGGCGGCCAAATCCAGCTTTTCGAGTACCTCGCGCCGATACGCGCGGTATCCGGCGGTGATGTCGTGCGGCTTCACGCCCAACACCAACCGGGCATAGACATTCGCGCTGCGCGAGAGCACCAATCGCCGCCACGGCCAGTTGACGACGGTGCCGCCGGGCACGTAGCGCGAACCGATCGCCAGGTCGGCTCCCGCGTCCACCGCCTCAAGGAGTCGGGACAGCTGTTCGGGGGCATGGCTGCCGTCGGCGTCCATCTCCACCAACACCGAGTACTGGCGCGCCAGGCCCCAGCCGAAGCCGGCAATGTAGGCGGCTCCGAGGCCACCCTTCTCCTTGCGGTGCATGACGTGCACGCGGTCGGGATCGGCGAGCGCGGCCTCGTCGGCGAGGTCACCGGTGCCGTCCGGGCTGCCGTCGTCGACGATCAGCATGTGCACGTCGGGTTGCGCCTTGTTCAGCCGATCGAGGATCAGCGGGAGGTTCTCCCGCTCGTTGTACGTCGGAATGATCACCAGGGTCCGGGCGCTCGGACGTTCACTCGAGGGATCCACTCCGGTCAGGTCTCCTTACTCGGTGAGGCCAACTCCGCCTCATCATCTGGCACATTCTTGCGCCGCTTCAGCCCTCCATTGTGCAGTATCGCCAGGCCAGCCGAGGCCAGGACGGCCAGTCCCGCGATCAGAGCAAGCGCCCACTCGATCCATGGGCCCCATTGCGTGGCGGGTGTCACGTCGTTGTGCAGGCGCACCTGCATGTCGATGTAGGCCGGTTCGAAGAACTTGGTGCGGCCCGCGTCCACGCCGTCGGGAGCGATAAAGGCGCTGATCCCGGTGGTACCGACGACGATGACCTCACGATCGTGCTCGACGGCCCGCACCTTGGAAATGGCCAGCTGCTGTTCGCTCATCGCAGTGCCGAACAGGGCGTTGTTACTGGGCACGGCGAGAATCTCGGCGCCGTTGAGCGTGGATTGTCGCAGCGCCCGGTCGAACAGCACCTCCCAGCAGGTGGCCACGCCGATCTTCACACCGCCCGCGGTGACGACGCCGTTGCCGTCTCCGGGGACGAAATACCCGGCGCGATCGGCGTACTCGGAGAAGTGCGCGAAGAAGCTGCGCCACGGCAGGTACTCGCCGAACGGTTGCACGATCTGCTTGTCGTGACGCTCCCCCGGGCCTGTCTCCGGATCCCACACAATCACCGAATTGATCGACTTCGGCTGTTCGGGGGTGGAATCGGGGTGCCGCAGCACCCCACCAACCAGAATCGGCGCACCGATCGTCTTCGCGGCCTCGGTGATGGCCTCGGCCGCGTCCGCATTGCGGATCGGATCGATGTCCGAGGAGTTCTCCGGCCACACCACGAACTGCGGCGCCGGAGCCCTCCCGGCCTTGACGTCCTGGGCGAGTAACAGGGTTTCCTTGACGTGGTAGTCCAGCACCGCGCGCCGCTGCGCGTTGAAATCCAGGCCGAGTCGCGGCACATTGCCCTGCACCGCCGCGACGGTGACGGTCCGCCCGTTCGTGGCTCCGTGACTTGCATGCCGAACCTGCTGCCAACTCACCGCCATCGCAAACAGGACCAGACATACGCAGACGCCGGGCAGTAGCACCGAGGGCACCGGCCGGGCACCGTCGGGGCCCGCGGCCGGACTGCGCCACCAGCGGTACAACTCGATGCCGAGCGCGGTCACCGCGAACGCTCCCAGGGCCACAGCGAAAGACACCAGCGGCGCTCCGCCGTACCGAGCGAGCCCGAGCATGGGTCCGTCACCTTGACTGTAAGCAATACGGCCCCAAGGAAAACCGCCGAACGGAATGCTTGCCTTACCCCATTCCGCGGCCGACCACGCCGCAGCGAACCACAGCGGCCAGCCCGGCAGATTGCGCACCGCGACCGCTAGTACGCCGAAGAACGCAACCGAAATTGCACACAGCAGGGACAGCGCCAGCCAGGGGAACACACCCACCAGCTCGCCCGTCCAGGGCAGCAGCGGGATGTAGAAGGCCAGACCGAACAGCAGCCCGTACCCGAGACCACCGCGCAGCGCGGTGCGCCTCGACCACAGCACCAATCCAAGAATCGACAGCGCGGGGAATGCCGCCCACCAGAAACCCCACGGCGGGAAGCTCACACAGAGGGCGAGACCCCCACCGATGACCCCGACCTGACGGGGCGCGGCACGCAGCCAGGCGCGGCCGAACGCGGCCACCCGAGCACGCAGGGCAGCGGCGATTACTGCGCCGCGTGACGGTTCCGCCTCGCCGGGAACCTCGTCGTCTTCAACGTCGTTCGGAGCCTCGAGCTCCGTCACATCCTCGTCGAGCGCTTCGTCAGCCATGGATCACCTTGCCGCGGTGCACGGTTCGCAGACATGTGGGCAATGCAGTGAGCGCTTCGAGGTCCGGTAGTGCCGGGACGCGCGAGCGCGGGTCGGTGGACCACCGCTGAACGCCCGGTTGGCTGGTGTTGATGGTCAGGTCACCTGTCTCCCAAATCGCGTAACTAGCAGGCGCTCCCGGGGTCAAGGTGCCGGTCACGCCGTCGTGAATGCCCTGGGCGCGCCAGCCGCCTCGGGTCGCGGCGCCAAACGCCGCGCGCAGCGATACGGAGCTACTTGCGGTGCGGTGATGGGCCGCCGCCCGCACTGTCACCCACGGATTCATGGGCGTGACGGGTGCGTCGGAGCCAAACGCTAGGGGCACGCCTTGGGATGCTAACAGCGCGAGCGGGTTTAGCTGAGTACCTCGGTCCGGGCCGAGTCGATCCGCATACATACCGTCCGGGCCACCCCAGAGGGCATCGAACGCCGGTTGCATGCTCGCGATGACCCCAAGCCGGCCAAGTTGCTCTGCCTGCGCCGCGTTGACCATTTCGAGGTGCTCCAGACGGTGGCCGCACCGGGCCACGGCGGGCACACCGTGACGCGCGGCGACCCTCGCCAAAGCGTCGACTACCTCGGTAACAGCGGCATCGCCGATCACGTGAAATCCCGCGGTGATACCGGCCTGCGTGCACGAGTCTAGGTGGGCTTCAACGGTTTCGGCATCCAGATGCTGCGTGCCGCAGGTGTGCGGCGCGTCGTGGTAGGGCTGGTGCAGCCAGGCGGTGCGCGATCCGAGCGCTCCGTCGACGAAAAGGTCACCGGCCAGCCCGGCGGCCCCCGTCGAGGTGATGAGCTCGCGTGCGTGATCCGTATCGCGGGCCGCCTCACCCCAGTACCCGGTGACCTGCACGCCGTGCTCGGTGGCCAGCAATTCGCGGAAGTCCTCAAGCCCGCCGATTTCCGGCCCGCCGCATTCGTGCACCGACACCACCCCGAGCGACGCCGCGCTATCCAGGGCCGCGCGCCGGGCAGCGGCACGAGTGGCTCCGGACAGGGCGCTGCGCGCATGGGCTCGCAACAGATGGTGCGCCTCGTCTACCAGCGGGTGTTCGGGGTGAAATCCGGTGGCCTCGACCAGCGCGGGCACCTGCTGACGCAGCGTCGTCGATGCCGCCGCGGCGTGTACATCGATACGGGTGAGGTACACGGCCCTACCGGGTGTGGACGCATCGAGATCGGCGGTGCTGAGGGGGCGACGATCCGGCCATCGCGACTCGTCCCAACCATGCCCCCAGATCACGTCATCGGGGTGCTCCGCGGCGTATGCCGCCAGGCGGGCCAGGCACTGTTCGCGGGAGGTCGCATCGGATACGTCGAGTCCGATGAGCGATAACCCCAGCGCGGTGACATGCACATGGGCGTCCACGAATGCCGGTGCAACGAACGCGCCGTCTAGGTCGACGACTTCAGCACCAGGGAACTCGGCGCGGCCAAGGTCGTCCTCGCCGATCCAGTTGATGACACCGCCGGTTACGGCCATGGCTGTCGCCGCCGGATGCGACGGGCTGTGCACGCGCGCATTGACGAGGAGGTGCGATGAGCCGCTTGCGCGAAGAGCGTCCGGGCGAGTGTGCACTTGGTTATTCTGCCGGGCCGAGCCGACGTCTACGCAGGCAGGTCGCGGCCGGGACGGTAGAAATCTGACGGGGTCGCTGCGCCGTCACTGACGTCGATGACCTCACCGTCGATGTAGTCGACGGTGGCACCGCGGGCCTGGCCGGCCTGGCTGGCCTGGAACGCTCCGTATCCGATGGGGATGACGGTGATCAGTGGCGCCCGACGGCCCAGCTGCCGCGCGGCGACAAGGGTCAGCACCGGCCGCAGCACGGCGCGAGTCGGCGGCAGGAGTAGCAGTAAGCCGATGGTCGAGGACACCAACCCGGGGATCACGACGGCGACGGTCCCGAGCGCGATCAACGCACCATCCGCGACGGCCCCTCCGGGTGATCGAACTCCGCGCCGCAACTGGTCAATGGCACGCCGGGCCTGTGAACCGGCAAGGATGAGTCCGACAACGAACGTCCCGGCGACGGCGATGATCGTCCAGCCGATGCCTACCGCGGAGGTCAACGCCACCAGGGCAGACACCTCAACGATCACGTACAGCAGAAACAGGCCTGGCCACATACCGGATCAACGAGCCGGCCCGCCGCCAGGTTCCCGTGTCAGGCGGTGATGGCCAGTCCGATGGTGCCGCTCTTGCCGCGGCGCAGGACGCTGGCCCTGACCAGCACCCAGCCCAGCAGGCCGTACTTGCGGGAGATGGCGTCGCGCGCCCGCTCGGTGCCGTCGGGATCCAGGACACGTGCGGTTCCCTCGACCTCACCGCTGCGTACCTTGCCGCGCGCATCACAGATCGCCAGCGTCACGCGGGTGGTCTTGCGGATGCGACGCACCTTCCATGCGTTGGATTCCGTCCACACAAGAAGCTCGCCGTTGTCCGGTGCCGCCCAGACGGCGGCGGGCTTGGGGCGGCCGTCCTTGGTGAATGTCGTCAGCGACACGTACTTGGCCGCGCCGACTTCATCGAATGTCGGCACCGCGAGGTTTGCACTCATGGCGCCCAGTCTAGGAATCAGAGGGCAGGTATGTCAGCACAACTCCGGTGCCCCGAGAGTCACCGAAATCCCAACCCTGGCGCCGTTTCGCCGGTCCAACCACGCGGTGACGATCCGGCTGGGCAGCCCGTACCGCTTGACCACCGCGGCGCGGATGCGTGCGACGGAGGCAGGGTCTTCGACGATCGCAGCGGTGGCATCGGATGTCGGGCTGATCACGCGGCCGCTCTGCGTGCAGACGGCCACCGTCACCTTCGGGTTTCGCCGAATCCGGGTGACCTTCCAGGTGTTGGCACTCGTGGTGAGGAGGAGCTCGTCACCCTCGGCGACGAATCCCATCGGGGTCGGTTTCGCCACACCGTCCTTGGTGAACGTCGTCAACAGGACGTAGCGCCCCGCCGCGACGCCACCAATGTCCAAACCATCACCCGCGGCCATGGCCCGATGCTACGACTCCAGCTCACCTTCGGTTTCCAAGAAAGCCGTTCGCAAATCATCAAGAACTTGCTGATCGGGGCTCTCCCAGAGTCCCCTACTGGCGGCCTCCAGCAACCTCTCCGCGATTCCGTGCAGCGCCCAAGGGTTGGACTGCTGCATGAACTTGCGATTCTGTTCGTCGAGCACGTAGCTCTTGGTGAGCTGTTCGTACATCCAGTCCGCCATCACGTTGGCGGTGGCGTCATACCCAAACAGGTAGTCGACGGTCGCGGCCATTTCAAAGGCGCCCTTGTAGCCATGCCGGCGCATCGCCTCCAGCCAACGCGGGTTGACCACACGAGCACGGAAAACCCTTGTGGTTTCTTCAGATAACGTGCGGGTACGCACCGCGTCCGGTCGGGTGTTATCGCCGATGTACGCCGCAGGTGCCTTACCAGTGAGCGCCCGTACCGCCGCGACCATGCCGCCGTGGTACTGGAAGTAGTCGTCGGAGTCGGCAATATCGTGTTCACGGGTATCGGTGTTCTTGGCCGCCACCGCAATCCGGCGATACTGGTGACGCATATCCTCGCTCGCGGCGGCGCCGTCGAGCCCGCGACCGTAGGCGAATCCGCCCCACGCCGTGTACACCTGCTCCAAATCCGAGTCATTGCGCCAGTTTTGGCTATCGATCAGCTGAAGCAGCCCGGCGCCGTAAGTGCCAGGCTTGGAGCCGAAGATGCGCATGGTGGCGCGCCGCCAATCCCCGTGCTCAGCGCGGTCGGCCTCGGCGTGCGCGCGCAAGAAGTTCTGCTCGGCGGGTTCTTCGAGTCCCGCGGCCAGCGCGACGGCATCGTCGAGCATGGTCACCACGTGCGGGAAGGCATCCCGGAAGAATCCGGAGATACGCACCGTGACGTCGATCCGGGGGCGCCCCAGTTCTTCCAGCGGAATGCCCTCCAGGCTCACCACTCGCCGGGAAGCATCATCCCACACCGGTCGAACACCCAGGAGTGCAAGGACTTCGGCGATGTCGTCACCGGAGGTCCGCATCGCGGAGGTTCCCCAGATCGAGAGCCCAACCGATCGTGGCCAGTCTCCGTAATCGGCGCGGTACCGCTCCACCAGAGACTCGGCCATCGCCTGCCCGGTCTCCCAGGCCAGCTTCGACGGAACCGCCTTGGGGTCAACCGAATAGAAGTTACGCCCGGTCGGCAACACGTTGACGAGCCCGCGCAGCGGTGAACCCGACGGTCCCGCCTCGATGAACCGGCCATCCAATGCCCGCAGCACCGCGTCGATCTCGCCGTTGGTTCCGTCGAGCCTGGGCACCACCTCGGTGGCCGCGAACCTCAGGATCTGCGCGACCTGGGGGTCAGCGGTGAGATCGGCCACCGCATCGGGGTTCCAGCCCGCCGCCTGCAGCGAGGCGAGCAGCGAACGTGCTTGCTGGTCAATCTCGTCCACGCGCACACGGTCGTCGGTGCCATCCTCGGCAAGGCCAAGCGCTTGGCGCAGTCCGGGCACCGATTGTTCGCCCGCCCACATCTGGCGGGCACGCAGGATCGACAACACCAGGTCCACTTGGGCCTCACCCGTAGGCGCGCTGCCCAGGATGTGCAGCCCGTCGCGGATCTGAACATCCTTGATCTCGCAGAGCCATCCGTCCACATGCAGCAGCATGTCGTCGAAGACGTCCTCGTCCGGACGCTCCTCCAACCCGAGATCGTGGTCCATCTTCGCCGCGCGCATCAGCGTCCAGATCTGCTGGCGGATGGCAGGCAATTTGGCCGGATCCAAGGCCGAGATATTCGCGTGCTCATCGAGCAATTGCTCCAAACGCGCGATATCACCATAGGTTTCGGCGCGCGCCATCGGCGGAATGAGATGGTCAACCAGGGTCGCGTGCGCGCGACGTTTGGCCTGCGTACCCTCCCCCGGATCGTTAACGAGGAATGGATAGATCAACGGCAGATCCCCGAGGGCGGCATCGGTGGCGCAATCCGCTGACAGCCCAACGGTTTTCCCCGGTAGCCATTCCAGATTGCCGTGCTTTCCCAGGTGCACCAGCGCGTCGGCACCGAATCCGCCCTCCTCGCGTGGAGCCGAGAGCCACCGGTACGCGGCCAGGTAATGGTGGCTGGGAGGCAGGTCCGGGTCGTGGTAGATGGCTACCGGATTTTCTCCGAATCCCCGGGGCGGCTGGACAATCAAAACTACATTGCCTGATTGCATGGCAGCAACCACAATATCGCCGTCAGGATTGGCGCTAGTGTCGACGAACAGCTCCCCCGGCGCCGGACCCCAATGTTCGACGATCCGCTCGGCAAGTCCGGGCGCCAGCCGCGAGAACCACTCCTGGTACTGCTGCGCCGATACCCGAATGGGGTTGCCCGCCAGCTGCTCCGCGGTGAGCCAGTCCGGGTCTTGGCCGCCCCGCTCGATCAGGGCATGCACCAGCGCATCGCCGTCACCGTCGGTCGCGGGCCGACCGGTCGCCGGCACGCCGGGAATCTCACCGTCGGGGCCTATGTCGTAGCCCGCTGCACGCATCGCAGTGAGCAGCGCCACCGCGCTGGCCGGAGTGTCCAGCCCCACCGCATTGCCGATCCGGGCGTGCTTGGTGGGATAGGCAGAGAACACCACGGCAATCCGGCGCTCCGCGGCGGGAATCGAGCGAAGCTTGGCGTGCCGCAAGGCGATACCCGCCACCCGTGCGCAGCGTTCGGTGTCGGCAACATAGTTGATGAGCCCGTCGTCGTCGATCTCCTTGAACGAAAACGGGACGGTGATGATGCGGCCGTCGAACTCGGGGACCGCAACCTGCGTCGCGACATCCAACGGACTCATGCCGTCGTCGTTGGCATCCCAAGCGTCGCGCCCACTGGTGAGGCAGAGCCCCTGCAAGATCGGGATATCAAGGGCGGCCAGGTGGGCCACATTCCACTCATTGTCGGCTCCCCCCGCTCCCACGGTCGCCGGCGTTGCGCCACCGGCGGCCAGCACGGTGACCACCATGGCGTCGGCAGCCGACAATGCCGCCAAGAGCTCGGGCGGCGCGGTCCGAAGGGATGCGCAGTACACCGGAAGTGCCCGTCCGCCGCCGTTCTCTATCGCGGTGCACAACGCCTCGATGTACCCGGTGTTTCCGGCGAGCTGCTGGGCGCGGTAGTAGAGCACCGCGACGGTGGGGCCGTCGGCGGCGATAATGCCAGCCTTACTGCGTCTGTCTAATACACCCCAGACCGGATTGGGGGCCGGCGGCTCGAAGCCGATTCCCGTCATCAATACGGTGTCGGACAGGAAGGCATGCAGCTGGCGCAGGTTCGCGGTACCACCCTCGGCCAGGTACCGGTGCACCTGCAGCGCAGCACCGACCGGGACGGTGGAGCATTCCATGAGCTCGGCGTCAGGGACCTGTTCACCCGAAACCACGACGGTCGGCACACCGGAGGCGATGACGGCGTCGATGCCGTCTTCCCATCCGCGGCGACCCCCGAGAAGCCGGATGACCACCGCTCCGACGCCATCCACGAGACCGGGAAGATCATCGACATGGATGCGAGAAGGGTTGGCCCAGCGGTAGTTCGCACCACTGGCACGGGCGGTCAAGAGGTCGGTGTCGGAAGTCGACAGCACAAGTATCCGGGCATCACTCACAGGACATTCGTACCGTAGTCCTACGGTGAGTAGGTGACCCGCTCCAGTGCAGACGATGCGTGCCCCGGCGCACTACGTCTGCATGAGGCGGCAGACGGGCCGTTGGCGCGGGTGCGGCTGCCCGGGGGCATGCTGACATCCGAGCAGTTGGCGGCGTTGGCCCAAGCGGCCGGGGATCACGGCGCACCGGTCTTGGAACTCACCTCCCGCGGCAATCTTCAGATCCGCGGGATACGCGATGCGGATGCTGTGTCGGGTCTGCTGACGGCGGTCGGGCTGCTGCCGTCCGCCAGCCACGAGCGGGCGCGAAACATCGTGGCGTCGCCACTGTCGGGCCGCGTCGGCGACTTCCCCGACATCCGGCCGATGGTGCACGCACTCGACCGCGGACTCGTCGCGTCCCCCGCCCTCGCCGAGCTGCCGGGCCGGTTTCTGTTCGGTCTTGACGACGGCCGCGGCGACATGGACGCCATGGGCGCCGACATCGGGTTGCGGCATGAAGCCGCCGGTTGGCGGCTGCTCATCGACGGACATCGGACCTCCGAATGCCATGACGACGCCGTCGAATGCCTGCTCGCGGTGGCGGATGTCTTCGTGCGAACTCGGGAAAACGCATGGCGCGTCGCGGAACTACCGTCGGGCGCCGAGACGCTCGCCAAGACAATCGGCGCAACGCTGATCGAAGGTCCGCCCGACGCCCTGCCCGCCCCTCGGGCGCCGGTGGGCTGGATTGAACAACGGCAGTCCGGTGACCTGGTGACGCTCGGCGCGGCGGTTCCGCTGGGACAGCTGCCAGCTTCACTGGCAGCGCTGCTGGCGGCGGCCGAGAAACCCGTGGTGATCACCCCTTGGCGCTCATTGCTCCTGTGTGATCTGCTCCCGGAGGAGGCCGACTCGGTGCTGCGGGTGTTGGCCCCCATGGGCCTGGTATTCGACGATCGATCTCCCTGGCTCAACATCAGTTCATGCACCGGGTCGCCGGGGTGCGCGCGCTCGCGAACAGACGTGCACGCCGATGTGCGTCTGGACGTGGCCGAAGAGCTGGCCAGCGGTATCCATTCACCGGTGCACCGCCATTGGGTCGGCTGCCCCCGGGCCTGCGGCAGCCCCAGTACCGGGCAGGTGCTCGTGGCGACGGAGCTGGGTTATCGACCGCTGGAGCGGAATTAAAGAATAGCGCCTAGCGCGATAGGCCAGATACACCTTGATCCGCAATGCTTCCACGCATCTAGATTAATAATTCCAAAGTTGATTAACCTTATCCTTTAGTCGGGGAAAGTCGATTTAGTGCGCGATAAAGTTTGTCAATATGGGGGCAGAAATTCGACATCTCAGAGCACTCCTGGCCGTCGCCGACACCGGGAGCATTACCAGAGCGGCGTCCGAGCTTAGGATAGGGCAGCCTCATCTATCTCGATTAATTAGCCAACTTGAGCGGTCAATGGGAACAGCATTGCTGGAGCGGTCATCCGGCGGATCGATACTTACTCCTGATGGCTTGACCGTAGTTACGCGAGCACGCCACGCTGTTCATGCTTTCGACCTAGCAATATCAGGGCACGTTGCAAGTCGCACCCTCACCATCGGATATACCTGGTCAATACTGGGCAGGTATACCAACGACGCGTTTCAGCAATGGGAATCTACAGGGGACCCCGATGTCGACCTCTACCTGAGGAGGTTTCAGGATCGCAGTGGCGGGGTGGATTCCGGCGCCGCCGACCTCGCTGTAGTTCGCACCCTGGCACCCACCTCCAAGAACCGGGTTCTCCTATTCGCGGAACGACGCGTTGCGGCCGTCTCGATACGTCACCGTTTTTCGCGGCGGGACGTCTTACGGATGGAGGACTACCAAGGTGAGACGGTCATCCTCAACTCCGTGTCCGGATCAACAACAATGGAGGCGTGGGCGCATCGCGGAGTCTCGATGGAACCGCCGCTGCTCGTCGAGTCGATTGACGAATGGAATCACCTCGTTTCCCTGAACAAGGGGATCGGCTTGACACCCGAGTCAACCCGCGTGATGCACCCGTACCCCGGCATCAACTACATAGACGTGTGCGATGCACCCCCGGCACCGGTGTGGCTGATATGGGAGAACGCCGCATTCGAGCAGATCGCGCGAAAGTTTGCCGAAGTGGTCCACCAGGTCATACAGAAAGAAACAGTCAACGGCCGTCGATAATTGCGGCGACCTGGTCGAGCCCGAACCGCTGAATTATCGACTTGGGACAGTTCCAGTCGGATGCTTCGACGGATATCTCAACTCGTGTTTCCACTTTCTCGGACATTTCATTCTGATGCAGGCGCGCGACGCCAAATATCTTGAGCCTCATGCGGCCCACATAGTCAATAAAGAACAGGGATACCCTGGGGTTGGCCTTGATGTTTCCGAACGAAATATACTGCCGATTCCCAGCAATTTCGCGGTAGCTTAGCGTCATGCCGGACTCGCCAACCGATACAAAACCCTCTAACCCGGACTTGTATTGAATGTACGGCCAGCCAGTTTCACCAACACTTGCAATGTAAAACTCGTCTCGCAGTGAGATAAAGCGTCGTTCCGCGTCGCTCAGCCCCTCGAACCGGTCACCTTGCGCCGATCGAGCAATGGCCTTTTCACTGCCGTGGAGCATCTGCTGAGCAACGACACCCGGTGTATATGCAATCCGCGAATAGCCAGTCATACTGATTCCCGTTCTTCCTCGCGGCCTAGCGCCGTACCTGACCTGGATTCCACCGATCCGTGCGGCAACGACGTTTTCGTAACCAGCCCGAGCAGGAGCGCGAAAGACGCGACCCCGGCCGCCACAGCGAAAGCGGCGCCATATCCAGAGCGATCTGCAATCAGCCCGCTCAGCGGGCCCGCGATCAACAGACCCAAATCCCAGAACGATGTCATGACCGCCACCGAAGTTCCCGGCGCCGTTCGCCCCGTCCGCCCGAGAGTGACGGACACCGTCGCCGGAAACATCAGTGATACACCAACTCCAGTGAGCGCCGCCCCGACAACGGCGCCCACAGTTCCCAAGCTGGGAATCGCAAGGAACAACGCGCCTACCACTTCAATCACGATCACCACGAACCACACGGCCCGCCCTCCCCAACGGGTCACCAACGGACTTCCGAGGAATCTCGTTACCAGGAATGCGGCTGCGAACACTGCCAACGCGTAGTTTGCGGCAGCGAGGTTCCGAGAATGCAGGTCGAGCACCAGGATCGCATTGATGGCCCCGTAACCGTAGGCAGACAACCCGAACACCACCCCTGGAGCGGTAGAACCTCGCGGGAGCAGGCCTCGCAGCGAGAATGGGGACCTCAGATCCGAGGGCGACTCAGGAGCCCGAACCAGGGACACCAACACAAAGGAAAGCAAACCCAGGAGGGTGACAACCACCCATACCGCGCGGGTGGAACCGGTCTGCAATATGACAGATGCGAGCACAGGACCGGCCGCCAGCCCACCCCACATCGACAGCCCAAACCAGCCCGCGACCTTGCCTTTTTCGGCTGTAGGCACGCCGGCCAGTACCCATGGGATGGCCGCCGAAAAGAGCGCCGCCTCCCCGGCACCCATCACAATCCGGGCAACAAGTATCTCTCCCACAGACTGCGCAATCAGATGTCCAGCTCCCCCCAGAGCGGTGAGCAGTCCGCCCAACCGCACAAACACCCGTGATCGACCGGCATCTGCGAACCACCCCGCAACAGGCCTGCTAAGCGCCGTCGCTGCGAAGGCAATGCCAACGGTCCATCCAGCCACCGTTGCGCTGGTCCCGAATCTGCCCGTCACGTATGGGGGTAACACCTGAATAGTGGCGCCGAGTGCTACGTATCCAGCGAAGACCGCGCTCCATAGCAACATCATTGGAGTTCTTGCCATATCTGAACTGTACGGTACAGTACAGTTTGTGACAACCCCTGGATCCCATCGAAACCCCCGGCCGCGCATCATGCGATCAGCGACCGATTTGTTCAGCGCGCGCTCAGCCGCGGCGGTAACGGTCAATGACATCGCCGTCGCCGCGAGAGTCTCAAAAGCCAGTCTTTACAAGGAGTTCCCCAACAAGGACACGTTGGTGAACAGCGTTGTCGCCGAGCGCAGCGAGGATGTCCACCGTCAGATCCTCGAATCAGCCCAACGTCGCAGACCTGGCCTTGAACGCGTGATCAGCCTCTGCCGAGATCTCGGCATATGGCACACCTCGCCGGGGTTCACCGGGTGCCTGGTGGTCAACACCGCGATCGGTCAGCAACAAGCCGACGAGACCCACAGGATCGCCCAGGAACACATCCGGCGCTACCACGACTTCATCACGGCAGAGCTCATGCGAGCCGCCATCAGCGACCCCGAGGAAGTCGCCAGCACCATCGTCGCGCTCATAGAAGGAGTGACGCTACTGGCGGCCTTGCGGTCGCCAGTAGCGCCAGACCTACACCGGATTGTGATGAAAGTTATTGACGCAAACCGGATCTGAATCTTTCAGTGCGAGCTACGCCGCAGCCTTCACAAGCCAGTTGCGCGATACACCCTCCAGAGAACGAGGCTGGACCTGATAAGGCCACCGCTGCTCCCCCACCCCCGACTCACCAGGTTCCTGAACAATCAAATTCGTCCAGCCAGTGCTCGCTACGAAATCCTCGGGGCTGTCTGTACCGAACTTCCACGCAATATCGTCCCTTTCCAGCAGCGACAGGAACAAGCGGGTGGCCGGGCTGGTCAAGAGTGTCTGACTCAGAATATCCACCCCGAGAACACTGTTCGGTGCTGAATGTCGACGCAGCGTCGAAAGTAATCCGAACGCCTGGTCCGGCGTGAGAAAGAACAAAAGCGCCTCGGGTATCCACACGGTGGGCGCACTTGCGTCCCATCCGGCAGACACCAGATCGGGAATCCAATCGGACGCCAAGTCAGTACCGACATAACGGATCTCGGTGCGCGGATTCACGCCGAGTTCGCCGATTCTCTGCGCCTTCTCACCCTGAAGCGCCGGATAGTCCACCTCGAACCAGCGCGTGGAATCCACAACGGACTGCAAGCGGTATGGACGGGTGTCCATACCCGCGGCAATCAGCACCACCTGGCTGGCGGGCTCGACGATCAAACGCGCCTCGATCAGGTCGTCAAGGTACTTAGTACGGATGGCTACGAACTCCTGCAGACCTCCACCTCCGTAGCGTCTCAACAGATCAAAACCCTCCGGCTCGGCCAGAGTCCGAGCAAGCGGATCCACGAACAACGGATCATCGCGTTCGCTTTCCAGCGCCCTGGCCGCCGCAGTCCACTGAGATGTCCTGGAGACGTGCTTCATTGTCAGTCCTTCCTGTTTCTTCCGAATAGGCAATGCATCGAGAGAGTGGCGATCTTGACGGGGGGCTCGGACACGGATCCAAGTTCCACGTCGAACGTGACAATCGAGCCACCCGGAACGCTGAACGAAGGGAGAACCTTCGATACCTTTGCGACGCCCGAGAGCTCGACTCCGGCTATCAGTGGATTGAGCCAGCGGATACTCTCCACACCGGGCGATACCAACGCCGATGAGTCGTTGATGATGGACGACACGAACTGGCGCATGAAGAGCGAACAGACGTACCAACCACTGGCCACAAGCCCAGCGAATCCGGCTTCGCGGGCCGCCGCGTCTGACAGATGTATCGCTTGCGGATCAAATTTCCGCGCGAATTCGACCATCTCGTCAGCGTCAGCCAGGACGGCCGGAATTACATGCTCGGCACCTATCACGTAGCGCGAGTCCAAACCCAATGTGGCCGCCATTCCTACCCCTGAAGATACTTGGCGACGATACTGTTGATTGTTCGGAAATCCTCGACATCAATCGAGTCGAGCGGGACCTCGTTACCAGAGAGTTCTTCCAGGTAGAGCAAGAATTCAACGAATGCCAGAGAGTCGATCAAGCGATTCTCGATGAGATCCTCATCATGGTCCACATCGGTCAGTTCTTTCTTGCGTTTCAGGATCCACTGCTCAATTTTCTCCGCACCCTGAGTCGCATCGATTGCCAGCGTCATATATGTTCCTTTCAGAATGAACTGCTCAGTTGTTTGATATCCGAGGCGACGATGCCTCGGGATTGCAGGACCGAAACCCATCTCTCCAACCCGAATGCCACACAGCTGGTGTTCGCTATATCTGCACCAACCCTGATATCACTATTCACGCCGAAGAATGTCCGATGATTGTTGATCGAAGCGATTGATATGCCATCCACCACAAATTCGTATTTGACCGGAGATATTTTTGAAAACACCGCACGCGGAGCCTCTTTATCAAAAAATGGATCCAAGCCGGGCTCCACCTGGACATCGAACCGCAATGCATTGCAGAGCTCAACTATCCGGGCTGAAAAACTCGCGGTATGCGCAGAACAGAAATCAAACGATCCGACCGCCACGATCTCGCGCATGTGGAAACCCAAAACTCGTCGGAGCGGTTCGTAGTGGTCTTCGGCACGAAAGCAGCGATTGACCGTCGAGAACAAGGTGTTCCCCGGCAGCTGCTGATTGGCGAGAGCAGCATAGATGCCCCAGCAGGCAGCGGTGGGAAGTCCGAGTAAGCCGGCCTCCAGCGTGGTCGGCGCGAACTCGCCAGATGCGGCTTGGTCATCTATTGCGGTGAGAGATCCCGGCGACTTGGTGTCAAGCGTGGTCGCGACAAACGCCAGATGAGGGAAATTCTCATAGCAGTCAAAGGCATCCAAAGTACTCACGGGAAGAAGCGCTGGAGGGATTATCTCGTCGGAGCCCAGCCTCGCACCGGCATCCTGCACCAGACCATCAACGGCGCGTAACAACCTCGTCTGGTCGACGTTCAACCACTGCAAGCCAACGCGGTGATCCACCGGAATCGACACCGACATGTCACACCGCCTCTGGCAGCGTTGGATCCGAAATGAGTCCCTCACGGACAAGGAACGTGAGAGGTTTTCGAGCTATGTGTCTATAAGCCGCCCGGCGCTCACTGGAGGCGATGATTTCCGAGCGTCTTCCCGTCAACCACGTGAGACCTGCATCCCGATACGCTCTCGGATTACTAAACGAGTTCAATATCGAAAGAAGGTACCTTTTCAAATACGTTTCCAGGTTCGCACGTTCTGCCTCGTCCAGCTTTTCTTTCGCATCGGCAAATAGGGACGCGACAAGCTCTCGTCCGAACGCGATATGTCGAGATTCATCCTTGTGGTGCACTCGGTTGACCTCGCGAATTGTTGGGTGAAGATTGCCGTCAGATGCCATTGTCACGTTGTAGTGATCAACGACCTCCTCAAATATAAGTATCCGCGCAAACACCAGAAGATTGGCTAACGCAGGACTTCCCGAGGAAGGCACGGGAGCTTGCAGAGTCGGATATATCTTCTTGCCGTAGCGCAGGCAGAACTCGGAGAAGAACCACATGTGTTCGTTCTCTTCACCGATGAAATGATGAAAGAACTCCGACGGCAGTTCAAATCCCGGCATATGGATCCGGCGAACCACCTCCATGATCAGCTCCCTGATCCCATGAACATTCATGCTGTAGAAATTTATGCTCTCCCATTTGCTCAGCTTCTGAATATCTTCTGCTGTGATCTCATTGGCCGCCTCCGTACCCGCCACGCTCAGAAGCTCTGGGGTCATCCAGTACACATCGTCTGGCAGCGATTCCGCCCAATCGAAGTGAGTAAAGGGGTTGTAGTAGTCCTCGACGGATTTCTCGCTGAGACGCCCGAGTAACGACGCGATGCGATCGTTGCCGACAGTCAGATTAGTCATTTGGGGCTCCCTCGCGTCACTAGTCACTCGGTTCGTTTCAAAGCTAGGGGCGCATTCGTCCGCCCGGTAATGACGAATGGTGCAGTGGTCATGCCTGCTGCGCATCACCGGACAGTTGGCGGGAACGGAGCTGGGTTATCGACCGCTGGAGCGGCACCCGTAGGGTGAGCGCGTGCTGGACTACGTGCGGGACGGAGCCGAGATCTATCGGCAGTCGTTCGCAACCATCAGGGCCGAGGCCGACTTGTCGGCATTCCCGGACGATGTGGCACGCGTGGTGGTCCGTCTCATCCATACCTGCGGACAGGTGGACCTGCCCGGCGAAATCGCGTTCACTCCCGATGTCGTGACCCGCACCCGGGCAGCGCTGGACGCCGGATCCCCCATCCTGTGCGATTCCTCGATGGTCGCGGCCGGGATCACCCGTTTGCGCCTGCCCGCCGACAACGAGGTGGTGTCATTGGTCGCCGATCCGCGCGCCGCGGATCTCGCGCAGCGCACCGGAAGCACCAGATCATCTGCTGCCGTAGATCTTTGGGCCGATCGTCTGCCGGGTGCGGTGGCCGCGATCGGGAACGCTCCTACTGCCCTGTTCCGGATACTCGAGCTCATCGACGAGGGCGTGGCGCCTCCGGTCGCCGTTCTCGGTGGGCCCGTCGGTTTTGTCGGCTCTGCGCAGTCCAAGCAGGAACTCATCGACCGGCCCCGCGGGATGGACTATCTACTGGTACGGGGGCGCAGGGGCGGTAGCGCAATGGCCGCCGCCGCCGTGAATGCGATTGCGAGCGACCAAGAATGACTAGAGGCACTCTCTGGGGTGTCGGGCTGGGCCCCGGCGATCCCGAGCTGGTAACCGTCAAGGCCGCCCGCGTCATTGGCGAGGCCGACGTGGTGGCATTCCATAGTGCCCGGCACGGTCGCAGCATCGCCCGCGCTATCGCCGAACCATACTTGCGGCACGGCCAGATCGAGGAACACCTCGTCTACCCGGTGACCACCGAGACCACCGACCATCCGGGCGGATACCGGGGCGCAATTAATGACTTTTACGAGGAATCCGCGAATCGGATTGCCGCCCACCTAGATTCCGGTCGCAACGTGGCACTGCTCGCCGAGGGCGATCCGCTGTTCTACAGCTCATACATGCATATGCACCGTCGGCTGACCGGCAGGTTCGACGCGGTGATCATCCCCGGCGTGACGTCGGTAAGTGCGGCATCGGCCGCCACGGGGACTCCGTTGGTGGAAGCCGACGAGATCCTGACCGTCATTCCTGGCACCCTGCCGACCGACGAAATCGCCCGCAGGCTCAGCGATTCGCACGCGGCGGTCATCATGAAGCTGGGCCGCTCCTACGGGGCCGTGCAGCAGGCGCTGAAGACCGCCGGTGTCCTGGATCGGGCGTACTACGTGGAGCGCGCCAGCACCGCAGCGCAGCGCGTACTGCCCGCGGCCGAGGTCGATCCGGACTCGGTGCCGTACTTCTCGCTGGTCTTGGTTCCGGGCGCGCAATCCGTCGCGGACGTCGAACCCGACGGCATGGTGAGCGTTGTCGGGCTGGGCCCCGGCCAGCACGATTGGACGACCACCGAGGTGCGCCAAGAACTGTTGCGGGCCACCGATCTCATCGGCTACGGCCCATACCTGGACCGAATACCCGCCCGAGACGGCCAGATTCGTCACGCCAGTGACAACCGCGATGAGCCCGCGCGCGCCGAGTTGGCCTTCAAGCTCGCGGCCGGCGGCCGACGGGTGGCCGTCGTATCCTCCGGGGATCCCGGCGTGTTTGCGATGGCCGCAGCGGTGCTCGAAGAAGCCCGAGCATGGCCCGATGTCACGGTGCGCGTCCTTCCCGCGATGACAGCGGCGCAGGCCGTGGCCAGCCGAGTAGGGGCACCCCTCGGACACGACTACGCAGTGATCTCACTGTCCGATCGGCTCAAACCGTGGGAGATCATCGAATCCCGGTTGCGTGCCGCCGCCGCGGCCGATCTGGTGCTTGCCATATACAACCCGGCATCGAAGTCACGGACATGGCAGGTCGCCTCCATGCGTGAGGTACTGCTCGAACACCGCGACCCGGCGACCCCTGTGGTGTTGGGGCGCGATGTCGGTGGTGCAGGGGAATCCGTGCGGGTGACGACCCTTGGAGAACTGGACCCCTCGGCGGTCGACATGCGCACGCTGCTGATCATCGGTTCATCGCAGACCCAGTGGCAAGACACCGCCACTGGCCCGCAGGTGTTCACGCCTCGGCGGTATCCCGCTCGGTAATCCACCGCTGTGCCTCGTCCACGGTGGACACCACGCAGACGTTCTCCGGCAGCGGCGGTCTGTCGATCATCACCACCGGAACATCGAGCGCCGCAGCTGCTTCCAGTTTGGCTGACGTCATCGTGCCGCCGCTGTTCTTGGTGACGAGCACCTCAATCTCGTACTGGCGCATAAGTTCTGTTTCCGCAGCCAGCGCGTAAGGGCCGCGGGACAACAGCAGATGGTGCCGCTCAGGAAGCTGGTCGGCGGGCACCGCCTCCACCACCCGGATCAGATACCAGGCGTCTGAGAATAGGAATGCTCCGATACTGGACCGCCCCGAGGTCAAGAAGACCCGCGAGAACCCCTGCGCGACCACCACATCCTTGGCCTCGGCGGCCGTGGACACGACGGTGGCATCCCCGGCCGGCCACGGTGGACGGCGCAGGATCACGTGCGGGATAGCCAATCTGGCGCAGGCCGCCGCCGCATTCTCGGTGATGGTCGCAGCGAACGGATGGGTGGCATCGACCACCGCGTCAATAGAATTGTCCAACAGCCATTTTCGTAGCCCCGCCTCGCCGCCGAAGCCTCCGACGCGCAGCGCGCCCTGCGGCACGGCCGGATTGCGTACCCGCCCCGCAAGCGAGGTGATGACGTCGAACCCGGGCACCAGCCGCGCAGCCAACTCGCGTGCCTCGGCCGAGCCGCCGAGGATCAGAATTTTCATTAGTGGGTCGCCCCTCTCCGACGTCCCGCCGAGTACAGGTAGCTCTCGGTAAACCCCTCCGCGGCAAGCGCCTTTCCGACAAAGATCACCGCCGTCTTAGTCACGGCCGACTCCTTCATCTGCCCGGCGATATCGGCCAGGGTGCCCCGCAGGATGATTTCCGATGGCCAGCTGGCATACGCAACCACGGCGACCGGCGTGTCCGGCGGGTATCCCCCCGCGCCGAGATCGGCAACGACGGTATCGATCTGAGCCGCCGCCAAGTGCAGGGCCAGCGTCGCACCCGGTGCGGCCAGGGCGCGCAGATCTTCGCCCGGGGGCATCGCGGTGGATAGCGTCGACACCCGCGTGATCGTCACGGTCTGTGCGACACCCGGAACCGTGAGCTCGGCACCTAGCGCCGCCGCCGCGGCGGCAAAAGCGGGAACACCAGGCACGATCTCATAGCCGATGCCCAGCGCATCCAGCCTGCGGCACTGCTCGGCGACCGCGCTGTACAGCGAGGGATCTCCGGAATGCAGCCGGGCGACATCCAATCCCTCTGCGTCGGCGGCAGATATCTCCTCGATGATGGCATCCAGGGTCAGCGGCCCGGTATCGATGATCCGCGCATCCGGCGGGCAAACATCCAACACATCGCGCGGCATGATCGAACCCGCGTACAGGCACACCGAGCATCGCTGCAGGATGCGTTGGCCGCGCACCGTGATGAGGTCAGCGGCGCCCGGTCCCGCGCCGATGAAGTAGACGGTCATGGATGATCCGCTCGCGGGAAGACATCGAGCTTGGGTTTTTCGGTGCTCCACTGAACGACTGGCAGCCGGGACCTCCAGCTGGTGAAGGCCCCGAGCGGGGTGGCGTCTTCGATCCGAAACCTACGCAGCTCTCCCCCATGTAGGGAATACCATTGCAACAAAAGCGCTTCGGACTCCGCGGTCACCCCGTTGACGACGATCCGGCCCCCTGCCGGCACGCGTTCCCAACAGGCCTCAAGCAGACCCGGCTGCGTCACACCGCCGCCGACAAAGACTGCGTCGGGCGGCCCCGCACTGTCGAAATCCTCTGGCGCCGACTCGAAAACCTCGATATCGACGCCGAACTTTGTCGCATTGGCGGTGATGGCGGACCGACGCGAGGGCTTAATCTCGAATGTCGCGGCGCTGCAGCCGACGCCGCTGCGCGACCATTCGATCGCAATGCTGCCCGAACCGGCGCCCACATCCCACAGCCGCTGACCGGACCGCGGCGCCAACGATGCCAACGTGACGGCTCGGATCTCGCGCTTGGTGATCTGTCCGTCATGATCGAAGGCGGCCTCGGGCAGCCCGGAAACCAAGGGCAGCACGGCACCGTGTTCCTCCGGAACATATTTGACGGCAATGACATTCAAGGTATCGACCGGCGCGTCAACCCAGTCGCGGGCGGTGCCCTCAACACAACGCTCGGCCGCGCCGCCCAGTTGCTCAAGCACCGTCAGCCGTGAAGCCCCCAGCTTGGCATCGGTCAATACCTTCGCCAGCTCGCCCGGAGTATCGGCATTGCGGCTCAGCACCACCGCGTGCCCGCCGTTGCGGACCGCCGAGACAACAGGAGCATTGACGAGGCTGATGACCTCGATATCGTTGCGTGCCCATCCCATTCGGGCGCAAGCCAGCGACACGCTGGAGACATGCGGCAGCACGTTGACGCTGTGCGCGCCGAAAAGACGGGTCAGCGTGGTTCCGATGCCGTGCAACATGGGGTCGCCGCTCGCCAGGACGTGGACGTCCCCCAGGCCGTCGAACATGGTGGGCAGCGCGGGCAGCAGCGGCGATGGCCACACTCGGGACTCGGCCGCCAGAGATTCCTCGGTCAGCAGTCCCAGCTGGCGCAGCGAGCCGAAAATTACTGATGCACGCTGCAATTCACGGCGGGACCGCAGCGACAGGCCATCGACCCCGTCGGCTCCGATCCCAATCACGGTAATCCGCCGGTTCATCGGGGCATCCTGCGCCATACAGACGACGGTACCCATCGGATGACGAATGCGAATGTCCCCAGGGCCCGCGGAATCCATACGGTACGTTTCCCGCGGCGCAGCGCACGCACGGTCGCCTCGGCCACCTGCGCCGGCGTGCTCGACAACGGCGCCGGCGCCATCCCCTGCGTCATCCGGCCGACGACGAAGCCGGGGCGCGCGATCAACAGGCGCACGCCCGAACCGTGCAGCGCATCGGCGAGCCCGCTCGCGAATCCGTCCAGCCCCGCCTTGGCCGATCCGTATACGTAGTTGGCGCGCCGAACGCGCCAACCGGCGATCGACGAGAACACCACGAGCGCACCACCGCCAGCACCGCGCATCCGGACGGCCAGGTCGGTCAGCAGCGCGACCTGTGCCACGTAGTCGATCTGCACGATCTTCGCCGCATGCCCGGCATCTGTCTCCGCCCGGGCCTGATCACCCAGGAGGCCGAATGCCACGACCGCCACATCGATGGCCCCGTGCCGCTCGATGATCGAGGCCAGCACTGATTCCTGGGTGTCGAGCCGGTCGGCATCAAACTCGATGCGGTCCACAGCGAGTGCTCCGGCATCGCGGACTCGCTGCTCCTCGTCTCGCAGGTCATCTGCCCGGCGGGCCGCCAACACCACGGTGTTCCCCGGCGCCAGGCGGGTGGCGACCTCCACCCCGATTTCGCTACGGCCGCCGAAGATCACCACAAGCTGGCCGGAGTGTCGCACCGTGTCGGTCACGTCAGCGATTATGTCCTGCGCTAGCGTGAGCGTTGATGGCGAACACCCCTACGACCCGACTCACCGATGATGCGCTGGCGTTTCTCTCCGAGCGTCATCTGGCGATGCTGACGACGCTGCGGCAGGACAACAGCCCACATGTGGTGGCCGTCGGCTTCACCTTTGACCCCGCAACCCACATTGCGCGGGTCATCACCACCGGCGGGTCACAGAAAGCCGTCAACGCCGAGCGCGGCGGCCTCGCGGTGCTGAGTCAGGTCGACGGAGCCCGCTGGCTCTCCTTAGAGGGCTCGGCCACAGTGGTCACCGATAAGGAACCCGTGCGCGACGCCGAGCTGCGTTACGCCCAGCGCTACCGCACGCCGCGCGTCAACCCGCAGCGTGTGGTCATTGAGGTCAAAATCGAGCGAGTGCTCGGTTCCTCGGACCTGCTGAATCGCGGCGACGCACCTACGGAGTAGGCACCACCGTCAGGCCATGCGGGCGTAAGTTCACCGATTCACAACCATCTTCGGTGACGACGACGATGTCCTCGATCCGTGCGCCCCACTGTCCAGGAAAGTAGACACCCGGCTCGATACTGAACGCCATGCCCGGCTCCAGGATCAGCTCGTTTCCTTCGATGATGTAGGGCTCTTCGTGCACCGACAGCCCGATTCCGTGCCCGGTGCGATGCACGAACGCCTCCCCCATCCCCGCCTCGGTGAGAACCCGACGGGCGGCGGCGTCCACGGACTCGGCCGTCACCCCGGGCCGCGCCGCCTCGGCGGCGGCGCGCTGCGCACGTTCCAGTATCGCAATCCGTTGGGCAACAACGGGATCGGGAGTACCGATGCTGTAGGTACGGGTGCTATCGGAGTTGTAGCCCGGCTCGTAGCTGCCGCCGATGTCCACCACGACGATGTCCCCGGCCAATAGCTCACGATCAGAGCACTCGTGATGCGGATCGGCGCCGTGCGGTCCGGACCCGACGATGATGAACGCAACCTCCGAATGACCTTCGGCCACAATCGCTTCCGCGATATCAGCGGCAACCTGCGCCTCCGTGCGACCGGGAACCAGGAGTTCGGGTACCAGCGCGTGCACCCGATCGATGGCCGCCCCCGCCTTGCGAAGTGCGTCGATCTCGGAGGCGTCCTTGATCATCCGCAGTCGACGCAGCACCCCGGTGGCCAGCACCGGCACCGAGCCGATGAGATCTGCGAGCGGAAGCAAATGCAGCGCGGTCATGGACTCGGTGACCGCCACCTGACCCGGGCCCCCCAATGCCTTGCGCACCAGCGTGTACGGGTTATCGCCGTCCACCCAGTCGCTGATCGGGATATCGAGATCGCCGATCGCCGAATCCTTCAAGGCCGCGAGCTCCATCCGCGGCGCCACCACGGTGGGTGTTCCTGCCGCAGGGAGCACCAACGCGGTGAGCCGCTCGAAGGTCTGCGCACGCGACCCGGTGAGGTATCGCAGGTCGTATCCGGGTGTGATCACCAATCCGGCCAACCCCGCGGCGTGAGCCTCGTGTGCGGCACGTTGCAGACGGTTGGCGTAGACATCGGATTCGAAACGCTGGGCTGCCATACGGTTCAGGCTATCTGGCATAGGTTGAGTGCCGTGTCAGATGACTCAGCCCAACTCGTCCAAGCACGACCCGTCCTGCTCCTCGATGGCGCCAGCCTGTGGTTCCGCTCCTACTTCGGAGTGCCCGATTCGATCAGGTCCCCCGACGGCAGACCCGTCAACGCCGTCCGCGGATTCCTCGACACGATCTCGCAACTCATCACCCTGCACCGGCCGCATCGACTGGTGGTGTGTCTGGACCTGGACTGGCGTCCGGCCTGGCGGGTGGCGGCCATCCCGTCGTACAAGGCGCATCGGGTGCTTCAGGAGTCGGCCGTGACCGTCGATGTCGAAGAGGTGCCCGACGAGTTGACGCCTCAGGTCGCGATGATCGCCGCGATGTTGGACGCCTTTGGCATCGCCTCGGCGGGCGCGCCGGGATTCGAGGCCGATGACGTGCTGGGCACCCTGGCGGCGACGGAGCGCCAGGACCCGGTGATCGTCGTCAGCGGTGACCGCGACCTGCTGCAGGTGGTGACCGACGACCCGGTGCCCGTCCGCGTGTTCTACATGGGGCGCGGATTCGCCAAGGCCACGTTGTACGGCCCGGTCGAGGTGTCCGAACAGTACGGAGTGCCCGCCGACCGCGCGGGTGCGGCGTACGCGGAGCTGGCCCTGCTGCGCGGCGATCCGTCCGACGGGCTGCCCGGTGTCACCGGCGTGGGTGAGAAGACGGCCGCCAAACTTCTGGGCGAATACGGGTCACTGACGAGCATCCTGGCTGCGGCAGCGGATCCGAAATCCGAGCTGCCCAAGGCGGTCCGCGCCAAGCTGCTGGCAGCGACCGACTACATCGCGGCTGCCGAGCCCGTGGTTCGGGTGGCAGTGGATGCGCCGGTGACGATCGACCGCGACAGAGATGCGCTACCGCTGACGGCGCGGGATCCGCAGCGCGTCGCCGAGCTGGGCGCTGAACTGGGGATCGGGTCGGCGATCACGCGGCTGCAGAAGGCGCTGGACGCGCTCCCCGGGTCTTAGAAGACGGATAACAAAAACGCCGGGTGCGCGTACTTCCATGCGCATCCGGCGTTTTCGTGAAGACCGTTACTTGGGGCGGCCTACCTCGTAGGTGCCCTTGTCGTTCTGGAAGGTCACAGTGACCTCGCGCTTAGTGCCGTCGATGCTGACGTCGCAGGTGAAGGTGGCGCCCTTCTTCACCTCGGGATTCTGGCCGTTATTGCACTTGACGTCCTTGACATTCTTGGCGCCGTATCCGTTGGTCTCGTCGGTCAGAACCTTGGTCACGCCATCCTGGGCCTTGTTAACGTCCAGGGTGGTGGTCATGGCCCATCCGGGCGCCAGGAACGCGGTAACCAGCACCACAAGCAGGATCAGCGTGGCTGCGGCAATGCCACCGATGATCGCGATGGTCTTGGTCGAACGCTGCGGCTTACCGGCCCCGAACTGCGGGAACGGCTGCCCCTGCTGCTGCCCGTACTGACCCGGGTATCCACCCTGCTGGCCGTACTGTCCCTGCTGGCCGTAGGCGCCGGGCTGCTGGCCGAATTGGCTCGGATCGCCGAAGCCCTGCTGGGCAGGCTGGCCGGGCTGCTGCTGGCCGAACTGGCTCGGATCGCCAAAGCCGCCGCCCGGGAAACCCGGCTGCTGGTAGGCGCCGGGCTGCTGACCGTACTGGCCGGGCTGGCCGTAGGCCGGCTGCTGCCCCCAGCCCTGCTCGCCGGGTTGACCTTGCTGGGCTGGATCAGAGGATTGCGGTGTCTGCCACGGCTCTTGGCCTTGCCCAGGTTGCGGCGCCCACTGCCCGCCGGGTTCCGTTCCCTGTGGACCGCTCATCGTTCCTCCCGTGTCGCGACATAAGTTTCTTACCGGTGTGTAAGAGCGTGCTGACGCTCCACCTTAGCGTTTGCTCGACCTTATGTGCCATCAACGGCGACGACGCCACGCCGCACGTCGGCAACCGCAGCTCTGGCCACCGAGCGCAGGTCCGTGTCCGGGGCAGCCTTGTGGATCTGGTCGAGCAGATCCACCACCTGCCGGCACCATCGCACGAAATCTCCTGCTGGAAGGGCGGTACCCGTGTCACCGGCCGCCTCCAGCGAGGCTGCCAGATCCCCGGTGGTGGCCCACCTATACACCGCCGCGACGAAGCCCTCATCGATCTCGCGAGTGGGCGAGAGGTGGTGCTGCTGTTCATCGCGGCGCAACCGCGCCAGGGCGCGGTGGGTCTCCGCGAGCGCACCGCGCAGTGCAGCAGTCGGCGCGTCCCCCGGCACCGTCACCCCATCGCCCCGCGATTCGTACAGCACCGCCGACGCGACCGCCGCAAGCTCGGCGGGTTTCAGCCCCGCCCACAGCCCGCGCCGCAGGCATTCGGCCACCAGCAGGTCGCTCTCGCTGTAGATGCGAGCCAGCAACATACCGTCGTCGGTGACCTTCATCCCCAGCTCGGCGCTGCTCTGGATGTAACCGCGTTCGGTGAGTAGCGCCAGGATCCGGTCGAAGGTCCGCGCAAGTGAGTTGGTGGCCGCCGACACCTTCTTCTGCAGTTGAGCGTTGTCACGTTCGATGCGCAAGTAGCGCTCGCCGATGCGCGCCACGTCGTCACGGTTGGGCGCATGGTGCACGCGATGTTCCCGGATCTCTCGGCGTAACCGTTCGACGTCGGCGCCGAGATCCGAGCTGTCGGCTCCGACACTCCCGCCGCGGCGTTTGGCAGATTCCGGCCGGCGGACTCGACCGTCATCTAGCGCCGATCGCAGCGCCGACGCCACGTCACGTCGCACCTTGGGCTGCCGATGTTCGACGCGCTTGGGCAGCGCGATAGAGCCGAGCGATTCGGCACTGCCCGAATAATCTGCCGACGAAATCCTGCCGGCCCAGCGATGTTCAGTGAGAACCAGCGGACGAGGGTCCTCGTCATCGGCAGCGGGTTCGAGCACCACCGCCACCCCGTTGTGCCGACCGTGCGGGATCGCGATGACATCGCCGCGTTTGAGGGCGACCAAGGCGGCGTTAGCCGCACCACGGCGTTCGAGCCGTGACGCGCGTGCGGCAACTCGCTCCTGTTCGGACAGGCTCGCGCGCAACCGTATGTACTGCAGCGCGGAACCGTCCTGCCCACCAAGCTCATTGGCAATCTCGTCGAGCATCTTCTGGCCGCGCTCGATACCGCGAACCAATCCCACTACGGAGCGGTCGGCCTGATATTGGGCAAAGGATCTCTCGAGGAGTTCACGGGCCGGATCCGGGCCCATCCGGTGCACCAGATTGATCGTCATGTTGTACGACGGCGCAAAGGAACTGCGCAGCGGGAAGGTACGGGTGGAGGCCAGGCCGGCAATCTCGCTGGGCTCGAGCTCGGGGTTCCACAGCACCACGGCGTGCCCCTCGACATCGATTCCACGCCGCCCCGCCCGGCCCGTCAACTGTGTGTACTCCCCCGGAGTCAACGCCGCATGCTGCTCCCCGTTGAACTTCACCAACCGTTCCAGCACCACCGTGCGCGCAGGCATGTTGATACCCAATGCCAGTGTCTCGGTGGCGAATACCGCCCTCACAAGGCCCTTGGTGAACAACTCCTCCACGGTGTGCCGGAACACCGGAAGCATGCCCGCATGATGTGCCGCGATGCCGCGCAGCAACCCATCGCGCCATTGCCAATACCCGAGCACATCCAAGTCCGCTTCGGGCAGGCCTTCGGTGCGGCGGTCGATGATGGCGACGATCTCCTGCCGCTCGTCCTCGGTGGTGAGCCGCAACCGGGACCGAAGGCATTGCGCAACAGCACCATCGCATCCGGCGCGCGAGAAGATGAAGGTGATCGCCGGAAGCAGGCCGTCCTCGTCGAGTTTGGTGATGACCTCGGGGCGCGACGGCGGGCGATAGAGGGTGGGGCGCGACCCAGACGAGCCCTGGCGCGGACCGCCGTGCTGTGGCCGGCGGCGCGGACGATCGAAGTCGGCGAAGCGATCGGCCTGCCGACGCTGTGCGATGTACCGGATGAGATCCGGATCTACATCAGTCTTCTTGCCGTCGTAATCAAAGAGGTCGAACAGTCGTCGACCCACGATGACGTGCTGCCACAAGGGAACCGGCCGCGTTTCGTCGACAACCACCGTGGTGTCCCCGCGGACCGTCTTGATCCAACCGCCGAACTCCTCAGCGTTACTCACGGTGGCCGACAGGCTGGCGAGTGCCACTTCCTCGGGCAGGTGCAGGATCACTTCTTCCCACACCGCGCCACGGAACCGGTCGGCGAGAAAGTGCACTTCATCCATCACGACATGCGAAAGACCATGCAGCGCCGGCGAATCCGCGTAGAGCATGTTCCGCAGCACCTCGGTGGTCATTACCACCACCGGAGCATCGGAGTTAATCGACGAGTCGCCGGTGAGCAGGCCGACCTTCTCGGGCCCGTAGACCGACACCAGATCGTTGAATTTCTGGTTACTCAACGCCTTGATGGGTGTGGTGTAAAAGCATTTGCGCCCGGCCGCCAGCGCCAGGTGTACCGCGAATTCTCCGACGATGGTCTTCCCCGCACCGGTCGGGGCGCACACCAGTACACCGTGCCCGTTCTCCAACGCGGTACACGCGCGCACTTGGAACGGGTCGAGGGCAAAGCTCAGCCCTTTTGAAAAATGAGCTAAGGCATCCGTATTACTGCTCACTTGGTGTCGAATCGCTCGGGTCGCGCGATCGGTTCGGGCTGCGCGATGGACTCGGGGGCCTCGAGAACGGACGCCTCATCGTCGCTCAATTGCGCGCCTTCACGTTTGGCCTTGCGTTTGTCGTGCACGCGGGCAATCTGAATGGAGAACTCCAGCAACAGCGTAAGCGCCAGCCCCAACGCCGTCATGGAGAACGGATCGGCCCCCGGCGTCGCGAAGGCCGCGAAGACGAACAGCCCGAAGATGATGCCGCGGCGCCAGTTCTTGAGTTTGGCGTAGGGCAGCATCCCGACGAAATTCAGCATGACCAGCAGCAGCGGGAATTCGAAGCTGACACCGAACACCAACAGCAGGTTGATCAGGAAGCTGAAGTACTCGTCGCCCTTCAGTCCGGTGACCTGCACATCACTGCCCACCGTCAACAGGAAGTGCAGGGCCTTGGCCAGCACCAGGTAGGCCAACAGCGCGCCGGTCACGAACAGCACCGCCGCCACAGTCACAAAGACGATCCCGAACTTGCGTTCGTTGCGGTACAGACCCGGCGTGATGAAACGCCAGATTTGATACAGCCACACCGGACAGGCCAGCACCACACCGGCCGTCAGCCCCACCTTGAGGCGCAGCATGAACTGTTCAAAGGGCGCGGTGGCCAGCAGCCGACAGGCACCGTCGGCACTGAGGTTGGCGCGGGCGCTCGCCGGCAGCGAGCAGTACGGCTCCCGCAGCCACTCGCCGAGGCTTTCCAGACCGAACATCGTGTGCTCGTACCAGACGAAACCGACGATGGTGGTCAGCAGGACCGCGGCCACCGAGATCAGCAGGCGGGTACGCAGTTCGTGCAGATGCTCGACGAGCGACATGGTGCCGTCGGGATTCTTGGGTTGTTTACGCAGGCTAAGAGCACCCAAAACCTTATTCATGAATATCCCGCGGCGAAACGCGGCTAGGCAGTGGGCTTATGGCCGGGTGTCGTCTCGATCGGTGGTGCTTCCACAACTGCCGCGGGCGGCACCTGCTGCTGCTCCACCGCTTGTGGGGCACCCTCGGTGCCCTTACCGTCGTTTTGCAGTTCCTTGACTTCCGACTTGAAGATCCGCAGCGACTTACCCAGCGACCGTGCAAGGTCGGGTAGCTTCTTGGCTCCGAAGAGCAGCGCGAATACGACGATAACGATTACCCAGTGCATGGGTTGTAGACCGCCCAATGTGGTCACCTCCAGACGTCGTGTATGCCCTGAAGCCTACCCCAGGGCCTGCCAAGGTCAGCTGGCCTGATACGCCGCCAGCGCCGCCGCCGCGTCCCCACGCACCCGCCGCGCCAACGACTCCGGCGTCAACACCCGAATCGCCGAGCCGAAGCCGAGGACCAATCGGGCCATCCAATCCTCGGAGGCGTAGGTCATCGCGGCTTCCACAGAGCCGTCCACATGCTGAGCGCCGGTGGGACGCATCGGGAAGTAGTCGAACACCCACGACGCGCTCGGGGCGACGAGCACCGTCGCCGCCGGGAGCGACGGATCCGCCTCGAACAGCCCGGTATCGGTGGCCGTCTGGACCGCCGGTGCCGGCGGCGCCGCACGCTGGTCAAGAACCTCGGCCTGCTCGATCCTGTCGAACCGAAACAACCGCACACCTTCGGATGCCCGACACCAGGCCTCCAGGTAGCTGTGATCCCCCACCACCGCAATGCGGATCGGATCGACTATCCGCTCCGACAACGCATCTCGTGATGCTGAGTAGTACTCGATGCGCAGCGCCTTACTCGCGCGTACCGCCGAGCGCACCGCGGACACCGCTTCGGACTCCACGGGGGCCGGTGTCGGCACTCCATCGCCGGCGCCGGCGCCGGCGGCGTCCTCGATCTTGGCGATGGCGCTGCGTGCCGCCTCCGGGTCCACGGTGCCGGGCATGTCCAGCAGCGCGCGCAGCGCGACCAGCAGTGCCGTCGCCTCGGGCGAGGTGAGGCGCAGCGGACGGTCGATGCCCGCCGAGAAGGTGACCTCGATGCTCTCCTCGGAGAACGACAGGTCGATCAGATCGCCCGGGCCGTAACCGGGCAGACCGCACATCCACAGTTGGTTGAGGTCGGCCATCAACTGTTTGGTGGTGACGCCCAGGTCGGCGGCGGCCTCGGCAGCACTGATGCCCGGGTTGGCCTGAAAGTACGGAACCATATTCAGCAGGCGCGTCAGGCGATTGGATAACTCGGTCATGCCGACACTCCTGAGTGCTCGCGAAGCCTGGCCACAACCTCATCGCGCACCTGCACCGGTTCCAATGCCACCGCATCAGCCCCGTGCGAGGCGATCGAGCGGACCAGCCGATCGGGCGAGGCAACTTCGATCTCGACCACGTCGCCGTCACGCTCCGCCAGCCGCCGCGGTTCGACGACGACACCCATCCGGCGCAGCTCTTGGGCGCGCCCTTCGGCGATCCACACCCGGGCGGTGATCCGCACTGGCCCGTCGCCGACGGCCTTGGCCACAATGTCCCGCAGGTCCACACCCGCTGGGCGCCGTACCGTTCCCGGTTTGTCCAGCATCGTGACGTCCTCGCCGATGCGGGAGAGGCGGAAGGTGCGGGTCGCGTCCCGGTCCCGGTCATGCCCGACGAGGTACCAGCGACCACGATCGGTGATCACACCCCACGGCTCGACGGCGCGGGTGACATACGGTTCAGCACGGGACGGCCGGTGCCCAAATTGCACGGCTTGCCCGGAATCGATGGCGGATAACAGGATTCGCAGCACAGATTCAGATCCACGACCGCCGGGCAGGGCGGCCGGTGCGGCCACCGAAACATTCTCGGCGGCCGGGTCCACGTCCACTCCCGCCGCACGCAGTTTCAGCAGCGCCCCTTGGGCGGCGGTGACCAGCTCGGGCGACTGCCACAGCTGCGTGGCGACCGCCACGGCCGCGGATTCATCGGCGGTGAGGGTGATATCGGGCAGCTCGTAGGCGTCGCGGCGAATGCGATAGCCCTCGGTGGCATCGAAGGACGACACCTTGCCCGTCTCCAACGGGATGCCCAGGTCGCGCAGTTCGTTCTTGTCGCGCTCGAACATGCGGCTGAACGCCTCATCGCTGGGCGAGTCCGAATAACCGGCGACGGAGGTGCGGATCCGCTCGGCGGTGACATAGGTGCGGGTGGACAGCAGGCAGATCACCAGGTTCATCAACCGCTCGACTTTGGAGATCGCCACGGCGGAAAGCTTAGAGGACTATGGCGTGTTTCCTGCCAGCGCTTTAGGGGGTGTTGCGAAAGTTTGTTCGAGCCTTTGCGCCGAGATGACATCCATCTCGACGAGAGCGGGACTTACATGCTGGCGATAAGCCGTTCGACGCGCTCGTCGACGGACCGGAACGGGTCCTTGCACAACACGGTGCGCTGAGCCTGGTCGTTGAGCTTGAGGTGCACCCAGTCCACTGTGAAATCGCGGCCGGCCTCCTGGGCAGCGGTGATGAAGTCACCGCGCAGCTTGGCCCTGGTGGTCTGCGGCGGCTGGTCGACGGCGGCCTTGATTTCCTCGTCGGTGGTAACGCGCGCGGCCATGCCCTTGCGTTGCAGCAGGTCGAACACGCCCCGGCCCCGCTTGATGTCGTGGTAGGCCAGGTCCAGCTGGGCGATCTTCGGATCGGACAGCTCCATGTTGTACCGGTCCTGGTAACGCTGGAAGAGCTTGCGCTTGATCACCCAGTCGATCTCGGTGTCGATCTTCGAAAAATCTTGAGCTTCAACGGCATCCAGGGTGCGGCCCCACAGCTCGACGACCTGCTCGACCTGCTCATTGGGCTCGCGAGTGTTGAGGTGCTCCACAGCACGGGCGTGGTACTCGCGCTGGATGTCCAGTGCGCTGGCCTGCCGCCCCCCGGCAAGCCGGACCGGGCGGCGTCCGGTGAGGTCGTGGCTTACCTCGCGGATGGCCCGGATCGGGTTGTCCAGCGAGAAGTCGCGGAAAGCCACGCCGGCCTCGATCATCTCCAGCACCAGTGCCGCGGTGCCCACCTTGAGCATGGTGGTGGTCTCGGACATGTTGGAGTCTCCGACGATGACGTGCAGACGCCGGTACTTCTCGGCGTCGGCGTGCGGCTCGTCGCGGGTGTTGATGATCGGCCGGCTGCGGGTGGTCGCCGAGGACACGCCTTCCCAAATGTGTTCGGCGCGTTGCGACAAGCAGAAGGTCGCGGCCTTCGGGGTCTGCAGCACCTTTCCTGCGCCGCAGATCAGCTGACGGGTGACCAGGAACGGCAGCAGCACATCAGAGATCCGGGAGAACTCCCCCGCGCGCACGATCAGGTAGTTCTCGTGGCACCCGTACGAATTGCCCGCCGAATCGGTGTTGTTCTTGAACAGATAGATGTCGCCGCCGATGCCCTCATCGGACAAGCGCTGCTCGGCGTCGATCAGCAGGTCTTCCAGGACGCGCTCCCCGGCGCGGTCATGGGTGACCAGCTGCACCAGGCTGTCGCATTCGGCGGTGGCGTACTCGGGATGGCTGCCTACGTCGAGGTAGAGCCGGGCGCCGTTGCGCAGAAAGACGTTGGAACTGCGACCCCACGACACCACCCGGCGGAACAGGTACCTAGCGACCTCGTCGGGACTCAGTCGCCGGTGGCCGTGGAACGTGCAGGTGACACCGAACTCGGTCTCGATCCCCATAATCCGACGTTGCACATATCGAGCCTACTGGGTGCGGCCCCGCTGAGGAGGCAAGGCACGGGGCCCGGCACCGGCCGCGTCGGCAACCAGTTGGACGAACGAGGCCACGACCGGCACTCGCATGATCCAGCCCGCGAGCGCCCAGCCGAGCCCCACATGTTCTAGAGCAGCGCCGATTGCCCGTGTCCCACTCAAGGTCAACCCGTCGGCGGCCTCGTAGCGGACGCGTCGCAACGATTCGTGACACTCCTCGGCGGGACGACACTCCAATGCGACAGGTCGCCGCGCCTCAAGCCACCTTCGGACGTCGCTACACGCCTCGCAGCTCTGCGCCACGTACAGCACCGCCGGCTGGCGCAGATCCGTCGGATGTCCACGCGGCAACCAATCGCGGACCTGTGCGCGGTAGTCGCCCCAGCCCGCTCCGAATCGCGCCCGCAAGTCCTCTTGCTCGCTCCAAGCGGCCAGTCCCGCGCTGAAGGCCGCAGCGACGAGTGCGGCCAGCACCATCACCGGTGACCGAAGGATGGCCGCGATCAACAGCAGCATCACAACCGACGACAACTGCATCGGATTCGCGACATACGCATACGGCCCCGTCGTCACCATTCGCGCCGGCGGGTCCCATGGGTACGGCGTTCCGCCGTGCCTGACGAACTCGGCCACCGCCCGCACCGCAACCACTCCAACCACCACGATCAACTGGCACAACGCCATCACCGGCACGCTGCTCCAGCTGTCCGGGAGGCGGGCGAACCGGTCGACACCGAGCGTCAGCGCGGGCAACACGACGAGAAGGATCGTCGCGAACAGCAGCATCTGCAGGCCCACCCGAATACGCACCTGCCGTTGCTGCGCCGTGAGCCGGCCCAACAGCACACCAGGAACCAAGCACGCTGCCACGGACAGCATTTCACCAAGCCACCAGTGCGGCCGCAACACCACCAACGGTTCCAACGAGCCCATCGCCGCCATATCCCAGATCAGGAGCAGACCGGCCGTCACCGCCGGGTTGATCCACCGGCCCAGCAGGATCGGCGTGGCACCCCATAGCACCGACCAGGCCAGCACCAGATCCACCGGCACGCCGTTCCAGACCGCGCCTTCAACGCCAAAGCTCCACCAGTTCTGCTGCATTGCAAGCATATTCACCGGGACGAGGAACACCGCATTCCACAGTGCGGCCAGGAAGGCCGCACCCCGCGTGCGCGGGTCGGGATTCAACAGCCAGAGCGCGGCGACGAACACGACGGGGACGAGCACCACGCAGGTTCGCAGCGTCGCGCCGTCCAATCCGGTGGTCATGCCGGCAGATCGACCGCGTGTACTAGGTAGTTGGCCGCGCGTTGGACGGTGAAGCGCTCCAGCGGGCCGAAGTACCAGGACGGCGACAGATTCCTGGTGTAGTGAAACGTCCAGGTGATCATCGTTTTTCCGGAACCGTCATCCCGCCAAGATATTTCGACTGACCTCCAGGAAAGCCAGGTGGAGATCGGGGTGGTATCCGCCTCAGCGGTGTAGCGAACATGCCCCGGGGTGCGTTCGGTGACAACGAGTGTCAGTTGGGACCGCGATTCGCCCCAGTGGTGGGATGCGACGAACGGTGGACGGTGATGGGCACCATCGAAGGTGATCGTTCTGCGGTCACCGACGTGGAGGCCGTCGCTGTGATCGTGCTGCGGACGCGGAAACCCGAGCGCCAGCATGCCGGTCAATGGGTGGACATCGAAGTCGATGGGCCGCGCAAGAGCTGCCTCCACCTGAGCCGGCCCGGCCGAAGACAGCCTGGTCGCCGATACCGTCGCATCACCGGACACCGCGATACCCGGCACGACGCCTTCGAAGGACAGCAGCACCAACAGCAGCGGAGCCGCCAGGAATGCCTGTGCGCCAGGGGGCTTGCGTTTATCGCGTGCCTTGTCCACCGACAACGCCACGAGCAGAGCCACCAGATAGAACAGCGGGGCCGCGCAGATGACACACACGAACCCCTCACCGAGCAGCGGCATGGATAACAGCAGGAAGATGGTGAGCACCTTCATCGTCATCCCCACCGCCCGTTTCGACGGGGTCGACAACGTCAGGATCAGCGCAAGGATGGTGGGGATTCCGACATAGAAGGCCGCCGTCTGTCCCAGACCTACGCCCTTGATGAGTTTGAAGAGCACCACCCCGGCCACGAACGCCACGATGATGGCGGCAACCGTCCACTGCTGGCGGGTGGGCCGATAGCTCCCGCCCGATTGATCACCCGAAATGGGCTCCGGCATCATTGCTGAAGTGGACCATATCCGGGTGCCGGATGTGGCATTCGTGCCCGTCCGACCGACTGTCCGTGTGATAGAGCCGACAATCCGATACCGTTCGACCCGGCCGGGGATCACGGCTCGGCTCCTTGGAAGGGTTTCGCAATGCATGTAGCGCTGTTCACCGATCTTCACCCCGAGAGCCTGGGCGGGGCGCAGATCTCGGTGGCACGCCAGCGTCACGGCCTGGAGCGCCTTGGGCACAAGGTGACGGTGTTTACCGCGCCGCTGGCCCACACCGTCGACCCCGACCCGAATGTCGTCGAGGTCAAGCCGGTGCCGTTCGTGGCCGAGGCGATGCGCAAGCTCGGCAAGCATGACGACTTCACCTTCGTGTGGCCGGGAGCGGCCAACGCGGCGCTGATCGATCAGGAGCTTCGCGCCCGCGGACCGATCGACATCATCCACAGCCAGGGCGACCTGGGCGTCTGCATCGCCGGTGTCGAGGCCGCACGCCGCAATGGCATCCCCGTAGTGCAGACCAAGCACACCCGGTATGACGTGTATTTCGAAAAGGCGAGCCCCAACCCGCTGCTGCTGGCCTGGATCTTCAGTCAGATGCAGGAGCGCCACCTGCCCAAGGACTTCCACCTGACCACGGTGCAGGAGTCGGCCGCGTCGCGACGGGCATGGCAGCTGATGATGGCCCAGGCACAGGCCGTCGACCACGAAATCACCCCGACGACGCATTTCGCCAACGCCCTTACCGACCGCGGTCTGCAGCGCCCCATCTCGGTCGTGTCCAACGGCGTCGACGACGAGCTGGTGGACATCGCGCGCGAAGCCGCGGACGACAAGCCCACCGATGACGAGCCGCTGCGACTGATCTGGTGCGGGCGCCTATCCCCGGAGAAGCGAGTGCTGGAGGCGGTGAAGGCGGCGACCCAGGTCAAGAACTGCTTCATGGACATCTACGGCGACGGCCACCTGGAACATGCCATCAAGAAGTACGTCGATTCACACGGCGCGTCCAACCGCATCCGGCTGCGCGGGCGGGTCAGCCAGGACAGCTGCCTGGCGGCGATGGGAGCCAGCAGCGCTCTGCTGTTCACCTCCTACGGCTTCGACACCCAGGGACTGGTTCTGCTGGAGGCGATTTCGATGTCGACCCCGGTCGTTTTCTGCGACGAGATCCTGGGCGAGTCGGTGCCCGACGGTGGTGGCCTAGTCACCGACAACGAGTCCGTAGAGGCGATCGCGAAGGCCATCCGCTCGCTGGCCGATGACCGCGCCAAGCTGCGACAAATGACCGAGATTGTCGCCGCGCACCAGGATGAGCCGCGGCAATCACTGCAGACCGAGAAGATCGTCGCGATCTACAACGATGTGCTGGCGAAGACACGCGCCTGAGGCCCTACGGCCAAAGCAGGGTGTGCTGCCAGCCGCTGTTGTGGCGGCGATACTGAACGCGAGCATGCTGACGGTCCTTGTCCGCCTGCCAGAACTCGACAGATGTTGCGTCAACCGCATAAACCTGCCAGTCCGGTGACACCAGCTCGGGGTTGTCGGCCAGTCGCTTGTCGGCTTCTGCGACGGCCACCTCGCACGTTGCCCGGTCCGGCAAGGGCTGACTCTCATGGCTGGCCAGCGAAACAGCCTTGGCGCCAGGCCCGCGAGCCCGGAAGTCCGCCGCACTCCGATCGAGTGAGCCCGGCCGAACGGCGCCTCTGACCCTGACCTGTCGCGCGACCTCCGGCCAGTAGAAACTCAATGCCGCGCGGGGGTGAACCGACAACTGCGCGCCCTTTACGCTCCGCGCATTCGAGGAGAACCACCACCCGTCGGCGTCGATATCCTTGAGGATCAGCGTGCGTGCATCCGGGATGCACTCGGCATCCACCGTGGACAGTGTCATGGCGTGCGGCTCCGGTACCCCCGCGTCGACCGCTTCGCGGAGCCATCGCTCGAACAGCGCCTCAGGCTCTGGCGGAACATCGTTGACATCGAATTCGCTTATGGCACCGGAAAATACTGGCAGCGAACGAAGAAACTCACGCACCTCCCCGAGACTACCTACCGGCACACGGACGGCAACCGAAATTCGGGACGGGCACCGAATTGTGGAGTACGCGCGTGCCCATGTCACGCGACCGCGCAGCGCCTAGGCTGGTCGGGTGGACTTCACCGAGTACTCCCAGTATGACGCCACCGGCCTTGCCGAGCTGGTCGCCACCAAGCAGGTCACCCCGGCCGAGCTGCTCGCCGCCGCACGTGCACGCGCCGAGGCAGTCAACGGCAAGGTCAACGCCATCATCCGGGACATCCCGGAGGCCGACCAACAAGTCACCGGCGAGCTGACCGGAGCCTTCGCGGGAGTGCCGTTCCTCATCAAGGACCTCCACCAGGACTACAAGGGTCACCCGACCGCGGGCGGCTGCCGGGCATTGTCCACGCTCCCGGCGCAAGAGCACGCGACCATCGTGCAGCGCTGGCTCGACGCCGGTCTGGTCATCTTCGGGAAGACCAATACTCCTGAATTCGGGGCGAAGGGCATCACCGAGCCGGAACTGTTTGGACCAACCCGTAATCCGTGGGACCTGAACCGCACACCCGGTGGATCCTCGGGGGGCTCGGCTGCCGCGGTGGCCGCCGGGATCGTGCCGGTGGCCGGCGCCAGCGACGGTGGTGGGTCGATCCGCATCCCTGCGGCATGCTGCGGACTGGTGGGTATTAAACCCGGGCGCGGCCTGACACCTCAGGGACCGGCATTCGGCGAGCCGATGCACGGTGCGGCCGTGGCCGGCACGGTGTCACGCACCGTCCGTGATGCCGCCGCCATGCTCGACGTCATCGTGGGCCCGGAGCCGACTTCACCGTATCTTCCTGCGGTGTCGGAGGATTCGTACGCATCACAGGTAGGCCGGGACCCCGGCAAGCTGCGGATCGGCGTGCGCGTCCCCACCGTCATCACCCCCAACCCCGATCCCGCTGCGCGGGCCGCCGTCGACAATGCGGTACGCGTCCTGACACACCTGGGCCATGAGGTCGTGGAGGTGAGCGCTCCCTACGACGACGGGCAGCTCGCTCGCGACTTCCTGCTGACCTGGTTTGTGTTTGCCGCGTACGAGGTGGACGACACCAAGGCGCTGACCGGGGCCGGCGACGAGGGCTTCGAACGTGACACCCTGCTGATCGCCGCGCTCGGCCGCAGCACCAGCGGACCCGATTACGTTGCGGCCGTGGAGCGTCGGCACAACTATGTGCGGGAGCTGGCGACCTTCTTCGGCGACTACGACCTGCTGCTCACGCCGACGCTCGCGAAGATCCCGCCGAAGATCGGCGAGTTCAACCTTCCGGCGCCGCTGGCTGCGGTCTCTGACGTGCTGCTGCGCACGAAGACCGCCCGGCTACTCAAGTACGCGAACGTCGTCGACAGCATGATCAACGACAACCTCGGCTGGGTTCCATACACCCAGTTGGCGAATCTAACTGGGCGCCCTGCGATTTCACTGCCGTTGTATCAGACGCCGCAGGGGCTGCCGCTGGGCGTGCAGTTCGTTGCGCCGCTAGGCGGCGAGTCGCTGCTCATTCGGTTGGCCGCTCAGCTCGAAGCGACCCAACCGTGGGCGGATCGGCGACCCACTCTGTAATGTGGGTGCCGGGCGTGCAGGAACGCCCGGTGTCCGCCCGAAGAGGCTCAGCCTCCCTGTCTGCGCCTTCAAAAGGTGCACCGACCTCTTCTCGGCCCGGTCTCGCGGACGTCGGGCTCACGAGAGGAGGCCGTCATGGCCAGCACCCTTCCCGATAATCCGTCGCTCGACCGGCTCCGCGATGACGCGCGCAGGATCCAGCGCGGAGCGCGAGCCGCCGATCCGGAAGCGGTCGCCGTGGTGCAGCAGCATCATCCGCGCCCCGATATCGCTTTGGCGGGTGAGCAATTCGCCTCGCACGATGCCCAGTTGACATTGGCCCGCCGGTACGGGTTCACCGGGTGGCCCGCACTCGTGCGCTATCTGGAGCTCGCCGCCGGCCTCAGCACCGACCCGAGCGCGGTGAACGAGACCGCTCTCGCATCCGCCGACCGGTTCTGCGCCCTCGCGTCGCTGCGATATGACGAGTTCGACGAGCCACCGCGCTGGCAGGCGGCAGCGGACCTTCTCGCCGCCGATCCAGATCTGGTCTACCGGCACGTATGGGCAGCCGCGGCGGCCGCCGATCCGGCCGCGCTCGCGCGGCAGCTGGCGGATCAACCAAACCTGGCGGCCACCGGCGGTGGTCCGTACCAGTGGTTTCCGCTGATGTATCTGTGCTACGGACGCGCACCGCTCGGACGCAGTCTCGACGACACCGTCTCTGCCGCACGGCTTCTCCTGGATGCCGGCGCCGATCCGAACGCGGGGTACCTGTGGCGCGGAATGTCCACCCCGTTCACCGCGCTGACCGGGGTGTTCGGTGAGGGCGAGCAGGGTCCGGGACGCCAACCCCGCCACCCATTCGCCGGTCCACTAGCCGAACTGCTGCTGGAGCGGGGTGCGCATCCGGTGGATCAGCAGACTCTGTACAACAGGATGTTTCGCCCCGACGATGCGCACCTGGAGCTGCTGTTCGCTCATGGATTGGCCGATGCGGGCCCGAGCCCATGGGAACGGCGCCTGGGTGAGGCCATGGAGACTCGGGACCAGATGTGGCGGCGGCAGGTCGACTGGGCCGCCCAGCATGGGTTCACCGACCGCCTGAAACTGCTCACCGCGCACGGAATCGACACCGCGGGAGTCACTCTCGTCGAGCAGCGCTTCCCCACCGATGTCAACGCCCGCGATGAGGAAGGCGCGACACCGTTGCACCAGGCCGCGTGGGCGGGCGATCTCACGCTGATCACCAGGCTCCTGGACGCGGGTGCAGACCGTACGATCACCGACACGCGATTCGGGTCGACCCCGCGGCAATGGGCCGAGCACGCCTACCAGACCGAGGCCGCCGAGCTGTTGCAGGAACCCGCGCAAACAACCTAAGCCGCTGCGGCTTTCACGGCCTTACCCACCTCGATACGCAGTTCTGCGTACTCGGGTGAACAGCGTAGATCGTCGGGATCGATGCCGGTCCTGGGCAAGTCCACCGGGATGTCCAGTGCCACCCGGCCGGGCTGTCGGGTCAGCACCACGATGCGTGACCCGAGGAACGCCGCCTCGTCCGCGCTGTGAGTGACGAATACCGTGGTGCGCCCCGACTCGGCGCTCACCTGCCGAACATCCTCCTGGAGTCGTTCCCGGGTGAGGGCGTCGAGCGCCGCGAAGGGCTCGTCGAGGAGAAACAGCGGGGTCTCCGCTGCCAAGGCGCGGGCGATGGCGACACGCTGCTGTTGGCCACCACTGATCTCCCACGTACGCCGGTCCGCAGTACCTTCCAAGCCGACGCGGCTCAACAGCTGATCGCGGCGTTGCGTCCACCGCTCTCGGGGTACTTTCGCGTATTTCAATGCGAGCTCGACATTTCCCCCAACGGTGCGCCAGGGGAACAGGCGCGGCTGCTGAAACACGACTCCGGAGCTGATGCCCGGCGTGGGCGCGCCGCCGGCCACCTGCACGGCCCCCTCGCTCGGCGATTCAAACCCGGCGAGAAGTCGCAGCAGTGTGCTCTTGCCACAGCCCGATGCCCCGACCAACACGAGGAAGGTCCCTGGATCGACGGTCAGGTCGACGGGCCCCAGCGCCGCCGTCCTGGCAGCGCCGCTGCCGTAGCGGTGGGTAACCCCGCTGATCCGTATCGATCCGGTATTGCGTTCCTCGACAGCGGTTTCCGCATCATCGACCAATGACACCGGGCAGGCCCTTCGTATAGATAGCGTTCTCGAACGTCGACGGCGGTGCTGCCGCGGGGATCTGTTTCTGATCGGCCAGGAATTGCGAGGAACGCTGCAGATCACGTACTACATTGCCCGGCTTCCCTTCGGTGCCCAGCCATTTCGGTGAGGCAATCTCCTCGGGCGTGAGGTAGATCCCCTGTGTGAGCTGACCGGCCACTTCCCGCGGAGTGAGCCCGCTCTCGGCGGCGATCGCCTTGGCTGCCGTGCTTGGATCGTCATGGATGAGCCGTAATGCCCGGGCCTGTTGTTGGCGCCACGCATCGACAATCTCGGGGTGTGCGTCGGCGAACGCATTGGATACCGCCGCAAGGTCAAGCGTCGGCCTGCCCTCCCCGGCCAGCTGGCGGCTGGTAACCAGGTCCCTGCCGTTCTTACGCGCCTGATCGACCGTGGGCAGCCAGGTGTAGACGGCGTCGATATCGCCGCGTTCGAAGGCGGCCAGCGCGGCTTGGGGTTGCAGATCGACCAGCTGAACATCGCTGGCCCCCAGTCCATTCTGCGTTAGGGCGGCCAGCAGGCTGTAATGGGCCGTCGAGGCGAACGGGGTACCTACGCGCTTACCTTTAAGACCGGCGACGGTCGTGACTCCGCCGCGATTGCTGGCCACCAGCGCCTCATTGTCTCCGGCCACGTCGAGGATGAAGGCCACCCGATACGGGATGTTCAACGGCGCCGACAACCCGCGCGCGAAGGGACTGGAGCCCAACGCCCCGAAGTCCAGTTCCCTGGCGATGAATGCGGTGTTGACGTCTGCGCCAGAGTCGAACCGTGTCCACTTGATGTTGTATTCGGGCAATGCCGTTTCCAGCCAACGGTTTTGCTTGATCACGAGGTCGCCGCTCGGGAAGTTCTGGTATCCGATGCGGATGGTGGGCTTACCGTCCCGCAGGCCCGAGTGGTCGATGGCGCACCCCGACAGGACCGCCATCGCCACGGCGAGCGTGGCCGCGATGCGGCCCGGTCTCATACCTTTCCTCGCCACGGCACCACTCGGCGTTCCACCGCGCGCAGCGCGGCGTCGATCACCAATCCCGAGATCCCGATCGAGAAGATCCCGACGAGCACCACCGGCGTGTTGTTGTAGTTACTGGCGTCTTTCACGAGACCACCGATGCCGGGTATGCCGTTGAACAACTCGGCGGCAACCACCGACGAGTAGGCCATACCGACTGCGAGCCGCACCCCGGTAAAGGTTTCGGGGAGCGATGAGGGAACGACGACATCGCGAACCACCTGCCACCCGGTGGCCCCCAACGCCCGGGCGGCCTCCACCAGGCCCACGGGAGCGGCAACCACGGCAGCCGTGGTGGCGACGGCGGCGGGCGGGAGTGCGGCCAGCGCAAGCAGCGTGATCTTGGGAGCTTCATCGATGCCGAGCCAGATGACCAACAGAAAGAAGTACGCCAGGGGTGGCAATGCACGCAAGAAGGTCAGCCAGGGTTCGAGCACACTGCGCACCCACCTGATCGACCCCATGACGAGACCCAACAGCACCCCTGCCGTCACTCCGATCACGACACCGGCCAGCAGCCGGCGCAGAGTCATGTAGAGGTGCTCCCACAGCAGGTAGCCGCCGTATCCGTGCACGCCGTCGTGGTTGGTGGACACCTCGACGAACGCCTTCCAGACACTACTCGGATAGGGCACGAAGGTTTGGTTCCAGATCCCGCTTGCCGCCGCCAACTGCCATACGCCCACGAAGGCGACGACAGACAGGAGCGGCAGGATGGCGCCGATCAGCCGACGGCGCCATCCCGACTGGTGCGCAACGGATTCGGCGGTTTCGGCGGGCGACTCGTCGGGAACGATGTCAACGAAAACAGACACTGTGCAATCGACTTTCTGTGGCTAGGCGCAGCGGGGCGGCGTCAGCCAACGGCAGCGATCTGCGGGCAGTGTGGAAGGCACCCGGTATTGATACCGATCTAAACCCGGGCCCTCAAGGGTCCGGCTCAGCGCGAACGAAATCCGCGTCGCGGAGGTGGTCCGATACCGTCGTCGTCCCCGCGCTCCCAGAGCCCGATGACGGGGTCCGTCCCCCTGGGCAGCTCCCCCAGTAGTTCGCGGGTGTTGTCGCGATTGACCAGGTACTGCGGGCTGTAATGCTCGTTTTCGTCGCCACGACGTTGTCCCGCGTGCGGCGGATACATGCCCATCATCGGCATCATCGCCCCTGCGGGACGCGGTGTCGGCCCACCGCCTGCGCCCGCGACGGTGGGTGTCGCACCGGCGGCGGGCATCCGGTCCGGAGGTAGCGGCAGCGGCGCCGTGCCGCTCGTGGGCACGGCGGTGTCGAATCCCGCACTGCGGGTGGAATTCTCGCGCCATAGCGGGTCGTGCGTCCAGTCCTGGTTCGCGTATACGTCGTCTTCATCGAGATCATCAGCGCGCGAACCGGATGGCGAGTATGCGTCGAAGCCCTTGTCCGCGTTCATGTTACCCACCGCGGTCGGCGGTGTCTGCAAGGGTGTGGCCGCGGCGCCTTGCGGTGTGTGGTCCAGTCCCCATCGAGAGAAGAACTCCTCGGCACGCTCGGCCTGCTCGTCGCGGCGTCCTACGGGCGGATCGACGGCCTCCGGCATCTGCGTCTGCGCACCTGAACCAAACCAAAGGCGTTCGCGGGGGCCGGCCAGTTCGGCCACCGCATTGCCGGCCGCGACCGCCGGGCCGCTGTACACGGTGCGCACGTGATTCAGCGCCGCCTGCCATAGGTCGAAGTCCGGTATGTTCGGGCCTCCCCACCCCGGGTTCTCACCCGGTGCGCCGCCGGCCGGCATGAACTGGGCCGTCATCTTCGACTGCAGATCCCTCGTGGCCGACGACAACACATTCAGTCCGTCCGACAGCGAGTGCGCCTGTGCGAGCATCGCCCGCGAATTCTCCACATACGTGCGCATGGTGCTCAGTGCCGACTGCGCGCCGGTGCCGCTCCAGCTCTCCCCGATCGTGGCGCGCACGTCATCCAGAAAGGTCGAGAACAGCGAATCTAGGCCGTCCACAATTGTTTTCCACTCCCGGGCCATGCGCGAGATATCCTCGGGCGCCATCCGGGCCTGCATGTCCAGGATCGCGTCGTGGCTCCACTTGTCACCGAGCCATACGTCGGGCCGCACGGTGCCGGTCATCTCTGGCGTCCTACTTCCGTAGCGCGGTCGGCCGAGCCTCGGTCGGTATCCAGGTAGGCGTCTCCGATGCGCCGGAAGGTGTCCGCGAACTCGGTCAGCAGGCAGCCGTGTTCCTCAAGCGTGGCAGTCAACGATCCTGTCGGCGCCCAGGCGATGTCATGTAGCACCCGATTCCACCCCCGACCCTCTTCGCAGTCACCGAAGATGGCGTGGTTCACCGGCGCGAACATATCCAAACGTGCGACGGCGCCCGCAAGCTCGCTGCGCAGTAGCTCGCAGCGTGCGGCCAGCTTCTCGCAGGCGCCATCGGCAAGCCGTAGCGTCGTGACATCGATGTATGCAGACATGGCTGCTCCTACCTGGTCAAAACGGTTTCTTGGTAGGTGGGACCACCGATGCGCATGCACGGTTCCATCGTTTCTCGCCCTGTGGATAAGTCAGGCTGCGGACAAGTACCTGGGCGCGTAGGCCGCGTAGACCGATGCCGCCACGATCACGATCACACCGCCGAGAAGCACGCCCCCGGTGACATCGGTGAGCCAGTGCACGCCGAGGTAGAGCCGCGTCAGCGCGACCGCCACCGTGCCGACGGCCACGCCCACCCACAGCCACGTTCGGATGGCCACGCTGCGCCCGTGCCCAAGGATCACGGCGAGCACCCCCAGCACCGAGATCGTCGTCAACGAATGCCCCGACGGATAGGACGGGGAACCCTCCACGACGAGCCGTACGGCGTGTGGCGGACGCTCGGTGCCCACAATGTGTTTCGTCAACGGAATCATGATCCTGGTGGTGATCAGGGTTCCGAAGATCACCAAGGCAGGCAACGGTTTACGCCAGCGCCACCAGAGAACGGCACCAACGACTATCCCGAGCGGCCACATGCCGTCGGGTCCCACCACGTCGGTGATGAATCTCGCGATCGGGGTCAGCCAGTCCCGCCGGTGGCCCAGCATGAAATCCAACACCGAGTGGTCGACGGCGGTGCCGGCATGCGCCCGATGCGCGACGAATCCCAGCACCACAAAAAGCATGGCAAGGATCGAACCGACGACCGCCGGCCACGGTCGAGCCGAAAACATGAAAGCTAGCTGTCCTTGGAACCCTTGGAGTCCTTCGACTCCTTCGATTCACCGGACTCCGGCGCGGGATCGCCGCCACCCTCGAGCTGCCCCGGCGTGAAATCTTCGGGCAGAAGCGCTTCCAGCGCAGCACCCTTGATCCTCCGGAACGCCCGACGCGGGCGGCTCTGCTCCAGGACCGCGACCTCCAGGCCACCGAGCACCCGGCCCTCCGCGGATCCATTGGCCGCACCGGCGCCGGCCTGCAGCGCCTTCACCGCAAATCCGACCGCATCCTTGAGCGTTGCACCCTCGGCGTAGCTCTCCTTGAGGGAGTTGATCACGGGTTCGGTGTTACCGCCCATGACCACCCAATGTGGCTCGTCGGCGATCGACCCGTCGTAGGTGATCCGGTACAACACCGGATCGGTGTCCCGGCCCTGGCGGGCTACCTCGCCGACACACAGCTCCACCTCGTACGGCTTGGCCTGCTCGTTAAAGATGGTGCCGAGCGCCTCCGCATAGATGTTGGCCAACTGCCGCCCGCTCACATCTTGGCGGTCATAGGCATAGCCACGCATGTCGGCCCACTGAATACCACCGCGGCGCAGTCGGTCGAACTCATTGAATTTTCCAACGGCTGCGAACCCCACGCGGTCATACACCTCACTGACCTTCTGCAGCGAGTTGGACGGGTTCTCGGCGACGAAGAGCACACCGTCGGCATAGGTGAGCGCCACCACCGAACGGCCACGGCTGATTCCTTTGCGCGCCAACTCCGAACGGTCGCGCATGAGCTGCTCGACCGAGGCGTAGTACGGAAAAGTCATGAGGGGTCACCGCTCTCGGCTGCTTCGGTCCGCTTTTCGATGACCTCACGCGCGATGCGTTCGATGTCCGCCTCGGGCACTCTGACCGCGCCCCCGGAATCGATCCGAACGGCGGTCGGGAACACCCGGCGCACCAGATCCGGTCCGCCCGTAGCCGAATCGTCTTCGGCCGCGTCGTAGAGCGCCTCCACGGCCACCGCAAGCGCGCCCAGCGCGTCGCCGCTGGACTTGTAGAGCTTCTTGATCGAGGACTTGGCGAACATCGAGCCAGAGCCCACCGCCTGGTAACCGTCACTCTCCACGTGCCAACCACCCGCAACGTCGAAAGATACGATGCGCCCGGCAGTTTCACTCTTCGGGTCGTCGATGTCGTACCCCACCAGCAGCGGCACCGCCACCAGCCCCTGCATCGCGGCGGCAAGGTTGCCACGCACCAGCGCCGAGAGCCGATTCGCCTTGCCGTTGAAGCTCAGCTGCACACCTTCGAGCTTCTCGTAGTGCTCCAGCTCCACGGCGTACAGCCGCGCGAACTCGACGGCAATTGCGGCGGTTCCGGCGATGCCGGTCGCCGAATAGTTATCGGTGATCTGCACCTTGTCGATATCGCGGTTGGCGATGTAGTTGCCCTGCGTCGCACGCCGATCACCGGCAATCAGCACGCCGCCGCGGTAGGTGAGTGCCACGATCGTGGTGCCATGCGGCAGATTCGCAATCACGTCACTGGACGCCTTTCCGAGCGCCGGAAGTAGTTCCGGGGCCTGGACCCTCAGGTACTCCGAAAACGAGGAAAGGTGCGAGTGCCGGATGAACTGCTGGGGCGCGATCGAGTCATCGCGCCAGATCACTGGCCACCCTTTTGGACGTACGCCCGCACGAAGTCCTCGGCGTTCTCTTCCAGCACGTCATCGATCTCATCGAGCAGATCGTCAGTGTCCTCCGCCAGCTTTTCGCGGCGCTCCTGCCCGGCCGGTCCCCCAAGGTCAGTGACATCGTCCTCGTCACCGCCACCACCGCGCTTGGTCTGCTCCTGCGCCATCGCTGCCTCCTGACTCTCACGTCGGTTCTGTCCAGCCTACCGGGCAGCGTCCTTGAGACGGCGGCAACGCACCCGGCACAAGTGCCTTGCATCGAGTGTGACCGCCAGGGCGCGAAAAATGCCGAGTGCGAGCCCTGGTGCTCACACTCGGCATTTGGGTGCGCTACGTGGTGAGCTGGTCAACCAGTTCGGCTGCCGAATCCACCGAGTCCAACAGCGCACCGACATGGCTCTTGCTGCCGCGCAGCGGTTCCAGGGTAGGAATCCTGACAAGCGAATCCCCGCCCAGATCGAAGATGACCGAGTCCCAGCTGGCCGCGGCGATCTCGGCACCGAAGCGGCGCAGGCACTCGCCCCGGAAGTAGGCGCGGGTGTCCGACGGGGGCCGGGTCACCGCGTCCAGCACCTGTTGCTCGGTGACCATCCGCTGCATGGACCCGCGGGCGACCAATCGGTTATAGAGGCCCTTGTCAAGGCGCACGTCGGAGTACTGCAGATCGACCAGGTGCAGACGCGGCGCCGACCAGCTCAGGTTCTCGCGCTGCCGGAACCCCTCCAACAACCGCAGCTTGGCGGGCCAGTCCAGCAGATCGGCGCATTCCATCGGGTCGCGCTCCAACAGATCCAACACCCTGGCCCACGTCTCCAGCACGTGGGTGGCCTGCGGGTCCGGGTCACCGGAAGCGACGAGCTCGGCCACCCGGTCCAGGTAAATACGTTGTAGCGCAAGCCCTGTCAGCTCGCGCCCGTCTACCAGTGCCACCGTGGCCCGCAGCGACGGATCACGACTGATCACGTGCACCGCATGCACCGGCCGTGCGAGTGCGAGGTCGGACAAGTCGGCGCCGGATTCGATGAGGTCGAGCACCAGCGAGGTGGTGCCCACCTTGAGGAATGTCGAGGTTTCGGCGAGGTTGGCGTCCCCGATGATGACGTGCAAACGCCGGTACTTGTCGGCGTCGGCGTGCGGTTCGTCGCGGGTGTTGATGATGCCCCGCTTGAGGGTGGTTTCCAGGCCGACCTCGACCTCGATGTAGTCGGCGCGCTGCGATAGCTGGAAGCCCGCATCGTCACCCGAGGGCCCAATGCCCACCCGACCCGACCCCGTGACCACCTGGCGAGACACGAAGAACGGGGTGAGGCCGGCGATGATCGACGAGAACGGTGTCCGCCGGTCCATCAGGTAATTCTCGTGGGTGCCGTACGAGGCGCCCTTGCCGTCGATGTTGTTCTTGTACAGCTGCAGCCGAGCTGCGCCGGGCACGCTGGCGACGTGGCGCGCAGCGGCCTCCATGACTCGTTCACCGGCCTTGTCCCAGATCACCGCATCGAGCGGGTTGGTGCATTCGGGTGCCGAGTACTCCGGGTGCGCATGATCGACGTACAGCCGGGCCCCGTTGGTAAGGATCATGTTGGCGGCGCCCACCTCGTCGGCATCCACGATGGGCGCCGGGCCGCTGGTACGTCCCAGATCGAAGCCGCGAGCGTCGCGCAGCGGCGATTCCACCTCGTAGTCCCATCGGGTGCGCTTGGCCCGCTGAATCCCGGTTGCCGCGGCATACGCCAGCACCGCCTGCGTGGAGGTGAGGATCGGATTGGCGGCGGGGTCCGTGGGCGACGAAATGCCGTACTCAACCTCGGTACCGATGATCCGTTGCATGACGTTCAGCCTAGATCCCCCGATCGCTGCACTCGCCCCCGCAGGCGGGAGGTGCCCCCAGCCCACCGGCCTTGGAGACGCCACTGAACACCACGCCGGGGACTGTTCAGACTCCTGTGTGTGGCACCGAAACCGCATTAACGTCGCGCTCATGAGCCATCCCGAGAAGATCCACGTCGACCTCAGCGGAGCACCCCAGACCATGCTGGCGACCTTCTACGCCAAGTCCCTGGACGCCGATCTGCCCGAGCCGATTCTGAACGACGTCTACGCGCGCGACATCGTGGATCGCATCGACTACGACTGGTCCAAGACCACGATCACGGCGAAGAGATCCCCCGCGGTGACGACGCGTTCCGCGCATTTCGACAACTGGGCTCGCACGTTCCTCTCCGCGCACCCGGACGCCGTCGTGCTGCATCTGGGTTGCGGACTGGATAGCCGGTTCTTCCGGCTCGATCCCGGCCCTGGCGTCGAGTGGTACGACGTCGACTACCCGGACGTGACGACACTGCGCGAGAAGCTGTATCCCGAACGCGAGCACTATCACGTCGTCGCGGCATCGGTCACCGATCCCGCATGGCTGGCCGGCATCCCGGGCGACCGGCCGGTGTTGGCAATCGGCGAGGGGCTCACCATGTACCTCATGGAAGAGGACGGCATCGCGCTGTTCCGCCGGATCGTCGAGCACTTTCCTTCCGGTGAACTGCAATTCGACGCATTCAACACGTTCGGCATCAAGACGCAGTGGTCCAATGCCGTGGTGCGACGTTCCGGCGCAACGCTGCACTGGGGCGTTGACGGGCCCGACGATCTCATCCGGGCGGTACCGCAACTCCGGCTCCTTGGGTGGGAGTCACCGTTCGATTCGTTCTCGTTCCAGAGAGTTCCGGCCGCGTATCGCCTTCTGGCCAAGGTGATGTCGCTGTCCCCGAAGCTGCGCTACATGGCGCAGTACCACCGCTACGCATTCTGAGAAGTTGGGGTTGGCCGCGGCGGTCCTTGCCGTTTCGGGGCCGGCAATCGGGGGGATGGATCACCGCGGCCAACCGGTCTATGACGCCGGTCTGTTCAACTGACGCGTTGCTCCTTCTCCGGTGTCGTCGACCTCGAGTAGTCGCCGCGCGACAATCGCCATCTCGCGCGGATCGCCGACGGTGAGACGGACGCCGCCATCCGGGTACTCCTTCGCCACCACATCACCGGTTCCGAGGATGGACATCCAGGCCTCACCGTCGCCGCGTGCCGGGAGATACACGAAGTTGGCATGCGATTCGGGAATGTGCGCACCCATCTCGGCAAGCCGCGCCCGGAGCTGGTCACGTTCGTAGACAATCGAATTGACCCGCAGGCGCAGCTCGTTCTCGGCCGCGTAGGACGCCGCCACTGCCACCGCTGCCGCGCGGTTCATACCGAATGGCAGCTGGTATCGGCGGATGACACCGCATACCGCGGGCGAGGCCAGCCCATAGCCAATCCGCAACCCTGCCAGCCCATACGCCTTTGAGAATGTCCGCAACACAACCAGATTCGGGTGCACCGCAAGCAGACGTGGAATGTCCAGATGCTCCTCGGGATCCACGAACTCGATATAGGCCTCGTCAAGGATCACGACACTGGTGGGAGGTGCCTCACGGACAAACTCGTACACCTGATCGGCCGGTATCAACGTTCCGGTCGGATTGTGCGGTCGGCAGAGCACCACAGCGGTCGCATCGGCGTCATACGCCGCACCCAACAGTTCGTCGAGATCGGTCATACCGTTGTCCGCCAGCGGAATCGGCACCTGAATAAGCCCCGCGATATCGGCCAGTATCGGATACCCGTCGAACGTCGGATGCGCGTACACCAGCGAATCACCCGGCTGACACAACGCCTGCAGTACCTGCAGCGCTACCCCGGTGGCCCCGACGCCCACCACCACTTCATCGGGTGTCATACCCACGCGTTCGGCGATCAGATTCGGGAGCACCACGGGAAGGAATTCGGGGTACCGGTTGACCTCGGCGATGTCATGCCTGAGCGCATCACGCACCGATGGCAGTGGACGATAGGGATTTTCGTTCAATGCCAACCGCAGCGGACTCACTGTCACTGTGCATTCTCCTCTTCGCCCACGTGGCTCATCGACCCTCTACCTCCCCATCGCACCGCGGCAGCAGCCGCGAAGTCCCCGGCGTGTGCGAAGCCCGCGAGCATCACGGTGTCGCCGGTCTGGACCGTCCCCTCAGAGATCGCCTGATCGAGCGTGTGCGGAATGCCCACCCCGAACAGGTTCCCGCACTCATCAAAGGTATCCGGGTGCTTCTCCTTGGGTAGCTGCAGCGCGTCCCGCCAGTTCCGCAGGAAGATCCGGTTCGGCTGATTGGTGACCAACGCGTCCAGATCAGTTGAGGGAATACCGATTCGGTCGCAGACGGTCAACGCGACCTCCGGCACCATGCGGTTGCCTCGAGCCAGCACCTTGCTGATCTTGTGCTCGGTGAACGCGACCCGGCCCTGCCCGGAACCGGCCTCCCAGTACTTGCGGTGGGGAGACACCGCATAGGTCATGTCCCCCGCGTACTCGCCGTAGTTGCGGGTCTCGATACCCAAGACGGGAGAGTCGCCGTCGCGGGTGATCAGAGCCGCCGTTGCCCCATCTCCGGGAATCGAGGCCTGGGCGGTGGAACGCACCTGCTCTTGCACAAAGATCTGGCCCGCGGCGTTCTGCATGTTGACCAGCAGAGCCGAGCGCGCACCCGACGACGACATGATCTGTTGAGCGAGCTTGAGCATCAACACAAATGACACGCAGCCGCCGTTGTGCACGTCGAGAATCCACTCCGGGCGGATCTGCAACCTGTTCGCCACCTCCCCACCGCAACCCACGAACGGCAGGTCGGGCAGCTGAGTGTGCGTCAGCAGAATGTCGACCTCGTCGAGCACTGTGTCGCCGTGCCGTTCTTTGAGGCCGGCGACCGCGCGCTCGGCCATGTCGACCGCCGTCTCGTCGGCCGCCACGTGATGCCGGTGGGCCGGGCTGCGGAACATCACGTTCTCTGCCAGGTCGTCGTCCTTGGCGTACTGCGCAAAATAGTCTGCGCTGACCCGGTTCTCGGGCAGATAGCTGGATATGTCGAAAAGACTGATCATTTCATCCACTCCGGAACGATCGGCAGACCGTGGCTGTGGCGATACTCGGCGATGGCCTTGAGGTTCAACAGCTCCAACAGGTGCCCCGCCCCGAACATGTCCCAGAAGTCCCCCACCCAGGGTTTGCGTTCGGGCGGAGCGGTTTCCGGATAGGGATTCTCGTCGTAGAACGGGTGATGGCAGTTGGTCCACAGCACCACGGATCCGGGCTTGTTGAGCACCACCTGCGCGTCAACTACCCGCATGAGATAGATCATCCACAGGTGGTCGCCCTGGTCCCACGCACAGTGATAGTCGACGGTCCCGGATTCGGCATTGGATTCGGTGCGGGTGTAGATGAGTGTTTCCGAGCCCAGCCGGTCGTGCGCCACCCACAGCCCGGGCTCATCGGTCTCCTCGAAGCCGCGCAGGCTGTAGGTCCATTCCTCCAGGCTGCGGGTATCGGACAGATACCTGTGCAGTTCGTCGGGTGGGCAGTCCACGTATTCCTGCACGGTGCAGAACGGCCCGAACACCTGGTCATGCGGATACACCGACCGCATCATGTCCATGATGATCGGGGTGGCCTTCTCCCTCGGCGAGGTCTCGATCCGATGCACCCCGGGCAGTGCTTCCTCGTTGCCGGATTCGGCGACGATATCGCTAAGCGCGGGAAAGGCTTTCAGCCCAGGATCGGACATTTCGGAAATGGTGTCGGTCATGCGTTTCCTCCTTGGGGATTGCGGATGACAAGAACGGGGCGAACGGGGGTACCTCATCGGTGGAGCAGACGACCTCCACCACGGCGGGGCCGTTGTGGGCCAGCGCCTCTCGCATGGCCGCTTCGAAATCGGCTACGGTGTCGGCCGAACGGCACACCAGATCGGGGAACATTGCGGCCAGACCGGCCGCAATGTGCGAGGGCGCGAACCGGTTGAAGCTGTACTGGCCTCCGTAATACAGCTGCTCACGGGTGACGCACATGGCGTGTGCGTTGTTGTTCACGATGACGAACGTCACCGGAAGTCGGTGTTCGACGGCCGTGTGAATCTCCATGCCGTGCATGAAGAATGCGCCATCACCCGCGATCACCACGGTGCGACCCGCCCGAGCAAGTGCGCAGCCGATGCCGGCACCGAAGGCGTATCCCATGCCGCCCATCCCGAGGGCGACGACATAGCGCCCTCGAGGCCGCGCGCCCAGGTAGTGCACGGCCGCGGCCCCGGTGTTACCCGCGTCAACGAACACGTCAGCCCCGGCAGGAATCGCCCGATCCAGCACGTGCATGGCATCGTGATATCTCACGCCCGCCCCGTCATACACGGGCGGTTCGAGATGAGCCGGTGCATAAAGTGTTTCGCTGTCAAGGTCCTCCGCGCGTGCGGGTAGAGCGGCGGTGAGGCCGGCCAGCGTCGACGACAGATCCTCGGTCTGTAGGTGCCGAGACGCGATATGCGGTGTGGCCGATCCCACGGATAGCACTGGTGTGGTGGAGAAGTCGACGCCTCCGCGGGTCATCACGGGCATCGTCGTGCCGATGCACACGCAGGTGACACCGTGGTGCAGCACCTGCTCGACGGCGGGGTGCCCCATCACCCCGATCACCCCGAGCAGACGTGGATTCTCACTATCCACAGCATCTTTGGCGTCGGGTGATACCGCGACGAACGCGTCAAGCCGATCAACGAGCTCCGAAAGTTCCTCGCGGGCATCGTGACGCGCCACCTCGGGTCCCACCACCACCAGGATGCGGCCGGGCGTGTCGGCCAGATGCTCGGCGAAATCGGCAAGCTGCGCGGGCACCGCTCCGGCCCGAACATGGGGTTCCCGTATCTGCGGCACGGCCGTCAGGTGAGCCTGCTGAACATCCTTAGGTATCAGAAGAACCGCCGGCAGTCCGTCGCGAATCGCGGCCAAGGCATGCGTGAGCGCCTCTGCAATCTCTTCGGGGCGCGCAACCCGCGTACAGAATCCGGAAATCGGACGGAAGACTGCCTGTAGATCCATGCTTCCGGCGCGTCCACTCCCATCCTGAAACGCACCGTTGCCCTCCAGAGGCCGCGGCGGCTGGCCGACGATCGCCAACACCGGAACCCCGCTGGCATAGGATTCTGCAAGCGCCGGAACGAGATTGACGGCACCACCGCCCGATGTCGTGGCTACCACACTCATCCGTGAGGTGGCACGCGCGTAACCGTCGGCCATCGTGCCTGCCGAGAATTCGTGTTTGGCAACGATTGCTTCCAGGCCGGGCGTGTAGTGCACGGCATCGTAGAGATCCTCGATGTTCGCGCCGTCCACTCCGAAGATGAAGTCGATATCGTGGCGACGCAGCTCAGCGGCGAGCCAGTCAACCACTCGCATGTACCCGTCTCGAGCGCATATCGGCGTGGTCATGACTAGTACACGACCTCCACACGTGACGGGTTCAACAATCCGCCAGAAAAAGTGATCAAGTCATCTCAATCATGCCATGGCACAACATGAATCGAGTTTCAGGTAATCCCAGTTTGGGCACGTCACAGCGCCAAGGGACCGCGCAAGGGGTGAGAACGTCAGCGGCGCAGTTCGAGGAACACCAGCGGTGAGGCGTCGCCATGGTTGTCGATCACCTGGACGCTCTCGATCTGGTCCTGCGCCGTCGGGATAGTCGTCGAGGTCATCATCGTCGACCCCGGCTTGGCCGTCCACGAACTGGCGATGATGTTCCCGCCGTTGCGGGTGCCGATCCGCAGCGCATACGGCGCCGCCGTGTCATCGGCATCGTCGCCGTACACCGGGTAGCTGCACCACATTTCGATGCGGGTGCCGACGCCGTCGCGAACCAGTGCCACCTGGGCGCTCAAGGGCGACGGTGTTACCTGGCGCATCGGTTGCCAATGCTCACCCGACGGTAGCGAGCCCGCCGCGACATTCATCGGTGCGGGCCGGTGATACCAGGGCGGCGGAACCAGCGACACCGTCAGCGCAATGGCCGCCGCTACCGCGAGCGCACCCGCATAGGCGAGCCGACGCACGGCGCTCTGCCTGCGCCACCGAGCCTGCAGCTTGGGCCACAGTGCCTGCACCGGGCAACTGGTGGCCGGCCTAGCGAGCGTCGGAGGGTCTTCGAGTTCCATCTTCTCGGCGTAACCGCGATCAACCTTCGACAACAGACCGGGCATCGCGGTGACCTCGGAGAGCGCGCGCTGGCAGCTGGCGCAGTCGACCAGGTGCTGCTCGTACTCGCGGCGGTCGGCCGACGACAACGCGCCCAACACGTAGGCCGCATCCCAGTCGGAGTAGACATGTTCGACAGTCATCGCGTGACCCCCATTTCCTGCAGCGACAACCGCAGCGCACGCACGCCATAGTGCAGGCGTGACTTGACGGTACCTTCGGGCACGCCCAGCTCGGCGGAGATATCAGCGACCGAGCTCCCGCGGTAGTACGCACGCAAGATTACGGCTCGGTGATCGGTGGATAGTGTGCGCAGCGCCTCGGCGACGAGCCACGCATCCAGCGTCGCGTCCACCTGGTCGGGCCCCGCGAACTCGGGCGTCTCTGCGGTGGCAATCTCGCTGCGGAAACGCGAGCTCCGTGCGTTATCCCGGACGAGGTTGTGGGCGACCGTGAAGAGCCAAGCGCGCGCCGACCCTTCAGTCTGGTCGACGAGCGTCGGATGCCGCCACGCCCGCAACAACACCTCCTGCACGATGTCTTCCGCCAGCGCCGAATCGTGCGTCAGATGCATGACATAGCGGTGTAGCGGGCCCGCATACTCGTCGTAAAAGGCGCGCATCAGGGATGATGAGCCGCTTGCGCGAAGACCATCATGCTTCGACGAGCCGCCTACGCGACGCCCGTCAGGCTTCGCCTGCCCATCCGCCATGCAACACCTCCGACGGTTACACGATTCGACCGCCCGATTGGTTCAAAATACGCGCGTTCTACTCGGCCGAACAGCCTTTTCGCTCGTCACACCCAGAAACACGCCGCGCTGCGTCGACGGGTATCGCCGCCGCTCGGGTGATCATGACGTGGTGCGCAATCTTGAGGACGTCCATGAGTGGTTCCTGGGCCGGGGGCTGCCCGTCGTCCTGGACCGTCGCGTCCGTTCGCGCGAGCTGCTGGACCGCTCCGCACCCATGATCGGGGTGGCGGGCGCTGGCGTCTCGCTGTACGAATTGGTCTCCACCGACAACGACACCCGCTCGATCGTGCTGATGATCCTTCTGGTGGTGCTGGCTCTGCTAATGGCGGCGCAGCCGTTGGTGCTGACGACACTGCAGCGCCTCGGTACCGTCCGCGCCGACACCGTGCGCCGCGCCCTGTCCTGGCTCGTCATCGCGATCTTCGTGATCGTGCTGCCCCTCGCCGATACCGGCACATGGGCCGCCGCCGCCACGATGATGCCCGCGTTTCTGGTGGCCGCGCTGGTGCTGATCTGGCTGACCTACCTGGGCGCCGGTTCTATCGGTCTGTGGGCACTGCGTTACGCCTCAACACAATTCGGAGCGCTCGGCACACTGATGTCCCGCGCGTTGCCGCTACTCATGTTGACCGTGGTGGTGTTCTTCACCGGCGAGCTATGGCAGCTGTCGGCGCGTGTCACCCGAGAAAGACTCTGGCAGACAATCGGTTTCCTCGCGCTGACGGCGGTGGCGTTCATGGCGGTGACTGTGCGCGACGAGCTGGCCAGCCTGCGCGAGAACCGTGCCGGACAACCAGCGACCCGGGCGCTGCTGGTGGGGACGCCACTGGCGGACCTCGCCGAAGATGAGGCGCCGAGCCCCGCCTTGCGATGGCCGGAACGGTTGAATGTGCTACTGGTCATGGTGGTCTCCCAGGCAATCCAGGTCGCGTTCTTCACCAGCGGGGTGTTCGCCTTCTTCATGCTGCTCGGCATTGTGGCGGTGCCCCACGACGTCATGGCACTGTGGTCCAACGAAGCCACCTGCCCTTCCGGGGCGGCACCACCGTGCGCCGGGACATGGTTCGGTATCCGAATCGGGGTGCCACAGACGCTGATTCACATGGCGCTGTTGGTCGCGGTGCTTTCCGGGCTGTACTTCACGGTCAATAGCAGCGTTGACCCGCAGTACCGCAGCCGATTCTTCGACCCACTGATTGCCGATGTCGCGGTGAGTCTGGCGGGCCGCGACGCCTACCTGGTTGCCGCGCGCGTTTAGCGCATGCGATCAGCCAAGGTCGGTACACCGTCGCCGTCCAGTTCGCCGAGCACCACGGGGCGGCCCGCCATCGCCAGCACCAAGGCCTCCCCGGTGCCGCGCACCTCGGGCCCGGTTCCCTTGGCCCACCCAGGCACATCGGTTGCCACGAAACGCAGCCCTTTGGTGTACCGCTTAGGGTGCGCACCAAAATCCGGATGGTCTAGGGCGAAGACCAGCCGCTGCTCGGGTATGGTCCGCGGCCTCCCCAATGGTCGCCTGATGTCCTGGTGATGCACCATGGCGTCGGTATGAAGCGCCGCCGGCGCCATCTTGCCGAAGGCGCCGGGTTGTACCGCCGACTCGAAATGACGCAGCAGGTCCCGATTCGACAAATGTCCGGTGCGTTCGATGAGGGCGCCGTTGAGTTTGTTGATCGACGGGTTTCGCAGTGCGGTCCCCAGATACGCACCTAGCGAGACCGCGTCGACTGACGCGTGCGCCACCACATCGCGGACGGTCCATCCGTCGCACAATGACGGCGCCAACCAGTCATCTTCGGACAGCGTGTGTAGGAACTCGGCCAAGCTGGCACGTTCGGCGGCGAGCATTTCCTTGGGCTTCATACGTCCTCCCATGTGGGCTGATGTGGGCTGTGCTCGTCATGCTAGGTCGATCGCCCTCACCAGCACCGCCGCAACCTGCCAGGCACTGCCATGCACTGCCAGCACGTCAATTTCGACCACCGCGTCTCTCTATTCTCGCGGTATGCCCAAGCGACGACTCGACCAAAGTGCAAGCCTGACCGCACAGTTCAACGCATGGCAGCGGGCGGCCGAGTCCCTTCAGCGCGACGGCCTGCTGAACGATCACCCGTCCGGACGGTTCGTCACCAATCCGCTGTTGCGTGCCACGCTGACGTCACCACGCCTCGCGCGCTGGGGACTGCGTCTGGTGGATCGTTGGTGCGCCGGATTGCACGCCCACATCGTGTTGCGGCGGCGGGTGTCCGATGACCAGGTCCGGTCTGCAGCGGTCGCCGGTATCACCCAGGTAGTGGTGCTAGGCGCGGGCTTCGACACAACGAGCCAGCACCTAGGCTCCTCGCCTGTCACGGTGTTCGAGGTGGACGCACCCACTACGCAGCGCGCGAAGCAGATCCGCATGCACTCGAGCGGCGCCGATGGGTCGCGGCTCGTCTGGGTTCCGTGCGACTTCGAGCATGACGACGTAACAACCCTCCTACTCGATGCCGGATTCGATACGGCCGCAACGGCACTCGTGGTGTGGCTCGGGGTGACGTACTACCTCACGGAGGCCGCGCTCGAATCGACGCTGACGCAGTTGGCAAAGCTCTGCGCGCCGGGCAGCAGGCTCCTTATGGACTACGGCGATCCCGACATCGTCGGCCACCACAGCCCGCGCCCCGAGGTGCGTCGGGTGTCCAAGTCCGTGACGCGACGGGGCGAGCCGTATCGCACAGGGATGACGAGTGTTCAGGTCGATGAATTGCTTGCGCGCCACGGCTTTCAGACGATCGAACACCTACGCGTTCCAGACCTTCTGGGCCGCTATGATCCCGCCGACGCGCGTCGGCTCGCCCCCGGCGACTGGCAGGCGGTGATGACCGCGCGCCGAGTGTGAAGTTATAGCGGGTTTCCGCGTGATTCTCCGCAACAGCTTCACGCTCGGCGTTCAAGCGTTACAGGTACTGGCCCAGGCTCGATTCGGTGTCGATGGCGCGGCTGGCACTGGACGACTTGCCGGTGACCAGCGTGCGGATGTAGACGATCCGCTCGCCCTTCTTGCCCGAGATCCGTGCCCAGTCATCCGGATTGGTGGTGTTGGGCAGGTCCTCGTTCTCGGCGAACTCGTCGACGATCGAATCCAGCAGATGCTGAATCCGCAAGCCCCGCTGCCCAGTCTCGAGCACCGCCTTGATGGCGTTCTTCTTCGCGCGGTCCACGACGTTCTGAATCATTGCCCCGGAGTTGAAGTCCTTGAAGTACATGACTTCCTTGTCACCGTTGGCATAGGTGACCTCCAGGAACCGGTTGTCGTCGATCTCGGCGTACATCCGGTCCACGACCTTCTCGATCATCGCCTTGACTGTCAACCCGCGGTCTCCGCCGAACTCGGCCAGATCGTCGGCGTGCACCGGCAGCTTCTCGGTGAGGTACTTCGAGAAGATGTCCTGTGCCGATTCGGCATCCGGTCGCTCGATCTTGATCTTGACGTCCAGGCGGCCGGGCCGCAGGATCGCCGGGTCGATCATGTCCTCGCGGTTGGAGGCACCGATGACGATGACGTTCTCGAGGCCCTCGACACCGTCGATCTCACTGAGCAGCTGAGGCACCACCGTCGTCTCCACATCGGAGCTGACACCGGTTCCACGGGTGCGGAAGATCGAGTCCATCTCGTCAAAGAAGACGATGACGGGCGTTCCCTCGGAAGCCTTTTCGCGGGCCCGCTGGAAGATCAAGCGGATATGCCGCTCGGTCTCACCGACGAACTTGTTGAGCAGCTCCGGGCCCTTGATGTTCAGGAAGTACGACTTCGCCTCGCGCGAGTCGTCGCCGCGCACCTCGGCCATCTTCTTGGCCAACGAGTTGGCAACGGCCTTGGCGATAAGGGTCTTTCCGCATCCGGGTGGTCCGTAGAGCAGCACACCCTTGGGCGGGCGCAGTGCGTACTCCCGGTAAAGGTCCTTGTGCAGGAACGGCAGCTCGACCGCATCGCGGATCTGCTCGATCTGTCGGGTCAGACCACCGATGTCGCTGTAGCTGACGTCCGGAACCTCTTCCAACACCAGGTCCTCGACCTCGGCCTTGGGAATGCGCTCGAAGGCGTATCCGGCCTTGGTGTCCACCAGCAACGAATCGCCGGGCCGCAGTTTCCGCGGCTTCAGGTCATCGTCATTGTCGTCGTCCGTCTTGTCCGCGAGGTCAGGTGCAATCAGCGGATCGGCCAGCCAGACGATGCGTTCCTCATCGGCATGCCCCACCACGAGTGCCCGGTGCCCGTCGTCGAGCAACTCCCGCAAAGTGCTGATCTCACCGACCGATTCGAAGTTGCCGGCCTCGACTACGGTGAGCGCCTCGTTGAGACGCACAGTTTGTCCGCGGCGCAGCTCACTGGTCTCGATGTTGGGAGAGCAGGTCACGCGCATCTTGCGGCCTGAGGTGAACACGTCCACCGTCTCGTCGGCCTGCACGGCCAGCAGCACGCCGTAACCACTCGGCGGCTGCCCCAGCCGGTCGACCTCCTCGCGGAGCGCTAAGAGCTGCTGACGGGCCTCCTTGAGGGTGTCCATCAACTTGGCGTTGCGCGCGTTCAGAGAGTCGACGCGGGCCTCGAGCTGATTGAGATCGCGGAGGCGAGCGGCATCACCGGGCGCGTGCGTGGCGCTGTCTTCCAGCTGTTGGCGCAGCGCGGCAATCTCTCGGCGTAGCCGCTCCACTTCGGCGGCATCCGGTGTGCTGAACGCCTCAGAACGCTCCGACTCACTCATGATGTCCTCCTTTCCCACACCGAGAATTGGTGCGGTGGATACTTCAACGCTACCGGCGATTGGCAAGCCGTGCGGGGTCTACCCGTTGCCTAGGACGTCTACGCTGTTAGCGTTCGTCACATTCAGGTAGATCGAAAGGACAACCGTGAGCTCACGAACCAGTATGTCGGGGGCCGCCATGCTGGGTTTACTCACGGTGGCAGCGGTTGGCCTGGCCATGCCGACAGCCAGCTCTCCTGGTCCCGCAGCAACGACCGCTATGCCAACCGCCGTGGTCCCCGCAGCGTGGGATGTTCCGATGGACGTACCCGCCGACCCGGCCGAAGCGGCGCCCACCTCCGACGAGCTGAGCGGTTTGCTGTACTCGCTCGCCGATCCGGGCGTGTCGGCCCTTGCCAAGGGCGGTCTCGTCGAGGGCGGCATTGGCGCCGGCGAGGCGATCTATGCCGACCGCGCCTTCAAGAACGCCAACCGTGACGGTTTCCTACCGCTCGCATTCACCGTGTCCGATATCAAGTCCACCGGTCCGGGCCTGGCCGCAGCCGCGGTCACCATCAGCGGTCCCAGAACGCAGGCCTACTCCACGAAGGTCAACTTCGTGAATCAGGACGGCTGGAAGATCAGTAAGGCATCGGCCATTTCACTGATCCAGGCGGCGTCCGGTAAGTCTGGGCGGTAGAACGGTAGGACGTAGAACCGCGCGATGGACGGCGGAAAGATTTTCACGAACCCGATCACCGCACATTGTCACCGCACTGTCGAACGATTTCGCCGACAGACTTAGCCGATACGTCGAATGGGAGTCACCTCGATCATGGCCCGTCACTTTGGTCTCGCTGTCGTCGCCGCCAGCGCAGCCTTTCTCGCCCTGACCGCTTGCAGCAGCTCGAGCGATAAGGCAGGTCCGGCCACGTCGTCGGCGACGCAGACGGCATCGTCGGCTGCCGCCGCGGCCGTCCCGGATCATCCGCTGCCGGATCCGGCGGTGCTCACCGACGTCCTGAACCGCCTCGCCGATCCGAACCTGCCGGGCACCGAAAAGGTCAGCGCCGTGCAGGGCGCCACCCCCGAGCAGCTGGATAAGTTCACCAAAGCGATCGGTGACGCCGGGTTCTCGCCGCTATCGTTCACCGTGAAGGACCCCAAGTGGTCGACGGAGACGCCGGGCGACGTCGATGCCGTTGTCACCATCAACAGCCCCAGCCCGAAGATGGGCGGATTCGCCGTCCCGATGTCCTTCTCGCCCGAGAGTGGCGGCTGGAAACTGTCGAAGCGGACTTCCGACCTGCTACTCAAGACCGGAACCTCACTCGCGGGTACTGGCGTGCCGAGTGAAGCGCCTGCCCCTACGCCCACCCCCTAGGCGAGCCCTAGCTCGGTAAGCGCTTACGCCGCAGCGGCGTCGGGGTGATCGTGCCCGGCGCCAGGCGGCGGGCGCTGACCAAGAACGCGGTGTGGCCGCGCATGTTGTGCTCGGGTCGCACCGCCAGGCCCACGACGTTCCAGCCGCGCTGCATCGTTTCCCAGGACCGCGGCTCGGTCCAGCATTGCTGCTCTCGCAACGCCTCGACCACACGTGACAGCTGGGTGACGGTAGCGACGTAGACGATCAGCACGCCGCCGGGCACCAGCGATTCGGCGACCGCCGGCAAAACCTCCCAGGGCGCCAGCATGTCCAGGACCACCCGGTCGACCTCGCCGGCGTCGGCCGGCCGCTCAGCAAGATCGCCGAGCACAAGCTCCCAGTTGCCTGGTCGCTCACCGAAGAACGTTGTGACGTTACGCACAGCGTGTTCGGCGTGATCCTCACGAATCTCGTAAGAGATCACCGTTCCCTCGGGCCCCACTGCTCGCAGCAGTGAACAGGTGAGAGCGCCCGAACCCGCGCCGGCCTCCAGCACCCGCGCGCCGGGAAAGACGTCACCGTCGTGCACGATCTGCGCGGCATCCTTCGGGTAGATCACCTGGGCGCCACGCGGCATCGACAACACATAGTCGACGAGCAACGGACGCAGCACCAGGAACTGATCGCCGTTGGTGGACTTCACGACGCTGCCTTCGGCAATGCCGATCACCTCGTCGTGCACGACTGCGCCGCGGTGGGTGTGAAATTCCTTGCCTGGCTCCAGCACCATCGTGTAGTGCCGACCCTTGGGGTCCGTCAGTTGTACGCGATCGCCGACGACAAATGGTCCGGTTCGAGACATGCGCTCACCTTGCCAGGTATGGGTTGACGATTGCTAATGGGCCGATCTACCCGACAGATAGCGCAGTCTTACCACTGTGTTTCGCCGCACAGATTTAGCTATCGACGCCAAGAGGCAGTACTGTCTTGCATTGAGCGCTGATTTTCGCGCTCGCGTCGAAGAACGTTTCTTGCGTCAGCCACGCTGACTTTCAGGCTCTTCTCTCGGCGATCGATATTGCCCATCGGCAATCTCGCCACCACGATGCCTCGAAAGGCGTTCAAACACCCATGTCTCAACCCACATTTGATTCTCTCGGCGTGCCCGCACCATTTATCGATGTCTTGCAGGGCCAGGGAATCAGCGCGCCGTTCCCCATCCAGGCCGCGACCCTTCCAGACACACTCGGCGGACGTGACGTACTGGCCCGCGGCAAGACCGGCAGCGGAAAAACCCTCGCGTTCTCCATTCCCGTTGTCGCCCGTATCGCCAGTGGCAACCGGGCGCCGGGCAAGCCGCGCGCACTCGTGCTTGCGCCGACACGGGAGCTTGCGACCCAAATCAGTGCAGTCATCGAACCTTTGGCGACAGCCTGCCGCCTCAAGGTCACCACGATCTTCGGTGGCGTCTCCCAGCACCGGCAGGTCCAAGCCCTCTCGGCCGGCGTCGACATCGTGGTCGCCTGCCCAGGACGCCTGGAAGATCTTCTGAAGCAACGTCATCTGACTCTGGACGCCGTGCAGATCTGCGTCCTGGACGAGGCCGACCACATGGCAGACCTCGGTTTTCTCCCGGTTGTGACCCGACTGCTGGCCGCGACGCCGAGTTCCGGTCAGCGCCTGCTGTTCTCGGCCACCCTCGATAACGATGTCGACAAGCTCGTCAAGCGATTCCTGCACAACCCCGCCGAGCATTCGGTCGATTCGGTCGACTCCCCTGTCGCCGCAATGACCCATCATGTGTTCACCGTCAGCGGCCCCGACGCCAAGCGTGATCTCGTCAACACGCTGGCCTCCGGCACCGGGCGACGCATTCTGTTCATGCGCACCAAGCATCAGGCGAAACGGCTTGCGCAGCAGCTCAATCAGTCGGGTATCCCATCGGTTGACTTGCACGGCAACCTTTCTCAGGGTGCACGTGACCGTAATCTCGCGGCCTTTTCCAACGGCGAGGCACGTGTGCTGGTCGCGACGGATGTCGCCGCCCGCGGCGTCCATGTCGATGACGTGACACTGGTGGTGCACGTCGACCCGCCCGCCGAACACAAGGCGTACCTGCACCGCTCGGGCCGTACCGCGCGCGCCGGCGGCGCCGGCGACGTGGTGACCGTGGTGCTTCCTGAGCAGCGCCGCGACGTCACTCAGCTGTTGCGCAAGGCGGCCATCACAGCCACCCCGCAGCAGGTGACGGCCCATTCCGACGAGGTCAAGACGTTGGTCGGCGAGATCGCGCCGTACGTGAAACCCGCTCCCGCGCAAAAGGTTACCGGATCACCCGCGGCGAACAATCAGCGTGGCCAACGCCAGCAAAGGCACCGCGGTGGCGCCGAGGGTCGTCCGGCACGTGCACCGCGACGCAGCGGGAACGGCCAGCGGTCCACGCGCAGAGCGGGCAGCGCCAGCCCGAAGTAGGTCAGGCGCTCACGCGCCCCTAGCCAGGCGCGCGGCAGCCTTCTCTTCGTAGTACTTTGCGCGGTCATCCACGGCAGCAAGGAATTTCGCAAGAGTCTCGCGGGCCTGCTCACCCTCTGGCCCGATGTCGGCACGTTCGAACACCTGCCAGAAACGCAGGATGGGCTGCAGGACGTCGTCGTGGTGGATGCGCAGGTCGTAGATGCCGGCCTTGGCTATGGCTATCGCGTTCTGCGCAAAACCCGCCATGCCCATACCAGGCATCGAGAAGCCGACGATCTCCTTGCAGATCGCCTGCATCGCGGCATCGGGCTCGATGTCGAGCGCTGCCGACATGAGATTGCGGTAGAAGACCATGTGCAGGTTCTCGTCCAGCGCGACCCGCGCCAACAGCTGGTCGGCAATCGGACAACCCGAGGCCCTTCCGGTGTTGCGATGGGATATTCGGGTGGCCAGCTCCTGGAATGACACATAGGCCAGCGCCTCCAGCGGCGTCTTATCGCCCGAGTCATAACCGGCCACGGTGTGCGCCATACGCATTGCTTCGAGGTTGTCCGGGTCGACGCCGCGGGTGACCACCAGGTAGTCGCGTAGCGCGATGCTGTGCCGCCCTTCCTCGGCGGTCCATTGGCCCACCCATGTCCCCCACGCACCGTCGCGCCCGAATCTCGTGGCGATCTCCCGGTGATACGACGGCAGGTTGTCTTCGGTCAAGAGGTTGACGACCAACGCCGACTGCGCCACCGGGTCGAGCGGGCTGTCCTCCGGTTTCCAGTCCTCACCCCCGAGGAATGCGAAGTCCCGACCCCTACTCCAGGGCACGTAATCGTGTGGAGACCAGGGCCGCGCGGCCCCTAGATGCCGTTCGAGATTCGCCTCGACAACGGGCTCCAACTCGGTGAGTAATCGCGTTTGTAAACCAGTCACCATCTCATCCACCTCTCTCGCAGTCGATCGACCATCCCTAACCTACGGTACCGTAAGTTACAGAAAAATGGGTGGCCGATTCGGTGAACCGCTGCGGGTTACGCGGACGATCGGACGGCGACGCTACCTGGCTATATGCCTGCGTTGGCGTGTCGGTGGCGTGTTGTCGGACCCGTTGCCTACGCTGCCAACCATGGAGGACGGTCTTCGCGCAAGCGGCTCATCCGCGGAGGAAACCACGCAGAACCGGCCGCGGCGCCGGCCGGCGCTGTCTCCTTCACGCGCCAGCGACTTCAAACAGTGCCCGCTGCTATACCGGTTCCGCGCGATCGACCGGCTCCCCGAGCCCGCGTCGACCGCACAGGTGCGCGGCAGCCTGGTGCACGCCGCCTTGGAAGATCTGTACGCGCGCCCCGCGGCCGAACGCGAGTACGCCACCGCCGCCGGTTTAGTGGAGCCCGCGTGGGAGCGTCTCGTGGAGTCGAAGCCCGAACTGGCCGAGGTCGTCGAAGCCGAACGCTTGCCACGATTCCTCGACGAGGCACGCGACCTGTTGTCCGGCTACTACCGGCTCGAAGATCCCACGGGATTTGACCCCGACAGTTGCGAGGAACGCGTCGAGGTCGAGTTGTCCGATGGCACGATGCTGCGCGGCTTCGTCGACCGCATCGATGTCGCCCCCGGGGGCGCGATGCGACTGGTGGACTACAAAACCGGACGCTCACCCCGCGCCTTGTTCGAGGCTAAGGCCTTGTTCCAGATGAAGTTCTACGCGGTGGCGTTGTATCGCACCCGCGGCGTGGTACCCCGGCGGCTACGGCTGCTGTACCTCTCCGACGGCGAAGTCCTCGACTACAGCCCGGACGAGGCAGAGCTACTCAAGTTCGAGAAGACGCTGATGGCGATCTGGAAGACGATTCAAAACCTGGGCACCACAGGCGATTTCCGACCGAACCCATCCCGACTGTGCGATTGGTGCGCGCATAAGTCATTGTGCCCCGCCTTCGGCGGCACCCCGCCGCCCTACCCGGGCTGGCCCGCTGATTACGGCGTCTCCGACTCCGATATCGAAGACGCCGAAGACGCCGCGACCGCGATTCCGGGAGATGCCGCATGACATTGGACCTGACGGGCTATTACTACCGACGGCTGGAACCGGCCGGCGAGTTCCAGATGTTCGAGCCCACCGAGCTGACCGCGAGCGGTTGGGGCCCGAATCTGCAGCACGGCTCGCCCCCTATGGCGTTGTTACTCAAGGCCATCGAGGAGTTACCCGAGCCGCGCGAGAGCCTGCGAATCGGGCGGGTGGCGTTGGACATCCTGGGCGCGGTGCCCCTGGAACCGGTGCGGGTGCGGGCCTGGATCGAGCGGCCGGGCCGCCGGATCGCGCTTGCCGTCGCCGAGATGGAGGCGCACGCCAACGGCGGATACCGAGCGGTCGCGCGGGCCAGCGCCTGGCTACTGGCTACGTCAGTGACCGCCGACAAGGCCAGCGACCGATACCCGCCACTGCCCGACTACCCGGGCGCCCCGAAACCGCCCGGGTTCGAAGGCTCCGGTTATGCCAAGTCCGTTGATTTTCAATGGTTCTCGGTGCCCGAGGGTGACGCACAGGTGGCCTGGATGCGACCGCACGCGCACATCGTCGATGCCGAGCCGACCACACCATGGCAGCGCCTCGCCTCGGTGATCGACTCCGCCAACGGAATTGGTGCGGTACTCAATCCACTGCGGTTCGTCTACATGAACACCGACACCGTGATGCATGTGCATCGAATTCCGCAAGGAGACGATTTTGGCGTGCGTGCCCGCATGTCGGTCGGGCCCGACGGGGTCGGAGTGACCAACGCAGAAATCTTCGACCGCCACGGCTACATCGGCACCAGCGCGCAGACGGTGCTCGTGCAGCGGCGGTAGTCACCTCAGCTTCTGCGGATGACCGTCTCCTTGATTCGCGCCGGCAGCGCGTGTGCGTCCAAAAGTTGCGGGAGCAGCTCTTGTTCCCGGGTGAGCGCACGGAATGCAAGCCCCACGCTCACATCATGCTCGGGCCGGTTCCGGACGGTGATGCAATCACCCTTGCGCACTGCGCCCGGCGAAACCACCCGTAAGTATGCGCCGGGAATGGCTTGCACCGTAAAGGTTTTGACCCAACCTTGCAGATCCAGCCAGGCCGCGAAGGTCCGACACGGTATCCGCGGGGCCGACACTTCCAACACAAGACCGTCGGTCCCGATGTGCCATTGCTCACCGATTCGCGCGTCCGTCACGTCGATATCGCGGGTGGTCAGGTTCTCACCGAACTGTCCGTTGCCGAGTTCCTGGCCGAGTGCGTCTTGCCACCAGTCCAGATCTTCTCGGGCGTACGCGTACACGGCTTGATCGTTTCCACCGTGCACGCTGTGATCGCCGATGGCGTCGCCGTCCAGGCCGCTGCCGACCGCCGCAACAGGTGCGCGAACGATGACCGCCGAATCGCTGGGACGCTTGTCGATTCCGGTGGGCGTAGCTCCGCGCGCCGGGTTCGCACGCAGCGTACCGATGTTCACCGTCAGGACTGTTGCCACTCCACCAGGGTACGGAGCGCGGCAGTGCTGGAGCCTAGGCGGCGCCACCCTCCGTGGCCACCGGCCGACTCAATGCGGAAACGGCCTTGTAGCAGGCGATCAGGCCCCCAATGAACCCAAGGACCGCAGCCTCGACCACCAGAATGAGGACGTTAGTGGGGCTTATCAGCTGCGTCAGGTTGCCGGTGAATTGACTTATCGGAGTGTGCTTGCCGAAGGACGAGAAGAAGAAGACACCCGCCGCCCCCACCGCGACTGCCGCCAGGGGTACCGCGGCAACCGCGGTGGCAAGGACGCGTGGGACAACGAACCCTTGCATGGCGTCTTTGCCCCTGAGTCGGATGGCGTCGATCTCCTGTTGTAACTGCGACGAATCAGCTTCGGCAAAGAGCACGGTGGCACCCGTAGCCGCCGCCACCAAGACAGCGTGCGTCGGGAATCCCGTTGGGCCGAAAACCAAGGCCTCGAGGATGAGTACCAACAGCACTGCCAGCGGTATGGCCACCATGCACATGGGCAACAGTGACGCTCTGGATATCGACCACGCCTGCCGGAAGAATTCGGGCACGGCGGGTGGGCGAGTCAGCATCGTGACGAACGTATCGCGTGCCATCGCCAAGAAACCGCCGACGGAGCGCCTGGGCTTCTCGGCAGAACTCAAGATCGGACTGTCCCCTCGGTCCGCCGCGGCCGTTCTGGGGGCTTCTAGATACGTGGTCACCCATGACTACATATCGCGTTCTGCCCGCCGCCGCGGCGGAATCACGAAAATCCGCCAAAGAGGCCCTGCCGCACCCTGCGGCGCAGAAGCTAGGCGGCAACCTTCTTGCGACGCCGCTCCCGCACCATGGCGATGGCGGTCTTGAGTCCGCGCCGCTGGTCCGAAGGCTGTTCGGCGACGGGAGTCTCGAGCATGACGAACATCCGCTCGCTACGTGTTTCCGGCGCATTGTCGGCGGTGGCGCGCAGGAATCGGTCGGGCAGAGACAATTTCGCGATGGTCCGCCAGGTCTTCGCATATTGGAAAAGCATCGAGCCGGTGGTGTACGGCAGGTCGTAACGATCGCAGATGTCCCGCACCCGCACCGAGATCTCGTGCAGCCGGTTGCTGGGCAGATCCGGGTAGATGTGATGTTCGATCTGGTGGCACAAATTGCCGCTCATCAGGCGCATCGTCGGGCCGGCGTTGAAGTTAGCGCTGCCCAAAAGCTGGCGCAGGTACCACTGGCCCCGCGTCTCGTTCTCCATGTCCGTCTCGGTGAATTTCTCGGCGCCGTCCGGGAAATGTCCGCAGAAAATGACCGCGTTGGACCAGAAGTTTCGGATCACGTTGGCCGTCGCGGTGGCGGTCAGAGTGGAGCGGTAGCTCGCCCCCGGCGACAGCGCGGTGAGCGCAGGGAACGCCACGTAGTCCTTGAAGACCTGCTTGCCTGCCGAGGTGGTCAGCTCACGCACCCGCAGCGCGGTTGCCGCGCGGGTTTCCTTCGTCCAAAACTTCCGGAACTCCAAGTGTTGCAGGGCGATCCCCCACTCGAATCCGGCGGCAAGTATGAAGTTGAGGGGCAGGTTCAGGAGGTTGCGAACCTTCCACGGCTCGTCACGTGTCACTCGCAGGATTCCGTAGCCCACATCGTCGTCCAGGTCCAGGATGTTGGTGTACTTGTGGTGCTCGACGTTATGCGTGACCTGCCAATGCTTGGCAGCACCGGCCATGTCCCATTCCCACGTTGAGGAGTGGATCTCGGGATCGTTCATCCAGTCCCACTGACCGTGCAGGACGTTGTGGCCGATCTCCATGTTCTCGATGATCTTGGCAACCGCGAGCGTCACCGTCCCTGCCCACCATGCGGAGCGTTTCTTGCTTGCCGCCAGCAGCACCCGGCCGGTCAGCTCGAGGGCGCGTTGCGCGGCGATGGTGCGCCGGATGTACCTGGCGTCGCGCGTGCCGCGCGACTCCTCGATCTCGCGCCGAAGCCCATCGAGCTCAACAGCTAGGTTCTCGACGTCCGCACTGGTGAGATGCGTGAATGCCGAGATATCTGTGATTGCCATCGGCCTCCTTCCGCGATCACGATACCGTCACCCTACGGTCCCGTAGGTTACTCGTCGGTAAATGGGAGCGCTACAGGTGGTGACTTCCGAGATCAACGACTACGGCGCGGGGCAGAGGCTGAACGTGCAGCGTTCGTGTAGCCGGATATGGACAATCGCCTCCCCTGCGGCACTCGCCGTCACCTCGTGCTCCTGACCGCCGCCAATCAGCCGATACCGACGCCCCGGATGGAGCCGAGCCAAGCGCAGCGGCTCGTGGGCCCTCGGACCGTCACCTGGCTCGAGGATCATGCTCAGCTCGCCGCCGAGTGCGACCGCTCGGGCAACCAGCACGTCAGGATAGGCAACCTCCGCCAGCATCGGCGATGTCGCATCCGCCGTCGCGACCGCCGCCCGATGGAATCGTGCAGCGGCGTAACCAGCGTTGGTGAGGACCGACAAACGCGGGAAGTAGCTCATGCCCTCCCTGGTATCGCGGACGGCACACCGCTCGACCGCAGCGAGCATTCCCTCCCTGATTTCTCCATCACCCAGGACCGCCGCCGCGGCGGCCAGCGCCGCGTATGTCGCCGCCGACGATGGCCGGTACGTTCCCGGGTCCACTCGTTCCCACGGGGCCATCCGAACATCGATCTCGCCATCGCGGAACCGAATTGCGTCGTCCCGCATAATGTTCCACGTTCTATGAGCAATATCAGGCAAGACGGGCTGCAGCACCGCGGCAATGGCTGCGTCATTGGCGGCCATGCGCAGCATGGGAAGAGTCAGGCCGAGCCTGCTCGAACGCATGAGGAGAGGGCGCCCGGAGTAAGCCAGGAACTCCTCGTCCCACGATTTCCGAAAACGCGGGATGACCTGTGCAGCCAGCGAAGTCCCGTGACTCTCGTCATACGCAAACAGTCCTGCCAGGCCGATCGCGTTGCACACCGGGTAGATGAAATTCGGCTCGCACGGATAGAGGCAGAACTCCCCACGGATCATGTTGGTGTGCACGGCCTGCGCGACGCGCCCGTGGTCGTATCGGAATTCATGTCCACCCGACCGAAAAACCAGGCAACCCTCGATGTCGAAGCTAGTGTCACTCGTCCCGAGGCGATAGGTGCCGAGCATCGCCCCGAGGTACCCGCTGAACATGATGTTGTCCCTCGCTACCGGATCACGGTCGATCCGGAAATTTCCGATCAGGTTCTCCCAGAACCAATATCGCCACACGCGCGCATCAGTCATCTTGCGCACCGTCGCCTGTTGGGCCTCGACCAAGTAGCCGCCGAACGCCGGCGTGTGTGCCGACTGATACACGGCAAGTGCCGTCTGCACTGCGGTCAGCTGGTACCGGATCGAGCTGGTCTGAAACTGATCGATGAGATCGAATCCCTCGAACGAATCCACTGGTTGCAGCACGAGATTGAGTAGATATCGCAGCAGGCCAAGATCTTGGCCGCCCGGCTCAACAGGCGGAGTCGACGGCCACACACGGGGAGTTCGAACATGTTCAGCCAGACGAGCATTGACCGTTTCGGTACGTCGTCGGGCGATTACCCATGCGACCGCGCGCGCCGCTATGCAGCCCGCCAGGAAGAGCCCCGTGACAACGGGAACGAGCCACCGCGCCGCCGGCCACACAGTGAGGTGGTGCCCGGAGGCGTGATGGGCAGCCAATCCCGCAGCACCGATCCATAGCAATGGCCACACGAACATGGCCCCGGACAGGATCCAGACCAGACCACCCAAGACGATCACCACCACAACGGCGACAGCTGCCTGGCCGGGCGAGGCCACGAGCCATAGCCCCCCGCCCGGCGAGATCAGACCGAGCCCGAAGGCGGTCCACGTCGGCGATTGCGACGTCACGGCCAACCCCAGCCCACTGGCCGCAACCAAAAGGTAGACAGCTAACGTCCGTTGTAGTTTTTTTGAGGTAACCGGTCCCGCGAGTGCGGCGCGCCCCGGAAGCGGCGCAGGCAGGGTGTCGCTGCTCATCGATATTCCCACTAGAGTGGATCCATGATCTGCTGCGTTATCGCAGGTGTCGTTGTTTCGCTACTACTTGCTCCGCTCCGTCTGGTCCGCGGCACGCGGAGAAACAACGGCGGTGCGCAACCACCTGCTGCACGACGAGAGTTTGGGCAACATTCGTCCATGCCGAGTGACTATATATACAAATAGAGCTTCTAGTCTCTATATGTGAGGCGCGAATCCGCCCCGCATTGCTCACTTCACGAAACTGGCTAGATTCCCGACCAGCTCGAGCAGCGGCTGAGGCACGACGCCCAGCAGCACGGTGACAAAGGCACTGACCCCGATCGATATCGCCACCGCCGGACCGGGAATCCGAAGCACCCCCGAATCCTCGACCGGGTCGGCGAAGAACATCAACACGATGACCCGCACGTAGAAGTACGCGGCGATCGCGCTACACACCACACCCACCACCACTAGGGGAACCGCACCACCGGAAGCCGCCGCCTCGAACACCGCGAACTTGCCGACGAATCCGCTCGTCAACGGGATGCCCGCGAATGCGAGTAGAAACAGGGCGAAGACGATGCCGAGCACCGGAGCCCGGCGACCTATTCCCGCCCATCGACTCAGATCGGTCACCTCGTCGTCATCGTCGAAGTCGCCGTCCGCACCATCGTCTGTGTTACCCGAGCGCACCAGCCCGGCGACGGCGAACGCCCCTACGGTGCTGAAACCGTATGCAGCCAAATAGAATAGCGTCGACGAAACGCCGCGCTCGTTGGCGGCGGCGACACCGGTGAGCAGAAATCCGGTGTGCGCCACCGCCGAATAGGCCAGCATTCGCTTCACATCGGTCTGCGTCACGGCGCCGATTGATCCGATCAGCATGGTGGCGATGGCCACCGCCCAGAGCACCGGGCGCCAATCGGATGCGATGCCCGGCAGCGCGACGTAGAGAACCCGCAGCAGCCCACCGAAGGCCGCGATCTTGGTGGTGGCCGCCATGAAGGCGGTGACGGGGGTCGGCGCCCCCTGATACACGTCGGGGACCCAGAAATGGAAAGGCACCGCCCCTATCTTGAACAGCAGGCCCACCGACAGCATGGCGACACCGAGTAGCAGGAAAGACCTCTCCCCCGCATCCGCGCTCACCGCACGCGCGACGGCATCGAGTTCGACCGTTCCCGCGTATCCATACACAAAAGCCGAACCGAACAAAAAGAACGCGGACGAGAAGGCGCCAAGCAGGAAGTACTTGAGTGCCGACTCCTGCGACAACAGACGGCGGCGCCGGGCAAGCGCGCACATCACATAGAGCGGAAGCGAAAATACCTCCAGCGCAACGAACATGGTCAACAGGTCGTTGCACGCCGGAAACAGCATCATGCCGGCGATGGCGAACAGTGTCAGCGGGAAGATCTCGGTCTGGGTGATACCGGTCCGATTCAGCACCCGTTCCGGCTCGCCGCCCGGAACGCTGGAGGCCTGCGCGGCAAAGGCATCGAGCCCATTCCCCACCGAGACCTTTCCGGGCAGTGCCGCGGTCGCTCTGCGCTGGGCCATGACCGTCAGCGCCAGCGCCGAAGCCACCAGGATGAGCCCCTGCAGAAACAGTGTGGGGCCATCGATGGCCACCGCACCGTTCATCACCACCTCACGCGAACCGGCCAGCGCCACCACGGCAATGAAGGAACCGAGCACGCCGCCGCCTGCCAGCACCAGTTGGGTGACAAGCCGATAGCGCCGCGGCGCAAACGCCTCCACCAGAACAGACACCACCGCGGCGCCGAACATGATGAGCATCGGTGAGAGCGCACCGTAGGCGATCGACGGAGCCGGAAGGATCCCGATATCGGTCATCGTCGCTCACCTTCATGCCGGAGTGCCACATCCGCGACCGCCGGCGACGGATCCTTCTCATTGACGGTGCGTAACGTCTGTTCCACAGCGGGATTCACGATATCCAGCAGCGGCTTGGGATAGATGCCCAACACCAGCAGCAGCGCGACCAACGGCGCCACCACGGCGAGTTCACGGCGTTTGAGATCACCGATGCTCTCGTTTCCGGGGGCCAGTGGTCCCGTCATCATCCGCTGGTACATCCACAGCACGTAGATGGCAGCCAGGACCAATGCGATCACGGAACACGCCGCGGCGACCGGATAACGCGTGAATGTTCCTACCAAAACTAGGAATTCGCTGATGAACGGTGCCAACCCGGGTAGGGACAGGGTGGCCAGACCGGCCACCAAGAAGGATCCGGCGAGCACCGGCGCCACCTTCTGCACCCCGCCGTATGCGGCGATGAGACGGGTCCCCTTGCGGGACACCAGGAAACCGGCCACCAACATCAATGCGGCGGTGGATATACCGTGGTTTACCATATACAGCATCGATCCCGATTGCCCTTGACTGGTCATCGCAAAGATACCCAGGATGATGAAACCGAAGTGCGATATCGAGGTGTAGGCGATCAGACGCATCACATCGGTCTGGCCGATGGCCGCGATCGCACCATAGATGATGCCGACAACGGCCAGTGTGATGATCACCGGCGTGAAATACCTACTGGCATCGGGGAACAGCTGGATGCAGTATCGCAGCATCGCAAAGGTGCCCACCTTGTCGACGATCGCCATCATCAGCACCGCGCTCGCCGGGGTGGCGTGCACCGCGGCATCGGGCAGCCACGTATGGAACGGCCACAGCGGGGCCTTGACCGCGAATGCGAACATGAATCCCAGGAACAGCGCCTTGGCGATGCCCGGATCGATCCCGAGTGCCCCGGTGGCCACCATTTCAGTGATATCGCGCAGATCGAAGGTACCCACTTGGTGGTCCGGCCGACTTTGCGCGGTGACCACGTACAGCCCGATCACCGCGGCCAGCATGATCAGCCCGCCAAAAAGGTTGTACATCAGGAATTTCACCGCAGCGCGGGACCGCTGCTTAGCATCCGAGTGTGCACTTCCGAATCCCCCGATGAGGAAATACATCGGGATGAGCATCGCCTCGAAGAAGATATAGAACAGCAGCACGTCCAGAGCACTGAAAGACAGCAGCACCATGGATTCCACGACCAGGATCAGTGCGACATAACGTTGCGCCACTGGACGGTTGGCGTACCCGGGGGCCTCAGCGCCGTCGTTCCATCCGGCCAGCAGCAGGACGGGAAGAAGTCCGGCCGTGAGCAGCACCAATGCGAGGCCGATGCCGTCGAGACCTACCACGTACTTCATCCCGAATGCCGGTATCCACGAATGCGATTCGACGAATTGGTACTGCGGGCCACCAGGCTCGAAGGCAACGGCCAGCCCGAGGGCGAGGATCAATACGAGCAGCGAGGCGCCGAGCGCGGTGTACTTCGCCAATGTGCGCTGGTGAGTCGGCATCGCCAGCACGGCGCCGGCCGCCGCCAATGGAATGAGCCAGAGAGCTGTCACGACACCCATGGCATTCACCACCTCACTGCCATCAACGCCGCCACTACGAGAGCCGCGCCGGCACACATGGATAACGCGTAGGAGCGGACGTGGCCGGTCTGCATGTGCCGGACCCAGCCGGAAACCGCGCCCAGCGTGGAGGCAACGCCGTTGACCAGGCCATCGACTCCCTTGTCGTCGGCGAGCACCAGGCCGCGGGTGAGCCGCTGTCCGGGACGCATGAATACCGCCTCGTTGAGCGCATCGCCGTAGAGGTCTCGACGCGCGGCAACGGTCAGCACCGAGCCCTGCGGCGCCGTCTCGGGGATCTCGGCGCGGTACATCCGGTACGCCACACCCACCCCGCACAGCACCACCGCGACGGTGACGACACTGATCACCCATGCCGGGACGGGCAGCTCACCATGGTGAGCACCAACGACCGGCTCCAGCCAATTCTGCAGGGCTCCACCGAAGCTCAGCAGGAATCCCGCACCCACTGAACCGACGGCGAGCACGATCATCGGCCACGTCATCACCGATGGCGACTCATGTGGGTGAGCCGGTGCTTGATGCTCTTCGCCCGAGCGGCTCATCGCGGACGCCCACCGTGCTTTACCGAAGAACGTCATGAGCATTACCCGCGTCATGTAGAACGCGGTGATTCCGGCGCCCAGCAGCGCCGCGGCGCCCAGCAGGAAGCCTCCGGCGCCGCCGTGTCCGAAGGCAACCTCAATGATCTTGTCCTTGGAAAAGAACCCCGCGAACGGCGGAACACCAATGATGGCAAGGTAACCGAGGCCGAAGGTCACAAACGTGATCGGCATGACGGTGCGCAACCCGCCGTAGCGGCGCATGTCGGTCTCTTCGTTCATGCCGTGCATGACCGAGCCGGCGCCGAGGAACAGCCCGGCCTTGAAGAATCCGTGCGTGAGCAGATGCATGATCGCCACCGCGTATCCGGCCGGCCCGAGCCCAGCCGCGAGCACCATGTAGCCGATCTGCGACATCGTGCTCGCGGCAAGGGCTTTCTTGATGTCGTCCTTGGCGCAGCCGATGATCGCACCGAAGAGCAGGGTGACGGCGCCGACGATCACCACGGCGGCCTGTGCGTACGGGGCGTGTTCGAAGATCGGGCCGGATCGGGTAATCAGGTAGACGCCCGCGGTCACCATGGTGGCGGCATGGATGAGCGCCGACACCGGGGTGGGGCCTTCCATGGCGTCGCCGAGCCAGGACTGCAGCGGCACCTGAGCCGATTTTCCGCAGGCGGCCAACAGCAACGCCAGTCCGATTGCGGTGTCGCGACTCTCGCCGGCCGCACCCGCCGACCCGAGCACCTGAGCGAAGCCGACCGAGCCGAAGGTTGCGAACATCAACATCATGGCCAGGGCCAGACCCATGTCGCCGACCCGGTTGACGATGAATGCCTTCTTGGCCGCGGCGGCCGCCGACGGTTTCTGATACCAGAACCCGATCAGCAGATAGGACGCCAGACCCACCCCTTCCCAGCCCACGTAGAGCCCCAGGAAGCTGTCGGCGAGCACCAGCAGCAGCATGGCCGCCAGGAACAGATTCAAATAACCGAAAAACCTTCGCCGTTCGGAATCGTGCGCCATGTATCCGATCGAGTAGATGTGGATCAGTGAACCCACCCCGGTGATGAGCAGCGCGAAGCACACCGACAGCTGATCCAGGGTCAACCCGAAGTCGACGTGCAGCGCCCCGACCGGCACCCAGCTGAAAAGGTGCTCGTGCACCACCCTTTCGGTTCCGGGCCGGCCCACCATGCCGACAAATGAGACAACGGCAACCAGGAAGGACGCCAGCGCCGTCGCGCAGCCCAGGAGGTGCCCCCAGGCGTCGCCTCGGCGGCCGACGAGCAGGAGAACGACGGCACCCGCCAGGGGCAGTGCCGGCATGAGCCATATCACGGATACTCCCCCTAGAACTTCAAGAGATCGGCGTCATCGACCGAGGCCGACCTACGGGTCCGAAATATGGTCATGATGATCCCCAGCCCCACCACCACTTCGGTGGCCGCGACCACCATGGTGAAGAAGGCGATGACCTGACCGTCTAGGTTTCCGTGCATGCGAGCGAAGGTGACGAAGGCTAGATTGGCCGCATTGAGCATGAGTTCGACACTCATGAAGACCACGATCGCGTTGCGGCGCAACATCACCCCGGCGGCGCCGATCGTGAAGATGAGCGCGGCCAGATAGAGATAGTTGTCAGGATTCACGCCGGCTCACCTCTACCTCTATATCCCGTGGGGTAAGCACACCACTGACTGACAACTCCGAGAACGAACCGTCCGGGAGCAGCGCCGGAACATCCACCGCGTTATGCCGCGCGTACACACCGGGATTCGGCAGTGGCGTGGCCCGCTCTCCATGTTGGAAGCGCCGGATGACCAACTCACGCTGCCCGCCGGTATGCCCCAGCTTTTCCCGGTGCGCCAGTACCATCGCCCCGATGGTCGCCGTGATCAGCAGGGCGCCGGTCAGCTCGAATGCCCACAGGTAGTCGATGAAGATCCGCTCGGCTAGACCCTCGACATTTCCGCGACTGTTCACCTGGTCAAGACCGACGAACGCTGTGGTGGAGGCGCTTCCGATGCCGGCGACGGCCAGGATGCCAAATCCCAGGCCAGCCGCGATGGCACCCACGCGCTGGCCCGGCAGGGTCTCCACCAGCGAGTCCGAGGAATCCACGCCGACGAACATCAGCACAAACAGGAACAGCATCATGACCGCGCCGGTGTACACCACCACCTGGGCGACGCCGAGGAACAGTGCCCCCTGCGCGACGAAGAACACCGCAAGAATGATCATCGTCATGGCGAGGAAAATCGCCGAGTACACCGCCTTGGGAGCGGCGATCACGCCCAGGGCGCCGAGCACGGCAATGGCGCCAAGCACCCAGAAGGTCACTCCTTCCCACGTCGGCGTGCGGGACAGTCCTTCGGCCACAAGCAATGTCATGTGCTGCGCGCTCACTTGACGTCACCCTTCGGCACATTGCCCAGGTAATAGTCGGTGTCGGTGGCGCCCGGATACATTGCGTGCGGCGGCAGCGCCATTCCCGGCTGCAGGGGCGCCAGCAGCTTGTCCTTGCCGTAGATGAGGTCGGCCCGGTTGTCATCGGCCATCTCGTAGTCGTTGGTCATCGTGAGGGCGCGAGTTGGGCACGCCTCGATGCACAGTCCACAGCCGATGCACCGCAGATAGTTGATCTGGTAAACCCTGCCGTAGCGTTCGCCGGGCGAGAAGCGTTCCTCTTCCGAATTATCTGCGCCCTCAACGAATATCGCGTCAGCCGGGCACGCCCAGGCACACAGCTCACAGCCGATGCACTTCTCGAGCCCGTCGTCGTACCGGTTGAGTTGATGACGCCCGTGGTAGCGGGGCGCGGTGGGCTGCTTCTTCTCCGGGTACTGCTCGGTGAGCCGTTTCTTGAACATCGACGAGAAAGTCACCCAGAACCCCGCGAGGCCATCGACCGAACGTCGCAGCAGATCAGGCATGTGCGTCCTCCTTGGAGGTCGGGGTGGGGTTTGTATCGACGCGCTGACCGGGTAGCGGTGGCACCGGAAAACCACCAGCCATGGGGTCGAAGCTGGTAGACAACACGGATCTTGGCGGTTCGGTACGGCGAGATAGCACGCCGACCAGCGCGATGCTGCCGACCGATACGACAAGCCCGGTGATACCGAGGATTATCGACGGATTTCCGAATCCGTAGAGCGCCATGGCCTGTACGACACCAACGACAACGATCCACACCAGCGCCACCGGGATGAGTACCTCCCAACCAAGTCGCATGAACTGGTCATAGCGCAGCCGTGGCAGCGTGGCGCGCAGCCACATGAACAGGAACAAGAAGCCCCAGACCTTGGCCACGAACCACAGCACGCCGAGCCATCCGTCGTTCGCACCGTCGATCATGCTCAGCGGCCAGGGTGCGTGCCAGCCCCCCAGGAACATGGTGGCGGCCAGCCCGGAAACCGTTGCCATGTTGATGTACTCGGCGAGCATGAACATCGCGAAACGCAGGGAGGAGTACTCGGTGTGAAAGCCCCCAACCAGCTCGCCCTCGGCCTCGGGCAGATCGAATGGCGCCCGGTTGGTCTCGCCGACCATCGCAGTGACGTACACAAGGAAGGACGGGAGCAGTAGGAAGACGTACCAGCGTCCCGCCTGAGCCGCGACGATCCCCGAAGTCGACATCGTTCCGGCAAGCAGGAACACCGCCGCGAAGGTCAGGCCCATCGCGATCTCGTAGGAAATTACCTGCGCCGATGATCTCAATCCGCCCAGCAGCGGGTAGGTGGAACCGGATGCCCAGCCTCCCAACACAATCCCGTACACGCCCACCGAGGTGACCGCTAGCACGAACAGAATTGCCACCGGCAGGTCGGTGAGCTGCAGAGGCGTCCGGTGGCCGAACACCGAGACCACGGGGCCGAAGGGGATGACCGCGTACGCGACGATTGCCGGCACTACCGAGATGATCGGCGCCAGGAGGTAAATCGGCTTATCGACTCCGGCCGGGGTTAGTCCTTCCTTGAGGGCAAGTTTCACACCGTCGGCCAGACTCTGCAGCAGCCCGAACGGGCCCACTCGGTTGGGGCCGATCCGACGCTGCATCCAGGCCAGCACCTTGCGCTCCGCCAGGATGGCAACAAGCACTGTGAGCACCAGAAATGCGAATACCGCAACGCATTTGACGAGAACGAGCCACAACGGGTCGATCCCGAACTGAGATAGGTCCGTCTTACCGGTCATCGCGCCACCTCGATGCGTACGACGGCCCCCAGCGCCGGACCCAACTGCTGGTGCACCTCCGACCCCGCCGAGCGCATGGGCGCCCACACCACTCTGTCGGGCATCTCGGTAACCCGTAGCGGCAAGGTAATCGACCCGCGGATCGACTCCGACATGCTGCGCACGGTCACCGATTCGCCGTCGGAAGCGCCGATTTCATTGGCTGTTGCCTCCGAGAGCCGGACCTCGGCCCGATGCGCGGTACCGGCGAGAAACTGCTCGCCGTCCTGCAACCGACCGGCATCCAGCAGCAGCCGCCATGACGCCAGCACCGCCTCGCCGGCATCCGGCTGAGGCCGCGCCGTCGCACGCACCGCGCCCGGCGCCTCCCGCGGTCCCTCCCACGGGCCGATGTCTGCGAGCTCGGCGAGCGCATCAGTCCCGCGCGCCAGGCCTATCGGTCGGTCCATCCGCTGGGCTAGTGCGGCCAGCACCCGCAGATCATCCAGCGCGTCGCTGCCTTCCAGAGTGGTCTCGAACGGCCGCAACCTGCCCTCCCAGTTCAGGAAGCTGCCAGACTTTTCCGCCACCGCCGCGACCGGAAGCACCACATCGGCGAGCTCGGTCACCGCGCCATGGCGCATCTCAAGGCTCACCACGAACGCTGCCGAGAGAGCCGCAACCGCTGCGGCCGGATAGGGAAGATCCGCGAGTTCGACGCCACCGACAAGAAAAGCCCCGAGCCCGCTACCGGGATCCAACATGGCGGTCGCGTCGAGCCCCGGCGTATCGGGTAGTGCTATCACACCCCACTTTTCGGCGATCTGCCGTCGTGCCGCGCTGTCGGATACCGGGTGCGCGCCCGGCAGGATCCTGGGCAGTGCTCCAGATTCCAGCGCCCCGCGTTCGCCGGCCCGGCGTGGAATCCACACCAGTGTTGCCCCCGTCCTGCCGGCCAGCTGTACCGCCGCTGACAAGGCGCCTGGTACCGATGCCAGCCGTTCCCCCACCATGATCACCGCTCCGGGCTGCCGCAGCGGCTCCGAATTGGACAGGCCGGCGATGGTTTCCGGTTCCGTTCCCGGGATAGCGGCAATGACGTCGGCCGAGAGCTTGGACGAACCCCGACTGCTGAACGGCGCGATAGTCAACACCTTCAGTCCCCGTTTGCGGACCCCCTTACGCAGCCGCAGGAAGACGATGGGCGATTCCTCTTCCGGTTCGAATCCGGCCAGCAGGACCGCAGGCGCCGCCTCCAGGGCCGCGTATGTTTGCGTCATCCCGTGCCCGGCCACCGCGGAGCCGAGGAAGGCGGCCTCCTCGGCGCTATGGGCGCGAGCCCGGAAGTCGATGTTGTTGGTGCCCAGCACCATGCGAGCGAACTTCACGTAGGCATAGGAATCCTCGACGGTGAGTCGGCCACCCGTGAGCACCCCGGCGTTGGTGCCCGCATCGGCCAAACCCTTTGCGGCAGTTTCCAAAGCCTGCGGCCACGACACCGGCACCAGATTCCCGGACTCGTCGCGGACCATCGGGGTGGTGATCCGGTCCCCGGCCGTAGCGTATGTGAACGCCCAGCGCCCCTTATCGCAATTCCATTCCTCATTGACTTCCGGATCGTCACCGGCCAGCCGGCGCAGCACCTTCCCCCGCCGATGGTCGGTGCGCTGCGCACATCCACTGGCACAATGCTCACAAACGCTGGGAGAGGACACCAGATCAAATGGGCGGGCGCGGAACCGGTATGCGGCGCCGGTAAGCGCACCAACCGGGCAGATCTGCACGGTGTTGCCGGAAAAATAGGACTCGAAGGGCTCGTCGTCGGCGATGCCGACCTGTTGCAGCGCACCGCGTTCCAGCAGCTCGATGAACGGATCCCCGGCCACCTGCTGGGAGAACCGAGTGCATCGAGCACACAGCACGCAGCGTTCTCTGTCGAGCAACACCTCGGTGGACAACGGAACCGGCTTGGGGAAAGTCCGTTTGGCCTCGGTAAAGCGGGTTTCGGCGCGCCCGCTCGACATGGCCTGGTTCTGCAACGGGCATTCCCCGCCCTTATCGCAGACCGGACAATCCAGCGGATGGTTGATGAGCAGCAGTTCCATCACACCGCTTTGCGCCTTCTGCGCGGCCTCGGACGTCACCTGAGTGTGGACAACCATTTCGTCGGCGACGGTGGTAGTGCACGCGGCCAACGGTTTACGCTGCCCCTCCACCTCCACGAGGCATTGGCGGCATGCGCCCACCGGCTCAAGAAGCGGGTGATCGCAGAACCTGGGGATCTGTACACCGATGAGTTCGGCGGCGCGAATCACCAACGTGCCCTTGGGTACCGAGATGCTGGTCCCGTCAATGTTGACGGTGACCAGGCCTGTATTCGTGGCCGGCTCTATGGCAGTCATCGGCTCCCTTCCCCGAATGCGGTGCTGGCGACCGGATCGAACGGGCACCCGTTTTCCAGGTGCGCCTCGTACTCGGCGCGGAAGTATTTGAGAGAGGACATGATCGGGCTCGCCGCGCCGTCGCCGAGAGCGCAGAACGACTTACCCAGCACGATGTCCGAAATATCGAGAAGTTTGTCCAGGTCTTCGGCCGCACCCTCGCCGGCCTCCAGCCGCTCCAGGATGCGTACCAGCCAATAGGTGCCCTCGCGGCACGGCGTGCACTTCCCACAGGACTCGTGCGCGTAGAACTCGGTCCATCGCAGCACCGCGCGCACCACGCAGGTGGTGTCGTCAAAGATCTGTAATGCCTTGGTGCCCAGCATTGATCCGGCAGCACTGACGCCCTCGTAGTCCAGGGGTACATCCAGATGCTCGGTGGTGAACAACGGTGTCGACGAGCCGCCGGGCGTCCAAAACTTGAGTCCATGCCCGTCCCGCACTCCCCCGGCCAGCTCCAGGAGCTGGCGCAGAGTGACCCCCAGCGGAGCCTCGTACTGACCGGGCGTACGCACATGCCCCGATAGCGAATACAGCGTGAATCCCGGCGACTTCTCCGACCCCATCGTCCGGAACCAGTCGACCCCGCGCCGCAGGATGACCGGGACGCTGGCGATGGACTCGACGTTGTTGACGACCGTCGGACTGGCATAAAGCCCGGCGACAGCGGGGAACGGGGGACGCAGCCGCGGCTGTCCGCGCCGTCCCTCCAACGAATCCAGCAGCGCGGTCTCTTCACCACAGATGTATGCGCCCGCACCTGCGTGCACCACCAGTTCCAGGTCGAAGCCACTGTCAAGGATGTTGCGACCGAGATATCCGGCCTCGTAAGCCTGCGCCACCGCAGTCTGCAATCGCCTGATCACCGAAACAACTTCGCCGCGCACATAGATAAACGCGTGCGAGGCGCGGATTGCGTAGGCAGCGATGACGATTCCCTCGACGAGAGTATGCGGTGTCGCCAACATCAACGGAATGTCTTTGCAGGTACCGGGTTCGGACTCATCGGCGTTCACCACCAGGTAATGCGGCTTGCCCCCGGCTTCACCGCCCTGCGGGATGAAAGACCACTTGGTACCCGTCGGGAATCCGGCGCCGCCGCGACCACGCAGACCCGAGTCCTTGACCAACGCGATGACCGCGTCGGGTTCCATGCCGAGCGCGCTGCGCAGTCCCTGATAGCCGTCGTGGCGCAGATATCCATCGAGCGTCCAGGAGTCGGCCTCGTCCCAATGCTCCGAGAGAACCGGGGTAAGGATCGTGGACGTCACGGCGCGATCCCCTCTGCCATCCCCTTCACATCGCGCTGAACGTCCCGGGCCAGCCGCAGGCCCGCCAGGGTCGGACCGCCCGCCTCGGCGGCGGCCACCGCGTCGGGACGCTCGTCGGCGAATCCGGCCAAGATCCTGGCGGTCTCCTTGAAAGTGCACGGCGGCGCACCGCGGCGGGGTACGGGAATTCGACCGCCCCGCAGCCCATCAACGAGATCAGCTGTCGTGTCCGGGGTTTGGTTATCAAAGAACTCCCAGTTGACCATCACGACCGGGGCGTAGTCACAGGCAGCGTTGCATTCGACATGCTCAAGGGTGACCTTGCCGTCTTCGGTGGTAGCGCCGGGCCGAATGCCCAGCTCGTCCACCAGCCGGGCCAGGATCGCGTCACCGCCCAGCACCGCGCACAGAGTGTTGGTGCAGACACCGACGAGATAATCCCCGGTCGGGCCGCGCCGATACATCGAGTAGAAGCTCGCCACCGCGGTGACCTCCGCGGACGTCAATCCCACTTGCCCGGCACAGAATTCGATGCCTGCCATGGTGACGTATCCGTCCTCGGACTGCACCAAGTGCAGCAACGGCAGCAACGCCGACCGGCGGCTCGGATACCGATCGAGAATCACCTTGGCATCGATGGCCAGCCGCGAAACCGCCTCCGGCGGATAGCTCTTGCGGCCTGCGAACCTACCTGCGTCCTCCGGCGGACGGCTCCCCAACTCCAGAAATACATCACTCATTATCGGTCCACCCCGCCCATCACCGGATCGATGCTCGCCACCGCGGCGATCAGATCGGCCACCATCCCGCCCTCGCACATCGCCGAGACCGACTGCAGATTCGTAAAGGAGGGATCGCGGAAATGTACACGGTAGGGCCGGGTTCCGCCGTCGCTGACCATGTGCACGCCAAGCTCGCCCCGGGGCGATTCGACCGCGACGTACACCTGCCCGGCCGGCACTCGTATTCCCTCGGTCACCAGTTTGAAGTGATGGATCAGGCCCTCCATCGAGGTCCCCATGATTTTGGCTATGTGTTTGGGCGAGTTACCCAAACCATCAGGCCCCGAGGCGAGGTCGGCGGGCCACGCGATCTTCTTGTCGTCGACCATGACCGGTCCCGGCCGCAGCCGATCTAGACACTGCTGGGCAATCTTGATGGACTCGTGCATCTCCTTGACCCGGATCAGGTAGCGGCCATAGGAGTCGCAGTCCTCGTGCGTGATCACGTCAAAGTCATAAGAGTCGTACCCGCAATATGGCTGCGCGCGGCGCAGGTCGTGCGCCAGGCCGGTCGCGCGCAGTACCGGGCCGGTGATGCCCAGGGCCATGCATCCGGTGAGGTCCAAGTAGCCGATGCCCCGAGTGCGCGCCTTCCAGATGTAGTTCTCGTTCAACAGGTTTTCCATATCGCGCAACCTGCCGGGCAGAATGTTCAGCAGATCCTGCACCTCCTGTTCGGCGCCATCGGGCAAATCTTGCGCAAGCCCACCGGGCCTGACGTACGCGTGGTTCATGCGGAGTCCGGTGATCGCCTCGAAGACCTTGAGGATCATTTCGCGTTCACGGAACCCCAGGAACATCGCCGTCATCGCGCCGAGCTCCATACCGCCGGTAGCGAGCGCGACCAGATGCGAGGAGATGCGGTTGAGCTCCATCAGTAGTACCCGAATCACGGTGGCGCGCTCCGGGATTTCGTCGCTGACATCCAGTAACTTCTCCACACCCAGGCAGTAGGCGGTCTCGTTGAAGAACGGTGACAGATAGTCCATCCGGGTGACAAAAGTGACGCCCTGAGTCCAGTTTCGGTACTCCAGATTCTTCTCGATACCGGTGTGCAGGTAGCCGATCCCGCAGCGCACGTCAGTGACCGTCTCCCCTTCGATCTCCAGGATCAGACGCAGCACGCCGTGCGTCGACGGATGCTGGGGACCCATGTTGACAATGATCCGCTCATCGGTGGCTTGCGCTGCGGCAGTGACGATATCGTCCCAGTCCTGACCACCGGCCATGAGATGGGTTTCGGATCCTGCTGTCATTAGTTGTAGGACCTCCGCTGATCGGGTGGCGCGATGGTCGCACCGTGATACTCGACCGGAACGCCGCCGAGCGGATAGTCCTTGCGCTGAGGATGCCCTTCCCAATCGTCCGGCATCTCTATCCGAGTCAGCGCGGGGTGATCGTCGAAGACGATGCCGAAGAAGTCGTAAGTTTCCCGCTCGTGCCAATCGGTGGTCGGATACACGGCGTTCAACGAAGGAATATACGGATTATCTTCCGGCACAGACACTTCCAGCATGATACGGCGATTCCACGTGATCGACATGAGCGGGTAAACGGCGTGTAGTTCACGCGCGGTGTCCTCGGGATAGTGCACACCGCTGACACCGAGGCTGAGCTCGAAGCGCAGTTGCGGGTCGTCCCGCAGGGACTGGGCCACCTGGACTAGGTGTTCGGCCCGCACGTGGATCGTGAGCAGATCCCGGAAGACGACCACGCCCTCGATGGCATCGTCGAAGGTGACGTGTTCCTGGGCCGCGAGCACCGATTCCAGCCGGTCGACAACGTCATCGAAGTACCCGCCGTAGGGGCGGTTCGAGCTCGCGGGCAAGGAAATTGGCCGAACCAGCCCGCCGTATCCGGAGGTGTCGCCACTGCCCCTGACCCCGAAGAGGCCGCGCCGCACCCCGATGACCTCATTTGGCTTCTGCTCGTTACCCGTCACCGCAGCAGGCCCTTCATCTCGATGGTGGGTGTCGCCGCAAGTGCGGCTGCCTCCGTTTCACGGATGACTTCCTCGCGATTGACGCCGAGCGGCATCTGCCCAATTTTCTCGTGCAGCTTCAAGATCGCATGCAGCAGCATCTCCGGGCGCGGCGGACAGCCGGGAAGATAGATATCCACGGGGACAACATGATCGACACCCTGGAGGATGGCGTAGTTGTTGAACATGCCGCCCGATGACGCGCAGACGCCCATGGCGAGCACCCATTTCGGTTCAGCCATCTGGTCGTAGATCTGACGCAGCACCGGGGCCATTTTCTGGCTGACTCGTCCCGCCACGATCATGAGGTCGGCCTGCCGTGGTGTCGCCGAAAACCGCTCCATACCGAAGCGGGCGATATCGAACCGCGGGCCTGCCGTCGACATCATCTCGATGGCGCAGCAGGCCAGCCCAAAGGTGGCGGGCCACAACGAACCTTTGCGCACATACCCTGCCAGCGTCTCGACGGTGCTCAGCAGAAATCCGCTAGGCAGTTTTTCCTCAAGACCCATGACTCTCCCAACAGGTGTGCTCATTCGTGATGTTGCAAGGACTTACGCACCGCCCCACCTACGCACCGGGGCTAATCCCAGCTCAGGCCACCGCGCCTCCATTCGTACGCGTACGCCACCGACACATTGACGATGAACAGGGCCATGGCGAGCAGTCCGAACACTCCGAGGGCGTCGAAATGGACGGCCCACGGATACAAGAAGACGATCTCGATATCGAAGATGATGAACAACATCGCGGTGAGGTAGTACTTCACGGGCACCCGATGGCCGCCCGACGCCGCACCGTGATGATCACGGCCCATCGAGTGTGGAGTGGGCTCGATCCCGCATTCGTATGCCTCAAGCTTGGCCCGGTTGAACCGGCGGGGGCCCACGAACGACGAAATCCCAACGGAGAAAACGGCAAAGGCCACCGCAATGGCGCCAAGTACCAAGATCGGCACGTACGCATCCACGGCAGACCAGCCTCCCGAATAGATCTATCGGGTCCCTGTAGCTGGATCGGCAACACTGCCGCGTCATTGCTGTGTGTGGTCGAGGGCTGCCGACCAGTACAGATGTGACCTAACAAACACACTATCGGTTGGGGCGTGATCCATGCCACCGTTTGACGGTGTTTTGCGTAATTAAGTACCGGCGCCGCCGGGCATTGAAAGGTGCGAAGTCAGCGGCGCGATGCGGCGGCTGTACCGAGCAGTTCGATCACGACGGCAGTGAGCCGCATCGGGTCGATGGGCCGCGGCACCACCGCCTCGGCGCGAGACCAGTTCGCCAGCCAGTTGTCCTGTGGCCGACCGGTCAGGACCACGATCGGCGGCGGCGCGTCGACCTCGTCCTTGACCTGCTTGGCCACGCCCATCCCGCCGAAGGGAGTCGCTTCACCGTCCAGGATGGCCAGATCGATGCGCCGTTCTTCGGACGCGTCAGCGAGGCATTCGATGACCATGGGCCCGGTCGCTACCTCGATGAACTCCAATAGCGGCAGTGCGGTATCCGGCCGAGTGCCGATCCCCTGAATTACCTTGCGCCGGACCGTGATGTCATCGCTATAGACGAGGACGTGCAGCGCCATGCCGCCATGCTAGGCCGTTTCCTCCCGCGATGACCCGCCTTCTCGCAAAGAACTTGCTAGGCGCGGAAGAAGCGGACCTCGGAAGCCAGGATGGCCTTCGCGCCGATCGCAGCCAGCGCGTCCATGGTGGAGTTGACGTCCTTACGCGGAGCGAGTGCGCGCACGGCCACCCACGCCTCGTCGGCCAGCGGGGCGAGCGTCGGAGACTCAAGACCGGGCGTCACCTTGAGCGCCGCGTCGAGAACCTCGCGAGGGCAGTCGTAGTCGAGCATCAGGTACTGCTGGCCGAATACAACACCTTGGATGCGCGTGGTGAGTTGCATGCGAGCCGTTTCCGTTGCCGGATCGGCGTTCTCCCGCTCGATCAGCACAGCTTCCGAATCGCACAACGATTCCCCGAACGCCACCAACCCGTGCTGGCGCAAGGTACGGCCGGTGCCGACGATATCGGCGATCACATCGGCCACACCGAGCTGGATCGAAATCTCGACCGCTCCATCTAGCCGGATGACGTCAGCTTCGATCCCTTTGGTGGCCAGATCCTTTCGCACCAGGTTGGGGTATGCGGTGGCGATCCGTTTGCCCGCAATGTCGTAAATCGTCCAGTCCCGCTCTGCCGGCGCGGCGTAGCGGAAGGTCGAACCGCCAAATCCCAGCGCGAGCCGCTCGATCACCGGCGCATCGGAGTCCAGCATCAGATCACGACCGGTGATACCGAGATCAAGCTCGCCCGAGCCGACATAGATCGCTATGTCCTTGGGCCTCAAGAAGAAGAACTCGACGTCGTTCTGCGGATCGAGCACGGTCAGGTCCTTGGCGTCGCCCCGCCGCCGATAGCCCGCCTCCGACAGGATCTCCGATGCGGCCTCGCTGAGTGCCCCCTTGTTGGGGACGGCCACCCTCAAGGCCCTGTGCAGGGCTCCGTTTGCACCAGTCATGTCAGAGCTTCCGGTAGACGTCGTCGAGAGTCAGACCGCGGGCGATCAGCAGCACCTGTGCCCAATAGAGCAGCTGACTTACCTCTTCGGCCAGCGATTCGTCGCTCTCGTGCTCGGCGGCCAGCCATACTTCGCCTGCCTCTTCGAGCAGCTTCTTGCCCAGGGTGTGCACCCCCGCATCGAGGGCGGCGACGGTGCCGCTCCCCTCAGGCCGGGTCTTGGCGCGGTCACTGAGCTCAGCGAACAGCTCATCGAAGGTCTTCACGGGTGGCGATTGTGTCATGACCAGGCCCGGCGAGTCATATGGGTTTGCATGCGGTACCGGAAAAGACGTCGGCGTGGGTCAGCCGCAGATCGTCAGGCGACAGGCCCGACAACGAGGTGACATGCCTGCGCTGCACGCCGCCGGGCACCTCGACGTGGTTGGGTACCACCAGCACCGCACAGCCCGCGGCCTCCGCGGCGATCGCCCCGGTCACCGAGTCCTCGATGGCCAGGCAGTCTCTCGGGTCCACTCCCAGCAGCTCCGCGGCCCGCCGATACGGGTCGGGGGCGGGTTTGCCGTCGGCCACCTCGTCGCCGCACACTGACGCGGTAAACCATTGTGTACCAATGGTCTTAAGGGCCTGGTTGGTAAGCGACCTGATGGTGTTGGTGACCAGGGCCATGGGCACCTGCTCGGCAGCGAGCTGTACCAGCATGTCCTCGGCGCCGTCGCACCAGGTGAGTCCGGTCTCGAAGAGCTCAGATGTGTACTCGTGCAACCAATCGTTCTCGCTGGCCATCAGCACCGGATCGGGCTCGCGTCCCAATGCCTCGAACACCATCCGCATGGTGGCATCCGCCGCGCCACCGACGAGGGCGGTCCGCAGCTCCGTGGTCATCTCACCGCCCAGCCGTCGACACAGCTCGCGCATCGAGATGTCCCAGAGCTTCTCCGATTCGATGAGGGTGCCGTCCATGTCCCACAGCACCGCACGCATACGACCAATTCTGTCAGAGGTCGTCTGCTGCCGATGACCCTGGTGCTCAGTCCTCCGGGTTGTAGCCGAGGTTCGGGCCGAGCCAGCGCTCCGCTTCCTTCAGCGTCCAGCCCTTGCGCTTGGCGTAGTCGGCGACCTGATCCTGAGCCAACCGGCCGACCACGAAGTACTGCGACTGCGGGTGCGAGAAATACCAGCCGCTGACCGCGGCGCCGGGCCACATCGCCATCGATTCGGTCAGCTCGATGCCGGTCCGCTTCGTGACGTCCATCAGGTCGAACAGCGTCGCCTTCTCGGTATGCTCCGGGCAGGCCGGGTAACCGGGTGCCGGACGGATTCCCCGGTATTTCTCGCCGATGAGCGCCTCGTTGTCCAGCTGCTCGTCGGGTTGGAAACCCCAGAACTCCTTGCGGACCCGCTGGTGCATCCGCTCGGCGAAGGCCTCGGCCAGTCGGTCGGCGACCGACTCCAGCAGGATCGCGCTGTAGTCGTCCAGATCCGCCTTGAACTCCATGATCTTGTCCTGGCTGCCGAGCCCCGAAGTGACCGCGAAGGCGCCGATGTAGTCGGCCAGGCCAGTGTCCTTGGGCGCGATGTAGTCGCCCAGCGACCGGTTCGGGATGCCCTCGCGGTGCTCGCCCTGCTGGCGCACGTTGTGCAACGTGCTGAGCACCTCGGTGCGGGAGTCGTCGGTGTAGACCTCGATGTCTTCCATATTCGAGCCGACCGCATTCGCGGGGAAGAAGCCGATCACCCCGTTGGCCGTCAGCCATTTCTCCTTGATCAGGGTGTCAAGCATCTCCTGGGCGTCGTCATACAGCTTGCGCGCGGCCTCACCGGTCGCCGGGTTGTTGAGGATGTCGGGAAAACGACCTTTCATCTCCCAGGCGTTGAAGAACGGCTGCCAGTCGATGTACTCCCGCAACTCGGCGAGGTCGTAATTAAGGAACTCTCGGACCCCAATCCCCACGACGGGTACCGGCGGCGTGTATCCGTCCCACTCGACCGGTGTCCGGTTGGCTCGGGCCTTCTCCAGCGTCAGCGTCGGCCGCTCGTTCCTCTGCGCATGCCGTTCGCGAAGCGACGCGTAGTCCTTCTCGGTGGCCTCCAGTAGTCCTGGCCGCTGCTTGTCGTCGAGGAGTGCGGCGGCGACCGGCACCGAGCGGGACGCGTCCTTGACCCAGACCACCGGGCCCTTGCGACGCGGCGAAATCTTCACCGCTGTGTGGGCGCGCGAAGTGGTCGCGCCACCTATCAGCAGTGGGATCTCCAGACCTTCGCGTTCCATCTCGACGGCGAAGTTGGCCATCTCGTCCAGCGACGGGGTGATCAGGCCGGACAGCCCGATGATGTCGGCGTCGTGCTCCTTCGCCGCGTCCAGGATCTTCTGGGCGGGCACCATCACACCGAGGTCGATCACTTCGAAGTTGTTGCACTGCAGGACAACCCCGACGATGTTCTTGCCGATGTCGTGGACGTCGCCCTTCACCGTCGCCATGATGATGGTGCCGTTGGTGTCCTTCGAGGCTCGGACATCCCCCGTCGCTTCGCTCGCCCCGGCGGCGGCCGCGTACTCTTCCTTTTCTTTCTCGATGAACGGCAGCAGGTACGCGACGGCCTTCTTCATGACCCGCGCCGACTTCACCACCTGAGGCAGGAACATCTTGCCGGCGCCGAAGAGGTCACCGACGACGTTCATACCGTCCATCAGTGGACCTTCGATCACCTCGATCGGACGGCCGCCCGCCTCGGCGATCTCGGCGCGCAATTCCTCGGTGTCAGCGTCGACATGGGCATCGATTCCCTTGACCAGGGCGTGCGTAATCCGTTCGCGCACAGGAAGACTGCGCCATTGGGCCGCGACCGGGTCCTCGGCCTTGTCGCCCGAGCTGTTGAACCGTTCGGCGATCTCCAGGAGCCGTTCGGCCGCGTCCGCGCGACGGTTCAGGACGACGTCCTCGATCCTTTCTCGCAGGTCTGGGGCGATCGAGTCATACGGCACCAGCGCACCGGCGTTGACGATGCCCATATCCAGGCCGGCCTTGATGGCGTGGAACAGGAACACAGCGTGAATCGCCTCGCGGACGGGGTTGTTGCCGCGGAACGAGAACGACACGTTCGAGATACCGCCGGAGATATGCACCCCCGGCAGGTTCTCCTTGATCCAGGCACAGGCCTCGATGAAGTCGATCCCGTACGTCGCATGCTCCTCGATACCTGTCGCCAGCGCGAAGCAGTTGGGGTCGAAGATGATGTCCTCGGCCGGGAAGCCGACCTCTTCGGTCAAAATCCGGTAGGCGCGTCCGCAGATCTCCTTGCGCCGTTCCAGATTGTCGGCCTGGCCCTTCTCATCGAAGGCCATCACCACTACGGCGGCACCGTACTTGCGGCAAAGCCGTGCTTCGCGGATGAACTTCTCCTCGCCCTCCTTCATGGAGATCGAGTTGACGATCGGCTTGCCCTGCACGTTCTTCAAGCCGGCCTCGATGACCTCGAACTTGGAGGAGTCGATCATCACTGGAACACGGCTGATGTCCGGTTCGGCCGCGATCAGCTTGGTGAACCGGTCCATCGCGGCGACACCGTCGATCATGCCCTCGTCCATGTTGATGTCGATGACCTGCGCACCGACCTCGACCTGCTGCAGCGCCACTGAGATCGCGGTGTCGTAGTCCTCGGCCTTGATCAGGTTGCGGAACCGGGCCGAACCGGTGATGTTGGTGCGCTCACCGATGTTCACGAACAGCGAGTCTTCGGTGATGTTGAGGGGCTCCAGGCCGGACAGGCGAGTCGCGATGTCGATGCTCGGTACATCCCTTGGCTTCACACCCTCGACAACCTTGGCGATCTCCGCGATATGCGCAGGCGCGGTCCCGCAGCACCCTCCAACCAGATTGACCAGGCCAGCCTCGGCGAACTCGGCAAGGTAGCCGGCTTGGTGCTCAGGGGACTCGTCGTACTCGCCGAAGGCGTTGGGCAGACCTGCGTTCGGATAGCAAGAGACGAAGGTGTCGGCAAGGCGCGACATCTCGGCGATATAGGGCCGCATCTCCGGGGCCCCCAGGGCACAGTTAAGGCCCACCGCGACGGGCTTGGCGTGCCGGATCGCGTTCCAGAATGCCTCGGTGACCTGGCCGGACAACGTCCGCCCCGACGCGTCGGTGATAGTGCCCGAGATGATGATCGGCCAACGCCGCCCGCGCTGCTCAAACAGCGTCTCTACGGCGAACACCGCCGCCTTGGCGTTCAGCGAGTCGAAGATGGTCTCCACGAGGATGATGTCGGCACCGCCGTCGACCAGGCCGTCGGCCGCTTCGAGGTAGGCGGCGACCAGCTGGTCGTAGGAGACGTTGCGGGCTCCGGGATCGTTGACGTCAGGCGAAATCGACGCGGTCCGGGTGGTCGGCCCCAGCGCCCCAGCGACATAACGGGGCTTCGCAGGGGTGCTGTACTCGTCGGCAGCCGCCCGCGCCAGCGCGGCACCGGCATAGTTCAGCTCGTAGCTCAGCTTTTCCATACCGTAGTCGGAGAGCGACACCGCGTTCGCGTTGAACGTGTTGGTCTCGAGGATGTCCGCGCCTGCCTCAAGGTACTCACGGTGGATGCCCTCGATGATGTGCGGCTGCGTCAAAGTCAGCAGATCGTTGTTGCCGATGAGGTCGCTCGGCCAGTCGGCGAACCGTACGCCGCGGTATCCGGCCTCGTCGGGCCGATCGCGCTGGATCGCCGTACCCATCGCACCGTCGATCACCAGGATCCGCTGTTCGAGAGCAGTTGTCAGCGGGTCCGTGCAGTCGGGCCGGATATTCGGCTCGCCGACTTTTGGCTCAAGGGCGTTCACGCGCATTCCTTCCAGAGCGGAAGGCGTCCTTAACTCTGCCGAGCGTGGCGGTCACGGGTTGTGATCCGGAACCGTTGCAACGCCTCTCGACCAGATGGAGTCTACGTCGTCACCCAACAGTCGTGCGAACGACTAAACGTTGCGAACGCCCAGTTCGTCCTGCGGGGTGTCGTGCGGTTTACCAGGGCGGTCATATCAACCGGTCATGTCAACACTGTGACCCGGCTATCCAATCCATTCTCCGCCAGCCGCGGCTCGTCCCCGTCACGCGGGGCTTACGCTGACACCGTGACCCTGTCGGATATCCCCCAGAACGGGCTACCCGTGCTGCGCGACCCAGTGGTGGTTGCCGCTTTCGAGGGCTGGAATGACGCCGGCGATGCCGCCAGTGCCGCGCTGGAGCACCTGGACACCATCTGGCAGGCTACCCCGCTGATGAGCATCGACGACGAGGATTACTACGACTACCAGGTCAATCGTCCCATCGTCCGCTTGGTGGAGGGCGTAACCCGCGAGCTCGAGTGGCCGGGCATGCACATCTCCTACTGCTCGCCGCCCGGCTCGCAGCGCGATGTGGTCCTAATGCACGGTGCCGAACCGAACATGCGCTGGCGCACCTTCTGCAACCGCTTGCTAGCCATTGCGGACCGCCTCGAGGTATCGACCGTGGTGATCCTGGGCGCGCTGTTGGCCGACACCCCGCACACCCGGCCGGTGCCGGTGAGCGGGACCGCCTATTCCCCCGAAGCCGCCAAGTTCTTCGGCCTAGAAGAGACCCGGTATGAGGGCCCCACCGGAATCTCCGGGGTGTTCCAGGATGCCTGCGTGAACGCGGGCATTCCCGCCGTCGCGTTCTGGGCGGCCGTGCCGCACTACGTGTCACAGCCGCCCAATCCGAAGGCGACGGTGGCGCTGCTGCAACGTGTCGAGGACGTGCTCGACGTCGAGGTACCGCTCGGGGACCTGCCCGAGCAGGCCGAGGAGTGGGAGCAGGCGGTCACCGAAATGACCACAGAGGATGAAGAGATCGCCGAGTACGTGCAGTCGCTTGAGGAGCGCGGCGACGCCGAGGTGGATACGACAGAGATTCTCAGCAAGATCGACGGGGACGCCTTGGCTGCCGAGTTCGAGCGGTATCTGCGACGGCGTGGCCCTCGCTTCGGGGGCTAGTCCCTAGACGTATTGCAGCTTGCTCGCGAGCCACCGGCCCTCGACCAGTTCCATGGTCATCTTGAACCGGACCTTGTCCACGCGCGGAGCCCGCACCTGGTCGTTGGTAATGGACTGATCCACCGCGAGCAGGACTACCACCTTCTCCGGCTTGTCGAGACTGCTGAACTGCACGGCGGAAGTGATGACCTTGCCGCTCGCGACGGCATGGTTGTCGACCAGCAGTTGACGCAGCTGGATGCTGGCCTGCGTGAACTCCTTCTTGAGATCGCCGGTGGAGGCGTCCAGAACCTTGGCAAGGCCGTCATCGATAGTGCTCGAATCGATTGACGTCAACATGACGGCCACCGACTCGGCGGTTCCGCGCGCCTGCACGCGCAACTCGTCCATCCGACGATCGCGTTCGACGTCGGCATGTTCCTGAGCGGCCTTCTCGAGCTTTGCATCCACGATGGGACCCTCGTGGAGCAGCTTCCAACCCAGGAATCCACACGCACACAACACGACGATGGCAGCACCAATCAATATGCTGGCCACGATGATTCGCGCCTGACCCGTTCGATTCGGCGACTGTCCGGTCATAGGATCTCGACCTTGCTCGCCAGCCAGCGGTCGCCGACCTTCTCCATGGTGATGCTCACCCGACTTCTGTCCATCCGCCCGTCCGGCACCGCGGTGTTGCTCACGCTCTGATCGATGAAGAGCAGCACAGTCACCTTGTTCGCAGATTCAGACGCAATGGCGGAGTCGACGACGATGCCATGGGCCTTCGCCTTGTTGTCGACAATCGTCCGACGCAGTTGGTCAGTGCTCTTCGCATAGGTGTCCTTGAATTCGCCTGTCGAATTCTCCAGCGTGGCAGCGACATTTCGGTCGAAATCCACGTAGTCCAGGTTGATCATCAGCCCGGCGAAGGCCTTGGCCGCCTCGTGCGCCTGACCGCCCGTCGCACGCGCGTCGCGATCCTGCTCGAATTCGGTGTGCCACTGCGCCGAGGTCTGGGCCGCGTCCCGCTGCGCCGCAAGCTTCCACACCAGGAACCCGCACGCACACAACGCCATCACGGTGACCACGCCAGCCAGGACGATCGCCACGGCCGGCCAGCGACTCGGTCGGGGCGTCGTGTCCGGGTACAGAGTGGGCCCTTGGGGCCACTGCTGGGTCATGACACCCGCTGCACTGACAACTCGTCAAGTGACAGATAGCAATTGACCGCCATCGTCAGATCGGCCTCGGCGAGCAGCGACTGGAAGACGTGCTTGACTCCGTTGGTGCCGTCCAGCGCCAGCCCGTATACATACGGGCGCGCGATCCCCACCATGCTGGCGCCCAACGCAACGGCCCGCAGAATGTCGACGCCATCGCGGACCCCGGAGTCGAATGTCACCGGAACCGACCCGGCCGCTTCGACGGCCGCGGCCAGACCATCGATGGCGGGAATTCCTCCATTTGCTTGTCGCCCACCGTGATTGGAGTAGGCGATGGCGTCGACGCCGCGATCGACGGCCTCCCGTACGTCGCCGACATCGCAGATGCCCTTGAGGATGATCGGCAGCTTTGTCAGCTCGCGGTAGTGCTCGATATCCGCCCATGTCAGCCCCGGGTTGCTGAACAACGACGCCCACACCAGACCCGCATGCATCGGCGCCAGCTCCGCGGCCGAACGCACCCCGGCGATCTCCAGGAAACGCGGATCGGAGGTGTAGTTCGCAAGACAGTGCCCGTGCAACATCGGCAGATAACCGTGTTTCAGATCGCGGGGACGCCAGCCCAGCATGCCGGTGTCGAGGGTCACCGCGAGTGCGTCGAATCCCGCCGCCTCGGCACGCCGGACGAAGTTGTCGGTCAGCTCTTGATCCGATGACGGGTACAACTGAAAGACCCCGTACGAATCACCACGCTCTGCCGCGACCTCCTCCAGGGTGGCCGCCGAAAGTGTCGAATACATGGCGGGCAGGTCGAGCTCCCGGGCGGCGGTCGCGGTCAACAAATCGCCGCGATCGCGGACCGCGCCCAGCACGCCGACCGGGCAGATGAACGCCGGGCTGGGGAACTGACGCCCCAGGAACGACGTCGACATGTCCCGGGCAGTGCGGTCCCGCAACATCCGCGGCACCAGCCCGTAGCGGCGCAGCGCGGTGGCGTTCACGTCTTGAGTGTGTTCATCCCCGGCGCCGCCGCGCACGTAGCCGAAGATCCCCTCACCCAGCGCCTGTTCGGCACGGCTCTCCAGCTCGGCAAAGGTGAATGGAAGGGTAGACACCTTTCCGAGCGCACCCGCCGCATAGAACTGGAGCTGGTAATCGGCGAACGTCATCGAATACTCCTCGTCGGTACGCGTCGTCACTGGAAGTTGAGCGTACTGGGCACTTTCCGCTTCAGCCAGCACATTCCCCAAGGTGCACGCGGATGCTCGTTCGTCGGACCGCACATCGCGCCCACTGTGCGGGAATCTCACGCGCTGAGTCCGTTGTCAGCAACCCGACCCTCCAGCAAATGCGAACCCAGGTTAGGGGTACCTTACCGGGGTTCCTTATCATGGGCACGAACGCTGTTCGTCCGCGTTGCCACATCTTCCGGAAGGCTCCCGTTGTCCCCTCTCACCTATCCTGCCGGGACCCGGTTCGCCCTGCGCGAGGGCGCAACGTGCCTCGTCACGGCGGCGGGCGGGATCCTCCTGAACCCGCCGCGCAACGAGAAGCTCACCGGGCTCACCGGTCAGCAGCGGCGCGTGCTCAAGACGCTCAACACCGGCCCCGCGACACTCGCCGAACTCAGCGGCGACGCCGCCGGCGAGGACACCGAGACCCTCGTCACACGACTGCTCGAGGGCGGCTGGCTGTCGGTGACGGTCCGCGACGATAAGCATGACCTCTACGCCATCGAGTGCTTCGGAGTGCCCAGTCCCCGACCCACCACCGCCGTGCCGTCCACCGCCCACCTTTCGAAGTTCTCAGTGCTGCACCGTGATCCACGTGGGTATGTGCTTGAAAACCCGCTGAGCTGGTGCGATATCCGCATCCAGGATCTGCGCCTGCTCCCGCTTCTCGATGGGCCCGGACGCTCCGATGCCACCACCGGCCTGCCCGGCGATGTCGCGGCGCGCTTCCTGGCGGATCTGCGCTGGGCGGGATTCCTCGTCGCCAGCACCGATGACGAAAGCCACGAGTTCACCTCCATCAGCTGGAGCGCACCGGATCTGTGGTTCCACCGGCGCAGCACCCTGGGTGAGCGCACCATCACCTGGGACCGCTTCGGACCGACGAAGTGGGCCAAGGGCAAGTTCCCGCAGCCCGCGGCGCGTAGACCCGACTACCCGGGCAACCCCGTCGCGTTGCCCGCGCCGGACTTGGCGGCGCTTCGCGCCGGGGACCCGACCCTGACCGCGGTTATCGAGGACCGGATCTCTGTGCGTGCATTCGATGAAGCCAATCCTATTACTGTCCAACAGCTTTCCGAGCTCCTCTATCGCACGGCCCGCACCCGAAGCACGCGATCGGAAAGCGATGGCGAGGAACTCGTATCCCGCCCCTATCCATCGGGTGGCAGCGTGTACGAGCTCGAGTTGTACCCGGTAGTGCGCAATGTCGCCGGGCTCGCGTCCGGCATGTACCACTACGACTCCTTTGAGCATGTGCTGCGGCCCGTCGCCGAGGCGGACTCCACCGCCGTGAAGCAGCTTCTGAAGACCACATCGGCAACGCTGGAGGGCGGCGCCGAACCTCAGGTGCTGCTGGTGATGGCGGCCCGCGCGGGTCGGGTGATGTGGACCTACGAGCAGGTCGCCTACTCGGCCATCCTCAAGCACGTGGGGGTGCTCATGCAGACCATCTATCTGGCCGCCACGGCCATGGGTCTGGGTGCCTGCGCCCAGGGATTCGGTGACACCGCGGCGTTCACTGCCGCCGCTGCACTCCCCGAGCTGCAGGAGTGCAGCGTCGGCAGCATGGTGCTGGGTACGCCGGCACCCGCCTGATGCACCGCTAGCTGGTGCCGGCGAGGATCTCCTCGTCGGTCATCGCCGCGATCTCCAGATAGTGCCCCGCAATGACGGCCAGACGATCCGGCGTCCCCCGCTCGGCCTCGCGCTTCTGCAGTCTGTCGGCCAAACCGGCGATAGTGCGGGTCGCGAAGAAGTCACCGACGAGTGCGTGATCGACCTCGAGCCAGTCACGCACCCGGGCGATCACCGTCGTCGCCAGTACCGAGTCACCGCCCTGCGCGAAGAAATCGTCGTGCACCCCAATGGATTCCACGCCGAGCACACCCGACGCCAGATCGGCCAGGGCCGCGTCGAGATCGTGCCTCGGCGCGGAGTCGACGCTCCCGGTGCTCACCTGCTCCAACAGCGCGGCGACCGCTCGTCGGTCGACCTTTCCGTTGGACGTCAGCGGCACCTGATCGAGGAGCTCGACACGGGTCGGGATCATGTAGCTCGGGACCAGCTCACCCAGGAGCGCGAAGAAATCCACCGACTGATCCATCGAACCCGCAACCGCAGCAACCAAATTCGGTACATCGCCACCGACGATGGCGGCAACCGCATGGCGCACCCCCGGCACCAGCCGCAGCGCGCTCTCCACCTCGCCCAGCTCAACGCGGTACCCGCGGATCTTGACCTGATGGTCGGCGCGGCCTAGGAATTCCACCGTCCCATCCGGCCAGTACCTCGCCATGTCACCCGTGCGATACCAACGCAGCCCGTCGTGCTCGACGAAGCGTTCCGCGGTGCGTTCGGGGTCGTTGCGGTATCCGGAGGCCACACCGGCACCGCCGATCCACAGCTCCCCCGGCACCCAGTCCAGGCAATCACGACCCGCCGCGGAAACGACGCGGCACCGCACATTGCGCATCGGCACGCCGAAAGGAACTGTGGCCCAATGCTCGGGCGGATCGCCAACCACTTCGCAGAGCGTGCTGTGGATGGCGGCCTCGGTCGCCCCGCCGAGACCCGTGAAGCGGCAGCCCGGGACCTGTGCGGCAAGCCTGCGGGCCAAATCCGAACTCACCCAATCACCCCCGAGGATGACGGCACGCAGGGAATCTCCCAGTTCGCTCCCACCGATCTCCAAGATCATGTCGAGCAGGCCGGGCACACAGTTGATGATCGAAACCCGATGACGCCGTAGGAGTTCCACCCAGGTGGTGGCCTCGCCGCGCTGAGCGGTGTCCACGGCGACCACCGCGGCGCCCACCGAAAACATGCCGAAGATGTCGTACACCGACAGGTCGAACTCCAGCGCGGACAACCCGAGCGCACGGTCGGAAGACACCACCTCGAACTCGTCGTTCAGCGCGTCGATGGTGTTCATGGCGGCGGCGTGCGAGACGTCGACGCCCTTGGGGGTACCGGTGGATCCGGAGGTGAAGAGAACGTACGCGATCTGCGCGGCATCGGGCAGCACCGGTGCCGCGAGCGGTTCCGGGTGCCTGCGGGCGGTGTCGATCGGCAGATGGTCGACAGGCATGTCGGATCCATCGGTGGTGAGAGCCATGGTGATTCCACCGGTTTCGAGAATCGTGGCGCGGCGCTGGGCCGGCTGATCGAACCCAATGGGCACGTAGACGCCACCGGCGGCCAGCACGCCTAGCACGGCGAGAATTTGGTCGCGCCCCTTCGGCAGCTGCACGGCAACCGAATCGCCCGGGCGCACTCCGTGGGCTCGCAATGCCCCGGCCACCGCCAGAGCCTGGGCGGCGAGCTCGCCATAGGTCCACACGCCATCCTCACCGCCTGAGCCGTCGCCGAAGCCCCATAGCACTGCGGGCGCACCGCGGTGGGTGTTCGCGATGTCGAAGAAACCCTCATGCAGACGACGGCCCGTGACCCGTCCGTCCGTCGCGTTGACGACCCCGCGCACCTTCGCCTGATCCGCCGGAAGCCGCACCGCGGCCTCGGCATTCCAACCGGCATCGCCCGTGCACAACGCGGCCACCGCGTCCGTGTACCGGGTGAACATTGCCTCGACCATGCCCTGCGGGAAGGCCGATTCGCGCACATCCCAGTTCAACAGGAGTCCACCGCGCACCTCGGTGACCTGGGCGTCCAACAGCACCTGGGGACCCTGCGAAATGATCCACACCGGTTCGCCGAAGGTCTGCATCACCGAGTCGGCAAACAACTCCCCCAGATTTAGCGCACTCGTGTACACGATCGGCGCCAATACCGGTTCGCCGCGATGCCGGCCCAGATCGCGCAGCACGTTGAGCCCCGGATATGCCGAGTGCGCCCCACTCTCATACATGTTGCGCTGCAACGCCCGTGCCCTGTCTGCCACCGACATGTCGTGGGTGAGATCAACGTCGAGCATGATCGACGAGGTGAAATCACCAATCACTCGGTCGATATCGGGATGCACCGATTCACGGTGAAACAGCGGAACATTCAACAGGAATCGGCTCTGTGCCGACCAACCGCCGATGGTCTCCGCGAAGACGGCGGCCATCGCCATCGCGGGAGTGATGCCGCGCTGGTGAGCGGTAGCGAGCAGCTGCGCCTTGGCCTGTGGCTCTAGCCAGTAGTTGTACCGGACCGTACGGTGCGGATCTGTGCGCTCGCTGACCGGGACGACGGGCAGTTCCGGCGCTCCCGGCAGGTCGTCGAGGCGTTCCTGCCACCATTGCTTGTCGCGCTCCCGCGCCGACCCATCTTTCGCGGCCTGGGCGATTTCCTCCGTGCGGTACTGCCGGTAGGTGTACTGCGGCTCCGGTTGCGCGGCACCGTGATACAGCGCCGCCAGATCCGAGACCAGGATGCGGTAGCTCATCGCGTCGCCGGCGAGCATGTCGACATCCAGATGCAGCCGGCTGCTCTGCTCGTCGCGCAGGGTCAGCGTGACATCGAGCACCTGGCCATCCTCGATGGCGAGACGTTGATGCGTCTTGACTTCGCGTAGATCGGTCAGCGCCGTCTCGATCTCCGCCGCCGAACGACCACGCAGATCCACCACGCTGAACACGTCGCGGCCCGGCGCCGTCAGTGTCTGCTGGGTGCCGTCGGGCAGAAACTTGGTGCGCAGCATCGGATGTGCGCCCACCAGCTGATCGACCGCGCGCCGTAGCCTGTCGGGGTCGATTGCTCCACCGTCGAACTCGACGTACAGATGCGCAGCGACTCCGCCGAGCTCCTGATCCTCCGAACGCCCGATCCAATAGGCATGCTGCATGGTGGCCAGCGGGTACGGAGCCTCCGCCGCGTGGTCCGCAATATCCGTTGCGTTGGAGGCACTCTCGTCCCCGCTGTCGACAACCGAGTCGGTGCCGCTGCCGAGCAGCGAGTACCAGGAATCGACAGACGGCTCCGCGGCGAGCTGCGCAAAGGTGATGCCGCTACCGCGCTTTCGCCACCCGCCGGCCAGCGTCATCATCCTGATGGAGTCGAGCCCCAGCGTGATGAGGTCGTCACCGTCCGAGATCTCCTGCGGGGTAAGCCCGATGAGGTCGGCGACTGACGCCTTGATTTCGTCCCTGCTGATTGCATCCATCCGTAATGTCTTCCTCTAGCTATCCGTCGAGTGCCGCGGCCAGCGCGGTGACACTTCGTTCCCACAGCCGCGCCAGCGCATCGGCGTCGGAGGGTGTGAACAGTGCAGAGCTCAACTGCCAATTGGTGATGAGCTGCGGGCCATCGGGGGTCGTCATGACCGCCGCGCCGATGTTGATCGCGAAACGCAGCGGCAGATCGGGTTCGGAATCCGGCGGCACAGCGAGGCTGCGCACATCGGTGATCAGTGACCACGGCTGATCATCGATACCACTGATATCCATCCGGCCCACATAGTTGAACTGGATCTGGGGATCCCGCGCGGACGCCAGCTCGTCGCAACGCTCGCCATAGCGCAGCAGTCCGTAATCCAGCCCCTGATGAGGAATTTCGCCGAGATGCTCGGTCACCCCGGTCAACAACCGCCGGGCAACCTCGCTGTCGCCTTCCACTCGGTCGATGTCTATCGCCGTCTCACCAGCTCCGACCCGCACCGGATAGACGGTGGTGAACCAGCCGACGGTGCCGCTGGTATCGGTGTCGAGCTCAGCGTCCGCCCTGCCGTGTCCCTCCAGGGACACCACGGTGCCTGCAGCCGGATCCTGTCCCCGCTGTACCCGCCAACTGGCCACCGTCACCGCCAGCGCCGCCAACAAGAATCCGTACACACCTTCGGGTTTGTTCAACGAGGCCAGTAGGTGCGCGGTCGTATCGACCGGGGTCGGCACCGCCGTGGTCTGCAAGGTCCCCCAGGTGTCGCGGTCCGGGTCGGCGTGCCGAGAGCCCAGCTCCGGATCGGCGCCGGATACCTGCGCGGCCCAATAGTCCCGCTGACCCAACACGTCCCGACTCGAGGCCCGCTGCTGCATCAGCTGACCCCACTGCCGATAGGAAGTGAATTCCATGGGTGCCTTGGGAGTTCCGCCGGCTTCCACCACAGCCCAGGCGTCGGCGAGGTAGCCGAGCACGATATGCCAGGACACCACATCCATCGCCAGATGGTGGACGGTCAGCAGCAGTGCATCATCCGAGGCGCCGCCCGCCAGCCAGGTTGCCCGCAGCATTGCGCCCGACCGCGGATCCAGTGCATCGAAGGAGTCACGAGCAGCCGCGGTGATCGCCGCGTGCTCGGCCTCATCTGCGGGCAATTCCACTCGGCTGAGCACGCTTTCGGCGCGCACCACACCCGGTTCGCGGGTGACGACTCGGGGACCGTTCGGGGTGTCCACCAGTGTGGCCCGCAACATGTCGAACCCGTCCAACAACAGCTGAAGCATCTGCTCGATCAGCGGGCGTTCGACACCCTCGGGCAAGCGCACAAGCACTGACAACGAGAGCCGACGGTAGGTTTCGCTGTCGTACATCCACGACACCACCGGCAGCGGCGGGACCTCACCGTAGTCGGCTTCTCCAGCAAGGGAATTCAGGTCTTCGGAGCGACTAGCTCTGTCGTCGATAAGGGCTGCGAGCTGGCGGATGGTCGGTGCCGCCAGCACCATCCGCGGGGTGATTGTCAGGTCACGCTTGCGCGCCTTGTTGACCAACGAGATCGCGACGATGCTGTCCACCCCGAGCGCGAAGAAGTCTTCGTCGATTCCCGGCGAAGTGCCATCGAAAAGCTCGGCGCAGCACTCACACAACGCGCATTCGGTGGTGCTGACCGGCTGTGCCGCTTCGCCTTCGGCAGTGCCCCCGGTCAGCGCGTCCAACGCGAGCCGCTCCAACACGTCCCCGTCCAGCTTGCCGTTCACCGTGACCGGCAACCGTGGCAGCTCCACCAGACGCGCTGGCATCATGTAGGACGGCAACCTGTCCGCAAGTCGCAGCAAGGCACGAGCCGAATCGAACTGTGTTCTATCCTTTTGGGCCTCGTTCTGTTGGGAGACAACGAAACCCACGAGCGTCGCGCCGCCGGCGCGGCGCACCACCGTCACCGCGGCGGTCTGCACACCCGGTTGCACACGCAGCGCTGACTCGATTTCGCCGACCTCGACGCGGTAACCACGAATCTTCACCTGCGAGTCCGCACGGCCCAGATACGCGAATCCACCGTGCTGCAGTCGACGCACCAAATCGCCTGTCCGGTACATCCGCAGACCGGGGCGCTGCGGATCCGCCACGAAGGCAGCCGCCGTTACTCCGGGCTTTCCGGCATAACCCCGCGCAAGCTGGGCACCCGCGAGGTACAGCTCGCCTACGGCGCCGTCCGGCACCGGCCGCAGCCGCGAATCCAGGACGTACCCGGCCATACCCTGATTGGAGGTGCCGATGGTGGGCGTCGGATAGTCCTTGACCGTCGCCACCACGGCTTCCACCGTCGTCTCGGTGGGGCCGTAGCAGTTGTAGACCGCAGTCCCGGTCAGGGATCTCAGCCGATCCCACAGCGCGGTCTCGATGGCCTCGCCGCCGAGCGCCAGCACCGCCAGCTCTCGATCCAGCAGGCCCGCCGAGGACAACTGCGCCAACATCGACGGTGTGGTGTCGATCATGTCGATACCGTGCTCGGCCATGCCGTGCACCAGTCGACGCGCGTCCCGCATTGCCTCGGCGTCGAACAGGTGCACCGTGTGACCGTCCAGTAGGCCGATCATCGGCTGCCATGAGGCGTCGAAACTCAACGACCACGCGTGGGCAATGCGGAGTTTGCGCCCCAATCGCGCTGTCGCGGGCCGGTACACGCGGTCGCGATGATCGGCGAAGTAGCTCATTAGCGCACCGTTGGTGCCGATGACACCCTTGGGCTCCCCCGTCGATCCGGAGGTGAAGATCAGGTAGGCGCTGTGCTCGGGATGCCTGGACACACTGGGGGCTAGGACGGGCCGGCTCGTAATCCGCTGCGCGACCGCCGACTCGTCGAGCACCAGCGTGGGGTATTGCTCTCCGGCAACGGCGCGGCACTCGGCGACGGTGACAATAAGCTTCGGATCGGATTGGCGCAGAATCGATTCGATACGCGCGGATGGCAATCCGATATCAATCGGGACATAGGCTGCCCCCGCGGCCAGCACCGCGAGAATGGCGACAATTGAATCCGTGGAGCGCGGAAGAACCAGTGCCACTGAGGCCTCCGGGCCCACGCCGTGTTCGGCCAGTTCGACACTCAGACGACGGGCAGCGTCATGCAAGTCCGCATAGGTGTGCTGCTCGTCGGCGCCTGCGGTGAGTGCGACCGCCTCCGGGTTCTGGGCCGCCTGGCACGCGAACAGCTCCCATACCGATGCCGCTGATTGATCAGCCGCCGAGGCGGTGACGGTGATTTCGGCACGCTCGCGCGCGGTCAGGACATCGAGCGCATCGGGTGTCCGGTCGCCGATCTCCGGGAGCTGACGCAGCACCGACACCAGCCGATCGCCGATATCAGCACCCGAAAAGTGCGGCAGTGCTTCGGGAATGGCCTCGATGAGTACCAGCAGCGAGTCACCGTGCATGTGCGACACCACGGTCACCGGGTAATGGGCCAGGCTTTCCATCTCGACCGGACGGAAGCGTGCTCCGTCCGGCATCTGGATATCTTGGGTGGTGTCGCCGATAGGGGCGTTCTCGAAGACGAACAAGGTGTCGAACAACGCGGCACTGCCTTCGGCCCGTTGCAGCGCCGACAGACTCAGATACCCGATGTCACGCATGGCCGCCGATTCGCGTTGCAGCTGCGCGCATTGCTCGATCACCGAGGTCGCGTAGTCGATGTGATGCACCATCGGCACCGAGTTGATGAAGAGGCCGACCATCCGCTCGACATCGGGCAGTTCCTTGGGACGTCCCGACACGATGGTGCCGAAAACGACATCGGTGCGATCGGTAAGCCTGCCGAGCACAAGCGCCCACGCGAAGGCCGTCACGGTGTTCAGGGTGAGTCCGTTTGCGCCCGCCCATTGCCGCAGCCGCGCGGTTTCCGCTGGTGTCAAAAGGAATTGCGTCTTCTCGGGCACGCTGTCATGTGCGGCGACGACACCCTCGGCCAGCATCAACGGCCCCGATACGGTGCTCAGGTAGCGCGTCCACCGCTCGGTTGCGGCTGTGGTGTCTTGCGCATTGAGCCACGCGATGTAATCGCGATACGGACGCACCGTCGGTAATCCGTCGGCCGAACCGCCCGCCTGATAGGCGGCGAGCATCTCGCTGAAGAAGATCGCAATCGCCCAGCCATCCATCAGGATGTGGTGGGTGGTGACGACCATCCGGTACCGCGATTCCCCCGGAACACTCAGCAGCACGATGCGGATGGCCGGCCCCTTGCCCAGGTCGAACGGGCGGCGGCGCTCACTCAGTGCGATCTCATCGAATTCGGTTGGTCGCGCGGCACGTTCCTCCCACGGGATGTCCGCGTGCGTGGGCACGATCTGCACGGGCTTGGGCAGTCCACGGTCCCAGAAGGCGGCGCGCAGGTTGGGATGCCGGGTCAGCATCGCCTGTGCGCTGCGGTGCAGCAGATCGGTATCGAGGCCGCCTTCGATGTCGGCGACGAACTGCATGCTGTACAGGTCAACGCTCTCGTCGGCGAGCTGGGACAGCGCAAAGAAACCTTCCTGCAATGGGCTCAGCGCCAGCACGTCCTCGATCTGCGGCTGCTGCGTTCCCGTCATGACTGTGCCTGCCACGAGGCCGCGAGATCGGCGAGCGCTTCGGCGCTCAGGCCGGAGGCGCTCATCGGTGCACTCGGTGCTGCCGGGGTTTCGGCAGCCGAATCCGCGTCAGCCACAGCCGGGTCGGCGGAGTCAACGGCGGCCGCCAATTGCGTGATGGTCGCGCATTCGAACACCATCTGCGGAGTCATCGCCAGCCCGCGTTCGGCTGCGCGCGTAGACCATTGGATGGAGATGACGCTGTCGCCGCCGAGTGCGAAGAAGTTGTCGTCGGGGTCCACGTCGGTGATCTCCAGCAGTTCCTCGAGGATGGCGATGAGTGTGCGTGTGGTCTCCTCGGATCCCTTCCCCAGCGGTCGCATCTCACGTTCGATTGCGGCGGAGGCCGGCGCAAGCAGTCGTTCCATGGCATCGTCCGGCAGCAGTGCAATCTCGGAAATCCGGGTGTCCTGATCGGAGACGAACGCGTCGAATGCCGTATCGAGCGCCCGCGCGATCAGCCCCGTCGTCTCCGCGTCGTACAGATCGGCGTTCGCCACCACCGAAACGTCGAGGCCGCCCTCGGGGGTGACGTGCAGGGCAAAGTTCAGGTCCAGGAATGAAACGTCAACTTCCATGGGCAGCGGGACCATCGACGTTCCGCCTGAACCTGTCAGGTCCCGCGCCTGCGTCCCCCAATCCGCGCCACGGAAGTTGACCATGATCTGGAACAAGGGATTCCAGGACAGAGACCGTGCGGGGTTGATGGCCTCTACCAGTTTCTCAATGGGCAGTTCCTGGTGTGCGTGCGCGTTAAGCGTGGCATCGCGGCTTCGCTCCAGCACCCCGCTCAATGTTGGATCGCCGGAGAGGTCGTTCCGTAGCGCGATCATGTTCGCGAACAGTCCCACAAGCTTTGCGACATGCGGGTGCACCCGAGCCGCAACCGGACTGCCGATCACGATGTCGGCTCCGCCGCCGAGCCGATGCAGCATCGTGGCCAATGCGGCCTGATAAACCATGAACTCGGTGACACCGCTTCGTTCGGCCATCCGGGTCAAGGCCTGCCGGCGCTCGGGCGAGACGGTGAATCTCTCCACCTCACCGCGCTTTCCGAGGATCTGCGGTCGGGCACGATCATGCGCCACCGCAATCTCGGCGGGCACTCCGGCCAACTGTTCACGCCAGAAGCTCACTTCCGCCTGTCCGAACTCGCTGTCGGAGCCGAAGGCGTCGCGCTGCCACAGGACATAGTCGGCGTACTGCACTGGCTGCGGGTCCCATTGCGGCGCCTCACCCGTGATACGGGCGCGATACGCGGCCACGAGATCGTCGACGATCACCGTAAACGACGCATGGTCCACCACGATGTGATGCACCACCAGCGCCAGCACGTGGTCCTCGGCACTCAATTCGACGATGGTGGGGCGGATCAGTGATTCCGATTCCAGTCCGAACACATGGTGGCGCAGTTCGGCCAGGGTGTCCGCCAGGCCTTCCGGCTCGGTGCGCACGATCGGCACCGACAGCTCGCGCACCGGCCGCACGATCTGATAGGGCGCGCCCTCGTGGATCGCAAAGTTGGCACGCAAGCTCTCGTGCCGGGCGACCACATCGTTGATCGCTGCGGTCAACGCCGATGTCTGCAGCGGGCCGTCGAACCGCAATGCCAACCACATGTTGGCGATATCGGTGACGCCCTCCATCTGGCACTCAAACCAGACTGACAGCTGAGACGACGACAATGGCAGACGCTCCGGGCGCACGGCCTGGACAAGATCCGGGCGACCGTCCTGTGGGGCGGCCTCCATCTCGTCGGACTCATCGAGATCCAGCTCGTCGAGCTCGATCTCGAATTCCTCACGGAAATACGAGACAAGCTGCGCGGCCAGCCCCGTAGGCGTCGGGTTGTCGAACACCGCACGGACCGTCAATTCGATGCCGAACTGGGCACGAATCTGTGCCACCAGGCGCGCGGCCAGCAGCGAGTGCCCACCCAATTCGAAGAATGAATCGTCTGTGCTGACTGTGTCGCGCCCGAACAGGTGCGAAAAGATTGCACACATCCGACGCTCCGTGGGAGTGGCCGGAGCACGAAATGTTCGTTCCACGTGCGCATCCGGCGCGGGCAACGCTCGCTTGTCGAGCTTGCCGCTCGTGGTCAGCGGGATCTCGGGGATCATCACAAGGGAGCTGGGCACCATGTACCCGGGCAGTGTTTCCTTAGCGCGCGTGCGCAATTCGTCCAGATCGATAGCCGCAGTGCCGCCAGCAGCGGGCACCACGTAGGCGACCAGCATCGGCCCCACCTGAGCATCCTCGATGACGGTGACTACACAGTGCCCGACCCGCGGATCGGCACCGATGACTGCCTCCACTTCGCCGAGCTCGATGCGGTACCCCCGCACCTTCACCTGTTCGTCTGCGCGTCCAACAAATTCCATCTGTCCGGAAGCATTGCGGCGCACGAGATCCCCGGTGCGATACAGGCGCTCACCGGATCCGAACGGATCGGCCACGAATCGCTCCGAGGTGAGCGTGGGACGGCCGAGGTAGCCGCGCGCGAGCTGGGCACCGCCCAGATACAGCTCGCCGACCACACCCGCGGGCACCAATGTCAGCGCCTCGTCCAGCACATAGGTGTACACGTTGCCGTTTGGACTTCCGATCGGCACCACCGAATTGCCCTGCGGGCCGTCGACTGGCATGTAGGTCGAACACACCACCGCCTCGGTGGGCCCGTAGTGATTTCGCAGCTCCGCATCGAACATGGTCGCGAACTTGTCCGCCACCTCGCCCGGAAGCGCCTCGCCGCCGACGGGCACGTGCCGCAGTCCGCGAAGCTCGCGAACCTCTGGCAACAACATCACCGAACCGAGCAGCGACGGCACCATGTGCAGCACTGTTACACCGCGGCGCCGAACCAAGTCGATCACATACCCGATATCGGAGAACGGATTCGGTTTCGGGATGACGAGCTGAGCACCCAAAGACAGCGTGCACAGAATGTCGGCCAAGGAGGCATCGAAGCTGACCGAGGTCGACTGCAGCATCCGATCGTCGGCGGTCATGCCCCATTCGGCGGTGAAGGAGACCACATGCTCGGCGATGGCGGCATGCGCGACGGCGACTCCCTTGGGCCGCCCGGTGGACCCCGAAGTGTAGATCACATAGGCCAGGTTCTCAGGCAGCAGTGGACGTAGCCGGTCGGCGTCGGACACCGGGGTATCGGCGAGCTCGACAGACTGCGACTCGACGGCCCGGAACTCTTTCGCGTCCAACACCATCCGTGGCCGGGCATCGGCCAGCAGATACTCGATGCGCTCCTCGGGGAGCGCAGGATCGATCGGCATGTATGCCGCGCCCGATTTGAGTACTCCGAGCATCGCCACGATGAACTCGACAGAGGTAGACATTCGCAGAGCGATGACATCTTCGGTGCCGGTTCCCTGGGCGATGAGCCACCGCGCGAATCTGTCCGAACGCTGTTGCAGTGCGACGTAAGTGAGTTCAGCATCATCTGCCACGAGCGCCAACGCGTCAGGCGTCGCCCGCGCTGCCACATCCAGAACGTCCACCAGGGTCACCCGCGCAACATCGGACAGCGTTCCATGTGATTGTTCGAGCACACCGGCACGTTCCTCGGCACCGAACGGATCCAGTTGCGCGAGCGGAGCTTCCGGCCGGTCTAACCCCTCCGCAAGGAGCCGCCCGTAGTGCGTAAGGAGCTGGTCGACAAGCCATTCCGGCAGTGCGTCGGTCTGATACTCGATCTCGACCATGGTGCCGGCCGATTCTGCGGCGATCGCCAGAGACACTGGCAGTTGCGCGGACACGGCACTCAGATCGAGCTGAGTTGTCTCGACGCCTTCCAGTCGATACCCACTGGCGTCCTTGCGCATGCTGAAGCCGACCCGGACCAATTCATCGAGTCCGTCGTGCCCGGCGGCACGACTTGGATTGATCTCGCGCACCACCCGGTCGATGCCGACATCCTGGCGACCAAACGCGCCGAGGCACATCTCGCGCACCGAGGCCAGGTATGACGCGAAACTCTGCCGCGGATCCATCGCCGTGCGCAGCAATAGCGTGTTGCCAAAGTATCCAATTGCCTTTTCCGCGTTAGCCTTGCGCTCCGCCACCGGAATCGCAATCACGAAATCGGACGCCGCGGTATACCGATGAATGAGGGTCCCGAATGCCGCCAGCAGCACCATGAACGGAGTCGCTGAGTGTTCGCGCGCGAACTCCTCGATCCGCGCCGCGGTCTCGGCAGGCAGCGGGACTGCGCGCCGGCGCGCGGCGCGGGAGGAACGCGCGGCGGCCCCGGGACCCGGGAGCTCCAGGGCGTCCGGAAGCGGGGTCAGGGACGTCCGCCAATACTCGACATCCATGTCCGATGGCTCGCCACCGTCGGTCCCGACCACCGCGAATTGCGGAGCTACCCCCGGCACGGGACGGCCGTTGTAGTGCTCACTCAGCTCGGTGAAGAACACCTCCCAGGAGCTGTCGTCCCAACAAATATGGTGCACCACCAGCATCAGGACGAAGTCCTCGGCACCAAGACGCAGCAGCGTGACCCGTAGCGGCTGGTCGGTGGCCAGGTCGAACGGCCGCCCGAACTCGCGGTCAGCCAACGCCCGGATCTCTCGCTGCCGTCCATCTGCGTCGAGGGACCGCATATCCACTGTGGTCCAAGGCAACTCAACTTCGTCGGCAAAGCTCTGATACGGCTCTCCGACGGCGTCTACGCCATAGGTGGTGCGCAGAATGTCGTGACGCGCGATGACCGCGGCGAACCCGTCACGCAACCTCGATTCGTCAAGCGATCCCCGCATCTGGTGTGCGACACAGATATTGAGGGTGGTGTCGTCCGCGTCCGCGGTCTGCATGAACCACATGCGGCGCTGACCCGACGACAGTTCGCGCCGCTCACCCGCCGCAATCCGGGGCGTCGATTCCTCGGTATGCGCGGCAACGCCGCTGTCGGCAAGCCGTTTGCGCAGCAGCTCTCGCCGACGGTCAAGTGCAGACAACCGATCGCCACTCACCGAGCGTCACCGTCGATGACAGAAGCCTGGAATCCGAACGGCTCCGCGCGCATGAATCGAACCACCTCAATTTGGGAACTATGCCTAGCCTTACCTTAATGTCTGCGCGAGGCGACGGGTAACGCCCCATGGGCGCCCCGGACCGGCTATGCCCTGCGGTCACCGCCAGATGCGGAAGTACAAGACCAGCCGAGAGTTACGTTAGGCTAATCTAACTAACGGTGACCTGGAAGGAAGCACGGCGTGGATCGCAAACTCGGATGGATCAGGCAGTTCCATAAGCCCGAATCACCCGATTCGCCGCTGCTGCTGATCTTCCCCCATGCGGGAGCTGGCGCATCGGCCTATCGCACGCTCTCGAAAGCCTTGGCAGCAAAGTTCAATGTCATCATCTTCCAATACCCGGGGCGACAGGATCGTGCGGGCGAACCGGCCCTAGCCTCGCTCGCCGACATCGCCGCCGGCGCGTTCGCCGAGTTCCAGTCGTCCGATCACCGTCACGACGTCCCGATCTATACCTTCGGCCACAGCATGGGCGCGGTGGTGTCCTTCGAGTTCGTCAGGCTCGCCGAGGCCGCGGGACACCACGTGCATCAGCTCACCGTCTCCTCGGCGGTGGCGCCCGGCAACATCGCCGACAAGCCACCTCTTCCGACCGACGACGATTCGGTGCTGGCTCATATGGGCGCATTGGAGGGCACCAACTCCACAGTCATGGCCAACCTCGACGTGATGCGGATGGCGCTCCCGGTCATGAAGGGCGACTACCAGGCCTTCAACGCGTACACCTGCCCAGCGGACATCAAGGTCGCCGCGCGAATCCATTCCATCGGCGGCGATCAGGATCCGATGATCAGCATGCGAGACCTGTACGGCTGGGGCCAGCACACCGACACGTTGGACGTGACGTTATTCGACGGTGGGCATTTCTACCTCAACACGCACATCGAGGCTCTCGCTGACCTGATGGCCTCGGGCGCCGCCCACACGTCGTCGCCCCAGTCATGAGTACCGACACAGATCCCGTCGTCATCTCCGGGATGGCGATCGAGGCTCCCGGCGGAATCGATACCACCTCGGCGTTCTGGAATGCACTGGCCGACGGACGCGAACTCATCGGCCCCTTCCCCCGCGATCGGGATTGGCCCATCGACGAACTGCTGTCGCTGTCCGATCGCGATGGGTGGGGGAATGTCTCCGACGCTGGCGGATTCCTTACCGACGCAACCATTTTCGATCCCGGATTCTATGGATTCACACAACGCGAAGCCGTTGCGATGGACCCCCAGCAGCGGATCGGGATGCGGGTTGCCTGGCGCGCTCTGGAGAACGCCGGTCTCAATCCCAATGACCTGGACGGTGCCGAGGCCGCCTGTTTCATCGGCGCCTCCCCCAACGAATACGGCCCGCGCGCGGGCGAGATAAACGCCCATAGCGGCCACCGTGTCGTCGGTGGCGGCCAGCTCGGCATCGCTGGCCGGATCTCCCACGGCCTCGGGCTCGTCGGACCCTCGATGTGCGTCGACTCCGCGTGCGCATCATCGTTGTCGGCACTGCATCTGGCCGCCTCTGCGGTGCGGGCCGACGAATGCGAATGGGCCCTCGCCGGTGGCGTCTGCGTCATGGGTTCCCCTGGCGGGTTCTTCGAATTCTCCAAGCTCCACGCGCTCGATCCGGACGGCCATTGTCGCTCGTATTCCGATGAGGCAAACGGCACGCTGTGGGGCGAGGCCGCCGGAATGGTTGTGCTGGAACGTGAATCGCGAGCACGGGAGCTTGGACACCGGGTGTACGGGCGCATTATGGCCATTCGCACCAACCACAACGGCGGGGGCAAGCCCATCCTGGTTCCGCGCGGGCGCGCACAGGCAAAGCTGGTTGCGGCGACGATCGCTGCGTCCGGGATCGATCCTGCCGATGTCGGCATGCTCGAAGGGCACGGTACGGGCACCCGCGCCGGCGATCCGCTCGAGATCATGGCCCTGCAGAGCACTTACGGCGCCGGCGGCTCTCAGGCGCTGCTAGGTTCCGCGAAATCCAATGCGGGACACGCGCAATCCGCCGCGGGCATGGTGGGCCTGATCAAACTACTGCTGTCGGGGCAGAACGGGCATATTCCGCCGACGCTGTATGCGGACAATCCGACCACCAGAATCGACTGGAACATGACGGGGATCCGACTGTCCACCAAACTGCACTCCTGGGAGCCGAAGAACGGCATTCGATATGGCGCGGTCTCATCATTCGGGGCCGGGGGCGCCAACGCTCACGCCATCATCGCGATGCCCGACATGGGATCCGGCGGCAACGATGTCTAACCACCGCTTGCCCAACGGAGCCACTCCGGTCCTGCTGTCCGCCGACACCCCCGAGGTGCTGCGCCGCGAGGCCTCGGCGCTTCTTGCCTATGTACTCGATCACCCTCGGCTTGCTCCGAATCGCATTGCGGGCATGCTCTTTCGGACCCGCACCGCACGCCGGTACCGCGCGCTGATCGGGGTGACAGACCATCAGCAACTCGTCGCGGCCCTGCGGGCCGTCGTCGCCGGTGAGGACCATCCGCTGGTGGCCTGTAATACCGATCCCGCGACCGCGCGCCGAGTCGGATTCGTGTTCCCGGGTCAAGGTGGTCAGCGCCCGGGAATGGGACGGCTTTTCTACGATGCCTCTCCCGAATACCGCGCCGAGGCCGACCGCTGCTCCGAGCTCTTCGCAAGTCAATTCGGCCGCTCACCGTTGAATTACCTTTTGGACGAAGGTGTTTCCGCGGATGACAGCGCGAGCGTCGTGCAACCTGCCCTGTTCACCCAGATGGCCGCCCTGGCAGCACTCTGGCGTTCGGTGGGCGTCAATCCGGATGTCACCATCGGCCACAGTCAGGGCGAAATCGCCGCGGCCTACATTTCGGGCGTCACGTCCCTGGCCGATGCGGTCACCGTGGTGGGCACGCGGGCGCGGATCGCCGATGGGTTCCCTGCCGACGACTACGCCATGGCCGTCATTGCGGCAGATCGTGACACCTGCGAGAGACTCCTTGCCCGGCAATCGGGTTGGGCCGAGCTCTCGGTGATGAATTCGCCGATGATGATGGGCATCTCCGGTCAGCGCGAGACCGTCCACCAGATCGTCGAGCGTCTCACCGAGGACGGAGTCTTCGCACGGGTGATCCCGGTGCAGTATCCGGCGCATACCAGCATGATCGCTTCGATCGGCGCCGAGATTCGCAAGGCGCTGGTCGAGAAGCTCGGTGTTAACGAGTTCGTGTCCTCTGAAATCGAATGCATCGGTGCGACACTCGGTGGGCCGCTCACCCCAGACCTGCCTGTCGACCAGTACTGGTTCTGGAACCTGCGCAACATCGTCCGGTTCGACCGCGCCGTCGCGACCGCGGCAGGCGCTCAGATCGACACCTATGTGGAGCTGGCCGAGCACCCCACCTTGCAGCTCGCGATTCGGGACAATCTGACAGCACTGGGCACCGAACGCGCGGTCTGCGTGGTCGGCACATCCACTCGGACCGCGACCGATCTGGGCGAGTTCACCGCCAACCTCGCGAACCTTGCCGTGCACGACCTCGACTACAACTGGGACGCGCTGCGCACAGCGGCATCCGAACCGGTATCGCTACCGCTGCGCGATTTCCCGAATGTTCAGAACAACGACATACGGCTCTGGCTGTCGTATCGCCGATCCGGAAGCGAGGGTTCTATCGCGCAGGCACCCGCCGCCGCCCCGGAGGCTCACCCGACAGAACGCGTGGGGGTGTATCCGCGGCTGCTGCGCGAAACCTGGACCAAGGTCACCCGACGCACCATGATGCCGCCCAGGTCGTACTGCATTGTCGACGCCACCGGTAAGTCCGCGGACCTCGCTGCGGCACTCTGCGACGGCGCAGCCGACTTCGGTTCTTCGGCCCAGATCCTGGATAGTGCAAGAGAATCCGGGACCGGCGACGCCGATACCCTGGTGATCGTGCTGCCCGCCGCGGGGCACATGAACGATCATCAAGCCACCGCGGCGATCGCGGAGTTCTTCGGCGACCGCACCTGGTGGCCCGAGCTGGCCAGCACGGTCACCGAATGCTGGATTGTCACCGTGGACGGCGAGCAGATCCGCGCACAGAACGGCGCTCCGCACCCAGTGCCTGCGGCGATTGCCGCAGGGTTCCGCTGCATGGGCACCGAACATCCGGGCATTGCCTTCCGGCACCTGGACGTGACACCCGATATCGCGCAGCCGGACAATGCCGGCACCATCCTGGCCGCGCTGCAGTCGGCGGGGGAATCGGAGCTGGCACTGCGCCCAGATGGCATGTACGCCAAGCGCGTCGTTGACGCCAGCGGCGATCGTGACGGTTCTGCCGTCCCGGATACTGCACCCAAACACCTCGTGATCGTGGGGGGCACAGGAAAACTCGGCCAAGAGTTCTGTGAGCACTACGCCCGGTTGGGTAGCCAGCGGATCACGCTGATCAGCCGTTCTGGAGAGACCGATGTGGTTTCCGGACGACTCGAAGCCATCCGCCGGGATACCGGTGCCGATGTGCGGGCGGTGTCGTGCGATGTCACCGACGCGTCTGCCGTCGCCACGCTGGCAGAAGGCCTTCGCGAAACGCCCGCGGATCAGATCATCCATGCCGCGGTGGATTACTCGGATATGCCGCTTGCCGAGGTCACTGCCGAGAAGTTCCACCAGGCATTACGCGCCAAGGTCGGTGGCATTGTGAATGTGCTTGATGCCCTGCCGCGCACGGATTCCTGCCGTGTGATGTTGTGTTCCTCTCTCTCGGCGACCATCGGTGGCAAGGGCCAGCTGATGTACTCGGCCGGGAACCGGATGCTCGACGTCCTCGCGGTCCGTCAGCGCGCCGCCGGTCTGGACTGTGTGTCCGTGCAGTGGGGCCAGTGGACCGTGCATCTCGATCTCGATGACGCGGGTATCGCGAAACTGGCTGCCGCAGGGGTTCATCCGATGCGGCCGGTGGATGCACTCGCCGTCGGAATGGGACATGAGGGCGGCAATACCCTGGTGGGCGCGTTCGACCTCGCCCAGGCCCGTTCGGTGCTGGGCGCCTTCGGGTACGGCCCGCTGCTTTCCGAGCTTGCGGACGACAGCGCACCAGCGCCGATTGCCGAGGTGACGCAACCCTCGACCATCGTGCGCGAAAACCGATCCGGACACCTGGTGCAATTGCTCGCCGAGGTCATTGGCGCCGATCACGTCGACTCGATCGACACCGCCATGCCGATGGTGGCCATGGGCCTGGACTCGCTACAGGCACTCGAGTTCCGTCGACGCGTACAAGCCGAGCTCAATTTCGAGCTGCCGGTGGCAGATCTGCTCGGCGGCGCGTCCGTCGATCACGTCATCGAGGTGCTGGGCTCGCAGACCCGGTGATGGCCGGCGCCCAACAAATTTGTTGGGTAGGATGGTGTCATGGCGGCGACAGAGCGAGGTAGCAGGACTACATCTCCCGCGGTGCGCAAGACGTTACGCGTGGTCGGTGCGCGGCCTGCCGACGATCCACTAGCCCCACTACGCGTCTCGTATCTGGTGGATGCGCTGGGTGGAGCCACTCAGTTGGCCCGGTTCATCGGTGTGAACCGGTCACAACCGTCACGCTGGATCTCCGGCGAGGAACGCCCCGGGGGCCGCGCTGCTCCGCTGATCATCGATCTCGAACACATCGTCTCCCGGGCGAGATTGGTGTGGGGCGAGCAGGCGGCGGCCACCTGGCTGGAGAGCGCCAACAGCTATCTTGAGGGCGCACGACCACTGGACGTACTACAGAGCGAGGGCCCCGGCAGGGTTCTCGATGCCTTGGATGCGGTTGCGGCCGGATCGTTTTCGTAGATGCTGGTCTACCGGACCTTCCCGTACATCGTCGGCGCGAGGGCGGGGCAACCCGGCCATCCGCTGTATCAACATCGACCACAACGCGGCGGCCGGATCGACCATCCCGACTACTACGTCTGGTATCTCGGCACCCGACCCGAAGTGGCCTGCGGAGAAGTCTTCGGGGATCTGCAGGCCTGGGACGATTCGATGTTCGAGTTCCCGCTGTTGGAAACCCGCAAAGCACTCGGGGTGTTCAGCCTTCCCGATGACCTCCGGATCTGCAATCTCGATGATGCGAAACAGCTTGTGAAGCTTGGGCTTCGCCCCACCCAGGTGGTAGCGCGGAACCTGGGCGTCACCCAGGCGTGGGGACATCAGATCTGGTCGGAAACCATGGCAGACGGCGGGGATCAGCGGTGGCAGGCCGTCAGCTGGTGGTCATATCACCGGCCGTCGTGGCCGGTGATGGCCAGTTGGGTTCGCCCGAAACTCGAACGGGTCGAGCCCCTGGATCTCGAACACCCTGCCATTGTCGATGCCGCCGCTGCGCTGAACCGTCCGATCATCCACTAACCCCTATCTGCCGAGGATGCGCCGGGCGCTTTCCTCCGGACGAAGATCTAGGCGGCGCAGCAACTGTGCGTTGAGTGCGACGACCACGGTGGATGCCGACATCAGGACGGCGCCGACGCTCATGGGGAGCACGAAGCCGATCGGAGCCAGCACACCGGCCGCCAACGGAACCGAGATTAAGTTGTATCCGGCTGCCCACCAGAGATTTTGCTTCATCTTGCGGTAGCTCGCCCGAGACAGCTCGATGACCGACAGCACCGACCGCGGATCTGAACTGCCCAAAATGACTCCGGCGGAAGCGATCGCGACATCGGTGCCCGCACCGATGGCAATACCGACATCGGCCTGAGCCAGCGCGGGAGCATCGTTGACGCCGTCGCCGACCATCGCCACGGTGTGCCCTTCGGCTTGCAACTGCGCTACCGTCGACGCCTTGTCCTCGGGTCGCACCTCGGAGAACACCCGGTCCACGCCGAGCTCGGACGCGACAGTGTTGGCCACGGCATGGGCATCCCCGGTGATCATGACGACCGATACGCCCAACCGGTGCAGCGCGTCGACGGTGTCACGGGACTCCGGCCGGATATCGTCGGCCAACCGCAGCGCGCCGGCAACCTGCCCGTCCGCCACGACATGCAGGATGATCGCGCCTTCGGTTCGCCATCTTTCGGCAATCGGGAGCTCTTGTGCACCATGCCGTTTCAGCATCGCGGGTCCACCAACGGCCACCTGTACCCCGGCGACATCCGCAGTGACGCCCAGCGCCGGTTCGGAGGAGAAGCCACTAGCGGCGCTGATCGACAGCCCTCGTCCGCGCGCAGCCTCCACGATGGCGCGGGCCAGCGGATGCTCGCTATCGGTTTCGACTGCGGCTGCCAGCGCCAGCAGCGCCTCCGCGTCGCGCCCGTCGACGGGTTCCACGCCCGTCACTGTGGGAGCACCCTTGGTCAAGGTTCCCGTCTTGTCGAACAGCACAACGTCTACCGTGCGCATCTGTTCCAGTGCCAGACGGTCTTTCACCAGCACCCCGCCGCGGGCTGCGCGTTCGGTGGCGATGGATACCACCAGTGGAATGGCCAGACCCAGGGCATGCGGGCAGGCGATCACCAGCACCGTGATGACGCGCACCACCGCGGCATCGGGCTCCCCCAGCACTGTCCATGCCAGAGCCGTCAGCGCGGCGGCCCCCAGTGCGAACCAGAACAACCAGCCGGCCGCGGTATCGGCGATCCGCTGGGCGCGCGAGCTGGACGCCTGTGCGTCGGCAACCAGACGCTGGATCCCGGCCAGCGTCGTGTCATCACCGACAGCTGCGACTTCCACTCGAAGTCCGGAGTCGGTGGCGACCGTACCCGCGACCACCTGATCGCCGGGTCCGCGACGCACCGCACGGGACTCCCCCGTCACCATCGATTCGTCCAAATGCGCACTGCCCTCGGTGATCCGGCCGTCCGCGGGCACCGATCCGCCCGGGCGCACTACCACGATGTCACCCACCCGCAGATCAGTCGGCGCGACAGGCACGATCTGGTCACCTTCGACACGTTCCGCGGTATCGGGCAGCAGCGCCGCCAGTGAGTCCAACGCGGAGGTGGTCTGCGCCAGCGACCGCATCTCGATCCAGTGGCCGAGCAGCATGATCAGCACGAGCAGCGCCAACTCCCACCAGAAATTCAGCTGGTGGTCGATCACGCCGAGACTCGCTCCCCAGGACGCGACGAAGGCCACCGTAATCGCCAAGGCGATCAGCAGCATCATTCCCGGCTTGCGACTGCGTATCTCGCTGACCGCACCCGTCAGGAACGGTTTGCCGCCCCAGAGGTAGATGACGGTGCCGAGCACCGGCGATATCCACTTGACCCAACCGGTCGTGGGCAGCTGATAACCGATGACCATCGCAAACATGTCGTTGAAGGCCACCACCGGCACCGACAGCGCCAGCATGATCCAGAACAATCTGCGGAACTGCCCGACGTGATCGCCATGGCCTCCATGGCCGTGATGGTCGTGTTCGTGTGCCCTGCCATGCTCGGCATCAGTTTCGACTTCGCATGCGGCGTCAGACGTGTGTGATGACGGATGCACGGCGTGGTCATGGTGAGCACTCATATCGTCAACATATACCCCCCAGGGGTATCAGTCAACGGGCGCTAACAGGGACTGTGCTGCGCTCGTGCCGGTCAGCACTGGATGTCGACGTGGTAAACGCTGTAGAGCCATACTCGCTTAGTGGGCCCCGACGAAATGTTCGGATAGATCCGCGGGCTGCCGTAGACGTCAAGGTCTTTGCGCACCCGAGTAGCCACACACTGCGAGAGTGGTTTGTTACCGGCCTTGGTGACGATGACCTTGTTGCCTTGTCCTTTGAGGCCGTCGATGACTTGTTCAGCATCACCGAGCGAACCCGGGCCGGCCCGAGCGGTCGGGGCCGCCAGCAATGTTGCGGAAAGGACGACCGTGGCGAGTGCCAATCTAGGTAGACGACCACGAAAGCTGGTGTTCATGGCAAGGAACCTCATAGGTCTCGGGCCGCATCGACACGATGCGGAATGAACAAAATGGTTAGACGCCGGTCGGACCGGCTGCGATCAGCGCCCCCGCACGGGGTCAACATTGAACGTCGACGTACACGGTGCGATACAAGAGTTGGGTCCCCACTCCGCTGTTGCGTTTTGCGGGCGCGGGATCGGCGATACGGGGGTGTGTCCACCAATACTCGGACTTGCCTTCGCGTACCGAGGTCACGACGCACATCTGCAGCGGCTTATCGCCCTTCCTGTTGACGATGACCTTGTCTCCCTGGCGTCGCAACTGCATGATCACCTGGAGAGCGTTGGCCCCTGCCGGACCGGCTGCGGCTACTGCAGGCGTGGCGAGCATCAGCATTGCGGCCAGGGACATGGACGCCACGATCCAGCGGGGAAATGGTTGTCGTACATGATGATTCCCTAGCATTGGACGGTGACATACATGACGTGGGAAGCCAGCGAGCGGGTTGCCAACCCCTTGCGCTGCGGTACCTGGCTGTAGATGTGTCGGCCGACACGTACTGAGGGTGCGATGCATTGCGACAGCGGTTTGGAGGGGCCGTTGCGGTTGATGATGATCTGATCTCCGCGGCTCTTCAGTGCGGTGATCACGGCCTGCGCGTTACCCGGTCCGTGTGGTCCGGGTTGCACCGGGCCAGCGGACGCAGGAGCGGCCAATACGACGGCAGCGAGCCCCGCCGCCAGCGCCGCGCCGGTGGCACGAGCGATCAAGATCCGAGGTGGCGACAAAGATGATCTAGCCATGGCGATGGTTTCCCTATCTGAAAAATGTTGCAATCATGGGTAATTGGTAGCCTGCGATACATGGCCAGATGCCCGTCAGGCGGCTGAGTGTCGATCGACATGCGTCGCGGAGATAGCGCCTGCCCCGATGAGAGACCAATGGTCCATCGGCGACCGCGGCGGATACGACTGCGGTCGATGATGTTGACGCCGAAGGTGATTCCCCGCGCGAGGCCATACCGAACGCGGATTAGAGGTGGACGCGAAGACCGGACCGGCGCCTCAGATAGGGGCACCGGCAGATATCAATCAGCGCCGCATTACGCAGAAATGCAAAAGATGGTCACGACCATTGCTCAACAACCAATGGGGCTGTCCCCGAGGCGGGCCACGCGTGCCCAGTCGCCACGTCGCCCACGCCGCGAGCACCGCCAACGCCACCACTGAGGGAGCAGTGACCCATCCATGCAGGGTGCTTGTCGCGGCGGCGTTTACCGCCGTGACCACGGGCAGAAGCGGGCACTCGTGATGATCCCCCGTGCTTGCGGCAGTGGCCAGCACATACGGCACTTCAGCGACACGCGCCGGCGCAGCCTCGATGTCCTGGCCTGCGGCGGTAACCCCGGCCGCCGCAGCCGGCGCCGGCGCACACGTTAACACCGGCGCGAGCACGACAGCGATGATCAACAGCGCGCGCAGCAGCACTGCCGCGGCGAGATCCACACCCCGCGCCGCACAGTCACCGCTGAGGGCCATGCGACCACCGTACACCCTATACCCGTAGCGGGTATTTGACTTCGTGTGTTCGAGTGGTCGAGACGGCGCTGGTAAGCGCTAGGCGCCGTCCATCTTGCGGCGGGCGGCACATTGCAATGCCGCCACCTCGGCGTCCATCCGCGGCAGAATCTCGGGAACCATGCCCCGCACCGGGATCTCGCCGAGCGGCGTCGAGAACACCGGCTTGAGCCAGCGCGTCACCCCGACCCAGCCCGGTACGTTGATACGCCTGCGACGCTTTTCGATGCCCTTCACGAATGCCTTGCCGCACGCCTCGACGGAGGTCACCGTCCCCAGCGGCGGTGGCAGCCGGGTCAACATCTCCGAGAATGCTGACAGGTTGGCCTTCTGGTCGTTCACCATTGACGTGTCGATCCACGACATGTGTGCCGAGCCGACATCGACACCGTGGTGCGCCACCTCCAGGCGCAGGGCGTTCGCGAAGTGTTCGACGGCCGCCTTGGAGGCGTTGTACGCCGTGACGCCCGGAGCGGCGGCATACGCGGCCAGCGAGGACACGATAAGAACATATCCCTGCCGCTCGATCACCGACGGCAGCGCCGCCCGCGCTGTGTGAAATACCCCGAGCACGTTGACATCCAGGAGCTTCTTGAAGGCGTCCGGGTCAATCTGCAGCACCGAGCCAAAGGCCAACAGACCCGCATTCGCGAGCACCACATCGATCCCGCCGAACCGCTGCACCGCCCCCGCGACGGCCTTCTCCATGGCCGCAAGATCACACACATCGGAGACGGCGACAAACACCCGATCACGGCCCAACTCATCGGCAATCGCCGCGAGTTTGGTCTCGTCCAGATCGGTCAGCACCAGGTTGGCGCCCTGGGCATGCAGCCGGTGGGCGACCTCCACGCCGATACCGCCGGCTCCCCCAGTGATCATGACGGTCTTGCCTGCCATCGAAGCCATGGGCCGACGGTACTGCGCAGTTAGAGCTGCACTCCCAGCAGGGCATCCACCGCGTCGCGCACCTGCGCACCGGCCACGGCGTCGTGCCCGCCGTAGGCGAGCGCATCGGTCACCCAGTTATCCAGGGCAGCAAGCGCTTTCGGCGTGTCCAGATCGTCGGCGAGATAGCGCCGCACCCGCGACACCACATCGCGCGCGCTCGGCGCGGTCGGCAGTGCCACGGCATGGCGCCACCGTGCCAGCCGGCCCTGCGCGTCGGAGAGCACCGCGTCGCTCCAGGAGCGATCGGCGCGATAGTGACCGGTGAGCAGCCCCAGCCGGATCGCCGCCGGATCCACCCCGTCGGCCGTCAATCCGGACACCTTCACCAGGTTCCCCCGGCTCTTGGACATCTTGTGCCCGTCCCACCCGATCATTCCGGCGTGCACATAGTGCCGCGCGAAACGACGTTGCGACGTCACGGCTTCGGCGTGCGCGGCGCTGTATTCGTGGTGCGGGAAGATCAGGTCGCTGCCGCCGCCCTGGATGTCGATGCCGGCGCCGAGCTCGCGCAGCACGATCGCCGAGCATTCGACATGCCAGCCCGGGCGACCCGCTCCGAAGGACGCCTCCCAGCTGGGCTCTCCGGGACGCTCGGCACGCCACAGCAGGGCGTCGAGCTCGTTGGCCTTACCGAGCCGGTCCGGGTCGCCACCGCGTTCGGCGAAGAGCCGTGACATGGTCTCGATGTCGTACCCCGACTCGTAGCCGAACTGTTCGGTGGCGTCCACGCGGAAGTACACGTCCGGATACTCGGGATCGTCCACCACATACGCGGCTCCCGACGCCAGCATCTTCTCGACGAGTTCGATGATGCAGGCGATCGACTCGGTGGCGCGCACATACTCCCGGGGCGGCAACACCCGCAGCGCCGTCATATCGCCGCGGAACAGTTCGGTCTCGCGGTCGCCGAGCTCACGCCAGTCGATGCCGTCGCGGTCGGCGCGTTCGAACAGCGGGTCATCGATATCGGTGACGTTCTGCACGTAATGCACATCCAAGCCCGCGTCGAGCCACTGCCGATAGATCAGGTCGAACGTGAGATACGTTGCGGCGTGGCCCAGATGGGTGGCGTCGTACGGCGTGATACCGCACACGTACATGGTGGCGGTTTCGCCGGTCGTGACGGGACGGACCTGCCGGTCGGCGGTGTCGTACAGCCGTAGCTGCGGTCCACGACCGTCGAGTTCAGGAACCGGCGCCGACGCCCACGACTGCATGCCACCACTGTATGGGGCGCTTATCCGAGCCGGGTGACCGCGTCCAGCAGGAGCGGAGCCAGATCCGGCCGGCACATGACGAGGTCGGGCAGGTACGGGTGCGGCTCGTTGTACTTCAGCGGGGAGCCATCCAGCCGGGAGGCGTGCAGCCCGGCGTGCAGGACCACCCCGGCGGGCGCCGCCGAATCCCACTCCCATTGACCGCCGCCATGCAGATAGGCGTCGGCCTCGCCGCGCACCACTGCCATGGCCTTAGCCCCGGCCGAGCCCATCGGAATCAGCTCGATGTTGAATTCCTCGGCCATTTGAGTGAGGAGCTTGGGTGGGCGGCTGGCGCTGACGACGACACGGATCGGGTCCGCTTCGTTGCGGGATGCCGGCGTCACCCGCGTCTCGTCCGTGCGGAACACGGTGCCCAACGCGGGCAGCGCCACCGCGGCGTCGGTAATGGAGTCGCCGCTGTCGCTTCCCTCTGGGCCCGACTGCCACAGAGCGACGTGCACGGCCCAGTCGTCGCGGCCCTCGATCCCGAACTCACGGGTGCCATCAAGCGGGTCGATGATCCACACCCGCTGCGCCCCAAGCCGGACCTTGTCGTCGACGGCTTCCTCCGAGAGCACCGCATCCCCGGGACGCTCGATCGCCAGCCGTTCCAGCAGCAGCGCATTGGCCCGCTTGTCACCGGCCGCACCCAGAGCCTTGGGGTCGTCGAACCCGAGCTCGGCGCGCACCTGTAGCAGCAATTGTCCGGCGTCGTGGGCCAGCTCGGCAGCGAGCGCGGCATCGGTAACAGTCACCTGGTCAGTATTACCCGACCCGGATTTGTCGTACCTCGTCGGCATACTCGCGGGCATGCAGTACGGAATCATCCTGACAACCGGAGACGCGGCCGACGTCGCCGAGCTGGCGGCGTTGGCCGAGGAAACGGGCTGGGACGCCGTCTTCGGCTGGGAGCCGGTGTGGGGCGTCGATGTCTGGGTCGCCCTGACCGCGGCGGCCATGCGTACCAGCCGGATCAAGCTCGGCACCATGCTCACGCCACTCTCCCGCCGCAAGCCGTGGGACCTAGCATCCACCACTGCGACGCTGGACCGGCTGTCAAACGGGCGGGTCATCCTTTCGGTGGGAATGGGTGCGCTGCACGACAATTGGCTGGCTTTCGAACGCGACCAGGGCCGTAAGGCCCGCGCCGAGCTGCTCGACGAGGGACTCGACGTCATGTTCGGGCTGTGGGCGGGTCAGCCGTTCAGCTACGCGGGCAAGCACTATCAGGTGACGCCGACGACACACATGGCGCCCGATCCCCCGACCCAGCAGCCGCGCATCACCACCTGGTGTGTCGGTTTGAGCGGGTCACGCAAGTCCATGTCCCGAGCCGCCCGCTGCGACGGACTGCTGCCCAACATCGTCACCGCCGACGGACAGTTCGACCCCGATCCGCCGTTGGCGCGCTGGCTCGACGCCGCACGCGAAGTGCGTTCTCTGCGTGAAGAATTGGGACTTACCGGCGCCTACGACGTGGTCTACGAGACGACCACCGACTTTGGCGACCTCGATGGGACGCGAGAGAAAATCGCGACACTGCAGGAGGCCGGTTACACCTGGTATCTGGACTCCGACTGGCAGACCGAACACGAGGATCCGCTCGCGGCACTGCGTGCCCGCATCGAGAACGGGCCACCGCGTTAGGCGTCAGTGCTTGACGTCAGGGCACATGGTCTGGGGTGCGTACTCGACGACCGCTTTCGATGCCCACTTCGGCGACCACGGGAGCAACGTGGCCGCCGCGATGGCCTCGTCCTTCGACCCGCCGTTGCGCAGCACCCCACAGGCCATGTTCCCGGCGTGCACATACATCGCGGCACTGCCTGCGTTGTAGGGGTTTGCCCCGGGGATGTTGTCGTTGATGAGCTGCAAGAACTCGCCCTCGCCGTCAGCATGTGCGGGCGCGGCGAGACCGATGCCCCCGGCACCGAGCGATGCGACGAGAATTCCGGCAGCCGAGAACCGGCGGAAGTTTGTGATCATGATGTCCCCTCTGATGAGGAGATGATCTTATGGTCTCGCTGCGCCCGACGGAGGGGATTTCAAGATCACGGCGCAGCCTCACCGGCGCAGATCGCCATCGGCGGGTCGGGGAATGCAAAAGCATGCGGTGCCCTCCGGCGTATGCATTCCGCCTTGTCCGTGGTCCCCTGAACAACAAACAGCACGGGGAATGCCTTCGGGGCCTGGCAGGAATCGGCAGCGACGAAGACGGTAATTCCCATCACCGTCGCCGTCTGGTAGCAGGATCCGATACGCAGTTGCGGGACAACGCAATACGAAAAATTACCGGCCGTGAATCCCGTATAGGTCTGCTTGCACTTGCCACCGGGAACTAGCTCGAACACCCGCCACGCCGCTTTGGGGTCCGCGCACGGCAACACCTTGTAGTCGTCGGGATTGGCACTAAATGCGACGCAATCGCCGACCGACGCCGCCTGTCCCGGAGCCTTTGGCGGTCCCGTCGGCGCCGGGGGCGGAACGGGCAGGGGCATCGGCGTGCTGGGCGGCACCGTCGGTGTCTGATACGTCGGTGAGCCGCTGATTGTCGGCTGTTCGGGCGGCGCATACGACGTCGTCGTGCTCGGCGCAGTGGCCGATTGCCGCGGATCGTGGTTCCGATTGAGGATCAACACCAACACCACCGTGAGCACGACCACGACGGCGGCGGCGATCGAGGCGATCAGGATCCATGGCTTGGACTGCTTCTGCAGGGCACTGGGATCCTGCCCCGGCAGCCCCGGATACATCGGGGGCACCGCATACGCGTGTGGGACTCCGTCGTACAGGCGGCCAATCGAATCGTCCGGATAACTCGACGGTGGATAGTTGGGGTCGTAGCCCATCGGCTGCTCTGGGTAGTCGGCGGGCGGATACCCGTACGGATTCTGCGGCTGCGGCGCCCCGTACCCCTCGGGCGCTCCCCACTGCCCCGTCCCCCCCTGCTGGTACGGGTCATTCGGTCCCGTCATGTCCGCACCCCCTCTGCCCCGTTCCTGCCCGGAACATCATGCTTTGCCGACCAGGCTAGACGATCGGCAATCAAAAGGCGGGCCACGGTATGGGCCTGTTGCGATCAGGCATCGGCATCACCGGCTCATCCAGCGTTATCGCAGCACGTTGACGTAATGCCACCACTTCATCCGTAGTGATGTGAGCCGTCAGGGCGTCGCCCAAATCCCCGCGCAATGCCTCCTCGAGGCGCACCACGTCGGCCAGCAAATCGGGCTCGACGGGCTTGCCCGCCCATCCCCAGAGGACGGTCCGCAGCTTGTCCTCGGCGTGTAGGGAGATCCCGTGATCGACGCCGTAGACACCACCGTCGGCGCCCCGCAAGATGTGACCGCCCTTGCGGTCGGCGTTGTTCACCAGGGTGTCGAACACCGCCATCCGGCGCAGCAGATTGTCATCGGCATGCACCAGCACGATCTCGGCGCCGTCGGCGTCCAGTGCACGCAGGATCGGCAGGTAACCCGTCGGGACCGCCTCCGGCAGGCAGATATCGACCAGATCGAGCGCACCCTCGGCGAGCTCCGGCTCGTGGATCCACCGCTGAACCATGCCTACACCCGCGGGACCGTCACGAAATACTGTGTATGGCACCACATTCCAGCCCAACTCGGCCGAAATCAGGTATGCGGCCACCTCACGTCCGGCCAAGGTGCCGTCCGGGAAATCCCACAGCGGACGCTCGCCCCGTACCGGTTTGTAGACGCAGTGCACACTGTCCTCCGCCTGGCCCGAGACCTCGCACAAATACGTCGCGTTGCTCGCCGACCGGATGCGACCGATGACGGTCAGCTCTCCCTCACGGAGGGTGGCGTCAGGACGCTCGCTAGGATTCCAGGTCATCTGCTGCCCCGGGCACCGTCCCCCGGCGGTAGCCGTTGGTGCGGACGCAGATGTGTCCGGCGGGGTCGAGCGGCTCCTCACACAGCGGGCACGGGGGCCGGCCCGCCGATACCACCCTGGTGGAACGGGTCGCGAACTGTCGCGCCGCCTCTAGTGACAGGAACACCCGCACGGCGTCGGGGCCGTCCTCGGAATCGTCGAGCACCACCGAGGCATCGAACTCCGTCTCGCTGACGGCCAGCAGCTCCACCACCACCGAATTGGCCTCGGCGTCCCAGCCCAGCCCCATGGTGCCGACCCGGAATTCCGCGTCGACGGGCATTGCCAACGGGTCCAGATCCTCGACCACCTCGGGTTCGGGCGGGATGTCCGTCCCAAACCGGCGGTGGACCTCTGCCAGCAGAGTTCCGATGCGTTCGGCGAGCACCGACACCTGCTGCTTTTCCAACATGACGCTGACGACGCGGCTCTCATGGACGGCCTGCAGGTAAAACGTCCGGTTCCCTGGCTCTCCAACAGTCCCGGCAACGAAACGGTCCGGGGTGCGGAATACGTGAATCGATCGCGACATGGTGTCTCCAAAACTACCGGTCTAGTCGGTAGTACCGCCCACGGGCGCGTCGGAGACGTCCCCGGCGGGTTTCTCCGGAGGCCGGGCGCTCAGCGCGCTCGACAGGTCGGCGCCAGTGTGGTTGACGTGCAGAACGAAGGGCCGCAGCTCCGTGTATCGCACAGCGCTCATCGAGGCCGGATCCGCCACGATGCGCTGGAACGCATCCAGGTGGGTGCCGAGCGCATCGGCCAGCACCGATTTGATGACATCTCCGTGCGTGCACGCCACCCAGACGCAGTCGCCGCCATGCTCCTCGGACAGCCGCCTGTCGTGCTCACGCACCGCCGCGACCGCGCGGGCCTGCACCTCGGCAAGCCCCTCGCCACCCGGGAACCGGGCGGCGCTCGGCTGCTGCTGGACGACCTTCCAGAGAGGTTCGGTGAGCAACTCGGCGATCTGACGGCCGGTCCAGTCTCCGTAATCCACCTCGGCGAGCCGATCCTCGATGACCGGCGTCAGGTTCAGCTGCGCCGCCAGCGGCGCCACCGTCTGCTCGCACCGCAGCAGCGGAGACGTGACGATCGCCTGGACCGTCACCGCACCCAATCGCTCCGGAATGCCCTGCGCCTGCACCTGGCCCTTCTCGTCAAGCTCAACCCCCTGGCTGCGGCCGGCGAGGGTATGCGCGACGTTGGATGTGGAACGCCCGTGGCGCAGCAGGATGACCGTCACGACGCACTCACCACCCCGGCAGCAAGCAGACCCATCACCGTCAGCCCCAGGACCACGCGATATCCCACGAACCAGTACATGCTGTGGGTGCTGATGAAGCGCAGCAGCCAGGCCACGGCGGCGTATCCGATGACGAACGCGATCAGGGTGGCCACCAGCAGTTGCGGGCCGGTCGCGCTCATGCCCTCGGTCACCGGGTGGAAGGCGTCGGGCAACGAGTACAACCCGGAGGCCAGCACCGCGGGTATCGCCAACAGGAATCCGAACCTGGCGGACGCGGGCCGGTCTAGACCGAGGAACAGCCCGGCACTAATCGTGGAACCGGACCGGGACACACCCGGGATGAGTGCCAAAGCCTGTGCGCTGCCAACAATCACGGCGTCTTTCATGGTGAGCTGCTCGGTGTGGCGCACCTGACGTCCGTAGTATTCGGCAACGGCAATCACCAGTGCAAAAACGATGAGGGAGGCCGATATCAGCCACAAATTCCTTGCACCGGAACGGATTTGGTCCTTAAACGCCAGCCCCAGAATGCCGATGGGCATGGTGCCGACAATGACGTACCAGCCCATCCAGTAGTCAAAGGTCCTGTGCGCCTTCACGAATAGGCCGTCAAACCACGCGCGGAGAATGCGCCAGATGTCCTTGGCGAAGTAGAGCAACACCGCGGCCTCGGTACCCAATTGGGTGACCGCGGTGAATGACGCGCCCGCGTCGTCGTTGAAAAACACGCGCGACACGATGGCCAAATGCCCCGACGAGGAAACCGGCAGGAACTCCGTGATCCCCTGGACCACCGCCAGCACGATCACTTGCAACCAGGACATTGCCGCTACTGCCGTATCCACGACAGCGACCGTACTGGACGCTCCTCGGTATTGACCTAGCCGGCCAGCAGCCGGGCGAGGCGGCTGGTCGCCATCGGTTGCGCATCGGCGACCAGATCGCGCACCGCGGCAATGATGCTGCGCTCATCGGTGACATCGAGATCGGTGATCGGCCGGGCTCCGACAGCCACCACGTCGCTCTCGTCGGGAACTAACTCGGTTCGGAAGGCTCGGTAGATCTGAACCTGCAGCAACGAACCCTCGATGCGGAACGCGAAGCTACGACCATCGCCCACCTCACCAAATCCATTCGCGTGCACACCCGTTACCAGGACCTCGACAGTGAAGACCGGATTATCGGCAAGCGTCATGATCTCCACGATAGCCCCCAGCTACCGAATACTCGCACCAAACGCGCAGAGAAAGTCATCTCCCGTTCTCCCAACCCCAGGTCAATTGCGATGATGGAGGCGATGAATCGTCTACCGGGCCGCGATCTGCGCGGCATAAGGGGCACTGTCGCCGCGCTAGCAGCCGTCGTCACGGTCGTTTCGGGCTGCTCATCCGATGGGAATTCGGCCAATCCTGCCGATCCTCCCGTCATCACCCCCGCATCCGCGGCCCAGTCACCCCCGCTGACCTCGGCTCCTTCCGGAACGGTGCACAAATTTGCCGGACGGGCCAGCACTGTGCTGCTGGACACGTCAGCCCGTGCAATGTCGGTTCTGTCCGATGACGGTCGGATCGTGACGTTATTCACGCTGCCGAATCTCGACACACCTGGCCGCACCGTTCAACTCCCCTCGCCGGCCACCGCGGCGATCGGCGACGGCCACGGGACCCTCTACCTGTCCACGGACGGCGGCTTCTTCAGCCTCGACATCGCCGCCGGGCGTGCCGACAAGGTCGATATCAGCGGCCACGAACGCACCCCGTTCACGGCGATCACCCGCCGCGCCGATAACCGAATTGTCGTGGGAGATCGGGACGGCACCGTCTACACCCTGGACGCCCAGCACCGCGTGTCCGCTCAAGTCGCCGGCTTCGCACGCATCGATTCCCTTACGTCCCAGGGAAACACCGTCGCCGCGCTCGATCGCGCACAGAGTTCGCTGACCACCTTGTCGGAGGCCGGCGATCGCACCGTGCACGCACTGCGCGCAGGCGAGGGTGCCACCACGATGCTCACCGACGACAAGGACCGCATTCTTGTCGCGGACACCCGCGGCGGTGCACTGCTGGTGTTCGGGGCGGCCGACTCGCTGATCCTGCGTCAGCGCTACCCGGTACCCGGCTCCCCGTACGGGTTGGCGTATTCGACCAAGCTTGTATGGGTGTCGCAGACGGCGACGAACACGGTTATTGGCTACGATCTGTCCACTGGCATACCCCAGGAAAGGACGCGATTCGCGACTGTGCGGCAACCTAATTCACTGGTCAGCAACGGAGACACGCTGTTTGTGGCCTCCGGGGCCGGTGACGGAATCCAGGCGATCGATATCAGGAGCGTCGGGTGAGTAGGGCCGCACGCAGCGGATTTCCCGTGGGTTGGGAGACCGGTCCGGATGACGACTATGACTATTACCCGCTGCGGCTGCCGCCGGAAATCACCAGGATCACCGCATCAATCCGGCTCGCGATCCAGGCCGAATTCGGCGGGTGGGAGTTGACCCGAGTCCGCCTTTACACCGATGGGAGCCGACGAGTTTTGTTGCGCCGCAAGAAATCACGTGGAGAACTGGCCGTCGGGCCACTAACGCCCGTGGTGCTGTAATGCTGTACGGCATCCTGGTTCGGCTGCTTTTTCTGGTGCCGGCCGAACGTGTGCACTCGTTGGTATTCCCCACCCTGCGCGCCCTGGCGGCCTTTGCGCCCACCCGGTGGCTGATGAATCGTGTACTCGCTCCTACCGATCCCATTCTTGCCAGCGAGGTGTTCGGGGTTCGCTTCCCGGCACCGCTGGGATTGGCCGCCGGCTTCGACAAGGATGGCGAGGGCCTCAAGCTCTGGGGCCCCTTGGGATTCGGCTACGCCGAGGTGGGCACGGTGACGGCCATTGCGCAGCCAGGCAACCCGAAACCGCGGCTCTTCCGACTCAAGGCTGATCGGGGTCTGCTCAACCGAATGGGCTTCAACAACCACGGTGCGGCGGTGCTCGCGCCCCGGTTGGCCATTCGAAAGTCCACCGTGCCCATTGGCGCCAACATCGGCAAGTCGAAGATCGTAGAAGGCCCAGTGGCGGCATCCGATTACCGGGTGAGCGCGCGGTTGGTAGGGCCCGCCGCCGACTTCCTGGTGGTCAACGTGAGCTCCCCCAACACCCCTGGGCTACGCGACCTTCAAGCCATCGGCGAACTACGCAAGATCCTCTCGGCGGTGCTGGAGGAGACCACCGCGCCGGTGCTGGTGAAGATCGCCCCGGATCTCTCCGATGCCGATATCGACGAGATCGCGGGTTTGGCAGTGGAACTGGGCCTCGCCGGAATCGTCGCCACCAACACCACCATCAGCCGTGCCGGGTTGAAGACACCGGACGTCGAAAGTCTTGGCGCCGGCGGGGTTTCTGGACCTCCGGTGGCCGCACGGTCACTTGCGGTGCTCCGTCAGCTGCACCGCCGGGTGGGCGACCGCCTAGTGCTCGTCAGTGTCGGCGGCATCGAGGACGCCGACGACGCGTGGGCACGGATCACCGCGGGAGCCTCACTGCTGCAGGGGTACACCGGTTTCATCTACGGGGGCGGGTTCTACGCCAAGCGTATTCACGACGGCCTCGCCCAGCGGCTGCGTGAGGGCGGATTCAGCAGCCTGAGCGAAGCCGTCGGATCCGCTTCCTAGTGCTGTTCGTGGGTGCCGTGGATGACGGCGCGAGCGATCGCGTGCCCGAATAGGTTGAAGCCCAGGTACGCCGGGGTGGCGTTCTCGGGTAGCTCCAGCTTCGGCACGCTGACCGCGTGCACGGCGATGTAGTACCGGTGTGGACCGTGCCCGGCCGGCGGGGCCGCTCCGATGTACCGCTTGAGGCTCGCATCATTGGCCAAGGTGATTGCGTCACCGGGCAATCCGCTTCCATCGCCCACGCCGGCCGGCAGCTGCGTGGTCGTCGCGGGCAGGTTCGCCACTGCCCAGTGCCAAAATCCCGATGCGGTCGGGGCGTCCGGGTCATACACCGTGACGGCAAAGCTCTGGGTTTCCTCGGGGAATCCTGACCAGCTGAGCTCGGGTGAAACGTCCTGTCCCCCAGCGCCCATGATCCCGCTCACCTGCTCGAGGCCGAGCGGCTGCCCATCGGCGAGGTCCGCCGAGGTCAGGGTGAAGGTGGGCAGCTGCGGCAGGGCGTCGTACGGAGAAGTCATCTGGTGTCCTTTCGGGAATGCGGTCAGTGGTTGAGCAGGAAGTGCTGAAGAACCTTGGTGCCGAACGTCAACGCGTCCACAGGCACCCGCTCGTCGACGCCATGGAACAGCGAGGCGAAATCCAAATCCGGCGGCAGCTTCAGCGGCGCGAAGCCGAAGCAACGAATACCCAAGCGTGCGAACGCCTTTGCATCGGTGCCGCCCGACAACATATATGGCACGGTGCGAGCCTCAGGATCGAACTCGAGCACCGCGGCATTCATCGCCTCCACCAAGTCGCCATCGAAGGTGGTCTCGTAGGCGGGGAGTAACTGCACCCACTCCCGTTCAACGTCCGGGCCGATGATCTCGTCGACTTCCCGCTCGAACGCCTCTTGCCGCCCCGGCAGGACCCGGCAGTCGATCACCGCCTCGGCGGTCGCCGGAATCACGTTGGCCTTGTAACCGGCCTTGAGCATCGTGGGGTTGGCGGTGTCCCGCAGGGTGGCGCCGACAATCTTGCCGATCGATCCCAACTTAGCGACCGTTCCCTCCAGATCCGGTGAGTCCGCATCGAAGTCGTAGCCGGTCTCCTCGGCCACCGCGGCAAGGAACTGGGTGACCGCTTCGGTCAGCACGATCGGGAACCGATGCCGACCGAGTTTCGCGACGGCCTCGGCGACCGCGGTGACCGCGTTGTCCTCGTGCACCATCGAACCGTGGCCGGCCCGCGCCTTGGCGGTCAGCCGCATCCAGGCGATGCCCTTCTCGGCCGTCTCCAGCAGGTACAGGCGGCGTTCCCCGCCCTCTTTGCGGGGCACGGTGAGCGAGAAACCGCCCACCTCACCGATGGCCTCGGTGACACCCTCGAACAGGTCGGGACGGTTGTCCACGAGCCATTGAGAGCCCCACTTGCCGCCGTTCTCCTCATCGGAGACGAACGCCCAGACAATGTCCCGCGGCGGTACCGTCCCGGAGCGTTTGAAGGACCGGGCGATGGCGACCATCATGCCGACCATGTCCTTCATGTCGACGGCCCCGCGACCCCACACGTAGCCGTCGGTCACCGCCCCCGAGAAGGGGTGCACGCTCCAGTCGGCGGCCTCGGCGGGAACCACGTCCAGGTGGCCGTGCACCAGCAAGGCACCGCGATCGGGGTCGACCCCCGACAGCCGCGCAAAGAGGTTTCCACGCCCCGGAGCGCCCGCCTCGACGTACTCACAGGTGTAACCGACCTCTTCGAGCTGCTGCTGGATCCACCGGGCGCACTCGGCCTCACCCTTGGTGGTTTCCAGCTCGCCGGTGTTGGAGGTGTCGAAACGGATCAGCGTGCTGACCACATCGACAACCTCGTCCTCGGGTGCTGAGAAGTCAGAAGTCACAACTACCTTTCCTACCATCGTCGGTCGCGACGCACCGGGCTCCGACGACCGGTTTGGGCTCTGTACAGGGTTTCCGCTAGCCTATGACGGCGACCACGGGCCGTGACGGCCCGCACTTGTCCGAGTGGCGGAATGGCAGACGCGCTAGCTTGAGGTGCTAGTGCCCTATTAACGGGCGTGGGGGTTCAAGTCCCCCCTCGGACACACACGACTGAGACGAGCGAAGCCGCAGTCACACATTTAGCGGGAAGCCACGACCTCTTCCACAGTCGAGTTTCCGCTTTCTAGCGGTCGCGCGACGTGAGATTGATCAACGGCAGATAGACGGTGTCGAACAGCTCCGCAAGCTTGTCGCCGTCAAGCTGCTTGCGGGCGAAAAATAACTCATGGCGCATGAGCGCGAGAATGCTTGTCGCAACGGGCAATGGGATGTCTTCCGGGCCGATCTCACCGCGCTCGCGGGCCTCGGCCAAGGCCTGCAGCACCGTTTGGTCGACCCATCCGGCGATTGCCGTAGTCATTTCTTCAGCCAGCTCGTCGTCGGCCTCGGCCAATAGGCAGCGGTAGTTACCGATCCCGATGCGCTGGAGCTCCCTGAGCAAGGCCCCCAACAGTGCCAATACGTCTTCACGCAGGGAGGTGGCCGATGCGAGCCGGCCAGGTGGGTATCGCAGCGTCGGCAGCGCGTCGGCGACCATGTGCGCGCGAGATCGGTAACGGCGGTACAGCACCGGCTTGCTGGTCTTGGCACGACGGGCCACACCCTCAAAAGTGACCCCGGAGTAGCCATGCTGCTTCAGCTCCGCGTACGTCGCATCACGGATTGCCGACATCAGCGCTTCGTCGCGCCGCCGTGTGCCACCATCCGCCCGTGGCGCTTCCGCGCTTTCCCTCAAGCCTCCAGTAGACACGTTGCGTATCTTACGCCGTGATACGATCAACACGTACAAGATACGATCCGTATCTTGTTGCAGCATTTGCCGCCAGGGCTGCCCAAGGAAAGGAAACCCATGAGCGTCGTTCTGCCGGCGGTGGCCGATTTGAGCCCCGCGCAACGAGAAGCGTTCGAGCTGTTCCCGGCCAATCTGACCCGGGGCCTGGTGATGACGAGGAACAGCGCCAAGCCCTATCTCACCTTGGGTCTCTCCTTCAGAGACGGCGAGTTGTCCCCCGAGACCAGAGAATTGGTCATCTTGCGTGTCGGTGCGGTCACGCGCGCGCAGTACGAGATACACCACCACGCTCCGGAGGCAAAGCGAGTCGGAGTGCCTGCCAAGGTGATCGACGCGGTTGTGTCTGGAGCGGACTCGTTCGACGATGAGCGCCTCGCTGCGCTCATCGGTTTCGTCGACGAACTCCTTGCCGGGATCACAGGCCCAACCGCGACTACCGATGCTGCCCAGAAGTTTTACTCAGACAACGAAATCGCCGAAATCGTACTGCTCACCGGGCATTACGTGATGACGGCACTCTTCCTCAAGACGCTGGGCATCACTCCCGAGGGCGAGGGCGCGACGCAGGACATTCTCACGACCGCTACGAACACGTTGCGTTCAGAAAAAGGGCAGAATTGACATGACGCAGGATTTTGCGTTCCACAAGGGACTCGTCCAACTCGGCGGAGGCGCACACGTTTTCCTTTCCGGCGACGAGGGCTTCGGGCTGGCCAACGCGGGTCTGGTGGTGAGCGATGGCGAATCACTGGTCGTGGACACCCTTTACGATGTGCGGCACGCGCAGGAGATGCGTGATGCGTTCGGTCAGCACACGGCCACCGCCCCGGTGCGATATGTCTTCAACACGCACACCGACGGCGACCACTTCTTTGGTAATCAGATATTCGCCAACGATGTCGAGATCATCGCCACGGAAGCCGCGAGCACGCTCATGGTGCAGGAGCACGCCGACCTGACAGCCGAGCTCCTGGGCGGCAGCGCCGACCCGTCATCACATATGCACGTGTTGGCCCCACTGGCCAAGCCCTTCCGCTTCGATGAAGTACGCGTTCGGCCCGCGGACACCACGTTCTCGGGCGAGAGGGCGCTTCGAGTGGGCAAGCTCGACGTCGAGTTGCATGAGCTCGGTCCGGCCCACACTGTCGGAGACGCGATCGCCTTCCTCCCCGAACACAAGGTGCTTTTCTCAGGTGACTTGCTCACCCACGCCATCGTGAAAGTCGTCTGGTCGGGTTCGGTCCCTAACTGGATCGCCGCGTTGGAGCGTATCCGCGCCTTTGGCGCCAAAACCGTTGTGCCCGGTCATGGTCCAGTGCTGGTCGGCGCCGAGATCGACGCGGCCATCGATCGCGGCATCGCGTTCTGGTCGGACTTACACGAGCAAGTAAACCGTCTCTACGACCAGGGCACCCCCGTCGAGGACGCGACAGCCCGCATCCATGTCACGAAATATCCTGAAGCGACGATCACTTTGCCGATCATCATCGCGGCGATCTACCACGAACGCGACCCCGCAGTCCCCTTCCAAAGCCTCACCCAGGCACTGGAATCCATCTCAGGTCAGCTCGTCAAGGCCGCAGCCGGTCCGAGGTAGAAGCGAGTCTGGTTAGCCTGCCGCGTTGGTACGCAACGGTGGACATTGCCCCTCGGCATCCGCGGTGAGCTCGTAGTGCCACTTCTCATTGGCGAAAACCTGACACAGGCCGAATTGCGTGCTGTGCGCCAGCATCCACCCGTAAGCCGCCGCGGGACCGATATCGACAGCCTTGCCCTGCACGTGGTGCGACTCGTCGGGAGTAGCCACCCACTGCCGGGCGACCGCGAGGCTCCCGTACGTCTGAACGGCATCGTCAAGCAACTGCTGCTGAAAGGCTCGCGACCGCCAGCCCGACGTGACCGTGAGTGTCACACCGTCCGCCGCGGCGCTGTTCGCCGCGTCTTGGACCGCGCGTAACAACGGGGGGTCAAGCCGGATGACGGCCAAGGAGGAGGTATCGAACGGGCTCACCGGCTTGGACAACCAGCCACCGTCCGTCTCCTGACCAACCGTGCTCGGGGCGGGCGGCGGTGGCACGGTCGTCTGAGCCGTCACCAGGACGACGGTCGCACGGGCGGCAGAGTGGCTGCCTGTAGCCGGCGCGGCGGCGTGGCATGCCGACACGATAAGCGCGACCGCCGCGGCCATACCCATCACAGTGCCGCGTAACATCTAGCCAGGTCCCCGTCAGCGCCGGTGCGGCTCGTCCTCGTCCTCGTCGTCGACGTCGAACTGTTCGTAGGTCTCTTCGGCCGACGAATGGATATGGGCCGAGGTGGCAGCCTCCTTGAGGCTCACGGCCGCGGCGGCGGGAGACACCTTCTTCGCATAGTCGCCGGGTTCGGCCGACTCTGGAGCCGCGGCAACGCCTTCGGGCTCATCGAAGTCACCCGCGTCCTCGGGGTGGTCTACCGCGTCCTCGGCGTCATGCTCGTCGCCGTCCGCGGGCTCCTCATCGGCGTCGAGAGCGCCGGTATGCCGGTCCCGGATGGCGTCAATGATCATGAGCACCACACCGACGGCCGCCGCGGCGATACACACGAACGCTAGAACCTCGTTACTGGTGACTACCGCCGTCACCAGGGCCGCCAAACCGATGGCGGCCAATACCAATGCGACGATCAGCATCGCGAATCACTCCTCATACGTGCCGCGAGCATTGACCGACCTAGTTCAGTAGTTGTTCCCACGGTTGAACTGGCCGAATCCGGCTTCCTTTGTTGCGTTTTCGTTCGAGGCACCCGCGTCGACGGGGGCCGCCGAACCACGCTGGCCGAGCTCTTCAAGCTGCGACTCCAGGTAGGTCTTGAGCCGAGTGCGGTACTCGCGCTCGAATGTACGCAGCTGCTCCAGACGTCCCTCCAGCACCGTGCGCTGCTGGTTGATGGTGCCCATGATCTCCGAGTGCTTACGCTCGGCATCGGATTGCAGGGCATCGGCCTTCTCCTGCGCCTGGCGCAGCTGGGTCTCGGAACGGGTCTGGGCATCCGAGAGTAGCGCTTCGGCCTTGGTCCGCGCCTCGGTGACTGTCTTGTCGGCGGTGGCACGAGCCTCGCCGACAATCTGGTCCGCATTTGCGCGAGCATCGGAGAGCAGCTTTTCCGACTCGGACTTGGCATTCCCGGTCAGACGGTCCGCGGTGTCCTGTGCCAGACCCAGAATCTTGGCCGCGCGCACGTGGTGTTCCTCGGTGGACGCCACCGCAGGAGCCGCCGCCACGACGGGTGCCGGCGTGGGCTCGGGCTTAGCGGGCTCGGGCTTCTTCTCGGGCTTGGGGGCCTCATAAATAGGGGCGGCTACAGCAGAGCCCCCACCCTTGCGGGCCTCGGCCAGCTCCTGGTCCAGTTCCTGAACACGCTGGCGCAGATCCGAGTTCTCCTCGATCAGGCGGGCCAGCTCGTTCTCCACCAGGTCGAGGAAGGCATCAACCTCGTCCTCGTTGTATCCACGCTTACCGATGGGTGGCTTACTGAACGCAACGTTGTGTACATCTGCTGGTGTAAGCGGCATTGCCTGCCCCTATCAAGTCTCGACGTCTGGAATCGTATTGCAGTGTAAAGCGAACATGCCGTCCCACTGTAACTGGCGTCCATCCTGTCACATCAGACCCGCCGGTCGCAGCAGAGCTCATTAAGTATCCCTCTGACGTGCATAAAAATACTCTGAGGCTTTGGATATGACGCGCTTTCGTATCCAGATCGATGTGAGTTGAATACCGAAATTCGGCAAGCCCGCAGGCTTAGCCAGCCGCCATCCCGAACGCCGCCTTCATGCCAATGAATCCCACAAAAAGCAGCAAAGTAATGGACAGATCTAATCGCACTGCACCGAGCGACAGCGGTGGAATGAGACGGCGCAATAACCGCACGGGCGGGTCGGTGACGGTGAAGATGAGCTCCAGGATCACCACCGTGGCGCCCCGCGGATGCCAATCACGGCTAATGGACTGAATGGTCTCGATCACTACACGCGCAAACAGCAGCAAACAGAAGAGCAGCAGCGCGTAACCAATGATCTCAAAGAACAGCGTCAACGGACCCCTCACCGGACAGGCGTGAAATCCCACGCGCGGGCTTCTGGTAACAGCAGCCCCAGCCTACCGGCCGACCCGGCCAGACCGTCTGCCGCGCGGAGAATCCGCTGGACCGCGCCGCCAACCACCCCTATATGCAACAAATGGTTGCATACCGGCCAGATGGGCACTACGTTGATACGCAACCAATAGTTGCAAGTAGGGAGAGACATGTCATACGAACGAATCGAACGCGAGCTCCACATCGAGGCGTCACCGGAGGTTGTCTTCTCCGTCCTGAGCCGTCCGGAGCATATGAAGCAGTGGTGGCCCGATGAGGCCGAGTTCGCGGCGGCCCCCGGAGCGCGGGGCCAGATCTCCTTCCTTGGCGACGAACCCGGCGAGGTCCACGTCTACGGACTCACCCTCGTCGATGTCGACCCGCCACGACGATTCTCATTCCGTTGGTGTTATCCGGAGGCAGACACCGCAAATTCTGGAAATTCGCTACTGGTGACATTCGACCTCACGCCGTGCGGGGCGGGCACCCTCCTGCGGATGACCGAGATCGGCTTCCGGGACCAGGGCCGAACCGAGGCGGAGGTTGTCGAGCAGTACGAGTCGCATGTCGAGGGATGGGCGCTACACCTGCCGCGCATCTCGCCGTGTGTGGGCGAGCTGGTGGCCCGGTCGTGACCGTACTCATCGACGACGACCTCTGGGCCGCGGTCGGCGACCCAACCCGGCGGAGGGTCCTCGACCTCATCTTGACCGATGGCATGGCGACCGCCACGACCTTGAGTGATCGCCTCCCCGTCACCCGCCAGGCCGTCACCAAACATCTCGCGGTCCTCGACAAGGCCGGTCTGGTGTGCGGGACCCCCAGTGGGCGCGAGAAGCAATATCGCGCCAATGCCGAACAGGTCGCGCGCATCGCCGAGCAGCTCACCGCGGTAGGTGCGGCATGGGACCGACGGCTGGCACGGATCAAACAGATCGCCGAAAGCATCGAGAAGTCCACAAATAACTAGTCAGCACCCTAAGAAAGGAGAGAACGATGAGAACACCCCAGATCGTCTCGACGCAGGAATGGGACACCGCGCACCAGCAGATGCTCATCGAGGAGAAGGCCTTCACCCGCGCCCGCGACGCACTGGCTGCCCAACGCCGGCGCATGCCGTGGACCGCGGTGGACGCCTCGTACCGGTTCGAGGGGCCCGAGGGCGCGGTGAGCCTGCTCGAGCTGTTCGGCGGCCGCCGCCAGCTCATCGTGTATCGCGCGTTCATCGACCCCGGCACCGGGGATTGGCCGGAGCACGGCTGCACGGGCTGCTCGCTGATGGCAGACCACATCGGCAACCTGGCCCACCTGAACGCCCGCAACACCACACTCGTCTACGCCTCCCGCGGATCCCAGGCCGACCTGGAGCGCATCAAGACCCGCATGGGTTGGCGAATCCCTTGGTACACCATGGTTCCCGAGAGCACCTTCGACCGGGACTTCGGTGTGCACGACTGGCACGGCCACAACGCGTTCATCCGCGACGGCGACCGCGTGTTCCGCACCTACTTCATCAACAACCGCGGGGACGAGGCGTTCAACAACACCTGGACCTTCCTCGATATGACGGCGCTGGGGCGCCAGGAGACGTGGGAAGACTCGCCGGAAGGCTATCCACAGTCCCCCGCCTACGAATGGTGGGACTGGCACGACGAGTACGGCTCACACGAGCCCTCTCGGTGGTTCGGCGACCCGGATCCCGATGATCCACACGATCCGCGGCCCGCCACGTTGTGCCACTAACGACGAATGCGAGCCTGGCGCGGAAACCCGCGCCAAACTCGCACTCGGCCAAGCTATTTGCTACTGGTAGGAGTAGAAACCGCTCTCGGCGATCCGGCGGCGCTCTTCGGCGCTCACGTCGATATCGGCCGGAGACAGCAGGAAGACCTTCGTCGCCACCTTGTCGAACGACCCGCGCAGCGCGAACGCCAGCCCGGCCGCAAAGTCAACGACCCGCTTGGCATCGGCGGTGTCCATCGACACCAGGTCCATGATGACCGGTGTGCCGTCGCGGAAACGCTCACCGATCGTGCGGGCCTCGCTGTAGTCCTTGGGACGCAGCGTGGTGATCTTCGACAGCGGGCTACCCTCCTCGAAGATCGCGGCACGCCGCGGGTCCATCGCTAGTGCACCGCGGGTGGGAGCGCCATTGCCCCGCAGTGAGCCCAAACGCGGTGCCGGACGGTCAAATTCGCGGCGAGGCGCAAATCGGTCCTCGTCGGCGTAACCGGCCGGGCTGGCCGGACGATAGCCCGGCTCGTCGTAGCCGTACTCGGCATCGTCGGCGAACCGCTCGCCTCGACGCGGGTACCGGCGATCCTCGACGGGCGCGCGGCGAGGCGCGTGAGCGTCGGCATCGTCGTAGTACTCGTCGTCGTAGTCGTCCATCGGAGCCATGCCGAAGTAGGCCTTGACCTTGTGCAGCGTGCTCATCGCGTGACCTTCCGTGCCGGGGCTAAATGGAGTTCAGTTGTTCGCTCGGTCTCTACAGCTGTGTTGCAAATGTGACTGGAGTGACGATCTACCGTGACGTTAGCGGTCGCTGTCCCATCAACGCCGTTCCGACACGCACACAAGTGGACCCATATTTAATGGCCGTCTCCAGGTCGTTGGACATTCCCGCCGACAAGCGGTTCGCCTGCGGGTAGGACTGCTGGACGCGTTCATGTTCTTGCTGGAGCCCGCGAAAGGCCTGGTCGGGATCGGCCTCACGGGGAGGCAGAGCCATCAGCCCGGCAAGCCGCAGATGCTCGCTGGCAACGATGTGCGCGCACATCTCGTCCACCCCGTTCGGGTCGGCGAGATCCAACCCGCCTCGGGCGGTGTCACCATCGAGGCTGATCTGTATGTACACCTGCAGCGGCTCTCGCTGCTCCCCTGCCCCGCAGGCCGTATCCAAAGCGGATACCAAGCGCGGGCTATCCACCGAGTGCACCGAGTACGCCCAATGGGCAACCGATTTCGCCTTGTTGCGCTGCACGTTGCCCACCATGTGCCATCGGATATCCGAGTGACCGACCTCCACCACCTTGGCGGCGGCCTCCTGGTCTCTCGATTCCCCGAAGGCGCGGCAGCCCAAGAGATACAGCTCCTCGACATCGGCGGCCGGAAAGAATTTGGTGACGGGCAGCAGTTCGATCTCATCCGGATCGCGTCCGACGGCGACCGCGGCTCGATCGACCCTGTCGCGCACGGCGACCAGTGCGGCGGACAGTTCTTGAGCGCGTGTCATCAACTGAGCCAGATCACCGATGCCAGCCGACCGGTTCGTGGCTCCCGGCGATAACTGAACAGATCGGAATCCTCGACCGTGCACCGCGGGTCGATATCGATGGCCGTGACGCCCAATCCGGAAAGCTGCCGGGCAATTCCGGCCCGCAGATCCAGGCCCGGCGTACCGGCAGCGGTCGTGGTGCGACTACCCGGCAGCCCGGCCTCGACATCGGCGGCCATATCGGCGGGCACCTCGTAGTGACGACCGCTCACCGCCGGCCCGAGAAAGGCCGAAATGCGCTCCACCTTGGCGCCGGCGGCCACCATGGCCTCGACGGTCCGCGGCACGATGCCGAGTTTGGCGCCCACGCGTCCAGCATGGGCCCCGGCGACGACGCCCGCGTTCGCATCGGCGAACAGCACCGGGACGCAGTCGGCGGTCAGAACCGCCAGTGCGATACCGGGTTCGGTGGTCACCAACGCGTCAGTCTCGGGGATGACCGACGTCCCGGGCCCCTCGACACGGTGCACGTGGTCGCCATGTACCTGCTGCATCCAGATCAGGTGATCGTCCGCGAGTCCGAGGGCACCCGCCAGACGTGATCGGTTGGCTGCCACCGCAGCGGGATCGTCACCGACGTGATCGCCGAGGTTGAAGCCGTCAAATGGCGCGCGTGACACCCCACCGCGACGGGTGGTGGTAACGCGCCGAACTCGAAAACCCATACCTCAAAGGGTAGTTCGGCTCATCGCCGCATGAACGGCGGCACGTCGACATCGTCCTCTTCCCCGCCGCCTAGGGTCACCGTCGAGCCATTGGTGTCCCTAGGCAGGCTCTGGGCGTCGATGGTGTCGAAGATGCTGTTGCCGTTCGAGCGAGACCCATTAACCGCACCGGCCTTACCGGGGGCCACGGCGCCCGGGGCCGCTGTTCCACTGATCGGCGTGCGGCTGGGACCACCGGCATCGAATCCGGCGGCGATGACCGTGACCCGCACCTCGTCGCCGAGGGAGTCGTCGATCACGGTGCCGAAGATGATGTTGGCTTCGGGGTGAGCCGACTCCTGCACCAGTGTGGCCGCCTCGTTGATCTCGAACAGGCCCAGGTCGCTGCCGCCGGCGATGGACATCAGCACACCCTGAGCGCCCTCCATGGAGGCCTCCAGCAGCGGCGAATTGATCGCGGTCTCAGCGGCTTTAAGCGCCCGGCCGTCGCCACGCGCCGACCCGATACCCATCAGGGCGCTACCCGCGCCCTGCATGACGCTCTTGACATCGGCGAAGTCGACGTTGATCAGTCCTGGTGTGGTGATGAGGTCGGTGATGCCCTGCACGCCATTGAGCAACACCTCGTCGGCACTGCGGAACGCGTCCATGAGCGAAACCGCGGCATCGCCCATCTGCAACAGCCGGTCGTTGGGGATGACGATGAGCGTGTCGCAGCTCTCACGCAGCGAGCCAATACCGTTCTCGGCCTGGCCACTTCGGCGCTTGCCCTCGAAGGAGAAGGGCCGGGTGACCACGCCGATGGTGAGCGCGCCCAGCTTACGCGCGATGCTGGCCACCACGGGTGCACCACCAGTGCCGGTGCCACCACCCTCGCCGGCGGTGACGAAGACCATGTCGGCGCCCTTGAGGAGCTCCTCGATCTCGTCCTTGGCGTCCTCGGCTGCTTTGCGGCCCACATCGGGGTCCGCACCGGCGCCCAGGCCACGGGTGGAGTCGCGGCCGACATCGAGCTTGACGTCGGCGTCGCTCATCAACAGCGCTTGCGCGTCGGTGTTGATCGCGATGAACTCGACCCCCTTGAGGCCGTGTTCGATCATGCGGTTGACGGCGTTGACGCCGCCGCCACCGATGCCGACGACCTTGATCACCGCGAGGTAGTTGTGTGGAGGCGTCATAGTCGCCTTCCTCCCTGGTTGCTGCCGTGGTCTGTAGGGTTCCGGGCCCCTCGCAAACTCTCAACCTTTACCTCAGGCTTAGAGTTATGTCAGGTTGTCCCGCTGAAACAGAACGGTAGGGGGCGCGGTCGGACCGCGCCCGTAGGCGCGCCGAAGCATGCCGGGAATTTCCCGTGGCTATTTCTAGATGCCACGAGTAGACGGATAGCCTGCCGCATCCTCGTCGAGTGTGCGGTTTACGGTGAGAAAACGCCGAAAACCACCGAAATCCGCACGCTCGAACCGCACAGCCATGGCGCCGCCGATCTCTTCTGCGACCTTGTCCCCTATTTGACGGTGGGCAGGTCAGGGCTGGACACGTCATAGGTACGGCCGGGCTGCGTCAGCAGCGCGCCGAGCTTCTCCGCTTTCTCCGCGGTGCGCTCGGTGGTCCCCCACACGATGATGCGACCATCATCGAGGGTCAGCGTGATCGACGACACCGACGGCGCCGCCACCTTCGCGACCTGCCGCGCCAAGTCCGGCGCCAGCGAGGTGAGCACCTGCAAGGCCGCCTTGGTCGTCGGGTCCTGCGGACCCGGAGCCACCACATCCAATGCCGGAATACCCGGCGGCGGCGGTTCGGTGCCGAAGTCCACGCCATCGCGGTCGATGAGGTGTATGCCGTCACTGCCCTGCCACGCCGCGACCGGAACCCGCTCGACGATCGTGACCCGCAGCGTGGACGGATACTCGCATTGCACTCTGGCACTGGCCACCCGGCGGATGCTGGCCACCCGATCCGCGGCAGCCGCCGTGTCGATCTGCAGCAGCCGCGTTCCCTGCGGAATATTGAGTGCGCCAAGGACATCCTGCTGGGTGACGACCCCGGTCCCGGTCACCACGGTCTGGCGCACCGACATCAGCGGTGTGAAGTAGAGGATCAGCCCAAGACCCACCGCGATCAGCGCGAGAAGGAGCGCAAGCAGCAGGGTCTGCAGACCGTGGACCTTGCCACGCCCCGCACCCTTGGCCTGGTCGACGTACTTACCCTTGGCCGCAGCCTTTGCCTCGCGCCGGGCCTCTTCCAGGGCGATGGCCCGCTGCTGTGCATCGCGCCGTTCCGCCCGCTCCCTCCGCGCTCGCATCCGCGGGCCTTCGGCGTCAGCCTGATCCTGATCGGCCGTCTCGGCCCCGGAATCCTCGGTCTCCGCGACCGTGGTCGACTCCTCCTCGGAAGTCTCATCCGGCTCGCTCATCGACCATTCCCCGGCGGTGGCCAGTCAACGGCACGTGCGCGCAGCGCACGCACGATCTCCTTGCCCTGCAACGTGACATCGCCCGCGCCCATGGTGACCACGAGATCACCAGGGGCGGCGGCGGCGGCGACCTGTTCGGCCACCGTGGACAGGTCCGGCAGGTAGTGCACCGACACGCCGGAGACCTGCTCGGCGATCAACGCCCCACTGACGCCCGGCAGCGGCTGTTCCCGCGCCCCGTACACGTCGAGCACGAACACCACGTCGGCAGCACTCAGCGCGTCGGCGAAGTCTGCCGCGAAAGCGGCTGTACGCGAATACAAGTGCGGCTGGAAGACGACAACGGAGCGGCCGTGCCCCTGCTGCGCGACAATCCCCGAGACCGCCTGCAGCACCGTGCGCACCTCGGTGGGATGGTGCGCGTAGTCATCAAAAACTCGGACACTCTCGACCTGGCCGACCAATTCGAATCGGCGACGCACGCCCTCGAATCCGGCCAACCCGTCGAGGACATCGTCGACGGAGGCCCCGATCTCGGCGGCCGCCACCACGGCGGCCAGGGCGTTGAGCGCCATGTGCCGGCCCGGCACCGACAAACGCATGGTGCGTGGAATTACCTCGCCTGCCAGCTGAATCTGGGCAATGGCCCCGGTGTCCTTGAACTGCCAATCGCACAGACGCCCCGCGACCGGAACATCCGCGGCGTCGGCCTGTTCGCCGCTGCCATAACCACGCACCCGAATACCACGCTGATGGGCCCGGCGCGCCAACGCCGCCGACCCCGGATCGTCCAGACACACAACCAGAACCCCTTCGGGCCCAAGGTTTTCCGCGAACTCGTCGAACACCGCGGTGTACGCCTCGACGCTGCCGAAATGATCGAGATGGTCGGCCTCGATGTTGGTGACGATGATCAGGTTGGGTCGATACTGCGGCAGGGAGCCGTCGCTTTCGTCCGCCTCTGCCACGAACACGTCGCCGCTGCCGTGGTGGGCGTTGGTGCCGGCCTCGTTGAGCTCGCCGCCGACCGCAAAAGACGGGTCGTATCCGCAATGCTGCAACGCGACGATGAGCATGGATGTGGTGCTGGTCTTGCCGTGCGTCCCGGTCACCATCAGGGTGCGGTACCCGGCCATCAGATCCGCCAGCACTACCGGCCGCAGCAGGACCGGTATACCCCGCCGATTCGCTTCCACCAGTTCGGGATTGGTCTTGGGGATGGCGGCATGGGTGGTGACGACCACGGTGGGACCGCCGGGCAGCAGGTCCAGGGCATCACCGTGGTGACCGACGTTGACAAGGGCTCCGCGCGCGCGCAGTGCGAGCACCCCGCGGGACTCCTTGGCATCCGAACCGGATACCTGCGCTCCCCTGTCCAGCAGAATCCTGGCGATACCGGACATTCCGGCACCACCTATCCCGACCATGTGCACGCGGCGCAGGTGCTCAGGTAGCGGACCAACGGTCATCGTGTCGTGCCTCGTTCCTGAAAGCGCTGATCGCGGGCCACGTCCAACGCCACCTGTGCCACTTGTCGTGCGGCATCGGGATGCCCCGACAACGCGGCGGCCGAGGTCATCTCGGCGAGCTTGCCGGAATCGGCCACGATCTCGATCACCATGCGCGCCAATGTTTCCGGAGTGAGATCACGATCCGCGACGATGACGCCGCCACCAGCATCGACCACCGGCAGCGCATTGAGACGCTGCTCGCCGTTGCCGATGGGTAGCGGCACATAGATCGCGGGCAGCCCGACCGCCGAGACCTCCGCCACGGTCATGGCGCCGGATCGACACACCGCGATATCGGCCGCGGCGTACGCCAGGTCCATCCGGTCCAGGTACGGCAGCGCGACATAGCGGGGGGCACCCGGAGCGGGCTCGGACAGCTCGACGGTGTTCTTTGGTCCATGCGCGTGCAGCACCGAAACACCTGCGGCGGCAAGGTCGTTGGCGGCAGCGGAGACGGCGTTGTTCAGGGACACCGCCCCCTGGGAACCTCCGAATACCAACAGCACCAGCGCGTCATCGTCGAATCCATAGTGGGCGCGGGCCTGCTGACGCATCGCGGCCCGATCCAGCGAAGTGATCGACCCGCGAACCGGGACACCGACCACCTCGGCGCCACGCAGACCGGAGCCCGAGACCGCCGAGAGCACGCGTTGCGCTCCGCGGGCACCGACCCGGTTGGCAAGGCCGGCACGGGCGTTCGCCTCGTGGATGACCACCGGAACGCGTGCGCGGCGCAGCGGTCCACGGCGAGCCGCCAGGTATGCCGGCAGCGCTACGTAGCCGCCGAAACCGATCACCACATCGACCTCGACATTGTCGAACACTGCCCGCGTCTGCCGGACCGCCCTGCGCACCCGCACCGGCAGCCGCACCAGATCACCGGTAAGGCGCCGCGGCAGCGGCACCGGGACGATCAATTCCAGGTCGTACCCGCGGTCGGGCACCAGCCGCGTCTCCAAGCCTCGCTCGGTACCCAGTGCGGTAATCCGCACCGAGGGATCGATCTCACGTAACGCATCGGCGACCGCCATCGCCGGCTCCACGTGCCCAGCGGTACCGCCTCCGGCTAGCACCACAGAGAACGGCCGATCCGATGCTCTATCACTCACTGGTCGAGCATCCTTTCGGTTTGGCAGCGGTCACATGATCGGCGACTATCGGTAGCTTCGGGTCCGTGTGCCGCCGGCCCGGGACTGCTCCCCGGACCGACCGCTCGCACGCGTGGCCCTGTTGGCAACCGCTCCGGCACCACGCTGCACCTGCCTATGATGCCCTGCTTCGTTGTCGGTGCGTGCACGTGGCTTGCGCTTGGCCCCCTGCTTGGGTTCGGGCTGCCGTTTGGCCGTCCCAGCACCCTGCCCGGCCGACTTGGCCCGGAGCCGATCGCGCGCGGTGTCGATCCGCGGCGGTGCATACGGCTCAGGCGCCGGGAGCCGCAGCAGCTTGTTCATGCGGTCACCGGAGCCCGCCCGCAAGGCCGCGACCGCTTCCGGCTCGTGGCGCGCAGCGTTGGCTATCAGGCCGATCATGAAAAGAGCTGTTGCCGTGGCCGTTCCGCCCGATGAGATGAGAGGAAGCTGGATACCGGTGACGGGAAGCAGACCGATCACGTATCCGATGTTGATGAAGGACTGGCCGATGACCCACATGCCGGCGGTGGCGGTGAGCATTCGCAGGAATGGGTCGGCACTGCGCTTGGCGATGCGCATGGCGGTGTAGGCGAAAACCCCGAACAGCGCGAGCACGCCCAGGCAGCCGACGAAACCGAGCTCCTCGCCGATGATCGCGAAGATGAAGTCGTTGTGAGCATTGGGCAGGTAGTGCCATTTAGCCGAACCCTGCCCCAGGCCCTGGCCGAAGAAACCACCCTGTGCCAGCGCGAATCGGGCCTGACGGGACTGGTACCCGGTCGCCTGCGGATCGGCCGACGGATCCAGCCACGCCTTCACCCGGTCCGATCGATACCCAGCCGACACGGCGAGGATGGCCGCCGCCAGCACGGCAGCGACCACCGAGCTCAGGAAGACCTTCAAGGGCAGACCGGCGTACCAGAGCAACGCCAGCAAGATGATGCTCATCGAGACCGTCTGCCCGAGGTCGGGCTGGATGACGATCAGCACCAGCGCAATCATCGCGGCGGGCACCAACGGAACGAGCATTTCGCGCATCGAGGCCTTCTCCATGCGGCGCGTGGCCAGCAGGTGCGCGCCCCAGATCGCGAAGGCGATCTTGGTGAGCTCCGAGGGCTGCATCGACATGCCGCCGTAGACGAACCAACCGCGAGATCCGTTGGAGTACGTGCCGATTCCGGGGATCAGCACCAGGGTGATTAGGACGATGGTGAAGACGAATGCCGGGAACGAGTACTTGCGCATCACCCTGATCGGGGTGCGTAGCGCGATATAGAACCCGACGAGGCCCACGCAGACCCAGAGCACCTGCTTGCCGAAGACGGCCCACGCCGATCCGTCCAGGTCGTAGGACTCGACGCCCGACGCGGACAGCACCATGATGAGACCCAGCGTGGTCAGCAACGCGGCCGTCGCGATGATCAGGTGAAACGACGTCATCGGCCGGTTCAGCCAGGCACCCAGACGAGTGCGGGCGACCAGCCCGTCGGCCTTAGACCCCGAGGCCGCCTTGGCCGGCTGTTTGGCAGCCTTCGCGCGCTCGGAACGGAAAATCTTGGTGAATGGGGCGGTCAGGGTCGACACAGGGCGGGTTACCTAACCGGTAAGTGCGTGCACCGCCGCGGCGAATCGGTCGCCACGTTCGGAGTACCCGCTGAATTGGTCGAAGGATGCACCGGCCGGAGCCAGCAGAACGGTGTCGCCAGGCTGTGCCACTGTGCTGGCGTGCCGGACGGCCGCGGCCATGACTCGGGTACCCACATCGCCCACAGCACAGCCACCCCCATTCGCCTCATCAGTCACATAAACCACATTTGCCTCTTGCACCCCAGCATCCTCGCGCGTAACAACCGCCACGACGGGTACATCCGGCGCGTGTCGCGCCAAAGCCTCAGCAATCACGCCGCGATCCCGGCCGATCAGCACCACCGCGCCCAGCCGGGCGGCACAATTGCGCACCAGATCATCGATCGCGGCGCCCTTGAGCAGCCCCCCTGCGATCCAGACGACCCGCGGATATGCCGCGATGGATGCGGCAGCAGCGTGTGGATTGGTGGCCTTCGAATCGTCGACGTAGTCCACCTCGGCAACCCGAGCCACCAGCTCGGCCCGGTGCCGCCCAACCTGGAAGGCTCCCAACGCCAGGGCAACGGCCGCTGCGGGCATACCCACCGCACGTGCCAGCGCCGCGGCAGCAAGGGCGTTCAGCACGCCAATCGGTCCCCCGACGGGAAGCTTCGACACCTCGATCAACGGCTCATCGACCCCGAACGCGCGGTCCACCAGCCAACCGTCGCGCACCCCGAGCTCGCCGGGCGCGGGCTCACCGATGCGAAATCCCGCCTTGGCCGGCGCCGCGGCACCGGAGAGCAGACCCGCGGCCACCGCGTCATCGAGACCGACGATGGCGATCTCACCGTCGAGCACCCGCGCCTTGTCCCGCGTGTACGCCGCCATGCCGCCGTGCCAATCGAGGTGATCCTCGGCGACGTTGAGCACCACCCCGGCCGCCGGCCGCACCGAGGGCGCCCAGTGCAGCTGGAAGCTGGATAGCTCGACGGCCAGAAATTCGACATCGCGATCCAACACATTCAGCACCGGATCGCCGATGTTTCCGCACAACGCGCTGGTGCGGCCCGCTGCCGTCAGCATGTCGTGGACCATCGCGGTGGTGGTCGTCTTGCCATTGGTTCCGGTCACCACCAGCCATCGCTTGGGCGGTCCATACCGGCCGGAAGCGTCGAGGCGCCAAGCTAATTCGACATCGCCCCAGATGGGCAGCCCGGCCTGCTGGGCCGCGAGCACGATCGGAGAGGACGGGCCGAAACCGGGGCTGACGATCACCAGGTCGTGATCGGCCATGGACCGCGCCGCCTCGGCGGTGGTGAGCGCCGCGCGCCCGGCCTCGCGGTGGCGCTGCAGGGCTTCCTCGTTGTCATCGCAGACGGTGATGCGTAATGCAACATCGGCGAGGGAATCCAGCGCGGCAACGACTGCGTCACCGGTGACACGCGCCCCGCAGACCAGAACCTTTGTGCCGCTTGCCAGCTCGGGCAAGTTAGTCACCGATCGTCGCCAGCCACTCGCCATAGAACAACCCCAGGCCCAGTCCACAGGCGATGGCTGTCAACAGCCAGAACCGGATGATGACCGTCGTTTCCGCCCAGCCCGTCAGTTCGAAATGGTGATGGAACGGCGCCATTCGGAACACCCGGCGGCCGGTTGTTCGGAACGCGGCGATCTGCAGGACCACCGACACGATCTCGGCGACGAACAGCGCGCCCAGCACCACGGCGAGCAGCTCGGTACGGGTGGTCACCGACAGGCCCGCGATGATGCCACCGAGTGCCAGCGATCCGGTGTCCCCCATGAAGATCTTGGCGGGTGCGGCATTCCACCACAGAAATCCGATGCACGCGCCCGCGGTCGCCGCCGCGATCACCGCCAGGTCCAGCGGGTCGCGGACGTTGTAGCAGGCGATGCCGGGATGGGTGGAGCAGGCGTTGCGGTACTGCCAGAAGGTGACGATGACGTAGGCGCCCGTCACCATCGCCATACAGCCGCCGGCCAGTCCGTCGAGGCCGTCGGTGAAATTGACCGCATTGGACCAGGACATCACCAGGATCACGCAAAACAGCACGAATATCGCGGCGGGCATCACGACGGTGGTGATTTCGCGGACATAGGACAGCGACTGGCTGCCCGGTGTCAGACCGTCGCTGTTGCGGAACTGCAGCACCAGAATGCCGAAGACGAGCGCCGACAGGATCTGGCCGACGGTCTTGGATGTCTTGTTCAGGCCAAGATTGCGCGCCTTACGGATCTTGATGAAGTCGTCGATGAAACCAACGCCGCCGAGCATGGTCGCCAACAGCAGCACCAGCAGTCCCGATGCCGAGGGCCCGTCGGCGTCGAACGCGATACCGACCAGGTGCGATCCGAAGTAGCCGGCCCACATCCCGGCCAGGATCGCGACGCCGCCCATCGACGGGGTGCCGCGCTTCTTCTGATGGTGCTGTGGACCGTCGTCGCGGATTTCCTGGCCGAACCCCTGCCGGGAGAACACCCGGATGAGCACCGGGGTGAGCATGATCGAAACCAGGATCGCGATCCCGGCGGCAATGATGATCTGCCTCATGCGTCACCCGCCTTCAGCAGCTCATCGGAGCCGTCTTCTCTTCGCGCAAGCAGCTCATCGGCCACGACCCAGAGACCGGCCGACTGCGAGGCCTTGACCAGCACCACATCGCCAGCGGCCAGCTCGCTGGCCAGCAGCGTGGCGGCTGCCGCAGGATCGTCCACCAGCACCGCCTCGGACCCCCACGACCCCTCCATCACTGCACCTGCATGCATGGCCCGCTGCGACCTCCCGGTTCCGACGACGACTAACCGACTGACATCTAATCGCACTGCGGCCCGTCCGATGCGGTCGTGCTCGGATATGGCATCCGGCCCCAGCTCAGCCATCTCGCCGAGCACCGCCCAGCTGCGACGCGCCGGATTGCCGTGGCGGGCCATCGAGACCAGGGCCTTAAGCCCCGCCATCATCGAATCCGGGTTGGCGTTATAAGAGTCGTTGATCACCGTGACCCCGTCCGCACGCGTGCTGACCTCCATGCGGCGCCGCGACACCGGACCCGCCTGCGCGAGCGCGGCGGCGACCTGCGCGAGGGTGGCGCCGCATTCCAGCGCGACCGCCGCCGCCGCCAGCGCATTGCCCACCTGATGTTCTCCGTGCACCGCCAACCGGACCGGCACCGAGCTTTCCCCGGCGTTCAGGGTGAAGTGGGCGCGAGCCAGGTCGTCGACACTCACCTCCGTCGCCCAGATCTCGGCCGGCCTGTGCACGCTAGTGCGCACCACTCTGGCCGACGTCGTGGCGGCCATCGCGGCCACCGCGGAATCGTCGGCATTCAGAACGGCCACGCCACCGTCCGAAAGCGATTGCGGCAGTTCACCCTTGGTATCGGCGATAGCCTGCCGGGAGCCGAACTCCCCGAGATGGGCGGTGCCGACGTTGAGCACCACCCCGATCGCCGGCGGTGCGATGGCGGCCAGGTCAGCGATGTTCCCGGGACGCCGGGCCGAGAGCTCCAGCACCAGAAATTTGGTCGACTCGGTCGCCCGCAGCACCGTCCAGGGATGACCGAGCTCGTTGTTGAAGGATCCGGGCGGAGCCACCACCTCGCCAAGCGGGGTGAGCACCGCGGCGATGAGGTCCTTTGTCGATGTCTTCCCCGATGAACCGGTGACTCCGACGATCCGCAGCCCCCGCGCCGTCAGCCGCTTGGCCACCTCGGCGGCCAGCGCGGCCGTCGCGGCGAGCACCGCTGCACCCGAACCGTCCGAATCGTGTTCCAGGGCTGACACTTCGGTGCGCGCCACGCCGGTCGGCGACACCACGATGGCGGGTACCCCGACCGGCCGCGCGGCCAGTACAGCAACAGCACCGCCTGCCACGGCACCCGCGGCGTGGTCATGCCCGTCCACACGGGCGCCGGGCAGCGCCAGGAACAGCCCACCGGGGCCGATCTGGCGGGAATCAAATTCGACGGTGCCGGTGACGCGCGTGGCGCGGGCCTCCTCGGGGCTGATCCCGTCGAGACGTCCGCCGACGATCTCGGCGATCTCGGCGACACTCATCTCAATCATCTGAACTCCCGGGTTTGTCCAAGTTCTCTAGGGCTGCCCGCAGTTCGACCCTGTCGTCGAAGGGCACCGTGACATCGCCTGACTTCTGGCCGCTCTCATGCCCCTTGCCCGCAATCAAGACGGTGTCCCCCGGCCGCGCCCAACGGGCGGCGTGTTCGATGGCGGCGCGCCGGTCACCGATCTCGATCACTTCGATATCTGAACCGGCCGTCCCGGAGATGATTTCGGCACGTATCGCGGCCGGATCTTCATTCCGCGGATTATCGTCGGTGACCACCACCAGGTCGGCAAGCTGCGCGGCGACCTCCCCCATATCGGCGCGCTTACCGCGGTCTCGGTTGCCACCGGCACCGAAGACCACCGCAAGTCGGCCCGCACGGTGAGTGCGCAGGCTCTCCAGGACCGCACGCAACGCGCCGGGCTTGTGCGCGTAGTCGACGACGGCCAGGAACGGCTGGCCGGCGACCACCGATTCCATGCGACCCGGCACCGCGGCGGTGGCGATACCCGGTGCGGCAAGGTCGGCGGGAACCCCCAGTAAGTCCAAGATAGCCACGGCCACAAGACAATTGGCAACATTGTAATGTCCGGGAAGTGCAGTGCCGAGCTCGACGCTGCGCGCCGGGCCATTGACGACAAACCGCTGGCTGCCGTCATGGCCCACCGCCACGCCGGAACAGGTCCAGTCCGCGTCGGCGCCGGCCCGCGAGCTCACCGTGAGCACCTGGGCGCCCCCCGCCAACGCGACATCGGCCATGGCCCGGCCTGCCTCGTCATCCACGCAGATCACGGCGCGCTGCGCTCGCGTCGGCGAATCGCGTTGGAACAGACGGGCCTTGGTGGCGAAGTAGTCCTCCATATCCGGGTGGAAGTCGAGGTGATCTCGCGACAGGTTGGTGAACGCACCCACCGTGAAGCTGATGCCGTCCACGCGGCTGAGGGCCAGCGCGTGGCTGGACACCTCCATGACCACGGTGTCGACGCCGCGCTGCACCATTTCCGCCAGCAGTTCCTGCAGCGCGGGGGCCTCGGGGGTAGTCAGGGCGCTGGGAACATCCTCGCCGTCGATCCGCACTCCGACGGTCCCGATCAGGCCAACCCGCCGCCCGGCGGCGCGCAGACCGGCCTCCACCAAATAGGTAGTGGTGGTCTTACCGGAGGTTCCGGTGACACCTACCAGCCGAACCTGGCGGGAAGGGTCTCCGTAGACAGTCGCGGCGAGCTCGCCGAGTACCGCGCGCGGGTTCTCGTGAACCAATATCGCGACATCCGCCATGTCGCGGCCCTGGTCGCCGAGTATCCGGGCTCCGGCATCGTCGGTGAGCACGGCACTCGCTCCCGCGGCAAACGCCTCGGAGGCGAATTGCGCACCGTGTGCCGAGCTGCCGGGCAGGGCCGCGAACAGGTCACCCGGGCGGGCGTCCTGGGCCCTGAGGGTGACGCCGGAGACCGTCGCGTCGGCGTTTCCACCGCTCAGTTCGGCCGACACCATGGCGGCGAGCTCGGTGACCGGGTGCTGGCGCGTCCGTGGGAGGAACCGGTGGGTTCCGGATGCCGCCACCTGTGATCACCTCCTGCCGTTGTGCCGCCCCCTGTCCTCGGGCGTCAAACGACACTACCGGGCGTCCCATGGTCCCCTGATCAGATAACGAACGGCTCAGGTGGCCTGCAAGATCAAAGGTGGTCCGGGATCGGGTGACAGTGGCACGTTTTCGCGGCGCATCAACCAAGACGCAATGTTGTGGAACAACGGCGCGGCGGTGCTCCCAGGACGACCGTCGGCTGCCCGGTGCGGTGCGTTCATCTCGATGCCGATGACGTAACGAGGGTCATCCGTGGTGGCTATGCCCGCGAAGGTGATCCAGTACACGTCATCGAAGTAACATCCGCAGGCCGGGTTGATCTGCTGGGCGGTGCCGGTCTTGCCGCTCAATTGGTAGCCCTCGACCGCACCGGCGGCACCGGTTCCGTTCTGGATCTGACGCGCGTCCGGTTGCAGCACCGCACGCAGCATGTTGCGGACCGTGCGTGCGGTTCCGGCGTTGACCACCTGCACCGGCACGGCGCGCGGCTCTTCCTTACGGGTGCCATCCGGGGCCGTGATACTCCTGACGATACGCGGTGGTATCCGCACTCCATCGTTGGCGATCGCCTGGTACATGCCGGCCATCTGCAGCAGCGTCATCGACAAGCCTTGACCGATCGGCAGATTCGAGAAGGTGCTGCCCGACCACTGCTCGATCGGCGGAACCAGCCCCTCGCTCTCGCCGGGCAGCCCGACACCGGTGCGCTGCCCCAGCCCGAACTTGTCCACCAGATCCATGAAGCGCTCCGGGCCGACCCGTTGGGCCAGCATCAGCGTGCCCACGTTCGAAGACTTTCCGAAGACGCCGGTCGTGGTGTACGGCACGGTGCCGTGTACCCACGCATCGCGGACCGTGACCCCACCCATATTGATGGAGCCCGGAACCTGCAGCACCTCATCGGGATTGGACAGATCGTTTTCGATGACCGCGGCGGCGGTGATGATCTTGTTGACCGACCCCGGCTCGAACGGCGAGGACACCGAGAGATTGCCCATCTCACGGCTCCCCTGCTTGCCCAGGTTCTGTGACGGGTCGAAGGTGTTGTCATTGGCCATCGCCAGGACCTCACCGGTCTTGGTATCGAGCACCACTGCGGAGACGTTCCGGGCGCCCGACAGGTCCTTAGCCTGCTGGACCTGCTGCTGCACGTAGAACTGAATGTCGTTGTCCAGCGTCAATTCCACGGTAGATCCGTTGACGGCATCGTGGCGATCGCGGTAGCTGCCGGGGATCACCGCGCCATCGGTGGCGCCACGGTCATAGGTCAGGGCCCCGTCCTTGCCCGCGAGCGCGCTGTCCAGGGAATCCTCAAGGCCGAGAAGGCCGTAACCCTCCCAGTCGATGCTGCCGACGATGTTCGCGGCCAGCGAGCCGCCGGGATACTGGCGGATGTCCTGCCGCTCAACCCCGACTTCTGGGAACTCCTTGGTGATCTCGGTGGCGACGGCGGGATCGACCGAGCGCGCCAGGTACGCGAAGGTGTCATCACCGCGGAGCTTCTTCAGCAGGCTCTTGGCATCGGGCTTGTTGCCGAGCTTCGCCGAGACGCCAGCGGCGATGTCCTGCAGCCGACGCTCCGGCTCGACGGCCCTTATTTTCGCCGCCGCGGCCTTATCGGCGTCGCTCTTCCCGGGGTCCTTGAGGGTCTCCTGGCTCTTCTCCCACGCCTTGTTGAGCTGTTCGCGAATCTTCTTCGGCTGGAACGTGAGAGCACGAGCCTCGATGGTGAACGCCAGCTTGTTGCCCGCCCGGTCGACGATGGTGCCGCGCAACGCCTTCTCGGTCTCGGTGACCTTCAGCTGACCCGATGCCTCGGCGCGTAGACCGGCGGCACGGGGACCCTGCAGCGTGAACAGCTGGACGGCAGCGATCGCCAACGTCAGGAAGATGATGATGTTGCCCGTACGGTGCCGGAAAGCAAACCCCGCGGTCCGTGAGACGGCGGCGCCGGGCCGCCGGGTGCGACGGGCACCGACCGGCCTGGACCGATCCTGCCGGTTCACGCCGTCGGGTGGGGACTCGTTGTTGCCACGGGATTGAATTGTTCCCCGGTGACTGGCGAATTCGCGATATTTGATGCTTGCGGCGCGTCGGCCACAGGGGGCGGTATCAGGTTAGCGGGGTCCGGCGCCGGAACCACCGGCGCGGGAGCTGCGGCGACCTCCGGTGCCGGCGGTGCAACGGGCCCGTGAGCTATCAGGGGCGCGGGTTCCTGCCCGGCGGGCACGTCGGCAGGCGTGGGCATATGCGGTGCAACGGCCACGGGAGCGGGTACGGGCGGCAGTTGTACCGGCACCTCGACCGAATTGCCTGCTTTCGGAACGGCATCGGCGTCATCGGGGATCACCGAGTTCAGCGGGGCGGGTGCGACGCCCTCGGCCGGCTTCGGCGCACCCACCAGCAGCCAGTTGCCCTGCGGGTCGCGCACCAGGTGCGCAATATCGCGCGACGGAATCATGCCGAGATCACGGGCGGAATCGGCCAGTGCGGGTGCCGATTCCGCGCGCAGCACATCGCGCTCAAGGGCTTCCTTGTGCTGCAGCAGCTGCTCGTTGGTGCGACGTTGGCTACCCAGCTGATATGAACGCTCCGCGGCATCGGTCGACAACCACAGCGTGATGGCCAGGCCGACGCCAAGTGCGCCGATGACCAGCACGACAAACGGGACCTTAGCAATCCATGTATGTGGCCGCAGGTCTACCTGAGAGAGACGGGTGAGGATTCGCTCGCGTAGCGGTATCCGAATGACCTTGGGCGCCTTGGCCTTGCGAGCCTTAGCACGCGCTTTCGCCTGCCGGGTGCTGGTTGCCGGACGAATCTTCTCGGGCGCCTTGCGCTGCACCGGGATCGGCATGGTCTGCGGGGCGGAACGGCGCGGGCGGGCAGAAGGCCCGGCGGCATTCGCCTTGGGCGTAGCACCACGACGCTGGGCGGGCTTGGCTGTGTTGGCCCTCTTGGGCGCCTCGCTTGCCTTCTTGCGTACCCCGATCATGCGTTCCTCCTATCCGCAACTCTCTCGACAGCCCGTAACCGCACTGGTGCACTGCGCGGATTGGCTTCTATCTCCGATTCGTTCGCCTGCTCCGCACCTCGGGTGAGCGCGGTGAATTCCGGTGCATCATCAGGAAGTTCAACGGGCAGATCGATGGGTGACCGGGAGGCGGTGGCAGCGGTGAACTCCGCCTTGACGATCTTGTCCTCAAGCGACTGGTAGGCCATGACGGCCAGCCGGCCCCCCGGGCGCAGCGCGGCCATCGCGGTTGGGATTGCGGCGGCAAGGGAATCCAGTTCGGAGTTGACCGCGATCCGAAGTGCCTGAAAAGTCCGCTTCGCCGGGTGTCCGCCGGTTCGGCGGGTCGCCGCGGGGATCATTGCGTACAGCAGTTCGACCAGTTGCCCACTGCGCGTGAAGGGTTCGACGGTGCGGCGGCGGACGATCTCGCCGGCGATACGGCGCGCGAAGCGCTCCTCGCCGAACCTGCTGAGCACCCGGGATAACTCGCCCGCGGAATAGGTGTTCAGGATATCGGCCGCGGTCAGTTCGTCCTGTGCGTTCATCCGCATGTCCAGCGGGGCATCCACCGAATAGGCGAATCCGCGTTCGGCCTGATCGAGCTGCATGGACGACACGCCCAGATCGAAGAGCACCCCGTCAACCGAAGATGTTGTCTGGTAACCCAACCCGTCGAGCGCATCCGCGAGGCCGTCATAGCGGGTGTGCACGCCGGTGAAGCGCGCGCCGAAGCGCGCCAGCCGCGCCCGGGCAATGTCGAGGGCGTTGGTGTCCCGATCAAGACCGATGACCGTCAGGCCCGGCAGTACGGACAGAAAGTGTTCGGAGTGCCCTCCGGCACCCAAGGTCGCATCGACGAAGACGGCACCCGCCCCGTCCGCGGACCGAGCGGTGAGTGCGGGAGCGAGCAGGTCGAAGCAGCGGTCGAGCATGACCGGGACGTGGCCGAAACCACCTGTCAGGCTTGAGGAATCAGACACTGCGACACCCCTCTGCGAGCGGGAAACGCCCCCGCGGGAGCGCTGGTAGGGAGAATGGGAGCGGCATAGCGCCCGCGAAGCCCGGTCCCTGCCCGATGGTGCGAACCTGGCGTCGGGGAAGTACGCCAGGGCCGTATCGGACAGAGGCCGCGCCGCGCGGGCCTGTGGAGCTGTTGCCTCAGAAAATGCCATTGAGGGATTCATCACTGGCGGTCGAGAAGTTCTCTTCGTGTTCCTCCAGGTACTGCTGCCACTTGACAGCATCCCAAATCTCTAGGTAGTCAACGGATCCAATGACGACGCAGTCCTTGGACAGGTCCGCGTACCGCCGGTGGTCGGCGGCCAGGGTGATGCGTCCCTGTGCGTCCGGATGCTGCTCATCGGTGGCCGCAGCCAGGTTGCGCAAGAACGCGCGGGCCTCGGGGTTGCTCCGAGAGGCTGCAGCGGCCTTGCGTGCGAGCTGCTCGAACTCTGCCCGGGGGTACACGGCGAGGCTGTGATCCTGGCTCTTGGTGACCATCAACCCTCCCGCTAGTGCGTCCCGAAACTTGGCGGGCAACGTCAGCCGCCCCTTGTCGTCGAGCCGGGGCGTGTAGGTACCGAGAAACATCCCGCGACCTCCCGCCTTGCCCTATCGGAGCTACCCTTCCCTCCGATAGGCGCCACTTTACCCCACAATCCCCCACTTTGAATCTGATTTGCCGCGTGTCTCCCCACCACGCACCCACCATTGACGCGGGAGACCACCTCGACTCGCCGTTATCCCAGGTCAACCCGGTGGGGACGAGTGGGGGGCGGTGATGCTGACGTTCTAAACGACTAGATAACGATTTGGCCTGCCTACCCGAAGAGGCTTGCGAGGGATCACCCCACGGCGCGCCGCGGCAGTTCGAGCCGCCTTAGACAGCAACAGACCCGCGCTGATTGCGCGGGTCTGTGGTCCGAGAGTGCGTTAGACGAAGTTTGTCAGTTATCGAAGCGGCGGCGGAAGCGCTCTTCCATGCGCTGGGCGAACGATCCAGACGCGCGCGGCCGACGGATGCGACCACTGGCCCCACCCGATACTCCTTGCCCGGCCTGGCTCGCTGTGCCCGATTCGGAGCGCCGGCTTCCAATGATTGCGAAGACCGCGGCCCCGAACATGACCACAAATCCGATCACGCTCAGGACGGGAAAGTTTCCAATCTGGGTGGCGGGCACCGCGACACCGATAACCAGCATGGCCAACCCAATGCAGAACAGCGCCGCACCCTGCAAACGACGACGGCCGGAGGTCGCTCCCAGGCGTCCTCCACGCACGCTCGACGCAAACTTGGGATCCTCCGCGTACAGCGCGCTCTCGATCTGGTCAAGCATGCGCTGCTCGTGCTCGGAGAGTGGCATCGGTCCCTCCCTCTGGCGCACCGCAACCGGTTGAGTGTGTGTTCTGAGTATCCACACTGGATACCAAGATCTTTTACCAAGGGTGCCGCGGTTACAACACCCTCACGTCCATAATACGAGGTGAATACCCGCCATACCACCCGGTTCGCCGACCAATCTCCCAACCGCCCTGCCTGGCAACACCACACACCGCGGCGCGCCGATGGACCCGGCGAAACTCCGGTCAGCACCCGCAGAATCCGCCGATCGTGATAAACCCGGGCGGTACACGCCACGCCCACACGGAAACCAAAAGGACGCACGTTGACGACATTCCTGGCCGACCTGTCGCAACGCGATATGCAGCGCCGGCTCAGCGAAGCGCTTCGTGTCTACGTCATTGCCATGGGCTACCCACACGGCACCGAGGATCAGCGCGCGCCAATGTGGCTGGAACATAGCCGCAGGCGAGGGTGGCAGGCCGCCGCCATCTTCGACGATGCAGTAGCCCCTACCGAGCTCAGCACCCCGCGTGTCCTTGACCCCGACCAGTCGCGCATCGTCGGGATCGCGTACGGCTACCGAGGTGCCGCTGACCAATGGTGGCATCAACAAGTCAGTCAGGGTCTGCGAAAATCGGGAGTACCGCATGACCGGATCAGCGCTCTTCTCGACCAGTACTTCGAGCTGACTGAACTGCACGTCGACCCCGGCATTCAAGGGCATGGCCTGGGTGAGGCGTTGGCCCGGCGGCTGCTCGCGGGCCGCACCGAACCGCATGTACTGCTGTCCACCCCAGAGATCACCGGCGAATCCAACCGAGCCTGGCGGCTGTACCGCCGACTCGGATTCACCGATGTCATCCGGGAGCACCAGTTCGCGGGAGATCCGCGGCGATTCGCGGTGCTGGGCCGGTCTTTGCCGCTGGGGCCCGTAGATGGGCCGCCGGATGCGGCCACCGTCTGGCACGATGAGCCGCGATGACTAGCCCAACACTCTTCGCCCACGGGCCTCATCGGAGCCCTAAGCGGGTGGCTCGTATCGCCGCCGTGCTGCTGTTGACGACGCTGCCGCTGCTATCGGGCTGCGTGCGCGTCAAGGCATCGATGACGGTGACCACCGACGATCACGTCTCCGGACAGCTGATCGCCGTCGCCAAGCCGCAGGGCGCCAATGACAAGGGCCCCCAGCTCGATCGCAACATGTCCTTCGCCCAGAAGGTTCAGGTGTCCCCGTACGAGGAAAACGGCATGGTGGGATCGCGAGCCATCTTCAACGACCTCACATTCGCGGAGGTCCCGCAGCTGGCCGGGATGAACAAGAACGCCGCCGGGTTTGATCTGACGCTGCGTCGCAACGGAGACGTGGTGGTGCTGGAAGGCCGCGCCGATCTCACCGCGTTGGAAGACACCTCGGATGCGGATGTCTCCCTGGCCATTTCCTTCCCCGGGGATATCGAATCCACCAATGGCGAGATGCTCGGTTCCGACGCCGTGCAGTGGAAACTCACTCCCGGGGTGGTGAGTACCTTCGCCGCGACCGCTCGCTATACCGACCCCAGCACCCGGTCATTCAACGGTGCCGCGATCTTCGTGACGGTGGCCGCACTGCTGGTGGGCGCCCTCGTCGCCTCCATGGCCTGGCTGGCCCGCGACCAGTCCCCGCGGTTTACGCCCGAACAGTTCCCGGAGTAACTCGAACCCCGAGGTTCTCCAACACCTCGGAAGTGGCCCGCGCGAAGTTCAGCGTCATAAAGTGCAGGCACGGAACGCCCTCGGCCAGCAGACGGGAGGCCATCCGGGTGGTCACCTCGACCCCGACCTTGCGGACCTCGTCACGGTTCTCTTCCGGTCCGTCTCCTGCCGCCCGCAGCAGCCGCTCCTCCAGCGCCGGGGGCAGCGTCGAGGAGGAAAGCTCCACCTGACGGCGCACCGACCGTAGCGACGTGATGGGCATCAACCCGGGCACGATCGGCTTGGCGCCCTGCTCGGGATCCGCGGCCACCACGCGGTCCCGCAGTCGCAGATAGTCGTCGACGTCGAAAAACATCTGGGTGATCGAGTACTCGGCGCCGGCACGGAGCTTGTTCACCAGATGGGCGGTGTCGCGCTCGAGGTCGATCGCCTGGGGGTGCCCCTCGGGGAAGGACGCCACCCCAACATGGAAATCACCGAGGTCACGAACCAAACGCACGAGCTCCTCGGCGTAGGTCAGGCCGCCCGGGTGCGGGACCCATTCGGCATTAACGTCCCCCACCGGATCACCGCGTAAGGCAAGGATATTGGTGATGCCGCGGTCCACATACGCGCCGACCATGGCACGCAACTCGTCGACGGTGTGTCCCACGGCGGTCAAATGAGCGACGGGCAGCAGTGTGGTGCTCTCGGCCAGCTCGCCGGTCACCCGCACTGTGCGGTCCCGGGTTGATCCGCCCGCACCATAGGTGACCGACACGAACACCGGCTGGTACCGCTCGAAAACTCTTGCTGCCCGCCACAACCGCGCCTCCGCCGCCTCATCACGCGGCGGCATGAACTCGACCGAGAACGCGACCTCGCCGGGCGCAGCGGCGGCCAGGCGGTCAGCGATCGACCCCGGATCCTGCAGCTCGGCGACCGGTCCAGCGCGGTCGAGCGGGTTAGTTGTCACCTGTCCAGGATAGGTGGGATTAGGCTGACTTCACTCCCGGTGCATCCGGGACCAGTTACCGCACTGAGAAAGGACGCCCCGCTGAGTGTCAACGTAGCCGCTGCCAATGCCCGGCACCTGACCGATGCGGTGAGCGACCAACTGAGCCAATTCCTGGCCGAATGCCGCGATCACACCGCCCATATCGGACCGAACTACGAGCATGCGATCTCCGCCCTGGATCGGTTCGTGTTGCGTGGCGGCAAGAGGCTGCGCCCGGCGTTCGCGTACTGGGGCTGGCGGGCCGTCACCGACGACCCCGACCCGTGGAACCCCGCGGTGCTGCGGGTGTGCGCGGCCTTCGAACTGCTCCATACCTGCGCGCTCATCCACGATGACGTCATCGACAGCTCGGCCACCCGGCGCGGCGAGCCCACCATCCACGTCGAGTTCGCGGCCCTGCACCGGCATAACGGGTGGTCCGGCTCTCCCGAACAATTCGGGATATCTGCCGCGATCCTCCTCGGTGACCAGGCGCTCACCTGGGCCGACGACATGGTGGTCGGCGCCCAGCTGTCTGCCCAGGCACATGCGCGGGTGCGGGCAGTGTGGTCGATGCTGCGCAGCGAGTTGCTCGGCGGTCAATATTTGGACATTCTGTCCGAATCTTCGGGAGACGAGTCCGTCGAAACCGCCTTGCGGGTAATCCGATTCAAGACCGCCGGCTACACGGTGCAGCGACCGCTGCAGCTCGGCGTCGCGATCGCCACCGAGAACCCGGAAATCTCGGGGCTTCTCGGTGACATCGGCCTCGATATCGGCGTCGCGTTTCAGCTTCGCGACGACGTGCTGGGGGTTTTCGGCGACCCGAAGGTTACCGGGAAACCCGCCGGGGATGACCTACGTTCCGGAAAGCGCACCGTGCTGCTGGCCGAGGCTCTTCGACTGGCGCGCATCAATGACAGCGCCGCCGAGGATCTGCTGCACTCCTGGATCGGCACCCCGCTCACCGACCAGCAAGTCGCCGAAATGTGTTCACTGATAGTCGACTTGGGCGCTGTCGCGGCAGTGGAAGCCCGCATCGAAGAGCACACGCACCGCGCACTGGACCAGCTGGCAAGCGCCGAGATCGCCGACGACGCCCGTGCCGCGCTGTCGGATCTCGTCCGACTGGTATCGCACCGGAGCGCATGACCACGTGAGCACATCATCGAAGGCATTGGAGCCCCCCAGCAAGAGCCGAGACAGCTGGGCGGCCGGCTTCCTGCACGCCCCTGCCGGCCGCGCAGCCATCACCGGATTCGGCGGCGCCATGCTCATCGCCATCGGCGGATTGGGCGCGGGCAGCACCCGACAGCACGATCCGCTGCTGGAATCCTTCGGACTGTCCTGGCTGCGTTTCGGCCACGGGCTGGTGGTGTCCTCGATCACGATGTGGCTCGGGGTGGCCCTCATGTTGATGGCCTGGCTCGGCCTCGGCCGACACGTCATCGCGGGCAAAGTGACCAAGGAGTCTCTCTTCGTCGTCATCCCCTGTTGGCTGCTGCCGTTGCTAGCCTCGGTGCCGGTCTTCAGCCGCGACGCCTATTCCTATCTCGCGCAGGGTGCGCTGCTCCGCGACGGATTAGATCCGTATCTGGTGGGTCCGGTCGAGAACCCGAATGCGTTGCTGGAGAACGTCAGTCCGATCTGGTCCACCACCACCGCCCCCTATGGGCCGCTGTTCTTACTGATCGCGCGATTCGTCACCCAAATCGTCGGTGATGACGTGGTGGCGGGAACCATGCTGCTGCGATTGTGCATGCTGCCCGGGCTGGCGCTGCTGGTATGGGCGACACCCCGCGTCGCAAAGTTCTTCTCAACCAACGCCAGTATGGCGTTGTGGATCTGCGCGCTCAATCCGCTGGTGATCATCCACCTCATGGGCGGTGTGCACAACGAAATGCTGATGGTCGGTCTCATGATGGCCGGCATCGCACTCACCCTTGAGCGCCACCATGTTTGGGGTATCGCGGTGGTTGCACTGGGGGTGGTGGTCAAGGCCAGCGCCGGCCTAGCCCTTCCGTTCCTGGTATGGATCTGGATGCGTCGCCTGACCACAGATCACGGTGACGGCGTGCCGCCGCGCCGCCCTTCGGTAGCATTCGCGCTCGCCTCGACCGGTTCGGTGGCGATCTCGGTCACGGTGTTCGCCCTCATGTCCTGGATCACCGGCGTCGGGTTCGGATGGCTCACCGCATTTGCGGGATCCGCTGTGAAGATCGTCAATTGGCTCACCGTGCCGACCGCCGTCGCCAACGTGATCAATGTCTTCGCGGGCCTATTCGTGACCGTCAATTTCGATGCCGTGCTGGAGGTCACGCGCATCATCGGCGTCATGGTCATCGCGCTCAGCCTGCCGGTGGTGTGGTGGCGACACCGCCACAACGAACGCGACGCCATGCTCGGGATCCTATGGGCAATGGCGATCGTGGTGCTCATGGCGCCCGCCGCATTGCCGTGGTACTACAGCTGGCCACTTGCGGTCGCGGCGCCGCTGACCCAATCTCGGGCCGCCATCGCCGCCATCGCAGGGTTCTCCACCTGGATCATGGTGATCTTCAAACCCGATGGCTCCCACGGCATGTACGTATGGATCCATGTGCTGATCGCCGCTACCTGCGCAGCAATCGCCTGGCGGATGATCAACACCGCACCCGAACCGCAGGATCCGGACGCACCGAAGGCGTCTGTCCCCGCACCGGCCGGCTAGTAGGCCATCGCCTGCGCCCGGCGCAGCACTTCCCGCGCCTGATGCCCGTGTAACGCGTCGACCGGGCGGGCCGCCTCGATGCGTTCGGTGGTGCCATCGCGGGTCACCGTGAGCGACTCATCACCGGTGAACAACCAGCGCATGATTTCGGGCTCGTGGAAGCCGCCGTCCCGCAGCACCGACAACAGCCCGAACAAATGCTTCACCACGGGGCCGTCGACGCTGAAAAAGATGACAGGAACCTTGATTTCGCCATCGCGTTTCACGGCAATCAGCTCACCGTCGCGCAGATACTGCTGAACCTTGTTCACCGGGAGCCGAAGGCGGGCGGCCACCTCTTTGAGGGTGAACAGCGGCTCATCGACGTCAAGTGTGTCGGCGACAAACGGAATTGAGCTCATAACAAAAGACGGTAGTCGTCCCGCGCGCCAACCTCGGCCAAAAATGGCCTCCGGGTGTGGTGACGCGCGTAACCTCGGACCGAACCACACGGCGAGAGGCGCGACTTGACTTCAGGCGACCCGACATCGATCACGTTCACCGAGTTTTACCCCCACCCCGTCGAAAAAGTCTGGGAAGTCCTCGTCTCGCTGGAACTGGTCGCCTCACAGGTGAACGAGGTCAGCGATACGCCAGTTGAGGTCGGACAGACACGCGTCATCGTCACCCATCCCCAACCCGCGGTCGGATTCGACGGCGTCGTTACCACCACGTACACGAGCGTGGTGCCCAATGAGCACATCGAGCAGGTGTTGAGCGCCCCCGGAATCGAAGTGACGTCCCGCTGGAACCTGCTGCCGGAGCCCGGCGGCACCCGGCTCCGCGTCACCTACGGCCGGTTCGACCCGACCATTCCCCTGCACCGTCAATGGCGAACGATGCTGTTTTCGGGAGCTGGGCCGATCCTTCTCTCCCTTCGCGAAATGCTCGACGAGCGGCATTGACGGACGGGGACCACGGCGTCACTCGATACCATCAATGCGATGACATCGCCCAAGTCCCCGACGCACCGCATCGATCCGATGGTCGGCGCGGTGCTCGACAGTCGGTACCGCATCGAGGCTCCGATCGCGACGGGTGGGATGTCCACCGTGTACCGCGGGTTGGATACCCGGCTGGACCGCCCTGTCGCGGTGAAGGTGATGGACAGCCGATACGCCTCCGACACCGGGTTCCTCGCTCGCTTCCGGCTTGAGGCCCGCGCAGTCGCACGGCTGCATCACCCCGGCCTGGTGGCGGTCTTCGACCAGGGCATGGACGGCAAGCACCCGTTCCTGGTGATGGAGCTCGTTGACGGGGGCACCCTGCGAGAGCTGCTGCGTGAGCGCGGCCCCATGCCACCTCACGCGGTCGCCGCGGTGTTCCACCCGTTGCTGAGCGGCCTGGCGGTGGCACACCGGTCCGGACTGGTGCACCGCGACGTCAAACCCGAGAATGTGCTGATCTCCGATGACGGCGATGTCAAACTCGCCGACTTCGGGCTGGTGCGTGCCGTCGCTGAAGCCGGAATCACGTCTACCAGCGTGATCCTGGGAACCGCGGCATACCTATCCCCTGAACAGGTGCGCACTGGATCTGCGGGCCCACGTAGCGACGTCTACTCGACGGGCATCCTGATGTACGAATTACTCACCGGTTCAACACCATTCACTGGAGACACGCCGCTGGCGCTCGCCTATCAGCGCATCGATCGTGACGTGCCCGCGCCTAGCGAGGCGATCGACGGCGTCCCCGAGGAATTCGATGAGCTGGTGTTGCGTGCCACCTCCCGGGACCCCGATGCCCGCTACGCCGACGCCGCACAGATGGGTGCCGAACTGCAGGCGATCGCCCGCGACTTACAGCTGCCGGCCTTCCGAGTGCCCGCCCCGAAGGACTCCAAACAGCATGTCGCCGAACAGCTGTACCGCAGCCGGCTGATAGACCCGACCGGCGGCACCACCGGCAACCTCAGCGCCCCGGGCAAATTGGATGCCGCCGATACCGCCTCGGCCGCGGCCGCCCTGGGTGTTTCGCCACGCCCCAAGGTGCCCAACCCCACGCGAATGATGGACCCGGTGCCCGCGTACGACCCCGGATACGGCAGCGAATATGACGAATCGCCTGAGTCGCCCTTCTTCGCCGATGTCGACGACTCGGACTACCGGTACGAACGTCAGCAGAGCCGCCGGGCGATCTTCATGTGGCTAGTGATCCTGCTCATCGTCACCAGCTCGGTGGCGGCGGGATGCTGGTCACTGGGCGCCAACATCACCCACCTGTTCTAGTCCCTGAGCATCTCCGCGACGAGGAACGCCAGCTCCAGCGATTGCTGGGTATTGAGTCGGGGATCGCATGCCGTCTCGTAACGTCCGGCCAGGTCATCATCCGAAATATCCTGTGCCCCACCAAGACATTCGGTGACGTTCTCACCGGTGATCTCGACGTGAATGCCACCGGGATGTGTACCGAGGGCGTTGTGCACCTCGAAGTAGCCCTGCACCTCATCGACGATCCGGTCGAAATGCCGCGTCTTGTAACCGCTGGGTGACTCATGGGTGTTGCCATGCATCGGATCGCACTGCCAGACCACCTGATGGCCGGTCGCCTGCACCTTCTCGATGATGGGTGGAAGCAGGTCGCGCACCTTTGAGTTGCCCATCCGCGAAACGAATGTCAGGCGACCCGGCTTGTTGTGCGGGTCAAGGCGTTCCACGTACTCGACGGCCTGATCGGGCGTGGTCGTGGGACCGATCTTCATCCCGATCGGGTTAGCGATGATCTCGGCGAAGGCCACGTGCGCGTGGTCGAGCTGTCGGGTGCGGTCGCCGATCCACAGGTAGTGGGCCGACAGGTCGTACAGCGCGGGCTCACCGTTCTCGTCTTCACCCAGGCGCAGCATCGCGCGCTCGTAGTCGAGCACCAATGCCTCGTGGCTGGCGTAGATCTCGGCGGTGTCCAGATTCGAATCCGCCACACCGCAGGCGCTCATGAACTTCAGCCCACGGTCGATCTCCGAGGCCAGCGCCTCGTATCGGGCTCCGGCCGGCGAGGTGCGGACGAATTCGCGGTTCCAGTCGTGCACCAAGGCCAGCGAGGCCATCCCCGAGCCCGTCACCGCGCGCATCAGGTTCATCGCGGCGCTGGCATTGGCGTAGGCGCGCACCAGGCGCGACGCGTCGTGCTCACGCAGCGCGGCGTCCGGGGCAAAACCGTTCACCATGTCGCCGCGGTAGGACCTCAATCCGAGCGCGTCGGTGTCCGAGCTGCGCGGCTTGGCGTACTGGCCGGCGATACGGGCCAGCTTCACCACCGGCATGCTGGACCCGTATGTCAGCACCACCGCCATCTGCAGCAGGGCGCGGATATTGGCCCGGATATGCGGCTCGGTGTTATCGGCGAAGGTCTCGGCGCAGTCGCCGCCCTGCAGCAGAAATGCCTCACCACGCGCCACCTGCGCCAACTGGCGCTGCAAACGCTGAATCTCCGCCGGAACGGTGATCGGGGGCACGCTTTCCAGCACCGTCCGCATGGCAGCGGCCTGATCTGCGGGCCAGCTCGGCTGCTGAGCAGCAGGTTTGGCGAGCGCAGCATCCAGGCGCTGACGCAGATCGGCCGGGAGCGGTGGCAACTCCGGCAATTGGTCGATGGGGACGTCGACTGTCCAGTTCACGAACCCATCTTAACCGTGCCTAATAGACGGATTTCTTGTCCCGGAGATTAAGCAAGCGGTGAGCCGGGAGGAACCATCGCGTGGTAGCGCAGCATGTTGTACCGGGCGTCCACCAGTGCATCGTGGGAGTCGGTGGGCCGTTTTGGCATGACAGGCCGGCCCTGGTCGTACCACAGCTGCTTGATCTCCAGCGTGAACCGCGGGATGGGCTGCGGGAGCGCCGTCATCGACCCCCACAGCTGGCAGAGCGCCACATGGTCGTAGGCGCCCACCCACGCCCATAGCTCAATGGGGTCCGCCGGGCCCGATCTAGGGCCCGAGCCGCCCAGGCCGAGAAACTCGGCCAGATCGTCACGGATCTGGCCACGGGATCGCCACAGCGGGGACGACAGCGCGGGCAGCTTGGGCAACACGTTCTGGCGCACCCAGGGGCCTGCCCGTTCCGGATCGAAGGCGGTGGAGACGGCGTAATACTCACGGCCGTCCTCGCAGACCATCCCGATCGAGATCAGATCGATGGTGCGACCGTCGTCGATGAACTCGGTGTCGTAGAAGAAGCGCACGCCGGCCGCCTAGTTGTGCGCCGGGGAGGCCGGCGCGAGCTCACTGGTCGACGCCGATTTATCCTCGCGTTCAACATCATTCGCTTCCGGTCGCTCTCGCCGCAGCCAGATCCAACTAGCGACCAACACCCCAAGGTGGACGAACACATAGAGGCCCGGGATCAAGTCGTTCAAGATGCCGCCGGGCCGCAGCGTCAACGCCCCGGAGTCTGGTGTCTTCCCACTCAGGCTAGTGAACCACGCCGCGAACACCACGCTGAACACCCACATCGTGGCCGCGGATGCCCTTTTGCCCAGCACATAACCCCGGTAAGCCAGGTGAACGACGAGCGGCACGAACCACACCCAGTGATGGCTCCAGCTGAACGGCGAGGCCGCCGCCGAGGCCATACCCACGATGGAGATCGCCAGCAGTAGCTGACCGCGCCGATAGGCCATCGCGGCGATCGCCAGGCTAGCCACCAGCACCAGCGCCGACAGCACAGTGGCCGTCCCGGCCGAGAGATCCAACCGCAGGAACAGGCCGCTGAGGCTGGTGCTCGCGGTGGGGTCGCGGGTAATGCGGCTGATCTTCTCGAAGGCGCGCTCTACCCAGTAGTAGTGCGAGGCCGACGGCAAGAAGACGAACCCTAGACCGATGGTGGCGATCAATGTGGCCGTGGCGACGACCGCCGCACGAATCCGTCCCACCACGAACAGAAAGACGATGAAGATCATCGGTGTCAGTTTGATGCCGGCCACGATGCCGATGCCGATCCCGGCCAGCTTCCACCGTTTGGGGGCCAGCATGTCCGTCACCACCAGGGCCAGGATGAGCAGGTTGATCTGGCCCAGCTGAATCGACAGCCGTACCGGCTCCAGCCAGGACACCAGACCCACCAGAAGGGCCAACAGTCCCCACATCCCGGCCTTGGCGGATACGCCCAACCAGGTCAACATGCGCCACACCGAGTAGATGAGCAGCGCCGGGAACACGATGAGCGCAAGGACCTGCGCGGTGAAGTCGGTGATAAAGGCCAACGGGGTGAATACCAAGGCCGCGAACGGGGTGTAGGTGAACAGCAGGTCGTCAAGCTCGCCGTTGCGGCCTATCGAGTACAGATCCAGACCATCCAGGACGCGCACGCCGCCGAACCGGTAGACCAACACATCGATCTGCAGCGCGTACGTCGGCCAGTGCACGAAGACGAGCACATGCAGCAACAGCGCGACCGCGAGGACGAGCGGCCCACCCCACGTGATCCATCTCGCGACACGACGAGCGGAGCCATCCGCGACGGTGGTTTCGGTCATGAATTCGGCACGCCCTCGCATCTCTCAGTTAGCCCGCGGGTGGCCTCAAGACTAGCGGTACCGGCGCGGATAGCTGACCGACACCGGGCTTAACCGGCGGCGCTCTCCGGGATGCGGTCTGGCTGTTCAGAGGATTCTGTGGGCTTGGCTGTGTCTTCCTTGAGCGAGGCCGCATAGATGTCGACGTACTCCTGACCCGACAGCTGCATCAGTTCATACATCACCTCATCGATGACGGCACGTTCGATGAAGCGGTTACCGGCCATCCCATCGAAACGCGAGAAGTCCAACGGCTTACCGATTTTCACGGTCACCTTGGCGAAGTGCCAGCGAGCGGTTCCCGGGGGGTTCATCACGTCGGTGCCGACCATGGCGATGGGGATGACCGGCGCCCCGGTCTCCATCGCCATCCGGGCCAAACCGGTCTTGCCCTTGAAGAGCCGACCGTCCGGAGACCGCGTGCCCTCCGGGTAGATGCCCAGTAGCTTGCCCTCACCGAGTAGACGCTTGGCAGTGCTCAACGCATTTTGGGCCGCATCGGCGCTGGTGCGGTCGATAGGCACCTGCCCCGCGCCACTAAAGAATGAGCGCTTGAGCCAGCCCTTGAATCCGGGTTCGGTGAAGTACTCGCTCTTGGCCAGGAAGGTCACCCGGCGACGCATCACCAGGCACAAGTAGAAACTGTCGACCACAGCCAGGTGGTTGCCCGCCAGGATCACCGGGCCCGAGGTTGGGATGTGCTCCATCCCTTCCACTTTCGGGCGGCCCAGAAGCTGCAGGATCGGCCCCATGAAGACGAACTTCAGCAGCCAATAGAACATCGCGCATCCTCTCCCGTTCCCCATCCCGGATCCAGTGAACTCCCTGGGGCTGGCGCCGAGCTTACCCTCGGCGCCGGCGAAACTCCGTGGACTGTCTAAGGTCCCGCGCACTCGCGTGCCGGGGATGCCGGAAGAGTTCGTCGACGGCGAATTCGTAGCGGTGGGCGATGCCTTCTCACCGGACTGGGCGCACGAGGCGCGGGACGTGATCTGCTCGCACATCGGGCCCTATCGGCACGACCGCTCGACATGGACCAAACGCTTCTGCTGGGCCTGGTCGAGACCTACGACGCAGGCTCGGACGAGCAGCACCGCGCCAACCCTGTGGTCGGCCGAGCCCGCCCTGCCGATGCTCCGAGTCGGGTCGCAATGGGACACGGTGTCCCGGAAGCAGTTTGAGGTGCTCGCGACCGGATCACTCGTCGATGTCGACCGGGATGGGCTGATACCCCGTCGATTGCGAGCTCGGCGGTGCCGGTGGAAACGGGCTCTGGTAACCGCCACCTGGACCGTCGCCGTCGGGGTCATCGGGACCGGCCGGATTGCCCGTCCCCTGTGCCTCCAGCATGGCCCGCACCACCATCACTAACGCGAGGCTGTGCTCGGCGATGGTCGCCAACAGCGGATGGTGTTCGCCCTCGACGAGTGCCGCCAGCGCACACACCGGACAGAACAGCTGATTGCACTTTCCACCGCCCGCGCTGCCGTCGCCAGGGGCGCGTGCTGCCTGCCGCAGCGCCGGGTCGAGCTTGTCGAGAATCGAGGCGGCCATCGCCCGCAGCTCGGGGCCGAGCTCCGGATGAGTATCCGTCACGTCGGCCACACCTCCGGATCCGCTCTAAACCGTATGGTCAGCTCGCCACCGACGAGCCGGGCATCGACAACCACACAGCGCCGCAGCACGGAGGCCAGCCGGACCCGCCGGCGCATCCCGTTTGCGCCGATGACCAGGTCATCTCCCACCCTGCCTAGGCTTAACGTGGCCGGGTCGATCTGCGGTAACTCTAGCCGTAGCCGATAGACGGTGTCGGCCCCGGATCCCGATTCGTGCTCGACGACGGTCGCCAGCGGGGCTGGCGGCTTGGCCCCGTCGCGACGCCGCACCAGATCGGCCAGTTCGCCGAGGGCTTCCGGACCGATCGGTTCGCGCGGCAGATGCGGGACCAGCAGCATCTCCACATCCCCCACCGCCTGCCCCAGCTCATCGAGAACGGCACGTTGGTCGGCGATGCGCTGCATGTACCAGTCGAATGCCGGATGAGCCGGCAGGTTGTGATACTCGTACGAATCATCCTGAATGAGAACCTGATTGACGATCACCTGGTCGATGCGCACACCCATCAGCGCCAGCGCTCCCAGGGTGCGGATGGCCTCGGCCACCACCACCCTTTCGGGAGTCAGCACAAGATGTGCGCCCACCCGATCAGCGTCGGAGAGCAGGCCGGCGAGCCGATCCGCCGACGCCGCAACACGTTCCAACAGTTCGGCCAGGATCAGGGCGCGCGGCGACCCGATGCCGCTAAGTCGACGATGCCGCGGCCAGGCCCGTTCCAGGTACACCGCGAAGGTTCCGGGCAGGGTCAGCATGCGCAACGCGTCGGCCGTCGAGGCGCAGTCGACAACCACGACATCCCATTCGCCCGTCTCGGCCAGCTGTTGTACCTCGTGCAGCCCCAGCATCTCCTGCACTCCGGGTAACGCGGAAAGCTCTTCGGGGGCAAGCGAACCGATATCGGATTCGGGATACTGCACGGCGATCGTCTCGGCGATATCGCCCCAGCGCCGCTCCAACAGGCCCAGAGTGTCCAGCGCCATCACGTCGAGCTGGCCCCCGTACGGGTCCTCGAGCACCCGCACACAATGAGCGCCCGGCGAGGGGTCGACCCGAACACCGAACACGTCACCGAGGGAATGCGCCTGGTCGGTGGATACCGCGAGCACCCGCTGCCCGGCACGGGCATAGCGCACGGCGGTGGCTCCGGCCAGCGTCGACTTACCCACGCCCCCCTTGCCGACGAAGAGACCGATGGTGGCTGTCAACGGTGATTCGACATCTGGGCGCGGCGCCGCGTCGACGTCGCTAGCGGTCAGATTCGACTCGCTTCTTCAGGTCCTTGAGCGCGGAATCGGTGATCTTGCGTTCGGCCTTGCGCTTGAGCATTCCGATCATCGGGATCTGAAGGTCGACCGCGAGCTCATAGGTCACCTCGGTGCCAGACCCCTTGGGCGCCAAAAGGTATGTCCCTTCTAGCGAACGCAACAGGGAACTTTCCGCCAGGGTCCAGGTGACCTTTCGGCCGTCCGGGGCCCACACATACTCGAGGACCTGGGTGTCCTTGAGAACTCCTGCGTCCAACACCAACCGGGCGCGCTTGACCCTGCCCTCGGAGTCGGTGTCGAGCACCTCGGTTTCCTTGTACTCCGACACCCATTCCGGGTAGGCGCCGATATCGGCGATCACCGCCATCACCTTGCCGGGTTCGGCATCGATGGCAATCGTTTGGGTAGTCTTCTCAGCCACCTGACAGACGCTACCCTTCTCATTGGCGCTCGGATACTCCCATCCTGGCATTTCGCTACAGCCTCCCAAAGGAGAGACGCCCATGAGCCGTCTAGTGGCCAAGATCCTCGGGGTGCACCAGAACGTCTACATCGCGTCGAAAGGCTATCTGGGACATCATGTTCCTGGGATGGCCCCCAGCCTGCTGCTGACTTCGATAGGCGCCAAGACCGGCGCGCAGCGCATCAACTCGCTGACCTACGCAAAGGACGGCGACAATCTCCTCATCGTGGCATCGAACGGCGGCGCGCGGCGCAATCCCGCCTGGTACCACAACCTGAGAACCCATCCTGACGTGCAAGTGCAGCTCGGCCGAGACAAACGTCGCGTTCGCGCCACCGCGCTGCTGCCCGGCGACACGGATTACGAGCGGCTATGGAAGTTGGCTGACACCAACAACTCTGGCCATTACAGCGCCTACCAGCGGGCGACCTCCCGACCCATTCCGCTGGTCGTACTCTCGCCGGCCTGATCAGGCGCTGGGCACCCGCGACTCGCCGATGGGCCGAGTGGCCTCGAGCTGCTGCTTGATCCCGAACGCAAACCGCTTGCCGACGATGCGACGGGCGTGATTGAGCTTGGCCAGATTCAGCTTGGCAACCTGCGCGGCGCTGGCGCCCGAGGGCTCGGCGTGCAGGAAGTAGTGCACGATCGCGCCGTCCAACACGGGCTGGAGCCACACCTCCATGGTGCCCGTCAGCGGCCCGGCCACCGTCCACCGGATGCCCTTCTCCGCGCGCTCCTCGACGACGTTGAGCTGCAGGTCAGGCCACCAGCGGCGCCAATCCGTGGAGTTGGAGATGACTCGGCCGATGTCCACGGGATCTGCCGCGATAAAGGTCTGGTCGGCGACCTGGATGCTGTTCATCGCGCACTAGCTTATGCACCCGAGAAAACCACCGTGTTTCCGTCTGGGTCGATCAGCATCAAGATCCGGAACGAACTCGTCGGCTGCGGCCCGGCACGCTCCGAGTCGGCCCACACCTGGACGCCAAACGTGCAGGCCAAGCGCCATTTGACCGCGGCGTCCAGATCCGCGACGGTCATCTGCGCCAACAGTCGCCGTATCTCCATACGAGGTATGGCTAGTTCGCCGCCGAGAGTTGATCGATGCCGACCGAATTGGGGCAACGGGTCCGACGATCTGCAGGCCGCGACTAGTCTGAGCCGGTGCGAGAGTTCAGCGTTCCTGCCCCATTCCCTGTCGAGGACAACGCGTCGGTTGTTCATGCCGTCTACGACTACGAGCGTGAAGACCCCAACCAAGCGGTGTTCTCCCGCCTCGTCGACGGCACCTGGACGCCCGTCACCTACGCGGAGGCCGCGGCGCAGATTCGCGCGGTAGCCAACGGCCTGATCGCCAAGGGCGTGGCGCCCGGGGACCGGGTAGCGCTGATCTCAGCGACACGCTACGAGTGGACGGTCATCGACTACGCAATCCTGTCGATCGGTGCCATCACCGTGCCGATCTACGAGACTTCAGCGGCAGATCAGGTCAGGTGGGTACTGCAGGATTCCGCCGCGGTCGCACTGTTCGTGGAAACCGATTCACACGCCAAGATCGCCGAACAACTGGCACCCGAACTGCCCAACCTGCGCACCGTCTTTCACATCGCCACCTCCGGCGCGCCGGCCGCCGTCGACGAGCTCACCGAAGCCGGCGCCGGAGTGGACCCCGCAGAGCTCACCAGCCGGCTCGCCGCCATTAAGGCCACCGATCCCGCGACGCTCATTTACACCTCGGGAACCACCGGACGTCCGAAGGGCTGCCAGCTCACCCACTCCAACCTGGTGTACGAAACCCGCGGCGCGCGTGCCGTTTTCCCCGACTATCTACAGAAGGGCAGCAGGACGCTGATCTTCCTGCCGCTGGCGCATGTGCTGGCGCGCGGTATCGCGATGGCCTGCCTGCAGTCCAAGGTCACCGTCGGATTCACCAGCGATATCAAGACGCTGGTGCCGACGTTCGGGGTCTTCAAGCCGACGTTTATCGTCTCGGTCCCCCGCATCTTCGAGAAGGTGTACAACACCGCCCGGCAGAACGCCCAGAACGACGGCAAGGGAAAGATTTTCGACACCGCCGCCGATACCGCGGTCGAGTACAGCCAGGCGCTGGATAACGGCGGCCCGGGCATTGTGTTGCGGGCCAAGCGTGCCGCCTTCGACAAACTGGTGTACGGCAAGCTGCGCGCAGCGCTGGGCGGTGAATGCGTGGCCTCGATCTCCGGCGGTGCCCCGCTGGGCGCCCGGTTGGGCCACTTCTACCGCGGCGTGGGCCTGACCATCTATGAGGGCTACGGCCTCACCGAGACAACGGCTGCTTGCGCGGTGAATGTCATCGGCGGTCTCAAGATCGGAAGCGTCGGAAGACCTTTGCCCGGCAATGCCGTCAAGATCGCCGATGATGGCGAGCTGTTGGTGTCCGGTGGCGTGGTATTCAGCGGATATTGGAACAACGACACCGCCACGGGCGAGTCGATCGTGGACGGTTGGTTCCACACCGGCGACCTCGGCGCGATCGATGAGGACGGCTTCGTCACCATCACCGGCCGGAAGAAGGAAATCATCGTCACCGCCGGTGGCAAAAACGTCGCACCCGCGGTGCTGGAGGATCATCTGCGCGCCCACCCATTGATCAGCCAGGCGATGGCCGTCGGCGACAAACAGCCGTTCATCGGCGCGCTGATCACGATTGATCCGGATGCGTTTGGCGGCTGGAAGTCGCGTAACGGCAAGCCGGATGCCGCCACCGTCGCCGACCTCACCGAAGACCCGGACCTGCTCGCCGAGATCGAAACGGCGGTGAAGGCCGCGAATCAGGTTGTGTCCCATGCCGAAGCGATCAAGAAGTTCCGGATCCTACCGGTCGATTTCACCGAAGCAACCGGCGAGATGACGCCGACGCTGAAGGTCAAGCGCAACGTCGTCGCCGAGAAGTTCGCGGCGGATATCGACGCGATCTATGCCGGAGCGCCCGCCGGCTAGTCGGTATCAGTCGAAAGGCCGCAAACGAAGCCGATCAGGCAGGACTGATCATTCTGGGCCGCTGACAAGTTCGGAGAATCGGGCGGCGTGGTGGTCCCATCGCCAATGATCGGTCACCCACGCGCGCCCGGCAGCCCCCATCATCGCGGCACGCGCCGGATCGTTCAGGATCTGGACAATCGCGTCGGTGATCTCCGGGACCGACCTGCCGTCGACGACGAGGCCCGTCTCGCCATCGCGCACGGTTTCCGGTGCGCCCCCGGAATTTCCGGCCACCACCGGAATACCGCAGGCCGACGCCTCCAGAAACACAATCCCCAGACCCTCGACATCGAGTCCCGCTCCGCGGGTACGACACGGCATCGCGAACACATCGCCCATCGCGTGATGTGCGGGCAGCTCCTCCCACGGCACGCCGCCGGTGAAGACCACGTTTTCCTCGACACCGACCCGATTAGCCAACGCGCGCAACGGCTCCGCGTACGGACCCCCGCCCACGATCACCAGCGCCGCGCCGTCCACCCGTTCCCGGATCGTCGGCAGCGCCTCGATAAGCATGTCTTGGCCCTTGCGGGGTACGAGACGGGAGACGCACACAATGGTCGGCCGGTCGCCGAGCCCGTAACGGCGCCGCAGTTCCTCGCGTGCCGCCGGGTCGGGCCGGAACCGTTCGGTGTCGACACCGGACGGCAGGTGCTCCAATGCGGCGTGCGGACCAAAGGCCGAGGCGAAGCGTCCCCGGGTGTAGCGGCTGACGTAGGTGATCACGTCGGCGCTCTCCCCGATCTGTCGCAGCGCAGACCGCGCCACCGGAAGCATCGACCAGCCCACCTCGTGCCCATGCGTACTGGCAGCCGTCACGGCGGCTCCGGCCGCCTTCGCCGCCGAGGACAACAGCGCCAGCGGCGCGGCCGCGCCGAACCACACCACATCGGAACGCTGCGACCTGATGAGATCCACCATGCGCTGGCGGACACCGGGCCCCGGAAGCATCAGCGAGGTCGGGTGACGCACCACCTGATAGTCGGCGGCGGCGTCGTAGCGCTCACACCCCTTCCACCGCGGTGCATAGACGGTGACCTCGTGCGATCCTGCCAAGCGGGTCACCAGCTCCTGCAGGTACGTTTGAATGCCCCCGGGCCTGGGGGGAAAATCGTTGGTGACCAACAGAATCCGCTGCCGCTGGCCACCAATGTGGAATGTCACAGTGATAAACCGTACTGGGCCTACCGCAGTGGGCGCGAGCCGAGCCAGCTCTGCCACTGGCGCACCAGCGTCGCCTCGTCCACGCCCAAGGCCCGCTGGATCGCCGCGGGCTGGGGGTCCGGCGCCAATTCGGCGCCATACCGGTACAGCTCCACCAGCGCGTGCTCGCCGAATGCCTCGGCCACATACTGCGCCACCGACCAGGCCTCCTCATACGCCTGCGTGCGATGCTCGCCGGGAGTATCGAGTTCCGCATCGGTGGGCAGATGATCCGGGACTCGCCCCACGGCAAGGGCTTTCGCTAATGTGGGCGCCGCATTCCGGAATGGAGTATCGCTGCCGCGGCGCCCGTTATAGTCAGCCACTCCCTCCACCAGCCACAGCGGAGCACGGTCACCGGTAAGCGCGCGGGCGGCCGCATGAAAGAGCTCGTGACGCAGCACCACGCGGAACTGGTCGGGCGGGAGCGCCGCCGCGCCGGGCGCGAAGATCACGCGCTGCCCCACCACAACTCCGCTGTCGACACGGTCGGCGACGGCCGCGGCGGCTATCCCCTCGGTGTGCTCACCGCCGACAAGTGCGGCGAATTCGGCATCGGATCCGGCCGCGATGAGCAGTACTCCCGCACGCCACTGCGCACCCCAGAACTGCGACAGCGACCCCAGCGCCCCGTCTACCTCGCCGGTCAGCCGTGGCACCACCGGCGAGCCGGGATGCCCGAGCACCACCACCTCGCGGTCTTGCACCCTAGTGCGCGTCTCCACCGCCGGAGCGAATTGCCAGGGCACGGCGATCGCGCTGGCATCGAATAGCCGCCAGTCACCTTGGTCATGCACCACAGCAACAGCGACCGGGCGCCGGACAGCAACCTTGTCCACCCCGCTGACCGCATAAAGAAGCGCGGCATCTAGTCGCCATTGTTGGTGCGGTACAATGGGATTCGCCGGAATTTCGGCCGCAAGACGGTACTCGAAGGTATCGGTTTTCAGACCCGCAAGATTCTCTTGCAGCCGCAGTTGAGCCTCGATGAACTTGGGTTTATCGGGGGCGATCACCGCCCGCAAAACCATGGGATCAGCGCTGCGTAGCGCCTCGGAGTACCGCGCCAACAATGCTCGAATCGACGTGCGCACGTCATTCGTCGGTGCGGCAGGCTGCGCTTCACACCCCCCGCACACAATCAGCAAAACCATCGCAATGAGCGATGACCTGCGTGCGCGCCGATAGTTACTCTTCTCGATCGTTCAACCTTCTCACCGATGACCGCACATTCCGAGTGCATGCAGAGACAAGATGGGTGTGAACTCGATGACAGTCGCCGAGCCGCGGTCGCCGGCGAGGCAGTTAGGCCGGGGCGGTCGCCGGCGACGGAAGTTCTGGCCCACCATTTCCCGGGCCTGCCGCCGGCACCTGCGGCGTTAGTTGCGAGGGTATTTGCGCGGCGATGGCAGGCCACGACATTGCCGCCGAGTCACCCCAGCGTTCGGAGTAGATACCGACCAGCAATCCCTCACCCGGCTGAGTAACGACGTACACCGGTGCACCGGAATCCCCAGGGTGTCCGGCGGCGCCGCTGATTGTGAACCAGCCGTCGTTGAGAGCCGAGATCTTGCCGCAGACCTGACCAGAAACCGAACCCATAAAACACACCGCGAGCCCGGGGTCTGGGTTTGCCCCCTGCGCCATCCGCAGGCGCGTTCCGTCGGGCATGGTGTTGGCAAGCTGGACCTGTGAACCGAACTGAATACCTGCGTAATCAGTAACCGAATCATCGCGAGCGACCGCGCCCACCTCGGTCGTGGATAGGTTGCGGCTCATCAGCACCACTTCCCCGATCAGGTTGCCCCGCACATCGGCCACTGAGCCCACGTCCGTGCATTGGCCCGCGGTGAAGCCGGTTCGAGTGACCGGATCGACGAAACTCAGGGTGCACTGGTCATGGCCCCGCACGATCGCCATGCCAGGGTAAGCGACCAGGGGCTCCGCCGTCGGTTCTGCCGTAGCGCGCGTAGAAGTAGCTGCACCGAAACAGCTGGTCGATACGACTAGTGCTGCGGCCATCGCCAGCCTGACAGCCATCACACCCTCCCTAACCACTTTGCTCGGCAATCAATGCTTTGAGTTCGTCATGGTGCTTCTCGGCAAGTTGCAGCGCTTCCTGACTCTGACGCCAAAGAAACTCTGCCTGCCCCGACTCCAAAGCCTCCTGGACCAGCACACGAGAACGCTTGTGGGTTTGGCGAATGCGAATCAGATCATCCGTCCATAGCCACTGGTGATCACCCGCATCGAGAGCAACTTGATATAGCTCTCGGCGCTCAATCTCCTGTTCCTTTCTCTTCTTCCGTTTCGCGGCCTCACGTTTTTGCCGCAGCACCTCAAGTTCTTGTCGCCGCCAGGCTGGCGCACGGGCAGCTTCGATCGCCGCCCAACGGCGGGTCTCGGCGGCAGCGATCGCCTGCTCGCGGTAGCGCTGCGCGACACCGCAAGAGCTGCAACGACATCCAGCCGCATACCCAGCAATACCGTGAGACGTCATCGCCGCCCCTGATCGACCCCTTGGTGGGCGCTGCGCCATGTAATCATGGATACAATGCAACATCATTTGAAACACTGTTGCAAGCTGGTCCGAAAACCAACACCCGCAAGCAAAGGCCACCCAACATGTACGACACCGTCAGCAACACCCAGATCGGCACGCCCAACCCGCATGCTGCGGACAGTTTCTACGGCCAGCTCTTCAAATGGGCGATCAACCAACCAGACGGCGGTGGCTACACAATGATCGGCGACTACCAGGAGCCAAGGGTCTTCTTCGCTCAAACACCCGACATTCTCGCCACTATCAACCACGCTGTCGCACTCGGCGCGACAGTTGCCCATCCGCCAATTGACAACGGCGACATCGAGTTTGCCCATTTGCACGATCCGCACGGCAACCGCTTCGGCATCTGGCAGCCTAAGTAACAGGTTTCACGCAGCGCGTTGGATTACCAGCGGTCCCAATGGACAGCGCCGTCGACGCTCAGTAGCGGCGTGCGTTGTAGATCGGTCCAGAGGACGTGATCGGCACGACCGCGACCGGAACGCCGTATGTGGAGGCGTGCACCATCATACCGTTCCCGACATAGATGCCGGTGTGCGAGGCATCACCGTAGAAGTTGATGACGTCGCCGGGTTGTAACTCGCCCAGCGAGACCGGAGTCCCACCACGCGCCAGGGCCTGGCTCGAGTGCGGCAGCGACACACCCTGCTGACCGTAGGCCCACATGACCAGGCCGGAGCAGTCAAAGGCGTTGGGACCCGAACCGCCCCACGAGTAGGGAGCACCGATGCGCGTCAATGCCGCGGCGACAGCATTCGAGCCGACGGCGGACCCACCGCCACCGATGGCGGCTTCCGGCGCGGGTGCGGCAGCGGCGGCCTGCATCAGCGGCTCAGGAGCATCGACGGCCTGACCCGGCTCGGCGACGGGCGGCGGGGGCACGGGTGCCGCCACCGCCAGCTGCGCGCGCTGGCTGGGGCTCAGGGTGTTGTACTGCGATTTGACGACAGCGATCTGTACCTGCAACTGGCTCTGCTTGGCCTGCAGCGATGCGCGCAGGTTCTTGGCCTGCTCGGCGGCCACCCGGGCCTGCTCGGCGCCATCACGGGACCGCTGCTCGGCCGCATCTGCCGAGGACCGCGCGGCCATGTAGGTGTCCATTCGGCTACGCATCTCGGTTCCCACCGTGCGCTGCACCGACAATTGGTCGATGAGGTTCTGCGGGGAGTTGGACGTCAGCACGGCGCCGTAACCGCTGGTATTACCGCCCATGTACGCGGCCACCACAGCCTTGTCTACGTCAACCTGGTAGGTGGAAACTGCCATGCGCGCGGCCTTCGCAACGGCCTCGTCGGCTAGGACGGCCTTCTCGGCGTCACGTTGGGCCGCCAGCTTGGCGTCGAGGTCGATTTTCGCGGAGTTAGCTGCCTCCGAGGTTGCCTCGGCCTGGCGGGATAGCTCGTTGAGCTTCTTGACGGCGTCATTGTTGGGATCGGCGGAAGCGACCTGACCGCCCGCAAAAACCCCACCGATCAGCGCGGCAGTAGTTACCGCAAGCATCGTTCGACGGAAGGGAGAGGGCGTCGATCGATCCGTGTGATCTCGAAGAAGACGCCCGACACTCACTGACTACATCCCTTTACTGCACATCGATCGCCGCGAACTCTGGCGCTGATAGGTCTCAGATAGGTTACGAAATGGCATCGGCATTGTCCACCGCAGCGCGAAACGACGTCAATGTCGCGTAAGCGCCGGTTCTCCTCCCCGTTCCCGGGGCGGGCCATCATGCACCTTCTTCGAGTGTGCCCTATGCGACCCCGGCATCGGGCGTCAATGGGACAACAGGCGTGTCGCGAGCGCGCTGAATCGGCACCAGCCGCAACCGGGGCGCCATCCCCGCCTCGGCCAATACCGCCAGCGCGGCGCGCTCGTCGTCACCGAGTGTCTGCGGGACCCCCAACAACACGCTGACCACGCAGTCGTCGCATCCCGGGCCGCGCATCGCGCAATCGTCACAGTCGATGAGCATGGCTTCTCCTTTCCGACCAATCGTTCTTTCTTTGGGTTTGAGCGGACGCTAACCGCAACCACCGACAAGTAACCGTTTCCTGGCACCCTGGCGGTATGACGGAACAGCCACCACCGGCACACAGCGACCGCCGCCGGGCCGAATCGTTTGGCGACTCCGCCGACGCCTACGACCGTCACCGTCCCCGCTATCCGCAGTCGCTCATCGACGAGCTCGTGGCGCGCGGGCGGACACGCGCCCTTGACGTCGGAGCCGGTACCGGGATCGCGGCGGCGCAGCTCATCGCGGCCGGCGCCGAGGTGCTCGCCGTCGAGCCGGATGCGCGGATGGCGCGTATAGGGGCCGGGAAGGGCATCGACGTCGAGGTGGCCGCCTTCGAGCAGTGGGAGCCCGAGGGCCGAACCTTCGACCTGGTGCTGTTCGCGCAGTCCTTCCACTGGGTAGAACCCATCGCAGCGCTACACAAGGTGGCGACGATGCTGCGTCCCGGTGGCCGGCTCGCCCTGGTGTGGAACCGCATCGTGCCCACTGCCCCGACACAGGACGACCTGGATACCGTCTACGCAGCATTCATGGACACCGCCAGGCGGCCCTCCATCGACACCGAGGACACAGTCTCCCCAACCATCGAGAAATCCGGCTATCGCGTGCAACGCCTGCATTTCCTGGAGCACCCAAATTTCTCCACGCAGGCGTACCTCGACATGGTCTTCACGTACTCCAATCACCTGACCCTTGATGCGTCCAGGCGCAGCGAGCTGCGGGTCAGGCTTGCGGAGAAGATCGGCGACGGCGGCGTCGCCACCATCAACGACGCACTCGCGCTGATCTGTACCCCCGAAACGAGCCCAGCGTGAGCCCGATATGTCGGTCCCGGGAATTACGGTCACGTCATGACGCGACCGGATGCTCTTCGCGCAGGCGCCTCATCGCAGTTGACTTTGGACGAGATGTCGTCTGCACAAGCACTGCGCGACACCACCTTTGTGGTGGTGGACTTGGAAACCACCGGCGGTAGCGCCGAGAACGACGCGATCACCGAGATTGGCGCGATCAAAGTGCGCGGCGGCGAGGTACTCGGCGAGCTGGCGACGCTGGTCGATCCCAAACGATCGTTGCCGCCGCAGATCGTCCGCCTCACCGGCATCACCTCGGCGATGCTGGTCGATGCACCACCGATCGAGCAGGTACTGCCCACCTTTCTGGAATTCGCCCGCGGCGCCGTGCTGGTGGCCCACAACGCGGGCTTCGATATCGGGTTCCTCAAGGCCGCCGCACGCCAGTGTGGAATCGATTGGCCCCAGCCCACCGTGCTGTGCACGGTCCGGCTGGCACGCCGGGTGCTCACACGCGACGAAGCCCCGAGGGTCAACCTGGGGGCCCTGGCGCAGCTGCTCGGCGCATCCACCACGCCCAATCACCGAGCGCTCGACGATGCCCGAGCCACTGTCGACGTGCTGCACGCGCTGATTGGCCGGGTGGGCAACCAGGGCGCCGACACCATGAATGAGCTGCGACGGTACCGCACCCAGGTGCCCAACGCCTTACGCAGCAAGCGCTCGCTAGCCGACGGAATGCCTTACGCCCCAGGAGTTTACCTGTTTCGTGGGCCGACAGGCGAGGTGTTGTACGTGGGCACCGCGGTCAACCTGCACCGGCGGGTGCAGCAGTACTTCACCGGTGCGGACCCGCGCGGCCGGATGCGCGAGATGGTCACCCTCGCCACCGCGGTGGATCACGTGACCTGCGCGCACCCTCTGGAGGCCGCGGTGCGCGAGCTGCGGCTGTTGGGCGCGCACGCACCGCCATACAACAGGAAATCCCGCTTCCCGCATCGCTGGTGGTGGGTGGTGCTCACCGAGGAGTCGTTTCCCCGGTTCGCCGTTGTCCGCGCGACGCAGGGACGAGCGTTCTTGGGCCCCTTTCGGGCGCGCGGCGATGCGTCAAACGCTGCACTGGCACTGGCCCGGTTCGCCGGCGTGCGCACCTGCACGACGCGTATCGGGGCCACCGGGCGGCATGGCGCGGCCTGCGACGGACAGGCCTACCCACATGACACGGCTTCCCGCTGTCCCGCCGAGGTGGGGGTGGACGCGGCCGGGTACCGGGACGCCCTCGCCCCGGCCCTCGCGGTTCTCGCCGGCTCCCACGCGCAGCCGCTGCATGCCATGTGCGACAGGGTGACCGAGCTGGCCGATCTGCGGCGTTACGAGACCGCCGCACGGCAGCGCGATGCGACGGCCGCCCTCGTCGCGGCGCTCGCCCGCCAGCACCGCCTGCATGCCCTCGCGCGCCTCGAAGAGCTGATCGCCGCACGCCCCGACGGTGACGGCGGCTGGCAGATCGCCGTGGTCCGCCACGGACAGTTGGCCGGGGCGGCGGTGGCCCGACGCGGCGTCCCCCCGCTGCCCGTGGTGGACGTTGCCTCCGCGGGGGCCCAGGTGGTGCTGCCGACCCCCGAACCGTTCGGTGGAGCCGCCCCCGAGGAGACGGGACTGCTCACCCGCTGGCTGGCCGAACCCGGAGTACGCCTCGTGTCCTCGACGAATGGGTACGCCGAGGCGACGGGATGCTCGGGGCCGCTGCGTGACTGGGCAGCGACAGCACGCAGCGCCAGGATGGCGAGCGCCGCGCACCCGGACGATTGGGGAATGGCCGAGCTGATCAAACCATTCCCGCGTCCCGCTGCGCCGCGAGCCGCCTGCTGACCTCCAACAACACATTTTTCAGGCTCATCTCAGCCACCGAAAATCGCGAGTTGGATTGCAAGCACAGGCATTTCACAGTTCCCCAAGGCACTATCGAGTTGGCGAGTGCGATGACTCGACATAGAGACATGGAGAACGAGATGCCGTGGTCAACGGGAAAGAGATCCCTGTTCGTGACGGGATCTGTCGTCGCGGCGATGGTTTGCTTGCCAGCAGTCGGGTGGGCAGCTCCCCCCGACCCGCCCGCTCCGGCTCCAGCGCCCGTGATGTCCATGCCCGAACCTGTGATGGCACCGGCACCCGTTGTCTCCGCGCCCGTTGTCTCTGCGCCCGTTGTCTCTGCACCCGTACCTGAAGCATCCGCGCCGGCGGCGGCAGCATCGCAGCCCGCACCGCAAGCACAGACACCGCAGCAGCCGGCGTCCCACGATGCGGGCCCGGCCGAGAGCCCCAAACCAGGCAATGCCCTGGGACCGGCCAGCCCAGAACCGCCTGCATCGGCCACCGCTCCGGCAACACCAGCACCCACCACCGCCGCGCCGGATCAGCCAAAGACACCGACACCTGGGGGGCCGAACAACCCAGCGGCACCGACTACTCCATCGGCCACACCGACCCACGTCGTTCCAACGCCTGCGCCCGCACCGGCGGGGACCGAACCGGGTCGCCACGGCGCGACCAAACCCGACCAACCGGCAACTGACGATTCTGCGCAGTACGCCCATCACCGATGGCCCTACAGCTGGCACTGGAAACGCGACCTGGCCTGGAACGACACCTACGCCTACGACTGGGCCAACAGCGGCTACTGGGACAACTGGTACCCCACTTGGACCAACACCTGCGCGTACCGGTGTCCCACCAACGACAACGGTCCCTACGCGCCTGACGTGCAGAATTATCTCGACGCCCATCCGGATCTGGCTGACGAATTCGCTCGTGTCCACCAGTTCCCCTGGGAGCTCCGACGCGCCCAGATTCAACCGTTCCTAGACGCCCACCCCGACTACCAAGCCTGGTTCAACGACGTCCAACCCTGGATCTAGCTACTCACACCGAGCTGTCATCGGTGAGCAGAGCGCCGAAAATCGCCACACCACATTGAGTTGCGGCGACCAGATCAAGCACCATCCCGGTCACCTGCGGATTGGCCGCGGACCATGTTTCGGCCGACGCGACGTCGGTGAAAAAGTTGAGATGGCCGCAACAGGTTTCCGCCAACGGCCCCTGCACTGCCTGGGCCCCGACGAACACCACCGTGGATTCCGGATCTGCCGTCGCCGTCGCCCCGTGGACCCGCACGGTAATGGGCGCCGATGTTCGGTGATCGACGGACGAAATGGTGACGGGTCGGCCCTGCAGCATCGCGGAGATGCCAAGAGCATCGATGGCACACATTGCGTAAACCTCTGCGCCACCATCGATCTGAACGCGATGCGCGGTGGCGGTCGCAGAGAACGGATACACCGAGTCGATGCCGCCCGCGCCGTCGAGACGGATGACGTCCGCCTGGTGCAGGTTGTGCAGGACGGATCCGACGGCCACATCCGTCGGGCCGGTGAGCCGTTCAAGGTCATCGAACGGGGGTGGACCGCCGCTGAATGCGAACGCCCGCAGGATGGCTGCGTGCACCGCACGTTCGGCGGGATCCGCTGGTCTGACCACACCGCGCCACGCCCCGAATACGGCGGAGGTGCCGCTGCATTCGTTGTTGCGTCCGCCGCGCAGAGCGGCACGCAGCGCGATCTCCGAAGGCGCCCCCTCGCGATGGCCACCGCTGTCTGCCGGATAGAGCCGGCACGACACCGCGGGTATCAGGCCGGGTTCATCGAAGGGGTCCCGGCCGTCGATGAGCAGAGTCGGCGATCCGGTCATGCCGTGCTGCTCGGCGGCGGCCAGGCTGTCGATCACGCGGTGGGTGATGGTCGCCGTCAGGTGTTCGGCTTCCAGCGCCCGGCCGATTCGGTCTTGCAGCACTGCAACATTCGGGCATTCGGGCACCTGCAGAATCTCAAGGTTCATCGGGCCGTCCCCTCGTCGTTCAGTGCCTGGATGAGTGGGCAGCAGCGGTCTCCCCGTGGACGATCGCACGTATTCACGAGGTCGGTCAGTGATTGCCGCATCCGTTCCAGCTCGCTCACCTTCATGGCGAGCTGGTCGATCTTGACCTGCGCCAGATCGCGGGCGGCCTCGCAGTCCTCGGGACCACCCTCGGCCAGGTGCAGGAGTTCCTCGATCTCGTCGAGCGTGAATCCCTGCTCTTGTGCCCTCTTGACGAAACGCACGACCGCGACCGCGTCCACCGGATATGCCCGGTAACCCGACGATGAGCGCGGCGGTCGCGACAGCAGGCCTCTGCGTTCGTAGTACCGCACTGTCTGAACACTCACGCCGGCCCCGGAGGCCACCTCACCGCTGCGCATGACGCCATTGTTGACCCTGCACCTAGCTACAGGGTCAAGTCGAGAGCCGCCCGTCAGGCCTCATCCGCGTCCTGCTGCTCCCCGAGCCGCTGGCTGACGACAATCCAGTTCTCCAGCAGCGCCGCCGCGGCCCCCGAGTCGATGGCGGTGGACACCCGCGCGAGGGCGTTCTCCCACGCAGGCACCCATTGGGCGTCGCTGGCCAGGCCGGCGTGCGCGACCATGGCACCCGCCGCGTTCAGCAGCACCGCGTCCCGCACGGCACCGGCGCGACCACCCAGCACCGCACGAACCTCGGCCGCATTGAACTCAGGATCGCCGCCGACCAGTTCCTCCAACCGGGCACGCGCGAAACCGAACGCCGCCGGATCGAACCTCAGCGTGTCGACGGTGCCCGCCTGAACGCGCCAGATGGTGCTGGTCGTGGTGGTGGTCAGCTCATCGAGCCCGTCGTCGCCGTGCACCACCAGCACGCTGGACCCGCGCCCGGCGAAGACACCCGCGGTCACCTCGGCCAGGTCGGCGAACGCGCACCCGATGAGACCCGCGCGCGGGCGGCCCGGATTCGTCAGCGGCCCTAGCAAGTTGAACACCGTGGGCACACCGATCTCACGGCGCACCGCCGAGGCGTGCCGATAGGACGGATGAAAATGCGGCGCGAAGCAGAACCCGATACCGACTTCGGAAACACTGTGGACCACCTGGTCGGGATCCAGGTCGATGCGCACCCCCAGCGCCTCCAGGGTGTCCGCGCCGCCGGCCAATGAGGATGCGGCCCGGTTGCCGTGCTTGACCACCTTGACCCCGCACGCCGCCACCACAATGGAAGCCATGGTGGAGAGGTTCACCGTGTTCGCGCCGTCTCCCCCGGTGCCGACGATGTCGACGGAATCCTTGCCGATCTCGTCACCGGCTCCCGCCGGAAAACGGATCGCGTGGGCCAGCATGGTGTCGGCCAACTCGCCGACCTCCGCCGAGGTCGGTCGTTTCATCCGCATCGACACCCCGAAGGCCGCGATCTGGGCCGGAGTCGCCGCGCCCGTCATGATCTGGTCCATGGCCCAGGCCGCCTGACCCGCCTTCAGATCCCGACGGACTGTCAGCTCCCCCAATACCTGGGGCCAGGACTGCTGGTCTTCGCGCGAGCGGCTCATCCGCGAATCTTCCGGCACGCCGCAAATGGTCCCATGGAGACAAGGGCGACGACAACGAAGTAATTACCCTGGCGCCAGCCGCGACACGCCGGGCGTACCGCACCGAACCCCCTCTCGGCAGTGGCCACGCACGTCGTCGGGAGTCGGTCACAAATCAATGTCGGACCCGAGTGGCTCTCGACAACTACAAAGCGTCATACTTACCGCGTGACGACCGCAGCAGCCCCAGGATCGCCGGCGGGAACCGCCATCACTCAGCGGGTTCATTCACTGAACCGGCCCAACATGGTGAGTGTTGGCACCATTGTATGGCTTTCCAGTGAGTTGATGTTCTTTGCTGGACTCTTCGCGTTCTACTTCACCGCCCGGGCCCAGTCCGGCGGTCATTGGCCCCCGGAGCCCACCGAGCTGAACATGGGTCTGGCGATTCCTGTCACCGCAGTCCTCGTGGCCTCGTCCTTCACCTGTCAGATGGGTGTGTTCGCCGCGGAAAAGGGCGACGTGTTCGGGCTGCGCCGCTGGTACATCGTCACCCTCATTATGGGCACCTTCTTTGTCATGGGCCAGGGCTACGAGTACATGAACCTCGTGCACGAGGGCACCACCATCGCAGGAAGCGCCTACGGGTCAACGTTCTACTTGGCCACCGGTTTTCACGGACTGCACGTTATCGGCGGTCTAGTCGCATTCGTCTACCTGCTGATTCGCACCCGGATGAGTAAGTTCACTCCAGCCCAAGCGACCTCTGCGATCGTGGTGTCGTACTACTGGCACTTCGTCGACATCGTGTGGATCGCGTTGTTCGCCACCATCTACTTCGTCCGATGAACCAGCCCGACTCGGTGAAGGGAGCCCCACAGTTGAACGTGGAGCCCGTACAAAACACAGCCGCCAAGAATCGCGCGCGCCGCAAGTTTCGCCGACGCATCTCAGCAGGTTTGCTGCTGATGGTTGCGCTGGTGGTCGCCGGCGGCCTGGCCACGACCTTTACACCCACCCCGCAGGTCGCGGTGGCCGACGAGGACAAGTCGGCGCTGCTGCGCACCGGTAAGCAGTTGTACGAAACCTCGTGCATCACCTGCCACGGCGCCAACCTGCAGGGTGTGCCCGACCGCGGGCCGAGCCTGATCGGCGTCGGCGACGCCGCCGTCTACTTCCAGGTGTCCACCGGCCGCATGCCCGCCATGCGCAACGAGGCGCAGGCCCAGCGCAAGGACCCGATCTTCGATGAGGAGCAGACCGACGCCCTCGGTGCCTACATCCAGGCCAACGGTGGCGGTCCGCAGGTGATCCGCGACGGCGACGGCGCGATCGCCCAGGGATCGTTGCGCGGCAACAACGTCGCCCGCGGTGGCGACCTGTTCCGGCTGAACTGCGCGTCTTGCCACAACTTCACCGGCAGGGGCGGTGCATTGTCCTCGGGCAAATTCGCACCCGAGCTGGATCCCGCCAACGAACAGCAGATCTATACCGCGATGCTGACCGGCCCGCAGAACATGCCCAAGTTCTCCGACCGCCAGCTCAGCCCGGAAGAGAAGAAGGACATCGTCGCCTTCGTCCGCGCGTCGAGTGAAACACCGGACCCCGGCGGCTACGGACTCGGCGGACTCGGCCCGTCCTCTGAGGGTATGGCCATCTGGATCATCGGCATCGTCGCCGCCATCGGCGCCGCAATGTGGATTGGAGCACGCGCCTGATGAGTGCCGAACAGACTGATAAACCCACCGACGAGCAGCTCGCAGCCATGAGCCGCGACGAGCTCGTCAAGCTCGGCACCAACCTCGACGGTGTTGAGATCGTCTACCGCGAGCCGCGCTGGCCCGTCGAGGGCACCAAGGCCGAGAAGCGCGCCGAGCGCCTCATCGCCATGTGGTTTGCCCTCGGAGGCGTGTTCGGCCTCGCCTTGCTCGGGGTGTTCCTGTTCTGGCCGTGGGAGTACAAGCCGTTCGGCGACCCGGGCAATGCCGCCTACAACCTGGCGACCCCGCTGTACGGCCTCACCCTGGGCCTGTCGGTGCTCTCGCTGGGAATCGGCGCGGTGCTCTACACCAAGAAGTTCATCCCCCAGGAGATCTCGATCCAGGACCGCCACGACGGCGGCTCCTCCGAGGTGGATCGCAAGACCATCGTCGCGCAGCTGCAGGACACCCTCGACACCTCGACGCTCCCCCGCCGCAAAATGATCGTTCGCGCCCTCGGCTTCGGCGTCGGCGCAATGGGCGCGGGCGCGACGGTCGCTCTCATCGGCGGCATCATCAAGAACCCTTGGGCGCGTGTGGTACCCACCGCCAACGGCAAGCAGCCGGTGCTGCTCACCAGCGGCTGGACACCCCGCTACAAGGGCGAGACCGTCTACCTAGGCCGGGCCGTCGGCAGCAGCGCCAACATTCTGTTGAAGGTCCGCCCGGAGGATATCGACGCCGGCGGTATGGAGACCGTGTTCCCGTGGCGCGAGTCCGATGGTGATGGCACCACCGTCGAGTCACACGAAAAGCTGTCGCACATTCAGATGGGCGTGCGAAACCCGGTGATGATCATTCGGGTGCGGCCCAACGACATGTCCAAGGTGGTCAAGCGCCAGGGACAGGAGAGCTTCAACTACGGCGACCTGTTCGCGTACACCAAGATCTGCTCGCATCTGGGTTGCCCCACTTCGCTTTTCGAGCAGCAGTCATACCGCATCCTGTGCCCGTGTCACCAGTCGCAGTTCGACGCGCTGCACTTCGCCAAGCCGATCTTCGGCCCGGCGGCACGCGCCCTGGCACAGCTGCCGATCACCGTCGATAAGGACGGGTACCTCGTCGCCGCCGGCGACTTTGTCGAACCCGTCGGACCCGCATTCTGGGAGCGCAAATCATGAGCGACACAGCCCAAAAGCCGTCACGCATAGGCAAGATCGCCGCCGGTCAGGCCGAGGCGATGGATTCCCGCTATCACCTCGCCGCGGGGATGAAACGGCAGATCAACAAGGTCTTCCCGACCCACTGGTCGTTCATGCTCGGTGAGATCGCGCTGTACAGCTTTGTCATCCTGCTGCTCTCCGGCGTGTACCTGACCCTGTTCTTCGACCCGTCGATGGCCGAAGTGACCTACAACGGCGTCTACCAGCCGCTGCGCGGTGTGCAGATGTCGAAGGCCTACGAGACCGCGCTGAACATCAGCTTCGAGGTACGCGGCGGCCTGTTCGTGCGGCAGATCCACCACTGGGCGGCCCTGATGTTCTCGGCCTCGATCATGGTGCACCTCGCTCGCATCTTCTTCACTGGCGCCTTCCGGCGCCCCCGCGAGGCCAACTGGGTCATCGGCTCGCTGCTGCTCATCCTGTCGATGTTCGAGGGTTACTTCGGCTACTCGCTGCCCGACGACCTGCTCTCCGGTATCGGGCTGCGCGCGGCGTTCTCATCCATCACGCTGGGCATTCCGATCATCGGCACCTGGATGCACTGGGCGCTGTTCGGCGGCGACTTCCCCGGCGTCATCTTCATCCCCCGGATGTACGCACTGCACATCCTGCTGATCCCGGCGATCATCCTGGCGCTCATCGCGGTTCACCTGGCGCTGGTGTGGTACCAGAAGCACACCCAGTTCCCCGGCCCCGGCGCCAAGGAAACGAATGTTGTTGGCGTGCGCATCCTGCCGGTGTTCGCGCTCAAGGGTGGGGCCTTCTTCGCCTTCACCACCGCCATCCTGGCGCTGATGAGTGGCCTGCTGCAGATCAACCCGATCTGGAACCTTGGCCCCTACCGGCCATCCCAGATCTCCGCGGGTAGCCAGCCCGACTTCTACATGATGTGGACCGAAGGCATGGCGCGTCTGTGGCCGGCCTGGGAGCTGTACATCTTCGGGCACACCGTGCCCGCGGCCTTCGGTGTCGCGATCATCATGGGACTGGTCTTCGGCCTGCTGACCATGTACCCGTTCATCGAGAAGAAGCTCACCGGCAACAACGCGCACCACAACCTGCTGCAGCGTCCGCGTGACGCCCCGGCCCGTACAGCCATTGGCGCGGCAGCGATCTCGTTCTACATGATCCTGACGCTGGCTGCGATGAACGACATCATTGCGGTCAAGTTCCACATCTCGCTGAACGCGACAACGTGGATCGGCCGTATCGGCATGGTCATCTTGCCGATCGTCGTGTACTACATCGCCTACCGGTGGGCCATCGGCCTGCAGCGCAGCGACCGCGCGGTGCTCGAGCACGGTATCGAGACCGGCATCATCAAGCGGCTGCCGCACGGCGAGTACATCGAACTGCACCAGCCGCTGGCCGGTGTCGACGATCATGGCCACGCCATTCCGCTCGAGTACCAGGGTGCGGCGGTGCCTCAGCGTATGAACAAGCTGGGCTCGGCCGGCGCACCCGGCACCGGCTCGTTCCTGTTCGCCGACCCCATCGACGAACAGCAGGCGCTGGTGGATGCCGAGCACGAGGCGCACCACAAGTCGCTGCTCGCCCTGAAGGAATATCAGGACGGCGACGCGTCGACCAACGGCTCGACGAACGGCCACGGCCACTAGAAGTCCGCTCGACAGTTGGGCCCCGCATGCGAAAGCATGCGGGGCCCAACTGCTTTAGGGTGGCTCTATGCAGGAGATGACCCGTGCTGAATGGTGGGCTTTCGCCAACGAGGGCACCCGCACCGGCATGCTCGGCCTGGTGCGCGCCAATGGTGCGCCCATCGTGACGCCCGTCTGGTTCCTATTGAACGAAGGCCCCGATGGGGACGAGCTGATCTTCACCACCGGAACGGACACGTTGAAGGGCAAGGCAATTCGGCGCGATCCGCGCATCTCGCTGGCGGTCGACAATCAGCTACCACCGTTCTCCTACGTCCAGTTTTCGGCAGAGGCGCGACTGACCGACAATCACGACGAGATGCTCGATTGGGCGACCAAAATCGGCGGACGCTACATGGGCGCGAACCTCGCCGATGAGTATGGCCGCCGCAACGCGGTTCCCGAGGAATCGCTTGTCCGCGCAACCATCACAAAGGTGATCGCCCGCGCGGGTATCGCCGATTAGATCTGGGTTGCCAGGAATCTCGCCGAGATCGACGCTGTGCAGCGGCCTACTTGTCAGACCACCCTGACGCGCGGAGCTCATGCAGTTTCTTCAGCGTGAACCACGGGATCACGGCCATCGCGCAGGTAATCAAGCCGGCGAACACGAAGGCGACGATGGCGGCGGTATCGCTCTCGACCGCCATCAGATAGGTGCCCGTCACCACCGCCAGCAGTGCCAGACCGATCCCACCGGTGAGCCCTACCGCGGCCCGGAGCCACAGCCGGTCCACCACTACCGATTTCGCGGCGGCCTCGGCAGCCTCTCGATGCGCAGGCGATCCGGGGCCGCTGTACTCCAGCGGCGTGTGGCTCACCGGGTCGGAGAGACCGCCGAATGTCCTGAGCTTCTCGGTTGAGGCCTCTACGGGAGGCGACCCCGATGGCCCCGATTCCACGCGGGAAGCACTGGAGCCCTTGGCTTTCGGCGTGACGTTCGAGGCGCCACGCGTGGGGCGCTGAGTGGCCGTTTTGCGTGCCCGCAGCAGCAGTGGCACCGCGCCGACGATGACGGCCAAGGACACCCCGATGACGATGTAGATCCCCCACGACGAACGAGCGGACCCATCCGACGGGCCCGCCGAACCCTGCCCCATCCCGGTCATCACGACAATGGCACCGACCAGCATTCCGACAAACGCCAGCCAGATGAGCGCACACAATCCCACCAGCATGCGGTCGACAGACTCCGGAGAAGAACGCCGCACCGGCCCGGCAACCGCCTCCAGCGGCTTGGCCCATCGACCGGCTGGCATCAGCAGGTTGCCTGCGCTGAATTGTTGCTGTTGGCGGACAGAACCTGACCATCGCTGGTGGTAATGGTGCAGTTGAGCTGGCTCAACCGCAGGAAGCTGCTCGCCGACACCGAACCGATCTCCGAGTTCGACATCGGAGTGACCGTGATCGACCACGGGATGTACACATTCGGATTCACCCGGGTACGCCCCGATCCGTCGGTCCAGGTGATCGAGATGCGATCGAGCGGGGCCTTTGAGCCCGTCACCGAATAGGTGATCTGCCGCGGCGCGGACGGCGTCGTGGTGGTTGTCGTCGGTGGAGGCGGCGGTGTCGTAGTCGTTGTCACCGGCGGTGGCGGCTCATGCGTCGCCGGTGGCGGAGGGGGCGGCGGCGCAGGCGGCTCGACCGTCACCGTCTCGGTGACCACCGGCGGGGGTGGAGGCGGAGGCTCACTGGTGGGCGGAGGGGGCGGCGGCGGAGGCGGCTCCGTCGTGGTGGTGATGATCTCGTTCCACGGGGTGGTGGTCGGGGTAGGTGTGACCGAGGTGCTCTTGGCAGCACCGGTCGTCTCGTCCGAGCGCCCCGCGACCAACAACGCAACGGAGGCAACCAACGTGATCGCGGCGATGATCGCCGCTACCCCAACGATCCACGGCCATCGCGGCGGAGGCGGTTCGTCATCACCCACTAATTGGGTGTCGTATTCGTCGTACGGCACGTACGGACTGGTGAACTGCTCAGATTCGGGCGCCGAGTACGCCTGCGAATGAAACGCGGAAGAATCCGCCCCGGACGAGTCAGCAGCTGCGCCATCCGCGCTCGAGCCGTCCAGATCCGGAACTTCCCCGGGTGTCCCCGACCCTGGGTTGTCCGTCCCACTCATCTACACAAGTTCCTTTTCGTCACTTCCTGCTCCCCACCGAGCCACCTTCTGGAGGGGCCATGGCAACGATAGCCAACGCGATAAGGAGCGATGAAACCTGACGGCCGGAAAAACCAAACTGACCACCGGATTGTTACCGAAAATGTGATGGCAGGCACGGTGACGTCACACCAGCCACGGGAGTCCCGCCGCAAAGTGCGTGTGGAGCCGCGAGAAGTCGCGGAAAACGCGCGATGAGAGCTAGTGCTTCTCGGCGCCCACGTGATATTCGAAGACCAACCCGGCAACCGCGCTGAGCACGAACACCGCACCGGCAGCGATCAGCCACGGCAGCCACAGCGCCACACCCACGGCAGCGGTGGCGGCGGCAAGGGCCACCATGATCGGCCACCAGCTATGCGGGCTGTAGAAGCCCAGCTCGCCGGCGCCGTCGGCGACCTCGGCATCCTCGTAGTCCTCGGGCCGGGTGTCCAGACGCCGGGCCACGAAACGGAAGAACGTCGAGATGATCAGTGACAGACCTGTCGTCATGACCATGGCGGTGGTTCCCGCCCACTCGACGCCACCGTTGGCGTATAGCCCGGTGAGTACCGCGTACACCACGGTGCACAGCGCGAAGAATCCGGTGAGGATCTCGAAGAGTCTGGCTTCGATATGCATGGCTGCGCTCCTCGCCTAGTTCTTGGCCGCGTTGTTGTCCGCCGGGGCAAGCTCCCCGCGACGGCCGTCGAATGGCCTGGTGGTGGTGGAGACCGGCGACTGGTTGATCGACGCCAATGCCTCGGCGTTCGTCTTACCCGCCTTACGCGCATCCAGATAGAACTTGAAATCGTTGGGGCTCACCACGCGCAGTTCGAAGGCCATCATCGAGTGGTAGGTGCCGCACATCTCGACGCAGCGGCCGACGAACGCACCCTCCTTCAGGATCTTGCTGACCTGGAAGACGTTGTCGGAGTTGTTCGCCTTGGGCTCGGGCATCACGTCGCGAGTGAAGAGGAACGGCACCACGCGGAACGAATGGATGACGTCGGCCGAGGCCAGCTGGAACTCGATGCTCTTGCCGCTGGGCAGCACCAGCACCGGGATCTCCGAGGAGGTGCCGATGGTCTCGATCTTGTCGAAGTTCAGGTAGGTACGGTCCTCACGGTTGAGTCCGCGCACCGCGCCGACGAGCTCTTTGCCATGCTCGTCTTTGCCCTCGGGCTTGGAGCTCATCGCCTTCTTGCGCTCGGGATCGGCGCCGTTGTAGACGGGGGTTCCGTCCTTGAGGTCAACCTTCTGGTAGCCGAACTTCCAGTTCCACTGGAAGGCGGTGACATCAATGACGACGTCGGGGTTCGGGTCCTTGTGCATGACCCGGTTCTGCACGACGACAGTGAAGTAGAAGAGCACCGCGATGATCAGGAACGGCACCACCGTCAGGACCAGCTCCAGCGGCAGGTTGTACCCGAACTGACGCGGAAACTCGGTGTCGCCCGGCTTGTGCCGGTGGAACGCGATGGTCCAGAAGGTCAGGCCCCACACGATGACGCCGACGACCAGCGAGGCGACGACCGCCCAGGTCCACAGCGGTGCCATGTAGTCATGGGCCTCGGGGGTGATGCCCTCGGGCCAGCCGAAGCGCAGTACTTCCTGGACGCTACAACCGCTGAGCAGGAAGCTCGCCGCGCCCAACAGCACCACAGTGGCCAGCAGGGACGGCCGTGAGCCGGACCGTGACGTCACGTTTGTAGCCTCCTGTTTCGGTACAGAATCCATCGCTGACCAGTGGCAGCAATCGAATACTACGCAGCGTAGACCACACCGTCGCATCAGGGCTGCGACGGGGCCGGTGTGGGGACGAACGCCCCGTGATGTTGCATACTTGGCCGCGTGTGTGGACTGGTGGCGTGGCTGGGCCCGCCCGGGTCTTCCCTCGAATCTCATAGCCCGGCGGTGGATGCGGCGATGGTGCATATGCGCCATCGCGGCCCCGATGAACCCGGGATTTGGCACGACGAGAACGTGCTGTTCGGTTTCAACCGGCTCTCGATCATCGACATCGCGCATTCGCATCAGCCGCTGCGCTGGGGCCCGGCCGACTCCCCCGGCCGGTACGTGTTGGTGTTCAACGGCGAGATCTACAACTACTTGGAGATACGGACGCAGGTCGCTGAGGAACATGGCGCCGTTTTCGCCACCGAGGGCGACGGCGAGGCCATCCTGGCGGCGTATCACTTCTGGGGTGTGGACGTGCTGCACCGGCTGCGCGGCATGTTCGCGTTCGCGATCTGGGACACCGTCGAGCGGGAGTTGTTCTGCGCGCGTGACCCGTTCGGCATCAAACCGCTTTTCATGGCGACCGGCCCGGGCGGAACCGCCCTGGGGAGCGAGAAGAAGTGCCTGCTGGACCTGATGGACCAGTTGGGCATCGGAACCGAGCTGGATCTGCGGGCGCTGCAGCACTACACCGCACTGCAGTACGTTCCGGAGCCCGAAAGCCTGCACACCGAGATCCATCGCCTCGAATCCGGTTCCTACGCCCGCATCGCCCCGGGCCAGGAGCCACGCGTCACGCGATACTTCCCGGCTCGCTTCGATGCGAAACCGTTCACCCGCGCAACCCGTCAATCCCGGTATGACGAGATCACCGAAGCGCTCTCCGATTCGGTGGCCAAGCACATGCGCGCGGATGTCACGGTGGGGTCGTTCCTGTCGGGCGGGATCGACTCGACGGCCATCGCGGCGCTCGCCATTCGGCACAATCCGAAGCTCATCACCTTCACGACAGGCTTTGAGCGGCAGGGCTATTCCGAAGTGGACGTGGCGGTGGAGTCGGCCGAGGCGATCGGTGCCCGGCACGTCGTGAAGGTGGTAAGCCAAGAGGAGTTCGTCTCGGCGCTACCCGAGATCGTCTGGTATCTGGACGATCCGGTGGCCGACCCGTCGCTGGTGCCGCTGTACTTCGTTGCCAAGGAGGCCCGCAAGCACGTCAAGGTGGTGCTTTCCGGCGAGGGTGCCGACGAGTTGTTCGGTGGCTACACGATCTACCGTGAGCCATTGTCGCTCAAGCCTTTCGATTACCTTCCCGGTGCTCTGCGACGTGGCGCCGCCCGGCTGTCGGCCGCCCTTCCGGACGGGGTACGCGGCAAGAGCCTGCTGCGCCGCGGCTCGATGACCCTGGAGCAGCGCTACTACGGAAACGCTCGCAGCTTCGACGACGAGCAGCTGCGCGCGGTGCTCAAGAACTACCGCCCGGAATGGGGCCACCAGGACGTCACCGCGGCCCTCTACGAGCGGTGTGCCGGCTGGGATCCGGTGGCGCGCATGCAGTATGTAGATCTGTTCACGTGGCTGCGCGGCGACATCCTGGTTAAGGCCGACAAGATGACGATGGCCAACTCACTGGAACTGCGGGTGCCGTTCCTGGATCCCGAGGTCTTCAAGGTGGCCTCAACGCTGCCCTACCAAGAGAAGATCACCCGGGAAACCACCAAGTACGCGCTCCGCAAGGCGCTCGAACCCATTGTGCCGGCGCATGTCCTACACCGGAGCAAGCTCGGTTTCCCGGTGCCCATTAGGCACTGGTTCGTCGACGGGCTGCTGCACGACTGGGCCCGGGAGATGCTCGCCACCACCCAAACCGGGCACCTCATCAACGTGGACGCGGTGAGCGCGATGCTCACCGAACACGCCGCCGGGGTCGCCGATCACAGCCGCAGGCTCTGGACGGTGCTGATCTTCATGCTGTGGCACGCGATCTTCGTCGAGCAGTCGGTGCGCCCGCAGATCCAAGAACCGCACTACCCGGTGGAGTTGTAGCGGTGCCGCGCTAGAGCGCGGCACCGATCTCGTCGGCGGCCTCCTGGCCGTAGGCGTCCGCTAGGCGACCCAGTGCACTCTCGCGCTCCCATGCCCATTCCTGGGTGCCCACGGTCTCCAGAACCAGCACGGCCACAAGCGAACCCAGCTGTGCCGAACGCTCCAGGTTCAGTCCGGCGCTACGGCCGGTGAGGAATCCGGCACGCCAGGCGTCGCCAACACCGGTCGGGTCAACCTGCCCCTTTTCGGGCACCACACCCACCTTGAGCGAGGTGCCGTCCTTCTCAACGATCTCAACTCCGTTGGGCCCCAACGTGGTGACCCGGAGCTCCACACGCTCACGCACGTCGGCCTCGGTCCATCCGGTCTTGGATAGCAGCAGGTCCCATTCGTAATCGTTGGTGAACAGGTAGGTGGCGCCGCCGACGAGTTCGCGGGCCTGCTCACCGGAGAGCCTCGCCAGCTGCTGCGAGGGGTCGGCCGCGAACGGCAGTCCCAGGCTGCGACATTCCTCCGTGTGCCGGAACATGGCGTCGGGATCGTTGGCCCCGACGATAACCAATTCCGGTGTGCCGGTGCGTGATACGACATCGGCCAGCGAGATGTCGCGGGCCTCGGACATTGCGCCCGGGTAGAAGGAGGCGATCTGCGCCATGTCCTGGTCGGTGGTGCACACGAACCGCGCGGTGTGCGCGGTCTCGGAGATCTTGACCGCGTCGCAATTGACGCCGTGACCCTCAAGCCATGACCGGTACTCCGCGAAGTCCGCACCGACCGCACCAACCAGGGCCGGCTTGCCACCAAGCACGCCGATGGCGAAGGCAATGTTCCCTGCGACCCCACCGCGGCGGATTTCCAGGTCGTCCACCAGGAAGCTGAGGGACACCTTCTGCAGGTGTTCGACCAACAGCTGTTCCGAGAACTTGCCGGGGAAGTTCATGAGGTGGTCGGTCGCAATGGATCCGGTGACGATGATGGACACGCGTGAGGCCCTTCGTAGGAATTCGGTTCGGGGTGGTCAGTCGAAAGACAACCCCCGAAGCTTACCTAACGTAAGCGTTCCGGGTTGTTGCCGATTGCTAGCCTGGACGAATGGCTGAACCAGGTTTTTCGACGGTGCCCTACCCGGGCCTACCGCCCATGCCTCCCCCGGTCGACTACCCGGAGCGTAAGCGCAAGGCGCCCAGGTGGCTTGCGCCCGCAGCCGTCGTAGCGACGTTGGTAGTGCTCGCGTTGCTCCTCGGCTTCCTGACGAAGAATTCCGGTGTGTCTCACCGCCCCAGCGAGGCGAAGATTCAGGAGACGATCCAGGGCTACCTGAACGCGATGGCCAAATTCGACACCGTGACGCTGGCACGCAACGCCGGCTGCGGACTGTATGACGCGGTGCGCGACAAGGACACCGATGACACGATTGTGCGCGCCAACGCCCAACAGTTCGTGAGCACGTTCGGGACCGCGACGGTCAAGTCGATCGACAAGATCGTGTACTTCTCCGAGTACCAGCTAAAGGTGTTGTTCACCGCGTCAAGTCAGAAGCGCAAGGACACCCCGCAGGGGCAGGCCGAGCTGCTGATCAACGACGGCAAGATCTATGTCTGCTCCGCGTACATGCGCGGCGCCAACGCGTTCTGATCAGTTGAAGGAATCGCCGCAGGCGCAGGAGCCGGTGGCGTTCGGGTTGTCGATCGTGAAACCCTGCTTCTCGATGGTGTCGACGAAGTCGATCGAGGCGCCCTGGATGTACGGGGCGCTCATCCGGTCCACGGTGAGCTTCACGCCGTCGAACTCGGAAACAAGGTCACCGTCGAGGGTGCGGTCGTCGAAGAACAGCTGATACCGCAGGCCCGCGCAACCACCCGGCTGAACTGCGATGCGCAGCGACAGGTCATCGCGGCCTTCCTGATCCAGCAGCGCCTTGGCCTTGACCGCGGCGGCATCGGTCAAGACGGCACCGTGGGTCTCCTCGGTGGAGGTGGCGGTCGATTCGTCTTGGACAGTCATATGGGATCTCCCCTGCGTCGAAGCTCTCGGGCGGACGTCCGTATCGGAAACGTCTTATGACCTCAACGGTACCTCGTGTGCGGCTATTCCTACATATATGCCCCAGCCACGACGCAACCCCCCGGCGGGCCTCGCCGATCCCAATCGATACCCAGAGGGGGTATCGCGTGATTGTGATACCGTTCGGCCATGGCGATTGGCGCGCAAGGTCGCGGCCGTTTCGCGCTGGTGATGTTGTTCTTCGGCATGCTCGTCGCGCTGCCGACCATGCTGCACTGCGTGCCCGGCGGCAAGCATCCGGCACCCCCGGCCGCCCATCATCTGAGCCTGGCCGCACTAACCATCGCCGACTCACCGACGCCGGGCCTCAGTACGGCAGCCGACCATGCGCACGCCGACAACGCCGTGCGCACCGCCCTGTGCCGGAGCGTTGACGGACTCGCGGCAGCACTGCGGGGAAACAACGAAGTGTGGACTCCCGCGGCAGTCGTCACGACGATCGTGGCCGCGGCCGTTGCGGTGCTGCTGTTCTTTGGCATCTCTCGCGACCCCCCGTTACGGGTCACGGGAGCGGCCTTACGGCGGTCAGGGCGTGTGCTGCTGACCGATCTGTGCATCATCCGACGCTGATCTGGACATTCCAGGCCTTGGCTTAGGCCATCACGGGCGCTGTTCGCGGGCTGCCTATCTGCAGTTCGCGGCGTACCACGGGCCGCCCACGTCCAAGAGTTTGTCCACCTGGCCAGCACATGTCCATGAGCATGCGCCGCTTCCCGATTGGGGCTACCCCGCCATGACCTCATTTTTCGATATACACGACACCGAACATCCAGACACCTTGCATCTGGCCTGCTCAGACGGGCCGGTCGTGGTCCATACCGCCAAAACCGCCGTCAGAGGCGAGCTGCTCACCGTCCGCAACATGGGGAACGTGGTGCCCACCGATCCCGCCGACGCCTCCGTCGACGCCGTCCTGGACTACGCCGTCAACCAGCGTCACGTGCGCTCGATCGTGGTGTGTGGGCACTCAAACTGCGGTGCGATGAAAACACTCCTGTCCGAATCGATCGATACTCCCACTAGCCCCGTCTGCCGGTGGCTCGACTATGCGCGCGAGACCCTGATCGCCTATCGCGACCACCACGTGGCCAGGGTCGGCGCGGCCGCCAGCGGATTCGACAATGCCGACCAGCTCGCCGTCGTCAACGTTGCCATTCAGGTCGAACGGCTTGTGCGCCACCCGATCCTGGTGGCGGCCACGGTCTCGGGGCGACTACACGTAAGCGGAACTTTCTACAGCGAATCTGATGCTCGTCTGTATGCAGTCAGCACCAACGGGCTTCCCGCACCGCAGGGTGGATGATCACTAATACCCCTACCCCGTATATGAATACGATTCGTATGGCGTGCAATCCTTCGTATGTTCCATCTCTCATGCATGTTTGGTTGTGATCGTTTGCATGACCACCACTATACCCCCCAGGGGTATAGTGGTGGTCATGCAAACACACAGAGATCATCGCCAGCATTCGACTCCGGATTCGCACAGACCAACGTCGCGGTGGTTTGCGTTGGGAGGCAAATTCTCTGCAGCAGCGGTCATGGCGGCGGGTGCGATGACGTTGCAGGCATTCGCCTCACCGAATCTCGCGAGCGCGCACAACATCGGTGGCGGCGGCAACGCCGACGCCACCGTGCAGCATCTGAAAGAACACGGCTACTCGGTGCAGCTGAACGGCATCGCGGATGCACCGCTGTCTCAATGCGTCGCCACCGATGTCACCGGAATCCCCAGTGATGAAACAGTTTTCACTACCGTCTACGTGACGGTCTCGTGCCGTGCACACACCAGCTGATGGCTAGAAATCGGCCTCACGTGCGACCTTGGCCGCCAATCCGGCCAACTGGCCGGCCGCGTCCGCCATGGCCAGCTGTACGGACCCTGCGAACTGGGTGATCGATTCCGCGCGTGCGATACCCGCCCGCTTGTACTGATCGGCGGTCAACGCCACCTGCCCGGCCAGCACCAGCACCGGGGTGCCGGACGCCTCGGCACCTGCTGCCACCGCTCCGGCGACCTTGCCGTGCAGGGTTTGGTCATCGAACTTGCCCTCGCCGGTGATCACCAGGTCGGCGTGCGTGAAGGCGCTGTCGAGACCGGTGCGCTCGGCGACAATCCGCGCTCCCGATTCACGACGGCCGCCTAGTGCCAGCAGCGCCGCGCCGATCCCGCCGGCCGCCCCAGCTCCGGCGCGATCGCGCACGGATCGACCGGTTCCGGTCTCCAACTGGGCGGCCCAGTCGGTGAGCCGCGCTTCGAGCCGTCGCACGGCGTCCGGGTCGGCGCCCTTCTGCGGGCCGAACACCGCAGCCGCTCCCTCCGCACCGAGCAACGGATGCTCGACATCACTGGCGACCACCAATTCCGTTGTAATCAACCGACGCTGTGCCTCCCTAATCCCCGCCTCGCCGGTCCCGCCCAGACCCGCTATGAGCCCCGCGCCCCCGTCGGTGCAACTGCTACCGCCGAGGCCCACCACGATCCGTGTCGCCCCATCGCCCAGGGCGGCGGCGATCAGCTGTCCCACGCCGGTGCTGTGGGCCTGCCACGCGGTGTCGACGGACGGCGCCCCGCCGAGCAGCGGCAGCCCACATGCCTGGGCGCATTCGATGTAGGCGGTAGTTCCGTCACGCAGCCAGGCCGCATCGACGTCCTCGTCCAGTGGCCCGCGAACACGCGCCGTGTATCGAGTGGCCGCCGGCAGCTGCGCGGCCAGCACATCGATGAATCCTGGCCCCCCGTCCGATTGCGGACTGAGGACCAGAACATCGCCGGGCCGAGTCCGCCTCCAGCCGTCAGCGATGGCGACCGCCGCCTCGGTAGCGGTGAGCGTGTCACCGAAGCTGTCGGGCGCCACCAGAATCTGACTCATTCGCGCAGGATAATCTGGGCGTGTGAATCTGCTCGGCCGAAAGAAATCCACCTCCGAAAACGACGCTGCTGACGCGCACGGTGAGACGGACGCCACATCAGCGGCGCAGGCCGGAAAGGGCCGCCCCACCCCGAAGCGCGATGCCGGCAAGCGCCGCGGACCGATCGCCCCGGCGCCGTTGACCAGCTCCGAGGCCCGCCAGCGGCGCAAGTCGCTGCGTGGCCCGAAGCTCTCGCGCGCGGAACGCAAGGTGGAGAACACGGAGCGCCGCGCTCGGATGTCCGACAGCCGCGAAAAGATGATGGCCGGCGACGAGGCGTACCTGCTGCCCCGCGACAAGGGACCGGTGCGCGCGCTCGCCCGCGACATCGTCGACTCGCGGCGCAATGTGCTGGGGCTATTCATGCCGCTGGCGCTGTTCCTGATCTTCACCATGTTCGCGGTGCCGTCCCCACAGATTCAGATCTGGATGACTCCGGCGATGCTGGTGCTGATGCTCGTCATGATCGTCGACGGAGTGTTCGTCGGCAGACTCGTGAACAAACGTGTGGCCGAACGCTTCCCGGCCAGCGACGAGGGCGGATTCAAATTGGGTTGGTACGCCGCGAGCCGCGCATCGCAGATGCGCAAGATGCGCGCACCACGTCCCCGGGTGAACCGCGGCGAGCCGGTCTAGCCTCACTGTGTCCGACGCTCTTCGCGCAAGCGGCTCATCACCTGCCACGACCACCCTTGTCCTCGGCGGTATTCGTTCGGGGAAGTCGCGTTTCGCCGAATCGCTGCTGCCGACCACCGGACCCGTCCGGTACCTGGCCACCGGGTCCTCTGTGCGCGATGACGTCTCATGGACGCAGCGGGTCGACGCGCACCGATCCCGACGCCCCGACCATTGGGTGACAACCGAGACGACCGATATCGCCGGCGAGCTGCGCGCGGGCGCCGCGGTACCGACACTCATCGACGATCTCGGCGGCTGGCTGACAGCGGTCATGGATGCGCGCGGCGCGTGGGATGCCGGAGCCGAGGCCGTGACCGTCGATGTCGACGAACTGGTCCATGCCGTCGCCACCTACTCCTCCGACCTCGTGATCGTGAGCCCGGAGGTTGGGTTGACCGTCGTGCCCGCCACCGCGTCCGGGCGACTTTTCGCCGATCAGCTGGGCGCACTGAATCAGGCCGTCGCTAGGCGCTGCACGCGGGTGCTGCTGGTGGTGGCCGGTCAGCCGCTGGTCATCAAGGGAGCCCCCGCATGAGCGAGGCACCGCGATTCAGCCCCATCACGGCCCCCAATCCCGATATGGCCGAGGCCGCGCGTAACCGCCAACGCCAGCTCACCAAACCGGCCGGCGCGCTGGGGCGACTCGAAGAGCTCTCAACCTGGATATCGGCCTGCCAAAACCAGTGTCCCCCTGTGACATTCCAGAAACCAAGGGTGGTGGTCTTCGCTGGTGATCACGGGGTGGCCGCCGGCGGAGTGTCCGCCTATCCCCCGTCGGTGACCGCGCAAATGGTGCGAAACATCGACGCGGGGGGCGCGGCCGTGAACGTGCTCGCCGCGCTAGCGGGGGCCGGAGTGCGGGTGGTCGACATCTCCGTAGACACCGCGGCGTCACTGACCGGACACCATGGCGCCCACAGGATTCGCCGTTCCAGCGGAAACATTGCGGTGGAGAACGCCCTCACCACCGAGCAAACTCACGCCGCGCTGGCCACCGGGATCGCGTTGGCCGACAACGAAATCGATGGCGGCGCCGATCTGCTGATCGCGGGCGATATGGGCATCGGAAACACGACGCCCGCAACGGTGTTAGTGGCGGCGCTCACCGGAAGCGAACCGGTCGCGGTGGTGGGCCGCGGTACCGGAGTCGACGATGCCGGATGGACGCGCAAGACCGCCGCGGTCCGCGATGCCCTGCGCCGAACCAAGGATGTACGTACCGATCCGGTGGCGCTGCTCACCTGCGCGGGCGGCGCCGACCTGGCGGCGATGACCGGGTTCTTGGCGCAAGCGGCGGTGCGACGCACCCCGGTATTGCTCGACGGGCTAGTGGTGACCGCTGCCGCGCTAGTAGCCGAGCAGCTGGCACCAGGGGCACGGCAATGGTGGCTGGCCGGGCACCGTTCCACCGAACCCGCGCATACCCTTGCTCTGCAACGCCTTCGGCTGGATCCCGTGCTGGATCTGGAGATGCGCCTGGGTGAAGGCTCCGGTGCTCTCGTCGCGCTACCGGTGTTGCAGGCCGCCGCCGCTACTCTGGCGCAGATGGCCACATTCGACGAGGCCAATGTTGACGGCGCCGAGGGCTCGTCATCATGAACCACCTGCTGCGTGCTCTGCGACCCATCGGCGGCGCTTTCGAATTCGCCACCGTGACACCGGTTCCCGCACGCCTGGCCGGCACGCTCTCGGGTCCGGTGCTGGGCGCGCTGCCGGTGGTGGGCGCCGTGTTGGGCGCCCTCGCAGCGGCCACGGCGTGGCTGACGTCACAGCTGTACACCGGCCCGATCGCAGGCCTGGCGGCGGTGACCGTGGTGGTGCTGGCGACCCGCGGCCTGCACATCGACGGATTGTCCGATACCGCCGACGGGCTGGGCTGCTACGGGCCGCCCGAGCGTGCACTCACGGTGATGCGCGATGGATCCGCAGGGCCGTTCGGTGTTGCCGCGGTAATGATCGCCCTACTGGCACAAACACTGTCGTTCGGAATGTTGGTCTCCTCGCAGGCCTGGCTGGCCATCGCGGTGGCGATCGCCACCGGACGGGTCGGCGCGGTGCTGGCCTGCCGCCGCGGCGTACCCGGGGCCGCTCAGAGCGGTTTCGGCGCCCGGGTCGCCGGTTCTCAGCCGCCGTTGGTGGTCGGACTGTGGGTGCTTGGTGCCGCGGGCGTCGCGGTGTTCGCCGATACTGGGCGCCCTTGGCACGGTCCGGCGGCGGTGTTGGTCGCGCTGGTCGCCGGGGCGCTGCTGGTGCGTCATTGTGCGCGCAGGTTCGGCGGGATCACCGGAGACGTGTTGGGTGCCAGCATCGAGCTGACGACAACGCTTGCCGCCCTGGGGCTGGCCGCGGCGTAATGCCCACGCGAAGATTCACCAACAGTTTCGCCACCGAGTCGGCCTGTGCGGTCGCATCATCTGGCGCAATGGTCCACCATTCGAAACTATGGCCCGCAATCCGTTGACCCCAGCCGGTGAGACACCGGACATGGGGATTCCTCAGCCGATGTCCCAGTCGATGTCGATGGCCGAGCAGTACGAGTGGCATCGCGGGTATCTGCGCCGTCACGCGGTATCGCGACGGAACTTCCTGCGTGGGTCGGCCGCCGCAGCGGCGGTCGCCGCGCTGGGGGTGTCGCCGTTCGGCCGCCGGGCGTATGCGGACGATGCCCCGCTCGGTGTCGCGGGCAGGCGTGTCGGGTACGGCGCGGACTCCTCCAGCCAGCTCGGCTTCTCTGCGCAGCTGTCCAGGAATCCGCACGGTACCAAGATCTTTCTCGACCACGGCCCGACCCCCGAACTCGGCGCCTCACTCGAAGCCGAGGTCCGCAACCTCGTGACGCAAATCCCGTCCAGCGATCACGGAGTGTTGGGTGCCGAACAGTTCTATGTCCATGCGCCCGTGCACGGGATCGGCGGGGGCACCGAGCATTTCTATCGTTGGCGTACCGGCGACGGTTTCCTGAGCGACGTCCGTTCCGCCTCCACGGCCATTCCGTCTGTACGAAATGCGCTCACCTCCTTCCGCTTCACCATGATGGGCGATCAGGGCACCGACGAAACTCCCACCCAGCCACCGGGTCTGGCCACCGGTGAATACGACGACAGCTCGTACACTGCGGACAACGACCCGACCGCCTCACACACGCAGAACGTCCTGAATCAGATCGTGGCGTGCCGACCCGACTTTCACATCCTGGCCGGCGATATCGCGTATGCCGACCCCTCGGGAATGGGCAGGAAACCCCAATTCGTGCCGTCGGGCGGCAAGGCCCCGTCCGGGTTTGATAAGTACAACCCGTTCGTCTGGGACGTCTACCTGACGTCGATCGAACCGAGCGCTTCCACCACGCCATGGATGTTCGCGACCGGTAACCACGACATGGAAGCCGCCTACGGGAACCACGGCTACGGCGGCCACCTGGCCCGTCTCGGCTTCCCGGGCAATGGGCCCAGCGGTTGCCCCTCGGCATACTCGTTCACCTACGGCAACGTCGCCGTGCTCTCCCTGGACGCCAACGACGTTTCTTACGAGATCCGGGCGAATACCGGGTACTCTGGAGGGTCCCAAACCGGTTGGGTGGGAAGGACTTTGGCAGCCTATCGCGCCAACCCGAATATCGATTTCATCGTGTGCTTCTTTCACCATTGCGCGTATTCGACGACGCTGTCGCACGCCAGTGACGGTGGCGTGCGCGACGCATGGTGCGAACTGTTCGATCGCTACCAGGTGGATCTGGTGCTCCAGGGGCACAACCACGTCTTCGAGCGCACCGACCCCATCCGCGCGGGACGGCCGACCAGGGAAGCCGGCGACAACTCGACAGTCGACCCGGAATCCGATGGCACGGTGTACTACACGGTGGGCTCCGCGGGCCGACCCCGCTACGACTTCCAACCGGGCGAGCCCGAGGGCTATCGAGGCCGTGAACTAAGCGACACACTGGTTCCCAACAGCTACGTATGGGCACCCGACGGCAGCAAGCACATCGAAGCGGTCGCGTGGTCTCGCGTGCGCTATCGCAATTACGCCTTCATTCGGGTCGACGTGCGTCCTGGAACCTTGGTCAGCGAGATGGACGTCACGGCGGTCGACGAGTACGGCCGCGAGTTCGACAGGGTGACGTATCAACGGCGAGTTCGGGGCTAGCCGAGCTTGGTGATCCAGCCGTGCGTGTCGGCGAAGGTGCCGCGCTGGATTCCGGTCAACGTGTCCCGCAGCGCCATGGTCACCTCGCCGGGTTCCCCGTCACCGATGATGTACTCGCCACCCGAGTACTTGACGCGGCCAACCGGCGTGATCACCGCGGCGGTACCACAGGCGAACACCTCGGTGATCTCCCCCGAGGCCGCCTTCTTCTCTAGCTCGTCGACATCGATCTTGCGTTCCTCGATAGCGAAACCGGCGTCGGAGGCCAGCTGCAACAAAGACTTTCGCGTCACGCCGGGCAGCAATGAACCGGAAAGCTCGGGGGTCACCAGGCGGGCCTCACCGTCGCGACCGAAGACGAAGAACAGGTTCATCCCACCCATTTCTTCGATGTACTTGCGCTCAATGGCGTCCAGCCACACCACCTGATCGCAGCCCTCGTCGGCGGCCTGCGCCTGGGCAACCAGCGAGGCGGCATAGTTGCCACCGGTCTTGGCGGCGCCGATACCGCCCGGTGCCGCACGCACATACTCATGCGAGAGCCACACGCTGACCGGCCTGATGCCCTGCGAGAAGTAGGCACCGGCCGGGGAAGCGATGAGCAAGTATCGGTATTCGGCGGCGGGGCGCACGCCAAGACCTGCCTCGGTAGCAATGATGAACGGTCGCAGATACAGCGATTCCTCCCCGCCACCCGCGGGCACCCAGTCGGCGTCGACAGCCATGAGCTGACGCAGCGACTCAATGAACAGCTCCTGAGGCAGCTCCGGAATAGCGATGCGGCGGCAGGACTGGATCAACCGTTCGGCGTTAGCCTCGGGCCGGAAGGCGGCGATGGTTCCATCGGGTTGCCGGTAGGCCTTGAGCCCCTCGAAGACCTCCTGCGCGTAATGCAGGACGATCGCCGACGGGTCCAGCGTGATAGGCCCGTACGGCGCCACTTGCGCGTTGTGCCAACCATTTTCGGTGGTCCAGTCGATGGACACCATGTGGTCGGTGAAGTACTTTCCGAATCCCGGCGCCGCCAGTACCTCAGCCCGCCGGGCCGCGCTGGCCGGTGACGGGTTGAGTTGCCTGGTGAACTCGGGAAGCGGATTCATGCTCGGCAGTCTAGCTGTCCGTTGTCGCCAAATCCGAACCGATTATCCGACCTTGACGTCCACGAATGGCGGCTTGACGACCTCGCATTCGATCTCCCGGCCGCGCACGTCGACGACGACGCTTGCTCCGTCCGCGATCTGCGCGGCGGTGTCCAGCAATGCCAGGGCGATGCCGGTCTTGAGCGTCGGCGAGAACGTCCCTGACGTGGTCACACCCACCGGCCGACCATCGGATAGCACCGTGAGCTCGGGCCTCAGCACTCCGCGGCCGGTGGCGCGCAGGCCCCGCAGGGTGCGGCGCGGACCGTCCGCCTTTTCGCTGGTGAGCGCATCGCGGCCCCAGAACGCATCCTTCTTCCAGCCGACCGCCCATCCCGCCCGCGCCTGCACCGGGCTGATATCGGCGGATAGCTCGTGTCCGTGCAGCGGATAGCCCATCTCGGTCCGCAGCGTGTCTCGCGCGCCCAGACCGGCGAGTTGGCCGCCCGCCGCGGTGATCGCCGGCAGCAGCGCATCGAACACCGCGCCCGCCGAATCCCAGGACGGCAGCAGCTCGTAACCGTGTTCCCCCGTGTAACCGGTGCGGCACACCCGCACCGGTACACCGCCCAGCGTCGCATCGGCGTACGCCATGTACTCCATATCCGTTGGCAGCCCGAGTCCTTGCAACACCTCGGCCGACTTGGGCCCCTGCACGGCGAGCACCGCGAAGTCGCGGTGCTGATCGGTGATGGTGATGCCGTCGGGCGCCTCGGCCTGCAACGCGGCCACGACCGCGGCGGTGTTGGCGGCGTTGGGCACCAGGAAGATCTCGTCGTCGGAGACGTAGTAGGCAATGAGATCGTCGACGACACCGCCGGTTTCGGTGCAACACAACGTGTACTGCGCCTTACCGGGCCCAATCTTGTTGAGATCGTTGGTAAAACACGCGTTGACGAATGATGCGGCGCCCGGTCCGCGCACCAGGGCTTTGCCGAGGTGGCTCACGTCGAACAGTCCGACGGCCTCACGGGTGGCGGTGTGCTCCCCCACCGTGCCGGCATAGGACACCGGCATGTTCCAGCCGCCGAATTCGGCGAAGGTGGCGCCCTGCGCGGTGTGCTGGTCATGCAGGGGTCCGGGGACCGGGTTAATGGAGGGCTGGGTCATGGCGTTCACCCTAATTGGCGCATCACTAGGCTGGGATGTCATGAGCGCATACACCGCACCTTCGTTCACCCTGGCCACCTCCATTCCGCAACGCGGAGTCTCCACCGCGGTGTTGCTGGTGGGTGTGCGCCCCAGCGAGAAAGCGTCGGACAAGGGTCCCAAGGTGGTCGATGCGCAGCTGCTGGACAACAAGGCCGTCAAGTCGATCGAGGCCGCGCTCAAGGCGGTGGGAGCCACCGGCTCGAACGAGCAGCTCACCCGGGTAGCTGTCGACGGGTTGCCGGTGGCCAGCGTGCTCGCCGTCGGACTGGGTAGCGCAGACAACCTCGGCCCCGAGGCGATCCGTCGAGCGGCGGGCGTGGCCGCCCGGTCTCTCGACAACGTCGAGACCCTCGTGACGACGCTCTCGGAACGCGATGTCGACGCCAGCGTGCAGGGCCTGGTGCTGGGCGGGTACCGCTTCGTGGCGTTCCGCAGCACCAAGACCGCACCGAAGGACACTGGGCTGCAGAAAGTTACGTTGCTCGTCGGCGACAAGGGCCGCGCGCAGAAGGAAGCCATGGATCGCGGCCTTGCCGTGGCATCGGCCGTCGCTACCGCGCGTGATTTCGTCAACACCCCGCCCAGTCACCTGTTCCCCGCCGAATTCGCCAAGCAGGCAAAGGCATTGGCGACGGCTGAGGGCATCGAGGTTGAGGTACTCGACGAGAAGGAACTGGCCAAGGCCGGTTACGGCGGCATCGTCGGCGTCGGCAAGGGTTCCTCGCGCCCGCCGCGTCTGGTGCGGCTGACCTACCGGGGAAATCAAGGAAAGAAAGCTCGGTCTTCTAAGAAGGTCGCGCTTGTCGGCAAGGGCATCACCTTCGACACCGGCGGCATTTCCATCAAGCCGGCCGGCGGTATGGAGAACATGACCTCCGATATGGGCGGGGCCGCAGCGGTGATCGCGGTAACCCTGCTGGCCGCCCGGCAGCAGCTGCCGCTCGACGTGATCGCGACGGTACCGATGGCCGAGAACATGCCGTCGTCGACGGCGCAGCGTCCCGGTGACGTGCTGACTCAACTGGACGGCACCACCATCGAGGTGATCAACACCGACGCCGAGGGCCGACTGATTCTGGCCGACGCGATCGTGCGGGCCTGCCAGGACGAGCCGGACTATCTAATCGACACCGCGACGCTGACCGGCGCGCAGGTGGTGGCGCTGGGTCTGCGCACCCCCGGGGTGATGGGCACCGACGAGTTCCGGGATCGCGTCGCGACAATCTCGCAGTCGGTGGGCGAGAACGGTTGGCCCATGCCGCTACCCGAGGAACTGCGCGATGACCTCAAGTCCAGGGTGGCCGACATGGCGAACGTCACCAATCACCGCAACGGCGGCATGCTGGCCGCCGGGCAGTACCTGCGCGAGTTCGTGGCCGACGGCGTGCAGTGGGCACATATCGATGTCGCGGGCCCGGCCTTTAACACCAGCGGGCCGTGGGGCTACACGCCCAAGGGCGGAACCGGTGTGCCAGTGCGGACCATCTTCGGGGTGCTGGAGGACATCGCCAAGAACGGGTGATCCCCCTCAACCCTCCGCGGCGCGACGCTTCAAGATCTTCTGCCGGGCGTCGTAATCACGCTTGCGTTGCGGATAGCCGGTGCGGTGCACGTCGTACACCGGAATCTTGAGCTTCTCGGAAATCCGCCGTGCCCCGGCCACCCCGCCGACGCGTCGACGGGTCCATTCGCCGTCGCCCGCGATCAGGATCACCGTGACATCGGAGAAGTTGGTCTGCGGCTCGACGTAGGCCTCGACGCCGGTGTGTGCCGCAGTCCACATGGCGAGGTAGCGCAGATCCTCGTTGGTGCCCCGCTGGTGGGGGTCCCTCCCGCGTGCGGGGGATTGGCCTTTGCTTCGGAAGGCGTCGATCCATGCCATTCGTCCATGGTGCCAGCTAATTCTGAGAACGCGCTGTCATCCCACCAAGAATCTCTTCAGCCTGCTGGTCTGGCCGGCGACGAGCCGCACCGTCGACTTCGGCACGTCCAGGTACTCCGCGAGCAACGCGATCGCGGCCTTGTTGGCCTTGCCGTCGATCGCTGGCTCCCGCACGAACAGAGTCAGCGCGCCGTCGTCGGCAACCTCCACTACTGGCCCCTTGCGGCTGCCGGGCTTGATGACGCAGACGACTGTGCGCTCGCTCATACATCGATCTTGGACCCGGGCAGGCGCGTCGTTCCACTCAGTGACAGGATTGACCCGGCGGACACGTCCCTGTGGTAAGCCAGAGGTGTCTGTGTTGACAGTGCGTGCTGCGAAGCGGCTTTCGACCTAATTTCAGGAGTGGAAAACCATGGCCTTCTCCGTCCAGATGCCCGCCCTCGGTGAGAGCGTGACCGAAGGGACGGTGACACGGTGGCTCAAGCAGGAGGGCGACACGGTCGACGTCGACGAGCCACTGCTTGAGGTGTCGACCGACAAGGTGGACACCGAGATCCCCGCCCCCACATCTGGCGTGCTGACCAAGATCACCGCCCATGAGGACGACACCGTCGAGATCGGCGGTGAGCTTGGCGTGATCGGCGAGGCCGGCGAGGCGGCAGCGCCCGCTCCGGCGGCTGCCCCTGAGCCTGCTCCTGCACCAGCCCCTGAGCCCACTCCCGCGGTCGCTCCGGCTCCCGCGGCAGCTGCCGCTCCGACGGGTCCGGGCACCTCGGTCAACATGCCTGAGCTTGGCGAGTCCGTCACCGAGGGCATCGTGACCCGCTGGCTCAAGAAGGTCGGCGACGAGGTCGGCGTGGACGAGCCACTCGTGGAAGTTTCGACGGACAAGGTCGACACCGAGATTCCGTCGCCGGTGGCCGGTGTGCTGCTGAGCATCTCGGCCAATGAGGACGACACCGTGGCCGTCGGTGGCGAGCTTGGTGTCATCGGGGCCGCGGGTGCCGCGCCTGCCCCCGTGCCAGCGCCTGCCCCGGCCCCGGCGGCTGCTCCCCCGGCACCTCCCGCACCTCCGGTTCCGGTTCCCGCCGCGGCGCCTGCTCCCGCGCCAGCAGCTCCCGCCGCACCCGCACCCGCGCCGGCCGCCGCACCCGCGCCGGCCGCCGCTCCCGCCGCCGGTGACGACAACCCGTACGTCACCCCGCTGGTCCGCAAGCTCGCGGCCGAGAACAACGTGGACCTGTCCGCGCTGTCCGGTAGCGGAGTTGGCGGACGGATTCGTAAGCAGGACGTGCTGGCCGCCGCCGCGGTCGCGAAGTCGGCGACATCCAGCCCGGCACCAGCACCGGCGCAAATCCCCGCCGCCGCTCCCGCCGCATCGCTGGCACATCTGCGCGGAACCACGCAGAAGGTCAACCGGATTCGTCAGATCACCGCCAAGAAGACCCGGGAGTCCCTGCAACAGACCGCGCAGCTCACCCAGACCCACGAGGCCGATGTCACCAAGATCACCTCGCTGAGGTCCCGCGCGAAGGCCACCTTCGCCGAGCGCGAGGGCGTGAACCTAACGTTCCTGCCGTTCTTCGCGAAGGCCGCGGTCGAGGCCCTTAAGGCGCATCCGAACGTCAACGCGAGCTACAACGAGGACACCAAGGAAATCACCTACTACGACGCCGAGCACCTGGGTATCGCGGTAGACACCGATCAGGGTCTGCTGTCCCCGGTGATCCACAACGCCGGCGACCTGTCACTGGCAGGCCTGGCCCGTGCCATCGCAGACATCGCCGCGCGTGCCCGCTCCGGCAACCTCAAGCCCGACGAGCTCGCGGGCGGTACCTTCACCATCACCAACATCGGTAGCCAGGGCGCCCTGTTCGACACCCCGATCCTGGTGCCGCCGCAGGCAGCCATGCTCGGTACCGGTGCAATCGTGAAGCGTCCCAGGGTTATCCGTGACGACGCGGGCAATGAGTCCATCGGTATCCGGTCGGTCTGCTATCTGCCACTGACCTACGATCACCGCCTGATCGACGGAGCCGACGCGGGGCGGTTCCTCACCACCATCAAGCATCGCCTGGAAGAGGGGGCTTTCGAGGCGGACCTAGGGCTGTAGCGCATGCGTGTCGTCATCGCCGGGTCGTCGGGGGTGATCGGGTCGGCGCTTGTCGCGTCGCTGCGGGCCGCCGACCACACCGTGGTCCGGCTGGTACGCCGCGACCCGATGAACGCTGACGAACAGCGCTGGGATCCTGCGAGCGGGCAGGTCGCCCCGGGCGCCCTCGATGGTGTCGACGTGGCGGTCAACATGTGCGGTGTCGGCGTTGGCGACAAACGTTGGTCCGGCGCATACAAGCAGGAGATCTACGACAGTCGCGTCATCCCCACGGAGGTACTGTCCGGTGCCGTCGCCGACGCCGGAGTGCCGGTGTTGATCAACGCCTCGGCAGTCGGCTACTACGGCGACAGCGGTGACCGCGTTATTGACGAAACCGCCCCCAGCGGTACCGGTTTCCTCGCACGAGTGTGTGTCGACTGGGAAGGCGCAACCGCTGAGGCCGCGCACGCGGGCACCAGAGTGGTGATCGTCCGAACCGGCCTGGTGCTGTCCCCCGTTGGCGGGCTGTTCGGCCGGTCGCGCCCGCTCTTCTCTCTCGGCTTGGGCGCACGGCTGGGCAACGGTCGCTGGTACATGCCGTGGATCAGCCTTGAGGACCAGATCCGCGCACTCGAATTCGCCATGACCGAGCCGACGCTCTCGGGCGCGATCAATCTGACCGGCCCGGCGCCCGTCACGAACGCCGAGTTCACCGCCGCCCTCGGCAGGACACTGCATCGACCAACCCTGCTGGCGGCACCGCAGTTCGCCCTGCGCGCCCTCTTCGGCGAATTCGCCGATGCCGATCTGACCCGCAGCATGCGCGTCATCCCCGCGGTTCTCGAACAGCACGGATTCGAGTTCGAGCACCACACCATCGGCGAGGCGCTGGCCTACGCCAACAACACCCGACCGGTGAAGTGAGATAATGGAACCCGTGCACCGCTCCCATGGATCCATCCGGTCCAGCGCAGAGCCCGTCGTCGTGCGGGACCTGGGCACCATCGGCTATGAGGCGGCCTGGGAGCTGCAGCGCGACCTCGTCGATGCCCGCGTCGCCGGAGGCCCGGACACCCTGCTTACCTTGCAGCACCCGGCCGTGTACACCGCTGGGCGCCGCACCGAAGCACAGGAACGACCGATCAACGGCGCACCCGTCATCGACACCGACCGCGGCGGCAAGATCACCTGGCACGGCCCGGGACAGTTGGTGGGGTACCCGATCGTGCGGTTGGCCGAGCCTATCGACGTGGTGAACTACGTTCGGCGCCTTGAGGAATCGATCATCGCGGTGTGCGCGCAACTGGGCCTACAAACCGGTCGTGTCGACGGCCGCTCCGGGGTGTGGCTGGCCGCGGGCGGCGGGAAACCGGAACGCAAGATCGCCGCAATCGGGGTGCGTATACAGCGCGGGGTCACCATGCACGGGTTCTCTCTCAACTGCGATAACAGCCTGGACGCCTATCTGCCGATCGTCGCGTGTGGCATCAGTGATGCCGGAGTGACAACCCTGTCCGCCGAATTGGGCCGGGACGTCACCGTGGCCGAAGTCCATGATCAGGTGGTTTCCTCGGTGCTCGACGCGCTGGAGGGCCGGCTGGCCGTCGGGGCAGCGGGCGGGAACAACGCAGGGGCAACCGCATGAGCGAACCCCGCAAGCTGCTGCGACTGGAAGTTCGCAACGCCCAGACCCCGATCGAACGCAAGCCGGAATGGATCCGCACCCGCGCCAAGATGGGCCCCGAATATAAGGAGCTCAAGTCACTGGTGCGCTCCGGCGGGCTACATACCGTGTGCGAGGAAGCCGGATGCCCCAATATCTTCGAATGCTGGGAGGACCGCGAGGCCACCTTCCTCATCGGCGGTGAACAGTGCACCCGCCGCTGTGATTTCTGCCAGATCGACACCGGCAAGCCCACCGACCTGGATCGCGACGAGCCGCGCCGGGTCGCCGAAAGTGTCCACACCATGGGATTGCGGTATTCGACGGTCACCGGGGTGGCCCGTGATGACCTGCCCGACGGCGGTGCCTGGCTGTACGCCGAAACCGTGCGGTACATCAAGGAGCTCAACCCGGCCACAGGCGTCGAGCTGCTCATCCCGGACTTCAACGCCGTCCCCGAGCAGCTCGAAGAGGTGTTCGCGTCTCGCCCGGAGGTGCTGGCGCACAACTTGGAGACGGTGCCGCGGGTGTTCCGCCGCATCCGGCCCGCATTCAGCTATGAGCGAAGCCTGTCGGTGATCACCGCGGCACGTGAGGCGAAGTTGGTGACCAAGAGCAACCTGATCCTCGGCATGGGTGAGACCAACGACGAGATCCGCGACGCGCTGGTGGCGCTGCACGAGGCGGGCTGCGACATCATCACAATCACCCAGTATCTGCGGCCCTCGCCGCGGCATCATCCGGTGGACCGTTGGGTGAAACCGCAAGAGTTCGTTGAGCTTTCGGACTTCGCGGAGGGTCTCGGGTTCGCCGGCGTGATGGCCGGGCCGCTGGTGCGCTCCTCGTACCGGGCCGGACGGCTGTACGCGCAGGCGATGGCGCACCACGGGCGGGTACTTCCCGCCGCACTGGAGCACCTGGCGTCGGCCGGATCTGCCGCCCAGGAGGCGGTCAATCTCATCGCTCGCTGAGTCTTAGACTCGGCATATGCCTAAATCACTGAATCCCGCCGAGGCCAAGGTCGCCAAGGCCGAGGCGAAGGCACGTCGCAAGGCCGAATCGAAGACGCGCCGCACCCAGATGTGGCAGGCCTTCCAGATTCAGCGCAAGGAAGACAAGCGGCTGCTGCCGTACATGATCGGCGCCTTCGTGCTGATCGTCGCGGTGTTCGCGGTCGCCGGATACTTCTCGGGCGGGATCAGCGTGTTCATGTTCCCGATCCTGGGCGTGGTGCTCGGCGGGCTGGTGGCGTTCATCATCTTTGGCCGGCGGGTGCAGAAGTCGGTGTTCACCAAGGCAGAGGGCCAGAAGGGCGCCGCCGGCTGGGCGCTGGACAACATGCGCGGAAAGTGGCGGGTCACCACCGCGGTCGCCGGCACCACCCAGCTGGATGTGGTGCACCGTGTCATCGGCCGTCCGGGCATCATCTTCGTCGCCGAGGGCGCTCCCGGCCGCCTCGGCCCGCTGCTGGCTCAGGAGAAGAAACGCACCGCGCGCGTCGTCGGCGACACACCGATCTATGACGTCATCGTCGGCAACGAGGACGGCCAGGTGCCGCTGTCCAAGCTGGAGCGCCACCTCACCAAGCTGCCCGCCAACATCACCGCCAAGCAGATGGACTCCCTGGAGTCGCGGCTGACGGCGCTGGGTTCACGCGCCGCGGCGATGCCGAAGGGCCCGAATCCAGGTCAGGCCAAGATGCGCGGCGGTATGCAGCGCACCATCAGACGGCGCTGAGCTCCTCCCCTGCCGCGAGCGCGACGTTATGCACGTCATACACGGCGTGTTGGCGTGCGCAACGCCGCGCTCGTCGAACCGGGATTACTGGCTGAACGCCAGCTCCAGTTTGTGGTGCCGACGCACCATAATGCTCGGAACCCACTGCGCACCACCGGATTTGACGGAAAATTCGCGCGTTTCGTCTAGCAGCAGATTGATGGCGGTGCGCGCCTCAAGGCGCGCCAGCGCCGCCCCGACGCAAAAATGCAGCCCCTTGCCAAACGTGATGTGGCTGCGCGGGCTGGGTCGGTCCAGGCGCAACGCGTCGGGATCCTCGAAGACCGCCGGATCGCGGTTGGCGGCGCCCCACATCAGCGTGAGGTGACTACCCGCGGGCAGCTCAACACCGCCCAGCGAGGTGTCGGCCAACACATGCCGGTGGTGTCCGCGGAACGGCGACTCCAGCCGAAGAGTCTCTTCCAGGAGGGTCGGCAACAGCGCACGGTCTTCGCGAATCCGGTGCTGCAGATCGGGGTTCTCGCCGAGGATGCGCACGGCGTTGCCCATCAGTCCGGCGGTCGATTCACCGCCGGCCCCGACGAGTTGCACCAGGATCATCACGCCGATGTCCAGGGAAATGTCCCCCCGATTACACGCCTGCGCGAGGTACCCCAGCAGATCTTCGCCCGGCGCGGCCAGCTCCTTCTCGAGGTGTTCGCGCAGGTACAGGAGGAGGTACATGGTGTCGGTGACGACCTGTTCCTGCCGCTGCGGGGTATTGAGCCCGCCCAACATCTCGGTGCTGGCGTAGCCCCACTGCACCAGCTGCGGCACGTCCTCATCGGGCAGCCCGATCAGCCGGGCCACCATAGTCATCGGCAGCGCATCACCCATCGCGGCCATCCAGTCGATACCGTCGCCGTTCACACCCCGTTCCCACAGCCGGGCCGCGGTCTCGGCCATGATCGACTCCAGTGCGGTGATCCGCTTGGCGACCAGCGTGGGCAGCACCAGCTTGCGGTGCGCGTGATGAACCGGATCATCACCGGTTGCCAGTACGTGCGTCGGGTCGGCGACGGGGCCCATTCCCGTGACCGTGACGCCACCTTCGGGGTCATCGGATTGCATGAGCACCGCGGTCAGGTTTGACGAGAAGTCCTCGGTGCGTTCGGTCGCTTCGACCACCAGGTCCCAGCGCGAGACAAAGTAGAAGCCGGAGTCACCCACCGGCCACACCGGCGCGGTCTCGCGCAGCCGCCGATAGAACGGATACGGATCCTCGAGGACCTGGGGGTCGAACAGCTCAATAGTGCTCATCACCATGAGGCTGACAGACCGGAAAACCACCCGTCAAGGCATTCGAAAAAGTGAGAAGTGCCTGTTCAAAGCCATGATTGGTGGCGTCTCAACGCACCCACGCCACCAGCACAAATGGTAAGAATCTTGCGTATATTTGTCTCAACTTGCGATAGATTTGAGAACTGATGTCACCGTACACAGACTGGCTGCACCGGGGTGATCGCCGCACCATGGCGGCGGATCGCATCGTGTCGATCGCGGCGAAACAGATTGCGCGCCACGGTTTGGATCAGCTGAATCTCGACGCGGTGGCTCGCGAGGCGGGATGCTCCCGGGCAACGGTGTATCGACACGTCGGGGGCAAGTCCGCGATCGTCGATGCCGTCCTCGCCCGGAACATCGCCGGCGTCACCGTCGCGATCCAACGCGCGGTCGAGTCCTCGGATGCACAACGGCGCGCGGTCACCGCCATCACCGCCTCGCTGGCCGCCATTCGCAACGACCCGGTGATCAGTACGATGCTGACGACCATGTCGCCGTCCTCGCTCGGGTCCTACCTAGCGCCGTCTTCCCAGATTCCACGCTCGGCGTCCACATTCACCGGCCTATCGGACGACATTGCTGGACAATGGATTTCACGGGTCGTCATGGCTTTCCTGTTCTGGCCGGCGACGGACCCCGGTCTGGAATCGGAAATGATCGAACGATTCGTCTACCCGGTCCTAAATGATGCGACCGCGTCTCGCGTCTCCGCTTCGGCGACAAGTGAATCCACGATCTCGCCAGCCCTGACCGCGACATTGGATAACAGCGAAGACGACAGTCCGTGACTGTGTTCCACCGACCCGTTCAGGTAGATGTCTCCCGGGGCATCCGCCCGCGGGCGTAGCCGGTAGTCGCGTTCGACGACCGGCCGGCCGCTCTCATCAAACTCGTAGTGGGAAGCCAACGTCCCCAGGAAGGCCCGAACGTCCAACGGCCGGTAGCCCGTCGCATAGACCACCAAGTCGCAATCAAGCATCTCGGTCGACGATGTCGGCAGATGCGTCAGCGCAAGGCGCACGCGTTCCGGAGCCTCATCCACTGCAGCGATCTTCGAGGCGTTATGCATCCACAACCGGCGCTGCCCGCTTACCCGCTCCCGGTACTCGCGATCGTAGAGGTCGGCAATGAGCGGGGAATCGACTGCCGCGTAGTTGGTATCGCGGTGATAGTCGACCAGCTGTTGACGGATTTCGGCAGGTGCGCCATAGAAGTCGTCCACTGCTGCCGGGTCGAAAATCCGGTTCGCATAGGGACTGTCGTCGGCCGGGCTGTATCCGTACCGCGCAAAAATGGCATGCACCTGCGCATCGGGGTACCGACTGTGCAGATACGCCACCGCCTCGGCGGCACTTTGCCCGGCGCCTACCACCGCAACCCGAGCGGGCGGACCGTCCAGCGCCTCGGTCCTGTGCAGCAGTTCGCTGCTATGCCATTGCCGTGCAGTGGGACTGATTCCCGACGGCATCGCCGGAAACGTGCCACAGCCCAGAACCAATGCCCGCGCATGCATCAGGCGGTCGGGCGAACCCGACATGTCGTTCAGCCGCACCTCGAACCCGTCTGGGGCCGCCTGAATCCCGACCATCCGCGAGGAGTAGCTGACATCTGCCGCGAGCGCCCGCTGCGCCCAGTCCAAATAGTCGTGGAATTCCTCGCGGGTCGGAAAGAAGGTCTGCTGGTTGATGAAGTCCGACAGCCGCCCACGTTCGGTCAGATAGTTGACAAAGGTGTAGTGACTCTTCGGATTTCGCAAGGTCACGAGATCCTTGAGGAAGGCCACCTGCATGCGTGTGCCGGGGATGAGCATGCCGCGATGCCACCCGAACTTGTCCTGCGCGTCAACAAACCGTGCCGTCAACCCGTGTGGATGCTCGGCAAACGCTATCGCGAGCGCAAGGTTCGAGGGCCCAAATCCGACGCCCAATACATCACTAGAGGAACGCAAGAGACCCCTCCAGCCGCTCAAGATAACGTTCGGTGACGCCGTCCTTACTCAACAGCACCAGGAAATCGGACATATCGAAATCCACGTCGTAGGAAGGCGGTCCGCAAATCAGTGCACCTAACCTCGTGTATGCGCGCATCAGCGGCGGAATCTTCGGCTTCGTCGCGGGCGGTATCTCCTCAAGCGATAATCCGTTGACCGACACCGGATTGCGCGGAGTGACCTGATACTCCTGCGTCATGAAATCCTTGGCGAAATCGTAGACAGCACGGACCAGCGCGCCGCGGGGCCCACCATCCTCCATCTGCACCGACAGGCAGCCCATGATGTATTGGTGGCCGGTCATCTTCTGGTAGCGCAGAATCGCCGCCCACAGCATCCCCATCACCGCGCCATTGCGATGTTCGGGTGCGACGACCACGCGGCCCAGCTCAACAAGTTTGGGACGCAGCGGTTCCAGCGCCGACGCATCGAACATCGAATCGGTGAAGGTGCCCCCCGCCGCACGGTACCCCGCGGGCGGCAGCAGCCGCAGGCAACCGACGATTCTGCCGCTGCCCTCCTCACGTGCCAGCAGGTGATCGCAGAAGGGATCTAGTTTGTCGAGATCAATCATCTCGCCCGTCAGCGGGCCCGGAACAGCATGTGGGAGCGGGGCTCCCATTTCATCTGCAAATGCCTGGTACCGAAGCCGTTGCGCCGCTTCAATTTCGGCCGCATCGGTGGACATGACAATGCTGTAGCGCGGGCTCGGGTTCGAGTCGGTCCCCCGATCGGCACCGTCACCGGGCGCCGCGATGAGAACCGCCGCGCTCTCCATGGTCGAAAGCTACTCCCTCTATGTGCGGCGTGCTACCGCAATGCACAAATCCCCGTGGGTACCCGTGCAGGCAGGAGCGATCGCCGATGGCCTAGATAGCTAGCGACTCCCCGGCGACCGGTTCACGCGAGCGCCTCATCGTAGCCACACCGAGCAGAATCAGTGAAATGAACGCGGCGCAGGCCGCCGCGAGGGCCCCCATCGACAGCACGCTATTGATGGCCGCCGCTCCTGCCGCCCGCGCCCCGGCCGCACTACCGACCGCATGCCCGAATGCCACACCCAATCCCGCCACCCCCAAAAGAATGCCGATCTGGCGGCCCGTGCTCACCGTTCCGGTCGCCATCCCGGCATCGTCCACCGGCACAAACTGCAGCGCAGCATCGGACGTCACCGCCGAGAGCGCCCCTAGCCCCAGCCCGGCGAGCACCGAGCCCAGGATGAAATGCGTCCATTCGGTGCCGGCGTCCGCGCCCGTCGCTGCCCACAACCCGATTGCCACCAGCGCCACACCGCCGGGAATGGTGGCCACCGACGGCAGCCGCCGGCCCACCAGGATCCCCAGTGGCGCCCCCGCGACCGTGGCCAATGTCAGCGGACCGGCACGCAGTCCGGTCTCAAAAGCGTTGTAGCCCAAGGTATTCATGAAGTACAGGGCCAGATAGTTGGTGGCCGCGATGAGCGTCCCGGACGCCGCGGACGCCGCCACCCACACCCCGGCGAATCCCGGTGACAACACGAGCCGCAGGCTCAGCATGGGTGCTGGGGTGTGATTTTCCCACCAGAGGAACAGCCCCAACGCCAGCAGGGCGCTGACCGCCAGCGCACCACTGGCCCGAGCCCCGGTGCCCCCATGGTGCAACGAAATCACCGCGAAGACGCCGGTAAGCAGCCCGAAAGTAAGCAGCGCCGTGCCTGGCCAGTCGATGGGCCGCCGCACCTCGGCACGAGTCTCCGGCAGATACACGACGGCGATAAGCATCGCGATCACACCGACCGGAAGATTGACCAGGAAGATGGCCTGCCATCCGAAGTGGGTGACCAGGAATCCACCGAGCAGCGGTCCGGCGGCACTGCCCGCCCCCATCACCGCGCCGTAGATCGCAATGGGCCCGCCGCGACGGTCCGGCGGGTACGCGGCCGCGATGATCGGCAGCGAGACGGCCAGCAGGATCGCTCCGCCGACCCCCTGCACCGCGCGCACCCCGATGAGCATCTCGGCACTGTTGGAGAACGCGCAGCCCAGCGAGGCGCAGGTGAACACCACCATGCCGGTCATATAGACCCGGCGGCGTCCCAGCCGGTCACCCAGGGTGGCCGCGGTGAGCAGCAGGCCGGCCATCGGCAACGCGTAGGCGTCGATCACCCATTGCAGATCGGAGAGATCAGCGCCCAACGACGACTGCAGGTCGGCCAGTGCGCTCGACACAATCGTCATGTCGAGCAGCAGCATGAACACCGCCAGGCAGACGGCAACGAGGATCACTCGCGGAGATTAGCGGGACCGAACCGTGACCGTGCGCGTTACCCGGTCATGCAGACCGCGGCCGTCCTCATCGGTGATGAGGGGCGGAACGATGAGGGTGATCAACAGGTTCCTGACGAATGCACGCCCAATCCCCACCGAGTTGGTCCCATCGGCGGGCGCCACCTGGATGCCGGCCATGTACTGCCCGGGAGTGAACCGCCACAACCGCACAGAGACGACCCCGACGACGAACCACACCATCCATTGGGTGGTCGACCACGGGCCTTCCACAGCGGTATTTCCCCGCACGATCAGCAAGGCCAGCCCGGCGGCGATAACCCAGTCCACCAGCAGCGCGGCCAGCCGACGCGACATGGCGGCGGCCGATCCGACGCCCGTCTCGGGCAGGCCGAGCTGCTCGCCTCGGTACCGAGAGTTGCCCGCTCCCTGCGCCGAACCGAGCCCCGACATCCATGAACCCAGGTCTCGCGCCATACTCACAGCGTAAATGCCTACCGATCTGTGGTTACGCGTAACATCCGCGCAACATATGGTTGACCGGCGGGCAACACCGGCTCCATAGGTTCAGTCGCGCGGTCACAAGAGGCAAAAAGGAATAAGGAGAAGCATGGCGTTCAGTAGCCCCGACGAGGTGTTCAAGTTCATTGCCGACGAGAAGGTCGAGTACGTGGACGTCAGGTTCTGCGACCTGCCGGGCGTCGTGCAGCACTTCTCCATTCCCGCATCTGCATTCGATGCCAGCGTCTTCGAAGACGGACTCGGCTTCGACGGGTCGTCGGTGCGCGGCTTCCAGTCGATCCACGAATCCGACATGCTGCTGCTTCCCGATATCTCGACCGCCAAACTCGACCCGTTCCGCGCCGCCAAGACGCTGAACGTCAATTTCTTCGTGCACGACCCGTTCACTCGTGAGGCGTACTCGCGCGACCCGCGCAACGTTGCCCGCAAGGCCGAGCAGTACCTGATCAGCACCGGTATCGCCGATACCTGTTACTTCGGCGCCGAGGCCGAGTTCTACATCTTCGACTCGGTGAGGTTCGACTCGAAGATCAACGGCACCTTCTACGAAATCGACTCCGAGGCCGGCTGGTGGAACACCGGCGAGCCCTACGAGGAGGACGGCAGCCCCAACCGCGGATACAAGGTGCGTCCCAAGGGCGGCTACTTCCCGGTGGCTCCGTACGACCACTTCGTGGACCTGCGCGACGAGATGACCACCAACCTCATCAACGCCGGGTTCACCCTGGAACGCGGCCACCACGAGGTAGGCACCGGCGGGCAGGCCGAGATCAACTACAAGTTCGACACCCTGCTGGCCGCGGCCGACGATGTGTTGTTGTTCAAATACATCATCAAGAACACCGCCTGGGCCAACGGCAAGACCGTCACCTTCATGCCCAAGCCGCTGTTCGGTGACAACGGATCCGGTATGCACGCCCACATGTCACTGTGGAAGGACGGCAAGCCGCTATTCCACGACGAGGCCGGATACGCCGGACTGTCGGACGTGGCACGCCACTACATCGGCGGCATCCTGCACCACGCCCCGTCGCTGCTGGCATTCACCAACCCCACGGTGAACTCCTACAAGCGTCTGGTGCCGGGCTATGAGGCTCCGATCAACCTGGTGTACAGCCAGCGCAACCGTTCTGCCTGCGTGCGCATCCCGATCACCGGCAACAACCCGAAGGCCAAGCGCCTCGAGTTCCGCTGCCCGGACAGCTCGGGTAACCCGTACCTGGCGTTCGCGGCCATGCTGATGGCCGGTATCGACGGCATCAAGAACAAGATCGAGCCGCTCGCCCCGGTCGACAAGGACCTGTACGAGCTGCCTCCGGAGGAGGCCGCCGGCATCCCGCAGGCCCCGACCAACCTGGCGACGGTGATCGACAACCTTGAGAAGGATCACGAATACCTCACCGAGGGTGGCGTTTTCACCTCTGACCTGATCGAGACCTGGATCGCGTTCAAGCGAGAGAACGAGATCGAGCCGATCAACATCCGTCCTCACCCGTACGAGGTCGCGCTGTACTTCGACGTCTAAAGTCGAGCTTTTACGAAAGTGCCCCGGGAGAAATCCCGGGGCACTTTTGTGTTCGCCGAGTGCCGGAGTACGTTGAAACCAGATGTCCCGTCCCAATTTTGAGGAGTGAGGAATCTCGTGCCGAATGCAGCCGAAGAACTGAGCAGAACTCCAGTCCCCGACCCCGCCGAGGACAACGCCTACTTCCCATCCCCGTACTCATTGAGCCAGTACGTACCGCCCACAACCGACTTCGCCGGTGTCCGCTACGAAAATTCCTACACCGGCGGACGCTGGAAGATCCTCATGATCGCCACCGAAGAGCGCTACATGCTCATGCAGAACGGCACCATGTTCTCCACCGGGAACCACCCAGTGGAGATGTTGTTGCCGCTGCATCATCTGAAGGCCGCCGGCTTTGGGATCGACGTGGCCACGGTCTCCGGCAACCCCGCCAAGCTTGAACTCTGGGCAATGCCACGCGAGGACGATGCCGTGCTGGCCACATACTCCGAGCTTTCCGCGAAACTCAAGAAGCCACAGAAACTCTCACACGTTATCGCCGACGACCTGGGCCCCGATTCCGACTACCTCGCCATATTCATCCCCGGTGGCCACGGGGTGCTTCTGGGCATCCCCGACAGCGAAGAGGTCCGCACGGTGCTGGACTGGGCAATGGAATTCGACAAGTACGTCATCACCCTCTGCCACGGCCCGGGGGCACTGCTGGCCGCCGGGCTTGATCGCGATGAGTCCCCCTTCCGGGGCTACAGCCTGTGCGTGTTTCCCGACAGCCTGGACACCGGCGTGAACATCGAGATCGGTTACATCCCAGGGCAAATGCCCTGGCTCGTCGGCGACAATCTACGCAAACAAGGCGTCACGATCGTCAACACCGGGATTACCGGGCAGACTCACGTCGACCGCAAACTGCTCACCGGCGACAGTCCGCTGGCTTCTAACAACCTTGGACTGCTGGCGGCCGAGACGCTGGTCAACGCGGTGGCAGACGACTAGCCAGGAATAAAGCGGACTGTGGTCCTATTGTTAGACGCATGGCTCTCTCAGATATCGAAAACAAGCTCACCGGCCTGACGCCGGTCGTCCTGTCCACATTCCGCATCGTGGTGGGGTTCCTGTTCTTCCTGCACGGCACCTCCCACCTACTCGGTTGGCCGCTCGCCTCGTATCTTCAGCCCGTGGGAACCCTGCCCTGGTGGGCCGGCATCATCGAATTCGTTGGCGGAGGGGCGATCATCCTCGGGCTAGGGACGCGGGCAGCAGCCTTCGTGGCCTCCGGGGCGATGGCCGTCGCCTACTTCACCCAGCATCAGAAGTTGGGGCTCCTGCCCATCCAGAACAACGGTGAGGCGTCGGCACTTTACAGCTGGATTTTCCTGCTGCTGGTGTTCACCGGCGGCGGCTCGTTGTCACTCGACCGATTCATTACCCGAGCTAAGCGCTAAGTCGTTCCGCCAGAATTGGTTTAGCATCCAGTCCCATGGCCTCCTCCACCACCAGCACAGTCGCCAAGCTCGACGGCGCCACACCTCTAGTCCTGTCGCTGTTCCGCATCGTCTTCGGCTTCCTCTTCGTCTGCCATGGCACATCGAAGTTGTTCGGCTGGCCTCACCTGGCGGGTATGCCGCCGATCGAGTCATGGTCCCTGGGCTGGTGGGCCGGCGCCATCGAGTTCATCGCCGGCGTCGCGATCCTGTTCGGCGCCGGAACACGAATCGCGGCCTTCATCGCATCGGGCACGATGGCATTCGCCTACTTCACCCAGCATCAGAAGTTGGGGCTGCTACCCATCGTGAACCAGGGCGAAATGGCAGCCATGTACTGCTGGGCTTTCTTCCTGCTGGTCTTCACCGGCGGCGGATCACTGTCGGTCGACGCGGCGCTCAAGAAGAAGAGTTAGGCACTGCCCGGGACAAGCACCGTGGCGATGAGCGCCCGGTGGTCGGTGCCATAGATCTGCTCGGTACTCAGCGACGTGGCCGTGGCGCCACGGGTCAGCACATGGTCGATCCCGATCAGCCTTGTGTACCAACGACCCTCGCGCCAGGTCGGAACCCAGCCGGCTCCGGCCTGGTCGACGGCGTCGGCGAATCCGCCGGTGAGGATCTGACGGAACGCGAAATGGTCGTAGGTGGCGTTAAAGTCGCCGCCGACAATGACTTTGACGTCGGGGCGAAGCGCCCGCAGCTGTCGGCCGATGGTGTCCAGCTCCGTGAGCCAGCCCGGCGAGCTCATGTCCTTCTCGGGTGGGCGGGTGTGTACCGCGACGAGCATGACGGGACCCACCTCAGGGATCTCTGCTTCCGCCCAGATCTGCCGGAACGCATAGCCCTGATCGTCCTGGCGCACCGGAGTCAATGGGTATTTGCTCCAGATCCCGGTGCCCGCGGCCTTCGGCTCGGCGATGGTGTACGAATACGGAAGCAACGAATCAATGCCCGCGGCAACAAGTTTCGCCCTGGATTCGGGCGTGAGCTCGTTGACGGTCACCACGCCCGCATCGTGTTCGCGAATCGCCGCAACTACCGCCCCGGGATCGCCCGCACCGAACCGAAGATTGGTCTGCAGCACAGTGACGGCGATTCCCCGTGGATGACTATCGGGCAGGTACAGCGGCGCGAGGGCAAGGGCCTGCAATGCGACGACCACGACGGCCGTCAGCACACCCCACCACTGCCGCACCGCAAGGAACAGCAAGAGCGCGACGATCATCAGCGCACACGTGACCGGCCACGCGGCGGTCAGCCCGATCAGGGGCGACCAGCTCGACCGCGCCCAGCGCGACGCGATGGCCAGGACGGCGACGATGGTCAGCAGCCATCCCACAGCCCCCCCGGCGGTCCGTCCACGCACCTCAGGGACGGTACCTTATGGCACTCTTTTACCCATGCCATCATTCAGCCGCGCCGAACTCGAGGAAGCGTTCGCGCAACACCAGGCCACCGTCCATCGCTGCATCGAAACCGGCGACTGGAACCCGTACGCCGAGATGTACACCGAGGACGCCCTCTACATCGAACACGTGGTGGGTCGCCTGCAGGGCAAGGAGGCAATCCGGCAGTACATCACCGCGGTCATGGCCGACTTCCCCGGCAACCACATGCCCAGCTTGCCCGCCACCTGGACGGTGTTCGATCCCGAAAAGGGTTGGGTGGTTTGCGAAATCGACAATGTGATGAGCGATCCGGGCGACGGCCGGCATTGGGGCGAGCCGAACCTGACCGTGTTGCACTATGCCGGGGACGGCCTCTGGTCGCAGCAGGAGGATGCCTACAACCCCGCCAACATGGTGAAGATGGTGCGGCGCTGGTGCAAGGCCGCCGAAGCCTCGGGCAACCTGCCCGAGGAGGCTCGTGACTGGCTGACCAAGTACGGGTCGCGCAAGAACTAGCCGCAGCGTCCCTACTGTGCGGCGATCGTCAACGTCGCCCGCAGACCACCCAACGGGCTCGATGAAAGCACCACATCTCCCCCGTGCAGCGCCGCCTGCTGCGCGACGAGTGCCAGCCCCAGCCCCAGCCCACCCGGGTCGGCACCGGGTCCGCGTTCGAAGCGCCCGAGCACTCGTTCCCGGTCCGCTTCCGGCAGGCCGCTGCCGTCGTCATCGACCTCGATGGTGACGCTGCCGTCGGCCCGATTGGCGGACAGCACAATGTTTTTGGCATTGCCGTGGTTGACGGCGTTGCGCACCAGGTTGTCCATGGCGAGCCGCAGCCCGTCGGGCCAGCCCAGCACCACACCGCCGTCGTCGGCATTGACGGTGATATCCGGCGTCGCGGCGCGGTGCATCAGGGTATCTCCGGCCACCCGGTCCAGCAGGTCGGCGATATCCACCAGCTCACGGTCTTCGGGCCGGGCCAGGTCCCCGGAAGCCAGTTGACCGAGGGCGGTGATGGTGGCCTCGACGCGGCGCTGCGCGCGCTGCAGGTCGCCGATCACCTCGGTCCGTTCCTCGTCCGACAGGTCGTGTGCCCGCAGCGTGTCTAGGTCGGCACGCATCGCGGTGAGCGGGGTCCGCAGCTCGTGCGCGGCGCTTGCGGCGAAATCCCGTGCTGCGAGAAGAGATTTGGTGGTTTCAGACTGCGCGGCCGACACCCGCCCGAGCATGGCGGCCATGGCATCGGCGAGTTCTTCGGCCTCCCGGGCACCGCGCACCGAGGCAACCTGCAGACCGTCGGTGTCGAGCTGGCGGGTCTGCTCGGTGAGCTGGCGCAGCGGTCGCACCGCGCGCCCGCCGAACAGCCACGCGAAACCACCGGCGAGCAGCATCGCGAGCACACCGACGGCAACGAATGCGGGGATGCCGCGATGGTTCACCAGCACCGCGTCGGCCCGCGTTCCCAGCGAGATCACGGTCTCTTCTTCGGGGTTCGCGATGGTGCGGACGCGATAGTTGACGCCACCGACGGCGACGTTTTCGGTTCCCAGCGGCAGCACCGGAAGCTGAACACCTCGGAAGATCACCAGCCCTCCGCTTTTGGCATCGCGGACGGTCAGCACAAAGGTGGTGTCCCCGTGCCGGGTGGTGGCCTGCACCGCATCCACCAGCACGTCGAGACGTCGGTCGAGTTGCTGAGTATCGTTGCGTGCCAACGCGATACCGGCGATTATGCCAATCAGCGTGACCACCAGGCCGGCCGCCAGGAATGCCGCTACCGCTACCCGGGTGCGCAGTGAGAGTGAGCGTCTCACGGCTCCACTCTCATCACATATCCGACACCCCGGACGGTATGGATGACCCGAGGCGCTCCCCCGGTTTCCAGCTTGCGGCGCAAGTAGCTGACGAAGACATCGGCCACATTGGTCTCGACCTCAAAGTCGTATCCCCACACCAGTTCCAGCAGTCGGGCGCGGCTCAGCACCACTCCGGTGTTCTCGGCCAGCACTACCAATAGATCGAATTCGCGTTTACTCAGCTCGACACGTTCACCGCTGGTGAAGACCAGCCGGCGAGCAACATCGACGGTGACCTGTCCGACGGTGATGGCCGAGGCGGCCAGCCCACCGCCGCCGGCGCCGCGACGGCGCAGCAGCGCGCGGAGCCGTGCCACCAGCTCGCCAAGGTCGAAGGGTTTCGTCAGATAGTCATCGGCGCCGGCTTCTAGCCCGGCGATCCGGTCGTTGACGGTGTCACGCGCACTGAGCACGCAGATCGGTATCTCATTACCCAAGGCCCGCAGCGCCGTCACCACGGCCACCCCGTCCAGCTCGGGCATTTGCACATCAAGCACCAGGGCATCGGGCTCATCGGCCGCGAGCTGGGTAAGTGCATCGCGACCATCGACAGCGACCCGGACGTCGAAACCCGAGTGGCGTAGCCCGCGGGCTACCGAGTTCCTGACGTCCGGGTCGTCATCGACCATCAACACCTTGTGACGAGCGGCAGTTTCCTGATTCATTGCTGCTTAAGGCTATGCCTCAGTCCGCGCCGCCCGTCCCTAGGTGCTGTTAGACGTCCTGCTGATCAACCACCGCGGTGACGGCGGGCGAAGCCGGCTTGGCCGGAGCTGCCGGGGCTGCCTGCTCGGTGTTGGCGGTCTCCTCAGTCGACTGCTGCTGCGGCGCGAAGGGGTTCCACGGCTGCTGCGGCTGCTCAGCGGGGGCCTCGGCGGGCTGTGCAGGCTGGCCAACCAGGCCGGCGGGAGCTGCCGGGGCGGGGGTGCCCTCGTCGGTATCGGCGCCACAGCTGCTCTTCAGGCTCGTCAGCGGCTGGCGGATCTTGTCGAGCTCGGCCTTGGCGGCGGGCTGCCCATCAAGGTAGGTCTTGATGGCCTCGCGGCGCTGCCCCTCGGGAGCACCCTTGGCGGCCTTGGTGATGCCGTCGTTGATCGTCGGGTTCTTGTCCAGGTAGGACGCGACCTGGCTCGACACAGTGGAATGGGTCCGTGCGAACTCGGCGGCGGTGCACTTGTCGGGGGCCGCACCGGCGACACCCGCGAATGCGAACGCGCTGGCCACCGCGCCGGCGCCAACAACACCACTGAGGACAGCAGAGGTGAACTTCATGGAGTAACTCCTTGTTCAGCGTTACAGCCGACGACGTGCCGGCCCGCCCGGGACGTTATCGAGTGTTGGTTGGACCGTCATGGCTCCAACGTTAAGAAACTATGAGAAGCGGACGCAGAATTACATTGATGTAGTTCCGCTGATCGTCTAGCCGTCTGGCCAGCAGCGGTTCTTGAAGTCCTGCACCGGCTGACGGATCGAGTCCAGATCGGCCCGCGCCGTCGGGTTCGCGTCGAAATATGCCTGCACGGCCTCATGTTTGGCGCCACCGTCACCCGGGGCGCGCAGTGCGTCGCTCATCCCAGTGTTGACTTCGGGGTGGCGCTCCAGATACTCCGCGCGCCTGGTCGCTTCCACCGCGTCGAGCCGAGCCTCCTCGGAGACGGTGCAGTCCCCCGGCTTCGCCTGCACGGGCGCTGCCATGCCGAGCGCGCCCGCAAGCACACCGATTCCCACGATGACCTGGATCTTGATCCGCATGAAGCGAAAGCTACTCCCCGAACACCCGCTGCACCACAGCTTTCGCGCGCCTGGTCACCCGCAGATAGTTGTCCAGGAACTCGCCGCCGTCGTGGTCCGGCCAACCAGCAGCGGCGGCCACCGTGTTGAGCAGCCGCCCAGGCCCGGGCAGCTGATCGGTGGGCTTGCCACGCGCCAGCACCAAGGCGTTACGGGCGTTGGTGGCGGTCAGCCAGGCCTGGCGCAGCAGCTCGGCATCCTCACCCTCAATCAGCCCGGCCTCGGCCGCGGCCCGCAACGTCTGCAGGGTTGAGGTGCTGTGCAGCGATTGATACTCGTGGGCGTGCCGCAGCTGCAGCAGCTGCACCGTCCACTCGACGTCGGCTAGGCCGCCGCGGCCCAGCTTGGTGTTGGTGTTCGGGTCGGCACCGCGCGGCAGCCGTTCGGAATCCACTCGGGCCTTGATCCGGCGGATCTCGCGCACCGCATCCTGCGCAATGCCCCCGGCCGGATACCGCGTCTTGTCGATCATGTGCAGGAACCGCAGCCCCACCTCGGGATCCCCGGCGATGCTGTGCGCGCGCAGTAGCGCCTGCACCTCCCAGGCCTGTGCCCACTGCGCGTAGTACGCCTCGTACGCGGCCAACGTTCGCACCATCGGCCCGTTGCGTCCCTCCGGCCGCAGCCCGGTGTCAACCTGCAGCGGCGGATCGGTGCTCGGTGCGCCCAGCAGCTTGCCGACCTGCTCGGCGATGGTCGCCGACCAGCGGACGGCCTCGGTGTCGTCGGCATCGCCGCGCGCTTCGCACACGTACAGAACGTCGGCATCGGATCCGTATCCCAGTTCCCCACCGCCCAGGCGCCCCATCCCGATGACGGCGATGGTGGCCGGGGCCACCTGTCCCTCGGGAACACTGACCTTGATCACCGCGTCCAGTGACGCCTGCAGCACCGCCGCCCACACCGACGTCAGCGCGCCGCACACGTCGACCACATCCAGCAGACCGAGCAGATCCGCCGAGGCCACCCGGGCCAATTCCCGACGTCGCAGTGATCGTGCCGCCGCAATCGCCCGTTCCGGATCGGTGTGACGCGCCGAGGATGCAATCAGTGCCCCGGACACCGAAATCGGTTCCGCTTCAAGGAGTTTAGGCCCGTTGGGCCCGTCGGCGTACAACTGGATGACCTCGGGTGCGCGCATGATGAGATCGGGCACGTAGGCGGAGGTGCCCAGTATCCGCATGAGCCGCTTCGCCACCGCGCTCTCGTCGCGCAGGGTGCGCAGGTACCAGGTCTGGTCGACCAGCGCCTCACTCACCCGGCGGTAGGCCAGCAGCCCGGCGTCCGGATCGGGGGTGTCCGCAAGCCAATCCAAAAGCGTTGGCAGCAGGATGGATTGGATTCGCCCGCGCCGTCCGCCCTCTTTGGTGAGCGCAGCCAGGTGACTCAGCGCGTGCTGCGGCTGTTGGTATCCCAGCGCCGTGAGCTGTCGGGTCGCGGCCTCATTGGACAGCCCCAACGTTTCCTTATCAAACTCGGTCACCGATTCGAGCAGCGGTTGGTAGAACAGCTTGGCGTGCAGGCGCGACACTCGCATCGCCTGCCGTTTGATCTCCGCCCGCAACACCCCCACCGCATCGTTTTGCCCATCGGGGCGCACGTGGGCGGCACGGGCCAGCCAGCGCATCGCCTCGGTGTCCTCCGGGGCGGGCAGGGTGTGGGTGCGCTTGAGCCGCTGCAACTGCAGCCGGTGCTCCAGCAGACGCAAGAACTCATACGAGGCAGTCAGATTCGCGCTGTCGTCGCGTCCGATGTAACCGCCGGCGGAAAGCGCGGCCAGCGCGTCCACAGTCGACGCCACATGCAGAGACTCGTCCACGCGCCCGTGTACCAGCTGCAGCAGCTGCACCGCGAATTCGACGTCACGCAGTCCGCCGGTGCCCAGCTTGATCTCGCGCTCGCGCAGATCTGCCGGCACCAGCGATTCCACCCGGCGGCGCATGGCCTGTACCTCGGGCACGAAATCCTCGCGCTCGCAGGCGGTCCACACCATCGGCATGAGCGCGTCCACATAGGCCTGGCCCAGATCCGGATCGCCGACCGCTGGACGCGCCTTGAGTAGCGCCTGGAATTCCCAGGTCTTGGCCCACCGCCGGTAGTACGCGACATGAGCGTCCAAGGTGCGCACCAACGCACCCGCCTTGCCCTCGGGGCGCAGCGCGGCATCGACCTCAAAAAAGCTGCCGGAGCCGACGCGTATCAACTCCCCGGCGACGCGGGTGGTCAGCGAATCGGCCTCCTCCGCCACGAAGATGACGTCGACATCGCTGACGTAATTGAGTTCGCGTGCACCGCATTTGCCCATCGCGATGACGGCGAGCCGGGGCGGGGCCTGCCCCTCCGGAACCACCAGCGAGACCGCGACCGCCAGCGCCGCCTCCAGCGCGGCATCGGCGAGATCGGACAAGTGCTGGCCCACCACCGGGAACGGCAACACCGGTTCGTTCTCAACGGTGGCCGCCAGGTCGAGTGCGGCGAGTACCAGCAGCCGGTCACGGTAAGCATCCCGCAACGCAGCGAGGGCTGCGGTCTCCGGAACCGAAGCTCGCCCCTGCACAGCGCCCACCGTCGCCAAAAATCGCCGCTGCAGTTCGGCTTTGGACTCCAGCTCGATTTCCCCGACCAGCAACCGCCACCGATCGGGGTGCGCCACCAGGTGATCCCCCAGCGCCAGCGAGGACCCAATGACCGACAGCAGTCGTCCACGTAAGGACGGGTCGGCGCTCAGCGCGGCATCCAACTCCGCCCAGCCTGCTCCCAATTCCTCGCGCAGCCGAATCAGGGTGAGCAGTGCGGCGTCGGCATCGGGCGACCGCGACAGCGACCACAGCAGCGGGATATGCGCTTCGGTGGTCCAACCCAACCCTTCGAGCAGGGCAGCGGCCCGCGAGTCGACGAGGCCAAGCCTCCCGACGCTGGGAACTTTCGAACGCTCGGTAGAGGCCCGGGTCACATCACAGACCCAGGTAGGCCCGCAGTTCGAACGGGGTCACATTGCTGCGGTAGCGCGACCATTCGGCCCGCTTGTTGCGGAGGAAGAAGTCGAAGACGTGCTCTCCCAACGCTTCTGCCACCAGCTCGGAACGCTCCATCTCGATAAGTGCGTTCTCCAGGGTGCTGGGCAGCTCCTTGTAACCCATGGCCTGACGTTCGGCGGCGGTCAGACCCCACACATCGTCCTCGGCCTCGGGGCCCAGCGTGTAGCCCTGCTCGACGCCGCGCAGCCCGGCCGCCAGCAGCACCGCGTACGTGAGGTACGGGTTGCAGGCCGAGTCGGGGCTGCGCACCTCGATGCGGCGCGACGACGACTTGCTGGGCGTGTACATCGGAACCCGCACCAGCGCGGAGCGGTTGGCCGCACCCCATGATGCCGCGGTCGGCGCCTCGCCACCCTGCACCAGCCGCTTGTAGGAGTTCACCCACTGGTTGGTGACGGCGCTGATCTCGTTGGCGTGCTCCAGGATTCCCGCGATAAACGACTTGCCGACGCTCGAGAGCTGCAGCGGGTCATCGGGATTGTGGAAGGCGTTGGTATCGCCCTCGAACAGGCTCATGTGAGTGTGCATCGCACTGCCCGGGTGATCACTGAACGGCTTGGGCATGAAGGTGGCATGCACGCCGTCGATGATCGCCACTTCCTTGACGATGTTGCGGAACGTCATCACGTTATCGGCCATGGAAAGAGCGTCGGCGTAACGCAGGTCGATCTCCTGCTGGCCGGGCGCGCCCTCGTGGTGGCTGAATTCCACTGAGATGCCCATGGATTCGAGCGCATCGATGGCGTGGCGACGGAAGTTCGGTGCGGCCTCGTGCACGGCCTGGTCGAAGTATCCGGCGTCATCGGCGGGGATCGGCGCCGAGCCGTCGTCGGGCATGTTCTTTAGCAGGAAGAACTCGATCTCGGGGTGCACGTAGCAGGAGAAGCCCAGGTCGCCCGCCTTGGCGAGCTGACGACGCAGCACGTGCCGCGGGTCGGACCAGGACGGTGACCCATCGGGAAGCTTGATATCGCAGAACATGCGCGCGGAGTGGTGCTGACCGGCACTCGTCGTCCAGGGCAGGACCTGGAACGTCGACGGGTCGGGGTGCGCGACGGTGTCCGATTCGGAGATACGCGCGAAGCCCTCGATGGACGAGCCGTCGAAGCCGATGCCCTCCTCGAACGCACCTTCCAACTCAGCCGGCGCGATGGACACGCTCTTGAGGTAACCGAGCACATCGGTGAACCACAGCCGGACGAAACGGATATCTCGTTCTTCCAGCGTGCGCAGCACGAATTCCTTCTGACGATCCATGGGGAGAGTATGCCGCAGCTCAGCAGCGCACGTCTTTAGGAGGCACGGTGCCGTCGACGAAATAGCGCGTCACGGCGTCGTCGACACAGGCTTCTCCGTTGAACGCGACCGTGTGTTGGGTGCCCTCGTAACTGATCAGCGATCCACCCAACTGCTGCGCGAGCGCCACCCCGGCCTCGTAGGGCGTCGCGGGGTCGTGGGTAGTGGAGATGACGACCACCGGCGGTAGGCCCGGAGTCGAGGGGGTGTGCGGTCCGGAGGTCGGCGGCACCGGCCAGAACGCGCACATGTCGCGTGGGGCGTATCCGGTGAATTGGCCGTAGCTCGAGAACGGAGCCTGCTCGCGCAGCCGCTTGTCGGCGGCCACCCAGGGAGCGGGGTCCTTCGGGGTCGGACCGTCGACGCACCGAATCGAATTGAACGCGTCCTGCAGGTTGTCGTAGTGCCCTTGGTCGTCGCGCTCCTGGTACTGGTCGGCGAGCCACAGCAGGTCGTCGGGTCCGCTGCCGTCCACCAGGCCCGATAGGCCGGAGGTGAGGTACTTCCAGTATCGCGGCGTGTACATCGCCTGGATGGTGCCGGTGATGGCGTCCTGATAACTCAGGCCGCGCGGATCGTTGGTCTTGGCGGGTTTGGACACCAACGGGTCGATCAATTGATGAAACCGTGCCACTGCCTGCTTCGGGTCGGTCCCCAACGGGCACTTGGGGTCCTTGGCGCAGTCGGCCGCATAGTCGTTGAACGCCACCTGAAATCCGGTCATCTGCCGGACGTTCGACTCGATCGGGTCGACGGTCGGGTCGATGGCGCCGTCAAGGACCATGGTGCGCACGTTCTGCGGGAAGTACTCGGCGTACTGCGTGCCCAGCTCGGTGCCGTAGGAATAGCCCAGATAGTTCAGCTTGCTGTCCTTGGCAACCGCCCTGACGATGTCCATATCCCTTGCGGCGGATGCGGTTCCGGCATTTGCGAGGAAGTCCAGGCCCATCCGGCTCGCACAATCGGACACGTACTGCTTGTACAGCCCTTCAATGTGCGCGACGCCGGCCGCGCTGTAGTCGGCCAGTGGGTCCTTGCGGAAGGCGTCGAACTGAGCATCGGTGCGGCACCGCAGGCTCGGCGTGGAGCCGCCGACGCCGCGCGGGTCGAATCCGACGATGTCGAAGCTCTGCCCCACCGGGGTGTCGGCGAGCTTGGCGCCCATGCCGGCGGCCAAGTCCACACCGGATCCACCTGGACCGCCGGGGTTGACCAGCAGCGCGCCGACCCGTTTACCGGTGGCGGGCACCTTGAGCACGGCCAACTCCGCCACCGCGCCCATCAGCTTGTCGTAGCTGACGGGCACCTTCACCTTGGCGCAGGTGGCGGTGGGGATCCGGCTGGTGTCGCCGACGAAGCTGCCGCAGCTGCCCCAGGTGACCTGCTGGTCGTAGAACGCCTGCAGCGACGGGCTCGGAGTCGGCAACGGCGCGGCCGCCGCGGGACTGGCGGATACCGCTAGCAAAACCGGGGCGACCATCAAAAGAACCACCGGCAACGCCCGGCGCATCCGCATCATGGGCCACATAGTGCCATGTCGGACCCCAAAAGGGATCAGCAGCGGGTGCCTTCGGCCGGAGTCGTGACCTGGATGAGATATGTCTGGGCCGCTTGGTCGATGCACTGATTCCCGTCGAACACGATGGTGTGCTTGGTCCCGTCGTAAGTGAGCAGGCCGCCACCGAGCTGTTTGGCCAGCTCAACGCCGGCCTGGTACGGGGTGGCCGGGTCGTAGGTGGTGGAGACCACGAGCAGTTTGGGCAGCCCGGGCACGTTGATCGGATGCGGCTTGCTGGTCGGCGGTACCGGCCAGAACGCACACACGCCCAGCGGCGCATTGCCGGTGAAGGTGCCGTAGTCCTGGAATGGTGCCACCTCGCGGATGCGACGGTCCTTCTCGACGGCCTTGGCGCGATCCGTCTGCGGCGGTTCGTCGACGCAGTTGATGGCGGTCTGCGCATCCTGTGCGTGGCTGTAGTGACCCTCCTCGTCGCGCTTCATGTAGGCGTCGGCAAGCAGCTGCAAGATGTCGCCCGACCCCTCACTGAGTTGGCGCAGCGCCTTGGTGAACGCCTCCCACAGCGTGGGCGAGTACATCACCATGATGGTGCCGATGATGGCGTCGCTATGCGACAGGCCGCGACCGTCCTTTGTCGGGACGGGATGCTCGACCAACGGATCGACCATGGCCCGGTAGCGGGCGGTCGCCTGCGCGGGATCGGTACCTAGCGGGCACGTCGGATTCTTGGCGCAGTCGGCCGCGTAGTTGTCGAAAGCCTTTTGGAATCCTGCAATCTGGTCGATATCGGCCTGGGTGGGATCGGCGTTGGGGTCGATCACGCCGTCGAGAATGAGGGCCCGCACGTTCTTGGGGAACTCCTCGGCATATGTGGTGCCGATCCGGGTGCCGTACGAGTAGCCCAGGTACGTCAGCTTCTCGTCGCCGAGGGCGGCACGGAGTCGGTCCATATCCTTCGCGACGTTCACGGTGCCGACGTTGGCCAGGAACTCGAGCCCCATCTTGTCGACGCAGCGCTTCACGAAGTCCTTGGAGTCCTGCTCCATGCGGGCGACGCCCTCGGGGCTGTAGTCGGTGTCGTTCTGCGCACGCATCTTGTCCACGTCCGAATCGGAGTTGCACTCGACCGCCGGGGTCGAGGATCCGACGCCACGCGGATCGAATCCGATGAAGTCGAAGCGGTCCCGGATATCCCGGGGAACCTGCTTGACGATGGCGGTTGCGGCCTCGATACCCGACTGCCCGGGGCCCCCGGGATTCATCAGCAACGACCCGATCTTTTTGCCCTTGGCCGGGTACTTGATGATCGCCAGCCGCGCCTTGGCGCCATCGGGCTTGGTGTAGTCGACGGGGACTTCCAACTCGGAGCACTCGGTGCTCGACGGGACGGTGATGCCCTCCCCGACGAAGCCGTCGCACCCACCCCACGTCAGGCTGTCTTCCGACGGGCGCGCCGCCGTCGCCTCACCTTCGACCGACCGCACACAACCAGAGACGACGGCCACCACCGAGGCAAGAGCCAATACGGCAGCAACCCGCCGACTACCAAACATCATGTCAGCCATGGTGCCATGAGGCTCAGATTCGGGCCTTCAGCTCCTGCAGCGCCACGCCGAAATCGTCGGTCAGGGTGGACAGATCGGGCATCAGATCGGGGCACGAGATGAGGCCGACGTTGAGCTTGCCGTCCAGCGACATCACCGTGACGGTGAGTGCGGCGCCGTGGAAGATTGGCCCCAACGGATACATCCCGACGACCTCGGCACCCAAGAAGTACAGCGGCACTTGCGGTCCCGGCACGTTGGAGATGACCAGGTTGTGGATCACGGGATGACGGTCTGCCAGCCGGATGCGCGAGTAGACCCGCATCGCGGTGCCGAACACCGCCGGCGCCGCGAACTGGCTCCAGTCCTGCAGCAGGGTGGCACCCAGCATCGCGGTGTGCTCCTTGGCGACATTATTCGCCTCGGAGATGGAACGGAGACGGATCACCGGATCTTCAATGTTGGTCTCCAAGCGGGAGAACATGCCCGACACCTGATTTCGGCCGGGGCGGTCGGATTTCTCGTGTACCGATACCGGAACCATGGCCACCAAGGAGGTCTCCGGAAGCTCCCCGCGGTCCTCAAGATACTTGCGCAGCGCGCCGGCGCAGATGGCCATGACGACGTCGTTGACCTTGATGCCGAAGTGATTCTTGACGGCGCGGACATCCTCAAGGTCCAGCTGGGCGTAACCGACGTTGCGACGGCTGGTGATGGTGGAATTAAACGAGGTTCGCGGCGCCGAGAAGGGCGCCGTCATGGCCTCGCCGCGTTTGGAGCGTTCCAGCCACGCGGGGATCACCCCGATGGTGGACGGCAGCAGCTTGGCCAATTTCAGCGGACGCGACGCCCACTTGAGCGCGCCGGTGACCGCGATTTCGAGGCTGTTGGCACCACCCACACCCGGGGCGGGTTCGGGCGCTTCGGCGTCGGGCTCCAGACCGCACAACGCAGATATCAGGTTGGCGCCGGTAACGCCGTCGACGGCGGCGTGATGCATCTTGGTCATGACCACCAAACGAGTTCCGCCGCCCGTTGCCCCCGTCTCTATGACCCACATCTCCCATAGCGGTCGCGCTCGATCCAGCGGCAGCGAGGCGATGTGTCCACACATGTCGGTGATTTCGGCCTTGCCTCCGGGCGCGGGCAGGCCGACGTGATGCAGGTGCCGGTCGATGTCGAAGTCGTCATCGTCGACCCAGACCGGGTGATCGAGGTTCAGGCGGCTGTCGGCGAGCTTCTCCTTGAAGGACGGGATGCCCTCGATCCGCTCCGCCAGCTTGGTCCGCAATTTCTCGAACGAATAGCCACCAGGAATGGTTGTGGTGTCCAATTCCAGGACCCCGCACACGTGCATGGGTTGGGTGGGTGTTTCGAGGTAGAGAAAACTGGCGTCGAGTCCGGAAAGCCGCTGCATGCCGCAGATGCTAGGCGAGGTGAGTAGCGCCTCGTTACCGATTCACTGTGACTAACTGCACTCGTGAGGATGTTCACCTCGCGAGTTCCCGATGGCAGACTAAACATCGTTAGAAACCCAGGGACCCGGACGGGCCTTGAGGAATTCAAACGAAGGTGACACAGATGTCCGAATCTGCCTTGTATGGCGCTGCTTCCGAGACCGCGGCCAAGCCTCGCGTGAAAACTCGCGTGCACCACTTGCAGAAGTGGAAAGCCGAGGGCCACAAGTGGTCGATGCTCACCGCATACGACTACTCGACCGCTCGAATTTTCAACGAGGCTGGGATTCCCGTTCTGCTGGTCGGAGATTCGGCCGCAAACGTGGTCTATGGATACGACACGACCGTGCCAATCACCATCGACGAGCTGATCCCGTTGGTACGCGGCGTGGTTCGCGGCGCCACCGAGGCACTGGTGATCGCCGATCTGCCCTTCGGCTCGTATGAAGGCGGCCCTGCTCAAGCTCTCGCGACGGCCACCCGCTTCATGAAGGAAGCCGGCGCGCACGCGGTGAAACTCGAAGGCGGAGAACGGGTTGCCGAGCAGATCGCCACCCTGACCGCCGCCGGGATTCCGGTGGTCGCACACATTGGATTCACCCCGCAGAGCGTGAACGGCCTTGGCGGATACCGGGTTCAGGGTCGCGATGACGCCGCCGCACAGCTCATCCACGATGCTATCGCGGTGCAGGAAGCCGGCGCGATCTCCGTCGTGATGGAGATGGTGCCCGCGGATCTGGCAACCCAGATCACCGGCAAGCTCACCATCCCCACCGTCGGCATCGGAGCGGGTCGCGAATGCGACGCCCAGGTACTGGTGTGGCAGGACATGGCCGGGATGACCAGCGGCAAGACCGCCAAATTCGTCAAGCAGTTCGGCCAGGTCGGCACGGAGCTACGTAAGGCCGCCGAGCAGTATGCCGATGAAGTCGCGCGCGGAACGTTCCCGGCTCCCGAACACTCGTACTAAAGATTCAGGCGTGCACGCCGAGCTTGTTGTTCAGGTACTCCTGGCGACACGCTCGGCGTGCGAGCTTTCCGCTGGTGGTACGCGGAATCGCGCCGGCCTGAACCAGCTGTATGTCGGCGATGGGCAGGTTATGGCGCCGTGACACGGCTGCCCGGATGGCATCGACAATGGGCTCCGGTGCGGCACGTCCCGCGCCGGCGGCACGCTCGGCGACGATAACCAGCCGCTCCCCTGTCCCGTTTCCCCGATCGACCCCGGCCGGCAGCTCATCGGCGGGGGCCGAGAACGCCGTCACGAAACCGTGCCGCACCGCTGGTGAGGCCTCCTCGACGGTGGCCTCGATGTCCTGCGGGTAATGATTACGGCCGTCGATGATGACGAGGTCTTTGACGCGTCCGGTAATGAAAAGCTCACCGTCCAGGTAGACACCGAGGTCTCCCGTGCGGAACCAGGTGGCACCTGGCTCGGTACCGGTGGCGTGACTGCCGTGATCGAGCCGGGCCTGCAATTTATTACTGAACGAGAAGTCGGACTCCTTGGGCCTGCCCCAATAGCCGCGGCCGATATTGTCGCCGTGCAGCCAGATCTCGCCGACCTCGCCGTCGGCGAGCTCGGCATCGGCGTTCGGGTTGACGATCACTGCCCACTGGCTGCGCGAGATCTTGCCGCAGGACACCTGCGGGACCGCGTTCTCGTCGGCAGGTTCGACCTTCACCGCGCGTCCATTGCCGAGCTGGTTGCGATCGAGGTATATCGCCGACGCCTCGGCGTCGGCGTCAATGGTGGAGACGAACAGCGTCGCCTCGGCCATCCCGTAGGACGGCTTGATAGTGGTCGGCGGCAGCCCGTATGGGCCGAAGGCATCGTTGAACTTGCGAATCGAGGAGATGCTGACCGGCTCAGATCCGTTGATGAGGCCCGCGACGTTGCTGAGGTCGAGCGTCTCCCCGTCCTTGGGCAGGCCACGCTCGGCAGCCAGCTCGAAGGCGAAATTCGGTGCGGCGGCGAAGGTCCGGCCCAGGTGTGCCTCGGCGGCGAGCTCCTTGATCCACCGACCGGGACGTCGCACGAACGACACCGGGGACATCAGGGTGATCCGGCCGCCGCACAGCGGGAACACGATCATCAACAGACCCATGTCGTGGTACAGCGGCAACCAGCTGACGCTGCGGATGCTGTCGTCGAGCCCCACCGAGATGATCATCTGCAGGACGTTGGTCATCACCGCGCGGTGGGTGATCTCGACGCCGGCAGGCACCCGGGTAGACCCCGAGGTGTACTGCAGGTAGGCGATGTCGTCGGTAGCCGGTGTCACCTTGACGTAGGTGGCGGCCACCGAATCGGGGACGCTGTCGACCGCCACCACACGGGGACGCCGGTCCCTGGGCAGCCCTCGCACGAAGCGGCTGACCGATTCGGCGGCGGCATCGTTGGTCAGGAGCACAGTTGGCTTCGCGTCGGCAAGCACCGCGTCGAGTCGCTCGGTGTGCCCTGGAAGTTCCGGAGCAAACAATGGGACCGCGATGTTCCCGGCCTCGATGGCGGCAAAGAAGCCGATTACGTAGTCGATGCCCTGGGGTGCCAGGATGGCGACCCGATCGCCGGGCTTGGTTACTTGCTGAAGCCGAGCAGCGACGGCACGCGAACGCAGGCCAAGCTGCATCCAGGTGAGATCCCTCGGTTCGCCGTTGGGGTCACTGTTGAAGTCGAGGTAGCGATAGCCCACAGTTTCGCTGAGCTCATCGACGGCACGCTCAAGGTAATGGTTGACGGTATAGCCGTCTGGCAAGGTTATAGCGCCCGTGCCGTCCAGGTACTCCTCAACGCGCAACTTCATGGTCACCTCGGTCTAGCTGGTGTACACGACTGCCGTTCCCTACCGGACAATACCGACCTGGCAACACCGATACCCGGCAGCACACGCGGTGCGCGACGAATATGGCATCCCATCCCGATACCCCGATCTTATGAGAACCCTAAGAGAATCTTAGATTACCTCGTGTCGAGTCAAGAGCATTGTTTACCTGAATGTGGCACCGTGTCGCGTATTCGTCAGTCTCAGCATCCAGTCCCTTCGATCGTCAGGCCGAACACCTATGCCATCGCAGCACGTCGAGGTCGAGCGGAAGTTCGATGTCACCGACGCGACGATCAATCCGTCCTTCGACGGGATCTCCGCCGTCGCGCACGTGGACCAGCTACCACAGCAAAATTTGGACGCCGTGTACTTTGACACGCCTGACCAGCGGCTGGCTCAACATCGCATCACCCTGCGGCGACGCACCGGCGGCATCGACGCGGGCTGGCATCTGAAGCTGCCGGCCGGTCCGGATACCCGAACCGAACTGCGCCTCCCCCTCGACGACGGCGATGACGCAGATTCTCACTCAGTCCCCGAAGAGCTACGCGACACCGTGCTCGCGATCGTCCGCGAGGACGAGTTGTCCCCCGTTGCGCGAATCAGTACCGCGCGCACGGTGTGGCGGCTGATCGGACCCGATGGGGAGGAGCTCGCGGAATTCTGCGATGACCACGTCACCGCGGGAGAGCTGGCGTGGCGGGAATGGGAACTCGAACTTGCCGAGTCCAGCTCCGGTGAGGTCGATACGGCGCTGTTCGACCGGATCAGCGCGCGACTGCTCGATGCCGGCGCGACTGTTGCCGGGCACGGCTCCAAGCTGGCCCGGGTTCTTGACGTCCCCAAGCGGGAACGGCCCAAAGGCGCCGACTCGATCCAGCGCGCGCTGCTCGAACAGCTGGAGCAGCTGAAGGGCTGGGATCGTGCCGTCCGGGTCGACACCGACGATTCGGTGCACCAGATGCGCGTCACTATCCGGCGCATCCGCAGCCTGTTGCAGTCCAATCCCGAGCGCTTCGGGCTGGACACCAACACCGAACCGCTCGACGAGCTGCGCCTGCTGGCCAACATCCTTGGGGTGGCGCGGGATGCCGAGGTATTGGCGCAGCGATACGACGCGGCGCTTACCGAGCTCCCCGACGGCCTGATTCGCGGCCCGGTGCACGAGCGGCTGGTGGACGCGGCCAATCTGCGGTACGAGGACGGATTACGGCGGTCCCTGGCCGCGATGCGTAGCCATCGGTATTTCCGGCTGCTCGATGCCTTGGACACGCTGGTGGGTTCCGCCGGTCCGGCATCGGACGCTGATCACGCGGAGGAGGGCGGCACGCTTGACGCCGCGTACCGCAAGGTGCGCCGCGCGGCGCGGGCGGCGGCGCGGGCCGAGGGCGAATACCGCGACGAGGCGCTACACCGTATCCGCAAGTCCGCCAAGCGGCTGCGCTATGTGGCCAGCGCTGCGGGTGCCAAACGAATTGCCCAGGCTGCCAGGGATATTCAGGAGTTACTGGGCGAGCACCAGGACAGTGTGGTGAGCCGCACCTATCTGGGGACACAGGCCGTCGAGGCACACGCCGCCGGTGCGGACACCTTCACGTACGGGGTGCTGTACCAGCGCGAACATGATGCGGCCGAGGCTGCACGCCATCAGATCGAGACGACGCTCAAGGCCCTCCGTACGGCCGTGCGCCGCAAGAAGTGATCAGCTGCCGTCGGCAGGGAAGCCAAAAATCACGGTCCGGGTAGTCGGATCCGCTTCCCGTAGGGTGAGTTTGGCGCGCTGACCTTCCGGTGGATCACCTTCGCAGCGGGCCAGAATCGGCGGATCGGTCACGAAAACCTCTGCGGCACGCTTCTTCTCGGCGCCTCGCAGCACCGCCGAATCGAAGGTCTGGCCCTTCTGCGGCGCCAGTACGGTGGCCTCTGTGAGATCCACACACGCCTGTTCCACCTTGTTCGACAACGTATTCGACCTCAGCAGGGACGATCTTGCGTCGGCCAAACCGTCACGCGCCCACTGCGGCACCGGCACGCCTGCACACAGCGCCAGGCAGACCTCGGTGGCGAAGCGGTCCCCCAGCCGGCGCAGCGGCGCCGTCACATGGGCGTATGGGGCGGCGATACCCGCGTGCTGGGCGGCCTCATCGTCCGGGCGAGTTCCGTCGAAAACCAGATAGGAAGCGCCCCGCAGGAGCGTGGTGGCCTGCGTCATCATCGCCAATGTGGTGGTGGCGCCGGGGTCCAGCGCGGCAAGCTGTGCGCCGATCGGGGTCTCGTTGGTCCACGGCAGGCCCAGCGCGTCGGCGGTGCGCCGCATCCATCGGCGCACGTCGCCGTCCGCGGGTGGCAGGGTGCGCAACATGCCGACGCCGCCGTCGAGCATGATCTGCGCCGCGCAGATCCCGGTAAGCAAGGATACCTGGGCGTTCCAGCCGTCGGTTTCGGTGCGCGCCTCGATCGCGAGCTCCCATCCACCACTGGGGCCGCGCACCACTTCCTGCTCGGGGAGGTTCAGTTCGATGGCTCCCCTGGCCAGCGCCAGATCTCTTCTCTTGCGCCCAAATTCGGGTAACGCGGCAATCGCTGGATGAGAGTTCCCGGTGTCCGCCGCGTCCTGCGCTTCCCGATAGGTCAGCTGCTGCACAGATCTCACCAGGGCACGCTGAACCGTCCAGCTGAGCGGGTTTGCGTCGCCGTCGGTTTCGATGCGCCACAGCGCGGCGGGGCGAATCTCGTTGGGCAGCAAGCTCGCCGAGCCTTCCGAGAACACCAACGGGTGGAGCGGAACCGAACCGTCGGGCAGGTAGATGGTCTCACCGCGCTGGCGCGCCTCGACGTCCAACGCACTCCCCGGTTCGATCTGCGCAGCGACATCGGCGATGGCGTAATGCAGCACATAGCCATTGGCGGAGCGCTGCAGGTGCAGGGCTTGATCCAGATCCCGTGAGCCCGGCGGGTCGATCGTGACGAGCGGCAGATCGGTGCGGTCGAGGCGCTCGCCATGATGGCTGTCGACGGCGCCTTCGGCGTCGCGGAGCGCGTCGGGACCGAATTCGGTGGGTAGCGCGAATTCCGCCCGAATTCCGTCGAAGCTGAGGTCGCGGGCGACCAACCGCTTCAACGTCACCGACCCAGAGTAACGGCGAGGCGGGCGAGTTGGCCTGTAAGCCGGATCCTGTTCCGCATGACCTGGGCATTACCCCGGCCACGCGGCGACGACCATCCATCTGGGCACACCGTCGCCGGGTACCTCGAGCGGCCTACCCGGAAGCTCGGGCGAGCAGCCCTCGAACGCTTCCGCAGCTGTGCACGCACAGCCTTTTGGCCTTGCTTCGGGTGGGGTTTACCGAGCCGAACCGGTCACCCGGTCCGCTGGTGCGCTCTTACCGCACCGTTTCACCCTTACCGCCGCCGAATCCCGAAAGACCCGGTGGCGGCGGTTTGTTTTCTGTGGCACTGTCCCGCGAGTCACCTCGGATTGCCGTTAGCAATCACCCTGCTCTGTGAAGTCCGGACTTTCCTCGTGCCGCGGGATTACTCCCACGACGCGCAGTCGCCCGGCCAACTCGTCCGCGCGGTCATCTTACCCAGGTAGGGGTGGTGCCGTGGAACGGTAGACCACCCCCGTCGGCGTCGTGACCTCGATGGTGTGCCGATCCGCGCCGGACACCGGCTCCGCTTTCCACCCCGGCGCTTCTTTGGAGTAGTTGCATCGCTCGCACAGACCCTGTCCGTTGGCCATGGACGTCGCGCCACCCTTGGCGCGCCCCAAGGCATGGTCGTGGTGACGGATCGGCGCATCGCAGTACGGCATGCGACACGTCTGGTCACGCAGATCAATCAGCTCCGCCAGCCCCTTGGGGAACAGACGACTTCGCGATTCAACCGCCACTAATGCGCCTGTCCCACAACGTGTATAGAGTCGTCGCGCCGACATTTTCGCATCGGCGCCGATAGCCTCGGAGACGAGTCGGCGCGCCACGGCGGCCGGGATCGGGCCATGACCCGCGACGATCGCCGGCTCGGTGCCACCGCCCAGCAGCGCTTCGTCGGAGATGGTGATGTTCACACCGACCGGGACGGCCGCCGCGGTCGATACTCCGGTGACTCGCTCCACCAAGGTGTCGGCCATGATCTGGCCTTGGCCGCGGACGGAATCCATCGACGTGTTGGCGGCACGTTTCAGGGCCGCATAGACGGCCACACCCTGTTTCACCGGGAGCAGCGCGGTCAGATAGGTCATGGTGTCCGGCGCGGGTCGAATCGATACGCGGCGTTCGTTCTCGGCGCGGCGGGCGCGGCGCACCACCGCTTCGGCATCTAGCCGATAGGCGAGGCGCTTCACGTCGGCGGTCAATCGCGCGTCGCCCAACCCACGCAGCCGCGAAGGGTCGGCGCACATCTCGACGTCGATCTTCTGGCGGTCTTCGACCGCGAGATAGGCGGTCTCACGGACCAGGATCGTCGCGCGCCATTCGTTTAGCGCGCCGCCCTCCAAGGCCGCGAGCGTATGCGGCATTTCGTTGACGAGGGCCTTGGCGAAGCCAAGGTGACGACTTCCCCGCGCGGGCGAATCCTGGCGCGCCAGCGCGACTTCCGCAGCGACTCCCATTCCCTGGCGTCGCCGCGGCACGCCGTTGGCGGCCTCCTCCGCGCGGCGGACGCGGTCCAGCCGAACAGCGGCATGAGCCTGCTCCGCCGCGGCAGCAGACTTGCGCTGTTCACACTCGGCGATACACGCAACCAGCGCTTCCGCCGATAGATCGACATCGATGTCGTCCATCTCCAACCCCCTGGATATTCGAACTTATGTTCGATAATATCGAAGGTATCCGACACCGGCAAGGGTTCGTGACAAGCTCACTGAACACGAGGCAGGAAGGACCACCATGACAGCAACGGCCCGATTGGGCGCGGTGTCCATCGACTGTGCAGACCCGGCGGCGCTGGCCCGGTTCTATCAGCAGGTTCTCGATCTCGAGATCCTGTTCGAGAGTCCGGACATGGCAGCCCTCAAGGGTGCCGGCATCCTGCTGACCTTCCAGCGGGTGGCCGATCATCGCCCGCCGCAGTGGCCGGAGGGCGAGGTGCCCAAGCAGCTGCATCTCGAGCTGGCCGCATCGGACCTTGACGCCGAGGAGGCGCGCATCGTCGCCCTCGGTGCGACCAAGGCAAGTACCCAGCCCCGCCCCGATGGGTGGCGGGTATTGATCGACCCGGCCGGCCACCCGTTCTGCATCACCAATCTGTTCCCCGAGGGCTCCTTGTCGTGACGCAGGCGCCGCCGGCGCGATATCTGCTGCGCGCCAAGGACTTGGCGGATTCACGGTATGCCGACGACATCACCGTGACCGACCTGGCGATGGCTGCCGGACTGTCCCGCGCGCATTTCAGTCGCACGTTCAGCCGGACGTTCGGAGAGTCGCCGCACGCATATCTGCAGTCTCGGCGTCTGGAGCGGGCCGCGGCACTATTGCGGTACACCGATCACTCCGTCGCCGATATCTGCGTGGAGGTTGGCCTGCGCAGCGTTGGATCGTTCACGTCGACGTTTACCCGCATATTCGGCATGTCGCCCACTGTCTATCGCGCCAGCATGCCACCGGCGTCCACATATGCCCGCGTGCCCGGGTGCATCCTGCGGATGCGCACCCGACCCGATATGAAGACAGCACATATGGAGAAGACGGATGCCCGCACGCGGCTCTAGCGTGAGCGCATGGTGAACATCGGCAGCGTGCAATTGTGGGTCCACGACCAGGAGGCCGCCCTGGCATTCTGGACGGAAAAGGTTGGCTTCGAGGTCCGTTCGGACGTGAGCATGCCGGAGCTCGGCGATTTCCGCTGGCTGGCGGTGGGCCCGCCCGGGCAGGACGACGTAGACATCGTATTGATGGCGGTACCCGGTGAACCGGTGATGGACGAACAGACCCGTCAGTCGGTACTGGACCTAGCCGCCAAGGGATTTGCGGGCACGGTGTTTCTCACCACCGACGACTGCATGAAGTCCTATGAGGAGATGTCCGCGCGCGGCGTCGAATTTACCGAGAAGCCCGAAACACGGCCCTACGGAGTCGATTCCGCATTCCGCGATCCATCCGGGAATCACATCCGCATGGTGGAGCGCACCGTCTACTGACCATCTGCCAGGGCTCCTTGTTGATATTTAGAGTCTGATTCGCACCGTCATGCAACGATGAGGCATGAACGGTCTCGACAAGCCGCTCATTCGAGCGGCCGGGCTCATCATCCTCGTCGTGATGTCCGTCGTCGCGTTGCGCGGCTATCTGCCCGCGACAAACGCCGTGCCGCCACCGCTGCGGCGTCCGGATGAGTCTCGCTCACTTGGCGTGCAGCTCTTGCTGTGCGGCGTCCTGGCCCTTCTCATCCTGCTGAGCCTTCGCCGCCGGCACCGCCGCCCGGCGCCATCGTCTGACGGCCCGTCATACCTACGGTTGCGGGGGCTGACCCGGCGTGAGGTGATCATCGCCGTCGCGACCGTGCTTGCCCTTCTCGGTGTGGTGTGGACCTTGCTTTATGCGACCAGGCCGACGGGAGAAGGTCCGGCGCGGGAGCCCGGCGGGGGTACCGCGGAACCGAGGCAGCCCGAACGCACAGAGCCTCGGTCCCCAGGGAAACGGGAAGCACAAAACGAACCCGACACCGCGCTGCTGATCCTCGGTGCCGTCTTGGTCGGCATGGCCGTCGTAGTGCTGGTTCTCAAGCGCCGTGCCCCAGACGTCGATCTCGGCAGCACTGAGCAGTCCGCTGACAGCGCCGAGACGACATCCGGATCACTCGCACACCTCGTGGAACTCGGCCTCGCCGAGGTCGCCGAACCCGGTCGCGATCCCCGCGCATCGATCATCGCGTGCTACGCGGCCATGGAGCAGGGACTGACAACAGCCCCGGATGCCGCACCGCTCGCGTCGGACACTCCGTCGGAAGTCTTACAGCGTGCGATCCATCTCGGCGCGCTGCAGTCACGCGCAGGCACCCAGCTTGTCGCGTTGTTCTCGGAAGCTCGGTTCAGCCCACATCAGATGACCCAGACCGATCGTGAATCCGCCACACAGTGCCTGCAGACCGTGTTGGACGACCTTCGGAGCAGACCATGAAATGGCTGGTGGCGGGCTCGCTACTGGTGGTGATATTGACCGAGGCCCTCATGGCCGCCAGCCCAGCTCGCGCGTTCGCCCTCCCGATAACAGGAGCTGTGGTCGCTGTCGCGTTGTACCTGCTGTGGCGAGAGGCGCGACGCCCTCATGCCTCAAAGCCCTTGGCTGCCGCGACCCTCTCTGCGGACGAGACATTGCAACGGTCGCTCGCTCGTACCGAGGCGAGGGTGAGTTGGGCCGAACGGACCCGAGGCGATTGGGATCGGCACATTCGTCCTCTGATCGCGGCGGACTTCTCGACAGCGATGGGTCAACACCAGTCCAAAGACCCCGCTGCCCTAGCCGCGACAGGACGGATGACGTTCGGTCCTGAGCTATGGCCTTGGGTCGATCCCAATGGTGCGTCGTTCGCGGACCAAGCCGAACCCGCACCCGGCCGCGCGGTACTGCAGTCGATACTCGAACGATTGGAGAAGATGTGACGACGATTTCGGTCTCCGCCGCGACGGAGCGCGCCGATGCGGTACTGACGGAGATCGGACGTGTTGTCGTCGGCAAACGCGATGCACTGCAACTGATTCTGCTGACCATCCTCGCGCGCGGGCATGTGCTCATCGAGGATCTGCCGGGCCTGGGAAAGACGTTGATCGCCCGGTCGTTCGCGGCCGCTCTAGGTCTGAATTTCGCCCGGGTGCAGTTCACCCCCGACCTGCTGCCCGCGGACTTGCTGGGCTCGACGATCTACGACATGTCCTCCGGGCGTTTCGAATTCCGGGCCGGACCCATCTTCACGAACCTGCTGCTGGCCGACGAAATCAACCGAACCCCGCCCAAGACCCAGTCGGCATTACTCGAAGCGATGGCCGAGGGCCAGGTCAGCATCGACGGCGAAACTCGCCGACTGCCACCACCTTTCGTGGTGCTGGCGACGGACAATCCGATCGAGTACGAGGGCACCTATCCGTTGCCGGAGGCCCAACTGGACCGATTCGCCGTCCGACTCGAGTTGGGTTACCTCACCGAGGACCTGGAGATCGAGATGCTGCAGCGTCGACTGAATCGCGGATCAGTACCGCCGACGGTATCGCAAGTGGTCGATTCGGCAGAGCTCATCTTGATGCGTGAGGCGGTGGAGCAGGTGTCGGTCCATGCGGACGTCCTGCGCTACATCGTCGCGTTGGCGGCCGCCACTCGTAATCACTCGCATGTTGAGGTGGGCGCCAGCCCACGCGCCGAACTCGACCTGGTGCAGATGTCCCGGGCTCGCGCCATGCTGCTCGGACGTGACTTTGTGATCCCCGAGGATGTCAAGGCGCTCGCGGTGCCCGCGGTGGCACACCGGATCAGCCTGCGTCCCGAAATGTGGGTGCGTCGCATCACCGGCGCGCATGTGGTCGACGAGCTGTTGCATCGATTACCGGTACCGCGAGCGTCCGGATGATCCGTTGGCACGCTTCTCCGTTGACGGTGGCGCTGGCAGCCTGCGCCGCCGTCGCACTGGCACTCGCGATCATCGCCGGACGGTGGCAGCTGGTCTTGTTCGCCGCGCCGTTCATCGGGGTCCTCGTCGGCGCGGCCAGCCGCCCCACGGACGCCCAGGTGTGGGTCTCCGATGTGCCACAGCCGTTGCGGTGCTTGGAGTCCGAGACTGTGACGCTGTCTGTGTCGGTCTCATCGACCGAGGCGGCAGCGGCCTACCGGGTGCGCGCCGGGCACATCGACGGTCTGCAGATCCAGGCGGACACGACCACCGAGCCCAACGAGGTGACGATGCAGGTGACCGCCGAACGGTGGGGCCGCTACCAGATCCCGATCGAAGTTCACACGGTCTCGACGTCTGGGTTCTGGGCCGGCGCCCCGGTCACGCTGTCCGCCGCTGAGTTGCGCGTGTATCCACTCGCGGACCCGCAGGACGTTGTGCTGCCGCCCGCTGACCTCCCCGACCGTATCGGCACTCATCTGACGAGGCATCACGGTCCGGGCGTCGAGTACGCGGATGTCCGCGAGTACGTCCCGGGCGACTCTCTGCGGACGGTCAATTGGCGAGTCAGCGCGCGACGCGGGCGCTTGCATGTCACCGACCGGCTTACCGATCGAGCCGCGGACGTCGTCGTTCTGATCGACGCCTATCCCCAGCCCTCGGGGCCCGCGACAACTGCGACCGAACGATCTGCCCGCGGCGCCGCCCAGCTTGTGCAGTCGGTGTTGCAGCGCGGGGACCGCGCGGGCGTGGTGGTGTTGGGCACGTCACCGCGATGGCTCGCTCCTGACATCGGTCGCCATCAGTTCTACCGTGTGCTCGACGCCATTCTCGATGCCGGAGAATGGCATTCGCAGAGCGCCAGCGCGCTTGCCCCGCGCGCGGCGATGCCACCGAACTCGATCGTGGTGGCCTTCTCCACCCTCATGAATGCCGATTTCGGCCTCGCGTTGACCGACCTTCGGCGACGGGGTCACCCGGTCGTGGTCGTCGATGTGCTCGACCGTTTGCCCTTTCGTGGCGAGCTGGACCCGATCGTGGCCCGCTGGTGGCGCTTGGAACGCTCAAGGATGTATCGCAATATCGCGGTGACAGGTGTCGACGTGATCGCCTGGAGTGCGGACGCCGGACTCAATCACGCCATGCATCTCATGCCGCGGCACCCACGATCGGGACGACGCCGGTGAACGTGCGCGCAGCACTCTCGGCCGCACTCGGCCTGCTGATGGTGGCGGCTTCGTGTGATGCCACCGCGAAATATGGTGTGCCGGTCGCGATTTACATAGCGGCCCTGGTTCTCGTCGGTTCCCGTTATCGGGCGGTCGCGACGCTCGCGGTGGTGTCGGCCATCGGCGTGCTGGCGCTGGGCAATACGCCCGCAGTGCTGGCGCTGCTCGCCGGCCTGGCCGGCGCGGCTTATCTGCTCACCGTCTATCCGCTGCGCTGGCCGTCGGAGGTGATCGCCGCCAGATACGAGGTGATCATGCCCGCATTGGTGTTCGGGTGCGCGGCACTGCTGGCCACCGCGCTTCCCGCGCAGGAATCGTCCTGGCTCCCGTTGATGGTGCCGGTGGCCGTCGTGCTTATCTACGCGGGTGTGTTACGGCCGTTCCTGCGCTAGCTTCGCCAGTTGCACTGTGGCGGAGCGAAGTTCGTCAATCGAGCTAATGGGGTCGAGGTAACCCACGCGGGTCACGGACCAACCCCGCGGAGTGCTCACCCGGATATCCAGCCCGTACCGATCCGCGCCCTCACAACGAGCGTCGGTGGCATCGGGGTACCCGCCCAGCCGTTGTGCCATCGCAAGCAGCGCCTGCCCGTGGTCGTCATTGAGATGATTGACGGCCGCGGCGGACTTCGGCGAGACAAGATCGGGTGCGGCAGAGTCGTAGTCGGCGCCAGTGGCCGAGTCCATGCGGCCGTACCCGCCCACCCAACGGACTCGTTCGACATCCAGGATCCAGACAGAGAAGTCGCTGTAGTCGATGTAATACCGCGCGGCGGGCACGGCCGCGATATGGGCCTCGCGGGCCGCCGGCAGCTCCGCCGAAGCGGGCTGACGTACCGTCCCGGCGAGGGTGATCCGAGTATTGGCCAGCGGGTCCAGCGGCGGGTTGGGTGCCACGATGGAAACGCTTGCCCTGGCATCGCGTATCAGGTTGCGGCCGTGCTCGGCCATGCGCGAGACACACAGCACCGGCGACCCGCCCAACAGTCCATAGGTGACCAGGGAGGCCCACGGGTCACCATCGGCAGACAGGGTGGCCAGCGTCGCGGTGTTCGTCGACGCGGCGACGGTGCGGGCCTCCTCGGCGGCCGAGGGCCGAACAGGGTTGGCGACGGCCGTCAGAGCTGGGGCAATGGTGGGTGCGTCGCCCGGATCACCGTGGTCGCGAGAGGCCATGGCGACAGCATAGGGCCTACGCCAGGTACGACGTCTCGTTCACCAGTCGCACCGAGGCCGGACCGTCCGAGTAGAACTCGGCGATGCTCAGCGAGGCCAAGTCGAGGTGCAGCCGGTAGAGCAGGCTGGGCCCGGCGTCGAGCGCCAGACGCAGCAGCGTCTTGATGGGCGTGACGTGCGAGACCACCAAAACCGTTGCGCCACCGTGCTCGGCGATGATCCGGTTGCGGGCGCGTCGAACTCTGTGGTGCACGGTATCGAAGCTCTCCCCTTCCGGCGGTGTCACCGAGGTGTCGCTGAGCCATTGGGCGTGCAGTTCTGGGTCGCGTTCGGCAGCTTCGGAGAACGTCAAGCCTTCCCATGCACCGAAGTCGGTTTCGATGAGATCGTCATCGATGGTGAGGGGAACGTTCAGGGCATCGGCCACGGCGGTGGCGGTGGCTTTCGCACGGCTCAGCGGCGAGCTGATCACGGCCGCTATGCCGCCACGGCTCGCCAGGTAGCGCGCCGCCTGGGACGCCTGCCCGCGCCCGAGTTCGGTCAGCTCCGGGTTACCGCGCCCGGAGTACCGACGTTGCACCGAAAGTTCCGTCTGTCCGTGGCGCAGCAACAGCATTCGGGTGGGCTTGCCGCGCGCGCCCGTCCAACCCGGCGCGGTGTCGGCAGGCTTGGGCTCCTTGAGTTCCTTAGGCTTCTTCGACGCCTTGGGCTCAATCTGCGCTTTGCCGGAGGCCTGATCCATCGCTTGATTGGCCAGTCGGTCCGCATGCTTGTTACGTTCCCGTGGAATCCACGAGTACTGCACGGACTCGAATTGCATGGCCGCGGTGACGGCCTGCCGGTACAGCGTGATCAGGTCGGGATGTTTGACCTTCCACCTGCCGGACATCTGCTCGACGACGAGCTTGGAATCCATCCGGACGCTCACCTCGGTGGCCCCCAGGCGCGCCGCCTCCGCCAGCCCCGCTATCAGACCGCGATATTCGGCCACATTGTTGGTGGCATGACCGATCGCCTCACATGTCTCCCCCAGGACCGTCTCGCGATCTGGGGCGAACACCACCGCGCCGTACCCGGCTAATCCCGGGTTACCACGTGAACCACCATCGGCTTCGATGAGAACCTTCACAGGCGGACCAGGACGGCATTGCACTCGGGGCACCGCAGCACCTCGTCGGCCTCGGCCGCCGAGATCCGCGACAGCTCACCGCGATCCAATTCGATACGGCACGCGCCGCACTTGTTGCCCTGCAGCAGTCCAGCCCCCGGCGCACCCGAGCGACGTTGCCGTTCATACATTTCCAGCAATGGTCCGTCAACGGAGGCCGACAGGCCGTCGCGGCGCTGCCGCGACTGGTTTTCCTCGGCATCGATGTCGATGGCCACCGCACGTTGAATTCGTTCGATCTCCGCCAGCCGCTCGGCGATCTTGTCGGCATTCGCCTGCACCGTGCTCTGTTGCCCCTGGAGCTCTTCACGTCGCTCCATCAGCTCCAGCTCGGAATCCTCCAGGCTGGACTGACGGCGCTCGAGGGTGTCCAGCTCGTGCTGAATATCGTTGAGTTCCTTCGGGTTCACGCTTCCCGAGGCCAGCAGGGAGCGGTCACGGTCCTCCCGCTGGCGGACGGCGGTCACCTCGGCATCCACCTTCGCCACCTGCACATCCAGGTCTTCCAACGCGATACCCAGCGCGCCCACCTCATCGAGGATGGTCCGCTGCTGCGCCTGCAGCTCGGCATGCTCCTCACGTTCCGGAGGATTCGCGCGTCGATGCGCGATGCGCGTCAATTCGGCATCGACCGATGCTAGATCGACCAAAAGACGTTGTTGCGCCGCAGCGGCTTTCATGGGCGGTTGCCTTCCTTTGAAACACAGACTGTCCACGGGTCGGTGCGTATGGGTGAGATCCGGGTTGTCAACTTCTCCCCGAATTCGGTGTCGAGCACCCGCGCCGCCTGAGCGCACCACGGAAATTCGCTGGCCCAGTGGGCGATGTCCACGAGGGCAACGCTACTTGCCCGAAGATGTTCGTCTGCGGGATGGTGCCGCAAATCCGCGGTGACGTAGACATCCACGCCCGATCCGATAGCTGCGCTCAATAGTGAGTCACCCGCCCCACCGCAGACCGCGACGGTCTGGATCGGCGCGTCCGGATCACCCGCAGCTCGGGTTCCCCACACGGTGTCGGGCAGCGCGGCACCGATGCGGGATACGAAGTCGCGCAGGCATTCCGGTTCCGGCAGCACCCCGACACGGCCGAGGCCGGTGCCGGCTGGGACGGGCGCCATGGGCAGCACATCGATGGCCGGTTCCTCGTACGGATGGGCGGCATGGATCGCCGCGAACAGCGCGCACCGCAATCGGGACGGCGCCACCATTTCCACCCTGTCCTCGATGACCTGCTCCACGACGCCGTGCGTGCCGATGGTGGGATCGGAGCCTTCCAACGGTCGGAACTGGCCGGCGCCGGTGACGCCCCAGGAACAGTCGGAGTAGTCCCCGATGTGCCCGGCACCGGCGTCGAACATTGCGCGGCGCACCGCGTCCACCGAGGCCGGAGATTCCGAGGGCACGTATACCACCCATTTGTCATAGTCGGCGAATTGCGGGGCGAGTACCGAGGTCACCGTCAGCCCCAGGGCCTCGGCGAGGGCATCGGAGACGCCGGGGCTCGCCGAATCGGCGTTGGTGTGCGCGGTGAAAAGTGCACCGCCCGAACGGATCAGGCGATGGATCAGGGCACCTTTCGGGGTGCTGGCCGCCACCGTGTCCACCCCGCGCAACAGCAGCGGATGATGCGCCAGCAGCAGATGCGAGCCGCTCGCGGCGCTGTCCATCTCGTCGACCACACCCGCGGTCGCATCCACGGCGACGGTCACTGCGTCGATCTGCTGGTCGGGGTCGCCACAAACCAGGCCCACCGAGTCCCATGATTCGGCCAGCGCCGGCGGGTAGGCCGCGTCGAGCACGCCGATGATGTCCGCGAGCCGCACACCCACTAGAGAGCCTCCTTCATTGCTTCCACCAGCTCCGGCCACTCCGGCCGCACCGCCACCCGCAGATAGTCGCCGTCCAGGCCCACAAAAGTGTCACATCGACGCACCGCAATGTTCTTGACCGCCAAGTGCTTCCGCATCAGCTCCGCATCGGGCACCGCGACCAACAGGAAGGGCGCGGCGCCATCGGTGACCGTCAACCCCAACCCACGCAGCGCATCGGCCTGCTGCCGTCGCGTGTGCACGAGGCGCCGCGTGTCCTGCGCCGCCTGCACCACCGCCTCCGAGCTGTTACACGCCCAGAGAGCCTCGAGTTGCAGTGTGCCCAAGGGCCAATGCGCACGACCATGCGCAAGCCTCCGTAGCACCTCGGGGTCGCCGACAGCATAGCCCGCGCGTAATCCCGCAAGCGCCCAAGTTTTGGTGAGGCTGCGCAGCACCACCAGACCGGGCAGCCGCTGTGACGCCAACGACTCCGACTCACCGGGCACGGCATCCATGAACGCCTCGTCGATCACCAGGATTCTGCCGGGGCGGCGCAGCGCCAGCAGGTCCTCGCGACAGTGCAGCACGGAGGTCGGATTGGTGGGGTTGCCGATAACCACCAGATCGGCGCCCTCCCCGACCGCGACGCCGTCGAGCGTGAACGGCGGGGGCAGCACCACATGGTCGATCGGGATACCAGCCTCGGCGAGCACCGCCTCGGGTTCGGTGAAACCGGGAGCGAACACCGCGGCCCGCCGCGGATGCAGGCGGGGCAGCATCGCGAAGCCCTCCGCCGCTCCGGCCAGCAGGAGCACCTCGTCGGGGGTGCGGCCGTGACGTTCGGCGATCGCCGACATCGCGCGATCCTCGTCGGCGCGGAGCGGATAAGCGCCCAGCTCATCGAGGCGGGAGGCAAGCCGTTCACGCAGCCATGGTGGCGGCGCGGCGGCGCGCACGTTCACAGCGAAGTCCAGAACGCCGGGGGTCAGCGCCTGGTCGCCGTGGTAGCGCGCTCCCTTTCGCGGCCCATTCATGTCTCGACACTAATGTAGGGGGGTGGCTCCCCCGATGCTGGTGATCTTCGATCTCGATGGCACCCTGACCGACTCGGCACCCGGCATCGTCTCCAGTTTCCGCCATGCACTCAGCCAGGTTGGCGCTCCCGAACCCACCGGCGATATCGCGTCGCGCGTGGTGGGACCCCCCATGCACATCACGCTCGGCTCGATGGGGCTGGGCGATCGAGCCGATGAGGCGATCGCGGCCTACCGCGCCGACTACGGCGAACGCGGATGGGCCGTCAACGAGATGTTCGACGGCATCCACGAGGTGCTGGCTGGTCTGCATGAGGCCGGTGTGCCGATGGTGGTGGCGACGTCCAAGTCCGAGCCGATCGCGCGCCGCATCCTGGAGCATTTCGGGCTCGCCCAGTTTTTCCAGGTGATTGCCGGCGCGAGCCCCGATGGCGTCCGATCCGGCAAGGCCGAGGTGATCGAACATGCGCTATCCCAACTGGACGAGGTTCCCTCCGAGGGTGTGGTGATGGTCGGCGACCGGGTGCACGACGTGGAAGGCGCGGCCGCGCACGGGATCGGCACCGTGATCGTCGACTGGGGTTACGGAGCAACGGACTTCAGTGATGATGCGGTGATTTCCGCTGACCTCTCGCGCTGGATCATCGGGCGGGTGGGCACCCCGCAGGAGCTGCGGGAGGAGCTGCATGTCTGAACCCGATGGTCTTCGCGCAAGCGGCTCATCCGACCTTCTGCACGTCACCTTTGTGTGCACCGGAAACATCTGCCGCTCCCCCATCGCCGAAAAGATGCTGGCCCATCAGCTCACCGAACGAGGTCTCGCCGAGCATGTCCGAGTCACCAGCGCCGGTACCGGAGACTGGCACGCAGGGAACCCCGCTGACGAACGCGCGGTCAGCGTGCTGGCCGAGCACGGCTATCCGACCGCGCACCGCGCGGCGCAGGTAGACGAAGACCACCTGAGCGCCGACCTCATTATCGCCTTGGCACGCAACCACTCCCGAATGCTCCTGCATTTGGGAGCCGACCCCGAGCGGGTGCGGCTGCTGCGTTCCTTCGATCCACGGGCCAGCCGGGCCGCGCTGGATGTCGAGGACCCGTACTACGGCAATCGTGACGATTTCGTCGACGTGTTGTCCGTCATCGAGGCGGCGATGCCCGGTCTGCACGAATGGGTTGACCAGACCCTGGCGGAGCGCGAGAACACCTGATGCGACGGCTCGCGTTTCTGCTGCGCCCGGGGTGGATCGCCCTGGCGCTCGTGGTCGTAGCGTTCGCGTACCTGTGTTTCACGGTGCTGGCGCCGTGGCAACTGGGCAAGAACACCAAAACCTCGCGGGAAAACAGCCGCATCGCGTATTCGGTAAACGCCGATCCGGTGCCGCTGAAAGGCGAGCTGCGGCCCGATCATTCGATGCCCGAGGACTCCGAGTGGCGGCGCGTAACGGCGACCGGCCACTATCTACCGGACCGCCAGGTGCTGGCCCGCCTTCGGGTGGTGGACGCCAAACCGGCCTATGAGGCGTTGACCGTGTTCCAGGTCGACGGTGGTCCGGCGATTCTGGTGAACCGCGGCTATGTGCGGCCCGAGCAGGGCACCAGCGCGCCACCGATACCCGCGGCGCCATTGGGCCAGGTGACCCTCAACGCACGACTTCGGGAGCCCGAGCAGCAGTCCGAAAAGGCGCCCTTCCTGGAAAACGGTGAATACCAGGTGTATTCGATCGTGCCGGGCCAGGTGTCAACGCTTGTAAAGATTCCGCTGGCGGGTCCCTATCTGCAACTGGCGGAGGATCAGCCGGGAGGCTTGGGCGCCATCCCCCTGCCGCAGCTCGATGCCGGGCCGTTCCTGTCATACGGCATCCAATGGATCGCCTTCGGGATTCTCGCGCCCATTGGGCTGGGGTACTTCGTGTTCTCCGAGATCAGACAGCGCCGCGCGCTCGCCGCGACGGCGAGAGCGGTGAAGCCGGGGGCGCCGCAGACCGCCGAGGAGCGGTTGGCCGACCGCTACGGCCGGCGCTGACGCAACACGGCGATCACCGCGGCGGCGGCCGTGACGTTCTGGACGGCACGTGAAAGCCGAACTGCCTCTTGCACATCCCCGATTCTGGGGGCGACGCCACTCCCGAGGGTCGGCCGTATCTCCTCGCCGTACGGGTATCGGAGCGGGCCGCCGAGACGCACACCGAGGGCCCCCGCGAAGGCCGCTTCCGCGACACCGGCGTTGGGGCTCGGGTGTCGGTGCCCGTCGCTGAGACACACCCGCAGTGCCGCGCCGGTGGAGCCGCCCAGGAACGGGGCAACGGCTGCGGTGGCCATTGCGGTGATCCTGGCCGGTATCAGGTTCATCAGGTCATCGAAACGGGCCGCTGCCCAACCGAATCGCAGGTACTTGGCCGACTTGTGGCCGATCATCGCGTCCAGGGTGTTGGCGCCGCGGTAGGCCAAAAGTCCCGGGACGCCAGCGAGCGCCACCCACACCAGCGGGCCGGTGTGCGCATCGGAGGTGTTCTCCGCCAGGGATTCCACGGTGGCGCGGGCGATACCGGCGGCGTCGAGCATGTTCGGGTCTCGGCCGCACAGGGACGGCAGCAGCGCCCGGGCGTCGTCGATGTCGTTGTCATGCAGATGTTCCGACATTCGGGCGCCGATCCGCACCAGGGACGTCCCGCCGAGAGCGGCCCAGGTCGCGGCGGCCGTCACCGCGATGGTGGCGATCGACGAACGTCGTGCGGCGCGTTCTACCGCCCAGCCGGCGGCAGTCACGGCGGTGATCAGCGCGGCGGAATGGGCGGTGCCGGCAACCCTGGTGTCGCGATAGGTGTACGTCTCTAACGCCGCGGCGACCTGCCCGAATCCGGCGACCGGATGGAACCGCCGCGGGTCGCCGAAGCGTCGGTCCAACACGTAACCGAGGGCGACACCCGCGGCGCGGGATCCTCGACGCGACACGTCGATACCTTATAGAATTTGCTGCGCAATGAAGCACTCCCCTGCCAGGCTCGTGGATCTGGTCAACACGGCATCGCTGCTGTTGCCTGCCTCCAACGTGATCATGCAGCTGTCGCATCCCGGTGTCGGATACGGAGTGCTGGAGAGCCCCGTCGACAGCGGCAACGTCTACAAACATCCGTTCAAAAGGGCGCGCACCACCGGCACGTTCCTGGCCGTCGCAACAATGGGCAACCGTCACGACCGCGAGGTCATCAAGCGGGGTATCGACGCCGTGCACCGGCAGGTGCGCTCACGGCCCAAGAGTCCGGTGCAGTACAACGCGTTCGATCCGGGCATGCAGTTGTGGGTGGCGGCGTGCCTGTACCGGTACTACGTGCAGGCACACGAGTCGCTGCACGGTCCGCTGGATGACGACACGGCCGATGCGATCTATCGCGACGCCGCGCGGATCGGGACCACCTTGCAGGTGCGACCGGAGGCGTGGCCGCCGGACCGGGATGCCTTCAATGACTATTGGAAGCGCTCGCTCGATGAGCTGCGCGTCGATCCGCCGGTGCGCGAACACCTGCTCGGCGTCGCGTCATTCGCGATGCTGCCGTGGCCCCTGCGCATAGCTGGACGGTTCAATCTATTTGCGACCAAAGGGTTTCTGGAACCAAAGTTCCGGGAGCTGCTGCAGCTGTCGTGGACCCAACGCGATCAACGTCGCTTCGATGCGCTGCTGAGTGCGCTGCGGATGGCCGACAGGTTGGTGCCGGCGCAGCTATGGGCCTTGTCGTATGCCGTGCTCATCTGGGACATGCGATTACGCGAGCGCTTGGGTAAGCAGGTCGTCTAGGCTCGCAGGCGTGCCGATTCTCACCGCGTGGCGTCGTTTGGATGTAGGTCAGCGGCGCAGCGTCATCGGAATGAGCGTCGCGGTGGCCGCGCTGCACATCCTCGGATGGGGCATGCTGCTCTTTCTGGTGGCCCCCGCGCATTTCACCGTGCAGGGAAGCGTCTTCGGCGTCGGACTGGGGGTGACGGCGTACACACTGGGCATGCGGCACGCCTTCGACGCCGATCACATTGCGGCCATTGATAACACCACCCGCAAGCTGGTCGCCGACGGCCGACGCCCGATGTCGGTGGGGTTCTGGTTCTCCCTAGGACATTCCTCGATCGTGTTCATCATGGTGGGCCTGCTGGCGCTCGGCGTTAAGGCGTTGGCGGCCAATGTTTCCGATGAACAATCGTCGCTGCAGCAGTGGACGGGCGTGTTCGGGACGGCGGTGTCGGGAACGTTCCTGTTGCTCATCGGGCTGCTCAATCTGGTGTCACTGATCGGGATCTACCGGATTGCCCAGCGGATGCGCGGCGGCGAGGTCGACGAGGCGGCGCTGGAGCGCGAGCTGTCCAATCGCGGTGGGCTGAACCGGCTTTTCGGGCCGTTGATGACGGCGATCCGCAAGCCGTGGCAGATGTATCCGGTGGGGCTGCTGTTCGGGCTGGGGTTCGACACGGTCACCGAGATATCGCTGCTGGTGATCGCCGGCGGTGCCGCGGTGACCGGACTGCCCTGGTACGCGATCCTGGTGCTGCCCATCCTGTTCAGCGCAGGGATGTCGCTATTCGATTCGCTCGACGGATCGCTGATGAACTTCGCCTACGACTGGGCGTTTCAACAACCGGCTCGCAAGATCTACTACAACCTCGTGGTCACCGGCCTGTCGGTGGCAGTCGCGATGCTGATCGGTGTGCAGGAGATCATTTCGATTCTCACCGAGAAGCTGGACATCACCACCGGGCCGCTGGCTGCGGTGGGCGGGCTTGATCTGGCAGCGATGGGTTACGTGATCGTGGCGCTGTTCATCGTCACGTGGGGCGTGGCCGCGTTGGGCTGGCGGTACACCGGAGTGCGCAGACGGTGGGGAGGGTGATGAGACTCGTCGCGCTGGCCGCCATCGCGCTGATTCTGGCGGGATGCACGCATCAATCTGAACCGACTACGACGGAACTCGGTGGGACGTACACGTTCGTGGCCGACGGCACGCAGCTCACGATCGACGGCGAGCCACGCAAGGGCGGCACGATCAACAAGTCGACGTGGCAGATCGAGCCCTGCGGCCCGGCGTGCAGCCGCGTGACGTCGTCACTGGGATGGACGGCCGACCTCCACTTGATCGACAACAAGTGGCAAGCAACGCGCGAGCTGCCGCCACTTGAGTGCAGTCACGGGGCGGAGAAGTCGACCCTGACGTACGTCCTCGACGCATCAACCCTCACCGGAACGGTCGCCAATAGCCTTCCCTGCAACAAGCCTGGCAGCGCCGCAGTCATTCCGGCGAAGTTGACCAAGGCCTAGACAGTTGGCTCGCATGCGGATTCGGATCATCTCGCGTGCACCGAACCATTCCTCCCTACTTCCGCAGTAAATGCGGCTGATCCAGAAGGGTGTGTTAGATGCCTCGTATAGCCGCATTCGCGTCGCTGCTGCTCGTTCTCGTGGGATGTTCCAACCCAATTTCTGGATCCGCGGCCATGTCGTCGATACCGACCAACACCGCGGGGCGTGTCCACATCACCTTCGACCCGTGCAAGGACATACCCGCCAAGGTCATCGCGGATCTGAAGCTGAGTAAACCTCGACCAGACAGCCAGACGGACGGCGAGATCGAGACGGTGTTCTGCAAGTACCGCTCACAGGGCAAGTACTACCTCACGATTGCCGCCTCGAATCACACGTTGGAGGCCCTCAAGAAGGCCAACAAGGGGTGGGATCTGCGGGAAATTGAGGTCGGTGGGCGTAAGGCCATCAGCACCATCGACTCACCGCAACCGTCGACGGACGACTGCTCGATCAACGTGTCCGCGACGACCGGGGTGTACGGAGTTCTTGTTGGTACTGCGGACCATTCGTTCGATCCATACCCCGACTGCATGACGGCGGTGCGCACGAACACCGAAGCCCTTCTCCCGTACTTCCCGCTCTGATATGCCCGGTGCAAGGTGGAACCGAGCCGTCATGTCGGTGGCGTTGGCCGTCGCAGGATGCGCGACTCCGATATCGGGGTCTCCAGCGTCTGCACCAGCCGGATCGTTGGCGGTCTCGTCGACACCGACGACCACGACGCCGACCGGCCTTCCGCATGTCACTTTCGACCCGTGCAAGGACGTCCCGGCAAGCGTCATCGCACAGCTGCAGCTCGACGAACGTCCACCCAGACTCGACACCCAGACGGATGGTCAGATCGAGAACGTGTTCTGCAAGCTCCACTCGCGAGGGGACTACTACCTGACCATCGCCGCATCGAACTACACGCTGGACAACCTGAGGAAGGCAGACAACTACTGGGGATATCAGGAGCTCGTGATTGGTGGCCGCCGGGCCCTATTCGGCTACGGCAAGCCAGAGCCGAACGCCGACTCCTGCGCACTGAACATCGCCGCGTCCACCGGGGTGTACGGCGTCCTGGTCGGAACGGGAGACGACAGTTTCGCCCCATACTCGGACTGTTTGACCGCGGCCCGCACGAACGCTGAGGCCCTCGCGCCTTACTTTCCGCGATGACGAACCACCCCCCAAGCGCAAGATCGGCCGAAATTCGATGGAACCGAATCGGGGCATGCGGAGTCTGACCCTTATGTAACGCTGATTGCACGTCTTGTTGTGAGGGGATTCCGTGGAGGTCAATCCGGCCAATGTTCGAAGTGGTGGGGACAAGCTGTCCGCGACAGCATCCGAGGTCAAAGGCATACGGGTCCCACCCTCAGACGAAGCAAGCGACGGTCTCAAGGGTTTCGCCACAGCAGCAGCACTTCAGCCAGCTGCCGATTCGATGCGCAGCTCACTGAGTGTGGCAGCCGGCCGTTATGACGAGATGGGGCAGCTTCTGCATCGTTCTGCCGACTCGTACGAGGACACCGAACGGGGAAACACCAAGTCGTTGTCTGAGTTGGCCGGCACTCAGATGTCATCCATGGGCGACTTGAACTCAGCACGGTAGCGGGGGACGAAATGACAACTGGTAGACCGCAGAAGAGCGTCGTGTACGAGGCCTTCCCTCACGCGCTGTTCGCGTTGGCGAATCCAACCCAAGAGGCCGGGAACAGATTGCGCCATCACGCGGGCAAGGTTCACGACACGATCTACGACCTCGAATGGAAGGGCCTCGGGAAGCTCGCCGCCGAGGGCCGTGCAGACAACGAACTGGCGCAGGATCGCAGGATCGCCGACGGCTACACCGCGTTGGCGACCGCCTACTCGCAGGGCGGGTCGCGGATGCAGCCGCTTATCTGGGCGCTGAAGGCAGATGGTCGCGGGCTGGAATCCGACGACTTCGACATCGATGAAGACTGGAATGTCACCGACAAGTGGAACTACGCGAAGGGCAAGGAAGCACTCGTAGTAATCGGCGTATCGGAAGAAGCCGCCGAGCAAATCATGAACGAGGTGAAGGCAAAGCGAACCGAGGAGGCCCGGACCGAGACAGTCAAGCTACAGGGACAAGCTGACCAGCTGGGGCAAACCGACCGAGATACCGCGGACGCCATCAACAAGGCGAAGGCGGATATCGATGCCGCGGCGCCTCCGGTGGCGGGCCTATCCGGCGGTGACCTAGCTGCCAAAGACTTCAAAGCTGTGGAGGACGGCACGGCGACACCCGAACAGAAGGCTCGGGTGCGCGCGGCAATGTCATCGTGGACACCGGAGCAGCTCGATGCGCTCAGCCAGGGCAAGCCCGCAACGATGCCTCAAGGTCAGTACGACTACCTGCGCTCTCTGATGCACGGGATGGACGGGATGTCTGCGTCCGAAGTCAACGAGTCGATGAAAAAGCTTGGGCTACAGGGCGAGATGGGCACAGCCCTTCGCATGCTGGGGAATCCCAATCTGCAGACCGGGACCGGCGACCACGGCGGGATGGCAACCCTCCCCCAAGGAATTCAGGACCTGCTGACCAGTCAACCACCCAACAAACTGCAAGTCGGCTTCACCGACCGAATGAATCAGTTCAATGCACTCACCGACATGCTCGACCGCGGTGATTCACGCAGCCTTAGCGGCTCTGACGTTGACCGAGCGCTACTCAATCAGGCGAGCAAGATTGCTGCACCAGTTGATCTTTCGAAGCCGTGGAATCCGCTTGACGCTGGTACGCCCGACGAGCTCAATCGAGCCGGCGGAATGGGAGACCCGAACCTCCAAAACAGCACTCTTAACAGGATGCTGATCAGCGCCAGTGGCGACCACCAAGCTGTCACCGATTTCCTGAAGGGGGCCAACGACCCGCAAGCATCAGGAGCAATGAACGCAGCCACCAACGGCCATTTCGACGGCAACAAAGCCTTCGTCGATCTCGTAACTCACCGATTCGGCGAAGGGCAGGATGGGATTCAGAAGGTGTTCGGCTGGATGGACGACAGCGCTCGCGCGCCCGGATTCGAAGGGCGGAACGCCGCAATATCGGCGAGCGCCCTCGGGCACCTGCTGAGCACAAACGGCGATCTGCTCGCCGCGCGCGTGCCTGGCGACGACGGTCACTACGACACCCTCGGGCAGGTCAACAAGGGGCTTGTGCAGACCATGACAGGGAGCCTCGCACCATTTCTCGGCAATCTCGTAGGCATGCCGACGGAGGGCATCAACAACGCATCGTTCCAACCCTTCGCCAACACGGAGCAGTTGGCGAAGATGCTGCAGGTGCTCGACTCTGACCCCGCGTCGGCCGAAGCGATCAACCAAACTGTGGCCGCTTGGGAGAATCACTTTGCGCATGAGTACGGCGAACATCCACCAGGCCAGCTAGGGGACCCCGCCTTTGCGCGTGCGGCGGGACAACTGAACCAGGCGATGACCGAAGCCAACCATGAGCAACTCAATGCCCTGCGGGCGAACGAGAATTGGGATGCGCTTCGGAGCTACAACGACAAGGCAGCGTATTTCGACGACGCTAAATCCATCCTCGGCGAAGTAGCCGGGAAGCTACCAGGGGCTGGCCCAGCGCTCGATATCCTAGGCAATCACATGAAAGAGAGCATCATCGGATACCCACCGGGCACTGATCCTGGGAAGATGTCTGACTCCGAGTGGACTCGGATGCTCAACGACACCGACATGAAATTCAACAATCTTACCGACAGCCGCGTCGTCGAGTACAGCACTGCGCAAGGCTACTTAGAAACGAATCGTGAAATAGCGGAACGCTTCCGAGGCGTGATGATCCACGGTGTGCCAGTAGATTTCGTTGACGCGAAGGGGCAGCTTGTTTGGGAGAAGGTCCAGGCGAATGCACAGGATTTTGAGCGTATCTACAATTCACTGCAAATTGGCAATGAATGGAGTGAAGGCTATCAGAATGGCATGCACGACAAGGCTATTGGCACTAGTGGACTGACTGCCCCCGTTAGCCCCGGAGAGGCGCCTCGATGAACCTCAGATTGCGCCGAGCCGCAGCGGTCGCGCTGTGCCTATCCATGTCCGGATGCGATACAACGACAGGCGGGTACCCGATGACGACAACTGCGTCTGGCTATTTCATTCCCGGCAACATCCACTACTCGGAGCACTGGGCATCTACATCCGCTGCAGATCTAATGAGCACAGACGGGACTTTCATCCGCGCGTTCGTGGAAGCCAACGACGTCAGCCGTGATAATCGGGGGCGGTCAGCCGGTTCGTATCCAGGATTCGCTGGCGCGGACCGGACTGGTAATCACTACCTTGGGAGTGGGATGAGCATCCGCGGCTACCACACACGTTGGGTCGTCAGCCTGATTGAACAAGGCAAAAACAACGCAGAAGCGGTTGTCTGCACACTTGGTGCAACTCATGTCGGAGATGGAGACGGAACCCCTGGCCTGTTCTCGCAGGCTGTAAGGCTCAGGTTCCATCGGGTGGGACCTCCCCCTCCCTCCGGCCAGCGCGGACCTGAACGAGCTCCAGCTGTATCGGTGTTCAGTGACTGGTACGCGACTTCGTATGGGCCAATCACGGCCGCAGACGGAAGATTCGATGACAGTGCCTGTACCCCGAATGAGCCGCCCATTGAGAAGGGCTCCGTTTCAACTCCCGGTTGGCCGGCCAATACTGGTCGCTAGTGAACGGGGCACCAGCAGCAGCTACGCTGAGCAGACTGACACCTCCTGGCTGGACAAACGAGCAGAGCTGCTATGGCCGACACATCTCATCTACACCCCGCAGTGCTGCACGCACTACGTACCGGGAATCTGGATCAGGCAGTTGAGGCAGCGAGGCTTGCCGCTCCAGCGCGGGGCGGACCGAATGCCGCTCCCGCACCAGCCAAGTCCGCGACCGCACCACTCCTCCCGCAGACTCGTCGGCTCGACCTGGAAGAGGACGACTTCTACAGCGGATTCCGTAGTGACCCGCTGGGGTGGAGGCAGTAGCCGATCAGGAAACTCGGGCCAAAGTCGATGGAACCGAACTGGGACGCCCCGCGTCCTACACACATACGATGAATCTCACCTGGCCAAACCCGGCCATGACCTGAGGGGGTCCCATGGGTAACAACCCGCTGCTCCAGAGCGCCGACAACGGCCAGCTCGTCCTGCACATGAATCGTGAGGGGCTCGATGCGATCATGAAAGCGTGTGACGTGTATATCGACACGTTGCAGGATCTGGTTTTCGATGCAAAGCAACTAAGCCAGTTCAAGCTCGGTTTCGCCGAGGATCACCTCGATTCGGGCCGTGATCTCGCTCGCGCGTTCCAGAGGAAGGCGGCAGGCGACCAGAACTGCGCCGAGAACACCTTCCAGTCACATATCGAGTACGTGGAGGGGATGAAGACACTTTTCCGGGCATCCTGGAAGAGCACCGAGGACATGGACCACGGCAATGCCCGTTCCGTCAACGTTCAGGGCCGCTGAGTAGATCCTTGATGCTGGTTCGCGCGACGGTTGTTGCGATGCTGGGGCTCGCGACGCTGTCGTGTGCTGAACCGGTAGTCGGCACACCGACTACCTCGCCACTCCCGACGAACGAGAGTGGGCATACCCGCATCGAGTGGGAGCCGTGCACAGAGATCCCCTCCAGCGTCATCACACAACAGCAGCTCGACTCCCGCCCACCAGAACGGAAATCACTGGGAAGCACCGGAGTAATGGTGATCCGCTGCAACTATCGAGCACGGACCGGCTACTACATCTCAGCGTACGCGTCCAACTACACCCTCGAGATGGACAAGAAGGACGATACCCACTGGGACTACCGCGATCTCGAAATCAACGGACGCAAGGCACTCAGCTACTACGTATCCTCTCGCCCCAAGACCGACGGATGCGCCATCGACGTCGCGGCCACCACGGGCCTCTACGGGGTGTTGCTCAGCGAGGGCATCAACGACTTCGCCCCGTACCCCGACTGCCTGGCCGCCGCCCGCGCGAACATCGAAGCCTTGCTTCCCTACTTCCCGTACTGACTCGATGTATTCAGCAGGAAACGTCGGAACCTACCGCTGGTTGGCCCCCAAGTGTTTACTTCGCGCGACGGTTGTCGCGATGCTGGGGCTTGCAACCCTGTCGTGTACTGAACCGGTAGTCGGCACACCGACCACCTCTCCCCTCCCGACAAATAAGAGTGGGCACACCCGCATCACCTGGGAGCCGTGCACAGAGATCCCGTCAAGCGTCATCGCTGAACAGCAACTCGACGCCCGCCCCCCGGAACGGAAATCACTGGGAACCGACGGAGTAATGGTCATCGGCTGCAAATACAAGTCACGGACCGGTTACTACTTCACCATCGACGCGTCCAACTACACGCTTAAGATGGACAAGAAGGACGATACCCACTGGGACTACCGCGACTTCGAAATCAACGGACGCACGGCACTCAGCTACTACGTATCGTCTCGCCCACACACGGACGGATGCGCCATCGACGTCGCGGCCACCACAGGCCTGTATGGGGTGATGGTCAGCGACGGAAACAACGGCTTCGCCCCCTACCCTGACTGCCTGGCCGCCGCCCGCGCCAACATCGAAGCCTTGCTTCCCTACTTCCCCTACTGAGTCCCACCCGCAGCCCAAAAATAGTTCGAAAAACATGGAACCGAATCGACAACCATATCGTCCGATCAGTAGAGACGTCTGACCTCGATATGAAGGAGCGACCATGACTGACCCATGGCACAGGGGCAACGACGAACGCGATGTCATCTACGGCGCTCAGCGGGCGTTGGGCCCAAACGTTGACGGTGGCACGGAATCCGTTGCGATCCCGATGGAAGATTTCTCCTCGTGGTCTCATGCCGACATCAAGGCTGCGTCCGATGCGTTCGTCACCAGTGACGCGCTCGAAGTCGCCAGACAGTGGGCTGGGCTGGCGGGGAAGTTTGAATCGGCACTGACCTCATTCAGAGGCACGCTCGATGCCGCGATCAACGCCAATTGGACTGGCGTCGCCGCTGAAGCGGCAAAGACAAACATCAGCGACTACAAGAGCCATGCCGAAAAGGTCAACGAGGGAATGGGGCTCATGGCCACCAAACCCGCCGAGGCGGAGACGGGGATGGCCCAGGTCAAGGGCCTCATGCCCGAGGTCGTCCAGGTATCGCCGCTGGAAGGAGGGGCGTCGCGAGCTCAGGTTGAGGAGCATTTCGCCGCACAAGCCCAGGCTCAGCAGAAGCAGGATGAGGCCCGCATGATCATGCGGACCGTCTACGCTCCTGTCTTCCAGCAGGCCAGCCAAGGGGTTCCGTTGCTGCCGCCCGCTGCAGAATTCGGCAGCGGGGCGGCGGTACCTGTCCAGCCGTCTTCATCAGAGTTCGGCACCGGGAAACCCATCAACCCCGAGAAGCTCAAGCCCATCGATGAAGCCGCGGTGCGGTCGGCAGCCGCGGCAGCATTGGCAGACCCGGCCCAGTCCGCAACCGCCGGCGGTGCGGGTGGTGCAGCCGCCGCGGCTGCTTCCGCGGGTGCGGCCGGTGGTGGTTCCGGAGCCGGCGCAGGTGGTCCCGCATCCGCAGCGGCGGCCGCCGGAGCGGCCCGCGGCACCACCCCCACCTCGAGTGGCAGCACCACAGCGACCGGCCCCAACACGGGCTCTGTCCCCGGCACCTACGGCATCGGCCGGTGGGGCAAGCCCGCCGCTGCGAAGGACGACGAGAAAGACAAGAACAAAAAAGACGATTTCAGCCCACTGCTCGCCGGGCCGATCGTCGCCGGTTCGTACACGGCAGGTGCAGGCATGGGACTGTCCGCCGCGCCGACAGCCTCCCCGATGTCGGGCATGGGCATCGCCCAGCCACCGACCATGATGACCCCCGGGCAAGCGAATCAGCATCATCAGGAAGACGAGGATCAGCACTTCACCCCCGAATTCCTGGTGAGCATCGACAACGGCAACGAACTCGTCGGCCCGCTGCCCAAGGTGTCCCCTGCCGTCATTGGCGTGTGGAACGACGAGCACGTCGCCTACCAGGAGCCGCACACCTCGCCCTGGGACCCAAGGCCATACGGTCAAGACCGACAGGACGACGAGGACTAACACGGGCCGACGATGGGCAAGAACATCGTCATCTGCTTCGACGGCACCGGCAATCAGATCCGTGCCGCGGGGAACACGAACGTCGTCCGCGGCTACGACATGCTTGTTCATGAGCTGACGGACTGCCAAATTTCCTACTACGACCCCGGCGTCGGCACCGACCCCGCCATCGGCACCTACGCACCGGTGAGCCAATTCGTTTCCCGCGTACTAGGTATCGCATTCGGGGTGGGCCTGCGCGCCAAGCTGGCCCAGGCCTACACGTATCTGATCGAACGATGGCAACCCGGAGACCGCATTTTCATCTTCGGATTCAGCCGTGGCGCCTTCTGCGCCAGAGGCCTTGCCGGACTTTTGAACTCGGTAGGGATGCTGCGGCCCGGTTCGGAGAACCTGGTGCCCTACGCAGTCAGCCTCTATTCGCAATCCTGCAAGCACTGGAACCCACAGCGTTGGGATGAGCTGCACTCCTTCGCGCGCACCCTGGCACGCCGCGAGGATGGCAAGGTCGCCATACCCGTTGCCTACCTGGGCCTGTGGGATACCGTCAGCGCCCCTGGCATCTTCAAACGCAGCATGCAATGGCCTTACGCCCCAAGTGTTCCCAATGCCCTGGCCGGGCGGCACGCGGTGTCCATCGACGAGAAACGCCGACCCTACCGTGAGTACCTCATCAAGCCCCTCGGCGATCAACGCCTGGTCGACGAGGCATGGTTCACCGGCATCCATTCCGACATCGGCGGCGACTACCCCGATGACGACAGGCTCTCCGATATCGCGCTCAAATGGATCATGGAAGGCGCCGCCGAGCACGGCCTGCTACTCAACACCGGGAAATACCAACGGTATTGCTCGGTCGAGCCCACTTACGCGATGGGCACGATCCACAAGATCGGCTGGCTTTGGGCGTTGCTGACGTTTCACCGTCGCCGCATCCCGGACGGCTCCTGGATCCACGCCAGCGTCACCGAACGCATGGCAGCCGACAAGGACTACCGGCCACGATTGCCGGAGCACACTACTGTCATCGACGCCCAATGGGCATCTCCGACAACAGATATCAGGTTGTAGCGGGTGGACTGACCTGCAGTCCGGCGAGAATCGTTTCGCGCGCCGTGTCAAAGCCGCTGACGGTGTCGTCCAATGCCTGCACGGACACACCGACCGTGAACATCTTGCTGCCGTTCTTGACCGCCACGATGGTGGTGGTCACCCGGTGCGACGGGACCGGGCCCAGCGCCATGTTGTAGGTCAAGGTGTTCGACGGGTAGCCGCAGATGGTGCTTGGAGCCTCGACCAAGTCGGTGACGCCAAACGCCTCCAACCCGCTGCGCTCGGCCGCGAAGGCGGCCTCTTCGTTGGAAGCCTTCCCGCTTAGGTTAGCGATTGCCACCGTGGCATTCGGGACGAACCCGTTGGACTCAAGATCCTTGCCCGCCAAGAAGATACGCACCACGCCGCTCTCGAACCGCTTGACCCTCTCCCACCCCTCAGGCTGCGGAACCTCCACCCGCGGCTCGAAGTCGTCGTCCAGCGGCACTTCCATGAGCGGCACCGTCACCGAGTTGCACTTCGGATTGGAGATCCGCTTGCCCTCTTCGCCGGGCGTGGCGATCGCGTCGCCGTCGATGATCGTTGAACACCCCGAGGCCAGCATCACCGTCGCGCATACCGCTGCCAGCATCGATCGAGTTGCCCGAATCACCGGCTCAGCCTAGCTGTCGGCACGGTGCTTCTGGCGCAGTTGCAACCGCTTCTAGGCAATGACCGATCCCCCTTACGTCCACACCAGTAGGCAACGTCTTGATCAGTCATAGATACGTCAAATGCGATTTAGGACTATCGCCTAAATTCGACGGGGTTACTCACCGCCGCCCGCAGGCGTCCAATCATTCCCGACGACATGTCGCCGGTGGCTCTCAGCCTTGCAAGATCATCGGCGGAGATCGGAACATCTCCATAAACAGCTATTAGCGTCTGTTTTTCTGCACCTCGAACAGTCGCAAAGACATAAGAGATGTCTTTGAGGAGTAATTCATCGTCTCCGACGAGCACCACCGTGCCCGACGGCTCACGTATTCCTCCTTGCTGCCAAATACGCACAGTTCCGGCGTTGTCGCCTTTCAGGTTCAAGACCGTTTCGACGTCAGCCACCGTCCATGGGGTACCGTGGGCTTCATCAGCAGGGTTCGTTGATTTGACAGTTCCCACAAAGATTGCGTCGGCATAACCAGCCAGCTTACGTAAGTCAGTAAGATCGGTCGGATAAGTTGGTGCAGTTCGAACCACTTTCGCGCGAACAGGTGGCTGCTCGCCCTCCCATATACTTTCTTCGGTTGTAGCTGTCGTTGCAGTGGTGGATGAATTGACTGACGGGCGATCACTGTCGCATGCAGCTAACGTCGCCACTCCGACCGCACATAGCAAAATAGAAGAAAACCGAACCGCAGTTGAATTGCTCAACAACACTCCTGGAAAACCAAAGTTTCTGTTCATTGACCGGGAATAATTCGATTTTGTCATTTCGTTCCCGTGCCTCTCTGCGCAGCTGGTCCGTTACGCGAAATCGATAGTACTACCGCGTCCCATACCCATGCCAGGAGGACAAGATGCGAGACGACGTAAAAGGCGAACAAGACCACCAAGACAGGAGTTTCTATTGCACCCAATACTCCAAAACTTGCTTCATCGGTCGACAGCCTCTTCAACAAGAAATATGAAAAGACGGATAAACTTCCCAAAACTAACGATGCAATTCCTACGCAGACGCGAACCCATACTCGATTGCCACTGGTTCGTCGCCACTGAATACGATGATACCGCGCCGGAAGCTCACCAGCGCCGGGCAGATTCCAAATCGTCAACAGATTCCACCACAATTTTTGATTCATCAAATTACGGTACCGTTTCCTGGTAGCAGCATTCACGCTTCGAACATAAGCGATCCAAAGTACCGTCAAAGACATACAGAACGCCGTAATCAATACATCCCCGAACACTCGCGCGGTCGTCACACAGTAAGAAACACTCAGGCGAGGCACAAACACCTCTCCAACTGCATCGAGATTCAATATCGATGGAACAATTACGATAGCCAGAAGGAGCGCGTAGCAGGCCACAACCGCTGTGTGCCTCCCCCTCATTTCTGTCATGTACCTCGCCCACCTATTCTGTCATGATTTTGCACGCCACCAATGCCGAAGAAATACCGGTAATTGATCCGAATAACTTCACAACAGCTTCGCCGCCATCGTGGTCTGACATGAATATCTTGACCAGCTTGAAAACTTCCTTAGCTTTGTCCATCCAACTCAGATTCTTGTTACTCATTGTATCACCGAACAGCTTCATAAATGCCTTGGTCGCGTCCACCATCTTCTGGGCGTCCTTCATTTTCTCGGAGCTCTTTAACATCTTTGTTAGCAACGCCCCAATTTTTAAGACCTTGAACATGGGAACTACCAATGTCCCAACCTCAAGCGCGCATTTCCCCCAGTCCGCGGCAAAATCCGCGGCCGATTTTGCGGCATCGACAACAGTATTCCCGATATCTTGACCTATGTCACAAGCAAACTGCACGTAGCCGCAACCATACTCGGGTCCATAACTGGCCGGACCAGTCTCGCAACCACTTTGGACATTCGCCAGCATGTCGCGGTCAGCTGCAGTTACATCAAGTGCACGGGTAGCCCCGCTGTGGTCCATGATCTGGCCATCGGCGGTATCCGGCAGTCCGAGTGCGTGGCCGATCTCGTGTGCAACGAAAGCAGCGTCTCCTGCTGGATTATTCGATAGCCGGGAGAGATTCAATTCAATTCTCGGAGCGGAGCCGTCGATCGAAGGCATATACATGCCAGCCCAAGGAATTGACTGGTCGGCGAAAGTAGTTACCGACACGGGAGTTCCATTCTGACCGGAGCCACTCGGCTGACCATTGCCGTCAGTCGAAATGTTAGCCATTCCCGTGTTTTTCCACATACCTGCCGCTTGCTGCACAAGATCTCTGACTTGTGGAGGAAGACTCTCTAACCCGAGCAGTTGCAAGTTGGCCGGAGTTGCAACACTGGTGTCACATTGCTTGTTCTGGTTGCCCTGCTGCTGATCCTGGTGGTTAGGTTGTTGCTGCTGACTGGGCTGCTGCCCCTGCTGAGGCTGTTGCCCCTGATTACCCTGCTGCGGCGCTTGGAAATCCGGATTGGCCTTGCCCGGGCCCTGCGTATACGGCGTTGCGGACTGGTAATCGGGAATCTGCGTGCCGTGCTGGGCCTGCTGGTCCTGGTTGCCTTGCCGCGGACTCTGCTGCCCCGAAGTTTGTTGCGGAGCCCCCTGCGTACCTGTGTTGTAAATCGACGCGCCGCCCTCTTGATTGAGAGGCGGCAAGTTACTTCCCGCACCGTAATCAGGCTGCTGCGGTGGCAACCCCGGGGGCTGGAACTGGCTTCCATCCATTCCGCCCGGCCCGGTCGGCCCCGGAGGACCCGTAGGCTCCGCCGTCGCACCGGGAATCCCGATAACACCAATTTCCGAAAGTGAGTTGGCATTCAGCTGCCAACCGGCCACTGCGACGGCACTGATGGCAACGACGGCCAACGTCCGGCGCAGACCAGCGGGCACACCGCGCTTCGGCAACTTCATCGGCGTCATCAGCTTCACCTCTCGACTGCTTAACTGCAGTAACGGTTGTTGTTCGACGGCAAGAATCTTGTGTTGGTGTTCGGAGCGACCGGCTGACATAGCCATCCGCCCAATAGGTTTTCCTTTGACCACGCCGAGTGACCGTTGGCCACACCCAGGCATGCGTCGTAATCAGGTCCTGTCTGCCCGAAGACGGCGGTGCACTGCACCGACATGTTCGCGAACGCCTGGTTGTTGCATACATCGACGGTTGTCTGAGAAGGAGTGACATCCAGGCACATCGCCTGCCGCTGGCAGGACGACAAGAATTCAGCGGATCGTCCATCGGCGGAACGGAACTCGTTGGGTCCGGATAGGCACCGATCGGCGTGCCGTTGGCTGTACAGAACCGGATCAACACCCGCAGGCCGGTACGCACCGCTCGGGTCGGAGACGTAATCGCCCGGCGCGCCGATGATTTGCGCAGCCTTCTGAGCCTCGGCCGGGCCACCACCTTCGGGCAGCCCCTCCCAATCGCTGGCGAGCTGTCCACTCGCTGCGGTCGACGACGCCCGATAGGCCAAAGTGATGGTCACCGGGAAGGCGAAGATGTCAGCCGGCCCGAGCTCCAATGCCAGGTTGGACTGCTGATACACGTAGTCACCGTGAATCACCGGGGTCACCTGCACCGGTGCACCTTTGGCGTCTCGCGCAACCGGCACCGACAACGTCGCGATCGGAACGGCAGGACGGCCCGGCGCCGCATCCGTCTCGACGAGCACCACGTTGGCGCCCTGTCGCACATGCGTACCTTCCGGGACTCTCAACCCGAACGTGAAGTTTTCAGGGGTAAAGATGGTGCGCCGCATGATGTTTATGTCGGCCCCGCCCCCAGCGAAGGGCGATATCCGGTAGTCCGTGTCGCGCGAGGTGAAGGTCGCTGACCCGCCGTCACCCCACTGCGCGGCCGACAAATCACGCTCCTGCGGCAAGTGCAGCACGACAGTCTTGCCGGCTATGGCCGTCGGAAGATGTGTGCCATCCGTGGGTGTGGGCGAGATCGTGGCATTGGAACGCTCGCGCCCGGCAGCCAGCGGTCGGCCGATTCCCGGTCCGAGGCCTAAGGGAGTGTTGGTCTTGACCTGGGCGCCGCCGATCGGCGCGATACGCGGCAAGTCATCGGGCTGCACCACCTGAGCCGGCAAGGGCTTCGGAGGTGGCGCGGGCGGCCCGTTGGGGTCGGCCATGGCCCGCGTCGGAGCACCAATCAAGATCGCCAGTGTATATATCAGCACAGCAGTGAGCGCGAAGAAACTGCCGGGTTTGCACGCCCGAAATCGCAGGCTCAAACATGAGCTACTAGCGGTCATTACCCCTTTGAGCCCTCTGTTAATCGCCGACTTCATCTCGCTCGCCCTCCCGTACCAACGGTCCGAGATAGAGAACTTATTATTAGCTCTCTATCTGCAATGTATTGATTCTCAGTTACCTTGCAAATCACCAGGCGGCCCTTGCCCAGACAGAATCGTCCGCCGTCAGCAGGACTACAGGTCCTTGGGTTCGCCATAGATGGTCTGGGTATCGTTGCCGTTCTCGGTGCGAATCCGGAACGTAGCGAATCACTGAATCTTCACCTGACCACCGCAACCGTCGGCCTCGACGTTCTGGTTACGCACCTGAGAGACGGCCTTCATGTTCCGGAAGTTGATGCGATCCATCGGCAGCTGGGCCAAGCCACCGGGCTTGAGCAGCACACGCATGTAGCCGCCGATGTGCTCCTGCGCTCCAAGTGAGCCTCCGCCGGAGACACCGCCGAAACCACCGCCACCGCCACCGCTCTGACTACCTTGTCCGTAGCCGCCGCCATACGCCTGACCATTGACCTGCTGGCTCAAGGTGAGGCCGAGGTCGCCGCCCAACTCCACCCCCGACGAGGAGTCGGTGCGGCAACCTACGAAGTACCCCGTTTCCAACTGCGCATCCTGCACCACGGCCGCACCTGCACCCGTGATCGTGGCTTCCGCACGGTACGAGACACGCGCCTGCCAAGAGTTGCTCGCGCCGGCGATGTTGTCGATGTGATCGATCACCTCATTGGTGAGCGTCAACCCGACGGTCCACCCATCATCGGTCACGAACTGCTGGTACTGGTCCGGCATTGCCTGCGGATCCGCGACCGCCCCCGACGCACCAACCAAGATCCCTGCCGCAATCATCGATGATGTTGCGAAACCAGCCACGCAGCTTCGACCAGCTATTTCTGGCAACTTCATGAAAACCAAACCCCTCTACCCGTAACCCCTCACGCCGCGGGCTCAAATGGACCGGGCGCCCGGTTGACATCATCCCCCGAGGCAATATCATTTATCGCGCTGTAGTGGAGGAATCCACAATCTGGCAATGACGGAGAATGTACGGGCGAGACCATCTCTTGTCAACACCGAGACCGTGTCGTCATAGATTGCTGTGGCCACGATCGCGAATCTTCTAGAGTGACCCCGAGTAGTACGAAGAGACGCCTCAGTGACTTCAGGAAACTAATTGAACTAGATACCGAACGACGTTTCAGCCAGCAATCGGCAACGGTCGGCCACAGTCGGGTCGCGTGGGCGCCCCGGATCTGCACCAAAGGTCGTCGCCACCGGCAACGAGGCAGAAATGACGGAAGCTTTGCAAGCCTGAAAGGTTGCTAGAAGGTGACGCCGAGACGTTTGCCTGCTAACTCGTACCTGTGGGTGCCGGCTTGGCCGGGTATAGAACATATGTTCTAATGAGTTCAACACCGGCCCGCTCACCGCGGGCGAAGATTCAGAAGGAGATCGCTGCACCGATGACTGTAGACACACTCGTAACTGAAGCCCCGTCCACCGACACCGATGCTCTTGACGTCGTGGTTCCTGACGCAGCGGCGACTGAGCGCTCTGCCGAGGAGCAGCCCCAAAAGGCTCCAGCCAAGAAGGCGGCCAGCAAGAAAGCCAAGACCGTCGAGCTGACTCTCACTGTCATCGGTACCGCCGATGGTGAATGGCGCGCGGAGCTAAAGCAGGGCGCCACTTTCCTGGCCCGAAACGTCACGGTCGCGGCCGCAGCAGTCTCCCGGGCAGCCAAGGAACTGCATGCGGACCTCTCCACCCCGATCGACGAAATCATCGAAGAGGCGCGCTCCCAGCAGGCCGCCAGGGTCGCCGCACTCGAAGCCGAACTAGAAGCTGCCCGCACGGCCCTCTCCAACCTGGACTGAGGGAGGCAACCAATCTTGTTGGGCGCCAAGGGTTTCGAACCCCCGACCGCACACCACGTAGCGCAGACTCCGCGTCGCCTATCAAAACGTTCGAATCACGATGCGCTGCTGCGGAATTTGATTTCACTCAGTGGACGTCGTGGTGCGCAGCAGGCGTGTGACAGGATTCGCCCATGAGTGCGTGGGAGGACTTGCAGCGGACCCCGATCGAAGAGGTTCGTCGCCGAGCGTCGATCATCGACCAGTGGAACGACATCGAGTCGGTTGACGTTCCGGGCGGCACGCGATATGCGTGGAACGACGGCGGCGGCCAGTCGTCGGGGTGGTTCTTCGCCGACGACGGCAAGGTCCTGCTGCTGACCTACGAGCACGAGAGCACGCTGAACTTCTACGACAGCGATTACGCCGGTCAGTCCGAAATCTTCCAGGGTTTGCCCGACGAGTTGGTGGCACTGGTCGCCAACCAGCCCGAGAACTACGAGTTCCTCAACCTGACCGAGACAGCCACCGGGAACACCCTCCCGCACGCCAGCGGTGTCTTCTGGTTTGATGGCACCATCTGGCATATCGCCGCGGGCCTGATCGCCTACTGCGAAAAGAACGGCATCAACCTGTTGACGGGCACCGGTTTTAGCCACGACGTCGGCTTCGACTACGCGGTGGGCGACTGTCTGTTCGGGAAGGTGTTCACCCCCGAGGCCGTAATCGCCGAGCAGGTCGCCAACGGCTGGTACGAAGAGGACGGCGAAAAAGAGGATGCGTTGACGCGTCTCCGCGCTGTTTTCGACGCCTACGGCCGCTGAGAGCTAGCTGTACTGTCCTCGGCGCGCTCCGATACCGAGGGCACTCGATCAGCCGCTCCCCCTTCTCGGCGTAGAGCTTCACCCGTGCACGGTCAGCTCAGCGAAATCCTTGGGTGCACGGTCGATGCGGTGCGGCTGCAGCGCTCGGTCGACGCCCAGCTTGTCGATGGACTCCTTGAGCACCTGAGCCATGGCGAGGTCCTCAAATATCAGTCAGGTCTGCTGTGCCTGGTGCCGGAAGTACACCCGGTGGACGGGCATCCCGTCCCGGCGTGCGGTGCTCCTGATCGAGGCCATCTCACCACGTTATTGGTGAAAGACATGTTGAAAATGCTGAACGGCGAAATTCATGCCGTCTGACCTGCATTTCTTGGTGGGCGCGGAGGGTTTCGAACCCCCGACCGCTGGTGTGTAAAACCAGAGCTCTACCACTGAGCTACACGCCCGGTTCACGTCGTCGCCGACGTGGGAATCAGCTCACGAATCTAGCGCGGCCAGCGCTTCTACCCAACCGCCCTGGTCACGGGCCTGCCCGGGATCCAGCATCTCGGCGAATCGGATGATTCCGTCGACGTCCACCACGAACGTGCCGCGGTTCGGATACCCGGCCTTCTCGTTAAGCACCCCATACGCCTCGGCGACAGCTCCGTGTGGCCAGAAGTCGGACAGGATCGGGAAGGTGAACCCGCTGTAGCTCGACCAAATCTTGTGGATGGGCCCGGCACTCACCGAGAGCGCAATGATCTGCACGTTGTCGTTCTCAAAGTCGCCGATGTGGTCGCGCACATGATCTAGCTCGCCCTGGCAGACCCCGGTGAATGCCAGCGGGAAGAACACCAGCAGCACAGCCTTCTTGCCGCGAAAGTCGCTCAGGCTGACGGGCTGGTTGTTTTGGTTACGAAGGGTGAAATCGGGTGCGACGGTGCCCACAGGCAGCATCAGCGTCTACCTCCACGAGACGACTTGGGCTGCACCAGGCGCGTCGCGCTCCAGTCCCCCAGGTTGACCGAGGAGGTCTGCACCAGACCCGCCGTCGGCGCCGATTCCGCGATCTCCGAGGGCTGCACATGACCGGGCTTGCCGGTCTTGGGCGTCAACACCCAGATCACGCCGTCCTCGGCCAATGGAGTGATGGCGTCCATCAACGCGTCGACCAGGTCGCCGTCGTCATCGCGCCACCACAACAGGACCACATCTACGACATCGTCGGAGTCCTCAACAAGGAGCTCCGAACCGCACGCGTCTTCGATGTCAGCCCGGATGTCATCATCCGTGTCCTCATCCCAGCCCAGCTCCTGCACGAGCTGGTTGCGCTGGATGCCCAACTTGCGGGCATAGTCCGAGGCGTCAGCCGCCGCGACCACCGTTCGGCCCCTCCTTAGTCAACAAGTGCGTACTCGCGCACGTGGGATGAATGTTCACATCGTCGCATGCCAATGGCAATCCCTGTCAGCCGCTATCTGCCTTTCGTCTGTAGGAGCGGTTCACAGAGCGTCCCCGCGTGCTCTCTCGCGTCGTTAAATGCGCGAACCACGGAGTTGAGACTGCTGCCGCTCAGCCGGTTGTCGAACGCACCTGCCAGCTTCTGGGACTGTTGAACGTACTGGCTCAGTGCGTCGCGTAGCTCGTCCGTCTGAGCCTGCGTCTTGACGGAGTCGATTTGTCCGGCGCTGGTGTTGAGCGCGTTGATCACGGGCCCCACCTTGTTCTCCGCCGCCGACCCGTAACCGCCCTCGTTGTTCATGATGGCGATCAAGTCATTACCCGCGTTGACGGCCGCGTTCGAGGTCATCGCGAACGTCTCGCACGCATCGGCCATCGCCTGCGCACGTGAGGTCTCCTGACGCTTGGACTCCTGCGACTTCGACGTCTCGATGGATTGTGAGACGTACGTGCGGTACTCCGACACCGACTCGCTGGGCGCCGAAGCCTGCCCGCCCGTGGTCACGGTGCAGCCCGCCAAGACCGCAGCTCCGATGGCCGCAAAGGCCATCACGAGCGCCGCGATTCGCATGTCATGACGGTACTCGCTGACACCGCTATAGGCCTGGTGACTGGAACAGACTCGCTAGTAGCAAGTGACTTGCGGCACGATGAGAGGTGCCCCGCACACGGGACTGTGATCTGCACCCCCCACCCCTCAAGGAGCAGAACGTTGACCACCGAGTTCGCCCGCCAGGATCTGGCCGGAAATTCAAGCGCACCAAGTCCATCCGAGAATCCAGGACGTGTCCGGGTGATCCGCGAAGGCGTCGCGTCGTATCTGCCCGATATCGACCCCGATGAGACGGGCGAGTGGCTCGAATCATTCGACGGCCTGCTGGCCCGGTCGGGTCCGGCACGAGCCCGGTACCTGATGCTGCGGCTGCTGGAGCGAGCGAATGCCGGCCGTGTCGCGATCCCCGCGCTGACGTCCACCGACTACGTCAACACCATCGCCACCGAGAACGAGCCGTGGTTCCCCGGCGACGAGGACACCGAGCGTCGTTTCCGCGCGTGGATCCGCTGGAACGCCGCGATCATGGTGCACCGCGCACAGCGGCCAGGGGTCGGTGTGGGTGGCCACATTTCGACGTACGCGTCCTCGGCGGCCCTCTACGAGGTCGGTTTCAACCACTTCTTCCGCGGCAGCGCCCACCCAGGCGGCGGCGATCAGGTGTTCATCCAGGGCCACGCCTCCCCCGGCATCTATGCCCGTGCCTTCCTCGAAGGCCGGCTGACCACCGATCAGCTCGACGGGTTCCGCCAGGAAAAGAGCCACCCCGGCGGCGGCCTGCCTTCCTACCCGCACCCGCGGCTCATGCCCGATTTCTGGCAGTTCCCAACGGTTTCCATGGGCCTGGGGCCGATGAACGCGATCATGCAGGCGCGGTTCAACCACTACCTGCGCGACCGCGGCATCAAGGACACCTCCGATCAGCGGGTGTGGGCATTCCTCGGCGACGGCGAGATGGACGAGCCCGAGTCGCGCGGCCTGGCACATATCGCCGCGACCGAGGGTCTGGACAACCTGACCTTCGTCGTCAACTGCAACCTGCAGCGTCTCGACGGCCCGGTACGCGGTAACGGCAAGATCATCCAGGAGCTGGAGTCCTTCTTCCGCGGCGCCGGCTGGAACGTCATCAAGGTGGTGTGGGGCCGCGAATGGGACGCCCTGTTGCATGCCGATCGTGACGGCGCTCTGGTGAACCTGATGAACACGACGCCCGACGGCGACTACCAGACCTACAAGGCCAATGACGGCGCGTACGTCCGCGAGCATTTCTTCGGGCGCGATCCGCGCACCAGGGAATTGGTGAAAAACCTTACCGACGACCAGGTCTGGAACCTCAAGCGCGGCGGCCACGACTACCGCAAGGTGTATGCCGCCTACCGGGCTGCCACCGAACACAAGGGCCAGCCCACAGTCATCCTGGCCAAGACCATCAAGGGCTACACCCTGGGCAAGCACTTCGAGGGCCGCAATGCCACGCACCAAATGAAGAAGCTGACGCTGCAGGACCTCAAGGACTTCCGTGATCGCGAGCGCATTCCGGTGTCGGATGCGCAGCTCGAAGAGAACCCCTACCTGCCGCCGTACTACCACCCCGGCCCGGAGGCGCGCGAGATCCGCTACATGCTGGACCGGCGCCGCTCCCTGGGCGGATTCCTGCCGTCGCGTCGCACCAAGTCACGCCCGCTGACGCTGCCGAGCTCAGAGACCTATGCCTCGGTGAAGAAGGGCTCAGGCAAGCAGGAAGTCGCCACCACCATGGCATTGGTGCGCACTTTCAAGGAACTGTTGCGCGACAAGAACATTGGCAACCGAATCGTTCCGATTATCCCCGACGAGGCGCGCACATTCGGCATGGACTCGTGGTTCCCGTCGCTGAAGATCTACAACCGCAACGGCCAGCTGTACACCTCGGTGGATGCCGAATTGATGCTGGCCTACAAAGAGAGTCAGCAAGGGCAAATTCTGCACGAGGGCATCAACGAGGCCGGATCCACCGCCACGTTCACCGCCGTGGGCACCGCGTACTCCACGCACGACGAGCCGATGATCCCGCTGTACATCTTCTATTCGATGTTCGGCTTCCAGCGCACCGGCGATGGCCTGTGGGCCGCCGCCGACCAGATGGCGCGCGGGTTCGTCCTAGGCGCTACGGCTGGCCGCACCACGCTGACGGGCGAAGGTCTGCAGCATGCCGACGGGCACTCGCTGCTGTTGGCGAGCACCAATCCCGCTGTGGTTGCTTATGACCCAGCCTTTGCGTACGAGATCGCGCACATCGTCGAGCACGGCCTGCAGCGCATGTACGGCGAGAACAGCGAGAACGTGTACTTCTACATCACGCTGTACAACGAGCCTTACGTGCAGCCGGCCGAGCCGGAAAACGTCGACGCCGAGGGCATCTTGCGCGGTATCTACAAGTTCCGGGCGGCTCCCGAGGCGCGCAAGCATCAGGCCCAGATCCTGGCGTCCGGGGTATCGCTGCCCGATGCGCTGCGCGCGGCGGACCTGCTGGCCGAGACGTGGGATGTGGCGGCCGATGTGTGGTCGGTGACGTCCTGGGGCGAGCTCAACCGCGAGGGCATCGCCATCGAGCAGCACGCGTTGCGTCATCCCGACCAGCCCAAGGCGACGCCGTTCGTCGCGAAGGCACTCGCCGGCGCGCCGGGGCCGAAGGTGGCGGTGTCGGACTGGATGCGGGCGGTACCCGAGCAGATCCGGCCGTGGGTGCCCGGGACCTACCGGACATTGGGTGCCGACGGTTTCGGCCTGTCCGACACCCGGCCCGCCGCACGTCGGCACTTCAACACCGACGCCGAATCGGTTGTCGTCGCGGTGCTCGAAGCGCTGGCCGACGACGGTGCCATCGACAGAGATGTGGTGATCAGGGCGGCCGCCCAGTACCGGATCGATGATGTGTTGGCCGCCGACGTCTCCTTCAAGGACACCGGCAGCGCCTAACCGGCTTCCTGCCAAGCAGGCACTTGTTGCACCCAAATCGCAGGTCGCGCGTGCAATAAGTGTCTGCTCACGCCAAAAAACAGGTGTAGTTTTTAGGGATGACCGACAACCCGGCCACCGCTCCTCGCGGGTTTCGCGCGGCCCGTCAGCCCCGCGAGAAGGCCGAGGTGCCCGAGGCACTCCTGCACCGGATCAAGCAGTACTCCGGACGGCTGTCTACCGAGGCCGTGCACGTCATGGAGGACCGGCTGCCGTTCTTCACCGACCTGGAGGCCTCGCAGCGCTCCAGCGTCGCCCTGGTGGTCCAGACGGCGATCAACAACTTCACCGAGTGGATACGCGACCCCGAGGGCACGGTCGGCTTCACCATGCAGGCCTTCGAGGTGGTGCCGCAGGACCTGGCCAAACGCATCGCGCTGCGCCACTCCGTCGACATGGTGCGCACCGCCATGGAGTTCTTCGAAGAAGTGCTGCCCCTGCTCGCCCGCAATGACGAACAGCTGGTGACGCTCACCGAGGGCATCCTGCGCTACAGCCGCGACCTGGCGTTCGGGGCCGCCAGCGCCTACGCGGAGGCCGCCGAAGCCCGCGGGGCCTGGGACTCACGGCTGGAGGCGACGGTGGTGGACGCGGTCGTGCGCGGCGACACCGGACCGGACATGCTGTCGCGGGCGGCGGCCCTGAACTGGGACACCACCGCGCCGGCGACGGTCGTCGTCGGCACCCCGAAGCCGGAAACCATCGCCACCGCAACAACATTGGTGCATGAGGTGGCTCAGCGCCACGGACGCGGAGCACTTGCCGTCATCCAGGGCACGAGGCTGCTCACCATCGTGTCGGGGTCGATCACCGGCCACGACAAGTTCCTGGCCGACCTCATCAAGGTCTTCTCCGATGGCCCGGTGGTGGTGGGCCCCACCGCGGGGACTCTCAGCGCATCACACACCAGTGCCGTCGAGGCGCTCTCGGCCATGGACGCGGTGTCGGGCTGGCGCGGTGCGCCGCGCCCGGTGTCATCCCGCGAGCTGCTGCCCGAACGAGCGCTCCTGGGCGACAAAACCGCCATCGCGGCGCTCAACACCGAAGTGATGCGTCCGCTCGCCGATGCCGGCCCCGCGCTCACCGAGACTCTCGATGCCTACTTAGATTCCGGGGGCGCCATCGAGGCGTGCGCGCGAGCACTGTTTGTTCACCCAAATACCGTGCGCTATCGGCTTAAGCGAATCACCGATTTCACCGGAAGAGACCCAACGTCCCCGCGTGATGCCTATGTGTTGCGAGTCGCGGCAACCGTCGGCAGACTTGCGAAGGACCATGCCGAGGTTTTCACTCCTGAGCCAGGAGTCACACCTGTCACAATTAATGTAATCAAGGCTTAAAAAGCCTACTGGCCGGTCACCTGCGAGGTTCCACATTGCGAGACGGTATAGATCGGGTCGCATCGGATGACTTTTTGTGAACACCCCACAAATACTTAAGACAATATTCATTTTCTCTTACACGGCGGAAACCCGCCTTCACAGTGTTCTCTTAAACATGTGATTGCGCTGCTTGCTCCCGGACAGGGATCTCAGACCCCCGGCATGCTGACACCGTGGCTAGAACTGCCCGGTGCCACCGACCAGGTTGAGCAGTGGTCGAAGGTCAGCGGACTGGATCTGGTGCGCTTGGGAACCACCGCCACCGCCGAGGAAATCACCGACACCGCCATCACCCAGCCGCTGGTCGTCGCGTTGACCCTGCTGGCCTACGACGAGCTGACCAAGCGCGGTCACCTCAACGCCAAGAACACTGTGGTCGCCGGACACTCCGTCGGCGAGATCGCCGCCTACGCCATCGCCGGGGTCATCTCCGCCGATGACGCCATCGCCCTGGCCGCCACCCGTGGCGCCGAAATGGCCAAGGCCTGCGCCCTGGACCCGACCGGCATGTCCGCGGTGCTGGGCGGCGACGAGGCTGAGGTCCTGGAGCGCCTGGAGGCCCTCGAATTGGTCCCCGCCAACCGCAACGCCGTCGGACAGATCGTCGCGGCCGGTCGCATCACGGCGCTGGAGAAGCTGGCCGAGGATCCCCCGGCCAAGGCCCGCGTCCGTCAGCTCGCCACCGCCGGCGCCTTCCACACCCACTTCATGGCCCCCGCGCAGGAGGCCTACGCCGCCGCGGCAGCCGCGATCGCACCGGCCGAACCGTGCACCACCCTGCTGTCCAACTTCGATGGCTTCCCCGTCGCCTCCGGCACCGACGCCATGGACAAGTTGATCAACCAGATGACCTCACCGGTGCGCTGGGATCTGTGCACCGAGTACTTCAAGACGGCCAACGACACCCCCGTCGCCTCGGCCGTGGTCGAGCTGCCGCCGTCGGGTGCGCTGGCCGGCATTGCCAAGCGCGAGATGCGTGGCGTAACGAACCACGCGCTGAAGACTCCTGAAGACCTCGACGCCCTGGCCGGGTTGTAAGCGGCCAATCTTTAGTACCCGGGCAACGGAGCCCGTTTTTTCACCCACAGAGTTCCGCCATCGGACTGCATCAGCAGTCCACAACACCGAAGGGAGCCACCGAGTGGCCACCGCAGAAGAAAAAGATCGCATCGTCGCCGGTCTCGCCGAGATCATCGAAGAGGTCACCGGTATCGAGCCCTCCGAGGTCACCCTCGAGAAGTCGTTCGTCGACGACCTGGACATCGACTCGCTGTCGATGGTTGAGATCGCCGTCCAGACCGAGGACAAGTACGGCGTGAAGATCCCCGACGAGGATCTGGCCGGACTGCGCACCGTTGGTGACGTCGTGAACTACATCGACAAGCTCGAGCAGGAAAACCCCGAGGCCGCAGCCAACATCCGCGCGCAGCTGGAGGGCTAGGACAAGTGACAACCCCTTCCACTGCAAACGGTGGCTTCCCCAATGTTGTTGTGACGGCTCTCGCCGCAACGACCTCTATCGCGCCTGACATCGAGGGCACGTGGAAGGGACTCATCGCCGGGGAAAGCGGCATCGAAGTTCTCGAGGACGAATTCGTCGAGAAGTTCGGTCTGCCCGTGTGGATCGGTGGGCACCTCAAGGAGCCCATCGATACCCACATGACCCGGCTGGAGCTTCGCCGGATGGCCTACGTGCAGCGCATGGCGCTGCTCGTAGGCCGTCAGGTGTGGCAGAACGCCGGCACGCCCGACGACATCGACAAGGACCGCCTCGCGGTCGTCATCGGTACCGGGCTCGGTGGCGGCGAGCGCATCGTCGAGACCTACGACACCATGAATGAACATGGCATTCGCAAGGTTTCGCCACTCGCCGTACAGATGTGTATGCCCAACGGCGCCGCCGCGGTCGTCGGCCTGGAGATCGGCGCCCGCGCGGGTGTCATCACCCCCGTGTCCGCATGTTCTTCCGGTTCCGAGGCCATCGCGCACGCCTGGCGCCAGATCGTCATGGGCGACGCCGACATGGTCGTCTGCGGTGGCGTCGAGGGCATGATCGAAGCCCTGCCTATCGCCGCGTTCTCCATGATGCGTGCCATGTCGACGCGAAATGATGAGCCGGAGAAGGCTTCTCGTCCGTTCGATAGAGACCGCGACGGATTCGTGTTCGGCGAGGCCGGTGCCCTCATGGTCATCGAGACCGAGGAACACGCCAAGGCTCGTGGCGCACAGATCATCGCCCGCGTGATGGGCGCCGGTATCACCTCCGACGCGTACCACATGGTGGCCCCGGGCCCCGACGGTGTTCGTGCCGGTGCGGCGATGACCCGCGCAATCCAGACAGCAGGCTTGTCCCCCAAGGACATTGACCACATCAACGCACACGGAACGGCCACCCCGATCGGAGATCTCGCCGAGGCCAACGCGATTCGCGTCGCCGGTGTGCAGCACGCCGCGGTGTACGCACCAAAGTCGGCGCTCGGTCACTCGATCGGTGCCGTCGGCGCCTTGGAGTCCGTGCTGACTGTGCTCGCTCTGCGTGACGGTGTTATCCCGCCGACTCTCAATCTTGACAACCTTGATCCCGAAATCGACCTGGATGTCGTTGCAGGAGAGCCGCGTCACGGGGAGTTTAAGTACGCAATCAATAACTCGTTTGGATTCGGTGGGCACAACGTCGCGCTTGCCTTCGGAAAGTACTGAAGCCAAGTTTTAGAACCAGAGAGGCTCAAGATGACGATCCTGGCTCCCGAGGCCATCGACGAATCGCTCGATCCGCGCGATCCGTTGCTGCGCCTGAACACCTTCTTTGATGACGGCAGCGTCGAGCTGCTGCACGAGCGTGACCGCTCGGGTGTCCTGGCCGCAGCGGGCACGGTCAACGGAGTCAGGACCGTCGCCTTCTGCACCGATGGCACCGTCATGGGCGGCGCCATGGGCATTGAGGGCTGCCGCCACATCGTCAACGCCTACGACACCGCCATCGAGGAGCAGAGCCCCATCGTGGGTATCTGGCACTCAGGCGGTGCTCGCCTAGCCGAAGGCGTCTCGGCGCTACACGCGGTCGGGCTGGTCTTCGAGGCCATGATCCGGGCGTCGGGTTACGTCCCGCAAATCTCGATCGTCGTCGGATTCGCCGCCGGCGGCGCGGCATACGGCCCCGCGCTCACCGACGTCATCATCATGGCGCCGGAAAGCCGCGTATTCGTCACCGGACCCGATGTGGTCCGCAGTGTCACCGGCGAGGACGTCGACATGGCCACCTTGGGTGGCCCCGAGGCGCACCACAAGAAGTCGGGTGTGTGCCACATCGTCGCCGATGACGAGCTGGATGCCTACGCCCGCGGCCGCAAGCTGGTCGGGTTCTTCTGCCAACAAGGCGTTTTCGATCGCAACCGCGCCGAGGCCGACCACACCGACCTGCGCGCGCTGCTCCCCGAGTCGGCCAAGCGCGCCTACGACGTGCACCCCATCGTCAACGCTCTGCTTGACGCCGAGGATCCGTTCGAGGAATTCCAGGGCAAGTGGGCACCCTCCATGGTCATCGGCCTGGGCCGGCTAGCCGGACGGTCCGTGGGCGTGCTGGCCAACAACCCGCTGCGGCTCGGTGGCTGCCTGAACTCCGAAAGCGCTGAGAAGGCAGCACGTTTCGTGCGTCTGTGCAACGCATTCGGCATTCCGCTGATTGTTCTCGTGGACGTGCCGGGCTATCTGCCCGGCGTGAGCCAGGAGTGGGGCGGCGTGGTGCGCCGCGGCGCCAAGCTGCTGCACGCGTTCGGTGAGGCCACCGTCCCCCGCGTCACGCTGGTGACCCGGAAGATCTATGGCGGCGCCTACATCGCCATGAACTCGCGCTCACTGGGCGCCACCAAGGTGTTCGCCTGGCCGGAGGCCGAGGTCGCCGTGATGGGCGCCAAGGCCGCCGTCGGCATCCTGCACAAGAAGCAGTTGGCCGCCGCCCCCGCCGAGGAGCGCGAGGCGCTGCACGAGGAGCTGGCCCTGGAGCATGAGCGGATCGCCGGTGGCGTGGATCGCGCCATCGAGATCGGCGTCGTCGACGAAGAGATCGAGCCCTCGCAGACTCGTGCGGTGCTCACCCGTGCGCTCGCCGAGGCCCCCTCGCGACGCGGTCGCCACAAGAACATTCCGCTGTAAACCCGTGGGTCGCACCGCCACCGTCACGGTCGACGGGCACCAGCTGGCGTATCGGCAGTTCGGATCCGGGGACCGGGTTGTGGTGCTGTCCCATGCCTTCCTCACCTCGCACTACCTGGAGCACGCCTGGGCTAAGGAGTTGGCCGAGCACGGTTTTCGGGTGATCTGCCTGGACGTGCTCGGCACCACCGTCGACGGGCACCCGCTGGAATCCGACCGCTACACCTCAGAGGCCTTGGGCCGTCAGCTCATTGGCGCGCTGGATGCTCTCGGCGTGGAGCGGGCGGTGCTCGGCGGCACCTCCATCGGCGCGAATATCTCTGTTGAGGCAGCCGCATTGGCGCCCGAGCGGGTGGCCGGTCTGCTGCTAGAGGGACCGTTCCTGGAGCGGGGCATCGGAGCCGCCGGATATCTGTGGTCGGCCGGGCTCACCCTGTTCACGCTCGGTCGGCCTCTGGTGTGGCTGGCCGGCGCGGTGGCCCGATCTTTCCCCGAGCCCGAAGAGCCCACCCTGGGCTTGCTCCGCGAATTTTTGACCGCCCCACCAACGCGGTCCGCTGCCTTTATGCGGGGGATGCTCGTGGGCCGGATGGCACCGCCGCGTGCAGTGCGCCGGGCCGTGAGCGCGCCGACGATGATCCTCTCGCTGTCAGCCGACCCGCTACATCCGGCTGCCGACGCACACAATCTGGCCGTCGATATCGATGGTGCGCAGGTGATTTCGGTTGGAACACTGGCCACCCTGCGGTTCTGGCCGCGCAAGGTGACACCGGCGATCGTGAGCTTCCTGGTGGAGACGTTCGGCATCGATGTCACTGCCCGTCAAGCCGATGCCTAGCCATGCCCATACTGTTAGAGTGACGTTTCATTCACATAATTGACAAGGGAGTCTGGGGCATGGCACTTCGGCGTAAGAAGGCACTCAAGTTACTTGTCGACGGTCAGCCGACCGCGACGCTCGTGACGACGAAGGTTGGCCCGAGCCTGTTCGAGCGGCTTTCGGTCCTTATTGCCAACATGATCCGCATCGGATTCCGTGCGGGCGGTGCGGGACTGGCAGCCACCGGTGTCGCACATTTCGTAGCCCCCCAGCCGTTCGAGTCCATCTCCAAGGTCGCCTTCCCGGAGGACACTCGCCGCTGGGTCTACCAGAACGGTTTCACTGAGTTGCTGCTCGGACTAGCGCTGACCTTCCGCCGGACACGTATCGCCGGCGCCCTCGGCAGCCTGGCCTACGCCGGCTTCTTGGCGAGCCGCCTCATCGGTAACGCCGGGAAGAGCTAGGGCCTACCGCCCGACTCGCTCAGCCGACTCCACGGAGCCAGGTGACCTCGGCGCCGTCGCCGCCGCTGCGGTACGGCTCCAGCGCGTCATCCCATGCGGTGCCCAGCATGGTGTCCAGCTCGGAAGTGATGCTGCCGGGATCGGCATCCATCAATCCGCGCAACCGCATCTCGCTGACCATGATGTCGCCGTTCGCGCTCGTGCTGCCGCTCCACATGCCGAGCTGCGGGACATGGCTGAACCGCTGACCGTCGACGCCCTCGCTGGCATCTTCGGTGACCTCAAAGCGCAGCACCGGCCACGAGCGCAATGCGTTGGCCAGGCGTGCACCGGTACCGACCGGGCCCACCCAGTTGGTGGCGGCACGCAGCTGCCCTGGCATGGCCGGTTGTGCCTGCCAACGCAGCTTCACCGTGTCGGCGGTGCGGCCGGACGTGATCGCCGACAGGGTCGACGATAAAGCCCACTCGACATGCGGGCATACCGCGGCCGGTGAGGCATGGACATAGACCACGCCGGTTGTCGAGTCGGCGAACTGAGGCGACGCGTGCATTCGTAGTGCTCCTTTGTCTTCGACGAGGACGTCTTCCCCAACGACTCGCGAAGCTTCTAGAGCGTGTTACTGAATTACACCTGTGTGCCTTGTGACACCATTGTGCCCCGTGATGCGCGTGTTGCGCCAGTCCTAAGACTGAATTTGAGGTAACGGCTTCCTGAGAGTTTGAGAGAACTCCTCACCTCTCCAGTGCGAGCAGACGCTTATTGCAGAGAAAACCCAGGAACCGCACACAACACGCGTCTGCTCAGCAAGAGAATCAGCCGAATTCGGCCAGCACGGCGTCGGACAGCTGCGGCCATAGTTGGTTCGCCCAGCCGTCGAAAGACCTGTCTGTCAGCACCACCAGCGCCAGATCGACCGTGGGATCCACCCAGAGGAAGGTGCCGGCCTGCCCAAAATGTCCATAGGTGGCGGGTGAGTTCTCGGCACCGGTCCAGTGTGGGATCTTGGTGCCCTTTATCTCGAAACCCAGACCCCAGTCATTGGGCCGCTGCACGCCGTAGCCCGGCAGCACCCCGTCCAATCCCGGGAAGACGACGTTCGTGGCACCTTGATGCGTCTCGGGGGTGACGAGACGCGGACGCAACAGGTCACCGGCGAAGGCCGCAAGATCCACGACGGTGGACGCGCCGCCATACCCAGCGGTGTCTGCCCCACCGGGCAGCACGGTGTCCCGCATACCCAGTGGCGCGAGCACGGCCTCACGCAGATACGTGCCGAACTCGATAGTGGCCCCGGCGGCCAGCGCATGGGCCACCACCGCGAAGCCGTAGTTCGAGTACACCCGGCGAGTACCCGGCTTGGCTATGACAACGTCAGAGAGCAGCGATAACCCGGAGGCGTGCGCGAGCAGGTGCTCGACGGTCGATCCGGGAGGTCCGGCGGGCGTCGAGAGCTCGATGGCGCCCTCCTCGAGAGCCACCAGTGCCGCCTTCGCAACCAGCGGTTTGGTGACCGACGCGAGGGCGAATTGATGTGTCACCGGCCCGGTTTGGGCCCTGATCCCCTCGGGTCCCACCACCGCAGCCGCGACGGTTGTTACTGGCCAGTCGGCGACGAGCTCGAAAGCGCCCATGCGTGGGACTGTAGCGTCATGCGCATGTCTCAAACTGTGCGCGGTGTGATCGCTCGGTCGGTGAAGGCTCCTGTGGAGTTGGTAGACATCGTGATCCCTGATCCAGGTCCCGGCGAGGTGGTCGTGAAGGTGCAGGCGTGCGGGGTGTGCCACACCGACTTGACCTACCGAGAGGGCGGCATCAACGACGAGTTCCCGTTCCTGCTGGGCCATGAGGCCGCCGGAGTCGTGGAGACCGTCGGCGACGGGGTAACCGCCGTAGAGCCAGGCGATTTCGTGATCCTGAACTGGCGTGCGGTGTGCGGGGTGTGCCGGGCCTGCAAGCGCGGACGGCCGCAGTACTGCTTCGACACGTTCAACGCCACCCAGAAGATGACGTTGACCGACGGCACCGAACTCACCCCAGCTTTGGGCATCGGCGCGTTCGCCGAGAAGACGCTCGTGCATGCCGGGCAGTGCACCAAGGTGGACCCGACCGCGGATCCTGCGGTGGTTGGCCTCCTGGGGTGCGGGGTGATGGCCGGTTTGGGTGCGGCCGTCAACACCGGCAACGTCGGACGCGACGACACGGTGGCCGTGATCGGCTGCGGCGGTGTCGGAGATGCCGCGATCGCCGGGGCCGCCCTGGTCGGCGCGCGCACCATCATCGCCATCGACACCGATGACACGAAACTGGCCTGGGCCAAGGACTTCGGCGCTACGCACACCATCAACGCGCGCAATGTCGAGGACGTCGTGGCCGCTGTACAGGAGCTCACCGACGAGGTCGGCGCCGACGTCGTCATCGACGCTGTCGGGCGCCCGGAAACCTGGAAACAGGCGTTCTACGCCCGCGACCTTGCCGGCACTGTGGTGCTGGTCGGCGTCCCCACCCCCGACATGAAGCTCGAGATGCCGTTGATCGACTTCTTCTCCCGGGGCGGATCCCTCAAGTCCGCCTGGTACGGCGACTGCCTACCCGAACGCGACTTCCCCACCCTGGTATCCCTTTACCAACAGGGCCGGCTGCCACTCGACCGTTTCGTCACCGAACGCATCACGATCGGCGATATCGAGGCCGCGTTCGAGAAAATGCATCACGGTAAGGTGCTGCGCTCAGTAGTCGTGTTGTAATGCGCCACGAGTGCTCTTAGCTTTGTAGAGGCTGTAGTCCGCTTGTCGGGCAAGCGATTCGACATCGACTTTTCTCTCCGTGGCGGATTGCCAGGCGGCGCCGACGCTAACGCTCCAGCTATCGATTCCCGGACGCGGAGTGCTCACCCGGCGGATGGTGCTGTCAATGTTCTCACCCCGCCCGGGGAACGCCACGACGAGAAACTCGTCACCGCCGATGCGGGCGGCGATCTCACCGATGCGCACATTCGCCCTGAGCATGTCCGCCACCGCCTTCAGAGTTGCGTCCCCGGCATCATGTCCGCGGGTGTCGTTGAGCTCCTTGAGTCGGTCGACATCCATCAGCACGACAACGATATCGACGGCATCAATGCGGTCGCGATGCATCAGCTCCATTGCGGTGGCCATGCCGCGACGATTCAACAAACCTGTGAGCGGATCCCTATCGGCGGCAACTGCGGCGGCCAATATTGAGTCTCTGCCTCCCTCGATCACCGCATGGGTGACGATCGGCATTAACACGACCGATGCGAGCGCGGGTGCACCATGCATGAACAGCTCCGACGGAGTCGTCGCACCGGAATTGAGGCTCAACGCCGCGAACACACCGACCACGACGGTGGCAAACACGCAGTGCACCACCAACACCGTCCTGCCCAGCAAGAATGCGATGAACAGACCCACCAAGCCCATGTAGACGGTTGCCCCGATCCTTGCGTCCGGATGGGAGAACGCGCTGGCTCCGATAGCGAGCGCCGCGTCTGCCCACACCACGAACGCGATCGCCGTGCGGCGGCTCGGCCACGGCAGTATTACCCAGCACAAACCGATGACAATGGCCGACACCGTGATTCCCCCATGAATCAGGCGCAGCCACATACCGCGTGGTCCTAGCGGGTCGAGTTGTGTCACCACACCCATGAGCACGAATGACACGCACATCACGCCGATGGCGATCCGCGCCCGTCCGAGTTGGCCGGTGTCCCGCAGAGCGCGCGTGATCTCTCGGTACTGGAATCCCGGCTCAGGCCGCTGCCGATTCTGCACACCAGAAGTATGGACCTTGCAATCACCCTGAGCGGGTGCCTTTCATATATGGGATCGCACGCCGATAGTGACGACCATGACCACCACACGTGCGCGCAAGGCGGCCATCATCGGTGCGGGGCAGACCGGTGCCACGGCCGCGCTGGGCCTGCTGGACAACGGCTTCGACGTCACCGTCTACAGTGACCGAGACCTGCGAAGTCTGCGCGAAGACGTGCCCGCCTCCGGCACCGCACTGATCTTTGGCCAAGCCCAACGCGCCGAGGCCAGCCTGGGGCTGACGAGCTATCTCGATGCGGGACCCGCGTCGACGGGACTAAGTGTCCGGTTGGTTGACGGCAGCCAGGATGCCCGGCCGGAATTCATCGCGTTCGACGCCCCGTTCGATGGCGGTACACAGGGCGTTGCGGTTGATACCCGACTCAAGGCCGATGACCGCCTCACCCAATTCCAGGAACGCGGTGGGCGTTTCGTGGTGGAGCAGGTGGACCCCGAACGGCTCGACTCGATCGCCGCCGCTCACGATCTGACCTTGGTGGCCACCGGCCGCGGCGGGCTGTCGTCGCTGTTCCCGGTGGATGCCTCCCGTACGGTGTACGACCGCCCGCAACGAAAGCTCCTGATGTTGACGGTCGCCGGGTTGGGCCATGGCCCAGAGGTTTTCGCGCACCGTGGCCCCGCCGGCGGGAGGCACAGCGCATTCAGTTTCATCACCGACCAGGGCGAGGCATGGTGGGGTCCTTATCTACACAAGGACGCCGGACCATCCTGGTCGTTCCTCACCTGGGCCAAACCCGGCAGCGACTGGGAACGGCGGTACGCGGGGGTTGACAGCGCCTCATCTGCCCTGCAGGCGGTCACCGAAGTGCACCGCGACTACCTCGACTGGGATCTGCCGGAAGTGTTGTCGCTCAACGTTATCGAAGAGGATCCACACTCGTGGATCACCGGAGCGGTCACCCAGCTGGTACGGCACGGGGTGGGACATACCGCGAGCGGGCACCCGGTCACCGCGCTCGGTGATACCGCGGTGGCGTATGACCCGATCGCCGGGCAGGGCGCGCAAGGCGGGCTGGTACAGGCGGCGGCACTGGTCCACAAGGCCGCCGAGCACGAAGGCCCATTTGACACCGCCTGGCTCACTGCGGCATTCGAGGAGTTCTACCACCGGCGGGCGCGCGCCGCACAGTTGGTAACCCGGCTCTATCTCGGCGATGACGAGCTGCACGACTACGGCGATCTGTTCTTCGCAGCGGGGCATGTGCACGAGGGATTCGCTTCCAAGTTGTTCAGCCTGCTCGATGATCCGAAGCCGTTTGAGAAAGTCACCTCGGTCGAATCAGCCAAGGAGCTCATCACCGAATGGGCCGGGGAACCTGCCGACGACATCCTGGCGCGGTTCTCCCCCGCCGGACGGTTCGTGCGCTCCGGGCTGGTGCGCGCGGCCTAGCTCACCGCACCGCGGGCCGGTAGGCGGTGACAACCACCGAGCCGCCGAGCCCGATATTGTGCTGCAGCGCCACACCATCCTTGGTGGCCGCACCGGCGACCTGCCGCTTGTCGGACAGGCCACGTAGTTGCCAGTTCAGTTCGGCGCACTGGGCCAAACCGGTGGCACCGAGCGGGTGCCCTTTGGAAATGAGTCCACCCGACGGGTTGACCACCCACTTGCCGCCAAAGGTGGTGTCCTCGTTGTCGATCAGCTTGCCGGCTTCGCCCTTCTCGCAGAGACCCAACGCCTCATAGACCAGGATCTCGTTGGCGGAGAAGCAGTCATGCAGCTCGATGACGTCAACATCGTCGGGGCCGATCTGCGCCTGCTCGTACACCGCATCAATAGCCGCCTTGTTCATGTGTGCACCCACGATGCCCGCGGCGGTGCCGTCGAAGGTGTCGGCGCGATCGGTGACGGTGGCCTGCCCGACGATCTCGACGGCCTGCTCGGCCAGCCCATGCTTCTCGACGAATTCCTCGCTCGCGACGATGGCCGCCGCCGATCCGTCGGAGGTGGGTGAACATTGCAGCTTGGTCAGCGGGCCCACGATGGTGCGCGAGGCCAGGATGTCTTCCAGCGAGTACTCATCCTGGAACTGGCTGTACGGGTTGTTGACCGAATGTTTGTGGTTCTTGTACCCGATCCACGCCAATTGCTCAGCGGTCAGGCCATATTCACGCATGTACTCCTCGGCCGCGGCGGCGAACATCCACGCAGTCATGGGCGCTTGCGGCGGCGTCAGCTCGGCTAGACGTTCGAGCTGCGGCTTCAGCGGCGATTCGCGATCGGTGAATTTCATGCCGAGCGATCCTGGTTCCATCTTCTCGAATCCTGCCGCCATCACCACATCGGACTGGCCGCTGCGAATCGCGTTGGCCGCCATGAAGAGCGCCGTCGAACCCGTCGAGCAGTTGCTGTTGACGTTGTAGATCGGAATGCCGGTGTGGCCGAGCTCGTACAGCGCCCGGTGCCCGGAACACGAGTCGCCGTAGACGTTTCCGATGAACGCCTGCTCGATCTGTTCGTACCGCACACCCGCGTCCTCGAGTGCCACGGTGCCGGCTTCTTTGACCATGGCCGGGTAATCCCAGCCCTCCGCATGGTCCGTTGGCTGACCCGGCTTCTCGAATTTGGTCATGCCGACACCCACCACGAAAACTCGATTGTTGTTCTTCATGATTCTCCCTAGAGCGAGCGGCTGATGATTTCTTTCATGATTTCGCTTGTCCCCCCATAGATCTTGTTGACACGTGCACCGGCATACATCCTGGCGATCGGGTACTCCATCATGTATCCGTAGCCGCCGAAGAACTGCACGCAGCGGTCCACGATCGAGACTGCCTTGTCCGTGGCGACGAGTTTCGCGATCGATGCGGTGGCCGGATCGTTGTTACCGTCGAGGTAGTTCTGGATGCACCAATCCACCGTGGTCTTCACCGACAGCACTTCGGCCTTGAGCTCAGCAAGCTGGAACTTGGTGTTCTGGAAGTTGATAATGGGCTTGCCGAATGCCTGACGTTCCTTGGTGTATTTAATGGCCTCGACCACCGCGCTCTCCGCCAGGCCCGCGCAGCCCGAACCGATGATGAGCCGTTCACGCGCAAGCTGATCCATCAACTGATAGAAGCCCTGCCCCTCTTCCGGGCCCAGTCGGTTGGCCACCGGTACCCGCATATCGGTGAAGAAAAGCTCGCGGGTGTCCTGGCCGTGTTGCCCCACCTTCTGCAGCACGCGTCCACGTTCGAAACCCTTGAGCTCGTCGTTCGTCTCGGCCACAATCAGCGACACTCCGGCGGCCCCCTGCGACGCATCGGTCTTGCACACGATGACGAGCAGATCGCAATGGGTCCCGTTGGAGATGAATGTCTTCGACCCGTTGATGACATAGTGGTCACCGTCGCGGACCGCCATGGTGCGCACCGCTTGTAGGTCCGACCCGGCACCCGGCTCGGTCATCGCAATCGCGAGCACCAGGTCACCGCTAACGATGCCGGGCATCCAACGTAGTTTCTGTTCGTCGTTCCCAAAGTTGTTGATGTAGTGCGCGACGATCGGTGAGTGCACCCCCCAGCCCGACGAGTTGTCCTGTGCCAGCGCGAATTCCTCGGCGACGACGGCGCAGTACCCGAAATCACCGCCGGCACCGCCGTATTCCTCGGGCAGGTCCAGGCCAAGCAGCCCGGCGTCTCCCAACTTGTTCCAAAACTCCCGATCCACCTGGTGCTGCTCGCTCCAACGCTCCTGGTTAGGTGTGGATTCCCTGCGAAGAAACTCCCTGGCGTGCTTGCGTAGCTCCCGGTGCTCATCGGTTTCCCAGGACGCACGGTAGGTGGGGAACAGTTCAGACATCTCTTCACTCCATCTTTGACGCCGAATGTCGAGTTTCTGCGCCGCATAGTCGCACTTTCGCGCGAAAAGTCGGCACTCAGCGATACGGTCCAGACAATACAAGTGTATCGTTTAAGATTCATTTGTAAAGGGGTGCGGTAGGATGGGGCATATGGCAAACCCGCGCGCGACCGACGATGACCTCACCGCGAAGGCACGCATACGCAATTCGGCGCTGGATTTATATGCCCAGTACGGCGAAGAGCGAATCTCCTTGCGCGCGGTGGCATCCGAGGCTGGGGTGACGCTGGGGCTGGTGCAGCACCACTTCAAGACCAAGGCGGGCCTGCGTGAGGCCGTGGACCAATTGGTAGTCGACTACTTTGTCGACGCACTTCGCTCCGTCGAAGGAGAGGAGGACCCGCGCAAGCTCGCTGCTGCCCGTGATAGCGCAGTGCGACGCATGCTCGAGGCCAACCCGCCGATCGCGAGCTATGTGCGCAGAGCGGTGCTAGAGCCTTCCGTCGAACAGATGCATCTGCTCGACGCGCTGATCGGCCTGACCCAGGACGAGGTGGCCACCCTGCGCAAGGAGGGTATGGCGCCCACCGACCGCGCGGAATCCACTCAGGTGGTCTCCGTGCTGGTTCGACAGATGGGCGACATGTTGTTGCAGCCGCTCATCGACGCCGCCTGGGACCGAGTGACGCCCGGAACGGCGCGCAAGCCCACCCTTTCCATCAAGGTGCTCGACTAGAGATTCTTGGCCAGGAACCGTCACAGCAGCGCCTACCGTCCGGCCGCCGCAATTCGCACACCGTCCTTGCCCGCGGTCAGCAGATCCTGCAGCACCTTCTCGACAACCTGCAGCTCGGCATTGCTATACCGCTGCAGGAAATCGCGCATACCGCTGTCCATTTCGTCGTGCAGCTGGCGGTGTACGTCGGCGACGGTGCGCCCATCGGCGGTCATACTGAGCTCAACCTCCTTGCGATTACCGGGAATCGGCGCACGCTCGACCCAGCCCGCATCCACCAGCCGCTGCACGTGCTTGGACACGGTGCCCTTGAGCTGACCCGAGCGTGCGGCCAGACCCACCACACTGACCGGTCCGTCGGCGATCACCGCCAACAGGTGTAGCGATAGCGTCGGCAAGGTCCTGACGAGGTGTTCCATTCGGCGCGGGCACCGCGCGGCCATGAAGTCCCGCTCAGCGTCCCCGTCGTCATCCGACTCGAACTTGTCCCCCACCGCGCCCACCAGGGTGTTGATGCTGCCGATCAGCGCCAGCTTGGTTTTCATGGAAACCATATTGCCATCCGCCGACACACGCCGTACATTGTTTCCAAAGAAACCATATCCAGGGAAACTGCGAGGAGTGAGCATGAAGGCAGCGGTCGTGCACGAGTGGGGACAACAACCCGCCTATACGGACTTCCCAGATCCACAGGCCCCCGAGGGCGCCGAGGTCGCCACCGTCGAAGCCTCCGCCCTGACCAACCTCACCCGGGCCGTCATCTCCGGAACGCACTACAGCAGCAAGGAAACTCGCCTTCCCGCCATCGCCGGCGTCGACGGGGTGGCCAGGCTCTCCGACGGTAGGCGGGTGTACGCCGGAGCCATCGCGCCCTACGGCATGATGGCCGAGCGCACCGTCGTGTATCCCGCCGGGGCCATCGAGGTACCCGAGCACGTCGACTCGGTAACCGCCGCCGCGATTCCCAATCCGGGAGTATCCGCCTGGCTGGCGCTGTCCCATGGCGCCGCGGTACAGCCCGGCCAGAGCGTGTTGGTGCTGGGCGGTACCGGCGTCACCGGATCCTTGGCGGTGCAACTGGCGAAGTCCGTCTTCGGGGCCGGACATGTGACAGTGGCGGGCCGCAACACTGAGCGGCTGGCCTGGCTGCGCACGGTGGGCGCCGACGATGTCATCGCGCTGGGCAGCGATGACCTCACCGAGAGCGTCACCGCACAGCACGCGGCGCGCCCCTTCGATGCGGTGCTGGACTATCTGTGGGGCTCCCCCGCCGAGCAGACCCTCACTGCGCTGGCGGCCAGCCACTCGTCGGCGCACTTCCACGCCACTCGTTTTGTGCAGATCGGCGCGATGACCGGAGAAACCATCGGCGTCAACGCCTCTACCCTTCGCAGCACCGGCATCACCCTGCGCGGGGTCGGCATCGGCAGCGTCCCGCCGGAGGCGCTGCTGCGCGCTCGCGTCGAGGCCCTGCCGAAGCTGTTCGCCATGGTCGACAGCGGCGACCTGCACCTACAGACGCTGGCCCGGCCGCTGGCCGATATCGACACCGTCTGGGCCGCGAAGGAGCCGTCCGGGGTGCGGGTGGTGGTCACCCCGTAGGGCGCACCGAGACGTAACCTGCTGGTCGCTTGTTTGTGGGTGCCGAGCTCGCCATCCAATGGCACGGTGACAACATGACGCATTCCGCCGAGCTTGATCACGACGAGCACTCCCGCACCGGCATGAATGCCGACACGCTGCAACGGGCGATCACCGATCACCTGCGGTACTCGATAGGCCGTCCGGCGAGCGTGTTGACGCCCGACCACTACTACCGGGCGCTGGCTCTGGCGGTCCGAGATCGCATGCAGCAGCGCTGGATCGCCAGCATGCAGACCTACCTAGATCTGAGCCGCAAGGTGGCGGTGTACCTGTCCGCCGAGTTCCTGATGGGTCCGCAGCTGGGCAACAACCTGCTGAACCTGCAGATCGAGCAGTCGGCCCGCGACGCCCTGTCGGCGCTGGGTCAGGACCTCGATGAGGTGCTGGCATGCGAAGAGGAGCCGGGGCTCGGTAACGGCGGCCTGGGGCGGCTGGCGGCCTGCTATATGGACTCGCTGGCCACCCTGGATCGCCCTGCCATCGGGTACGGCATCCGGTACGAGTTCGGCATCTTCGACCAGAGCATCCGCGACGGCTGGCAGGTCGAGAAGACCGACAACTGGCTGGATAGCGGAAACCCTTGGGAGATCGCAAAACCCGATCTGAACTTCCTCGTCGGCTGGGGTGGACGCACCGAGCAGTACCTGGATGAGAAGGGCAACTTCCGGGTGCGCTGGCTGCCGGCGCGACTGATCAAGGGCATCCCCTACGACACCCCCATCCAGGGCTACGGCGTGAACACTTGCAACACGCTGACCCTGTGGAGCGCGCGGGCCGTCCAGTCCTTCGAACTGGACGCGTTCAACGCCGGTGATTACTACAAGGCCGTTGAGAATGAGGTGTCCTCCGAAACCGTCACCAAGGTGCTCTACCCCAATGACGAGCCCGAGGCCGGTAAGCGGTTGCGGCTGCTGCAGCAGCACTTCTTCGTCTCCTCCTCACTGCAACGGGTGTTGCACATTCTGGAGGACGTCGCGGAGCGTCCGGTCACCGAACTGGCAGAGCAATTCGCCATGCAGCTCAACGACACTCACCCGTCCATCGGTGTCGCCGAGCTGATGCGACTGCTTCTCGACGAGCGCGACCTGAGCTGGGACGAGGCGTGGGAAATTACCGTGGCGGCATTCGCCTACACCAACCACACCCTGCTGCCCGAGGCGTTGGAAACCTGGCCGTTGGGGCTTTTCGCCGAATCGTTGCCCCGGCATCTGGAGATCATCTACGAGATCAACCGGCGCTTCCTCGACGAGGTGCGCGCCCGCTTCCCCGGTGATGACGCCCGGCTGCGTCGCATGTCGCTCATCGGCGAAGAAGGTGGCAAGAGTGTGCGAATGGCGCACCTGGCCACCGTCGGCAGCCATGCCATCAACGGTGTGGCCGCGCTGCATTCGGAGCTGCTGAAAGAAAGTGTGCTCAAGGACTTCTACGAATTGTGGCCCGAGCGGTTCAGCAACAAGACCAACGGGGTCACGCCGCGCAGGTTCCTGGCGTTGGCCAATCCGGGATTGCGGGAGCTACTTGATGACACCATCGGTGACGGCTGGCTGACCGATCTGAATCGACTGCGCGAGCTGGAGCCCTACGCCGAGGATTCGTCGTTCCGGATGCAGTGGCGAGAGGTCAAGCGCCTCAACAAGGCCCGGCTCGCCGAGTACGTCCAGGCGACCACCGGGGTGCAGCTGGACCCCAACTGGATGTTCGACATCCAGGTCAAGCGGATTCACGAATACAAGCGCCAGCACCTCAGCGTGCTCAACATCGTCACGCTGTATCACCGGCTCAAGCAGAACCCGGATCTGCAGATCGCGCCGCGCGCCTTCATTTTCGGCGGCAAGGCGGCGCCCGGGTACTTCATGGCCAAGCGGATCATCAAGCTCATCAACGCCGTCGCGGAGACCGTGAACAACGACCCGCACGTCAGCAAGTACCTGAAGGTGGCGTTCCTGCCGAACTTCAACGTCAAGAGCGCGCATCTCATTTACCCGGCCGCCGATCTGTCGGAACAGATTTCGACGGCCGGCAAGGAAGCATCGGGCACCGGGAACATGAAGTTCATGCTCAACGGAGCTTTGACAATCGGCACCCTCGACGGCGCCAATGTGGAAATCCGCGAGGAGGCTGGGGCCGAGAACTTCTTCCTGTTCGGACTGACGGTCGACGAGGTGCAGCGCCTGGTGCACGACGGGTATCGGCCCGAGGACTTCGTCGATGTGAACGACGAGCTGCGAGCGGTGCTGGATCTGATTGCCGGCGGCCACTTCTCGGACGGCGATCCGTCGGTGTTCGCGCCGGTTGTCGACTCGCTACGCGGCCACGATCCGTTCCTGGTACTGGCCGACTACTCCGCGTACATCGAGTGCCAGGATCGCGTGTCTGAAGCTTGGCACGACGCGACGGCATGGACGCGGATGTCGATCCTCAACACGGCGCGCAGTGGCAAGTTCTCCTCGGACCGCGCCATCGCCGAGTACTGCGAGGACATTTGGGGCGTGCAGCCGGTGACCGTGCAGGTGTAGGTGGCGACACCTTGCCAGATCATGTGCGTATACCTACGATAGGTTCATGAACACGCTGCACGACCTTCGAGGCGTCCATCGCACCGCGGTACTTGCGTCCGCCGAGATCGTCTCGGCTGTCACCCCAGATGACCTGCACCGCCCGACTCCGTGCGCCGGGTGGACCGTTGCCGACCTGCTAGCCCACATGACCGTCCAGCATCGCGGCTTCGCGGCCTCGGCCCGCGGCACGGGCGACGACCTCACGATGTGGGATACCGCCTCCGTCGTCGACGCGGTGCGTACCGATCCGGCGGGTGCCTATCGCGACGCCATCGACGACGTGCTCGATGCATTCGCCACCGATGGCGTGTTGGACGTGCCGTTTGCGCTGCCCGAATTCGGCCCGGGCGCTTCGTTTCCCGGGGCGACGGCCATCGGTTTCCACTTCATCGACTACGTCGTACACGGATGGGATGTGGCGCGGAGCATCGACGTGCCGTTCACGCTGCCCGACGACGTAATCACCGCGGCCATTCCGATTGCGCTGGCCGTGCCCGACGGCGAGATCCGCGCCACGGAGGGCTCGCCGTTCGCACGCGCCGTCCCCGGGGCCGACGGTCGACAAGACCTCGACTTCATCCTGCGCCATCTGGGGCGCGACCTGAGTGCCCGGCTATGAACGACAATTTCGGGACACCGCCGGATTGTCGCTCGTAGGCAGGCACATCGGACTGCGCTCCCAGATCAGGCACCGCACAGCTGGTACGTCGCCTCGAGGTAGTTGTGCAGCGACTGGGTGTCGGACGCCGATGGCGGCGGCGGGGTCCGCCCAGTCCGCCCACATATGGTGTCCGTGCCATAGGGCTCTTTCGACGTGGGCGGTCCACCCAACACTCGCCATTGCGCCGTCAACCTACGGTCGGCGGTCGGCGCGACGGCGTCGATAACAGCCGTCAGATCGCGAGCTGCGGTATCGGGCGCCCTCAGACCCACCGATATTTCCCTCATTGCGCCGTCCTGCACAAACACCGAATACACGGTGGCCGGCATCGCGTTGCGTGTCCGCGCCAGCTCCTGCCACCGCTCGGCAGTCAACGGCAGCTTCAGAACCCAGGCGCCGTGCACATGGGTGTCTGTCGACTCGATTCGGAGCGTCAGGTCTTCTCCGGCCAGTATCGGCAGCGCCTGCGGCGCAACGGCATCGGGATTGTCGACGGGCCATGTCCGCAGCTCGGAACCCACGTTGGTATCGCGCGACAGTGTCGAACCCCCAGCAATGGGCGCAAGCTTGCGGACCAGCCCGGCGTCGGAGCCGACCCTGTCAGGATCCAGATCGGCGGTCTGGCCCGAGTACCCGTACGACTGCCGTTCGACGATGGCCTTCGCAGCCACGTCGAACTGAATTTGCTGCCGGTGCTTGTCGAAGTCGTCGCCCATGGTGTCGCGAACGCGTGTGGCGACGGCGACGATCTCCTCGATGCTGGCCTCGGGCATGTCCAGCGTCAGCCGAAAATTGGGGCCGTTCTCAAAATCGTTGACATAGGACATGTTCACCGATTTCACGCCCGGCATCGCCGCGACGGCATCGCGGACGTGGTTGGCCTCGTTGGTGCGATCGGCGGTACATGCGAGGGCAAGACCGACTAAGCACAACAGGACCAGCAACCCCACCCCCCGGCGAAACATTAAGCGAATCCGTCGATTTGGGACAGCACCCGCATCATCACCTCGTCGGCGCCGCCGCCGATGCTCAGCAGCCGCTGATCCCGGAAGAATCGCGACGTCCACGTCTCGGTCATGTACCCCATGCCACCGTGCACCTGCAGGCACCAGTCGCCGGCCTCGCGGACCAACGGCCCCGCGGTGAGCTTGGCGATGGTGACCTTCCGCGTCACGTCCTCTCCCGCGATGTACCGGGCAGCGATATCGCGGTTGTAGACCTCCAGCATGTCGGCGCGCGCAGCAAGTCCCGCGTACTGGTAGGCCAGGTGCTGGTTCTTGGTGAGCGGCTTGCCGAACACGTGCCGCGCCAACGCATATTCCTTGGTGCGCTGCAACGCCCTGTTCACGCTGGCGGGGATGCCGTAGGCGCCGAACATGCGCTCCATCACGAACTGCGACATCTGCTGCTGGAAGCCGCGCCCGATCTCGCCGATGGTGTTGGACACCGGCACCCGCACGTCGTCGAAGGTGATCAATCCCGTGTCGGAGGCGTGCATGCCCAGCTTGTCGAGCTTGCGAACCTGATATCCCGGGGTTTTGGTCGGGACGATGATCTGGCTCATCCCCCCGTAGCCGCCCTCGTCCGAAGTGCGCGCCAACACGCACAGCCAGTCGGCCTGAACTGAATTGGTGATGAACATCTTTGAACCGTTGATCACCCAGTCGTCGCCGTCACGGCGCGCCGAGGTCTTGATGGCGGCCACATCGGACCCGGCGTCGGGTTCGGTCACCGCGATGGCGGCGATCTGCTCGCCGGTCAAGGCCGGTGCCAGGAACTCGCGCTTGAGCGCGTCACTGCCGTGCTTGTGCAGGGACGGTGTGGCCATCGCGACGTGCACGCCGAAGGCCATCGGGAAAGATCCGTGATCCACCCGGCCCAGTTCTTCGGCAAGCACCAGGGTGAAGAGGTGATCGGCGCCCTGGCCGCCGTACTCGGGGTCGTATTCCAGGCCCACGAATCCGAGTTTGGCCATATCGGAGATGACATCGTGCAGCGGCATCATCTGCTCGCGTTCCCACTCGTCGACGTGGGGGTTGATCTTCTCTTCGAAGTACCGGCGGACGGTGCTGCGGAAGTCTTCATGCTCGGACGAGAACGTCATCGGTCTCTCTTTCATGGGATGTGAGTCCCATCTTGCCTCAGCCGAGCGAGCTAACATGGTGGAGGAGGTTTCCCATGAGGCTCGCAGCACTGCTCGCAGCGTTGGTGATGGCGCTGTCACTTGCGCCAATCGCCGTCGCGGACCCCAGCTGGCCGGTGGCCGGATCCGGCTCGGCCAGCGAAACCATCTCGGAACTGGAAAGCCAGGGGTACGAGGTCCAGATCAACTGGGTCAACGGCAACACCCTGACCCCGCTGGAACTGTGCACCGTCAACGGAATCAACAACCCCGACCGTTCCGGCACCCAGGTCAAGGCCAACACGACGGTGTACGTCGACGTGTCTTGCCCCAACTACTGGGACGTCGGCGACTAGGCCTAGAGCCCTACCTCTGTCCAGGCCTCGTCAATAGCCGCTTTGGGCGAGTCGCCTCCGGCACGGTCGGCCGCGAGCTGCCGGGTCAGTTTGGCGAAGGCCTTGAACGTCATGTTCTTACGCGCCTTCGGACTGGTAAGTGCCTCATACCAGACGCTGCCCACGGCCTCCCAGGAATGAGAGCCATGCTTGGTCGACGCGAGGTAGAAGGCGTGGTTGGGGATGCCGCTGCCATCGTGCGGGTCACTGCCGGATACATAGTCGCGATAGTGGGCCGGTTGCGGCGAGAGGCAGTGACCGGCACCGGGATCGGCGAGATCCCGCAGGCAGGTGTATCCCTTGTCGAGAGCGCGCGGCCCCAGGATGTCCTTACCGATCAACCAATCGGCCTTGTCCGCGGTCTGCTGTGCCTGCCATTGCCGGAACATCGAACCGAAGACGTCGGACACGCTCTCGTTCAATGCCCCTGCCTCGTTCTCATAGGTCAGGCCCGCGGTGAATTGTGTGACCCCGTGTGTCAATTCGTGGCCAATCACATCGTTCGACTTGGTGAAGTCGAGGAAGATCTTGCCGTCGCCATCCCCGTAGGCCATCTGCGAACCGTTCCAGAAGGCATTGGTGTACTTGACGCCGTAATGGATGGACGAGATCAGCGTCATACCCGCGTCGTCAACCGAGTTGCGTCCGAAGCATTCCCGGTAGAACCGCACCACCGCCGCCGTTTCGGTGAAGGCCCGCTGAGCGCTGGCGTCCTTGGAGGTGGCCGGGTCGGCTACGACCACGCCCGGCAGTGAGGTGGTCTGCCGACAGTCGAACACGGGTGTTTCGGGGACCGTGGCCAAGGCGGCGATGACGGCGGTGCTGAGAACGGCACCACGTGTCACCAGGGCAGCCTGGGTGGCTTGCGTGTGTGCATCCCGCAAGGTGCGCCAGGACGACTCGCAGGCCGCGGTGGCCGAGAGTGCGGCTCGCGAGTCTTCGGCGATGTCGTCATCCTCGGCCAATCGCGATAACACGGCCGGAGGGATGATGAAACGCTGACACATGACGAGTCTCCTTGACACATATATCTATTCGCGGGAAACCCGCACGATCAATGTGCCAACCGACCCTACCCGCCAGTGCGCATGCGCGCTCAGCGCATGACCGGTGATTGTCAGGTCGGAGCCGTCCTCAGATCTGTTCTTTGACGACTTGCCGGACGGCGTCGGGCAACAGACTCTCCGGAATGTTCCGGGTTTTCCGGTCAGACCCGCTGACCCGGGTCACCGTGTAGGTGAAGCGGTCGGCGCCCGGGTCGCTCGGAAGCGACCCGGGGTTGTCCAACAATCCGTCCAGTGCACGCCGAGCCTCGGGGTCAAGACTCTGATCGGTAGCCGTGCCGCTGGCCGGAAGCCCGGTGAATCCGCCCCTTCTGTCGATGAGGTACTCCACCATGACGCCGACGCTACAGCCCGACCGTGGTCCACGCGTCGTCAATTGCCTTGTGCACCGATTCGGCGATTGCGCTGGTCGCGGAGATCTCCCGAGTCAGGTTAGCGAAAGCCTTCATCTTCATGTTCGGACGGGCCTTCGGGCTGGTCAACGCCTCGTACCAGACCGTTCCCACACCCTGCCACGAGTACGAACCGTGCTTGGTCGCCGCGAGGTAGAACGCGTAGTTGGGGATACCGCTGCTCTCATGCGGGTCACTGCCGGGTACGTAGTCGCGGTAGTGGGAAGGCTGCGGCGAGAGGCAGTGCCGGGCACCTGGATCGGCCATATCGCGCAGGCAGGTGAAGCCTTTGCTGATCGCACGCGGACCCATGATGTCCTTGCCGATCAGCCAATCCGCTTGATCCACAGTCTGGCCGGCGCTCCATTGCCGGAACATCGATCCGAACACATCCGACATGCTCTCGTTGAGCCCGCCCGCCTCGTTCTTGTAGAGCAGGCCCGCCGTGTACTGCGTGACACCGTGCGTCAGCTCATGGCCGATCACATCGTTGGACGCGGTGAAGTCGACGAAGATCTCGCCGTCACCGTCGCCGTACGTCATCTGGGAGCCGTTCCAGAACGCGTTGGAGTAGCTCACGCTGTAGTGCACGGAGGACACCAAGGTCATGCCTTCGTCGTCGACGGAGTTACGTCCGAAGCATTCCTTGTAAAACCTTGCAACCGCTGCGGTTTCGGTGAACGCCTGCTTGGCGGAGGAATCGGTGGAGGTGCCCGGATTCGGGACCGCGACACCGGGCAGCGAGGTAGTTTGCTTGCAGTCGAACACCGGCGTGCCGGGGGCCTTGGCCAGCGCCTTGGCTACATCGGCGAATGCATCGGCGCGGGCCAGCAACCGGGCCTGGGTAGCCTCGGTGTGCGCGTCGCGCAATGTGCGCCAGGCCGTTTCGGAGGCGGCCGTAGCCGCCAGGGCTAGTCGCGAGTCGTCGGCGACACTGTCATCGTCGGCCAATCGCAGCAGGACATCTTGGGGAATAATGAAACACATAGTGAGTCTCCTTGACACGGCCGCGTGTTCACGGTCCTTGGACATGACGTGCTCAGTGTGCGAATGCGGGGCGGCGACGACGCGCGTACTGCACTACCCGATTTGGGGCTCGGCCCGCCAGTCCCGCTGTTCGGCCCCGATATCGTCAAGGAAGCCCAGATCATGGCTGGCAACAACAAGCGCACCTCGATAGTCGGCCAACGCCGAGACCAGCGCGTCATACGACGCGAAGTCCAGGTTGTTGGTCGGCTCGTCGAGCAGCAACAGTTGCGGTGCCGGGTCGGCCAGTAGCACCGCGGCCAGCGTGGCACGGAACCGTTCTCCGCCGGATAGCGCACCTACCAGGCGGTCGGCGGCACCACCACGGAAGAGGAATCGGGCCAGACGGGCCCGGATGGTGTTGATATCCGCATGCGGCGCCCGCATGGCGATGTTGTCGGTGACGCTGAGATCGTCGTCCAGCAGGTCGAGCCGCTGCGGCAGGAGCCCCAGTGGAACATGCACGGCAACAACGCCTTCGGCCGGTTCGATGCGTCCGGCGATGGTGTGCAGCAGCGTCGTCTTGCCGGATCCGTTGGGGCCGGTGAGCCCAACCCGCCTCGGCCCATGAAGTTCCAGGGTCGCGGCGATGCCGTGACGCAGCACCAGGTTCTCCGCGGTGAGCACGACGCGTCCGGTCGGCACCTCGGTACCCGGCAGGTCGATGCGGATGGTGCGGTCGGACCGCAACCGGGTCTGGGCCTCGTCGAGCTGATCGCGCGCCTTGTCCAGCCGGTCGGTTTGGGTGCGTGTGAGCGCGGCGGCCGACTCCTGTGCGGCGCGTTTACGAAGCCCCATCACGATTTTGGGTTCGCGCTTGTTGGCCTGCATCTTGGCGCCGTAACGCTTGCGCTGCGCGATCACCCGCTCAGCCTCGGCCAGGTCGCGACGTTCGCGGCGCACCCCGGCCTTGGCCGTCGAAATCGCTTGCGCGGCAGCCTCCTGCTCGGCAGCTATCTGGTCAGCGTAAGCGCTGTAGCCGCCGCCGTACCAGGTGACGGAGCCGTCGCGCAGGTCACCGATCCGTTCGACACGTTCCAGCAGCTCCCTGTCATGGCTGATCACCAGCAGGGTGCGTGGCCAGGTCTCGACGAGATCGTATAGATGCGTGCGGGATTCGCCGTCGAGGTTGTTAGTGGGCTCGTCGAGCAGCAGGATATCCGGGCGGCGCAGCAGCAGCCGGGCGATGCCGAGCCGGATCACCTCGCCGCCAGAGAGCTCACCAAGGGTGCGGTCCAACACCGTCTTCGGCAGCCCGAGACGTTCCAGTTCGGCGGCAACCCGGTCGGCAAGATCCCAGTCGTCACCGATGGTCTCGAAGTGGACCTGATCGGTGGAGCCGTTCTCGATGGCCTCGATCGCCGTCAAGACCGGTGCGAGTCCCAGTAGTTCGGGTACCGATTCGTCGGCGCGGATGGTGAGATCCTGTGGTAGATAACCGATGTGACCGCCGGCATGAACGGTTCCCGACGTCGGCTGCAGCTCCCCCGCAATGAGCCGCAGGAGTGTGGACTTACCGGATCCGTTGACGCCCACGAAACCAGAGCGGCCCGCCGGGACCAGCATGTCGATCCCATCGAGGGCGATGGCCCCGTCGGGGTGGATGTACGTAAGAGCTGACGAGGATATGACGGCAGACATAAGGGAGCCTTTCGAGTGAGGTGTGTGGAGACCAAACCTCACAGCTCCATGTCGTACCTTTCGCCGGGAACAAGAACATCAACCACACTAGGAGCGACCGCCCTGAGCGGCAAGCGAATTTCCCTCGCAGGTCAGGGCCCTCGCGCGTAGCATGCTGCCATGCCGGCCGGAGCAACGTCGGAGGAGTCAGCGCGTCAGCCAGCCGACGCGCCGGGTGATGACGACGCTCCTGCGGCTGTCGCCGACTCATCAGATCCGGTATCGGTCCTTCGCCCCGTCATCGCCGTGATCACCACGGTGGGAACACCGTTGACCATGATCACCGCCCTGCTGCTGTACTTCGGGTGGGCGCGCAGTGACGCCCAGTCGCGGTGGATGGGTATCGAGGTGAGCCTGTTCCGCTTCAGCACCCAGGACTATGTGCTGCGCAGCATCAGCACCCTGTATCTACCGATACTGACCACCGCGATCATCGGAATCGCTTGGCTGGCAGCGCATCGCCAATTGAGCGACATGATCGCCCGAGACGGTACAACCGGAACCGTACGTGTGATCTGCCGGGCCGCGATGTTCGGCGGGCTGGGCATCGCGATACTCGGCGTGGTCCTGCCCTCGATGACTCGCCGCTGGGAACCAGGGACGGTGGTGTGGCCGCTGATGATCGCGATCGGCACAGCGGTGGCGGTGTACGGCCAGCACCTGAGCCGCCAAGGACAGGAGCGCACCCAGCCGCGCAATGTCATTGCTCGCCCACAAGATGTGCTCGAGGCCGTGCTCATCGGCATCGTGATCGCGGCAGCGGTGTTCTGGGCGGTGCAAGGCTATGCAGATATTGTCGGGCGGGGGTATGCGCAGCGCTACGAAGAATCGGTGTGGACGCTGCCCCGCGCGATGGCGATCAGCGAGAGCCCGCTGGGTATCCACTCACCCGTGGTGCGGACCGAGGAGATCACCACCGGGCCCAAAACGCTGTACCGCACCACGGGGTTACGGCTACTCGCCGAATCCGGCGGCCGACTGTTCCTGATGACCGAGGGGTGGACCATCGAGGAAGGCAGCATCATCGTGCTGGAGGAGGACCAGTCGGTGCACTGGCAGTTCTCCCACTGACTCAGCGGGTGGTCGGACTAGTTGTCGTTGTCGTTGTCGTTGTGGACGAGGTCGTCGTGACAGTGCTCGACGTGGTCGAACTCGTTGTTGTGGAATCGGTCTCGTCCGGCGGCACGAAGCTGTTGTTATCACGCGAGCATGCGGTTCGGCCGCCGGTCTGCGGGAAGGACAATTCAGGCTGGCTACCCGGGTGTTCGTCATGCCAGGCCAGGAGTTTTGTGACCATGGCGGCGATGGTGTCGTCGACGCACTGCACCGGGCCGATCTCGGTGCCCGCGCCGCGCGCCGCGAAGGCTGTGGCCGCCACATCCCATTGGGACTGTTCGCCATTCACCGCGGCACGGCATGCGGCCAGCGCGGCGTCGTAGAGCTTGCCCTCGGGTTTCTGGACGTTCTTCAGGCTCTCGCAGTCGTGCTTGACGAAATAGACGTAAACGTCCCAGCCCGGTGTCGGGAAGGCAGGGTCCTTGGGCCCGTAGGGCACCCACGCAAGTCCGTCGTCCTTGGGCGTCTTCGCCGGCGAGGACGAATCGTCGCCGCCGGTACTCCCGTGGGAGCCGCCATCCCGAGTGACCGTCGTCTGGTCGGTGACCGTATGAGTCACCGTGTGAGTGACGGTTTCGCCGGCGCCGCCGCAGGCGGCCACGAGGACTCCGGCGAACACCGCACAGACCATGCTGCGGCGAAGTCTCCCAACGGGAGTCGGTGATCCAGACATGGCAACCTCCCAAACGGGACCGATGAACCCGATGTGGAAGTTACTCCGATAGGCCACTACCGCACTGGGTACTTGATTACTCGATTTTTCCCGCGAAACAGAACAACCGTCTGGTCAGTTGACGGGGACCTGCAGAATCGGGCGGTCGGTACCGGCTCCGGGGCCGTCAAAATGCCACCACTCACCCGAATACACCTGCAGCCCGCCGGCCTGCATGGCGCCGCGCAGCCGGGCACGGTTGGCCTGCTGGGCAGCGCTCACCCCGTCGGTGGCGTAGGCCAGGGAGCGGGGCGAGAAATCGTCGAAGCCGGTGCCCATATCGACCAGGCTCTGCGCATTGGCGAGGGTAACGTCCACCGAGCGTCCGGCCTCGTGGCTGCGGGCGTACTGGCCGGGTTTGGCGACCCAGTTGGGGTTGGGCACCACCTGGAACATCCGGACCTGCACATCGTGCGGGCGGTAACAGTCCCAGAAGACCAGCCGTTCACCGTTGGTGCGCAGCGTGTCGGCGGCGGTCTTGAGTCCGGGCGCCATGGACTCATGCACCAGGCAGCGGGCATTGGCCGGGTACAGCTGCACGCCGGTGAAGTTGTTGGTGGTGGCGTACCGCAGGTCGATGACCGCGTCGGGGACGACGCTGCGCACGTCAAGCAGTCCGGCGGCCCGGGCCGCGTCGCTGACAGGTGGGATCCCGGGGTCCGCACTGGCGGGTGCGAACTGGCTGAGGGCGCACCCGAGACCGAGGGCAACGAGGGCGAGACGCTTGAACATTTGCCCATTGTCCCCGGTGCACTCTCAGATTCCCGTATTACGCTCGATTCGTGGTCACCCCAAAGCTGGACCGCCGAATGTTTCTGGGTCTGGTCGCCGCCGGCGCCGTCACCGTGACGGGGCTCGGCGGGTTCCTGGCGCTGGAGGGCCGCGTCGGGTCCCGGTTGACCGGACGCTCGTTCATCGACCTGTTCGAGGCCACCGGCGGCACGTTCGTCGGGTACCGACGCAATCACGCCAAAGCCCTTGCGGTGTCGGGGCGTTTCGAAAGCAATGGCGCCGGAGCCGAGGTGTCGTCGGCGTCGGTGTTCGTCAAGGGTGTGCATCCCGTCGTCGGACGGTTCTCGGTGGGCGGCCAGAATCCGCACCAACCGGACACCGGGTCGGGACAGGCTTTGGCCCTTGATTTTTCGCTGCCACAGGGCGAGCAGTGGCGCACCGCGATGGCCGCCGCCCCGGTCTTCATGGCGCCGACCCCGGAGATGTTCTTCGGGCTGTTGTCGGCGCGCACATCGGGTGACAAACAGCGGGCTACCGCGTTCCTGCGGGACAACCCGGCCACGGCCGCCGCCCAGACGCTGATCGAGGCCGCCCCCAAGGCCTCGTCTTTCGCGACTGCCACCTACAACAGCCTCAACACCTTCATGTTCGTCGGCACCGACGGTGCGCGGACGCCGGTGCGGTGGCGTGTGGTTCCCGATGCGTCTGATGCCGCCGCAGCACTGAAAAATGGACCGAACTGGATGTTCGAGGCGCTGGCTCAACGAGTGCGTCGGGGCGAGTTGCGCTATCGGCTGCTCCTGCAGATCGGCGTCCCCGGGCAGGACCCGACGAACGACCCGTCGCTGCCGTGGCCGGCCGATCGCCGCCAGATCGACGTCGGGACGATCATCCTCGGACGCGCAACCATGCCCGAGCAAGAACGGATCCGGGACACCAACTTCGATCCGACGGTGCTGCCCAACGGAATTGAGATCTCCGATGATCCGATCCTGGCGGCGCGCGCGGCGGTCTATGCGGAGTCGTTTCGGCGGCGGGCGCGTGAAATCCCTGCGCCAGTAGAACAGTTCGGGCAGGACATGTGATGGCTGATTCCTCGTCGTCCTCGACGGACGAACGTTTCGGGTGGGCGGCACAGCTGCTGCATTGGACGATGGCGGTACTGATCATCACGATGCTGGTGCTGGGCGCACTGCTCGTCGGCTCGGTAGGCGATTATCCGTTGGTGCTGGCCTGGCATAAGTCCATCGGTGTGGTGGTGCTGGCGCTAGCGGTGCTGCGGATCGGAAACCGCATCGTAAACAGGCCGCCGCCGCTGTCACTGGCCCAGCCGGAGCGGTTCATCGCGGCCGGTTCCGAGCTCGCGATGTACACGTTGTTCCTGGTGCAACCGGTGATCGGGTGGGCGCTGGTCTCGGCGTCCGGGGTGCCGGTGGAGATCGCCGGAATGCGTTTCCCGTCGATCGTGCCGACCAGCATCGGGACGTACGGGGTGCTGCGCGAAGCGCATGCGTGGGTGGCGTACGCGTTGCTCGCCTGCGTGGTCGCGCATGTCAGCGCAGTGCTGTTTCATACCATCGGGTTGCGGGACAGGTTGCTCGCGAGGATGCTTCCGCGCCACTAGCAGCGAAAATGGCCGGGGCTGCGCCCATACCGGGGGCGCACCCATTATCGTTTCGGGGTGCCCGAAATGGATCGCCGTAAACTGATACTCACCATGGGCTTCGGCATCGCCGCAGCTGCCCTGCCTATTGCGACGGCTCACGCCGACCGCGGACGTCAACCGGCAGCGCCGCCCGATGCCCAGACGCAGGGTTACGTCTTCAGCGACGAGTTCAACGGGCCGGCCGGTTCAGCACCGGATGGATCGAAGTGGGTCGCGGCCAAGTTCCGCGAGAAGATCAAGAACCCCGTGTTCTGGGACCGCCCCGAAAACATGGGCGAGTACCGCGACAGCCGCACGAACATCTTCCTCGACGGAAACTCCAACCTGGTGATCCGCGCGACGAAGGAAGGCAACAAGTACTACAGCGGCAAGCTGCACGGCACCTTCCGCGGCGGCATCGGCCACACCTTCGAGGCGCGCATCAAGTTCAACTGCTTGACCGACGGTGCGTGGCCGGCATGGTGGCTGCTCAACGACAACCCCGAGCGCGGCGGTGAGGTCGACCTCGCGGAGTGGTACGGCAACCGCGATTGGCCCTCGGGCACCACGATTCACGCGCGTCTAGATGGCACCTCGTTCGAGACGCTGCCGATGCCAATCGATAGCAACTGGCACACCTGGCGCTGCACCTGGACTGAGGCCGGGCTGTACTTCTGGATGGACTACCACGACGGCATGGAGCCGTACCTGACCGTCGACGCCAATTCCCTTGAGGATTGGCCGTTTAACGATCCCGGGTACACGCTGCAGCCGATGCTGAACCTGGCGGTTGCCGGGTCCGGTGGCGGCGATCCGGCCGGTGGTTCGTACCCGGCGGAGATGCTCGTCGACTACGTGCGCGTCTGGTAGTTCGTCGCGTACGGGTTCGGCCTGCTACTTGCCGTTAATCCGATGAGTACTGGGCGATACCGAAGGCTTTCTTGGCCCGGTACATCGCGCCATCGGCCTCCACGAGGAGGTGGGTGACGATGGGCCCGAGGGTGTGGATCGTCGTGCGATCCGCCTCGGGCAGCACCGCGGCGGCGACCCCGACACTGGCGGTCACCGGCAGGGTGTCGCCCTCATCGATCAATGCCTCGTGCACTGCGTACCGATAGTCCAGGTCCCGTGGCGAGTCGGTGACCGCGACAATGCCGAATTCGTCGCCACCGAGCCGGGCCAAGAAAGCGTTCGGCCCGGCCACCGACCGCAGGCGGTGCGCCGTACGCTGCAGCACCTGATCTCCAACGTGGTGGCCGAAGGTGTCGTTGATCTGCTTGAACGAATTCAGGTCAACCATGGCGACAACCACATGCATGCCCGGCACACCGACTCTGGCCTCGTACGCCTCTTGCAGACCGCGCCTGTTCAACAGACCGGTCAGGTCGTCATGTCGGGAGAGGTGGTCTTTCCCGACGGCATGCTTGGTGAACCGCGCCTTGCCCAGGTAGATCAAGCATCCGGCAAACAGGTTCGCCAGCAGCATGGCGACCACCGCCGCTTCGAGGACCACGGTGCTCGAATCGTCGCGCGATAGTGCTCCCGCTACGGCCAGAACAGTCCCGGTCGCGGTCACCAGCGTCTGCGCGATGACCGCCACCCGGCCATGGAGTATCGACACGTAGATGTTGATGCCCAGTAGCCACGTCAGCTTCACAAAGGCGACGGCCGTTGTCGTCACCACGCAAATCCCGATCAGAACGGCGATATCGCAGTAGAGGACATACGCGACCGACTCGGCGTAGGTCACGGGCTTGGTCCGTGCGTAACGGATCCCCCATCCAAACGCCGGGATCGCGAGGCAGAAACACACCAGCGGAATCGTTGACAGTCCCGCGGAGGCAAGCAGGATTGCCGACGCACCAATAGCGGTGATGAACAACGCATTCACTGGCGAAACAGCACGCCGCAGTCGAACCCGTTCAAGGAGTTCATTGTTGGTGTCGTAGATCCGCGCGCCGCGACTCCACCTCGGGCGTACGTCAGCCCGAACCCGACTTGTGATACCCACTTATCGCCCTTACCAAAGCAACCATCGACAAACATGCGTCAACCGACATTGCCCGACCCATCAGCAGCTGACACAAAAGTGGTCACCTGCTTACCCACAATTTAGGGATACTAGATCACTCGCGTTGCTGCCAAGCGCAGGCAGCGCTGTCATCTGTTACGCGAGCGTGGCATTGATCAAACGTGCCAGTCGTTCACCGGCAGAGCGCAGCTGCGATTCGGCGATCGGCCGGTTTTGGTTGGTGTAGTCGGCACCGATGGTCGAGGTGTTCGGATAGACGCCGACGGCGATCTGGCAGCTGTCCTGTGCCCACTCGGCGGGGTCGGTGCTGCCGAGCTCCGGGGCGGGCAAGCCCTCGATCACCGTGGCGTACTGGGCGTCGCTCAGCCCGCGGGTGCTCAGCAATCCGCTGTCCCACACCGCGTGCAGATTGGTCGATCGCCCGTTGTAGGTCAGGGGGATGTCGTTGCCGCCGCGGTCGCGGGCATAGCCGGCGTGCATCGGCTGGTGAATATCGCCGACGAAGTGGACGACGAACTTCAGGGCATCCCGGCGTTCGGCATCCGGCTTCGATGTGTCTTCCAGGATGGCGGTCTGGGTGCGGATGGCCTCGATGACGTTGTCGCCGTTGGCCCCCGGCACGTAGTGGCAGGCGTTCTCGCCGATGTCGGCGTAGTGCCAGGGCGCGGTCTCGGGCCGGCTGGGGCGTACCTGGTCGGCCCAGTTCGCGACTCCGGCAAGCGTGGGATTGGCCTCGCCGGCGAGCAGCCGGGCGACCTCCGCTTTCGCGGCTGGGGTGAGCTTCGTATCGGCGACTGCTCCGACGATGTTGTGGCCCTGCGGACCCCAGGCCGCGGCCAGCGGAGCGGTCACCAGCAGCAGGGCAGCGGCGATCAGGAGCGCACCAAGCCTTTTCATCACCACTCCACGGTGACACAGTGTGGCCGCGCTGGCGTAGGTAGACGCCTACTCGATCCATAAGTTGGTCAAGTTGTGGCCGCCCAGAAAGCGCTCCAGCGCGTAGCATCCGGTTTGTGAGCATCTGGCGGCGTACCGACGGCAAGCACACCGGTGTTGGTCGCGACGAACCTGCCGCCGAGTGCGGTACCGAGGTTGCCGAGGCCACTGCTGCCGGCCCGATCTACATCTGGGATGGCACAACTCCCGAAGACCGCAAGGGCGGGTTCGCGATCGACGAGTATCACCCCGGGTCGGCGGTGACCGGGCAGATCGTGATCGCGGCCGATAAGAAGCCGCCGTTCGGCGAGTGGGAACCGCTCACCGAGTGGCCCGTCTAGTCCTTGGCGAACGCGATCGCCAGCTTCCTCTCCAGGTTTTCGTACGGCTCCCCCGAAATGTCGACGACCACCTGCGCGATGGTTCCACCGGTGAACGCATAGGGCGACTTGTAGGCCGAGGACACCCCCGAGCCGCTGTTGCGTCCGACGGACAGACTGGCCCCGGCGAGACCGAATGTGCCCGGGTGGATTTCGACGTCTTTCAGTGATCCGACGGCTTGTTCGTCGATGAACAGGGCGACCTCACCGACCGGGGTGTGGCTGCCCGTCACCGTGCCGGTCTTGGCGAAGCGGGCGCCAAGCACGTGCGCGCCCGGCGGCACCGCACCTTCAGATGAGACCTTCTGCTCCTTCTCCCCCATGAAGTTGTAGATGTAGTGCAGCTTTGAATCCTGAACAAAGAGAACGTGGCCGCCGTGCGCGCCGCCCTGTTTGAAGATGACGCCCTCGACGCCGGTTTCCATGGTGACCTCGGCAAGGATCGAGAACGACTGTCCCCGAATCTCGACCGCGGCGCCCAGGCCCACCTCGGCGCTGTTCGGGTAGTAGGTGAACGATGTGCGCTCCCCCGCCAGGTAGGGCCGCCACCGGGTCAGGGTTTCGAGAATGTTTAGGTCGGCCAGGGGCAGGCCGTTGTACTTGTCGGCCTCGGCGAACCAGAGTTGTTTCAGCTCGTCGAGCTTCTCAGGTTCGGTGTCGGCGAGGTCGCGGCATTGGCTGCGGTCGGACTCGATGTGGAACAGCTCCCAGCGATCCTTGTCGAAGTTCGACCAGCCCGACGGTGTGGCGGCATGCACGGTGTTGGCGAACCAGCCCTTATGCCAGATGCCGCGGGTGCCGAGCATTGTGTAGAACTGGGTGTCCTTGCCGGTGCCTGCGGCGGGATCCTGCAGTGCTGCTTTGAAACTCAGACCGTCGAGCGGCTTCTGGGCGATGCCTTTGACTGCCTCGGGCGGGGTGATGCCCAGCAGGTCGTAGATGGTTGGGGTGATGTCACAGACGTTCACGTAGGTGTCGCGGACCTCGCCGTGTGCGGCGATTCCGTTCGGCCAGCTGATGATTGCGGTGTCGGCGATGCCGCCCTCGTGAGAGGCGTAGCGTTTGTACAGCTTGTAGGGCGTGTTGAACGCCATCGCCCACCCGATTGGGTAGTGGTTGTAAGTGTCGGTACCGCCGAGGCTGTCGTAGAAGCGCAGGCTCTCCTCGACGGTGTCGATGTAGCCGTTGAAGAACTTGACCTCGTTGACCGAGCCGTTGGGGCCGCCCTCGCCGCTGGCCCCGTTGTCGGAGATGACGACGATGATGGTGTTGTCGAGCTGACCCGACTCCTCCAGGTAGTCCAGGACCCGGCCGATCTGATCGTCGGTGTAGCTCAGGAATCCGGCGAACACCTCGGCCATGCGGCTGAAGAGCCGCTTCTCCTCGTCGTTCAGCGAGTCCCAGGGGCGCACGGTGTCCTGCAGTGGCCAGGGTTCGCCGTTGGGGCCCTTGACGTCGAGATACGGGTTGACGGGCGACAATTCGGTGTCCGGCGGGACGATACCGAGGTTCTTCTGGTTCTCCAGCACGATCTCGCGGTACAGCTCGTAGCCCATGTCGAACTTGCCGGCGTACTTGTCGGCCCACTCCTTGAAGACGTGGTGCGGGGCGTGGCCCGCTCCGGGGCAGACGTAGGAGAACCAGGGTTTGTCGGGGGCGATCACCTTGGCATCGCGGATGAATTCGATGGTCTTGTCGGCGATGTCCTTGGACAGGTGGTAGCCGTCTTCCGGGGTCGCCGGCGGATTCACGGGGTGGTTGTCATAGACCAGATCGGGATACCACTGATCGGTCTCACCGCCCATGAAGCCGTAGAACCGTTCGAAGCCTCGCGACAATGGCCAATGCCGTTTGGTGGCGGCGAGATTCGACTCTTCCAGTGGGGTCAGGTGCCACTTGCCGACGCAGTAGGTGTTCCAGCCCTTCTCGGCGAGCACTTCGGAGAGCAGTGCGGTGTCGAACGGGATGCGACCGCTGCAGTTCGGGAAGCCATCGGTGAACTCCTCGATGGTGGCCATGCCGACTGTGGTCGCGTTGCGACCCGTGAGCAGCGAGGCGCGGGTGGGCGAGCAGAGGGCGGTGGTGTGGAACTGCGAGAGGCGGACGCCACGCTCAGCGATTCGGCCCATGGCGGGCATCTCGACCAAGCCGCCAAAGCAGTCCCATGTCGCGATGCCGGTGTCATCCCAGACGAGGTAGAGGATGTTGGGTGCGCCCTCAGGGGCGGTAGGCGCGGCGTACGGAGTCCAGTCGGGCTCGGAATCCCTTATGTCCAAGGCGATCTTGCCGTTGAAGTCTGATTCTGGCGATCCAGTCATGGCTGCTCCCTCGTAGGAGTTTCAAGATCATGGAATGGTGTCATAGTACAAGCGCCGTGCTATCAGTTCACGCGAGCGGCCATCGCTCGATGGATATGGAAACGCCGAGTATCCACAGGAGAACGACTGTGACCGAGCGCGATTACCCGAACATTCGTACGTCGCTCACATTAGAATGGAGCCGAGCACAGCACTCTCACAGTGCGTGTTCGTCGGGACGAAGTCATGGGAGGGAACCTCGTCGTGGGCAGGAGCTACCCCGAAAAAGACATCAAGTTGCTGTGGGGGCTTGCCGCCGGCAGATGTGCGTACCCAGGCTGCAGAGAACCCTTACTCGTCCCAGCCTCGGACGATGATCCTGCCGTCGTGATCGGTCAGATCGCCCACATCTATGCGTTTTCCGATGATGGGCCACGCGCAGACCCAGGCTTGCCACCGCCGGATCGAAACAAGTACCCGAACTTGATCTTGCTTTGCGGCAACCATCATCCAAAGAGCGACAAGCAGCCCAACACATACTTACCTGCCGACATGCTCGGGTGGAAGAGCGATCACGAGCAGTGGGTCCAAGATCGACTCACCGAGGAGATGAGCCAACTGCATTTTGCAGAGCTAGAGGCGGTGTGTCACCACCTAGTCAACAGGCCCGACGGAGCCACCTCAACACCGATGATTGCCGTTGGGGTCGCAGAGAAGATGGCGGCGAATGGCCTTACAGGTCATACCAGCAACCTTGTTCGTATCGGCCTCATGCAAGCACCGCAGGTTCAGCGGTACCTCGCTACGGTTACGTCCAAGCTCGATTCCCAGTTCGCCGGTCGCCTTCGAGCGGGATTTCTTGACCTCTACAGCAAGCACGTGACTGAGGGAACGACCGGAGATTCTCTCTTCTTTGCCCTGGTGAACGACGTGTCGAGCGCGACTCCTGGTGCCCAGGATGCAGCTGGACGTATACGCTACGAAGCAGCGGCAATCGCCGTCCTGAGCCACCTATTCGAGATCTGCGACATTTTCGAGGCACCATGATTGAACTGCTGCCTTCAAAGTATGTGCCACTAAGCATGTCATTGATCGGCCATGCCGCGCTCTTGCTCGACGAGCGGAGACAAGACCAAACTGTGAACGAACTCTGGACCCGGACTCGAAGTCTGAATGAAGACGTAGGGTTTAGCCACTTCGTCGATGCACTCACTATCTTGCACGCGCTTGGCACTGTCGAATTACGTTATGGGATCCTCCGGTGGTCAGAATGAAACTAGTGGCCATATCGAGCAACAAAGATTCGTTCAAACCCGTGGCCTTCAAATCCGGCTTGAATCTTGTGCTTGCCGAAAGAACTGATCAATCATTATCGACAGACTCACGAAACGGCGTGGGCAAGACTACCCTGCTGCAGATAATTGATTACTGCCTCGGCGGCCGTGTTATAGAGGGCGATAGTCTGCATAAACTAATTGGCAAGGATTGGTATTTCACGCTAGACATTGAGATCGATGGATCGCGGCTATCCGTTTCGCGAAATGTGGACTCATCAGAAGTAACGATTGAAGGCGACGGCATTTATAAGCTGGGACTTTCCGAGAAGGCCGAAGAAGTCGGGGTTGTTATCGGCCCAGTCGAATGGTCCAATTGGCTTGGAGCGAAAAGGTTTGACTTAGCAGATAGGGTCGACAGAGCGCCGAATTCACCAACATTCCGTGGAATACTAAGGCACTTTCTTCGCTTTAGGAGTGAGGCGTACAACAACCCTTTCAAGACATTTGGTAGTCAACCCCCTGTTCAAACTCAGGCCGAGAACGCTTTCCTTTTGGGACTCAACTGGAAATATGCGTTAGAGTGGCAGCGGCTGAAAGACCGCGAGAAGCGCCTGAAAGCTCTATCACCCTCTGATGTAGAAGAACTTGGCGAGGAGCTTGCAGAGCTTCAAGCCCGTCGTGCGCGTGAATCCGCTCAACTGAATCGGCTTGAGTCTGATATCGCCGAGTTTCGCGTTCTACCTGAGTACCGGGAGGTCGAAGCGCGTGCCAACACCGCGGCAGCTAAGATGCGAGAAGTATCTAATCAGGTACTAATAACGTCTCGCGAAATTCAACTCTACGAAGAGCAAGCCGTAGCGGAGTTTACGGCCGAAGACCAAACTAGAGTTGAGGATCTCTTCAACGAGGTAGGCGTCGTCTTCTCGGAGGGGCTCCGCCGCACGCTAAAACAGACTAGGGATTTCCACGCTTCGGTAACATCGAACCGTAAACAGTATCTCGAATCAGAAATCCGACGACTACGCAATGTGCAGGATGTGCGCGAACGCAATCTGCAGCAACTGGACAATCAGCGCCGCGGCGACCTTCAAATGCTTCAGGCACACGGAGCTTTGGAAGACTACGCTGCAATGCAGAAGCGTCTTGGCATATTGTCAGCCTCTGTCACCGAGATCGGTACACGTATCGAGACGATTCAAGAGGTCCGGCGAGGCAAGGCGGCATTGAAGGCTGAAGTATTGGAGTTAAGCGAGCGGGTCGAGCAAGATCTTGAAGAGCGTAGTCCGGGCTACGCTCCGATCCTTAACCGATTTTCGGAAGCATTCGAAGCTCTTTATGGCGCGGAGGCGTATCTACTGGTCGATGTTGGTGACGCAGGCTATCGGTTCAGAGTGAAGGTCCCCCGAGAAGGGTCGACTGGTACAGGGAAAGTCGGCATCTTTGCGTATGACTTGGCAGTCGCCGAGGCGTGGGCGACCAATCATCAGGGCTGTGGGTTCTTAGCACACGATAGTGTGCTATTTGACGGAGTCGACGAACGGCAGACGGCCTCTGCAATGGCCCTTGCCGCGGACAGCGCCAGCGCAAACGGGTTTCAGTATCTACTCACCGCCAACTCAGACGACTTACCCGCCGAGGAGTTCACGCGGGTTGGCTTAGACATAGACGCCAACGTAATTATTCGCCTAACGGATGCCGAAGAGTCAGGTGGCCTACTCGGCGTACGGATATGAGGGGCAGAGGAGCGGTTTCGGGCTCGCGCCGGGGGGCGACCTTCGTACCTGCTGCACAGCAGTTTGATATCGCCCCCTCTGCCGAGCCACTTGGACACACGCCCGGCCTGTCTCAACACAATGTGCGAGCCTCCTTGGCCATCGACAACCGGGCACCGCCAACACGGCCTGATACCTCTACTCCGCCACGCTGAACTCCCTCATCTAGCGAGTGTCAAGTATCAACCGAAACAGATGTAAACCATCAGCCGAAACACTGCCAGGCGTCAACCGGCACCGAACCGACAAGCATCAATCGAGGTCATACACCTCTGAAGTAGGGCGGGCGGGGCTCGAACCCGCGACCAATGGATTATGAGTCCACGGCTCTAACCAACTGAGCTACCGCCCCTAGCAGCACAGAACTCTAGCCGATCCGCCTCCCCGCCCCGGGAGTCAGCCTTGAACTCACCACTCGGCACACTGACCAGCGATAACCCCACGAGCAACACGACCATCGCCTTAGGATCACCCGGTGCCGAGCTCCATGAATCACCGAGGCTGACCTCATGCAGTTCCTGCATGACCTCGCTGAGGACCTCGCCACCCACTGGGTGATCTACCTGTCCATGCCGTTCATAGCGGCGGCCATCGGCTACGTCACCAAGCTTGTCGCCGTCGAGATGATGTTCCGCCCCCTGGAATTCGTCGGCATCCCACCGTATTTGGGATGGCAGGGCATCATCCCCCGCAATGCGGCCCGCATGGCGCAGGCCGCGGTGGGCCTGCTCATGGATCGCCTAATCGATCCCAAGGAGCTCATCGAGCAGATCAACGTCGATGACCTCGTCGACAAGATGGGCACCCCGCTCAACGAGATGATCGAGCAGATCACCCGCGACCTCATGAAATCGCTGGCCCCCAACCTGTGGGTCTCGCTGCCCGAGGCCGCGCAGAGCATCGTGCTCAAGCGCGTCAAGGAATCGGTGCCCGCCCTACTCGCACAGTTCAAGGGGGAACTGAAGGACAACCTCGATGCCGTCGTGAATCTGCGCACCGTCGCCGTCAACGCCCTTGTCCGCGATAAGTCGATGACGGTCAAGATGATCCGCACCGTCGGGCAGAAGGAAATGCAGTTCATCGTCCGCATTGGCATCCCGTTCGGCTTCTTCCTCGGCATCATCCAGGCCGCCACCTGGGCGCTGACCCACTCCCCCTGGATCATGCCGCTGTTCGGCGCCTTCACCGGGTTGTTCACCGACTGGCTCGCGCTGCAAATGATCTTCCGGCCTAAACGTCCGCACAAGTACTTCGGATTCCTCAAGTGGCAGGGCCTGTTTCACAAGCGGCGTGACGAGGTAACCCACGACTACACCCAGCTCATTTCCAACGAAATTCTCACCCCGGCCAATCTCATCGAAGACATGCTGACGGGCCCGCGCTCCGACCGATTCATCTCCCTGCTCACCCAGCAGATCCAGACCGCGGTCGACACCGCTACGGGAATCGCCAAGCCTTTCGTGGCATTCGCCATCGGCTCGGAGAAGTACGCGGCCGTCAAGCATGAGATCGCCGATGCGGTCCTGCATCTGATGCGCACCCGCACCGACGAACTCGGCTCGGCCGCCGCGGACGCCATGCAGCTGCCCGCGCTGCTGGAAAGCAAGATGAAGCTGATGACCGACGACGAGTTCGAAGGTCTGCTACGCCCTGCCTTCAAACAGGACGAGTGGAAACTCGTCACCGTCGGCGCCGTGCTCGGCTACCTCATCGGCGAGCTACAGGTGCTCCTGCTCCTCGAATAGGCCACTACGCATGCCGAGCTGCCAAACGCGCATGAAGCTTCGGCGCCGAACCGAAGTTGGGCATGCGTACGGAAGCGGCTAGCGACTGGGAGCCATAGGGCACGCAGCCGGCCCGATGTTCGCGTCTGACGCCCGCACGTTGGCACGGCTCACGTTGTACTCGTACCACGGCGCGCTCGGCCTCAGCCGATCGGCGATCGAACGTTTCACGCATCGCCGTTGCTCCTCGGGTAGCGACTGCACCGCCGAGAAGGCGTCGGTAGACAGGCTGCCCATGTACCGCTCGTCGAACTTCCCTGTCTGCTGGAAGTACTGCACATTGCGCTGCGCCACATAGCCTTCGGGGTTGAAGATCGCCAACCCCAGCATGCCGAAGGCACCGACGGCCACTACCACAGTGGGCAACCACCGGGCGCTCATCCGGATCCCCGCCACCAGAATCATCACCAGCACCAAACCCATGCCGAGCTCGATCCAGCGCACCAACAACCGCTCCACGCTGTACCCGTAGGCCCCCTCGTACAACGACATCCGATGGATGGCCGAGGCCACGATCACCAGCGTGGTCAGGCACAGCCCGCCGATCAGCACCCGCAGATACAACCGGTCGCGGGCATCCTCACGCCCCGCCACCCGGATCGCCACCGCGATCACCCCCATCACCAAGATGGTGACGAACAGCAGCTGCCAAAAGCCCTGCCGCGCATACTCCGCGTAGGTCAACCCCTCAGTGACCTGCACATGCTCATCTCCCCCGAATAACACCGAAATCTGCACGCCCACAAAGGCAATGAACAGCAGGTTGAGCGCGGCCAGCGGCAGGCTCCACTCCCAGCGCGGCAGCTTCTTGGGCTCGGTCGGCGCCATCCGGTCGAACGTCGGCGGCTTGGACAGCACGTAAATGGCGCCCAGCGCGAACGCGCCCACCAGCGCCCCGACGACAATCCGCCCGAGGACATCAGCGAACGAGACGAACGGCATGATCCCGTTGACCAGCGCACTGAACCGCGCATCGGCGTCGGCCAACAGCGCACCGAACGCCACCACCAGGCCCACCGTGATCAGCACGACCACCGCCGCCCGGTCCGGGTTGACCTTGCGGCCCCGCGACATCGTGCGCGTCCCACGCCGCGCCCAACCAGCCACCCGCGACGGCACCATCAGCATGACGAACTGCCCGTACGCCAATCCTGTCCAGGTGCGGGCCGGAGCCAACGTATAGAAGAACAACGCCAGCGACGTCAAGACACACAGCGAGACAAGCCAATCCGCATCACGCACGGTCGGTACCACCGCCAGACACAGCGCCACCACCAGCGCGCCGATGCGCGTCGGTGTCCATTTGATCGGTTGCGTCGCGAACGCCACGAGCGCGATCACAAACGCCGTCACCGTCCAGCCCAGACCCGGAAGGGAAGACCGCCAGCACAGCGCGCCCACTAGCCCCGCTCCCACACCGCCGAGCAGCGCGCCGCCGGTCATCTTCGAACGGATATCGCGCGGCCAGGCCGTCAGGAACCGAGTCGGCGGACCAAAGATCGGAACCGGCGGGCGCGGCACCGGAGGTCCCGGCGGAAGCGGCTGTCCCGGAATCGGATACGGGTACGGATACTGCGGCGTGATTGTCATGAATTCCCCTCCTGTGCATCTGAATCAAACTGCGGCAACGTGACGCGAACCCGGCACCCGGGTGCGTCCAAGATTTCGATGCGACCGCCATGCAGGTCGACGGCCCACTGCGCGATCGCCAAACCCAACCCGGTGCCGCCGTCGCGCGACCCGCCGTGGGTGAATCGCTCAAACACACGCGATCTTTCGTGCGGGGCGACCCCGGGCCCCTCGTCGGCGACCTCCAGCAGCAGTGCGTCCTCGCTGGCCCGCGCGAACACCGACACCTGTCCCCCGGGCGGGCTGTGCCGCGACGCGTTGTCCAGCAGATTGGCCAGCACCTGGTGCAGCCGGGCGGTATCGGCGATCGCCGTCAGATCGAACGGCTCGACCGTCACGTGGTAGCGCACCGACCGTCCGGTGGCCTTGGCCTCGGCGACCGCACCGTCCACGAAGTCACGCACCATGAACGGTTCGCGTTGCACCCGAACCGATCCGTTCTCCAGTCGGGACAGGTCCAGCAGGTCATCCACCAGTCGGCCTAGCCGCTCGGTCTGCGCCAGCGCGGTTTTCAGCGTCTCGGGGTCCGGCGAAGCGACCCCGTCGACGATGTTCTCCAGCACCGCCTGCAGCGCCGTGATGGGTGTGCGCAGCTCGTGCGAGACGTTGCCCACCAACTCACGCCGATACCGCTCGGCCGACTGCAACTCGGCCGCCATGTGATTGAAAGCCGTTGCCAGCTCGCCCACTTCATCACGGGAGGTGGACCGCACCCGACGTGAATAGTCGCCCTGCGCCATCGATCGCGCCGCCGCCGTCATGTCCCGCAGCGGCGAGGTCATCCCGTGCGCCAGAAACCACGTCACCCCGAACGACACCAGCAGCGCCAGCGTCAGCGCATACCGCAGCTTCCACTCGGCCGTGATCCAGAGCAGGCAGGTGGCAATCGCCAGCGCCACCCCCACCAGCACCGCGGTCTTGAACTTGAAGGAACGCAACGGATCCAGCGGGCGCGGCAGAAATTCCAGCAACTGACTCATCGCGGCGCCTCCAACGCATATCCGATGCCGTGTACGGTGCGGATTAACTCCTGACCGAGCTTGCGACGCAACGCCTTGATGTGGCTGTCCACGGTGCGCCGTCCCGAGGGCAGCCCCTCACTCCAGCCCCACACCTGATCAAGCAGCCGCTCGCGGCTGATCGCCACCCGCGGGTTATCGGCCAGATAGGTCAGCAGGTCGAACTCGGTGCGGGTCAGGTGCACCTCGTCGTCCTGGTGATAGACGCGGCGCTCGGCGACGTCGATCCGCACCTGCCCGACGCGCACATCCGTCATCGGCGCAGCGACGCGGTCCGTGCGGCGCAACAGCGCGGCGACCCGGGCCACCAACACCCGCATGCTGAATGGCTTGGCCAGATAGTCGTCGGCGCCCACCCCCAGCCCGACCAACATGTCGGTCTCGGTGCCGCGGGCGGTCAGCATCAGCACCGGCAGCGGCGTGTGCGCCTGGATCTGACGGCATACCTCCAGACCGTCCAGCCCGGGCAGCATGATATCCAAGACCACCAGGTCGGGCGCATTTTCGCGGCAATGCCGCACCGCATCGAGGCCGTTGTCCTCGGTGTCGACGGCGTATCCCTCGGCGCGAAGCCGCGCGGAAATGGATGCACTAATAGTGGGCTCGTCGTCGACTACCAAGATTCGTCGCTGGCTGGGCACATGACCAGGGTATTTGATGGCTGTGGTGATCGCTGTGACGTTTTGTGAAGGTTCTGTGGAGGCCTCTTCCCTTTCATGGGGCATTAGCGATACTGTCAGTAATTAATACTTCTAGTACCGGTAGTTGAAATGGGAGCCTGCATGACCAGCACGATCGACGTCGACGCATCCGCCGTCACCGAGTCCAACGTGATCACCGAGCATTCGGTGCGCAACGGGGACATCGAGGTGGCCTACTACGTGCAGGGGAACCCGGACGGCGAGACGATCCTGCTAGTGCATGGCTGGCCCGATTCGCATCACCTCTGGGACGGCGTGACACCGCTGCTGCGGGAGCGGTTCCGGCTGGTGGCCATCGACAATCGCGGCGCGGGAAAGACGACCAATCCCAAGAGTTTCCGTGACTTCCGGCTCACCGAGATGGCAAGTGACTATGTGGCCGTAGCCAATAGGGTGAGCCCCGACAAACCGGTGCACCTGCTGGGCCACGACTGGGGCAGCGTCGCCGCGTGGGAGGCCGTCTGCAATCCCGATCTGCAACATCGCTTCGCCTCCTTTACCTCGGTGTCGGGTCCCTCGGCCAGCCACATGAGCAAGTGGATGCGCGCCCGCCTTTCGCGGCCGACACCGCGCAATGCAGCACTCGCGCTCGGGCAAGCTGGGTCACTGCTGTACATGCTGGCCTCCATGACGCCGGTGATACCGAGCCTTGCCCTCAAGCTGACGATGTCCGAGAGCCGTTGGCGTGCTGGTCTTTCCGCTGCGGAGGGCGCGCCACCCGAGCAGATACACCTGGGACCGACGTTCATGTCCGATATCACCCAGACGCTGCGCGTCTACCGCGCGAATGCACTGCCCGCCGTCATCCATCCCGAGGAGCGGCGCACCAGCGTCCCGGTGCAGGTCATCGTCGGGAAGCGCGATCCCGCGGTGCGCCAGTCCTGCTACGACGACGAACCGCTGTGGAACGAGCGCACCTGGCGACGCGTCGTCAATGGCGGGCACTGGCTGCCCTTCTCGCACCCGCAGTTACTTGCCGCGGCCGCGATCGAGCTGATCGACGCGGTGTCCGGAAACCCGCCAGCACGCACACTGCGTCGCGCCGAAATGGGCAAGAACCGCAAGCAATTCGAGGACCAACTGGTCGTCATCACCGGCGCCGGCAGCGGCATCGGCCGAGAGACCGCGAAGGCCTTCGCCCGCCGGGGCGCCGAGCTGGTGCTCTCCGATGTCAACCTGGCCAGCGCCAAGGAGACCGTCCAACTGATCAAGCAGGAGGGCGGCACCGCCCACGCCTACCAACTCAACGTCGCCGACGAGACCGCGATCAACGCCCACGCCGATAAGGTAATCGCGAAACACGGTGTGCCCGATGTGCTGATCAACAACGCCGGCGTCGGCGCCGCGGGCGGATTCCTGGAGACGCCGTCCGAAGAGTTCCGCCGCGTCCTCGACATCAACCTGTACGGAGTGGTCAACTGCAGCCGCGCCTTTGGCGCGAAAATGGCCGAACGCCGCCTCGGCGGGCACATCGTCAACCTGTCGAGCATGGCCGCGTACTCACCGCAACAGAAGTTCACGGCCTACTCGACTAGCAAGTCGGCCGTCTTCATGTTCTCGGACTGCCTGCGCGCCGATCTGGACAAACACGGCATCGGGGTGAGCACCATCTGCCCCGGCATCGTGCACACCAATATCATTGCCACCAGCAAGATCTCCGGCGTCAGCGCCGAAGAAGAACAGCGCATGCAGCAGGCCGGGGACAAGGCCTACGCGATGCGCCGCTACGGCCCCGAAAAGGTGGCCGAGCAGATCGTCGACGCGGTCCTGAAGAACAAGCAGGTGGTCCCGGTGACACCGGAGGCCCGCCTGCAATACCTCAACAACCGCATCGCCCCCGGCATCGGGCGCTACTTCGCAGCCAAGGGCGGTATGACCGACCTGATGAAGCTCTTCCCTACCGGGCGGCGCTGACCGATCCTCGTCACGCCGAAACCGAGGTTGTGGTGAATTCGTGCGAGACGAATACGCCATAACCTCGGTTTGAGCGAAGGCATCCTGCCTACTGGGCGGCGCTCACCGACGACATGTGAAAGTCCGGGATCCGCAGCGCCGGCATGGCTTGGCGCGTCGCGTAATCGCTCCACTCGCGCGGCAGCGTGTACTCGGTGGCGCCCACCTCGCTTACCCGCCGCAGCAGGTCGATCGGGCTCTCGTTGAACCGGAAGTTGTTGACGGCGCCCGCGATCTTCCCGTCGCGCACCAGGTACACGCCGTCGCGGGTGAGCCCGGTGAGCAGCAACACCGTCGGATCCACCTCGCGGATGTACCAGAGCGTGGTCAGTAGCAGACCGTTCTCGGTGGCGGCGATCATCTCCTCCAGGGTCGATGAGCCCCCGCCGGTCATGATGAGGTTGTCGGCGCCCACCGTCGGGGTGGCATTGAATTCGGCGGCGTCGGCGCGCGAGTAGCTCAGCGCGTTGATCACCCCGTCACGCACCCAGTCGACGCGTCCGATACCCGCCCCGTTGTCGAACACCGACAGCGCCTCACGAGAGATCGGCGTCGCCACGAACGGGCTGCTCTGCAGACCCGGATACGACGGATCCGAGTACACCGTGACGGGCAGCTCGGTGAGTCGTTCGCCGATGCGAGTGCCGCCAGGCCCCGCGAAGGCGTTTCGGCCCTCGTGCGCGGCGCGCCCACCCATCGTCCACACCAGGTACTGCATGAGGTCCCCGGTCGCCGACGGCGGCAGCAGCGTCTCGTAGCGACCGGCCGGGAGCTCGATCTGATTCTGTGCGGCCGTTAACCTTTCGCTGAGCTGACACAGCAGCGAGGCGGTCGGCACGTCCACGAATTCGGGGGTGCACACACCCGCCCAGGCGCTGCCCACACCGCGTTTGGCGTTGATCTCCACCTGGCCCGTCGGCTGAGTGAACCGGCGACGCAGCCCGGTGGACGAGGCCAAGAACGTGGTCTGCCGCTCGTGGCGCGCGTACCCGTACAGGGTGTCGGGACCGTCGAAGCCCGTCGACAGGTCGGCGGCCAGCGATCCGAAGACGTCGGCGCCGGTGCGTGAGATCTCCGCGTCCCAGGCCTCCCCCGGGCTGTCTCCGGGGCCCAGCAGCGGCATGGCGTCGCGTGACGGGGGCGCCGCAGCGGCTTCGGCCTGACTGGCCGCCACCAGATCGGCCAGTGCCGCCGGATCGGCGTCCTCGGTGAGTACCGAACCGACACGGGTCTGATCCCCTTGTCGAACAATGGAAATCACCGCGATGCCGCGCTTGACCGACTCGCCGTTGGTGGTCATGGAGCTGCCGGCCCACCGCAGCGATGCCTCGCTGCTGTCCTGGATCAGGACGATCGTGTCGTCAGCGCCGCCGCGTCGCGCGGCCTCGGCCAGAACGTCCTCGGCGACCTGCTGTGCGGGAATCACGCGTTTCCGCCTTCCTGCTTGGTGTTGAGCACGTTGACGCCGCGGAACAGCGCCGACGGGCAGCCGTGGCTCACGGCCGCCACCTGTCCGGGCTGAGCCTTGCCACAGTTGAACGCACCGCCCAGGCGCCAGGTGGATTGCCCGCCAACGGCTTCCATCGACCCCCAGAAGTCAGTGGTGGTGGCCTGGTAGGCGACATCGCGCAGCTGCCCGTCCAGCTTGCCACCGCGAATGCGGTAGAACCGCTGCCCGGTGAACTGGAAGTTGTAGCGCTGCATGTCGATTGACCACGACTTGTCGCCGACGATGTAGATGCCGTCCTCCACGCCGGAGATCAAGTCGTCGGTGCTGCGCTCGTCCGGGGAAGCCAGCAGCGACACGTTCGCCATCCGCTGGATCGGCACATGGTGCGGGGAGTCGGCGTACGAGCAACCGTTGGAGCGCTCCTGGCCCAGCCGAGGCGCGAACACCCGATCCAGCTGGTATCCGACAAAAGTCCCGTCACGCACCAGATCCCAGCGCTGGGAGGCCACCCCCTCGTCGTCGTATCCCACCGAGGCAAGCCCGTGCCGTTCGTTGCGGTCGGCGGTCACGTTCATGACGGGCGAGCCGTACTTCATGGTGCCAAGCTTGTCGGGGGTGGCGAAGGAGGTCCCCGCGTAGGCGGCCTCGTAGCCGATGGCCCTGTCGTATTCGGTGGCGTGGCCGATGGATTCGTGGATGGTGAGCCACAGATTGGTCGGGTCGATCACCAGGTCGGTGGTTCCGGCGACCACGCTGGGCGCCTTCACCTTCTCGGTGAGCAGCTCCGGGATCTCACGGAGTTCGGTGCTCCAGTCCCATACGCCGTCGCCACCGATGGCCTCCCAGCCGCGGCCCATCGGTGGGGCCAGGGTGCGCATCGTCTCGAAGGAACCGGTGGCGGCGTCGACCGCGATCGCGTCCAGCTGCGACATCACCCGGACCCGCTGCTGGGTGATCGACGAGCCGAAGGTGTCGGCGTAGAAGGTCTGTTCCTTGACCGCGGTGAGCGTCGCGGAGGCATGGTCCACTCCATCGGAGGCCAGCAGGCGCCCCGAATACTCCTGCAGCACCGCGATCTTCTCGGCCTGCGCCACCGTGAACGGATCGATCTCGTAGTCGGACACCCACTGGACGTCGGCGTAGACGGGCTCGGCCGCCAGCTCGACGCGTTCACGGTTCAGGCTGCCCAATCCGCGCGCGACGGCCACGGCGCGACGTGCGGTCTCGGCGGCAGCGGTCGTGTCGAGCTGAACGTGTGAGGCGAATCCCCAGGTGCCGTCGACGATCACCCGCACCGCCAAACCGATGGTGCGCCCGGACACCGCGGTCTCCACCTGCTCGTCGCGCAGCACCAGCTCCTCGTTGATGAGCCGATGGATGCGCAGGTCGGCATAGCTGGCGCCGACAGCGCGGGCCGCGTTCAGCGCGGCGTCGGCAAGTTCGGCGCGCGGCAGCGCGAGGAAATCGGGATCAACGGACCGAGTCACGCGCTCAACGCTACCGGCAGCGTCGACGGGGTTTAATGTTCCAGTGCAACGCTCCCGGCAGACAGCGCTGGCCTACGGGCTGCTGGCCCCGAGTCTGTTCGGGGTCGCGGCGTTTCTGCTGCTGCCCATCCTGGTCGTCGTGTGGCTGAGCCTGTGCCGCTGGGATCTGCTGGGCCCCATCGAGTTCATCGGCCTGGACAACTGGCGTTCGGTGTTCTCCGACGGCGCCTTCGGCCACTCCCTGCTGGTGACGCTGATCTTCGTGGCGCTGGTCATTCCGGTCCAGACGGCCCTTGGGCTGGCCGCGGCGACGCTGCTGGTGCGCGGCCTGCCCGGCACCGTGATCTTCCGAACCATTTACGTCATCCCGTGGATCTGCGCGCCGCTGGCCATCGGCGTGCTGTGGCATTGGATGCTGGCCCCCACCGACGGTGCCGTCAATGCTCTATTCGGCGCGCGCATCGAATGGCTCACCGACCCCAGCCTCGCACTGCCGGTGGTGGCGGCGGTGAGCGTGTGGACGAACGTCGGCTACGTTGCACTGTTCTTCATGGCGGGCCTGCTGGCCATCCCCGGCGATGTGCACAACGCAGCCCGGGTAGACGGCGCGACGCCGTGGCAGCGGTTCCGCCGCATCACCCTGCCGATGCTGCGGCCCACGTTCTTCTTCGTCCTCGTTACCGGTGTGGTGAGCGCGGTGCAGACCTTCGACACCGTGTACGCGCTCACCAGCGGCGGCCCGCAGAACCGCACCGACCTGGCCGCGCACCGCGTGTATGCCGAGGCGTTCGAGTCCGCGCATGTGGGGCGCTCGGCCGCCATGTCGTTGGTGCTGTTCCTGATCCTGGTCACCATCACGGTGATTCAGCACCGCTACTTCCGGACGCGGGTGAGCTATGACCTCACGTGAGAAGCGTCAGGCACCGTGCCGCAGCGAGTTCACCGCGATGAGCAGTGCGATGGCCCCGAGGAACCCGTACAGGCTGAAGCGCCGCCACGGATTGGGCTGCAGGGAGCGGCCAGCCAGGATCTGCTCGGCCTGCTCCTTCGCGATGGGCGCGGCCGCCCAGCCATGCTCGGTCCAGGTGTGTATGGAGTAGCTCCCACCGAATGTCACTGTGAAAATGAAGAACAAGTGAAAGTAGCGGTACGCGAATGCCAGCATTTGAGTCGGTGACAGCTCAAGCTGATTCGAGCGCCCACCCCAGCCCCAGAACAACATCGAAATTCCCCTCCAGATGAGACCAACAGGATCATTGGCGACGAGAGCCTACCACCGCCTTCGCTGGCAGGCGCCGTTAAGAACCGCCCCAATCTACCTGCTGCTGATCCTCGGCGCGGCGATCACGCTTGGCCCGTTTTTGTTGGCGTTATCGGCATCACTGAAGTCGACGCGGCAGTTTGCCACCGACTCTCCGCTGGCCGCGCCGAATCCGTTCACGGTGCTCAACTACACCGGGCTGGCCGACGCCGGATTCGGCCGTGCCGCAGTGGTGACGGTGTTGATGACGGCGATCATCGTGATCGGCCAACTGACGTTCTCAGTGCTGGCCGCGTACGCCTTTGCGCGGCTGCAATTTCGGGGACGCGACGGCCTGTTCTGGGTGTATCTGGCCACGCTGATGATTCCGGCGACGGTGACCGTGGTGCCGATGTATCTGATGTTCACACAAGTGGGGCTGCGGAACACATTCTGGGCGTTGGTAATCCCCTTCATGTTCGGATCGCCCTACGCAATCTTCTTGTTGCGTGAACATTTCCGCACCGTTCCCGACGACCTGATTCGGGCGGCCCGCCTGGACGGCGCCAATACGCTCGATGTCCTCTGGCATGTGGTGGTGCCGGTGAGCCGCCCGATCCTGATCACGCTGACGCTCATCACCGTGGTGTCGCAGTGGAACAACTTCATGTGGCCGTTGGTGATCACCAGCGGAGGCAACTGGCGCGTGCTCACCGTCGCGACCGCCGGCCTGCAATCCCAGTTCAACGCGCAGTGGCCCATCGTGATGGCGGCGACCACCGTGGCGATCGTGCCGCTGGTGATCCTGTTCGTGGCGTTCCAGAAGTACATCGTCCGCTCCATCACCCTGTCCGGACTCAAGTGATGAAGTCCTCCACCCGCGCCGCCGTCACACTAGGACTTGTCGCGCTACTACTCTTCGGCATTGCCGGGTGGCTGGGTATCCCCAAAACATCCCACGGGAAATCGGTTGTGACCGTGCGCGTGTGGGATGAGCAGGTGGCGCGCGCCTACCGCAGCTCGTTCGACGAGTTCACCCGGCGTAATCCCGACATATCAGTCGTGACGACGGTGACGTCGTACGCAAGCTACTTCAACACGCTGCGCACCGATGTCGCAGGCCATGGCGCCGACGACATCTTCTGGCTCAGTAACGCCTACCTGTCCGATTACGCCGATACCGGGAACCTGCGCGCGGTTGACCCGCACGCGGATTGGGATCCGTCCGTCGTCGCGCAGTTCACCCGCGGCGGCAAGCTCTGGGGTGTCCCCCAGCTCAGCGATGCCGGGATTGCGCTGTACTACAACAAGAACCTGCTCGACGAAGCGCAGGTCGATCCCGCCGAGCTCGCGGATCTGCGCTGGGACGCCGACCCCGCCGTCGACACCCTGCGCCCGATACTGCACCGTCTCACCGGGCCCGGACATTGGGCGTACAACGCCGCCAATGACTTACAGGGCATCTACCTGAACTACCTAGGCTCGGCGGGTGCCGTCTTCCAGCTGGATGACAGGTTCGCATTCGCCAATCCACAGGCCGAGATGGCATTCCGGTACCTTGTCGACCTCATCAACGTCGACAAGGTCGCGCCCTCGGCCGCCGACACCAACGCCAACAACGACTTCTCGCGCAACCAGTTCCTGCAGGGACGGATGGCACTGTTCCAGTCGGGCACCTACAACCTGGCGCAGATCCAGCAGAACGCCACCTTCCCGTGGGGCGTGGCGATGATGCCGGCGGGCCCGGACGGCCGCGTCAGCGTCACCAATGGCATTGTCGCCGCCGCGAACTCGTCATCGGCTCATCCGGAGGCCGCGCAGCAGGTGCTGGCCTGGATGGGCGGCGCCGACGGGAACTCTTTCCTGGGGCGTGACGGCTCGGCAATACCCGCGGTACTGACCGCGCGGGATCCGTACTTTCAGTACTGGGCCGGTAAGGGCGTGGACGTCGCCCCGTTCTTCGAGGTGCTGAATGGCGCGCAAATCGCGGCTCCGGGCGGGCAAGGGTTTGGCGCCGGGTTCGCCGCACTGAAGCCGTATTTCGCCGAGATGTTCCTGGGGCGCCTGGATGTTCACACCGCGCTGGCCCAGGCGCAGCAGGCCGCGAACAAGGCGATTGAGCGCTAGCGCCGCGCTACAGCACCTCGAACAATACGACCGCGGTCCCGATGCCGATCACCAACAGCAGCGCGACCGCGTCACGCAGACCGGGGCGCGCCGGATGCGCGGCGATCTGCCCAGTCCCTCCGCGCGCCGTGATCGCATCTCCCATCTCCGAGGCACGCCGCAATGCGACGGTGATTGCGGCGGTGAGCATGTCGACCACCTCGGCCACCCAGTGCAAGCCGCGCCTGCCCTCGCGCACCTGCGGCGGGCGCAATCTGCGGGCCGCGACGAGTACCCGGAATTCGTCGGACAACATCGGGAACGACCGCAGCGCCAGCGCCAACGTCGCCGCACGCTCGTCGACCGGAATCCCGAGGACCTTCAACGGCCGGCCCAACGTCGCAACGGCCGGCGCGATCTCGGAGACATTCGTCGTCCACGACACCATGGCACCCGCACCCAGCAGCACGATCGCAACCGCGGTGGTGCGCGCCACCGCCAGTACACCGTGAAATCCGATGGTGAGTCCGCCGATATGCCAGAACGGCGGGCCCCCACTGAAGAACACCGTGAGGCTGCCGCCGATCACCAGCGCCACCATCCACAGCGGAATGGTGGGCATTGCCCCGCGCGGGATCTGCGCCAGCCACGCGGTCAGAATCACCAACCCCGCTACCGCGCCGATCGCCGTCCAGGTCGGGAACAACGTCAGCAGCACCGAAATAAGGAAGACCACAATGAGTTTGGTGCCAGCCCACAGCTCGTGGATCGGCGAGGTGCCGGGGACGGGGCGCAGCAGTACCACCGGACGGCGCGGTGCGCGCGTTGTCATGACAGCACCGATTCGGGCAGCAGCACTCCGGATTGCAGGTGCACGGTCCGCGGACACAGTTCCTGCATGCCGTCGAAGTCATGCGAGATGACCACGATGGTGAGCCGTTCACGCTCCCGCACCTCAACCAGCAGCCGCAGCAGGCCTGCCTGAGCCTCGGCGTCCAGCCCCGCGAGCGGCTCATCGAGAATCAAGGCACGCGGAGAGCGAGCCAACAGCCCGGCCAACACCACTCGGCGCATCTGGCCGCCGCTGAGCTGATCGATGGGACGCTTGGCGAGGTCAGCGTCCAGCCCGACCCTGGCCAGCGCTTCGATGACCCTGCCTATATCGCGTGCAGAAAACCCTGCCGCCGAAGCAATTTCGTAGTCGACGCGGCTGCGTAGGAGTTGCAGTCGCGCCGCCTGGAAGCAGATGGCCACCGATCCCACCTGATCGGATACCGGGCTGCCATCCAGGAGACATTGTCCCGTCGTCGGCTTGGTCAGACCCGCGGCGATCCACGCGAGCGTCGACTTGCCCGAGCCGTTGCCGCCGTGGATGAGCACCCCGTCACCCTCGTGCACGGTCAACGACACCTCATGCAATGCCATTTTCGCCCAGGGTGTTCCGCTGGCGTACTGGTGACCGACCGCGTCGAATTCCAGGACGACGGGCGAGGCGGCATCGGGCACCGCGGCCGTGGTGGTGGGCACCGGCACCGTCTGAATGGCGCCCAGCGCCGACTTTCCATTGACCGCGCGCAGAGCCACCTCACGGTCGGCGGCAGCAGCCTCCGACTGAAAATGTGTGATGTGCACCACGGACATTCGGTGCTGATCGGTGAGCCGTGACAGCACGTCCAGGAGCACCTGGCGCCCCTGCGGGTCAACCATGCTGGTGATCTCGTCGGCTACCAGCAGCGCGGGGTCACGCGCCAACGCCGACGCCACCGCCAGTCGTTGCAGCTCGCCGCCCGAGAGCGAAGAAGTGCTGTGCTGACCCATCCCCTCCAGACCGACCTCGCGCAGCAGACCGTCGATGTCGACCTCGTGATCGGCCGGCAGACCCCACACCACATCGTCGGCGACCTTGGTACCCAGCACCTGACTTTCCGGGTGCTGCATGACGATTGCGGTGCCGCCGATAGCGCCGAGCCCCACCGAGCCGGGTCGCTCGATCTCACCGGAGGTGGGTTCACGCCCGGCCAGGATGCGCATCAAAGTGCTCTTCCCGGAACCGTTGGGCCCGGTGATCGCGACATGCTCGCCCACATCGATAGTCATCGACAGCGGCGCCAGCGCATCGGATTCACCGCGCGGATAGCGGAAGCGGACATCCTTCAGGCGGATCGGCACCGGCCCCACTGCGCCCGCTGCCACCGGCGGGTCCAACTGGTGCACGTCGGGAATCACCGCGAGACGCCGAATCACCCGGGAGAGCACCCACCAGCCGAACATCGTGTTGAACAGGACGAACACGAACACGATGCCGCCGATGAACCACATCCAGTTGCGAATCGCAAAGTCGATCGCACTTGTCGTGTGCACGCCGACGGCTTCCAAGTGCGGAAGATGGCTGATCATCTTGAACAGGCCCTCCAGCGAGGCGCGGATAGCGTCGAATATCAAAGTACGCATCCGGTTCAGCAGTCCCAGCGCCCCGACCGCCAAAACCGAGATGATCGCGCTGCAGATCACCGCCAGCACCGTCAGCACCGGCATCCCGTGACCGCGACGGCGCACCACACCAGTCAGCCCGCCGATGTAGACGCAGTTGCCCATCGCGATCAAACCGCCTAGCCCGGCGAGCAGGAACGCGATGACACCGCCGGCCACGGCGGCGGCCAGCAGCACGCGGATCCGATAGCGATATCCCAGCAGACCCATGGGAATGGCACCCAGCAGTTGCAGAGCACCGAAGATGGGCAAGGCGACTCCGATGATGACCATGGCGGCGGTGAGCGCGGCCATCACGGCCGCCTGAGCCAATTCATCGGGTTGCAGTGCCCTGCGCCGAGGCGCGCCGGTCAAATTCACTTAAACAATTCTGCCAGCCAGCATGTTGGCACTCAGCACATTCTCAGGTTCGCGCTGCGGCGCACTAATTCACCGCGACGCCAATCAGATGCCCTATCACATAGGTGGCCCCGATAGCGATGGCACCAAAAGCCAACTGGCGCAAGGCACTGCGCCACGGAGCGCGTGCCGTGTAGCGCCCCGCGATCCATCCCGCGATCAGCAGACCCACCCCACCGCAGATCAGCCCGGCCAGAAGTGACGCGAATCCCAGCAGGAACGGGATCAGCGGCACCACCGCACCCACCGAGAACGTCAGGAACGAGGAGATGGCAGCCACCCACGGCGACGGAGTGTCGTTGGGGTTGATGCCCAGCTCGCGGGTGAGGTGAATCGTCACCGCGGTGTTCTCGTCCTGGTGGATCTCCTCAACGGCAGCGGCCGCCGTCTGCGGCGAGAGCCCGATATCGCCGAGCATGGCCATCAGCTCCCGCTTCTCGGCGTCGGGGTGGAGCTGGATGGCGCGACGTTCCACACTCGCTTCGTGCTCGATCTGCGAGTTGGATGTCGACACGGACGTGAACTCGCCCAGCGCCATCGAGAACGCACCCGCCACCAGACTGGCGGCGCCGGTCAGCACGATCGCCTGGGTGTTGAGCCCGGAGGCGCCCACACCGGCGACCAGAGCCGTGTTGGTCACCAGGCCGTCCATTGCGCCGAACGTGGCCGCACGCAGCCATCCCCCGGACACGTCCGGGTGCGTATGGTCAAATTCATGCGGTAGTTCGGCAGATCCCGTAGAGCCGTCGAGTGCCACGATGTTTGAATCTACTGCCAGGCCTTTGCAATCGCACCGCTCAAGAGGGGTATTACCGAAATGAATCGTTCACTGGCCGCGCTCGGCACCGTCCTGGTGTCCGGCGGACTGATGCTGGCGTGTTCAAACAATGACAAGAAGGAAGAGTCCTCCGGCTCCTCGGCGAGCAGCAGTGCCGCCAGCACGGCGGCGGCTGCTGCCAGCGGAATCGACATCGACAAGATCGACGCGATCAAGGACCAGTTCCCGTCCGGGTACACCACACAGGTGCAGCCGAGGGCGACGGTGAGCCAGCAGGAACTCGATCAGATGAAGGGCATCTTCGATCAGGCCACCTTCCAACCCAAGGAGTGCGCCGACAAGATGATGGGCTCGATGCCCAAGGTCACCGGCACATCGATGAAGGGCGTCACTGGCGCCAAGCCCACCGATCCCGCCAACCCGACGGCCAAGACGATGATCGTCACGGCGGCAATCGAGACAGCCAACGCGATTCCCGAGGACACCAGCAACGGGCAGTGCGACAAGTTCACCGTGTCTATCGCGGGAATGGCCGAGGGCACCGGCGAGAAGATCGAAGCACCCGCCATTGAGGGTGTGAAGACGACGGGGACGTCAACGACGCTCAAGATCAGCGCTCCCGGTATGGAGCAGACGATGCAGCAGACGACCTACTCGGCGCAGCTGGACGACCACCACGCCGTGACGGTGTCGAGCATGGGCGAAGTGGACAACAACGACCTGACCGATGTCTTCGTGAAGGCAGTCAACGCCGTCAAGGGTTAGTTCGCACCGGGATGCCCGCTCCCGCTTGGGTCGGGTATCCCGGCATTCCCCCGTACATACCCGGCGGGTAGTACCCGTAGCCGTATCCCGGCAGGCTCGGCACGCCCTCACACTTGGTGGTGAAGCCGGCCGCGGCGCAGACGCTCGCCTGCGCTGCGCCCACTTGCGGATTGGGCAAGATCATTGGCGCTGAAGCCAGAGCTCCGGCAATGATCGCCGAGCAGAGAGTTCGCGCCACTCGTCGTGGTCGCTTCATGCCTCCAGGATAGTCCTGGTTCAGAGGCCTTGGCACTGAATGTGATTCGTCACAGCACAGCGCAAAGTGCGTCAAGAGGAGCTGGCGCTATTGCATTCAACCTATTGATCAGCCGAGTAACTGATATTGGACTCTACTGGCACTTTGGCCATGAGATGGATGTACGCCATTGCCAGCTTCAGCTCGAACCACCCAACGACGCCGACAAGTACCACTCTTCCGCGCCACCCTGTTAGAACGATTCGGAGCGAATGGTCCCAATAGAACCCAGCGTCATATCTGAATCCGAAGACTTTCTTCCGCCGCGCACTCAATGAAGCACACAGCGTGTGCCCTTCAGGTGCTTTCGATCAATTGCCAAAGGCGACAATGCATCTTAAGAATTGCAGCTAGAAATCCAGCTCTGATGCCAACCAGGGGTTGATGCACATGGCCTGCCCCCCTAAACCAGCAAGAATCAGCGCAGAGAAAGACCGACATGATCCAGCCTGGACATCAAATCTTACTTCTCGATGAAACCTTCTTTGACAATCCCTGGCGGCTGTATGACCGACTACGGCAAGAAGATGTGTCCTTGCATCGCATCAAGTTACCCAATGGACTGCTAGCCTGGCTCGTCATCGACCATGCCCTCGGCAAGGAGATACTCTCCGATCCACGACTGAGCCGGGATGCGCAATCAGCCTGCCGCGCAGCCCTGACACAGGGGATCGGCAAGGATTGGCAATCAGGTTCTGGACACAAACCCTGGCTGATCAGCCTGCTCAATAGTGATCCGCCGGATCACACACGATTGCGTTCCATGGTAGCCACAATGTTCACCCCGGTAGCGAGCGCCCGAATGCAACCCATCATCAAGCAAGTTGCAGCGGAACTTGTCCAGGGTCTGATCGTCAGCGCTAGCGCGGCTAGCATAAACCTAATAGCAAGGTACGCAGCACCTTTGCCGATGATGGTGATCTCTCGACTGCTAGGCGTACCCGTTGCCGACCGAGATCAGTTCGACTCTCTGGTCCTGACGATCATGGATGAAAGTGCATTCGCTGATGGCATGTCCGGACAATTAGCCCTCATAGAATTGGGGAACTATTTATCCGATCTGGTGGCCATCCGGCGAAGCGATGAGCACCCCGGCGAGGGAGACGAAACAAGGCGCGCAGTCGATTTTCTGGACACACTGATCGCCGCACAATTCGATCAGCAGGGCCTTACCGACGCGGAGCTGATCTATCACGTCGCACTCATGCTGATTGCCGGATACGACACCACTGTGCACCTGATTGCCAATGCTGCGCACGCACTAGCTTCCAATCCTGCGCTGCGGCGGCAGATAAATGCTAAGCCTGCCGGCACCGAATCTCTTATTGAGGAGGTGCTGCGACACGACGGCCCCGGGCACACAACAACGTTGCGGCACACCACAAGCCCAATCACCGTCGCAGGCACCACGATCGGCACCGGAGAGTTTCTGCTCGTTTCGCTCGCCGCAGCCAATCGTGACCCCGCAGCTTTCCCTGAAGCCAACCGCTTTAAAATAGAACGAAATGGGTTGACACATTTAGGATTTGGGCATGGAATCCATCATTGTGTGGGCGCACCCCTAGCACGTTTGGAGTCAACCATTGCTATTCGCGCATTGGTGGCGGCCTTCCCCAACTTCACCCTCGCGGTCGATCCCGCCGCCCTGAAATGGCGGCGCAGCCTACAAGTTCACGGCTATCTCAGGCTGCCAATCACGCTGCATGGATGCAACCCTCCGCTCCCACAGATAGATAGATGAAGGCCCCGCGAATAGCGAAGCCGCACTTTGCTCAGGGTAGCGTGTGCGACACGGCTGCAGAAATTCGTCGCACGACACACGACGACCGATCAACTGCTGTGTTGACGGTCAAGCCAAGCGGCCTGTGCGTGGATTTCGGAGACCGTTAAGGGCGGGGCATGGACCGTCGGGTCCTGCAGGAAGCGCAAGACCATGCCGATCGTAAGGTCCCGATGATCGGCGCGAGTGACAGCCAGCATTTTCACTTGGATACTGTGCAAGGGACCTGCCGCACCTGAACATGTTGTGTTCGCCACCACCGGTGCGAGTACGACGCCAGGCGGTGTGAAGTACCGCATTCGGTATGGAACGAGCGACACGCATGACCCCGAGGCGACATGCGCTAGCAGTCCCGTGACGGTGCTGGCGCTCGCCGTCTGACGTGGAATGAAACCCGCAGCCTGGCAGATGGAGACATACTCTCGCGCCAGGTTCGCCTGCTCCTGCCACGGGAGCGCGAACCGATCGGTTTCGAGGTCACCAAGCGCAATGGCCGGCGCGTGCGCAAGCCGGTGACCCGAGGGCAGCGCCACCATCATTGGCTCAGTGGTCACGACCGAAACTGACAGTCCCGCCGAATCATCCAGCGGCCCATACAGAACCGCCACATCGACGTGTCCGGACTTGACTCTCTCGATCATTTCGTCGGATCTGCAGTCTTGCAGCTGCATCTGCAAGTGCGGCAGATCCTCATGACATCGTCGCAAAAGTGCAGGAGCAAGTGTGTACGCAATGAAGCCTGTAGTTCCTAACCGGAGCTCACCTTCCTCGCCATTGGCCACGCGGCGCGCACGCGCCACTGCCGCGTGCTGCGCCTCCAGGACACCTTCTATATCGATGGCGAATGCCTTGCCCGCGGCGGTCAACTCCACTGTGCGCGAGGTTCTGCTCAACAACATGATGCCCAGGCATTGCTCAAGCCTGCCGATTGCCTGACTCAAAGACGGCTGACTGATAAGAAGACGGTCAGCGGCCCGCCCAAAGTGCTTCTCTTCGGCAAGCACGCAGAACTGCTGCAGAAGACGAGGGCTCAGCTCAACCGGTTTCACCTCACAAGTATGCCGACGTATTTCGATAGCGCTCGACACGTATGTGATCTCACCCAGATCGAATCTTTCGTGTGACTTAGATCGCACAGATACAACATTTATCTAGCGAGAACACTCGCACGATTGCCCCGAGCCTATGGATCAGCCGAGCGGATCATATTGGACAACCGTCGTATTCAAGCCTCAAATGGCTGTCATGCCCTGCAATCGCAAAACATGCACGAAACGGAATGCAACCTTCGCGGTCGATTCTATCGGTTTGCCAGGAAATCGGAAGGTTGTTGTCAGTAAATACGCAGATTCCTGATTCCCCCTTAGATCTAGAACCCAGGCGCGCGATTGCCATCTACCGATATCAGGCGAAGCAACCGAAAGGACGGCCGATGAAACATGGGCTGGCAGGATTCCAGTCTGGCTGCCGCTGCGCTACATGCTTCGAGGAAGAGACGAGGCGTGTCGAAAAGATAGCCGAAGAACAGCGTCAATACTGGCAGCCAATCAACGAGGCAGCCGACGCAGCCTGGAACAATCGCTGGCGGACGTGGAAACCTCGACATTCGAGCGCCCGCTCATGGACTGAGGATGAGATCGCACTGGCCCGAGACCGATCTTTGCCAGCACGCATGCTTACCGTCCCCCTGGGGCGCACTCTCAGCGCTATCAATGCGATGCGGTATCGCCCTGAGGTGTCACAAGATGCAGATCCCAGCAGGGACCATCAGCCAACAGAAGAAACGTCACAATGCTCGGCGTACCCCGCAGAAGAGGACGAGGAATCGCTCGGCGTACACCCGCCCATTGTGGGCGTACCGGTGTCGGCACAAATCACACATGTACTGCCAACAATTCTCTTGCGGAAGACAGATTGATCCAGTCCGCGGAAGCCCGCTATGCACTGCAAGTAAAAACAGCCCACAGTATTTGCGGCATTCGTACGAATCTGCTACACGATAGTTCAAAGTGAGGGTTCGCAATGATTTCATTCATGTCGCTTCTGCCTCTCGGCATGCGGAAAAATACTGCCAGAGGAAGTAGTGACAGACCTCCTTCACACGACGACGAACTACATATAGCCGGCACCGCGCTTACGCCAGAATCCACCATCACACCGGAGGCAAGCCAGAATGGGTCGATCGTTGGCAATAATGCTGACGATCGCGACTTGACACCAATTTCTGGTAGCCAGACTTCGGCGAGGGATATGGTGATTTTGGGTAGCGGCAACGCCCTAGAGTGGTTTGGATGGGTGGTGTTCGTTTCCACCGCACCCTTCTTTTCGGAGCAGATCTTCGCTCACTCGTCACCGCTTTCGGCCATTCTTGCTACGTTTGCAGTATTCGCTGTTGGTTTTGTGGCACGACCCTTGGGGGCAGCGCTGCTCGCCCATTTAGCCGATCGGCGTGGCCGCGTCATCGCGCTGGCGCTGTCTATCGCCTGCGTGGCCGCGGGAAGTATCGGTGTAGCGCTATTGCCCACCTATCAGTCGATAGGCGACTTGTCCGGGGTTCTACTGCTCTGTCTGCGACTCCTGCAGGGGCTTGGGGAAGGTGGAGAGCTTCCGACCGCCCAAACCTACGTTGCAGAGATCGCACCGCGAGGACGCCGCGGGCTTTGGTCAAGCATGATTTATTTATCAGGTCAGATAGGCGTCATCTGCGGCCTAGCACTACCCGCATCACTGAGCTGGTTCCTCGGCGCGGAGGCAATGTCGGAGTGGGGATGGCGAGTGCCCTTCGCGGTCGGCGGCATCGCCGGCTTGGCTGCGCTAGCGCAGCGCATGACACTTCAAGAACCTCCGAGTTCAGCAAGCGTCGTTAGGTCAAGAGACGCACACCGAACCCCGTGGGGCCTGTATCGGCAACGAGCACTACAGATATGCGGTTTGGTCGCCGGTCCAGCAATAGTCGCTTACAGCTGGGGAGCTGCCGCACCCGCGTACGCAACCACGATTCTAGGAGTCAACCCAACAGCGGCCTTATGGGCCGCAGTAGGTGCATACCTCCTTTCGGTCGCCTCACTACCGGCATGGGCAACGCTCTCTGACCGGTACGGTCGCAAGCCCAACCTGCTGATTGGGGCTCTAGGATGTGCCGCAGCAGTGGCGCCAATGGAACTGCTGCTACGTAGCAGTGCCTGGCAATTGTTCGTCGCAATGTCGGTAATCCTCGTGCTACAAAGTGCCACACTTGCCATCGCCCCAGCACTGTTCGCCGAACTCTTTCCCACACATATCCGCGTTAGAGGCATGGCACTTCCGTACGCGATCACGGTTGCATTATTCGGTGGCACTGCACCGTATGTAGAAACCTGGTTGACGGCCCACCACCACCCGCACCTGTTCACAGCTGCCACCATCGTTGCACTCCTCGTCAGCGCTGGCACCGCACTGACTCTGCCCGAGACCGTGGGCACCGACCTCGAAGCCGTCACATGAGCTTCAGAAATCCACATAATTCCAGCCCTAATCGCAAGCACAGTTAGTGTTCAGGAGTTTCTATGAAGTTGTTCGCCGTGATCATGGTAATTTGCGCTGCAATCACAACGGTTTTGTGGGTATGGATACTATGGTTGTGGCGAGATTGACAGTCAGCTTCGAGCGATTGCTCTCGCCATGGATTGCCAACCGGAAAATTTCGCCGAGTCGCGCCAGCTGCGTTGCAGCAGTATTACTTCCATTAATGTGAAGAAAGTGTCTATGAAGAGCTCACCAATCCTTCGATTTTGCCGTGTATATTTCGGAATATTGTCTACCCACAGAACGCGAATCGGAAGAATTGAACGCTCCATCCGGGCGTTGCTTCTTCTGCCGCCGTTTACGCTATTAATTACTTGGTTGTATATCCGACAACGCCTACGCGGCCCAGTGACGGTCGAGGGGATAACTAAAGCGGGCATCCGCATACAATGCCAGCTTCCCGACCTCATTCAGACATACATATATTTATTCGGCACATGGGAACCCAACCTTACTGCCTTCCTTCGTCATCGACTGCGTTCCGGCGACACCTTTATAGACGTCGGGGCGAACGTTGGATACGTAACCTCGATAGCCAGCGCGTCGGTTGGGCCGAACGGGACCGTAGTAGCCATCGAGCCCGCTCCGCCTACAATTGCTGCATTGAAGGACACTCTAGTGAAGAACGGCCTGGGAAATACCCGCATAGTTCCATGCGCGGTGTCCGACCATGAGCACAGCCTTCCGCTATTTTTTGGTCCTGCCCATAACACAGGGCATACCGCTACAACTACCCTCCGAGGCTTGCAGGAAAAGGGGCAGGTTCGGGCCGCGCCACTCAGCGCACTCGTCACTCACGAAGAATTAGCCTCTGCACGCCTGATTAAGATAGATGTCGAAGGCGGGGAGGTTGGCGTGCTTGCCGGTTTGCGAAATTCACTTGATAAGTTAGCTAGTTACACAGAAATTATAGTAGAAATTTCCCCACAATGGTGGGTCGATCCAAAATTGCGACCGATCGATGTGTTATCGCCCTTTATTGAGCACGGGTTCCATGTTTATCTGATACCAAATAATTCGATGCCCTGGCGACATCTGTGGCCCAATGACGTCGACGCACCGAGTCGACTTCGTGACCTATCGCTTTTGGAGCGGCGAGTAGCACAGATTGATATTGTGTTGTCGCGTAGCGACGCAGATCTATTGTGACCTGGGCCGTTGGGGTGAGGTGGCGATTCGATCGCATCCGACATGGGCCTGCGAACCCATCGCCTGTGGGCGGCAATCACCGGCCAGGTGCTAGTTCATCGAAGAAACTCCCAGCAGACGAAGGCTAGCTCGACCGCTCCATACCAACGGGGAATACGCTCGACTTCTCGGCGCCGTTGTTGGTGTGACCAGGATCTAGAACGCCGCCCGGCTAGTCGGAGACCTTCCGTGCTGCCCACGCGGTCACGACCACAACCAATTCAAGCAATGACATCACCGGCAACGCGGCATGATGGCCTGCCCGTTAAGCCCGTCCGCTCGCTGCAGAGGCAGCTCACGCCGCTGGACCCCGGGACGCAAAAGCTCCGCCTCCCGGAGGAGACGGAGCTTTTGCGATGCTGTGCTCCCCCGCTTGGACTCGAACCAAGAACCGTCCGATTAACAGTCGGAAGCTCTGCCAATTGAGCTACAGGGGATTACCCGGTTCGCGTTGTTTGTACCGCGAGCCGAGGCATGACTCTAGCTTACGAGCCGGGGTGAAAGCCAAGTCAGTTCCCCCTCCGAGCGCGTTGTCGCGTAGAGGCGGGCACCTGGAAGTGTCCTGGCTCAGCCCTTCACAGGTGCATCAGGCAGGATAGGGGCAACTTCGTACGTCGGTGGAGGGTTCGTGATTCGGGTTTTATTGGTGCTGGCAGCGGGCTACGTGCTGGGCGCGAAGGCTGGCCGCCGCCGATACGAGCAGATCGTCAACGGGTATCAGGCGGTTACGGCCAGTCCCGCGACCAAGAAGCTGATCGAGATCAGCCGTCGCCGTCTGGCGCACAGCCTCTCCCCCGACCCACACATGGTGGAACTCACACCGATCGACGAGACGACCATGATCTTGGAGCCGGAGCCTCAGCTCGACAACAAGCAGGTCAGCCCGACACCTCGTCGCCGCTGACCTGCTCCAGCAGACTGCGCCGATACGCCTCCAGCGCCACCAGATCACCGAACAGCGCGTGGTACTCGTCGGCGTGCTCCACCGGCGACATCCGCTGCAGCTTCGACTTGACCTCGGCCACCTGCCGTCCGACCCACACCTCTTGCAGCCTGGCCAACACCGACCCGATGTACCGGGGCAGCTGCTCATCGCTGTCGACCTGAATGGCATCGACGGTCAGCGCATTGATCAGCATCACCTGATTCTGGGACGACGCGCTCTGCCGCACCTTCTCCGTCCACTCCGCACCGACGACTCCCGCCGCGGTGCCCCCGGCCGCCTCGATAGCGGCGTGCACCGCCACGTAGCCGGGATGGGTGAAGCTGTCGGCGGGCAGTGAATCGAATACCGGCCCGGCCAAGGCGGGGAACTGTAGTGCGGCCTTGAGCGCTTCCCGCTGGGGAGACAGGGTGGGGTCCTTGGGGTCGGGCATCGCAACCTTGGGTGCGGCCCCAGCTTCGGCACCGCGGGCACGACGGTCGGGCGAAGCAGCGCCGCCCCTCGCCGCCTTACCGGCCTCCTCACGCACCCGCGCGAGAATCTGGGCCACGTCGTCCCAGCCGACCCAGCCGGCCAGCTGCCGGGCGTACTCGTCGCGCAGCGTCGGATCCTTGATCTTGGCGACCATCGGCACACAGCGCCGTAGCGCATCGACCCGGCCCTCGGCGATCTCCAGATCCGATTCCGCGAGCGCCGAGCGGATCGCGAAGGCGAAGAGCGGAATTCGACGCGCAACCAAATCACTCAGCGCACCCTCCCCCGACTTGAGCCTCAGATCGCACGGGTCCATGCCATCCGGGGCCACCGCCACAAACGACTGACCCGCCAGGTTCTGTTCTCCCTCAAAGGCTTTCAGGGCCGCGGCCTGGCCGGCGGCGTCTCCGTCAAAGACGTAGATGAGCTCGCCACGGAAGTACGAGTCGTCCATCATCAGACGTCGCAGCATCGAGAGGTGCTCTTCACCGAAGGCGGTGCCGCAGGATGCCACCGCCGTGGTCACCCCGGCCAGGTGCATCGCCATCACGTCGGTGTAGCCCTCGACGACCACCGCCTGATGTCCCTTGGCGATATCGCGCCGCGCCAGATCCAGCCCGAACAGCACCGAAGACTTCTTGTACAGCATGGTTTCCGGGGTGTTGACGTACTTACCCGGCATGGTGTCGTCATCGAAGATCTTGCGCGCCCCGAAACCGATGACTTCGCCACTGCTGGATCGAATCGGCCACAGCAGCCGCCGGTGGAATCGGTCGATGGGGCCGCGGCGCCCCTCCTTGGACAGACCGGCAGCTTCCAGCTCCTTGAATTCGAAGCCTTTGCGCATCAAGTGCTTTGTCAGGGTGTCCCACCCCGCCGGCGCGAACCCGCACCCGTACTGCTTGGCCGCGGCACCATCGAAATTACGCTCGGTCAGGTACTGACGTGCCGGTGCCGCCTCCGGGGAATCCAGTGCGGCAGCATAGAACTCCTGCGCCGCGGCATTGGCGGCGACGAGCCGAGCCCGGGTGCCGCGGTCACGCTGCACGGCGGTGCCGCCGCCCTCGTAGTTGATGGTGTAGCTGATCCGGTCGGCCAACCGCTCGACAGCCTCCACGAAGGTGATGTGTTCGACCTTCTGGATGAAGGTGTAGGCGTCGCCGCCCTCACCGCAACCGAAGCAGTGGAAGTGCCCGTGGTTGGGCCGCACATGAAAGGACGGCGACTTCTCGTCATGGAAAGGACACAGGCCCTTGAGCGAGTCGGCACCCGCACGCTTGAGCTGAACGTAGTCGCCGACGATGTCCTCGATCCGGGTGCGCTCACGGATCGCCGCGATATCGCGATCAGGAATCCGGCCGGCCACCCGGTTAGCTTAGCCAACCTCGCCGTCAGGCCCAGCTGGCTTGCACGCCCTGACTATCGCGGTCCACCCGCTCAAGTCGACTTTCGGTGTACGAGGCGATCTGATCCACCACCACCCGGGTGCGGGCCGCGTCGTCTGCGGCGGCCTCGAACGCGGGCAGGAACACCGGATCCAGCGTGGCCGGGGCCCCCGCGACCAGCCACTGCGCCACCCGGTGGATGCGTTCACGCTGACGGGCCTGTACCGCGATATGCCGCGGATCGGACATGATGAATTGCAGCGCAAGCATTTTCAGCACCGCCACCTCGGCGGCCACTATCTCGGGCACGGTCAGCTCGGCCTCGAACCTGATCAGCGGGCCGTCCCCCGCCACCGTCCGGGTGGCGCCGATCGCGGCCGAGGCGAACCGGCCCACGAATTCACTGGTCAGCCGCTTGAGGTTCGCCGACGCCGTCAACGTGCCGTCATAGGGGCCGATGGCCGCCACCACCGGCAGCGTCGCCAACCGCGCGGCCGCCTCCTCCAGCGCCCCCTGCTCCAGGCCGCCGAACGAACGCACCCCCAACTCGGCCAACACCTGCGCCTCCCCCGGCGACGCCAGCACCCGCAGGTCGATGCGCCCGGAGATGACGCCGTCCTCAACGTCGTGCACCGAATAGGCGACGTCATCTGACCAGTCCATGATCTGCGCCTCCAGGCAGCGCCGCTGCGGCGGCGCCCCGGCACGTACCCAGTCCAGTGCGGCGCTGTCGGTGTCATAGGCCCCGAACTTCTTACCGCCGGGCGCACGCAGCCACGGATACTTCGTCGCGGCGTCCAGTGCCGCCCGGGTCAGGTTAAGCCCGGCGCTGTTGCCTTCGGCATCAACGACTTTGGGCTCCAGCCGGGTAAGGATGCGCAGGTTCTGCGCGTTGCCCTCAAACCCGCCGCAGTCCACGGCCACCTCGTCCAACGCCCGTTCACCGTTGTGTCCGTACGGCGGATGTCCGATGTCGTGTGCCAGCCCCGCGAGGTCTACCAGGTCCGGATCGGCGCCCAACCCGGTGGCGATACCGCGCCCGATCTGCGCCACCTCCACCGAATGCGTCAGCCGGGTGCGCGGCGTATCGCCCTCACGCGGCCCCACCACCTGGGTCTTATCGGCCAAACGCCGGAACGCGGCGCTGTGCAGGACACGTGCCCTGTCGCGCGCGAAGTCGGTCCGGTACTCCTGCACGGCCGAGACGGCTGGGTTTCCGATCATCGCCGTCTTGGGTGTTTCGGTGACGACGCGTTCACGGTCGGAATCGGTGTAGGCATCCTGTTTGGGCATCGTGAGCCCAGTCTGCCAGGACGGGTCGGAGCGTCGCGCGAGGCACTAGATTGGCGAGCATGCGTCTGCTGCGTGCACTGGGTCCCTTGATCGCGGTGCTCATGGTGTTTGCCCCGACCTTGCTGTTGACACCGGTGGCGACTGCCGAACCGCCCTTCCGGGTACCGAGCTATGTCACCGATCGGGCCGGAGCGCTCAAGAACCCGGGCAAGGTGCGGGCCGCGATCGACCAGCTGTACGACAAGCAGAAGGTGCGGCTATGGGTGGTGTACGTCGATGATTTCGACGGCGCCGATCCCGCCGCGTGGGCGAGCAAGACCATCAAGGCAAGCGGACTGGGAGATCGCGACGCCCTTCTCGCGGTAGCAACCCAGGAGCGCAGCTACGCGTTCCAGGTCGCATCGGGTATCAAGAACGTCAGCGATTCCGAGATCGACAATCTACGCACCAACACGATCGAACCCGCACTGCGCACATCGGATTGGGACGGCGCCGCCATCAAGACCGCCAACGGACTGGATTCGGCGGCCTCGTCGTCAACCTCCATTCCGTGGATGGCGATCCTGGTCGCACTTGCCGTCGGTGCCGCCATCGTCGGGGCATTCATGCTGTACTCCTCGCTGCGAACCCGAGCACGTCGCAAGGCGGAGATCGAGGCGGCCAAAGGTATCGATCCGTCCGACGCACAGGCGCTGGCCGCTCAGTCTGTCGACGCGCTCGATGGTCTGTCGAAATCCATTGTGGTGAACGTCGACAACGCGGTCCGCACCAGTGATGCCGAGCTCACACTCGCCGTCGAGGAGTTCGGCACCGAGCAAACCGCCCCCTTCCGGCAAGCCGTCGACTCCGCAAAATCGGCGTTGGCGCAGGCATTCTCGGTGCGAAAGCAGCTCGACGATGCTGTCCCCGAAACGCCCACCGAACAGCGCCGGCTACTGATCGACGTCATCACATCTGCCACTCGGGCCGATCGAACATTGGACGAACAGAGCGCCGCGTTCGATGCGCTGCGCAACCTCGTCATCAATGCGCCATCAAGGCTGGACATTCTCACTCAGCAGGTGGTTGCCGTCACCGCGCGCATTCCGGCGTCAGAACGCGTTCTCGGGCAACTGCGTACCGAGTTCGACAGTGCGGCGTTGGCGTCGATCACCGACAACATCAAAGAGGCAACCGAGCGCGTCGGTTTCGCCGATTCGCGCATCTCCCACGGCCGGGAACTGGCGTCTCGGCCGGTCGAGGGCCAGCAGATGAACCTCGTCGACGCGGTTCGCGGCGCGGAATCGGCGCTGGCGCAGGCGACCGCATTGCTCGACGCAGTGGACAACGCCGCCAACAACATCCGCCACGCCACCGACTCGCTGCCCGCGTCGATCGCCGACACCAAATCGGGCATCGCCCAAGCGGAGGAGCTGCAGAAGCAGGCCGGTGTGGCCGCTACCGCGGACCTGGCGCAGGCACATGACGCCGCGGTAGCCGCGGTCACCTCAGCGGAACAGATCGGGTCGACGGATCCGCTGACCGCCTACACCCACCTGGCGACGGCAGATGCCGCGCTGGACAAATTGTTAACGACCGTGCACGAACAGCAGGCTGCCGCCGAGCGCCGGGCCCGGGCATTGGCTCAGGCCATTACCACCGCTCGCCAAAAGGTGAACTCCGCAAGCGAATACGTCGGCCTGCACCGGGGTGCCGTCGGTGCAGTCGCGCGCGCGGATCTCGCCGAGGCACAACGCAACATCGCGTCGGCCGAAGCCAGCCGCGACTCGAATCCGTCCGACGCCATTGCCTGGGCCAATCGAGCAGCCGAACTCGCGACGCGGGCCGAAAACGGTGCGCTACAAGAGGTCCGCGGTGCGCAGCGGTACTACAGCGACGGGTACAGCAATTACGGCGGGTACAGCGTCGCAGGGAATGTGGCCGGGAACATCGCCGGCGCGGTGATCGGCGGCGTCCTACGCGGCATGCTCAGCGGCGGATCCAGCCACCACAGCTCATGGTCGGGGTCCGGGTCGTCGTCGTTTGGCGGCTCCTCGCACTCCTCGGGTACCAGCTTCCGAGGCGGCGGAGGCCGCTTCTAGCTCACTCTTGCCACCGCGAGCGTCACGTTATGCACGCCGAGTACGGCGTGTCCGCGTGCGCAACGCCGCGCTCGGCGAGGTGTTACCAGCGACGACAGCCCGTTTCACCCCTGAAATGTCACGGGGCACTTGACGGGGCACGCTCGGCGATGTGCAATATATTGCATGCCGGTACCGCATTCGGAGGGCGTCGTCGCACGGTCCCTGCTCCGCGACGACGCGTACAAAGCCCTGCGTAAGGCCATCGTGGATGGCACCCTCGCGCCGGGCGAGCGGCTGCGTGACGACGAGCTCAGCCGCTGGCTGGGCGTGAGCCGAACCCCGATTCGCGAGGCTCTCGCCCGTTTGGACCAGGCCGGCCTGGTCCAAACCCAACCGGGCCGGCACACCATCGTCAGCCCCGTCGACGTCCGGGAGGCACGCGCGGCGCAGTCCGTCGCCGCCGCCATGCACGAGCTCGCCGTCCGGGAGGCAATCACCAGCATCTCGGCCGCTGATCTCGCCGCGATGCGGCACGCCAACTCCCGTTTCGCCGCCGCCCTCGACGCGCACGATCCCGATGCCGCACTGGCCGCGGACGACGAGTTCCACGCAGTCGCCGTCGAGGCCAGTGCCAACCCATACATCGCCGCCGTGCTCGAGCAAGTCACCCCGGTGCTGCGCCGCCTCGAGCGGATCCGGTTCTCCAGCCGCGACGGACGTCATTCCGTGGCGCTGCACGAGCAGATCATCGCGCGGTGCGAGGCCGGCGACAGCGACGGCGCGGGCCGCGCCGCGCGAGACAACTGGCACACCCTCATTCCCGCCCCCGAGGGCACCGCACACGAAGAGCTCGGAACCGGCTGAAAGACGCAGCCCCGCAACGACGTCCCCAAACATGCAGGAGAGCGCCTTGTCGATTCACGATTTCCCCCGCTATCCGCTGACCTTCGGGCCGAGCCCCGTCCATCCCCTGGAACGCCTGAGCCGCCACCTCGGCGGAGCGCAGATCTGGGCCAAGCGAGAGGACTGCAACTCGGGGCTTGCCTTCGGCGGCAACAAGATCCGCAAGCTCGAGTACATCGTTCCGGACATCGTGGCCAGCGGTGCCGACACATTGGTGTCCATCGGGGGCTACCAGTCCAATCACACTCGGCAGGTGGCTGCGGTGGCGGCGGTGCTGGGTATGCAGTGCCGCCTGGTTCAGGAGCGTTGGGTGGACTGGGACGATCCCGTCAACGACAAGGCCGGAAACATCCTGCTGTCGCGCATCATGGGCGCCCAGACCCGGCTGGACCCCGCGGGGTTCGATATCGGCATCCGCCGGTCATGGGAGGAGGCACTGGCTGCGGTCGAAAACAGCGGCGGCAAGCCCTATCCCATCCCCGCCGGCGCATCTGAACACAAGTACGGCGGCCTGGGCTTCGCCAACTGGGCGTATGAACTTGCCGCGCAAGAAGAACAGCTGGGCGTGTTCTTCGACACCATCGTCGTGTGCACTGTTACCGGCTCGACGCACGCCGGCATGATCGCGGGATTCGCCGCACTCGCCGATGCCGGAGGCCCCCCACGACGGGTCCTGGGTATCGACGCGTCGGCCACTCTCCCGAAGACCACCGACCAGGTGACCCGCATCGCGCGGCACACAGCGAACTTGATCGGCCTCGAACGCGACCTGCGCCCCGACGAGATCACTGTGCTCGAGGGATGGGCCGGCGAAAAGTACGGTGTACCTGTCGAATCCACCGTCGAGGCGATAAAGCTGTGCGGGCGGCTAGAGGCGATGATCACCGACCCGGTCTACGAGGGCAAGTCCATGGCAGGCCTGATCGACCTGGTCACCGACGGGACGATCGAGCCGGGCTCAACCGTCCTGTACGCCCACCTGGGTGGCCAACCAGCCCTGAACGCCTACAGCGGCGTGTTCACCGGCTAAACCGCGTATCCGTCGGCGACGTTCAGCGCCTCGTCGATGATCGACAGCCCGCGCCGCAGATCTTCCTCGCTGATGATCAGCGGAGGCGCCACATGCGTGCGGTTGAAGTGCGTGAACGGCCACAGGCCAGCCTTCTTGCACGCCGCCGCGAATGCGTTCATCGGTGCGGCCGCCTCGCCACTGGCATTGAACGGCACCAACGGCTCGCGAGTCTGCTTGTCGCGCACCAGTTCCACCGCCCAGAACAGGCCGCGGCCACGGATCTCGCCAACGCTCGGGTGGGTCTGCACCCAACGCTCGAGCTCGGGACGCACCACGCGCTCACCGAGGTCGCGCACGCGCTCCAGGATCTTGTCATCCTCGAACACCTTGATGGTCTCGACGCCGACCGCACAAGCCAACGGGTGACCGGAGTACGTCAGCCCACCCGGGTAGGGGCGGTGATCGAAGCTGGTGGCGATGGCATCGGAGATCACCACGCCGCCGAGCGGGATGTAGCCGGAGTTGATGCCCTTGGCGAAGGTGATGAGGTCCGGGGTGACGTCAAAGGCGTTGATGGCGAACCATTCACCGAATCGCCCGAACCCGACCATCACTTCGTCGGCGATGAACACCAAGCCGTACCGGTCGCAGATCTCCCGCACCCCGGCCAGGTAGCCCGGCGGGGGCACCAGCACGCCGTTGGTGCCGACCACCGATTCCAGGATGATCGCGGCGATCGTGGGCGGACCCTCTAACTGGATGGTCTGCTCCAGATGCTCCAGCGCCCGTTGGGTTTCCTGTTCGGGCGAGGTGGAGTGGAAGACCGAACGGTAGGCGTACGGGCCGAAGAAACGCACCACCGAGTTGTCGCCCGGGTCGTTGGCCCAACGGCGCGGCTCACCCGTCAGCGACATCGAGGTGGTGGTGCCGCCGTGGTAACTGCGGTATGCGGCAAGCACTTTGCGGCGCCCGGTGTGGTGGCGCGCCATGCGCACCGCGTGCTCCACGGCCTCGGTGCCGCCGTTGGTGAAGAACACCTTGTTCAAGGCGCCCGGCGCACGCTCGGCAACCAGGCGCGCGAGCTCGCCGCGCACATCGTTGGCGAAGGCGGGGGCGATGGTGGCCAATCGGCCGGCCTGACGCTGGATGGCCTCGACCAGGCGCGGATGCTGGTGTCCCAGATTGAGATTGACCAGCTGCGAGCTGAAGTCGAGGTACTCCTTGCCGGTGTAATCCCAGAACGTCGCACCCGATCCGCCGGCGATCGGCAGCGGATCGATCGTGGCCTGCGCCGACCACGAGTGGAACACGTGGCCACGGTCGTCGGCGCGAACCTGCGCCTCGGCCGCCGGTGCCTCGATCGGCGCGACGGCGGGATCAACGTGCAAGTCAGTCATGTTTCGCTCCTTGGCTAGCAGCCCTTGAGAGTTTTGGCGAGATGATCGGCCACGCCGCCGATCGGAATGCGCTGTTGGGTCATCTCATCGCGATCTCGGACGGTGACCGAGTCGTCTTCGAGTGAGTCGAAATCGACTGTGACGCAGAACGGGGTGCCGATCTCGTCCTGTCTACGATACCGCCGGCCGATGGCACCGGCGTCGTCGAAGTCGACGTTCCAGTACTGGCGCAGCTCGGCGGCCAGTGCCTTGGCGCGCGGGCTCAGGTCGGCATTGCGCGACAACGGCAGCACCGCGGCCTTGATCGGCGCCAGGCGCGGATCCAGCCGCAGCACGGTGCGGGTGTCCACTCCGCCCTTAGCGTTCGGCGCCTCGTCCTCGTGGTACGCGTCGACCAGGAAGGCCATGAAGGAACGCGTGAGGCCGGCCGCGGGCTCAATCACGTACGGGGTGTAGCGACGATCCTCGGCCTGGTCGTAGTACGACAGATCCTCACCGGAATGCTTGGAGTGCGTGGACAAGTCGAAGTCGGTGCGATTGGCGACGCCCTCCAGCTCGCCCCACGGGTTGCCGCTGAAACCGAACTTGTACTCGATGTCGACGGTGCCGTCCGAGTAATGCGACAGCTTCTCCTTGGGGTGGTCATACAGCCGCAGGTTCTCCGGGTCGATGCCCAAGTCGACGTACCACTGCAACCGGGCGTCGATCCAGTACTTGTGCCACTCCGGCGCCGTCGACGGTTCGACGAAGAACTCCATCTCCATCTGCTCGAACTCGCGGGTGCGGAAGATGAAGTTGCCGGGGGTGATCTCGTTGCGGAAGCTCTTGCCGATCTGGCCGATGCCGAACGGCGGCTTCTGGCGCGAGGTGGTGACGACGTTCTTGAAGTTCACGAAGATGCCCTGCGCCGTCTCGGGACGCAGGTAGTGCAGGCCCTCTTCGGTCTCGATGGGGCCCAGGTACGTCTTGAGCATCATGTTGAAATCGCGCGGCTCGGTCCATTGACCCTTGGTGCCGCAGTCGGGACAGACGATCTCCGTCATGGCGACCGACTCGGGATCCTCGATCTTCTTTTTCTCTGCGTAGCCCTCCTGCAGGTGATCCTGACGGTGACGCTTGTGGCAGTTCAGGCACTCGACCAGCGGATCGTTGAACACCTCGACGTGACCGGAGGCGACCCAGACCTGGCGCGGCAGGATCACCGAGGAATCCAGGCCTACGACATCATCGCGGCTGGTGACGACGGAGCGCCACCACTGCTTCTTGATGTTCTCCTTGAGCTCGACACCGAGCGGGCCGTAGTCCCACGCCGACTTGGTACCGCCGTAGATCTCACCGCACGGGTACACCAGTCCCCGGCGCTTGGCGAGGTTGACGACGGCTTCGATCTTCTTACCGGCGGCATTGGGCTTCGCGGCCACGATGAATTGCTCTCCTAGATGCTGGTTCTGACCTGCACAGCGTAGAGGGTGACGTTTGACATGCACGAGCATGCATGTCAAAGTGATAATCGTTTCCATTAATGCGGTCAATGCGGAGGTTAATGACAGTGGTAGACAGCGCGCTCAGCTCCGACCCCCAGTCCGCCGAGGACGACCTGCCGCACGCCCCGCATACCCCGCCCGGGCCACTCCCCTCCCGGGAGATCCTGGAGCAGTCAGGCGAGCTGTTGCGGGCACTGGCCGCACCGGTGCGGATCGCGATCGTGCTGCAGCTACGCGAGTCGCAGCGCTGCGTGCACGAACTCGTCGACGCCGTCGGCGTCGCCCAGCCGCTCATCAGCCAGCATCTGCGCGTCCTCAAGTCCGCGGGAGTGGTCTCCGGTGAGCGGCAAGGCCGCGAGGTGATGTACCGCCTCGTCGACGATCACCTGTCGCACATCGTCGTGGACGCCGTCGCACACGCCGAGGAACAGCTCTAGTGACCGTCCGCGCCACCCGGCAGCGGGCCGCCATCACCGCCCTGCTGGACCGGGTCGACGAGTTCAAGTCCGCACAGGACCTGCACGACGAGCTCAAGCGCGCCGGCGAGGGCATCGGACTGACCACCGTCTACCGAACCCTGCAAACCATGTCGACAGCCGGCGAGGTGGACGTGCTGCGCGCCGACACCGGCGAATCGGTGTACCGACGTTGCTCCACCGAGCACCATCACCACCTGGTGTGCCAGCACTGCGGGTTCACCGTGGAGATACAGGGTGATGCAATCGAGCTATGGGCGACCGACATCGCCGACCAACACGGATTCACCAACGTCAGCCACACCGTTGAAGTGTTCGGCGATTGCGGAAAATGCGGAACTAAAAACTGAGCGCTTTACGCGCGTCGGCACCCGTCGAGAACACCATCAGCAGCAGCGTTAACAACGCCTCATCGGTGATGCCGGTGGCAGGAAAGTTGTAGCGCAGCAACACATCTGCCTTGCGTCCCTTGGCGATCAGCAGAATGTTGCCGAACAACGACTTCTGCGCGAGCCCATCCACCAGGTGCCGCGATTTCGCGTTCACGGCCACGTCCCAGGCCAGCACCTGCGAGAGCGACACCACATCCAGACCCGCCGCGATGGTGACCGCGCGGATCGACGTCAGCGTCCCCTCGTAGTCCGCGGTCAGCGCCCCGTCGGATTCCTTGGTCACCGACAACACGGGGTGCAGCACGCGGTACACCCGGTCCAGGATCTCTGCAGCGTCGTCAGGCATTACGCCGACCCGAATCGGCGGTCACGCTGGGCGTATTCCAGGCAGGCCGCCCACAGATCGCGGCGATCAAAGTCGGGGTACATCTTTTCCTGGAACACGAACTCGGCGTACGCCGACTGCCACATCATGAAGTTGCTCGACCGGAACTCGCCGGATGGCCGCAAGAACATGTCGACGTCGGGCATGTCCGGCTCGTCGAGGTACTTGGCGATGGTTTCCTCGGTAATGCGGTCCGGCTTGAGCTGCCCGGACTCGACCAGGCGGGCGATTCTCCTTGTTGCCTCCGCGATTTCGGCCCGCCCGCCGTAGTTAATGCACGTCGTCAACGTGAGCGTGCTGTTGTTCTTAGTGAGCTCCTCGGTGATCTCGAGCTCCTTATAGACGCTGCTCCACAGCCGCGTCTTTTGACCGGCCCAGCGGAACCGCACGCCCATGTTGTTCAGATCGTGCCGGCGCCGCTTCACGACGTCACGGTTGAAGCCCATCAGAAAGCGAACCTCGTCGGCGGGACGGCGCCAGTTCTCCGTGGAGAACGCGTAGGTGGTGAGCCACGGGATGCCCATCTCGATGGCACCGCAGACCATGTCCATCATGGTGGCCTCACCCATCTTGTGACCCTCGGTGCGCGGCAGCCCGCGAGCCCGCGCCCAGCGCCCGTTGCCGTCCATCACCACCGCGACGTGCCGGGGTACCAGCTCCTTGGGGATGACCGGCGGCACGGCGCCCGACGGATGCTTAGGCGCAGGATGCGGCCGGGTGCCGCCGCGGCCCACACCGGGCAGCAGCTTGGGGAACACCGCAGGGAACACCGTCTTATCGGGGAACGTCGGGTTATAGCCCTGTGGGACGTCGGCCCAGTCGGTGTAGTACTTATCCTGCTGCGGATCGGGCTGGCTGCTCTTCACCATGGCTCATATTTAACCTGCTGCCGCGCTCGACGAGCGGGAGTGTCCGCAGCTTGCGTTCCAGGTGCCACTGCAAATGCGCCGCGATCAATCCGCTGGCCTGGGTGCGCTGCGTCTGCGGCACGTCATCGGTGGCCGCCCAGTCGCCGTCATGAAGCGCGGCCATCAGCTCCAGCACACCCTGCGGCGGGGTCGCCGCGCCCGCGGGACGGCAATGCGTGCAGACGCTGCCACCCGCCGCCACGTGGAAGGCACGATGCGGGCCCGGGGTCGCGCAGCGCGCACACTCACTGATAGCGGGTGCCCACCCGGCAATGCTCATGGCGCGCAACAGATATGCGTCGAGAACCAGCTCACGGGAGCGCTGCTGATCGGCGATTGCCCGCAGCGCTCCGACGGTGAGGCGATGCAGGGCGACAGCCGGGGCACGCTCTTCACCGGCGATCCGCTCGGCGGTCTCCAAGACGGCGCAGGCAGTGGTGTATCGGCCGTAATCGCTGACGATGTCCACCGTGAAAGCGTCGATGGCCTGTACCTGGGTGACGATGTCTAGATTGCGTCCAGGATGCAGCTGCACGTCGATATGCGCGAAAGGTTCCAGCCGCGACCCGAACTTACTGCGGGTGCGGCGCACCCCCTTGGCGACCGCCCGCACCAGGCCATGCTGGCGGGTCAGCAGGGTCACGATACGGTCGGCCTCGCCGAGCTTGTGCTGCCGCAGCACGACAGCACGATCCCGATAAAGCCGCATTCGAAGAGTTTCCCATCTGGTACCGACGAATCCCCGCATTGACGCACCATTTCGACCGCATACCCTTCTCGTCATGTCGGGCTTTCCCACGCTGACGTCGCAGTCCGCAGCGCTTGCTGCAGGCTCCGTCAGCTCCATTTCGTTAACGCTCGCCGCGCTCAATGCGATCAAGGCCAGCCAGACGACGCTGAACGCGTTCCGGGTGGTGTGCACCACGAGCGCCCTTGCCGACGCCACCGAGGCCGATAAACGGTTAGCTGCCGGTGAGCGGCTGCCATTGCTCGGAGTGCCCATCGCCATCAAGGACGACACCGACTTGGCAGGCACCCCAACCGCATTCGGCACGGCGGGAGCGGTCGGATCGGAGTCCGAGGACGCCGAGGTGGTGCGACGGCTGCGGGCCGCGGGCGCCGTGATCGTCGGCAAGACCAATACCTGCGAGCTGGGCCAGTGGGCCTTCACCAGTGGGCCCGGCTTCGGACACACCCGCAACCCGTGGAGCCGCGGCCATACGCCCGGCGGATCCTCCGGCGGTAGCGCCGCGGCGGTGGCGGCGGGCCTGGTCGCCGGGGCGATCGGTTCGGATGGCGCTGGGAGCGTACGGATTCCGGCCGCGTGGACACACCTGATCGGGATCAAGCCGCAGCGTGGCCGCATCTCGACGTGGCCGCATGCCGAGGCGTTCAACGGGATAACCGTCAACGGGCCATTGGCGCGCACCGTGGCCGATGCCGCACTGCTCTTGGATGCGGCGTCCGGAAATGTTGCGGGCGATCTACACAAGCCGCCGGGCGTGCGGGCCGTCGAGGCCGTCCATGAGGATCCGGGCCAGCTTCGGATCGCACTGTCGCTCAAGGTGCCGTTCTCGGGTTTCCCTGCGCGTCTGCATCCGACGATCGACGCCGCCACCCGCTACGTCGGGCATCAGCTACGTTCCCTCGGACACATGGTTTCCGACGGCGATCCGGACTACGGAATAGCCCTCGGGCTGAACTTCCTGCCACGAGCGACGGCCGGGCTGCTGCCCTGGATTGATCGACTCGACGCCGGAGCCGATTGGGACCAGCGCACATTGGCGAACATGCGGACCGGACGACGCCTGGCCGGGTTGGCCTTGCGTCGGGCGCGGGCGGCCGAGCCGCGATTGCACAAACGCGTCGGCAGTATCTTCGGCAGTTTCAACGTCGTGCTCGCGCCGACAACGGCGCAGCCGCCCACGGGGATTTACGATTTCGATGAGATCGGCAGTATTGCAACGGATCGCGGACAGATCGGCGCGTGTCCGATGACCTGGCCGTGGAACGTGCTCGGGTGGCCGTCGATCAATGTGCCCGCCGGGTTCACCGAGGACGGGCTGCCGATTGGCGTGCAGTTGATGGGGCCCGCGAACAGCGAGCCGCTACTCATTTCGCTTGCCGCACAATTGGAATCGATCAACAACTGGGCATCGGAAACCCCCGACCCCTGGTGGTGAGCGCGAGGCTTCGCCCGCTCCGCATCGAGACCGAGGTTGTGGCGGTTTCGTCTCGCACAAATTCGCCATAACCTCGGTCTCGCTGGCTAGGCGGCGCGCGATGCCCCATGCAGAGCGGCGCGCACCCGAGCGACTACCGCGCCAGGCTGCATGGTGAGCTGGTCTCGACTGACCCGCACCAGTCGCCATCCCATCGAAGCAATCACCTCTTGCCGCTCGATATCGCGACGATGCTGGACCGAGTCACCCCAATGTTGAGCACCGTCGAACTCGGCGGCAACTCGCTGTTCTCGCCAGCCCATATCGAGGCGAATGGTCCTGCCGTCTGGACCGCGCAACTCGATCTGAGTCTCGGGGCGCGGCAGACCCGCACCGACAAGGCACATCCGCAACCGTGTCTCTTGAACAGACTCGGCGCCCGGGTCGGCCAAGGACAACACATTCGTCAATCGCCGGATGCCGCGCGCGCCCTTATGCCGCGAGACAAGATCGATCACATCGCTCGTCGAACAGTCCCGAAGGAGCACATCGACCAATTCGACAGCACGAGGTGTGTGTACGCGGCGGGCGATGTCGAACACCGTCCTGGCCTGCGTGGTGACATCGATTCCGTCCATCACCATCAACTCGTCGGCGCAAAGCTTGTCCGCGTGCAAGACAATCCCCTTCGGCGCGGTGCGCCAATCGCGAACCAGCTCGGCCGAACGATCCGCGGATATCCACGGATTGCCGTGCAGCGCGGCGGCCGAAACACCGCACACCACACCCGCCCCGCCCGACCATAGAAACGCCGCCTCGGCACGCAGACGTGCGGTGAGCTCAACGCCGACCGGCAGGTAGACATTGCGGTAGACGCGTCGATAAGCGGTACGCAACTCGTGGCGTGTGAGCGTCCCAGACGCAATGGCTGCACTCCCCATGACCAGGCTCCCCATGTCGCGACCATGCCATGGGCCCCCGACAAATCAACGAGACCGAGGTTGTGGCGAATTTGTGCGAGACGAAACCGCCATAACCTCGGTTTCGGCGGGCGGGGCGGCCGGGCGGGGCGCGGCGACGCCCCTAGAACCCCAGCTTGCCGAGCTGCTTGGGGTCGCGCTGCCAGTTCTTAGCGACCTTGACACGCAGATCCAGGTACACCTTCGTCCCGAGCAGGTTTTCGATCTGCTTGCGCGCGTTGGTCCCAACCTCGCGCAGCCGCGAACCGCCCTTGCCAATGACGATGCCCTTCTGGCTGTCGCGCTCGACATACAGGATCGCGTGCACGTCAATCAGTTCCGAACCCTCGGGGCGGTCCTCGCGCTCGTTCACCTCGTCGATGACCACCGCCAGCGAGTGCGGCAGTTCATCGCGCACCCCTTCGAGCGCGGCCTCACGGATCAGCTCGGCCATGAGCACCTCTTCGGGCTCATCGGTTAGCTCGCCGTCGGGATAGAACGCCGGCCCGGATTGCAGCTTGGACGCCAAAACCTCTGTCAGCACCTCGACTTGGGCGCCGGAAACCGCGGACACCGGGACAATATCCACATCCGGCCCGACCAGCTCGGACACTGCGAGCAGCTGTTCGGCGACCTGCTCCTTGCTCACCTTGTCGATCTTGGTGACGACGGCGATGAGCGTCGTACGCGGCGCGACAAGCTTGATCTGCTCGTAGATCCACTTGTCCCCCGGTCCAATGCGCTCATCGGCCGGGATGCACAACCCGATCACGTCGACCTCGGAATACGTATCGCGCACAAGGTCGTTGAGCCGCTTACCCAACAGCGTGCGCGGCCGGTGTAGACCCGGAGTGTCGACGAGCACGATCTGAAAATTCTCGCGGTGCACAATCCCGCGAATGGTGTGCCGGGTGGTCTGCGGTCGGCTGGACGTGATCGCCACCTTCTGCCCAACCAGAGCATTGGTCAGCGTGGACTTGCCGGTGTTCGGCCGCCCCACGAAACACACGAAACCGGAACGGAACTCCGGCGAGCTCACAATTGCCCCGTAGGCACGCCGGTGCGGTCGGTCACGACGACCGTCGCCGACGGCGACAGCTCCCGCACCGCGTCGATACCCGGGTCATCGTGTGAACCGCCGACGAGGATCGCCGCCTCGATGGCCGTCGCGCCGCTGGACACCGCCGCCGCCACGGCCGCCTGCAGTGCAGTCAACGAGAGCGATGAAAGTACTACCGAAGCACCGGCATACGTTCGCCCGTCGCCATCGCGTACCGCCGCACCGGAGGTCGCCTCGGCACGTCCCATAGCCCCACGGGCCAGCACGACGAGCTTGTTGTCCTCAGGGTCCATTTCTTCTGGGTCCAACTCACTCATTCCGTTCCTCCGCTTCCTTGTCCTGCAATGCTTCCGGATCGGGCTGTATCAGAATGGTGCCGATACGTACCCGGCCACGGACATCCGGGCCGCCCTCGGCCTGTAACAACAGTCCATGCGAGGCGGCCCTGGCGCCGGGAAGCGGAACGCGGCCCAGCTCCAGCGCCAGCAGCCCGCCCACCGTCTCGACGTCCAGGTCCTCGTCGAATTCGATGCCGTACAGCTCGCCCAGGTCCTCGATGGGCAGTCTGGCGGACACCCGGAAGTTCTTGTCGCCCAAATCCTCCACCGGCGCGACCTCGTCATGGTCGTACTCGTCGGCGATCTCCCCGACGATCTCCTCCAACACGTCCTCGATGGTCACCAGCCCGGCGATCGCCCCGTACTCGTCGACGAGCAGCGCCATGTGCTTGCGGTGCAGCTGCATCTCGCGCAGCAACTCGTCCAACGGCTTGGAATCCGGGACAAAGACCGCCGGTTGCATCACCTGCGCAACGTTGACGTCCTGACCCCCGTTCACCGAGTAGTACGTCTGCTGCACAAGGTCTTTCAGGAATACGACACCGACCACGTCATCGACGTTCTCTCCGACGACCGGGATGCGGGAATGCCCGCTGCGCACCGCCAGCGACGTCGCCTGCCCCGCCGTCTTGTCGTTCTCGATCCACACCATCTCGGTGCGCGGCACCATCACCTCGCGCGCCGGGGTATCGCCGAGCTCGAACACCGACTGAATCATCCGGCGCTCGTCATCGGCCACCACACCCCGCTGCTGGGCCATATCGACCACCTCGCGCAGCTCGATCTCGGAGGAAAACGGGCCGTTGCGGAAGCCACGTCCAGGAGTCACCGCGTTACCCAACAGGATGAGCAGTCGAGAAATGGGTCCCAGCAGCACCGAAATCACCTGCAACGGAACGGCAGCGCCGAGCGCGATCGAATACGCGTGCTGGCGCCCCAACGTGCGCGGGCCCACCCCGATCGCCACGAAGCTCGTCACCACCATGACGATTGCCGAAATTGTCAGCGCGGCAACCAGACTCATCCGCGCCGTCAGGTAACCGACCAGGAACACCGTCGAGAGGATCTCGCACACCGTGCGCAGCAGCACCACCAGGTTCACGTAGCGCGGACGCTCCCGAATCACCCGGGAAAGCCTTACCGCACCGGGCCTTTCCTCACGCACCAGCTCATCGACACGCGCCGAGGACACTGTATTGATGGCCGCGTCGATGGCTGCGAACGCACCACCCAGTCCGACGAGCACGATTGCCGCCAGCAGCAGCCCTATTCCGCCCATCACTCGTCGAAGCGTTGCGATTTGTCGAGCAGTCGGCTATCGCGGTACAGCTGGGCCTGCTGCGCGTACCAGTCCTGCAGCAGCTGGTTCTGCAGCGCGAACATCTCGCGCTCTTCCTCCGGTTCGGCGTGGTCATACCCCAACAGATGCAGCACCCCGTGCACGGTCAGCAGTGCCAGCTCATGAGCCAACGAATGCCCAGCCGCCTCAGCCTGTTCCGCGGCAAACTGCGGGCACAGCACGATGTCTCCGAGCATCGACGGCCCCGGCTCGGGCGCATCGGGACGCCCGCCGGGCTCCAGCTCGTCCATCGGGAACGACATCACGTCGGTGGGTCCGGGCAGATCCATCCACCGCATGTGCAGATCGGCCATCGCCGCCAAGTCGACGAGCATCATCGAAAGTTCCGCCGCCGGATGCACATCCATCGCCGCGATGGCGAATCGTGCAACGCTGACTAGCTCGCCCTCGGCGACGTCGATACCCGACTCGTTAACGACCTCGATGCTCATCGCTGCCGGCTCCGGTTCCCCGAGGCGCGCCGCTGCGCGCGATTACTGTGCAGGCCGCCCTGCAGGTCCGAGTCCTCGAATCGGGCGTAAGCGTCCACGATCTCCGACACCAACCGGTGGCGAACCACATCGGCACTGGTCAACTCCGAGAAGTGAATTCCCTCGATATTGTCCAGGATCTCCATCGCCGCACGCAGACCCGAGCGAGAACTGCCCGGCAGGTCCACCTGCGTGATGTCGCCGGTCACCACGATCTTGGAGCCGAACCCCAGCCGGGTGAGGAACATCTTCATCTGCTCGGCGGTGGTGTTCTGCGCCTCGTCGAGAATGATGAACGCATCATTGATCGTCCTGCCACGCATGTATGCCAGCGGCGCAACCTCGATGACCCCCGCATCCATCAGCTTGGGAATCAGCTCCGGGTCCATCATGTCGTGCAGCGCGTCGTAAAGCGGGCGCAGGTACGGGTCGATCTTCTCGCTCAGCGTCCCCGGCAGAAATCCCAGCCGCTCCCCCGCCTCGACAGCGGGACGTGTGAGGATGATGCGCGACACCTGCTTGCTCTGTAACGCGTTGACCGCCTTGGCCATTGCCAGATAGGTCTTGCCAGTGCCGGCCGGGCCAATACCGAACACAATGGTGTTGACGTCGATCGCGTCCACATAGCGCTTCTGATTCAACGTCTTTGGACGGATGGTCTTACCGCGGCGCGCCAGGATGTCCAGGCTCAACACCTCGGCGGGCGACTCGCTGGTGTCTCCGGTGAGCATCGCTACGGTGTGCCGAACCGTCGAGGGCGTCAGCTGCTGGCCGCGGCGGGCGATCACCATCAGCTCGGAGACCACTCTCTCGGCCAGCGCCACCTCGGCGGGTTCGCCGGTAAAGGTGATGGTGTTGCCGCGAGCGTGCACCTCGGAGGGAAGGACGTCCTCTAGCTCGCGCAGATTTTCATCAGCTGAACCCAGCAGGCCCATGATGAGGTCGTTCGGAATCTCGACGCTGCTGCGGACTTCCTTGGAAGGTACAGCGGCACGTTCTTCTCGGCTCGTCACGTGGTTTTCGATGCCTACTCTCTGGGGTTTTGGTGACATCTCAGTTTACCGCTCAGTGCCCTAGTGCTCCATTCGATTGGCGCCGTCGCCTCTTCGCGCAGGCGCTCATCAGTGCCGTCGCCTCTTCGCGCAGGCGCTCATCGATGCTCGAGCGGAGCACTTACCCACCGATTCGTCAGCACCCCGAGCGCCCCCAGTGCCACCGCCGCGGCAGTCGAGGTCCGCAACACCGTGGGCCCCAAGCGCACCGGGACCGCGCCCGCGTCCGTCAAAACCCCCAGCTCCTCGTCCGCGATACCGCCCTCGGGCCCCACAATCAACATCACCGACGGCGCGGCAGACAGCCGATCGCGCATCGAACTCAGCGGCGCAGGTTCGGACTCATGCAGCGCCAACACCACGGCTCCGTCAGCGACCCGCTGACGGACTAGATCGGCCAGATCTACCGTGCCGACCAGCGCCCCAATGTCCGGCACAAAGGCCCGTCGCGATTGCCGCGATGCCGCGCGGGCGACGGCCTCCCAACGCCGCTGCCCCTTGCGCGCCTTGTTCGCGTCGTTCGATGCATCCCAGCGCGACACACAGCGCTGCGCCTGCCACGGGACGATCTCGTCGGCGCCGGCCTCCACCGCCAGCTCGACGGCCAGCTCGGAGCGCTCTGATTTGGGAAGTGCCTGCACCACAGTGACTTTGGGAGAAGGAGAAGGAACCGACCAGCGCGCCGATACCGTGATCGAGAGGCCTGCGCGCTCGACCTCGGACACGACGCCGTCGCCCACGCAGCCGGCACCGTCACAGACCATGACGGACTCGCCGGCACGCATGCGCAGCACCCGTGCCGCGTGATGCCCCTCGTCCCCGTCAAGGACCAGCGACGCGCCCGCTGCCGGGACCTGCTCGACGTAGAAGATCGTGGCGGCCGCCATGGCGACTACTACCGGCCCGTGAAGGCCTCGCGCAGCCGCGAGAACACCCCACCGGACGCAGAGTCGGCCCAGACCACTTCGGCTTCTTCCTTGTGCCGGGCCTTCTTGAAGTCCTTCAGCAGTTCACGTTCCTTGGAATCCATCCGGGTCGGCACCACCACATCGAGATGGGCGTGCAGATTTCCGCGCACGCCCGTGCGCAGATGCGGCATACCCTTTCCGCGCAGCGTCACCACCGACCCCGGCTGCGAACCCGGGTCGACCTTAATGACGGTCGGTCCGTCGATGATCGCGTCGACGGACACGCTGGTGCCCAACGCCGCCTCGACCATCGGGACGCGGACCGTGAAGTGCAGGTCATCCCCGTCGCGGATAAACACGTCGTGCGGCTTCTCGTGCACCTCGACGTACAGGTCACCGGCCGGGCCGCCGCCGGGCCCCACCTCACCCTGGGCCGCGAGCCGCACGCGCATCCCGTCGCCGACACCGGCAGGGATCTTGACGGTGATCTCGCGCCGCGCACGCACCCGACCGTCGCCACCGCACTTGTGGCACGGGTCGGTGATGACCTCGCCGGCCCCCTGGCACGTCGGGCAGGGCCGCGACGTCAAGACCTGGCCTAGCAGCGAACGCTGCACGGTTTGCACCTCGCCACGCCCGTCACAGGTCTCGCAGGCGCTCGGCGCCGAGTTTCCGTGGGTGCCCTTGCCGCCGCAGCCGTCGCACAGCACCGCGGTGTCGACGGTTACCTGCTTGCTGACACCCGTCGCGCATTCGATCAGTTCAAGCCGCATCCGCAACAGCGAGTCGGATCCGGGCTGCACCCGGCCACGCGGGCCGCGCGATCCTCCGGCCGATCCACCGAAGAAGGCCTCGAACACGTCGCCCAGACCGCCGAAACCGGAACCGAAGCCGCCGAAGCCGTTGCCTCCGCCGCCGTTTTCCAGCGGGTCGCCGCCGAGGTCGACGATGCGCCGCTTCTCGGGATCGGTCAGCACCTCGTAGGCGACGCTGACCTCCTTGAACCGGGCCTGGGCCTGTTCGTCGGGGTTGACGTCGGGGTGCAGCTCGCGGGCGAGCTTGCGATATGCCCGCTTCAGCTCGCTGTCGCTGGCACCCTTGCTGACCCCGAGGATGCCGTAGTAATCACGCGCCACAGTGCTCTTACGTCCTAATCTGTTCACATACTGCTAGCGATTGGCTAGCACTTCGCCGATATACATGGCAACCGCCGCAACGTTCGCGATGGTTCCCGGGTAGTCCATCCGGGTGGGCCCCAGCACACCCATTCCGCCGAATACCGCTCCGCCCGCACCATACGGGGTGGAGACGACGGAGGTGCTCACCATCTGCTCAGCAGCGGTTTCGTGACCGATGTGCACGGTGACTCGGCCCGCTTCCTGTTGCACCGCGAGCAAGCGCAGCACCACCACCTGCTCCTCCAGCGCCTCCAGCACGGAGCGCAACGATCCCCCGAAATCGGCGGAGTTGCGCGTCAGGTTGGCCGTTCCTCCGAGCAGCAGACGCTCCTCGTGATGCTCGACGAGCGTCTCCACCAGCACGGTTGCCGCGCGGGTGAGTACGTCGCGCAGATCATCTGTGGCCTGTTCGGCCAGTTCGGCGACGGCCACCGAGGCCGCCGAGAGCTTCTTGCCGTCCAACGCTGCACCCAACAGCACGCGCAGCCGGCCGAGTTTTTCGTCATTGATGACGTCCCCGAGCTCGACGATCCGCTGATCAACCCGCCCGGTGTCGGTGATGACGACCAACAGCAGCCGGGCCGGAGTCAACGACACCACCTCAAGATGACGCACGCTGGATGAGGACAGCGTCGGATATTGCACGACAGCGACCTGTCGGGTCATCTGGGCGAGCAGCCGCACGGCCCTGCGCAGCACGTCGTCCAGGTCGACGCCGCCCTCCAGGAAGTTGAGGATGGCCTTGCGCTCGGCACCCGAGAGCGGCTTCACGTCCTCGAGCCGGTTCACGAATTCGCGGTAGCCCTTTTCCGTCGGAACCCGCCCTGAGCTGGTGTGCGGCTGGGCGATGTAGCCCTCGGCCTCCAGCACCGCCATATCGTTGCGGACGGTAGCGCTGGATACCCCGAGGCTGTGCCTGTCGACCAGGGCCTTGGACCCGATGGGTTCCTTGGTGGTGACGTAGTCGGCCACGATGGCGCGCAGCACCTCGAATCGTCGGTCGTCGGCGCTGGCCATGGTCACCTCCCTGCTGCGGCTGTTTCCCTCATTTTACGGGGCCATGCAGGGCTAACACGCCAGTGAGGCCGTTCAGGCTAACCTCGGGAGTTATGACGGGATCTGCAAGGAATGATTTGCAGTGATATTTAAGGGTGTTCGCGAAGGTAAGCCGTACCCCGAACACGGACTGTCCACGCGGGATTGGTCACGCATCCCGCCCCGGCAGATCCGCCTCGACGAGCTCGTCACCACCACCACGGTGCTCGCCTTGGACCGCCTGCTCAGTGAGGACTCCACGTTCTACGGCGATCTGTTCCCCCATGCCGTGAAGTGGCAGGGCGTCATCTATCTGGAGGACGGGCTGCACCGAGCAGTCCGGGCCGCGCTGCGGAATCGGGTTGTGCTGCATGCCAGGGTTTTCGATATGGATGCATTGCACTAATCCAGGATCGAACGCACCACACCGTCGGCGAGCAGTCGCCCCTCATCGGTGAGCACCAGCCGATCGCTCACCAACCGCCCCAGCCCCTTGGCCACCACCTCAGGCACCCGACCTCGCTCGTCAACTGTCAAGTCCGCCAAAGCAATTCCGGTATTGAGGCGCACCGCGAGTAGCACGTCCTCGGTGTGCCGTTCGACGGGGCTGAGGATTTCATGCCCGCCAACCGGAAGATGGCCCTCCCCGAGGTGTTTCGCGTAGGTGTTGGGGTGCTTGACGTTCCACCAGCGCACGCCGTTGACGTGTCCATGAGCACCGGGCCCGGCACCCCACCACTCGCCGCCTGCCCAGTAGCCCAAATTGTGGCGGCACTCGCCGCCGGGGCGCGCCCAGTTGGACACCTCGTACCAGCCCATACCGGCCGCCGAGAGCGCGGTGTCGAGGAGTTGATAGCGATCGGCTAGAGCGTCCTCGTCGGGATTCGGCAGCTCGCCGCGACGCACGCGTCGCGCCAGGGCCGTGCCCTCCTCGACGATCAGCGCGTACGCCGATACGTGGTCGACGCCGGCATCGAGCACCGCGTCGATGGATCGACGCAGGTCGTCGTCGGTCTCGCCGGGGGTGCCGTAGATGAGATCGAGGTTGACGTGCCCGAGACCGGCCGCACGTGCTTCGCGGGCGGCGGCCACGGCCCTACCCGGCGCGTGCACGCGATCCAACGTGGCCAGCACATGCGGGGCCGCCGATTGCATGCCCAACGAAACCCGCGTGTACCCGGCCGCACCGATCGCCTCGAAAAACCGCGGCGACGTCGACTCGGGATTGGCCTCGGTGGTCACCTCGGCACCCGGTGCGAGCGTGAAATGCGCGCGAATCGCGTCGAGCACCTCGGCAAGCCCGGCACCGCCCAACAGCGAAGGTGTCCCGCCCCCGACGAACACGGTTTCCACCGGCGGATTCGAGTCGAGGGTCCGCGCAGCCAACTCCAGTTCCGTGCGCAACGCCTCCAGCCAGCCGCTGGTCGAGGTGCCCTCGCCGAGCTCATCGGCGGTATAGGTGTTGAAGTCACAGTATCCGCAGCGTGTGGCACAGAACGGCACGTGCACATAGATCCCAAATGGGCGCCCCGCCGCCGGCACCAAGGGCGGCAAAGTGGCGATCGTTTCGGGCCTCACCGATCAAGTGTGTGTCAGTGTCGGCGGGAGAAAAAATCTGTGTGGTTCCTGGCGGGAATCCCCCACACCAAATAGGGGTTTTGCTCAGTGTGAGCAGAATTACGGCCCGGTGGCGCGTGGTATCAGGTTCGCGTGGCACAATTGGCCGCGTGAGCACAGTTCAGGTCCCTCTTGTCGCGCGGCGACACATTGACCTGAAGCGTGTCTGTAGCGCGTGTTGTCTCCCTTACTGACGTAGTCCTGCCCCGTCTGCCACCCAACGGTCGTGAGGATTTGCGCCTCCGGTCAGCCCCCGGTGTGACGCCCACGACTGTGCCCGCCTTGTGAGGAGCACCATGACCACCAGCGAGACCAAGCCCGCTCGCCCCAAGCCCCAACGCAGCGAGGGCCAGTGGGCTCTCGGAGAGCACGAGCCGCTCAACCCCAACGAGCAGGTGAAGAAGGACGACCACCCGCTCAACGTGCGCGAGCGCATCGAAACCATCTATTCCAAGCAGGGATTCGAGAGCATCGACAAGACCGACCTGCGTGGCCGGTTCCGTTGGTGGGGTCTGTACACCCAGCGCAAACAGGGTTACGACGGCACCTGGACCGGTGACGACAACACCGACATGCTCGAGGACGACCACTTCATGCTGCGGGTGCGTTGCGACGGCGGCGCCCTGACCACCCAGGCGCTGCGCACCATCGGTGAGCTGTCGACGGCCTACGCACGCGACACCGCCGACATCTCCGACCGCCAGAACGTCCAGTACCACTGGATCCGGGTCGAGGACATGCCCGAGATCTGGCGTCGCCTCGACGAGGTCGGGCTGTACACGACGCAGGCCTGCGGCGACTGCCCCCGCGTGATCCTCGGATCCCCACTGGCGGGCGAGTCGCTCGATGAGGTGCTCGACCCGACGTGGGCGATTGACGAGATCACCAGCCGGTACATCGGGAACAAGGAGTACTCGAACCTGCCCCGCAAGTTCAAGACGGCCATCTCCGGTCTGCAGGACGTGGTGCACGAGATCAACGACGTCGCGTTCGTCGGCGTGGTGCATCCCGAACACGGCCCGGGCCTGGACGTGTGGGTGGGCGGCGGCCTATCGACCAATCCCATGTTGGCCCAGCGCCTCGGGGTGTGGGTGCCCCTGGATGAGGTGCCGGACGTCTGGGAGGGCGTGGTAGGGATCTTCCGCGACTACGGGTACCGACGGTTGCGTTCCAAGGCCCGGTTGAAGTTCCTGGTCAAGGACTGGGGCGTGGAAAAGTTTAGGGAAGTTCTCGAGACCGAGTACCTGAAGCGGACTTTGATCGACGGACCCGCCCCGGTTGCGCCCGCGCACCCGATCGATCACGTGGGCGTGCAGCGACTCAAGAACGGGCTCAACGCCATTGGCATCTCCGCCATTGCCGGGCGCGTCTCTGGCACGACGCTGTCGGCGATCGCCGATCTCGCCGAGAAGGCCGGTTCCAACCGCGTCGCCCTCACACCGCACCAGAAGCTGATCATCCTCGACATTCCCGACGAGAATCTGGCCGAGCTCGAAACGGGGCTCGACGCACTGGGCCTGCCCTCGCGGCCGTCGCATTGGCGAAAGAACCTACTGGCGTGCACGGGCATCGAATACTGCAAGCTGTCTTTCACCGAAACCCGGGTGCGGGCACAGAGTTTGATTCCCGAGCTGGAGCAGCGACTCGACGACCTCAATTCCCAGATCGATACCCCCGTCACCATCAACATGAACGGCTGCCCCAACTCGTGCGCGCGGTCTCAGATCGCCGATATCGGGTTCAAGGGCCAGATGGTCGACGACGGAAACGGGAACAGCGTCGAGGGTTTCCAGGTGCACCTGGGCGGAAGCCTGGGCCTGGACAGCGGATTCGGCCGCAAGCTGCGTCAGCACAAGGTGACCAGCGCCGAACTCGGCGACTACATCGACCGGGTGGTGCGCAACTTCGTCAAGGAGCGCACCGACGGAGAGCGCTTCGCGCAGTGGGCGGTTCGAGCCGAGGAGGCTGACCTGCGATGAGCGCGAGAACCCTGGACGAGTCCGCTTTACGTGACATTGCCGCCCGCGGCGCCGCCGAGTTACAGGACGCCTCCGCCGAGGAACTGATCCGGTGGACCGATGAGAACTTCGGTGGTGATTACGTCGTCGCGTCCAACATGCAAGATGCGGTGCTGGTTGACCTTGCCGCACAGGTGCGTCCGGGTGTCGACGTGTTGTTCCTGGACACCGGATATCACTTCGCCGAGACCATCGGCACGCGTGACGCGGTCGAATCGGTCTACGACATCCATATCGTCAACGTCGCCCCCGAACAGACGGTGGCGCAGCAGGACGAGCTGGTGGGCAAGGACCTGTTCTCCACCAATCCCGGGGAATGCTGCCGGTTGCGCAAGGTCGTTCCGCTACGCAAGTCGCTCGGCGGATATTCGGCCTGGGTGACCGGGATTCGCCGCGTCGAGGCACCAACGCGGGCCAACGCGCCGCTCATCAGTTTCGACGAGGCGTTCGGGCTCGTGAAGATCAACGCAATCGCGGCCTGGACCGACGAAGATATGCAGAAGTACACCGACGAGCATGGCGTGCTGGTGAATCCGCTTGTGGACGAGGGGTATCCGTCGATCGGCTGCGCCCCGTGCACGGCCAAGCCGGCACTCGGCGGCGATGCCCGGAGTGGACGCTGGCAGGGCCTCGCCAAGACAGAATGCGGGTTGCACGCCTCATGACGATTACCGAATCGGGAACAGAATCCACCATGGAATTTACCGAGACTCTCACCGATCTTGAGTCCGAGTCGATCCACATCATCCGCGAGGTGGCCGGCGAATTCGAGCGCCCGGTGTTGCTTTTCTCCGGCGGCAAGGATTCGACGGTGTTGCTGCACACCGCGCTCAAGGCCTTCTGGCCCGCGCCGCTTCCATTCGCGCTACTGCATGTCGACACCGGGCACAACCTCCCCGAGGTGCTGGCCTTCCGCGACGAGATCGTTGAGCGGCACAACCTGCGCCTGGTGGTCGCCAAGGTGGAGGACTACCTGGCAGACGGGCGGCTGACGGAACGGCCGGACGGTATCCGCAACCCGCTGCAGACCATTCCGCTGCTGGAGGCCATCACCGACAACAAGTTCGACGCGGTGCTGGGCGGTGGACGCCGCGACGAGGAGCGATCGCGCGCCAAGGAACGAATCTTCAGCCTGCGCAACGCCTTCGGACAGTGGGATCCCAAGAAGCAACGCCCCGAGCTGTGGAGCCTCTACAACGGCCGCCACTCGCCGGGTGAGCACGTTCGGGTGTTCCCGATCAGCAACTGGACCGAGCTGGACGTCTGGCGCTACATCGCCCGAGAAGATGTGCAACTGGCCGACCTGTACTACGCGCATGAGCGCGAAGTGTTCAACCGCGACGGCATGCTGTTGACCCCAGGCCCCTGGGGCGGGCCGCGCGACGGCGAAGAACTACAGACACTTTCGGTGCGCTACCGCACCGTTGGCGACGGTTCGACCACCGGCGCGGTGCTCTCGGATGCTGCTGACGTGCAGGCAGTGCTTGCCGAGGTGGCATCGTCGCGAATCACCGAGCGCGGCGCGACCCGCGGCGATGACCGGGTGTCTGAGGCGGCGATGGAAGACCGCAAGCGAGAGGGCTATTTCTGATCATGAGCGATCTTCTGCGCATTGCCACCGCCGGCAGCGTCGATGACGGCAAGTCCACCCTGGTGGGCCGGCTGCTGTACGACACCAAGTCGGTACTCATCGACCAATTCGAAGCCGTCGCCAAGGCTTCGGAGTCACGCGGCCTCGACGCCCCGGACCTGTCGCTACTCGTCGACGGTCTGCGTGCCGAGCGCGAGCAGGGCATCACCATCGATGTCGCATACCGGTACTTCGCCACTCCCAAGCGCTCGTTCATCCTCGCCGACACTCCCGGACATGTGCAGTACACCCGGAACACGGTGTCCGGGGCGTCGACGGCGCAGCTGGTGATCCTGCTCGTGGACGCGCGCAAGGGCGTCATCGAGCAGACCCGTCGCCACGCGGCCGTGTTGGCACTGCTGGGGGTGCCCCGGCTGGTGTTGGCGGTCAACAAGATCGACCTGGTGCCCGATAGCGCGCGGATCTTCGAGGCGATTAGCGCCGAGTTCAACGAGCTGACAACCTCATTGGGCTGGAAGCCTGAGAACGTCGTCGAGATCCCGGTGTCGGCTCTGCACGGCGATAACGTTGCCAACCGCAGTGAGCGTACCGGTTTCTACGATGGACCTACCCTCATCGAGCACCTGGAATCCGTTCCGGCGCACGAGGAATCGAGTTCGGTGGGGCTGCGTTTCCCCGTCCAGTACGTGATCCGGCCCCGCACCGCCGAATACCCCGACTACCGCGGCTACGCCGGCCAAGTGGCTGCCGGCTCCGTGCGAGTGGGCGACGAGGTGGTGATCTCCCCGGCCGGGCAGCGCACCACGGTGGCCGGTATCGATACCGCCGACGGACCCCTTGAGGTCGCCGAAGCGGGTCGCAGTGTGACGCTGATTCTTGCCGACGATGTGGATGCCTCACGGGGTGATCTGATCGCGTCGACCGATGTGACCGAGCCGGTTTCGGAGATCGACGGCACGGTGTGCTGGCTGGCCGACAAGCCGTTGAAGGCCGGAGCGCGGCTGCTGCTCAAGCATGGGACCCGCACCGTCCCCGCGATTATCGCGGAGCTGGTGGAGCGTTTCGACGAGCAGAACCTAACCGCCGATCCTGCGCCGGAATCCTTGGAACTCAACGACATCGGGCAGATCAGTGTTCGCCTGGCCGAGGCGATCAGTGTCGACGAGTACGTCGACAGCCGGACGGCGGGGAGCTTCCTGCTGATCGATCCGTCGAGCGGTAACACGTTGGCGGCGGGGCTGGTTGGCGATGTCCTGCGCCATGTCGAATTGAATCGTGTCTAGTCCAACGCTTCTTGCCGTAGCGCACGGGAGCCGCGACCCGCGGTTCGCGAAGAATGCGCAGCGGCTGGTCTCACAGGTGCGGATGCTCCGACCGGACCTGGATGTTCGGTTGGCTTTTCTTGAGCTGTCGGAGCCGAACCTCGTTGACGTGCTGGCTGAATTGAGCGGCGCCGCCGTAGTGGTGCCGCTGCTGCTGTCGGATGCTTACCACGCACGGATCGACCTGCCGACGATCCTCTCCTCCGCCCCCTCGGGACTGCAGGTGACTCAGGCCCCGGTGCTGGGTGCCGATGATCGGCTGCTGCATCTGGCCCGGCTGCGAGTGGCCGAGCTCGGCATCGAGAACCCCGGTGTCATCCTCACGGCGGTCGGTTCTTCGGATCCCACTGCCAATGCCCGCACCCGGGCACTGGCCGCACAGTGGGCGATATCGACGACGGTGTTCGCCACCGGCGACTCGACGAGCTTGGGCGATGCGGCCGACTCACTGCGAGCCCACGGCGCTACGAAAATCGTTGTAGCGCCGTGGTTCCTCTCCCCCGGACTGCTGCTGGACCAGGTCCGTGCCGAAGCCGCAGATGTCGATATCGCGGTGGCCGCACCGCTGGGAGCGAATCGGTCGGTGGCACGCGTCGTGCTTGACCGCTATCAGTCGACCGTGCGTGCGTATCAGGACACCTCCCCTTTGGTCCCCGCTACCTAGCAACACATTGTTGCATGCGCATGTGTGGTCTAGTGTCTATGTCATGACGAGCACCGAGCACGAGACGCACAGCCACCCCGATCATGTTCACGGCCCCGAGTGCGGCCACGAGGCCGTTACCCACGACGATCACGTGGATTATGTTCACGACGGACACCGCCACGCCCCGCATGGTGATCACTACGACGAGCACTGAGCCTTGAAGTAGCGATGGCCTCCGGACAACACCGGGGGCCATTTCTTTATCAGAAGCACTCTTCGTTGTGCCCGGCTACGAGCGACAACAGCACCGATGCACATACAACGTCAGCAGGTACCGCAGCTCAACACCGCGTACCAGTTTCTTGTCAGTCATTCCCGCACGATGGCACTACCTACCGACGGAGCGGCATTTGTCGCTCATAGCAGGGCACTTGCGGGTGTGCTCCGAAACGCGGCGACTCCTAGGACGCGACCTCGGCCAGCTCACCCACATCGGGGAACCGTGTCACCCTGACGTACACCGGATCACCTTCATGCAGACCCAACGCCTCGGCGTCACCGCGGGTGATCTGCGCGGTGAACTGCTCGCCCGTCGCCGCACTGGTCAGCTCGACACGCACCTCGAAGCCGAGATACACCACCCGATCAACGGTCGCCTTGGTCACCCCGGTGGTCTCCCCCGTTCCCTCCGCGGCGGCGCGGGACAGGTCCGCGTTGCGCCCCACGCGAATATCGTGCGGGCGCACCAGGATTCCATTGAGCTTGGCCACCGGCCCCAGGAACGACATCACGAAGCTGTTGGCCGGACGGTCGTAGAGATCCTCCGGCGACCCGACCTGTTCGATGCGCCCCTTGTTGAGCACCGCGATCCGATCAGCGACATCGAGCGCCTCGGCCTGATCGTGAGTCACCAGCACAGTGGTCACATGCACCTCGTCATGCAGGCGCCGCAGCCACGTGCGCAGGTCCTCGCGCACCTTGGCGTCCAACGCGCCGAACGGCTCGTCCAACAGCAGCACCTGCGGGTCGACCGCCAACGCGCGCGCCAATGCCATGCGCTGGCGCTGGCCACCCGAGAGCTGCGCAGGGTAGCGAGTGTGAAACCCGCTGAGCCCCACCACACCCAGCAGATCGTCGACCTTCTTCTTAATCTCCGCCTTCGGCTTCTTGCGGATCTTGAGCCCGAAGGCGACGTTCTCCCACACGGTCAGGTGCTTGAACGCGGCGTAGTGCTGGAACACGAAACCGATATCGCGACGCTGCGGCGGCACGCCGGTGACATCGCGGCCGTTGATGGTGATGGTGCCGGTATCGGGATGATCGAGCCCAGCGATCGAGCGCAGCAGCGTCGACTTACCCGAACCCGATGGACCCAGCAACGCGGTCAACGATCCGCTGGGCACATCGAAGTCGATGTTGTCGAGGGCGGCGAAATCACCGTAGTGCTTATTGGCGCCCCGGACGGTAATGGTGTTTTCTTGCGATGAGCCGCTTGCGCGAAGAGCGTTGGAGGCAGTCATGATTCCTTCTTGGTTATTTCGAGGTCTTGGCACGATTGCGGTCGAGAACCACCTGCACGACGAGGACTATCAGCGCCACGCCCATCAGCACGACGGACAGCGCATACGCCCCGTATTCGTCGCCCCGCAGATGGCGGTCGGACACCAACAGTGTCAGCGTCTGCGACTGACCGGGCAGCCCGGAGGACACCATGATCACCGCGCCGTACTCACCGAGCGTGCGGGCGACCGTCAGCACGATGCCGTAGGTCAGACCCCAACGAATCGACGGCAAGGTGATACGCCAGAACGTCTGCCACGGATTGGCACCCAGCGTCGCGGCGGCCTGTTCCTGATCGTCGCCGATCTCGTGCAGCACCGGTTCCACTTCGCGGATCACGAACGGCAACGTCACGAAAATGCTCGCCAACACGATGCCGGGCAGCCCGAAGATGATCTTGAACTTCCAGTCGTTCTCCACGAATCCGAGTAGACCGCCCGAGCCCCACAACACGATCAACGCCACACCGACGATCACCGGCGACACCGCGAACGGTAGGTCGATGACAGCCTGCAGGATGCCCTTGCCGCGGAACTTGTTGCGGGCCAGGACCAATGCCGTCGGTACCCCGAAGATCACGTTGAGCGGCACCACGATCGCCACCACCAGCAGCGAGAGGTTGAAGGCCGAGATCGCGGCGGGCGTGGAGATGTACTGCCAAAACTGCACCAGACCGGGCTCGAATGCGCGCCACAGAATCAACCCGAGCGGCACGATCAGCAGCACCGCGACGTAGAGCAGCGCGATCACACGCAACGCGTACTTGACGGCCGGTGAGAGCGTCATCGGTCAAGCTCCTCTCGCTTGGCCGCACGCGAACCCAGCCCGCGCAGGATGAACAGCACCACAAACGAAATGGCGAGCAGCACAATGGAGATGGCCGCGGCACCGGTTCGGTCGTCGTTCTCGATGAGCGTCCGGATCCACTGTGAGGACACCTCGGTCTCCCCTGGCACCGCGCCACCGATCAGGACGACGGAACCGAATTCGCCGATGGCCCTGGAGAATGCGAGACCAATGCCGGACAGCAGCGAAGGCAGCAGCGCCGGCAGAATCACCTTGCTGAAGATCACCGGGTTACTAGCGCCCAGCGAGGCCGCAGCCTCCTCCACCTCCCGTTCGAGCTCGAGCAACACCGGCTGCACGGCCCGCACCACGAAGGGCAGCGTCACGAAGAGCAGGGCAATCCCGACACCCCATTTGGTGTGCTGCAGATGCACATTGATCGGACTGCTCGGGCCGTACAGCGCGAGCAGCACGATGCTGGCCACAATGGTCGGCAACGCGAACGGCAGGTCGATCAACGTGTCGACGATCCGCTTGCCGGGGAAGTTGTCGCGCACCAGAACCCAGGCCACCAACAGACCGAAGATTCCGTTGACGACGGCCACCGCGATCGAGATCAGCAGCGTCACCTTGAACGAGGCCAAGGCCGAGTTGGAGGTGATGGCGCTGGCGAATGCGGTCCATCCGCCCTCGGCCGACTGCCACACGATCGCTGCCAACGGCAGCAGCACGATGACCGACAGCCAGATGCTGGCCACGCCGATGCGCAGCGGGTCGTCGCTGAAGCGCTTACGGAAACGGCCCGGAGCCGCGTCAGACTTGGCGGGAGATACCGGTTCGGTCAGGGTGCTCATCCGGTCGCCTCTTTGTAGATCTTGGTGATGGATCCGTCGTTCTTGTCGAACAATTCCTTGTCGACGCTCTTCCACCCGCCCAGATCCTTGATGGTCCACAGCTTGGACGGCACCGGGAAGGAGGACGCAAACTCCGCGGACACTCCGGGATCGACGGGCCGGAACCCGGCCTTGGCCCAGATCCGCTGCGCCTCAGGGGTGTACAAGAAATTCTTGAACTCGGTGGCCTTCTTAATGTGCAGGCTCTCCGACACCACCGCCACCGGGTTCTCGATCTTGAATGTGATCGGCAGGTTGACGTGCTCGATCGGCTTGCCGAGGCTCTCGGTGAAGATGGCCTCGTTCTCGTAGCTAATCAGCACATCTCCGCTGCCTTGCACGAACACCTCGGTGGCCTCCCGACCCGAACCCGGCCGCATCTTGACGTGCTCACGCACCAGCTTGGAGACGAAATCCAGTCCGGCTTGCGGGTTCTTGCCGCCCTCGCTCTTGGCGGCGTACGGGGCCAACAGATTCCACTTGGCCGAGCCGGAACTCAGCGGGCTGGGGCTGATGACCTCCAGACCGGGCTGCAGCAGGTCGTCCCAATCTTTGATGTGCTTCGGATTGCCCTTGCGGACAACCACAGTCACTACCGACCCGAACGCGATGCCACCGAATGCATCCTTGTCCCAGTCGGCAGACACCTTCTTGGCCTTGACCAAACGGGTGATGTCCGGTTCCACCGAGAAGCTCACGATGTCGGCCGGCTTACCGCCTTCGACGCCGCGCGACTGGTCACCGGAGGCCCCATAGGACTGGGTGACCTGAATGCCCTTACCCGCCTCGGTGGCATTGAAGGCAGGAATGATCTCCCGGAATCCGGGCTCCGGAACCGCGTAGGCCACCAGGGTGAGCGTCGTATCGGCGTCCCCGCCTCGCCCGCCGCCGGGGACATCGCTGGGTCCGCCCTGGCAGGCGGCGGTGAGCGCGGTCGCGACAACCAATGCACCAAGTCTGCGCATCGATGACTTACTGGGGATCAAGACGACCCTTTCCGTGGCTGGGACTTGAGGGAGGAACCAAGAAGGATTCTCACGGGCTCGGCCACGGGATGCGATCGTCAGCTCAGCGGGAGGGTCTTACAGACCTGGGCCAAGGCGGCACGCGCGGACGGGCGAAAACCGTCAGCGACAACAGGCGACGTCGACAACCGGACCCACAGCAATGAGCGCCAACTGATGGCGCGGCTGGTATCCGGAAAGCATGGCGGGAAGCCTAGCAGAGGATATTGATGCGGTCTTGACGGACGAATCACCTGGTAGACGCGCTATTACCTCAACGAGCAGTCGTTAGCGACTCAACAGCCAGGCGACTACCACCAGAACGGCCAGCGCAATCAGGGCCAATGTCACGCGTGACTGCGGCATGCCACTCATGACGGGTCCGCCGGAACCACCGAGGCCGCGACAGCCGCCTCCACGGGATGGCGTTGTACGGGATCCGACCAGCCGAACCGACTCATCACGCTGAGCAGCACAAACAGGATCTTGTCTCCGGCCACCGCCACCGCATACGCCAACGTCAGAACCACTGGCATCACGATGATCGTTTGCAAAATGAACCCGCGCCCGCTGAGCCACAGCTCCACGCCGTCCCACCAACTCAGCAGGCCGATCACGCTGTCGCTGTTCACGTCGCCAGTTTAGGCGGGACCCCCGCGCGCGCCCGCCGGGGCAGGGCAGACTGAGTGACGATGAGCCGCTTGCGCGAGATATGCCTGTTCCTGGTGCTCGCATTGTTCGCACTATGCAGTGGTGCCCCCGTGGCGTTGGCCGATTCGGCCGCCGCGGGTGCCGACGTACAGGTCGCGCAGAGCCTCGGCCCGCGTGAGCTCACCGTGATCGCGCGCCGCGTCACCAGCATCCCGGGACCGTTGCGCGTCGATGTGATCACTCACCAAGGCACCGCGGCCGGCCCGCTCCGGCTGCAACTGGTGCCCACCGGCGCGAGCACCGACGAGCGGCAACCGGCTCCGGGTGTCCCCACGTCGACGGCGATGGTGATCCTCGGCGAGAAGCCAGGCCCGTACGGCGCGACCCTCAACGTCGACCGCACCGGGCCGGCCGACCTCACCATCAGCGACGGTGTGCACACCGCCCGGATCCCGCTGGTACTCATGGGTCAGGCGATGTCGCCACCCGAGCGGGTGGCCTACGTGGGGCTGGCCGCCACCGGACTGCTGTTGGTGGTCTCACTGGTGGTGGCCACCCGGGTACGTCGCGGGATATGGATCGCGCTGCCGGTGACGGCCACGGCCCTGGCTCTCGCGGTCGCCATCACCGGGGCCGTGTTGTCCACGTCGGCACCGCCGCCGCCCGAGCCGGGAGCACAGCGGGACCCCACCGTCGACAACGCCGCCAACCCCTACCTACTGGACCGTCCCGCGGTCACCGACTACTCCCGCCCCTCAGCCATGCTCATCGCCGAGCAGCCGGTGCTCGAATCGGGGCGCGCATCGGATGTCTACTTCTCATTGATCGACACCGCGACCGGGCTACCCGCCGACGATGTGGTGATCCATGACAGCGCATTGATCCACCTGCTGGTGGTGGCGCCGGACGGAAGGCTTTCGCATCTGCATCCGATAAGGGTTGCGCCGGGCCGCTATTCGGTGTCGCTCTCGACGACGGCGGCGGGCCGATACGCGGTATCGGCAGAGTTCGTGCGACGCGGCGGCGGGGTGCAGACGGTGCGCTTGCCGGGCGGACTCACCTCGCGAGGCGGGAAGCCCGCCACGCCGGCACCGTTCGTGGGCCCAGGGATGCGCATGATCGACGGGCTGCACGTGCACGTGACCGCCACCGGCCTGCACGCGGGACTGCCGACCACTGTCACCGCGAGCGTCGGCTCGGAGCCCGTCCTACAGCCGTGGCTCGGCATGCTCGGCCATCTCGTGATCGCGGGCCCGATACCGCCCGACACCCCCTCAGCCGATCTCGGTACCGCGGTGCAGGATTCGGCGGTCTGGGCACACGCGCATTCCATGGGCGGGCATGGTGGTACCGATATGCCTGGTATGGAACATGATTCGATGGCACCCGTGGTCGGGGTCCCACCGCTGAACGGCGACAGCCCGCCCGACGAGACGGTGGCCGCTTTTGGCCCGAATGTGCCGTTTACCTTCACCTTCCCCAGACCAGGTCGGTATCTCGCGTGGATTCAGGCTCAGCGCGACTATCGGGTGCTGACGATCCCCATACGACTGGACATCTCATGACACCTCGAGTGTGGGCGGGGCTCGCGGTGATCGTCGCCGCGGTACTGGCGCTGGCCTGGATTGGCTGGCCCAGTGCGCCGCAGGCCATCACTCTGTATTCAGGTACCGAGCACTACGCCATTGCGGTGACAGTCGACAGCCCGCGTGTCGGTACGACCGCGCTGGAAATCGCGGTCGACAGCAAGGAGGAGCATGACCTCCCCGAATCCGAGTCAGTGACAGTCGAATTGGTCATGCCGCTGATGGGTCATGCGATGCCGCCACTGCGGGAAGTCGTGTCCGGTCGCACCAAGTTTGACCAGGTGATGCTGTCCATGGCCGGGCCTTGGGAGATCGTCGTGACGGTTACACCGCCAGCGGGTGACCCCGATGAACGCGTGACAGTGCCACTATGGGTCAGTGGAGGTTGAGATGAGCCCCGAGACAAGTACCGCGCATGCCGGTGCGGAGCAGACGACGCGAATCACCCGCGAGACCGTCGAGAAGTACGCACCGCTGGGCGCATTCGGGGTGCTGTTGGGCAGCGTGGTTGGGTCCGTCGGCACCACCTGGGACGTGCAATGGCATAGCGACGTAGGACCTGACACGTTCTTCACGCTGCCGCACCTCTTCCTGTATTCGGGCAGCGCCATCAGCGGGATCGTGAGCCTCGCCATGATTTTGATGGTCACCGCCGTCCAGCGCGCGGGTGACGAGGCGCCACGGTGGGTGGGCGGCGTCCCGATTCGTGTACTCGGCGGAAAATTCACCGCGCCCTTGGGCTTCCTGCTCTCAGGGTGCGGCGCTGCCGCCTTCTTGCTGTACGGGCTGCTCGATCTGTGGTGGCACACCGTCTACGGATTCGACGCGATCCTGGCCTCTCCGCCGCATTTCGCGCTGTTCGTATCGGGAACCGTCACCGATCTCGGCAGCGTTGTCACCTTCGCCGCGGCCCGTCGATTCCGTTGGGGTGTGGTCGGTTTGATGGCGCAATCCTCGATAGTTGCGGCGATGACGGCGATTCCGTTCACCGCGCTCTACGCGTTCAAGTTCGCCTTCAACCCGCTGTCGCTGGGCTCGGCATTCACCGTCCCGCTCGTCCTGCTGATCGTCGCGGGTGTGGTGCGGTCGCCGCTGGCACCACTCGGCGTGGCGGCGGCCATGGGCGCAATACAAGCGATCTTCTGGTGGTTCTCGCCGTGGGCCGCACGCGAATACGCTGCCGCAGTGGGCCTGCCGCTACGCGACGACCTGTGGGGCGGACCACCCGCAATACCAGGGATGATGCCCGTGTTCCTGGGCGTGTTCGCCGCACTCGCGGCAGCTCTGCTGTATCTCACCAAGGACCGTCAGTGGGAACGCTGGCCCATGACGATCATCGGCGCCTTCCTGGGCGCGGCTGCGGGCATCGGATATCTGCTACAGGGGTCAATGCTGTACCACGAACGGGTTGACCCGTGGAGCAGTCACCTCACCGTCGGACTCACTGGGCTGGTGCTGGGTGCGCTCGCCGGATTCTTAGCGCAGCGCATCGCGCTGATGCTGCGGGTGCCCGGAAACCAGACCGACCCTGCCGAGGCCGTCGCATGAAGCTCTCTCGAATCCTGCTGGCGCTCATCGCTGTCACGGCACTGTCCCTCGGCGTCAGCGCCCCCGCGAACGCCTACGCACCCGTCAACGTGGTGCACACCGAGCAGGTGGCCGCAGGTCCGTATCAGCTGACGGTGGGATTCTCCACCTGGCCGCTGCGCGCCATGCAATCCCTGGACTTCACCTTCATCCCCGCCGATGGGATTACCGGAAAATCGGGCACCCTCACCATCGTGACTCCCGACGGCCGGGAACCACGCCCGGAACCGTTGGCGCGCCATCCGCGCAAGCGCGATGTCTGGGGTTTGGACATCCGGGCGCTGCAAGAAGAAGGTCATTACCAATTCATCTTCGACGTCACCGGTCCGCGCGGCCCCGGAAAGGGTCTCCTTGATGTGGAGGTCCTCCCCCAACCGGGACCACCCCTGGCCTTGAGTTGGACATTCTCGTTGATTCCCGTGTTCGCATTGGCCGGCGTCTTGATCGCGGCCTGGAGGAGGACGCGTGACGAAAGCTGATCAGTCACAAGGCACCACCTGTGCCATCGCGGGCGGTGGTCCCGCGGGGATGATGTTGGCCCTGCTGCTCGCGCGTGCGGGCGTCCCCGTCACCGTTCTGGAGAAGCACCCCGATTTCCTGCGGGACTTCCGCGGCGACACCGTGCATGCGAGCACCTTAAATCTGCTCGACGAATTGGGGCTCGGCGCGAAATTCGCGGCCATGCCCCACAATCTGGTGGAGCAGGTCACCGTGGACCTCGGAGAGCAGACATTCCGGCTAGGCGATCTCCATCGACTTCCCGGGCCGCACAAACATATCGCGATGGCACCCCAATGGGACTTCCTCGAATTGCTGGCCAGCGCGGCCGAGTCCGAGCCCACCTTCCGGCTGCTGCGCAGCACCGAGGTCACCGGGCTCCTGCGTTCCGGCGATCGCATCACCGGAGTCGAATATCGCACCGCCACAGGGGAAACCGGGAAGCTCAAGGCCGATCTCACGGTCGCCTGCGATGGCCGCGCCTCGGTGCTACGCGCGGCAGCGGGGATGCGCCCTCGATCCTTCGGGGTTCCGATCGATGTCTGGTGGTTCCGCCTGCCTAAGCGTCCCGACGATCCGAAGGGGCCGCGGGCACGGGTCGGCACCAACCGGTTCATGGTGATGCTCGATCGGGGCGATTACTTCCAGTGCGGATACCTCATCGGCAAGGGCACCGACTCGCAGATGCGCAGCGGCGACGTCCAGGTCCTGCGCGACCGGATCGCCGAGATGGTGCCGTGGCTGGCCGATCGCACCGAGGCGATTACCGGCTGGGACGACGTGAAACTGCTTGATGTGCAGCTGAATCGACTTCACAAGTGGTACCGAGACGGCCTGCTGTTCATCGGTGACGCCGCGCACGCCATGTCCCCGGTCGGCGGGGTCGGCATCAATCTCGCCATCGCCGATGCGGTGGCCACCGCACGCATCCTCGCCGAGCCGCTGCGCAACGGCACGCTCACCACCGCGGACCTCCGCAAGGTGCAGCTGCGCCGATGGGCGCCGACGGCCTTGATCCAGCGTGTGCAGCGGGCCGTGCATCGGCGGGTGTTCTCCGCGGTGGACTCGACGACCACAACAACTCCGAGTGCCAAGATCGCCTCGGTTCTGTCGATTGCCACCAAATACCCATGGTTGCAGGCAATTCCGGCCTATGGGGTGGCGATTGGTCCACTGCCGGAGCACGCCCCGGACTTCGCGCGTCGCTGATCGAACCACCCGCGAGCGCCACGTTATGCACGCCAAACTCGGCGCGTCTTGGTGCGCAACGCCGCGCTCGCCGCCTACCCGCTGAGCACAGTCTGTATACCGGGAGCCACCTGATCACGAATCTTCTCCCACGGCACGGTGACCGGGACGGAATCCCCGGCAACGTGCGGAACGGTGACAAAGAAGGTCAGCCCATTGGGCGCGGGCACCCAATGCAGGAACTGCTCGGCCTTCATGTCTCCGGCCGCCTTGATTTGGTCGCGCGGACCGAATTCCTGCGCCAGCTTCCGCAATTGTTCCCGCGCCGAATCTTGGTTTAGGAACACGTCACCAAACATGATCGGCTTGACAGTATCGGTATTAATGGTGATGGTGGCCACCGACTGGTTCGGGTGTGCGCCACCGGCATTCCAGTAGAAGATCGCGACACCCGCGACTACATGCGGACCGATGAAGTAGACCCGGCTCGTCTGCTTGTCATACAGCTGCCCGTCACCAACCGTCGCCGCCGCGGTGAGCTTAGGATCGTCCAACCCGCGCGCCACGTCATTCAGTGCCGTGCGCATGCCCTCGTTGAACCTATCCCTAGCGGCCGCTTTGTCTCCGGTCACCAGCGGCAATTTGACCTTGTACTCGACCTTTCCCTGCTTGCCGCTTACATCCTCCAACGTCGGGGTGAAGCCGAATGCCGGCTTGGCGGTCGGCGCCGCCGGCGCCGGGGTCAGCGACATCGCCGGTTTCGATGTCGTTGGTGCAGTGGTGGATTGGGTGGTCTGCGGCGGTGCCGGGGGCTTTCGATCTCGCCCGCCCGTCGGGATACATGCGGTTGCACAGATCAGCACCGCGACAACTGCTAACCCGCCCCTGGTCCTCATTCGATGAGGTTAGCGGACCCCAAACGTCACGTGGGTGCGTTTGCCGGCTGGAAGGCGCCGCTCACATCGGCCTCCTCCTCGGCCCGAATGACGTGCACCACCGCATTGATCAACGCCAGATGGGTGAACGCTTGCGGGAAATTGCCCAGGTGCCGTCCGGTACGCGGATCGATCTCCTCGGCGAAAAGCTGCAGCGGGCTGGCAAAAGACAGCAGCCGCTCGCACAGATGCCGCGCCCGGCGCACCTCGCCAATCTCGACCAGCGCCGACACCAACCAGAACGAACAGATGGTGAAGGTGCCTTCCTCACCGGACAGCCCGTCATCGGTCTCCTCGACCCGATAGCGCAGTACCAGACCGTCATGGGTCAGCTCATCGGCGATCGCCAGCACCGTGGCCCGGATTCGCGGATCGTCCGGCGGCAGGAAGCGGTTAAGCACCGCGAGCAACAGCGAGGCATCCAAAGCCGTTGAACCATAACGCTGCACGAGCACGCCGCGATTGTCCACGCCGTGTTCGAGAATATCTGCCCTGATTTCGTCGGCGACACCGCGCCACTGCTGCGCATAGCTCTTCTCACCGTGCATCTCGGCGAGTTTGGCGCCACGATCCATTGCAACCCAACACATGATCTTCGACGAGGTGAAATGCTGCGGCTCTCCGCGCACTTCCCAAATGCCACGGTCGGGTTCATGCCAGTGCCGTGCGGCCTCTTCGGCCTGGTTCTTCAGAATCGGCCACAGCGTCGCCGGAATCTGTTCCCGCGACTTGGCGTGCACATACACCGAATCGAGCATGGTGCCCCAGATGTCGTGCTGGATCTGGTCGAACGCGCCGTTGCCGATCCGCACCGGCCGCGCCCCGTCATACCCGGACAGGTGCGGCAACTCCCCCTCGGTCAAGGTGCGCTCACCGCCGACGCCATACATCACCTGCAACGGATGTCTTTCCCCATTGTTCGCACCCGATGCGTCGGCGATGAACGAGAAGAAGTCATCCGCCTCGCGATCCAGACCCAGCGTGTACAGGCCCCACAACGCAAACGTCGAGTCTCGCACCCACGAATATCGGTAGTCCCAGTTACGCACTCCCCCAGGTGTTTCCGGTAGCGATGTGGTGGACGCCGCCAGCAGTGCACCGGTCGGCGAGTACGCCAGTCCCTTGAGGACCAACGCGCTGCTCTGCAGATATGACCGCCACGGATGGTCGGGAAATTCGCCGATATTGATCCACTGCCGCCACGCTTCGGCGGTCTTCCACATCTTGTCGGCGGCCTCCGCGTATGTCTGCGGTACAGGGTGTTTCGACCAGCTCAGCGCGACAAACACACTGTCGCCCTCGGTGAGCCGGGTACGCGCCCGCGCTTCGCGGCCCTCCAGCCCCAACCGCAGATTCGTGGTGAGCTTGAGTGTCGGGTTGGCCTCGGGGTTCTTGGCCGCCCGGGCGATCGCCTCGCCGTATCCGTCGCCGGTGTACTCCCAAGTAGCCCCGTCGCGGTGATAGTCAAAGGCGGGCTCGCAATTCATGAGCACCTCGACGGTCCCGCTGACACACCGCACGGTGCGCAGCAGGATGTGCTCGGCATCCCAGTCGGTCGGGGTGCGCCGATGCGTTTTCGAACGCGAGTTCACGTCATGCCAGGGACCCAGAACCAACGCGTCGCGCACGGTGAGCCAGCCGGTCTTGGTCTGCCAGGTGGTTTCCACCATGAGACTGCCCGGCAGGTAGCGGCGCGAGGCCGGCACGTTGTGTCCGTACGGGCCGATCCGGAAATGGCCGGCGCTGCGGTCGAGAATGGCCCCGAAGATGCTCGGCGAGTCCGGGCGTGGGACGCACATCCACTCCACCGACCCGTTGGAGGCGATCAGGCAGGTGTTCTCCCAGTCCGAGAGGAACGCATAGTCGGCGATCGGTGGGAACGGACCGCGACGCTGAACAGGAGACTGACTGGAGATCAGTCCTTCTAGCGACAGCTCCGGATCTGGGTCTGCCGCTCTTTGCGCAAGCGGCTCATCGACGTCTGACACCATCGCACCATCGTAGGTGCGACTCGGGGGCTAGCCCCGTCTTTAGCGTTGGCGGCGAAGGTAGACGCCGAGTCCAACGAACAGCATCAGATTGAATAACAGCAGTCCCACCAGGGCGCCAGTGGAGTTACCGCTGCGCGGCCCTGCCATGTAAATCAACACGTCAAGACCGATCAACACGCACGCGGCGACGACCATGGTCCACATCAGAGCAACCGGTTTCATCTCTTCACCTAACCCTGAGCCGCGTTCAGCTCGGCCGCCAAGGTGGCCATCAACTCTGCCACCGGGAGCGCCCGAGCACGGTGATGTTGAGTCCCGGCCCACAGCGACATCACATCGGGGTCGCCGCTCGCCCGGAGATCCTTGGTCGCCGAATTCAGCGCCGGGAAGCTCACCGGGGCAACCGATTCCATATCCCGCTGGAATGCGTTCGAGATGCTTCGCGCCGGCCGACCGGAGAACACCCGGGTCACCACCGTCTCGGCCGGTTGCAGCAGCGCGTCCTTGTAGACCTGTTTGGCGCCCGACTCGTCGGTCACCACCAGCGCGGTCCCGAGCTGCGCGGCAACGGCGCCGGCACTCAGCACCCGGGCAATGTCGGCGCCGTCCATGATGCCCCCGGCGGCGACGAGCGGCAGCGCGGTCACCTCCCGCACCTTCGCTATCAGGTCCAGCAGCGGCTCCTCCGGAGCACCCGCATCGAAACTGCCGCGATGCCCTCCAGCCTCCGGGCCCTGCACAATCAGCGCATCTGCGCCGATGCCCGCAGCGATCGTGGCCTCGGCGGCACTGGTCACGGTGATCCATACCTCGGATCCGGCTCCACGCAGCCTGTGCGCGTCCTGCGCCGACGGCACGCCAAAGGTGAACGACACCACCGGGACCGGGCGAGTGACCAGGTACTCGATCTTGTCGGTGTACGCGTCGTCATGCCACACCGGATCGCCGGGAGCGACCTCGAGCTTGTCAGCCCAGACCTTCAGCCTGTCCAGATACTCACTCAGATCGGCACCCTGATCGGGGGTGGGGACAAACACGTTGAAGCCGAAGGGCAGATCCCCCATGTCGGCGCGGTCCTGCTCCAGCTGCGCGACGCTGCGATACCCGGCGGGCATCAGGCCGAAACCTCCCGCGGCGCTCACGCCGCGCGCCAACGCCGCAACAGTGATGCCCCCGGCCATCGGGGCACCGACCACCGGAAGGGCAAGCCCGCCAAGCACGCTACTCATGCATCTCAGCGTATCGGCGCGATGAGTTTTCGGACCCAGGTGGGTCGGTATAGGTATGAGCACACCAACCGCCTACCCCGACGTCGTGAGCCGCGAAGAATGGCTGGCGGCGCGCAGGACACTGCTTGCCCGCGAACGAGAAGCCACGCATCTGCGCGATGCCGTCAACGCCGAACGCCGACGGCTGCCCATGGTCAAGGTCGACAAGGACTACGTCTTCGAGGGTCCCGACGGCCATGTGCGGCTCGTGGACCTGTTCGAGGGGCGGCACACGCTGTACATCCACCACTTCATGTGGATCGACGAGATCGATCGCGGGTGTCCCAGCTGCACCGGGGCCGCCGAGATGACGTTCACCGAGCGGGACCGGAAGCTCTTGACCGACAAGGGCGTCACCTTCGCGTGCGTGTCGCGCGCACCGTACGTCAGCATCGCGCGCTACCGCGACGAACACCGGTGGACGTTCCCGTGGTACTCCACCAATGACGGCGATTTCAGCTACGACTTCCACGTCAGCCTGGACTCGTCACGGGTTGCGATCGAGTACAACTACAAACCCGTCGAAGAGCTGCATGCCGATGGCTTCAACGACGCAGACCTGCGTGGAGACTGGCCGGGTGCGAGCATCTTCCTGCGCCGCGGTGACGAGGTTTTTCATACTTACTCGGCTTTCGCGCGCGGGCTGGACCATTCCGCGGTCGGGTATCCATTCCTGGACCTGACCCCGTACGGACGTCAGGAGCCCTGGGAGGACTCCCCCGCCGGCTGGCCGCAGGGCGGAGCCATCGTCGGCATGCCGAGTCAGGAATGCGAACACTGAGCCGAGTGTGCGGATTTCGGTGGGATTCTTGCGAAAAGCACCGTAAATCGCACACTCGCCGGTACTGATCGGCGGCGCGCGACCTACTTCTTCGGTTTATCCCCGGAGGAGTCGGTGGACAACGCGGCCACGAAGGCCTCCTGCGGCACCTCGACCCGGCCGATGGTCTTCATGCGCTTCTTGCCTTCCTTCTGCTTCTCCAGCAGCTTGCGCTTGCGGGTGATGTCACCGCCGTAGCACTTGGAAAGCACATCCTTGCGGATGGCCCGAATATTCTCGCGGGCAATGATTCTCGACCCAACGGCCGCCTGAATCGGCACCTCGAACTGTTGACGCGGGATGAGCTCCTTGAGCTTTCCGGTCATCTTGTTGCCATACGCCTCGGCACCGTCCTTGTGCACGATGGCACTAAACGCGTCGACCGCCTCACCCTGCAGCAGGATGTCAACCTTCACCAGGTCGGCCTCCTGCTCGCCGGACTCCTCGTAGTCCAAGCTGGCATAGCCGCGGGTGCGCGACTTCAACGAGTCGAAGAAGTCGAAGATGATCTCCCCCAACGGCATGGTGTAGCGCAGCTCGACGCGCTCCGGCGACAGGTAGTCCATGCCGCCGAGCTCGCCGCGCCGCGACTGGCACAGCTCCATGATCGAACCGATGAACTCGCTCGGCGAGATGACCGTGCACTTCACGACAGGCTCGTAGACGGCACGGATCTTGCCCTCGGGCCAGATGGACGGGTTGGTGACGGTCAACCCGGGATCACCCGACTGCGTCGCCTCGGTAATCACCCGGTAGACAACATTCGGTGCCGTGGAAATCAGGTCGAGATTGAACTCGCGCTCCAGCCGCTCGCGGGTGATCTCCATGTGCAGCAACCCCAAGAAGCCGCAACGGAATCCGAAGCCCAGCGCCACCGAGGTCTCCGGCTCGTAGGTCAGCGCCGCGTCGTTGAGCTGCAGCTTGTCCAGTGCCTCACGCAGATTCGGGTAATCGGATCCGTCAACCGGGTACAGCCCGGAGTAGACCATCGGCTTGGGTTCGCGATACCCCGTCAGCGGTGTGGTGGCACCCTTGCGCGCGGAGGTCACGGTGTCGCCGACCTTCGACTGGCGGACATCCTTCACTCCGGTGATCAGATAACCCACCTCGCCGACCCCAAGGCCCACAGAGGGTTTGGGGTCCGGTGAGACGATGCCCACCTCCAGCAGCTCATGGGTGGCGCCGGTCGACATCATCGCGATCTTCTCGCGCGGGGTGATCTTCCCGTCGACCACGCGAACGTAGGTGACCACGCCGCGGTAGATGTCATACACCGAGTCGAAGATCATCGCGCGCGCCGGGGCGTCCGGATCACCTTGCGGCGCAGGGATTGTTCGCACCGTCTCATCGAGCAGCGCGGCGACACCCTCGCCTGTTTTACCCGAGACCCGCAGCACATCGGAGGGCTCGCAGCCGATGATGTGCGCGATCTCCTCGGCGTACCGCTCCGGGTCGGCGGCGGGCAGGTCGATCTTGTTGAGGACCGGGATGATCGTCAGATCCTTGTCCAGCGCCAGATACAGGTTGGCCAGCGTCTGCGCCTCGATACCCTGTGCCGCATCGACCAGCAGCACCGCGCCCTCACAGGCCTCCAATGCGCGGGACACCTCGTAGGTGAAGTCGACGTGTCCAGGGGTGTCAATGAGATGCAGGACGTAATCCTGACCGTTCACATTCCAGGGCAGCCGTACGTTCTGCGCCTTGATGGTGATGCCGCGCTCACGCTCGATATCCATCCGGTCCAGATACTGGGCACGCATGGACCGCTCGTCGACCACACCGGTCAGCTGCAGCATCCGGTCGGCCAGCGTCGACTTCCCGTGGTCGATGTGGGCGATGATGCAGAAATTTCGGATGAGCGCCGGGTCGGTGAACGTCGTGTCGGCAAAACTTGGCACGGCACCATGGTCCCACGCCGATGACCGTGCTTTTGACACGAGCAGCCCGGAGCGACACAGGTCAGTATGCTCGCACCATGGCGTCACAGTGGCAGACGCTCGGGCGGAGGCTCGGGAAGATCGCGGTGGACACTCTCGAACAGGTGGTGTTCCGCGAAGGCCCGAAGGTGCTGCGGCAACTACAGGGGTCGGAATTCGTCCAGCGCGGACTGCAGCGCGGCCTGGAGGCCATCGGTGTCGTAGAGCCCGAGGAGCAGACCGCTATCCCCGGCCGTCCGGTCACCAACCGCAGCGTCCCCACAGCCCATCGGGCTCGTCGCGTCGAATACACGCCCGACCTGGACGGCCGCGCCGATCCTGGGGAAGTCGTCTGGACGTGGGTGGTTTACGAGGACGACCCGACACAGGGGAAGGACCGTCCCGTGCTGGTGGTGGGACGGGACGGCTCGGTCTTGCTCGGGCTAATGCTGTCGAGCCAGGAGCGACACGCCACCGACACGGATTGGGTGGCGCTCGGCAGTGGAAGCTGGGACTACGACGGACGACCCAGTTGGGTACGCCTCGACCGGGTATTGGACGTTCCAGAGGAGGGCATCCGACGCGAAGGGGCGATTCTGGACGTGGAGCGATTTAACGTCGTCGCGGCACGTCTGCGCGCGGGATTCTCCTGGAGCTGATCGAATCGATCAGCTCACCTCAGTGTTCTACGGAGTTGTGCACCGGCGCCGCTATGCGCACCGGAGTCGACGTGAACATGGCCTGGTCAACGAACTGGGCGGTGTACTCGGCCAGTTCCTCACGCTCCAGACGCAGCCGTCCGTCCAGCCATGCGAGCACGGTGCCGGCCACTCCCGCAGCCAGGGCCTCGGCCTGCACTGCGGTGTAGTTCGGATCGGCATCCGGATCGAACTCGGCGCGGGCGGCACCGAGCATCAGCGCCATGTAGTGCGTCAACCGCATGCGACGACGGGTGAGCCGTTGGCTGCCCATCGCCTCGGTGGCGATCACACGGGCGCGCCGCGGATCAGCAGTCAGGGCGGTCACCGCACCCACGACGCCGGCATGCACCTGCGAACGCGAGTCCTTGTCGGCCGCGGCCATCGCCGAACCAGCCGTGGCGATGCTGTCTTCGATGATCCAGTCGAAAACCGCGACGAGCAGCTCATCGAGACCATCGAAGCACTCGTAGAAGTAGCGGGTGTTCAGTCCGGCTGTCTTGCAGATCTCCCGAACCGTGGTCGCCGCCCAGCCTGAGCTGGCCATAACTTCGAGCCCCGCCTCCAGGAGGCGTCGCCTCCGCTCCGCGCGGCGCTCGTCTGCCGTTCGTCCGCCGTATAGCCCGGTAGCTTGTTTGGTCACCATGGTCTACGCATTATTACTCTTCTTGCCAGACACCTGTGCAATAACTGCGTTTTCTGGCGCTTTTAGGCGAGTCTTGTGACTTCCACCACAACATCCAAGTCCGTCGAACCGCCCCCCGAATAGATGCCCTTAAGAGGACTAACGTCCGAATAGTCGCGCCCGACGCCGACAGTGACGTACTGCTCGTTGATCTCGCTGTCGTTGGTGGGGTCGTAATCCCACCAGCTGCCGGCCCAGGCCTGGATCCAGGCGTGACTTTGTCCGTCCACCGTTTCGCCCACCGCTGCCTCGCCGTTGGGGTGCAGGTAGCCCGACACGTAGCGCGACGGAATGCCCATACTGCGCAGCAGGACCAGTGTCAGGTGTGCGTAGTCCTGGCAGACACCCTTGCGCTCGCGGAGCGCATCGAGGGCCGACGAGTGCACGCCCGTGGTCCCGGGCACATAGTCGAGCTCGGCGTGCACCCACTTCGATGCCGCAACAATTGCCTCGGCGGGAGTGGCGTCCTTGGCGATCTTCTTGCCCACCGCCTGCACCTTCTTGCTATGCGGGACATACGCGCTGGGAGATAGGTATTCGTCGAATCGGTCTATCACCGCCTTGGCGTGCACCTCATCCCAGTCCACCGCATTCTCGGGTTTTTCGGCGACATCGGTCTCCACCACCGACAGGCCGGTGACCTCCAGCTCGGTGTGCGGCGCATGCAGATCGAACGTCGTGACCGCGGTACCCCAATAGTCGTCGTACCGGTAGGAGCGTGTGGCGGGGACCGTCTCCACGCGATTGAGGATGACGTTCTGGCGGCCGTCGCTACGCGGCGTTAGACGCGCCTCGTTGTAGGAGGCGGTCACCGGCGTCTTGTAGGCATAGCCGGTGGCGTGGACGATGCGCATGCGCCACATCAGATTTCTCCCTCTTCAATGGGCTCGAAGTCGTGGGCGCCACCGGCATCGGTCCACGCCACCCACGGCGCGGCGTGGAAGTACTGCTGCGCCACCGCCTCACCCAACTCTCGGCAGGTCAGTTGCAATCCGGCCAGTCGAGTGGGCAGGTCCTCCAGCAACACACCCGGACGCATGAACTCCAGCTCGCTGCGCGCACGGCCAAGCAGCCGCTGGGCCTCGGCGCGCGCGCCGACTCGGCTGTGCGGCCGGTGGTCCAGTTCGTCCAGGCTCAGCTCGGCCTGGCGCAACGAATGGAACACCGATCGTGGGAACAACCGGTCCAGCAGCATGAACTCGACAACCCGATTGGCGTCCAGCACACCGCGGTAGGTGCGCAGATAGGTGTCGTGTGCACCCGCGCTGCGCAGCAGCGTCACCCACGCGGGCGAGGACGCCCGGTCCCCGACACGCGAAAGGAGCAATCGCACCGTCATATCTACGCGCTCAATGGACCTGCCGAGCACCAAGAAGCGGTAGCCGTCGTCGCGACTCAGCGTCGAGTCGGCCAGCCCCGCGAACTGCGCGGCGCGCCCCTCCACATAGGTAAAGAACTCGTGCGGGCCCAGCCGGCGAGCAGCGCGTTCGCGGTCCGCCAACGCGTTGAACGTGGTGTTGAGACATTCCCACATTTCGGTGGAGGTCACTTCGCGTGCGCCACGGGCATTTTCGCGCGCCGACGAGATGGAGTCGACGATCGACCCGCCCTGCGCTCCGCTGAACGCGACCAGCTCGGTGAGCGACCACACGTCGAGCACGATGTCCGGCGCCTCGATACCCAGCACGCGCAACAGCACCCGGGAGGCGTAGTCAGGGTCGACGCTGGCGTCCTCAAGCAGCTGATGCACCGTGACATCCAGGATACGCGCGGTGTCATCGGCACGCTCCACGTAGCGACCAATCCAATACAGCGACTCCGCATTTCGGGCCAGCATCAGTGTTCACTTCTCTTCGCGCGAGCGCTCATCGGGACCATCCGAGCCTGTTGTTGCTGCAGCTGGTGCTGCTGCAGTCCCGCGGTGGCCACCTCGGGGCCCTGCTCGACCTCCGTCGGCTCCGGCAGCTCCGACACCAGCTCGGCGCCGGCGAGCTCGCGTTCGGCGACAGATGCCCGCGAGGCGAGCACCCAAGTGTCCTTCGACCCGCCGCCCTGGCTGGAATTCACCACCAGCGAGCCCTCCGGCAGCGCCACTCGGGTGAGCCCGCCAGGCAGCACCCACACGTCGTCGCCGTCGTTGACCGCGAACGGACGCAGGTCGACATGCCGGGGTACCAACTGGTCGCCGATCTTCGTGGGCACCGTGGACAACTGGACCACCGGCTGCGCCACCCAACCGCGCGGGTCGGCCTTGATCTTCTTGGCGATCGCGGCGCGTTCCTTCTCGGATGCGTCCGGCCCGAACACAATTCCGTATCCCCCGGAGCCTTCGACGGGCTTGATGACGAGCGAATCGATGCGGTCCAGCACCTCCTCGCGCTCGTCGTCGAGCCAACATCGGTACGTATCCACGTTCGCCACAATGGGTTTCTCGCCCAGGTAGTACTCGATGATGGTCGGGACGTAGGTGTAGACGAGCTTGTCGTCCCCCACCCCGTTGCCGACGGCGCTGGAGATGACCACGTTTCCGGCGCGTGCGGCATTGAGCAGCCCCGCGACCCCCAGCACCGAATCGGGACGGAACTGCATGGGATCCAGGTAGGTGTCGTCGATGCGTCGGTAGATGACGTCGACCTGACGCTCGCCCTCGGTGGTGCGCATGTAGACCTGGTTGTCGCGGCAGAACAGGTCGCGTCCCTCAACGAGTTCGACCCCCATCTGCCGGGCCAGTAGCGAGTGCTCGAAGTACGCGGAGTTCGCCACACCCGGAGTCAGCACCACGACCGTCGGATCGGCCTCGTTGGTGGCTGCCGACTTGCGCAGCGCCCGCAGCAGATGCGAAGAGTAGTCGTCTACCGCACGCACTCGATGGGTGGCGAACAAGTCGGGGAAGACGCGCGCCATGGTGCGTCGGTTCTCCATGACGTAGGACACACCCGAGGGGGATCGCAGATTGTCCTCGAGCACCCGAAAGGTGCCCTGGGCATCGCGGACCAGGTCGATGCCCGCGACATGTATCCGCACGCCGTTGGGCGGGTTGATCCCGGCGGCCTCGCGATGGAAGTGCTCACAGGAGGTGACGAGGCTGCGCGGGATCACGCCGTCGCGCAGGATCTCCTGGTCGCCGTAGATGTCGGCCAGGTACATCTCCAGCGCCCTGACCCGCTGGGCGATGCCCCGCTCCAGCCGCGACCACTCGGCGGCAGCGATCACCCGCGGCACTAGGTCCAACGGAAACGGGCGTTCCTGGCCCGACAGCGAGAACGTGATGCCCTGGTCGATGAACGCCCTGCCCAACGCGTCGGAGCGGGCCGCCAGATCGGCGGCATCGGTGGGCGCAAGTTCTGCGTAGATCCCCTTGTAGGGCCCCCGCACATTGCCCTCGGCATCGAACATTTCGTCGAAGGCCCGGGAGTAGGACCCCTTTTCAGACACCAGCTCGCGGTACCCACCGAAAATCTGGTCGTCTCGCCGGGTTAACCGGGACGACGTCGCCGTGCGCGTCGGGCGCCCCGAGTTCGGCATCACTGTTCGCAAGCTCACCACCAATATGCTGCACCAATTCGGCGGATTCGGCAGGGCGTGCGGGCGTATCCGCGATACTTGCTGGCAACCTGCCGGTCATCGACCCGATGGCGGCGCCCCTTGGGTTTCAGGTTTCCGACGGTGGCCTGGTAGTCTTGTCCTCTGCGGCAGCCCTATGGCACTGACCAGCTGCCCCTGATCCAACGACGCTGGGCCTTCACTACCGGGCTCGCTCTCAAGAACTAGACGACTGACGAAGGAACTGACGCGTGGCCAACATTAAGTCGCAGGAAAAGCGCATCCTCACCAACGAGCGTGCCCGGTTGCGCAACCAGGCGACCCGGTCGTCCCTGCGTACGGCCATCCGCGGTTTCCGCGAGGCCATCGCCGGCGGCGACAAGGGCAAGGCGGGCGAGCTGCTCGTTTCGGCCAGCCGCAAGCTGGACAAGGCCGTCAGCAAGGGCGTCATCCACAAGAACCAGGCCGCCAACAAGAAGTCGGCGCTGGCTCTGGCTCTGAACAAGCTCTGACCTAAATCTCTGATCAACGCCGAGTGTGAGCGCTAACGCGCACACTCGGCGTTTTTCGTGCCCTGAGGCTCACACTCGGGGCATCACGTGCTCACCAGTTCGGCCACCTTGCGCACCGCCGATTCCAGGGCGTAGTCGGCATCGGCTGCCACCCCCTTCACATCGGCGTTGAGCGCGGCCACCACCCGTATCGCCTCGGCCACCGCGTCGCGCGACCACCGCCGTGCCTGTTTCTGTGCCTTCTCGATGCGCCAGGGCGGCATCCCCAGCTCGGAGGCGACCGTGTAAGCGTTCTGCTTGATGGGGCCCACCCGCGCGATGGTGTGCACGGCCTCGGCGAGCGCGTCGGCCAACAGCACGTGCGGCACGCCCCGCTGCATTGCCCAGCGCAGCGCTTCCGTCGAGCCGGCGACATCGCCCACTACCGCCTTGTCGGCGATATCGAATCCGGAAACCTCCGCACGGCCGGAGTGGTAGCGGCGCACTGCGGCCTCGTCGACATTGCCGTCGGTGTCCGATACCAATTGCGAACAGGCAGCTGCCAATTCACGAATGTCGGAACCGACGGCATCGATGACAATCGCGACGACGTCGACATCCACCTTCTGCCCAAGACGGCGAAATTCCTTGTGCACAAAATCCGCCCGCTCGGCGGCCTTGGCGATCCGCGCGCAGTTGTGCACCGCGGCGCCGAGATTCTGCAACGTGGCCACCAACGCCTTCGCCCGGCCACCACCCGAATGTTGCACGAGCAGAAAGGTTCCCGGCGGCAGGTCGGAGGCGGCCTGCTCGATGAGCGCCACCGCGTCCTTGCCCGCTTCGGCCGCGGCCTCGACGACGATGACCCGCTCGTCGGCGAACAGTGAGGGGCTGAGCAGCTCGGCCAGTTCGGCGACATCAATCTGACCCGCACGCAGCTTGTTGACCGGGATGTCCGCACTCGACTTGCCGCGGACCGCTTGGAGCACCGAGGTCACCGCCCGCTCGATCAGTAGTTCTTCGTCTCCCAGGATCAGGTGCAGCGCATCGGTCACCCGACGATCGTCCCATGCGGTGACGACAAGCCCCCTCGTCCGGCCGGGAGCAGTCTCGAATAGAGAAATCTAAGCTTTTTCTAAGAAATTAAGAGATTCATAAGGGTAGGGTGCATCGAGACGAAAGGATCAGCAGATGACACCTGAAGTGCAGGAACGCAGAGATCACGCGGTTGTGCTGGGCGCCGGGATCGCGGGGCTGGTCGCGGCGAGGGTGCTTTCAGAGACGTACGAATCGGTCACCGTCGTCGAGCGCGACGATGCACCGCGGGGCGCCACCCCGCGCAACGGCGTGCCACAGGGACAGCACTTTCATTCGTTCATGAGCTCCGGTTCACAAACCCTGGAGCGACTGTTCCCGGGAATTCTGGACGAGCTCGTCGACGGCGGAGCGACGGTCTGCGATGAGGGAGACCTCTCCCACATCCGGCTACGAATCGGACCGCGAGAGATGCTCAACCGGTGGGAGAAGTTCAGCGACCCCGAGACGTTCAAGCTCTATCTCGCGACGCGTCCCTTCCTGGAATTCCACATACGGCAACGTGTTCAATCCATAGGCAATGTCAGATTCCTGGACGGGCACGATGTCGTCGAGCCCATGACCGAGGAACATCGTGTCACCGGGGTTCGGGCGGCGCGGCGATCCACCGGCCTAGTGACGACGCTCATCTCGGACCTGGTGGTCGATGCCACCGGACGGAAACCGCGCACTCTCACATTCTTGGATCGACTCGGCTACGAACGACCATCGGAGATCCGGGTGACAGCGCCAGTGACATACGCCAGCCAACTCCTGCGCGTCCACGCCGACGTCGACGCCGATGCGGACAAGCTCGCGTTCATCAATTCGGCGCCTGGTTATCCGTACGGCGGAGGTATTGCCCGGTGTGAAAACAACACAATCATGATGACCCTCGGTGCGTTCGACATGGAAGAACCACCGACAAGTTTCACCGAAATGGTACTATTTGCAGAACAATTCGTGCCTAGCGGAATGCTGGGCACCGTCCGGTCGGCGATCCCGATCAGCGACGTCCACACCTTCCGGTACCGCGAAGCCGTGTGGCGACGCTATGACCAGATGCCGCAATTCCCGGAGGGCCTCCTGGTTATCGGCGACGCGATCTGCAGCCTGGACCCCATCAAGGGCCAGGGAATGACGATGGCCATCTTCGAAGCCATCACGCTGCGGGACTGCCTCATGGAAGGCGACGCTGACCTCGCCCGCCGATACTTCGGTGCCGTCGCCACCCGCGTCAACTCGGTGTGGCAACAAAACAAAATGACGGCCCCGCAGCATTCCGACCCACCCGCAGATGCCCCCGTCGCACAACGGGTCGGCTGGCGGCTATTGGCGTGGTGGACGGGCAAGGTACTGGACGCGGCGCGCGACGACATTCGTGTCACCGAGACGATTCTCCGCGTCAATCAATTACACGACTCGCCATCGCAGATGCAGCGGCCCGGGTTCCTGTGGCGGGTGGCCACACATCGTTGGCGACGGCCCCACACGCCCTCGAAAACGCCTTGTCGCCAACTCGCCGTTTCCGAGGCATAGTCCGAAGTGCCCGACTACGAGCGACAACCGCTACTGCGACCCGGCCATGAGGCCGTTGGGGCCTATCGTCTCGTCCACGAGCGTGTCAGCGCGCTCCTACGTGGCCGTTACGACGTTGCCGATGTACCGGTGGCCGCGTGTCCCGCCTGGACCGTGCGCCAAACGCTCGCTCATCTCACCGGCGTCGCGCAAGACATCGTGGCGCTCAACATGGAAGGAGGAGGCACCGCCTCCTGGACCCAGGCACAGTTAGATCGCCTCGGACACAACACCATCGACGAACTACTCGACCTATGGGCACAGACGCTCGACACGGTGATCGCGCGAGTCGGTCAAGACGGACTCCAGGGCCCCGCCGCCCAACTGGTCTTCGATGCCCTGACGCATGAACACGACATTCGCGGTGCACTCGCTGAACCAGGCGTACGTACAGAGGACCCGGTGTTCGCTGTCGCCATGGAATTCTTGATGACGAGGTATGACCAGATGGTTCGGCAAGGGGAACTTCCCACACTCAGGCTGACCACTCCCACAACCGGTTCGGTGCAGCTTGGCGACCACAACCTCGCAACGGATCGCGTCGTCCTCGCGGTGTCGGACTTTGAGGCGCTGCGCGCATTTGGCGGACGACGCAGTATGCGGCAACTGATGGTGCTTCCTTGGCTCGGGGATCCGACAAACCTATTGTCCGCCTTCGGGAACGACGCCATCCGACCGCCACAGCGCGATCTCGTCGAATAGCGCCGTTGTCGCTCACAGGCGGGCACCAGGCACAGTGCTCCGACGGTTGATCAGCCCGCCAACCTCGCGGACACAATCAACGCGAGGACACACAGCGCCCCACACCATGCCACCCCGCGGAACCACCGTCGACGCCACAGCAGCACCGAAACGCCAAGCGCCCCGGCTACCAACCCGAATCCGGCCGCACCCGAAGGCACCGGGATAGCTGTCGATCCCCCGGCGGACGAGTACTCAGCGACCCGCAGCAGCCACCACAGTTCCGGCCCGCAGAACCTCACGAACAGACCTGCGCCCGCCGGTGAGATCACGGCGAGCCCGGCGGCGGCGGTACCGAGGATGGTGATGGGCGCGATGACCAGTCCCGCCACGAGATTGGCGGCGACCGAGGCCACGCTGACACTTCCCGAGATTGCGGCGATCAGCGGCGCGGTCACCAGCTGAGCCGCGGCAGCGATGCATAACGCGTCCGCGAAAGGCTTGGGCCACCCTCGCGCGCACAGGCGGGCAGACCAGCGCGGAGCCAACACCACCAACGCCGCCGTAGCGGTCGCGGACAGCGCGAAACCGATGTCGACGGCAAGACCTGGGGAAACCGCGAGCAGCACCAAAACTGTTGCGGCCAATGCAGGAACTGCTTGCCTACGCCGAGAGGTCAATACTGCCAGCAGACCGATCGCTCCCATCACCGCGGCCCGGAGCACGCTCGGTGACGGTCTGACCAACATCACGAAGCCCACGAGAACCAGAGCCGCCAGCACCACCGCGACCCGCGGCCCAATCAGCCGCCCCAGCAGTAGCACCGTCCCGCACACGATGGACACGTTGGCTCCCGACACCGCCATCAGATGCGTAAGTCCCGATGTTCGGAACATCCCGATGGTGTCCGCATCTAGCGCACTGGTGTCCCCGAGAACGAGCGCGGGCAGCAGCGCAGCCTGCTCGGCAGGCAGTGCACTCCCGGCGACCTCGACAAATCGATCGCGAATACCGTTGGCTGTGTGATGGATTGACGAGTGTCCGAGAACCTGCGGGTCTCCGGTCGCCGTCAGCGTCGCGATGGTGAGGTCGCGGCGAGACGGTCGCGAAGCCGCCGCACGCAGTTGTACCGTGTCACCCACCGCGACCGCGCCGAGGAGCGAGGCAGACCCGAAGACCGTCACGGCGCCTGCACTCGGCCGCGCCGGTTCGCCCATCGAGACAAGATCGGCACGCACCATCGCTCGACCACCCATGATCGGGCGCGGGTCGTCGGCCACCCGCAGTTGCACCGTGACCACGTGTCCCATACGGGAGCGCAACGGATGATTCTGCACGCCCTCGTACCTCATCGCCGCGGCCACCGAGAATCCAACACCCGCGATGAATACCGCGAGTATCGCGGTGACCATAGTGTTGGTGAATCGTCGGCGAAATAGCTGCACCGCAAGTGTTCCGCACCCCAGCGCCGCGGCGGTCACATAGCCGAATGGCCACAGGATGCCGCCCGCGGTCGCCACCCACGCGGCGAGCGCGGCCGGTACCAAACGCAGATCGAGAAGAGAGTCATCCGATCCACGAAAGCTCACAGCACGACGAGTGCCCGCAGCTTGTCCAGCCGCGCGGGGCCGATTCCGTCCACTTCCGACAACTGGTCGATGTTGGTGAACTTCCCGTGCTCTGATCGCCACCGCACGATGGATGCCGCCATGACCGGCCCCACTCCGGGCAGACCGTCGAGCTCGGATTCTGTTGCTGTGTTGAGGTTTACCCGGACCGAGGCACCCGCCGCCTTGGCGCCGACGCTGCTCGCCGAGCCCTGTCCGGCAGCGACGATGGAGCTTGCCATTCCCACCGGCTGCCCGCGTGCCGGAGCCAGCCCGACCACTATTTGGTCACCATCAACAACCGGCCGCGCCATGTTCAGGCCGACGACATCGGCGCCGTCGGCCACTCCCCCGGCCGCCGTGACCGCGTCGGCCACCCGGGCGCCACCGGACAACGTGACGAGGCCGGGCTTCTTGACCAAGCCCACCACGCTGACAACCAGCGAGCTCGGCGCGGCCATGGAGCTGGACGAAGCCTGTTGCACCGGTGGCAGATTCGCACTCACCGGAGGCGGCGGCTGCCGCATGATGGTGAAGATGGTGACCAGCACCGCCAGTGCCCCGACCGCACCCAACGCAACCACGCCGGCACGACCGGGATCGGTGCGAACAGACTCAAGCCAGCCGCGGGCCCCGTCCGTCGTCAGGGCATCCGGGAGCCAGCGCAGCGACGAATCCGACTCCGAGCCCGCACCAGCCGCCGTCCCCGCGACATCTTCCTCATCGTCATCAACCGCACGCCCGGGCGGCGCGAGACGGCGGTGCAGCAGCTCGGAATCCATCTCTCGACGCTAGAAGGGAACGAACCATCCGACCAGCGGAAAAACATCAACTGTGGATAAGTGCAGATCTGTGGAGAACCGTCACTCCACGGGTTCGGCACACACCCCAACCGCGCCCGGCCCGACATGCACGGCCAGCACCGGCCCCATCTCCGAGATCACCGGATCATGGGCGGTGTTCAGCCGCGAGCGCACCAGCTCGTTCACCTTCTCGGCGGTCTCGGTGTTGTCGACATGGTGAATGGTCACCGATACCCGACGCTCACCCACGAATTCGACAATGTTGTCGACCATCGCCCCGATTGCCTTGGTGGCGGTACGAACCCGCTGCGCGAGAACAAGTTTGCCGTCCTCGTCGATCTGCAGGACCGGCTTGAGCGCCAACGCGGTACCCAGCCAGGACGAGGTGGCGCTAATCCGTCCGCTGCGCCGTAGGTGGTCCAGCTTGTGCACCACCATGACGCATCGACTGCGCCCCACCGCATCCCGCGCGGCCTGATAGGCCGCACTGAGATCGGCGCCAGCGACCGCCGCACTCGCGGCAGCCAGCGCGACAAAACCACTGCCCATCGCCGCCGACCGCGAGTCCACGACATGTATCCGATCGCCGCACTCGCGAGCCGCCTGCTCGGCGGCCTCGTACGTGCTCGACAACCTTCCGGACAGATGCACCGCGACCACTCCGTCGCCGCGGCTGTCGGCGAGGGCCTGCTGGTACACCTCGGTGAGCTCGGCCGGCGATGCGCCCGCCGTGGTGGCACGGCCCTTCTCGTACACCGAGGCGGGTATGGGGTCCACGCCATCACGCAGGTCTTGATCGCCGGTCAGCACATGCAGGGGCACCAGCCGGATGCCCAGCATCTCGACGTCTCGCGGTTGCAGTCGAGCCCCAGAATCCGTCACCACCACAACCGGCATGCAATCACCCGACCCTGAGCTCGGGCATCGCGGTCTGCAGTGCGTTGATCATCAACTCGGCAACGCGCTCATGCGCGACGAAGTTCCAGTGAATCCCATCCGGGTTTCCTCGGCCCGCGAAGATCTCCTCGCCGACGGCCTCCTTGAGATCCACGACAGGCATCTTGTGTTCGGACGCCCACGACTCGATCGCTGTCGCGGTGGCTTCCCTGCCCTGGTGTGCACAGCCGTATGACTCGGCAATGTGCACCGAAGGCAACGAGGCAATCATCGGCAGCCCTGGACGGTTGAAGTCGAGTGCGCCGCGGGTCTTTTCGAGGTACTCCACGGTGAGCTTGGGCGGCAGCGCATTAGGGGCAATCGGCGACAGCCGTGGTTGCAGCCAGCCGTAGCCGTCGCGGACCCAGCTTCGCAGCCTGGCTGGCCGAACTAGCCGGATCGATTCCCGCAACGCCGTCGGCAAAGGCGAAGGCAGTGAGTCCATGCCCGCAGTCGCGAAGATCACCGCTCCCGCGCTGGGGACCGCGGCCCACGCTCGCGGGTCCTGTATCGCGGCCCACCATACGTCGCGGCAGGTCCAGCCGATCCGTGCGATCAGCTCTACGTCCCAATCAAGTTTCTTGGCCACGAGATTGGGCCAGATGCGGGGGTCATCGGCGGGCAAGCCACCGGTCGGCCCGTAGTAGGACAGCGAGTCAGCGAAGACCAGCAGTGTCCGGCGCCGATCAGAGGACGTCATTGGTCACCTGCGCCGAGGCGTTCCACACGTCCAGACGCCACCGGATGTCCTCAAACCCAGCGCCGTCGGCCGAATGTCCACCCAGCTGCACCCAGCTCGCATTACCCATGCCACCAAGCACCGGCCAATTGCTCACATCCAATCGCAGCAGTGCCGCGGTGAGCGCCGCAATCAGCCCGCCGTGCGCCACCAGAACCACCGGATGGTCACGCTCATCGGTTCCCCATTCCTTGACCGCGTCAACGAGTTCGGCGACCAGGGGAATGCTGCGGTTGGCGACGTCGATGCGACTCTCTCCTCCGTGCGGCGCCAACGTCGCATCATCGCGCCACGCGGCCCGGGCGCCGGGAGCGACGGCATCGACCTCGTGATGCGTCAGGCCCTGCCAGTCGCCGAGATGTGTTTCCCGCAGTCGCTCATCGACAGACACCCCGACATGACAGCGGTCCGCCAACGCAGTCGCGGTGTCGTACGCGCGCTGTAGATCCGAGGAGACGATGACCAGCGGAAGCCGCTTGGCCAGTACCTCTGCGGCGGCAACCGCCTGTGCCCGACCCAGATCCGATAACCCGGTGTCCAGCTGTCCCTGCATACGACTGTCGGCGTTGAAAGTCGTCTGACCGTGCCGCAGCAGCACCAACCGGCGGATCATGCGCCGTCCTCGCCGTGCGGCTCCAAATCGACCGGGATAGTCGGGCAGTCACGCCAAAGCCGTTCCAGCGCATAGTAGTTTCGCTCATCTTCGTGCTGCACATGCACGACGACATCCACATAATCCAGCAGCGTCCAGCGTCCCTCGCGACCACCTTCGCGGCGGACGGGTTTGTGGCCGGCCTCCCGGAGCTTTTCTTCGACCTCGTCGACGATCGCGTTCACCTGACGTTCGTTAGCAGCCGAGGCGATAACGAAGCAGTCGGTGATGACCAACTGCTCGGACACGTCGATGACGACAACGTCGGTGGCAAGCTTGGACGCGGCGGCCTGCGCGGCGCGTGTCGCCAACTCGACGGCATCTGCGGTAGCGGTCATGCTAGGCCTCCTCGGGCTCGTGGGATATCGCTGTATAGCTGGTGTTTGGCGACATACTGCACGACGCCATCGGGCACCAGGTACCAGATGGGCCGGCCCTGTCCCGCCCGGACCCGGCATTCGGTCGACGATATGGCGAGCGCCGGCACCTCGACGAGGGTGAGCCCGTCGGGCGGTAGCTCGGCGTGCGCGATGTGATCGGAACTCAGTTCGTATCCGGGTCGGCTGACCCCTATGAACTTGGCCAAGGTGAACAGCTGCTCCCAGTTCTCCCACGACAGGATCGATGCCAGCGCGTCCGCGCCGGTGATGAAGTACAAGTCGGCATCGGGATGCGCGTCTCGCAGGTCGGTGAGCGTATCGGCGGTGTAGGTCGGACCCTCGCGGTCGATATCTGCCCGACTGACGGTGAAGCGGGGATTGGACGCCGTCGCGATGACGGTCATCAGATACCGGTGCTCGGCCGCGCTGACCTTCCGCCCCTGCTTCTGCCACGGCTGACCCGTCGGAACGAATATCACCTCGTCGAGCCCGAACCGGTCGGCGACCTCGCTGGCGGCAACCAAGTGACCGTTATGGATGGGGTCGAACGTCCCGCCCATGACGCCGAGCCGTCGTCGATCAGATTGCACGAATTGCCAGCTTACTGGAGTGATGAGCACCCGCCGGAGTCGGTTTCCCACACCGGCGGTGGCGGGACATCCCGACAGGCTCCGCCACGAGAAGGTGCTGAAGACGCCCACCGTCCACATTTCGTCGACAGCAGTCTATTTGCCACAGCTAGCGAACGGAGCAGCAGGACCACTCCATCCAACAACACGGAGACGATGGCTCTCAACGAAGAATGGCTAACTTTTGGCGCTTTCAACGGGAAGCTCAAACCAGACCATACACACATCGACACCCGTCGGGTTGAACCCTCTAAAACAGTAGCCAGTATCAAGATCGTTGCAGTTCATTGATCTGTTTAAGTTTTCTACACTTGACGATCAACCACGGCGCACGTAACCTTGGATCCAAGCAGAGGGGATGATTCCAAATTTGTCGCAAATCTGATGACTGAGACGACGTTCAGCGGAAGCCCGGCGCAGATCCCCTGATTCGGCGGTGCATTTCGAAATTGCGGAAGCGTACTAATGCACCCAGTTTCCACAGAGAGGGCACGAACATGACGCCGAGGTGGATGACGCCGCAGCACGTTCCATCCAAGCTGCGAGTCACACTCGCAGCTATCTCCATGGTGGCCATCGCCGGCGCAACAACCCAAGTCACGTCCGGTCTCGGACTCTCGCCCAACGGTCTCGTTACGATGCAGACCGCCGCAGCAGACCCCACGGGCCCCACGGGCGGGCCGAGTGGACCGAACGGCAATGGTTCGGAGTTCCAGCCTCCATCGATTCCATCAATGCCGAACTACGACACCGGTCGCGGCTATCCGGCTCCCGACCAAAGCAATGGCGTAAGCATCTACAACACACCCGGCCAATCCGCTCCCGATCAGGGCGGTCACGGCTCGGGGAACGCGTCGCAACCCCAGCCATGGGATCGCGCCGCCAATGGCGAACAAACGCCCGCGGACCGTCAGCCACTGCCGTATTCGCAGGCACCCAGCCAACCGAATCCGGAGTACCGGCCGCCTGCGCAACAACCGCCCCAAGCCCAGCCGGGGAATCCGCAGCAAGGTCATCCGAGCCCACAGCAGCAGGATTCGGCGCCGCACGACCCGTCCGAAAGCGACCCGCAACGAGAACCAGACGACAACGCCGACTACATCAGGGAGAACGGTAAAGACAACACACCCGAACAGTGCAAGCAGGGTTTCGCAGAACTCGCTGCAGGTCAGCCGCTATCTGATTTCGAGATGCTTTACACGCTCGGCTCTGATCATGTTCAGAAAATCACCATGGGAATCCTGCAGTCCAATGTGCTTGTGTACCAATCCACCTTGAACGGTATCCCGGCAGATGCTTTGAGCGACGCGATAAGCCAATGGAACGGGGCACTCAGCGGCGCGCGAATCTCTCCGAAGACCAATGCGAATGGCAGTAGCCCGATTATGACGATTCGCGGCGAAAAGCAGGGCAACAATGGCATCACAGCAAGCGTTTCCAGGGACCCTGTTGCCCCCGAACTCATAATCAATGAGTCATACTTTTCCCAGTTCTCCGATGCTGAACAGAAGTCGAAGCTGACACAGACGTTCCTGCACGAACTGGGCCATGCACTGGGCCTGGCACACTCCTGCCCAGGCACCGTGATGCATAACGCTCAAGACAGTTTGGCAAACTACTCGCTGAGTACGATGGACGTCACAGTTGCCAACAGGTTGTGGCCAAAACCGGGCCCATTGGCTACCAAATAGTTCGAGAAGCAATCCGAGGAGAGATCAGAATGCGCGATTCGCTTCAGCGAAAATGGCTGCTGTACACCGCAATTGCAATACCCTTGTGCTTGCTGCTGATTGGGGGCGTTTACCTGCTGCAGCGAAACGCGACGGAAGTTCAGTCGGGACAACCGCATGGGGATACGACCGGACCTATCGAACAACCCCTACCCGTACTCACAGATCGACAGGGCTGCACGATGGAGACGTATCCAAGCTTCGACCTCAACGACTGGAAGACAGTCGCTGCAAATTCTGGATTCATCGCCGAAATATCGATCACTAAGAATCGTGGATCGGGCGAGCCAGCGCCATACAAGTCCACTGTTTTTGATGCGTCCGTGTCCAAGAACATCAAGGGACAACTGCCGCCCAGCGTCAGTTTCGCACAGCTGGGCACAGCTGAATGCGAAGCGCAAGGCAGACCGCTGTTGCGCGAAGGACGTCGCTACCTCGCTGCCTTGAACAGCAACACAGATGTACCCGTGATGAGCCTGGTTTCCAGCGTCGAACTGTCAACCGCTGATGCGGATGCATTGGAGCGCGGAGCACCCGTAAGCCCGTCCATCGAGACAATCCTTCGGTCGATCTCGGGGTGATCCGCACTCGCCGCGCTAGACGGGCAGCAGGTTGTCGATCACCTCGGCCAGCTGCTTAGCCGACCGGCATTCATGCATGGCGATGGCGTCCTGGTAGCGCGTCGCCGCCGAATCACCGGTTCCCCAGTGGTTCTTGGGCTCAGGGTTCAGCCAATACGCGTGACGGCTGGAGGACACCATGGATTGCAGGGTTTCGAGCGCGGGACTCCGATAGTTGGTACGCGCATCACCCAGGATGAGCAGCGCGCTACGCGGGGACAGCACCGTCGGAAACTTCTCGACGAACGTCTTGAAGGCATGCCCGTAGTCGCTGTGCCCGTCACCGGTGAACACCTGCGCCTCCCGGGTGATTCGCACGATGGCCTCGGCCAAATCACAGTCAGGACCGAATAGGTGCGTCACCTCGTCCGTGGTGTCGATGAACGCGAAGACGCGCACCCGCGAAAACTGCTGACGCAGCGCGTGCACCAACAGCAGGGTGAAATGCGAGAACCCGGCCACCGATCCCGACACGTCGCACAGCACGACCAGCTCGGGGCGCGCCGGGCGCGGCTTCTTCTGCACGACGTCGATGGGCACACCGCCGGTGGACATCGACTTGCGCAGGGTGCGGCGCAGATCTATCTGGCCGGTGTGCGCCCGTCGGCGCCGGGCCGCCAAACGGCTGGCCAGCGTCCGTGCCAGCGGCTGGACAACGCGACGCATGTTGCGCAGTTGCTCCCCCGAGGCGCGCAGGAACTCCACGTTCTCGGCGAGCTGCGGCACCCCGTAGGCGGTGACGCGTTCGCGCCCCAACTGCTCGGCGGTGCGCCGTTTGGTCTCGGCCTCCACGAGCTGCCGCACCTTCGAGATACGTTGTTTGGCAACCGATTTCGCAACCGCCTGGTCTGTGGGCGACGCGTCATCACCGCTGCCCAGCAAGCCCAACAGCAGCTTGGCCTCGATCTGATCCAGGGACAGCGACTTCATCGCCTGATAGGCCGAGTACGAGGTCCCCCGCGTCGATTTGTACTTCCCGTATGCCTCCACGATCTGGGCGATCAGGGAGTTCAGGGGCAGATCACCGGCATCGGCGGCGAGCAGGTCCACCAGCTGATCGCGTACCTGCTCAATATCATCGATATTGATGCCGTCTTCAGCATCGACCTCCACGAATCGCGCCCCGAGCGCGGGCGGGAACCATAGATCGAACAGCACATCGAAGGTGGGTCGGTGATCGGCGCGGCGCAGTACCGCGCAGGCCAGGCCTTCTCGGAGTTCGGTGCGGCTTTGCAGCCCCAGCACGGTCATCACCCGGCCGGCGTCCACCGTCTCCGACGGACCTACCGAGATGCCTTGTTCGCGTAGTGCTTCCACGAAACCCACCAGGTGACCCGGCAGTCCAAACGGCGCCAGGGGCAGCACCGCCTTGGGCGCCTTACGCGGGGGCATCAGCAGAACCTCATCAGTTCAGCCTCAGCTCGCCTGCGGCACGCTGCTGATCGGAGTGGTGTTTGAGGATCACGCCGAGTGTCGATGCGATGACGGCGTCATCGAGGGTGTCCAGTCCGAGCGCCAGAATGGTGCGTCCCCAGTCGATGGTCTCGGCCACCGAGGGGACCTTCTTGAGCTGCATGTTGCGCAGCACACCGATGATGCGCACCAGCTCCTCGGCCAACGCGGCGGGCAGCTCCGGCACCCGCTTCAGCAGGATGCGGCGTTCCAGATCGGCGTCGGGGAAATCGATATGCAGGAACAGGCAGCGGCGCTTGAGCGCCTCCGACAGCTCACGGGTGGCATTGGAGGTCAACAGCACGAACGGCTTTCGGGTAGCCGCGATGGTGCCCAGCTCCGGGATGGTGACCGCGAAATCGCTGAGCACCTCAAGCAGCAGACCCTCGATCTCGATATCGGCCTTGTCGGTTTCATCGATGAGGAGCACCGTGGGGTCCTCGCGCCGGATAGCGGTGAGCAGCGGGCGCGACAGCAGGAATTCCTCGGCGAAGACGTCCGTCTTGGTCTCGTCCCAGTCTGCGTCTTTATCGGAACCGGCCTGGATACGCAGGATCTGCTTGGCGTGGTTCCACTCGTACAGTGCGCGCGCCTCGTCCACACCCTCGTAGCACTGCAGCCGCACCAGTTCCGAGCCGGTGGTTTGCGCTACTGCCCTTGCCAATTCGGTCTTGCCGACGCCCGCCGGGCCCTCCACCAACAGCGGCTTGCCCAGCCGGTCGGCCAGGAATACCGCCGTCGCGGTGGCGGTGTCGGCAAGATATCCGGTCTCGGCGAGCCGCGCGATGACGTCGTCGATGCTCGTGAACAGCGGTGCGGTCCGGGTTCGGTCGGACGCCGGTGAGCCGCTTGCGCGAAGAGGATCAGACACAGTTCTCCAGGTGTTAGGCGGGACGGATCTGACCGTCGCCGAGGACGATCCACTTAGTGGTGGTCAATTCGGACAGCCCCATGGGGCCGCGGGCATGCAGCTTCTGGGTGGAGATGCCAATCTCGGCACCAAACCCGAACTGTTCGCCGTCTGTGAACGCCGTGGAGGCGTTGACCATGACCGCCGCACTGTCGACCCGATCGGTGAACTCTTGGGCCGCACCGAGATTCGCAGTGACGATGGCATCGGTGTGTCCGCTGGAGTACTGCTCGATGTGGCGTATCGCGGCATCGAGGTCGTCAACAACGGCCACCGCGATGTCCAGAGACAGATACTCGGTGCCGAAGTCCTCCTCGGTCACCGGAACAATCGCCGATAGGCCTGCTTCCAACGCTCTTCGCGCAAGCGGCTCATCGCCATGCACGGTCACTCCCGCCGCCTGCAGGGCACCGATAAGACGAGCGCTCCCTGCGTCACCCAGGGCCCGGTCCACCAGCAGCGTTTCGGCGGCATTGCACACACTGGGCCGACGCGTCTTGGAGTTCAACAGGATCCGCTCGGCCAGATCGAGGTCGGCGTCGGCATGTACATACACGTGACAGTTGCCGACCCCGGTTTCGATGGTGGGCACCTGCGCGTCGCGGACCACGGCATCGATCAAGCCGGCACCGCCGCGCGGAATAACCACATCGACCAGACCACGCGCCTGGATGAGATGAGTGACCGTCACTCTGTCCCGACTGTCCAGCAGCTGGACCGTGTCGGAGGGCAGCCCCCTGGCGGCCAACGATGCGCGCAGCACCCGCACGAGTTCGGCGTTGGAGGTTGCGGCCGATGAGCTACCGCGCAGCAGCACCGCGTTGCCCGACTTGAGGGTCAACCCGAAAGCGTCGACCGTGACATTCGGTCGCCCCTCGTACACCATGCCGACAACGCCGAGCGGCACCCGGAGCTGCCGCAGCCGCAATCCGTTGGGCCGCGTGGAACCACGCAGTATCTCGCCGACCGGGTCGGGCAGGCCGGCGACCTGGCGTAACCCGTCAGCGATACCGCTGATTCTCCCGGCATCGAGTGCCAGGCGGTCGAGCATGGCCTCACCGATACCGGCGGCCCGTGCTCGCTGCAGGTCATCGGCATTGGCCGCGATGATGGAATCGGTGGCGGCGGCGATGGCATCGGCGGCGGCAAGCAGCGCGGCGTTCTTCGTGTCGGTGGTCAACCGAGCCAGGTCACGGGCTGCAATCCGGGCCCGCCGGGCGGCCGCATGAACGTCGGCGCGCAGCTCGGATGTCGCCGACCCCGCAGCTCCAGGGTCTGCCATGGCTCCGGGACTGGATGTCACCGGCCCTGCGGCCCCGTGAGCCAACTCGTTGGTTGAAACGCTCATCGTGTCAGGGTATCCGGGTGCCCGAAATGTAGCTGCGCCAGGACTAACCTGGGCGGGTGACCGAGTTAGCCATCGATGAACCGCGTGCGCGACGAGAGTTGGCCACGGTCTGCGTCCTCGGCAGCATCAACATGGATCTGACGTTGCGGGTGGATGAGCTGCCCGCCCCTGGCGCGACGGTAATGGCGACCTCCGCGCGCCCCGCCCCCGGCGGCAAGGGCGCTAACCAGGCCGTCGCCGCCGCGCGTGCCGGCGCCTCGGTGCAGTTCATCGGAGCGGTGGGCACCGACGGTGCTGCACCGATGCTGCGAGATCACTTGCAGAACAACAATGTTGGGATAGACGGGCTGATCGAGGTCGATGGCCCCAGCGGCATGGCCACCATCACCGTGGAGGAATCCGGCGAGAACTGCATCGTGGTGGCGCCAGGCGCCAACGGCGCCTTCACCCTGGACGAGAAACTGCACAAGGACATCATTTGTTCCCACGATGTGCTGTTGTGCCAGATGGAAATTCCCGTTTCGGTGGCGCTGATCGCGGCCCGGTGGGCATCCGAGGCGGGAAAACAGTTCGTGCTGAACGCTTCTCCCGTACCGGAACGCTCACCCGACCTGGCGGAGCTGGCGTTTCGCGCGAGCGTGGTGGTCGTCAACCAGACCGAATCGAGATCCTGGCTGTACCCGTCACGGCATCTGGTGACGACCCTGGGCGACGAGGGGGCGCGGTACCGAAGCCCGCAGGGCGAGATCACGGTCCCGTCGTATCCGGTACGCCCCATCGACACCACCGGCGCCGGAGACGTCTTCGCGGGCGTGCTGGCCGCATGGTGGCCGCACGGAGCCGAGACCGCGCTGCGTCGAGCGAATGTGGCCGGTGCGCTCGCCACGCTGCGCTCAGGAGCCGGAAACGCCGCCCCCATGGCGGGCAGGATCGAGCTGTCCTTGAAGGGTGCCTGACGCTAGCGGACAGTCAGTACCGGGTTGCAGTAACGCCAGGCGTCGCGCTCGTAGGTCAGATACCAGTCGGAGCTGGTGGTCTTGGGTGAGTCGTTTCCCCACACCAATGACGTGGTCACCGTCACCGTCGCATTCTTGGCCTCGATGACGTTGACCTTGTCGATATTGGTGACCGTCAGATGCGCGTTCTCCCGCACGACCTGGACCGATGCCTGCCGGAACGCGGCGGCGTCCTTGCGCTTGGCAGCGTCGAGCAACTGATCAAGGGTCTCCTGGGTGAGCTTGGGGAACTTGGCATACAGATCCGAGGGCTTGACGAAGTCATCCCACGTCGGGATCCGGGACTCGTTTTGCGCCTGCTCGCGGTCTCGGTACTTATCGCAGGTCAAGTCGCCGATCTTGTTGGTGTCGACGTCGTTGTACGCCTTTTCCCAGGCCCGGACGTGCTCCGTGACCGCGTCCCGATTGGGTGCCGCCTGAACGACGGGAGCACCCAATCCAGTCAATGCGACAACCGCGGCGGTGATGACGAGTGCTCGCTTCACGGTTCCCTCCCCTGGTTGGCAGTGCTTCATGACGTTATCGCCGCGGGATGCCGCGTCCGTTACGTGCGGCTACGCCCCGCCGGACGGAGCGCAGTCGAGCCACTTGCCGTTTTCCTTGACGTACTTGATGGTCTGCTTCTCGTTGGATGGCGGCTTGTCCCCCGTGGTGGTGGTGACCGTCAGCTCGGCGGTCGCCTGGTCACCCTTGATTTCGATGTTCTGGACATCGGTGACCTTGACCGTGATCAGCGACTTCAACAGATTGCGCATCGCGGCCTGATAGGCAGCCTCATCCTGCGCAATGAGGCTGTCGACCACGGCGTTGATGACATCGGGCGGAACCGTCGAGAACTTCTGAGATAACAACGCGCGCAGCGCATCGCCCGCGCCGGGCACCGTGGCGATCTCCGGCGGTGCGATTTCGCTCATCGGCGGGATGGGCGGTCCGCTTTGAGCGGTGGCGTCGCGATACTTGGCGCACTTGGTCTCGGCCAGCTTCGCGAAATCGAAACTCGCGGTGTACGTGTTCTGCTGCTCGATCAGGGCCTTGATCTGATTTTCATCACGTGTTGTCGCGAGCGCCTCGGCATTGGGCTGACCGTCGCCGTCGACGGTTTGTGTACATCCCACACCACCGAACAGCAGCGCCCCCGCAAGCACCGCGCTCGCCCATCTCCGGCAAACCATGACAACCCTCGCTCGTATCCACCACTCGTCTCCGAGCTAATTTCTATCAGGCCAGATCAGCTCGTGCCACCCTCACCGAGCAAACCTACCAGTCAGCGAGGCGCAGAGATTGCGTTCGCCAGCCGGCCGGGAGCGTCGACAATGGCATCGGGAACGAGCCTGAGCCGGGGACCGGTGTCCCCGTAGACCGAATCGTCACAGTCCTTCCAGGTATCGGCCTCACGCGCAAAAGATCTGTCGCTGGTGCTCGCGGGAACGTCCGGAAGTCCGCTCGCGGTGACGGAGGCAATCGCGGTGTCACCCGAGATGGTGATCTTTTCGATCCTCATTCTGAGCGGCGCCCAGAGTTCCTTCCATACCTCGCGCCACGCGGCCCGGTATGCGTCCTGATCCTGATCTACGATCGCCCGCGCCACCTTCTTGAGTGCGGTCTTCGAAACACCCTTGAACGTCGTGGTCAGCGCGTCGTAAATCGTGTCGTAGTCGGCGCCACTGGGCCAAATATCGAGTGGAGGAGGCTGCCCAACTGAATCCGCCTCCGCCTCAACCTTGGCGCGGTACTTCTCGCAGACGTACGAGGCGAACTTCATACCGTCCACTTCCTTGAGGGCCGCCAGCTCGCCGGCCACGACGCCACGGATCTGCTGCTCATCGGTGGGCGCTGCGATCGCGGTAGTCGACTGGCCGACCAGTGCAATGCCAAGAAGCGCGGCGGCCAGCCTACTGACCGCGCGGCTCGCCCTAGCCACCCATCACGCTCTCGTGCAGCGGGGCCTCGTAACCGATTGCCGAATCCGCTTGCGTGGCCTCGGGCGTGCAGTCCTTCCAGACACCGTCCTCGCGCACAAACTTCCTCGGCTCGGTCCCGCGCCCGCCGGTGTTGCGGTAGGCGATGGTGGCGTCGGCCGTATCGCCGTTCACCGTCACCTTGGTGACTTTGAAGGTCAGGTTCGCGAACGTCTCCACCCAGAATCGATGCCAGGCGGACGACAGCAGTTCCTGGTCCTGGTTTTCCACCGCGGTCATGAAGTCCTTGACGGTGGCATCAGTAGCGAGCGGGAAGACCTGACGAACCATCTCGCGCAGCCTGTTCTGGTTCGAACCCTGCAACCGGGTGACGTCGGGCGGGGAGAACGATTGCGCCCAATCGGATTCCACCTTGTCGTGCACGTCGGCACAGAAGAACGAGGCGTACTGGATCGCATCAACGGCGTGCAGTGCCGCCAGCCGCCCCGCCGTGACATCGCGGATCGCGGCGTCATCGGTCTCGGTGGCACTGGCGACGGCCGTTTGCGCAAGCAGTCCCATCGTCACGAAAAACGCTGCCATCCAACCGAAGAGCCGTCCCCCACGTGTCGGCACTCGGGTCACTCCCCGAGTTGCGAAGCGTCCAGCAGACTCTGCTGGCCTTGGCCGCCGCCGACGAGGCCGCGAGCACTATCCTGCTCGCTCGACGGTGTGCAGTCCTTCCACTGGCCATCCTCGCGGGTCAAGTCCCAACGCGCGTTGCCGCTCTCGCCACCGATGACACGAACGGCAACGCTGGCCACGGCGCTGTCACCGGTGACCTTGACGGTCTTCACCCGATACGACAGCTTCGCAAACGAGCTCACCCACAACTGGTGCCACGCGGCGTCAACCGAGCCCTGGTCCACATCGGCGACGGCCTGGACAAACGCCTCGACCGCCTCGCTCGACGCCACCGGGAACAGCTCCTTGATCTTGGCGCGTAGCTTCTTGGCGTTGGCGCCCTCAAGTTTCTTGGCGCTCGGCGGTGTGAACATGGCGGCATGGTCAGACTCCACCTTGTCGCGACGATCCGCGCAGTACGTTGCCCCGTACGCGACGGCATCGACGGCCTGCAGCGCGGTCAGCTGGCCCGCGATGAGTTCCTTGACCTGGGCCTCATCGGTGTCGGGTGAGGCGCTTGCCACCGCCATCGAGCTGAGCAAACCCGCCAAGAGCGCCACCACGCTCAAGAATGCGCTGACGATCCCCATACTGCGGCGTGCCATCTGAACCCTCCCAAACGAAGCCCGAGGCACATCCCCAGGCTGAGAACTAGCTGCCCGTTTCTATCAGGCGCCGTGGCGAAGCGCCACTCTTTCGAGCAAATGTGCGAATCGTCAGGTAACCAGGTCGTCGGCGTGCACCGCGGGGCGCCGCAGATCTTCGGGTAGCTCGTTGGTCGAACGCCCCAGCATGGTCGTCAATTCGGCCACGTCATAGGCCACCACACCGCGGCCCACCATGGCGCCTTCCGCGTCGCGGAGTTCCACGACATCCCCGCCGTGGAACCGCCCGGAGACCTCGGTGATCCCTGCCGGCAGCAGCGAACGCCGGGATGACACCACGGCCCGTACCGCGCCCGCATCCAGTGTCAGCGAACCGGTGGCCTCGGCGGCATAGCGCACCCAGAACTTGCGGGCAGACATGCGCTGCGGACGCGCAGCGAACACCGTTCCGCAGGATCCGTCGCCGAGAGCCGCGGTGGCCTCGGTCGCCGAAGCCAGCAGCACCGGAACACCGGCATCGGCCGCCAAGAGGGCCGAGGAGAGTTTAGAGGCCATTCCCCCGGTGCCGCGCGAACCGCCCGGTCCGGCGATCACGCCGCCCAGATCCTCCGGCCCACTCACCTCGGAAATAAAGTGCGCGTTACCTTTTCGTGGATCAGAGTCGTACAACCCGTCGATATCGGAGAGCAGCACCAGCGCATCGGCACCCACGAGGTGCGCGACGAGCGCCGACAACCGGTCGTTGTCACCGAAGCGAATCTCGTTGGTGGCCACTGTGTCGTTCTCGTTCACGATGGCGACCGCGTGCAGTGCCCGCAGTCTGTCGAGTGTGCGTTGCGCATTGGTGTGATGCACGCGCATGGAGATGTCATGGGCGGTGAGCAATACCTGGCCCACGGTGCGTCGATAGCGTGCGAACGCGGCGCTCCAGGCGCCGATGAGGGCGACCTGGCCGGCGCTGGCGGCTGCCTGCTTGGTCGCCAGATCCGTTGGGCGCTTGGTCAATCCGAGCGGAGCCAGACCCGCCGCGATGGCCCCCGAGGACACAATCACCACGTCGGATCCGGCCTTCATGCGGCCTTCGATGGCCTCGACCAGGTATTCCATCCGGTCGGCGCAGAACGTACCCGTCGCATCGGTGAGGGCGGCGGTACCAACCTTGACGACAACGGTGCGTGCCGACTGAATGGATTGGCGGGCGTGAGCGCCCGGGCTGGATGTCGCCGGCTGCCCGGCTCCAGGACTCATTCGGGATCGATTTGTCCGCGGCGCACGCGGCGGGCCTGGCGACGCTCCGTCGCACCCACCCGATCGGTCTTGTCGATGCGCGTATCGGTACCGCGCCCGCTCGGGGTCACATCGACACCCGCCGGCGTCTGCGGGTCCCAGTCGAAGGTCATAGTGCCGATGGTGACCGCGCAGCCGGGTTGTGCGCCCAGTTTGAGTAGCTTTTCTTCGACACCCAGGCGCGCCAATCGGTCGCCCAGATAACCGACGGCCTCGTCGTTTTCGAAGTTGGTCTGACGGATCCAGCGTTCTGGGCGCACACCGCGCACCACAAATCCACCGGGGTTCGCCGGATCGGGAGTCACGGTGAAGCCGCTCTCGTCGACCGGGATAGGCCTGATCACCGGCCGGGTTTTCACCTGCTCGGGACGCGTAGCCCGGACTTGCGCGACCATTTCCCATAGCGCGTAGGTCAGCGGTCGCAATCCGTCACGGGTCAGGGTGGATACGTTGAAGACCGGCCAGCCGCGCGCGGAGACCTCTTCGGTGACGAAGTCGGCCAGCTCGGCCGCCTCGGGCACGTCAACCTTGTTGAGTACCACCGCGCGGGGCCGGTCCGCCAGATCACCGAGCACGGAATCAGCTTGCAGCGTCGGCTGATACCTCGCCAACTCATTTTCCAGGGCATCGATATCGGAAACCGGATCGCGACCCGGTTCCAGCGTGGCGCAGTCGACAACATGGACGAGCACCGCGCAGCGTTCGATATGCCGCAGGAACTCCAACCCCAAGCCACGACCGTCAGCGGCACCGGGAATCAGCCCGGGAACGTCGGCCATGACAAAGGAATGTTCGCCTGCAGACACCACGCCGAGATTGGGCACCAGTGTGGTGAACGGATAGTCCGCGATCTTCGGCTTCGCGGCCGAAAGCACTGACACCAGAGAGGATTTACCCGCCGACGGGAATCCGACCAGCCCGACATCGGCGACGGTCTTTAGTTCGAGGGTAAGTTCGGCTTCGTCTCCGACCTCACCGAGCAACGCGAATCCGGGAGCCTTGCGCGCGCGAGATGCCAACGCGGCGTTGCCCAATCCCCCACGACCTCCGGCAACCGCGTCGAAACGCGTTCCAGCGCCGACCAAATCGGCCAGGATCCGACCGTCTTTGTCGAGCACGACGGTGCCGTCGGGAACCCTGAGCACCAGGTCATCGCCGTTGGCCCCGTTGCGGTGGGCGCCCATCCCCTGCGTGCCACTGGGTGCCTGCAGATGTGGGTGGAAATGGAAATCCAGCAGGGTATGTACCTGCGGGTCCACTTCGAGGATTACGCTGCCGCCGCGACCGCCATTACCGCCGTCGGGACCACCAAGCGGTTTGAACTTTTCGCGATGTACGGACGCACAGCCGTGCCCACCGGTACCGGCCTTGGCGTGGATAGCGACGCGGTCAACAAACCGAGGCATAGAGACGCCTCCTTCAACTGTTCTGCGTCCGATGCTCTTCGCGCGAGCGGCTCATCGCCGTTCGCTCATGCACCGAACACCGAACACGGGGTGAATCTAGGCGTCGACCGGCAGGATGTTGATGACTCGGCGACCGCGCTTGGCGCCGAACTCGACGGTGCCAGCCGACGTTGCGAATAGGGTGTCATCGCCGCCACGTCCGACATTCACGCCGGGGTGGAAGTGGGTGCCGCGCTGGCGGACCAGGATCTCGCCAGACTTGACGAGCTGACCGCCGAACCGCTTGACGCCGAGACGCTGCGAGTTGGAATCACGACCGTTGCGCGAGCTAGACGCGCCCTTCTTATGTGCCATGAGTCAAATCCTCTACTTGATTCCGGTGACCTTGAGCACGGTCAACGGCTGACGGTGACCCTGCCGCTTGTGGTAGCCGGTCTTGTTCTTGAACTTGTGGATGCGGATCTTCGGACCCTTGGTGTGCTCGAGGATCTCACCGGTCACCGCGATCTTGGCCAGCTTGTCTGCCTCGGCGGTGACGGTTGCGCCATCCACGACCAGGGCGACGGGCAGCTTGACCGAGGAGCCAGGCTCCGATTCGATCTTCTCGACCTTCACCACGTCACCGACGGCAACCTTGTACTGCTTGCCACCGGTCTTGACGATTGCGTACGTCGCCATCGTTGCGTCTACCTCTGCTCTGCTGTTCGGACGCGCGCAACCAGGTCGGCTGACGCATCTGGATCGTGGGTGGGCCCGCTCAGTTATTCCACTGGGCCGCATGCCGCTGGCCGGAAGCCTCGCGACAACTGCTCAAGGCTACGTGACCAGCGGGCTAAGGGTCAAACCGGCTCGCCTCAGTTCTCGACCGGAGGTCCCGCGGCGCGCGCTGCCGAACGCCTCCGCCGGGGTCGCTTGGGCGCCTCAGCGGCGGGTTCAGGTGCAGCACCTGCCACCTCGGGTTCGTCAGCAGTAACCTCGGGCACACTTTCTGCCTCGGTTTCCGGCGTGGCATCGCTGTCGGCGACCGCCGGCTCTGAGGTCTCGGCGACCTCGTCGCTAGCCTGCGACACGTCCTTGGCGACGACGTCCGCCGAAACGACCTCATCCGCCTCGTCGACGTCGAATTCGTCCTCGGGACCGTTGGCCGCCGCCATCGCCTTGAACATCGGATGCTCACCCTGCGGGTGGGGCGGTGTACGGGCGACCACCACTTCCGGTTCTTCTGCCTTGCCCTTGCGCGAGCGCTTGGCGCGCCGCGCAGTTTCGGGCTTCTTGGAACCCGCAGGCGCGGCGCCGGCGTTATCGACCGGATCGGCGTGCAGCATGATGCCGCGCCCCGCACAGTGGGCGCAGGTTGACGAGAATGCCTCGATCAGGCCGGTGCCCAGCTTCTTCCGGGTCAGCTGTATCAGGCCCAGCGAGGTCACCTCGGACACCTGGTGCCGGGTGCGATCGCGTCCCAGCGCCTCGGTGAGACGTCGCAGCACCAGGTCGCGATTGGATTCGAGCACCATGTCGATGAAGTCGATGACGATGATTCCGCCAACATCGCGCAGCCGCAGCTGCCGCACGGTTTCTTCGGCCGCTTCCAGGTTGTTGCGGGTGACGGTCTCTTCCAGGTTTCCGCCGGCACCGGTGAACTTTCCGGTGTTGACGTCGACAACCGTCATGGCCTCGGTGCGGTCAATCACGAGCGTGCCGCCCGAGGGCAGCCACACCTTACGGTCAAGGGCCTTGGCCAGCTGCTCGTCGATGCGGTGCACCGCGAACACGTCGGGGCCAGTGGCACCCTCATACCGTTCGATACGGGGAAGCAGGTCGGGAGCAACGGCCTTCACATAATCGTCAATGGTGCTCCAGGCGTCTTCACCCTCGATGATGAGCTTGCCGAAGTCCTCGTTGAACAGGTCACGGACCACCTTGACCAGCACGTCGGGCTCTTCGTAAAGCGCCATGGCGGCACCGGAGGCCTTTGCCGAAAGGTCCGCCTTGCTGAGTTCGATGCCCTGCCACTGCTCCTGCAGCCGCTGCACATCGGCCCGAATTTCCTCTTCCCGCACACCTTCCGACGCGGTGCGGATGATGACACCGGCATCCGACGGGACGATGTCGCGCAAAATCTCCTTGAGGCGCTGACGTTCGGTGTCGGGGAGCTTTCGGCTGATACCAGTCGATGACGCACCCGGCACGTACACCAGGTAGCGACCGGCCAGCGAGATCTGGGTGGTCAGCCGGGCGCCCTTATGTCCCACCGGATCCTTGCTGACCTGGACCAAGACGTAGTCGCCGGATTTGAGAGCCTGCTCGATCTTGCGGTTCGAGCCGCCGAGACCGGCGGCATCCCAGTTGACCTCACCGGCGTACAGCACACCGTTGCGACCGCGCCCGATGTCAACGAAGGCGGCCTCCATGGAGGGCAACACGTTCTGCACGACGCCGAGGTAAATGTTCCCTACCAGGGAGGCCGAGGCCGCCGAGGTCACGAAATGCTCGACGAGCACCCCGTCCTCCAGGACGGCGATCTGGGTGTACCGAGCACCTTCATGTGGCGGCTCGGTGCGGGTCTTGTCCCGCACCACCATCACGCGGTCGACTGCCTCACGCCGGGCCAGAAACTCTGCCTCGGTCAGGATCGGTGGGCGGCGCCGACCGGCGTCGCGTCCGTCGCGGCGGCGCTGGCGCTTGGCCTCCAGACGGGTCGACCCGGAGATGCCCTGAATTTCGTCACTCTTGGCGGCACGCGGTTTGCGCTCGTGCACGACGGTGTTCGGCGGATCGTCCTCCGACGCCACGTCACCGTCATCACCGCTTCCGGCCTTGCGACGGCGACGACGGCGGCGACGGCGGCTAGCGCCCTCGGGCGTGTCGCCATCCTCGTCGCTTGACTCGTCGCCGTCGGATGACGCGGCGTCAGCATCGGTCTTCTCGGCCGAGTCGTCACCGTCGGAAGATTCGGCGCCCTCGACTGCGGCTTCATCAGATTCCTCTGACCCGTCGGCACCGCCTTGCTCGCCGCGACCGCGACCACGGCCACGGCGTCCCCGCCGCCTGCGGCGGGTCGGACGGTCATCGTCGCCATCAGCGTCGGAATCGTCCCCGTCTGCGTCGGCGGCGTCCTCGTCGGTGTTTTCGTTACTGTCCTCGCGAAGCTCTTCACGGATAGGCGCGGGGCGTTCCTGCGGCTCGGGAGCCTGCGGCGCCACGAAGAGCGGACCGTAGTCGTATGCGGCTGGTCCTGCCGTTACCGGTGCCGGCACCGCCGCGGCGTCGATGGTCGTCGACTCTGCAACAAGGATCGGCGCGGTGGGTGGGTTGTCGGGGTCTTCGGCCACGATCTGGGCCGGTTCCGCGGTCGCTGCCGGGGCCAATTCCAGTGGGGCTTGTTCCGCCTCATCGGCGAGCGCCTCACGCACCTTGGCGGCGTCCTGCTTGTCGACGTTCGAATGGGGGCTGCGGGCGCGCCCATCCAGCTTGGACAGCGCGTCGAGCACGCGGCGGGTGGATGTCCCGAGAACGCGCGCGAGGGAGTGCACCCTCAGCTTCTCGGGCAGTTCTCCCTGCTCAGCAGGAACTGGCGGGGTATCCGGTGCAAGCGCGGCGTGGTCCGCTTCGGGAGTGCTGGTGTTGGGGTCTTCTGGTAGCTCATGGTTGGCCACTTATTCTCCTAAGCCCCCGGGCGCGTCATTCGACGCGGCCACGCGAGGGCTTTCTCTCTATGTACCCGGGCTAGGTCCGGGTTTGTGTGGTCTCGCTCCAAGCGATCCGCAACTGCGAACCCACTCAGTGCCTGGCTGGAATGATGGCTTGACGTGCTGCAATGCCGATTATGCTGGCAGTCGCGCTCGCCGTGCCGTCATTCGGGCTTCCGGCCAGCCCCTAGTGGGGTTGAAGTGCCGTGGCCCACACTCAGTATCCCATACGAATCAGACGACGGGCACCAGGCCGTCAACCCGCGCGATCCGCATGGTCACAAACCCAAACGAGTGTGCGATTTACGTCGAGATTTCGTGGGAAACCGACGCAAACCGCACACTCGCGGATTCAGTTCAGAGGGATTGGGTCAGAGGGCGGGAAACCAGAGCGCGATCTCCCGCGCTGCCGACTCGGGCGAGTCGGATCCGTGCACCAGGTTTTCCTGGGTCTCCAAAGCGAAGTCGCCACGGATGCTGCCGGTCGCAGCCTTCTCCACCGGGTCGGTGCCGCCGGCGATCTGGCGGAACGCGGGGATGGCACGCGGCCCCTCCAGTACGGCCGCCACCACAGGTCCGGAGGTGATGAAGTCGAGCAGCGAGCCGAAGAACGGCTTGTCCTCATGCTCCGCGTAATGCGCCCGGGCCAGCGACTCGCTGACGTTCTTAAGCTCGAGGGCGACCAACGTCAGGCCCTTGCGCTCAATCCGGTTCAGCACCTCACCGACAAGTCCCCGCCGCACACCATCGGGCTTGATCAAAACCAGCGTCCGCTCAGTCACGGGCGACAGCCTACTGGTCGGTAGGGGGTGTCTGCTGACCCGGCTTGGATGTCGCCGGCCCCGCGGCTCCAGGCAGCTCGCCCCGCCGTTGACGGTCGCGGACCTGGTTGCGCATGTACCAAATCAACAGCCAGACGCCAAGGAAAAGTAGCCCGACGAAGCCGATGGCGGCGTGGACGAAGAATCCCGCGACCAGGACCACCTGCAGCGCCAAGTTGGCCTGCAGCGCCCAGGGCCGACCCTGCATACCGCACAGCAGGATCATGGCCACGGCGACCGCGACGAGGTAGGTCAGCGAAAACGGTGTCAGCCCGCCGCCGACCATCTTGACCACCGGGACGGCCAGGAGCACCACAATCGACTCCAGGATCAGCGTGCCCGCCATTACCCCGCGGAAACTGCGCCACGGATCAGGCGGTGGCGTTCCACCCTCTGGATTGCTCACTGTGGATCCTTTCCGAACAGCGTCCGCGCGGCGCCCGCGGTGACAACCGATCCGGTGATGACAATGCCGGTACCCGAAAAGCCGTCCGCTCCCCCATCTTCGGCCGCTTCCTCCACCATCGCGGTGGCGGTTTCCACGGCGTCAAGCAATGTGGGTGCGACGACAACGCGGTCTTCGCCAAAGATTTCAATCGACAGCGCAGCCAGTTCTTCCACATCCATGGCGCGCCGAGAACCGTTGTGCGTCACCACGATCTGGTCGAAGGCCGGTTCGAGCGCGGCAAGAATTCCGGTGACGTCCTTATCGGCCATCACACTGATGACGCCGACCAGACTCCGGAAGTCGAATTCCGATTGCAGAGTGTCGGCCAAGGCCGCCGCACCGTGCGGATTGTGGGCGGCGTCCAGAAAGACCGCGGGCGCGCTGCGCACGCGCTCCAACCGTCCCGGCACGATCACCGATGCGAAACCCGCTCGCACGGCATCGATATCGAGCTGACGCTCGGCGCCCGCGCCGAAGAACGCCTCCACCGCCGCCAACGCGACCGCCGCGTTATGCGCCTGATGCTCGCCGTGCAGGGGCAGGAAGATATCCGAGTACACCCCGCCAAGACCCTGCAGTTCGAGCATCTGTCCACCGACGGCCACCTGCCGGGACACCACCGAGAACTCCGAGCCTTCCCGGGCCACCGCAGCATCCGCTTCCACGGTCTGGCGCAGCAGCACCTCCATGGCCTCGGGGGTCTGCTGCGCAATCACGGCCACCGTGTCGGCACCGGCTTCGCCGGTCATAGCGTCGAGCTTGTGCCGCTTGATGATTCCGGCCTTTTCCGAGGCGATCGTCGCTACGTCCGATCCCAGGAATTCGACGTGGTCGATACCGATCGGGGTGATGACGGCAACCGGAGCGTCGATGATGTTCGTGGCGTCCCAGCGCCCACCGAGCCCGACCTCCACCACGGCGATATCAACAGGGGCGTCCGCGAACGCGACGAAGGTCATGGCGGTGAGCACCTCAAACTTGCTCATCGCCGGCCCGCCCTGCTCCTGCGACTGCCTGTCGACCATTTCCACGAACGGTTCCATCTCGGCGTACGTCTCCACGTACTGCGCCGGTGAGATCGGTTGTCCGTCAATGGCAATGCGCTCGACCGCGGACTGCAGGTGCGGGCTGGTAGCGCGGCCCGTGCGCCGGTGCATCGCGACCAAGAGCGCATCAATCATCCGCGTCACCGAGGTCTTGCCGTTGGTCCCGGCAACGTGGATCGATGGATAGGCGAGCTGCGGTGAACCCAGTAGCTCCATCAGCGCGACAATGCGGTCGGTCGACGGCTCGATCTTGGTTTCCGGCCACCGCTGGTCAAGCAGGTACTCGACCTGCAGCAGGGCCGCAATCTCGTCGGGTGAGGGTTCGGAGAACTCGGGCAGCTCCGTCATCGCAGCCCCGCCAAACGGGCGGTGATCCGCTCGACCTCTTCGGAAGCCACCTGCTGGCGGGCGCGGATCTTGTCGACGACCGCGTCGGGCGCCTTGGCCAGGAACGCGTCATTGCCCAGTTTGCTTGTGGTGCCGTCGAGTTCCTTGCGAGCCGCGGCCAGATCCTTCTCCAGTCGGCGGCGCTCGGCTTCGACGTCAACGGTGCCGGAGGTATCCACCTCGACAGTGACGGTGGAGCCGGACAGCCGCACCTCGACCGATGCCGTCGGGCTGAACCCGTCCTCGGCCGGCGTCAGCCAGGCCAGCGAGGTCACCGCGGCCAGCTGCCCGTCCAATCCGGCCTCCGAGACTCCGGCAAGACGCGCCGCAACCTTCTGCCGGTCACCAAGCCCCTGGTCGCTGCGGAACCGCCGAACCTCGGTCACCAGCTTCTGCATATCGGCAATGCGCTGTGTGGCAACGCTATCCAGCTCCACGCCGGAGTCTGTCGGCCATGCCGCGATTACCACTGACTCCTGGCCAGTGACGGTCTTCCAGAGCACCTCGGTGACAAAGGGGATCACCGGGTGCAGCAGCCGCAACAGCGTGTCCAGCACCGTCGCGAGCACCACGCGGGTGCCGTCGGGGCGGTCGGCCATTTGGACCTTCGCCAATTCCAGGTACCAGTCACAGAACTCGTCCCACGCGAAGTGGTACAGCGCCTCGCAGGCCACACTGAACTCGTAGCGATCCAGCGCCCTGTCCACCTCGACCCGCACCTGTTCCAGGCGCCCCAGGATCCACCGATCGGCATCGGTGAGCTCGTCTGCGGCGGGCAGCGCCCCCAGCGCGGCACCGTTCATCAGCGCAAAACGCGTGGCGTTGAACAACTTCGTGGTGAAGTTGCGTGAAGCGCGCGCGGCGTCCTCCCCGACGGACAGATCACCGCCGGGGCTGGCACCCCGGGCCAGGGTGAAGCGCAGCGCGTCGGCGCCGAAACCTTCCACCCAATCCAGCGGGTCAATACCGTTGCCCTTGGACTTGCTCATCTTCTGACCGAATTGATCGCGGATCAGGCCGTGTAGGAAGACGTTCTGGAATGGGACGCGGGCATCGCCCAGTGCCGGATCCCCGGCCACAAAGGTGCCGAACATCATCATGCGCGCCACCCAGAAGAACAGGATGTCGTATCCGGTGACGAGAACGCTTGTGGGATAGAACTTCTCCAGCTCCGGGCTGGCCTCGGGCCAACCCATGGTGGAGAACGGCCACAGCGCCGAGGAGAACCAGGTGTCCAGCACATCCGGGTCCTGCTCGTAGCCCTCGGGTGCGGTCTCGTCGGGCCCCAAACAGACGATCTCGCCGTTCGGACCATGCCAGATCGGGATGCGATGGCCCCACCACAGCTGACGGGAAATACACCAGTCATGCATATCGTCCACCCAGGCGAACCAGCGCGGTTCCAGGCTGGCCGGGTGAATCACGGTGTCACCGCTGCGAACCGCATCACCGGCGGCCTTGGCCAACGACTCGACCTTGACCCACCACTGCAGGGACAGACGCGGCTCGATGGCCTCCCCGGAGCGCTCCGAGTGTCCGACGCTGTGCAGGTACGGGCGCTTCTCGGCGACGATGCGGCCCTGTTCGGCCAGCGCCTCGCGGACCTTGACCCGCGCCTCGAACCGGTCCATACCGTCGAATTGCGTTCCGCTGTCGCAGATCCGGCCGTGGATGTCCATGATCGTCGGCATCGACAGGCCGTGCCGCAGTCCGATCTCGAAGTCGTTGGGATCGTGTGCGGGGGTGACCTTGACGGCACCGGTGCCGAATTCGGGGTCGACGTGGGTGTCGGCGACGATAGGGATGCTGCGGTCCTGGAATGGATGCGGCAGCTCGGTGCCAATCAGATGCCGGTACCGCTCATCGTCGGGGTGCACCGCGATGGCGGTGTCCCCCAGCATCGTCTCCAGCCGCGTGGTGGCCACCACCAGGTGCGGCTCGCTGTCGTTGAGGGAGCCGTACCGGAAGGAGACCAGTTCGCCCTCGACCTCTTCGTATTTCACCTCCAGGTCGGAGATGGCGGTCTTCAGCTCGGGTGACCAGTTGACCAGCCGTTCGGCGCGGTAGATCAGTCCGGCGTCAAACAGCTTCTTGAAGATGGTGCGCACCGCACGGGACAGGCCCTCGTCCATGGTGAACCGGTCGCGGCTCCAGTCGACACCGTCGCCGAGCCGCCGCATCTGGCCGCCGATGGTGCCGCCGGACTCACGCTTCCAGTCCCACACCTTCTCGATGAACAGCTCACGGCCGAAGTCCTCTTTGGTCTTGCCGTCGGCGGCGAGCTGCTTCTCCACCACGGACTGGGTGGCAATGCCTGCGTGGTCCATACCCGGCAGCCACAGCACCTCATAGCCCTGCATGCGTTTGCGGCGGGTCAGCGCGTCCATGAGCGTGTGGTCGAGCGCGTGCCCCATGTGCAGGCTGCCGGTGACGTTGGGGGGTGGCAACACGATCGAGTAGCCGGGCTTGTCACTGGTGGGGTCGGCCGTGAAATATCCGGCATCGACCCAGCCCTGGTAGAGGTCCGCCTCTACCGCTCCCGGGTCCCACGAGGTGGGCAGGGAGCTGGCGGCGTTCGTGTCAGGGCTTTGGGTCACCCATCAGATTCTAGGGTTGCCGGTCACGCCCTTTTCCCACGGGCATTTTCGCGCGCCGAGCGGCTCAGAACATATCGGCGCTGAATACGTGCCAGCTGCCGACGAGTGGGCGTACCCACGCCCTCGTTGATGGCCCTAACGACACCCTCGAAGTCGCCGCGCGCCTGTTCAAAGCGCACACGCATCGGAACCTCGAAACCGACAACCAGCATCGTGATCGCCATGACGATGGGGACCGCCACCACCCGACGCCATGCGGTCGTATCGAGCCCATGACCGGATGCCCGCATGGCGTAGGTGGGAAAACGTGCGCAGTACCCACACGATCGCGATCGCCGCCACCAGGTAGCCCACCAGTATCAAGAGCAGGAAGTCACCACCCGGATAGGAGGCTCCCCACAGAGCGGCACCGCACACCAACACGGCGGCCCCCAGCAGAATCCATCCGGGTGGACGGGCCATCACACGACGGAACCACCCGGGCCGTAAGGCTCCGGGTGGTTCCGTGTGCTGTTGCGTGGTTACTTCTTGCCGCCGAGCAGCCCGCCGAGGATGCTGCCGAGCGCGTCGCTTCCGCCCTTGCTGCCGAGCACGCTGCCCAGGATGCTGCCGAGCGGGTTGTTGCCTCCCTGGGCCGCTCCGCCGCCAACGGCACTGCCGAGGATGTTGCCCAGGATGTCGCCGATGCCGCCGCCGCTGGCCGCGGGCGCCTCAGCGGGTGCGGCCTGTGCACCGCCGCCGGTGAGCTTCTTGGCGACGAAGGCCAGCACGATGGGAGCCAGGATCGGCAGCAGCTGCTTGATCAGGTCGCTGTTGCCGGCTCCGGCGCCGGACAGCTTGACTGCCACGTCATCGGCGGTGTTGTCGCCGAACAGCGATGCCACCACGGCGTCACCGGAGACCTGGTCGGCTCCATTGACGTTGGCCTGCACATCGGCGGCCTTGTCCGGGTCGTCGGCGTTGGCCTGCAGGCCGCCTACCAGCAGCGGAACCACGGATTTGATCGCCTTGTCGGCGGTCTCGTTGTCCACACCGAGCTGCGCGGCGATCTGATCGGTCGGAATCTCGCTGAGTAGCTCATCGAGAGTGGCCATGGGTCTCCTCCTAGAGATGTCTGGTTTGGTGAACCTTAGCCAAGCAGATCAGTCCCGAGTAAACGAATGCCGAACATCACAGACCCAGACCCTTTACCCCTGTGGGGTCCACCCATACCGTTCGAGCTATGAGCGACCACATCGTCGTGGTTGGCGCCGGGATCGCCGGCCTTGCCACCGCAGTCGCGTTACAGCAGTCCGGTCGGGACGTCGTGGTACTCGATGATCGAGACGGCACTTCCGCTGGCTATGCGATTACCTTGTGGCCCAACGCTTTAGCGGCCTGCGATGCCCTAGGCGTCGGCGCCGACGTGCGTGATGCGAGTGCGCGAGTGGAGGCCGGCATGCTGCGCTGGCAGGACGGTCGAATCCTGCGAGAGCCTCCCCGCGGCGAGCTCACCAGGGCGATCGGCGAGCCCGTCGCCGTGACCGAACGCAATCAACTCCTCGCGATTCTGGCGAGCCGACTCAGGCCGGGAACCGTCCGCTACGGGGCCCGAGTGACCAGCGTTCGAGACGGGCTGCATGGGACTTCCGTGGAGCTGGCCGACGGCGAGTCACTCACCGCATCCGCGGTCATCGGTGCGGACGGGATCGGATCACTCGCGGCGCAGTATCTCAACGGGCCGCTCGCGTTCCGGTACTCCGGATACACCGCCTGGCGGGGAATCGCCGATATCGAGGTACCCGCGGAGCTGGCGGGACTCACCGTGGGACCGGGTCTCGAGTTCGGACACTTGCCGATGTCCGGCGGTCGCACCTACTGGTTCGCCGGTGAGCGATCGCTTGAGGCACAACGTGCCGCCGACGGCGAAATCGCCTACCTGGCACGGAAATTCAGCTCATGGGCCGACCCCATCCCCCACCTGCTGAGCCAGAGCGACGAGTCGCTGGTGCTGCGCGGCGACATCTTCGACCGGGGACGTCTGCGCCGGGTCACCGGCGGGCGAGTGGTCCTGGTGGGCGATGCGGCGCACCCCATGCGCCCACACCTAGGCCAGGGCGGGTGCCAATCCCTTGAAGACGCCGCGGTACTCGGCGCGGCGGTATCTCAGATCTCTGGGCGGTCTTCTCTACCAAGCGCTTTCCGCGAGTATGCGCGCCGGCGAAGGTCCCGCACCCGCGCGGTGGTCAACCGAAGCCGCCAGATCGGTCACGCGACGTACGCGCGGCCCGCGGGGTTGAGCGGCCTGCTGCTGAAGGCATCGGGGCGGATCCCCGCATCGTTGTTCTGGCGGCAATTACAGGGCATCGCCGGATATGACGCATGCACAACAGTCGAGAAATCGGCGAGGCCCTTCGGCCGCCCATAGGATTCGCCTATGCCCAGCGCCAGCCTCAAGGACTTCTGCATCGACGCGACGCTGCCCGTGCCCGTCGCCAAGTTCTGGGCCGCCGCCATCGGCGGGGAGGTCGATATCGACGAGGCCGGCGAGGCGCTGATCCGGCGCGGCAAAGACGTGGACATCTGGATCAATCGCGTCCCGGAGCCCAAGGCCGTCAAGAACCGCGTGCATTTCGATGTGTATGCACGCGCCGTCGAGGACCTCACCGCGCTGGGCGCAACGGCGCTCGCAGACGAACCGGAATGGGTCCTGATGGCCGATGTCGAAGGCAACGAGTTCTGCGCATTTCTCGATCCGGACCTTGAAAGCGATACGCCCGCACGCCTCTTCGCAGTATGCACCGATAGCGACAAACCCGTCGAGATCGCCCAATGGTGGCATGGTCTCGTTGGCGGCACGCTGACACCCGGCTCCAATGGGGAGCTGCGGTGGCTGCATGGTGGCGCCGGATGGGGCGATCTGATCTGGAAGTTCGTGCCCGTTCCCGACCAACGCGTGGTGAAGAACCGCTGGCATTGGGATGTGCGGGCCGACGCCGCCGAGCTGGTGCATGACGGAGCCCGTGCACTGCGCGGCCCCGACACCGATATCCGCTGGACCGTGCTCGTCGACCCAGACGGAAACGAGTTCTGCGCGTTCGGTTAGGCCGCCTTGCCCGGCGTCGCCAAGGCTGCCGCGATCGCAGTCGTCAACGGAACCGACAGCACCAGGGCAATGCCACCGACCGCTGATCTGGCGATCTCGATCGCCACGCCCTCGCTCGTCAGCACATCGCCCAGGGAGCGATTCGCGACGCTGAACAGCAGCAGCAGCGGCAGGGAGTTCCCGGCATACGCCAGCACCAGCGTGTAGACGGTGCTGGCGATGTGATCACGTCCGACCCGCATAGCGCCAAGGAACACGTCCCGACGGGTGGAACCATCGCCGAGCTCTGCCAGTTCAAAGACCGTCGAGGCCTGGGTGACGGTCACGTCGTTGAGCACGCCAAGCGAACCGATGATGAACCCGGCGAGTAGCAACCCAGAGATGGACACCCCACCCATGTAGGCGGCGACTTCATTGTTCTGCTCGTCGGACAGGCCGGTCAGATGCGTCAATTCGATGACGGCCCAGGAAAGTCCCGCCGCGAACAACATCGCCGCGAGGGTGCCCAGCAGTGCCGCGCTGGTGCGCATGCTCACTCCGTGCGCGAGGTAGATGACGACGAACAGGATCAGCCCCGACGCCACCAGGGCCAGCGGTAACGCGGGACCGCCGTCACGCAACGCGGGAAGCAGGAACACGGCCAGCACCAGGAATGCCACCACGATGCCCACCAACGCTCGCAATCCACGCCAGCGCGCCACTAGGCAGATGACGATCGCAAAGGCCGCGGCAACGGCAGCCAGCGGCCAGGTGCGTTCGTAGTCGTAGAAGCTGTAGGTGGTGGCGCCTTGCGCGTCAACCTGCCGAGTGATCCGGATATGTTCTCCGGCAGTGAGAGTCGGCTGCCCACCACCTGCGGTGAACTCCAGCTGAGTCTTGGCACCCGAGTTCGGTCCGGAGCTGATGGCTATGACGTCGAGGGCACAGCTCGACTCCGGCGTCTGCCCCGGAACGGGGTCCGCAGTGAGCACCTGCCCGGTGGACAGGCTGCCGCACTCGCCGATACGCGTCGACATCACCTGGCCCGACTCGGTGGTGACGGCGCCGCCGTGGGAATTCTGATAGGGCAACGGAATGTCCACGGTGCGATGCTCAGGCCACAATGCCACGAGCCCGACAAGGACCGCGATCCCCATCGCGGCGAGCAGTCCAACCACGAGCCGTGCGGCGGTGGAACCGAAGGGAGCGGGCCCCGTCGGCATCACGTGGGAATGGGTATGCGAATGCGACACGCCTGTCAGGGTAGAGGTGGCAGCGCGGCCAGGTCCGCTTCCGTGTTCACGTTGACGACCCAGTTGGGGTTGGATATCGAAATTCGTTGCACATCAACGCTGTCGAGAAGCACGCCGAGCCGGCGTTCCCCGGAAGCGGTTAACTCATCAATGATGTCGCATAGGCCTACGTCATAGATGGCCGCCAGGTAATGATCCCGGCCGCCGGCCGCGGCAAGCGTGATCCGACCGCCACCAGTTGCGAGTTCATCGATGAGCGCCGGGGCGAGCAAGGGCATGTCGACGGCACAGACAAAGGCCCTGCGCGCTCCCCGTTCCGCGGCGACCCGCAAGCCCTGCCCCATCGCGACCAGCGGCCCCTGCCCCGGCTGCGGGTCCTCGATGGCGACCACTTCCAGATCTCCGATGTCCTGGTGCGGGGCGCGCACCACGATCACCGGTGCACAGCGTGAGCCCACCGTCCGCACGGTGCGTTGGGCCAGGGTGGCCCCACCCCAGCGGATGGTCGCCTTGTCGCGACCCATGCGGCGTGAGCCTCCCCCGGTGAGCACCACGGCCGCGAGTTGATCCATAGACAGAAAGGTACGCACAGACGCCAACAGCCGCGGACACCTTGATTGGTGTCCGCGGCTGTTGAGGTGGTTCTGCGGCTAGCCGCGCCGTCCGCAGACGGGCCACGCGCCGATTCCCTGACGGTTCAGCACGTTCTCGGCAACCCGGATCTGCTCCTCGCGCGAGGCGAGGTGCGGGGAGCCGGCGCCGCCGTTGGCACGCCAGGTGCCCATGTTGAACTGCAGGCCGCCGTAATAGCCGTTTCCGGTGTTGATACCCCAGTTGCCACCGGACTCGCAGTTGGCGATGGCATCCCAGTTGACCGGATCCGCACTCGCTGTTCCAGCCAGTGCCATCGGAGCCGCGACGAGCGCGCCGGTGATGGCCGCTGTGGTGAGCGTTTTGCGGATGTAATTCATGTCTTTCCTCTCGCCGGGTACGCACCGAACACCACCCGCTTGCGGATACCGCGGCGGGTTTGGACACACCTCGTGAGAGGTGGACACAGTTGGTCGGATCGCGCCGTCTCGGTCGGGCGCGACAAGGGAGGCGGCTGCTGCCCCACCGGCTCGTACTCTCGCCGGCTGCCAAGGACTGCCTAGCGGCCTTCCTGGTCCCATTTACACACGGGGTTCACGGTGCGGAGTTTTGCTCCGCTTTGTTGACCTGAGGGACGGTACGGAAGGCCCCAGCGAAAGTCACCCTGCGACACGCAGATACCAAACCAATCACGAAACAATCACGGAGTGAATCTCCAGCGACTAACCCCAGGTCACTTACGAAATTCTCAGGATCTCTTAGAGTGCCGTCTACCTGGCACTAGTGAGTCAGATCACGGCAATATTGTGACCCACACCACGAATCAGCAAATCACACTGGTCACGGTAGAAACTTCAACAACATGCGGCGTGGCTAATTGACAAATTAACTCTAATCACATTGGCATCACAAGCATCAGAGTTTGCCAATTGCCACAGAATGGAATGAAAAGGAAAGGAGAATTGAATACCAGCGCTTCGAATGCGCGATGGGGTCACCCGAAAGGCATGGGGTGTCAACGAATTCGGATTCACGGCGAACCGCACCACACGCCGAGTGTGCGCACCGGCGCTCACACTCGAGACTTTTCACGCCCCATCGCTCACACTCGACGCATGAGCAAAGCGACTAAGCACCACGCGGCGGAAAACCCAGCCGCCGAACGGATTTACCGTCGAACTAGCCGACAGTCCAGGTGTCGCGACCAGTCAACAGCGCCTGCAATGCGGCCGTGTCGCCAGGCTTGGCAGCCTTGGCGGCGGCCACCTGCTCGCGTGCGAGGTCGTCATAGCTCGGCCGCTGCACGCTGCGGAACACGCCCATGACGGTGTGCTCAAGGTTCTGCTCGGACAACCGGGACAAGGCGAAGGCGTAGGCCGGATCATCCGTATGCGCGTCGTGCACCACGATGTCCTCGGCCTTCACGTCGGCGGTCTTGGCCACCTCAAGGCCGAAACCGGAACGGATGACGCAGAGTTCACCCTCGGCGCCGAAGGTGATCGGCTCGCCGTGGTGCACATTGATAACGCGCTGCTCGGCCCCGTCCTTGCGCAACAGATCAAATGATCCGTCGTTGAAGATCGGGCAGTCCTGCAGGATCTCGACAAGCGCCGAACCACGGTGCGCTGCCGCGGCACGCAACACCTCCGACAGACCCTTCTTGTCCGAGTCCAGGGCGCGTCCGATGAACGTCGCCTCGGCGCCGAGCGCCAGCGACACCGGGTTGAACGGGTAGTCCAGCGATCCCATCGGCGTCGACTTAGTGACCTTGCCGGTCTCCGAAGTCGGCGAGTACTGCCCCTTGGTGAGGCCGTAGATCCGGTTATTGAACAGCAGGATCGTCAGGTTCACGTTGCGGCGCAGCGTGTGGATCAAGTGGTTGCCGCCGATGGACAGCGCGTCACCGTCACCGGTCACCACCCATACCGACAGGTCCTCGCGGGCCAGCGCCAGGCCTGTCGCAATGGCCGGAGCACGCCCGTGAATCGAGTGCATGCCGTAGGTGTCCAGGTAGTACGGGAAACGGCTGGAGCAGCCGATACCGCTGATGAACACGATGTTCTCGCGCTTGAGGCCGAGCTCGGGCAGGAAGCCGCGGATGGTGTTGAGGATGACGTAGTCACCGCAACCGGGGCACCAGCGCACCTCTTGGTCGGAGGTGAAGTCCTTCGACTTCTGCTCCTGATCGGTGGTGGGCACCAATGCATTCGCAGTCAGCCCCAGATCGGTACCGGCCAGACCACTGACCTCGCTGGTTTCGTTCAAAACGTCGGTCATGCTCGATCCCCTATGGCCACCGCAGACTCGCGTGCGAGAACGGCCTTCTGGCTTTCCTTTTCGGCGAGCGACCCGTCCAGGGCCGCATCGATGATTTCTTCGACCTCGTCGGCGAGGAAGGCCATGCCCTGCACCTTCGTCACCGATTGCACGTCCACCAGGAACTTGCCACGCAGTAGCAGTGACAGCTGACCCAGGTTCATTTCCGGCGCAACGACCTTCGGGTACTTACGCAGCACCTCGCCCAGGTTGTTCGGGAACGGATTGAGATGACGCAGATGGGCGTGAGCCACCTTGAGGCCCTTGCGGCGAGCACGCCGGCATGCCTCACCGATGGGGCCGTACGAGCTGCCCCATCCGATCATCAGCAATTGGGCGTCACCGGATGGATCGTCAACCTCCAAGTCCGGCACCGTGATTCCGTCAATCTTGAGCTGACGCAGCCGCACCATGAGGTCGTGGTTGGCCGGATCGTAGGAGATGTTGCCCGAGCCGTTGGCCTTCTCTAGACCGCCGATACGGTGCTCTAGCCCGGGGGTACCGGGCACGGCGAACTGGCGTGCCAGCGTCTCCGGGTCGCGGTTATAGGGCGCGAAGTCCTCATCCGGTGTGGCGAACGTGTGCTCGATCGCCGGATAGCTCGCAATATCCGGGATGGCCCATGGCTCAGAACCGTTGGCGATCGCTCCGTCGGACAGGATCATCACCGGGGTCCGGTACGTGAGCGCGATGCGCACCGCCTCGACGGCGATGTCGAAGCAGTCCGAAGGCGAACGCGGGGCCAGCACCGCGATGGGTGATTCGCCGTTGCGGCCGTAGAGGGCCTGCAACAGGTCGGCCTGCTCGGTCTTGGTGGGCAGTCCCGTGGACGGGCCACCACGCTGCACGTCGATCACCAACAGTGGCAGTTCGGTCATGACCGCCAGACCCACGGCCTCGCTCTTGAGCGCAACGCCGGGACCGGAGGTGCTGGTGACACCGAGGGCGCCACCGAACGAGGCACCAAGGGCCGCACCGATTCCGGCAATTTCGTCCTCGGCCTGGAACGACAGCACACCGAAGTTCTTGAGCTTGCTCAGCTCGTGCAGGATGTCCGATGCGGGGGTGATCGGGTACGTACCGAGTACCACCTGGGTCTTCGCAAGCTGGCCCGCGGCCACGACGCCGTACGCCAGCGCCGTGTTACCCGAGACCTGCCGGTACTGACCAGCCGGCAGCGCTGCCTTGGCCACCTCGTAGGTGGTTCCGAAGGCTTCGGTGGTCTCGCCGTAGTTCCAGCCGGCCCGGAAGGCCAGGATGTTGGCCTCGGCCACATCAGGCTTCTTCGCGAACTTCTCGCGCAGGAACTGCTCGGTGCCCTCCAACGGACGGTGGTACATCCAGGACAGCAGCCCGAGCGCGAACATGTTCTTGGTGCGCGCACCGTCTTTCTTCGAGACTCCGGCGGACTCGACGGCACCGAGCGCCAAGGTGGTCATCGGTACTTGATAAATCACGTAGTCCGACATGTCGTCGTGCTCCAGCGGATCAGACTGGTAGTCGACCTTGGCCAGGTTCCGCTTGGTGAACTCGTCGGAGTTCGCGATCACCATGCCGCCGCGCGGCAGGTCGCCGATATTGGCCTTGAGCGCCGCCGGGTTCATCGCCACCAGCACGTCGGGCCGGTCGCCCGCCGTGAGGATGTCGTAGTCGGCAATCTGGATCTGGAAGGAAGAAACGCCGGGCAGCGTGCCCTGTGGAGCACGGATCTCGGCGGGATAGTTCGGCTGCGTGGCGAGGTCATTGCCGAAGACGGCGGCCTCGGAGGTAAATCGGTCTCCGGTGAGCTGCATACCGTCACCTGAGTCTCCAGCAAACCGGATGACGACCTTTTCCAGCTTCTCCGACACGGCTCCGTCGCCCACCGGTGACCTACCTTTCACGACGAACTCTGGCGGTGACGGTACGTACGCCACCATTCAGCAGAGTTTTCTGTCACTCTCGGTACCGATTATTGCACTTTCACACCGCTGACCTTGACGGGGGCATACCTGCGCGCCCGAAACTTGACACCCGTCAAGACCATGCTTGCCGCCTGGCCAGTGCCGTTGCGTCACTACCGACGAGTAGACGTGAGGCAAATCACAAAGATCAGCCAAGCATCTGCTTGGTTGCCCGTTGGCGCTCCTGAACCTGACGACCAATCGGGGGTTGGAACACCGGGACGCCCGCAGCGGGTCCAGAATGAGAACCATGACCGGGCACCGGATACCGAGGGTTGGTGACGGCTTTGGCCAGGGCAGCGCACCCCAACCCGACGAGGCAGGGGAACCCCATATCGCAGTCACCGGGGCGAAGGACGTCGCCGCGGGGATGACCGCGGTGGGAGTTTCCCTGCAACGCGGCATCGAACAAATGGGACCACTGCGTACCGTCGCCACTCTGGCCAGGGTGAATCAGCGTCACGGCTTCGACTGCCCGGGATGTGCCTGGCCCGAAACTCCGGGGCACCGCAAACTCGCGGAGTTCTGCGAGAACGGGGCCAAAGCGGTTGCCGAAGAGGCGACCACGCGCACCGTCACCCCAGAATTCTTCGCCCAGCACTCCGTCGAGGACCTGCGTAAGCAACCCGAATATTGGCTCAGCCAACAAGGTCGCCTCACCCACCCGATGGTGCTGCGTCCGGGCGAATCGCACTACCGGCCCATCGAGTGGGACGACGCGTATGCACTCATCGCCAGCGAGATCACCGCGGCGGCCGACCCGGACCGACTGGCGTTCTACACCTCGGGACGTACCAGTAATGAGGCAGCATTCTGCTACCAGTTGATGGTCCGCAGCCTGGGAACCAACAACCTGCCCGACTGCTCGAACATGTGCCACGAGTCGTCGGGCACCGCGCTGACCGACTCCATCGGCATCGGCAAGGGCTCGGTCTCGGTACCCGACATCGAGCATGCCGACGTCATCCTCATCGCTGGCCAGAACCCCGGCACCAACCATCCCCGCATGCTGTCGGTTCTGGAGAAGGCGAAAGCCAACGGCGCCAAGATCATTGCCGTCAACCCCCTCCCCGAAGCCGGGCTGCTCCGGTTCAAGGACCCGCAGAAGGTCAACGGGGTGGTCGGTCACGGCGTGGCCATCGCCGACGAGTTCGTGCAGATCCGCCTCGGCGGCGATATGGCGCTCTTCGCCGGCTTGGGCAGGCTGCTGTTGGAGGCCGAAGACGCCAACCCGGGCACCATCGTCGACCGACAGTTCATCGAAGAGCACTGCGCTGGATACGAGGAATGGGCCGCACGGACGCGGACGGTCGACTGGGAAACCGTCACCCAGGCAACGGGTATCGACATGCCCCAGCTGCGGACCGTCGCCGATATGCTCGCCAAATCACAGCGCACCATCTTCTGCTGGGCGATGGGACTTACCCAGCACCGGCATGCGGTGGCCACCATCGGCGAAGCGACCAACCTGCTGTTGATGCGCGGCATGATCGGCAAGCCGGGCGCCGGGGTGTGCCCCGTGCGGGGCCACTCCAACGTTCAGGGCGACCGCACCATGGGCATCTGGGAACAGATGCCCGAAGAATTCCTGGCCGCACTGGATTCCGAGTTCGGCATCACCTCCCCCCGAAAGCACGGGTTGGACACGGTCGATGCGATCCGGGCCATGCGGGACGGCAGGGTGTCGGTATTCATCGGCATGGGCGGCAATTTCGCCTCGGCAACCCCCGACACCGCCGTCACGGAGGCGGCGCTGAGCAATTGTGCCCTGACGGTGCAGATTTCCACCAAGCTCAACCGCAGTCACCTGGTGAACGGCGGCACCTCACTCATCCTGCCGACCCTCGGGCGCACCGACAGGGACATCCAGAAAACCGGGAAACAGCTTGTTTCTGTGGAGGATTCGATGTCCATAGTGCACCTGTCACGGGGCAGTCTGCATCCACCGAGCACGCTGCTGCGCAGCGAGGTCGCCATCGTCTGCGAGCTGGCACGGACCGTCCTGGGGCCCGAGCACCCGGTGCCGTGGGAGCGGTTCAGCGACGACTACGACACCATCCGCGATGCCATCTCACGGGTCGTACCCGGGTGTACCGATTACAACACCAGGGTCCGCCAACCGGATGGATTCGCGTTGCCGCACCCGCCACGTGACGAACGCCAATTCCCCACCCACACAGGTAAGGCCAACTTCTCAGTGGCGCCGGTGGAGTGGGTGCCGGTGCCCGCGGGCCGGCTGGTGCTGCAAACGCTACGCAGCCATGACCAGTACAACACCACCATCTACGGCCTTGACGATCGTTACCGCGGTGTCAAGGGCGGCCGGCGGGTGGTCTTCGTCAACCCGGAAGATCTTGCGGCATTCGGGTTGTCCGAGGGTTCGCGGGTAGACCTGGTATCCGAGTGGGAGGGACAAGAACGGCGAGCCGACGACTTTCTGGTGGTGCCATACTCCACTCCGCGCGGTAACGCCGCCGCGTACTACCCGGAGACCAATTCGCTTGTGCCCCTGGATCACGTCGCAGAGCGGTCCAACACCCCGGTGTCCAAGGCAGTCGTGATTCGGCTTGAGGCCCGCGACGGTGGGTAGGGTCACCGATAGGCGCAAGATCACGCGCATCGAGGGTGCCGGAAGCAACGACCGTAGCGAGACGCTCGTCGTTGAAGAACCCTTGGAGATTCGGGTCAACGGGCGGGCGGTGGCGGTCACCATGCGCACCCCGGGGTCGGATGTCGAACTCACCCAAGGATTCCTACTCACCGAGGGCGTCATCGCAGGCCGCGACGATCTGTTGACGGTGCGGTACTGCCAGGGCGAGGGCCCCGACGGCCTGAACACGTACAACGTCCTGGATGTCACGTTGGCTCCCGGAGTTCCCGCACCTGACCCGGCGGTGACGAGAAACTTCTACACCACCTCGTCCTGCGGCGTCTGCGGCAAGGGCTCACTGGACGCGGTGCGCACCATTAGCCGCTTCTCCCCCGGCGACGACCCGTCCACAATCCAGACGGACACGATGGTTGGCCTACCCGACAAACTTCGTTCGGCACAAAAGGTTTTCGCGTCCACAGGCGGGCTACATGCGGCGGCGCTGTTCACCACGGACGGCACCATGATGGTGGTGCGCGAGGACATCGGCCGGCATAACGCGGTAGACAAGGTCATTGGGTGGGCACTTGAGAACACCAGGCTGCCGCTGACCGGAACGGTGCTGCTGGTGAGCGGCCGGGCGTCCTTCGAGCTCGCACAGAAAGCCACCATGGCCGGGGTCCCGATCCTGGCCGCGGTCTCGGCACCGTCATCGCTCGCCGTTGATCTCGCGGCACAGTCCGGGATGACCCTCGTCGCGTTCCTGCGAGAGGACAGCATGAACGTCTACACGCGAGCGGACCGGGTGCGGACATGATCCGCGGCCACGCCACACCCGAAGTCGGTATGTGAAGCCGGCGAACGCAGATCAGACCTCGACGGCGATCTCCCTGCCCAGTGCATAACCGGGCGCTAGCGGCAGGGCGTCCCCACTCCAGAACGATCCCGGGTCGAAGTAGTTCGACCGCTTCTCGGTAATCAGGAGACCCATCTCCTCGTAGGTGATCGCCACCGTCTCGGCGCAGAACGCGGTCTCCAACCCCGCCTGGCGGTGTTCCATCTTGTCGCGCTCGGCCACCTCACGAACCTTCTTGTGCACGAAGGGAATTCCGCGTGTCCAGTCGCTCACGGTGGGGAGCCGGCCCCTCATCCAGCGACCCGTCAACCGTGCGGTAGCAGGAAACGGCGTGCCATCCATCCGGGCCACCACACGCAGCGCCGCGTCCTCCTGCTCGCGGCTCACCCGCGGGCTCAACTGCCGAAGCCAGCACCGCTGCCCGTATACCTGCGCCCAACGCTCGATCGCCTCGCGCGCATCGTGCAATTGCACACCCCGGTGGTTATCCCCGGTCCATACATCGGTGAGTTTGTTGCCGAGTTCGGCGTGCCACATGAGCGGCGGTAGGTCGTCGATCGTCAGCGTCATGCCAACATGGTTGACCGGACTGTTCGACAGCGTCTGGATCAGACGATCTGGGCCCGACCGTCCGCGGAACACCCAAATGTCGCCGGTCCGTGTCGCATCAAGCGCTTCCTCAATCGACGCACTCCTGCGCTCGGTCATGTTGGCACCGTAGCCTGGACCGATGGCCAACATGTGGAAGTGGCTCGGGCTCGCAGGGGCCGTCGGGGTGGCGGCGGGAGGCGTGCTGGTCGTCCGCGATCAACGCCGACGTCAGGCGTACACCGTCGAGGAAATCCGCGACCGGCTACATCAGCGCCTGGGCGAATCGGAGCGTCGCGACTAGCGAAGCCACCAGCTAGCTGGACCGCCAGTTCTGTAGACCGACGAACACCATCGTCAGCGCGCTGGTAGCGCCGTCAACCACCTCACCGGTGTCGGTGTCGGGCTGCACCAGTTCCGCTACCGCGTTGGCGGCGATCGACAAAAGGAGATTCGCCGCGGTGGTGAGGTCGGCCGAATCCCACAGGCGCATCTGATCGCGACGTGCCAGATCGATGGCCAACTCTCCAGCCAACAACCGCATCTCGATACTCACCGCACGCCGCACCTCGGTGGGTGCGGTGTAGCGCTCGGTGACGACGAATCGAAGCTGATCAGGGTTTTCCCGCACCTGTTCAGCGAGGATGTTCATGGCCTCGGACACCGTCGCCGGTTCACGCCGACGTACTTCCCTAGCGATCCCCCGGGCGATGCGCATGCCTTCTTCGGCCAGCGCCACGCCCAGATCATCGAGCGAAGAGAAATGCCGGTAGAACGCGGTCGGCGAAATTCCCGCACCGCGGGCCACATCACGCAGGCTCAATCCCGAGAACCCCTGTGTGCGCGAGAGTTCGAGAGCCGCCTCCATCAACGAGGTGCGGGTGCGCAGCTTCTGCTCGCCCCGGACCGAGTCACGCCGCACCGAGGCACCACGCACCGAGACGGCAACGTGAGGTCCCTGCCCATGACGACTGGCCATAGCGGCCACCTTAACGCTGCGATAACCGACACGGCGATTGCGGCTTGACTTAACGGGGGCGTCATCGTTCACAATTTGAGTGTACATTCGTTAACTTAAGGAGGGAGTTCGAATGACATTTATAACTAAAGTCACCCGACGCATCCTGACCCCGGAGTCCTCATTGGGCCGGCTAGTCTCGTCCGCCCTCACCCCACACTCCGTCGACCGGCACCTCGACCTGGTTGACCCGAAGATCACCGGGGAAGAGGCCAGTGCCCGGGTCATCCGGGTACAGCGTCGCACCACCGGCTCGGTCACCCTGACCCTGCGTACCACTCGCCAGTTCCAGGGCTTCCACGCAGGTCAGTTCGTACAATTGAGCGTCGCGATCGACGGCATCCCGCATGTCCGACGCTTCTCGCCGTCCTGCGCCGATACCGGCCGCGAGATCATCGAGCTCACCATCGCGCGCCGCCCCGACGGGTTGGTGTCCAACTACCTGTACAAGCACGCCGCGGTTGGCGACCTCTACACCCTCACTCAGGCCGCAGGGACGTTCACGCTCCCCGCGCCGCGTCCCATTCGGACCGTGCTGATCGCCGCCGGAAGCGGGATTACACCCGTTCTCTCAATGGCGAGAACGCTCGTCGGGGACGGGTACCCCGGCCAGCTCGCGGTGCTCTACTACGCCCCGACACCCGCGGACAACGCGTATGCCGGTGAACTGGCCGCATTGGGCGAGGTTCCGTCGGTGACGGCGCACATCGAGTACACCCGCGCCGGGGGCAGCCACTTCAGCGCCGGTCAGCTCGAGGCCATCGCGCCCTGGTACGCGGACGCGCAGACCTTCTTGTGCGGACCGCCGGCACTGCATAAGGCGGTCACCGAGCTCTACACCGGGCGCGGCCTGGCCGACCGGCTGCACACCGAGGAGTTCGACCCCGTGATCGTCGTCGACGAGCGCGAAAGCTCGGTCGAAGCGTAAGTTAGGCGACGTGGTGAGCAAGTTCGAACGCAATAAGGACCTCGCGCAGGAGGTTGTGTCCTCGACCGCCGAGCACATCGGGGAGATCGCCAAGATCATCACGGGGGCGGTCGGTGACGTCACGAGGCAGATCGGCGAGATCGCCACCGATGCCTTCGAGATGCGCGAGGCAGCCAAACGGGCCGAGCAGGACGAGTTTCGTACGACGTCCGAGGTCGACGAGGACCCGGCTCCGCGCTGACCCAGGCAACGATGAGCGCGGCGCTCAGTCGGACGCTTCGCGCCAGTCAGCGGCGGTGATGGTGAAGTACACGTAGTCCTCCGGCACGTCGTTGCTGCCTACCCGCTTTTGCCGATGATGCTCGTGAGCACCGATCTTGGCGAGCGCCTTCTGAGACCGAAGGTTGGTTGCACCCACGTGGAACCACACCAGGTCGGCGTTGATGAACGCGTAATCCAGCATGAGGGTCTTCAGTTCGGCGTTGACCGTGCCACCCCAGTACTCGCGGGTGATAAAGGTATAGCCGATCGCGACCTCACGCTTGTTCGGATCCCACTCGTAGAAACGGGAAGACCCGATCATCTCCCCCGTCGAGTGATCGATGATGACAAGGGATTTCGCCGCCAGAGCTTCCGCGAACCACTTCTCGAACACCGTCCGCTCGTGACGGTCTGAGCTCGGGTGTTGCGCCCAGATCAGCGGGTCGCTGGCGGCGCGGTGCAGCGGCTCAAGGTCGTCTTCTTCCAACGGACGGAGGGTGAGCGTTGGCCCCTCGAGTGTCGGTTGGCTCATGAACTCGGTAGACATCTCTTCCAGCTTACTGGGGTTACGAAATATGTTGCGCCAGGGTCGATTTACCTGGACCATCGAGATCCTTAAGCGCGTCGGCGCGTGCGCCCATGGCCATCAGCACCGCCTCCGCCGGCCCGGTCACCTCCGACCCCCGTCCGAACGTCCAGTCCATATCGGAGGCCACCAACCGCACTCCCCGGCCACGCCAGAAACCCCGAACCAACGGCGCCCACGTCGCGAAGTCCATGGCCACCCGCAGCCTGTCCTCGGGAATTACACGTGGGATTCCCAGCGGACGCCGCACGTCCTGCTGGTGGATCATGCTGTCCAGCAAAGCAATCCGACCGTCGAACCCTGCGGTGAGCCCGCGCGGAGTCTCGCTGGCACGCACCCGTTCCACAAGTTGCTCAGGGCTCAGCCCGGACAGTTCGGCGAGCCGGGTGGCGTTTATACGATTCGGGTTGAACCCACCCTTAATGAAACGCGGCACCATCGCCGCGCGGCTGAGATCCTCGAAACCGACAAAATGCGCCACCACATCGCGCACCCGCCACTGGGTGCAGAGCGATGGGGCATCCCACTGCTCGGGAGTCAGTTCCTCCAGCAGGTTCGTAAAGTCACGCCGCTCGGCACGGGCCAGTTCCATCGTGCTCACGCATAGAGGCTACCGCCGTTGCCCAACTAGGATCCCGTCATGATCGGGACAAAGTTCGGGATTGCGGGCGCGGTCGCCGTCCTCGTCGTCGCCATTACCCCGGCGCTGGTCCACGCGGATCCGACGGCGCAGACGTGCTCGGGGCCCTATGGCCGCGGGCAATGGATGATCACGATGAGCACCCCCAAGGACACGAAGTCCATCGAGCTGAAAGATGCCGGCGATCTTGCACTTGTACTGCGCACCGCAGATGGTTGGCAGCCAGCGGAGATTCCATCCAATCCGTTGGTTGCTCTTTCTCAGTCACGCGTTGCCGCAACTGCCTCTAGCCATCTGGTTGTTTACATCGCGAAGTCGTCGACCAACGCCGACATCACTCCCGATCTCCGCGAAAACTGGTCACGGAACAGTCAACGACGATCCGGTACGGTCGACAGCTCGCAGGCGGATTATCAGGGCTACCCGTCTTGGTATCAGCGAGTACGCGGCGCCAATCAACTCGACGATGGCACGGTCTGCTGCATCGACGAGGAGGCGCACCGCGAGATCGCCGTCCGCACTGCAACAAACTCGTATCTGATCACCGTCCACTCATTCACGAGATCACCCGATCAAAACAGCGGGTGCAACCCCATTCCGTCCCAAGACGACTTTGATTCGGGCGCTGCTCAAACGCGTAACGGCCTGACGTTCAATAACCTGTAGGGCCCCGCCGGCCCGGTGAGCTAGGCGCTCTTGTCGCGACGCTCGGCACGCGAAGGCTTGCGGGGCACGATGGTCGGCAACACGTTGTCGATGACGGTCTCCCTGGTCACCACAACCTTGGCGACGTCATCGCGGCTCGGGATGTCATACATCACCGGCTGCAGCACTTCCTCCATGATGGCGCGCAGCCCGCGGGCCCCGGTGCCACGGTGGATGGCCTGATCGGCGATAGCCTCCAGCGCATCCTGCTCGAACTCCAGCTCCACGCCGTCCATGTCGAAGAGGCGCGTGTACTGCTTGACCAGCGCGTTCTTCGGCTCCGACAGGATCGTGATGAGCGATTCCCTGTCCAGGTTGGTCACCGAGGCGACGATCGGCAGGCGGCCGATGAACTCGGGGATGAGACCAAACTTGATCAGGTCCTCGGGCATGACGTCGGCGAAGTGGTCGGCGGTGTCGATATCGGCCTTCGACTTGACCTCGGCACCAAAACCTAAGCCGCGCTTGCCAACACGGTCCGACACGATCTTTTCCAGGCCCGCGAAGGCACCCGCCACGATGAACAGCACGTTGGTGGTGTCGATCTGGATGAACTCCTGGTGCGGGTGCTTGCGCCCGCCCTGCGGGGGCACCGAGGCCTGGGTTCCTTCCAGGATCTTCAGCAGCGCCTGCTGCACACCCTCACCGGAGACGTCGCGCGTGATCGACGGGTTCTCGCTCTTGCGGGCAATCTTGTCGACCTCGTCGATGTAGATGATGCCGGTCTCGGCGCGCTTCACGTCATAGTCGGCGGCCTGAATCAGCTTGAGGAGAATGTTCTCGACATCCTCGCCGACATACCCGGCCTCGGTAAGTGCGGTGGCGTCAGCGATGGCGAACGGCACATTCAGCATCTTGGCCAATGTCTGCGCCAGGTAGGTCTTGCCGCAGCCGGTGGGACCCAGCATCAAGATGTTGGATTTGGCCAGTTCCACGGTCTCGCCACGGGCGTCGCGGGCCTTGTCGCCGGCCTGGATGCGCTTGTAGTGGTTGTAGACGGCGACTGCCAGCGTCTTCTTCGCGTTGTCCTGGCCGATGACGTAGTTCTCCAGGAAGTCGCGGATCTCGGCCGGCTTGGGCAGCTCATCGAGCTTGACGTCGTCGGCGTCGGCCAATTCCTCTTCGATGATCTCATTGCAGAGGTCGATGCATTCATCGCAGATGTACACGCCGGGGCCGGCGATGAGCTTCTTGACCTGCTTCTGGCTCTTTCCGCAGAACGAGCATTTCAGCAGGTCGCCGCCGTCTCCGATACGTGCCATGGGGGCCAGTCCTACTTCCTGTCACGCGGTGGTGGATCGTGTTGTCAGCACGTCCTCTGACCTGTTGGTCCCGACGCTACCCGCTACCTCTGCCGCACCGCGACCGATAAAGCGAATCGCACCGACGGCATTTACGCGCTGCCGTGCTGGAGAACATATCGCCTCACACCGACCGGAGCCGCGGATGACGCGCGCCGAGGACCGGTGTGTTGCAACTGTTATCCGAGCTCACCACCCGGCAGTTACGACGCTGCCTGAGCGGAGAGCTTGCGGTACTCCAGGACGACGTCGATCATCCCGTATTCCTTGGCCTCTTCAGCGGTGAAGATCTTGTCGCGGTCGGTGTCCTTGCGGATGTCCGCCGCGGCCTTACCGGTGTGCCGGGACAGGGTTGTCTCCTGCAGCACCCGCATGCGCTCGATCTCCTTGGCCTGGATCTCCAGGTCGGTGAACTGCCCCTGGATGACACCCGAGAGTGACGGCTGGTGGATCAACACGCGAGCGTTGGGCAGCGCCATCCGCTTGCCGGGCGTACCGGCCGCGAGCAGCACCGCAGCGGCCGACGCGGCCTGGCCCAGCACCACGGTGCGGATGTCTGAGCGCACGTACTGCATGGTGTCGTAGATCGCCATCAACGAGGTGAAGGAGCCACCCGGGGAGTTGATGTACATGGTGATTTCGCGGTCGGGATCCTGTGATTCCAGCACCAGCAGCTGGGCCATGATGTCGTTGGATGACACGTCATCTACCTGGTTGCCCAGGAAGATGATGCGCTCCTCGAACAGCTTGTTGTACGGGTCCGAGGTCTTCACGCCGAAACTCGACTGCTCGACGAACTGCGGCAGGATGTAGCGCGCCTGCGGAGCCAATTCCGGGTTGAGGTGCTTCGAGATCACTTGGACGCTCCCTTGCTGCCGTTGAGACCGCCACGGCTGATGATCTTGTCGACGAACCCGTATTCCAGGGCTTCGGGTGCGGTGAACCAGCGGTCACGGTCCGAGTCGGCCTCGATCTGCTCGACGCTCTTGCCGGTGAATTCGGCGTTGAGGCGGAACATTTCCTTCTTGATGACCTGGAACTGCTCGGCCTGGATCGCGATATCGGAGGCGCTACCGGTCACACCACCCAACGGCTGGTGCATCAGGATGCGGGCGTGCGCCAGGGCGTGCCGCTTGCCCTTCGTGCCCGCTGCCAGCAGGAACTCGCCCATCGATGCCGCCATGCCCATCGCGTAGGTGGCGATATCGCACTCGGACAGCTCCATGGTGTCGAAGATCGCCATGCCGGCGCTGATCGACCCACCCGGGGAGTTGATGTACAGGTGGATGTCCTTGGTGGGGTCCTCCGCCGTCAGCAGCAGGATCTGCGCGCACAGCTTGTTGGCGATATCGTCGTCCACCTGCTGGCCCAGGAAAATGATGCGCTCGGAGAGCAGGCGCTCATACACCGAGTCGATGAGGTTGAGCCCGGCTGTCGCCGAACGCATTTCAGTCACTGTGCAACCTGCCTTCGTATAGCGCTTCGGAGTTTCGCTTGAGAACCATTCTGCGTACTGCCGACATTAACCAACATCGGCCGCTGCGCACTCCCCACCACGGGCGAGTTCGCTCAGAGCGTTATTCGGTGTCGCCCTCGGCGTCGGCTGCATCCGCCTCGGCCGCGACCTCGCGACGCGGTCCCAGCACGGCCTCGACGTCCACGTCGGCACCGGTGGAATCGGTGACCTTGGCCTGACGAACGACCTCCGCGATGGCCTTGCCGCGACGCACGTCGACGTACAGACCGGGCAGCTGCTGCTGCTGGGTGAGGTACTGGATCAGCTGCTGCGGCTCGATGCCGTACTGGCGCGACATGAGCACCAGACGCTCGGTCAGGTCCTGCTGGTCGACGTTGATCTCGAACTTGTCGGCGATCGAGTCGAGCAACAGTTCGCTCTTGATGGACTTGGTCGCGGACTCGCGGATGTCCTTGTCGAACTCCTCACGCGAGGTGCCCTGCTCTTCGAGCATTTCGTTGAGCTTGTCCTCGTTGTGGTCCAGACCGTGGACGGCCTCATGCAGGCTGTTGCTGATCTGCTCCTCGAGGATCTTCTCGGGCACCGGGATCTCGATCGTGTCGAGCAGCACGGTGATGGCCTCGTTGCGGATCTCATCGGCCTGGGCGATGCGCTTGCGACCCTTCACCTGCTCGGTGAGGCTCTCCTTGAGCTCGGCGATGGTGTCGAATTCGCTTGCCAGCTGGGCGAAATCATCGTCGGCGGCGGGCAGCTCGCGTTCCTTGATCGACCCGACCTTGACGGTCACCTCGGCGTCCTGCCCGGCGAACTCGCCGGCGGCCAACTTGGTGGTGAACACCTTCTCCTCATCGGCCTTGAGGCCGATGATTGCCTCGTCCAGGCCGTCGATCAGCTGTCCGGAGCCGATCTCGTGGGACAGACCGGTGGTCGCGGCGTCTGCGACCTCCTTGCCGTCGACGGTGGCCGAAAGGTCGATCGACACGAAGTCGCCGTTCTCGGCGGCACGCTCGACGCCCTTGAGGGTTCCGAACCGTGCACGCAGCGCCTCAAGCTCGGACTCGATCTCGGAGTCTTCGACGATGACCGGCTCGACGGTGACGGCGACCGTGCTCAGGTCGGGCAGCTCGATCTCGGGGCGCACGTCGACCTCGGCGGTGAAGGTCAGCTCTTCGCCGTCCTCAAGCTTGGTGACCTCGATCTCCGGCTGGCCGAGCGGCTTCACGTCGGAGGCGGTGACGGCCTCGCTGTACCGGCCGGGAAGCGCGGAATTGACGACCTGCTCCAGTACCGCGGCGCGGCCCACGCGGGCCTCGAGCAGCTTCGCGGGTGCCTTACCGGGACGGAATCCGGGCAGGCGGACCTGCTGGGCCAGCTCCTTGTAGGCCTTCGAGAAATCTGGTTCAAGCTCTGCGAAGGGAACCTCGACGTTGATGCGAACCCGGGTCGGGCTCAGCTTTTCGACGGTGCTCTTCACGTGCAGTGCTCCTTTATAGTTCGCGGCAGATCGTCCTGACCTGCGGTTCTCGTGCTGTCGTGCTGTCGGGGTGACAGGATTTGAACCTGCGACCCTCCGCTCCCAAAGCGGATGCGCTACCAAGCTGCGCTACACCCCGGTGGACCTGCGTCCGTCGTTCGTCCAATCCTCCGTACGAGACCCAGCGATCTTACGGCCTCGACATGCAACGGTATGAATTGGATTTGATCCGCCCCAGCGCTGTACATTCGTCAGCGCGTGCGGGACAACCTCGCAAGCATGCGGGTGTAGCTCAATGGTAGAGCCCTAGTCTTCCAAACTAGCTACGCGGGTTCGATTCCCGTCACCCGCTCCACCAGGACTGCTCGGCGGACAGGCGAGTTTTTCGATTTCGAACGCCCATTCGAGGCGGCGAGCCTGTGCCGCGCCCGTGCTGCCTGAGCTGTTATCTGGCGGTCCCACAAGCCGGTGTCCGCTCACGATGAAAGAATGACCGACCGTGAAGGCCGATCCGCCCCAGCAGCTCAATCGCAGCGACCACTACAACCTGGTGATCTCTGTGCGAGACGCTATGGATCCGATGCGCGGAGACGACCAGTCACTGCTCCTTGTCCACTTCGGATTCAGCGCCCTGGGCTTCAACTTCGAGGGTCCGTCAATCGGCGAAGTCCTCATGCAAGGTCGCCAAGATGACCTTGTGGCCCTGGCTCAACACCTGAACATCGAAGTTCCCGGACCGCCGGCAGACCCAGGGATACCGACGGCCTATGTAGTCGACATCTACTCACAGCTCGTCGCCGCAGAAACCGCTTTCCGAGAGATCGTCCGGGCGACCATCGGACCGACATGGATCGATGACTTCACCGCTGACAAGGTCGAAGGGCTAGAAGCCAAACGCACAGAGGAGGACAAGCGGCGAGACGGAGTCTCGGTCAGCCAGGACCTGCTCGACTACACCGAGGCGTTTCACCTCAAGTCGTTGGTCCTTAAGCACTGGGACAAGACGGGTCCGATTCTTGACGACAAGAAGCGCACCGAGGTCTACCTGAATGCGATGCTCGACGTGCGCAATACGATCGCGCATGCCCGTCCGGTTGTGCCACACGAGCGACAATTACTTGCCGGAATCGCAGGGCAAATTCAGAACTTGATCTCCGTTTACCGCAGTGGCTCCGAGACCGCTGATGCGTACTACGCCAGCATCAACTACGCACGTGACTCATTCGGCGTCGAGGGCCGCAGAGATGGCGTCGGAAGCGGCGACAGGAAGCGGCTGAAGATCGGGCAAGTTATCGAGTTTGACTTCTCTGCGACCGATCCTCACGACCGCGAAATCGAGTGGACTTTCAGCATCTACGACAACGGGAGGTCCAGGTCGGGTCATCTCGGTATTGCACTTGGCCCCAGCGCCACCTTCCTGTGGACGGTGGGGGAAGAAGAAGTGGGCGAGCAGATCGATCTTTGGGTCTCAATAGCGAACGAAAGCCCGTATCAACGCAACGGTACGTGTGACGACAGGGTGTGCTTTGGCTACTCCGTGAGCCCGCCGGTGCCGCCCCGGTCACGCTGAGTTCACCCATGTAGCGACACGATATTCGCGGGCATAGTCGGCGTTGCCGCCGTGCCAAGTGAGTCCTGGGAGTCGTGCTGCGTCACCGACGAAAACACTGGTAGAGACATTTTCCCATTCGACAGGTCTCGTATTGGTCCCGTACAGCTACCTCCACTGCAGCCATGACCCGCTCAGGATGTTGTTGACGAGGCTCTCGACGAAGATCACGGCCTGCTCGCGACCCGGCCGATACTGGGTTGGATGACCGCACAGGTTTCTCAACGTCAGACTCTCGGCCAACGTACGGCGCGCGTTCCGATTAATCATCCCTGCGTCTTCGGAGAGCTGGATGAATTGGTCCTCACTGAGATACAGCAAATCATTCTTCTTCTTCACTTCTCGGTATTTGCCGTGCTGCCCGTAGCGGGCAAAATTAGCGGCCTGGATCTTCCCAACACCTCCACGATGACTAGCGACGACACCGTACATGTGCTCTATTGTCGCAGCCCACACCATGAGAATCGCCGCGCGGTAGAGCTGCCTCTCGTAGCACTCAACGGCCTCCGCGAGGTAGTCGGCGTACTCAGGAGGGGCGTTATTTGCAGCCTCCCGCAGCGAAGATAACGCCGCTGCTGGCGCCTGGGTAGAGGTATCCTCTACTGGAATAGCGTAGGCCTCTTGGAAATCACGCAGGCCTGCCAGCCATGAAAGCGGCGGTCCTGCTCGGTTACTCGCCATCTTCTGGAAGCGCGGCGTTCAACACGTACCTTCGCATGTTCTTGAAAATCTCCTCAACGGTCGCGGCATTGGCATCAGCTGCAATGTGAATCTCGATATTCACATGGACAGCGGGACTCGTCTGCAGGTTTACGGCTGGTGGCGGCGTTGGCGTTGGATCCGGTCCGGCGCCTCCTCCTGAGCCCGAGGCTGCGCCCCCGCCGTTATTCGGCGTCGGTGTGTCGGCGAGCTTCTCTGGTGTTGTCGTGGCCGCGCGCTCGATCGCCGAGGCATCGCCCTTCAAGTACGTCTCGGGCCTGCCATTGCCGGCACCGATGTACTTTCCGAGGCCAGCAGACCCAGCCAGCCTCAAGAAGAAGACGACCGCGTCGGTGAGTCCATCTCCTTGCGCTCCACCGAGTTTGTCGCCGTGATGGTCGTGCCAGTAGACGCCGATAGCCGTCTTCGTCGGATCGGTCTGCGGATTGAAGTGCATCCAGTGCACCGTCGCCGAATAGAGACCGTCTGAAAGGAGCATCTCGAGCATGGCTTGCGCCTTGACGGATGCCTCCGTCGCATTCGCATACGTGCGCCCAAGATCAGTTAGACGTAGATTCTCTCCATCGCGTTGCAAGAATCCGATGTGCGTTGCTGCATCGAGCTTCCGCTTGTCAGCATGCTTCGGGTCGATCGTCGCCTTGACTTTGCCTACAGAAACCCAGCTGACTTGGGTCTTGAGATAACCCCCGAGTGCATCGAAGTCATCAATCGTTGTTTTGAGCGGTAGCAACTCGTTCCTCCCCTTTAGGTGCACCCATTGTGCCCAACTCGGCGCCCCGATTGGGGAAGTCTGGCGAAATGTCATGCGCGTCTATTAACCCAGGGCACAATATTTCCGCCGTAGCGAGTCGTTCTATCCAGGCAACGAATCGACGCCGGAAGCCACGCGTCGTTTCGCTGAGGGGTGAGCTGGCGCTCACCCGCTCCACCAGTCAGTACCGTGGGTGCCATGGAAATCATCCTGGGCCTGCTTCTCGTCGGCGTGATCGTCGGCGGCGCGATCGTCTACACACAGGGATCGAACCGCCGCCGCGGCGACCAACTCGAAGACGCGAAGGCCGACGCCCGTCGCCTCACCGAGCGCCTCGGCGGGCAGGTGCTCGGTTTGACCGGGACCGATGACGCCTCACGTCAGGCACTCGCCGATGCCTCCGAGCGCTACACCGCGGCGTCCTCGGGTATCGAGCTGGCCAAGACCCCCTCCCAGGCGGCGCTGGCGAAGGAAAGCGCCATCGAGGGGCTGTATTACGTCCGCGCCGCCCGCGTCGCGATGGGCATGGATCCCGGGCCCGAGCTGCCCTCGACCACCGGCCAGAACCGGGCGGGATCGGTCAGCGAGGAACGGCAGATCGAATTCGAAGGTCGCCAGGTCGAGGCCTCCCCACAGCCGTCCAGCCGCACACCCAACTACTACCCCGGCGGCAACGTCGCGGGGCGTCCGGTGCCCGCCGGCTGGTACTCCGAGCCGTGGTGGAAGCCCGCCCTCGTTGCCGGGGCCTGGGGCGTGGGTTCGGCGCTGCTGTTCAACTCGCTGTTCTCCGGCATGCACGGTGTGGGTTACGGCGCATCGGGGTTCGAAAGCGGTTTCGGCCAAGGGTATTCAGACGGATACGACGCCGGAATGGCTGCCGACCAAGGCGGCGGGTCCGACCAGGGCGGTTGGGATCAGGGCGACCAGGGCTCCGGTTGGGACCAAGGTGGCGGCTGGGATCAGGGCGGCGGTAGCGGCTGGGATGGCGGCGGCTGGGACGGCGGAGGAGATTTCGGCGGCGACTTCGGGGACTTCTAGGGAACCGACGGCGCCGCGACAGGCACGTTGGGCGTGAGCAGAATGGGCGCGAATGTCTCGCGCGCCAACGCGCGCACCTCCTCGGTATTGCCGAGGTCGATGGTTGTGCCGGGCGCGGCAAGATATCCCAGCACCAAGTGAATCAGGACGTCGACCTGCCGACCGGAATCGCCGGGAGGGATGCGCCCCTCCTCTCGCATCTGGTCGATCTGGGAGGTGAGGTAGTGCCGCGCCAGTTCGATCGGAGCGGGATCTCCCTGAGTGATCGCTTCTATCGCCGTCATCCTCGCGACGAGTGAATCACCGCTCAGGAGAGGGTGATTCACAATCTCGATACAGACCGCGAACCCCTCGGCGACCCGCTCACCAATATCGTCGAATCCACCCGCACGTTCCTGCAGCTCATCCAGGAACTTTCGCATCTCTTGGGCAAGCGCGCGCTCGAACAACTCGTCTTTACTCGAGAAGCGTCGAAACACCGTGGCGCGGCCCACTTTCGCCCGCCGTGCCACCTCATCGATAGTGGCCGTCTGAGTACCCCGCTCGGCCAGCACCTCGATAGCTGCGTCCAGTAAGCGGGTCTCGATATCGTCCGGCTCCGGATGCGAACCCAATCCGCGCACCGCGCGGGCCATGAGCTTTCCCAGTGGCGCGCCAGGTCGCGTCATGAACCCACCTTTCGGGTTATTGGTACTCGCGGTCCCATTCAGCGCAGTTTACCGCCGGAAACGTCATCACGGCTGACATCAGCGAATTTGACATGAGGGGCACCAGAACAGGTTTCGCGCATCCAACGCTGCGGTGAGCACGGGCGTCCCGCACACCCGACACGGCGAACCCGCACGCCGGTACACATAGGTACGGGGGCGGTTTGGCGCGTATGACGGGTCCCCATGGTCGTATTCGGGATCGACTGTGACGATCTTGCCGACCCGCAACCCGATGCGCATGCGATCGACGAGATCGCCCCAGAGCGCGGTGAGTTCATCGGAATCGAGGTGGCCCCCCTGCCGGTACGGGTCAATGCGCAGCCGGAACAACACCTCACTGCGGTACACATTGCCCACCCCAGCGATGACCTTCTGATCCATCAGTAGTGCGCCGATTGGCCTGTGCGACTTCGCGATCCGCTCAAAGGCCGTCGACGGGTCGGATCGTGGACGCAACGGGTCGGGGCCGAGCCGGGCCAAGATCGCGTCGACCCGCGGGCCGTCGATGAGCTCACACACCGTCGCCCCGCGTAGATCGGTACCGGACTCGCGCCCTTCGATCCGCATCCGCACCTGACCGACGGGCACCCCCATGGGCGTCGGCAGCTCGGTGAAGGCGCCGTACAACCCCAAATGCACGTGCACGACGCCGACCGGGCCGTAGTCGTGGAAAAGGTGCTTGCCCCAGGCATGGGCCTTGACGAAGGTCCGACCGTTAACGGCAGCGGCACCCTCGGTGAACCGCCCTTGCGGGCTGCTCACGGAAACCGGCGATCCGGCGAACCGGCGCTGATGCAACCGGGCAAGCCGGTGCAGGGTATGCCCCTCCGGCACGAGCGCTAGGAGGTAGCGCCCGGTACCGGCGGGGCCTCGCCCGTTGCCTCGTACTCGGCGAGGATGTCGATGCGACGCTGATGCCGCGGTTCCTCCGACCATTTGGCCGACAGGAACGCGTCCACGATGGCCAGCGCCTCGGGCACGGTGTGCATGCGCCCGCCGATGCCGATCAGCTGAGCGTTGTTGTGCTCGCGGGCCAGCACCGCGGTTTCCAGGCTCCATGCCAGCGCGCAGCGTGCACCCTTGACCTTGTTAGCCGCGATCTGCTCACCGTTACCCGAACCCCCGAGGACGATGCCGAGGCTGCCCGGGTCGGCCACAGTGCGCCGCGCGGCGTCGATGCAGAACGCCGGGTAGTCGTCCTGCGGATCCACCTCGTAGGCACCGCAGTCCACCGGCTCGTGGCCGCGACCCCGAAGGTGCTCGATGATCTTCTGCTTCAACTCGTAGCCGGCGTGATCCGCTCCCACATAGACGCGCATGGCGCTGATTGTGTCAGGTTGCCCCGCGGTCGGTTACCGTGGCGCGCATGTACCCGGTCGGATTGCCTCAGTACACCTATCCCCCGCGCCGGCATCCGTGGGAGATCGGGCTGCTCGTCGCCGTTGTCTTGTTCACGGTTCTGCTCTACATCGGCGCGATACTCGCCATCATCGGGTACGTAGCCGATCCCGAGCATGTCCAGTTGAACATCATCGTCGTCGCGCTGGCCGCCACTCCCCTGACCCTGTTCCTGGGTCGAGGCATCCTCTACGGGCAACAGCGGGTGAACGGCGTAAAAATGTCGCCCACCCAGTTCCCCGAGGGCTACGCCATGGTGGTCGAGGCCGCGCAGCGCTTCGGACTGCACGAGTTGCCCGACGCCTACGTCGTGCTGGGCAACGGCCAGATCAACGCCTTCGCGAGCGGGCACGGCTTCCGCCGCTTCGTCGTCGTCTACAGCGACCTGTTCGAGATCGGCGGCGAGGCACGCGATCCGCACGCACTGGCCTTCATCATCGGCCACGAGGTCGGCCACATCGCCGCCGGGCACGCGTCGTATTGGCGTCAGTTCGCCCAGACCGCGATGAACTTCGTCCCGTTCCTCGGCACGTCACTGTCGCGATCCATGGAATACACCGCCGACAACCACGGATACTCCATGCGCCCCACTGGAATTCAGGGCGCCATTGGCGTCATGGCGGCCGGTAAGTACCTGCTCAAGCGGGTCGAGTTCGACACTCTGGCCAACCGTGCCACCTTGGAGACCGGATTCTTCGTCTGGCTGGTCAACATGCTGTCCAGCCATCCCGTACACACGTGGCGCGCGGCGGCGCTGCGGAATCGGCAGCAGGCCGGGTCGTTGTTCTTCCGACCCAAGCTGCTGCCGCCGACTCCCATTCCTCCGGTGCCGCCGCTGCTACCGCCCGCACCGCCTCCGATACCGCACGGATACGCGCCGCCTCAGCAGTCGTACATGTTCGACAATCCGCCTCCGCGGTACTAGTCGAACGTCGGCGGCTCGGTGCGGGTGCGCTTGAGCTCGTAGAAGTGCGGGTAGGACGCGAAGATCACCGAGGCGTCCCACAGCTTCCCGGCCTCCTCGCCGCGCGGAGTCTTCGAGATCACCGGACCGAAGAAGGCGACGCCGTTGACGTGGATGGTCGGGGTGCCCACATCGGGTCCCACCTTGTCCATCCCGGCGTGGTGGCTGACGCGCAGCGCATCGTCGTAGTCGGTGGACTCGGCCGCGTCCGCGAGCTCGGCGGGCAGGCCCACTTCGGCCAGCGATTCGGCGATCACCGCGGGTAGGTCCTTGTTGTCCTGGTTGTGGATCCGGGTGCCCATTGCGGTGTATAGCGGCTCCAGGATCTCGGGGCCCTTCACCTGTTCGGCGGCGATGGCCACCCGCACGGGGCCCCAGGCGGTCTTCATGAGTTCGACGTAGCGCTCCGGCAGGTCGTCGCGGCCCTCGTTGAGGACGGCCAGGCTCATCACCCGGAACTTGACGTCGATATCGCGAACCTTCTGGACCTCCAGGATCCACCGCGAGGTGATCCAGCACCACGGACACAGCGGATCGAACCAGAACTCGGCGAGGTCCTTCTTGCCTGCAGACATTGCGCGCCTTTCGAATGTGGTTTGGCCAACACGTAACGCAACTCCCGATCCTGCCGCCGTGTTCCCGCCACCGCCACCCGCTACGTTGGGTACGTGGCACTTCCTAACCTCACCCGTGACCAGGCCGCGGCCCGAGCCGCAGCGATCGACGTCGAGCACTATGCGATCACCCTCGACCTCACCGACGCCGACGGCGGCCCCAGCGAAGAAACCTTCCACTCGTCGACCACCGTCACCTTCACTGCGCAACCGGGGGCGTCGACGGTCATCGATATCGCCGCCCGCACTGTGCTCCGCGTCGAGCTCAACGGCGCCGAGGTGGACGTCAGTGGGTACGACGAGGAGAACGGCATCACACTGCCCGAGCTCGCGGCCACAAACACCGTGGTGGTGGAGGCCGACTTTGAGTACTCGCACACCGGCGAGGGCCTGCACCGTTTCGTCGATCCCGTAGACGATGAGGTGTACCTCTATTCGCAGTTCGAGACCGCCGACGCCAAGCGGATGTTCGCCTGCTTCGATCAGCCCGATCTGAAGGCCACGTTCGACGTCACGGTGACTGCCCCCACGCACTGGCAGGTGATTTCCAACGGCGCGCCGCTGTCGGTGGCCGACAGCGTGCACACCTTCGCGACCACCCCGAAGATGAGCACCTACCTGGTGGCGCTGATCGCCGGTCCGTACGCGCGCTGGAACGACGAGTACTCCGATGATCACGGCAGCATCGACCTGGGCATCTACTGCCGCGCTTCACTGTCCGAGTTCATGGATGCCGAACGGCTGTTCACCGAGACCAAGCAGGGATTTGGCTTTTACCACAAGAACTTTGGCATCCCGTACGCGTTCGGCAAGTACGACCAGCTGTTCGTCCCCGAGTTCAACGCCGGCGCGATGGAGAACGCCGGTGCGGTGACATTCCTGGAGGACTACGTCTTCCGCAGCAAGGTCACCAAGTACTCCTACGAGCGTCGCGCCGAGACCGTGCTGCACGAGATGGCGCACATGTGGTTCGGCGATCTGGTCACCATGCGCTGGTGGGATGACCTGTGGCTCAACGAGTCCTTCGCGACCTTCGCTTCGGTGCTGTGCCAGGCCGAGGCCACCGAATACACCGAGGCCTGGACCACTTTCGCCAATGTCGAGAAGTCCTGGGCGTATCGGCAAGACCAGCTGCCGTCGACCCACCCAGTGGCCGCCGACATTCCCGATCTTGCCGCAGTCGAGGTGAACTTCGACGGCATCACCTACGCCAAGGGCGCCAGTGTGCTCAAACAGCTTGTGGCGTATGTCGGCTTGGAGAACTTCCTGTCTGGCCTGCGCGCGTACTTCCAGGCGCACGCGTTCGGCAATGCGACGTTTGACGACCTGTTGGGGGCGCTTGAGGAGGCCTCGGGGCGCAACCTGTCGGACTGGGGCACACAGTGGCTCAAGACAACCGGGTTGAACACCCTCTCCCCCGAATTCGAGGTGGACGACGACGGGAAGTTCACCCGGTTCGCGGTCAAGCAATCCGGCGCGACGCCGGGCGCCGGTGAGACGCGGGTACACCGCCTGGCCGTTGGGGTCTACGACGACGACGGCTCCGGCAAGCTGGTACGCACTCATCGCGAGGAACTGGACGTCGAAGGTTCGTTGACGGATGTGCCTGCGCTGGTTGGCGTTTCCCGCGGCAAACTGATCTTGGTGAACGACGATGACCTGACGTACTGCTCGTTGCGGCTTGACGAGGAGTCGCTTCAGACCGTGTTGTCACGAATCGCCGACATCGCCGACCCGTTGCCGCGCACGATGGCATGGTCGGCCGCCTGGGAGATGACCCGTGAGGCCGAGCTGAAGGCGCGGGATTTCGTCGAGCTGGTATCCACCGGCGTGCATGCCGAGTCGGAAGTCGGTGTGGCGCAACGTCTGCTGCTGCAGGCGCAGACGGCGTTGAGCTCGTATGCGGAACCCGAATGGGCGCGCGAGCACGGTTGGCCGGCATTCGCCGACCGGCTACTGGAACTGGCCCGCGGCGCCGAGGCGGGTTCGGATCATCAACTCGCGTTCGTCAACGCCTTCACCACATCGGTGTTGTCGGCGGGACACACCGTGGTTCTGCAGGCGCTGCTGGACGCCGATCCGGCGGCACTGGATCTGCCGGGGTTGGCAGTGGACACCGACCTGCGGTGGCGAATCGTGAACGCACTGGCGGCATCCGGAGCCTTGGAGCCGGATGCTTCGGTGTTCATCGACGCGGAGCTGGAGCGCGATCAGACCGCGGCCGGTAAGCGCCAGGCTGCGCAAGCACGGGCGGCGCGTCCGGTGGCCGAGGTCAAGGAGGCCGCGTGGAAGCAGGTCATCGAGGATGACACGCTCCCCAACATCACCGCGCGATCGGTGATCGCGGGAATCGTCCAGCCCGGGCAGGCGAAGCTGCTGGCGCCGTTCGCGGGTCGCTACTTCGACGTCATCGAAGATGTGTGGGCGCGGCGTTCCAGCGAAGTGGCTCAGACCGTGGTGATTGGCCTGTATCCGTCTTGGGATATTTCAACAGAGGCTATTCAGCAGTCGGACGGCTTCCTGGCCAAGGAGATCCCTGCATCGCTCTACCGGCTGGTGTCCGAGGGGCGCGCCGGTATCGTCAGGTCGCTCAAGGCCCGCGAGTTCGACGCCCAGTAACTCTTTCGCCGACAGTGAAGCTATTGCGGGATTTCGACCAATTTCCCGCAATAGCTTCACTGTCGGCGGGCTAACGCTTCGCGCACTCGGCGGATGACGTCGTCGGGATGGTCCTCGGCGACCACCCGGACGATCAGCCAACCCAGGCGCTCGAGCATCTCCAGCCGCTTGATGTCCTTGACGTACTGCCTGCGGTCGCTGCGATGTTGGTCGCCGTCGTACTCGACGCCGACCATGACGTCTTCCCAGCCCATGTCGATGTACGCGAGTGGGACGAAGTCCCCGTCGTGCACCAGGATCTGCGTACTTGGGCGAGGCAACCCAGCGCGGACCAGCAGGAGCCGTAGCCAGGTCTCCTTTGGCGACTGTGCCCCCGCGTCGACCAGTTCCAGTGCAGTCCTTGCTCGTCGGATCCCACGCCGACCCCCGTAGCGTTCTGCCAGCTTCAGCACTTCGGACTTCTTGAGCTCCGTCGCCCTACTCAGCGCGTCAATCGCAGCCACCGCGTGCGCCGATGGATACCGACAGGCCAGATCGAGTGCGGTACGCGCAGGCGTCGTGACTCGCATGCCCTCAACGAGACAGATCTCGCCACCTGCGATCTCAGAGGACCACACGGTGATCCCCGCCTGCCGATGCCGGTTGTCATGGATCACCTCAGCGTTGCGGACGGGATCGACCCACCGAGCACCGTGCAGCGCGGACGCTGAGTGGCCGGCCAGGACCCCACTCCGGTCCGTCCACAACCAACACGCTCTGGCGCGTTCAACAGCCGTAAGCTCCGCGCCCCTCGGTATGTACACGTCGCGGTGGATGGCAACAAACCGGGTACGCAATGCATGGAGGCTCAGCCGACCAGATCTGACGGCTTCACTGCCGATAAAAGACTCCCCCATAGGCGGAGTCTGCACCTACCCCCTGACACGCATCGAGCGTGAAGTTAGTGCGGGAAATCCACGAAAATCCCGCACTAGCTTCACGCTCGGCGAAGAGGGTTCAGGGACGGGCGATGGCGGCGCTCATGACGCGCACCGCGCTGATGATCCCGTCGAGCAAGTTGCCTTCCTTGAACGACGCCATCGCGGCGGCGACACCCAGGTCGGCCGCCGACTCGGCACCCCGACCCTTAAGAGCCGCGCCGTAGACGACCTCGACGACGTGCTGGTTGGGCGACACGGCGATAAGCACGGCCTCTTCGGGGGTCGGCACCTTCAGGAAGACGTCACGCGCACCCACGTTGGTGTCGGACCCAAGGTCGCCGATGTACACGGCGAACCGCGCCTCAGACGAGCGGCTGCCGTACGTAAGGGCATCATCCAGCGTCGCCAGCTCGTAGTTGGGGAACGGGTAGTCGACCGACAGTGCACCCGGCTCGGTGACGCCCGATAGACGTCCGTTGATGGTCTCGGCCCAGCCGCGAGGTAGCGCCCCTGCTGGATTGGTTGCGACTTCACCACTTGCCACGTGCGGACCCTCCAATCGACTGCGCCGCTCCATGCGCGTGCCCGTCATCGTGGCCATGCCCATGGGCATCACCAATGTTCTCGTCAACGGCTGCCCACAGGATGGGGGCATGCGACCAGCCGTCGTTCATGTTGAACGTGGCAGGGTGCGGGCCCTTCTTGCGCATGGTCCACAGACCGACGAGCACGAAGAAGATCGGTGTGATCAGGGCTACCCAGACCGGCATCCCGATATACGTGGGGCTGTTGAGGAAGCTCACGATGCAAACCGTAGCCGAGCACTCTGGTCTTCGCGCAAGCGGCTCATCCGACCGCACGCCAAAGTCACGCCGCGCCCTCTCCTAGGTATCGCACCCACGCCGGGTCGAGTTCCTTGACCGACGACAACAGCCGCCAGTGCTGTCCCTTGGGCGGCATCGGCGTGGTGTGCAATACCCAGCCCAGGTCTGCCAGCAGCCGGTCGGCCTTGCGGTGGTTACAGCTGGAACAGCAGGCCACGCAGTTCTCCCACGAGTGCGGCCCGCCCTTGCTGCGGGGGATCACATGATCGATGGTGTCGGCCCGGCCGCCGCAATACGCGCAGCGGAACCGGTCGCGATGCATCAGCGCCGCGCGCGTCATCGGAACACGAGCCCGATACGGCACCCGCACGAACGCACGGAGTCTGATCACCGAGGGAACCGCGACCGAGGTCGTCGCGGAGTGAATGACGGGAGCACCCGGATCGTCGTGCACGACGTCTGCCTTGCCGCACAGCAGCATGATCACGGCGCGGCGCATCGGCAGCGCGGTGAGCGGCTCGTATGTGGAGTTCAGCAATAACACGCGACGCCGGCCCCATAGGGAACCGGCGTCGTTGGATTGTTGGGTGGGCATCGCCCCAGGAATCCTGTTACCAGGGATCCCCGGGACACTGTGCAGTATTCGGGCCGTCCCGTTCTGGGTCGGCCCTGCGCTGGCACTGCTATGCCGGTGCCCACGGCTTTTCTTGTGTTGAGGCATTGTCACCAGTGCACCACGATTCCCCGGTCTTCGCACGACAATTTACGACGTGTTCGCAGGTCAATCCAATGAACATCGAGTGACGAACCCGGCTGAGCCCACGATGTACCTACCGGCACAATGGCTTATGTGAGCGCGCCAGCACCTGAAACCTTCTACGACGCCGTCGGTGGCGCTGCGACGTTCCACGCCATTGTGGCCCGGTTTTACGAGCTCGTGGCCGATGACGAGGTGCTGCGCCCGCTTTATCCCGAGGAGGACCTGACCGGCGCCGAGAATCGCCTTCGGATGTTCCTTGAGCAGTACTGGGGCGGCCCCCGAACCTACTCGGACCAGCGCGGCCATCCACGCCTCCGGATGCGTCATGCGCCGTATCGGATCGGCCCCATCGAACGCGACGCGTGGCTACGGTGCATGCGGACCGCGGTCGATTCCATCGACCGGAACACGCTCGACGATGACCACCGGACCCAGCTCTGGAGCTACCTGGAGATGGCGGCGCAATCGATGATGAACTCGCCATTCTGACAGTCGATCGCGATTCGTGGCAGGAGCCACCGTGGTGCAGAATGATCAACCGTGACCGCCGCCTACTTGGGCCAACATGACGACCCCTGGTGGTCGCGAGCCGTCTTTTATCAGATCTACCCGCGGTCGTTCGGCGACAGCGACGGTGACGGCGTCGGGGATCTCGACGGCATATCAGCAAAGCTCGGCTACCTTGATCTCCTCGGCATCGAGGGAATCTGGCTAAATCCTGTTACCAGATCCCCGATGGCCGACCACGGCTACGACGTGTCCAATCCGCGGGAGATCGATCCGTTGTTCGGCGGGCTGACCGCGATGCACCGGCTCATCGCCTCCGCCCACCGGCACGACATCAAGGTCATCATGGACCTGGTCCCCAACCACACCAGTTCCGAGCATCGTTGGTTTATCGAGGCTCTCGCCGCCAAGCCGGATAGTGATGCCCGCGCACGCTACATCTTCCGTGACGGCAAGGGCGTCAATGGTGAACTGCCGCCCAACAATTGGCCATCGGTGTTCGGTGGGCCGGCCTGGACACGGGTGACCGAGCCCGACGGCACCCCCGGCCAGTGGTACCTGCATCTATTCGCCCCCGAACAGCCGGACGTCAACTGGGACAACCCCGAGGTGTTCGACGACTTCGCCGACACCCTGCGCTTCTGGCTCGACCGGGGCATCGACGGGTTCCGCCTTGACGTCGCCCACGGCATGGCCAAGCCACCCGGGCTGCCCGATATCGAGAACACCGACACCTCGATGCTGCATATCGCCGACGACGACCCGCGATTCAACAACGAGGGCGTGCACGAGCACCACCGCAAGATCCGCAAGGTGCTCGACCAGTTCCGCGATGTCGTTGCGGTGGGCGAGATCTGGGTGAACGACAACGCGCGCTTCGCCGAGTACGTCAGGCCCGACGAGCTGCATCTCGGATTCAATTTCAAACTGGTGGAGGCCGATTTCGAGGCCGACAAGATCCGCGCCGCCATCGAAAACTCGCTTGCGGCAGTGGACTCCGTGGGGGCCACGCCTACCTGGACATTGTCCAACCACGATGTGGAACGCGAGGTAACGCGCTACGGCGATGGATCGATTGGGCAGTGGCGGGCCCGCGCCATGGCCCTGGTGATGCTGGCGTTGCCGGGAACTGTCTTCATCTACAACGGTTCAGAACTCGGACTTCCCAACGTCGATCTGCCCGACGAGGCCCTGCAGGATCCGGTGTGGGAGCGCTCCGGCCACACCGAACGTGGTCGCGACGGCTGCCGGGTGCCGATCCCCTGGGAGGGTACCGATCCGCCTTACGGCTTCTCCATCAACGACCAGACCTGGCTGCCGATGCCGCACGGCTGGGCCGATTTCACCGTGGAACGCCAGTTGGAGCGCACCGATTCCATGCTGTCGCTGTACCGACGTGCCATCGAATTGCGCAGAAGCCGAACAGAATTCGGCGGCACCAGCCTGGAGTGGTACGGCAGCCCCGAAAATGCGCTCGCCTTCCGCGTCAAGGGCGGCGGGTTGACCTGCGCCCTGAACGTAAGCAGCGACCTGGTGGACTTGCCCGACGGCGAGGTGATCTTGAGTAGCGGACCGCTCGTCAACGGCAAGCTGCCGCGCAACACCGCGGCCTGGATCGTCTAGCGCACCGTCAGCGACAGATCGGTCCGCCGGCGATACACCGAACCGAACCGGGCGTCCAGCCGCAACCACGCGGGCAACGCCCGCACCCGCACAGGTTCGTCGTCGGCGGGGCTCGTCGGAATGAATCCCATTGCCGTCAAGGCGAACACACAACGCATTGGGACATCAATCTGTTGGCCGTTGGCGCCCTCTATGGCTACCACCGATTGATCAAGCAGCGACACGGGCGGACCGTGGGCGCTGCCGTGTTCGCGGGCCAGCTCTCCCCCACGCTGCGCCAGCTCGAGCACCGACCGTGCAGGAATGTCATCGAGATACTCGAAGCCGTTGTCGGCGGGCAGCGCACCGCGCCACACCGAATCCATGGGGAACCCCGGGTTCACATACCCATCCGGATCCGGCGCCTGCAGGCCGCGCAACAGCTCGTCGGCAGCGGCGGTGATATCGGGGTTACTGAGCTCACCGCGTACCGCGCGGCAGACCAGGACATCGAATTGTGTTGCGGCCCAGATAACCACCCGTCCGTCCTCGCGCGCACGCAGCCGCACCACGGCCGAATCGTCGATCCGCAGCGTGCGGGTGAGGAAGGTCATCAGGTCGTTGCGGTCAACAGCGTCGCGTACCCGCAGCGGGGCCTCGCTCATGGCCGAGACCATTTCTGCAGATACTCGCGGTGAGCGTCGGTGAGTCGCAGCAGAGTTTGGCTGTCGAGGTGGAAGGTCACCAGCTGGGTGTCCGCGATCACCGCGGGTTTGGAGTCAGGCGCCGCGTCCACCCCGCGCACTTCATAGTTGATCGTGAAGTCCACTGCCCGGATCTTCGATACCCACATGGTCACTTGCAGTGGCGAGTCCGCGAGCCGCACCTGCCCCTTGTACTTGACGTGAACATCGGCGATGAGCAGGCCCGTCGTGGTGATCTCGGCCCCAAAAACGTCCCGTAGGAAGGGCACTCGCGCCTCTTCCAGGATTGTCACCATCGTCGCGTGGTTGACGTGCTGGTACATGTCGATATCGGACCAGCGGACCGGCACCGCCGCGACATAGCCGGGCTTCTCAGAACTCATGGCTCCATCATGCAGGACCGGTGATGCTGCTCCTGATCATCCCTCTGATCTGACGCGCTGCCACCGAGAGCGTCGCCAGGTCCGGTTCGCCCGAGGCGAAGATCTCCGCGAGCGTGCTACGCGCCCGCTCCAGCCGCGAGGCGTTGGTGAACTCCCACTCGGCGATCTTCTGCTCGCCGGTCTCGTCGGGTTCGCCGACGGAGAGCACGTCCATCGTGAGCGCCCGCAGTGAGGCGTAGATGTCGTCGCGGATCGCCAACCGGGCCAAGGCATGCCACCGGTCATTGCGCTCCAGCTGAGACACCGCGGTCAGCAGATCGTCCACCCGTAGGTCATCCATCAGGGTGAAGTACAGATCGGCGACCTCCTCGCCATCCCGGTCCGCAATATCGGCGATGTCGATGATGTCCAGCAGGCTGAATCCGTAGAGGCAGCCGGCGACGTCACTGGCCAGATCGGCCGGAACGCCCAGTGCCATCAAGTCTTCGGCCTGTTTGGTGACGATCTCCAGGTCATGGCCGCGCAGCCAGGTGGTGAGCTTTGGGGTCAGCTCCGCGATGCCTTGCGCAAAGCGGTTGATCTCGGCACCGACCGCCAGCGGCTGAGGCCGGTAACTGATCAGCCACCGCGACGCCCGGTCCAGCAGACGTCGCATATCTAGGGTCAGCCGGTCCGACACTGCCACCGGGACATCGGCATGCCGGATGCGGTCCCACAACGAGCGCAGCCCAAAGATGGCCTCCACCGCCACATACGTCTTGAGTCCGTCCACCGAACCAGTTCCGGCGTCTTCGAACAGCCGGTACACGTACGTGATTCCGCCACAGTCGACCACCGAGTTCACCAGCATGGTGGCATAGATCTCTTTGCGCAAAGGATGCTTGCGGATCTCCGCATCGAATCGTGTCCGCAGCGCGTCGGGGAAGTAATGCACCATGCGCCGCAGGGTGACCTCTTGTTCGGGGGCATCACTGGCCAACAGGTCGGCCTTAAGCGCAAGCTTCACGTGCGCCATCAGCGTCGATAACTCCGGTGACGTCAAACCGATTCCGAGCGCGACGCGGCGCTCGATCTCCTTCTCCGACGGCAACGCCTCCAGCTCGCGGTCCAGTCCCCGATCGGCAACAAAGTGAGCGATCTGGCGTGCATGTACGGTCAGCAGCGAGGCCGCGTTGGCACGGCTGGTGCCCATCAGGTTGTTCTGGGATTCGTTATCGGCCAACACAAGTGCGGCGACATCGTCGGTCATGGACTCCAGCAGCGCCGTGCGCTCGGAGGCCTCGATTTTGCCGGCGCTCACCAAGGAGTCGATCAGAATCTTGATGTTGACCTCATGGTCGGAGCAATCCACCCCGGCCGAGTTGTCCAGCGCGTCGGTGTTGACCCGACCGCCATTGAGCTCGAATTCGATGCGCCCCCGCGAGGTCAGGCCGAGGTTTCCGCCCTCCCCGATCACCTTGGCGCGCACCTGGCTTCCGTTGACACGGACCGCATCGTTGGCCTTGTCTCCCACCTCGGCCTGCGATTCGCTCTCGGCCTTGATGTAGGTGCCGATCCCGCCGTTGAAGAACAGGTCGACCGGGGCGAGCAGAATGGCCCGCACGAGCTGTGGCGGCGTCATTTCGCTGACGTCGCTGTCGATTCCGAGCGCCTCGCGAACCTCGGGGCTGATCGGAACCGACTTCTGTTCCTTGCTGTACACGCCGCCGCCGGCGCTGATAAGGGAAGCGTTGTAGTCGGCCCAACTGGAGCGCTCCAACGCGAACATGCGTTTACGTTCTGCCCAGGAGGAGGCCGGATCCGGGTTGGGATCCAGGAAGATGTGCCGGTGGTCGAATGCGGCAACCAGCTTGATGTGCTGCGACAGCAGCATGCCGTTGCCGAACACGTCGCCGCTCATGTCGCCGACCCCAGCGACGGTGAAATCCTCTGTCTGGGTGTCGATCCCGATTTCCAGGAAGTGCCGTTTGACGCTCTCCCAGGCGCCACGGGCGGTGATGCCCATGGCCTTGTGGTCGTAGCCCACGGAGCCACCCGAGGCGAAGGCGTCGCCCAGCCAGAAGCCATAGGACTTGGCGACATCGTTGGCGATGTCGGAGAACGTCGCGGTGCCCTTGTCCGCCGCTACCACCAGATAGGTGTCATCGCCGTCGCGCCGGCGCACCCCGGGCGGCGGGATGACTGCGTTGGTGGCGCTGTCCAGATTGTCGGTCAGATCGAGGAGTCCGCCGATGAATCGCCGATAGCATTCGACGCCCTCGGCCCGGAACGCATCCCGATCGACCGCCGCGTCGCCGGTGGACTGCGGCGGTTGTTTGACGACGAACCCGCCCTTGGCGCCGACAGGAACGATGACGGCGTTCTTTACGGCCTGGGCCTTGACCAGTCCCAGGATTTCAGTCCGGAAGTCCTCGCGGCGGTCCGACCATCGCAGCCCGCCGCGGGCGACGGGGCCGAAGCGCAGGTGCACACCCTCGACGCGGGGTGAGTACACGAAGATCTCGAACCGTGGCCGAGGCTCGGGCAGCTCCTCGATCTCACGCGGGTTGAGCTTGAATGCGAGTACTCCCTTGGCACGCGCCGAGTTCTCGTCCGTCACAAAATAGTTGGTGCGCAGGGTGGACTGGATCAGCGTAAAGAATGCGCGCAGCACCCGGTCGGTGTCGAGGCTGACGACCTTCTCGATCTCGGCCAGCACCTCCGCGGCCTTGGTGTCGGCGAGGGCGTCGTCGGTGACGGCGGGATCGAATCGAGCCTCGAACAGTTCCACGAAATCTCGCGCAGTGGTGGAGTTGTCGGCAAGCACCGTCTCAATATGTGCCTGGCTGTACGGGAAGCCGGCCTGCCGCAGGTATTTGGCATATCCGCGCAGGATGGTGATCTGGCCGGCGGTGAGCCCGGCGCGCAGCACCAGTTCGTTGAACCTGTCGGTCTCCACATAGCCATTCCAGACATCTTCGATCGCGTCCGTGAACAGGTGCGCGCGATGCTGTACACCATCGGCGTCGAAGGTTCGCGCGATCGCCGGGTGCACCACGATGCGGAATGCGTACAGCGAGACGGTAAGCCCGTCGGGGCGGGTGAAGTGATAGGGGCGCTCCTCGAGCACGTCGACACCCATGCTGTGCAGGACGGGCAGCACCTGACTCAGCGATGCCGAGCGCCCACCGAGGTACATGCTGAGCACACCGGTGGCCGGCTCTTCGGCGGCGTCGTAGGCCAGGTCCAGCGAGTTATCCTGGAGTCCTTCGATTCTCGCGATATCGTCGATCGCGTCCACGGGCGTGACGTTCTGTTTGAACACCTCGGGCAGGATGACCGAATACCGTTCCGCGCACGCCCGGTCGATCGGCGAGTCGGGACGTACCGCGCTGACGAGGCGGTCGCTCCAGGTCCGACTCGTCTGGGTGATCAGGCCCTGCAATCGAATCCTGTTGGCCTCGGACGTATCGACGCTCGTGGACAGATTGTCCTCGGGCATGCGGATCGTGAAATGAACCAAAGCCCAGGGTGATTCGCTGACCCGCGCGGTGTAGTCGATGCCGGTGCCGCCGAGTTCACGCACCAAGGTGTCTTGCATGGCCAGCCGCACCGTGGTGGTGTACCGGTCACGGGGCAGATACACCAATGCGGTCACGAAATTTCCGAGCTCGTCCGAACGGAGGAACAGCAGTGAACCCGGGTGCGCACCAATGTTTCTCACGGCGGTGACGATGTTCTGTAGTTGGTCCACGCCCACCGTGAACAGCTCCGCGCGCGGCAGGTTTTGCATGATGTCGATCAGCATGTGTCCGGCCAGCGAGTCCTGGTTGGCGTCCGAGCGCGCCAGCACCTGATGCACCCGATCGGAGATCACCGGGATATCCAGCACGTCGGCGTTCATGGCGGCGACGGTAAACACACCGACCAGGCGATGTTCGATGGCCGGACCATTGCCGTCGTCCTGCCGGATCACCACGATGTTCGGGTAAATGGCATACCGCAGGTAGGTCGGCACGGTCGCCTGCGCCAAAACCAGCAGCTCGTCGTTGTGGGTGAGCTGCGGAAGCACCTCTTCGCGCCGCTTGAGCAGGCCGAGCCGGCTTGATTCATCGACCGTGGCGCGTCCATCCTCGACGGTGCACCGCTGATAGCCCAGCACCGTGAAGTTGCCCTCCACGAGCCAACGCAGCAGGTTGGCGACCTCGGTCAACTCGGCAGACGAGAACCTGGTGGTACCCGCCGAGGCGTCCAGGTCGGCGGCCAACTCGATGACCGCCTCGCGCATGGCGGCGGTGTCCGCGGCGACATGACTGCCGTCTTCGAGGGTGTTCGGCAACTGCGTCTCGATGAAGGCCAGCCGCTCGGCGTCGATGGACGGCGGAAGCTGCAGGTGGATCCAGCATTCCGCGTCGGTGGCGTTGTCGCTGTGCGGATTGTCGACCGGTTCCGCCGAAAGCAGGGTGCCATCGGCGGAGCGTTGGACGGTGAATACCGGATCCATCAGATCCACGATGGCGACACCCAATCGTCGCAACAGCACGGTGATGGACTCGGTGAGCAGTGGCGTGTAGTCGGTGACCAACTGCAATGCGGTCCCTAGGCCAGCGTCGTCTCCATTGCGGTAGACGGCCATCGAAATCGCATGCGGTTCTCGGCGCGCCGCCAGCCGCAGCAGCGCACGCATGAGCGCCTCGCGCACGGGTGGCGCCGACGATGCAGCGTGGCCGTCGGCGTCGAGGGCATCGCCGGATTCCTGGTCGCCCAGGAACCGGGCGTGACTAAACGCAGCCGACAGCGCATCGATCGTCGGAACGCCAGATCCATTGGCAGATGGCGTGTTTTTGGGGGTCGTGGTCCCTGTGTTAACAGTCACGCAGAACGCTCCTGGCCGAGGTTGCGTGCCGGGGATTGGCACGCAACGCTCACCCTAGTCGCGCGTCAGGCGGCGGTGGGTAACTCTGTGAGGTCTGGCTGCATCGATACCCAACCGTTCCACCTTGTTCTCTTCGTACGCCTGGAAGTTACCTTCGAACCAGTACCAGGAAGCGGGGTTGTCGTCGCTTCCCTCCCACGCCAGGATGTGCGTGCAGGTGCGGTCCAGGAACCACCGGTCGTGCGAGATGACGACCGCGCAGCCGGGGAAGAGTTCGAGCGCGTTTTCCAGCGAGCTCAGGGTTTCGACGTCGAGGTCGTTGGTCGGCTCGTCGAGCAGGATCAGGTTTCCGCCCTGCTTAAGGGTGAGCGCCAGGTTAAGACGGTTGCGCTCACCACCGGAGAGCACACCGGCCGGCTTCTGCTGATCCGGCCCCTTGAACCCGAACGCGGAAACATAAGCCCGCGATGGCATTTCATTCTGGCCGACGACAATGTGGTCAAGGCCGTCGGAAACGACCTCCCACACGTTCTTCTTGGGGTCGATGCCGGCCCGGCTCTGGTCGACGTAGCTCAACTTGACGGTCTCGCCGACCTTGACCTCACCGCCGTCGGCCGTTTCCAACCCGACGATCGTCTTGAACAGGGTCGTCTTGCCGACACCGTTGGGCCCGATGACGCCGACGATGCCGTTTCGGGGCAGTGTGAACGACAGGTCCTTGATGAGGGTGCGTTCCTCGAACCCCTTTTCGAGGTTGGACACCTCGACCACCACATTGCCAAGCCGCGGGCCGGTGGGAATCTGGATCTCTTCGAAGTCGAGCTTGCGCGTCTTCTCCGCCTCGGCGGCCATCTCCTCGTACCGCCCGAGCCGCGCCTTGTTCTTGGCCTGGCGGGCCTTGGCACCCGAACGCACCCAGGCGAGTTCCTCCTGTAGGCGCTTGTGCAGCTTGGCGTCCTTACGGCCCTGCACGGCGATGCGCTCGGCCTTCTTCTCCAGGTACGTGGAGTAGTTGCCCTCGTAGGGGTATGCCCGGCCGCGGTCGAGTTCCAAAATCCATTCGGCCACGTTGTCCAGGAAGTACCGATCGTGGGTCACGGCCAGGATCGCACCCGGGTAGCTGGCCAGGTGCTGCTCAAGCCACAGCACGCTCTCGGCATCCAGGTGGTTGGTGGGTTCGTCGAGCAACAGCAGGTCCGGCTTGGACAGCAGCAGCTTGCACAGCGCGACCCGTCGACGCTCACCACCGGACAGATGCGTCACCATCTCCTCCGGCGGCGGGCAGCGCAACGCGTCCATCGCCTGCTCCAGCTGTGAGTCGATGTCCCAGGCGTCGGCGGCGTCCAGCTCTTCCTGGAGCTTGCCCATCTCTTCCATGAGCTCGTCGGTGTAATCGGTGGCCATCAATTCGGCGACCTCGTTGTACCGATTGAGCTTGCCCTTGAGGGCCACGCCGGCCTCGACGTTCTCACGAACCGTCTTCGTCTCATCCAGCTTCGGCTCCTGCATCAGGATCCCGACGCTGGCCCCGTTGGCCAGGAACGCCTCGCCGTTGTTCGGCGTGTCCAGCCCCGCCATGATCTTCAGAACACTGGATTTACCGGCACCGTTCGGGCCGACGACACCGATCTTGGCGCCCGGTAAGAAGCTCAGCGTGACATCGTCGAGGATGACCTTGTCGCCATGCGCCTTGCGGACTTTCATCATCGTGTAGATGTACTCAGCCATTGCCGCGCTGTCGCCTCTCCTCTAAGTTTCTTTCGCCGCAGCTCACGGTCGATCTGGTGAGCTGCCCGACCCATCCTAGGTGAGAGGCGACCGCGCGGTCGCCGGCGTCAGCTCAGGATCAAGCGCTCAACGCAAGGTTTACTGCCTCCTCCGCGATCTCCTCTGTCTCCACGGGCTCCGCCGCCGAATCCTCGGCACCGGGATCGGGTTGCTCCACCGCCCCCGAGTCGTCCTGCCTGCCGCTGTGCCCGGCCTTCTCGATCCGGGCCATGGTCCGTGACAGATCCTGCCCAACGGCGAGCGCCTTCATCTCGGTGACTTGGCGACGGTTACCTTCCTTGTCCTCGAACTCGCTGGTGTGCAGATAGCCATGCACGATCACCGGCGACCCTTTCCCCAGCGCGGCCCCCACGCCGGGGACCAACCTGCCCCAACAGCTGACGTTGAGGAACAGGGAATTCGAGTTCACCCAGCTGCCGTCGTCGCGCCGACGGCGGGCATTACTGGCGATGCGAAATCTGATCATCTCCTCGGAGCCGACTTGACGTCGCTTCAAATCGCCAACGATGGAACCGATCACGGTCACCGGTGTCTCAAACATGGTCATGCCTTCCTTGATCATCTGCGCACCGCTGAATCGGTGCCCGTCGTGGCTCCAGTAACCCGCTGTGCACCGACACCGCGGCGCGACAAGTGCGGGTGCGCAGCTGGTGACTGTGGATGAACATCGGATTGGGGATAACTGGCCGATCGGTCCCACCACCCGTACCTTGCTGACATGACGGTTTGGATCATGCACCGCCCCGAGGACGAAGTCGCCGCCGAATTGGGGGCCTCGACAGGCCCATTGGCGGGTCTGCGGCTCGCGGTCAAGGACAACGTGGACGTAGCCGGTGTGCCCACGACCGCGGCGTGCCCGGAGTACGCCTACATCCCCGACCGGGACGCCCCGGCGGTCGCGGCCCTGCGCACCGCGGGCGCCGTCGTCATCGGCAAGACAAACCTCGATCAATTCGCGACTGGGCTGGTGGGCGCGCGTTCGCCCTACGGCGCGGTATCCGACTCACGCCGTCCCGAATACATCAGCGGCGGTTCCAGTTCCGGATCGGCGGTGGCCGTCGCAACCGGCGAGGCCGACATCGCGATCGGGACCGACACCGCAGGGTCCGGACGGGTGCCCGCGGGGCTACAAGGCATCGTCGGGATCAAGCCGACCGTCGGCGTCATCTCCACCGAGGGTGTGGTGCCCGCCTGCGAATCCTATGACTGTGTCACGATTTTCGCCTCGACTCTGGCCACGGCCAACACAGCGATGGCCGCCATGAGCGCCGCGGCCGGGCCGCGGTCCTGGCCGGCCAACACCCGATACGCCGCTCCCCCGCAGCCCACCGTCGCCATTCCGCGCGAGCTTCCCGCATTGGATGAGTTGTGGCGCAATGCGTTTCATGCGACCGTCGAGCATCTTCGAGCAGCGGGAGCGACGATCATCGAGATCGATCTGGCGCCGTTCCTGGCCGCCGCGAAGCTGCTGTACGAGGGAGCGCTGGTCAGCGAACGCTACGCCGCCGTGGGTGAATTCATCGATAAAAACCCCGACGCCACACTGGATCCGACTGTCACAAAGATCATTTCAGGCGCGCGAGATATCCCAGCCCACCGCCTGGTGAGCGATCGCGCCGAGGTACAACGTCTACGCGAGGAAGCCCTGACCTCGCTGGCCGGCGCGGACGCGCTGCTGGTGCCCACCGCGCCGCTGCATCCGACGATCGAACAAGTGGCCGCCGACCCGATTGGCGTCAACGCGACCATGGGGACCTACACCAACTTCTGCAATCTGTTCGATATGTGCGGGGTGGCGGTGCCCGCAGGAACAGCGGGCGAGGCTCAATTCGGGGTGACTGTGCTCGCCCGCGCCTTCGACGACGCAGTGGCGTTCGACATTGCCGCGACGGTCACCGGAGATGCTGCGGGACCGGATATCTGGCCAACATCCAGCACGTTGTCGCACGAACTTGCGGTGTTCGGCGCCCACCTCAAAGGTGGACCGCTGGAGTTCCAGCTCACCGATCTGGGGGCGCGTTGGGTAGGCCCGATCCGAACCGCCCCGACATACCGGATGGCGGCCCTGCGCACCATCCCGCCCAAACCAGGTCTCACGCGCTCCGAAGAGGACGGGGTGAGCATCGGCGGCGAGATCTGGCGGCTCTCCCCCGCCGCATTGGGCACCTTCCTGGCGCAGCTGCCCGAGCCCATGCTGCTGGGCAAGGTCGAATGCGATGACGGCTTGTGGCGCACCGGATTCGGCTGTGACGGCGCCGCCGCGCAGGCCGGCACCGATATCAGCGAGCATGGAAGCTGGCCGGCGGCCATCGCCGCGGGCGCGGTGTAGAACGGTCTTCGCGCCAGCGGCTCATCGACTTAACTGCGCGATTTCTCGTCGTGCTGAGCCATTTTGGCCAGCATGGCGTTGTAGGCAGCCAGGTCGGCGTCGTCGTCACGCTCGGCAGCACGATCCTGACGGCGGGCCAGCCGCTCGTCCGAGCGTGACCACTGGATGACCAACGCGATCATCACCACCATCAGCGGCAGCTCGCCCGTGGCCCACGTGATGGCGCCGCCCATGTGTTGATCGGCGGCCAGGTCGATCCGCCACGGCAGACCAAGATTGCTGTAGAACTTCTCGCCGAGAATCGATTTGGTGCCCATCAGGATGACGCCGAAGAAGGCATGCAACGGCAGCGACACCAGCACGATGCCGAGTTTGGCGACCGGCGGCAGACGCCGCGGAGACGGATCGATGCCGATGACCACCCAATAGAACAGATAACCGCTCAGCAGGAAGTGCAGATTCATCGCCAAGTGCGCGGCATGCACATCGACGGCGGCGTCGTAGAGCCCGCTGAGATACAGACCGTAGAACCCGCCGATGAACAACGACGTCGCCACCAATGGATGCGTCAAGACACGAGAGAACGTGCTGTGCAATGCAATCTGCACCCACTCACGTAAACCTGGTGGACCGCCCTTGCCCGCGGCAGGCAGCACCCGCAGCAGCAAGGTCATGGGTCCGCCAAGCACAAGGAGCACAGGCACAAGCATCGAGAGCGTCATGTGCGCGACCATGTGGATGCTGAACATGGCGGGCATGTACCGACCAACCCCCGACGAGGTGGCGATCAACAGGAAGAAGCAGCCGAACAACCAGGAGATGGTGCGCCCCAGCGGCCATCCGTCGCCGCGTTGCTTCAGCCGTCGCACCCCAACCAGGTAGGCGACAGCGAAAACGATGGCGGCCGTTCCGAAGATAAGGTCGAAACGCCAGTCGAACATCAGTCGCTGCGGCGTCGGCGGCCCCGCCAGCGGGTAACCGATGGCGACCTCGACGGGTGACGGATTCAGATTCAGCGGTGGCGGTGGCGGGGTACGGCCCAGCCCCACCGCGATACCGAAGGTGACCGCGAAAATGGCGGCCTCACATCCCGCGAGCCGAATCAGCGGCCGACGATTCTGCGGCTCCTCGGTCAATGCCGTTATCGCCGAACGCCGTTGCAGGTAACCCAGCACACCCAGAACAAGCAACGCGGTCATCTTGCCCACTAATAGCCATCCGTAGCGGGTGGTGACCAGGTCCGAAAGCTGTACCCGAATAAGCGCGTTGATGATTCCGCTGAGCCCTATCGCGACGTAGCACCACAGCGCCAGTGTCGAGAATCTGCGCGCGGCCACATCGAGATGACCACCACCGCGCAGCGCGTGAATCAGCAGCGCGACCAGCCCGCCCGCCCACAGCGCGGCGGAGACCAGATGAATGATGAGGCTGTTCGTGCCCAGGTCATGGGCACCGCCGGCGGCCGAATGCCCCACCAACGCGAGCGGCATCAATGACGACACCGATCCGAGCACCAGCAACGGCGTCCAAGACCAGCGCAAAACCACCCGGCTCGCGATCGCGACACCGGCGGCGATGAAGGCCATCCAGCGCCAGGCGTTCACGGTGTCGATTTCTCCCGCGAGTGACCACAGCTCTCCGGGGCCGAAATCGCTGACCGGCTGACCGGACACATCTGACACCGACAGCGGCACCATGGCCGCCGAGAGCACTGCAAGCGCGGTCGAAGCCGCCGTGCCAACACGCAGAGAGCGGTACCCGTCTACGTCGAGCACACCGCTTGACTGCGGAGGGACGAAGAAGGCAGCCAAAACGAACGCACCGACGGCGACAACGGCCGCGATTTCCGCGGCGGCCCGCACGAACGGCAGACCATAGGAGGTGACCGGGCCCGGGTTCGGCAGACCGGTCGCGAGCAGGGCGTCGGTGAGCGACAGTGCGCCGATGGTGGCCGCAACCAGGCCTGCGACGACAGCCATGCCGACGACGATTGTCCAGATCGACGAATCGGTCTGTCGGGTGGTGGGGGTCGTCGTCACGAGTCAAGGGTATGGCGAGATGCGATCCGCATGGTCACCGGTTCGATAGACTCTGGTCCGGCTAGCGCCGCATGCCTCCGTAGCTCAGTCGGATAGAGCAAGGGCCTTCTAATCCCTAGGTCGCAGGTTCGATTCCTGCCGGGGGCGCTGACAGTGGTGTATGACGTCGGGTGATGCTTGACGTTTCGTCTTCGGGTGATGGGCGACAGTGTTTCGGCGGATGCTTTACATCTACTTCGGTTGATCCTTGACACTCCCTGAATGAGGGAGTTGAGCGTGGTCGA
>NZ_VTHB01000003.1 GCF_009729205.1 Mycobacteroides sp. CBMA 271 | reverse complement strand
CCCGCACCAGCAGCGGGGAGGTAAGAAACAAGAAGGCCTGCCGCACCCAAGAGCAGACCTGAACCACAACACAGAGTGTCAAGGATCAACCGACACCAAACCGTCAACCATCAACCGAACACAAACAGGGGCGCTGACAGTGGCATAATTTTCCTTAGTAAGCGCGCGCTTGGTCCACAGGCAGTCCGCATCGCGCTAATCAAGGCGAGTGATCCGACGAGCCGCGAGGCTAGGCGCACTCGTCATATCATCGGCGCGCCTCCACTCGAATCGAACAAATGTTCGCATAGTGTGGGCATTCGCGGTTGATGGCAGACGTCTGTCAAGGCGGTCGGCGACCAGCTCACCGGCTGTGACGGTTCGGGGCGCTTGGTTCACCGGGTGTCCCGTTTGGGGACACGTACAGCGACTTCCCTTGAAAGCAGCGGCAAAGTGCCGTCGACTGCCGGTCCTCTCACCATGAAACAGGCACCCTCGCGTGCGTCCTGTTTTGTCGCGACTTCCGGCGACCCGTCCAGTGAAACAGGGAAGTTCGACTATGAGTAACTCCACCGATTATATCGACACCGACACCACCCCCGGACAACAACTCCTGGCCGACATTCGGGCAGTATTCACCACCGAACTCATGACCTCACAAGACCTCTGCGACAGCTTGAGCACGCTCCGCGAGTCCCCCTGGCACGACATCGGCCTCAACCCCGCCAAGCTTGGACAACGCCTCCGCAAATACTGGAAGACTCGCCACACGACCAATAAGGCAGCACGCCGCTACCACCGCGCCGATTACCTCTACGCCTTCAACCGTTACCTTCCCCTACCACCGCGTCCGGCACGCCCTCTGCCCAGCACTAACCCTGCGAAGGCCCACCTGGTGAAGCCGCATAAGCGGACACCCTCACCCTGTCCGCACACCAACCCCGTCGGATTACATCACCACAGCTCAGCTGCCATAACAACGGACACCTTGGGCGCCCTCGGACACCAGAGCAAATTAGGCACCCACAACACAACGGAATCTATTCCGGCCCCGACACGAATCCACATCGAATGGGCCTGACCGACAGGCCCGAAACCTGCCGCGCGAATCAACTCCGTTAGAACGGCGAAAGCGGGGGACCATGAAGACACATGGGGATGAACGCGCGCCCAGGAACACGCGGCCTTGAAAGCGGCCTACGAGGCGCTCACCCAGTCCGGCACACAGCTACGGGGCGGGCCGAACAACCGCAACCCAATCCCCATCCGACCAGAGAAGGCTGGTCGGCGGTGCAGCCAGTCCTAAACAGTAACTAGGCCAACTTTGAGACGAAGGCGACCAGCGCAACCGACAGCCGATTCTCTATCTTGCCAGGTGGTAGCGGGTCACCCCAAAGTTTGATCCAACCACCTGGGGCCTTTGATTGGCGCAGCAAACCCTAAAATCCTGCATTCATGTGGACATAGCCAGCCCTATTCTGCCATGCTGCTGTAATCAGCTACACGCTTTCGCTGCGTGCGGCGCTAGCGGGAGGGTTCACCGGGGTGGTAACGAGTGATCGCTGGCGCATGTCGCCGGGTACGCGCCGAACATCAGCATTTGTAGCCATCGCGACGCTTGCTATCGGTGGCGCGAAGATCGCCAGCGACCACACTATGCCCGGCAGCGGCTTTTCCGCAGTGGCAACCGTAGCAGCAGACCCAACGGGACCTCCGGGGCCAACTGGGGGCATGACCGACGGCGGGGGTTCGCAATTTCAACCGCCGCAAATGTCTAGCCCCATGCCCGATTACCAGGGCGGCATCAACCAGCCACCCCTAGACCAGAACTCGGGTATAAGCATCTACAACAGCGGCAATCCGCAGGCACCGCAACAGGTTCCCGGGCAGCAAGCCGGTCAGCAGCCTCAACAGGCGCAGCAGCCCGCGCACGGCACACAAATACCCGACTATCAAACCGCCACCCCGTACACGCAGGGCCCGGGTAAAGCGAACCCGGACTATCAAGCGCCGCAGCAGGGTAATAAAGCCCAGCAACCTCAGCAGGGCCAGCAACAGCAGCAGCCAAGTCAGGCTCCCACGCAGACTCAGCAGCCCAGCAAAGATGATCAGCAGGACCGCGAGCTAAAACAGCAGTGTCAGCAGCAAGCCCAGTACTACGGCCTCGCTGAACAGATGTCCAGCTTTATCGCCTCGACGATGGGCGGTTTCGGAAGCATGTTCGGGCAACCCAGCCGCAAATGGGGGCCTGCCTTCGAATGCAACTGCGCCCCTGAACAGGGCGGGCCCCAAAAACAGTCACCTGAAAGCCCAGCACAAACCGAGCCACCCAACGAAGAACAAAGATGTACGCCACCCGGGTTTAGTGTCGCGAGTGAGGGCGAAGGCTCCATGGTCATTGATGAGACGCAGTGGAGAAATGCATTGATGATCTTGTCGGAGGCGAGACGGCTGCGTTTACCCGAGAGAGCACAATCTATCGCGTTGGACGTGGCCCTGCGTGAAAGCCACTTGCTCAATCTTGGGAATAAGAACACTAACCCTTTAGACACTCCATTGAGCGCACCTGTCCCCGGTAGCGATAGCATTGGACCTGGTTTGAGTGCCGATGACCGTTCAATGTCCTTCAGAATGGCCGATAGATCTCCAAATTGGTACCTAAGAACATCTAGCGAGGACTACGCTGGGCGGCCAACAATGATCGATGTTGGTGGCGACAACGATTCAGTCGGGTTGTTCCAACAACGCGTACCTATTTACGGTCCCCCATCCCAGACGATGGACCAGTGGTCATCTGCGAATATGTTCTTTTTAGGCAAGAACGGCGCCACTGGGTCGCCCAAGCCCGGGCTAATGGACTATATTAACGAGCCTCAATACAACGAAATACCTAAGGACGTCGACCCGGCTCAGTTCATGGAGAACGCGGACACGGAGTTAGCACAAAGGGTTCAGGGGTCTGGCCCAGCGACCTACAAAGTATGGTACAAAGCTGCTAAAGACCTTTTCAGCAAGATCAAGGCGTGCCCGGGGATTGGGCGAGGGGAATGACGATGAAGCTCCGCGCATTTGGCGTTGTCGCGGTTACAGTCACTGCCGCTTTGCTATCGGGGTGCAGCCCGTCAAGACCGGGTACAGATAGCACAGATAGCGAGTTCTTTTTCTCCAGATCATATGAAAAGTACGGCCGGGATCTCGACGACTCCGCCCGAGACACACAGCAGATCGACAGAGCTCTTCGACGCGTAGATCCCTGTGGATTCATTCATGCGGACGCCTTGAAATCAGCTACCGATAAGGTCGCTTCGTACCGGTTTGGCAATACTCTTGAAACCTGCCTCATGAATCAGCCCGCCCCCATGCCGAACGTCGGGCTCCGGATCGATATCCGAACCGATGTTGACCCCGTATGGGACTCATCGTGGAAAGATCTAAAGGTTGGCGATGTCACCGTCAAAACGAGTTCTGAATGTTCTTACTTCTTTCCACTCGGGCTTGGCGAACTAGAATCTGCGCCGCAATCTGACAAAGCCAAAGAAGCTTTTTCTCATCAATACGTTTCCATCTCATCTTCCCCAAACAGCGACCCTGGATGCAAACTGACAAGCGCTGCAGCAAAAATGTCAGCAGAGAGCCGCAATCAAGGAATCCCCCGTTTTGATTCCCGAAGCAAGATGTGGCGCCCCCTGTTTGAACAGGATATTTGTTCACTATTCCAGCAACTCAATGGATATAGCCGGTACTACCAGGGCGAAAAGTCACCAAGATCATGCTCATTCTATGCAAATAACGCAGCCACGCCTACCTCAGCAGCCCTACACCTAACCACAAAGAAAACACTCAACACGTCTTGGAAGACCGAAAACAGAAATGGTGTCGAGTTATACGTTGAGCCCGGATACAGCGAAGGCGACTATCACGATTGCAGAATTAGCGTTGAGATGGGCCCGCCGATACCGCCTACGAACATTGGCACCGCCAATACCGACGCCGCGAATGATTCGTCAGATTGGCCAACCCCAGTCATTGAAGTTACCGGACAAGACTGCGAACAAAACAAAAAACTTGCATTAGCGGCAGCCAAGAAGTTCACGTGATCATGAACAAGGCCCTCTTGCCCATACTCGGTATGTGCGCTCTGGCAGCGGGATGCGGTCAGCCCGGTTCGCCATCACCAACGGTAGCCGCCACCGCATCGTCGCCCACGCGGCAAGAATCGCAAGACTTTACGAACATTCCCGGCCAGTTCCCCACGCCGGGATCGTTGACGGCTAATGGTCAGGCCGAGGCTCCTGTAGGTGGGTGTGTGAATTTGGATGGCGAGTTGGTAAATTCTTCACTCACTATCGTTGATTGCGGCTCGACTAAGAACACTTATCGAGTTATCAAACGTGTGAATGTGCCTCAGGAATGCGGGGATACGGACCGTTCCTTTTACCACAATTCGAAAGCGACAGGCCAATACACGGCCTGTCTAGACTTAGCGTGGGACAGCTCATTGTGTATCGGCTTGGGCCAGCCTGTAACGAAAGTGGCCTGTGCAGATACCGCCGTGCCCAAGCGCATTAAGTCGGTCAAAGTCATCATGAACACCACGAGCCTCGACGGCTGCCCAGGCGGCGGCTACCAGCATCCGCAACGACGTTTCACGGTTTGCACGGAGGACCAGAAGTAGGTGGTTGATCCGTGGATGCAGCCGTACATGCCGACGCCTGTGCATCGTCGGTGGCCAAAGGTAATGGGTTGGATCACTGTCGGGATGGTCGTTGTCGTGGCGTGGTGCGTGATGGCCAGTTTCGGCGTGATGTGGGTCCTGAAAATGCAACATGCCCGCAGGACCGTGCCCGCCGATGAGACCGCCCACACCGATTTTTCAACGATCAACGGCCAATTCCCGGCCAAAACCCTCACGATCAACCCAGATTTCCCTGCCCACTCGTGCGCGCATTTGTATGCGTCCGAGAAGAGTTGGAGTTTGTCAAAGGCTGAATGCGGGGCTCCCGACGATAACTACATTGTGGTCCAGCAGACACGGAATCGGGACGAATGTGTCGCCGACGCCGATTACAAGTTCTGGAGCAAAACAGCTGACGGCCACGAATACGCAGTATGCATGGACTATCACTGGATACGGGACACGTGCTTGAGCATCACTAAGCGGGATTCGCACCGTGCCAGCTGCGACGACGCCTCACAACCAGGCAGAGAGAAACCCGTCAGGCTGGTCCTGGACACAACAACTCTCAGCCGCTGCCCTGGCGGCGGATTCGCTCACCCGGTACGCAAATTCACCGTCTGCACCGAAACACAGAAGTAAGTCCGCGACTTTCTGGCCGGTTGGCTGGCCGGATTGGCCGCACTGACAGCACTGTGTGTCGCGGCGTCGGGGCTGCTCGGCGGCATGCACAAGTCGCCTCCCGCCTGGGCTTCCTGGCTCCGCGTGATCGTGGGATCGGCACTGGTTCTCTTCGGCATTTACCGGTGGCTGACCCGCCATCGCCATTCCGACTCACCGGCCTGGATGCGATCATTCGCGACGATCACCCCGGCACGTGCTGCGATGACTGCCGCGGCACTCGTGGTGATCCGACCCGACGTTCTACTGATCTGTGTTCCGGCCGGACTGTCCATCGGTGCCAGCGGGCCGGATGTCGCCGACAACTGGACGGCTGCAGCGTTCTTCGTCGCCATCGCTGCATCAACGGTAGCCGTCCCCGTCCTGGGTTACGCGACCGCGGGTCACCGCCTCGACGACCTGATGGGCCGACTCAAGGACTGGATGGAGAAGAACAATGCCGCGCTCATGGCGGCGATTCTGATCGTGTTAGGTGCCATGGTGCTGCACAACGGAATTCAGGCCCTTTAGCGAGCCCTACTTCGGCTCCGTGCGACTGTCCTTCGCGAGCGCCTCGGTGGCCACCAGCGGCGTCAGATCGTCGCGACTCAGATGCATCCCGGTGCGTTTGGAGTATTCGACACACGTCAGCCCGTCGCGCTCCATCAGACATTCGGTCGGATAGGGGCCCTCTTCCAGCCTGATGGTGCTGCCGTACGGCAGCGCGTTGGACTCGGCGTAGACAATGGGATCGGTCGTGGCAATCCCATTCGCAATACCATCCCACCCGAAGTTGACGATACTATCGGACCAATTACCTTCCAAATCAACGGGTTTGGGCGTGCGCGGGTAGGTTCCGTGCGGTACGTCGCAGTACAGCGCGTACCTCCTCCAGGTGCACACAATCGACCCGGTGGGCGAACGGAAATGTAGATAGTCCGGACTACGGGTCTTGGCATCACCCGGCTGATAACCCCCGAAATGGAACTGCTCGGGGTTGACAAGGTTTCCCTTCGCAACACGCGCCAATGCGTCCGTCGCCTCGGCGGATGGCGCGGGGAACTTCATTTCGCCGGGCGGCCGGTCGTAGGGACCGCGGTACACCGGACCCGAGGGCGTATCGAACGCCGCATGCCGCAGGTTCTCGACCGTCTTCTGCGCCACCGCGCTGCCCTTCCCCGGCAACGCGGGTGTGACGATGACGAGGACTCCGCGGACCCGCAGAAGAGAAGTGGTGTCATCGATCCTGTTGGTGGAGTCACCCTTCACGTGGACGGTAGTGACGTCGATGCCGTCGAGTTGCGTGGCCGGTGCCAATTCGACGGTGACAGGGTGTCCAGCCTTGGTGTGCGACGCACATTGTTTGGCCCAGAACGTCGTCTCGTCGATCACCGACGTACCGAGCTTCTCGATTCCGAGCTGCACCGATTCGCTCACCGTGCGCTGGTCTGCCTCCCGTATCGCGGTGACCGCGGCGATCTGACGAAAATCCCGGTCGGTATCCGGTCGCCACCCATCGCTGCCGAAGGGAACCCGGTCGCAGTCCGACGGCGTTGTATCGGACCGTCCTCCCTCACCCGAGCGCTCCCCGACGATCGGCGTGCTCTGGCGCACGGTCCATTCGGACGCCACATCAAGGGCAGACGGCAGTAACTGCTGCATTTCCTTATCGGTTCGCCCGCTGAGATACGTGGTATCCGCCTTGTCGGACAACGGTTTCGACACCTGTCTGTCGGCCGCCAGGCGTTTGGCCGTCAGCGACAGAATGTCGTCGCCGGATCGGCCGCTATCGTGGCGAACCGCCACCAGAACCAGCCCGCGCACCCGGGCAAGGAGCACCACACTTTCCCTGCTGCCTTCAGCCTGATCTCGATGTTCTCGGTTCTCGGTGAGATGGATGCGGGTCACCTCGTTGCCGTCTACCTTCTCCGAAGGCAACAGACTGACCGCCGTCGGGAACGCGGTCGCCGGGTCCTGCGGCCCCGAACCCGGATAGATCACCCGAAAGTCATGACACCGCTTGGCCCAATCCACCGATTCGGCAATCAGGTCAGCGCCTGGACGGTCGCGCATGATGCGCACCGATGCCCGTCCGCTGTCGCCCGCGACTCCGTTCGGCACAAATCCCTCGGAGCTCGCCGCGATGCGATCCGAACGCTGAAACGGGATGTCCCCGCACCCGCTCGGCTCCACCGGCGCATCAGCTGGGTAGACGTCCAGACCCGCGGGGTACTTGGATGCTCCGACCGTCAGCGTGACGTCCCAGGACAATCCGGGATAGTCCGCGAGGACGGGCAGAAAACGAGCCAGCTCCGCGTTTGAACGCCCGGCGAACCCCGCCGATGGTCCGGACGCGCGACCACACCCCGACAGCAGCAGTACGAGTGCCAGAACGCACGCCCACCCTCGGATCATGAACACTCCCTACCCCCGTCAACTCTCATCAGCCTGCCATCAATTCAGCAACATGTGCTCGCTCCAACGGCAATAATGCTGTCGGCTGGAAAGGACACAACGATGGGTAAGTTCCGCAGAGCGATCGTCATCAGCACCGCTACCACCGGCTTGGCTGTCGGCGGCCTGCTCGGCGGCGCCGGCATCGCGCAGGCAAATGACCACACTTTCCTCGACAGTCTCCGCGCTGCGGGCGTCTTCATCCACAAGGACGCCGAACCGTACGTGATTCAGGCGGGACACCGCGCGTGCCGCGACCTGCACAACGGAGTCCCCCCAGAAGAGGTGGGAAACTCGTTCCCTTGGGGCCACGGAGTCGCTCCCGCCCCCGACCCTCAGGTGTACGTGGACATCATTCAGAGCGAGCTGTGCCCGAACGCGCTCAACCCGGCTCCACCCCCAACGGCCTAAGCGCTGATCACGCCTTGACGGCGTTCCATGCCGCCTCGCCGAGAACCTCGGCCGCGCCGAGCACGTCGAACTCTGTAGTGCGGGCCAGCCACAGCCGCGCGTACTCGACGCACGGCCCCATCCACAGCGCCTGACACAGCCTGGGCGGCAACGGTTTAATGCGTCCCTTGTCCACATGCGGCTGTAGCCACGCGCTCGCTTGGGAGTAGAAGTCCTCGTTGAGCGCGGCAATCGCGGGCCGGGACTCCTCGATGACCTCGAACTCTCGGCAATGGAACAGATAGCGCGCCCGCATCTGATTGGCGGCGACCCACTCCAGGTGAAAACGAACAACGCCTTCGATCCCGCTGCGCACGGATGAACTGGCTTGCAGGACAACGAGGTAGGCATCGAAATAGTCGCGCAGCGTCTCTACGTACAGCTCGGCTGCAACGCCTTCCTTGCTCCCAAAGAAGTGATAGATGCTGCCCACGCTCGCCCCGGATTCGCGGTGCAGCGCCTCGACGGTGGCTCCGGCGACGCCGCTCTTCAGAAACGACGTCAGCGCTGCGTCGAGGATCGCGCGCCGACGCGCGACGCCGGCATTCGAGGCAGTAGGCACTACCGCACGATATCCGAATCACCTCTTGACTAGAGAATTATTCTAGAATAATTTTCCAATCAAACGGTGAACCTCATAACAGGAAGGGCTGACGCCAATGAGCACAGGTACCGACAACCGCACCGATAGGGAGGCGCGCCGGTCCAATCCCATGGATGTGGCGCTCGGCGTCGCCTGCGCGGTCTGGGTCGTGATGACGCTGTGGTCAGGGATCTCCACGGGCGGTGCAGGCTTGCCCGTCGTCGCGCAGACGGTCACCACGCTGGCGCTGGTGGTGGCGGTATTCGGGCACATGCTCAAACATCTGGGCCTGAAACTGGCTGCGGCGTACTTCGTGATCGCCTCTGTCGTCGAGTGGGCATTCGAGCAGGCCAACATCAGTTACGGCGGATTCATCTGGGGAGACCTGCGCTACGGCGCACTCCCCATGATGGGTCCGCACATCGGCAGCGTTCCCCTCCTGGTTCCCATCGCGATGGTCGCGTTGTTGTGGCCGGTCTACGTGATCATCAACGTGATTCTCGACGGGAAGATCGTGGTGAACCCACGCACCCTGCGGCCATGGCAGGTGGTGTGGCATTGCGCGCTGTACGGCATGCTGCACGCCTGGATCGCCTTCTCCGCCGACGGTTTTTGCAAGAAGTTCGGAATCTATGAATGGGTTGGCAAGTCCAAGGCCCTCGCCCCTGACGACTCGTTCTTTGGTGATCCCGCCCTGCCGATCGGTTGGGCAATCTGGGGCTTCCTCATCACCCTGATCATCTCCTTCGTGCTCCTCCCCACCCTGGGCAAGGACGCGCTTTCGCGGTCCGAACAGCGTCCGCTCAGCTGGGTCGACGCCGCACCCATCGTGGTCATTACCGCCTACGCCTTCGGCCTGTTCCTCAACCCGGTGAACGAGTCCGTCGGCAGCGTCATCCTGTTCATGTTCGGATTCATCTCGCTGCTCTCCCTGTACCGGTTCACGGCGGCCTTGCTGGAGCAACAACAACCCAACCGACGGCAAGCCTGAGGAGTTCCTGCCAAGTAGCTGACAACTACTGAACAGCGCCTTTGGTCAGGGATGATCGCCGAAACGAGAATTGCCGCAATCCAGGTGCAGATGTTCACCCATTTGGCAGCTATTACCTCCCCGCCGTCGGTAAGTTGTCGGCGTTCGATCCACCGATTCGTCAAGACCAAAGGACAGCGTGATGAAAAGACTGGCGACCGTTGCCGCAGTGGGCGCGGCCATCTTGTTCGGCAGCTACGCACCGACCGCGATCGCAGATCCCAGCACCCCTAGCCCAGCGCCAAGCTCCAGCCCAAGCGCAGGAAAGTTCTGCGCTAAGGATCTGGAAGACAAGACCGGCAAGGCCAGCGACGGCACCGTCCTCACCTGCACCAAGGGTGACGATGGCAAGGACCGCTGGACGGCATCCACCGATTCGGCCGGTGTCGACAAGGCAAGTGCAGGAAAGTTCTGCGCTAAGGATGTAGAGGGCAAGACCGGCAAGGCCAGCGACGGCACCGTCCTCACCTGCACCAAGGGTGACGACGGCAAGGACCGCTGGACCAAGAAGTAGGTCAGTAGCTCGTCCTGTTCCCGGGGTCGATAACCCGGGAACAGGACGAGCAAGCCGTTTCTGTTCGCCACCCTACCCACGAACCCGTGCCAGGCAGTGGAATACATCTGGCACACTGTTTGCTGTGAACATTCGGCTATTCCTGGCACCGAGGTGGGTGCGGTGGCTTATTACCGCGGTCTTGATGACGGTCATCGTCGGTCCGATGTGGGTGTTCCTCATGTCGAACGACGGATCGAGCTGGACCACCCGTGCGATGCAAGTTCCGGTGTTGTGCGTCTGCCTGGCGACCGTACTGACCGTCGTTCAGGAACGATTCCGCCGATCATTCTTTGCCGTCCTCGTCGGGCTGGACGCGACCCAGCGCGCGCACGCCATCCGGGCGAGCCATGGTGGCGACATTCCGTCCGATCCCGCGGCACTTTCCGCGGCGGTCCGGCTGTGCACGTTAGTTGTCGGGACGAGGCTGCGCACTCCGCGCTGGGCCAGGCGAGTAACGCGTTATACCCCAGCAATATTCGCTCTGATCGCAGTCATCGACTTCATCGGTCACGATCTGCGGCGCGCAACTGCCTATGTCCTGTTCGCGGTCTTGATTGCGCTGTCGCTGTGGTGGGAGTCGCGCCATGCGCAACGCACGCAGGCACGGTTGGAGTTCTTGCGTGCGGCAGCCGTACCCATTCTTGGAGAAGTCCCCACCATCGCCGAGGAGGAGTATCCGCCGGTCATGCCGTCCCGCAAAGTCTGGCTGATCACCATCGGGATCATCATCGCCATGACCGCAGCCATCGGCTTCGGCGCGTACGCCATGGACCGCCCCCGCCGCGAATGCCGCACCGCCGTGAAGTCCGTCGACATCGTCTTGGAGCACCGCGATCTCCTCGAGCCCGAGACAATCTTGCCTTCGGGGCCAAATCTGGCCGTCTTCGAAGATTGGTCCAAGCAGTTGCGCGACGTCGCCAACCGCGTCACGCGTGCGGACGTTGCCCCACGTGTGCAGCATCTCGCCGACCTCGCCGACCAGGCGGCGTCGCTGGTCCGTCAAACGCGTGAATCGCCTGGCACGCAACTAGATCAACTGAAACACCAGAACGCTTACCTCGCCCTGATAGGACAGATCCTCGACGAAACCCGGTCCATCCAAAACACGTGCTACCACCACTGAGACGGACCGACACGCACCCGGTGGGCCTCACCTGTCCCCCTCGTTCGGTAGGGTCCCTCGGCGTGACTCAGAGCGTGACCGTCAAATCCGTAAATGCCCGCCTCGCTGCCGAACTGGATGTTGCTGAGGCCCAGGTGGCGGCCGCTGTGCGGCTGCTCGACGAGGGGTCGACGGTTCCGTTCATCGCGCGGTACCGCAAGGAGGTCACCGGCAGCCTGGACGACGGCCAGCTGCGCACCCTTGAGGAGCGGCTGCGCTACCTGCGCGAACTCGACGATCGCCGCGCCGCGGTGCTGGCCTCCATCGAGGAGCAGGGCAAGCTCACCGACGATCTCACGGCGGCGCTGCTCTCGGCCGACACCAAGGCGCGTGTCGAGGACATCTATCTGCCGTACAAGCCTAAGCGGCGCACCAAGGCGCAGATCGCCCGCGAAGCGGGCCTGGAGCCACTCGCCGACAGGCTGCTTGCGGATCCCAGTTTGGTGCCCGACGCGGTGGCCGCGGATTTCCTCACCGAGGGCGTCGCCGACGCCGCCGCCGCACTCGAAGGTGCCCGCCATATCCTCATCGAACGCGCGTCGGAGGACGCGGAGCTCGTCGGCACCACCCGCACGAAATTCTGGTCTGAGGGCGCCTTGCGGACAGCCCCCTGGTCCGAGGAATCAGCGAAAAGCGAAGCGGCACAGAAGTTCCGTGACTACTTCGAGTTCTCCGAATCGCTCGAAACAATGCCCTCGCACCGGGTGCTCGCCGTCATGCGCGGCGAGAAGGAACAGGTCCTTGCCCTCAACTTCGATTGCGGCGACGACGCCCCGTACGAGGCCATGGTCGCGCAATCGCTCGGGGTCAACCTGACCGCGAAGACTCCGGCGACGCAGTGGCTGGCCGGAACCGTCCGCGTCGCCTGGCGCGCCAAGCTCATGTTCTCCGCCGCCGTCGACGCCCGCCTGAAGCTGCGCCAACGCGCCGAGGAAGATGCCGTCGCGGTCTTCGCACGCAATCTCAAGGATCTGTTGCTCGCCGCGCCCGCCGGCACCCGGGCCACCCTCGGCCTTGACCCAGGATTCCGGACCGGCGTCAAAGTCGCCGTCGTGGACGGCACCGGCAAGGTGGTGGACACCTGCGCCGTCTACCCACACCAGCCGCAGAAGAAGTGGAACGAGGCCAAGGCAACCCTGGCCGCATTCGTCGCCCGCCACGGCGTCGAATTGATCGCCGTCGGCAACGGCACCGCGTCACGCGAAACCGATGCCCTGGCAGCCGAACTCATCGCCGACATCAAGGCCGCCGGTGCCAAGGCTCCCACGAAGGCGATGGTGAGCGAGGCCGGCGCATCGGTCTACTCGGCGTCGGCATACGCCGCGCACGAAATGCCCGACCTCGACGTGACGCTGCGCGGTGCGGTGTCGATCGCGCGACGGCTGCAAGATCCGTTGGCCGAACTGGTGAAGATCGAACCCAAGTCGATCGGCGTCGGGCAGTACCAGCACGATGTCACCCCCGGCATTCTCGCCCGGAGCCTCAACGCCGTCGTCGAAGACGCCGTGAACGCCGTCGGAGTCGACCTGAATACCGCATCGGTACCGCTACTAGCCCGCGTGTCCGGGGTGACCGAATCCCTCGCCGAATCCATCGTCGCGCACCGCGAAAAGGTGGGCGCCTTCCGCAGCCGCAAGGGGCTGCTGGAGGTTCCCCGCCTGGGCCCCAAGGCCTTTGAACAGTGCGCCGGGTTCCTGCGCATCCGCGAAGGCGATGACCCGCTCGACGAGTCGGGGGTGCATCCCGAGTCCTACCCGGTGGTGCGAAAGATCTTGGACCGCTCCGGCGTCACCCTTGCCGAGCTGATCGGCAACGAGCGCTCGCTGCGATCGCTGAAGCCCGCCGACTTCGCGGATGAGCGGTTCGGAATTCCCACCGTGACAGACATTCTTGGCGAGCTGGAGAAGCCGGGGCGCGATCCGCGACCCGCGTTCACGACGGCGACGTTCGCGGCCGGCGTGGAAAAAGTGGGCGACCTGAAGGTCGGCATGGTGCTCGAGGGTGTGGTGACCAACGTCGCCGCGTTTGGCGCCTTCATCGATATCGGCGTGCATCAGGACGGCCTCGTACACGTCTCGGCGATGGCGGATCGATTCGTCTCCGACCCGCACGAGGTGGTCAAGTCCGGTCAGGTGGTGCGGGTCAAGGTCACCGAAGTTGACATTCCGCGTCAGCGGATCGGGTTGAGCCTGCGCCTGAACGATGACCCCCAGCAGGGCAAGCGCCCCGAGCACGCCGGCGCACCCCGTCGCGACGACCGGACTCAGGATCGGCGAAACCAGAACCGCGGCAAGAATTCCGGGCGCCGAGAAGAGAGCAAGCCCGGCGGGTCCATGGCGGACGCATTGCGCAACGCCGGCTTCGGCCGGTAGCTGCTCATTCGGCTCGCGGCGTAGGGAAGTCTGTGACAGCTCGGCACGCCGCGTTAGCGTTACGGCTATGACTGCTGCAACGACGTCCCTCAACGCGATCACCGACGCCACCCGAGCTGCCGTCGCGGAAAATCCTGCCGCGGCGACGGTGGTCTTCAAGGCGGCGGCCGAGCCGGAGGGCACCGTAGGCAGTGAGATCAAGTTGGGAAAGTACCGCGTCCATGTGGACGAACCTCCCAGCCTCGGTGGGGAAAACAGCGCGCCCAACCCCGTTGAGTACTACCTCGCCTCACTGTTGTCGTGCCAGGTGGTCACCTATCGTTTCTGGGCGGAACGACTGTGTATTCGCGTGGATTCACTCAGCGCCACCGCAGAGGGCGATCTGGACGTACGCGGCTTCTTCGGCCTCGACGACACCACCCGCGCCGGCTTCCAGCAGATACGGGTCACGGTCACCGTGTCCGGACCGGAAACGGAAAATAAATATCGTGAGCTCCAGGCCGCGGTGGAGGCCCACTGCCCCATTCTGGACCTCACCACCGCCGCGACCCCAGTACACACTCAACTGGTTACCCAGCTCCGGCGCACCGAGGCTCAGTAGCCGGCACGCTCGGACCGCAGATGTCGGTACCCCTGGCTAGCCTGGCGCCGTGCTCACCACCGTCGCCGTCCGGGGATACCGGTCGCTGCGTGATCTCGTGCTGCCGCTTCGCCAACTCACCGTCGTCACCGGAGCCAACGGCACCGGCAAGTCCTCGCTGTACCGGGCCCTGCAGCTACTGGCCGACTGTGGCCGCGGCGAGATCATCGGGTCGCTGGCCCGCCAGGGCGGATTGCAATCGGCGATGTGGGCGGGACCCGAGAATCTCAAGGGCGCCCGACGTACCGGAACCGCCGAGCGCACCGTCCGTACCCGCCCGGTGTCGATCGAACTAGGTTATGCATCAACAGATTTCGGCTATCTGGTAGACCTTGGGCTCCCGGTACCAAGGGACGATTCGGCCTTCAACCGCGACCCCGAGATCAAGCGGGAGGCCGTCTTCACAGGCCCTGCGCTGCGCCCCAGTTCAACCCTCGTGCGGCGGACGCGCCCCGTTGTGGAGGCCCGTTCCGATTCCGGCAGGGGCTTTGAGGGTTTCAGCCGCTCGCTACCGACATATCGCAGCATCCTGTCTGAATTCCCCGGCCGGTTCCCCGAATTGGGCGCGGTCCGGGACACCCTGCGCGGCTGGCGGTTCTACGACGGATTTCGCGTGGACATGCTCGCACCCGCCCGTCAACCCCAGATCGGCACGCGGACAACGGTACTTGCCAACGACGGTAGCGACTTGGCCGCCGCCATCCAAACCATCATCGAGACGGCCGACGACACCCTGGACAAGGCCGTCGCCGCGGCTTTCGATGGCGCCGCGGTGGCGGTTGGCGTACGCGAAGGGATCTTCGATCTTCAGGTGCAGCAGTCCGGCATGCTCCGCCCGCTCCGCACGGCGGAACTGTCCGATGGCACCCTGCGATTCCTATTGTGGGCCGCCGCACTCCTGAGCCCCGAACCGCCGCCGCTGATGGTGCTCAACGAACCCGAAACCTCGCTTCATCCCGATCTCATTGCGCCGCTAGCGACGCTCATCCGCGCGGCGGCCGCGAAAACCCAAGTGGTGGTGATCACCCACGCCCGCGCTCTCGTCGATTACCTTGCCGCACGTCCGTTGAGCGAGATTCTCGCCGGCGACGAGGACCATTTCGACGACGCGCGTTCGGCGGTGCGATTCGACCTCATCAAGGATTGGGGCGAGACTCAGATCGTCGGTCTCGACCCACTGAAGGCACCGTCCTGGCACTGGGGCACCCGCTGAGACGTCGTTGCTCTCGGTGAGCCGAAGGGTTGCCAGGCTACGCAGGCACACTGTTGGGTAGATCGTCGAACCTCGGGAAGGGAGCACAGTGACCGAAGCGTCACGGGACAACGTTCTGATCGTCCATTGGCACGACCTCGGTCGCTATCTGGGGGCCTATGGGCACCCCGACGTGTCCAGCCCGCACCTCGACCAGCTCGCCGCCGACGGCATCCTGTTCACCCGCGCGCACGCCACGGCGCCGCTGTGCTCGCCCTCACGCGGTTCACTCTTCACCGGCCGCTACCCGCAGAGCAATGGCCTCATCGGCCTTGCCCATCACGGCTGGGAATACCGCGCGGGGGTGCGCACCCTCCCCCATCTGCTCTCCGGATCGGGCTGGCACACAGCACTGTTCGGAATGCAACACGAGACGGCGTATCCGGCCACATTGGGATTCGATGAGTACGACGTATCGAACTCATATTGCGAATACGTCGTGGAACACGCGACTCGCTGGCTGCGCAATTCCCCCAAGGCGCCGTTCCTACTCACAGCGGGATTCTTCGAGACGCATCGCCCGTTTCCCCGGGAGCGCTACGCACCGTCGGACGCCACGACGGTCAACGTCCCCGACTATCTGCCCGACACCCCGGAGGTGCGTGATGACCTCGCCGAGTTCTACGGCTCGATCGCGGTGGCCGACGCCAAGGTCGGTGAGCTGCTGGACGTTTTGACGGAGACGGGCCTTGACCAAAACACCTGGGTCATCTTTATGACCGACCACGGCCCGGCGTTGCCACGGGCCAAATCCACTCTGTACGACGCCGGCACCGGCATCGCGTTGATCGCGCGCCCGCCCCGCGCCCGTCATGCCGAACCACGCCGATACGACGAACTGTTCAGCGGTGTCGATCTAGTACCTACCCTTTTAGATCTGCTCGGTGTAGAAATTCCCGAAGAAGTCCAAGGAGTTTCACACGCCGACAACATAGTGAAATTGCCGAGCGAACTCGAACAGGTACGGTCAGAGGTGTTTACCGCGAAGACCTACCACGATTCCTTTGACCCCATTCGCGCCATTCGAACAAAGAATTACAGCTACATAGAGAATTACGCGCCGCGCCCTATTCTGGATCTGCCGTGGGATATCGCCGACAGTCCACCCGGCCGCGCCATCGCAGCACGCATCACCAACCCACGTCCACACCGCGAGCTCTACAACCTGAACAATGACCCGGAAGAGGCGCATAACCTGCTGGGACTCGACACCAACGAGGAATACGAATCCATCGCCAACGACCTGGCGTTGCGGCTCAACGACTGGCGCGAGCAGACCCTGGACGTCATTCCCTCCAATTTTGCGGGTACACGCATTTCGGAGCGGTACACCGAGACGTTCCTACGCATCCATGGTCGTCCCGGCGCCAACCGTTCCGCCATCGCTGACGAACGCGGTATCGAGCAATAGTTTTGTTCGCCTTGATTACAATTCATGGCGAACCCAATTAGGCGAATACAAAACAATTGCAGTTAGGCTACTGCACATGCCCGACCACCCCACCGCATATCTGGTGCTCGCATCCCAGCGCAGTGGCAGCACCCTGCTGGTGGAATCCCTGCGCGCGACCGGCGTGGCCGGCGAACCGCAGGAGTTCTTCCAGTACCTGCCCTCGACGAGCCAATCGCCCCAGCCACGGGAATGGTTCGCCGACACCCAGGACGAGTCGATCTTGCGCCTGCTCGATCCGCTGGACGCGGGCAAGCCCGATCTCGCGCCCGCGACCATATGGCGCGACTACATCCGCACCGTCGGCCGCACCCCGAATGGAATCTGGGGCGGCAAGCTCATGTGGAACCAGACACCGTTGCTGCGCAGCCGCGCCACCGATCTGCCCGATCGCTCCGGCGAGGGGCTCTACGCCGCGATACGCGATGTCGTCGGCAGTGACCCGGTGCTGGTGCACGTGTACCGCCCCGATGTGGTGTCCCAAGCGGTTTCGTTCTGGCGCGCGGTCCAGACCCGGGTGTGGCGCGGACGGCCCGACCCCGTGCGCGATGCCCGCGCCGAGTACCACGCCGGGGCCATCGCCCACGTCATCACCATGCTGCAGGCGCAGGAGGCGGGCTGGCGCCGCTGGTTCGCCGAGGAGAACATCCAGCCCATCGACGTCTCCTACCCGTACCTGTGGCGCAACCTGACCCAGGTGGTCGCCACCGTTCTGGAGGCACTGGGGCAAGACCCGCGGCTGGCACCTCCGCCGGCGCTGGAACGGCAGGCCGATCAGCGATCCGACGACTGGGTGGACCGCTACCGAGCCGATGCGGAAAAGGAGGGACTGCCACTATGAGTGACACCGCAACGACACCAGATTTATTGCAGGTCAACGAGCTTCGACTGTTGGAGGCCGAGGCGGTGCACATCATCCGCGAGGTTGCGGCAGAGCTACAACGCCCGGTGCTACTGTTCTCGGCCGGCAAGGACTCCATCGTCCTGCTGCGATTGGCGGAGAAGGCCTTTCGACCCGCGCCGCTGCCGTTCCCGGTACTGCACGTGGACACCGGGCACAACTTCCCCGAGGTCATCGAATTCCGTGACCGCCGCACCACCGGGCACAACCACAAACTGATCGTCGCTTCGGTGCAAGACACCATCGATGCCGGACGCGTCGCCGACCCGGGCCCGGGCGCCTCCCGCAACCGGGAACAGACCCGCACACTCCTGGACGCGTTGGAGGCCAGCGGTTTCGACGCGGCCTTCGGCGGTGCCCGGCGCGACGAGGAACGCGCCCGCGCCAAGGAGCGGATCCTGAGCTTCCGCGACGAGTTCGGACAGTGGGATCCACGGGCGCAGCGGCCCGAACCGTGGTCGCTGTACAACGGTCGGATCCGCAAGGGCGAGCAGGTCCGCGTCTTTCCGCTGAGCAACTGGACCGAGCTGGATATCTGGCGCTACATACAGCTGGAAAACCTTGAACTGCCGCCGATTTACTACGCACATCAGCGCGAAGTGTTCGAGCGCGACGGCATCCTGCTGGCCACCTCGGAATACACCAGTCCGCGCGGGCAGGAGACGGCGGCCACCGAATGGGTGCGCTACCGCACCGTCGGCGATATGACTATCACCGGCGCCGTGCGCTCCCAGGCCACCGAGATCGAAGCGGTGATCGCGGAGATTTCCGCGGCCACCGTGTCAGAGCGCGGCGAGACCCGCGCCGACGACCGAACATCCGTGGCAGCAATGGAAGACCGGAAACGAGAGGGGTACTTCTGATGAGTGTCCAAGCGAGCGAAGCGACACCGGCCGCGGTGGACACCCGCCAACTGCTGCGTATCGCCACCGCGGGTTCGGTGGATGACGGCAAGAGCACTCTCATCGGGCGCCTGCTGCATGACACCGACAGCTTGCCGATCGATCACCTGGAAGCCGTTACCGACGGCGAGGGGGTGGCCGACCTCGCCGCCCTCTCCGACGGTCTGCGCGCCGAACGCGAGCAGGGCATCACCATCGATGTCGCCTACCGCTTCTTTTCCACCGAGCGCCGCAGCTACATCCTGGCCGACACCCCCGGCCATGAGCGGTACACCCGCAACATGTTCACCGGCGCCTCTAACGCGCACGTAGCGATCCTTCTCGTCGATGCACGGGCGGGGGTGCTGCGCCAGACCCGCCGTCACGCCCGCATCGCAAAGCTATTGGGCATCAAGCATTTTGTGGCCGCCGTGAACAAGATCGACCTGGTCGACTTCGATCCGCAACGGTTCGGCGAAGTGGAACGTGAGCTGCATCTGCTCGCCGACCGACTCGGCAAGGTGGATATCACGGTCATTCCGGTTGCGGCCAAGCATGGCGACAACGTGGTACATCGCTCCGCGAACACCCCCTGGTACTCCGGACCAACCCTGCTCGAATACCTTGAAGGCGTGGAGCTTTCGCCGCCGCAACCGGAGGCCGCCAAGCTCCGCCTGCCGGTGCAGTGGGTGTCGCGGCCCACCGCCGATCAGCGTCGCCGATACACCGGCCGCCTCGCAGCCGGGACGCTCAGCGTCGGAGATCCGGTGGTCAACCTGCCGTCGGGCGCCCGCTCGACGGTGACTGCGGTCGACACCCTCGACGAAAACCGCCCTACCGGTGTGGCTCCGCTTTCGGTGTCTATCGAGTTGGCCGACGATATCGACGTGGGCCGCGGCGATGTGCTGGTGAGCGGCGCCGAGGACGCGGTGCTGCCGGTGCTAGCCCGAGAACTGGACGCCACGGTCTGCTGGTTCACCAACGGCCCGCTGCGTGCCGGCGACCGGCTCGCCCTCAAACAGGGCACCCGGACGGTGCGGACCACCGTTCAGGCGCTGCACACGCGGCTGGACCCGGAGACACTCGATGAGTTGGACGGACCGGTCGAGTTGGCGCTCAACGACATCGGTGCGGTGACCCTGCGCACCAGTTCGGTCGTGGTGGCCGATTCGTACGCCGCCAGCAGAGACAGCGGCGCATTCATCCTCATTGACGAGGCCTCCAACGACACCGTCGGCGCAGGCACGATCACCGAAGCGCGCGAGGTCAAACCCGAGACACATGCACGCACCGACATTCGCTGGCATCCGTCGGCGCTGGACCGCGAATATCGTTGGGACAGCACCACACAGCGCGGTGCGATCATCTGGTTCACCGGGCTTCCCGCATCCGGCAAGTCGACCATCGCGGTGGCGGTGGAGCGGGCGCTGGTGGAATCCGGTCAGGTGGCGTATCTGCTCGACGGCGACAACCTGCGCCATGGACTCTCCGATGACCTCGGGTTCTCCCCGGGCGATCGCGCCGAGAACATCCGCCGGGTATCGCATCTGACCCGGCTATTCGCCGACGCGGGTGTGGTGGCGCTGGCCTCGCTGGTGTCACCGCTGCGCTCAGACCGGGAGACCGCACGCAGCATCAATGCCGCGGCCAAACTGCCGTTCATCGAGGTGTATATCGCCACCCCGCTTGCCGAATGCGAGAAGCGTGACCCCAAAGGGCTGTATGCACGGGCTCGAGCGGGCGAGTTGAAGGGTTTGACGGGTGTGGAGGCGCCGTATGAAGCCCCGGAGAACCCCGAACTCGTCCTCGACACCACAGGTGCCGATATCGACGAGCTGGTCGCTCAGGTGCTCGCCGTTCTCCGCCGCGCTCGCTGAGCACGGCGGAGAACGATCTTAGGTACGGCTGGCCGCGCGCTCTAGAACGGGGCGCTGCTCGGGGCAGTACTCGTCGATCGAAGCGCCCAGGAACTGCCACTTCTGCTCAGTGGAGGTCTTGCGGTCGAGACTCTTGGCCAGGAACTCGGTGGACTGGTAGGCGTCCTTATCCAGGCCCGTGTCGAGGCGGTGGCAGGCGATCTTGCCGAGGTAGGCAGTCTTGTCCGGCGGTGCGTAGATGCCGTACGAGTGCAACGTCTCGTTGAAACTGACGTCGTCGGCATGCGCCGGAGAGGCCATGGCGATCGCGGCAGCACCAGCACCCATGGCGATCGCGGCAGTAAGACTGAGTCCCTTCATGTCGGAGAGTCTACATCCGTTGACCTCACGGGACGTAGGTTCGCGGATGTCATCGTGATTGACACCACTGCCCCGGTGCCAGTGTCCCGCGAACTGGGGTCCTCAAGAACACGCTAAGACCTTCAAAATTGGCAGCTTCCGGGTCTAGTCTCCCGGGGTGATTTCCACCCGTCCCGCACCGCACCGAGTGGCGGATCCCCGGCTGCGACGTGTCCTCAAGGACGACGCCCACAAACTGACCTCGGTCGGCGGTCTCGCCGCGCTTTCCCTCGACGCGCTGTCCTCGGTGGCCTACGGCCCGGAGGCCATCGTGCTCGCCCTGATCGCCGGTGGAGCCGGTGCCATCGCCTTCACCCTGCCGGTGGCCATCGCGATCACGGTGCTGCTCATCGTGCTCGTGTTCTCCTACCGGCAGGTGATCGCGGTACACCCCGAAGGTGGGGGCTCGTATGCGGTCGCCAAGAAGGATCTCGGCCGCGGAGCGAGCCTGGTGGCAGCCGCGAGTCTGGTCGTCGACTACGTGCTGACCGTCGCGGTGAGCCTGTCGGCAGGGGCGGCGAGCCTGGCGAGCGCCTTCCCCTCCCTGGCCCCGCATCTGCTGTCCATTACGCTGATCGGCCTGGCGATCCTCACGTGTCTCAACCTGATCGGCGTCAGCGAGTCGGCCAAGGTGCTGATGCTTCCGACATTCGTTTTCATCGTCTGCATCCTGGCGGTCATCGTCTTCGGGCTGGCGCACTCGACCCCGGTCGCCGTCATCGGTAAGGACCTCGGCCCCATCGAACCGATCAGCGCGCTAGGAATCATCCTGGTTCTCAAGGCATTCGCAGCCGGGTGTTCGTCGCTGACGGGTGTGGAAGCCATCGCCAACGGTGTCCCCGCCTTCAGGACGCCCGCCATCAAGCGGGCCCAGCGCACCGAGGTCGCCCTCGGAATCCTGTTGGGCGTCATGCTGATCGGGCTCAGCATCCTCATCAAGTCCCATCACGTCGTCCCACGCGGTGACGTCACCATTCTAGCGCAGCTCTCCGCGGCGGCGTTCGGCACCGGACTGCCCTTCTACATCACGAATGTGACGGTGGCGCTGATTCTCGGGTTCGCCGCCAACACCAGTTTCGGTGGGCTGCCCGTGCTGATGAGCCTCCTCGCCAAGGACGACCGGATGCCACACCTGTTCGGGCTGCGCGCGGAGAAGCCGGTCTACCGATACGGTGTCGCGGCGCTCGCCGTGCTCTCGGCGCTGATCCTGATTGCCAGTGCCGCCGACACCCACCGGCTGCTGCCGCTGTTCGCGATCGGCGTGTTCATTGGATTCACCATCTGTCAAACCGGTTTGGTCAAACATTGGTTCGGCGCGCGCACTACCGGCTGGCGCTGGAAGGCCGCCCTCAACGGATTCGGCGCCGCGTTGTCGGCCGTGGCGATGGTGGTCTTCTTCGTCAGTAAGTTCACCGAGGGCGCCTGGCTGCTGCTGATCGTGATTCCACTGTTGATTCTGCTTTTCGGGCGCACAGAAGACTACTACCAGGGCGTCAAACGCGAACTGGCGCTGGAGGAATTGCCCGCGCTCACCCCCAATCCACCGGACCAGACACCGCTGGTAATCGTGCCGATCGACGACATCAACAAGCGGACGGTCCAGCTGTTGGAGGCGGCGCTGCATCTCGGCGGGGAGGTGATACCGGTCATCATCAGCCGCACCGATCAGAAGACCGAAGCGATCACCAGACGCTGGGATCAATGGAATCCGGGGCTTGACCTCGTCGTGCTGCCGACCGCGCATCGGTCTCTGGTGACTCCGCTGGTCGAGTACGTCAAGAAGAGGCAGTGCGACGGCCGCCAGGTGACGGTGCTCATCACCGAGATCAAGACCAAGCGTCGCTGGCAGCAGATCCTGCACAACCAAACCGGTATCGTGCTGACCGCCAATCTCATTGACCGCACCGATGCGATCGTCGCCAACTATCCGTACCGGATGAACTGACGCATCAGGCGGCAGAGACCTTCTCGGCGGCAGGCGAATCCGCGGACGCATGCTCCTCGAGCATGGTGGTCTCGTCGAAGGGATCCGCGCCCGAGAGCACTGATTGGATCCGTTCGCGATCCGTCGTGTTGGTCCACGTCCCGATAAGCAGCGTGGCCACCGCATTGCCGGAGAAGTTGGTCAGCGCCCGCGCCTCGGACATAAATCGATCGATGCCGACGATGATGCCGACACCGTCGAGCAGCTCGGGGCGGTGGCTTTGCAATCCACCTGCCAGCGTGGCCATTCCGGCGCCGGTGACACCGGCGGCACCCTTGGAGGCGATAATCATGAACGCCAGCAGTGAGATCTGCTCCCCGATCGACAACGGCTTACCCATCGCATCGGCAACGAACAGCGAGGCCATCGTCAGATAGATCGCCGTCCCGTCCAGATTGAACGAGTACCCGGTGGGGACAACGATTCCCACCGTCGACTTCTCGACTCCGAGATGTGTCATCTTCGCGATCAACCGCGGCAGTGCCGATTCGGAGGACGAGGTGGAAACGATCAGCAGGTACTCCCGGGCCAGGTAGCGCACCAGCTTGAAAATCGACACCCTCGCCACCGCCCAGAGCAGGGCGCCCAGCACACCGAAAATGAAGATCACACACGTCGCGTAGAAGCCGAGCATCAACGTGCCAAGCTGGGTCACCGCCTCCCAGCCGGTCTGGCCTACCACGTTGGCAATGGCTCCGAAAGCGCCGATCGGCGCCAGCCAGAGCACCATGATGAGGACCTTGAAGACCAGCTTCTGCAGCATCCCGATACCGCGCACGATCGATTCACCGGTAGATCCAAGTGCCTGGACCGCGAATCCGACCAGCAGCGCGATAAACAAGGTTTGCAGCACGCTGCCGGATGTCAGCGCCGAGAACATGGTCTCCGGCACAATCGATTTGATGAAATGCCAGGTCCCGCCGGCCGCATGCGCCTGGTCGGCATACTTGGCACCGGCACCCTGACTGGCACCGGTGACATGCAACCCGGTACCCGGTTTCAGCAGGTTGCCCACGACGAGCCCGATGGCCAGGGCGACAGTCGACATCGCCAGGAAATACATGAAGGCCAGTCCGCCGACCCGCCCCACACTGGCGGCCTTGCGCACCGATCCGATGCCCAACACGATCGTGCAGAAGATCACCGGGCTGATCATCATCTTGATGAGGCTGACGAAGATCTCGCCGAGCACACCCACCGATTTCCCGAAACCCGGCCACAGCATGCCGACGATCACGCCAAGCACCACCGCGACGATGACCGCGATGTACAGCCAATGCGTGCGGTCCTTGTGCTTCTTCGGTGGCGTGTCCTCGGGCGACGTAGATGTGGGCACGGTCATGACCCCTATCGTGCCGCACCCCGACCGTGATATCAGTCGATTGTCGCCATTCGCGGGCGTTCCGCGACAAACCGCCGAAAACGCATCTGACCGGCTTTCACCTGCATCGATAGCTTGACGGGTACCCTTGCTGCCATGGACAGCAACCGCCGCACCGGTGCGACCGCCTCGGGCGGTCCCGGCTCATACGGTTCGTGGTCGCCGTCTTCCCAGCCGCTGGACTACCCCGACGATCCCGCGTATGCCTCGCAGGCATTCGAATACCCCGCGCTTGCGGGTGCCTCACCACCGCAACCCACGACCGCGCTGCCGCAACAGTACGGCTCCTCTGGATCATTCGGTCCCCCACCCCAGGATCCGGAGCCGCCGCGACGCTCGAACACGTTCTGGCTGTGGGTCGTCGGGATTGGTGCGCTGGTTGTCATCGTCGCGCTCATCATCACGCTGGTCGCCCTGATTCAGCGCGAAGACGACCGGCAGCCAACGGTTGTCGCGACGCCATCCACCCGGACCCAGACGACGACCGTGCCCACCATGCCGAGCATTCCGGCGATTCCGAGCTTCACCATTCCACCGATCCCGATCAACCCTCCGACGCAAGGAAGCCAGCCCGCAACCGAGACCGTGGTCTACGAGGTGGGCGGTACCGGATTCGCCTTCAACATCACCTACTTCGACGCCACCGGCTCACTACAAACGGAGTTCAACGTCAAGCTGCCGTGGCGCAAGGAATTCAAAATGAGCGTGAAACAGGTCGAGACCGCGATGGTGATCGGCAGCGACCTCTCGCATGAGGTGACGTGCACGCTGATAATCAACGGGAAGCAGAAGATGACGACAGCCGGCAAGATGGCCACCTGCAACAGCGTGGGCTAGCTTGCACCGCTGACGATTTCACCCGTAACCGGGTCGTATCGGGGTACCTTGACGAACATCAGCGCCACCATTCCCAACCCGATCATCAACACCAGCCCCGCAATACCCGCACGGGTGGCATGGAACACCAGCGCAAAGGTGGCGAACAGCCACGGGCCAACGAAAGAAACCGCCCGGCCCGTCATGGTGTACAGACCGAAGACGAACGATTCTCTGCCGGCAGGTGCCATGCGCAACACCAGCGTTCGGGCCGCCGACTGCGGGGGCCCAACAAAGACCGCGATCGCCAGTCCACAGATCCAGAACGCCGTCTGCCCCGACAGGCACGTCATCACGCTGCCAAGCGTGACGATCGCAGCCAGCGAGCCGATGATGATCCGCTTGGATCCCACCCGAGTGTCGATCAATCCGCCCAGGACTGCCCCGAACGCCGCCATGACATTCGCGGCCACCCCGAATAACGTGATATCGGCGCCGGACAAGTGGAAGACAGCGTTGGCGATTACCGGGGTCAGCGCGAACATCGCGACCAGCCCATCGCGGAAAATCGCACTCGCACCAAGGAAGTAGATGATGCGCCGATCCTGGTGCCACTGCTCGACGAGGTCGCGCCACAGCTCCCGGTACACCCCGAGCAGCCCGGGCGAGCTGGGAGGCGGGTCCCCCGGGTCGACCACCGGCCGCGCAAGCACCAGCGGCAGGGCAAACACCGCGAACCATGCCGCGGCCAGCACGACGGATACGCGCACATCGAAACCGTCGGCGGCCGGAATCTCAAAGAGACCGCGGGTCGACCCGTCCCCCGCGATGAAACACACGTAGCAGACCAGAAGGACCACCACACCGCCGATGTAGGCGGCCGCCAGGCCAAGCCCGGAGACCCGGGACGCGTTGGCCGGTGTGGTCAGCGAATGCAGCATCGCGTTGTAGGGAACCTGGGCAAGCTCGTTGAACACCGAACCCGCGCAATACAACCCGAGGCCCAGCCAGAGGTAGCGATTATCCTCGCGAACCAAGCTCATCGAGGTGGCGACCAGCACCACCAACGTGGTGAGCAGCGCCAATGCGGTGCGGCGACGCTGGGGGGTGTCCGCCCAGACCCCGGTCACCGGAGCGAGCACGAACACAAGGACGCCGCCCAGACCCATCATCCAGCCGAGCAGGCCCTGCGGTACACCGTCGGGCATGCCGGCCCCGACCCGACCGGTCAGATACGGCGTGAAGATGAACATCACGATGACAGTGTTGAAGGCCGCTGAGCCCCAATCGAACGATGCCCACGCGGCTATCCGGGCACGCGAGGAACGAGTGTCCACTACTTCGTCGCTACGCCCCACGGGCCCGTCGACCCCAGGCATGCTCATTCCGACCAGCGTAGCTTGATGCGCTTCTCGCAAGCGTTCATCGCGCGCCTGGGCGTCGACCCCAACCTTTACGATTGCCTCATGCCGATCCCTGCACCCAGTCCCGATGCCCGCGCCGTCGTCACCGGAGCCTCCCAGGGGATCGGGGCGGCGCTCGCCGAAGAGCTGGCCGCCCGCGGACACAGTCTCATCATCACTGCACGCCGCGGTGAAATCCTCAACGACCTCGCCAGCACCCTGACCGAGAAGACCGGGGTCATCGTCGAGGTGCGCGCGGTCGACCTCGCCGACCCCGGCGCCCGCGACGCCCTGTGCAAGGAACTGTCCGAGCGCAACATCTCGATCCTGTGCAATAACGCCGGGACCGCAACGTTCGGCCCGATCCGCGACCTGGACCCCGAGGGCGAGCGCAACCAGGTGCAGCTCAATGCGGTTGCGGTACATGATCTTACGCTGGCAGTACTGCCCGGAATGCTTAAGCGCGGAGCCGGCGGCATTCTGACCTCGGGATCGGCCGCCGGCAACTCCCCCATTCCCAACAACGCCACCTACGCCGCCACCAAGGCCTTCGCGAATACCTTCTCGGAGTCGCTGCGCGGCGAGCTTAAGGGCACCGGCGTGCACGTCACACTATTGGCCCCCGGGCCGGTGCGCACCGTCGAACCCGACCCCGCCGAGGCATCGATCGTCGACAAGGTGGTCCCCGACTTCCTGTGGATCAACGGAGAGTACACCGCACGGATTTCGCTGGATGCCTTGGAACGCAACAAGATGCGTGTCGTTCCGGGCATCACGTCCAAGGCGATGTCGGTGGCCGCAGGCTACGCCCCGCGTGCCATCGTCGCCCCGATCGTCGGGAGCTTCTACAAAAAGCTCGGCAACTAGCCCTCGCCCCGCAAGTCGAGTAGCGCAGACCGTGCCGTCTCGGCCCTTCCCGGATCAAGCGCACGATCCGGATCCACGATGACGCCTTTCGATCGCAAGAACACATCGACCGAGGCCCACAACGTCTCGGCGAGGCGCTCCCTGACGGCCTCGCCCGGCACGGCAACCTGGGCCACGCGCCATAGCGCGGTCGTGGCCGCCGTGCCGATCAATGCGGCGGCCAGCTGATCGGCACCGGCCGGGTGCACATTGACACGTTCCAGAAACGACGAGGTCGCCGCCGCGAGTTCGGCGACAGCCCCGCCTTCTCGAAGCGCTGGAGCAAGGCTCCCTCGCACACTCACCATCTGGTGCTCGAAGAGAAAGCGTGTCGACTGTGGGAACTGCTCCACCAAATCGATCAAGCGGGCTGCGGCGCGTTGCGCAGATTTACGCGGCGGCATGCGAGTATCGGCGGTCGCGGTCAGCTGGCGTCTGATAGCCGCCACCATCGCTTGCGCCACCGAGTCGAACAGATCGGCTCGGTCGTCAAAATGCCTATATAGCTTGGGCTTAGCGGACTGAGCCGCGCGGACGACATCATCGACAGTGGCCGACGGGCCCTTCGCCTCTATCGCCGCCACCGCGGCGACAATGAATTTCCGACGCACCCGGACCTTGTGCTGTGCCCAACGATCACGCCTGGCGTCTCCGCTAACTGACATGCCATTGACGATACTAGAAGTAACCGGTACTTTTCAGTACTACATAAATCTTGGCGGGTAGCTGCCCATCGAACAGCAGGAGGCATGTCGTGTCGCAAGCAACCACAACGTCGGAAGAATCTCCCGTCGAACGCACCGCCGTGCGGCTACTGCGCTCGTCGGTAGACCGCTCCTATTACCCGGACGTCGATATCGATTGGGATGCGCCTGACGTTCCCGGCCTGCGCTACGTACCCGACAAATACATCTCTCTGTACGGCACAAAGATCTTCGACCGCATGACGGAGGACGAGAAGGTGACCCTTGGGCGCCTGGAGGCCTCGGCCCTCGCCAGTTGGGGCATCCTCGCCGAGAGTGCCTTGATGCACCCCATGCTCAAGCTGGCATCCGTAAGTGACCCCCGAAGCGCCACAGCGCAATACGCGCTGACCGAGGTCGCCGACGAGTGCCGCCACTCGGTGATGTTCGGCCGACAAATCAATACGCTCAGCGACCGCAGCTATGACCCGCCCATGATTGCCCGGGCACTGGTGGGCGTGACCGCGCTCGCGCCGCTGTCCGCGACGATCTTCTCGATGATGCTCATGGTCGAGGAAATACTGGACCGGTTGCAGCGTCAGACCATGAACGACGAGACGCTCCAGCCGCGCACCCGGGCCATCGCCAAGATCCACGTCATCGAGGAAGCTCGGCATATCAGCTACGCGCGTACGGCCCTGATCCGCTCCGTCGAAAGAACCGGCCGCGCCCGAATGGCCGTGGAGCGCTTGATCGTTGCCGCCGGCGCGGCGGTAGTGCCACTAGTGATGGTGCGACCGGCCGTGTACCGCGACGCCGGACTTCCACCCATACGGGCAGCCTGGGCCGCGCTGCGCAATCCGCATTATCACGCGAATCTGCGGTTCTTCGGCGAGCGGCTAGTCCGAGTAATGGATGAGGCGAACATGCTCGAGGGCCGATTGGTTCAGTACCTCTGGCGGCGATCACGCATGCTGCCCGAGGGCGTTGCACGCTGACCGCCCGCCCCCGTTGACTGTCAACGGTCTTTAGCGCCGCTTACCCATATTGCGGATAAGTTGCTTGCCCAGAGCGCTGAGGAAGCTTTGAAAGCTCCTGTTGCTGAGCACGCGCCGCCACCAGCTGTCCTTCTCAGGTGCGGGCTTGCCGTTCCTCTTCGCAGGCGCCTCTTCGACGGGGGCGTCCTGCTCGGCTTGTGCCGCCTTCTCGGCGAGGATCTCGAAGGCGGATCGCGAATCGACAGTCTGGCCGTACTTGGATTGCAGGGGGCTGGACCCGGCGGCGGCCTTGATGGCGTCGTCCCCGATAGCGGCCATCAGCGAACGCGGCGCGCGCATCCGAGTCCACGACACCGGCGTCGGCGCGCCCCTCTCGGAGAGCACTGTGACGATTGCCTCTCCGATGCCCAGCGATGTCAGCGCCGTGCCCATGTCGTACACATCCGTCTTTGGGTAGGTCTTGACGGTCTTGGTAAGAGCCTGTTGGTCCTCGGGCGTGAAGGCACGCAGCGCGTGCTGAACGCGCGCACCCAACTGCGACAGCACGTTGTTGGGCACGTCGGTGGGCAGCTGGGTGCAGAAGAACACACCGACGCCCTTGGACCGGATGAGCTTGACGGTCTGCTCCACCTGCTCCAGGAACGCCTTGGACGCGTCGGCGAACAGCAGATGCGCCTCGTCGAAGATGAAGACCAGCTTGGGCTTGTCGACGTCGCCGACCTCGGGCAGCTTCGTGAACAGGTTGGCCAGAATCCACATCAGGAAGGTGGAGAACAGCACCGGTCGCGCGGCCTGCGCCCCCAGCTCGACAAGCGTAATGACGCCCTTGTCTCCGGATGTGCGCATCAGATCGTTCGGATCGATTTCGGGCTCGCCGAAGAACGTGTCGCCGCCGTCGGCCTCCAGGTTGATCAGCGCGCGCAGGATCACGCCGGCAGTCGCCGCCGAGACACCGCCGAGGTTTTTCAGGTCCGCCTTGCCCTCATCGCTGGTCAGGTGAGTGATGACCGCGCGTAGATCCTTCAGGTCCTGCAGCGGAAGCTGCTGCTGGTCGGCCCAGTGGAAGATCAACCCCAGCGTGGACTCCTGGGTTGCATTGAGCCCCAGCACCTTTGAGAGCAAGATCGGCCCGAAGCTCCGGATGGTGGCGCGGACCGGCACACCGATCCCGTTGGTGCCCAGGGACACGAACTCGACCGGGAAGCCCGTCGGAGCCCAGTCGTCACCGGTGTCCTTGGCCCGCTGGGCCGACTTGTCGTTGGCCTCACCCGGCTTGGACAGACCCGACAGGTCGCCCTTGACGTCGGCCATGACAACGGGCACACCCGCGGCACTGAGTTGTTCGGCGATCACCTGCAGCGTCTTGGTCTTACCCGTTCCGGTAGCTCCGGCGACGAGCCCGTGGCGGTTCAGGGTGGCGAGCGGGATGCGGATTCGCGCGGTCGGGTCGACAGTTCCGTCGACGACAACCGAACCCAATTCGAGTGCCTTCCCCGTGGTGGCGTAACCGGCGGCGATCTGCTGTGCGGGGCTGGTTGCGGCGGTCTGGTCGGCCATGGCCACACCCTAATGCCCCGTGGGCGTGCCGTCATCGCCGAGTGCGACGGTGTGCGGCTACTGTGGTCAGACTGTGAGTGCCCCACGCGATGAACTTGTCTGGATCGACTGCGAGATGACCGGGCTTGACCTCGGCTCCGACAAACTGATCGAGATCGCCGCCCTCGTCACCGACGGTGACCTCAATATCCTCGGCGAAGGCGTCGACCTCGTCATACACGCCGATGATGCCGCATTGGCCGCGATGCCTCCCGTCGTCAAGGAGATGCATGCCAAGTCCGGACTGACCAACGAGGTTCGCGCCTCGACCGTCTCCCTGGCGGAGGCCGAGGCGCTGGTCCTCGATTACATCCGCCAGCATGTGCCGTCAGCCAAGACGGCTCCCCTGGCCGGGAACTCCATCGCCACCGACCGCGGATTCATCGCCCGGGATATGCCGGCGCTCGACGGTTTTCTGCACTACCGAATGATCGACGTCAGTTCCATCAAGGAACTGTGCCGCCGCTGGTATCCACGGATCTACTTCGGGCAGCCAGACAAGGGCTTGGCGCACCGGGCGCTCGCCGACATCAAGGAGTCGATCCGCGAGCTGCGCTATTACCGTCGCGCGGCCTTCGTCGCCGATCCCGGGCCGTCTACCAGCGACCTTGTCGCGATCGTGGCAGAGCTAGACGCCGGCCCGGCCAACTCGCGGGATATCGATTCGGCTGAAGGCACTATCACCGGTTAAGATCGTCCACGCCGCTTCGCGCGGCAATGGTGGCTGTAGTTCAGCTGGTAGAGCACCAGGTTGTGATCCTGGATGTCGCGGGTTCGAGCCCCGTCAGCCACCCCAGTTCAGAAGCGCCGTCTACTCAGGTAGGCGGCGTTTCTGTTGTCACGACGAACGGCCCGTGCCGCGATCGGACCGCGCAAACCATCGCTACCCGCCACTGCGCAATCAAGATCGATTTCAGGAAACGCCACCTATAGGCGATACGTTCCCCGACTCCGGCTGCAGCAAACCAATGACTCCGAAATGTACACACCGACAGTGACTGCACAGGAAAATTGACAGCAAATTGCATAGCGATTGCGCTAATTCGGCCAGGCATCCAGTTCGTCCATGCTGAGACCCGCCGCCAATCGCCTCATTGACCAACTCCAGCCCCATGACCAGGCATGTCCGCGCCAAGCAATCTGGATACACTTGGCTCCACTGTTTACCAGGATCGGTATACGCGGACCGGTAGCGCGTGTCATACTCTTCGCGGGCTAACGCCCTCCCACTACATCCATACCTTTTTCAAGGGGTACCAGTGACCGCGACCACCACCAATGAGTCCACTCGGAACTTCACTCGCACCCGTAACGGGTACGACCCGATTGAGGTCAACGAGTACATCAGCCGGCTGACGATCATGCACCAGTCGGGGCTGAACGATGTCGAGACGCTGAAAGGCCGGCTCGAGGACGCCACCACGCAGGTCTCCTCACTCCAGAACGAGGTATCGACGCTTAGCGACACTTCCCCGTCTGCACACGCGATGACCGACCGGATGGCCAAGATGCTTCGCATCGCCGTCGACGAGGTCTCCGAGATGCAGAGCGAGGCGCGCACCGAGTCGGCTGCCCTGGTCGCGACCGCAAAATCTGACGCCGAAGCCATGCGCACCAAGCACAAGGAAATGCTTGCCGACATGGCGGCCCGCCAGAGCGCGCTGGAGACCGAGTACACCGAGGTCATGGCGCGGGCCCGCGAGGAAGCCAATCAGATTGTGGCCCAGGCCGTCAGCGAGTCCGAGCGCCTCCGCGCCGCGGAGGCCAAGCGGCGCGACAAGGCCGAGACGGAATTGGACGAGGAGCTGACCAAGCTGCGCACCGAGACCCAATCGGCCGTCGACGATCAGCGGCGCAATACCCAGGCCGAGTGCGAGAAGCGACTCGGAGATGCCAAGGATGAGGCAGACCGCCGCCTGCGGCTGGCCGACGAGCAGATCGAACGGCGCCTGGATCAGGCCCGCCGGTCCGTGGAAGAGGTTGGCCAGCAGCGCATCTCGATCCTCGAACAGCTGATGAGCGTGCACGGCAAGCTGGAAAGCATCCCGTCGATTCTGGAGTCGGCCTACCGGGATCGCGACAACTCGAAGTCCATCATCATGGTGCCGTCCAAGCGGGTCCTCGACCAGAAGGTCATCGAGGGGTAACACACACAAAAATGCCCCCGCCACGGTCACCGTGCGGGGGCTTTTTGTTATGCGACTACTGCCCGGCGTTTCCGCTCTTCCACTGCGACCACGGGATGTTCCAGTCGCCGAGTCCGTCGGTAACCGGAAGAACCGGGCCGACGGTATTGGAGACGATCACGACATCGCCGCGTTTGGTGTTCTCATAGAACCACTTTGCGTTCGCGGTGCTGACGTTCAGGCAGCCGTGACTGGTATTGGTACGGCCCTGGGCACCTACGGACCACGGCGCGGCGTGCACGTAGATCCCGCTATAGGACATCTGCGTGGCGTACTGCACCTTGGTGCGGTATCCGTCGGGCGAATTGACCGCGACACCGTACGTCGAGGAATCCATGATCAGATCCTTGAACCGCTCGCCGATGATGTATGTGCCATTGTTGGTGGGCGCCTTGTCTTTACCCATCGAGGTCGGCATCGTCTTGATGATCTCGCCGTTTCGCTCGACGTTGACGACCTTGTTGTTGTCATCCACGCGGCTGATGATCGCGTCGCCGATGGAGAATCTGGACATCGCGTTGTCCTGCCCGAAGACGCCGTTGCCTAGGTCCACCCCGTAGGTGTTAACCTTCACGTCGATCGACGTGCCGGGCTCCCAGAACGTCTCTGGGCGCCAACGCACTTCGCGGTTGTTCAGCCAGTAGAACGCGCCCTCGACGGGTGGGTCGGTGGTGATCTTGATGGCCTTCTCGGCCGCGGCCCGATTCGGAATGCTCTCGTCGAACCGGATCGCGACCGTCTGACCGATACCGACCACCTCACCGTCACCCGGCATGACATAGGGCATCGTCATGTCGTCCGGCGAGTGGGTGCGGAACGACGCGTTGGCGCGGGCCACCCCGCCGAGCCCGCGGGCATCGGCCCTGATCGTGTACTGCTTGTCGTACCCAAGCGGTTCGGTGGTCGACCAAGTGACGCCATCGGGGCCGACCTCGCCGGCAATCTCTTTGCCGTCAGAGTTGACCAAGCTGACGCTTCCCAGCACACCTTCGCCCGCGGTCACGGTGACCGGCGCATCGACCGGCACGCCAACGGCTCCATCCTTAACCGACATCACCAACTTGGGCACCAGCAGATCGGCGTAAGGCGTTGCCTTATCAATAACTTTCGCGGGCTCCTGGGGTGACGTTCCGGCGCATCCGGCCAGCACTGCCATGGCCACGACAGGGAGTACCAGCACCGCTGCCCACCGCCGACGCGCGCCGATCAGCAGGCGTGGACGACCTCGGGTCATGCTTTGCTCCCTTTGAGTCTTGATGCATGCGAATTCAGCCATGATTGTACGGGTTTGCGACGGTGAGCGACGACCTCAACCAATGCGATCGGGCTATCGCAGAGATTTCAATTTTCGTTACGGGCTCCGAGGCTGCTAAGGTCTTGCACGCACGTTCACGCGCCGTTAGCTCAGTTGGTAGAGCAGCTGACTCTTAATCAGCGGGTCCGGGGTTCGAAACCCTGACGGCGCACCACAGAAACGCCTCGTTCCCAGAGATGGGCACGAGGCGTTTCGTGTAGCGGAAATGCCGGGGAATACTCGGCGCCAGCGGGTGTTGGGTTGACCGTGACGGCTCCCTATGAAGTTCCCCATGTGTCCCTCAACTCCGGTACCACGATTCCCCAGCTCGGCTTCGGCGTCTGGCAGGTGCCCAGTGACGGCGCCGAGGCTGCCGTACTGACCGCGCTGCAGGTCGGATACCGGTCAGTGGATACGGCCAAGGTGTACGAGAACGAGGAGGGCACCGGGCGTGCCATAGCGGCGTCCGGTCTGCCACGCGAGGACGTCTTCCTAACCACCAAGCTGTGGAACTCCGATCAGGGCTACGACAGCACGTTGCGCGCCTTCGATGCGTCCCTGGAGCGGCTGGGCACCGACTACGTAGACCTGTACCTCATCCACTGGCCGGTACCCGAGCTCGACGAGTACGTGGCGACCTTCAAAGCCCTGCAGCGGATCCAGGCCGACGGACGCGCCAAGGCCATCGGGGTCAGCAATTTCACGGTGGCGAATCTGGCCCGGCTAATCGACGAGACGGGAGAGGTTCCCGCCCTCAATCAGATCGAGCTGCATCCTCGGTTCACTCAGCCCGAGCTGCGCGCCTTCCACGCCGAGTACGGCATCGCCACCGAGGCGTGGTCGCCACTCGGCCAGGGCACGATCCTGGACAACCCGGTAATCGGAGCCATCGCCCTCGCCCACGGCGTGACTGTCGCCCAAGTGATCCTGCGCTGGCACCTGCAGCTCGGCAATGTCGTCATTCCCAAATCGGTGACGCCGCAGCGCATCGCGGCCAACTTCGACGTGTTCGGATTCGAGCTCGACGAGGACGAAGTACAGCACATCACAGGTCTGAACGCTGCCGACGGCCGAATCGGTCCGGACCCGGAGACGTTCAACCTACGCTAGCCGTCGATTCCACTCGCAGCCCGGGACCGTCGATGGTCCCGGCAGGACAGTGCGTAGGAAACGGACACGTGACCTACACATTGCGTTCGCCTTTAGTTCTTCAGCCGGAAATGCCGCCCTCTTAGAAATCTCTAGGAATACCCGTACCCCTGTCGGGTACAGGTCCTGAGTTCACAAGCGCCGCCAATTCCTTTGGGCGGAATCTGCTGGATAACCGAGAGGCTACGCCGCCATGCTGAAAAGCCTTGCCGCACTAACTGTCGCCTGCACGCTTGGCGCGATCGCGCCAAGCGCTCTGGCCAATCCGCCCGGCGATGAGCCGCTCCCGGAACACCCGGCCGCCGAATCTGCGCCGCCCGTCGACGACGGTGTCGTCGCGTCAGCGGAGCCGGGCACATTACGCACACGGGACGGCTGGATCCTGGTGGTCGCGGCCAAGGACGAGATTCAGCGGCCCGTCGCGCCGCTGACCACCGCGCTATCCTCCCGCGAGTACCTGGTGGGCGGCACATTCATCGGGTCCATTCAGGGTTCCGGCAAGACCGCGCTCACCGACGGAGTCCTCGAGGCCGGCTACCAGATCGGTTGTGGCATAACGGCCGCCGAGGTTGATTTGAGATTTGGCGGCGGTATCACGCCACAGATCAGCCCCGTTGGTGTGCCCAGCGTGGGAGCCAATGTCTTCGCGCAGGTCCGTCCGACGCTCAAGCCAGGCACCGCCACCATCATCCCGGTCACCAAGATGGCGTTCGAGGGCGAGACCTCTGCTCGCGTGACGATCTCCGCATTCCGCATCAAGATCGACGGCTGCGTAGGCCAATCCTTCATCCGCTCCTACGCGGTGTTCACCAGTTCAACCGAAGACACCCAAGACGTGATCACCTACATGGGCACCACCAAGGCTGTCTAGACCAAACCGGTTATTGCTCAATATGATTCAGCACCGAGAGGCAAGTTATTATGCGTAGAACCCTCGCCACTTTGACCATCTCGTCACTACTTGCAGGGACTGCACCGCTAGCGCTGGCCGACCCCGATGCGACCCCACCGCCAATGCCCTCCATCGCAGACGCCCCGCCACCCCCCGCCGAGGGTGAGCCGGGTCCGCCGCCGGACAACGGCGTCGTCGCCTCAGAGGAACCAAGCATTGTGAAGACACCCGACGGGTGGGTGTTGACGCTCACCGCCGAGGAGGAGACCCAGCTGCCGATCCCACCGCTGACCACCGCCACATCTTCGCGTGAGTACCTGACGGGAGGCACCTTCACCGCGAGCGTCAAGGGCGGCGGCAGCACCAAGCTCAAGGGGGGAACAGTGGAGGCGGGCTATCAGATTGGCTGCGGCATCGAGCTGAGCTCAGTCCGACTGACCGGAAGCATCGGCCTGTCCTCCTCGATAGGCCAGTCCGGGCTTGGCAACGTCAGCATGCCATTCATCGGCAACATTGAAGTGAGGCCGAAACCTGGTGAGGTCATCAATGTCTCGGTTAGCAAGAAAAAGTTCAAGGGCACCGAATCGCGAATCACTCTCAAGGATGTACACATCAAGATCGACGGATGTGTCGGACAATCCTTCCTGCGGTCATATGCGGTGTTGACCAGCTCCTCCAGCGGGACCCAAGACATCGTCGCCTACTACGGAGTGACCAAGACCGTCTGATCGGAACCGAGGAGCATCACTGCACGATGTAGTGATGCTCCTCGGGAGATCCCAGCATGTGCTCCATGGTCTTTCGATCGAACGGCCACAGGTCGACCGAACCGTCCTCCGTGAGGTACCACGAGTTGCAGCCAGTGGCCCACACCGTGGGCTTCATGGCTTCGCGCGCTTGATCGTTGAACTCATCGGTGGCCTCGCGGCTCACCTCGACTGTGGTGATCTCGCCGCGGGCGAATCGCTGTAGCCAGCTGACGATGTACTCGGCGGTGCGCTCGGCGGTGTACTGAAGCCAGATCGAGCCGGTCGGCGAGTTGGGACCGAGCACGGTGAAGAAGTTGGGAAAACCGGGAATGGCGGTCATCCGGTAGGCCTTGGGCCCCTTCTCCCATGCCTCATCGATCGAATATCCGTCCTTGCCAACCAGATTCATCGGACGCATGTAGTTGTGTGCCTGGAATCCGGTGGCCAGTACGATCACATCGAATGCGCGCTCGACACCGTCCACCGTCACGATTCCGGTGGGCGTGATCCGATCGATGCGGTCGGTGACGATCTCGACGTTCGGCTGCTGGACGGCGCGATGGAAAGACCCGGACAACACCTGCCGCTTGCACAGCGGCTCGTAATCCGGGGTGAGCTTCTGTCGCAGCTCCTTATCGCGGATCAGATGCAGACAGGTCCGTGCGTACCGCTGCACTAACCGCCGCCCAAAGCCCGGCCTGGTCACGATGTTCACCAACGCATCGGTGCCCGTCAAGGCGCTAAACCGCACGAGCCGTTCGGTGGGCAGGGCCTCCAGTATCTTCGTGACGAACTTCGGCTGCCGCATCCCCATCGGCGCCCACAGCACCCATTGCGGAGTTCGGATGAACGACGTCACCTGACTAACGATGGGTTGCAGTGCCGAAACAACCTGCACCCCAGTAGAACCGGTTCCGATGGCGGCAATGCGCTTGCCCGCCAGTTCGATGGAATCTTCCCAGCGGGCGGTGTGCACCACCTTCCCTTGAAAGCTGTCGAGCCCGGGAATATCCGGAATGTTCGGGTGGTGCAGCACGCCGGTGGCGGCGATCAGAAAATCGCACTCCAGTGTTTCCCCGGCCGCGGTGGTGACACGCCATCCGGACCCGGTGAACTCGGCTGCCGTCACTTCCTGCCCGCATCGAATATGCGGCATCACACCCAGATCCTCGGCGGCCTTGCGGTGATACTCCTGAATCTCGCTGCCGGTCGCGAAGACTCGCGGCCAGTCCGTCCTCGGCGCAAACGGGTACTGGTAGGCCTGCGAGGGCACGTCGCAGGTCAGTCCCGGATATCGGTTCCAGTACCAGACGCCGCCGACGTCATCACCCTTCTCCAAAATGGTGAAGTCGTCGAATCCGGCTTCTTTGAGCTTATGGCCCACGGCAATTCCCGCCATGCCTGCGCCAACGACAATGACCCGCGGGGTGCGCTCGCTGCTCACTTCTGGTGCTCCGCGCTCTGCCGCTCGATCCGCTCGATATAGGCGCCGCGCGCATTCAGGTCCAGCGAGGTCAAGGCGCGACGGTCATCGATGAGCCGACGAGCAAGTCGCTCAACCGGTTCGGGCACAAAAAGGTCCACCAGCCCCCAGCCGAAGGCGAGCCAACCCGGGACCGAGATCTGACTGCGCCGGGTATCGACGCTGCGCACAATCGCGGCGGCCACGTCCTCCGGATCCACAGTCGGCATGCCCTTGCCTAACGGTGCGCCGGAAGCCAATTCCGTCCGCACCGCACTCGGCAGCACGCAGCTGACGCTGACGCCGGTGTTCCCATACTCCTTGCGCAGTGCCAGCGAGAGCCCGACGGCACCGAACTTGGAGGCGTTGTAGGTGACCATGCCGGGGACGACGAGCTTGCCCGCCATCGACGCCACGTTGACGATGTGCCCGCGCCCGCGGGCCACCATCTCCGGCAGCGCGGCCCGCGCGCCGTTGAGCGGTCCGCGCACGTTCACGTCGAGTATCAAGTCGGTGGTGCGTTCGTTTTCTTCGATGAATCCGCCCAGCGGCATCACGCCCGCGTTGTTGATCAAGATGTCCACGGGGCCCGACTCGGCGCGCACCCTGTCAAGAAACGCGGTCCACGATTCGGGCTTGGTGACGTCGAGGGCACCGGCCTGCGCACGCGGGATTGCGCCCGCAGTCTCCTTGGCAACCACATCGTCGACGTCGCCAATCCAGACGTCGGCTCCCTTATCGGCGAAGAGGCGCGCGGTCGCGGCGCCGATTCCCCGGGCTCCGCCGGTGATGACAACCACGGCACCAGGCAATTCGATCTTCGGATAACGACTCACATCAACCTCCAGCGGAATCACATGTCAGTTTCGGAATGATATGTCATTCTTGATGGGTGTCAAGGTCGGTAGGATCGCCACTCATGTCGTCCAGCCCGTCCACCCTGAGTCGTGCCGAACGCAAGAAACTCGAGATGAGACAGGAGATCCTGGACGCCGCCTTCGCGTGCTTCGCTGAGCAGGGCTACCACGCCACGGGCGTCGCAGATATCGCCGGACGGATCGGGATCGGCCATGGGACCTTCTACCGGTACTTCAAGAGCAAGCGGGACATCATCGAGGATGTCATCGACGACGTCACGGGGCAGATCTTTCACGCGATCAGCGCCGAGAACGCTGCCGGGCTCGCCGACGACATCGACCAATACCGACAGCAGTCGGTACGCATCGGCGCCGCGCTGGCGCACCTGTTCCGGGAGAACCCGCGGCTGCCGCTACTGCTCCTGGAGGCCGGTTCGGTCGACAACGAATTGCGCGAGCGCGTGTTCGGCATGCTCGCCACCAGCGACCACCTTACTGAGGCATATCTGCGGCATGGTGTCGAAAAGGGTTACCTACGTGCCGATCTCGATACCGAGTTCACCGCCCGGGCGGTGACCGGGATGATCCTCGCCAACGGATTGCACGCGTCACGGGGCGGTGAGGTGCAGGATGCCGATCGATTCTCCGACGCCGTCATCGCATTGATGTACGGCGGAATCGGCCCCTAAACGCGGCCGACTGCAGACGCCGGAGGACGGCCGTTAGGTTCAACCCCCTAATCTTGCTGTCATGGCCGCAGTGAGCAAGGTGTTCGCAGCCAGGCTCTCAGGCCTGGTGGTTCTCGGCCCGGACGGCGAATCGATCGGCCGGGTACGCGATGTTGTGATCAGCATCGGTGTTACCCGAAAACAGCCGCGGGTCATCGGCCTTGTCGTCGAAATGCTGACGCGCCGAAGAATTTTCGTTCCAATGCTGCGGGTGACTGCCATTGAGCCCGGATCCGTGACGCTGAATACCGGCAACGTCTCGCTGCGCCGCTTCGAACAGCGTCCCAGCGAGGCGCTGGTCCTCGGACAGGTTCTCGATACCACCGTGCGAACGGACGATCCCGAGCTCGAACAGTTCCAAGGTGTCGACCTCACCGTGGTGGACCTGGGTCTCGAACAGACCCGCACCCGCGACTGGGTGGTCACCCGCGTAGCCATGCGCAGCCCGCGACGGCTAGGACGGCGCAGCGGTCTACAGGTCGCCAACTGGAGCCACATCCACGGCTTGACGCCGTCGACACTCAACCTGCCCGGACAGGGCGTCGCCCAGTTGATGCTCCAGTTCGAGGGGATGCGGCCGGTCGAGGTGGCCGATGCCATCCGCGAGCTACCGCCAAAGCGACGCGACGAGGTGCTGGCCGCGTTCGACGACGAGCGACTGGCCGACATCCTCCAAGAGCTTCCCGAGGACGACCAGGCCGAGGTACTGACCAAGCTCGAGGACGAACGTGCGGCGGACGTACTGGAGGCCATGGACCCCGACGATGCCGCCGACCTGTTGGGCGAGTTATCACCGGCAGAGGCCGAATCGCTCCTGGCCCTGATGGATCCGGAAGACTCCGAACCTGTCCGGCGTCTGCTCACGCACTCCCCCAACACCGCCGGCGGCATGATGACCCCCGAGCCGGTGATTCTGAGCCCCAACACCACTGTTGCCGAAGCTCTTGCCCGCGTACGTGATCCGGACCTGACGCCGGCACTTTCCTCACTGATTTTCGTAGTGCGTCCACCCACGGCGACGCCCACCGGGCGCTACCTCGGATGCGTGCACCTGCAGCGGCTACTACGGGAACCCCCGTACGCGATGGTCGGCGGCATTCTCGATAGCGACCTGCCGTATCTGGATGCCGAGGCGCCGCTGGCCGAGGTGACGCGCTACTTCGCCGCCTACAACCTGGTGTGCGGCCCGGTAATCGACAGGGATGGTCACTTGCTCGGAGCCGTCACCGTGGACGACGTATTGGATCACCTGATGCCCGACGGCTGGCGCGCCGAAGAACCCGAGGCCGTGTCCGGGGGTGACCGCTGATGAGCGAGGCGTCGGCACGGCAGCGGCTCGACACACCGCGCTCCTCGCGAAGGCTATCCCTCAATCTCGATGTCGAGGCGGTCGGCAGGGTCGGCGAGAACATCGCTCGGTTCCTCGGTACCGGACGATACCTCGCCATGCAGACGGTGTTCGTCATCGTGTGGATTATCTTGAACCTCTTCGCAATACAGATGCAATGGGATCCGTACCCATTCATTCTGCTCAACCTCGCGTTCTCTACACAGGCCGCGTACGCGGCGCCGCTGATCTTGCTGGCCCAGAACCGGCAGGAGAACCGCGACCGCGTCGCGCTGGAAGAAGACCGCAGACGGGCCGAGCAGACCAAGGCCGATACCGAGTATCTGGCTCGGGAGCTGGCCGCACTGCGCCTCGCGGTCGGCGAGGTCGCCACCCGCGACTACCTGCGTCGCGAACTAGAGCAGCTACACGAAACCCTGGAGGCAGTCCTCAAAAAGGACGCGCTGTAGCCCTATTTCGGTGACACGACGCCGTGGTCGTACGCGTAGACAATGGCCGCGGCCCGGTCGCGCAGATCGAGTTTGACGAAGATGCGCCCGATATGACTCTTGACCGTCACCTCGGATATCACCAGTTGCTGGGCAATTTCGGAGTTGGTGGATCCGGATGCGATGAGTGTCAACACATCCAGCTCTCGCGAAGTGAGCTTCTCCTCGGCGTCCCCGGAGCTGACGGTGGGTGCCCGCCGGTAGGCACTCAGCACACGCGATGTCACGGCCGCATCCAGATACGCCTCACCGCGGGCCACAGCATGCACAGCACGAACCAGCTCCTCGGCCGGAGAGTCCTTAAGGATGAACCCCGCGGCACCGGCACGAAGCGCCCCGGAGAGCAGTTCCTCATCATCAAATGTCGTGAGTGCCAACGCCGGTGGCCCATCGGCCGCGTGCAGTAGCCGAATAGCCTCGATACCACTCATCTGTTTCATGCGCAGATCCATGACCACCACGTCGGGCCGCAGCTGGCTGACCGCCGCCGCGACCTGGCTCCCGTCGGTGCACTCCCCCACGATCGCGAATCCGTCCTTGCGGCGCAGAATCCGGCGCAGCCCAGTGCGCACCAGCTCCTGATCGTCGACCAAGAGCACGCCCACCTCGGATTCAGTCATGGCGCCACAACACCTTCCGCCGCTGGCGGCACTGCGATCCGGTGGACTCCAGCGGCACGGTCGCCGAGACCGTCCATCCTTCCCGCTCCGGCCCGGCGCGGAACTCGCCGCCGAGTACCTCGACCCGCTGGCGCATGCCGGACAGTCCACCCCCGGCACGCATGTCCATACGAACCCCCGGGGTCAGGTCATTGCGCACGGTCAGGCTCACCGCGGTACCGCTGACATCGAGGTGCACCGCCGCCGACGATTCCGGGGAATGTTTTGCGATATTGGCCAGAGATTCCTGCGCGACCCGGTAGAGCGCTAAACCCACACCGGCACTAATGGATCCGTCGGACTCACCGATATCAGACTCCACCGCCATCCCCGCGGCCGTGAAGTCGGCCACGAGATCAGGGAGATCGGCGATACCCGGCTCGGGGGCCAGCCGCATCGGCTCAACACCATCCGGCCCCCTGCTCAGCAGACCGACAGTGCCACGAATATCCGACATTGCCTGCCGACCAAGGCGTTCTGCATCGACCAATCCTGCGACGGCGTCTTCCACATCCCGATCCTCCTGAAGCGCTCGCCTCGCGCCAGTCAGATGCAGCATCGTCACCGAGAGGGAATGAGCTATCACGTCGTGGATTTCGCGCGCGATGCGACGCCGTTCATCGGAGGCAGCCTGTTCCTGCATCCGAACCTGCTGCGCGCGTTCCTGCAGCAGCAGCCGCTGCTGCAGCTGCATGATGCGGCCGATCATCCACCCGCACAACAGAAAAAACACCATGAAAAGCGACAACGTCCCCAGGTGATGCAACTGCTCGGCCACGACCAACAGCGCCACGCACGCGCTCGCAGCGAGCAGACCGGCACGCACCGAAGCCAGTGCACCAATCTCGCCCAGAGTGAACATCAGCAGGAACGGGGCGGCGTCCATGACATTCTCGGGCCACGACAGGAACAGCGCCACGCCCGCGAGGCTGCAGGCCACGCTCCAGAGGGTGTTGAGCTTGTACCCGGCGAGGAGGAAGGTGAGTATCGGGGCCAGTGCCAGCAGACTCGCCGACGCCAGCAACCAGGGATGGGTGAAGCCTCGCTGGATTACGGCACAGCCCACGATGAGCAATGTGCTCGTGTACATCACGCCGGGCACGGTCCACGGAAACTCGTACGGCACCAAGGCGCGGCGTCGGTACGCCCATTCCCGGAACCGGTCCATAGCGCCAGCGTAGAGCCGGTTGCTCCGTCGCACATCATGCTTCACGCGGATCCGCGTGTCCTACCACGGTAGGAGAAGAAGTCTCGCCCACAGCACGACGAGGGTTCCGCGGCTTCTCCGTAGCGTCAGCTGCCATGTGGGATGCCATCGCAAGGTTCTGTAGCCGCTACGCGATTTTTGTCATCGGGCTCTGGGTACTCGCCGCAGCTGCGGGAAACCTCCTTGTGCCGCAGGTGGAAAGCACCGCACACAACCACGCTCGCGGCTTCCTGCCACAGGGTGCACCGGTCAACACCGCGGGCGCCGCTATGGGTAGACAGTTCAAGGACGGCGACGGCGGAAACCTCAACTACCTGGTCCTGGAAAGCGACCACAAAATGGGACCCGTCGAGCATCAGTATCACGATCGTCTGCTGACAAAACTGCGTGCCGATACCGCCCATCTCGACTCGGCGATGGATCTGTGGGCCGACCCGCTCACCGCCGAGGGAGCGATCAGCCCGGACGGCAAGGCCGTGTACACGATGCTACGAGTGACCGGCGAGCTCGGCGGTGCACAGGCCAATGCTTCCTTGGACGCCGTCCGACGGATCACCGCCAACGAGCCCGCGCCCGCCGGCATGCACGCCTGGGTTACCGGGCCGGGCGCCACCATTGCCGATGAGCTCACCGCCATTGACACGCAGATGTACATGATTACCGGTGTCACGGTGGTCCTCATCGCACTGTTGCTGCTTGTCGTTTACCGGTCCGCGAGCACCGCTGCGATCCCGTTGATCACCGTAGGTATGGGCCTGGCCGTGGCACGTTCGATCGTGGCCTTCTTCGGGGAACGCAACATCATCGAGGTTTCCATCTTCTCTGTCGCGCTGCTGGCCGCCCTTGTACTTGGCGCGACAACCGATTACGGCATCTTCCTGCTCGGGCGCTACCACGAACAACGGCGCTCGGGAGTGGAGCATGAACAGGCGCTCGGTATTGCCAATCGCAGCGTGGCACCGGTCATCGCGGCATCCGGGCTGACCATCGCCGCCGCCCTTTCCTGCCTCATGTTCGCGCAGGTCGGCATGCTACGCAGCGCCGGGTTACCTTGTGCCATAGGAATTCTCACCGGCATGCTAGCGTCGCTGACATTGCTGCCGGCGCTGATTGGGTTGGCCGGCCGTCGCGGACTCGCACAACCACACCCCTTACGCGGGCAGCCGGGACGCCGTTGGCGCCGGGTGGGCACGATGGTGGCCCGCTGGCCGGGCCCGGTGCTGGTCGGCTCCGTGCTGGTGCTCATCGTCTGCGCCATTCCGGTCGCCGGCCTGCGCCTTGGTTTCGACGAGCTCGCCGCGCAGCCACTTTCCACGCACGCCAACCAGGGCTATCAGGCCATGGACAGACATTTCCCGCCGAACCGGCTGCTGCCGGAGATCGTCTCGATCGAGGCGGACCACGATCTGCGCAACCCTGCCGGGGTCATCGGTATCGAGCGAGTCACCAAGAAGCTCATGGAGATTCCCGGAATCCGGATGGTGCAGTCGGCCTCGCGCCCGGCGGGTTCCATCCCCGAGCAGGCGGCGCTCACCGAGCAGGCCGGGATCATCGCCGATCAGCTCGACGACGGCACGACCCAAATGAGCCGTCGTTTGGGAGCGGTCGATCAGCTCTCGACGACGCTCAAGCAATTCTCCGCGGCCATCTCCCAGCTGCAGAAGGGACTTGCCGGCGGCGTGAGCGGGATAGGCGACCTCAACTCCGGTATCGGCGTCATGCATTCAGGGATGAAGACGCTGCAGGACAATGTGTCTCAGGTTTCGGAGTACATGGACCCACTGCGCGACTTCACCAAGGGCAATCCCAACTGCGCCAATGACGCGATCTGCTCACTGGTACTCAAGGCAGTCGAACCGATGGACTCGATGTTGGCGGCGACCGCCTCGCTCACCGACAGCACCGCCACCTTCGGCGCCGGTACGCAGAGCATGCAGAAGTCCTTTTCGGGCGCGGTGACCTCGGTGCAGGACATGAAAGGAACAGTGGCACAGCTGAGCTCGATCACCGAACAGCTGACCAACGCCGTAGGCGAGACGCGCACCATGTTCTCCGGGCTCACCGAGTATCTGCGCGCTATGCGCGAGGACTTCCGCAGCAGCGGTGAAGGTGGTTTCTATCTGCCCCAGCGCGCCTGGCAAGACCCGCGCTTCCAGCGGGCGGCCGGCCTGTACTTCGCCCCCGACGGTCGATCGACCCGCATGCTGGTATTCGGAGACGGCAAGGTGTTTGGCGCGGACGGCGCACACCGATCTCCCCAAATCACGCTCGCGGTGAGCGAGGCTACCAAGGAGGGCACCCTCGCGGGCAGCACCATGAACATCGCCGGATTCGGCACCGGCACCGCCGAATTGCGTGGATACGTCAGCGACGATTTCCTGCTCCTGGCCGCGGTGGCTCTGGGCCTGGTGTTCCTGATCGTGCTGGTAATGCTGCGCAGCCCTGTGGCGGCCGCCGTAGTGATCGGAACCGTCGTAGCCTCCTACGCCTCCGCACTCGGGATAACCACGCTGATATGGCATGACCTACTGGGACACGACTTGCACTGGTCGGTCCCGTCGATCGCCCTTATTGCACTGGTCGCAGTGGGCGCCGACTACAACTTGTTGTTCACCATGCGTATGCGCGAGGAGATATTCCTGGATGGGGCGGGCCTACGCACTGGGATGGTCCGCGCCTTCGGCGGTACGGGCGGCGTGGTCACCACGGCCGGGATCGTCTTCGGGATCACCATGTTCGCCATGCTCTCCAGCGACGTGCTGAGCATCGAGCAGGTCGGCACGGCTATTGGTGTCGGATTGATCATCGACACGCTGATCGTCCGAACATTCGTGGTTCCCGCGATGGCGGGGCTACTCGGCAAGTGGTTCTGGTGGTCGCCGGCGCCGCTGCTACGCGGGCTGCTGTTGAGGTGGTCCAGAGCTCGCTCGCCCCGCACTGCCGGTGTGCTCTCGTACCTATTGACGAGGCCGTCACGGCTGGAGAGCACCGGGGTCTAGACCTCCGAGCCGGGATCCCTGTCGATGAGGCTGCGCGGAAACGCCAGGATCCCTGTCACGGATAGCAACCAAGCGAGCAGGCGCGCAATGCTGATTCCGATGCCGGGCGCCAGCGTGTGGTCGATAACCCAGCTCGACCAGGCGTCAAGGACGAGGGCGACGGCCAGCCCGACCGCGACCGTGACAGAGATTCGGTCGAATTTCGACCGTCCGGGCCAGTAGTGCAGCACCGTCGCTGCGATGCCGATGAGCAACACGACGATCAAACGCACACTGTCCACGCCGAAGAACACGGTGAATGCGAATCCGAGAAGATAGAGCACCATCGCTGAGGCCTTGACCGCGGTCGCATCCAGCCGCAGACCAGCGACAACAATCATTGGAGGCGGGCCTGCACGCGGTAACGTGGCACGGCCATAGAATACCCAGGTAGTGGCATAAATACGACGCCATGTAGCCAAGTTTTTACGGTTAGGGTCGGCTACCCATTCGGCGCGCGAGATCCTCGCTCGCCGATTGTGCCTGCTCGGTGGTCAACAGCGGGTTGGCATAGACATCGACAAGCGTGGCCGCCATCTTCAGATCACCCTCGGGCGAGCCAATATCCACGCCAAGCCCACGCGAAACATGTTGCTGAAGCAGCGGCACCGCCAACGCCATGGCAGTAATGACGGTGGCGCGAGATCTCATATCGACCTCGGGCGGAGCGGCGCGGTGTTCATCGGCACTCGCCAGCCAGCCTTCGGTCATCGCGACCATCTCGTCGAAAATCTGGCCCGCCGAGCCGTCAACCAGCGCTCTGGTGATGTAGTCCTGGTGCTGACCGATCGGGATACGTGCCGAAACGTAGTGCACGTCACCGCGTTCCACGTTCGCCTGGACTTGTTGGTTGAGGTTGCGCATCGTCTTGACGAGATAGTCGTCGCATGCGTCGCGCAGCTCCTGCTTGGACCCAAAGTGGTGACGTAGCAGCCCCGAGGACACGCCAGCCCGTGCGGCGATTCCGCGGATGGTGGCTCCGTCATATCCCTTCTCGCCGAACTCATGTAGCGCCGATTCCCGAATCCGGGCGCGGGCGGTGAGGTCGTCGGGGTCCACGGTCTCCATTGCCAAATATTACACGACTGGACAATTGACTACACGCTTGTATAGTCGGATCCATGGGCATCGACACCAGCGGCATCACCCCCGAGGAAGAAACCGCCTTCCTCACCCTGAAGGCGCGCGCAGTCAACAACGGTTGGCCGCGTCCGATCCTGGCCGATCCGGGCGCGTCGGAGGCGGTGGCGAAGATCGATTACGATTTCGGCGCGCTTGGGGTGATCACCCCGGTGGTATGCCAGTCCTCTTTGCGTGCAAAACTTCTCGACGATCGGGTGCGTGCGTTCGTGGCCGACCATCCCAATGCGGTCGTCGTCGACATCGGCGCGGGCCTCGATGACGGGTACCGTCGCGTGCGGCCGCCCGCGACCGTCGATTGGTACAGCGTCGACCTACCAGGGATGGCAGCGCTGCGCGATCAGGTCATGCCGCCGGGGCCGGGCGAGCACACCATCGGAGTTTCCGTCACCGACCCGGCATGGACCGCGGGCATACCCTCGGATCGCCCGACGATGGTCGTCGCCGACGGCTTCTTCGCGTTCCTCACCAAGGCACAGATCATCGCCACGATGCTGGCCATCACCGACCACTTCCCCACCGGGCAGCTGGCTTTCAACGACTACGGCCGCATGGTGGTCGGGGTGTGGATCTCAAAACTGTTCCCGCAAAAGATGTTCAAGAAGGTGAATCAGCTGCGTGGCTTCGAGGGCTACAACGATCCGCACACCCCGGAGCAGTGGAATCCTCGGCTCAAATTCGTGGAAGAGTTCAGCATGGTAGATGCGCCCGAAGTGGAGTTGTTCCCGACCTGGGTGCGGATTTCGTCGCGGTTAGCGCGGTACAGCACGTCGATGAAACGATCGGCGCGCATCCTGCGGTTCGCGTTCTAGGGCAAACACTCTGCACATAAAGTTGAGCGGTGCGCACTCTGGGATTTCTTGGACTGGCCTGCCTGCTCGTCGTCGGCGCCTGCGCGCCCGCGCCACACAATCCGGGGCCGAGCATCCCCGCCACCGCCGTGCCGTACGCAAGCCCGGCGCAACCCCCGGCAGCCAGTGAACCGCTGGTCATTCAGCCGAGCAGCGACGCGAGAGAACGCCTCGCGCGCGTGGCCGACGGGGCGCTGGTCGACTCGGGCGGATTCCATGAGTGGGCTCCGAGCCGCGCCGCACCTGTGTCTTCGGACGTTTCGCTCATCCATTTCTCGACCTCGGACGGCAACATCCACTGTTCGGGTTCGATCGGCGGGATCTTCTGTGAAGTACGAGAATCCGGCATTCCCAAGGCGCCCCGACCGACAGGTCCCGGCAACGGGCCGGTCGCCTGGCAGCAGGTCATCGAGCTCGGTCCCACCGGCCTGCGGTACGGGTTGTTCAACGGCAGTGTGGTGGTGTTCCCGGACGGCAACACACTGCCCGCCGGATCGACCATTCGTTTCGGCGACGTCGAATGCCTCAGCGGCCAAGGCGATATCACCTGTGTCGACTACTCAAGCGACACCGGCTTTCAGCTCACCCGCGATGCGCTCACTCCCTTGCGCTCCGCGGAAGCGCTGCCCCGAGACACCCGAGTCGAGCCGCGCACATCGAGAGGCACATACTGCGGCGCACTCGTGACACAGCAGATCCTGACCGATGCCCTGAACTCGCTGCCGAGAACCGGAAATATCAAGTGGAACAACCGATTCTATGATCTTGAAGCGTATTCCTGCCGAGCTCTGCAAGCCTTCATCGCCGAAGGCGAGATGTCTGCCGGCGACCCCACCGCACCAAACCAAGTCCTGTTTTTCGATCGGGGACGATTCGTGGGAACGGCGACCGATAGGCCGTATTACGGACTGTGGGGTAAGACCGACGAGACCGATCCCACGTTGATCCACGTCAGGTTCCTGCTGCTGCCCAGCCGGAAGCAGGTGACGATCCCCGCCCGCTACACCAACGGCCGGGTACAGCTACTCGAACCCATCCCCGCCGGGGCAGTTCCCGCTGGCTAGCTGGACACCCGATCCACCTACATACCTTCAGCATTCAGCATCAACGCGCGTCGGGCTTCGACGAGCGGCACCACGTAGTACAGCTGGATGGCCACGCAGCCCCAGACGGGCATGTTCATCGCCACGATTTCCGGGTTGGGGTGCAGGCTCAGGCTCTGCACGACTGCGAGCAGGCACCAGAAGCAGAGCAGGCCCAGGACGAACTTTCCGTAGCCGCGCGGCAGCTGGGCCGCGCGCGCCAAATATCCGTCCGCCAGGCGAATCAGTGCCGATCGAGCCACGGGTTCTGTCGGCAACGGTCCACGAGTCAGAGCCTTCGCAATGCGTTGACGTTCCTGCGGCGGAACGTCGTTGAGCGCGGCTCGCCAGGGCGCACCCTGGATCTGCGCCATGACGGCGATGAACACACCAAACGCGAACCCGACGATCCCGACGACCACCCACCAGCCCACCTGCCCCCGAGGCGGGGAAGGATCGCCCGGCGTCCAGAACACCAATGCAAGGCTCGCCATCACCCAGCCGATCGCGATGTTGGCCAGGAGCCGCACCCAGAACGGTGCCAGTGCCAGTCGAATCATCATGCGAGCACCTGGGATTCGTGCATTGTGAACAGCTCGACGCGGGCCCGAAGAAGCGGGCGCCGGAACCACGCACGCGTCACTACCGCGCCGAGTGCGGCCGAGATCAGCAAGGTCGCATAAGCACTCCATGGACCCGACCAATCCTGGGTCGCTGAACGGAGAATGTAGACCTGCGATCCGATCATGAGGGGATAGACGAACATCGAACCCACGCGTGATTTCGGCTCCCTGTCGAGATAGATCTGCGCGATACCCATCGCAGCTCGCCGAATTGCCGGGTCCTCGGGCACGGGTCCACGCGCAAGTGCTCGCGAGACCTTCGTGAAGTCGGCAACATCGACCCCCCGCAGCGCTTCCTCGTACTTCTCCTTCTCAAACTCCATAAACATGCCCAACAGCGACCCGACCACGACGCTAAACAATCCAACGCCGATCCATGATCCAAGCTGACCCAGTTCCGCTACCGAGGCGCTCCAGCCCTTGCGACGCAGATCCGTTCCGAAGGAAATCAGCGCCGCAATCACGCTGGCAAGCAGAACCAACACCACAGTTCGGGTAAACCAGGACGCCATCGCCAGCCGAAGCCACATGCGGCGATCATAGCCCAGTCAGCAAACTATCCGTCAAGATAGCGGTACGGATTAACCCCGCACTACATCAGTCGCGACGGAGCTTGCCTACGACCCTCCGGACTACCAGCGCCGCAACCACGGCACCGACGCCCAAGATGGTGAACTTGATGGCCGGCTTGTTCAGGGTCGCCAACACCGAGGCCTTAGCGTCCTCGGCCAAGCGCTGTGGATTGGCGCGGTCACTCAGGGTGTCAACCGTCGCCGCGAGCTGGTCGCGGGCCTTGTCGATATCGGCCTTGATTGCCTCAGGATCCCTGGCCACCAGCACTCCTCCACGTCTGCGGACAAACTCAAGCAACTACCCTAGGGCAACAACTGTACGGATAGAGAGAAGGCGGCCATGACTGACCCTTCCGCGACCACGCGGCTCGAAGTCGGCGACAAAGCTCCGGCATTCACCCTGCTCGACGCCGACGGCAACAAGGTGTCACTGTCTTCGTACAAGGGCCGCAAGGTGATCGTCTACTTCTACCCGGCCGCGATGACCCCCGGCTGCACCAAGCAGGCCTGCGACTTCCGTGACAGCCTCGCCGAGCTCAATGGCGCGGGCCTTGACGTCATCGGCATCTCTCCCGACAAGCCCGAGAAGCTGGCCAAGTTCCGCGAGCACGACGGTGTGAACTTCCCGCTGCTGTCTGATCCAGATAAGACGACGCTGACCGCATACGGTGCCTTCGGCGAGAAGAAGCTGTACGGAAAGATCGTCGTCGGAGTCATCCGGTCCACCTTCGTCGTGGACGAGAAGGGCAACATTGAGGTGGCGCAGTACAACGTGAAGGCCGCACATACGACAACAAAGATCCAGAAAATCCTTGCCGAGGTAGCTAAATAGGTGCATCCCAATGGTTACCGTGTACGCGACTACACCAGCAGCGACGAACCGTCTTGGCTACGTTGTCGCGTGCTCTCGTTTCTGACTTCCACCTATTTCGATGACGTTGTGACGACCAAGCCCACCATCAAGGCCCCTGGCTTTGAACTCGTCGCCATCAACACGGACGACGCTGTTGTGGGATTGATGGACGTCACAATCAGCGACATGGTGGGCACGATCGATAACCTGGCGGTACATCCTGAACATCAACAGCGCGGTATCGCGCGTAGCCTGTTGGCCCACGCGATCACACGAGCACACGCCCAAAGTCTCACCGAGCTTTCGGCATGGACGCGCGATGACCCCGGCACATTGCACTGGTATCGCACAATGGGATTCACCGACACCGATCACTACCTACACGTCTTCGCCGATCACAATGCTGACCCGGCCGAACCGGATCGCGCAGTTGACGCCATGCTCCCCGGTCTACAACTGATGTCAGCGTTCTTACATGCAGAACTGGCTCACGAGAAGCAACTCCGACGGCGATTCACCCGAGTCCACGTCTGCCGCCGGTTCACCAAGACGCTCAACTGAACGTTGTCGAAGTCGAACTCAATTTTCTACAACGTGAAGGCCGCACATACAACAACAAAGATCCAGAAGATCTTGGAGCACGTCGCATCCAACTGAGTCCTCCGAACAGCGGCGTTGATTACACCACGGGTCGTCGGTATCGGCGCGTACTCTGCGCCCGATGGGATCTTGGTGGGGAAACTTCACGAATCGAGTCGTCGGCTGTTGGCGCTCAAACGCTACCTATCTCGCGCTGGTATTCGCCGTGGCCACTGCAATATTGCTCTGCATTGGTGTCCTACAAGCACTCCAGCTTCTACATGTGCACCCAAAGATCGACTGGGGCAGCGTCTCTGACGCGTTCGCTGCTGGCGGGACCATCTTCGCCGTCGTTGTTGCGCTGTGGCAGTCAGTCATCGTTCGGCGTCAAGCAAAGGACGAAGCCAATGAGGCGGCTGACAGGTTTAAGCAAGAACTTGTTGCTGCCGAAGACCGTCACAAAACCGAGCTTTCAGCGCAACGTGAACTCGCCAAAACGCAGGTAGACGCACAGGTCGAGCTTGCACGAATCCAACGTGTGCATCTGAGAGAACAAGAGTTCAAGCGGTCACTCATTCGTGTGTCGCGTGCAGGGAGCACCTATACCCACGAGCTCGCAACCTTGATCGAAGAAGGACGGCGAGCGGCCGAACTACCAGACCGACGTGCGCGAGAAGATGCGCTCCGTCCGCTTAGTAAGCAACTGGGGATGCTCGCCCAGACCTTCGTGCTTGAGATCAGCGGTGCCCACATGCTCACGCAGGATTACACGCTTCATGAAGCACTCAATGCAGTTAATCTAGTAGCGCTAGGAGGGCCATCAGTCGAGATGGCGTTTCGGAATCCCATCATCAATGAAGGCCGGATGCCTGAACCAACACAACTCTTTCAGGTGATGAACGCTGTGCATACGGCGCTGAACCATGCCAGACAGCTCGCCGCTGATCGACTCCATACCGGTTGGGATTGAGACCACGATGTTGAATCGCACACAACCTTCTACAACGTGAAGGCGACCGGCCACGTCGCGAAGCTACGCCGCGACCTTTCGGTATAAATGGGGCAATGACGGGTCTATTAGTCGTCTTTGCCGGGCTCCCCGGTAGCGGCAAAACGACGCTGGCTCGCGGAGTTGCGGACGAACTGTCTGCCACATTCTTACGGGTTGACACGATCGAGGCCGCAATCGCCTCGACACTCTCGGCCGTCGACAACAATCCGGTGGGATATGTTGCCGCGCAATGGATAGCGGAGGATCAGCTGCGGGCGGGCCGTCCCGTTGTCGTCGATGCCTGTAACAACCTGCGCGTTGCTCGCCACATGTGGCACGAACTGTCCGTACGTACGGGCGCCAGCCTTCGGTGGGTCGAGGTGATTTGTTCCGATTCGGACGAACACAAGCGCCGTGTGGAAGAACGGGTACCGGATTGGCCCGGGCAGGGTAATCCCACGTGGGCACAGGTGCAGGCGCGCGAATGGGAGCCGTTCACCGAACCCCGGCTACTCATCGACAATCACGGATCGCTGTCGAATCATCGTGCGACGATTCTGAAGGCGATCAGCCCTGACAATTGATCACGATCGCGACGCCGCGGGACCGGTCACCAGCGGCCTGCCGGCTAGTCGTTGACCTAGCCAGATCGCGAGGAGGATCAGTCCCTCCACGACGTGAACCCAGCTGCCGAAGACATCGACACCCAGGTGGTGCCGGATGTCCGAGCCCCCAAGCAATCCGAGTGCACCCCACACGATGTAAAACACCCCGCCGATCGCGGCATAGGCCATGGCCCACATAGGGCGGAGCACAGCCACCAGGCCAATAATGCCGGTGATCAAGTGACACACCGTGTGACACAGGTTCACCGTAACCGGGATGAATCCCAATACCTGCGTGGTGCATGCAGTCATCGGATCGAAGAGCATCGATGTGCAGGTCAGGTAGGCCGCCGGTCCGTTGCTGGTCAACCACAGAGCCATGATTCCCACACCGAACTGGACCGGTGACCCGGTCAACGCTGTCACGTAGGCCACCAGCCGTTGGCGAACAGTTGCGAGCATGGCTGCCTCTCCCACGAAGTCTGTGCACAGCAGAACCGAATTGAATCGGCACCCTACGGGAAGGCTACGTCCGGGTATCCCGCTCGTCCCCGGTCGGCTCGTCGACGTCGATCGGATTGCCGTCCTCGTCAATGGGCCACGGAGGTCGCGGGACTTCGGGCATGTCCGGTGCACCACGCCACAACAAGGGATGCGGCAGGTAGGGGTTCCTCCACGTCGGGCGGATGCCTCGGCTCTTGTACATCACCAGTAGCGCTACGCCGAAGATGAGAAATCCGATCAGCGTCAGCAGCGGGGCCACACCGTCAGGCTAGCGGGATCGCGGCCCGCCCCGCCGAGTGTGAGCGCTGGCGCTCACACTCGGCGTTAGGGGGACTCGGATTCGAGGACGACGAAGGCCGCCGCCGTGTCGCCGTCATGCGTCAGGGTCACGTGCACCGTCATATCCGCTAGATACTCGGCGATCCCCCCGGAAAGCCGAATACGGGGACGACCCCACGTGTCCGTCACCACCTCGATATCGCGGTGGATGTTCTCGGGCAGCACCGGGCGCTGCGAATACCGGGACCCCGACCACGCCTTGATGACAGCCTCCTTGGCGGCCCAGCGGGCGGCGAGATAACGCGCCTCGCCACCGGTCTTCGAGGCCGCGTCACGCCGCTCCCCTGGCGTGAACGCAGACCCGAAAGCCGTTCCGGGACTGGCCAACTGTTCTCCGAATTCGGAGATCGTGACCAGGTCTATCCCGATACCGACAACGGTCACCGGTGGTAGACCTCGTCCTCACTCAGGCGTGCACCCGGATCCAGCAGCATCGAGGCTTCCTGACGCTTCTCCGACTCGTCGTGATCGTGGTCGAAGCGACGTCCGTCCGGCCGCTCGTACATCGGCCGGCCACCGGCCATCGCCGACGCGAGGCGACGCTGCCCGGCGAGAACACGCTCACGCGAACGCTTCTCGTAGTCGGCGCGGTCCTCCGGCCGCATCGAGGCGATGAACGCCTGCGGATGCACCAGGGCGACCAGGCCCGACACGTGACCGAAGCCGAGGCTCGTCACCAGGCCCGCCTTCAGCGGCAACTTCTCCTTGAGCGGCAACGATTCACGCAGCCACACGAAGTGCTGGCTGGTGGCCAGCTCGTCATCGACACAGTCCAGGCTGCGGTTCGGCGGAATGACGCCATCGCGCAACACCTGGCACAGGCCGAGCATCTGGAAGACTGCCGCACCGCCCTTGGCGTGGCCTGTCAGGTTCTTCTGCGAGATGACGAACAGCGGTGCACCATCCGAGCGCCCCAGCGAGGAGGCGAGCCGCTCATGCAGCTCGGTCTCGTTGGGATCGTTGGCGAGCGTTGACGTGTCGTGCTTGGAGATGACGGCGATGTCGTCGGCCGTGACGCCCAGCTTGTTCAGCGAGCGCGCCAGATCCGAGTCCTTGCCACCACGCCCGGCGGCCAGCGCACCCAGGCCCGGAGCCGGGATGGAGGTGTGCACACCGTCACCGAACGACTGCGCGTAGGCCACCACCGCAAGCACCGGCAGACCCATCTTGAGCGCCAGGTCACCGCGCGCCAGCAGCACGCTGCCACCACCCTGCGCCTCGACGAAGCCGAGGCGACGACGGTCGTTGGCACGCGAGAACCGCTTATCTGCAATGCCCTTGGCCCGCATTATCTCGGTGTCGGCGGTCGCGGCCATGTCACCGAAGCCGATGATGGCCTCCAGCGTCAGGTCATCGAAACCGCCGGCCAGCGCCAGATGCGCCTTGCCGAGCCGGATCTTGTCGACACCTTCCTCGACCGATACCGCCGCGGTGGCGCAGGCCGCCACAGGGTGGATCATCGAGCCGTAGGAACCGACGTACGACTGAACCACGTGCGCGGCAACGACGTTCGGCAGAACTTCCTGCAGGATGTCGTTCGGCTTGTTACGGCCCAACAGGTTTCCGTGGTACATGGTCTGCATCGAGGTCATGCCGCCCATGCCGGTGCCCTGGGTGTTGGCCACCAGACTCGGGTGCACCCAGCGCATCAGCTCGGTCGGGGTGAAGCCCGCCGACAGGAACGCATCCACCGTGGCAACCATGTTCCACAACGCAACCCGGTCGATCGAGCTGACCATGTCGGGGGTGATACCCCACACCGTCGGATCGAATCCGGTCGGGATCTGAGCGCCGACGGTCCGCGACAGCTTGGTCTTGCGCGGCACCCGAACCTCGGTGCCCGACTTGCGGGTCACCTGCCAGTCGCTGCCTTCGGCCACCGGCTGGATCACCGTGTGCTCGGGATCCCACCGCACGAACTCGCGCGCCTCGGCCTCGGTAGACACCGTGAAGGTGAAGTCCTTGTCCAGGAACACCGACACCAGCAGCGGTGAGGCGTGATCGGGATCGATCGCACCGTCATCGACGAACTCGCGGACACCGATGTTGCCGACCACCTTGTCGTGGTAGCGCTCCACCAGCTCCGACTCCGGCACCAGCTCACCGGATTCGGTGTCGTACCAACCGGCCTCGGGGTCGTCCTCCCATTTGACCAGTCCGGTGGTCCAGGCAAGCTCCAGCACGCCGGCCGCCGACAGCTCGTCGGCGACCTCCATCTCGTAACGGGTCCGCGAGGAGCCCAGCGGCCCGAGCTCACCACCGCCGACGATGACCACCAGATCGGCCGGGTCGACGTCCAGGTCGGCCCATTCCGGCGGCAGCGTCGAGGTGTATCCGCGCGGCGGAGAAGGTAGTGCCGCAATGAGATTCGGGTCGTCTTCCTCGTCGGATGCCGCGGCGGCTTCGGCCTTCGCCTTCGCTTCCATGTCCTCGCGGGCCTTGGCGGCCAGCTCGGCCATGTCGAGTTCCACCTCGGCCAATCCGCCGGTGAGATCCTTCTCGACCGGTGCCTGTGCGGCCTGCACCCGAGCTTCCGGGGTACACAGTGCCAACAACATGGACGCCATATCCGCGGTGGAGTACGTGGTGACTCCCGCTTCCTCAACGGCGGTGACGATGGCGTCGTTGTGACCCATCAGTCCGGTGCCGCGGGTCCAGCCGATCAGCGCGTGCGCCAGGCTGACTCGTGACGCCCAGGACGATTCCGCCTTCCAGCGAGTGACCAGCGCATCGAGTGCCGCCTTGGACTCGCCGTACGCGCCGTCGCCGCCGAACATGCCGCGGTTCGGCGAACCGGGCAGCACCACGTGCAGGCGCGAAGCGATATCCCGCTCGGCGCCGATGGCCGACAGCCCGCCAATAAGCCGTTGCACGGCCCACAGCAGCACCTTCATCTCCATCTCGGCACGCGAGCCGGCCTCCGACAGATCCCCGACCACCTTCGGTGCGGCGAACGGGAACAGCAGCGTCGGGGTCTGCGCATCCTTGAGGTGAATCGACATCGGCCCAAGGCTTTCGGACTGCTCGGTGCCCACCCACTGCACCAGCGCGTCGATATCGGAGTACGAGGCCATATTGGCCGGTACCACCCATAGCCTGGCGCTGAACCGGGCGCTCTCCCGATACAGGTTGCGGTAGAACGCCAACCGGTCCTCGTCGAGACGCGAGGTGGTGGCGACAACCGTCGCACCGCCGGACAGCAGCTCGGCCACCACCGAAGCGGCGATCGAACCCTTAGAAGCGCCGGTCACCACCGCGACCTCGCCGCCCCACTTGCCCCCCTCGGGGCTCTCCGCACCGGCGGCAATGCGCCCGTACAGCGAGGCGTGAACGTTGCGGCCCTGCGCCAACGACTTGCCCTGCCACCAATTGGCCTGCGCGGCAACGGCGTGTCCGGCACCCTCGAAGCCGGCTGCCAGGCTCAACCAATCCTGATCGATGTCGCCCTCGTCGGCGATCCACAACCGGGCCAAGTCCTCGCGGGCGCTGGCCCAGCGGTCGTCGAACACCACGGCCTTCTTGCCGTCGAAGCTCGGCGCCACCAAACGCGGCCAGTCCGAACCCAACTCGGCGGACACCAGCTCGACGAGCTCGGTATCGGCGGAGCCATCGGGAATCGCGACCGGAGCCGCGAGGCCAAGCTGGTCGAGCACTAGACGCGCCGCCGAGGCGAGCACGCCGTCACGGCCGGTGATCTGATCGGTGAACTCGCTCAGCGCAGCCAGATCCACGGTCGCACCGTCACCACCGCCGGCCGAGGGCAGGGAGACACCGACACCGCGACGCGCGGCCACCGCGCCTACCGCGGCGTCGATCGCCGCGTCCACCGCATTGCCGTCTGCCAGTGTGCTGGCAGCCAAGCCCCCGAGTTCGCCGCCGCGGACGCTGGTGCCCTCACGGGTACCCAGCGACAGCTCGACGGTGACGTGCTTGACCCAGCCTGGGCCGAGTTCCCACGTCTTGGTGACCCGCTCGCCGATCGCGGCGGGACGCTTGCCCGACGGCCCGAAGACCGCCTTGAGCTGGTCGTTGATCGAGTCCGACAGCACCGGACCAAACGGCTTGTAGGTACGCGCCAATTTGGTGACCTGCGAACGCAATCCGGAGAGGTCCGCCTCGGCGGCACCGTCGATCGCGCTCAGGTTCAGTTCGGAGCCCAGGTCCACCAGCAGCTGATTACGACGCGAGGAGGCACCATCGGTGAGGCTCTCGATGGAGTCCACCGGCTCGATCTGATCCATGCGCATCTTGGTCGACAGCGCGATGAGCGCGAGCGTGGCGTCGGAGGCATCGAACCCGATGTCGTCCGGACGGGGGCCGCCGCTGGGTGCGGCGGGAGCGGCGGCCGGAGCCGGGGCCGTCGCGGCAGGTGCAGCCGAATCAGGAGCGGAAACCTCTGCCGTGTCTTCCACCTCGGGTTCTGGTTCCGGATCGGTATCGGTACCAAACAGCACGGCGTGGTCGCGCTCGACGTTGAGCACCTCGACCGAGCTATGGCTGAACTCGGGCAGCTTCAGGGTGTTGTTGGCCAGACCGGCGACCGTCGGCATCGACTTCACGCCCACCTCGACGAACCGCTCCACACCGAGACCGCCAGCGGCCTCCTCGGTGAACAGCAGGTCCTGGGTCTCGATCCATCGCACCGGGCTGGCGAACTGCCAAGCCAGCAGCTCGATAAGCACCTTGCGGCACAACAACACCGGCTTCTCATTGCGCCAGGTGTCGTAGTCCGCCAGCACCTCATCGAGCGGTTCGGCCGGAACCAGGTCCCGAATCTCCTGGATGAATTCGCGGTCCAGGGTGAACGGCTTGGGCACCAGGTTGGGGATGTACTTGCCGATGATCAGGTTCGGGTCACCGTCCATGGGCAGCACCCGCTCCAGGGAACGGCGGAACTCGGCAACACCGACCCGCAGCACCTCGGAGTGGAACGGCACGTCAATACCGGGCACCATGATGAACGACCGACGACCGCCAAACTCCTCGCGGCGCCTTTCGACGTCGGCTTCCAGAAGTTCGAGGCCACGCACCGTGCCGGCGATGGCGTACTGCGAACCCCGCAGGTTGAAGTTCACGATCTGTAGGAATTCACCGCTGCGTTCGGCGATCCCTGCGACGAACGCGTCGACGTCGGCGTCCTCCAGGCCGATCTGCGACGGACGGATCGCGGCCAGACGGTAGTTACTGCGCCCCTGCTCATCTCGCGGGACGATGTCATGCATCGCCGACCCACGGTGGAACACCACCTCAAGCAGACCATCCTGGGGGATGACGCCGCTGACGGTGGCCAACGCGGTGTACTCACCGACGGAGTGACCACAGGTGATGGCGTCTTCGACGAACGACCCGGACTCTTTCATCTCCGCGATCTGCGCGGTCGCCAAGGTGGCCATCGCCACCTGGGTGAACTGCGTCAGGTACAGCACACCTTCGGGGTGCTGGTAATGCACACCTCCGGCGATAAGACTCGTGGGGTTGTCCTTCACCACGTGCAGCACCGAGAAGCCAAGGCGCTCACGGGTGAACTTGTCGGCGTTGTCCCAGACCTTGCGGGCGGCCTTGGAGCGTGAGCGCACGTCCATGCCCATGCCCTTGTGTTGGATGCCCTGGCCGGGGAAGGCGTACACCGTCTTGGGTGCCGCAAGGCGAGCGGTGGCTGACATCACGAGGTCGGTGCCGACCTTGGCCTGGATTTCCACAACCTCTGCGCCGGAATCGATTCCGATGCGGTCCACGCGCACGTCGACCTGATCCCCCGGCTGCACCATGCCCAGGAAGCGGGAGGTCCAGCCGACCAACGTGCGCGGTGGCGTGCTGGAGGCGTCGGCCGAGGTGACCACGTGCTGCGCTGCGGCCGAGAGCCACATGCCGTGCACGATGGGCGATCCCAGCCCGGCCAGTAGTGCGGCCGACTTGTCGGTGTGGATCGGGTTGTGATCGCCAGAGACCACCGCGAACGCCCGCATATCGGTGGGCGCGAAGAGCTTGGCGTCACGACGGCGACGACGAGTGGTGTCCACCTCGTGCTCGGAGAGTGCACCGCCGGCGCGGACCGGGTCTGCCAGCTCGGCCGCCCCGTTACGACCCAGGATCGCGAAGCGCTCCTGCAGAGTGGCCAGCACGGTGCCGTCTGCTGCCGCGACGGTGACATCAACCGGAACAACCCGGCCAACCTCGGTGTCGGTGGCCGCGGAAGCCGTTGCGGTGACGGTCAGTTCGGCGCTTTCGGCGGGCAGCGCGGAGATCAGGTGCGCGGCGTGGTCAAGGTGCACCAGCGAAAGCAGGCCCTCAATGGCCCCGATCCCGGTTTCCGTTTTGGCCTCGCCGATAGCGGCGAACACCGCCGGCCAGCACAGGCCGACCAGCGCGTCGGGCACGATGGACGACCCGGGAGCCAGCGGCGCCGGAAGCACCGCGGTGACGCCGGTGTGGTCGGCAACGCGCTCGGGATCCCATTGTGCGACAACGCGTGCCGTGCCGTTCTCGACCTTCGGCAGGCCCGCCGGATCCTCACAGCCGGCAGCCACTGCAAGCACGGTGCGCATGGCAGCGGCAGCGGCTTCGGTGGTTACCACCGGGGTGCCACCATCCCGCGTGGTCGTCGGCAGGGTCAGGTCGATATCGACCCAGGTGCCCGACAGCGGCACGCTCAATCTAACGAAGTCCTCGGCCTCCACCGATGTCGCCGACCCTGCGGCTCCGTGGACCTCGAGGCGTGCACCGGTCGACGGATGCGAAGCGGTGCGGTCCTCGAAGACCTGCCAGGCACCGTCGGGAGCGATCCGATGTACCGGGTTGACGGCAATGCGACCCGACCACAACACATCCGGCGCATCCAACACAGTGGCCAGCGGGCCCTCGACATCCCAGCGGCGACGCAGGCGCGAGCGCACCGGCAGCGGCTCCACACCGGCGGCGACAACCTCGTCGATGGCGGTCTGCTCGAACCGGTTGAGCAGCTCGCCCACCGGCTCATCGGCGCGGGTGATCCCGGCGACGGCGGCGGTGCCGGGGATGATGCACACCTGGTCTGCGGTGTAGCGAGCATCGTGGGCCTGCCACAGCGAATCGCTGCGCCACCAACGACGCACATCCTTGTCGATAACGGGCACGAAGTTGACGGGCTTGCCCAGGGTCTTGCAGAGCGCGACGAAGAACGGCACGTCGGCCGGGTGCAGCTTGATGTCCTGCGCCTCGGGGTAGCGCTGCAGCAGAGCAGAAATGGCTTCGGCCGGCGTCTCCAACAAAGCCGCGTCGACGAACAGGGTCTCGACGGGCCCGAAGTCCTTGGGGTGTAAACGGGCCTCGGCGCGCTTGAGCATCTGCTCGAAGCGGTCGCGCCAGGTGGCGGCGAGCCACGGTGAGTCTTCCAGCTTGCTGTCCGCGGTGCTGTTGCCCTCACCGATGGACAGCTCCACGTAGCGGTTCAGCCACTGCGCGTAGGTCATCTCGGAGACATCGCCGAAGTACTGCTTGGCGGTCGGCTCCATCGCGGCGATGATCTCGTCGCGACGCTTGGCCACCGCATCGGCATCACCGGCGACATCGTCGAGCAGGCGACCGCAGCGCGAAGCCGCATTGTCGATCTCGTGGATGTCGGCGCCCAGCTGGCTGCGCCCGGAGGCCATGCCGCCCTGCGCTTTTCCGGCGGGCACCCACGTGGGCGTGCCCTGGGTTTCGACCAGCATCTGCTTGACCGACGGGCTGGTGGTGGCCTCCAGGGTGGCCATCGCCGCGGTGCCCACCAGGATGCCGTCGACCGGCATCAGCGGGAATCCGAACTTCAAGGCCCAACGGCCACTCAGGTATTCGGCAGCCTGCTCGGGGGTGCCGATACCGCCGCCGACGCAGACGGTGATGTTGGAGCGCGAACGCAGCTCCGAGTAGGTGGCCAACAGCAGGTCGTCGAGGTCCTCCCAGGAGTGGTGTCCACCGGCGCGGCCACCCTCGACGTGCATGATGATCGGGCGGGTCGGAACCTCGGCCGCGATGCGCACCACCGAGCGGATCTGCTCGACGGTGCCGGGCTTGAACACGATGTGGCTGAAGCCGATTTCGGTGAGCTCGTCGATGAGTGCGACGGCCTCTTCCAGCTCCGGGACACCGGCGGTCACGACGACACCGTCGATCGGCGCGCCGGCCTGACGAGCCTTCTGCACCAAGCGCTTCGAACCCACCTGCAGCTTCCACAGGTACGGGTCCAGGAACAGCGAGTTGAACTGAATCTGGCGACCCGGCTCAAGCAGGCCGGTCAGTTCTTCCATACGGGCGCTGAAGATCTCCTCGGTGACCTGCCCGCCACCAGCGAGCTCGGACCAGTGACCCGCGTTGGCCGCGGCCGCAACGATTTTCGCGTCAACGGTGGTCGGCGTCATGCCCGCCAACAAGATTGGTGAGCGACCGGTGAGGCGGGTGAACTTGGTGGACAGCTTGACCGAGCCGTCGGGCAGCGACACCAGGGTGGGCGCGAAGGAGGTCCAGGCACGGGCCACCTCCGGAACGGCGCCGTGCATAAACAGGTTTCGCTGCCCGCCACGGGTGGCGGTAGGCACGATCCCGATCCCCAGGCCACGGATGACCGGGGCGGTCAAACGAGTAAGAAGGTCGCCGGGGCCCAGATCGAGGATCCAGCGCGCACCGGCATCGGCAACGTGGCTCACCTCGTTCACCCAGTCGACCGGAGTCACCAGGATGGATTCGGTGAGCGCCTTGGTCAACTCGACGTCGAGCCCCGCGGCGGCCGCCCAGCGACCGGCGATCTCGACACCGTCGGCAAGGCGCGGAGTGTGGAAGCCCACCTCGACATTGACCGGGTCGAAGACGGGGCTGAATACGGCGCCTCCGCGGACCTTGTCCTTGCGCTCAGCGGCCTCGCGCTCGGCGATCTGTTCGCAATACAGCTCGAAGCGCGACAGCTGCTCGGGAGTGCCGGTGATGACGACGGAGCGGCGTCCGTTGCGAATGGACAGCGCGGGCGGCTCAACGGTTCGCACATCCTGTGCGAACTCGTCGAGCAGATGCTTGATGCGATCGGGGTCGACGTTGGTCACCGACACCATCGGAGTGCGGTTACCGCGCACCACGATGCCGCGGCGGCGCGCGACCAGGGTGGCAGCGGCACCCACCAGCTGAGCGATGGCCAGCAGCTCGACATCACGCACACCGTGGGCCTTGAGCGCCTCGACGGCCAGCACGCCTTGGGAGTGCCCCACGACCGCGACCGGCGGCAGCTGGGCCACATCCAGACCCTGGATCTTGAGTGCGCGGACGGCGGCCAGCTGGGCCAGCAGCACGCCGGGCATGGAGACCGCGGCGGACGTGAGCTGCGCGGTGGCGGGTACGGGCTCCTCGGCGGTCAGCGCACGCACCCAGGTGAGCGGCGTGAAGCCGACCGGTCGCACGACCACGAGTTCCTTGGCGACGGGCTCCAGCCGCAGCTCGGCCTCACCAGCGAGGGTGGCCAGCTCCGATTCGATACCAGCGGAGGCCGCCAGCTCGGCGAGCGACTCCAGCCAATCACTGCCCTGGCCGCCGAAGGCGACGGCGTAGGGCTCACCGGACTCCAGACGATCGATCAGTGCGGGACCCGCACTTGGACCTGGATCGACAGCGCCGGTCGCGTCGGGGTCCTCAGCGCTGGTCACCTTGTCGTATTCATTGATCGTCACGTCGTAGTCCCGTCTTCCATCAGTCGTGAATCCAGCCGCCGCCGCCCGTGTCGTCGTCACTGTCGCTCGGGAGCGTGTGGAGCCGTGCCGTCAGCACCATCACCGCAGGTCTGGACTTAAGAGTGTCATAAGAGGGGTGGCGATTTCTTCTGGCGTAATAGTTACTGCCGAGTTCTACGCAGGAGTAACCACCGCTTACGTAACGGCAGGCCAGGCCGTGGCAACTAACCGCCGAATCAAACCCGCTGCGTGCAGGTGGTTACGGCCGAGTAGGTATAACACCGCAGATCAGACATAGATTGTTATCGAATCGTTATGTTTATTTTCTGTAGCACCGGACATGTTCGCGCGTGTCGCACTCGACACCGTCCACACGGCCATTCGCACCCAAAAAGACTAGAACAAGTACCCAAAGTTTGCTGACGCTGCCACGCGGTTCCCACGCGTGTGACGAGTGTGACGAGTGTGACTAATGATGTTTAGCTAGCTACGCATCATCCCGGGGGAACCTCGCTACCATCCGGCCGTGCTTGACCGGCGAACTGGTGCCGAAACATCAAGGAACACAGTCATCCCCGGCGCGCGGCACCGCATTACCCGACATCAGCGGTCTTAACCGGGCCGAGTCGAGGGGCATGGGCGTCACGGTCAGCATCGATCAGCACCGCAGAGCGCGACGATCCATGCGCGCGCCCGTGATGTCGAGGTCAACCTGGATATTCCGCTGCCACCGGATCACGAATCGCTCGGCGTGGTGGTTCCCTGGTCCCCCACTCGCTTTCAGTACACCGCCAAGGACGTCGGGCGTTCGGCGCGGGCACGCTACGGCTGGGCGACACCACCTACGAGCTCATCGACGCGTTCGCTGTGCTCGACCACAGCCGGGGTAGGTGGCCCTACCGCATGAGATGAAACTCGGGCGCCGGCTACGGCAACAGCATCGCGCTGCAGGTCGGCGGCACCTGGACGGACGGCACCGGCTCCACCGAGAACGCTTTGTTCCTGAGTCGCCGGATGGGTCGAAGAGGCGCGACGGCGCTGGTGAGATCGCCGCCTAGAACCGCGTTACGCCCACTGCCCGAAGTTGGGCTTAAGAATGTCGTTGAGGTCGACGCCGATCCCGCCCACCTCGCGCTTGTCGATCTCGAACTGATGCAAGTGAGCCTGCGGATGGACGAAGCCCTTGGGGCTGCCCCAGTTGTGCTGCCAGAAATAGGAGCACAACCCGTCTTGCAGCGCCCAGTCGATGGTCTTGGAGTTCCCGTACAGCCCGGTGCGGGCATGCCCCACCACCGACTCCCAGGCCTTCAGATACGGGGCCACCTGATTCTTGTACTGCTCAGGTGATGGATCGTCGTCGATCGAGACATAGATCGGCACGTTGTAGGAGCCTCCCGCGGCAATGTGCAACTGCCAGCCGCGCTGCGCGTGCTTGATACCGGCATCGTGGCCACCGAGCCAGTCAGCGGTGTCCTGCTTGCCGTACTGGTAATTGGAGACGATCTTCAAGCCGGCGCGATACAGGTCGCGCGCTTCGGCCAGTTTGATGGGCTTACCCGCCGACAATCCCTTGCTGCGCGGATCGGACACGTACCGAATAGCACCCAGGTGTCCGGCGGCCTTGATCGACTCGGGGCTCGGGACCCCACCGGCATAGTCGATGAGTGTCCCCAGCGAGGCGGCATTAGCTCGTGGTGCAGTGACCGCGGCCAGGGACGCGGCGGAGCCCAGCGCATACGCCGCGGGCATAGCCGCGGCGTATTTGAGGAGACCCCGACGCGTTACCGACACCACTACCTCACAAGGCCGTTACTGAACTTGCGTCTCAGATTACGACAATTGCCCCAACAAGCACGGTAGCCACGCTAGTCACATGCGACACAGTGCGACCGCATCGGCTGGTCGGCGCCAGAGGCCTTCCGCGGTCGGCCCCGTGACGTCTAGGCGTCCGCGACCCGAAACACCTCGTCGGCGATCAACCGCGGTTCGGTCAGGACGACCTGATGTCCGGATTTGCGGGCGAGAACGTGACGCGCCCCGAGCCGCTGGACCGTCAGCTGGTGTGCGACGTTGAGTTCGGACCGGGTCTCCTCATTCAGCAACTCCGACCTGACCCCCGAGATGACGGTGACGGGGATTCCTTCGAACATCGGCGGGTCGTCGCGCAGCGCGGTCATGCCGGCGACAAAGCGCCGGTCCTCCTCGTCGGCACCACGTCCACCCCGCCAGGTGAAGTCCTCGGCGATCATGTCCTCGACCACGTCCGTCGGCATCTTCGGCATGGTCCACCGGGCCAACTGCGGCATGAGGCCCAGCCACCCGACCGTGGACAGCGCCGCCCGGTTGGCGACGCCCACTACCCGCGTCACCGGCGAAGCGGGACGGAAATAGGCATCCAAGTTCTCGTCGGAATGGTCGACGAGAACGATGCCGGCGATCCGGTCGGGATCGGCCACTGTCGAGGACAGTGCGATGGTTCCGCCATAGCTGTGGCCCACCAGGATGAAGGGTCCGGGCCCGAGCGCCGTCAGCAGGGCACCCAGGTCCGCGGTGATCCGCTCCAGCGTGCGCGGCTGCGGATCATCGTCACTTCGGCCCAGATTTGCACGGTCGTAGACCACAGACCGAAAACGTTGGGCGACAAGGGGTTGCACGAGCCCCCAGGCGGATCGCGAGAAGCCCATGCCCGATTCGAAAACCACGGTCGGCGCCCCGTCACCGGCGGCCATGTAGTGCAATGCACGCCCGTCGGGAGTGGTTACATAGTTGCTCGAACCCAGGGTGTGGCTCACCCCGCCACCGTACGGAAAAAAGTCGCTGGCTACTCGCCCGACCGCAGCAGGGACCTCAGTCGCTGCGTCTTCTCCGGCGTCCACCCAGGTGGTTGCAGGATCGCCGCCCAGGCATCGGCTACGGCTCGAACATAGACATGGCCATGGCCGTCGGGAACGTCGACGGCGACCGCCATATCGGCAGACACCTGCAGGAAGGTCACGAAAGGAATCCACTCCATGCTCGGCAGCACGTCGTAGCCACGAGGTTCACGCAGCCAGTCGGGCTTGCTCAAGATGAGGTCGGGATTCCACCACGCAATCGGGTCCGACGCGTGTTGCAAATAGACGATGCGCGGACGGGCCCAGGGATCGGCCGGCCGGCTGAGATCCTCTGGGCGCGAGGCGAACCTGACGTTTCGCCCATTGTCGTAAATGGGCAGCACCTCCGGCGACCCGTCATCACGATTGTGCGTGGCCTCAAGCCACATGGAGTTGTTGAACGTCGGGCCCGAGAACAGCGCACCATCGGTGCGAGCCACGATGTTATTCACTGACAGGAACGGCGCTTCACCGCCGAACGAACCAAGACTCTCCCCGAACACCACGAGCTTGGGGCGCATGCCCTCCGGCATGGTGCGGACCCGCGCAGACACCGCCTCGAACAGCATCTGCCCCGCCTGCCGCGCGTTCTCCTTGTCAACCAGGAACGAAATCCAGCTAGGCAGAAACGAATACTGCATGCTGACGATCGCGGTGTCGCCGTTGTACATGTATTCGAGGGCATCGGCCTCTGCTTCGTTGATCCAGCCGGTTCCCGTCGTGGTGGCCACCGCTACCACCTTCCGGTGCAGGCCACCCTCACGTTCCAGTTCGCTCGCGGCGAGCTCTGCCGCTGCCTTGATTCCGTTGGCGGATTCCAGCCCCGCGTATGCCCGGATCGGCTCGGTCGCCGGCGCACGATTGAACGCCGAAAGCTCTCGCGTCGTCGGACCGCCCGCGATAAATGCACGGCCCTGATTGCCCAGTGAAGCCCAGGAGGCCAGAGAACCCGGGCCGCCGGAACGCAGTGATGTGGTGGGCGGCGGGTTGTCCGGGTCCTCCTCGTTGTTCACCGCGGAAAACGTGTTGTTGAGCGCACGCATGGTGAACCTCACAACGACTCCGTTGATCAGCGCTATCGCCAGAACCACCACCAGGGTGACGGCGACCACCGCGGAAACCCGTTTGGGAGCCACGCGATCCAGCCGCTCGACGAGGAACAGGATCAACCGGCGAATCAACTGGCCGAATTCGACCAGGACGAACAACACGACGACCGACATCACCGCGGTCTGCGGGTGTGCCCAGAACGCCAGCCTCGGCACGCCCATCAAGTCGCGCACACGGTCCTGCCAAAAGTGGAACCACACGATCATCAAGGCAGTGCCGACGACCCCGAGCACGATGAGTACGCGCCACGCGATGGCCGGGGCCGGGGGACTCGAATCCTTGGACCGCATGTATCGCACCAGCCATACCGCCAGCACGCCAAGTCCGTATCCGATCGCGCCCGATCCCCCACTGACCAGCGCCTGGAACAGCGGGCCACGCGGAAGCAACGACGGGGTCATCGATAGCCAGAGGAAGACCAAACCCATCGCGGTGCCCGTGAACGTGTACTGGCGCGCCCACCAGGGGGATTTCTGATGTGTGGGCGTTTGGTCAGAGTCTCTGTCGGAGTCCTTGTCTAAATCTTTTTCGATATCCCTGTCGATCGCCATTGCCACACCCTTCTCGATGCCGCCAGCCTCATACCGCGTTCCGCGGTGTCAATGGTGCCTCGCAGTCCCCACACCGCACAGGGGTATCACCAGATCAAGATCCATCGATCGTGGCATCGCGGTCGGACCTTGAACCTCCACGCGCAAAGTGTCGGGGATCACTAGCTACCGCCCGCGCAGCGAACTCGCCTGGGCAGGGAGCTGACCGCACTGCCAGCTCCCTGCGGTATGGTGCCAACTTGCTACCGGGGCCTGATAGCCGTGAGACAAGGACAGAACGACGCGACGGGGGCCGCGGCGAGGATTAAATATGCGAGATGCCGGTGTCAGCCACAAGGCCAAGGCGACCAGCACACAAAGCCCTAAGCGGGAGCGGCGGCGGCGTGGATCCATCACCGCCGAGGACATCATCGCCGGGGCATTCGAGCTCGCCGAGGATATCGGGATCTGCGGGCTGAGCATGCCGCTGCTAGCGAAACATCTCGACGTCGGCGTCACCAGCATCTACTGGTACTTCCGCAAAAAGGACGAGCTACTCGACGCGATGACCGATCGCGCCACCAAGCAATACCACTTCGCCGCACCGTTCATCGGTGACGAAACCTGGCAAGACGCTCTGCGCGGCTACGCCCACCGGATGCGGCAGGCATTCCGAGAACGCCCGGTGCTTGTCGAGCTCATCCTGATGCGCACCAGCGAGCTGAGCGCAGAAGCACTCCAGGCGAGCATCGAGCACCTGGAGTCCCTCGTCCAGACATTGATCGGTGTGGGATTCAGCCCAGATAACGCACTAGACGTGTATTTCTCTCTGTCCCTACACATTCGGGGCATCGTGGTACTCGAGCATCTGGACACCGTCATACCTGCAGCCGGCGAGGCACGCAACCGGGTGCCCAGCGCCAAGGTCGCGCCCACCATGCACGACCTCGCGTCCCGGGGGCATTCGATCGCCACGATCTCGGACGCCAGCTTCAACTTCACCGTCGAGGCAATCATCGAACGCGCCGAGCATCTGCTTGCCGAGGACATCGCCCAGAACGCGGCGGTGCGCAAATCATCCTGACCGACTGATCACCACTTGGCGTTGAGTAGCTCATCGATCTTCTTGAGCCGTGCTTCTGAGAGGGCCCGATTGTCGAGCGACCGGTCCGCCGAGCACGTGACCACCTGCGCGATCACGTTGGCCTTTGCGATCATCGTGAACTCGCAAATCCATTGATCGCCACCGAGATTCGTCGACCAGTGCACCATGTCCGGCGACCCGGCGGTGACCGGACTGGGCGTGACCGTATGACGTTTCTCGTCGTCGCCCCAGGCGGCCACCGGCAACTGGCACCCGGCCACCCTCTTGCGAACCGATTCCAAGAATTTCGCCGCCTGGAAATCGCCGGGGTAGGTAGCCGACGCCTCCAGCAGTTGATGCTGGTTCGGATACTGGTTGTCGGTCTGCGTTCGCGCTTCGCGCCCCGTGTAATCCGTCGGAAAGAGCGGATAGCGGCCGTAGCCCACGACGCCCTGGCATTCGGCGGGATCGGCGCCGACCCAGAGGATCGACTGCATATCGGTTTCAAACAATGGCTTTCCCGGGGTCACTGTCAGTGATTGCGCCGGGGTGAGGAGTTGGTCGAGCTGGGCGGGCTGGATCGGCCCCGCCACGCCCGGTTCCCGACCCGCCGTTGCCTCCCCGTCAACTCCACGTTGGCAGCCCGTCACTACCAGAAGCAACGCGAACACGAGCGGCACCGACCACCTCATGTCGGCAAACGCTACCCGCATCCGGCGCTCCCCCAGATTTCGGCATTGTCCCGTGGCGGGCATGAGAACTCGGGTATGAAGGGTCCAGTTAATCTTGCAACCCGGTAATGCGATCAGGAACCACGACCCGAGAAGGAGCGCGCGGTATGTCCACCAAGCTGGCGACACCACAGGAGCTACTGTCCCTGGGCAGAGTCGAATTGGGTACCAGCAGTTGGGTTCAAATCACCCAGGAACAGGTCAACGAGTTCGCGGATGCGACCGGCGACCGGCAGTGGATTCACACCGACACCGAGCGCGCCAACGCCGGCCCGTTCGGCGGGACCATCGTGCACGGATACCTCACCCTCGCACTTGCCCCGGCATTCCTGGATGAGGTGCTGGAAATCGAGTCGTATGACGCAGTGCTCAACTATGGCGTCAACAAGGTGCGGTTCCCGGCGCCGCTGCACGTAGGCGCGAGAGTGCGTGGGCACATCACGCTGCTGTCCGCCAAGCTGCGCGATAAGGGCACCGTCGAAGCGACATACGGGATCAAGTACGAAACCGAGGGCAAGGACCGCCCGCCGTGCGCCGCCGAAAGCGTGTACCTGTACCAGTAGTGGCCGGCCCTACGGGAGCGGGCCATCCAACCGGGCCGACCGATATGTGTACGAGTTGCGTAGACGTAACGCATGGTCCCCCGCGGCGTGGTGACCGAACATGAGAAGACCTTGCGCGACTATCTCGCTCGCGTGCGCTAAACCCTGGCGGACAATGTCTCCAAGCGGGCCGGCACATGCTTATGCCATGGGGTACCGGCATATTCGTCGCGCCAGGCTGATGAGGTCAACGCGTTCGGGGCGACACCGGGGACATGCCTTTCCCCGGATTCGTCGGTGTAGTCCAGCCCGAACCCGTTCGGCAGCGAGGCATGGCCGGGCTGCATCATGTCGCTGATCTCAACGGTGGCCTCGGCGCTGCCCGCCGCGGTCGCGATACGCACCCGGTCTCCATCGGCGACACCTAGATGTTGTGCGTCCTCCGGGCTTATCCGCAGCGCACCCTGCTGGTCACGCTTGCGCCAGGATGGATCACGGAGGATGTCGTTGGCGGTGTAGGCCCGCCGCTCTCCCGCAGAGAGCACAATCGGAAATTCCGGTGTGGTCAGCTGGGCCGGACGTGATACCAATCCCCGGATTTCATCCAGCATTTCGGGGATGGCGAGCGCAATCTTGCGGTCCGCATGGGTGATGAGGGAGAAGTCGTCTTCGTAGTCATGAACGGTGAAGGTGATACCAGAGGGGCTGTTCAAGATGGCATCGAACAGCGCGTTGCCGTCGGGGTGTCCGGCCCGCGCCACCGCCTGCGGGTAGGTCATCATCGCCTTCTGCGCCAGACCCCAGAGCGCAGCGGCCCCCTCCAGCCCATGGGGCAGCGTCGGGCCGAGGGTTTCGTAGAGGACGTAGGGAGCCAACGGCCCGAGCGTGGGATTGGCCAGTACCGCGAAGAATGCCTGTAAGTAGGCCTCCCGGCCTTGTGCTGCGGCCTCCCGGAGCGGTTGCAGATCCGCATCGTCGACCTCTCCCAGCGCACGGACCAACCGCGCCCAAATCTCGGGTTCGGGCAGGGTTCCCGGCGCGGGCTCGAACAGCGGGTGCCGCAGCTGGAACGTGTTGTGCGGGAACTCCAGATTGAAAAATGTCGCCTCCACCTTCTCGAACTGGGTGGCGGCCGGCAACACATAGTGGGCCAGGCGGGCGGTCTCGGTCATCGCCACGTCAACGACGACCAGCAGCTCCAGCGCCTGGAAGGCCTCCTTGCATCTGGCCGAATCTGCCAGGGAATGGGCGGGATTGCTGCTCTCCACGATCATCCCGCGGAACCGGTCGGGGTGGTCGGTGAGGATCTCGTCGGGGATGACGTTGGAGGGCACCAGACCGCCGATGATTCGGGCGCCGGTCACGGGGGTGTTGCCGAAGAATCCGCCCATCAGCGGCGCCATCCACGAATGCAGATGCTGGCCACCGCGTTTGGCAAAGTTCCCGGTGAGTATCCACAGCATCTTGTTGAGGTAGGAGCTCAGCGTGCTGTTCGGGGCCTGCTGAATACCAAGGTCTTCGAAGACCGCCACACTGTCGGCCGCGGCGATCCGACGGGCCGCGCGCCGGATCAGGTCCTCATCGATGCCGCAGCGCTGTGCGTAGTCGGCGATCGGAACGTCACGCAGCGCATCCCGAACCTCCTCGGTACCGGTCACGTGCTCTGCGAGAAATGCTTCGTCACAAAGATTCTCCTGAACGAGCACTGCGGTCAGTGCCGCCAGGCACCAGGCGTCGGCTCCCGGTAGCACCCGCAGATGGAAATCGGCCATCTTGGCGGTATCGGTGATCACCGGGTCGATGACGATCATCGAGCGCTGCGGATCCTTGGAGATCTCGTTGAGCACCACGCGCGCCCGCGGGAAGCTCTGCGACATCCACGGGTTCTTCCCGACGAAGACCGACACCTCCGCGTGCTCGAACTCCCCGCGGGTATGCCCGCCGTAGAGGTTCTTGTCGATCCAGGCCTCGCCCGTCTTCTCCTGAGCGAGCGCGTTGGACCGATATTTGGACCCGATGGCCTTGAGAAACGCGCCGCTGTAGGCGCCGCCCAGATGATTGCCCTGGCCACCACCGCCGTAGTAGAAGATCTTGTCTCCGCCGTGGCTGTCGCGGATGTCCTTGAAACCCTCGGCGATCTCCACGATCGCCGTGTCCCAATCGATTTCCTCATAGGTGCCGTCGGAGCGGCGACGCATCGGCGACGTGAGCCTGTTTGCGTTGTTCTGATAGTGATTGAGGCGCAGCGCCTTATTGCAGGTATAGCCCTGGCTTCCCGGATGCTCCTTGTCCCCGCGGATCTTGGCAAGCGTGCGGCCCTCCGTCTGGACGACGATGCCGCAGTTGCACTCACACAGGATGCAGGCGGTGGGCAGCCAGTTGGCAGTGGTCATCGCAAGGCCTCCTCGATCAGTGTGCGTAATTGCTTGTGCACCACATCTATTGGCGTGATATCCCGGGTAGAACGGGCAACGATGATGGCCCCTTCCAGCGAGGTCAATGCCATCATCGCAAGCTCGTCGGCACGTGTTCGAGCAACGCCGGCGGCAACCAACTTGTCAGCTATCAGACCGATCCAGCGCCGGAACACGGCGGACGACCGTTCGATGAGCTGCTGATTACTGGCCGGACTTTCCGGGTCACCCGCTTCCACGGCCACCGCGACTACCGGGCATCCGGCCCGGAAATCGCTGCGCATCAACTGCTTCCGATAGGAGGCGACGAGCAGGTCGAGAGCTTCCGCCACGGAGGGCTTCGCGTCAATCATTGCCGCGATGTAATCCCCCGCCAGATCCACCGCCTCGGCAAGCAGCTGCGTACGCCCACCGGGAAAGTAGTGGTACGCCGAGCCCCGTGGCGCACCGCTGTGTTCCAGAACATCCGAAATGGCCGTCGCATGTGCACCGCGCTCGCGGATCAGCAGGGCCGCCGAGGCAACCATTCGTTCACGCGGGGTGCTCAACTGTCGTCCTTCCCGGACCCGTGACGGATATGTATGATGCTCTACATAATCCGCGACGGAGACGGAGAAGTCAATGAGCGAATACGAAACCCTGAGCGTCCGGCGCGATGGATGCGTCCTGGTGATCGGCCTGAACCGGCCCGCCAAGCGAAACGCGTTCGACAAGACGATGCTGCAGGACCTGTCGTTGGCACTCGGCGAATACGACACAAACGGTGAGCTACGGGCCGCGGTGCTGTACGGAGAAGGGCCGATGTTCACCGCCGGACTCGACCTGGCCAGCGTGGCCGCCGAGATTCAGGGCGGCGCGTCACTGACCCCCGAGGGCGGGATCAATCCGTGGCAGGTCGACGGCACGCACCTGTCCAAACCCCTGATCGTTGCCGTGCACGGCAAGGTGCTCACCCTGGGCATCGAGCTGGCGCTCGCCGGCGATATCGTGATCGCGGATGAGACCGCCACCTTCGCGCAGCTCGAAATCAACCGTGGCATATACCCGTTCGGTGGCGCCACCATCCGCTTTCCCCGGACCGCAGGTTGGGGCAATGCCATGCGATGGATGTTGACGGCCGAGTCCTTCGATGCCACCGAGGCGCATCGCATCGGAATCGTGCAAGAAGTCGTACGCGCCGGCGAGCACGTCAACAAGGCAATCGCCCTCGCACACACCATCGCCCGTCAGGCGCCCCTGGGGGTACAGGCCACCCTGCGCAACGCGCGGTTGGCCGTTCGTGACGGCGAGGGAGCCGCCGAAACACAATTAGTGCCCACCATTAGGGAGCTCTTCACCACCGAGGACGCCGCCCTCGGCGTGCAGGCCTTCCTGTCCCGCACCACCGCCGAGTTCGTTGGACGCTGATGAGCGCTTGCGCGAAGAAGCTCACGCCCCTCGGGCGCTGACAGCCTTCCGGATATCGCCCAGCTCCCCGATCGGCACCGTGCGCGTCGAGGCAACGGGGCGCACACCCGGACCGTCCGGCTTCGACACCATCACCACGCTGTCGATGTAGGGCTGGATGGTCGTGGTGTTCTGCACGGTAGCGACGATCACCAACTGGAACCCGAACTTACGGAAGGCCGAGAGCGCCTGCTGCGCGAACTGCGGATCGGATTTCGAGAACGCCTCATCGAGCATCAACTGTGCGAACACCGGCCGGTTGTCCCCCGTTTCGGGATTGGCCAGGTTGAAGCTCAGCGCGCCGGCCAGACAGAAGGCCATCAGCTTCTCTTGCTCCCCACCCGAATTCGCGCCCGCATTGCTATAGGTGCGAATCACTTCTCCGGTGGCGGCGTCCCGCTCCTCGCAGTACAACACGAACCGGTTGCGTACATCCAACGCGTCGCGCGTCCACTGTCGGGCCTCGGGTGTCTCGGCCGCCAGCAGATTCCGCAGCTGCAGGATGTCCTGGTACTGGTCGTGAATGGCCTTCTCGTCCCCCATCGAAACTGCCACCGCCCGCCCCGAGATGCTCCGCGCACGTTCGTTGAGTTCGCCGACCGCCTCGAGCGCCCTCGGCTCGGCCCGCAGGGTCAACCGTGTTCCACGGTTGAACTCCACCGAACCCAAACCGCTATTCACACGGTCGATCTGGTCGGTGATGCGGTGCGCTTCTTCCTCGGCGAGCTGGTGCAGCCGCAGCACGGCGGTGGGCGCCTGTTCGGTGATGAGCCGCAGCATCCGCTCGTAGGCAGCGGGCAGATCACGTTCGTCGATCCTGCGGCACAGCGCGACGTAGTCGTGGATCTTCTCGTCGAAGTTCTCGCTGTCGTTGGGAATCGAATCCGGAAAGTCCCGGTCGTAGGCGTTGAGGATTCGATTGAGTTCGTTGCGTGAGCGCGTCACGCTTTCCCGCAGTACCGACTGGTCCTTCTCGATCTGGCGCCACAGCTCCAGCCGGTAGGTGTCGGGTTCCAGCACGTCCAGGCTGGACGAGAGCTGAGGCACATACGCCTCGATACCGGAGCGGGTGTGTCCGCCCACCTCGCGCGGGCTCAGGTTGTCCATCAGATCCAGTAGCCGGGTCCGACGTGAATCATGCTCGGACTCCTGCCTTCTCAGCGCGCCGATACGTTCAGAGAGCTTCTTGATCTCGTCGAGATACGAGTCGGCCTGCTGCTGCAGACCGGTCAGGTCCGGGTTCGCCTCCAGCATCGCGTCGTACTGATCCTGCAACCGCGAGACGGCGGCCTCGGCCGATTCGGTGTCGATCTGGCTCCAGTACTCGTACTGGCTATGTAGTTTGGACCAGCGCACCACCTCGGAGCGCAGCTCCTCACGCTTAGTGTCCATTTCGCCGATGAACTTCTCGGCATCTCCCACGGCCTGCTGCGCCTCGACGACATCGTCAGATAGCGCCGCCCGCTTGTCCCCGGCATTGCCTTGATAGATGAATTGCGAAGCGCGCAATTCGCGCCGGTCATCCTTGACCGCGCGCCGGTCGCCGTCCTTGCGCAGGCCCTGATCGGTGACGGCGCGGCGGTGCTTGCTGAACTCGTCGGGCGTGTCCACCAGCACGTAATCACCCACGCCGGCAACCAGGTTCATGGCGGCGCCGGCGCATTCATGGTTCGGGTTCGTCACGCGCAGGCAGTCCGCGAGGGTGCCTGGCTCGGGACGCCGCGGTGCGCCCGACGGGATCACCCGCTCCATCTGCAGATACCCACGCATCGGGTTCTCGTTGACGTACCGCAGCACCTGACGGTGATGCTGATCGGGAACCAGCAGGCACAGACCCGTGGACCGGAGCACCTTCTCCACAGACCTGCGCCAGCGTTCCTGACCGGGGCGCAGGTCCATCAGCTCACAGACGTAGGGCAGATCCTTGGAGGTAAGGCCCAGTGCCGCAGCGATCTCCCCGCGCATGCGGTCCTCATCGGGCGGCACCGAGGTGCCAACGTGCTCGACACGTTTGAGTTCGGATGACGCGGCACGCAGTTGGTCGCGTGCCGTGGACAATGCGCCGGCGGCCATGACGTATGCGTCGTGCCCGGCTTCGAGCTCCGCATTGATCCGGGTGACCGCACGCAGGCTTTCCACCCGCATGGACTCGAATTCCTCGGCGGACTCGATGTCGTCGCCGTGCCCAAGGTCCCAGATCGCGCTGTCGTAGGCGGTGCGGCGACGCGACACCTCCTCGGCGCGGGCGCGGGCATGCGCCAGCTCGCTCTTGAGCGGCGCCAGATTGCTGTCGGCGGCGGCGATCCGGCCCAGCAGCTTGTCACGCTCACCGGTGAGAATGTCCTGACGCGTCTGGATTTCGTCGCATTCGCCGCCGAGCCGGGTGATCTCGGTGTCCAGCAGGTCGATCTCCGGGCCCGCTAGGGCGAGGCGCTGTTGATCCACGTAGTCGCGCACGGTGTGGTGGTCCACGACGTCGACGGTGGCCAGGTGCGCCGCATCGCTGGCGTAGGTCTGTTGGATCTGTTCGATATCGCCCAGGGTCTGCCGCTGGCGCTGCGCGACCGCGAGCGCTGCTCGTGCGTCGACCAACGGGGTGATCTGACCGAGCGCCTCGGAGATCGCAGCCATCGACTCGGGTTCGTCGAGCATGTATTCGCGCACGAACTGCTCAAGGCCACCAACGCTCTTGAGCGATTTCGCCTTCCCCAGCAACTGCTGCGCGGCCGAGGACCCCTGAATACCGACGGCGGCGTACAGCTGTTCCAGGTACCAGCGTTCACTCTTGTGACCGCGCCAGCCCGCGCCTTCGAAGATCGACCCTGCATATCCCCTGCTGGCCCAGGCGTTGCATAGGTCACGGATATCGGCGTCGGCGTCAATCAGGTAATAGCGGCTCGATGAGTCCGAATCTGAGCCCGGAGCAAGCCATTTGAGCACCAGTCCGGTGATGACGCGGCCGTCGGTACCTGCGTAGGTGACCGCGATCGCTGACCATGCCCCGCCCTTGCCGCGTAGAAACATCTGCTTGGGCCGCTCCCCCGGGTTCTTCAGCTCGCCCCACAGTCCGCGGATGTACTTGTCGACCGTGCGCTTGCCCATGTTGGAGCCCGCGGCGGTGGTGTCGCTCGAAGCGTTGAAATTGCGGCGGTTCGAGGACAGGAACGCCAACGAAATCGCATCCAGCAGAGAAGATTTACCGCTGCCCGAGGAGCCAGTGATCAGCGTGCCGTTCCGGCTGAACTCAATGCTGTGGTACCCGTCGAAGACGCCCCAGTTGATGACCTGCAATCGGGACAGCCAGAACTGTTGGGTGACTGTGTCACTCGTTTTCATAGTCACCGTCATCGGTATCGCCCTCTTCTTCGTCGGGGGAGTCGGTGCCGTCTTCGGGGGCGGTGCCGCCACGTTGCAGCTGCTCGTATTGGCGTTGCAGGGCCTCGATCATCTGCGCGGACATCAGGGCATTGATGACCGGGCTGATGGTGTAGCTGTGCTCGTCATCGCGGGTGCGTTGCAGGATTTCGGCCTTCGACAGCCGTTTGATGGCCTCATCGACACGATCGCGCAGCATCGCCTCATCACGGTCGATATCGTGGCTGACGTTGGCGAAGAGCTCGTGAATATCGTCACGGCTTACCAGCACATGTTCGTCATGTGCGGTCCGGGCGATCTTCGCCAAGTGCAGCGCCACGATCGATGCATAGGTGCCCAAGGGTTCCCGGCGCAGCACCCGGGCACCGTACGGGCTGGAGCTCTCCAAGGGCGCCGGTTCGGCGTAGGCGACCTCAAGGTCATCGAATACCCGCAGCCGCAGGTCCAATTCGGAGAGCCGTGCGGCCAGCACCTTGCGATGTTCGATCATCGACGCCCACAGTTCAGGCTGGCCATCCTTGCTCAGGTAGCGGCGGGCCACCAGGTTCTGCAGCGCCCAACACGCCTTGTCGGGCAGTTCGCTGGTATCGCCGTCGAACCGCGGGCCCTTGATGGTCCGCGGCGCGGACGCGTCGGGTTCCACACCCGGCAGGTCGTCAAAGTTGATATTCCCCAATGGCGTTGTCGTCATAGCGTCGGCCCCTCCTCGTCGAGGGTGGCCAGCACCGGGTCACGGAACATCAACTGAGGTACCTCCATCACCCGGTCCTGTCCGTCCAGGGACCGGAACTTCACCTTCACCGCTTCACGGTCGGCAGTGGTGTCCTGCTTGAGGGCGAGTGACCACAACACGATCACGTCGCCCAGATACGGCGCATCGACATGAGAGATCATGTCGGGCAACGAAACTGGCCCCTTGGCGACGGCACTGTTCACGGTCTGCGCCAACGACGCCATGTCCACCTGGGTCGCTAACGCCGAGAACCCGCTCAAATCCAACGGCCCCGATGGCGCCTCCTGCGCGAGCACCGGCGGCGCGGTGTCCTTAATGGTGAACGACAGGGCGCCAATGGATGCCGCGGCCGAACGGCCGATGGGTAGTTCGGCCGCGATCGGCGAGTCGGCGGTGGACACCTTGAGCAGCGCATGCCCGGCAGCCAGCGCGTCGTTGAGCTGTCGGGCGCGTCCGCGCGCCTGCTCCGTGGTACCTGCGGCGAAGAATCGCCGGATGCGCTGTGCGCAACGCTGTTCGATGCGCGAGACCTCCGCGATCTGCTGGGAGACCAGTTTGAAGAAGTTCTTCATGACATCGCGCAGGCCCGGGTCGAGCTCGGGCAATCCCTCAGCGACACAAGCGATATCGTTGCGCAGCGCGGCCCGCTGATCTGGGTCCTGGATGGAGCGCGTGAACGCCGCGAAGGAGGCCCGCTCACGGGAGTCGAAGAGGGCGTCGTAGTCGGCGAACATCCGGCGCGCGCGGTCGCGGAAACCGGAATCTGTGTCCTCCGCGGCGTCGATGAGACCGGCGGTGATCTCGTTCTGCATGCTGCCGTAGCGGACGATGTCGGTGATCACCTGCTCCATCTGGTAGGCGATGGCGCGAGTCTCGTCTTCGAGATCCACGATGTCCGGTTCGGGCCGGTATCCGTCGTCGATGGCGTGCAGCTGGGTTTGCAGCTCGGCGATCTGAGCTTCGATATCGGCGCACAGGCGCGACGGGTCACCGTCGAGCTGAGTGGCGACACGTTTGAGACCCGCGGCGATACCCGCAATGGATCCACCGGTGGCCACGGTGTCGGCCCGGCGCAGGCGGCGGACGAAGGCCAACGCACTGCGGGCGTCCTCGGTCAGTGAGCAGACATTCTCGGCGTCGGGGCCGGTGCCGTCGGACGCCCGGTGTAGCCAGCCATCGCTGGCCCAGCTCTTAATCAGAGCGAGGCCAGACTGTTCACCCAGGCCGACGGCGGTGAGGTCCCTATCTAGCTTGGCCACAAGCGCGGGTTCGGAAACCTTCGCGCTGCGGTCCAGATGGCGTTCCATGAGCGTGATGTACGGGGCCAGATTCTTAGCGGCCAGCAGCCGGACCGCACGGGATTTCTGCACGTCGTCGTTGTGCGCGAACAGCTCATCGACTGTCAGGTCATTCATTGCGCACCTCCATCACGTTGCTCGTGGTTTGTCCCCGGAGCCAGGCGCCCGACGTGGCTGCTGGCCCGGAAAACCTACCGGTCGAACGGAGGCGTGGCGAATGGGCTCGCTGACGTGGGACAAATGAGACAAATGGGTTAGCTGGGGCCTCAGTGAACGCCGAGGGTTCCGTCCAGGTACTGGCGGCGGCAGGCCCGTCGTGCGAGCTTCCCACTGGTAGTGCGCGGGATGGCACCAGCCGGGAGCAGCCGCACGTCACAGAGGTCCAGGCCGTACTCGACGGCGACGGCGACCGTGATCGCGTCGATGGCTTCCTGTGGGTCGGCCTTGGCCGTGCGCGAGGCACGCTCGGCGACAATCACAAGACCGTTAGGCACCGTGAAGGCGGTGACATAACCGCGACGGACGACGGGCGACGCATCTGCCACGGTGGCCTCGATGTCCTGCGGGTAGTGGCTGCGGCGGTCGATGGTGATGTGATCGACAAGGCGTCCCGTGACGTACAGCTCACCGTCGAGATAGCAGCCCATATCGCCGGTGCGCAGCCAGTCGCCGGTGGCATCGGCTTTGGCGGCATGGCTATGTGCAAGCATCCGGCCGAGCCGGGCATGGAAGGCCTTCGCCGTGTCCTCGGGCCTGTTCCAGTAGCCGCGCCCAACGTTGTTGCCCTGCAACCAAATCTCGCCGACACGGCCGTCCTGCAACTCATCTCCGGTAGCGGAGTCGACGATGACGCCGTGGAGACTGCGGGCGAGTTGACCGCACGACACGTGAGATGACGCATGTGCAGTACCGGCAGGCATTGACACGGCCCGCCCGGCTGCAAGTTCATCGCGGTCGAGGTACACAACGGAGGGTTCGGCATCCGGTGCAATGTTGGAGATGAACAGCGTGGCCTCGGCGATTCCATACGACGGCTTGAATGCGGTGGGCGGTAATCCGAAGGGCGCGAATGCCTTTTCCACCGCGCGGATGGCGTCGATACTGACCGGTTCGGACCCAATGATCATCACGACCTTGCCGAGGTCGATGTCGGCGCCGTCCTCCGGTACGCCGCGCTGCGCGGTGTACTCGTAGGCGAAATTCGGTGCAGCGGTGATCACGCGGCCTTCCTTACAACCGTCCGAGAGTGCCTTGATCCAGCGCAGTGGGCGACGAATGAACGCCGTCGGCGACATCAGGGTGGAGTGGCCGCCGTAGACGGTCGGGAAGCCGATCATCGATAGACCCATGTCATGGTAGAGCGGTAACCAGCTGCAACCGTGGGTGTTTCGATCCAGCAGGTCAATCGACAGGATCATCTGCATCAGATTGACGCCGACCGCGCGATGAGTGATCTCAATGCCTACCGGCGGGCGGGTGGCGCCCGACGTGTACTGCAGATGCGAGACGTCTTCCTCGACGAGGTGCACGTACTCGAACGTCTCCCCTGCCTCGTCGGGAATCTCCTCGATGACAAGGATCCGTGGCGATTCCGGCTGACCGTCGAGGAACTGTTGCACGGCATCCCGTACGGCCGCCGTCGTCAGGACCACCGTGGGCGTGCAGTCTCGTAAGGCGGTGTCGAGTCGTTCGGCATGGCCGGGCAGCTCGGGCGCGAACAGCGGCACCGCGATGGCGCCTGCCTTGATGGCCGAGAAGAAGCCGACGACGTAGTCGAGGCCCTGCGGAGCCAGGATGGCGACACGATCGCCGCGTCCGATGTGGCGCTGGATCTCGGCGGCCACAGCGTTCAGGCGCACCCCGAGCTGAGCCCAGGTGAGCTCGATGCGGGTGCCATCTTCCGACGTCGTGAAGTCCAGGTAGCGATAGGCGACAGTGTCCCCGACGTTCCTGATGTTCCGCTCGATGAGGGAGATCATCGTGGTGCCTGGTGGCAGCGCGATGTTTCCCTGGGCATCCAAGCAATCGTCAATATCAAGCAAACCGTCACCGCGAACCACGGTTTCAAGTCTAGGCGTGGTCGTGGGCGGCACCGGGACGCCAACAAACCTTGGTGCGGGCGGAGGGACTCGAACCCACACGCTCTTTCGAGCACTGGCACCTAAAGCCAGCATGTCTGCCATTTCATCACGCCCGCGGCGTCCCGATCGTACCCGAGTCTGTCAGTGGGCCTGTATAGGTTCGCTTCCAACGAAGGATGACGTTGACCCGGTCACACCAGGAGTTTGAGGGCGTTCGGCTTCTTATCGAGGCCGGACTGAATGACTGCGCGATTGCCCGGCGCACGGGAATCCCGCGGCGAACCGTATGCCACTGGCGACGTCACCCAATTCCCAAGCGGATCGAGCGCGCAGACGATTGCGCCACGCACGATTTCACTAACCTGCCCACCGGCCCCTACGCCTACCTCCTAGGCATGTATCTCGGCGACGGCTATGTCTCACGCTCGCCCCGGACGTGGCGCTTGCGAGTCACCTGCGACACGAGGTATCCCGAAATAGTCAGCGAATGCCGCAGGGCAATTGATGAGCTGACGCCCGGACAACACGCGTCGATTGTGGATCGCAAAGGCAATTGCGTCGACGTATCGTCATACTCCAAGCACTGGCCCTGCCTGTTTCCCCAGCACGGCCCGGGCCGCAAGCACTCCCGCACGATCGCCCTTGAACCATGGCAGCAAGGCCTGGTCGACCAAGCCACCGAAGAGTTCCTCCGCGGCCTGATCCACAGCGATGGCTGTCGTGTGGTCGCCAATGATCGCGGCGTCACCAGCATCCGATATCACTTCACGAATCGCAGCGAAGACATCCTCAGCCTCTTCACCGCCGCCCTCGACACACTCGAAATCCCGTGGACGCGATCGACCAAGTATGTCGTCTCGATCTACCGCAAAGTGGCCACCGCTCGTCTCGACGAGTTCATCGGACCGAAGCGCTGACCAGGGGTGATAGCACCCCCGCCGACATCACGCGGTACCGTCAGGACGTGTCCACTACACGGCGTCGGAGACCTGCACTCATCGTGCTGGTCGGCGTCAGCGTGGTCGCATTCCTGGGGTTGGCCTACTGGCAGTTCCAGCGCTTCGAGTCTGTGACGGGCGACGGGCAGAACCTTGGATATGCACTGCAGTGGCCACTGTTCGCGGCGTTCGTGATCTGGGCCTACCGCCGCTTCGTCCAATACGAGGACGAAGGACCGCCCGCACCGCCCACGGACCTGGTCACAGAGATTCCCGACGGGCTGCTGCCCCAGCGCCCCGCCGCGGCGCAGCCGGACCCCGCCGACCACACGCTCACCGACTACAACGCCTACCTCGCCGCCCTGGCCGAACAAGATAGGAAGCCCACACCGTGACCGAGCAAGAAGCCACGCCCGACACGCCTGCCGTCGCCACCCCGGTCGCCAAGATCCGCAGCGCGCTGTGGCGCTACCGCATCCTGGCGTGGACCACCGGTGTCTGGCTGATCGCGCTCTGCTGGGAGATGTGGCTCAAATACATTGAGCACGTACCGCATCCGCCGAGCTGGATCGGGATTGTGCACGGGTGGATCTACTTCGTGTACCTGATCTTCACCACCGACCTGGCGATCAAGGTGTGCTGGCCCTGGCCGCGCACCATCGGCACGCTGCTCGCGGGCACCATCCCGCTGCTCGGATTCATCGTCGAGCACTATCGCACCAAGCAGGTCAAGGAGCAGTTCGGCATCTAGCCGAAAGAGAATCTCGCATGTCAGGAATATTGACATGTGCTCGAACCTTGCGTAGGTGTATGAACATGACGCGAGCCGTTGTAGCGACCACATATGGCGGTCCGGATGCCTTGGAGCTTCGGGACGTCCCGACCCCACCTCTCGGTGAAGGCCAAGTCCTTGTCGACGTCAAAGCCGCTGGCGTCAATCCGATCGACTGGAAGCTCTACTCGGGCGCCTTCGGCACCGACCCCAACAATCTCCCCATGCGCCTTGGCCTCGAAGTCTCGGGAACGGTCGCGGCCGTCGGCCCGGGTGTCGAGGGCCTCAAACCGGGTGACGAAGTGATCGCCGCCGGGCAGATCGGCGGCTATGCCGGCCAGGTCGCCGCCGCCGCGGACCAGGTATTCAAGAAGCCCGCAAGCTTGTCCTTCCCGGAGGCCGCCGGATTCCTCCTCACCGGACAGACCGCGGTCCACCTCCTGGAGGCCACAAATGTCACCGAAGGCGATACCGTCCTCATCCACGGCGCTGCGGGCGGCGTGGGGCTGCTCGCCACGCAACTCGCGAAGGCCCGCGGCGCCAAGGTGATCGCCACCGCCAGCGCGGCACGCCACGACCAGTTACGTGGTTATGGCGCAATACCCGTCGAGTACGGCCCCGGTCTCCAAGAGCGTGTCAGCGCAATCGGAGCCGTCGACGCAGCACTCGATCTCGTCGGCACCGACGAAGCGGCCGACGTCTCGGTGGCGTTGGTTGCCGACAAGGACCGGATCGCCACTATCGCCGGATTCGGCCGTGCCGCAAGCGATGGGTTCAAGGCATTGGGTGGCGGTCCCGGCGCCGATCCAGGCACCAACATTCGCCTCGCCGCCCGCTCCGAGTTGATCCGGCTCGCGGGGAACGGCGATCTGGAAGTGACCGTCGACCGCACGTACCCCTTGGCCGAGGCACGCCAGGCCCACGAGTACGGCCAGACGGGCCACGCCCGCGGCAAGATCATCCTGCAGCCATAACCGTCTGGAGAGCAGTCCCCCGCGCGGGGGACTGCTCTGCAGAGGGACTACGGCGCAGTGCGGCCGAGGTTCACTAGGTTGCGAAGCATCGGCAGCAGGGCCGCGAGCGCTCGCCCGCGATGCGATACCGCGTCCTTCTCCTCGGCCGACATCTCCGCTGCGCTGCGAATTCCACCGCGCGGCACGAAGATTGGGTCATAACCAAAGCCGTTCGTCCCCGCAGGTTTGCGCGCGACGGACCCTTTCCAGCGACCCTCCACGACGACCTCTTCGCCCTCGGGTGTCACCAGCGCGCATGCAGACACGAACGCCGCGCCGCGACGGTCATCGGGGACCTCGGACAGCTGCGCGAGCAGTAACGCGGTGTTCGCAGCGTCATCGCCGTGGCGTCCACTCCAGCGCGCCGATAGCACCCCCGGCATCCAGTTGAGTGCGTCCACGGCAAGCCCGGAATCATCGGCAACACAAGCCAATCCGGTACGTCGCGCACCCTCGCGCGCCTTGATCAGCGCGTTGTCCTCGAAACTCGCACCGGTTTCCGGCACTTCCTCATAATCCGGCACATCGGCCAGTGAGACGAGCTCTACACCGGAAACCCCTGATGACTCAAGTACCCGATGCAGCTCTGCGAGTTTCTTCTGATTACGGCTTGCGACAAGTATTTTCATGGCCCCCGCCTACTTCGAACCGAATGCCTTCTTCTGCGGTGCATCGGGCAGCACACCCGGGTACGGCAACGCCAGCGCTTCCTGTTGTAACACGAACAACTGCTCGGCCGCACCCACCGCAGCATCGAGCAACTTGTCCAGCGTCGAACGCGGGAAGGTCGCGCCCTCACCGGTGCCCTGCACCTCCACCAACGTGCCAGTGTCGGTGGCCACCACGTTCATGTCCACCTCAGCGCGCGAATCCTCTTCGTACGGAAGGTCGACGCGCACTCGGCCGTCCACCACGCCGACGCTCACCGCGGCGATCGCGCACGACAGCGGTTCGTCGTCGGCCAGCTTGCCGTGCGCGGCCAGGTACGTCACCGCGTCGGCGAGCGCCACATACGCCCCGGTGATCGCGGCGGTGCGGGTACCACCGTCGGCCTGCAGCACATCGCAGTCGATGGCAATGGTGTTCTCCCCCAACGCCGACAGGTCGATGCAGGCTCGAAGCGACCGCCCGATCAGCCGGCTGATCTCCTGGGTGCGGCCGCCCACACGGCCCTTAACCGATTCACGGTCGCTGCGGGTATGCGTCGAGGCGGGCAGCATCGCGTATTCGGCTGTCAGCCAACCAAGTCCAGAACCCTTGCGCCACCGAGGCACACCCTCGGTAGCGCTGGCGGTACACATCACCCGCGTCTGGCCGAACTCGATGAGCACCGAACCGGCCGGATGCGCAGTGAATCCGCGCGTGATGGTCACCGGGCGCAGTTCGTCGTCTTGTCTGCCGTCTTCTCGTCTGGACACGCCTTCGAGCGTAACGGCCCCGTCATCGAGTGTGAGCGTCAGTGCGTCAAAAACGCCGAGTGTGCGCACCTGCGCTCACACTCGGCGAGAGAACTAGACGTCGATGGTCTCCCCGGCAACCACGGCACGCACCGGGCCGTCGAACGCCGATTTGGCCTCCGCGATGACATCCTCGCGCGAGGTCCACGGCGGGATGTGCGTCAGCAGCAGTTCCTTGACGCCCGCCCGAGCGGCGATCTGTCCGGCTTCGGTCCCCGAGAGGTGAAGGTCCGGCGGACGGTGCCCTGGCATATGCGTCCACGACGCCTCGCACAGGAACACGTCGGCATCGCGAGCCAGCTCGACCACGGCATCGCAGATGCCGGTGTCTCCGCTGTAAGCGAGAACGGCACCCGAGGCATCCTCCACGCGTAGCCCGTATGACTCGGGCGGGTGCGCCACTCGGGTAGGCGTCACCGTGAGCGATCCGAACTCGACGGGCTCGCCCTCGGCCCACGCATACAGGTCAAAGATGTCGGTGAAATCGTCGACCTCGCCACCGATCTCGGCCGAGGCAGCACCCACTCGAACCAAGGTGTCAGCCGGCCCGTACATGATCGCCTTACCCTTCGGCGGATTCGGGTGATAGCGACGCCACACGAACAGACCGGGCAGGTCGAGGCAGTGGTCGGCATGCAGATGTGACAGCAGCACCGACACCGATCCGGGATCGGCGAAACGTTGCAGAGAGCCCAAGACACCACCACCGAAGTCGATGACCAACGGTGGCGCATCCGGTGCCGTCAGGAGGTAACCAGACGCCGGGGAATCCGGTCCGGTGACACTGCCTGAGCAGCCGAGCACGGTGACTCGCACAGCCCTAGCTTGCCACGCCTGGCAAGCGTCTCGGCAGAGGGGCGCAACGGGTGTCTAACTGGACCGCGTAATTTCGGTGTAACCGATAACACCGCTAGCCCGAGTTTGCACCGCCGTCACGGCCGGGCCGAGGAATCGGGCCGCCAGGGCTCGGAATGCATCCGGGTCGCCGGTTGCTTCGAACACCCGGCTCGCCACCGGTGCATCGTGTGCACGCAACAGGTCACGATCCGACAGCAGGCGCACCAGGTCCTTGGCGGTTTCCTCGGCGCTGGAGACCAAGGTGACGTCCTCACCCATGGCGAGCTGGATCAATCCAGACAGCAACGGATAGTGGGTGCAACCCAGCACCACGGTGTCCACCTGTGCCCGCTGCAACGGCTCCAGATACCCCTCGGCAAGCTGCAGCACCTGCCGCCCGCTGGTGATGCCGCGCTCGACGAAATCGACGAACCGCGGACACGCCACCGCCGTAATTTCGGTGTCGCGCGCGGCCGCGAACGCGTCCTGGTACGCACCCGAGGCGATGGTCGCCTCGGTGCCGATGACACCGATCTTGTTGTTGTGTGTGGTGTGCACGGCCCGCCGCACCGCCGGCAGCACCACCTCAATCACCGGCACCGGGGCGTAGCGTTCGCGGGCGTCCCGCAGGCATGCCGCCGACGCGGTATTGCACGCGATAACCAGGGCTTTCACGCCACGCCCGACGAGGTCGTCGCCGATGGCCAGCGCGTGCTTGCGAATTTCTGGAATGGTCAGCGGACCGTACGGGCCGTTGCCGGTATCGCCGACGTAGACGATGTCCTCGTCGGGCAGCTGGTCGATGATGGCGCGCGCGACAGTCAGCCCGCCGACCCCGGAATCGAAGATCCCGATCGGCGAGCCGGGGCTCGTCACGTAGTCAACCTCGGTGGCGACCCCAGCTCTGAACGAGCCTTCGCCTTGCGTTCCCTACCGGACAGCCAGTAGGCCGCGAGCACGCCGGCGATGGCCCCGCTCAGGTGCCCCTGCCAGGACACCCCGAACTGTCCGGGCAGCACGCCCCACAGCACCCCGCCGTAGACGACGATCACGACGACGCCGATAAGGATCTGCCACACGTTGCGGTTGAAGAATCCCCTGACGATCACGTAGGTGAGCCAGCCGAAAATCAGTCCCGACGCCCCGATGTGATTGGTCTCGTAGGGCGAACCGATGTTGCCGATCAGCCACGTCCCCGCGCCGCCTAGCACCCAGATGATGGCGGTTGCCAGCAAGAAGCGTCCGAGCCCGGCGGCCGCGGCCAGGAAACCCAGGACGAGGGCGGGCACGGTGTTGGCAACAAGATGCCCCCAGTTCGCGTGTAGCAGCGGAGCGAAGAGAATGCCATCGAGTCCGTCGGCCTCCAGAGGCCGGATGCCGTTCTCGTCGAGACGGTGTCCGGTCACCGCGTCGATCCCCTCGACGACGTAGAGCAGGGCGACGAATGCGGTGACCAGAATTCCGCCCGTGACCCACTGGGGGCGTCCGGACCGCTCGGGACGGGCGGAGTCCGAAAGTTCTGATCCGCCGCCATATCCCGTCATGCCCACAACTGTCCTTCCAGCGCATCCTCCGCGTCATCCACGGTACCGGCGTACGCGCCCGTCGACAGGTACTTCCATCCCGCATCGGCCACCACGAACGCGATATCTGCGCGCTCCCCGGCCTTGACGGCCTTGGCGGCCATGCCCAGTGCCGCATGCAGGATTGCCCCACTCGAGATACCCGCGAAGATGCCTTCGACCTGCACCAGCTCGCGGGTGCGACGCACCGCATCGAATGACCCGACCGAGAAGCGGGTGGTGAGCACCTCCGGGTCGTACAACTCGGGAATGAAGCCCTCGTCGATATTGCGCAGCGCGTAGACACCCTCGCCGTAGCGCGGTTCGGCAGCAACAATTTGTACGCCCGGCACGTTCTCGCGTAGGAACCGCCCGGTGCCCATCAGGGTGCCGGTGGTGCCCAGCCCGGCGACAAAGTGGGTGATCTCGGGCAGATCGGCCAGGATCTCCGGGCCGGTCCCGTAGTAGTGCGCATCGGCGTTGGCGGGGTTGCCGTACTGATACAGCATCACCCACGAAGGATTCTGTGCGGCAAGCTCTTTCGCGGTGGCGACGGCCGTGTTAGAGCCGCCCTCGGCCGGGGACGAGATGATTCTTGCACCGTAGAGTTCAAGCAGCTGACGCCGCTCGATGGAGGTGTTCTCCGGCATCACGCAGATCATCGTGTAGCCCTTGAGTAGCGCGGCCATCGCCATCGAGATGCCGGTGTTGCCGCTAGTGGGCTCCAGGATGGTGGCGCCCGGCTCCAACAGCCCGTCCTTTTCGGCCTGTTCAATCATGCGCAGCGCTGGCCGGTCCTTAATCGAACCGGTCGGATTGCGGTCTTCGAGCTTGGCCCAGAGACGCACATGCGGAGAACCGTCACCATCCGAATCCCACCGCGGGGAAAGGTTCTGCAGCCCGACCAACGGGGTGTTCCCGAGTGCTTGCAGCAGCGAGTCGTAGCGCGTCACCAGGCAGCTCCGTTCCGGAGTGGATGTCCGTGTTGCCCGCCCCTAAGCGACAACATCGCGAGCGCGCCCTGATTGTCGCTCGTAGCCGGGCACTTCGGCGTGTGCGTCAGACGAAGGCCGCCGTACACCGGCACGCCGCTACCCACCGGCCACGGCAGGCAGGATGGTGACCGTATCGCCGTCGGCGATCGCGGTGTCCAGCCCACCCGAGAACCGCACGTCCTCGTCGTTGACATAAATGTTGACGAAGCGGTGCAGCTTGCCCGCGTCGACCAGACGCTCGGAGATCCCCGAGTAGTTGGACTCCAGATCCGTGATCACCGCCTGCAGGGTAGAACCCGTTGCCGCCACCCGCTTCTCGCCACCGGTGTGGGTGCGCAGGATGGTCGGAATCGATACCTCAACGGTCATGTTCAGCCTCTCCTTAGTACTGCTCGACGACGGAAATCTCTTCTTCGGCGACCACCCCGTCGACGATCCGATAGCTGCGCAACTCGTGCTGCTCGGGATCACGGGTGGACACCAGGACGTAGTGGGCATCGGGCTCGGCGGCCAAGTTGATATCGGTGCGGCTCGGGTAGGCCTCGGTGGCGGTATGCGAGTGATAGATAACCACCGGCACCTCGTCGGCCTCGTCCATCGCGCGCCAAACCCGAAGCTGTTCACCAGAATCAAAGCGATAGAAAGTCGGTGAGCGCTCGGCATTGAGCATGGCGACATGCCGCTCGGGACGATCGGAGCCCTCCGGGCCCGCCAACACGCCGCACGCCTCGTCGGGGTGATCGGCGCGGGCATGCGTCACCATGGCGTCGACCAGGTCGGCACGAATTACCAGCACTCTCATCCCTTCCTATGCACGCTAAGAAAACGCTCCAGGCAACACGTCACGATATGCGGGTATTCCTGCGACGCTCGCGGCACCCACCACCGCACGCACCACGGCCCGCTCGACGCAATCGGCGGCCGCGATCCCGACGGCAACCGTAAGAGCAGCGGGATCGCCCTCGCCCGTCCCGGTCGCGAGCACGTACAACGTGTCCCCGTCCATCGGTGTGTGCGCGGGCCTGATGGCCCGGGCCAACCCGTCATGGGCGGCAATGGCAACCCGGCGGCACTGCGCCTTGCTCAGCGGAGCATTGGTTGCCACCACGCCGATGGTCGTGTTCAACGACACCGACTTGTCAGGCAGGCCGCCCAGCTTCCCGATCTCGGCGGCCGTCGGCGCGCTCAGCTCCGGCGCAACATCGGGGTTCCAGGGCCGACCGGTCGCCGGATTAATCACCAGTCCAACCGGATTCGCGACCACGACGGCCCCGACGACGATCCCGTCCCCCAAATCGATGCTTGCCGATCCGACGCCGCCCTTCAGGGTGCCCGCCCGCGCTCCGGTGCCCGCACCGACCGCACCCCACTGCGGCGAATCGCTGGCGAGCTCTGCCGCACGGTAGCCAAATTCGGCGTCGGGCCGATTCTTCCAGGCCCCCACCGGGAGATCGAAAATGACGGCCCCCGGCACGATGGGCACCGTCCCACCCGGCAGTACCACTCCCCTGCCCCGTTCCTCCAGCCAGCGCATCACCCCGTCGGCGGCGGCCAATCCGTAGGCACTCCCTCCGCTCAGCACCACGGCGTCGACGGTCGAGACCGTGTTGGCAGGGTCGAGCAGATCGGACTCCCGGGTTCCCGGAGCTCCCCCACGTACGTCGACCGCGCCCGTAGTCCCGGGTTGCGCCAGCACCACGGTGGTGCCGGTGGCCCAGCCTGATCCGAGGGCCGCATCGGGATCCGCGCGCTGGTAATGCCCGACGGAGATTCCCGGCACGTCGGTGATCGCCCCCGAGAACAGACTCATCCGTGCATCTTCCTCACCATCAGGACGATTTCCCCATCAACGCGAGCACCAACAGCTCTTGCATGACAGTGAGCCACTGGTAGATGTCCATATGCCCGGCCATCGGATCGTCGTCGGGCAGCTCCCGGAGCCCGTCGCCGTCGATTCCCAGCATCGCCCCCAGTGCCAACCGCACGTCATTCAGCGCGGTCAACCACGCGCGCGCATCGTCCTCCGACAGCTCGAACCGCCCGCCATCGGCAGGAAGTGTCCGCAGCAACCGTTGTCCGGCCTCGCGTTTGGCGTCGATGATCTCCGGCTCGTACAGGCTGCGCAGCGCGCTGTTGAGGCCACTGACAGCCTCGATGCTGCTGGTGCCGTCCTGGTCGGGCCGGTGAAAATCGGGAAGCAAGCGCCCCAGGGTGACATCGGTGGGGGCGACTGTGTTTCCGGTGCGAATACCGGTCAACAGAGTCAATTCATCACTGGGAGCAGATGATTCGCGTTCATCCAGCATCGCCAACATAGAGGTGATCATGGATTGTAAGAGGGCCGCCTCATGTGGCTCCATTTCCGAACGCAGCCGAATACCATCGGAGGCGTTGATGCGCTTCCACTTTCGCACGGATCAGCGACTCAACGATCCTGCTGCAAGGTGGCCCACAGGCCGGCCGCATGCAGCTTGCTGACGTCGATCTCCATCGACTCGCGAGCGCCGCATGAAACTACCGCCTTGCCCTCGTGGTGCACCTGCAACATCAGATTGGTGGCCTCGCTCTCGCTGTAGCCGAACAACTGCTGGAACACATAGGCCACGTAGTTCATCAGGTTTACCGGGTCGTCCCAGACAATGGTGACCCACGGCGACTGGGTCTCGTCCACATGCTCGACAGACCGCTCCGCAGTAGTCCCTGGCAAGGCTCGCGCCGGCGCACCCATGGCCCCAGAATACCGGGACCGCCCAGACTGTCAGCACCAAGTTCGGAGTTTCCGGCTGACACACGAGCCACCTGCGCGAGTACTCATCCCGCTAACGTTGCAACTCATGGCGCACCTATCTACGTCATTGCTCACCGACAAGTACGAGCTCACCATGCTCTCCGCGGCCTTGCGCGACGGCACGGCAGGACGTCACGCCACCTTCGAAGTGTTCGCCAGAAGGCTCCCGGACGGCCGTCGGTACGGCGTGGTCGCAGGTACCGGACGGTTGCTCGAAGCGCTCGACGAGTTCCGATTCGGATCCGATGAACTGACCACGCTCGCCGATTTTCTGGACGGTGAAGTCCTGGACTACCTCGCCGCATATCGATTCGGTGGCGAAGTGGACGGCTATCCCGAAGGCGAGCTCTACTTCCCCGGATCGCCGGTGTTGACCGTGCGCGGAACCTTCGCTGAGTGCGTGATCCTCGAAACGCTGACGCTGTCGATCTTGAATCACGACAGCGCGATCGCCTCTGCCGCCGCGCGGATGGTGTCGGCGGCCGCCGACCGCCCGCTCATCGAGATGGGGTCGCGGCGGACGCACGAGCGCGCGGCGGTGGCCTGTGCCCGCGCGGCCTACCTCGCGGGATTCGAATCCTCCTCCAATCTGGAAGCACAGCGCCGCTACGGGGTGCCCGCCCGCGGCACCGCGGCGCACGCCTTCACCCTCTTGCACGCCCAGCACGGAATGAGTCCCGGCGAGACCGAACGCGAGGCCTTCCGCGCCCAGGTACAGGCGCTCGGCGTCGGCACCACCTTGTTGATAGACACCTACGACATCACCACCGGCGTCGAGAACGCCATCGCCGTCGCGGGGCCCGAGCTGGGCGCCGTACGCATCGATTCGGGCGATCTGGGCGTGCTGGCCCGCCAGGTGCGGGCTCAACTCGACAGATTGGGCGCACACCGCACCCGGATTGTCGTCTCCGGGGATCTCGACGAGTACTCCATCGCGGCACTGCGCGCCGAACCCGTCGACATCTACGGGGTGGGCACCTCGGTGGTGACCGGCTCGGGAACACCGACCGCCGGAATGGTCTACAAGCTCGTCGAGATCGACGGGATTGCAGTGGCAAAGCGCAGTAGCCACAAGGAATCTCATGGCGGCCACAAGTGCGCACTGCGCACCGCCAAACCGACCGGCACCATCACCGAGGAGGTGGTGTACCGCGCGGCCGTCGGCCAACCGGTGGTGGACGAGCCACACCGGGTGCTCACCATTCCGCTGGTCCGCGGCGGGGCGCCCGTCGCGGAAGACTCCTTGGAAGACGCCAGGGGGCGCGTACGTGCCGGACTGCTGAGCCTGCCCTGGGAGGGGCTCGGCCTTTCCCACGGGGATCCTGCGATCCCCACCCGCCTAGTGGGATAATTCCGGGCCGGAGGACACATGACAGCCAGAAGGCAATGGGCGGGAACTACGCCCGAGGAGCGTCGGGCAACGCGTAGACGCGCGCTGCTCGACGCGGGTATCGCGGCGCTTGGCGCCACCGACGGCCCGGCCTTGACCATCCGCACGGTGTGCCGATCGTCCGGTGTGTCCGAACGCAATTTCTACGAGGAGTTCAGCGAACGCGACGACTTCGTGCGCGCGGTGTATCAGGACGTACTCGAGTCGGTGATGCGTGTCGTCACCGAGTTCACGGTGGACGGTGACGATCTGGAGACCCGCGCGGTGGAAACGTTCATCGGGGCGACCGTCGACAACCCGGTGTACGGACGCATCCTGATGATCGCTCCGTTCACCGAGCCCACGCTCGGCAGCGCCGGGTTCGCGGGCTCGATGGCGTTCGCCTCCCTCGCCGAGAAGGCATTGGTCGACGTGACCGATCCCGGACGCCGCCGGTTCCTTTCGGTATCGCTCGTCGGGGCCGCGTCGGGCGCCATCATCGACTACCTGCGCGGCGATCTCTCGATCACCCGCGATGAGCTCATCGACTACATCTCACGCCTGGGCCGCCAGGTTCCAGCGATCTTCGATTGAGCCCCCTCCGGGGTACGGTCGGTGCCATGGGCAGGGCGCTTATCGTCGTCGACGTGCAGAACGACTTCTGCGAGGGCGGCTCCTTGGCGGTTCCTGGCGGCGGCGCCTTGGCAGGGACGCTCAACGGCCTCACCAACTCCGGCGAGTACGACGCAGTGGTGGCGACCCGCGACTTCCATATCGATCCCGGTGAGCACTTCTCCGAGAATCCGGACTTCACCACCAGCTGGCCGCCGCACTGCCGGGTCGGCACATCGGGCGCGAGCTTTCATCCCGACCTCGATCTCACACCGGTGGACGAGGTGTTCTCCAAAGGTGCCTACGCCGCCGCATATTCGGGCTTCGAGGGCATCTCTGTCGATGGCACGGCCCTAGCGGACTGGCTGCAGTCCCGCGACCTGGACAGCGTCGACGTGGTGGGTATCGCCACCGATTACTGTGTGGCCGCCACCGCCCGCGATGCGGCACAGCGGGGATTACACACGCGCGTGCTCTCCGCGTATTCCGTTGGCATTGCCGAAGAATCCGTGGGTCGCGCCCTGGACGAGCTCCGGGGCGCCGGCGTCGAGGTGATCAGCTGAGCGAGAACAACTCCAGCGGGCTGCTCGCCACCGCCGTCACCGCGCTCGGCGGCACCGAACGCGCCGGCCAGGTCACCATGGCCACCGCCGTCGAACACTCGCTGCACAGCGGTGAGCATCTGGTGGTTCAGGCCGGTACCGGCACCGGAAAGTCGCTGGCGTACCTGGTGCCCGCCCTCGCCCATGCCATCGAGGAATCGTCACCGGTCGTGGTCTCGACGGCCACCATCGCACTGCAGCGCCAACTCGTGGACCGCGATCTGCCCCGGCTGGCCGAGGCATTGACGCCTTCGCTGCCCCGCAAGCCCAGATTCGCGATCCTCAAGGGCCGGGGAAACTACTTGTGCCTCAACAAGTTGCACAACGGTGGCGCGGCCGACCAGGAAGCACCCGACACATTGTTCGAGCCCTTCGCGGCCAGCGCGATGGGTCGCGACGTACAACGGCTCAACGCCTGGGCCGACACCACCAAGACCGGAGACCGGGACGAGCTCAAACCCGGAGTCCCCGACCGTTCCTGGTCACAGGTCAGCGTGTCTGCGCGTGAATGCATGGGCGCCACCCGCTGCCCATTCGGCACCGAGTGCTTCGCCGAACTGGCTCGACTCGAGGCGGGCCAGTCGGATGTGGTGGTCACCAATCATGCGCTGCTGGCCATCGACGCCATCGCCGATATGAACATCCTGCCCGAGCATGACGCGGTCATCGTGGACGAAGCGCACGATCTCGTCGACCGAGTGACCAGCGTTGCCACCCAAGAGCTTTCCGCCGTCGGGCTCACCGTCACCATCCGCCGCATCGGTCGGCTGGTTTCTCCGGAGACGGCGAGCCGGTTCGAGGCGAGCTCGGCCACCTTCTCCTCGCTGATCCACGACAGCAGGCCGGGCACCATCGACCGTGCGGACGAGGAGACCGTCACCTACCTGACAGCGCTGCGCGATGCCGCGGCCGCGGGACGCACCGAGATCCCGACAGGCCAGTCCACCGACCCCGCGACCGCGGCGGCACGCTCTGAAGCCGTTGTCGCACTGGACGATATCGTCGATACCGCCTCACGCGTGCTGGCTTGCTGGGCGGAGCCCGAGATCACCGCGCGCGGTGATGTCGTGTGGCTCGACCATGAGGACAATCGGGGCTCGATACGCCCGGTGCTGCGGATCGCCCCCTTGTCGGTGGCTGGGCTGCTGCGCACCCGGCTCTTCGGGCAGCGCACCGTAGTCCTCACCTCGGCCACCCTGGCGCTCGGCGGAAAGTTCGACACCATGGCGATCTCATGGGGATTACCCGCCCAAGGCCCGGTCAAGGACGCGGACGCCGAATCCGATCGCGCCGCGGCCAAGACCATCTGGCACGGCATCGATGTCGGATCCCCCTTCCAACACGAGAAGTCCGCGATCCTGTATCTGGCCCGTCACCTTCCCGCCCCCGGCCGCGATGGCTTGGGTGCGGCGGCGCTCGACGAAATCGAGACCTTGGTGCGCGCGGCGGGAGGACGCACTCTGGGGCTGTTCTCCTCGATGCGCGCCGCCAAGGAAGCGTCCGAGGAGATGCGCGGCCGGCTCGATACCCCGGTGTTGTGCCAGGGCGATGATGCGACATCGGTTCTAGTCGAACAGTTCGCCGCCGACCCCGAGTCCTCGCTGTTCGGCACCCTCTCGTTGTGGCAGGGCGTCGACGTGCCCGGCCCCTCGCTATCGCTCGTTCTCATCGACCGAATCCCCTTCCCTCGCCCAGACGATCCGCTTCGGGCCGCCCGACAGCGCGCTATCAGCGCACGCGGAGGCAACGGGTTCATGGCGGTGGCGGGCACCCAGGCGGCGCTGCTGTTGGCTCAGGGTGCCGGACGTCTGCTACGCAGAGCAGACGACAGAGGCGTTGTCGCCGTGCTCGATTCACGGATGGCGACGGCGGGCTACGGCGGATTCCTGCGCGCATCGCTCCCACCGTTCTGGATGACTAACGACGTCTCGGTGGTCACCGCGGCGCTGCAACGCCTGATGGCGAAGCACACGGCGACTTAGACCGGGAAGGGCGCCCGCACACGGGGCTAGCCAAGAGAGTGCCTTAGTCGGTGCACACCTAGTGCTCCAGGTCGCTAGCCGCCAACACCGACAGACCCAGCTCGTTGTCACCCGCCAGCAGCGGGTGATGCGGCAGCACCCGCACCGTGTACCCGACCGACCCCGACACCGGCAACGAGGTAGTGGTGGAGAAGGTTTCCACCCCGTCGCCGCGGCTGCCCGTGTGCGTCATCGGGACGATGACCGACTCGGAGAGCTTGTCGTCCAAGTCGACTCGCCCAATCACGGCCTGCACCGCGACTTCCGACGGAGCCAGGCCGGACAGCTGAACCGACGCGGTGAGCGTCAACTGCGAGCCCAGCAGCGGGGTGTCCGGCAGACCTGAACTGTCCACCTCGGTGATGACCAGCGATGGCCACACCTGCTGTACCCGTTCCCGATAGCGAGCCAGCTCCTTGGCCGGGGTGAACGAATGGTCGGCGCCGATCGTGGCGCGCGAGGACGTGGCCGCCGGCGCGTAGTAGCCGACGGTGTAATCGCGAACCATCCGGGACGCCAACACCTTTGGCCCTAGTTTCTCCAGGGTGTGCCGAACCATCTCGACCCATCGCTGCGGTGTGCCGTGCTCATCGCGCTCATAGAACTTGGGCGCCACCTTCTGCGCCAGCAGGTCATACAGTGCCGCGGCCTCCAGGTCGTCGCGCCGGGCATCGTCGGTGACGCCCTCGGCTGTGGGTATCTCCCAACCGTTTTCGCCGTCGTACCACTCATCCCACCAGCCGTCCCGGATGGACAGGTTCAGCCCGCCGTTAAGCGCGCTCTTCATCCCCGAGGTGCCGCAGGCCTCCAGCGGACGCAGCGGATTGTTCAGCCACACATCGCAACCGAAGTACAGGTAGCGCGCCATCGACATGTCGTAATCGGGCAGGAAGGTGATGCGGTGCCGCACGTCGGCTTGATCGGCGAACCGGACGATCTGCTGGATGAGCCCCTTGCCCCCGTCATCGGCGGGATGCGACTTGCCTGCCACGATGAGCTGCACGGGGTGCTTCTCATCGAGTAACAGTTCGCGTAGCCGGTCAGGATTGCGCAGCATCAGCGTCAGCCGCTTGTACGTCGGAACCCGGCGCGCAAACCCGATGGTCAGCACTCCCGGATCGAAAGCGCTATCCACCCAGCCCAATTCGGCCTCGGCCGCGCCGCGCTGCAGCCACGATGCGCGAATCCGTCGACGTACGTCATCGATCAGTTGCGCACGCAACTGCGAACGGATCCACCAGATGTGGCCGGGATCCACTTCGTGGATGCGTTCCCATCCGCTGGCCTCATTGAACGCCTCCGCGCCGACGAGCTGCTGCCCCAGCTCCAGCCATTGCGGCGCGGCCCAGGTGGGTGCGTGCACACCGTTGGTGATCGAGCCGATGGGCACCTCGGAGGCATCGAAAGACGGCCACAGCCCGTTGAACATCGATCGGCTCACCTGGCCGTGCAACAGCGATACGCCGTTGGCGCGCTGCGCCAACCGCAGTCCCATGTGCGCCATGTTGAAAGTGGAGGGATCGTCTTCGGCACCCAGCGCGATGATGCGGTCCACCGGCACCCCGGGCAACAGTGTGGAATCCCCGGATTCACCGAAGTATCTGCGTACCAGGTCGACGGGGAACCGGTCGATACCGGCGGGAACCGGTGTGTGCGTGGTGAACACGGTGCTGGACCGGACTACCGTCAGTGCCGTCTCGACGTCCAGGCCGTGCTGGCCGATGAACTCCCGGATGCGTTCCAAGCCGAGGAACCCGGCATGGCCCTCGTTGGTATGAAACACCTCCGGGCTGGGGCCACCGGTCGAGCCGACGTAGGCGCGAATCGCGCGCACTCCGCCGATACCGGCCAGGATTTCTTGCTTGATGCGGTGATCCTGATCGCCGCCGTACAGCCGATCGGTGACGTAGCGCAGCTCACGATCGTTCTCGGCGATATCGGAATCCAAGAGCAGCAACGGAATCCGTCCCACCTGGGCAACCCAGATGCGAGCCGAAAGCACCCGGTCCTGTGGCATCGGCACCGTGATGAGAATCGGCGTACCGTCCTCGTGCGCCAACAGCCGCAGGGGCAGGCCCGCTGGGTCGATCAGCGGGTACTGCTCGGTCTGCCAGCCGTCGGCGGTCAGCGACTGCCGAAAGTATCCCGACCGATAGTGCAGCCCCACCGCGATCAGCGGCAGACCTAGATCGGACGCGGCCTTGAGATGGTCGCCGGCCAGAATTCCCAGGCCGCCCGAGTAGTTGGGTAGCACCTCGGAGACGCCGAACTCCATCGAGAAGTACGCGATGGCGGCCGGCAAATCTGAAGCATCGGCTCCGTCGTTCCCACCGCGCTCCAGCTGACGCTGGTACCACATCGGACGGTTCAGGTAATCGTGCAGATCTCCCGCGAGTGCCGCGACCCTGTCCACGAAGCCGTCGTCAGCGGCCAGTTCATCGAGGCGCTGCGCCGGAACCGACCCCATCAGCGCCACCGGGTCGTGGTTGGTCTGCTCCCACAACCGCTGGTCGATATCGGCGAACAGATCCCGTGTGGGCTGGTGCCACGACCAGCGCAGGTTGTTCGATAACTCACCCAGCGCCGCCAACCGCTCCGGCAGATGGGCACGAACCGTGAATCGACGAAGGGCTTTCACCCTTCAGAACCTTACTGAGATTTCCCGTCGGCGCATGTCCGGCGTTCAATCTCCGCCGACACGCCGCGTTATGGCGGTTCCGTCACGCACATGCTCACCACAAGCGGGCGTGTCAACGCCGGTTTCCGGCCAACGCCCGAACACCGCGTCTACTACGGTGGACGTGGTGACCGGACGCATAGGCATCGACGATGTCGCCCCCGTGATTTCGGGTGGACGCTATCCGGCCAAGGCCGTCGTGGGCGAGGTCGTGCCCGTGGCCGCAACTGTCTGGCGCGAAGGACACGAGGCGGTCGCCGCGACCCTGGTGGTGCGCTGCTTAGGTCCTCACTATCCGCAGCTTGCGGAGGGTCCACTGCGCCGGATGTCGGCGCCCCGCGACAAAGACAAGAGCCCGACGCGCATCAAACCGATGCATGTCCCGATGCAGCCGGGTGGGGCGCTCGATCGATTTCACGCCAGCTTCGTCCCCGACGGGGAGGGACTGTGGACCTTTCGCGTCGACGGGTGGGGCGACCCGATCGCGACCTGGCGTCACAACGTGCAGGCCAAACTCGAGGCCGGGCAGGGGGCCACGGAATTGGCCAACGATCTGGAGATCGGTGCACGGCTGCTCGAACGTGCGGCAGCAGGGGTACCCCGCAAGCGTCGTCCACCACTGCTGGAGGCCGCCGAAGCGCTACGCACCCACGAAGATCCGGAGGCACGGTTCCAACACGCACTGTCCGGTGAGGTACACGCGCTACTTGCCGAGTTCCCGCTGCGCGATCTGCTGACTCGCGGCACCCAATACGGCATCTGGGTGGACCGACCACGCGCGCTGTACGGCTCCTGGTACGAGCTGTTCCCGCGTTCCACCGGCGGCGTCGGACCGGACGGGCGGCCCATGCACGGCACCCTCGCCACCGCCGCCGCCGATCTCGCCCGGGTCGCCGCGATGGGATTCGATGTGGTGTACCTGCCGCCGATTCATCCAATCGGCGAGGTGAACCGCAAGGGCCGCAACAATAATCCGATCGCCGAGCCCGGAGAGGTCGGCTCACCGTGGGCCATCGGCAGCGCCGCCGGCGGCCACGATGCGATCCACCCCGAGCTTGGCACCCTGAAGGATTTCGACCGGTTCGTGGCCACCGCCGGCAAGTTGGGCCTGGAGGTGGCGCTGGACTTGGCGTTGCAATGTGCGCCTGATCATCCATGGGTGGGTGCGCATCCCGAGTGGTTCACCGAACTCCCCGACGGCACCATTGCCTATGCGGAGAATCCGCCGAAGAAGTACCAGGACATCTATCCGCTGAACTTCGACAGCGATCCCGCGGGGCTGTACACCGAGGTGCTGCGCGTGGTGCAGCATTGGATTTCCCACGGCGTCAAGATATTTCGAGTAGATAACCCGCACACCAAACCGCCCGATTTCTGGCAGTGGCTTATCACCGAAGTCAAGGCGGCCGATCCCGATGTTTTGTTTCTCTCCGAGGCCTTCACCCGACCTGCCCGGCTCTATGGCCTGGCTCAACTGGGTTTCACCCAGTCGTACACCTACTTCACTTGGCGCACCGGTAAATCCGAGATCGCCGACTTCGGTAGGGAGATCGCCGCCAAGGCAGATGTGGCGCGCCCTAACCTGTTCGTCAACACCCCGGATATCCTGCATGCCAGCCTGCAGCACGGCGGCCCCGGCATGTTCGCCATCCGCGCCGTACTGGCCGGCACACTGAGCCCCACCTGGGGTGTTTACTCCGGATACGAGCTGTACGAACATGTTCCGGCGCGCGAGGGCAGCGAGGAGTACCTGGACTCGGAGAAATACCAGCTCCGCCCCCGCGACTACAAGGGCGCCGCAGCACGCGGCGAATCATTGGAGCCATTCATCACGCAGCTCAACGAGATTCGCAGACTACACCCGGCCCTGCACCAGCTACGCAACATCACCTTCCATCACGTTGAGAACGACGCCCTGCTGGCGTACTCCAAGTTCGACCCGGTGACCGGTGACGCGGTGCTTGTCGTAGTGAATCTCAACCCGTTCGGACCCGAGGACGGCACGATCTGGCTCGACCTACCCGCCCTCGGCCTTGATTGGCACGAGACCTTTTGGGTGCGTGACGAACTCACCAGTGAGCAGTACCGCTGGGGGCAGGCCAACTATGTGCGGCTCGACCCCTCTCGATCGGTGGCGCACATCCTCAACCTGCCGCAGGTACGCGAGCCTGCCCGGGAGCACCTGGTGTACCGCCCGTGACTACACCCGCCACCTTCCTGAAACCGGACGCCGCCGAAATCGCCGAACTGATGGCGGGCACCCATCACAACCCACATTCGATCCTCGGCGCACACGAGTTTCCGAATCCGGGCGGTAAGGGACACACGGTCATTCGAGCGTTCAAGCCCGGGGCCGATGCGGTAACCGCTTTGGTGGGCGAGGAAGTCCATCCGATGACCGACCTCGGATCGGGCCTGTTCGTCGTCGCGCTGCCGTTCCTGAACCTTCTCGACTACCGCCTCGACGTCGATTACGGCGGCACGACACATGTGATTGCCGATGCCTACCGATTCCTGCCCACGCTTGGCGAGGTGGACCTGCACCTGTTCAACGAGGGCCGTCACGAACGGCTGTGGGAAATCCTTGGGGCGCACCCACGCTCGTTCGTCACCGCGGACGGCGAGGTCAGCGGCATCTCCTTCGCGGTATGGGCGCCCAATGCACGCGGCGTCTCGGTAATCGGGGATTTCAACGGCTGGAACGGCAATGACGCCCCCATGCGAACCCTGGGATCTTCGGGCGTGTGGGAGCTGTTTTGGCCGGGTATGACGCTCGGCGCGCTGTACAAATTCCGCGTGCACGGCGCCGACGGGTCGGTGACCGATCGCGCCGATCCGTTCGCTTTCGCGACCGAGCTGCCACCGGCCACCGCTTCGCGCGCCACCACATCGTCGTACTCCTGGGAGGACGGCGACTGGATGGCCCAGCGCGCCTCGCGCAATCCGGTGTTCGAACCGATGAGCACCTACGAGGTGCACCTGGCATCCTGGCGACCCGGGCTGTCTTATCGGGAGCTTGCCGTCGAACTTACCGAATACGTACTGGCACAAGGATTCACCCACGTCGAACTGCTGCCGGTGGCCGAACATCCCTTTGGCGGATCCTGGGGTTACCAGGTGACCTCCTACTACGCCCCCACCTCGCGACTCGGCACCCCCGACGACTTCCGGTATTTGGTCGACGCCCTGCACCGAGCCGGCATCGGCGTCATCGTCGACTGGGTACCGGCCCACTTCCCTAAGGACGCCTGGGCGCTGGCCCGGTTTGACGGAACGCCCCTGTACGAACATGCCGATCCGCACCGCGGTGAGCAGCTCGACTGGGGCACATATGTTTTCGACTTCGGACGCCCCGAGGTACGCAACTTCCTGGTTGCCAATGCCCTGTTCTGGCTCGACGAATTCCATATCGACGGGCTGCGCGTGGACGCCGTCGCGTCGATGCTCTATCTGGATTACTCGCGCCCCGCGGGCGGGTGGACGCCCAATATCCACGGCGGGCGGGAGAATCTGGAAGCAGTGCAGTTCCTGCAGGAGATGAATGCCACGGTGCACAAACTGCATCCCGGGATCGTGACCGTGGCCGAGGAATCCACGTCGTGGCCAGGCGTCACCCGAGCCACTAGCCTTGGCGGCCTTGGGTTTTCCATGAAATGGAACATGGGCTGGATGCACGACACCCTGGGCTACCTGGGGCGTGATCCCATCCATCGCAGCTTCCACCATCATGAGATGACCTTCTCGATGCTGTACGCATTCAGCGAGAATTTCGTGCTGCCCATCAGTCATGACGAGGTGGTACACGGCAAGGGCACGCTCTGGACCCGCATCCCGGGTGACGATCATGCCAAGGCCGCCGGGCTGCGCAGCCTGCTGGCGTACATGTGGGCACATCCCGGGAAACAGCTGCTCTTCATGGGCCAGGAGTTCGGTCAGCGCGCCGAATGGTCCGATGAGCGCGGCGTGGACTGGTTCCAGCTGGGCGAGGACGGGTACTCATCGGGAATCGCGGCGCTGGTCTCCGATCTGAACTCCGCTTACCAGCAGCGGCGCGCGTTGTGGTCACAGGACGCCGCGCCTCAAGGCTATTCGTGGATCGATGCCAACGACTCGGCCAACAACGTGCTGAGCTTCCTGCGCTTCGGTGACGACGGCTCGACGCTGGCATGCATATTCAATTTCGCGGGCGTCGAACACGGCAGCTACCGGGTGGGTTTGCCCCTCACCGGACGCTGGCGTGAGGTCATCAACACCGATGCCCTGCAGTATCACGGGAGCGGCGTCGGGAACCTTGGCGAGGTCATCGCCTCGCCAAACCCATGGCACGGCCGTCCGGCCTCCGCCACGCTGGCATTGCCACCGGCGGCGGCCATCTGGCTGGAACCCGTGCCGGAGGACCTGTAGAAAACATTAGGATGCGCTAGACGCAAACACGCGTATTAAGGGGTGGCTCGATGTCCAAACGCTGGATGGCACTGCTTGTGGGGCTGGTGTTGGTGATCACGTCGTGTGGTCGTCCGCTCGGTGGGCAACCACAGTCGATCTACGCCGATCCCCTGCGTGTGGCGGGGATGCCGGCGGTCGACGGTCCGTCGGGCATGAAACCCGGCGTACAGGTACCCAAGCGCGAGATCGAGAACACCGACAACGGCGAGATCGACAATTATGTCCGTGTCTCGCTCGCCGATATCGAGGACTTCTGGACGCAGTTCTATGGTGATTCCTTCGCCAACTTCCGCCCCGTGTCCACGCTCATCTCCGTCGACTCCCGCAAAGACAACAGCGACATCGAGTTCTGCGGGGGCAACCTGAACGACTTCATCAACGCCGCATTCTGCTTCCCGGACAACTCATTCGCATGGGATCGCGGTCAACTGTTCCCCTACCTGCGCAAGCAGATGGGCGATATGGCCATGAACACCGTCATGGCCCACGAGTATGGGCACTCAATCCAGTACCACGCCCAGCTCATCAATCCAATCGATGATCCGAAGATGAGCAAGGACCAGGTCGAGTACCTCATCGGCCTCAACCAGGAGCAGCAGGCCGACTGCTTCGCCGGGGCGTACCTGCACTGGGTGACCGCCGGCGATTCGCCGCGATTCACCCTGAACACCGCCGATGGGCTGAACAAGGTCACGGCCGCGATGATCGCGATCCGCGACAACGACACCAGCAAGAAGTGGGCCATCCACGGTTCGGCATTCGAGCGGGTATCGGCGTTCCAGTTCGGGTTTACCGACGGTCCGATGGCCTGCAAACGCATCGACGCCCGCGAAATCCTCAAACGCCGCGGTGAGCTCCCGAAGGGCCTGGGTGTGGGCCCTAATGGCGACAACTGGCCCATCAACCCGGACACCATCGATGCGGTACTAGCCGCGGCGGCGCAGGTTTTCCCCCTGGACAACCCACCCAAGGCCGTCTACGGCGACGGAAAGTGCTCCGATGGTTCGGGCACGGCACCAGCCTCGTACTGCCCCAAGGACAACACCATCGCGATGGACCCCAAGGCCCTGCAGAAAATGGCGACGCCGTCGACAGAGCGGGCGCTGTTCTCCGCACAGGTCAACGGTGACTATTCGGCATTCAGTGTGATTGTCTCGCGCTACGCACTGGCGGCAGAGAAGGCCGCCGGGCTGGAACTCGAAGGCATCATGACGGGGCTGCGCACGGCCTGCCTGACGGGATACTTCAGCTCACGCGCCGCGGGTAAGGGCATCGCCACCCCGCGCTCGCCGGTCATCCTGTCCGGCGGCGACCTCGACGAGGCCGTATCCGAATTGCTTTCCAGCGGTAAGGCTTCCAGCGATGTGAAGGGCGAGACCGCGCCGGCCGGCTTCTCCCGGATCGACGCCTACCGGATCGGTGTGCTGGGCAACGACCAGACCTGCGCCAAGCGTTTCCCGTAGTTTTTTGGGCCCGGCCCAAAAATCTACTAGAACAGGGCGTTGGCGAGCTTGCGCCGGCCCGCGACCACCGCGGGGTCGGCGGGATCGAAGAGCTCGAATAGCTCCAGTAGCCGGGCACGAATCTTCGCCCGGTCGTCATCACTGGTGACGCGAATGAGCGCAACCAGCCTGTCGAACGCCGCATCCGGCTGCTGGGACAGAACGTCCACGTCGGCGGCGGCCAGTCCAGCCTCGATATCGGTCGGCGCAGCGTTGGCGACCAGCGCCGCATCCTGTGGCTGGGCGGTCGCCCGGACCAGGAACCCGATCTGCCGTACCGACGCTGTGGCCTCGGCCGCCACGACACCGGTGGCGCCTCCGTCCAACAAGCCCTGATAGGCGGCAAGGGCCGCCTCGAAGTCTCCGGAGTCCAGGGCATCACGCGCGGCGGCGAGCTCCGGGTCCGTCTGCGTGTTGTCTTCGGACTCTTCGCCGCCCTCGCCCTCAGGCGGTTGCGCGTCGGGCAACTTGCCGGCGACCGCGTCGAGAATTGAATCGAGCCATCGCCGTAGTTGATCGGCCGGCTGCGGTCCCTGGAAGCTGGTGATGGGCCGGCCACCGGCCACGGCCACCACGGTCGGTATGGCCTGTACCCCGAAGACCTGAGCGATCTGCGGGTTGGTATCGACGTTGACCGTCGCGAGAGCCCACGTGCCGCTGTCCGCGGCGACCAGGTCGCCCAGCGTGGCGGCAAGCGTGGCGGATGCCTCGCTACGCGGTGACCACAGCAGCACGATGACCGGGACGCGGTTGGACTGAGCCAACACCTCGGCTTCCAGGTTCGCCTCGGTCACCTCGACGGTCCAGTCACCACCGGCCGCGGGCTGACGCGGTGTCGCGGGTTCCTGCGCCCGTTGTTTAAGTGCAGAGAGGTCGACGGCTCCGGACATTCCGGCAGCCATCGCGGGACGTGGTCGGGTCACGCTCCCCAGTCTGTCACGGCCCGCGGCCTGCGCACTACGGCGCCGTGCCACCAGCGGGGGCGGTCCCGGCGACGGGCAATTTACCCGTCTTATCAGCCCATATGACAAAGATCACACTGCATAGCGGGGCAATCCCCGCTAACAACGCGAGCAACCATGTGAGCGGCTTCCACTGGTATTCGCGCCCGGCAAGAATGCCCACCAGCAGATAGAGCAGGAACAGGATTCCGTGGACCATCCCGAAGATCTTCACGCCGATCTCATTTCCCGGGTCCGGCACGTACTTGAAGTACATCCCGGTCAGCAGACCGGCCCAGCTGACGGCCTCCAGCACGGCGACAGCCCTGAACCGGCCCGCGGTCGTACGCAGGTCCACAGAGTGATTCATGCCCTCAGTCTGCCCGATGGGGACCCGACACTTCATCGGACCTACTACAACACGTCGTAAATCACACCCGCACGATCAGGGCGTCACCCTGACCACCGCCGCCGCACAATGCGGCCACACCGATTCCGCCGCCGCGGCGCTTGAGCTCCTGTGCCAGGTGCAGCGTGATCCGGGCACCGGACATCCCGATGGGGTGACCAATCGCGATCGCGCCACCGTTGACGTTGACCTTCGCGGGGTCGATGCCCAGGTCCTTGATCGAGGCCAAACCCACCAGCGCGAAGGCCTCGTTGATCTCGACCAAGTCAAGCTGCTCGGGTGAAATCCCTTCGCGCTCACAGGCCTTCCGAATGGCGTTGGCCGGCTGTAGCTGCAGGCTGGAATCGGGCCCGGCGACTACGCCATGTGCACCGATCTCGGCAATCCACTCCAGGCCCTCGCGCTCCGCGCGCTCCTTGCTCATCACCACGACCGCGCAGGCGCCGTCGGAGATCGGAGACGAAGACCCCGCCGTAATGGTGCCGTCCTTACTGAACGCCGGACGCAGCCCGGCCAGCGAGGCCGCCGTGGTGTCCGCGCGGATGCCCTCGTCCTCCGCGAACTCGATCGGGTCGCCCTTGCGTTGCGGGATCTGCACCGCGACCACCTCATCGGCGAAGACGCCGTCCTTCCAGGCCCGGGCGGCCTTCTGGTGCGACCGCGCTGCGAACTCGTCCTGCTCCTCGCGGGTGAACTTGTCGGAGACATTGCGCTGTTCGGTGAGGATGCCCATCGCCTGGTCGGTGAAGGCGTCGTGCAGACCGTCGAAGGCCATGTGATCGACGAGTGTCACGTCGCCGTACTTGAAGCCGAACCGGCTCTTGGGCAGCAGATGCGGGGCATTGGTCATGGACTCCTGCCCGCCGGCCACCACCACCTCGAACTCGCCGGCCCGAATCAGCTGGTCAGCGAGGGCAATCGCGTCCACACCCGACAGGCACACCTTGTTGATGGTGAGCGCGGGAACATCCATCCCAATCCCACCGGCCACCGCGGCCTGGCGCGCCGGGATCTGCCCGGCACCGGCGGTCAGCACCTGCCCCATGATCACGTAGTCGACGGCGCCCGGGGCTACGCCGGCCTTCGCCAGGGCGCCGGCGATCGCGATTCCGCCAAGCTGGGCGCCCGAGAAGTCCTTCAAAGATCCCTGGAACCGGCCAACCGGCGTACGGGCTCCAGCAACTATCACGGATCTATTGGTCGCGGTCATCGAGTTCTCCCTAGCACTTCCCGATTGGACGCCGTTTTCGCCAGCGAGTTACCGTTGCGTTATGACGACGTCGTCTCCTCTTGATGTCCCGTCGATCTTATCGACCGGGCTGGTAACCGGTATCGACCACGTCGGTATCGCGGTCGCAGATCTCGATGTCGCGATCGAGTGGTACCACGAGCACCTCGGCATGATCCTGGTGCACGAGGAGATCAACGAGGGCCAAGGCGTCCGCGAGGCGATGCTGTCGTTCCCCGGCGCTGAGCCCGGTAGCGCACAGCTCCAGCTGATGGCACCGCTCAACGAGTCCTCGCCCATCGCCAAGTTCTTGGATAAGAAGGGCCCAGGACTGCAGCAGCTGGCCTACCGCGTCACCGATATCGACGCGCTGACCGATCAGCTGCGCGCCGCAGGAGTCCGTGCGCTCTACGAGGAGCCACGCATCGGCACCGCGAACTCACGCATCAACTTCCTGCACCCCAAGGACACTGGCGGCGTGCTCATCGAGCTCGTCCAGCCGACGCAGTCCCACTAACTCCACTTGCGGGTCGGACCGCGATTACCCCGATTGGTCCAGCACGACGTATGCCAGTGTCGGCGGTCTTCCACTCCCCCGTCGCGACCCTCTGCCGCGGGCCACACCACCACGTGTGCGATCCCGACCGCGATCTCGTGATCACATCCCGGACAACGGTAAACCTTGACCGCGCGCGCCCCGGCGATGCGACGCACCAAATAGTCGAGGCCGTCCGCGCCCTGCTCTACGTGATCACCGCCGATCGACAGCCCCGCCGGGACATCTCGACCCCGCGAAGGACGGCGCTTGCTGTGCTTGCCCTGACGAACCACGTCAGAACAGCCGGAACTCTTTCGAGTCCATTCCCCGCATCGCGTCGTAGTCCAGTGTGAGACAACGGATTCCACGATCTTCCGCAAGCGTCCGGGCCTGCGGCTTGATCTGTTGCGCCGCAAAGACACCGGCGACCGGCGCCAGCGTGGTATCCCGGTTGAGCAGTTCGAGGTAACGGGTCAACTGTTCAACGCCATCGATCTCACCGCGACGCTTAATCTCCACCGCAACCGTCGCCCCGTCCGCGTCCCGGCAGAGTAGATCCACCGGTCCGATCGGTGTCATGTACTCGCGGCGCACCAGGGTGTAGCCGTCACCTAGCAGCGCGACATGCTCGGCGAGCAACTCCTGCAGATGCGCCTCGACGCCATCCTTGACGAGGCCCGGGTCTACCCCGAGCTCATGGGCGGAGTCATGCTCGATGTTCTCGATCGTGATCCGTAGCTGCTCACCGGTCTTGTTCTCCACCACCCACACGGTGCTCTCACCGGCTTCTTCGGTCAGCCAGCAGGGCGGACTCATCCAGTTGAGCGGCTTGTACGCACGATCGTCGGCATGCACGCTCACCGAGCCGTCTGCCTTAATGAGCAGGAGCCGTTTGGCGGAGGGAAGGTGGGCGGTAAGCCGGCCGACATAATCAACCGTGCATTGGGCTACGACGAGACGCACCGGCCCACTCTAACGGGCGTTAGGCTGACCACAACTATGGCTAACGAGTCAATGCGTGCCTTGTCGCGGCGAGTGGGCAGCGCCCTCGCCGCGGTTACCGGTCAGACCGGGCGGCTCGAGGCCGGCGACGGGTACGGTTCGTGGCTGCTCGGTCGCTACGACCAAAGCGCGTTGGTTCAGCGAGTCCGTATTCAGTTGATCCTCACAGTGTTCGTGGTGGCCGCCAACCTCATTGGCGTCGGGGTCATCATCTTGCTGGTCCTCGTCGCGATACCCGACCCCAACATCTTCGACGCGCCGTGGTGGATCAACTTCGTTGTGGTGCCGGTCTACGTGACACTCGCCGTCTTGATCGGCGCGTACTGGGGAACCCGCCGGATCTTCAAGGTGGTGCGCTGGGCCATGGATGAGCGCCCACCAACGAAGGCCGAGCAGCGCGCCACCTTCGCGGTGCCCTGGCGGCTGACAGTCGTCGAAGGGATTCTCTGGGCGTGCGCGACCGCCTTGTTCACGACGTTGTACGGGCTTCAGAATCCGATGTACATCCCGAAGATCTTCTTCGCGGTGGGGTTCAGCGGGATCGTGGTGTGCGCCGCCAATTACCTGTTCACCGAATTCGCCATGCGACCCGTGGCGGCTCGCGCCCTCGAGGCGGGACCGCGTAAACGCCGACTCATCTCGGGGATCATGATGCGCACCATGCTGGCGTGGATGCTGGGCTCGGGAGTTCCAGCGGCTGGCATCATGCTCGCAGCTTTGGGCGCACTAGTCTTTCGTAACTTCACCATGGACCAGCTCGCGGTCGCGGTCATCATCCTGTCCTCGTTTCCCGTGCTCTTCGGCCTCATCTTGATGTGGATCGCATCATGGATGACGGCAACGCCGGTCAAGGAAGTACAGGCCGCGCTCAAACGCGTGGAACAGAATGATCTGGACATCAACCTCGTCGTCTACGACGGCACCGAGCTCGGCGAGCTGCAGGCAGGTTTCAACACGATGGTGGAGGGACTTCGCGAGCGCGAACGGGTTCGCGACCTCTTCGGCAAGCACGTAGGACGGGAGGTCGCCGCGGCCGCCGAACTGCAACAGCCCGAACTCGGCGGCGAAGAGCGCCATGTCGCGGTGCTTTTCGCCGATATCGTCGGATCCACCAAGCTGGCGGCCACTCGACCCGCCATCGAGGTGGTCGAACTGCTCAACAGGTTCTTCACCGTCGTCGTCGAAGAGATCGACCGGTATGAGGGCATGGTCAATAAGTTCGAGGGCGATGCCACCCTCGCGGTGTTCGGAGCGCCGGTCCGGCAGGACCGTCCCGAGAGCCAAGCCCTGGCGGCCGCACGGGCCATTGCCCGCCGCCTCCGCGCCGAGGTCCCCGAATGTCAGGCCGGCATCGGCGTTGCCTCAGGGCAGGCGGTGGCCGGAAACGTCGGCGCACACGACCGATTTGAATACACCGTCATCGGCGACCCAGTCAACGAGGCCGCACGGCTCTGCGAGTTGTCCAAGACCGTGCCGGGGCAGTTGGTCGCCTCCCTCGACACCGTGCTGCGCGCACACCATCGCGAGGCCTTGCATTGGCGTTCGGGCGATACCGTGACTCTGCGGGGCCGCGCCGAGCCCACAGAACTTGCGGTACCGGTCTAACCGAGGCGTCTCAATCCGACTGCTTCCACCAAGCTTCGACATAGAGCACCATCGCCACCACCAGCGCGACGAGCACCCATAGCACGAGGGCCTGATCAATCCAGGCGCCCGGCGGCGGTGCGCCGGGCAGGATGTTCCGTAGCGGAACTATCGCGAACAGCATGGTTCCGAACCACGTTGTCAGCGGCGGATGGAATCTCTTAACGCCCCTTACGGTTTCGATGGCGACAAACAAGGCCATGGCCGGCAGGGTAATCAGCACCAAGCAGATGCCCACATCGAATGCCAGCGTGCCGCGCGCGCGTTTGAGCGTCACTACGGTTTCTTCGTGTCCGTCGGATGCGGTCGACATGTCCCGGGCAACCTTCCAACCGCCCAGACTGCCGATTACTTCGATGCGCGCCGGGACCCGATGACGCGCCGGTCCACTGCCCGCCAATACTTCCGCCCGCAGGTGTCCAGTGGTGTACACGTCGAAGGGCCAGATCTGCGCATCGCCTGCCGCAACCAACGTGTCGTCGGTCGCTGCTGGGATGGTGCCACGCGCAAAATGTCGCTCGCCAAAATCCAATGAGGACACCAGCCGCACTGCTACGTCCGAACTCAGCAGGCCATCCTCGTCGACCAACGAGTCCGCAGGTAGCACCACCACCTCGGCATCCAGCCGGTTATTCACGGTACGAAGATCTTGGAGGTCGATCACGACCACTGTCTCGTTATCCCTCGACAAATCCGCGTCGGGTGACGGTGGTAGCGACTGGTTCAGCATGCGGTACACCACGAGAAATCCCACGTAAATCACCAGTACCAACACGACAGTGCCGACGATTGTCGCGGCGGGCTTCAGACGCAGGCGGCCCTTGAACACCTGCAGAAATCTATCAGCACAAATGAAAATACCCCCCAGTTTCCTGGGGGGTATTTCCAATTTATGTTCGGCGGTGTCCTACTCTTCCGTTCCGTGTTAAGAACAGTACCATCGGCGCTGAGAGGCTTAGCTTCCGGGTTCGGAATGGGACCGGGCGTTTCCCTCTCGCTGTGGCCGCCGTAACTCTAATTGTGTGAATAACACACAAAGTTATCTGGTGGTGGAGTGCGATCGTCAAAATGACGACGAATAGTGGTTGCGGTTTTATTAGTAAGTTTTCGGCCGATTAGTGCCAGTTCCCTGAACGTATTACTACGCTTACAGGTCTGGCCTATTGAACCCATAGTCTGTGGGTGGCCTTATCCCTCTAAAAGGGTGAGAAATCTGGTCTTGGAATAGGTTTCCCGCTTAGATGCTTTCAGCGGTTATCCTGTCCGAACGTAGCTATCCAGCCGTGCTCCTGGTGGAACAACTGGTACACCAGAGGTTCGTCCGTCCCGGTCCTCTCGTACTAGGGACAGGTTTCCTCAAATTTCTGACGCGCGCGGCGGATAGAGACCGAACTGTCTCACGACGTTCTAAACCCAGCTCGCGTGCCGCTTTAATGGGCGAACAGCCCAACCCTTGGGACCTGCTCCAGCCCCAGGATGCGACGAGCCGACATCGAGGTGCCAAACCATCCCGTCGATATGGACTCTTGGGGAAGATCAGCCTGTTATCCCCGGGGTACCTTTTATCCGTTGAGCGACACCCCTTCCACTCAGAGGTGCCGGATCACTAGTCCCGACTTTCGTCCCTGCTCGACTTGTAGGTCTCGCAGTCAAGCTCCCTTGTGCACTTGCACTCAACACCTGATTGCCGTCCAGGTTGAGGGAACCTTTGGGCGCCTCCGTTACATTTTAGGAGGCAACCGCCCCAGTTAAACTACCCACCAGGCACTGTCCCTGGACCGGATATACGGTCCGAGGTTAGAGGTTCAATACGATCAGAGTGGTATTTCAACGTTGACTCCACAAACACTGGCGTGCCTGCTTCAAAGTCTCCCACCTATCCTACACAAACCGAACCAAACGCCAATACCAAGCTATAGTGAAGGTCCCGGGGTCTTTTCGTCCTGCCGCGCGTAACGAGCATCTTTACTCGTAGTGCAATTTCGCCGAGTCTATGGTTGAGACAGTTGAGAAGTCGTTACGCCATTCGTGCAGGTCGGAACTTACCCGACAAGGAATTTCGCTACCTTAGGATGGTTATAGTTACCACCGCCGTTTACTGGGGCTTAAATTCTCCGCTTCACCCAAGGGTTAACGGGTCCTCTTAACCTTCCAGCACCGGGCAGGCGTCAGTCCGTATACATCGTCTTGCGACTTCGCACGGACCTGTGTTTTTAGTAAACAGTCGCTTCTCACTGGTCTCTGCGACCTCGTTCAGCTCACGGAGCAAGTCCGGTCACCAAGCGAGGTCCCCCTTCTCCCGAAGTTACGGGGGTATTTTGCCGAGTTCCTTAACCATAGTTATCTCGTACGCCTTAGTATTCTCTACCTGACCACCTGTGTTGGTTTGGGGTACGGGCCGTGTGTGAACTCACTAGAGGCTTTTCTTGGCAGCATAGGATCACTGAATTCGCCTCAATCGGCTATGCGTCACCTCTCAGGCTTATGACATCCGGATTTACCTAGATGTCGCCCTACGGGCTTGCTCCGGTATAACCACTAACCGGTACAGCTACCTTCCTGCGTCACCCCATCGCTTGACTACTACCACTGAAGGTCCCACGCAGCGGATTCACGTCGCACTCCGAAGAGATTGATCTAGAACCTTTTGGGCGGTTAGTACCAATGATTCATCATGGGCGCGCACACACGGGTACGGGAATATCAACCCGTTGTCCATCGACTACGCCTGTCGGCCTCGCCTTAGGTCCCGACTTACCCTGGGAGGACTAGCCTGGCCCAGGAACCCTTGGTCATTCGGCGGGCAAGTTTCTCACTTGCCTGTCGCTACTCATGCCTGCATTCTCACTCCCGCACCCTCCACTGCTGAATCACTTCGCAGCTTCAATGGGTGCAGGACGCTCCCCTACCCATCCATGCCACTGCCCCGAAGGGAATGTATTGCATGAATGCCGCGGCTTCGGCGGTGTACTTGAGCCCCGCTACATTGTCGGCGCACAATCACTTGACCAGTGAGCTATTACGCACTCTTTCAAGGGTGGCTGCTTCTAAGCCAACCTCCTGGTTGTCTTTGCGACTGCACATCCTTTTCCACTTAGTACACGCTTAGGGGCCTTAGCCGGCGATCTGGGCTGTTTCCCTCTCGACGTACGGAGCTTCTCCCCCGCCGTCTCACTGCCGCGCTCTAACTTATTGGCATTCGGAGTTTGGCTGACGTCAGTAACCTTTTAGGGCCCATTGGCCATCCAGTAGCTCTACCTCCAACAAGAAACACGCGACGCTGCACCTAAATGCATTTCGGGGAGAACCAGCTATCACGGAGTTTGATTGGCCTTTCACCCCTACCCACAACTCATCCCCTCAGTCTTCAACCTAAGTGGGTTCGGGCCTCCACGGCGTCTTACCGCCGCTTCACCCTGGCCATGGGTAGATCACTCCGCTTCGGGTCCAGAACACGCCACTATGGGCGCCCTATTCAGACTCGCTTTCGCTACGGCTACCCCACACGGGTTAACCTCGCGACGTGTCCCTGACTCGCAGGCTCATTCTTCAAAAGGCACGCCATCACCCCACGAGGGGGCTTTGACGGATTGTAGGCACATGGTTTCAGGTACTATTTCACTCCCCTCCCGGGGTACTTTTCACCATTCCCTCACGGTACTAATCCGCTATCGGTCACTAGAGAGTATTTAGGCTTACCGGGTGGTCCCGGCAGATTCACAGCAGATTCCACGAGCCCGCTGCTACTCGGGAAATAACACAAGACAGGCGTCGGATTTTCGCGTACCGGGCTTTCACCGTCTGCGGCAGGCCGTTCCAGACCACTTCCACTAATCACGACACTTTTTTACTGTCCGCCGGCCTGGTAGAGCCGACACGTATTACTCCCACAACCCCGCACACACAACCCCTACCAGGTATCACATGCATGCGGTTTAGCCATCTTCCGCTTTCGCTCGCCACTACTCACGGAATCACGGTTGTTTTCTCTTCCTACGGGTACTGAGATGTTTCACTTCCCCGCGTTTCCTCCCAAAGCCTATATATTCAGCAGTGGGTAACACGACATCACTCGTGCTGGGTTTCCCCATTCGGACATCCTCGGATCAAAGCTCGGTTGGCAGCTCCCCGAGGCTTATCGCAGCCTCCTACGTCCTTCATCGGCTTCTAGTGCCAAGGCATTCACCATGCGCCCTTAAGAACTTAGCTAATAAAATTGCAAAAACTAGCCTCACTCGTAAACGAGCGAGGCTTGTTAGATGCTCGCAACCACTATCCATAAGTCAAGGACCACACCCCACCACCAAGCAGGGTGACAACACAATGTGTTGCCTCAGGACCCAACAGTGTGCCAGCGTTTCAATTCTCATGACAGTTCGACGTTTTGCCGACTACCTATCCACACGGTGGACAGGATTTACAAAACATATTCACCAAGCAGGTAACCACTACAGAAACCCGCTTTATGTTCCCAAGCTCATTCGGCTGGGAATGGTGCTCCTTAGAAAGGAGGTGATCCAGCCGCACCTTCCGGTACGGCTACCTTGTTACGACTTCGTCCCAATCGCCGATCCCACCTTCGACAGCTCCCTCCAAAAGGTTAGGCCACTGGCTTCGGGTGTTACCGACTTTCATGACGTGACGGGCGGTGTGTACAAGGCCCGGGAACGTATTCACCGCAGCGTTGCTGATCTGCGATTACTAGCGACTCCGACTTCATGGGGTCGAGTTGCAGACCCCAATCCGAACTGAGACCAGCTTTAAGGGATTCGCTCCACCTTGCGGCTTCGCAGCCCTCTGTACTGGCCATTGTAGCATGTGTGAAGCCCTGGACATAAGGGGCATGATGACTTGACGTCATCCCCACCTTCCTCCGAGTTGACCCCGGCAGTCTCCTACGAGTCCCCGGCTTTACCCGCTGGCAACATAGGACAAGGGTTGCGCTCGTTGCGGGACTTAACCCAACATCTCACGACACGAGCTGACGACAGCCATGCACCACCTGCACATAGGCCACAAGGGAATACCTATCTCTAGATACGTCCTATGCATGTCAAACCCAGGTAAGGTTCTTCGCGTTGCATCGAATTAATCCACATGCTCCGCCGCTTGTGCGGGCCCCCGTCAATTCCTTTGAGTTTTAGTCTTGCGACCGTACTCCCCAGGCGGGGTACTTAATGCGTTAGCTACGGCACGGATCCCAAGGAAGGAAACCCACACCTAGTACCCACCGTTTACGGCGTGGACTACCAGGGTATCTAATCCTGTTCGCTACCCACGCTTTCGCTCCTCAGCGTCAGTTACTGCCCAGAGACCCGCCTTCGCCACCGGTGTTCCTCCTGATATCTGCGCATTCCACCGCTACACCAGGAATTCCAGTCTCCCCTGCAGTACTCTAGTCTGCCCGTATCGCCCGCACGCCCACAGTTAAGCTGTGAGTTTTCACGGACAACGTGACAAACCACCTACGAGCTCTTTACGCCCAGTAATTCCGGACAACGCTCGGACCCTACGTATTACCGCGGCTGCTGGCACGTAGTTGGCCGGTCCTTCTTCTGTAGGTACCGTCACTTTCGCTTCGTCCCTACTGAAAGAGGTTTACAACCCGAAGGCCGTCATCCCTCACGCGGCGTCGCTGCATCAGGCTTGCGCCCATTGTGCAATATTCCCCACTGCTGCCTCCCGTAGGAGTCTGGGCCGTATCTCAGTCCCAGTGTGGCCGGTCACCCTCTCAGGCCGGCTACCCGTCGTCGCCTTGGTGAGCTATTACCTCACCAACAAGCTGATAGGCCGCGGGCTCATCCCACACCGCAAAAGCTTTCCACCACGCGCCATGAAGCACGTGGTCCTATTCGGTATTAGACCCAGTTTCCCGGGCTTATCCCAAAGTGCGGGGCAGATCGCCCACGTGTTACTCACCCGTTCGCCACTCGAGTACCCCGAAGGGCCTTTCCGTTCGACTTGCATGTGTTAAGCACGCCGCCAGCGTTCGTCCTGAGCCAGGATCAAACTCTCCAATTAAAATTTAACCCCGACAAAACAACTGTCAAAAGAATTGTTAAAAAATAAACACTGACACACTATTGAGTTCTCAAACAACACATTTTATTTTTAGTGGCTATGAATTCGGGAATTACTTCCTTTATTCTCACCTCCGCTCTTCAGCGGCTTGGAAAGCGTATCAAGTTCGGTGAACTTGAGTCAAATTCCCGGTTTTGGCTGGTCACTTGCTCACCATCCGATCGCCGACATTCTGGAATTTCTTCCTGAATTCCGACTTTCGCTCTTTCGGGCGACTTGGAAACCGTATCAAATTCAGTGAATTTGAGTCAAATTCCCGGTTTTGGCTGGTCACCTGCTCACCATCCGATCGCCGACATTCTGGAATTTCTTCCTGAATTCCGACTTTCGCTCTTTCGGGCGACTTGGAAACCGTATCAAATTCAGTGAATTTGAGTCAAATTCCCGGTTTTGGCTGGTCACCTGCTCACCATCCGATCGCCGAGATATCTGAATTTCTTCTTCTATTTCGGCTTTCACCCTTCTAAGCGGCCCGGGAACCTTATCAAGTTTGATGAACTTGAGTCAAACTCCGGGTTGCGGGCTGGTCAACTGCGCACCAACCCAGACCGGAATTTTGGAATCGCTTCCTTGTCCCGGCCTTCGCTCTTCAGGGCAACCCCACCACTGTACCAAGTCCAATGAACCTGGTCAACTTCGGGGTTCGGGGTCGGTCAGCGCTAGCTGACCCGCTCGACTTCAGCACCCAAGCTCTGGAGGTTCTCCACGAACAACGGGTAACCGCGGTCGATATGAAAGACATCGTATACCTCGGTGACGCCATCCGCCACCAACCCGGCGAGCACGAGTCCCGCGCCGGCCCGAATATCCGATGACCACACAGGAGCGCTGGATAACTGCCGGATACCGCGCACCACGGCGTGATGCCCGTCGGTCCGCGCATCCGCGCCCAGCCGCATCATCTCCTCGACAAAGCGGAATCGGGCCTCGAAGACATTCTCGGTAATCACTGAGGTGCCGTCGGCTATCGCCGCGAGCCCAATTGCCATGGGCTGCAAGTCAGTTGGAAATCCTGGGAACGGCAGCGTGGCCACGTTGATCGCTTTGGGGCGCTCATACTGAACCACACGAAATCCGTTGTCGTCCTGCGTAACTGTGGCCCCTGCGTCATGCAGTTTATGCAACACCAGCTGCAGGTGCTCCGGGTCTACTCCCGTGACCGTAACGTCGCCTCGGGTTATCGCGGCAGCGAGACCCCAAGTGGCAGCAACGATTCGGTCGCCGATGACGCGATGTTCGGTGGGATGAAGCTTCGGAACGCCAGTCACCGTAAGCGTCGACGTGCCCGCCCCCTCGATCTGCGCGCCCATCTGAACCAACATCGTGCACAGGTCCACCACGTCGGGCTCGCGCGCCGCGTTGTGGATCGTGGTCACACCGTCCGCGAGTACCGCCGCCATCAAGATGTTCTCGGTAGCACCCACCGACGGGAACTCGAGCTGAATATCAGCGCCGTGCAACGACTTTGCCTCTGCGACCACGCAACCGTGTTCTATGGTGCACTCCGCGCCGAGCTGGCGCAGGCCCGCCTGGTGCATGTCGAGCGGGCGCGACCCGATGGCGTCACCGCCAGGGAGGGCCACCTTGGCCCGTCGGCACCGTCCCACCAGGGGGCCTAAGACACAGACCGACGCCCGAAATTGCCGCACCGCCGCGAAGTCGGCGTCGTACTTGGGTTCATCCGGCGAGGTGATCGTGACGACATCGCCTGCTAGCTCTACCGTCGCACCCAATCCTCGCAGCACCTCGGCCATCAGCGGCACATCCAAGATGTCCGGGCAGTTGGTGATCGTGCTGGTCCCCTCCGCCAGCAGCGTGGCCGCCATCAGCTTGAGCACACTGTTCTTGGCACCGGTAACCGCCACCTGACCAGTAAGCCGGGCGCCGCCGGTCACCAAGAAATGCTCGCTCACGCCCGACAGCGTAGCCGGGTAACGTTTCAAGCCATGACAGATGAGCCGCTTGCGCGAAGAGGCGACGAGACCGATGAAGCCCGCACAAGCGAGACGGACTCCGAGCGTGGGCGAGGCTCATCAAGTGGCGTGCATCTCACCCGCATCTATACCCGCACCGGGGATGACGGCACCACGGGTCTGAGCGACTTCTCGCGCGTTCCGAAGAGCGACCCGCGGCTGATCGCATACGCCGACTGCGACGAGGCCAACGCCTCCATCGGTGTCGCCGTCGTACTGGGTACACCCACAGCTGCACTCACCTCCGTGCTCCTGCAGATCCAGAACGATTTGTTCGACGCGGGAGCGGACCTGTCGACTCCGGTAGTGCCCGATCCCGACTATCCCCCGCTGCGCATCACCCAGCCATACGTCGACCGCATCGAGGGCTGGTGTGACGAGTACAACGCGGATCTTCCGAAACTGAATTCCTTTGTACTGCCAGGTGGTACGCCGCTCTCGGCGTTGTTGCACGTGGCACGAACGGTGGTGCGCCGGGCGGAACGGTCGGCCTGGGCGGCCATTGACGCCTACCCGGACGACACCAATGTGCTGACAGCCAAGTATCTGAATCGGCTCTCGGATCTGCTGTTCATCCTGTCGCGAGTCGCCAACGACGGCAAGGACACGCTCTGGAAGCCCGGCGGACCCGCGCAACCCGCCTAGCGGGTGCGCACGATCGGCTAGCGGGTGCGGCGTTCGGCACGCCGCGAGGGTCGGGACTCCACCCACGACATGAATGCAGTCAATGCACCGCGGTCCAGCGCCATTTCGTATTCACGTCCTCCGTCGCGCAGCTGCAGCACCACGATCTCGGCGGTCATGATGTCATATTCGTCGCCGCGTGGAATCCGGCGATCAACGATCTCGAGGTCGCGCCGCGACAGCCGGCGATCCGGCCACAGCCGAATGCTGGACAGCCGATAGAACTCCGCCTCGGATTCGCGGTACCGCATGACGCCGTGACGCCAGCGGCCCTCCCCCGTGTCGAGTAGATCCCGCAGGAGCGCGGCGGTCCCCCCTTGCCGCAACTTGAGCAGACGAAAGCTCAACGCAGCTACCGCCAAAGCAAGGACGGCGATGACCGATATCTCGATCATCGCCGTCACGCTCAAAAGCGGCTTCCTTAGTGCTTATTTCAGGGCGGTTAGGCCGTGTGGCTAACGCTAAACCGTCTGGCCGAGGGCCCGCAGGCGCGCGCGTCCCTGCGCCGCTACCCGTGGATCCTCCGAACCGGAATCGGTCTTGGCCTTTGACTCGTCGATATCAGCGCGTGGCTGCGCAGACTCAACCAAGATGCTCACCTTGGTATCGGTGATCGAGAGGAATCCCCCGTCGATCGCCCACCACAGGTCGTCAGCACCCTCGCGCTCGATCTTCACCGCTGCATCGTCCACCAGCTGCGCCACCAACGGAATGTGGTGCGGCAGGATGCCGATTTCACCGGAGGTCGTGCGGGTAAAGACGAACGTGGCCTTACCCGACCAGATCTCGCGCTCGACGGCGACAATCTCGACGTCAATCTCGGACATTCAGTGCACCTCCTTGAAGATAGCTAGTGACGAACTACAGCTTGGCGCCGAGGCTTTCGGCCTTCTTGGCCAAATCGTCGAGGCCACCGATGAGGAAGAACGCCTGCTCGGGCAGGTGATCGAACTCGCCCTTGGTGAGCTTGTCGAAGGCCTCGATGGTCTCCTTGAGCGGCACGGTCGAGCCGGGCTGGCCGGTGAACTGCTCGGCAGCCATCATGTTCTGGCTCAGGAAGCGCTCGATACGACGTGCGCGGCCCACCAGCTGCTTGTCCTCTTCCGACAGCTCGTCGATACCGAGGATCGCGATGATGTCCTGCAGGTCCTGGTAACGCTGCAGGACGCGGATGACTTCCTGCGCAACCCGGTAGTGCTCGTCGCCCACCACGGACGGCAGCAGAATCGTCGACGACGAAGCCAACGGGTCCACGGCCGGGAAGATGCCCTTGGAGAACACCGCACGAGACAGCTCGGTGGTGGCATCCAGGTGCGCGAACGTGGTCGCGGGTGCGGGGTCGGTGTAGTCGTCGGCGGGCACGTAGACGGCCTGCATCGAGGTGATCGAGCGACCCCGGGTCGAGGTGATGCGCTCCTGCAGCTCGCCCATCTCATCGGCCAGTGTCGGCTGGTAACCCACCGCAGAAGGCATGCGGCCCAGCAGGGTCGACACCTCCGAGCCGGCCTGGGTGAACCGGAAGATGTTGTCGATGAACAGCAGCACGTCCTGGCCCTGCTCGTCGCGGAAGTACTCCGCCATCGTCAACGCCGACAGGGCGACGCGCATACGCGTGCCGGGCGGCTCGTCCATCTGGCCGAACACCAAGGCGGTGTCCTTCAGCACGTTGGCGTCGGCGAGCTCGACCCAGAGGTCGTTACCTTCACGGGTGCGCTCACCCACGCCGGCGAATACCGAAGTACCACCGAAGTTCCGGGCGATGCGGTTGATCATCTCCTGGATAAGAACGGTCTTACCGACACCGGCACCACCGAAGAGGGCGATCTTGCCACCACGCACGTAGGGGGTCAGCAGGTCAACGACCTTCAAACCGGTCTCAAGCATCTCGGTACGCGGCTCAAGCTGATCGAAGGCCGGCGGCTTGCGGTGGATCGACCACTTCTCGAAGTCGCTGCCGTAGCCAGGCTCGTCGAGGCAGTTGCCCAGGGCGTTGAAGACGTGGCCCTTGACGCCGTCACCGACGGGCACCGCGATGGTGTTGCCGGTGTTGGTGACGTCCACGCCACGCACCAGACCATCGGTCGGCTGCATGGACACGGTGCGCACCAGGTTGTCACCCAGATGCTGCGCCACCTCGAGGGTCAGCGTCTTGGCCATTGCCTCGTAAGTGATCTCGGCATTAAGGGCGGAGAAGAGCGGCGGCACGGCGTCACGCGGGAACTCCACGTCAACGACCGGGCCGGTAACGCGAACAACTCGCCCGACGGTCTTGTTAGCAGTTGAAGCGGTCATCTACTCGTCTCTTCCTAATGTTCGCTTGCGGCGGCCGAGGCAAGCGCGTCCACGCCGCCGACGATTTCACTGATTTCTTGGGTGATCTGGGCCTGGCGAGCACGGTTGGCTTCCAGGGTGAGCCCCTTGATGAGCTCATCGGCGTTATCCGTGGCCGCCTTCATGGCACGTCGGCGGGATGCCGACTCCGAGGCTGCCGCCTCCAGCAGCGCCGCGTACACCCGGGTAGCCAGGTAACGAGGCAGCAGCGACGCGAAAAGCGTTGTGGCGTCAGGCTCGAACGAGTACTGAGTGGTCGGTCCGGCGGACTCGCCGACGTACTCGACCTCCATCGGCGCGATCCGCTTAGCCGCAGCCGACTGCGTCAGCATCGACTTGAACTCGGTGTAGACGATGTGCAGCTCATCCACGCCCAGAATGCCGTCGGCACCCGGGTCATCGCCATCATCGTCCGCGCCGGACAGGAACGCGTCCACCAGTACGCCCGCGATTTCCTGGGCGTGCGCGTACTCAGGCCGCTCGGAGAATCCGGTCCAGGACTGGGTTACCTTGCGGCCACGGAACTTGTAGAAGTTCAGCGCCTTACGCCCGACCACGTACACGACCGGAGTCTTGCCCTGCTCGCGCAACAAAGCGAACAGTTCTTCGGCAGTGCGCAGCACGTTGGCGTTGTAGCCGCCGCAGAGACCACGGTCCGACGAGACGATAAGTACACCGGCCCGTTTCGGCTCGGCCCGCTCAACCAGCAACGGATGATCCAGCGCAGCGTCGTCGGCCAGCGCGGTCAGCACATTGGTGATCTCGGTCGCGTATGGGCGCGCCGCCACGACGCGGGCCTGCGCCTTGGAGATGCGTGACGTCGCGATCAGCTCTTGCGCCTTGGTGATCTTCTTGATCGACCCAGCGGATTTGATCCGCCGGCGCAGTTCTCGGATTTGTGCAGCCATAGCGAGATGCCTACTTCTACTTGGCTTTTGCCGGAGCCGGCTTGCGGACCTGGACGGTCTCTTGGCCAACCTCGGACTCGTCGAGAGGAGCCGCGCCCGAGTCCTTGCCGTTGACCTCCACCGAGCTGCCGTCAGTGGCGGCAAAGCTCTTCTTGAAGGCATTGATCGCGGCGGTGAGCTTGGTCTCGGTGTCCTCGGAGAACTTCTTGGTCCCCTTGATGTCGGCCAGGATGTCGGCGTGGGAGCCGCGCACGTGGTCCAGGAACTCCCGCTCGAAACGGATCACGTCACCGACAGGCACCGAGTCGAGGTGTCCACCGGTGCCCAGGTAGATCGCGACGACCTGCTCCTCGACCGGGTACGGCGAGTTCTGCGACTGCTTGAGCAGCTCGACCAGGCGGGCACCGCGCTCCAGCTGAGCCTTCGAGGTGGCATCCAGATCGGAAGCGAAGGCCGCGAAGGCCTCCAGCTCGCGGTACTGCGAGAGCTCCAAGCGGAGCGAGCCGGCCACTTCTTTCATGGCCTTGATCTGTGCGGCACCACCCACGCGGGACACCGACACACCAACGTTGATGGCCGGGCGCACGCCCTGGTTGAACAGGTCGGTCTGCAGGAAGCACTGCCCGTCGGTGATGGAGATGACGTTGGTCGGGATGTAGGCCGAGATGTCATTGGCCTTGGTCTCGATGATCGGCAGACCGGTCAGCGAGCCGGCACCCAGCGCGTCGGAAAGCTTTGCACAACGCTCCAGCAGCCGCGAGTGCAGGTAGAAGACGTCACCCGGGTATGCCTCGCGGCCCGGCGGGCGGCGCAGCAGCAGCGAGATGGCGCGGTAGGCCTCGGCCTGCTTGGTCAGGTCGTCGAACACGATCAGGACGTGCTTGCCCTGGTACATCCAGTGCTGTCCAAGGGCCGAACCGGTGTACGGCGCAAGCCACTTGAAGCCGGCTGCATCGGAGGCCGGGGCCGCGACGATGGTGGTGTACTCGAGGGCGCCCGCCTCGTCCAGGGTGCGGCGCACCGCAGCAATGGTCGAACCCTTCTGGCCGACGGCGACATAGATGCAGCGCACCTGCTGCTCCGGGTCACCGGTCTCCCAGGCCTGCTTCTGGTTCAGGATCGTGTCAACGCAGACGGCGGTCTTGCCGGTCTTGCGGTCGCCAATGATCAGCTGGCGCTGGCCGCGGCCAATCGGGGTCTGCGAGTCGATGGCCTTGATGCCGGTCTGCAGTGGCTCCGAAACACTTTGACGCTCCACCACACTCGCGGCCTGGAGCTCGAGGGCACGGTTGGTCTCGGCCTCGATGTCGCCGCGGCCGTCGATCGGCTGGCCGAGCGGGTTGATGACGCGGCCCAGGAAGGCGTCGCCCACCGGTACCGACAGCACCTCGCCGGTGCGCTTGACCTGCTGGCCCTCTTCGATGCCGTGGAAGTCGCCGAGGATAACGGTGCCGACGCTGCGCTCGTCCAGGTTCAGCGCCACGCCTAGCACGCCGCCCGGGAACTCGAGGAGCTCCTGGGTCATGACCGAGGGCAGACCCTCGACGTGGGCGATGCCGTCACCGGTATCGGAGACGATGCCGATTTCTTCGCGTGAGGGGTCGGCGGAGAACGTCGCGACGTACTGCTCGATCGCGCCCGAGATATCCGACGAGGAGATCGTCAACTCTGTCATGGCTTTTCTCGTCCTTCTGTTCCTGGCTCGTCTTTAGGGGATGCGTCTATATGGGGTTAATTGGGCAGATGGAGGGCGGCTGCGGAGAGCCGGGTGGACAGGCTGCCGTCGATCTCTTCGTCACCGACGTTGACGACGAGGCCACCCAGCAGGTTGGGATCCACATCCAACTGCACCGCGATGGTGCGGCCATAGATCTGTCCGAGTACCTGAGCCAGCCGCGCGATCTGCGCATCGCTGACCGGTGCTGCCGCCTTCACGTGCGCGACCGACTCATCACGGCGGGCAACTGCCAACTCGGCGACCTCAAGCACGGCGACATCAGCACGCTTGCCACGCAGCAGGCGCACGGTCTGCGCCAGCAGACCGGTCACGATCAGGTTGGACCGGCCAGCGAGAACGTTCTTCAGCAGTGTTACGCGGTCGGCGGCAGGCGAGGCGGTGTTGCTCAGCAGCGTGCTCAGCTGCGGCTCCGCGTCGAGGATGCGGCTGACACGGAACAACTGGTCCTCGACATCGTCGATCTGGCCGTCGCGCTCGGCCCGCTCCAGCAGCGCGAGACGGGCGATGTATTCGATCGCGGTGATCAGGTCACCGGAGGCAGACCAACGGGCGGTCACGGCCGCACGCACGACTTCGAGCGCCGGCCGTCCGATCTTGGATCCAAGTACCGAGTCGACCAGGGCGACCTTGGCGGACTGCTCACTGGCGTCGACCGGCTCGGACAGGTGCTTACGCAGCACCAGTTCCTTGACGAGGAGCTCGGCGACCGCGGTCAGATCATCGGCTAGCGCATTCAGCGTCAGGCTATCGAGCGACACCGCGTTGGCCTGGAAGGCCTTTACCTGCTCGGCGAGCGATTCGCGGCTCGCGGCGTGCAGGCCGGCGCCACCCGCGGCGAGCGGACGACGTTCGGTGTTCACACTGCCGGCCATCTGGGAGAGCTCGTCCAGGAACCGATCGACGGTGGCGGACTGCGCCGTCGGGTCACTCACGTGCGAGCGAACCAAATCGCCTGCGCGGTTGACGGATTCGGCACCAAGATCACCACGGAGCTGACGGATCAGCTGCTGACGCTGCAGCAGGATCTGTTCCTGGCCATGCACCGCGATCCGCGCAACCTCCGCGTCAGCCTGCTCGCGCAGCTGCTTGGAAATCTGGACGGCATCGGCCTTGGCTTCCTCCGCGATCTCGGCGGCGTCGGCCTTGGCGTCTTGGATGGCCTTGGCGTGCGCACCCTGGGCCTCGACCAGCTTGTCCGCCGCAGTCTTGCTGTCAGCCAGCTGCTGGCGCACCGTGTCCTGCTGCTTGGCCATCAACGTGCGTACCGGCGGCACCACGAACTTGACCACCAGGAACACGATGACAGCGAAACCGATGAGCTGTCCGATAAATGTCGACATCTGCGCCTATCCTCGCCCTGCACTCGCTGGTTCCGAAAGGCTCACGCCGAGAACACGTTCGGCGAGTGTCCGAGACAAGCTGTCGACGCTCGCCGCCAGCTCGCCGGAATTCGCCTCGCCTTGACGGGCCAACTCTTCGGCGGCCGTCGCATTAACGGCGGTCGCTTCGGCATTGGCCCGCTGACGCATGTCCTCGAGAATTCCGCGTCCCTCGGCCCTGGCCTCGTCACGCACCGCAGTTGCGGCACCGCGCGCCTTGGCCAGCTCATCCTTGTAGTCAGCCTCGGCGGCGGTGAATTGCTCAGCGGCGTTCCGGTTGTCCTCGGCCGTCTTGGTGGCCATGTCCTCGCGTGCCGTGAGCACCTTTTGGATCGGCGGCACGACGAAGGTGCCGATGACCGCCAGCACGATCAGGAAGATCGCCAGGACAACGAAGAAGGTGCCGTTGGGGATGAGGAAGTTCGACTTCTCCCCACCCTGCTCGGCGGCCTGCGCCACGACGGCGCTGTGCAATTCACCCATGCCGATTAGCTAGCGCCGGGAGTGGCGAAAACGAACAGCGCCATGAAGGCCAGGTTGATGAAGTAAGCAGCCTCAACCAGACCGACGGTGATGAAGAACGGCGTGAACAGCCGGCCCTGAGCCTCGGGCTGGCGAGCCACACCGGAGATCAGTGCGTTACCGGCGATACCGTCACCGATTCCCGCGCCGATAGCGCCGCCGGCCATGATCAAACCACCGCCAATGAGGGCACCAGCAACAATTGTCGGGTCCGCCATCTCTTTCCTCCTTATTAAGTGGTAGCTGCGCTACCGGGGTCTATTCAGGTTGGTCTGTGTAATTAGTGGTGTTCGTCGGTTTCCATCGACTGGCTGAAGTACAGGATCGTCAGCAGCGCGAAGATGAAGGCCTGGATCAGACCGACGAACAGATCGAACGTTTTCCAGATGGCGTTGGGCGCCCACATGATGTACGCCGGGAACATCGCGATGAGCGCAACCATGATGCCGCCGGCAAACATGTTTCCGAAGAGCCGCAGCGACAGCGAGATCGGCTTGGCGATCTCCTCGACGATGTTGATGAGCGCCAAGGCCGGAACGTGACCCTTAATCACCTTGATCGGGTGACCAATAAGGCCGCGCCGCATGAACCCTGCAGCGTGGTAGCAGAGGAACACGAACAGAGCCAGCGCCAGCACGTAGTTGATATCGGAGGCCGGCGGCTTGAGCAGCTCAGCGGTGGCACCGTTGGCGCTGTACTGCACGGGCAGTACCGACAGCCAGTTCGAGACGAGCACAAAGACGAAGATCGTCACGGCCAGCGGCAGCACGAACGGCGCGATCTTCATGCCAATCGCGGCCTCGACCTGGTTACGGAACTGGACGGTCACCGTTTCGAAGAACAGCTGCACACCGTTCGGCACTCCGGTCGAGGTGACCTTGGCACGCAGGAAGAGCGCGAGTGCAATAACGATCAGTCCGGCAATGGCAGTCGCCAGGATGGTGTCGGTGTTGAACGTCAGCTCATAGGGCCAGAAGTTGCCGTGCCACGTCCAATGGGTGTGGTGGCCAACCTCGATAGCGCCCTCGGCCTGAAAAGTCGTGGTGCTCATGCCGCGCCCTGCTCGTTACTCACTGAACGGATCCCTTTCCACACCGGCACAGCGGTGGTCAACACCAGCAGCACCTGGAACAACGCAACTCCGAACAACACCCCAAGACCAGCGGGGCGGAACAGATACGCGATAACCAGGGCGAGGACGGTAATGATCATCAACCGCGCCGCGGAATTGATGGCCATTTTCTGCTTGCTTGGATTGTCTTGCGCGGTAATGACTTCCGCGGATTGGCGAACGAGGAGAGCGTTCACCAGTCCGAGCCCGAGCCCGGTAACAAAGAATGCGCCGAGCTGCCAGTTCCCAAGAAGGGCAGAGGCCAGCAGAGCCAGGGCACCGAGAACGCCACAGAGAACCGTCAGACGCAACGGGCGGAACGCCAATGCCGGAAGCACTAACGGGGCATCGGGGCTTGCCTGGGGCGCGGTCACCTGGGGTGTCACCTCACATCTTTGTCGGGGTGGCGTACAAAACTGCGTTCGTCGGTGTCAGACCTTATCGGAGGTCCGCGGGCTCGCTGAACTCACCTCAAAGGGCAGCTCCCTGTCGGTCAGTTAAACGGTCCGACAGGGCCTGGGATTATTTCGGAAAATCTTCCCAGAATCCGCCGATCCGGTGTGGCCGGCACCCGTGAGTTTTCGGGTATGGCAGAACCGTATCACATGGTAGAGACGGTTATGCACCCCTACTACTTTTCGTCGTACACGACCGGTGCCGCCACCGAACTCGGGTCGGATTCGGCGTCCGGCGGCCCCATGGCCGCGGCGACCGAACTATCAGGTTCATCGCGGCGCAACAGCGGGATGACCGTCGCGACGATGGCGATACCGATTGCGCCGAGAACCACCGCGCCGGCATACCGGGGTTCGAAGAAGATGGTGCTGGCCGCGCCGAAGGCGATGATCGCCACCCACAAATAGATGATCAGCACCGCCTTGCGATGCGAATGGCCGATCTGGAGCAGCCGGTGATGCAGATGCATCTTGTCCGGACTGAAGGGGCTACGGCCCGCGCGGGTCCGCCGGATAATCGCCAGCATTGCATCAAGCGCCGGTACCAGCAGCACCGCGATCACCAGCAAGAATGGTGACAGCAAGACAAACATGTCCTTGGCGCCGTAGGAGCTCTGCGAAATAGGGCCCGCCGCAGTCGTCGACGCGGCCGCCAGCATCAGGCCGATCAGCATCGACCCGGAGTCACCCATGAAGATCCGGGCGCGATGAAAGTTGTGGGGCAGGAAACCCAGGCAGGCCCCGGCCAGCACCACCGAGATCACCGCGGGCGGGTAGTACAGGACATCGCCGCCGTGGCTGCGCAGCAGCCCGACGGAGAAGATGCAGATGGCGGTCGCGGTAATCAGCCCCAGTCCGGCCGCCAGGCCGTCCAAGCCGTCCACGAAGTTCATGGCGTTAACGATTGAGACCGTTAACGCCAGCGTGACCAGGATGGAAGACATCTGGTCCAGCACGATGGTCCCCACCCCGCCAAACGGGATGTAGATCATGCTCCATGCCACCCCCATGGTGACCAGGACGCTGGCGGCGGTGACCTGACCTGCGAATTTGGTCAGCGCATCCAGGCCCCATTTGTCGTCGATGAGGCCGACGACCATGATGATGCCGCCTGCCACCACAACCGCCGGCAATCCCGACGAATAGACGAAACCCCTTGTCAATGCCGGTAGTTGCGAGGCCAAGAAGATCGCACCGCACACCCCGAAATACATCCCGAGACCGCCCATCCGGGGCGTGGGCTGCAAGTGCACATCGCGTTCGCGGGGATACGCCACCGCGCCCACCCTGGTCGCAAACAGGCGGACCCCACCGGTGCAGAAGAACGTCGCGATGGCCGCGGTCAGCCCAACCAGGGCAAGTTCCCGTAGCGGGACACCCGCGCCGCGATCGGCAAGGGCCAGCAGCTCACTCACGCGTCTGACCGTACTTCAAGATTCTGTAGGTTCCGCTGTCTCGGCGGCTTCTGCGGGGCCGACCGCACCGCCGATCACATCCACGATCTGTGCGCGGGTGATCGGACCCTCCCGCACGATCAGCGGTACCGGCCCGGTCAGGTCGACGATTGTCGATGCCGCGCCCAGCTCCGCGGTGCCGCCGTCCAGGTACACCGCAACCGTGTCGCCCAATTGACTGCGGGCATCCGCGGCGGTGAGCGCCGCGGGTTGGCCCGAGACGTTGGCACTGGACACCGCCATCGGACCGACGGCGCGCAGGAGGTCGATGGCCGCCGGGTGCAAAGGCATCCGCAGCATCACGCTCCCCTGGGCATCGCCGAGGTCCCAGGACAGCGACGGCGCGTGCGTCACGATGATGCTCAGCGGCCCCGGCCAGAAGGCCTCGATGAGCTCGCGGGCCGCCGGCGGTACGGCGAACACCAGCCCGTCGATGGTGTGCCACGACCCCACCAGTACGCCGACAGGCATGTCTCGACCCCGCCCCTTGGCCGCGAGTAGAGCCGATACCGCGTTGGAATCGAACGCGTCACAACCCAGTCCGTAGACGGTGTCGGTGGGCATGACCACCAGCTCGCCTACCTTCAGCGCGCTCACCGCCGCGTCGAGACCCTTCTGGCGAGTCGCGGCGTCCTGGCAGTCGTAGACGACAGTCACCCGACCAGTCTATGACGTCGAGGTTTTGCGACGTGCAGTGACGAATCGCGGCCGGCCGACCAGGTCGTAGCGCTGCGTGACGTCATCGAATAGTCCACTGGCAGTGAATAACCCGCGCGTTCCGTCGCCGTTGGTGTCATCGTGCTCCACACCGATGACACCGCCCACGGCCAAGAGCCGCCCGGCCGCCGTCACGATAGGCGCGATGACCGACAGCCCATCGACGCCCGCGAACAGGGCGATCGACGGATCATGCTGCGCCACTTCAGGCTCCAGCTCGACACCCTCGGGGATGTACGGCGGATTAGCGACGATCAGATCGACCGTGCCGTCGAGCTCGGTCAGCAGCGCAGGCGCGGTCGCATCGGCCTGGATCACCTCGACGAGCGTTTCCGCGGCATTCCGACGGGAGTAGGTCAGTGCCCGCTCATCGAGCTCGACGGCAATCACTCGAGCCGTCGGCTCGTGACGCGACAAGGCGATGGCAAGTGCGGCCGACCCGGCACAGAGCTCGACGACCGTCGCGTGGGGCGCCAACTCCCCCGCCGCCCAGGCGTACAGAGACTCGGTTTCCGGGCGCGGAATGAACACGCCGGGACCCACAGCCACCTCGATAGGGCCGAAGGCGGCGTTACCGGTCAAGTGCTGCAGGGGGACTCGCTGCGCCCTCCGAGCCACCAGCTCGCGGTACCTCTCGGAGAAACCCGGGCCGATCTCGGCGAAGCGCAATTGCATCCGCGGGGTGCCCAGCAGATGCGCGGCGAGCTCTTCGGCATCTACCTGCGGGCTGGAAACACCTGCCCGGGTGAGCGATTCAACCGCCTCGTCGATCAGTTGGCGTACCTGCATCACGCCTCCTGCAGGCGGGCCTTCCGGTCGGCCACGGCCAACGCGTCGAACAGCGCATCCAGATCCCCGTCGAGCACCTGATCCAAGTTATGCGCCTTGAATCCGACGCGGTGATCGGTGATCCGATTCTCCGGGAAGTTGTAAGTGCGGATCCGCTCGCTGCGGTCCACAGTGCGGATCTGGCTGGCGCGGCCAGCCGACGCATCAGCCTGTGCCTGCTCCTCAGCGAGGGCCTGTAACCGGGCCGCCAGCACCTGCATGGCGCGGGCTTTGTTCTGCAGCTGCGAGCGCTCGTTCTGGCAGGTGACCACGATCCCCGTCGACAGATGGGTGATGCGAACCGCTGAATCGGTGGTGTTGACGCCCTGGCCGCCCTTACCCGAGGAGCGGTACACATCGATCCGCAGATCCGATTCGTCGATCTGGATTTCCTCGACCTCTTCGGGCTCGGGGTAGACAAGTACACCGGCCGCCGAAGTATGTACGCGCCCTTGGGATTCGGTGACGGGAACACGCTGGACGCGGTGCACCCCACCTTCAAACTTCAGCCGTGACCAGACACCGTCGGAGCTATTCCCCTTGCTGGCGATGGCCAGGGTGGCGTCCTTGTAGCCGCCGAGGTCCGACTCGGTCTCGTCGAGCACCGTGACCTTCCAGCCGTGCCGCTCGGCGTACCTGATGTACATGCGGGCCAGATCGGCAGCGAACAGCGCCGACTCCTCACCGCCCTCACCGGATTTCACCTCGAGCAGGATGTCATCACCATCGTGGGGGTCGCGGGGCGCCAGCATGTCCGAGAGCTGGATCTCCAGCTCGGCGATCGAGGCCTCCAACTCGGTCACCTCATCGGCAAACGACGGATCATCCGCCGATAGCTCCCGGGCGGTGTCCAAGTCGTCGCGGGCCGCGGCGAGCTTGCGGTGGGCCGCGACGATCGGCGACAGCATCGCGAACCTGCGGCCCGCCTTACGGGCCGCTCCCGCATCGGCATGCAGCGCCGGGTCGGCCAGTTGCTTCTCTAGGTCGGCATGCTCGGCCAGCATCGCTTCGATCAGCGGCGTCTCGCTCATGCGCCCTCCTCACGTTCGCCTACGGGGATGGTCTACAAAAAAACCGACGCCCGGCCTGCACTAGGGCAGATCCGGGCGTCGGCAAGAAAGCTACTTGTCGGCTGCGGCCTTGCGCTTGCCATACCGCGCCTCGAACCGGGCGACGCGACCGCCGCTGTCCAGGATCTTCTGCTTGCCCGTGTAGAACGGGTGGCACTGTGAGCAGACCTCGACCACGATGTGGCCGCTGTCCTTGGTGCTGTGGGTGGTAAAGGTGTTACCACAGCCACAGACCACGCTGGTCTCGACATAGTTGGGGTGGATACCCGATTTCATTGCTGTTCCTCCGCTTGTTGTGGTCGCCGGGTCGCTTGTGGGCGTGAACCGGAACCCTCCATAAGGCTGAGAGGCCATTATGCCAGCTCAGTTACGCAGAACCTAACGACGCCGACGAGCGCCATATTCCCGGCGTACGTTGGGGAACAGCACGCCGAATCAGGAAGCCGACTCGGAGAGGACACAGCATGGACATCAAGAGATTGATCGTAACGAGCGCCTCCGCCGCGGCAATGGGCTTGGCCACCTTCGCAGGTGCCCAGGGCCTGGCCAACGCCGACCCGATCACACCCCCGCCAGCTCCACCTATCCCCCAGGCGCCGCCGATTCCGCAGGGCACCGAGGTACCGCCCATTCCCCAGGCTCCTCCGATTCCTCCGATTCCGGGCATCCCGCAGCCGTGATTCCAGCCTGACCCAAGCATGTAACGGCCGTTGACATCCCATCGATAGTCCATACGGCAGCCACGGCATAACCATCGCGGTGCTGCTGTTGAAGGTTTGTACATCGGTTGAGTCGGGGCGAACCGCCGAGATAATCGGACAGGAGTCGCACATGAATCTGAAAAGCCTTGTGACCCATGGGGTAATCGTCGGCGCATTGACGATCGGCACGCTTGGGATAGGTGCTATTCCGGCGCACGCGCAGCCCGCGGGACCGCCCGGATACACCCAGGATCATCCGAATCGCCCTCACGGCGACGACGATGACTGGGGCGATCACGACGGCTGGCGCAACAATGGAAACTGGCGCGGTAACGACAGTTGGTGCGACAACGGAAATCGACGCGATCACGACAGGGACTGGCGCGACGATCGCCGCGAGTGGCGCGATAACCCGTGGCATTACAACCAGCGACCACCGTGGGGCTGGGCGCCGCCGCCTCGTGCCGAGTGGCGCGGCCCGCTCCCCGACCGCTGGGGTTCGCCGCCGCCGGCATTCGACTACTGGGGAAACCGGGTTCAGCCGATCTGGGATGACGGATTCCGGACCTGGGGTTTCTGGTTGTTCGGCATCTGGATCCCGCTGGCTTCCGTCGGCTGACGCTCTGACCTAGGCACCCAACCTAATTCTGCCCGTGGCACCCGACAGGCCGGCCAGCCCGGCCTGTCGGCCGGAGAGCACCAGCACAATGTCCCGGATGGGTCCGGTCACCTCCGGCCCCTCCCCGACAGTGAATTCGGCATCGGTGGCCCGAATCGAGAGCCCGCGGAGTTGGCGCGACGGGTTGAGTGGAAATCGCATGCCCCACAGCTGTTGGGCGGAATCGATGGCGGCGTCCACCGGCATCGATCGCTCAATACCCAGCGGTACCGCGATGTCTTGGCCGTGGATGATCACATCAAGGAGTGGAAATGCGCCGGGCGCCTTGCGTCGTGACCCGACCATCCCCCGCAATGCGGCAACCACCTGGTCCTGCGTCATGTCCTCTTCCACCGCGGCACGACGAATCATGGTGTTGAACCGGAAGCCCGACCTGATGGCCATCTTGAGCAAGCGCCCAAAGCCGGTGTGTGCTTGGGTGAGGTGGACCGCTACATCGCGAACCGTCCAGCCCGTACACAGCGACGGTGTCGACCACTGCTGCGGGGTGAGTCCGCTGAGCATGTCCGCAACGCCGGATCGCTCGGCGTCGATATGCCCCCACATGACATCGGTGTCCACCACACCCCCTTTAGTCAGGAATACTGATTAAAATAGTCAGGTCATCGTACTAAAGTCAATGGGATGGCCCCATCGAATCCAGCCCTGCTCATGTTTGTGGCGCTTCGCGCCGCCGAGCGACGCACCATGAACGCAGTAGCGACCGCCGGGGCCGATATCACCCAGGCACAGGCGAGGCTCCTGGCACGGCTAGACCATGAACGCGGTTCTCGCCTCACCGACTTGGCAGAGCAGACGGACGTCACGAAACAAACCGCGGGCGCGCTCGTGGATGAGTTGGAGCGAAGCGGATACGTAACGCGCGTACCCGACCCATCTGACGGTCGAGCCCGCCTGGTGACGTTGACGCCCCTCGGCAAGGAGCTAGCGGGCACCGCCGCCCTGGAGGTTGCCGACATGTACACGGAATGGCGAAAGCACCTGGGCCCCAAAGCTTACGACCAGATGGTCGACAGCCTGACCAGGCTCAGAGAGATCACTGACCCGTACCGGTGATACTGTGCACCACGTTTGCTGACAGATTCGAGACGGGGGCGAAAATGACCGGGGCCGTAAAACAAAAGCCGTGGTGGTTCAGATTTCTCAAGCGGGTGGTGATTGCCCTCGTGGTGGGCGTCATCGTCTTCTTCGTGCGCCACTGGATGAGCGAAAAGAACGCCGAGTCCGACGCACGCAAGGAACTCGACAAATACTCGGTAGGCCAGTGTCTGATACTGACCAAGGCCGCCAGCGGATTGGGCAATGTCAATGCCTCGGACGCGCCCTGCGATCGTGACCCGAGCTACACGGTGGCCAGCCGGATCGGCGCGGACACCAAGTGCCCCAACGAAAGTTATGTCGAGTACAGCCTCGAGGTGGGGTTCAAGAGCGCCGGCAAGCTCTGCTTAGTCGAAAATCTCGTCGCCGGACACTGCTACGAAGACGACATGTTCACCAAGATCATCAAACTCAACAACAGCTGCGGTGGGCTGGCGAGCGCGAATCCGTTCCGGGTACTGAGCCGGACCGAAACCGACGGTGCGCCATGCCCGGACAGCACCACGCCGATCACCTATCCACTGCCGCCCCGCACCTACTGCGTGACGGCAGTGGACACGATCTAGCTGTACTGCGTCTCGTCGGCGCCGGGGACATTCGGCGTGTTCTTCGAGACCTGCACTAGGAACTCGTAGTTGGTCTTGGTCTTGCGCAGCTGACTCATCAGCAGATCGATGGCCTGATGCGAATCCAGACCCGAGAGCACGCGACGCAGCTTGTGCACGATCGCGAACTCGTCACCGCTCATCAGCAGCTCGTCCTTGCGGGTACCCGACGGGTTGACGTCAACGGCTGGGAACACCCGGCGCTCGGCGATCTTGCGGTCGAGCTTGAGCTCGGCGTTACCGGTGCCCTTGAACTCCTCGAAGATGACGGTGTCACCGGTGGAGCCGGTCTCGACCATCGCGGTGGCGATGATCGTCAGCGAACCGCCATGCTCGATATTGCGGGCCGCGCCGAGGAACCGCTTGGGCGGGTACAGCGCGGTGGAATCGACACCACCGGACAGGATGCGGCCCGATGCTGGAGAGGCGTTGTTGTACGCACGACCCAGACGGGTGATCGAGTCCAGCAGCACCACCACGTCCTTGCCCTGCTCAACGAGGCGCTTGGCGCGCTCGATGGCCAGCTCGGCAGCCTGGGTGTGGTCTGACGGCGGCCGGTCGAACGTCGAGGCAATGACCTCGCCCTTGACCGAGCGCTGCATGTCGGTGACCTCTTCGGGCCGCTCATCCACCAGCACCACCATCAGATGGCACTCGGGGTTGTTGGCCGAGATCGCGTTGGCGATGTTCTGCATGATCGTGGTCTTACCCGCCTTGGGCGGGGACACGATCAACGCACGCTGACCCTTGCCGATCGGCATGATCAGGTCGATCACACGGGTCGTCAGCTTCTCGGTGGTGGTTTCCAGCCGCAGCCGCTGGTTCGGGTACAACGGGGTCAACTTCGTGAAGTCGGGGCGCTTCTTGGCGTCTTCGACGGGACCGCCGTTGACGGTGTCGAGGCGCACCAGCGGGTTGAACTTCTGGCGCTGATTGTCTCTGGACGCGTCCGGATCGCGCGGCACCCGCACGGCGCCGGTGATTGCATCACCACGACGCAACCCGTTCTTGCGCACGAGGTTCATGGACACGTACACGTCGTTGGGGCCGGCCAAGTACCCGGACGTCCTCACGAAGGCGTAGTTGTCCAGAACATCGAGGATGCCGGCCACTGGCTGGACGACATCGTCCTCGCGCAGCTCGGTGTCGCCACCGACGCCGCCCTCGTTGCTGTTGCGGTCACGACCACGGCGACGTTCCCGGGTGCGACGGCCACGCCGTCCTCTGCCGCCCTCGTCGTCATCGTTGTTGTTGTTGCGATTGCCCTGGCTGTTGTCTTGATTCTGATTCTTCTGGCCGCCGTCGCGGCCGGAGCTCTCGGTGTTGTCGGCGTTGTCGCCGGCGCCGTTCTGCTGCTTGCGCTCGCCGTCGGCGTTCCGGTTCTGGTTGCGGTTCTGGTTCCGAGACCGCTCGCCGCGGTTCTCGCTATCGCGGGAGGCTCCGGTCTTCTCGGCGTCCTTGCTCTCAGCGCCCTTGTTCTCGGCGTCCTTGCTCTCGACGCCCTTAGCGGATTCTGCCTCTACCACGGATTTAGGCGCCTCAGTCGGCAGATCCAGTGCTGTCTGGGCGGGCTCGGCGGGCGCAGTGGACGCCTGGGGCTGCTGGGCCCGGGTAGTCGCCTGATTGTTCTTCGGCGCGCTGAGCGCACCCTGATGCTCACGAATGGCGGCGATCAAATCGCCCTTGCGCATTCCGGAGGTGCCCTTGACGCCTACCTGGCTGGCCAGGGCACGCAGCTCCGGCAATACCATTGTCGACAGCGCACCGAGGCCATCACCACCCCGCCGCTCCTTGGCGCGTTCACCAGAAGATGCGGTGGGCGCGTCGGCGGAATCTTGGGCAGCTTCGGTCGCGATGAGGTCCGTATCGGTCACGGATTTCCTTTCCTTCCCCCGCCAAACATGGGGCGAGGGGTCTGACTTCGGCCAGTTAGGTTGCTGACCGCGAAGTTCATGCTGCGGGCCCACACAGATAGGGCCGCGCGAGGTCCAGAGAAATGGCAGCTCACCATCGACCTTGCCCAATATCGCCGCGTGGCGGCGACGACTGAATTATCAGGAAGAATTTGTGATCGTCCTCGTTCTCGGCACAGGTGCGCAGAAGCTGCAATTGCTGGGGACTGATACCGAGGATAACCCTCTGATGGGCATCAAGCAACAAGCACCCCCCGGCGAGTCCCCCGGCTCACCAGCCATAACGTCGATTATCGAACCGACACACCCGCCGACACCGACATCGACACGAGTGAGAACCCTTGATCTTCAGCGTAATTCGTCGCAGAGCCGGGCAGCTCGGCTGTGGTCAGCGCCAACACCGCAGGTCCGGCACCGGAAAGGACCGCCGCAACCCCTTGGCGGCGCAGGAACCCCAAAACCTCCGCCGATGCCGGCATCGCGGAAGCGCGCTGCGGCTGATGCAGACGATCCTCGGTGGCGGTCATGAGCAGGTCCGGCCGAGTGGTGAGCGCGACGGTCAGCAACGCCGCACGGCTAATATTAAATCTAGCATCTACATGGGATACCACCTCAGGGAGCAACACCCGAGTGTGTGCGGTCGAAGACTGTTCCTCCGGGATGGCCGCAACAATCCTGATATCCGGGTGCACATCGAGACGAGTGGCCGCATAGGCGGGCGCCTCACCCGAGGTTTCCGACAAAGGCTGTCCATCTTCGCTCGAGCGGCTCATCAACCCCTGATTGCCTTCGCCCGAGCGACTCATCCACCCCTGATTGTCTTCGCCCGAGCGGCTCATCCACGAGACGACCGCTCCCCCGAGCACACTGGCCGCCGCGTTATCGGGATGCCCCTCGAATTCCGAGGCCAGCTGCACCAGCACCGCATCGGACAACACCGGCCGCCCCGCCTTGGCGAGTAGTCCGTTCGCGGCCCCCAGCCCCGCCACCGCCGCCGCCGCCGACGAGCCCAGTCCGCGGGAGTGCGGAATCTTGTTGCGGCACTCAACGATCAGACCAGGTGCCGCAACTCCCCCAACGGCGAGCCCGCGTTCAATGGCGCGCACCACGAGGTGACTGCTGTCTAGCGGAACCTCGCCGGCGCCCTCACCCTCGACAGCCACCTTCAGACCGGATTCTGTTGTGCTGACCGCGATCTCGTCATACAGCGACAGCGCGATACCGAGACAGTCGAAGCCTGGGCCCAGATTCGCGCTCGAGGCGGGCACCACCACCGCGGTGGACAGCCCCGCCGGCAGGCTCAGCACGCTCACGCGAGTTCCAGCGCCTCTGCAACCGCGCTCGCATGCACCGGGATGGGGGTCACGTCAGGCATTCCACTCAGCGCGTTATCGGGGTCCTTCAGGCCGTTACCCGTCACCGTGCAGACCACGGTGGAACCCTTCGGAACCCAGCCGTCTGCAACCGATTTCAGCAGACCAGCGATGCTGGCCGCTGAGGCCGGCTCCACGAAAACACCCTCACTGGAGGCGACCAGGCGGTAGGCGTTGAGAATCTCTTCGTCGGTGACGGCCAGAAACTTGCCGCCCGACTCCTGCTGTGCGGCAACAGCACCCGACCACGACGCCGGTGATCCGATCCGGATGGCAGTGGCGATGGTCTCCGGATTCGCGACGGGCGCCCCATTCACCAGCGGCGCCGCGCCGGCGGCCTGAGCGCCCAGCATTTTGGGCAGCCTGTCGGACAGTCCGTCGCGGTAGTACTCGTTGTAGCCGCGCCAGTAAGCGGTGATGTTCCCCGCGTTGCCCACCGGCAGCGCGTGGATGTCGGGAGCCGTACCAAGGGCATCCATGATCTCGAACGCGGCGGTCTTCTGGCCCTCGATGCGTACCGGGTTGACGGAGTTGACGAGTGCGATGGTCGGGTAGTCCGCCGTGGTCTTGCGCGCCAATTCCAGACAGTCGTCAAAGTTGCCATCCACCTGGATGATTCGCGCACCGTGGATGACGGCCTGGGCGAGCTTGCCCATGGCGATCTTGCCCTGGGGGATCAACACCGCGCAGGTGATGCCCGCCTTGGCCGCGTAGGCGGCGGCGGAGGCGGAGGTGTTTCCGGTCGAAGCGCACAGCACCGCTCGCTGGCCACGGGCCAGCGCATCGGTGACGGCCATCGTCATGCCCCGGTCCTTGAACGATCCGGTGGGGTTGAGGCCCTCGACCTTCAAGTGCACCGTGCAGCCGGTGAGCTCGGAGAGTCGCGCGGCGGGTAGTAGCGGCGTGCCACCCTCGCGCAGCGTGACGGGTGTCCAGTTCTCGCCAATCGGAAGGCGGTCACGGTACGCGGCGATGAGACCCGGCCAAGGGGTGTGAACGGTCACTCTTGTGTTCCTTCCAGCCGGATGACGCTTGCGACACCCAGCACCACATCGAGATCGGCAAGTGCGGCAACTGTTTCCGAGAGAGCAGCGTCGGTCGCCTTGTGCGTGAGCACGACCAGCCGGGCACCGGTCTCGTCGACCTCGCCCTCCTGGCGGACGGTGGCGATGCTGACCTCACGCTTGGAGAATTCGGCGGCGACGGTGGCCAGCACGCCGGGCTTGTCGGCGACGCGCATGCGCACGTAGTACCGCGTCGGGATGAGCCCGATCGGGGCGATGGGCAGCTGGGCGTATCGAGACGCCCGCGGGCCACGCCCGCCCTGGACCCGGTTGCGGGCCGCCATCACTAGATCGCCGAGCACCGCAGAGGCAGTAGGTGCGCCGCCGGCGCCCTGGCCGTAGAACATGAGCTCCCCGGCGGCTTCCGCCTCGACGAAGACGGCGTTGAACGCGCCGTTCACGCTCGCCAGCGGGTGCGTCAACGGCACCAGCGCCGGGTAGACCCGAGCCGAAACCCATTGGCGCCCCTCGGCATCAGCCAGTCGTTCGCAGATGGACAGCAGTTTGATGGTGCACTGCAAGGCGCGGGCGGACTCGAAGTCCTCGGCGCTGATCTTGGTGATGCCCTCGCGATACACGTCCTCGGCGCTCACACGGGTGTGGAAGGCGATGGACGCGAGAATCGCGGCCTTGGCGGCGGCATCGTAGCCCTCGACATCGGCGGTCGGGTCGGCCTCGGCGTAACCGAGCTCCCCTGCCTCGGCGAGGGCGTTGGCGTAACCCGCCCCGGTGTTATCCATGGCGGACAGGATGTAGTTGGTGGTGCCATTGACGATTCCGGATACCCGGATCACCGAGTCGCCGGCCAGCGACTGGGTCAGCGGGCGGATCACCGGGATGGCGCCGGCCACGGCCGCCTCGAAGTAGAGGTCAACCCTTGCCTTTTCGGCGGCCTCGGCGAGCTCGCCGGCCGATTGCGCCAGCAGTGCCTTGTTGGCGGTGACCACCGACTTGCCGGCGTTGAGCGCGGCCAAGATGCCGCGGCGTGCGGGTTCCACCGGGCCCATGAGCTCGACCACAATATCGACGTCATCGCGGGCAACGAGGGCGTCGATGTCGTCGGTGAGCAGGTCGACGGGCACGCCGCGGTCATCAGCGACGCGCCGCACGCCGATCCCCCGAATCTCGAGCGGGGCACCGATGCGGGCAGCGAGATCGCTTGCGCTGCTCTCCATGATGCGCGCTACTTCACTACCAACATTGCCCAGGCCCAGGATCGCTACACCTATGGGGCTGCCTACGGTGGCCGTCATTCACTTACCTCCAAACTCACCAAATCCTCGACGGTTTCGCGCCGCAGGATCAGTCGCGCTTTTCCGTCCTTGACGGCGATGACCGCCGGGCGGGTCAGCAGGTTGTACCTGCTGGACATCGAATAGCAATAGGCGCCGGTCGCCGCCACCGCCAGTAAGTCGCCTGGCGCCACGTCCTCGGGCAGCCATGCGTCCCTGACCACGATATCGCCGCTTTCGCAGTGCTTTCCGACCACCCGGGACAGCACCGGCGCGACATCGGTATCGCGGGACACCAGCTGCGGGTGGTACTCGGCCTGGTACAGCGAGGTGCGGATGTTGTCGCTCATGCCGCCGTCAACACTGACGTACCGGCGCTGACCGTTCGACAGAATCACGTCCTTGGTGGTGCCCACGCGATAGAGCGTGACGGTGCCGGGTCCGGCGATGGCGCGGCCCGGCTCGATCACCAACTTCGGCTCGGGCAGACCGGCCAGCGCTGATTCGGTGCGCACGATCACCCCGAGCTTGGCGGCCAGATCCTCGATGGGGGGAGGATCGTCGGAGGGCACATAGCTGATGCCGAGGCCACCGCCGAGGTCGATGATGTTGAGCTGTGCGGTCTTCTCGGTGCCGAACTCAGCGACTACATCGCGCAGCAGCCCGATCACACGGTGCGCCGCGACCTCGAACCCGTCGACATCGAAGATCTGCGACCCGATGTGGCTGTGCAGGCCGACGAGTCGCAGGTTGTCGGTGGCGAAGACGCGACGCACGGCTTCCAGCGCCTGCCCGCCCGCGAGCGAAAGCCCAAACTTCTGGTCCTCGTGGGCGGTGGAGATGAACTCGTGGGTGTGCGCCTCGACGCCGACGGTCACGCGCACCAGAACGTCCTGCACCACACCGGCATTGCCCGCGATGGCATCGAGACGCTCGATCTCGATCATCGAATCGACGACGATGTGTCCGACGCCGACCTCGACCGCCTGCGTCAGCTCGGCCTCGGACTTGTTGTTGCCGTGCAGCGCGATTCGCTCCGGCGGGAAGTCCGCCCGCAGCGCAATGGCGAGCTCTCCCGACGAGCAGACGTCGAGACCCAGCCCTTCATCCTTGATCCACCGCGCAATCTCGGTGCACAGAAAAGCCTTCGAGGCGTAGTGCACGCGCGCAGCGCCGCCGAATGCCGCGGCCATATCCCGGCAGCGCGAGCGGAAATCGTCCTCGTCGATGACGAAAAGCGGGGTGCCGTACTCCTCGGCAAGCTCGGAGACGGTCAGGTCCGCGAGGGTGACCTCACCATCTGTACCGCGAGAAGCATTGCGCGGCCATACATTCGGCGCTAGTTCGGTCGGATTGACCGGTGGTGCACTGGTCATGACGGTGTGCTGTTCCCCTTCTGCGTGGCGGGGGCCTGCCGGGTGCGCGCTCACATCCGCTCCGGTGCGCTCACACCGAGGATGTCCAGGCCGTTGGCGATGACTTGACGGGTGGCCAGACACAGCGCGAGCCGTGCCTGGTTGAGGGGTCCGGGTGTCTCATCTCCTTGCGGGAGCACCCGGCACGAGTCGTAGAACCGGTGGTAGTCGCCGGCGATGTCCTCCAGATACCGTGCGACACGGTGCGGTTCGCGCAGATCCGCAGCGCTCTCCAAGATTCGACCGAACTCGCCGAGACCGCGGATGAGCGCACCCTCCTTCTCATGGGTGAGCAGTTCGAGGTGATCGATGGAGTGCTCCAGGCCCAGATCACCGGCGTTGCGCGCCAGCGCGCACATCCGTGCGTGCGCGTATTGCACGTAGTAGACCGGGTTTTCGCTCGATGCCGAGGCCCAGAGCTCCAGGTCGATATCGATCGAGGTGTCCACCGAGGAGCGGATCAACGCGTAGCGCGCGGCGTCAACCCCGATGGCGTCCACCAGATCGTCGAGGCTGATGACGGTGCCGGCGCGCTTGGACATCCGGACGGGCTGGCCGTCGCGCACCAGGTTGACCATCTGGCCGATGAGCACCTCGACGCTGTTGGCGTCGTAACCCAGTGCCGCCGCAACGGCTTTCAGCCGTGCGATGTAGCCGTGGTGGTCGGCGCCGAGCATGTAAATGCACAGGTCGAAGCCGCGCTCACGCTTGTCGAGATAGTAGGCGATGTCACCGGCGATGTAGGCGGGTTGGCCGTCACTCTTGATGACGACGCGGTCCTTGTCGTCGCCGAAGTTGCTCGAACGCAACCAGGACGCACCGTCCTTCTCGTAAATGTTGCCGGTCTTGCGCAGCTGCGCGATCGCCTCCTGCACCCGGCCCGAGGTGTGCATCGAGTCCTCATGGGTGAAAACGTCGAAGTCCGTGCCGAATTCGTGCAGAGACTCCTTGATGTGGGTGAACATCAGGTCGACACCTACAGCACGGAACGCCTCGGCCTTCTCGTCTTCGGAAAGAGAGAGTGCGTCGGGGCGCTTGGCGACAACCTGCTTGGCGATATCGGCGATGTAATCGCCGGCGTAGCCGTCCTCCGGAGCTTCCTTGCCCTCGGCGGCGGCGATGAGCGACCGGGAAAATCGGTCAATCTGCGCGCCGTGGTCGTTGAAGTAGTACTCGCGGGTGACCTTGGCGCCCTGACGGGCAAGCAGGCGACCCAGCGCGTCACCTACCGCGGCCCAGCGGGTGCCGCCGATGTGGATCGGCCCCGTCGGATTGGCGGAGACGAATTCGAGGTTGATGGTGTGCGCGGCCTGCGCATCGGAGTTGCCGTAGGTCTCCCCCGCGTTGAGGACATTCGCGACGATGGCGCCCTGCGCGTCGGCGGCGATCCGCAGATTCACAAACCCGGGTCCGGCGATCTCGGCCGCGGCGATGGCGGCGTTGGCAGTGAGCGCCTCGGCGAGCCAGGTGGCCAGGTCACGCGGGGGCACACCCACCTTCTTAGCGACCTGCAAGGCCACGTTGGTGGCATAGTCGCCGTGCTCGGGATTACGAGGCCGTTCGATGGTCACGATGGCCGGTAACGCCGACGTGTCCAGGCCTCGCTCGTCCAACACCGTGGTAGCGGTGGAACGTAGCAGGTCGGCGAGGTCGGCGGGAGTCACGGCGATCATCCTATGGGCTGGGGTATCCAGGCCCCGAATCCTTTACCCGCGACCGAAACGGTGGTCGGGGCGCCCGAGTGGATGCGTTAGGCTGTCCCCGCTAGTCTTACCAAGCCCTGATGCCCTCGTAGCTCAGGGGATAGAGCGTCTGCCTCCGGAGCAGAAGGCCGCAGGTTCGATTCCTGCCGAGGGCACACACATTCATTCGGTCGCGGGATCCTGCGCCACGGCGGCCTCACGAACCCGCTGCTTCTCCGCCTTCGCTCGTCGGCGCCTGTTGCGCACCACGACGTAGACAACGACCAGAACAATCAACAGCGCGACTATCGCCCCGATGGCGGTCGCTCCCCGGAACCCCGGCGCCTCGACATCGAGAACCCGCTCACCGGCATGCGCAGAGTCGCTGGTGCCCAGCACAATCGTCAGCGTCATGAGGTTGGGCACGGCGATAATCAATGCGAGCGGCGCCAGTACCCCGGCGAAGAATTTCCCACCGCGGCGGCGCCAGAGCAGAAATGCCGACATCACCAGCAGCAGCGGAATTCCGGTACAGATGAGGCCCAGCATCAGACCCGATCCGATTCCCTTGGCGAAGCTACCGTGGCCCGACATATCGCCGATACGCTGCGCCCACCAGCGCGGAATGAACGCCGAGAGCGCGAAGTACAGGACCGCCAACGCCAGCAGCAATGCAACGGCCGCTATCAGGTGAGCGCGCCACCTGGCCCAGAATGATTCTTTGCGTACCGATTTACCTTCGCTGCTCCCGGCCATACCCAAAGGCTATTCCCATAGAATTGAATGCGTGCTGAAGAAAGCCGTGATTGGTGCGATCGGGACGGCATTGATCCTCGGTGGGGCACCGGTCGCGTACGCAGATCCGATTCCGATGTGTCCGTTCAATCAGCCGTCGGGATGGAACGGACAGCAGTGCTTCCCGCAGCCGTGCGTGCCTCCCTACGCACCCGGCGTCCCACCGTGTTTCATGCCGCCGCCGACCTTCACTCCGCCCACGATGGCACCCAACGGCATCCCGCAGATCTAGTCAGCCGGTGGACCGCCGCCGGGCGTACAGCAGCGACAGCGCCAGCACCCCCAGCCCCGCAACCGCCAGCACTGCTCCCACGAGTGACGGAGCCCGGTAGCCGTACCCAGCGGCGATGACGAGCCCCCCGAGCCAGGCCCCACCCGCGTTGGCGACATTGAGCGCCGAGTGGTTGAGCGCGGCCGCCAAGGTCTGGGCGTCATCGGCGACGTCCATGAGCCGAGTCTGCAGCGCGGGCACCAGCAGCGTCCCCGACAGTCCCACTGCGAACACCAGCATCAGTGCGGCCCAAAGATTTCCGGACACTACCGCGAAAATCACCAGCATCACGGCCACGAGAACCAGACCGGTGGCGATCGACTTGACCACACTGCGATCGGCCATCCAGCCGCCCAGTACGTTGCCGGTGACCATGCCGATTCCGTAGAGCGCCAGCGCAAGCGGCACCATGGCCGCCGGCAATCCGGACACGCTCGTGAGTGTGGTGCTGATGTAGGTGTAGAAGGCGAACATGCCCCCGAAGCCCACGACGCCGATCAGCAGCGTGAACCACACCTGCGCGCGACGCAGCGCCCCGAGCTCGGTGAGTGGATTGGTGATCGTCATATCCGTCAACCCCGGCAAGTACCGCAGCAACGCCGCGATGGTGACCACACCGATGATCGCGACTACGGCGAAGGCCGAGCGCCAACCCACCGCATTGCCCAGCCAGGTGGCAGCGGGCACCCCCACGACGTTGGCGACCGACAGCCCGAGCATCGTCTGGCCGACCGCCTTGGCGCGATCGGCGGGGCCCGCCAGATGCGCCGCCACTAGGGCCGCCACTCCAAAGTAGGCGCCGTGCGGAAGTCCGGAAACAAACCGCGAGACGATGAGCGCCCCATATCCCGGCGCGAACACCGTCGCGGCATTGCCGACGGTGAAGGCGATCATGAGCGCGATGAGCAGCAGGCGGCGCGAGGCGCGCGCCGTGAGCGCGGCGATGACCGGTGCGCCGACAACCACACCGAGCGCATAGGCACTGATGACGTGGCCGGCCTGGGGTTCGCTGACACCGAGGCCGTGCGCGATATTGGGCAGCAGTCCCATCGCTACGAACTCGGTTGTCCCGATCCCGAATCCACCAATGGCCAGCGCGAAGATAGCGGCACGACGGACCCGTGGGGACACCGGCAGCGCGGGCTGTACGCGTGCGTCGACGACGGCGGTCACAAATGAACTCCTATGCGGTATGCGTCCAGATGCGCTGGGCCCTGGGCCCGCGCAGCGCACACCGATGAGCGCTTTAGTCGGTCAACCTACTCGGCGGGCGGGAACATTCCCGCGCTCAGCGGAAGGGGCTGATGACGTCGCGCATGAACTGGCCGATATTGGCGGGCATGTCCCCATCGGGAAAACTCGCGGTGGCCAGCACATTGCCGCCCGCATCGGCGAAGTTCCGGTCTGCGCGCTGCTGGTGAGTCGAGTTGGTCACCAGGATGATTCCCGAGGCACCGGCCTGTTTGGCCAATGGAACCGAGAACTGCGCGTTCTGCACGGTGCTGTTGGCCCGCGGCTCCACGACGATCCGATCGGATGGATATCCAAGACCGACAAGCATATTGCGCATCTGCTCGGCCTCCGACACGCCATTTTGCGGATTGCCTCCGGTGACGATGATGAATGAATTCGGGAACATGTTGGCGATCGCTCGGCCGGTGGCCACCCGCTGGTACAGCTTGTCTCGCATCGAACCGTCGGGCTTGAGGCCGTACCCCAGGATGACGACGGCCGGTTTCGAGAAGTCCTTGCCTGCCGCCATGGGTTCGGCGTGCGCGGTCCCAGACGTCACCGAAACTGGGGCGACCAGCGCGAGAACAGCGGTGACGACCAGCGCGGTCGCCCATCGAGTTATCAACGTGTCCTCCAAGACCCCGGCCACCTGTGCGACAGACGAGGTCCATGGTGCCAGAGTTACCCCTGTCAAGTCGACCCGCCGGAGAAATCTCCCGCGATTCCCCCTGGTGTGACCGACATGACAGATGTAGGCTGTGCTATCAGACACATGTCTACTAACACCACAACGCCGTGGAGGGTGACGTGACCGAGAGCTCAACCATCGACCGAGAAGCCGATACGCCCGAGCCCATCGCGCCCCCACTCGTGGGGCTTCCCAAACTGGTCCAGGGGATCGCCTTCGTGGCCTCGCGCCGCTGGACCACGAGCCGGTTCGCGAAGCGGTACGGGAAGGTCTACACGATCAATATCCCGAAGTTCGGACACACGGTGGTGGTGGCGGACCCGGACCTCACCCGGCAGGTGTTCACCACCAGCACCGAGATTCTGGGCAACATCCAGCCCAATCTGAGCCAGCAGCTAGGGCCCGGCTCGGTGTTCGCCTTGGAGCGCAACGAGCATCGGCACCGCCGCAAGCTGCTCGCACCAAAGTTCCATGGCAAGGCCATGGTTCAGTACGAGCAGATCATCGAGCAGGAGACGCTGCGCGAGTGTGCATCATGGCCCGAGGGCCGGCAGTTCGAAACCATGGAACCGATGATGCGGATCACGCTCAATGCGATCCTGCGCGCGGTCTTCGGCGCCGACGGCGCCGAGCTTGACGAGCTGCGCCAGCTCATCCCACCGTGGGTTGCGCTCGCCTCCAGCACAACCCGATTGCCACAGCCCCGGCGCAACTACGGACGCTTCAGTCCCTGGGGCCGACTCAAGACCTACCGAGCACGGTACAACGAGGTGATTGAGGCGCTCATCGACAAGGCCTTCGCAGCACCGGATTTCGAGGATCGCACCGACATCCTGGCCTTGCTCCTGCGTTCCACCTACGACGACGGCACCACGATGTCGCGCAGCGATGTCTCCGATGAACTGCTCACCCTGCTGGCGGCCGGCCACGAAACCACCGCCACCACCCTGGCATGGGCATTCGAACGAATCACCCGCTATCCGCAGGTGTTGTCCCGCCTAGCCGAAGAAGCCCAGACCGAGAGCAGTGAATTCCGCCAAGCGACGATCCTTGAGGTGCAACGCAGTCGGCCGGTGATCGACTTCGCCGGCCGCCACGTGCTGGCGCCCTATGTCGATATCGGGCCCTACCGGATCCCGCGGGGGCACTCCCTCGTGGTGAGCATCAACCTCATGCACGACGATCCAGTCGCCTTCCCCAACCCGGAACGTTTCGACCCCGAACGCTTCATGAACACCAAGCCCGGCAATTCGTGGGTTCCCTACGGCGGGGGCACCCGACGGTGCGTCGGGGCAGCCTTCGCCAATATGGAAATGGACATCGTGCTACGAACCGTACTGCGGCACTTCACCATTGAAACGTCTACGGCACCCAACGAGAAGTGGCACTCGCGTGGGGTTGCCTCCTGCCCGAAGAACAACGGGCTCATGACGGTGCGGCGGCGCGGCTGAAGCTCGACGCAGCGATCAGTGCCGCCTGCGCAGCCGCATGAGGATTTCGCCCTCGGGGCCACCGGTGAACGTCACCTCACGCCGGGGGTTCTGCCCGGGCAGGAGCTCCAACTCGTATTGCTGCGCCAGCGACGCGATGCCGATAATGGCTTCCAGATTCGCGAAGCCCGATGCGATGCACATTCGTTTTCCGGCGCCAAAGGGCATGTGCGCCTTACGCTGTTCGGGTTGCAGATTCTCCTTGAGAAACCGTGAGGGGTCGAACGTCTTGGCGTTCTCCCACACCCGCTCGTTGTGGTGGATGCCGTCGATGAGCACCCCGACCGTCGTTCCGGCGGGAATCGGGTAGTCCCCCAGCACGTCGTCATCCTTCGCGGTGCGAGCCAGACCAATGATCGGCGGGTAGACGCGCATCGCCTCGTTCAGCACCGCGGCCGTCCACGGGAGGTTGTCGATATCGCCGGCAGTGGGGAGCCGCCCGCCCAGCACCCGGTCGACCTCCTCGCCGAGCTTGGCACGCGCATCGGGGTTGCGGGACAACAGGTACCAGGTCCAGGCCAGGGCGGCGGCGGTAGTCTCGAAGCCCGCACCCAGGAACGTCATCAATTCGTCCCGGATCTCCAGGTCTGTGTACTTGGCACCCGTCTCTGGATCCTCGGCAGCCATCAATAGGGCCAGTAGATTGTCCTGTCGGGTGATCCGGCCACTGTGGTGGTCGGCGATGAGCTGATCGATGGTGCGCTCCACCCAGCGCAGCCCCTTCATGGTCCGCGGAGCGGTCACCGATGCCGCGGCGCGTAGCACCCTGATCGCCAATCGTGGTGTATGCGAGGACAATTCTTCTGGCCCATGGGTGGCGAGCTTGTCCACTACCCAGCGCAGCGGCGGCGCCGCACCCACGATGAAACCAACGCCGAAGAGCGTGAGCAGCCGCGCGAAGTTGATGCGCATGCGCTCGGCCATGTCACCGGACAGGTCAATACCGAACATCGTCTGCGCGACGATGTCCATGGTCAGGTAGTTCATCTCGGCGGTGACATCGACGGGCTTGCCCTGCTCATGCAGGGCATCCCAGCGAGCCAGCGTGCGCGCGCTGGCCTCAGCCATCTGCGGCGCGAACAGGTCGACCTGGCGCTTGGCGAAGATCGGCTGCACCAACCGACGATTCCGGTTCCACAGCCCTTCGTTGAGGTCGGTCACCAATCCGCGGCCGAAACCCACTGCCAGCAAGTCATATTCAGCGCTCTTGATGTAGTTGTCCTGATTGGCAACCAGGACATGGCGGGCCAGCTCCGGGTTGCGGATGATGACCATCTTTCGCATGGGTGCGCGCGCGACGATGAGGTCATCCTGGCCCGGAAGATCGGCGACATACTCCGAGATGGTGTGGCGATACGTGGACCAGACTGCGCCCAGCGCCAACCGCCACGACTTGAGGTACCCAACCCGCGTGTCATGCCACCGCAGAAAGGTAGGCCCACCCGGGTAAAGGTCGTGGTTGACGGGGCATCCGCCGGTCACCGCGGGGGGAGCCTGTACCGGGTCTGGCTGCAACGCTGGAGCCGACACGGTTAGACCCGCTCTTGCTGGGGTAGATCAGTAGCGTCCGCCTCTGCGGGTGCGTCGGATTCGGAAGTCACCTCTTCGGCCGCGGCCTCGACCTCGTCGGCGGCGTCCTCTTCCACATCGCCATCAGCCACCTCATCGTTGAGGTCGGCATCGTCATCGACGTCTTCCTCGGCCAGGTCATTGGCTTCCCAGCGTTCCTGGTCGGCACGCGCTCGCTTGCTGGCCTCCGCGATATCGAATCCGTCAGCCACAACGCCGCTCACCTCGCGCGCAACTTCCCCCACCGTCCGCGTGATGATGCGGATAATCCGGCCAACACGAGTCCCGACCGACTCCACGACTTCCTGGACGACGTTGACGTTGCGCTCAACCGGTCCCACCATGCTGCACTGCCCTTCCGGATTCAGTAACCAAATAGTGAACATTCGTACACTGAGTCCAGTCTGCGCAACCTAGATGAACCTGTCAATACCGGACATCAACACGGTTTCGAACAAAAAAGATCAATCGATAAGAGCACGACCGTACACTGACGGACATGCGCCATAGCCGTGCCGAGAAGAAGCTGCACACCCGCCGCGCATTGCTCGACGGAACATTGGACCTCCTCAAGGTCCGTGGCTTCGCCGCCCTGAGCCTGCGTGAGGTGGCCCGGTCCGCCGGTCTGGTACCAACCGCGTTCTACCGACACTTCGAGTCGATGGAGGACCTGGGCACCATCCTGGCCGAGGAGAGCGTTCGCGCGCTACGCGACACCTTTCGTCTGGCCCGGCGCGAGGCGGGCAGTGACAACCCCGCCAAGATTCTCGGCCTGATGGTCGATCGAGTCAGCGAGCACTCGAACAATTTCCGGTTTCTGGTGCGTGAACGTCACGGTGGCTCAGCTCAAGTCCGACGCGCGATCCACAATGAAATGCGCATGCTCACCAGCGACGTAGTGGTGGAGCTGGCACGCAACCCGGCCATGAACCATCACAGCACCGAAGATCTTGAAATCGCGGCAGAACTCATCGCCAGCTCGATTCTCAACACCATCGGCATGCTGGTGGACACGGATCACCCCACCGAAGCGGATGCGGACGCCGCCCTGAACCGTGCACTGCGTCAGCTGGACCTGGTCATCAACGGCCTCGCGCACACCGGACTCGTCACGACCGTCATTCCGGAGCCCGCCGCAGCAGAGACACACGGCGCACCCTCCGCCACAACAGCAGCCCCGTAAGCAGGCCTACCGCATCGGCGAGCAGGTCCCACACACTGCCGTCCCGGCGCGGAACCCACAGCGCCTGAATCACCTCCGAGCAGGCCCCGAACGCCAGAACCCAGGCCAGCGTGGGCTTCTCACCGATTCGCGCGTGGCGCGAGGACACCGCCAGCATGGCGAATATCAGGACATGCACCACCTTGTCCGCCCCCGGCGGACCGGACGGCACGGCGCTACCGGGCGTGAACAACAGCAGGCAGGCGAGCACGAACGCGCACAGCAGAGTGATGCGCGGAAACCAGGACCGAACTGTGCGAATCATCGCGCCCCATCTTGCCGCTTCCGTTCTGGTTGATTCAAAGCGATGCCGCGCGGCGGCATGCTGCGTAGAACGAAGACATGACTATCGCTACGTCTTCGAACGTCGAAGCAGTCACCGATATCCGCGCATTACCCGGCACCGACACCTATCGGCGTCTGCTGACCCAGATTGCCGACGGGGCGCGTGATCGCGATCTGGCCGACGAGAATCCCTTCGACCAGGTTCGCCTGCTCAAAGAGGCCGGGCTTGGCCGGCTGCGCATCCCCGTCGAACTCGGCGGTGCGGGACTTTCTGTGCGGCAACTCTTTTCCGCCATCATCGACGTGGCGCAGGCCGACCCCATCGTGGCGCACATCTTCCGCACTCACTTCTGGTTTGTCGAGGAACGTCTGCGCACGCTGCCCGACCCTGTCTCAGCGGCCTGGCTCGCCAAGGTGAACGCGGGCAACCTCTTCGCCAACGCATTCAGCGAGAAGGGCGGATTGGCGGTCGGCGGCCTGGTGTTCAACACTCGCCTGCTGCAGGTCGGAGACGCCTATCGACTGAACGGCGAAAAGTTCTACAGCACGGGGACGTTGTTCGCGGACTACCTGACAGTCACCGCCACCACCGATCACGATTCGGTGGCCTCGGTGATCGTTCCCGGCGACCGCGACGGGGTTGGGCTGGTGGACGATTGGGACGGCTTCGGCCAGCGCCGCACCGGGACAGGCACCACGATCTTCACCCAGGTCGACCTCGCCGCCGACGAAATTCTTTCCGACACACCGTATGACGCCGCACCGGTGGCCACCACGCAGTACGCATCATTGCAGCTCTACATCCTGGCGATCGTCGCCGGCGTGCTGCGGTCGGTTGTCGACGACGGAGCCACGCTGCTGCGGTCGCGTCAACGCAACTTCAGCCATGCGCTCACCGAGCGGCCCGTCGACGATCCGCTGCTGCAACGCACCCTCGGCGAGTTGACTGCGACCGCGTTCGCCGCCGAGGCCACCGTGCTGGCCGCCGCCGACGTCATCGGTGCCGCCACCGCATCAGTGCGCGACGGAGTGCCCGACGCAGCGCTTGCCGAGGAAGCACAGTTGGCCGTGGCCAAGGCCAAGGTGCACATCGATGCCGTCGCACTGGATGCCGCCACCAAGTTGTTGGACCTTGGCGGCGCCAGCGCATCCAGCCGCAGCCGCAACCTGGATCGGCATTGGCGCAACATCCGGACCATCAGCCTGCATAACCCGGTGCATTACAAGGCCCGGGTCATCGGCCAGAATCTGCTGCACGGCACACCGCTTCCCGCGAACGCTTATTTCTAGGGGTCTCTCGAGAGGGAAGCCAGGTCGCCTAGGCCGACAAGCTGATTCGCTGCGCCCCGGTGACCGCGTCGTACCGGTCGGGGCTGCAGGTCAGCACGATCACCTGTGCCTCGGTGCCCACGGCGCCGAATACCTCGCCCATGCGCTCCAGTCTCTCGCTGTCCGTGAAACCCAGTGCATCATCGATGATGACCGGCACCGCATCCTGAGGTGCCACGAGTGCGGCACTGGCCAGCCGCGCCACGATACCCAGCTGTTCCTTCGCGCCGCCCGATAGCGACTCATAGGGAACGGTCCTACCCTCCAGGGTGCGGCTGCGGATAGTCAGGTCGCTGTCAACATCCACTTCGAAGGTGGGACCGAAGACCATGCGGCCCAATCGTTCCAGTTCCGCGCGGAAGGGATCCACGTAGCGCAGCCTCATGCCGTCACGATGCCGCAGCATCACCGATCGCAGCGTGTCGACGGCGCGGGCCTTCGCCCCGATCCGCGTGAATTCCGTTGTTGCGTACTCATGTTCGGAGGCAGCGACGTCCAGCTGATCCTTGCGCCCCTGCCTGCCGAACACCTCCAGACGTACCGAGATATCACGAAGCTGATGGCGCAGCGACTCATGGCGCTGATCCAAGGTGAGGGCCTGCGCGGAAACTTCGGCGAGTTCGGCGCTCACCCGCTCGGCTTCCAACGCCGCCAACTGGCCCGCCAGATCGGTGACTCGGCGTGCGGTCAGATCGGCTGCGCGCACCGCATCGCTACAACGCTCGGTGAGTGCATCGTCGGATGCCGAGGCCCGCACCTGGGACAAACGCTGCTCGGCCGCCGCCAACTCTTCAGCACGCGCCGCTCGCTTCTCCCGCAATACCGTTGCCTCGGTACCCTTCTCAGCGAGTCGCTGGCCCGATATCTGAGCCGCTTGCCGATGAGTGACCTCTTCGGCCTGCAACCGCTGCACCTCGGATACGAGCCTGGTCACCTCGGCACGGGCGTGCGCCGGATCGATGGCATCCCACAGCCCGGTGGCCTCCGGCGCCAACTCACGCAGCCGGGTGAGCTTCTCACGCAACACCTCGAGGTTCTCGGACCCCAGCAAGCCGTCGAGGAGGGCCGTCAACCGGTCACGTTCGGCGATCAACTCGGCGCGCCGTTCGTACTGCTGCTGCGCCTCCGTGGCATCGGCGACACCGGCAGCGGCCAGCGCTCCAGACAATGTCTCGCGGGCGTTCTCCAGTTTGTCACGCAGCTGAGACGCGTTGGCCCCCGGAATGATACGGGTTACCGACACGCCGGGAGCGGTGATCTCGATGGTGTCGGTGGCCGTGCCCGCCCACGTCTCCCCCGCCGCGACCCGTCTCAGTTCACCGTTGGCGGTGATCTGCACGTCGGCCAGCGCACGCACCTCGACCTGCGCGGAGGCGGTCTCCAGGGCCACCTCCGCCATCCCCAACGTCCGCGCCGCTGCGTCGATCGACGCCAGCGTCTGCGCGGTGATCGCCATTGTGTCGAGCTCCGCGCCGACGGTCGTCAACTGCCGGGCCGTCAGATCGATACGCGACACCCTGGCCGCGAGCCCATCCACCTCATCGCGGGCCATTACCCGATCCAAGGTGTCCCGGGCAGACTGCACACGGGTACGGGTGCAGTCCACCGCTTGTGTGCTATCGGCTGCCGCGGCCTCGGCAGCCTCAGACACTTGCTGCGCCGTCGCGTGCTCGGCCACCGCGGCGGCAAGCTGTTCGGCCAACCCGTTAATCGCGGTTCGCCGGGTCCGGAGATCGGCGATCAGCTGGGCCCGCTCGTCACGTTTCGCCTGTGCCGCCACTGCGGCGGTCTGCGCCGCCTCGGCAACCACCGTCGCAGTGACGCGCTGTTGCGCAAGCATCGAAACCGCTTGGGAGGCTTGCTCTAACGGAACCAGACGATGGCCGACTTCCACACGGTCACCGATCACAGAGGCGAGTTCCCGGGTCAGCTCGTCATGCTGGCGGACCTGCTGATCGACCTCGGCCACGGCCGCATGCGCAACGGCCAGGGCCTCCTCGGCGGCGGCTAGTCGCGCAGTGGCCTTGGACCATTCGCCGGTAGCGCGACCGGTTCCGGTGAAGTACAGCCCGTATTCTGTGTCGATCCGTTCCACCAGATCGGGCTCGCTGCCCGATAGCGCAACCGATTGCCCGGCAGCCAGATCCAGCGCCCGCGTGAGTGCATCACTCGACGACAGATCGAGCACACCCGCCCCTGCTGATTGCAGAACGCGTTGCGCCTTCCACAGATTCATGTCGATTGACTGGTCGAGCATGTCCAGCACTCGCTGATGCGCCTCATCGCCGGAGAGTTGTTCGCGTCGCGGCTCGATGATTGTCAGGTGCGTCTCGGCGCGCTTGTGGAAGCGTTTGCGATACACGAACCGATAAGGACCGCAACTGATCTCGGCCTCAATCTCGGAACCGACATCAGCGAAGGTCGGCTTGACCTGTTTGACATCCTTCTTAGTGGAGCGGTCCTTGGATTCGATAAGAAGATCCAGCGCCTCGATCATCGACGTCTTGCCGATCTCGTTGGCACCGCTGACCACCACGACCCCGCGATCAGGAAAGGTGATGTCGCGGTGCGCGATTCCGCGATAGTTGGTAACAGAGAGCCGGTGCAGCTTCACGCCGCCGACCCTCGTCTGGTTGCGGCACTAGATGCCAGCCGCAGCAGCAGCGACAGCGCACCCTGCGCATCCTCGGACGCCGCACCGCCACCGGTCGCCATTTCCTTGAGCTCGATGATCGCCGTCTCAGCGAAACCCCCAACACCAAGATCGCTGAACTCGCCATCGGCGGGCACCACGGCAATGTCGGTGTGCCGCTCCCACGGCCGCAGGCTCGCGAACAGTCGGGTGTACTTGTCCAGGCATTCCTCGAGCATGGCGTTATCGGTCACGCTGAGAGTCCCGGTCAGTGCATGCCGCACGACGGTGCGTTCCTTATCCTCGAACAGTTCGAGGTTGAGTCCCAGATCGGCGATATCGCGCGGGTTGTCCACCGACCGTCGCAGGGTCACAAATCGCCACCGGCCGACGTGATGCGTGTTGACCTGCACCGCACCCGATTCGTCCATATCCACCACCAGCGCATGCCCCGGATCGGATTCGACATCGTCGTAGTTGGTGACCTCGGGCGCGCCGGAATACCAAACTCGCCCGCTGGGGCCCACCTCAGTCCGGGAATGCTTGTCCCCCAACGCCACATAGTGCACCGCGCCACGGGCAATGGCGTCCTCGACGGCCTGCAGAGCAATAAGCGCGGGCTTCGTCGGATCCGGATCGAGAACATCGACGCCGCCGTGGGCCACCACGATGCGCCGGGTGCCGTCGGCGGTCAGTCCCTCCAGCTGCTCGGCCACCAGATCATGCGTGGGCGCCTTCGATCGCCACGGCACCGCGACCAACTCGACACCGTCGGCTACCCGATGCACTCCGGCAGCGTCCAGCACATGGACGTTCGACGGCTTCTCGGCCAAGAACAGCTCGCTGGAGTACACCGAGGCGGCATCCAACGGGTCATGATTGCCGGGCAGGAGGTAGATGTCGACGCCGACTCCGCGCATGACCTCCAGGGCCTGGCTGATGACGCGGGGCGCGAGCTGATTGGACTCAAAGACGTCTCCGCACACCACCATGAAGTCGCAACCGTGCGCCACAGCAACGTCCCCGAGCGAGGTGATCACCTCTCGACGCGCGGCTGAGTACTGCGGCTGGGCCTCGCCGGCAAGGAAATGCCGGGTCATGCCGAGCTGCCAATCAGCGGTGTGCAGGAACTTCACATGCCGGAGTCTATGGCTGTCGACCGACAACCTCCGGGAGGCTGAGCGTGATCTCGCGCAGCCCGGCACTCCATCCATCCCCAGGTCCATCATTTGCCCGGCGCTCGTCGCATCGCGGGGCTACGGTACGTCTCATGTCGCCAGACACCGTTGTCGGTCTTCGCGCAAGCGGCTCATCCGCGGTGAAGCGAACTCTCATCCTTATGCGTCATGCGAAATCGGCCTACCCGCCCGGCGTCGACGATCACCAGCGTCCGCTGAACCTGCGTGGCACCCGGCAAGCGACTCAGGCGGGGACCTGGCTGCAGGATAATTTCAGTCGGATCGACGCGGTGCTGTGTTCAACCGCCACCCGGACGCGCGCGACGCTGACTCAGACCGGCGTGCACAGTCAACTCGTCAGGTTCAGCGACAAGCTGTACGACTCGACGGCGGGGATCACTCTCGGAGAGATCAATGCCGTGCCCAATTCCGCGATCACCGTCCTTGTTGTCGGACACGAACCCACCACGTCGCAGCTGGCGCTCGCCCTGGCCAACGCGGGCACCAGCAATGCCGATGCCGCCAACCGCATCTCCACGAAGTTTCCGACCTCGGCGATCGCGGTCCTGACAACTCGGGTGCCCTGGTCACAGCTCGAATTGGGTGGGGCGTCGCTCACGACGTTCCACGTGCCGCGCTAGCGGCCTCCTCAGACTTTCTCCGCCACTTGGGTGGACAACTTCATCGCGCAGTGGCAGGCATCCGACGATGCACCGTGACCGCCGCCGAGCAGCGTGACCGCCACTTCGAAGAACTGGCCCTCCCCGTACTCCAAGGCGGTGACGCACATCCCGTAGGTCGAGCTGATGAAACCGCTCTTTCCCCCGGCCGAGAAGTCCTTGACCTCGTCCCGCGTCCGTTCCTCACCTTCACGTTCGCGCCCGATCGGGCTGCCCCTAAACCAGGAGAGGGTGACGCTCGGCAGCGCACTCCACGATCCGTTGGGCGACCAGGTGCACCCCACCGGGGTTTTCGCGATCAGCTTGAGGTCGGGGCGGCGCACCACCGCCGAAACGTCGGGTGTGGTGAGGCTGCCGCACTCGGAGTACGCCGGGCCTAACCGAATATCGTCCGCGGTCGACACATGGTGGCCGCCGTGTTCGTGGTGGTCGCTGGAGCATCCGGCGCCGAGCAGGATTCCCGGGGCCAGCACAGCACTCAGGAGCATCCCGACGATCCGGGACGAGCGAACACGACGCGTCAGATATTCACTGACAGCGTCATCTCCATCAATTTGATTGCCTGCGTGCATGAGTCTCCGCCTTGGCCCTGCGGGTTGACCCACCATCCAACAACACCTGCGGTGTCGCTGGCAACTCCGCAGGCGCCCGGCTGATCCGGCGGCCTCATCACAATTGACGGGATCCCCTGGATCGCCCGTTCCTGGACGTTGTATTTGAGGCTGTTCGCTGTGGCCTTCTCGGCCTCTAGGCTGCCGGTCTCGAACCAGAAGCGGGTGATGTCGACCAGTCCGCCGCTCTTACTCAGCGCCTGCCAACGGCAGAGCGCACCCACGAAGGTGCTCTGGATATCTCTCGGGTCCGCATCAACGACCTTGGCCAGGACGTCTGTGGTGAGGACTTCGCATTCCTTGAGCAGGTTGGGGTACTTCTGCTCGGCGGGCGTGCCGTCCCCCAAATCACCGCTTCCCGCCATGACCGCCTCACCGTCGACGGTGCCACCACAGCCGGCGGACCCCAGCGTGACGAGTGCGGCGCACGCGACCGCGAACAGTGACTTAGTAATCCGATGCGTCATTTCTTGGCCGCCTTGATGGAGGTCTCGGTCAGCTGCTTGGCCACGTCGCAGGAATCGGGGGCGCCGGTTCCGGCCTCGAAGTTGATGGACCATTCGATGAAGTCGTTGCCGAAATCCATACCGATCTCACAGAGAGTGTTCTCGGTGCCCGGGTACCCGCCCATGGCGATGAATCCCTTGTATCCGGCGATCTCGATGTCCTCGACGCTGGGACGCGTCCGCTCTTCGGTCGCCCGCTCGCGGCCGATGGGGCTGCCGCGATACCAGTTGAACGAGAAGTGCGGGCCCACGATGCTCCCGCCCCGGAGCCAGACACATCCGACGGAATTCTTGGCGGTGCCGGTCAGGCCGACGATCTTGGTCAGCTGCATCATGGCCTGATCGCTAACGCCTCCGCACTCCGAGAACATTGGACCTTCGACGCCCTTGGACTTGGTCTGCGCCGGTGACGTCGCGTTGGGCGCAGTGCCATTGGGCTGGTCGGACTTATCGCCGCCCGAGCAGCCTGCCAACACCAGTGCAACCATCACCAAAGCGACAGCACACTTGCTCCACACGTTGCGTGAATCCAGGCCCAATCTCACATGTGCACTGTAGCGGCAGAAACATGAGTCTGTGCTGAGCTGCGGGTTTGTTGCCGGTGGCGTGTGCGACAGTTGTGCCCATGCCTCAGGGTCAGTTGCGGGCCCTCCTAGGACGTTACGTCCGCCCGTACCGCCGCCTGGTCGGTGTCGTCGTCACGCTGCAGATCGTCAGCACATTGGCGTCCTTGTACCTGCCGACCGTCAATGCGGCGATCATCGACGACGGGGTGGCGCAAGGCGATACCCGCACTATCGTGCGACTCGGCATGGTGATGCTCGCGGTGACGCTGGTGCAGATCTCCTGCTCAATCGGCGCCGTGTTTTTCGGCTCCCGGACGGGGATGGGCTTCGGCCGCGATATGCGCTCGGCGCTGTTCCACCACGTCACCGGATTCTCGGCCGAGGAGTCGGCGCGGTTCGGCGCGCCCACACTGCTGACCCGCACCACCAACGACGTGCAGCAGCTGCAGCTGCTGGTCCAGGTCACCTGCACCATGTTGGTGACGGCCCCGATCATGTGCATCGGCGGCATCGCCATGGCGATCCACCAGAACGCGGGGTTGTCGTGGTTGCTCATGGTGAGCATGCCCGCGCTCGGATTGGTCAACTGGTACATCGTGCGGTCGATGCTGCCGATCTTCCGCACGATGCAACGGCTCATCGACGGCATCAACCGGGTCATGCGGGAGCAACTTTCCGGCATTCGGGTCATTCGCGCGTTCACCCGAGAAGCGGTGGAGCGCACACGATTTGGTGTTGCCAACGCCGAAGTGTCCGAGGCGGCGTTAGCCGCCGGCCGGTGGCAAGCCCTGATGCTGCCCACCACCTCGTTGGTCATCAACACCTCGAGCGTGGCGCTGATCTGGTTCGGCGGGATGCGCATCGACCAGGGACAGATGCAGGTGGGATCGCTGGTGGCGTTCCTGTCCTACTTCCTGCAGATCCTCATGTCGATGATGATGCTCACGATGTTGGCCGTAATGGTGCCGCGCGCATCGGCATGCGCCGAACGGATCACCGAGGTGTTCGAGACGGTTGGTTCGATCACGGCACCCGAGGATCCAATCGGCGTCGACGTACTGAATCCCACGGTCCAGTTCACGGACGCGGGGTTCCGTTACGCCGGGGCTGAACGCGCCGTCCTGGAAGGTGTTTCGTTCACAGCGAGGCCGGGGACGATTACCGCAGTGGTGGGCGCGACCGGGTGCGGCAAGAGCACCCTGCTGTCGCTGGTTCCTCGCCTGCACGACGTGACCGCCGGCTCGGTGCGGGTGAGCGGTCACGATGTCCGGCGCTACGACCCCGAAAGCCTGTGGACGGTAATGGGTTTGGTACCGCAGCGGGGGTACCTGTTCTCCGGGACGGTGGAGAGCAATCTGCGCTATGGCAAGTCGGACGCCACCGAGGACGAGATGTGGGAGGCATTGCGGGTGGCGCAGGCGGCGGATTTCGTCCACTCGCATGCCGCGGGTCTGCAGATGCCGGTATCGCAGGGCGGTGTCAATTTCTCGGGCGGGCAGCGGCAGCGCATCGCCATCGCGCGTGCGGTGATTCGCCGTCCGAGTATCTACCTGTTCGATGACGCCTTCTCGGCGCTAGATGTGCGTACCGATGCGCGACTACGGACGGCACTACGGTCGGTTGCCGCCTCCGCGACGGTCATCGTGGTGGCACAACGTGTCTCGACCATCGTGGACGCCGACCAGATCGTCGTCCTGGAGGACGGCCGAGTGGCCGCGGTGGGTTCCCACGCCGAGCTGATCGAGTGCTGCGGAATGTACCGGGAGATCTGCGACTCGCAGGCGGTGGTGCTGCCGATGAGCCACTTGAGCGAAGAGGATCACGCCCAGTGACGCGGCCAATAGGTTTCCGGGGCGTCCAGCAGGGGCCGGCGGAACGTTCCCGCGACTTCCGCGGTACCGCACTACGCATGGTGAAGCGCCTTGCTCCGCAACGGCTTTTGACAGTCTTGGTGATCACATTGTCAATGACAGGAATCGCGATCGGCGTGATCGGGCCGCGGATCCTGGGGCACGCCACCGATCTGTTGTTCAACGGGGTGATCGGCCGGGAACTGCCCGCGGGGCTCACCAAGGAACAGGCCATCGCAGCCGCCCGCACACGCGGAGACGGGCAGTTCGCGCAGATGCTCTCCGGCATGAATGTGACGCCCGGGGTGGGTGTCGACTTCCGCGAGGTGGGCGCGACCTTGGCGTTGGCCTTGGGTTTGTATTTGGTGGCCGGATTGCTGGCCTGGGCGCAGGCACGATTGCTCAACGTCACCGTGCAGCGCACCGTGGTGTCGTTGCGCGCCGATGTGGAAGACAAACTGCACCGGCTTCCGTTGTCGTACTTTGATTCCCGTCAGCGCGGCGAGGTTCTCAGCCGCGTCACCAACGATGTGGACAACATCCAGACATCTCTGCAGATGAGCATCAACCAACTGCTGAGCTCCATGCTGACCTTGGTGGCCGTACTGGCCATGATGTTGAGTATTTCGCCACTGTTGGCGCTGATCACCGTGACGACGGTGCCGTTGTCGCTCTGGGTGACGCGCACCATCGCGCGGCGCTCACAACGGTTGTTCGTGGCGCAGTGGGCCAATACCGGGAAGCTCAACGCCCATATCGAGGAGACATACAGCGGCTTCACCATCGTGAAGACCTATGGGCATCGCGCCTCGGCAGAGGCGGAGTTCGCCGAGCGGAATGCCAAGGTGTATCGCAGCGCCTTTGGCGCGCAATTCTTCTCCGGGTTGGTGTCTCCCGCGACAGCGTTCATCGGGAACTTGAGTTATGTGGCGGTGGCGGTGGTGGGTGGTCTCAAGGTTGCCTCCGGTGACCTGACGCTGGGGAGCATCCAGGCATTCACGCAGTACGTGCGGCAATTCAACATGCCGCTGACGCAGGTGGCCTCGATGTACAACACCTTGCAGTCCGGACTGGCCAGCGCCGAAAGGGTATTCGAGCTGCTCGATGCCGACGAAGAAACGCCGGATCCCGCTTCTCCGGTTTCAGTTCCAGCCGGGTCTCCCCGTGTGGAGTTCGACGACATCAGCTTCGGCTACTCCCCCGGCACTCCGGTGATCGATGGGCTCACGCTGCGCGTCGAACCGGGACAGACGGTGGCGATCGTAGGGCCGACCGGGGCAGGAAAGACCACGCTCGTGAACCTGCTCATGCGCTTCTACGACGTCGATTCGGGACGGATACTGCTTGACGGCGTGGATATCTCGACGATGAGGCGGCACGACCTGCGGTCGCGAGTGGGGATGGTGCTGCAGGACACCTGGCTATTCGGCGGCACCATCACCGAGAACATTGCCTACGGGCAACCCGGGGCATCCATGGATGAGGTACATGAGGCGGCACGTGCCGCATATGTCGACCGGTTCGTGCAGACGCTGCCTGACGGATATGACACCAGGATCGCGGACGACGGCGAGAACGTCAGCGCCGGCGAGAAGCAATTGATCACCATTGCGCGGGCGTTTCTGGCGCGACCTCAGCTGCTGATACTCGATGAGGCGACCAGTTCGGTGGACACCCGCACCGAGCTGCGGATTCAGCGGGCTATGGCCGAGTTGCGCCGGGACAGGACGAGTTTCATTATCGCCCATCGGCTTTCCACGATCCGAGATGCCGACCGCATCGTGGTGATGGACGACGGCAGCGTGGTCGAGAGCGGCACCCATGCGGAACTGTTGGCCCGCCGCGGTGCCTACTTCGCGATGACACAGGCTTAGAGCTGCGGTGCGCACGCACGCGTTCTCGGGCGGAGATGTCGGTGGTACGCCCCATACTGCGGATAGCAAACTGAAACACAGATACCGACAGGGGAAGACAAGTGACCAACGAACACAACCAAGAATTGACCGATGCACTGGGCGCCAACACCATGGCACAAATCCATGCAACACAATCAACGGAGGGATCGGCTAGCGACTTACAGCAGTCATTGACCACAGCCATGCATGCCACAGACGAATCGACCGCCACATCGTCGTTTCTTTCAAGCAACATCGCTGGATTGACCGGAAGGTTGCAGGAGAATCTGTCGGCCAGTGAGTCTCTTCGCGAGGCGGTATGGCACATGTCGCAGGTCAGTCAACAAGTAGCGAATGCCCTGCTCAACAACAGGACGAGCACCGAAACCCTGGCAGGATGCTTCCCCGCATCAACCCTGTCCAACAACCAATTGACCGCATCGACCGACAACCTGTCTCCGAAGATCGAATCCCTGCAAGAGCAGATCGCCAGACTCAATCTGTCCATAGGTTCACTTACAAATGTGATCGAACAGTCGATGCGGGCCCAGAACAATACTGATGCGCAACTCATGGAGCTTTGCAAACTTCTTGCAGACCAGTGGGGGCCTCAACCAGTCGACAGCACCAACGGCGACCGGTGGTAGCCGGACTCAGCTGCGGCGCATAACGATTGCGGCGCCGCCTGCGAGCACGATGACGACGGCAAGCACCAGGGCCCAACCGAGACCGGCCATCCACCACACGGCTCCCAGGACCGCCAGCACCGGGACGGCCGCGAACAGCGCCATCCCGGGATGCTGCCGGATCACCGCCAGCGCGGCGTTCGCCCGCTGCCTGTCGATTTCTTTACCAGCCATAACACCAGCATGCCAGGTCATTCGGTTGGGCGCACCGACTCAAACCCGAGCAGTTTGTCGAGGTCGAGTTGTGGTGGGGGTATCCATTGGGTGGTGCCGTCTGGTTGTTTTCGGGTTTTCCAGCCGTGGTTGAGGAGGCGGTGGTGGGCGGGGCAGGCGAAGGTGAGTCGGTCGATATCGGTGTGGCCGCCCGTGGCCCATTCGTTGATGTGGTGGACTTCGCAGAGGTATCCGGGAACGCCGCAGCCGGGGTGGGTGCAGCCGCGGTCCTTGGCGTGCAACACGATCCGCTGATCGGGGCTGGCGATCCTCTTGGTGCGGCCCAAATACAACGGGCGGCCGTGGTCGGTGAAAATCGTGAGGTAGTGGTGGGCGTGGGCGGCCATGCGGATGAGGTCGCGCATGGGCAGGCGGGTGCCGCCGCCGGTGATCGCAACACCCGCGGCCTGCTCCAACTCGTGCAGGGTGGTGGTGACCACGACGGTGACGGGTAGGCCGTGATGAGAACCCAATTCGCCGGACATCACGCTCGAGCGCAGGCATGCGCGCAGCGCATCATGATTGCGTTGTCCTGCGGTGCGGGCGTCGCGTTCGGCGGCCTCGGGTGCGGGTTCCCCGTCCACGGTGGGTGTTTGGTCGTTCGGGTTGCACATGCCAGGGGCCGCGAGCTTGGCGAAGACGGCATCGAGGTAGGCGCGGGTTTCGGGATCCAACAAACCCGAGATCGGTGACATACCGTCGAAACCCTGCTGCCCGATCGTCAACCCGCGGCGCCGGGCCCTGTCGATGTCGGAGAACTCGCCGTCGGGGTTCAGTAGCGCCATCATGCGTTCGGCGCCGGTGCGTAGTTGTTCGGGCCGAAACCGCACCGCCATGTCCGCCAACTGCTCTTCGGCGCGTTCGCGGGTGGGCGCATCGACCACTACCGGGAGTCGGTCAAAGAATTGGCGCACCACCCGCACGTGTTCCTCGCCGACCTCGCCGCGCCCGAATGCGTCCGCCATGTTCGGCAGTTGTGGTGCCAACACCTCACCGGTTAACGCGCGCCGCGGCGCCAACTGTTCGGCATCGGAGATCCTTCGCCGGGCGGCACCCTTACTGATATGCAGCCGCTGTGACAACACATCCTGGAACGACGTCCCACCCAACTCCACCGGGGAAGCCTGCGTTGTCACCTTCGGGATTAACCCCAGCCCGCTGGCCGACAGACGTCGCTGCACCACCTCCAACCGGGCCAGAACCGTCAACGCCTGCGCGGCAGTGAGCTCGACGGACATGTCGGACCCGAAGGCGTCGGCCGCCTCCTCCAACAATCCAATCGAACGCATGTGCTAACACTAACGACACCCACCGACAAAATTCCGCGGTATGTGACACCAGAAACCAAAGTGACAGAAGAGAATTAGCGATCCACGTCGGCTCGCGCCAGCACGGTGATCAACCCTGCCAACGCGATGGCACCCGCCGCGAATGCCACAGTGACATGCCACCCGAACCACTCCACGGCAGTCGCACCGAACGCAGTTCCCAGACTCCCGCCGACGAAGTAGACAACCATGTAGGCGCTGTTGAACCGCGCCGGCGCGTCGCGTTGGATCGCGAGAACGGTGCTCTGGTTTGCCACTTGGGCCGCGAACAATCCGGCGTCGAACAAACCAAGGCACACGAACATCGCCACGCTGTTCGACAGCGCCACACTAGAACCCAGCGCCGCAATCAAGGCCACGGCCAGCCCGATGCCAACGACCCTGCGCGCTCCGACACGATCAGTCCACACCCCCGCGAGCCGCGTCGCTCCAATACCGGTCAATCCCGCAAGAGCGTAGAGACCGATCCGCTCCGGTGAATACGAATACGGCGCCTCCGACAGCGCTACTGCCAGCCCCGACCACATCACACAGAAGGCGAAGAACCACAAGGCACCCCGTCCCGCAGCGAGCCGTAACGCACCGCATCGACGGTAGAGCCCTGGAATACCTCGGATGGTAGCGAGATAACCCGTGGCGTTGGCGCCGGAAGCGCGAGGCAAGACGGCGAACGACGCCGCGCCGAGGATCGCACACGCAGACGCGAACACCAGAATCATTCCGCGCCAGCCGATCAGGTCAGCCAACCAGCCTCCGACGATTCGACCGGCCAGAATGCCCGCCGAGATTCCGGCGGTGACGATCCCGAGAACGGTCGCTTGGCGGCGGGTATCGGCGAAGCGCGCTGCCACCGAACTAAGTTGCGCTCCAACCGATGACGCCGCACCTACCATCCCTATCGCCATCCCGAGGATCCACGCACGTCCTGCGGTCGCGTTGACCACCAACGCCATTGCCATCATCACGAACTGAAGACTCACCACACTTCGGGGCGCGAACCGGTCGACAAGCGGAACCAAGACGCCCAGCCCGACCAGGTAGCCGACCGGACCACAGGCCAGAGCCACACCGACGTCGGCAATCGACCCATGGACCGACCCGGCCACCATGGCGATGGCCGGCTGCAGCGGATAGATCGTCGCGGTACCGACACCCGCCGCAAGGGCCATAAACCAGACCGTGGAGCGGGACAGCACGGCGGGAACGGGGGGCGGACGCAACTCGGTAACCATGCCGCAACGCTAAGAACCCCGCGAGGGCTGCGCTGGCGGGAATCGGCCGACATAGTTGACCGACTAAGACCCCGCTACGGTGTGCTCATGTCGTGTGTCTTTTGCGCCATCGTCAGCGGGGAGTCGCCCTCGTTCCGTGTCTACGAGGATGAGGCGACGCTCGCCTTCCTCGATATCCGCCCCGTCACTCGCGGACACACCTTGGTGATTCCGAAGGCCCACGCTCAGGACCTCGTGGATCTCAAGCCCGAGGACGCGGCCGCCATCATGACGGTCGGCCAGCGCATCGCCAACGCCATCAGGGGTTCGGAACTACGCAGCGACGGCACCAACCTGGCTCTCAACGACGGCCGCGTCGCGTTCCAGACGGTCATGCACGCACACCTGCATGTGGTGCCCCGCCACGGCGGCGACAAACTGTCCTTCGCAAAGGGATTCGTCGTCCGTCGCGATCCTGACCTGGAGGGAACCGCCCGGATCATCCGCGAGGCAATCCAGGTCAACTAGCCGGGTGCCGGCCCTACCCAAGAAACTCGCTCGACCTACGGCCAGACCGCTGTTAGTTTTTCGGGCGACATGTCCACTCCGACGGCGAGTTCGCCGACAATCGATCAGGTGAATCGCCGGCCGGTTTTCCTACTGCTCTTCGCATCCGTCGTGGCCGCCATCGGCAACGGCATATCGATCGTTGCGCTCCCCTGGCTCGTGCTGCAGCGCACCGGATCTGCCGCGGACGCAGCCATCGTCGCCGCCGCCGGAACCCTGCCGCTGGTCTTCTCGACGCTGATCTCGGGAACCGCCGTCGACTTCTTCGGGCGCCGCAAGATGTCGATCGCCTCCGACGTGCTCTCGTTTCTCTCGGTCTCGGCCATACCGATTCTGGCGATGACGACCGGACTCAGCGTCCCTCTACTCGCGGCCCTCGCCGCAGTCGGCGCGCTCTTCGATCCCGCCGGAATCACTGCCCGCGAATCGATGCTGCCCGCCGCTGCCAAGGCCGCAGGATGGTCACTGGACCGGATGAACAGCATGTACGAGGCGGCCTTCAACGTCGCGTACATCGTGGGCCCGGGTCTGGGAGGTCTGCTGATCGCCGCCATCGGGGGCGTCAACACCATGTGGGCTACTGCGGCAACCTTTGTGGTGTCCATCCTGGCGATCGCCTTCCTCAAGGTCGATGGTTCCGGGGCACCAGCCACCGAAACCCGGCCCACGGGTGTGTTCAGCGGTGCGGTGGAAGGACTGAAGTTCGTCTGGAGCGTCAAGATCCTGCGCACCCTCGCCCTCATAGATATGGCGATCACCGCGCTGTACCTGCCGATCGAAAGCGTGCTCTTTCCCAAATACTTCAGCGACAAGGGAACACCACAACAGCTCGGCTGGGTGCTGATGGCAATCTCCGTCGGCGGACTCATCGGAGCGCTCGGGTACGCCACCATGGTGCGCCACGTCAAACGCCGCACCATCATGTTGTGCGCCACTTTCACCGCCGGCGCAACCACATTGGGTATGTCACTGCTCCCGCCGATCGCCATCCTGCTGGTGCTGTGCGCATGCCTGGGATTCATCTATGGACCGGTCGCACCTATTGCCAACTATGTGATGCAGACCCGCTCCCCCGAGCACCTGCGCGGACGGGTGGTCGGTGTGATGACATCCACCGCGTACTGCGCCGGACCGCTGGGATTCATGCTCGCGGGGCCGATCGCCGACCAGTTCGGGATCGCGTCGACGCTGACGATTCTCGGGGTGCCCATGCTTCTTATCGCCATCGCCAGCACCCAGATGCCCGTCTTACGTGAGTTGGACCATGCCGAACCGCAACCGTCGTAAATCAGGCTCGGTAGGGTCGGCTCCGTGGCTGACTTCGAGGGAAAAATTGCACTGATCACCGGCGGCGCGCGGGGCATGGGCCGCTCGCACGCCCTTGCGCTTGCCGAGGCGGGCGCCGATATCGCGCTCTGCGATAGATGCGAGAACAGCGACGTCGTCGGGTATCCGCTGGCGACCGAGGACGATCTGGCCGAGACGGTCGCATTGGTCGAGGCGACCGGACGAAAGTGCATCGCGACCAAGCTCAACGTCACCGACCGGCCGGCGCTGGAGTCTTTCGTCGCCGAGGTCGAGGACGCGCTCGGCGGCATCGATATCGCCATCGCCAACGCCGGGGTCAGCACCATCGCACTGCTGCCGGATGTCGAGTCCGCGCAATGGGACGAGGTCATCGGGACCAATCTGACCGGCACCTTCAACACCATCTCGGCCGTCGCGCCCGGGATGATCAAACGGAACTATGGCCGGATCATCACCGTCTCCTCGATGCTCGGGCACAGCGCGACGTGGGCGCAGGCGTCGTACGTCTCATCGAAGTGGGGTGTCATCGGATTGACCAAGGTCGCCGCGCATGACCTCGTCGGGTACGGCATCACCGTCAACGCCGTCGCGCCGGGCAATATCGAAACCCCCATGACCCAAAACGATTTCGTCTGGGGCACCATGCGACCCGATCTGGAGAAGCCGACCCTCAAGGACGTCGAGTCTGTCTTCGCGGGGCTGCACCTGCAATATGCACCGTTCCTCAAGCCCGAGGAAGTCACCCGCGCGGTGCTGTTCCTGGCGCATGAGGGCAGCTCACACATCACCGGCACCGTGCTGCCGATCGACGCCGGTGCGACCGCCCGAATGATATGAAATCGGACGCACTGACTGAGCTCGCCGACCTCCTCGGCGAGGGCGCGGTGATCACCGATCCCGACATCACCGCGTCGTACCGGCAGGACCGCGCGTTCGATCCGGACGCGGGTATGCCGCTGGCCGTGGTGCGTCCGAGCAGCACCGAACAGGTGTCCCAGACGCTGCGCTGGGCCAGCGCCCATCGGATCGCGGTGGTGCCCCGCGGCGCCGGAACCGGATTGTCGGGTGGCGCCACCGCTCAGAACGGTGCCATCGTGCTGTCGACCGAACGGATGCGCGGCATCACGATCGACACCACCACCCGGGTCGCCATCGCACAGCCCGGAGCCCTCAACGCCGAGGTGAAGGCGACCGCCGTCGAGCATGGACTCTGGTACCCGCCCGACCCGTCGTCGTTCGAGATCTGCAGCATCGGCGGCAACATCGCCACCAACGCCGGCGGGCTCTGCTGCGTCAAATACGGCGTCACTACCGACTATGTGCTGGGCATGCACGTAGTGCTGGCCGACGGCACCATCCTGCGATTGGGCGGTCCGCGACTCAAAGATGTTGCCGGACTGAGCCTTACCAAGCTTTTCGTGGGCAGCGAGGGCACACTGGGCGTCATCACAGAGGTCACCCTGCGGCTACTTCCGCCGCAGCCGCCTCCGTGCACCGTGGTCGCGACGTTCAATTCGGTGGCCGAGGCCGCCGCCTCGGTGCTCGCGATCACCGCCCAGATCAGACCCTCGATGCTGGAGTTCATGGACTCGGTGGCGATCAACGCCATCGAGGACAAGCTCAGGATGGGACTGGACCGTAAGGCCGCCGCCATGCTAGTGGCCCGTTCGGATGAACGCGGCAGGACCTCGGCCGACGACGCCGAGCTGATGGCCCGGGCCTTCACCGATCACCATGCCGCCGAAGTCTTTTCCACCGACGACCAACAAGAGGGCGAGGCCTTCGTCGCGGCACGCCGGTTCGCGATCCCGGCCGTCGAAGCCAAGGGGCCGCTGCTCCTCGAAGACGTGGGCGTCCCGCTACCGAAGCTCGCCGAACTGGTGCAAGGTGTGGAAGCCATTGCCACGCAACACCGGTTACTGATCTCGGTGATCGCGCATGCCGGCGACGGCAACACGCACCCGCTCATCGTGCATGACCCCAATGACCCCGACGAATCCCGGCGCGCCCACGCGGCATTCGGCGAGATCATGAATCTGGCGATCTCACTCGGCGGCACTATCACCGGCGAGCACGGCGTCGGACGGCTCAAGAAGCCCTGGCTGGGTAATCAGGTCGGCCCGGAGGTGCTGGAGGTCAACCGGCGCATCAAGCAGGCCCTCGATCCGGACGGAATCCTCAACCCCGGCACGCTGATCTGACCCCAACGGGCCGAACCAGGTATTGACACCTGGGGCGACATGCCTTAAACATAAGACATGTCAGTTGATATGTCTCACATGGTTGCGCCGCGTTACATCCCGGGAGCTTCTGACAACTGGACCAATCCATGGCCGATGTACGCGGCACTTCGCGATCACGATCCGGTACATCACGTGGTTCCCGAGCACAATCCCGACGACGACTACTACGTGCTGACCCGGCACGCCGATATCTATGACGCCGCGCGCGACTGGGAGACCTTCTCCTCGGCCAAGGGCCTCACCGTCATGTACGGCGACCTGGAAAAGACCGGCATGGGCGACAACCCGCCGTTCGTCATGCAGGACCCGCCGACGCATACCGGCTTCCGCAAGCTGGTCTCGCGCGGCTTCACCCCGCGCCAGGTCACCGCCGTCGAGCCCAAGGTGCGCGAGTTCGTGGTGGAACGCCTTGAGCGGCTTAAGGAGCGCGGCGAAGGCGACATCGTCGTCGAGTTGTTCAAACCGCTGCCGTCCATGGTCGTCGCGCACTATCTCGGGGTGCCGGAGGAGGATCGCCAGCAGTTCGATGCCTGGACCGACGGCATCGTCGCGGCGGCATCCGGTGGCGCCATCGACATCGAGGCCATGCAGGGCGAGGTCGCCCAGACCATCGGCGAGCTGATGATGTATTTCTCCGGGCTCATCGAGCGGCGGCGCGCCGAGCCCGAGGACGACACCGTTTCCCACCTGGTCGCCGCGGGAGTGGGCGCCGACGGGGATATCTCCGGAACCCTCCAAATCCTCGGCTTCGCGTTCACCATGGTCACCGGCGGAAACGACACGACCACCGGGATGCTCGGCGGCGCAGTGCAACTGCTGCAGCAGAACCCCGAGCAACGCCAAAAGCTGATCGACGATCAGTCACTCATTCCGAGTGCCGTCGAGGAATTCTTGCGGCTCACCTCTCCCGTGCAAGGACTGGCTCGCACCGTCACCAGGGACGTCACCATCGGTGACGCCACCATCCCCGCCGGCCGTCGCGCACTCCTGATGTACGGAAGTGGCAACCGGGATGAGCGCGAATACGGCGACACCGCAGCAGAATTGGACGTCACCCGGAATCCACGCAACATCCTCACGTTCAGCCACGGCAACCACCACTGCCTGGGGGCGGCCGCGGCGCGCATGCAATCGCGCGTCGCGCTCGAAGAATTGCTCACCCGCGTACCCAATTTCGAGATCGACCTAGACGGGGTCACGTGGGCAGACGGTTCGTATGTGCGGAGACCCATGTCGGTGCCCATCCGCGTGCAATGATGGTCAGATGAGCCGCTTGCGTGAAGAGCATGAACCGGCATGAGCCGCTTGCGCGAAGAGCATGAACCGGCATGAGCCGCTTACGCGAAGAGCACGCACCAGCATGAGTTGGCTTGCCGATAGCCGCACCTCGGTGGCCGCCGAGAAGATTCTCGACGCGGCCGCCGAGCTGTTCGTGCGGGACGGCGTCGCCGCCGTCGGCATGAACGAAATCGCCAAGGCCGCTGGATGTTCCCGCGCAACGCTGTACCGGTACTTCGAAAATCGCGAGGCACTGCACATCGCGTACGTGCACCGCGAGGCCCGATCGATCACTCAGCAGGTCGCCACCGACGTCATCGGTATCGACGATCCGGCCGAGCGTCTGGTCGAAGCGATGCTCATCTCGCTCAGCATGGTTCGGGAAAACCCCGCACTCTCAGCCTGGTTCCGTCCCGGTGAACATTTCGGCGGATCGTTCGGTCTGCACTCCGAGGTCATCAACGCAATGGTGTCGGCCTTCGTTTCGTCCGACAGCGTCGCCCCGGAGAGCACACTGACTCACCTCAAGGCGAAATGGTATGTCCGGGTGATCGTCTCCCTGCTCGCCTATCCCGAAGACAACCCGGAGGACGAGCGGACACTGCTCACGGAGTTCGTGGCGCCCATGATTTCCGCAGACGCGAACCCCATCCCAGCAGCACCTGCACGGTCCGGTGAATCAGCCACGAAGCGGGCACGCTGACCACCATTGTCACCAGGAAGACGATGACCACCGAACCGGTGTAGACGTGGTAATGCAACAGGTCGACCATCACGATTTCCATCAGGATCATGTGGATGAGGAAGAGCTCATAGGAGATCTCGCCCAGCCACACCATGGGCCGCGAGGCGAGGAACCTGACATACCACCCGTTGTCGCCCAGCCCGGCAGGAGCGACGAGCAGCGTCGCAATCACCACGTAGAAAATCGATTTCGTCAACGCCTGCGGCAACGCCCAGGGCGACGTGGTGGGGTCTCCGGCAATCCGTGTCGAGACGATCAGGTAGCAGATGATCGCTAGCGGCACCGTCACCATCGCGTAGCAGCGCACACCCATAACGGAGAGAACGGCCAGAATCATGCCGCCGACAAACCAGGACAGATAGGCCGGCAGCCACAACTTGGAACCGTCGGGGAAGGCGCTGATGGTGTACACCAACGTCATCCACACCGGCGTCATCAGAGCCAACGCCGCAAGCCCAGCGAGCAGCCGCACCGGGTGCCACTGTCCCCCACAGAGTTTCTTGACCAGCAGCCACGCCAGGAACGGCAGAGCGACATAGAACGCCGCCTCCACCGCGAGGCTCCAAATCTGCGTCATCCCTTGGTGGATGTAGCGATACCCATAGTTAGAGGTGTAGATCTGGGTGAGCGTGAGGTTTCGGAGCAGCCCCAGCCAGGTGTGTCCGGGGTTCGGATACTGGTCCCGAATGTGATACCAGATGTAGGCGATGGCCACCAGAATCCAGTACGCCGGCATGATGCGCCGAAACCTGTGCCAGGCATAACGTTTCACCGAGGGTGCCACCGTGTTGTTGGCAGCGGCCCGCACCCAGGGCAGGAACAGCAAGAATCCCGACAGCACGAAGAACATCGGCACGCCGATCTCCAGGCGAGACTGCAGCAGATGGAAATAAGCCCGCCATGGCGAGACCCCGTCCACCACATAGTTGCCGGTGCTGTACGCCGCATGGGTGGCGACCACGAGAGTCGCGGCCACCGCACGAACCCCCGTGAGCGCAGCGACACGCCCCGGCCCCGTCGCAACCGGGGCGCGACGGGCCTCGGTCACCGCGGTCACGGCTTTTTCGGAGACCGCTTCGGCCTCTTCGCGCCCGAATGCTCGTGGCCCGTGTGCTTACGGTCGGAATGCTTGCGTTCCGTGTACTTACGGTCGGGGCGCGCGGCGCCATCCGACTTATCGGCGGGCCGCAGCTCGATGAGCACACCGGAGATCCGGGTGCTCTCCAGAGCCTTCAGCGTCTTGGCCGACATCTTGGCGGGCAATTCGACGAGCGAGTGGTCTGGACGGATAGTGATGTGCCCGAAATCGCTGCGGTGCAAACCACCTTCATTGGCGATCGCACCCACGATGGCGCCAGGCATCACCTTGTGTCGCTTGCCGACGGCGATGCGGTAAGTCGCCAAGCCGGGAGTTTGTTGACGTGGCTCGCGGGGCCCGCGTTCGGGGCGCTCCCCACGTTCCCCGCGCTCTTGGCGCGGATCACGGGGAGGATCGGGTTTCAGCAGGAACTGCTCACCGTCTCGCGACAACACCGCCAGCGCCGCGGCGATATCGGCCACTGGCACGTCGTTATCGCGTTCGTAGTCCTCGACGAGCCGACGGAAAAGCTCGATCTCCGGGGCCGCGAGCGCCGCGGTGATGGCATCGCGGAACTTCGTCACACGCTGGGCATTGACATCGTCAACCGAGGGCAGCTGCTCCTCGGCCAGCCTGGCGCCGGTGGCCTTCTCGATGGCCTTGAGCAGATGCCGCTCACGCGGCGACACGAACAACACCGCCGTTCCCGAGCGGCCAGCGCGACCGGTGCGTCCAATGCGGTGGACATACGACTCGGTGTCGTGCGGAATGTCGTAGTTCAGTACATGCGAGATGCGCTCGACGTCCAGACCGCGCGCGGCGACATCGGTGGCAACGAGGATGTCGATGGCGCCGCTCTTCAAGCCATTGATGGTTCGCTCGCGCTGTGACTGGTTGATATCGCCGTTGATCGCGGCCGCCGCGAACCCGCGCGCCTTGAGCTTGTCAGCCACCTCCTCGGTGGCTTGTTTGGTCCTGACGAACACGATCATCGCCTCGAAGGTCTCGACCTCAAGGATCCGGGTGAGCGCGTCCATTTTGCGATGTCCGGCCACCTGGATGAAGCGCTGGGTGATGTTCTCGGCGGTGGAAGTCTTCGCCTCGACCTTGATCTCGACCGGATCATGCAAATACTTCTTGGTGAGCCGGCGAATCGTCGCGGGCATGGTGGCCGAGAACAGCGCCACCTGCTTGTACTCGGGGGTATCGGCCAGGATGCGCTCGACATCCTCGGCGAAGCCCATGGTGAGCATCTCGTCAGCCTCATCGAGCACCAGGTAATCCAGGTGCGACAGATCAAGCGTTCCGCGCTCCAAGTGGTCAATGACGCGACCGGGGGTACCGACCACCACCTGAGCGCCACGCTTGAGCCCAGACAACTGCACCACGTAGGACTGTCCACCGTAGATCGGCAGCACGTTCAGCTTGGGCAGATGGGCGCCGTACCGGCCGAAGGCCTCGGCGACCTGCAAGGCCAGCTCGCGGGTGGGCGCAAGCACCAGCGCCTGAGTGTTCTTGGAGGTCAGATCGATTTTCGACAGGATCGGGATGGCGAATGCCGCCGTCTTCCCCGTTCCGGTCTGCGCCAAACCCACCACATCCGAGCCCGCGAGCAGCGGAGGGATGGTGGCGGCCTGGATCGCCGAGGGCGTCTCGTATCCGACGTCGGACACCGCACGCAGCACCGCAGGGGCGATCTGCAGGTCCGCGAAGGTGACGGCGGCGTCCGCTGGTTGCGCGTGCGACGACTCGGCGGTGTCGGGCGCTGTGTTGTTTGGCGAGGCATCTGGGGAGGTCATGACGCTATGAAGTGTAGGCGCACCCACGCCAATCTCCCGCCTCCGTGGCATAGCGGATAAAAGTCGGTAGTGTCCGGGGCCGTGCGAAGGATGACGAGGACACCGGTGCTCGTCGCTCTGTTGGCCTCCTTGTCGGTGCTCGCCGGCGCATGTACCGGTGGTGACAGCACGGTGTCCAAGACACCGACCAACACCATCACGTCCCCGCCGTCATCCCCTGGACAGGCCGGCGCGTCGGGCAAGCCAAAGCCTCCGCCGTCACCCACCGACGATTGCGCGGTCAATCTGAAAGACCCGGCCGTCGCGGCAGCCATCGCGCTGCTACCGCCCGCTCCCAACAGCGAGGCCACCTGGAACCCAGTGCCCGTGGCCGGGAATTACAACAAGTGCGCGGCATTGTCGGCGATCATCGTCACCAACAGCAGCGGAGCCACCCACACGACTGATTCCGCCACCCGCGCGGTGTTCTTCCACCAGGGCGGCGTGATCGCGCACGGTGTCCCCGACACATACGGCTACAACGCCATCGACCTGTCCGCCAGCACGTTGGACACCGTCGTGCTCAACTTCTCCAACGGCATTCCTGGTCTGGAGAGCGTGGTGTCCTTCCGCTGGAACGGATCTGGCGTCGAAAAGGTGCAACAGGCCGGGCAGTAGCCGCGATCCGTCGGTACCGCCACATACAGTGAGCGGGTGTTCGTCCTCGACGGCCGGGTCGTCTACAGCGCCTCGGATCTTGCCTCCGCCGCGCGTTGTGAATACGCCCTGCTGCGGGGGTTCGACGCCAAACTCGGCTGGGGACCGGCACCTCCGCGTGACGATGAACTGCTGGCCCGCACCGCCACTTTGGGTGACGCCCATGAGGCGCATCACCTCGCCGAATTGCACGAGCGTTTCGGTACCGGGGTGGCCAACATTGCGCGCCCCAGGTTCACGCTCGATGGCCTTCAGGCCGCGGCGGCGGCGACCACCCGGGCCTTCGATGAGGGGCATCCGGTCGTGTACCAGGCCACGATGTTCGACGGGAGATTCGTCGGTTTCGCCGATTTCGTGGTCCGGGAGGACGACACATACCGCGTCTGTGACACGAAACTAGCCCGCAGCGCCAAGGTGACGGCGCTGCTGCAGTTGGCCGCCTACGCCGATAGTTTGACCGCGACAGGTGTGCCGGTGTCCGCGGAGGTGCGGCTGATTTTGGGTGACCGTTCGGCCGTCGACTATCCGGCGGCCGATCTGATCGGCGTCTACCGCCAGCGACGAATCCAATTGCAGGAGTTGCTTGATCGCCATCTGGCGGGCGGCTCTCCCGTGCACTGGTCCGATGACACCGTGCGCGCCTGCTTCCGCTGTCCGGTCTGCGAACCGGAGGTCGAACGCACCGATGATCTGCTGCTGGTCGCGGGCATGCGGGTCAGTCAACGGGCGGCACTCCTGGAGGCAGGGGTCGGTAGCGTCACACAGCTGGCCGCAGGCCCGCGGCCCGTCGTCGATCTATCAGCGCGCAGCCTGCAGCAGCTGACCGCCCAGGCCGAGTTGCAGATTCGCCAACGAGACAGTGGTACACCGCAATTCGAGGTAGCCGACCCGGTTCCGTTGGGAACACTGCCCGCACCGAACCCCGGCGACATCTTCTTCGATTTCGAGGGTGACCCGCTATGGACCGAGGATGGCGTGCAGTGGGGGTTGGAGTACATGTTCGGCGTTCTCGAGTACGACCGATCCGGCGGCGAGAAATTCCGGCCGATTTGGGCACACGACCGCCGCAGCGAGCGCAAGGCGCTGATCACCTTTCTGGACCTGGTCGCCAAGCGTCGACGCCGCTATCCCGGGATGCACATCTACCACTATGCGGCCTACGAGAAGACCGCGCTGCTGCGTCTGGCCGGACGGTACGGCGTGGGCGAGGAACAGATCGATGAGCTGCTGCGAGAGAACGTGCTGGTAGACCTGTATCCCATTGTGCGCAAAAGCATTCGGTCGGGTAGCAGCGGTTACGGGTTGAAGGCCCTGGAGCCACTGTTCATCGAGTCTGGCAAGCGCTCCGGCGAGGTCACCACCGCGGTGGATTCGATCAATGAGTACGCGCGATACTGCGCGCTGCGCGATAACGGCGATCCCGCCGCGCAGGAAGTGCTGGACTCTATCGCCGAGTACAACAGGTATGACTGCGCCTCGACCCGCAAGCTGCGGGATTGGTTGTTGGTGCGGGCTTTCGAACACGGCATTACCCACCTGTCGTCGGCGGGTGATGCCGGAGCCGAGGCAGAAGAGCAGGAGCCAGACTCGGTGGGCCTGACGCTCGCCAACTTCGTCGGAGAGAGTGCGCCCGGGGATCGGACGACCGAGCAGACCGCCGCCGCCATGGTGTCCGCGGCGCGCGGGTATCACACCAGAGAACGAAAGCCATTCTGGTGGAGCCACTTCGACAGGCTGAATAACCCGGCCGACGAGTGGTCCGATGCCGCCGGCGTCTTCATTGTCGAAGCTGCCGAGCTGGTCGAGGACTGGCACAAGTCCGGCAGCCAGCGCAAGCTCCGACGGCATGTGAAGGTGACGGGCGATCTGGCCGGGGGTGTCCTCGACGACAGCATCTACGCGCTCTACGAGCCGCCGGCCCCCGCCGGGCTCGGCGACGGCGATCCCGATCGTCGGGCCGCTGGTTTGGCAACTGTTCTGGAGATCACCGAATCCGGTGGCGTCCCCGTCGAGGTGACGATCCAGGAGCTCACCCCCAAAAATGGTGAACCGTTTCATGCATTCCCGATGGCGCTGGCGCCCGGTGCGCCGGTAAGAACCCAGGCCTTGGAGGCCGCGATCTCCCAGGTGGCTATCGATGTGGCGGACGGGTTGCCCGCGATGCCGCAGACCGCGTCGCTGGATATCTTGTTGCGCCGCAACCCTCGTGGTGGCGCGCTGCCGACGGTGGCAGATGGCGAGTACGCCGGGGCGATCACTTCTGCGTTGCGCGACCTGGATTCTTCCTACCTGGCCGTGCACGGGCCTCCCGGGACCGGCAAGACGTTCACCGCGGCCCGCGTCATCGCCGAACTGGTGACGCGGGATGGCTGGCTAGTCGGGGTGGTAGCGCAATCTCATGCCGTCGTGGAGCACCTCTTGGATCAGGTGGTCGCGGCCGGGGTGCCTCCCGAGCGTGTCGCCAAGAAGGCATCGCCCTACAGCGGGGATGCGGCGTGGACCCAGATTCGGGATAGCGACTATGCCGGGTTCATCGCCTCACATGCCAGCGATGGTGCCGTGATCGGCGGCACCGCATGGGATTTCGCGAACGTGGGACGGGTGCCCGATGGCGCGCTGCGCCTGCTGACCATCGACGAGGCGGGCCAGTTCAGTCTGGCGAACACACTTGCGGTGGCAAGGGCAGCACAGAACCTGCTGCTGCTTGGCGACCCACAGCAGCTGCCGCAGGTGTCGCAGGGCGTGCATCCAGAACCCGTGGACACCTCGGCATTGGGCTGGCTAGTGGAGGGGCACGGCGCGCTGCCCGCCGCGCGCGGATACTTCCTGGAACGTTCCTATCGGATGCATCCGGCTCTATGCCAACAGGTTTCACAGCTGTCCTATGACGGCGAGCTGGAGTCCGCGGCGCCGATGCGCTCGTTGGCCGGGTACACACCGGGTGTCCGGACCCTGCTGGTCCACCATGAGGGCAATGCCACCAGTAGCCCGCAGGAGGCTTCCGCGATCGCCGCCGAGATTGAGGCACTCATCGGCGCGGACTGGACCGACGAATCCGGCACACGGTCGCTACAGCAGTCCGATGTGTTGGTGGTCGCGCCGTACAACGCGCAAGTATTGACGTTAAGGACCACGCTGGCCGCAGCGGGGCTCGACGAGGTGCTGGTGGGCACCGTCGACAAGTTTCAGGGTCGGCAGGCGCCGGTGGTGTTCGTGTCGATGACGGCGTCGGCTGTCGACGACGTCCCGCGAGGGATGTCGTTCCTGTTGAATCGCAATCGGCTGAACGTCGCGATCAGCCGGGCGAAATACCAAGCGACCATCGTGCGCTCCCCCGCGCTGACCGAGTACCTGCCTGCCACACCCGACGGACTGGTGGAGCTGGGAGCGTTTCTGGCGTTAAGTCCCGATCCGAGCAATAACGCCGTGCCAGACTGAGGCCCATGTCTGCGCTCCTCACGGCTCTCGCCCAGATCGTCGGCGATCGGTACGTGAGTACGGACTCGGATGTGTTGGCTGGACGGGTCATCGACCACACGGGGCGATACAGCGGCCACGCCAGCGTCCTGGTGCGACCCGGATCCGCTGACGAGGTGTCGAAGGTACTGCGGGCGTGCCGAGACGCGGGACAGGCAGTCACTACCCAGGGCGGACGGACGTCGATGGTCGCGGGCACCGTCCCCGAACACGACGACGTTCTGCTTTCCACCGAACGGCTCACCGATATCGGCGCCATCGACACCGTCGATCGACGGGTCCGCGCGGGCGCCGGCGTCACCCTCGCCGCGTTGCAACAGGCCGCCGCCAAGGAGAATCTCCAGTTCGGTGTGGACATCGGTTCGCGCGACTCGGCGACTGTGGGCGGGATGGCGTCCACGAACGCAGGCGGCCTGCGCACGGTGCAGTTCGGCAACATGCGCGAGCAAGTCATCGGCCTAGAGGTCGCACTCCCCGATGGCTCAATCATGGAGCGCCACAGCGATGTTCGCGCCGATAACACCGGCTACGACCTGACCAGTCTGTTCGTCGGCGCCGAAGGCACCCTCGGCGTCATCACCGCGCTCGAACTGCGCCTGCACCCCATTTCGAAACGCCGCGTCGTCGCGCTCACCGGATTCGACAATCTGGATCGGCTCGTGGAAGCAAGCCGGCTCTTCCGTGATCTCAGCGGCATCGGCGCGCTGGAGCTCATGGATTCCAGGTTGGGTGTCCCCAGCCCGGTCGACAACCCCTGGCTGCTGCTCATTGAACTCGCCCGAGACGGCGATCCCACCGAGGACCTTGCCGAGGCGCTCGACGCCGCCGGAGTCGGCGAGCGGGCCGCCGTCGGCCTGGACGCCAATTCCCGCGACAGGCTCTGGCAGGTCAGAGAATCCATCGCCGAGGCGCTGGGCACCTACGGTCCACCGCTGAAATTCGATGTGGCCCTGCCCTTGACGCAGATCGGCGAGTTCGAACGCCGCGCCACCGCGCTGATTGCCACCACCGTCCCCGACGCGATACCCGTACTGTTCGGCCATGTCGGCGAGGGCAACCTGCACTTAAATGTGTTGCGCTGCCCCGACTCCACCGCGTTGTATCAGCCCATGATGACGCTCATCGCCGACCTCGGCGGCAACGTCAGCTCCGAGCACGGTGTCGGCACGCTCAAACGTGATTACCTCGGCATGGCCCGCACGTCCGGAGACATCGCCGCCATGCGGGCGGTCAAGGCCGCGTTCGATCCCACCGGGTATCTCAATCCGGCGGTTCTGTTCGGGAGCAACAATGCGTGATCCGAAGGAGTTCACCCAGAACTGGATCGCGGCCTGGAACGCCCACGATGCGGAGGCGGTGCTGGCGCATTTTCATGACGACGCCGTCTTTACCTCTCCGTACGGCGCCGAGGTCGCGCCGGAGACCGGTGGCGTCTTCCGGGGCAAGGAGGCGATACGCGCCTATTGGTCCAAGGCCCTAGAGAGCAACCCGGATCTGCACTTTGAACCCGTCAACGTCTATGTGGGTGTCACATCCATCGTCATCAACTACCGAAACCACCGCGGCGACCTCGTCAACGAGGTCCTAATCTTCGACGGCGACAGCGTGATCGAGGGGCACGGCACCTACCTGTGAACCTGCGGGCCGCATGAATAGCGCGGCCACCAGACCCACCACCAGCGCGGCGACTCCCAGCAGCATGGACTGCGACATTGCCGTCGAGAACGGCGCACGCAACGCCTCCGGCACGGGACCCACCTGATCCGAAGAGCCAGACATCGAAGGCATATTCGCCGTGAGTCGCGCCGTCATCAACGCCCCCATCGCCGAGCTGCCCACCACGCCGCCAACCTGGCGCAGTGTGTTGTAAACCCCAGAACCGGCCCCCGCCACCTCGGACTGCAGATTTCGAGTTGCGGTGGTGGCCAACGGCCCCCAGATGCATGCCATAGCCGCACCGATGCCCGCTGCCGGCACCATGAGCTGCCACATCTGCGTGCCCGGCCGCATCATCGCCGTCCAGCACAACGTCGAGACGATCATCAACGAGATGCCCCCGCCGACAAGAATCGAGGGCCGCACCCGGTTCACCAGCCATCCGGCCACCGGCGCCAGGATCCCGCTCACAATGGCCGTCGGGGCCTGTGTCAACGCAGCCTTTGTCGGCGAAAAGCCCAGCGCCAGTTGGGTGTAAAACATCATCGGCAGGCTGGTGGAGATCACGCAGAAACTCATCGACGCAATGCCCACACCGGACAGCGAGAAGTTGCGGTCCGCGAACAAGCGCAGCGGGATCAGCGGCTCACCCCGATTCACCGACTGCCACCACACGAACACCCCCAGCATCACCACACCGGCGGCCATCAGCACCCAGATGCCAGGCGCCCAACGGAAGCTCTCCCCCTCCTGCAGGGCGAACACGAACGCAAACATGCCGACGGCCGAGAGCACGATGCCGAGCAGATCCAGCCGGTGTCGGCACGTGGGAAATGTCGGGATGTAGATCGCGCCCAAGATCATGCCCAGCACTCCGACGGGAACGTTGACATAAAAAATCCACTGCCAGCCCCACCCGTCGACCAATACGCCACCGGCGACCGGACCGACCAGCGTCGCGATTCCCGCGACCGCACCCCACACCCCCATCGCGGTGCCGCGTCGCTCCGGCGGGAACACACGCTGCACCACCGTCAGCGTCTGCGGCGTCAGCATCGCCGCGCCAACGCCCTGCACTACCCGCGCGGCGATCAGCATGCCGATCGATCCAGCGAGCCCACACCACAGCGAGGACGCCGTGAAAACCGCGAGGCCCGCCAGGTACATCGATCGTGGACCGAACTGATCCCCCAGTCGCCCGGTGACCAGCAGCGGCACCGCGTAGCCCAGCAGGTAGGCGCTCGTCACCCACACCGTCGCCGAGTAGTCGGCATCGAACCCGGCCTTGATGGCGGGATTGGCGACCGACACGATCGTCGAGTCGAGCAGGATCATGAACAGCCCGAACAGCACCACCCACAACGTCGTCCACGGCCGCGGATATTCAGGGTGCACGGCCACGGAATCTAGTCGTCGCTCAACTGGCGACACGATTTCGCACGACCGCCAGCCCCACCAGGGCCAGCACCACCCCGATCGTCATGACAACAGCCACGGCGAGTGCGTTGTTGCCCAACGCTCCCACCAGGGGCGCGATCACCGCGCCGACGCCGAACTGCGAGGCGCCCAGCACCGCCGCCGAAGTTCCGGCCGCCTCACCGTGCCGGGACAGCGCCAACGCCGGCGCGTTGGGGATAACGAATCCCATCAGCGCCATGAGCGTCCATACCGGCGCCACGAATCCGACGAGCCCACCAATACCCAGCCCGGCCAGCACCAACAACACCACCGCCGGAATCAGGGCCAGCGACAGGCACCATTGCACGATCTGTTGCGGTTCGAATCGCTTGAGCAACACCACATTGAGCTGCGACGCCGCGACAAACGCAATGGCTCCTGCGCCGAAGACGATCGCGAACATCTGCTGATTCATGCCGTACTGCCCTTGCAGCACGAAGGAGGCACCAGAGATATAGGCGAACAGGCCGGACAGCGAGAGCCCGGCCACGAGTACCAGCACCACGAACACCTTGTCGCGCAGCAGATCGCGATACGTCTGCAGGATGGACCGCACGTGTAGCGGTCGCCGCGCGGCAGGCGGCAGCGTCTCGGGCAGTGCCACCACCGCCAGGATGAGGAGCAGAACCCCCAAACACGACAGGGCGGCAAACACGTGGTGCCACGACCCGCGCACCAGCACGGCCGCGCCCAGCGACGGGGCCAGAATCGGCGCGATGCCGATCACCAGGGTGAGCCGGGAGATAACCGTGGCTGCGGCCTTATCGGTATAGAGATCGCGCACCACCGCCATCGCCACCACCATGGCCGCCGCCGCACCCACTCCCTCGATGGCCCGCAAGATGCCCAACACCACGATGTTCGGTGCGACGGTGATCGCCAGCGATGCCACCACGTGTAGGGCGGCCCCGGCGATCAGCGGCAGGCGTCTACCCAGCGAGTCCGACAGTGGCCCCACCAACAGCTGCCCCAGACCCAAACCCACCAACGTTCCGGTGAGAGTCAGCTGCGTCAGGGTCGAGGTGACATGCAGGTCAGACCCGATATCGGGCAAGGCCGGCAAGTACATGTCGATGGTGAGCGGGCCCAAGGCAACCATCGCACCCAGCACGGTGATGAGCCAGGCTCTACCCAGCCGGGTGGAGGGGGCCACGACCGGACTCCCTGACGTGGGAGCGGGCGTAGTCGTCTCACTCGCGGCAGATGTCATCTCAGTGCTCAGCGCGCGCATGTGGAAAATCCTTCCCTTTCCTAACAAATGTGAGCTGCGTCTCATGAGCGCGGTGCCCATCGAGTGTTCGCTTCGGCCGCCACGCCAGGAACGAAAAACAGGCGTCGTTCGTCTTCACTACTGTGAGGACGGAACTTCGCTCATAACCAGTGATCCCCGTCTAGCCCACCGCACTGAAGGAACACGCCGATGAGCACTCGTATCACCGAACCGCAGCGGCAGCTCGCGTTGAAGGAGCCCAAGCTCGGGGCCTCCGGCAAGCTGCTCTCGCTCATCCTGGGCCAGAGCACCAAGGTTCAGGAGCCCGCGGTCCGCGCCTACGTCCAAAAACTGCGCGCTTCCCACCCCGGTGCCGGCCCCGCCGACATCATCACGATGCTGGAGAAACGGTACCTGGCGACGGTGATGGGCAGTGGTGCGGCCGTCGGTGCCGCCGCCGCCTTCCCGGGAGTCGGCACACTGGCCGCGCTGTCGGCCACCGCCGGCGAAGCGGTCTTGTTTCTCGAGGCGACGTCGTTGTTCACCCTTGCGCTGGCCGCCGTCCACGACATCGAACTCGCCAAGGTCGAGCACCGGCACACCCTGGTGCTCGCGGTCCTGCTGGGCGAGGACGGTGAAACGACGGTCTCGGACGTGTTGGGCAAGGAGCGCACCGTCGGCGGTGGCTGGCTGGCCGAAGCGACCTCGACGCTACCGATGCCCGCACTCAGCCACCTGAATGCCACCCTGCTCAAACGGTTCACCAAGAAGTTCGCGCTCAAGCGCGGCGCGATGGCTTTCGGCAAGTTGTTGCCCGCCGGGATCGGCGCCGTGATCGGGGCCGGCGGGAACAGGTTCATCGGCAAACGAATTATCAACAATGCGCGCAATGCCTTTGGGCCGCCCCCGAGGTCGTGGCCGGCGCAGCTGCGGCTGGTCGCGCCCAACAGCTAGCAACGACCAGGGGTGGCTGTTCACCGCGCCGCCACTCCTCGGCCATCAGCCGCGCCGAAGATGTCGCCGCTGTCATGGAACGCTGACACGTCATCCCAAATGGCGACGCGTTAGCCTGGTACCGGTCGCTAATCGGACTGAAGATCGAACGAGACGGAGCGAGGCGAAGACTGCCGTGAACGGTTCAAATCCCCAATTCGGGCAGAACGAATGGCTGGTCGAGGAGATGTACCGGCGATTCAAGGAAGACCCGTCGTCGGTGGACTCCAGCTGGCACGAATTCCTCGCCGACTACCAAGCCGAGCCCGTAGCCGAATCGGCCGGCGCGACGGCCAACGGCCAGGCGGCCGCGACCGCCCCAACACCTGCACCCGCGGCCCCTGCGCCCACGGCCCCTGTGCCTGCCGCTCCGGCGGTCGCTGCGCCGGCGCCCGCTGCCCCCCAAGCTCCCGCGCCGAAGCCGGCGACCGTGCCTTCTCCCGCTGCCCCGCCCGCACCGATACCGTCCGCCGAAGGTGACGAGACTCAGGTGCTGCGCGGTGCCGCGGCCGCCGTCGTCAAAAACATGTCGGCATCCCTGGAGATCCCGACCGCCACCAGCGTCCGGGCTATCCCCGCCAAGCTGATGATCGACAACCGCATCGTCATCAATAACCACCTCAAGCGCACCCGCGGCGGCAAGATCTCCTTCACCCACCTACTGGGCTACGCCATCGTCCAGGGCGTCAAGAGCTTCCCGAACATGAACCGGCATTTCGCCGAGATCGACGGGAAGCCGGTAGCGGTGACGCCCGCTCATGTGAACCTGGGCCTGGCCATCGACCTGCCCGGCAAGGGCGGCAATCGCACCCTTGTCGTCGCCGCCATCAAGGGTTGCGAGACAATGGCTTTCGGCCAGTTCATCGCTGCTTACGAAGACATCGTGCGCCGCGCCAGGGACGGCAAGCTGACCGCCGAGGACTTCTCCGGGGTCACCATCTCGCTGACCAACCCGGGCACCATCGGCACTGTGCATTCGGTACCGCGGCTTATGCGCGGTCAAGGCGCCATCGTCGGTGCCGGCGCGCTGGAGTACCCCGCCGAGTTCCAGGGTGCCAGCGAGGAACGCATCTCCGATCTGGGCATCGGCAAACTCATGACGCTGACGTCCACCTACGACCACCGCCTCATCCAGGGCGCCGAATCCGGCGATTTCCTACGCACGGTGCACCAGCTGCTGCTCTCCGACGACTTTTTCGATGACATCTTCCGCGAGCTGGGCATCCCTTACGAGCCGGTGCGCTGGCGCATCGACAACCCCGATTCGATCGTCGACAAGAACGCCCGAGTACTGGAACTGATTGCGGCATACCGCAATCGGGGCCACCTGATGGCCGATACCGATCCGCTGCGCCTAGACAAAACCCGCTTCCGCAGCCACCCCGATCTGGATGTACTCACCCACGGGCTGACGCTGTGGGACCTGGACCGCGAGTTCAAGGTCTCGGGGTTCAAGGGCCAGGAGTACATGAAGCTGCGCGACGTGCTCTCGGTGTTGCGCGACGCGTACTGCCGGCATGCCGCGGTGGAATACACCCACATCCTGGAACCCGAGCAGCAGAAGTGGCTGCAGGAGCGCATCGAGGTCAAGCACGACAAGCCCACCGTCGCCGAGCAGAAGTACATCCTCTCCAAGCTCAATGCCGCCGAGGCGTTCGAGACCTTCTTGGCCACCAAATACGTTGGACAGAAGCGGTTCTCACTAGAGGGCGCCGAGGGCGTCATCCCGATGATGGACGCCGTCATCGACCAGAGTGCCGAGCACAGCCTCGACGAGGTAGTCATCGGCATGCCGCACCGCGGTCGCCTCAACGTGCTGGCCAATATCGTCGGCAAGCCCTACTCCAAGATCTTCACGGAGTTCGAGGGCAACCTGAATCCGGCGCTGGCGCATGGTTCCGGCGACGTCAAGTACCACCTGGGCGCCTCCGGCACCTATATCCAGATGTTCGGCGAGAACGACATCGAGGTCTCGCTGACCGCCAACCCCTCGCACCTGGAGGCCGTCGACCCGGTTCTGGAAGGCCTGGTGCGGGCCAAGCAGGACGTTCTCGACGTCGACACCGACGGTGGTCGCTTCACCGTGGTGCCGCTCATGCTGCACGGTGACGCCGCATTCGCCGGACAGGGCGTGGTCGCCGAAACCCTGAACCTGGCCAATCTCCCGGGCTATCGCACCGGCGGCACCATTCACATCGTGGTCAACAACCAGATCGGTTTCACCACCTCCCCGGAGCATTCACGATCCACCGAGTACTGCACCGACGTCGCGAAAATGATCGGGGCACCGATCTTCCATGTCAACGGGGACGACCCCGAGGCATGCGTTTGGGTGTCGCGACTCGCCGTCGACTTCCGGCAGCAGTTCAACAAGGACGTCGTCATCGACCTCGTCTGCTACCGCCGGCGGGGCCACAACGAGGGTGACGATCCCTCGATGACGAACCCGCAGATGTACGAGGTGATCGACACCAAGCGCGGTGTGCGCAAGACATACACCGAATCTCTGATCGGCCGCGGCGATATCTCGATGAAGGAGGCCGAGGACGCCCTGCGCGACTACCAAGGCCAGCTGGAGCGGGTGTTCAACGAGGTCCGCGATCTAGAGAAGTACCAGCAGCGGCCCAGCGAGTCGGTGGAAGAGGATCAGCAGCTGCCACAGAAGCTGGTCACCGCCGTCGACAAGGCACTACTGCAACGCATCGGCGACGCATTCCTGTCGGTGCCGGAGGACTTCACCGTGCATCCGCGCGTCAAGCCGGTGCTGGAGAAGCGTCGCGAAATGGCCTACGAAGGCAAGGTCGACTGGGCCTTCGGCGAACTGCTTGCCCTCGGCACCCTGGTCGCCGAAGGCAAGGTGGTGCGGCTCACGGGTCAGGACTCCAAGCGCGGGACGTTCACCCAGCGCCACGCGGTGATCATCGACCGCCACACCGGCATCGAGTTCAGCCCGCTGCAACTGGTCGGGGTCGACGCCGAGGGCAATCCCACGGGTGGACGCCTCGTGGCGCACGATTCGGCGCTGTCGGAGTATGCGGCGCTGGGCTTCGAGTACGGCTATTCCGTAGGCAATCCCGACGCAATGGTGTTGTGGGAAGCCCAGTTCGGCGACTTCGTCAACGGTGCACAATCCATCATCGACGAGTTCATCTCCTCCGGTGAGGCCAAATGGGGTCAGCTCTCCGAGGTAGTGCTACTCCTGCCCCACGGCCACGAAGGACAGGGCCCCGACCACACCTCGGGCCGCATCGAGCGGTTCCTCCAACTGTGCGCCGAGGGCTCGATGACGGTAGCGATGCCCTCCACGCCCGCCAACTACTTCCATCTGTTGCGGCGCCACGCCTTGGACGGCATCACCCGGCCGATGGTGGTATTCACGCCAAAGTCCATGTTGCGCAACAAGGCCGCGGTCAGCGATATCAAGGACTTCACCGACCGCAAGTTCCGCTCGGTGCTCGAAGAGCCCACCTACGAGGACGGCATCGGCGATCACAGCAAGGTCAAGCGAATCCTGCTGACCAGCGGCAAGCTGTACTACGACCTACTGGCACGCAAGAACGCCGACAAGCGCGAAGACGTTGCGATCGTGCGCATCGAGCAGCTGTACCCCATCCCGCGCTACCGCCTCGAAGAGACCCTGGGACGGTATCCGGATGGTACGCAGTACATCTGGGTGCAGGAAGAACCTGCCAACCAGGGCGCGTGGCCGACCTTCGGACTGAATCTGCCCGAAGTAGTGCCGCGCCTGGCCGGCCTCACCAAGATCTCGCGGCGGGCCATGTCGGCACCGTCCTCCGGCTCCTCGAAGGTGCACGCAGTCGAGCAGCAGGAGATCATCGACGAGGCGTTTGCACCCACCTCTCCGCAAGAGTGAGTGGGCGCAAGGAATAGGCGAACGGCACTTAGCCGTGAAACGTGATGACACGAATGACGGGGTAAGGCGCCAGATCCACCCGAACGGATGATGAGCCCTCACCCGTCCGCAGGTCATCCATTACTCTCACTCATTGACGTCAGCCTCACAACGTAAATGGTCAGGAGTGCCCAATGGAGGGCTTCAGCGGCAAGGTCGCGGTGGTTACCGGCGCGGGTTCGGGTATCGGGCGGGCTCTGGCCGTCGAGCTGGCCCGCTCCGGCGCCAAGGTGGCCATCAGCGATATCGACACCGAAGGATTGGCCGAGACCGAACGCCAGGTCAAGGCGCTGGGCGCCGAGGTGCGCGCCGATCGCCTCAATGTGGCTGAGCGCGAAGCCTTCCTGCTCTACGCCGATACCGTCAAGGAACATTTCGGCAAGGTCAACCAGATATATAACAACGCCGGCATCGACTTCCACGGCGACGTCGAGATCAGCGAGTTCAAGGACATCGAACGGATCATCGATGTCGACTTCTGGGGTGTCGTCAACGGCACCAAGGCCTTCCTACCGCACCTGATCTCCTCCGGCGACGGTCACGTCATCAACGTCTCCAGCATCTTCGGTGTGATGGCATGCCCAGGTCAAAGTGCTTACAACGCAGCAAAATTCGCGGTGCGCGGGTTCACCGAATCGCTGCGCCAGGAGATGATCGTGGGCAAAAAGCCCGTCGCCGTCACCTGCGTGCACCCCGGCGGCATCAAGACCAATGTGGCCCGCAATGCCACGATGGCCGAAGGGTATGACCACGCCGAGTTCTCGAAGTTGTTCGACAAGCTGGCTCGAACCAGCCCGCAGGCGGCGGCCCGGATCATCATGACCGCCGTCCGCAAGAAGAAGCCGCGAGTACTGGTCGGACCCGACGCCAAGGTGATCGACGTCGCGGTTCGGCTGACGGGCGCCCGCTACCAGGACCTCTTCCTCCTCGGCGAGCGGTTCCTGATGCCCAAACGATCCAGCTGACCCAGTACGCTCACTACTAGACACAGGTATAACAAGGAGGCACACATGGAAGGCTTCAGCGGCAAGGTCGCCGTGGTCACAGGCGCGGGTTCCGGTATCGGACGCGCATTGGCCGTCGAGCTGGCCCGCTCCGGCGCCAAGGTGGCCATCAGTGACGTCGACGCCGAAGGATTGGCCGAGACCGAACGCCAGGTCAAGGCACTGGGTGCCGAGGTGCGCGCCGATCGCCTCAATGTCGTTGAGCGCGAAGCCTTCCTGCTCTACGCCGATGCCATCAAGGACCACTTCGGCAAGGTCAACCAGATCTACAACAACGCCGGTATCGCCTTCCAGGGCGAGGTGGAGGAAAGCCAGTTCAAGGACATCGAGCGGATTATCGATGTCGACTTCTGGGGCGTGGTCAACGGCACCAAGGCCTTCCTGCCGCACCTGATCGCCTCCGGCGACGGTCACGTCGTCAACGTCTCCAGCCTGTTCGGCGTGCTGGCCATGCCCGGCCAAAGCGCTTATAACGCAGCCAAATTCGCGGTGCGCGGGTTCACCGAATCGCTGCGCCAGGAGATGATCATCGGCAAAAAGCCCGTCGCCGTCACCTGCGTGCACCCCGGCGGCATCAAGACCGCCATCGCACGCAACTCCACCACCGCCGAGGGCTACAACCAGAAGCAAATGGCGGCGATGTTCGACAAGTACCTGGCGCACACCAGCCCCGAGGCGGCAGCCCGCATCATCATGACAGCGGTCCGCAAGAAGAAGCCGCGTGTACTCGTCGGAGCCGACGCCAAGGTTCTCGATCTCCTGGTGCGCGTCACCGGTGCCCGCTACGAGGATATTTTCTCGCTGGTCACCCGGTTTGTCCTGCCCAAGCCCGGGAAGTAGCCCACTCCTTCACACCGAGTAGTCGCTTCTTGCACGAAATCCCCGGCATGCGCGTGTAAGAAGCGTCTACTCGGCAATGAGAGTTACCGCGCCGCGCGGACAATCGACGGCAAGAAGGTACCGATGATGGTCTGATCGAAGACCATCGTGCTGGGAAGCCGGTTGTGCACCACGGCCACGGAGATCTTGCGTTTCTGATCGGCCCAACCGAAGGAACCGCCCAGACCGATATGCCCGAAGCCACCACCGATGACGGGAATCGGCAGTGAGTGGTAGCCGCGATGCCAACCCATGGGAAGTCCCAACGAATGATCGATCCGGTAGCTGTTCTTGCGCCCCAGCCCCTTGGTGACTTCCGGTGAAAGCAGGCGTATTCCACCGACGCTGCCGTCACCGGCCAGCGCGGAGTACAGCTTGGCCAGCGCCGGTGCGGTACAACAGCCGCTACCCGCACCGCAGCGCAGATCCATCACCGCGGCGCTCGCGTGTCCGTCATCGGCCAACAGCATTTCCGCACCGGGCTGATACAGCGTTGACGCCGCACCCTTAACCCCGGGGATCTTGTCCAACATCCCCATGACGGGCGGGGCGGTGCGGCGAATGAACCCGGTCCGCGCGACACGATCCAAATACGGTGTGAGCGCGGCAGACTCGGAGGGCGCGTCAGCAGGCGGGCGCCCCAGGTAGATGCCGTCAACCCCGAGCGTCTCAGCCAGCTCGGTGCGATACAGCTCCTCCAGATCCTTGCCGGTGACGGCCTTGGCGAGCCGTCCCATCAGCCAGCCGATGGACAGCGCGTGATAGGCGGGCTTCCCGAAATATCTGTCGACGGGTGCGGCGGCAAGCCGATCCGCCATCAGGTCCGGATCGAACATCTCCTCATAGTTGTGCGCCACACCCGTCAGCCGCGACAGACCCGCGGTGTGTGACAGGATCTCGTCGACCGTGATCGCGCCCTTACCGTTGGCCGCGAACTCGGGCCAATATCGTGCGACCGGTTGGTGGTACTCGAGCAGCCCGCGATCCACCAGTCGATGGATGATCGTCGCGGTGACCCCCTTGGACGCCGAGAAGATGTTCCCGGCAGTGTCACGAGTCCACTCGTGGCCCTTCTGCGCCGTACCCGCCCACAGATCGAGTACGGGTTCTCCATCCATGTACACGCAGATACCGCCGCCCCCGACGCGGTATCGGGTGAAGGCGAGCGCGAAGACCCGAACGACTCCCCGGAACTCGGGGCGAGCCCACCCATGCACCCCCGCAGGCAGCTCCATACCGCGTTCCAGCGGCGGGTAGGCGAACTGCGAAGGTGACGGTTCTGCGGCCCCGTCATCAAGGCCGTGCGGTTGTGCCATGTAACACTGAGTACCAGGTACTTGACGTTAAGACAAGGGTGTCCGCAGCAATGTCAGGACACGCGCACCCTCAGCCGACGGCCTTGACGATCTGCGGCCACAGGAACGCGAACGAGATCTGGTCGAGTGCCATCGTCATGGGTAGCCGGTTATGGGTGAAGCCGACCGAGATCCGGCGCTTGGGATCAGCCCATCCCATCGAACCGCCAAGTCCGATATGGCCGAACCCGCTGCGGAAACCTCTCATCGGCAGCGACATGTATCCGAGGTGCATTCCCATGGGGAACACGATGGTGTGATCGATGGCCAGATTGGGTTTACGAGACAGTCCGGCAACGGTTTCCTCCGAAAGGAACTCGCGCCCGTCGACGGTGCCGCCGCCGGCGAGGGCCGCGTACATCTTGGCGAGCGAGGACGCCGTGGCCACCGCGTTGGCGGCGGGCGCCTGCATGTCGTACAGCGCTGAGTTCAAGGTGCCGTCATCGGCGAGGATCCGCTCCATTCCAGGCTCGTACATCGTCCCAATGGCGCCTTCGAAACCGGGGAGGCGGTCAATGGCACGGATGACCGTCGGCAGCACCCGGCCCACCAGAGGCTTGCTCACAACAGATTCCAGGAACGGATACATCGATGCAGCCTTGGTCGGCGAGGTGCGCGGCGGGCGACCCAGGTGAATCCCTTCCACCCCAAGCGGTTCGGCGATTTCGGTACGAAACAGCTCACGCATGTCCTGCCCGGTGACCGCACGCGCCATACCCGCAAGCAGCCAGCCGAAGGTGAGCGCGTGGTACGCCCGCTTGCCGTAGAACTTGTCGACGGGCGCCGCGGCCAGGCGCTGTTCCATCAGCTCGTGATCGACGATTTCCTCTGCATGGCAGACGATTCCGTCCAGGCGGGAAAGTCCGGCGCGGTGATCCAGCACCTGCCGCACGGTGATCGACGACTTGCCGTTGGCACCGAATTCGGGCCAGTACCGCGCGACCGGGGCGTCGTAGGCGAGCAGGCCACGGTCTACCAGGCGGTGAATGACGGTAGCGGCGATGCCCTTCGACGCCGAAAAGACGAGCGCTCCGGTATCGCGGGTCCAGCCCTGCCCGGCGGCAGCCGCACCCGCCCAGATGTCCAACGCGGGTTCGCCGTCCACATAGACACTCAGCCCACCGCCACCCAGGCGATACTTCGTGAACATCCACTCGAAGGTCCGGACAACAGGCGCGAGCTCGGGCCGCGCCCAGCCCTCGACCCCATACGGCAGCCGCAATCCCGGCTGGTCATCCGGGTAAAGCTCGCCGATACGTGCAGGTGCAGTGGCCGCAACATTGGGGCCTAGTGGGATCGCCATAGTCAGATGTGACTATCACGCGCAAAATAGCCAGGTCAAGTCACGATTGAGCGTCGAGGGGTGTGCTCGGATCCAGTTCCAAGCCGAACTTTTACTGAATTCACAGAGTCATCAGGTCAAATGGAAGGTGGCGTCCGCTGCACGCGCACGCCACCAGAGCACCATCCACGGAGGGGAACATCATGAGCACCATCAGCCGCATCACTTCGGGCATTGCCGTCGCCGCACTCGCCGGCGGGATTATGGCCTTCGCCGCTGCGCCGGCATTCGCCGAGCCCGATGATCAGACCGGGCCCAACTTGGATACCGCCGATTTCCTGCCGCGGAGTGTCCACAGCGTCGATCTGGCCCACATCTCCGGGCATCCCCTCGTAGGTCCAGCACTTCCTGCTGAGTAACTCAGCAGGAACACAGACCTAACGGCGTCAACGCAGCAGGATCTGGTGATCGCCCAGCCAGGTGTCCACCACGCGACGGGGGTCGCCACCGCGGGAGACTTCACGCGTCATCGTCGCCAACTCCCCGGTGGTCAGCTCGCCGGCAACCTTATTGAGCGATAGCACCTGCGGCTCGGACAGCTCATTGCGCCGGTAGAGCGGCACCACATTGTTGGCCGGAAGCCAGTCCTTCTCGTCGTCGACCACGGTAACTCCGTCGGCGGGAAGGGCTGGATTGGCGGTAGACGTCCAAGCAACCGCGATATCTCCACGGGTGAGCGCCGCGAAAAGCTCTCCGGTGCCAGTGAATTGCCGCGGATTACCCGTCGGGCAGGTGCCGATGCGCGCGATGGGCACGGGTCCCTGACCCACCTGGCCGGCATGCGCCAGTTCATCGCAATGGCGCGCGAGACCGGCCAGCGTGGGCTTGGCCGACACACTGACCGCGGTGGCCGGAACGGCCACGGCGGGGCGATCTTCGGCGGTGCCGTAGTCGGCGGCGGCCACGCCGGCAGGTAGCGCCGCGATCATGGCCGTGTAGGTGGCCTCCGCGTCACCGCTTGGCCGCTGCTGAGGCGCGAACTGGCGCAACACTCCTCCGGTGAATCCCGGTGCCACACTCGCGATCCCGGTGTCTAACTCTCCCACCGGATCGACACTCTCCCGCACCTTGGTGTCAATACCGGTCGCCTTCACCACCGCCGCATAGATATGCGCGAGCACCAGATGCTGCGGGTCGGCGGTGGTCACCACCGTCAAATAGGGTGCAGGACCAGGGGTTCCGGAGCAGCCGGACAGCACCGCTACCGCAATCAGCAGCCCCGCCGCCCCTGCACGAGAAGTCAAACGTTTAGTCGATCTCGTGGGCAACAGCCTGGACAGCCGCGGCCACGGCAGGGCCGACGCGCGGATCCAGCGGGCTGGGCACAATCTTGTTGGGCGCCAGGTCCGGTTCCACAACCGAGAAGATCGCCTCGGCTGCAGCCACTTTCATCCGTTCGGTGATCTTGGTGGCCTCGGCGTCCAGCGCCCCCCGGAACACACCGGGGAAGGCCAGCACATTGTTGATCTGGTTCGGGAAGTCGCTGCGTCCGGTCGCCACGATGGCGGCGTACTTGGCGGCAACATGCGGATGAATCTCGGGGTCTGGGTTGGAGCACGCGAAGACGATGCTTTGGTCGGCCATGGTCGCAATGAGCGATTCATCGACCTTTCCGGCCGAAACGCCCAGGAACACATCGGCTCCCGCCAATGCCTCGGCCTGCCCTCCGACGAGACCGCGCGGGTTGGTACGCACGGCAAGGTCGGCCTTGAACTCGTTGAGATCGTCGCGGCTGGTGTGCACGATGCCCTTGGAATCCAACACGGTGACATCGGTGATGCCGTCCGCCAGCAGGATATTGGCGCACGCGACGCCCGCCGCACCCGCACCGGAGATCACGACCTTGAGCGACTTCTGGTCGCGGCCCAACACTCGTGACGCGCCCATGAGCGCGGCCAGCACCACGATCGCGGTGCCGTGCTGGTCGTCGTGCATCACCGGACAGTCGAGCGCCTCGATGACGCGGCGTTCGATCTCGAAACAACGTGGGGCCGAGATGTCCTCCAGGTTGACGGCACCGAACGTCGGGCGCAGTCGGATCAGCGTCTCAACAATCTCGTCGGGATCCTTGGTGTCGAGCACGATCGGGATGGAATTGAGCCCCGCGAAGGTCTTGAACAGGGCACTTTTGCCCTCCATGACGGGCAGTGACGCCGACGGGCCGATGTCGCCGAGCCCCAGCACCGCACTGCCGTCGCTGACCACCGCAACCAGGCGATGCGCCCAGGTGTACTTCTTGGCCAGGCTGGGATCAGCGGCGATGGCGCGCGACACCTGCGCTACGCCGGGGGTGTAGGCGATCGAGAGTGCACGCTGGGTATCCAGCGGCGACTTGAGCTCTACCGACAGCTTTCCATCGATATGTGCTTCGAAGATCTCTTCATCGGTTACGACGACGTCGGATGCGGTCACCGCGTCAGGCTACTGGTCCTGCCTGCTACCGGACAGTCCGACTCCCGAGTAACCTCGCCCGGCTCGACCCCGAATTGGGGGCAAGTGGCCCCCGGCCTGCACGGCTCACGCCGTCATGGCTTCACCGTGTGAAACGACCGTTACGCGCCCGCCACGAATCCGCGCACCGACTCGGCGATCATCTGCACCGCAATAGCGGCCAGTAACAGACCCGCCACCCGGGCCAACAGCATGATTCCGCCCTCACGCAGCACCCTGATGAGCAGCGTCGAGAATCGCAGCGTCAGATAGAGCACCAGGTGCACGCAGAGGATCGCGGCAGCGATGGCCAGGTACGTACCCCACTGACCTTCGGCCTGGCGGACCGCGATGATGGTTGCCGCGATGGCTCCGGGCCCCGCCATCAACGGGGTGCCCAGCGGCACCAGAGCCACATTCACCCCGCTGTCGGCGTTCTGACTGGTGGCGCCGCCCATCAAAAGCGACAGGCCGGTGATGAGGAGCAGCAGACCGCCGGCGCCCTGCAGCGCGGGCACACCAATATGTAGGTAGGACAAGATCGCCTGGCCGCCGATCGCGAACATCGAAATGACCGTCAGCGATACCAGCGGGGCCTGCCAGGCGGCGCGATGTCGCTGCGCGGCGGGCAGCCGACCCGTCAGCGACAGAAACACGGGTACCGCACCCGGGGGATCCATGATGACCACCAGGGTGATGAAAGCTGAGGTGAACACCGCGATATCGAATGCCACGACTTCAGTGTCTCAGGCCATCCCACGCATTCACCGGCTGTCGCTCGTCACGCTAGCGATATCGACCGGGTTCGCGTATCCAACGTGAATACTGATAGCCGTCCCAATCGTCGATCGTAAACATCCGTCGCATGGGCTGACGCACCGGCAACGACGAGAGGCACACGCGTTTCGACGGTCCGGAAACCAGCAGCGGCGCAGTGGTCAGGCAAATCTCGTCAACCAGACTCGCTGCGACAACATGACCAAGGAGAGTGGGCCCACCCTCGCACAAGATGCGGTGCAACCCGAGACTGCCCAACGCGGCGATGGCCTGCCGTGGCTCAACGGCGGTGTCGCCGGCCAGCACTACCAGTCCTCCTGCCGCCGCAATTGCTCGCCGAGCCGCTACCGGTGAACTACCACAGGTGATGACGACGGGTGGCGTGCTCGGGTCGGAGAACAGCGGCCCGGAGGTATCCAGATCCAGGCTGGCACTGACGACCGCGATGGGGGGCACTGGCGCCTGCCCGCACGCCCGACGCGCAAGGGCAGCGGTCTGACTCACGGCCACTGTTGAGTACTGCTCGACCCGGGCAGTACCCGCACCCACCAACACAACGTCGGCCATCTCGCGCAATAGCGCGAGCAACCGATGGTCACCCGCATTTCCCAGCGGCCCGGACAAACTGTCTATCTCGGTAGCACCGTCGATGCTCGCGATGAAGCTGACCCGCACGTACGGGGCGGCCGTGTCGGGATACCGGTAGCGATCGAACAGCTCGCCATTTTCAGCTAATCCCGTTGTCGTCGTGGTCGACTCGACCATGTCACACACCACCTTCCCTCGACTGGAACATCGCCGGTGCACAGTTGTTGGCGTTCACTGCCGCGGTAGGAACGGCATCGGCGCACTCTGGGAACCATGTCGGTGCCGCAAACCGTCGGCTGAGGGCGGCCAGACCATGCTCAAGTTCCGCTTTCGCGATGGTTGATCCGAGACAGCGGTAGATCCCATGACCGAAGAGCAATGAGCCGTTCCTTTCCCTCCGCCATATGTCGAACACGTCCGGATCGACATAGCGGCGTGCGTCGCGCGCAGCCGAGGGCGGGCAGAACAAGACCAAGGTTCCCGGGGGAATCACAAGGTCTCGGAAGCTAATTCGGGTCGTAGCAAATCGGAACAGCATGCCAATCTGGGGTGCCCATCGGGTGGCCTCCTCGACGGCTCCCTGAGCTGCCGCCGCGGATCTTCCCGCAGCGTCCCACTGCTCGGGTTGGGCCGACAGGGCTCGAGTGGCCTCCGTGAGCTGTCGGGCGACCGACTGCTGTCCGGCCCACGACATGAACACCAAAGCGTTCACCAACTCTGTTCGCGTCATAGCCGCTGAACCGGCGTCGTCGGACGCCAGAAGCAGAGCGGACGTGACATCCCGAGAAGGACTGCGGCTCTTGATGTCCACCAGTTCCTCGATGAACTGGTTCAGCTCGGAGATGGCCTGATCAAGCCGCGCACGAATGGAGACCAGATCGGTCCACGCGAAGATCTGCCCGGCATCATGGGCGAGGCACCAGAATCGATCGAAGTCCGTCTCTGCAATACCGAGCAGTTTGCATAGGACCGCGGAGGCGTATCGCGATGCGTGGAAACCGAAGTCGACGACGGAGTTGACCGGTATGTCTTCTACGAACTTCGCCGCGACCTCTTCGATGTGACGATCATGCTGACCGTTTTCGGGACAGCGTAAGAGGGGGCCAAGCACCCTGCGTAACCGATAATGCGTCTCACCGGTGGAGTTCTGGATCGTGGCAACAAACCACCGATAGAACGGACCAGACTCGACGCCGTGGGCCCGCATGAATCTCGGCCCGTCCTGGACAAGCCCTGGATTACGCAGTAGCTCATAACATTCGGGGAGACCGAGAACCATCGGAGCCTGAGGTGTGCGGGCATACCAATGCCGGCGGCGGGCATTCCCCACTGCGTCGCTGTCGAATCGGAACTCCGGATCGACGGTATCGAGAAACCGCGGTTCCGCACCGCAGCGAGTCATGTGGTCCCTCCACCGGGCTTGACCGCAGAGGCAAAGCAGTAGATCCAATCGCCCCGGCGCAGCGCCCGCGCCTGCCGAAAGCCACCGATGACATTGCGGGTGGCATGCGTCTGTCGGCGGCCAGGGTGCGCGATGAGAGTAGGTGCCTCCACAATCAACTTGGCGATGGCCAGCTTTCGCATCCGACGCGACGAACGCATGACGTTGGTCGTCGCATCGCGACATTCCACGTCGACGAGCCCGGCAGCCGTTGCGTAGCGACCGAATTCGGCTGCCGTGATGAGATCAGGCACTGCCCAGCACGTCGCCCAGTCGCTCAATCTTCGCTCGCCGTCTGGCGGTAGCGGGCGCGATGTCCGAAATCCGTCCGCAACCACGATGCGCCCGCCGGGCTTGAGTACCCGGGCCATTTCAGCCAGGAATCGCGCCTTGTCCGGAGCGTGACACATGCTTTCCTGTGCGATGGCCAGATCGTATCGCCCGTCCGGATACCCGGTATCGATGAAATCCCTTCGCTCGACGGTGACCTTGTCAGCGAGGCCCGCTGCGGCAATGAGGTCGGAGGCGACGCCAATCTGACTGTCTGACACAGTAATTCCGTCCACCGTCACTTCGAAATTGCGCGCCAGCCACATCGCAGTACCCGCGACACCGCATCCGGCATCCAGTACCCGCGCCCCGGGAGTCGGATACACACCCAAGAGCAGCCTGCGGTTAGCCTCTAACAGTGACTCTGCGTGCGAGCGCGTGTCTTCGCTCCAAAACCCGTAGTGCAGAGCATAACTGGATTCGTCACTCCAGACCTGCCGATACTGGTGCCATGTCTGCGTGTAGTAGTCGCCGATCTCTGCGGTTGTGATTGTTGTCGCCATCGTTGGCTACCCCTCACGATTCTTGTTGTGCTCGTCCAGAACCGCGCGTACATCGGGGTGTTCTGGGCGCCATTGCCCGGCAAGTGCGTGCGTGGTGGTCACTGCGTGCGGTTCCATCACCCCACGCATCGCCATGCACCCATGCGTTGCCGTGATGACGCACGCCGCACCCACCGGACGCAATTCCGCTCGCAGCGCTTCGACAACCTGATACCCGATCCGTTCCTGCACCTGCAGACGGCGGGCATATCCATGCAGCACCCGCGCCAACTTGGACAGGCCCACCACTCGATTGCCTGGCTCCGGGCGGTACGCGACCGTGGCATGGCCGGTGATCGGCAGCAGATGATGTGCGCACGTGGACACCAATCGGATACCAGCCACAATGACCAGACCCGGATCATCGGGCGCCTCGAACTGACGCCGCAGGTGCACGGCCGGGTCCTCCTCATAGCCGGTAAGGGCCTCCCGCCACGCTCTGGCCACTCGGGACGGCGTCTCGCGGGTGTGCTCCCCCTCATCAACCCCCGCGGCCACCAGAAAGTCCGCAATGGCAAGTTCCGCCTTGTCCATATCAATCATCGGCTGCTCTTTCGTAGGATTCGACACACCAGTCAGCTCAGGAACACTCGTCGGTACGCGCAAGAGGTCGCCTCTCTACCTGCTGAGCAGCACATGCATCGCCGGGAGCAGCGTGGACCAAGCCAGAACAGGTGCGTACAGCGGTAAATACCTTGTGTACAAACGGACTACGGCAACCCCTTCTAAGACCGGCTTGCCACGTACCCGCTGCAGGATGCTGACGTTCACCAGCGCGGCGGCGCATACCGTGGCCGCGTAGAGGGCGAGAGTCCATGAGGGGCCGGCGAGTTGCCATGCGCCCCAACCCATCAGGCCGCCGCCGACGAATAGAAACGTGATCCCCACGGCGAAAGAACGCTCAAGTCCGAGCGCCCGCACGCTGGTGCGCACTCCAAACTGCTCGTCCTCGGGGATGTCCTCGGCAGTCTTGGCGATCATGATCCCGTTGAGGGTCAGTCCCATACCGAAGATCGCGACCACCGCGGTCCATTCCACCGGATATGGCAGCGAACGCATGATGAGCAATCCCGGGACTAACGTCAGCGTGGCGTTGAGCGCAACGATCTGCCATAAGCCACGGCCCTTGAGTCGCAACGGAGGTAACGAATACTGCGCGCCGAAGAACAATGCAACCAGCCCGACTGCCAACAGATCCCAGTGACGGGTTGCGAACACCACGTACGTCCCGAGCGCGACGCCCAACGCGGTCGTGCCCATGATCTCGTATCTGATACGGCTCTCCCCCAGGCACTGAACCGCATCGGCCTGCCCCGACTTATGGGCCGCGTCCTGTTCCCGATCGGCCAGGCAGTTCACCATGTTGCAGACCCACTCGCCCTGGATCACGGCGAGCACCGCCGCGAGGAATGGCAGCGTGAACAGGTCCCGCCACGACTGGGCGGCCAGAAATGCGGCTACCAAGACCGTCGCTAAAGTGCTGGAAAGGAATTCGGGCCTGCGGATACGCACGGAGTGCCGCCACGACGCTTCGGCACGCTGGCGCCCGGAAAGTTCGACCATGGCTATGCCGCCCGTGTGACGGTGTGATCGATCAGGTTCGCAAAGGCGGCCCTGGCCGGCACCGACGGCAACGAGCTCAGATCGGCCTGGGCAAGACAGGCCAGTCCGGCCAGTTTCTGCCGAGCGAGTTCCACCCCATGCGCGTCGTGAATAAGGAAAAGGGCTTCTTCCATTAACCGTTCATCGCGGATAGGACCAGTGAGCAGCTCACGCAGCCGCCTGCCCGCCGGCCCCTCGTCGTAGGTCGCGTACAGGATCGGCAGCGTGATGACGCCCTCCCGAAGATCGGCGCCGGGAGTCTTCCCTGAGTGCTCGAACGCGGATGAGACGTCGATGATGTCGTCCACAATCTGGAACATCGTTCCGAGCCGCATGCCGAAGCTCTCGATACGATCGACGTGCACTTCTTGCGCGCCGGCGAGTTGGGCGCCGAGGTGACCCGACGCGGCGATCAACGACCCGGTCTTGCACTCGATCGTCCGGAGGTAGTGGGCCTCGACACCGGCGGGATCGTCAGTTCCCAGCGTCTCCTGCATCTGCCCGGTGACGAGCTCGGCGAAGGTGGTTGCGATCACGTGCATCGCCCGCGACCCGAGAGTCGCCGCGATACGCAAGGCATGACCAATCAGGTAGTCGCCCGCAAGGATGGCAATCTTATTGCCCCACACCATGTTCGCCGCGGCGCTCCCGCGTCGCGCGGTAGCCTCGTCCATCACATCGTCGTGGTACAACGTGGCGAGGTGCGCCAACTCGATCATCGTCGCGGCCAGCAGCACACTCTCGTCCTGCGGTCGCGGACCGAACTGCGCGGCAAGCAATGCGAACAGGGGGCGGAAGCGCTTGCCGCCGGCCTTCGCCAGATACGTCGTGGCGGCAACCACCCGCTCGTCCCGGTCACCGAGTTCCTCGGCGAAGCGCCGCTCGACATCGGCCAGACTCTGTTGAAGCGATTCCGCCAATTCAGCGTCGATCACATTCACCCCACCGATGACGGTGGTGGGTGTCGCGACAGTCATGGGGCGCCTTTCATGTCAAATTCGTTGGGGTTGTTGGTTTTCCGGTGACATCGCTATCGCTCGCTGACGATCATGCGCATCCCATATCTGGGACGAAGAGTGAACTTGGCCTCTGCCTCCACCGGATGCGTCGGATCGTGTTCAAACCGAAATCGCTGAGCGATGACGGCCAGGATCAATTGCGCCTCCATCAGCGCGAAGTGTTTCCCGATGCAAATCCGAGGACCAGCTCCGAATGGGAGGTAGGCGCGATGGGGCGCTTCTCTGGGTTTGTCACCCTCGAATCTGTGCGGGTCGAACGTGTCCGGATCGGCCCAGCGCTTCCCGTCATGCCCGATGTTGACGACGTTGATAAGCAGTCGGGCGCCCTTGGGGATTCGGTAAGGACCGAGGACCGTATCCCGAAGCACCAACCGCGGAATGATCGGCGCAGACGGGTAGATCCGCAAGGCCTCGCTGACGACCTGCAAGGTATAGGCGAGTTCAGGCAAGTCCGCGTACGTCGGGAGACGGCCGGCGAGCACACGATCCAACTCCGCTTCGAGTTCGGCCCTGACTCCGTGATTCAAGGAGAGAAGATAGAAGATCCAGGTGAGTGTTTGCGCGGTGCTCTCATGCCCCGCGGCGAAAGTGGTGATCACCTCATCGCGAATCTCAGCGTCCGAGAGTGATTCACCGGTATCGGCGTCCTTGGCGGCTAGCAGCATGTCGAGCAGATCTCCCCGGTCTCCGGGGTTCTCCCGACGGTCCCGGACCAGGCCATGGATAAAGTCGTCAAACGCCCGCATCAGTTCCCGGAACCTGCGATTGGTCGCGCTCGGCCACCACACTGGAGGGCTGAACGGGTTCTGCTGCCGATTGAAGGCATAGGTCATCACTTCGTCGACAGCATCGGGTGTAACGGCAAGTTCCGCATCGGCGGCCTTGAGCCCAAACATGCACCGTGACACCACATCAAGAGTCGTCCGGGTCATGATCGGGTGGATGTCAACCGCTCCGGCGGCGCGTCCAGCGACAGACAGATCGCCAAGTGCCTCCGCGGCCGCGGCAGTCATCGTGTCGCACATCCCCGCGATATGACTCCTGGCATACATCGGCTGCATCATCCGGCGATTGCGTTTCCACCGGTCGTGATCGGCGATGGACAGCAGGCCCTCACCAACAAGCAATCGCACTGGGCTCGTCTTTCCCAACTTGCCGTAGACCGCCGTATCTGTCAGCACCTCGGTGGCGAGCGTGTAGTCCGATACGCAGTACACGCCGATGGGACCCAGCCGGTAGCGCACCACGCCCCCATGGAGATCCCATCCACGTTTGGTGGCCTTGAGGATGTCTTTCCGGAATGCCGGGATGCTCCCCAGGAGCACCTCTCTGTCCGCCAAGGGAGCCGCACATGGATAGCTGTGATTGTGCCGCGAATGCCCGTATTGGCACACGGAATCCGTCATTTGCCATCCCATCTTCGGCGACGTGTCCGGCGCAACGTATCAAGTCACCATCGGTAACCAGATCCGGTTTAACACAGAGTTAACATTTCTGAATTTGGCGTCTAAAAATTCCCCTGCTTAGGCCCGGAAGCCTCGTACGGCTAGCCGCTCGCGCGAGAACCAGCGCGGCAGGACGCGCATAAGCGACTATATACGCGCTGTTCAATAGCCATTTCACTCTTCAGCCGACAGTTGGTTGACCCTTTTGCCCGCGAGACTCAAAACAGCCAGTTCGCATCTCGCAGAAGACGATTGGATTGGTTACCGGTGTTATCAGACTTTGCTGAATGTGTGAGAAAGTCGACAGATTCCCACACACGTGGCGACGTCCGCCCACCCGGTGAGTCCAGTTCTAACTTCCTTGAAAGAACCCGGTTTCCAGTTTGCTAGATACTTGAGTCTTGATACCGCGCTCACATTCGCCGCGCGGCACACCGCCATCTCCGACATGGCCGCAACGGGCTTAGGTCAGCCCCTCCCAGGACCACGAGCTACCATCTCGCAGAACGGTTCCGGAGAACGATTGGTTTGCGAGCAGGGAGCCCACATCATGGCGCGATTTCCGTCGGTCAATCCGTCGTCGTTGCGTTCGCCCATCCGCAGTCGCGAACCGCTGACGGACGCCAAACGGATCCCGGTTCCCCTGGCCCGCGCCATCGTCGACTGCGGCGTCTACGTCGACGGCGTCCGGCTGCCCGGCAAGTACACCCCGACCGCCGCGTTGGAGAAGGTGCGCTCGCTGGATCGCGGGTTTGTCTGGGTGGGGCTACACGAACCCGACGAACATCAGATGGAAGCCGTCGCTGGGCCGTTCGGCCTGCACCGACTGGCCGTCGAAGACGCGGTGCACGCACACAACCGGCCCAAGTTGGAGCGGTACGACGACACCTTGTTCCTGGTCCTCAAGACCGTCAATTACGTTGAACACGAATCAATTTCGACGGCCCGCGAGATCGTCGAGACCGGCGAGATCATGATCTTCGTCGGCGGCGACTTCGTGGTGACGGTACGCCACGGCGACCACAGCGGGCTGGCGAAAGTGCGCGCGCAGATGGACGCCGACCCCGACCACATGCGGTTGGGCCCCTATGCCGTCATGCATGCCATCGCCGATCGTGTCGTCGACTCCTACCTCGAGGTTTCCGATTTGGTGGAGGACGATATCGACTCCATGGAAGAGAACGTGTTCTCTCCGCGGTCGGCCACCGACATCGAACACATCTACATGCTCAAGCGCGAGGTGGTCGAGCTGCGTCGGGCGATCAGTCCGCTCTCGGTCGCCCTGAGCAAGCTGACGCAGGATCACAATGATCTCATCACCAAGGAAGTCCGCCGGTATCTGCGTGACGTGCTGGATCACCAGACCCATGCCGCCGACCAGATTTCGAGCTACGACGAGATGCTGACCTCCCTGGTGAATGCCGCCGTCGGCAAGGTGGCCATGCAGCAGAACACCGATATGCGCAAGATCAGCGCCTGGGTCGCCATCGTGTCCGTCCCCACCATGATCGCCGGGATCTACGGCATGAACTTCGATTTCATGCCCGAGCTACATCAGCCGTGGGGTTATCCGGTGGTGTTGTTGGTCATGGTGAGCGCCTGCACGTTCGTGTACCGGACACTGCGGCGCAACCGCTGGCTGTAGCTTCCCCTCTCAACGGCCGAGTGTGCGGATTGTGTTGACAATCCCACGAAAACCGACGTAAACCGCACGCTCGAGCGGACCTGTCAGGACGGCTGGGCGTGGGCGCGCGCCGGGTCCAAAATGTCGATTCCGGCCTGCCGCCAAGCATCACGCAGCGCATCGGCTCCCTTGAGCCGGACCCAGGCGGCCTCATTGGCAGTGATAGGCGCCGCCGCAATAAGGCGCACGGGTGAGAGCGGTTCCGGCAGAGCGAAATCCGGGATATCGCTACTCTGCAACAATACGGCGGTGAACGCCTGCCGTTGCGGGTCGTCCCATAACGGCTCACCCAGATCGACGAGCGCATCCTCGGTGAGCACCAGCCCTTCCACCGCGGGCGACGCGGCCAGTACCGCAAGAGATCGGGCCAGGCCGGGAAACACGCTGCCTCGCAGGCTGATCAGCACCTCAGCCCGCGGGCCGAGATCCTCGGAGGCCAGCATCTCCGTCGGATCCGTCATGGGATATCGGGCAGCCCCAAGGGACACGAAATGCGACAGTCCGGCGTCATCAGGGCCGTAGCGCAGCAGCTCATATGGTTCGGATCCCAGAAACGTGACGGAGGCTGAATCAGGCTCCCCCGCACCGAGACCCGCGAAATGACCGGCCAGGTGCGCACGCACCCCGCGGACGATATCGTCAGAATTCACTCGCCGGCAGTGTCATTGACGGAGAGGGAGAGGTTCTCCCCCGACTCCGCGTCGAAAATCACCAGCTTGCCGGTATCAATGATCAACTCGATGGGCCGACCCTCGACGACCTTCGATGCCGCGGAAAGCCGTGCCACGAATTCGTTCTCGCTGCCCCCGGACGACCCTGCCTCCTGAGCGAGTTCAGTCAGCTCATCCGAATGGGCCGCCCCACCCTCGGTGGTGAAGTGCACGAATTTGTCCGAGCCCAGCGACTCCACCACATCGGCGTTGACCGTGAGTGTCAACCCGGTGATCCGCTTGTAGGTGTCCACCAGGGTGGCGTCCTCGAACTGCTCGGGGCGGATGCCCACGATCACATCGCCAGACTGTTTCTTGGCGGTGATGCCCGCGTACACCTGGGCGTCTAGCGTCACCTCGCCGAAGGGAAGCTGCACACCGACATCGGTAAGGGTCGCCGGGAAGAAGTTCATGGCCGGAGATCCGATGAAGCCGGCCACGAACAGGTTGGTCGGAGTGTCATACAGCTCCTGAGGCGCACCGATCTGCTGCACCTTTCCGGCCCGCAGCACCACCACCCGATCCCCGAGGGTCATTGCCTCGGTCTGATCATGCGTGACGTAGACGGTGGTGGTGCCCAATCGCTTTTGCAGACGCGCGATCTCGGTGCGCATCTGCACCCGCAGCTTGGCATCGAGGTTGGACAGCGGCTCGTCCATCAGAAACGCCTTGGGACTGCGGACGATCGCGCGGCCCATCGCCACCCGCTGCCGTTGTCCGCCGGAGAGGTTGGCAGGTTTGCGATCCAGATAGTCGGTCAGATCCAGGATCTTCGCGGCCTCTTCGACCTTGGCATTGACGTCGGCCTTGCTCATCTTGGCCAGAGTGAGTGGGAAGGCAATGTTCTGTCGCACCGTCATGTGCGGGTACAACGCGTAAGACTGGAACACCATCGCGATATCGCGGTCCTTGGGCGCCTTCTCGTTGACCCGCTCGCCGGCGATGCTGAGCTCCCCGGAGGAGATGTCCTCAAGTCCGGCAATCATGTTCAGCGTCGTGGACTTACCGCACCCGGATGGCCCGACGAGGATGATGAACTCGCCGTCAGCGATGCTCAGGCTGACGTCCTGTACCGCCGCGGAACCGTCCGCGTACGTCTTGGACACCCGATCGAGCACTATCTCAGCCATCGCTAACCCTTCACCGCACCGGAGGTCAATCCGGCGACGATACGTCGTTGGAATATCAGCACAAAGATGATGATCGGCACCGTGATGACGATGGCGCCCGCGGCAATCGATCCGGTGGGCTCCTCGAACTGCGAACTGCCGGTGAAGTTTGCGATGGCCACCGGCGCGGTGATCGACCGGTCCGTGGCCGTCAGCGAGATCGCCAGCAGTAGGTCGTTCCACGCGAAGATGAACACCAGAATCGCGGAGGTGACAATGCCCGGTGTGGCCAACGGGGCGATCACCTTCCAGAACGCCTGCGCCGGAGTGGCGCCGTCCATCTTGGCGGCCTTCTCCAATTCCCACGGGATCTCACGGAAGAACGCGGACAGCGTGTAGATGGCCAGCGGCAGCGCGAAGGTGATGTACGGGATGATTAGGCCCGGCCACGTGTCGAACAGCCCCACCGAGCGTTCGATGTTGAAAATCGGTGTCACCAGCGAGATCTGCGGGAACATCGCAATGAGCAGGGCGGCGCCGACGAGCGCCTTCTTTCCCGGAAAGTCCAGGCGCGCCACCGCATAAGCCGCCATGGTGCCCACACCCACGGCGATCACCGTCGCGATAAGCCCGATGCCGATGGAGTTCACCAGCGCCGATGTGAAGACATTGCCGCTGAAGATGCCCCGGTAGTTGTCCAGGGTCACCGGCCACGGAATGAATTTGCCGTCCTTGACTGTCGAGGTGGGCTTGAGCGAAAGACTGAGCACCCACAGCACCGGCACCAGTGCGTAACACAGCACCAGTACGTCGGCGATCACCCATCCCGCAACCCGGCGGGGATTCGCGGCGGTCATCGGTTTTCCCCACCATCAGCCGTGGGCGCCGAGGCACCGAAACCCTTGATGAAGATGAACGCAATGAGGGCCACGCACAGGAAGATCAGGACGCTGATCGCCGAGCCAAGTCCGACGTTGAACGCCTTGAACAAGTTGTCGTACCCCAAGATCGATACCGACCCTGTGTTGTTACTACCACCGGTGAGCACGTAAATGTTGTCGAAGATGCGGAAGGCGTCCAAGGTGCGAAACAGCAGTGCCACCAGAATCGCGGGTTTCATGATCGGGAGGGTGACGCGGATCAGCCTGTTCCAACCGCTGGCGCCATCGACCTGGGCCGCCTTCAACAAATCGTCGGGCACCAACGCCAGTCCGGCCAGTAACAGCAGCGCCATGAACGGGGTGGTCTTCCACACCTCGGCCAGGATGACAACCGCCAGTGACGGGATCTGTTGTGTCAGCGGCGCACTGCCCGAGGGCAGCAGATTCGCCAGGTATCCGGTGCCGGGCGTCCACGCGTAGTACCAGCTGTACGAGGCTGCCACCGTGACGATTCCGTACGGGATCAACACGGCGGTGCGGATCACGCCCTTACCGAAGATGGTCCGATGCATCACCAGTGCGAGGGCCAGGCCCAGCGCGAACTCGATGACCACCGAAATCACGGTGATTACCAGCGTCACGACCAAGGCGCTCCACCAATACCTGTCGGTCAGCACCGTGACGTAGTTGTCGAACCACACGAACTGGCGATCCTGTGGACTGGCGAGGCTGTACTTCTGCACGCTCAGCCACACCGCGTAGCAGATGGGGTAGGCGGTGACCGCGATCATCAAGATTGCGGCCGGCGCAATGAGCAGCAGGCCCAGCCTGCGCTCGGACTTCTTACCCTCGGAAACTGTCATGGAATCAGCCCCCGTCCGTCGACGGCCTTCTGCACCTGATCGGTGAGCAGGTCGGCGGTGCGCTCGGGATCGATCGCGGTGATCGGAGCCAGCACGGCCGAGACCCGCGTCGAGATGGCTTGGTAGTAAGGCGACGCCGGACGCACCGCGGCGTTGGCCAGCTGCTCACGAATGATGGCGTACGCGGGGTACTTGGCCTGGAACTCGGGATCGTCGTACAGCGAGGAGTCCACGGCGGGCAATCCGCCCTCGATGGCCGTCGCCTTCTGATTCTCCCGACTGCGCAAGCAGTTCAGCGCCTCGAAAGCCTGTGCCTTGTACCGCGTGGTCTTAGCGACCGCAATGTTCAGTCCACCAATGGTGACCCTGGCAGGCCGCCCCGCCACCACGGCCGGATAGGGGGCGAAACCGAGCGCGGCACCGGTCGCCTCATACGCGGCGGTGAACTGCTCATCGCTCGGCGTGAACCTGCCCGCATCGCCGATCGCACCGGTCAGGTCCGGGCGTCGGTCCAGTCGCAGGAAGGGCACCCCGCCCTTGATGGCGTTCTCCATCATGCTGGCCATGACGAACGGCCAGTTGACCTCGAACGCCGCATCGCCCCGTTCGAGCGCCAAACGCGCTGTGCCCTCATCGGTCTGGGTGATCGAAGGGTCGGCACCATCGGCGGTCGCAATCGATTTGATGATCCGCAACGCAGTGACGGTCGCGGCACGGTGCTCCGGAGTGTCGGTCAGCGTGACGGTCTTACCGTCATCGGCCAGGACGGAGCCACCGGCGCTGGTCAGCAGGGTGTTGAACAGCACTACCAGGCCCTCGTACTGCTTGCCCTGTAGCGCAATCCAACTGGGTCCGCCCGAACGCGCAAGTCCTTCCGCCTCCTGCACAGTCTGATCCCACGTCGCCGGCGGCTCCGGTATCAGATCCTTGCGGTACCAGAGCAGTTGCGTGTTGGTGCTCAACGGGGCGGCGTACAGCTTGTCCTTCCACCGGGCACTCGCCAACGGACCGGCCAGGGTGTCACGCTGCGCGTTGGACTCGGTCACGCCCGCCGGGTCATCGGAAAGCGGCAGCGCCCAACCTGCTTCGGCGAACTCCGCGGTCCACACCACGTCCATGCCCATCAGGTCCAACGTGCGATCATTGCCGGTCAATCGCCGGGCCAGCTGCAACCGCTGCTCGTCGGCCCGCTTCGGCAGGCTTACCTGCCTGATGGTGAACCGGCCACCCAATTGCGCATTGCATCGCTGCGCGGCAGCCGTAAAGGTTCCGGCCTCGCTGGCCGGTGTGTAGAAACGGATGACGATGTCGTCGTCCGAGCGGGCACATCCCGTCAGCGCGGCCAGCGTCAGGCAAGTAACGCCCAGCGCCACACCCTTACGTCGGAACCATCCGGCCGACGACTCCAGCACGACCGCCTCCTGGTCCGTTGACGTGCCTGGCACACCTGCGTGCGAGCACGACGGGCGTCATCGTCCCGCGCGGCAACCGTAGAGCTAAAACCAGGTGACATGCAACACGTTCGGTGCGTGCGTCGCACTGTCGAGCGCCTCGGCAACATCGCAGGCCAGCGCCATACGGCCCCGAACCGCTGCGGACTAGATAGCTAGCTTGGCCAACATGTCGCGCGCGGCCTCGGCCTGCGCCGGCTCGCACAGCACGTCGTACCGTCCGGCAACCAGCTGCATGGTCGATGCGAAATCCCTTGTACCCCTTGTCATCGCGTAGGGCACGGCGGCGGTGACCAATCCGAACACCAACCCGACCGTGAGCCCCACGACGAGCGAGCCGGCCAGATTTGTGCTGAACATCCCCAGTACCAGGCCGATGAACAGCCCCAGCCACGCTCCGCTGAGCATGCCCCCACCGAGCACCTTGGGCCAGGACAAGCGGCCGGTCACCCGCTCGACCTGCATCAGGTTCACGCCGACGATCGTGACGTTCTCGACCGGGAATTGCTGATCCGACAGGTAGTCAACGGCGCGCTGAGCCTCGGCGTACGTCGGGTACGAACCGATGGGCCAGCCCTGCGGTGGTGTCGGCAACGACATTGCGGAAGACAACCCTGATCGCTGTGACGTCGAGCGAGTTGGTTGCCCGGGTGTGAGCGGTTGTCCCACGAGTTCAGTCCTCCTGGAGAAGTTGATGATGCACGGTGACGCTCGAGCTAGCACTTATTTAACGCCGGACGGCACCCAATGGTGCCCCTTTGGCCGCTACCTGCGACTTTCGGCTCGGCGACGCGGCCAGGAACAGCCTAGATGCGCTAGGTTGGCGCCATGACTTCCCCGGGCGGCGACCACCCCGAGACAGGCTCCGGATCCGACGCCTCGTCGGGGTACGAGTATCCGTCCCTGGAGCGGTCCACGCCGCCTGCCGATGCCGCCTCCTCGGCCAACCCGGTGCCGCCGAATCTCCCTCCCGCGTGGGAGACGCCAGGAGCTCCTCCGATCTACCCCGCGTATCCGACGGCACCTCCCACATATCCGACGGCTCCTCCGTCGTATCCCCAATACGGCCAGGGCTATCCCTCGTACCCACCGGGACAACAGGGCGCCTACCCCCCGCCGCAGGGATACCCCGTTGCTGGCGGCTATCCGGGATATCCAGCGCCCGGCTACGCCGATCCCTACGGGTACAGCGGATACGGGCAGACGAGCGGCACCAACGGGCTGGCCATCGCATCGCTCGTCGCATCGATCCTGGGCATCTTCACCTGCGGCCTCGGATCCATTGCCGGCGTCATCATGGGCTTCATCGCACTGGGCCAGCTCAAGACCTCACAACAGGAGGGCAAGGGGCTGGCCATCACGGGCATCGTCATCGGCGCCGCACTCATACTGTTCTGGCTGCTGATCATGGTCATCGGCATTTCCAACAGCGGCGACACCTCGGGCTCCTTCTAGCCCGTCGGCGGTGCGAACGGGGGCGCCTGCCGCGCCAGCCCCGCGGCACGCCCCTTGCCCGCGATCACCAGCGCCATCTTTCGGCTGGCCTCGTCGATCATCTCGTCACCGAGCATCACCGCACCGCGTGCACCGCCAGCCACCGACGTGTGCCACTCATAGGCGTCGAGAATGAGCTCAGCCCTGTCGTAGTCCTCCTGACGTGGGCTGAAGATCTCGTTACCGGCCTCGACCTGTGCGGGGTGCAGCACCCATTTCCCGTCGAAACCCAGTGCGGCCGAACGGTTCGCCGCCACCCGGAACGCGTCGACATCGCGCACCTTGAGATAGGGACCGTCGATGGCGTCGATTCCGTGGGCACGAGCGGACACCAGGATCGTCATCAGCACGTGGTGATACGCCTCGCCGTCGTAGCCGGGTGGCTGCTCCCCGACCACCAGCGTGCGCATGCCAAGGCTGGCCATGAAGTCGGCGGGACCGAACACCAACGACTGCACGCGCGGGCTGGCGGATGCGATGGCATCGATGTTGGTGAGGCCCTCGGCATTCTCGATCTGCGCTTGGATACCGATCGCGCCCACCTCGAGTCCGTGCGAGCGCTCGACCTGAGTCAGCAGCAGATCCAGCGCCGTCACATGTGAGGCGTCCACAACCTTGGGCAGCAGAATGTTGTCGATGTGGGCTCCTGCTTGAGAGACCACGTCCACCACATCGCCATAGGTCCATTCGGTGGACCAGTCGTTGACACGCACCGAGCGCAGCTGCCCCGACCATCCGGGCGCGTTCAGGGCGTCCGCAATGCGCTGACGCGCCTCTAGTTTCGCGGGGGCCGCGACCGCATCCTCCAGGTCGAGAAAGATCTCGTCCGCGGGAAGGGTTTTCGCCTTGTCGATCATCTTCTGGCTGCTGCCGGGAACGGCCAGCGTGGTCCGACGTGGACGGTACAGGCGATAGGTCACAGCTAGCCAGAGTAAGCGCCGCCCTAGGCGGTGGCTCGCCTCCCGTAACGCTCCTTCCCTTCGGCCGGCGTCACGGTCACGGGCCGCAGCGGGGTCTTGGCCTTGTGGAAGTCGCGCAGCGTTGTCGCTGTCATCGGCAGTCTCGCGAACCGGGCAATCGAATCCTCGACCGTCGGAACGCTGGCGATGGCCATCGCGGCCGATACCAACGGCCGGTAAACCAGGTCGACAATTCCGGGCTGATCGAATTGCCCCAGCTCCCGCATCCAGCGTGGCAGCGTCGTAATCGTCGCCGGAGCCATCAGTCGGCTAGCCGCCCAAAACCTCGTATTGCTGCTCGAGCGGGGAGTGCGCAGCAGGTAATGCATGGCCGCCTGCGCCCGTTCCGAGGTGCACAGCTTGGGGCGCATCTCGGCGAAGTACTGGCGTACCTCGTCGCGGGATCGCGGCACGTCGGCCGGGTTGACGGTCTGCAGCTCGGCGGCAACCACGCACTCGGACCAGTAGCGGTTCTCCTCGGCCTGGCTCAACGGCCCGGCACCAAACATCTCGTAGCACTTGAGGACCGAGTGCCAACCGGTCACATGAATCCAGAGCTGCGAGGCGGGATCGTTGGCGCTGTACCGGGTCCCGGTGACGGGGTCGATGCCCTTGGCGCGCGCGTGCACCTTCTGCAGGTGCTCGGAGGCCTCCACGGCGGTCCGTGAATCGGCCGTCGCGACGATGAGGAAGTAGGCGAGGGTCCCGTCCATCCGTCCGCGCGGATCACGGTAGATACCCGCCGTATCGGCGACGGCCGCGGCCAGGTGCGGGTCGAAATGCTCCAGGACCACCGAGCGCTGAAACCCAATCAATGCGGTAGGGCTGGTCCACACCTTCCATGTCGGAGAGTCGGGCCCGAAGAAGCCGTAATCCTCGCGGGGGCGGTCCGAACCAAGTTCCCAATGGACGGCAACGTCTGGTGAAGCGGTCATGCTGCAACGCTATCAACTCATTATGTTTACGTCCAGACACTGACCGTAAGTCAGTTTAATGGCATTGGCCCGCCGGAGATAGCCACTCGCCCATTTTCCGCCGCACGCCGCGGACCGAACCCGCCATACTCAGCCCGGATTCGACGGAGACCCGAGATTCGTTGGGGTTTGCCCGTTTTGCAACCCGACCGTCACCGCGCCGGTATGGTTGCTCCGGTTCACATCGGTCACACCCGTCACGGGCGCATAGGTCAGAATTTGGGCCATAATGGCGGCCGACGGATGACCCCGATGTACGGCAGGGGCCCGAGAAATAGGGGCCCAGAGGAAGGGACCGAGTGGAGCTTCCGAGTTGGATTGCGGCATCGGTGAACCATGCCCGCGATGCGGTCCACCGCGTCACCAACGCCCCCGTGCCCTGGCTTCGGGTCGGCGGGCTCGGCGCCCTGGTGATCGTCGGCTCGGCCGTGGCCGCCAGCAGCGCACAGGTCAGCGGTCAGGCCGTCGTGCCCGTCCCGGTTCCGATGGCCTCCGCGGCCGTGGCGCAAACGGCTGAAACTGGACCACTGAATCTGGTGACCGTGAACCGCCCGCCGATGCAATACCGCGTCGCACCGAGCGCTGCGGTCGCACCGCCACCGCCGGGACTTGCGATGGCCCCTGGGGGCCTCGGCATCCCGAAGATCGCCCTGGACGCCTATCAGAACGCCGAAAAGATGATGGCCAAGGCCGCGCCGGGCTGCGGGGTCAGCTGGAATCTGCTGGCAGGCATCGGCCGGATCGAATCGGGCCACGCCAACAACGGCGCCACCGATATCAAGGGCCGCGTGGTCCGCCCCATCTACGGCCCGAGTCTCGACGGCACCCTCCCGGGCAACGAGGTCATCGTCGACCACGAGCAGAGCCGCACCCAGGGCTCGCGGGTGTTCGTCCGCGCCATGGGACCTATGCAGTTCCTGCCGAGTACCTGGAACCACTACGCCTCCGACGGCGACGGTGACGGCAAGGCCGACCCGCAGAACATCTTCGACGCCAGCCTCGCCGCGGCTCGCTACTTATGCAGCGGCGGATTAAATTTGCGGGATCACTCGCAGGTGATGTCGTCCATCCTGCGCTACAACAACTCGGTGGCCTATGCGCAGAACGTGCTCGCCTGGGCGGCCGGTTACGCCACCGGGGTCATCCCGCTCAACCTGCCGGCCCTGACCGCCGCCGATGTCTCACCCGATCGCAAAGCCCACCTCGGCGATGGCGAGTCCCGCGGCCTCGGGCCGGGCTCGGCCACCGATGTCGCCAGCCTCTCCCCCGAAGACCCGCTGGCTCAGCTACGGCTCGGCAATCCGCTGACACCCGTCGTGGGGCCTCCAGGAGTCGTTGCCCCGGCCCCCGAGGCACCCCCGTCGAACTGCATGTTCTTCTGCGCGCCGCCAGCGCCGGCCGAGCCTGTCGCACCGATGGCGCCGCCGCCCCCGGCCGAACCCTTCAACCCGTTCGCGCCGGCTCCGCAGCCGTTCAATCCGTTCGCCCCGCCGCCACCGCCGGTGGAGCTCGGACCGGCACCGGGGCCTGCCCCCGGACCCGCGCCTGCACCGGCAGCGCCAAAGCCCTGATCGGCACGCCCTAGACTCGGGTAGTGACATCCGAGCTCACCACGGCCGTGCGCAGCGCACTCGCCGGGGTTATCGACCCCGAACTTCGCCGTCCCATCACGGAACTGGGGATGGTCAAGAACATCACGTTCGACGACGCCCACAATGTCGAGATCGGGATCTACCTCACGACCTCCGCGTGTCCGAAGAAGACCGAGATCTCCGAGCGCGTCACCCAGGCCGCTGCCGACGTCGACGGCGTCGGCACCGTGCGGGTGCAGCTCGACGTCATGAACGACGAGCAGCGCACCGAGTTGCGCAAGCAGCTGCGCGGCGATAGCCCCGAGCCGGTCATCCCGTTCGCCCAGCCGGGCTCGCTGACCCGCGTGTATGCGGTGGCATCCGGCAAGGGCGGCGTCGGAAAGTCCAGTGTCACCGTCAACCTCGCGGCGGCAATGGCAGCCAAGGGCCTGTCCGTCGGGTTGCTCGATGCCGACATCTACGGCCACTCGGTGCCGCGCATGATGGGTACTTCGGACCGCCCCACTCAGGTGGAGCGGATGATTCTGCCGCCGGTGGCCCATGACGTGAAGGTCATCTCGATCGCGCAGTTCACCCAGGGCAACACCCCGGTGGTGTGGCGCGGGCCGATGCTGCACCGGGCCCTGCAGCAGTTCCTGGCCGACGTGTTCTGGGGAGATCTGGACGTACTGCTGCTGGATCTGCCGCCGGGCACCGGAGACGTGGCGATCTCGGTGGCGCAGCTCATTCCGGGTGCCGAGATCCTGGTTGTGACAACGCCGCAGCAGGCCGCCGCCGAGGTGGCCGAGCGGGCGGGCGCGATCGCGACCCAAACCCGTCAGCGCATCGTCGGCGTAGTCGAGAACATGTCCTGGCTGGTCTTGCCCGACGGTTCCCGCATGGAGGTCTTCGGGTCCGGTGGCGGCGAGGCGGTCGCCGAGAGTCTGACCCGGCTAGTGGGTACGAATGTGCCGCTACTCGGCCAGATCCCGCTCGACCCCGCGGTGCGTGAGGGTGGCGACGACGGGCTGCCGATCGTGCTCAGCCAGCCGGATTCGGCTGCGGGCCAAGCCCTTCGGACAGTGGCGGACAGACTCTCGACACGCAGCCGCGGACTGGCGGGCATGTCGTTGAACATCGACACCGCCCGGCGGAACTAAGTCACCGAGTGTGCGCCTACACACACATTTCGGCATTTTTCGCTGCGTGAGCGCACTCTCGGCGCAAACTACGTCGCGTCGGCGTCGAAACGTGTCGGGCCCGGCTGCTTGAGCTCGGGGTTCACAACCGGCGTGGGTGCCGGCTCCGACACTGCCTTCCGCACATCATCGAGCGGCCTGGTCAACGAATCGAGCACCGAATCATCGCCGTCCAGAAGGTGTTTGGTGATAACAGCGCGTGGCGTCATGCCGCGCAGCTTCTGCAGCTCGGCGAGCGGCTTGCGCACATCGTCGAATTCCGGGCCCAGCTCTTCGCGCAGGGAAGCCGTCGCACCGGTCGCATAATCGCGCGCCTTGCGCAGCGATTCGGTGGTCCAACGGATAGCCCCGGGCAACCGCTCCGGGCCAAGCACCACAAGCCCAACGACCAGCAGAACTAAGAGCTCGCCCCAGCCGATACTGCCGAACATCAGGGGGTGTCGGGGCCGGGAGTGACTTTGAGCTCGACCGGGCGACCCTGGCGCAGCACCGTGATGGTGGCTTCCTGCCCAATCTTCAACTGCCGCACCGCGACCGCGAACTCGTCTCCATCGGCCACGGTTCGGTTACCGACCTTCACGACCACGTCGTTCTCGAGCATGCCGCCCTTCTCCGCGGGGCTGCCGGCCTTGACGTTCGCCACCTCGGCGCCCGTCGCGGTCGCGTTACTGACCGTGCGAGCGCTGATACCCAACGTCGCATGCACAACCTTGCCGTCGCGGATCAGTGTCTGCGCGACCTCGGCCGCTTCATTGATCGGGATCGCAAAGCCGAGACCACTTGAGCTGTCGCTCAACGATTTTCCGGCGGTGTTGATGCCGATCACCTGGGACTTCATGTCGATGAGCGGACCACCCGAGTTGCCGTGGTTGATAGCGGCATCCGTCTGCAGCGCGTCGATCACCGTGTCGGTGTCACTACCCTCACCCGACAGCGGCACCGGGCGGTGCAATGCACTGATGATGCCACTGGTCACGGTGCTACGCAGACCCAGCGGGGAACCGAACGCGATAACCTCGGCGCCCACCTCGACCTTGTCGGAATCACCCAACCGCGCCACCGTCAAGTTATCGACGTTGTCCACCTTCAACACCGCAATGTCGGTCTTCGGGTCCCGTCCTACGAGGTTGGCGGGCACCTTCTTGCTGTCGTTGAAGATGACTTCGATCTTGAACTTGCCGGGGTTCTTGGCAGCATCGGAGATGACGTGGTTGTTGGTGACGACATAGCCCTTGGGATCGATGACGACTCCCGAGCCCTGGGCCACCTCATCATCCGAGCTGGCCTCGATGGTCACCACTGCACCCTTGACCGCATTGGCGACCGCGGTGAAGCGAGACACATCGGGCTGCGTGCTGTCATCAGTTGTCAGCGTGACCTTCGAGGTGGTGAAGGCCTGAACCACCTCGGCCGTTTTACGGCCGATGATGCCGCCGAGCAGGCCGATCAGCAGCGCAATCACCGCAAGGACCGCGAGCGCGGTTACCGAAACCCGACCACCGAACAGGACTTCGCGCACACCCAACTTCGGGGCCGGCGCACCGGAGACTGCGACCGGCGCCTTGGCGACGGCGGGCGTACCGAGCCCGACCTGTGCGGTCGGGTCGCGCCACGGATCCTCGGCGGCATCCGGGCCCTCGTCAACGGCGTTGAGCTTGCCGGCGTCTGCGGGATGGCGTTGCAACGAAGTATTGGAGTTATCCGGCCGTGAAAAAGCCTGCGCCAACACCGGGTCGGGCGGCCCGACCTTCGGCGTGTACTCCCCCTGGTCGCGGTACTTGTCCAGCCCCTGGAACGAACCGTCTACCCCCGAAGGACGACCGAACGCCCGCTGCGAAGCGGGATCAACGGCCGGCCGGTCAACCGGGCGCGGCGCCAACCGCTGCGCGGTGTCCTGATTTGCGGTCACCGGCCTACCCTACCGGCGCTTACGGCGTGCGCGGCTATCTGGCCGCACCGCGTCATCGCCAAATGCTGACGGCAAGTCGCCGTCAGGTGCGGACGACGACGCCGCCTCATGCGGGATGTGCGGAATCTGGCTGAGCAACCCAAGCAACGAACCCGGCACCCGGATCGTCCCGGAATCGCGCAGAGCGCTGCGTGCTTGGCGCTGGGCGTCGATTTCCAGTACGCATTCCGGGCACATCGACAGGTGGTGTGCCGCCCGCAGGTGCGCGCTCATCCGCAGCTCGCCGTCGACGAACGCCGCTATCGCCTCGGTCGACAGATGTTCGGTGGACCCGAACTGTCGTGGAGCGCCCACCGGAGCCTCACTCTGCGAGGCGAAGGGCGACGGCAGTCGCGAAAACGAAGAGAAGCTCGAGAACGCCCGGCGGAACGAACCACCATCCACCACGGCGACGCTCCCTTCCATCCGGATCGGCCGGCGGACTCGTCCCGACCTACCTCGAATGTAGCGCGCGAATGTACTCATTGCGTACCAACCTGCACCAATGGTGTCGCGTGCTATTCGGCAACCGCGAGCGCGGTCGCCGAACGTGCGGCCAGGTACTCACGGATTGCCTGCCGGCCGCGGTGGATGCGGCTACGGACCGTACCAAGCTTCACGTCCAACGTGGCGCCGATTTCCTCATAGGACAAACCTTCGATATCGCACAGCACCACGGCGGCACGGAACTCCGGCGCGAGCGAGTCCAGCGCGGCCTGCAGGTCGGCGCCCAGCTGGGCGTCGTGGTAGATCTGCTCCGGGTCCGGGTCGGTTGCCGGGACGCGGTCGTAGTCCTCAGGCAAGGCCTCCATGCGAATGCGTCCACGGCGGCGCACCATGTCGAGGAACAAATTGGTGGTGATGCGGTGCAGCCATCCCTCAAACGTGCCGGGCTGGTAGTTCTGCAGCGAGCGGAAAACCCTGATGAAGGTGTCCTGCGTCAGGTCCTCGGCATCCTGCTGGTTGCCGGCGAGACGGTAGGCCAGGCGGTACACGCGGTCGGCATGCTCACGAACCAGTTCATCCCAGGACGGCATTGCAGCCTGGTCTCCGGTGGCATCGAATACTGCGGTCCCGGACAGCTCATCGGGATCGGCGACCTCAACAAAGTCGCTGTATTCGGCTGGCTCGCTGATGCGCGTAAGCGAAATCGCGTGTTCCTCCTGTTCGACGGTGGCGGTCTCGATGCTGAGACTGTCAGCTCGCTCAACCCGGATGCCATCGCTGTTATTCCCAGCTTGGCGCGGGGCACTCCGGCTGTGGTTCAAGGTCGATCGCGACATGTACTGACCCTCTACCACCGAGGTGTGGGGCACTTATGAGCAAACTTAACTCTTCCTGAGAATGCGGTCTCGATCCGATCTCACCAGGGGATCCGCAGCAAGAAAACCCGCCGATCGGTCGGGAGTTCGGCGTGTCGCAGGACAGATCCACTCCCGCTCGACAGGATCGAATCGTGACCACCAGCGCAGATCGATCCCCCGTCGAGGCGATGGTCAGCCACGCCGAGGGCGCCATTTCCGAAGATGACATTGTTGCCGGCGCCCGTGAACGCGCCGTTGACCTGGGCGCGGACCCGGTAACCCCCGCGGTGGGCGCCCTGCTGAGTGTGTTCGCGCGACTGTCCGGCGGCAAGGCCGTCGTCGAGGTCGGCACCGGCGCGGGAGTCAGCGGACTGTGGCTGCTTTCAGGAATGCGCGAAGACGGCGTACTGACCACCATTGACCTGGAGCCTGAGCACCAGCGCAGCGCCAAGCAGGCGTTCTCGGAAGCATCCATCGCACCCTCGCGCACCCGGCTGATCGGCGGACGCGCCCAAGAGGTGCTGCCACGGCTAGCCGACGAGTCCTACGACCTGCTCGTGATCGATGCCGCGCCGGCCGATCAGCCCGAATTCCTGGCCGGCGGAATTCGACTGCTGCGTCCGGGCGGGGCTGTCGTCATCCACGGAGCGTCCGCCGGTGGGCGCGCCGGAGATCCTTCGGCCAACGATCCCGATGTGATCGGAGTCCGTGAGGCGGCCCGCATCATCGCCGATGACGGCCGGTTTACTGCGGTGCTGATTCCTCTGGGCGGTGGCCTGCTCGCCGCCACCCGCGACTAGTTCTCCGCGGTCACCACCCCGCCGAGTGTGAGCGCTACTGCTCACATTCGGCGTTTTTATCGCCCTGGCACTCACACTCGGCGCGGGATGCTTGACGCTCGACTGAACGCCCGTTTAGTCTACTAAACATGCGTTCAGTCGAGGACCTCACCGCCGCCGCCCGGATCCGCGATGCCGCTATCAGGCTGTGGGGCGAGCAAGGGTTCGGTGCCAGCGTGCGGGCCATCGCCGATGCGGCCGGGGTTAGTCCCGGGTTGGTGATCCACCATTACGGATCCAAGGACGGCCTGCGGGAGGCCGTGGACCAGTACCTTCTGGAGTACATCCGCTCGGAGAAATCGCGGACCATCACCTCCAATGACCCCAGGGTCTGGCTCGATGCCCTCGACGAGATCGAATCGTTCGCGCCGATGGTCAGGTACCTGCTGCACAGCGTGCGGTCGGGCGGGGAACCGGGACGCGCATTCCTCCAGCGTTCCATCGCCGACGCCGAGCAATACCTCGAAGACGGGATACGCGCCGGCACCATCAAGCCGAGCCGGAACCCCAAGGGCCGGGCGCTGTGGTTGTCATTGAACGGCCTGGGCGCGCTGACCATCTACGTACAGATGCACCCCGACGAAGACCTGCGCACGGTATTGCGTCGTTACTCCGATGAACTGATCTTCCCCGCAATCGAGATCTACACCGAAGGCCTGTTGACCGACTCCACCATGCTCGATGCCTTTGCCGCACAACAGAAAGACTCTGCCAACGAAGGAGATACGAAGTGACGTTCCCGAACCATGCGGTCGAAATTCGCGGCCTGACGAAGTCTTTCGGCAAGACCAAGGCCCTCGACGGGCTCGATCTGTCTGTCGCGCACGGTGAGGTGGCTGGGTTCCTCGGGCCCAACGGCGCGGGAAAATCCACCACCATCCGGGTGCTTCTCGGGCTGCTGCGCGCCGATGCCGGCACCGTGCAGCTTCTCGGCGGCGACCCGTGGGTCGACGCGGTGGATCTGCATCGACTCATCGCGTACGTCCCCGGCGACGTCACGTTGTGGCCGAATCTCACCGGCGGGCAGGCGATCGACTTCCTTACCAGAATGCGTGGCGCCGCGCATATTTCACCGCCACGGCGCGACGAGCTCATTGAGCGTTTCGAACTCGACCCGTCCAAGAAGGCACGCACCTATTCCAAGGGGAACAGGCAGAAGGTCGCACTCATTGCCGCGTTCTGCTCCGATGCCGAGCTATTTATCCTCGACGAGCCGACATCGGGACTAGATCCCTTGATGGAGACGGTGTTCCAGCAGTGCGTGGCCGAGGTGGCCGCGCGCGGCTGTGCGGTACTGCTATCCAGCCACATCCTGGCCGAGGTGGAAAAGCTGTGCCACCGAGTCACCATCGTGCGAGACGGGCGTACGGTGCTCTCCGGCTCGCTGGCCGAGCTGCGCCACGTGATGCGGACATCGGTCACGGTCCGCACCCTGGCCAGTCCCTCAGGGCTCAAGTCCATTCCACAGTTGCGGGACCTCACTATCGGCGGCAATCGAGCCTCCTTCACGGTGGAGCGCAGCGACCTGGACCGCACCATGGAACAACTGGCAAGCCTCGGGATTATCGACCTCGCGGTGGCGCCGGCGTCGCTGGAAGAACTCTTCATGCGCGAGTATCAGGGCGTGAACCAGTGACGACCGACTACGCGACCCTCCCCATCCGACATCCGATTTCGGACGGCACCCCGAGGCATCCGTTGACCGGCCTCGGCACCTTGATCGCGCTGGCGCTACGCCGCGACAGATTCCGGATCTGTATGTGGGTGGGCTGGCTGACCCTGCTGATGACGTACACCCCGCTGGCGTTCAAGTCGATGTATCCGACGAGCACCGAACGCATGGCGCGGGTCACCATGATGAAGACGCCCGCCGGAATCATCATGGGCGGACCAAACTTTGGGATCAACGAGACCGATATCGGCGTCATGGTGGCCAGCGAGCTGATGACCGTCATGATCGCCGCAGCCGCCATCATGTCCATCCTGACGGTCATCCGGCACACCCGCGCCGAGGAGGAATCCGGCGCTGCCGAGCTGGTGATGTCGGCGGTGGTCGGGCACCAGACACGCACCTACGCGGCGCTCATCGTGGTGGGCCTGATGAATGCGGTCCTGGCCGTCGCGATGACGCTCGCGTTGTCCGCGGCCGGGTTCGATGTCGCCGACAGCCTCGGGATCAGTTTCGGAATCACCGGAGCCTCCATGATTTTCGCCGGGATATCAGCCGTCACATCGCAGCTGTGGCGTACCTCCCGAGCTGCCAGTGGCGTCGCCATGGCGGCTCTAGCAGCATCGGTCGTGGTTCGTGGACTCGGCGACATCATCGACAACAAGGGCAGCGCCTTGAGCTGGTTCTCCCCGTTGGCCTGGGCCCAGCAGATGCGGCCGTTCGTCGATCTGCGCTGGTGGCCCTTCCTGCTGCTGGTGGGCACCACGCTCGCCCTGATATTGACCGCGCATGTGCTCGAGGGGCATCGCCAGTACGACGCGGGGGTGCTGCCCTCGCGGGGCGAGAACCCCAATGCCCTCACGATCAGGTCGGTATTTGGGCTTAACCTGCAACTGCAACGTGGGCTGCTGGCGGGCTGGGGTATCGGAGTCTTCCTGGGCGGGATGGCATTCGGCTCGATGGCCAAGAGTCTGCGGGATTCGATCGACACCAACCCGCTGCTGGCCCGCGCCTTCAAGGCCCACGGGCTCGACAGCATCTTCGCCACCTTCAACCAGGTGCTCGCCATCGCGGTCACCGCGTACGTGGTGTCGGCGATCGTGAAGCTCACCAAGGACGAACAGTCGGGTATCGCCGAGGCCGTGCTGGCGCGCGCGGTATCACGCTGGAACTGGCTGCTATCCGCGGTGGGAGTGACGGCGCTGGGCAGTGTGCTGCTCATGGTGATCGCCGGTGTGGGCGGTGGGCTGGGCGCAGCCGCCGCACTGCACAACCCGGAATTGGTGTGGCGCCTCACGCTCGCCGGGCTGGCACAGATTCCGGCACTGTTGGTCATCAGCGGCATTGCGGCCGTCGCGGTTGCGGTGCGGCAGACCTGGATTGGCTGGCTGACGGTGGCGCTCTCCGTGGGCATGCTCTACGCCGGGATACTGCAGCTCCCGGCCTGGATGGTGAAGCTATCTCCTGTCATGCGCGTCAGCGCGCCCGTCGAGTATCCGTGGTTCACCATGTTCGTCCTGGTGGTTATCGGTGCCGGGCTCATTGCCGCTGCCGGCAACATCTACCGCCGTCGAGATGCAATCTGAGAAGGGAAGATCATGAAAAATGGTGTACAAGCCTTTGTTTCGGGGGTCATCGGCCTCGGCGTGTTCGGCACGGCGCTGTTCTGGCCCGCGGGAACATTCGACTATTGGCAGGCCTGGGTTTTCCTAGGAATCTTCACGACGTGCTCCGTGGTCTCCTCGATCTATCTGGCCAAGACCAATCCTGCTGTGCTGCAGCGACGTTTACACGGCGGTCCGATCGCAGAAACTCGCCTCGTGCAGAAGTTCGCGGTCACGGTGCTGCTGAGCTCGTTCCTGGCGATCGTCGTGGTGAGCGCGTTCGACCACAGCTCCGGCTGGTCGCATGTACCGACCTGGCTGGTGATAGTCGGCGAGGTGATGGTGATCCTCGGACTGGGCGCCGCCACGCTGGTGGTGGCCCAGAACAACTATGCCGCGGCGAGCATTACCGTCGAGTCCGGACAGACCGTCACCTCGACCGGCCTGTACGGGTTGGTTCGTCACCCCATGTACACGGGCTCGCTGGTGATGATGGTGGGAATGCCGTTGGCGCTGGGCTCCTATTGGGGTCTGCTCGCGGTCATCCCAGCGGCCGGGTCACTGGTGGTGCGGATCGTGGACGAGGAGAAAATGCTGCGCCACGAGCTGCAGGGGTATGACGAGTACACCGAGAAGGTGCGCAGCCGGCTGGTGCCTCTGGTGTGGTGAGTGCTACACCGGAGGATGTCTGCGATGCCAGTCGGTGACCTGCTGGTATGCGTAACCTGTTCTGATCAAGATACTTTCATCGAGATGGCGGGCCACAAGTTGGAATGTCAGCGGTAGGCCGCCCGAAGTAGATCCGCCGGGCAAGGTGATCGTGGGACTCCCGGACATGTTGAAGGGTTCGGTGAATCGCCACATCAGCGCAGTCCCCTCCGGGGTTGCCCACAGTTGCTTGATGCGATCAATCGTGAGGTTCGACGGTGGCTGCGTCGGTGTGAGAAGCACATCGATATCTCCGAACAACGCATCAAGCCCACCGGCAAATCTCAAGCGAGCATGCTGAGCCTTCATGACTTGCACACCGGTCGCCGCTCTGCCCAGATCTAAAAGCTTGGCCAGAGAGCCATATTCAGCAGCGCGAGCGGGATACGTCGTCTCGTGCGCAAGGGCCGCCTCGGAGGCGCATGATGCGATCCCCGTAGTGATGAGTTCACTCGGATCCGGAACGGTGACTTCCTTGAATTCCGCGCCCAACGATTCGAGGGTGCTCCGAGCCGCTCGGATCATGGCCACGGTCTCCTCGTCCGCACCGGCATCGTTGTAAGCCGGGTCGAAACCGATCACCAGTCCGTCGATTCGCGCCCCGGTAGCGGCCAGGTAATCGGGCACACCCGCCGCGAGTGTGGTGGGGTCGTTGGGGTCACGTCCCGCTATGGCCGATAAGACAACGCCCGCATCGACCGCCGACCTCGTCATCGGTCCGACGTGATCGAGGCTCTCCGCCAAGGGAAATACCCCATACCGGCTGACTCTTCCCCAGGTCGGCTTGAGACCCGTCAGCCCGTTAGCGGCCGCTGGGTAGCGAATCGATCCGGTGGTGTCGCTACCCAAGGCCGCGAAACACAAACCTGCAGCGGTCGCCACCCCCGAACCGCTCGACGACGCCCCAGCCCAATGCACCGGGTTCCATGGATTGACCGGTGCGACCACGCTGGGGTGGTGCTCTCCGGAGGCACCCTCGGTCAGCGCAAGCTTGCCCAATAGAACCGCACCGGCCTGCCGCAATCGCTCGACAACCGTTGCGTCGTAATCCGGTGTGTAGTGAGCATAAATCGACATCCCTGCGGTGGTACGGACATCCCGCGTACGGATCAGATCTTTGACCGCTATCGGCATTCCATGAAGCGGCCCACGATAGCGACCCTGACGGATCTCCTGCTCAGCCTGCGCGGCCTGGCGCATGGCGAGGTCTTCGGTGACAGTCACGTAGGCATGCAATCGCGGCTGCAGCCGGGAGATTCGGTCCAGCATGGCGCTGGTGAGTTCTGTCGGCGAGATACGACCGTGCTGAATCTCCTTCGCGACATCGAGAAGCGACATGAAGTACACATCGTCTTCGGCGGAGGAAACCGACGCCGCAGGCGCCGCACAGGCGGCCGCCGCGCCTACGGCCGCTACCACCGTGGCAGCCATGAAATTTCGTCTGTCAATCACGCCCAGCCCCCACTGTCATGACCCGAGTCAACCCCGTCGGACTGCTATCCAGTCACCTGACACGCCACCGACGCGCGAAGAAAGTGCCCAGCCTCCCGGTGCCGTTGGTGTGGTGAGGGGCGCCGAGCCACACCCTACGTTCAGCTATCCCATGATGGCCGTAGCAGCCGCTCGCTCCACGCATCCGCAGCCGTTGTGATGGATTGAGCCTGCACGGCATCGACACCGGGCTGGGGCACAGGCTCCCCGATGGAAGATTCGAATGGAAGATATCCAGTCCATATCCCGGCGCTGGGGTCCTCGGTGGGGTGCCCTTCACGGACCTTGACGCTGGCGTGGTCCAGCGGCAGCCGTAACACGTGGGTAGCGGCCAATTCTCGCTTCGTCGGTGGTCGCACTTCTGCCCATCGACCTGGCATCAGGCGGTCCGAGATTGTGCGGATACAGCCCTCGCGTTCCTCCGCCGGAACATCGATCGCGTTGCCGAAAACCATTGCACAACGGTAATTTACCGTTGAGTCGAACAGTGATTGCGCGAAAACGAGACCATCGAAGATGGAGATCGTGGCGACCAATTCGACACCCGCGTTGACAGATTTTGTCAAACCCGCGCCTGAAGACCCATGCATGAGAAGAAAATCGCCGTCCCGCGCATACGCCATGGGAATCACCATCGGCTTACCGTCCGGACGGACAAAACCGACATGGGCAATGGTCCCTGCATCCAAAACCGCGAACAGGTCGGACCGCTCACGCCGTTGCAGCCACTTATAGCGGTGCACCTGAAGGTCTGGGGAGTCGAGCAGTCGGTCACCGGCATTCGTCGCGCTTACTGTCATGGGGCCCATCGTGCCGCGAAGCGGCTCTGGGACAACAGACCACATTCTCTGATTTCGACCAGTCCAGTGCGGGTGTGAGATGATGCCGTTGACCTGCGATACATTCGGGCCACGTTGCGGTGAGGTGTTGGCTTGACTCTGGACATCCCGATGAGAATTGACCGTGCGTCCGGCGTGAGCATTCGGGCACAGATCGTCCAGCAGCTTCGAAATGCCCTGGAATCCGGCTTGCTCCCATCAGGCCGTCCGGTGCCGTCGAGCCGCGCGTTGGCAACAGGATTGGGCGTGTCCAGGAGCACCGTCGTATCGGCGCTTCAAGAACTGGAAGGCGAGGGCTGGATCGAGTCCTCTCAAGGCTCCGGCACTGTGGTATCTCGCCGCCTGGACGCCACGAGCAGCACCGACCACGATCTAGATCAGTCAGAGACCTCCTCGGGGCAAGATATCGAGATCGATATGCGCCCAGGCGATCTCAACCCCGAAGACATTTCACGGGCCGGCTGGCGCGCAGCCTGGCGGTCGATCGAACCCTCCACCACGCCTCCCCCGCCACCAGGTTGCCTCGAGTTACGTGAGGCGTTGTCGGCATATCTGGGATCGTCCCGCGGACTCCCGTGCCACCCCCGGCAGATCGTGGTGTGCGCCGGAACCTCGGAAGCGTTAACCCTTCTCGCACTTGCCTTCCGGTGGCAGGGACGTACGGTCGCCGTCGAAGACCCCGGCTACCCCGCGGTACGACGGACCTTCCACGCCCTCGGGGTGTCGTGGGAGCCGGTGGATGTCACCGACCCCGACCAACTTCTGGCCAACCTTCAATCCACTGAAACATCAATCGCAGCAGCGTATCTGACACCCAGCCATCAGTACCCTCTAGGCCATCGGATCGCCCCCGACATGCGCAGCGACATCTTGCGATGGGCGAACCGGGCAGGAGTGATCCTGATCGAGGACGATTACGACAGCGAGTTCCGGTTCGGCGTCTCGCCCCTCCCCAGCCTGGCCGGCCTGGACACAACCGCCAGCACGATCTACCTGGGAACGATGTCGAAAGTCCTGGACCCCGGACTCCGGCTCAGCTACCTACGAGTGCCAACCCACCTGCTGGGTCCTGTCCTGGAAACTCGCGACATGTTGGGCACGACCGTAGCTGCCCCGGTACAGCAAGCTGTCACCCACTTACTGAGCAGTGGCGAACTCGCCAGGCACATTGCCCGTGTCCGCAGGCTCTATCAAGACCGCCGCCTGACCATGTTGCGGTCGCTGGAGCGAATCCCCGCCATCGACCACATCACCGGAGCCGAGGCCGGGCTGCACGTCTTAGCGTCACTGCGTCAAGGTGTTTCAGCCTCAGCGGCGGTAGAACAAGCCCGTAGCCGCGGTATCTACATCACGGACCTCGATGACTACCGGGCCCGTCCAGACATGTCGAGCCCCGGGCTGGTTCTCGGATATGGACAGCTCAAGCCGGCCACGATCCGGCGGGCGGTGAACCGATTGGCCACACTGCCTGCGTTACGGGAGACCAACGACGGTTGATTGTGTTGTCGCGACTCGACATTCGCGGATCGACGCATACATCGACACCGGCGTGCGAACCACGTCAGATCCAGACGCCCTTGCCGACGGCGACGACACCGCCCGCGCTGACGTTGAACCGTTCCCTGTCGCGTTCGATGTCGACGCCGACCTGCTCGCCAATCCCGACAACCACGTTCTTGTCCAGAATCGCGTGCCGGACCACGGCACCACGACCCACGCGCACCCCGGGCATCAGGACGCTGCCCTCGACGACGGCGCCGTCGTCGACAACGACATTCGAGGACAGCACCGAATTGCGGACGGACCCTGCCGAGATGATGCTCCCGGCGCCCACCACCGACTCCTGCGCGGAACCGCCGTTGACGAACTTGGCGGGGGCCAGGTTCTCCGACTCGCCGCGGATCGGCCAGCGCCGGTTGTACAGGTTGAACACCGGGTGCACGGACACCAGATCCATGTGAGCGTCGTAGAAGGCGTCGAGGGTTCCGACATCACGCCAGTACGCATGATCGCGTTCGGTGGCCCCCGGCACCAGGTTGGTGTTGAAGTCGTAGACCGCGGCACGGCCGTCGGCCACCAGCCGCGGAATGATGTCGCCGCCCATGTCGTGATCTGAGTGGTCGTCCTCGGCGTCCGCACGGATAACGTCGATGAGTTCCTTCGTGGTGAAGATGTAGTTCCCCATCGAGACGAAAGCGGCGTCCGGATCATCTGGGGTCCCTGGAGGATCCGCCGGCTTCTCAACGAACTCGCGGATCCGGCCGGTATCGTCGGCGTCGATGCAACCGAACGCGGTGGCCTCCGCGCGGGGCACCCGGATGCCGGCGACCGTCACCGCCGCCCCACTGTCGATGTGAAAGTCGAGCATCTGCTCGGGATCCATCCGGTACACGTGATCGGCACCGAACACCACGATGTACTCGGGGTCCTCGTCATAGATCAAGTTGAGCGACTGATGGATGGCATCGGCGCTACCCGTGTACCAGCGCGGACCGAGCCGCTGCTGCGCGGGAACAGGCGTGATGTACTCCCCTGCCAGACCCGAGAGTCGCCAATTCTGCGAGATATGCCGGTCAAGTGAGTGCGACTTGTATTGGGTCAGAACACAAATCCGCAGAAATCTCGCATTGACCAGGTTGCTCAGCACGAAGTCAATGAGGCGGTAGGCACCTCCGAAGGGCACCGCCGGTTTCGCACGGTCGGCGGTCAGCGGGTAGAGCCGCTTGCCTTCACCGCCGGCAAGCACGATCCCCAGAACGTGTGGCGATGCCCTCATAGCAATCAACCTATCGGCATGCGGCATAAGCGGCCAGCGCTACGCCCCGTGGCGAGCCTGCGTTCATCCGAGCCACCTACTACGGTCGTGGCTATGCGGGTGGCAATGATGACACGGGAGTATCCACCCGAGGTGTACGGCGGGGCCGGGGTGCATGTCACCGAGTTGGTGGCTCAGCTGCGCACACTCTGCGACGTCGAGGTGCACTGCATGGGCGTGCCCCGCGACGGCGCACACGTGCATCGACCCGATCCCGCGTTGGACGGCGCCAATCCGGCACTGACGACGCTGTCGGCCGATCTGGGGATGGCCGCCGGGGCCGCCGGGGCGGCGGTGGTGCATTCGCACACCTGGTACACGGGCATGGCCGGGCATCTGGCCAAGCTGCTGCACGGCATCCCGCACGTCGTGACCGCGCATTCTCTGGAGCCGCGCCGTCCGTGGAAGGCCGAGCAGCTCGGCGGCGGATACCGGGTGTCGTCGTGGGTGGAACACACCGCAATGCACGCAGCCGATGCCGTCATCGCGGTCAGCAGCGGGATGCGCGAGGACATAATGGCGACCTACCCGGACCTGGACCCCAGCCGGATTCACGTGGTGCGCAACGGAATCGACACCGCTACCTGGTACCCGGTGGACCCGGCGGAAGCGATCGCTCAACCCGGGTCGGTGCTTGCCGAGCTGGGTGTGGATCTGGCGCGCCCGATTGTCGTATTCGTCGGACGGATCACCCGGCAGAAGGGACTCGGGCATCTAGTCGCCGCCGCGCACCACTTCGACCCCGAGATCCAGGTGATTCTGTGCGCCGGTGAGCCGGACACCCAGGAAATCGCCGAGCAGATCACCGGCGCCGTCACCGAGTTGGCCGCCGTACGGCCGGGAGTGCATTGGATACGCGAGTTCCTGCCCACCCACAAGCTGCGGGAAGTGCTTTCCGCAGCAACGGTTTTTGTGTGCCCGTCGATCTACGAACCGCTCGGCATTGTGAATCTCGAGGCCATGGCGTGCGGAACGGCTGTCGTCGCCTCACGCGTCGGCGGGATACCCGAAGTGGTCGCGGACGGCGTTACCGGAACGTTGGTGGCGTATGAGAGCAGCGAGGCCGCCGCATTCGAGGCGGGGCTCGCCGATGCGGTCAATGCGTTGGTCGCCGATCCTACGCGTGCCAAAGAATTCGGCACTGCGGGAAGAGCGCGATGTATCGAGGAGTTCTCGTGGGCGCACATCGCGGAGATGACGTTGCAGATCTACGAAAAGGTGCGCTAAGGCCACCCTCCCGCGGGTGGGGGTACCTCCCGCGGGAGGAGTCCTAGCTGGTGACGTTCTTGAGCTCGTCGCCGAGCGCGGCAGCCTCATCGGGGGTCAGCTCGACCACCAGGCGACCGCCACCTTCCAGTGGCACGCGCATGACGATCCCGCGCCCCTCTTTCGTAGCCTCGAGAGGACCGTCGCCTGTTCGGGGCTTCATGGCCGCCATCGTGTTGCTCCCTCCAAATTCCTGCCAAGGGTGTTCGGCATCTCAGACCATTGTTCCCTATCTGAGCTGCCGTTTCACTGGACCATTCTTCCCTATCGCGAACATCTGGGGACAGCAGACCCTCAACTGAGCTATCCGGCAGGTGCGGTATCGACTCGTGGAACCCAGCAGGACCGCACATGATCGTCCACCATCCCGGTGGCCTGCATCAGTGCATATGCCGTGGTAGGACCCACGAAACGGAACCCACGACGCTTGAGTTCGATCGCCATCGCCGTGGATTCGTCGGTGACGGCGGGGACGTCGGAAACGCGCTGTGGCCGGGCGCGGCGTTTCGGTGCGAACGACCACAACAGGTCAGAAAGATCGGTGTCCAGATCGACGACAACCCGCGCGTTGGAGATGGTCGATACGATTTTGGCGCGGTTGCGGACGATCTCCGCGTCATCCATCAGCCGGGCGATGTCCTTGTCGCCGTACCGAGCGACGGTCTCCGGAGTAAATCCGTCGAACGCACGCCGGAACCCCTCGCGTTTACGCAAGATGGTGATCCAGGACAGGCCGCTCTGGAACGCCTCCAGGCACAACCGCTCGAACATGGCGTCGCGTCCGCGCAACGGGCGTCCCCATTCGGTGTCGTGGTACTCGGCGTATAACGTGGATCCGGGCGGGTCGACGGCCCAGGAGCAGCGGGTGGGCTCCTTACTCGACATGGGCTTCGGTCCTGGCGCGGGCGTCCTGCACCTCGTCTAGCTCGGCACGCAGTTTGTCGATCTGCCGGGCGAGCCGGTCCAGTACCCAGTCGACCTCGCTGGCCTTGTACCCGCGAAACACCAGCGAGAACTTGACGGCATCCACGTCAGGGCCGGTCACCTTCTCGGCCGGCAGGACGGTGGCGGTGGTGCCCTTGGGTAGGGGTGGCAGCTCCTCACCGCGACCAAAGAGCGTCGAGCCCAACACGAACAGCACGGCGGCCACCGCGATGAGAACCAGCAGATATGTCAGTGCGAACGTCACGACACCGATCTTGCCAGCGAGGTCCGACAATCGGACCTACCGTGGGGTGATGACCTCCTGGCAAGAGTTCACGCAACAAGCTCCGACGATCACCGAAGTCTTCGTCCGCCGCCACGCCGCGACGCGCAATCTGTGCTTTCTCTCGACGCTTCGCCGCAGCGGCGCCCCACGCATCAGCCCGATGGAGCCACGCGTCTTCGATGGCCGACTCATCGTCGGCGGCATGCCTGGCACCACCAAGCTCGGCGACTTGGCCCGTGATCCCCGGTTCGAGCTGCACACTGCCTCCACCGACACCCACATCGTCGAGGGCGACGCGAAGGTCTGGGGCACCGTGCGCGACGAGCAAGATCTCGATCTGCATGCCGCCTTCGCCGAGCATCTCTACGCCACGATCGGATTCGATCTGCGCGAACGCCGGTTCGCGCCGTTCTACGTCGCCGATATCGAGGGGGCGTCCGCAGTCCGGCTTGATGGTGGCCACATGGTCGTCACGGTGTGGTCGCCCACCGAGGGCGAGCGAGAAATCCAGAAGATCTGACAGCTTCGTCGAGTGAGCGCTGGCGCTCTCACTCGACGAAAAGATGAGGTCAGCGCAGGGTGTTCATCGGCGGACGGTCGTCCAACGAGACCGTCGAGCTACGCGGGGTGAACCCGTCACCGTCGGCGAAGAACTGAGTGATCCCCACTCCGGAATCCGGAATGCCGCACCGCGACAGCATGGTCGCCATCACCTGACGGCTCATCACCCCGAGTTCGACCAGCGGCCGGTTGCGATGGCTGCGCACACCCAGATTCACCTGGGCGATGGAATTCAGCCCCAGCCGGTCGTAGGTATCGATCAGCAAGCCGATCTCCACGCCGTAGCCGGGCGCAAACGGCACGGACGACAGCAGCTCACGGGTTCCGGCGTACTCGCCGCCCAGCGGCTGCACCACGCAGCTCAGCTCGGGCCGCAGCGCCGCCAGCATGGGCCGGGCCACCAGCTCGGTGACTCGTCCACCACCGTTGGCGTCCTCGGCGCCGCTCACCCTCAGCGGACGCCGGTAGAAGCCCTTCACAAGATGGATGCCCTGCCCCAACAACAGCGGGCCCAACAGATGTGGCACGAACATCGGGTCGGGGTCGATCAGGTCGGAGTCAACGAATGCGATCAGGTCGCCCGTCGTCGCGGCCACCGACCGCCACAGCACCTCACCCTTACCGGGCGTGGGCGGCACCTCGGGCAGCGCCTGCTCCCGGCTGATGACTCGCGCCCCGGCGGCCACCGCACGGATCGCGGTGTCGTCGGTGGAGCCGGAGTCGAGCACGATCAGCTCATCCACCAGACCGCCCAGCAGCGGGCTGATGGTGTCGACGACGGCCGCGACGGTCTCCTGCTCGTTAAGCGCGGGCAGCACCACCGATACGGTGCGGCCCTTCTTCGCGGCGATGAGCTGTTCAACAGTCCATTCGGGCCGGTTCCAGCTGTGGGTGTCCAGCCAGCCCGGGAGACGCGGAGCCGGCGAGATCCAACCTGAGTCAATTCCAACAGTTGCGGTCATGCCAACCCCCTCACTGTTCGCGCCGGCGGACGGGTTCCCACGATGGAGCCCACCATTTCCAGCGTGCGGCGAGTGGGTCCGACTTCATGTACTCGGAACATGCGAGCACCGGCCGCCGCCGCCAACGCGGTCGCGGCGAGAGTGCCCTCGAGTCGTTCCGTCAGTCCCACACCAAGAGTCTCCCCGATGAAATCCTTATTGCTCAACGCCATCAACACTGGCCACCCGGTCTTAACGAGATCGTTTACCTGGCGCAACAAAGCGAGCCCGTGGAAGGTATTTTTGCCGAAATCGTGGGTCGGGTCGATCAGAATCGCATCCTTGGCCACGCCCAGCGCTACCGCGCGCTCGGCCGCAGCCGTCACCTCGGCGATGACGGAGTCAACCACACCGTGCACTTCAGTCCCATAATTCACCCGGAACGGCCTGGTCCGCGGTTCCGCGCCGCCCGTGTGTGAGCAAACCAAACCGGCGCCGTGCGCGGCCGCCACTGCAGGTAGGTCTGGATCGGTGCCCGCCCAAGTGTCGTTGACGAGGTCGGCGCCGGCCGCACAGGCCTTATCCGCTACCTCAGCGCGCCAGGTGTCGACGCTGATCAGCAGGTCCGGATGGGCTCCGCGCACCCATTCGATGAACGGCACTACCCGCGCGATCTCCGCCTCGGCGTCGACGTTCTCGCCAGGGCCCGCCTTAACGCCGCCGATGTCTACAACATCCGCGCCGTCGGCCACCGCTTTGTCCACGGCGGCCTGAGCGGCGTCGTCGGTGAAGGTGGCGCCGCGGTCGTAGAAGGAGTCGGGCGTGCGGTTGACGATCGCCATGATGAGCGCACGGTCCGTCCGGACGGGTCTCCCACAGAACGTCTCCTGCACGCCCTCATTGTGCAGGCCAAGGCCTTGACGCCTGCGCCGAGTGTGACGTCACCGAAAAAACGGCAGATACACCACGGTGACATCACACTCGGCGAACGCAACGGGGCGCTAGGCCAGCGTCGCGGTGACCTCCACGTACCGGCGCAGGAAGGCGCTCTCATCGAGCCGTTTACGCCGCATCCAGCTGGTGACTTCCGCATTGCATTTACTTGCGTTGCAGGATGCACAGGCGGGCACGACATTTGAGCGCGTGTAGCGCCCGCCCCGGGAGATCGCCTGCACGCAGTCACGCTGCAAAGCCAATCCAGTTGCACCGCAGTAGGCGCAGCCACCCCACGCCGCTACCAGCGCGGACCATTCGGCATCAGTGAGGTCATTGTCGGCAAGCTTCACCCGGCGTTGACGGCGCCGCGAGGCGCGCACTCGTCGGCTGACTCCCACGCTCCGAACAGTAACCCCTTGGGGGCCTATCCCTTGGGACCCTTAGCCCTTAGGACGTTGCCCGGCCGCCACTTCGGCCGGGTACTCGGGATAGAACGGGACGTATCCCTCGCTGCGGCCGGCCAGCACGTACACCGGGTCGGTCACCGCCTCGCCGAAGGCCTCGTTGCGCAATTCCACCTTGCGACTCTTGAAGGTGGTGGTGTGCTCCAGGCTGTCGACGATCCTGATGAACAGCGGCAGCGCGTAGGCGGGCAGGTGCTGGTACACCGTGTCGCCCAGCGCCTTTGGATCGAGCTCCACGCCGTCGTGCAACTTGACCGCGGCCATCCCTGCGCGCCCGTCGGTCCCGGGCACCTCTACGCCGAAGACCGTCGACTCCTCGACGGCGCCGTTGTGGTCGATTGCGGCCTCCACCTCGGTAGTGGCCACGTTCTCGCCCTTCCACCGGAAGGTGTCACCGAGCCGGTCACCGAATGCCGCGTGGCCCCAGCCGAGGTTGCGCATCAGATCGCCGGTGTTGAACCAGGTGTCGCCCTTCTTGAAGGCGTCGTGCACCAGCTTCTTCTCCGATGCCGACGGATCCGTGTACCCGTCGAACGGCGAGAGACTGGTGATCTTGCTGATCAGCAGGCCGGCCTCACCCGCACCCACCTTGGTCAGGAAACCCTTCGAATTACGCAGCGGCTCACCGGTCTCCACGTCGTACTTGACGTAGGCGATGGGCATCGGGCAGATCCCGACGGTGCGGTCGATGTTGAGGGCGTTAACGAACGCGGTGTTGGACTCGCTGGCGGAGTAGAACTCGCACACCCGCTTAATGCCGAACCGTTGGGTGAACTCGCCCCACAGCTCCGGCCGCAGTCCGTTGCCGATGATGACCCGCACCTTGTGCTGGCGGTCGGTGGGCTTGGCGGGCTGGTTGAGCAGGTATCGGCACAGCTCGCCGATGTAGATGAAAGCCGTTGCACGGCTGGCAATCACCTCGTCCCAGAACCGCGACACCGAGAATGACTTGCCGATCGCCAGGGTGGCGCCGGCGTTGATCGTGGTCGAGACCGCCAGCGTCAGCGCGTTGTTGTGGTAGAGCGGTAAACAGCTGTAGAGCACATCGTTGGGGCGCAGCCGCAATGCCATGTCGCCGATACCCGACATGCCCCGCAGCCACCGATAGTGGGTCATCACACTGGCTTTCGGCAGCCCGGTGGTGCCCGAGGTGAAGATGTAGAAGGCCCGATCCTTGGTCATCACGGCTTCGGTGACAGCAGGATTGCTGGTCGGCGCCAGGACTGACAGCCTGTCGAGCTCATCGCCGGTCATCAGCGACACCACATTGGCGCCGGATTCATTGACGACGTCAACGAATTCGGCATCGCTGATCAGCAGCTTGGCATCAAGCAGACCGATGCTGTGGGACAGCACATGGCCGCGCTGGTTGTAGTTGAGCATGCCGGCGATGGCGCCGAGTTTGACGGTGGCCAGCATCAGCAGCACCGTCTGAGGCGAGTTGCGCAGCATGATGCCCACCACGTCGCCGCGCCCGACGCCCTTCGAGGCAAGGGTGGCGGCATAGCGGTTGGCGGTGGCATTCGCCTGCGCATAGGTGATGTCTTGACCTTCGAAACGCAGGAAGACCCGGTCAGCGTGTTTGGCGGCGCGCTGAGCGAATACCGCCCCGATCGACCAATTTCCCGTGGGGCTGGACTTGATACCGCTGATGATGCCGCGCGCCATGATCGGCAGGTCAAAAGCTATGCCGGGCAGCTGTGCGAGCACCTCGGTCAGCCGGACCCGTTCACGGGCGGTGGACGGAATGGCACTACTTGCAGACATCTAGGTCTCCCTGTTCTCGGTCTTCGCGCCAGCGGCTCATCCACACTTTTGGTCTTCCCGCAAGCGGGTCATCCACGTTTCTTACCGCCCGGTAGGTATTGGCTCACCGCATTGTTGACGAACCGTCAGGCGCCGTCAATCCGTAGATTTACACGCGTCCAATGCGGCACCGATATCGGTGTGCACCAGCAGCCTGTCCCGGGCGGGGGCCGCCACGTAACCCTTGTCCTGTAGTTCGTCGAGCCAGCTCAGCAGCCCGGTGTAATGACCGTCGGGGTCGAGCAGCACCACCGGCTTCTCGTGTAATCCCAGGTAGCCGGCCGTCCACGTCTCAAAAACCTCTTCGAGGGTCCCGATTCCACCCGGCAGCGTGATGAAGGCATCGGAGCGGTCCTCCATGATCTGCTTGCGTTCGCGCATGGTGGTGGTGACCACGAGTTCGTCGGCGTCGGTATCGGCGACCTCCCGGTGCACCAGGGTCTTGGGGATGACGCCGATGGTGCGTCCGCCGGCTGCGCGGGCCGCCTGGGCTATTGCACCCATGGCCGAGACGTTGCCGCCGCCGGATACCAAGGTCCAGCCGCGTTCGGCGATGGCGGTACCCAGCCGGGTAGCCAGGTCCAGCAGTTCTGGGTGTCGAGGCCCAGAGGCGCAGTACACGCAGACCGACCAACTCATGAACGTGCCCCGCTTCCATTTCCGTTGGCTGCCTCGGCCTGAAGGATCGCCGCCACGGCTTCTTCGACACTGTCGGTCACCGAGAGCAGCGCGATGTCCTGCTCGCCGATCTTGCCGGCAGGCAACAGCGTGCCGCGGATCCAGTCGATCAGGCCCGACCAGTACTCGGTGCCGAGCAGGATGATCGGGAAGCGCGTGACCTTGCGGGTCTGCACCAGGGTGAGCGCCTCGAAGAGCTCGTCGAGGGTGCCGAACCCGCCGGGCAGACAGACGAATGCCTGCGCGTACTTGACGAACATCGTCTTGCGGACGAAGAAGTAGCGGAAGTTGATGCCCAGGTCCACCCATTCGTTGAGGCCCTGTTCGAAGGGCAGCTCGATGCCCAGGCCTACCGAGTAGCCGCCCGATTCGCTGGCGCCGCGGTTGGCGGCCTCCATGGCGCCCGGCCCGCCGCCGGTGATGACGGCGTATCCCGCCTTGGCGAGGGCAATCCCCAGCTCACGACCGAGCCGGTATTCGGGTGAATCCGGCTTTGTCCTGGCCGAGCCGAAAACCGTTACCGCCTTGGGGGTTTCCGCAAGTGCGTCGAATCCCTCGACAAATTCGCCCTGGATGCGCAGCACCCGCCATGGGTCGGTATGCGTCCAGGTTGTGGTGTCTCGGGTATCCAGGAGTCGCTGGTCGGCGGTGATGTTCTCGCAGCGATCACGGCGCAGCTGAACCGGTCCGTGTAGCTGGGGTTCGGTACTTTCGGGCACCTTGCCAGCCTAAGGGCCGACCTCAAACTCGCCGACACGCCATCTCATGACGGGTTCGTATCGCACACATCCGCCGCTAACGGGCGTGTCGGCGAGAGGTGCTGAGCTCACCCAGCAGCGCCAGGGTGCGCGCCTCGTCGTCGGGCCCGCCCAGCTCCGTGTGGCTCGCGAAGACTTCGGTGGCACCGGAGTCGAAGTATCGTTGCAGCCCCTTGGCCACATGCACCTCGTCGCCGATGATCGCCAGTTCCCCGGTGTGCTGAACACCTTCGGCTTCAAGCACTTTCCGATACGACGGGATTGTCTCGTAAAACGCCATGTCCTCGATCGCCAAGGCTCGCACCCGGTCCGGGTCGGAGGTGACGACGACGGCCACTCCGGCGATGACGCGGGGCCGCGGTCGTCCGGCCCGCTCGGCGGCCTGGTTGATGACGGGCACAATCTGCTGACCCAGCGCCCGAGGTCCGGCGTGCAGGGGAATCGTGCCGTCGGCCAGCTCTCCGGTGGCGCGCAGCGCCTGCGGCGCCATGGCCGCCACCAACACCGGAACGTTCTCGCCACCAGGATGAGCGGTGGTGAATTTTGGTGCGACGGTGAGTGTTTCGCCATGGAAATCCGCGGTTCCGGTGTCCAGCAGTTGCCGCAACGTGGTCAGGTATTCGCGCAGGCGGCGGATGGGTTTTTCCACGCGCAGGCCATAGCTCGGCCCCTCGATCGTCGGCGCGCCGAGCCCCAGCCCCAGCTGGAACCGCCCATGGGTCGCGGCCTGCGCGGTCTGCGCCGCGGCGGACACCTCGATGGGGTGGCGCGGATTGATGGGAATGACCGAAACCCCCACGGTGACACCGGGAACTGCCTGCCCGACCACTGCGGCCATGGTTATGGAGTCATAGTGGTACATCTGCCCGAGCCAGAGCGTGCTGATCCCGGCCTCGGCCACCCTGCGCCCGTGCGCGATGAACGAGTCGACGAGGTTGGTGTCGGTTTGCACGCTGAGAGGTCGGCCGATGGCCACTCCGAGTTTCACCTCTCGGCCAACCCGTCGCGTTCGGGCCCCTATTCCCGCTCGGGACGCGGCAACAGGAAGGCCAGCACGATCGCCAGAATCGGCACGAAGCAAAGTGCCGTCAGCACCGCCTCAGGACCGTGGTGGTCGGCCAAGATTCCCAGCAGCGGGACGAAGAACCCGCCGACGCTCACCGCCAAACCCAACGTCACCCCGGCGGCCGTTCCCGGTCGCGTCGGCAGGTAGTCCTGCCCGAGTTTGACCAGCACCGCGAACGGGATGTTGACCGCGATTCCGGCGAGGGCCGCCAACGCCAGCGCGATCCACGGCTGCGGGGACACCCGCAGGGCGACGAAGGCCGGGATGGCAACGACGCTGCCGATCCGGATCGTCGCGATCATGCCGATGCGGTCGCTGATCCGGCCGCCAAGCAGCGTGCCGATCACGCCTCCCCCCAGAAACATCGCCAGCCCCACGCCGCCTAGAGCGGCGGACGCGCCCAGATGGTCGATGAGATACAAGGCGATGAACGTATTCATGCCGAAGTAGATGGCCGAACGCACCACTTCGACGCCGACGAGGATCGAGAACGCGCCCCAGCGGTCGTGTCCCGTCAGCTCCCGCACAACAGAGGTCGCTGATCCCTGCTGCAGCTGATACCGCCACAGTACAAATCCCATGACGACGGCCGGCGGGATGAACCAGGCCGTCGCATCGAGCCCCCAGGACACCAACGCGGGTGTCACCAACGCCGGAGCCAGGAAAAAGCCGACGCTGCCGCCCGCGGCGAACAGGCTCATCGCGGTGGCGCTGTTGCCCGCATCGCGGCGAGCGTCGCGTCCCGCCGCGGGATGGAAGGCCGCCACGCCGAGGCCGGAGATCAGCAACATGGTCCAGACGAGCCAGTAGCCGGGCATCATCCCGGCTAGTCCGGCACCGATCCCGGCGGCGGCCAGGCCCGCAGGGGCCATCCACAGCAGCTTCCATCGATCGGCGATGATCCCGAGCAGCGGTTGAGGTAAGGCGCTGCCCAGGGTGGCCGCGAGTGCCAGACCCGATGCCGCCGCATAGCTGTAGTGGCGTTCCAACACGAAGAACGGGATCGCCGCGGGCACCAGACCCTGATAGAAGTCGTCAACGGCATGTGCGATGACCCAGTACCGCATGCGATTCCACGCCGATGTCGATGATGGAGCGGCGGGCATGACTCGCTCGGTAGTCAGCTGTTCATCGTTCGCTAGATCGGTCACGACGCAAGGTTATGGATTCCCCATCACGTGAACTTCCGATAAAGTGCCATCTTGTGTTGATTAACCGCCACGTCACCGGAGTGATGTCGTTGGCTGGTGGCCATCGCATCGACCACCACTGGCATGAGGTGCACCAGATCGTGTACCCGGCCTCCGGCGTCATCGCGGTGACGACGGCCGAAGGCACCTGGATCGCACCGCCGAACCGCGCGTTGTGGATACCTGCCGGCGCCGGTCACGAACACCGCTTCTACGGGCCTACCGCGTTTCACTCGGTGGGCTTCGATCCCGAAAAGTACGTGGTGGAGATGAGCAGCCCGACGGTGATCGCGGTGTCACCGCTGCTGCGTGAGCTGATCATCAGCTGCTCCGATCCGGGCGAGCTGCCCAGCGATGAAATCGCAAGGCTACGTGGCGTTCTCGTCGACCAACTGCGGCACAGCCCGGAGCAGGCGCTGAAATTACCCACCCCTCGCGACGAGCGTCTGGCCGAGGCGTGCGCCCTGGTGGAGGGCGACCTGACCACGGTATGGACCGTGGCGGAGTTGGGACGGCAGGTGGGTGCCAGTGAGCGCACCCTGACCAGGCTGTTCCGCACGGATATGGGGATGACGTACCCGCAGTGGCGCACCCAGATCCGCCTTCATCACGCGTTGCGGCTGCTGGCGGAAGACAAACCGGTGACCTATGTCGCGCATCAATGTGGTTGGGCCACACCAAGTGCGTTCATCGACGTGTATCGGCGCACCCTCGGTCAAACCCCGGGTACGTATGCCTCGCCCGTCATGCGCTGAGGTAGCGCCGGAGCACCTCGGTGACGTCGGTGATCTGCTGAACCGGAACGTGTTCCCCGCGGGTGTGCGCCAGGTTGGGGTCGCCCGGTCCATAGTTGACCGCGGCGATGCCGCGCGCCGCGAACCGGGACACGTCGGTCCATCCGTACTTGGCGCGTACCACTCCTCCTGCCGCGCGGACCAATTCGGCGGCGGCGGGACGGTCGAGTCCAGGTAGCGCGCCGGCGGCGGAGTCGGTGAGTTCGATCTCGACGCCGAGCCCGTCGAACACTTCGAGGACGTGCGCGAGCGCCTGCTCCGGGGTGCGATCGGGGGCGAAACGGAAATTCACGGTGACCGCCGCGGCGTCGGGGATCACGTTCCCGGCGACCCCGCCGTCGATGCGCACCGCGGACAGGCCCTCCCGGTACTCGCAGCCATCGATGTCGATGATGCGCGCCTGGTAGGCCGCCAGCCTGTCTAGCACGGCACCGAGCTTGTGAATCGCGTTGTCGCCCAGCCAGGACCGCGCCGAATGCGCACGGGTACCGGCCGCCCGGACGACCACACGCAATGTGCCCTGACAGCCCGCCTCGATGAGGCCGGCGGTGGGCTCGCCGAGGATGGCCAGGTCGGCGTCGAGCCACTCCGGTAGTTCGCGTTCGATGCGGCCGAGCCCGTTGAGCGAGGATTCGATCTCCTCGCAGTCGTAGAACACCAACGTCAGGTCGACACGGGGCGTCACCGTGGCGGCCAGGTGCAGGAAGACGGCATCGCCCGATTTCATGTCGACGGTGCCGCAGCCGTAGAGAAGATCGCCGCCCTCCCCCCTCTTCCACTGGCTCGGGACGTTATCGGCGGCGGGCACGGTGTCGAGATGCCCGGCAAGCATCACGCGGGTGCCATGGCCGTTGTTGGTGCGGGCCAGCACCGCATTGCCATTGCGAATGACCTCGAAACCGCTGGTCTGTTCCCGCAGCGCGGTCTCCACTGCGTCGGCGATCTGGGCCTCGTGCCGGGACTCACTGGGAATGTCCACCAGGGCAGCGGTCAGCGCAACCGGGTCACCAGCGAGTTCAAGCGGCACCGATTCAGGCTAGCGTGTACGACGTGAGCGGAGCAGTAGCACTTGGCCTGGCAACCATCGCGGCAGACGGATCGGTACTAGATACCTGGTTCCCGGCGCCCGAATCGACCGATGCACCCGGCACGCCGGGTACCGAGCGGATCTCTGCGGCAGACGCACCCGCTGAACTGTCAGCGCTGGCCGGATCGGACCCCGATCGTGGCGTGGAGAAGGTGTTGGTGCGCACCACGATCGGCTCGCTGACGGATAAGCCCGCCGACGCCTACGACGCCTACCTGCGTCTGCACCTGTTGTCGCATCGGCTGGTGCAGCCGCACGGCGCCAGCATGGACGGACTGTTCGGCGTGCTCACCAACGTGGTGTGGACGAACTTCGGCCCGTGTGCCGTCGAGGGCTTCGAGACGGTGCGGGCCAAGCTGCGTGCCCGCGGTGTGGTGACGGTATTCGGTATCGACAAGTTTCCCCGCATGGTCGACTACGTGGTGCCCACGGGTGTCCGGGTCGCCGACGCCGACCGGGTGCGCCTCGGTGCGCACCTAGCTTCCGGCACCACGGTGATGCACGAGGGCTTTGTGAACTTCAACGCCGGCACGCTCGGTGCGTCGATGGTGGAGGGCCGTATCTCGGCCGGTGTCGTGGTGGGCGACGGCTCCGATATCGGCGGCGGTGCATCGATCATGGGCACCCTGTCCGGTGGTGGCAGCCAGGTGATCTCGGTGGGCCAACGCTCGCTGCTGGGCGCCAACTCGGGTGTCGGAATCAGCCTGGGCGACGACTGCATCGTCGAGGCCGGGCTTTATGTCACGGCGGGTACCAAGGTCGGCACACCCGACGGCAAGACCGTCAAGGCACTCGAGCTGTCCGGCGCCAATAACCTGCTGTTCCGGCGTAATTCGCAGACCGGCGCGGTCGAAGTGGTGTCGCGTGACGGTGGCGCTTTCGAGCTGAACGCCGCCCTGCACGCCAACTAACCCTGCATCGAGACCGAGGTTGTGGCGAGAACGTCTCGCACGTTTTCGCCACAACCTCGGTCTCGGCATTAACGCCAGGCGTACAGGTCGCGCAGTAGCGCGATCTCCGCTCCGTGATGCAACAGTTCGCGATTGATGTGCAGCGCCAGCGTCAGGAACGGTTTCTCGGCCCACGGACCTTCGGCCGGTCCGACCGGCAACGCCAGCGCGGTTTCGTCCTTGCTCAGCACCCCGTCGCGCCAGGCCTCGTACATGACATCGAGCCGTTGCAGGGCATCGGCAGCCGTACCCGGGTAGTCGTAGGTCATGTAGTCGACGGGCGGCCCATCAAAATGACTGGCGATGCGCGCCCCGAGCACGCCCACGATGATGTGGCCGAGTCGCCACGCAATGGTGGTGACCGGTGCGGGTTCTGGTGGTGGAGCGGCGAATTCGATGACGAACTCCCCCGATCCGCCGAGCAACGGCGCCGTCGAGGTGTCGCGTGGACGCACACTCCAACAGTCGCGGACCGGCTCCCAGAAGTACTCGTCGTCGGTCAATCCGTCGAAGCGAGGCCGCAGCTGCGATGTCCAATGCCAATTGATCTGGTCGACGACTTCCTCGGTCACGTTCACGTGATCAACTCTTTCTTCAGTACCTTGCCCATGGCGTTCCGCGGCAATGCATCCACACGCCGCACTTCACGGGGACGCTTATGTACCGATAGTTGTTGTGCCACGTAATCAATGACGTCAGCCTCCGCCACGTCACCGACAATGTAGGCGACGATGCGTTGCCCCAGGTCTTCGTCCGGAACACCCACCACCGCAGCCTCCTCGATGTCGGGGTGCCCCAGCAGCACGGTCTCGATCTCCCCCGCACCGACGCGATAGCCGCCCGACTTGATGAGGTCAACGGATTCGCGTCCGACAATGCGATGCATTCCACTCTCGTCGACGACGGCGGCATCGCCGGTGCGGTACCACCCGTCCTCGGTAAGTACCTCCGCCGTCTTCTCCGGCAGATTGAGGTAGCCGGTGAATAATGTTGGCCCCTGAATCTGCAGCTGACCAACGGTTTCTCCATCGTGTGGGGCCGCCGTGCCGTCCTCGGCCAGCAGACGAGTCTGGATGCCCGTCAACGGATGACCGACCCAACCGGCGCGACGCTCCCCGTCGAAACGTGTGGAGAGCGTGATGACGGTTTCGGTGGCGCCGTACCGTTCGATGACGGCGTGTCCGGTGAGCCGGCGCAGCGCATCGAAAACCGGCACCGGTAGCGGGGCACTGCCCGATACCAGCAGCCGAGCCGAAGACAGTGCCCGAGCACAGCATTCGTCCGCCGCGACGCGCGACCACACCGTCGGTACGCCGAAGTACAAGGTCCCCTGGGCGGCGGCATAGGTCTCAGGCGTCGGTTTCACGGTGTGCACAAAACGGTTTCCCACCCGCAGTGATCCGAGCAATCCGAGTACCAGCCCGTGTACATGGAATAGCGGTAACCCGTGCACCAGAACGTCGTCGGGTGCCCACGCCCATGCGTCCCTGAGCCCATCGAGGCTGGCGGCCAACGCGCGGCGGCTCAGTTGAACTCCCTTAGGCGCGCCCGTGGTCCCCGAGGTGTACACGATGAGTGCCGTTGCCTCGGGGCGCGGTTCGGAGTATTGATGCCACGACCGGGCGTGCAGACGCACCGGTACATGAGGCAATCCCTCCAACTCATCAGGCAACTCGCCCAGCCATCCGACCGCCCCGCTGTCGGCAAGGATGTGACGGCGTTCGGCCATCCCTACATCCGCGGGGACCGGCACGATCGGGACCCCGGCGATGAGACCGGCGATGACCGCGAGCACTGTCTGGATGCTCGGGCGCGCCAGCACGGCAACCGGTCCCGATGCTCCGCCGATCCGCTCGGCCGCCGCCGTCGCAGCACCCACGAGGTCGCCGCGGCCCCAGCTGTCCTCACCGATACGTACCGCATCCGCGAGGTCGGGCATCTTGGGGTGAAGAGACGTCAACAGCATGGGTTCAGCCTAAAGCTACCCCCGGGAGAGCAGCGCGCGCAGGAAGAAGGTCATGTTCGCGGGGCGCTCGGCGATACGCCGCACAAAGTACCCGTACCACTGCTCACCGAACGGCACGTACACCCGCATAGAGTGGCCCTCACCGACGAGGCGGCGTTGTTCAGCATCACGGATCCCGTAGAGCATTTGATATTCGAAATCGCCTGGACCTCGGCTCGTCTCACGCGCCATCACCCCGGCCGCCTCGATAATGGCTGGGTCGTGGGAGGCGACCATCGGATAGCCATCACCTTCCATCAGCACGCGCAGACAACGCAAGTAAGCAACATCGACGTCCTCGGGGTCCCGGTGGGCGACGGATTCGGGCTCGTCGTAGGCACCCTTGCACAACCGGATGCGTGAGCCCTCGCCGGACAGCTCTGCGCAGTCGGCGTAGGTACGTCTTAGATACGCCTGCAGCACGGTACCCAACCAAGGGAAATCGGCACGCAATTCGCGAACGATACTCAGGGTTGAGTCCGTAGTGGTGTGATCCTCGGCGTCCACGGTGACCCATACACCGGCCTCATCGGCCTTGGCGCACAACAGCTGAGCGTTTTCCAGGGCGATTCGCTCCCCGTCATGGGGCAGCGCTTGTCCCAGCGCCGAGAGCTTGAGTGAGATCTCCAGCGGTCGCATGCCGGTGTGCACGGTGTCACGCCGCTGCGCCAGTGCATCGAGCAATGACAGGTAGGCCGAAACCGTGCGGGTGGCCTGCTCGGAGTCGGTGGTGTCCTCGCCCAGGTAGTCAATCGAGATGAATCGTCCCGAATCCAGCAGTGCCGTACTGGCTCCGAGCACATCGTCCTGTGATTCACCGGGGACGAAGCGACGTACCACTTGTCTGGTTAGCGGCATCCGTTCGGCAGTATGGCGCAGACGTCCCGACCTACTGGCCGCCAGGATGACGGGCCGTGCCGTTCTTCCGAACCATTCAGCCATCCTCATGCTCCATATGAGGGTACTTGTATTCCGTTGGGGCGTTGAATGTTTCCTTGATGGATCGCGGCAACAGCCAGCGCTGCAGATTGAGCGGCGACCCGGCTTTGTCATCGGTGCCAGATGCCCGGCCGCCGCCGAAGGGCTGCTGGCCGACAACGGCACCGGTGGGTTTGTCGTTGACGTAGAAGTTCCCGGCCGTGTACCGGAGCCGGTCGCTGGCCGCCTGAACGGCCTGACGGTCGTCGGCGATGACGGCACCGGTGAGTCCGTACCGCGAGCCGGTATCGACAACATCCAGGATGCGGTCGTAGTCGTCATCGGGGTAGACGTGCACCGCAAGGATCGGGCCGAAGTACTCGGTCGAGAATGCCTCGTCGGTCGGGTCGTCCGAGAGCAGCACGGTGGGCCTGATGAAGTACCCTTCGCTGTCGTCGTATTCGCCACCGGCGGCAATCGTCACCCCGGCACTCTTGGCACGATCGATGGCGACCGCATTGCGCGTGAATGACTTCTCGTCGATTACGGCTCCGCCGAAATTGGTGAGGTCGGTGACGTCGCCGTAGGTCAATGCGGAGGTGTCGTCAAGGAACTGTTCGCCCATTTTGTCCCAGACCGAACGGGCCACGAAGGCCCGGGAGGCGGCGGAGCACTTCTGCCCCTGGTAATCGAACGCGCCGCGAATGAGCGCCGTAGCCAACACATCTGGACGCGCGGACGCGTGAGCGACGACGAAGTCCTTGCCACCTGTCTCTCCGACGAGCCGCGGGTAGGTGTTGTATCTGTCGATATTCGCCCCCACCTCACGCCACAGATGCTGGAAGGTTTTGGTGGAGCCGGTGAAGTGGATGCCGGCTAGGCGCGGGTCGGCAAGCGCCACATCGGATACCGCGATCCCGTCGCCGTTGAGCAGGTTGATGACGCCGGGCGGCAACCCGGCGGCCTCGAGAAGCTCAAGGGTGAAGTGCGCGGCGAACGCCTGAGTTATGGACGGCTTCCACACCACAGTGTTTCCCAAAAGCGCTGGGGCGGTCGGAAGATTGCCCGCGATCGCGGTGAAGTTGAAGGGCGTGATCGCGTAGACGAAGCCCTCCAGCGGGCGGTACTCCATCCGGTTCCACACGCCGTCGCCGCTGCTGGGCTGCTCGGCGAGGATCTGTCGCGCGAACTGCACATTGAATCGCCAGAAGTCCGCCAGCTCGCACGCGGAGTCGATTTCGGCCTGGTAAGCGGTCTTCGACTGACCCAGCATGGTGGCCGCGTTGAGCGTGGCGCGCCATGGCCCGGACAATAGATCCGCCGCCCGCAGGAAGACGGCCGCCCTGTCATCGAAAGACAGTGCCGCCCAATCGTTTTTTGCGGCGACGGCAGCTTCCACCGCATCACGGGCGTCGGTGTGCCCGGCATTGGTGACGGTGCCCAGCACGGCGCGGTGGTTGTGCGGCTGCACAACATCGATGCGCTCACCATCGCTCATGCGGCGGACTCCGCCGATCACATGGGGCAGGTCGACGGCGGTCGTGGTGAGGTTCGACAGTGCCGTGATCAATCGGTCGCGTTCGGGAGTGTGGGGAGCGTACGTGAGCACCGGCTCGTTGACGGGAGCCGGCACATTGGTGATGGCATCCATGCATCCAGCATGGTCCTGTTCGCCCGCGGGTGTCGAGGGTTCCGAAGATTGCGCAACGAAACCTCAGGTAACGGCGAAATCCGGCGGGACGTTACGTGTGGTAGTCCTGATCTTCGACGGTCAGTCGGCGAGGCGGGAGACCGCCGTGTCGATCCGCTCATCGGTCGCGGTCAGCGCGACCCGCACATGTTCCTTACCGCGGGGACCGTAGAACCGTCCGGGTGCTACCAAGATCCCGCGCTGCGCCAGATATGCCAGCGCGTCATCGCAAGAGCTGCCCCGAGTGGCCCAGAGATACAGGCCGGCCTCGGAGTGGTCAATCCGGAATCCATTACCCGTCAACGCCTTCGACAACTTGTCGCGGCGACGCTCGTAGCGTGCCCGCTGCTCCCGCTGATGCTCGTCTTCGCTCAGCGCGGCGGTCATTGCCGCCTGCACCGGCCCCGGCACCATCATCCCGGCATGCTTGCGCACCGCGAGCAGCTCCCCGACCAACGATGCGTCACCTAAGACGAAACCGGCCCGATACCCCGCCAGTGATGAGGTCTTGGACAAGGAGTGCACGGCCAACAATCCGGTGGTGTCGCCGTCGCAGACCCGAGGGTCGAGCACAGACACCGGCTCGGCGCCCCATCCGAGACCCAAGTAGCACTCATCGGAGACGACCAGGGCGCCGCGTTCACGCGCCCACTCCACAACCTTGCGCAGGTGCTCGATCGGCAACACGGCGCCGGTCGGGTTGCTCGGCGAGTTGAGGTAGATCACCGCGGGGTGCTGGGGCCCCAACTGCGTCAGCGAGTCGGCCCGAACCGTCGGGACCCCGGCTAACCGTGCACCCACTTCGTAGGTCGGATAAGCCAATTCGGGGATGACGATCAAGTCGTCGGCGCCCAAGCCGAGCAGCGTGGGCAGCCAAGCGATGAGCTCCTTGGTGCCGATGACCGGTAGCACGGCGTTGTCGGCCAACGGGACAACACCGTATCGCCGAGTCACTGCTTCGCGGATTGCCTGCCGCAACGCGGGCGTGCCCGCGGTCGCCGGATATCCGGGCAGATCGCTCGCCGCGGCAAGCGCGTCACGAATGAACGGTGCGACGCTATCCACCGGGGTGCCGACCGACAGATCCACGATCCCATCGGGATGCGCCGCGGCCGTCGCCTTGGCGTCAGCGATGGTGTCCCAGGGAAATTCCGGCAGCAATGCGGACACGCGCCGGATACGCCTTGAGCTCAGTGTCCCTCACCCATAGGCGGAAGCTCCTTGACCGACGGTGGGTCGTACTCGGTCTTGCCCACCTTCGCGGCGCCACCGGGAGAACCCAGGTCTACGAAGAAGTCGGCGTTGGACTGGGTGTACCCGACCCACTGGTCCGGTACGTCGTCCTCATAGAAGATGGCCTCCACCGGACACACCGGTTCGCAAGCACCGCAGTCCACACACTCGTCGGGGTGGATGTAGAGCATCCGCCCGCCCTCGTAGATGCAGTCGACGGGGCATTCTTCGATACATGCCTTATCCATAACGTCGACGCACGGTTCCGCGATCGTGTAGGTCACGAAGCTCTCCTCGATGTCCAGTTCCTGCGTTGCGGCCAGTATCCCGGTCTTTAAATGTGCCTCGCGACACAGGCTGTCCTAACTCGCCAGGGCAATCTAACCGTATCCACGGGTTACAGGTACCGAGCTTAACGTTTAACTTGGCCCAACGTCCAGAAGACGCGCGCAGCCGTTAAATGGGAAGTTGCGCGGCAATCGGTACGCCCGTCTCACCAGCGACAACACTTAACTGGCGCCCGTATGCAGCCTGTTGCACTGCAACAAGTTGCATAGGGTCTCGTTTCGTGCCAGCATGCTGCCGTGTCCTCGGTCTTCGCGCATGCGGCTCATCCCGCGCCCTCGGTCTTCGCGCAAGCGGCTCATCCCGCGCCCTCGGTCTTCGCGCAAGCGGCTCATCCCGCGCCCTCGGTCTTCGCGCAAGCGGCTCATCCATGGCCCTAGCGCACGCACTTCTCTTGTCCCTGGCCGAGCAGAACGGGTCGGGCTATGAGCTCACGAGCCGATTCGACCGGTCGATCGGATACTTCTACAGCGCTACGCACCAGCAGATCTATCGCACCCTGCGCCGCATGGAAGACGACAGCTGGCTGCGCTGCACCGTCGTCGACCAGGAAGGGCGACCCGCCAAGAAGGTGTACGACGTTGCCGAGCTCGGCTATCGCGAGTTGTCCCGGTGGGTCAACAGCGCCGAGGGCACCGATATGCGCGACCTAGCCCTCAAGGTCCGCGCCGGCACCTACGGCGAGATCGACGCAGTGGTCGAGCACATCAGCGTTCAACGCGACGCACACGCCGTCATGCTCGACAACTACCGCGAAATGGAAAAACGTCAGTTTCCCGCTCCGGATCAGCTCACCGGCGCGGCCCTGCATCAATATCTCGTCCTACGCGGCGGTGTCCGCATGGAAGAGGGCTTCACCGATTGGTGCGACGAAATGATTTCAGCTTTGTCCAGCCCAAATGTCCCAGCCCGGACTGATGAAAGTGAAGATAATGAGTAATCCGTACCCAACCCTGTTGTCCCCCTTGGACCTTGGATTCACCAAGCTGAAGAATCGTGTCGTCATGGGGTCCATGCACACCGGCCTGGAGGATCGCATCTGGGACATCCCGGCGCTGGCCGCGTACTTCGCGGAGCGCGCCAAGGGTGGCACCGCGATGATCATCACCGGCGGCTTCGCCATCAACCGCGAGGGCTGGCTACTGCCCTTTGCCGGCAAGATGTCCAATCCCCTTGAGGCATACCGGCATCGTCCCGTCACCAGCGCCGTACACAAGAACGACGGCAAGATCCTGCTGCAGATCATCCATGCCGGTCGATACGGGTACAGCCCACTGCAGCGGGGTGCATCGAACATTAAGTCGCCCATCACCCCGTTCAAGCCCCGCGCGCTGAGCACCAAGGGCGCCTGGAATGTGGTGCGCGACTTCGCCAACAGCGCCAAGATGGCCAAGCTCGCCGGATACGATGGCGTCGAGATCATGGGCAGCGAGGGCTACCTCATCAACCAGTTCCTGGCACCGCGCACCAACAACCGCACCGACGAGTTCGGCGGCAGCCCCGAGAATCGCCGTCGGCTGGCGGTGGAGACGGTCAAGCGGGTACGCAAGGCCGTCGGCCCCAACTTCATCATCTGCTACCGGATGAGCATGGCCGACCTCGTCCCCGACGGTCAGACCTGGGACGAAATCGTGGCTCTCGCCAAGGAAATCGAGGCGGCCGGCGCCACCATCATCAACACCGGCATCGGCTGGCACGAGGCGCGCGTCCCCACCATCGTCACCTCGGTACCGCAGAACGCCTTCGTGGACCTGTCCAACAAGATCGCCCAGGAGGTCACCATCCCGGTGATGGCCTCCAACCGCATCAATATGCCGCAGTCGGCCGAGCAGATCCTCAGTGACGGTCAGGTGCAACTGATTTCGATGGCGCGGCCATTGCTTGCGGACCCGGATTGGGTGAAAAAGGCTTCCGCTGATCACGCCGACGAGATCAACACCTGCATCGCCTGCAACCAGGCCTGCCTAGATCACTCGTTCGCGAACAAGAAGGCCAGCTGCCTGCTCAATCCACGGGCGGGCAATGAGACGACGCTCAAGCTGCTGCCCACTCGGCGTGCCAAGAAGGTCGCCGTCGTCGGTGCGGGTCCCGCCGGGCTGTCGGCCGCCGTAACCGCGGCCGAGCGCGGCCACAAGGTGGTGCTGTTTGAGGCCAACCCCGAGATCGGCGGCCAGTTCGACATGGCCCGCAAGATTCCGGGTAAGGAAGAGTTCAACGAGACCATCCGGTACTACACCACGATGCTCAAGAAGTACGGCGTCACCGTGCTTCTGAACAAGAGGGTGGACGCCCAGGAGCTCATCGACGGCAAGTTCGATGACGTCATCATCGCCACCGGCGTCAAGCCTCGGGTACCGGCCATCCCCGGTATCGATCACCCGATGGTGCTCTCCTACCCGGAGGTCATCAAGCAGGTCAAGCCCGTCGGCAAACGCGTGGCCGTCGTCGGTGCGGGCGGCATCGGTTTCGATGTGTCCGAGTTCCTGACGACCGACGAGTCACCGACGCTCAACCTCAAGGAGTGGCGCGCCGAATGGGGTATCTCGGAGGAGCACGATTCCCGCGGTTCACTCACCAAACCCATTCCGGCGCCGGCGGTTCGCGAGGTCTACCTGTGCCAGCGCAAGAAGGGATCGCTGGGCAAGGGCCTCGGTAAGACCACGGGCTGGGTGCACAAGGCATCCATCAAGGCCAAAAAGGTCACCGAGTTGGCCGGGGTCAACTACGAGAAGATCGACGATGCCGGGCTGCACATCAGCTTTGGTGAGGAGCGCAAGGACCCGCGCGTGCTCGAAGTCGACAACGTGGTGATCTGCGCCGGCCAGGAGTCGGTGCGCGATCTCGATGACGTGTTGAAGGATTCCGGGATCAACGCCCACGTGATCGGTGGTGCGGCGCTGGCCGGAGAGCTGGACGCCAAGCGTGCCATCCGTCAGGGCACCGAGCTGGCCGCCAAGCTCTAACCACACGCCGAGTGTGAAGCTATTGCGGGAAATCGACCGAATCACCGCAATGGCTTCACTCTCGGCGATCTAGCGCGCCGGCGCCCCGGTGGGGCTTTCCAGCGTTCCGTCGCCGACACCGACACCCGGCTTGACGCCGCCCGGTGCTGCGGCTCCGTCCACGCCGGCAGCGATCCTTGGGCCGCGAGGCGGTCCCGACATCAGCACCGGCAGTTGCGTCCCGCGCGACGGCCGCAGTGCCGGTAGCTGACCGGGGACGAACACCGGGTTGTAGGGCCCCGGGTTCGGCGGCGGTGGCGCCGCGGCGACGGGCACGGCAAGTCCGACGGCAACCGCGGCGATAACCGGTGCCACACAGAATGTTCGAATCACGGGGCTGCTCCTTCGGATGTGCCGCGCGGGTCCTCCAATTGCCCACCGGTCATTCCGGCGCCGATACGGACGGTGTACCCAGAGTCGACGCCGGCAGAGATTCTGGTTCCACGCTGCACCGGCGGGGCCAGGCCATAGGGTGGCTGCGATGCGGTCGCCGCATAGTTGGGTGTCCCGCCGGGCAGCGGAACGGGTACCGCGGGGTTGCCGGGCGGCGGGTCTGCCGCCGCCACCGGCGCCCACCACAACGAACACGCCAACAGCGTTGCGACACATATGAATTTCATCGTCAGATCTTGATCGGGTCGCCGTAGATGGCGAACTCGGTATGGCCGGTCTCGGTCGACGCGCGCAACGAAGCGAACGAACGGATCGTCACGTCTCCACCGCAGGCATCGGCCTTCACGTGCACGTTGTCCAAGTCCAGTGCCCCGGTACCGCCGCGGGAGAGCACCATATTGCCCATCGGCAGGTTCACGATGACACCCGGCTGCACCACGGTCTGCACAAAACCGCTCACCCCCGCGCTACCACCGACCCCGACGGTCGGCGTCGGCACTACCCCCAGGCTTACCGATGGTGCGACACCGGCCGACCCGCCGAGCTGCAAACCCGAAGACACGTCCGACTGGCAGCCGAGTTGGTAGCCGATGACAAAGAGGCTGTCGGTGATGGGATTGACGCCGCCGGTCGCTGCTGCGGTCCCCGACAAGGTGACGAATGCCTCGCGCGAATTCGCGGCCGCCGCCAAGTTCGGCACCGCGTTGACACGTTCGTTGTCGAGCCTGATCTGCAGCTGCCAGCCATCTCTGGTCGTCCGCGAATACGACTGCGGCGCCATCTCTCTCGGCTCCGTGCGGGCCGGGGCGACATCCACAAACCCAAGCACCGCAACGATGAAGCTTGTCGCTACCAGGCGGGCAATCACGCACATCACGATGCCCAAACCGATCGCGGGAGTTAACCCAACGCCATCCAGTCAGTCAGGTGCTGACCGAGACCGTCAACTTAGCGGGATCCCTCGCAGTCTCGGCGGGGACGCACCCATTCTCCCGAATTGCGTCCGAGCAGCTGCTGCGTCCGGTAGAAGATCAAGATCACGATGCACCCCAGGAGGGCCCAATTGCGTACTCACGTTCTATTTCTCGCCATCATCGCAGTGGCCGCCGGCCCTGCTGTCGGTCTCGTCTCCGCTCCCCTGGCGCAGGCGTATCCCAGCTGCGCCGCCGCCCGAGCGGCAGGAGCCGCACCCATCTACCGCGGTCAACCCGGATACAGTTCGAAGCTCGACCGCGACGGTGACGGCGTCGCATGCGAGTCCGGCTCGTCACGCTACTCACCCAGCCAATCGATCCCTGCTCCGGCAATCCCGCCAACGCAAGTCCCACAACCAGTTTCGACGCCGACCCCCGCCCCCGGCCCATTGTCCGGAGGCGGAAGCTACGAGACAGTCGTCAACTGGACCGGCACAGACTGCATAGACATCACCGCCCCGGACGCATCGGCGGCGGGAGTACTTAGTACCACCAATCATTGCGGCGGCGCGGCGAGGTTCAGCCAGGGAGCAAGCGGCAGCCAACTTGTTGGGGCTGACCCGATAATGGGCTCGGCCGAATCGATTACGTGCGAGATCCTGGCCGGACGCCTGCACGATTCAGGCACACGAGGCGACGGTCACGACGTCAACTGCCTTGCTCGGGCAGATTCCCTGTAACCGTCAACTACGCCGCCGACGGCCGCCGCGAGTACGTGGTGGTGCGTTCCACCGCGGGACGTCCGATGCCTTCGGCGATCTCCTCCAGCTCGGCGATGGTCTTGGCCGATCCATGCTCGGAGCCGGCCATCCGCGAGATGGTTTCCTCCATCAGCGTGCCACCGAGATCGTTGGCGCCACCCTGCAACATCGCACGAGTGCCCTCGATGCCCAGCTTGACCCAACTTGTCTGGATGTTGTCGATGCGTCCGTGCAGCATGATGCGCGCCAGCGCATGCACCGCCCGGTTGTCCCGGTTGGTGGGCCCGGGGCGGGCAGCGCCCGCGAGGTACAGCGGCGCGCTCTGGTGCACAAAAGGTAGCGGCACGAACTCAGTGAATCCGCCTGTGCGGTCCTGAATTCCGGCCAGGACCCGCAGGTGTCCCACCCAATGCTTGGGGGTGTCAACGTGGCCGTACATCATCGTCGAACTGGAGCGCAGCCCCACCTCGTGTGCGGTGCTGACGACATCGATCCATTCCGACGCCGGCAGCTTCCCCTTGGTGAGCACCCATCGGACCTCGTCATCGAGAATCTCGGCGGCGGTTCCGGGGATGGTATCCAAACCCGCACTGCGCAGCTCGGTCAGCCAATCACGCACGCTCTGGCCACCTTTGGAGGCGCCGTTGACGATTTCCATGGGACTGAAGGCGTGCACGTGCATGCTGGGCACCCGCTTCTTCACCGCACGAACCAGATCGGCGTACCCGGTGACGGGCAGCTCCGGGTCGATACCGCCTTGCATGCAGACCTCGGTGGCACCAGCGACATACGCCTCCCACGCCCGGTCCCCCACCTCCTCGGCGGACAGCGAGAATGCGTCTGCATCACCCTTGCGCTGTGCGAACGCGCAGAACCGGCAACCCGTGTAGCAGATGTTGGTGAAGTTGATATTCCGGTTCACCACATAGGTGACGTCATCGCCAACCACATCGGCACGAATCGAATCTGCCAGCGCGGCAAGCGCATCCATGGCTGGCCCCTCGGCCGTCGCCAGCGCCAAATACTCGTCATCGCTGCACCCGGCCGGGTCCCGCTCGGCGGCACGCAAGGCCGCCAACACGTCGGCGCCCACCTTCTCGGGTGCGCGCGCATTCAGTTCCCGCACATGCTCGCGGATCGACTCCCAATCCCCGAAGGCACTGGCCAAATCACTGCGGGTGTCGGTATTGCGGCCTTCCGAATCGATGGCCGAATGCAGGTCTACCCGGCCCGTCGACTCCCACGTCTCATCCGGCTCCTGCCACGGCAGGCCCGTCGGCGAAACATCCAAGGCGTAACCGGTTTCCGGATCCGCCAGGGCCTCCACGTGCCCGCGGACCCGCGGATCGATCCATGCCGCCCCGGCCTGCACATATTGTGGCTGCGCGGTCAGGCGCTGCACCAAGTCGTAACCCGCCTCTGCCGTCACCGACGCCAGATCATCCAATGCCGGCCACGGCCGTTCGGGGTTCACGTGGTCGGGCGTCAACGGGGACACCCCACCCCAGTCGTCCACACCGGCCCCGATCAACGCCAGGCATTCGCTGCGGGACACCAGATTTGGCGGAGCTTGCACCCGCATCTTCGGCCCCAGCACCAGCCGGGTCACCGCGATCGTCGCCAGGAAGTCGTCGATATCGGCATCGGGCGTCGTCTGCATGGCCGTATCGGACTTGGCCCGGAAGTTCTGCACGATGACTTCCTGCACGTGCCCGAATTCCTTGTGCACCTTGCGGATCGCGTGAATGGTCTCCGCACGCTCGGTCAGGTCCTCGCCGATCCCGACTAACAGCCCCGTCGTGAACGGAATGGATAGCCGCCCCGCATCGGTGAGCGTGCGCAGCCGCACTGCGGGATCCTTGTCGGGGCTGCCGTAATGCGCCTCCCCGCGGGTCTCGAACAGCCGCCGCGAGGTGGTCTCCAGCATCATGCCCATCGACGGCGCCACCGGCTTCAACCGCGCCAGCTCCGACCAGGTCATCACCCCCGGGTTGAGGTGTGGCAGCAGTCCGGTCTCCTCGAGCACCCGGATCGCCATCGCCCGCACATAATCCAGCGTGGTGTCGTAACCGCGCTCATCGAGCCACTGTTTGGCCTCGGGCCAGCGGTCCTCGGGGCGGTCCCCCAGCGTGAACAAGGCCTCTTTGCAACCCAATTCGGCACCGCGACGGGCAATATCCAGAATCTCGTCGGGCTCCAGGTACATGCCCTGACCCTGCGCCCGCAGCTTGCCCGGAACCGTCACGAATGTGCAGTAATGGCACTTGTCCCGGCACAGATGCGTCACCGGGATGAACACCTTGCGTGAATAGGAGATCGGCAGACGACCGTTCGCACCCAGGCGCTCCGCCGACTCCAGCCCGGCGTCACGTACCCGGGCCGCGCTGGCCATCAGGTCGGCCAGATCCTCCCCGCGTGCGGTCAGCGCCAACGCGGCCTCGTCGATATTCAACGTCACCCCGTCGCGCGCACGACGCAACACCCGTCGCAATGCGGCAGGGGATGCCGCCCTTCTCGCGGGAAATGCAGGAATCGGCAGCGGCGTTACGTCGTCGGGCACGTTTGTACAACCGTCGGTCACCCCCAGATCATCCGCCCGTACCAAAAGCCCGGCCACTCGGGGGTTCACCAACGAGGTCACCCTGCGGAAATACCCGGGATCGCTAGGCTGATCTCCGTGAGTATTACGAGAACCCTCAAGCAGAAACTTCCTTTTCTGCGGTATTCATTTCTGCGGGCGGTGTTCGGCGGTCTGAACGTCATGCGCACCGGTCAGATGGGCGATGGTCGCGAAGAGGCCACCGCGGAGCACGTCATTGCCACCGCTCCGGCGGGTGATGTCGATGCCGCCATCGATGCCATCGACAATTTCGCATACGACCAGTCGATCCTGATGAATGTCGGCGATGAGAAGGGCCAGATTCTCGACGCGGCCGTCACACGCGCCAAACCTAGGATCGCGCTGGAACTGGGCGCCTACTGCGGTTACAGCGGTCTGCGGATTGCTCGTGCCGCTCCAGGCGCCAAATTCTTCTCCATTGAGAAGTCCGGGGCCAACGCCTCGGTGGCGCGCCGGGTCTGGGCGCATGCCGGGCTGTCGGACCGCGCCACCTGCCTCACCGGCACTGTCGACGACGGCATCACCCTGGACCTGCTGACCAAGGACTACGGATTTACCGAGGGATGCCTGGACTTCGTGTTCATTGACCACTGGAAGGATCTCTACCTGGACGACCTGTTGCGTCTCAAAGACCGTGGCTGGCTGCATCAGGGAACGATCGTCGTCGCCGACAACGTCCGTTTCCCGGGCTCGCCCAAGTACCGCGCGTATATGAAGGAGCAGCAAGGCAAGCTCTGGCAGACCGTGGAGCACGAAACCCACGTGGAGTACCAGACGTTGGTGAAGGATCTGGTGCTTGAGTCGGAGTACCTGGGATGAGCGCCTGCGCGAAGACCATCAGCCTGGGGTAAGCGCCTGCGCGAAGACCATCAGCCTGGGATGAGCGCCTAGTCGCCGGCCCGGCGCAAGACGTACGCGGCGGGCAGTACGCCCGCGATCAGCAGCAGCACCGGCCAGAATCCTACGAAGACGACGTCACCGCCCGGCCCGCCGAACAGCAGCAGCGTGGTGGTCGCCACGAATGCCCACAGTGGCGCGCCCGCCCACCGGTGCGAGGGTGCCCACTGCAGGGCGATCCAGACCAGCAGCACGTTGAGCGCGGCGCTGATGATCACACCGAGTGGAATCAACACCCCGCCGATCCTCAGATTGAGCAGGGCGGCCCCAAAGATCGCGCTGATGACGCCGTCGAGAATCAGCGCGGTCAGGACGAACGCGCGCATGAAAACGAACAGGTGTCTAGATCGGGACGGAATCGAGCTGGGCCACGAGTGAGCCAACGACCCATTGGAAGTTGTCCACCCGGTCTTGCCAGTGCTGCTGATTGGGATCCAGGTCTTGATCGGGTGGCATGGGTCGAGCTTACAACTCCACCCCGGCGAACAGATCGGATTCCCACCCGCTGTCGACCCCGCGCTGTCCACGCACCAACACGAAATGCTCGGTATCCGCTATGGGCAACGCCATCAGATTCGACAATGCCAGCGCGGTCCCGTCCTCGGAAACGATGACTTGGGTGGCATGAGCGCGCAGCGCCGACGCCTTGGCGCCGTGGTACGCCGAAACGTCGATGGCGGCGCTGATCTGGTCGTCGCTATAGGTAGGCACGAGGTCAAGGGGCGCGGGTTCACATCCCGGGGGCAGTTCCTTCATCGTCTCGCTTCCGGCCGCCATGGCGCTGGTGGCGATGACGGTCCAGTACAGCTTGGACACCTGCCAGGTGGCTCTCTCGACGGCGGCGGTGGTCACGGTGTGCGCCTGGATGTGATCGGGGTGCCCGTATCCCCCGAAGGGGTCATAGGTGATGACGACCTGCGGGCGGTGTTCGTCGATCTGCTGCACCAACGCCGCTACCGCGTCGTCTACGTTCGCGCCGGCGAAGGCGCGCGGATGTAGCGATCCGGTACCCGCCATACCCGAGTCGCGCCAATGCCCGGCACCCCCGAGGTAAGTGGGCCCGTCGACACCCAGGTACCGCAGTGCGGCAGACAATTCGCCGACCCGGTACCCACCCAGCTGATCGGCATGATCGACGGCCAGCTGCGCCCAGCGATCGCCGATCACCTCACCTTCTTCCCCGAGAGTGCAGGTGACCACCCGGACATCGGCGCCCTCGGCGGCATACCGCGCGATGGTGCCCCCGGTGGTGAGGGATTCGTCGTCGGGGTGCGCATGCACCAGCATCAGACGTCGGGAAGCACTCATCGTGACCCTCTGCTCTTCGCGCAAACGCTCATCGTGACCCTCTGCTCTTCGCGCAAACGCTCATCGCCGCGTCTTCTTCCACTCGCCCGCAGTCCCGACGATTCCCACCGGGACCGCACCGGTCAGCTCCACGTTCTGCACGCTGGGACCGGCCGCGGCGATCGTGGTGTCCTGCATGATCGGCAAAACCGTTGCCATCTTCCACAATTGGGGCTCGGCCTGATCGACGACCTTGCCCACATCGGCCTGACCAGTCAGCGCGGCGTCGATACTGCTCTGCAACCCCTCGTCGCATAGCCCGGTGAGATTGCTTGGGGCACGGACGGATTCTTCCCTCGACGGCGGTGACGGCGTGTTGCTCGCCGGCGGCGGAGGCGGTGTGGTGGTGCGGGTGTCGGGGACCTTGCCCGACTGCAGCGCCGGGCAACCGTACCGGGAGGCCAGCGCGGTGGCCAGATCCCCACCGGTCTGATGCCAGCCGACGATGGCGTCGACACGGCCGTCCGGGATCGCCTGGCCGTACAGGGCGGGTGGATCGATCGCGAGGACGCTGGCCCGCACCCCCGCATTGCGGAGTTGATCGGCGGCGGTGTTGGCGACGGCCACCGACGTCGGATCGTTGGCGGCAGCACCGATGACCAGACTCAGCGGCTCACCGTTCTTGGTGATCTGCGGAGGCCCCGCCGGCGCACCGGGCGGTGCGGGCACGTCGACCGCCTCGTATCCGGCCTCCTTGAGCAACGCAAGCGCGGCTTCACGGGTGAGGGCGGTGGGCGCGGTGGGTTTGTATCCGGGGTCCGAGGGCGAACGTACCTGCGCCGCCGCCAGGGTGACGGCGTTGTCGTTACCGGCGGCCACCGCGGCCAGCAGACCGATGTCGAGCAGGCCGAGCAGGCCCCGGCGGACCGTCGAGTCGGTGAGCGTCTCCTGGCCCGCGCGCAACGTCAGCTGCAGAGTGCGCGGCGCGACGATGCGGGCGGTGCGCACACCCGGGATGTTGGCCAACTGAGCGAACGTCACCCCGCTGCCATGCACCTGGGCCACTTGGGTGTCACCGTTGCGGATGGAATCCGCCAGCACGGTGGGCGCGCCCGCGCGACGGAACAGGATCTCGTCGGGGACCGCTTGGGCGGCCCAATACCGATCGTTACGGGCCAGCAGGATCTCGTCGCGTTGCGGGTCGATCGTGTCCACCCGGAAACGTCCGCCGGAAGCGGGCATCGATTTGACCAACCCCGAGGCGAAGCCCCCCGGGATGTCTTTGACGATGTGCGCGGGCAGCAGGTCGGTGAACAGCTCGCGCCAGGCGGGGTACTTGTGGTCGAAGGTGACGACCACACGCTTGCCGCCGTCCCGCGACTGGACATCGGTGATGCTTCCGTATCCCGCCGGGTCGACCGTTCCGGGTTGGGTGAGCATCTGCTGCCACAGGTATGAAAAGTCGTCGGCACCGATGGGCGCGTTATCGGTCCACTGCGCCTCGGGGCGAATCGTGTAGGTGACCGTGAACGGCTCCTGGCTGGTCTCCACGGCAGACACCAGCAGCGTCGGGTCCATCTCCCAGCGTGAGCCGGTGGTCGTCGCCGAATCGGGCACCGGGCGGAACGCGCTGGGAAGCACTAACGAACTGATCGCCGAGTTCACCGGCGACTGATCGGAGAGCAGATGCGGGTTGAACCCCGCGCCGATCGTGTCGATACCCACCACTATCTGCTCTTTCTTAGGCGGTGGCGGTGTCGTGGAGCTGGTGGTTTCGCTGCCCTGAACGGCCGGGGGCGCGCTGACCGAACACCCGGCGAGCAGCACCACACCGAGCAAGGCGCACAGTCGCAGGCGCAGTGACTCGGTTGGCATGAGGACCCACCCTATCTGTGGGGTGCTGGGACACGAACGTGAACGAGGCGGCAGCGGCGACTCCGTCGCGACCGGCCTACTCCTTGAGCAGCTCATCGAGCTCCGCCTGCGAGGTAGTCGTGATAATCCGCACCACCCGCTCGAAGGCCGAACTGTCCGGCGCCACGATGGACACGTGATTCTGCTCGGGAAGCAGCTCGACGGCGGCCCGGCCACCCTGACGCTTCACTGCCGCCACATAACGCTGCGAGATGACGGGTTCAACGACGTGGTCCCGGGCGCCGTGTAGGGCAATTACGGGCGTACCGATATCGATGTTCTGGATGGGATCGACCGATGTGTATCGATCTGGCACGGCACCGGGCGCCCCGCCGAGCACCGTGACGATGCGGTCGTCACCGTGCTCTGCGGCGTAGACCATGTCGAGCGGCCCGGCCAGTGATACTGCGCGCGTGGGCCGGAACTGGGGGTGTGAGCCCACCTCGTCGTCGCGAAGGTTATGCCGGGTAGCGCCCCAGACCGCGAGTTGCGCACCAGCGCTGTGTCCCACGACGAGTTCGTCATCGGTGGTGAGCTGCGGAAGCTTCTTGTCCACCTCGACGACAAAGTCAAGGGCGCGCGCCACGTCGTGGAACGTGGTCGGCCAGCCGCCACCGGATCCCACCCGCCGATACTCCACGTTGTAGACGGCCATGCCGCGGGCCGCGAGTTCGCGGGCCAATGGCTCGAAAACATTGGCCCCCAACAGGTTTTGCCACGCGCCGCCATGAATCAACACCACGAGCGGAATCGTGTCCGGATCCTGACGACCGGCTGGCAGATACAGGTCTGCCCAGTTTTGCATCGGATCGGAAGGGCCGTCTGTCAGATAGTGAAACCGTTCGACGGTGATATGGGACAGCGTGGTGCCAGGTCCCTGGGGCAGATTGCCGGAATGCTCCGAGGTCGCCTCACTGCAACCCCCCACTGCCCATAAGCACGCAATCAAAAGTCCGTGCATCCACGGACGCGCCGGCCGGATCAGCGGACGGGGAATCACTCGGCGATCCTATTGCCCGGGCGTCGAACCCTCGGCCCCTCCGGAAGGATTGGACGAATCGGCTTGCTCGGGCACCGCAGTGTCCGAGCCGGGACCGTTGGTGTTGTCGCCGCCACCATGGTTCGGATTGGTGCAGATACTGCCTTCACACGGGACGTAGTTGTTACTGCCGTCAGGATCTTTGATCGCCTTCGGCCCAACATATGACCCCACGGGGCAGCCCGGATCTTCGTTTTGTGCGCAGTACTCCCGAGTCACATTGTTGTCGGTTGAACCATTGGCGCCCTGTGGTCCACCATTGATCGGCTGTCCCTGAGCGTCCCAAGACCCGGCCGCATCCCCGCCACCATGGTTCGGGTTGGTGCAGATACTGCCCTCGCACGGGACGTAGTTGTTACTGCCGTCAGGATTCTTGATGGCGCCCGGTCCGACGTAGGTTCCCGCCGGGCAGCCCGGATCTTCGTTCTGCGCGCAGTACACCTGGGTCACGCCGTTGCCGGTCGAGCCATTAGCACCCACGGGCCCACCATCGACCGGGTTGCCCTTGTCGTCCCAGTATCCCCCGCCTGCAGTCGGGGCGGCGTGCGGGCCGACGTAAGTTCCTGCCGCACATGCGGGGTCGTGGTTCTGCGCGCAGTACGCAGTGGTGCGTTTCTCCGCTGGCGCCGAACCTGTCCGGTGTTGCGTTCCTTGCTGCTGGGCTATTGCAGCGGTAGAGGTTTGGGGAGTCGACGGCTGAGAGCCACACGAGACGATCGCAAGGCTCAGTCCCAGAACTCCAAGGAAGGCAAAGAGCTGTTGGCGCGCCTTCAACCCGACTCATCCTCCGCTACATTATTTTTGGCAATGGCGCCGGGCAGATTCTGGCGCTCGTCAATCCGAGGCCAGAACCCGCCCGACAGCGTGACCACGTCCCCCGTGACCACGTCCAGCCAATCTAGGTGCAGCTCGCACGCCGCGCCTTCAAGATCTGAGTTGCTTGCGGAAAAGCATCAGAAGCCGTCCCGAAAGACGGTTGGTGTCACGCCGGCGCGCGCCTTGAACGTGGTGGCAAAATGGCTGGGGCTGGAAAAGCCCAGGGCAGCACTGATATCTGTAATGGAGAGCTGGCCGGCTGCGAGCAGATGCTTCGCGCGGCTCATCCGGCGGTCCAGGACAAATTGGTAAGGCGTCTTGTGGAACGCGTGCACGAAGGCCGTCCGGAATTCACTGATGGACATCTCGGCATACCGCGCCAGCGTCGCCAGACTGATGTCCGAATCAAGTCCGTCGTCGATGTACTCGACCAGTTTCGCCTGCAGGGCGGGCCCTAAACCGCGATGCAGGGCGGATTGCCTGCGGATCTTCGCGTAATGGTCGATCAGGTGCAGCCGCACCACATCCACCAACGAATCGCGGAGCAGCCGTGCCATCACGTCATGACGGTCCACCACGCTGTGGACCCTTTTGACCAATTGGTACAACAGGAGATCTCGGGCTCCGAGCAATGGTTGCAGCTCACGCTGGTCAAACAGTTTTGGATCCACGATGAGCTCGCAGAACTCCGCTCGATCGCCCTGCGCGCAAAAGGCCATGCGTCGTCCGGCCGGTATCACCATCACATCAGCGGTCTTGGGTAGTTTCCGCTGAAAAGGGCCACTGTCGAATTCGACTTCCTTCTTGCACATCTGCCCGCCCTCATACACGGCGATCACATGGTGCGGTTCGTGGTATCGCCACTCCGTCAGGTCGGGGATCGACTCTCTGACGAAGGTGAATTGAAACCCGCTCAACGGCACACTCCCCCACACGGAATCATCACCAACCTTAGCCACCACCCAGCAAACCGCGATGCACTTCGGCTACGGCGTGACGATGGCGAAGCCGGGGTCGGGCTGATCGAGCACCGCAACCAGCCGCGCGAACCCGCTTGCATCCCCGTCCACGGTGATCTCGCCGGAGGCGAACACCGCTGCGGGATCCGTGCCACCGAGGAGGACCTTGATGAGTGCGGGTCGAGTAAGGGTGAAGGTGACATGGGGCTCCGGCAGGTTGGCCCTAGCGGGTCGGTCGTAATGCACCAGCACCCCGTTGCGCAGCTCCACTCGGTGCACGCGATCCTCATCGGTGAAGTGCCAGTCGCTGACGAAGCGTTCATCCCAGGCCTCGGGCCCGTTGATCCGGAGTGACAGCGCGTCGAAGAGCTGGTCGATGGTCAGCGCCGCCAGCATCGACGCTGAATCAAGCTTCATGGGGGTGCCGACGCTGCCGTGGCGCAGCTCATGGGCACCCATGAGATAGAAATTCCGCCAGGTGGCATTCTCGGCCCCGTAGCCGAGTTGTTCGAAACAGCTGGCCTGCAATTCTTTTGCCGATTCGTTTTCAGGGTCGGCGAAGATCACGTAGTTGACCACCTGCGCCACCCACCGGTAGTCCCCCTGCTCAAAAGTGACGCGCGCCTTCCGCAGCACCTCCTCGGCACCGCCCATGAATTCCACGTGCCGCTGCGCGCCGGCCACCGGCGGGTGCTCCCAGAGGCGCGCCGGGTTGCCGTCGAACCAGCCCATGTAGCGCTGATAGATCGCCTTCACGTTGTGGCTGACCGAGCCGTAATAGCCGCGCGCGTGCCAGGCACCCGCAATCGCCGGCGGCAGCTGCAGGGTTTCGGCGATCTCCGAGCCGACAAATCCCTGGTTCAGTTGCCGCAGCGTCTGGTCGTGCAGATAGGCGTACAGATCACGTTGCAGCGCAAGATATTCCGTTAGCCGCTCGGTACCCCAGGTGGGCCAGTGATGAGAGGCAAACACCACATCGGAGTCGTGGGCGTACAGGTTGATGGCCTCGGTGATGTACTGCGCCCACACGTGCGGGTCGCGCACCACCGCACCGCGCAACGTCAGCAGATTGTGCAAGGTGTGCGTGGCATTCTCGGCCATACACAGCGCCCGGCGCTCCGGGAAATAGAAGTTCATCTCCGCGGGGGCCTCGGTTCCCGGTGTGAGCTGGAAAACCATGCGAACACCGTCGACCGTCTCCTCCTGACCGGTGTGAGTGACGTCGACGGTCGGCGGGATCAGGGTGATTGTCCCGAGCGAATTGGTCTGCCCCAGGCCAGATCCCACCTGCCCGAGCGGTCCGCGCGGCAACACCGCGCCGTACATGTACACAGCCCGCCGGGTCATCGCCGGACCGGCGTACACGTGCTCGGCAACGGCGTGCTCCAGGAATCCGGCGGGGGCAATGACCGGACAGTGCCCGGCCGCGACCTCCTCCACCGTGGTGACCCCGAGCGCACCCGCGAAGTGATCCGCATGGCAATGGGAGTAGATCAGCGCGGTCACCGGCCGGTCCCCACGATGACGGCGGTAAAGTTCCAACGCGGCGGCCGCGGTCTCCATGGACGTCAACGGGTCGATGACGATGACTCCCCGCTCGCCCTCAACGAGAGTCATGTTCGATATGTCGAGGCCACGAACCTGGTAGATGCCGTCGGCGACCTCGAAGAGTCCCTGCCTGATGATGAGTCCGCACTGCCGCCACAGGCTCGGGTGCACGGAGGCGGGGCAACTGTCCCTCAGAAATCCGTAGGAGTCGTTGTCCCACACGATGTTCCCGGAAGCATCTGTGACAACACCCGGTTCCAGTGCCGCGATGAATCCGCGGTCGGCATCTTCTTGGTCCACGGCGTTGGCAAACGGCAGCTCTCTGGCTGCCTGCTCATTCTGTTCGGCGATGCGGGGAGTCGGCTGGGACATACCGCACATGCTACCGAGAAAGCAAGCGCAATCCACCGCGAAAGCTGTTATCTATCACAGCAGTTCACCAGGAAGCGGGTACCGCCGTCACCAGAGTGCGGTGTCAATCCAGATCAACGCGGACGGTCAATAGTTCGGTGCCCGCCGCGCGCACCACCGCGCTATTGCCGCGCGGCAGCTCCCGGAGTCGTGCTTTTGCATCATCGTCGGGAAGCAAGTGGGCGGTTCCGCTGCGCCACTGGTCACGGATGCGCAGCCGCACCGCCGCGTTGGCCTTGATATTGCGGACGTAATCGGAGTGCTCGCCGTGCTCGGAGACTAGCCAGAACTGGTTCCCGACGAGGCGTCCGCCGATCGCGGTGTGGCGCGGTTGCCCCGAGGAGCGGCCGGTCGTCTCAAGCATCGTGACCGGCAGTCGTCTGCCGACGGGGTTGACGAGGTACTTCTGCACCGTGTGCACGACGCGTCGCTTGAGATCCACCATGTACTGCATTGTCGTCGTTTCGGCCGCCGACAGTTACGCCACGCAGAGGATTTCAGCGAAACTTCTGCGTGGCGTTACCGTCGAGTGGATATCAGCTGTTGTTGGCGGCCTTCGAACGCGAACGCGCCCGTGCGCGCAGCGTCGCGGTGAGTTCCACCTTGCGCACCCGCACGATTTCCGGGGTGACCTCGACGCATTCATCGCCTGCACAGAACTCCATCGCCTTTTCGAGGTCGAGTTCCATTGGTCTGGCGAGTGTCTCGAAGACATCGGCGGTCGCGGACCGCATGTTGGTCAGCTTCTTCTCGCGGGTGACGTTGACATCGAGGTCCTCGGCACGCGGGTTGATTCCGACGACCTGGCCCTCATAGGTCGCGTCCCCAGGCTCCACGAAGAACTGTCCGCGGTCGGATAGCTGGGTCATCGCGAACGGGGTGACGGAGCCGGTGCGGTCGGACACCAGCGACCCGGTGTGCCGGGCGCGGATCTCCCCGGCCCACGGCCGGTAGCCCTCGAACACCGCGTTGGCGATGCCGGTGCCACGGGTCAGCGTCAGGAAGTCGGTCCGGAATCCGATGAGGCCGCGCGACGGCACGATGAAGTCCATCCGGACCCATCCCGCGGCGTGGTTGGCCATTTCCTCCATGCGGCCCTTACGGGCGGCCATCAGCTGGGTGACGGCCCCGACGAACTCCTCGGGACAGTCAATGGTCATGGCCTCGAATGGTTCGTGCAGCTTGCCGTCAACGGTCCTGGTGACCACCTGCGGCTTGCCGACGGTCAGCTCGAAGCCCTCGCGGCGCATCTGTTCGACGAGGATGGCCAGCGCCAGCTCACCGCGGCCCTGCACCTCCCAGGCGTCGGGACGGTCGATATCGACGACCTTGATCGATACATTGCCGATGAGCTCCGAATCGAGCCGGGACTTGACCATCCGCGCGGTCAGCTTGTGCCCGGACACCTTGCCCGCCAGCGGCGAGGTGTTGGTGCCAATGGTCACCGAGATGGCCGGCTCGTCGACGGTGATCCGCGGGAGCGCGTGGGCGTGATCGGGATCGGCCAGCGTGTCACCGATCATGATCTCGGGCATACCCGCGACCGCGACGATGTCACCGGCAATTGCCTCTTCCGTGGGGCTGCGATCGACACCCTCGGTGGCGAGCAGCTCGGTGATCTTGGCCGTGGTGATGACGGGGTGGCCATCTACTTCGCGCATCCACGCCACCTGCTGGCCCTTACGCAGCCGGCCGTTGTAGATGCGGATCAGCGCGAGCCGGCCGAGGAAGGCCGAGGCGTCGAGGTTGGTCACCAGTGCCTGCAGCGGGGCCTCCGGGTCGCCGCTGGGCGCCGGAATGTGCTCAAGCAGCACGTCGAATAGCGGGTCGAGGTTCTCGCCGTCGGGGTTCTGCCCGTTGGCCGGCTGGGTGGTGCTGGCGATGCCGGCACGGCCCGAGGCGTACAGCGTCGGCAGGTCGAGTGCCTTCTCGGCGGCCGCCTGCGCCTCTTCATCCAGATCGGAGGCGACATCGAGCAGCAGGTCGTGGCTCTCCTCGACGACCTCCGCGATGCGGGCGTCGGGTCGGTCGGTCTTGTTGACGACCAAGATCACCGGCAGGTGCGCGGAGAGGGCCTTGCGCAGCACGAACCGGGTCTGCGGCAGTGGGCCCTCGGAGGCGTCCACCAACAGCAGCACACCGTCGACCATGGACAGGCCGCGTTCCACCTCGCCACCGAAGTCGGCGTGGCCGGGGGTGTCGATGACGTTGATCACCGTCATGGACCCGTCCGCGTGCTGACGGTGCACGGCGGTGTTCTTGGCCAGGATCGTGATGCCCTTTTCTTTCTCCAGATCACCGGAGTCCATCAGGCGCTCAACAGCGTCATCACCGCGGTGCGAGAGCGCGCCCGACTGCTTGAGCATTGCATCGACCAGGGTTGTCTTGCCGTGGTCGACGTGCGCAACAATGGCTACGTTCCGGAAACTATGGGTCACGTCTGCCAATTCTGGCAGTGAAACCCCTAGTTCACGAAACCGGCGAACACTGAGTGTGACGCCCGACATAGCAAAAGCACCGTCAGCCCCAGAAGTAGGACACCCGTGAAGGCCAGCAAGGTCGCAAGGCTCAAGCCCAAGAAGAAGTGCTGCAAAAGCAAGCCACGCTGCATGAAGTGCCCGCTTGTGGTGCACAAGATGCAGAAGGCCGAGCATCATGGTTTGTCCGAAAAAGAGATGAAAAAGGCTCTACACCGGGCGCGCGCCCACTAGCGCCTGCCGGAGCGCGGATACCCATCCCGCGTCTGCCGCGACCCACCCCACCGTGTCGAGTTCGTCGGCTCCGACCCATCGCAGGGCCAAATGTTCGTGGGGATGCGGCGTGCCGCCGTCCAGTCGCGCCCGATACGCCCGCAGCACCAGGGTGCCGTCTGGGCCGATACCGGCGACGTCATGCCCTAGGCGTGACCCGACGGTGACGGTGATGCCCAGTTCCTCGTGCAACTCGCGGGCGAGTGCTTGTGGCTCGGATTCGCCATTAGCGACCTTGCCCCCGGGCAGCTCCCATTGCCCGGCAAGTTCCGGGGGTTTGGAGCGCTGCGCGATGAGCAGTTTGTCCCCGTCGATCACCGCGCCTGCGACCACTATCGGCATGGCGTTGAACGCTATACGTTGGACTCATGGCCCTGCTCACCGATGACCAGATCAACGCAGCGCTCTCCGGACTTTCCGGCTGGACCCGCGACGGTGACACGCTGCGCCGCGCCATTACGTTCAGCGCGTTTCTCGATGGGGTCGCGGCGGTACAACGAATAGCCGTGCATGCCGAATCCGTCGACCATCATCCCGATATCGATATCCGCTGGCGCACAGTGACGTTCGCGCTGTCCACGCATTCCGAGGGCGGTCTCACCGAGAAGGATGTAGCGCTGGCTCAGGCGATCGATTCCGAGGTCGGCAGCTAGCGAGCGCGGCGTTGCGCACGTAGACACGCCGCAAATGGCGTACACAAGGTGTCGCTCGCGCCGAGCTAGAGGATTGCGGTGACGTTGCCGTGCCGCATGACCTTGTCCTCGCAGTGCCAGGCCACCGCACGCGATAACACCAGCCGTTCCACGTCGGAACCCAGCCGCACCAGGTCCTCGACCGTGTGGGTGTGATCGACCCGGATCACGTCCTGCTCGATGATCGGTCCCTCGTCGAGCTCCGGCGTCACGTAATGCGCTGTGGCTCCAATCATTTTGACGCCGCGTTCACGCGCACGCCGGTACGGCATCGCGCCGGTGAACGCGGGCAGGAACGAATGGTGGATGTTGATCAGCGGGCAGTCGACCTCCTGGAGGAACTCCGGTGACAAGATCTGCATGTACCGCGCCAGCACCACCAGGTCGACGTTCCCCCGTAGCAAGTCGAGCTGCATACGTTCGGCCTCGCCGCGATTCTCGCGGGTCGCCGGAACGTGTATGAACGGCAAACCGAATGACCGCACCTGCTCCGCGAGGTCTGGATGGTTCGAGAGCACCATCACGATCGACATGTCGAGCTCGCCGCGACGACTACGCCACAACAGGTCCAGCAGACAGTGATCCGTGCGCGAGACCATGATCGCCACCCGCTTCGGCTTGGCGGCCTCGCTGAATCGGAACTCCATCTCGAATTTCGCGGCGATCGCCGCGAAATCGCGCTCCAGACCCTCGCGCGACGCCCCTAAGCCCGGTAGGTGAAAGACGGTGCGCTGCATGAACCACCCACCCTGCGGCTCCGTCGAATGTTGTGCGAGCGAGATGATGCTGGCACCGGCATCGGCCAGGAACGCGCTGACCGCCGCCACCACGCCGATCCGGTCGGGGCATTGCAGTATCAGCCTGCCGATGTCGTTGGTGTGCCACGGATCCGAATGCATGCCTTGTGGAAACATCGCTAACGCACCTTCAGCCCGTGCATGCGCGCGAGGAACCCCAGGAACAATCGGGCGGGCAGCAGCCGCTGCGCGGCCATGATCAGCGGGGCATTACTCCCCTTGGCATACAAGGGTTTCGGGTTCGGATTCAGCGCCACGTCCACCACCAACTGCGCCAGGTCGTCGGTGGCCATGCCGTGCTGTTCGCGCGCGGCCATGGCCGCGTCGACCGTGCGGAACGCATCCCGATAGGCCGAGTCTTCGGACACGACGCGGTTGCGTCGTGTCTCGATGCCGGTCGCGATGACGCCGGGTTCCACTGTGCTCACGACAATCCCGAAGGGCGCCACTTCCTGGCGCAGGCAGTCGGCCACGGTGTGCAGCGCCGATTTCGCGGCGCTGTAGGTCGACCGGAACGGGACGTGCAGGGTGCCCGCCATCGACCCCACCATGACGATCGATCCCCGACGCCGTTCCCGCATACCGGGCAGCACCGCCTTGGTGAGAGCAACGGGCCCAAAGACATTGGTGACGAACAGCTTCTCGAAGTCTTCCATCGAGACGTCTTCGAGTGCGCCGATCTGACTCTCGCCGGCATTATTGACCAGGACGTCCACCGCGCCCGCTTGCGCGACACAATCGGCGATGCTCGCCTTGTCGGTCTGGTCGAGCTGCAGATATTGCACCCCGGAGATGCGGTCGGCGACGGTATCGGGGTTGCGACTGGTACCGAACACACGGTGCCCGCGCTCGACGAAAATCCGGGCCACGCTCGCACCGATCCCGCTGGAGGCGCCGGTAACGAGGACGGTGAGATGCTCTGCCATGACGGCAACGCTAGCCGGTGGTCACTGCCGCCTGACCTGCAACCCGACGTGACCTGACACCGGTCACCGCCATCCATGTCAGTGTCGCCATCGCCGCCGCGATATCCACCAGCCCGGCCCAGGCCAAGGGCCACGGGCGGTCGATGCGCCAGATATCGGGCTGGGCGAAGCTAAGTAGCCAGGGCACCCCGACCAGCATCAGTGCCAGCCACCCGTAACCAAAGACCTTGGCGCCCAATTTCTCTCGCCACGGTCCGTGTATCAGCCACACCATGAACGGAACCATCCACACCCAATGATGTGTCCACGAGATGGGCGAGATGAGTAGACCAAACGTCTGCACGACGCAGATCTGCCCGAGCCTGTCGTCCACGGCGCGCCAGGCCAGGAAGGCCAGGACCGCGGTGACCAGGTAGGCCACCAGCACCAGCGCCCCCGAACCCGCGTCATGTCCGAGGATCCTGGAGATCCCGCCACGCCATGACTGGTTGAAGACGGTCGCGATCGGCCCGATGCGATCCGGTTTGCCCAGCAGGTCGGTGAAGTAGTACCGCCCTTGTGATCCGACGACGGCGATGCCCACCACCACGGTCAGCACGAAAACCACGGCGGCCCAGATCGCAGTTGTCCAGCGACGCGCGCCAAGGAAGTAGAGCCCACTCACCAATGGCGTCAGCTTGACCCCTCCGGCGAGCCCCACCAGCGTGCCGGAAATCCACCAGCGTGATGAGGTCACCGCCAGCAGGATGAGCAGCATCAACAGCACATTGATCTGCCCGTAGTCGAGCGTCGAGCGCACTGGCTCGGTCCACATCGTCACCGCCGTCCAGACTGCGGCTGCGCGGGCGTCGTCGAATCCGAGCAGCCGCTGACTCAGCCGTACCACCGCATACAGGGCGGCGACGGTTCCGAGGATCCAGCACAACCCCAGCAGAGTGAACGGCAGCAGATGAAGCGGCCAGAACACCACGGCCGCGAACGGCGGATAGGTGAAGGGCAGCGGAAAGTCGGGCGTCTTATCCGGATAGGTGAACTCGTACAGATTCCCGCTCCCCAGGGTGGCGGGGCCGCTGACGTAAACATGCAGATCGACGAGATCCGCGCCATGGGGCGTCAGGTACGCCCAGGCGATTCGCACCGCGACACTGAGCAGCAGCAGCCACGGACCCCACTCCCGGACACGCTGCCACGCCGCCGCGCGGCGTGTCGGCAACGGCTCAGCATCCGCCCTGGTCGGCTCGATCCTCTCGGTGTTCATGGGGGAGATAGATAACCTCACTCACTCGTTTTGGTAACGGTTCCGTCTACACCACACGCGTCACTTGAGTAACACGCGTAACGGATTACCTTGGCTTTTAGCACCAGTAATCACGTCTAGCGAAACAGCATTGGAGTTCAATATGTCACGGATCACCAACGTCTTCATGGGCGCGTCGATCGCGGCCTTCGCGTCGGCCGGCCTGGCGCTGGGCCTGGCGTCGACCGCCAGCGCTGACCCCATCCCGGCCCCGGGGCCGAACCCGACCAATCCGGCCGCGATCCTCGGGCAGGCCGCCTCGGGCTTCGGCAGCGCTCCCGCCGCACCTGCTCCGGCAGTGCCCGCGATGCCCGCCGCTGTCGCCGCACCGGCCGCGCCCGCGCTGCCGGGTCTGGCTCCTGCTGCTCCGGTTGTCGCACCGGCTCCCGCCGTGGCACCGGCGCCCGGCGTCGCGCCCGTCGCGCCGCAGGTTCCGGCCGTGGCCGCTCCCCAGGTTCCGGCGCTAGCCGCACCGCAGGCTCCGGCCCTAACCCCGGCCGCCGCACAGGCACTCTCTCCGGCCTCGGTCCCCGGCGCCAACACCGTGCCCGGCATCCCGCAGATTCCGCAGATCCCGGGCGCCGAGGGTGTCACGCAGACCGTTGATCTGTGGGCCACCAACCTGCCCAAGCTGCTGCCCGCCGGTGTCCAGCAGACGCTGGTTCCCCCGGCGCTGACCGGCGCCAGCGCACTTCCCGCCGCGGTCGCTCCGGCGGCCGGACTGCCTACCGTCGCCACCCCCGGCGCCGGTCTGGTCCCGACGGCACCGATGTTCGCCGCGCTGCCGTAACTCAACACAGAAGCAAGGCGGTCAGGGCGTTACGCCTTGGCCGCCTTTGCTTTTGCTGCGGCCTTCATTTCCTTCTTGTGGGCGCGCACAAGACCCAGCGACTCGGCGTCGACGACGTCCGCCACCGAAAGATGCGTGCCCTGCTCCCCGTAATTTCCCGCCGCCTTGCGCCAGTCCGTGGGCCGAACTCCGTACTGCTTGCCCAGCAGCGCCACGAAAATCTTGGCCTTCTGCTCTCCGAATCCCGGCAACGCCTTGAGTCGCTTAAGTAGCTCGGCCCCATTTGGGTCGCCGGCCTTCCAGATGTTCTCGGCGCGGCCGTCGTACGCGTCGACGATCTCCCGCGCGAGCACCTGCACACGCTTGCCCATCGAGCCGGGGAACCGATGTATGGCGGGCCGCTCGGAACACAACGCCACGAATTTGTCGGGGTCGTACTCGGCTATCTGGTGTGCATCGATACCGCCGATCCGGTCGGCGATCTTTTTGGGCCCCGCGAACGCGACCTCCATCGGAATCTGCTGATCGAGGAGCATCGCAATCAGCAACGCCAACGGATTCTCTTCCAGCAACTCATCGGCGGCCGAGTCCTGTGCTAGCTGCAGTTTCGCCAATGTGACATTCCTTCCTTCTGGACTTTGACAACCCCAGCGGTGCTACGCTACGGCAACTCAGGCGACCAAGATCGCCGCGCGCCGGGGAGGCTGCCGCTGTCAGGCCAATTGGACGTTGATCTAGAGGCGTTGCGCAAGCTATCGCCGGAATTGAGAGAACAGGCCCACAAGCTCTGCAACAGGGCCGCGAATCCCACGAGGGTTGAAGCCGGGGATGCGCCATCGCTGATTGCGGTCAGGCGACTGGTTACCGAGGTGATTCCCGAGCTGCAACGCATGTTCGCCGCACGATGCGCCAACATGGCCGATCTGTCCGAACAAGCGCAGACTCGCTTCGGCGACACCGAAGAGTACGTTCGGCAAACGATCCTCTCGGCTGCGTCGTTGTCGAGGCCGATATGAAATCCGAGTACTCGGCCAGACGATTGCTGACCAATCACCCAGAACAATCGATCGTGCCCCTGCGGCAAGCAATGCTCGCCGCCGCCGAACTGCAACACCACGCCCAGGATTACAAGCGCGCGGTCGAGATGCCCGGCGGATTGCCCTGGGAGGGCGAGACCGCCCGCGCTACCCAAGAGACCGCCGACAGCGACGAGAAATCGATCTACCGCGCCACCCAGATAATCCTCGATGACGCCCCGAAAGCCCTGGTCACTTTGGAATTTCAGGCGATCGAGTATCGCCGCGAGGCCGTAGACCTGTACAACGAGGCCATCGACCATGGCTACCACGTGGCCGAGGATCTCACCGCCAGTTGGATCGTGGAGCCGCGGTCTACTCCCGAGATCGCCGAAAAGGGCAACCAGTACGCCGCCAAGTTCACCCGAACGATCCGCGCGGCCTACGACAAGTGGTGGGGCGCCGAGCTGGAGGCCGAGCAGCAGATTCACGCCATCTGCGATGAACTGTCGGCCTCGTTCAACCCCTATTGCGGGCTGACGTCCGCGCAAGGGAATCAGGATGGCGCGCATTTCCAAGAGGACAGCCAGCGGGATCCGCACGTGTTGGACCGGGTCAAGGCGGCATCGCTGCTGGACGATCGGCAGCTCAAGGACCTCGCGGCGGGCAAGGCCGTCACCATCCCCTCCAACCAGCTGCAATACCTGTACGAGTTCGCACAGTCCTTCGACGGCAAGTCCCCCACCGAAATCGCCGCAATCAAGGCAGCGCTCCCCGAGGAATCTCAGGACGCGATGACGCGGGCGTTCGCGTTGGTGTCCAACGATCAGGTCAAGTCCGGCGTTCCGTTCACCGACGGCGCCCTGAAAAACTTCATCCCCGACGTGGGATCCGAACCCCGGCTTCCGGACGGCATCGTCAGCGAAACAATCCACACGCCTCCGGCCAACGAGCCGACCGATGCCGAGAAGTTCTTACGTGCGGTCAATCAGCAGCATTGGGACGATTCCTCGACCAAGCGGGTGTGATCCTGGGGCGAGCCGACCCCCGCCCGATCAGGTGAACACCTGACAAACCGGCACCCGAAACCCCCCGGTGCGACTCGGCTCTCATTACGCTCCCAGCAGCCTGCCAGGTACCCACAAGGAGCCCGCGTTGACCGCTGTCGATCCTCCCGAGCTAACCGCCGAACGCAGCCTGCAAATCCAGGCCAGTCCCGAGTTCCAAGAACTCCGGAACGCTTTGCGTCGCTTTGTTTTTCCGATGGCCGCGTTCTTCCTCACCTGGTACGGACTCTACGTCGTGTTGGGCGCTTTCGCCCATGACTTCATGGCGATCAAGCTCATCGGCAACATCAATGTGGGACTCGCCCTGGGGCTTGGCCAGTTCCTCACCACATTCGTCATCACCGGCCTCTACGTCAGGTTCGCCAACCGTGAGCTGGATCCGCGCGCCGCAGCCATCCGCAAGGACGCGGAGGCGCAATGAGCATCCTCGCGGCCGACACCGTCGGCAATCCGGTCACGAACATCGCGATATTCACCGCCTTTGTCGCCGTCACCCTGTATCTGGTGATTCGGGCCAGCGGCAGCAACAAAACCGCCGAGGGGTTCTTCACCGGCGGTCGCGCGTTCTCCGGTCCACAAAACGGCATCGCCATCGCGGGCGACTATCTTTCTGCGGCAAGTTTTCTCGGCATCGCCGGGGCGATCGCGGTATACGGCTACGACGGTTTCCTCTACTCCATCGGATTCCTGGTGGCCTGGCTGGTGGCGCTGCTCTTGGTGGCCGAATTACTGCGCAACACAGGTAAATTCACCATGGCCGATGTGCTGAGCTTCCGACTCAAGCAGCGTCCGGTGCGGCTGGCGGCGGCAACATCCACGCTGACGGTGTCGCTCTTCTACCTGCTGGCGCAGATGGCCGGCGCCGGAGGCCTGGTGGCGCTGCTGCTCAACATCCACAGCAGGCTCGGCCAGTCGGTGGTGATCGGTGTGGTGGGCGTGCTCATGATCGTCTACGTCCTGGTCGGCGGGATGAAGGGCACCACCTGGGTGCAGATCATCAAGGCCGTCTTGCTGATCGCCGGCGCCGCACTCATGACGGCGATGGTGCTGGCCAAGTTCGGTTTCAACTTCTCCGATATCCTCGGCGCGGCCCAGCACGCGGTCGCAGGCAGCCATACCAAAGGTGTTGCGTCCCGGGATGTTCTCGCGCCCGGCGCCCAGTACGGCGGCTCGTTAACGTCCAAGCTCAACTTCGTTTCACTCGGGCTCGCACTCGTGCTCGGCACAGCGGGACTCCCCCACGTCCTGATGCGTTTCTACACCGTGCCGACTGCCAAGGAGGCGCGCCGCTCGGTGGTGTGGGCCATCGGACTGATCGGCGCCTTCTACCTCTTCACACTGGCGCTCGGATATGGCGCCGCGGCACTTGTGGGACCGGACCGCATCCTGGCGGCGGCGGGCGGCCAGAACTCGGCCGCCCCACTGCTGGCCTTCGAACTGGGCGGGGTCATTCTGCTGGCGGTCATCTCGGCGGTGGCCTTCGCGACCATCCTCGCGGTGGTGGCGGGGTTGACCATCACCGCGTCCGCGTCGTTCGCTCACGACATCTATGCCTCGGTAATTAAGGGGCACAACGTTTCCGAGCAGGAGCAGGTACGGGTGTCCCGGATCACCGCGGTGATCTTGGGCGTCGTTGCAATCGGACTCGGCATCCTGGCCAACGGACAGAACGTCGCGTTCCTGGTAGCCCTGGCGTTCGCCGTCGCGGCCGCGGCCAACCTCCCCACCATCCTGTACTCGCTGTATTGGCCACGGTTCAACACCCGCGGGGCACTATGGAGCATGTACGGCGGGCTCATCTCCACCATCGTGCTGATCGTCTTCTCCCCGGCCGTGTCCGGCGCGAAGACGGCGATGATCCCCGGCGCCGATTTCGCCTGGTTCCCACTGGCCAATCCGGGCATTGTGTCGATCCCGTTGGCCTTCCTGTTGGGGATCGTCGGGACACTGACGTCCCATGACAAGGGCGACCCGGGTCTGAACGCGGAAATGGAAGTGCGCTCCCTAACCGGCATCGGCGCGGAGAAGGCGGTAGATCACCAACTCGGCGGAATCAGCCAGGGCTAAATCTGCTTACAGTGGGTTGTGATTGCCCGTCTGCGCCGTTCCGCTGCGTTCATCCTGCTGGCGTTCAGCTTCTCCGCGGTCATGATCGGCACCACGATGCCGACCCCGATGTACGCGCTGTACTCGCAGCAGATGCACTTCTCGGTGCTCACCACCACGGTCGTATACGCCACCTATGCGGCCGGCGTGCTGTTCGCGCTGCTGCTGTTCGGCAGCTGGTCCGACGTTCTCGGCCGTCGCCCGCTGTTGCTGACCGGCGCCGGGTTCGCCATCCTCAGCTCGGTCATCTTCCTGTTCGTCGACTCCGTTCCCCTGCTGCTCATCGCGCGCATCGTTTCCGGGCTCTCCGCGGGGTTCTTCACCGGTGCAGCGACCGTCGCCGTCATCGAGGCGGCGCCAGAACAGTGGCGCAGCCGGGCAGCCGCAGTGGCCACCGTCGCCAACACCGGCGGTCTGGGACTTGGTCCACTCGTGGCGGGCGTCCTGGTGCAGTACGCGCCGTGGCCCACCCAGCTAGCGTTCATCGTTCACATCGGGCTGGTGATCATCGCCGTGGTGGCCCTGCTGCTGGCTCCCGAAACCGCACCCAGGCACGGAAAGCTTGGTGTGCAACGAGTTTCACTGCCAGCGCAGGTGCGTGCGACGTTCGCTGCTGCCGCCACGGCGGGTTTCGCGGGCTTCGCCGCCCTCGGGTCCTTCACCGCGGTGGCACCCGGATTTCTCTCGGGTGTGATCGGCATCGATAACCACGCCGTTGCCGGAGCAAGTGTCTTCCTGGTGTTCGGATCTTCTTGCGTTGCACAAATACTGGTCCGACGAGTGCCCGCGGCCAAGGCACTCATCATCGGCTGCGCGATCCTGCTCACCGGAATGCTGCTGGTGGTGGTCGCGCTGCAAGCATCGTCGCTGCCCTGGTATCTGGCCAGCGCGGTGGTCGTGGGCGTCGGGCAGGGCATCAGCTTCAGCCGAGGCCTGGCCTCCATCGCCGACCGGACACCGGAGGACAACCGCGCCGAGGTGACCTCCAGCTACTTCGTCGTCGGCTATGTGGGGATCGCGCTGCCCGTCATCGGCGAGGGTCTGGCCGCCCAGGCGTGGGGCCTGCGCGCCGCCGGCATCACCTTCGCGCTCGCGGTGGCCGCACTGACGGCACTGTGCCTGATCGCCGTCATCTGGCAGGAGCGTCCGCGCCCGGGCGTTGCACCTCCGGCTAATCAAGCACCGTTGCCGACGCACCCCAAGAGCACAGCTTCGCCGCCGAAAAGGTAGGTAGCACAGCACAGTTCACGCTCCGTAGTTGAACCCGCCGACCAGAAATCATTCATCCGATTAGGGTTGTCCCGCTGCCGGATCGGCGCTACGGTGTCGGCGACCCCGGCCACGTTCGGGGTCTGCGCACGCCAAGAACCGCCGAATTTCGAGCGCCATCGGCGTCGTACACCGGTTATTTCAGAAGGAGTCGATGGGTCGTGTCTGAAGTCGTGCCGGATGACGGAGAAGCCCCAGTCATTGTCAGCCTGGTCGATGCGGCGGTGCACATGTACGCCTCCGCCATCGACACGTTGCCTGAACCCACCGACCCCGAGTACGGCGAACGCGTCGCTGTCGTTCTCAGCGGGCTGCGCAAGCTCGAAGGCGCGATCGCGAAGGCGGCCGGCCGCAGCCGGGTCACCCCCTCAGTCGTCGTCGCTTTGAGCGGTGTGCGCCATCGGTACGACGATCTGATGAAGGACGCCGCCAACAGCCCCAGTGCAACTCTGGGCCAACGCCTCTACACGGCGCGTCGCCGCGCCCGGCTGACCGCACAGGAAACCGCCAACGGCGCCGGGCTCAAGGTCGGGTTCCTCAACGCGATCGAGTCCGAGGAATCCATCACCGAGGATGAGGCCGCCAAGATCAAGGACCTCATCGCCGCACTCGGCGGCTAGTCGGCACTGCCTGCGATCTCACAGCGACAGAGCAGGGGAAACTACCTAGCGGGTTCGGGTAGGTACGCGCTGTAGCAGCGCGGGCCGCTCGGCGACGCTGGGTGCATGACGATGACTCTTGGCCTGCCCACCGCCGACGAGGTGGGTGCAGCCACTCCGACGACGCGTGACCGCGCACTGGATGTGATCCGGATCGTGTCGCTGGTCGGCGTGGTCCTCGGGCACACCATCATGGCGGTGAGCACCATCGACAACGGCGTGCTGCTGTGGGGAAACCTGCTCAACGGCCGCCCAATTTTCCAGGCACTGACCTGGGTTTTCCAGATCATGCCGCTGTTCTTCTTCGCCGGTGTCGCCGCAAGCGTGGGGTCATGGAAGCCCGGAACCAGCTGGGGGTCCTGGCTCATGCATCGCTGCACCCGGCTGTACCGCCCGGTGTTCTACTACCTGGGCTTTTGGGCGCTGGCGTTGCTGATACTTCGGCAGATCCTGCCGGTGCATGTGTACGAACCCGTCGCCGGCGTGAGCACCCAGCTGCTCTGGTTCCTCGGCGCCTACGTCCTGGTGCTGGCGGCGATTCCGCTGCTGGCCCGGATCACGACGACGCGTGCCATGTGCGGCGCGCTCGCCGGGATCTATCTGAGTATCGCGGCGGTCGACGTGCTGCGGCTGGGCCTGGATGCCCCCAAGAGCATCGGATACGTGAACTTCGTGGTGTGGCTGCTGCCGGCGGTTTTGGGCGTGGGGTACCGCCGTCAGCTGATCACCCAGAAGGCGGCATTGCTTTTGGCCGCAGCCGTTTTCGCGGTCAACATCGCGCTGGTGACGTTCGGCCCGTACACCATCAGCCTGGTCGGCGTGGCCGGGCAGAAGGTCCCGAACATGATCCCGCCGTCGCTGGTACTGGCCGGGCACGCCATCGTTCTGTCCGCGCTCGCCATCGCGGCGATGCCGGCTATCAATCGCTGGGCTCAGCGCCCGCGAGTGTGGTGGGCCGTGGCCATCGGCAACTCGGGCGCGATGACGCTGTACCTGTGGCACATGCCCGCGCTGCTGGGCATGCACCTGGCGTTCGATTTCCTGGGGTTCCCCCGATACGACACCGCGGCACCGGATTTCATGCTGCTGTCGGCGCTACAGGTGGTGACCATGATCGCCCTGGTCGCCGGACTGTTCCTGGCCTTGCGACCGCTGGAGAACAACCCACTGCCCGGTTGGGACGGAGGGTACGTCGCGCACCCCGGTATCCGCAGTGCCGTCGTCGGGGTGGCGCTCATGATCGCCGGCGGGGGCACCCTGGCCTCAGTCGTGTGGGGACTCAAGGGCTTTGGCCTCGCGTGCTGGGGGATCGTCCTGGTTGGACTGGTCATCGCGCGGGCATTGGCCAGCGATAAGCGCAGCTAAATGCTCTTGCGGCGGAACTCGCGGTGCGAGCCAGCCTTGCCGTGTGCATTGGACTGCTTGTTGCCGCCGTCCTTGTGATCGGCCGCCGCCGAGGCCTTGTTGTTCTTGCGGTCCAGCGCCTCACGGAACTTGCGCTTGGCGTCATCAGCGGCCGGATCTCCGCTCGCCTTCGATTCGGTCATGCCCCACAGCCTAGCCATCGACGGCCCGATCTCCCTGCCACCTGCCCTTCTCTCAATCCCCATTCACCTCTTGATAAATCTGGTATACATCTGTCGCCAGACTTATCTGGCGGTCGCTGGAGGCGTTGCGCAGTGCCGCGCAATGTGCACTTTGTCTATTCCGAATCACGCAGGGAGCTTTGATGTCCATCGGGCGACGAGCATTTCTTGGTGCGTCAGTTACTGCGTTATCAGCCGGATTCGGCGCAGTAATGTTGGGATCTCCGCAGACTGCTCGCGCTACGCCACCGAGCCGCCGGCACTATTCAGCAATTGTGATCGGCTCGGGCTTCGGGGGCGCCATCGCCGCCCTGCGACTCGGGCAAGCCGGCATCGACACGTTGGTACTCGAACGCGGCAAGCGCTATAGCTACAGCCCGACCGGGACAGCCTTCAACTCCGAAACCCGACCGGGATCCGAGTCCAACTGGAACCCGGTGGAGGGGACCACAGGAGTGCTCGAACAGGGCATATACGGACTGGCATCGGTTCTGACGGCCGCGTGCGTGGGCGGTGGCTCCGTGGTCTACACCGGGGTGTCCTTGCAACCCACTCAAGCGCATTTCGAGCATGTGTTCCCCGCAGATTTGTCCTACGCGGAGCTCGATCAAATCTACTTCCCGCGTGTACGCCAGATGCTGTCCGTCTCGTCGATCCCGGACGACATTTGGGCATCGCCACCGTTCACCCACACCCGCCATTGGGATGCACAAGTAACCAAAGCGGGATACCGCACCGAGAGGACGCCGTCGACATTCGACTGGAACGTAATTCGACAGGAACTCAACAAGACCGCGCGACCGTCGGCGATAATCGGCGAAAGCAACTATGGGTGCAGCAATGGCGCCAAACACGATCTGTCACGCAATTACCTACCGGCAGCTGAGAATACCGGACATGTATCCATTTCTCCGCTATCGAATGTGAAATCGATCAGCCAGGCTCCGAACGGGAACTACACGATCCAGGTTCAACAGCTGGCGGCCAACGCCACGGTCCTCGACACCTACGAGCTCACCTGCGAGAAACTCTTCGTCTGCGCCGGGTCGATCAACACCACCAAACTCCTTGTCAAGGCACGAGAAACCGGGACATTGCCCAATCTCTCCGCCGCCGTCGGCACGGGCTGGGGAACCAACTGTCCGCAGTACGCCGCCCGCACCTCACCGATGGACAACGGACCCAGCCAGGCGTCACCGTGTGGGTCCTCGGTGCTGGTGAGCGAGGGCCCGGGAGTGCCGGTACCCATTCGAATCGAAGCCTGGTACCAGCCCTACCTCGCCACCGCACCAGTGCTCGTCACCAACGCGAATGCGCTAGATCTCGACCATCGCGGCACCTGGTTCTACGACCGCGCCAACGATTGCGCAAACATGAACTGGCCCTGGGATGCCGAGGCCAACGGCCGCACATCGGCCGAACACCTCAACGACCGGATAGCCGAAATCTCCGGAGCCGAGCATGCCGCCATCCCAGCTGGCGTTCCCGCCGCATTCACCGGACATCCGCTTGGGGGCTGCGTGATGGGACAGGCTGCCGACACCGCCGGGCGCGTCATGGGCTACACGGGGCTGTACTGCATTGACAGCGCACTCATGCCGGGCAATACCGCCGCAACCAATCCATCGCTGACCATCGCCGCCGTCGCCGAACGCGCCATGGACCGGATTCTGGCCGAGGACGTCTGACCCTTCCCACGCGCCATTTTCACTAGCATGACGCACATGACGAGGATCAGCGGTGACAGCCTGGAGGGCGTCTCAGCCACCACCCTGTGGACGTTGCACAACCGCGGAACGGAGGCCAAACGCCCGGACGGACTCATCAAGGATCCGCTCGCGGCAGAACTCTTCGACGCCATCGAGTACGACTACCGCAAGTTCGGTCGTCCGTCGCAGACCCACGCCCTGCGCGCTCTCTCGTTCGACGCGCAGGCGCGCGTGTTTCTCGCGACACATCCCAAGGCGGCGGTAGTCGCTCTCGCCGAGGGCATGCAAACCAGTTTCTGGCGTCTCGATAACGGCCAACTCACGTGGTACTCAGTGGATCTGCCGCCGGTCATGGACCTGCGCAACAAGCTGCTGCCGCGCAATGAGCGCATTGTCGAGCTGGCGCAGTCGGCCCTCGACCTGAGCTGGATGGACCGGGTGGACGACGGGAACGGCGCATTCATCACCGCCGAGGGTCTGCTGATGTACCTGCAACCGGAGGAGTCGCTCGGATTGATTGAGGCCTGCGCCAAGCGCTTTCCTGGCGGGCAGATGATGTTCGACAGCATCCCGCGCTGGTTCAGCAAGCGCACCCTGCAGGGGTTCAAACTGTCGGACCGCTACGTGGCGCCGCCCATGCCGTTCGCGCTCACCGCCGATCAAGGCGAGGCACTGACCTCAATTCCGGGGGTGGCTGCAGCCGTCGATATTCCGCTACATGCCGGCCGCGGCATCTGGAAGTTCGTGAACGCCAAGCGTCTTGATCGCGGATTTCTGCGGAGAACTCGCCCGTCCATGACACTGTTGCAGTTCGGATAGCCCACTTTCGCCGAGATTGAAACTAGGCACACCCTCACTCGCAGTTTTCCTGCGTAGTTTCAGTCTCAAGGAAGGGAAACAGGATGACTCGGTACGCGGCACTGCTACGTGGCGTCAACGTCGGTGGTATCACGATGAAGATGTCCGACGTCCGAGATGCCCTCGAGGCCGACGGGTTCACCGGTGTGACAACAGTTCTCGCCAGCGGCAACGTGCTCTTGGACTCCACCGAATCCGCGGCGACGGTCAAGAGCCGATTGCAGCAAGTGCTCGGCGATCGCTTCGGCTATGAGGCCTGGGTGCTGATGTATGACCTCGACACCATTCGCGAGATCATCGCGGCGTTTCCCTGGGAGCCTGAGGTCGAGGGTGTCCACTCGTACGTGATGTTCTGCAGCGACCCGGCGGTGCTGGCCGAGCTGGCCGCGCTCGGCGGTGAGCTCGACGAGACCGAACGCATCGCCGCCGGGGACGGCGTGTTGTATTGGCAGGTCCCCAGGTCGCAGACCCTGGGCAGCCCCGTCGGCAAGACCACCGGAAAGAAGCGATACAAGTCGTCGACCACCACCCGGAATCTGCGGACGCTGCACAAACTCGTTTGCTAGTACTCTGGCGTGCATGGCCGCCATTGATGCTCGCCACCTCGACGGGGTGTCCGAAACCGCGCTCATCACCTTGAATCAGCGAGCCACCGAAGCCGACCGAGACGACGGGGTGCTCGAGGACCCCATGGCGATTGTCGTGCGCGACAGCCTCGACTACGACTATCACCATTTCGGCCGCACACACCAAGGTATTGCCCTGCGGGCGTTGACATTCGACAACGTCTCCAATGAGTATCTGACGGATCATCCGCGCGCCTCCGTGGTGGCGCTGGCCGAGGGGCTGCAGACCAGCTTCTGGCGTATCGACAACGGCGAGCTGACGTGGCTGACGGTCGACCTGGAACCGATCGTGCGACTGCGTCAGCAGTTGCTTCCGCCGACGGACCGGGTTCGGTATATCGCGCAATCCGCGCTCGATCACTCCTGGATGGATCAGGTTGACGACTCCAAAGGTGTCCTGATCACCGCGGAGGGACTGTTTATGTACCTGGAGCGCGACATGGTGTTCGACCTCATCGCGGCCTGCGCCAAGCGATTTCCCGGCGGGTGGCTGGTCTTCGACAGCATCCCGTGGCTCATGAGTGTGTACTCACAACGGCGTGGCTGGAAGCTGAGTGAGCACTACACCGTGCCGCCGATGCCGTTCTCCTTCACCGCAAATCAGTACGACGAGCTGCGCGCCCTCGACGGGGTCCGCGCGGTACGCGAGGTGCAGATGCCTCCGGGACGCGGCCGCCTCCTCAGGTTGGCCACGCCGCTGCTCTACGGGCTGCCCTTCTCCGATCGGATGCGGCCGGCCATGACCGTCGTCGAATTCGGCTGATCCGCCAGCGCTTTAAGCGGGTTTGACCGCGCGTCCGATCACGATCGACGAGGACGGCATCGGGATGCCCATCATCTTCAGCCAGTCGTCGCGTTGTCCCTCGATGTCGAATCCGGCCCGCTCAATCGCGGCCAGCGTGTCCCGATGTGTATGACAGTTCCCGAACAGTCGCGGCCAGAACGTCGCAGCGCACCTCGCCTCCGGGCTTGAGCACCTGGAATGCCTGCGCCGCGGCACGATCGGGGTCGCTCACCGAGCACAGCACCAGCGAGCACACCACCACGTCAAACTGCTCCGCATCGGTCACCGTCAGATCCTCGAAAACGCCCGCGGTCACCGTCACCGGGACGGCCGCGGCAGCCGCCGCCTCCTCCGCCTGCGGGCGCAACCTGGATTCCGGTTCGAGCGCCGTCACCGACGTCACGGTGTCCGGGTACAGCGGAAAGTTCGAACCGATTCCGGCGCCCACCTCCAGGACACGTCCCGTCAGACCCCGCAGGTTCTCCGCGCGCAGTTCCTTGATCTCGGGTGCTTCACGCCGCGCGATGGCGGACCAGACGGTCGAAAAGAACCTGTTGTCGAAGCTGACAGGCTCGGACCGACTTCCAGTCATGGCTCCAACTTAGCCCCGCCGACCGCATCAGCAACCCAACTCTGGAACACTGGGCTCATGGCACAGATCACGTTGCGCGGAAACCCCATCAACACGGTCGGCGAGCTTCCCGCTGTCGGCTCTCCTGCCCCGGCATTCGAGCTGGTTGGCGCCGATCTCGGCCCCGTCACCAGCGACCAGTACCGCGATAAGCCGGTGATCCTCAACATCTTTCCCTCGATCGACACCCCTGTCTGCCAGACCAGCGTGCGCACCTTTAACCAGCGTGCCGCCGAGGCCGGGGCGCCGGTGCTGTGTGTCTCCAAGGATCTGCCCTTTGCCCAGAAGCGGTTCTGCGGCGCGGAGGGCATCGAGAATGTCGGCACCGCATCCGCCTTCCGCAGCTCGTTCGGCGAGGACTTCGGCGTCACCATCGCTGACGGCCCGATGACCGGATTGCTGGGACGCGCGATCGTCGTGATCGGCGCCGACGGCAACGTGGCCTACACCGAGTTGGTACCCGAGATCGCCCAGGAGCCCGACTACGACGCGGTGCTCGGGGCACTGTCCTAAGCCGTCGTGTCCAGCACTCCCTACGCTGACGAGCTGCTGGCGACCGTTCAAGGGTCGCCGGCAGCTGTCGGTGCACATGACAAGGACGCCTGGGTCGGCCTGTTCGCCACTTACGGCCAGGTAAATGACCCAGTGGGATCGCGACCGCACATCGGCGAGGACGCGATCAGCAAGTTCTACGACACCTTCATCGCGCCCAACACCATCGTGTTCGAAGTCGAGAACGATGTGGTCGCCGGGATGTCGGTGCTGCGTGATCTGACCATTCACACCACCATGTCGACCGGCGTCACCATGCATATTCCGATGCATCTGCGCTACGACGTTGTGGAGGACGGACCGGCCTCGTCGCTCAAGATCGACCGCCTGTTCGCGTACTGGGAATTGCGCTCGATGATCGGCCAATTGATCGGCGCGGGCGGCGACGGGCTCCTGGCGAGCGTGAAGCTGGGACCGCAGCTACTGAAGAACCAGGGACTCAACGGAGTGCTGGGCTTCATGCGCGGCCTCAAGGGCGTGCATGAAGCGGGTAAACAGCGCGTTCAAGAACTCGCCGCAGCCCTTGGCGCTCGCGACATCTCGACGGTCACGACGCTGCTCTCCCCCGATGCGACGCTGTCACTCGACGGGGTCTCCGAGGTATCGCTGGACGAGTTTGGCTCGGCGGCAAGTTCTTTGGGTGTCAGCAAGCTATTGGCCGCGGGTTCCTCGGTGTCCGCCACGGTGCATCTGGGCGACCGGCGCGGGGTGGGGCTCTTCGAGTTCTCCGAGAACTCTGCGGCACCCGGCACGTTGTCCTCGGCGCGTCTCTACTTCTGACGCGGCAGCACGCCCGCCAAGTCGATATCGCTGACCGCCTGCCCTAGGCAGGCCACACGTAATGCGTTGTCGGCGAATTCTTCCGAATCACCCCAGGGCAGGTACGGCTTGGTGACCAGCATCGATGCCACCCCGTGCGCCGCAGCCCAGAGCTGCAACGCCATGGCGACCGTGTCACCGTCGGGGTAGAACCCTTCGGCGACGAGTTCCTTGACTCCATTGTGTAGATGCGCGAACGCCGCACTGACCAGCGTCTCGTCCAGCTCGCTGTCGTTGCGCGGTGGCGCGGAAGTGGCCAGGCGATACATCAGTGGTGTCGCAACGGCAAAGCGCACATACGCCATGCCCTGGGCGTGCAGGCGCTCCAGCGCGGTCGGCTGGTCGAGCGCCGCGTCAACCATCTTGTCGTCGAGTCGCTGGTAGTACTGCCCACATACCGCATCCATCAGCTCGTCTTTGTCCGCGAAATGCAGATAGATCGACGGTGGAGTGACACCGATCTTGCGCGCCACCTCGCGAATCGACGGTGCGCGTAGCTCTTTGGTGTTCAGGACGAGATTTATTGCGGCATCGACGATCTCGTCGCGCAGCTGATCGCCCGATCCCCGCGAGGAGCGTTGGCGCTTAGTCACTGAACCCGATTCGCTCATGCAATTTCACCAGCGGCTTGGGCGCCCACCAGTTGGCGCGCCCAAGTATCCGCATAAACGAGGGCACCAACAGCATTCGGATGATGGTGGCGTCGACCAGGATTGCGATGGTTAATCCGGTGCCGAACATGCGCATGAAGGACACCTGTGCGGCCATGAGTGCCGCGAAGGCGATCGACATGATCAGCGCGGCGGCGGTGACCACCCGTCCGGTGCGAGCCAATCCGAGCGCGACGGCCTCATCGCTGTCGGCGCGCGTGCGCCCCGATGCCATCCAGTATTCACGGATCCGGGAGATCAGGAATACCTCGTAGTCCATGGACAAGCCAAATGCGATGCAGAACAACAGCATCGGCATGGAGGCGACGATGGTGCCGGTAACCTCGGTGCCGAAGCCACCTAGGTGCCCCTCTTGGAAGATCCAGATCAGCGCACCGAAGGTCGCGGACAGCGATAGCACGTTCAGCACGAGGGCCTTGAGGGGCAGCACCAACGAGCCGGTCAGCAGGAACAGCAGCACGAAGGTGACGGTCGCGATGATGGCCAGCACCAGGGGAAGTTTGTGCACAATGCCGTCGACGGCATCACGGTCCAGCTGAGCGCCGCCGCCGATCTGCGCGACGGCGCCGCCAGGGCCGGTGAGGGCATGAATGGCGTCGAGCTGACGATCCGCGGCGGACGTATACGGCTTAGCGCCGGTCTGAATTGTGAAAAGCGCTGTGCCGTCCTTTATTCCGGTTGCGCCAGCGGGTGGCCCGACCTTCATTCCCCGGATGTATGCCCCGGTGGGGGCCGCCACCTCTTTGACGTCCTCGATTTTTGACAGCTCCGTGGCATAACGGCCAATCTCTGCCGGCGACTGTTCGCCGATGCCCTCGGCGATGACGGACAGGTTGGTGGAGCTGTTGTTGTTGAAGTTCTTGCGCATCTCGTTGCCGACCTGGTGCGCCGACGACGATGCCGGGAGCACCCTGTCATCCGGGAACCCGAACTTGCCATTGAGGAACGGCAAGCCCAGGACCACCAGGGCCGTGACGATCACGATTCCGATCGGAACCGCCCGCGTCATAACCTGTTTGGTGGTTCGGTACCAGAACGTTTCGGTGACTTCCTTAGGTTCGGGTTCTGCTCTGCCCAAGACTTTCCGAATGAGCCGGCGCACATCGAGGTTGTCGATCCGGTCGCCCAACAGGGTTATCACGGCGGGCACGATGACCAGGGCGGCGATTGCGCCCACGAAGACGGTGGCGACACCGGCGTACCCGAATGATTTGAGGAAGTACATCGGGAACAGGATCAGTGCCACCAGCGCGAGGGCGACCGTCAGCGCCGAGAACAACACCGTGCGGCCCGCTGTCGTCATGGTCAGCACCAGTGCCTCATCACGCGGTTTACCGGCGCTCACCTCCTCGCGATATCGGCTGATGATCAGCAGCGAGTAGTCGATGGCGAGGGCCAATCCCAGTGCGACAGTGAGATTGAGCGCGAACACCGACACGTCGGTGAGGTAGGTCAGGCCCCGCAGGATCGACATCGCACCCACGATCGCGAACACGCCCACCAGCAGCGGCAGCAGCGCCGCGTACAGCCCGCCGAAGATCCACACCAACACCACGAAGCTGATGGGAATCGCGATCGACTCCATCACCAGCAGATCCTTTTCGGTCTGCGTGACGATCTGGTTGTAGAGGGTGGCGACGCCCCCGGCCTTGATCGAGACGCCATCCCGATCCACGGCCAGAGCCTTGATGAGCTTGGCAGCGTGTTTCTGGGCCACGTTCTCACCTCCGGTGAGTCCGGCGACGATCATCCCCGACTTTCCGTCGGTGCTGAACAGCTCGGAGGCCGCGGGCTGCGGTGCGGTCCATGCCGAAGTCAGGTTCAGCACGACACCGGAGTCTTTGAGTTGGCGCTCTAGATCGGCTGCGACGGAACGCATCTGCGGGCTCTGCGCGCCCAGCTCGCTGCTGAGCATGAACACCAGCGATTGGTCGCTGATGTCGAACTTGTCGGTGAGAACGTGAGCCACGTGGGCGGATTCGGAGTTGGGATCCTGCTGTCCGCCGGCGGCGAGGTGCTTGGTGACCGGAACCCCAAAGATGGCGGCCGCGATGGCGATGAGCAGTGCCACGCCCAGTACGAGGCGAGGTGCCGCAATAACCGATCGAGCCAAACGTTCCAGCATGTCGCCGTGCCTTCCACCAGAGGATAACGGCGTTAAGTTATCAGCGGTAAGTTAGGCGGTCAAGGGTGGGTATGGCGCTTTGCCAAGATCAGAGCGGGGTACGGCTGATTCAGAACAGGGTCATCCCATGCATTCAGGCCGAGGTTCATTGGGTCGAAGGTGCCAACCGGATCTGAGTGTGGCCACACCTGCAGTATGGGTTCGATATCTCGCGTGTCGAGGAGATGGCGAAGTACGCGGGCGGCCTGGTCCCTGAGCTGGTCGATCGACGTGCCTGGTCTTTCACTGCGCAAGGTCCAAACAAATTCGTACAGCCCAACTGCTCCCACATCAAGCATGTCCTCGATATCTTGCAGCAGGTTGGAGTCTGCGTACTCGGCCATATTGCGGTCCTTCGTAGCGGCACTTGATGATGACTCCGGCGAGTGGCGGAACGTGCCGGGCCGGCACAAGAAACGTACGGAACGCCTGCGTACGGTGTGTGCTCGGCGCGAATGGATTCCACCACACCTGACAGTTCAAGAAATCTTGAAAATTATGGAACCGAATCGGGTCTTCGCCCGTCGGATCCTTACATAGCGGCATGCATGCTGCCGATCGATGTTGTCCCAACGCGCCCGTCAGATGCGCAGACGAGGAGAGTCAACAATGGCCAGCACATCCGGTTCACCCGGTGACTTCTTGCACCTGGATCCCGCCGAACTGCACCTCCATGGAGACCGGCTCCACCAGCACGCGTCCGAACTCAAGGACGCGCACGACGCAGCCCATGGCGCTCTGACTGACGCTCAGGGAGGTTTCGGTTCGGGGCGGGCCGCCAAGGCATTGAGCAACCGAATCTCCGAATGGGAGAAGGAAACCGCGGATCATCACGCCGAGCTCACAAGCCACGGTGAGAACCACAAGACGTCGGCAGCAAGCTTTGTGACGCGCGAAGAGGCCAATCGCAGACTTGTCGAAACGGCCGGGCCAGAAGGCACGGTTTAGGGAGACTCGCTATGGGAATGACACTCTACGACTTGCAGCAGTGGCCGCCGCACATCAAGGCACTCGCGGACGCCGCAACCAAACGCGGCGATGCCAGCCAACAGGCTGGCAACAACGTGCAGGCCATCGTCGATATGTCGACCTGGCAAGGCGATGCCGGCGACGCCGCCAAGGACGCGATGAAGCGCTCGGCCGCCCGATTCGACACTGCGGGAACCGAGACGTTGCTTGTCGCGATGCAGGCCATGAAGGCAGAGGGAGAGTCACAAACGCTGGCCGACGACATCGGCAAGTTCTTGGCTTACGCCGACGAGCCTCCCAAAGTCGATATTGATCCCAAGACGAATAACGTGACACCCCCTGATATCTCACAGCTGAGCAAGGACGAACTGCAGAAGGTCATCAACAAACTCAAGGATCTCAGGGACAAGGTGTCGGGCCTGGTCGCGCGAGGAGAGCAGTTGGATGACGAGCTGGCGCGCGTGCTGGACGAGGGCACCGGCGGCCACACCATGGCTATGAAGGGTCTTACCGAGGAAACCCCCCAACAGGCCCAGCAAGACGTACACGACGTTCTCGCCGGAACCGCTACTGACGAAGAAAGGGCGCGCGTCCAGGCAGCGTCGACCCTCAGCCCGGACCAGATCGCCGACCGCGACGCGGGGCGACCTGTACAGCTGACGCGTTCGCAGCAGCAGATATTGGGGCAGCTGAACGACCAGATGAAGGGGATGTCCATCGAGGACATTCACCGGGCAGAACGACGCCTCGGGGATAACAAAAGCATCGTCGCCAATGCGCTGCAGATGATGGGCTCGAAACAATACGCGTTCGCGAAATCCGAGCAGCCCGGAGAACAAGGACCTACCGACAAACTGACGACCGGTGGCTTCAACGAGCTGCCCACCTCGGTTCAGAATGCGCTGAACGACAAATCCGTCGGATACAACTACGTCCCGCTCGAACACGGACAGGGCCGCGGGGTCGTGACAGAGGGGAATGTCCTCGGCAATCTGGATAGGCTGTCGGACGTCATCAAGGACGGCGACGCTGGTTTCCAGCGAGGTACCGAGCTGGATCAGAAACTCATGCAGCGCGGCGCCGACATTCTGCGTTTCGAGAACGACAACAAGAGCGCCCACCTAGGTCCCGCGGACTCGACGATCCAGAACATATTCTCCTCAGCGGGCCGCGACCACATCGTCGATCACAACATGATGGTCAACACCGACGGTACGAGGAATGACCAGTTCTTGAAGGATCTGACGCACCATCAGTTTCCTGACGGTGGCACCGCCGCGGGCAGTCTGATGAGTTGGACGCACGATTCAGCCCACCCCGGACCGGGCGTCTCACCAGAGATGGCCCGGATGTCCGGTGAGACGGCGCGGGCATATTCGACCTATGTGATGGATCAAAAGGATCTGAACTCTCTGCCCACCTCAGACGACCAAGGGTTCGGCAATAGAGGAGTCAAAACCCTTGGAGAACTGAGCCCTGGACTCGCGCGAGGCATGGCCACCGGCCTGGTGCCTTATGCGGGAATCATCGCTGGCGGCGACCACAACATACTCGGGGCCACACCAGGTTTCGACGACATGAAACCGGAGGACCGCGAGAAAATATTCGATACTCAAAATGCGATCGATAACGGAACGATGCCTAGGGCCAAGGCGCTGTTCAGCGTGCTCGACACGGACAAAGAAGCGGCCACGACGCTCGGCACCGCGCTCTACGGCGACTCAGTTCTCGCAACAAACCACTATGCCGAAGAGGTCAAACAGCATGGCACTGGACCAGCGGGCGATTTGGATCAGGCTGGCAGGTTCCGCGGCCTAGCGGATGCGGGGATGGCGGCAGCCAACGACGCGCAGCACAACGACGCATCCGTCACCGCCGAGCAGAAAGCCAAGGATCTTCAGCAAATGAAGGAAACGGCATATAGCGCGATAACGAAGGTTCTACCCATACCAGAAGGGGCGACAACAGGCTTTGGCATCATGACCGACGCACTCAAATCAAGCATCGTTGGGTCCGTCGATCCAAGCCAACTCGCTCACAGCGTCGTTCCGGATCTGAGTGAAGCGAAAGCACAGCAACAACTCCTCAGCGCATATGTCGCGACGGGGGTGCTACGGCCCGATCAAGTCCCTTCGGAACTGCTTGTACCCGCCGGACCGGAGCACCCAGGCGCCATGAAAGTTGGCACCTTGGAGGATGTGAGGAACATGAAACTTCCCGACGGCACACATCCCCACGCCACTCTGGGCGCGGACGACTACCACACTTTGGTAGACAGAGCTATGCACCAGGTTCCACCCGATGCGCGCACATCCGGAACCATCAAAAACGCGTACGACAGTGCCGCCAAGGACATAGCAGCTAAGCCTGCAGAAACCAAAGGCAACTAGTGAAATCCGTTTCAGCCCTATGCAAGCCGGTATCCAGAATCCAGGCATTGGTTCTTGTCGGTTTGGTGCTAGCAGGATGCACACACCATCGCGACAATGCCAACCCCACTCCCAGCGACACGAATCAACTGCCGATACCGTTCACCGGGCTGACCCAAGACCTTCGGGTCCAGTGGAGTGCAGAACCCGGTATTGATCTGCTCACAGGCCCGGCGGTCATCGTTCGGGCTTACCGCGAGTCATACATAGTTGGCGGACTCATGGCCAGCCCCAAGTTTTACTACCCTGGCTTCGAACACAGTGTCCCAACCAACAATCGCGGCTCGAATCTCCATGTACGGCCGTTGACCGTTGGCGATGCGGAGCTGCAGAGTAGCGGGTTCCAGACCACCACGCCCATCGTTGGCACCTGGCGACAACATCTACTGGCTCTGACCGGCGACCCCGCGTCCGGCTACACCGCAATAGTCTGCGATTGGAGCTACGCCACCGCTGCACAACAACCCGACAACCAATACCGGTACCCACACCGGCTGCCCCCTGAACTACCAGATACTGCAGATCCACTGACCGGAACCATGCCCGTACGAATCACGCTCACACCGCCTCCACCATCGGAAGCAGGTCACACCGCCATACCCCAACGCGGCGATGCACCCAATCCCACCGTAGATGTATTCGGCGGGTGGAGGATTCGCAGCGCGATTCACCTACCAACAGAGCTATATCCTGACGAACCCAACGCATGGCCTAGAGCAGACTATGGCCACGATCAGCTTGCGTGCCGTGATAAAGCGCCCGACTCCTACGAACGGCGCAAGTTCCTCGTCACCGGCGAACACCCGAGGACCGACTTCCCCACCCTGCCCGCCGACCCCGGCTGGCCGGCAGCAGGCACCTAAAGCCCCTGGCGTGTCCAAGGTCAGATAGATTGGTCCCGCAGACTCCGGAGGGGAACATGGCAATCGTGAGACAAGCTGCCGTACTTATCGTTTCGACAACGACTGTGCTGCTTTCGGGGTGCACGCATGACGGTATTCAAGGCACGCCAACCCCCGAATCCAGCGGAATCAGTGCCTACTCGTCTTCATCATCTGCCCCCGCCACTACAACGACGACAACAAGCGCGGACAGCGACCCAGTCAAAGGAACCACCTTCGACGCGTGTGCCGCGATAACCGACGCCGACGTTGCGACGTGGAATGTCGACCCCGCCAACAAGCGCGACGCACACACCACCGCGTTCGGCCAACGAGTCCGTGGGTGTGTCTGGGGTGGGCCAGATTGGTTTGTCAAGGTGTACGCCGTTGATGGGTCACTAGCGCAACTAGAGCAACCCAACAGTCGGTTCGACCGACAAGAACCAGTGCAAATCGGGTCGCGCTCCGGCTGGCTACTGCATGACAAGAGTTGGATTGCTTGCTCCGTCGGAATCCCGTCCCAGCAGGCCATCGCGGCCGTGCAAGTCGATCTCAAACTAGATCTGACTCGGAAGCACTACGACCAATGCCCACTCGCCCTGCGGATCATGACGCAGATCCAGCCGAAAATACCCTGACGGCGCGGCCGGTTCATGCCACAGACCGGTTGTGACGTGCTCATACCCGCGGCGCAGCGAAATCTTTCAGAAAAGATGGAACCAAATCGGGCCAACCGACGTCTGAGGTGTATATAGGACAAACCTGTCCGTGTGACCAGCGAGGGGAAGCATCCATGCCTGGAGATTCAGGGCTCGAAATGCAGAAGCTGCACCTAGCGCCCGGAGCAGCAACGAAGGTTTCGCAAGAGTTCAAGGCAACCGTCGATAAGTTAGAGGAATTGCGGAGCCAAGCAGCCTCCTTCGCCCTTGACCTCGGCATGGGCGCATGCGCCGAAGGCACTTCCTGGAACAAGGCGCTAACTGAGTTGGTAACTGGCGATTCAGCCTCTGTCGCCGCAGTGATCGACGCCCACATCGACACCGTGCGGACTTGGGCCGAGTGGGCAGCGGTCGCGCAGAACGAGTACGACAACACCGAACACCAGAGCACGGGCTCGTTCAAGTCGCTCGACAACAACCTCGACGAAAATGGGCTACACCGGGCCTATCCGACACCGACATATGGATAAGGGAATCAATCGATGAGGTTGTCGGCGGCCGTGTCGGCCATGTCCATACTGTTGCTGTCCGGCTGCACTCAGGGCGGTATCGAAGGCACACCAACTGCTGGATCCGCGGCGACCTCAGCGAGTTCGTCCGCTTCGCCAGACAGCACGTCCCCCACTACAACAACGGTCGCTAACAGCAACCCGGTAAAGGGAACCAGCTTCGACGCGTGCACGGCGATCACTGACGCCGATGTTGTGACGTGGGGGGTCAACCCCGGAAAGCGCGACGCGCACACCACAGCATTTGGCCAGAATGTTCGCGGTTGCATCTGGGACGGACCCAAGTGGGGCATCAAAGTGTATGCGGTTGACGGATCCATTTCTCAGTTCGAGCAGCCCAAGGACAGGTGGGATCGTCACGAGATCGTCACCATTGGTTCGCAATCGGGATGGCTGCTACACGACAAGGATGGGATGAGCTGCACCATCGTCGTTCCGTCGCAACAAGCTCTCGCCACTGTTCAAGTTGACCTCAACCTGGACGAGACCAGACAGAGACTGGACCAGTGCCCGCTCGCGCTGCGCATCATGACGCAGATCGAGCCGAAAATACCTTAGGCCCAACAGTTTTCAGGAGGAGAAAATCATGGGGAAGCAGATCCAAAAGGAGTCCTGGGAAGGCCACGACCACCAGTCGGTCTACAACGCAGCCCAGGCATTCCAGAGTGGAAGCCCGAACACCGCCCAGGAATCGATCAACGGCATTGCTCAGCAGCTGAGTGAGATCATGCAGGCTCTCGGCGGGAAAGTGCAGGGCATGCTGATTCAGGACTGGCAGGGCGAGGCCGCGCTCACGTTGCAGTCCAAGATGTCTGAATACTTCCGAGCCTCAGAACAAGCCACCATCTACATCAGGCGCTTGGCCAGCAACATGCCGCCGTTGGCCGATGCGATGAGCACCGCGAAGTCACACATTGAGCCGCCCATGAGCGAGACCGATGTTGCGATCAAAAAGAAGTCCGGCATGTCTGACGCCAAGATCGCTCAGCTTAAGGACGACGATGCAAAGTACGCCCGCAGCCAAATCGTCAGTCTCTTCAGCGACCCCGTCGTGCGTGAGGGCAGCCAGGTCACTGACCTTCAGCCGCCAAAGGCTCACAACCCGGGGAATATCACCCTTCCTCAGCAGGAGAACCGTCCCGAAAACGGTATTCAGAACGTCAGCAACAACACCGGGAGCCCGAACGGCAGCGGCAGCCAAAACCCAAGCGATCCAAGCAAGCTCGCCGACAAGAACACCAGGCCTGCCTTCAACGAAGGCTCGGGAAACCCGAGTGGGCAAGGCCAGGGCCAGGGTGGCGGCCAAGGCCAAGGCGGAGGTTCGGGTGGCGGCGCCCCACAAGGCGGCGGAGGCTCTGGCGGCGGACTCGGCAATGCCCTCAGCGGCTTAGGTACCGGCACCGACAAGACCGGAACAGGCTTGCCGCTGGGCTCCACGACCGCGGCGGGCTACCACTCTCCGACCGGAACAGGTTCGGGCACAGGAACTCTCAGTGGAGGCCCGGGCTCGCTGCGTGGCGGCGCGGGCATCCCCGGAGCGGGAACCGGCGGCCCCGGCACCAACGCGGCCGGCATCGGCGGCGCCGGAGTCCGCGGCGGCGGTGTGGGCATGGGTGGCATGGGCATGATGGGCGGCGCGGGCGCACACGGCCGCGGCGGCAAGGGCGAAGAGGATGACGAACACCAGACACCCGAATTCCTGATCAACTGGGACAACGGCAATGAGCTGTTCGGCGACCTGCCTCCGGCCTCCCCCGGCGTCATCGGCGACTGGACCGAACACGAACGCGCCGAGAAGCAGCGCCGTGAATCAGAGAAACGCCGCTACAAGTCCATGGGCTGGGACGTCGACTTCGGCGACGAGAAGTAACAGAGATGTCGGATCGGCATGACGCCATCGATATGCTCGGCCAGCTCGCGCCGCGCGAAACCGCACGCATGGCAGGCACATTGGCACCCACATTGGATGAAGCCATGCTCTGGCTCAAACGCATCCACCGCGTCGCCGCCGAATTCTGGGATGGCTACCCCGAGATAACGCTGCCGCTGCCCGCCGACCTAGCGGACGAGGTGTTCACCAAAATCAGCGAAACCACCGAAGACCTCACCCGCCACCAATTGTGGATTATCTTCACCGACCTCGGGGCCTATGCCGAAAGCTCCACCACTAGCCATCTTAACAACGCGCACACCCTCGACAACGTCGCGCGATACACGCTCAACGACATCGGCACCCGACTCGTGCCAGAACTCCTCGCCCACCTGCAGCGGGCGTACCAGCCGCGCAACACCTTCGGCGAACCGTAACGGCGGCAAGATACCCTGCAACGCACCGCCGCTACCCGGGGCTGGTGAGACCCACGATTAGGGGAGCCACGTCGTCGCCACCGCCACAAGAGGCCACCACGGCACCGGGGACCGCCTTGATCTGCTCAACCGCCCGGTTCGCGCCACACGGCGACGGCGAGGTGATGGGCTCTGCGTCGACGCGGGCCGGGTCCAACACGTGCAGCGGCATCGGATCGCCCGCGGCGCGGCGCCCAGTGTTGATCACCAACCGATGCTGCAACCAGGCTGCGTCGGTGAAGTAAGGATCACGGAATGGCGCAAGACGTAGCGGTGCGGATTCGTGCGTGCGGTAGTTCCGCAGGACTGGTATCTGACCAACGGTGCTGAGTAGCAGATAACCGTCAAAGGCTCGGCCGACCGGGATCGCGCCCGTGATTTTGTCGATGACATGACCGGTCGAATCAATCACGGACGTCACATCTTTCGCATCCGGCCACTTGTATACAGTTGCAGGCTCGGTCACGTACACATCATTATCGGCCGAAACGTCGAGCCACCCGTGATCGGTCTCACCGAGGATGTTTCCGGTATACGCATCGACAAGTGACGATTGCCTGCTGCCACATTCGTTTGAAATGAATTGTCCGGACACGCCCTCCGAAAGGTTTGTACTGCAAGAGAGCTCCCTGCTCCAACGCACCTGGCCCGTCCGAGGGTCGAGAGAATCCAGACGGGTCTTGTCGTCCACCGGGCCTGTTGAGATTCGTGTCGCGATGGCCAGGGCATCAACCCAACCGGTGACCTTAGGATAGTCGCCGTCATATTGTCTACGCCACAACACTTTTCCGGAACTTCCATCCAGCGCGACCAGGCCGCCACCAACCAGCAACACGACAATGCCGACCCTGTCGTCGCGATCTCGCCACGCGACGTTGACGCTCCGCAGCATCGAATGACCTGCGTCCGACTCCAAGGTGCCGAAGCCTGTCGCACGCCAACGCACTACCCCGGTGGGGCCGTCGTAGGCGACCACTTCGTTGTCCTCGTAGGTCACAAATCCGTTGCCTACTGGGTAAATGTCCGCGGTGTCGGTGCTGGCGGCCCGTGGGCCAAGTTCGGGTCGTAGCTTGTAACGGACGACTCCCAGCGCGTCGGGCACCGCCGCCGGCGTCGCCGCTATCGCGGTCAGACTCGGGTACCAAACACTGGAACGATACCTTTCGGTAGCCCAGCAACACACCGCTGAAATCACAAGTACCGCTACGACAAAAGCGCTGATCACCGCGTAAAGCGGCACCTTGTGTTTGAAGAGCGCAACCGCAGCGCCTATCACCACGGCTGATAGCACTGTCAGGATCGCCGCTCGCCAAAGAACCGTGACTCCAGTGGTATCAACAAAACGAGATATCCCCAGATCGTCAAAGAATCCGCCGAGCCAGAGCGGAACCACAACAGCCGCTACGACTATCATCTCGACGCCGACTACTCCGGCTAGTGTCGAACGCCCACCGGTTCTCAGCTTCGGCCGAGCCGCCGTTCCGACCAACACAACCGCAGCAGCGACTAGAACCAGCCATGATGCCAATGTTGTTCGCGCAGAGATCAAGTCGGTCGCCGGCCGAAGTACGATCGCCAGGATCATCAAAACAATCGCAGCTATCGCCGCTGCCGCGGCAAACCCAACACCGAGACCGGCGACCGACCGGCGAACCAACGACGGCCCCGCGTCATCTGCCTCTGTGCGACGAGATCCGGTCTGATCGGCTGAGCTCGGCGTCGCATCGGGCTCGCCTTCTGCCGCCCCTTCGATCGCCGGCTCCCCAGATTTGTCGCCGCTCATGGACCCTCCCCAGACGTCTGTTGGCTACGTGCACACTATGCGCACGGACTCGGGCCGCAGTAACTATCCGTCGGTCGTCGGCGGCAGATCGTCGGCAGCATTGCCGTTCAGCAGCTCGCGCAGCTGGTCGCGGTGCTGCTCCAATAGCTCATGGAGCTGGCGCATCTGAAGCAACGCCAACTCGGTGCTCTCCGCACCCGGTGAGTGTTGCACCGCCATCTGCCGCAGCGCGCTGATCTGCCCCTGCATCTGCAGAACGCGAGACCTTTCCTGTTCCAGTTCGCGCCGATAGTTCAGCGACTGCGCAACGCGGCCGGATTCGGAACTGCCGGGCCTTGTGCTGGTGAGTTCATCCCGCAGTTGTGTGCGGCGCTCAGCTCGCTCGTCGACGGCCTGCTGTTCGGCCTGGGCAAGTCGGTCCTCGCGCCGTCTCCGATGCCTGGTGCATTTCGGACAGCGACAACCGCGCGTGTACCCGATGCAACCCTCGACAGCCACACACCAAGTGTATGAAGCCCCGCAATCACGCCTTAGCGGCGGCCACCGCCTCCCGCGCTACCACCAGGTCGAGCTTGCGCATACCCATCATGGCCTGCATCGCCGCATTGCCGGTGACGGGATCGGAGTGGAACAACAGGTCGATCAGCTCACGCGGAACGACCTGCCAGGAGACCCCGAATTTGTCCTTGAGCCAACCGCATTGGGACTCCTCTCCCCCATCTGCGGTCAGCGCATCCCAGTAGCGGTCAACTTCCTCCTGCGATTCACAGTCGATCTGCAGTGAGATCGCCTCATCGAAGGTGAACTGCGGCCCACCGTTGAGGGCGGTGTAGCGCTGCCCATCGAGTTCGAATTCGACGGTGAGCACCATGCCCTCCAGCTGAGGAGTGTTCGGCCCGTAATGAGTGACTTCGAGAATCCGAGAGTTCGGAAACACGGACACATAGAACGTGGCGGCCTCTTCGGCCTGGGTGTCGAACCAGAGACACGGGATAATCGTTGGCATATCGGTATCGACCGGCGCCGACCAGAAAACTCATCGCAAGCCGCGAGACACCGTATCCAGTGCCTCGGCCAGCAGGCTCTCGTAATGATCGATATCGGGCATCACCGCCGCGCTGGTGTGCACGCTCACCGTCACCGTGTCGCCGATCCCGTGCACCCCGTGCGTCAGGCCCATCACCGGCGACAGTGCGGGGAACCCGGCGGTGAACACCACTCGTCCACCCGCCAGCGTCAGGTCGGCGGCGCCCCTGACCACGCTCGACACCACGGTGTTACCGGCGACGGTCGGCGGCATGAGATCGGCGTTGAAGGCGTTGACGCCGGCCCACATCATCGGCGCGGGCATCGCGCTACCGCCTTCACGTTGCGCGACCATCACCGGATGCGCGGCCCGACGCCGTCTGTTCTCGATGCCCTCGGTGATTCGCTGCGCCCGGATACGCAGGTCCGGCTCGTTCCAGTGCAGGTCGACGCCGACGTTCCGGAAATTGTTGCGGGCCAGGGATTCTCCGGAGTCGGCGACGGTGAGTTCGGCACCGAGCCTCTCTGGAACCCACTGACCATGATCGCGCAAGTACTGCGGTAGCGCCGTGCCGATCGCCGCCACAACGGCGACGGTCACGCTCACCGGGGGTGCCCGAAGCTCCTCGCGTGGTCGCACAATCATCCGGATCTCGTGGCGCTCGTCGGGCCTGGCATTGAGTGAAATCAACGGGAAGCCTTGCGGTTCGGGCTCCAGCTCACCCGCCGCGACCAACTCCTGCTGCCGTCGATAGGCCAGATAGCCGCCCCTGCTCGCACCCAGCAGCCGTCCCAGCTTCGCCGGGAAATCCGCCACACCGCGCAGGACCGTCAGCGGGGGCACCTCGGGAACTGGGCCGCCCGTAGGTGCGTCAGCACCGAACAGTGCACGCGCTGCGGCAGTGGAGCGTCGACCGTCGGCCAGTGCGTGCGACACCTGCAGCACCGCCACCAGCGCCGGACCAGAAGTCTCTGGCGCGCCCACAACGTCCGGGAAAATATGCAGATGCCAAGGACTTTCGCGAATATCTACGGTGCCCGTCAGCAGCGCGGCGACCGCCGATCGACACTCCGACCAACTGGGTTCGGCGAGCGAATGCACCGTCAACGGCAGATGCGATTCGTCGCGTGGCCCCCAGTAGGGATAGTCGAGGTGGCCTGGAACGTCGACGGCCCGCACCCGCAGATCGGCGATACGGACAGCACGCGCGGCCACGGTCGACCGCACGGCCTCGAGACCGGCGGTGGGCCCATCGAAGCAGAACAACAGGAACTGGTCGTTCGGAATCTTCGTCGACATCCAGTACATCTGGGCGTCACGAGGCGCCATCTGTTCGACCGTCATCGGGTGCCTACTAGAAGGTGCGCCACTGATCCCATAGCTGTTGCCACGGCGCAATTCTGCCGTAGTACCGGTAGACATGCGCCTCGTCCTCGTCAGGCGCATGCAGCAGCTCGATCCGCTGTACCCCCCGGAACCCCTGGGCAAGTGTGGGATCCGGGTCGTCGACACCGATGTACATCATGTCCGTCATCGATTCCGGCGGCGCCCCAAAGTAGTAGTAGCCGCGGTGGAAACTGAAGGCCCGGGAGGTACCCGCACGTCCGGCCTCGACGTCGTAGGCGGCGGCCATCGGATAAATCTGCGCCACCAGTGCGGTGCGGTCGCGCACGTCCGACGGCATCGACTCGTAGGTGTCCCGGGCCACCCGGCGCAGCCCTTCGGTCGAGTGATCCCCTCCGGCCAGCATGGTGGGCCCCATCGCCCCGGCCCAGGAAAACCAACGCGCCGCAGCCGATTCGGACACGATCGGAAGCCGAACGATCGCCATCACCACCGATGCCGCGGTTACCAGCGCGATGAGTCCATAGACGACGCCGCGCACTGCGGGCCGCACCGGTCGCCACCGTGAAAGGCCCACCGCACCCGCGGCAATCAGCAGTGCATACAACCCCATGGCGTAGTAGGCACGCCCGTGGGAGGCGAACATGAACGCCCCGACCAGTACCGCCGCAATGCCGAGATACCGATAGGACCGCAGCGACGGCGCCGCCAACAGCGCCACCATCCCAGCCAGCAGCATTACCAATCCGATGACCGCGGAACCGATGAGCATCCCGGCCAGTAGTGCCGCACCGCGCTCGGATTCGGCCGCCACGATGCCGACCATCCGCAGGTACGGCCAACCATGGGTCGCCTGCCAGATGAGAGTCGGGACGGTGGCCACCACCGCAACCGCCGCCCCGATCCACAGCTTCGGACGACGCAGCAGCGCACGCGGTCCGAGGACCGCCGCGCCGAGCAGCACCGCCAACCACAAAGCAGGAATTAGGAACTTGGTCTGCATGCTGACCGCGGTGACGACTCCCGCCCATAGCAGCAGCCGATCGTCGGGCAGCCCTTCGCGGTAGCCGCGCGTCCAGCGCACCAACAGCCAGCACACCACCGCCCACAGTGCCGGATCGATCGCCGGCGTCTGCAGCCAGTGGGCGAGGATCTGGAACATGGCGGTGGCATAGGCGATCGCCGACAGCGACTGCGTCAGGCGCCCACCGCCCAGCTCCGCGGCGATCAGCCCACACATCAACGTCCCGATCGCCACCGCCGCCGTCGCCGCCAGGCGCAGCACGAACAACGATCCGGGCGCGAGGTTGTCGGCCATGCCGGCGATGAACGGCACCAGCGGAGGCTGGTCAAAGTAGCCCCACGACAGGTGGTCGCGTCCCGCGACAACAAAGTAGGCCTCGTCGAAGAAGTACCCGTAACCCCTGCTCGCCCACCCGAACACCAGGGCCGTCAGCGCGGTGATCGTCGTCAGGTCGCCACGCGCAATCCGCACGGGAGGTAGGCCGGGGACGTCATTGCCGTCGTCGTACCGGGAAGTGACCGCCGCCATAGCGAATTCACCCTAGCGCCCGTGCCATAGACTTCCGGCGTGCCGCGCACCGGTGAATACAGTGAATCCTTGACCCGCAACAATATTGGGCTGCTGGCCCTGCGTGTCGCGTTGGGCGCGGTGCTGTGCTGGAGCGGTATCGAAGCCCTATTCGGGCCCACGCCATCCGCGCAGATCATCGGATCGCCGGCACATTCCTACCCGGATCTGGCGGCGCAGGTGCTCGTCGGCGCGTACACGATCGGCGGCGCCATGCTGGTAGTCGGCCTGCTCACTCCCTTCGGCGCCTGCGCCGTACTGGCCGCGATGTTGTATGTGGGGCTGCACGGCTACTCCATGCGAACCGGGTTGGGAGTTGCCCCCGACTGGGACTGGATCAAGATGCCGTTGGTGCTCGGCGTGGGCGCGATTTCCGTGATCCTGCTGGGGCCGGGACGCGTCTCCGTGGACGGCCGATTCGGGCGCACACAATGGCCGCCGGCAGCGTCGACGGTGCTTGTGGTGGCCGGAATCGGGGCCGCGATTGCCGCCTGGGTACTTGTCAAGGACACGAATCCGCTTTCTTAAGGATTCAGCAAGGCCGTTCATGGTCTATGACCTGGGCAGATGCCCTCTCCGAAAATTGCCAGACTTTTCCGAATCGTGACTCAATGATTTCTTAATAGTGACCCCTACTGTTCAGTACATGACGAACGAGGAATTCGGTGCCACGGTCATCGAGATCGACTTCGAAGCCATCTACAGCGGCGAGCTGCTGGTTGAGGGCGACAACTCGGAGCAGACCGATGAGTGGTTCCCGCTAGCCGGATAACGGCAGGTAGGCGAACCCCATAGGGGGACGCATCGGCGAGGCGCGTAGCGCATCGCATGCCGGGCCCAGTCCCGGATGTTTCTCACTCATCCATCCGTTCACAGACGCGGGCAGTCACACCGACTGCCCGCGTTCTTTATTTAAGATCCCGCATCCGCGAGTGTGCGTCCACGCAGAGAAAAGCGCCGAAATCTCTGTGTAGACGCACACTGGACGTGACATCTGCCCTGGCCGAACTACTCAAGCTCTTCGGCGAGTTCCATCCAGCGCACTTCGGCGGCACCCTTGTCGGCGACGACCGCGTTGAGTTCGGCCGTCAGGCTCACCACCCGGTCCGGGTCGGTGGCGTGCTGTGCGAGCTGCTGATGCAGCACCGCCTCACGATCGTCGAACTTGGCAACAGCCCGTTCGAGCCGGCCGAGTTCCTTTTGCGCGGCCCGCTGCGCCGCACCGTCGCGGCCGCGATCCGGTGCGGACTTTAAGGGGCCAGTCACCGTAGGCGTGTGCCGGCGCAGGTACTCCTCGATGCCGCCGGGCAGGTTGGTCAGCTTGCCGTCACCGAACAGCGCCCAGGTGGAATCACAGACACGCTCGATGAGGTATCGATCGTGGCTGACCACCACCAATGTCCCCGCCCAGCCGTCCAGCAGATCCTCCACCTGCTGCAGGGTCTCGATATCCAGGTCGTTGGTGGGCTCGTCGAGAATAAGTACGTTCGGCTCCGCCATAAGCACACGCGTCAGCTGAAGCCGGCGACGCTCGCCACCGGAGAGGTCGCCCACCGGCGTGCGTTGCCGTGCCGGGCTGAAACCGAGCATCTCGGCAACCTGTGACGCGGACATCTCTTTGTCCCCCAGCGTGATTCGCAGGGCGATCTCCTCGATCGCGTCGAGCATCCGGATATCGCCCGGCAGATCGTCGAGTTCCTGACGCAGCCAGCCAATGCTGACCGTCTTGCCCTCCTTGCGATGCCCGGCAGCCAAGGGCACCGCACCGGCAAGCACCCGCAACAGGGTCGTCTTCCCGGATCCGTTGACCCCCACCAGGCCGATGCGTTCACCGGGCGCCAAACGCCAGGTCAGGTCCTGTACCAGTTCCTCGCCGCCGGGCGTTGTCACCGTCGCATCTTCAAGCTCGATGACGATGCGTCCCAACCGCCGGCGCGCAAACGCGGTGAGCGCCACGGAGTCTCGTGGCGGCGGTACATCGGCAATCAAGGCTTCGGCCGCCTCGATCCGATACCGGGGCTTGGAGGTGCGCGCAGGCGGACCGCGCCGCAACCAGGCCAGCTCCTTGCGCGCGAGATTGCGGCGACGCGCTTCCGCGGCGTCCGCCTGCCGCCCACGTTCGGCACGCGCGAAAGTCCAGTCGGCGTACCCGCCTTCGTAGGATTCGACGCTGCCGTCGACCACTTCCCAGGTGCGGGAGGCGACGGTGTCGAGGAACCATCGGTCGTGGGTGACGACCACTAGCGCGGTGCGCCGTGCCAGAAGATGTTCGGCGAGCCACTGCACGCCTTCGACGTCCAGATGGTTCGTGGGCTCGTCGAGGATCAGCAGGTCCAGATCGCGCACGAGTGCGGCGGCGAGGCCGACCCGGCGCCGCTGGCCGCCGGACAGCTGATCAACGCGTCTGTCCAGACCGAGCCCCGCGACCCCGAGACCGTCGAGAATAGAGCGGATCCGCGCGTCGCCTGCCCATTCGTGCTCGGCGACACCCAGGGGCGCGATCACGACATCGAACACCGTCGCGCCGTCGAGGTCGTCGCGCTGGGTGACGACGGCCTGCCGCAGGTCCCCGACGCGGCTCACGCGGCCCTGATCGGCCGGCTCGATGCCCGCGAGCACCTCCAACAGCGTGGTCTTGCCTCCGCCGTTGAGACCCACCACCCCGATGCGGTCCCCCTCCTGCACCCCCAGACTGACGTTCGAGAGCAACGGCTTGACGCCGTATGACTTCGAAACGTTCTCGAGGTTGACAAGGTTGACGGACTTCGCGGGGATGGTCATGGCCCCCACAAACTACTCAGGCACGGGCGGCCGGCGCCACTTCCCTGCCCTGGTCGAGCATCCCCGCCCGCCGCAGCGCTAGCAGCGCGACCGCACACACCACACCCACACCGGTCAACGATACCCAGAGCAATGCGGGCGTGCCGTGCTGCTGCGAGTACCCGAAGATGGTGCCGGTCAAGAGGTTTCCGGCCAGAATGCCGACACCGACGATCGTGTTGTACAACCCGTAGTGCGTGGCAACCAGCCGGTTACGCGCCAGGGTGACCACCGTGTCCATCTCGAACGGGAAGGTCGCGATGGTTCCGACGGCCAACAGCGCCGCCGAGAACAGCAGCGCGGCGACCGCCAGGACCGATCCGGCGGTGCCGGCCGTCGGTAACAGCGCCAACGGCACGAAGGCAGCGGCGATGACCAGCATCCCGAGTACCAGGCTGCGGCTGGGACCGAATCGTGCCGAGAGCCACCGGGTGAGCCGCAGTTGCCCGGCTATCGCCACCAGACCAGATACGACGAAGATGCTTGTCACCAACACCGTTTCGGACTTCTTGTCATCCGTCAGTAAGGCCGCCTGGAACGGCAATGCGAGGTACACCTGGAACGTCAGCACGTATGAGCCGATCATGGCGCCCGAAAACAGCAGGAAAGCCTTGTTGGACACCACCGAACGCCACTCGGACAACACCGGCTGCCTATCCGCCTCCTGCTCGGCACGGTTTGGCGGCAGAGCCATCAGCTGAACCACCGTCAAGATCGCGAACACCGCCGCGGCGACCGCGCAGGTAATCCGGAAGTCCCACGCCGTCAACGCCAGACCGACGATCGGGCCAAACAGAATGCCGGCCTGATAGAAGACGTTGAAGACGGCGAAGGCTTCCACCCTGCGCTCACCCGAGTCCGCCGCCAGGTAGGCGCGCACCGCGGGATTGAACAGGGCGCCCGCGAAACCCGTTGCAGCCGAGGCGATCAGTATCGCCGGCAGTGATCCGACGAAGGCCAGCATCAGGAATCCACCGGTGCGCAGCAGACATCCGGCGATGATCAGCGGCTTGTAGCCGAACCGGTCGGCCAGGGTTCCGCCGACCAGGAACATCCCCTGCTGCGAGAAGTTACGGACACCCAGGACCAGCCCCACCATCCAGGCGGCCAAACCCAGTGGCCCGGCCAGATACCCAGCCAGGTAAGGCATCAGCATGTAGAAACCGACGTTGATGGCAAATTGGTTCACCATCAACACCTGGCTGGGCCGATCGAAAGTCCGGAACTGCCGGAACGTCTGGATCACGCCGTCCGTCCTATGGGGTCCACCACACGGGTCAGTCTGGTCCACCGGTCTACCACTCGGTCCGCCGGATCGTCGATCACATCGGGATCCTGCGCCGGCGGGCGGTCCAGCAGGTTGTGCTCGCGGCAGTAGTCGTCGTCGTAGATTGTGCCGTGGTAGCGCATTGGGCCGTCGGGGAAAACGGCCGCGACGCGGGTACCCGGGGCGGACGTGCGGGCCACCCAGCCTGCGACCAACGCGACGGCGCCAACACTCCATCCGCCGCTAGCGTGATAGCTGGCGGCCAGGGTCCGGGCCGCCCAAACCGCTTCATTGGGTGCGACCCAATGAGCTTCGTCGAACGCGCTGTAATCGACATTGCCCGGATAGATGCTCGACCCGAGGCCGCGCATCAGCCGCGTGCTGGCGGGCTGACCGAAGATGGTGGAGCCGATGGTGTCGACGCCCACGAGACGTAGGTCCGGATTATGTTCCCGCAGTACCCGTCCCACGCCCGAGGAATGTCCGCCGGTGCCCACCGAGCAGACGAGGGTGTCCACGGTGCCCAACTGGTCGATCAGTTCCTCGGCAAGCCCTCGGTAGGCTTCGACGTTGTCGGGATTCTGGTACTGGTCGGGGCACCATGAATCGGTTTCGACGGAAAGAATTTCGGCGACGCGATCCTTGCGCGCCTGCTGCCATCCGCCGACCGGATGTGGCTCGGCGACGATGTCCACGCGCGCACCATAGGCCGTCAGCATCTGCACGATGATGGGCTCCAAACCCGGATCGCAGACGAGAGTGACCGGATGGCGATAGATGATTCCGGCCAGTGCCAGCCCCAAACCAAGTGTTCCACTGGTGGATTCGACGATCATGGCGCCGGGCTTGAGGTCGCCGCGCGTCCTGGCTTGCTCGATCATGTACAGGGCGGGGCGGTCTTTCATACCGTTGGGGTTGTGGGCTTCGAGTTTTGCCCAGAAGCCCGTATCGGGCCCCGAAAACGGTTCGGCCACCCACAGCACCGGGGTGTTGCCCACCAAGGTGTTGGGGTCGTGGAACCGCGGCCCCAGATGGGTGCAGCTACGGCGAGATGACAGAGCAATGCTGTTATTCATGAAGGATCCCTGCGTGAGGGCCGCATGAGGCGGCCGGGAAGCTGATGACGGCATGTGTGGGCATGGCGGAACTCCGCTTGGCCCAAAGAGCCGATCAGCGCCGAAGGACGCAGAGATTGGAGAGTATGTCGCGGCCCGTCCGGGCCGCCTGATAGCCGACGGGTAGCGGCGGCCCGCGGGAGAGATGTGCGGCCACCGGCTGGAACACCAACGTGGCGAGCGCCAACGCCGCCAGCACAATGAGAACCCGCAGCGGGTTGTGGCCTCGGGTCAGCGCGACCAGCCCGTCCACGGTCTGGCATGACATCTGATGCACCGCATTGTCGAGGTGCGCATGGATGGCCGACGGACCGTGCCCAACGAGTGCGGCATGCGTCGCCTGATGATGCGGGGCGGGGGCGGCACTAGCGCTACCCGAGACGCAATGCAGGATCGGCAGACTCGCGACGATCCCGACCAATACCGCAACAAGCCACAGTCGACCCTGGCCACGCGTACGGCGCACCCTGGTCAGCATGGAGCCAGGCTAGCACGGTTTCGCATACCCTCACGGGGTATGTGACCTGATCGCTACCTAACCGAGGTCAGCACTCAACACTGACATGCATCACCCGGTAATCCAGCACCTGCACCAATGGACTCGTCGGGTCGGCCCCACGCACGCGCTGCCAGCGATACTCCGACCGCCCCTCACGCACCGAGGTCGCGATGCATTCGGTCAACGGCGCGCTGCCGCGGCGGTTGATGACAACCTTGTCGCCCCTGGCCTTCAGCGAGGTGACGACGACCTCGGCATCTCCAAGGTTCTTGGGGCCAGCGTCGGCGATCGGAGCGCCGACAGCGGCGATGACACCGGCAGTTGCGGCAGCCACGCAGAGGCCGCCGATGCGGTGGAAAATGCTGCGTCCGTACATGCGATTCCCTACGTTTGTGCCGCACTTAGCGCGGCGAAGACTTCACTGGCAGACAGGCGATATGCCGTGGCCCACGGCATGCGGAATGCGTCTGCGATGACACCTACAGAGTCATGCGACACCGCGCCTGTGGCGACTGTGCAATGAAGAACGGGGGCGGCGATCACGCCTGCGATGACCAGAGCGACCCACCGCGGCAGGCGGGCGACGTTCAGCACGTCACCACAGCCCGCGTACGGACATCCGACGCGACGTAGCCCCGCCACACCGGTTGCAGTTCACCATTGGACGGCAACACATGCCGACGCTAGCATGCAATTGCCTATATATACCCCTACGGGGTATATATAGAGGGTCTTCGACATCCCGGTTCAGGAGGAACAATGGCGTCTGGAATCCGACCAATGATTGGCCGGCGCGAGCTACTGCGGCTCGGTATGACAGTGGCCGCGGCGGGATTCGTCGCATCGTGCACCAGGAACTCCACGGGAACTGCTACACCACAACGCGTTACTGCCGACTCTCCGCGAGTCGCGGCGGCAGAGGCGGCCCGACGCGGCCCGTCGGCACAGATCCGACAATTCACCTTGAATGCCGGCCCCACTCAAATCGACCTCGCTGGAACGCCCGCGTCGACATGGGCATACGGCGGACGGGTACCCGGGCACGAGATCCGCGTGCGCAAGGGAGAAATACTTCGCGTGCAAACAGTCAACAATCTCCCGGCACCCACCACGGTGCATTGGCATGGCCTCGCGCTGCGCAACGACATGGACGGCGTACCTGGCCTCACCCAACCGGAGATCCCACCGACGGGAACGTTCGACTACGAGTTCGCGGTGCCGCACCCGGGCACGTACTGGTTCCACCCCCACGTCGGGACGCAGATCGATCGCGGGCTCTACGCACCGCTGATCATCGAGGATCCCGATGACGGCGGCCAGTACGACGAGGAACTCGTGGTGGCCCTCGACGACTGGATCGACGGCACCGGCACCGATCCCGATCGAGTCCTGGAGGAGTTGCGCACCAAGGGAATGCCACCGATGGATCACTCCATGGGAGGCATGCGAGTCGACCCGACGGCGCCGCTCGGCATGGACAGCGGCGACGTGAAGTATCCGTACTATCTGGCCAATGGCCGGGTGGCCGCCGATCCACAGACGGTCACCTACCGCGCCGGACAACGCGTGCGGTTGCGCATCATCAACGCCGGTGGCGACACGGCGTTCCGGGTCAGTATCCCCGGCGTTCCCATGACCGTCACCCACACCGATGGCTTCCCGGTGCAGCCGTACAAGGCCGACACCATCCTGGTCACTATGGGCGAGCGCGTCGATGCCGTCGTCACCATCCCGGCTGCGTCGGTGCCGCTTGTGGCCGTGCCCGAAGGGAAAGATGGCTTTGCGCAATTGATTCTGCGTTCAGGTGACACCCCGGTACTCGGGCGTGCGCAGGACGCCGCCATGCTGATGAAGTCCCAAGTGCCACTGGATACTTCGACGCTGACCGCCACCCCCGAGGTTCAACTTCAGCAGCGCAACCCCGACGTCACGCATGACGTGCGGTTGGCCGGGCCCGTCGGCAAGTACACGTGGACCATCAACGGCAAGACCTACGATCCGCGCGATGGCCTGCCCGTGCGCGAAGGGCAGCGGGCGCGTCTGCGGTTCATCAACGACTCGATGATGTTCCACCCCATGCATCTGCATGGGCACACCTTCGCGGTGCGCGACGCCAAGGGCGGTCACCGCGCCAGGAAGGACACCGTCCTCGTCGCCCCGATGAAAACCGTCGAGGTGGACTTCGACGCCGATAACCCCGGACAGTGGCTTACTCACTGCCACAACATCTATCACGGCGAGACCGGAATGATGACCGTGGTGTCCTACGTGCAAGACTGACACGCTGGCGATTTCTTAGGACACAAACAAGTGCCCGCCTATGAGCGACAATGCTCGAGTGGCGAATCGTTGGTTCGGACTCACCATTGACTGCACGGATCCCACGCGGCTCGCGTTGTTCTGGGGTGCGCTGCTCGACCTTGCGCCCTCTACCGAACACGGCGACGATCCGGACTGGGCAACGTTGGGCTCACGAACGGGCAGCCAACCCCGACTTACCTTTCAGCGGGTACCGGAGCCGAAGACTTCAAAGGTGCGGTTGCACCTCGATGTCGACGTCGACGACATCGAGGCCGCTCGCGCGCAGGTCGAAAGCCTCGGAGGATCCTGGTCGGGTGAACGTCACGACTATGACGAAGGCGTTGTGCTCGTCATGCTCGATCCCGAGAGACACGAATTCTGCCTCGTCCAGTTCTACGAGTGACGTCAATTCCCAAGCGGCAGAGGACTGCACGCACCCCTGCCACTACGGCCCCAGTTGACGATCAAGCTGCACAACCCAGTCGCCGCCCGCCAATCGCCCATTGACTAATACGTCGCGATAGTCCAAAGCAGCCAGTTCGACTCCGTCTTGAATCCACCGCTGATTGCCATCAGCTGCGAAAACGATCGCTGCTTGTATGCGTTCCGAATTCGAAGCGCCTCCAACGAGTCGAATCCCCTCTGCCGCGGTTTCGGGGTCAGGGAAGTCGCGCACGACCCTCCGACGAAGGCGCGAGGAGACGGCGTCTGTCATGTTGACGGATGTTCTTGGCTGGAGTGATCGTCAAACCACGCCACGACCTCATCTTCGGCTTGCGCGGAGACGTTTTCCGCGAGGCACTCATTGCAGCGGGCATGCCAGCCCTGCTCGTCTCGCCAGGTATGCGGCCGGCCATGTGCCACCCAGTCTGGTGACCACTTGACCGCAAACGCATAGTCGATCCGAGTAGTGACCGCCCAGGACAGCGTCTTCATTATCTGTTCTGACAGCCCAAATTCATGGAAGGCGTTCGTCGTCTTCATCTCATCAAGCACTGCGTGATGCAAGAGCTCGAGATCCCGCGATTCCCATGGGTCGCTGTCCCGTATGACTTTCAGGCCCATACGTTGAACGTACGCGGCGGTTGGCCACGACGCCGACGATGCTGGAGTCGTCGCCCTATGACGCAATCGTCGGATCTTCGAACCCGATCGCCCGCATCTTGTCGGCAGAGAAGACGACCATGATTTCGTCGCCGAACATGACCACGTCGTCTACCGAATGCGGCTTGGGAATCGCGGCCACGAACCACACCGCAGCCGAGGCAAAATCTACGCGGACGGCAGCCGGCACCTCGACCACTCTCGGCGCACCGACAACGCAACCACGCCGATCAGTCGCCGGCCCCAATTCAATGCTCTCCCATATCGGGACCGCCCGCCGTATTGGTTGCCCAACCAGCGGCTGCCACCGCGACATCCCAATCGGTCCGTTGCGCTCGCACCCGCTCTCACCAACGAACAGGCACTGGATCGGCTCGTTAAAGACCTCGACACCGTGGGGGTGAAAGGCGTTGGTCCACGTGATCGTGCGAGGCCCCGAATCAGTCGTCAACTGGACGCCCATCACAGCGTGATGCCAATCGCCGTAGTCCCACTGAGCGGGCTCAGGCTCTTCGGTTTGCAAGTCCCAATAGTCGACAGCCTCGATCCGCAATCCCGCGAGTCCTTCGACCTTCGCTTCGAACGCGGTCCGCGTCGACCGCTCGTGACTGAACACAGAGCCATTATCACCATAGGTGGGAGCCTCAACGCCTACACGTTGAAACGGAATTCGACCGCATTCCGGCACAGAGCAACCTCTGAACCGACCCGAAGATGGCCGACCGAATCTCGCCCCGTCACTCAATCGCGCCGCGGACGATCTCGGCAACACGCTGCTCGGTGACATCGTCGAGCCCATCGAAGTACCAGGCCGCAGGAATCAACAGCCCGTCTTGGCCTCCGGCCGGCTTGAGCGCCGCCTTTTCGCTCACGCCAAGGCTCATCAGGTCGTCGTTCCGGAAGAAAACGAGGACGGGACTGCTCGCGGACTTGGCATAGCCCGGCATCCCGTACCAAATACGCGGCTTGAGATCGGGTGCAGCAGCGACGATCACATCGTGCATGCGCCGCATGACACCCCGCGCAGGCTCATCCATCCCCGCGATCTTGTCGAGGACCTGCCGCAGGTTCTTGTCGTCCTTCGTAGCCACTGTCATGTCCTTTCGTCCGCCGGTATCGGTGTACCGGCGCAATGGAATTGGCGCGCCAGAAGGCGCAGCACCCCATTCGGACATGTCCTGATCAGTTCAGGCCTCTCCGCAATGATTCAGGTGATCGTTCACCTGGAAGCGCAGAACGTGGCAGACACCGTCGCCACGTGACTCAGATTAACACCCAGGTCAGGCATTGAAACGGAACTCCACCAGATTGCGCAGCCGATCAACATCCACAACCTAGGTCGTTACCCCAGACCAAACGCAAGCCTGCTTACCTAAGGCTAGGGTGCGCCTCATGGTCGAGAACGCGCGAGACGCCGGCGTCATCCTCGAGTGTCTATGGGCGACTGTCAGCGGACCGTTTTTCGAGGACTGGGAGTTCGAGACGCTCATGGGGTTTGGCCGGGACGAGATCCGCCGCATCGCAGAGTCCTGGCCCACCGCGGAGGACGATCGTGCCCAGAGGATCGCCGTCAACAACGCTCTCAACAACTTGCTCAGCTACCCGCACAACCGATGGGACGTATGGCATGACTACATCTCATCCACGCCGACTGAGATAGCAGGGGTGTATGAACGATTTCTACGGAATGCTAAGACCGACAGATACTTTGACCGATTGATGTGAGCCGTTGCAGGTTGCCACTACACGTTGAAGCGGAACTCGACCACGTCCCCGTCGACCATGACGTATTCCTTGCCTTCCATCCGCACCTTGCCCGCCGACTTGGCGGCGGCCATCGAACCCGCCTCGACGAGGTCGGCGTAGGACACCACCTCGGCCTTGATGAAGCCCTTCTCGAAATCAGTGTGGATGACGCCGGCCGCCTTCGGCGCGGTATCGCCCTGATGAATCGTCCACGCCCGCGCCTCTTTTGGCCCGGCCGTCAGGTATGTCTGCAGCTTCAACGTATGGAAACCCGCATGCGCCAACGCATCCAGGCCTCGCTCGGTCTGCCCGATCGATTCCAACAGCTCGGCTGCGGACTCCTCGTCCAGCTCCTGCAGCTCCGACTCGATCTTCGCGTCCAGGAACACCGCATCGGCCGGCGCCACCAGCTCACGCAGCTGCGCCACTCGCGCCTCATCCCCCAGCACTGCCTCGTCGGCGTTGAACACATACAGGAAAGGCTTGGTGGTCATCAGGTTCAGCTCGCGCACCGCCGACCAGTCCTGCCCCGTCGAGAACAAGGTGTTGCCCGCGTCAAGCACCTCTTGGGCGGCCTTGGCGGCATCGGCGAGGGGCTGACGCTCCTTCTTGGTCTTGGCTTCCTTCTCCAGCCGCGGCACCGCCTTCTCCAGCGTCTGCATGTCGGCGAGAATGAGCTCGGTCTCGATCACCTCGATATCGGCCGCCGGATCGACCCGGCCGTCGACGTGAACAACGTCGTCATCGGCGAACACCCGCACCACCTGGCAGATGGCATCGCATTCGCGGATGTTGGCCAGGAACTTGTTCCCGAGCCCCGCGCCTTCGGAGGCGCCCTTGACGATCCCGGCGATGTCGACGAACGTCACGGTCGCCGGCAGCGTCCGTGCCGAACCGAACACCTCGGCCAGCTTGTCCAGGCGCGGGTCCGGCAGCGGCACCACGCCCTCGTTCGGTTCGATGGTCGCAAACGGGTAGTTGGCCGCTAGCACGTTATTGCGGGTCAGCGCATTAAACAGCGTCGACTTCCCGACGTTCGGCAGACCAACGATTCCCAAGTTCAGGCTCACGGGAAGGAAAGTCTACGGACAATGCTCTGGTGACCTATCGCACCAAGCGGATCTACGAGTCCCCCGACCCCTCGGACGGATACCGCGTCCTCGTCGATCGCCTCTGGCCGCGCGGTGTCAGCAAGGCCGCCGCACAGGTCGATCTCTGGTTCAAGGACGTCGCACCAAGCCCCGACCTGCGCGTCCGCTGGCACCACGCCCCGCCCGAGGATTGGGCCGTCTACGCCGAGGAGTACCGCGCCGAGCTGGCCAGCAACCCTGCCGTGGACGCTGTGCATGAACTCGAGCGCGAACATGGCACCGTCACGCTGCTCTATGCCGCCAAAGACCCGCAACACAATCACGCGATCGTGCTGCTCGACGTGCTCAGCAGGTGATGTCGACGTACACCACCCTGCTGTTCACCAGCATCGAACCGCCCCAGCTTCCACCCGGCACATTGATCGACGCACCCGGCGCGAGGAACCGCCCCTGCCGTACAGCGGTCGACTTGCAATCAGCCATGGCTCCGTTGCCCACGCGGTTGACGATCACGATGTTGCCGCGCGACTCCAGGTCGGCGATCACATCGGCGGCGCTGTCTCCATCGGGAGCGGCGTGCGCCGGCGGTGCCGCGAGCAGCGCGCCCGCGACTATGAGTGCCAAACCTGCGTAACGAACGTTCATGGATGCTCCTGGATGAAACCGCGTTACCCGCGGCATGACTGATAGGGACGGATCACACCGGCCCTGTCAGCACCTATTCACACAGCCCTTGAGCAACACCACACGACCCCCGTTGCCGACAATTCGTTGCAGCACAGACGATCCCCGCGTCGCGGTGAGCAGTACATAACGCAGCACGAACCCCGACACCAGCAGCATTGCCCCGACGAGGATCCCCCGACACATCTTGGCGATCTGCACGACCTGCGCGAAGGCGTCAACCTGTGGTGCGTCCGCCGGTGCGGCGCTCGCTTCCTCCTGGTCGAGGGCATGCACCGACGCCATCGACGCGGGATGGCCCACAACACTTCCCGGGTTCACCACCACGAAGCACAGCACACCGGCGATAAGGCCCAGCGCGATAACCCGTAGGGGGTAGTCGTACCGTCGCATGACCGCACACTAACCCACGGTTAGCCTGGTTGCCGACCCTCATACACCCGTTGGTTACGAAAAATTAACTTCCGGCGAGCGGACGTATTTATCGTTCTCGCGGAATGAACACCCATAACACCAGGTAGGCAAGCACCTGCGGCCCGGGAAGCAGGATCGATGCGACCGTGAGCACCCTGACGATCGTGACGTCCCATCCGAAGCGCCGCGCGATTCCCGCGCACACCCCGCCGATCATCGCCCCAGCGCGGGGCCGTCGCAGTGCAGTAGTCATGACATCACCTTAGGTCGCCGAAACACCCTGGCCCATCGGGGAAGTCCCTGATCTTTTCCGGGCTGGGCGACTCAACATTTCAGGTCCACGTAGTAGGTGCCGTGGTCCAGGACGCTCGCCGGGGCCGAGTTGGAATCGGCTCCGACGGGCCGCTCGTACCGGATTATCGTGGGCCCCTGCCGCACCCGGGTTACCGCGCATTTATCCAGTGGCTTATCGCCCGAACGGTTGACGATGACGTAATTTCCCTGCGCCTCAAGGGAACTGATCACTGTCTCGGCATCGCCGGAACCCTGCGGGCCCGCATGTGCAACGGCCGCCAGCGCCACCGCCGCAACTGGAAGAACCACCATCATGGCGTCCAAAGCCGTTGCAAACCACGCCGTTTTGGTCATGTATCAACGCTACGAGCGGGGACCACGAGGGGCATCAGGGAACGCCCCGATCTTTCCCTGAACTTGAACAGTGAGTAGATGTACCGGCCCAGCACGAGCGGGCGACCTAAGGTAACCGGCATGGCCACCACCGCCGTAGAGCCCCAGGATGTGACTCCCCCGCCCGGCGTCGAGCTGCTGCGAACCGACCCCACCCTGCCGCCCATCGGCATCATCGACAATCGTGCCCCCTCGCCCACCACTCGGGTGGTACTGGGATTGGTCGCACTGCTGGGCGCCTTCGCCTGGACGATGATCGCGCTGCTGCGCGGGGAGCATGTCAACGCGGTTTGGTTCGTCGTCGCCGCAATCTGCACCTACGTCATCGCATACCGGTTCTACGCCAGGCTGATTGAACGCAAGCTAGTCAGACCACGCGACGACCACGCCACCCCCGCCGAAGCTCTCGACAACGGTAAAGACTTCGTCCCCACCGACCGCAGGGTCCTTTTTGGCCATCACTTCGCCGCCATCGCCGGCGCCGGTCCCCTGGTCGGCCCGGTGCTGGCCGCCCAGATGGGGTACCTGCCCGGAATCATCTGGATTGTCGTCGGCGTCGTTCTCGCCGGGGCCGTCCAGGACTACCTGGTGTTGGTGATTTCGACGCGGCGCGGCGGTCGCAGTCTCGGCCAGATGGCGCGCGACGAAATGGGCACCGTCGGCGGGGTGGCCGCCATGGTCGCGATCTTCGTCATCATGGTCATCCTTATCGCGGTACTGGGCCTCGTCGTCGTCAATGCCCTCGGCGAAAGCCCGTGGGGCGTGTTTTCCATCGCGATGACCATTCCCATCGCGCTGTTCATGGGCGTGTACCTGCGCTACCTGCGACCGGGGAAGGTCAGCGAAGTCACCGTCATCGGCGTGGCGCTGCTGCTCACCGCGATCATCTCCGGCCGCTGGGTTGCCGAATCAGGCTGGGGCGAAACGCTGTTCAGCCTCGACAAAACCACCATCGCGTGGCTGATGATGTTCTACGGCTTCGCCGCGTCGGTGCTCCCGGTGTGGCTGCTACTCGCGCCCCGCGACTACCTGTCCACCTTCATGAAGGTCGGAACCATCGCCATGCTCGCCGTCGGCATCCTGATCGCCCGGCCAGTGGCACAGCTGCCCGCAGTGAGCGAGTTCGCCTTCAACAGCTCCGGACCGGCCTTCGCCGGATCGCTGTTCCCGTTCCTATTCATCACCATCGCCTGCGGAGCGCTCTCGGGATTTCACTCGCTCATCGCCTCCGGCACCACCCCCAAGCTGCTGGAGAAGGAAAGCCAGGCCCGATTCATCGGCTACGGCGGCATGCTGACCGAGTCGTTCGTGGCGGTCATGGCGTTGGTCACCGCGGCGATCCTCAACCAGCACTTGTACTTCGCGATCAACGCCCCCACCGCGGCGACCGGCGGGACCGCCGAAACCGCAGCCGCCTACGTCAACAGCTTGCCGCTGAGCGGGCCGAAAATCACCGGTGAGCAGCTGACCCAGACCGCGCGCGACATCGGCGAGACCTCGATTGTCTCCCGCACCGGCGGCGCACCCACCCTGGCCATCGGGATCAGCCACGTCATGGCCGACGTCTTCGGCGGCAGCGGCTTCAAAGCATTCTGGTACCACTTCGCGATCATGTTCGAGGCGTTGTTCATCCTCACCACCATCGACGCCGGCACCCGCGTCGCGCGCTTCATGCTGTCGGACTCCCTGGGGAACCTGGGCGGGCCGTTGCGCCGCTTCAAGGACGCCTCCTGGCGCCCCGGAGCGTGGATCTGCTCGGCGATCGTCGTCGGCGGCTGGGGATCGATCCTGCTGATGGGGGTCACCGACCCCCTCGGCGGTATCAACACCTTGTTCCCGCTCTTCGGCATCGCCAACCAGCTGCTGGCCGCGATCGCGCTGACGGTGGTGCTGACGATCGTCGTCAAGCAAGGTCTGTACAAGTGGGCGTGGATCCCGGGGATCCCGCTGGCCTGGGACCTGACCGTCACCATGGCTGCCTCCTGGCAGAAGATCTTCTCCGCCGATCCGGCCGTGGGGTACTGGACGCAGCATCAGCTGTACGCCGCGGCCCGCGACGCCGGCATGACCAGCTTCAAAACCGCCAAGACGCCCGAGGCTATCGACGCCGTGATTCGGAACACGTTTGTGCAGGGGACGCTCTCAGCTTTCTTCGCCTCGTTGGTGTTGGTGGTCGTTGCGGCGGGAGTCTGGACATGCCTGCGGGCAGTCCGGGCTGGCGGTCTGCCTGTCATGGAAGATCCCGCCGTGCCCTCCACACTCTTCGCGCCCAGCGGCTTCCTACCCACCGATGTGGAGAAAGACGTCGAAAAACAGTGGGCAGCACGTGAACTCGCGGGGACCCCGACATGAAGGTGATCAGGGGCCTGGTGTGGTGGTTCACCTCCCTGATGGGCGATCACGACTACCAGCGGTACGTCGAGCATCTGCGGCGCCGACACCCCGACCGTCCGGTGCCCACCGAGGGCGAATTCTGGCGCTCGCGGTACGCCGAGGCCGACGCAAATCCGTCGGCGAGATGCTGCTGACACACGACCGCTGACGGGCACCGTTACCGAACATCCGGCCCGACACCGGTACCTTTCAACATGTGACAGGTCAACGCGCCCGCTCATCGGTGGAGGCCGATCACCGGTCGGCGCACCCCGATATTCCGGGTGTGCCGTGGTGGGGTGCCATCCTGATCGCCGTCGGCGGCACCCTGCTGGGATTCGCGCTTGACGCGATGACCAATGGCGAGAAGCTGACCGGCGCGTTCGCGGGCTGTTACGCGGCAGGATGCGTCGTCGCGGTGCTCGCGGTGCGCTACGCGTCGATTTTCACGGCCGTCGTGCAACCGCCGCTCATCTTGTTCGGCAGCATTCCGGCGGCGTACATGATCATGGCGAAGGCACCACTGTCCGGTGGAAAGTCCACGGCAATCACCATTGGATATCCGCTGATCGAACGATTCCCGCTGATGATCAGTACCGCCCTGGGCGTGCTTATCGTCGGGGTGGTGCGCTGGTACTGGGGAATCTTTACCAGCAAGCCCGTCGGGGAAAAGACAGCCAAGCCCGCCCCCGCCAAGCAGAAGGCCGCCAAGCCGAGGACGTCCACGCGGACCCGGGTACAAGCTCTGGTCGACGCCGAAGCCAAGTCCACCATGTCGCGCCGGGTAGGCGCCGAAGAGGCCACCACACGGACACGGCACGGGCGGCACGAAACCGGATCGCGTCGTCGTCCGGCCCCCGATTCCGAACCCATATCGCGGCGGTCGGCGGTCGGCACCCCGTGGGAAGACGAGCGCCCGATGCGGACCGAACGTCGTCCCGCACGTCGGGTCCGCGACGAATACGACGAGTACGAGGAGCGGCCCCGCTACCGGGAGACTCGGGAGCCTCGTGAGCCGCAGACCCGTCACCCGATATCCCAGGTGCGGTATCGCGGGGATGACCCGCTTGCGGGAAGACCATCGAGGCTGGATGACCCGCGTGCAGGAAGACCCCCCAGGTCGGAAGACCCGAGGGCGGGAAGACCGTCGAGGTTGGATGACCCGCGTGCAGGAAGACCGGCCAGGTCGGAGGACCCTAGGGCTGGTCGTCCATCTAGATCAGCCGAGCCGCCGGTCCGTCGGCGTCGCGACGACTCGCGGGATTACGACCGCTAACTAGCGCCGTGATGCCCGCAGCTCGCGCGGCAGGGAGAACACCAATGTCTCGTTGGCCGTGGTGACAGGCTGTACATCGCCATATCCGTGCTCGGCGAGCCGTTCCAACACGCCGCGCACCAGCACTTCCGGTACGGAAGCGCCCGAGGTGACGCCAACCGTCGTCACGTCCTGGAGCCAGGCCGGGTCGATATCTTCGGCGTAGTCCACCAGGTACGAGGCGTCGGAACCCGCGCCCAGCGCCACTTCCACCAGACGCACCGAGTTCGACGAGTTACGCGACCCGACGACAATCACGAGCTCGCACTCGGGAGCCATCGCCTTGACCGCGACCTGACGGTTCTGGGTGGCGTAGCAGATATCGTCGCTCGGCGGGTCCTGCAGCGTCGGGAAACGCTCCCGCAGCCGCTGCACCGTCTCCATGGTCTCGTCGACGCTCAGCGTTGTCTGGGACAGCCAGATGACCTTGTTCTCGTCACGCACGGTGACGTTGTCCACCGAGCCGGGACCGTCGACCAGCTGCACGTGGTCCGGGGCCTCACCAGCGGTGCCGACAACCTCCTCATGGCCCTCGTGACCGATGAGCAGAATGTCGTAGTCGTCGCGGGCGAAGCGCTTGGCCTCCTGGTGCACCTTGGTGACCAGCGGGCAGGTGGCGTCAATGGTCTTCAGGTTGCGCGCCGCGGCGTCCACATGCACGGTCGGAGCCACACCGTGGGCGGAGAACACGACGATCGCCCCTTCGGGGACCTCATCGGTCTCCTCGACGAAGATTGCCCCCGCCTTGGCCAGTGTGTCCACCACATAGCGGTTGTGCACGATCTCGTGACGCACGTAGACGGGGGCACCGTGCTTCTCCAGCGCCCGCTCGACGGTCTCCACGGCACGGTCGACGCCCGCGCAGTAGCCGCGCGGCTCGGCCAGCAGCACACGCTTGCTGGTCGAGGGGCCGACGACGGTGCTCACCATCCCCGGAGTGCCCATATCGACTGCTGCCATAGTCACCAGCTTACGGCCCAGCCTTTCGCTGCACGACCGATGTAAGGCAAGCTTGAACCTATGATTCGTCCTCCGTTTGGCGTCCGGCTAGTTCTCGGTGTTGCCGCGACCGTTCTCGAAGAGACCCGCAAGCTGCCGCAGACGGTGCTGACCTACCCCATGACGGCGGCCAGCCAGGCCGTACAGAACTTCATGCGGTTCCAGCAGACTGTCACCGAGCTGGCCATCAAGGGCGACGAGACCTGGGAGAACATCTTCCCGCCCACCGACGAGCAGCCGGAGTGGGCGACCTTCGACGAGGATGACGACGAGCTCGATGTCTCCTTCGTCGGCGAGCTCGATGAGACGCAGGCCACCGCTGTCTACGAGGACGCGGCAGAGCGGATGACGCAGGGAAGGTTCGCGCTGTACTCGTCCGAGCCGTCGGCGCCCTCCGCGGCTGAGGCGCCGTCCGCGGCCGAGGAGCCCGAGCCGGTTGCGAAGAAGGCCGCACCACGTAAGGCACCGGCGAAAAAGGCTGCCGCCAAAAAGGCGCCGGCGGCTGTTGAGGCCGAGGATCCGAACGCCCCCGATGTGATCGTCGAGCTCGGGTACCACGACCTGACACTGGCCCAGCTGCGCGCGCGGCTGCAGTCGCTGTCCATCGGCGAGCTGGAGACATTGCTTGCCTACGAAGATGCCCACAAGTCGCGGGCCCCGTATCAAACGTTGCTCGCGAACAGGATCACCCGCGCCGCTGCCCGTGGCTGATCCGGGTACAAGCCCCGAAAACCCTTGGCCGGTTAGGGCTGTCGCTACCCGGGTGGCTAAGTGGATTGACCGTCTGGGCCAGGTGTGGGTGGAAGGTCAGCTGACCCAGATCGACGTCAGGCCCGGCAGCAAGACCGTGTTCATGGTGCTGCGCGACCCGGCCGCCGACATGTCGCTGACGGTGACGTGTCCGCCCGACATGGTGCGCAATGCCCCGGTGAAACTGACCGAAGGCACTCAGGTGGTGGTCTGCGGTAAGCCGACCTTCTACACGGTGCGCGGATCGTTCTCATTGCGGCTCAGCGAAATTCGTGCGGTCGGCATCGGCGAGCTGTTGGCGCGCATCGCACGGCTGCGTCAGCTGCTCGATGCCGAGGGCTTGTTCGACCCACGACTCAAGCGCCCGGTTCCTTTTCTGCCGACCCGGATCGGGCTGATCACCGGACGGGCGAGCGCCGCCGAGCACGACGTCCTCTCCGTAGCTTCGGCACGTTGGCCCGCAGTGCAATTCGAAGTGCGCAACACGCCGGTGCAGGGTCCGCATGCGGTGGCCGAGATCGTCTCCGCCCTAAAGGCTTTGGATGCCGACCCGTCGGTGGACGTGATCGTGCTGGCGCGCGGCGGCGGCAGTGTGGAGGACCTACTGCCGTTCTCCGATGAAACGCTGTGCCGCGTGATTTCAGCTTGCCGCACCCCAGTGGTGAGTGCCATCGGGCATGAGCCCGATAACCCGTTGTCCGATCTGGTTGCCGATCTGCGCGCGGCGACACCCACCGATGCCGCCAAGAAACTGGTGCCCGATGCGGCGGCCGAGCAGGCGCTGATACTGGACCTGCGACGCAGATCGGCGCAGGCGTTGCGCAACTGGGTGCAGCGCGAGCAGCGGGGGCTCGACCAAGTACGCAGCCGCCCGGTGCTGGCCGATCCGCTCCGGATGCTGACAACACGTCAGGACGAAATCTCCGTCGCGCGAACGGCATTACGCCGGGACATGCGTCGGCTGGTGGAATCCGAATCACAACGGGTTGGGCATCTGGCGGCCCAATTGGCCACACTGGGTCCGGCCGCCACCCTGGCTCGCGGATACTCGGTGGTGCAGCGCGTGCGCGACGATGGCACGGTGGAGGTGCTGCGAACGGTGGCCGATGCGCCGGCCGGGGCATCGCTACGCGTACGGGTTTCCGATGGTGCCGTGACCGCGACCGTTACAGGAGAGACGTCATGACCAACCCCGCCGAACTTGGCTACGAGGAGGCGCGCGCCGAGCTGATCGACGTCGTGCAACAGCTCGAACAGGGCGGCCTGGATCTGGATACCTCGCTGGCGCTCTGGGAGCGCGGCGAGGCGCTGGCCAAGCGGTGCGAGGAGCACCTGGCGGGGGCCCGCAAGCGCATCGAAGACGCCCTCGACTCCTAGCGCCGAGAAGGCATTGGCGTACAGATTGGACCCGATTCTCGTACGTGATTGCCTTCTCACCGTGGGCAGTCAGGCTGACAACCTCGATCGCAAGACGTTGTGAAGCGTCATCTGATCCAGGGTCAACCCACGCCAGCCGGCGGCGCGCAACGCCTGACCAACTCGCGTAATCACGGTCCCCTCCCGATGCCGCAGCATCTCGGAGTTCACCCGCACCAAGCGCCACCCGAGATCGTCGAGTTCGGCTGTGCGATCAATGTCCCTGCTTCGCTGAGCTGGATCGGTCCAATGCTGCGCACCGTCGAACTCAACGCCGACCTTCCATTCCTCCCAGCCAAGATCGATACGTGCGATGACCCAGCCCGACTCGTCCGTTACCCGGATCTGTGTTGTCGGCTTCGGCATACCTGACCGCACTATGAGTAACCTCGTGCGCGTCTCCTGCGGAGATTCCGCTCCGCCGTCAACCAGCCCGAGCAGCCGACGCAACTGAACTAATCCGCGTACACCCACGTGCCGATCGATCAGTGATGTCACCTCCTCCACATCGAATTGCGTTGCGCGCAAGAGAGCATCGAGGTGTACCAACGCCGGACTGAATGCCATCCTCCTGCCGATGTCGAAGGCGGTGCGGGCCGGAGTTGTCACTGACTGCTCGCCAAGCCTGACAATCTCATCCGCGGAAAGTTTGTCCTGATGGACAGTGATCAACTTGGGAGCATGTTTACGAGTGAGAGCCAGTTCGGCGGAAGCATCGGCGTCCACCCACTTGGATCCGAGCAGGGCAGCGGCAGAGCGACCAGACACAACGGTCTGACGTCCAGACCATAGCCAGGCCGCGATTGCGCGATCGGCTGCAGTCAGCGTGGAACCTGTGGACAGATAGACGTTCGGGTATAGACGAGCGAAGTTCCGTTGCAGCGAGCGTCTGGTTACGAGTCCCGACTCAAGAGCTTCCGTCCCGATAAATGGATCCCCCATATACAGACCCTGACATCTACCTCCGACACGGCGACGAGAAGGCATCCATGTACAGAAATCGGGTCAAATCTGTACGCCAATGCCTTCTCGGCGGGACAGGTGGCGAAAAGCTAGCGCGGGAGGGGTTTAGCGGTGTGGAGTGCGCGCGCGAGTGTTTGGAATTCTTCCGGACGACCCGCCCCGGAAATCGCGACGGTGGTGCCCGGCGCGGGCGTTGCCAACCGCGTAACCCAGACCGGCTCGGCACCCTCGCCGCCCTCGTACTTCACCCAGATCACCCCGTCGACATCCTGAGGGCCGGAGGGAACCACCGAATTGTCCAGCTTGGCAACGAGTTTCTCCTCCGGAGCGCTCGTTTGTGTCACCGCCAGGTACGCGCCCGACGGGCTCAAGTAGCCCACCTTCGACAGTGGCGCCGCCTCGATGCTGCCGCGTCCACCCGAGTTGGCCTGCCACCCCGCAGGCAGCGACGGCTCACGAACCGGGAAGGGGAACTGCCGAGCATCGGCCTGCAACGCAGCGTGCGCGTCGTAGGTAGGTGGCTTACCGAGTGTCGGCCCATTCGGGGCGAAGGAGCACATCCCCAGCACTCCGGCCAACACGATGCACGCGACAACCAGCGGAGCCATCGACCAGAACATGTCGCGGCCGTCCTGGAACAGACGCGGCTTGGCCGGCCTGGGCGCCGGGACCGCGATCGGGTCCTCGGGGCGCTCCGGCGGGGATGCATCTGCCATGCCTCCCATACTCGCAGGCCCTCATGAAAGAATCACAACTCATGAGCCCGTCGCGCAGAGAAGCCCCGGACCGAAACCTGGCATTAGAGCTGGTCAGGGTGACCGAGGCGGGTGCCATGGCCGCGGGCCGGTGGGTCGGCCGCGGAGAGAAGGAGAAGGGCGACGGTGCCGCCGTCGACGCGATGCGCGAGCTGGTCAACTCCGTTTCCATGCGTGGTGTGGTGGTCATCGGTGAGGGCGAGAAGGACAACGCCCCGATGCTCTACAACGGCGAGGAAGTCGGTAACGGCGACGGTCCGGACTGCGATTTCGCGGTCGATCCGGTGGACGGCACCACCCTGATGAGCAAGGGCATGCCCAACGCCATCTCGGTGCTCGCGGTATCCGAACGCGGCACCATGTTCGACCCGTCGGCCGTCTTCTACATGGAGAAGATCGCCGTCGGCCCCGACGCCGCCGATGTCATCGACATCACCGCCCCCGTCTCGGAGAACATCAGGCGCGTCGCCAAGGTGCGCAACTGTTCGGTCTCCGACATCACCGTCTGCATCCTGGACCGTCCGCGGCACGGCGAGCTGATCCAGAACGTCCGCGACACCGGCGCCCGCATCAGCCTCATTTCCGACGGCGACGTCGCGGGTGCGATCTCGACGGCCCGCCCCAATTCCGGCACCGACATGCTGATCGGGATCGGCGGGACCCCCGAGGGCATCATCGCCGCGGCAGCCATGCGCTGCATGGGTGGCGCGATCCACGGCAAGCTGGCCCCGCGCGATGACGAGGAACGCCAGAAGGCCATCGACGCCGGCTATGACCTGGATCAGATCCTCACCACCGAGGATCTGGTGTCCGGCGAGAACGTCTTCTTCTGCGCGACCGGCGTCACCGACGGCGACCTGCTGCAGGGCGTCCGGTACTTCGGCGGCGGCTGCACGACGCAGTCGATCGTGATGCGCTCCAAGTCCGGCACCGTCCGGATGGTCGAGGCCTACCACCGCCTCACCAAGCTCCGCGAGTATTCCGCGGTCGACTTCACCGGCGACGACGACGCCACGCACCCCCTCCCCTGACAACTCAACGACGAGAAGGAACTCATGTCTGAGCAGCAGTACCGCATCGAGCACGACACCATGGGCGAGGTGCGGGTGCCCGTGGAAGCACTGTGGCGCGCGCAGACTCAGCGCGCTGTCGAGAACTTCCCGATCTCCGGACGCGGCCTGGAGCGCACCCAGATCCGCGCGCTCGGCCTGCTCAAGGGCGCCTGCGCGCAGGTGAACAAGGACCTCGGCCTGCTGGACCCGGCCAAGGCCGACGCCATCATCGCTGCGGCGCAAGAGATTGCCGACGGTAAGCACGACGAACAGTTCCCCATCGACGTGTTCCAGACCGGCTCGGGCACCAGCTCCAACATGAACGCCAACGAGGTGATCGCTTCGATCGCCGCATTGCGCGGTACCGCAGTTCATCCAAACGACGACGTGAACATGTCGCAGTCCTCCAACGACACCTTCCCCACGGCCACTCACCTGGCCGCGACGGAAGCCGCTGTGCGCGACCTGGTTCCGGCGCTGGAGTACCTGCAGCAGGCGCTGGCGACCAAGGCCAAAACCTGGAAGACGGTCGTGAAATCGGGCCGCACACACCTCATGGATGCGGTGCCGGTGACCCTCGGCCAGGAGTTCGGCGGTTATGCCCGTCAGATCGAGGCCGGCGTAGAGCGGGTGAAGGCGACGCTGCCCCGTCTGGGCGAGCTGCCCATCGGCGGCACCGCCGTGGGCACCGGCCTGAACGCTCCCGACGGTTTCGGCGCCAAAGTTGTTGAGGTACTGAAACAGTCGACGGGCATCTCGGAGCTGCGGACGGCCGCCGACTCGTTCGAGGCGCAGGCCGCCCGCGACGGGCTGGTCGAGGCTTCTGGCGCGCTGAAGACCATCGCTGCGTCACTGACCAAGATTGCCAACGACATCCGCTGGATGGGCTCGGGCCCGCTCACCGGCCTGGGCGAGATCCAGCTTCCCGATCTGCAGCCCGGCAGCTCGATCATGCCCGGCAAGGTCAACCCGGTGCTGCCCGAGGCGGTTACGCAGGTCGCCGCGCAGGTCATCGGCAATGACGCCGCAATCACCGTGGGTGGCCTATCCGGCGCCTTCGAGCTCAACGTGTACATCCCGGTGATGGCCCGCAACCTGCTGGAGTCGTTCACGCTGCTGGCCAACGTGTCTCGGCTGTTCGTCGACAAGTGCGTCGACGGTCTGATCGCCAACGAGGATCACCTGCGTACGCTCGCTGAGTCCTCCCCGTCGATCGTGACCCCACTGAACTCGGCCATCGGCTACGAGGAGGCGGCAGCCGTCGCCAAGGAAGCACTCAAGGGACGCAAGACCATTCGGCAGACCGTGATCGACCGCGGCCTGATCGGCGACAAGCTGAGCATCGAGGAACTCGACAAGCGCCTCGATGTGCTCGCCATGGCGAAGGTGAAAGACTGACCTTGTTCGTCCGAACCGTCCTCGTCATCGCCGGTGCGCATCAGGCGGTGACGGGGGCGTGGCCGATCGTCGCTCCCGGCTCGTTCTTCAGCCTGTAGCCCGGATTGGGCGCGCGAAATGGCGATCGGCTGGTTGGAAGCCGTTGGCCTATTAGGCAGCTCTACTGCTTGCCCTGTGGGTTACTGGCCGACAGCCGGCCCGCCCGCTCCCTGATTCGGCAGATCGGTAATCGGGATGTTCGTCGCCGGCAGGGGCGACGGGGTGTCGGGCAGCGGCGGGATATCCGACGCCGGAACATCTTTCAAGAGATTCACCGGCGGTCCGTTGTCCCGGCTGCCGTAGCTGCTGCCGGGTTCACGCGGGCCGAGTAGGTGCGTCACGGTCACGGCGTGATACCCATTGGCCTTGAGCACAGGCAGGAACTGTTCGACCAGATCGACTGTGCTGGAGTAGGTGTCGTGGAATAGCACCACCGATCCGGGCTTGATCTGGGACATCAGGATCGCCCGGCTGGCATCGGTGTTCGAGTCGTTGGCCCAATCGAACGGGATGACGTCCCAATTGATATCGGCCAAACCCTGTTTCTTGGCTTCGGCCAGTACCTGATCATTGACGAGGCCTCCGGCTGTGCGAAACAGCTTGGGGCGCTGACCCGTGGCCGCTTCGATGGCGTCGCTGGCCTTGCTCAACTGGCCCGCGATGGCCTCCGGCGGAACCGTCGTCATATTGGGGTGCTCCCAGGTATGACTGCCCAATTCCATACCGGCATCCACCACGCGCTTGGCGCCCGCGGGATCGCGCGCGACCTTATTGCCGATCTCAAAAAAGGTCGAGTGCGCCCCATTTGCCCGCAGTACGTTCAGCAGCCGGTCGGTGAACGGGCTCGGCCCGTCGTCGAACGTCAGCGCGACGCACTTCTCGCGTTCGCAATCCACCGGCCCGTCGAGGGCGCGCTGCTTGTCGGTGACGACGATCGCGACCGCGATCAGACTTCCCACGGCGACCGCGACCATCGTCCAACGAAAGGCATCACGCTTGGTTAGCACACCTAGCAGCGTAGTAGCCGATTATGTCGGCACTACGCAGAGAGCCCGGGCCCAAACTCCTCCAGCATCTCGGTGACTAGTGCCGCAATGGCCGAACGCTCACTGCGCACCAGCGTGACGTGCGCAAACAACGGATGACCCTTGAGCTTCTCGATCACCGCGGCGACGCCGTCGTGACGGCCGACACGCAAGTTGTCACGCTGCGCGACATCGTGAGTGAGCACCACCCGCGATCCGCTGCCCAACCGGGACAGCACCGTCAGCAACACATTGCGCTCCAGGGACTGCGCCTCGTCGACAATCACGAAGGAGTCGTGCAGCGACCGGCCGCGGATGTGCGTGAGCGGAAGCACTTCGAGCATGCCGCGCGCTAGTACCTCTTCCACGACCGCCGGTGAGGCCAGACCTTCGAGAGTGTCGAAGACGGCCTGCGCCCACGGGCCCATCTTCTCGCTTTCGCTGCCCGGCAGGTAGCCCAGTTCCTGACCGCCGACGGCGTACAGCGGACGGAACACCACCACCTTGCGGTGGCTGCGTCGCTCGAGCACCGCTTCGAGTCCGGCGCACAGGGCCAGCGCCGACTTACCGGTACCCGCCTTACCTCCGAGAGAGACGATGCCGACCGACTCGTCGAGCAAGATGTCCAGTGCGACACGCTGTTCCGCGGATCGGCCACGCAGTCCGAAGACCTCACGGTCGCCACGTACCAGCTGCACCCGCTTCTCCGCGTTGACCCGCCCGAGCGCACTGGACGTGCCGCCGAGAAGGCGAATTCCGGTGTGGCATGGGAGGTCTCGGGCAGATTCTAGATCCACTTCACCCGCCTCGAAGAGCGAGTCGATGACGTCGGGAGCGGTGTCCAGCTCCGCCATGCCGGTCCAGCCAGAGTTCACCACGTCCTGAGCCCGGTATTCGTCGGCCGCCAAGCCCACCGCGCCGGCCTTCACGCGCAGCGGAATATCCTTGCTCACCAACGTAACTAGCTTGCCCTCGGCAGCGAGGTTAAGCGCGCACGCCAGGATCCGCGAATCGTTGGAGTCGGTGCGGAAACCCACGGGAAGCACGGCGGGATCGGTGTGATTCAGCTCGACATGCAGCGAACCACCTTGCGTCCCAACAGGAATAGACAGATCGAGGCGACCATACTCCAGCCGCAGATCGTCGAGCATCCGCAACGCACTGCGGGCGAACCAACCCAGCTCGTGATGATGACGCTTGCCTTCCAGCTCGCTGATCACCACCAGCGGGATCACTACCTCATGTTCGGCGAATCGGTTTGTGGCCCAAGGGTCAGCCAACAACACCGAGGTGTCGAGCACATAGGTACGGATTGTCCCAGGGTTCTTTGAAGCAGTCACCGAGCGCTCCTGACATCCGTGCGGCACCACACGCGATCTGTCGTGGACGCGGTCGGTACCGTGTGTGGACCGTCATGAGACCGTCCACATCAGGACCGGGGCCGGTCCTGTCGCTTTCGCCACGATCAGTACCTCCCGGATAGCAAAGCATGTCGCTAGCCATCGATTTTGACGCTACTCGCACCCACACACGGATGCCGCGCATGAAACCAAGCGTGTTGACTAACACCGGGTTAACGCCGGTTACGGGCGTGGGACCGGCCTGTCAGCTCACTGTGTAAATGGTCAATGACGGCGGCTTTGTCCGCGCTTCCGCGGCGGCAGGCCACTGAGCCAGCAGGTCGGATTCCGCCGTGATCATGTCGACAACCCGCTGCAGAGTGGCGGGGGACGCGAAAAGGACGGTCTCGGCGGTCGAACGCGCGGCCGGCGCATCGACGGGGACCGCAGTCGGGGGCAGGTTGTCGAGCTCGGTGGCAGCTTGGTCGAGGAACCGGTCGACCTCGTCCTCGTTGTATCCGCGCTTTCCGATGGGCGGTGTACCGAACCGCGTCTCACGAACAAATGCCCCGGACACACCGGCACCGCTCCCGCTCTCACGGGCGATCAGCTCGGTTTCCAGTTGATCAAGGAGAGCGTCCACCTGCGCTTCGTTGTACCCACGCTTGCCAAACGGTGGCCTACTGAATGCGACGTCGCGAACGTCCTTTGCCGTGATCCCCATAGATCACAGTATGCAGCCCTGCTATCAGAGCCTTTCGGTGACGCCCCACTTGTCGGTGAGTTCGCGCACGACGTCCTGCACGGTGCCCTCGTCGATGATTCCGGCCTCGGCGACGGACGCAACCTTGTCCTCGTAGCCGTCAATATCGGCGCCGATCACCTGCAGCTCGGCCGAGCGGGCCTTGATGGCGGCGATGGTGTCCTCGGGGTGCAACCGCAGGCACTCAAGCACGATGTTGCTGTACATCTGCTCGTGCCGGCGCTCGTCCTTCTCGATATTGGCGAGCAGGCCCTTGAGGACGGCATCGTCGGTCAGAGCGCCCAGATTCTGGACGTACACCGCGTGCATCTGCTCGAAGAAGGCGTTGAACACCAGCGTCTCGATCTGGCTGTACGAGTCGGCGCGGTAGCCCTTCATGACGTGGGCCAGGCGCGCGTCCTCATCGGCGTTGGGGTCGCCGTTACGGGTGACCACCAGGTACTCGCGCAGCGCGATGGCGTGCAGGTTCTCCTCGGCGGTCCAGCGCCCGATGAAATCGGCCCACGAGATGACCTCCAGGGAGAAATGTTCGACCATCTCGCGGTGGTATCCGGCCAGATTGTCCTTGGTGATCAGCAGGATCTGGATCGCGTCGACGACGGCCTTGGGCAGCTTGGTGTCGGACGGCTCCCAGTCGCGTCCACCCAGGAACGCGAAGTTCTCACCCTCGTCGTACGGCACGTGCTCATGGGCGAACCACAGCTCCGCGGAATCGCGATGCCGGTCGATGTTCTCGGCGACCACGTCGGCCAGCTCAAGAGTCAACGCATTGGGTACAGGTTTCTGTGCCATGCGGTAACAGTAACTCGCCCAGATGCGAAATGTGAAATCGCCACGCGAGGCCCCCTGAGCTGGCGCTTAGCCCTAAGTTAGGGTCTGAAATCTTAGGACCAAGCACCCGCTCGTGGAGACAAAATCCCCTAGAGAGTGAGGCCCGGGTACAGCGGGTTCGCAGCCAGCAGCTCGGCCGAAGCGGCCTTCACGCGGTCGGCCACCCCGCCGGCAAGCCTGTATTTGGCCTTCGAGGTGCCATCGGCCTCGGTGTTGGTCAACACGTCGACGACGAGCTCGGCCACCTTGTCGAACTCGTCGCCATCGAACCCGCGGCTGGTGAGTGCCGGGGTGCCGAACCGGATGCCGCTGGTGTACCAGGCGCCGTTGGGGTCCGACGGGATGGAGTTTCGGTTGGTGACGACGCCGGCGTCCAGCAGTGCCGACTCGGCCTGCCGCCCGGTGAGACCGAACGACTGCACGTCGAGCAGCACCAAGTGGTTGTCGGTGCCACCGGTGACCAACGTTGCCCCGCGCTTGAGGAAGCCCTCGGCGAGTGACTTGGCGTTGTCGGCGACGCGCTGCGCATACACCTGAAATGAGGGCAGGCGCGCCTCGGCGAGGGCGACGGCCTTCGCGGCCATCACGTGCGAGAGCGGTCCGCCGAGCACCATCGGGCAGCCCTTGTCGACGGCGTCGGAGTACTCGGCGGTGGCCAGCACCAATCCGCCGCGCGGGCCACGCAGCGACTTGTGGGTGGTGGTTGTGGTGATGTGCGCGTACGGCACGGGGTTCTCGTCGCCGGTGAACACCTTTCCGGCGACCAGGCCGGCGAAGTGCGCCATGTCGACGAACAAGGTGGCGCCCACCTCGTCGGCGATCTCGCGCAGCTTGGCGAAGTTCACCCGCCGGGGGTAGGCGGAGTAGCCCCCCACCAACACCAACGGCTTGAACTCGCGGGCCGCCGCGGCGAGCGCGTCGTAGTCCAGCAGGCCGGTCTGCGGGTCGGTGCCGTAGCTGCGCTGGTGGAACATCTTGCCCGAGATGTTGGGACGGAATCCGTGGGTGAGGTGACCGCCGGCGTCCAGCGACATACCCATGAGCCGCTGGTTGCCGTACTGGTGGCGCAGCTCCTCCCAATCGGTCTCGGACAGGTCGTTGACGTTGCGTACACCCTTCTCGGCCAGTGCCGGCGCCTCGACGCGCGTGGCCAGGATCGCCCAGTAGGCAACAAGATTGGCGTCGATACCCGAATGCGGCTGGGCGTAGGCGTACGGCGCGCCGAACAGCTCGCGGGCGTGCTCGGTGGCCAATGCCTCGACGGTGTCGATGTTCTGGCAGCCCGCATAGAAGCGGTGGCCGATGGTGCCCTCGGCGTACTTGTCGGAGAGCCAGGTCCCCATGGTGAGCAGCACGGCCGGCGAGGCATAGTTTTCGCTGGCGATCAGCTTGAGCGAATCGCGTTGGTCGGCAAGCTCTTTGCGAGTCGCATCGGCGATCCGCGGCTCGATGGTCTCGATGACCTCAAGGGCCGACCGGTAGGCGGCGCTGGCGGTCTCGGCGTACTGCGCGCCCTGCGCGATATCGCTGGAAGCTGAAGTCGTCATGGGCATCAGCCTAGTCGTGCCCTATGTGGCGGCGGGCAGGAGCTTGCGACCGGGGAATCAATCCAGTGTGGACGCCACCAGTGGCTCGTCCAGCAGCCGTCCGAAGCGGGTCGTCAGCGACTGCTCGGGGGGACGTCGATCCAGCCACCCCCGCAAAAGTTGGTAGCCCTCGACGTAGGTGGAAATGTACGCCCGCCACAGTGGCGAAGACAGGAACTTGAGCATGTGCCGGGCGCGCTCATCGGAGACCAGCAGCCAGCGTTTGAGGAAGGCGATGACGTCCTCGACGTCACGGTGCTCGTCATGCAGCATGAGCGCAGCGTCCTGTCTGACGTTGATCAGCCCGGCGCGGGCCCGCCCGATGGTTTGGGCCTGGTCGCCATCGAAGCGCAGCCCCAGATCGGCGTAGATCTCCTGGGCCCACCGGCCCCACTCGTCACCGACGGCGGCATACAGCGCGAGATCGGCAAGCCCCTCGGCCATCAGGCACTGCGGCGTGTTGACCAGGAATATGGTCTGTTCCTGCTGGTCACCCAGGTGCACCAGGCCGGCTTCCTTGCGGCAGTGCTCGGTGTGGTGCCCCGGGTAGGACTCATGAGCGATCAGTGCGGGAATGTTGGTCAGGTACTGCTTGAGGTCGGAATTGACGGCGACCGTCGAGCGGTAGTTGCCCTCGTAGTAGTTGAATCCCGACCACGGCTTGTCACTGACGACCTCGTAGGTCACCGTCTCGACCTCTGGCAGCGGAAAGTCTGCACGCACCCGGTCGCGCAGCGCGCTGGAGAACGCGTGCACACATTCCTGCAGCCGGTTCGGGTCGATCTCCTGGAGACGGTCGTAGGCAGTTTTGCGCTCTAGCAGCGAACCGCCCTTGGGCAGAACAGAATCAAGAGCTCGATGGGCCTCCTGGTAGCGCTCCTCATCACCCTTGGCGATGCGCACGTCGAAGTAGTCATGCACCTCATCGACAAACCCGATGTCCTCACCGGCGAACTTGCGCCCGGCACAGGCCAGCGCCTTCAGGTGGGTGTCGACAAAGGCCTTACGCACCTCGCCCAGGTCGCTGGAGGCCAGCTCGCCGCGCAACGCCACCGCCCGACGCGCAAGCTCGGCAGGATCGGGCGTGGGCTCGTTCTCCACCCGCCGCCGCAGTTCCGGGTCACCGGTGAACGCATCGACATACCCGCTCTCGATACGGTCAAAGCGCAGCCCAAGCAGCAGGTATTCGGTGACGAGACTGTTTTCCGACTCGCCGTTATCGCCCATGTCACACAACCCTAGTGCCGCGTTCACAGACAGTTCCTGCAAGACTTGCCTTCATGCTGTCGGTCTTCGCGCGAGCGGCTCATCCATGCCGCGACTGAGCGAGCCGAGCCCCTACGTGGAGTTCGACCGGAAACAGTGGCGCGCGCTGCGCAAGTCCACACCGCTGGTCCTCACCGAGGAAGAGCTCTACGGCCTGCGTGGCCTGGGCGAGCAGATTGATCTGACCGAGGTCGCCGAGGTCTACCTACCGCTGGCCCGTTTGATCCACCTTCAGGTAGCCGCGCGGCAGCGGCTGTTCGCGGCCACCGCGACCTTCCTCGGGGACCAGCACCCGGACCGTCTGGTCCCCTTCGTCATTGGCGTGGCGGGCAGCGTCGCGGTCGGCAAGTCGACGACGGCCCGCGTGCTGCAGGCACTGCTGTCACGCTGGGACCACCACCCCCGGGTGGATCTGGTCACCACCGACGGCTTTCTGTACCCCAATGCGGAACTGTCTCGACGGAACATCATGCACCGTAAGGGATTTCCAGAGAGCTACAACAGGCGCGGGCTGCTGCGGTTCGTCACTGAGGTCAAGTCGGGAGCACACGAAGTCTGCGCGCCGGTGTATTCGCACCTGCTGTACGACATCATCAAGGATGAGAAACACGTTGTGCAACAACCGGATATCCTCATTCTCGAGGGCCTGAACGTGTTACAGACCGGTCCAACGCTGATGGTCTCGGATCTGTTCGACTTCTCGATTTATGTGGACGCGCGCATCGAGGACATCGAGCAGTGGTACATCTCCAGGTTCCTGGCCATGCGCTCGACGTCATTCGCCAACCCGTCCTCACACTTCCACCACTACGCCAAGCTTTCCGATAAGCAGGCAACTCTTGCTGCACAGGAGATTTGGCATTCCATCAACCTGCCGAATCTGTTGCAGAACATCCTGCCGACGCGGCCACGCGCGACGCTGGTGCTACGCAAGGATGCCGACCACTCGATCAACCGGCTGCGCCTGCGCAAGCTGTAAGCCCCCACCTCCTTTCGCCGAGTGTGAGCGCTGGTGTTCACACTCGACGGAATGCGCGCACTGACGCTCACACTCGGCGAGCGCTAGGCTCGCTCCATGATCAACAGCGTGGTTGAAACGTGGCACGGCATCATTTCCGGCGCCAACCCTGAAGCCCTCAACGGCCTGCTTCACGACGATGTCGTTTTCCACTCCCCCGTCGTGTTCACCCCGCAACGGGGCAAGGCCGTCACCACGATGTACCTGATGGCCGCGTTCGCCACGCTCGCCGGATCCGATCAGGACTTCCGCTACGTCAAGGAGATCCTGGACGGGAACTCCGCGGCACTGGAGTTCGAGTCGACCATCGACGGCAAGTACGTCAACGGCGTCGACATCATCACCTGCGACGACGCCGGCAAGATCGTCGAATTCAAGGTGATGATCCGTCCGTTGCAGGCCATCAACGCCATCCACGAGAAGATGCGTGCCGCGCTCGAGCAAGCATCCTGATTTACGGTGCATGGGCGGCAACCAACCAGTAGGTTGGCCGCATGGACTATGACTACGACGTAGTCGTCATCGGGTCCGGCTTCGGTGGGAGCGTTGCAGCCCTCCGCCTCACCGAAAAAGGCTACCGAGTCGGCGTATTGGACATGGGAAAACGCTGGAAACGCGAGGACTTCCCCCCGAACAATTGGCACGTCCGCAAGGCGATGTGGGCACCCGCGCTCGGATGCTTCGGCCCACAGCGCATGACGGTGCTCGGCAAGACGTTCATCGCGAGCGCGGTCGGTGTCGGCGGCGGCTCCCTGATCTACGGCAACACGCTGTATGAGCCGCTCGAGCAGTTCTACACCGACAAGCAGTGGGCACATATCACCGACTGGAAGGACGAGCTGGCCCCCTACTACAACCAGGCCAGCCGGATGCTGGGCGTGACCCGGACTCCCCACACCACCCCGCCCGATGAGGTGCTGCTCGCGGTGGCCAAGGACTTGGGCGTCGAGGACACCTATCACCCCACGAACGTGGGCGTCTTCTTCGGTGACGAGCCCGGCAAGACCGTGCCGGACCCGTTCTTCGGCGGCGCAGGCCCCGAGCGCGCGGGCTGCATCGGCTGCGCCGCGTGTTTCACCGGCTGCAAGCACAATGCCAAGAACACCACCGAGACCAACTACCTGTATCTCGCGGAACACGCTGGTGCAGAAATACATCCGCTCACCCAGGTGCTCGATGTACGGCCGCTGAACGACCGCGAGGGTTATGCCGTCAGCACCAAACAGACCGGCCGGCTGCTGCGTAAGAACAAGCGGGACTTCACCGCGCGGCACGTCGTGTTCTCGGCCGCCTCACTGGGCACCCAGCGCCTGCTGCACAAGCTCAAGGACTCCGGCTCGCTACCCAACCTATCGGCACGACTGGGCGAGCAGACCCGCACCAACTCCGAGGAGGTGCCAATCGTCTACTCCCCCAGCCACGATGACTTCTCGCAGGGCGTCGCGATCACGTCGTCCATCCATCCCGAACCCAACACTCACGTCGAGGTGTGCCGGTACGGGGAAGGGTCGACCTTCCTGAGCATGCTGGGCACCAACATGGTCGACGGCGGCCCGTGGCGATTCGCTCGCACCTGGCTGCTCAACATCCGGCGACCCGGCATGGTGTTCCGCTCCATGTTCCCGTACCGGGCGGCGCAGCACTCGATCATCGTGTTGGTGATGCAGTCGCTGGACAACTCGCTGACCACCTACCTCAAACGCGGCATGTTCGGGAAGAAGATGACCGCGAAACAGGGCTCGGGAGAACCGAATCCGGACTGGATTCCGGTCGCTCACGATGTCGCGCGCCGGATGGCAGAGAAGGTCGACGGGTACGCCGGCAGCACGCACCTGGATTCGGTGAACATTCCGCTGACGGCTCACTTCATCGGCGGTTGCCCCATCGGCGACTCGCCGGAGACGGGCGTGATCGATCCGTTCCAGCGGATCTACGGCTATCCGGGGCTGCACATCACCGATGGGTCGGCGATCTCGGCGAACCTCGGCGTCAATCCGTCATTCACCATCACCGCGCAGGCCGAGCGCGCAATGGCGTTCTGGCCCAACAACGGTGAACTCGACCCGCGGCCGGAGTTGGGTTCGTCCTACCGGCGCGTCTACCCGGTACAGCCCAATCATCCGACCGTCCCCGAGTCTGCGCCCGGCGCGCTGCGGTTGCCGCTGACGCCGGTGTAACCAATCGCCGAGTGTGAGCGTCAGCGTTCACACTCGGCGATTGTCTGCGGATCACCCGCGCAGTCGACGCAGACCAAGGAGTTGGATACCGGCCATCACGGCGGTATATGTCGCGCAGACAAGGAAACCCGCGACGCCGACCGTGGTGAGCGGTACCCATCTCATGGCTACCGCCAGGACATATCCGACGGTGGCCATGATGTTGATGGCGATTACGATGAGGCCCGCCGCACGGAGGTTGACCAGGCTCACTCGGCTAAATGCGAATACCGTAGCCCCATAGCCAACACAGAAAATGGCATGAACCACCTGGAATCTCAGCGACGGGCCGAGCAACTCGACAAGCCACTTGGACTCGATCAGTAGTGAGATACCACCCAGTCCCGCCGCAATGGCGTCGATCCGGAGAGAGAACCGGAGCAAGGAGCCGGGCTCTGCGAACCGCGGGCGCGCCGCTGTGGAATCTTCGGTGGTTCGAAACATCGGCGACTCCTGGATTCAGGGACAGACCGGGCAGATTATTAGTTCAGCGAACAATTCATCTCTACCGGACGTCCATGTCGAAGTCCATACATGAAAGGTGCCGGGCCACCACGCGGGTGACCCGGCACCGGCTCACTCTCAGCGAGTGAGCATGTGGGCGGCTACGCGGAGCGCAGTCGCCGAAGTCCGAGGAACTGAATGTCCGCCATGACGGCGGTGTAAATACCGAAGCCGATGGACAGCGTCACCCCGGCGGTGGTCAGCGGCACCCATTTCATGACGCCCGCCACGACGTACAACACGGTGGCGAGCAGGTTGCCGGCGACGTAGACGATGCCGATCGTTCCGATCTTCGAGCTATCCGCCCGGCTCAACGCAACGGCCACCACTCCGTACCCGATGAGGGCGGCGGCGTGTGCCACCTGGAATCCCAACGACGGGCCGAGCGGTTCGACAAGCCATTTGGCGGCAATGAGCAGCACGACGGCAACCAATCCGGTGGCCACGCCGTCGAGCCGAACTCCGAATCGCAGCAGCGAGTCGGGCTGGGCGAATCGGGTGCGAAGTACTGAGGCGTTCTGGGATGCGTGCCCGGATGAGATGGCCATCGGTGTTCCTCTCGTGTGGAAGCTGACACCACCGACACTGCCCCTGAAGCACTGCCATCTCGACATTCAGTGGTGCCAACCGCTGCCAATTGCTCCTCGGATGTGCCATCATCCAATGATGACAACAGCGGATGTCATCTCTACGGCTCCAGGTGCCCAACTCGGCCCTCGTTCACTGCTGTGGCGCTGGGCAGGAGACATGCGGATCGCGTTTACCGGCGGCACCGCCGGGCTCCTGCAAACGATGGACCCCGCCATCGGCTACGCGCTGATCGAGCACTCGAACTTCTTCGAAGATCCCGTCGACCGGGTCTTCCGTTCTCTGCCCCCGATCCTGGGCACCGTGTACGACGAACCGGCGGCCGGCACCGGCGTGAAGGTTCGGGACTTTCACCGCGACATCAAGGGAATCCAACCCGACGGGGTGCGGTACCACGCCTTGAACCCCACCACGTTCTGGTGGGCGCACGCGACGTTCCAGGTGATGGTCGAACAGACCATCGACCGATACTCCCGCTATCGGCTGTCCGATACCGACCGTGAGCAGCTCTACCAAGAGGGCGTCGAGTGGTACCGGCGATACGCGATGAGCGAGCAGCCGCTACCGCCGAATCGCGCCGCGTTCCAACAGGAGTGGGATCGGTACTGCGATGAGGTACTGACTCCGAACCCGGCCGCCGATTACCTCATGAAGGTCATCGAGGGCCGCGTCATCCCCGACATGAGCAAGTCACCGCATCTGCCGGTGTCGCCACTGCTTAAACCCGCCGCGAAGCTCGCGTTGCCGACGCTGCCAATACGCGCGGCATTGGCACCCCCGTTACGTCTGACGATCTACGGCGGCCTACCGCCGAAGGTGCGCAGGCGTTTTGGGATCCGGTGGAACCTGGCTGACGAGACGGCTTACCGCGCGCTGTTGCTCGCCGTACCGCCGGTATGGCCGTTCATTCCGACCTCGTGGCGATGGCATCCGGGCAGCCATGCCGGTTGGCGCCGCGAACGCGGCCGGCTACCGCGCCCCTGGTGATACGGCCTGGGCGCGCAGATCCGCCGCGATGAGCTTGGCGGCCGCGTTCTGCCAATTGTGCAGGGAGCGTTGCGGAACCTCGGTAACAAGCCACTGCCAGGCTTGCCGTGACACCGGATCCAGACCTGAAGCCGTCGCACCCTGCGCATAGGCCCGCACACCCATGACGTACGGGAAATACAGGGCGTTGTAGTAACGCCACTGATCGGTGATACCGAAGTCGCCTTCATCACGAGGTTTGAGCCGTGAGATGGATTCGGCGAGAACCGCTCTGAGTTCGTTGGCGCGTTCGACGGGCTGATCGGAGGCACCCCGTTCGGAGAGCCTGCCACCGATGACAGGTAGCGAGGCCAACGGGCTGGCGACGAGCTTGGCGAGGTCGCCGTAATGGCTGAGCGCGCGTCGGGTGAGTCGGGTGAAGGTTTCGTCATCGACACCGTCGATGGGCGATGCCGACTTCAACGGCAGCGCCGCCTCGGTGTTGCGCAGCTCGGAGCGTTCCTGACGTAGCTGCGGGGAACGCGAGAACGCCAGGCGGTCAAGGAAGTCAGCGAACGGTCCCGATTGCACCTGAATGCAGATAGCCAGTCCCACACTGGTGAACAGCAATACCACCAGAGCGACAGACTGGCCGACGACGGCCATGCCGACCATCGCCTGAGCGCCGAACAACGCACCGACGAGGACGGACGCGCAGAAGGAGCGCAACATATCGGCGCGCAGCGCCTGCCCTTCGTCGAAGGCGTCCCAGAGCGCGACACCCAGACCCAGCAGTACCAAGTCGAAACCGGTCGACGCCAAGGCCAGCCAGCTCGGGATGAAGCCGAGCGGGATGATCAGCTGGGCATCACCCAGGGTGAAGAACATGGTGGCGACCAGGACCACGCCCCGCGCAGAACCGGGGATCGAAGCACGTCGACGGAACAACAGGATCGCGGCGCCGATGGCAGCGGTCCCGTTGGCGCAGAACATGATCCAATGGCCGAGCCGAGCCGGACCGGCGATGGTGCCGGCCAACGACGCACCCACGAGCAGCACCACGGCCAGGATGACGCCGGGGATCGCCATAGCGGCCCGATCACGCCACCGATCGCCGGTGTTGGTGAGCTCGAGCAGCACCATCAACCAGGCGACGCTCGGGATGATGGCCGCGAAAACCTCGATGCGGCCCAGGAGTTCGGCGTCGGCACCGGGGGTGACGCGGATGGCGTCGAGCGCGACGACGACGGAGAATCCGATCAGTCCGATGGCCGCGAGGGCCAGGACGGGCTTGCGGGGGTTGCGGGCCAGCAGATACAGACCCAGCCACCAGCTGAGTCCGAACACCAGTGCCGACATCGCCACCATCACTCATAGTGTGACAGGTTCGCGTTGACATCAGATAGATGCCTCCAGATAGTTGGCGGCAATGGGATCAGGGGGTGGTCATGAGAGATCTATAGCGCCACCCGCCCACCGCATGAGGCAGTCCCCAACCAGGTGTGCGGATTGCGGTCCCAGCACCAGCCGAGTTTCGGGCGCCGATCGGATATCCAGATCGCAGGCACTCGCTGGCCCTTACCGCGCGAGGCCGCCAGCGAGAAACACCTGTTCTTGCGCAACATATCCGGCCGCGCCGTGACCAGTGCGATGCCCTCGTCAATAGTGAGCGGGGTGCGTCCACGCGCGGTGATCGCCGCCAGCGCCGCCTCCGGTGTCACATTGCAGAACTCACTGCCGGTGTCGATATCGATGAGCAGGTAGACCGCGGCGGGAACATCGAGGATCGGCCGGTACACGTCGACATCGCCAGCGTCCATGACATGAAATCCGGCTCGCCCGTTCAGGTTCATCAGCGGCGCTGTCTGTTCGTAGCTCGTCCCGGTGGCGACGAGGATGAACGGGATGTGATCCTCGGAGTCGACGGTCGAGGCGGGAAGATCGCCCACCAGGGGGCGCAGCTCGGAGATGCGGTCGGTGACGGGGTATCCAAGATCGATCAGGTGGGTGAGCTGGCGGTCGAATTCGTCCAAAGCAGCGAGCATTGCTCATCAACGCTCGCCATGACTGAACAGTTCCCGATCACACCACCGTCAGCGGCAGTGACTTCCGTGGCTCAAAGATGAACCGCGATCCCCCGCTGACATTGGCGATCATGACCTCGGGCAGCTGTTTGTCCACGCCCTCGTGCTCGACGAAAGACGCCACCCAATCATCGGCATCTCCCGAAATCTCCACGCCAATATGCGGATCGATGGCCGTCGCGATGGCCTGCAACGGTCTCGTCTCCGCGGGCCCGCACAGCGAGATCCACGCTCCATCCTCATGCGCGGGTGATCGCCACACATGGAGTTGACCGCCGGAAATCTCGGCGTTCACATAGCCGACCGGGCTCAGCAGCGGATGCAGTTGGAGGACTTGCAGCACGCCCTCGATGCCATCGGGGAGATTCAATGCCTGACGGATCCGTGCGGTCGCGACACCCGCGAGCCCGATGAGCTGCTGGGTGCACACCGACTGCGCCAACTCGGCGTCGGCAGTCCTCTTGCGCACCGCGATCGAGAACCCGAGGAACAGCAGATGCATCTGCAGACACACCTCGTCGGCGATCCGCACCAGGGCCGAATGCGAGAACGCACCGAAGTCCAGATCGGACAGTAGCGGTCCCGAGTAGTGGGCGGCGCCCTCGTCGGCGGTGTCGATGCCGTCCAATACCCAACCGGCGGCGATAGATTCGCCGACGATATCCAGCGCCGGGATCCCGGACACTGCGGGGTAGGACTCGTCGATGGTCACCGTCCACGCACAATGTGGTTGCCTGTCCGCGGGTGTGCGCGGTGGCCGGTGAATCGGCCGCACCTGCGCGTGCGGGTTGGTGGCGAAGGCCGTCGCGTCGAAGGTGGGGTCCTCGATGTCGTGGCACATCCCAGTCACGTACTCGGGACCAAGCGGCTCCACGTCGAGCAGCGCGCCGCAGTGATCGAGGTGAAACTCCCCGTGCCACTTGTCATGCACGGTGTATCGGAAGTCCATGAATTGCGGCGGTGCCCCGATGTCGAGCTGCATGCCCTTGAAGATGGTAATGACGTCGTTGCCCTCGTACCGCAGCGCCCGCTGCATGCGCCGGGTATAGATCGGGCTCGATGACGCCCACTCCTCAATAGCGACCTGCAGCATCTCCTCCCTACCGAAATGCTGTATGCAGTACGCCATTCCGGAGCGGTCGATCAGCTGGCCGATCAACAGCAGCTCCGGAACCAGGACCGCCAACTGGTCCCGAGACAGCGTGGAGAATCGGCTACTCACCCGAGGATTCCTTGGAGCGCTTCGCGATAGCCATCTCCACATGCTTGTTGACCCGCTGCCCCAACGGCCACCCGACATAGTGGGTGATGAAAATCGCCACCTCACGCAGCTCGGCCTCGGTCAGTTCACCATTCTTGAGTGCCGCGCCCGTCTGGATCTCCAGGATCTCGTCGAGCCCGAGGGCGCTGACGGCGCCGAGAAGGAGCAGCCGACGATCCCGCATCGACAGTTCGGGGCGTGTCCAGATGGTCCCGAAGAGATGCTCGATCGTGTACTTGAAGTAGTCGCCCGGGATATCGGGCATATCCCAGCCGTAGACCTCTTTCATCTTGTCGAGGCCCTGACGCCGCACATCATCCATCAACTTGCTCCCTGCTCATGTGGAACCGTGTGTGGCACACCGAGGCTGGCCGCCAATCGCTCACGCGCCAATGCCGCCATCGGTAGCTCCACCGATTTCTCCTCGCCCAGCGCCAGTGCCAGGCTGAGATCCTTTTCACCGAGGCCCCGCACGTGCGTGAAGATCGGCAACCAGAAACTGTCCGAGGTCACCGGGTCGGTGGTGTCCCGCAGCATGATGGCGCCCGGCCCACCGGTGATCGCATCGGTATGACGGACCACCTTGCCCAGCGCGGTGATATCCAACCCGCAGCTCTCGGCAAGACGCTGCGCCTCCCCCGCCGCCGTAAAGGCCACGAAGTGCAACAGGTTGCGCGCCAGCTTCATCCGGGTGCCTGCGCCGGGCCGGCCCGCATGGATCACCAGTGATGCCCACTTCGAGAACGGCTCCTTGACGCGCTCGAAGATCTCGTCATCGGCGCCGACCATGGTGGCGAGCTCACCCCGGTGTGCACCCGGCGCACCACCGCTCACCGGGGCGTCGATGATGTGGATGTTCTGCGGCGACCAATGCTGTGCCAGTTCTACGGCCGTGGCATCGCTGATGGTCGAGTGGATCGCGATGATGGTGCCGGGCCTGGCCTTCGGCGCAATGGCCGCAACGACGTCTCTCACCTGCGCGTCATCCAATACGGTCACACTAATGAGGTCCGCTGCCGCGATATCTGCAAGGCTGTCCGCCGCGCGCGCACCTGCCTCTACGAGCGGGGCCATTGCCTCGGCCCGCAGGTCGAAGACCGTCACGCCGTCCGGCCAGTCGACCAACCGTTGGGCCATGGGCGCACCCATGTTCCCCAAACCGACGTATCCCAGCTTGAGAACAGACTGCGTCATGATCGGATGATCTGTCCGCCATCGACGTTGAACACCTGGCCGGTGATCCACGATGCCTTGTCCGACAGCAGGAACAGGCACATGCCCACCATGTCGTCAACGGTGCCCATGCGGCTCAACGGGATGTTCTTGACCAGCTCGCTGCGGAACTGCTCCGGCACGGTGCTCCGGGTGGCCTCGGTGTCGGTGGGCCCGGGCGCGATCGCGTTGATGCGGATCTTCTGCCCACCCAGCTCACGGGACAGCTGCTGGGTGAGGCCGTTGATGCCCACCTTGGCCAGCCCGTAGAATCCGGAATAAAGCCATGCCGCCGTGGATGATTGGTTGACGATGGCACCGCCGCCGCGCTTGGCGATGTGCTTGTACACGGCACGCGTACATACCAGTGCGCCGTCCTGGTTCACGCTCATGAACTTCTTGTAGTAATCCCACGGCACCGACAACAGCAGGTCAAGCTTCATGCCGCCATAGATCGCTGCGTTGTTCACCAGGTAGTCGATGCCGCCGAATTCCGCGACCGTCTTGTCCGCCATGGCGATGGCCGAATCGGGATCCGAGACATCCACGTTGACATAGATCGACTTTCCGCCGTCCGCGACGATCTGCTTGGCCACACCCTCACCCGCCTCGGCGTTGATATCGGCGACCACCACTGCGGCTCCCTCGCGAGCCAGCGCATGCGCGTACGCCTCGCCAATACCCTGTCCGGCACCGGTGACGATGGCTACCTTGCCTTCAAACTCTCCCATCAGATCTCCTCTACTTCACAGCCGTTGCAATGATTTTGGTTTCCAGGTATTCCTCGAACCCGGCGACACCCATCTCCCTGCCGATGCCGGATTGCTTGTACCCGCCGAACGGGGCGTCGGCGGAGTACCAGACACCACCGTTGACGTTCACGGTCCCGACCCGGAGACGGGATGCCGCCCGTGCCGCGCGCTCGTCGTCCCCGCTAAACACCGTCCCGGACAACCCGTACGGTGAATCGTTGGCGATCCGCACCGCGTCGTCGTCGCCGTCATGCGCGATCACCACCAGAACGGGACCGAAGATCTCCTCGCGCGCCACCCGCGCGTCATTGGTCAGACCGGCGACAACGGTGGGCTCGATGAAGAAGCCCCGTTCCTTGCCCTCCGGCCGACCGCCACCGCACGCAAACGAACCGCCTTCGGCGACAGCGAGATCCAGATAGGACTGCACCCGGTCACGCTGGCGTGCCGAGATGACCGGGCCGCAGATTGTTCCCGGACTGGTGGGGTCTCCCGGCTTCAGCGACCCCATGGTGGCAGCAGCCGCCGCCACCGCCTCGTCGTACCGTGCGCGCGGCACCACCAGCCGGGTGGTGATCGCGCATCCTTGGCCGGCGTGCACCGCGGCGGTGAATCCCGCCATCGAGCACGCAGTACCCAGGTTGGCATCGTCGAGCACGATGAAGGCTGACTTGCCGCCGAGTTCCAGGAACACCTTTTTGACGGTGGCGGCCGCGTCGGTCATCACCGCGCGCCCGGTGGCCGTCGATCCTGTAAACGACACCATGTCCACCCGGGAATCCGTCGACAACTGCGCACCGATGCGGTGGTCGCTGGAGGTGATGATGTTGAAGACGCCCGGCGGAAAATCGGTGTGCTCGGCGATGATTCGACCAAGCACCGCCGCACACCAGGGGGTGTCCGGCGCCGGCTTGAGTATCAGGGTATTACCTGCGGCCAGTGCCGGACCCACCTTGGCAAGGTTGATTTGATGCGGAAAATTCCACGGCGTCACCGCACCGACCACACCCACGGCCTCACGCGCGAGGGTGCGTTGAGTTTTGATGCCCATCGGCATAGCGGTACCGAGATCGGCATTCCAGTCAAAGGATTCGGCGGTGTCGGCGGCGAACTGCAGGTCATCCACCGGCCCCTCGAGCTGGGCACCGGCGGTCAGCATCCGCGGTGCGCCCACCTCGGCAATGGTCAGTTCGCGCAGTTCGTCGATGTGGGCCCGCATGCCGTCCCGGAGCTGACGGAGACAGTGCACACGTAGGCCTACGTCCCGAGACCAGTCGGTGTCGTCGAAGGCGCGACGCGCCGCCTCGATGGCGCGGCCCATGTCGTCGGCGTCCGCGTCGGCCGCGGTTCCCAGCACCTCCTCGGTAGCCGGATTGACCGTCGGAAACCTTCCCGCACCACCGGGGACGAGCTTTCCGTCGATGAACAGCTCACTCTCACCATCGGCCAGCAGCGCCATCACTCACCTCGCTTCTGAAATCTGGACACATGTCCATTCGATACCCCTGAACCATAACCAGCCAGATCCCGACATGGCAAGACTGCGGCCTCTACAGGCCAAATAATTGGTGTTGGACAGCATTTTCCACCTACGTTGTTGCCGGAGAGCGCCTCGCACGCTAACCTGGACATGTGTCCAGTGAAGTTGTGGCGGTGCTCACAAGTGAAACGCCTAGAAATCGACGACAAGAAGAGACGATCGGCAAGATCGTCTCCGCGGGCCGTGACATGCTCGGCGAGACCACCTACGCGGATATGACGATCCGCGGCGTCGCTGCGCGCGCCAAGGTCGCCCCCGCCACCGCATACACCTACTTCTCCTCCAAGAGCCATCTGGTGGCCGAGATCTACCTCGACCTCATCCACGAAGCGCCGTACTTCACCGATGTCAACGACAGCCAGGCGGTACGGGTCACCCAGACTCTGCGAAGCCTGGCGCTGGTGGTGGCCGATGAACCCGAGATCGCCACCGGCTGCACCACCGCGCTGCTCAGTAACAACGATGACGCCGTGCGCGCCGTGCGCGACAAGATCGGTCTCGAAATCCACCGCAGGATCCGCTCGGCGATGGGACCCGATGCCGATCCGCGTGTGGTGTCGGCCCTGGAGATGACGTTCTTCGGCGCACTCATGCACGCGGGCAGTGGCACCTTCACATATCACCAGATCGCGGACAAGCTCACCTTCGTGGTGGACCTCATACTGGGAGAGAACGTCCGATGAGCCGCTTGCGCGAAGAGGCAATAGAACAGTCGACTGCACCTCTGATTCTCGATCCATACGACTACACCTTCCATGAGGATCCGTATCCGTACTACCGGCGATTACGCGACGAAGCCCCGCTGTACCGCAACGACGACCTAAACTTCTGGGCGCTGTCGCGGCACCAGGATGTCTTGCAGGGCTTCAGGAACAGCGAGTCCCTGTCCAACGCCAACGGCGTCTCGTTAGACAAGGCGTCCTTTGGGCCACACGCCAAACTCGTCATGTCGTTCCTGGCCATGGACGACCCCGAGCACCTTCGGCTGCGCACGCTGGTGTCAAAGGGGTTCACCCCCAGGAGAATTCGGGAACTTGAAGGCCGGGTCGTCGCACTCGCGCGTACACACTTGGAACGAGCGCTAGCCAAGGCCTCCGATAGATCCTTCGATTTCATTGCCGACTACGCCGGCAAGCTCCCCATGGATGTCATCTCCGAACTGATGGGTGTGCCCGAGGCCGACCGCACCCGCATCCGGGAGTTGGCCGACGGCGTCATGCACCGCGAGGACGGGCTGGCCGACGTCCCACCCGAGGCCATTCAGGCGTCCTTTGACCTCATGGGTTACTACATCGACATGGTCCGCGAAAGACGTCGTGCGCCGTCCAAGAATGATGATCTGACTGCGGCTCTGCTGCAAGCGGAAATCGACGGTGACCGTCTCACCGACGAGGAGGTGCTCGCCTTCCTGTTCTTGATGGTGATCGCCGGAAACGAGACGACAACCAAGCTGCTGGCCAATGCGGTCTTCTGGGGCCACCGCAACCCCGACCAAATGGCGGGTGTGCATGCCGACCACGACCGCATACCGCTGTGGGTGGAGGAGACGCTGCGCTACGACACCTCCAGCCAGATCCTCGCCCGCACCGTGGCCCAAGAAATGACGCTCTACGACACCAAGATTTCCGCCGGAGACATTCTGCTATTACTCCCCGGCTCCGCCAACCGTGATGACAGGGTGTTCGACGACGCAGACGAGTTTCGCATCGGACGCGAGATCGGCTCCAAACTGGTCAGTTTCGGCAGCGGCGCGCATTTCTGCCTTGGCGCGCACCTGGCACGGATGGAGGCGAAGGTCGCCCTGACCGAGTTGTTCGGCCGGATCAAGCGCTACGAAATCGACGAAAGCAATGCCGTACGAGTGCATTCCAGCAACGTCCGCGGATTCGCGTACCTGCCCATCACCGTGCAATTGAGGGAGGACGCCTGATGCCCCGCTTTGAACCACACCCCTCTCGACGCCCGGCCATCGTCGCTGGCGCCTCCTCGGGCATCGGTGCGGCCACGGCAGTCGACCTCGCCGGTCGCGGATTTCCGGTAGCCCTCGGCGCGCGCCGCGTCGACAAGTTGACCGAGCTCGTCGAGAAGATCCGATCCGACGGCGGCGAGGCGGTCGCCTTCCCACTCGATGTCACCGATACGGACTCCGTGAAATCGTTTGTTGCGCAGAGTATCGATGCTTTGGGCGAGATCGACCTACTGGTGTCCGGTGCCGGTGACATGAATCCGGGCCGGGTGCATGAGATGGGCGCCGACGTCTTCGCCGCGCAGATCCAGGTGCATCTACTGGGCGCCAATCGGCTGGCCACCGCGATTGTGCCCGACATGGTGGCCCGGCGGCGCGGCGACGTGGTGTTCATCGGATCCGATGTGGCGCTGCACCAGCGCCCACACATGGGTGCCTACGGCGCGGCGAAGGCGGCACTGCTGGCCATGGTGAACACCATGCGCATGGAGTTGGAGGGCACGGGCGTTCGGGCATCGATCGTGCACCCCGGGCCCACCCTCACATCGATGGGCTGGCAGCTTTCCGCAGAACAAGTCGGACCCATGCTCGAAGACTGGAAAGCGTGGGGGCAGGCACGCCACTCCTACTTCCTGCGCCCTTCCGATATTGCCCGCGCGGTCGCCTTTGTCGCCGAAACCCCCAGGGGCGCACACATACCGGAGATGGAAGTGCAGCCGGAGGCACCGCTTGCGGACGCACCGGCAGACAAACAGAAGCTTGAGCTTGGCGAGGAAGGAATGCCGTCATGACCACTCCCACCGTCCCCCGGGTATCCGGCGGTGAGGACCAGTACGGGCACCTGGAGGAGTTCCGCACCGATCCCATCGCGCTGATGAAGCGCATCCGGGAAGAATGCGGAAACGTCGGCACCTTCCAGCTCGCCGACAAACAGGTCGTGTTCCTCTCCGGCTCCGAGGCCAACGAGTTTTTCTTCCGCTCCAGCGACGAGGATCTAGACCAGGCCGAGGCGTACCCGTTCATGACGCCGATCTTCGGCGAGGGTGTGGTATTCGACGCCGACCCGGAGCGCCGCAAGGAGATGCTGCACAACGCGGCCCTACGCGGGGAGCAGATGAAGGGGCACGCGGCCACCATCGAAAATGAAGTCCGCCAGATGATCTCGAAATGGGGGCAAGCCGGGGAAATTGACCTCCTCGACTTCTTCGCCGAGCTGACCATCTACACCTCCTCGGCCTGCCTGATCGGCAAGAAATTCCGAGACGAGCTCGACGGCAGATTCGCCCACCTGTACCACCAGCTCGAGCAGGGCACGGATCCGCTGTGCTACGTCAACCCGTACCTGGAGATCGAGAGCTTCCGCCTGCGCGATGAGGCGCGAAAAGGCTTGGTGGCGCTGGTACAAGAGATCATGAGCACCAGGATGGCCAACCCGCCGACCGATAAGAGTCAGCGGGACATGCTCGACGTGCTGATCATGATCCGCGACGAGGACGGCAATCCCCGCTTCACCGCCGATGAGATCACCGGCATGTTCATCTCGATGATGTTCGCCGGGCATCACACCAGCTCGGGCACCGCCTCCTGGGTGCTCATCGAACTGCTGCGTCACCCGGACATCCAGGCACAGATTATCGACGAGCTGAATGAGCTGTACGCAGACGGCAGCGAAGTGAGTTTCCATGCGCTACGCCAGATCCCGAAGCTAGAGAATGTGCTCAAGGAGACGCTGCGGCTGCACCCGCCCCTGATCATCCTGATGCGGGTCGCCAAGGGCGAATTCGAGGTGGGCGGGTTCCCCATTCACGACGGGGACATGGTGGCGGCCTCCCCCGCCGTCTCCAACCGGATCGCCGAGGACTTCCCTAACCCGGACGGCTTCGTGCCAGACCGCTACGAGAAGCCGCGGCAGGAGGACATCGTCAACCGCTGGACCTGGATACCGTTCGGCGCCGGCCGGCATCGCTGTGTGGGCGCCGCGTTCGCCACCATGCAGATCAAGGCAATCTTCTCGGTGCTGTTGCGCGAGTATGAGTTCGAGATGGCACAGCCCGCAGACTCGTATCACAACGACCACTCCAAGATGGTCGTGCAGCTGGCTCAACCTGCCAAGGTGCGTTACCGGCGCCGGAGCCGCGAAGTCGGCGACATCCAACACCGGAGCCGCGGGGACGGCGACATCCAGCACCGGAGCGCCTGATGTCGTTCAGGATCGACGTGGACACCGACCTATGCCAGGGACACGCCATGTGCGAGCTAGAGGCCCCCGACTACTTCCGCGTCCCCAAGCGCGGCACCGTCGAAATCCTGAACAACGAACCACCCGATGAGGCACGCGACGAGATCGAGCGCGCCGTCGAGGAATGTCCCGCACGAGCTTTGTTCATCACCGAGAAATAGGAGCGTCAACGATGCCGCAATTCCCCCGCCAAGAACTCGACGATGTCGTCGCGGACTGGCTGCAGGCAAACCTGGATGCTGAAAAGTCGGGTGACTGGAAACCGTTGGCGCGCTTTTATACCGATGACGCCACCTACGGCTGGAACATCGGCCCCAAGGAAGATGTGATGTGCGTCGGCATCGACGAAATCCGGGATATTGCCCTCGGCCAGGAGATGGAAGGTCTGGAAGGGTGGACATACCCGTACCAGAAGGTGATCGTCGACGACAAGCAGGGCGAGGTCATCGGATTCTGGAAGCAGGTGGCGACCGACTCTGACGGTTCAGAGTCGGAGATCTACGGAATCGGCGGCAGCTGGTTCCGCTATGCCGGTAATGGACAATGGAATTGGCAACGCGACTTCTTCGACTTCGGCCATGTATCGGCGCTGTATTTGGATCTCATCAAGGCGGGCAAGCTCAGCGAGGGCATGCAGAAACGTATCCAGCGCGGCCTGTCAGGTGAGAAGGTGCCCGGCTATTACCCGCTCGGCAAGACTCCGGTACCCCTCTGGTGACCGCCATGAAAACCGCTGCAGAACTGGGTCTCCCCGAGGGTTTCGACTTCACCGATCCCAACATTTATGGGGATCGGATGCCACACCGCGAGTTCGCGACCCTGCGCCGCGAGGCTCCGGTCTGGTGGAATCCGCAGGCACGCACGGTGGGTGGATTCGCCGACGACGGGTACTGGGTGATTTCCAAACACCGCGACGTGCGCGAGGTTTCGCTGCATACGGACATCTTCTCGTCGGGCAGCAAGGGCGCCATCCCACGCCTTGAGGATCACATCAGCCCGGAGGAATTCCAGGCCACCTTGTCGGTCCTGATCAATAAGGATGCCCCCGAGCACACTCAATTGCGCGGGCTGGTCTCTCGCATGTTCACCCCGCGCTCCATCGCGGCACTGCGCATCACTCTGGAGGATCGCGCGGAGCGGATCGTGCGGGCCGCACTCGAAGGTGGGGACGGCGAGTTCGTGCGCGAGGTGGCCAGCGAGCTGCCGATGCAGGCCATCGCCGAATTGATCGGTGTCCCCGAGGAAGACCGCATCAAGCTCTTCGAGTGGAGCAACCAGATGACGGGTTACGACGAGGCGGATGTCGAGATCGACCCGCGCATCGGCGCCGCCCAAATCCTCGGATACTCCTACCAACTCGCCGAGCAGCGTCGCGACTGTCCGGGGAACGATGTGGTGTCTCGTCTGCTCGCCGGAACCGTGGACGGCGAGCAGCTCACCCCCGAACAGTTCGGTTTCTTCGTCGTCATGCTGTCGGTAGCAGGCAACGAAACCACCCGCAACGCAACCACCATGGGCATGATGGCGTTTTTGGAACACCGAGATCAGTGGGAGCTGTTCAAGCGGGATCGGCCAGCGTCCGCCGTCGACGAGATTGTCCGGTACACCTCGCCGCTAATCTCGCAGCAGCGAACCGCACTGCAAGACACCGTGGTCGGTGGTGTACCAATCAAGGCAGGTGAGCGGCTGGTGATGCTGTATCCGTCGGCCAACTTCGATGAGGAGGTGTTCGAGGACCCGCACACGTTCGACATCACCCGAGACCCCAACCCACACTTGGGATTCGGCGGCACCGGGGCGCACTACTGCCTGGGCGCCAACCTGGCGAAAATCGAGCTGGAGATCATCTTCAACAAGATCGCCGACCGGATGCCGGACATCTCGCGGATCGGGGACGCGCCACGATTCCACTCCGGCTGGATCAACGGCATCAAGAGGTTCGACACGGCCTACTGTCCCGTCACGCACTGATGCCCAACTGTGTGCTAGTCGGCGGTAGCCGTGGAATCGGCCGCGCCGCAGCGCAACTGCTGAGCGCACTCGGCGCCAACGTCGTCATCAATGGCCGGAACTCGGAGGCTGTCGATGAAACCGTCCGCACCATCACATCCGCGGGCGGCACCGCCGTCGGATTTGTCGGTGCGCCCGACAACGACCGGACGGCCACCGCACTGATCGAGACGTGCCACAAGGAGTTCGGCGGGATCGATGTGCTCGTCAACTGCGCGGGCATCCCCGAACCGGCCGGATCCTCGATCCTCAACATCACGCCCGACGACTTTCACCGGCTGATCGATGCGCATCTCGGCACCGTGTTCCACACCTGCCGCGTCGCCGCACCGATCATGGCCGCCCAGGGCCGCGGATCCATCGTCAACACCGGATCAACCGCGTCCCTGGGCATCTACGGCGGCACCGGGTACCCGGCCGGCAAGGCAGCCGTCAACGGACTCACCTTGGCGATCGCCGCTGAATTGAAGCAGAGCGGTGTACGTGCGAACGTGATCTGCCCGGGTGCCCGCACCCGACTGTCCGAGGGCGAGGAGTACGTCGCACACCTACACGATCTGCACGCACGTGGGCTACTCGACGAGATGACGCTGCAGGCATCGCTTGACCCTGCTCCGCCGGAATGTGTGGCGCCGATGTATGCGTATCTTGCCAGCGACCTCTCCGCGCGCATCACCGGTCAAATATTCATCGCCGCAGGCGGTTTCATCGGCAGGTTCAAACGCCAGGCTCCCACGCCGCTGGGATACCGCGACCATATCGATGGGCCCGCCTGGTCTATCCAAGAAATCGACGAGTTGATGGCCAGGCGGTAGCTACTGCCCGAAGCGCCGGTTCCGCGCGGCGTAATCACGCAGGGCGCGCAGGAAGTCCACGCGCCGAAACTCGGGCCAGTAGGCGTCGGTGAACCACATTTCCGAATACGCGCTCTGCCAGAGCAGGAACCCGGACAACCGCTGCTCCCCCGACGTCCGGATGACCAGATCCGGGTCCGGCTGCCCCGACGTGTACAGGTTCTCGGAGATGCCCTCAACCGTTACCGCCTGCACCAGCTGCTCGGCGGAGGCGCCGTTGGCCAGCTCCTTGTTGAGCAGCGTGCGCACCGCATCGGTGATCTCCTGCCGGCCCCCGTAGCCGACCGCCACGTTCACATGGAACCCGGCATCCGAGGGCGCAGACTTCACCGCCTGACGCATACGCTCGGCCACCTCGTCGGGCAGCAGATCGAGGTCGCCGACGCTGCGCACGCTCCAGTTCTGCTGCGGAGCACACAGCTCCTCAACGACGTCTGTGATGATCTCCAGCAGCTCTCCGAGCTGATCGGGATCACGCGTCAGGTTCTCGGCCGAGAGCAGGTACACGGTGGCCATCTCGACACCCGCGTCCTGACACCAGCGGAGCATCTCGCCGATCTTGCGGGCACCCATCCGGTATCCGTGGCTAACGTCGGTGTACCCCGCCGACCGCGCCCAACGACGGTTTCCGTCGCACAGTACGGCGATATGCCGCGGTATCGCCGCCTTACCCAGCTCCTGACGAAGCCGCATCTCGTAGAGCTTGTAGAGCGGTTCCTTTAGGCGCGGCGGGATGATCTCCACGGTTCCACCCTAGCGAGCCGCACGCGCGGTGGAGCCAAGAGATATGGATCTGCACAGAACGTTCACAACGAGAAATTGGATACTGTGACGCATGCAGACCGATGAGCCACTTGCACCGGACGCGCCAGGTTCCGAACGTTCCCTACCCATGGCCGCGCTCGTTGGCGGCATCGAGACGCTCCCCGTCAAACCCAAGGCACGCGGCTGGATCCACTTCTATGCCTGCATGACCGCCGTGGTCGCGGGCATCGTGCTGGTGTCGGTGGCGTGGTCGGTGCGCTCGCCGAAAGCCGGTCTGGCCACCGCGATCTACAGCCTGACCGTGTTCGGCGTCTTCGCCGTCAGCGCGGCGTATCACCGGGTGAACTGGCAATCCGAGACCACTCACAAGTGGATGAAGCGGCTCGATCACTCGATGATCTTCGTGTTCATCGCGGGCAGTTACACACCGTTTGCGATGCTGGCGATGCCACCCTCGGATGGCAAATTGGTGCTGGCCATCGTGTGGGGCGGCGCGCTCGCCGGGGTGATCCTGAAGATGTGCTGGCCGACGGCACCCCGCTGGGTGGGAGTGCCGCTCTACCTGATGCTCGGGTGGGTGGCGATCGGCTTCTCGTCGACGCTGCTGCACGGCGCCGGGGTGCCCGCGCTGGTGTTGCTGATCGTCGGTGGGGCGTTCTACAGCATCGGCGCGATTCTCTACGCCGTGAAGTGGCCCAACCCGTGGCCGCTGCACTTCGGTCACCACGAGTTCTTCCATGCCGCGACCGTCATCGCCGCGACATGCCACTACATCGCCGTCTGGTTCGCCGTCTTCTGAGTCCACTCTTCCGCCGAGTGTGAGCACCAGCGCTCACACTCGGCGAGCGGAAGGGGTCAGAGCTGCTTGATGTCGTCCTGTGTCCAGAAGGCCCGCATCGAGGAGATCTTGCCGTTGTCATCGAAGGTCATCACGTCAATGGGGGCGATGATCATGCCGCCATGCTCATGCTTGATGGTCAGCTCGAAATTGAACGCGGCCTCGTTAGCGGTGGCCCGCACAAGCTTCAGCTCGCCGTGACGATCCAGCGGCTCGATGGTGGCGTAGAAGCCCTGGATCGCCTCGCGTCCCTTGAGGACATCGGCACCCAGCGGATCTTCGACGGTGGCGTCATCGGCGTACAGATCGGCGATCTGGGCGGCGGTGCCGGAGGTGAGCAGGTCGCAGTAGCTCTGGACGACAGCGAGGACGTGTTCGCGGGTAACGGTCATGTCCGGCGACGCTACCGACCCAACGCGGCGTCTAATTGTTCGGTCCCGGTCACCGGGAGATCGCAGACGGTACCCCGGCACACGTACGCGGCGTCGACGCCCGCCACCTGACCTCTGTCGCGCAACAGCTCACTCGAATCCTTCACCCCGCCAACCACAATCGCCCCGCCCGGGGCCGCCAGCCGCGCCCTCCGCAGCAGCGACGAGGTCTCGGGTTCACACGCGACGGCGACCTGAATGGGGCCGCGGACTGCAGCCTCGGCCACTGCCAGCCAATGACCGGTCGAACGCGGTGCACGTGACAACGCCATGGACACCGCGGACAGCGACGCATGTGCCGCGCCCCGGTATCGGGCGTCTTCCAGCAGGTACCCGGCGGTGAGCAGTGCCTCGGTGACCGACGACGCCCCGGACGGTGTCGCGCCGTCGAGGGGATCGCTGGGACGAAGCACCAGCTGCTCGGCATCGTCGGCGACGTCGAACCACGCGCCGGGCGACTCCGGATCCACGAAATGGTCGAGAGCGGTGTCCAACAGCTCGGTCGCGGCCAGCCGCCACCGCCACTGCCCGGTCACCTGATGAAGAGAGAGCAGGCCCGTGGCGAACGTGCCGTAGTCCTCCAGCACGCCGTCGCCGTCGGATACCTGACCGCCCAAACTGGCCCGCCGCAGCCGCCCGTCGCGCAAATGCAGATCCAACAGTTGGGCGGCGCACGCACTTGCCGCATCCAGCAGATCGCCCCGATCTAGCGCGATCGACGCCTCGACGAGCGCCGTGATGGCCAGTCCGTTCCAGGCGGTGACCGCCTTGTCGTCACGGCCGGGCTGCACCCGATGCCGCCGTGCCGCCAGCAGCACCTCGCGTACGTGACGCCACCTGTCCACGTCCGCCGGATCACGCAACAACTGCAGCACCGAGCTGCCGTGTTCGAACGTCCCGGCCCGCGTCACCTCGAAAAGTGTTGCGGCCCAGGAACCGTCCTGGGGCCCCAGCACCTCATCGAGCTGCCCTGGCGTCCACACATAGGTGGAGCCCTCCGAACCGTCGGCATCGGCGTCCAGCGAGGACGCGAACAGGTCACCTACCCGCAGCTCCTGCAGCAGGAAATCGGCTGTCTCGGAGGCAATTCGGCGCGCCAAATCGTCTTTAGTGCGACGGGCCAGATGCGCGTAGACACGCAGCAGCAGCGCATTGTCGTAGAGCATCTTCTCGAAGTGCGGGACTACCCAAGCCGTGTCCACGCTGTAACGCGCGAAGCCGCCGGCTAGCTGGTCGTAGATACCGCCGCGCGCCATCGCCGTCGTAGTCCGGGTCACTGCGCCGAGCACGTCGGCATCGCCGGTGCGTTCGTATCCGCGCAGCAGTGCCTCCAGCAGAGCCGACGGCGGAAACTTCGGCGCCCCACCAAATCCCCCAAAGCGCATGTCTTCGGCGGGCAGGATCGCGGCGATCGCGGCATCGGTCAACGCGGCGTCCACTCCGGGCCCGGCAGGGAGCCGTCCCGACATCTCGCGGAGCTGCCCAGTGATACTTGAGGCCGCCTCTTCCACCTCACCCCGGCGCTGTTCCCAGGTCTCGCGGACGGCCGAAAGCAACTGCAGAAAACCCTGTTTCGGGTAGTAGGTCCCGGTGTAGAAGGGCCGGCCATCCGGAGTCAGGAAGCACGTCATAGGCCAGCCGCCCTGCCCGTTCATCGCGACGGTGGCATTCATGTAGACCGCGTCCAGGTCCGGACGCTCTTCGCGATCGACCTTGATATTGACGAACCCGGCATTCATGACGGCGGCCACCTCGTCGTCCTCGAAGGACTCGTGCGCCATCACATGACACCAATGGCAGGCCGCATACCCGATCGACAGCAGGATGGGCACATCGCGAGACCGCGCTTCCTGCAACGCCTCTGGCGTCCACTGTTGCCAGTGCACCGGGTTGTCCAGGTGCTGACGCAGGTACGGACTGGTTGCCTCGCCGAGCCGGTTAACGGTCATCGCCTCGCTGGCCGGTGGGGTCCGAGGGCGCTTCCGGTTCCTCGTCGCTGACGGAGGTGCCGACAGTTCCGTCGTCAACGGCCTGATCGGCCTCGGGATGCGCGGGATCGAATGTCTCCGGCAGCCTGCGTAGGTGTCCGTTCATCGAACGGATCAGGAAGAAGGTACCCACCATCAGCAGCACCACCACCGTCAAACCAAAGGGGCCGGCCTTACCGAAATCCGGTCCGACATTGGACGGCCCCTTCTCGTCGGCAAGCACCAGAACAGCGTCGAGCAATATCATTTGGCCTCGATTCCTGCGAAGAGGTCGTCCTCTGGAAAACTGGTCGGCACCCGTGAGGTGGCCAGCTCGAAATCCTCAGTGGGCCACAGCCGACGCTCGAATTCCCGCGGCACCGCGAAAAAGCTGCTGTCCGGCGGAATCTGGGACGCGTGCGCACGCAACGCGGCGTCCCGAGCATCGAAGTAGTCCGCACACGGCACCCGCGTGGTCACCCGTCGATCGAAGGTGTCGTCATCGGCGGGCCAGCGCTCAAGCCATTCGTCAAACGGGCCTTTGTGCCCCTGCTCCTTGCATGCGTCGTTGAGCAATTGCATACGCGCACGCATGAATCCGTGGTTGTAGTAGATCTTGCTGACCGTCCACGGCTCACCGGCCTCGGGAAACTGTTCCGGGTCCGCCGCGGCCTCGAACGCCGCCATCGACACCTCATGGCACCGAATGTGGTCCGGATGCGGATAGCCGCCGTTCTCGTCGTAGGTCGTCATGACATGCGGCCGGAACTCCCGAATCACCGCAACCAGCTTGGCGATCGGCTCCTCGATGGGCACCAGCGCGAACGAACCCTCGGGCAGCGGCGGCAGCGGATCTCCCTGTGGAAGTCCCGAGTCCACGTATCCAAGCCAACGGTGTTGCACCCCCAGCTCGGCAGCGGCCTTGGCCATCTCCTCGCGCCGGATCGCCGAAATGTTCGCCGCGATCTCGGGACGATCCATCGTCGGGTTGAGGATGTCGCCCCGCTCACCGCCCGTCAGGGTCACCACCATGACGTCGTCGCCCTCGGCGGCATAACGCGCCGAGGTCGCGGCACCCTTACTGGCTTCATCATCGGGATGGGCGTGAACCGCCATCAATCGCCATCCGGTCACCCGTGCGCCCGCCTCTTTCTGGTCTTGCCTTGCCCTCGCTGATGGAGGACTCACCGCCCCATCGTTCCATCCCCGGTATCGCCGTCATACGGTTGGTTCCATGGACAGGCCGCAAGCGCGTTACGGCACCAAGCCCGTCAAGCCCCGCCGTGGCCGCTGGATAGCAATCGGGCTAACCCTGTTGGTGGTGGTGGCCGGAGTCGCGATCGCCGCGATCGGATACAGCCGATTGGGTCCCGGAGACGTCAAGGGCGAACTTTCCGCATACAAACTCCTGGACTCCTCGACGGTTTCCGTCACCGCCTCGGTGGAACGCAAAGACCCGTCCAAGGCGGCGGTCTGCATCCTGCGGGCCCGGTCCTTCGACGGTAGCGAGACGGGACGCCGCGAGGTGCTGGTGCCGCCATCCTCGGAACGATCCGTGCCGGTCACCGCCTTGGTGAAGACGACGCGGCCCGCGGTGGCCGGGGATGTATACGGATGCAGTCTGGCGGTTCCGGCGTATCTGATCGCGTCCTGAACCAGATTTCTTCCGCGGCGGCTCGACACCGGATCCTCGGGCATCGTCGGCAACACGGCGGCAACGTTCACATCGGGCAAACCTCGATCAAAAATAGGCTGAACATCACACCGACAGTGGTATGCTGGTCGGATACACGGATCCCTGCTGGGACCGTGTATTGCTGCATTTTGGAGAGTCAACCTCCCCCAAATGGCCGAGCAATGCACCCGACCCGGCACCCGATAGAAGAGAGCCAGTGGACGTTGCTGGCCTGAGACAAGGAGTACCTGCACCATGACCGACACCCAGGTGACCTGGCTGACCCAGGAGTCACATGATCGGCTCAAGGCGGAACTCGACCAACTGATCGCCAACCGCCCCATCATCGCCGCCGAGATCAACGAGCGCCGCGAAGAGGGAGACCTGCGCGAGAACGGCGGCTATCACGCTGCCCGCGAAGAGCAAGGCCAGCAGGAATTGCGCATCCGGCAGCTACAGGAGCTGCTCAACAACGCGAAGGTGGGTGAGGCGCCGACGCAGTCCGGCGTCGCACTGCCCGGTTCGGTCGTCAAGGTCTACTACGACGGCGACAAGGACGACACCGAGACCTTCCTGATCGCGACCCGCCAGGAAGGTGTCAAGGAGGGCAAGCTCGAGGTGTATTCGCCCAGCTCACCTCTCGGTGGCGCGCTCATCGACGCCAAGGTCGGCGAAACCCGCAGCTACACCGTGCCGAATGGCAACGAGGTGCAGGTAACGCTGGTCAGCGCCGAGCCGTACCACGAGTAAGTTTCGCTTCACATCGAGCGTGAAGCTGCGGCGAAGATTCGGCCAGAATCCCGCCACAGCTTCACGCTCGACGCATTTCTACCGTTCCTCTTGAACCGTCAGGCCGGCCGCAACAATTGCGTCGAGGACGGCCTGACGGTGTTCTGGCCCCCGGGTTTCCACGGTCGCCAGCACATCCACCTCGCCCAGACGCAGACGCTCACTGTTACGCCAGTGCGTGACGTCAACGACGCTGGCCCCTGAGGTCCGAAAAACATCCAGCAGACCCGAGAGCCCGCCCGGCGCATCGGCGATGGTGACACGCACCGTCAGATAGCGTCCCGCGGCCCGCAGGCCATGGGTGATGACGTGGGTGAGCAGCAGCGGGTCGATGTTCCCGCCCGAGAGCACCGCGCACACTTGGCCGGTGAGTCCCAGCTCCTCAGGGCTTAACGTCAGCAGCGCGGCCACCGCGGCGGCGCCGGCGGGCTCGACCACGAGCTTGGCTCGCTCCAGGCACAACAGCAGCGCGCGCGAAAGTGCTTCCTCGCTGACCGTCAGCACCTCGTCGACTAGTGCGGCGACATGCTCGAACGGCACGGCTCCGGGCTTGCCGACAGCGATGCCGTCGGCCATGGTGTCCATCGACTCCAATGCCACCGGATGCCCGGCTCTCAGCGACACCGGCCACGCGGCCGCACCCGCGGCCTGCACCGCCACGATCCGCACCTGCGGCCGCGCCGCCTTCACCACTGCCGCGATACCCGCTACGAGCCCGCCGCCCCCCGCTGGCACCACGATGGTCCCCACATCGGGAAGCTGCTCCAGGATCTCCAGCCCGACGGTGGCCTGCCCGGCCACGACATCACGGTGATCAAAAGGATGGATCAGCACCGCGCCGGTATTGGTCGCGAACTCCGTCGCGGCCAACAACGCCTCGTCAATGGTGGTACCCGTCAGGTGCACGGTGGCGCCGTAGGCGCGGGTCGCGACGACCTTGGGGAGCGCCGCTCCGACCGGCATGAACACCGTCGACGGAATACCCAGAGTGGTCGCGGCCCAGGCCACGCCCTGGGCGTGGTTCCCGGCGCTGGCAGCGACCACGCCGTTCACCCGCTGGTCATCGGGCAACAGGCTGATCCGGTTGTAGGCGCCGCGTGGCTTGAACGAGCCTGTGCGTTGCAAGTTTTCACACTTGAGCCGCACCTCGTGCCCACAGCGATCGCTGAGTGCACGAAAGGCCACCACCGGTGTGCGCCGCATCACAGGAGCGAGGCGCTCGGCCACCTCCTGGACCTCCTCGACGGTCACTAGCCCTGTTGGTCCCGTTGACTGAATGGCCATGCCAGGCATCATGTCACCAGATCTGCCGCTATTGTCCCCTCATGCCACAGATTGCAGAGGACCTCCTGCTTCTGTTGCTGAACAATGCCTCCGGTCGGCCGCTGCTGGAAAAGAACAGGCGGTCCAATGCGCTCGCCGCCGCTATCGTGCTGGATCTCGCGCTGGCACAACGCGTTCGGCCGGCCACACATGGCGAACCGGCGAAGGCGGGGCATCTACTCGTGCTACAGGCCCCCGATATCGGCGATCCAGTGCTCGACCGCGCGGCACACCGGCTGCGTCGACGGCCGATGAGTCCGGCCGAGGCGATCACCAAGGTCGGCCGCGGCGTGAACTCCCAGATGCTGCACCGCCTGGAGATCACCGGCGACATCCACACCGTCCGCACCGGTAACGCGCTGTTCCCCGAGAAACACTGGCCGGTAACCAACAACGACCGCGCGAACGCGGTGCGCCAGGGTGTCACCGATGTGTTGTTCCACTACGCCGCACCCACCCCCAGCACCGCCGCGATCATCGCGGTCCTGCACGGTGTCAACGGATTCGACGCGATACTGAGCCTCGACCCCGTTGGCAGGCAACAGGTGTCCCGGTGGTCGCAGACGATCGCCGATGGCGGGTGGGCAGCTCAGAGCCGCGACAACCGCGGCCCGGCGGTCAATCTCGCGGTGACTGCCGCGGTGATCTCGGCGGCCCTGCACTCGATGAACTAGTGGCGGTTTGCGCTCTTCGCGCAAGCGCTCATCGCCGTGTGACGCTCTTCCCGCAAGCGCTCATCGCAAGGCTTGTTCGAGGTCGCCGATCAGGTCGCCCACCTCTTCGATACCCACCGACAGCCGCACCAAATCTTCGGGAACCTCCAGCAGCGACCCGGCTGTCGACGCGTGCGTCATGGCGCCGGGATGCTCGATCAGCGACTCCACGCCGCCCAATGACTCAGCGAGAATGAAAAGCTCTGTTCTCGAGCACAAGTCGAGTGCGGCCTGACGTCCCCCGGCCAACCGCACACTGACCATCCCGCCGAATCCGCTCATCTGTTGGGCGGCGACCGCGTGTCCGGGATGGCTGTCCAGTCCCGGGTAGATGGTCTGCGCGACCGCGGAATGACCGGCCAGGAACTCCGCAACCGCCTGCGCGTTCTCGCTGTGTCGCTGCATGCGCAACGCCAGCGTCTTGATGCCGCGATACGTCAAATACGCATCGAATGGGCCCGGCACGGCGCCCGCCCCGTTCTGCAGGAACGCGAACGCGGTGTCCAGCTCCTCGTCGTCGGTGAGCAATGCACCACCCACCACATCGGAGTGTCCGCCAATGTATTTAGTGGTGGAGTGCAGGGCGATGTCGGCGCCAAGATTGAGCGGCTGCTGCAGCGCGGGCGAAGCGAAGGTGTTGTCCACCAACAGCTTCACGGAATGTTCATTGGCCACCTGGGCGACGGCTGCGATATCGCCGATGCTCAGCAGCGGATTAGTGGGCGTCTCCAGCCAGATCAGCTTGGTATTGGGGGTGATCGCCGCACGAATGGCATCGACATCGGCCACCGGCACCGGGGTGTGACTGATTCCCCACTGCGAGAACACCTTGTCGATCAGCCGGAAGGTGCCGCCGTAGGCATCGTTCGGGATGATCAGGTGATCGCCGGGCCGCAGGAGCGCGCGCAGCACACAGTCGGTGGCCGCCATCCCCGATGAGAAGGCCCTGCCGAAATGGGCGTCTTCCAGTGCCGCCAGGGAGGATTCGAGGACCGCACGGGTCGGATTCCCGGTGCGTGCGTACTCGAAGCCGCCACGCAGCTGACCGACACCGTCCTGGGCGAAGGTCGAGCTGGCGTAGATCGGCACGTTGACCGCACCGGTCTGCGGATCGGCATGGAAGCCGCCGTGTATAGCCCTTGTGGAAAACCCTTGCCACCGAGACGCGTCGGCGGCGCTACGCTGCTCACTCATCGGATCCGAGCCTATACCGGACCGGTAGGAGTGAGACAGCCCAGCGCCGCCTAACGGGTTACTTCTACTTGGGGACGACGACCGTCTTCACTAGCATGTCCGCGATCGTCTGCCGCTTCGCCGTGAACAGCGGCAGCAGGTAGCCAATACCGCAGATCGCGCTGTCCAGAGCGTGGGCAAGCTGACGAACGAAGGACATACCGAATCCGATCGGCTGGCCCGTGGTCTCACCGAGCACCCGGATGCCCAGGAGGTTCTTACCAATCGTCGAGCCGGTGTCGCCCTGCTTCTTCAGGTTCCAGAGTCCGAAGGCAATGGCCCCGAGCGTCAAAATTGCGAACACAGCAATACCCAGACCGGTGAAGCTGTACGTCTGCATATCGCTGCCGTACTCCATGTCGTCCATTTGGTCGTACATGCTGGTCGAGATCTGTGTTTGTTCGGCGGTGCCGAACAGGATCCACTCACCGATGAGGACCAGGACGACGGGGATGATGGCGTCCACGATGACAGCCCCGACACGCTTGATCCAGATTTCGAAACTGCTGCCCGGCAGCGCTCCCCCACCGGCCGCGGGTGGCGGCGGTGGATAGGCACCCGGATCCTGCGGCGGGGGTGGCGGAACTTCGGTCACGGTCTGTCCTCCAGTTCGTATGGCACGCATCAGCGTCGAGCAACAGAGGACATTACGCTTTCAGTGTTTCCACAGGTTGGCTTCCACCAAACCATCCGGCAACAATTTCGCCGGGATTTTCAGAGCCGGATGCCCCTGCCCGAAGAGACGAATCCGAGCAGGTCATGACGGGTAATGACGCCGACGGGCTTACCCTCGTCGATGACCATCACCGCGTCGGTATCGCGCAACATCGACCCCGCGGTGCTCAGCGGTTCACCGGCGCCAACCAGCGGCAACGGCGGGCTCATGTGCTGGGACACGGCGTCGGCCAGCTGGGCCCGGCCCTCGAATACCGCTGACAGCAACTCTCTTTCGGAGACCGAACCGGCGACCTCACCGGCCATCACAGGCGGTTCGGCACCCACCACCGGCATCTGCGAGACCCCGTACTCACGCAGGATCTCGATGGCGTCGCGCACCGTCTCCGACGGGTGGGTGTGCACCAAATCCGGTAGCGCACCGGATTTTCCGCGTAGCACGTCACCGACCGTGGGCTCGGAGGCACGGCCGTCCAGCGGGCTCCGCAGGAATCCGTAGGACGACATCCAGGCGTCGTTGAATACCTTGGACAGATAGCCGCGACCGCCATCGGGCAACAGCACCACGATCAGTGCGTCGGGACCCACCTTCTCCGCCAACCGAATCGCTGCCACCACGGCCATACCGCAAGACCCGCCGACCAGCAGCCCGTCCTCGCGGGCCAGGCGGCGCGTCATATCGAACGAATCGGCATCGGAGACCGCGATGACCTCATCCACCACGCTTGGGTCGTATGCGGTGGGCCAAAAGTCCTCACCCACACCCTCAACGAGATACGGGCGGCCGGTGCCACCGGAGTAGACGGAACCTTCCGGATCGGCGCCGACGACCTGGACCGTTCCGCCGGAGACCTCCTTGAGGTATCGGCCCGCGCCGGTAATCGTGCCGCCGGTGCCCACCCCGGCGACGAAGTGCGTCACCTTGCCGTCGGTGTCGGCCCAGATCTCGGGGCCGGTGGTCTCGTAATGGCTGGCCGGGCCGTTCGGGTTGGAGTACTGGTCCGGCTTCCACGCGCCCTCGATCTCGCGCACCAGTCGGTCGGAGACGTTGTAGTAACTGTCGGGGTGCTCCGGCGGTACTGCGGTGGGGCACACGACGACCTCGGCGCCGTAGGCCCGCAATACGTTTCGCTTGTCTTCGCTGACCTTGTCCGGGCATACGAACACGCAGCGGTAGCCCTTGCGCTGAGCGACCAGCGCGAGCCCAACCCCGGTGTTACCCGACGTGGGCTCGACGATGGTGCCCCCGGCCTTGAGCAGCCCCGCCTCCTCGGCGGCCTCGATCATCTTGACCGCGATGCGGTCCTTGGAGCTGCCCCCGGGATTGAGGTACTCGATCTTGGCGGCCACTACCCCGCACCCCGCGGGCACCACCGAGTTGAGCCGGACGAGGGGAGTGTTGCCGATCAGATCCGAGACATGCTGGGCGATGCGCATACCGGTAACGCTATTCGACCGGCGACCGGTCCGCGCACAGAGGACCCGGCGAGCGGGATCAGACCGCCGCGGGTGCGACGAACTCGGCCGAGGAAGTCTCGGGCACCGCGTCGCGAATGTACTGGCCGATCTGAGCCAAAGACGCCTTGGCCTCGGGCACGATCTTGGCCGCCACCTGGAAAACATGCATCTGGCCGGGCCAGATCTTGATCTCCACCGGAACACCCTGTTCGGCCAGGCGCTGCCCCAGCAGGCGGGCGTCGTACAACAGCACCTCCGACCCGGAGCAGTGCATCAATGTCTGCGGCATCCGTCCATCGACCTTGTCGATGATCTCCTTGGGCGGGATACCGCCTCCGGCCTTGGTGAGAATCTTTTGCAGCGCCTTAAAGCAGTTGGGCGGCAACATGACATCGGTTTTGGCGTTCTCGTGCGCCACCTTGGGCGCGGGGTCCAGCTCGATGAGCGGGGAGATAAGCGCCAGCGCGGCCGGCGCCTCGCCGTCCTCGGCCAGAATGCGTTCGGTCACCGCCACGGAGAGGAACCCCCCGGCCGAATCACCGGCGAAGACAATCTGATCCGCCGCATATCCCTGCGCGCGCAGCCAGCGGTACCCATCGACGCAGTCATCGACGGCCTGATCCAGGGATGCCTTGGGCGGCATGCGGTAATCGACCACCAGACACGGCGCCTCGGCATGCTTGGAGATCGTGGACACCATGGCGCTATGGGTGTTTGGGCCGCCAACGATGAACGCACCGCCATGCAGGTACAGCACGACGCGTCCGGTGCCGTCCGCCGGTCCCACACCCTTGGCACGAATCAGGCGCGCGTTGGTGTTGGGCAGGGTGACGGTCGCCTTGACGGTGCCGCGCGGGGGTACCAGGACCCGGCCGAGCTCTTCGAGGAGCCCAAACGGGTACGGGAGTGTGGGGGCGTGGGCGCCGATCTGAAGGACAGTGCGCACCGTCATCCGGACACCGAATCCGAGCATCCGCCCGGCCAGGCTCGCCGCGTCTTCGATCACCTCGACGGCAGCGCCGTCGCTCATCGGAAGGCTACGGACCAGCGTGCTCAGGGCATTCCCTGAGCCGTATTCCGGGGCGCGCTTCGGTGCGGTCATCTGTTCAGGCTCCTTTGCCTTGCCAGTGTCCTGCGTGTACTCAGGCTGCTAGCTGGCAGCTAGCGCCCGATGGACTATACCTATCAACAGGCAACGAACCGCTTTCGATACCGCATCGGCAGCGCGTCATTTCATGTGATGCTGGTCAGAGGGGTGGCGCGGTGTGTCGCTCTCCGTGAAAATAACCACCGTGAGCATCCTCGCCGAACGGCGGCGCACGATCTGGGCGGCCCTGAGTACCGGGGCCGCAGGCGCGGCGATGGGAACCGCCGGATGGGGCGCATACAGCTTCCTAAATGCGCAGGCCAGGCAGGTTCGCCGGGTGGTCCCGAAGACTCATGACGCTCCCCCGGTCGCCGACGGCGTGTACGTACGCGGCGGAGGTCCGGTGACCAAGTACAGCCGCGGGGTGGAGTTTGACCTGCACCTGGCGATTTTTGGGGACTCCACCGCCACCGGTTATGGCTGCCACGTACCCGATGAGGTACCCGGGGTGCTGCTGGCGCGTGGGTTGGCCGAGGAGTCGGGTAAGCCAATCCGCTTGTCTACCAAGGCAATATCGGGTGCGACGTCCAAGGGGCTGGCCGCACAGATCGACGCCATGTCGATCATTGGCCCGCCACCGGACGCCGCGGTGATCATGATCGGCGCAAACGACGTGACCTCGCTCAACGCGGTGCGCGCCTCCGCGCAGCGCCTGGGCGATGCGGTGCGACGACTGCGCGCGGCCGGATCGGCTGTGGTGGTGGGCACTTGCCCCGATTTCGGCGTGATCACCGCTATCCCCCAGCCGTTGCGCGCGGTGGTGCGCTCCCGCGGACTGCGTCTGGCCCATTTCCAGGCGGCGGCGGTGCGAGCCTCTGGTGGTGTGCCCGTCCCGCTTGCCGACCTGTTGTCACCGGAGTTTCTGCAGGCGCCCGAGCAGATGTTCGCCGACGACCACTACCACCCGTCCGCCGCCGGATATGCCCTGGCAGCGCGGCTACTGCTCCCAGCAGTCGCGCATGCCCTGGGCGAGTGGACGGGTGGGCCCATCCCAGATTTGCCATGGGTGTCCGCAGCGGCGGAGTCCCAGACCATAGGCGCGCGGCTACGGGTCTTGGGGCAGATCTGGCGGCGCAACGCAACGGAGATGGCCTTCGCGGTTGGCGAGCCCGCTGCCCAGCCCGACAATAGGGCCGTCGCGCCGCTGCATTAGATTCCTGGGGAGTAGAACCAGTACTAAATCCCCTATATCAGGAGTTTTCATGCCCGAAGCCGTGATCGTTTCCCTTGCCCGCTCCCCGATCGGGCGCGCCGGCAAGGGCTCGCTGGTAAGCATGCGGCCGGATGATCTGGCCGCCCAGATGGTGCAGGCCGCCCTCGACAAGGTGCCCGCGCTGGATCCCAAAGACATTGACGACCTGATGATGGGCTGCGGTCAGCCCGGCGGAGAAGCCGGCTTCAACATCGGTCGCACCGTCGCGGTGCAGCTTGGCTACGATTTCCTGCCCGGCACCACCGTCAACCGCTACTGCTCGTCGTCGCTGCAGACCACCCGCATGGCATTCCACGCCATCAAGGCCGGAGAAGGTCACGCCTTCATTTCCGCTGGCGTGGAGACGGTTTCGCGTTTCGCCAAGGGCACTCCCGACGGCTACCCGGACTCCAAGAACCCGCTGTACGACGCAGCCCAGGCGCGCGGTGCCGAGGCCGCGCAGGGCGCCACCGAATGGCACGACCCGCGCAATGACGACCTGATCCCCGATGTGTACATCGCCATGGGGCAGACCGGCGAGAACGTCGCGCTGCACACCGGCATCAGCCGCGAAGACCAGGATCACTGGGGCGTGCGCAGCCAGAACCGTGCCGAAAAGGCCATCGCCGACGGCTTTTTCGAGCGTGAGATCACCCCGGTGACCCTGGCCGACGGTACCGTCGTGTCCAAGGATGACGGCCCGCGCGCCGGCACCACCTACGAGGCGATCAGCCAGCTGAAGCCGGTGTTCCGTCCCAACGGCACCATCACCGCCGGTAACGCCTGCCCCCTCAACGACGGCGCCGCCGCGTTGGTCATCATGAGCGACGTGCGAGCCAAGGAGCTGGGCCTGACCCCGCTGGCGCGCATCGTCTCGACCGGCGTCTCCGGGCTGTCTCCGGAGATCATGGGCCTGGGCCCGATCGAGGCCGTCAAGCGCGCATTGGCGAACGCGGGCAAGACCATTGGCGATATCGACCTGTTCGAGATCAACGAGGCGTTCGCGGTGCAGGTGCTGGGTTCGGCTCGCGCGCTGAGCATCGACGAGGACAAGCTCAACGTCTCCGGCGGTGCGATCGCCCTGGGCCACCCGTTCGGCATGACCGGCGCCCGCATCACCGCCACCCTGCTGAACAACCTGACCACCTACGACAAGACCTTCGGTGTCGAGACGATGTGCGTCGGCGGCGGCCAGGGCATGGCGATGGTGTTGGAGCGCCTCGCCTAGTTCGCTTGTCAGCGCCGAGACCGAGGTTGTGGCGAGTTCGTCTCGCACATTCCCGCCATAACCTCGGCCTCGGCCTCGGCGACACTAGAATTCCGTCGCAATGACTACTATCGGAACTCCCCTGTCACCGCGCGCTACCCGAGTCATGCTGCTCGGTGCGGGCGAGCTCGGTCGCGAGGTGCTGATCGCCCTGCAGCGGCTGGGCATCGAAACCATCGCCGTCGACCGCTACCCAGACGCCCCCGGACACCAAGTCGCCCACCATGCGCGCGTCATCTCGATGACCGACCCCGAACAGTTGCGCGCGCTTATCGAAGCCGAGAAGCCCGATCTTGTAGTGCCCGAGATCGAGGCGATCGCCACCGCCACGTTAGAGACGTTGGAGGCCGAGGGCGTAGTGCGCGTGATTCCGACAGCCCGCGCGGCGAGGCTCACGATGGACCGCGAGGGCATCCGACGCCTGGCGGCGGAGACACTCGAATTGCCCACCAGCCCTTACAAATTCTGCGATTCGCGCGAAGAGCTCCAGGCCGCGATTGACGACACTGTTGGCTACCCGTGCGTGGTGAAGCCGCTGATGAGCAGCTCCGGCAAGGGGCAGAGCAAGCTCGATGGGCCCGCCGATGTCCAGCACGCCTGGGACTACGCCATGGTAGGCAGCCGGGTGAGTAACAACCGCGTGATCGTCGAGGGATTCGTCGACTTCGACTACGAGATCACGCTTTTGACGGTCCGGGCGCTGGGTACAGACGGGAAGATTGAGACGAGTTTCTGTGCGCCGATCGGGCACCTACAGGCCAGCGGCGACTATGTCGAGAGCTGGCAGCCGCATCCGATGTCGGACACCGCCTTGCGCAGCGCACAGCACATCGCCCGAGCCGTCACCGAAAACCTGGGAGGACAGGGCATTTTCGGTGTCGAACTGTTCGTCAAGGGCGATCAGGTGTACTTCAGCGAAGTGAGTCCGCGCCCGCACGACACGGGCATGGTCACCATGGTCACGCAATGGCAGAACGAATTCGAGCTGCACGCCCGCGCCATCCTCGGGCTTCCCGTAGACACGGCGTTGAAGTCCCCCGGCGCCAGTGCCGTGATCTACGGCGGGGTCGACGCGCAGGGCGTGGTGTTCGACGGTGTTGATGAGGCCCTGCGCGTGCCGCGCACCGATCTGCGCTTGTTCGGCAAGCCGGAAAGTTTTGTCACACGCCGCATGGGTGTGGCCCTGGCACGCGACGAAAACGTGGACACCGCGCGTCGTAATGCCGCCGAGGCCGCACGCCGGGTCCGCGTTTCGGGTTGAAAAAAGGGGCGCCCCTTCGCGGGGCGCCCCTTTTCTGATGTCTACAACTAGTCGTTCTGGAAGTAGCTCAGCAGTCGCAGGATCTCGACGTAGAGCCAGACCAGGGTGACGGCCAGGCCGAGGGCAATGCCCCAGGCTGCCTTCTCCGGCGCACCGGCTCGCACCATCTGGTCGGCCGCATCGAAGTCGACCAGGAAGCTGAATGCCGCCAGGCCGATGCAGACCAGCGAGAAGATGATCGCGATCGGGCCACCATCACGCAGGCCCATGTTGACGCCGAAGAATCCGAGCACGACGTTGCCCAGCGCCAGCACCACGACGCCGACCAATCCCGCGAACAGCATCCGCTGGAACTTGGGCGTGACGCGGATGGCACCCGAGCGGTACACGAACAGCATGCCGATGAACACGCCGACGGTGCCGAGCACCGCCTGACCGATCAAAGCGCCGGCGTTGGCCCCGGCCACCGGGACTGCAATAGCGAAGGAAATCGCACCGACGAACAGACCCTCGAGCGCCGCGTAACTCAGCACGATCGCCGGGCTGTCCTGCTTGCGCCCGAAGCTCGCGATCATCACCATGACCAGGCCGCCGAGCCCGCCGACCAGCAGGAACGGCAGCGCCAGCGCATTGTTGGCATTAACGAGGAAGTAAGATGCGATGGCGACCGCGATGATGACGCCGAGGGTGATACCCGTCTTGGTCACCACATCGTCGATCGTCAACGGCCGCGAGACACCGGCCTGCGCCTCCGGGTAGGCGGTGTACGGGTCCTGCCTCATCTGCTGGCCCATCATGGCGCCGGCGCCGGCCGCACCTGCACCGAACTGCGCGTAACCGCCACCCTCACGCTGGGGCAGCGACTTTAGAATGGGATTGCTGGTGGTTCGCACCGTCGTGATCCTCTCCTGGAAGTGCGGTACCGCTACATGCGGCGTCCGTGGATGACGTCCTTATACGAGTCAACTGGTGATTCAACGAGCAGGCAAGTGCAAGAGTTCCGCGCTTTCGCCCAGGTCCCCGAGACTGTCCGGCCACATCGTCAGGCCACCTTACCGCCAGGCAACGGCCGTAGTGGCAAATCCCTGTGAGATCCCTGTGAACAGTCGGAGATTTAGCAGGAAGTCCTACTAGACATTACGTGGATGTCCAACTAGATTTGGACACACCGACCAACTCTTTCCCAAGGGGCTACACCATGAGTTCGTTACCGCAATTGACACATTTCGTCGCCGGTCAGCGTGTTCCCGGTACCTCCGGCCGCTACGCCGACGTCTACGACCCGACGTTGGGCAAGCCCGTGCGGCAGGTCCCGCTCGCGAACGTTTCCGAGGTCCAATCGGTTATCTCCAATGCGGCGGAAGCTCAGCCGGGATGGGCAGCCCGCAACCCTCAACAACGCGGGCGGGTGCTGGCGAAGTTCATCGACCTCGTCCGCGCCGAGATCGATGATCTCGCCGCGATGCTGTCCCAGGAGCACGGCAAGACCCTCCCCGACGCCAAGGGCGATATCGAACGCGGCCTTGAGGTCTGCGAATTCGCCGCCGGGATCCCCCACCTGATCAAGGGCGAGTTCACCAGCGGCGCCGGCACCGGTATCGACGTGTACTCGCTGCGCCAGCCCCTCGGCGTGGTCGCGGGCATCACCCCGTTCAACTTCCCCGCCATGATTCCGCTCTGGAAGGCAGGCCCGGCGCTCGCGTGCGGAAATGCCTTTGTCCTCAAGCCTTCTGAGCGTGACCCGTCGGTGCCGCTGCGCCTTGCCGAGCTGTTTCTCGAGGCGGGCCTACCACCCGGCATCTTCAACGTCGTCAACGGCGACAAGACCGCCGTGGACGCACTGCTGCACGACCCGCGTATCGCCGCGGTCGGATTCGTCGGATCCACCCCGATCGCCCAGTACATCTACGAGACGGCAACCGCCAATGGCAAACGCGCCCAATGCTTTGGTGGCGCCAAAAACCACATGATCATCATGCCGGACGCCGATATCGACCTGGCCATCGACGCGTTGATCGGGGCCGGGTACGGCTCGGCCGGCGAGCGCTGTATGGCGATCTCGGTGGCGGTGCCCGTCGGTGAGGCGACCGCCGAACGGCTCGTCGACGGTCTCGCCAAGCGTGCCCGCGAGCTCGTGGTCGGCCCGTCGCTGGAATCGACCTCCGACTTCGGCCCGCTAGTCGGCGCGGACGCCCTCAAGCGAGTGCGTGACTACATCGACATCGGGGTCGCCGAGGGCGCCGAACTGGTGCTGGATGGCCGTGACCTCAAGGTCGATGGCCACGAGGACGGATTCTTCATCGGTGCATCGCTTTTCGATCACGTGACATCCGACATGCGTATCTACAAGGAAGAGATCTTCGGCCCGGTCGTGTCGGTGGTGCGCGCCAAGGACTACGACGAGGCCGTGCGGCTGCCGTCGGAGCACGAGTTCGGCAACGGCGTCGCGATCTTCACTCGTGATGGCGACACCGCCCGCGACTTCTGCGCCAAGGTCAATACCGGAATGGTCGGCGTGAACGTGCCCATTCCGGTTCCGGTGGCGTACCACACCTTTGGCGGCTGGAAGAGTTCCGGATTCGGCGACCTCAATCAGCACGGTCCCGATTCCATCCGGTTCTACACCAAGACCAAGACGGTGACGCAGCGCTGGCCTTCTGGCATCAAAGAAGGCGCTTCCTTCGTCATTCCGACCATGGACTGAGCTGACTGTCCATGTTCAATCTGACCGAAGAGCAGCGCGAAATCTGGAATACAGCACGGGAATTTGCCGATATTCACATCGCGCCACACGCCCTGGACTGGGACCGCGACAAGTACTTTCCGGTCGAGGTGTTCCCGAAGGCTGCGGCGCTCGGCATGGGCGGCATCTACATCAATCCCGACGTCGGCGGCTCCGGACTCACCCGGCTGGACGCCTCCTTGATCTTCGAGGCAATGGCCACCGGATGCTCCGCCATCTCGGCGTTCATCTCCATCCACAACATGGCCGCCTGGATGATCGACGAATTCGGCAACGACGAGCAGCGTCAACGATGGCTGCCCTCGATGTGCACCATGGAGACGCTCGGGGCCTACTGCCTCACCGAGCCCGAATGCGGAAGCGACGCATCGGCCTTACGGACCACGGCGGTGCGCGACGGCGAGGAGTACGTGCTCAACGGCGTCAAGCAGTTCATCTCCGGCGCCGGAGCCGCGGACCTATACGTGGTGATGGCGCGCACCGGCGGGCCCGGTCCACGGGGCATCTCCACGATTGTGGTGCCCAAGGACACGCCCGGGCTGTCCTTCGGACCCCCCGAACGCAAGATGGGCTGGCATGCTCAGCCCACCGCGCAGGTCGTCTTCGAGGATCTGCGGGTGCCGGTGGCGAACCGGATCGGCGAGGAAGGCATCGGATTCACCATCGCGATGCGCGGCCTCAACGGCGGCCGACTGAACATCGCATCATGCTCACTTGGTGGTGCACGCTCAGCGCTCGAGAAGGCCATCGAATACCTGCGCACCCGGAAGGCATTCGGCGACGAGCTGATCAAGTTCCAGGCGTTGCAGTTCCGGCTTGCGGATATGGCCACCGAGCTGGAGGCGGCCCGCACCATGGTGTGGCGAGCGGCCTCCGCCGTACAGGAGACCGATCCTCGCGCGGCAGAGCTGTGCGCCATGGCCAAACGCATTGCCACTGACGTAGGTTTCACGGTGGCCAATGAGGCGTTGCAGTTGCACGGCGGCTACGGCTACCTGGCCGAGTACGGCATCGAGAAGATCGTGCGTGACCTACGGGTGCACCAAATCCTGGAAGGAACCAACGAGATCATGCGAGTCATCGTGTCCCGCAAGCTCATAGAACAGGGGCTGTCGGCGTGACGGACCAAATCGAGACCCGAGTCGAGAACGGCGTCGGGCTGCTGACGCTCAACCGGCCCAAGGCCATCAACTCGTTGACCAACGACATGATTAACGCGATGTCGAGGGCCTTGACGGAGTGGGAGGCCGACGACGCGGTGCGCGCCGTGGTGCTGTCCGGGGCCGGAGAACGCGGCCTCTGTGCAGGTGGCGACGTGGTGGAGATCCACAACAGCGCCAAGATCGACGGCGTGGTGGCCCGCCGGTTCTTCCGCGAGGAGTACCAACTCAACGCTCAAGTTGGCCGGTTCTCGAAACCGTATGTGGCGCTGATGGATGGCATCGTGATGGGCGGCGGGGTGGGAGTGGCCGGGCATGCCAACACCCGCGTCGTGACGGACACCTCCAAGGTCGGCATGCCGGAGGTGGGCATCGGATTCATCCCGGATGTGGGCGGGACCTACCTGCTCTCCCGCGCGCCCGGCCAGCTCGGGCTGCACGCCGGGCTCACCGGCGCCCCATTCTCCGGTGCGGACGCCATCGCGCTGGGATTCGCCGATCACTACGTGCCGCATGATCGGCTCGACAAGTTCACCAAGGCGATCGTCGACAGCGATATCGCCACCGCGCTGGCCGTGCATTCCACTGCCGCTCCCGCGAGCGACCTTCTAGCCCAAAGTAGTTGGATCGACGAGTGCTACTCCGGGGAGACCGTCGCAGATATCGTGGCGGCGCTGCAGGCGCATGGCGATGAGCGGGCGCGCGCAGCGGCCGACCAGATCCTGACCCGCTCACCCATCGCCTTGTCGGTGACGCTCACGGCGGTGCGGCGGGCTCGGGAACTGCCGTCGCTGGAGGCGGTTCTCACGCAGGAATATCGGGTGTCCAGCCAGTCGGTACGGTCACATGATCTCGTCGAGGGCATCAGGGCTCAGCTGGTCGACAAGGACCGCAACCCGCAGTGGGATCCGAAGACGCTCGCCGCGGTCACCACGGCCGATATCGACGCATTCTTCCAACCGGTCAGCGACGATTTGGAGTGGTCATGACGAACGTCGCGTTTATCGGCTTGGGCCACATGGGATTACCGATGGCTGCCAACCTCACCAAGGCCGGGCACGCCGTGGCCGCCTTCGACCTGTCCGAGCAGGCACGCGCCGCTGCCACCGAGGCCGGGGTGCCGTTGGCGGAATCCGGCGCCGAGGCCGCCGCGACGGCCGACGTGGTGATCACCATGCTGCCCAAGGGTGAGCACGTACTGGCCGCCTATCAGGAACTGTTGCCGGCAGCGCGTCCCGGCACGTTGTTCATCGACTCCTCCACCGTCGACGTCGCCGATGCCCGCGCCGCTCACGAGACCGCGACCACCGCCGGACACCGATTCGCCGACGCCCCGGTATCCGGCGGAGTTCCCGGAGCCACCGCGGGCACGCTGACGTTCATGGTGGGTGCCGAAGACTCCGTATTCGCAGATGCCGAACCGCTTCTCGCGGTGATGGGCAAACGCGTCGTGCACTGCGGCGGCCCCGGCGTCGGGCAGGCGGCGAAGATCTGCAACAACATGATCCTCGGCGTATCGATGATCGCTATCAGTGAGGCCTTCGTGCTCGGCGAGAAACTCGGGCTGACCCATCAGGCGCTATTCGACGTCGCCGCCAATGCCTCGGGCCAGTGTTGGGCACTGACCTCCAACTGTCCGGTTCCCGGCCCGGTCCCGACCAGCCCGGCCAACCGCGACTACACCCCCGGATTCGCGGTCGCGTTGATGTCCAAGGATCTGGGGCTGGCCGCGAATGCGGTACGCGCCAATGGAGTTGATGCACAGTTGGGGCTTGCTGCGGCGCATATCTACGACGACTTCAATTCCACCGGTGGCTCAGGCCTAGACTTCTCGGCGATCTTCTCGCGAATCCAAGGAGCATCATGACTTTCGAAACCATCCTCACCGAGCGCATCGAACGCGTCGGTCTCATAACGCTGAACCGCCCCAAGGCGCTCAACGCACTGAATTCGCGGGTAATGAACGAGGTTACGGCCGCTGCAGCCGAATTCGACGCCGACCACGGCATCGGCGCCATCGTGATCACTGGTAGCGAGAAGGCATTCGCGGCGGGCGCGGATATCAAGGAGATGGCCGATCAGTCGTTCGGAGACATGTTCGGCTCCGACTTCTTCGCCGCCTGGACCAAGTTGGCCGCCGTGCGCACCCCGACGATCGCCGCGGTGGGCGGATACGCCCTCGGCGGTGGATGCGAATTGGCCATGATGTGCGATCTCCTGATCGCCGCCGAGAACGCCAAGTTCGGTCAGCCCGAAATCAAGCTTGGGGTGCTGCCCGGCATGGGTGGCTCGCAGCGGCTCACCCGGGCCATCGGCAAAGCGAAGGCCATGGACATGATTCTCACCGGCCGCAATATGGACGCCGCCGAAGCCGAGCGCAGCGGGCTGGTGTCGCGCGTGGTGCCCACCGAGAGCCTGCTCGACGAGGCCAAGGCCGTCGCCAAGACCATCTCGGAGATGTCGCTCTCGGCCTCGATGATGGCCAAGGAAGCCGTCAACCGCGCCTTCGAGTCCAGCCTCGCCGAGGGATTGTTGTTCGAGCGCAGGATTTTCCACTCGGCATTCGCGACGGCCGACCAGTCCGAAGGCATGGCCGCGTTTACCGAAAAGCGTCCGGCTAACTTCACACACAAGTAGCGCCATGAATCTCCCGTTCGATCCCGTCGACGAGGCCCATCGCAATTGGGTTGAGAGCGGCTGGGGCGAGGTCGCCGACGGGATGGCCGCGGTGACCTCGGTGATGCGGGCGCATCAGATCATGTTGGCCCGGGTCGAAGACGTACTGCGCCCGCATGGCCTGACGTTCTCACGGTACGAGCTGCTGATGCTGCTGTCCTTCAGCAGCGCCGGATCCATGCCGATGGCGAAAGCCAGTGCGCGCCTTCAGGTTCATCCCACGTCGGTGACCAATACCGTGGACCGGCTGGAGGAAGCTGGGCTGGTGCGACGCGTGCCGAATCCGACGGACGGTCGCGGCACACTGGTGGAGATCACCGATGTCGGGCGTCAACTCGGCGCGGTGGCATCCGGCGATCTCAACGCCAAGGTCTTCTCTCAGATCGGACTGTCACCGTCGCGCACGCGCACGCTGGTGTCCGTGCTGACGCATCTGCGGCGTGACGCGGGCGACTTCGGCTGAAAAGCTCGGGGCTAGATGAAGATGCCCCTATCTTTGAGAGCCTGATACCCGCCGATGACGTCGGTGGCGCGATAGAGACCGATGTCCTGCAGGGAGGCCGCGGCCAGGCTGGACGTATAGCCCTCTTGGCACAGGATGATCCATTCGACATCGTGATTGCCGGCCTCCGGGATGCGCGCATCACTCTCGGGGTCCAGGCGCCACTCGAGGACGTTACGTTCTATGACGAGCGCGTTCACCACGTCACCCTCGATGGCCCGTTGCGCCGCGGGCCGGATGTCCACCAGCCGCGCGCCGCGCCCCAGCGCAGTGGGCACCTCGTCGGCGGGCAGGCGACGCAGCCGCCCACGCGCGGAGGCCAACAGATCGTGGACCGTCATGCCGCCGGCCCCTCGGGCTCGTCGGTGAGGATGGTTCGGCTACGCCGCAATGTGTTGGCCTGCGTCACTTCGTAATACGACATCGCGGTCAGCGGCGGCGAATAGGCGTGCACGCTCAGGGTGGGTCCGATTTCGGCAGGAACCGGTGCGCCGCGCGACTTCAGGGGAGCGCGCATGACATCGTGCACCCACCCGAGCGGAAACCCTGCCTGATCGCCCGCATCCAGCCCGCGACGCACCAGTTGGCTTCCATCCCAGCGGTATTCGTGTAGCGAGCCGCTGAGCACGGTGAGCGCGCCGAGTGATCCGCTGTGGTCGTGCAACTCGGTGGACTTGTCGGGTACCCAGCTGATCAGCCAGACGTCGAGTTCGTCGTCGGCGTGAATGCGGGTGGCCCATCGCTCGTCGACCGGAAGGCCACCCTTGGGCAGTAGATGGTCGAAACGTCCGCGCAGGGCGTCGTCGGCACCCTCATCGGTGATGCGCAGCAGGTCCGGTACTCGCAGTCGGGTGGGTGAGGATCCGGCGCCCAACCGGCGCAGATCCAGGACGGATGCAGAGGTCATGAAAGCTCAATCGATGGAAGGGGCAGTGGTGGCCGAGGACTAGCAGCGCTAGCCGCAACAACACCCCTGAAAGCCTCTGTGTCCCATCACAGCTCACATCGTACCGGCGTTTTCCAGCGGTTTTCCCCTCCGAGCAAAAGCTCTGAGTGAGTAAATGTTGCCGCTGGTAGGCACTTGCTAGTTTGGTGTGGTGACCGTTCCAACTCGCATCGCCGCGACTCTGATGGCCCTCTGCGTCCCATTGATCGGTGCGGCGTGTTCGTCGAACTCCGACGAGAACACAGACAAGACGGCACCGAACCCCCCGGCCAGCACCACCACCCCGCTTGAGACGCCCGCCGCCCAACCCCCGGCGTCCGGCCCTGGACTGTCCCCGGCGGGCGTCACGACGTCCGTAAATGCCGCGCCCAGCTCCCTGGAGGAGGAGTACTACCAGGCCTGTCGGGCAGCGGCCGACTGGATGACCGGGAAGCAGGACGGCCCCGCACAGCTCGTGGAGGGATACCTGGGGTCTATTCAGGGCTCCGCGAGTGTCGGACCCGGGACCTTCCACAAGTCCTGGCATGAACTGCCTGCAGACCGGCAAGCTGCGGTGATCGTCGCGACGAATGCCGCCGCCGAACAGCAGTGCTGAGGACCGCACCAGAAAATCCTTTGCGATTCAACAGAATTCAGCAAACCCGACACGATCGGGCCACTCAGCAAATATCGAGTACTGTCCGTAACCTCACCTTGGATGAACCTGAGCGCGGTGCTAGCATGCTCCGGTCAGTGCTCTTGGGGTCACGGATGCAGGGAATGTGTCCACTCACCGAACGGACGGTAACGACGTTGGCAAACTCAGAAAAGCTTCCACCGAAGCCCTCGCTAGTGCATTGGACGATCGTCGCGACGGCAATTGTCGCAACCATCGTCGCGGCGGTTATCGGCTTCACGGCTAGCGACGCCGAACTCGCACGATTCGTTCAGGGCATCGTCACTCCACTGCTCGCCCTGGTCGCGGGGATCTTGATTGCCGATCTCTATCACCGCATTCAGCAGAGCAACAACCTTGACCGCAATGTCGGACAGTCGGCATACGCGACGATGGTGACGCTGCAGGGCATGATGGACGTGGACAAGCACCTCGCGTCCGCGTCCAACGACCTCAATGAGGGCAACAAGCAGTCCGCATCCAGCGCCCTGAACCTTGCGCTGACGATCAGCCGGCTGACTTTGCGGCATGCCTTCCAGGCCCTGCGCGAGTCGGGGAATGTGTCGAGCACCGCGGTGGCCAAGGCCAAGACCGATTTCGCGTCCGCGGAGACCGCCGGGCAGCCCGAACGGCAAAAGATCGAGACCGCCTCGCGGCCGAACAACTACACCGTCGGCGTGGGCAATGCCTGAAGAGACGAAGCCAGCAGAGCAATCGGCTGGTGATGTGGAGGCCGACGCCACGGAGGGACCAATCGACCCGATCATCGGGAAGGTCGCCGATATCGTCGACCGCTACTCGGTGCTGGTCAACAAGGGTGATGACGCCGGCGTCGAGGTCGGGATGATCTTCTCTGTGATCGGCGCGACCGGGACCGCCGTGCGCGATCCCGAGTCCGGCGATGACCTGGGCACGCTGCCCATCGAGAAGGCACGTATCCGGGTCACCGAGGTGTACTCGAAGTTCTGCCAGGCCGAGACGTACCGTGTCACCGAGCCCGCCGTCGCGGGCCTGATCAGCGACATCCTGCAGGAACAGTGGCCCGGAACCTCCGACGACTTTGGTCGCGAACAGTTTCAGCTCAATGTCGTGCCCACTCCCGTGGTGCCGGAGGCGGCCGACGTGCACATCGACGTCGGTGACTACGTCTGCGAGCTGATTCCCGCCTCCTAGGTTTCTGCGATTTCGGTGCGTCTGTGTGCGGTGAGCGCACCCTTTTGCACCGAAATCGATGGATGACCACTGGATGAACATCGAAAAACCCACCTAGAGGCCGCGTCTAGGTTGTTACGTTCAGATCATGGATACCAATCTGATGAAACGAGCAGCAGGCGCGGTTTCCGTCGTGGCCTTATCAGCGGCGGTCATCGTCGCGTGTTCTCAAGAAGACAGAAACGCCGCTAAAGAGTCGGTGTCGAGTGCGACAAGCGCCGCATCGTCGGCTATCAGTGCTGGTGGTAGCGCCGCATCGAGTGCCGCCTCGTCGGCCAGCAGTGCGGTGTCGTCCGTCGTCGCGGGCGCGCCGTCCACTGTCAATGTGCCCGGTGTCGGCGATGTGACGCTGGAGCCGTCGGTCGCCGAGGCGTACACCAAGGCCGGCGGAGAGGCGAAGCTCGGCCTACCGACCGGACAGCCCGACAAGGTGGGCGACGGCACGGTGCAGGCCTTCGCCAAGGGCACCATCTTCAGCTCACCGTCCACCGGTGCGCACCTGGTGCAGGGCGAAATCCTCAAGGTGTACACCGCCCAGGGCGCAGCGGGTGGTGAGCTCGGCTTCCCCACCGCCGACGAGGCCGAGACGGCCGGCGGACCCGACGTCGCCAAGGGCGGCTGGATCGGCGAATTCCAGAAGGGCTCCATCACCTGGCTGAATCAGGGCGACGGAACCTTCAAGGAGACCGTCACACAGAAGTAGCGGATTGGGTGCGGCGGCGGGCGCGCTGAGCGGTCAGCGTCCGCCGCGGCCCCAATGCGGATTCTCCGCAGGCGACCAACCAGGCAGAGTGAGATCTGGCCACGGAGGCCGACGGATGACGGCCGCAAGTCCCAACACTGCCGCCAGCAGTCCGGTGACTATGCCCAACGTCGAGGCTCGGTCAGCGTTAAACGCCGGACACCATTGGGCGTTCCCGTCTTTGACGGCGAACACACCCAACGGTCTGGCCAGTGTTTCCAAAGGTTCACCGTCTGGGCCGCGACCGCGGCTGCGCACCTTGGCAACGGTGATGACCATGGTGCCGTCTGCCGTCGCATACGGCTCGCCATAGACGATGGACTTACCGTTGTCGGTCGCGAGCCCGTCGAACGAGTTTGGCAATTGCATGCCGCCCATTGTCACCGCCGACGGCCTAGAAGGCGAGAGTTGCTTCAGATTTCGGCGCCGGAGAACAGGATGAGATTCCCGTCGGGGTCTTTCACGATGAAGGTGGCGCTCCCCCACGCCTCGGTCTGCATCGGCTGGTGAAAGTCCACACCCGCTACCCGATACTCCTCATGGAGTGGCCCAAGCTTGTACACCGTGACCACCGCAGACAGCGGATCACGTTCTGTGGCAAGGAAATTGCTGTCATACACGGGACCGGCGACCTTGCGTAGATTCAAGTTCGCGCCGCCGCGCCGCACCTGGCCGTAGAAGGGCGGCTCGCCGTAGGTGAACGCCACCTCGAAACCAAGCTTGTCGACGAAGAAGCCGATGGCACGCTCCAAGTCGGTCACGAACAGTTGTGGTTCGGCCGCCACAACGTCGGGCGAGGTCATGAGTTCGAGGCTATAACCACTTGCCCGCGAATAGTTCCAGATGGCCACAGTTGGGGCAGCGGTCGCGCCCGAAGACACTATTTGCGCGGGATCCAGTGTGCGACCATCTGTCGATGGAGCCGGATGGTGACCCCGAAGCCAGAATCCGGGAGCTGGAACGCTCGCTGAGCGAGCGGACCCGAACGTCGGAGCTGGGCGTCCCCCGCCAGAGCCCCTATCCGCCGCCGGTGTACGGCACGACGCAGATGCCGCGCCCTTCCGTCCCCAAGAATGGCCGGCGGTTCGCTGTCTTCGCGGCGGCGCTCGCCGCAGGAGGTGCGGGAATCGCCTTCTACGCCGCCAAACCGACTATCCCCCACGATGTTTCGACAAGCTCGAGCGTGACGACGGCGCGCCCCACGCGTTCAACGATCGTGAGGCTTCCGACGCGAACAAGCCTGACGCCGTCATCCACCTCGGTTCCTGGCCCCACATTCGTGCCGCCCGGGTCGACGTACAGCGTCTCCGGCACGCACAAGCACGTCATGGTGACGTGTGACGAGTGCTCGATCAACGTCAGTGGGGTCTCCAATACCGTTGAAATCGAAGGCAATTGCGACACCCTCACGGTATCCGGCGTTGAGAACGTGGTGACCGTGGGCACCGCGGGGAAGATCGGCGTCTCGGGCTTCGACAACAAGGTCACGTTCCAGTCCGGAGAACCCGATGTCAGCAAGTCGGGTAGCAACAACACCGTGGAGCAGGGCTGACGTCAGCTGACCGGTGAACGGCCGTTCGACGCGCGTTCGGCAGCCGCCAAGAGGGCCTCTCGGAACTGCGGGTGCGCGATGGCCGCCAGTGCCTCGCCGCGCTCGCGGACCGTCCTGCCTTCCAACTCGGCGGCGCCGTACTCGGTGATAACCACATCGACCTGGTGCCGCGGAGTGGTGATCACGGCACCCGGACCGAACCACGGCACGATGCGCGACTGCAGCACGCCATCCTTTTCGAACGTCGAGGGCAGGCAGATCAGCGAACGGTCCGACAGCTCCAGCCCGGCCCCCGCCACGAAGTCCTCGGCACCGCCGATTCCACTGAACTGTGCCCCGTTGATGGTGTCGGCGACCACCTGCCCCTGGATGTCGACCGCGAGCGCACCGTTGATCGAGATCATGTCGTTGTTGGCGGCGATCACCTCCGGCGCGTTGACAATCTCGACCGGCAGGAACGCAACTTCGGTGTTGCCGTCCAGCCACTTGTAGAGCTCCGGTGACCCGAACGCGAAGGTCGTCACGCTCACGCCGTCGTACTGCCCCTTGCCGGTGTTGGTGATCTTGCCGGCGCGGTGCAGCTGCATGCAGCCGTCGGTGAACATCTCGCTGTGCAGCCCATAGCCGCCGCCGTCCCCCTCGGCCAACAACGTCGCAATCTGGTTGGGAATGGCGCCGATTCCGGTTTGCAACGTCGCCCCCGATCCGATGAATGCGACGGCGTGCTGCGCGATGGCCCGATCGACATCCGACGGCCCCGCATCGCCCCCGGGCAACGCGAGCGGTGCGTCCGTCGAAGACACCAAGATATCGATCTCGTCGACGTGCAGCGCGTGGCGATGCTGCTCCCCGAAACCGGATGTGCGCGGATAACCGTCCGAGACTTCGACGATGAGCAGTCGCTCGGGATCTTCGCCCGCACGGCGTAATTCACCGATCGTCCCGCCCGCATGTAGCGAGAGAGAGCACCAGCCGTCGGCATCCGGCGGCGTCGCGACGGTCGTCATCACCCGTGGCGACTGGCGCTCAAGCAACGGCCCAAACCGACGAAAGTCCGCAGCCGCGAACTCGATATCGGCGCCCATGTCTCGCAGCGCACGCTCGATCGGACCGAAGAAGCCGGATAGATAGTGCACACCAGGTCGGGAGAATAGTTCGGTGCCAACCGCAAGCAGCGCGCCATACACCCGCAGATCCGTCCAATCCTGGCGCACGCCGAGAGCGCGCAGCAAGGCCGGGGGCTGACCGGGGCCCAGAGGGATACCGAGCGTATCGACTGGTTCCAACAATGCAGCGGCTTGTTCTGCGGTGAGCTCCTGTGGCATGGCACCAATCTTGCATGAACTGGTGCTCGGCGGTCGACGTTGCGAGCGGGCGCGTGTTTGGCCAAAAACCCCCACATAAGCCCATATTCTGAGAGGACGACGGGAGTAAGCTCCGGATACCCGACAGCGCTGCCGCGCGCCGGGCAACCCGGTCTCGCGGAGGCCACCATGAGACAACTGGACACTGCCGATACGCCCCAGCGCGAACTGACCATCGAACTCCGCAACATAGTGCGCGAGTACAGGGTTGGTGGGCAGACGGTGCGTGCGCTCAACGAGGTTAGCCTCCGCCTGGCCGGCGGCCAGTTCGTGTCGATCGTCGGGCCATCGGGGGCAGGGAAAAGCACCTTGCTGCATCTGCTTGGGGCGTTGGACTCCCCCGACTCGGGATCGATCACCTTCGACGGTGAGGAGATCGGCAGCCTCCGCGATGAGCAACAGTCCGAGTTCCGCCATCATCGGGTCGGGTTCGTTTTTCAGTTCTTCAACCTGCTGCCGACGCTGTCCGCGTGGGAGAACGTGGCGGTCCCCAAACTGCTCGACGGCATCCGGCTGGGCAAGGTCAAACCGGATGCGGTTCGACTACTGGAGCGGGTCGGCCTCGGTAAGCGGACCGAACACCGGCCGGCCGAACTATCCGGCGGCGAGATGCAACGAGTCGCGGTGGCGCGAGCCATGATGATGGACCCACCACTGATCCTTGCCGACGAACCCACCGGGAACCTGGATTCCACCACGGGCACCGCCATCCTGACCCTCCTCAACGAAGTCGCCCACGAGGAAGGTGCCGGCCGCATGGTAGTGATGGTGACCCACAACGCGGAGGCCGCCGCAGCGACCGACCGGGTCATCACGCTGCAAGACGGTCGGCTCGGTTCCGACGAGATGTCGGTGGCTCCAGGGTGAAACGCCCCGGACACACCATCGCCGCCGCAGCGAGCAGGCTACGTGTGTTCAGTCTGCGCGAGCTGACCGTACATCGTCGACGCACCATCGCCTCGATCGCCGTAATGGCTGTTTCTGCAATGTATCTCGTGGCAATATTCGGCATCTTCGGGTCGATCACCGGATCGGTCAACCGGTTGGCGGACGGAGTCGCCGGCGTCGCCGCGCTCGAGGTATCGGGTATCACCGACGCGGGATTCCCTGAAGCGGTACTGGCCGATGTCGCCAAGATCCCTGGCGTGGCGACTGCAGCACCGATGATACGGATGTCCGCACCCACAGATTCGGAACCAGTTTTGCTGTTCGGCGCCGACGATCGCAGTTCCGCGTTGGAAGGCGCCCTGAAAGATGCTGTCGGGGTGAAGGTTGACGCGCCATCACGGGCGGCCGGCGGTGTTCAGGTCGGGCCGGCCGTCGGCCACACGAAAGGCGAGAAGTTCCGGCTCGGCTCGGGTGCGGTCACCGTCGACGAAGTGCTCACGGGCAAGCAACTCGCGGATCTCAACGGTGGGCACTATGTGCTTGCCCCGCTACCGTTGGCGCAGAATGTCACTGGACGGCAAGGGCAGCTCGATTCGATTCTGATCACCACAAAACCGGGGGCGGATCTCGCCGCGGTTCGCGACAAGGTCACCGCCGCGGTGAACAGCCGGGCGATCGTCGCTGACCCGAGTCTGCGGGCCGCGCGTGCCGGCGACGGCGTCAAGCTCATGAACTACATGGCCCTGATGGGTGCGGCGGTCGCGTTGGTGGTCGGGGCGTTCCTTATCTACACCACGATGACCATGGCGATAGCCCAACGCCGCCCGGTCATCTCGATGCTGCGCGCAATCGGCGGTCGCCGCGTCACGATCGTTCGCGATATGCTCGCCGAGGCCGCGATCCTCGGTGTGATCGGCGGCGCCATCGGGTCAGCCCTCGGAATAGTACTGGGCCGCCTGGCGATTGGCCGTTTGCCGCCGACGGTGACTCAAGGGCTCGAAGCCCGTATCGAGTACTGGCTGCCCGACTACGCGATCCCGGCTGCCGTCGCTGCGACGGTACTCACCAGTGTGGCCGCATCGGCAATGGCTGCGCGGCAGGTGTACAAGGTATCGCCGATCGAAGCGCTTGCACCCGTTGGAGTTTCCGTGGCCGACAATGTGCCGCGTTGGCTGCGTATCGCCAGCGGGGTCGTGGCCGTGGCGGTGCTGGCCGCGTCGATGCTGACCGTGTTCTACCAACCGGGGTCGCTCGCCTTTGTCGCGATCGCGGCGCTGTTCACTGCCGAGATTGCGCTGGGCTTCGCGCTCACCGGACCCATCGTGAACGCGACTGCCACAGTGGCTCGAATGTTCGGTTCACCCGGGGCGCTCGCGGCGGCGACGGTCCGACGTGCGCCGCGGCGGGTGTGGGCCACCGTGATGACCGTGCTCATCGCCGTGGTCACCACCGTGGTAATCACCGGGACGAACAACGACATGATCCGATCTGCGCGTGACATCTTCGCGCCGGTCGCCGATGTCGACGTCTGGGTGAGCGCAAACTTGCCCGATCGCTACCCCACTGACCTGCTGCCGCAAGGTCTTACCGAGAAGGTGGCAGCGGTTCCGGGGGTCGCGAACGTCGTCGAAGGCGCGTCCGGATTCGCCGTCATCGGCGGCACGCGCGTGATGCTCAATGGCTTCTCCCCCGGCACCCACGATCCGCTTTTCCGTGCGCTCGACGAACACGTACGTCACGAAGTGCTGGACGGCCGGGGCGTGGTGCTCTCACAGAACCTGGGCAAGACTCTCAGCGTCCAAGTGGGCGACGAACTGGAGTTGCAAACGCCCCACGGCCCACAGCGCACGCCCGTGTTGGCCCTGGTGCCCTACTTCTCGACGGTCATCGGCACCGTCGGGATGAGCCTGGATCACCTGCGGGCATGGTTTGACCGCCCGGGCACGACGACACTTCAAATCAACGCCGTCGACGGCGCAGATCCGGGGCGGCTGCTGGCCGGCGTCCGCGGTGCGGTGCCCGCACCTAACTACGTGTACGACGGCCGCACCGCGTTGGCCGGCCTGGAAGCCCCACTGCACCAAAGCATGCTGATCGCCAACGCCGTATGGATCATCGTGGTGTTCGTCGCCGCGGTTGCGCTGCTGAACACGTTGACGCTCTCGGTACTCGAACGGCGGCGGGAAATCGGTGTACTGCGGGCGATGGGATCCAGCCGCCGGTACACCTTGGGCATGGTTCTTGCCGAGGCCGCGGCCATCGGCATCGTGGGCGGCAGCGTGGGGCTGCTGGTCGGTGTGGTCGATCAGTGGCTGTTCAGCCTTGTCAGCGGCAACATCATGAACTTCAACGTCACCTTCCGTCCAAGCCCCATGGCGCTGGTCTTCACCGCGGGCGCGCTGGCGATCAGTCTGCTCGGCTCCATCCCGCCCGCACGGCGCGCGGCGCGACTCAACATCATCGAGGCCGTCAGCGTCGAATAACACTATTCGGCGACGGTTGCGACGCCTTGCAGGTGAGGTGTGCACGGCGGCGGCACCAGAGTTCGTCGAACGCTGCGCAATCCCCCGGTATCGAATCCGGCTGCGGCAATCGCTTCGACGGTCCGGCGGTTCGGTTCGCACCCGGACGCCAACCATGACCACGGCGTGGCGATCAGATCCTGGAACCACCCCATCACACCGTCCCCGCGGACATGCTCAAGAACCACCAACCTGCCTCCCGGTGCGAGCACCCGACGGATCTCACCGAGGGTCGCCGCCACATCGTCGACCGAGCACAACACCAGCCCGACATGCACCGAGTCGAAACTGTTGTCCGGGAACGGTATCGACTCCCCGACCCCATCGAGGATGTCGACGTCAACGCCGCGGCGGCGCGCAAGGGTGCCGGCCATCCGGCGCATCGCCGCCTCCGGCTCGATCGCCGCGACCGATGTCACCGCGGGCGGAAGAAACATGAGGTCGGTTCCCGGGCCAACGCCCACGATCAGCAGCCTGCCGACGGCAAGGCTCATCGCCTCCCGCCGGTACCGGCGATAAAACAGTCGGTCGAAAATCGGCATGCCGAGCCGATATACATACGGGAACAATGGATTACGATGCTTCATGTGTCGCCGCCGCCCAAGTCCATTCGGAACGGTGGATATTCGTCGCGCATCAACGAGACGTACACGGCCACCCGGTAACGCCAGCGCACGATTCCCATGATGAGGTCGAACATGCCCGGCGACACCGTGCCGCTGGCCAACAACCTCACCGCGGAAATCACGGCCAGCACCTGCAGCAATGGCTCCATAGCCCAGCAGATGATGATCTGCGGCAGTGCCAGTAACAGCTTCACCAGCACCACCCACTGGGTGAGTCGTTCCGGATAGTCGACCTCGAGCTCGCCGGGATAGTCGGGCCGCGCGGCGAGCGTGAAGGGCGGGTACTGATCGGTGCTGTTCATCGGAAACCGGTAGTTCATGACCCGCCAGGACCAGCGCAGCACCCCGACGTTGAAATCGAAGATGGTCCGCGGATATCGCCCGGTGAACAAGATTGCGATACCGGCGATGACGGTCAGTACCGGATACACCACGTACAGGACGATCAATATCGGGTAGTGCGGAACCGCCAGCACGCACCATTTGACGATAAAGAGCCAGCGCGAGGGCGCGTCGATCGCGCCGCGCACACGGACGGCGTTGTCCGGCAGGGTCATCACGGCCGGCAGATCGTATCGGCTGCAGTGCCCCGGTTGATGTCGGCAGCCATCCGACGGTGACTCACCGACTGTAGGAACGTCGCTAGCGCCCACGTCATGAACCGGTCCGAGACCATCGCCGCCGTCCGCAGCACGGCCTCACCGTGCGAAATCTGCAGCGAGGCAACCCGGGACACGGCCGCAGCGCGGCGTCGGCGGGTCTTCTCATACCAGCGCAGCGCGTCGGGCAAGTCAGTATCGGTACCGCGCTGGAATTCCGAAAGCGCCTTGCACAGCACCATCGTGTCGAGCAGTGCCTGGTTGGTCCCCTGCGCGAAGGTCGGCGGCATGGTGTGGGCCGCATCGCCGAGCAGGGTCAACGCGCCGTGGCCCGGCCCGGGAATGGGATGTCGGAAATGGGGATAGGGCGAATGGGCCAGATCGTCGTCGGTGAGCATCGCAAGCACGCGATCGACGGGCTCGGACCACCCGGTGAACGTGGACCGGATCATGTCGATCGGGTGTTCCGGCCTGACAAAGCCGGACGACCAGGGCAGGTCGAACCACCACTGCACATCGGAGCCTCCGGCCGGCCAAAGCCCGAGATTTCCGCGCTCACCGATAACGACGAAGGCGACGTGCTCATCGGCGCCATTCGGAAGGGTTGCCAGCCCCTGCCAGCTGCACCAGCCGGTCGGCTCCGCGTGGTCTGCGCCGACGGCATCGCGAACCATCGAATGCCGACCGTCGGCGCCGATCACCAGGTCACCTTCGGCCGCGCTGCCGTCCGCGAACTCGACCCGCGCCCCGCCGCACCTGTCGGCCACGTCGACGACCCGGGCATTGCACCGGATACGTTCCGCCGGAAAGCCTTTCAGTAGCCGATCAAGCAGGTCTTGGCGCGGGACCATCCGAACCGGCTCGCCCAGCCGGTCTGCGATCGTGGCCACGTCCAATGCGGCCAGCGGGTGCCCTGTCGAGGTCATGACCCGCACGGTCGACAGCTGCTGGCCGGCCCCGTCCATATCCACGCCCAGCTGCCTCAGCACCGTGGCGCCGTTCGACCAGATGGTCACCGCACCGCCACCGGCCTGGATATCCGGACGCCGCTCGTAGACGGTGACGTCGTGGCCGTCCCGCAATAGCCCCCGAGCGATGGAGATTCCGCCGACACCGGCGCCGACGACCAGAACCCGCAACGAGGGTGCCTTCGCTGCTGGCGTCAGCTTCGTGGGTCGGCTCGTGAGCCGTCTTGGCTCCACGGCTCAATGTATGACCGCGACGGGCCCGCTGTACAGGTTTTATGCCTCTTCGTATGTGAGCTAGGACCGCGGCTGAATCGGCGGCGAGCCTCCGCCGAACGCGGGAAACACAGCGTCGCGCAAGCATCGTCGAGGGTTTCCGCGATCGTCTGCGGAACGCTGGCGCAATAGCGTTCATCTGAGCCGATTTAGCCGGACATCCCATCAGGTCGAGTCGCTCGCCGGTCAGTGCTGCGCGTGCATGCCTTGCCCCGAACTCGTACATGTGTGCGCGTTCGCAAGCTGGGGCAGCCCTCTCTCACAACCAATGTTTCGGGGCCGCCGACACTGCCCAACTGTCTCCTAAGCACCCCGATCAGGCGATACGGTGTGCGCCCAGTCGGACTCGAGCCGACACTTGGCGGATTTTGAGAACGTACTGGCCGCGTAGCGCGACCAGGTGAAACGGGTTCACAGAAGGTAGCAAAACCGCTGCAAGAGAATGCATTAGGCCGTTGCCGGTACGGTAACGGTACGCCTTCGGTACGGCCCCATATCGCCCTCGGTCGCCGGAAAAACGCCGGGACGAGCGGGTTAGCTAGGGCGTGGGCCGGGCGAAATCGGATGTTCATGTCTCACCGGGATGAGAGCATTTGGACAAGGTTCGAACAATCGGGAGGGCATTGAAGTGTTCGGCGAGACTCCGGACGGCGAGCCGGTCCAGTTCTGGCCGATTCGCCGCACCGCAGCTCGGTCTTTGAGGCCAGGCGACGAGATTCTGGTACCAGACCCAGACGACCCGTCGAAGCAGGCGGCAATGCACGGCAGGATTACCGATATCCGCGACGACCCACCACCGGCGGGGATGATCGTGATCAATGGAGAACTTGTTCGAGGCGGGGCTGGACTCTTCGAGAAGCCTGCTCACCCGTGGGAGTCGATCGACAGGCTTGTACAGCCCGATGAGCCGCTGCCGGGAAGCGAGTTCCGTTTGGTTCGCGGTGACGAGATGTGGAAGTGGCTTCAGGTCGAATTCAATGACCCCCATGGGTCTACGGAGAAGTACCTGCTCGGGACATACCGTCGCGTTCAGGACGACGAACTCAATCGAGAGGTTATCGAGGTGAGAGGACAAAGCATGTGGAACCCGAAAAAGGTGATCACGATGACGTTCCTCCCTGAAGCCGTTATTCGCTTCGATGGCCACCGTTGACGGTTACGCCATCCGGCAACGCCGATATACGTCTAGTTGAAGGACACGTCGCCTGCGGCGCTGGTGTTCCCGTCGTCGCAGACTGCGTCGGCCAATCTTTCAACACAAAGACGAAGTCATTAGATCTGGTCGTGACGCTGCCGCGCTTCGACTACGACCTTCAACTCGTTGCTCCCGAATGGCAGGCGAACGCAACGAGTCCCGCAGACCTGAAAGAGCAGGAGGGGGACTTCAAGTGGGGAGTGATCACGGCGTGGGAAAATGCGCCCGATGGCAGTCAACTTCCGATTACGGCTCGGGTCGACAGATGGCGCATCGAGTTCCTTGTTGAGTTTCCGGCGGGTGCGTCTTTCAGCTCCACAGCCTGGTCCGCGATGGAAGAGATCGACGACTGGTGGGAGTTGTTTAGCTCCTGGCTTGAAATCATCACTTCCCACAACATATCGACCAGGAGAAAGAGCGGAGGCATACGCGCCGAACCGATCTGGATATGGGATGCAAGCGATTTCGTGAGTCGGCGCAACGCAGGGGTGGCACGATCAGGGCAGGCCTACAACCAGACAGCTGGGGCACCGGTTGACGTCACCACCCTAGAAGCCTGCATGAGGCTCGCCGCTGACGGGCAGCCCCCGCCCGACATGTGGATGTTTATCCGAGACGCGCGTGCGCTCATCGCCAGGGGCGATTTCCGGCGGGCGGTGATAGACGCCGGGACCGCCGCCGAACTGGCAATGACCGATATACTCGACCAGGATTTGGCAACAACCGACAGCGTGCTCCGTGATGCGCTAATCGGCCGAAGCAGAACCCTTGAGGGTCGATCAAAGCTCATGAAAGAGCTTGGCGCAGGTGTAGTCCCAACAAACTTTAGGAACGACCTGCAAGAGCCGAGAAATGGGGCTGCTCACAGCGGTGTCCAACAGACGCTAGCTAGCGCCACAAAGGCCTTGGAAGTGGCGACCAACCTGGTTGAGCAAGCGGAACCGTCGCTCGGCCTAATTCCTGAGAGCGCCACCGATTAGTTGAACTGTCGCCCGAGTAGCGGCACGACGTTGCTCGTGCCCTCCGCGACATGGGCCGGGACCGGTGGCTCCGGCAGGGTGTTTAGTGCGCCGCCGTCCTCTTCGAGGATGTAGTCGCCGTAGGTATCGAGTGTGAGTGTGAATGTGCTGTGCCCCAGCCACTTTGATACCAGCATGAAATGGACGCCCGCCGAAAGCTGCATCGCCGCGAACGTGTGCCGCAGATCGTGCAGCCGTACCCCGCGAACCGCTGGCTCATCTGCCGTGGCAGGTCTGTGGCCGGCAAGCCGATCGCTTCCAAGGCTGGGCGGAAAATGGTGTCGTAGAACGCGCCCATCGCGAGCGGCTGGGACCAATCCAGCGGCACCGCGTACCGCTCTCCCCGGCTGCGCGATAGCCTCCTCCGTTCTTCCGTGACGGCCACAGCGGCGCAGTCGGGTCGTCGCGATGCGGTGCTCTGCGAGGTACGCGGCTAGACGCTCCGCAAGCCAGTCCTGCAGCGGAACAGTGCGCCGAGACTTCTTGGACTTGAGCGTGCGCGCTACCCATTGCCCATCGTCACGCTCCTTGGTTCGGCGCACGTTCACCGAACACTTCGGCCCCGGCGAGAACACGAGGTCGCCAATCTCAAGGCCGCTGTTCTCGGCAGCATGTAAACCGCTGTAGGGCAAGAACTGCACCATGAGGGCGTACACCGGGTAGGCGGGTAGGTCCGCCACTTCACCCGCGATAGCAGCGCTGAGCTGCCCGACTTGCCCGGCGGTGAGCGGGCGGTGCTCAAACTTCTCATGGTCGCCTCTGCCCCGTGCGCTTGGGCTGTACGTTGCGTCGGCGGGATTGGCTGGGATCGCCCCATGCTGCTTCATCGTGTAGGCAAGCACTCGGCACAGCATGTCCCATGCGTGCTTACGGCTACCGGGCGTGAGCGGTTTCTTGTCGCCTTGCCGCGAGGCCTGGGTGACTAGCCGTGCCCGGAACTCTTCGCAGTCGGTTGACGTGATCGACGCAACCGCTCGCGGGCCGAATGCGTCCAGCAAATAGCACCGCAACAACCGCTCGTACTCATCGAGGGTGGACTGCTTGAGCTTGCCGCCTGCTACCCGAACTGCTGCGCGGCAAGACACAACCGCGCGTAGAAACCGAACGGTTGTTCACCGGCCTCTTTGGCCTTCGCCAAGGCGGTAGTGCCGCTTGTGCGCTTCGCGGCGTTGAGCTCGTCGCGGCGCACCTCGGCATCCTCGCGCGTCGTGTAGTTCTCCTGGCGGGCGCGTGTCTCGCCCGGAATGGGTACGCCGAACTCATCGGTGACGGGCTCGCGCCAGACAACCCGATTCACGCGAACGGTCTTGCCTTTGCGCTTCCGCTGAGTGTCGTAGCTCCGAATATGCGCCATATCAGCGCTCCTTGGGCTTCAGGTGGGCGTCGTAGTAGTCGAGCGACCGGCGAACCACGATCATGCCAACACCGAACACGAGGTCGGTCTGCTTCCACTCGCAGGTTGCGTACAACTCGCCTTCGGCCCCGCCGCGAGCGCCACAACCGAACTGCGAAACCCCTACACCGCCGCTGACTTCAAAACACGTTCACCCACATAGAGGCCGCGCTACCAGGACTACACCGCTGGGTTGATCAACAACTAAGCCTTGGGCGTCCAACCCGATGTGCCTAAGCCGCTCACTGGCTAGGCATTTCAACCAACTGCACCTCTTGGTCGAATCGGACTAGCGATTGAGTCTCTTGGGCAGGCCTGCCGCCCGGCCTTGGCGGGTGCGCCAACCTCAGGACGATGCCGGGCTTCGGTCCGTTCTCGACTCGGGTGACGCCCACAATTTTCGCGCCGTGGTTGAACCCCGTTTGCGGGTCGTTGCACACCACCAACTTGCCAACGTGCTCCTCTGTGAGTTCGCCAGCCTTGACCGTCGTGATTGGAACCGCCCCCGGCTCGACTAAACCGAAGCGGCGAGCCTCGTCGTCGGACTCGGGCGACTCATCATTGTCGCTGGGCTTGTCCCACGGAGTCGTTTTGAATCCGGCAGCTTTCATATCTGCCTTGGCCTCTTCGATGTAGTCATCCACCTGATGCTTCAGACTCGCCATAAAGGAGAGCGCCTGTTCTTGCGCCTGCTCGCCGGAATAGGGTTCACGCCCAACTTCTTCGCGAAATACGTTGTAGAAGCTATCGAGTTCCTTCGCCGCGGCTTGGTGCGCCACACGTCCCGCGAATGGCTCTGTTGTCTGCCGCACGGTCGTCACAATGGCCAGCGACGTACGTGTCGCAGCGTCGAGAATGGCATTGGGGGCAACCAGTTTTAGCTTGTTCATTGGCACTGCGATCCGCATCTGGGCATCCATCACCTTCTCGGAGTGGTCGAACTTCGCTTCAGCCATCGGGTCATCAACACCGGCGCGCCCATTTACCAAGTCGCGCATGAGGTTGAAGACACCCTTCATGTCGATGGCGGTTATGAGGATGCCGGTCGAGACCTCTACGAAATCCATCGCGGCCGTGTAAAGACTTTCGTGTTCGCGCAGCTTGTCCTCGCGCTCTTCCTTGCGGGCCTGGGTCTTCTCGTCTTGCGCGGCCTTCAACGTCAACATCTCACGTTCTTGGTCGGCCTTCCGCTTGTCGCTCGCGCGGACAGATCGAGCAGTTATGTAGGGACCGATCGTGCCGGCCACTACGGCGCCCAACGGCACGCCCCACCAAAAGCCAGGCTGGGTTAGAAGTCGGATACAGCGCTCACAGCACGCAGCATATTCCCAGGTACTGACACGATCCGGTCATGAATCTTCGTGTGTTAGCTAGGGAAACTTGCCTCTCTACGCACGCCGGTAAATCCGGTCCAGAGGAGTCACCCGATGGGCCGGCAATGCATCTACCTGCCCTAACTCGGTGCCCCCAGTCGGACTCGAACCGACACTTGGCGGATTTTAAGTCCGCTGCCTCTGCCAATTGGGCTATGGGGGCCAAGCAGATCAGCCCTAGTTCTACCCGGCGCTTCGCCTGCCGCCAACTTCGTATCCGTGCACCAAGCCTGTACGACCAACGTCACACGACTGCGCGACTCACCCGTGGATCACATTGAAATAATGGGGTGGATAGTGATACCTGTTGAACACCACTAGAATTCGATGAGTTCTAGGGGTGGTTCGTCACCAGATTTCGCGATCGTCGATGTAGGCAGTTGCCACTCGACCCCGAAATGACGAGCGACCTGCGATTCAAGAGATTACTTAGTTAGCGCAGGTATTGTATTACGTCGTGAGTCGGGAGTCGGGTATGCCAGATGGAGTTGCCGTTCGGGAGAGCGGAATTGAGGATTACCTCGACGCAGACGGAAACATCGACCTCCCACCCGGCTCGACGCTCCTAACAAACTTCGAACGCAACGTCGCCGAGTTCGGCGCCACCGTCTCCTACCGCTACCTGGACTTCACGCGTGACGACGACGGCGTGGCCACCGAACTGAACTGGGTCGAGCTCGACACCAGGATGCGTGCGATCGGCGCACGCCTGCAACAGGTCACCCAGCCGGGCGATCGTGTCGCGATCCTGGCCCCCCAGGGCATTGAATACGTCATCGGATTTTTCGCCGCCATCCAAGCCGGAAACATCGCAGTCCCCCTCTTCGCTCCCGAGCTGCCCGGCCACGCCGACCGGCTCGACGCCGTCCTCGCGGACGCCGCCCCCTCCGTCATCCTTACCACCGACGGCGCGGCCGAATCGGTAAACGCCTTCCTGCGCAAGCTTCCTCGCGAGCGGCGCCCCCGCGTCATCGCCATCGACGCTGTCCCGGATTCGGTGAGTGGCACCTTTGCTCCCGTCGAGCTCGACACCGACGACATTGCGTACCTGCAGTACACCTCCGGGTCGACGCGCACCCCGGCCGGCGTGGAGATCACCCACCGCGCGGCCTGTACGAACGTGCTTCAGATGATCCTGGCCGGTGGCCTCGATACCACTACCCGCAGCGTGAGCTGGCTGCCGCTGTATCACGACATGGGTCTGATCATGATCCTGTTCCCCGCGCTGTGCGGCGGTCACATCACCCTGATGTCGCCGCTGGCCTTCGTACGACGCCCCCGTCGGTGGGTCAAACAACTCGCCGTCGAGTCCGAATACGGGAGGGTGTTCGCGGCCGCGCCGAACTTCGCATTCGAACTCGCCGCGCAGCGCGGCCTGCCACCGGCAGGCGAGACGTGGGATCTGAGCAATGTCGCGGGTCTGCTGAACGGGTCCGAGCCGGTGACCATCTCGGCGATCGAGAAGTTCAATGAGGCCTTCGCCCCCTACGGATTCCCGGCCACCGCCATCAAGCCGTCCTACGGCATGGCCGAGGCCACGCTCTCCGTCGCCACCATCGCCATCGACGAGCGCCCCAGCGTGATCTTCCTGGACCGTGTCCGGCTCGAGGAGGACCGCGCCGTCCCCGTCGCCCCCGACGCCCCAATGGCGGTCCCGCATGTCTCGTGCGGCCAGGTGATCCCCAGCCAGTGGCTGGTAATCGTCGACCCTCAAACCGGAGCCGAGCTCCCCGAGGGAGAAATCGGTGAAATCTGGCTGCACGGCGCCAACGTCGGCCGCGGCTACTGGGGCCGCCCCAGCGAGACGGAGAAGACCTTCCACAACAAGCTGCGCTCACGGCTTGAACAGCGCAGCCACGCTACCGGGACCGACGATGACAGCCGGTGGCTGCGCACCGGAGACCTCGGGGTGTACCTGAACGACAATCTGTACGTCACCGGCCGCATCAAGGACCTCGTCATCATCGACGGACGCAACCACTACCCCCAGGACATCGAGGCGACCGCCTCGGAGGCCTCGCCCGCCGTCCGCTCCGGGTATGTCTCGGCATTCTCCGTCGCGGCGAATCAGCTCGCCGAGGCCGCCATTGCCGACACCAGCGAGCGGCTGGTGGTTGTCGCCGAACGGGCCCCCGGATCGGGGCGCGCCGAGCAGTCGCCGGTCGTGGACGCGATCCGGGCCGCCATCTCCCGCCAGCACACGTTGTCGGTGGCCGACGTTCGGCTGGTTGCCGCGGGCGCGATTCCGCGCACTACCAGCGGCAAGCTCGCGCGCGGAGCCTGCCGCGCGGAGTACCTCGCGGGCATCTACGGCTGATCCGCAGCCAGAACCGGCAGCCATTTCGCCCCGCCGCACGCCTCAACTGTGCGTTGAATCACAGTCACAGTCTGCCCCCTCGCGTTGAGGGCGCACACCATCGGTGTTTCACTTGGTAGATGGCCACTTCGAGCCCGCCGCTGGCGCCCACCCAGGACGCCAAATCCGCCGACGCGAACCTCGCTGATCGCATCAATGCGCTCTTCCAGTCGCATCGGCGCCCCGACGGCCGGATGTGGACCAACGACGAGGTAGCCAACGGCATCAAGAAGGCCAATCCCGACATCAAGGTCGGCGGGGCCTACCTCTCGGCGCTGCGCACCGGCAAGCGGGCCCGCCCCGCGATCGACCTACTGGGCGCCTTGGCCGACTTCTTCCGCGTGCCACTCTCGGTGCTCACCGATCCTGAGCGCACCTATTCGCTCGATGAGCGACTCGGCGCGCTGGACGAGACCACCCGGGACGAGGTTGAGCTGATCGCATTGCGCGCGATCGGCCTGAACAAGCAGAGTCTGGAAACCGTGGCTGCCGTGCTCGATCACGTGCGGGCACTCCAGGGCCTGCCGACCGTAGACAACTCGGTCAGCAACGGACAGTAATCATGCCGAAGATGCGTTGTGTCACAACCGATCTACGGTCCACTCGCGAACTTCAGGCGATCCACCAGCAGTGCGCCCGCAAGCTCTCGGATCTGGGGCTCGAGTCGCTGACCACCGTCGAGGACGTCCGCGCTCGTGCCAGTGAGCTCAGCAAGCGCGATATCCAGCTGGTCCCCTACTCCCTCTCGGGCAGCGGCGTACACGGCCTTCTGGTTCGCACCGATGCGACTGACTATGTCGTGTACGACAGCGACACCACCACCATGCATCGCGAGCACATCATCCTGCACGAGCTGAGCCATGTGATGTGCGGGCACACCAGTTCAAGCAAGCGTGAGTTGGCCGAAGTTCTCTGTCGTGAAACCTATCTGGATGACCAGGAGGTCGAGGCCGAGATGCTCGCCTCCATGATGGGGCAGCGCGTCAGTCCCGACAGCCACCGTCCCATCGCCGTCACGAACGCCAACCTGCGACGCATCTTGGCATCGCTGACCTTGGAAGGTCCATTGGCGGCACCGTGACGTCAATTTTCGAAGACTCCGCCGCGGCGTATTCGGTCGCGGCCGTCTTCAGCTTTGGCGCCGTGGTGGTTGTTTCCGTCGCGATGCTGCGGTCCCGAGTCCGCCCACCCGCCTCGGTGGCGCTGCTGTTGTCGTTCCTCTTCAAGGGGATTGCCGTCACCTTGGCAACCCCGCCCTTGTATGAGAAGTTCGACAACCTGGTGGGCGTGCACAACATGGGCCGGCTCGTCTTGAACCTTTCCGGCGGCATGGCATGGACCGCATGCGTTCTCACCGTCATCACCTTCTGGGGTGAATCCGGTCCGCGCGCGATCCAGCGAGTCCGACTGTGGATCGGGATGGCCGTCGCCATCGGCGGCGCTCTGATTCTGTGCTGGTTTGTGGCGCCCACCTCTGAACTGCCACAAGATTTCTACTCCTCGCACGGCGCCAAGCCCGCCTGGGTCGCCTACATGCTGATTTATCTGATCACCTACGGCCTGGGCGCCATCCTGATCATCATCAAATGCCTGCAGTACGCCCGTTACCACGACGTCGCGTGGCTGCGGCGCAGCATGCTGCTGACCGCGGCCGGGGCAACCATGTGCCTGGCGTTCTGCATCATGCGAGCGCACTCGGCGATCTACGGCATGATTACCAACGACAGCTTCTCCTGGCAGCGCTTGGCCCCACTCGCCGCCACGATCGGCCAGATCCTCATCGTGGTAGGCCTTGCCGGACCATCCTTCTCACAGCTGGTCTCGTCGATTCACCACCGCGCCCAAACGTACCTTTGGCACCGCCAGCTCGAACCGCTGTGGACGGCACTGTATGAGGGCAACACCCAGATCGCGCTGGCACCACCCAGCGCCGCGATCGGCGATCACAACTACCGGCTCTATCGCAGAATCGTCGAGATTCGTGATGGCCTGAGCGCCATTCGCCCCTACCTCGCCGAGAGCACCTCTACGTCCGCCGCCCGCCAAATCCATTCGGCCATAGAACAACAGCGCACCATGCCACAGAGCGAAAAATCTTCGGGCGCCAAGATCATCGGCGAGGTTCCGGGTGCCAACCGCAAGGAGGAGCTGAGGTGGCTCCTGGACGTCTCACACGAACTTCAGCAGATCAACCGCCAACACACACCTGAGGCACCGGCCCCGGACTTGGTTTCTTCGTCCTACGGTCAGAATTCCTGATGGCGCGCGTGATCTCGCGGATGGCGATGAACACCAGATAGGAACCGAACACCAGCGCCAGCCAGCGAGCGTCCAGCGCGAGCGCCAACAACGCCCCAATTACGGTGCCCGGCACGGCGAATGCAGCCAAACGCAGGCCTATCGGGGCATCGGCGGTGCCCTGCCTCAGATGCGTGGTCGACGCGACGAGGGCGTTGGGCAGCATCACCATCAGCGAGGTGCCCTCCGCCACGTGCAAATCGGAGCCGAACAACACCAGCATCGCCGGCACGGTGAGCAGCCCACCGCCCAGACCGAGCGCGGCAGACCACGCGCCCACCACGAACCCGACCACCGATCCGATCCCGATCACCGCGGGGACACTGGACAACACACCCTCCGGCAGCAATGCCTCCCCCGCTGACGGGTCGATACCCGCGGCGCTAAGCAGCAGCTTGAGCGCCGTCGCAAGCAGCACGAACACGAACAGCGCCTTAAGGATCCACTCGGGGATCCGCGACACCAGCTTCGCTCCCACCACCGCGCCGATCACTCCGCCGGCCATCAGCCCGGCGCCGGCCACCACGTCCACCTTGGCGCCGTGCAATGCATACACGGTGCTGCCCACCACCGCGGCAGACACGTTCGGCAGTGTCGAGGTGCCGTGAATGACCGCACGGCGCAACGTGGTTGCCCGGGCCAGCGCGGGCACAGTGATGACACCGGTACCTCCGCCCAGCAGACCGCCCGAGATTCCGCCCAGCACGCCGATCCGCGCCAGCGTCGCCGTCCGTGGGCGCAGCCCCGGACGCTCAGTCATCCGGCCACTCGGAGCTTCTCGATATCCGAGAACTCGGACAACCGGAAGAACGCCTCGGCACGATCCAGAATGCGCTCGCGCATCGTCACCGTCCGGCTGTGGTTGCAGCCATCCAGCAAGGCGAAGTAGGCCCGCGGCATCCGCACGGCGGCCTCCCGGGATTCAGCCAGCCGCATCGGATCCTCGGAACCGGCGAAAAACAGTGTGGGCGTCTCGATCTGGAGCAGGGCCTCTTCTGCGACACCCGGCTCGTCATCCCACTGTCGCAGCAGCGCTGCCAGCCCACCTTGCCCCAGCGCCTCGATGGTGTCCCGGAAACCCGAACCCATCCGCTGGCCCCGATGCGCCTCCCAACCGTCGACGAAGGCCTCGAGCCCGGATTCCTCAACCACACGAACAGCATTCGGAAAGATCAGCACATCGACCGCCCCGCGCTGCGGACGGTGCGAGGAGCCCGCGACCACCAACGAGGTAAGTCGCTCCGGAGCTGTGGCCGCAAGAGTGAGACCGATTCGCCCGCCGAGCGAGTACCCGATGTAGTGCGTCCGGTGGATGCCCAAGTGATCCAACACGGCGCAGATATCTCGCGCCGAGGAGGCGATGGCGTATCCGCCGGGGTGGTCGGGTTTCTCGCTCGCACCGTGCCCACGCACGTCGATGGTGGTCACCCGGTACTGCTGGGACAGCTGCGCGATGTAGCCGTGCTTGGACCATACGGCCGAGTTCTGCAAGCTGCCGTGCACCAGCACCACATCAGCGACACCAGGGCGGGCCCGTCCATACGTCCGGTACGCGACCGCAGCACCATCCGGGTCGGGCCGTCGCACGAAACCTGTCTCAGAGACCCCAATTTCGCGTACGCCGCCCTTGTCGAGGGCCGTGGACATCAATCCGGACATGAGGGATCCAAACCTTCCGCACCTAATCAAACATCTGCTGATCCGGGCCGTGCGCGGCGCTGCGCCTCCTCAACTGACCGTTCACCGGGTTTCAACTACCCGTTATCCGCTCGTGTTGATATCTCAACTGTCAGTTGATTTGACGATCTTGTCAACCGGAGGAAGGGGTAGATTGTCAACTGTTACCCAGGTCACACAAGCGTGGGTTAACACCCGGTTACCTGCGCAAGGACATCGCGATGCCGTCAAGGATGTCGTGCTCACTAACCACCAGCTCGGCGATTCCAGCGCGGCCAGATAACTCACGCGCCAATTCCTCCACCACGATGGATCCGCCCCCGATGACGTCGACGCGCCCCTCGTGCATCGGCCCCAGCGCGGCCCGCTCCGAGCGCGGCATCGCGATCAACGCGGACGTCACCTCCGACAACCGCCCCAGCGGCACCCGCGACAGATGAATCACGGCGGGGTCGTACACATCCAGCCGATGAGCCAGCGCCGCCAGCGTCGTGAAGGTCCCCGCGACGCCCACCCAGGTTCGCGCATCCGCGACCGGAACCACGTCGAAGGTCCGTGCCAGCTGTGCGCGAACCACCGCGCGCGCCGCCTCGATCTCGTCGGCGGTAGGCGGGTCCGAGTGCAGGCATCGCTCGGTCAGCCGCACACAGCCGATGTCAGCCGAGAAGCTGGCCTTGACACCGTCGGCATCGCCGATCACCGTCTCGGTGGACCCGCCACCAAGGTCGACAACCACGAAAGGCCCTGCCGCCGGATCCAACTCGCCCACCGCGCCGCCGAACGACAGCGCGGCCTCCTCGGTGCCCGTGATGACCTCCGCGATCGATCCAGGAACAACGACGCCGAGCAGCTCGGCCGTCATCGTGAAAAATGCTTCCCGGTTGGAGACGTCGCGCGCCGCCGAGGTCGCTACCATGCGGACCCGCTGCACTCCAAGGGATTTCATCAATTCGACATACGCCTGCAGTGCCACCCGGGTGCGAGCGATGGCCTCCGGCGCGAACTCTCCCGTGGCGTCTACACCCTGACCCAGACGCACGATCCGCATCTCGCGGTGCACATCGGTCAGCCGTCCGGCGTCGTCGATATCCGAGATCAACAGACGGATCGAATTGGTGCCGCAATCCACGGCGCCAACGCGTGTCACACCCAAACCTCGGGAAGCACCCCAGGCATCGTGCCCGCGAGCTCCCGAACAGCCTCATCCCCCAAGGGATTAACACCCGGACCCGCCGCAAGCGAATGCCCGATCAGCACGTGGAGGCACTTCACCCTGTCGGGCATTCCGCCCGCGGTGACCATAGTTCCGAGAGACTCGATGGCATCGCGCTCGGCGAGGTAGCTTTCGTGTGCGCGCCGATATGCGGCAGCCAGATCTTCATCGGAGGCAAGGCGTTCGGTCATATCGCGCATCAGCCCACCGGACTCCAGCCGGCTCGCCGCTGCCGTCAGTGCGGGGTGTGTCAGGTAGTACAGCGTGGGGAACGGCGTCCCGTCGGGCAACCGCGGAGCGGTCTTCACCACGGCGGGCTCACCGTTGGGACAACGGTAAGAGACTTCCAGCATTCCACGCGGTGCGCGGCCCAATTGCCTTGTGACCGCCGCGATATCGTCGTCGGAGATCACGAGCGGGGGCCCGCTGACGGGGCCAGCGGGTTCGCTGCGCCATCCACGGGCAGCGCGGTCGGCGAGTCTGCGATGTTGTGCCAGAGGTTGGTGTACCAGGGATTGCCGTTGTCCACCGGCCCCTGACCCACCGGCCTGGCATCGACGGGCGTATTGGGCAGTTGCACCTGAAACGGCACGTCTCCCGGCATCACGAACCCCAACCGCTCACGCGCCTGAGCGGCGATATAGGCGGGATCGGCAAGTCGGCGCTTCTTATCTTCGAGTGTGGCAATCTGTTCCCGCAGTTGCGATTCGGCCGAGGCGAGCTGATTCTTTTCAGCCTGCTGCGAAAAGTACGTGCGAACCGGGCCCGCCACGGTCAGCGTCAACGCGCACACCACGGCGGCCAGGATGGCGGCCCGCCGCGCGGTGGACCCCAGGCGCAGCTCGGACTGATGCTCGGCGCTGCGTTCGATCGACTCGGAGACCGCGCTGGATGCTTTCACCTGGGTCGCGGTGCGGGTGCGCACGGGGCCCCGCACCACCTTTTGCGCCGGGCGCTTGACGGGGGTGCGCTTGCGCGCGGCCGGGGCCGGACCCCGCGACCTACCGGACGCGGGGCGGCGCTTAGATTCAGCCATAGCTCGGCCTCAGCACAGTCCGTTAGTCAGACGTCTCGATCGAAAAACGCGGGAACGCAAGGTCACCCGCGAAGCGGGCAGCGTCACCCAGGGTTTCCTCGATACGCAGCAGCTGGTTGTACTTGGCCACTCGCTCGCTACGGGCCGGGGCACCGGTCTTGATCTGGCCACTGCCGACAGCGACCGCGAGGTCGGCGATGGTGGTGTCCTCGGTCTCGCCGCTGCGGTGGCTCATCATGGTCTTGTAACCACTGCTGTGCGCCAGCGTCACCGCGTCCAGGGTCTCGGTGAGGGTGCCAATCTGATTCACCTTGACCAGCAAGGCATTCGCGGCACCCCGCTCGATACCTTCCTCCAGGCGTTCGGGGTTGGTAACGAACAGGTCGTCGCCGACCAGCTGCACACGGTCACCGATCGCCGTGGTCAGCGCAACCCATCCGTCCCAGTCGTCCTCCGACAGCGGATCCTCGATGGACACCAGCGGGTAGGCGTCGAGCAGCTCGGCGTAGAACGCACCCATCTGCTCGGCGGTGCGCTTTTCCTTCTCAAAGCTGTAACCATCTGCGTCGCTGTAGAATTCGGTGGCGGCCACATCCAGGGCCAGCGCCACATCCGAACCCAGCTTGAGGCCCGTCGCCTCGATGGCGATGCTGATCAGATCCAGCGCCGCGCGGGTTCCGGCGACGTCGGGCGCGAATCCACCCTCGTCACCCAGACCGGTCGACAGGCCCTGCTTCTTGAGCACCGACTTGAGCGAGTGGTAGACCTCGGTGCCCCAGCGCAGCGACTCCTTGAAGCTCGGCGCGCCGATCGGCGCGACCATGAACTCCTGCACGTCCACCCCGGTGTCGGCGTGGGCGCCGCCGTTGAGGATGTTCATCATCGGCACCGGCAGGATGTGCGCGTTCGGGCCACCCAGGTAGCGGAACAGCGCCAGCCCGGCCGAATCTGCGGCGGCCTTCGCGACTGCCAGGGAGACACCCAGGATGGCGTTGGCACCCAGGCGTGATTTGTCCGGAGTTCCGTCCAGATCGAGCAGCGCCTGGTCGATGAGGCGCTGATCATCGGCGCTCTCACCGATGATGGCCGGGGCGATCTCGTCGAGTACTGCGTTCACGGCCTTGGTGACGCCCTTGCCGCCGTACCGTGCGTCACCGTCACGCAGCTCCACGGCCTCATGCTCACCGGTGGACGCACCCGAGGGCACCGCCGCCCGGGCGAACGTGCCGTCGGTCAGAACGACCTCGACCTCGACGGTCGGGTTGCCGCGTGAATCGAGGATCTCGCGGGCGCCTACCTGCTCAAGAATCGGCACTGTCTCTCCTTATGGGTGCTGCGGGTTTTTGTAGAAGTCGAGTGTCTTAGAAGTTCAACTACAGACTAGTGCTACAGGGAGCCGCCCTTGGCGTAGGCCGTGGCCCAGTCCCGCACCTGCTCGGCGTACACATCGGACATGTTGTACGCCCACAGTGCCTTGATCCAGCCATCCGTCGTGCTCAGGTCGCCACCCCGGGCGCATAAATAACCCGCCGCCGACAGCGCCGCATCATCGATGTTGTCGGGGCTGGGGTTGCCGTCACCGGCCGCTCGGACACCGTAGATGCGCCAGGTCTCCGGGATGAACTGCATGGGCCCCATCGCCCGATCCTGGTTCGCGTCGCCGTCTAACGTGCCCTGGTCGGTGTCCGGCAGCCGCAGGTTTCCGTTTGACCCGTCAAGACGCACACCACGTATGGGCGGCAACGCGTCGCCGTTCGGTTGCAGTTCGGCACCGTGGTAGGTGCCGTTGTGGCTCTCGATCGTGCCGATCCCGGCCAGCGTCGTCCACGCGATCTTGCAGCGCGGATTCTCCTGCTCAGCAACCTTGGCGGCATAGGCGTACGCCTCCAACGCAATGACCGGAATTCCCGTCTTCTCCGCACGGGGAGTGGACCACTCGCGCAGCTGATCGGCGGGACGGCCCTGGATGTGCGCGGGCAGTGTCGCGATATCGGGCACCGGATCTCCGGAGGGAGGCGGCACCCCCTGCGGCAGCGGCATGCGCCCTCCCAACTGCCAAGAACAGCCCCCTGCCAGCAGAAACACCGAGATGGAGACGATGAGCACAATCCGCACTAAGCGCGCCGACAAGGAGCGCACAGCGAGGGACGACACGACAGAACTCCTAGACGGTGCGATTGATTCCACTCCATCGTTGCATGAGCCAGCCAGAACAACGACGCAGCCGAAGCTTTGTCCTGCTGAACACGGAGGGCACGAGCTAGCTCAGCAGCGCCTTTCCATACCAGTCATTCTTATCGGCCACGCCGGGTAATGCGAAGAAGTACCCACCCCCGAATGGCTGCACGTAATCGACGAGCGGTTCATCATTCAGACGGTTCTGTACAGCCTCAAACTGACGCTCGAGATCCTGTTGGAAACAGACGAACACATGCCCCGACTGCATGTTCCCGTTCGCGTCCACCCCGAGGTCGTAGTTGTAGGAACGACGCACCAGCCGCTGATTGTCGGTGTCGTGCGTACGCGGATTGGCCAATCGGATATGCGCATCAAGCGGAATCGTCTGACCTTTGTCGTCAACTGCGTAGTCGGGGGTGTCGAATTCGTTGTTTCCGTCCAGCGGTGCCCCGCTGTCGCGGCGACGTCCGAACATCCGTTCCTGCTCGTTGATGGAGACGCGATCCCAGAATTCGACGAGCATCCGGATCAGACGCACCACCATGTAGGTGCCGCCCGCAGTCCACGCCGGCTCGCCGTCGCCTACCCAGACCAAGCTCTCGGCGTCGTTGGATACCGGGTTGGCGGTACCGTCCTTGAACCCCAGCAGGTTGCGGCCCGTTCCGGACGGGCGCGGAGGCGAGTTGTATCCGTCTATCCGCCAACGCATTTGCATGTCACCGCGGACAGCGCGAGTGATATCACGCAGCGCGTGATGCACTGTGTCCGGGTTATGCGCGCACAGCTGGACCAATAGGTCGCCGTGCGACCATGCCGCCTCAGGAAAGTCGTTGGGGAACACCGTCATCGGCTTGAGCTTGGCCGGCCTGCGATCGGCCAACCCAAACCTCGTATCGAACAGACTCGACCCCACAGCGACCGTGACCGTCAGACCGTCGGCCTCGACCACTGGACCAACCACCGCGCTATCCGCCGGGGGGCGACCGATACCCAGATCTGGCGGGGTGCCGCCGGTCGACAAAAAGTGGGCACGCTCGGTGAGTTGCTTCAAGGCCCCGGCCAGCGCGTCCTTGTTCTGCGAGGTCACATCGAAAGCCACATGACAGGCGAAGTTCTGCTTCTCAGCCGGGATCGGGGTGAGGATTCCCGATTGCCGAGCTCCGTGGAACGGGTATTGACTCGGGGGCACAGCGACCGTTCCCGCGTTCGCATCGACCTCAGCGCCCTTGACGAGCGCCGCACCCGTTATGGCCGTACCCGCGGCACCGACGGCGGCACCACGAAGGAAATTCCTGCGGTTGACATCCATGTTGTGTGACTCCTTGGTCAACGGCTCGGCGGAAGTTCGATGAGCAGCGGCACCTCGGCGAGCGTCTCGAGGACCTGACCCAGCGCGGCGTCTACCGCCTGACGTCCGGACAGCGGTACCTGCGCGAGCGGTCGCCAATGTCCACCCTGCTGCGTGCCCCTGAGCGCAGCATCGAGAACGTCGAGCTTGGAGTTGCTTTCTGCCAACAGTTTTGGCGCACGCGAGTTGACCAGCGGGGCGAACTGGCCGAGCACCGCCCGAGTTGCTTCCACGGCCGCTGCCGCCTCCGCATACTCGGTTCCCGCACCCTGATTCGTGTAGCCCATGAGCTGGAATCGCAGGGTGTCCTCGAGGATTTCGTGCGGACGTTTGGTTTGGTCCGCGGGTTCGGTCATCACATCCGACAAGTTCGCGCGCAGCTTGTCGATGGTTGCCACCAGCTCATCCGCCACGGGTGTCAGCACGGCGGCAGGCTGACCGCGCCACAGCCCGTACTCCAGGCGCCGCAAACCCTTGAAGTCAGGATCGTTGACCCCCTCGGGCAACCCGTGCGGCAACCCGGCGATAGCGTCGCCGTATTCCTTGAAGCTGCCGTAAGACGCGCCGATCCGGTTCCAGGTCAAAACCGCTGACACCCAATCGTTTTTGGCCGCATCGATGTTGCCGGACCCCAGATCGGCACGCGCGGCCCGAGCCTGCGTGCTCAACACACTCAGGAGACCGTCCGCGTAGCGCTGATAAGCCTCCATCGGCGGCTTGAGATCGTCCTCGGTGACCCTGACGACCGGTTGCGGAGCACCAGGGATGACGTTCCCGCTGACCTGTTGAGACGCAGAGTATGTGGCGGCTTCCCCAGCCATCAGGCACACAAACTTGTATGTCCCGTTGGACAGCGTCGCCATCAGATTGGCGCTGGTGGACGGTCCCAAGGTTTCGATTTCGGCCACCACGCCGTTGTTGGCGTCGACGAGGTTGATCTCACCGGTCTTACCCGACTTGTTCACGACAGAGAAGGTCTGCACCCCGCTGCGCGCGGACTTCCAGTCGTCCGCGCACCCGCTGGCCGTGACCGTGACCCGAGTGCTCGCGTCGGGGTTGGCGGACGGGAGTATCGCGATGATGGCAGCGGCCACGAGCGCGGGCACCACCACGATGACCGCGGCTACCGCGAGTGGACGCTGGCCAATCAGGCGCGCGAATGCCGAAGGCTCCTCCTCGACCTCGGGTGCGGCCGATGGCGCGCTCTGACGAGACACGCGCAGGAACGCCGGGATCACCAACGCCAGGTATCCAGTCCAAGCGAGTACCTGCAGCACGGTCATCCGTGGGGTGAGTTGCGTGATGCCGGTGATGATGGTGGCCCACCAGGAGTCCGCAGAAATCTGTCGACTCAGGTCAAACGCATACCAGGAATGTCCGGGTAGCCAGCCCGCGGTCTGCAAGTCCCCGACCCCGTAGGCCAGAATGCCCGCCGCTATCACGATCAGTATCACGGCGGTTCGCGTGAAGAACACCTTAAGGTTGAGGCGGACCGCACGGCGATAAAGCAACCAGCACAACGCCACCGCGATCGCCAAGCCGATAGCGCCGCCGATCACCGGACCGGTGGTCTCGCCCGCGGCCTTGGCCGCGGTCCAAAAGAACAGTGTGGTCTCCAGGCCCTCACGGGCAACCGCCATAAATGCCGTCAGCGTCAGCGCCCCTGCCCCGAGGATGAGGGCATGCTCGACTTTCCCGGACAGTTCACCGGAGAGGTTCGCGGCAGTGCGCGACATCCAGAAGATCATCACGGTAACCAGTCCGACGGCAAAGACGCTGAGCAAACCACCTACCAGGTCCTGGCCAATGGTGCCCAACGAGCTCGTCGTGGAATTGAGCACCGCGGCGAAGCTCGCCGACACAGTGAGGGCACCGAGGACACCCAGCCAGACGGGAGCAGTGGCCCGTCGCCCCTCAGCTACCAGCGGAGATCGATGGACGGCGGCGAGCAGAATGCTCACGACAAGGCCTGCCTCAAGCCCCTCCCTCAGGCCGATGAGCAGATTGGGGACCGCATCTGATAAGACCACTCGGATAAGGTATGGCACGCCTAATACGCTGTGCAAATACCACCGAAGCAATAGTTCTCTCGTGTCGGGCGAAAGTCCCGGTCGGCGCGGGCGTAGCTATTCCGCTGCAGTGACCTGCATCGACTCCTCAGCCGCGGTCCCCTCGACGTCCCGTTCTTCCGGCACCTGCCGCCAGCGCGCGCGCCATTCTTCGGCACCGACCGCGCGCAGATCGCTGACATCCAGCTCCGACGCGACATCCGCACCGCGCCGACCAGACAGAATGTCCCTCTCCGCACGTCGCACGGTATCCATGAACTCCAAAACATCTGCGCGCAAATGGTTCTCGGCGTCTCCATCAGGATCAATGGTCACCGACAGCAGCTGCGCAGGGATCAGCTCTGCGGGCAGACCCGCGGCCGTCACCCTGCCGAGCACCTTTTGGGTCAGCGCCAACGCCGGCTGGCTGCTGGAGACGCCGTCCAGGCAGGAGTCACGGTCCTTCTCCTGCGCCTTGCGCTCTTCCCACTGCGCCAGTTGCTCTTCCAACGAGATCGAGGCGGTATCCCCACCGGCACCGAGCAGTACCGGGATCCGGTTGCCCAACTTGGTCAGCAGAGCATCGGCGACGTCGTCGATATTGAACGGATGCTCCGGGGCATCCTCGGCGATGCGGGCGTGGAACAGCACCTGCAACAGCACATCTCCAAGCTCCTCGCGGAGCTCATCGGCGTTGCCGGTGCGAACGGCGTCGAACAGCTCGTAGGTTTCCTCAAGGAGGTACCGCCGCAGCGAGTCGTGAGTCTGGGCGCTCTCCCATGGGCCCTTGGTGCGAAGCCGGTCCATCACGGCGACAGCGTCGATGAGCTTCTCGCCCTGCCGCGCGGGCGGCTCGATGACCTTGGCCCCGGCCTCGATCCGCGCCTTCACTTCCGGGTGCGAGCGGTCCGAGGACAGCAGCGCGGGGGCGTCCTCCCCGATGTAGACCGGGCGCGCGGTGGACAGCGTCCACGCGAGACGAACCGGAAGCTCCTCAGTGTACTGAAGATCGCCGGCGAGCAAACCGACTGCCTCAACCGGAACCATCGATGGATGCCGCGAGTCCACGAGTATGACCGTCATTTGCTCACCTCCACTGGTGTTGTACCAGTACTGCCCGCCGGGCGACCCGACAATGCCACCAGCAGATCGACAATCATGTGCACCAGTTCCAGGTCACGGATTCGGTCCGAGCCCACGCCGCCGTCGCCAGAACGCGGGATGGGAACCTGCACAACGGAAGTCGTCGCACGATACTGCGCGGCCGGGTGTAAACGTTTCAGCCGCAACTGCGCCGAGTCCAGAAGTGGTAGCGGCTGTATCCGAATGTTGGTGCCGACCACGGAAAGGTCGGTGATGCTGAACTCGCGGCACAGCAAACGCAACGAGGCGACAGAGACCAGTCGCTGTACCGGCAGCGGCAGCGGCCCGTAACGGTCGGTGAGCTCCTCCACCACCGCGCCGATCTGCTCGGCATCCGTCGCCGCGGCCAGCCGGCGGTACGCCTCAAGCCGCAAGCGGTCGCTGCCGATGTAATCCGTGGGCAGATGCGCGTCGACCGGCAGGTCAATGCGTACCTCGTTGGGCTCCTCGGCGGTCTGCACCGTCTTGCCGTCGGCGGCGGCCCGGTAGGCCTCGACCGCCTCGCCGACCAGCCGAACGTACAGATCGAAACCCACCCCGGCGACGTGACCCGACTGCTCGACGCCTAGTACGTTGCCCGCACCGCGGATTTCCAGGTCCTTCATGGCCACCGCCATACCGGCGCCCAGATCGTTGTTCTGCGCGATCGTCGACAACCTGTCGTACGCCGTCTCGGTGAGCGGCACCTCGGGGGAATACAGGAAGTAGGCGTATCCGCGTTCCCGGCTGCGCCCGACGCGTCCACGCAGCTGGTGCAGCTGCGACAGACCGAAGATATCGGCGCGCTCCACGATCAGCGTGTTGGCGTTCGAGATGTCCAGACCGGTCTCAATGATCGTGGTGCACACCAGGATGTCGTACTCCCGGTTCCAGAATCCCTGGACGGTGCGCTCCAGCATCTCCTCGGGCATTTGACCGTGCGCCACAACAACTCTGGCTTCCGGAACCATATCGCGCAGCCGGGCCGCGGCGTTGTCGATACTGCTCACCCGGTTGTGCACATAGAAGGCCTGCCCATCACGCAACAGCTCGCGACGTAGGGCCGCTGCCACCTGCTTGTCATCATGGGGCCCCACGTAGGTGAGCACCGGGTAGCGCTCCTCGGGTGGGGTCAGGATGGTCGACATCTCCCGGATGCCGGCCAGACTCATCTCCAGGGTGCGCGGGATCGGCGTGGCACTCATGGTGAGCACGTCCACGTGGGTACGCAGCGCCTTGATGTGTTCCTTGTGCTCGACACCGAAGCGCTGCTCCTCGTCGACGATGACCAGACCGAGGTCCTTCCACCGGACCGCGGTCTGCAGCAGACGGTGCGTGCCGATGACGATATCGACTGAGCCATCGGCCATTCCCTCGATCACCAGCTTGGAAGTGGCCGGATCGGTGAAGCGAGACAAGCCCGCCACCTTGATCGGGAACCCCGCCGTGCGATCGGTGAAGGTCTGCAGATGCTGGTCGGCCAAAAGCGTCGTGGGGACCAGCACCGCGACCTGCTTGCCGTCCTGGACGGCCTTGAACGCCGCGCGCACCGCGATCTCGGTTTTGCCGTAACCCACATCGCCACACACCACCCGGTCCATCGGAACCGGCTTCTCCATATCGGATTTCACCTCGGTGATGGCGGTCAGCTGGTCGACGGTCTCGACGAATCCGAACGCGTCTTCCATCTCCCGTTGCCACGGGGTGTCCGGCGCAAAGGCATGCCCGGGGGCGGCCTGACGCGCCGCGTACAACGCCACCAGCTCACCGGCGATCTCACGAACAGCCTTGCGCGCCTTGGTCTTTGTGTTCGCCCAGTCGCTGCCGCCCAGCCGACTCAGACCGGGCGACTCGCCGCCCACGTACCGGGACAACTGGTCCAGCGAGTCCATCGGCACATACAGACGGTCGCTCTGCCCGCCGGCGGCTGCGCCGCGTTTACCCGACGCGTACTCCAGCACCAGGTACTCCCGGCGGGCTCCGCCGATGGTGCGCTCCACCATCTCCACGAATCGTCCGATGCCATGCTGATCGTGCACTACAAGATCACCAGCGGCGAGGGCGAGCGGGTCAACCTGGTTGCGGCGCTTGGCAGGCAATCGCTTGCCGTCGGTGGCCGCCACTCGGCTGCCGGTCAGATCCGTCTCGGTGACGATGACGATATTGGCGCCCGGCAGGATCACGCCGTCGGTCAGATGCCCGCGCAGCACACCGACGACGCCTTCGGCAGGTTCTGCCCCGGGCTCCAGGAGCGTTGCGGGCGTTTCCGTCTCGGCAAGCTGCTCGATGATCCGATGCGTGGTGCCCGCACCGGCGGCCACCACCACGGCCCGGCCACCTGTTAACACGTGCGCACGCAGCATCGCGAATATCTCGGCGGCGCCCTCCTTGTGACCACGCGAGGACGGCGACGGACGTACCGCAAGCGCAACCGACTGGTCGTCCCCCATAGTCAGCGGGCTCAGCGTCCACCATGGGTGCCCCGCTTCGCCGGCCGCTTGCTTGACGTCGTCAAGCTCCCGGAAGCCCGAATCTGCCAGTGCAGCAACATCAATTGGGGCATCGGCACCGATCGCGGCGACCGACCACGATGCCTCCAGGAATTCGCGCCCGGTACGTTCCAGGTCGGCCGACCGCGTCCGCACCTTCTCCGGGTCGCACACCAGCAGGGGCGCGGCATCGGGCAGGTGGTCCACCAGCATGGTCAGCGCGCCCGAATGCAGTACCGGTAGCAACGATTCCATTCCGTCAACGCAGATACCGTCGGCCAGCTTGGCCAGCATCTCCCCCACGCCGGCGCCGAGGCGATGCTCGCCGTCGGCGCTCCCGGAAACGCCTGCCGCAGCAGCCAATTCGGCGGCCCGGGCCCGGACCTGTTGGGTGAGCAGCAACTCGCGGCACGGCATCGCGAGGACGGAGGTCACCTCGAGTTCGGGTATCGAACGCTGATCGGCGACCGCGAAGTACCGCATCTCGCTGACCTCGTCGCCCCAGAACTCGACGCGTACCGGATGGTCGGCGGTGGGACTGAAGACATCCAAGATGCCGCCACGCACCGCGAACTCACCGCGGCCCGCCACCATGTCCACCCGCGTGTACGCAAGCTCCACCAACTGGGCAATGAGCCCGTCGAAATCCGTTTCCGCGCCGACCGTGAGCTCGACCGGCTCCACCTCGAACAGCTCCGGGGCCATCGGCTGCAGCAGCGAGCGAACGGTGGTCACCACAACCCGCAGCGGTGGCCCCATGCGGGAATCCTCCGGATGGGCCAACCGGTGCAACACCTGCAACCGCGCGCCCACGGTGTCGACCCCCGGGGATAACCGTTCGTGCGGAAGGGTCTCCCAGGACGGCAACAGCGTCACCGCGTCGCCGTACACGTCGCGCAGTTCGCCGGTGAGGTCTTGTGCTTCCCGGGTGGTGGCCGTCACAATCAGGACGGGTGCCGCGCTGGCGTCGGCCATGCCCGTCGCGACGAATGCACGGGCACACGACGGTGCGGTCAGATCGAGGCCGGTCTTGGCGGCGAGGGCTGGAGCCAGAACATCGAATGCGGGATCCCGCAAGGCTGTCCGGATCACCCCGACGAGAGGCGGGGGTGTCGCAGTCATGATGGCTCCATTCTATCGACCACTCCGCGCATGCCGAACTGCGGTTCGCATACGAAGCTTCGCGTGTGAATCGCAGGTCGGCATGCGTACGCAATAGGGCAGGCAAGGAATCGCCAAGATTTGGCCCCTGGGCGTCAAGGCCACGTCAAGAAACTCCGTATGCGGTCGCCACAAGCGCACGGTGGAGACATGACACTTCTGGACATCCTGCCGTCCTTACATAACGTGGCGCGACCGCGCGTCGACCCGGCCGTCTGGCCGGTCACCACACACCTGGACGAGCAGGGCCGGATGTGCGTCGGAGAGATAGCGCTCTCGGAAATCGCCGACCAGTTCCGCACCCCCGCCTATGTGCTCGACGAGGAGGACTTCCGCTACCGCGCCCGCCGCTATCGCAGCACCCTGCGCGACGTCGAGATCGCCTATGCCAGCAAGGCACTGCTGACCGCCGATGTCGCGCGGTGGGTCGCGCAGGAGGGTCTGTCGCTGGACGTCTGCTCCTCGGGCGAGCTGGCCACCGCGCTCGCAGGCGGTTTCGACCCGGAACGAATCATCATGCACGGCAACGCGAAAACCCCTGACGAGCTCAGCGACGCGGCCGCGGTGGGCGTCGGCCGGATCGTGGTGGACTCCAACACCGAGATCATGTTCCTGGCGACCCGCCTGAAGAAGCGTCAACGCGTCCTCGTGCGGGTGACCCCCGATATCGACATCCACGGACATGCCGCGGTAACGACCGGGGTCACCGACCAGAAGTTCGGGTTCCCGCTGCACGGCGGGCATGCCACCGAGGCCGTGCGCCGTGTGCTGGACCAACCGCTGCTGAACCTGGTCGGCCTGCACTGCCACATCGGCTCACAGGTCACCGATTGCGCTCTGTACGGCGAGACCATCCGCCGCATGATCGCCGCGATGGCCGATATCCGTGCCAAGCACGGCGTGATCCTGGGTGAGCTCAACATAGGTGGCGGCCACGGCGTGCCCTACCGCTCGGGCGACCCCGAACTCGATCTTGCCGAGCTGCGCGACTTCATCGACGACGCCCTCGACGCCGCATGTGCGGCCGAGCGCTTCCCCCGTCCCCGCGTTGTCGTCGAACCCGGACGCGCCCTCGCCGCACGCGCAGGTGTGACGCTGTACCGGGTGGTCTCGGTGAAGACCCAACCCGGCGGACGCACCTTCGTTGCCGTCGACGGCGGCATGAGTGATAACCCCCGAGTGTCCCTATACGACGCGAAATACAGTGTTGCGCTGGCGAACCGGCATCCCTCTGCCCCGCCTCAGCTGGTTACAGTTGCCGGTCGGCACTGCGAATCCGGCGACGAGATTGCCCGCGACGTCAGCCTGCCCTCCGACATACACCCCGGAGATGTGTTGGCGGTGGCCTGCACCGGTGCGTACAACCACAGCATGGCCTCGTCGTACAACCTGGTCGGACGCCCCCCGGTGCTCGCGGTACGCGACGGTCGGGTGAGCGAGCTGGTGCGCCGCGAAACGATCGCCGATCTGCTCTCGCGGGACTGCGGAGCGCGTTAGGGCCAACGAGCGGCGGGCGCAAGCGACAACCGCACGACTCCACCGAAGGAGCGTCCGTCTAGAGCGCGGCACCGCTCTTCGTCGGGGCAACCGTCAACGGCGGTGCCGGGATATGGGCCGTGGGTGTCGAGTGCAGCTCGGCATCACCGGGCTCACGGCAGACCTCTTCGCCCGCAGTGGGCGCACTGCACTTTTCGTGGGCACCGGCCGGCGGAACAACCGCCGTCGGCAAGGCGCAATGCGCCGCTCCCGGAGTGCACGGTGGCTCGGCATTCGACACCCCAACAGCCAGCGGCACACCGATGGTGACGGCCGCAGCCACCAGCAGCGCCGCACGCCGAATCAGCACGAATTTCATGAGAAAACGATAGAACGCTCCGCCTCGCCTTAGCCATCCGACCAGCATTTTCCCAGCAGACTCACAGCCAACCGCGCACGACAGCGCTCAGGGGTGGTAGCGCGCCTCACCCGGAGCGTTGATCAGCTGCCACGGCGGAACACCGGCGTGCGGAGCCTGCGGAAGATCGTTCGGATTCGGCGCGGAGTGCAGCTCTGCATCCTCGTGCACCGCCGGAGGTGCGGGCGCCTGGCACATTGCCGGGTCCGCACACGGCTGCTCTGCCCCCGCAATCGGGGCCAACGTGACGACCAACGCGGCAACCGCCACGCCGGCTACCACCCCTCGCATTACTACTGACGCCATGCCAAGCACCTCGCCTATAGATCAACCCCAGGGTTTAACTTTAGGCTTTTTGCAGGTGTTGTACAGCAAGATCACAGCTTTTTCGAAACCGTCGGCTCAGAGGTTGCCGGGGCGCTCGGGCACGTCGGGGGGCGTGGGTAGATCGGCCGGATCCGGCCACGATCGAAGCTCCGCGTCCCCCGGGCTGACGCATACCTCCGAGCCCGTTCGCGGCTGCGTGCATTGTCGCTGTGGAACGGCCGCGACGCTCTCAGATCCGTATCGGTCGGCACCGACGGGAGCTGCGATCAGCAGACCCGTCGCCGCCATGGCCATGGCATATCGAAGGCCAGGCATGGAACAACACCCCTTTAATGCTTAGGTTTCCTAATAATCAACATTAGACTCATTAGGAACCCAAAGCAATCATCAAGGCGGTGTCGCCCCGCCGTCTGCCGCTAGCGGCCCATTCCAGGATTACCGAAGACCATCCAGGGCGGAACCTCGGCCTGCGGCACCGGCGGAATGTCTGCCGGGTTCGGCGCCGAACGCAGCTCCGCGTCCCCGTCGCGGGTACACACCGTGTCGTCCGGCCCCCCGTTGCAATTCTCGGGGTTGGGCGGCTGGGCCTGGCACATAGCCGGGTCGGCGCACTCCGGATCGGCCGCGGCCACCGGAGCCAGCGTCATGGGCAACGCGCCCAACGCGACCGCGGCAGCTCCCGCCACCACCCATCGCACTACTACTGACGTCATGACAAACCCCTCACCTTTTGGTCAACCCCGGATAGATAAATTCTAGGTGATCTGTGCACGTCGCGCGATGCTTCATGTGGACTAGGGGATCCAGACGCCCGACCCCGTGCCACCGACGACCAGCCACGGCGAAGCCTGCGGCACATCGGGGATGGACTCCCGGTTCGGTGTCGAATGCAGCTCGGCATTGCCCGGCTTGACGCACACCCGCGCGGTCAGCGGACCGGTGCATTCCGCAAGCGCAGCCGGTGCGGTGATCACTGCGAACGCAAGCGCACCCGCCAGACCAAAAGTCAGACGCCATCCCGTCATCGTCGATCACCTCGCTTCACTCAGTCCAACGGCTTGGCGTCCGCAGATGTTCCGACTTACTCCTCCTGCAGCTGCGGATCGGCTTCCAAGTGCTTCAGGCCATGCCAGCAGAGATTCACGATATGTGCCGCCACCACCTCTTTCTTGGGCTCCCGGGCATCCAGCCACCACTGCGCCGTCATCGACACCTGTCCCACCAACGCCTGCGCGTACAAAGGCGCCATCTCCGCATCAAGGCCACGGCGCTGAAAGTCGCCCGCCAGGATGCTCGATACCTGACTGACCGCATCATTGAGCAGGCTTGAATACGTGCCCGAGCTGACTCCGGGCGGCGAGTCGCGAATCAAAATCCGGAAGCCATCGGTGCGGTCCTCGATGTAACTGAGCAGGGCCAGCGCCACCTGCTCGAGCCGCACCCGAGAGCGATAACTCGTCAACGACGAAGTGATGCCGTCGAGCAGCACCGACATCTCGCGGTCGACAACCACCGCGTAGAGACCCTCCTTGCCGCCAAAGTGCTCGTACACCACGGGCTTGGACACCCCGGCACGCTGGGCGATCTCCTCGATGGAGGTGGCCTCGTATCCGCGTTCGGCGAACAACGACCGCGCGACGTCGATCAGCTGGCGGCGTCGTTCCGATCCGGCCATCCGGACGCGCGGGGTCCGGATGGGACCATCCGATTTGTTAGGTACCGCCATGTGCCCATCACTTTCTCGGACCTCAGCAGGCCGCGTGGCCGAGCTAGGTGGTCGACTACAGTCTTCATTCTGTAACAGTCCGTCGTGGTGTAATCGGCAGCACCTCTGATTTTGGTTCAGATAGTTCAGGTTCGAGTCCTGGCGACGGAGCACCTAAAGGAGTGGAAATGCCCCGCGACCCCGCTGGCACCGCTGTCATCGTGCTGGCCGCGGGCGCCGGCACCCGCATGTGTTCGGACATCCCCAAGGTGCTGCATACCCTCGGGGGCCGCTCCATGCTGGCGCACTCGGTGCATGCGGCCGCCAGCGTCAATCCCGCGCATCTGGTGATCGTGCTGGGGCACGACCGCGAACGCATCGCCACCGCGGTCGACATCCTTGCCGAAACACTCCACCGCACAATCCACGTCGCCGTGCAGGAACAGCAGCTCGGCACCGGGCATGCCGTGGCGTGCGGCCTACAGGTCTTGCCGGCGGACTTCCGGGGCACCGTCGTCGTCACGTCCGGCGACATCCCCCTCCTCGACGGAAACACCCTCTCCGAGCTGGTCTCCCGTCACGCCGCCGAACCCGCCGCCGCCACCCTGCTGACCACCACGCTGCCCGACCCCACCGGCTACGGACGCATCCTGCGCACCCAGGACCGCGAGGTCATCGCGATCGTCGAGCAGACCGACGCCACCGACAGCCAACGAGCCATCGGCGAAGTCAACGCCGGGGTGTACGCCTTCGACATCGAGCCGCTGCATGCGGCGTTGTCGCAGCTGCGCTCGGACAACGCGCAACACGAGCTGTACCTGACCGATGCCGTCTCGATCATCCGCCAGAGCGGAAAAGTGGTGCACGCCAACCATGTCAACGACAGCGCATTGGTGGCCGGCGTCAACGATCGGGTGCAGCTCTCCGAGCTGGGCGCCGAACTCAACCGGAGGATCATCCGCCGGCATCAGCGTGCCGGGGTCACCATCGTGGACCCGTCCAGCACCTGGATTGACGTCGATGTCCGGATCGGCCAGGACGCCACCATCGCGCCGGGCACTCAGCTGCACTCGCAGACCGTGATCGGCCAGCACTGCCACATTGGCCCGGACAGCACCCTGATCGACGTCGCCGTGGGCGACTCGGCGACGGTGATCCGCACCCACGGCCAGGGCGCCACTATCGGTGCGCGATCAGTCATCGGGCCATATACCTACCTGCGACCGGGCACGGTGACCGGCGAGAGCGCCAAACTCGGCGCGTTTGTCGAAGTCAAGAACTCCACGATTGGCCGAGGCACGAAGGTGCCCCACCTGACATACGTGGGCGATGCCGACATCGGCGAGCACAGCAACATCGGGGCCTCGAGCGTGTTCGTCAACTATGACGGAGAAACCAAGCGGCGCACCGTGATTGGCTCACACGTGAAGACCGGCTCGGACACCATGTTTGTGGCCCCGGTGACCGTCGGCGACGGTGCGTACACCGGTGCCGGGACCGTCATCCGCGAGGACGTGCCGCCGGGCGCGCTGGCGGTGTCGGCCGGTGTCCAGCGCAATATTGAGGGCTGGGTCGCGGAGAAACGCCCGGGTAGCGATGCGGCGAAGGCCGCGGAGGAAGCGCAACAGAAGAATTCCTGAGTCGCCGAGTGTGAGTCTCAGGGTGCGTTTTCTGTCGAGTGTGCGCGCTAGCGCTCACACTCGGCGGGGAGTTAAAGACATCTGGTGTTCAAATTCCGGCAACCCGCTCCCAGTCGCGCGAGAAAGGTCCGTACCATTACCCCGACGGGGCGGTACCCGTTAGTAGCCCAACACCAGACCTACCAAGAGGACTAGCTGCGCCGTGAGCACCGACTGGACGGACAACCGCAAGAATCTGATGCTATTCGCGGGTCGCGCGCACCCTGAGCTGGCCGAGCAGGTCGCCAAGGAGCTCGACGTCGAAGTGACCGCCCAGACCGCCCGAGATTTTGCCAACGGCGAGATCTTCGTGCGGTTCGAGGAGTCGGTACGCGGCTGCGACGCGTTCGTCCTGCAATCGCATCCTGCACCGCTGAACACCTGGCTGATGGAACAGCTGATCATGATCGATGCGCTCAAGCGCGGCAGCGCCAAGCGAATCACCGCGATCCTGCCGTTCTACCCATATGCGCGCCAAGACAAGAAGCACCGCGGTCGCGAGCCGATCTCGGCCCGCCTGGTGGCCGACCTATATAAGACGGCCGGCGCCGACCGCATCGTCACGGTCGATCTGCATACCGATCAGATTCAGGGTTTCTTCGACGGCCCGGTGGACCACATGCGCGCCCAGTCGCTGCTGTGCGGATACATCGCCGAGCACTACGTGAGTAACGGCGAAGATGTTGTTGTCGTCTCCCCCGACTCCGGCCGCGTGCGCGTCGCCGAGAAGTGGGCCGACTCACTGGGCGGCGTGCCGCTGGCCTTCATCCACAAAACCCGTGACCCGCGAGTGCCCAACCAGGTCAAGGCGAATCGCGTGGTTGGCGACGTGACCGGCAAGACCTGCGTCATCACCGACGACATGATCGATACCGGCGGCACCATCGCCGGGGCGGTCGGCCTGCTGCACGAGGCCGGCGCCAAGGATGTGGTGATCGCCGCCACGCACGGCGTGCTGTCCGACCCCGCCGCCGAGCGTCTGGCCAATTGCGGTGCCCGCGAAGTGCTGGTGACCAACACGCTGCCCATCGGCGAGGAGAAGCGCTTCCCGCAGCTGACGGTGTTGTCCATCGCGCCGCTGCTCGCCAGCACCATCCGCGAAGTCTTCGAAAACGGTTCGGTGACGGGTCTTTTCGACGGGAATGCGTAGCGCCACGCTAGTCGCCGGATGCCTCATGGCACTCGCGGCGGCCGGATGCGAATCGAAGCAACCCGAACCGCAAGCTATTTCATCGAACAGCTCGACGGCGCCCACCAGTGCCGCGCCGATATCGATGAACGAATACCTGCAGGGCCAAGGCGTCACGGTCACTCCGCTGTCGCGCGAGGCCCCCGCGGGTCTTCGTGTGGAGATGCCGTTGCCTGACGGCTGGGAAGATCTGGGCTCACTCGATCCCGCGTATCTGATCACCGATAAGCCCGGCGGCGTGGATCAGGGAAGAACGCCGAGCGCGGTGGTCTATCTCATCAAGCTGGACGGCACTCTCGACGCCCGCAAGGTAATCACCGAACACGGCTTCACCGACGCACAGAACACCCCGAATTTTCAGAAGATCGACTCATCCCTGGATGACTTCCAGGGGTATCCGTCAGCGGCCATCGAAGGTACCTACGACAATCAGAACGTGCGCGTGCACGCGTGGAACCGGGACGTGATCGTGCCCGACGGCCCGCTGCACTATCTCGTGCAACTCACGGTGACCACCACAGAGGCGCAGTCCGCGGCGCTGGCCCCGGATGTCGCCATTCTCACCGAGGGACTGAAGATCACCAAGCGGTAGAGCTTCTCACCCCGCACGGTCCATGCAGAGGCCCCCATCCGTCACGAATCCAGACCGCGTTGCCTGGCATTCCATTCGAGCATGCCTTCGGTGAGGTAGGCGGCACTGCGTTCACGCATGGCCAACATGCGCGCCGCCTCCGGAGCCAGGGCGCAGTACCTCCCGCGGCAGTACGCGACGATGTTCGCATCAGGCGGGAGGTCCCGGAGACTCTCGCTGAGCTCCCCCAACGGAATGTTGATGGCGCCGTCCAAATGCCCTGCCTCGAACTCCTCCCGAGGCCGCACATCGAGCAGGATCACCTCCGCCTTCTGCGTGCGTTCGATCAGCTCGTCCGGGCTGATCGCCTCGACGTCATCACCAAGCAGCGAGCGCGCCGCATCGGTAGCCGCGGCGATGTGCTGATGGGCGACGGCCTGAGTCGCCACCAGCAGCGCGGCCACCTCGGGACCACTGATCCGATAAAAGACCTTCACGCCTTCACGCCGGGCGACCACCAGCCCAGCGTGCTTGAGGATTTGCAGATGGCTCGACACGGAGGTGATCCCCAACCCGGTCAAACCCGCGATCGCCTCCACGGAACGTTCCGCCTGGGTCAGTAGCTCCAGAATCTCCAGGCGTTTTCCGTTCGCCAAGCCCTTACCCACATTGGCTACCTGGTCATGCAGAGAACGGCGAAGTGGGCTGGTCATAAGTATCTTCCAATCATCCTTGGAATATGGTATCAATGCGTTGGGCGGCTCGTCGGAGGTTCGCATGAAATGTGCCTTCGGCCTACCCGACCCGCCGCCCGCTCATCGATAGGCCTACCAGGTCATCGATGCGCACGCGGACACATCGACGAGGAGACGACATCATCCATGCCTAAGACAATCGTGGTGATCGGTGCCGGAATCGGCGGCCTGAGCGTCATCGAAGAACTGAATGCCCTCAATGTGCAAGCCCTGGGCCATCAGGTACTCCTTGTCGACGAAGCCCGCTCCCATACCCAGGGACTGTCCCTGCCCTGGGTCATGCGCGGTTGGCGGAGGCCAGAGGAGGTCGCCGTGACGCCATCGGCCGTGGCCCTGGACGGCATCGACCGTATCCGCGCCGCGGTCGCAGCGGTGGATCCCGAACGTCGAGTCGTCATGCTGGATACCGGCGAGGATCTCGAGTACCACGCCCTGGTGATCGCGGCCGGAGCACGCAACAACCTCGGACTTCTCCCTGGACTGCCGGAAGCGTACGAGTCGGGCAACGCCGTGCATTTCTACGCGCCCGACGCGGCAAGGCAGGCGCACCACGCGCTGGACTCGTTCACCGACGGCCGGGTGATCTTCCTCGTGACGAGCACCCCGTACCGATGTCCGGTGGCCCCCGTCGAGGGCGCCTTGCTTGCCGCAGACCTGTTCTCGGAGGCCGGTATTCGGGATCACGTTGCTATCGACCTTTACACACCCGAGCCCCATCCCTTGGTCTCCGCCGGCCCGGTCGTGGGAGCGCAGATGATCACCATGCTGGAAGCCGCGGGCATCGGGTTTCACGGTAGTCGGACACCTACCGCCATACACCCGCACGAACGGCGGATTCTCTTCGCAGACGGCGTCACCGAGCCATTCGATCTTCTGGTATTCGTCCCACCACACGAACCCGCGCTGGCGGTCGGCGATCACCGCGGGTGGATTCCGGCCAACCCCGCGACGCTTGAGACGCACTGGCCGGGAGTGTGGGCGCTCGGCGATATCGCTTCAGTCACCGCCCCCTCGGGAAAACTCGTGCCCAAGGCCGCCACATTCGCCAAATCACAAGCCGCAGCGGTTGCTTCACAGATCATCGGCCATCTGAGCGACGATCTGTCTGACCGCGACCATCTGTTCCATGGCCGTGGCGAGTGCTTTGTCGAGGTCGGCGCTCACCGCTCCGGTTTGGCACATATCGACTTCTTCGCCCTCCCCGCCCCACGCCTCCTGCTGTCCGAGCCGTCCGAAGAACTCCATGAACGCAAGCAGCGCGAGGAATCCGAATGGATCCACCGGTGGCAACGCTGACACGTCACCGCCCACTCGTGACGAGCAGAGCCGCGACGGTTCTGCTCGTCTCGCAGTTGATCGGTGGGACCGGCCTGGCGGCGGGAGTCACGGTCGGCGCGCTACTTTCGCAAAGAACTTTTGGGACAGAGCTTTTGGCAGGCTTGCCCAATGCCGCCGCGACGGCCGGCACCGCTGTAGCCGCGGCAATTGTTGGCAGCTTGTCGCAACGGTGGGGCCGGCGTATCGGGTTGGCATTCGGTTACGGCGCCGCGGCCATTGGAAGCCTGATGGCGGTGGTCGCGATAGCCACGGCGAACGCGCCAATCCTTCTTCTGGCCCTGGCCGCGTACGGAGCGGGCAGCGCCGCCACCATGCAGGCACGATATGCGGGGGCCGATCTCGCCCCGCCGAAACGTCAGGCCTTCGCCATCAGCGTGGTCCTCATGACTACCTCGGTGGGAGTGCTCCTCGGCCCCGCCTTGTTACCCGCCGCCGAAGCAATCGCCGCGCGCTCGCACCTACCCGTCATGGCCGGCCCGTTCATGCTGGCGGGCGGGGCCTACATCGTGGCGTTGATCGTCATCACCGCGCTACCGAAGGTTCCGCGCGCGCATGCGCCGCACACCGTCGAGGAGCCCGCTCACGCCACAGGTCCGGGAGTGCGTTTCGGAGCGGTCACGATCTGCGGCGCCCAAGCGGTCATGGTTGCCATAATGACGATGACGCCGGTGCATATGCGTCACAACGGATTCGGCCTCTCCGCCACCGGGCTGGCCATCTCGTTGCATATCGCTTCGATGTACTTACCGGCCCCGTTATCGGGTTATCTGGTCGACCGCTTTGGTTCGCGATCGGTCGGACAGCTCGCCGCTCTAGTACTCGCCGCGGCCGCCGGCGCTGCCGTCGCCGCACCGGGACATTCACTAGCCGGAACCGTCATCTCACTGGTTCTCCTCGGATGGGGCTGGAGCCTGGGCGTAGTCGCGGGCAGCACCGCCGTCACCGATGCCGCTACCGACCAGACCCGGCCGCGCACCCAAGGCCGCGTAGACGCCGCGATGTCGGTGGCCGGTGCGCTGGCGGGGCTCTTGTCCGGGCTCGTCGTCGGGGCGGTTGGCTTCGGCTGGCTCGCCCTCGGGGCGGGCGTGTTGGCGATGGCGTACTGGGTGACCGTCATTCGGCCGATGCGGGTCTGGCGCTCCGTGCTGATCGCCGCCAGCTTCGTCGTCTTCGGCTGCTCGCTGTATGCCCACGCATGGGCGGAACAGGATCCGCCCGTGGCAGCGGGCGGATACCCGAGCCTGGTGATCGGCGGCTCCAGCACCTAGGGTCGCTCCCGTGACCACATGGACCGCTGCCGAGCTGCCGTCATTCGAGGGCCGCACCGTCATCATCACCGGGGCCAACAGCGGACTCGGTCTGGAAACCGCGCGTGAGCTGGCCCGCGTGGGTGCGCACGTGATCATGGCAGTGCGCAACACCGAGAAAGGCAACGCAGCCAAGGCGTCGATCAAGGGAAGCACCGAGCTGCGTCAAGTCGACGTAGCCAACCTGGCCTCGGTGCGTGCCTTCGCCGACAGCGTCGACAGAGCCGACATCCTGGTGAACAACGCCGGCATCATGATGGTGCCGCAAGCCAAGACCGCCGACGGCTTCGAAAGCCAAATCGGCACAAACCATCTCGGCGCGTTTGCGCTCACCAACCTGCTGCTGCCCAAGATCACCGACCGGGTGATCGCGGTGTCCTCCGTCGCGCATCGCGCCGGAAAGATCAACCTCGCCGACCTCAACTACGAGCGCCGCGGGTACACCCGCGCAGGGGCGTACGGAGCTTCCAAGCTCGCCAACCTGCTGTTCACCAAGGAGTTGCAGCGCCGCCTGAGCGCGGCAGGATCATCGGTCCGCGCGCTGACCGTTCATCCAGGTGTGGCCGCCACCGAGCTGCAGTCACACAGCGGAAACCCGATCTTCGACATCGCCTTGAAGACCGGCAACATCTTCGCCCAGGATGCCGCGCACGGCGCGCTGCCGGCGCTGTACGCCACGTCCCAGGACCTGCCGGGTGACACCTACATCGGGCCAGACGGACCGTTCGAAGCCAAGGGTTATCCCAAGCCGGTGGGCCGCAGTCGCAGAGCCCAGGATGCCGAGAGCGCCAAGGGCCTCTGGGAGCTGTCCGAGCAGCTCACCGGGGTCTCGTTTCCTCTCTGACGCCCGCGCTGATTGGCCTTCGGGTTCGTGCTCGGCTACTCTGAGCGGGCTGTCACGGCGAGGGTGGGTCCTTACCCACCGTTATCGACGGGATTATGAGCATCATCGTGATGTCCTCCCTGCGCCGTGCCTCACCAGACGCAAGGAGTTGACCAGATGTCCAAGAAGAACGCCTCCACTAGCAATAACATCGCCGTCACCGTCCGTAAGGACACCGGTAAGGGCGCCTCACGTCGCGCTCGCCGCGACGGCCAGGTGCCGGCCGTGCTGTACGGCCACGGCACCGCCCCCGAGCATCTGAGCCTGCCGGCCCGCGATTTCGCGGCCGTGCTGCGTAACTCCGGCACCAATGCGGTGCTGACCCTGGACATCGAGGGACGCGAGCAGCTGGCCCTCACCAAGACCATCGAGATTCACCCCATCCGTCGCAACCTGGTGCACGCCGACCTGCTGGTCGTGCGCAAGGGCGAGAAGGTCCACGTCGAGGTGAACGTCCACATCGAGGGCGAGGCCGCGAGCGGCACCCTGGTGACCCAGGACGCCAACACCCTTGAGATCGAGGCCGAGGCGCTCTCGATCCCCGAGAGCCTCACCGTGTCCGTCGAGGGCCTGGAGGCCGGCACGCAGGTCACCGCAGGTTCTATCGAGCTGCCCAAGGGTGTGTCGCTGGTGTCCGATCCGGAGACGCTTGTCGTCAACGTCGTCACCGCACCGTCCGCCGCCGATCTCGAGTCCGAGGGTGGCGGCAGCGAGGGTGCCGAGGCGCCTGCCGCCGAGGCCGCCGAGGGCTCCACGGAAGAGTAGTTCGTGCCGCTATCCGACGATGCCGTGTTGGTGGTCGGCCTGGGCAATCCCGGGCCGACCTACGCCAAGACGCGACACAATCTCGGATTCATGGTCGCCGATCTGCTGGCGGCCAAGGACGGTGCAACGTTCAAGCCGCACAAGAAGTCCGGCGCCGAGGCGACGACGATTCGTCTCGGCGGCCGGGCAGTGAACCTGGCCAAACCGCGCACGTTCATGAACACCTCCGGCCCGCAGGTGGCCGCGTTGGCCAAGTTCTTTTCGGTGCCCCCGGGGAACGTGATTGTGATGCACGACGAGCTGGATCTCGATTTCGGCACCGTGCGGCTCAAGATCGGCGGCGGCGAGGGCGGCCACAACGGGCTGCGCTCGGTGTCGCAGTCGTTGGGCACCAAGGACTACCTGCGGGTCCGCCTGGGCGTCGGGCGCCCGCCCGGGCGCAAGGATCCGGCGGACTACGTGCTGGAGAACTTCAGCAAAACGGAGACCGAACAGGTCCCGCTGCTGTGTGAGCAGGGCGTCGATGCGACCGAGCTCCTGATCCGCCTGGGCCTTGAGCCCGCGCAGAATCAGGTGCACGCCTGGGGATGACGCGCTCGCGCGAAGACCGTCCAGCCCCAGGCTAGACGCCCGGATGTGCCCGCTATGGTCTGTCCATGACCGACATCGCGGAGATCACCGGCGTCAACAAGATCGGCCTGCTCAGCCTGGGGGCGTACCGGCCCGAACGCGTGATCACCAATGACGAGATCTGCGAGCACATCGAGTCCTCGGACGAGTGGATCTACACCCGCACCGGTATCAAGTCCCGTCGGTTCGCCGCCGCCGACGAATCTGCGCAAACCCTGGCCATCGAGGCCGGACGCAAGGCGATTGCGAACGCGCTGCTCACCGGCGCCGAGATTGACGCGGTGATCGTCGCGACCAGCACCCACTACTTCCAGACACCGGCCTCCGCCCCGGCCGTCGCCACCGCACTGGGGGCCCAGGGGGTCCCCGCATTCGACCTGTCCGCCGGCTGCGCGGGATTCGGGTACGCGGTGGGCGTGGCCGGCGACATGATCCGCGGCGGCAGTGCCAGCAAGGTGCTGGTAATCGGCTCGGAAAAGCTTTCTCCCGCACTGGATATGACCGATCGAGGCAACTGTTTCATCTTCGGTGACGGAGCCGGCGCGGTTGTCGTCGGCGAGACAGCTGAACAGGGCATCGGCCCCGTAGTGTGGGGCAGCGACGGCAGCCAGGCCAACGCCATTCGTCAGGACATCGACTGGATGGACTTCGCGGCAGCGCCCGACCCGGAGGGTCCGCGGCCTTACCTGCGCATCGAAGGCACCTCGGTATTCCGTTGGGCTGCATTTGAAATGGGCAAGGTGGGTCAGCGCGCCCTGGAGGCCGCGAAGGTCGGGCCGGAAGAGATCGACGTCTTCGTCCCGCATCAGGCCAACACCCGCATCAACCAGCTGCTCGCCAAGAACCTGCATCTGCGCCCGGATGCGGTAATTGCCAACGACATCGAGCACACCGGAAACACCTCGGCGGCATCGGTGCCGTTGGCCATGGAGACGCTGCTGTCCACCGGCGCGGCCAAGCCGGGCGACACGGCGCTGCTCATCGGCTATGGCGCCGGGCTCAGCTATGCCGCGCAGGTGGTCAAGATGCCACCGGTGCCCTTCGAGTAATTCCGTCGAGCAGCACGGTGGTGCCGAGCTCGAATTCCCTTGGACCAACCACGAATACCCAAGTGATGCTGCCGAATCCGTTCGTCCCGGCACTATTCACCGCACGCGGGCTGCAACTGCGGGCCGCGGACACGTCCCGAAGCAGCGCGGCTCAGCGTCAGAACGCGATGATGTCGTGGACCTGCTCGACGAAGAACGTGTTCGGGTTGTCGTGGTGCGGCCCGTAGCCGGTGCTTCCACTGACCACTAGCCAGTTACCCGGCATAGGCCAGGCCAGCGGAATCCAGGCATCCTGCTGAACATTCGATCCGTACCAGGTGACCCACGCTTTGGTTCCCTTATTGGGGTACGACTCGATGATCGCTGCGATGTATGCGAGCTGGAATCGCGGGTCATACGCACAGACCTGAACCGCATGCGCCCATTGGTGATGAGCAATCGCCCGGCGGGCCTGCGCGTTCCTGGAACCCTGGTTACTGAGATGTACGACCAGCCATATCGCACCGCCGATCAGCGCCAGAAGCAGCAGCATCGCCGTTAGATGACGAGCGCCACCGACGTCGACCGGCGCAGCTTGCCCGACGGGGTCTTCGGGATGCTGCCCGGCCCGAGCACGACTACGTTGCGCGGACGCACATCGACCTCGGCAACAACCTCATGGGCAACATGCTGTTCGATGCGCCGCACCTCTTCGGGGTTCTCGAACGCATTGGATTCCACCACAACCGCGAAGGTCTCGCGCTGATTCTTGGGATCCACACCGGCCTCCAGGCGCACCGCGACGGCACACCCGGGACGCACACCCTCGACACGTCCGGCGGCACGCTCGATATCGGTGGGGTAGATGTTGCGGCCCGCCATGATGATGACGTCCTTCACGCGACCACACACCACCACGTGTCCCCGCTCGGTCAGATAACCGAGATCACCCGTGTTGTACCAACCATTTTCGTCCTGCGCCGCCAGGAATCCCCCCATAGTGATGTACCCGGGGGTCACCGACTCGCCACGCAGCTCGATGACACCGACGCCGCGTGGGGGCAGCACATTCAGCTCATCGTCAATGACACGGGCCTCGATACCGGGCAGCAGCGGCCCGAGCGTCGCCAGGTGGCGCAGGTTTCCGCGGGTGGCGGGCACGGCGCGGCGCAGCGCGGCCAGCAGGTCGGCGTCGACCTCGTCGACGATCAAGCCCGAGGCCTCAACCTCCGAGAAGGACACGGCCAGAGCGGTTTCCGCCATACCGTAGGCGGGCACCATCGCGGATGGCTTGAACCCGAACGGCTTTCCGGCGTCACACAGGTCGTGGACCACGGCCGGGTCCACCGGCTCGGCGCCGGAGAGCACAAACCGCAGAGTCGAGAGGTCGAAGTCGCCAGGCTTGGCCTGGTTACGCAGCCGCTTGGCGAACAGCGAGTACGCGAAGTTCGGGGCGGCCGTCATCGTGCCCTTGTACTTGTCGATCAGCCTGCCCCACAACAGAACATCGCGCATGAAGTCCATCGGGGTGATCTTCACCAGCTCGGCGCCGAAGAACATCGGCACCGTCAGGAAGCCGACCATGCCCATATCGTGGAACAACGGCAGCCAGCTGACCATCACGTCGACATCGGGCTTGTACTTGGAGGCGACGTACATGCCGTGCGCGTTCGCGTACAGGTTGCGGTGGGTGATCTTCACCGCCTTCGGGGAACCCGTGGATCCGGACGTCAGCTGCATGAGCGCGACGGAGTCCTCGTCGGCCTCGACGGGCTCGATCGGATCGGCATCCCACAGATCCTTGATCTGGACGACGATGACACCCTTTTCCTCCAGTACCGGGGCGGCGGCATCGAACGGCGCGGACACGATGACGGCCTTGGCGCCGATCATGTCGACGACCTTGAGGGTGTCCTCGGCCCACACCGCCAGATCGGTGCGCGGGGTCGGCTGGTGCAGCATCGTCAGCGAGGCGCCACGCATCCAGACAGCCTGGATCGCCGGGGCGATCTCGACGGGCATACCGACCAACATGCCGATCGCGTCGTCGGGGCCTAGGCCTGCGGCGGCCAGCCCGCCAGCGAGCTGCTTGGCGCGCTCGTGCACCTGCTTCCAGGTGTGCCGAACCGGAGTGTCGGGATCGCCGGTAACCATGCCCTTGCTGCTGGAGAGCGCATTGGCGTACAGCTCGTCGGTAAACCTGCTCACAGTTTCTCCCTGCCTCGGCCTACGTGGGCGTGTCACGCTTCTTATCGGATGGTCCGCCACCAGGGTCGCGACGCACGGTAGGCGCGCGCAGGCCCGTTAGCAGCGGATTCATATCGTTCAGGTGACAGTCCGGGTGCCTTCTTATGGTCCGGTAGCATCTTAGGCTTTTCTTAATGAACGACCAAACCTAGTGTGGCCTTGATGTCCGGCGTGTCGCGGCGCTCGGCGTGTCGACACGAGACGTCAGCCGGCTCAGCCGCCCGGCATGAATTGACGGCTCAGCGGGCTCTACCCGTCCGAGCGGCCCTGCACCACCTGCGCGCCGTGCACAGGCCCGCTGGCCACCCGAACCGTCCGGCACACACCGGCACCGGCCAGCTCCGCGCTCACCTGGATCGCGTCGGTCTCGGAGGTGCACAAGAACGCGCAGGTAGGGCCAGATCCGGACACGATTCCAGCCAGAGCACCCGCGGCCTCTCCTGCTCGCAAGGTGCGTCGCAGGTCGGGGTTCAGGCTCACCGCCGCGGCCTGCAGCTCGTTGCCGAGTAGCGGTGCTAGCCGGCGCGCATCACCGGCGGCGAGCGCCCCGAGTAATTCATCTGACTCGTCAAGCCGTGGCGGATCGCCGTTCTGACGCAGACGATCGATCTCCCGGAACACATCGGGCGTCGACAACCCGCCGTCGGCGAATGCGAACACCCAGTGAAAGACGTTGCGGGCCAGCACGGTGGCCAGGTTCTCACCGCGGCCGGTGCCCAACGCGGTTCCTCCGTGCAACGCGAACGGCACATCGCTGCCTAGTTGGGCGGCCAGCTGGTGCAGATCGCGGCGTGGCACACCCGCCCGCCACAGTTCGTTCATCGCGACCAATACGGCTGCCGCATCGGCCGACCCGCCGGCCATGCCACCCGCGACCGGGATGTCCTTATTGATGAAGATCGAGACGTCGGGGGCGCGGCCCACATGGTCGGCGAAGAGCTCGGCGGCCTGCCACGCGAGATTGCGCTCGTCCGTGGGCACCGTCCCCTCGCCCTGCCCGACGACGTCGACCGACAGCACATCGGCATCCCGCACCGTGACGTCATCGGAGAGCGAAACCGCGTGAAAAACGGTGGTCAGCTCGTGGTAGCCGTCGTCACGCAGATCCCCGACGGCCAGGTACAGGTTGACCTTGCCGGGCGCCCGAACGGTCACCGCGCCAGTAGGCACCCAATCGGAGACGGTCTCAGACACGCCCATGAGGGTACGTTCTGGCGACGTGAATGGCCGCTACCCACCGGACAACAGTGACATCGCGGCTTTCTCTGACTAAAGTCAGATAAATGACCGACGCCCTGGTCGACGGCCTGCGGAGCTTCAACAGGACCGTGACGCAGCGAATAGGAGTTCTCGAGAGCGAATACCTGGCGCGGGATCGCCCGTTGGGGCAGTCGCGGGTGCTGTGGGAGATCGGCGCCGGAGGGTGCGATATCCGCGAGCTGCGCGCCCGCCTGGGCCTGGACTCGGGATACCTGAGCCGGCTGCTGCGGGCGCTCGAAGGCGCCGGGCTCATCGAGGTGAGTGCCGCCGACGGCGATACCCGGGTGCGCACTGCACGGCTCACCGACGCTGGCCGCGACGAGCTGGCCGAACTCGACCGCCGCTCCGATGACCTGGCGCGGTCGATCCTGGAACCGCTGACCGCGCATCAGCGGACGCGACTTGCCGACGCCATGGCCGAGGTCGAACGACTCTTCGTGGCCTCGCAGGTGCGGGTCGCGGTCATGGACACCCGCTCCCCCGAAGCCCGATACTGCATCCGCGCGTACTTCGAGGAAATCACCGCCAGATTCTCCGGCGGCTTCGACCCAGCGCTGACGCTCCCCGCCGGCGACGTCGAACTCTCCACACCCGCCGGGCTGTTTCTCGTGGCGACCCTGCACGAGGAACCCGTCGGCTGCGGCGGGCTCAAGATGCACGGCGGCGCAGGCGTCGCCGAGATCAAGCGCGTATGGATCTCACCCACGGTCCGCGGCATGGGACTCGGGAAACGAATTCTCGCAGAACTCGAACGACAGGCAGAATCGCACGGCGCCAACATGATTCGCTTGGATACCAACCGGGCACTCACCGAGGCTATCGCCATGTACCGCTCGGCGGGTTACCGGGAAATCTCGGCATTCAACGACGAGCAATACGCGCACCACTGGTTCGAGAAGCGGCTCAGCTCCTAGGACGGTTTTGCGTACCCGGTGCAGGTGGCCGTGAGCAGCCGGGACAGAGTGCTGCCGAAGTCGGTGTCCCAGTCCTCCGGAAAGCCGGGCTCCTCGCAGAAATCGTGTTCGAGCCCTTCCGGGGGATGGGTGAACTGCCACAACATCGCGGCCAACGCGAAGGCCGCGGTGACGATGTCGAGGGCACTCTCCCGCTCCAACTCGGGCGCCGATTGCACGATCGCCTGGACCATCGTCATCGCCGCCGCCCTGTTGGCGCGGTGAGACTCGTTGACAAGGTCGATCTCCACCTCATGCTCAAGGTGCAGGTGCTGACTGCCTAAGAGGTCGCACAGCAGCGGTGACGCGATGAGGGCACCGGACAACACGTCGGCAACACCAGCGGGTGATCGCTCCTGCCCGTCGCGCAGCGACGCACACACAGCATCCGCAAGCTCAGCCATCCCCTCCTCCGCCAGTCGCAGCAGCACCTCTTTATGCGAGCTGAAGTAGCGGCGTACCGCGGAGTGGTGGACCCCGGCTCGAGTGGCCACACCGGTCAGGGTGACTGACGCGACACCGGTCTCCAGCGCAAGCGAGCGCGCGGCTTCCATGATCGTCGCCGCACGTTGGCGCTTGTTCTCCTCGGAACGTGCGCGCCGGAAACCCAGGTGTGTCATCCATCTCAAGATAACGCACGGCGTGTGACTTGCGGCCCAATGGACCCGCTGGTAAGTTGTCCGTAACGCACATGCCATGCGTTAAGAAATGAATGCTTCATACGCTTTCAGGCCCGACGGTTCACCCCGATGTCCTGCGTGAAGCACTCGTTGTGCAGCTAGTCCGCGGCAAGCGATCTGTATTACAGCAACGGGTGAAGGGGTCCTGCGATTCTCAGCGTATTGAAGCGGGCGTGGATTCCGGTAGTGATGGTGCTTGTCCTGGCCATCGCCGGCTTTGCGGTATGGCGGATTCGCGGCATCTTCGGTTCTCAACAGATGCCCACCTATGCCGGCAGCATGACCGATGACAAAAACAACTCCAAGCCCAAACACGTGGTCTATGAGATCTACGGCCCCCCGGGCACTGTCGCGGACATCAACTACATCGACAAAGAAGGGGAGCCCCACCAGATCAACGGGGCCCAACTACCGTGGTCCATCGAGATCATCACCACGGCGCCGTCCATGACGGGCAACATCTTGGCGCAGACGCGTAATGCCGACAGTCTGGGTTGCCGCATCAGCGCCAATGATGAGAAAAAAGATGAGAGGTATGTCAACGAGGTGAGCGCCTACGTCTACTGCTTTGTGAAGTCCGCATGAGCGGCTCGCACGCAAAAGGTGAGCCCACCTTCCTAGCCAAATGGATTCGGCGCCTGTCGATTCCGATCATCATCGGCTGGATAGCAGTCGTCGTCATCCTCGCCCTCTCGGCACCCCAGCTGGAACAGGTGGGTCAAGAGAACGCGGTTTCGCTGAGCCCCTCCGACGCGCCGTCGATGAAGGCCATGAAGAACATGGGGCAGCTGTTCCAGGAGTCCGACTCCAACAGCGTCGCCATGATCGTGCTCGAAGGCGACAAACCCCTGGGCCCCGACTCCCATAAGTTCTACGACCACATGGTGTCGGAGCTGCGCGCCGACACCAAACACGTTCAACACGTTCAGGATTTCTGGGGCGATCCGCTCACCGAGTCCGGTGCACAAAGCACCGACGGCAAGTCCACCTACGTCCAGGTGAACCTCTCCGGCGACATGGGCGAGACTCTCGCCAACCAATCGATCGAATCCGTCCGCAACATCGTCAAGAAACTGACAACGGACGAGCACGGCAATCCGAAGCCGATGCCGGACGGTCTCAAGGCGTACGTCACCGGCCCCGCCGCCCTCCAGACCGACATGGGCCACGCCGGCGACAGCAGCATGATCAAGATCACCGGGCTGACCTTCCTCGTCATCATCGTCATGCTGCTGTTCTTCTACCGATCGATCTTCACGGTGCTGTTGGTCCTGCTCATGGTGGGCATCCAGCTGGGCGCCGCGCGCGGCATGATCTCGGTACTCGGCGACAACCACATCATCGGGCTTTCCACGTTCGCGGTGAATCTCCTTGTGGTGCTGGTCATCGCGGCGGGCACTGACTACGCGATCTTCCTGATCGGGCGATATCAGGAAGCACGGGTCAACGGGCTGGACCGCGAGGCCGCCTACTACGAGATGTTCCATGGCACCGCACATGTCATCTTGGGCACCGGATCGACGATCGCGGGCGCCATGTACTGCCTGAGCTTCACCCGCATGCCGTACTTCCAGACCCTGGGCGTGCCGTGCGCCGTTGCCGTCGTGACCGCGGTGGCCGTGGCCCTCACCGTCGGACCATCGCTGATCACCATCGGCAGCAAGTTCGGGCTGTTCGAACCCAAGCGCGCCATGCGCATTCGCAGCTGGCGCCGCATCGGCGCCGCCATCACCCGCTGGCCCGGCCCTATCCTGGCCGCCTCGATGGCCATTGCGATCATCGGCTTGGCCGCCCTGCCGGGATACAAGACCAGCTACGACGACAAGAAGTACATCCCCAAGGACATCCCCGCCAATCAGGGATTCCAAGCCGCCGACCGACACTTCGACCCGGCCCGGATGAACCCGGAAATGCTCGTCCTGGAATCCGACCACGATATGCGCAATTCCGCGGACTTCCTGGTGATCGACAAGCTCGCGAAGGCCGTGTACCGCGTGCCCGGAATTGCACGCGTGCAAGCGATTACCCGCCCGCAGGGCACCCCCATCGAGCACAGCTCCATCCCGTTCCTCATCAGCGCCCAAGGTGTCGGCCAGATTCAGAACCTGAAGCTGATGAAGGACCGGATGGCGGACATGAAGGTCCAGGCCGATCAAATGGGTGTCATGGTCGGCACCATGAAGAAGATGCTGGCCAGCATGACCGAGCTGACCGGCGTCATGCACCAGATGGTCGGCGATATGCACCACCTGCAGGGCACCATCCACGACATGCGGGACAGCATCGAGAATTTCGATGACTTCTTCCGGCCGATCAAGAACTATTTCTATTGGGAGAAGCACTGCTTCGACATCCCAATCTGTCAGGCGTTCCGCTCGATCTTTGATGTGCTGGACAAGATCGACGAGCTGACCGAGACCATGGACGGCATGATTGTCACCATGGACAAGATGGATGTCCTGATGCCCAAAATGGTTGAGGACATGCGCGACATGATCCCGCTCATGGAATCCATGCAGACGATGATGCTGACGATGCACAGCACCATGGCCGGCATGTACAACCTGCAGGACGAGACGAGCAAGGACTCGACCGCCATGGGCAAGGCCTTCGACAAGGCCAAGAACGACGACTCGTTCTATCTGCCGCCGGAGATCTTCGACAACCCCGACTTCAAGCGCGGCCTCAAAATGTTCTTGTCCCCCGATGGCAAGACACTGCGCATGATCATCTCGCACCGCGGCGATCCCACATCGCCCGAAGGGCTTTCACATATCGAGCCGATCAAGATGGCGGCTGTCGAGGCGGTCAAGGGCACGCCGCTGGAGGACGCCAAGATCGAACTAGGTGGCACCGCAGCGACATTCAAGGACATGTCCGACGGCGCTCGCTACGACCTGTTGATCGCCGGCATCTCCGCGTTGTGCCTGATCTTCCTGATCATGCTGCTCATTACCCGCAGCTTCGTCGCCTCGCTGGTGATCGTCGGCACCGTGCTGTTGTCCCTGGGCGCATCGTTCGGCCTGTCGGTGATCATCTGGCAGTACATCCTTGGCAAGGAATTGCACTGGATGGTCATGCAAATGGCGATCATCGTGCTGCTGGCCGTGGGCTCCGACTACAACCTGCTGCTGGTTTCTCGGCTGAAGGAAGAAATTCCGGGTGGCCTGAAGACGGGCATGATCCGGGCCATGGGCGGTACCGGCAGCGTGGTGACCTCCGCCGGCCTGGTGTTCGCGTTCACCATGATGGCCATGGCCATCAGCGACCTGACCATCATCGGCCAGGTGGGTACGACGATCGGCCTGGGTCTGCTGTTCGACACCCTGGTGGTGCGATCGTTCATGACGCCGGCCATCGCAACGCTATTGGGCCGGTGGTTCTGGTGGCCACTGAATGTACGCGAAAGACCGCTGCCTCCACCAAGAACGCTCGCTCGAGTTGGCTCGGGATCAACTGATGACGACTCGACTGGGGAGATTCCCGTACCCACTCGGTAGGCATTCGCCTTGTCTCGTCAAACGACCGGGTCTGGAGCCTTCTGCCCATCCGTTGTGCAGATGTGCCGGTGGATCTGAGTTGTGAGGTCGTCGACCTTTTGCAAGAGTTCGGTGAGCTGAGTGGTGTTCTCGTACGTGTGCATCGCCAGCTCCGAGCTGACCTGATCGGAACGCTTGGCAGCGATGAGCAGAATTGCCCCCTGTAGTCCCGCAACCATCGACAGAATGAGGTTGAGCAGGATGTAGGGATACGGGTCGAATCCGTGCTCGCCCTCGGCTCCGCCTAGATAGAACACACTGTTCGCGATCGCCCAAACAATCATGATCACGACGAAACCGAACACGAAAGGCCACGAACCCATGCTGTTACGCATGTGATCGGCCGCGCGTTCACCGAGGGTCAGTTGGTCCCCCGTACGAACCGCCGGGTGTTTGTGCCAATGCCGCTGCCATTCCATCGTGTGCCCCTCGGTCATGTGGTGGTCTCGCGCAAGTGTGCCAGGGCCGATGGACTCGGTCGACGCGTGACGCCAATTCCCAGGTCATTCACAGGAATAGGAAGAAAACACCTCTTCAACGTGGATTTGCTTGAATGGGAGCGAATCAACACCGTCGGGCCCGCCGACGCCACTCACGACATTCCAACCCGCCAGCCCTCGCCCCGTGGCACCCTTTTGCCATGCCAACACCAGGCGATGTCGTCGCGGGTTATGTCGTCGACACCCTACTGGGTCGCGGCGGCACGGCCCAGGTGTTCTTGGCGCACAAGGACACTCAGCAGGTGGCTCTAAAGGTGTTGAACCCACGACACCGCAACCCGGAGGACATCAACCGTCTGCACCGAGAATTCGAGCTGGCCCAACAGTTCTCACACCCCCGCATCGTCACGGTCTATGAATGCGGTGACGATTGGCTGGCCATGCAGGCGCTCGACGGCGGCTCGGCGAAAGACCTGGTGGGAACCGATCAAAGTTGGATCATCCCCATCAAACTGACTGCCCTACAACAGATCGCCGGAGCGCTCGACTATATCCACGACGCACAGGTCGTGCATTGCGATGTCAAGCCGTCCAACATCATGCGCGCGCGCTCCGGCGGCGCTGTACTCACCGACTTCGGCATCGCGCAGGAACTCTCCTTTGCGGACGGACCGCGCCGACCCGTCGTGCAGACATCCCTGCCCTACGCCGCGCCCGAGGTGCTTCGCGGTCAGCCGGTCACCGCCGCGACCGACCAGTACGCCCTGGCCTGCACCGCCGTCGAACTGTTCGATGGCAAACCGCCGTTCACCGCGCGCACCGCCATGAAACTGGTCGATCTGCATCTCAACGCCACGCCCTGGCCTATCTCCTACCGGCATAAGCACATCCCCCGCGCTTTCGATTCCATCGTCGCGAAGGCCATGGCCAAAGATCCGTTAAGCCGATACCCGACATGCACGGAATTCATAACACTTTTGACACACGCGGTGACCTAATCCCCGGTACCGTCGCCCCATGGCAGATGGTCTTCGCGCGAGCGGCTCGTCAACGGCCCCCCCGGCTAACTACGACATGTCCGGCCTCGCCCGCGAGGATGAGGGCTATCACAAGGGCCTGAAGAACCGGCAAGTCCAGATGATCGGGATCGGCGGCGCCATCGGCACCGGCCTGTTCATGGGCGCGGGCAAACGCCTCCACGAGGCGGGCCCGAGCCTGTGGCTCGTCTACGCCGTGTGCGGCATCTTCGTGTTCTTCATGTTGCGGGCGCTGGGCGAGCTGGTGCTGCACCGTCCCTCCTCCGGTTCGTTCGTCTCATATGCACGCGAATTCCTCGGGGAGAAGGCCGCATACGTCGCGGGGTGGATGTACTTCGTCAACTGGGCGGCCACCTCGATCGTGGACGTCACCGCCATCGCCCTGTACATGCACTACTGGGGCTCCTTCAAGGCCATTCCGCAATGGACCATTGCGCTCATCGCCCTGGTGATCGTGCTGACCATGAACATGATCAGCGTCAAGCTGTTCGGCGAGATGGAGTTCTGGGCCGCACTCATCAAAGTCGTTGCACTGGTGGCCTTCCTGATCGTGGGTATCGTGTTCCTTGCCGGACGGTTCACCGTTCAGGGGGCCACCACCGGGCCCTCGATACTCGCCGACAACGGCGGGCTCTTCCCTACCGGGTTGCTGGCACTAGTGGTCGTCACCTCCGGGGTGGTCTTTGCCTATGCCTCGGTGGAACTGGTGGGCACCGCGGCCGGCGAGACCGAGAACCCCGACAAGGTCATGCCCAAGGCGATCAACGCCGTGGTCGTCCGTATCGCCGTGTTCTACGTCGGCTCATTGATTCTGCTGGCGTTGCTCTTGCCGTACACCCTGTACAAAGAGGGCGAGAGCCCGTTCGTGACATTCTTCTCGCGGGTGGGGCTGCCCTACGCCGGTGACATCATGAACTTCGTGGTGCTCACCGCCGCGCTGTCGAGCCTGAACGCGGGCCTGTACAGCACCGGGCGCATTCTGCGCTCCATGTCGATGAACGGCAGTGCGCCACAGCTGTTGTCACGTATGACATCCAATGGTGTGCCCTTTGCCGGTATCGCACTGACCGCATGCTTCACCGTGGTCGGCGTGTTCATGAACATGCTCATCCCGGCAAAGGCATTCGAGACGGCCCTGGATGTGGCCGCACTCGGCATCATCGCCTCCTGGGCCACTATCGTCATCTGCCAACTACGGCTGTACCAGTGGTCACAGCGTGGCATCCTGCGGCGCGGCAAGTTCCAGATGCCCGGCGCTCCCTACACGGGCTACGTCACGCTCGCCTTCCTCGCCCTGGTCCTACTCCTCATGTGTTACGAAAACTATTGGAACCTAGTGGCTCTGGCGATCTTCACGCCGCTACTGATCATCGGCTGGTACCTGTCGAAGGACAGAGTGCTCGCCCTCGCGCAGGAACGGGTCGGCTACACCGGGCAGTATCCGGTGATCGCGGAGACTCCCATGATGGACGACCCACCCAATCTCGGCGACAAATAGAGATCGAGTGTGCGAATTTCTTTGGAAATTCGCACCGAAGCCAACACAATCCGCACGCGCGGCGCGGAAGTGCGGAGAGCGCTAGACAGCCTCGGAACGCTGCAGGAGCCGCGCAAAATCGGCAACATCCAGCGTCTCACCGCGACGTGCCGGATCGATGCTGGCGGCCAGTAACCGACGCGCAGACTCATCGCCCGAGCCCGCCCACTCGGCGAACGCGTTACGAGATGTCTTGCGGCGCTGAGCGAACGAAATGTCCACGAGCTCGAACAGCTCACGACGGAACTCGGCGTCGGAGGGCCACGTCGCATCCGGATGCCGATCGATGCGCACCAGACCCGAGTACACCCGCGGAATCGGCCAGAACACCGCCGGGGACACCGTCCCCAGACGCTTCACCTTGCCGAAGTAGCGCACCTTGACGCTCGGCACACCGTAGATCCGCGAACCGGGCTCGGCGGTCAACCGGTCGGCCACCTCGGACTGAACCATCACCAAAATGGTCTTCACGGAATCGAATTCGGTCAGGATGCGCAACAGCGCCGGCACCGCGACGTTGTACGGCAGGTTGGCCACCATCGCCGTCGGCTCACCTTGAATGTCGGCGGGGGTGAGCTTCAAGACGTCCTGATGAATCACCGAAAACCGGTTGAACTCGCTGTGTGAGTGTTCCTTGATGGTGGCCGGGAGCCGCCGCGTCAGCACGGGATCCAGCTCAACCGCAGTTACCGTGCAGCCCTTGTCAAGCAGCCCCAACGTCAGCGAGCCCAGACCAGGCCCCACCTCAATAACGTGATCAGCCTTGCCCACACCGGATGCCGACACGATGCGGCGAATGGTGTTGGCGTCGTGAACGAAGTTCTGGCCCAGCGTCTTCGTCGGTCGGAAGTCGAGATCCCTGGCCAGTTGTCGGATCTCGGTACGGCCGAGCAGCCTGATGGTCAGCGGGCACCGACTCGCGCGCTACACACCGGCCATGCGCCCCAACCCTGCACTGCCAACGTCTTCTCTGCGATGGCGATCTGCTCCTCGCGCGTCGCGAGGTCAGCGCGAGGCGCGTACTTGTCGCCTCCGTGTGCCAGCCAGGTGCCGTAATCGAACTGCACACCACCGTAGAAACCGTTGCCCGTGTTGATGGCCCAGTTGCCGCCGGCCTCACAGGACGCCAAGGCATCCCAGGCCGAGCCGCGAGTGACGGTGGGCACCTCCGTGCCCGGCTTGGCTCCAACCCGCAGCACCGAGTCGCGGGCGGGCGCCAACACATTGTTGGAAACCGGCATGCGCCCGGTCTCACGACCATTGATCGAGAGCACCGAGTACACGATGTTCTGCGATCCGGGCGCGCCCGGATCCTCCACCACGGAGCGGCTCATGTTCATGCTGGCGTCATCGATCTTCTGCGGCGTCGGCGACAGAGCGGCCTGCTCGGTCACCTGGCTGACCCGGATGCGAGTCACGGTGATCGGCATGTCAGCAGTCACCGGGGTGCTCGCGGGAGGCTCGACAGTGTCGAACTGCTGTAGAGGGTTACCGGAGGCCTCCAGGAGCGTGCCGACGGTGGGTGCGGCGATCCGCGGAGTGCTGATCGTGCCGCCGTCGTTGAGCTGCACGGTCTTGGCACTCACCACGGCCAGCGCCATACCCTCCAACGGGAGGCGGCTGCCGCGGGTGGCGGCGGTCGGTGCGGTATCGGTCATCGACAGCTGCGACAGCGCCTCGTTCACGGTGGTCGCGGTGGTCCAGACCTGCTGGCCTCCTTCGCCGTCCACCGAGATTTCCAGCGGCCGGGAACGCTTGAGAACAATGGTGTCGCCGTCGCGCACCGAATCGTGCTTGGCGGGGGCGACGTCGTCACGCTCGGAGAGCGCGTATCCGTAATCGGAGAGAACGTCGGACACGTGCGACTTGACGGTGGTGACCGTCATCGCATTTCCGTCGACGTTGAGCGTAAGAGTCTTGTGCGCAGCGATGGCGTAGCCGCCGCCCGCGCCGATCACCACCAGCAGCGCGGCCACAAGGGCGCGTAGCAAGGGTGATCGCGTTGCGTTGAGCTTCGTCAGTGCATTCACGAGGGGCGATTCCTGCGTTCATTTCGGTGCGTCGATACCGGAAAACGCGGGGCTAACCCGGCCCGATAATCCTGGTGGGTGATCACGACACGGTAACGAAAGCATCGCACGGAGGCAACTCATCAACGATGTTGAACACCCGAACGGCCGTCGCGGTGGATGCAGCCGCTAACCGTTCGGCGGGGCGTCCGGTTATTTCGGCGAGCGCGCGGACCGTGTACGGCAGGCAGTACGACTCGTTGGGTGCACCCCGATACGGATGCGGCGTCAAGTACGGGGCATCGGTCTCTACCAGCAGTTGTTCCTCGGGGATGAGCACGGCCGCTTCACGCAGAGCGCGCGCGTTCTTGAAACTCACCGTTCCCGACAAACTCAAAATCCAACCCTCAGCGACGCACTTCTTGGCCATTTCGGCATCCGATGAGAAGCAGTGGAAGATAACCGAGGGCGGCGCGCCCTCCGACTGCAGCACATCGAGCACGTCGGCGTCGGCATCGCGGTTGTGAATCATCAACGGCTTGCCCGTCCGCTTAGCCAGATCGATATGCCAAGCAAATGCTTCGCGCTGAACCGAAGGCTCCGCGCATCCCTCCAATCGACCCGGCCAATACAGGTCCAGACCGGTCTCCCCGATCGCCACCACCCGCGGATGCGCGGCCAGCTTCTCCAGCTCCTCACGCGCGCTGCCGGTGAGGTCATCCGCGCGGGTGGGATGCAACGCGACGGCCGCGTACACCCGGGGATCGCCCTCGGCCGCCGACACCGCCCATCGGGCCGACTCCAGGTCATCGGCCACCGTCACCACACGCCCCACTCCGACGGACGCGGCGTGATCGACGATGCCCCGCACGTCCTCGGCCGTGACGGCCCCGCACGCGTCCAGATGGGTGTGAGCATCGATGAGGGGGGCGAGCGGCTGAGGGTCGGGCGGGGCTTGCCGTTTATGGCCGGGCGTCATGAGACCACCAGTCTATAAAGTGACAGCCACTATGGCTGAGTCAGAATCTCTTCACGCAAGCGGCTCATCGGCACCCTTTTACATCACCACCGCCATCGCGTACCCCAACGGCGAGCCGCACATCGGGCACGCATATGAGTACGTGGCGACCGACGCCGTCGCCCGCTTCAAGCGGCTAGACGGCTTCGACGTGCGGTACCTCACCGGCACCGACGTCCACGGGCTGAAGATGGTGGAGACTGCGGCGGCGCAGGGCATACCAACTGCAGATCTCGCGCGGCACAACTCCGATGTGTTCCAGCGACTGCAGGAACGGCTCAACATCTCCTTCGACCGGTTCATCCGCACCACGGACCCGGATCACTACGAGGCGTCCAAGGCGATTTGGCGCAGGATGGCCGAGAACGGTGACATCTATTTAGATGCCTACTCCGGCTGGTACTCGGTGCGCGATGAACGGTTCTTCACCGAAGACGAGACGACACTGCAGCCCGACGGCGGCCGGGTGGCCATCGAGACGGGGACCCCCGTCACCTGGACCGAGGAGCAGACCTACTTCTTTAGGCTTTCTGCTTATCAGGACAAACTGCTGGCGCATTACGAGGCACATCCGGAATTCATCGGCCCTGACGCACGCCGAAACGAAGTAGTCAGCTTCGTCTCGGGTGGCCTGAACGATCTGTCCGTCTCCCGCACCACCTTCGACTGGGGTGTGCCGGTGCCCGACCACCCCGATCACGTCATGTACGTGTGGGTCGACGCGCTGACCAATTACCTCACCGGCGTCGGCTATCCGGACACCTCGGCCGAGTCGTTCCAGCGGTATTGGCCTGCCAATGTGCACATGATCGGCAAGGACATCATTCGGTTCCATGCGGTGTACTGGCCCGCATTCTTGATGTCGGCGGGGGTCGAGCTACCCAAGCGGGTTTTCGCGCATGGCTTCCTCACCAACAAGGGCGAGAAGATGAGCAAGTCGATCGGGAATGTAGTAGATCCGATCAACCTCATCGACACCTTCGGGCTGGACCAGGTGCGCTACTTCCTGATGCGCGAGGTGCCGTTCGGCCAGGACGGCAGCTACACCGAGGATGGTCTGATCGGGCGGATCAACGCCGACCTGGCCAACGAGCTGGGCAATCTCGCGCAGCGGTCGCTGTCCATGGTGGCCAAGAATCTCGGCGGAATCGTGCCGGAGCCGGGTGAACCCACCCCCGAGGACGCCGAACTACTCGGTGCTGCGGACGCCCTGTTGGAACAGGCGCGCACGCATTTCGAGGTGCCTGCGATGCATCTCGCGCTGGAGGCGATCTGGCAGGTGCTCGGCGCAAGCAACCGGTACTTCTCCGCGCAGGAGCCGTGGGTGCTCGGCAAGAGCGACGACCCGGCCGATAAGAAGCGCTTCGACACGGTGCTCTTCACAACGCTGGAGGTGGTGCGGATTGTCGCGCTGCTGGTGCAGCCGGTGATGCCGGACTCCGCAGCCAAGCTGCTGGACCTACTGGGCCAGTCTGAAGATCAGCGCGACTTTGCGTCCATTGGTGCGCGCCTAAAGGCCGGGCTGAGCCTGCCCGCACCCAGCGGCGTCTTCCCCAAGTACCAGGTGGCCAAGTAGCCCGCCGAGTGCGAGCGTCAGTGCGCGATTCGCGTCGAGTGTGCGCGCTGGTGTTCACACTCGACGCGAATCGGCCAAGTGATCCCGGTCACTGTCTGTCACAGATTCCGCCGTGGCGGTGTCTAAAGGGCATCAGCGATGGAAAGGAATGCACTGACATGACCGAGAACACCACAGTGATCGTGATCGGTGGCGGTTACGCGGGCACGTTGGCGGCTAACCAGCTGCTCGCCAACAAGAACGTGACCGTGACCCTCGTGAACCCTCGACCGCACTTCGTCGAGCGGATCCGCCTGCACCAGCTGGTCGTCGGGAACAGCACCGCGACCGCCGAGTACGACAAGCTGCTCAACCCCGCGGTGCGGCTCGTGGTCGACACAGTGACCCGCATTGACCCCGGGGGCCAGAAGGTCGAATTGGCCTCGGGCGCGAACCTGCCCTACGACTACCTGGTGTACGCCGTCGGGAGCACCGTCAGCACACCGAACGTCCTCGGCGTCGCCGAACATGCGTTGTCCATCAACGAGTTTGAACACGCGCAGCAGGTACGCGCCCGGTACGAGCGGCTCGCGCCCGAGGCACCCGTCGTCGTGGTGGGCGCGGGCCTCACCGGCGTGGAGATGGCCGGCGAACTCGGGGAAATTCGACCGCGCGGCTCCGTCACCTTGATCTGCGGTGCACAGCTCATCTCGTCAATAGGCGAACCCGCACGGAGAGCGGCAACCAAGCGACTGGAGAAGTTGGGTGTCGAGGTGCTGGTGCCCGCCACGGTCGTTCGCGTCGACGAGGATTCGGTGACGCTGTCCGACGGACGCGTCCTGGGGAGTGCCCTGACGGTGTGGACCGCGGGGTTCGGCGTGCCACAACTGGCCGCCGACAGCGGGTTGAGCACCGACGCCCTGGGCCGACTGCTCACCGACGAGGCCCTGGTGAGCATCGACAACCCCCGCGTCATCGCCGCCGGCGACGCCGCCAGCCCGTCAGGCGTACCGCTGCGGATGAGCTGCCAGGCCGCGGGACCCTTGGCCGCCCGAGCCGTCAAGACGGTCCTCGCGCTGGTCGATGGCCTGCAACCCGAGGCGCGGACCCAAATCTTCACCGGGCAGAACGTCAGCATCGGTCGGCGCGCGGCAGTCATCCAGATGGGCCACACCGACGACACTCCCCGCAAGCTGTATGTGGGCGGGCGCGCGGGCGCGGCCATCAAGGAAATGGTTTGCAACGGAACGATTTCCATACTCGCGACCACTGCGAAGCATCCCACGTGGTACTTCTGGCCGCAGGGCGGCAAGCGCGCCGAAGCCCTCAAGGCGAGGGCCTAAAGGTGTCCGACTCTGCGCACGGCGAGCTGTTCACCAACCTGCGCCCGCTGCTATTCACTATCGCGTACGAAATGCTCGGGTCGGCAACGGAAGCCGACGATGTACTGCAGGAGAGTTACCTGCGGTGGGCGCAGGTGGACCTGGACACGGTGACCGACACCAAGGCCTATCTGGCGCAGATCGTCAGCCGTCAGGCCCTGAATACCTTGCGCACCAACAGCCGTCGGCGCGAAGAGTACGTCGGACCGTGGCTGCCGGAGCCGGTGCGAGTGACCTTCGATGACAACGTCGGGGACGCCTCGACGGACATCGTGTTGGCCGAATCTGTTTCCATGGCGATGCTCGTGGTGCTGGAAACCCTGGCACCTGACGAGCGCGCCGTGTTCGTCATGCGGGAGGTGTTCGGTTTCGACTACGACGAAATCGCTTCCACGGTATGTAAATCAGAAGCAGCGGTGCGTCAGATGGCGCACCGCGCCCGCGAACATGTGCAGTCGCGGCGACGCCGGTTTACCCCCACCGACCGGCAGGCCGAGGAAATCACCACCAAGTTCCTGCTGGCGGCTGCCGGTGGCGACGTCGACACGCTGATGGAGATGTTGGCGCCCGACGCGGTATGGACATCCGACGGCGGCGGCAAGGTCAGCGCCGCGCGACGGCCGGTTTACGGGGCAGACAAGGTGGCGCGCGTCGCCATCGGGCTTTCGCGCGCCTCCGCGGAGTTCCCCGATGTGCGTTTGGAATTCAGCACCTACAACAGCACACCGGCCCTGCTGATCTACAGCGAAGGCCGTCTCGACACCGTCCTGACCCTCGCGATCGCGGACGGCAAGGTCGCGCATGTTTTCGCGATCCGCAACCCAGAGAAGCTGGCTACCGCCGAAACAACCCGGCGCGTCAGCCGATAACCGGTGGCGGAGACCGGCTGTCGTCGGACACAATTGCCCGCGTGTTCTGCAATACCGATACGGCCGCACGCATCGAGCGTGCCGAGGCCGACACCGTCGCCGCCGGGACCTCCGGATACCCCGACGGTCTCGCAGTACCGCTGGCCGGAGGCGTCGCGTCCTTCGCCGGACCGGGCTCGCCGCTGAACAAGATCGCCGGGCTCGGGTTCCATGGTGCACCAACCGAATCCGAGCTCGACGCCGTCGAACGGGAATTCGCCGCTCGTAACACCCCGGTGCAGGCCGAGGTGGCGAGCCTGGCCGATCCGGCCATCTGCGAACTATTGAGCGAGCGGGGCTACCTGCTGGTGTCCTTTGAGGATGTCCTCGGATTGCCGCTGGTTAACGTGTCAGGGCCGGTGATCCCGGACGGCATCGCGGTGCGACACAGCGGGACCGATGAGCTGGCCAGCTGGCTCGACGTCATCGTTGACGGATTCGCGACCCCCGACGAGCAGGGTGTGCCCTCCCACGAGTCGTTCCCGCGGGAGGTGCTGGCGCACGCCATCTCCGCGCTGGCCACCGTGGAGGGCGAGCAGCGGTACATCGCGATACGCGACGGAGTGGTCGCGGGCGCAGCCAGCATGCGTGTCCTCGACGGCGTGGCCCAGCTCAACGGTGCAGCGACCGCGGCCCCGCATCGCCGCCGCGGAATCCAAACGGCGCTGCTGACGACTCGGCTCCACGATGCGGCCCAGGCCGGTGCCGATCTGGCGGTGGTCACCACCCAGCCCGGTTCCAGATCCCAGCAGAACACGCAGCGGCTGGGGTTCTCGCTGCTGTACACCCGCGCAATCCTGGTGAAGGGTCTGCGAAACTAACTCAATGCGTGTTCAGCAGCTCGGCGACCTCGGCCCGGTGCCGACGGTGCTGCGATTGCTGACCGCGGCGGCACGCGAGAGTGATCGACCAGCACCCGCGGCGCTGGTCGGTTCCTGGTTCGGCGCACGAGCGATCATCGCGCCGTCAATATCCGTCCGCCCCGTACTTTCGCGAGAAGCCTTTAACCACAATAGCTCTGACGCCATCGACGCCCCACCGGGTGTGGTGGGTGGCGGCTGGATCGGCTACCTCGGATATCCCGACCTAACCACGGAGGGCGGGGCACCACGACTCCCTGACGCCGCAGGCGGATGGACCGATGCGGTGCTACGCCTCGATGATGACGAATGCTGGTGGTACGAAAGCCTTCTCGACCAGGAATGCCCCGAGTGGATTCTCCATGCGCTGACACAGCCCCGAAATCCTGTGCCGTGGTCCATCGACTGGACCGCACCCGAACGCGAGCATCACCGCATCGCCGTCGAACTCTGCCTGGAGGCCATCGCGGCGGGAGAGGTGTACCAGGCCTGCGTGTGCACACAGTTCCGCGGCACACTCTCGGGCGACCCGCTGGACTTCTTCGCCGATGCGATCACCCAGACGGCACCGGCCCGCGCGGCCTTCGTATCTGGCACCTGGGGCGCCGTAGCCTCGCTGTCGCCCGAACTGTTCCTGCGGCGCAACGGTATCGACGTTCAATCCAGCCCTATCAAAGGCACCCTGGCCGCCACCGAGGACCCGACTGCATTGTTGACCTCGGTCAAGGACGTCGCCGAAAACATCATGATCACCGACCTGGTGCGCAATGATCTGGGACGCCTCGCCGTCACCGGAACCGTCACCGTCCCCGAACTTCTCACCGTCCATCCGGCACCGGGCGTGTGGCACCTGGTGTCCACCGTCGCGGCGCAGGTGCCTCCAGAAACGACCGTCGGCGACCTCCTCGAAGCCACCTTCCCGCCGGCGTCGGTCACCGGAACACCGAAAACCCGAGCCCGCCAACTTCTTCAGCAATGGGAACGACATCATCGGGGGGTGTACTGCGGCACCGTCGGCATGCTGTCCCCCGCGGCCGGCCTGGAACTCAACGTCGCGATCCGCACCGTCGAGATCGCACCCGACGGAACCGCCGTATTGGGCGTGGGCGGCGGCATCACCGCCGACTCCGACGTCGACGCCGAATGGCAGGAGTGCCTGCACAAGGCGGCCGCCACTGTGGCGTTGACGGCGACCGGCGTACTCAAGCCCGCGCTTTGACCACCGCGTCGTAAAGGTCGCGACGCGACAGCGTGGCACCGGACTCCCCGATGGCCGTCGCACAGGCCTCGCGCAGCCCCATCCCGTCGTCGGTCAGGTCCTGCACCCGGGTCACCAGGACATCGATTTCGGGAACCGCCGGAGTCGCGCCGTCGAGCACCACGGTGATCTCCCCGAGCACATCCCCCTCGGCCCAGGCCGCCAACTCATACAGGGTGCCCCGCAACACCTCTTCATGCGTCTTGGTCAGCTCGCGGCATACCGCCGCGCGACGAACCGGCCCCAGTACCTCCACCGCGTCGGCCAGCGTGTCGGCCAACCGTCGCGGCGACTCGAAGAACACACAGGTACGCCGCTCAGTGGCGAGCTCGGCCAGCCAGCGCTTGCGCGGCCCCTGCTTGCGCGGCGCGAATCCTTCGAAACAGAAGCGGTCCACCGGCAGCCCCGAGACGGCCAGCGCGGTCGTCACCGCCGAGGGGCCGGGCAGACACTTGACCGGTATCCCCTGTTTGACGCACGCGGCGACCAGGCGATACCCGGGGTCGCTGATCGACGGCATGCCCGCATCGGTGACCACCAGCACGTCGTACCCGGCCGCCAGATCGGCCAGCAGCGGTTCGATACGACTGGCCTCGTTCTGGTCGTAGAAGCTGATGATCTGCCCGCTGATCTGCACATCCAGCGATTTGGCCAGCGCCCGCACCCGACGGGTGTCCTCGGCGGCCACCACCGCCGTCTTGGCCAGCGCCTCCCGCAATCGGGGCGACGCATCGCCCGGCTCCCCCAGCGGCGTCGCCGCCAACAGCAAGTTCCCCATCCCGGCAGTTTAGATCCCCAGGTCGCCGCGCTCCTGCCCGCCAGACCTAGATTGCCCGATCCAGGACCTCCCCTACGATCGACCGTGTGACCGCACCCGCAACCCTGCCGCCGTCCTCGGCAGCCGAGTCGGATCTGGCGTCCCCCGGCCCCCGCATGCCACCCGCGGACTTCGGGCCCACCGACCGGCTCCAGGGCTGGGTGATGACGGCCGTCATCACGGCGATCGCGGCGCTCACCCGGTTCATCAACCTCGGTGCGCTCACCGATCGGGGCACGCCGGTCTTCGACGAGAAGCACTACGTGCCGCAAGGCTGGCAGGTCGTCACCAACAACGGCGTCGAGGACAACCCCGGCTACGGACTCGTGGTGCATCCGCCCATCGGCAAACAGATGATCGCCCTCGGCGAATGGCTGTTCGGATACAACTCCTTCGGCTGGCGATTCGCGGCCGCGCTTTCGGGCACCATCCTCGTCCTGCTGGTCGCCCGGATTGCGCGACGGATTAGCCGATCGACCATGGTGGGCGCTATTGCCGGGGTGTTGCTGATCGCGGATGGGGTCAGCTTCGTCACCGCACGCACTGCATTGCTCGACGTGTACCACGTGCTGTTCGTCGTCGCGGCATTTGGCGCGTTGATCGTTGACCGCGACCAAGTGCGTGAACGGCTCTACCACGCGTACCTGGACGGGCGCATCGGCGACACGACGTGGGGTCCGCGCCTGGGGGTGCGCTGGTGGCGCTTGGGCGCCGGAGTGCTGCTCGGATTAGCTTGTGGCACAAAGTGGTCCGGGCTCTACTTCATCGCATTCTTCGGCGTGCTGTGCATCGCCTTCGATATCGCCGCGCGACGCGCGTACGGGGTGCAGCGCCCGTGGTCCGGTACCGCGGTGCGCGATCTGGGGCCTGCCCTGTACGCGCTGCTGGTCATTCCGTTCGTGGTCTACCTGGCCTCGTACTGGTCGTGGTTCGCGTCCGAAACTGGTATCAATCGGCACGCCGAGGGACGCCAAATCGGCATCGGCAGCTGGATGCCCGATGCCCTCCGGTCGCTCTGGTACTACACGCACAGCGTGTACACCTTCCATTCGACGCTGACCAATGCCAATGGCAATCACCATCCCTGGGAATCCAAACCGTGGACCTGGCCGATGTCGCTGCGCCCGCTGCTCTACGCCATCGAGGACAAGAACGTCGCCGGCTGCGGAGCCAACTCCTGTGTGCGCGCGGTGCTTTTGGTGGGCACGCCGGCCATCTGGTGGCTGGCCGTTCCGGTGCTGCTCTGGGCCTTGTGGGCGACGCTGGTCCGGCGTGACTGGCGCTATGCGGCAGCGCTCGTCGGGTATTGCGCGGGGTGGCTGCCGTGGTTCGCCAACATCGACCGGCAGATGTACTTCTTCTATGCCACACCGATGATCCCGTTCCTGGTGATGATGATCGCGTTCATCATCGGCGACTTTCTGCGCAAACCCGTCGCCAACCCGGAGCGAAAGACGTTGCGAATGTTTATCGCAACGTTCTACCTGGCTCTGGTGGTCACCAACTTCGCGTGGCTGTATCCCATCCTGACCGGGGCCGCAATCTCGCCGTTCATGTGGAACATGGAGATGTGGCTGCCCAGCTGGCGCTAGCCCGTTCCCGCCGAGCGTGAGCGCTGCTGCTCACACTCGACTGGTAGCTAAAGCATGTCGCGGGACACCGGGCAGGACATACAGCGCGGCCCGCCGCGGCCGGTGCCGAGCTCCGATGCCGAGATGGCCAGCACCTCAACACCCGAAGCCTCTAGGCGTGCATTGGTTTCCACGTTGCGTTCGTAGGCGACGACCACTCCGGGCGCCAATGCCAGGGTGTTGTTCCCGTCGTCCCACTGCTCGCGCTCGGCGGTGACGGGATCCAGCCCGGTGTCGATGACGCGCAGCTTGCCGATGCCCATCGCATCGGCCGCCGCCTCCACGAACGGATCCGAGCCCGAGATACTGACAGTACCGTCGCCGCCCCGGCGAATGGTGAACGCCGACAGTGAATCCTGAATTGCCGGATACATCACGACGGCATCGGTATCGACCATGGTGCAGACGGTATCCAGGTGCATGGACGCCCGCTCCTGGGCGATGGGCACCGCAAGCACGGTATGCGCCAGGTCATCGTCGAACAGGCTGCGCGCCAAGGCTTCCGCGCCCGCGGGGGTGGTCCGCTCCCCCACTCCAACGGCTACCACACCGGGCCCCAGCAGCAGCACGTCGCCGCCCTCGACCGGCGCCGAATGCGATTCGTAGGCTCGGCGCACCCCGAGAAACCGCGGATGGTGGGCATAGATCAGATCGGTGAGCGAGGTCTCGCGCACCCGCGCCGGCAGCGCCAACGAGGTAATCGCGAACTTGCGACCGATCCAAAACGACGAGTCGCGGGTGAACAGCAGGTTGGGCAGTGGCTCGATGACGAAATCCGAGCCGTGGTGCATGGTCCGCACCAGCGACGGCTGCGCCGCCCTACCGCCGACCGGCAGCTCGTCGAACGTCATCCCGCACATCAACACATACGCGAGATCCGCAGGGTCCAGCGATCGAAGGTACTCCGAAAGATCTTGCGCCAGGGCATAACCCAACCTGCGCGCGCTGACTGCCGCCGAAATGCCCTGCACCCGGGCCGCGCCGCTGGCCAGCGCAGCACGCAACAGGTCGGCGAGCAGCAACACCTCAACACCGCGGCCGCGCAGCACCTCGGCGAAGGCGTCATGCTCTTCCTGGGCGCGGGCCACCCACGGCAAACCATCGAACAGCAGCTGGTCGTTATTGCGCGGCGTCAGCCGCTTGAGCTCGTCACCGGGCCGATGCAACACGACAGCCCGCAGCCGCCCCACCTCTGAATTGGCACCCAGCACTGGCGCATCCGTCATGAGATGACGCTAGCTTGCCACGCAATCGAACATTTGTGCGATACCATGGCGGTGTGACGAGTGCAGCACCACATGCTGTCCAGGCATCCCTCTTCGGCGCCCCCTCGGTGCCGCGCCGCGACCTGGCGGGCGGCGCCTGGCTCGAGGTGCACCATGAATGGCTCGGGCGCGCAGACAATCTCATGGGCCAGCTGATGACACAGGTGCCGTGGCGGGCCGAGCGTCGCCGCATGTATGACCGCACCCTCGACGTCCCACGATTGGTCAGTTTCCACGACCTGTCCATAGGTCCACCGCCGCACCCGGTGCTGGAGACGATCTGCGAAAGGCTCAACGGCGAGTACACCGATGAGCTCGGCGAGCCGTTCACCACGGTGGGCCTGTGCCAGTACCGCGACGGCACCGACAGTGTCGCCTGGCACGGCGACACCATTGGTCGCGGGCTGCGCGAGGACACCATGGTCGCGATCGTAAGCATCGGTGCTACACGCACTTTCGCACTGAGGCCGCGCCTGGGTGGCGACTCCATCCGCATCAACGTGGGCCACGGCGACCTGCTCGTCATGGGCGGCTCGTGCCAACGAACCTGGGAACACGCGATCCCCAAGACATCAAAACCGGTGGGGCCGCGAATCAGCCTGCAGTACCGCCCACGCGACGTCCGTTAAGAACGAACGGCCGCAACCGCCTTAACCAGCAGATCCGAGGCGCGCTTACCGTCCGGCGGGGCGGGCGGAACGTTTCCAACGGCGACTGGGCTGACCGTGACTACCACCATGTAGCGGCCCAGATACGCGGAGTAGTTGAGCACCTCCTGGCCGACCGCCTTGCCCGAGATTCCGCTGAGTACGTCGCGCTTCATGCCGAGCGTGCGGGCACCATCGATGACGGGCGCGTCAATCACCTCGGTCTGCCCCGCGATCCCGTTGCCGCGGAAGCCCACCTTCTTGCATTCCTCCGACACGGCGGGGTCGAAAGGAACCTCCTGCGAGGTTTCCACCGCGACGGCCACATATTGATTACCCGCGCCCGTCGCCGTCAGAGCGGCCATATTCCCCTTGAGTCCCGCGGGGACGGCGCTACCACCGCTGTACTTAGCGCATCCGGGGGGATCGACCGTCATGCCGGGCGGCAGCGGAGCCGGCGAGAGCAACTTGGGGTCCATCCCCGCCGGTTCCATCGCCTTGACCGCGAACTCCGGCCCGAACTGGCCCTTCAGCGAGGCAATGTTTCCGATCGTGACGTGGTGGTTGACGGGATTCTGGACGGTTCGGGTGCAGCCCGGCACAACCAGCGCAAGTGCGCAGGCGGCCCAAACTCCCCAGCTCTTGGCGGTCACCGGCTTTAACACCCGGCCACTGTATCGATTCGGAACGAAAAATCGATGGCACTAGTAAGGAACAATGTCAGTGTGGCCCGGCGTTAGAACCTGTGAGGATGGTGTGAGATGAAGACAGCCCTTCGGCTGACCAAGGTGTGCCTGACGGCAGTGGGCGTCGGCACACTAATGGCACTCACCCCCGCGACAGCGCTCGCCGACGATGCGCAATCGGTCATCAACCAGTACGAGTCACAGGGATACCAGGTCCATATCGACCGCAGCGGCACTGGCCCCATGAGCAAGTGCACGGTCTCCGGCATTCGCAACGGACAAGATGTCTATCGCACCGAGTACCAGCGCACCTGGATGCCCAGCGGCAAGTGGCTGGTGCTGCCGGTCCGGGTCCTCGACCACAAATTGGTCTACATCTCACTTAACTGCAACGTGTAATTAGCATCACCTGGCATTTTGCCGGTTCGCTGGTTACTGCCTACCGACAGGCCCCTTAGCGCCGTCACCTGAGAAGGCGCGCAAGCCAGGCTATGAATTTGGCGTTAATTCCGCTGAGCGGGAATCAATCCACTTATCACCGCGTTGGACTGGACAGATTCGCGAACGTTGATGGTTTAGCGAGTCGCGGATTGGGCCTTTGTGTGATATGGGGTTACGTGCTCGTAACACCTTGGCCAACGCGGAGTGAGGCGAGAGGAGAGAAATCGTGAAGAAATTGTTATTTGCAGGTATTGCCGCAGTTGGCGTCATCGGGGCGTCGCTGGGATCGGCAAGTGTCGCGCTCGCCGGGCCAGCAGGATCGGGCGATGCCAGCACCGTCATCAATGACCTCAAGTCCAACGGGTACCGAGTGATCGTCTCCAAGACGGGCGCCGGCGACCTGACAAAGTGCACCGTCGAGTCGGTGACCCATGAGTCGCCCGTCAACAACGTGCAACCGGCCCGCGATGTGCGGAACAACCCCACCACCGTGCCGACGGTCGATCGCAAGATCGCGCACGTCGCGCTGAGCTGCTGAACACAGCCCACAACCAACAATGACCCGAGCCAAAAGCCCGGGTCATTGTTGTCTCTACTTCAAATGATCGACCAGGGTGCCGTCGGCACCGAACAGCTCGACGCTCCACCGGTCCAGCAGCGCATCGGTGTCGAGATCGTCGGGATGGAAGCCCTTCTTCATATAGAGGGCCAGTCGAAGGATCATGCCGTCGTTGAGCAAGGGGCCACGGATCAATCCGACCGTCTCGCGAACCACCCGTCCCGGCTGACGACGTCCGCCCGGATCGCTCCACGCAATGGAGAACCACGAGCCCGCGGTAGCGAACGGTACCGTCGCCGTCCAGATGACGGCCATCACCGCACGCCGAAGCCATTCGGGTCCGCCGACCGCACGGTAGACGTCGAAGGCGACCGACTTGTGCTCCAGCTCCTCGATCGCATGCCAGTACAACAGATTTCGCACCTCGTCGTCGGTCACCATGGCCTGGAGCTCGCCGCTTTCCAGTAGGCGTTCGGCCAGGACCGCGGTGTAATGCTCAAGGGCAGCGGTGGCGGCCAGCATGGTCAGCCGGGCGTACTTGAGGCGATCCATGTTCGGCAGCTGCTTGTCGACGAAGTCCTCGACCTTGCCGGCCCGGCGTCCAATCGTCTCGACCATCTTGCTGCGATAGCCCATTTCGGTGAGCTTCTCGTTGAGCTCGCGATGATGCAGGCCGTGGGTGACCTCTTGGCCGATGAATCCGGCGACGCGTTTCTTGAGCGTCGGCTCAGAGATTCGGTCGGCATAGCGGCGCACCGAGCGGACGAAGAATTCCTCACCGGGCGGGAACACCGCCGAGGCGCCCGCGAGGACATGACTCAGCGCAATGTCATTGTCGGCAAAGTGCCGTCGCATGGGCACCGGGTCGCCAAACCAGAACCTGATGCGTCGCGTCTTTGGGTATGAGGCCGTTACCGGAGCAGCCATGTCGCACTAACCTCCACGTCGATGGTGTAACTCAGTGTTACACGAATCGCTTACGTTTTGAAGTAGTGCGTAAAAGTTAAGGCCAGGCCTCTACAGCAGTCCGGGAACGATGGCCTTGCGCTCGGGTGGGTACTCGTTAGGGAACGTCTCGCGATACCAGCGGTGGATCGCCAACGCCCGCGGCAGCAGATTGGCGATCGAGAACAGCACGAAGATCAGGCCCGGCAGGGTCCACGCCATCAGCGCCCAGCCCGCCCACAGGATGATCTCGCCGAAGTAGTTGGCCGCCGACACCCAGCGGAAGGCGCCGCCATACGGGATGCGGTAGCCGTCGAAACCGTCAGACCGTAGGTTGATGAGAATGCGGTCGGCATGGAAGTTCACAATCCAGCCGGTGACGGCGACGAGCACGCCGAGGATGAACCTGGGGTCGGTGAACCACGCGGCCGTCTGTAGATGCGCGGCGAATGCGACCGCGTATCCGTTGGCAAAACCGTTGACCCCATTGAAGGTGAATCCGAACGCAATCCCGCTGTAGGGAAAGCGCTTTCCGCTGTCCTTGCGGGAGATCGGGTAGATCAGTCCGCGATACAGGTAGTGGCACTGCCACAACACATACAGCACAAGCGCCGGTGCGCCGTGGTGGTGCGCGACAATCCAGAAGGTGACGGTGAAGGCCCACCATTGCGGGCATTCGAAGATCAGCCATCCGATCTTCGCGGGCGCGGTGAACTTCTCGCCGGGTTTGGCGAACCGCCCGTAGGGATTGGTCATCCAGAATCCGCTGATGAACGTGACGGCGGCCAGGACGATCAGGAAGATGATCGCGGCGTGATACAGCTCGGTAAGCACACCGGGACAGTACCCAGTGGACGCTGGTTCTAAGCAGGGTCGATGATGTTCGTCTTCATCTGATTGGCGATCTGACCGGCGACCTCGATGTTGTCGACAGCGCCCGAGGACGTCGCCGCGTAGACCACGTTGCCGGTGGTGTGGACGTCTGTGGCGCCGGCGTTATCGGCCCATTCGAGAGTGATCACGTTGCGCATGCCGAATGCGTAGGCGTCCGGCCGCTGCACCCTGCAGGTATCGAATGCCTCAGTAAGACGGTGGAATTCGGCCTGTGCGGCGGGCTTGTTCGAATAGATTGCGATGGCCTCGTGCAGCTCCTGACGGGGGTTGGCCGAGCTGCCGACATTCAGCTGGCGGAAGGCCTGCCAGCCATCGCCCAAATCACCTTGCGCCGCCAAGTGCAACAACCCGCACGGGTCCGCCGGATTGACACCGGGCCCGGAAATCGGCGCCGTGTCGGTGTGCGTGGTGTCGGCAGTCGGGAAACCCAGGAATTTGACCTCATCGATGCCGGCAAAGAGTGAATCTGCCGCCGATGCACTGACATTGAGCTCGGTCACTTCGGGAGCGGATGTTTCCGCGACAGGACTCGCCGGATGCGCGCAGCCGGCGACCCCAACCATTGCCAGGAGACCTAATCCGGCCCACCGTGCACGCGCCATCTCAAGAGTGTGAACGACCAACCTTGGAACACGCTGTGGGTCACAAGCCAGGCCTTCCGTACCGCTGTTTCCACCCGGGTATGGATATCCCCTCGACCAGCGCAACCTCCGCTACTGCCCGCCTCGCCCGCACGGGGCAGCGCATGACGATACTGTGGGGTGTATGACGACAACGTTCGTCGGGATAGCAGTGATCGTCGCGATGACCTTTATCGGCATCGGCATGAATGCCGGGCTCTTCAATACCCACAGGGCACGAAAGGCGATACCACCGCTGGTGGCCCGGGCAGCAGCGCCCGTTTATGCGCTTAACCGCCGTATTGGCAATCCGGGCCGCGCTCGCCGCGCTGAGCCCGAATCGCCCGACAAACCCGCTGAGTGAAGGCGACTTAGGACATCTTGGGGAGCGAGCCCCAATTGACGCCCCACGTCGCGATTTTCGTATCGATGAATCTGGGGTGCTCAAATCCTTCGATGGTGGATGTCGCCGTGCCACTGGACATGAAGGATCCCGGCTTGAGGTCGATGAGCCGGTCGACAGAGAACTCACATCTGACGTAGACCACATCGGCGACCGCGTTCGGCGCTACTAGCCCAGTCAGAACGGCCAACGCCGCGGCCATAGTCCCCGCACGTCTCATCAACGCCCCTACAGCCTGGTGGTGGAGCTAGGGAGAATCGAACTCCCGACCTTCTCGATGCGAACGAGACGCGCTACCAACTGCGCTATAGCCCCAAGACGCTAAGACCTTACCAGCCGGCCCGCGTCAGACCGAATTGGATAACTACTGACCGACCGCGTGCGGCATGCGGTACTGCCGCGGCTCGTCGTAGTAGTCCAGATGCTCGAAAACCGGGTCCTCGTCATCGATTTCGAGGACGGCCGCACCGGGCCGGCGCAGACGCTGCGGCACCACATCCAGCTCACGGTCCGCCACGTTCTCCACGCCCACCACACGCGACCGCTGGTAGCGCGCGGCGCGACGACGCCGAAGCTGCTCCTCGATGCGCGTCTGACGGCGCAGGTAGCCCAGGTACATCACGGCGACCACACCAAGCGCACCGCAGGCCCACCAGAAGGTGGTGGACGCGGTCGCGGCGACCACACCGGCGACGACCATCGCCGCCACCAGGCCCATCAGCACCCGCTTGCGGAAAACGAACTTGCGCGCGTTCTCCCTGGCCATGGTCTCCGGGTCGAACCGGCGACGCCGCGACGAGGAGTACACCGGAGGCGCCTGATGGCGCTCCCGAGACGGCTCGGCGGGAAGGGTAAGACCTGACGTGTCGTCGATGTATTCGTAGGTGCCCGAATCGGTTTCGGCGACGGGCGCCTCCTCCAGGTCTTCGAGTTCGTCGGAAAGGGCGGCGTCGCCAGCGGGCAGTGCGGTCGCATTCTCGTCGACAATATCGACGTCGACGGGCTCGTCGCCCAGCACCGATTCGGCCCGAACGGCCCCGGCCTTGCGAACGGCCATGGCCTTCACGGCCCGCGCGGCGTCTTCGTCGTCCTCGGTGGGCGCACTCGAGATCACACCGGTCGCGGCTTCGTCGTCCAGGTCGTCTTCAAGGCCGTCGATGTCTTCACGACGGAAGTCCGGGTCGCTGCGGTGGCCGGCGGCGGGTCCGGTACGGCGCAGCAGCTTGGCTGCCTTCCCGTTGAGAACCCGCGTCGCCAGGGCGACGTCACTGGTGCGTTTGACCACGTCACGCTTGTTGATCAGCATCGGCACCAGGACGAACAGCCACAGCACGACCAGTCCGATCCACAACACCGATTGGGGGATGCTCGGCATGTCGGCCTGCTCCTTTCTGTGTGCGCGCTATCCCTAGTGCCTCAGGGACTAAGCCTCAGGTCAAGGCTAGGTTGGCGATCTGCGCACGTTACGAGGCGCGCCGATACCAATTACACACCTGTAATTCTACAGGGGCAAGCATCACAGGCCCCAATAGTCACACCAGTCTCAGTAATATCTCGGAATCCCGCCGCTGAGGCGCCACCTGGCCAGGTTTTTGGGCCGATTCCCCCCGTGAACGGGCGGCTCGGCGCACGAGGAAGCTAGGCCCAGCTGGCGTTGCCGGAACGCACCAACATCGCGGCCACCGAACCACGCACCTCTTCGACCGTCATCGCCACCAGCAGGTGATCACGCCAGGCGCCGTCAACGTCGAGGTACCGCTTGAGCAGGCCCTCCTCACGGAACCCGACCTTGGCGAGTACCGCGCGGCTGGCTCCGTTCTCCGGCCGCACCGTCGCCTCGACCCGGTGCAGGGTGACGGGCCCGAAACAGTGGTCCAGCCCCAGCGCGAGCGCCGCGGTGGCCACCCCCTGCCGGGTCACCGTACTGACGACCCAGTACCCGATCCACGCCGAGCGCAGCGCGCCATGTGCGATGTTGCCGATCGTCAGCTGTCCAACGAAATGCCCGTTGAGTTCGATGGCGCACGGAATCATCCGGCCCTTGCGCGCCTCGGCCCGCAGACCCGAGCACAAGGCCGGCCACGACGACACACCGTGCCGTGCCATCCAGTCGACCTCCGAGGACGGCTCCCACGGTTGCAGATGTGACTGGTCAGCCAGCCGCGCCCGGCTCCACGTCATCCCGTCACGCAACCGGATGGGCCGTACCGTCACCACCCCCGCGGGCACACGCAGCTTCCCGAGCGACATCGGCCAACCGGGATGCGCGCTCTCCTGACGCCAGACGCTCATCCGTACTCCTGGTCTTCGCGCAAGCGGCTCATCCGCGCTGGGCCAGGAACGCGACCTCGACGATCTCCCCGGTCCGAACCTGCTCAACCTCTGCAGGCACGATCACCAGACAGTTCGCCTCTGCGAGTGTCGCGAGCAGATGCGATGAAGACCCAGCTGCGCCGCCTAAAACCTGCACCAAATACTCGCCGGTGTCCTGGTCGCGCATCAGCTGACCACGCAGGAACCCTTTGCGTCCCGCGATGGAAGCAATGGGAGACATGGTGCGCGCTTGCACAATTCGACGTTGCGCCTGCCGACGCCCCAGCGCCAGTCGAATCAACGGTCGCACCATCACCTCGAAGACCACCAGCGCACCGACCGGGTTCGCGGGCAGCAGGAAGGTCGGCACCGCGTCGCGGCCCAACTGACCGAAGCCCTGCACCGAACCCGGATGCATCGCGATGCGCCCAACCTCCATGTCGCCCAGCGCCGAAAGTGCCTCGCGAATCCCTTCGGCGGCGGCACCACCCACCGCACCGGAGATGACGACCACCTCGGCCCGGTTCAGCTGACCCTCGACCACCTCGCGGAACGCGGCAGGCTCCGCACCGACGATGCCCACACGGTTCACGTCGGCACCGGCGTCGCGCGCCGCGGCCGCCAGCGCATACGAATTCACGTCGTACACCTGGCCGTTGCCCGGAGTGCGATCGACATCGACAAGCTCGCCGCCGACGCTGATCACCGACAGCCGCGGACGCGGATGTACCAAGACCCGGTCGCGACCCACCGCCGCCAGCAGCCCCACCTGAGCGGCGCCGATGATGGTGCCGGCTCGCACGGCCACATCTCCGGGTTGCACGTCATCTCCGGTGCGGCGCACGTAATCACCCGAGCGCACCGCGCGCAGCACCTTGACTCGCGACTCCCCGCCCTCGGACCAGCGCAGCGGCAGCACCGCGTCCGCCAAGGTCGGCATGGGCGCGCCGGTCTGCACCCGTACCGCCTGACGCGGCTGTAGCCGGGTGGGCGTGCGCTCCCCCACCCGAACGGTGCCGACGACGGGCAGCTCAACCGTCCCGATCTCGCCGCTCGGTTCCTCGTCCTCGTCCTCTTCGCCCGGGCCGCCACCTTCACCGGGACTGATCACGCGCACCACGCCGCCGGCGGCCTGCACGTCGACGCTGCGCACGGCGTATCCGTCGATGGCGGCCTGATCAAACCCGGGCAGCGGCCGAACCGTCACCACTTCCTCGGCGCACAACAAACCCTGGGCTTCGGCGATCGCCACCCGAACCGGGCGCGGCGCAACCGCAGCCGCCGTGACTTTGGCCTGCTGCTCCTCGACCGAACGCACTGGTCCCTTTCTTTACGCCGACTCCGGATCCGGCAGCGTGACCGGCTCCAGACCGAGCCGCTCGACCAGCCACTGCCGCAAGCCTGGACCGTAGTCGTCACGGTCCAACGCAAAGTCAACAGCAGCCTTGAGATAGCCGCCGGGATTTCCCAGGTCGTGTCGGGATCCGCGATGCACGACCACGTGCACCGGGTGCCCCTCATCGATCAGCAGCGCGATTGCATCGGTGAGCTGTATCTCGCCACCAGCGCCGCGTGGGGTCCGCTTGAGCGCATCGAAGATCACCCGGTCCAGCAGGTAGCGTCCCGCAGCCGCATAATTCGACGGCGCGTCCTCGGTCTTGGGCTTCTCCACCATCCCCTTGACGCGCAATACATTTGGATTGGCGGCGTCCGGCACGATCTCGACGTCAAAGGCTCCGTAGGAACTGATCTCCTCGGGCTTGACTTCGATGGCGCAGAGCACCGAGCCGCCGCGCTTGGCCCGAACCTTGGCCATGGTCTCCAACACTCCCCGGGGCCACACCAGATCATCGGGCAGCAGCACGGCGATGGCGTCTTCGTCGTCATCGAGCACCGGCTCGACACAGCCGACGGCATGTCCGAGGCCAAGCGGCTCGGCCTGCACCACCGATTGCACCTTGATGAGCCCGGGCGCTCGTCGCACCTTCTCGAGCATCGCGTGCTTCCCGCGGTCTTCGAGCGTGCCCTCCAGCACCAGGTCCTCAACGAAATGCGCGACGACGCCGTCCTTGCCTTCGGAGGTGACGATCACCAGGCGCTCGGCGCCTGCCTCGGCGGCCTCTTCTGCGACCAGCTCGATGCCTGGGGTGTCGACCACGGGAAGCAGTTCTTTGGGCACCGTCTTGGTGGCCGGGAGGAACCGCGTGCCCAGGCCCGCGGCGGGCACCACGGCGGTGCGTGGGATCAACACGTCAGGGGCTGATGAGCCGCTTGCGCGAAGAACGTCCGGGTCTGTCATAGCCACTCACCCTAACCACTGACCACGGAATTGCGCGGATAAGGCGGTACCGTCACGGAATCAGCACTCCGCAAAGCACAACACAGAACATCAAACAGGTCCTGCGGCAACAGATTGTGCAGGCACGACGGGCGATGTCACGTGCCGAGCGCGAAGAACAGAATGACGCGATCACCGCGCATGTCCTGGCGGCGACCTCCGGACTGTCGGTGATCGCCGCCTACCTCCCGGTGGGATCCGAGCCCGGATCGGTGGAAATGCTCGATGCCCTCGTCACCCGCGGCGTGCGGGTGTTGCTGCCGATTGCACGCAACGACGACACGGGCACGCCCACCGCGCTGACCTGGGGTCAATACCGTCCGGGGGAGCTGGTCGATGCCCCGTTCGGCCTGCGGGAGCCGGCGCCTCCGGTGTTCGGCCGGGCCACCCTGGGCGAAGCCGAGCTGGTGTTGATTCCGGCGCTCGCGGCGGACCATCGGGGTAATCGGCTGGGCCGCGGGGCCGGGTTCTACGACAGATCACTGGGGTTCGCAGCGCCGTCGGTGCACCTGATCGCGCCGCTGTATCTCGGCGAGATCCTCCAGAAGGTGCCCGCCGGTGCTCATGATGTGCCAGTGACACATGCCGTGACCGCCGACGGATTGGTCACACTCGGCTGAATCCCCAGGTCACCCAGTGGCAGACCTAGCACTCCAAAAGGTAGAGTGCTAGTGGCGTTTCATGGCTTGCCAGTTCCGGAGGACCCCCATGCCCACCTATTCCTATGCGTGTGCCGACTGTGGCGATAAGTTCGACATCGTGCAGGCGTTCACTGACGACGCGTTGACCGTGTGCCAAAAGTGCTCGGGCAAGCTGCGCAAGCTGTTCAACTCTGTGGGCATCGTGTTTAAGGGCAGCGGCTTCTACCGCACCGACAGCCGCTCAGGCAGCGTGGACGCCGCCGCCAAGAGCGATTCCGGCACCAAGACTGAATCCAAGTCCTCGACTTCGGAGTCGTCGAGCTCGAGCAGTTCTAGCTCCTCGACCTCGAGCTCGTCGTCGGCCTCCACCGCCACCGCTTCCGCTGCCGCCGGCTGACGAGTTATCCACAGCGGCCAACTGGGTACTGACTACGCGGCGGGCGCGGCCCTAGCGTGAGGGCATGGCCCCATCGCCTCTTGATCCCACCGTTTTTCAGCGCGTATCGGCGGCATGTCGACCCGACTGGGCACGGACAGCGCTGGCTCGCAGAATCATCGCGGCGACCCTGGTCCTCTTCGCGGCCGTACTGGCCTTCCGACCCGATCCGGCCAACGATCGCTCCGATGTGGTGGTCGCCGCCCGCGATCTGCCACCAGGCATAATCCTGGCCAGCGAAGACGTCAGAGTCGAAAAACGTTCCGCAACAATCCTTCCCGACGGGGTCAGCACTGATACCAGGACCGTTGTGGGCGCAACGCTAGCCGGGCCGGTTCGACGCGGGGAAGTACTGACCGATCTGCGAGTACTGGGCCCGCGATTGGCCGAGTCGGCCGCGGGCAACGATGCCCGCATCGTCCCGGTGCCCCTGGCCGATGCCGCCACCCTCGACATGATCAGGACCGGAGATGTCGTCGACATCCTCACCGTGGCCGGTGGAGACGCCGCCGGATCGGGCCGGACGAGCGACGCTCCCCCGGAGCCCACGGTGCTGGCCACCGGCGCGGTGGTCGTGCTGGTGTCACCGAAGCCCGCTACCAAGGGCATCGGATCCGAGCGCGTCGTCATGGTCGCGCTGCCGCCGCAGCAGGCTAACCGCGTTGCCGCAATCGCGTTAGTGCAGGCGGTAACGCTGACCTTCCGTTAAGGTCAGACCATGCTCAAGGGATTCAGAGATTTTCTGCTGCGCGGCAACGTCATTGACCTCGCGGTCGCGGTGGTCGTCGGTGGCGCGTTCACGGCAATCGTCAAGTCATTCAACGACGCGATCATCCAGCCATTGCTGAGCCGAGTAGGTGCGAGCGGGGACCAGAAGCACGGTGTGCTGCAGGTCAGCCTGGGTGGGAACCCCGAACAGTTCCTGCAGTTCGATGCCCTGTTGAGTGCGGCCATCAGCTTCGTCATCACCGCGGCGGTCGTCTACTTCCTCATCGTCCTGCCGTACAAGGCACTCAAGGACCGCCTGTCAACCTCTGGCGAGGATGCGGCGGCAGCGACCGAGGCAGAACTGCTGGTCGAGATCCGCGACCTGCTGGCCGAGCAGAGGAAGGCGTCCTAGCTCCTTCTGCTCGCCCTGCGGCCGATTACTTCATGTCCCAGGTTTCGCCATAAGTGGTGACGCTGTCACCGGCGGAGCTGATCAGCCGCGCGAAGGGCCGCAGCAGCACGCCGCCCGCGGCACCGGTCACGGTGCCGTGGGCATTGCTCACCGCAACTGCCCCCTTGGCACCGGCAATGGCGACCGAGAACGTCGCGACCTCTTGGATGCCCGGGCCGTTGCCCAGGTCAACGTTGATGCCGGCGCTCGGCAGCAGGTTGGTGGTCTGAATGTACGAGGCCTCCGGCGAACCCTGGAAGACGTTAGGAATGCCGTAGAGGACGGAGACGTTGGGGGTCGTGTAGTTGAAGTTCAGACCCACGCCCAACGACCAGGGGTAACCCACCTGGTAACCCAGCTCCAGGGTGCCCTCGAAGGCATCCGAACCAGCACCCGTCACCTCATACACAGCGCGGCCCGAATGGAACCACTCACGGGTGAGGCGGTTGCGGTCCAGCGGGAACACACCATTCAAGAAGGTGTCCCACTGCTGGACACGCAACGTCCGGCCCTTGCCGTCGACCAGGGTCAGCTCATCGTCCAAACCCGCAGTCGCGGTGCCCATCCCCATTACCGACAGTCCCGCCACGGTGGCGAGGACCAGGATCAAGCGCATGAGGGTGCTGTGCGCGACCTGCCGGATGCCAACTGATGTCATTTAGTTCCCTCAATCGTCGTGGCGGGTGCGCGCCAGGGCAAAAGCCGACTTCGCCAGAACCACATTGTTGCTCAGGCTGGCCTAACGTAACGGCCGAATCGTCCCTGTGAGTTTCCTGTATGTTTCCAGGAGGCTAACTCGATCAAGCGATAGATAGGTTCGGCTGCGGTGCAGTCTGCTACCAGATCGCGCCTATTGAGTAATGGCGACTAACGCATATCCCAGGGCTCGCCACAGGTGGTCACGCCGTCGCCCGCGCTACTTATCAATCGCGCGAACGGACGCAAGACACACCGCCAGCCACCCCCGGTCACCGTGCCGTGGGCATTGGCCACAGCAACGGCCCCCTGGCGCCGGCCACCGCGACCGAGAAGGTTGCCGGCTCTTGGATGTCCGCACCCAGTGACCAGGGATAGCCCAATTCCAGGGTGCCCTCAAAGGCATCCGCGTCGGGACCGGTTACCGCGTAGACCGCACGGCCCGAATCGAACCACTCGCGCGTGAGGCGGCTACGGTCCAGCGGAAACATGCCATTCCCGCACGATGGCGCGCCTCGAAAGTCCGCGAGGCCAGCAGGAGACGGGCTATCTGGAAACGTTTGTTATCTAGAGGAGTTCCGCTACTTCATGTCCCAGGTCTCGCCGTAGGTGGTGACGCTGTCACCGGCGGAGCTGATCAATCGGGCGTAGGGACGCAAGAGCACGCCACCGGCCGCGCCGGTCACCGTGCCGTGCGCATTACTCACCGCGACGGCACCCTTGGGGCCCGCAATGGCAACGGAGAAGGTGGCCACTTCCTGAATACCGGGGCCGTTGCCCAGGTCAACGTTGATGCCGGCGCTCGGCAGCAGGTTGGTGGTCTGAATGTACGAGGCTTCCGGGCTACCGCCGAAGGCGTTCGGAATACCGTAGAGAATCGAGGTATTCGGCGTGGTGTAGTTGAAGTTCAGACCCACGCCCAACGACCAGGGGTAACCCACCTGGTAGCCCAGCTCCAGGGTGCCCTCGAAGGCATCCGCACCCGGACCGGTCACCTCATAGACCGCACGGCCCGAATGGAACCACTCACGGGTGAGGCGGTTACGGTCCAGCGGAAACACGCCGTTCAAGAAGGTGTCCCACTCCTGGATCCGCAGCGTCCGCCCCTTGCCGTCGACCAGAGTCATCTCATCGTCCAGCCCAGCATGCGCAGTCGCCGCCGTCGCGAAGAGAGCAACAAGAGTCATGAGCAGGGCGCCAACCGCCAGCACACCGCGGCGGGCCCAGCCCGATACCTTGCCCAACAGCTTCATTCTGTTCCTATCAGTCCCCTCATGGCGAACATGAGAAATTCCTTAGCGACGGACAGATGGACGATATCGGCACGGCGGGGGCGCGGCAATCTGGACGCGAGTTCTGTTCTCACCCGATTCACCCGGTTCCGAGGCGGCCTGTGAGCCGGAAGTTAGCCAAACCCAAGACATCCGTGGGTTAACAATCGGGTGAACGAAGGATTTGCTGGAAAACAGCCGCCGACCCGAGGGGAACCGACACCCCGGATGGGTATCTAGACATTCCGACCTGCCGAATTTACGCGTTCGATATGCGCGAATTCCTTAGCCGTGATGCGGCGGCACGTTATCCCGCAACCACCGATCGCCATCCCGCGAGCCACTGGAATCGTTCATGTCTCGTTCATCTGGGCCCAAAGTTGGCATGGTCTGCCCGAAAATCCGCTCGACATCCGCATTGCTAGCGCTTGTTCCTCCTTCGTCACTTTTGTGGCGAAGGTCACAATCGCGGTCCGAGGGGGTCGGCACTGGTGGGTCAGATCTCCAGGGTGAAGAACTGCTCGACGATATAACTGGCCAGCGGACCGAGGGTGGCCATTCCGTCGCGCACCGCTGCCCGTGAGCCGGCGATGTTGACCACCAAGGTGCTCCCGGAAATCCCTGCGACACCGCGTGACAGTCCAGCCTCGGTCACGCCCGCCGCCAAACCGGACGAGCGCAGCGCCTCGGCGATACCCAGCAATTCGCGATCTAACTGCTCCTGGGTGGCCTCGGGCGTCACGTCCCGCAGCGTGACACCGGTGCCACCGACGGTGAGTACCAGGTCAACACCGCCTTCCACGGCAGTGCTGATGGCGTCCTGAATCTCGTCGGTATCGCACTCGACGGCAATCACACCGTCGACGACAAATCCCGCCTCGGCGAGCAGCTCAGTCACCAATGGGCCGATGGTGTCCTGATCGCCATGAGCGGTCCTGTCATTGACCACGACCACCAACGAGCGCCCCACCGGTCGTGCCTCGATATCTGCCATAGAAGCAACCGTAACGGCTCCCGGGGACATCTGGGTCATCGGGCGACCTCACCCAGCGTCACGTCGACGGTCTTCTCCGCCCCGCCGCTGCCATCGGTATACGTCAGCGTCACCTTGTCGCCCGGGGCCTTAGACCGCACCGCGGCGACGAGCCCATCGGCGCTGTTCACCGGACGGTTGTCCACCTTGGTGACAATGGCCCCATTGGGCACCCCGGCCTTCTCGGCGGCGCCACCGGCGACTACCTCGACGATCCTGGCGCCCTGGATCTCCTTCTCGTTGCCCACCCGGACCCCGAGGGACGCATGAGTGGCATGGCCGTTAGCGATCAGCTGATCGGCGATCCGCTTGGCCTGATCCACCGGGATCGCGAAGCCCAGGCCGATAGATCCGCCCTGCGTCTCGCCGCTGGAATCGCCACCCATGGTGGCGATGGCCGAGTTGATGCCGACCAACTCGCTATTGAGGTTGACCAGAGCACCGCCGGAGTTGCCCGGGTTGATGGCGGCATCGGTCTGGATCGCGTCCAGCACGGTGTCCTGGTTGCCCGCCTGTCCCGCCGTGAAGACCGGACGGTTGAGCGAGCTGACAATGCCGGTGGTGACCGTGCCATCGAGCCCCAGCGGGGAACCGATAGCGACAACCGACTGGCCCACAACCAGATTCGCGGACGATCCGATCGCGATGGGCGTCAGGCCGGAGGCGCCGCCGATTCGCACCACCGCGATATCGGTGCCGGGATCGATCCCCACCACCGTGAAAGGAGAGGTCTTTCCGCCCGTGACGGTGGCCGTGGTCTTAGCGCCTGGCTCGCCCGCCGCCTGGACAACGTGCGCATTGGTGAGGACCAGCCCGTCCGCCGAGAGGATGACCCCCGAACCTTCTTCGCTCGAACGGCCCATGATCGTTTCTAGCTTCACGACACTCGGAAGCACCTTGGCCGCAACCTGTTCCACCGATCCGGCGGGCAGTGCCGAGACCGGCTGGGCCATCGGCGGACGACCCGGGGCGATCGGCGTCAGGCCGGTGCTGCTGCCGGCGACCGCGGGCCCCTTTGTGTGTTGACGGTCGGCGACGACGGCGCCCACCGTGCCGCCCAGACCACCGGAGACCAGAGCCAGGACGGTGGCCCCGATGACGAGCCCGCCGCTACTTCTGCGCGGAGCGTGAGCCTGCTGCTGACGCGGCGGCTGCGGGGCCGGGCGATGCTGATTCGGCTGCTGCCCCGTCGGGTAGCCATAAGACTGTCCCGGATAGTGATGGCCGGACTGGGCGTGGTGCGTCGGCGCCTGGTGCCCTTGTTGTCCGGAGTAGGTACCGGATGGCCGATAGGCCCAGCTGCCGTTGGGGTCGTTGGTCATAGGTACTTCCTCACAGGTCCTTCATAGGCGTTCAAGATCGACTAGCTCGGATGCCACGCTGCCGAAGTGGACTGAGAATCCACTGAGATCTGCCTCTCGTTTGGCGCAGAGTTTCGGCGGGCTGTGCTGTCCCCCAGGCTTCCGGGCCCTCCGGGGCGGCCCGGAAGAAACACGTGCATCGACGTCCCGGGAGCCGGATTACCGTCGATGACGGCCCCGGGCTCTGTTTCCTCGACCTTGATGGCGCCACCATGTTTCAGCACCACTTGTTTCACGATGGCCAACCCCAAACCGGATCCGGGCATTCCCCGCGCCGGGGTGGCGCGATAGAAGCGCTCGAAGACCAGATCGCGTTCGGCGGGCGGAATCCCGGGGCCGCGATCGGAGATCACCAGCTCGGCGTGCGCGGCGTCAACCTGAGCCAGCCGCACCGACACCGTGGCACCCGACGGACTCCACTTCGCGGCATTGTCGAGCAGGTTGAGAACCGCACGCGACAACCCCGCGGCGTCGCCGTACACCTGCCACGGCTGCATGACGACGTCGAATTCAATGTCGTTGCGACGGCGGCGAACTCGTTCCAGAGTGCCCTCCACTACCTCGACCATGTCCACCGGCTCGTGCACAATATCGGAACCGTCGCCGCGCGCCAGGTCCACCAAATCGCCCACTAACGTAGTCAATTCCTCGATCTGCGCGATCACATCACGCTGCAGCGCCTCCATCTCCTCGTCGGGCAACCGCGGGGCGCCCGGCTGCATGGAGGCCATCAGCAGTTCGGTGTTGGTGCGCAGCGAGGTCAGCGGGGTGCGCAGCTCGTGCCCGGCGTCAGTCACCAGCCGCGCCTGGCGGTCTCGCGACTCGGCCAACGCGCGCAGCATCGTGTTGAAACTGATGGTGAGGCGCGCCAATTCGTCGCTGCCGGTGACGGCGATGGGCCGCAGGTCGTCGGTTCGGGCCACCCGCTCGGCGGCGTCAGTGAGCCTGGCCACGGGGCGCAACCCGGTACCTGCCACCACGGCGCCGGCAGCGGCTGCCACCGCAACACCCACGCCGCCGACGATCAGCAGCACCCAGCCGAGCCGCCGCAGCACGGTATCGGTGGGGTCGAGCGATTTGGCCATGATGAGCGTGCTGCCGTTATCGAGCCTAAGGGCGAGCACGCGTTGGTGATTGACGGTGCGCAACGAATGATCCAGCTCGCCGCGGGTGACCGCCTGCTCGGGGGCGCCGTAAGGAATCGTCTGTCCCTGCTGCGTGGCCGAGAACGTGATGAGCCCGGGGAAGATCAGTTTGGCGTTCACATCCGCCGAATATGCGGTGCCCTCAATGGCGCGGCGCGGATCCACCGACAACAATCCACTACCGATCAGCAGGTTGGCTCGATCGTTGAGCTGCTTGTCGACGTCTCGATACAACGCCGTCGACACCAGAAGGTACGAGGCCACCGCCATCAGCACCACGACCATGGCCACCATCGACATGGCCAGCAGCATCACGCGCCAACGCAACGACACCGACGAACTCGTCGCGCGCAGGGGCGAGAATATGGCAGCAGTGGAGCCCCGCATCCGTTGCGGCATTCTCAATGTCGCCATAGGGATTACGGAGGGGTTTCCCGCAACACGTAGCCGACACCGCGCACGGTGTGGATGAGCCGGATCTCTCCGTCGGCTTCGGTCTTGCGTCGCAGGTATCCGACATACACCTCAAGTGCGTTGCCGGAGGTCGGGAAGTCGAATCCCCACACCTCTTCGAGGATGCGGCTACGGGTAAGCACACGGCGCGGGTTGGCCATGAGCATTTCCAGCAGCGCAAACTCGGTACGGGTGAGGCTGATTGACCGGGTGCCGCGGTGCACCTCGCGGGTGACAGGGTCCAGGGTCAGGTCGCCGAAACTCAGCGTGGCCGCATCCGCGTCTTCCTCGGACGTCGTCCGGCGCAGCAGGGCACGCATCCGCGCGAGGAGTTCTTCCAACGCGAAGGGCTTGGGCAGGTAATCGTCGGCGCCCGCATCGAGCCCGGCGACCCGCTCGGAGACCGAGTCGCGGGCGGTCAACACCAGGATCGGCAGATCGTCTCCGGTGCTACGCAAGCGGCGGCACACCTCGAGACCGTCGAGCTTGGGCATCATCACATCGAGGACCAACGCATCGGGCCGGTCGCTGGCGATGGAATTCAGCGCATCGACGCCGTCTTCGGCAAGGTCTACCGAATAGCCGTTGAAGGACAGGGACCGTCGCAACGACTCGCGCACAGCGCGGTCGTCATCGACTACAAGAATTCGCACAGGCACCAGTGTTAACCGTGCGGCTGAGATATTACTGAGGATGCCTGAGATTCAGTCCCGGCGCGTTCAGCGACGGTCGAGGTCAATGAGCCCGAGGCGTGCAGCCTTGAGCAGGCGACGGGGAACCTTGTGGTTCTGTCCGCCGACAGTGACGTTGACCAGCTCAGTAGCGGTCGCCTTCCACTGTGCGCGCCGGCTACGGGTGTTCGAGCGGGACATTCTCCGCTTGGGGACGGCCATGGTTGAGCCCTCTCCTTAATTCTCAGGTTTCTGTGTGATTCGCTCGCGCCGCGCCAACATCTTGTAGCGCAGCCAGCGACAATCAACACACGATAGCCGGTAGCCGTCATGAGCTGCAAATTCGCTCCCCTACCCACCGTGTGATCAGGCCTGGAAGACCTGTTTGTCTTCCGAGCGCGTCGCCCGCCGGCCGTATCAAGCCAAGAGATCGGATCGGTGCTGGTGCCGAAAACTCCCGACGGCGGCCGTTCGTAGAACCGTTCGGTGACGTGCGACATCCCGCTCTCCTCGACGTCTGAACTGGCGAATTAGGCCCGAAATCGCCGGTCAATAGCTCGGCCAACCACTTGGTTGGACCCCTTGGTTGACGTTTCCGACGGTGGGGTAACTTAACAGCGCACGAGCGCCATGGTGGCCTGTGTCACTGGGCGCGGCATTCCTATAAAGGACATCCCGAAAGGAAGAGCTCGGTGACTGCTCCGGTTCGGATCGGCAATTGTTCGGGTTTCTACGGAGACCGAATGTCAGCCATGCACGAGATGCTCACCGGGGGTGAACTCGACTATCTGACCGGCGACTACTTGGCCGAACTGACGATGCTCATCCTCGGTCGCGACCGCGCCAAAGCCCCCGAGCGCGGCTACGCCAAGACCTTCCTGCGCCAGCTCGAACAATGCCTGGGCCTGGCCCAGGACAAGGGCGTCACGATCGTCTCCAACGCCGGCGGGCTCAACCCGGCCGGCCTGGCCGATGCCATCCGCACGCTCGCCGAGAAACTGGGCATCGCGACCAATGTCGCCCATGTCGAGGGTGACGACCTGTTGCCCCGCGCGACCGAGCTCGGACTGGGATCGCCGTTGACCGCCAATGCCTACCTCGGCGCTTGGGGCATCGTGGAGTGCATTAACTCCGGGGCCAACGTCGTGGTCACCGGCCGGGTCACCGATGCGTCGGTGATCGTCGGTCCCGCGGCCGCACACTTCGGCTGGCGCCGAGACGACTACGACAAACTGGCCGGCGCGGTAGCGGCCGGGCACATCATCGAGTGCGGCACCCAGGCCACCGGCGGCAACTACGCCTTCTTCACCGAAATCCCCGACCTCTCGCATGCCGGGTTCCCGCTGGCCGAGGTGTACCAGGACGGATCCTCGGTGATCACCAAGCACGCAGGCACCGGCGGCGCGGTCAGCGTGGGCACCGTCACCGCCCAGCTGCTCTACGAAATCACCGGAGCGCGGTACGCCAACCCGGACGTCACCACCCGCTTGGATACCCTGCAGTTGGAGGCTGACGGCCCCGACCGGGTGCGCGTCTCGGGTGTGACCGGCGAGGCACCGCCTCCGGATCTGAAGGTGTCACTGAATGCGCTGGGCGGCTTCCGCAATCAGATGACCTTCGTACTCACCGGTCTCGATATCGACGCTAAAGCGGATCTGACCCGCAAGCAGCTTGAGGCCGAGATGCCGGTGGCGCCCGAGGACACCCAGTGGACCCTGGCCCGCACCGACCACCCCAACGCCGACACCGAGCAGGCCGCCAGCGCGCTGCTGCACGTGATGGTGCGCGACTCCGATCCCAACAAGGTCGGTCGGCAGTTCTCTAACGCGGCAGTGGAGTTGGCACTGGCGAGCTACCCCGGATTCCATGTGACATCACGCCCCGCCGAGGCCGAACCGTACGGCGTCTTCACGCCGGGATATGTTCCCGCGGAAAAGGTTCCGCATGTGGCGGTGCTTGCGGATGGCACCCGGGTCGATATCGCGCAAGCCTCCCAGACGCAGCCGCTTGCCGACGCACCGGCGGCCGCCCTGCCCGAGCCCCTGCCCGCCGGACCCACGCGACGCGTCCCCCTCGGCGTCCTCGCCGGCGCCCGCAGCGGCGACAAGGGCGGCAGTGCCAACGTCGGCGCGTGGGTACGCACCGACGAGGAATACCGCTGGCTTGCGCACGCTTTGACGGTCGATGCGCTACGGGAACTACTCCCGGAAACCGAGCATCTGGAGGTAGCCCGCTACCTGCTACCCAAGCTGCGTGCAGTGAACTTCGTCATCCAAGGCATCCTCGGCAAGGGTGTCGCGTATCAAGCACGATTCGACCCTCAGGCCAAGGGCATTGGCGAATGGCTGCGTTCCCGCGAGATCGAGATCCCCGAATCCCTCCTGGAGAAAATACAGTGACCGAATGGAACACCCCGGAGCGCCAGGCGCTTCGGGAGACGGTGCGTGACTTCGCCGAGCGCGAGATCCTTCCACATGTCAACGAGTGGGAGCGCGAAGGGCTGTTGCCTCGCGAATTGCACCGCAAGGCGGGCGATCTGGGCCTACTCGGGCCGGCCTCATCGGAAGATGTTGGCGGCGGCGGCGGAGATGCCATAGATACGGTGATTGTGTGCGAGGAGCTGCACTACGCGGGTGTGCCCGGCGGTGTATTCGCGTCGCTGTTCACCTGCGGGATCTCCACGCCGCACATGATCGCCTCCGGCGATCAACGGCTTATCGACACTTACGTGAAGCCCACCCTGCGTGGGGATCTCATCGGCTCACTGGCCATCACCGAACCCGGCGGCGGATCCGATGTGGGACACCTGACCACGTCTGCCAAGCGGGACGGTGACCACTACATCGTCAACGGCGCCAAAACCTTCATCACCTCCGGCGTGCGCGCCGACTATGTGGTGACCGCGGTACGCACCGGCGGAGCGGGCGCGTCCGGGGTTTCACTGCTGCTGATCGACAAGGACACACCGGGATTCGAGGTGGCCCGCAAGCTCGATAAAATGGGGTGGCGCTCCTCGGATACCGCCGAGCTGGCCTTCACCGATGCGCGCGTTCCCGCCGAGAACCTGGTTGGCGGCGAGAACACCGGCTTCGCGCAGATCGCCGGGGCATTCGTTTCCGAGCGTATCGGGCTTGCTGCACAGGCATATTCGAGTGCACAGCGGTGCCTGGACCTGACGGTCGAGTGGTGCCGGAATCGGGAGACCTTCGGACGTCCGCTCATCTCCCGCCAGTCGGTGCAGAACACGCTCGCCGAGATGGCCCGCCGGGTCGATATCGCCCGGGTCTACACGCACGCGTTGGTTGATCGCGCGCTTGCTGGCGAGACCAACTTGATCGCCGAGGTGTGCTTCGCCAAGAACACCGCCGTCGAATCCGGTGAATGGGTGGCCAATCAGGGCGTCCAATTGTTCGGTGGCATGGGATACATGACCGAGAGTGAGATCGAACGCCAGTATCGCGATATGCGCATTATCGGCATCGGCGGCGGCACTACCGAAATCCTCACCTCGCTGGCCGCGAAGCTCCTGGGGTACCAGGCATGACCACTCTCCGCACCGCCGTCAACACCAACTCCCCCGAATATGTCGCCGCGGCCGAGGCCATGACGACCAAGCTGGCTGAAGTCAATGCCGAAACCGCCAAGGCAATCGCCGGTGGCGGCGACAAATACGTTGCCCGCCACCATGAACGCGGCAAGCTGCTGGCGCGTGAGCGCATCGAGCTTCTCCTGGACGCCGACGCACCCTTTCTAGAACTATGCCCGTTGGCGGCCTGGGGCAGCGACTTCACCGTCGGCGCCTCGCTGGTCACCGGCATCGGCGTGGTGGAGGGCGTCGAGTGCATGATCGTAGCCAACGATCCCACCGTAAAGGGCGGCACCAGTAACCCCTGGACGCTGCGTAAGGTGCTGCGGGCCAACAATATTGCTTTCCAGAACCGCCTGCCGGTGATCTCGCTGGTGGAGTCCGGCGGCGCCGACCTACCCACCCAGAAAGAAGTGTTTGTCCCTGGCGGGCAGATGTTCCGCGACCTCACCCGGCTCTCGGCCGCGGGCATCCCGACGATCGCCCTGGTTTTCGGCAACTCCACCGCCGGCGGCGCCTACATCCCCGGCATGTCGGACCACGTGGTGATGATCAAGGAACGCTCCAAGGTGTTCTTGGCCGGACCCCCACTGGTCAAGATGGCCACCGGCGAAGAGTCCGACGACGAATCGCTGGGCGGTGCCGAAATGCACTCCCGTATTTCAGGTTTGGGCGACTACCTGGCAGTTGACGAACAGGACGCCGTGCGCCTCGGCAGGCAGATCGTCTCGCGCCTGAACTGGGTCAAGAAGGGCCCCACGCCGGCGGCAGTGGTCGAGCCGATCGCCGATCAGGCCGAGCTGCTCGGCATCGTTCCCGGAGATCTGCGCATCCCGTTCGATCCGCGCGAGATCATCGCCCGCATCGTTGACGGCTCAGAATTCGACGAATTCAAGGAACAGTACGGGTCCTCGCTGGTGACCGGCTGGGCACGGCTACACGGATACCCCATCGGCATCCTCGCCAATGCGCGCGGCGTGCTGTTCAGTGAGGAATCACAGAAGGCCACCCAGTTCATCCAACTGGCCAACCAGACCAACACTCCACTTCTGTTCGTACACAACACCACCGGATATATGGTGGGCAAGGAGTACGAAGAGGGTGGCATGATCAAGCACGGCTCCATGATGATCAACGCCGTATCCAACTCGACGGTGCCGCACCTGTCACTGATCGTCGGCGCCTCCTACGGTGCCGGCCACTACGGCATGTGCGGCCGCGCCTACGACCCACGCTTCCTGTTCGCGTGGCCCAGCGCCAAATCGGCGGTGATGGGCGGCACCCAGCTCGCGGGCGTGATCTCCATCGTGAGCCGTGCCGCCGCGGCAGCACGCGGACAAGAGGTCGATGACGCGGCCGATTCTGCAATGAAGGCGGCCATCGAGGCCCAGATCGAAGCCGAGTCGCTGCCAATGTTCATGTCCGGGCGCCTGTATGACGACGGGGTCATCGACCCCCGGGACACCCGCGCCGTGCTCGGTATGTGCTTGTCCGCCATCGCTAATGGGCCGATTGAGGGGACGTCAAACTTCGGCGTCTTCCGGATGTGATTGTGATGAGCACTTGCGCGAAGAATCGAAAGCACAGGGGAACCTCCATATGACTATCACCTCCGTTTTAGTTGCCAACCGCGGCGAGATCGCCCGCCGAGTCTTCGCCACCTGCCGCAAGCTCGGTCTGGGCACAGTCGCCGTCTATTCGGACGCCGATGCCGATAGCCCACACGTGTCCGAAGCCGACGCCGCGGTCCACTTGCCCGGTACCTCCAGTGCCGAGACCTATCTGCGCGGTGAGCTGATCATCGCCGCCGCCAAGGCCACCGGTGCCGACGCCATCCACCCGGGGTACGGATTCCTCTCCGAGAATGCCGATTTCGCTCGCGCGGTGGCCGATGCCGGCCTCGCTTGGATCGGTCCGCCCGTTGCGGCCATCGAGTCGATGGGTTCCAAGATCGAGTCCAAGAAACTCATGGATTCGGCCGGTGTGCCGGTGCTAGGACAGCTCGATCCCGATACCGTGACCGCCGACCAGCTGCCAGTGCTCGTCAAGGCTTCCGCCGGCGGCGGCGGTCGCGGCATGCGGATCGTCAACAACCTCGACTCCCTGCCTGCCGAAATCGCTGCGGCACAACGCGAAGCGGAGTCCGCCTTCGGCGATCCAACCGTCTTCTGCGAACGCTACCTCGGCACCGGCCGTCACATCGAGGTACAGGTGATGGCCGATACCCACGGCACGGTGTGGGCCATCGGTGAGCGCGAATGCTCCATCCAGCGCCGGCACCAAAAGGTCATCGAAGAGGCGCCCTCCCCGCTGGTAGCCCGAGTCGACGGGATGCGCGAGCGCCTGTTTGAGGCATCACGTACCGCCGCGGAGGCCATCGGATACGTCGGTGCCGGAACCATGGAATTCCTGGCCACCGAGGACGGCGAGTTCTTCTTCCTGGAGATGAACACCCGCCTTCAAGTGGAGCACCCCGTCACCGAATGCACTACCGGACTTGATCTGGTGGCATTGCAGATACAGGTGGCCGACGGGGGCGAGCTTCCCGCCGAACCTCCTGTCATTCACGGGCATTCCATCGAAGCGCGGCTGTACGCAGAGAACCCCGCCGCGGGCTGGCAGCCACAGAGCGGAACCGTGCACCGTTTCGCCGTTCCCGGCGCCAGCGCCCAGTTCCACGTGCCGGGGCATCCGGGGCGCAACGGGGTTCGGCTGGACTCTACGATCGTCGATGGCAGCGCAGTCTCAGTGCACTATGACCCGATGCTCGCCAAGGTCATCACCGTGGCACCGACCCGCACCGAAGCCGCACGGCTACTGGCGTCCACATTGGAACGCACCCGGCTACACGGCCTGACCACCAACCGCGATCTACTGGTCAACGTGCTACGCCACCAGGCGTTCCTCGACGGCGACACCGATACCTCGTTCCTGGACAAGCATGGGCTTGACGTCCTTGCCAGGCCGCTGGCCGACGAAGCAGCACAACGGTATTCGGCACTGGCTGCCGCATTGGCTGACGCCGCCGCCAACCGCTCGGCCGCCACCGTGTGCGCGGGTCTACCCAGCGGATGGCGGAACCTGGCTTCCGGCTACCAGACCAAGGAGTTCCTGGCGGGCGACAGCACGATAAGCGTCCGGTATCGGCTGACCCGCAGCGGTCTGGAACTCGACGGCGATTGGCCGGAGATCCAACTGGTCTCGGCCACACCCGATCATGTGGCACTCGTCCTGGATGGCGTCCGTCGCGGATTCGACGTGGCCCGCTATGGGGCAACTGTCGACATCGATTCACCGCTCGGTCCGGTGGCGCTCACCGTGGCGCCCCGGTTCACCGATCCCAGCACCGAGGTGGCCGCAGGCTCACTGATCGCACCCATGCCGGGGGTGGTGCTGCGCGTCGGCGCCGCTGTCGGAGACACCGTCACCGCAGGCACGCCGATCGTCTGGCTGGAGGCGATGAAGATGGAGCACACCATCGTCGCCCCCGCCGACGGTGTCATCGAAATCCTGAATGTCGAACCGGGACAACAAGTCGAACTCGGCACCGTACTCGCCCAGCTGGCCACCGAGGCCAACACAGAAGGAGAGCCAGCATGACCTCAACCAACCCGTACGTCGAGTCCGACGAGCGCAAGGCGCTGCGTCAGGCCGTCGCCTCCCTCGTCGGCAACTACGGTCACCAGTACTACCTAGAGAAGTCCAAGACACACGCCCCCCTGACCGAATTATGGGATGAGGCAGGCAAGCTCGGCTTCCTCGGAGTCAACATCCCCGAGGAGTACGGCGGCGGCGGTGCCGGCATGTACGAGCTCGGCCTCGTCTTCGAGGAGCTATCCGCGGCCGGTTGTCCGCTACTGATGATGGTGGTCTCCCCCGCCATCAATGCCACCATCATCGCCCGCTACGGCACCGACGAGCAGAAGAAGACCTGGCTGCCGTCGATGGCCGATGGCAGCTTCACCATGGCGTTTGCCATCACCGAGCCTGACGCCGGCTCCAACTCGCACAACATCACCACCACCGCCAAGCGCGACGGTGGTGACTGGATCCTCAATGGGCGCAAGGTCTTCATCTCGGGCGTCGACCAGGCCAACGCCGTGCTGGTGGTTGCCCGCACCGAAGAGGCCAAGACCGGCAAGCTCAAGCCCGCGCTGTTCGTGGTACCTACCAACACCAAGGGTTTCGAGTACACGCCCATCGATATGGAGCTCACGCTGCCCGAGCGGCAGTTCCAGGTGTTCCTCGACGATGTGCGCGTGCCGGGTAACGCCCTCGTGGGCTCCGAGGATGCCGCGCTCATGCAGCTGTTCGCCGGTTTGAACCCGGAACGAATCATGGGTGCCGCCAGCGGAGTTGGCCTTACGCGGCTCGCGCTGAACAAAGCCACCGAGTATGTGAAGACCCGCCAGGTGTGGAAGACGCCGATCGGTGCGCACCAGGCCATCGCGCACCCGCTGGCCGAGATTAAGGTCGAGCTGGAGCTGGCCAAGCTGATGATGCAGAAGGCCGCCACCCTGTACGACTGCGGTGACGACTGGGGCGCCGCGGAGGCCGCCAACATGGCCAAGTACGCCGCCGCCGAGGTGGCCTGCCGCGCTGCCGACCGCGCCGTACAGTCCCTGGGCGGCAACGGATTGACCTCCGAGTACGCGGTGGCGCCGCTGTTGAACTTGTCGCGCTTCGGACGTATCGCCCCGGTTAGCCGGGAGATGATCCTCAACTTCGTCGCGCAGACATCGCTCAGCCTGCCCCGCTCGTACTAAGGAGAAACCAATGAGCGAAACATTGCTTGTCCACTACGAGGTGGAGGGCCGCGCCGCCCGACTAACGCTCGACTCGCCGCACAACCGCAACGCGTTGTCCACCGGATTGATAGCGCAACTGAAGGACGGACTTCAGCGCGCCGCGGCCGACAAGACGGTCCGTGCCGTGGTGCTGACCCACACCGGCAATACCTTCTGTGCGGGTGCTGATCTGTCTGAGGCATCCGAAGGTTCGCCGCAAGACACCGCCAAGGATCGGGCCGGTCAGCTCACTGCACTGCTCCGGGACATCCTGGAGCTGCCGCTGCCCGTCATCATCGCCGTCAACGGCCATGTGCGCGCCGGCGGCTTCGGTCTGGTGGGCGCCGCCGATATCGCGGTCGCTGGACCCGACAGCACCTTCGCCCTCACCGAGGCGCGCATCGGTGTGGCGCCGTCGATCATCTCGTTGACGCTGCTGCCCCGCCTCACGGGCCGGGCGGCCGCACGCTACTTCGTCACCGGTGAGAAATTCGATGCGCGGGTAGCCGCCGAGATCGGCTTGGTGACCAAATCCGTCGACAGCCCGGAGGCCGTCGAGGCCGCGGTCACCTCGTTGGTGGACGATATTGCACTGGGTTCGCCGCAGGGGCTGGCCGAATCGAAGAAGCTCACCGCCGCGCCGATACTCGCCGATTTCGATGCGCGCGCCAACGAGTTGACGGAAACCTCGGCGCGGTTGTTCGTGTCCCCGGAGGCGCAGGAGGGCATGTTGGCGTTCCTACAGAAGCGTCCGCCCGCCTGGCAGGTGTGAACCACACACCACTACGGCTGTAGTGCGCCGAGCAACACTAATGAACCGCGTGCCTTTAAGCGCAGTTCGTCGTAGGCTCGGCGGTGATGAGCAACCTCCCTGAGCGGGCTACCGCATCGATGCGGGCCGCAGACGCCGATCGCATGCGCGTCGCGCAGTTGTTGTCCGATGCCGCCGCGCAGGGCCGCCTGCAGCTCTCCGAGTTCGAGGAGCGCCTCACCAAGGTGTACTCGGCAAACACATATGGCGAACTCGATCAGCTGAGCGCCGACCTCCCCGCCGTCTCGACCACGCAGGTCCGCGGACATGCCAACAAGCCAGCGCCTTCGACGTTCCTGATGGCGATCATGAGCGGCTTCGAGCGTCGTGGCCGCTGGAACGTTCCGGGCAAGCTCACCTCATTTGCGCTGTGGGGCGGCGGCGTACTGGACCTGCGGTACGCGGACTTCACCTCCAATGAGGTCGAGATCCGTTCCTTCTCCATCATGGGCGGGCAGACGATCCTGTTGCCGCCGGAGGTCAACGTTGACGTCAAGGGCGTCGCGGTGATGGGTGGCTTCGATCACTCCGCCAGTGGCCAAGGCGTGCAAGGTGCCCCGCATGTGACGGTCAAGGGTTTCTCGCTGTGGGGTGGCGTGAACGTCAAGCGCAAGCGGCGCAAGCGACGCCAGTCGCTGGAAGAGCGTTAACAAGGTTCAGAGCGCCACAGCGCCACAGCGCCCTTACGACCTCGCGGCGCCGGTCGATATCGAGCTCGGCCGCAAGGGCGGCATCGATATCGTCCACGGTGAACTCCCCTGTGAGCGCGAGCAGTTGGTCAAGGTTGATGACGCCGCCGAACGCGATATCCCGCCCGCGAGCCACCAGATGGGTGCGTCCTGCGCCCGTCACGGATTCCACCACTTCCGGGTAGGCCCATCCGAACGCGGCATCTACCTGAGGCTCGCACGTGCGCAGGGCAGCGACCTTCGGTGGGCGTAGGTACCCGGCGGTGCGTTGTTTGGCCGCCGTCAGATCCATGGTGGCCTCTAGTCCGGACGCTGCCTCGGGGTCGCGGAGTGTTTCCGTCACCAGCCGACGAACATCGTCGAAGCTGGACTGCTCGCCCGCGGCATCGAGCCGTGCACCGAAGTGGCCGATCATCAAGTCGGCAAAAGATTTCCGGACGTCCGTCGGAAAGAGCGTGACGCCCAGGAACACTGAGGGTCCCGTGTTGCGAAACAGGTGGAAGCGGCCCCGAGGAATACATACGAAATCGCCCGGCCGGAGGGTAAACCGGCTCGCCTCGGGAAGCAGCCGTTCAAAGTCGAAGGAGACCCGGCCCAGCGACGGGTTCTCGAAGAGCTGGTGTGGGTCGATTCCATCGGTGGGCCACACCCAGAGTTCCTTCACGCCCGGGCCGAGGTGGAAAATCAGTGACGGCTCGTCATCCTTGTGGATGCCGAACGGTGTCCATTCCACATCGGCGATGAAGGTGTAGATGTCGGCGCCGGACACCAGATCTCGGCCTGGAACAAGGCTGCGCACCACCGACTGAGCCAGTGCGCCAAGACCAAGGTCCCACGAGGAGACGTCGTTGATGGCCACGCACGCGGGACGCCGGTCGGCGTTATCGGAGAGCCACTCGGTCAACACCTGTCCGGCACGCGGCGCGGTACGCGAGAGTCGCTCGGTGAGCTTGAAATCAAACTCGCTGCCCCGGAATCCACGCAGCCGCAGTCCTTTTCCATGCGCACCCGTCGCTGCGGCAACCGCCGCGGTTATCTTGCCGACGATCGCATCCGAGTCGGGAATGAGCCCGGGGATAAAGACCGTCTCCTTGTAGTGAGGGGCCCGATCCGCGACAAACTGCCGCCATCGGGGATCATCGATGAACACCGCTTCGCCTCCTTGCGTGCGTCCGGGCGTGCGCGGACGGTGAGTCATTCGCGCACGCCCGGCACCCACTCTTAGTGGCTGGCAACCATTTCCGTCGCAGAGACGATCTCGTCATCCTCAACAACGATCTCAACAGCGATATCGCGCATGGTGATTCCTTTCACTTTGGCGGTCAGGAACACCGTGGTGACATCCGTCGCATGGCGCCACCGCGGTGGACGCACGCCCAACCCGCGGACGCCGTCACTACATCAGTCGCACGCTGATGACCAAAAGTTCCCGCGGCGCCTTCTGCCGAGCGGGAATTCACACCGCCGTAAGTTCCCACGCTCCCGTGCCCGTCAGCTCCAACCGCGACTGGTGGTGGCGATCGATAGTTGACCTATGCCCCACACTGACCACCACGCAGTCCGGTAACCGCTCCCGCACCAGCGCATACATCGCGTCCTCCAGCCCCTCGTCCAATGCGGAGGACGACTCGTCGAGGAACACAACGCGCGGACGCACCAACAGCACCCGTGCGAAGGACACGCGCTGCTGCTCGCCGAGCGAGAGCACGGCAGCCCAGTCGGCTTCCTCGTCCAATCGCCCGGTCAGGTGCCCCAGGGAGACGTCACGCAGCGCATCATTTAGTTCCCGATCCGGAACTTCATCCACCGGGAGCGGATACACGACCGTCTCGCGCAGATTGCCCAGCGGCAGGTACGGCAACTGGGGCAGGAACAGGGTGTTCCACCCGCCGGGGCGCGCCACCACACCCGAGGTCTGTGGCCACAGCTGCGCCAGGCTACGCAGCAGGGTGGTCTTCCCGCATCCAGACGGCCCCTTCACCACGACGCTGCCACCCGGGGTGAGCACCAGGTTCAGTCCAGTGATCATGCTCTGCCCCTGTAGGTCTCGCACATCCACATCGGCAAGCCTCAGCGCGTCGTCGGCGTCCGTCGCATCGATGCGCGGCAGCTCGCGCGCCTGCCGGTCGCTGTCCAGCATCTGATCGATACGCAGCAGAGCGGCGCGGTAGACGGTGAATTCGTCATAGCTGTCCCTGAAGAAGGACATTGCGCCGCAGACATTTCCGAAGGCGGCGACGGTCTGCAAGAGGTCACCGACCTTAATCTGGCCGGTGAAGAATCGCGGCGCCTGCACCAGGTACGGAATCATGCCAGTGGTCACATCACCGATGCCGCGATTCCAGCCGTTGAGACGCAACTGCGCGTACACGATGCGCCACATGTTGGCGATGATCTCATCGAACCGCGAATGCAGCAGTCGCCGTTCACGTTCGCCGCCTCGGTAGAAGGCCACGCGCTCCGCGCTGTCGCGCAGCCGCACAAGTGCGTACCGAAAACTCGCGCCGAACCGTTCATTCAAGAAGTTCAACCGGATGAGAGGGCGGCCGATCCAAAACGCGATGAGGGTCACCGTGATGGAGAACACGAACGAGATGAAGACCATGGCTCGCGGGATCTCGAAGCCCCACAACTGCAGCGGACCCGAAAGCTGCCACAGCACGCCGGTGAACATGATGATCAGCAGCGTCTTGTTCACAGCACCGAGGGTCAGATCCACGGACTTGGTGGTGTGGGTCTCGATGTCATTCTGGATTCGCTGGTCGGGGTTTTCTACCGGAACATCCAGGAAACGGTTGCGGTAGAACGCATCCTTGCTCATCCAGTCGTCGACGAGGCGCGTGTTAAGCCATACCCGCCACCGAATGGCGAACACCCTGCGCAGGAAGAAGTCCACCACGGTGTACGTCACGGTGAGTACCACGAGGATGCCGCTGATCGCGAACGAGGTGAAGAACGCCTGACGCGCATCCCCAAGCAGCGCCGAGTCGTGGGTGACCAGGGCCTCCGAGCCGACCTGCAGCGCGTTCATCAGGTCCTTGTACTGGTACGTGAAGATCACCGTCACGCGAGCCATGTACACGGTGTGCCACATCATGAACGCCAGCAATGCCCAGGTGCGCCAACTGTCACGGCCCCAGAAGAAGGGTGCGTTGACTCGCCAGAACTGTTGTCCCCATTGGGTGAAACGGGTGATAGCGAAGGCCACCGCAACGAACACCACCATGGTGATGGCCCACGCCTGCAGCGTCCACACCAGCGAGCGCAATGGCTCGCCCGGCCAATCCAAACTGGGCTGAACCATCGCTCCCCCTTTCGGGCCGACTTACGACGGCCTAGTGCGCGAAGTGGCGTGCTCCGGTGGCGTACAAGGTGATTCCCGCAGCCTTGGCGGCGTCGGCCACCAACTCGTCGCGCATCGACCCACCCGGATGCACGATGGCACGCACTCCGGCATCCGTCAGCACCTCAAGGCCGTCGGGGAACGGGAAGAAGGCATCCGAGGCGGCCACCGCACCGGAGACGCGATCCCCGCCCCGGGACACCGCAAGGCGTGCCGCATCAACCCGGTTGACCTGCCCCATCCCCACGCCGATGGTCGCTCCGCCGGAGGCAATGACAATCGCGTTGGACTTGACGGCCCGCCCTGCCCGCCAGGCAAATACCAAGTCCGCCAACGTGTCCGCATCCGCGGCGGTGCCCGCCACCAACGTCCAGTTGGCCGGGTCGTCGCCTTCGGCATCCAGCGCGTCACGCTCCTGTACCAGCAGGCCACCGCTGATCTGTCGCCACTCGGTGCAGCCGGATTGAGGCTCGGACGCGCGCAACAAACGCACGTTCTTCTTACGGCTCAGCACCTCCACCGCACCGTCGGCGTAGCCCGGGGCAACGATCACCTCGGTGAAGATCTCGGCCACCCGCTCGGCCATCTCCACGCTCACCTCACGGTTGACGGCGATGACACCGCCGAATGCACTCAATGGATCGCATTCGTGCGCCTTGAGATGCGCATCGGCAATCGATATGTCCGACACCGCGATACCGCACGGGTTGGCGTGTTTGATAATCGCCGCACACGCCTTGTCCTGGTCCCAGGCGGCGCGCCAGGCGGCGTCGGCATCGGTGTAGTTGTTGTACGACATTTCTTTGCCGTGCAGCTGCTCCGCCTGAGCCAGACCGTTCCCCACGGCGCCGGTGTACAGGGCCGCCTGCTGATGCGGGTTCTCCCCGTAGCGCAGCACCGTCGAGCGATTCCAGGTTCCGCCGATCCATGACGGCAGTGCCTCGTTGCCAGATTCCACGATCCCCGACAGCCAGCCGGCAACGGCGACGTCATACTCGGCGGTGTGACGGAAAGCCTGGGCCGCCAGTGCTTTCCGCGCCTCCAGGGTGAATCCCCCTGCGGTCACGGCGGCCAGTACCTCCCCATACGAGGCGGGATCGACGACCACCGCCACGCTCGGATGGTTCTTCGCAGCGGCACGCACCATCGAGGGGCCACCGATATCGATCTGTTCGACGCATTCATCCTCGGAGGCACCCGAGGCCACCGTGGCGGCGAACGGGTACAGGTTGACCACCACCAGCTCGAATCCCTTGACGCCCAGCTCCTCGAGCTGGGTCAGGTGCTCCTCACGGCGCGTGTCGGCCAGCACGCCGGCGTGCACGTGCGGGTGCAATGTCTTCACCCTGCCGTCCAGCACCTCCGGGAACCCGGTGACCGCTTCCACCGGAGTTACCGGGATCGAAGCGGCGGCAATGGTTTTCGCGGTCGAACCGGTGGATACCAGTTCCACGCCGGCGGCATGCAGCCCGGCGGCGAGCTCTTCCAGTCCGGTCTTGTCGTAGACGCTGATCAATGCCCGCCGTACGGGTCGCTGCGTACTCACTTGATGGAGGCCCTTCTTCCGTTCCATGTCAAACCTCTGGTGGCGACCGCGGCCAGAACATCGACCAGCAGCGTCCGCTCCACCACCTTGATGCGTTCGTGCAGGGTCGCCTCATCGTCGTCGGCATGCACCGGGACGGCCTGCTGGGCGAGGATCGGCCCCGTGTCCATCCCGGCGTCCACCAGATGCACCGTGCAACCAGTGACCTTGACGCCATGCGCCAGCGCATCGGGCACGGCATTCGCTCCGGGGAAAGACGGCAGTAGCGCCGGATGAGTATTGATCACCCGACCGAGAAACTGCGAAAGAAACTGCGGTCCAAGAATCTTCATAAATCCGGCAGACACCACCAGGTCGGGGCGATGCTCGGCGGTCGCCTCCGCGATAGCAGCGTCCCACAGTTCGCGGGTGTCGTAATCGCCGAGCCGCACGGTGTAACTGGGCAACTGGGCGTCGGCGGCGATGTCGACGGCTGCGCATCGACGATCGGTGCCCACCGCGACGATGCGGGCGGGGAAGTTGCCGGAGGCCGCGTCAAGCAGGGAACGCAGCAGCGTGCCGGTGCCGGAAGCCAGCACCACGACCCGCGCCGGGGCGGACGGGGCAATCTCAACGGCCTGCGCTGGCGCCGACGAGCCGCTCGCGCGAAGAGGACCGGGTTCCGACACGCCGCTGAGCGTAGCCGGGCGAGTCATTTGGTCTGTTCCGGAGGGTCGCTGGGCTGCTCGTCCGCAGCGGCTTCATCAGGCTCCGGCACCGATTCCGGTGCCGGTGCCGGTTCGGACTGTGATTCGGGTTCCGCCTCGTCCCCTGGCTGCTCGTCGGCGTCCTCCGGCTCCTCCGGCGCGAACTCCCCGGGCCCGTCGGGCTCGACTCTTTCCTCCCGGGCGGGCCTGGCCGCGGCCGGAAGTCGGGTCGCGCCGCCCAACATGAACACCGTCAACAGACCGATTACCAGGAACCAGAAGAACACCCCAGGCCCGAATGTGCCCTGGTCGATCCCCAGGCGGCCGAAATTGCCTAGCTGCCCACCACTCAGTTTCCCGACGATCGCCAGGAACGTCGCCGCGAGCAATGCGGCCGTCACCACCTTATGGATGGCGGTGGGCCATGGGGTGGGCCGGCGCGAGCACTGCTGTCCGACGGCCACCCCGGACACCGCGCCGATGATCATCAGTGCCACCCACGCCGGACCGAGTGGCGGCGTAGGTACGGCCGCCAGGATCGGTACCGCCGGCAGCTGACCGCCAAACACGGCAAACGCACTGAAGGTCGCAGTTCCCACCTGTGCGCTGGACCCGACCGCCAACGCACAGGCACCCAGAATCACGTTGGGTGCGTACAGAATTGCCAGCAGGGTCAAGCTCAGCTGGCCCACGAAATCGTTGGTAACGGAGTACAGCTGGTCCATCGTCGCCCAATGCACCACCAGCGACCCGGCCGTGACGGCCGCCGACAGCCCGAAGAGCGCGAGCACACCGGCGAGGGCACCGCGGGCGGCGTCAACCGGCCATGGGGGCAGCTGCAGGGACACCGCGAGCCGCTTGCCGACCCGCACAACAACCCCGACGGCCGCCCCGACGGCGTGGATGCCGAGTACGGACCCGAAGGCGCGCAGCGCATTCGGGGATTGGAGCTGAGTAAGCACCGTCGACGCATCGTGGATGATCGCCAGCGATATCGCCGTCATAAGCAGCGGCCCGGCGAGCGCGGAGGCGATCACCCACCGAATCACGTACCAGGACGCGGTAGGCGCGAGCGTCGACGCGACCGTCCGGGCAACGCCCCACACCATGGCCCCCGCCGGCAGCAGCGGCAGCACCTCGATGACTCGTCCGCCGATCGAGATCGGTACCAGGTGCGTGCCCAGCCACATGCTGGCCACCGCACCGAACGTCCCGGTCATATCGCTGTTGGCAATGACCAACTGCACCAAAACGATTGCCGCAATGATGACCAACGCAACTGCTGACGGGCCGAAGGCAACCGTCAGCAGTGCGCGAGCCTGTGCGGGATTGGCGCGCGAGGGTTGATTCACGCGCCGATCACGGCAGTAGACACCGTCTAGTTAGAGGGACGCGAGGTGCCGAACAGATCGTCACCGCTGGCGGAGGCGGAACCGCCGCCGGTCGCCGCGCCGCCCTGCTGCTCGCCGCCGGCAGCCTGACCGCTGGTGCCACCGAAGGTGGGGTACTGCTGGGTCGGCTGCGCGGAACCGGCCTGCTGCACCGGCTGCGAGGACGGCGGGGTGAAGCCGGAGCTACTAAATCCCTGCGGAGGCGTCGGGGGCGCCGACTGCGGGGGCTGCTGGCCGTAGCCACCGTAGGACGGCGGGGCGGCGGGAGCGGCCTGCTGCTGGCCGTAACCCTGGGCACCGGCCTGGCCGTAACCCTGAGCACCCTGCTGACCGAAACCCTGCTGCTGGCCGTAGCTCGGTGCCTGGCCGTAGCCCTGTCCCTGGGCCGGCGTCTGCTTGGGCGGCTGCTGCTGTGACTGCTGAGCGGGGGTGTAGTACTGGCTCTGCTGCGGCTGGTACTGGTTGCCAAACGGGTTGGTCGCCGGGGCGGCGGCCTTGGCCTTGACGACGCCCACCTCGGTGAGCAGTGCGTACACGGCGGCTGCGGCCTGGAAACCGGACACCACGGCGAGCGTGATCAGGCCCCATCCAACGCCGACCTCACCCAGGGCGCCCGCGAAGGGAGTGCCGAACAGACCGCCGAGCACGAACAGGAAGCCGACGATCGAGAGGATCGCGACGGGAGCCTGCTTGTCGTCCTTGCCGGAGAGCAGGGAGACGCCCGCGGTAAGACCGGCGATCAGCAACGCGAACTGCGCGAACCCGAAGATCGGCGTCGAGACAAGGGCATCGAATCCGCCGAAGCTCCCTGATGTTCCGGCGCTGGCCTTCCCGGTGTAGAAGGGCCCGAATCCGACAATGAAGCCGATCAGGCTCAGCACCAGGACACCGCCGGGCAGGTAGACCCCCAGCGCACCCGTGTTGGGCTCGGACACAAAGGACGGCGTGCCGTACGGGTTGGACGGCTGCGCGGGCTGGTATCCGGGCCCACCGGTCGAATACGTCATTACATCTCCTACGTCACGGTTTCGGTCGTGGTCTCGGGGTAGATCGCCTCCACGCTACTGCACGTTTATCCCCGTTGGGGCGGGGACAAGCCGAAGACAAGCCGAGACGACACTGAGACGGCATCGGTTAGCTCAAAACGGGTACTCGCTCTTCGCTGATGGTTTCCTGAGTGTCGGCGGCTTCGATCTCACGGACCAGCGGCAGCACCTTGGCTCCGAAGTATTCGATCTCCTCTTGGAAATGCAGGAAGCCGCCCAGGATTAGGTCCACCCCGCGGCGCCGGTAGTCGACGATCCGCTCGGCGATCTGTTCCGGCGTGCCGATCAGCTGGGTCCGGAATCCGTCGTTGTACTGCACCAGGTCTTCGAACGAGGAATCCGCCCACATCCCCTTCTTGTCCCCGGTAGAGCTGCCTGCCTGCTGGACGGCACCGCGGAAACCCTCGACTGCGGGCCGGTTGGCCTTGGCGACGATTTCCCGGAGGACCTCCCGCGCTTCCGACTCTGAGTCCCTGGCGATGATGAAACCGTTGAGCCCGAATTTGACTTCGCGCCCGACGGTGCGGGCGTGGTCCCGAACCTCCACGATCTGATCGGTGACGCCGGCGAAATCCTTGCCGTTGGAGAAGTACCAGTCGGAGTAGAGGCCACCGTTGCGGCGCGCGGCCGTGGAGTTGCCGCCCTGAAATAGCTCGGGAGTGTGGAACGGCTTCGGTTTCAGGGTGAAGTCGTGGATCCGATAGAAGTCACCGCGAAAATCAACGTTGTCGGTCGTCCACAATTCTCGCAGCACCTGGAGGAACTCGCCGCTGCGGCGATACCGCTCGTCGTGCTCGAGCCAGGGTTCACCCAGGTGGATGAACTCGTCCTTAAACCATCCCGAGACCACGTTGACGGCGAATCGGCCCTTGCTGAGCTGGTCAGCGGTGGCGCCGAGCTTGGCAAGCACGCCTGGTTGCCAGAATCCGGGGTGGACGGCGGCAATTACCTTGAGCCGCTGGGTGGCCAGGAGCAACGCGAGCGAGAAGCTGGTGGACTCGTGCTGGTACTCGGCGCCGTAGCTGGCTTCGTAGCGCACCTGTGTGAGCGCGTATTCGAAACCGTTGTTCTCGGCGGTCTGTGCGAGCTTGACGTTGTAGTCGTAGCCCCAGTCCGTGCGCTGCTCGATGGTGCTGGTGACCAACCCGCCACTGACGTTGGGGACCCAGTAGGCGAACTTGATGTGGTCGGCGATCCGTTCGGTCGTCATGGGGCTATGCAAACAGTGGACCCGTTGGGCGGTCATCCGTCTGACTCACGGTGATCGCTTTATCTTGCCCCTTCGCCGAGTGTGAGCACTGCTGTTCACACTCGGCGTTTTTCGCGCACTGGCGCTCACACTCGGCAAGATCTTGCGGAGGAATTTGCGCCCTGCTCTCGACATCAAAACTGGAACACGTTCTAATTGACGGATGGACTACGGGCTCGTTCTGTTCACCAGTGACCGCGGCATCTCGCCGGCCATCGCCGCCAAGGCGGCCGAAGACGGCGGGTTCAGCACCTTCTACGTTCCCGAACACACGCACATCCCCATCAAGCGCGAGGCCGCACACCCCGGCACCGGCGGTGCCGAGCTGCCCGATGACCGCTACATGCGCACCCTGGACCCCTGGGTATCCCTCGGCGCGGCCTGCGCCGTGACGTCGAAGATCCGGCTGGCCACCGCCGTCGCCATCCCCGTTGAACACGATCCCATCACCCTCGCCAAATCCATTGCCACCCTTGACCATATGAGTGGCGGTCGGGTCACCGTGGGCGTCGGATACGGCTGGAACACCGACGAACTAGCCGATCACAACGTTCCCGCGGGCCGCCGTCGCACCATGCTGCGCGAGTACATCGAGGCCATGCGCAAGCTCTGGGAAGACGAAGAAGCCAGCTACTCAGGCGAATTCGTCAACTTCGGCCCCAGCTGGGCCTGGCCCAAGACGGTGCAGAAGCACGTGCCGGTGATCGTGGGAGCGGGCGGCACCGAGAAGAACTTCGCGTGGATCTCGAAGAACGCCGACGGCTGGATGTCCACCCCGCGCGACGAGGACATCACCGGCAAGATCGTGGCCCTCAAGGATGCCTGGACGGCGGCAGGGCGCGACGGCGACCCGCTGATCTACGTGCTGGCAGGCAAGCCGGACCCCGAGCAGCTGGCAGCGTGGCGCGAGCTGGGTGTCACCGAGGCCATCTTCGGAATGCCCGACCGCTCCGAAGAAGAGACGCGGGCGTACATCGAGCGGTTGGCCGGGAAACTCGCCGCGTTCGCCTAACGCATGGAAAACGGCGGCAGGGCGGCGAACCGCTGTTCGAGCCTGATCGTCGGCGTTACCCGCGCCACCCATCGGCGCAGACGCGACAACGGATGATCGGGAAACCTTTTATCCCAATGAATTTCGTCCGCAATACTGTATGGAATGCCCGGCTCGAGGTCGGGCGCGTACGGGTGCCGGGGCCACATTTCGGATGAGGCACCGCCGCGAGCCAACAGCTCGTGGAGCACGGCAGCCTCTCTCATGCCAGTAGTCGGGCCCTCCGCGAATGCGCCGCAAACCATCGCATACGAATGCGCGCGCGGGACGACTATCGAGGCCATGAAGGTGAGCCCCTGCGGGGCATCGGCTTTCGGCACTTTCACCACGTAGAGCACACCTGGGAGCGCGTCCACCCCCACAATGAACGCCTCGATGACTCCGGCGCGGCGGTTGACCACAGTCTCGACCAGCGCACGCCGTACCGTGCTCAGATCATCCAGCGGCACCGACAGATACGCGCCCCGCGCATGCGAGGCCCAAAACTGATCCCCGGTCGCCGGGTCGTACCAACCATCCTCGCTCGGCACCAACCCGGATGTGTCGAACAAGAGGTCCACGAACCGAAAAGGTAGCCGCCCACCAGGCGATCTGGAACCTCGTACTCCGATTGTTCATGCGTACGTCACGCAATCTCACTGAATGAAACTTGAATATCGCCTGCCAGTAGATCGGGCACCTCCAGAGAGGCGAAATGGCCGCCTCGCTCAAACTCGGTCCACCGCACGATGTTGTTCTCGCGTTCGGCGAATCGTCGTATCGGAGGCCTGATTTCGGCTGGAAAGACCGCCACGGCGGCCGGAACCTCGGCCTTGCGCGGGCCCGATCCGCGCGCACCCGCCTGCGCGGCGTAGATCTGCGCCGACGAACCTCCGGTACCGGTGAACCAGTAGAACGCGATGTTGGCGAGCATCCGGTCGCGGGAGATCGCGTCTTCGGGCGACCCGTCGTTGTCGGTCCACTCGTAGAACTTCTCCCCGATCCAGGTCATCTGGGCCACAGGGGAATCGGCCAACGCATAGCTCACCGTCTGCGGGCGGGTGTGCTGAATCTGTGCGTACGCCACACCGTCTACCGCGAACCTGCGGCCCGACTCGATGAGACCAAGCTCGGCATCGGTAAGCCCCTGTAGATCCTTTGGCTCAGCCGGAATTCCGTGCATCAACGTCGAGTAATGCACCGCGACAACGTGATCCGGGTGATTGAGACTCAAGGATCGTGTCACCGCGCTCCCCCAGTCGCCACCTTGCGCAACGAACCGCCGGTACCCGAGCCGCGTCATCAACTCCGCCCACGCGTTGGCAATCCGCTTCACACCCCATCCGGCAGTCGGCGGTGTCGAGAACCCGAAGCCGGGCAGCGAGGGGGCCACTACATGGAAGTCCTTGGTCAACAGCCTCAGCACGTCAAGGAATTCCACCACCGACCCTGGCCAGCCATGGGTGATCAGCAACGGCAACGCACCCGGTTTCGCCGACGGGGCATGAATGAAATGCACGCGCTGCCCATCGATCTCGGTGAGGAAGTGCGACCAGGAGTTCAATTCAGCTTCCACCGCCCGCCAGTCGAATCCGGTCCGCCAGTAGTCGGCCAGCTCGCGCGCGTACTCGACGGGCATCCCGTTGCTCCAGCGCTCACCGGGCAGCGGATCCGGCCAGCGTGTCCGGGCTAACCGGTCGTGCAGGTCGTCAAGGTCGTTCTGTGGGATCTCGATCCGGAAGGGCTCGAAGGGCGCCGTGCCCCGCATTCTCGTCGAATGTGCGCTTCAGGGGGCGAATTCCACCTTGAAATCACCCACGTCCTATCATCTGCTCATGGAGAATCCGGAGGGGACCGGCGGCGAGCTGACCATCGCGTTGAGCAAATTGAAGCTGGGGCTGATCGCGCTCGGCGCGATCGCATTTGTGCCGTTATGCATCTGGGTGGTGACACTCAACGATGTCAGCATCGTTCGTCGCGTGATTGTCGGTGTCGGCATTCCGCTATTTGGACTGTGCGCCGTGTTCGCACTGCGGAAGCTCTTCGATACCAGACCAGGACTCATTCTGGGCGGCCAAGGATTCACCGACAACGCAAGCGCCGTCGCCGCCGGATTCGTCCCGTGGGCGGATGTCACCGACATCCGCGTCGTCGACATCAAGCGACAGCGCATGCTGATGGTGGCTGTCAAGAACCCCGCGGACTACATCGCAAGGGGCGGGGCGGTGCGGCGATACCTGAACCGCGCCAATATGCGCATGACAGGCAGCCCGATCGCGATACCGGCGAGCTCCCTCAAGATTGACTTTGATGATCTGGTCGCCAAGTTCGAAGCCAACCGCCCGAAGTTCGGTTAGGCGCTGAGGCCGCTCGCCGAGTGTGAGCGTCAGTGCGCAAATTCTGCCGAGTGTGAGCGTCAGTGCGCACACTCGGCGACAGGGCGAAATAACAAGGGCCCCAACCGGACAACCGGCTGGGGCCCCTGCGATGTAGATCTACAGGTTCTGCAGGATCTCCCGGGCGAGCGCGGCAGTGGCGGACGGCGTCTTGCCGACCTTCACACCCGCGGCCTCCAGGGCCTCTTGCTTGCCCGCAGCGGTGCCCGCACCGTCGGACACGATGGCGCCGGCATGGCCCATGGTCTTGCCCTCGGGCGCGGTGAAGCCCGCGACGTAGCCGACGACAGGCTTAGTCACGTTGGCCTTGATGTAGGCGGCGGCCTTCTCCTCGGCGTCGCCGCCGATCTCGCCGATCATCACGATGATCTTGGTCTCGGGATCCTTTTCGAACGCCTCGATGGCGTCGATGTGGGTGGTGCCGATGACCGGGTCGCCGCCGATACCGATAGCGGTCGAGAAACCGAAATCGCGCAGCTCGTACATCATCTGGTAGGTCAGGGTGCCAGACTTCGACACCAAACCGACCGGGCCGGTGCCGGTGATGTTGTTCGGCGTGATGCCGACCAGCGCCTCACCGGGGGTGATGATGCCGGGGCAGTTCGGGCCGATGATCCGGGTCTTCTCGCCCTTGTCCACGTTGTATGCCCAGGCAAACGCCGAGTCCTGCACCGGGATTCCCTCAGTGATCACCACGAGCAGCGGGATCTCCGCGTCGATGGCCTCAATGATGGCGTCCTTGGAGAACGCCGGCGGAACGAACGCGATCGACACGTCGGCGCCGGTCTTCTCCATCGCCTCGGCGACGGAACCGAAGACGGGGAGCTCGACGGCCGAACCATCCTTCGCGGTGTGGCTGACGGTGGTGCCGGCCTTGCGGGCGTTGACGCCACCGACGATCTGCGTGCCGGCCTTGAGCATCAGCGCGGTGTGCTTGGTGCCCTCGCCGCCGGTGATGCCCTGAACGATGACCTTTGAATCCTTGGTCAGGAAGATAGCCATTTGTCTGTTGTCTCCCTTTACTTGTTCGCCAGCTCGGCGGCCTTGTCGGCCCCGGCATCCATGGTCGTCGCCACTGTGACCAGTGGATGGTTGAAGTCTGCGAGGATCTTGCGGCCCTCTTCGACGTTGTTGCCATCGAGACGCACCACGAGCGGCTTGTTCGCCTCGGCGCCCAAGGTCTGCAGTGCGCCGACGATGCCGTTGGCCACCGCGTCGCACGCGGTGATGCCGCCGAAGACGTTGACGAAAACGCTCTTGACCTGAGTGTCGTTCAGGATCACGTCGAGGCCCGCAGCCATCACGGCAGCCGAAGCGCCGCCGCCGATGTCGAGGAAGTTGGCAGGCTTGACGCCGCCGTGGTTCTCGCCGGCGTAGGCGACCACGTCGAGGGTCGACATGACCAGACCCGCGCCGTTGCCGATGATGCCGACCTCGCCGTCGAGCTTGACGTAGTTGAGGTCGTTCTCTTTGGCCTTGAGCTCCAGCGGATCGGTGGCGTCCTTGTCCTCGAACTCGGCGTGGCCGGGCTGACGGAAGTCAGCGTTCGCGTCGAGGGTGACCTTGCCGTCGAGGGCCAAGATCTGATCGTCGGGCGTGCGCACCAACGGGTTGACCTCCACCAGGGTGGCGTCTTCGCCGATAAACACTTCCCACAGCTTCTGGATGGTCACGGCTGCCGCGTCCAGCACCTCGGCCGGCAGCTTGCCCTTCTCGGCGATCTCACGGGCCAGCGCCAGGTCGACACCCTTGACGGCGTCTACCGACACCTTTGCCAGTGCGTCCGGGTTCTCCTCCGCGGTCACTTCGATCTCGACCCCACCCTCGACCGAGCACATGGCCAGGTAGGTGCGGTTCGAGCGATCGAGCAAGAAGGAGATGTAGTACTCCTCGGCGATATCGCTGGCCTCGGCGACCAGGATCTTCTTGACGACGTGGCCCTTGATGTCCAGGCCCAGGATGTTCTGCGCATGCGTGAAAGCGTCATCGGGGGTGGCGGCGTACTTCACACCACCGGCCTTACCGCGACCGCCTACCTTGACCTGCGCCTTGATCATCACCGGCTTGCCGATTTCCTCGGCGATCGCCTTGGCATCCTCGGCAGAATCGGTCACGCGACCAGGTGTTGTAGGCACACCGTGCTTGGCGAACAGCTCCTTGGCCTGGTACTCGAATAGATCCATATGTGCTAACCCTTGTCTTCATTCGGCTATGAATGTCCGCGACTTGCTGATTGCACTACGGACTGTAGCCACCGCCACACGAGGGCCTCTCACTACTTCCGAGTAAGTGGCCGAATTCACCACCTGGCCATCTGCACGACGTGCGGTTTAGGACTCAATCCCGTCTGCAACCGGTTTCAGTTCGGTCACGAGGGGTCGCCATATCTCCGTGATCTGTGGTGAGGTAGCCCCGGCGAGATTCGGCAACGATGCCCGGGCTTGGGAGTCCCATCAGCGACTTCGTGACACAGCTCACATTTTAGATGCGTATCCACGCATTGAGTTGCGACTCCCCTTGCCCAACCGTTACCTTCTCTTGGGTTAGATCACGTTTTGGTCACGCTGGTTCGTGACGCCGACGGAAGACTGGCAGGGTTTTGACACAGCATCGAGCGACACGCACGCGTGGGGACCGGGACGCGTCACCGAGCGAGAACGAGATCACCAACATCGTGCCGATTGACGAATTCGGCCTTCGTGACGCTCTGGAGCGCCCCGAACTCGAGGACTACGACGTCTACGAGGACGCGCCCGAGAATGACACTGAAGTTCCATCTCTGACAGCTCTCGACCAGCTCGAGCAGGACTGGGTAGAAGACACCGACGAAGCGGACCGGATCCGCGCCTCCATCGAGGCGACCGCCGATTGGTTCGCCGCCTCGGCTGCACGCACCAGAGACCCCCGCGATACCCCCACCGACAAGCTGCCCCGGATCAGCAGCGGAGGCGCACACCGCCGCCGCGAGATCGGTCAGGTCGGCAAGACGCGCATCGCGCTGGCCGCCATGGCCGCCGGTGCGGCTGCCGCCGCCGGGTACACCGCACTAGGTGAGCACGACGCCGCGACGGCCGCGGATCACCATGGCCTCGCGCTCGGTAACTCCCAGGCCGTCATGGCCGCTCACGGACCGCAGTTGATCTCCGCTCCGCTGGCCGCCGACGCGTCCATCACCGAGGAGCAGCTGGCGAAGGGTGTCGCGTTCGCGACAGAACGCGCCGACCGCGAAAAACGACTGTCCGGCCCCCGCTTCGTGATGCCTGCCAACGGCACCTTTACCTCGGGCTTCGGATACCGCTGGGGCGCGCTGCACGGCGGTATCGATATTGCCAATAGCATCGGCACCCCGATCTCTGCCGCCGCAGACGGTGTCGTCATCGCCACCGGCCCCACCGCCGGCTACGGCGCCTGGGTGAAGATCCGGCACTCGGACGGCACCGTGACGTTGTACGGCCACATCAACACCTGGGAAGTTGCCGTGGGCCAGCGCGTGATGGCTGGCGATCGCATCGCCACCATCGGCAACCGCGGTAACTCCACCGGGCCGCACCTGCACTTCGAGGTGCTGCTGGGCGGTTCGCAGCGCATCGACCCGCAAGGCTGGTTGGCCAACAAGGGCATCACCTTCAGCCGCTTCGGCGACTAATTCGCTTCGATCAACGCCGAGTGTGAGCGCCACTGCGCACACTCGGCGTTTTTCGTGCCCTGACGCTCACACTCGATGGCCGTGCCGCGGAGTCTAAGCTTCCCTCCGAGGGGGTGAGCGTGCGCGACGGATTCCACAAGGCTGCGCCGTTCGTCCTCGTCATCGCGGCAGCCGCGGTCCTCACCAGCGACATCGTCGCGGGCAGTCCAACACACGAGGTGGCGTACGCCTCCGAGCGTGCGGATCGCGAGAAGCGTCTGGTGGGTCCACGTTTCGTGATGCCGGCCAACGGCACGTTCACCGGCAGCTTCGGTGTTCGCTGGGGTGTGCTGCACGGCGGTATCGACATCGCAAACAGCATTGGTACCCCGATCCTGGCAGCCGCCGACGGCGTCGTGATCGCCGCCGGACCCACCACCGCCCAGAGTTTCGGGACCTGGGTCAAGGTCCAACACTCGGACGGCACCGTCACCGTGTACGGCCATGTCGATACGTGGACGGTGTCGACAGGACAGCGCGTGCTGGCGGGCGATCAGATCGCCACGATGGGTGCGCGTGGCTCGACGACCGGCCCTCTCCTGCATTTTGAGGTGCTGTTAGGCGGCACTCAGCGCATCGACCCGCAGGGTTGGCTAGCCGAGCGCGGCATCGTCTTCACGAGGTTTGGATAGTCAGACCTTTTGGCACCGGCGCGAATCAGGCGGCGGACCATCAAGATTCGCGGGGGCCGTAGGCTCGTCGCATGCCACATGTTGAGCTCAACGGCCAGAGCATCTTCTATACCGACACCGGCGAGCATGACCTTCCCGTAGTGCTGGGCACCCACGCAACGTTGATGGACACGGTGTCGCTCGAGGAGTTGACCAAGCGCATCAGCGAAGCGGGCTTTCGAGTGGTGACCTTCGATCTGCGCGGCCACGGTCAGACGGTCTACGACAAGAACCCGTACATGATCGAAGATATGGTCGGCGACGCCGTCGGATTAATGGACCACCTTGGCGTGCAATCATTTACGTTCCTCGGGGAGGGGCAGGGCGCGGTACTGGCGTTGCGTACCGCCCTAGCAGCACCAGCGCGGATCAAGGGTCTGGTGCTGCTCGGTTCCACCGCCGCGGCCCCGGATGCCTCAGAAAACGCCGCATTAGAGGCCGCCATGGACATTTGGTGCACAAACGGCCCCGACCCCGCGGTATATGGGCTAGTCGCCCAGTTCGCCACTGGAACGCAAAAAGACGCCGACGCCCTGCTCGAACGCTGGCAGCGCTCCGACTGGAAGCACTACCGCGAGGCTTCCAACGCACTCGCCAACCGCACCGACTTCGTGGCCCAGCTAGGTTCGATCGTCGCCCCAGCCTTGGTTCTCCACGGTACTGAAGACTTCTTCGTGCCCATTCAGTTAGGCAAGACCGTCGCTGAAAATCTCGGCGGTGAAACAGTTTTCGAAACTATCGACGGCGAGCGGCAGACGATCAGCGTGGCATTCAACCCCCGCGTCGCCGAGCACGTGACAGCCTGGCTAACTAAGACCAACGCCTAACAAGAGAGACCCACTGGACTGCGGGGTGTGCCACGCCCGCATGTCCAACGTGCGCACCGTCCCGTCCACGTCGTTCAGAACCCACGGCCGAGTTTCCGGATCGGTTGGGATGGGTTGCTTCCACTGCTCCTGAAAGACCGTGATCGGCATGAGCGAGTTGACGATTCGTTTCAAGTCAGGATGGTCGGGGCTGGCCGCAAGGCTCCATTTCAGCCGACCGATGCACCACTGTGAGGATTGTTCCCAATTGGGGATCACATTGCGCGACCTCACCGAGTGATAGTGCCAATGGATGAAGTTGGGGGCCATCCACACGCCGGGGAAGTACTGCTGGAACTTCTCGTTGGAACCAACGATGGTCCAGCCCGGGGTTATCCATGCTGCCGCGTGCGGCATGAGCGATGCCAAGTAGACCTCGACGTTGGTCGGCAGCGTTGCAGTGTCCACCATCGCCCTGCCGCCTAACCGGTGCAGATATTGGGTTTCCCACGGTGACAATTCGAGAGCCGAGGCCAATGCGGCGAGCACCTTCACCCCGGGGACCCGCGTCCCAGCTTCGATCTTCTGCACCCACGCTTCGCTGTAACCGGTCACGCTCGCCAGCGCCAGCTGGGTAAGACCCGCGCGTTCTCGTGCAGCCTTCACCAGAGACCCGAGCAAATTAGCGTTGGACACGTACAAAAAGTACGCCTTCCCACCTCTTGACGACCAATTGGACGGGATGGTTACTTAGCTGTGTGCGAATTCGAGTTCGCGCAGACTTCGACCGAATCGGAAGATTTCCGTCGAGGTCAAAGCAACGGGCAAACCTGGAGAGGTCGACACGGGACGGTGGCGACCGCGGGTAATTGCCCTGATTGCCGATCAGAGATGGGTTCGCGCCCCTTTGAGGTGTCCCTGTTGGCCGTCGAGGGGTTGGCCAACAAGGGCATCACCTTCAGCCGCTTCGCGACTAATTCGCTTCGATTAACGCCGAGTGTGAGCGCCAGTGCGCACACTCGGCGTTTTTCGTGCCCTGACGCTCACACTCGGTGCACATCGCAGTGCCGTTCGGGCGTAATACACTTCGCATCGAGGTGAAGGCTAGTTCTTCCCACCTGCCACCGCATTCGCATGGCGAACTGCGGTTCGCGCATGAAGCTCCGGCGCCGAGCTACAGCTGGGCATGCGTATCAGAGCTTTTGCACGGGCGCGAAGTTGTGCATCAGCTTGACGCGTCCATCGCTGCCGAAGTCGATCAGCGAGGTGGCGGCCTCACCGTTCCCGGTGACCTCCATGACCCGGCCCAGCCCGTACTTGTCGTGGCTCACGCGATCGCCGGGTTCCAGGACCAGCAGCGGCTTGGTGCGCTTCTTGGAGGGGGCACCCATCGAGGTTCCGCCGCCGCGCGCCCCGCTGGCCCCGTAGCCTCCACCGCCGTAGCTTCCCGCGCCGGTCGCGATGCGTCCTGGTATCGGATCGGTGCGGCGCCAGTCGATGAGTTCCTGCGGAATCTCTTGCAGGAAACGCGATTCCGGGTTCATCATGGGCTGCCCCCACGATGAACGCACCTTGGCCCGGCTCAGATACAGGCGCTGACGCGCCCGAGTGATCCCGACGTACGCGAGCCGTCGTTCCTCGGCCAGCTCCACCGGATCGCCCAGGGCCCGCATATGCGGGAACATGCCGTCCTCCCAGCCGGTGACGAACACCACCGGGAACTCCAGCCCCTTGGCCGTGTGCAGCGTCATCAGGGTGACCACTCCGGCGGTGGATTCGGGAAGCTCGTCGGCATCGGCGACCAGCGACACCCGCTCCAGGAACGCCTCAAGGCTTCCCGGAGGCGCACCGACATCCTCGTCGTCGACCGGAAGATCTTGCCCCGCGGCCTGGGCATTGGCCGCGTCGGCACTGAATTCGTGTGCGACGCTGACTAATTCGTTGAGGTTATCGAGACGTGCCAATTCCTGCGGGTCGCTACTGTTCTCCAACTCATAGCGGTATCCGGTGTGGTTGAGCACCGCCTCCACCACGTCACCGATGTCGGGCAATGCCCCCGGGTCGGTGCGCAGCGTGGCACGGATCTTGTCGAGCATGTCCATGAAGGCAGCAATTGCCTTCTCCGAGCGAGAGTTCAGCATCGCCACCTTGCCGGCGGCAGCATCCGCAAGCGACTCACCGAAACCGATGCCGGCGGTCTCCGCATGCACGGCAACACACGCTTCGGCCCGGTCCCCGATGCCGCGACGCGGGGTATTGAGGATCCGGCGCAGGCTCACCGCGTCGCCCGGGTTGGTCAGCACCCGCAGGTAGGCGACGATATCGCGGATTTCCTTGCGCTCGTAGAACCGCACTCCCCCAACGACTTTGTAGGGGATACCGGATCGAATGAATATTTCTTCCACCGACCGGGAGTTGTTGTTGGTGCGGTAAAACACAGCGACATCACCGTAGTTGGCGTCGCTGCGATCGAAGAGCCCGTCGATCTCCCTCGCGATGAACGACGCCTCGTCGTGCTCGTTGTCCGCGACGTATCCGACGATCAGCTCGCCCTCACCGGAATCGGTCCACAGCCGCTTCTCGCGGCGGTTCGCATTTTTGGCGATGACGGCATTGGCGGCGCTCAGTATGTTCTGCGTGGACCGATAGTTCTGTTCCAGCAGAATGGTTTTCGCGTTCGGGTAGTCGCGCTCGAATTCCTCGATGTTGCGGATGGTGGCACCGCGGAACGCATAGATGGACTGGTCCGCGTCACCGACGACGCACAACTCGGCGGGGGGCGGACTGTCGGGGTCTTCGGTATGTGCACCGGCGAGTTCCCGCACCAGCACATACTGCGCATGGTTGGTGTCTTGGTACTCATCGACCAGAATGTGCCGGAACTTGCGGCGGTAGAACTGCGCGATCTGCGGAAACTGTTGCAGCACAGCCACGGTCTCACCGATGAGGTCGTCGAAGTCAAGGGCATTGGCCGCGCGCAGCCGCCGCTGGTACTCGTTGTACACGTCGGCGGCAATTTTGGGGAGATCCCCGTGCAGCTCTCCTTCCGATCGTGCATCCACGCTGAGATTGGCCACCGCCTGCTCGGGCGAGATGAGCTCGTTCTTCAGGTTGGAGATCGCGGTGGCGAGCAGCCGCGGCGAGTAGCGCTTCATGTCCAGGCCCATATCGCGGCCGATCATCTGCAGCAGCCGCCGGGAGTCGTCGGCGTCATAGATCGAGAAGCTGGAGTTCAGCCCGGGCAGCAGTGAGGCCTGGTTCCGCAGGATGCGCACGCAGCTGGAGTGGAACGTCGACACCCACATCGATGACACACGATTCGCGACGATCGCACCGACCCGCTCGCGCATCTCGGCAGCGGCCTTGTTGGTGAAGGTGATGGCCAGGATCTGTCCCGGGCTGACGTCCCGCTCGGCCAACAGGTAGGCAATCCGGCGGGTCAGCACCGCCGTCTTCCCCGACCCGGCACCCGCCACGATCAGCAGCGGCGACCCCTGATGCGCGACGGCGGCCCGCTGCTGCGGGTTCAGGCCGTCAAGCAACGCATCGCTAGAGGATGAGGAGCCGGAAGGCATGTCAAAAAGTGCTGGTTCAGAAAGATTCGCCATGACCGGTCCAACTTACCGCTGACGAGGGACAACACACGTCAGCTACAATCAACGACGTGCTCAACCACGGCTGGCGATTTTTTTACGGGTATCGGACTCCGGTGCCCGTGGTCTAGCCGATTCACGAGCCCCGCAGTCCGCTACCGGACTACGGGGCTCATCTCTTGAGAGGCCGGATTCCGGGGTGGCATGCGGGGCGAACCGCTCCAAGAGAAAGTGTGAGAAAGAATGACTACTCAAATGACCGAGAACGCCGGCAAAGGCGACGCTGCCAGGGCCGAGGATCCAAGCCCCGACATCGATGAGCTGCGCAAGGAAATCGATCGCCTCGATGCCGAGATCCTCGCCGCGATCAAGCGTCGCACCGAGGTGTCCCAGTCGATCGGCAGGGCGCGGATGGCCTCCGGTGGCCCCCGCCTGGTGCACAGCCGCGAAATGAAAGTTCTCCAACGCTTCAGCGAATTGGGCCAAGAAGGCCATACTCTCGCAATGCTGCTGCTGCGCCTGGGCCGCGGCAGATTGGGACACTAATCCGGCCGAACACCGGTGGGGAATGCCGATGAGGGAGGGATCCGTTGAGCAACGAAGATAAGCCCGATGCCAAGGACGACGGTACGAACGCACCCGAGGGCGCGGGCAAGGACGTTTCCAGCAAGGACGGCCGACCTGGCGAACCCGCTTCGAAAGACGAGGGGGAAGTCGAAGAGGTCGACTACGAGCTGGAGGCAGCCGTTGCCGCGGAGCCCACTCCAAGCCGCAAGTTTGTCGCCAGACATGCCACCAAGATCGTCATCGGCGTGCTGGCGGTCTGCCTCGCCGCGGTGACAGCGGTCGCCGCGGGCCTGTGGGTGGAGAACAACCGGACGATCGAGGATGCGCCGCAGTCACGGCCCACCGTGAAGCTTGGCGTTCCTCTGGTGAACCCCGCGGCGACCAGTACCAGTACGACGACCACCACCCGCTCGCGGACTACGACGACAACCAGCAGCGTCGCCTCGACGACCAGCGTCAGCACCAGTTCGACCACCACAGGCAGCTCCACCTCCACCTCGACGACCGGGACCACCACCAGCATCTCGGTGCCAGGCCCCACCACTACCTCGGCGCCGCGTCCGGCGACCAAGGACGAGGAGTATGAGCTGACGAACGTGCTCAAGGCGTTCTACGCCGCGCTCGGTGCCAAGAACCTCGACGTGCTCAACGCGCTGTCCTGCGTGAAGATCACCGAAGCGGATCTTGAGGGGCAGCCCGATGATCTGAAGGTCAGCGTGGACAAGGTCGAGAAGTCGGTCGTCGATGGCGATACCGCCTCGTCGCGGGTAACGATCACGGCGACGGCCGGAGGGAAGACTGAGAGCAAAACCGGCACCGCCGGGTTCGCACGGATCAGTAATAGATGGGTGACCTGCGCCAACCAATAGGCAGGGCTGCGTCGATCGACCACCACTACTAGGCTCGATTGCATGACACTCGAGGCGACGTGGCAGGCACTGGAAACTCATCACAAGCAGATCGCTTCCACCCACCTTCGACAGTTCTTCGCCGACGACCCCACCCGGGGCAGCGACCTGACTGTGACGGTCGGCGACCTCTACATCGACTACAGCAAGCACCGCCTGACTCGCGAAACCCTTTCATTGCTAGTGGATTTGGCGCGCGCCGCCGACCTTGAGGGCAGGCGCGACGCAATGTTCGCGGGCGTGCACATCAACACCTCCGAGGACCGCGCGGTGCTGCACACGGCATTGCGTCTACCCCGCGACGCGCAGCTGGTGGTCGACGGGCAGGACGTGGTTGCCGATGTGCACCAGGTGCTCGACGCCATGGGCGACTTCACCGACCGGCTGCGCAGCGGCGAGTGGACCGGCGCCACCGGTGAGCGGATCACCACCGTGGTCAACATCGGGATCGGCGGTTCTGACCTGGGACCGGTGATGGTCTACCAGGCGCTGCGCCACTACGCGGATGCCGGGATCTCGGCGCGCTTCGTTTCCAACGTCGATCCGGCCGACTTGGTGGCCGCGCTCGCCGACTTGGATCCGGCAACAACACTTTTCATCATCGCCTCCAAAACGTTCTCGACACTGGAGACGCTCACCAACGCGACGGCGGCCCGGCGCTGGCTCGTGGACAAGTTGGGCAGTGACGCGGTATCCAAGCATTTCGTCGCCGTCTCTACCAACGCGAAGTTGGTGTCGGAGTTCGGAATCGACACCGCCAACATGTTCGGTTTCTGGGACTGGGTCGGGGGTCGATACTCGGTGGACTCGGCGATCGGACTGTCGGTGATGGCAGTGATCGGACGCCAGGCGTTCGGTGAGTTCCTTGCCGGGTTCCACACCGTCGATGAGCACTTCCGTACCGCTCCTCTGGAAGAGAATGCGCCCGCGCTGCTCGGCCTGATCGGCCTGTGGTACTCGAATTTCTTTGGCGCGCAATCGCGTGGGGTACTCCCCTACGCGAACGACCTGGCCCGGTTCGCCGCCTACCTACAGCAGCTGACGATGGAATCCAATGGCAAGTCGGTGCAGGCCGACGGTGCTCCGGTGAAGGTCGACACCGGCGACATCTACTGGGGCGAGCCGGGAACCAATGGCCAGCACGCCTTCTACCAACTGTTACACCAGGGCACCCGGTTGATCCCGGCGGACTTCATCGGATTCACCGAGCCCACCGACGATCTGCCGACGATGGATGGCACCGGCAGCATGCACGACCTGCTGATGAGCAATTTCTTCGCACAGACGCAGGTGCTCGCCTTCGGCAAGACCGCCGAGGAAATCGCGGCCGAAGGCACCCCTGCGAATGTGGTGCCCCACAAGGTGATGCCCGGTAACCGGCCCAGCACAACCATTCTGGCCACCAGGCTGACCCCTTCGGTAGTGGGTCAGCTGATCGCGCTTTATGAGCACGAGGTGTTCACCGCGGGCACGGTCTGGGGTATCGACTCCTTCGACCAGTGGGGCGTCGAGCTGGGCAAGAAGCAAGCCATCGCGCTGCTGCCCGTCATCACCGAGGACGCCTCGCCGGAGCAGCAGACCGACAGTTCCACCGATGCGTTGGTGCGGTACTACCGCGGAGCGCGGGGCCGGACTAAGTAGCGGCGACGATGAGCACCAGCGCCGGCGTCTTCGAGGTACGACGAATCCGGTGGGTACGGGTGGCGTCGAGGTAGGCGCTATCTCCTTCGCCGAGGACGTAGCTGATGACGTCATCATCCTGGCCACACTGCAACTCGATTGAGCCGCGGTGCACGAAGACGAGTTCCTGTCCCTCGTGCGACGACCTGTGTTCGGCGAACTCGGTGGACGGGCTCGCCAGGAACGGCGTCATGATCTTGCCGAGCATCTCGGTGCTCAGCGCGTGAAACTTGCTGTCATCCCACTCATCTGCCGCACGGTCCACCACGATCCGAGATTCGTGGGCGTCGGCGGTGAAGAGCCGCGTGACGTCCACATCGAGGGCCTGGGCGATGCGCATCGCGACGGACACGGACGGGGTGCTGTGTTCGCGCTCGACCTTCGACAGGTAGCTCTTGGTCAGACCAGTGCGACCGCCCAACTCTTCTAGGGTCAGGCCGCGTTCCCGTCGCAGCGCTCGAACCAGCGAAGTCATGTGGCCAGTGTGACACGGGGGTTCCTATCGGCACCGCCTTACGCCAACTAGGCAACACTGTTGACTAGATGACACCTTGTGTCCTATGGTGGTGATCGAACACCCCAGATCAGGAAGGAGCACGGAAATGGCGAGCACACTTCACGACACCAAGTCCGACTTGATGGTTCGCGCCGAGCGCAGCATGGAGACCCACTTCTCCGACTCGCAGTGGACCGCACGACAGAAGGTCGCACTCACCTGTCGCGCACTCTTCGATCGCGGACACGACTCCGGCCTCGCCGGACAGATCACCGCCCGCGCCGAGGAGCCCGGCACTTTCTACACGCAGCGACTCGGACTCGGATTCGACGAGATCACCGAGGAAAATCTGCTCCTCGTCGACGAAGACCTGAACGTTCTTCAGGGATCCGGAATGGCTAACCCCGCCAACCGGTTTCACAGCTGGATCTACCGAGCCCGCCCCGATGTGCAATGCATCGTGCATACCCACCCGTTCCACATCGCAGCACTGTCCATGCTGGAGACCCCCCTAGTCGTCTCGCAGATGGATATCGCGCCGCTGTACGACGACTGCGCGTTCCTTCCGGACTGGCCCGGCGTACCCGTCGGAAACGAAGAGGGCGAGATCATTTCGGCCGCGCTGGGAGATAAGAAGGCAATCCTGCTCGCCCATCACGGCCATGTGGTCGCCGGTGCCTCCGTGGAAGAATCCTGCTCACTGGCGGTATTGATCGAGCGGGGCGCCAAGCTGCAGCTCGCCGCGATGGCGGCCGGCACCATCGCACCCCTCCCCGAACGACTGGCCCGGGAGGCTCACGACTGGACGCTGACCCCCAAGCGCAGCGTCGCCAACTTCGCCTACTACGCCCGTAGGGCACTCGCCAATCACCCCGACACACTGAGGAGCTCGTAATGCTGTCCGGCATCATCGCCTACCCCGTCACCCCCTTCCTTCCCGACGACACCGTCGACGTCGATCGGCTCGCCGACCTGGTGTCCCGCCTCGTCGAAGACGGAGCCCACGCCATCGCACCGCTGGGCAGCACCGGCGAGTCCGCCTACCTTGAGGAGCGCGAATTCGACGCCGTGGTCGACACCACCGTCGCGGCAGTGAACAAGCGGGTGCCCGTCGTCGTCGGCGCATCGGACCTGACCACAGCCAACACCATTCGGCGGGCACGCCACGCCGAGCAGGCCGGAGCCGACGCGGTGATGGTGCTGCCGGTCTCGTACTGGAAACTCAGCGACGGCGAGATCGCGCAGCACTACGCCTCCGTGGCGGCGGCCATCGACATACCGCTGATGGCGTACAACAATCCCGCCACCAGCGGTGTGGACATGAAACCCGAACTGCTGGTGTCGATGTTCCACGATATCGACAACTTCACCATGGTCAAGGAGTCGACGGGTGACTTGAGTCGGATGCTCGACATCCAACGTCTCAGCGACGGACAGCTGCCCTTCTACAATGGCAGCAACCCACTGGTGCTGGATGCTCTGAACGCCGGCGCATCCGGATGGTGCACAGCCGCACCATGTTTGGCACCTCAGCCCTGTCTGGATCTGTTTGACGCGGTGCGCGCCGGACGCGGCGACGAGGCCGCCGCGATCTACGAAAGACTCAAACCCCTCCTGCAGTTCATCGTCGCGGGCGGGTTGCCCACCACTGTTAAGGCCGGCCTCGAACTACAGGGACGTGCCGTCGGCGACCCACGGCGACCGCTGCTCCCACTGGATTCCGAGGGCCGAGAGACCCTGAAGGGGATCCTCGCGTCGCTTCCTTAATGATAATGGTTATCATTACGGGGTGACGACAGCCCAACCCTCCCTCCTGCCCGTGACCGTGCTCTCCGGATTCCTCGGAGCAGGGAAAACCACCCTGCTCAACCACATCCTCGCCAACACCGAGGGACGACGGATCGCGGTGATCGTCAACGACATGAGCGAGGTAAACATCGACGCCGCCCTCGTTGCGGGCACCGGACACCTGGACCGCACCGAGGAGCGGCTCGTTGAACTCACCAACGGCTGCATCTGCTGCACGCTGCGCGAGGACCTGATCGAGGCCGTTGGAAACCTGGCCCGGCAGAATCGATTTGACCAGCTGGTCATCGAGTCGACGGGCATCTCCGAGCCCATGCCGGTCGCGGCCTCGTTCACCTGGGAGTTCGAGGACGGCACCAGTCTGGGGCAGGCGGCCCGGTTGGACACCATGGTGACAGTCGTCGATGCCTCCACCTTCCTGCCCGAACTCGCCCGCGGTGAGGCACTCGCCGACCGCGAGATGGCCGCGGCCGACGGGGATGGACGTTCCATCGCCGATCTGCTCACCGACCAGGTGGAGTTCGCCGATGTGCTGATCCTCAACAAGGTGGATCTGGTGAGTGAACGGACCCTCGGAATGGTGGAAACGCTACTGCGCCGCCTCAATCCGACGGCGACCATCACGCGGTCGATCGGCGGCGCCGTCGACCTCGATCTGGTGCTGCAGACCGGACTGTTCGATCCCGATCTCGCTGCCCAGACGCCCGGTTGGGACGAGGAGATCGCGGCCGGGCACACCCCGGAAACCGAGGAGTACGGCATCAGCAGCATGACCTTCCGCTCGGACAGACCCTTCCATCCGCAGCGACTCAATACGGTACTGGAGAATCTGCAAGGCCTGTTGCGCAGCAAGGGATTCTGCTGGATTGCCAGCCGCCCCGAGATCGCGGCGATCTGGTCGCAGGCCGGGCCGAACCTGACGATCGAACCCGCTCAGTTCTGGCAGAGCACCGACGTCACCCCGGGCCAGGAGATCGTCCTCATCGGCCTGCGGCTGGACCGGCCTCGCCTGCAGCTCCTGCTGGATTGTGCGGTGCTCACCGACGACGAAATCGCGGAAGGTGAGCACGCATGGCGGAACTACCCGGACCCGCTACCCACCTGGGGAGTCATGCACGCGCACTAGCCATCGCAGCCTTCTTGGCCCTGTTGCCACAGGTATTCATGTTGCACCAGCGCCGGTTGTTCGCGCGGCTGGTATCCACGTAAATCCCGTGGCACTGCTCCTGGGAGCATGCCTTTATGCGGTTACGATCGGGGCCGCCCAGCGTCTCGATGGCGTCGGCGGCAATCACGGACAATGCATCAGCGATGCTCGCACCCTGCCATCGCGCCGCGCCCATATCCAACACCCGGTGCGGATTTCCATTTTGGGACAACGCATTCAACGTCCCAACATCCGCGGTCGCGATCCGTCCACCGTCCGCGACTGCCGCGCCCGCGCGGTGGATGCACTCGCGCAGCTCCTTGGCTGCGCTCAATTCCGCGCCGGTTACCGCCGCACCGGCGAAGTCGAGCCCGTTGGCGTGCAACCACAGGCGCAGGCGGGCCGGGTCGGTGAGCCGCTCGGAGGCGTCACCGGCACGATCGATGACGGTCGCGGTGAACCGAAAGGCCAGCACCGCGTTATCCAGCCGAAAGATCGTTCGCGCATCCTCCGATGCACCCTGCGTCATACGAACCAGTTTAACCGGTTCGACAGATCTCGGACAGTGGTCTACGGTTGAACCATCTAAACCGGTTCACATGGAGGAGAGATGTCCGTCAATCACATCGGGATTACCGTTCCCGATATCGCCGCAGCGATCGACTGGTACCGGGAGGTGTTCGGATTCGAGTGCATCATGGGTCCCCGGACGCTCGAACCTGGACCCGATGGCGAGCTCCCGCCTGGACTCGACGCCCGGTTCACCCGGGCACGAATGGCCGGTCTGCAGACCGGAAACGGTGTGGGCGTCGAGCTCTTCGAATTTATTGATCCCGTGACGGACCCGCCACCGGACAGACCCGTGGAGTACACCCGGCGCGGCACCTGGCATCTCTGCCTGACGGTTCCCGATGTGAATGGACGAACACACGCCGTCGCCGAGCACGGCGGGCAGGTGATCACCGCGCCGCGGCCGGTGGTAGCCGGCAGGCCCTGGACCATGTCCTATCTGACCGATCCGTGGGGCACCGTCATCGAGCTCATGAGCCATGACTGCACCGAGATCTTCGTCAATTGGCCACCAGAGACAGGAGCGCACCAATGAGCACAATCGCCGTCGTCGGACTCGGAGCCATGGGAAAAGCCATGGCCCACAATCTTGTTGATGCGGGGCACGACGTCTCGGTCTGGAATCGCTCTCCCGCGCCGGTCGAGGAGCTGGCGGCGGCAGGCGCCCGCCCGCTGGGGTCGGTTGCCGCGGCGTTCGAATCCGGGGTGGTGTTCTCGGTGCTGGCCGATGACCAAGCCGTCACCGAAACTTTCTTGGATTCAACCGTTCTCGCGTCGGCACGGGGTGCGGTGCACGTCAACCTCGCGACCGTCAGCACACAGCTGGCCGGCCGCGCCGCGGCACTGCACGCCGAGCACTGCGCCGGTTACATCGCCGGTCCGGTCTTCGGGCGGGTCGCGGTAGCGCAGGCAGGGCAGCTTCAGGTGCTGGCGGCCGGCCAGAGCGAGCACATCGACCGGGCGCAATCGTTCTTCGATGTCATCGGCGCACGCACCTGGCGACTGGGTGCGGACCCGCGACAAGCCAACGTCGTCAAGATCATCGGGAACTTCCTCATCGCATCGGCTATCCAATCGCTGAGTGAGGCGGTCAGCATGGCCGAGCGTTCCGGCGTCGACGCGGGACTCCTGGTGGAGCTACTGACCACCACCCTGTTCCAGGGCCCTGCCTATAGCAGCTACGGCGCACTGATCGCCACCTCCACCTACGAGCCCGCCGGATTCACAACCACGCTCGGGCGCAAGGACGTTGGGCTGGCGCTCGAGGTGGCAGCCGATGCGGGCCTGCGCCTACCGTTCGGCGAGGTGCTGCGGTCAGTCTTCGACGAAGCACTGGCGAACGGCCAGGCCGATCTGGACTGGTCCTCGATCGCGGATTTGCAGCGGGCCCGCGATGCGCGGTGAACGAAAGGACATCAAGGACTTACGATTCGGAGCTATGCGTGATACCCGCGTATCACGCCGATGATTCGCGTTAGCCGCTCGGAGATGTCCTCGATACCGACTTCGGGATGCCGTCGCCACCAGCTGGTCACACCCGAAAGAGTCGAGGACCAGATAGCCATCGTCAGCGCGGCGTCCGTTCCATCGAAGCCTCTGTCGGTGGCGAAGGAGCCCGCGATGCCGTCGAAACCGTACTGGTTCAGTATCTTTCGGTAGCGTCGGGCGGTGTCCTGGGGTGCACCGTCCGGCAATCCAGTCAGGTGGAGCAACTCCCAGTCGTACCGATGATTTTCCATCGCGCCGACAAGCGCGACCAGCGTGCGCAGCGCTTGGTCGCTGGGAGGATGCACGGTCTGCTGCGCATCGCCGACCGCCCTCGTGAGATTGTGGCCCGCACGGTCCAGGCAGGCGATCAACAGCTCGTCGCGGCTGCTGAAGTACGCGTAGATCATCGCCTTGGACACGCCAGCGTCCTGAGCGATCGCAGTCAATGACGCGGAAGGTCCGGCGGTAACAAAGTGCCGGGTCGCCACGTCGACGATCAGTTGTTCACGCGCCTCCCGGGCCATGCCCTTCGTTCCGGCCCGCGGTCGCTCGACGTCACGCGATTCAGCAGTCACGGCGCATCCCGGGGATCGATAAGCACACCCGGATTCAGAACCCCCGCGGGATCCAGTGCTGCCTTCGAGGCGCGTAATGCGGCGGCGAAGGGTTCGGGACGTTGACGGTCATACCACGGCCGATGGTCGCGACCGACGGCGTGGTGGTGGGTGATCGTTCCCGAATTATCGTTAATTGCTTCGGAGACAGCGGCTTTGATCTGATCCCACTGTTCCACGGTCTTTCCCCACACGCCGCCCGCATAAACGCCGAAGTAGGGCGCGGGGCCGTCGGGGTAGACGTGGGTGAATCGGCAGGTGATCACGCCGGCGATTCGTTCCTGCCGCATCGCGTCCATCGCGGCATCGGTGACTGCCTCGCGCAGATCGGCGAAGCGATCCCACGTGCATGCTGTCTCAAAGGTTTCGGCAATCATGCCGCGCGCCGCCAGCGCATCCCGCTGATATGGCATCCGCAGGAACGACGATCGCCAGACATCCGCAGCACCGCCGGATGAGCTCGCTCCGTCGGCGTCCACGTAGGCGACCGGATCATCGAGGCTGCCGCCGAGGTCTCGGCAGATCTCGACCGCTCGCTCCATCCGCGTCGTCACGGGATGGTCGGCCGATTCGAATCCGAGGACCAGGACGGCCGTACTAGCTCCGGCGTTGATCATCGCCTCGATCGGGTCGAGCAATCGGCAGTTGGTCGGAAACAAGGCCGACTGCGAAAGCATCCGCACGGCATGAACTCCCGCCGTGTAGTCCGCGAAATTGACCGCGGCTCGAGCACGCCAGCGAGGCCGCTCCTGAATGCGCATCCACGCCTCGGTGATGACGCCGAGCGTGCCCTCGGAGCCGAGAAAGAGGCGATCGGGAGATGGGCCGGCACCGGAGCCGGGCAGGCGTCGCGATTCACAGATGCCCTGCGGGGTGATCACCCGCATCGACTCGGTCAGATCGTCGATGTGGGTGTACAGCGTGGCGTAGTGTCCACCCGCCCGGGTGGCCAACCATCCGCCAAGCGTCGAGAATTCAAAGGACTGCGGGAAATGCCGCAAGGTGTAGCCGTGCGGTCGAAGCTGGGCCTCCAGCGCGGGCCCCAACACACCGGCCTGAATACGCGCCGCCCGGCTGACTGTGTCGACCTCCAGTACCTGGTTCAGTGCACCGAGATCCATACTCACACAACCCGGGTAATCGTTCAGGCCACGCGGTTCGACGCCTCCCACCACCGAGGTCCCGCCCCCGAAGGGAATCACCGCAACCCCAGAGGTGGTGCACCAGTCCAGGATTGTGGAAACCTGCACCTCCGACTCCGGCCGCATCACCAGGTCCGGCACCGCGGATAACTGTCCGCGCAGGGCGCGCACCACATCCCGAAAAGCCTGCCCGTGGCTGTGGGCAATCCGGTCGGTGTGATCGGCGCTGGCGATACCGACCAGTGCGGCCGGTGGTTGGATGCGCGGCGCGCCCAGCTGAAACGACTCGATGGACGGCGGTACGTGAGCCTCGAGGTCCGCGGTGGGTAGCAGGGCCCGAATCCGCTGTTCCAGCCGATCCGCTTCGGTTCCCGTGACCGCATCGGAGACCGATCCCCAGCCCCACCACGAGCGTGTCATCAGACCACCCTTACCAATTGACCGATCGCTAATTTACGATTGAGTCATATAGGCTGACGGTACATCACTGCCGAGACTTCCGGAAGCCGCGACAAGAGCCGTGCTCGCCGCGCGAACAGACGAGGACACCATGTGGAAGACAGCTAGCCGGGTACTACTCGAAGGACTCGCGCCACGCGTCGACAAACGGCTCCCCAACTCGACCCTGCCGTTCGATCGGGCATCAATGATGTTGCCGCATGATGATTCTCGCCTCTGGTCGTGGACGCACTACGGGGTATTCCTCCCAGATCTGCCTGCACCCTGGCGCTATCTCAACACTATGACCTTCATCGGCCCCACCGGCGTCCGGTGTTTCGACAACGGCGTGGTCGCGTCGGCGGACTGCCGCCGCAACGCCACCGTGCTCAGCTCCACCGCGTACGCCGACCAGCACCATTACGCCGCCTACGACATCGACAACGACTGCGAGTTCAGCACCGATGGACGGCGTTTGCGGTGGGGGACGAACCTGACCATCGAGAATGACTTCCCCACCTTTACGGTCACGGGAAGGTACGAATCATTCGGCGTACATCTACAACTGGATGTACAGCCGCAGGCGTCCTGGTTTGTCGACTCTCCGATCTATCAACACGTGAGCCTGCTCGCCCCGTACAGCGGGTCCATCGAAGACGCCAACGGCACAACGAAGATCTCCGGGACTGGCACCGTGGAGTACGCGAAATGTGTTTCCCCACAGTCCTTCACCTCTCGCGTATTGCCACCATCAGCCAAGCTGCCCGTCGACTTCTTCACCTACCAGATCATCAACATCGCGGAGGACGTCCAACTGCTCCTCACCGACGTGCGCGCACTGGGCGTCACCGCGTGCAAGCTCGCGTACATCCGGACCGCTGGCAAGCGGGCCGAGGTGTACTCCGATGTGCGTTTCGATGTCCTCGAATGGGCTGAATCGCAGGTCGATCGCGCGGGTCGGGCCATGCGGATGCCCGCACGAATGCGCTGGACGATTGCCGATGTCGCCGAGCTGGTGGCCACCGTCGATTCACCACCTCGGTACGGTCACGGCAACGGATACGTGGGGGCGTACACATACACGGGCCGCTGGAAGGACGAATCCATCACCGGCAGTGGGTACTTCGAATGGGTCGATACCGAAGACTGGTGAGAGATAACTCCACCTAGCGCGAACCCGCCCTCTCACCCTCTTCGAAGACCGCCGACGCCGGTCCCACGATCAGCGGATCCGGCGTGCCCAGGACCTTCGCGTCCTTGTTGTCGTAGTCAAACTGCGACAACACGTGGCGCATCGCCTCCAGCCGGGCGCGCTTCTTGTCGTTGCTCTTGACCACCGTCCACGGCGCGAACTCGGTATCGGTGTCGAAGAACATCGCTTCCTTGGCCTCGGTGTAGTCGTCCCACTTATCGAGGGAAGCGAGGTCGGTGGGCGACAGCTTCCAGTGGCGTACGGGATCCGTACGTCGGGCCGCGAACCGTGCGAGTTGCTCGTTCCTGCTCACCGAGAACCACAGCTTGACCAGGTGCGTCCCCGAATTCACCAGCATGCGTTCGTATTCCGGTGCCTCACGCAGGAATTCAGCACATTGAGCGGGGGTGCAATACCCCATGACGCGCTCGACGCCCGCCCGGTTGTACCAGGAGCGGTCCATCAGGACGATCTCCCCACCGCTGGGCAGGTGCGCGGTGTAGCGCTGGAAATACCACTGCGTCTGCTCCACCGAGGTCGGCTTCTCGAGCGCCACCACACGGGCACCGCGGGGATTGAGGTGCTCGGTGAACCTCTTGATCGATCCGCCCTTGCCCGCGGCGTCACGGCCCTCGAAGATGATGCAGATCTTTTCGCCGTGCTCCTTGACCCACAACTGCAGCTTCAGCAGCTCAATCTGTAGCGTGCGTTTGGTCTTCTCGTACTCCTTGCGGCTCAGCTTCTCATCGTACGGATAGCCCTGTTTCCAGGCATCTTTGGCCTCTTTGTTGCGTGCAATACCGCCACGCAGGCTCGCGAGTTCATCGAGTTCGGCGGCGTAATCCACCGTGACCGAAGCGTTCCGCTTGTCTTCATCGCCCATAGATGAAGCATCCCATGCGGGGCCAAAGTCCCACGTGAGAACCTTGACGCCGGTTAGGCGAGCTTGCCCGCCAAGCGAGGCGGAATCATGCGCATGATCAGCGTCACCGGCGCCCACGGCCAACGCGGCACTGCGGCACGGCCGGGCTCCCTCTCGATGGCGTCCACCATCGCCGTCACACCGGTCTTGGTGTCCACCATCATCGGCGTGGTGGGCGACTTCGCGCTCAGGTCCGTCTGGATGTAGCCGGGCTCAATGGTGCTGACTTTGATTGGACCGCTGGCATATTCGGCGCGCAGCGATTCTCCCAACGAGGACAGCCCGGCCTTGCTGGCCGCGTATGCGGCCTTGGTGCCGGGCAGACCCTTGGCCGCCGTCACCGACGAGATCAAAACAAGGTGCCCTGCACCCTGCTCTTTGAAAAGCGCCAGCGACGCCTCGATCTGCACCAGTGCGCCAATGAGATTGGTCTCGATGGTCGCGATGTTGGCCCACGACTTGCCACCGCCCAGATGCCAGCCCTTGGCGATACCGGCGTTCACAACCACACGGTCCAGGCCGCCGAGCTCATCGCGCAGCTCGCCGAAGACCACCGGCACGGAGTCGTGGTCGTTGACGTCCAGCGGTCGCACTGCGACCTTGATTCCCGGGTTGGCGGCCAGCAGCTCTGCCTTGAGCTCTTCCAGCGCTTCGGTGCGGCGGGCGCACAGGGCCAGGTCGCGCCCCTTCGCGGCGAACTGGCGGGCCATCTCGGCGCCGAGGCCGGAGCTTGCTCCGGTGATGAGGATCTTCTGTCGCGTCACGTGGCCACTTTATTTGAGGAGCCGGGAGAGCCGACGGTCGGCCAGCACTTTGCCACCGGTCTGACACGTTGGGCAGTACTGGAACGATTTGTCGGCGAACGACACCTCGCGCACCACGTCGCCACATACCGGACACGGCATCCCGGTGCGGGCGTGCACGCGCAGCCCGGATCGCTTCTCGCCCTTGAGAGTTGCCGCCTGCTGCCCCACGCTGCGCTGCACGGCGTCGGTGAGCACCGACTGCATGGCCTCGTACAGCGCCGTCAATTGACCCTCGGAAAGCGTCTTGCCGGCGGCGAAGGGCGAGAGCTTGGCGACATGCAGGATCTCGTCGCTGTAGGCGTTGCCGATCCCGGCGATCACCCGCTGATCGGTAATCACGTTCTTGAGCCGTGCGGTGGTCTTGGAGAGGATCTCGGCCAATCCGTCGGCGGTCAAGGCGAGTGCGTCAGGACCCAACGAGGCAATCTGCGGCACCGTGGCGGGATCCTCGACCACCCACACCGCGAGCCGCTTTTGGGTGCCAGCCTCGGTGAGATCGAAACCCGGTGCCTCACCGGGTGTTCCGAGATGCACACGGAGCGCGATGGGACCCTTGCCCGGTTTGAGGGGAGCCGCCGCCAACTTATCCGACCAACGCAGCCAGCCCGCCCGCGACAGATGCGTGATGACATACAGCGGCCCAGGGCTGGATGTCGCCGGCTCCGCGGCTCCAGGGCTGGATGTCGCCGGCTCCGCGGCTCCAACCTGCAGACCGAGGTATTTGCCCCAGCGCGTCGCACCCGTCACCGTCTGGCCGTATAGGGCAGTGATCGGCGGATCGAACGTCTTGAGCACCGAGAACGCGGAGACATCAACCCTACCGACGGTCGCCCCGGTGGCGTGACGGCGCAGATGATCGGCGAGCGCCTCGACTTCGGGTAGTTCGGGCATATGGTCAGTCTGCAGAACGCAAGAGGTACGTGTCCATGATCCAGCCGTGTTCGGCCCGGGCGGAGGCGCGAACCTCGGCAATCCGGTCGCCCACTTCTCCCACGGTCCCCGATACCAGCAGTTCATGCTCGGTGCCCAGGTAGGCGCCCCACCAGATCTGAGTCGACGGCTCCAGTTGCCTGAAGGCACAATCACCGTCGAGCATCACCACGACGTTGCCAGTCCGAGGCCACTCCTCAAGCAGCCGACGCCCCGTCGTGATGAGCACCGGTTCCCCTATACCATTCAGCACGATCCGGTGCCGGGCAGTCAGCGCGGAGACGGCCGTGATGCCGGGCAGCACGTCGTACTCGAAGGCGGCCGCGTCGTCATCGAGGATCGCATCGAGAATCCGAAGCGTGCTGTCGTAGAGGGACGGGTCGCCCCACGCCAGAAAGGCCCCGGTGCCACCGTCGGGCAACTCGGAGGCAATCGCCTTGCCCCACAAAGCGGCCCGCTCGCCATGCCACTGCCGCACGGCACCGTGGTACTCCCCCTTACCGCGCACCGGATCGGGTAGTTCGACGAAGCGATACTCGGAATCGGTGACGTACCGCGCGCAGATGTGACGGCGCAACTCGACCAGATCGTCCTTGGTGTCGCCCTTATCGGCAACGAAGAAGACGTCCACCTCGCCCAGCGCCGCGATGGCCTGCACGGTCAGGTACTCGGGATGGCCGGCGCCGATCCCGATGACGCGAATCCGCCGCATCGACGCTAGGACGCTGCCGACTTGGAGACCAGTACCGGTGCGTTTTCCTGATCGGTGATCGCCGAGACGGTGAGCAAATTGCCGATGAAATCGCCCAACTGCTCGTCGGTCTGGGTCTCCACGACGCCGGGAGTCACCAACAGCGAGGCAGCAATCCGGAAGCTCCATTCGGCGGCGGCCTTGACGTTGACGGTGGTCAGCTGCGCCTCGGTGAGCATCGTGCGGATGTACGGAGCCAGCAATGTGGTGGTCTGATCGATGAACGGGCGGGCCTTCACCGTCAGATACGGCAACACCTGCTCGGGGTTCTCCTTGAGACCCTTCTGCAGCAACGGATGGTGGCGACCGTGCTGGACAATGCGGACGATGGCGTCGATGAATCCGGTGCGGGGAGTCTTGGCGGTGGCAAAGACAGGCTCCAGCAGTTCCCCGAACCGGAGAAACTCACGGTGGAACAGGGCCTCGATGATCGCCGACTGATCACCCACATGTTTGTAAACGGTGGGCCGCGACAGGCCGGCCTTCTTAGCGATCAGTGCGTGCAGACGTGCCTCGTACCCGTGCTCCAGCAAGCACTCTTCTGCGGCATCCAGGATGCGGCGGCGGATCTCGCCGTGGTCGCGGGTACGGCCGCGATGACTCGACCGGCTCACTTTCATGGGTGCCTTCCTTCGTGCGCCACGCGTTCTACGCGGTACTTCGCGTCTCACTTGACGCCTCAACCTGCAACGTTTACGTTTGACATCCTAACGGAAAGGATGGTCAACGGTGACCGCTACCCTCAATAACGGTCCTACTCGTGAGGAGTACGCCGACCGACTACTCAAGGGCACAGTTCGGCGTTCGTACCAGCCGATCGTGGATCTTGACTGGGATGCGCCGCTGGATCCGAACAAGTATTACCTGCCACCCAAGGTTGTCTCGCTGTACGGCACAGACGTGTGGAACAACATGTCGCGAGCCGAGCAGATCGAACTGTCACGACACGAGATGGTGAACCTGCTCTCCACCGGCATCTGGTTCGAGAACATGCTGAACCAAGGCCTGCTGCGCGTGATGATGCACGCCAACCCCACCAGCCACGAGACGCTGTACTCCCTCGCCGAAATCGGCGACGAGACACGGCACATGACCATGTTCGCCAAGGCCATCGAAAAGACGGGACTGCCGCCGTATCGGATGCCGTGGTACCAGCGAGTGATGGCCAACCTGCTGCCCCTGGTACTCAAGGGACCCGTGCTCTGGGTCGCCGCCCTCATCGGCGAGGAGATCTTCGACTCGCTGCAGCGCGAGATCATGGACGACCCCGAACTGCAGCCACTTGTGCAGCGGCTCATGCGGATTCACGTCACCGAGGAAGCCCGCCACATCCAGTTCGCACGCGACGGCATCCGGCAGCGCCTGGATCGGACGCCGAGGCGTGTCAAGACCATCCTGCGGCTCACCAACGGCCTGGGCGGACCCATATTCCGGTACCTGCTGACCAACAAGAAGATGTACGAGGCCGTGGGGCTCCCGGGTCGAGAGACCCAGCTCCTGGCGCAGCGAAACCCCGCCTTCCAGGAGGCCTCGCAGACCGGCTTCGCGCCGCTGCACAGATTCATGGAGGACATGGGCCTGATGGGCCGGGTGTCCCGACGGATGTGGCGCAGAACAGGTTTCGTCGCGTGAGTGCGGACGACGACGACGTCTTCGACGGCATCGCCTTCATCACCGCGGGCGAGTTCACCGTCGAATCCCGGGTGCGCCTGATGGGGTATTTCAATCCACTGGACGGCAAGTTCCATTGGCAGGGAACCATTTTCGCCAAGCCCGAGGGAGGCGAGCTGAGGGGCGGCACGCAGGTCACCATCACCGTCGGCGAGACCAGCGCGCAGGGACGCATCACCGAACAGACCCCGTGGGGGCATTTCTCGGTCGCGGGTGTCGGCGCGCCGCCGTACCCGCTAGCCGAGATCGAGCTCGACGTCGCGAACTGACTTGTCGGTGCGCAATCCGCGCCAGCTGGAATGTTTGAGAATCCCGCCGGGGGTGCGGTCCCCGTAGCGGACCTCAGCGACCAGCACCGGCTCGACGAACTGCACATCCTTGACCTCCACCGCGGAAAGCGGTGCATTGAAGGGTGATTCGGCGCGGTGGAGGGGCTCCAACTGCGCCTTAAGTGATGCCAACTCCTTCTCGGTGAACCCGGTACCCACCCGACCGGCGTACCGTAATCCGTCTTTGCCCGGAATGCCCATCAGCAGCGCGCCGATCCCGCTGCTACGCCCACCCTGCCCCTGGCGCCAGCCCCCGATCACGACCTCCTGGCTGCTCCAATTCTTGGCCTTGACCCATGACTGCGTGCGACCCGGGGCGTACGTGGAGTCCAGCCGTTTGGCGACGACGCCCTCCCATCCCTGCGACTGAGAAAACGCATGGGCCTCGGCACCGTCGCCGCTCAGTGATTCCGGAACGGTCATCGATTCGGTACCGGCACCCAGCACGTCGAGCAGTCGGCGCCGATCACGGTACTTGGTGTGTAACAACGATTTTCCGTCCAGGTACAGCAGATCGAATGCCCAGAACTGCGTCCGTGCGCCGGGCGTCCGGTTCTGCAGCAGCGTGAAGCTCGGCAGCCCTTTCGGGTCCAGCACCACCACCTCCCCGTCGAGAACCACACGATGGTCGGCCAATTCATGGGCGATCCGCTGCAATTCGGGGAACTCCGCGGTGACATCACGTCCGCTGCGCGCCAGCGCCCGCAGTTGCCCACGGTCACACTCGAGAATGAGCCGGTAACCATCCCACTTGCCTTCGAAGGCCCATTCGTCAGCACCCAGGCCGGCGACGGATCCGGTGGTCGGCAACATCGGCGCCAGGCCGACCGGCATCGTGGCGGGCGACCGCTGGTCCTTCATCCGATGGGCAAGCCACTGCTTGCCGTTGGTTCGGATCAGCGCGTATCGCCCCGAGATTCGCGTGCCATGCAGGGTGACGATGACCTCTCCCTTTTGCCCGCCTGCGGCTTCGGAATCGTCGCGGGGATCGATGAACTTCTCGGTGTCGTAGGTGCCCGAATCCCAGATAGTCACCTCGCCGCCGCCATACTCCCCTTTCGGAATGGAGCCCTCGAACGTGCCGTACTCCAATGGGTGGTCCTCGGTATGCACCGCGAGATGGTTGACCGACGGTTCCATCGGCAGATTCTTGGGAACGGCCCACGAGACCAACACCCCGTCGCGCTCCAGTCGGAAGTCGAAGTGCAGCGCGGTAGCGTGATGTTCCTGGATGACAAACGAATTGTTCTGTCCTGTTTCCGGTTTGACGGCGGGCACGGGCTCGGGGGTTCGCGCGGGGTCACGCATGCTGCGGTACGTGGAGAGCCGATCTTCGATGAACTTCGCGTCGTCGAATCCCGCCAACAAGTCGCCGTCACGTTCGGCACGCACCAGCACCTCGTCAAAGCGCAACTGGCGCAGTTCAGGATCGTCGAGCTCCGCCCAGGTGCGCGGCGCGGCAACGGTTGGCGCGTGGCGACCGCGCAGCGAGTACGGGGCCACCGTCGTTTTGGAACCGCTGTTCTGACTCCAGTCGACGAACACCTTGCCGCCGCGTTGCTGCCGTGTCATCGTCGCGGTCGCCAGGTCCGGCATCGCCTGCTCCAGCTGAACCGCAACCTTCTTCGCGACGGTGACGGCACCCGATGAACTGACCGGCTGCGCCAGCGGCACATACAGGTGAATCCCCTTGCTCCCGCTGGTCAACGGGAAGGTCGTCAGGCCGATATCGTCCAGCACATCGCGTACCGCGCGGGCGACGGTCGCCAGCTGCGACATGCTCACCCCCTCGCCGGGGTCCAGATCGAAGACCAACCGGGTTGCGGGGCCCGGGTTTTCGCCCAGGAAGCGCCACTGCGGCACGTGCACCTCCAGCGCCGCCTGCTGCGCGATCCAGGCCAGCGCAACCGAGGTGTCGATCAACGGGTACGTGACGTAACGGGACTTGTGCTCGATGCGCCGCCGCGGCAGCCAATCGGGTGCCGATGAAGCCAAGTCCTTCTCGAAGAATGACGGCTGGTCAACGCCGTTGGGCCAGCGCTTGCGGGTGACCGGGCGTCCCGCGATATGCGGCAGCATGAATGGCGCAATCGCGGTGTAGTAGCCGAAGATGTCGGATTTAGTGGTCCCACTCATCGGGTACAGCACCTTTTCCGCATTACTCAAGCGCACAGAAGGTCCCGCGGTTGGCTGGGTGGGCCATACTTGCGGTATGCGTTCCATCTGGAAGGGCTCCCTCGCCTTCGGGCTGGTGAACGTCCCTGTCAAGGTATACAGCGCGACCGAGGACCATGATCTCAAGTTCCATCAGGTCCACAACAAGGACAACGGTCGGATCCGCTACAAGCGCACCTGCGAGGAATGCGGCGAGATCGTCGAATTCCGGGACATCAACAAAGCCTACGAGGCCGAGGACGGCCGCACGGTCGTGATCACCGACGAGGACATGGCAACACTGCCTGCCGAGTCGAGTCGCGAGATCGAAGTCCTGGAGTTCGTGCCCCTCGCCGAACTGGATCCGTTGATGTACGACAAGAGCTACTACTTGGAGCCGGACAGCAAGTCATCGAAATCGTATGTGCTGCTAGCTCAGACACTGGCGCAGACCGAGCGGGTAGCGATCGTGCATTTCGCGCTGCGCAACAAGACGCGACTTGCGGCACTGCGGGTCAAAGACTTTGGTAAGCGCCAGGTGATGATCATCCACACGCTGTTGTGGCCCGACGAGATTCGTGAACCCGACTTCCCGGTGCTGGACAACGAGGTGACCATCAAACCGGCGGAACTGTCGATGGCCGGTCAGGTGGTCGACTCGATGGCCGACGATTTCGATCCGAGCCGATACAACGACACCTATCAATCACAGCTGCTGGAGATGGTGGAGGCCAAGCTCGAAGGCGGCGAGGCGTTCACCAAGGAGGACACGCCCACCGAGCTCGACGCCACCGACGTCTCGGATCTGCTGGCCGCACTGGAGGCCAGCGTCAAGAAGCGTCAGGCCGAGAAGGCCAGCACCAACTAAGGCGGCCCGGTCCGACCATCCGAGGGGTCTCGCCGCGCCAGAAAGTTTCGGGTACTCTAACTTTTCCATTCGGGTACCTAAACAGGAGGCGCGTGTGCTGGAGCGGCAGAAGCAGGCGCGACCACTGCAGGGGTTTTACCTCCTGGGGCCCGCGTTCGTCGCCGCCATCGCCTATGTCGACCCCGGGAACGTCGCCTCGAACGTCAGCGCCGGGGCCAAGTACGGCTTCCTGCTGGTGTGGGTGATCGTCACCGCCAATGCGATGGCCGGGCTGGTGCAGTACCTCTCGGCCAAGCTCGGCCTCGTCACCGGACAGTCGCTGCCCGAGGCTATCGGTGATCGCATGTCACGACCAACCCGAATCGCCTATTGGATACAGGCCGAATTAGTGGCCATGGCAACAGATTTGGCCGAGGTTGTGGGTGGGGCCATCGCGCTTTATCTGCTATTCGACCTACCGCTCCTCATCGGCGGCATGATCACCGGAGTGGTCTCGATGGTGCTACTGGCCGTGCAGGACAGGCGGGGGCAGCGTTCATTCGAGTACGTGATCTCGGCGCTGCTGGCGATCATCGCGATCGGATTCCTGGCCAGCGTCGTGGTGCAGCCGCCCCCGCTCGGCGCGGCCGTCGCGGGACTGATCCCCCACTTCCAGGGCGCCGAGAGTCTGATGCTGGCGACGGCGATGCTGGGCGCGACGGTCATGCCGCACGCGGTGTACCTGCACTCCGGCCTGGCCCGGGACCGGCATGGACACCCCGAGGAAGGTGAACCGCGGCGCAGGCTGCTGCGCATCACCCGCTGGGACGTGAGCCTGGCGATGATCTTCGCCGGGGCCGTCAACATGGCAATGCTGCTGGTCGCGGCGACGAATCTGCAGGGACGCGACGGTGTCGACACCATCGAAGGCGCCCATGCCGCGGTCCGAGACAGCCTGGGCCCGACCGTGGCGCTGCTGTTCGCGATCGGCCTGCTGGCCTCGGGGCTCGCATCGTCTTCGGTGGGCGCCTATGCGGGCGCGATGATCATGCAAGGTCTGCTGCGCCGTTCGATCCCGATCGTGACGCGGCGGCTGGTCACCCTGCTACCCGCGCTCGCTGTCCTCGCGACCGGTATCGATCCCACCCGCGCGCTGGTGGTATCGCAGGTGGTGCTGTCGTTCGGCATACCTTTTGCCCTCATTCCGTTGATCCGGTTGACCAGTGACCGCCTGCTGATGGGCACGGACGTGAACCATCGTGTGACGACGATGCTCGGCTGGCTCATTGCCGCCCTCATCACCGCGCTCAACGCAGTGCTCATATTCCTTACCCTTGCGAACTAGTTTCTCCTGGGAGTACGCTGTGAGACATGAAACGAATCCTGCCCTCAGCCTTGGCAATTGGAGTCGTTGCTAGCGGTTTGTTCATTGGAGGAATCGCCTCTGCAACCCCCGCAAAGGCCGATCCAGACCTTTGCGGCTCCGTAGACACCTATCCCCGGGTCACCGTCTGTGCAGACGGTGGCTGGGATCGTGGTTGGGACCGCGGCTGGCGCGGCGATCGCGGACGCGGCTGGGGCAAGGGCCACTGGAAGCACGGCGACTGGGACTGATCTAGTCGGCCGCCCCTTGGATAGCCGGCGCCTCGACGTCGACTGAGCTGGCACTACAAGTGCGCTGCGGTCTGGTGAGCGCTGCCTTCGACACCCGCATTGACGCCAACGAGATCAACGTCCGCGCCGGCGCTTGAACGGCCAGATGCGTTGTCGGCCAAAGTTTTTCGCCATGAGCCATGGACACACCCGTGGACAGGTCGCCGTTCGAGGTCACCGCCCGCACTGTCGGCACCGGCGCCAAGCCCGGCCCGGCCCGCGAACCGTCGTCATCGGCAGCTATCTGGCTCGCCGCTAGATGGGACCGCTGCTCGAGTTCCTACCCGACGGATCACGTGGCCCGAAGCGCCGTGCGTAGTCCTCGTGGATATGCGCATCTTTCTGACGCTTGAGCACATCGACAAGGCCCGGATCTAGATCGTGCTGAACCAGGCGGTGCCTGCGCCACACTTTGTTGAGCGCGTGCGCCATGATCAGCACCCACACGTAGATGGGCACCGTCATCTCCAGGTGCACGTAGAGCGAGGCGGGCAGCAGCCAAAACGGCCCGAGGATGAACAGCGGCGGGATTGCACACCTGAAGATGTGCCGTCGCACCGCCCCCTTGCCCGCCAGGTCACGGGCGACCCAGTCCTTCATCGAATCAGGCAGACGCCGCCCGTAGCAGTAGGCGATGTACTGAAGAACGTTCGGACGATCGGCGGGCATAACTAGATTGTAGACTAATAATTAGTGCACTAACCAACTGTTAGAGTGTGAGCATGACCGCAGTCTCGGAGGACATCGACCCGCTAGCCCTGGAACGGCAGGTGTGCTTCGCACTGGCCGTCACCAACCGTGCGGTGCTCGCGATCTACCGCCCTCTGCTGGCGCCCCTCGGGATCACTCACCCGCAGTATCTTGTGATGCTGGCGCTCTGGGATCACGCCAAGGCGAGCCCTGCGTCCAGCCCGGAAGCCTTGTCCGTCAAGCAAATAGCAGCCCTGTTGCAAACGGATTCGGCGACCATCTCCCCCATGCTCAAGCGGCTCGAAACACTCGGGCTCATCACCCGGCCGCGTAGCGCCGCCGACGAGCGCACCACGCATGTCACCCTGACCACACAGGGCGCCGCGCTGCGCCGGGAGGCACTCAAGGTCCCGGGGGCCGTGGTGGCACGCCTGGGCGTCGAGCTCGCCGAACTCGAGCACCTGCACCAGGTGCTGACCAGCATCAACACCGCCGCGCTGGCCGCGGGCACCCTGGCCACGGAATAGGCCTTCACCCCGCCGGAGCTTCAGGTGTGACGTCTGTCACACTCCCATGTACACCGATCGGTATACATGCTGCAATCAGCAGTAGACCGATCGATATACTAGGGAGACCATCATGTGGCACGACCCAATGATGTTGATTGCCCCTCTGCTCGTGATCGTGGCCATTCTCTGGGCGGTCAACGGAGAACATTCGATGAACTACTACCAACGTGACGTCCAGAAAAGCCTGTGGCGGCACTAGTTTGCGCCCCACTCCCGCGTCTGTTTGTCTAACACCATGACGAAGGACGAAGCCGCAGAACTCATCACCGCCCGCCGCGTCGAAAAGAATCTGACGTGGCAGCAGATCGCGGAAGCGATTGACTCACCACTGATTTGGACCATCGCCGCACTGTTGGGACAACACCCGGTGCCCGAGCAAAAGGCCGCGAAGGTGGCCAAGCTTCTCGACCTGGAGCCTGAGGCCACCACGGCGCTGCGCGCCCAGCCCTACCGCGGCACGCTCGATGGTGTCGCGCCGTCCGACCCGACGATCTACCGGCTTTACGAGGCGCTCAGCGTCTACGGCCCGGCGATCAAAGAAGCCATCCACGAGGAATTCGGCGACGGCATCATGAGCGCCATCAACTTCAAGGTCGACATCGCACGTCGTTCGGACCCCGACGGCGACCGGGTGGTGCTGACCCTCGACGGGAAGTTTCTCGACTACCGCTGGTGACCGTTCACAGCAGGCTGCGGATGTTGCGGCCCGTGATGGCACCCCATTTGGTGTCGAGCGCATTCATCAGCAGCTGCCAATAGGGCGCCCACAGCGTGCGCTGCGCCATGGCCGGGGGCATCGTCTTGTAGGTGGCCGCCTGCTGCGTCCACCGCCATGCCAATCCCCTGGCCACATCATCGATGCACCAGTAGATGAGCTCGTTCGGGTTGGTCGTAGTCCTCCAGAGGAAACCCTTCTTCGGGTCACGTGTGTGGTACCAAAACTGGGCACCGTCGAGCACATACTGCGGCGCGGTGTTGGAGTGACGCTCGCCCTTGGCCAGTTCAGTGGGCACCGGCACCTCGGAGATTGCCACTTCCCCCGCGAGGCGGCCGAGCACCGCGATGCGCACGTCGAGCTGCTCACGAATCCATTCCGAGCTTCCCGGGCTCCCCGGCTCGGCCGGAGTCGCTGCCTGGTCGGCCGACGGCACGGGGTCGGCGGCGGGGGGCCGGTCCGCGGGCTTCTCCGGGACCACCGGTGGGTCCGGCGGCATCTCACCAGCAACATCGACGATTGCCCCGCCCGCCCAATCGACCTTGGCCGGGTTGAGAACACCGTCCTCTTCCAGAGATAGGTCGACGACGTAGGCGATATCGACGAGGACATCGCGGGCTCCGGGCGCAAGCGAAACCCCGGGGCGCCGAGGACCCAGCAGCGCAACGTGCACCATGAAGAAATCGCCGTCATCATCCCGGTCGCAGTACTCCAGCTCGTATCGCGCGGCATTGGACACGTCGAACCGGTGCTTGACGGGCGGTTCCAGCAGCACGCTGCAGAACTGCACCGGGTGGTCGGCGTCCCCGTCCAGCATGCCGAGTTCTGTTGCGGTGATAGGAAGTTCGGCGACCAGACTTGGCGCAGAATCGTCCACGCCAGCGCGGATCGTGAACGTACGTGCGTCGGGCGGCCAGTCCCCTGGCTCCGGCGCGGCCCCCTGGTGACCGGTGGAATCAACCGTCATGTTCTTAACCGTATGGCAATCGTGTACTTCGGGCGACGATGGTGCACCCAGACCTGTTATTTTTACCCACAGACCGTCCCCGCTGGGGGGAGCAATTTGGACGTCAAGGAGATCACCATCGTGAAGCTCAATCTGCCTATTTTCGCCGCGGCGGCCGCTGCCGCAGCGGCCACCGGACTGGCCCTGATGCCGACCGCCGGAGCCGATACCTCGCTGGGTCAGCAGGGTCGCCTCACCAACGGCGATGTCGTGCAGGCCTGGACCATCAGCGACCTCAAGGTCAGCACCGATCAGCTGTCGTACGAGCCCAAGGGCACGCTGTGGGAGGCCACCGCCACCGACGAGGCCATCGAAGGCAGCGTCATTCCGATCGTCGCCAACTTCAACGCGAAGGCCAAGGACGGGGAGTCCTACCGGGTGCTGTACGGGGTAGCAACTCCGCAGGGCGTTAACCCCGGAACCCTGTCACAGGGCGAGAAGACCACCGGCAAGATCTACTTCGACGTGACCGGTACCGCCCCTGAGACGGTGACCTACACCTCCGGCGACGAGGATCTGCTCACCTGGAAGGCAGCACCCGCCGCGGCCCCCGCGACGCGTTCGGGAGGCTCGACCCATCAGGGCAACAACCCGGCGCCGGCCACCAGCACCGCACCGACCACCGCCACCCCGGTTCCGGCCGCCATTCAGGCCGGCAGCCAGGGCACGCCGCTGCCCGCCGGCAGCCAGGGCACCCCGGTCGATGAGCAGCTGCCTGCCACGACACCCACCCCGACGGTGGCACCGGTGACCGCGACGCCGACACCGGCTCCGACGCCTGCCACCCCGGCACCCGGTGCCGAGGGCACGCCGCTGAACGTCACCACTCCTGCACCGGTACCGGCCCCCGCGGCTCCCGGCGTCGAAGGCGCTCCACAGACCGTCAACCCGCCGGCTTCCGCCGTGCCCGCGGTTCCGGCCTCCGCCGACACCGTCCCGCACGGACAGCGCCCAGCGGTCAGCCAGGGCACGCCCGCAGAGGGATAGTTCAAACAGCTCGTCAAAGACCGTCGGCCGCCTCACGCGGCCGACGGTTTTTGTTTATGAGTGCGATGCCCACCAGGCGTACAGCTGGTCAAGCGCCGGGCCCGTCACGCCCGAGCGGGTCTCGCTGAGCAGCAGGCGCTCCTCATCTGTCCATCCGACCATTGGATGGCCCTGGACGGAGCCGCAGAACACCGTGCCACTCACCAGATCAGGTGTGGCGTTACGCCGCCACGGTCCCGGGGACTGAATCTTTCCCGGGCACACCACCACCGTGCTGCGCTTCGTGAGGCGGCTCAGCCCTGCCGCAAGGTCAGACCTGTTGCGCACCAGTGAAAAACTGGCCTCCTTGGGGCCGTCCGGGTCGTCATTGGGCCCGCATTTGACTTGTGCAACTGCCTCATTGGCGGGTTCGACGGCCTTACACGCCGACGGCGCGTATCCGTTGGGGAGCATGGAAAGCAGCTGACTCTCCGCATCGGAGTTCCGACTGGACACCGGCGTCTGCGGCGCCGCAGTGGCGTCCGCGGGAGCGTCGTCGGAGCCGCGTCCCATGAATATGGCGACGACGCCCCCGATGACAACCACCGCCGCGAGCGCCGCGCCACCAATCATCAACGGACGCTTGCTTCTTTCGGGTTTGTCCTCCCAGGAGGAGAAATCAACCGATCTCGACGGTAGAGCCGGTGGCGTCGGCTGCGAAGCCGCGGGCGTGGATTCGGACGGCGTCGTATCGCCGAAGAGTTCGTGGCTCGGCCATTGCATGTATGGACTGCTCGCCGCCGCGGACGGCGGCGTCCCGAGGCCAGCCGCGTAGGGCTCCGGCGACATCGGCTGCTCCATGAACGGAGGCTGTTCGTAGTCGTACGCAGGCGGCGCAAACGGCCCGGGATCCGACGACATCCCCGGAAGAGCATTGAGGACCGGCAGCGGCGCGGTGTCCGCGGCGTCAGACGAGCCCTCGGCCGCCGGTGAGCCCGCTCCGATATCCATATCCATCCGCTACCCCCAAGGTGTGGTCAGTGGCCTAGACATTAGTCGGCCCGCCGCGCACACCGGCCGAAGCACGCGCCTCGGTCTGGCACGAGCCGCGCCGAGGCTGCCTTCAGATCGTCGACGGCGCAAAATCGCGCGCTCAGCGCAGGCTCGCCGCCTCTTGGCTCGGCGTCGGGACCAATGCCCGCGCGATGGGCAGGATGTACCGTCGCGCGTACTGCTCGGCATCCTCCTTCGTCTCAAGCGCGTGCCTGGCGCTGGGCGCCAAAAGAAGCGAATGAGTCAGGCGCACAAATATTTCCGCAACGCCGTACGGATCGTCGACGATGTCTCCGGCGCTGCGACTCACATGGCCAGCGAGGTAGGTGGTCGCCATGTCGAGGCCCGGCCCCGCCCCGCTGGTGAGAACAGGCAGCACCGACTCCGGATCCATCTCCACCGTCTGCCGCATGAGCGGGTGGGTGTGCACATACCAGTAGATTCCGGTGAAGCCGGCCACAAGCTTGTCCTCGGGACTGGTCAAGGCGGCCACCTCGCGGTCGACGGCGGCGAACACCGTCTGCGCCTCGCGCAGCCAGACCGCGACCAACAGCTCGTTCTTGTTGGGCCAGCGCCGGTACACCGTCATATGTGAAACACCCGCACGCCTGGCGATCTCCTCAACCGTGGCGCGCCGGATGCCGAAGCTGATCATTGTCTGCAGCGCGGCCTCAAGGATGCGGTCGCCGGTCGGATCCGGATCTGCGGACACAGCTCAGTCTCTCACGCAGAGTCCCTTCCCAATCCAGTGTTGCAATGTTAGCGTTTAAGTAAGTTCCTAACATCGACGGAGGCTGCAATGACGCATGTACTGCCGCACGACACCCACCACGACGGCGACCTGGATCCAAACTCCCTCGACGACGGCGCAGCGATCCTGCGCGCAGACGGGACACGTCCACACGTCATGACCGCCTTCCGCAAGCACCTGGGCAGTCCGTTGACCGGAGCCTTCGGCGGAGTGCTGTTCGACGAGGTGGCGGTGATGCCGATAGCCGCCTCCGTTGACCGCTCGGGCCGGTTCCGTGAGAACTTCACCGACCGCGGCATTCGGAGTGCGCTCAGCGGACTGACACTGTTCACCGGTGATCGCCAACAGCGGGCCGACACCGCGCAATGGCTCAAGGAGCAGCATCGCGCGGTGCGAGGCACAGGAGTTGGCGAGTACGCGGGGATTCGTTACAGCGCATTGGATCCCGAGCTATGGATATGGATCGCCGCCAGCGCGATGAACGCCACGCTGGAGTCCTTCCAGCACTGCACGGGGTATGCGATGACCCCCACCGAAAAGGAGGCCGCGTACCAGTATCAGCGGTATCTGATCAAGGACCTCGAACTGCCCAGCGCGAAAGGAAAGCTTCCGGCGACTTACGCCGACTTCGCCGACTATTACGACGACATGGTGGAAAACCGGTTGCAGACCAACGGCTTTCTTCGTGAGCAGTTCGCCGGGCTGATGCGACTACCGCTGCCGACGCTCCTGCTCCCCGCCGCGGTGCGCCCAGCCCTCCTTCCCCTTTGGCTCACCATTCGGCCTATCGCGGGACGCATGATCCAAGTGTGCTCGGCCAAGGCCATGCACCCGGGTCTGCGCGAAATGATCGGGTTCAAGCTCAAACCTCACCACAATGTCGAGTTCGCGCTATACACACGGCTACTCCAGTTGGTGTGGCGCCTGACGCCCGATCGATTGCTCATAGAGCCCATGCTGTACAACAACATTCGCATCGACGCGGCACGGTCGCGGCTCAACGGATCACCTTCCGCTCAACGTAAGTACGACAAACTCACCCGATCGTTGACGCGTCGGAACGAGCAGTTGGCGACCTTCTATCACAGCCATCGCCTGGATACCTTTGCCGCGCCCGAACGCGCCACGGGGACCTGTCCGTTCGGCTGAGACCGCTGCGGCAACAGCCGGTGAGAGCCCTCGGGATACAATTCCCGTCGGCCCTCACCGGGCCTTTACCTGTGTATCAGCAGGGCTGATTCAGACGCCCAGGAGTTATTTATGGCCACCGACCGGCCCACCAGATGGCAGTACATCGCCTACTCATATGGGCGGCGCCTTCCAGACACCATGAGCGACTGGGTCGCCAACGATCTGTCGGGTCCCGGAGCCGTCCGCCGGCATATGATCCGATATGTCATCCCGCCGCATTTCATCCTGGCCCCGCTCTGGCTTCTGCCCGGCGGCCTCCTGCTGCATACCGCGATTACGTTGCCGATCTATGTGTGGGCCATCCTGATGACGCACGCGCTCAACAAGATCTGGCGCCGCCACCGGCTCGCCACACACGGCTTGGATCCCAAACTCGCCGACATGGTCAACCGAGAGAAAAACGCACTCAAGCACGAGGCGTACGCCCAGCGCTACGGGGAGCGCCCACAAACATCGGACGCCTACTCCAGCAGCGACCCCATCTAAAGCTGCGCAAGCTCACCCGGGCAGAAGAGACTCCCCACGCTCACGCGAACCCCAGAACCGATGGTCGACCCCTCGACGACCCTCGGCTGCAGCACCGCGTCCCGCTAGCGTCCCGGGCTGGCGGTGGCAGCAAAACTTTCCTAGCCAGCCAGAACAGAAATATCAGTTTCCATTCGACACGTCAAGGCGAAACTCACAGTATTCAACAGCTGCAAATGCCCAGTACAGCGGTGGCCGTCAGCGAATGCGGAGAACCGCGGCTGCTGTAATATCAGTTTCCGTCAGGGTGCATAGACTGAAACTGGGGAGTCCATGGAAAAGAACCGCTCCGCGCACCCCGCCAGCGAAATCGACGGGTCGGATCTTGCCGCCAAGCTAAACGAGCTGTTCGAAACGATGCATGCGGCCGGAACACCTCAGCTGTCAAACTATGCCGCCGCCAAGGGGATTGAGGAAAAGACTCGGGTGAGCCTGAGTCCGCAGTACCTATCGCAGATCCGTTCGGGAAAGAAGACCAACATCTCGGTCGTAAACCTGCGGGCGATAGCCGAGTACTTCGGCGTCCCCGCCGGCTATCTCATCGAATCCGGCACCGACGAGCGGATCAAGTCCCAGCTTGGGATGCTGCGCGTCCTGCGTGACGCGGGTGTCCGCGATATCGCCACGCGGGCTGCAGGGCTATCCCCGCAAGCTCTGGTCAACGTCGCCGCCCTGATTGATCGGGCCCGCGCGCTCGAACAACTCCCACCCGTCGAGCCACCCGATGAAGCATCGACAAACCGAGGCAGGTGAGTTATGGCGCTATCGAATGAAGAGATGCTCGCCATCGCCCGGGAACTCCCCATCCCCGTGCCATGGGACCGGGAGAGGTTCATCGCCAACCTTGCTGAACAACGCAGCCGCCCAATCCATCTCATAGCCACGGACACCGCTAGTTTAGCGGGCAGTCCGTGCGGGCTATGGCTCGTACGTGAGCACGATGACGTGATCCTGCACGAACGCAGCACCTCGAATTACCACATTGATCAGATAGTGCGCCACGAAATCGGGCACATGGTGCTGGGGCACGACCGCACTCACATCGATCAGCCTGTACCGGAAACCGCCTCGGCGCTATTCCGAAATATCCTGCCTGACATCAGCGTCGACTCTGTGCGTGCAGTGCTCGGCCGCAGCGACTTCGCCAACGAGCAGGAGCGCGAGGCCGAGACCTTCGCCAATCTGCTAATGATCGCTGGCCGCGAGAAAGAGAAGAGCGGCTCGATGATGCACAGCGTGTTTTTTCAGAACGACCGATGACGTCATCGGTTCCAGCCTGGATCGCCTGGCCGCTTATCGCCGCCATGGCAGCAGTAATTGCCTTGCGCTACAAGTGGTTCAACAAGACTCTGTACGACAACTACTTCAACAACACCTTGCTGCTCATGTTCATGGCACAGCTGCTGCGCGAGCATGCTGTTGAGCAACTGCTGAAGCGCGCCGCGGTCATGACCGTCACCATGGCCCAGCACCTGTCGTTAGTACTGGTGTTCTTCATGGCCGCAGAATTCATGGGCTTCATCACCTTGTGGGCGCGGCTCTCCCCCGAAGAGACTCGCCGACGCCACCGGTATCACCGTGGTGGGGCCCTAATCTTGGCCGCGGCATTCTTTCTTGTCACCACGCGGGCACGCGCCAGCGACCAGCTACTCGAGGTAGCCGGCGGCTGGGATAACGTCATCGCCTGGGGCCTGTACGCGGTATTGCCGGTCGCACTGGCAGCGCAGATGCTCAACATGTGCGTGCATGAGTTCCGGCGGCCCGAAGCCAGGCCCCGGGAACGCCTAGTTGCGGGATCCATTGGGACGATCGGGGCGGCGATCGGAACCACCACGTTGATCGCTATGGCTCTTGAGTTTCTCGAGGAAATCGGCTGGGTCCATTCCCTGGATTACCGGCTCGACAAGCACGCCTACATCTTTTTCTGGGAGGCAACCGGCGCCGCCGCCGTGGCGGCCATACCCATCGCGTTGGCCGCTGTCGCCCATCTAGGCTGGGACACCCATAGCCGTGACTGGCGCCAGCTGCAGCAGCTGCGCGCAGACATGACAGAAGCGGTGCCCGACTCGGCTTTCGAGATCGCAATCAATAGTCCGGCGCGCCGCAAGACAGCGTTGGAATTGCACCAAACAACCGTCCAGATCCGCGACGCTATCTTGAGGTTGCGCCCTCACTCCACCGATCTCAGCCCCGAATGCTTGGACCGATTCCTGCGCAAGTATGCCGTGCCGCCCGAGCAGAAGACAGAGGCCGCATATGCCCTGCAGTTGGCAGCCGCAGCGCGCGCCAAGGAATCCGGCGTCCAACCATCCGCGGCTGGCAGCCAGATCGTGCAGTCCCGGTCCACGACCCTCGCCGAAGAAACAGATGAATTGCTCGCACTCTCACGCTGGTGGCAACCGGCGCGGGCCTACATATCTCTGCTGGCCGCGGCACAACCCGAACTCACCACCCCCGAACGCAAAGGTGAACAACGATGACAGATACGCGCACAGCCACCCACGCCGCGCGGTCGCTGCCTCACCCACGGTTCCGGCTGCCGATACTCGGCGACCTTGTCAGCGTCGACTTCGCCAGACCCGTCCAGGGCCTCACCGAGGAAGCTCGCCGCCACAACGGCATCTTTGAACAGCGCATCGGCGACTTTCCCGTCATCGTGGTCGACGGCCCAGAACTGATCGAGGACATCAACAATGAGGAGTTCTGGGAGAAGAACGTCGGCCCGACGCTGCACAAGATACGCAGCCTCGCGGGCGACGGCATGTTCACCGCCTACAACGACGAACCAAACTGGCGCAAGGCCCATGACATCCTCGTCCCCTCCTTCACCAAGGAGGCGATGACCAACTACCACGCCAGCATTACCGACACGGTCCGCGAGCTCATCGCCGCTTGGGACACCCACGCCGACGGTGAAACTTGGATCGACGTACCCGCCGACACCAACCGGCTCACCATCGAAATCATCAGCCGCGCCGGATTCGGCTACAGATTCAGCAGCCTGACCGATCCCCGCGAGAACAACTTCATCAAAGCAGTTCTGCGCGAGCTGCATTACGCAAACCGGCGCACCGACTCCATCCCCTTCTACGAGCAGCTCTTCGGCCGCGCCCGCCGGCGCGAGCATGACGCGGACAAGAAGTTCATCCGCGCCGAAGTCGACACGATCATCGAAACACGCCGCGCTAACCCGCGCACCGGGCAAATCCCCGACATGCTCGACATCATGCTCACCTCCCCGGATCCTCTCACCGGGGAGACGCTCGACGACAACAACATCGGTAATCAGATCCTCACCTTCCTAGTCGCCGGTAGCGAAACCTCAGCCAACGCAATCGCATTCGCGCTGCACTTCCTGTCCACTCACCCAGAGATCGCCGCCAAGGCCCGCGCCGAAGTCAACGAAAGCTGGCCCGAACGCACCTTCCCCGACTTCCAGTTCGACCAGATCGCCAAACTGCGCTACCTGCGTCTGGTTGTCGACGAGACCCTGCGCCTATGGCCCGTCGCCCCCGGCTACTTCCGGCAAGCCAAGTGCAACAACACCATCGGAGGTGGCGCCTACGCCTTCAAGGAGAACGAATGGGTTTTCGTGAATCTGCTGGCTGCCCAACGCCATCCGTCATGGGGCCCTGACGCCGATCAGTTCAACCCCGACCGTTTTTTGAGCGAGAACCGCCGCAAGCTCCCCACGCATATCCACAGGCCTTTCGGTGTCGGCGCACGCGCGTGCATCGGCCGTCAATTCGCTCAGCACGAAATCCTGATCACCCTTGCCGCGATCCTGCACCAGTACGACCTCGAACCACGCCCGGATTACCAGCTGCAGGTCTCAGAAACGCTCACCCTCAAACCGTCCGACCTACTGCTACGCCTCAAGAAGCGCCCCTAACAACACGCACACCACCAGTGGGGCAGTTTCCTACCGGCTACGACTCACCCATACACCGCGAACAAACCACCCCCGCCGACCCGTTAGAGTTTTAGACACCTATTCACACAGGTCCCCGCCCTCGTAGCTCAGGGGATAGAGCACGGCTCTCCTAAAGCCGGTGTCGCAGGTTCGAATCCTGCCGAGGGCACTTCGAGCCTGTATGACGTCGGGTGATGCTTGACGTTTCGTCTTCGGGTGATGGGCGACAGTGTTTCGGCGGATGCTTTACATCTACTTCGGTTGATCCTTGACACTCCCTGAATGAGGGAGTTGAGCGTGGTCGA
>NZ_VTHB01000002.1 GCF_009729205.1 Mycobacteroides sp. CBMA 271 | reverse complement strand
AGTCGACCTTGGCCTGGTTGTTGTTGACCAGCTCGATCTTCTCGACGCGACCGACGCGCACGCCTGCCATTCGGACGTCATCGCTCTCGCGCAGCCCGTACGCATCGGAGAAGATCGCCGAATACGATGTGGTGCCGCCGGATACATCCCGGCGCAGCGTGGCGTACACCAGCCACGTTAGCGCCAGCGCGACCGCCATGAAGACGGTCAGCGCGATCAGCGGACCGCGGAACTTCATCAGGAACCTTCCTTCGCACGTCTTTGCCAGGGGCAGCAATCCTAAGATATACGATACGATACAGTTTCGTATATAAATCCGGTATTCGGTTCGTCTCCGCACTTGATGGGAGGTGCGTGTTGAAGGGGTAGTGGCGATCTGTGAGTACCGGGAGCAGCCCGCGGTTTGGGCGGTTGGGATCGTTTGTGGTGCGGCACCGGGTGTGGGTGGTGCTGGGCTGGCTGCTGGTGGCGGGAACGCTCAATGCTGCGTTTCCGCAGTTGGAGACCGTTGTGCGGCAGCAGTCAATCTCGCCATTGGCGATCGATTCCCCGTCCATCCTGGCGCTTTCACAGACGGCCGCAGCGTTCGATGAGGACGGGACACAGACGGCGGTCACGATCGCGATGCGTGATCCGGCCGGTTTGGGCAGCTCTCAGGCGAGTCTGTACGGCCAGCTGGTGGATCGTTTGCGGGCCCAGCCGGAAGCCGTGCTTGCGGTGCAGGACCTACTGAGCAACAAGGACTCTCGCAGCCAAGTGGTCAGTCAAGACGGCCAGGCCTGGTATGTCATGGTGGGCTTGAAGGGGACGATCGGATCTCCAGAGGCCGCTGACTCGCTGCGACAGGTCAAGGACACCACTGCCCAAACCTTTAGCGGCTCGACGGTTACTGCGTACGTGACCGGACCGGTCGCGTCCCTGGGTGACACATTTGAAGCAGCCAACACAGACTTGCTGAAGATCGCCCTTGCGACCGGCGTCCTCATTGCGGCGATCTTGCTGGCGATTTACCGCTCGGTCCTCACCGCGTTGCTTCCGCTCCTGGTGATCGGAGTGTCGTTCGCAGTTGCGCGTGGAACGCTCAGCGGCCTTGGGATCGCCGGAATGCCGGTTTCTGAGAACTCGGCGTCATTCATGACGGTGGTACTGCTCGGTGCAGGCACGGACTACTCGGTCTTCGTTATCAGTCGCTATCACGAGGCGATCCGCGCCGGACAGTCTCCGGCAGAGGCGGTCGGCACCGCACTGAGCGGCATCGGCAAGGTGATCGTTGCGTCCGCGGCAACAGTGGCTGTCGCATTTGCCGCCATGACATTCAACAAGCTGGAGGTGCTATCGACTTCTGGGCCTGCCTGCGCAATCGCCGTGCTGGTCGGCTTTGCAGCCTCGGTCACGCTGCTGCCGCCCATGCTGGAAACGGCGGGACGCCACGGGATTGGACTGCCTGGTAAGGATCTGACGTCGCGGCAATGGGCGCGTGTCGGTGTCGTAGTAGCCCGCAAGCCCACCGCAGTTCTGGGGGCAAGTCTGGTGCTGTTGATCGCACTGGCCGGGCTGACGAGCCAACTTCACCTGAGTTACAACGATCGCACCAACCAGCCGTCAACAACCGACAGCAACCGCGGATATGCACTGCTGGACGAGCACTTCCCCAAAGATCTGATACTGCCGCAGCAACTGGTGATCCACTCGCCGAAAGACCTGCGCACCGCCCAAGGACTCGGTGATCTGGAACAGATGGCCTACCGAGTCTCTCAGCTGGCTGGCGTTAGCACAGTCCGTGGAGTGACTCGTCCCCGCGGAACTAAACTCGACGATGCGACATTGTCCAACCAGGCGGGCAAGATCAGCGACAGCATGGGTGATGCCGTCCACAACGCCAACGGTAGCCGCGGTCAGCTCGCACAACTGACAAGCGGCGCCGATCAGCTGGATGCCGGGCTTAGACAGCTCAAATCTGCTGTCGCCGAATCAATTCCGATGATATCGAAGATATCGAACGTGATGGACAAATATCAGACTTTGATCGGTACCCTCGGCGGCTCCACAGCCGCTGTTGATCGGTTCACCTCACTGGGACCATCCGTCGATTCCGGACTTGAGGCAACCCGCAAAGCGATCGACATGGTGGAGCCAGTCAGGAACGCGCTGGCCGCAACAGAACTCTGCACGGCCAATCCCCAGTGCACGATGCTGATTGAGAATCTCCAAGCGCTGACCAACCTGCGGGACAACGGATTTCTCGATCAACTAAGTAAGTTCCGCGACGCTGTCGTCACCGCGACAGGAGCCTCTAAGCTGACAGACCTCGTCACGTCGATGTCTACTGCGATGAAACAGGCAGGACGCACCCTGGGGATGAATAGTCCCGGCAGCAGCTTGGTAACACAAGTCCAACAGATGGTGAGTGGAATCGGCGCGTTGTCTGACGGTGCTACCCAACTGGCGGAAGGCGTCCGCACCCTCGTCGATAAGAACATCGAAATGCTTGACGGGATGGGCCAAGTCGCCGCGGCACTCAAGACCATGCGCACCGAGGCAGCCGCCCCCGCCTTGTCCGGTTTCTACCTGCCGCGAAATGCCTTTGAGAATGCCGACTTTAAGACGATGGGCAAGTACTTCGTCGCCAAAGACGGCAAGACCGTGCGGTACATCGTCGAATCCAACGTCGACCCCTACAGTGCTGCCGGGATGGAGCTGGCGCGTTCCATCCAGACTGTCGCTGCGCAGGCCCTGCCGAACACCAGCCTGGCCGACGCATCGGTAACGGTGATCGGGTTTCCGTCCATCTATAACGATCTGGCAGCGATGGTCGCAAGAGACTTCGTCCAGGTGGTAATCGTCACGGTGCTGATTGTGGCGGCGATACTCGCGTTGCTCCTGCGTTCTGTTATCGCCCCGCTTTACCTAATGGCCACCGTCATCCTGACCTATCTGTCGGCGCTCGGCCTGGGAGTAGCCGTCTTTCAATGGTGGCTGGGCCGAGATTTGTTCTGGGCAGTCCCCCCAATGGCCTTCATCGTTCTGGTCGCCGTAGGCGCCGATTACAACCTGCTGCTGATCTCACGGCTGCGCGATGAGTCGGCAACCAACATCCGTGTTGGGGTCATCCGGACGGTGAAGTACACCGGCTCGGTGATCACCTCCGCCGGCCTCATCTTCGCGGCCTCCATGTTTGGGCTGATGTTCGGCAGCCTAAAGGCAATCGCCGAGATTGGCTTCATTATCGGAACCGGCCTGCTGCTAGACACTTTCGTTGTCCGCACCCTCACGGTCCCCGCCATCGCAGTGCTCCTCGGCAAAGCTAACTGGTGGCCATCGAGGCGCTAGCTGGGCTGCGTTTGCACCGCGAAGGCCGATGCGACCGTTCGTGCTGCAGATGTGACCGCGTCATCATCGGGCACGGCCGATCCGAGCAGCACGCTGGCCAGCACCGGCCCTACGGCCATTCCCAAAAGTAGTAGTGCATCGACATCTTCGCTGAGCTCACCCCGCGTAATGGCACGCTCCACGACCACAGTCGGCCAGACAAACCGGCTCTCGATGTACCTTCTGACTTCGGGATCGATTGTTGTGCGCTCGCCGCTCACCAGAATCAGGATTCGCCCGACCGCCGACCCAAATACGGAGTCGCGCATCAAGAAAATCAACGCAGTCAAATCATCAACAAAGTTTCCGGTGTCCGGCAGGTCGAAGTCCGGGACTTGACTCAATGCCTCAACCACGAGCGCACTGTGGGAAGGCCACCATCGGTAGATCGTCGCCTTGCCCACCTCCGCGCGGTTGGCTACCGCTTCCATCGAGAGTGACGCAAAGCCCTCGTCTTGGATCAACGCCAGGGTTGCGTTCAGAATCGCGAGTCGAGACTTCTCACTTCGAGGGCGGCCTTGCCGCACCAACTCGCCGCGTATCGCACCGTCTTGCTGCGCCGCCACCACGTACCTCAACAATCAGCAATCACCCGAACAACTCAGGTTAGACCAGCCCTGCGGCACGAGTGCTCAATCGGGCCCGCAACTGTTTGATCGACCGTCAAGGCGGGTACGTCGCCAGGACGATGCACCGTCCGGCTAAAGGGCATGTGAAATGAACATCGAGTATAAATTCCGGTGCCCGAAGTAGATGGCGCCTGTTACTCAAATATGGCGCTCGCGGCGATAAATTGCGGTCAGCGTCGGTACGTGGCCAGATTGGCGGCCAATTCGTCGAACAGCGCCTGGTTGAGACCGAACGCGACCCTGACCTCGTCGACCACACGCGCGTTCTCCCGGGCGTCCAACCCCAACCCATCGAGGCGGGCACGGTACGCGTCCTTATACGGCTTCGGCCGCATGGGGAACTCGTAGAACGACAGGCCCGCCCCGTCGAGGCCGAATGCGCGGTCGAGTATGCGGCCGATGGCTTGGCCGCCGGAGAGGTCACCTAGGTATCGAACGTAGTGGTGCGCCAGCAGCGCCCCACTCCAGTCGGCGCCGCTCATTCGGTCCCGATAGGCCTGCGCTGCAACGGAGTTCACCTGGCGGTTGATGCCGGGAGCCCAGTGCTCAAGGTCGGCGTCGAGGGCGTCGCGCCGCTCCAAGGCAGGGTCGTAGACGGCCGCGATCAGGGGATCGTCACGACGCGTCCGCACGGCCTCTTCCAACGCGGCGTAAACCACCCGCAGCCGCAAGAGGTAGTCGACGTAGCCCTGGGCGTTGACTCTGCCGGAAAGCAACTCGGAAACGAACGGCGACTGCTCCGCGGCATCGTGTTCGGCGCGCGAACCGTCACGCATGGCCAGCGAAAGGGACTCGGCGGCTTCAGAAACCGTGGGAGAGCTGAGAGTCATGCGACGCGCGTCCTGTCCTCGAATTTCCATGACAACTTGTCAGGATCATGCTGACAAGTTGTCAGAAACATAACATGATGCGGCATCGAAGTGGGGCCTACGTGGTTGACCCCAAGGCGCGCAGCACAAAACGTTCGATCGCTGCAACCGGCAGCTGCCGCGTCGCGAGGCACGCGTGGAGCAGGGAGACTGTCGCCGACTGGTCTTCTACGACGAAAAGCCGTGCGGTTACCCCGTCCTCCAAAATTTCGCGCAGCACATCTTCAACCGCAATCACATGCTCCCGGATGGCCACCAAGGCGTCCCGGGATAGGGCGCCATACAGCTGATTGCCCAGCCCCATGTGGAACTGCTGGCCTGCTTCCAGCTGGTGCCGGATGTAGATACCCAGCCGCTGTACCGGATCGTCGATGTCGGCCAGCGCCGTGCGCAGACCTTCGAGATAGCGGCTCGTCTCATGGGAGGCGAATGCGACGATAACAGCTTCCTTGTCGGCGAAATGGTGGTAAATCGCCGTGCGCCCAATCTCTGCGGCCGAGGCCAGCTTGGCCATGGTGATGGCATCGAAGCTCTGCTCAGCCATGAGATCGGCGAACGCCGCGAAGACGCGACGGTGCACCTGTTCGCGGTGCTCTTCCACCGAAGAGGCACTGATCCTGGGCACGCCGCGACTCTAACCCGAGGAGCCGAACGTCCAGCCTCGACAGGCTGGATGCCGCAAACGGACCTAGGCCTTCCCCGCCGCGCCGCGGCGTGCCGCTTCACGTCGCGCCCCCACGAGAAGACTCGCCATCGACTTGCGCAGTACCCAGACCATCGCCGCGTCGGGCGCTGGGATCAGCGGGGTGGACTCCATTGAGTAATGCACCGTTGTGCCCTGGGGGTGGTCGGTGAGCGTAATGGTCCCGACATGTGAGCGCACCGGAAGGCCTGCGACGATCCGATACCGAATACGTTCCCCGTCAACCAGTTCGGTGATCTCTTCCTTGACACCCACCGGACCGACACCGATCCGGTGTACGGCGCCGACGCCTTGGCGTTCGGTGGTGCCGGGACGGACGAGCTTCACGGTAAAGGGCAGGAATTCGTTGTAGCCTTCGCGGTCGGCGAACAGCGCGTAGACGGTGCTGCGGGGAGCCTCGAAGATGGTTTCCTCTGCGTACTTGGCCATGGGCGTCCTTTGTTGTCCGGGTGGATGTCAGCGCTTGCGGGTTCGCAACACATGCGAACCGAGTCGGGAGAACCCCTTGACCCGTACGCCGCGCAGGTGACGGAGCACGAACTCGTCCTGGTCTCCCAGGGCGGCAGCGGCCCCGTCGTCGAGCAGAACGGTACCCGGGCGGGCCACGCCGGTCAGTCGTGAGGCGGTGTTGACGACGGTGCCGTAGAGGTCGCCGAAGCGGGTTAGTACCTCTCCATACGCCAAACCGACACGGATCTGAGGAATTTCCGGAACCTTTTGCGCTGCTGCGGTTATCGCAGCGTTCATTGCCAGGGCGATGCGCGCGCCCTCAGCCGCGTTGGTAGCGGCGAACATCACCTCGTCGCCGACGTTCTTGATCACCCAACCACCGTGTGTGGTGATCGCATCGGTGAGGGCAGTCTCGAATGTCTCCAACAGGTTGGTCAGCTCGTCCGCCTCCAGATGACGGGAAAGGCGCGTGTAGCCAACCATATCGGCGAATCCGACAAGCAATTGCCTTGTGGTGCTGCCGGATTCGACGGAGCGTGCCAGCGCGGCGGCCAAGTGTCGGTGCCAGGCGTACTCCTGTAACTCGGTGAGCGTCTCGATGGTTCGCGCGGCGGCGTTGATGTTCGGCTCAGCCGTCGCGCCGTCATCTTCAGTGGCGATGCGGTGTTCGATCTCCCGTGTAATGAGGTCGGCCTGCCATTCGGCCAGCCGTGCCATGGCCTGGCCGAGCGTCCGGGCCTCGGCGATCTGGCCCTGTTCATCGCCCGTCGTTGCCGGGCTCATCGCCGCGAAAGTGCGCACCGCGGCGATATCGGCGTCGGTGAAGGCAATCTCGTCGTCGCTGGAGGCCGCCGCGAAACCGAGTGCCACCCAGAGTCTCTGCGCCCGGTCGACGGATACCCCGGACAACTCGGCCACTTGCGTGCGGGTGTACTTGCGTGGTCCTCCGAGTAGCGACTGTTCGATCGCGGCGTCGACCACCTCGTTCAGCCCGCGAGACTCGACCATCTCGCCAGTACAGCACATGTGGATGCGCGGCGGGCAGTGTCAGGAACCTTGACTTGCTAGCCGGAAACCCCGAGTATCTGACGAAGATTCCTCGACAGCGAGGCAAAGGGACGGCGCGATGAACTGGAACTTCTTAGGGCATAACTGGCACCTCTTTGGGTACCTGGCGATCCTCGCCTTTGTGGCACTGCTGAGCTTCGCGACCTGCATGTTCGTGTACACGACCCGCCTAAGGAACCAGGCGTCATCGCCGCTGGCGGACAGGGTCGGCGGCTATCCGTTCGTCCTGAAGAAGGTGCGTAAACGCGAGCCGATGTCGGCGGACGAGCTGAATTTCGCGCGGCAAGCGATTGCCGACCGGGGATCGTTATGGGCGTTTTCCATCCCGGCCACTATCTTCAGCCTCGGCTGCTTCTACGTGCTGGGCAGCATGGAACAACTGCATGGAGCCACCCCCTCCGAGCGCACGTTTCTCGGCGTAATCCCGATGATCTCGTCGATCAACATCACCGCGCAGGTGCTCAGGATGAGGAAGTTGAAAGGACGGCTCCCGGCAACGTCGTGAGGCTCATCTGACGGATTGTCGATACCGGCGAAAGTTGCCGCGCTCACTCCCAGGTTCGGCTGATAACATCAGCGACCGTACTGATGTCAGTTTCATTGACATGTCCGAGGCGTGAGGTCCGGGAAGGTGGTCGGGTGAGCCCACGTTCGGTCGGCAGGACAATCCTGGCCCGAGGCTGGATGCCGTTGGTCGCCGTCATTGCGCTCAGCGTCGCGGCGGGATCCATGTGGAAAGTGCACCAGTTCTCCGCCCCCGGACCAGTGATCACCGTGAATCCGCCGCAGGCGCCGCCGGAGTTCACACCCAAGACGCTCACATACGAGGTGTTCGGCTCGGTGGGGAACGGCGGGATGTTGAGCTATGTCGATATCAGCGGCCATCCGCATCAGGAAGATGTGACCACGCTGCCGTGGTCCCACACGGAGACCACGACGCTCACCGTGGTGTCGGGCAGCATCTCGGTGCAGGTGCGTGGGGGTCAGGTCGGCTGCCGGATACGCGTGAATGACGTTGTCCGCGACGAACAGTCCGACGACCATGCGGACGCGAACGTGATGTGCAGGGTGAAGTCGGCATGAGCGAGCAGAGTAAGCACGGCGTGAAACCGCCCTTCGTGGCGAGGATGGTTCGCATCCTCGCCGTGCCGATCATCGTCTTCTGGGCCATTGTCGCGGTGACGACGAATACGTTTGTGCCGCACGTAGAAGATGTTGCCGCGGAACTCGCGGGGCCGATGATCCCGCACTACGCCCCGTCGCAGCGGGCGATGCTGGAGATCGGCGAGAAGTTCCACGAGTCCACCTCCACGAGCCTGACTATGCTTGTGCTGGAAGCCGATCGGCCGTTGGGGGAGGCCGATCACCAGTACTACGACGACCTGGTGCGCCGGCTGAAGAACGACACCGAACACGTGCAGTACGTGATGGACACCTGGGGCAAGCCGATCACCGCGGCCGGGGCGCAGAGCCTCGATGGCAAGTCCGCGTTCGTGTTGCTGCGCTTGGCCGGCGATATCGGCCAGATGCAGGCGAACAAATCCGTCGCCGCGGTCAAGGAACTGATCGACAAGGACACACCACCGCCCGGACTCAAGGTCTACGTCAGCGGTGCGGCACCGCTCGCCTCGGACACCTTGAGTGTCGCGAACTCCAGCTTGAACAACATCACGATCGTGACGATCTTCCTCATCATTCTGATGTTGCTGATCGTGTACCGCTCCGTCACCACGATGCTGGTGCCGTTGTTCGGGGTCCTGGTCGAGATGCTGGTGGCCCGAGGCGTTGTCGCCACCCTTGGGCATTTCGGATACATCGAGCTGTCCTCGTTCGCGGTCAACATCGTCATCTCACTGACGCTCGGCGCGGGAACCGACTACGGCATCTTCTTGCTGGGTCGGTATCACGAGGCACGGAACGCGGGTCTCAGCCGAGAAGAGGCCTACTACGCGGCCTACCGAGGCGTCTCCCATGTCATCATCGGGTCCGGACTGACGATTGCGGGAGCGGGGCTGTGCCTGAGTTTCGCGCGCCTCAACTATTTCCACACCATGGGACCGGCCGTCGCCATCGGCATGCTCCTGACCATCGCGGCGGCGCTCACGCTCGGTCCGGCGATGCTCAGCCTGGGCAGTCTGTTCGGACTGTTCGACCCCAAACAGAAAGCCAAGGCGCGTCTGTATCGGCGCATTGGGGCGAGCGTGGTGCGGTGGCCCAAGCCGATCCTCGTGGCAAGTGCCGCTGCGGTTCTCGTTGGCGCGGTCTTCGTGCCGACCTACATGGTGAGTTACGACGATCGCGCCTACCAGCCGACGGATGCCCCGGCCAAGGAAGGTTTCGCGGCTGCAGACCGCCACTTTCCGCCGAGCAAGTTGTTCACCGAAATGCTGATGGTCGAGTCGGATCATGACATGCGGAACTCGGCCGATTTCATTTCCTTGGACCGAGTGTCCAAGGGGCTGGTCCGGCTTCCCGGCGTCGCGATGGTGCAGAGCATCACCAGACCCATGGGGCGAGCGCTCGAGCATGCCTCGCTGCCTTACCTTTTCACCACGCAGGGCAGCGGCAACGGTCAACAGCTCCCATTCACCATGGCGCAGAACGCCAACACAGATAAGCAAGCCCAGATCATGGCGCACTCGGTTGCGGTGCTGCGGCAAACCGTCGACCTCACGCAAAAACTGGCGGACGAACTGCACAACACCGTCGTGACGATGGAGGACATGCAGCAGGTCACCCAGGACATGAACGAGAAGGTCTCGAACCTGGACGACTTCATGCGTCCACTGCGCAACTATTTCTATTGGGAGCCACACTGTTTCGACGTCCCCGTCTGCTGGTCCTTCAGATCGCTGTTCGACATGCTCGACAGCATCGACAAACTGGCAGCCGACATCAAAGACGCCGTGGGCTCCCTCGAAGCCGTGGACAAGCTGATGCCGCAGATGGTCGCGCTGCTGAAGCTCACGGCCAATGACCAGGAGGCCCTGCAGTCCCTCATCGTCAACACCTACGGCCAAACGAATCTGCAGGCCACGGCCACGAACCAGACCTTCGACGACATGATCAACGTCGGCAATGACTTCGACGCATCCCGCAGCGACGACTTCTTCTACATACCGCACGAGGCATTCGACAACGAGGACATCAAAACCGGTATGACACTGATGATGTCGCCGGATGGCAAGGCGGCCCGGTTCATCGTCACCCACATGGGAAATGCCATGGGGCCGGAAGGTATCGAGCACGTCAACGATTTCCCCAACGCCATCACCACGGCGTTGAAGGAGACCTCGTTGGCCGGGTCCAAGGTCTATATCGGCGGCGCGGGGTCTAATAACAAGGACATCAAGCAGTACGCCGCGTCCGATCTGCTCATCGCGGCGATCGCCGCCTTCACGCTGATCTTCTTGATCATGATGGTGATCACGCGAAGCCTGGTGGCCCCCTTCGTGATTATCGGAACGGTGGCGTTCTCGTTCGCGGGAGCCTTCGGGCTGTCGGTGCTCATCTGGCAGCATCTTGTCGGGCTGCCACTGCACTGGTTGATCTTGCCCCTGACGTTCATCATCCTGGTGGCGGTGGGGTCGGACTACAACCTGCTGCTAATCGCCCGACTTAAAGAGGAGACGCACGCCGGGTTGAACACCGGCCTGATCCGTGCGCTCGGAAGTACCGGTGGGGTGGTGACTTCCGCGGGTTTGGTCTTCGCCTTCACCATGCTGGCCATGTTGTCGAGTGATCTGCGCACCATCGGCCAGGTGGGTACCACCGTGTGCATCGGCCTGTTGCTCGACACCTTGATTGTGCGGTCGTTCATCGTGCCGGCACTCGTTCGACTGCTGGGAACCTGGTTCTGGTGGCCAACAAGGGTTTTCGCGCGACCGAAACCGGACCGACTCAGGCGCCAGGTCGGCGCAGAATCGTCAGCGACTCGTTGATCTTCTTGAACGTCGAGAAGGTTTCTGCTGGCACTCCGAAGAGCGCGGCCAGCACGTCCGGCGGTAACTTGCTGATCGACGCGCCAATCCCGATGTCGTCCTTGCCTTCCTCGGTGCTGGCGTTGAAGACGATGAGAAGCCTCAGGTCTTCGGTGCCCTTGTTCTCGAAGTAGTGCAGCGAGCCCTGCGGCGCGAAGACGACGTCGCCGACGTGGGCGTCGAATGTTTCGGAGTGCCCCTCCGGATCCAATAGCGTCCAGGTGGCGACGCCGCCGGTGATGACGTTGACCTCCCATGCGCTGGGATGCCAATGCGGTTCCCGGATCCCGCCCGGCTGCAGGGTCACCATGACCACGCTGGCCTGCTGTCCGGTGAGGATGGGGAAGTTGCGCTCATGCGCCTGACGCAGATCACCGCCGTCGAAGGTGGTGGGCGCCAGTGCGCTCAGATGAAACAGGTGTGGTTGGGCGGTGTTCAGCTCGGCGGGGATGCGGGGATCACCAAAGCGGGCGGCGTCGTCGATCACGGCCGGGTCGTGCGGGTCGTCATGGGAGCGGGGAGACGACAGTGCCCGGTCGGCGCCCGCGCCGGCGACGGCCGAAACCCCCGCCAGGCCAGCGCCGCCGAGCATGGTGCGTCGGTTGATCGATTTCATCTCGCCAACGTAGGACCCGCAGATTGATTGCGAAAGGCGATAGAAGTAATTAGTGGCAACGAAAAACGTGATTAATATTTCGTGACGGACAACTCTTTTGCAAGGACTTTCGTACCCAAGGACGCCCAGGTTGAGCTAGCTGACAGGATCGCCGGTTTCCTGCGCCAAGATTGCGCCCCCGAGCCAGCGCTTGAGGTAGCGGCGCAGTTCGTCGCGCGATCGGGTCGGCTCGTTGGGAGAGACGAAGAACGACAACATGATGCGTAGTGCGAACTCCACCAGGCCGCGTTTGGCTTCGTCGTCGTAGCCGTAGTGATCCCAGTCCACGTCGAACCGGTTGAGCATCCGCAGCCCGAACGCCTGGGCCTCGTCGGAGGTCATGTCACTGCTATGTGAATGAGCGTATGGCTCGGACATCATGATGCCCAAATGCGGTGTGCGAGTGACCTCTTCGAGGGTGTAAAGCACGCCCTCGGCGAGCGCGTCTGTGGGATCGGTGATTCCCCGCACCACCTCGGTCAGTCGATCCAGGAACCCGTCGACCGACGCAATCGAGGCGGCGTGCATGAGCGCCTCTGCGGTGGGGAAATACCGGTAGACGGTCTGTCGGATGACGCCGATCTCGGCGGCCACCTCGGCCAGGCTCACCGCGGCGCCCGTCTCATCGATCAGCTTGACCGCCGCGGCGATGATCCGCCGGGAGGCTTCCTCATCGGAACCGGGCGGTTGCCCGTCCCAACCGCGTCTACGCGCCACTGCTAAGTCCCCGGGCCGTCGACATCACTGCAGCATATCGCCGTTGACAGACCTCGTCTGATCCAGTAATCATACATATCAACAGTTAAGTGTATGATTGTATGTTTCACTCAAGCGAGGTGCCTTCCATGACGGAACTCATCGTGCGCAAGCTTCGGTTTGCGTTCGCCGACCATCACGTCCCGTTCCTCTGGAACGAGTCCAACCCCGCGTTTTCGAGCATGGCCAATGCGGTGTCGATCTTGGCCATTGCCTTCGAGAAGATGATCGGGCAGATGATCCCCGAGCTCATGCCGGCAATCACCGACCCGGCGATCGCCGAGGAGGCGGACGCCTTCGTCAAACAAGAGGGTCAGCACTCCATGGGCCATCGCCAGCACGTGAAGGGTCTGATCAAGAGCTACCCGGGCCTCAAAGAAACCCTGGACGAGGTGGTCGCGGCCTTCGATGACCTGACTGCCAACACGCCGTTGAAGTACCGGTTGGCCTATACCGCCGATCTGGAGGCCACCTTCACTCCCGTGTTCAAGCTGATGCTCGACCACGACGACACTTTGTTTGCACCGGGAGACGACCGGGTGGCCTCATTGTTCCTGTGGCACTTCGTCGAAGAAGTCGAGCATCGCAGCTCGGCGCTCATCATCTATGACGCTGTGGTCAACGACCCGTGGTACCGCATGCGGGTGGCACCGTCGATCTTCAAGCACGTGTGGGCAATGCTGCGCATCGCCTGCGAAGGCTTCAACAAGCACGTTCCCCTCGAAGACCGCAAGGTGGATGCCCTATCTATGTTCGGCATGCAGGCACGGAAAAAGAAACTGCTACAAAGTCTTCCGTGGGGCGAGGCCCCTTACGATGGTCCGATCGAAAACGCGTTCAAGACTCTCCCGGCGCGCGAAGTGATCGTGGCGATGTCGGGCGCGGTCCGCAGCCAGATCCCGGGCCACGACCCGGCACAGGAGAGGCTTCCGGCATTGGCCGATAAATGGTTCGCGCGGTACGAGGCGGGTTATGAAGTGACCCAGTGGTACACCGGTGGCAAGACCCCGGCGCCCGAGGCTGAGGCTGAGGTAGAACATGTCTGATTTATGCGCGCCTACATTCGTCGAACTTGCAGCGCGACTGGGTTTCTCCTGCGAAACCGCCGGCGGGCTCGTCGCCTTCCGCAACCCGTTCTCGCTGGAAAACTGGACGCTGCCCGTCCTGGAGCTGACCGTGATCGCCGGTGCCGTCTTGGCGCTGGTGTACGCGATCATCCGGCTGCGCCGCGACAACGATCCGACCAACATCGTGGTGTGGTTCGGCGCGATCGCCTACCTGTTGATCATCGAACCGCCGCTGTACTTCCCGGGCCCGTTCGGTATCAGCGAGCACGTCGATACCATGTTCGCGCACAACGTCTTTACCGTGGATTTCCTGTGGGGACGGCTGCCGCTCTACATCATCGCGATTTACCCGATGATGGCCACCGTCGCCTTCGAGATTGTCCGTACGCTCGGGGTGTTTCGTCGCTATGGCGTCCTGGTCGGCGCGATCTGCGTCGGCTTCATTCACCATGCGTTCTACGAGATCTTCGATCACCTCGGACCGCAACTGCGGTGGTGGGAGTGGACGCTGGACAACCCGCTCAACAAGCCGTTCTTCGATTCGGTGCCCATGGGCAGCGTGGTGGTGTTCGCGGCGCTGTGGCCGATGTCGCTGGCGTTCTGCGTGCAGCTGTTCGTCGGGCGGCATGTCGACGACGGCCAAACTTTCACAGGTGTTCAGATCCTTTGGCGCACTGTTGTTGTAGGCGTGCTGGCATCGATCGGCACCGCGGTGTTGCCGCTGCCGGCCACCATCGCGGGCACGATCTCGGACAGCACCTCCGTCACCGGCGTCGTTTACGCCCTGCTGCTGGTGGTTCTCGCGGTCACGGCGGCTGTCGTGTTGACCAAACAGTGGCTTCGCCGCGGCAGTCTGCCGGACGGGTACGCCACCCGTCCGGCAATTCTGATCTATGCGGGGGTGTATCTAGTCGTGATGGCCGTGTTATGGGCGGTCGCGCTGCCCGACTACTTAGGCGCCACGAATGGTGTTACCGCACACGGTGACCCGATTGGGAGCCTGTGGTACGCCGCGATTTGTCTGGGGGTCGCGGCAGCGAGCTCAATAGCTGCCTGGACTGTCGCCGCGCCCAGCCGGGGCGACATGGCACAGAGGGGGCACACAATAGCAATCGGAACCGGAGAATCCTAGAGCCAGTCTGGTTAGTTTCGCTGCGCGCATTGTCGACGGTGGCTATGGCGTGCCGGTGGCCTTCGGCTCCAGAATCGGTGGATGCGGATGGCATCGGCGCACCCGAATGTTTGCAGGCGGTCTGGGGCAAGACCGTGACGCGACCAAAGTTTCGCGGTGTGGCATCGGGGTTGGATGACCTGGAGTGGCAGATGAAGGCAGCTTGTCGCGGAGTTTCGACGGATATCTTCTATTGCGCCGAAACTCTGCGCGGTGCCTCGCGCAAGCAGTACGAGGTGCAGGCGAAACAAATCTGCAACGAGTGTCCGGTGCGAAAGCCGTGTGCGGCGCATGCCATAACAACCGATGAGCCACACGGTGTTTGGGGTGCAATGACCACTCGTGAACGTCGCCGAGTCGCGACGCGGTCAATGGTTAAGGCAGGCCCCGTAGAGCAGGTCCGTGGCGATTGAGCTCCTGAACTCGTCGGTTGCGTCCGTACGGTCGATGTTCATCAGCACCGCGACAGCGTGGCTCCGATCCTCCGTCAGCGCCACCACCGTGGAGGTGCCGTTATCGCGGCCGGAATGCCCGACGAACGGGCGTCCGCGGATCTCCTCCTCGATCCAGCCCAGGCCCTGGTAGTGCGCGACAGCGGGATCGACTTGCCGGCGCAGCATCGCGTCCACTGCGGCGGGTGACAAGACGGCTGGCTCGCCACCCAACATCGCGCGCAGCGAGGTCGCAAGATCACGCACCGAGCAACGCAGCATCCCGGCGGGCACGTCGGCGTACCCCTCCTGCGGCATCTCGACAAAGGTGCCATCCGAGAATTCGTAGGGTTTCGAGAGCACGTTGGGCGCAAATTCTTTCAAGTACCAATGCGCGTTTCGAATGTCGAGCGGACGGAACATGTTGTCTCGTACGTAAGTAGAGAAGCTCTGTTTACTGACACACTCGATGACATATCCGGCCAGCGCGACGGCGACATTGCAGTAGTCCCATCGGTGCCCGGGCCGCTCGCTGAGGAACGATCCGTTTGGGGAGTAGGCGCGGCCACCTGCCACTAGGTAGTTCCGTAGGAAGTCGGACAGGGACTGGGTGGGGTCGCCTTCCGACCATATGTCTTCGTACCCCTCATCAGAGATGCTGGACGTGTGGGTGAGGAGCTGGTGCGGAGTGATGGGCACATCGGGGTGGTGAGGGTTGCGGACCGGAAAGTCGATGAATGAGTTCACATCGCCATGCAGATCTAGCCCACGGCGTTCGAAGAGTTGGACAAGGGCGGAGGCCGTGAACAGCTTGCTGACCGATGCCAGATGGGTGGGGGTATCGACGGTGAATCCCCGTTGTCGACCTAGATCGGCGAATCCGAATGCTGCGGTGTAGCGGGTCGAATCGCGGGAGGTGATCGCGACGGACGCCCCGACGATGTGCGCGGCCCGCATACGATCTGCAACCCCCGATTCGAATTCACGGCGCCAGTCTTGGAATGAACGGTGGTGACCTTCGCGTGCGCATGCAGCGAACGCGGCGGGGACGAGTAGTCCGGCGAATCCCATCTTGAGTAACAGGCGGCGAGTAACGGGCACTGAAAGATATTGACACACAGGTAGATACGTGGCCAGGGAATTTGCCGCCCGGAGTTAGCGGCGAGCGACCGCCGAGCCACGCGCTCCTCGATACATAGTTGAAACTGCAGTTAACTCTCGACGAATGTGCCGCGGTATGGAGTTGGACCTTCTGGTCAGATCTTGATCGAGGGCAGCAGCCTGGTGAGGTTCCAGGTCTGATTACGTCGCGCCGACAGGCACGTGATGGCCAGCCCGCCAATCATTATGATGAGCAGCGTGATCACCGCTTGCCAGAGACGGCCGTCAATGCCGCCCAGGATCAGTTGACGTAATCCGTTGACCCCATAGGTCATTGGGTCATACTTGTGCAGAATCTGGAACGGCCTGGACGTAGTCTCCACGGGATACATGCCGCCGGCACTGACGAGCTGCAGCATGAGTAGCGCCATGAGCAGCACGCGCCCCACCGCCGGCCCCACCACTGCGTTGATCGCCTGTGTCGCCGCGACGAACGCGAACGAGATCAGCACCATGAACGCCAACATCGCGACGGGGTGCGCGGCGTGCATGCCGAGGGCGAATCGCACCACGCAGTACAGGATGACCGCTTGGAAGATGCCGATCGTGGCCGCCGGCAGATAGCTGGAGAGTGCCACCCTTATGGGGAGAATCTCCGCGGCGATTGCTCGGTTTTGCAAGGGCCGCAAAACCATCCACAAAACCAGTGCGCCGAAGAACAACGCGAGCGTTACGAAGAACGGTGCCATGCCGGTGCCGAAGTTGGGTGCGGCGTTCTCGTGTGAGGTCTCCAGGTTGACCGGACCGCCGATGGTGTCGGCGATGGCGTCCTTCTGCTGGGCGCTCCAGTGAGGTATCTGCTTGGCGCCGTCGGCAAGCTTCGTCGCCAGTTCGGAGGAGCCATCCCTTAGTTGGGATGTACCCGATTTCAGTTGCCCCGCACCGTCATCCATTTGGGCGATGCCGCTGGCCAATTGTGCGTTTCCGGTGGCGAGCTGCTGCGCCCCGTTGCGCACCTGGTTGAGTTTGTTGGTGAGGTCCTGCCCCTTGCCTCCGATTTGATCGAGCGCGACTTTCAGTGGACTACCGGGCCCGCGCAGGGTCTCGGTCATGGCGATCGACGCGTTCTCGGCGTCGGTGAGCTGCTGACGGATCTGGGGCGTGAACTGATGTTCGCGCAGCTGATCCTGTATCCCGCGCAACGTGTTCGCGGCCGGATCCTGGCGTCCGGCAAGCTGATCGATCACCGCGGTGAGCGCGTTGGCGGCCGCATCCTGTCCCTTGGCGACACCGTCGATTTGGTTGTTGGCCTGCCGCAGGGCGTCCGTCCCCTGCTGCAGTTTGTCGGTGCTGCCGCCGATGGACGAGACCGCCTTGGCCACCGTCAACAGGGGATCGGTGGCCTGGTTGATGCCATCGGAAAGCTGTTTGGCGCCGGTGGCCAGTTGTGCGGATCCCGGGCGGGCGGTGTGTAGTCCGTTGGCGAGCTGCCCTGCGCCGTCGTCGACCTTGACTGCGCCGTCGGCGAGTTGCCCGGCGCCGTCGGCGGCCTGCTGGATACCCGCACCCGATGAAAGCACCACGGAGAGAACCTGATTAACGGCTTGCCCGGAGATTCGGGTGGAGACGGCATTGAGCACCTGGTCGATGGCGGTGCGGCCGATGCTGGAGGAGATGTAGTTGTTGGCGTCGTTGTAGACGGCGACGAGATTGGCCCGTTTGGGTTGTCCGGTCAGTGGTGAGGCGATGGCCTCGCTGAAATCGGGCGGCAATTCGAGCATGAAGTAGTACGAGCCGTGCTCGACTCCATTACGTGCCTCATCCAAACTGACGACGTGCCAGTCCATGCTGCCGTCGGCGGTGAGGCTCTTGGAGATCTCCTCGCCGATATTCACCTGTTGTCCGGAGACAACGGCGCCCTTGTCGGCGTTGACCAATGCCACCGGCATCTTGTTGACGTGGCCGAAGGGATCCCAGTACGCCCACAGGTAGAGCGCGCCGTAGACCAGCGGCAGCAACATGATGACCACGATTGCGGCGCGGGTCATTCGGCTGCGGCCGAAGCGCTTTATTTCTGAACCGTATGCGAGTCCAGCCAGCATGGTTAGTCCCTCCCGGTGAGGATGCGGTGATCGTGCAAGTCGTGGATGGGGGCGTCGGTGCCCAGCGGGTTGGTCACCCCGACGACGACGGTGCGCTGGGTGGCGATGACGCCGAGCCGCTCGACCGCGGTGGTCCGCCGTACGTTGTCGCGGACCTGTTCGAGGTCGCCGACGATGAGGATCGGCCGATCCGAGAGCAGCGCCAGGGTGATCCGGAGTAGGAACAGCTCAAGGTCGGACAGTTCGACGATGAAGGTTTCCCCGGACGGTGGGGTCAGTTCCCCGAAGACTTCGGCGAGCTTGTCGCGTCCGGTGTCACTGGGAACCCGCGAGAACCACGGGGCCAGCCACCGGCGCTGCTCGGCCAGCACGGTCTGCACCGTCACGGTTTCTTCGAGCTCATCGATATCGGCGAAGGCCGCGATGGCGACGTGACGACGGATCGCGCGCGGGTCGGTCTCGCCCATCACCGAGACGGTGCCATGGCTGGATTTGAGCCGGCCTGCCAGCGTCAGCAGCAGGCAGTGTTGACCGGGACCGCCGGGCATCTGGATGGCATGGAATCCCGAGGTGAGTTCCAGATCGATATCCGAGAAGAGCGGCCCGTGCTCTCCGTTAACGCCCAGTTCGGCGGCGGTGATCAGCACCGGATCGGTCTCGGGTTCTTCGGGTGCGGCGGCATCCGATACGTCCGCCTCGGCGTCCGGCTCGTTCTGTGCATCCATGGATTGCTCGTTTCAGATCGCGGACTGGCACGTCTATTCGATCAAACACCATGCTGCCAGGGGAAATCAGTGTGATGTCGCGAATGCCTGGTCCTGGGAGTGGCGCCGCTTGGCTAGCTGCGTCACAGTGCTTTCGCACCGAGATTGAATCCTTGGCGGGAAAGTTCGAGTAAGGACCTATCTAGTTTCAATCTCGCGGGATGCTGTCGAGATCTCACGAACCCATCGACAGGGATCCCCATCGAACCGTTCGAGGGTGACGAACTCGTGAACGGCATTGCGTTTGAGCGTGGTCAGCTGCTTGACCGGCCTGCCGATGGGTAGTACCGCAGCGACCGCGTGGGTATCGGGAATGCCCAGCAGCTCACGCACTTTCGGCTCTTGCGCCACGGCCATGGTGGTCAAGGTTCCGCCGAAGCCCTCCGCGCGAGCGGCCAGCAGGATGTTCCACGCCAACGGATAGATCGACGCTCCGCTGATCACGCCGATGCGATCCAGGTCTTGATCCGTGGCGGCGACCAGCCGCAGATCCAGGCATACGACCAGGACCACCGACGCGGTGCGGATCGGTTCAATGACTGACTCAGGGACCACGGTTGCCGCTGTCGTCTCCGGCGCAACGTGCGTGGGGGTGATGGGATTCCACGGATTCTCGCCCGCCATGATCTGCGCGAAGTAGCGTCGCGCACCCGGTTTCGTTGCGTCGACCAGGCTTTCACGTGTCTGGGCATCCCTGACCACGATGACGTGCCCGGCTTGTCGGTTGCCGCCGCTAGGTGCGAAGCGCGCGTTATCCAGAATGCGATCTAACACGTTGTCGGGCAGTGGTTCCCCGGTGAACTCGCGTGCCGCGAAGGTGGTGCGCATGACATCGTAGAGCTCCATGGCGTCACTCTAAGTGTTCTGCGTTCCGTGGAGATCTAACAGAGAACAGCCGCGGGGCACTTCTTTCGGAGCGCTAGTCTGCGGAACGCGGCGGATTCAGGCGTCGTTTGATCTCGTTTTGGAGGGATCCGAGGACGCCGCGGACGGCGGCTTCGGTAACGACCACCGGCGTGAGCACCGACTCGGCCACGCCGACGATGCGTTCGACGCGAGTCATCACGTTCTCCATCCGTTCGACGATGACCATCATCCGCGGTGTGAGTTCGCCGATGACACTGAGCGTCTCGCTCATATCGACGAGAACGACCGACATGTCGGTGAGTACGGTGTCCAGTTGCTCGACGGTCACATCGGCGTTCAATGCAGCGCGGGCGAGTTTCTGGATCCGCTCACGGCCGGTGCGGGGGCCGGGTTGGCTGGGGGCGTCGTCGACCACGCGGTCAGTATGCAGGTCGGGCGATCATTCGTGTAGATGTGCCAGCAGATCTGCCTGGTTGATCTTGAAATGAGGCAAGGTCAACCATCGCCGCGTCTGTTCGTGTGCTCGCCCGATGAGCTCGGCCGAATGTGAGAAGTCTGCCGGCGACGTACGCACCGGGCACAGCGGCGGCACCACCCGTAGATCGACGGTGCTTTCGAATCGAGCCACGTCCGCCGCCATGCGCTGGTTGATGGCAAGTGTCATCGCGTGCAGCGCCATGGCCACCGCACCTCGGGGTGCTTCGGGCAGAGCGCAGGCATATCCGGTCGGCAACACCCAGATTTCGGTGGCGCCGAGCGCGACAGCATGGGAGAGCGGAGTGTTGTTGACGACCCCGCCGTCCATGTAGTCGTGCCCGTTGATCCTCACGGGTGGCAGGACCGCGGGCACCGCGGCGCTGGCGGCGATAGCGTCGACAGGATCGCCGCTGGACAGCCGAACATCCTCACCCGTCAGCACCTCGGTGGCGACCACGTGCAACGGAATCGGGGCGTCTTCGAGCCGCTGAAACTCCACGTGGTTCTTGAGAAGACGCCGAAGACCAGCGTCCGAGACAAGGCTGCGCCGGCGCCCGATGAAGCCGAGGAATCCCGTAGCGAGACTTGGGGGGAAGACATCGTTACGAGACAACGACCGCCAGAGATCGGCGAGACCGTTGATACCGTCGACGTCGGGCCGGGACGCTATCCAGCCCCCGTTCAACGCGCCCACCGAGGTGCCGACGATCAGGTCGGGGGTCACTCCGGCCTCGGCCATGGCCAGCAGCATTCCCACTTGGATGGACCCGAGGCTGGCGCCACCGGATAGCACGAACGCCGTTGTCATGAATCCAACACTAACGAGATAGCCCCGTGTGCAGGACCGGCTGGGAGATGATGGTCGGAATCTTGGTGATCGACAGATTTTGGGGGTCTCATGCAACGGACATTGTCGGTGGGTCTGATTGTCGTTCTGGTGGGATGTTCGGCGCCGCAGCAGCAATCACCGCATCTGAGTGAACCACCGCGCGCACCGTCGGTGTTCGCGTACACCACGTACATCGCGTCGCGGGTGAAGTACGAACCGGAGCCGATCGCCGAGCTGGGTGTTGTGCGAGGCGGAATGACGATCGCGCAGATCCCCGGACGGTTTCTCCGCTCGGGCTTTGTCACCGATGACGGCGAGCGCGTCGTGGCCCGCCAATACGGCGGGCCGGACGACGGCCATCTCGTCGTCTATGACCTGCGCACCGGCCGCAGCCGGACCTTGTCCTTCGCCATCCCGGTGTACTCGACGGCGTACCCGGGTGGCGGAAGCACGGTCGTCTGGTGGGACAGGCCGAATCGACTCATGCGTGCAGACCTGGCGGACGAGGAGCCGAAGCCGGAGATGCTGCGCGAACTCTCGCTTCCGCCACTGGAACCGGGGGTCTCTGACTCCGATGTGTATATCGCAGCCGAACGCGATGGACAGCTGCTGGTCACCCGTCACGAACGCGCGCACGCGCCCAACGGGGGGCCGCAATCGCTGTACCTGATTTCCCGGGATGGCCGGGTGCGTGGTTACGGAGTAGAGGTGGGCACCGCCGGCATCTGGAACGCGTCGTTCAGTCCCGATGGAAAGCGGATCGCCTACAACGGAGTTCGTTATCCGCCACCTCGAGAACCTGGTGGCGTGAGCAGCTGTTTTCACGACCCGGTCGGGGTGCTTGACCTGGAGACCGGGCAGACCGAGACGACCGACGTGCAGGGGCATCCCGATGACGACACCGAGTCCTACGTGCGAACTCTGTGGTGGGGGTTGTCCGGCACCCTGCACGCGAGCTCGGCCGCGGTGCATTGCGGCCCGGGCGGACAGCGGATAGGCGAGAAGCGCTTCGCCGAATGGACCAAGGATGGCGACATCTGGGACAAGGTTGGGGAAGAACCCGTGCTCGAGTCGGTGGAACTCGCCGATGGTGCGAAGGCTGTTGTGCTGCAGTCCGGGGATCCGGCAGATGACGACGTCGGGACGCTGTACTACGTCACCGCCGACGGGAGACGGACGCAGATCGCCGAACGCGTCGTCGACGTTGTCCGATAGCATCCCTTGCGGCCCAGAACTGCGTCCCATGGTGGTGGATTGATGAGCGGAATAGAGCGGGTAGTGACCCGCGGAACCTTCGAACTCGACGGCGGCAGTTGGGAAGTCGACAACAATATCTGGATAGTCGGCGACGATTCCGACGTAGTGGTCTTCGACGCCGCCCATTCGGCGGAGCCGATCATCGAGGCGGTCGCCGGCCGCAACGTGGTGGCGGTGGTCTGCACCCACGGGCACAACGACCACATCACTGTCGCCCCCGAGCTGAGTCAGGCCCTGGATGCGCCGGTGCTACTGCATCCCGCCGATGACATGCTGTGGCGTACAACGCACCCGAACAAGGACTTCCGCAGCGTCGAGGACGATATGGCGCTGCGTGTGGGCGGTCTGGAGTTGCATGCCCTGCACACGCCGGGGCATTCCCCCGGCTCGGTGTGTTGGTACGCGCCGGACCTGCGTGCGGTCTTCTCGGGTGACACCCTGTTCCAGGGTGGGCCGGGTGCCACGGGTAGGTCGTTCTCCGATTTCCCGACGATCCTGCAGTCCATCTCCGGACGTCTGGGTCCGCTTCCCGTGGACACCGTCGTCTACACCGGCCACGGTGACACCACCACCATTGGGGACGAGATCGTGCACTACGACGACTGGGTGGCGCGCGGCCACTGACACCGCACGAGAAGGCACTCAGGTACAGAAATCGGCCGAATTCTGTACCTGAGTGCCTTCTCGGCGTGAGTCTTACGGCGCGTACTTGTCGAGAGCCTCTACAGCACAACGGCGTCCAACTTCGATGACCTCGGTGGCTCGATGGAAGTCGAGACTCCGGCTCGTCGTGCGGGGCACCTCGATGAGGACGTCGGGCGGGTGTGATGCAAGTTGCATGCGGGCAAGTGCCGATTGCATGATCTCGATGGTGCGGTTCATCACTTCGAAGCTCGTCAGTTTCGCGGCGGGATCTGGTTGACCGGCAGGCCCGGCATCTTCGGTCTCAAAGAGCGCCGAGGTATTGCGCAGCAGCCTGTTCAGCCACTCCGTTGTTACCCGCGGTTCGCGTGGCTCGGGCTCCGGGGGTGGCGCCGGAGCGCGCAGTTCATCGCCTCCGCTGAGGCTCACCGCCACCCGGAGCTCGGCGTGCACTCCGGCCAGCGGTGCCACCCCCAGTAGGTCGAGAACGCCGCCGTCGGCCAGCACCCGTCCATCCATCACGTGCGGCGAGATCATCCCGGGTATCGCGATGGAGGCCCGGATGGCCGACGACAATGAGCCACGCTGCAGCCATACCGACTTGCCGGCGATCAGATCCGTTGCGACGGCGGTGAACGGGATGGGCAGTTCCTCGATCGTGACGTCGCCGAGCAGTTCGCGCACCACGTCAAGAATCTTCTCCGCGCGGAAGAAGCCGGGGCTGGCCCATGTCGGGTCCAACAGCCGAAGCACTGCTCGCTGGGTCAGCGATGTTGCCCACGTGGCGAATTCGTCGAGCGCCCCGGCTGCTTCCAGGCCGCCCACCATGGCACCCATCGATGATCCAGAAATCCCAGAGATCTCATAGCCCCGCTCGCGCAGTTCGCGAATCACACCAATATGCGCGTAGCCACGCGCACCGCCTGCGCCCAGCGCAAGTGCGACCTTGGTCCCGGGTGCTCTCACCTCGTCAGTCATCAGCTCAATCTTGACAAGAGTGCGGCCAGGTATCCAGGTGAGGTGCGTGACACCCGGGTCTAGCGACTGTGGGGATCGGATGCGTTCAGTGCAGCGACGACCTCGTCGTAGTTGCCGCGTGCCTCGCCGTAGCGGAGGAATTTCACCTGTTCTACCTGGATCTCGGTGGCGTCAGGCTGTGTCTCCAGCAGCGTCACCACCTCATCAACGAAGTCCTTGAGGGGCATCGCGAAATCACTGTCCTGTTGCCCCGGTAACAGGTTCGTGCGAACCGCGGGTGGCTGCAGCTCCTTGACCTGGACCCCGGTGTCCGCGAGCTGTAGCCGGATCGACTCGCTGAGCATGTGGATCGCGGCCTTCGACGCGTTGTAGCTGGGCGTGGCTTTCAGCGGCGCGAAAGCCAACCCCGAAGACACCGTGACGATGGTGGCTTCCGGCTGCGCTTGCAGGTGTTCGATGAAGTTGGCGATCAAGCGGATCGGGCCGAGCACGTTGGTGGTGACGATCTCCTCGGCAGACTGAAGAAACGACTCGGGGTGGTGCCAATCCTCGACGCGCATCACCCCGGCCATCGCGATGAGGACGTTCAGGCTCGGATGCTCGGTGAGCACCTGTCGCGCTGCGGTGTGAATGCTGGCCGGGTCCGAGATGTCGATCTGCACGGCCGAGATGCCGGGGTGTTCGGCGCTGATCTGTTCCAGCAGCTCGGTCCGGCGTCCTCCGATGATCACGGTATTACCCTTGGCCTGCAGAGCTATTGCGAGTTCAAGTCCGATCCCGCTGGTGGCGCCTGGAATGAACACTGTGTTTCCCGAGATCTTCATCGCAGGCCCTCCATCGATTATGTGTACGTACCGTACATATAGTTAATGTACGGTACGTACACATAGTTGGCAAGGAGTGGGAGGCGACGGTGACTTCTGTGGAAGGGGGCGAGGTGAAGCAGCCTCGTCGAGGGCGTCGGCCGGCCGATGAGGTGCGTGAGGAAGTCCTTCAGGCGGCGGGTGACCTTCTCTTGGCCGAGGGGATGCGTGGGTTCACCATCGACAAGGTCGCGGCTCTCTCCGGCGCAAGCAAGGTGACGATCTACAAATGGTGGCCGTCGAAGGGAGCACTCGCGCTCGACGGCTACTTCCGAAAGGTTGAACCGGAACTGGGATTCCCGGACAGCGGGGACATCGAGCGCGACCTGCGCACCCAGATGCACGCCTTTCTGGGCGTCATTCGGGACGGTGCCGGGAGCGCGATCATCGGAGAACTCATCGGTCAGGCGCAGACCGATCCGGAACTCAAAGCGGCTTTTCTGCAACGGTATTCAGGGCCACGACGTGCCCTCGGTGTTGCGGCGATACGCCGGGGACAGGAGCGAGGACAGATCCGGCCGAATACGGATCCCGAGGTCATTGTGGATCAACTGTGGGGAGCCTGCTACCACCGGTTATTGGTGCCGGATCAACCGTTGACGGAGAGCTTTGTGGATGCCTTGCTGGACAACGTGTTCACAGGGATCGGGGCATGAGGAACGCGGGCCGGGAATAGAGCCCACCTTTCCGGTGGTTTGAGGCGACATGCCACGCAAGTTCTCCGAAGCCGAACGCCAAGAGTTCCTCGCCGCGAAGCACATCGCCGTGCTGTCGGTTGCGGCCGATGATGGCCGCCCACCAGCTAGCGTCCCCATCTGGTACGACTACGCGTCCGGCGGCAACATTCGAATCAATACCAGTGCGGGAAATCGCAAGGCCAGGCTCATCGAGCAGGCGGGCGCGGTGACCGTGACCGTGCAACACGAAGAGCCGCCGTACCAGTACGTCGTTGTCGAGGGAACGGTCGTCGAAACGACACAGGGCGCCCCGGCGGAGGTCCGCGAGGCCATCGCGATCCGGTACCTCGGCGAAGAGGCCGGACGGGAATTCGCGCGCAGCTACGACACCGCCGATACGGTGCTCTTTACGATCCGTCCGGATCGCTGGCTCACCGCGGATTTCTCGGACGATCTCTGAGCCGAGAACGCTTGGCGTGAGTTGCCGCACTCACGCCAAGGCGAGGAACAGTTTCTCGAGTTCTGCCTCGGTCATGGGAGCGGTGTTTCCGTTTTTGTCGGCGGCAATGCATTCGCGCAGTCCTGTGGCGACGATCTTAAATCCGGCGCGGTCGAGCGCTCGCGACACGGCGGCCAGCTGAGTCACGACATCTTTGCAATCGCGCCCATTTTCGATCATGTTGATCACTCCGTTGAGCTGCCCCTGTGCGCGGCGCAGTCTGCCGAGGATCGCGGCGATGCTGTCTTGATCGTCGATCATTGGTCTACCTTTCGAGGGCTCCTAGCTGCTTTCACTATACCCTCCTGGGTATAGTGCGCACGGTCTGTTTGTGCGCTGGCTTTAAGTCGGGCGCCTGCGGACTTGCATCGGCCACCAGAACCAGGGGCCGAGGAGCCCGGCTATCGACGGCGTCATCAGTGAGCGGACGATGAGTGTGTCGAACAATAAGCCCAGTCCGATGGTGCTGCCGGCCTGACCGATTGAGCTCAAATCGCTTGCCGCCATAGACATCATGGTGAAGGCGAACACCAGACCCGCGGCCGTGACGACTCCGCCGGTTTCGCCCATCGAGCGGATGATGCCGGTCTTCAATCCCGCGCCGATCTCCTCCTGGAATCGTGACACGAGCAGCAGGTTGTAGTCCGAGCCGACAGCCAACAGGATGATCAGCCCGAAGACCGGTGCGATCCAGTTGAGCTCGAGACCCAGGATGTGTTGCCACACCAGCACGGAGAGCCCGAATGCCGCGCCGAGGGAAAGCAGCACGGTGCCCACGATGACTAGCGAGGCAACCAGTGCGCGCGTGATGATCATCATTACTGCGAAAATCAGTGTCAGGGCGGCGATTCCGACGATCAGAAGGTCATAGTGAGAACCGGATTGTATATCGCGGTAGATCGCGGCGGTACCGGTGAGATAGAACTGCGCATCGGTCAGGACGGTTCCCTTCACGGCCTGGTGGGCGGCCTCCAATTCGGAGGTGACCGCGGAAATCCCCGCGGGGGTCGCTGGGTCCTTGTCGTGGGTGATGATGAAGCGTGCCGCGTGGCCGTCGGGCGACAGGAATAGTCTCAGGCCGCGCTGAAAGTCGGGGTTCTGGAATGCTTCTGGCGGCAGGTAGAAGTAGTCGCCGCTGCGGGACGCGTCGAAGGCCTGACCCATCGCGCCGGCGGTGTCAGTCATCTGCGCCAGCTGTGTGACCAGGTTCGAGAAGCTGCTGTGGATCGTCAGCAGGGTGCCGCGCATGGACTTGGCCACGGCAATGATCGGTATGAACTCTGCGGCCATGTGAGGAATCACGGCGTCGATACTTCCGACGTCTGTGGTCAGTGCGCGCATCTTGTCGCCGAAGGTGTCGACGCCGTCGATCGAGTCGAATACCGAACGTATTGCCGTGCATACAGGGATATCGAAACAGTGCTGATCCCAATAGAAATAGTTACGCAAAGGCCGTATCACGTCATCGAAGTCGGCCAGATGGCCCCGGATCTCGTCCAGTGTCGCCTTCGCGTCTGTCATATCGCCGGTCATACGGTGGGTCGCGGTGCTCATCTGGTCCACGAGAGACTGCATGCGCTCCATGGATCCGATCATGGCGGCGAGATCTTCACTCATGGTGAGCATATCGGCCGCGCGGTCCTTCATGAATTGAAGGTTCTGCTGGATGGGAATCGACTGTGCGCTGATCTGGAATGGTATGGAGGTGTGCTCGATTGGTCCGCCCAAGGGGCGGGTGATGCTCTGCACCATCGAGATTCCCGGTGACCGGAACACCTCCTTGGCGATCTTGTCGAGAATGATCATGTCGCCGGTATTGCGCATGTCATGATCGCTTTCGATCATCAGGATATCGGGATTCATTGTGGCGGCGCTGAAATGGCGTTCAGCCGCCGCGTATCCAATGTTGGACGGCAAATCGCTGGGTATGTAGAAGCGGTCGTTGTAGCTGACCTTCATGGTCGGCATTACGGCGATACCGATTAGCGCTATGGCCAATGAGGCGGCGAACACCGCGCCGGGCCAGCGCACGGTGGCGGTACCGATACGCCGCCACCGGCGGACCTTCACGGCTCGCTTCGGGTCGAGCAGACCGAACCGGCTCGCGACCGCGACGAGGGCGGGCGCGGCGGTCAGTGCGCCGGCAACAACGACGAGCAGCCCCAGGGCGGACGGGATGCCTAGTGCCTTGAAATAGGAAAGCCGCGCAAGATGCAAACACAACGTGGCACCGGCAATGGTCAGTCCTGAGCCCAGGATGATGTGGAAGGTACCCCGAAACATCGTGTAGTACGCCGATTCTCGGTCTTGGCCGGCTTGGCGCGCTTCCTGGTAGCGGCCGATGAGAAATATCGCGTAGTCAGTACCTGCCGCGATCGCAAGAGATGACAACATGGCCACCACGAATGTCGAGAATTCCAGTAGATCGTAGTTGCCGAGAATCGCGACAACACCTCTGGCGGTGCCCATCTCGAACCCGACCATGACTAGAACCAGCAGCATCGTGCTGATGGAGCGGTAGGTGATGAGGAGCATGATCATGATGACCGCGCCGGTCACGCCCATCATGACGAGCATGCTTTTGTCAGCGGCCTCGTTCATGTCTGTGGTCAGCGCCGCGGGGCCGGTGACATATGCCTTGAGGCCCGGTGGTGGGGTGGAGTTGCCTACGATTTCACGCACCGCGGCAACGGATTTGTTGCCCAGCGTGCTGCCCTGGTCACCGGCCAGATTGAGCTGCAGATAGGCGGCCTTACCGTCGCGGCTCTGGACTCCGGAAGAGGTCAGCGGATCACCCCAGACGTCGTGGACGTGCTGCACGTGGTCGGTGTCTGCCCGCAGCTCTGCCACCAAGCTGTCGTAGTACCGGTGCGCCTGTTCACCGAGTGCTTCGTCGCCTTCCAGCACGATCATCGCGATGCTGTCGGAGTCAGATTCGTGATACTTCTGGCCGATGTGTTTGGCCGCGATCATCGCCGGTGCATCCTGCGGCGACATGGTGACCGCATGCTCTCTTGCCACGGACTCTATCGGTGGCACAAGAACATTGACCGCGACGGTCAGCAGTAGCCAGGCCACCAGAATGGGGACGGCGAATCTGCGGACAAATCGCATGAAGGCCGGACGTTCTTGGGTGGAGGCGTTCATGCGGCTTTGACCAGACAAGAGGCCTGGGCGCGGTGCCCGTCCGCGGACTGCTCGGCCTTGGTTTGATCGTTCACGATGATCCGGCACCCAAGGGCGGTGCCATTACCTTGCGCCACAACGCTTGCGAGCGCCGCTGGTGCCGTTGTTTCGATCGTGTACGTCCAAGGCAAGCTGGCGAAGTCGGCCTGTTGCGGCTGGGCGTCTTTGTCCAGGTAGTTCACCGTGCCGGTGGTGCCGGTCGGGCCATAGATCTCGTATTGCACCCGCTTGATCGTGGAGGACGCAAGGGGTTCTGCGCTGATGCCAGTGGCCGCGAATATCGGTTCGGAGCCGAACGCGCCTCGCAGGTGATTCACTGCGATCGCGCCGAGACCGACCGCGCACGCGACAACCATCGGGACCCACGCCCGCTTCAACGCGGCAACCATGGCGGTGCGCATCACCCGACCACCCTTCTGCTGTAGATCAATGCTTTTGGGCAACGACATGCTGCATTCATACCATACCCCCTAGGGTATAAACACCAACGATCCACACTCGGCCCTACTCCTCGTAAATACGGTAGGGGGTATGGTATGAATGGAATCAGAACGAACCGCCGTACCGGCGCCATTGTGGGCGTTTTCCCTGGTGTCGGCCGTGTTTCACAATGATGGGAGATACCGCATGTCGACACTTGGCCGTGTGAAGGTTTGGCTCGACCCGGTGTGCCCGTTCTCCTGGAACACCGCCCGGTGGCTGGACACGGTCGCGGGTCAGTCCGGTCTGTCGGTCGATTGGCAGCTGATGAATCTGGCCGTGCTGAATGAGGGTAGGGAGCTGCCGCCCGCCCAACGAGCACGCATGGATGACTCGCGTCGCGTGGGACGGCTTATGGCCAGCATCCATCGTGAGCTGGGCCAGAAGGCTTTACATGATGCGTATTTCGTCTTCGGTGAGCTGTATTTCGATAATTCGATACCCGTCGGCGCCGATCTGGTCGAACAGGTGCTTGCGGCAGTCGCACCCCTGCGGACATCCATCGAATCGTTGTCGGACACCTCGCTCGACACGCTGGTCCGGTCCACCCACGAAGCCGGGCAGCGGGCGTTGGGCGATGTCGGTGGCAGCCCCCTATTGCAGGTCGAGGAGCGCACGTTCTTCGGGCCCGTGTTGACGGCGTTACCGGACCGCGCTGGTGCGCACGCGTTGTTCGACGCGGTCATCGCGCTCGCACGGGTACCGGAGTTCACGCAACTGCAGCGCCCGCGTCCGGCGCATTGAGAGCAGGTAGTCAGTGAAAAACGAAGTCCGAGAGGAAGAGGGAACGCAGAACATGAAGAAGATTGTCATCCTGGGTGCCGGCATCGGCGGCCTGAGTGTGATCAACGAGCTCCGTCAGTCCCACGCACCGCTCGAGGATCTAGACATCACGATTGTGGACGAGGACTTCGCGCATTTTCTGGGATTTACCCTGCCATGGGTCATGCGGGGTTGGCGTGACGCGGAGAGTGTGCCGATTCGGCCCAGTGCCCAGACATTGTCGGGGATAACCACCGTCACGGGCTCCGTTGTCGGCATCGACACCAGCGCACGCACCGTATCCCTATCCGACTCCTCGACTCTGGACTTTGACGCGCTGGTCATCGCCACCGGCGCTCGTAATGCCCTCGACAAGATTCCGGGCTTGAGTGAAGCAGCCGCCCGGGGTGATGCGGTGCACTACTACGGCGTTGCCGCAGCCGGTGAGGCCCGGCGCGCGCTTGAAGAATTCTCGGGGGGCAAGCTCGTCTTCCTGGTGACATCACAGCCGTACCGCTGCCCGGTGGCTCCCTACGAGGGGGCCCTGCTCGCCTCGGACCTTTTGAACGAAAAGAACATACGAGCCAGCGTCGACATCAGCGTCTACACCCCGGAGAAGCACCCCATGCCGTCGGCGGGCCCGTATGCGGGACCTCAGCTGGTGGAGCTGCTCGGGGACAACAAGATCGCCTTCCACGGTGAGCACGCCACAGAACGCATTGACCCGGACGAGAAGGTCGTCGTATTCGAGGACGGCTCCACAGTGAGTTTCGACTTGTTGGTGTTCGTTCCGCCGCATGAGCCGTCCGTCACCATCGATGGGGCGGAGTGGATAGGCGTCGATCCGCAGACCATGCAGACGACCCACGAGGGAATCTGGGCGATCGGTGACACCACGTCGGTGACGTCGCCCTCTGGCAGGCCCCTGCCGAAGGCTGCCATTTTCGCCAAGAACGGTGCCAAAGCGGCTACCCAGAACTTGCTTCACTATCTCGACAAGTCCGATCGGACCGCGGAGCTCTCGGGACTGGGGTACTGCTACCTCGATACCGGTCAGCACCGTGCGGCGCAGGGTAAGGGCGACTTTTTCACCCTGCCGCATCCGGCAATCACGCTTACCGAACCGTCTACGGGCCAGCATCGCGATAAACAAGACGAGGAAGCCGAGTGGCGTGACATGTGGGAGTCGCGTTCCGGTGCTTGATGTCTCGCGTCTGCAGGGCCCGACGGGGTCTGCGGATCTACGAGACCCGGATCCAGTCGACGAGCATCTCCGCGGGGTAGGTGCCACCGCGTGGATCGCCGCCGCCGGATCCGGCCACCGCCAGATTCAGCACCGGAAAGACTCGGTGGCCGGGATTGTTGAACGGCCAGTCCGCGAGAGAGTTGGCCGCTACCTCGAAGTATGGAGCGGCGCCGTCGGTGTAGTCGCGCCAGAATCGGATGCCCTTGTCATCCCACTGGGTGCGCCAGGTGTGCCAGGCGCTGTCCAGGGACAGGTTGTGGGTCTTCCATTCCGAGCCGTTTGCCTTGGCGTGCACGGTGGTTGCGGCCGGCCAGCTGCCGTTGCCATACCACTCGACGGTGTCGATCTCACCGTCCTGGTCGCTCCCGAGCCAGAACGCGGGCCACGCGCCCGGGGTCAGGCAGTTGAACTTGATACGCGCTTCCCAGGTGTGACCGACACCGAGTTCAGTCGTGCTGTAGATCTTGCCGCCGTAGTAGGTGTTGCCGTCCTTGGTGGCCCGGATCACGAGGTTCGAATTACCGTCGAGGAACACATTCTTGCGATCGTCACGGTATTGGCCGACATTTTCGGGGAGCTCCCAAAACGTCGGGTCCTTCATGGACTCGCGCGCCTTCGACACCGCCCACTTGGATCCATCGGGTGCGGAACCCGCCGGGCCGTCGAACTCGTCAACGAACACGTACTTGCCGGTGGGCGGCTGTTGGGGCGGGATCTGCGGAGCCGGTTGCGCCCACGCCTCCGGCATAGAAGCCGCCGCTGTCAGCATGCCGAGTCCTGATAACGCCATCATGCGGCGCCGATCCATGTTCACCATCGCCGCCGACGATAACAGGATTCGCCCGGCGCGGTCCGGGAGCGGCTAGTGGGAGGCGTGCAGTGATGCCCGGCGTGGCGACAGCATTGCCGTGGTCAGCCCGCGGGTGACGAGATCATCCGGGAGGGGGTTGCCCGTCGCCAGAGCAGCGCCGACGCGGGCCAGGGCAGGCGCCATCTGGATGCCATACCCGCCCTGAGCGGCGTACCAGAAGAATCCCTCGACATCCGGGTCTGCGCCCACCACGGGTGTGCGGTCGGTAGTGAAGCAGCGCTGCCCGGCCCAGGCGGAGTTCACCGTCCTGATACCGAGAGTGGTCGCCTCGTTAATCATTCCGATCGCCCGGGCCATCTCCAGCTCATCGGGCCGAGGGTCTCCCGGCGGCTGCAGGGTTTCGTCGGCCGGAGAACAGAGGAACTGGGTGCCGTCGGGTTTGAAGTAGAAGGCGTCGGATGCGTCGAGCGTCATAGGAAGCGGGCCGCGAGAACCCTCTTGTGGCATGGACACCATGAAGGCGGTGCGTCGAAGGGGCCGAATTCCGACCGGACGAGCCCCCAAGGCGTGCGCGAACTCGTCGCACCATGCACCCGCCGCATTGACAACGGTGGATGCCTCGAAGGTGCGGCCGGTGGAGTCGTGCAGGGCCCATCTGTCGCGGCGGCGGGTAGCGCCCACGATTTCCGCCGACTTCACGATCGTCCCGCCACGTCGGCGCAGGCCGCGCACATAGCCTTGGTGCAGCCCGTGAACATCCAGTTCCATCGGTGTCAGATCGAGTGTGGCCAAACGCGTGTACCCCGGACGCAGTAGGGGATTGATCTGCTCGGCGACGGCGCCGTCGAGCAACTCGGTGTGGTTGTCCTCGTGATGATGCGCACGGAGGGCGTCCTCATGTGCCGCATCGGCGATGATCAAGAGCGGCAAGGACGTCGCCAGGGGTGCATCGAAGCCGTCGACGGGATTGGTGAAGAAATCCCGGCTCGCCGCCGTCACCATCCGGATGGCCGGATTGCCGTAGTTCTCGACGAAGGTTGCGGCTGAGCGCCCCGTGGTGTGGAAGGCGAGCGTCGATTCCCGTTCCAGCAGCGCAACGCGGTGATGCTCGGCCAATTCGTAGGCGATCGACACACCAGACATCCCGCCCCCGACGACAATGGTGTCGACGGAGATGTCGGCGTCGGTGATGTGGCGCAGGGGATCTCCCGTGAATCTCGATGGGGGTGACGACTCTCTAGGTCCGAGGGTAGGTCGTCGTATTGTCGAATGGAGCTGTACGAGCACACGTAGTGGAGGTTTCGATGGCGATCACGTTGCCCGAGAATTGGGCCGACACGTTGGGGAAGCTGACCGAGTTGTACCGCGACCTGCATCGGCATCCGGAATTGTCGTTTCAAGAACATCGAACTGCGACGAAGATCCAGGAGGCTATCGCGCCGCTCGGGCTGGAGGTGACACCGGGCGTCGGTGGCACGGGGGTAGTTGCCGTGCTGCGCAATGGATCCGGTCCGGTTGTCTGGTTGCGTGCAGACTTCGATGCCCTCCCGGTGCAGGAACAGACCGGGCTTCCGTATGCAAGCACCGCCCGTGCGACGAATCCCGATGGCAAGGACGTTCCCGTCATGCACGCGTGCGGGCACGATATGCACGTTGCCGCGTTGGTGGGCACCCTTCGGCTGCTTACTGAGCTGAAAGAGACGTGGTCGGGAACGGTGGTCGCAGTTTTCCAGCCCGCCGAGGAAGTCGGTGGCGGAGCCAATGCGATGATCGCCGACGGCATTCTGGATCGGTTCCCCAAGCCCGAGATCGTTCTCGGCCAGCACGTCGGTCCGCTACTGGCGGGGATGATCGCGTACAAGACGGGTACGGCGCTGGCGGCGTCGGATTCGCTCAAGATGCAGCTGTTCGGCCGGGGTGGGCATGGCTCACAACCGGAGTCGGCAATCGATCCGGTGGTGATGGCGTCGAACGTGGTGCAGCGTCTGCAGACCATCGTGTCGCGGGAGCTGTCGCCGTTTGAACCGGCCGTGGTGACCGTCGGCTACTTGCACGCCGGGGCCAAGGACAACATCATCCCCGACGACGCGGAACTCGGGATCAATGTCCGGAGCTTCACCGAGGAGGTCCGCAGTAAGGCGCTGGCCTCGATCAATCGGATCGCGCAGGCTGAAGCGGCGGCTTCGGGCGCTGACAAGGAACCGACCGTGACCCCGCTGCACACCTTCCCCATCACCGTCGTCGACGACGCTGCGATGCAGGAGATCGCGTCGGTCTTCCGTGAGTATTTTGGCGCCGACAGGGTGATCGAGTCACCGAGCCCGCTCGCCGGCAGCGAGGACGTCGGCTTCTTCGGAACCACTGCCGGAGTCCCCACCGCCTTCTGGTTCTGGGGCGGCTATGACCAACAGCGCTTCGAGGACGCCGCTGCGGCTGGAAAGCCGGTGCCGTCCAACCATTCTCCGGAATTCGCACCGGTCCTCGAACCCACGCTGAGCACCGGCATCGAGGCGCTCACCGTGGCTGCGCTGTCACGCCTTGGTTCGTAACGGCTACCGCGGAATCCTGCTCAGCCAGTTGGACTCCCCGTCGACGGGTTGATTGTTGATGGCGACAAGCGGCACGCCGGATTTGGGGAACTGCCGCAGGATCGGCAGGTTGTTGGCCGCGATGGCGCGCGCGTCGAAGGGGATCGGCAGCCCGATCCGGATCATGTCCTGTGCCCCCAGCGGCGCATTCACCCGGCCGGCCAGATCCGCGAGCTGATCGTTACTTAGATCCGAGTCGCCTTCTTCTTCTGGTTGTTGACCTTTGGCGTAGATCTGCTCGATGAATCGCCACGTGGTGTCGCTCGATCGTGACTGGTCGGCGACGGCGTACGCCGCATAGATGGCGCGGGTGTCGTATGTGCCGCTGGCAGAGTACTTGTCGAGAAAGTCGACGAATCGCAGATTGATGTGCAGCTTGCCGGACTCGAGGCGCCTGCCGATCTCGGTGCCCTGCTCCTGCACCATTTTCCCGCTGTAGGGGCACAACGGATCGAGGTAGAGGTCGATCTGACCCGGCGCGGCAGGGTCGCCGAGGGAGAGCACGTCACCTGCCGGTGAAGCATCGGCGGCGTTGGCCAGCGCGGCATTCGGACCCAAGACCAGGACGGTGCCGAGTAGGCCGACGGCCATAGCGAAGCGTTTCAGTGCATGCACCAGTCCATTGGTACACGACGGATCACACCTTGCGGTTCTCCGAGGCAATCAGCCAGGCCAGCTTCTCCAGACCGTCGATCAGTTGGTGGAGGATGTCGGCGGTGGTGGGGTCCTCGTCGTCCACCGCGTCGTGCACGCCGCGGATGGTATTGACGGCGGTATGGATTCGTGTGGTGACCAGATCGACGACGTCGCCGGTGCTGTGCTCATAGGCAGGGAACTCGGGCAAGGTCGTGGTGGCGACGACGGTGTCCGAGCGGCCGTCGGGAACTGCGTAGAGCGCACGCATCCGCTCGGCAATGGTGTCGCTGCCCTCGCGAGCGAAATCGACGAGTTCGTCGAGTTGCAGATGCAGGTCGCGGAAGTTGGTGCCGACCACATTCCAGTGCGCCTGCTTGCCTTGCAGGTGCAGTTCGATGAGGTCGACCAGGACTCTCTGCAAGCTGCCAGCCAGCGCGGTGGAGGCATGGAAGGGCGTGACGTCGGATTCTGAGGTGCGGGTTGTGGTGGGCATGACAGGTGCAACCCACTGTTATTTGGAATGATTCCAAATAACAGTGGTGATCTACACCTCGATACGCGAACCCATGATCACCGTGCGATCACGCGGCAGGCCAAAGAACTCGGCGGCATCTGCGGTGATGTGGGATGTCGCGATGAACAGGTTTTTGCGCCAGCGAGCCAAGGTCGCTTCGCGCCCCTTGGTCAGCTCCAGCTTCGACAGAAAGTAGGTGGCGTCATCGAGGTCTAGCGGGCCCTCGGTCTCCGAGGTATCGAGCAGACTCAGCGCGTGCGGGACGTTGGGTGTCTCCATGTATCCGAAACGTGCTGTCACGTGGATGATGCCGTCCTTGGCGTAGCCCAGGTGGTCGATCGTGGTGCGCTCGGCATCGGGAACCCGCGGCACGGGCGGCGTCTCGATAGACAGGATGAGCACGTGCTCGTGCAGCACATGGTTGTGTTCGACATTCGCCCGCATGGCCAGGGGTGTTGTCTCGTTGCTCCGATTGAGGAACACCGCAGTGCCCGGCACCCGGACCACCTGTGGGGGCTCGTTGTGCAGAGTGTCGACGAACTCGCGCAGCGGTCCCTCTTCTTCCTCACGCGCCGGGGTGACTATTGCGCGACCGCGCTGCCAGGTGATCATCACCGTGAAGGCAGTGAGGCCGATCAGCAGCGGCAGCCAGGCTCCGTGCACCAGCTTGGTCAGGTTCGCCGCCAGGAACAGCAGGTCGACCGACAACAGCAAGCCTGCGCCGATCACGATCAGCCAGAGCGGGGTGTTCCAGCGGATGCGGGCCACATAGAAGAACAGCAGGGTGGTGATGGTGATGGTGCCGGTTACCGCCATACCGAAGGCGTAGGCCAAGGCGGCCGAGCTCTGGAACGCGAAGACCAGCGTGAGCACCGAGACCATAAGGACCCAGTTGATCCACGGCACATAGATCTGGCCGATCGTCGACTCCGAGGTGTGATCAATGCGCAGCCGCGGCAAATAGCCGAGCTGAGCGGCCTGCGAGGCCACGGAGTACGCGCCGGTGATCACCGCCTGGGATGCGATGACGGTGGCCGCCGTCGCGAGCAGGACCATGGGAAGCCGCGCCCACTCGGGTGCCAGTAGGAAAAACGGTGCGCTGATCGCAGATTCGTCGCCCAGGATCAATGCACCCTGGCCGAAGTAGCTCAGCGTCAACGCGGGAAGAGCAAGTCCCAGCCAGCCATAAGTGATGGCCTTTCTGCCGAAGTGCCCCATATCGGCGTACAGCGCCTCGGCGCCGGTCACCGACAGCACGACGGCCGCGAGGGCGAAGAAGGCGATGTGAAAGTGTCCCGCCATGAAACCGATTGCGTAGGTGGGGGAGAGCGCCTTCAGGATTTCGGGGTGCGTGGCGATCCCGGATACCCCGCAGGCGCCGATCGCCGTGAACCACAGAATCATCACCGGTCCGAAGAACTTCCCGACGGCGGCGGTGCCGTGGCGTTGCACCATGAACAGCGCGACGATGATGACCGCGGTGATCGGCACGATCCATACTTCCAGCTCCGGCTGGACGATCTTCAAACCCTCGACGGCCGAGAGCACCGAGATGGCGGGGGTGATCATGCTGTCACCGAAAAATAGTGCAGCACCGAATAATCCGACGCTGGCCAGCACCAGTGCACCGCGGCGGCCTTGCTTCCCGCTCCATCTCGTGAGCAGGGTGATGAGGGCCATGATGCCGCCCTCGCCGTCGTTGTCGGCACGCATCACCAGGGTGATGTAGGTGAGGGTGACGATCAGCATCACCGACCAAAAGATCAGCGACACAATGCCGTACACGTTGTCCGTGTTCAACGGGACGGGGTGCGGGTCGGCGGGGTTGAACACCGTCTGAATGGTGTAGATGGGACTTGTGCCGATATCGCCGAACACCACGCCGAGCGCACCAACCACGATGCCTAGCCGCACGGCCTTGGCCGGGGAGTGTGCGGACACGGTTACGGAGTCTTGTTGCACGGTTTCTCATTCCTGACGCGGATGGTGTGCGGCAGGGGTGATCGTAGCCCGTGGAGCCTAAATACGAGCACCATGCGCGGCAGCAGTTTCCTGATACGCAGCGGTGAGCTCGGCGAGCACCCCATCCTCGGGTATCGGTGCACCGTCGAGATGCCGGCCGCGCAGTTCGTTCATGAACCGCTCCCACATGGGTGGCCCGCCCGCCGCCAGTAGCTCGGCACGCACCGACAGCTCGGGCGAGGCGGGAAGCCAGCGGGCGCCCCAGGCGCCGAGGTGCGCGATCAGCGGGACAAGCTGAATCGCGGCCTCGGTGAGGTGGTACTCCACCTTCTGCAGATGCGAGGGGTCGTCGTCGCGGGTGAGTAGTTCGGCGTCGACGAGCTTGGCCAGCCGGCTGGCGAGAGTGTTCGAGGCGATGCCCTCAACCGATGCAGTGAGCAGCTCGCGAAAGTGGGTATTGCCACTGAACATGATGTCGCGCAAAACGATTAGGCTCCAGCGGTCGCCCAAAAGTTCCATCGTCAGGTTGATGGGGCAGGCCGACCTGCCCGGTGCCACGGGCAGCCGATTCGGATCGACTGGTTGCGTCATGCAATCAGTCTAGGGTAGCTTCCATAACTGATTGCAGAATGCAACCAGAAGGGATCTTCGAATGACCCAGCTCGTTCGCGTCCAGTGCTTCAGTGTCACCGCCGACGGATACGGTGCGGGCGAGGGGCAAAGCGAGGAAAAGCCGTTCGGGCATGCGGATCCGTCCAGGCTCATGGCCTGGGCCGGAGCCACCGCCAGCTGGGTCAACCGCACCGACCCCGGAGGAACGCGCGGCCTCGACGACTACTTCACCCGCGACTGGGCGCGAAACGTCGGCGCAGAGATTATGGGCCGCAACAAGTTCGGTCCGGTGCGTGGCCCGTGGGAGAACGAGGAATGGAAGGGGTGGTGGGGCGACGAGCCGCCATTCCACACCCCTGTGTTCGTGCTAACCCATCACGAACGTCCGTCGTTCACCTTGGGCGAGACCACCTTTCACTTCCTCAATGCAACCCCGCAGGAGGCGTTGGTTCGTGCCTTCGAGGCGGCCGACGGTAAGGACGTACGGATAGGTGGTGGCGTGGCCACGGTGCGCGCCTTCCTGGACGCGGGCCTCGTCGACACCCTGCACGTGGCGGTGGCGCCGGTGGAGATCGGTCGCGGTGAAAGGTTGTGGGAGAGCCCGGACGAGCTCACCGATCGCTATCACGTGGAGAAGATCCCTAGCGGCAGTGGTGTTGTACACCATCTGTTTTGGCGCCGCTGATCTTGCTCCGACGCATCATCCTGCACTGAGGATCGGCTAGAGCGGACCCTTGCGGGCAGCTCCCACGATCGGCACCAGGTATCGCTCCGCGAAGGCCCGTGACTCGTCGTCGGTGTCGAGTGGCAGCACCGGCGTTGGCGCCATGAGAAGTGTTGCGATGATGCGGATCACGATCTCAACCGCCTGCTCGCCAGCGGTCTCGTCGATGGTGGAGTCGTGGAAGATGCCGACGATCGCCGAACGCACCAATCGATGTTGCCCGTCTTCGGAGCGCATCATGCCGCTCGTCAGCGCGTCCGGGTCGAAGTCTCGCAGCGCCCGGACGAGTTCATTCGTGCGTGACTCGCGCACCCCCAGCACCCAAGCCTCCACCATGCGTTCCTCGGCGGTGGCGAGATCCTTGGTGGCTGCTTCCAATCTGGTGAATGCCTGCAGGACTTCGCGGGTTATCACCGCGGAGACGATCTCGTCTTTGGTCCCGCAGCGCCGGTACAGCGTCGGCTGGGACACCGCCCCGCGTTTCGCGATGGCCGCGATGGATGACTGTCGCAGGCCGTGCCGGCAGAACTCCGCCCGAGCCGCATCCAGCAGTCGATTGCGCTCGGCGTCGCCGTCGCGTGGGCGGCTCACCTTGCTCGCCACAACGTCGGCCCCGGTCATGACCCGATCTTACGGTTCCCGCGCCCACTCCGTCGTGAATGAATGAATGATTTATCTATCAATCTTGCAATATGGAGAGGAATGGGTTTACGCTCTGCCGTAGACCGACCCGTTCACGCGTGAGCAGATACTCGTCCGCTCCTCCGCACGGAAGGACGACTTGCCTTGTCTACCAATGATATTTCGGTATTGCGCGGAACGGGCGTCGAGCGCCGCGATCCGCCGGCCCTTCCGCGGGCGGCAGCCGTGCGACTCGGTATTGGTGGTCTGGGGGACCCGCTGCGGCTGCCTTATCTGCTTCTGGCCAAGGTCGCCGCCCAGTACGGCGACGTGGTCCGGCTGCACACATCTAGGCGTCCGGAGTTCACCTTCACCCTGGTCAACCATCCTGACCACATCGACCATGTGTTCACCAGGCACCACGATCGCTACACCAAGCATGAGATGACCCTGGAGCTGGTTTCCGGTGAGCCGGTGGCACTTCCATTGCTGGAAGGGCAGGAATGGAAGCGTGTCCGTTCGGCCTTCAACCCCTACTTCGGTGAGCGTGCCCTGGCGGGTGCGACGCCCCTGATGATGGAAGGGATCACCGATCGAGTGGCGGCGTGGTCGGCACACGTCGCCGGCGAGTATGTGGACCTGGAACACGAGCTGGGAGCTGTCGTGATGGACGGGCTCCTGCGATCGATGTTCAAGGTCACGCTGAGTCCGGCGGAGATCGACGCGGCAGTAGACGGTGCGCGTGACTACGGCAGGTACGTGATCAGCCGAGTGGCCCTCGGTTTCCTACCGGGCAGGTTGCCAAATCCCTTGCACCGCAGCGGCGAGAAGGCCAAGGACGAGCTCTTCGGCATGCTGAATCGTATTGTCGGAGAACGCGCGGGCTGCCCGGTGCCGGAAGCCCCCGACCTCGTGGACGCATTGCTCGGACTTGAGTTCGACGGCTGCCCCGAGCTACAGGAACGGCGGCGCCGATCCGAGGCTGCGGGGCTGGTGTTCGCCGGGTTCGAAACCACGGCAGCGGCCTTGGCGTGGACCATTGCCCTCTTGTGCCGTAACCCGAGAGCGCTCGGCAAGGCCTACGCCGAGGTCGACGCTCTCGGCGGTAAGGCACTGGAGTACGCCGATCTGGAGAACCTGAAGTACCTTCGCGCCTGCTTCGACGAGGCACAGCGATTCCAGGCCGCGCCGGCGAACGTTCGCACGGCAATTGACGACGACGAGATCGGCGGGTACTTCATCCCGAAGGGATCCCAGGTCATCATCAGCCCGTATGCGCTGCACCGTGATCCTCGTTTTTGGCAGGACCCGGAGGCGTTCCGTCCGGAGCGCTTCCTCACCGACAAGATCAATCGAAATGCCTTCCTGCCATTCAGTATTGGTCCGCGCAAGTGCATGGGTACCCGGATGGCTTACATCGAGGGTGTCCTGGTGCTGGGAACGATCCTGCAGCACTACGCATTCCAGACTCGGGACGGCTGGACGCCGCGGCACCGGGTTCGCGTGTCCACGGGCCTGGCCGGCGGTCTGCCCGTTCATCTCCTTGCCCGAAGCTCCTGAAATCAACAGAAAGAAGAACAAGAATGCGCACACTGAAGGACCTGGGACCGTCGCCCGAGCACGCGAAGTACCAGGCATTTATGCCCGAGTTCTGGAAGCGGGTCAAACAGCAGGAGACCAACGACATCGAGCGCGGCCTGCCTGCAGAGGGGCGAACCGAGTTCGCGCAGGAATGGTTCGATGCCTGGGCCGAACAGGACATCAAGAAGATCGATTACTGCCTGGCCGACGAGTGCAGCTACATCGACAGCACGACCTTCCAGGAGAACCGGCTCGGACGCCAGTTCACCATCGACAACTGTCAGTCCGCGTTCGACGTGTTCCCCGACTTCGCGTTCTACCCGCAAGATGGCGAGATTCGATCACTGCCGTACTGGGACTACTTCGAGGGTCAATGGCGCGTGACCATTCCGTGGCGGGGCGTCGGTCGAATGATCGGCGAGACCATCGAGCCGAACACTGGAGCCAAACTCAAGGGAACCGGCCGCTGTCTGAACTTTATTGGCATAGACCGGTACACGCTGACCGATGATTTCAAGATCAGTCACATCGACACCGACTGGGACATGCTGTACGGGGTGCTGCAGCTCGCCGGGCTGGGGCCGTTGGCCAAGAAGCCGGCGCTGCAGAAGATCGGGCTACGCGCGGCAGGTCTCGTGGTGCCGGCCTTCCGCGCACTCACCCTCCTCACGACACGGTGAGGAGCGGCGCAACTCCGCACTGCTAGCATCGCACTCGTGCGGATTGCGGTGATGGCGTGACAATGCCGTTGCCGCGCCACGTAATTCATGTGCGAAATCGCGCGATGGCGCTCCTGCTTGTCGGGCTGTTGGTATCGCTGGCCCTGGTGCACTGCCCCCGAGCGATTCAAGTCCTGACCCCGACGTTGTCATCACAGCCTGGACTGTCAACGTCGCGCGACAGCGGCACGTTCACCGAGGCCGCACCCGCGGCGACTCGTCATGGTTCGTGCACGGCCGCGGACTCCTCGGTTGCGCACCACTTGGCAGTCTTCTCGTGGTCAACGTGGGGTGAGCTCGTCCTGACGGCTGTGCCCGCAGTCTCCCAGCGTGTTTCTGTCTGGAGCACCGAACGCGCACCGCCCCGTCGTATCGATACGGTCATCAGTGGCCGCGCCCTTCTGCACATCCTCTGCGTCAGCCGACGCTGAGAGTTCCTTTTCGATTCGCGTCGCACACATGTGCGTCATCCGTGCCGACATATCGGCCCCGAAATCGAGCTAGAGGAACGTGAGCATGAAGAGCTATGTCAAGAGAAGTCTGTTCGAAATCCCCGATGAGGCAGGGCTTATTGCCCTTCCGGTCCGCCTGGTGATCGGCTGGACCTATTTCTCCGCCTTCTGGAGGCGAGTGGCCCTGGAGAACAAGCTGGATCCTGATGTTGCCGGCTATATCGGGGAGAAGTTCAACCACTTTCTGCCGAATGCACTAGGTATCAAACCGATCATCGGGTACTTGCTCACCCACCCTGACCTACTCAAGTGGGCGATGATCACCTTCACCGTCGTCGAAGCCGTGGTGGGACTCTGCGTGATGCTCGGACTGTGCACCCGGTTGATGAGCATTGGCGTGCTGGCCCTGGCATCGGGAATTCTGCTGGGATCGGGCTGGCTCGGCACCACCTGCCTGGATGAATGGCAGATCGGCATCCTGGGAGTGGCCAGCGGGTTCATGCTGTTCTTGACCGGTGGCGGCAGGTACTCGCTGGATCGTCTCCTTGCGGCCAGGGGTTTTTCGTTCGCAAGATCACGGTGGTTCGCGCGGCTGGCATCCGGGTCGGTGCGGATCGGGACCCCATTCGTACTCGTCGGTTCCGCTGCCGCGATGGCTCTGACGCTGTTCACCAATCAGTACTTTCACGGCGGTGTGTACGGGCCGCTGCACAACAAGTCGATCGCGCCCCGCATCGAAGTGTCTGATGCGTCGTTGACCAGCGGAGCCCTTCAGTTCACGGTCTATCGAACGGAAGGGGTCGACGTTTATGGCTCCTTCTTGATCGGTGTCGACATTGTCGACACCGATACACAGAAGCCGGTGCTGAGGGTGAACGGAGAGGAGCTTAGTTCTCTCCCCGCCCAGAACATCACCAATCACTATGTGGCCAAGGTGAAACCGGGAGAGCACAGCCTCGTCGTACCGCTCGGTGCCAAAGCACAGGTAGTGATGGATACGAAACGTGTACATATCGCGCCGGGGCGAATGTACACGGTGGTGCTCACCGATATCAGCGGCGCCACCTGGTCCAGCCCTATCACGTAGCGCTGGAGTTCACCGATGCAGCCGATGGGTGCTCGCGATGATTGCGTCGCACAGCGCCTGCTCGGGCTCCGACAGCACGCTGCGGCGGCGCAGCAGCACGAACTCCAGCTCGCCCAGGTCCGGCAGGCTCTCGTCGGTGACCGTGGCAAGCCCTGCGGGCAACAGTGATTCGGCGTGCGCCACCACGCCCATCCCCGCCAGCGCCGCCGCGCGCAGTCCCAACTGACTATCGCTGACGCAGGCGATACGCCAGGTGCGACCCTCGCGTTCCAGCGCACGCAGCGCCGCATGCCGGGTCAGGCTCGGCGGAGGATAGGTGACGATCGGCACGGGATCGCGCACCTCCTGCGTACCGGGTCGCCCCGCCCACACCAGCCGGTCCCGCCAGAGCATCTCGCCATGCTTTTCGCCGGGCAGCCGCTTGGCCACCATGAGGTCTAGTTCGCCTGCGGTCATGCGGGTTTTGAGGTATTCGCTGAGACCGACGATGAGTTCGAGGTCCACGCCCGGATGCGAGTTCTGAAACTCGACAAGGACATCCGGCAGCTCGCGAGCCACCACGTCATCGGAGGCGCCGAGCCGGATGAGACCCGTCAGTTCTGAACTCGCGAAGTAGCGATCCGCGTGGGCGTGGGCGTCGAGGATGGAACGGGCGAAGCCGACCATGGCGGCACCGTCGGCGGTCAGCGCCAGATTGCGGGTATCGCGGCGGAACAGTTCCCGCCCGGCTGCCTGCTCCAGCCGCGCGATGTGCCCGCTCACCGTCGATTGACGCAGCCCGAGGATGCGCCCCGCCGCGGTGAATCCGCCGGCGCGCTCAACGGTCAGAAACGTCCGCAGCAGCTCGGGATCCAGCATACAAATCACAGTACTCGTTCAGAGATATCACTTCTATCGGCTTTCATAATCAATGTCGGCGCCTTTACGGTGGCGTGGTGACCTGGCTGGCCAAACTCCGCATCGACGGATTTCTGCTGGGGTTGTTCGCGGCCATGGCCATCGGCGTGCTGCTTCCCGCGCGCGGCGGTGCCGCCGACCTCTTCGGCTGGGCCACCAAGATCGCTATCGGAGTGCTGTTCTTCCTTTACGGAACACGGCTCGAGCCGCGCGAGGCGCTGGAAGGTCTACGCCACTGGCGGCTGCACACCACGGTGCTGGCCGTCACCTACGTGTTGTTCCCGCTCCTCGGGCTGGCCATGAGGCTGCTCGTGCCGTCGGTACTCACCGCCGACCTCTACGTCGGGCTGCTCTATCTGTGCCTGCTGCCATCGACCGTGCAGTCCTCGATCGCCTTCACCTCCATCGCCCGCGGGAATGTCGCTGCCGCGGTGGTCAGCGCGTCGCTGTCGAATATGTTGGGCGTCTTCATGACTCCCGTGCTGGTGATGCTGCTCATGCAGACCACGGGGGAGGCGACGGTGTCACCCACCGCCATCCTGGAGATCGTGGTGCAGCTGCTGGTGCCCTTCGTGGCCGGACAATTGTTGCGGCCCAAGCTGTATCGGTTGCTTTCGCATACGACACTCACCAAGGTCGTCGACCGGGGTTCGGTCTACCTGGTGGTGTACGCGGCGTTCAGCGCGGGGATGGTCGAGCACGTCTGGCAAGGTTTACAGCTCTCCCGGCTGTTGGCGGTGGTGGCGGTCAGTGTCGTGCTGCTGGCAGTGGTGCTCGGTGTCACGGCGGGAGTCGCGCGGCTGTTCCGGTTCGACAGGGCCGATCGCATCGTGGTGATCTTCTGCGGGTCCAAGAAAAGCCTGGCGACCGGATTGCCCATGGCCACGGTGTTGTTCGCCGGGCATCCGGTGGGGCTGATCGTGCTGCCGTTGATGATCTTCCACCAGATTCAGCTGATCACCTGCGCCGCACTCGCCGGGCGGTGGGGACGAGCGGCCATGACCGCCGAAGCCGCGGAGGCCCTGGTAGTCGCGCGGCGGTAGTCGGCGCGACGTTCTGGATGTCTGTGGCCTGCTTTAGAGTTCGCATGTGATCCTGCGGAGGTGGAGGCGGAAGGCGGTTCGTGCACGTCGTCGGCTATCGCGCGCACTCGTCACAATTCTCGTCGTGGTGCTGGCCGGGCCGGTCGTCGCGTTGGCCATCTGGCCAGCAGTCGTCGTCTACCGAAACACCGGTGACGCACTGCTTGCCGCGCTGGCACAGGTCGCCTATTTGGCGTCGCCGTATGCCGTTTATGCGGTAATCCGCGGAGTAGGTTGGGGCCTGCGCGGACTCGGTGACACCCTCGCTCGACGTCAATACGAAGCTCAACTGCAGAGGTACACAACGCTATCCGGACTTGCCGAGATCGACGAGATGTCCGGTGTGGACTTCGAGACGTTTGTCGCTGCCCGCATGCTCGGAGCCGGGTGGCATATCGAGACTACCCCGGCATCCAGTGACTATGGTGTCGACCTCGTCGCTACCAGCCGCCGCGATGTCGTTGCCGTGCAGTGCAAGCGTTACTCAAAAACGGTGGGAGTCAGAGCGGTTCAAGAGGCCGTCGCGGGCGCCCGGCACTATGGCTGTACCCGCGCGATGGTGGTCAGCAACCAGGACTTCACCCGTCAGGCCCAGGTGCTGGCCGCGACCAGCGGGTGTGAGCTCATCGGACGTGATCGGCTACCGCGCTGGCTGAACCAGAGTGAGAAGCTCGCCTCTTCGAACGGCGCACCGCCCAGATGACAACCAGTAGTGCCGCGCCGAAGAGCGGGTAGCCCATCGCGATACGTGCCACGGCCAGCCAGCCGACCGAATCCTGGGTATACAACCACTCCTGCACGGCGAATCTGGACCCGAAGACGCTCGCCATGGCCAGCGTTGCCAGCGTGAAGGCGAATCGTGAGGGCGGGTCCTCATGCCAGCCTCGTCCGGCACCGGTCAGTCCATGCCAGATCACACCCGCAAGCGGCCAGCCCGCCAACACCGATGCGGTGAAGAGCAGCGCGGCAACAAGGTTCATCCAAATACCAGTCAGGAAGAAGCCCTTGGCCGACCCGATCTGGTAGGCGACAAACGCCGAGATCGCGACCCCGAACAGACCGGAGATCGCGGGCTGCAGGGGCTGGTTACGTAACCATCTCCATGCGGCGATCGCCGCACCGGTGGCCACCGCTATCCAGATCGCACCGGACAGCCCGAAGGCGCTGTTGCCTAATGCGAACGCCACGCTCGGCAGGCCGGCATAGATGAGGCCGGGCACCCCACCTGCTTGTTCGAGTGGGGTGGGCCCGCGTTCGTCTTCCACGGCTTCGGTCACAACACCAGCCGTCCGGCCAGGTGTCGAGCCAGGAAGCGTTCCGTCGCGTGGAACAGATCGATCTGGTTCTCCGGGTTGAGGAATCCGTGGCCCTCGTCCTCCTTGACGATGTATTCGACCTCGACGCCGCGGGCCCGCAGCGCCGCCACGATGTTGTCGGATTCGGCCTGCACGACTCGTACATCGTTGGCGCCCTGCACAACTAGCAACGGTGTGCGGATCTGGTCGACCCGGCTGATGGGTGAGCGAGCCAGCATGTCGGCTTCCTGTGCCGGATCCGCCGGATCGCCGACATAGAGGTACCAATTGGCGGACAGGTGTGGCCGGACAAACGGCGGCAGGGTCCGCATGAAGTTTGCGAGATTCGAGATTCCCACGTAGTCGATGGCGGCGGCGAAGACGTCGGGGGTGAAGGTCACCCCGACCAGGGCGGAGTATCCGCCGTAGGAGCCGCCGAAGATTGCGACGCGGCTCGGATCCGCGTAGCCCTGCTTGACCGCCCAATCGACGGAGTCGATCAGATCGTCATGCATTTTGCCCGCGAATTCCCCGATGGCGGCCTTGGTGAAGGCCTTTCCGTAGCCGGTGGATCCACGAAAGTTCACCTGCAACACCGCGTATCCGCGGTTGGCCAGAAACTGTACCGACGGATCGAAGCCCCAGCTGTCGCGGTGCCACGGACCGCCGTGGACCACCAGCACCAGCGGCAGTCCCGCGGGCTCGATCCCGACGGGCAGCGTCAGATACGAATGCAAGCTCAGCCCGTCGCGAGAGGTGATGGTCACTGGCGTCATGGGGGCGAGCGCTGCCGGATCTAGATGCGGGTACGGGCGGAACAATTGGCGGCTCTCGCCCGTGGCGTGATCGTAGAGATACGTGACACCGGGATCGCGATCGTGCGCGAAGCTGACCACCCAGCGCCGTCCGTCCTCGTCGGACGAAACTTCCGACAGGTCTCCATCGGACAGCGCCGTCAGTGCGTCCAAGATCGGGGCGAAATCCGAATCCAGGACGTGGATCTCCTGCCGTTCACCCAGGTATCGGACGGCGAGCAGTTCGCCCGTCTTGCGATGGCGGATCAGCGCGGGCGCCAGACCCAGCGCCGCCGCGACGTCGAAGGTCGGATGGCTGTCGACCACTGTCTCCTCCCCGGTGGTCAGATCGAGCCGCACCAGCCGGCTGCGATCGGTATCGCGATGGGAGCCGATCCACAGCCCGCTTCCATCCGGCGTCATCTGGGTGGGATTCATGCCCACCGGGTAGTCCGCGCCCGCGTAGGTCGCGAGCGTCTGCAACGTCCCGGATTCGAAGCGAGAAAATTCGACGTCTCCTTCGGGTGTGAGCGTCTGCGTGAACACCCGGTGATCCGGGCTGCAAAACCAGGCGATGACGCCGCCGGGATTCTCGGCCAGCATGGTCAGTTCGCCGGTGGCGATATCGAGTTCGTAGAGGTCGATTTCGTCGATCTTGCGATGGTTCAGCTGGATGAATGCCTTGCCGGGGCGTCCGTGCGGGCGCTCGATGCCCAGCAGTCGCACACCCGGATACGGCGTCAGATCGACAGGCGCTGCGTCGGGATCGTCCAGGTCCACCCGGTACAAGTGCCAGTTCTCGTCGCCGCCGGAATCCTGTACATAGAGCAGCCAGCGCGGATCATCGGCCCAGAAAAAGCCTGTGACGCTTCGGGTTTCGTCGTAGGTGACGCAGCGTGCGTCGGCCGGGTCGTCTCTATCGATCTCTTGCACCCAGATGTTGAGACGGTTCTTCCGCGGCGCCAGGTACGCGATCCTGGTTCCGTCCGGCGAGATCGACGCACTCGCACGCACTGGCGGATCAAAGAATTCCTCGACGGTGATCAGTTCTGGAAGGGCCATAGGCCCAGGAAAGACCATGCCGTTGGGGCATAGTCAAATGGAGCAGGTCACCATTGACCATGCCGTAGCGGCATGGTGTCAAGTGGCGGATATGTCAGCGGATCAGAGAGGTGTGACGGTGGGCTGGAGCACGCGGGAGCTCGCCGAGCTTGCCGGTACGAGTCTGCGCACGGTGCGCCACTATCACGATATTGGACTGCTCGATGAGCCCGTACGCCGTTCCAACGGGTACAAAAGCTATGGTGTCGCGCACCTGGTTCGGGTCCTGCAGATCAAACGACTTGCTGGACTGGGCCTTTCCCTGCAGCAGATTGCCGAGATGGATGAGGCCAACGAGAACCCTCAAGAGGCACTGCGGGCCATCGACACGGAGCTGGCCGCCACCATCGAGCGCCTCCGGCGGATCCGTGCAGAAATCGGGCAGATACTGTCCAGCGAGACAGTGACCGATCTTCCACTCGAGTTTGCCTCTGCCGCAGCCGATATGGACCTATCCGATACCGACCGAGCACTGGCGTATGTCATGTCACGGGTGCTCGGCCCATCCGGGCTCAAGGCATTTATCGCGATGTTCCAGGACCAGCAGGACCGTAGCCTCGACCGCCAATTCGAGGGACTGTCTGTTGATGCCGATGAGCAGGCACGGGCAGAACTTGCGGATCGGATGGCGGCACAGGCACGAAGGCTATACGCCGATCACCCCGGAATGCTGACCTCGACCGCCGATGCACCTCGCGGCCAGCAGTTCGCCGAACGTACTGTGGGCCAAGCGCTCTTGGACATGTTCAACCCGGCCCAGCTCGATGTTCTAGTGAGAGTGGGCGCGGCGGTGCGCGCCGATACCCGTTGACGTCACGGGCTGGGTTGGGGGATCTCGCAGTGGGTGACCGTCGGATTAAGACCGGCGTAGTTGAGCGGCCCGGCGATGACGGTCAGCGCTATGGTTCCCGCACTCGCACAGGTTTGGGGGCTGTCGGTGAAGTACCCACGCTGCGCGACGGCGATAGCCCCGATAATCAGCCACACGACCAATAGCAGTCCTGCATAACGCATGGTGTCCTCCTTGCCGTGCCTGCGGGCGAGGTCAGTAGTAGTGGCGGCGACCGCCGACAGCGTGTCCCATCTTGCCCGCGACCATCAGGACCAGGCCGATGACGAGAAGTACGAGTCCGATGGTCCACAGCAATCCGATATTGAGCAGAAATCCGGCGAGGAGAAGAATTGCTCCAAGCAAAATCATGGTGCCCACCTAGTTTCAGTGCTGGTAGTCACGCGTGCTGCGCTTGTTTACAGTGTCAACAGTACGCTTGGCGACGCTGGGACGCGAGGAATTCGAGGATTGCCCACCAACAGGAGGATGCGTCAGCGCCCGCTGATCAGCCGCGCCGCGCCGCGCATCACGACGCGGCCCGCGGAATGACGCAGTCGTTGCGCGGGAGACCCGGCAGCACCCTGAGGTGCCTGACCCAGTCGAGGAAAGAGGCGGAGTGCATTGTTGCGGTCGATGTCGTCGCGGGCTTGTTGATCGAGGCCAGGGTAGGTCTCCAGCCCGGCGGCGAAAAGCTTTCCGGCGGCCACCGGCGCGAAGGGCCAATCCGAACCAAAGGTGATGTGTCCTGGCTTCGCGAAGGCCAACAGCGACGGCAGCGCCGCCGCGCTGGAAGACAGCGCGGTATCGAAGTAGAAACCCGCGAAGTCGTCGAGAACGTCGGCTGGGCTACGCCCGGTATCGCTGAAGATGGCGGTCGCCATCCGATGCGATGCATAGGGAACGAAGCCACCGGCATGGCTCAGAACAAAATTGATGTTCGGATACTTTTGGCGTATTCCATTGCGCACCAGAAGGTATGCCGCACGAGTGGTGTCGAGGAGGAAATCTGCCGCGAACGGCAATACCCCCGGAACCGGTGGGCCGGGCAGGTCCGCCGGATGGATGAACACCACTGCCGAACGCGCGTCGAGCGCCGCGAACAGCTCGTCCTGGCCGCTCTCGCCCAGGTACGTACCGGCACTGTTGGCTAGTAAAACCACCCCATCGGCACGTAGATCATCAAGTGCATGAACGGTTTCCGATACAGCGTGCTGCACGTGCGGCAGCGGGATGGTGGCGAAGAACCCGAAACGGCCGGGGTGTGCGGCGACCACCCCGGCCAGCTGGTCGTTGAGATTACGAGCCAGTGCAGCGGCGTCGGCCGGGTTGGGCAGGAATGTCGTCCCTGGAGTCGACACCGACAAAATGGCGGTGCCGATGTGGAGCTCGGCCATAGTTTCCAGAGATGCCTCGGGGCTCCACTCGGGCAACGCGCGACCGCCGGCCTCGTCGATGCCCTTGGTGCGCAAGTGCTCACGGTAGTCAGCGGGAACGGCGTGATGGTGGGTGTCGATTCGCAACATGGTTCACTCCTTGGTCCTCGATATGCTGGCGCCCGCAAGCGCCGCATTCGCGGCGTGCACACCGCACATTCCGTGCGCACCCGGGCCAGGGGGAGTGGCCGCAGAGCAGATGTACATGCCCGGCACGCCGAGGCCGTACGGCGACAACGCGACCCGTGGGCCGAACACCAGCTGCCGGATGTCCTTGGCGCCGGTCATGATGTCACCCCCGACGTAGTTGGCGTTGTAAACCGACATGTCGGTGGTGGACCGCACGGCCGTGCCGACGATGCGTTCACGGAACCCGGGAGCGAATCGCTCGATCTGCCCGATGATCGCCTCGGTGGCGTCCCCGCTGTATCCGAACGGCACATGTGCGTATGTCCAGAGTGGATGGATGTCTCCGACGGAGCGTTGCGGATCGGCTAGGTACTGCTGTCCCACGAGGACGAACGGTCGCTCCGGCATGGCACCTGCGTGGATCTGCCGTTCGGCAGCGGCCACCTCGGCGTAGTTTCCCCCGAGGTGCACGGTGCCCGCGCGATGGGCATCGGGGTTGGTCCAGGGCACCCCGCCCTGGATGGCGAAGTCAACTTTGAAAGCTCCGGGGCCGTGCCGGAACTTCCTGAACGCGCGAATGACCCGTTTAGGCAGCCGTTCTCCGAGAATGTCCGCGACGGCGCCTGGTTCGAGATCGAACAACGTCAGATCGGAGCGGGGCAGTGCAGCGGCGTGTGCGACGCGGACCCCTGTCTCGACCGTGCCGCCCAGGCCGACGAGAGTTGCGACCATCGCCGTCACCAGGGAGCCGGTGCCACCCGAGACGACGGGCCAGCCGTGCCTGTGACCGGCCGTCATGATCCCTAGACCCACCGCCGCGGTCATCGGGAAATGCAATGGCCGGAATGCGTGTGCGGCGACCCCGCCATACAGCGCACGGGCAGATTCCGTGCTGAATAGCCGGGCGACCGTCGAGGCGGGTAACGCCGCGGGTAAACCGAATCGCGCCAGCTGGATCGGGTGGCCAGGTATGCGCAACAACGGCGCCGTGATGTCCTCGGACAGGGTGTCGAAATGCTGTGAGGGATAACCGAACAGCATGCGCCAACGGTCACCGTCGCTGCCCATTCCCGCAGCCGTGGTTGCCACAGACCGGTACAACACGCCAGCTGTGCCGTCATCGAGCGGATGTGCGCAATCGATCGCGGGGAGCAGCCAGCGCACGTCATGACCGTCCAGGTCCAGACTCGTCAGGAAGGATGATCCAATGGCCATCGGGTGTGCGGCGGCGCAGTGATCATGGATGAGTCCGGGAACAAGCATTTCCGAGGAACGGCAGCCGCCGCCGGGCTGATCAGTGGCCTCCAACACAGTGACCGATATCCCTGCACGCGCGAGGGTGATTGCTGCAGCGAGCCCGTTGGGCCCGCTGCCCACAACCGTCGCAGTGCTCATCGTGCTGCCGTGGGTTTCACGTGTGCGTCATGAAAGACGCAGTAAATCAATGAATTACCAGCGTCCAGCACCGCGTTGCCCACCTCCGTCGTCTCGGTCAACACAGTCTACAAACCGAGGGACCGATTCTTGGCTGGCGCCATATCGCCCCGATTTCCTCAGTTGACGAAACTGCAAACATCGTGCAAATTTTGTCCCCGTGGCGGTACTTAGCGAGCAGGCAGGAATCGGAAATCTTGTAGATCAACTACAAGTCCGACATCCGGGACTGACCCGCGACGTCGTGGAAGCGGTGGTACGTGCCGAACATTCCCGCTTCGACGGGCGTCCGCTGCGTGACTACGTTCCGCTGCTGGTCGAGCGGCGCGCACGCGAGGAATTGGCACTGCTCGGCGTCTAGCGGATCTATCGGGACCCGTGGATCGCGGCGCGAATCGCGGGTTCTGCGGAGCTGTTGGCGATGAACAGCATCTCGTCACCAGCCTCCAGGACATCCTCAGGTGTGGGCAGCACCACCGTCGCACCCCGAAGTACCGTCACGAGTGCGGTGTTAGGTGGTAGTGCCAGTTCCTCCACGCGCTGTCCCACGAGTGGATTATCTTCGGGCAGTGTGAGTTTGGTCAGATCGGCGCGGCCCTCGCGCAGCCCCATGAGGCGCACCAGGTGCCCGATGTCGATCGCGCCCTCAATACTCGCGACCATGGCCCCGGGCGTGGAGACCGCGACATCCACGCCCCACGCCTGTCCGAACAGCCACTGATTGCGGATGTCGTTGATACGGGCGACAACCCGGGGCACACCGAATTCCGACTTGGCCAGCAGGCCGACGACGAGGTTGGCCTTGTCGTCTCCCGTGGCGGCGACCACGACGTCACAAGTCTGAATGCCCGCCTCTTCCAAGGTGTCCAACTCGCAGGCATCGGCATTGAGCCAGTCCGCTCCGGGCACCGTCTCCGGTTCGAAGTTGCTGCGCTCGTGTTCGATCAGCAGGACCTTATGCCCATAATCAAGCAGCTCGCGCGCGACGGAACGACCGACCTTGCCGGCGCCGGCAATCGCGACGCGCATCTTCCGTTCCGCCACCCCGCTATCGTGCCCTATTAACCGGAGTCGACCGACGGGAACGAAGTGAGCCTGCACCAGCTGTACTTGGCCTTGCTCATCGGCGGGCTTGTGCTGCTCGCCAGCATCGTCGGCACGCGCGTAGCCACGCGCATTGGGTTCCCCAGCCTCTTGTTCTTTCTCCTGGTCGGAGTCGTCCTCGGTGAGGACGGGCTCGGGCTGGAATTCGACAACGTGGAATTGGCCCGGAACGTGTGCACCGCGGCGCTCGCGGTAATCCTCGTCGAGGGCGGTTTGACCACCCGGTTCTCCGATATCCGCAAGGTGCTCGCGCCCGCCGGCGCGATGGCGACGGTCGGCGTCGTGATCAGCACCTTGGTCACCGCGGTCGGTGCGCATGTGCTGTTGCGCATGGACTGGCAGCTGGCCTTGCTGCTCGGTGCCATCGTGTCTTCCACCGATGCCGCCGCGGTGTTCTCGGTGTTGCGGGTGCTGCCGCTGCCGCGCAGGGTCGCTGGCCTGTTGGAGGCCGAGTCCGGTTTCAACGACGCACCCGCGGTGATCTTGGTCCTGATGTTCAGCGTGCTGCCCTTCGTGTTCGAGCCCAAGAGCGCGGTGCTGCAGATCGTCTACGAGCTGCTGGCCGGTTCGGCGATAGGCCTAGGTGCCGGTTTCCTCGGGGCGATGGCGCTGCGCCGCGTGGCCCTGCCCGCCTCGGGGCTGTACCCGATCGCGACGTTCGGCCTGGGCCTGGTGGCGTTCGCCGCCTCGGGGGCTGTGCACGCCAGTGGCTTCATAGCTGCCTATCTGGCCGCAGTGGTGCTGGCCAACTCGGGTCTGCCGCACCGATCGGCCACCCGATCGTTCGCCGAGGGTCTGGGTTGGCTGGCACAGATCGGCCTGTTCGTATTGCTTGGCCTGCTGGTGAACCCGACCGAGCTGGTGCAGGACATCGTTCCGGCGATCGTCATCGGCCTGGTGCTGCTGCTGGTGGCGCGGCCACTGTCGGTGGTGGGCTCCCTTGCCGGGTTTCGCCTCCCCTGGCGTGAGCAGGCGTTCCTCTCCTGGGCCGGTCTGCGTGGCGCCGTTCCGGTGGTGCTGGCGACCTTCCCCATCGTGGAGGGAGTGCCCGACAGTTACCGGCTGCTCAACATCGTGTTCGTCCTGGTGGTGGTCTTCACCCTGGTGCAGGGTCCGAGCCTGAGGCCCGTCGCGCACCTGCTGGGCCTGATCACCAGAGAGGCGACCCGCGAAATCCAGGTCGAGGCAGCACCTTTGGATGTGCTCGATGCCGAGCTGCTCACCATGAAGGTGCAGCCGGCATCGCGGTTGCGCAACGTGACCATCCTGGAGCTGCGGCTTCCGGATCCGGCCGTCGTCACCCTGATCATCAGGCAGGGCAACACCTTCGTCCCGCTGCCCGACACCCGGATCGAATCGGACGATGAGCTGATGATCGTCACCACCAGCAAGACTCGGGCGTTGACGGAGTCGCGGCTGCGTGCGGTGAGCCGGCGCGGCAAGCTCGCGTACTGGTTCGATGAATACGGTGAAGTCTGATTCTCAGTGCGCGAGCATGATTTCGCGCGCCGAGTCGGACGGAGAGCTCCACACGCGTTGGGGCGCTGAGTCTACGACGGCTTCCGGGGCCGCAGGCCGGGGACAAGCATGGGGACCTTCTGTCTGTACTCGCGATACGGCTCGCCCAATACCTCACGCAGATCACGTTCTTCGAACTGAAGGGCCACCACGATGTATGCCGTTGTTGCCGCTGCGAATAGAAGGTGCCCCGCCGACATCGAGGGTGTCGCCCAGAACGCCACGATGAACCCCAACATCAGGGGATGTCGTACCAGTCGATACAGCATGGTCACGCGGAACTCCACGTGGCTGTAGGGCTTTGCCTGCCACGCGAGATGGACCTGACGCAGTCCGAACAGGTCGAAATGGTTGATCATGAAGGTCGATGCGAGCACGAGCGCCCACCCAAGCCAGAAAAGGGCGTACAGGGCGATCCGTCCGGGTGCCCAGTCAACCTCCCAGATCGGTGCGGGCAGGGTCCTCCACTGCCAAAACAACAGGACTAGAAGAAGACTCGACACCAACACATACGTGCTGCGCTCGATCGTGTCGGGAACCAGTCGAGTCCACCAGACCTTGAAGCCGGGGCGGGCCATCACGCTGTGCGGCACGGCGAACAGTGTGAGCAGCACGATGTTGACCACGATGGCTTCGGCCGTCGACGCCGCGATGCCGCCGTCGACGGTGCGCGGTACGACGAAGTTCCCCACGAATCCAATCGAATAGAGAAATGCCGCGAGGAATGTGAGGTACGAGAGGCCTCCGTATCCGACGATCAACATGCGCTTCATGCTGGCCTCCTTGATGCGGCTTTGTGCTGATTCATGGAGTTCACAGGGCGGCCCGACATCCACCACTCGGGGTAGCCTTCGGTAAGACGTTGTGCGCGAATGCCTTTGGCTTGCAGGGTGTCGACCGCTTCGTCGGCGTAGACGCAGTAGGGCCCGCGGCAATAGGCGATGTAGTGCTTGTCGTGTGGAAGTCCAGCGAGACGTTCGTGGAGCTGGTCGATGGGCACGGACACCGCCCCGGCGATATGGCCTGCCGCGTATTCCTGGGCGGGCCGTACATCGAGCACGACGACCTCGCCTGCAGTCATGCGGCGCATCAGCTCATCAGGGGGCACGGGTTCGAGGCTGTCGCGATCCCCGAGGAAGTCACGTACTACTCGATCCACCTCGGCCAGGTGCTGCTCGGCGGTGCGCCGGAGCGCCAGGACGAGGCCGGTGACCTCTGGGCCGGACAGTCGGTAGCGGACAAAGGTCCCATCGCGTTCGGCGGTCACGAGCTGCGCTTGGCGCAGTACTTGGAGGTGGCGGGAGGCGTTTGCGATAGAGAGGGCGGCCTCGGTGGCGAGCGATTCGACGGTCCGCTCACTCTGGGCCAGCAGGTCGAGAATCTCTAGGCGGGGCCCGCTTGAGAGGGCCTTGCCGATCCGTGCGAACTCCCCGTAGAGCCCATCTTTGAAGTCACGTTTGGTCTCCGGTGCAACGGTCACCGGCTCACTATAGATCCATTGATCTAGTATTCAATAGAGTAATTGAATTACGAGGTAGATTGCATGAAAGGGGCCACGCGTGAATGCAGATTTGGGAGCGGTGCAGCGCGCGCACTGGGATGGCACCTATCAACTGCATCCGGATATGTATGGAGCCCGGCCATCGGCGCCGGCGGTGTATGCGGTGCGGTTGTTCGGGGCGGCCGGCGCACGCCGCGTACTCGAGCTGGCGGCCGGTCACGGCCGAGACGCGCTCTACTTCGCTCGGGAGGGCTGCTCCGTAGTCGCCACCGATTTCAGCGAGGTCGCCATCGAACAGATCCGGGAATCCGCCGAGGCGCAAGGTGTCACCGCGAACCTCTCGGTGGCAATGCATGACTTGCGGGAGCCCTTGCCGATGGAGGACGAATCCTTCGATGCGGTCTTCGCGCACATGGCGTTGTGTATGGCCTTCTCCACGAGGGAGATTCACGGCATTGTGGGCGAGATCCACCGAGTGCTGCGGCCGGGCGGAAGGCTCGTTTACACCGTTCGTCACACCGGTGATGCGCACTTCGGATCCGGCGTACCTCGGGGCGACGACATCTTTGAGCATGGGGGTTTCGCGGTGCACTTCTTTTCCCGCGAACTCGTCGACGAACTAGCGGAGGGATGGACGCTCGACGAGGTGTACGCGTTCGAGGAGGGCGATCTGCCGCGGCGTCTGTGGCGGATTACCGCGACGAAATGGGGGTGATCCTGCTCACCCTGAGATGGCAGCCATGGTCGTGATTACGGGCCGCATCCAGCAAGAATGTCCACTCCGTGGGAGGCGGCCGTTTGGGCCCCACAGGGAATAGTTAGCTTAGGTATGTAGTTTTTCCCTTTGGACACCGTCGCCCTCACCCACCATCTATATGTATCCCGAGGTACTAGGCATGACACAGACACTTTCCACCCCCGCTGCAACAACACCTGATGTCGTGGTGCTCGCTGAACAAGAACAAAAGGCGCTCGAACGGCGCATCGCGCAGGTCGTGGCCAACGACCCGCAGCTGCAGGCGCTGTTCCCTGACGCGGCCGTCACCGAAGCCATCAACCAGCCCGGCCTGCCGCTCGTTGAGGTGGTCCGCGGGCTCCTGGAGGGTTATGGGGACCGCGCGGCACTCGGTCAGCGCGTCACCGAGTTGGTGACCGACGACAACGGCGCGACCGCCCTTGCGTTGAAGCCTGAGTACTCGACCGTCTCCTATCGTGAGCTATGGGATCGAGCAGCGGCCATCGCGGCCGCCTGGCACGAGCAGGGGATCCGTGACGGCGACTTCGTCGCCCAGCTCGGCTTCACCAGCACCGACTTCGCGGCGCTCGATGTCGCCGGCATTCGCCTCGGGACGGTGTCGGTGCCGCTGCAGACCGGCGCCTCGGTTCCCCAGCGCAACGCCATTCTGGAGGAGACGCAGCCGGCGGTCTTCGCGGCCAGCGTCGAGTACCTCGATGCCGCGCTGGAGTCCATCCTGGCGTCGCCGTCTATCCGGCTGCTGTCGGTCTTCGACTACCACCCGGAGGTGGACAGCCACCGCGAGGCGTTGCGCGCTGCCCGCACCCGACTCGAGGAGGCCGGCCGAACGATAGTGGTCGATCCACTCGGCGAGGCCATCGCGCGGGGCCGCGGGCTTGCGCCCGCTCCGCTGCCCAGCTCCGATCCCGACGCGCTGCGTCTGCTCATCTACACCTCGGGCAGCACCGGCACCCCCAAGGGGGCGATGTACCCGCAGTGGCTGCTGGCCAACCTGTGGCAGAAGAAGTGGCTGACCGAAGAGGTGATTCCGTCCGTCGGCCTCAACTTCATGCCGATGAGTCACCTGGCGGGCCGGCTCACCCTGATGGGCACGCTGTCCGGTGGCGGTACGGCGTTCTACATCGCCTCTAGTGACCTGTCGACGTTCTTCGAGGACATCGCACTCATCCGTCCCTCCGAGGTGCTGTTCGTGCCACGCATCGTGGAGATGGTCTTCCAGCGCTACCAGGCCGAGTTGGATCGCTCACTTGCCCCCGGAGAGAGCGATCCGGAGCTGGCGGAGCGGATCAAGGTACGGATCCGTGAGGAGGACTTCGGCGGACGTGTGCTCAGCGCCGGATCCGGTTCGGCGCCGCTGTCTCCCGAGATGAACCAGTTCATGGAGTCGCTCATGCTGGTTCCGCTGCACGACGGCTATGGCTCTACTGAGGCTGGCGGGGTGTGGCGCGACGGCGTCCTGCAACGCCCGCCCGTCACGGACTACAAGTTGGTCGACGTTCCCGAACTCGGTTACTTCACCACGGATTCCCCGCATCCTCGGGGTGAGCTGCGGCTGAAGTCAGAAACCATGTTCCCGGGCTACTACAAGCGCGCGGAAACCACCGCCGAGGTCTTCGACGAGGACGGCTACTACAAGACCGGCGACGTGGTGGCCGAGCTGGGACCGGATCACCTCAAGTACCTGGACCGCGTGAAGAACGTGCTCAAGCTGGCGCAGGGTGAGTTCGTTGCGGTGTCCAAGCTGGAGGCCGCCTACACGGGCAGCCCGCTGGTGCGGCAGATCTTCGTATACGGCAACAGCGAGCGTTCGTTCCTGCTGGCGGTCGTCGTGCCCACTCCGGAAGCCCTTGAGCGCTACACGGATTCGCCGGATGCGCTCAAGCCGCTGATTCATGACTCCCTGCAGCAGGTCGCCAAGGACGCCGAGCTGCAGTCCTACGAGATCCCCCGGGATTTCATCGTCGAAACAGAGGTGTTTACGGTCGAGTCCGGCCTGCTGTCTGACGCGCGCAAGCTGCTGCGTCCCAAGCTGAAGGAACACTACGGCGAACGGCTGGAGGCGCTGTATGCCGAACTGGCGGAAGGCCAGAACCAGCGGTTGCGCCAGCTGGCTCGCGATGCGGCCGATCGTCCCGTCCTGGACACGGTGACCGACGCTGCGGCGGCCCTGTTGGGCGCGTCGATCTCGGACATTGCACCGGATGTGCGGTTCATTGACCTGGGTGGCGACTCGCTATCGGCGCTGTCGTACTCCGAACTGCTGCACGACATCTTCGACGTCGAGGTCCCGGTCGGCGTCATCAACAGCGTCGCCAACGATCTCGCGGCGATTGCCCGGCATATCGAGGCACAGCAAGCCGGTGACGCCATGCAGCCGACGTTCACTTCGGTGCACGGCAAGGATGCCACCGTCATCAACGCGGCGGAGCTGACGCTGGACAAGTTCCTCGATGAGTCGTTGTTGAAGGCGGCCAAGGACATTGCGCCACCGGCTAGCGACGTCAAGACCGTGCTGGTAACCGGTGGCAACGGCTGGCTCGGGCGCTGGCTGGTGCTCGACTGGCTTGAGCGGCTGGCACCCACGGGCGGCAAGGTGTACGCGCTCATCCGGGGCACTGACGTGCAGGCCGCGCGTGCCCGGTTGGACGCGGTGTACGAATCGGGTGACCCCGAGCTGTTGGCGCACTACCGCGGGCTGGCAGATAAGGGCCTCGAGGTGATCGCCGGCGACTTCGGTGACGCAGATCTTGGTCTGACGCAGGATGTTTGGCGCAAGCTCGCCACAGACGTGGATCTGATCGTGCACTCCGGTGCGTTGGTCAACCACGTGCTGCCCTACAGCCAGCTGTTCGGGCCGAACGTGGCAGGCACCGCCGAGATCATCAAGCTGGCGCTCTCCGAGCGGCTCAAGCCGGTCACCTACCTGTCGACTGTCGGCATCGCCGACCAGATTCCGGTGACGCAGTTCGAGGAGGACTCCGATGTCCGCGTGATGTCGGCGGTACGCGAGATCAACGATGGCTACGCCAATGGATACGGCAACTCCAAGTGGGCGGGCGAGGTGCTGCTGCGCGAGGCCCATGACCTGGCCGGGCTGCCGGTGCGGGTGTTCCGCTCGGACATGATCTTGGCGCACAGCCGGTATCACGGTCAGCTCAACGTCACCGATGTGTTCACCCGGACCATCCAGAGCCTGTTGCTCACCGGCGTCGCACCCAAGAGCTTCTACGAACTGGACGCCGATGGAAACCGCCAGCGGGCCCACTATGACGGTGTGCCAGGCGATTTCACAGCTGCGTCCATCACCGCAATCGGTGGGGTGGGGGTGGTGGATGGCTACCGCAGCTTCGATGTGTTCAATCCGCATCACGACGGTGTCTCCCTGGACACCTTCGTGGACTGGTTGATCGAGGCCGGGTACAAGATCGTGCGGATCGATGACTACGCGCAGTGGCTATCCCGGTTCGAGACGGCGCTCAAGAGCCTGCCCGAGCAGCAGCGCCAGCAGTCCGTGCTGCCGCTGCTGAAGATGTACGAGAAGCCGCAGCTGGCCATCGACGGATCGGCGTTGCCGACCGCCGAGTTCAGCGGAGCGGTGCGAGAAGCGGAGGTCGGCGGCGGGGGCGAAATCCCACACGTCGCCAAGGAGCTGATCCTCAAATACGCGGCCGACATCAGCCTGCTGGGCCTGATCTAGCCGATTCGTGCACAGATCGAATGCGGGCCTGGCGCGGAAATTCGACCCGAAATCCGCGCCAGGCTAGCAGCCGACACCCTGCCGGAACACGCGGCGTGATCGAGACATTCCTACTACATCTGTTGTGGGAGTGCATGGTCTACGCTGTGCGGGACTCAGGAGGTGTCGTATGGCAACGAAGCCATACTCCGCTATAGGCGGAGCCGCTTTGGCTGGCGTGGGCACTGCGATCGCAGGGATCGCCGGCTCGGCGGTGAGCTTGCGCAGCTCGGCAGTGGTACGCAGGCTAAACAGTTGGGCAGCAAGCAGACTGACCGACGCGCAGCGCGCCGATCGGCATGCCGCAATTCTTCCGACACCCATCCCAGGGCCGGGCTTCTACTCCGATCCGGGCGATCTCACCGACTATGGCAACGGCGAGATCGTTCGGAAACAGTTTGTGCAGCCGCGCATTCCGATTCCTGGGGTGACGATACAGCGGTTGATGGTGCGCTCCACCGATACCGCAGGAAATGCCGTTCCCGTCACGGCGTCGCTGCTTGTTCCCCGCGGTGCCTGGAAGGGCAGCGGTCCTCGCCCAGTTGTAGTGCGCAATCAGCCGATTAACTCGCTGGGTCTCAAGTCGGCGCCGTCATACCGGATCGGACGGGGCGTGTTCATCGACGTGCCGCCCTTCCTGCCCCTGCTGCTGGCACGGAATTACGCGGTGCTCCTTCCCGACCACGAGGGCCCCCGGATGTCGTACTCGGCGGGTGTCATGGCTGCGCATGCGGTACTGGACTCGGTACGCGGAATGCGCGAGATCCGTCCGGACCTCGCCGAATCTCCCATGGTCATGGATGGATACAGCGGCGGAGCCATAGCGACGGCGTGGGCCGCCCAGGAGCAGCCCACCTATGCTCCCGAGTTGCGATTCAAGGGCGCAGCGGCCGGTGGGACGCCCACGGACTATGCACTGCTGTACCGGAACATGAACGGAGCCTTTGGTTCTGGACTTTTTGCCGCCGCCACCGTCGGGCAGGCACGGGAGTACCCGGAGATGGTGGAAATCTTCGGGGACTTCGCGTTCTATGTCACGACGCTCGCGAAGGATCTGCCCCAGCCGCCCCTCGCGGCCGCCGGGCTGGCTCGGATTGATCTCGATGTGTTGGCTTCCATTTCAGAGCCTTTCGAATCCGAGATCGCCCAGAATGTGATTGCCGCGAACAAGCCGGGCGATGTTGCACCCGCCATGCCTATCTTGCTGTACCACGGCGCCAAGGACCGATTCCTCGGTGACCAGTTCATTCCCGAGGAGGGCGTTCTTGAGCTTGCCGAGAACTGGCGCGCCAAAGGGGCAGCGGTGGAATACCTGCCGGTGCCGGGTGAGCATCTGATAGCGGGCGGGTGGGCGATGCCGAGTGTCCTGCGTTGGATGCGAAGTGCCCTAGGGGATTAGCGGTCCACGAATCTGGAGGCGAGTCAGGGTTTTCCCCGATGCGCGGGTGACCATCCCATCGCTAGGCTCGCCTTCATGACCATCGCTGCTTCCGAGATGTCCCGCACGGTCGAAGACGATGGAGCCGACACCCCGGTGCAGTGGACTCCGTGGCAGAAGCTCGGCTTCCGTCTGCTCTTCACCATCGGCGGCGGCATCCTGGTGCTCTCGGTCTACGACAACGTGCTGTTGTTCAACCTGCTTGAGCCCGTGCTGTGGCTGACGGCCCAGATCGGTAGCTTCCTCCTCTACGGGCGTGGCATCGATATCACCTTCTCGGCGGGCGGTGACCTGTTGTGGATGTGGTGCTATCACCTGGGATGGATTGTGGTGGCGCTGGTGATCACCGCGATATGGACGGCATGGGACCGCCACCGCCCGAACTACCGCGGCCTGGCGTCCTCGCTCTGGATCTTCGCCCGGTTCGGCCTGGCGATCTCCATGATCATGTACGGAATAGCGAAGGCGATCCCTACGCAGATGGGATTCATGGCGCTACCCGACCGGCAACTGCAATTGGTCGGTGACACAAGCTTGTTCAATACGTTGTGGGGCTTTATGGGGGCCTCGGATCCGTATTCGACGGCCACGGGACTCGTGGAACTGATCTCCGGGTTGCTCCTGCTCTGGAACCGCACCTGGGTGTTGGGGGCCCTGGGATCTGTGTTCGCGATGGCGCAGGTGTTTCTGCTGAACATGACCTACGACGTGCCGGTCAAGCAGTTGTCCGGAGAGCTGTTCTTGATTGCGGTCGCGGTGACCGCGCCGCTGTGGCCAAACCTCGTGCGGGTGGCCTTCAATCGCAGCGCCACCGAGCCGGTGCGGCTGTGGCCCGCACTCGGTACGAACAGGCGCTGGCTGCGAAGGACGGGCATTGTCCTGAAATTCGGTCTGGCATCGGTCATGACGGCGCTCATCGCGCTTCAGAGTGCATCTGTCTACGCGACCTATAGGACCCCCACGTCGAATCTCGACGGTGTGTGGCATGCAACGTCATTCACCATCGACGGGCTAGCGGTAAACCTGAACCAGACGGCTCCCGCGCCATGGCCCAATGTGGCCATTGCCCACCGCGACAAGGTAGCCGAGTTCAAAGTGGTGAACTTTGTGTCCCAGACTCCCGATGGTCGCACCTCGGCATGGATGCTCAAGGTCGACGGCGACCGGCTGGAGTTACGCAAGCGTGAATCCGATCCGCCGCAACTGGTGCTTAGTGCACGCCAGCCCACCCCGGACCAGTTGATCCTTACCGGTGAGGTGGACGGCAAGAGGATCGAGGGCACTTACGAGCGCCGGTTCATGGAGCGCAGCAAGTCCGGATTCCGATGGGTTCAGCCGGAAACGGATCCGAAGTCCGTGGACGGCCGCGCCTAGTAGGATTTAGTAATTCGGAGAACTGCCGTCTCCAACGAATCAGCCTGACATCGCGGAGAATTCGCGAATCGGGCACCGCGCTGACACCGAATGGGGTTTGGCCGTAACCAGATACAGCATGTCCACAGCGCGAGGCGCATATTTCTAGACGAGCATTCCGTTACCAAATTCGGACCGTCGCGAGACTAATTATCAAGGGATCAAGGCCTTTCCGGCGAAGATCTCGGATTGTGCCGTCCATGGCGCACCGACATGATTTACTTCTCGCAATCGGGTCGCGCGCAATGAGGCGTGCCGCACGCTAGCGGTGCTCCGCACATGACCGAGCTTGGAATGCAGTCGCATTCGAGGCTCGGTCATCTGTCTGTTCGCGTCCGATCTGGAGACGCATGTTAGTGCAACTGACATGCGTGCCTGGCACGGAGACGGTCGGAGGGACTCGCAATTTTCAAGATCTTGAAGCGGTTATGGATACCGCTGGTGCTCGTCGTGGTGGCGGTTGCGGGCGGATTTACCGTGTCGCGCTTGCACGGCATCTTCGGCAACGACCGGCGTCCCGCGTACGCGAGCGCCGAACGCGAGGAGAAACGTCCGCACGATCCCAAGTACATGGTCTACGAGGTGTTCGGACCTCCGGGCACTGTGGCGACCATCAGCTATTTCGATGCCGACGCTGACCCGCAGCTGGTCAAGGATGCGCCGTTGCCATGGTCGGTGGAGTTCCCGATCAGCGAGGCAACCGCGATGGGAAACATCACCGCGCAAGGCGACGCCGACAGCATCGGATGTCGCATCATCGTCGGAGACAAAGTTAAGGACGAGAAGGTCCGCTACGGCGTAAGCGCTTTGACCTTTTGCATCTTGAAGGCCGCATGAGCATGTCGAGTGAGCCCCCCACGGAGCCATTGCCGGTGTCCGGCCGTCGGCCACTCTTGCCGCGGATGATCCGCCTGCTGGCGGTGCCGATCATCCTCGGTTGGTTGGCGATCGCCGTCGTCCTGAGTATCAGCGTTCCGTCGCTCGAGCAGGTCGAGAAAGAGCATGCGGTCGCGATGAATCCCGATGCGGCTCCGTCATTTCAGGCGATGCAGCGCATGGGTGAGTTGATGGGCGAAACCAATTCCAGCATTGTGGCGATGATCGTTCTCGAGGGGCAACAACCCCTCGGTGACGACACCCATGGGTATTACGACGAGCTGGTTCGCCAATTGAAGGCCGACACGGCCCACGTACAGCACGTTCAGGACTTCTGGGGCGATCCGATCACCCAGGCGGCAGCGCAAAGCAGCGATGGCAAGGCCACCTATGTACAAGTGGCCCTTACTGATCCCCGGGAGGGGGCTTCGGCGAACCAATCCGTGGAGGCCGTTCGGGGAATCGTGGCGCGAACACCGGCGCCGCCGGGGGTCACGGCGTACGTCACCGGCCCGGCGGCCTTCGCCGCAGACTTGGGCCCGGCCGGCAACAGGACAGTCCTGCTGGTCACGGGGCTGAGCCTCGCGGTCATCTTCACCATGCTGCTCTTGGTCTACCGATCAATTGTTTCCGTCATTCTCATGCTGGTGGTCGTCGGGATAGAGCTGACGGTGGCCCGAGGGTTTGTTGCGTTACTCGGTGACCTCGGGCTTATCGGTATCACGACCTTCGTCGTCAATCTGCTGGTGGCGCTCGCCATCGCGGCAGGAACGGACTATGGCATATTCTTCACCGGGCGATATCAGGAAGCGCGTCAGGCGGGTGAAGACCGAGAAACGGCCTTTTACACCACCTTTCGCAGCGTTGCCAAGGTGGTTCTGGGTTCCGGCTTGACGATTGCGGGTGCGGTTCTCTGTCTGCATTTCACCCGGCTCCCCGTCTATCAAACTCTGGGCGTCGCCACGGCGGTGGGCATGGTCGTTGCGGTCGCAGTGGCCATCACACTCGTTCCGGCCGTCATTGCCGTCGGCAGCCGATTCGGGTTGTTTGAGCCCAAGCGGAAGGTCATGGTCCGTAGATGGCGACAGATCGGGACGGCGATCGTTCGGTGGCCCGCCCCGATTCTTGCCGCGACGTGTGCCGTGGCCCTTATCGGGTTGTTGACGTTGCCCGTGTATCAACCGAGCTATAACGACGCGAAGTACATTCCGCAAGACATTCCCGCCAATGTGGGCTACGCGGCCGCGTCACGACATTTTCCGCAGTCGTTGATGATGGCGCCGGACATTTTGTTGGTCGAGGCCGATCACGATATGCGTAATCCGGTGGATTTCCTGGTGTTGAACAAGCTGGCCAAGGGCGTCCAGGCGGTGCCGGGCGTATCCCGGGTTCAGGCGGTGACGCGTCCCGGAGGAGAACCCCTCAAGCACACGACCATTCCGTTCATGCTCAGCATGAGCAGTGCGAGTCAATCGCATTTGATGCCGTTTCAGAAGAATCGAATGGACGATCTGCTGGTCCAAGCCGATGACATGCTGAAGACGATCGGGACCATGAAGCGCATGCAGGCGTTGACCGAGCAGATGGTCAGCACCACCCATGACATGGTCGGCACGACGCATGAGCTCGAAGAAACCATGAACGAGCTGCGAAATCACGTGTCGGACTTCGACGATTTCATTCGGCCGATCCGGAACTATCTGTACTGGGACAAGCACTGTTACGACATACCGATGTGTCAGGCATTTCGATCGGTCTTCGACACGCTCGACGGCATCGACGAGGTCTCGGACAGGATGTCAGATCTCGTAGCCAACCTCGATCGGCTGGATGAACTTCTGCCACAGATGGCCGAGCAGTTTCCAGTGATGATCGAGACCATGGAGTCCACCCGGAAAATGATGCTGTCCATGCACAGCACCATGTCCGGGATCTTCGACCAGATGGAACAGTCGACGAAAAACTCCACGGCCATGGGCAAGGCCTTCGATGCCGCTCAGAACGACGACTCGTTCTACCTTCCCCCAGAGGTTTTCGAAAACGAGGACTTCAAACGGGTCATGGACATCTTCCTGTCGAAGGACGGGAAGGCGGCGCGGATGCTCATCTCTCAACGGGGTGACCCCGCGACGACGGAGGGTATGTCACTGGTCGAGCCCATTGAAACCGCCGCCGCCGAGGCGCTCAAGGGCACCCCGCTGCGCAACGCGAAGATCTATATGACCGGCACCGCGGCTTCGGTGAAAGACATCGTGGACGGCTCCAAGTACGACCTGCTGATCGCGGCCACCGCGGCGTTGTGTCTGATTTTCGGCATCATGCTGGTGATGACGCGAAGCTTCATCGCGGCGCTGGTGATCGTTGGGACAGTGGCACTTTCGCTGGGCGCAGCTTTTGGGATCTCGGTTCTCATCTGGCAGAGCATTCTCGGTATCCCGTTGAACTGGGTGGTGCTCGCGATGTCGGTGATCATCCTGTTGGCGGTTGGTTCGGACTACAACCTGCTGTTGGTGTCGCGGATGAAGGAAGAGATCGGCGCGGGAATCAATACGGGCATCATTCGCGCGATGGGCGGGACAGGCAAGGTGGTGACGTCCGCGGGTCTGGTGTTCGCCTTCACCATGATGTCGATGGTGGTGAGCGATCTCATCACCATCGGTCAGCTCGGTTCCACCATCGGCATCGGTCTGCTGTTCGATACGTTGGTGGTGCGCGCGTTCATGACACCTTCGATCGCGGCCCTGCTGGGTCGATGGTTCTGGTGGCCCCAACGAGTGCGGCAGCGCCCCGTCAGTTCATTGGGTGGCTCGGCCGGTACGCGCCCATTGGTGAGGTTCCTTCTGCAGCGGGAAGAGCGCTAATCGCAATGAGTGCGTTCATCTTCGGCACGGTGATGGTCGCGTGAGCACCCACCGGATCGCCGACCGGCCGCCGTTCATCGCTGGGCTGATCCGCCGACTCTCGGTGCCAATCATCGTGGGGTGGTTGGCGATCATCGCCGTCGTGACCTTCGCTGTCCCATCGCTGGAACAAGTGGGGCGAGAGAGCTCGGTTCCCCTCGTTCCCCAGAAGGCACCGTCGTTCCTGGCGATGCAGCGTATGGGCGAGGTGTTCGAGGAATCCAACTCCAACAGCGTCGCGATGATCGTGCTGGAAGGCCAGCAACCCCTCAGCGACAACGCGCACCTCTACTACGACGATCTGATTCGTCAGTTGAGGGCAGATACCGCGCATGTGCAGCACGTTCAAGACTATTGGAGTGACCCGCTCACTGCGTCAGGTGTGCAGAGCGCTGACGACAAGAGCGTCTACTTCCAAGTGAATCTCGCGGGTGACCAAGGCCAGGCGCTGGCAAATAAGTCCGTGGAGGCCGTCCGGGCCATTGTCGATCGGACAACTGCGCCGCCAGGGATCAAGGCCTATGTCACCGGTCCCGCACCGTTGGTGACGGATATGAACCATGCCGGCGACACGTCTCTCATCAAGATCACCCTGGTGACGGCCGTGGTGATCTTCACGATGCTGCTCTTTGTGTATCGCTCGATCATCACTGTCGTACTTCTGCTGGTGATGGTGGGAGTGCAGGTGCAGGCGGCCCGGGGCGTCGTCGCACTGTTGGGAGACCATGGAATCATTGGACTTTCGACCTTCGCGGTGAATCTGTTGATATCGCTCGGCATCGCGGTGGGGACGGATTACGGCATATTCTTCATCGGCCGATACCACGAGGCGAGGCAGGCGGGCGCGGATCGAGAAACGGCCTTTTACACCACCTACAGCAGCGTCGCCAAGGTGGTCGTGGCTTCCGGGTTGACGATCGCGGGAGCAATCTTCTGTCTGAGCTTCACCCGGCTGCCCTACTTCCAGACCATGGGCATCCCCGCCGCGGTGGGTATGGTCGTCGCGGTTGCCGTGGCGGTCACGCTGGTTCCGGCAGTCATCTCCGTAGGCAGCAGGTTCGGGCTTTTCGAAGCCAAGCGGAAGATCATGGTCAGGCGATGGAGGTGGGTCGGCACCGCGATCGTCCGGTGGCCCGGGCCGATCCTCGCCGGAGCGTGCGCCGTGGTGCTTGTCGGGCTGCTGGCGCTCCCCGGATACAAGACCAGCTATGACGACCGGCTCTATGTGCCCCAAGGCATCCCCGCCAATGTGGGATACGCGGCCGCTGAGCGACACTTTCCCGAGTCGCGAATGACGCCCGACGTCCTGATGCTCGAGGCAGACCACGATATGCGTAATCCGGCGGATTTCGTGGTCCTGCACAAACTAGCCAAGAGCCTCTACGCGGTGCCGGGTATCTCCATGGTGCAGAGCATCACTCGGCCCGAGGGCAGCCCGATCGAACGTACGTCGATACCGTTCCAGATCAGCCTGCAGAGCGCAGGCATGGTGCAGATCCTGCCGTTTGGGAAAGACCGCATGGACGACATGCTGAAGCAGGCCGACGGCATGACGAAGATGATCAACCAGATGCAGCGCACCTATGAGCTGATGCGCGGCATCTCCGACATCACCAACGAGACGGTCCTCATGAACCGGGAGCTGACGGCGACGGTCGATCGATTGCGGGACTACATCGCCAATTTCGATGACTTCTTCAAGCCCCTCCGCAATTACCTGTATTGGGAGAAGCACTGCGAGACCATCCCGGTGTGTTTCGCGATCAGATCCGTATTTCAGGCACTTGACGGCACCGACCAAATGAGCGCTCGGACGCACCAGATCCTCGAACGCGTGGAGCAGATGAACATGCTCCAGCGGGATTTGATTGCCCTGTTCCCGCCGATGATCGCGACCATGAAATCAATGCGCGCCATGATGCTGACCATGCACAGCACCATGTCGGGGATGTTCGCCCTTATCGACGAAACGGCCGCTAACGCGTCCGCGATGGGAAAGATCTACGACGGCGCAGAAAACGACGACTCGTTCTATCTGCCGCCGGAGGTTTTCGAAAACGAGGAATTCAAACGCGCTATGGCGCTGTTCTTTTCACCGGACGGGAAGGCGGTGCGCCTGATCCTGACGTATCGGGGCGATCCCGGTACGCCTGAGGGGCTTTCACGAGTGGATGCCGTGCGCTCGGCGGCCGAAGAGGCGCTCAAGGTGACGCCGCTGGAGAACGCCACGATCTACCTCGCCGGGACCGCAGCGACGTTCAAGGACCTGCGCGACGGGTCGACCTTCGATCTCCTGATTGCCGGTGTTGCGGCGCTGTGTCTGATTTTCGGCATCATGCTGGTGATGACGCGAAGCCTCATTGCGGCACTGGTGATCGTTGGGACAGTGGCACTTTCGCTGGGCGCGGCGTTCGGGCTTTCGGTTCTCATCTGGCAGAACATTCTCGGTATAGAACTGCATTGGCTCGTGCTCGCGATGTCGGTGATCATTCTGTTGGCGGTTGGTTCGGACTACAACCTGCTGCTGGTGTCGCGGATGAAGGAAGAGATCGGCGCGGGAATCAATACGGGCATCATTCGCGCGATGGGCGGGACAGGCAAGGTGGTGACGTCCGCTGGTCTGGTGTTCGCCTTCACCATGATGTCGATGGTGGTGAGCGACCTGCGCGTCATCGGGCAGGTGGGTTCCACCATCGGTATTGGTCTGTTGTTCGACACGTTGGTGGTGCGCGCGTTCATGACACCCGCGATCGCGGCACTGCTGGGTCGGTGGTTCTGGTGGCCCCAACGGGTACGTCAGCGCCCGGCCGGTACGTTTCTAGACCCGGTGTCTGGTCACGCATGATTCCCAAATCTGTTGGGACGGTTGATCTATAGCGGGTTGGGTAAAGCGCGGGTGTGATCGGAGTTGTCCGGTTAGGGTCGGGTGCGTCGAGGAGTTAGTAGGAAGGATCTGTGCATATGTTTCGTCTGTCGGTGACCAAACTCGCTGTAGGAGTTGGGGGACTTGTGGTTTCGCTGACCGCTGGCGCGGGGATCGCGTCCGCGGATCCCGACCTGGAAGCGGCCATCAATACAACCTGTAGTTATCAGCAGGTAGTGGCGGCGCTCAACGCGCAAGACCCGCAGTTTGAAGCTGCATTCTCGCAATCGCCGATACTGCAGCGTGGCCTACGTGAATTTCTTGCCGCGGGGCCGGAGAAGCGGCGAAAGACTGCCCAAGATGTGGCGAATGCTCCGGCCTTCGAGCCCTATCTTGGCGCCATGGAACAGGCTTACAAGACTTGTCATAACTTCTGACGTGGATCCGACGACGCCACTGTGGCGTCGATTCGTCAGTGGATCTCCCCGGTCAGGCTGAAATCTGTCAGCGTCTGCACGGCCAGTGCATTCAAGGCTTCCTTCGTGTTTGTTGCGCCCGGTTGGTAGGCGCCGACGCTGATGAAGATCTTGCCGTTGAGGCGCGCGGACAGAATGAACATTCGGCCGCCGGTGCGGTCAAGCAGCTGTCGGCTTTCGCGTTGCCCGGTTGCGCGCGCGTTCTGGAAGTCAGCGATGGTGCCGGCGGGGTAGCCGATGAGCGAATGCAGGTCTCCGAGGTAGGAACAAAACACCGACTGATCGGGGTCGGCGGGTATCCGGGCGACCATCCGTTTCAGGGTCCGCTTCGGCGCGAATGACGGCAGCCATAGGAGCTGCTTCGACTCGTCTGATGCGGCCTTCAGCGCCGTCAGCGTCTCTTTGATGGCTGCCCGGACGCCGCGCAGATCCGTTGTGAGCGAGGTCGGATCGATGCTGACCCGCGCGTACGACAGCGCCATCGCCCGTGTGTCGTCCTCTGTGCGGTCGCTGATGGGGATTTGCAGGGTGACGGCCCCGTCACTGGGGCGTCGCCGCCCGACGTTCTCCCCGAACTTCGCGGCGAAGGCCGCAGCCAGCGTATGGCTCGCTCCGCCAAGCGCTTCCGCACGAGCATCCCACTCATCCAGTTCGACATAGATCGTGATGGCGGGTACGAGCACAGTATCGTCGGTGTCGTCGGCACCAGTTACATTGACCGCGGCCAGCACGGGTGCCGGGAGACGGTCATTCTCGCTCTTGGTGCGGGCCTGCTCCCGGGCCAGTCTCGCTGCCACCACAAGCGCCCGCGCGGCCTTGGGTACGTCTCGCGCAGTTTGTCGGGCGTCCTGACCGAATGCGCGCAATCGATTGCGCGACAACGGTGGTGGGTAGCCAAGATCGCGGGTCTTGCCCACGACCGCTTCGACTATCACGAGGGCAAGCCCGAGGCCATCGATCAGGTTGTGTGACAGCACCAAGCTGATTGCGGTCGTACCGTTGTCAAGAGGAAGGACGCCGAGGTGCCAGCCGGGCCCCGATTCGGGGTCGATGCGCAGCTGCGAGCGTTCGTCGACCCAATCGCTGAACGCGGCACGTGGACGGGACCGCTCAGCGATGTCGATGTGGGACTGACCCGGATCCGCGACCCACCGATGCCGGGCGATCGGCAGCGCCGGACGCTCGATACGCCGGCCCAACAAGCCCTGGCCGAGATGGTGATGGAAACGTCGCAGTGCGTCGATGTCAATGGCGTCCGGGTACAGCCAGGTCACCTGAATAACCACGTTCATATCGGCGGCGTGATGCTCGGCGAGCAATGCCTCGTCGGCCAACGCGAGCCTATTATCGGGCCGCGCAGCACCTTTGGATGCCCTGCGACCGCCCATGGAATCGCGGATCCGACGTATCTGTCCAGGCACCAGTCAAACTCCTTCAGTCTCAGCCGGTTTCTCAGCAGCCAGGGCCAAACTCGGAGGATGCAGGCTATTCGCGTACGGGTTCTGTCGACCGCTCCGCCGGTCTCAAACCACCCGAACTTGTCGGGAGCCTAGCCGCTCCACGGATCGTGTGGTGGCGAAATCTGTGTCATTGCGGGTGCCCGCCGATCTGGTTGACGAGCCGAGCCAGATATTCGCCTTGATTCTTGCATTCGCCGTGAACCAGATTGCACTGCAATTGGTTTCACCTTTCGATTTCGCGACTGTCGTGTCGAACGGCGGGATGTCAGCCATGATGTTCTACGTGGAGAACAGCGCCTGCGACATTTCGAGCATGCCTCGTGGCGGCCCCGACGCTTCCTGGCTGGACCGCCGGTTGCAGACCAACCGACTGGAATACCTGGACCGTGACGACGTCGACGATCTGAAACGCAAGGTCATGGATTCACTCGATCGCGCAGGACGACGGCGACGGATCGGTATCCATGAGAGATGTGCTCGGCTGGCGCTTCGTGAGGTGGCCGACGTGCGCACTCCCAAGATCCTCGAACTCGGCGCCGGCCTTGGCGGGCTGTCGCGCAAGCTGCTGGAAATGCATCCCACCGCCGAGGTGACGGTCACTGACATCGATCCGACTTTTGTGGCTAGGGCGGCTGCTGGTGATCTCGGCAGTCACCCGCGCGCATCGGTGCAAGTCATGGATGCCACCGCAATCGACGCCCCGGATGGGCATTACGACCTCGCGATATTTGCATTGTCGCTGCACCATCTTTCGCCCGAACTCGCCGCCCACGTGTTCGCAGCGGGAACGAGGGCTGCGCAGAAGTTGTTGATTGTCGACCTACCCAGACCCCCGGCGCCCGTCCACCTCGCGTTGTTGGCGGTCGTGCTGCCGCTCACCGGGCTCTCCCCGCTGCAGCATGACGGGTTCATCAGCTCCCTGCGTGCTTACAGCCCTTCGGCGCTGCGCGCGTTGGCCCGCCATGCCGATCCGGCAATCACCGTCGAGTTCCGGACCCGGAGAGGGTTGGGGCCGACGGTGGCGGTTGCCCGCCATGGGGGCAATCGGCTCGATGTATCCGCGTGTGCCGGGGACACATGATTCAATGTGCCACAGTCAATTACGTTGCGAAAAGCGTTCTGATGGGACGTACCGCCAGGACCGGGCGGGTCTACCGCTGGAGGATCTCATGGTGCAGCACGGCACTACCGCACGGAGTGCGGCGTCGAGTGCAAAGTTGTGGTCATGACTGAGGACGGGCCTGTCCGCCCGACGGTTCTGTTCGTCCTGGGGATGGCGCGGTCTGGAACATCGGCGATCACCCGGGTTCTCTCACTGTGCGGTGGGACTCTCCCGTCCGCGCTCGCGGGTGCCAACCCGGCCAATCCCCGAGGCTATTGGGAGCCACGCAAAGCAATCATTCTCAACGAGAGAATCCTGCATCGTAACGACAGCTCTCGGTTCGACACGACCTTGCGTTTGCAGGAGGAAGGTGCGTTCGACACCGACGAAGAGGCCGCCTGCATCGCCGAGATCCGGGCGTTTCTGACTACGCTACCGGCCGCGCCACTGGTGATCATCAAGGACCCGAGGATAAATCTGCTGTCCGGCATGTGGTTTGAGGCCGCGCGACTAGCCGGATTCGATGTGGCGACCGTGATCGCGGTACGTCACCCGACGGAGGTCATTGCCTCGGTTGCTGCCCAGATGTCAGCCTCGACAGAGTTCTCCAGCGCGTTGTGGCTCAAATTCAACCTGCTGGCAGAGGCGAACACCCGGGACGTGCCGCGCGTGTTCGTGGGGTACGCCAATCTCCTTGAGGATTGGCGACGGGAGATGAAACGAATCTCGGTTGCCCTGGGGCTCAACCTCGATGCCCGGGACGAGACGGCAATCGAGGGGTTCCTCGAAACAGACCTTCGGCGCCAACGCTACCGCGGCCCGGTGACAGAGCCCTTTGGTACCGACTGGATGTCGGTGGCTTACGAGACGCTGTGCGAGGCTGCGTGCGACGAGCCCTGGGATCAATCCACGCTGGATAACGTTTTCGAGGCGTATCGGACAAGCGAACGCGGTTTCCGGGCAATGGTCGAGGACTCTCAGCGGTTCCAAAAACTCAGCCGGCGCACCCGGCCGTCGATGATGAAGCTGGTCTACGAGATCATGGCGACAGCCAACGGGCGACGCGGGACCTGGGCCTGACCTATCGGCACAATGCGGTAGTGCCGGCGATGCTGCTCAAGCAATACCGTTGACTACCTGGATCATTCCGGCCACTGAGAAGATAGTGATCAACATTTGCCGACGGTGAGCCAGCGCCCAATCGTGCAGCGGTCTCAGCACCGCGAGGGTTCTCGTGGGCGCGACCAGGTAACTGACGAGGGTGAGCTCGACGATCGCAAACATCCCGAAGACGAACAAGATAACGGCGATGGCCTGTGTGCCAACGGGGGCGCCGGATGCCACTACCGGAGTGAGCACGAAGAGTACCAACATCGGAGGTGGAACCCCTCCGAGGCCAAAAATGAACGCCACCCACAATGCCCCGTCCTCCCAAGCTGTTTGGAGGCGACGAAGCAGCCGCCGGAACGTGGATTCGCTGCCCTCTGCGGCGTCCCGCCGATTTCCGAACGGCGATGTGATGGGATCTGGCGGCGGAGCAGGAGCGCTGCCTGCTGCGACCAGTAGGCGCGATCGCTGACGGACCGAACGCACAACCATCAGCGCTGCGATGGACAACATCAGGACACCCATGCCCAGGTTGACCAGCCTGGTGGTGACACTGCTGCCAGGCCTCGCCAAATCTTCCACGAAGGAACGAAATGCTGGTGCGATATGCAGCACCAGTAGCGGTATCAGCAGGCCCGCAAGACTTACGATCATGCTCCCGAGCCAGTAGGCCGCCAGGTTCTGCACCGGCTTGGGCCGCGAGATCATCAAGACGATGATGGCAAGTAGTACCGGATTGACCGCGAACATGATCGCCATCCCGAGCAGTGGACCCCACACGGCCCGGACACTACCGAGCCCGCCGCCATTTCTCCGGGGAATTCAGAACCAAGGCCCAACCCATTTGTTTGGTCAACCCTTGTGCCCAAATGGATTTCACGCAAGCAGCTAGGGATTCGAAACGTTAGATGCCGCTCAGGCCGTGGATCAACAGGGATACCCCGGCCGCCATGCACATGGCGACCAAGATCTTTCGGCGGTGAGTCAAGGCCCAGTCGTGCAGAACTTGCACAGCGCCTTCAGTTTTCGTCGGGGCAATCAGGTAACAGATGAGGGTGAGTTCGACGATCCCAAGTACGGCGACGATGAAGACAGCCGCGACGACGATCTGTGTTCCGGTCGCGGCGCCCGAGGTCACGAGGATCGCGATAAGGAAAAGACCCGCGTCAGGTTCGATACCGCCCAGCATCACGCCGATCAGGAACGCGACCCACAAAGATCCGCCTTCCCACGCTGCCCTAGTCCGGCGGAGCAGCCGCCCCACCGCCGACTTGCCGTGAGTGTCATCGTCGTCCGCGTGACCGAGTAGTCGCGAAACTAGACTCGGTGTCTGCGAATCCTTTATCAGCACTGAAGCATTGCCGGTCGCCACCGGCTGACGGCGGCGTATCCGCGGCCACGCGGCCAGCAGTGCGGCGACCACCAGCGCGAGCAGGCCCATGCCGAGTTGAACGTGTCGGATCGCGGGACTGCTCGCCGCGCTCTCGGTGAAAGACCTGAACATCGGCGTGACATGCAAGAGGGTCAGCGGAAGCAGGACGGCGGGGATGCAGCCTAGGAGACAGCCGGCCCAATAGACGAGCAGATTTGGTACCGGCCGTCGCCTAGAGATTACGAGGAGGGTGATGCCGAGACGTATCGGGTTGAGGGCCACTAGCGCCGCGAGCGCTAGCACTGATCCCCACACGAACGAAGACACTACGCGGTAGGTTCGTGCTCCGTGGTTCGTTCGTTTGAAAGTTGTTCTGTGACCGCCGGTCACGAGCACCCGGCCACCGCGCAGCAGAGGAGAGTTGGATGACGGCGGTTACCAGTCAGTGCCGACTCTGCGATTCGGCTGGTCCGCATCAAGCATTCGACATTCGCGAGATGATGTTCGGAACCCGTGAGCAGTTCGGATACTTCAGCTGCGTGCAGTGCGACACGTTGCAGATTCTCAATCCGCTTGAGGGTGAAGAACTCATGCGGCACTATCCGGACACCTACTACTCGCATAACGGGTCGGCCCAGCCGAAGGCGTTTGAGTGGCTGGTCACCCAACGCGACCGATTCAAATTGCGCTGCGGCGGTCGGATATTCGGCTCCATCATGACGGCGCCGGTGCCAGAGAGCATCTTCCGGGTGCTGCTCGGCGGGGATGTTGTCAGAATGCTGGCTCAGCTGGGGATCGCGCGTGACGCGCGGATTCTGGACGTGGGCTGCGGGAGCGGCGCGTTGCTTGATCGGCTGGCTCGTGTCGGATTCAGCAGTCTGGTCGGTGCCGATCCCTTCATTGCAAGCGATGGTGAGTCGCGCGAGGGGATTCCGCTAAAGAAGCAGTATCTGAACGACGTGACAGGCGAATTCGATCTCATCATGTTCAATCATTCGCTTGAACACATGCCCGATCCGGTGGCCACGCTCCAGGTGGCGGCAGGCAAGCTCGCTGCCGAGGGCATGTGCCTGGCCCGCGTACCCACGACATCATCCGAGGCGTGGACGACGTACGGGACTGATTGGGTACAGGCCGATGCTCCTCGGCATATGGTCATACCCTCGCGACAGGGAATGTCATTGGCAGCTGAGCGGGCCGGGTTGCGGGTAGAGCAGACGTTCGATGATTCAACGTTTGGTCAGTTCACCGGCAGTGAAGCCTATCGGGGCGACGTTCCGGTAACCGACCCCAAGATTCTTCGGATGTTCCGCCCTAAGCAGATCTGGGCGTGGGAGAAACGAGCGAAGGAGCTCAATCTGCAGAACCGCGGTGACCAAACCGGTTTCGTCTTGCGTGCCAAGTAACTATCTGGAATGTGCTGGAGCGGAGCAGATGCCACGTTTCTGCGGAAACCGAATGCGCACTACGGTTTCGGGTAACGTGCGTATATTTCTTATATACCAATAGGATTCGCAAAATCCGCGGGCTGTCCTGCCTGCCTGAGTAGTTGCTAGTCGGTGCCGGCGCTCCGTCGCTGAGGTCTTCCTTGGGCCGGTCCGTGTTGTTGACCTTCACCCAAAACTCTTGGATTTCAAGTCAATAGCGCAAGTTGCGGGTTATGCTCCCGGCGGCTGAGCCACGGTGGGGCTCCCGGTTTCGTTCCGCAGGAGCAGGGAAGTGAAGGGCTGAGATCCTCGATGAAATTTGTACTCTCATTCTATGGAACCCGTGGCGATGTAGAGCCCGGCGTCGCAGTCGGCCGCGAGTTAATGCGTCGCGGACATGAGGTGCGCATGGTCGTCCCGCCCGACCTTGTCGACTTCGCCGAGGCGGCCGGGCTTACCGCGGTTCCGTGCGGTCCGGACGTGCGCGTGTGGCAGGACGTGAACCGTGATTTCTGGGCGCGTTTTCTACGGAACTTCTGGAAGAACTTCTGGCGCATCGGGGACCTGCGGGAGTTGTTGCGCGAGGATTGGCGATTTCTCACCCAGTGCTGGCAGGACGTCAGCGCTACCCTGACATCGCAGGCCAAAGATGCCGACCTGCTTTTCACCGGCGTCCTTGGCGAGGAGGCAGCAGGCAATGTAGCGGAGTACTACGGACTCCCGTTCGCCACGCTGCACGTGTTTCCGATTCGGGCCAACGGTCAGCTCGTTCCGGGACTGCCGGCGCGATGGGGCCGCTCCCTCATGAGGCTGTCGGAGTGGTTGGGCTGGCCGTTGTTCAAACGGCTCGAGGACCCGCAGCGTCGTGAACTAGGCCTGCCCAAAGCCACCAAGCCTTCACCGTGGCGTATTACCGAGCGCGGCTCGCTGGAGGTTCAGGCCTATGACGAGGCGTGTATGCCCGGGCTGGCGGCCGAATGGGCTGAATTCAACGGCCGCCGCCCCTTCGTCGGTGCGCTGACGTTGGACTTACCAACGGATTCCGATGACGAAGTGGCCACCTGGATCGCGGCAGGGAAGCCGCCGATTTGTTTCGGCTTCGGCAGCATGCCGGTTGAATCTGCCGCCGAGACGCTCGCCATGATCAGCTCGGCCTGTGACCAGTTGGGTGAGCGAGCGTTGGTGTGCGCCGGAGGAAGTGATTTCGATCATGTGCCACATTTCGACAACGTCAAAGTGGTTGGCGTAATGAATTACTCAACGGCCTTTCCCGCCTGTCGCGCGGTGGTGCACCACGGCGGCGCAGGCACAACTGCTGCGAGCCTGCGGGCGGGCGTTCCGACCCTGGTCCTTTCGACAGACCTGGATCAGACACTATGGGGGGCCCGCGTCAAGCGGTTGAAAGTCGGTATCACTCGGCGTTTTTCGGCCACAACCGAGAAGACATTGGTGGCGGACTTGCGCACCATCCTGGACCCGGAATATGTCACCCAGGCCAGCGATGTTGCTACCCGTATGACCAGACCCGCCGAAAGCCCGGTAACCACTGCCGATCTGTTGGAGGGCTTCGTCCGCCTCAAGCGGGTGGGCTGATGGCAGAAGACATATCGAATGTTTCGGGCCGGGCGCCGCGATGAAATTTGTGTTGGCGAGCTATGGGACGCGCGGTGATATCGAGCCGTGTGTCGCTGTCGGTCGTGAGTTGTTGCGGCGCAGGCACGAGGTACGTATGGCCGTCCCGCCCGATCTCATTGGCTTCGTCGAAGCGGCCGGACTCACCGCGGTCCCGTACGGGCCGGACCTGCAGGAGGTTCTGGACGCTCACCGCAACTTTTGGACCCATCTGTTCCGCAACTTCTGGAAGGTCCGGGATCTGATCAGGCTGCGGCGCGAAGTCGTGGAACCCTTTCTCCAGTGCTGGAAGGACATCGTCGCCACGCTGACGACGTTGGCTGACGGGGCCGACTTGCTGTTCACGGGGGTGAATTTCGAGGATGCCGCAGGCAATGTGGCTGAGTACTACGACATTCCACTGGCCACGCTGCACTTCTTCCCGCTACGGTCCAACGGCCAGTTTGTACCGCTTCTGCCTGCGCCGCTGGGCCGTTCAACAATGAAGATGGGCGAGTGGCTGGCGTGGAAGAATGCGAAGAAGGTCGAGGGTATACAGCGCGGTGAACTGGCCTTGCCAACCGCCACGGCGCCGTCGCCGCGGCGGATCACCGAACGAGGCTCGCTGGAGATCCAGGCATACGACGAGCTCTGCTTTCCTGGGCTGGCATCCGAATGGGCCGGATTTGGTAGCCGTCGCCCCTTCGTCGGCGCGCTGACACTCGACCTACCAACGGATTTCGATGACGAGGTGGCCGCGTGGATTGCGGCCGGGAAACCGCCGATCTTCTTCGGCTTTGGCAGCCTGCCGGTTGAATCTGCTGCCAAAACCGTCGCCATGATCAGCTCGGCATGTGATCGGTTAGGTGCGCGGGCGCTGGTGTGTGCTGCCGGTTCCGACTTCAGCGACGTTCCCGATACTGAGAAGATCAAAGTAGTGCCTGCACTGAACTATTCGGCGGCGCTTCCTCTCTGCAGCGCGGTCGTGCATCACGGCGGAACCGGGACCACGGCCGCCGGCCTACGTGCTGGCGTGCCGACCTTGATCCTCTCGACTGACCTTGATCAGACGCTGTGGGGATCACGCGTCAAGCGGCTGAAAGTGGGCACCGCTCGCCGCTTCTCGTCCACCACCGAAGGGACACTGGTGGCAGACCTGCGCGCCATCCTCGATCCGCAGTGCGTAGCGCGGGCCCGCGAGGTCGCCGCCCTCATGTCCAAACCCGCCGAAAGCGTTCTGGCCGCAGCCGATCTCGTGGAGCAATTTGCCGGGCTCGGCCAGTCGCAACCGAAGAGCCGCCGCTAGTTGCGCGACTGCCCGGTGTGGTGAGCGTTGGCGGGACATTGCGCCGCCACAGCGGGACCGCAGTCTCTGATCGCCTCAACCCGGATGTACGCGCCACGATGCGGCACGAAGGTGACGTGTTTGGCCTGCTGCTTTTCGTCGGCCGCGGTGGTGGTACTCAAGTCGACCCGACGCAGTATCTCGCGCAACACCACTCGCATCTCCACCATGGCGAAGGTGGCACCGAGGCAACGACGGTTGCCACCGCCGAAAGGCAACCACGTGGTTGGGCTGAGGGTGGCGCCGAGCATCCGATCTGGGTCAAACCGTTCCGGATTCGGGTACACCGCGGCACTTGCGTGCACCAGACCGATCGCCGGGTCGACCATGACGCCGGCCGGAAGCCGGTAGCCGCCCACCTCGACAGGCTCTTTGAGAACCCGGCCTGAGCTGAATATCACCGGACGGATTCGCAGGGTCTCCTTCACCACCGCGTCGAGATACTCGTCGCCGCCGGGATCGCCCGCCGCGCTGGCGTCGGCGGCCACAACTGCCCTGGCCAGTGCGGCCGGGTGGCGAGTCAACCGTTCCAATGCCCAGGACAGCGCCGTCGCGGTGGTTTCATGTCCGGCCGCGATCGCGGTCAAGAGGTGATCGCGCAGTTCACGGTCCGACATGGTGCGGCCATCCTCATCGGTGGCGCGGACCAGCATCGCCAGCACATCGGTGCGTTCGGCGAGGTGTGGATCGGCACGACGGTCCGCGATCTCCGCGTAGAGCAAGGCATCGGTTTCGGCCATGCGGCGGCCGACGGCGCGCCACGGGCGGTGGCGTCGCAGGCCTGGATTCGTAATCGCCGGTGTTTCCCACGGTTTCATGTAGAGCAATCGCGGTACAACCTTACGCAGCGCGGCCAGTCGCACCGGGTCGCTAGCGCCGATAACAGTTCGCAGGATCACCTCGAGCGTGATCTCTGTCGTCGCGGGCGCAACGGGAAAGTCCGTGCCGACCGGCCATTCGGCGATGTTAGCTGCAGCGATGTCGGCCATCTGAGCGGCCTGGTGCGCGACTGCATCGCGATGAAACGCCGGCATCAGCAGTCGCCGTTGGTCGTGGTGTTCGTCCTCGTCGAGCACAAACAGCGAGCTGTCACCGAGGAGACCGCGAAAGAACCAATGCGCTTCGCCGGAATGAAAGACTCGCGGGTCGCCGGCGTATACGGTCTTGATATCGGCGGGGTCTGCGAGATAAACGACCTTGCCCGACAACGGAATACGAAGCGTAAACATGTTTCCATAGCGCCGCTGGCAGCCGGCAAGGAAGCGCAGACCGTAGCCCGCCATCAAGATGGACTGCACCGCCAGAGGCAGTGGCGGCCCGGGTGGCAATGCGTCTTTCGCGATTTTGCTCACTGTGCGTGATCCTCAGTACTAGACGGTATGTCAGCTCACATGCGGACGGCCTCGGTGGTGCCGGATGTGAGTTTGCTTGCCGCAGATAGACACTCACTTCAGATTTCTGCGGCGCGGTTTCAACGTTACGAGTGTTGAGTCAGGATTGCGAGCACTTTCTGCGGTTGGATGCGGCCGAGGGGGATCGACACGGCGGCCCGCAGGCCACGGTTTCCACCGGAGGAATCTGGTCACGTTCGATACCTTGTCGAGGACCGGAAGATGCGTGCCACGGTCTATACAGCAAACTATGAGACAACGGTCGTCACATGTGTCGTGACGGCGGCGTAAAGCAGATCAAAGCTGGTTTGGTAACGGCTATCAGTCAATTTGTCGTTCAGGAAGCGATCTATCGGGGCAATGTCAGGTTGCGCAGTGGACGACTGAAGGTCCATCAGCAAGTATTGATGATTTTTCTAAAACCACGCACCGGTGACGCAATCTCGGTTAGTTTTAGAACCTGTTCCACTTGGCATGCGCGGAGGGTTTCGGGAGACCTGTTGAGTATCAATCCATTTGACGATGACAATGGCAGTTTTTTTGTGCTGGTTAATGAAGAGGAGCAGCACAGTTTGTGGCCTGCCTTCGTCGATGTACCCGCCGGTTGGCGGGTGGCTTATGGCGCGGCGGACCGTGCCGCTTGCCTGAACAACATCGAGCAGCAGTGGGCCGACATTCGGCCGAAGAGTCTGCGCGAGAGGGTGGCACAGGGTCGGACTGTTGATCAGTAAGTGGCGGGCGGGGACCAATGGAATGTGATCATCGGGCGCTTCCCTTAACGCGGGGGCAGCTGGACATTTGGCTCGCCGAAGAAACCGGTCGTGCCGGTGTCAAATGGCAGCTCGGCATGTTGGGGCGAATCGACGGCGCCATCGATCACGGCCTGCTCGAACGAGCGGTGCGTCATGTGGTGCAGGAAGCTGAGCCGCTCAGAGCCACGTTTTCTGAAATCAACGGTCAGGTCTTCCAGACGGCGGTTGACTATCCGAACGTTGAGCTGGCTCGCTATGACCTAACGGGCTCTTCCGATCCCGAGCGTGATGCCTATCGGATTGCGTCGTCGATCCAACGAACGCCGATGTCGCTGAGCGGCCCGTTGTTCAAGTTCGCGCTGATGCAGGTTCGGCCGGACGACTTCTTCTTCTTCGTGTGCTGCCACCACATAGTGATCGACGGCGTCGGCATGGGACTCCTCTGTCATCGGATCGCGGCCGTCTACTCTGCGATCGCCACCGATGCGGCGATTCCTCCCCCCTTCTTTGGATCGTTGGGAAGTCTCGTCGATGGTGAGTCGGAATACGAAGTCTCCGACGATTACCTGGCCGATGAGGCCTATTGGGCCGCGTGTGGTCCTCTCGACAGCGAGCCCCCTCATGGACTTGCGCCCGGTGTCGCGAGCCCAGCCAACGAATATGAGCCTTCTGCCCCAATTCAGCTGGACCCTTCCGTGGTCGCCAAGACCCGTGAGCTGTCGGCGGTGTTGGGGGTGCGTCGGGCCGCGGTGATTACCGCCGCATGCGCGCTACTGGTGCATGAGGAGGTCGGGGGAAATGAAGTCGTGCTCGATTTCCCGGTGAGTCGGCGCGTGCGGCCGGAGTCGCTGCTGGTGCCCGGGATGGTCTCCGGTGTTGTGCCGTTGATAGTGAGGACCTCGCCAACGGTTACTGTCGCTGAATTTTGTGAACACGTCGATAGTCGAATACGAGAAGCATTGCAGCATCAACGGTTTCCGCTACGCGCTATCGAGAGCAAGACGCGATTCCAGGGAGCCGGGCGGGCGTCGAATCGCGCTGCCATCAATTTCATTCCGACCACCCGGTTGGCTGATTTTGCCGGTGCCGCCGGATCGGGGACCGTCACTCACACGGGTCTCGTGGATCAGTTCGGCCTGGTCTTTATCAAGAACGACGAAGAGCTCTTCCTGAGCACATCGGGTGTTGGTCCGCTGTTCGGTGGCTGCGATGCCCGAGCGCTGGCCGTCCGATTCGAGCGAGTGTTGATGTCGATGACCGCCACCCCGGACCGGCCGCTCTCCGCCATCCATATCTGGGACGCTGACGTCCGCGCAACCTTGGATGTATGGGGCAATCGGGCGGCATTGGCCAGGCCCGTTATCGGGATGTCGATTCCGGCATTGTTTACCGAGCAGGCTGAGCGTGTACCGAGCTCGGTGGCGGTCAGTTGCGGCGACACATCGGTGACATATAGAGGGTTGGAATCCGCCTCGAATCGGTTGGCGCACTTGCTGACTTCCCATGGCGTGGGTGCTGGCGATCGGGTGGCGCTGCTGATCTCGCGGTCGGTCGAGGCAGTGGTGGCGATCCTGGGCGTGCTCAAAACCGGTGCGGCATATGTGCCGATTGATCCGTCGGTGCCCGACGAGCGGATGGAGTTTGTGCTCAGCGATTCCGGCGCGACCGTTGCGGTGACAACTGCCGATCTGGTGGATCGGTTGGGTGGGCTCGGATTGGCAGTGATCGATATCGACGACCGCGCGGTGTACGGCCAGCCGAGCGCGGCGTTGCCGATGGTGCCGCAACCTGACGATATCGCCTATCTGATTTACACATCGGGTACCACCGGTGTGCCCAAAGGTGTGGCCATTCCGCACCAGAACGTGACGCGCTTACTAGAGACAATCGACGCAGAGCTCGAGCTCACTCCGGGGCAGGCGTGGTCGCAGTGTCATTCGTTGGCTTTTGATTTCTCGGTGTGGGAGATTTTCGGCGCGCTGCTGCACGGTGGCCGGTTGGTGGTGGTACCCGATGGGATTGCGCGCTCACCTGAAGAATTTCACGCGCTACTGATCGATGAACATGTCTCCGTACTGAGCCAGACACCAACGGCGTTCTACGCACTACAGACCGTGGATACGGCCCGGCCCGAAACCGAGCAGCTCCGACTCAAGGTGGTGGTGTTCGGGGGAGAGGCATTGGAGCCGCAGCGTCTTGCACCGTGGTTGGCTGATCACCCGGGGCCGCCGCGGCTGATCAACATGTATGGGATCACCGAGACCACCGTGCACGCCTCCTTCCGTGAGATCACCGCCGACGATGTACTCAGGGTCGGAAGTCCGATCGGGGCGCCCCTGGCCGATCTGACGTTCCTGGTACTCGACGCCTGGCTGCGTCCGGTGCCGGCAGGGGTGATCGGCGAACTGTACGTGGCTGGTGCGGGTTTGGGGTATGGCTACGTGGGCCGTGCGTCGCTGACATCGACACGTTTCGTGGCTTGTCCGTTCGGTGGGCCGGGAATGCGGATGTATCGCACCGGGGACCTGGTGTGTTGGGGACATGATGGGCAGCTGCGATACCTGGGCCGCGCCGATGAGCAGGTCAAGATTCGCGGGCACCGCATTGAGCTGGGCGAAATTCAGTCGACATTGCTGGATCTAGACGGTGTCGCACAGGCAGTTGTGATCGCTCGCGAGGATCGGGCGGGGGACAAGCGGCTGGTCGGCTACATCGCCGGCACTGCCGATCCGCACGGAGCACGTGCGGAGCTGGCTCGACGTCTGCCGTCATACATGGTCCCGTCGGCGATCGTGGTGCTGGACACCATGCCGTTGACGGTCAACGGCAAGCTCGACAAAAAGGCCTTGCCCGCACCGGAATACCGGGCCATCGACCAGTACCGCGCCCCGGCGACCCCCACCGAGGAAATCCTGGCCGGCATCTACGCGCAGGTTCTCGGTCTGGAGCGGGTCGGTGTCGACGACTCATTCTTCGAGCTGGGTGGGGACAGCGTCTTGTCGATGCAGGCGGTGTCACGGGCGCGCGCGGCAGGCCTGATGTGTCGCCCGCGTGACATTTTCGTCCAGCAGACCGTGGCCCAACTGGCCCAGGTGGTTGGCGTGTTCGGCGGAGTTGATGAGCCGGTCGACGAGGGCCTCGGGACGGTGGTAGCCACCCCCATCATGCGGTGGCTGAAGGGCCTGGAAAGCGCAGACGGCCCGATTGGTGAGTTCAATCAGACGGTCCTCCTGCAGGCGCCCGTGGGTACTACCGAACCCGATGTCGCAATCCTGTTGCAGGCCTTGTTTGATCGACACGCCATGCTTCGGCTGTGCGCCGCCTCCGACGGCGCTGATAACTGGTCGTTGATGGTGCCCGGAGCGGGTTCGATCGATGCCCGGGCGCGTCTGCAATCGACGGACGTGCTGACCGATGAGGCGCTGGTGGCGGCACGGAAGCGGTTGGATCCGGCCGCCGGGGCAATGCTGAGCGCACTGTGGATTACCTCCACGAGCCAGTTGGTTCTGGTGGCCCACCACCTGGCCGTGGACGGGGTGTCCTGGCGAATCATGCTGGAAGACCTCAACATCGCGTGGACTCGGCACCGCAGCGGACGATCCGTATCGCTGCCCACCGCCGGGACGCCGTTCCGGCGGTGGGCAGAGCTGCTGACTGAGTTTGCGCTGAACCCACACGTGGTGGCGGAGGCACAGGCCTGGCGCGAGGTGACGGCGACCCCAGCCGCGCTGCCGGCGGTAAGCCCGGGAACGGACACCTACGAGACAGCCGGGCAGTTGTCGACGTCATTGGACGCCGATACCACCCGCATGCTGCTCGGTGAAGTGCCCACGGCATTTCACGCTGGTACGCAAGACATTCTGCTGATTGCTTTCGGATTGGCGGTGGCCGAATTCTCAGGCGTGGGCGGCGCACCGGTCGGTATCGACGTGGAAGGCCATGGGCGTCACGAGGAACTGGCAGATCTCGGCGGAGCTGCCGATCGAAGTATCGACCTGTCGCGCACAGTGGGCTGGTTCACCGCCAAGTACCCGGTGGCGTTGGCACTAGGTGGATTACGGTGGGCGCAGGTGACGACCGGCGATGCGGCGTTGGGCGCGGTGATCAAAGACGCCAAGGAGCAGCTTAGGGCCCATCCCCACGGAATGACTTACGGTCTACTGCGTCACCTGAACCCCGACGTGGATCTAGCCGGCTCCGACCCGACGGTCGCGTTCAACTACCTCGGCCGTCTCGGTGGGGCCACCGGCGACGGCTGGCTGATCTGCCCCGAGGGTTTGTCGTTGACCCGCGCCACCGCGGCGGTGCCCATGCAACTTGGGCACACCGTGGAGCTGAATGCCGCCACCGTCGACACCGACACCGGTATGCGGCTGAATGCCGACTGGACGTGGGCGCCCTCAGCACTCGATCGTGGGCAAGTCAGCCGGTTGAGTCAACTGTGGTTCGAGGCTCTAGCCGGCATCTGCGCGCATGTGCGAAGCGGGGGAGGAGGATTGACCCCATCGGATATCGCTCCTGCCGCGCTGAGTCAGCAGCAGATCGATGAGCTGAGTCAGCACGACCGTATTGCCGACGTGTTGCCGCTGACCCCCTTGCAGCAGGGGCTGCTTTTCCACGCTGGCGCCGCACAGGACTCCGGTGACGTGTACGCGATGCAGCTCAATATCGCGTTGGAGGGGCCGCTCGACGCGAGCCGACTCCGCGATGCCGTGCAGGCGGTGATCGGCCGACATCCGCACCTCGCTGCCCGGTTCTGCGAACAGTTCGACGGGCCGGTGCAGCTCATCCTTTCCGATCCGGTAATACCTTGGCAGTACCTCGAATTGGATGCTGCCGCCGGTGGCATTGACGGGCGGGTCCAGACGATTTGCGCCACCGAACGCGCCACAGTCTGTGATCTTGGCGGCCAGTCAGCGATCCGGGCCGCACTTATCCGGATTGCGGACGGCCGGCACCGCTTCGTGCTGACCGCCCATCACATCGTGCTCGACGGCTGGTCGATGCCGATCCTGCTGCAGGAGATCTTCGCCAGTTTCAGTGGGCAACGTCTGCCCGCGGTCGCGCCCTACCGCAGGTTTGTCACCTGGTTGTCCGAACGAGATCACGATGCCGCCCAAGCGGCGTGGCGTGCGGCACTGGCCGGTTTCGACACCCCCACGTTGGTGGCTCCAATTGGCCGAGAGGAGCTGGGGCAGAGAGGCATTAAGTCATTCCGGCTGCCTGAAGCGACAACGCGAGCGCTCGGCGAGCTGGCACGTGCGCATCACACCACCGCCAATGTGGTGTTGCAGGCCGCCTTCGCACGGCTGCTGTGTTGGCTGACGGGTCAGCACGATGTCGCATTCGGCACCACCGTCTCGGGGCGACCGCCCGAGGTCCTCGGCGCGGAATCGATGGTCGGCCTGCTGATCAATACCGTGCCAGTGCGGGCGACGATCGCGGCGACTACCACGACGTCAGATCTGTTGCATCAGCTGCAAAATTCGCACAATGACACCCTCGAGCACCAGCACACGGCGCTCAGCGATATCCATCGCCTCGTCGGGCAGGACAGGCTGTTCGACACTCTGCTGGTTTTCGAGAACTACCCAATCGACCCCACCGCGCCGTTGGGTGTTGACGGTCTGGCCATCACCGAGTTCGATTTCCACGAATCCAATCACTATCCGCTTGCGGTGCAAGCCCTCCCGGGGCGCGAACTAGGCCTGCGCGTCGAGTACGACACCGACGCCTTTGACCTCGCCACCATCGAAGGGTTGATCGAGCGGCTGGAAACGGTACTCGCGGCGATGACCGCGGATCCAGATCGTCCGTTGTCATCGGTCGATCTGCTCGACGGGGCTGCTCACGCGCTCCTGGACGGGTGGAGTAACCGCGCTGCGTTGAGTAAACCGGCGGCGGCGGAGTCGATCCCGGCGTTGTTCACCGAACAGGCGGCACGCACACCCGACGAGAAGGCGCTGACCTTCGAGGGTCGGTCGATGACCTACCGGGAACTCGATGATGCCACCAACAGGTTCGCGCATGCGTTATCTGCGCACGGTGTGGGCCCGGGCGAGGTCGTGGCGCTGCTGTTTTCCCGGTCCGCGGATGCCATCGTGGCGATTTTGGCCGTGCTGAAAACCGGCGCGGCCTATCTGCCGATTGACCCGGCACTACCGGCTGCCCGTATCGAGTTCATGGTGGCCGATGCCGCGCCGAAGGTCGCTGTCACCACCGCGGCCAGCAGGGCAAGCCTTGGCGGGCTGGATCTGATCGTCATCGACATCGACGACCCTGTTGTCGCCGCGCCCAGCACTGCGCTGGTGGGCCCGGCGCCGGACGACATCGCGTACATCATTTACACGTCGGGCACCACTGGTGTTCCGAAAGGTGTTGCTATTGCGCACCGTAACGTGCCAGGACTGTTCGGTGTACTCGATGCCAACCTGCCAGCCGGGCCGGGGCGGGTGTGGGCACAGTGGCATTCGTACAGCTTCGACGTGTCGGTCTGGGAGATCTTCGGCGCACTGCTGCATGGTTCACGCTTGCTCGTGGTGCCCGAATCGGTTGCCGCGTCACCCGTCGAATTCCATGAGTTGCTTGTTGCCGAAGACGTCAGTGTGTTGAGTCAGACTCCGTCGGCCGCGGGCATGCTCGAGCCGCAGGGGTTGGAATCGGTGGCGTTGGTGGTGGCCGGCGAGGCATGCCCGCCTGAGCTGGTGGACCGCTGGGCGCCCGGGCGAGTGATGATCAACGCTTACGGCCCCACCGAGGCCACGGTGTATGCGTCGATCAGTGCGCCGCTGACCGCGGGGTCGGCAGTGCCCATCGGTACGCCGGTGGCTGGGGGAGCGCTCTTCGTCCTGGATGCCTGGTTACGTCCGGTGCCTGCGGGGGTGGTCGGGGAGTTATATGTGGCCGGTCGCGGTGTCGGCGTGGGGTATTGGCACCGCTCCGGGTTGACGTCGGCCCGCTTCGTTGCCTGCCCGTTCGGCGAGCCTGGCGCGCGCATGTACCGCACTGGCGATCTGGTTCGGTGGGGCTCCGACGGCCAAGTGCAGTACCTCGGGCGTGCCGATGAGCAGGTCAAGATCCGCGGGTATCGCATCGAGCTCGGCGAAGTCCAAGCTGCACTGGCAAGTCTCAACGGAGTAAGCCAAGCCGTGGTGATCGCTCGCGAAGACGATCTCGCCGCCTTGCGCCTGGTCGGCTACATCACCGGCACCGCCGACCCGGGCCAGGTCCGTGCCCAACTGGCGGAGCGACTTCCGAGCTACATGGTGCCGGCCGTGGTGGTAGTAATCGACGCGGTGCCGCTGACGGTCAATGGAAAACTCGACACGCACGCCTTGCCGGTCCCGGAATACGCTGCGGGTGAGCGTTATCGCACTCCAGCCACTCCCGTCGAGGAGATTCTGGCGGATATCTACGGCCGTGTTCTCGGGCGCGAATGCGTCGGGGCGGACGATTCATTCTTCGACCTTGGTGGGGATTCACTATCCGCGATGCGTCTGATCGCCGCGGTCAACACCTCGTTGGACGCCAGCATCGCTATGCGTTCCCTATTCGACGCGCCGACAGTGGCCCAACTGGCCCGCCGTATCGGTGGGGAAGGGGATCGGCTGGAGTCGTTGGTTGCCGCCGAGCGTCCCGCTGTGATTCCGCTGTCGTTTGCGCAGTCACGGTTGTGGTTCCTGGACCAATTACAGGGCCCCTCACCGGTTTACAACATGACGGCCGCGTTCTGGATTGATGGAGCGCTGGATGTCGAGGCGTTGGCCGCGGCGCTGGCCGATGTGGTGAACCGCCACGAGAGCCTGCGCACCCTGTTCTCCGCCCCCGATGGAATCCCCCGCCAAATGGTGATGGCCCGGGGAAGCGTCGAGGTCGGCTGGGACGTTGTGGATGCCACCGACTGGTCGTTGGGGCGGTTGCACGAGGCGATTGACGCCGCATCACGGCACACCTTCGACCTCTCCACCGAGATCCCTGTGAAGGCGCGGCTGTTCCGCGTTTCCGAGGACAAGCATGTACTCGCGACCGTGGTGCATCACATCGCCGCCGATGGCTGGTCGATCACTCCGCTGGTGGCCGATCTGGGCGTGGCCTACGCCGGCCGGTGCGTCGGGCGCGCTCCGGGCTGGGCCGAGCTGTCCGTGCAGTATGCCGACTACACGTTGTGGCAGCGGGCGCAGTTCGGTGATCTTCAGGACAGCGAGAGCAGGATCGCCGGGCAGCTGGCGTACTGGCAGGACGCGTTGGCGGGGATGCCCGAGCGCATCGCGCTGCCCACCGATCGGCCGTACCCGTTGGTGGCAGACCACCACGGTGCGACGATGACGGTCGACTGGCCCGCCGAGCTGCAGCAGCAAGTGGCAGGGGTGGCGCGGGCGCACAATGCGACGAGTTTCATGGTGGTGCAGGCCGCTCTGGCGGTACTACTGTCCAAACTCAGCGCGAGTTCCGATGTGGCGGTGGGTTTCCCGATCGCCGGACGCCGTGATCCAGTACTCGACGAACTGGTCGGCTTCTTCGTCAACACCCTGGTGCTGCGGGTCGATCTGGCAGGGAACCCGACCGTTGCTGAGATACTGGACCAGGTGCGGCAGCGCAGCCTGGCCGCCTTCGATCACCAAGATGTGCCCTTCGAGGTCCTCGTCGATCGACTGAACCCCACCCGATCCCTGGCGCACCACCCACTGATCCAGGTGGCGCTGGCGTGGCAGAACTTCGCCGGACACCACGTCGACGATGCAACTGCCGCAATGGCGTTGGGTGATCTGCAGATATCCCAGATGCCGGTGAAAACCCGCACGGCCCGAATGGATGTGAACTTCTCGCTGGGCGAACGTCGGACGGATTCCGGTGAGCCGGCCGGAATCGGTGGGACGGTGGAGTTCCGCACCGACGTGTTTGACGCCGACACAATCGGCACGCTGATCGCTCGGCTACAACGTGTCCTCAGCGCCATGACCGCGGACCCGGCGGCGCGGCTGTCTGCGTTGGACTTACTCGACGATGATGAGTACACGCGCCTCGCCGCGATCGGCAACCACGTGGCCCTAACCGCGTTGAGCCCCGTCTCGTCCAAATTGTCGGTTCCCGGGTTGTTCGCCAAGCACGTGACGCGCGCCCCGGAGGCAGTGGCAGTTACCTGCGGCGAACGTTCGTGGACATACCGGGAGCTCGATGAGTCCGCGAATCGGTTGGCGCTCACGCTTATTGAGCACGGTGCGGGCCCCGGACAAAGTGTGGCGCTGCTGTTTCACCGATCTGCCGAGGCGATCGTGGCGATTCTGGCCGTCCTCAAGACCGGTGCGGCGTACCTGCCGATCGACCCGGCAGTGCCCGATGCGCGGCTGGAATTCGTACTTGCCGATGCCGGGCCGATTGCCGCGGTCACCACCGCAGATCTGGCAGATCGGTTGCATGCGTACGGCGTTGCCGTCATCGATGTTCGCGATACCGAAAACTCGGCGGGTGACAAGCGCGCGCTGCCTGCGCCGGGGGCAGACGATATCGCGTACCTGATCTACACCTCGGGCACCACGGGTGTGCCCAAAAGCGTGGCGATCACGCACCGCAATGTGACTCAGCTGCTGGAGTCACTCGATGCCGGGCTGCCGAACCCCGGCGTGTGGTCACAGACCCACTCCTTGGCCTTCGACGTCTCGGTGTGGGAGATCTTCGGAGCCTTGCTGCGCGGTGGGCGGGTGGTGGTCGTTTCGGAGGACGTGACGAGCTCACCGGAAGACTTCCATGCACTGCTTGTTCGCGAACGGGTCGACGTGCTCACGCAAACACCGTCTGCGGTAAGGGTATTGCCGCGTGAGGGCTTGGATTCGGTGGCGCTGGCAGTAGTTGGTGAAGCCTGCCCGCCTGAGGTGGTGGAGCAATGGGCACCCGGGCGGGTGATGATCAACGCCTACGGTCCCACCGAGACGACGATGTGTGTCGCGATCAGTGCGCCCCTCACACCCGGACTGTCGGTGCCGATCGGCTCGCCGGTCTCCGGCGCGGCGCTGTTCGTGCTCGACGAATGGTTGCGCCCGGTCCCGGCGGGGGTGATCGGTGAACTGTATGTGGCCGGTACTGGTTTGGGTTACGGCTATGTAGGCCGGACCGAGTTGACCGCGTCTCGATTTGTTGCGTGCCCGTTCGGTGGGCCGGGAATGCGGATGTATCGCACCGGGGACCTGGTGTGTGTGCGCCCCGACGGGCAACTGCAATACCTGGGCCGCGCCGATGAGCAGGTCAAGATTCGCGGCCATCGCATCGAACTCGGTGAAGTGCAAGCCGCTTTGGCCGGCCTCGACGGTGTTGAGCAGGCGGTGGTGATCGCCCGCGAGGATCGTCCTGGCGAAAAGCGTCTGGTCGGCTATGTCACCGGAACAGCCGACTCCGGTGACCTGCGGGCCGCGATGGCCGAGCGGCTACCGGCGTACATGGTGCCTGTCGCAATGGTGATGCTTGATGTGCTGCCGTTGACAGTCAACGGAAAGCTCGACACCCGAGCTCTTCCCGCTCCCGATTACGTCGCGGTCGATCGGTATCGCGCTCCGGCAGATGCCGTCGAAGAGGTGCTGGCTGGCATCTATGCGCAGGTACTCGGGCTGGAGCGCGTCGGCGTTGATGACTCATTCTTTGACCTCGGTGGGGACAGCATCCTGTCGATGCAGGTCGTGTCGCGGGCCCGGGCCATCGGCTTGGTATGTCGACCGCGTGATGTGTTCGTTGAACAGACCGTGGCCCGGCTGGCTCGGGTTGCTGTGGCTGGCAATGGATCTGGTCCGATCGATGAGGGCATCGGGCCGGTACGGGCGACCCCGATCATGGGGTGGCTGCGTGATGTATCCGGGCCGGTCGATGAGTTCAACCAGACGGTAATGGTGCAGGCTCCCGATGGAGTGACCGAGGCGGACGTCATCATCCTGTTGCAGGCCCTACTCGATCGGCACGCGATGTTGCGGCTGCGCGCAGAGGTCGACGGGGTCGGCGAGTGGTCCTTGACGGTCCCCGAGCCAGGATCGGTCGACGCCCCAAGATGCCTGCAATCGGTGGACACGCTCTCCGACGCGGCGCTGGTGGCCGCCCGGTCCCGATTGAATCCGGCCGCAGGGGCGATGCTGAGCGCGCTGTGGGTGACCTCGACGAGCCAGTTGGTGTTGGTGGTCCACCATCTCGCTATCGATGGGGTGTCGTGGCGAATTATGTTGGAAGATCTCAATATCGCCTGGACCCAGCGTCGCGGCGGACACGCCATGGCCCTGCCCCCAGCTGGAACATCGTTCCAGCGGTGGGCCGAGCTGTTGGCCGACCGAGCCCACCGCCCCGAGGTCGTGAGACACGTGCAGGCGTGGCGACGGGCGGCGGCGACCCCGGTGGCATTGCCGGTCGCGCGTCCCGACGTAGATACCTTTGAGACTGCCGGTCAATTGTCGGTGTCGCTGGATGTCGAGACCACCGGCATGCTGCTGGGCGAAGTACCCGCAGCGTTTCATGCTGGGGTACAGGACATTCTGTTGATCGCGTTCGGGCTGGCGGTTGCCGAATTTTTGGGCACCGGCGGGGCGCCGGTAGGCATCGACGTCGAGGGGCATGGGCGTATAGAAGACCTTGGTGAGGGTCTCGATCGAAACATTGACCTGTCGCGCACGGTGGGTTGGTTCACCTCGAAGTATCCGGTGTCCCTGGCGCTCGGCGGACTGTCGTGGTCACAGGTGGTGGCAGGCGACGCGGCGCTCGGTGTCGTGATCAAGGACGCCAAAGAACAGCTTCGGGCACTGCCGGATCCGTTGACCTACGGTCTGCTGCGCTACCTGAACGCAGACATTCACTTGGAAGCGGCTGATCCGACGATTGGGTTCAACTACCTGGGCCGCCTGGGCGGTGCAACCGCCGACTCATCCGAAGGTCTGTGGCGGATATCCGCCGAAGGACTGTCCTCGACGGCTGCGGTCGCGGCGATTCCCATGCCGTTGACCCACACTGTGGCACTCAATGCGGGCGCCCTGGACACCGATGCCGGTTCGCATCTGCAAGCCAACTGGACCTGGGCCTCCTCGATCATCGATCACGCTCAGATCAGTCGGCTCAGCCAACTGTGGTTGGACGCCTTGGCCGGCATCTGTGAGCACGTGCGACATGGCGGAGGCGGATTGACGCCGTCGGACATCGCACCCGCCCGGCTGAGCCAAGAGCAGATCGATGACTTACAGCGGCAGTACCCGATCGCAGATGTGCTGCCGCTGACCGCGTTACAGCAGGGACTGGTCTTTCACAGCGGCAGCGGACATGGCCCTCACGACGACTTGTACGTGGTGCAGCTGGACATCACGGTCGAGGGACCGCTCGATCAGGCCCGGCTACGGGATGCTGTGCAGGAGGTGGCTCACCGCCATCCCCACCTGGCGGCCCGATTCTGCGAACAGTTCGATGAGCCGGTACAGATCATCCCCGCCGATCCCGCAGTGGGCTGGCAGTACATCGAATGCAGCCCGTCGGAATCCGAGGAGCAGGTTCAGCGGGTGTGTGCTGCGGAACGCACTGCGGTCTGCGATCTGGCCCACCCACCGGCGTTCCGGGTCGCCTTGATTCGCACCGCATCTGACCGGCATCGGTTTGTGCTCACCAACCACCACATCGTTCTGGATGGCTGGTCGCTGCCGATCCTGCTGCAGGAAATCTTCGCCTGCTATCGCGGGCATCGGCTACCCGCGGCCACCCCGTTCCGCAGCTTTATCGGCTGGCTGGCCGATCGCGACCTGACGGCAGCACAGGCGGCCTGGCGTGAGGTGCTGGCAGACTTCGACACTCCTGCTCTTGTCGGTCCGTTGTTCACATCGGAACAGGGTCAACGAGGTGTGCGTGCGCATCGAGTATCCGAACGCACCTCCCGAGCGCTCGCCGAACTGGCGCGTGCTCAGCACACCACCCTCAACACCGTGCTGCAGGGCGCCTGGGCGCTACTGCTCACCTCGCTGACCGGACAGCATGATGTTGCCTTCGGCACCGTGGTCTCCGGGCGACCGGCTGAGGTGGTGGGCGCGGAGTCGATGGTCGGACTGTTGATCAACACGGTGCCGGTGCGCGCGGATATCGGGGCGGCAACCACCACCATTGATCTGCTCGATCAACTCAAACATGCCCACGCCAAGACCGTTGATCACCAGCATCTTTCGCTCAGTGAGATACACCGCATCACCGACCACGACCGACTGTTCGACACCCTGTTCGTGTTTGAGAACTACCCCGTCGACACCACGGCGTTGTCGGGCGCAGACGGGTTGTCCATCACCGAGATCATCAGTCACGAATCCACCGATTACCCACTGACGATGCAGGCCATACCCGGTGACGAACTGCGCCTGCGCGTCGAATACGACACGGCCGTTTTCGACGCGCCGGGCATCGACGCTCTCATCGCGCGAATCGAGTCGGTGTTGGATGCCATGACCGCGGACCCAGATCGGGCTCTGTCGGCGATCGACATGCTCGACGAGGAGGAGCGGACCTGCCTGCAGCAGTGGGGAAACCGCGCTGTGCTGAACCGCCTACCGAAACCGGCCACGGTGCCACAGCTGTTCGCGGCACAGGTGGTGCGCGCCCCGGAGGCGGTGGCACTGGTCTGTGGGGACCGGGCACTGACCTACCGGGAGCTGAACGAGCAGTCCAATCGATTGGCGCACTTGCTCATTAGCCATGGGGTGGGCCCGGGCGAGCGCGTGGCGTTGATGTTTCCCCGCTCGGCCGAGGGGATCGTGGCGATCCTCGCGGTGCTCAAGACCGGTGCGGCCTATTTGCCGATCGATCCTGCACTGCCGGAGGCCCGTGTCGACTTCATGCTGTCCGATGCCGCCCCAATCGCCGCGCTCACCGTCGCCGCGTTGACCGGCCGGTTCGACGGGCATGACCTGGTGATCATTGATATCGAGAACCCGGCCGTCGCAATCCAGCCCAGCACCCCCCCGGCGGCACCGGCCCCGGATGACATGGCCCACATCATCTACACCTCAGGCACTACCGGCCTGCCCAAGGGTGTGGCGGTCACCCAACGCAACGTGACTCAGCTGTTCGACTCGCTGCAGATCGGGGTGTCGCTGGAGCCGGGTCAGGTGTGGACGCAGTTCCACTCGTATGCGTTCGACTTCTCGGTATGGGAGATCTGGGGAGCCCTGTTGCATGGCGGACGGCTGGTGGTGGTGTCCGACGTGGTCGCACGCTCACCTCAGGACTTCCACGATCTTATGCTGCGCGAACAGGTTACGGTGCTGACGCAGACCCCGTCGGCAGTGTCGATGCTGCCGACGGAAGGCCTGGAGGCAACCGCGTTGGTGATCGGCGCGGAGCCTTGCCCGCCGGAGTTGGTGAATCGCTGGGCGCCGGGACGGGTGATGGTTAACGTTTACGGACCCACCGAAACCACGATGTGGTTGTGCGCCAGTGCACCTTTGGCGGCCGGCTCGGGGCCGCCGCCGATCGGCTCTCCGACGGCGTGGGCCGCCTTCTTCGTGTTGGACGAATGGTTGCGTCCGGTACCCGCGGGTGTGGTCGGTGAGTTGTACCTCGCTGGTGCCGGTGTGGGCATGGGGTATTGGCGTCGGCCGGGGTTGACTGCAGCACGCTTCATGGCCTGTCCCTTCGGGGAGCCCGGCGCGCGCATGTACCGCACCGGAGATCTGGTGCGGTGGGGTTCGGGTTTGAGGGCCGGGCAGCTCGAGTATCTGGGCCGCGCCGACGAGCAGGTGAAAATTCGTGGTTACCGCATTGAGCTCGGCGAAATACAGTCTGCCCTAGCCGAACTCGATGGGGTGGAGCTCGCGGCGGTGATCGCGCGCGAGGACCATCCGGGCGACAAGCGCCTGGTTGGGTACATCACGGGGACCGCCGATCCGATCACGACGCGCGCCGCGCTGGCCGAACGGCTGCCCGGTTACATGGTTCCGGCCGCAGTGGTGGCGTTGGCGGCGTTGCCCATGACGGTGAATGGAAAGCTCGACACCCGGGCGCTACCGGCACCGGATTACCAGGACGTCGACCACTACCGAGCGCCGTGCGGCGCGGTCGAGGAGATTCTGACCGGAATCTTCTCGCGGGTATTGGATGTGGAGCGGGTCGGGGTGGACGACTCGTTCTTCGATCTGGGTGGGGATTCCGTGTCGACGATGCGTCTGGTCGCCGCGATCAACGCGAATCTGGGTACCGAGCTTGCGGCGCGCACCGTGTTCGAGGCGCCGACCGTTGCTCAGTTGGCGCCGCGTATCGGCGAGAGCGCGGGCCGCTTGGAGCCGTTGATGGCTGGCGACCGCCCGGCGGTGATTCCGTTGTCGTTTGCCCAGAACCGGTTGTGGTTCGTCGATCAATTACAAGGTCCCTCACCGGTGTACAACATGCCGGTGGGTCTGCGCCTGCATGGGCGCCTTGATGCCGACGCACTGGGGGCGGCACTGAGCGATGTAATCAGCCGGCACGAAAGCCTGCGTACGCGTTTCGATGCACCCGGCGGAACACCTCGGCAGGTCGTGCTGACCTCCGGTGACATTGCCGATTTCGGCTGGGACGTCATTGATGCCACGGGCTGGCCGCCGAGCCGGCTGCATGACGCCGTCGCGGACACCGCCTGCCACAGTTTCGACTTGACGTCTGAAATTCCGTTGCAGGCGCGACTATTCCGTGTCGCCGTAGACGAGCATGTGTTGGTTGCGGTGGTGCATCACATCGCCGCGGACGGGTGGTCGCTGACGCCGTTAGTGCGCGATCTCAGTGTCGCGTATGCCAGCCGGTGTGCCGGCCAAGCCCCCGACTGGGCGCCGCTGGCAGTGCAGTATGTCGATTACACGCTATGGCAGCGTGCACAGCTGGGCGATCTCGACGACCGCGAGAGCCCCATCGCCGCGCAGGTCGCCTATTGGGAAGAGACGCTGGCGGGGCTCCCCGAGCGGGTGGCGCTGCCGACCGATCGGCCGTATCCGTTGGTGGCCGATCAACGCGGCGCCACTGTGGTGGTGGATTGGCCAGCAGAGTTGCAGGAGCAGGTGCGTGCGGCGGCCAGCGAGCACAGCGCGACCAGTTTCATGGTGATGCAGGCTTCCCTTGCGGTGCTGCTGGCCAACCTCAGTGGTAATTCCGATGTGGCCGTGGGCTTCCCGATCGCAGGGCGCCGCGACCCGGCGCTAGACGAGCTGGTGGGCTTCTTCGTCAACAACTTGGTGCTGCGCGTGGATTTGGCGGGGGACCCCACCGTGGCTGAGCTGCTAGCCCAGGTGCGTGCACGGAGCCTGGCCGCCTATGAGCATCAGGACGTGCCCTTTGAGGTATTGGTGGAGCGGCTCAACCCGACGCGGAACCTGACCCATCACCCGCTGGTGCAGGTGGCCTTGGCGTGGCAGAACCTGCCCTGGCAGGAGTCCGGTCCCGCCGGCGGGCTGCATTTGGGAGATCTGCGGGTCACGCCGCTCGAGGTGGACACCAAGACCGCCCGCATGGACCTAACCTTTTCCCTTGGGGAGCGCTGGAATTCGTCCGGTGAACCCGCCGGGATCGGTGGTGCGGTGGAGTACCGCACGGATGTGTTCGATACCGGCACCATTGAAACGCTGATCCGACGCTGGCAGCGGGTGTTGGCAGCGATGACCACCGGTCCCAGCCAGCGGCTCTCCTCCATCGATCTGCTCGACGAGTCCGAACACGCCAGTGTCGACGGGTGGGGCAATCGGTCGGTGTTAGCCGCCCCGGCGCCGGCCGCGGTATCGATCCCGGCATTGTTCGCGCAGCAGCTGATTCATGCTCCAGAGTCGGTGGCGATCAGCTCGGTCGGCCGCCGTATGACCTACCGGGAACTCGACGAGGCCTCGAATCGATTGGCACACAACCTTGTAAATCGAGGCACGGGACCCGGCGACTGTGTGGCCCTACTGGCGGAACGCTCCCCGGAAGCGATTGTCGCGATGCTGGCGGTCCTTAAGACGGGGGCTGCGTATCTGCCGATCGATGCCGCACTACCCGACGCACGGATCGAATTCATGCTCACCGACGCCGCCCCGACCGTCGCGATCACCACTGTGGGCCTGGCCGACCGGCTGGCCGGATATGACCTACAGGTCATCAGGGGCACCGATGTCGAAGACGTTGACGTCCCCGCACTGCCGGCGCCCGGCCCGGACGATATCGCTTACATCATCTACACGTCGGGCACGACCGGCGTCCCCAAGGGTGTGGCGATCACCCACCACAATGTGACGCAGCTGTTGGGGGCCCCGGACACCTTCCTGGCGGGACAGACATGGGCGCAATGGCATTCGTATGCCTTCGACGCCTCGGTGGAAGAGATCTGGGGTGCGCTGCTCCATGGCGGGCGACTGGTCATCGTGCCCGAATTGGTGACGCGCTCACCCGAGGACCTCAATGCCCTGCTGGTTGCCGAACAGGTCAGCGCGTTGAGCCAGACCCCGTCGGCCGTGGCGATGCTCTCGCCCGAAACGTTGGGAACGGTGTCGTTGTTGGTAGCCGGGGAACCCTGCTCGGCCGAGCTGTTAGACCGTTGGGCGCCAGGACGGGTGATGGTCAACGCGTATGGCCCGACCGAGACCACGATCTGTGCTTCCCGGAGTGCATCCCTGACTGCGGGGTCGGGGGCGCCGCCGATCGGCGCACCGGTCTCGGGTGCGGCGCTGTTCGTGCTGGATGGGTCGCTGCGCCCGGTGCCGCCGGGTGTCGTCGGCGAGCTGTATATCGCCGGCCGCGGTGTGGGTGTCGGGTATGTGGGCCGGACAGGTTTGACCGCCTCACGATTCGTGGCCTGTCCGTTCGTCGGCGCGGGAGCGATGGGGCAGCGCATGTATCGCACCGGTGATCTGGTGCGCTGGGGTTCGGGTTCGAGGGCCGGGCAGCTCGAATATCTCGGTCGCGCCGATGAGCAGGTCAAGATCCGCGGGTATCGCATCGAGCTCGGCGAAATCCAGGCGGTGTTGGTTGGGCTTGATGGGGTAGAGCAGGCGGCGGTGATCGCCCGTGAAGACCGCCCTGGTGACACGCGTCTGGTGGGATACGTGACCGGGACCGCGAATCCGGCGAAACTGCGCGCCCAGCTGGCCGAGCAGCTGCCCACCTACATGGTTCCGGCCGCTGTGGTGGTGTTGGCGACGTTGCCGATGACCGTCAACGGGAAACTCAACACCCGCGCTTTGCCGGCACCCGAGTATCAGGACATCGATCGCTACCGCGCCCCCGGCACCCTCACCGAGGAGATCCTGGCCGGAATCTACGCAAGGGTCCTGGGTGTGGAGCGCGTCGGCATGGACGACTCGTTCTTCGATCTGGGCGGGGATTCGCTGTCCGCGATGCGCCTCATCGCCGCGGTTAACACCGACCTGAATGCCGCCCTGGCGGTGCGCACCGTGTTCGAGGCTCCCACCGTGGCGCTGTTGGCCCCCCGTATCAGCGGCGAATCGAGCACACTTGGCTCCTTGATGGCAGGCGAGCGGCCTGCGCAGATTCCGCTGTCGTTCGCGCAATCCCGGCTGTGGTTCCTCGATCAATTACAAGGACCCTCACCGGTTTACAACATGGCGACCGCGCTCCGCATCAGCGGAGCTCTGGACGTCGATGCGTTGGGTGCGGCACTGGGTGACGTGGTGAACCGCCATGAAAGCCTCCGCACGCTGTTCTCGGCGGTCGAAGGAATACCGCAACAGCATGTCGTGTCCTGCGAACATGCTGACTTCGGTTGGGACGTCGTCGATGCCACGGGTTGGACACCGGGGATGCTGCAGGAGGCCATCGGCGCCGCGGCGCGGCACATATTTGACTTGGCCACTGAAGTACCGTTGCGGGCGAGGCTGTTCCGTCTCACCGGTGACGAACACGTGTTGGCAGCGGTGGTGCACCATATCGCCGCGGACGCCTGGTCGATCACCCCGCTGGTGACTGATCTCGGGGTGGCCTACGCCAGCCGGAGTGCGGGCCGCGCGCCCGGCTGGCCGCCCCTGGCGGTTCAGTACGTCGACTACACGTTGTGGCAACGTGCCGAGTTCGGTGATCTCGACGACGGCCAGAGCCGGATCGCCACGCAGGTCACCTACTGGCAAGAAGCGTTGGCCGGGATGCCTGAACGCGTCGCGCTACCCACCGACCGGCCCTACCCGCCCGCCGCCGATCAGCGCGGCGCCACGTTGGCACTGGACTGGCCCGCCGATCTGCAACGGCAGATTGCTCGGGTGGCCCGTGAACACAACGCGACGAGCTTCATGGTGCTTCAGGCCGCGCTCGGCGTGCTACTGGGTAAGCTCAGCGGAAGTGTCGATGTGGCAATCGGATTCCCGATCGCCGGACGCCGCGACCCTGCCCTCGACGAGCTGATTGGGTTCTTCGTCAATACCTTGGTGCTGCGGGTGGACCTGTCCGGAGATCCCACCGTGGCGGAGCTGCTGGCCCAGGTGCGAGCACGTAGCTTGGCGGCATACGAGAACCAGGATGTGCCGTTCGAGGTACTCGTCGAGCGGCTCAACCCGACGCGATCTCTGACCCATCACCCGCTCGTCCAGGTGGCGCTGGGTTGGCAGAATGTCCCCGGGCACGACAGCAATGATGGACTGGCGCTGGGCGATCTAGAGGTCACCCAGATGCCGGCGGACACCCAGACCGCCCGCATGGACCTGAGCTTCTCAATGGCTGAACGTCGAACGGCTGCAGGGGAACCCGCCGGAATTGGCGGAACGGTTGAATTCCGCACCGACGTGTTCGACTCGGCCAGCATCGAGACACTGACCCGCCGATTCGAACAAGTGTTGACGGCGATGACCGTCGATGTGGACAGGCACCTGTCGTCGATCGACGTGCTGGATGCCGACGAGCACGCACGCATTGACGAGGTGGGCAATAGGGCGGTATTGGACAGGCCCGCAAGCGCACCGGTTTCGGTCCCCGCATTGTTCGCGACCCAGGTCGCCCGCTCCCCAGAGGCGGTGGCGATCAGCTGCGACGGGCGCTGCATGACGTATCGGGAACTCGATGAGACCGCAAACCGGTTGGCGCACAGCCTCGTCGTACAAGGGGCCGGCCCCGGTGACTGTGTTGCGCTGCTGATGGAACGTTCCGCGGAGGCGATAGTCGCCATGCTCGCGATACTCAAGACCGGGGCCGCCTATCTGGTGATCGACCCGGCGGTGCCCGCCGCCCGGATTGAGTTCATGCTGGCCGACGCCGCGCCAGTAGTCGCGATCACTACCAGCGGCCTATCCGATCGATTGGACGGAACTCTGGTGCCGGTCATCGATTTTCACGATCCAGCGGTGCACGATCAACCGGGTACCGCACTGTCGGACCCGACCCCCGAGGATATTGCCTACCTCATCTACACCTCGGGAACCACGGGCCTGCCCAAGGGCGTTGCGGTCACTCACCACAACCTGACCCACATAGCGCGGTCGACGCCAGCGCACCTGCCGAAGAACCAGGTCTGGACCCAGTGCCATTCCTACGCCTTCGACTTCTCGGTATGGGAGATCTGGGCTGCGCTACTGAGCGGTGCACGCCTCGTGGTGGTGCCCGAGTCGGTCGTGACGTCACCGGACGACTTCCACGCCTTGTTGGTCAACGAGCGTGTCAATGTTCTTACCCAGACCCCTTCAGCCGCTGGGGCGTTATCCCCTCAGGGACTGGAATCGGTGGCGCTGCTACTCGGCGGAGAGGCGTGCCCGGGCGAGGTTGTCGACCGTTGGGCGCCTGGCCGGACAGTGATCAACGCCTATGGACCCACCGAGATCACGGTGTACGCATCGATGAGTGCGCCCTTGATACCGGGCTCCGGCGCCGCGCCCATCGGCGCACCCGTCTCGACCTCGGCGCTCTTCGTGCTCGACCAGTATTTGCAACCGGTTCCTGTCGGGGTGGTCGGAGAGCTCTACGTGGCCGGCGACGGTGTGGCCTGCGGATACCTGGGTCGGTCGGGTCTGACGTCGTCTCGGTTTGTGGCGTGTCCATTCGGGGCCCCCGGGATGCGCATGTATCGCACCGGTGATCTGGTCAGCTGGCGGGCTGACGGACAGCTGGAGTACCGGGGGAGGGCCGATGATCAGGTCAAGATCCGCGGGTACCGCGTCGAGCTCGGCGAAGTGCAGTCCGCGCTGGCTGCTCTGAATGGTGTCTCGCAGGCGGTGGTGATCGCCCGCGAAGATCACCCCGGCACCACGCGCCTGATCGGCTATGTCACCGAATTAGTTGCCGGGGAGATGGATCCGGCCGGGATGCGGGTCGCATTGGCCGATCGCGTGCCCTCATACATGGTTCCGGCGGCGATCGTGGTCCTGGATGCGTTGCCGTTGACGGTCAACGGAAAGCTCGACACCCGCGCGCTGCCGGCACCCGATTATCAAAACGTTGATCGCTACCGCGCACCGGTATCGCCCGTCGAGGAGATCTTGTCCGGTATCTACGCCCAAGTCCTCGGGCTGGAGCGGGTCGGCGTCGATGAATCGTTCTTCGACCTTGGCGGCGACAGCATCCTGTCCATGCAGGTAGTGGCGCGAGCCCGGGCGTGCGGTGTCACGTGCCGACCCCGCGACATCTTCGTGGAGCAGACCGTGGCCCGACTGGCTCAGGTGGTCGGGGTAGCAGCAGATGAGGACGGCCCGACGGATGAGGGTCTCGGTCCCGTCACCGCGACCCCAATCCTGCGGTGGTTGCATGAGGTGAAACGCGCAGGCGGCCAGATCGACCAGTTCAATCAGACGGTGATGATCCAGGCCCCGCCTGGAGTCACCGAGTCCGACGCGCGGATGGTTTTAAGCGCCTTACTTGACCGGCATGCCATGTTGCGGCTACGTGCCCAGGATGATCATGCGGGAGGTTGGTCGCTGCTGGTACCCGAGAAGGGCTCGGTACCAGTGCATCTGGAGTCGACGGACATGCTCTCCGATGAGGCGCTGATGGCGGCCCGGTCGCGGCTGAACCCGGCCGCTGGGGAGATGGTCAGTGCGTTGTGGGTGATTTCCACGCAACAGCTGGTGCTCACCATCCATCACCTAGCCGTCGACGCGGTGTCCTGGCGGATCCTGCTCGAAGACCTCAACATCGCGTGGGCCCAGCACCGTCACGGACAAACCGTTGCACTGCCGACAACGGGAACATCCTTCGCCCGGTGGGCAACTGTGCTTGACGAACACGCCCATGCCCCGACAGTGGTGGATCAGGCAGACAGCTGGCGACGAGTGCTGGCAACCCCGTCGACACTGCCGGCCGTGCGTCCCGAGCTGGACACGTACGCGACCGCAGGGCATCTCACGGCGGAGTTGGATGTCGAGACGACCCGCGCATTGCTCGGCGAGGTTCCCGCAGCATTCCACGCAGGGGTTCAAGACATTCTGTTGATCGCCTATGCCATGGCGTTGACGCAGTTCTCGGGAATCACCTTGCCGGTCGCCATCGATGTCGAAGGTCACGGGCGCGTGGAGGAGATAGGAGAACAGCGCGCGCGGATTGATCTGTCTCGCACCGTGGGCTGGTTCACCACCAAGTACCCGGTGGCGTTGAAGGTCGCGGGGCATATCGGGCGATCCGAGAGCATGCTGCGCTGGGATCAGGTGGTGGCCGGCGAGCCGGTGCTCGGCCGCGTGATCAAAGACGCAAAGGAACAGCTGCGCGCTCTGCCCGAGGGAATGACCTATGGTCTGCTGCGCTACCTCAACGCGGATATCGATCTGTCGGATGCCGACCCCACTGTCGGATTCAATTACCTAGGCCGGCTGGGTGCGAGCGGCACAGCGCCATCGGACGGCCTCGCCGAACTATGGCAGGTCAGCCACGAGGGTGCGGCCGTGTCCGCTGCCGCCGCAGCCATACCGATGCCACTGGGGCACACCGTGGAACTCAATGCGAGCACGGTCGAAACAGCCGACGGACCAAGGCTTTACGCCACATGGACCTGGGCTCCGTCGGCACTGGACCAAACCCAAGTCAGCAGGCTCGGTCGGCTGTGGTTCGAGGCATTGACCGGTATTTGCGCGCATGTCCGCGGTGGTGGCGGTGGCTTAACACCCTCCGACATCGCGCCCGTCCGGCTCGCTCAGCACGAAATTGACGAGCTCAGCCGGGACGCACCGATTGCCGATGTCCTGCCCTTGACGCCGCTGCAGCGAGGACTGCTGTTTCAGGCCAATGCAACTCGCGGAAACGGCGACGATGTTTACGCGATGCAACTGGACGTCACCGTCACCGGCCCACTGGATGCTCACCGGCTACGTGAGGCGGTGCGCACAGTCGTCAACCGCCATCCGAACCTGGCGGCTCGGTTCGATAAGCGATTTGACGAACCGGTGCAGACCATCCCGGCCAACGCCAGCGTGCCCTGGCAGTACCTCGACATCTCCACGGAAGCCGCGGGTACCGCCGACCACGTCGGCGTCGGCGAACGGATGCAACGGTTGTGTGCCGACGAACGCGCAGCTGTCTGTGATCTGTTGCACCAATTGGCATTCCGCGCGGCGCTGATTCGCACCGGCGACAACGAGCACCGGTTCGTCATGACTTATCACCACATCGTGCTCGACGGCTGGTCGCTGCCGATCCTGCTGCAGGAGATCTTCGGGAGCTATTACGGTCAACACCTGCCCGCGGCCGGGTCCTACCGCAGGTTTGTGACATGGCTGGCCGATCACGACGTCGATGCCGCCCGCAAGGCCTGGCGTAAAGTCCTCGCGGGATTCGATAATCCGCCACTGGTCGCCCCCAAGGGTCGGGCGACGCAAGGCCGACGCGCCGTCGAGTCGTTCCAGTTGACCGCCGAAATCACCAGTGCCATCAATGAATTGGCTCGCGCGCAACACACCACAGTCAACACCGTGCTGCAGGCGGCTTGGGGGCAGGTGTTGATGTGGTTGACCGGCCGCCGTGATGTCGCTTTCGGGGTGGCGGTCTCGGGCCGGTCGGCCGAGGTGGCCGGCGCAGACTCTATGGTCGGCCTGCTGATCAATACCGTGCCGGTGCGGGCCACCATCACCGCGGATACCACCATCGCCGAGTTGCTCGATGATCTCCAACGCCGTCATAGCGACACCCTCGAGCATCAGCATCTGGCGCTCAGCGAAATCCACCAGGCTGTCGGCCAGGATCAACTGTTCGACACCTTGTTCGTCTACCAGAACTATCCGGTGGAGACCCTGGCGTCGTCGATGGCCGACGGATTGGCCATCACCAAGGTCAGCGGTCGCGAATACAACCACTATCCGCTGACGCTGCAGGCGATGCCCGGTACCGAACTTGTACTGCGTGTCGAATTCGATACCGGCGTATTCCGTATGGGCCGCGTTCAGAAAGTCGTCGAACGATTCCAGCGAGTGCTGGAGGCAATGACAGAGGAGGTGCAACAACAATGACGGCCGATGTCACCCGGCGATTGTTGTCGATGGAACTAGGCGACTCAGCTGAGCGCACCGAGGTGGATGAGTGGGGCAATCGGGCCGCGCTATCCGAGCCCGTGATTTCGGTGTCGATTCCGGTGTTGTTCGCCGAGCAGGTGGCGCTTGTTCCGGAGACGACGGCGGTTAGTTGCGGCGACAGCTCGCTGAGTTACCTCGAGCTTGATGAGGCGTCGAACCGTATGGCGCACTTATTGGTCGCTCACGGTGTGGGTCCGGGGCAGCGGGTGGCGCTGTTGTTCTCGAGGTCGATTGAGGCAGTCGTTGCGATCATGGGCGTGCTCAAAACCGGTGCGGCGTATGTGCCGATTGATCCATCGGTGCCCGATGCGCGGCTGGAATTCGTCCTCGACGATTCGGCGCCGGTTGCCGTCGTGACTTCTGCCGACTTAACGGATCGGCCGCAAGGGCGTGGGTTGACGGTCATCGATATCGACGACGCCGAGGCCGTGGCGGTCGGCGGTCTGAGCAACGCGTGGGAGGCACCGGATGGGGATGACACCGCGTACGTGATTTACACCTCGGGTACCACCGGAGTGCCCAAGGGTGTTGCCATTCCGCACCACAACGTGACGCGGTTGTTGGAAGCGATCGAGGCGGAGGTGGACCTGGCAGCGGGACAAGCTTGGTCGCAATGTCATTCGTTGGCCTTCGACTTCTCGGTATGGGAAATCTTCGGCGCCCTGCTGCACGGCGGGCGGCTGGTAATTGTGCCGGAGTCGGTGACGCGTTCTGCCGACGAGTTCCATGCGCTGCTGGTCGATGAACACGTCAATGTGCTGAGCCAGACGCCGTCAGCGTTCTATGCATTGCAAGCCGTGGACGCGGACCGGCGGCACGATCGACAGCTAGGTCTCGAGGTGGTGGTGTTCGGTGGAGAGGCGCTGGAACCGCAGCGTCTCGCACCATGGTTGGCGGACCATCCCGAATCGCCGCGGCTGATCAACATGTACGGGATCACCGAGACCACGGTGCACGCGTCCTTCCGCGAGATCACTACCTCCGACGCCGACAGTGCGGCGAGTCCGATCGGGGCGCCGTTGGGGCATTTGGCCTCCTTTGTCCTCGATGAATGGCTGGACCCCGTTCCGGCCGGCGTGGTGGCCGAGTTGTATGTGGCCGGTGCGGGTTTGGGTGACGGCTATGTGGGCCGGGCGCCTTTGACTGCCACACGTTTTGTGGCCTGCCCGTTCGGGGATCCGGGCGCGCGGATGTACCGCACCGGGGACCTGGTGTGCTGGGGGCTCGATGGGCAACTTGAGTACGTAGGCCGTGCCGATGAGCAGGTCAAGATCCGCGGATATCGCATCGAGCTGGGCGAAATCCAATCGGCGTTAACGGATCTCGATGGAGTCGAGCATGCGGTGGTGATCGCTCGCGAGGACCGTACTGGAGACAAACGACTCGTTGGTTACATCACCGGTATCGCCGACCCGGCATCGGTGCGCACCGCATTGGCCGACAAGCTACCGCCCTACATGGTGCCATCGGCGGTCGTGGTCGTGCCGGCGATGCCGATGACGGTCAACGGCAAGCTCGACAAAAAAGCCTTGCCCGCACCGGAATACCAGCACGTCGATCAGTATCTGGCTCCGGCGACGCCCACCGAGGAAATCGTGGCCGGAATCTACGCGAACGTCCTGGGCCTGGAACGCGTCGGCGTCGATGACTCGTTCTTTGACCTCGGCGGCGATTCACTGTTGGCGATGCGTCTGGTCGCGGCGCTCAACAGGTCTCTGGATGCAGGCCTTGAAGAGCGCGCTGTGTTCGACGCTCCCACAGTCGCCCAGTTAACGCTCCGTATCGGTGACGACACCGGCCGGCTAGACCCGTTGGTTGCCGCCGAGCGGCCCGCGGTGATGCCGCTGTCCTTCGCGCAAAGTCGGCTGTGGTTCATCGACCAACTGCACGGGCCCTCGCCGGTGTACAACCTGGTAGTGGGGTTGCGCCTGCAGGGGTACCTCGACGTCGGCGCGTTGGGCGTGGCGTTCGCCGACGTGCTTGACCGCCACGAGAGTCTGCGCACGTTGTTTCCGGCAGTCGATGGGATACCCCAGCAGCTGGTTGTTTCGGCTGCGCAAGCCGAATCCGGTTGGGAGGTCGTTGACGCCTCCGGATGGCCGGCATCTCGATTGGATGCGTCGGTCGCGGAATCGGCCCAGCACAGTTTCGACCTTTCCGCCGAGATCCCTTTGCGGGCACGGCTTTTCCGCGTCGCCGAGGACGACCATGTGCTAGTGGCCGTGGTGCACCATATCGCTGCCGACGGCTGGTCCATCACCCCACTGGTGGCCGATTTAGGGGTGGCCTATACCGGCCGGTGTGCGGGGCAGGCCCCCAGCTGGGAACCGTTGGCGGTCCAGTACGCGGATTACACGCTCTGGCAGCGCGCGCAGCTCGGCGAGCTCGACGATAGTGAGAGCCGTATCTCCCGGCAATTGAGTTACTGGGAGAACGCGCTGGCCGGGCTGCCTGAGCGTTTGGCACTGCCGACCGACCGACCCTATCCGTTGGTTGCCGATCAAAGTGGCTCCCGGGTGGACGTGGAGTGGTCTGCCGATTTGCAGGAGCGGGTTACTCGCCTGGCCCGCGAGCACAACGCGACCACCTTTATGGTGGTACAAACGGCCCTGACCGTGCTGTTATCCAAGCTCAGTGCGAGTTCTGATGTGGCGGTGGGTTTCCCGATTGCCGGGCGACGCGACTCGGCCCTGGACGCACTCGTCGGATTCTTCGTTAACACCTTGGTGTTGCGGGTCGATCTCGCCGGAGATCCCAGCGTTGCTGACATGTTGGCTCAGGTACGGACACGTAGTTTGGGGGCCTTCGAGCACCAAGATGTGCCCTTCGAGGTGCTCGTGGAGCGGTTGAATCCGACTCGCTCGCTGGCCCATCACCCCCTGGTGCAGGTGATGTTGGCTTGGCAAAACGTGCCCGGCCAAACCGGCGATCCACGCGGCGGATTGGCGTCGGCGGATCTGCAGTTCACCCAGCTACCGCTGGACACTCACTCTGCCCGGATGGATCTGTCCTTCTCGTTGTCCGAATCGTGGAACGAATCGGGCGGAGCCGCAGGGATTGTGGGGACCGTCGAGTTTCGCACCGACGTGTTCGACATCGGCACCGTCGAGACGATGATCGACCGGCTACAGCAGGTGCTTGAGGCGATGACAGCCGATCCCACCCAGCGTCTGTCGGCGGTCGACGTGGTCAGCGCCGACGAGCACAAGTGCCTTGACGTAGTGGGCAATCGGGCGATCCTGACCCGGCCTGCGCTCAGCGCGGAGTCCATTCCAACGTTGTTCAAGGAGCAGGTCGCGCGTGTTCCAGGGTCGGTGGCCGTCAGCCTCGATGACACCCACCTGACGTATCAAGAACTTGATGAGGCGTCGAACCGGTTGGCATGCTTGTTGGTTGGTCATGGTGTGGGTCCGGGGCAGCGGGTGGCGCTGTTGTTCTCCAGGTCGGTCGAGGCAGTCGTTGCGATCATGGGCGTGCTCAAAACCGGTGCGGCGTATGTGCCGATCGATCCATCGGTGCCCGATGCGCGATTAGAGTTCGTTCTCGACGATTCTGGGTCGATGGTCGCGGTGACCACCGCCGAGCTGGCTGATCGGCTGGACGGGCGTGAATTGACGGTCATCGATGTCTCGGCCGCCGACCACCAGCCAGGTCACGCATTGGCGGTCCCGGGCCCGGACGATATCGCGTATCTCATCTACACCTCGGGCACCACCGGCGTTCCGAAAGGTGTTGCCATTCCGCATCACAACGTGACGCGGTTGTTGGAGGCGATCGACTCCGAGGTGGAGCTGACACCGGGTCAGGTGTGGACGCAATGTCATTCGTTGGCCTTCGACTTCTCGGTATGGGAGATCTTCGGGGCACTACTGCACGGTGGCCGATTGGTGGTTGTTCCGGATTCGGTGGTGCGCGCGCCCGACGAGTTTCATGCCTTGTTGGTCGAGGAACGCGTCAGCGTGTTGAGCCAGACGCCGTCGGCGTTCTACGCGTTGCAAACCGTGGACGGGCAGGCGCCAGGGTTGGAGTCCGAGCTTCAACTTGAGTTGGTTGTGTTCGGTGGAGAGGCGCTCGAGCCCTCCCGGCTGGAGGATTGGTTGCAGGATCACCCGGTGTTGCCGCGGTTGATCAATATGTACGGGATCACCGAGACGACGGTGCACGCCTCGTTCCGGGAGATCTTGGCCGCCGACGTCGGCAGTGCGGCGAGTCCGATCGGGGTGCCGTTGGGGCATCTGGCGTTCTTCGTTCTCGATGATTGGCTGCGGCCGGTGCCGTTTGGTGTGATGGGTGAGTTATATGTTGCCGGTGCGGGTTTGGGCTATGGATATGTAGGCCGGGCGCCGCTGGCGGCGTCGCGATTTGTCGCGTGCCCGTACGGCACGCCGGGCACGCGGATGTATCGCACCGGAGACGTGGCGTGTTGGGGTGCCGACGGACAGTTGCAGTATGTTGGGCGTGCCGATGAGCAGGTCAAGATCCGCGGATACCGCATCGAGTTGGGTGAAATCCAATCGGCGTTAACGGATCTCGATGGGGTCGAGCATGCGGTGGTGATCGCCCGCGAGGACCGTCCCGGCGATAAGCGCCTGGTGGGTTACATCACCGGGAGCGCCGATCCCGCAGGGTTGCGCGCGGCACTCGGTGAGGGGCTGCCAGCGTACATGGTGCCGGCAGCGATCGTGGTCATGGAGGCCATGCCGTTGACGGTCAACGGCAAGCTAGACATTCGTGCGCTGCCGGCGCCCGAGTATCAGGCCATCGACCATTACCGCGCTCCGGCCACTCAGATCGAGGAAATTTTGGCCGGCATCTTTGCGCAAGTCCTCGGGCTGGAACAAGTGGGAGTCGATGATTCGTTCTTCGACCTTGGCGGAGACAGCATTTCGGCCATCCAGGTGATTTGGCGGGCGCGTGGTGCCGGCCTACTGGGTCGCCCACGCGACATCTTTGTCCAGCAGACGGTGGCCCGATTGGCGCGGGTGGTCAGGCTGGCCAATAGTCCCGGCAGCGAGATTGACGAGGGTCTGGGGCAAGTCCTGGCCACCCCAATCATGCAGTGGCTGAAGGGTTTGGAAAGCGCCGACGGTCCGGTCGACGAATTCAATCAAACGGTGGTGCTGCAGGCTCCCGAGGGCGTGACGGCGGCCGACGTTGCAGTCATGTTGCAGGCATTGCTTGAGCGGCACGCGATGCTCCGGATGCGCGCAGCGGACGACGGCGCCGGCGGATGGGCGCTGACCGTGCCTGCGGCGGATGCGATCGACGCTGCGAGTTGCCTGCATTCGGTGAATCTGCTCTCCGATGAGGCGCTGGTGGCCGCAAGGTCGCGGCTCAACCCCGCCGTCGGGGTGATGCTGAGCGCGCTGTGGGCGACCTCAACGAGCCAGCTGGTGCTGATCGTTCACCACCTGGCCGTAGATGGTGTTTCGTGGCGAATCTTGTTGGAAGACCTGAACATTGCCTGGACTCAGCATCAGGGTGGGCAGGAGGTCCTGCTGCTGCCGACCGGGACGTCGTTCCAGCGGTGGGCGGAACTGCTGACCGAGCACGCCCACCACCCCGACGTGATCGGCCAGGCGGACGCGTGGCGACAGGTGGCGGCGGTCCCTTCGGGCATACCGGCACCGCAATCCGCCGAGGATACGTTTGCCACCGCCGGACACTTGACGGAGTTTCTGGACGCCGAGACCACCCATATGCTGCTCGGTGAGGTGCCTGCGGCGTTTCACGCTGGGGTACAAGAGATTCTGCTGATCGCTTTCGCCCTGGCGTGGACGCAGTACCTGGGGACCGGCGGCGCACCCATCGCCATCGACGTCGAAGGTCACGGACGCCACGAGGAACTGGCAGATTCCGGCGACGCGGCGGAGCGAAACATTGACCTGTCGCGCACCGTCGGATGGTTTACCACCAAGTATCCGGTGGCTTTGAGTGTCGGGAGGCCGCACGGTGGGCTGCGCTGGACGCAGGTGGTGGCCGGTGATGCGGCGCTCGGCGCGGTAATCAAGGACGCCAAAGAACAACTTCGAGCCCTGCCCGACGGCCTAACGTACGGTCTCTTGCGCTATCTGAATCCCGAGGTGGATCTCGGCGGATCCGACCCAGCGATTGGGTTCAACTACCTTGGGCGGCTTGGCTCCCCGGCGGCCTATGCGTCTGGCGATGTGTGGCGTTTTAGTCAAGAAGGCGTGTCATTGACGGGTGCAGCCGGGGATATTCCGATTGCCCTGACGCACTCCGTGGAGCTCAACGCGGTCACCATCGACACCGACTCCGGGCCGCATCTGAACGCCACCTGGATGTGGGCACCGTCGGCACTGGATCGCACGGCGGTTACCCGGATCAGCCGGTTGTGGTTCGACGCCCTGGCCGGGATCTGCGCGCATGTGCGCAGGGGTGGGGGCGGGTTGACCCCGTCCGATATCGCTCCTGCCCGGCTGAGCCAGCAGCAGATCGACGAGCTGCACGGCCACTTCCCGATCGACGACGTGCTGCCGCTAACCCCCTTGCAGCATGGACTGCTGTATCACGCCAGCATGGCGAATTGCTCGGGGGACGATGTGTACGCAGTACAGCTGGAGGTTGCGTTGAGCGGTCCGCTTGATGCGCCCCGGCTTCGCGATGCGGTGCAGGCCGTGGTCAGCCGGCACCCGCACCTGGCGGCACGCTTCTGTCCTCAGTTCGAGCAACCGGTGCAGGTCATTCCGGTCGATCCGGTGGCGCCCTGGCGGTACACCGAACTCAACGCCAATGGCGTTGGCGCTGAAGAACAGATCGAGGGAATCTGCGCCGACGAGCGCGCCGCGGTGTGCGACCTTAAGAAGCAACCCGCATTCCGGGTGGCGTTGATTCGTACTGCCGCAGAGGCGCACCGGCTGGTGCTCACTAATCACCACATCGTGCTAGACGGTTGGTCGATGCCGATCCTGATGCAGGAGATCTTCGCCGGATACCACGGGCTGCGGCTGCCCGCGGCGACGCCATACCGCACGTTCGTGACGTGGTTGTCGGAACGAGATCACGATGCCGCCCACGCGGCATGGGGAGAGGCGTTGGCAGGCTTTGAGACTCCGATCCTCATCGGCCCGTCGCAGAAGCTGCTGTTCGGGCAGCGAAGCGTTGAGATGTTTCGGGTACCTGCGAAGACCACGAGGGCACTGACCAAACTGGCGCGCACGCAGCGCACCACCGTCAACATCGTGCTGCAGGGCGCCTGGGCGCTACTGCTCAGCACACTGACCGGTGAGCAGGATGTCGCGTTCGGGACGGTGGTCTCGGGCAGGCCACCCGAGGTGCTCGGCGCGGAATCGATGTTGGGCCTGTTGATCAACACGGTGCCGGTGCGGGCGACCTTCAGCGAGACCAGCACCACGGCGGACCTGTTGGATCAACTGCAAAATGCGCACAACGACACCCTCGAGCACCAGCATGTGGCACTCAGCGATATCCACCGCATCACCGGCCAGGACAGGTTGTTCGACACGGTTTTCGTGTACGAGAACTATCCGACGGACGCCGGAACGCTGCCGGGCGCCGACGGCTTGACCGTGACCGGATTCAGCAGCCGCGACGACTATCACTACCCAATCGCGGTGCAGGCCGGGCCGGGTCGTGAAATGGGGCTGCGCGTCCAGTACGACACCGATGTATTCGACGCGGAATGCGTCGGCACGCTGATGGAGCGGTTCAAGCACGTCCTGGCAGCGATGACCGCACATCCAGACCGCCGGTTGTCGTCGTTGGATCTCATCAAGGGGACCGAGCGACTGCGGCTGAAAGGTTTGGACAGCCCTGCGGTGTCAGCGGAACCGGCGCTCGGCACCGATGGCGTACATCGCGCGCCGTCCAGTCTGACCGAGCAGATCCTGGCGAGCATCTACGCCCACGTGCTGGGTGTAGACCGCGTCGGGGTGGACGAGTCGTTCTTCGACCTGGGCGGCAACTCGCTGGGGGCGATCCGGGTGGTCGCCGCGATCAACACGGCCCTCGATGCGGAACTTTCGGTGCTCGCGCTCCTAGAGGCGCCATCGGTTCGAAGCATGGCCCAACAGTTGGAGGTTTCGTGAAGGCCGTTGCGAGAGTGCTGGCGTTCGGGTTTGTCGAACTCGCCGTCTTCGGCGCGGTGCTTTTCCTGCTCGCGGGGACGGTCGACTACTGGCAAGCGTGGGCCTTTCTCGTGGTGTTTGCATTGTCGACGTGGATCCCCGGCATCTACCTGCAGCGGGCGAATCCCGCTGCGCACCAGCGTCGTAAGCGCGCGGGCCCGGTAGCAGAAACGCGGAGGGTGCAAAAAGTCCTCATCGGCGGCTGGTACTTCTCGCTCGCGGCAATGGTGGTGATGAGCGCCCTTGATCACCGCTTTGGCTGGTCGTCGGTACCGGCGGTGATCTGCGTGCTGGGTGATGTCCTGGTCGCCGTTGGACTGGGCGTGACGAGCCTAGTGGTCGTTCAGAACAGCTTCGCGGCGTCGACCGTACAAGTGGAGGCGGACCAGAGGCTTGTCTCCACGGGTCTATATGGGCTGGTCCGCCACCCCATGTACACCGGCAACGTGATCACCATCGTCGGATTTCCCCTTGCGCTCGGCTCGTATTGGGGCCTCGTGTCCGTCATCCCCGGCCTCATCGTGCTCATGATGCGTATCAGCGACGAAGAAAAGCTACTCGCCGAACAGTTGGCCGGATACCGGGAGTACGCGCAGAAAGCGCGCTATCGCCTGGTGCCCTACATGTGGTGACCGCTAGGCGCCGGGTGTCACGAGAACCATTGGGCACGTACGAATCCGGCGAGCAGAACCGCGAACCCGCCAATCTCGCCCGCGATGAGCAGGGCCATCGCCACGTAGATTCCTGGGCCAGGGTTTTCGAGCTGATTGGTGGTGTCGCGTAGCGCGCCGTGGACGATGTAGCTGACGATGGCGGACACAAAGAAAAACACCAGAACCATTGCAGCGGTGAGATTTACCCAGCTAGGCCACCCGCTGAACTCGACGAATACCGCGGTGAGCAAGGTGGCGAATGCATAGAGCAGTGCCGCCCGATGCGCAATGTCGACGTAGGGATGTGCGAGATGGTCCGGGCTGCTGAGCATCTGCCGGTACTTCCAGACGCCGAGTATCAGCGCGAGTAGGAAGATGAGCCCGGCCGCAAGCAGCGTTACGGCGGTGGCGGCTTCCAGCAGGTGTCCGGTGTCCCTCACCCGCAGGAGACTACGCCCAGCGGGTGCCTGTCGAGCGTGCGGATCCTGTCGAACAACGTCCAGAAATCGACACAATTCGCACGCTCAAAACGGGGACTCGGGATGACGGCGGCATGGAATCGGTACGTGTCGCGGACCCTCTTGGTCAGCGCAGTAGTTCGTCGACCATACGCACAACCTGAGCCGGGCCGTCCTCGGCTGCCAGAACACGAGCGATCTGCCGGGTACGTTCCCGGAGCCCGTCGTCGGTCAGGGCGACGCGGATGGCATCGGCGAGCCGCTCGACCGTCAGCGCGCGTTGCGGGATGGTGGCGGCGCTCAGTCCGAGTCCTTTGAGACGCCGCGCCCAGAATGGCTGATCGCCAAGCCCAGGAGCGGCGATCGCCGGAACTCCGGCACGTAGCCCGGCCGCCGTCGTGCCCGCACCGCAGTGGTGCACGACGGCGGCCATCTGTGGGAACAGCCAGCTGTGCGGCACGTCTTCAATAGTCAGGATCTCGTCGCCGACGGCATCGAGTCCGGACCAACCCGCGTGTACGATGCCGCGAACACCGGCCTGGCGCAGGGCTTTTTGGGCGACTTCGGATATGTGCGCCGCGTGTTTGGCCGAGGTCATCGTGCTCCCGAACCCAATGAACACCGGTGGGGCTCCCCCGGCGAGAAAGTCGACTAGCTCGGCGGCGGGACTCCACTGTGGGTCGGGTTCAGGCCACCAGTAGCCGGTCACGTCGAGTCCCGCCCGCCAATCTTCCGGTCGCGCAACGATATACCGCGAGAATCCGTGCAGCACAGGCCAACCCGCTTCGGTGCGTTGGCGATGTAGCGCGCCCGCGGAAACCTTGGGTAGGCCGAGGTCTCGCCGGAAATCGGCGACCGCGCCGCCGTACAAGTGATCGACAAGCCAGCCGCCGGAGCGGGACGCAAGGCGGTTGCCCACCGAGCCGGCCGACCAGGCGCCCAACGCCGCTGGAGGAAAGGCGCCGGTGGCCGAGAATGGTTGCAGCCGAAGGCCGACGGAGGCTACGGCCTTGGCTTCGGCGATCGGATGTCCCGCTAGCTCCGCGAACGGTGACAGCATCAGTACGTCGGTGGGTTCGTCGCCCAGCGCCGTCAAGAGCGCGGCACCTAGCGTCCGCATGCCACGTGGGGCGAGGAATTCCGCAAGACCCTTCATGGGATCGGTATCGGAATCCCCCGATTGGTTACCTGGTTCGGGAATACCGCGAAAATTCAAGCTGCACTGGGTAATCAGCGGCGCAAAGCGTTCATACGCCGCGATGGTCACGTGATGGCCGGCGTGTGTGAGGCGCGCACCGATACCCGTCATGGGAGCGACGTCACCGTGACTGCCGATCGCGGCGATCATGATCCTAGCCATCACACCCTCCGCACTGCTCGGGTGAACAACTTCACCAGGTCCTCCGCGTAGCCGTGCGCATCGAAATCGGCGTTTTGCAGTACCTTTTCGACCACCGCGTTCACCGCTCCTCGCACTGCTATGGCGGTGGAATCGACTGGAAACGAAGCGAATTCACCGGATTTCTGGCCCGCGCGGAGAATGGCGGATGGATCGAGCTCGGCCAATTGATCGGTGAGCTCGGGTGTCAGCTCCAGGTCGCCAAGGCGTCGGCCGTCGCTAGGCTTGTAGCTCGTCCCCAGCTGGCTGAGTGCTGCCAGGTGCATGCGATGGGTATCGAAATAGCCGACGCTGGCACGGATGTAAGCGGCGAGCTGCGCCGTCGGGGTCCGCTCGCGGCGTACCGCCGGGGGCACCTCGGCGAGGGCCGTCTGATACATCGACGCGATGACCGCCTCAACGAGCCCATCCTTGGAACCGAAGTGATACAGCACGACACTCATCGCGATACCTGCCCGGTCGGCGATCTTTCGGATGGTGGTTTGTGGGTAGCCCACCTCCGCGATCACTTCCATCGCACACGCGACGATCTGCTCGCGCCGCGCCACCTCGGTGAAGGTGCGTTTGATGCCCGATTTAGATCGCATGATCTAACTATAGATCAGGTGATCTAGCCAGACGGGCTCATTACCCCTGGTTAACGGTAGGTAAACGGCTATACACCATTTTCTTGGGACCCTAACCCCCATGGGGTACTCTGAGATTTAGCTAAGAATTGGCCGAGGATCTCATAAGTTGGGAACTAGGTGATGTTGAAAGCCGTTGAACTGGATGAATGCATCAACGTTGATGTTTTGGCAAGTGATTTCACTTTCCAGGCCATTAGCAAGATGACCGAGCGGAAAGGAAACATCACATGAGAAAGTCACTCACTGCAATCCTCGGCGGAGTCGGTGTTGCCGCGGCTGTCGCTATTGTCGGAGCACCGATCGCCTCGGCCGGTCCGACGCCTCCTCCGGTTTGCTACGCCAGCGAAACGAGCGTCAACGCCACCGGGCAGGGCCCGTGCGTGGCACCCGGCGATGTCTACTACGAGCAGGGTGTCCACCAGCCGACCTATGAAGGCGCCAACCCACTGGTCCCGCTGGGGACCAACCCGCACGTGCCCTACGGCACAAATAAGAACAACGCTTAGTCACGAGTTGTAAGCCCGGCTTCATCTTCGACGACGCAGAAGGAGCACCACTGATGAAGAAGATCATTACCGCGGCGGTTGCAGGAGTAGCCGCCGCGGGACTGTCACTGGTGACGGCTGCCGCCGCGTTCGCCGGCCCCGCCGCGGATACCGACGCCGTCATCAACGACCTCAAGTCCAACGGTTACCGGGTCATCATCACGAAGGTCGGATCGGATCATCCGTCGCAGTGCACGGTGCAAGGGGTGTCGCAGCAGACCGGCGCCCAGGACGTGCAGTCGGGACGCAATATGCGGAACCGGCCGACAACGGTTCCTACTACCCGACAAAAGGTCGCGTACGTCACGCTGGCTTGCTAGCCCCCAGGGGTGGTGGTGACACCTGGTAATAAGCGATCTGCCAACGACCGTCAGTGTGTGTTGCCACTACTCCGATGAGGAGGGCGACCGCGGGCCGGTTCTCGAAGGCGAACTGCGCCTGCACGTATCCGAGCGCCGCCGAATTGCCCAACAGGCGAGCCTCGAGGATGTCGTAGGTGACGCGCATCCCGTGCGGCTGCGACGCGTAGTACCTCGCCACCCCATCGCGCCCCACGCTGTAGGGCTGCAGTCCCTGAAAGAGCGCGCCCTCGGTGAAGAGCGCTGCGACCATCTCGGGTTTGTGGGCGTCGACGCCCGTCTTCCATTCCTTGAGTAGCGCGCCAACTATGTCGACGGCTGTTGCGGTGTCGCCCATGTCAATGTCCCGCGCTTTGTCCGCCGTCGACGTGCAGGATCTCACCGGTGACGAAGGGGGCGTTCTCTAGGTACAGCACGGCGTCCACGACCTCAGAGGTTTCGCCGAGCCGACCGAGCGGGTGCATGTTCGCCATCACAGCCAGCATCTCCTCGGAGTCACCGGCATGCATCGGGGTGTTGATGATGCCTAGTGCCACGGTGTTCACGCGGATCTTACGGGTGGCGTACTCGACGGCCAGCGAGCGCGAAGCGGCATTCAGGCCGCCCTTGGTGAGCGCGGCGAGTACCGACGGAACCTGCGAATTGGCTTGGTCGATCAGGCTTGTCGAGATGTTCACGATGTGCCCACCCTCGCCCTGCTCGGTCAGAATCTTGAGTGCGGCGCGACTGATCTCGAAGAATCCCCGCACGTTCACGCCGGTGATGGCGTCAAAGTCCTCATCTGTGTACTCGGTGAACGGTTTGGCGATGAATATGCCCGCATTGTTGATCACGGTGTCGATCCGTCCGAATCGCGCGACGGCGGCGTCGATCACCCGCGCCCCGACACCGGGCTGTGCGATGTCACCGGCGACGGAGAGGACCTGGAGGTCCGAGCTGTCCGGGATAGAGCGAGAGTTCGCGACGACGGCGTATCCGAGTTTGCGAAAGCCTTCGACTAGCCCGGCACCGATGCCCTGGGACGCCCCGGTGATGACGACGACCTTCTGTGTAGATGGCATAGAACTGCTCCATTCGTGTTGTAGCTCTTCCAACAAGATCATTGGCGAACATCTGCCCGGAGGCCACGACCTGTTTGCTCATTGCTGGGAGGCTGCATCTACCAGCGGTCTAGGATGTGTCGGTGGAACTGCGCCAGTTGCGGTACTTCGTCACCGTCGCCGAGGAGCTGAATTTCGGCCGCGCCGCCGACAGGCTGCATATTGCCGGACCCTCTCTCTCACAACAGATCAAGGCGCTCGAACGTGATCTGAAGGTGCAGCTCTTCGATCGTGACCGTCGATCGGTATCGCTGACGCCCACGGGCGCGGCGCTGCTGCCGGAGGCTCGCGCTTTGATCGATCGTGCCGATGCGTTCCGAAGGGCTGCGATGGGGCTGGTTCGCACGCAGCCGGTGCGCATTGGGTATGTGAATTGGTGTCCGACTGACTGGGCCGAACGCGCCGCGGGTGTGGCGCAGCTCCGGGTTGACACGTGGGTAATGCCCTCACACACTCAGGCGGCCCGCGTCGCGGAGGGCAGTCTGGACTTGGCCATCTGCTGGGTGCAGAACGCGGACTTGGAGGGACTGCGGCTGCGCGCCCGAATTGTGGGCGCCGACAGGCTCTATGCCCTTGACGTGGGGACAGACGGTTCACCGGTCGAGGCCAAGCACACGCTGGCGCTCCTCGAGGAGGACGGTGCCAGCTGGGAGTCATGGAACCGATACGCCCAACAGTTCGCCGATGAAGTCGGTGCCCCCTTGCAGCGCATCGGCGACGGGGGCGTCACCGGCCCAACGTTTTTCGATCATGTCCGCAGGCTCAAGCGACCGGTTCTGGTCAACCCGAAGGGGCAGCAGACCCCGGTTCCGCCGGGTCTGATCGCGCGTCCGATTGTCAATCCAACGCCGTGCTGGACGTGGTCGCTGGTTGTCCGTGAGGACGAGGACAACCCCACGGTGCACGCCATGGTCGACGCACTCACTCGTGCGACGGGGCCGCTCGGGCTGGAAGATGTGTGGCTCCCCAAGGACGACCCATATCACCTTGACGTCTAACGAGTTTCGGTATCGACCGGATAGCCGATCGGCAGTACGGCCGCAACGGCCGCCGCTAGCGTCACCACCAGTGCGCCGATGATGCGCGCCTCTTGAAAACCGTGACTGCCGTGCTTGAGGACCGACACCACCACGAGGTCCGGCGATCTGGCCCACCGTGCTGACGCCGATGAAGGTAGCGCCGAACAGCGCTGTGGGCACCCCGGGGATGAGCGCCGGCAGTGCGATGTCCACCGCCTGTGGGCCGAGCGCCGACACGAACACCATGGGACGCGACCAGTGCCTGTTGAGCCACATCAGCAGCACCGCCGAGGGTGCAGCCGCCAGGCCCACGAAAAGCCATGCGCCACTTCCCAACCAGCCCGGCCCGGGCACTAAGTCCGGCTTGCGCCGACATCAGCGGCAGGATGGGGGCATGGGCGAACCTGCCGATGCCCATCGCCGCCGCGGCCTGCGCGACATGCCACACGGTGTTGCGTCCGGGCGCTGAGGGACCCATGGTCGATATCTGAGGGGGCGCGGACGTGGATTCATCCTGCGATGATCGCACTGGCGATCGCTACGACGGACTTCCTCGTAGTTCGGAGGAAATCCCTACCAGCGCAGTTAAATTGGCCGAGCGCTGGATCAGCGCCCCGGAAGCCGGGTGGTTGCTTCCTGAAGCACCCAGCCGTTGCCGTCGGGATCATCGAACGATGCGAAAGATCCGTAACTGGCGTGGTGGAACACGCTGCCTTCGTCGTGGAAGACCGCGCTGACCTTCACGCCTCGCTCGGACAGGTCGATGCGCAGCCTTGATGTCGTTGACGATCAAATGTATTCCCTGGACAGAACCCGTTGTTACCGAGGATATTCCGGTGCCGAAGATGATGGATGCGGCAGAACCAGGGGGTGTGAACTGGATTACTCGGAATGCCTCATCAGTCGCAGAATCGGCGCCAAGCCGCCAGCCGAGTTTCTCTCGTAGAAACGCTTCGCCCGGTCTACGTCGGATACAGGAATCACTATGACCTCCAGTTTCATGTCCATCTGAGTGACTCCTGTCTTCGACGCTTGTCATTGCGTTCTGTGGGTAACGGGGGCGAGTGTTTATTGATTCCAGGTAATCGACACGGCAATCGTGTATTTCGCCTCACGTGAGGTACGGACGTCCCAGACCGGAATGGATCGGAATGACGCGTCGTTGAGCTCCAGTAAGCATCTATCGCCGTACGGCGATATGTGCCAATCTTTGATGTTGATCTAGCCGGCCCGGCAGATGACCACGACCTACAGGAGTAACCGTGTCCACATATCGCGCGTTCGAGGTGACGGGCCAGCGGGATTTTCGTTGGGTAGAGCGTGAGGTCAGAGATCCCGAGCCCGGTGAGGTGCGGATCCGCGTCGAGGCGTGCGGTGTCTGCCATACCGATGCTTTCGCGGCAGAAGGCATGCGGGCGGATCCGTCGAAACCCGTTGTGCCGGGACACGAAATCGTGGGCGTGATCGAGGCAGTCGGAGGGGGCGTGCATGCCTGGCATGTCGGCGAACGTGTGGGTGTCGGATACCTCAACGGGCACTGTGGCCAGTGCGAGCAGTGTCGCCGCGGTGATTTCGTGAACTGCGCCAATCAGAACCAGACGGGAACCACCGTCGACGGGGGTTACAGCGAGGTGGCCTATGCCCAGGCCAGCGGGCTGGTGCGTGTTCCCGAGGGTGTTGATCCGCTCGACGCGGCGCCACTGCTGTGCGCTGGCCTCACCGTCTATCGCGCGCTACTGACGGCGAACGCACGCCCAGGTTCGCTGATCGCAATCCAGGGCATCGGCGGGCTGGGTCATCTCGGTATCCAGTACGCCAAGTCGCTGGGCTACCGGGTAGTGGCCATCGCGCGTGGCACCGGAAAGGAGGATCTGGCGCGCCAACTCGGCGCCGATGAGTACATCGACAGCACGGCGGGTGATCCCTCGAAAGCCTTGAGGGCGCTCGGGGGAGCCACTGCTGTCCTCGCGACGGCCTCCAGCGGGTCGTCGATGTCACCGCTGGTCGCCGGGCTGGCGCCGAACGGCAAGCTGATTGTCGTCGGTGCCGACTCCGAACCCATCGAGGTGAGCATCCCTGATCTGATCTTCGGTACCCGTTCGATTGTCGGATCGCTGACCGGCAGCGCCATCGAGAACGAGGACAATCTGAATCTCGCTCAGCACCAAGGAATTCGGTCGATGAATGAGATCATGCCGCTGTCGGACGCGCCGAAGGCGTATGAGCGTATGATGGCCGGCGCGGCCAGGTTCCGCGTCGTCCTCGACGCCAAGGCGTGACTGTCGTGGCATTCGATATCCGCGCCATGGCCGGTCCGGTGATCGTGGCGCCCATGGCCGGAGGGCTGAGCACTCCGGAGCTGGCGGCGCGGGGACCAATGCGGGCGGACTGGGATTTGTGGCCGCCGGATATCTGACTGCCGACGCTCTCGCGGATCGGATCACGGCCGCACGCGCACTGACTACAGGTGCTCTTGGCGTGAATCTGTTTGTACCGCAACCGAGTATGCGAACGGGCTCGCCTGTGAGGCCGAACGGTACGGCGTGGATGTGGAGTGCCTCGCTTCAGTGATGAGCCACCGTGACGACATTTGGGGAGGCTGAGCTCGCACTCGGCGCTGGTGTCGACATGTTGGCCGCGCAGGGGCCGGACGCCGGCGGCCACCGTGGCACCTTCGATCCGGCGGCCACGCCCGCAACGGAACCGCTGACCAGTCTGCTTGCCGGCTTGATCGGGAAACTCGAGGTGCCGGTGATCCCCGCGGGCGGCGTGACCACCGGTTCGGACCTTGCTGCCGCGCTATCGGCGGGAGCCGTTGCCGCACAGTTGGGTACGACATTTCTCCTTGCTGACGAGGCCGGGAGCAGCCCGGTCCGTCGGGCCGCGCTACAAGATCCCGACTTTTCTGAAACGATTGTGACCAAGGTATTTTCGGGTCGATATGCGCGGGGATTGCGTAATAGATTCATCAGCGAGCATGAGGCGCAGGCGCCGTGGGGCTACACCGAGGTGCACTATCTGACGAGCCCCATCCGGGCGGCAACGGTGCGCGCGGGGGATCCGGACGGCACGAACGTTTGGGCGGGTGACGGATTCAAGCGTGCGAGGAACCGGATCTATCGCTGAGATCATGGCCGACCTGGAAGCTGCACTGAGCTAGCAGCCGGCCCTCTCTGAAAAGAGTACGGAGCGTCCAATTTTCGCCCGATATCGGCGTTCGTGACGGTGAAATCGGTAGCGCGCCAGGTGTCCCACGGAGTGAGACAGACGTCCCCAAAAACGTGGCATGGGTAACAGAAATTTTCCTGCGTTAACTCAAGAGATGCGTGAATGTGTAGAAAGAGTGACCAGAGCGTATGCGGCGCAGCAAATTATGAATCGCAATTTATGAACATTCAACAAACCGACGGTGTACTGCAAGTTTGTTGGATTAGGAACATGATCCAACGTGCGCTACGGTAATCAGTAAGCCATTGGCGGACAGTAATTCTCGTCATAATCCTCAGCAAATATGACCGAAGCCACACATTTTGGCAAGCCGCCAATCTCGTGGTTAGCGTCCCTACCCATGTCTGATCTCGCTGCTTTGCTGGCGTTTATCCATCAGGTCTCGGGTACGCCATACATCTCGGGCGGAGATACCGCACGGGGCACTGACTGCTCCGGGCTGGCCTCTTGGGTCTCCAACGTCGCCACCGACCGCCCCGCGTTCGGTTCTCGGTTCAACACCGGGAACCAGGAGCGCGCGCTTCTTGCGCGTGGTTTCAAGTACGGCACCGCACCCGGTGCCGTGGTTATCGGCTGGAATGGCGGTCACACCGCTGTCACGCTGCCTGACGGCACTCCTGTCTCCAGTGGTGAGGGCGGCGGTGTGCGCATCGGTGGAGGTGGCGCCTACCAGTCGCAGTTCAAGCGCCACATGTACCTGCCGATCGACAATGCGGACGCGGCCGAGGCCTCGCCCCTGGATGTACCGGCTCATGCCGAAGGTCCTGAGGTGATTCCCGCAACGGTGCTCGCAGCGAATCCCGGGCCGGCGCCCGAGGATGGTGCGCCTGTCGAGCCGGAATCGGTCGAGATCTAGCGGACCTTCAAACCGCCGGTGCCACCCCATAATTGGGGTGCGCCGGTGGGATCGCTCACTCCTCCCGTTGGGCGGGAGAAACCCGCCGCTGCTGTCGGGGTTGTGGTTGTGTGGAGTGATGAATGGCAATTCGTCTCTGCTGCAAGGAAAGAACGTCATCGTCACCGGTGGAGCACGCGGCCTCGGTGCGGCCTTCGCTCATCGGATCGTATCGCTGGGTGGCCAGGTCATCATTGCGGATGTCCTGGACGTCGATGGACACAACCTGGCCGGAGAACTCGGCGACGCCGCGCAGTTCATCCACCTTGATGTGACCGATCCGGCGCAGTGGGCCGCCACAGTAAGCACTGCGGTCGAGAAGTTCGGTGAGGTCACCGGGCTGGTGAACAACGCAGGTATCTCCAGCGCCTCGTTGGTCGCCGACGAACCCCTGGAGCATTTCCGGAAGGTCATCGACGTGAACCTGGTTGGCGTCTTCATCGGCATGCAGGCGGTTATCCCGTCGATGCGCGTGCACGGTGGGGGTTCGATCGTCAACATTTCGTCGGCCGCGGGTCTCGTCGGATTGGCGCTCACCTCCGGGTACGGCGCGTCCAAATGGGGTGTGCGTGGTCTATCCAAAGTCGCGGCCATCGAGCTGGGTTCCGAGAGGATTCGCGTCAACTCCGTGCACCCCGGTGTCGTGTACACCCCGATGACGGCACAGGCTGGATTCCAGGAGGGCGAGGGCAACATGCCGATCACCGCGATGGGACGGGTCGGTGCCCCCGACGAGGTGGCCGGCGCCGTGGCCTACCTGCTGTCCGACGACGCGAGCTACATCACCGGTGCCGAGCTCGCCGTCGATGGCGGCTGGACCGCGGGCCCGACCCTGAAAACGATGATCGGGCAGTAACTCACGAGAGCAGATCCTCCAGCTCCGCGGCGACCTGCGCGGGAAGTTCCAGCTGCGGGAAGTGCGTGGTTCCGTCCAGCCGTTTGTAGCTGAACCAAGGAATCCGCGCGCCGAACTCCTCGTGCAGATCGTCATAGTAGGTGTGCTCGGTCCCGCAGAAGATGTGGCGGACGGGCCGAGGCGCGGTCAGCTTCTCGATCCGCGCCATCGGTGACTCCCAGGTGTTGTAGGCATCCTCGATGACTCGGCCGGCGCGGGCCCACACATCGAACCCGAATCCGCCCATCTCGGAACGGATGTGTCGATTGACGGCGTCGTTGCTACTGCCGGCCAACCAGGCCTGGAGGAACGTCAATCGGCTGGACTGCCAGCGTGCGGGATCGCGGAATGCCCGGATGCCGTTGAGGAATTCGGCAGACGCGTGCGTCATGATCAGGTCGACGATCATGACGGCGGGCACCCGCGCGACACCGAGACGTTCGGCGAGTTCAAGCGCCGTCCACCCGGCGTGGGCGTGGGCGACGGGGACTATGGTTTCCACGCTCAGGGTGTCGAGCAGCCCGATGACATCGGAAATCTGCTCGGCCAGACCGAAGTCGGCAACGGGTGTGCGGTCGATGCCGTGGCCGCGCCAATCCATCCGAATCACGCGATGGCGGGGGACCAGATACGGGAGCAGCTCGTCGTACGCACGGTGATCGTGCCCCCAGCCGGTGAGCAGCAGGAGCGCGGGCCCCGCGCCCAACCCCTGATCGTCAAAGCTGATCTGGGTGCCATTGAGGGTCATGGTGTACATCGAGAGTCTCCTTGGGCTGTCAGAGGCCCGCGTGCACGCGGAGCGGGTGCAAGCGAACGACGACTTCGCCGGGTCCGCTGTGATGGTCGCGGACGTATGCCTCGGCGCGCTCGGCTCCCAGATACCGCGCGGTGATATCGAGCAACGCGGCGCGTGCCGTCGATTCGTCGGGGTCCACCTTGGCCTCACCCTGGAGCTGAACGTAGAGGTAGGGCTCTGTCGGCGTCGCAACCGTGATGACGGCGCGCGGATCACGCTGTAACGCCTTGATTTTCAAGGTATCCAGATGCGTGACGAACTGCAGGTGATCGTCCGTGAGCCGGTACCAGATGGGCAGCACCAGCGGTCGCCCATCGGCTCCGAGGTATCCGAGTTGCCCCACCAGGGCGGGGTTCGAGTCGAGGAACTCACGGACAGCCGAATCATGGATAGAGGTCATGGATCCCGAACCTAGGGTCTCAAGTGCACTTCACATCAAATCGGCTCGACCAGGCGCTTCGACACGCGGCCTTGTGGCCGATTCGTATCGCACACTTCCGCCACAAGGGGGCGTGTCGAAATAATGGAAAGAGTGACGCGCATGATCGGGATCGGACTTACTGTGCTGGCGCTCGTCGTGGGAGGGCCGCCCACCGCGTACGCGCACGCCGACCCGCAGGCATGCGTTCCGGGGGATCCGGCCCGGCCGCAGGCCGAGCTTTTCGCCACCGACAACACCGCAGTGATCACCGACCCTGCGGATAGTCGACTGCAGGATCCTCTCGACGAGTTCTCACTGCAGGTGAGTGTGATGACGGTCCAGAACCTCGTGCTGCCCGTGCGCTCGACACCCGTCGACGGCGTGTATTGGTCGCAGGATGGCGGTCGCATGACCTACGAGCGCTCGCGGGCCTTCGAGTTGGCGTGCGTGAATCGCGACGATCTACAACGCATCGGCGAGCAGGTGCGTGAACAGTACCGACAGGAATCGGTGCTGACCTTCGAATATCTGCAGGCCGGGGATACGGCGATAAACGCTGTGGCAGTGGAGATTCCGGGAATCGACCGGGTGCGGTTCCACGACGCGCTGGCCGCTGATGTCGATGCGCGCGAGGCCTTGGTCGGTGGGTCGGTTACCGAGGACGGATGGTTGATCCTGGTAGCCGACATCGCGGACGTCGACGCCGCCCGGCGGTTGGTCGCTTCCTCGGGCGGGGACTGGCAACACGCGAGCCTGCACTACGGGCGACGGGAGTTCGTCGAAGCGTCGCAATAGCGCACATTGCACCCTGTTCACGGCACGTCCCCGGTGCTATACAGAGGTTGAGCACCCCGTCGACGTGAGGTTTCGCCATGACGAACCGTTATCTCGAGGGCGAGCACGCCCCGCTCGAACACGAATACACACTGACCGATCTGGACGTGGTGGGCACCATCCCCGCGCATCTGGACGGCCGCTATCTGCGCAACGGCCCCAACCCGATCGGTGAGATCGATCCCGAGCTGTATCACTGGTTTATGGGTGACGGCATGGTCCACGGTATTCGTGTCCGGGATGGTAGGGCCGAGTGGTACCGAAACCGTTGGGTGCGCTCACCCCAGCTCGCCAAGGAACTGGGCGGAGACGCCCCGGCGGGTCAGTTCCGGATCTCGCCGATGGGCGCCAATACCAATGTCGTCGGCCACGCCGGCAAGACCATTGCGCTCATCGAAGGGGGAATTGCCAACTACGAGCTCACCGATGAGCTGGACACCGTGGGGGTGTGTGACTTCGACGGCACGCTGACCGGCGGATACACCGCGCATCCTAAGCGTGATCCAAAAACCGGTGAGCTACATGCGGTTTCATACAGCATGCATCGCGGGAGGTATGTCCAGTATTCGGTGATCGGCACCGATGGTCGCGCCCGGCGCAGCGTCGACATCGAGGTGAGCGGCAGCCCCATGATGCATGACTTCTCGCTGACCGAGAAACATGTGGTGTTCTACGACCTGCCTGTCACCTTCGATGCCGCGCAGGCGGCCTCGGCGACTGTGCCGCGGGCCCTCCGGCTACCGGCCCGCTTGCTGCTCTCGGCATTGATCGGCCGGATCCGCATCCCGGACCCCATTGCCGCCCGGCAGCCACTGCTCACGGGCGCCGACCGTCGGCTGCCCTACTCATGGAATCCGATGTACCCGGCGCGAGTGGGGGTCATGCCGCGCGAAGGAAGCAGCTCCGACGTCCGGTGGTTCGACGTCGAGCCGTGCTACGTGTTCCACCCACTCAACGCGTACGACGAGGGCGACACCGTGGTGCTCGATCTGGTGCGGCATCCGAAGATGTTCGACACCGATCATCTCGGGCCCAACGAGGGCCTGCCGACGCTGGACCGTTGGGTCGTCGACATGGCTGATGGGAAGGTCCGCGAAACACGGATCGACGACCGCGGCCAGGAGTTCCCGCGGGTCGACGAGCGGGTGATCGGTCAGCGGCACCGGTACGGATATGCACCCGCTATCGGTGAGGGGGCTGCCGGTGTGGGCACGCTGTACAAGCATGACTTTGTCGGTGGTGGCTCCGTGGTTCGGTCCTTTGGCGCGGATAAGGCATTGGGAGAGTTTGTGTTTCATCCGTCATCGGATACCTCGGCGGAGGATGACGGCGTGCTGATGGGCTACCTCTACGACAGGACGACCGACCGCAGCGAGCTAGCTATCCTCGACGCCCAAACCCTCGAAGACATCGCGAGCATCAAACTGCCGCACCGAGTGCCCAGCGGATTCCACGGCAACTGGGTGCCGAGCACTAACTGAGGCATTCCGCTAAGGAATTACCACGTATCGACGACGGACCTGCGCGGCGGTAGCGGCTCCCGCGTGGCCGCCGCGAAGGTCGATGCGATGAGCATTCGCGTCTCGGCCGGGTCGATCACGTCGTCGATCTCGAAGATCTGAGCGGCGTTGAGCGCCTTGGCGTTCTCCTGTGCCGCGGCAGTGGCCTGACGCACCGCTTCTTCCCGGGCCGCCTCGTCGGGAATCGCCTCCAGCTCCTTGCGCAGTCCCAGCCGCACCGCGCCTTCCAGGCCCATGGGGCCCAGATGTGCGCCGGGCCAGGCCACGGTGAGTAGCGGCTCCTGCAGGCTGCCGCCGGTCATGGCCTGAGCGCCCAGGCCATACCCGCGGCGCAGGATGACCGCGACCAGCGGTACACGCAGCACTGCTCCGGCGACCAGCATGCGAGATGCCCGTCGCACCAACGCATCTGCCTCCGCCGCGGGACCCACCATGTATCCCGGGCAGTCGACCAGCGAGAGCACAGGCAGCCCGAACGCATCGCACAACTGGAGGAATCTGGCCGCCTTGTCCGATGCGGCGGCGGTGATCGCCCCGGCCATCACCATGGAGTTATTGGCGAGGACGCCGACGGCGCGGCCCTCGATACGTGCTAACGCGGTCACCATCTCGGGGGCGAACTTCTCGCGCAGGAACGTCACCGAACCCTCGTCGGCCAGCGTTTCGATGACGGGACCCACCGGGTAGGCGCGCCGCGCCCGTTCGGGAATCATTGTCCGCAAAAGGGTTTGGTCGGCCACCGGACCGGGTGCTATCGGACCCTGGAAGTAGCCGAGCAGCCGTTTGGCGACGGCCACGGCCTGTTCCTCGTCGTCGACGACCACATCGACTACGCCGTTGGGCGATTGCACCGACAGCGGTCCCACGTCGTCGGGATGTACCTCGCCGAGCCCTCCGCCGGCGATCATGGCGGGGCCACCCATGCCGATGGACGTGTCCTTGGTGGCCACGATCAGATCGGAGCACCCCGCGATCACGGCGTTACCCGCGAAACACCTGCCCTTGACCACCGAGATGCGTGGCACCACTCCCGATAGCGCTGCCCACAACTTGAACGCGCGGACATCGAGCATCGACACCACGGGGTAATCGGTGTCGCCCGGACGTCCGCCGCCGCCCTCGGCGAAGAACACCGTCGGGAGCTTCATGCGCTCGATCAGATCGAAGAGCCTGTCCTTCTTGTGGTGACCGAGTGCGCCCTGCGTTCCGGCCAGCACGGTGTAGTCGTAGGACAGCACGGCGCACGGATTGCCTGCGATCCGCGCGGTGCCGGCGACGAGACCGTCGGCGGGTGTGCGGGCGATCAAATCGGCGACCTCGCGCCGGTGGCGTTGCGCGGCAATGGCGAATCGTCCGTACTCGACGAACGATCCGTCATCGACCAGATCGGCGATGTTTTCCCGGGCGGTGCGACCACCCGCGCTGTGACGGCGGGCAACCGCCTCCGGCCGGGCCGCGTCCTCGGTGAGCGCGCGTCTCCGCAGTAGCTCGGCATGGTCGTCGCGCAAGGGTTCATCGGCCATGGTGCGGACTCTTCCATACCGCTCGCAGAACACCCGAGAATCTGCGGGAACTTTTCCTCACCATGATTCGACCACTCCACCGGTGCCCTCTGTGGGCAGCGGGCACGAGAGCAGTCAAAGGAGATGTGCAGTGGATTTGGTCACCATGCTGGGGATGCCCGGGGACGCCCTTCGGGTGGCGCGTGACGAGTGGCAGCGGTCGCTCACCGATGTGGTGCGCGAATCATTCGCGGCGCACTTCGAACGCAACGGCTTCTACCGGGCCCAATGCGACGCCGTGGGCCTCACCCCGAGTGACATCCACGGATGGTCGGATCTGCACCGGATCCCGCTGCTTCCGGTCAGCATGTTCAAACAGGCTGGGGCACACGTGCTCATGACCTGCGGGCTTGAGGACGTCGAGATCGAGATCCGTTCCACCGGCACCAGCGGAGTGCCGTCGGTGGCCCGGCGCGACGCGACGACAGTCACTCGGGCCTCGGTCGGAATCTTCGGCGGATACCGGGACTTCTTCGGAATCTCGCAGGGCGCGGGACTGTTCCTGTGCCCGTCCACCGCCGAGGTGCCGGAGATGGGCATGGTGAAGATCTTCAATCTCCTCACCGGAATGTTGGACGACCACCGCTACATCGTGCGTGAGTACTCCTTCGACCCCGAGGAGGCCCTGGCGCAACTGCAGAGCTGGGAGGGGCGGATGACGCGGCACCTCATCGGTCCGCCGTTCATCATCGCGCGCTTCCTCAAATACCTGGAACTGGAGGATATTCCGCTCAGCCTCGATCCTGAATCGCTGATCATCATGCTCGGTGGGTGGAAGCAGTACACCGGTAATTCCATCGGGCGCGACGACTTCAACGAGAAGGCGCAGCGAGTGTTCGGCATTGACCGCACCCGCATCCGCGACATGTACGGGATGATCGAGTCGAACATGCTCGCCATCGAGTGCGAGCATCAGCGCAAGCATGTGCCGCCATGGTGCTACATCTCGATCCGGGACGTCACCGATGCCTCCATCGAGCTGGGGCCGGGCAAAACCGGCGGGATAGCAATCCTCGACGCACTGAACACCGCGTACCCGGGCTTCCTGCTGTCCGACGATATCGGTGAGGTGGACGAAGGCGACTGCCCCTGCGGTCGCACCGGACAGACCGTGAAGTTCCGTCGCCGCCGTCAAGGCGCGGAGCTGGGCTGCTGCGCCGTGAGCATCGAAAAGTACATAGACTCACGGGAAGTCGTCACCGAGTGTGAACTGGCGAACACCGGAGTCGGGGTCTAGTGCCCCGGTTCAGTCCTACGGTGGTTGATCACTTCACCAACCCCCGTAACTCTGGGCGCTTGGCGCAGGCCGATGTGACCGCCTTCATCGGCAACCCGGTGTGCGGGGATCAGATTCTGCTGACCGCCAAGATCCGCGATGACGCCGTCAGCCAGATGGGATTTGAGGCTTATGGGTGCTCGGCCTCCTTGGCGGTGGCGTCCATTCTCACTGAGCGTCTCGTCGGACTGCCGGTGGAAGCGATCGCGACCGTCGAGGCGACCCAGATCGCCGATTGGTCGGGAGGCTTCTCGCCCGAACAGCAGCATGTCGCCGCCCTCGGCGCCGATGTCGCGCGCCGTCTAGCCAACAACTACCGCAACGGAATTGACGAAGATGTCAGCACCATCCCTGGTTCTTAGCCCGCCCGTCCAGGCAGCGCCGTCCGAGATCTATCTGGATTACGCCGCCACCGCGCCACTGCACCCCGACGCCGCGCAGGCTATGCAGGACGCCCACCGGCTGGTGGGCAACCCGTCGAGCCGCCACGGCGCCGGACGTGACGCCGCCGATGCTCTCGCCGTCGCGCGCCATACCATCGCGCGGATGTTCGGCGCCGATTCCGGCGAGGTGGTGTTGACCTCCGGAGGCAGCGAAGCGAACACGCTGGCGTTGTGGGGAACCTTTGCAGCCGTGGGATTTCGGGGCCACCTGGTGACCACCTCCATCGAGCACCCTGCCATCCTTGCCAACGCCCGCGCGCTGCACGACCTGGGTGTCGAGGTGACGTTCGTAGATCCCGCGTCGTCGGGACACGTCGACGCCGAGGCGGTGGCACGTGCACTGCGCCCCGATACGGTGCTGGTCTCGGTAATGCACGCCAACAACGAGACGGGTGCCGTCCAGCCCGTGGGGGAGATCGCCGGTGTCGCGGCGCGGCGGGGTATCGCATTCCACGTCGATGCTGTGCATACCGCAGGCAAGTTGGACCTGACAGGCGTTGGTGCCACCATGATCTCGGTATCGGGGCACAAGTTTGGCGGCCCGCGCGGAATGGGTGCGTTGGTCATCCGGAGCGGACATCGGCTGTCGCCCGTGATGCGCGGAGGCCCGCAGGAGAACCGGCTGCGCGCGGGTACCGAGAACGTGCCGGGGGCACTCGGTATGGCAGCCGCGGTCGAGGTGTGTCTGCGCAGGGTGTCGATGGATTACCGCCTGGACGTGCGGGATCGACGTGAGCAGCTGATCGACGGGCTGCGTGCGGTGGGCGGGGTCCATCTCAACGTGGCCGAGCCAGTGTTGGAGGAGACCGTCAGTGTGCGTTTCGAGGGTATTCGTGCAGATACCCTGGCCGACTATCTCGACATGCACGGTATTTACGTGTCTACCGGATCGGCGTGTCATGCCGGAGAAGACTCGGTTTCCCATGTCTTGCAGGCGATGCGGCTCACCGAGGATCAAGCCCGTGCCACCGTGCGATTCTCTCTGGGGCCGGGCGTATCGCCGGAGGATGTGGAAACGGTCATCGCGGTTACCACTCGGGCGGTTGCGCGGTTGCGCGCCGTAGCGGGAGGTATGGCGCGGTGATCGTCGCCGTCAAAAACCTGGTGGCCGAGCGCGCCCGGTTCGTCCTGTCGGTTATCGGGGTGGCCGTCGCAGTCATCCTGGTGTTGGTGATGTCCGGCATCTTCGTGGGCACCACCCAGCAGGTGACCACCTACATCGACCACTCCAAGGGGGCGGTGTGGGTGGTGCAGCCCGGTGTGACTCAGATGTTCCGCGCGGTGTCTTGGCTGCCCGGCGACGCCAAGGGCCAGCTGCAGAACGTCCCCGGGGTGCGGTCGACCGACCCGATCCTCGGCCTGCCGTCCGATTTTGTGCACAACGGCGGGCACACAGCGTATTTCGTCGTCGGATACGACACGGGTACCGGCGTGGGCGGCCCCTGGTCGCTGTCGGAGGGGCGTAACGTCGCCGGCTCCGGCGAGGTCGTGCTGGACAGGGTGTTGGCCAAGAAGAACAAGATTCACGTCGGCGATACCGTGCAGCTCGTGGACGGCGATTTCACGGTCGTCGGACTATCGAATCAGACGGCTGCTGTGGGCAACTTCTACGCATTCATCTCCCTGCCGGACGCCGCACACTTGTTGCGGGCCGGAAATCGTGTGTCCTACTTCCTCGTTCAGCCCGCCGATGGATTCACGGCCGATCAGGTGGCGACCTCGGTCCGTGAGCAGGTCCCAGGTGCGGACGCACTGACCTCGGCCACCTTCGCCGAGAACAGTCGCGCCATTGTCATCTCGATGATCGGGCGGCCACTCAAGACGATGATCGGCATAGCCGCGCTGGTTGGGGTCGCGTTGGTGGGGTTGACCGTGCTCGCGGTGACCACCGAACAGATGAGCGATTTCGGTGTGCTGCGTGCGCTGGGGGTTCGCCCAGGACAGTTGTGCCGCACCGTGATTACCCAGGCCGTACTGATCGCCGGACTCGGATACCTGGTGGGCGCGGGGATCACCTACGGTGTGCAGTTTCTGGTGAAGGATCGTTTGGGAGACGTCACAGTGGAGGTCACTCCCACCATGCTTCTCGCGATGGCCGCCGCCACCGGCGCCATGGCCATCATCGGATCGTTGATCCCGGTCCGGCGGGTTACCCGGATCGATCCCGCACAGGCGTTCCGGAGGTGAGCCCGATGAGCTGCTGCGAAATTCGTGACGATGGTTCGGATCCGCCGGACACATCGCAAGGGCCGGTGCTGCAACTTGTGGGTATCGAGCATCAGTACGGAACCGGCGATGCCGCAGTGCACGCGCTGCGCGGTCTAGATCTGACGGTCAACACCGGTGAAGTTGTGCTTGTCGTGGGTCCCTCGGGTGGCGGCAAGACCACCGCGCTCCTGGTCATGGGGCTGCTCCTGACCCCGAGGTCGGGGAGGGTCAGGATCGGCGGCCAGGACATCGGTGAACTGGGCGAGCGGGAGCGCGCACGAATCCGGTTGGAACGTCTGGGATTTCTGTTCCAGGAGTACAACCTGCTCACTGCGTTGACGAGCGCTGAGAACGTAGCGCTCCCGCTGCGCTACGCCGGAGTAGGGAAGAACGCCGCTATGTCGCGGGCACGAGAACTACTCGCAGAGCTCGGATTGGCCCACCGGACCGAACACCGTCCCTCGGCACTCTCGGGCGGGGAGAAGCAACGGGTCGCCGCTGCTCGTGCGCTGGTGGCACGACCGGGATTGGTCCTCGCCGACGAGCCCACCGCCAACCTGGATTCGGCGACCGGAAAAAAAGTGGCCGAACAGCTTGCGGATGCCGCGAGAACCCAAGGTGCCGCGGTGGTGATCGTGACTCACGACCTGCGCCTCACCGATATCGCTGACCGCGTGCTGCACCTCGAGGATGGCGTGCTGCTGGAGAAAGAGGAAAAATGACCGAAATCGCTGTGCTTCCCGACGATATCGAGGTCGTCGAGGCCCTCCGAGCCGCCTTGAGCAGGCTGCTGCCCCCGGAGGATCTGGCGCAGGTCGATCTCGACGCCGTCGATGCCGACACCCCGCTGCTGGGGCTTCCGGTTGACTCCGTGGTGCTGATGGCGTTGATGAACGAGCTGGAAGACAGGTTCTCCGTCTTCATCCCGGAAGAGGAAGCATTCGGATTCACGGTGGTCGGGGATATCGGCGCGTTGATCCGCCAGCGTCTTGCCGATAAGGCGAAGCGTCGCGAACAGGGATGAGCGATAACGCTATTCGCCAGCATGTGCAGGCGAATGCGCCGGCCATGGCCACCGGTGCAATCGACTACCCCACCCTGTTGCGCTCCGATCTGGAGCAGATCGACTTCTATGACTCGCGGAATCACCTTTACACGCTGCCGGGGGCCAATCTGGTTCACACCACCAGGGTGCGCGCGGCGGCGCTCGCGGACCGCGGCTTGCGCCGGGGCGATCGGGTGGCCATGGTGGCCGCGAGCGATGAGGAGTATCTGACGACGCTGCTGGCGGTGCTGCTGCTCGGCGCAGCTCCCTGTGCTATCGCCCCGCCACCCATCCCGTCACGATTGGAATCGGCAGGGGTTGCGCATCTTTCGTCAGCGCTGGCGGTATTGAACCCTGCCATGGTCATCGCGCCGTCGCGGGTGGCGGTGGCGGTGACGCACCCGGTCGTCGTGACGTATGGCGAGCTGACCGATGCCGACCCGATCGATTGGCCGCAGCGGGTGCACGCCCAGCCCGGCGACGTCCACCACATCCAGCTCACCTCGGGCTCCACCTCGGCCCCCAAAGCGGTGCTGTTGACGCACGGCAACGTGGTGCACAACGCCAGCTCAATCGCGTACGGCACAAGGGTATTGCGTGGACGTGATCGGGTGTTCAGCTGGCTGCCGTTCTATCACGACATGGGATTCATCCAGGTGCTTGCCGCGCTCCTCTACGGCCTGCGCGTAGGGGTGCTGGCACCGATGGGATTCCTGCGAGATCCGCTGTCCTGGATACGGCACATGGCACACCACGGGTCGACGCACACCGCCGGTCCACCGTTTGCGTACCGTGCCGTGTTGGATGCGGTCAGACGCTCCGGCGCGCCATCGGATGTCGATTTGTCACGCCTCCGTCATGCCTATGTTGGTGCCGAGCCGATTCCGTATTCGGTGATGCGCGATGTCAGCGAAGGGCTTGCACCACTGGGGATGCGGGCCGACGCGTTGGTTCCGTGTTACGGCATGGCGGAAACGGTGCTCGCGACAACCGTTGCGCTGCAACCATTGCGCACTCGAAATAGTCCGGAGGACGGCGTGCCCGCCGTGTCCTGTGGACGGGTGATCGACGGGCTCAAACTTCGAATCGTCCGACCCGGAGGCGCGCTGGTATCCGACGGCGCAGTGGGTGACATCCATGTCAGCGGACCGTCGGTGATGCAGGGCTATCTGACTCCCGATGGCGGGGTCACCGTTCCCGAGGGCGGATGGCACGACACCGGCGACCGCGGATTCCTTGCCGAGGGTGAACTGTTCGTGGTTGGTCGACGCAAGGAGATGCTCATCGTGCGGGGGCGCAACTTTCCGCCGTACGACGTTGAGCGGGAGATTGACAGCATCTCCGGTGCCGGGGGAGTGTCGGTTGTCTTCTCTGTGCCCGACGAAGAACGCGCCCGCGAGTCGGTGGTCGCGGTGGTGGGAACCCGGGCAGCGGCCGATGAGTATGCGGAGCTGCGCACCCGGATAGCGGCGGGCGTGCGTGCCGCGTTCGGGTTCTCACTGGACCAGGTGGTGCTGGTGCCGGCTCGGACGATCCCGCTGACCACCAGTGGGAAGCGCCAGCGGCTCAAGGTGCGCGAGCAGTATCGAGCGGGTGTTCTCCCTTCCGTGAGAGGTTGACGTGTCGCAGATGTGTGATGCTGTCGTGGTTGGTGCCGGGCAGGCGGGCCTCGCCGCTGCAACAGCGTTGATTGACAGGGGATTACGGCCGGTCATCCTGGACGCGGGTTCCGAACCCGGGGGGGCGTGGAAGCACTACTACGACAGCCTGACTTTGTTCAGTCCTGCCCGGTACTCCGGCATGGTTGGTCGGTCGTTCCCTGGCGATCCGGATCGCTACCCGCGCCGTGACGAGGTCATCGAGTACTTGCGGGACTACGCGGTGCGGCTCGACGTGGAGTTTCGGTTGCGTTGCCAAGTGGCGCGTGTCGGCGAGGATGTCGGCGGATACGCGCTGACGACCGAATGCGGCGACACACTGATTACGCCGATCCTGATCTCTGCGACCGGCACACACGGAAACCCCTACATTCCAGCCATTCCCGGGTTAGAAAAGTTCACCGGTCACCAGTTACACGCCGGGCAGTACCGTGAGGCCGCACAGTTCGGTGGACAGCGGGTGGTGGTGGTTGGGGCGGGAAATTCCGCAGTGCAGATCGCCGTGGAGCTCGCAGATGCGGCGACCGTCACGTTGGCTACCCGTGGGGGAGTGCGGTTGGTGCCCCAGCGTCCGTTCGGGTTTGACATGCATTTCTGGTACACCCGAACTGGATTCGATACGGCTCCGGTCGGTTCATGGCTGCCGCGTCGTCCGACCGCCCCGGTATTCGACGGTGGCCGCTATCGAGCGGCGCTCGAGGCCGGACGTCCTGATTGTCGAAAGATGTTCACGGATATGGACGGTGCTGCCGTGGCATGGAGCGATGAAAGCACCGAATCGGTCGACACTGTGGTGTGGGCGACGGGGTACCGACCGGCCGTCGACTATCTGGCTGGATTAGGCACGCTCGATGCCTGCGGCGTTCCACGGCACCGGAACGGCGTGTCGACGACGCACCGGGGGTTGGGTTACGTCGGGCTCGAGTGGCAGCGGTCGTTGTCTTCGGCGACGTTGCGCGGGGTCGGCAGGGATGCGGCCTATGTCGTCGACCGATTGTTGCGTCAGCGTTGGTCCTCCACGCCGAAGAGCTCGGCGCCGTTGCGATAGAGAACTCCGCGCACCCAGTCGTCATCGACGCCGGGCAAGGCCCGAAGCCCCGTCATCGCCTCGGCGTATCCGTATGGGATGTTCGGGAAGTCGCTGCCGAAGAGGATCTTGTGGCCTAGGTCGATAAGCCGCGGGTAATCGGCTTCCGGGAACGGCGCCTTCTCGTCGGAGAATGCGGTGAAGGCCATGGTGGTGTCGAGCCGGACCTCGTCGTGCTGCGCACAGATATCGAGGAAGTCGCTGTATTCGGGCATGCCCATGTGGGCGATGATCAGGCGTAGGCGGGGGAACTGCTTTAGCAGTAACCGGATTCGCTCAGGTCCGGTGAATTCGCCCGGCGCCGGACCGGACCCGCAGTGGATCACCACGGGAACGCCGGCGTCCTCGATGAGACCCCACACCGGGGTGAGCAGGGGATCGTTGGGTGCGAAGGCGCCAACCTGGATGTGGACCTTGAAGACGCTCGCCCCGGCCTCTATCGCTTCGCGCACATAGTCGGCGGCTTCGGGCTCGGGATAGAAGGTAGCGGTGTGGATGCAGTCAGGCGTTTCTGCGGCGAACTGGGTGGCCCACTGGTTCAGCCAGGCCGCCATCTGCGGTTTGTGCGGATAGACCAGGGAGGTGAAGCGGAGCACGCCGAACTCGCGCAGCGTCGCGACCCGCTTCGACTCTTCGGCGCGATAGACGATCGGCCAGGGACGCCCTACCAGCGGGCCCACCGAGTCGAAGTAGGCCCACACCTTGTCCATGACGGGCTTGGGCATGAAGTGGGTGTGCACGTCCACAATCCCCGGGATGCCTAGCTCGTGCCAGATCTGTCTGATGGGCGCCGGGTCGAAGGCTGATTCGGACATACGCCTATCTATATCAACCGCGACCGTCGATGTTGCCGCTGGTATGCGCATGCTGATTGCTGTACGCGGCCGAAGCTTCGGGTACGGGTCGCAGCTCGGCGTGTGGGTCGGACAAGGCCGGCACAAGTACCCCCTGGGGGTACTTGCCAAGGCGTGGCGAGCACTGCTACGTTCGGCATGTCAGATACCCCCTCGGGGTATAGAAAGGAACGGACGAAATGTCGGCGACGGAAACTTACGACTGGAACCTCAAGGGCGACTGGTTCGATGTGTGCAGCTGCAAACTGCCTTGCCCGTGCAGCTTTGCGCAGGAGCCCACCCATGGAGACTGCTTGTTCACCTTGGTGTGGCATGTGAGCGAAGGACATTGGAACGATGTCGATGTGAGCGGTCTGGGCGTGATCGCCCAGGGCGAGTTCAAGGGGAATATGTGGATCGGCGACCCGAACGCCACGATGAGGCTGATGTTCTACATCGATGAGGCTGCGGACGCCCGCCAGCGCATCGCGCTGGAACGAATCTTCACCGGCAAAGAGGGTGGTTGGCCCGCCGAGTTCGCAAGCCTCATCGAGGAGCTGCGCGGCATCGAATACGTGCCGATCAACTTCACTAAGGCCGACGATCTTGCGAGCTGGAGTGCCGAGATCCCCGGCAAAGTGGACCTGCACGTCGAGGCATTGACCGGGCCGACCGCCGACCCCAATCGCCGCGTCACCACCGCCAACGCGCCGGGCGCCGAGGTCGGACCGGGCCAGGTCGCGACCTGGGGCGTCGTCAAGAAGGACCACTCCGTCGGGTTCGAATGGTCGCACGAGCATCGCGGCGCTTCGAGTAAGCATTTCCCGTTCGACTGGCGTCCCGACGGCAAGGTAGAGGTTGTGTCGGAGGAGCTGGCCACGGCGCAGGCGGGTGGATGCTGCTGCTCGAACTGAGAGCAAGTCGGACCGCGTCCGGGACGGAACTAGGGTGCGGTCCGACTTCGTCAGTGGCTTAGGTTGACAGTGTGCCGGCCTCGGTCCTGCAGTTGTACTGTGCTGGCAAGCAGATTCTTGGCAGACAGACGGGGTGGGCGATGCCGCGTGAAGGTCAGAGCGATGAGGTGCCCAACCGTTGGCGATCTCGCCGCTTCCGAATCATCGCAGCGGTATTGGTCGCCCTAGCAGTCGCAACGGGACTCGGCTACAAATTGTCCCGGGATCACGAGATCGTCAACGCGCGTGCCGAGCTGCTGCGCTCTGCGAAGGACCGGTGGAGCAGTGTCCCTGACGCCCGCAGTGCGAGCGTGGTTGCGCATGAGCTTGTCGACACGGCTCCCAAACTCAAGCATCTGCCTGGCGGTGGGACGTTCGGGGAGGCAGAACCCGAACTGCTGAGATCCATCAGTCGTGGACTTGCGCCGCACCTCGCCGAGTTAGCGGGAGCGAGCGGCCACGGATTCGGATCCCGCGACATCTGGACGTTCACAGAAGCCGAATCGATGCGTGATCTGTTCTCGATCCTCGATCAGGACCGAGAATCTGCCCTCATCGCCAACAGCTCCGCGTCGGTGCAGTGTGTGAAGCTCGTCGTGAACGCCGGTCAATTCGGACCGTACGACATGTGGCGGCCCAGCTCACTGGAGGTCGGCGGACGACTCAACCAGGTGATGCAAGCAGGCGGGGAAGATTCGAACCTGTTTGGCAGAGAGGCCAACCGATGGCGGGACGCGCATAAGGACGGCGTCGCCAACAAACTCGCCGAGAGCACCCTCTCCGTCTTGGAGCAGGTTCCAGGCTTCACCGAGACGGTCGGATACTCGTGGATTGCAGAGGATTTGGCGAAGGCTACCGAAACTCCGACTCAGTACTCGAGTACGGGTAGGAGTGCGGACGCGATGCGACAGCTCGTCGCCCCCATTGTCCTGAACAACTCATTCGCCCAGACGGTGGCGATCTTGCAAGGACTGCTCAACGCCCACCCGGACCTCGCCTCTGATCCTGACTTTGCTCGCTTTGTCACCGTCGGACGGATTGACGCCACGAAGCTTGCCCAAGACGAAGGTTCGCGAGAGGCAATCCGAAATGCCGAGGCCAGGCTGTCCAAGACCTACGGACTCGATTTCCGGGCGATCTCGGATCAAGAGCGGCTGGGCGGCGTACCCGACTGGCAGAACTGAAAGGGCCACTCCCGGGATCTATCCGGAAGCGGCCCTTGGTCTTTGGCGGGATTAGTTGATGCCGCCGATGTACCGGCCGCTAGGGGGCGAGGTGTACCGCATCTGCGGGCCGGAGTTGTTCATCGAGTACTGTCCGGTGCCCATCCGGGCGTGATCCCGATTGTTTCCACCGGCGCCCCCATTGCTCTCGCCCGCGACGGCGGACACCGGGGCAGCGGTCAGTTCGACGGCGGCGTAGGTCGGAACCAGGATTGCAAGACCGATACCAGCGACGGCGACAGCACGACGGACGTTGGTGGAGATTGTCTTCGAGGTGGCGGTGATGGTGGTCATTTCGTCTGCACTCCAATACTTTTGAAGATCTTCTTGCGATGCTTCTAATAACGTGAGCGCTATCTGATGCCATCCTGGATGGTCTGTGATAAGTCAGTCGGCTCGAAACGGAATAACCGCCGCCAGGAGACTGTTCGGTAAAGCAAGACAATCGAATACGCCAAACGCGGCTCCGCCACGGCCATAGGACCGGGGTGGGGCCGCGTTTTGTTTTTCGGGCTGGATTCAGTTGTGTGTGGGGCACGAGATGTCGACGTACACCGTTGAGAATGCGGTGGCGCCGCGCAGCCCCTCGATACCCGTCACGATGCACTGGGAAAGCGGGGCGTCAGCGATGCCGTTCAGCTGAACCGTGTACCCCTGGGCCTGCAGCCTGTCGACGGTGTCGGATGCGGAGGATCCGCTCCCTCCCGCCGCAGAGGCCTGCGCCGTGAAGGCGAAGGATGCCACGGCCATCGCCCCCAGCGCCGCCAGTGCGACCAGGAATGAGACCGCGGTCCGGGTGGCCGACTGGGCGAACGAGGTGATCTTGGTGTTCATGGCAGTTCCTTCCGCCGTGAGAAGTGCTAATGGCATGGATAACCACCAGCCATTAGTAGGTATTTCCTCTGCACTGTTAGATAGGGCACATGGTTACAAGTGGCGCTATCCATTAGGGGAGATAGGGTCGAGGAATGGGTATGAGCACGTCGGGCACGATCGCCGCACTCTTGGGCGAACCGCTTCCCGTGGAGCTGATGAACACCATGCGCGGTGATCGCGGGGACGTTCGTGACGCCCTGGACGGCGATGTCGCGGTGCATTCCTGGCTCAACGCGATGGCCGATCGGATCCTGGCCGAATCGGGTGCGCAGACTATTGCCTTCCCGCTGGAGGATGCGCGGTTTGTCGCCGCTGACCTACGGGTGCTGCGCGACGCCCTACGGTGCCTGGCGGCCGAAGTCACCGAGGATCCGCGCCCCCCGACATCCGGCATGACGCATGCACAGGCCGTCGCCGCGATCAACGCACTCGCACGTACCCGGGCGGAGCTGGTGTGGCCCACCGATGGCGAGCCCGCAAGAACGGTGACCGCGCGCGGATCGCAGGCACGGTTGACCGTTGGGCTGATCGCGCGTCAGGCGGTCGACTTCTTCGGTGGCGTGCAGCGGCACCAGCTGCGTGCGTGCCTGGCCTCGCCCTGCGTGCTCTACTTCGTCAAGGAGCACCCTCGCCGGGAATGGTGCACGCCGAGATGCGGTAATCGCGCCCGAGTGAAGCGGCATTACGACCGCCAAGCCGCGGAGGGTTCCTAGCCGTTGTCGGCGACCGCGCGCCGTTTGTCCAGGTACACCTTCGCCGCTGTTGCGGCGGCAGGCAGCGTAGACAAGACGGCAATCACCAGGATGATGACGTCCAGGTGCTCGCCGACGAACGCTACATTGCCCAGAAAGTAGCCGACCGTCGTCAGGCCAATGCCCCAGGCGGCACTGCCAATGGCGTTGTACAGCAGGAATACGGGGTAACGCATTCCGGACATGCCGGCGATGACGGGGGTGAAGGTGCGTACCACGCCGATGAACTGCGCGATGAGAAGTGTCTTGGGTCCATGTTTGTCGAAGAAATCGCGCGAGGCCGTCAGATAGCGCTGTTTGAAGAAACGTGCGTCTTCCTTCTTGAACAAGGCCGGCCCGAGCCGACGGCCGATGAAATACCCGCACTGACTGCCCAGCAGGGCGGCCACCGCGGCGCAGGGCGCCAGCACCTGGATCGAAATCGGGGAATTCGGCTGCGCAGCAATCAGTCCAGCAGAGAACAGCAGGGTGTCGCCGGGTAGGAAGGGAAACAGCAGGCCGGTTTCGATGAAGACGATGACCATGACTCCCGCCAGGACGGCGCCGCCGAACAGTCCGCCCTCGCCCAGCCAATACATCGGATCCATGACGTCCGCGGGTGCCAGACCCATGTCCATGGGCTGGAAGCTAGCCAGGCAACATTGCTGGACAGGAAACAACACGAGAACCCCGTCTGGCATGCTCTCGGTCGATACGGATGACGTCGTCTGGCGCCCGTGTCGGTGGCTCCTGGTTATGTGAGTGGTGTGACTCGACTATTTCGCGACACGCCAGTGTCGCGTGCGGGGTGGGCGTGCAAACGTGTATCAGGATCCTTCTGTGACTAAAGGCTCCCGTCGGCGTCGACCGCAATGGCGTGGGGAGCGGAAGGCAATCCTTATCCGGGTTCCATTGTCGGTGGCCAATCAGCTGTCGGCCGCCGCGGAGGCGTCGTCTGAGTCCATCTCCGACACCGTGGGTCGTCTCATCACTGCGGGTTTGGCTGACCATGAGGCTGGTTCGGCATGAAACAGGACCTCACAGCGATCGACCTCTTTTCAGGTGCGGGCGGGGGCAGCCTGGGCTTGGTCGACGCAGGATTCGATCTGGTGTGGTCGGCCGATATCGACCCGTACGCCGTAGCAACGCATCGGCGTCACCTGTCAGGAAACATGTTCGATGGGGACATCCGGACTCTGTCCGATGCCGACCTAGTCAAGTCGATTGGCCTGAAACCTCGTGAACTAGACATGCTGTTTGCGGGGCCTCCGTGTCAGGGATTCAGCATGATCGGCTCGCGAAAGATTGCCGATCTACGAAACACGTTGTACCGCGAGGTGTTACGAGCCACGGGTGCGATTAAGCCTCGGGTTGTTGTGATCGAAAATGTGCCCGGCCTGGTGACCCTGTCGCAGGGCTCGTATCTCGCCGCGATACTGACCGGTTTGGAAAACCTGGGCTACCGCGCAGCATGTGCTGAGCTGTTGGCTGCGCAGTACGGTGCACCGCAGATGAGATGGCGCCTGGTGATTATTGCCTGGCGTGATGACCTGGAAGTCCCTGCGGGATTTGGATTTCCCGCGCCGACGCATGGTTCGGACGGCATTGGAGACTTGGTCTCCAACGTCACGATTCCAGACGATGCGTATAAAGGCCTGCTGACAACACGTGCCGCAATCGGTGACCTGCCGGAAGTCAATGCAGGAGAGTCTGTTTCGGGTTATTTCGGCGCACCGACTCATGGTTTCCAGAGGGCGGCGCGGAGAAAGATGAACGGGCGCCGTATGCCGGCCTCCGAATTGCATGATCACTATGCCGCCGCGTTGACCGAATTGACGTTGACGCGTCTGCGCTACCTGGAGCCCGGGCAGGATTGGCGAGACCTGCCGTACGAACTCCTCCCCGGCAGCATGCAGAGGGCCCTGCGGAAGGATCACACGCGTAGGTACCGGCGGATGGATTGGGAAGGAGTTCCCCGGGCCATCATCACGAGGTTTCGCGATCCGAAGTCAGGGGAGTACACCCACCCCGAGCAGCATCGCACCATCTCGATTCGTGAAGCCGCGAGAATTCAAGGTTTTCCCGACTGGTTCTCATTCGCCGGAACCAATACCAGTAAGTACACCCAGGTAGGCAATGCGGTACCGGTACCGCTCGCAAAAGCGGTTGCTGCGGAGGTTATTTCGTGCCTTTCGGGCGCCGCGCGCGGCGAGCGGCTGTCACAGCCGTTCAGGCGTCGGCCCATTCCGTTCATCGGTCACTACGGCGAGCTGGTAGAGCGGTACGCGGCATGACCCGTCGCCCTGCCAGGTCGCAGGCCGAACGCGAGTTCGCGCGTCCGCACGTCGCAGAGTGGTTTGGCCACCGCGTATTTCCCTTGGTTGCCGATCACGCCGAGGCCCTGCGCGATCAGCGTGCGCAGTGCTGCCCGTTTCTCTCGCGCGTGGCAGAGGAAGAGGTCACCTGCGTCAAGAGCGAGAACAGCCGCGGAGTGTGCACGATCAGCGCGGTCAGCAACGGTCCCCGGCAGGACTGGTTGGTATGTCCGAACCGGGCTTTGGACGATGACCTGATGGACGCGATGGTTAGACGGCTCTTTGGCCTTGAGACCAACGAGGCGCTTCGCGTAATCCCCGTGACGAGCCTCCGCGACGAAGCCGTCCGTGACGGAATGATCGCCGATGCACTGAACCCATCAAAGCCGTTGCAATTTTTGACATTCCAGAAAGGATTCGGCGGCGAGATCTCATTGCCGCGCTCTCCGGCGAGCCCGGAGCTCTCGTTCGACATCACGGTCGTCGAGGTGGTGCCGTCCCCGGAAGATGCGTCGAGCGTCACGTTGGGGCGATATGGAGTTGTCGAGGTGCAGACCACCGACACTCACGGTTCGTACCGCCATGCCGTGGATGCCCTGCGTGGCGGTCTTGACCTTCACGCGAATGACTTTGCGAGTCAAGTCGCTGCGCATCCGGACTGGCCCGGCAGGCGGGTTGAGGGACCGAACATCAGCAACGTCTTTAAGCGAACCTTTTACCAGGTGATGTTCAAATTCCAGATCGCCCGGCGCGCATCGTCCTCAGGCTGCATCCTGGCGCTACCGCGGCCCGTCTGGGACTCCTGGCAGCCCTTCCTGGGAGCACCGGATGTCGTCGATATGGGGGACGGGACTCACCGCCTGCGCGCCCCAGGGGAGGCGATGCCGGATATGAGTCAGCTGGCACCAAACTGGATCTACGTCTTCGATATCGACGAAGAACCGCCCGCGGACGGTAGCACCACGCCCATCAGTATTCAGTTCGTCATCGCGACCGACGCGGCAACTCTGAGCCGCCTCGCCCTGGATGTAGCGCCAGCCAATGCAATTGGAGAATCGCATCACGAGGACTCGGTAGTCCACGCCCTGAATCGCCGGGTTGGGGTCCACATCGCAGATCTGCTCCGCTAGTAGCGCACCGAACGCGGCGATCACGGCATCGTCAGCGCGAGCTTCAAACACAACCCGGCGAAGTGAGAAGGGCACACACTTCGTCGTCGGAGACCTGATGAAAGTCCTGGTAGGCATTGCCGACCGCGAGGAATCGGGAGGGCGACGAAGCGACGACGAAATCGTCTACAAGACCACTGAATCGGTGGAATGCTGATCGTGGGGCGACGGGAACAGCTGCCACCACCCGCGCGGGCGCGGCCTTCCTGATCGTCAGCAGCGCCACGCGCATCGTGGCGCCGGTGGCGATCCCATCGTCCACGAGGATGACTGTCTTGCCATTGATTTCGACGCCACGATGATTCAGGTAGACCCTCTCGCGGCGGGATAGCTCGCGACGCTCACGGGTGGACACCTCATCGAGTTGTTCGGGGGTAACTCCCATCATGTGCACGATCTGGTTATCGATAACCATCAGGCCACCGCTGGCGATGGCGCCCATGGCGTACTCCTCGTGTCCGGGAACTCCGAGCTTGCGGACCACCAATACCTCGAGAGGTGCTCCGAGGGCCGCCGCGATCTCCCGTCCCACCGGTATCCCGCCGCGCGGCAACGCGAGGATCACCACATCGTGCATGGCGTACGGCGCAAGCATGCGGGCCAGAACGCGCCCGGCGTCCTGGCGGTCAGTGAACATCCGATGTGTGTGCGACATGGAAGCGTCCTTGAGTACCTCCATCTTCCGGCCAAGATGGCGCGCTGACAACACCTAGGAGCGCTGGACGGCCTCGAACAACGCGCTGCGGATGGCGGATACCGTATGTGGCAGCCACACGGCCTGAATTGGAACAAGTGGGGGATTGGCGATCTCGATGACCCGTACCTTTCCGCGATAGATATCCCCGGGGTCGTCGGTGACAAAGACGCAATGATCGGGGTGCGCGAGCACCGCCGTGTACGGAGGGGTGCCCTGCACCGGATTGACCAGCAGTCGGGGTTCGAAACCGCTACGGCGGCAATGCGAAACCAGTAGGTCCGTATAGAACGAGTGACGGGGCGGAGCCCACACCACAATCGGGAACTCGGCGAGATCGGTGATGTCGATGCGGTCGCGCAAGGCGAGGGTATGGGACTGTACGACGGCGATACGCAGCGGCTGATAGAGCAGCGTGTCGGTGGCCAAATCGGTGGGCATGTCGACACCACGGCGCAGCGCCAGATCCAGTGCACCGTCGAGCAGCCCGTCGCGCATGGTGCCAGGAAAGACCTGTCGCACGGTGACGGAGACCGTAGGGTTGGCGATCACTGCCGGCTCGATGAGCCGGTACACCTCCGCGCTAGAGATCGCCGGAGAGTGTCCAATTACGAAGGCCCGCTGTGGGTTCGAAAGATTTCGCGTCGTGTTGGCCAGTGCGCGTATCCCGGCGAGCAGTGGTTTGGCCCCGGTGTACAGCTCCCGGCCGGCATCGGTCAGTTGCAGGTTGCGTTGTGCGCGTGAGAACAGCTCGACGCCGAGATCGCGTTCCAGTTGGCGGATCGCCGACGATAGAGCCTGCTGGGTGATGAATAGCTCGGCTGCGGCGGCTGCCAATGTGGGGGCTTTCGCGGCGACCACGAACTGAAACAATCGTCGGGAGTCCAACAGGTCTGCCAGCGAACTATCTTCGGTGACCTCTTTCATCTGCAATGACAACTCCTTCTTGTGTATTCACAAGAATAATGTGGTTTTCCCTTGTGCAAGTAAAACCTACGATCGTGACAAGGGAGTGGGTGACGCCTGTGCTCACTCATCGAGGGTCGTTTCGGGTGCACGGAAATGGAGATAATCGAGTGACAAATCATTCACTAAATGGTAAGACTGTACTCATCGCTGGTGGCGGCAAGAATCTGGGCGGACTCATCGCCCGAGATTTGGCCGAGCACGGAGTCGGGGCCGTGGCGGTGCACTACAACAGCGCGTCAAGTAAGGCGGCGGCCGATGAAACGGTGGCCGCCATCGAGGCAGCCGGCGCAAAGGGGGTTGCCCTGCAGGGCGACCTGACCACCGGAGATGCAGTAAGCAAACTGTTCGCGGAGACCGTCGAAGCGGTGGGGCGTCCCGATATCGCCATTAACACGGTCGGCAAGGTCATCAAGAAGCCGTTCACCGAGATCACCGAGGAGGAGTACGACTCGGCGAGTGCGGTGAACTCCAAGTCCGCGTTCCTGTTCCTCAAGGAGGCGGGAAAGCACGTCAACGACAACGGCAAGATTCTTACGCTGGTCACCTCACTGCTGGGTGCGTACACCCCTTACTACGCGGCATACGCCGGGACGAAGGCACCGGTGGAGCACTTCACCCGTGCGGCATCCAAGGAGTTCGGGGAGCGCGGCATTTCGGTAACGGCGATCGGTCCCGGCCCGATGGACACCCCGTTCTTCTACCCGGCCGAGGGCGAGGATGCCGTCGCGTACCACAAGACCGCTGCCGCACTCTCGCCGTTCTCCAAGACCGGTTTGACGGATATCGAAGACATCGCACCGTTCGTCAGGTTCCTCGTCAGCGATGGCTGGTGGATCAGCGGGCAGACCATCCTGATCAACGGCGGCTACACCACCAAATAGTCACTGTTGCGCTAACGGCTCCGTCCGGGAGGTCGGAGTCACGGCTGGCCGCCGTACGTGTTTGGCGAGTAGAACGCTCGCCAGGACGACGGCGGCCAGTTCCGTCACCACACTGATGCTGGCATACGGTGAGGGATCCCAACCACGTTCAGAGAATCCGAACAGGCCGACCGTGCGGGAGAGGGCGAACGCCGCCAGCGCTCCGGCAGAACCCAGACCCGCAAGCCCCGTCATCCACCCGGGGGCGCCCGCCGCAATCAGCACGGCCAACGCGATGAAGGCGCTGCCCTGGATCAGGAAACCGGGGCCGATCGTCGGAATATGTTGGTATCCATGCATGTACAGGTACGCGTGGGCGTACCCACTGGTGGCCAAGGTCGCGGCCAGGCCGAGGCGAAGCGCAATGTTCATATGAGCTTGTCCTCCTTGATCGCGAGCGCCGCACTGCCCTTGCGGTAACTGACCTCGCGAATGCCGAGGATGTCTTGCAGTTGGCCGGCAGGCAGCGTCACTGGCTTCGGCGCGGGGCCGTCGCCCGGCTTCGGTAGGGGATACGCCGTCGTCGTGCCGCTGTAGAAGGTGATGTTTCCTTCGGTCTTGGTAAAGAGCTGGTGGACATGCCCATTGAGGCAGGTCACCGACGCAAACCGTTTCATGTAACTCAATGCCTGAGCGGAATCATCGGTACCCCAACCCCAGTCGGGATACATGGCGAAGAGCGGGATGTGGCTGAACACGATGATCGGGGTGTCTAAAGACAACGGTTCGAGGTCCTTGCGGAGGAACTCGAGCTGATCATCCCCGAGATGTCCGAGCTTCTTCAGATGGAGGGTGTTCACCAGCCCGATGATGTGGACACCGGCGATATCGAAGCTGTACCACCCGTCGCCGCGGGTTCCGCCGCCGAAGACGCTGCGGTACTTCTGTCCGGCGTCTTCCACCGAATCATGCTCTCCCGGAACGGTAAACACGTGCGGCGTGCTGAGCCCGGACATCATCTGCTTGACCTGATCAAACTGCGCGTCGGTAGCCAGATGCGTGAGATCGCCCGTGTGGATGACGAAATCTGGGGTGTAGCCGAGGTTGTTGATCTGATCGATTGCGCGACCGAACGAATCGACGACGTTGGGATTCGCGGTGCCGTTGAACCCGATGTGGCTATCACTGATCTGCGCGAAACGCAGCGTAGGCCGAGTGCCGCTGTTCGCAGGGGACGATCCCGCGATATGCGAGATAACCTCTCCGCCAACGACAGTCAATCCAACTGCGGCACCGAACCAGGCGGTGTGTCGGATGAGCTGCCGCCGCGTCATGCTCTGCGGATCGTTGTCGTCGGTCATTGGACTACCACCGTTGCCTTCATGAAGGGGTGGATGCCGCATACGTACTGGTACGTGCCCGGCGTGGCGAATTGGTAGGAGAAGGTGCCCTGAGCGTCCATCCCTGGCGAGCGGAACGATCCGTCTTCGGCCACCACGTTGTGCGGCTCTTCGTCCTTGTTGGTCCAGGTGACGGTGGTACCGGCGGGCACCGTCAACGTTGCGGGGTTAAAGGCGAAATTCTCGATGTGGACGGCGGGCCCGGCGGGAGCGGGCGCGCTCGGGGTGTTGCCGCGGGATGCCATGATGCCGGACATCTCCGGCATGCTGTGCCCGGTCATCCCGGGTGTGCCGCTGGCATCGGAGGCAATGGTGATCGACAGCGGTGCATCCGACGATGTGCTGCCGCCACCGGAACACGCTGCCAGCGGGATAGCGACCGCGACAAGCACGGCGTAGCGCGATGGAGAGCGCAAAAGCATGAGGGCCCCTTCCATGAACGAATCCGCGGTGAGTCGCGGACTACCACCCAGGGATAGGGGAGCGGGTTACACGGGACGGTCGGGTGCGAATACCTCGATATGACCGTTGGCCTCGCGTACCTCCAGCTTGGGCAGCGGCTTGGGCGCGATCGGCAGTTGGTGCGTGAGCACCCGCCCGTCGGTGCTGAACGATGTGGTGTGGCACGGGCACTGCAACCGGTCTTGCGCACCGTCGAACCAGAGCTTGCAGCCCTGGTGTGTGCAAACACCCGAGACCGCTTCGACCTGGCCGGCGGTCCGACGCACGAATCCGTTGACGAATCCGAGGTCGAAGGGACGCACCCCGCCTTCGGGTACCGCACTGCTGGCCGCGACGCGCTGCCAACTGCCCGTGTTCGGCACGATCTCGCCCGAGGCCTGTTGCGGATCTGTTTGTTCCTTCCGCACCACCAGACGGTCGGTGGTGACGGCAACCGCGGCGGCGGCAGCGGCTGCGGAGGTGCCGACGAGGACGGTTCGACGGGTGGGTGCTTGCCACCGCTTCTGGCCGGAAGGTGCTGGGGCATCACCCATCTGCTCGGCAAGACGTTCATGTAGATCGGCGAGAAACTCTTGGCTCGGAGTGTCGTCTCCGGGCTGACTCGCGCGCAGCTCGATCGCGGTCCGGATCTGCGCTGCCTCGAAATCGTCGGGGCGAAATGCCTTGGGCCGACGTCCCCGGAGTAGGTCGTCGACGTAGCGGCGTAGCCCACGCGGATTCATGATGGGTCCTGTTCGTGGATCTGGGCGGCTAGACGCAGTGCGCGGTGCTGCAGCACCTTGGCGTTGGCGACGGTGACACCCATGGTTGCGGCGGACTCCTTGATCGAACAGCTCTGCAGGAACCGGAGTTCCAGGATTCGACGATAGTTGTCCGGTAGTGCGTCCAGGACCGCCCTCGCGTGTTGCGGTGCCGTGCTGATGGATTCTTCGGTCTCGGGCGGTCGGTCGGCGATGTCCTGCAGATCGGGGATCGAGGTGATCTCGCGGCCCAGCGTTTCGCGCCAGTGTGCCGCCAGCACGGTGCGCGCTGTCGTCCGCAGATAGGCCCGCACCTCGGCCTTGGTGGCGGTGAGGCGAAGCGGGCGCAGCGCGGCGAGGAACACTTCGGTCGTCAGATCTTCGGCGTCCGGTTTGTTGCCCACCCGCGCGAAGATGGTGCGATAGACCCAGACGGCGTTGTCTGCGTACACGGACTGCCAGTCCGGATAGTGGTCACCACCACCCGGAACGGCCCGCAAGCCGCGCCGGGCGGTGGGATCACGTTGCGTCATCACCGTCTGTTGTCCCGTCCCGAGCATCCCTCACCGGGCAGCCAGATATCTGCCCATGAAGAAGTAGTGCCACTGGTTACACGATCCAGGCGGCCATGTGGTTCGGGGTAGCGTCACGGGAATGACGGGTGCTCTTGATGGGATCCGGGTGCTGGAACTGGGCACCCTGATCGCCGGGCCTTTCGCGGGGCGGCTGCTTGGCGATATGGGCGCCGAGGTGCTCAAGATCGAACCGCCCGCCGCACCGGATCCGCTACGGACCTGGGGGCAGGCGGAGGTCGACGGACACCACGTGTTCTGGACGGTGCACGCCCGCAACAAGAAGGCCATCACCCTGGATCTGCGCACCGAATCCGGCCGCGCACTGTTCCTCGACCTCGTCGAAAAGTCGGATGTGATCGTCGAGAACTTCCGGCCCGGCACGCTGGAGAAGTGGGGCCTGGGCTATGACGTCCTTGCCGAACGCAACAGGGGCATCATTCTGGTCCGCGTGTCCGGATACGGGCAGACCGGGCCCGACGCCCACAAGGCCGGATACGCGTCGGTGGCTGAGGCGGCCAGTGGCCTGCGGCATCTCAACGGCTTCCCCGGCGGCCCCCCGCCGCGCATGGCGCTCTCGATCGGAGACACCCTCGCCGGGATGTTCGCCGCCCAGGGCGCGCTGGCCGCGCTGTACCGTCGGACCGTCACCGGGTGTGGACAGGTTGTCGATGTGGCGCTGACCGAAAGTTGTTTGGCAGTACAGGAATCCACCATTCCTGACTATGACGTGGGTGGGGTGGTGCGGGGGCCGTCGGGAACCCGTCTAGAGGGCATCGCGCCGTCGAACATCTACCAGAGCGCCGACGGCAGCTGGGTGGTGATCGCCGCGAACCAGGACACCGTGTTCCGCAGGCTGTGCGAGGCGATGGACCAACCGGAGCTGAGCTCCGATGAGCGATTCGTCGATCACGTTGCCCGCGGGCGTAATCAAGACGAGCTCGACGGGATCATCGGGGCATGGGCGGCGGGGCGCCAACCCCGCGACATCATCGACGTGCTCAGTGCCGCCGGGGTGATCGCCGGCCCCATCAACACCGTCGCCGACGTGGTGCAGGATCCGCAGCTCAAGGCGCGGGAGATGCTCGTCGAGCATTTCGATGAGACGCTCGGCCGGTCGGTGCTGGGGCCGGGTGTGGTTCCGGTGCTGTCCGAATCTCCGGGCGGTGTTCGGAGCGCGGGCCCGGCACGGCCGGGGCAGCACAACGACGACGTCTATCTGGGGCTGTTGGGTAAGAGCGCCGATGATATCGAGAACCTACGGGCCGAAGGGACGCTATGAATCTGCCTGCCCATGTCACCATCCGCGAGGTGCTGTTGCGGGATGGGCTGCAGCTTGAGGCGCCGATCCCGTTGGCGGACAAGCTGAAACTGCTCGATGCGATCGCGGCCACGGGTGTGCGTGAGGTGGAGGCGACGGCGTTCGTGTCGCCCTCCAAGGTGCCGGCATTGGCCGACGCGGCGGAATTGTCGGCGCAGCTGCACAACTATCCGGATATCGAGTTCTCGGCCCTGGTCGCGAGTCCGAATGGCGCCAAGCGTGCCCTGGCGGCCGGGCTCACCTCGATCGAGTACGTTCTCTCGGCATCCGACGGCCACAGTCAGGCCAACGTCGGATGCAGCACCACCGAGGCAACCGCCCGCATCGAGGACATCGTGGCACTGGCCCACGATGTTGGTGCCACAGTGGAGGTGATTGTCGCCTGCTCCTGGGACTGCCCATTCGACGGGCCCACCCCCGAACGGCGGGTGCTCGACATCCTGCGCCGGGCCCGAGACTGGAACGTCGACCGCTACGCGCTGGCCGACACCATCGGCACTACCACCCCGCGGCGCGTCACGAACCTTGTTGCGGCAGTGCTACCGATCGTCGGCGAGGTACCGCTGGGCGCGCATTTCCACAACACCCGCGGATCCGGTCTGGCCAGTGCGTACGCCGCCGTGCAGTCCGGGGTGACACGGCTCGACTCGTCCATCGGTGGGCTCGGCGGCTGTCCATTCGCGCCGGGTGCCACCGGCAATATCGCCACCGAAGATCTGGTGTATCTGCTGCGGGACAGCGACATTGGTGTCGACGTGGATCTTGATGCCGCGATCGAGGCCGCCCGAGTGGTGCAATCGGTTGTCGGACATGAGGTCCCGAGCGCCCTGCTGCGCGCGGGAGACCGGCTGCTCGGCGCCTAGGCAGTCTTGAGCGGGTTGTGTTCGACGAACATCTTGTCGAGTCTGGCCTCGTCGATCCGATGCCGTACCTGTTGGGTCTCGTGAGCGTCGCGGACACACTTGGCCAGGTTGAAGCAGCTCGTTACCAGGAAGACCATGCAGACCGCGAGAAATCCGCGTTGCCAGGTGGTCAGTGGGAGGTAGACGATGCCCAACAATGTTGATCCGAACGACACGCCAAAGGCGATGGCGGACTGGATGTAATAGGCCGCGGTGGCCTTGGAAACGGGTTCGGATGTGCTCATGCGACCACGATGACAGTCCCGCGGGCGTGGGACATGAGTAGAGCTACCCGAATTGCGGGCGCAAACGTACGCCTTACCCCGCCGCGGCGGCCTTCGACAAGGGGACGTCGCCGAGGACGATGCCGCTGAACATGGTGGCGATGGTGTCGGCGACCTCGATCATCGTCGTTGCGGGATCGTCGGATTCGGCGATGATGCTGTTGGCGGTCACGAACATCGTCATCAGCATCCGGGCGGCCATGCGTGTGTGTACGCCGGACTTCAATTCTTTACGCGCGGCAAGGGTTTCCATGAGCGTGACCAACGGCGGCAGCACGATGGTTTCGTCGATATGGCGGTACGACTCCTCGCCGAGGACCATGGGCGCCTGGCGCATGAGTTCCCGGTAGGTCCCATCGTTGAGCGATCGCGACAGGTACACCCAGGCGGAGGCGGCGGCGACCTGCGGACCGTTGGCGCCGGGCTTGTCCAGGCGGCGGATGGCGGTGGTCACGGTATCGGCGGTGTCGGTCAGGCATTCGGTGAGCAGCGCGGTGAACATCGCCTGCTTATCGGAGAAGTGGTAGTAGAAGGTGCCCTTGCTGACCTCGATGCTGCTGACGATGTCGTCGACGGTCACGCTGTTGTATCCGGTGGTGGTGAAATGCCGGCGTGCGGAGTCCAGCAGGTCCGAGCGGGTCTGTTCTGCGTACATCTGCCGCCGGGTAGCCATGCAGGCAGTTTAGTCAGATCCCGACTGAGGGTCAGAAACCGAACGGCAACTGCAGAACCTGCTGTTGGTCGTTGGTGACGTAGATGTTTCCTGCGGAGTCGACGGCCAACCAGCTCAAACGGTTCAGATCTGGCACCTTCAACTCCTGCTGGGTGCTCGATCCGGCGGGTAGCCGCAGCACTCGTTTGTTCTCGGTATCTGCCACGTAGACATCGTCGTTAGGGCCGACGGCCACGCCGTACGGGTTATTCAGCCCGGTGAAGGGAAGCTCGGACGGTGCTGTCTTCCCCAGCTCCAGCTTCAGCACCCGATTTTGGTGCGCGCTGGCGGCGTAGACGGTTCCCCGCGAATCGACCGCCACCCCCACCGGCGCGTCGATCCCCGAGATCGGAAGCAGCTCCGGGCTGGTGGCGCCCTCGCGCAGCGCGAGCACCTGGTTGTTGGTGTAGCCGGTGAGGTAGACGGTGTCATCGCTGGCGACCGCTACGCCGGCCGGGTTGGAGATGCTGGGGAACGGCAGTACTTCCTGGGCAGAACTTCCGGCAGAGAGCTTCTTGACCCGATCGGGATTGATGTTGTCGACCAGGTACACGGCGCCCGCGGTATCGACTGCGAGCCCGTTGATGTTGTCTACGTCGGTGAACGGCAGTGCCCGTTGGGTGTTCGAGCTGGGGGAGAACTGAATGACGCGCTTGCTGTCATAGTCGCCGACGTAGACGTTCCCCGCCGCATCGACCGCCAGCCCCGTCGGGTTCGTCACCTCGGTGATGGGCAGCACGGTGCGGCCCGCGACCTTGGGCAGGGGCTGCGACGACGGGGCCGTGGATGTGGACGGGGCGCTGCTCGATGGACCCGGCGAATGCGTGTTTCCGCATCCGGTCAGAGCGACTAGACACAGGCACATCAGCGCGGCGAACTTGGCCATGGCCAGAGCCTAGCCAGGGCCGCGACTCACCACACCAAACGTGCCAGATACGTCTGCGCGTACCGCCGGACGGCGGCGGTGTCGGTGATATCGAGGACGCCAGCGCGGTTGGTCAGCAGTGAAGCGACCAGGCGCACAAGGATTTCCGAAACGGTCAGCACGGCGTCGTCGGGCATGGTGACACCGCTGTGTCGCAGCGAGGTCGCCACCAGTGCGCTGGCGCGCACGATGGCCTTATCGCCCGAGGGCGTGTTAAGCCCGATGACCAGCTCGGGTTCGTTCTCGATGATGGTGCTCGCCAACTGGCTTTCAGTGATGAGCCGCATGGCCAAGGTGAAGCACTCGACGATGGCGCCCTGAGCATCCTGGCCCTGCGCGGCGACGGCCAGCTGCCCGAAGATCGCCACGCTCTCCGCCTCGATGAGCTGCTCGAAGAGCGCCTCCTTGGTGGGGAAGCGGCGGTAGAGGGTTCGTCGGCTCACCCCAGCGCGGCGCGCGATGGCGTCCATGTTGGCGCGGCGCATCCCGTGCCGTTCGAACTCGGTGCGCGCGGCGTCCAGCAGTGCGTCTGCGGGCGGGGCGCTGGTCACTCCCGCGAGTATGGTCATGCCGCCTGGTTATGCAACGGGCGGGGGTCGACGCCCTCGCGCCTCCAGCCCTCGGATGCCCACGGCAGGTAGAGCATGCGCACCGGCAGCTTGTTGAACACCGGATTCACCGCCCGCATCACCTTGGCGAAGCGCTGGAAGTTGCGTTCCTTCTTGTCGTTCCACTCCAGCCGGCAGACGTCCTTCATCTGCGGGGGTAGCGTCCCGACGACCACGGTTCGGACGAAGGCATTCAAAGGCGCCGACAACACGCGCCACATCGGCTTGGGGATCTGTTTGGGTCCGGGCACGCCCTGGCGGATGTAGCCCGTGGCGTAGAGGATCGTCTTGGTGGGCACAAACCTGTCGAACATGCCCTCCATATAGGTGACGAACTCGTCGTAGGTCTGCGGCTGATTGCGGGCGCTGACGCCGTAGAGGCTGTACCAGACCTTGCTCTCCTCGAAGATTTGCACCTTCTCGTCGTAGGAGAGTCGCCGGATGAAGGTGTCGGTGATGTACAGCACCTGATCGACGAATGTTGCATGGGCCCAATAGAAGAGCTCGGGATTGAGGGCGTGATAACGCGAGCCGTCGCTGATGGTTCCGCTGATCGGCTTGTGGAAATCGCGGATGGTGCGGCCCCACTTCTGCGGGTCCGCGGAGTAGATGGTCTTCATGATGGGCGGGCCAGAGCGTTTTGCGCGGCCGATGGTGTCGCTGAAGATCACCGAGTGGTCCTCGACGGCCTTGCCCAGCTGCTCGATGCAGTTCTCGGTCCCGGCCAGCCGCTGGAAACCGAGGACTCCCCGCACGTCTCCATAGAACTTCCAGACCAGCGACTCCGCACCCAGGCGAAGTTCGGAGTCGCTGTTGTCCACGGGCATCGGGATTGCCTCGCGGAGTCCTTCATCCAGACTGATGGCGCTCTGATCGACCATGAGGCCAGACTAGCTCAATGGCACAAATCTGCGCAACTGTGCCAATAGGTGTTAGTCGGCGAAGTCGATGCGCACCGAGACGGGTGTGGTCTCCAGGGCCTTGACGACGCGGGCGCCGATGAGTCCGAACTTGCGCCCCCGGGCCACGACATCATCGTCGGGACGGAATTGGGCGACGCCAGTGCGCCACCGGTCTCCCTGTCGCAGACGGATATTCGGGTTGGCGGCGATATTGCTGCCCCAACCCGAGCGGGTGCCGTGCTGGCAGATTACCCAGGCGCCGGTGGCATCGAACTGCACGGAGACCGGTACACGCCGCAGCTGCCCGGTCTTGCGGCCCGTGGTCTCCAGCTCGGAGGCCAGTGCGGTGCGCAGTCCGAGCTTCGTCAGGGCGCCGACGGCCGGATTGAGCAGGTAGCGCCCCATGGCGCGTTCCCTGCGGAACTTGCGCAGTGTCTTGTCGGTCATGAACTTCTCCTTCTCCGAAAAGCGTCGACACCATTGTTTTTGAGGAGCCGCAGCGCGGTGATCCACGGGCCGATGGTGGGGTCCGGGTTGGTCCCCGCACCGAGCCGGTGCAGTTGGGTGTTATGCCACTGGAGTTCCAGTGCGGCGAGGAAAGATTTCGCTCTGTCGGTGTTAGTCACCCACGCCGGCATCGGGAGGGCGGCATCCGGGACGGTGAGCCGTACCTGGCGCGCCGTGAGCAGGCTGTCGGCGGCTTCGGGATTGACGGTGGTAGGGCGCCCGAGACCCACGACATCGCAGTCACCCGACCGGACCGCCTCGGACATCGCGGCTTCGGTACGGAACCCGCCCGTCACGGCGAGGGGCACATCGCCGGCCGCCTCGCGGGCGGTGCGGGCGTATTCGAGGAAGTAGGCCTCCCGGGCCTGGGTCGACGCCGATGTGACCAGCGGCCTGCCCTCCATTGCCGGGGATTCATAAGTACCGCCACTGATTTCGATCAGATCGACTTCCTCTGAGGCGAGTGCCGCGATGACTGCCCGCGACTCTTCCTCCGTGAAGCCTCCTCGCTGGAAGTCCGCGGAATTGAGCTTGATGGCCACCGAGAATCCAGGGCTTACTGCGGCGCGGGTGCGCCGCACAACTTCGAGGACGAATCGCATTCGTCGTTCGGAGTCGCCGCCCCACCGGTCGGAACGTCGGTTGGTGCGAGGTGAAAGGAACTGGGCTACGAGGTAGCCGTGTGCGCCGTGGATTTGCACACCGTCGAACCCGGCGGCATCGGCTATCGACGCCGTGGTCGCGTACCGATCGATGATGTTCTCGATCTCGTCGTCGAGGAGCTCGCGCGGAGCCTGCCACCCGGGGACGTTCATCTTGATCGAAGACGGCGCCACCGGTTGGGATCTGGTGGCAAGCGGGTTGGCTTGCCTGCCTGGATGATTGACCTGCATCCAGATGAGGCCGCCACCGTCCTTGGTCGCTTTGGCCCACCGGGACAGGCCGTCGAGATGACGGTCGTCCTCGATGACGACGTTCCCTGGTTCGCCCAGATGACTGCGATCGACCATCACATTGCCGGTCACGACGAGGCCGAATCCGCCGGTGCCCCAACGGCGGTACAACTCGACGAGCCTGTGGTCCGGCCCCTGGGCAGTATCGCCGAGTCCCTCGCTGAGTGCCGACTTCATGAGCCGGTTTTGGAGAACCTGACCCGAGGCCAGTGGAAGGGGATCGTGTAGAGCGGGCACGTGGGCGACGGTAGTACACTGATTGGTATACCGCAATGATTGTTGATATCCGCCCACGTCGCGGGCATATCGGTAGACTGAGTGGTGTAGCGAACGGGAAGTTGGAGGCAGTACGCGGATGTCGGCACGGGATACATTGATCGCCAGCGTGACTGGTTTGGTGCGGCGCAGGGGCGTCGCGGGCACCGGTCTCAATGCACTGCTGGAGGACAGCGGTGTCTCGCGGCGGACCATCTATCTGAACTTCCCTGGCGGTAAGCAGGAACTCGTCGCCGAGGCGACGCGTACTGCAGGGCAGCAACTTACGGCCATCATCCAGGCGGCGGGTGACGGGATTGACCCTGCCCGGGGCATTGAGATGTTCATCGAGTTATGGAAGGCGCAACTCGGCGAGACTGAGATGCAGGCCGGCTGCCCGATCGTGGCCGCCGTGCTGGGGCGTACCGAGGCGCCCAAGGCGGCCGAAGTGGCTGCCGAGGCGTTTCGGGACTGGCAAGTGATTCTCACCGAACGTCTGACACGCCATGGAGTGGACTGGGCTCCCGCGCGGTCACTGGCGAGAATGATGATCGCCGCGATCGAGGGAGCGGTCATTATGTCGATCGCGGAGCAGTCGACGGAGACTCTCGACGATGTCGGCGGCCGCCTGACGGAACTCATCAGGTTGTACGTGCCGGCCAAGTAGCGGCCAACAGTCAGCCTTGGCCCTCTAAGGTCGGCTGATGCGTCTGTGGACCATGGTGCTCACCATCCCTTTGGTCGCGCTGCTTCTGCAACCGGTATGGGCGCCGCGGTGGGGATCTGGGATCCTCGGGGAAGTCAGCGCGACCGGATCGGCTGCGGCAGTGATCACCGTCGTGGTGTTCTTCGGTTTGGTGGCGCTGTATTGCCGCACCCTGCAGCAGATCCTCGTATGCGTGCCGGAGCAAGACCGCATTCGGTCACCGCGATCGGTATGGCTGATGTTCGCGATCCCCTTCAACTTTGTCGAGGACTTCTTCATCGTCAACGACGTCGCGGCTAGCCTGGTTGGATCAGCAGCGGTGCGCACCCGCAGCGTAAGTATCTGGCGTGCAACGGGATTGGCGTGGTGTTCCCTGCAGATTGTCTCGCTGCTTCCGGGCGCCGTCGGACTGGCCGGCGGCGCCGCCGCGATTCTTGTATGGCTGGGCAACTGGACGCACGCCGCGATCATCACCCGACGGCTGCGCCACGCAATAGAATTCGCCCATGGCTGAAGTCGGGCGCGGTCCCGCCTGGGCGCGGGGTCCGGCGGGTATCGCGCTCTTCGCCGTCTTGGGCGTGCTGTTTTCCGCGATGGCGCTTGTCCTGGGGGCCAGCCCGATCAACATGGTCGCCTACAAGGCCGGATACGGCGACACCGTGGAGGTCCACGTCACGGAAAGTTCGATGGGCCACATGTATGGCAACCGAAGCAGTGTGAACAAGGCCGGGCAGGGCTGGGTGACGGACGACCGTCGAACCGTTTATCTGTACGACGTGACGGCGGGTGAAACCGTTTCCGCACGAACCCAACTCATCGCCATCGGGCCGAGAGAGACCGTCTATCGGATCGGGTCTCGCGCCGCGAACTGGGACATGGCGGGGCTTGTCGGATTGATCCTGATGGGCAGTGTCGGCGCCTTCTTCCTCTCTAGCTCGTATCTGATCTGGCGGAGACGCCGCAGCGTCAGCCCGCCCGACCTCTCCCCGTAATCAGCGGGAGATCCAGCGTGGTCCGGACGCCGGCATCGGCCGCAACGACCGCCGGGACTGCATTCACCACACGCATCGCCGTCGCGATCAGGTTGGCGTAGTTGTGATCCCCGCGTGCGCTGAACGAGCCCAGGTCCAGGATGTAGCTGGGCTCGCCGGTGATCTCGACGCGGTAGGTGCCGCCCTCATGCGCAGGCTGCGGCCAATCGGGAGCAAGATCCTCGCGTAGCCGGGTGAAGTGCTCGAGGACCGTCACGGGCTTGCCGTCCTTCATGCCGCGCACCTGGAAATGCAGTGCCGCCATGGTGCCGGCCGGGATGTGCCCCGAGGAGATTTCGAAATCCTCGGGTGCAGGCAGCTTTTCATAAGTCTCGGTGACTTCGTCCAATTCGACGCCCAGACCCGCCGCGAGCTGGCGCACCACCGAACCCCAGGCCAGGGACAGTACCCCGGGTTGCAGCAGCATCGGCGTCTCGTCCATCGGCTTGCCGAATCCCATAACGTCGAACATCACCGTAGCGCTGTCGTAGGTGGCGTAGTCGACGATCTCGATGCAGCGCACCTCGTCGATGCGCTGGCAGGTACCCATCAGGGCCAACGGCAGCAGGTCGTTGGCGAACCCGGGATCGATACCGCCGATAAAGATTGACGAATTACCCTCGCGTGCTGCGGTTTCGATGGGCTCCAGCATGTTCTCCGGCAGTACACCCCACGGATACTGCAGGAACACCGGCGCGCTGGCCGCGATGTTGATTCCGGCGGCAAGGATCGATCGCAGGTCCTCGAGGGCCTCCATCAGCCGGTTGTCGGTCATCGCCGTGTACACCACGCAGTCGGGCTTGAGGGCCAGGATCTCGGCGGCGTCGCTGGTCGCGGCAATGCCGGTGGTGATGTTGAGCCCGGCGATTTCGCCCGCGTCCTTGCCGGCCTTGTTCGGTCCGGAGACCCATACCCCGACGAGCTCCATGTTCGGGTCGGTGATCACGCCGGCCAGCGCATGCTGGCCGACATTGCCTGTGCCCCAAACGGCTACGCGTGCCCTGCTCATGCGAGGTCCGGGAGGGGGATGTCGAGGTTCGGGGCGATGAGGCCGCCGTCGACTTCGAGGACCTTGCCGGTCAGAAAGCTGCCGGCCGGTGATGCGAGGTACACCGCGGCGGCGGCAATGTCGGTCGGGTCGCCCAACCGATGCAGCGGCGTGTTTTTCTCCAGGGTTCCGCGCATCTCGTCGTTGCTTGCCACCACCTCTAACGCGGAGGTGAGGATGGAACCGGGGGCGATGCCGTTGACGCGAATCTTGGGGCTCAGATCCATTGCGGCGGTGCGCGTGTAGTGGGCCAGGGCGCCCTTGGCGGTGCAGTAGGAGAGGAAGGCGCGCCCGGGCACACGTCCCATGGTGGAGGTGATGTTGATGACCGAGGCGTTATCGGATTTGAGCAGGTGCGGGACTGCGGCACGCAGCAGCGCATGGCCGTTGAGGACGTTGAAGGAGAAGCCCTCGGCGAGGTCTTCGATGGTGGTGTCCAGGAAGGGTTTCGGCATAGTGCCACCCACGTTGTTGACGACGATGTCGAGGCGCCCGAACCGATCGATCGCTTTCTGTGCGAGGGAGGCGGATGCGTCGGTATCCGAGAGATCGGCGACAACAACCTCGGCCTGACGGCCTACCGCCTCCACCTTGGCGGCGACCTCGCGCAGCTGGGCTTCGGTGCGCGAGGCGATTACTACGTCGGCACCGGCCTGTGCGAAGGCCTCGGCGATGGCCGCACCGAGCCCGCGGCCGGCGCCGGTGACGACCGCGACGTTGCCGTCGAGCCTGAAACGGTCCAGAATCATGTCTTCCTCCGTGTCGAATATTCGACTACCTTGGGGCGAATAGTCGATGCACTGTAGACCTGGACCTCGCATCGCGCAAGAGGGGAGTATCCATGCCAGCCGCCTCACCGCCGACGGCTCGAGTGGTACAAATCGTGGAAATGCTTGCTGCTACAACGCAACCCAAGTCGATCAGCGAGATTGCAGTGGCCACCGGGATCTCCCGTGCTACTGCTACCGCGGTGGTGGGCGAGCTGGAGGCCGCGGGGTGGGTGGCGCGGGATGGTGAGCTTCGGTATCGCATTGGTCCGGCTTTACCCTGTCCCGTCGAGACCTCCATGCCCCGGGAGTTTCAGGACATGCTCGGACGGATCGCCAAGGAGGGGCAAGCCGGGGCGACAGTCAGCCGGATCAGTCCGAAGATGTTGACCATCGTCGCCAAGGCGCAGGCGGGACCTCGGGCGGTCACCGGATTCGCGGTGGGCCAGACCATCCCGTTGGGATTTCCCGCGGGATCGGCGGTCATGCCGTGGCGTTCCTCCGACGAGCGCTCAGAGTGGCTTGGCGCCGCGCGGGGACTGAGTGCGCGTTCCGGCCAGCGGCTCCTGCAGCAGGTTTCAGATTGCGGGTTCGTGGTCTATCGCCCCGACCACGATGACACAGGGATGGTGGAGCTGCTCTCGGACCTGCTGGGTTCGGTCGGTTCGGAGGTGATGGAGGCGGCCCTGCGCGAACGGTTGTTGCGCCAGCTCTCCCGGCTCACCTCGCGTCCGTATTCGCGCGATGAACTGGTATCCGATGAGGTGCTCCCGATCAGTTACCTGGCGGCGCCCATCTTCGACGGGGCCGATGCCACGTACGAACTTCAGCTGGGCCCACTGCTGCCCAGCGCGACGCGCGTGCAGCGGGAGGCGCTCATCGCCACAGTGACCAAGGGTGCGCGCGAACTCTCGGAAGTGCTGAGCTCTACGCCGCGACCTAGCCGGCGGTGACCACCGGGATGCCCTCGGACGGTTGCACGATGACGAACCCCTGACCCTGGAACGACACCTGAATGGCCTCGCCCGAGCCGCGGCCGATCAGGGCACCGGCCTTGAAGCTGGTCTTGAGTTGTGTCTGTAGGTTCGCCGACCATGCGACCACCGCATTGGTATCGGCGAAGGTCGGGGCCTCAGCGGCGTTGAGCACCACCGGCGGACCGTCGGTGGTCAGCGCGACCCAACCGGTGCCACGCAGCGTTGTGTTGAACAGCCCGCCCGTCACCATGCTGGCGCCCTTGACTCGCTCGATGTTCCAGTTCAGTCCCGCCGAGAACGCGAGCACGTTCTTCCCGCTGATCGACAGGCCCGCGTTGTTCAGGTTCAGCAGGTGCACATCGAAGGCCCGCTCGGCCAGAAACACGTCGCCCTGGCCCGAGCAGCGCATCAGCGGCAGGCCCTCGCCGGTCAGCGCCTTCTTCAGGAACTTGGCTGCGCCACCACCCTCGAAGGAGAAGTCGACGTTGCCCTGATAGGCGACCATCGATCCCTGACGCGCGAGGAAGGGTTCTCCGAGGCGCACTCGCAGCAGCTTGGAGTTCTGGTTGGAGATTGGCTTCGCCTCGTTCTCGCTGAACCGCCCGTCCACCAATTCGCCGCTGATGCCCGAGAATCCGTCGCCGATGGGCTGAGCTTGAGCCGCTGGCTGCGCGGCGGCCTGAGGCGCGGACTGCGGCTCGGCGGGCGCGGCGCCACCCAACGGAACAGCGCTGACCTTCCCCTGGTGCGCGACCTGATCGGTCCAGCGCTGGCCGTCGTGCCACCGGAACTCGAACCGTCCGTCGGGATCGGGTTGCCAGCTTCCGGGGTTCGGAGTCGTCATGACAACCAAGCTAGCGCTGTTCGATCAGTATCGTGGGCGCCGCCAGCCCTCGATCTTTGACGGTGGCGACCCGCGTTCCGGGCTTATGACCGTCGCGGATGTCACTGATCGTGACATTGGCTGCCGTCAGGCGAGCATGTGAGGCCTCGATATCGGCGGTGCGCCAGGCGATTCCCCACAGCGCGTCCGGGCCGGCAGGGTCGTCGCCACTCAACACCACCTCAACCACCAGACCGGCGCAGCGGAAGAACAATTGGTGCACACCCCACGGCTGCTGGCGATCCAAACGCAGATCGAAGCCGAGTCGTCCGCACAACGTTGCGATGATCCGGTCGCGGTTAGGGGAAACGAGTACCAGGTGATCGATCTCCCGTGCGTCGGCTTCGGCGACCGGTTGGTTCGGTGAGGCGAGGGTGAAGCCGTATGTGAGCCCGTTAGCGACACCGCTGCGGTATCCCGCCGACGGTGTGAGCTCGAGCCCTCGGCGTGCCAGCACTCGCGCGGTCTCGTCCAGCGATTCGGTGGCGAAGGCCAGGCCGGGAGCGGAGGCCCAGGACGGCAGGCCCAGCTCCAGTTGTGGATGCACGTCCGGCACTCCGAACAATCGCGCGTACGCCGCCTTCGCCTCATCGCGATTCGGTGTGTCAATAATGACGCCGTGAAGTGCGGTGATTCCTGTAGATGTCCCGGTCACAGCTTCATCCTGCCCGAGCCAGTGGACGGGCCGCCGACTCATACTGAAGAGCGTGCGGTTTCAGCTGCTCGATATCGTCTTCCATCTGCCCGATCCCGCCAGCGGGGCGCTGCTTCCAGCAGCCGACAGGTTGAACCGCGTCGTAGAGACGGCTGTACTGGCCGAGAGCCTGGGCTTCGATTCCTTCGCCGTCGGGGAACGGCACGCGGGTGACGTGCTGTCCTCGGCGCCGACGGTGCTGCTGGGTGCCGTAGCCGCCGCGACCCACCGAATCCTGTTGTCCACCGGCGTCACGGTGCTGTCCCTGCTGGACCCGGTGCGTGCCGCCGAGGACTTCGCCACCATCGACCAGTTGAGCCGCGGTCGTCTGGAGATCGTCATCGGCAAGGGCAATGAAGACCGTCAATACCCGTTGATGGGTCTCGACATCGCCAAGCAGTACGAATACCTGCAGGAGAATTATGAGCTGCTGCGGCGTCTACTTCGAGAGGAAAACGTCGATTGGACGGGCGCGCACCGGCATCCGCTGACCGACGCCACCACCTTGCCCCGGCCCTACGACGGGCCGTTCCGGATCTGGCACGGGTCGGCGACCTCGACATTCGCCGTCGAACTCGCCGCCAAATGGGGCGACCCGATCGTCACCGCGAATGCCTTGCAGCCCAAGGAAAACTACAAGGTTCTGATCGACAGATACCGCGAGCTGTACGCGAAACATGGGCACGATCCGGCGCGGCAGTATGTCGGTGCCGGCTCGGGCGGGCTGTACCTGGCCGACACCACCGAGCAGGCGATAGCGCAATACCGGCCGATCTATGAGGCGCGACTCGCACAGTGGGCCACGCTCAAGGATCACCCGAAGGCCGTGGGCAAGTTCCCGTCCTTCGAGTCTATTGAGGACGCTGCCGATCGCGGCCCGGTGCTGGCAGGATCGCCCGAGCGCGTGGCCGAGAAGATCCTGGAGTGGCACGAGGCTTTTGGTCACGATTTCCAATCGATCGCGCTGAGCGCCGAGGCGGATTTCGAGGAACAGCAGGACACGCTGCGCCGATTCGCCGAAGAGGTGATTCCGCTGGTGCGTGCGGAGGTCTCCTCGACGCTGTGGGGACCGCGGGACACGCAGCGGGCCAAGGGATTTACTGCATTCTGACCGTTACCCGTACCGGACGGGTAACGACTCGATGCCGTTGACCCAGGGCAGTGCGGCCCGCGCCGGGGCGCCGGTGGGTGCGATGCGTGGTGCGATATCGGCGATGGCATTGAAGATCAAGTCGATCTCCAGGCGTGCGAGGTTGGCTCCGATGCAATAGTGGGCACCGTGACCGCCGAATCCCAAGTGCGGATTGGGGTCTCGAAGGATGTCGAAGGTGAACGGTTCGGCAAAGACCTCTTCGTCGTAGTTTCCTGAACTGTAGAACATCCCGACGCGCTCGCCCCGGGCGATGGTGACACCGCCGATCTGGGTGTCCTGCACGGCAGTGCGCTGAAAGCAGGTGATGGGAGTGGACCAGCGCACCACCTCGTCGGCCGCGGAGGCAGGGCGCTGGCGCACGAACAGCTCCCACTGTTCCGGGTGGTCGAAGAAGGCCTGCATCCCGTGGGTGGTCGCATTCCGTGTGGTCTCGTTGCCGGCCACCATCAGCATCATCACGTAGTAGCCGAACTCCAAGGGTGTCAAGGCTTCTCCATCGACCGTCGCGTTGACGAGGGCCGTGGCGATATCGTCGCGCGGATGGCGGGTGCGGTCCTCGGCCATCTGATATGCGTATCCGAGCACCTCGGCCGACGCCGCCATGGAATCGGCGATGGCGGCATCATCTCGGTTGCCGCCGGCCAGCAACCGGTTGCTCCACGCGAACACCTGCTCTCTGTCCTCGATGGGCACCCCGATGAGTTCGCAGATGGTCAGCAGTGGCAGTTCGGCCGCGATGTCGTGGACGAAATCTCCGGAGTCCTTGTCGGCGGCGGCGTGCACGACGGCCTCCGCCTGCTTGGTCAGCTCGTCCTTGAGGCCGTTGATGATTCGTGGTGTGAAACCGCGCGCGACAATCCGCCGGAGCTTCGTGTGTTGGGGTGCGTCCAGATAGAGCATGACGTTCTTGCGGCTCAGTTCGTGCACGTCCGGGTTATGCGCGGTGGCGGAGCGAATCTCGGCGGTGTTGGCGTGTGAGGAGAAGATCTCGTCGTGTAGCGAAACCTCCCGGATATCGGCGTGTTTGGTGATCGCCCAGTAGCCCTCGTCGTCGTACCCGGAGGCGCCGCGCGGCTGGGCATTCCACCAGACCGGCGTGGTCCTACGCAGCAGCGCGAACTCCTCGTGCGGAATCCGCTGCCGGATCAGCTGCGGATCGGTGAAGTCGAATCCGGCTCCGAACGGACATGTCATCGCTGTTCTCCTTAGCTCGGCACCCACTCGTAGAATTCGTTGCCGCGCTTGATGGTTCCGCTGGACGGTGCGGCGAAATGCGTGCCGACCAGCAATGTCTGATCGGTTGCGAGTTGTTCCAGCAGCCGGGTGCGGGTCGCCACTGACGTCTCAGGATCGGCGTCGGGAAAGGCACAGATATCGGGGTAGGCGATCTGCAATGGGTGATGGATGACATCGCCGCATATCAATGCCGCCGCGCCGGCCGACTCGACCCGCACCGCGCAATGCCCGGGCGTGTGCCCGGGGGTCGGTACCAGCTGGATGTTCTCGGTGATGGCGTGGTCGGTATCGGTCAGCCGCAGCACGTCGTGCCGAGCAAGAGGTTCCACGCTTTCCGATTTGGCGCGATTCATCTCCGGATTGTCTTGCCAGAAAGTGTATTCGGGCTCGGTGATCAGGTACTCGGCGTTGGGATAGGTGGGCACCCAGACGCCGTCGACGAGGGTGGTGTTGCGCCCGGCGTGGTCGAGGTGCAGGTGCGTGCACACGACGGCCGTCACGGCGTCGGGGGTGAACCCGGCGGCGGCCAGCGAGCGCGCGTACTGGTCGGGATCGATGGGCAGTCGATAGGGAAGGTCGTGGTCCTCGCCGAAACACGAGTCGACGACAACGAGGTCTTCGCCGCATTCGATGAAGAAGGATTGGATCGCAACCGACAGCAAGCCCGCATCGTCTACGTAGTGGGGCGACAACGACGGCGGCAGCTCGGCGGGAAGTTCTCGGAACAAGCGCTCAGGACGAGTGGGGATCACCGCCTCCAGCACCGAGTGAATGGTGACCGCGCCGATAGTCCACTGCTGTGTGGATGAGCCGCTTGCGCGAAGACCGTCGTGTGTGGATGAGCCGCTTGCGCGAAGACCATCGTCCATGAACCGTCCATCGTGCCGAACCTAGGTGACCCGGCTCACGCTACGATACAAATCATTTGGATTCAAGAGAAAGAAGCGCGGTGCCCCGGCTTAGGCGCCCTGTTCTGGCACACTCGATGCGTGCGGGAGCCGATCGTTCGCTTTCAGCGGCTTGCCGAGCAGGTAGCGGACCAATTACGGGGACGGATCCTTGCCGGTGAGCTGGCTGACGGCAGCATCCTGCCCAAGGAAGACGAATTGCTGGTGCAGTACCACGTCAGTAAGCCGTCGCTGCGCGAGGCCATGCGCATTCTGGAGGCCGAGGGCCTCCTGACGGTACGGCGCGGAAAACTCGGTGGCGCCGTGGTTCATCGACCGCGGGCGGCAAACGTGGCGTACACCCTGGGGCTGGTGCTGGGGACCCAGGCGGTCGGTCTGGCCGATGTGGGCACCGCGCTGCTGCAAGTGGAACCGGCCTGCGCCGCGCTGTGTGCCCAGCGCTCGGACCGCAAGAGTGTGGTGGTGCCCGTTCTGCGACGCCTGCATGAGGAAGCGCTGGAGTCGGTGGAGGATCTGCAGAAGGTGACTTCGGCCAGCCGCAGGTACCACGAGGCGCTGGTCCAGTACTGCGGAAACGAGACGATGATCATCCTGGCGGGTGCGCTGGAAGCGTTGTGGTCGAGCCACGAGCAAAACTGGTCTGCGCAAGTAACCGACCATGGCGCGGTCCCCGTCGAGGAGCGGCGTGCGGTGTTGGAGGATCACCGCCAGGTGATCGACGCGATCGACGTGGGCGACGCTCAGCGCGCACGCGATCTCGCTGCCGCGCATCTGGTGAACGCGCAGCGTTATCCGGGGTGGAGCGGAGTGGTAGATCCGGCGATGGTGCGCACATGGACGAAGTCCGCGGGGCGCGGGGCATAGGCAGCGGTGGAGTCGGCTGGCCGTTGACACCGACCATCATTTCCTTATTATTTGGATATGACGGCGGAGGGCTCAGGTATGGCATCCGATGAGGCCGCCCGATACCGCGCTCGGGGCTGGTGGTCGGACCTGACGTTGTCGCAAGCCGTCCGCAGCTCTGCACGGTCTCGGCCGGATAGGCCCGCCTACATCGATCACCCCAATGCGCCGATGTCGTGGCAAGAATTCGATCTCGCGGCAGACGCCCTTGCCGCCCAATTGCACGGGCTGGGCGTAACGCCGGGAGATCGGGTCGCGGTGTGGCATGCCGACACCGTCGGCATCCACGTGCTGTTCGTCGCGGCGGAACGCAGTGGGGCCGCAGTGGTTGGCATCGGAGCTCGGGCCGGAACGCGAGAGGCCGCCGAGATCCTGCGTGCGACTCAACCCAGGCTACTGATCTGTGACCCCGCACACCGGGAACTTGCCGAACAGACCGGAAACGCGCCGAAAACCCTTGTCTTGCAAAATGATTTCGTCGGTCTGCGGATTGACACGGAGTCGATACCGAAAGAGCTCTCCGGCCACGAAGCGCTGGGTACCGACGACGTCTTCTTGATCAACTCCACCTCGGGAACCACAGGACTGCCGAAATGTGTGGTGCACACCCAGAATCGGTGGCACTACTTTCATCAGAAGGCGATGGAGAACGGGGCTTTGACCCCCGATGACGTGTTCCTGCCCGTCATCCCGACACCATTCGGTTTCGGCATCTGGACCACGCACACCACACCGATCTACCTCGGTGCCAGCACCGTTCTTGTTGAGCGATTCAGTCCGACGGCGGTGTGCAACGCCATCGCGCGGCACCGAGTGACCGTGCTGTGTTGTGTCAGTACGCAACTCATGATGATCTTGGCCGATAGGGCTTCCCGTGACTACGACCTGAGCTCGTTGCGCGTCGTGTTCACCGGTGGAGAACCGTTGCCATATCGGCGGGCCGCCGAGTTCGAGGATCTCACCGGCGCAACGATTCTGCAGTTCTACGGATCCAATGAGACCGGTCTGCTCAGCGGCACTACATTGCACGACACGCGCGAACGCCGGCTGCGTACCGCGGGGCGCGTGGTGCCGGAAATGTCGGTGCGGCTGCTCGACGGAGATCGCGACGTGACTGGCGGCGGCAGAGGCCAGCCGGCCTGCAAGGGGCCGGCGACCAGCTTGGGCTACCTCGACGGTGCGGACCACGACAAATTGTTCACGCCCGACGGTTGGATGCGCATGGGCGATATCTGCGAGGTCGACGAGGATGGATACCTGACGGTAACCGGCCGCACCTCCGATTTCGTGGTGCGCGGCGGAAAGAACATCAGCGCGGTGCAGGTGGAGGAGGCGGTGGCCACGCACCCCGCCATCGCGGTGGTGGCGGCGGTCGCAATGCCAGATCCGGTGTTCGGCGAGAAGGTATGTGTATACGCCGAACTGGCCAGCCTGCAGCAGATTGACCTCGGCGCGCTCGTCGAACATCTATTGGCCCAAGGCGTTTCCAAAGAGCTGCTGCCGGAGCGACTAGTCGTCCTCGACGAGTTGCCGCGTTCATCGGGCGGCAAGGTGGCCAAAGGTTTACTGCGCGAAGATATCCGTTCGCGATTGGGAGCCGATTATGAACGCCGATAGGGTGCGCGACGGCGGTCTGAAGGTCTGGGGGCCGTCGGTGATCCCGCCGATCGGCGTAGACCTGACCGATGAGCAGGCGCTGGCGATCGCGTTCCGGCATTTGGCAACAATAGGTTTCGCGGAAAACATGGCCGGACACATCACCTGGCAGCCAGCGGGGCGGCCGGGCATGCTGGTGAATCCCTGGGGACTGTGGTGGCAGGAACTCACCGCGTCGGACATCTGCGAGGTGGACGATAACGCGCAGGTGGTGCGCGGCAGGTGGGATGTCACCCCGGCGATCCACATCCACACCGAGCTGCACCGGGCCCGTACCGACGCGCGTGTAGTCGTCCACAACCATCCGTACTACGTCAGCCTGATCGCGGCCCTGGGGGAGCTGCCGATATTGGTTCACCAGACGGGCGCACTGTTTCTGGACGATATGCGCTTTATCGATGTCTATGACGGCGAGATTGATACCCCTTCCCGGGCAAGGGATCTCGTGGAGAGGATCGGAAACGTCAACCTGACGATCCTGGCCAATCACGGTGTCATCGCGACAGGAGGCAACCTCGCCGAGGCGGTGTATCGGGCGGCCTCCGTTGAGCGGGTGTGCAAGCTCGCGTACCACGTCATGCTTACCGGCCGGAAGCCCTCGGAGATGGACCGAGCCGACATGTACGGCATGCGGGCCTCACTCATCGAGCGCGCGGCCGATATCTATTGGGCCGGGGCCGCCCGCATGACCATCAAAGCCGACCCCGACGTGTTGTCGTAACTTCTTGCAAGGAAACCGATGAAATCCCTGGACGATCTTGCCAACACTCTCGACTTCACCACCGCACAGACCGGTGATGAGCGCGTCGTCACGTTCTTGCCCGAACCCGAACGTGCCGAACGGCTGTACACGGTGATCTCCGTCGATGATCACATTGTCGAGCCGCCCGACACCTTCGAGGGCCGGGTGCCCGCGAAATTCGCCGACCTCGCGCCCAAGGTCATTGAGACCGAAAGCGGCGGACAAACCTGGATGTATGACGGGCAGGCCCTGCCCAATGTCGGCTTCAACGCCGTCGTGGGCAGACCGGTCTCGGAGTACGGGTTCGAGCCGGCCAGGTTCGATGAAATGCGCAGGGGTGCCTGGGATATCCACGAGCGGGTGAAGGACATGGACCTCAACGGGGTGTACGCCTCGCTGAACTTCCCGTCGTTCCTGCCGGGGTTCGCCGGCCAGCGACTGCAGTTGGTTACCAAGGACCGCGACCTCGCGATGGCCTCGGTACGCGCCTGGAACGATTGGCACCACGAGGTATGGGCGGGCTCTTACCCGGGACGGATCATTCCGTGTCAGCTGCCGTGGCTGCTGGACCCTGAGGTGGGTGCGCAGATGATCCGCGAGAACGCCGAAAGAGGCTTTCACGCCGTGACATTCAGCGAGAATCCGGCGATGTTGGGGCTGCCGTCAATTCATTCCGGTTACTGGGAACCGATGATGGCGGCCTGCGCAGAAACGGGAACGGTGGTGAACCTGCACATCGGCTCGTCGGGGTCGGCGCCGTCCACCACCGACGACGCACCCCCAGATGTACAGGGTGTGTTGTTCTTCGCCTACGCCATCTCGGCGGGTGTCGACTGGCTGTATTCGGGGCTGCCCAGCAGATACCCGGACCTGAAGATCTGCCTGTCCGAGGGCGGAATCGGCTGGGTGGCTGGTCTTCTGGACCGGCTCGATCACATGCTGAGCTATCACGAGATGTACGGGACGTGGAAGGCGCTCGGCGAAACATTGTCCCCGGCCGAGGTGTTCACGAGGAACTTCTGGTTCTGCGCGGTGGAGGACCAATCCTCCTTCATCCAGCACGAGCGCATCGGCACCGAGAACATCATGTTGGAGGCGGACTACCCGCACTGCGACTCGACGTGGCCGCACACGCAGCGCGTCATCCACGAGGAAATCGGTTGGTTACCGGCAGACGTCGTCAAGAAGCTGACATGGGAGAACGCTGCCAACCTGTACCGGCATCCGGTGCCGGTGCAGGTGCAGAACGACCCGAACGCGTACTGATGCGCATCGCGGTTCTGGACGACTATCAGGGTCTGGCGGACAGCGTCGATTGGTCCAGCATTCCGCGGCGAGTGCGGGTGACGTCGATCCGGGAGCACATCCCGCCAGGTGATCGGCTGGCCGACGCGCTTGTCGGTCACGAGGTTGTGGTCGCGATGCGGGAACGCACCCGCATCGATCGTGACCTGTTGGCGCGGCTGCCGGATCTTCGGCTGCTGGTGACGACGGGTCCCTTCAATGCGGCCATAGACGTCGCCGCCGCCCTGGACCGCGGGATCGTGGTGTCGGGAACCGGCGGGTCGATCACGCCCACAGTCGAGCTGACCTGGGCGCTAATCCTTGGGCTGCAGCGCCATCTCATTGCCGAGGATCGGGCGCTGCGGTACGGCCGGTGGCAGACGACGGTCGGTACCGATCTGGCCGGAGCGACGCTGGGACTGGTGGGCCTCGGTCGTATCGGCCGTCGGGTTGCGGCAGTGGGAAACGCGTTCGGCATGAATGTGATCGGCTGGAGCCCCAACCTCACCGATGAACGGGCCGAGCGTGCCGGCGTGCAGCGGGTGGACCGGGAGACGCTGCTGGCCACCGCGGACGTGGTGTCCCTGCATCTGGTGCTCGCCGAATCCACCCGAGGGATCGTCGGGAAGGACGAATTGGCGCTGATGAAACCCGATGCGGTGCTGGTCAATACCTCCCGGGGTGGTCTCGTCGATGAGCCCGCCCTCATCGAGGCATTGCGTAGCAGGCAGATTCGCGGCGCGGCACTCGATGTCTACGCACAGGAGCCGCTCCCTCCGGGCCATCCGCTCGCCGCGCTCCCGAACACGCTGCTGACCCCACACCTCGGCTACGTGACGAAGGATCTGATGGGGCTGTTCTACCGCGAGATTGTGGAGGACATCGCGGCCTACTGCACCGGCAATCCGATCCGACTGCTGACGCCGTAGCGGGCTGTCGCAGCCGTCGAAACCGAGGTTGTGGCGAATATGTGGGAGACGAAACCGCCACAACATCGGTTTCGGTGCGCAGGTGCGTTCTTGCCCAAAACTAGAACATGTTCTACCGTCGAGCGGAGTGGCTGATCTGCGACGATTCAACAAGGAGTGCGATGCCTGATCCATTTGACCCGCTGCACGGGTCGATCAACTCCGGGCACCTGCTGGTTTCCGCACTCAAGCGGAACGCCAATGCGCCCGCGTTGGTGCTCGGCGACGTCACCTTGACCGGTGCGCAGATGGCCGACGAGATCAGCAGGTACATCCAGGCGTTCACGTCCTTGGTGCCGGATACGACCGACGGTCAGGGCATGCTGGCCCTCAACCGACCCGAGGTGCTGCTGGTGATTGGGGCGGGGCAGCTGCTGGGCACTCGCCGCACCGCGTTGCATCCGATGGGATCACTGGACGACCACGCGTACGTGCTGGCGGACGCCAAGATCACCACACTCGTCATCGACCCGACGCCGCAATTCGTGGAGCGGGCTGCTGCCCTGGTGGAGAAGGTTCCGACCCTGACCCGCGTGCTGACGCTCGGGCCGGTGCCGCCGGAACTCGCCGCGGTCGGACATGATTTGGTCGCGGCAGCCAAGGATTTCGAGGCGAAGCCCCTGACGCCGACCAATCTGTCACCGGACCACATCAACGGCCTCACCTACACGGGCGGGACAACCGGCAAGCCCAAGGGCGTCATCGGGACCTCGCAGTCCATCCTGACCATGACGCAGATCCAGCTGGCCGAATGGGAATGGCCGGAGCGTCCCAAATTCCTGATGTGTACCCCGCTTTCACATGCCGGTGCCGCCTTCTTCATGCCGACCCTGATGAAGGGCGGCTCCATGGTGGTGCTGCCCAAGTTCGACGCGGCTGCCGTGCTGGCCGCGATCGAGGAGCACAAGATCACCGCCACCATGTTGGTGCCGTCGATGATCTACGCGCTGATGGATCACCCGGATTCGCACACCCGCGATCTGTCCTCGCTGCAGACCGTCTACTACGGCGCCTCGGCGATCAACCCGGTGCGGTTGGCGGAGGCCATCGAGCGATTCGGACCGATCTTCGCGCAGTACTTCGGTCAGTCCGAGGCGCCCATGGTGATCAGTTACCTGGCCAAGGGTGACCACGATGCCAAGCGGCTCTCCAGTTGTGGCCGGCCTTCGGCGTTCCTGCGGACCGCGCTTCTTGACGAGAACGACAAGCCGGTCAAGCAGGGCGAGCCCGGCGAGATCTGCGTGGCCGGACCGTTGGTGGCGGGCGGCTACTGGGAGTTGCCCGAGCAGACCGCCGACACCTTCAAGAACGGCTGGCTGCGCACCGGCGATATCGCACGAGAGGACGAGGACGGCTTCTGGTTCATCGTCGACCGCACCAAGGACATGATCGTCACCGGCGGCTTCAACGTATTTCCCCGTGAGGTGGAGGACGTTGTCGCCGAACATCCGTCGGTCGCCCAGGTCGGTGTCATCGGCGTACCGGACGAGAAGTGGGGCGAGGCGGTCACCGCGATCGTGGTGCTTCGTTCCGATGCGTCCGCCGATGACGCGGCGGTTTCCAAGATGACATCGGAGATTCAGGCCGCGGTGAAGGAACGCAAGGGCTCGGTGCAGTCGCCCAAGCATGTGATCATCGCCGAGTCGCTGCCGCTGACGGCGCTGGGCAAGTTGGACAAGAAGGCCCTGCGCCAGAAGTACGCGACGGTCTAGGCCTTCTCTGCTCCCGAGAGAAGGTTCTGTGCGCCGGCATGGATGAACTCGCGCAACCACGGCGCGGGCTCACCCCTATCGGGTAGGTGCCGGCGAACCGCCGCGTACGGCATATCGATCAGCGCGAACATCACCTTGTCGAGCAGTTCGGGAGTTACCGAGCCATATCGGCGTTCGGTGAACTCGCGCAAGGATTTCCGCACCCGTGCGTTGAGCGCCTTGAGCTCGGCCGCGAGGGTATTGGGCCAATGGGCGACCAGATCGGCCTTGTCGTATTGAAGGAGCAGCTGCGCCTCGTTGCGGTTCTCCTGAGTCCAGTCGAAGGCATGGTCGATCGCCGCGTGCAGCGCAATCTCGGCATCGGGCAGGGCGAGCGCCGCGAGAAGCCCGTCCTGGTAGCGGGTAATCGAACGCAGCCAGAGGCGAGCCATGAGCTCATCGCGGCTGGCGAACCGGTGATACACCGAACCCGACGGGGCGCCAAGCACCTTGCCAACGGCGGTCGCGGTGGCGGCCGAGGGGCCGGCCGAGGTCACCAAGCCCAGCGCCGCGTCGAGGATGTCGTCGGTGGTGTACTGCGGCTTACGCCCCACTAGGCCGAACCACTAGGCCGAACCATGCTCGTGCCTTGGGCTACCGCGACAAGCTTGGTATTGCCGTCGTGGTCCTCGACGGAGATCTCGCAGCGACCGAGGGCCTTGGTTCGTCCGGAACTGACCAGAGATGCATCGGCGAGAAGGCGCGCGCCGTCACGTGCTGGGGACACGTATTCGATGGTGTATCCGCTGGTGACGATGTCGCCGCCCAGACCCAGTGCGCACGCGTAGGTGATGGCGTTGTCGGCGAGGTAGCTCAGCACCCCGCCGTGAATGAATCCGCTCTGCTGGCGCAGCTCGTCGCGGATATCGAGGACGAGCTGAATTCCCGATTCGTCGATTCGGCCGATGGATGTGCCCAGGAGCCGGCTGAAGGGCTGCGCATCGAGAACCTGTTGGGCTTGATCCAGGGTGATCACAATAATAGAGAATAGTCGCTAATAATTGGATTGGGTAGCGCGCATATGATGAAGATGCAGCTGGTCTGCTAGGAGTGGCTCGGGTTCGTCCGGGGTCACTGCTGGCATCGAATGACAGGTCCCGCGGGATCCGTCATGAGAGGGAACCCGGTGAGAATCCGGGACTGTCCCGCAGCGGTATGCAGGAACGATCGCCGTCTTATGCACTGGGTTGAGCACCACTGACCTGGGAAGCGACGGCCCGTAGGAAAACCTGAGCCCGGGTAACGCCTGTAAGTCCGAAGACCTGCCAGTTGTGTCGGGTGCGCCGCACCCGACGGATCATCGCCTCGCGGAATGGGCGTATGGCCGAATCGGTTTCACCGAACAGATATGCGTATCGGTGGTGCCGTGCTCGGTTCTTCGTCCCCTGGCGGTGGCCCACCCCGCTGTGGATGAAGGACTGCTCATGACTGCACAACCATTTACCGTCACCACCCTCGGTTCCGCGCGCATTGGGCCGCGGCGTGAGCTCAAGAGGGCCACCGAGAGTTTCTGGGCTGGCCGCACCACCCGTACCGAGCTGGAGACCGTCGCCGCCGGATTGCGCCGCGACAACTGGACCGCGTTGGCCACCGCCGGGCTGGATTCCGTTCCGGTGAACACCTTTTCCTACTACGACCAGGTACTCGACACCGCGGTGATGCTGGGCGCGCTGCCGCCGCGTGTTGCCGGCATCGCCGACGACCTCGATCGCTATTTCGCCGCCGCGCGCGGCAATGCCGATGTCACGCCGCTGGAAATGACCAAGTGGTTCGACACTAACTACCACTACCTGGTGCCGGAGATCGGGCCGGACACCAAGTTTGAGCTCAATCCGGCAAAGCTGTTCGGTGAGCTGAAAGAGGCTCAGGCGCTGAACATTCCCGCGCGTCCGGTAGTCGTCGGGCCGATCACCTTCCTGGCGCTGAGTAAGTCGGTCGACGGTGCGAATGCGCCTATCGAGCGCATTGACGAAGTGGCCGCGCTCTACGAGCAACTACTGGTGCAGCTTGCCGAGGCCGGCGTTACCTGGGTCCAGATCGACGAGCCGGTGCTCGTCACCGACATCCTGCCGAATGGCCCGGAGCTTGCCGAGCGGGTGTACGGCCGCCTCGGTACGGTTGCCGACCGACCGGCCATCTTCGTTGCCACCTACTTCGGCGACCTCGGTGCGGCCCTACCTGCGTTGGCGCGCACTCCGGTTGAGGCGATCGGTGTTGACCTGATCTACGGATCGGCGTCAGGCGTGGCGTCGGTACCGGAACTTGCCGGAAAGACCCTGGTGGCAGGCGTTGTCGACGGGCGGAACATTTGGCGCACCAACCTGGAGTCGGCGTTGAATACGCTTGCCACGCTGCGGGGAAGCGCGAAGTCGGTGGCTGTCGCTACGTCCTGCTCCACGCTGCACGTGCCGTACTCGCTGGAGCCCGAGACCGAGCTCGATGATCGGCTGCGGAGTTGGTTGGCCTTCGCCGATGAGAAGGTCCAGGAAGTCGTCATCTTGTCGCGGGCACTGAACGAAGGTCGTGGCGCAGTTGCTGAACAGATTGCGGCCTCCAACGCGGCCGTCGAATCACGTAAGGCGGACCCGCGTCTGAACAACGGCCAGATCCGGGATCGTCTGGATTCGATTCTGGCCGCTGGTGTTTCGCGTGGCGATGCGGCGGAGCGTCGCCGCAGCCAGGATGAACGGCTGAAGCTGCCTGAACTGCCGACGACCACCATCGGGTCCTTCCCGCAGACCGTCGAGATCCGTAAGGCGCGTCAGGCCCTCACCAAGGGGGAGATCGACGACGCAGAATACTTGCGGCGGATGCGTGCCGAGGTGGCCGATGTCATTGCACTGCAAGAGGACCTGGGCCTGGACGTGCTGGTGCATGGCGAGCCAGAGCGCAACGATATGGTGCAGTACTTCGCCGAGCAGCTGGACGGCTTCTTTGCCACCCAGAATGGTTGGGTGCAGTCCTACGGCAGCCGCTGCGTGCGTCCGCCGATTCTGTACGGCGATGTGGCACGGCAGAACCCGATGACCGTTGAGTGGGCCACCTATGCCCAGTCGCTGACCGCGAAGCATGTCAAGGGCATGCTGACCGGGCCGGTGACCATCCTCGCGTGGTCGTTCGTACGCGATGATCAGCCGTTGGGGGACACTGCAAATCAGATCGCTCTGGCTATCCGGGACGAGACGGTCGACCTGCAGAACGCCGGGATCGCCATCATCCAGGTGGACGAGCCCGCGCTGCGCGAACTGCTACCGCTGCGCGATGCCGACAAGCGGGCGTACCTGGACTGGGCTGTCGGGGCCTTCCGTTTGTCGACCTCGGGCGTGTCCGATGCGACACAGATCCACACGCATCTGTGCTACTCGGAGTTCGGCGAGGTGATCGGCGCCATCGCGGATCTGGATGCCGACGTCACGTCGATTGAGGCGGCGCGCTCGCATATGGAGGTGCTCGGCGACCTCAACGCGATCGGGTTTTCCAATAGTGTGGGGCCGGGTGTGTACGACATCCATTCGCCGCGGGTTCCGTCCAGTGAGGAAATGGCGGACTCGCTCCGCGAGGCGTTGAAGGCCGTTCCGGCTCAGCGTCTTTGGGTCAACCCGGACTGCGGTCTGAAGACCCGGAAGGTTGATGAGGTGACCGCCTCGCTGAGAAACCTGGTGGTCGCGGCCGCCGAGGTTCGCGCCGGGGCGTAAACCCTTGTCTCGCCGGGGTGTGGAACGATCGAAGCCCGTTCCACACCCCAGCGTCAGCGGTCCTCGGCAGATGATGCCGCCGCTACGATCGTCTGGTTGACCGATCTTGGTCAGGAAAGTTCTGGAGGTACCTCGTGCCCTTGAAGACCATTGCGCTGGAGTTGGTGCCACCCAACGTCGAGGGCGGACTCGACCGCGGGTCGGAGGAACTGCGGAAGCTGGTGCAGTTCTCGGCCGAGACCGGCATCGAAGGACGCATCCGCCACGTCATGATTCCGTCGATGATCGTGGAAGACGGTGACCGGCCGCTGGAAATGAAGCCCAAACTGGATGTTGTCGACTACTGGTCGATCGTTCAGTCTGAGATTCCCGGTATGCGCGGGTTGTGCACGCAGGTCACCTCCTTCTCGGATGAGACGTCGCTGCGGAATCGCCTGACGGGTCTCGGCAGTGCCGGGTTCGACGGCGTGATCTTCGTGGGTGTGCCCCGCACCATGAACGATGGTGATGGGGAGGGAATCCCGCCGACCGATGCGCTGTCCAAGTTCGATGACCTTGTGGTGAACAGGGGTGCGATTCTGATCCCCACGCGGGCGGGGGAACAGGGCAGGTTCTCCTTCAAATGCGACAAGGGTGCCACCTTCGGCATGACCCAGCTGCTGTATTCCGATGCGGTAGTTGGTTTTCTGCGTGAGTTCGCCCGCACCAGTGATCATCGGCCCGAGATCTTGTTGTCTTTTGGGTTTGTTGCCAAGATGGAATCCAAAGTGAGCCTCATCAATTGGCTTATTCAGGACCCTGGAAACGAGGCCGTCGCGCAGGAGCAGGCCTTCGTCCGGTCACTCGCCGGCTGTGAACCCGATGTCAGGCGGCGCCGACTTGTCGATCTCTACAAACGCGTCATCGATGGCGTGGCGGAGCTCGGATTCCCATTGAGTCTGCACTTCGAAGCGCCGTACGGTCTTGCCAGGCCGGCGTTTGAAACCTTCGCCGAGATGCTCGGCTACTGGGCGCCGGACCAGATGTCCTGACCGAAGTCCGGCGGCGGACCAACATGACATGTGCCCGGCTACGAGCGACAACACAGCATTGGATCGAATGCCGCTCATAGGCGGGCACTTGTTTGTGTGCTCCGAAATCCTTTGACTGACGGGACTCTGCCGTTGAGACTGACGCCATGGAGCCCGCTACCTTGCACACGGAGCGGCTGCTGTTGCGCTGTGTGACGCCTGCTGATGAAGCCTCATTGGCGGAGGCCTGTAACGACCCGCTGATCGCGCGGTACGTTCCAGTGCCCTCGCCTTACACGGCCGAAGATGCACGGCGGTTCGTTGCAGCGTCGACTGCCGGATGGGCGAATGGGGTGCAATACGGGTTGGGCTTCTATCTGGCGGCCACCGGCGAACTTGTGGGCACCTGCGTGCTCAAGTGTCTGGAGCGCGGGGTAGTGGATCTTGGCTATTGGGCGGCCCCCAAGTACCGCCGTCAGGGGCTCACAGTTGAGGCGGCTCGAAGGTTGTGCCAGTGGGGATTTGATGAGCTGGACATCCACCGGATCGATTGGTGGGCTGTCGTCGGAAACACCGGTTCACGCGCCGTCGCGGAGGCCCTCGGGTTCCAGGTGGAGGGGCTGCTGCGGCGGCGGGCCTACCAAGCGGGCGAGCCAAGGGACTGGTGGGTGGGCGGACTGTTATCGCGGCCCGAATGAGGGGGTATTGACGTCCAGCGGTGACGCTGGCTAACCTCCTTGGAGGTACACCGGGTCCGGAGCGTTCGTGCTCCGTCCGTCTAACACCCGGTGCTGTGAGTGCTCAACAAGATTCCCACTCGGAATGAATCTCTTGTATATCTTGGTATTACACATTGGGAGTATCAGTGCTGCGGCCGGACTCCCGAGCTGGGTCAGTCCGTCGAATGGCAGGTCTCTGCGCACCCTGCGGGGGATGGCTATCTGTTAGCAACGGCGTCCGCTGTCGATTGGGAGGCGGATCGCGAGATTGTCAGGTTTCCTTACGGCTGCGCGGCGTGGGATCCAGACCTCGGTGATCCTGCTGAGGCTCTGGTAATCCTTTGGGCCACATGGCATGAGGATCAAAGTTGGCCGCGCCTGTCGGGAGTCGTCGAGGAGCTGTACGACGTATCCGGCATCACTTACCTGGATGAGTCCGGTTGCATGCGGCACCGGCCGTCATCGTTTCAGTACAGACCCGTGGAGCTTGCGACACGATGGCCCGAGAGGCCGCCGACGGGTGAAATTGGACGCCGAACGATCTCGGGAGCCGTTGTGGGGCTGCGGGTCAGGTCGGTTATGGAACCCTCCGAGGCTGAGGTGCTGGCTCTGCGGGAGAAGCGGGACTGTGCGGCCCGAACCATCCACCTCACCGGGCCACCCGAGGTGTTCGGATCGACGCTGCCTGTCGTGGGCGATCGCGTTGTCGTGGATCTCTGCGATCCGCGGCTGTCGACAGAAGGTTGCGAGTGTGGCGGCGGGATTGTCGCCGGGGAAGCCTTGCAGGTCAGCCGCACCGAGCATTGCGGCTTCTACACCGCGTTCGAGACCATCGACAGGTCCGCAGCGCCACCGGAGGAGCTGTTTGTGCGTCTACTCTGTGACTGAAGGCGCACAGAGGGGGACGTCATGGTGGATGACGAACAGGTGGCCGAATCCGCCGGCCCGATTATCAGCGGACCGCGGAAATGGATACGACATGGACTGATCGCCGTCGTAGTGGCGGCTGCATTGATTGCCCCCGTGGTGCTGACGATCCGATGGGTGAAAGCCGAGGATCTCGCGCAAGGCCAGTTGAAGGAGTACACGGCCGAACGGCAGGAGCTGCAGGCTCGGGAATTGGTCGCCGATTTGAACACCCATGCCCCGGCGATGGTTTTTTCGACGGCCCGGGTGAGCCGTGGGGACCCGAGGGAAGCAGCAGCGAATGCCCAACTGGACAGGCTCATTCAGGCTGCGATGCCGCTTCCCGGATGCCAATACACGTTCGATGCGGTCGCCGACCTCGGTGAGCAGGGTGGCAAGACATTTCCGTGGGGCATCTCGCGGACCCACCGGTTCGACATGCTGCTCACCGAACACTGCCCGGACAAGCCGCCGTTGCCGCGCACCATCGGGGTGATTGCCAGGCCCACCGAAGGCGGGTACTGGACCCCGTCAGCATTCGTGATCGAGCTGTAGATGGGAAAGGTGTGGAAGTGGGCACTCCTGGCTCTGGTGATAGTGCTCGTGGAAGTAGTCGTGACCGCATGCGTCTATGGCACCGCGCTCGAAGCTAGTCACCACCCTGGGCAAGCCGAGTATCCGGCGGACCAGCAGCGGCTCGCCGCGCAGCGCGTCGTGGCGGGGCTAAACAGCCGTGATGCCAACAGGCTTGGCCTCATCAAACACGCTCGGGATATCACTGAGCCAACCGCCGAGAACGTCGAGCTGGACAAGCGGATAGCGGCGGCGATGCCGGCACCTGGCTGCACCCTGCGGCTGATGTCCATGAAGGACCGGGGAGTACAGCCCACCACGATCATCCATCAGTTGCCGTTGCCTGCATATCGATTCGATGTGCGAGTCACCGAGCACTGTCCAGATAGACCGCCACGCGATCGTGTCATCGGGGTCCTGGCGGTCCCTGGGCAGGGTGGCTACTGGGAAAGTGCCTCGGTGATCGTCGAGAATTAGGACGCCAGCGACCGCTGTGGCTTACCGGAGTACTCGCTCAGCGGCCGGATGAGTGCGTTCGCCGCGGCTTGCTCCATGATGTGGGCTGTCCACCCCGTGATGCGGCTCATCACGAAAATCGGTGTGAAACTGGGGATGTCGAAGCCCATCAGGTAGTAGGCAGGTCCGGTTGGGAAGTCAAGATTGGGCTTGATACCGGTGGCGGCATTCATCTCGTTCTCGAGGACCTTGTAGATCTCAAGCCAGGTTCGCCCATCGCGCACCCGCGCGATGTCGCCGAGCGCGGCGCGCATCGTCGGCACCCGGGAGTCACCATTCTTGTAGACACGGTGGCCGAAGCCCATGATCTTCTCCTTGCGGGAGCGCTTGCCCTGCAGCCATTCCGCGGCCTTGGCAGCATCGCCGATTTCGATCATGTCGTGCATGACGGCCTCGTTGGCGCCGCCATGCAGCGAACCCTTGAGTGCGCCGATCGCCGCGGTGACCGCACTGTAGATGTCCGACTGCGTCGAGGTCACCACCCGGGCGGCGAACGTGGAGGCGTTGAAACTGTGCTCGGCGTACAGGATCATCGACTGTTCGAACGCCTTGACGATCACCGGATCCGGCACCTCGCCGAAGCACATCCGCAGGAAGTTCGCCGAGTAGCCCAAATGGCTGTGAGGTTGTATCGGGTCTAGTCCGCGCCGGCGGCGCATGTCGGCGGCGACAATCGTCGGCAGCACCGCGAACATGCGAAGTGATTTGGCGTAGTTGGCATCTGGTGTGCTGTCATCCTCGGACGGATCCTCGGCACCCAAGAAGCTGATGGCGGTGCGCACCACGTCCATCGGATGGCAGGTGTCCGGCAGCTTGGCCAGCAGCGACATCAACGAGCGATCCAAACGACGTTGTGCACGCTCTCGCTGGTTGAACAGGGCGAGCTCGCCCTCGCTGGGCAGCTCGCCGTGCCAGAGCAGGTAGGCGACCTGCTCAAAGCTGCACTGGGCGGCCAGGTCTTGCACCGGATAGCCCCGGTAGGTGAGCGAGTTGGTCTCAGGCACCACCTTGGAAATGGCGGTGGTGTCTACTACGACGCCGGCAAGACCCTTGTGAATGGTTGGTGTTGCGGTAGTCATCGGGCTCCTCCTCCATTGAGGCTGAAGTTGAAGATCTCGGTGTCGAACTGGTTGTACTCGGCGTACCGGAGCAGCTCATACAGCCGGCTGCGGTGCTGCATCTGATCCAGCAGGCCCGACTGCGTTCCGGCCGAATCGATTTCACGTAGCCCCTGCTCCACCGCGAACATCGCGAGCCGCAGGGTGGTGACGGGATAGATGACGACGTTGTAGCCGACCTCACGGAGCTGGTCCGCCGTCACCAGTTCGGACTTGCCGAACTCGGTCATGTTGGCCAGCAACGGAACGTCGATCGCGGCCCGGAATTGTTCGAACTCGCCGATGGTGCTCAGCGCCTCGGTGAAGATGAGATCGGCACCGGCGTCGGCGTAGGCCTTGGCGCGCTCGATCGCCGCGGGCAACCCCTCGATGCCCGCGGCATCGGTGCGTGCACAGATCACGAAATTGGGGTCGCGTCGGGCCGACACCGCTGCGCGCAGCCGTCGAACCATCTCCGAGGTCTCCACGACGGCCTTGCCGTCAAGATGCCCGCATCGCTTCGGGTTTACCTGATCCTCGAAGTGACAGCCCGACAGACCGGAATCTTCGAGTACGGTCACCGTGCGGGCGGCACTCATCGGCTCACCGAAACCGGTGTCGGCGTCGATCAGCGTCGGCAGATCGGTCATCGAGGCGATCTGCCGGCCACGAGCCGACACCTCGGTGAGCGTCGTCAACCCGATGTCGGGCAGCGCCAGGTCGGCCGAGAGCACCGCGCCGGACACGTACACGCCCTCGAATCCGATTTCCTGAATCAGCTTGGCCACCAAGGGAGAGAAGGCGCCAGGCAGGCGCAGCAGCTCACCGGAGGCCAGGCCCGTACGAAACGCGGCACGTTTTGCCGCCGCGTCTGTGGTGGAAGCCAACAGCGCGCTCATCCGAAAATCCCGCCCGGGGTCGTTGGCGCCTTGTCCAGCACCACGGCGTCGATGAGCGGGTTGAGTGCACCGAGCGATCCCGCCTTCAGATCCACCAATCCCTGTGCCACGGAAAGGAATCGGCTCTGCTCGTGCGGCTCGATGACGCCGTCCGATAGCGTCGTGAACTTGTTGATGTAGTTCTCCCGCGCGAAGGGCCGCGCACCCAGCGGGTGTGCGTCGGCGATTGCCAGCTCGTCGGTGATGACCTCACCGTTCTTGAGGGTCACCACTGCCTTGCAGCCGAACGCCTTCTCATCGGGATTGGTCGAGTGGTAGCGGCGGGTCCACTCAGGATCCTCGACGGTGCTGATCTTGTTCCACAGCTCGATGGTTTCCGGACGGTGCGCGCGCTCAGGCGCGTACGACCGCTCGTGATGCCAGGTTCCGTCTTCTAACGCAACCGCGAAGATGTACATCACCGAGTGGTCCAACGTCTCGCGTGAAGCGTCGGGGTCGAACTTCTGCGGATCACCCGACCCGGTGCCGATGACCACATGCGTGTGATGGCTGGTGTGCAGGACGATCGTGGCGATCTGCTCGAGATCGCCGATGCGGTCACGGAGCCTGCGTGCTAAGTCAATGGGGGCCTGGCTCTGGTATTCGGCCGAATGCTCCTTGGTGTAGCTGTCCAGGATCGCCCGCTTCTCCTCGCCCGGTCCCGGCAGCGGTACCTCGTAGACCTTCTCGGGACCGCCGAGCAGCCACGCGATGACGCCGTCCTCGCCTTCCCAGATGGGCGAGGGTGCACCCTCGCCGCGCATCGCGCGATCGACGGCTTCGATGGCGACCTTGCCTGCCCAGGCCGGGGCATAGGCCTTCCAACTGGAGATGAGTCCCTTGCGTGACTGCCGGGTCGCGGTGGTGAGGTGGAGTGCCTGGCCGATCGCTTGGTAGATCGTCTCGGTATCGAGCTTCAGCATGGTGCCCAGGCCTGCCGCCACAGACGGCCCCAGATGTGCGACGTGGTCAATCTTGTGTTCGTGCAGGCAGATCCCACGGGTGAGGTTGATCTGGGTTTCGTAGGCGGTGGCCAGGCCGCGAATGAGGTCGTTGCCACCGATGCCGAGCTGCTGAGCGACCGCCACCAGCGGGGGAATGTTGTCCCCGGGATGCGAGTAGTCGGCGGCCAGGAAGGTGTCGTGGAAGTCCAGCTCGCGCACCGCGACCCCGTTGGCCCAGGCGGCCCACTCGGCCGAGTATCCGCCACTCACACCGAAGACATTGGCGCCGCGCGCACCGGAAGGAACCGCATGCGCCTGCGCCTGACGGCGTGCGACCGTGACGGGACGACGGATGACAGACGCCGCACTGACAGCGGCGTTGTCGATGACCCGATTGATGACCATCGCCTCGGTATCGGCGGGAACAGCGACGGGGTCGGCGGCGACTTCCGCGATCTTCCAGGCGAGGTGTTGGTCGCGGGGGAAGTCCTCGGCGCTGCGGCGGGTGCGTACTGAGTGAACGTGCATGATCCGCACGTTACGCAGCTGCGAAGGTGATTAAAAGGCCATGTAAATGCGTATTTCTGTATCCTTAGTTCGTGGATGTTGCAAACATTGCGAATGCATGGAGGGTTATCCTGGGTGCATGTCCAGACCGTTCGCCGGAGCGCGGTTGCGGAGGTTGCGCGAGGAGCGCGGCCTGACGCAAGCAGCGCTCGCGCGTGTCCTGGATCTGTCCACGAGTTACGTGAACCAACTCGAAAATGACGCGCGCCCGGTCACTGTGGCGGTGCTGCTGCGGCTCACCGAACGGTTCGATTTGTCGCCGCACTACTTCTCGCCGGATTCCGACGCTCGGCTGGTCGCGGATCTCGGTGAGATCTTCACCGAGGCGGCGGTGGGCGAGGTCAGCGATCTGCAACTGGAAGAGCTGGTCGCCCGCATGCCGTCGGTGGGCCAGACCCTTGTGGGCATGCACCGGAGGCTGCGGGATGTCACTGCAGAACTGGAGAGCTACCGCGCCACCGAGAACGCCGCCACGATCGGTGATTCGATACGTGAACCCCTGCGCCCCATGCCTTTCGAGGAGGTTCGTGACTTCTTCTACGATCACAAGAACTATCTGGGCGAACTCGACACCGCCGCCGAGGATCTGTTTGAGCGTTATGGGCTGCACACGGGTGAGCTTGATGTGCAGCTCGCGGCGGTGCTGAAGCAAGACCACGGCATCACCGTCGCCCTAGATAAGGGTGGTGCACTGACGGATTCGGCGAAGCGCCGGTTCGACACCGATACCGGGGTGCTGCGCATTGCGCACTGGCTCGCACCCGGCCAGCGCGCCTTCCAAATGGCCACCCAACTCGCGTTGTTGACCCAGACCGAAACCATGGCGGCAATCCTGTCTGGCGCCGATCAGCTTAGCCCCGAGGCCATCGGCGTCGCCCGGATCGGACTGGCCAATTATTTCGCGGGCGCGTTTCTGTTGCCCTATAAGCAGTTTCATCGCGCGGCGGAGTCAACCCGCTACGACGTCGACCTCTTGGCGCGGCAGTTCGAGGTCGGGCACGAGACGGTCTGTCACCGGCTATCCACGCTGCAGCGCCCTTCGATGCGGGGTGTTCCGTTCATCCTGGTGCGGACCGATCGGGCCGGCAACATATCGAAACGCCAATCTGCCACGGCATTTCACTTCTCGCGGGTGGGCGGAAACTGCCCGCTGTGGGTCGTACACGAAGCGTTCTCGAATCCGGGCCAGTTCGTCACCCAGGTTGCCGAGATGCCCGACGGGCGCACCTACTTTTGGGTCGCACGGACAAGTAGCACGTCGACGGGTGGGTTCCTCAGTACACCAAAGTCATTCGCGATCGGGTTGGGGTGCGATATCGCCCATGCGCATCGGCTGGTGTACTCGACCGGCATCGCGCTGGAGGATCCGTCCAATGCCGTACCGATGGGTCCTGGTTGCAAGGTGTGCGTGCGGGAGTCGTGTGCGCAGAGGGCGTTTCCCTATATTGGGCGCAGCGTCCGCGTCGATGAGGATGCCAGCAGTAGCTTGCCCTACACCTGATGAGTGGTGTGCCGCAGCACCGATGGTCCCGCGGCGATCAGGGCCACCAGCTGGATCACGCCGACTACCCCGATGAGCATGGGGATCGATACGTCGTACAGGTAACCCGTGAGGGCTCCGCCGATCGCAGTGGCCACACCGAGCACGGCCGCGTAGACACCGTAGGCGGTGGCTCGGCGCCCCGACGGCACGAGATCGGCGACCACCGCGCGCAGCGTGGACTCCTGGATGCCCACCGCAGCACCCCACAACAGTGCACCGAGCACGATGCCCGTCAGCGATTCCGTAAAGGCCAGCATGGGCACGGCGGCTCCCACGATAGGCAGAACTACAAGGGTTTTCGGGCCAATCCGGTCGTAGGCCCAACCGGAGGCCAGCGCGGCTACGGCGTCGGCGGCCATCGCGACTGCATACACAAGGGGCACGGCCGCGGGCGACAGGATGCCGCGGGTGACCATGTGGAACGACAGCACGCCGAAGGTGGCGAAGCCGGACATCGTGAGCCCGGAAAATCCCGCGTACAGCCAAAACTTCAGTGGAAGTTGGAGTTTCTGGCGTACGACGACCGGTACGTCGGGCGAATCAGACGGATCCTCGTACAGCTCGGGGCGAGGCACCCGTCGGCGTAGCCAGAATAGCAGGGCTAGTGCGGCGGCCCCCGGGATCGCAAGCACTGCGAACGTCGGCAGGTAGGCACCGTGGGTGATCGCGAGCATGCCCGCAACCACGAGCGGGCCGGTGATGGCGCCCAGCTGGTCCATCGCCTCATGTACGGCGAAACCCTTGCCGCGACCGGTGACCGAGGTGGCGTGCGATAGCAGTGTGTCCTTGGCGGGACTGCGGACCGCCTTGCCGACGCGTTCGGCGATCACCAGCGTGGCGGTGATCCAGAGCACGCTGGACACCCCCAGGAACGGCACCGTGATCACGGTGAGCGCATAACCAGCGATGGTCCACGCCCAAAACATGCGGGTGCGGTCGGTGAGGGGACCCGACACCAGGCGCAGGGCCAGCGCCGCCGCCTCACCGATTCCGGTGACCACACCGACTACGAGTGCCGTAGCCCCCAGGGAAGCCAGCAGCGGCCCGGTGATGGAGCGCGCACCCTCGTAGACAATATCGGCGAGCATGCTGATGACGCCGAAGGTAGTGACGAACCGCCATGCCGAAATGCGTTGTGACACAGTGCCGTATTCTGGTTTTGAGCTCAGCTGATCCATTGGGCCACCTGTCCAGCGATCCAGGGGCCGTCATCGAGCGGGATGTCGTGTCCGGCGGTGGGGTGCACGGCCACGGGCGCGCCGAACGTGTCGGCGATCGTGCGCGACGCGGAGCAGCTCACGATTCGATCGTGCGTAGAGGTGAGGACCAGCAGCGGAATGTCGATGCGCCGCGGCATCCGGAAAGTGACGGCGGCGCTGATCTGACGAGCGATGCTGGTGCCGGACGGCCGTTGTGTCTGTAGGTATCCCGCCCAGCGTCGGGCGAGTGCATCCAGGTCGAGATCGGGGTTGTTGGCGGTCTGCGCCAGGATCGCGCGCTCACGAGGCTCGTCGTCGCGGAACCGTCCGAGCACCAGGTTCGGTATCGACGACGGGAGGAAGCGCCTCCACACCGGCGTCGAGGCGGTGCTCGAATTGATGATGACGGCGCGCTCGAAGTCCCCCGGATAGCGCGCGCACCAATCGAGTCCGATCATGCCGCCGAGCGATATCGAGAGCAGCGACCAGTCGTCGTTCCCTCGGTCTAGTCGGGACCGGATGTCATCGGTGATCGCGGAGATGGTTGCCGGCGAGGTGCGGTGCGACTCGGTACCGAATCCTGGCGCGTCCAGGCATTCGACCTGGACGCCAAGTGATTTGGCGAATACTTCGGGAAACTGTTCCCAGTGGCGCTGCTCGCGGCTCAGGCCGCGCAGGAGCAGCCACCGCGTCATCGTTTGACGCCCACCGTCAAACGATCGAATTCCACGAACGGAATGGTGACGGGATGGTGGACCGGTCGCTGCACGGCGATGTCGAAACCGGCGGTCTCGAACATCTGCCGCATCTCGGTCGTCGTCGGCATGCTGGCAGGCACGCGGTCGCCAAGAAAGCGTCGGAGCAGCGGGGATGTGCGGTCGGGGGTGAAGGTGGTGACCGCCGCGAACCCGCCCGGGGCCAGCACTCGATGGAACTCGGCGAGCGCAGCCGGCTGGTCAAAGAAGTGAAACGCCGAGGTGGTGATCACTGCGTCGAGTGCACCGTCCGCGAACGGCAGTTGCTCGGCGGGACCGAACCGCCAATCGACCAACGGTGAGCGCGTCTTGGCCTGCGCGAGCATCCCCTCGGACATGTCGACCCCGTACACCTGCTCGGGTGCGAGCTCATCGTGAATACGGGAAGCGAGAATGCCTGTGCCGCACGCAATATCAACAATGCGCTGCGATTGATGCAGACGCAGCAGGGCGAGCATCTCGTCCTGGGCAGGCCGGTACACCCATTGCTGCAGCGGTGCCCAGTCGTAGGCCTTGGCGGCACGGCCCCAGAACCGCGTCACGTAGTCGTTGAAAGCTCGCCGTTGGACTGCGGATGAGCCGCTTGCGCGAAGACCATTGGCGGATGAGCCGCTTGCGCGAAGACCATCGAACGTCATGGGGTCAACGTACGCGAGCAACCCGGAGCTTGCCAGAGCTGTGTGCTCACTCGACCGTGATGTTGACCCGGTCCGGGTAAAACGCGAGATGACGGGCAATTTGGGCAACCGCCGGGTAGGGCTCCTCATAGGTCCAGACGGCGTCCTCGATGGTCCCGTCTGGCGTGCGCACCGAGTAGTAGGAGGCCTCGCCTTTGAAGGGGCAGTAGGTGTGGGTATCGGTCTGCTCCAGGATCTCCCAGTTCACGGACTCCGGCGGCAGGTAGTGCACGGCCGGATACGACGCCTCCTGCAGCCGCAGGGCGTGGGTGGTGTCGGCGATCGTGATATCGCCCGCCGTGACGACGACGCGAGCGCCGGAGTGGCCGATGTCGATGGGGTGGTCCGGGCCGGGGACCAGATGAGGCCGATCGGGGGTGGACATCTTTTCGAGGGTAGGCCGTTTTCGGTGCGCACGATCAGTGCTAGTTCTGAAGTGCGGATACCGAAACGGGTGGCCCGCCGCGCGGGCGTCGGCAAGCCAAACTATCGGATGATTGGTTACTCGGTGACCGAGGTCGCGTGGTTGTACTTGATTCGCGGTTGTATTGCGTGGAGAGCACCACACCCTGACGGCTGTATCCCCGGTGCCGGCACGGTTCTTTCGGACGATCTACGCGGCGCTGGCTCGGCTGCCGTGGTTGCACAGCTTCGATCGGCTGTACCGCTTCAGTTTCTAGTCGGCGCATGGCCTTAGAGCGCTATCGTCTGCGACATGGCAGCCCAACCTGATCTTCGAGAAAGCGGTTCGAAACGAAGTGACCCCGACGAGCTGTTCGGCATTGACGCGCTGCTCAGCGACGAGGAGCGCGCGATCCGCGACAGTGTGCGTGCGCTGGTTAACGCACGCGTGGTGCCCAACGTGCAGCGGTGGTACGAGCACGGCGATCTACCGGTCCGCAAGCTGGCCTTGGAGCTGGGCAAGATCGGTGTGCTCGGCATGCACCTGCAGGGCTACGGATGCCCCGGAACTTCCTCTCTGGCATACGGATTGGCGTGCATGGAGCTGGAGGCGGGTGACTCGGGGATACGCTCACTAGTCAGCGTGCAGGGATCGCTGGCGATGTACGCCATTTATGCCTACGGCAGCGATGAGCAGAAGAAGAAATGGCTGCCCCGGATGGCGGCAGGGGAGGAGCTGGGCTGTTTCGGCCTGACCGAGCCTGACTTCGGATCCGATCCCGGCGGAATGCGTACCTACGCCCGACGTGAGGGCAGCGACTGGATTCTCAGCGGAACCAAGACGTGGATCACCAACGGATCGATAGCCGATGTCGCGGTCATCTGGGCGCAGACCGACGATGGTGTGCGTGGCTTCTTGGTGTCGACGGATTCGGCGGGATTCAACGCACAGACCATTCGCTCCAAGATGTCGTTGCGCGCGTCGGTGACGGCAGAACTCAGTCTCAGTGACGTGCGAGTTCCGGAGAAGAATCGGCTTCCGCAGGCGATTGGGCTCAAGGCGCCGTTGTCGTGCCTGAACGAGGCGCGGTTCGGCATCATCTTCGGGTCGATGGGTGCCGCACGCGAATGTCTACGTACCGCACTCGATTACGCCCAGACCAGAGAACAGTTCGATCGTCCGATCGCGGGATTCCAGCTGACCCAGGAGAAGCTGGCCAACATGGCGCTGGAGTACGGCAAGGGTGTGCTGCTCGCGTTGCACCTAGGGCGCCGCAAGGATGCCGGCACGCTCATCACTCCGCAGGTGAGCTTGGGCAAGCTCAACAATGTGCGGGAGGCCATCGAGATTGCCAGGACGGCCCGCACAATCCTTGGCGCCAATGGCATTTCGGGCGAGTATCCCGTCATGAGGCATGCCAATAATCTGGAGTCGGTGTTGACCTACGAGGGCACCAGTGAAATGCACACGCTGGTAATCGGCCAGGCACTCACGGGTATCGCGGCGTTCCGGTAGCTAGTACATGTTGGAGCCGTTCTGCGTGCGCAGGCGGATCTGCCGAGTGGCTTCCTCGTAGAACGCGGGATGCGGGTCATGCACGATCACCGCGGTCACCCCGTTATTCACCCGGCTCTGCATGATCCGGCCGATACCGGATTGGATCGCCGCCACAATCGCGGATACGAAGAGCCCGCAAGACAACATGAGTAGCACCGCGGCCGATGCGTGGTCGTCGACCACAATGAGGGCGATAATCGCGACCAGCCAGAGAAATACCAAGAGCCGGAACGCAAGTCGACGCTGATCGAGCCGTTTTACGCAGAGATCGCAGACGGGCCATCTCGCCTTGATTCCTAATAACCGTCGCTTTCGCTCCCGATCGACAGACGACACGAACCATGCGGTGTTGAACAACGCCTGCCACACCCCGCGCTCGGCCGCCGAGCGTTCGATGAACCAATCGAGCTGCTGGTTGGCTCCCCGGCCGTGGGGGGCGCATATCGGCGACTGGAGCCACTCTATCGACATGACCTCTCCTGCAGTGGGTTCCGCAGGGATGGTGACGTCGCCGGTGAAGTACGTCATCGCGGGCCTGGACTGCCGGGATGACGCGTGTCGCCTCCTGGTGCGGATTCGTCCCCTGTGTTCGCGTGGAATGTGTACGTCTTCACGGGTGGTATCGGCCGCGCCGGCCCCGGCTCTGTTGACGTCATAGGTCCCCCTCTAGGTCTGCAGGCGTCTATACGACGCCGCCGGGGTGGACCTGGGTTCCATCGAATTTGTGTGCGAACGCCGACACGCCGCCTCGCGGCGGAATCGTGCGAGACGAATCCGCCGCCAGACGGCGTGTCGGGGACTAGATCAGTACTTGCCGAGAGCGATGGCCACGTTGTGGCCGCCGAACCCGAATGAGTTGTTGATGGCGTACTTGTAGTCGCCCGTGCGGGGCGCCTTGCTGACGACATCGAGGTCGATCTCCGGATCCAGCGTGTCCAGGTTCAGCGTGGGTGGAATAACGCCTTCCTGCAACGACTTCACCGTGATGATCGCCTCGACGGCGCCGACCGCACCTACCGAATGGCCCAGCGCACCCTTGGGGGCGTACACCGCGGTGTGCTGCAAGCCTGCGCGTTGGATCGCGTTGGCCTCCGCTACATCGCCGACGCTCGTCGCGGTGGCATGGGCGTTGATGTGATCGATGTCCTTGGCGTCGAGCCCCGCGGTCTCCAGCGCGCGGGTCATCGCCTTGGCGGCGCCGATGCCGTCAGGGTGCGGGGCCACCACGTGGAAGCCGTCCGAGGTGATCCCCGCCCCCAGCAGGCGGGCATAGATCCGGGCGCCACGGGCCTTGGCGTGCTCCTCGGTCTCGATGACCAGGAGTGCACCGCCCTCACCGAACACGAAGCCGGTGCGGTCCTTGTCGAAGGGACGTGATGCCCCCGCTGGGTTGTCGTTGTTCGTCGACATCACGATGCGCATGTTCGCGAACGCCGCGATGGGCACGGCCTCGATGACCGCCTCGACACCACCGCAGATGGCGATATCGGCATCGCCGTAGGCGATCTGGCGCCATGCGTGGGCGATACCCTCGTTGCCCGAGGCGCACGCCGACACGGGCGTGATGACGCCGCCCCGAGCCTTGCGCTCCAGCCCGATGACGGCGGCCGGCCCGTTGGGCATAAACATCTGAACGGCCAGGGGTGAAACGACTTTTGATCCGTTGACGCGCATCGCGTCGTACGCCTCGACCATCTTCTCGGCACCGCCGAGGCCGGTGCCGACGGAGACCGTGAGTCGCTCCAGGTCGACCTCGGGTGCGCCGGCGTCCTCCCACACCTGGCGGCCCAGGAACGCCGCCATGCGCTGGACATAGGACAGTCGACGGTGCTCGATCTTGGTCATGTCCTTGTCGAAGTCGCGGACCTTGAGATGGCCGCCGATCCTGACGGGCAGGTTGTACTGGGCGATGAAATCGTCTTCGAGAGTGTGGATGCCACTCTCGCCGTTCAAGAGCCCCCGCCAGGTGCCCTCGACGTCTGGCGCGATCGAGGTCATCATCGACATACCGGTGATGACGATGTTCGGGAAGCCGCCATTTGCGGTGGATGGTCGGGTCATTATCGAGATCCCCCCGTGGACATGTACGTGGCGAGCACGTTTATCCCCTTTCCAAACTCTTCTTCGAGCTGTCTGCTAGACCGAATTTTAGTAAGTCGTCTGCTAGCGAACTCCGTCAGGGTGGGTCACCAAGCAGATTCGGTCATGAACCTTATGCGAAATTTGTGTGGGAACTGCACAAATCGATGAGGTGTGTCCTGACGGTTGACGCCCCATAGCGCAGCGTCTCCAAGGTAACGGGCAAATGAATGAAGGGTCGAGTTACCTGCGCTCAACCAGGGCGGATGTGACCCGCCGCACAGTGCCCGCCACGGATGGAGATCTGTAGCATTGCTCACTATTGGGTCTAGTTTGCCTTGAGATGGGAGCCACATGCGGGTCGATGGGGACACTTGGGACATCACGTCCAGCGTGGGGGCGACCGCTCTCGGTGTTGCGGCGGCCCGCGCCGTGGAAACGTTGCGGCCCGACGCATTGATCCGCGATCCGTTTGCGCGAGTTCTCGTCGACGCGACCGGCAAGTCGACGGGCTGGGAGCGGCTCGCCGCCGGCAACATCGACTGGCCGGACCCCGAGGCCGGCGAAATCTACAGCCGGATGGTCGACTACCAGGCCACCCGCACGCATTTCTTCGACGCGTACTTCCTCGCCGCGACCGCTGCGGGCATCCGGCAGATCGTGATCCTGGCGACCGGCCTGGATTCCCGCGCGTACCGCCTCGACTGGCCGGCGGGCACCACCGTGTACGAGATCGATCAGCCCCAGGTTCTGGAGTTCAAGGCGTTAACTCTCTCCGCTCATCGGCCGACCGCACAGCGCCGTACCGTCGGCATCGATCTGCGTGAGGACTGGCCGACCGCGCTGCGTGCGGCCGGGTTCGACGCCGCCCAACCGACCGCGTGGCTCGCGGAAGGTCTGCTGCCTTACCTACCCGCCGACGCGCAAGACAGTCTCTTCACCGACGTCGGCGCGTTGAGTGCCGCAGGAAGTCGCATCGCCGTGGAGGGGTACGACGGGAAGCTGGTGCTCGACGAGAGTGAAGAAGAGGCCGCTCGTCGGGAACGCGTGCGCGCCGCCTTCAAAACCGCCGTCGATATCGACGTCAAGATCGAGAACCTGATCTACGAGGACGAGAACCGTGCAGATGCCGCCGAATGGCTTGGGGCGCGCGGCTGGTCGGTGACCAAGACCGACGCGCACGACGAGATGGCGCGGCTCGGCCGGCCGGTACCCGAGGACGTCGACAAGGGGACGTTCCGAGGCCAGCTGATCCAGGGAGAGCTCCGGTGACGAACGGGACCACGCGGACCGAGAACGACAGCTGGGATATCGCGAGCAGTGTGGGTGCTACCGCTGTCATGGTGGCCGCGGCGCGGGCAGCCGAAACCCGCAGTGCCACACCGCTGATCAGTGACCCCTTCGCGCACCTGCTGGTGGAGCGGGCGGGAGATGGGGCCTGGTCGGCGATCGCTAGCGACAACCTGCGCCGGCAGCTCGCCGAACTCGATCCCGAGGCCGAGCGCATCATGCAGTACGCGGTGGACTACCAGGCTGTGCGTACCCGATTCTTCGACGGATTCTTCGGGCGGGCGGCCGACGCGGGAATCACCCAGGTGGTGATCCTGGCTGCTGGGCTGGATTCCCGTGCCTATCGCCTGGATTGGCCGGCGGGGACCACGGTGTACGAGATCGACCAGCCGCTTGTGCTGCAGTACAAGCGCGAAACACTCGGCGAGCATCATGTGCAACCCGCCTGCCTGCGACGTGAGGTACCGATCGATCTGCGACAGGACTGGCCGGCGGCACTGCAGCAGGAGGGTTTCAATGTCGCATTGCCCACCGCCTGGCTGGCCGAGGGGCTTCTCATGTATCTGCCGACGGAGGCGCAGGACCGGCTCTTCGAATTGATCGCGGACCAGAGCGCGCCGGGTAGTCGGATCGCTGTCGAGGCCGTCGGCCCAGACAATGCCAAGCGCCAAGAGTTCCGCAGCAGGATGCGCGAGCACTTCGACCGGGCGCGCACGCTCGCCGGAATCGACGGCGAGTCGATCGACGTCGGCTCGCTGATGTACCACGACGAGGACCGCACCGATGTCCCACAGTGGCTCGCCGGCCGGGGCTGGACGGTTCGGGCGATACCCGCCGAGGTGGAGATGGCGGATGCGGGCCGACCGGCCTACGCCGATGAGGATGTGCGCGGGAACATCCTGATCGAGGCCGAGCTCAAGCGCTAGGGCTCACTCGCGGCAGGGGTGCTGGGGTTCTCACGCCCCAACCAGTTGGTTACCATCGGTGATACAGCTCACTTAGCTGCCATCGCTGGGCCGTGTGAATATGCGTGACCTGCGGAGATGCGCTCGATGATGAGCCTGCAATCGAGAGGAACGGATATGACCACCGAGATCTCTACGCCCGCCGACCAGCACGCTGCGCCCGAACCCTCGCGGATTCCGGAGATCGTCCGGGGCCTGCGGGAAACGTTCGCGACCGGTCGCACCCGCGACTACCACTGGCGCAAGGCGCAGCTCGTCGGCTTGGAGCGACTCTTCTCCGAGAACGAAGCCGTCATCGCCACCGCACTGCACGAGGACTTGGGTCGATCCTCGGCCGAAGCCTGGATCGCCGATGTGGTTGGGTCGGTCGTCGAGGTCGTCCATGCGCGCAAGAACCTTCGCCGGTGGATGCGACGCCGGCGGGTGCGGGGTCTTCCGCTCGCCCAACTGCCCGCCAAGGCATGGTCGGTGCCCGAGCCGTACGGCACCGTGCTGGTCATCGGTGCATGGAACTTTCCCCTGTATCTGACGCTTGGACCGGTGGTCGGTGCGCTGGCCGCGGGCAACACCGTGGCCATCAAGCCGTCGGAGATCGCACCTGCCTCGTCGGCGTTGATGGCCAAGCTCATTCCGCAGTACCTCGACCCGCATGCGGTGGCCGTCGTCGAGGGCGACGGCGAGGTCACGCAGGAACTGCTGGCCCAGGGCTTTGACAAGGCGCTCTTTACCGGTGGCGCCGAGATCGGCAAGCGCATTCTGGAAGGTGCCGCGCAGCACCTGACGCCGGTCGCACTGGAGCTGGGTGGCAAGTCGCCCGTCTATGTGGCCGCCGACGCGAACATCGAGGTGGCCGCCCGCCGTATCGGATACATGAAGGGCCTCAACTCGGGTCAGGTCTGCCTGGCCCCCGACTACGTCCTTGTCGACCCGAAGGTGCGTGACGAACTGGTCGAGAAGATCACGGCCGCGTGGGCGGAGTTCCAGTCCGACAAGGAATCCAAGGGACTTCGGGTGGTTAACCAGCGTCAGTTCGATCGCTTGGTGGGGTACCTGGCCGCGACAGAAGGAGCCGTCGTCACCGGCGGTGGCTCCGATGCGTCTGAGCTCACCATCGAGCCGACGATCGTGGTCGACCCGAGTGCGGACGAGCCGCTCATGGAGAACGAGATCTTCGGGCCGATCCTGCCGGTGCTGACGGCCGACTCGCTGGATGACGCCATCGGATTCATCAACTCACGCCCAAAGCCCTTGGCGGCCTACGCATTTACCGAGTCGAAGCGGGTGGGTAACCGATACATCGACGAGGTGCCGGCCGGTGGCACGGTGATCAACCACCTGCTGTACCACGCGGTCATCCCGAAGCTGCCCTTCGGTGGCGTTGGTGCCAGCGGTATGGGTGCCTACCACGGCAAGGCCGGCTTTGATGAGTTCAGCCACCTCAAGTCGACCCTGTACAAGAGCACCAAGATGGACATCAAGCTGCCATATCCGCCATACCTCGATAAGAACCTAAAGCTGATGAAAAAGCTTATGTAGCAAAGAGGTTCGATTCGCTGTGCTATTCAACAACCCAATGAAGTGTCAAGTGAATAGGAGTTCTGCATGCCGGGAGTGCAAGACCGGGTAATCGTCGTGACCGGAGCCGGTGGGGGATTGGGCCGCGAATACGCGCTCACCCTCGCCGGAGAGGGCGCGCAGGTCGTCGTCAACGATTTGGGCGGTGCCCGTGACGGATCCGGGGCCGGTTCGGTGATGGCCGACGGTGTGGTTGACGAGATCAAGGCGGCCGGTGGTCGCGCCGTGGCCAACTACGACAGCGTGGCGACCGAAGAGGGCGCCGCCAACATCGTCAAGACCGCGCTGGACGAGTTCGGTGCCATCCACGGCGTGGTGAGCAACGCCGGCATCCTGCGGGACGGCACGTTCCACAAGATGACCTACGACAGTTGGCATGCGGTGCAACAGGTTCACCTGTACGGCGGATACAACATCACCCGCGCCGCGTGGCCGCATTTCCGTGAGCAGGGCTACGGACGGATCGTGGTCGCCACCTCGACCAGCGGACTGTTCGGCAACTTCGGGCAGGCCAATTACAGTGCGGCCAAGCTCGGCCTGGTCGGCCTCATCAACACCCTGGCCCTCGAGGGTGCGAAGTACAACATCCACTCCAACGCGATCGCGCCGATCGCGGCAACCCGCATGACCGTCGACATCGCCCCGGAGGCGGTGTTGGACAAACTGCCGCCGTCGTTCGTGGCCCCGGTCGTCGGATACCTGTGCACCGAGGAAAGCACCGACAATGGGTCGGTTTTCGTGGTGGGTGGCGGAAAGGTGCAGCGGGTCGCGCTGTTTGAGAACGCCGGAGTTACTTTCGAGCGCCCGCCGAGCGTGGACGACATCGCACATGCGTGGCCGGTAATTGCTGACCTAGCGGATGCCGCCAAGGCCGGCCCGCCGTCGCTCGCATGAAAGCGATTCAGGCGCAGTCGCTCTCGGGCCCCGAAGGTCTGGTCTACACCGATGTTGAAACACCGGGAGCCGGCCCTAATGTCGTCATCGTCGACGTCAAGGCCGCGGGAGTCTGCTTCCCCGACTATCTGATGACCAAGGGCGAATACCAGCTGAAAATGGAGCCGCCCTTCGTCCCGGGAATCGAGACTGCCGGCGTGGTGCGATCGGCACCGGCGGGCTCCGGGATCAACCCCGGCGACCGGGTGATGGCTTTCAATTTCATTGGCGGATATGCCGAACGCGTGGCAGTGGCTCCCTCCAACGTCTTGCCCACCCCACCGCAGCTGGACGATGCCGAGGCCGTTGCGCTGATCGCGAACTACCACACCATGTACTTCGCGTACGCCCGCCGCGGAAAGCTGCAGCCGGGGGAGACGGTGTTGGTACTGGGTGCGGCGGGCGGTATCGGTACCGCCGCGATCCAGATTGCCAAGGGCATGGGCGCCAGGGTGATCGCCGTGGTCAACCGGACGGCCGCAACCGAATTCGTCACCAGCGTGGGTGCCGACGTCGTGCTGCCGCTGCGGGAGGGCTGGGCCCAGGCGGTGCGTGAGGCGACCGGTGGCGTCGGAGTCGACATGGTGGTCGACCCCATTGGCGGGCCCGCCTTCGACGATGCGGTGCGCACGCTGGCCTCCGAAGGACGGTTGCTGGTGGTGGGATTCGCCGCGGGCGCAATACCGACCGTCAAGGTGAATCGCCTGCTGCTGCGCAATGCCTCGGTTGTCGGTGTGGCCTGGGGCGAGTTTCTGCGTACGCATTCGGACTACCTATACGAGACCCAGGCAGGACTGGAGAAGCTTGTCGCCGAGGGTATGAGGCCTCCGGTGAGCGTGCGGGTTCCGCTGTCGGAAGGTCGGCAGGCGCTGCAGGACTTCGCCGACGGCAAGGTATTCGGGAAGATGGTTTTGGTTCCGTGATGGGCCAAACAGGCAAGATCTTCAACGGGATTGACGAGGTCGCCGCCGGAGATCTCGGGACCACCGATTGGCTGCTGGTGGATCAGGAGCGCGTCAACACTTTCGCCGATGCCACCGGCGATCACCAGTGGATTCATGTGGATCCCGAGCGTGCCGCGGATGGCCCGTTCGGTGGCACCATCGCCCACGGGCTGCTCACGCTGGCCTTGTTGCCGCAGTTTCAATTGCAGCTCATTCGCGTCGACAACATCGCCATGGGAATCAATTACGGCTACAACAAGGTTCGATTCATCAATCCGGTGCGGGTGGGATCGAGGCTGCGGGCCTGCGCCGAGGTGACCAATGTCGAGCAGAAGCCCGGTGCCGTAGACGTGACCATCGTGACGACGGTGGAGATCGAAGGTTCTGACAAGCCGGCCTGTGTGGCCGAATCGATTTCGCGCTACATCGCATAGCCTCGCCTCGCCGAGAGTGAAGCTAATGAGGAAAATCCGCCAAAATCCCGCAATGGCTTCACTCTCGGCGCGGAGGGGCGGCGCTACAGCGCATTTCGCGCACTGCGCGGGAAGGGCGAAGGACAGCAAGGCTCCTGTGGTCATTTTCGGTCTGGCCCAATAGAATCGCGACCTGCCGGTTTGTCGCCCGCTGTCAACGATTTGGACACAAAACTTGACGGGGTGGCGAAAATCTCACTGGATCTACGACGATGTGTAGATCACGTCAGTCAGGTGTTATGTTACTGCTCAGTTCGGACTCTTCGATTCTCTGTGACCAGCGAAGATGGTGGGCCCGAGAGGTTTGGATGAGAGGGCATCACGTGGGTCAGCCAGCACGCGGACGTGTTGCCCTTGGGTATTCGGTGCTGTCGATCGCGAGCACACGATGACCACTTTTGAGGGGACCAGCCCGGCGCGGCCCGCCACACCTTCTCGCGACGCGGTTTCGGGCGCGTTCAAGGAGTACGTACGCAAGCATCCGGTGCAGGCCGTGGAGACCGCGGGCAGCCAGGTCGTGCTCGGCGTTCGGTCGATGCAGTACATGTTCTCCGACATCGTTCACCGCGTCTTCCCGTGGAAGGAATTCATCCACCAGGGTGCGTTCATGGCCGGCAGCGCGGTGGTGCCGACGCTGCTCGTTGCCATCCCCATCGGTGTCACCCTCTCCATCCAGTTCGCGTTGCTGGCAGGCCAGGTCGGTGCGGCCTCGCTGGCCGGTGCGGCCAGCGGTGTCGCGATCGTGCGCCAGGGCGCCTCGTTGGTGGCCGCGGTGCTGATGGCCTCCGCGGTCGGCTCGGCCATCACCGCAGACCTGGGATCGCGAACCATGCGAGAAGAGATCGACGCTATGGAAGTGATGGGTGTGTCGGTGATTCGCCGCCTCGTCGTGCCCCGCGTCGCCGCGGCGGTCCTGGTGGGTGTCGGGCTGACGGGTACTACCTGCTTCGTCGGCTTCCTGGCGAGTTATCTGTTCAACGTGTATTTCCAGCACGGAGCACCCGGCAGCTTCGTCGCCACCTTCGCCTCCTTCACGCGAGTCGACGATCTGATCTTGGCGCTCCTCAAGGCGATTCTGTACGGCCTCATCGTCGCCGTCGTTGCCTGCGACAAGGGTCTGACCACCAAGGGCGGTCCCGCAGGTGTGGCCAACTCGGTGAACGCCGCCGTCGTCGAATCGATCCTGATTCTCATGCTGGTGAACGTGTTGGTCAGCCAGGTGTACGTCATGGTCTTCCCCCGGCACGGGATATAAGGGGGCGGGCTATGACTATCTCTGCGTATCGCCCCAAGGGCGTTCAGCCCATCATCGATTTCGGGCATGCGATCGCTCAGTCGATCCGGCGGCTCGGGCACATGCTCGCGTTCTTCGTCGAAGCCCTCGCGTCCATCCCGAATGCCTTGCGTTACTACTCCAAGGAGTTCTTCCGGCTGCTGGCCGATGTCACTTGGGGTAACGGATCGCTGGTTACCGGCGGCGGCACTGTCGGCGTCGCGGCCGTGCTGGGCGGCACGATCGGTGCCCTCATCGGTATCGAGGCCTACAACCTCCTGAACATCATCGGCCTGGGTCCGGCCACCGGCTTTATCTCTTCCCTGGTGTCGACCCGCGAGCTCGCGCCCGTCATGGCGGCGTTGGCCTTCGCGATGCAGGCCGGTTGCCGCTTCACCGCACAGTTGGGCGCGCAGCGCATCAACGAGGAAATCGACGCACTGGACGCGCTGGCGATCCGGCCCATCCCGTACCTGGTCACCACGCGACTGCTGGCCTCCACCATCGCCGTCGTTCCGCTGTATCTGCTGTGCCTGGTGATCAGCTACATCACCTGCCGCCTGCTCGTCGGGATCTCCAGCGGCGGCTCGATCGGTGGTGCCTACAACCACTACTTCACGATGATGTTGACCGGTACCGACATCGTCTATTCGGTGATCAAGGCCGTCATCTTCGTCTGGATCGCCTCGACCATCCAGTGCTACTTCGGATTCAACGCCTCCGGTGGACCCGAGGGCGTGGGTGTGGCCGCCGGGCACGCGATGCGCGCGGCCATCACCGTCGTGATCATCGTGAATATGCTGCTCACCATGGCGCTGTGGGGAGTCGATGCCGGCGCAAGGTTCGGTGGTTGACGTGAGCAGCAGCTCCTTCTCGGCAAGTGGTCGTGGGTGGTCCGATCGTGGTCTGCTCATCGCGGGCGTTTCGGTGCTCGCCATCCTGGGTTTGGTGACCGGGTTGTTGCTCGCCAAGTCCAAGGGCTACCTAGAGGACACCGTCAAGGTTGAGGCGCAACTGACGAACGTCGGCGACGGCCTGCCCGAACGGGCCGACGTGAAGTTCCGCGGCATGCTTGTCGGCGCCGTCACGTCCGTCACTCCTGCCGAAGACGGCAAGCCGAACGTCGTGCACATCGACCTGAAGTCGGAGCACGCCAGTGGAATTCCGAGCACGGTCACCGCGCGCGTGGTGCCGAGCAACGTGTTCGCGGTGTCCTCGGTACAGCTGGTCGACAACGGTGACAGTGCCGCGCTGCGCAACGGCGCGGTGATCTCCGAAGACACCAAGCTGCCCACCGTGCTCTTCCAGACCACGACCAACAAGCTGCGTGAGGTGCTCGCCGCCACCGAACGGCAACGCGGCGACCCGCCTATCGGCATCATCGGCGTGCTGGGGCAGGCCACCCAGGGACGCGGCGACAAGCTGTTGACCTCCGGTGCCCGGCTGCAACGCATCCTCACCGAATTCAATGCGATGGTCACCGCCAGCCCCAATGATCCTTCGACGATCGCGGCGCTGGAGAAGATGACCGAGGCGCTGAGCACCACGTCACCGCGACTGCTCGACAACCTGGAGAACGCGCTGGTGCCGTTGCGCACCATCGCGCAGAAGGAGTCCGACGTACGCGGGCTGCTGTCGGCGGGTCTGCACACGACTGGGACCGCGTCTACCGCGATTGACAACCACATCGACCAGATGATCGGCATCGGCACACATCTGACCCCGGTGGTCGGTGTCCTCGCGCAGAACTCGGACAAGTTCGAGCCGATCGCCTCGCGTATCAAGGTGCTGTCGGATTCGATTTTCGCCAACGGTTGGGATCCCGGTCGCCAGGTTCTCGGCCTGAACCTGATCCTGTCGTTCACGCCGGCCTGGACCTATGTGCGTGATGACTGCCCGCGCTATGGCGAGCTCGCCGGGCCCAGCTGCACCACGGCGCCCGAGACGCGCCAATGGATCGACATCCCCGAGGTGCTCCAGCCGGGCAGCTACAAGCCGCCGCCGGACATCGCGCCGCCGGCGGGAACCATCTTCCCGCCGACCGCGGCCGACATCATGCTGCACGGCGGAGGTCCCAACCCGCAGGAGGTCGACAGGTCCGCCAATCCGGTGCTGCCGCCATTTGGACCGCCGCCCAATCCTGCGCCTGCAGGCGTGGCGCCCGCCTCGTTCGGCGGAAACGTTGGACCCGTGGGCAGTGCGGTCGAGCGTGACCAGCTCGGAAAGGCACTGGGGGGCAATCCGAACACCGCGCAGCAGCTGCTGCTCGGCCCGGTGGCTCGCGGGATGACGATCTCGGTTAGCCAGGACAACGCCGAAGGTGATTCGGCGCAAGCGAATCCGGTCGGTGCGCAGGCGGGCCGGGGAGGAACACGATGAAGAACTTCCGGGCCGCGGTGATCGGGCTGTCGCTGTTCGTCGCGTTCGCCATTGGCGTGACGACACTGGTGTACGGCACCTTGCGCCGCGACACCACCGGTGATACCAAGAGCTACACCGCGATCTTCACCGATGTCACCGGCGTGCGGTCCGGCGACGACGTACGTATCGCCGGTGTGCGCGTGGGCCGCGTCGATTCGATCGAATTGGATGGTGCGCTCGCCAAGCTCAAGTTCCGGGTCAAGAGCAACCAGAACCTGTACGGCAATTCGATTGTCTCGGTGACCTATCAGAACATCATCGGGCAGCGGTACATCTCGCTGTCCCGGGGACCCGATGGCAGCCCGGAACGTCTCGCCGAGGGCAGCGTGATCCCGGTAGAGCGCACCGAACCATCCTTCGACGTCGGCGCGTTGCTCAACGGATTCGAGCCGTTGTTCACCCTGCTGGACCCCAAGCAGGTCGACAACCTGTCCAACGGGCTCATCGATGCCTTCGCGGGTGACACCGGCGCGCTGGCCCATGTGGTTGCGCAGACCACCGAGATCACCAAATCCTTTGCCGGACGCGATCGGTCGCTCGGTGAGCTCATCGAGAACCTCAACACGGTGCTGGACAACGTCGCCAAGCAGAACGACAACCTGGACCAACTCGTTGTGCAGGGCCAAAACGTGGTGGGCGAGCTGGACAACCGCCGCAAGACCCTGGTGTCCTCGCTCGGTTCGGCCACCCACGTGGTGAATCGGATCCAGACCATCGGCGACAACGTGTACCCGCAACTGCAGGAGATGATCTACCGCGAGCCGGGCACGGCGGCGCACATCCTTGCGAACAAGGATCAGTTCGCGTTCCTCGGCGCCAACCTGCCGCTGCTCCTCAAGGGTCTGGCGCGCACGACTCAGGATGGCGCGTACGGCAATTCGTACGCCTGCTCGCTGAATATCAACGGATTCTTCCCGGGCCTCAACGACCTGGTGCCCGCCATCGTCCGGCACGCCACACACGGTGGTGTCGCCAAATACACACCGAAATGCCGAGGGATCGAATGAGCCCCCGTGAACGCACGCTAGAAGACCGCAGCAAGTTCTGGATCGGCATGATCGCCGTCGGAGTTGTCGTGGCGATCATCGCGGCCATGCTGATGTTCCGCCAGATCGGTGTCGGGTACACCCGGTACCAGGCCGAGTTCGCGCAGGCGGCTCAGCTCAAGAAGGGTGACTACGTCAGCGTCGCCGGGGTGGACATCGGCGAGGTGAAAAGCGTTGTGCTCGACGGCACCAAGGTGCTCGTCGACATGCGGGTGCGCGACGAAGTGAAGCTGGGCTCCGAGACCCAGGCCGCCATCAAGACCACCACACTGCTGGGTTCGCGGTACGTCGAGTTGCGTCCGCGTGGTGCGGGCGCCATCCCGAACAAGCGAATCATGCTGTCGCACACCGAGGTGCCGTACGACCTGCAGGCGCTGCTCGCGGATACGGCCGCCACCTACGAGCAGGTGGACACGGCCAAGTTGGCCCAGTCCATCGAGATTCTGGCCAAGCAGCTCAACGGGCTACCCGAGGCGCTGCCCGACGCCATGAAGAACCTCAAGGAACTGTCCGGAATCGTCGCCACCCGGCGCACGCAGATCGGTGAGCTCCTCAAGAGTGCATCCACCGTGACGTCAACGCTGCATCGGCAGCAGGCGAACCTCGGACACCTGGTCTACCAAGGCCGGGACCTGCTGGGAGAGTTTGTATCCCGCAAGGCTTCGTTCCAGCGCCTGATGGTTTCGATCACCAAGGTGGTCGATCTGCTGAGCAAGGTTGTTGTCAAGGATCGGCCCGCATTCGAGACGCTGCTGCGCCAGCTCAAGGACGTGACCGCGATGGCCAGCGATCACGACGACTACATACGAAACCTGTTGCAGATCCTGCCCGTACCGCTGCGGAACCTGACCAACGCGACCGGCTCGGCCTACTCCCTGAACATCAACCTGATCAACGGTCTGGTCGTCGACAACTGGATGTGCGCCATCAGCAGCCGCGCCGAGCAGTGGGGCATGCTCGAATACTTCAAGGACTGCGAATGAGCATCGCGAATGAGCGCAAGGAAGGGAACCCTGCATGACCATGCCGCAGCAAGGTTCCAAGTCTCGCCGGGTACTGATGATCGGTGCGGTGTCGGTGCTCGTGGTGCTGGCCCTGATCGGCGGGTACCTGGGTCTACGCAAGGCCGGCGTGGTGGATGACAAGATCTCCGTCACCGCCCAATTCGATGAGGGGTCGGGCCTTTTCGTAGGCAATGTGGTCGAGGTGCTCGGCCTGCCGGTAGGCAGCATCGAGTCGGTGACCGCCAAGGGCACCTACGTCGAGGTCAAGTTCAACGTGGATCGGGACGTGAAGGTGCCCGCGAACGTCGTCGCGGCCGCCTTCACCAGCTCGGTGCTCACCGACCGGCATGTCGCGTTGAGCCCGCCCTATACCGAGGGGCCGGTGCTCAAGGACGGCGACACCATCCCGCTCGACCGCACCCGCACGCCTGTCGGATTCGACCGGGTGCTCGCCACCGTCGACAAGCTCAGCTCGGCGATGAAGGGCGACGGCAAGGGCGGCGGACCGGCCGCGGACCTCGTCAACATCGGAGCACAGACCGCTGCCGGTAACGGCGAACAGGTCAAGACCGCGCTCGACGAATTGTCGAAGGCGCTCAAGATGACCACCGATGGCGCCGAGACCAAGGATCAGCTCAGCACCATCATCAAGAGCGTGAGCTCACTGGTAAATGCGATGGCGGAGAACGACAAGGCAATTCGCCAGTTCGGTTCGGCGGTGCACGGCACCTCAGACGTGTTGGCGGCCGAGAAGTTCGGTACCGGAACCACGGGGCGCAAGGCCAACGAGGTCCTCAAGAACACTGCCGAGCTCATCGAGAAGAATCGCGACGTCATCAAGGGTCTGCTGGGCAACACCAACGTCACCATGCAGTCGTTGACCGACAACCAGCGCGAGCTGAAGGAAACCCTGGATCTGCTGCCGCTGACGCTGGACAATCTGGACCGCGTCATCGACCCGGTGAACGGGTCGATTCGGCTGCATCCGTTGTTGGACAAGCTGCTGTTCGAGAGCCAGTTCACCAAGGAAATCTGCAACATGATGGGGTTGCGGCAGCTCGGATGCAGCACCGGCACGATGGCCGATTACGGACCCGACTTCGGGTTGACGTACATGCTCGACGGCATGGCCAGGATGGGGCAGTAGTTGTGATGAGCATTTCGAAGCCCAGGTTGGCCGCGCTCGCCCTGGCCGGTGTTCTTGCCGTATCTGCGTGCACCCCACCGGGACTCGACAGCCTGCCGCTTCCCGCCCCCAACATGGGCTCGGATTCCTACAAGCTGACCGCGCGATTCGCCAATGCGCTCAACCTCCCTGCGAAGGCCAAGGTTCGTCTGGGCGGCGCCGATGTCGGCGAGGTCGAATCGATGGAGGCGCTCGACTACGTGGCGGTGGTGCAGCTACGGATTCGTGAGGGTGTGCGACTGCCCGTCGGTACGACCGCGCAGCTCCGCACGGCAACCCCGCTCGGCGACGTTTTCGTGGCCGTCACGCCACCTGCCAAGGCATCGGGCCAGCTTCTCAAGAACGGCGACAAGCTGGGTCTCGACACGACGTCCTCGGCCGCCACGGTCGAGGGTGTGCTCGCCTCCGCGGCCGTCCTCGTCAACGGCGGTGTCATCAGGAATCTGACACACCTGGTCAACGGGTTTGGAAAGTCGTCTGGCGGACAAGGCAGCAACGGCATCGTGTTCGGTGAGATCGTCAAGCAGTCCGATCAGTTGATGGGCACGCTCAACGGCCGGTCGGCCCAGATCCAGAACTCGCTCGACAAGACCTCCCGGTTGGCCTCGACGCTGTCGGCGCGGGAAAAGACGATCAACGATCTGCTGGAGTCCTCGGCACCCGCGCTGCGGGCGATCGACCCCAATCAGGTCGGCGATTTGGCCGACACGGCGGGCCACATCTCCGATCAGCTGGCGAAGTTCCCGTCGATCCAGGGCACCGACACCCGCAGTATGATCGCCGACTTGAACTCGATCGCCCGCGGATTCAACGACATCACCACCAGCCCCAATACCAGCCTGGTCGCACTGAACCGGTTGATACCGGTTGCCGTCAAGGCCAATTCGGGTAGCGGACTGTCCGTCGACGTCAACATGGCCAAGCTGGCGCTCGGCAACTGGCCCGATGCCGGGTACAAGGGCGACCCAACGTTCCACGGTCCTAAGCAGGCCGACTGGGGCTATCTCGTTGGCAGCTTCAAGTATTCGCTGTACCGGTTGCAGGAACGGGTCGTGGGTCAGGGACCCAACCCGCCAGCCCCGGAACCGCCAGCCGCGCCTCAACCGGCCGCCGCGCCGGCCTCGCCGGAACCGGGACCGGGCCGATGACCGCGCCCCAGACAAGCGGGGGTCTGCTGGAGTCGATCTCCCGCGGACTGGTGGCATTGTCCGACGTCTTCAAGCGCAGCTGGAAGTGGCTGTCCGTGGTCGGCCTGGTGGGGATTCTCGTTGTCTGTGCCGGCTACGTGATGTTCGGAACCTTGAAGGTCAACCCGATCGAGTCCAAGTACCAGGTGAAGGTGCAGCTGCACGAATCCGGTGGGCTGTTGCCGAATCAGGAAGTCACGCTGCGTGGCGTCCCGATCGGCCGGGTGCAGTCCGTCAACCTGGAAAAGGGCGGCGTGGTCGCGACGGCGTCGATCGAGAGCGGCGTGAAGCTACCGGTGAGCAGCGAAGTGCGGGTCTCTGGACTCTCGCCGGCGGGTGAGCAGTACCTCGATTTCCGCCCGACGACCAACGACGGCCCGTTCCTGGGGAACAACAGCATCGTCGCGATGGGCCAGGCGAGCACGCCGATGACCCTTGCGCAGGTGCTGGCGGATTCCGACGGTCTGCTCGCGCAGCTCGATACCGAGAAGCTCAAGGTCATTCGTCAGGAGATGGGTGTCAGCACCCAGGGGGCCGACAAGCTCGCCGATATCTTCGACGGCGGGACCTTCCTGATCACCACCCTGGACGGGGTGCTGCCGGAAACGGTTGACCTGCTCAAGTCCGGCAGGGTGACTTTCTCGACCCTCGTCGACCTCAACTCGGGCCTGGATTCGACCGGCCAGCAGCTGGGCAGCACCTTCGCCGGGCTGAAGAAGATGGACGGCGGATTCCGGACACTGCTCGGTCGGGCGCCGCAGACATTGCACGGTGTGGACAACATCTTCGCCGACAACTCCGACACCATGGTGCAACTGCTGGGCAACCTCGCCACCGTCGCGCAGATCAACTACGTGCGGGTGCCCGCGCTCAACGCGCTGTTCCCGGGGCCCGAGGTGCGCGGATCTACGCTGGAGAGCGTCTCGACGATTTTCCACGACGGCGCCATCTGGGCGCTGGCAGACCTGCTGTATCCGCGGCCGACCTGCGATTACGCGACACCGCGCAGGCCTGTGTCGGATGCCAGCTTCTATGAGCCGGCGCTGTACTCCACCTACTGCGCCAATCCCGATCCGGCGGTGCTGGTTCGTGGTGCTCGGAACGCGCCGCGGCCCGCAGATGACGACACCGCGGGTCCGCCGCCCAATGCGGACCTGGCGAAGGTGTCCGATCCGACGCCACGGGGTAAGTGGAGCGTTCCGACGCCGTATGGTGGACCGCAGTGGCCTCTCCCGATTCCTGGGGATGCACCCTTGCCTCCCGAGGCGCCTGCGCCACCGCCCGGTTTCGGTAATACTCCGCCTACCGGTCGTTAAGGCGTACCCGGATAGGTATCAGTAGGAAGCGCAAGGAGCACAACCATGGCAGACGACGCTGCAGGCAAGGACGCCAAGAAGGCGGAAGAGGCCGTGGTAACGGAGAACGTCGAGTCCACCGCGGACAAGGCGGCTGACACCGCCGCCGATTCGGGTTCGGAAGTAGCGGACTCTTCGGAGGTCGCCGACTTCGATGCCGAGGCATCGCCGAAGGATTCCGATGACTCGAAAGATGACTCAAAGAATGACTCGGAAGACGACGAGGACATCAGCCTCGAACCGGATGACGAGGAAGACGGCAAGTCCGGGGGCATGAAGGGCCGTCATTGGGCCTTGACCGCTGCCGCCGTTGCCGTGATCGCTGTAGCCGCGGGGACGGCCGTCATCGGCCGGCTCTACGAAGAGCAGCGCATCGAACAGAGTTCGTCGAGTGAGGCGCTGGTCGCGGCGCAGGAATTCGCCAACGTCATGATCAACGTGGACAGCACGAAGCTCGATGACACGTCCAGCAAGACCTTGGACAAGTCGACTGGCGATTTCAAGAAGAACTACGCCGAATCCAGTGCCGCCTTGCGTCAGGTCATGGTCGAGAACAAGGCAAAGGCAACCGGAGCTGTCGTTGACTCCGCTGTGAAGTCGGCAACGCCGGATAAGGTCGAGGTGCTGCTGTTCATCGATCAGGCAGTAACCAATGTGGCGGTTCAGGAACCGCGCATGGACCGCAGCCGTGTGCAGATAACGATGGAGAAGGTCGACGGACGCTGGCTCGCCAGTAACGTCGAGCTGGCCTAAGACCCGCCTTCGATGGCCGTCGGTGGGCTGCTGCTCGTTGCCCTGGGGATCGCTATCGGGATGGTCGGCATCGTGGTGCCGATGGTTCCCGGAACCACCTTGGTGGTGCTGTCTGTCGGCACGTGGGCGTTGATTGAATCAACCACGAAGGCCTGGGTGGTCCTGGGAATCGTGGTGGCGTTGGCCATAGCAACCACGGTGGTGAAGTACGTGTGGCCGGCCCAACGCATGCGAGAGGCGGGGGTGCCCGCGCTCAGCTTGGTTTTTGGCGGGATCGCGGCAATCATCGGGTTTTTCGTCATCCCGGTGGTGGGGTTGGTGATCGGCTTCGTGCTGGGCATCTACCTCGTCGAATTCATTCGACGCAACAGTCAGAAACAGGCGTGGGGTGCGACGGTCACCGCGGTGAAAGCGGTGGCCACCTCGATCGGTATTGAAATGGTGGGCGCCATGGTGTCGGCCGGAATTTGGCTCGGCGCTGTGTTGGTCTGATTCCTATGCCCCGCGAGAAGGCACTCAGGTACACAAAACAATCGATTTCTGTACCTGAGTGCCTTCTCGCCGGATCAGATCAGCGCCGACCGCAGCGCGGTGAGGCCGTCGCCGTCGATCCCAGCGGCCGTCAGCATCGCCTCGGATGACCCGAAAACGTTGGCAACTCGGCTGAATCCGGTGTCGAGGTACTCCTCGCGGACGCCGAGCACCTCGTCGGAGAGCATGGCGGCCATGGTTTGCGCGAGCTCGGGTTCGGCGGCGTTCATCTGCGCGGAGATGTGGGCGCGCATGGCGCTGATCGCCGCGTTGCTCAACAGATAGTCGGCGGCGATATCGGTGTAGTCGATGCCGACCGAATGCAGCACGACCCCGATCAGGAGGCCGGTTCGGTCCTTGCCCGCCGCACAGTGCACCAAAGCCGTTGCACCGCTGGCGAGTTGATCGGCCACCGCCTTGAGGGCGACGAGCGTACCGGGTAGTTCGACGAATCGCCGGTACTCGGAGAGCATGAACTCGACCTGCGATGCCGGGTCGGGGCCGCGGCCCGAGGTCATGCTTTCGATCATCATCTGCCGGTAGGCGATCTCGTGGGGGGCGCGTTCCTCCCCGGCCACCGGAGTGGCAAACGGAACCTCGTGTACCCGGATTCCGCCGTCCACCCTGTCTGATCCGGTGCGTGCGATCTCGGAGGGGCTACGTAGGTCGTACAGGTCGGTGACGCCGAATTCACGGAGTGTCTGGGCACCCGCCGCGGTGAGACCGCTGAGCTCAGAGGATCTGAACAGCACGCCGGGCCGGATGGAGACGGGGGAATCGGGCCCGCCGACATCTCGAAAGTTCCAGATGCCCTCCACGGTGCTGTCTGCGGGGGAGGCGGTCGATTCGGCGCTGGAAATCGTCACACCCCCACGGTAGCGGGCGGTGTTCCTGCGTCTTCAGGGTCTACGCCGATGCCTTCGCCCCTCTTGTGGCGAAACAGCGCGAAGAAGGCGACCGCGACCACCAGGGCGTATCCGGCAAAGCTCAGCCAGATGCTGTGCCAGTCCTTGCTCTGGTCGGGGTAGGTAAAGAAGTTCTCGATGACGGCCCCGCTGATGAGGCTGCCCAACATGGCGCCCACCCCGTTGGTCATCAGCATGAACAGGCCCTGCGCGCTCCCCCTGATCGCCGGATCGCACTGATCCTCGACGAACAGCTGGCCCGAGACGTTAAAGAAGTCGAAGGCCATGCCGTAGATGATGCAGGACAGCACGATCATCCAGAGCCCGTCTCCGGGATTGCCGTACGCGAACAGACCGAAACGTAGCGTCCACGCCACCATGCTCATGAGCGTCACCGTCTTGATTCCAAAGCGGCGCAAGAAGAATGGGATGGCCAGGATGAACAAAGTCTCGGAGATCTGCGAGATAGACATGATGATGGCCGGGTGCTCGACGGTGAACAGACCCTGGTAGGCATCCACGTTCGCGAAGTCATGCAGGAACGTGTCGCCATAGGCATTGGTGAGTTGCAGGGCGCCGCCGAGCAGCATCGCGAAGATGAGGAAGACCGCCATCTTGCGATGACGAAACAGCGTGAAGGCGGTGAGGCCGAACCTGTCGGCGAACGTGCTGCTGCGCGTGCTGTCCAGTTTCGGCGGGCATGCGGGCAGCGTGAAGGCGTACAGACCCAGAAGAACAGCCGCCGTACCCGCGACGTAGAACTGGCCGGCCGAGGTCTCCAGCCTCAGCAGACTCACCGTGTGCAGCGCCGCGATGAATCCCACCGTGCCCCACACCCGGATGGGCGGAAAGCTAGTGACGGTGTCCCTGCCGGCGTTCTTGAGGGCGTTAAAGGCGACTGTGATCGCGAGCGAGAGCGACGGCATGTAGCACAGCATGTTGAGCAGCAGAACCCAGAAGAAGACGGTGGGACTGTTCACCAGGGGAAGACCGAACAGTGCTGCGGCCCCGACAAGATGCAGTATCCCGTAGAGCTTTTCGGCGTTGAGCCACTTGTCGGCGATCGCGCCCATGATCGGTGGGGTGATGATCGCGCCAATGCCCATGGTGGAGAACGCGGCCCCGAAGTGCGCACCCGACCAGTGCTTGTTGTTGAACCAGTACGCCCCGAGCGTCAGCAGCCATGCTCCCCACACGAAAAACTGCAGGAAGTTCATCACGACCAGTCGAGTCGAGAGAGTGGATCGATTTCTCATACGAGTTCCCATACTGGATGAGATCGCCCCAGTTGGCAGCGCGAATGGCTAAGGAACGACCTAGTGCCTTTCTCAGGGTTTAGGCCGTCAGGTAAACATGTGTCATGGACGATGACGTGACACCGGACGCTGACGCCATCCCCGCGAGCCTGCTGGACTACCTCAATCGGGAGCTGGGCGAGCAGGTAACGGTTCGCCGGCTGTCCGCGGGACACTCCAACCTGACCTATGTGGTTGCGGGAAGCTCTGGCGCGCAGTGGATTATGCGGCGTCCGCCGTTCGGTCGGCTGCAGGCGGGTGCGCACGACGTGATGCGCGAGTACCGCGTGCTCGACGCGCTCAGCAGCGCCCAGGTGCGGGTCCCGCGCGTCACCCTGGCCAGCACCGACGCCGAGATCTTCGGCGCTCCCTTCTATCTGATGGAGCGTCAGGAGGGGGAGGTGATCCGGGATGTCTCGCCGGAATGGTTCGTCGGGCCCGCGCGGCGAGAGCTGGTGCTGGACCTGGCTGTCGCGCTCGCCGAGATACACAATGCCGATCCCGCGCGGTTGGTGGAGGCCAAGCTGGGACGTGAATCGGGTTATCTGGCACGGCAATTGAAGACGTGGGGCGGGCAGTGGGAGTCCATCAACGAGCTGCCCACCGGCCGCGATCTGGAGGATCACACCGCCATCACCACCTGGCTCACCGAGAATTACCCCGGAGACCGTCCGGCGGCCGTGGTGCACGGGGATTACAAGCTGGATAACGTGCTCGTCGACTCGGCAACGGCGCAGATCACGGCCGTCCTGGACTGGGAGATGGCGACCGTCGGTGATCCGCTGGCCGACCTCGGATACCTGTTGTACATGACCCCGGAACCCGGTGGGGAGGTCGCCATGGCAGAGCTCACCGGATCGGTGACCGCTCAGGACGGCTGCCCCACTCACTTGGAGATCGCCGAGGCCTACCGCGGTGCCCGCACTGGTGATCAAAGCTATTGGACCCCAGGCGATTTGATCTACTATCAGGTGTTGGGCGGCTGGAAGCTCGCCACCCTGCTGGAGGTGTCCTACCAGCGACATCTGGCGGGTACCACCGACGACCCGTTCTTTGCGGAGCTGGACGAGGGCGTTCCGAGGCTGCTTTCGGTTGCCCGCAGCCTCATTCCGGCCGCCGGATAGCATCGCGTACTAACTCACCGACTCGCTCGCTACCCAAAGGAAAGCCATGTCAGACGAAGTCCTGATTGAACAGCGTGACCGTGTCCTGCTAATCACCATCAACCGCCCGGATGCGCGGAATGCGGTCAACAGGGCCGTCAGCTTGGGACTCGCCGCTGCGGCAGAGCGGTTAGACGGCTCCGATGATCTGTCCGTCGCGATTATCACCGGTGCGGGTGGAAACTTCTGTGCCGGAATGGATCTCAAGGCATTCGTGAGCGGCGAGGCGGTACTTTCCGAGCGTGGCCTCGGCTTCACCAACGTGCCGCCGCGTAAGCCGATCATCGCTGCGGTGGAAGGCTTCGCCCTGGCAGGTGGCACCGAATTGGTGCTGTCCTGCGACCTGGTGGTGGCGGGTCGCAGCGCCAAGTTCGGCATCCCCGAGGTCAAGCGCGGCCTGGTGGCCGGTGCCGGGGGTCTGCTACGGCTGCCGAATCGGATTCCGTACCAGGTCGCTATGGAGCTGGCGCTGACCGGTGACTCATTCACCGCCGAGGACGCCGCCAAGTACGGGTTCATCAACCGGCTCGTCGACGACGGGCAGGCCTTGGAGACCGCGCTAGAGCTGGCCGCAAAGATCACCGCGAACGGTCCCTTGGCCGTCGCTGCCACTAAGCGCATCGTCGTCGAGTCGGCGAGCTGGGCGCCGGAGGAGGCCTTCGCCAAGCAGGGCGAGATCCTCATGCCGATCTTTGTGTCCGAGGACGCCAAGGAAGGCGCGAGGGCATTCGCCGAGAAGCGCGCCCCCGTCTGGAAGGGCAAGTAGCTTTAGCTTTTCGCGGAGCCTCGGGTCTCTTCGAAAACGGACAAGTGGCGCTCTCGGGCAATCGGCGTACTGTTGTTAGTTGTGCGAACTCACGAGTGAGTTAGGGCTGTGACCAGCGCTTTCAGATGTACGCACACCTGACATCAGCGTTTGATGGGAGACCTGCTGTGGCCAGAACCGAAGGTGACACCTGGGACATCGTGACGAGCGTGGGGGCCACCGCGCTCATCGTGAGTGCGATGCGGGCCGTCGAGGCGCGTAAGCCCGAGCCGCTGGCGCGCGACGATTATGCGCAGCATTTTGTCGCTGCGACGAAGGCCCAGGCTCCCGTGTTCTCTGAGTTGTTGGACGATCCTGCGGTCGCCCAGGAGCCGGACGTTCAGCTGTTCTCGAGCTATCTCGGGGCACGGACCAAGTACTTCGACGAGTTCTTTCTCGCGGCCGGGGAAGCGGGCATTCGGCAGGCGGTGATCCTGGCGGCCGGGCTCGATGTCCGTGGGTACCGACTGCCATGGGCCGCGGGCACCACGGTCTACGCGCTTGACCTCCCCAAGGTGCTTGAGTTCAAGACCCGGGTTCTCGACGAGCACGGCGTACAGGCCACGACCACGGTCCGTGATCTGCCTATCGATCTGCGCGACGATTGGCCAGCGGCGCTCAAGGACGTCGGATTCGATTCCACGCAACCGACGGCCTGGCTGGCCGAGGGGCTACTTCCTTTCCTGCCCGGCGCCGCCCAGGATCTGCTGTTTCAGCGCATCGTCGACCTCTCCGCACCTGGGAGCCGGGTTGCCGTCGAGGATTTCGGTGCTCCGGGGACTCAGGCAGACCGGATGTCCGATGCGATGGAGAAGGACGAAGGCACGCTGCAGCGGATCTTCAAGAGTCTCGTGGAAGAGGATGGCCCGCCGTCGAGCCTGTGGTTCGGCGACGAGCGCGAGGATCCGGCGCGGTGGCTGACCGGACATGGATGGGCCGTCGACGCGACCAGCGCCGGTGAACTGCTGGAGCGGTATAACCGCGCTCCCTTGGCCGGCGAGCACGATCTGACCGACGCCATGGCACAGAGCCGGTACTTCACCGCCGTTCGAGATCGTTGAGAGGCTGAGATGACCAGTACGGACCAGGGAAGCTCGGCACGCACCGACGGCGATTCATGGGACATCGTGTCCAGTGTGGGATACACCGCGCTCGGTGTCAGCGCGCAGCGTGCCGTGGAAAGCGAGCGGCCCGACGCGCTGATCGATGACCCGTTCGCAAAGCATTTCGTGCTCGCGGCGGGCGAACCGCATTTGATCGGGACAATAACGAAACGTGATGCGCCGCAAGCATCTCCGTTCGAGTATCTGCGCGGTATGGGCTTGCGCAGCCGGTTCTTCGATGAGTTTTTTCTGGAGGCCGCGGCCTCCGGCATACGGCAGGCGGTGATTCTGGCGGCGGGTCTGGACGCACGTGCGCACCGGCTGCCGTGGCCCGCTGGCGTCACGGTGTTTGAACTGGACCTGCCGGAGGTTCTGGCCTTCAAGGACCGGGTGTACGCCGAGCAGGGAGCCGCGCCAACATGTGATCGGCGAGTCGTCGCGGTGGACCTGCGCGACGACTGGCCCACCGCGCTGAAGGAGGCCGGATTCGATCCCGGCCAGCCCACCGCCTGGTCGGCGGAAGGGCTGCTGCCGTATCTGCCTGCGGCAGCGCAAGAACTGCTGTTTGAGCGGGTGGCCGAGCTGTCGGCTCCCGGTAGCCGCGCCGCCATCGAGGGGCCGACGGGTGCCTTGGGTATGACTCAGTTCGCCAAGGTCGAACAGAAGTACCGGTCCGAGAAGGACACGTTCGGCAAGATAGATATCACTGAGCTGTTCTACGACGACGAGAAGACGCCGCCCGTGGTGTGGTTCTCCGAACGTGGATGGAACACTCAGGGGCTGGACATGTTTGCGCTTGCGGATAGTTACGGCGTGCAGTACCCGGAAGTCCCCGAGGACATCCGCGAGCTCGCCAGCGCTATGCACTACCTGACGTGCACCCTGGCTGAAAGGACCACACGATGACCAATCTCGAGGACAAGGACTGGTCGCGCACCGAGGGCGACTCCTGGGACATCGTGTCGAGTGTCGGATTCACGGCGCTGGGCGTGGCGGCGGCGCGTGCAATCGAGAACGCACACGCCGAGCCGTTGGTGCGCGATACGTATGCGGAGCATTTCGTGCGTGCCGCAGGCGAACCGAACCTGATCGCGCTGCTGGACAATCCCGAGGCGCAGGGTACGAACCCAACCACCGCGCTGCGGCAGATCGGCTTGCGCAGCAAGTTCTTCGATGAGTTCTTTGTGAGCGCAACGAATTCCGGGTGCACACAAGCGGTGATTTTGGCCGCTGGACTGGACGTGCGCGCACATCGGTTGCCGTGGCCGGAGGGCACCAAGGTCTTCGAGCTCGATCAACCCCAGGTCCTGGAGTTCAAGGACCGGGTCCTCGCCGAACACGGCGCCACTCCGACCAGCGACCGGCGCGAAATCGCTGTCGATCTCCGGGACGACTGGCCTGCCGCATTGCTCGCGGCGGGTTTCGATCCCGAGGCTCCGACGGCATGGTCGGCCGAAGGCTTGATCATCTATTTGCCCTCTGCGGCACAGGATCTGCTGTTCGAGCGGGTTGTGGCGCTGTCGGCGCCGGGAAGCCAGATCGCCGTTGAAGCCCTGCGCGGAAGGCCGGACTTCTCCAAATGGGGTGAGGTGCAGAAGAAATACGCCGACGAGGACCATCCCATGTCGAAGGTGGACATCAGTTCGCTGTTCTATGACGAAGAACGAGCAGACGTACAGGAGTGGTTGGCCGCGCGTGGGTGGACGGTGCAGGGCGCGGATGCCCTGCAACTGGCCGCCGCGTACGGGGTGGAGGTCCCGGAGCTGCCGCAGGAGATCGTCGAGCTGACGAAGCAAGGTAACTACCTCACCGCCGTTCGGCCCGGCTAGGGGCGGCTGGCAGGCAGTGGTGGAGCGGACCTGACAAAACAGCGCAATGAACCCCGTCTCCGCAGCGGCTCGCGGTGCAAGACTGGAGTGTGTGAGCCCGTCCCCAGAGAACACCGAGACCTCCGAGAACACCACGTACGTCGAGCCCGGTGAGTTCAAGCGGGACACCAACTACATCACCACCCGGATCACGGCGGACGGCCGTGACGGCTATCCGGTCGAATCCGGCAGGTATCGACTCGTCGCCGCGCGAGCGTGCCCCTGGGCCAACCGCACCCTGATTGTCCGCCGCCTCCTTGGACTGGAAAATGTTCTTTCACTTGGTCTTTGCGGTCCAACGCATGACAAGCGCAGCTGGACCTTCGATCTTGATTCGGGTGGGGTGGACCCGGTACTGGGAATCCATTTCCTGCGTGACGCCTACCTCAAGCGGTATCCGGACTATCCGCGCGGCATCACGGTTCCCGCGATCGTCGAGGAGTCCACGGGCGAGGTCGTCACCAATGACTATGCACAGATGACGCTGGACTTCTCCACCGAATGGGCCGAGTACCACCGCCCCGGAGCGCCGCAGCTGTATCCGGAGGCGCTGCGTGCAGAGATCGACGAGGTAAGCCGCCGCATTTACACCGAGGTTAACAACGGTGTCTATCGGTGTGGTTTCGCCGGAGGTCAGGAGGCGTACAACGCCGCGTATGACCGCCTGTTCACGGCCCTGGATTGGTTGTCGGAAAGGCTTGCCGGACAACGTTATCTCGTCGGAGAAACCATCACCGAGGCCGACGTGCGGCTGTTTACCACCCTCGTCCGGTTCGATCCGGTCTATCACGGACACTTCAAGTGCAACCGCGAGAAGCTGACCGAGATGCCCGCGCTGTGGGCCTATTCGCGAGATCTCTATCAGACGCCCGGCTTTGGTGACACCGTCGACTTCGGGCAGATCAAGGAGCACTACTACGTGGTGCACACCGACATCAATCCCACCCGGGTGGTCCCGAAGGGGCCGGATCTGAGCGGTTGGCTCACGCCACACGGGCGGGAAGCGTTGGGTGGTCGCCCGTTCGGTGAGGGAAGTCCGCCGGGGCCGCCGGCCGATTCAGAACGAGTACCAGATCGCGGTCCTTGCCCTGGTTAACTACCTTTGCAAGATTTACAAAAACGGAAGACTTGTTAACAAGCATGCCTTTCCTTAGGATCCGTCGGCATGCTGCACCACGGCGATGAGCGCTAGCGCGAAGAGCATTGAACAGGGTGAAGGGCGATTAGATGACTGATCAACCAGTGACTATTGGAGTTGCCCGCGAGTCGGGCGACGACGAGCGACGCGTCGCGTTGGTGCCGAAGGCGATCGCCGGCTTGATTGGCAAGGGTGTGAACGTCGTCATCGAAAGTGGCGCCGGAGAGCGCGCGCTGCTGCCTGACGAGCTGTACACCGAGGCCGGGGCCTCAACGGGTGACGCCTGGTCTGCCGACGTCGTCGTGAAGGTTGCGCCGCCCACTGCGGCAGAGGTCGCTCGCTTGCGCGAGGGACAGACCCTCATTGGGTTCCTGGCGCCGCGCAATGCCGACAACAGCATCGGCGCGTTGCGCAGTGCAGGCGTGCAAGCCTTTGCGCTGGAAGCGATTCCGCGTATCTCCCGGGCGCAGGCGATGGACGCATTGTCCTCGCAGGCCAACGTGTCCGGCTACAAGGCGGTGGTGTTGGCGGCCTCCGAGTCCACCCGGTTCTTCCCGATGCTCACCACCGCTGCCGGCACCGTGAAGCCGGCTCTCCTGCTCGTGTTGGGTGTCGGTGTGGCCGGCCTGCAGGCGTTGGCGACCGCAAAGCGCCTTGGCGCCCGCACCACCGGTTACGACGTGCGCCCCGAGGTGGCCGACCAGGTCCGCTCGGTGGGGGCGCAGTGGCTCGATCTCGGCATAGATGCGGCCGGCGAGGGCGGATACGCCCGAGAACTCACCGAGGAGGAGCGCGCACAGCAGCAGAAGGCGCTCGAAGAAGCCATCAAGGGATTCGACGTCGTCATCACCACGGCGCTCGTGCCCGGCCGGCCGGCCCCCCGCCTAGTGACCGCCGCCGCGGTCGAGGGCATGAAGCCCGGCTCCGTCGTCATCGACCTCGCCGGCGAGACCGGCGGCAACTGCGAGCTGACCGAGCCGGGCCAGACCGTCGTCAAGCACGGCGTCACGATCGCCTCACCGCTCAACCTGCCGGCGACGATGCCCGAGCACTCCAGCGAGCTGTACTCGAAGAACATCACCACCCTGCTGGATCTACTCATCACAGACGGCGCGCTCGCGCCGGACTTCGACGACGAAATCGTCGCGGGATCCTGCGTTACCCGGGAGGTCTCCTAGATATGTATGGACCATTGCTGGCCAACATCGCGATCCTGGTGCTTGCCGGGTTTGTCGGGTTCGCCGTTATCTCCAAGGTGCCCAATACCTTGCACACGCCGTTGATGTCGGGCACCAACGCCATTCACGGCATCGTGGTGCTAGGCGCGCTGATCGTGTTGGGTAACCTGCCCGCCGACGCCAGCTGGGGCACTCGGATCATCGCGTTTGTCGCGCTGATCTTCGGAACCCTGAACGTGATCGGTGGCTTCCTGGTGACCGACCGCATGCTGGGCATGTTCAAGTCGAAGAAGCCGGCACAGTCTGAGCAGCAGAAAGAGGCGGCCAAGTGAGCACCGAAAGCCTCACCTACCTTGTCGACGTCCTGTACATCGCCGCGTTTGCACTGTTCATCTACGGCCTGTCCGGGCTGACCGGGCCCAAGACTGCGGTACGCGGAAACCTGCTTGCCGCAGTTGGTATGGGCATCGCCGTGGTCGCCACGCTGATCAAGGTGATCCCGACCGCGACCACGCTGGATTGGATCCTGATCGCCGCCGGTCTCACCATCGGTGTCGCGCTGGGAATCCCGCCGGCCCTGAAGACCAAGATGACCGCCATGCCGCAGCTGGTGGCGCTGTTCAACGGCGTCGGCGGTGGCACCGTCGCACTCATCGCCTGGACGGAATTCATTGAGACCAAGGGATTCTCGGAGTTCAAGCCGGATCAGTCGCCGACCGTCGCGCTGGTAGTCGGGTCGTTGTTCGCCGCGATCATCGGTTCGGTTTCCTTCTGGGGCTCGCTGGTGGCCTTCGCCAAACTGCAGGAGTCCATCCCGAAGAGTGTCGAGAAGAAGTTGGTCGCCTCGGCCAAGCTGTTCCAGGCCTCTAACATCGTGTTGCTGCTGGCGGCCGTCGGCACCGCCGTGTACCTGGGGCTGCACCCGGGCAAGCCTGTCTGGTTGATCGTCGCGGTGTTGGTCTTCGCCGGCGTGATGGGTCTGTTCGTGGTGTTCCCGATCGGTGGCGCGGATATGCCCGTGGTCATCTCGCTGCTCAACGCGATGACAGGTTTGTCGGCTGCCGCAGCCGGTTTGGCGCTGAACAACACCGCGATGATCGTGGCCGGCATGATCGTCGGCGCGTCCGGTTCGATTCTGACCAACCTGATGGCCGTCGCGATGAACCGGTCCATTCCGGCCATTGTGTTCGGCTCGTTCGGCGGCGACTCGGGCGCGGCGGCAGGCCCCGGTGCCGAGCAGGGCGCGGTCAAGGCCACCTCGGCTTCTGACGCCGCGATCCAGATGGCCTACGCCAACCAGGTGATCGTGGTGCCCGGTTACGGTCTGGCCGTCGCGCAGGCCCAGCACACCGTCAAGGAGATGGCGGATCTGCTGGAGAGCAAGGGCGTCGAGGTCAAGTACGCCATCCACCCGGTTGCCGGTCGCATGCCCGGCCACATGAACGTCTTGCTGGCCGAGGCCGATGTGGAATACGACGCCATGAAGGAAATGGACGACATCAACGGCGAGTTCAACCGGACCGATGTCACCATCGTGATCGGCGCCAACGATGTCACCAACCCAGCGGCTCGTAATGACCCGTCCAGCCCGATTCACGGTATGCCGATTCTCAATGTCGACGAGTCGCGGTCGGTCATCGTGTTGAAGCGTTCGATGAGCTCGGGCTATGCCGGTATCGAGAACCCGTTGTTCTTCCAGCCGCAGACCTCGATGCTGTTCGGGGATGCCAAGAAGTCGGTGTCCGCGGTCATCGAGGAACTGAAGGCGCTGTAGCCCAGTCTTTTTGCCGTCGAGTGGGAATCTCACGTGGAAATCCGGTAGGAAATCCTCGCGAGATTCCCACTCGGCGTATGAAGGGTGTCGTGCGTCGGGTGTTGGCGGCTGTCGTCGGGGTCTGTGCGTTGTTGACACCTGGGAAGGCCGCGGCCGACCCATACGACTGCGCCTCGGTGGATCGGGCCCGGGTTCAGATTCGGGGACTGTCACTGGAGAACGGTGTCGCGGTTCGTCAGACCGCCATTGCCCGAAATCGTGCGATTGCCACCCTGCTGCGGACGGCGGCGGAGGACACGTCGGATGTGACCGTGCAAGAGCGCGCACTGGACGCCTCGGGCGCTGCACAGCGCTACGCCGATGTGATGGCGGCTCAGACTTCCGTCGACGGAGTGCTCGCGCCGCCCGGCGAAGAGATGGCCCGCGCGGTGAACACGATGGCCGCGTTGGACCGGGTCTGTCCCGCACGCTGACCGCGCAACCCGGTATTCTTCGCTCATGCTTTTATCTAGAGTGGTTGGCGGGGGATTGATAGTTGCTGTATGCATGATGAACCCGGTGCTCGCCTCGGCTGAGGGCTCACGCTGCGACGCTGTGGAGCGTGCTCGTGTGCAGATGCGACAGCTGCCGCGTGAACAGAATCCTTCGAGCGAATTCGCTGCGGGGGCCGCGCGGAATCGCGCTCTTGCGACGATCTTCCGGACTGCCGCCGCGGAGTCAGTGGATCCGATTGTGCGTGATCGCGCAGCTGCTGCGGCGGCAGGTTTTGATCAGTGGGCTGATTTTCTTGGCACGGCCACCGGCACGGAGGATCTTGCGACACCGCGAGGCCAAGAAGCGCTCACCGGCTCGCTGACGCCGATCGTTGCCTTGGAAGGGGTCTGTCCGATCCCCGGGTGAGAGTCGTCGAGACTACGGTTTTGGACGCGTGTCCCGAGAGAGTCACACAGAACGCGGCGTGTCGGCCGATGCGGGTTCGGTGTCCTCGATGCGTCTCCAGGTCACTAGCGCCGCGGCCGAGGCCGCCCAGCCCGCCAGCCAGTACAACGGATGGGGGAGTGACGAAGTTGCTACTGCGGCAACGGCGATCGTCGGTAGCCCGATGTTCAGGATGGTGTCTCGGCGCTGCAGGAGTAGCACTAGCCACGCCAGCACCAGATACACGGCGAACGGCACGGTGGTGGTGAGGGCCGCGGTGGTGGGACTCAGGTGGCTCTTGCCCAGCCCCTCGTCGACGGCGATCTCGAACCCGGCTGACAGTGCGGCGACGGCGGCGAAGATGAAGTAGTGGCTGTAGCCCCACAGCATGCTCGCCCGCAGGGAGGCGTCCTTGCAGTCTTGTTCCTCGTCGAAGTAGATCCACCACACGGCCGCGACGATCACCAAGGCGGACACCGCGATGCCGATCATGCTGCCCGCGTGGTCGCTCTCGTCGATGCCCCCGATGATCGAGTTCGCCGACGCCAGAATGGATTCACCGAGCACGATCAGGGTGAACAGGCCGTAGCGCTCCGCGATGTGCTCGGGGTGCCATGACGTGGCGGCGACGCGTTCGGCGAACCAGGGCACCGACACGTCGGCCAGTGCGATCACGATGAACAGCCCGAAGTGCAGATGCTCGGGCGCGAAGAACCCCCAACAGATCCAGGCCGCCTGCACGACGGCGATACCCGCCACGTACCGCAGACAAGTGGCGCGCATCGCGGGATCGCTGATCGCCGCGCGCACCCATTGACTGCCTGCCGCGATCCGCATCAGCACGTATCCGGCGATCACGATGCCGAAGTCCGAGCCCGTCATCGCGCGCTCGACTCCCGCGGCGATGGTCAGCGCCCCGGCCATCTGGACGAACGTCGTCACCCGGTATAGCCAGTCGTCGGTGTCGAAGGCGCTCGCGAACCAGGTGAAGTTCATCCAGGCCCACCAGATCGCGAAGAACCCCATCGCATACCCGAGGAGTCCGTCGATGAAATGCGCCTCGGACCAGAAATGGTGCAGGGTTCCGGACGCGCGGGACACCGCGACGACAAAGACGAGGTCGAAAAGCAGTTCTAGCGGGGTGGACGCGCGGTGCGGTTGTGCCGGATCGCGGGACACCATGGCCCGCAGGCCACCGATCATATGGTTACCTACCGGTCTCGAGGCAGCGGCGGACGTCGGCAGCTTAACGTGCTCATGCCTACCCGGCCGGCGAACGCATCATCCACTAATCCAACCAGTTGATCGGGATTCTGTCCGCGCGCGCAAACCCTGCGCATATAGTGAGGCACCATGCAACCGGTGACCGACAGTAAGGCAGGCGGCTCCTCGCAGCGCCGTGCTGGTCGCCGCGAGGAATTGGTGGCCGTGGCATCCAAGTTGTTCGCGGCCCGTGGGTACCACGGCACCCGCATGGACGACATTGCCGATGTCGCGGGCCTGAACAAGGCCACGGTGTACCACTACTTCGCGTCCAAGGCGCTCATCCTGTACGAGATCTATTTCAAGGCGGCCGAGGAGACGTTGGCGTGCCTGCAAGACGATCCGGGATGGTCGGCGCGTGAATCCCTGTATCAATGCACCAGCCGGATGCTTGCGCTCATCTTCTCGAATCGCGAGCAGGGCGCGGTGTACTTCCAGGAGAACCCGTTCCTCTCGGAATGGCTGTCGACCGAGCAGGTCGCCGAGATCCGCAAGCGCGAAGACATGGTGCAGGAACGGGTGCAGAACATTATCGAGCGGGGCATCGCCAGCGGCGAATTCGTCGAATGCGACTCGCATGTGATGGCGCTCGGATACATCGGCATGGTGCTGGGCTCCTACCGTTGGCTCAATCCGAGCGGACGCCGCACTGCCCAGGAGATCGCGGTGGAGTTCAGCACCACGTTGCTCCGCGGACTGATTCGCGACGAGGCCACCCGGATCAACGACCCGCTGGGAGTTGCCACGACGGCAGCGCTGCCGTCATCCGACGGCAGCCAGTAGGACGGCGCCCCAGTGGTGTCGGATCCCACGCTGACTCTGGACCTGCCTAATGTCAGGTTGCAGGCGCTGACCTGGGGCCCGCAGGACGGTCCGCTGGCGATCTGTGGACACGGCTTTCCGGACTCTGCCCACACCTGGCGCCTACTCGGCCCGCAGCTGGCCGCCGACGGCTGGCGGGTGGTGGCGCCGTTCACCCGCGGTTACGCACCCAGTGAGATACCCGCCGACGGCGAGTACGGGTTGGGCGCCCTGATGCAGGACATTCTTGACATCCATGCGCTGCTCGGCGGCGACGAGCGTGCGGTGTACATCGGCCACGACTGGGGAGCGCTGGTCGGCAATGCGCTTGCTCGAAGCAGCCTGTCGCCATTCGCCCGCATCGTCACAATGGCCGTACCGCCCTTCGAAGTGCTGGGGTCCGCGTTCGCCTCGTTGGGGCCGCTGGGCTGGCCCGGCGTGGTCGGTCGGCAGCTGCTGATGAGCTGGTACACGGTGTTCCACCAGTTGCCGCTGCTGCCAGAGTTGTTGTTGCCCTGGCTTCTTCGGCTGTACTGGCGACGCTGGTCTCCGGGGTACGACGCCGGGGAGGATGTGCAATACACCGGTGACGCCATGCTGCAAAAGGGGAACCGCCGGGCGGTCATCGGCTACTACCGCGCCAACATTCGGCGGGCGCTGCTGCCCTCGCGGAAGTATTGGAAGACCCAGAGATCTTTCCTGGACGGGGCGCACACTCCGTTGCTGTATCTGCACGGTCGTGATGACGGATGCATGACGCAGCGATTGGTGGAGCCGGCACGCCGAGATCTGTCCGACTGCCAGTTCGAAATCATTGATGGCGGCGGGCATTTCGTGCATCTGGAACGGCCGGACGTGGTCCAGGGCAAGGTGCGCGAGTTCTTGGGTTCGGCGACGACGAAGGTACAGTGAACCAATGCCAGTCGTCAGTCAGACCGTCGAGGTGGCCGCGCCGCCGCAGGTGATCGTCTCCATTGTTACCAACTACGAGGCTTACCCCGAGTGGAACAAGGAAATCACCAGCGTCGATATCCTGCAGCGCCTCCCCGACGGTCGTCCACAGATCGTGCGGCTGAAGGTGGAGACGTCCGGGATGTCCTCGATAAATGTCGCCGAGATCGCCTATCTGAACGCCTCCCAGGTGGCGACGCGGCTGCTCGAGAGCGACATCTTCGAGAAGCAGGAGCAGACGTTCTCGATCGTCCCGATGGGGCCCACCTGTCTGCTCACGGTCGATATGGACGTCGAAATCAAGCTCCCGATCCCCAAGCCGATGGTGAAGAAGCTCGCCAACCAGGTCCTCGAGCATCTGGCCGAGGCGCTGAAGAGTCGCTCCGAGCAGATCGCCTCCGGACAGGTTCCGCCGACTGTGGCGCCCGCGCAGCAACCGCCGGCATCTGTCCCGTCGTACCAGCCGCAGCCGGGGCACCAGCCGCCGGTCAGCCCGCCGCTAAACCTCGGACCACATCCCGGCGCGGTCTAGCACCTCGATCAATCGGCGCGCGCCGTCGATGAACTGCACCTCGGTGTGGGTGACCACCTCGGCGATGTCTCCCGCGCGCAGTGCCGCAATGAGCTTGTCGTGAGTTTTCGTCGTGGGCTCGATCCACGAAGCATCCTCGGCGAAGAGCTGATGCGGCGTGTAGCGCACCGCCTGCAGTAGGAACCAGGCCAGCTTGGGGCGGTCTGCCACATGGTTGAGAAGACGGTGAAACTCGAACTCGGCCCAGGTTATTTCCTCTGGCGAGGTGGCTTTGCGGAGTGCGTCGTTGAGCTCGTCCAGAGCATCGGCCTGCTCCGGGGTGATACGTGCCGCGGCGGCCTTGGCGAGCTCGACCGCCAGATGGGACTGCAGGGCGAAGATGTCCTTGACGTCTTGTCGACTGAGCGCGGCCACCGCATAGCCGCGATGAGGAACCGCGTCCACCATGCCTTCGCCGCGCAGTGTCAGCAGCGCCTCGCGGACGGGTGTGACACTGACACCTAACTGAGCCGCCGTCTCGTCCATCCGGATGTACTCGCCGGGCCGCAGCTCGCCGGTCATGATCGCTGCGCGAAGTCGGCCAGCAACTTCTTCGGACAGCTGCGGCCGACGGATTTCGCGGGTTTGAGCCCGGGGAGTTTTCATCCGATCTGCCTGCCATTTCCACTTGTGGTGACGCTCTTGCATCTAAAGTCATATCAAATATATTTGAGCCGACGTGACGAAGCGACAAACCAGGAGGCAATGACCTTGAGTCCCGATGAACCTGTCGGTGCACCCGATGTAACCGTCGACGACGGCATCATGCGGATCACGTTCACCAGGCCCGATCGGATGAATGCACTCAACGCCGCGGCCACCACGGGACTGATGGAGGCTTTGGAATCGGTCCCTGGACGTGACGATGTGCGGGTCGTCGTCATCAGCGGCGGCGCACCCGGGAGTGCATTCACCGCCGGTGCCGATGTCGCCGAGCTGGCGGCGGGATCCGGCGATCTGACTCCGCTGCAGGCCGCCGAATTCACCATGGACAACGCCGAACGCTTGGTCCGTGCGGTACTGAATTGCCCGGCGCCGACCATCGCCGAGGTGACGGGGGCGGCCGCCGGTATCGGCGCCTCGGTGGGCCTGGCATGTGACCTGGTGTATGCCGCCGACACGGCCTTCTTTCTGCTGGCCTTCGCCAACATCGGGCTGATGCCCGATGGAGGATCGAGTGCGCTGGTCTCGGCGTCGATCGGGAGGGTGAAGGCCAATGCCATGGCGTTGTTGGCGCAACCTCTCAATGCCGCAGACGCTTTCGCGGCCGGACTGGTCAACGAGGTGCTGCCCGGGGACCAACTGCGCGAGCGGGTTGACAAATCGGCGCGCAGGCTCGCCCACGGTTCCCGTCGCGCGATGCGGCTGACCAAGGAGGCCATGAACTCGGTGTCGCTCAAGCTGTTCGACGAGGCCATCGCCCGCGAGCGGGAGGGGCAGATCGAGTTGTTGACCTCACCCGATGCCCAAGAAGGCTTCGCCGCGTTCCTCGAGGGCCGTCGCCCCAACTTCAGTTAGTAGGAGAGTCTGTGACCGACACGATCGACGTGACCGCCCAGAGCGCCAGCCTGGAGCAGCCCTACCGCGCGCGGCGGCAGAACTGGTGTAACCAGCTGTCGCGGCATGCGCTGATGCAACCCAATGCCACCGCGATCAGGTATCTCGGGCGCAGCATCTCGTGGGGGGAGCTGAATCAGCGGGTGCAATCGCTGGCCGACTCGCTGTCCCGGCGCGGTGTCGGATTCGGAGACCGCGTGCTGATCCTCATGCTCAACCGCCCCGAGTATGTCGAATCATGGCTCGCCATCAACGAACTCGGTGCCATTGCGATCCCGGTGAACTTCCGGATGACGCCTCCCGAGGTCGCATTCCTGGTCGAGAACAGCGGGGCCAAGGTGGCCATTACCGAGACGGTGCTGGCTCCGGTGGCCGCCGTGGTACGTCAGCAGGTGCCGGCGCTCGAGACGGTGATTGTCGCCGGTTCGGAGACCGAGGATGGCGCGCTCGGATACGAAGAGGTGCTGTCCGAAGAGGGTGATGCGCATCCCGAGGTGGATCTGCCCGGCGATACCCCGGCGCTCATCATGTACACCTCCGGGACGACGGGACGGCCCAAGGGGGCGGTGCTGACGCATCTCAACCTGTCGGGCCAGGCCATGACATACATGATGAGCACCACTGTCGACCTGAGCTCGGACGTCGCATTCATCGGTGTCCCCATGTTCCATATCGCCGGTGTGGGGAACATGATCACGGGATTGCTGTTGGGGTTACCCACGGTCATTCACCCGCTCGGCGCATTCGATCCGGGAGCCCTGCTGGACGTGCTGGAGGCAGAGGGAGTCACCGGGATCTTCTTGGTTCCGGCGCAGTGGCAGGCGGTCTGTGCGGCGCAGCGAGCAAATCCGCACAAGGTCAAGCTCAAGACCCTTTCCTGGGGTGCGGCACCGGCCAGCGACGTGTTGCTGCGGACGATGTCCGAGACCTTCCCCGACGCAAGAATTCTCGCGGCGTTCGGGCAGACCGAGATGTCGCCGGTCACCTGCATGCTTATGGGGGAGGACGCAATCCGGAAAATGGGTTCGGTCGGCCGGGTGATCCCCACGGTGTCGGCGCGCGTGGTCGACGACAACATGAACGATGTGCCGGTCGGCGAGGTCGGGGAGATCGTCTACCGGGCGCCCACGCTGATGCAGGGCTACTGGAACAACCCGGAGGCGACTGCCGATGCCTTCGCGGGTGGCTGGTTCCACTCCGGTGACCTAGTTCGCCAGGATGCAGACGGTTTCGTGTGGGTGGTCGACCGCAAGAAGGACATGATCATCTCCGGTGGAGAGAACATCTACTGCGCCGAGGTGGAGAACGTGCTCGCCGAACATGAGCAGATCACGGAGGTGGCCGTGATCGGCCGCCCACATGAGAAGTGGGGCGAGGTGCCGGTCGCCGTGGCGGCCATCCACGGGGAGGGGCTGAGCATCGGTGATCTTGACGGGTTCCTCACCGAGCGGCTGGCCCGATACAAGCACCCCAAAGACCTCGTAGTGGTGGATGCACTGCCACGCAATCCGTCGGGCAAGGTGCTCAAGACGGACCTGCGCAAGCTGTACGGCGGAGCCGGATAGGCAGTGCAGTCTCGGGGATCGCAGCAAATATGAATCTGGATTCAGAATAATTTGGTAAAGCGCAGTACGCAGAACTGTACGTCATGTACATTCCTGTAATCACCGTCACATCGGGGGGATCGGTGTGACTGAACTCGCAGATATTGTGGGCCACGTTGCTGACGAAAGGGACCAGGTGGTGCTTCGGATCCCGCTGTGGCGCAGCCTCGATGCATGCCTAGATGCTGGAGGGAGTCTGCGTGCCGAACTCCTTTGAGTCCGACGGCCGTGGCCCATCGGATCGCCAGCTTCTTCTGAGCGGCGCGGTGATGGCTGTGGTCGCGGCCCTGGTGGCGGGGGCACTGTTGATCAAGTCGACGGGCCGGTTCAACGACTACGTGCGGGTGCAGGCCGAGCTGACGAACGTGGGAGACGGCCTGCCGGCCAAGTCAGACGTCAAATTCCAGGGAGTACTCGTCGGTTCGGTGACCGATCTGACGCCCTCTCAGCGCGGCAGGCCGAATGTCGTGCATATCGATCTGAAATCTGAGCTGGCGCCTACGGTTCCGCGAACGGTGACCGCGAGGGTGGTTCCGAGCAACGTGTTCGCGGTCTCCTCGGTGGAGCTGGTCGATCATGGACCTGGCGCGGCGATCACCGGCGGAACGGTCATCAGTGAAGAGACCGAGCTGCCGACGGTGCTGTTCCAGACGACCATTAGCAAGCTGCGCGACATCCTTGCGGCCAATGGGCGCGGTCGCGATGACGATTCGGTGGGTATCTTCGCCGTGATCGCGGGGGCAACGGAGGGCCGCCGGGCCACGCTGCTGAGCGCGGCCGGACAGCTGTCCCGGCTCATCGATCAGCTCAATGACATCGTCGCCACCGATACCGGACCGTCGACGCTTTCGGCGCTCCTCAATGCGACGAAGGGGCTGCAGTCGACGGCCCCGGAACTTGTGGACGCGCTGCACCAAGCCGTCAAGCCCATGCAAACCCTGGCAGAGAAGCGTGAGCAGCTGCAGGCTCTACTCAACGCCGGGTTGCACACGATGGGTACCGTCCGAGAGTCGTTGGACAACCAGACCGACCGGATGATCGATATCACGACAAAGCTCACTCCGGTCGTCGGCGTGCTCGCTCAGAACTCCGTACACTTCTTGCCGATCGCGGCGCGGCTGAAGGTGTTCTCGGACAAGTTCTTTAGCGACGTCTGGGATTCTGAAAGAGACGTGGTGAACATCCGCGCGATCGCGTCGTTCACGCCGTCCACGATGTACACCCGCGCCGATTGCCCGCAGTACGGAGAGATGAAGGGACCGAGCTGTTTTACCGCGCCCGAACTGGTCGTGCGTCCCGATCTCCCCGAGGTGCTGCTACCGCAGAACTACAAGCCACCGCCCGACCTTGCGCCGCCGCCGGGGACTGAGGTCGGGCCTGATGGGAATCTGATCGTCACCGGGCCTCCGCTGTACAACCCGCAGCCGAACCTGGCAGACCCCAATCCGCCACTGCCCTGGTGGCAGCCGAACCCGTCGCCGCGGGTGCCCGGCACCGTCGATCCGGATGATGCACCGCCACCGCCTCCGCCTGGGGGCCCAGCCGCGGCCACCGCTCCGGCCTCGTTCGGCGGGGACGTTGGACCGGTCGGTAGCGCGACAGAACGCGACCAACTGGGCATGATCACCGGAACCGGGGCGAACTCGTCCACTCAGCTGCTGCTGGGCCCGGTTGCGCGCGGTACTAAACCTGTTATTGCCCAGCAGTCTTCGGCGGGAGGTCAGCGATGAAGTTTCGCGGACCCCTGATTGGGCTTTCGGTGTTCATGGTGATCGCGCTGGCCATGACATGGCTGGTGTACGCGACCCTGCGGCGCGAGGTTTCGGGGTCGACCAACACGTACGCCGCGATGTTCACGGATGTCACCGGGTTGCACGACGGTGATGACGTTCGCGTCGCGGGTGTGCGGGTGGGCCGTGTCGAATCCGTCGCGATCGACGGTGATCTGGCCAAGGTGGAGTTCCGGGTACAGACCGAGCAACCGCTGTACGGCAACACTATTGCCACAATCACCTACCAAAACATCGTCGGTCAGCGCTATCTCGGACTGTCGTTGGGTAAGACCGGCAGCACCGACCAGCTCAAGCCGGGGAGCGTGATCCCGGTGGGACAGACCGAGCCGTCCTTCGACATCGGCATGCTGCTACACGGATTCGAACCCTTGTTCAGCGTCCTCGATCCAACCCAGGTCGACAACCTCACCGATGGTGTCGTCAAGTCCTTGCAAGGGGATAGCGGTTCGATCGTTGGGCTGATCGACCAGACATCACAGCTAGCCGATACTTTTGCCGGTCGGGACCAGGTTCTCGACGGGTTGATTACCAATCTCAATAACGTGGTGAAAACGCTTGCCGGGCAGAACAAAAATCTGGACACCGTGCTGACGCATACCCGCGAGATGGTGACGATTCTCGACAATCGCCGCGCGGGGCTGGTGGATTCGGTAGGTTCAACGGCTTTCGCGGTGCGCCGTTTGTCGAAGATCTCGGACACGGTGTATCCGCAGCTTAATGAAGTGCTCTATCGCGAGCCGGGATTCGTCAGTCATCTGAACAGCATCGAACCGCAGCTTGCGTTCACGGGGGCCAATCTGCCGTTGCTCCTCAAGGGAGTGGCGAGGACCACGCAACAGGGCGCCTTTATTAACGGATATGTGTGCGACCTCAACCTCACCGGTTTCTTCCCCGGGCTCAACGACGTCGTTCCGATCATTGTGAACGCGGCCACCCCCGGCAATAAGGCCAAGTACACCCCGAAATGCAGGAACCTAGCTGATGGCTAAAAATATTATGTGGCAGCGTATTTCGCGACGTTCCGTCGAGACATATAACAAGACGTGGTTGGGTGCGATCGCGCTCGCGGTGATCGGTTCGCTCGTGGGAGCGATGCTCCTGGTAAAGGCGATCGGCGTGGGTTATAGCCACTACACCGCGGAATTCTTACAAGCGGCGTCGCTGCAACCGGGTGCCAATGTGTCGTATGCGGGCGTGCCGGTAGGGAACGTCACCAGCGTCGAGTTAGTCGGTGACCGGATCGAGGTCGGTCTCCGGGTCCGTGATGACGTCACGTTGCGCAAGGACGCCAAGGCATCGATCAAGATCACCACGATCCTCGGCAATCAATACGTGGAACTCCGCAACGGCGGCGAAGGGAAGCTGGCCAGCCGTCGAATCGATCTCGCGCACACCGATGTTCCCTACGATCTGCAGGCCACGCTCCAAGACGCCACCTCCACTTTCGAGCAGGTCGACGCCGACAAGATCGCAGAGTCAACGGCGATTCTGGGTAAACAACTTGAGGGCCTACCCGCGGTCCTGCCCAAGGCGATGGAAAACATTCAAACGCTAGCCTCGGTGATCTCGCGCCGCCGCGACCAGATCGGAACGCTGCTAGCAAGCACCGAAATGGTGACGGGCACTCTGCATCGACAGCAGGGCGATATCGGGAAGTTGATCGTACAGGGACGTGATCTGCTCGGTGAATTCGTTTCGCGGCGTGCAAGTTTCCACTCGATGATGCAGGCGTTGACCGAGCTGGTGAACGTCTTGAATAAGATTGTGGTCAAGGATAGGCGCGCGGTCGATGCGCTCATTGCCGATGTGAAGACCTTCAGCAAGTTAATAGGCGGCCATGACGACCTGTTCCGAAGTCTGCTGCAAGTGACGGCGGTCGCAGCGCGGAACGTCACAAACCTCACCGGATACGGCAACTCGATCGAATTGACCGCACCCAGCGGCGTCATCCCCGATTCGTGGTTGTGCGCGATCAGCGGAAGAGCCAAGCAGTTCAACATGATCGAGTACTTCAAGGACTGCCAATGAGTACAACGATCCGCACAAGAAAACACAGGATCTTCTGGATCGCTGGAGCGCTGGTGGCGGTGGTCGCTATCACGATTGGCGTGGTTGGCTGGACCTATCTACGCGAGCGGCATGACAGGCTCACCCTCACTGCGCAATTCGAATCGGTATCAGGCCTCTACCCCGACAACAAGGTGTCGGTGCTGGGCATGCCGATCGGCAAGGTCACCAAGATCACCTCGCGTGGCACCTATATGGAGGTTGAGTTCACGGTCGACTCCAAGGTCAAGGTGCCGGCCGACGCCAAGGCCGTCACGGTGTCCACTTCGATTCTGACCGACCGCCACATCGAACTGACACCGGTGTATCGCGGGGGGCCGACACTCAAGAGTGGCGACGTTATTGGGTTGGACCGCACGAGGACTCCGGTGGAGTTCGACAGGGTCCTGGCCATGATCGACAGGCTCTCGAAGGCTATGAAGGGCGACGGCAAGGGCGGCGGGCCCTTGGCGGACGTCGTCAACAGCAGCGCCAATGCGCTGTCTGGAAACGGTGAGTTGATGAGGTCCTCACTGGATGAATTGTCCAAGGCGCTTCGTTTGAGTGCCGATGGTGGCGCCATGACTCGTGATCAACTGACCAAGATCATCACCCGCATCAGTTCGCTCTTCGACGCCACGAAGCGCAACGATCAGAACATCCGAGAGTTCTCATCGACGGTTCGCCAACTTTCCCAGGTTCTCGATGACGAGCAGCTGGGCACCGGAACCACTGGCAAGCAGCTGAACAGCATTCTGTTGCAAGCCGGTTCACTGCTCGAGCAGAACCGCGACGCCATCAAGGACTCGGTGGGCAACTCCAACCAAATCGCCCAGGCGGTGTACGACAACCGGCGAGAACTATCAGAAGGGTTCGACCTGCTTCCGCTGATGGCGGACAACGTCTACAACACGGTGGACCCAATCAACAATGTGGTGCGTGCGCATGCGCCCGTCGACAGACTGCTATTCGATACCCAGTTCGGCAAGGAGATCTGCAATCTCATGGGGCTGCGACAACTCGGCTGCAGCACGGGCACCCTGCAGGACTATGGACCTGATTTCGGGTTGACCTATGTGCTCGACGGTCTTGCGGCGATGGGGCAGAAATGAACGCGGTACGGAGATTCGCGGGACCCGCCGTGGCTATCGCTTTGTTGCTGACGAGCGGATGCAGCACCAACGGCCTTGCCAGCCTTCCGCTTCCGGCGCCAGGCATGTCCGGCGGTTCCTATGGTTTGACAGCGATCTTCACCAACATCTTGAACCTGCCGTCGCGCGCCAAGGTGAAACTGGGTGGCGCCGATATCGGCGAGGTCGACTCGATGAGTACCACCAACTACACCGCCGTGGTCACCATGAGGATCCGTTCGGATGTGGAAATCCCCACGGGGACCACGGTGGAGTTGCGGACCGCGACGCCGTTGGGTGATGTCTTCGTTGCACTGAAGCCCCCGCGACCGTCCGTCCCCGGGGCAGCACTCTTGCGTGATGGAGACACCTTTCGTCTCGAATCAACCACGGCTGCCGCCACTGTGGAGGCGCTCCTGAGTTCGGCAGCGATCATCGTCAACGGCGGTGCGGTACGCAACCTCACCGGCACGATCAACGGTCTCGGTCGAGCGACCGGGCCCAACGGCGAGGCGTTCGGAGATCTGATCGGGAAGTCGAATCGGCTACTCGGTACGCTCAATGCGCGTTCCGGACAACTGGATTCCGCATTGCGGGACACCGCGCAGCTTGCCGCTGAACTCGATACGCGGCACCAGACGATTTCCGAATTGTTGACGGCCGCCGCGCCTGCGACAGACACGTTATCGGTTAATGCGACGCATATAGCCGACCTCGCTGATCAGGTCGGTGCGGTGACCAAACAGCTCTCCAAGTTCCCCTCGATCGCTGGCACCGATACCAGTGGTCGCAGTGTCATCGCCGACTTCAATACCCTGTCGCGGTCTTTCAACGACATCACGGTGAGTCCCGATACCAGTCTGGCCGCGCTCAATCGACTGATGCCCCCTGTCGTCAAGATGATGGCGGGTTCGGCATTTGCCGCCCGAGTCTCGATCGACAAGCTTGCGCTCGGCTCCATCCCCGATATCGGCTACAAGGGCGACCCGGGCTTCCACGGACCGAAGCGATATGACTGGGCCAAACTCGTCGGCTCGTTCAAGTACACCCTGTGGCGCCTACAGGAACGTGTCGTGGGGCAGGGGCCGGATGCTCCGTCGATTCCGGTGCGGCCCAGCCCGACCGAGCCGGGTGCCATCGAACCGATACCGGGCGCAGTTCCGGTCCAACAGGGGCCGCCGCGATGATCAACTCGCTGGCGAACGCGGTGGTGGGCACGGTGCGAGCAGGACACCGACAGCGCATGTGGTTGTCCGGACTCGCGCTCGCCGCGACCCTGCTAGTGGCAGTCGCGTACCTGATGGTGGGTGCGTTGCGAGCCAGGACCTTCACGTCGACCTACCAGGTATCGCTAGAGCTACCCGAATCCGGCGGATTGATCCCCAACCAGGATGTGGCACTGCGTGGTTTGCGGATTGGCCGAGTTGACTCGGTGACTCCGTCGCCCCGCGGGCCGGTTGCGGTGATGCACATCGAATCGGCGGTGAAGATTCCGGTGGGATCCCCGGTACGGGTGTCCGGCCTCTCGGCTGGAGGGGAACAGTACGTTGATTTCGCGCCGGTGACGACCACAGGCCCGTACTTGGGTAACGGCAGCGTCATCGCCCGTGGTCAGGCGACGGTGCCGGTGACACTATCGAGATTGCTTGCCGACGCGGACGGCGCACTGGCGCAGGCGGATCCGAAGAAGCTGGAGATCATCAAGAAGGAACTGCATCTCTCGCGTGAGGCGCCGCGCAAAATGACCGAAATCATCGACGGCGGTGTATTCCTTTTGTCCACACTGGATTCTGTGTTGCCGGAGACGGTGAGCACCCTGAAGAACAGCCGGGTCACGTTGTCCTCGGTCGCGGAGATGAACAAGGGTCTCGCCATCGCCACACAGGGTCTGAACAGGTCCCTGAACGGTGTGGCGCGGATGGACGGCGGCTTCCGCACACTGATCGATAGGGTTCCCGGGCCGTTGGCCACAACCGATGCCGTTTTCGCCGACAATTCCGACACCATGGCGCAGCTTCTGGGGAACCTCACCACGGTGGCGCAGTTGTCGTACGTGCGGGTGCCGGCACTCAATGCGTTGTTCCCCTCGTACCGCGGATCGGTGATCGAGGCGGTCGGCAATACCTTCTATGACCATGGTGTCTGGGCCATCGCCGATATTTATCCTCGGTACACCTGCGACTATGGAACTCAGCGTTCGGCAGTGTCGGCCGCCGACTACCCGGAACCGTCCTTGTATGCGGGGTATTGCCGCGACGACGATCCGGCAGTCTTGGTTCGCGGTGCGAAGAACGCGCCGCGGCCGGCCGGAGACGATACGGCCGGCCCACCACAGGGTGCCGACCTTGGCAAGTTGGCCGACCCGACGCCCAAGGGACGCTTTACCATTCCCACCCCGTACGGCGGTCCGACGCTCCCAATTGCGCCGCCGAAGTAGCGTCTAGCTGAAGCCCAGCCAGCTGGGCAGTGCCCGACCGACGCCGCCCGCGGCGTCGCACAGGGTGTAGGTCGTGTCGCAATTGCCCTTGGGCGAACCATATCCCGCCCACATGCCGCCCGCGTCGCGGCGCAGCACAATGGCTGAGGATCCGCCGCCGTCGAGGGCGATGGCCTTGTCGACGCCCAGCCCGCGGTACAGGTCTTGAAGATTGTCGGGGGTGTAGCTGCCGCCCTGGAAGACCATGAGCTCGTCGGTCGCGGACTTGTACCCGAGGGCGGTCCGGGCGGCGGCCGGTCCGGGATCGTTCAGCTGCTCGGTGAATCCCGGAAGCAACAACTTCAGCCCACTGACCGCAACGAACTGAACTCCCTTGTCCATCAAGCCTTCTAGCGGTCCGGTGGCGTAACCGTAGTCCTTCGGCCCCGATGAGGCGATAACTTCTGGAGGTGATCCATGCGGAAAGACCATGGTGGCCAACGCCGTCCACACTTCGTCCCCGCCCGAGAGCGCCTGCTTGCCGGCGTATACCCGGGTTCCGGTGACCTGCTTGTTGGAGTTGGCGCTGCCGTTGGCGGTATCGACGTAAGCGCCGAGCGGTGAGCTACACCCGGTGCTCTTCCAGTTGCCCCCCTTTTGGCCGCGGACGTCAAAGAAGTTGGCGTTGATGATGAGGGTGGGCTTGCCCATGGTGACCCACGCGGCCAACGGCTTGTACGTCTCCGAGGCCTGCCACAGCCCCTCGGCGGTGCGTGCGCGGGCATCGCGTTCGCACCGGGACTGGTAGCCGGAATGGTTGTCCACCAACAGGTTTGCGCGAAGGCGCGACGATGCGCTCTTGATCACCATGAGGTGGCCGCCGTTGTCCAGCGTGTACTCATTGCCGGCGGCATTACGGAACGGAGCCGGGTTGCCGCCGCCGAAGTTGTAGACCAGGAAGGTGCCCTTGGTGTTGGCGATCGCCGACAGCACCGCGTCGTGGGCGGCCTCGGCGCGCGCGGTGTTGTGGGTGGTCGGAATGGGCAATGCCGCCACCAGCATCATGCCGAAGGCGGCGGTGATCAGGCGACGTGCGGAAGCGGGCCGCCGAAGGCGCGAAAAGCGTGAAATGCCCACGGCGGTCCCTCCTGTGGTGATCTTGATCAGTCAACGATAATCACAGCAGCAACTCAGTCAACTTTGGTAACAAGTGGGGATCGATAGGGAATCGGCAGCGTCGCGAAATCCGCGCTATCCCCCTAAGTGGGTGTGCATTTCCCACACCAGGATCTCCGCGTCGGTCGTCGCGGTGACCCGCAGGGCGCCGGTATCGATGAGCCGCACGGCATCCCCCTCGGCGAGCTCGCCGACAGCCTCAACGGTGACCGCTCCGTGGGCCACGAAGAGATGGACGAATGGCGCCGCCGGCAGCTCGACGCTCTCCCCGGCGACGGTGCGCGCGGCATGCAGCGCTGCGTTCTTCTGGCCGATGGTGATCGCCGTCCGGTCCCGGTGCTGGGGTATCCCCGAGGCGACGGTCACCAGCCCGCCGCGGAGCAGTTCGTTGGCGATCTCCAGCTGTTGATAGCCGGGATCGATTCCCGACTCGTCGGGTGCGACCCACATCTGGATGAAACGAACCGGATCTGAGTGACGCTCGCCCGCCAGCCGCCACGAGTCGTTCTTCTCCGAATGCAGAATCCCGGAACCCGCCGACATCCGTTGCGCCAGACCGGGATAGATCACTCCGGAGTTGCCTTCGGAATCTTGGTGCACCAACGATCCCTGCAGCACCCAGGTGACGATCTCCATATCGCGATGCGGATGTGTCTCGAATCCGGCGCCCGGCAGCACCGTGTCGTCGTTGTTGACCAGCAGCAGCCCATGGTGGGTGTTGTGGGGGTCGTAGTGCTCGCCGAATGAAAAAGAATGTTTGGAGTCCAGCCAAGAGATCTTGGTCGCGAGCCGATCACTCGCGCGCCGGACGTCGATACCCATAGAACGACAGTAACGCCACGCAGGTAATCCGTCGGAAAGACCTGCGTGGCGTTTACTGTCGGCGAAAAGCTACCGGCTTACCAGTCCGCTTCGGTGTACTTGATGACGCCGCGGATGTTCTTGCCGTCCAGCATGTCCTGGTAGCCCTCGTTGATCTGCTCCAGGCTGTACGTGGTGGTGACCATCTCGTCGATCTTCAGCAGGCCCTGCTTGTACAGGCCGACCAGACGCGGGGTCTCGGTGTGCGTGGTTCCGCCACCAAAGATGTTGCCCTTGAGGGTTTTCTGCAACATGGTGAACAGGAACAGGTTGAACTTGACGTCCACGTCCACCATCGCGCCCATGCCTGTCACCACGCAGGTGCCCGTCTTGGCGGTGAGGATCATGGCCTCTTCGATGTACTCACCCTTCATCTCACCGACGGTGATGATGGTCTTCTGGGCCATGATGCCCCAGGTCACATCCATGACCGGCATGATCGCCTCGGCCATGGATGCGTAGACGTGGGTAGCGCCGAACTTGAGGGCCTGTTCGCGCTTCCACGGCACCGGGTCGATTGCGATGACGTACCGGGCGCCGGACACGACGGCACCCTGCAGGGCGCTCATGCCGATACCGCCGACACCGACGATGATGACGTCCTCACCGGGCTTGACCTCGGCGATGTTGGTGGACGATCCAAAACCGGTGGGTACGGCGCAACCGAGCAGTGCCGCAGACTCGAACGGCACGTCCGAGTCGATTTTGACGACGGAATCCTCGTGCACCACCGCGTAGGGGGAGAAGGTCCCGAGCAGGTTCATGGCCGAGACGGGGGTGTTGCCGGCGTGGATGCGGTTGGTGCCATCGGCAATTGCCTTGCCGCTCAGCAGGATTGCCCCGCGGTCGCACAGGGAGCGGTATCCGCGCATACACGGCGGGCACTTACCGCAGGCCGGGATGAACGCGAAGATGACGTGGTCACCTTCCTGGACGGAGGTGACGCCCTTGCCTACCTTGGTGACGATGCCCGCGCCCTCGTGGCCGGGCAGCACCGGGAGCTCCATCGGGGTGGCGCCGGTCAGCACGTGGTAGTCGGAGTGGCACATGCCCGCGGCGTGCAGCTGAACCTGGACTTCGCCCTCGGCCGGGTCGCCGAAGGTAATTTCCTCGACGACGATCGGCTTGTTGAGCTCGCGAATCAGCGCGCCTTTTGTCTTCATTGACTGGCTAGTCCTTCCAGATACACGTGAAACAGGTCACTCTCCCGGACGAGGATAGCCGCTTTGCCGAAAAAGTGAAACGCGTTCTAAAAGTGCGTGGTCAGCGGGTCAACAGTGCCTCTGACGACTACCTATGCACGGTTATGAGGTCTCGTCTGTCCGCCGGCTGTGCGATGAGCCGGTGCCGATTCCGGCTCACGGTGGCCGAGCACGTCCCCGATTAGGAGACGCCGGCGTCGCGGGTGTCCCAGTACTTCTGGCGGAGCACCCGCTTGAGGATCTTTCCGGCGCCGGATAGGGGGAGTTCGTCGACGAACTCGAAGCTGCGGGGCACCTTGTAGTTGGCGATGTGCTCGCGGCAGTGCTCCTGTAGGTCGTCCCCGCAGCAGTCGGATTCGGACTGTTTGACGATGACGGCGTGTACGCGTTCACCCCATCGTTCGTCGGGGACTCCGATCACCGCGCAGGCGGCCACCGCCGGGTGCTTGGCCAGCGCGTTCTCCACCTCTGCCGAGTAGACGTTCTCGCCGCCCGTCACCACCATGTCCTTGATGCGGTCAACGATGTAGACGTAGCCGCGCTCGTCCATCCGTCCGGCGTCTCCGGTGTGCATCCATCCGCTTCGTATGGCTGATGCTGTCTCATCGGGCAGTTCCCAGTAGCCGAGCATGACGTTGTCGCCCTTGACGACTACCTCGCCGATCTCGCCTCGGGGCACCTCGTTGTCGTCCGGATCGACGATCCGCACCTCGCAGTGCGGAGCCGCCCGTCCCGCAGATCGGAGCAGTGAGGGATCGTCGTGATCGTCGGGAAGCAACAGTGTCGCCACGGGTGACACCTCGGTCATGCCGTAGGCCTGAGTGAATCGCACATTGGGGAATACGCGCTGGGCGCGTTGCAGCACGGCCTCGGAGATGACGGAAGCCCCGTAGGCGATGTGGTGGATGCCGGAAAGGTCGAGCTGAACAGCCGCCGGATGATCGACCACCATCTGAATCATGGTGGGCACCAACAACATATCCTGTACGTCGTGCTCGACGATCGCATCCAGCACTCCTTGTGGGGTGAACGACGGGAGGATTACGTGCGTCACGTTCGATAGGTTTCCGGCGAGCACCGAGGTGAAGTCGGCCATGTGGAACATCGGCGCCGAGTGCAGCAGCCGGCCTCCGCGGGTGAGAAAGTTTCCGGTGGAGAGCGATCCCATGGCTGAAGCGAGCACATTGTTGTGAGACAGCATGACGCCCTTGGGATTTCCGGTGGTTCCTCCGGTGTAGAAGACTCCCAGTAGGCTGTCACCCCCGGCGCGGGTGTCCTCGACGGGGTCATGCGCGGCGATGAGGTCTTCGTATCCGATCGCGCCCTCGGGCGTCGGTCCGTCGCCGCAATGGATGACCGTGGTCAGGCACGCGCACGCCGCGCGCAGCGGCTCGGGAGCGGCCTTGAACGCATCGTCCACCAGCAGCACTCGGGTGTCGGATTCCCGCAGCGAGTAGCCGATCTCGGCCAAGCTCCAGCGAATGTTGACGGCATTCAATGCTGCCCCCAGCCACGGCACGGCGCTGAGATATTCGATGTAGCGGTCCGAGTTCAGCGACAGCATGCCCACTCGATCACCCGGCTGGACGCCGAGGTCTCGCAGGCCGCCGGCCAAGCGGGCCACCCGATCGGCGAACTGCTCCACGCTGTGTTGGCGGCCCTGATGAATGGTGATGGGGCGGTTCGGGTCCTGCTGTAGCGCGCGGTGCAGCCACTGAGTGAATTGCATACCCCGATCCTGCCGCTGCGGCCCCATTTCGGGGGCGAAATTCGTCGAGCTAACAGGCAACCCGCAGGGTCCCGCTAACATGGAGGCAGGGGCAACAGCGGGCGAGGGGGAGTCGATGTCAGGTTTGCCGTGGTGGGTGGGGGTCGTGATCTTTGCGCTGGTCTTTGCGCTGATTTGGTACGTCACCAGCGTCATGCGCAAGAAGCGGATCGCCAAGCTGACGTCGTGGGCCAAGGTTCACGGTTGGACGTACACGCCCGACGACCAGAGCCTGTTGGAGCTGTCGCACGAAGAGCCGTTTGGGCAGGGCCACAGCCGCACGGCCCAGGATGCCTTAAACGGCACGATCGATGGTCACGAATTCGTGTCGTTCCAGTACTCGTACAAGGTGACCAGGAGCTCCGGCAAGGACAGCCATACCGAGACCTACTACTTCATGGTGACGTGCGTCGTCACGCCTCCCTCGCCCTACATGCTGCAGATAAAGCGCGAGGGCGCACTCGCGGGTCTCGCTCGTGCCGTCGGGTTCACTGATCTGGAATTTGAGTCCGACGAGTTCAACAAGAGGTTCAACGTCAAGGCCAATCCCGAGCGGTTCGCGTATGACGTGCTCAACCCGCGCACCATGGAGCGGATGTTGGCCGACGAAAGGTACTCGCAGCCACTGCGTTTCGAGAATGGGCGGCTGCTCACCTGGCGGACCGGAAAGCTCGATGAGGCAAGAATTTCCAGCGACGTCAAGTATCTGATCGATACTCTTGAACCCGTCCCCGCGTACGCCTGGGAGGTGCGGTGACGGCCGGCACGATGGTCACGGTCGAGGGCCACGACTTCGTGGCATTTGACTACACCTACGAGGTGAGACGCTCCGTGGGCAACGGCTACTACACCGAGACCCACAACAACATGGTGACCAGCGTCCGCATCCCGCGGTCCAGGCACTGGCTGCGCGTTGGCCCGGAGCGGGAGCTCGCGGGTGTCGGAGTTCGCGTGGGAACAACACTAGGAGAAGAAGAATGACCCCAGTTGTGATCGTGATTGTCATCGTCGCATTCATCGCCCTGATAGTCGGGCTCTGGCTCCTGACGACCTACAACGGCTTCGTCAGGATCCGCAACCTGGTACAAGAGGCATGGAAGCAGATCGACGTCGAGTTGCAACGCCGGCACGATCTCATCCCCAACCTCATCGAAACGGCCAGCGCTGCAGCACAGTTCGAACGGGACACGCTGCAGCAGGTGACGTCGGCGCGTAACCTTGCTCGCGATGCCGCCGCCACTCACCAGGGCGTCGCGGCCCAGGCACAGGCCGAACAGCAGCTCACCGGCGCGTTGGGGCGGTTCTTCGCGATCGCCGAGAGCTACCCGCAGCTGCAGTCGATCCAGAACTTTGTTGCGCTGCAGACCGAGCTGTCCAATACCGAGGACCGCATCGCCGCAGGTCGGCGCTTCTACAACGGCAACGTACGTGCCCTCAACACCAAGGTCCAGACAGTGCCCTCGAACCTTGTCGCGGGATGGTTCGGGTTCACCGAAGCCGAGTACTTCGAGCTTGACGATCCGGAGGCGCGCAAGGTACCCAACATCCGTGGAGCGTTCGATCGTTTGAACCCGCCACCACAGCAGTAGCTTTGAGTATCGTCCTGGGGCTCTTCGCTGTAGGCATCGTCATTGCCTGTGTCGTCGGTATTGCGCTGCTGTTCGTGTATTTGTTCAGATGGGCACGCGAGAATCGCCGAAGACGGTCGGCCTGGCTGTATTCCTTTGCGGCCAGCCGAGGATGGATGTTCACCGAGACGGAACCCGGGCTGGTCGGGCTCTTCGGCATGGGGCACAGTCAATCCGCGACCGACGTGATCCGTGGAGTGCTGGATGGCGTTCCCTTTGTGTCGTTCACGTACACCTATCGGACGGGCAGTTCGTCCGACAACACCGAAACCGTCCACACGCTCATGGCGACCTGCGTGCGCACACCACCGTCGCCGAACATGCTGCTGGTTACCCCCGAAGGCGCATTGTCCGGTCTGATGGACGCGATGGGGCTCGGGGACCTCAAGCTCGAGTCGGAGGACTTCAACCGCCGCTTCCAGGTTCGGACCAACAGCGACCGGTTTGCCTACGATGTGTTAAGTCCCACGACGATGCAGCGGATGCTCACCGACCGGCGGTTCCAGTTGCCCATGCGGTTCGACAAATCAAACCTCATCACGTGGCGGTGGGAAGCATTGAAGCCCGAATGGGTTGAACCGCATGCCCGGTACCTCATTGACATCCTGCGCGAGGTACCCGAGTACGCCTGGGACAGGCGATGAGTGCGAGCGCGATCGGTGGATACATTGGCGCCGCCTTCTCGGTGATCATGCCGCTGTTGGGTTTTGGTCTGCTTTTCCGCCGGCTCTTCGGGAAGAAGGATCTCGCCCATCCTCCGTTGGCCGAACATGCGGCCAGCCAGGGCTGGCATTTCGTCCCGGACGACGACGGCGTGCTGAGCCAGGTGGGATACACGAACTCTCTGATCGCGGTGCCGTTTCCCGGTGCGTGCAACGTAGTGCGCGGACGGCACAACGGCGCTCCCTTTGTGGCGTTCGAGGCCTACTCCAAGGCCGAACGTGTCGCGGCCGAGGAGGCGAACGAGGTGAAGCGGATGGCGGTGGTGGCCTTGGGAGCGCCCGGCTCCGTGCCGTGGCTGCAGGTGTATCCGGAGAACGTGCTCACCAAGGCCCTCAACGACATCACCTTCGAATCGGCCGATTTCAACCGTCGCTTCCGGGTGGTGGCGCAGGACGTTCGATTCGCCTACGACGTGCTCAGCCCGCAGAACATGGAACGGATGCTGAAGGATCCGCGGTACGCCGAGGTGCCGTTCCGGTTCGACGGGCCGTGGTTGTGGACATGGCAATCCGGGGATCTCAATGCAGGTCTGATCGCGGAGCGGTTGCAGTTCCTCTCGGACACGTTGGCATCGGTGCCCTCGTTCGTGTGGGGCAGACGATGAGTTTCGGCCGCGAGGATTGTCGGTATCGGTGAACGGCGGAATGCCGCCGAGAAAGACACCCCTAGAAGGAGCGCACCGATGTCTCGCATGCTGTTCGTCAACATCCCCGTCGCCAACGCCGCGGCCAGCCGGAAGTTCTTCGACCACCTGGGCTTTTCGTTCAATGACCAGTTCTGCGACGAGAACACCCTTTGTATGGTGATCAACGACCAGACCTGGGTGATGATGCTGGAGGAAGACAGGTTCCGCGGATTCATCGCCGACGATATCGCCGACACCTCGAAGAACCGCGAAGTGCTGCTGTGTGTTTCGGCCGACAGCCGCGAAGGGGTCGACGAGCTGACCGATGCGGCGCTCGCCGCTGGTGGGGTGGATTGGATGCCGGCGCAGGAACTTGGTTTCATGTACGGCCGGTCGTTCCGTGATCTCGATGGTCATGTGTGGGAAGTCAGCTGGATGGATCCGGCGCACCTGCAGTAGGGACGCACGATTGCTGACCCCTTACGTAGAGTCCTTATCTGGAGTCGCACGGACTCGCTCTACGTAAGGGTCACATGACACACAGGATTCTCGGGATTCCCGCTGCGCTGACGGCACTCATGGTCGTCGGTGGCATCATGGCCGCACCCGCGCAGGCCATCGATACCTTCACCCCCGGATCACCCAACGGGATCGACAGTTATTTCCCGCAGGACGGTAACGGCGGCTATCGCGTCACCCAGTACGACCTGACGCTGCGCCTGGACCCCGAGACCACGGACGTGAACGGCACCATGGTGATCCGCGCGGTCGCCACCCAGAACCTGTCGAGCTTCAACCTGGACTACTCGGACCTGGGAACCGTGTCGGCCTCAGTGGACGGACGAGCAGCCACCACCGCCTTCGGTGGTGAGCACGAAATGACCGTCACCCCGGACAAGGGCATCCGCTCCGGGAGCGCCTTCAGCACCACCGTCACCTACGCATTCAACGAGCTGCAGGAGGCGCAGCAGCGCGGGTTGGGTGCGCTACCCGGTTGGGTACGCAGCACCAGTGGCGGCTATGCCAAGGGCGGCGAGCCCGACGGCGCCGAGAACTGGTATCCGTCGAACAACACGCCGGTGAACAAGGCTCCGTTCAAGCTGACCGCGACAGTGCCGTCATCCTGGGTCGCGGTGGGCGGCGGCCGAGAAGGGAAGGCCACCGAATCGGGCGGCTGGACCACTACTACCTGGAACGAACCGAATCCCGTTGCCATGTACCTGGTTCCGTTCGCCGTCGACCACTTCTCGGTATTCCGATCCACGCTCCCTAGTGGGACTCCCGTGGTGAGTGCGTTTGCGCCCGACGCCGGTTCCGGCAGTGCCGAGGCGCGGCTGCCCGAGGTGCTGAGCTTTCTGGAATCGAAGCTCGGCAAGTATCCGCATGTAGCCGCCGGCGGCATTTTCGCCGACCCGATTCGCGAGGACATTGCGTTCAGCGCCTTGGAAACTCAGACCCGCCCGTACTACACCTTCAGTCGAGACGTCGAAGAGGACAAGCGACTCTCGGTGGTGGTGCACGAGAACACCCATGAGTGGTACGGCGATGTGGTGTCGGTGGAGCAGTGGCGCGATATCTGCCTTAACGAGTGCTTCGCCTCCTACCTGCCGTGGATGTGGGCGGAGGAGAAGGAAGGCAAGTCCATCGACAAGGACTACCGCGAGACCGTCGAGAAGATCTGGGACGAGGACAAGGTCTGGGGAAATCTGCTCTACGACATGTGCCCAGGCGGCGCGGAATGTAGCGCCGACGAGGTGTTCAACCCCCGTGGCGTCTACGGCAAGGGGCCGCTGGCGCTGCATGCGCTGCGACGGACGATCGGCGACAAGGCGTTCCTGGAGATCTTGAAGTCATGGCCGTCGGAGCACAAGTGGGGCAACGCCACCTGGCCGCAGTTCGAGGCGTACGTGCAGAAGGTCACCGGCAAGGATCTGTCGGGCTTCTTCATCGCGTGGTTTCACAGCGTGACCCGGCCCGCCGATCAGTATCTGTTCCCGGGGAGCCTCGCGCAGCGCTGACCCGTTGCGCCGAGACCGAGGTTGTGGCGAAGAAATGCGAGACGAATCCGCCACAACCTAGGTTTCGGCGTCACAAGGTGGCGGGGAGACCGAACTTCTCGAACAGCGAGATGTCGAAGAAGCACACCACGTGGGCCACGCCGTCCTGCGTGACGTCCAGGACGTGCATCTGGAATGGGCGGTGCACCCCGTCGCCCTCGCGCATATAGAGGCCGATCGCGGGCTGGCCGTTGGCGGTGGTTTCGAGTAGTCGCATGTCTCCGGCATGTTCGGCCGGGCACTGTTCCTTGATGAGGGTGGCGATGCTTTGTCCGCCCTGGTACCAACCAGTGAACGGCGGCATCTCCCAAATCGCCTCGGTGGTAAACATTTTCGCGATCGCGTCGACGTCGTACCGCTCGAACGCGTCGATGTATTGGCGCAGCTGCTCTCGGAGCATCGGGTCCTCGGGTTCCAGCAGGGTTTCCTCCCGCGGGGAAACCTCCTGGAGCTGAGCGCGTGCCCGCTGCAGCAGGCTGTTCACCGCGGCAGTGGTGGAGCCGATCGCCTCGGCGACCTCCTGCGCCTTCCACTGCAGCACCTCACGCAGTACCAGCACGGCGCGCTGCTTGGCGGGCAGATGCTGCAACGCCGCGACGAACGCCAAGCGCACCGACTCGCGTGAACCCACGATGCTGGCGGGGTCGGTGGCGTCATCGGGCAGCGGCTCCAGCCACGGGATCTCGGCGCGCTCGTCCAATTCGTCGAGCGGGTTGGCGCTAGGGGCGCCCAGACCTGTCGGTAGGGGCCGGCGCTGCTTGCCTTCCAGCGCTGTCAGACAGGTGTTGGTGGCAATGCGATACAGCCAAGTCCGTACCGAGGACTTGCCCTCGAACCGGTCATAGGCCTTCCAGCCGCGCAGATAGGTCTCCTGCACCAGGTCCTCGGCGTCGTGGATGGACCCCGTCATTCGGTAGCAATGGGCCAGAATCTCGCGCCGAAACTGTTCGGTATGCGAAAGGAATTCATCCTCGATGGCTTGTGCCGTCACGGGCGCGAGGATAGTCGCGTCCACCGACATCTGTCAGGTTGTTACCTCGGGTTGACGTGCACGGGCAGCTCGTCATCCCACGGCTGCCGGTTCACCATGTCGGCCACCCGCACGTAGCCGCTTTCGAACTCTCCGGTGGCAGCGTCGACGAGCCGGTATTGCTGCGTCTGCCGATGGATGGGTTGCGCATCGAGCAGCACGACGCGTACCTCACCCGGTTCGAAGTGGCAGCGTTCCTGCATCGCGGCGATTAGCTGCTCGTTGTGCATGTGTCCGTCGCCGAAGTTCCAGCCGATAGCGGTGCTGCAGATCCGCTCGCCGTCGGTGATGACGTAGTCACTCTCCTCCTGCCCGGACATGGCCCGGTGTGCGAGCGTGAACATCGCCCGCCCGTGGGTGTTCATGGCACGGAACGCATAGCCGATGTACATCAGTAGTGGCGCTTGTTCGGTGCCGTAATAGCGCTCCATCTGCGCCTGCGGCATGCTCGCGATGGCGACGATGCCCTTGTCGATCTTCTCGCTGGCCGACGGCTTGATGCACCACAGCGTGGTGTCCCAGTTGCCCGCGTAGTACCGCATACCGGGCAGGAAGGAAATCTTGCGGGGCAACAGGTTTCCGGCAATGACAACGCCGGCGCTCACGGCGAACAACAGCAGCACGGGCACCGGGTGCTTCATGTCTTGGAGGCCAATGCTCGCGTGTGTGACGAACAGCGACAGCACTCCGAAGATCATGAACACGTTCCACTCCAGGGGTACACCCATCGGAATGGCGGTGAGGATGCCCAGGTGGAAGCACACCATCACGATGGCCGCGACCGTGGTGACCCAGCCGCCGTGGCTGAAGAACAGCGCGATGGGGATCAGCCCTTCGACTGCGGTGCTCAGATGTGCGACGAAGCGGGAGAGCCGTCCGGGCCGCAGATCGTCCGGAAAGTCCTCGAAGAACGCCCGCTTGAGCCGTCGGGCACGGATGAGCGGGTTGTTAGACATCATCGTCGAGATGACAAAAGGGAAGTGGTGGTTGAGCTTTGACGTGGCCGCACCGACCCAGATGACCATGAAGATGAGCTTGGCGGCGACGATCATGTCGGCTTCCGCGAATAGGAAGGTGACGGTGAGGGCCCCATACACCTCGCCGCGGGCCGCCAGGAAGATCACCTTGTCGCGAAGACCTGAGACGGCGAGTAGCCCGAGGACGGCGGCGATCTGCCAGGTGGGCAGCAGCCCCGTCTCGGTGGGCTTGGACAACAGAGCGAACAGGACCATGCCCAGGAACGCCGCGTACAGCGCGATATCGACAGGAGTCCTGCCGGAGCCCTTGGTGAGCGGGATGCGGGGCCATGGTGGTAGCCGAATAGTATTGGGGCGCAACCAGTACAGGATGGACCCCAGGGGTGGGAAGAACCTGTTGTTGAGCGGTCCAAACCCGCAGCCGAGGCCAATGACCTCGAACAACATGGTGTAGAGCACCACCTTCTGGAAGACGACAGGTTCGGACCAGTCGGAGACGCCGGTCGCCACCATGGCGAACAGCCAGCCGCCCAGGATGTACAGGCCGATCTTGAGCACATAGAACAGGTGCAAGGCGACGGGTGTCCCGAAGCCCACCTCGGCCCAGTGCCGGGCCATCGGACGGATTTTCTCGGCGCGAGTGCCCGTGCTCCATTCGGCGATATCGACGACGGGCAGCGTGGGCTTGAGGAATCCCATGCGCACACACTAGAACGTGTTCTAGTTGATGTTGGTGGGTTCGGCAGTTCCGTAGAGTTTCCAGCGTGAGCGGATCTCGGGTGCAGCGCGCCTTCGACGGCGCCGATAACGTACGGATCGTCTACGACACCTGGACGCCGGCGGGGACACCGCGCGCGGTGGTGGTGCTGTCCCACGGATTCGGTGAACACGCGCGCCGGTACGACCACGTCGCCAAGCGATTCAATGACGCCGGATACCTGGTGTACGCCCTGGATCATCGCGGGCACGGCCGCTCGGGAGGCAAACGCGTCTACCTGCGAGACATCTCCGAGTACACCGACGACTTCGGAACGCTGGTGGATATCGCGGCGCGCGAATACCCCGACCTAAAACTGATAGTGCTGGGCCACAGCATGGGCGGCGGCATCGTCTTCGCCTACGGCGTGGACCACCAGGACCGGTACGACCTGATGGTGCTCTCCGGGCCGGCGATTGCCGCGCAGGTGGGGCTGCCGTACGTGCTGACGCTGGTGGCGCCGGTGGTAGGACGCCTGGCACCCGGGTTGCCGGTCCAGAAGCTCGATGTCAACGCGATCTCACATGACCCGGCGATCATCGCCGCGTACAACGCCGACCCGTTGGTGCATCACGGCCGCGTGCCCGCGGGTATCGGCCGGGCACTGCTGGGTGTGGGGAAGACGATGCGACAGCGGGCCGCGGGCCTGAAGCGTCCGGTGCTCACGATGCACGGCGGGGATGACCGACTCACCGCGCCCGAGGGGAGCCTGTGGCTGTCCGAGTCGGCACCCGATGCGACGCTGAAGATCTGGAAGGGCCTCTACCACGAGATCTTCAACGAGATCGAGAAGGAACTCGTGCTCGACGAGGTCGTGGGCTGGATCGACGCTCGACTCTGACGCTTTCGGCATTACGCCGACACGCCGCGTCGTGGCGGTTTCGTCTCGCACGTTTACGCCATCAGGCGGAGTGTCGACGAGATGAGTGGGGTTATCGGCGCATGGCCGAGAGGTCGCGGAATTCGTGGATGTGTGCACCGGACTGCCAGTCGATCCAGCGTTCCCACCGCCGCATCTTGCCCGCCTGCCAGCGCCGGTCCACCGCGGGCGCGGCGTGGCGGGCAAGCTCCACTGCGACAATGAACGGTGCACGCGCGACAAGCACCGCGGTCCCGAGCCAACCGCCTGGAATTCGATAGCGCCTTCTGTTCCACGGCAGCATGAAGAGCCGAGTGAATCCCGCCTGAAGCTGTAGGTGAAACAGCCCGCGCAGCCGGTTGGCTTGTGATGAGCCGGGATCCGGCGTGAACGACGGGACAAACGACTCGACGAGCTCCCGTGCGGCGTTGCCGCCGTCGTAGGCGCGGGTGGCGTCGAAGTGATACAGAATCCGTACCGCGTCGCCGATCGTGCGGGGGTAGATGTCGTCGCACTGCACGCCGAGCAGGTAGCCCAGATATCGGCAGAAATGCAGGGCGGCAACCATTTCCGATGACGTGGTGAGATAGCCGACCGTCCATAGTCCGAGGCCGGGCGCGACACTGCCCGCGATGAGTGTCAGCAGCATCTCTGATTGGCTTATGGGCTCGCCCCATTGCTCGCGGTGCCATTCGGGATGTTGGCGTACCCCGCGACGCACCGAGACGTGCATGACGCGGATCTTCAAGGTGATCTGTCGGGCAACGGAATACCGATCCAGGGCGGCGCCCGGCCGCGCGCACTCCAGCCACCAGCGGCTGGTCTCGAGGTGTCGGTGCATGGCGCCTTGTCCTGCATAGCCGCCTGCGAGCGAGAGCGGGGTGGCGAGCCAGCCCTCGGTATAGGTGTCCATGGTGCCCGCGTTGGCGATGGAGCCCATGTCGTAACCCCATCGCCTCCACACCGCGGCGCCGGCCTCGATCAGCTCGGGGTCGGCCCAGGACGGCAGCGCATCGAACTCGGCGAACAAGGCCCGCATGGATTCCGGTGCGTCGTCCACGGCGTCGATTCCCTCAATGAGCGCGTGGTCGAGCAGCATCCGCCCGCGTTCCGGGCCGATATCGCCGTAGTACACCTCTTCGACGAAGCGTTCAGCGACCGGATCGGTGACCCACAGACCCGCTCCGTATCGGCGCACCACTTCGTCTGACGGGTTGAGGTCGAACCCGGTGAGCCGACGAACGGCTGTCCGTACTCGAGCGTGCATCGGTGCGGGATGAGCAAGATTCTCCGCGTATGCCGCAGGTAGCACGGCATTTCCTGAAACGGTCACGCTGCCTCCATCTGATCCGGATGTCTGGGGTGTGGTCATCGAATCACAAGCCGAACAGTATGACAACATTCGTTGTCAGAATGCGTGTGCGCTTGCGGTCGCTGATCTGTCGCCGGTCTCGCCTAACCTGGCCTTCGTGACAGAGGACAAGCAGCTCTCGCGGATCGCCGCACTGCTCCGTCAGGCCGAGGGCACCGATAACGCGCACGAAGCCGAGGCCTTCATGGCGGCGGCGCAGCGGCTGGCGACCGCGACCTCGATTGACCTGGCGGTTGCGCGCGCGCATTCGGCGAAGCGAGACGCCCAGGCCCGGCCCGTCCAACGCACCATCACCATCGGTGAGGCGGGCACCCGCGGCCTGCGGACCTACGTCAACCTGTTCGCGTTGATTGCCGGCGCTAATGACGTCACGTGCGATGTGGCCTCCAACTCCACCTACGTGTTCGCGTATGGCTTCGCCGAAGACATCGATGCCGTTCACGCCCTCTACGCCAGCCTGGTCGTCCAGATGGTCAGGGCGTCGGACTCCTACATCGGCTCCGGGGCGCACCGGCCCACCCCCACCATCACGGCCCGCCTCAACTTCCAGTTGGCATTCGGGACACGGGTCGGCCAGCGGCTGGCGGACGCCCGGCAGGAGGCGCGCGCCGAAGCGGTCAAAACCGAGAAGCTCGGCACCGGCACCGAATTGGTGTTGCGTGACAAGGAAATCGAACTACGCGACTTCTACAAGGGCAGCTCGACGGCACGTGGGCGCTGGCGGGCGGTGAGTGCTCAGGCGGGCTACTCTTCGCATGCTCGGCGCGCGGGCGATCGTGCCGGCCGACGCGCCCGTCTCGGCAATAGCGCCGAGTTTTCCGGTGCCCGAAGAGCATTGGATAAACACTGAGCGACCAGCCGCGCCCCCGTGATTCCCAGCGCGCCAAGGTCTACGCCGCAGAGGAGTTCGTCCGCGCGATCTTTGAGCGGGCGACTCATAGCCAGCGCGATATCGACTTCTTCGGAACGAACCTGACACTCCCGCCCGAGGCCCGCTTCGCGTCCGTCGAATCCGTGCAGCGGTACGTCGATGAGGTGCTGGCGCTCGTCGGGGGCAGATGGTCCGCGGGACCCATCACGGTGCGCGCCCGACGCGGCGCCACAGCGGCACACTACGAACGCGACGGAAATCGGGCAGCTATTGCTGTGCCCGACGATCGTGACGGAAGATTATGGGCCATGCGCGAATTGGTGATTCTGCACGAGGTGGCGCACCACCTGTGCCCGCCGGACGCCCCTGCGCATGGGCACGATTTCGTTGGGCTCTACCCGGAGCTGGCAGGGCTGGCGATGGGTCCCGAGGTGGAGTTCATCCTGCGTTCCGTCTACGCGCGCGAGGGTGCGCGTTAGCGCACCACTGCGATGGCCAATCCGTCCCAGCCCTTGACGCCGACGGTCTGCAGCGCGGTCGCATCAAGCTTTGGATTGGATCCCAGTAGTTCCAGTGCGTCCCGCGTACCCTCGGCGTTCGGTCCATCCTCGGAGATCCAACGAATCACGTTGTCCACCACGATGACCGATCCCGGTGTGGTCAGGCGTAGTGCCCAGCCCAGATAGTTCGGGTTGTTGGCTTTGTCGGCGTCGATGAAGACTAGATCGAACGGCCCCTGGACCGACGGAAGATTGTCGAGGGCGCTACCCACCAGGATCTCGACGTGTTCGGAGAGCCCGGCACGCTCCAAACTCGCCTGAGCGACGGCGGCATGCTTGGGCTCATACTCGAGCGTCACAACGGCGCCTTCGGGTCCGACCGCCTTGGCGAGCCATGCGGTGCTGTACCCGCCGAGCGTGCCTATCTCCAACACCCGGCGTGCCTTCGCGATGGTGGCCAGCAGGTACAGGAATTTGCCTTGTGTCGCCGATACCGCGATGTCGGGCAGGCCACCGTCCTCCTGCGCCTGCCGAATATGGTCCAGTTCGGATACATCGGGTGCGACGGTGCGCTCCAGATAGTTGTCGGTGTCGGTCCACACTGATTGGGAGAGAGTCACTTCCGCGAGGGTACGCCTGATTCCTGGGTGTTGAGCCTCAGGTGCGCATCAGCCCCGCAGCGCGGAGATGAAAATCCGGGGGACCTTCAGCAGGCTGGGCTTACTGGCGAAATCGACCAGGAGTTCGCCGGTGCCCGCCGCGGTGGCATTGCTCACGAACCACGGCGGTTTCGGGGACAGCGCCCATTCCCCGTGCACCACGGACCGCGGGAACGGCCGGAAAGGTCCGCGTACGACGGTGCGTTCCGGCTTCTCGACCAGGAAGCCGTTGTGCACCACGCCGATTCCGCTCTGCACGTCATTGAGGGCATGGCCGGGGAACGCTCCCCAGGTGGCGGTGGCAGTGAGGTAACCCACGGCTGTCCAGGCGTTGATGGCCACCGTGCCGTACCGAAGATCCTCGACCAGCGTGTCAAAGTTCGCGCCGAGCTGCTTGATCGAGTCAGGGTGCGCGACGATGTTCACGCCGAGGGTTCCGACGAATTCGTCGTTGGTAACCCGTGCTGCTTCCTGTAGGAAGCCGGTGCCGTCCGCATTCAGCTCGATCACGCCAAGTACGGGTCCGAAGTACTCGGTACGTAGCAGGGCGGTGCGATCCTCGGGATCAACAACCAGCACGCGGGCACCGTTCTGCCCGAGACGCTCGGCGTCGGGATAGGACCGCTGCGCGCCTGCGATTCGGTCATCCGAACCGGGGTAGTAGGCGGGCCGGGCCGGTGCCTCATCGATGGCCTTGCGCAGTGCGGCGAGGAACTCGTCGCGCTGCGGCCACGTCTTCGACAACACCACGACCTGCGACGCGATGCAGTTGTAGCCGTTGTTGTGCAGCCGTTGGGTGGCGATGTGGCGAGCCTGGAATTCGATATCCGAGGAGCTCCATTTGCCCGGAACCACGATGGTCGGCGAAACGCCGCCGAGCTCACTGGTGATGGCCTTATCCAATACGGGCGCCTCTGCAGCTTTGCGGCGCGCGCCCTCCTCTCCGGTGCCGAACACGATGGCGTCGTGGGTGACAGAGCTGCCGGTCATGTGGACGTGATCCACCAGCTGGTGATGCACCAGGTAGGTGCCGACATCGGCGCCGCCGGTCAGGATCCGCACCGCACCGATCGCGATGAACGGTTGCAGCACTTTGGTGAACACCGCCAGCAGCGGATCGGTGATGGGGTTCAACTTCAGCGCCACCACGCGGTTGTTGGCGAACAGCTCGTACAGCGTGTCTAGCGGTGCGATCGAGGTGATGTTGCCCGCGCCGAGCACCGCGCCGACCCCGTGGGTGTTACTGGGATCGCGCTGTGCCAGGCCGGCGGTGCGCAACGCCTCGGACCGATCCACGCCGGGCTGCAACCACAGCTCGGCACTGAATCCGGACAGCAGCAGGCTGTCGAAGATGTTGAGCGGCAATACCGAAATGGTGGTGCGGCCACCGGGCGTGACGCCGAACTTAGCGTCACGCAGCGGACTGTGCCCGGCTTGGAGCTGCTCCAGGCTGGCGGTGAGGGCGGCGATGCCTCCGGCGACGGCGTAAGGACCCGAAATCCATTCCTCGCCGACCAACGGAGAGTCCGGATCGAGCTTCTTGATCTGGAATGCGGCGGCGTGCACCCACTGCTCGGCGTTGTCGATCAGGGCCTGGCGGGCGTCGGCCAATAGCCGCAGCCGATCCGCCAAAGAGGTTTTAGCCCAGGCTTTTTCGCCTGCGACCAGGTCCTGCAGGGCCTGGTCAACCGGGGATTCGATCTGCACGTCGGTCATATTTGTCAGCTCACGCTCTGTCGAATGGTGCTCCTAATAGCGCAGATGGTACGCGACGTACCAGCTGATTGGCTAGAGTGAGATCCGTGCAGCCCAATGGCCAAGAATCCTCGGCGGGCAGGTGGAGTGGCCAGCGCGAACGCCGGCGCGCTGAGTTCGTCGAGGCCGCCCTTGCGGCGATCGCCGAGCACGGCCCGCAGACCTCGACTGAGCAGATTGCGGTGCACGTTGGGGTCACCCGAACCAAGCTCTACCGGCACTTCACCGATGCGGCGGACTTACAGCGCGCGGTGGCCCAGCGGGCGAGCGAGATGATCATTGCCGAACTCGAACCGGTGTGGCAGCCACACGGATCGATGGCACAGATCATCGGGGCGGGTATCGGCGCGTATGTGCGTTTCCTCGTCGGGCACCGCAACTTGTACCGGTACTTGGCGAGATGCTCGCTCTCGGAGGGCTCTGACACGCCCGATGCGATCGCGGATATCAAACTGTCGACCGGAAAACATCTTTCGCACGTATTCGCGGTGTACTTGGCCGCGTTCGGAGTCGAGAGTGATACCGAGCTGTTGGCGATGGGCATCGTCGGGATGGCCGAGACCTCGGTGAGTTATTGGCTCGATCAACCGGGGGGAACCTCCCAGGAGCGGTTGATCGATGATCTGGTCAGGCGAATCTGGCTCATCGTCGATGACAATTTACGGGTGGGTGGAGTCTATTTGGAGTGCGACGAGTCGCTGCCCTCCCCGGCAGAGATCGCACGTACGGCAGAGCACTATCGCGATCCCGGGCGCGTTTCTTGAGCGCGATTGTCGACTTTTCGCGCGAAAGTGCGGGTAGTCGGCACGAAAAGTCGACAATCGGCGGGAAGTTCAGCTAGCCGCAGATCGCGCCTACGGCGGCCGATTGGACCAACTTCGTGTACTTGGCCAGCACACCTGTCTTGTACCGCGGCGGCAGCGGCTCGAATCCCTCACGGCGGGTGGCGAGTTCGGCCTCATCAATCAGCAGATCCAGCGTGCCGTTGGCGACGTCGAGACGGATCCTGTCGCCGTCCTCAACGAAGGCGATGGGGCCACCGTCCACGGCTTCCGGCGCGATATGCCCAACGCAGAGTCCGGTGGTACCACCGGAGAAACGTCCGTCGGTCATCAACAGCACGTCCTTGCCGAGCCCGGCACCCTTGATGGCACCGGTGATGGCCAGCATCTCGCGCATACCGGGACCGCCCTTGGGGCCCTCGTAGCGGATGACCACGACGTCGCCGTGAGTGATGGTGCCGTCCTCCAGGGCATCGAGTGCCGCGCGTTCCCGCTCGAAAACCCTTGCGGTGCCCTCGAATACATCGGACTCGAAGCCTGCAGACTTGACGACGGCTCCCTCCGGTGCCAGCGACCCGTGCAGGATGGTGATGCCGCCCGTCGGGTGAATCGGGTTGTTCATGGCGCGCAGCACCTTGCCGTCCGGATCGGGCGGCGCGATGTGCGCGAGGTTCTCGGCCATGGTCTGTCCGGTGACAGTGAGGCAATCACCGTGCAGCAGGCCGGCATCCAGCAGCGCGCGCATCACCACCGGCACACCGCCGATCTCATCGACGTCCTTCATGACGTGGCGGCCAAATGGTTTCACGTCTGCCAGGTGCGGAACCTTCTTCCCGACGCGGGTGAAGTCGTCCAGCGACAGTTCGACCTCTGCCTCCTTGGCGATGGCGAGCAGGTGCAGCACCGCGTTGGTGGACCCGCCGAATGCCATCACCACGGCGATGGCATTCTCGAAGGCCTCCTTGGTGAGGATGTCGCGTGCGGTGATCCCGCGGCGCAGCATCTCGACGACGGCCTCGCCGCTGCGGCGCGCGTAATCCTCGCGCCGCCTATCCACGGCGAGGGGAGAGGCGCTGCCCGGCAACGACATTCCGAGAGCCTCGGCGGCACTGGCCATGGTGTTGGCGGTGTACATGCCGCCACAGGCGCCTTCGCCGGGACAGATGGCGCGTTCGATGATGTCCACGTCCTCACGCGACATCAGGCCACGCGCGCAGGCACCGACGGCCTCGAAGGCGTCGATGATGGTCACTTCCTTCTCGGTGCCGTCTGTCAGCTTGGCCTTGCCAGGCATGATCGAGCCGTTGTAGAAGAACACCGAGGCGAGATCCAAACGTGCTGCGGCCATGAGCATTCCGGGAATGGACTTGTCACACCCGGCCAGTAGCACGGAGCCATCCAGCCGCTCGGCCTGCATCACGGTCTCGACGCTGTCGGCGATGACCTCGCGGGACACCAGCGAGAAGTGCATGCCCTCGTGACCCATCGAGATGCCGTCGGACACCGAGATGGTGCCGAACTCCAGCGGGTAGCCGCCAGCCGCATGCACACCCCCCTTGACCGACTGGGCCAGCCGCTGCAGCGACATGTTGCACGGGGTGATCTCGTTCCACGACGAGCCGACGCCGATCTGCGGCTTGACCCAATCGTCGTCGCCCATGCCTACCGCGCGGAGCATCCCGCGGGCGGCGGTCTTCTCCAGGCCGTCGGTGACGTCGCGGCTACGGGGCTTGATGTCGGGTGATGAGCCGCTCGCGCGAAGATCATCGGACGGTGCGTCGTGGGCTGACATGTGCCTTAGTATCCCCGTCGGTTAGTTAGCCGGTCAAAGCGGATTCCGCCTCCGGATCTTGAGCAAAGTGGCAGCATGGCCGCCATGCCATTTATGCCGGTCAGCGACTCGATGTTCCTCATTGGGGAGACGCGTGAGCATCCGTTCCACGTCGGTGGCCTCCAACTGTTCAAACCGCCCGCCGATATCGGCCGCGATTACGCGGAGGTGTTCTACGAGCAGTTGATGGCCACCACCGAGGTGTCTTCGGATTTCCGCAAACGACCCGGACAACCGCTGGCGGTCATGGGCAACCTCACCTGGATCATCGACGACGAGATCGACTTCGAATACCACGTGCGCCGCGAGGCGTTGCCCAGCCCGGCCCGGGTGCGCGAGCTGCTCGCAGTCACCTCCCGCTGGCACAGCGCACCGCTCGACAGGCACCGGCCACTCTGGGAAATGCATGTGGTGGAAGGGCTTTCAGACGGTCGCTTGGCCGTTTACACCAAGATGCACCATGCCGTGATCGACGGTGTCGGGGCGTTGCGCATGATGATGCGCTCGTTATCTGACGACCCCGATGCGCGTGACTGCCAAGCGGTCTGGGCCCCGGCGAAGAAGCGTGCCAAGAGCAGCATTGTGAGTACCACGAACACTTCGGCGCTGGATCTCGTCAGGGGAGCGGCCGGCGCGGTGAAACAGATCGTGTCGATTCCCCCCGGTCTGCTCAAGTACGGGCGGCACGCGCTGTCTGATCCGCAGCTGGTGAGGCCGCTGTCGGCGCCGCACACCATGCTGAACGTCTCGATCGGGGGCGCGCGGCGATTCGCCGCACAGACCTGGTCGATGGAGCGAATCAAGGAGGCCGGCAAGGCACTGGGCGGCACCGTCAACGATGTGGTGCTGGCCATGTGCTCGGGCGCGTTGCGGACCTACCTGGAAGAGCGGAACGCGTTGCCCGACAAGCCGCTGATCGCCATGTGTCCGGTGTCGATCCGAGCGGAAGGCGACCAGAACGCGGGGAACTCGGTCACTGCGCTACTGGCCAACTTGGCCACGGACAAGCCTGACCCGCTGGAACGGTTCAGTGCGATCCGGGACTCGGTGCAGGCCGCCAAGTCTGTGCTTTCGGAGATGACGCCGGCGCAGCGCATGCTGGTCGGAGCGCTCAACGGGGCACCCGCTCTCAGTGCTGCTGTTCCCGGATTGGTGGACCGGGCCACCCCTGCATTCAACGTGATTATTTCCAATGTTCCCGGCCCGCGCACCGATATGTTCTGGAACGGATTCGAGATGGACGGGTGTTACCCGGCATCCATCCCGATCGATGGAGTGGCGCTGAATATCACCTGCACCAGCAGCGGATCGTCGATGCATTTCGGTCTGACCGGATGTCGCACAAGCGTGCCGCACCTACAGCGCATCCTGAGCCACCTGGAGGAGGCTCTCGTGCAATTGGAGGAGTCCGTCGCCTGATGTTTCGTACCCACAAGGGGTATGCAAGATGCCCCTATCGTACCCTATGGGGGTATCTGGGCTACGATAGGGGCATGCGAAATCGAACTCGGACTGCGATCCTCGCCGGCGCTGCTGCTGCTGTGCTGATTCTGTCAGCGTGTAGCTCGGGAAATGAAGGCAAAAAGGACGATGCCGGTTCCGACCACGCGGGCCACTCCGGAATGTCGACCACCCTGGATACCAACACCGCAACGGCATCGCCGTCGGATCACAACGACGCCGATGTGACCTTCGCGCAGCAGATGATCATGCATCACCAGCAGGCCGTCGAAATGTCCAAATTGACAGAGGGGCGGACCGCCAATCCGGTGGTGCTGGATCTCGCGAAGAACATCGAGACAGCGCAGCAGCCCGAGATCGACACCTTCACCGAGTGGCTCAAGAACTGGGGCAAGCCGGTTATGCCCGAGGGGCACGACCCGGCGGGGCACATGCCTGGCATGGTGGACACGCCCGTCTTGGACGGGATGAAGACCCTCAACGGCGAGGCCTTCGATCAGCTGTGGCTGCAGTCGATGATCGCCCATCACCAGGGCGCCATTGCCATGGCGAATGCGGAACTGTCCGGAGGCCAGTACCCTGCAGCAAAGCAGTTGGCGCAACAGATCATCGACAATCAGCAGCCTGAGATCGACACGATGCAAGGCCTTCTCAAGGGATAATGGATATGAGCACCAATGTTTCAACCGGACACGGTTACTCGCTGAAGAAGGATGACTACGCCAAGCGGCTCCTACGTATCGAGGGCCAGGTGCGTGGTATCGCGAAGATGATCGATGAGGACAAGTACTGCATCGACGTGCTGACCCAGATCAGTGCCGCGCAGAGCGCGCTGCGGTCGGTGGCACTCGGGCTACTCGACGAGCATCTCGGTCATTGCGTCACCAACGCCGTCGCCTCCGGCGGTGCGGACGCCGATGAGAAGCTCGCGGAGGCCTCTGCGGCGATCGCTCGGCTGGTGCGTTCCTAACCTTCGGCTGGTCGCCGAGTGTGCGGTTATGCACGCATTCATAGGTGCGCACTCGCGCCTAGGAGCTGAGCGCGGCGACCACCATCTGCCGCAGCACAGCCCGCGTCTGAGCAGGAGCTGATCGACCTGCGCTGTAGGGCGTCGAGTTCAATAGGCCGAAGGCTGCGTGTGCCTTGATCCGCGCGTCGGATTCGTCGAGGTCGTCATCGATCCGGCAGAGCACCTGAACCCAGACCTCCACATAGCGGCGCTGGTATTGGCGCACTTGACGGCGGGCGGCTTCGGGGAGCGAGTCGAGGTCGCGGTCCTGTACGCGAATCAGATCGCTTTCGTTGAGGGCGAAGTCGAGATGAAAATCGATGAGACCCTCAAGCGCGTCGCGCGCGGTCTCGGCGCTTTCCTCTACGTTGGTTCCTCCTTCGAGGAGCCGACGGCTGACGTCGGCCAGCAGGTCCACCAGCAGGGCTTCCTTGTTGGGGAAGTGTCGGTAGATCGCCGGGCCGCTGATTCCGACTGCGGAGCCGAGGTCCTCCAATCGCACCCGTGCATACCCGCGCATCGCCACCAGCCGGGCGGCGGCCTGCAGCAGCTGATCGCGCCGATCAGCCTTGGCGCGTTCGCGTTTGTTCGGGGACTCGGACGCAGGTATCAGGTTGGTCATCAAACCTCCGTAATGGCCCGCCCTAGACAAATCAGTTAATCGAGATTAGCCTAAACACAGTTAATCTTCATTAACTGAATTATTCGAACTTCGGAGCTGGGTATGACTCTGGTGGTTGAGGAGAACAGGGCAGAACATGCCCGGCTGGTCGCCGAGCTGCGGGAGCGGCTCGCACGTGCGGCCCTCGGTGGCAACGAACAGTCCCGGCAGCGTCATGTGGACCGGGGCAAGCTCTTGCCGCGCGACCGCATAGACGCGCTGCTGGACCCGGGTAGTCCATTCCTGGAGTTGTCGCCGCTGGCGGCCAACGGCATGTACGACGACGACGCCCCAGGGGCGAGCATCATCGCCGGCGTCGGACGCGTGTCGGGGCGCGAATGCGTGATCGCCGCCAACGACGCGACGGTCAAGGGCGGCACCTACTACCCCATGACGGTGAAAAAGCATCTGCGCGCGCAGGAAGTCGCGCTGCAGAACCGGCTGCCCTGCATCTACCTGGTGGATTCCGGTGGCGCGTTCCTGCCGATGCAGGACGAGGTGTTCCCCGATCGTGAGCACTTCGGCCGGATCTTCTACAACCAAGCAACCATGAGCGCCAAGGGAATTCCGCAGATTGCGGCGGTTTTGGGCAGCTGCACCGCGGGCGGCGCCTACGTCCCGGCAATGAGCGACGAGGCCGTGATCGTGCGCAAGCAGGGCACGATTTTCCTGGGCGGACCGCCGTTGGTGAAGGCCGCGACGGGAGAGGTGGTGACGGCCGAGGAGCTCGGCGGTGGCGATCTGCATTCACGGACCTCGGGGGTAACGGACCACCTGGCCGCCGACGACAAGGACGCTCTGCGTACCGTGCGCCGGATCGTATCTACGTTGGCTCCCAAGGAGAAGTCGCCATGGCCGGTGGTCGAAACGATTGCCCCGGAACGTGATCCAGGAACTTTGTATGACGTGGTACCCACCGACCCGCGCATCCCTTACGACGTGCACGAGGTGATCGTCCGATTGGTCGATGGCGGCACTTTCACCGAGTTCAAGGCCGAGTACGGCAAATCAGTGGTGACGGGTATCGCGCGGCTGCACGGGCACCCCGTGGGAATCATCGCGAACAACGGTGTGCTCTTCTCCGAAAGTGCCATGAAGGCCGCGCATTTCATCGAGCTGTGCGACCAGCGGAAGATACCGCTGGTGTTCTTGCAGAACATCTCCGGATTCATGGTGGGACGCGACTACGAGGCCGCCGGCATCGCCAAACATGGGGCCAAGATGGTGACCGCCGTAGCGTGCGCGCGGGTGCCGAAGCTGACCGTGGTCATCGGTGGCTCGTACGGAGCCGGCAACTACTCGATGTGTGGACGGGCCTACTCGCCACGATTCCTGTGGATGTGGCCGAACGCTCGTATCTCGGTGATGGGTGGCGAGCAGGCCGCTTCCGTGCTGGCCACCGTGCGCGCCGATCAGCGCGAGGCCTCCGGACAGGAGTTCACCGCCGAAGAGCAAGAGACGTTCAAGGCGCCGATTCGTGAACAGTATGAGCGACAAGGTAATCCGTACTACTCAACGGCGCGCCTGTGGGATGACGGGATCATCGATCCCGCCGACACCCGCACGGTGCTCGGACTGGCGCTGGGCGCCTGCGCCAATGCACCACTGGAACCGGTTTCCTACGGCGTCTTCAGGATGTGACGGTGATGAGCGCTTGCGCGAAGAACAGAGGTCCCCAATGAGGTCCATCAAATCAGTCTTAATCGCCAACCGCGGCGAGATCGCGGTCCGGATCGCCTCCACCCTGCGGGCCATGGGAATTCGATCCGTCGCGGTCTACACCGATGGAGACACCGACCACCTGAGTGTGTGCGATACCGCGGTGCGCCTTGGTGCCGACTCCTCGGGGTACCTAGATATCGATTCGATTATCAGCGCCGCCAAGCAGACCGGGGCCGAGGCCATCCACCCCGGGTACGGATTCGTCTCGGAGAACGCGGACTTTGTGCGGGCATGCCAGTCGGCCGGAATCATCTTCGTCGGTCCGCCCGCTGAGGCGATGGACGCGATGGGCGACAAGATCCGGGCGAAGGACACCGTGGCTGCCGCCGGCGTTCCGGTGGTGCCCGGAAGTGTTGGCGCACTGCCGGATGCCGAGCTGCTTGCTACGGCCGAGCGGATCGGAACCCCGCTGATCATCAAGCCGTCCGCGGGCGGCGGCGGCAAGGGCATGCGGGTAGTGCATGACCTGGGTGAGCTGCCCGATGCGCTGACCGCATCCCGGCGCGCGGGCGCCGCAATCTTCGGCGACGACACCTTGCTGGTCGAGCGCTATCTCGCACGTCCCCGCCACATCGAGATCCAGGTGTTCGGCGACACCCACGGCAATGTGGTGCATCTGGGCGAGCGCGAATGCAGTCTGCAGCGCCGGCACCAGAAGGTGATCGAGGAAGCGCCGTCGCCGCTGCTGACACCCGCGCTGCGCGCCGCAATGGGTGAGGCGGCCTGTCAGATTGCTCGCAGTGTCGGATATTTCGGTGCAGGCACCGTCGAATTCATCGTGGACTCGGACGATCCGGAGTCCTTCTACTTCATGGAGATGAACACCCGGCTGCAGGTGGAACATCCGGTCACCGAGATGGTGACGGGAATCGACTTGGTGCAGTGGCAGATTGGTGTGGCGGCCGGCGAGTACCTGCCGCTCAGTCAGGGGCAGATCAGCCTAACCGGCCATGCGGTCGAAGCTCGCGTCTACGCCGAGGACCCCGCACGCGAATTCTTGCCGACCGGCGGAACCGTGGCACTGGCACACTATTCGAGCACGGCCCGCACCGATTCCGCGCTGGCATCGGGGTCCGTGGTGGGTTCTCGATTCGATCCGATGCTGGCCAAGGTCATCGTGCATGCGGTCGACCGCGAGACCGCGCTCGCGGATGCTGACCAGGCACTCGCTGAGACGCGAATCCTCGGCGTGGGCACCAACATCGACTTTCTTCGTGCCTTGCTGACGAATCCCGTTGTGGTATCGGGTGATATCGATACAGCCCTGCTCGATACGATCGCGTCCGGATATCATCCGACGGTGCCGCCGCCGTGGGTGTGGGTGGCCGCCGCGACACTCATGGATGGTGTATCCGGCTCCGGGGAACTCTGGAACAGTAAGTCCGGGTGGCGTGTTGGCGAGCATGCACCGCGGTCGTATCGGCTGCGCATCGGTGAATCGACCGAACTCGTCCGGCTCTGGGGCGACCCGGTGGCCGAGTCCAGCGTCGGAGACGGTGAACGGGTGCCCAGCCGGTCGCACTGCAAGGCATCGCAGGTGAGCGTCGAATTCGCCGGTCAGCTACATCGCGCGGATGCCGCGCGTACCGGTGCAACGGCCTGGATTGCGACCGAGGCGGGCACCTGGCATGCGGATATCGCACCCGAGCCGCGGCTACGTCACCACGACGGTGAGGACGAGGACGGCGAAATCCGCAGCTCCATGCCCGGAGTCGTGCGCGTCGTATCGGTGAGCACGGGAACTCTCGTGGAGCGCGACGACCCGGTCGTGGTGGTCGAGGCGATGAAGATGGAACACACCTTGCGTGCACCGATCGCCGGAACCGTGACCGTCTCAGTGGCCGTCGGCGACCAAGTGGCCGTCGACCAACTGCTGGCCACCATCCACCCCATCATTCCTCCCGAGGAGGCGAAACCATGACATTTAGTACCGCAGAACTACCCGATGAGTACAACTCGCTACGCAAAACCGTTGAGGAATTTGCCAATTCGGTAGTGGCCCCGGTCGCCGCGCACCACGACGCAACCAAGACCTTCCCGTATGCGGTGGTGGCCCAGATGGGCGAGATGGGGCTGTTCGGTCTGCCCTTCCCCGAGGAGTACGGCGGCATGGGTGGCGACTACTTTGCCCTCTGCCTGACCTTGGAGGAACTGGCCCGGGTCGATCAGAGTGTGGCGATCACCCTGGAGGCGGGCGTCTCGCTGGGCACCATGCCGATCTACAGATTCGGGAGCGAGGAGCAGAAGCAGCGCTGGCTTCCCGAGCTGACAACCGGAAACCGGCTGGCCGCCTTCGGTTTGACCGAAGCCGGTGGAGGTACCGACATACCGGGGTCGATTCGCACCCGTGCCGTCGAGGACGACGACAGCTGGGTGATCAACGGCTCCAAAGCATTCATCACCAACTCGGGGACCGACATCACCGCCGTGGTGGGTGTCGCGGCGGTGACCGGGCGCGCCGCGGATGGGTCGCCCGAGATCTCTATCATTCACGTACCCAGCGGCACACCGGGATTCACGGTCGAGCCGGGCTACGACAAGGTCGGATGGCATGCCTCGGACACGCATCCGCTGAGCTTCGACGACGTGCGGGTGCCCTATGAGAATCTGTTGGGGGAGCGAGGCCGTGGATACGCGGGATTCCTTCGGATCCTCGACGAGGGGCGGATCGCCATCGCGGCGGTCGCAACCGGTGCCGCTCAGGGATGCGTCGACGAGAGCCTGCGGTATGCACGCAACCGCCCGGCCTTCGGCAGCGCGATCATCGACTACCAGTCGGTCTCGTTCAAGATCGCCAGGATGCAGGCCCGCGCACACGCCGCCCGGCTGGCCTACTACCACGCGGCTGCCCTGCTGCTGGCCGGAAAATCGTTCAAGACCGAGGCCTCGATCGCCAAACTGATGGCCAGTGAGGCCGCCATGGATAACGCCCGCGATGCCACCCAGATTTTCGGGGGAGCGGGATTTATGAACGAGTCGCCGGTCGCCCGCCAATACCGCGACAGCAAGATCCTGGAGATCGGCGAGGGTACGAGCGAGGTGCAGCTCATGCTCATTGCCCGTTCGCTGAGCCGGTAACCTGGCACGAGTACTTAGCTGAGTGGGTGACCTGGGAATCCCCTGGCACTCCGCTGGAAGGCTCGTAGTGGCAGGTACCCCCACGGGGTTATGAATGTGACCATTTCTAATCAACGCCGATAACGCCTGGTCAAGGGCGATTTTCGCGAACCGATGAAACATTGAGTTGCCTGGTGGCGACGGAGCCTATGACACACTGGATGTGTCGTGTCTACAGGAGTGAGCATGCATCTCGTAACTCGTTGGTCCAGGCGCGCCCTCGTCAGCGGCGTCTGTGTCGTTGGACTCTTGGGTGCCGGAGTAGTTCCTGCGCTCGCAGACCCGGATGATCCAGGCAATCCGGGTATTGAAGAGCCGGCGCCCCCACCGCCCCCACCCGTCGAACTTCCGCCGCCCCCGCCGCCGCCGTGGGAACTGCCGCCGCCGGACGCTCCGCCTCCCGGCGAGGTTCCGCCTGCTCCGCCGGCACCGACAACCCCGCCGCCCGGGGCTGGGGCACCTCCCACCGGAGATGTACCGCCGCTGCCGGTGGGGCTTCTCAAGAACTCGCCCAACAATGGTGACGTCGTCGGTGTGGCCCAACCGGTGACGATTGTCTTCGCTGCTCCGGTGACGGACAAGAAGGCCGCCGAGGCCGCCGTGAAGATCACCACCTCGAAGGCCGTGCCGGGATACTTCTACTGGTACACCGACCAGCAGCTGCGCTGGAAGCCCACACAGTTCTGGCCCGCGAACACCGATGTGAACGTGAATGCCGGTGGGACCAAGTGGAGCTTCAAGGTCGGTGATGCCTTCGTGTCCACCGTCGACGATGCCACCTACACGATGACGGTGACGCGCAACGGCGTCGTGGAGCGCACCATGCCTATGTCGATGGGCAAGCACGATAAGAAGCACGAGACCAAGAACGGCACGTATTACGTCAGCGAGAAGTTCCAGAAGATGGTGATGGACTCGTCGACCTATGGGGTGCCCGTCAATTCGGCCGAGGGCTACAAGCTCGATGTCTACTGGGCTACCCGGTTGTCCAACTCGGGCATCTTTGTCCACGGTGCGCCGTGGTCAGTCGGCCAGCAGGGTAAAAGTGATACCAGCCATGGCTGCATCAACCTGAGCACCGACAACGCCACGTGGTACTTCAACCAGTCACATCCCGGTGACCCGGTGATCGTGAAGAATTCGCCCGGCGGTCCGTACAAGGACTACGACGGATACGACGACTGGCAGCGCTTCTAAACTCCGGCGCAGTACGAGAAAACCCCCGACCGATGGCCGGGGGTTTTCTCGTTGCGAGAGATCAACTCCAGATGCGTACGCGCTGATCGGCTTCCAGGAACAGCTCATCCTCGGCGGTGAGCTCAAAGGCCTTGTAGAACGCGTCGATGTTGCGCACCACACCGTTGCAGCGGAACTCCGGTGGTGAGTGCGGATCCACCGACAGGCGACGAATAGCCTCAGCTTCACGGGCTTTCGTTCGCCACACCTGCGCCCAGCCGAAGAACACGCGTTGCGCTCCGGTAAGCCCGTCGATTACCGGAGCGGGCTTGCCGCCCAACGAGATCTCGTAGGCGAGTAGGGCGATCGAGAGACCGCCCAGATCGCCGATGTTCTCGCCCACGGTGAACGCGCCGTTGACATGCTGATCGGACAACTCGCGGGGCACGAACTCGTCGTACTGCTTGATCAAAGCCTTTGTCCGTAGCCCGAATTCGTCGCGGTCAGTGTCGGTCCACCAGTTGACCAGATTGCCGTCACCGTCGTACTTGGAGCCCTGGTCGTCGAAGCCGTGGCCGATCTCATGGCCGATGACGGCGCCGATGCCTCCGTAGTTGGCGGCGTCGTCGGCGTCGGCGTCGAAGAACGGCGGCTGCAAGATGGCTGCCGGGAACACTATTTCGTTCATGCCGGGGTTGTAGTAGGCGTTGACCGTCTGCGGGGTCATGAACCACTCGTCGCGATCGACCGGACCGGCGAGCTTGGCGAGGCCGCGGTCGCATTCGGCGGCCGTGGAGCGCCGGACATTGCCCAAGAGGTCGCCGCGGCGGATGGCGATCGTCGAGTAGTCACGCCAGGTCGCCGGGTAGCCGATCTTCGGGGTGAACTTATCGAGTTTCTGCAGGGCCCGCTCGCGGGTCTCCGGCGTCATCCACGCCAAGTCGGTGATGCTGACGCGATAGGCCTCGCGTAGGTTCTCGACGAGAACCTCCATGCGCGCCTTGGCGTTCGGTGGGAAGTGGCGCGTGACATAGAGCTGTCCCACGGCCTCGCCGAGTAGCGACTCGACCACCGCGACACCGCGTTTCCAGCGGTCACGGATCTGCTCGGTACCCGACAGTGCGCGGCCGTAGAAATCAAAGTTCTCGGCCACTAATGGTTCGGTGAGGTATGGCGCACGGGCACACACCAACCGCCAGCTGGCCCACTGCTTCCAGTCGCTCAACGACTCTGATGCCCAGAGTCCGGCGAACGCGGTCAGATAATCGGGCTGCCGCACCACCAGTTCGGTGACTTGGCCGGTGGTGGCACCGAGCCCGGAAATCCAGCCGTCCCAATCAAACCCGGGTGCGGTGTGCTCCAGTTCGACGAACTTCACCAAGTTGTAGCTCAGCTCGGCGTCGCGCCTCTTCACCACGTCCCAGTGCGCCGCCGCAATTTTGGTTTCCAGCGCCACGATCCGCGCGGAGGCATCGGCGTGGTCCTCGTCGCCGTAGACCAGCGTGAGCATGGCCGCGATGTGGGCGCGGTAGGCATCCCGCGTCGCCGCATGCTGCTCCTCGCGGTAGTACGACTCGTCGGGCAGTCCGAGGCCGGACTGGCTGACGTGCAGCAGATAGCGCGAGGAGTTTTTGGCGTCGGTGTCCACGTAGCAGGCCACGCCGCTGCCGACCCCGGCCCGCTGAAGTGCGCCCATGACGGCGGCCAGGGCCGTGGCGTCCGGCGCCGAGACGATCCGGTTCAGCTCCTCCTGCAGCGGTGCCAGGCCGACGCGCGCCACGGTTTCGGTGTCCATGAAGCTGGCGAACAGGTCACCGATCTTCTGCGACTCGGTGCCCTCTGGTGCGCCCGACTCGGCCGTCTCGGTGATGATCTCGCGCACCTGCTCCTCGGCGCGGTCAAACAGGGTCCGGAACGCCCCATCGACGGCACGGTCGGCCGGAATGGCGTAGTCGGCGAGCCAGCGTCCGTTGACGTGGCCGAACAGGTCATCCTGCGGGCGGATGGATTCGTCGCGGTAGCCCAGGTCGATCCCGGATTTTGGCAGCACTGATTCTGTCGTCACCCGTCCATGGTGGCATGGGTCGCTAGGGTGAGGGCCGTGAGCAAAGACGCCCCGGTGCCGCAAGACGGCCCCGTCATCTCTCGCTACGGCCTGATGTCGGCGCTTCTCGGGGTGATCGCGGTTGTCGCGCTGGTGCTTTCGGTTCTGATCGTCACCGGGCATCGCAGCCAGGTGGTCCGGGATCGGTACGACTCACGTGTACTCGATACCGCTGTGAGCTGGGTCAACACCTTGATCAATATGAACAAGGGCAATGTCGAGGCCAGCGTCCAGACCTTGCGGGACGGCGCGGCTGGCCGGCTTAGCGATGAGCTGGGGCAGACCATCGCCGGATTCGTGCAGTTGGCGCGGGCCCTCGACACCGAGGCCGCTGGCGAGATCGACTCAGTGGCGTTGGAAAGGCAGAGTGCGGAGCGGCGACCGGATGGGGATGCTGATGTGGACCTGCCGTCGGCGGAGCGGACCGACCGTGTGATGGTGGTGGCAACCTCGGTGACCCGAGCCGCGAAGGCGCCCGCGAAGGTCAACCCGTGGTACCTGCGGCTTGCGGTGTCCAAGGTGGGCGACCAGCTGCTGGTCACGGGGCTGGAGATTCTGCGATGAGCCGCTTGCGCGAAGAGCGTGGTTTCTGATGAGCCGGAATGTTGTGCGCGTCATCCTCTTTGACGTACTGGCTCCGTTGGTGACTGTGCTCGGGATCGTGGCGCTCGGGGTGATCCTGGGCTGGCCGACCTGGTGGGTGGTGGTGTGTACGGCCGCGTGTCTGCTAATCGCCCAGGGTGTCGCGGTGAACGCCTACCTGGCCCGCCGTGATTCGGTCACCGTCGGCACGGATGACGATGGTCCGGGCCTGCGTACCGGAATCGCGGCCCTGGCGACCGCTGCCGTGGTGGCCGTCGCGATCGTGGGATACCAAGACTGGACGGTGCCTGATCGCGCGGGGAACTCGGATCGATCGGCCGTGACCGATGTCGTTGGGACGGTGGCCGAGGCGGTGGTGAACTACACCCCCGACAGCCCGGATACCTATGTGCGTAAGGCCACCGAGCAGATGACCCCGGGGCAGGCCCAGTCCTTCAGCCGTGATTTCGACCGGGCCACCGCCGAACTGAAGGCCAAGGGGATCTCGCAGAAGGGCGAGATCATCTCGGTGGGCTTGGAGGCGATGGGTCCCGAGTCCGCGGTCGCGGCCACTCTGGTGCGGCGCACGAGCACCGCAGCGAAGACGCAACCAGCGGACGCGATCTTGGCGCTGCGGATGACGCTTGCTAAGCGAGACGGCCGCTGGCTCGTCGACAACATCGCGCCGATCGACCGCATCGGCGCGCGGGCCACCGAAAGCTAGTGCGAACTGATACGCGCGAATTCGATCTCGGTGCACCGGTCCATGACGACCTGCAGACCGGCGTCGGCCGCCTTGTCGGCTGCCTCGATGTCGACGAGGTCGAGCTGGAACCAGAGCGTGCGCGCGCCGATGTCGATGGCCTCCCGAGTGATACCCGCCAGTTCTTCGCGGCGACGGAACACATCCACCAGATCGGGTGTTTCCGGCAGCGCCTCGAGGCTGGGGTAGACGGTCTGGCCGTCCAGTTCCGAGATGGTCGGATTCACCAGGAAAATGCGATAGGAGCTGTGTGCAGCGAGGTACCGGTAGACGCCGTTGCTCGGCCGGTCCGGATTGGCCGAGATGCCCACGATGGCAATGCTCTTGGTCTCGCGCAGAATCCGGGTGATGGCGGCGTCATCGGGGGCAGTCCACACCGAGGTTCCTCTCTCGTCGAACACAGCACACCGAAAACTCAAGTGACAGCACTCGGCATGGCACGGTAGACATGGGTATGTGTCTGAACTGACCCTACGCACCATTCAAGATGAGGACGACTACGAGTCGTACATGACCTCGTCGTATTCCGTATTCCTGCAGGACCTGCAGAAGGACGACATCGCGGTCACCCGCAAGTTCACCGAGCTGGACCGCATGATCGGCTTCCACAACGGAAAACGGTGGGTGTCGACGGCGGGTGCGTTCAGCCGTCAGGTGGTGCTGCCCGGCGGCGCCGTCGTACCGGTGGCTGCCGTCACCGCGGTCACGGTGTTGCCGACCCATCGCCGCAAGGGGCTCTTGACCGCGATGATGCGTCACCAGCTCGACGACATCCGCCTGCGCGGTGAGGCACTCGCGATGCTGTTCGCATCGGAGGCCTTGATCTACGGGCGATTTGGTTACGGCATTGCGATTGAGGCTGCCTCCCTATCCGGGCAGGTGCGCGAGCTTGCCTTCCGTCCCGGGGTGGACCTGGGTGATGGCGTGCTCGAGGAGGTGGATTCGGAGACCTTCCTGGCGACGGCCCCGGCCGTCTACGACGCGGTGATTGTGGCGCTGCCCGGTCAGATGTCGCGCTCGCGCGAGTGGTGGGATGCATGGACCTTCGACAACGAGGAACGACAGAAGGACTCGGGCAAGATCCGCTTCGTCCTGCATTACGAATCCGATGGCAGCGTCAGCGGATTCGCCATCTACAGACCGAAGCACGAGTGGGGTGGCACCGGCCCCAACAGCGAGCTGCATGTGCAGGAGGTGCTGGCGACGAATCCCCGCGCCTACGCACGGACCTGGCGCTACTTGTTGGATATGGACCTGGTTCGCAAGGTCAAGTATCACGGGGCGGCCGTCGATGAGGAGCTGCGCTACCTGGTGGCCAACCACTCGGCACTGGAATGCGCGGTGAGCGACGCGATTCAGGTGCGCTTGCTCGACATTCCGCGGGCGTTGTCACAGCGGCGATACTCCGCCGAGGTCGACCTGGTGTTCGAGGTGACCGACGAATTCTTGCCGGAGAACTCCGGACGGTACCGGCTGCGTGGTGGTTTGACCGATGCCCGTTGTGAAATCACCACGGAGGCAGCCGATATCGCGTTGACCGTGCGCGATCTGGGCGCCATCTACATGGGCGGCGTCAGCCTGCAGGTACTGGTCAGTGCCGGTCTGGTCACCGAATTGCGGGCAGGCTCGGTGCAACGGGCCGCCATCGCGTTCGGCTGGCCCGTCGCACCGAGTGCGCCCGACGACTTCTAGTCGCCGCGGCCGGGGCGGCCCATCATGCCGGGGCCGTCCCAGTCGTCACCGCTGCGGTCCCAGCCGTGGTGTCCGCCACCGCCACCACCACCGTGTGTGTGCCACCAGATGGCGCAGGCGATACGCGCGGCGATGAACAGGAAGAGCAGTACCAGGCCGGTCAGCAGGGCGATCTTGCCGAGCAGCTTGGCACGATCGGAGGATTCCTGGGCGCGGTCGTACTGCCCGGTGAGCCAGAACTGGGTGACGTTCAGGGCATTGGTGAAAGCGCTGAAGGCCAACGGCCAGAAGAAGACAACGGCCGCCACGGCCCAGCCGACATTGGTGGGTGGGGGCTTGGGTGGTCCGCCAGGGGACGTCGGTGCAGGTGGAGGCGTTGAGGGGGTGGTAGGTGTGTCGGTACTCGTCTCGTCGGTCATGGCACGAGGTTAGGCCGATTTCAGACGGGCTGCCATAGCGATCGGATGCTTCGGAGGAAACTGACATGGGTTACGCAGGTACCGCGGATGGAACTTGAGGCTGAATACAGTTAGCCGCGGGGGCGGGTGCGTCCGAACCGGCGGGCCACGCGGCGCATCCGGACCAACATGGCGACCGAGGGAAGGCTGGTCCCAGCCAGGTACGCGGACAGCTCGGTGTTCGAAACGCCTATACGCGAGGCAAACTCGGCCTCGCGCAGACCGGAGGCCTCGAACAATAGATTGATCTCGTTGGCCGCCTCGCGCCGTTCGCTTTCGGCAAGGTTGTCCCGGGCACGGGCGATGATCTCTTGCAGCGCGGTCGAAATGCCGTACAGCTCATCGGCACCGACCACTTCTTCGATCTGACGTGCGGTTCTGCCGAACGGATCGCGCTTCAGCGCGTGGACGATCGCCTGCCAATCGGACAGATCGCCACTTTGCAGGGCATTGAGAACTTCCGCGGTGGTCCAATGTGACACCGGGCTGCGCTGTGACTGGGCGGCCTGCTCGGTGCTGGTGTCGGTGGCATCGGAACCCGAAGGCTCATCGGGCACTTCGGGGGAGACGGCTGGCGCGTCGCTCGTGACCGTCACCTCGCATCCTCCAACATTGCCACCGCCACGGACAGGCACTGTCTGCGCACCGTGGGGCTTTCAATCGCGCCATCGCCGGGCTTCGGATCAGCCAGCCGACGCACCAACTGGCTGGAAACCCACCGCTGATTGGACTGTACACAGTAATGCTGATCGATCCCGGTGAGGACCTTCGCCGCCGTCTGTGGCTCCATTAGTGAAGCCAGGCGGGCGAACTCGGTGTAATCGCGTTCGGCGTTGCGGCGCATCAACAACAGTCCCTGCATGCGTAGCGCTTCGGCATCGGTGGGGACGACGCATTTCTGTCCCGTTGGCAACTTCACCTGGGTGATCTCCACTGGCGTCAGCCGGGACAGGGGGCCGGGCATTTCGATTGCGTCGGTGTGCGTTCCGTTTTTGCCGGCCTGCAAGGATTCCAGGGCCACGGTCAAGTTGTCGCGCCAACGATCCGCGAGCACCGACTCGTTATCGGGCGCGGTGACCGTGCCACCGTCGGCGAGGCGCTTAAGTCTGGCCGCCGAGACGGCGATGGCGTGGTAGTCGATGCGCGGTTCTTCGAATCCGGAGCCCTGTAGCCGGAGCGCGCTCTCGGTGTGCGGGCCCGGAAGCTCGTCCACACAGGGGGTTTCGAAGTCGACGGTGGGTAGCACGCGGTCCAGCCAGCCGGGCAACCACCAGTTGCGCTTGTTGAACATCGCCATCAGCGCCGGCACCAGCACCAGACGCACCACCGTCGCGTCGACGGCGATCGCCACCGCGCAGGCCACGCCCAGCTGTGCCACCAATGGCATTCCGGCAAAGGCGAATCCGATGAACACCGCAATCATGATCAGCGCAGCGCTGGTGATGGTGCGTGCACTGGTGCGCACCCCGTACGAGACAGCGTCACCGCAGTCTCCCGTGCGCAGGTACCGCTCGCGGACACGGGCCAGCAGGAAGATCTCGTAATCCATGGTGAGACCAAAGGTCAGCGCCAAGGCCAACGGTGGGATGCTGCTGTCGATATTTGCCTTGTGGAAGCCCAGGAATTCCAGCCATCCCCATTGGAAGACGATCACCAGGCTGCCGTACGCGGCGGCGACCGACAGCACCGTCATCACCACGCCCTTGAGGGCCAGTACCGGTGAGCGCAGGGTGGCCAGCAGCATCACGAACGCGAGCACGCAGACGAACGCGAACACAGCCCACAGGGAGTGTTCGACACGATTGTCGTAGTCGAACAGCAGGGCTGTCGGCCCGCCCACGTTGACCTCGGCCCCTGAATTCTTGAGTGCATCGGGAACATTGGTGCGCAGCCAGCTGACGGTGTGGCGCGCCGCCGTTGCCTCGGGATCCACGGACAGCACCGCCGAGATGAGCGCCTCGTGGCCGCCGGTAGAGAAGACGGGGTCGGAAACCCCGGCAATGTTGGGGGCCTGCGCGATCGTTTCCTTCGCGGTCTCCAGCGCCGTCGCGTGCTGCGGATCCTGCGCATTGCCATTCTCGCCGTCGAAGGTCAGCAGTACCTGCACCGGCCCGAGTGCGCCCGGTCCCATGGCGACGGCGGCGGCATCGATACCCCGCCGAATCTCGTGAGACGAATCGAATTGGCGCAACATGCTATTGGAGACTTGCATGTGCAGGCTCGGCGCTGCGAGTATCAGCAGGAGCACCGAAGCGCCCAGTGCGGAGAGCCACGGCCGACGCATTACCTCTTGGGTCCACTTGCGCCAGAACGGGATCGAATGCTTGCGCAGCGGAGAGGCCCGCAAGAAGCGAGACTGGTTGGCCGCGGCCTTGCCGAACAGGGCGAGTAGTGCGGGCATCAGCGTGGTGGAGGTGAGGACGGCGATGGCGACGACGATGATGGCGCCCGACGCCATGGACGCCAGCGCGGGGGTCCCGATCAGGTAAATACCGGCGAGCGCGGCGATCACCGTCAGGCCCGAGAGCGTGACCGTGAGCCCCGATGTGGCCATGGCCGCGGCGATGGCCTCTTGCCGGTTCTTTCCCGAGTTCAGCTCCTCGCGGTATCGCATGAGGATGAAGAGGGAGTAGTCGACCGCGACGGCAAGACCGATCATGGTCACCGTCGGCAGGGCGAACACCGACATGGTGGTGACATTGGACAGCGCAAGAACGAGCGCGACACTCAACGCCACCGTGCACACACCCAGTAGCAGCGGCAGGGAGGCCGCGGCAAGGGAACCGAAGGCCGCGATCAGCACGACGAGGATGACCGGGATGTTCCATTTCTCGGCCTGTTTGATGTCACCGGCGATCTGCTCGGTCATCGCCGCACCCAGCGCGCCCTGTCCGATCACGTAGAGCGACACTCGACCACCGGCGATCTGGCCGGGCTGGCCGCCACGGATGTCCAGCTTCTTGCGGAGATCCTTGGCGATATCGGTGGCTCCGGTGTTGTCGAAGCCGATCCGCAGGGTGACGACGAACGGCCGATCCGGCTGCGGCGTCAGCTGCGGGGGAATGGGTTCGACCGAAACCTGGGGGATCTGGGCCGCTATCTGCTTGAGGTAATCGACGGCGGCGGTCATATCGGCGACGGTCGCGTCGGCTCGTGGCGCGGCGACCAAGGCCAGCGGCGAGGCGCCCTGCTCGCGGAATCCGGTCTCCATCGCGTCGTGCACTATCAGCGATTGCGATCCGGCGACCTCGAAACCTCCACCGGTGAGCTTTTCGCCGCGGCCCATTACCAGGCCTACCGCGGCGACAATAAGAATCAGCCAGACGGCGATGGTCAGCCATCGATACCTGCGAAGGTAGTCGCTGGTGCGCATCATGACTGACTGCACGATGATCCCTGTCGTTCGGTGTGACGCACGCAGTCTCCTGTGGCGTGGTCGTGATGCTACAGCAACGCGACTAACCGCGCGTGCCGTCTGTATTTATCCCGACAACCTGCGATGACGTGGTTACTAACAGCCTGCCTTGGCGAAAAACGAGGGGCATCCGGACGTGCCTTTCGCGTTCCCTGGCAACGTTGCGTTGGCTCTCGATTGGGATCTTGAATTTCAGAATCCGGCCGAAGATAAAGAGTCGGTAACTCTCTGGCGACTACGCGAGTCCGTGTATCGAATTGCTGCCGAATTTCGATACCTTGGCTGTAATCCCCAGAACCACTAGGACCCTCCAGGAGATGATTTCATGTCAGCCACAACCTCGCGGCGCGCGGCCTACGGCTTGCTGAGCGCAGGTGTTCTCGCTGGCGGGCTCGCGATGAGCGCCCTGGCACCGATTGCCGCGGCCGAGCCAGTCCCCCCGACGCCGGCCCCGGCTCCGGCGGCCCCCGCTGCACCAGCGCCCACCCCGAATGCTGCCGCACCGGCCGCGGCAACGGTGACTCCTGACACATCTACGCCGGACGGGTGCCAGGCCAGCAAGATGACCAAGACCGTCGGCGGTGTGGTGCAGAACGCGGCGAGCTACCTGGAGGCGCATCCGGACGTCGATGCGGCGTTTACCGAGATCAAGGCCGCGCCGCAGGACCAGATCGCCACTAAGACGCAGAGTTATCTGGTGTCGAGGCCCGATGTGGCGGCCTCCATGGGTGGTATCGCCGCGCCGCTGAATGATCTGCGCACCAAATGTGGTCTGCCGCTGGACCTGGCACAGGTCGTCAACGGTGGTGGATTGAATCCTGCCGCGATGGGTGTGAACCCGGCACTGCTGACCGCGCTGTCGCAGAACCCGGCCGCGCAGCAGGTGGCGCAGAACCCGGCGGCGCAGGCGCTCGTGCAGAACCCAGCCGTGCAGGCTGCCATCCAGAATCCGGCTCAGGCACCCGCCAACTTCCCGCAGGGACCCGGTCCGGCCCCCGGCCCCGCGCCGGGCGCTACCGCTGCGGCTCCTGCCGGCCCGGTCGGGACCGGTCCGGCCCCCGGACCGCGCGTCTAGTCAGGACACAGACCGAAACGAGTGCGAGCTTGACGCGGATCTTCCACGAGATTTCCGCGTCAGGCTCGCACTCGGCGTTTTGGGGCTAATGGGATAGAGCGTCGGGTCCGGTGGGTGCGATGTCGTCGTGACGGTTCAGGTAGCGCACGGACAGCAATACCGCGGCATAACCAGCGAGGGGCACCAGCACAGCGGCGAGACCTTCCATGCGGCCAGCTTGCGCGGTCCGCGGGCGTGGATCCAAGCCCGTTGACGAGATCCTGACGGCGGCTCGCTATTTTTTTGACGAACTACGGATCAGCCGTGACGCGATGACCCGCCACCCCAGCAGGAACATCGCCGTAAACAGTGACGCCACGACGATGAAGCTGAACTGCACACCCTGGTGGCTCAGCGTCCGCAGGATCATCCCGAAAAGTACGGTGCTGACCCAGACTGCGATCCCGGTGTGGGCGACCGATGTCGGGCGCGACCACCCCCGGCTCAGGAGCCAGCCGATGCCGGCGCCGGACAGGAACGGCCAGGCCGTATGCCACACACCCGGCAGCGTGATGCCCTCGCTGTGACTGATTTGGCCGATGGTGCAGAAAACGAAGATGCCGACGGCATCCAGTACCAGTGAAAACAGTACGGATGCCGCCGGCTTCTGCGTGCGTGAATTCTGTTGCGCGCTGGGCATTCCCCGACCGTAGCGGGTGCCGTGCGGTGCTCAGTTGGAGGGTGCCTCCGGGTGGCCGGCTTCGATGTTGAAGGTCAGCGTGACCTTCTCGCCGACGAGTCCGGCGCCGCCGTTAATGCCGAAGTCGCCGCGGTTGAGCTGGGCGCTGGCCTCGAAGCCGGCGACGGTACCGCCCTGCGGGCCGGGGCCGACACCCTCCAAGGACAGGCTGAGTGAGACGGGCTTGGTGACGCCGTGCAGGGTCAGTTCGCCATCGACGATGTAGTCGTCGCCGTCGGCACGGACGGCTGTGGACCGGTAGGTGGCGGTGGGGTAGTTGTCGGTGTCAAAGAAATCGGCCGACCGCACGTGGCCATCGCGCTGCTCGTTACGAGTGCTCAGGGAGGCGACGTCGATATCGGCGTTGACAGATGGGGCTCCGTCTTCGGCGATGACGATGTGTCCACTGAAATCGATAAAGGAGCCGCGCACCTTCGAGACGCCCAGATGGCGAACGGAGAAGGTGACATCGGAGTGGACCGGGTCGATGGTCCAGGTTCCGGCGGCGAGTACGGGGGTGGTCGTGGTCATGAGTGCTCCTCGATTGGGGGTGAGACACTCATGCCAACCGGACTATGGTCCGGTTTATTTCGGGGGGTCTGAAGAATTTTTCTGTGAATCGCCCGAAGGGGGGCCCGCGCGGGATTCCAGGTCTTTGTTCGCGTCCGTTGCCGCGGCGGCATCGGGGTCGATCTGACTCTCATTGCGGAACATGAAGAAGAAGATGACCCAGCCGATCGCGGAAATGAAGATCCAGCTGACCGCGCGGTAGATGAGCATCGCAGAGATCGCGTCGGGCAGCGTCATCCCGGAGGACACCAGACCGGGAACCAGGAAAGCCTCCACCACGAGCAGGCCGCCCGGCATCAGCGGGAGCGAGCCGGCGGCGCGGGCCGCGGCATACGCGACCATGACACCGACCAGCGAGGGGCGACTACCGACGGCGTAGGCGGCGAAGGCCAGGCAGGCCACGTCGGCGATCCAGTTGAACAACGACCAACCGAAGGCCTCGCCGAGCGCCCGGCGGGTCAGCGTCACCGCTTCCATCTGCTTGAGGATCTCGCGCCAGCGGGCCACCCCCATCATGGCGGGTTTACCGCGAAGATCGTTGACCCATCGCAGGATTCGGACACCGATGCCGTCGAGCATCTCCGGCCGAGAGGCCACCGCCTGGGCCAGAACCAGGATGGCCAACAATCCGCCGATGCTGAAAATCAACGAGAACGGGTTGGTCTTGGCGCCCAGCAGGAACGCGCCGCCCAGGCCGAGGATCGCGAGCCCCACCGCCTGCAGTACCCCGGACATCACCAGCTGCCAGGAAGCCACCACCGGTGTGGCGCCCCAGAGGCGCTGCTGCCGATAGATGAAGGTGGCCGAGAGCACGGGGCCGCCGGGCAGCGTGGTGCTCAATGCGTTGCCGGCGTAGAAGGCCGCCTCCGAGCGCCATTGACGGATCTTGACGCCCGCCGACCGCAGCAGCGTCCGCTGGATCTGCGCGAAGCTGTGCATCGAGGCCATCGCCGCCAGTGCCGCCGCCAGCACCCACCAGGGATTGGCGGTCTTCAGGCTGCGCCAGGCCGCGGCCAGCTGATCGGAAACGAACCCGATCTCGACCGCGAGCACCACCACGACGAGGACGAGGGCGACCCAGCGCAGCCACCAGTACTTTCCGCGCCGCTTGATGACGGGTTGAGGTGCAGTGATGGCGTCGTCGTCCGGACAGGGGTCCGGGTTGGTCTCAGGCGGTGTCTCGCCGCCTGAGAGACGATCGCGGTCATCGGGCACGGGCACCACAGTAACGGCGAGTGCGGGCCACTTCTTTCAGGTTCCCGCAGGCCACGCCAGGTGTGTCGCCCTGGTGCGGCCCCGGAGCAGCACAGAGTCGCCGTGATCCCAGTGTTTCTGTTCATCGGTGTCGGCGAAATACAGCGCATTGGTGGATGCGAGCAGCCGACTTGGCCGATGTTTGGCGAGCTCAGTTAGCCGCGATGCTTCATTCACGGGGTCACCGATCACCGAGTACTCGTAGCGCTCGGGTGCGCCCACGTTTCCGGCCACCGCCAGCCCGGCCGAGACGCCGATCGCGAACTCGAACGGATGCGGGAAGTCTTGGGATAGCCGCTCGCGCAATTCGCGTGCGGCGGCCAGACAGGCGGTGGTGGCATCCGGGCGGTGCAGTGGTGCGCCGAAGACCGACAACGCCTCGTCGCCGACGAACTTGTTGACGAAGCCGCCACGGCTGTCGACTACCTCCACCACGATGCGGAAGAAGTCGTTGAGGATGGTCAGCACTTCCTCGGGATCCCGGTCGGAGGCCATTGACGTCGACCCGATCATGTCCACGAAGAACACTGCGACATAACGATTCTCACCACCGAGGTTGGTGCCGAGCTGCAGCGCCTGGCTGGCAACGTCGGCGCCCACATGCTTACCGAACAGCTCACGCAGCTGACGGCGTTCCTCCCCAACCTGCATCATCCGGTTGAAGCCGGCCTGCAGGACACCCAGCTCGCTGCCGTCGTACACGTCGACGCGGGCTTCGAAATCGCCCTGCGCCACATCGCTGATGGCGGCGCGCAGCTGGCGCACCGGGTCGGCCAGCTGTCCGGCGGTGAGCAGCGCGAGCCCATAGCTGCCGAACAGAGTGACGGAGACGATGAGCAGGACGGTGAGGGCCAGGTCGCGGGTCGAGGTCAATTCGCTGGGATCCCACAGGGCCATCCCGCACAGCGCGAGGATGCCGATCGCCGGCGCCAGCGTGCCGATCCACCAACTCAGCCGCACCCTCACGAACACCGATGGTGCGAAACGTCCATGGAACTCGCTGGCGCTTAACGCCTTCGCGGCAATTGGCCGCAGGATGCGCTCGCCGAGCAGGTAGGTCAGGCCGAAGCTGCCCGTCGCGGCTTGCAGGGTGCCGATGATGGTGGCCAGGGTCCAGTGGGAGTCATGCGCGGCGCCGACGCCGACGAAGATCGACGAACCGATCACCCACCCGCCGAGGTGGACCATGGACTGCTGCAGCGGTGCCGTCAGTGCGGTCCGTAGCTCAAGTGCGGTGGGCGGCCCGCCCCGGCAGTACCAGCGGGCCAGACGGTGCTCCATATGCAGGGCCCATCCCACGCTCGTCACGACCATGAGGCCGAAAAGCACCCAGAACAGTGGCGGGCCGTTCTCGAAGACCCAGTCGTTCGCCGGCCGTTTGAAGGGCATCCAGTGACGCAGAAAGTAGAACAACAGCAGCAGGGTGGCGGAGTTGATGCCGACCATCGAAGCCACGAACACGGTCCACCGTGGGCCCAGCACATGCATGGCCCGAAACCATTCGCGCAGCCGTTCCATCACCCAGGTATTCCGATCGGTCTACTCCAGTTCTACCCCAATTTCTGTGACGTAACCGAAGCATGCCAGTTCTTGCTGCTCTAGGGCGGATGTATGGCCAGGCCGGGCTTCCGCGGCGGGGCCAACGGGGTGGTGCCGCGGAACCTACTGCGCGGTAATGTTCCGTGCATGACGCAGCGCAGCATGCCATTCCTGGAGGGCGTGACCCACGAATACGTGCAAGCCGGGGATGTGAAAATTCACGTCGCCGTGGCCGGTCCGGAGGGCGGCAGGCCGGTGGTGCTGCTGCACGGCTGGCCGGAAAACTGGTGGATGTGGCACAAGGTCATTCCGGCGCTGGCCGGCGCCGGGCACCGGGTGTACGCCATGGATCTGCGCGGCGCGGGCTGGAGTGAGGTCGCTCCGAAGGGCTACGAGAAGGAGCAGTTCGCCAGCGACGTACTGGCCGCGGCCGATGCCTTAGGCCTGGAATCCTTCGATCTGGTCGGGCATGACTGGGGCGGCTGGACGGCGCAGCTGGTGGCGCTGAAGGCGCCGTCGCGCATCCAGCGGCTGGCGATCCTCAATATTCCGCCCGTGTGGCAGCAGCCGGGCCGCGTGGCCAGGTACGCCCACAAGCTGGCTTACCAACTCGTGGTCGGCGCCCCGGTCGTCGGGCCGCTCTCGCATCTGTCGCCGACGCTGTGGTGGTTCATCCGGCGCAGCGGCATGCCCAAGGAATCTGTGGATTTCTTCCGCAGCTGCTTCCGCGACCGCGACCGTCGGGTGGCGGGGTCCAAGATCTACCGGTCCATGGTCGGCAAGGAGTTCGCCCACCTAGCGCGCGGCCCCTACGACGACCGCACGCTACCCATGCCGGTACGCGTGCTGTTCGGTCTCGACGATGTGGCGGTGCACCCATCGCTGCTCGAGGGTTTCAAGGACCACACCGACGATCTGAACATCACGGAGGTGCCTAACTGTGGTCACTTCATCGTCGATGAGCAGCCCGAGCTCGTAGTGAAGTGGCTCTCGGAAGTACTGGCCGAGCCCGCATCGAAGGGATAGTTGCTGGGTTAGGCTCGGCGCATGACGCACGTTGACGCCGCCGAGTCGGTTCATCCATATGTGCGCAAGGGGGCCGCTTGGGCTTGGCGCCTGTTGGTGCTGCTTGCCTTCGGGCTCACAGCGCTGTGGTTGTTCTGGCACCTGAATACCATCACCATCCCCGTGCTGTTGGCGCTGATGGCGGCGGCGCTTTTGGTGCCGCCGGTCAACTTCCTTGAGCGGCACAAGGTTCCGCGTTCGCTCGCGGTGGTGGTCGTACTGTTGACCGGCACCGCGGCAATCGTGGGAATCCTGACGTTCGTGGTCGACCAGTTCATCAAGGGACTTCCCGACCTGTCGACGCAGTTGACCGACAGCATCGAGTCGCTGAAGAACTGGGCGATCCACAGCCGGTTCCACATCAGCGAAGACCAGATCGGCAAGGCCGGCGACGCGTTGGTCAACAGCATCAAGAACAACCAGGACAAGGTGACCAGCGGCGCGCTGGCCACGGCCACCACCGTCACCGAGATCATCACCGGTGCCGTGCTGACCTTCTTCACGGTGATCTTCTTCTTGTACGGGGGCAGGGAGATCTGGGATTTCGTCACCCGGATTTTTCCGACGTCGGCTCGGCCGCGGGTGCGCCGTGCCGGTGTACTGGGCTTCGGTTCGCTGATCGGTTATGTACGCGCCACCGTCGCGGTGGCGTTGGTGGACGCCCTAGGTATTGGCGTGGGCCTGGCGGCTTTCAGTGTGCCACTCGCCCTTCCGCTGGCCTCGCTGGTCTTTCTGGGTGCGTTCATTCCGATCATCGGTGCGGCGATCTCCGGTTTCGTCGCGGTCTTCATCGCCTTGATCACCAAGGGCGCCTTCACCGCGGCCATGATCTTGGTCATCGTCATCGTGGTGATGCAGGTGGAAGGCCATGTGCTGCAACCGCTCATCATGGGCCACGCCGTACGCATCCACCCATTGGCGGTCGTGTTCGCCATTGCCGCGGGCGGCGTGCTGGGCGGAATTATCGGGGCATTGTTGGCGGTGCCAACCGTCGCCGTGCTCAACACGGCTATTCGTGCACTGCTGCACCCCGATGATGACGATGATCCGTATGTCCTTGAAGGAGAAGAGGAAGCGGAGATTCTGGATCCGGAGATGGTGCCCAACCAGGGACCGGCGGCGGTGAACGCCGGGCCCGGCAACGGCGTGCCGGAACTGGGCCCGGCGCCGCCCAAGGAGTAGCAGCGCGTATGACATCCGTCCCTCGATGGGTCAGCGGTAGCGATCCGACGGCGTCGTTGTGGCGTGCCGCGCAGGTGTTCCGATTGGCGAGTTTCGGGTACGCGCTGTTGGCCTCGCAACTGGCGAGCTATACCCACTACGACCGACAGGCGCTGAGCTGGGCACTGTACGGATGCATGGCGATATGGACGGGGTTCGCAGCGGTTACACTGTCGCGCAATTGGTTCCGCCGATGGCAGCTGGTGCTATGCGATCAGGTAATCGTGATTGCGCTGATGCTTGCCGGGCGCCTCGTGGTCGATGTGCAGTGGTACAGCGGGCATCAATCGTTGCCGACCACTCTGTGGGTGGCCAACGCGGTGGTGTCGGTGGGGCTGCTGCGCGGCCAGCTTGCCGGCGTCATATCCGGTTTTGTTCTCGCCGCGGTCAGCATTGCGGCGCGTGGTCTGTCCGTCAGCGCGCTCTGGCTCGACTCGACGATGCCCGCGTTGGTGGTGGTTGGGCTGGCGATCGGTGCCGCATCGACCACCGCCAAGCGCACTTTCCATGAACTGCGGCGCGCGGAAAGAGCGGCGGCCGCCGCGATCGAACGGGAGCGGTTGGCCCGCCAGGTGCACGACGGGGTGCTCCAAGTGCTGTCGTACGTGAAGCGGCGAGGTACCGAGATCGGCGGTCCGACAGCAGAACTCGCCGAGATCGCGGGTGAGCAGGAAGTGGCGCTCCGGGAGCTGATTTCGGGTGCGGCCCCGACTGCCCTCGCCGATGACGAATTGGTCGATCTGCGTCCGCTCCTGCGCACTCAGGCCAGTACCGCCGTCTCGGTGTCCGCGCCGGGGTCGCCGGTGCTCATCGGTCAGCACATGGCCAGCGAACTGGCCGCCGTGGTGCGTAGCGCGCTGTCCAACGTGGGATTGCACGCAGGACCGCAAGTGCATGCATACGTGCTCATCGAGGATCTGGCAGACTCGGTGGTCGTCACGGTGCGCGATGACGGTAGCGGTATTGCCGATGGCAGGCTGGATCAGGCCGAACGCGAAGGACGCATGGGGGTGTCTCGATCGATTCTGGGGCGGGTGGCCGATCTGGGCGGGGCGGTCCTGCTGGAGACGGCGCCCGGCGCAGGGACCGAATGGGAGATTACGGTGCCCAAATCTCAGGAGGTCGGGGTATGACGGAAGAGCTGCAACAGATTTCGGTGATGGTGGTCGACGACCACCCGATGTGGCGGGATGGGGTCTCCCGTGACCTGCAGGCGGCCGGGCTGTGGGTGATCGCGACGGCCGACGGCGTTGCCTCGGCCGGTCGGATCGCCGCGACGGTGAAACCCGATGTGGTGCTGATGGATATGCAGCTGACCGATGGCGATGGCGCGCAAGCCACCGCCGCGGTGTTAGCGGTGTCCCCGCATAGCCACATCCTGGTGTTGTCGGCCTCCGCCGAACGCGAGGACGTGCTGGAAGCGGTCAAGGCCGGTGCCACCGGATACCTGGTCAAGAGCGCGTCCGCCGCCGAGCTCATTGACGCCGTCAAGGCCACGGCCAAGGGGCAGGCGGTGTTCACGCCGGGCCTGGCGGGCCTGGTGCTGGGAGAGTTTCGGCGTATTTCAAGCGATTCAGCGCGCGCCTCGGACGACACGCCACGGCTCTCCGACCGGGAAACCGAAGTGCTGCGGCTGGTCGCTAAGGGGCTAAGCGCCAAGCAGATCGCCACTCGGCTCTCACTCAGTCACCGGACGGTGGAGAACCATGTGCAGTCGACACTGCGCAAGCTGCAGCTGGGCAATCGTGTCGAGCTGACGAGATACGCCATCGAACACGGGCTCGACGAGTAGGCGTCGCTAGTCCGAGCCTGCAGTAACGGCCAGTGCTCCTAGCGCGGCGAGTCCGTCGGTGATCTGCGTGGAGTCGGGCACTGCGGAGGGGTCGGCGGCCCATTGCAGCATCAAGCCCTCGATCAACGCCATCAGAAGTGAAACGGCCGTGTGAAGCGACTCAGGCGGCTCAAATCCGTGGGCCAACATGGCGGTTCGTGCCAGATCGACGGCGTGATCACGCATGCCGGCGTAGCAGGAAGCGAGTCGCTCACGGAGTTTGTCAGATCTCATCGCGGGAGCGTGGAACTCGATGCAGGCGTAGACGGTGGGACGGATTCGATCGAATGAGTCAATCGTGGCGTGGAACAGGGCTTGGATCTGGTCGCGCGGGTTGGTGGCGGCCGCCTGGTCGAAGGCCAGCTGAACCTGGGCGCTCCAGTTCGAGAAGCATTTGGTGAGTGCCTCGTCCATCAGCGCGTCTTTGCTGCCGAAGTGGTAGTTGATCGATGCGATGTTGACTCCGGCAGCGCGCGCAATATCACGGGATGTGATGTTGGCGTAGCCGCGCTCTTGCAGACAGGAAAGAGCGCCTTCCAGCAGTTTGTCACCGTTATTCCGCGACGTCGACACGGGGCCATCGTAGCGCGGCGCGGTCGGCTGTTTATCCCATTCCAATCGGAGCAGCCCAGGCTTGCACCGAGACTGGGACGATATCAGCGGACACAGTGAGGCCCGGATGGTCGTCAACGCGAGCACCGCGCATGAATGAGACGGCCGGTATTGGCAGGGCACGTAAGGCGCGCAGCGTTTCATGAAGTACATCGACCACCATCACCGGCATGTGAAGAGCCGACGTCGTCTGTCGGTCTAGCGTGTTTCCGGAATCGTTTCTTGCCAAGTTAATTCGGGCGATGCGGCCGAGTTGACGTCGACTCGACGATCGAGTGACAGCTGTTGTCAGCTGCGCATAAAAGCCGCGATGGCCAGGTCGTCCTTGCTAGGGATTCGCGCTTGTTGTCGGCCCAAGTGCCTGTTTGGATGAAATGGCTTGATAGTGCCGAAATTTGTTTGACACCTACGTTTTTAGGCTGCGTTGGGGCCACCAGATGTTGTTGCCGATGAGTGTCATGGCGGCCGGCACCAGGATGGTCCGGACGACGGTGATGTCGAGGAGCAGGCCAGTGCCCACGGTGAATCCGATCTGAAGAAGATGGATAACGCTGCCGCTCATGAGCGCGAACATGGTGAGTGCGAAGACAATTCCAGCTGTGGTGATGACGGAGCCCGTGCTGGTAAACCCTCGCAGAATTCCGCGGACCATCCCGTCCTGGGATTCGTCGCGGATACGGGAGGCGAACAACATGCTGTAGTCCGCTCCCACCGCCACCAGCGCCATGAACGACACCGGCAGAACCGAGAAGTCGAGGTCGATGCCGACGATGTGTTGCCATACCAGCACGCTGAGGCCGGCAGCAGACGCGAACGAGAGCGTGACCATGACCACCATGAAGGCAGGGGCGAGGATGCTGCGTAATAGGAGTGCCATGACCAGGAAGATGCCGAGGATTGCGACGGCGCCGAAAGTGAAGAAGTCACGCCAGACTTGGTGTTGCATATCGGTCGTTATTGATGCAACGCCGGTAGTGGTGATCTGCGCGCCCTCTAGTGTTGTGCCCGTCGCAACCATCGTCGACGTGCTCACAAGCTGCATTGCACCGGTCCGGGCCTCAGCGCTGAATGGGTTCACTTTCCACACCACGACCATGCGGGTGACCTTGCCATCTGCGGAGAACAGCAACTTCTCGCCGGCCTGGAAGTTTTTGTCGGAGAATGCTTGCGGTGGCAGATAGTATCCCGCGCCCGGACCACTGGAGGTGTGGATGCTGACGGCGTCGAGATAGTCGGATGCCTTTTTGAGTCCGTCGCCAAGGGGCCCGGTCAGGGTGCCGACTTGATCGACACCGGTCTTGACACGATTCAAACCGGTAGCTAACTGGGACATCCCACCGGCGAGGTGCTCGGCGCCGCGTACCAACTGGTTCAATTGCGCTGAAACTTCTGTGGGAGGGCGTCCGTCAAGTTGTTTGGACAGCGATTGCATTTGCACCAGAGCGCCTTTGAGACCGGGAAGCGCTGCGCGCGCATTGTCGATTGCCGCTTGAGGTTCCACGGTCAGGGCCTGCAGATCGCGCAGTGAGCGGACCGCTGAGCCATTGGTGCTCGCGTCCAGATCGGCCAGAGCGGCACGGCCACGCATGCACAGTGGATTGGCAATGCAGTCGGGCGCGGGTTCAGGGCTCAGCAGGGGAGCGAGGGCGGAGTTGGCTGTGCTGACGGTGGCGGCGACGAGATCGTTGTGACTGATGGCCTGCAGTGCGGCGTCGAGAAGATTTACCGACGAGCTGAGGTCAGCGATGGCTCGAGGTACGTCAACACGGTTACTGGTCGCGGTGGCCAGCGCGGTGCTTGCGGTGTCATAGGTACTGAGCACGCCCTTGGCCAGGGATACAACCTGGCCAATGCCGGTGATCAATTGCGGCAATTGAGTATTGGCGGAGTTAGCACCGTCGCGAAGCTGGTCGACCCCCGCGGTCAGGCGGGACAAATCAGGGTTGGACTGCTGGATGCGTTGCTGCGCTTCGGTGAGACGATCACCGACAATGCCGACTTGATGGCCGATCGTGGTTTCGGCGACCGGTTTACCGCTGGGGCGGGTGATGGAGCGGACGACGGCGACTTCGGGGAGTTTGGCGAGATTCGTCGCGATCATGTCCAATGCCGCAAGGTCATTGGTGTTGCGCATGTCATGATCGGATTTGATGATCAGGTACTCGGGTGCCGCTTCGTTGACTCCCCAGTGTGCGTAAACCTTTTCGTACCCGCGGGTGCTGTCGGTGCTGTCGAGTTGCATGGCGTTCTCGTCGAAATTCAGCCGTAGTGTGGCCAGGACAGCGGCCGCGGCGATCAACACGACCAGAGATGCGGTTGCCAACACCCCGGAATGGCGAATTACCCTGGCGCCGGTACGACGCCAGCGGCGTTCGTTCAGTATCCGTGGTTCGGCGTACCCACGTTGTGCAGCAACGGATAACAACGCGTAGGGCAGTGTCATGGAGACCGCTAGGGTAATCACCACGCCGATGGTCGTGGGGGGACCGGCGGCCTTGAACATGCCGATCTTCGTGAAGACCATGGCCGATGCTGCCGCCGCTACCGTTACCGCGGACGCGATCAGGATTCCGGAAATTTTTTCTCCCGCCCGCTGCAGGGCGGCAGGCGCGGGTAGCTTGGCTCGGCGACCTTCGTGGTAACTGGCCAGGATGAAGATCGCGTAGTCAGTACCGATGCCCAGCACCATCGCGGTCATCAGCGCGATGGTGAAGTTCGAGACCGTCAGTGTTCCGCTGAGACCCAGGAGGGAGATGATTGGGCGTGTTACCCCGAGAGATACGCCGATCGTCAGCAACGGAATGCAGGCAAGGACCAGCGACCGGTAGACCAGCAGTAGCAACATGGTGATCAGCAGTATCGAAACGCCGGTGATGATCATGAGCGACCGGTCCATGGAGGTGAAGAGGTCGGCCAGTGTCGGCGCGAACCCCGTGTAGTAGATCTGCACTCCCTGGGGCTTAGCCATGGACTCGATCGTCTTACGAATTTCGGTGACGTTTCGATGAGCTTGTGTCGAGCCAACATCACCGGTCGCTGCGACAAGGAGATTGATCGCCTTGCCGTCAGGGCTGATCGCGATGTCGCGGAGTTGGTCGTTGCTGTAGGTGTCCAGGACGTAAGCGACGTTCTCGTGATCGGCGCGCAGGGACTCAATGAGCTGCCGATACAGTGCGTGGTCATCGGCGCTGAGCCCGTGTTCATCAACCAGTACGACACTGCCCACTGAGGCTGATTGTGGTACCCCGAATTCGGTCGACATCTCTCGAAGCGTTTGTGTAGCAGCGAGATTAGTGGGCAGGAAGGGTGCCGAGTATTTTGACACAGTCACTTCGAGCTGAGGTATCGCTGCGTTGAGCACGCCGAGTAGGACGATCCAGCCGCCGATGACCAGCCACGCATTACGCGCGCTGAAGCGGCTGACCTTGCCAAAGGTCTTGCTGTCGGCGTGGGCCATCAGACCGCGACCACGCCGCGCGGGACTATCGGCGTCGGATCGGGGTTGCATTTTGGATGGCTACTTACTTTGCGAGCCCACGGCACCATGCTGTCTGCCGATGCGGCGAAGACGGTATATCTGCGGATTCCTCCCGGCAATTGGGTGAGGTCGGCGAGCCGGCCCGGGCCATCGGTGTGCACCCCGCAAGGGAACCGTTTTCCTTCGGGCACCAGGACTCCTAGCTGTATAAACGGCATTAAGGTAAGCATTTGTTTATCACGTTGGATGGAGGGGCGCAAGGCTGGTGCGCACTGGAGGGGTGGGTGCGCTGCGCGGGCATCGTCTGGTGTGGCGGTATTCGATACGCGGGTCAACATTGTTTGCGATTCTGTCAATATCGTGGTAAACGTATGTTTACTTCATGTGCTTGAGCTGGGCGCAAGCGATTGTGCGCGTCCGCAGTTCGGGTGGGAAGTGGACTGGAGTGCCGTAGGCCGATCGGTGTGATGCGGGATAGGGCCGTCTATGGAATTGGCGATCGACTGTTAGCCGTCAACGCTCGCAAGGCGGGCCGACATTGCCGATTGAACCCCCGCGCTGATCCGGAACATGCGGTTGGAGTGACACGTGGGTGGTGAAGACAACGCAACCGCACCTCGGCAGCGTCTGCCCAGGGGGCAGGGGTGGCTGCTGCGACAGCAGATCATCGACACGGCGATGGAGCTTATCCACAGGTCCGGCGAGGCGCGGGCTCCGTCCGCCCGTGAACTGACGCGAGCACTAGGCATCACGGCACCCTCCTTCTACCGGCACTTCTCAAGCACGGACGAGTTGGTAGATGCCGTGTGCGCGGCATACTTCGAACAGCTCGGGGAGGAGCTACAGCGAGCGACATCGAATGTCCCTGGCGCGGCGGGACGACTACATGCGTTGGGTGTGGCCTATGTGCGGTTCGCCGCGGAAAATCCGCTCATGTATCGATTCGCGACTTCCGGTTCACCACGTGCCGTCGGTGATTCTTCTGAAATACTGGACAGCTCAGCATTTCTCCAACTGAGAAGCATCGTTCAAGAACTTATCGACGAAGAACGGTTTCCTCCCGGTAGTGCCGTGCGTTCGGCGCTACAGTTGTGGGCGATCACCCACGGAATCGCCTCCCTGCTGGTGACACGGCCGAACCTACCGTGGGGTGAGCGCGAATCCTTCGTAAGTCGAACTCTGCACGCCGCCTACTTGGCGCAGGTCCAGGTAGGTGCTCCCGGCCGTGCCGGACCATTTCTCGATGAGTAGTGCTACTTAGCGCGGTGAGAAACCCCTAGGTGCGACGGTAGGTTTACGCCTTCACCTCGGATTGAGCAGACGCCACTCTGAGAGGCATGACATCTCCGCAGCTGCAGCAGCTGACCGCGGCGCTGGCTGAACTCGATGGGCGAGAGCGTGCGTTGCGTGCCGAGCTCGATGCGCTGCGCGGCCGGATGGTCGAATGGACCCAGGCCGAATACCTTAGAGCGCAGCAGTATTGGGACGATTACCGGCGCAGTGTGGGCGTTTCTCCGATAATGCCGCAGGCCGTCGCCCCGGTGTCACTGGTCTCGACTCCAGTGCTGGCGCCGGCGTCGGACGTGCCCAGGATGGCACCTCAGGTGCAGGAACGGTTCTGGACCCGCGAGGGATTCGCCAGCAAGGCGATGGCGTTTGCGGGCGCAGTGGTGACGCTCGCAGGTGTGGTCATGCTCCTGGTGCTGGCCGCCAAGAGTGGATACTTCGGTCCGATACCCCGCATGATGTCTGGCGCCGTCCTGGCGGCAGGGCTGGTTGGTCTGGGTGTTCGTGTGCAATCCCGCCCCGGCGGCAGGGTCGGCGGTATTGCCACCGCAGCAACAGGATTCGCCGCCGCCTTCTTCGATGTGCTGGCGCTCACAGTGATCTACGACAAGATCCCGGTGGCGATCGGCCTGGCTCTCGGGTTGGCAATTGCCGGTACCGGGTTAGTACTGGCGCGGCAGTGGAACTCGCAGCCGTTTGCCGCCGGTGTGGTCGCCGCGATCACCGTGCTGGCCCCGATCCTCACCGGTGGATTCACCGTGGAGCTGGCGGCCTTCGCGCTGGTGCTGCTGATCGCCAGCTTGCCCGCCCAGATGGGTCGGGATTGGCCTGTGCTGCACGCCTTCCGGACCGTGGGCGTCGCTGTGACGCTGCTGCTCGCTCTTCGCGCCACGCACGGCGGACAGCCGCACGCGCTGCTCGTCATGGCAGTGCTGGCGCTGCTGGTCACCCTGGTCGGTTCGCTGTGGCTGCTCACCGGTGATGACGGAGACCTCACCTCGTCGATCATGATCGGCGTCGCCGCGGCTCCGGTTCTCTACAGTGCCTTGTCCTTTGCGGTGTGGCCGCTTGGCGTGCTGGTGCCTGTCGGAGTCGCCGCGGTGATGGGCGCGGTGCTGCTACTGGTCGGTGGTCTGCCGGTGCATACGCGCATCACCATGGCCGCGATCGGAGGTCTGGCGCTGATGCAGGCCTCGGTCGAGGGCACGAAGGAAGCCTTGCTTGCGGTCGTACTGCTGACTATCGCGTTGTCCTTCGCTGCCATTGGATACCAGCTGCAGGAGCGTATTTCGTTGGTACTAGGTCAGATTTTCGGCGCGCTGGGCGGGTTGGCGTATGTCGCCTATGTGCCCCCGGAGCTGCTGACCGATTCGAATAGCGCCGTGCGCGAGGCTGGCTCGCTGCTGATCGTCGCGAGCGTGCTCTCGGTGGCGACGGTGGGCATGGTGATGGCGGCCATGCACCGAGTCGGCTGGGCGAGTCCGCAGTCTGCTTCCCTCAGAGGTGTGCTGGCCGGGGCATCGATGTTGTATGCGGGGACCGCAGCCGTCGTGCTGTCGGGCACGGCGCTGCTGGGTAGTAACGACGGGTTCCTGCTGGGCCACGGTATGGCGACGGTGTCCTGGATGGCGGTGTCGGTGGCGTTGCTGCTCGCCGGTCTGCGGCACTACCGCGACCAGAGCTGGGTAACCAGAACGGGATTCGTGCTCGCCTCGATGGCCGTCGCCAAGCTGTTTCTGTTTGACCTGGCCACCCTTGACGGCATCGCACGGATCGGTGCGTTCATCGTGACCGGCCTGCTGCTGCTCGGCGGAGGAACGCTTTACGCGCGTGAATACGCCACCCTCGCAGGTAAATCCGAAGACCAACCGTATTAGAGAAATGTCCCCTGCAGGGTGCGTGCCCGCTCTGCTGCAAGCATTTTCGCGTCACGCCCATAGGAGTCGCTGCCAACATCCGGCGACCCCATCTCTAATGCCGCCGCATCCGAGTATGCGGTATCGAACAGTTCATGGAAGACCTGCCAGCGGTCCCCGTCGGCTTGAATCGCATAGATATCGGCGATGAAAGTACCGCTGCTGGTCGTGCCGCCTGCATAGTCCACGAGGGCCTTGCCGATGCGGCGGGCCAGCTGTTCGCGTCTTGCGAGGTAAGCGTCATCGGGCGACTGGACTTCGACGACGCCCTTGCCAAACAATTCTTCTAGGGCAGGGATGCGCTCTGTCATCAATCGGTGTCGCATCTCTGCCTCGGAGATCCACAGCGGATCCCACGGTGAGGGTATGTAGTCGGCGCAGTAGTCGTTGATATCGGTAAAAAGTTCACTCACGACGGGTAGGTCAGACAGCCTTCCGCCAATCTGAATCTCGTCTGACCGCCACAGCATGAACTCGGACGCATAGATGCGCGCGGTGATGACCCCGCCCACGTAGCGGCCAACTATCTGTCCGAGACGAGATGACAACATGACGCGAAGTTAGATGCGGCGTCCCTCGCGGCGCAGCAGGTCCTGGGCGCTGACGCTCCCTCCGCGGCTGCGGCGGGTCTCGTCGTCGGACTGCTGCTGTTTGGCACCGGGCGCGGGCAACGCGTCGGTGGCGTCGGCAGGCGCCGGCTGCTGAGGACGGGGGCGGGGAGCCCGCGGTGGGCCCTGCCGGGTGGCATCCGGCTTGGCGATGGGCATGGCCGTCGTCGCGTCCTCACCCGGTGCGGCATTCGCTTGGTTCGGCTGTGCCGGTTGGGACTTGGGCTGCGGCTTGGACACCGGGATCGCGGTGGTCGCATCCGCCGACTGGTCGGCGGGAGCGGGTCCGGCCTGCTTGGGGCCACGCAACTCGCCGAGCCACGACTCGATCTCCCGGTCGGCGTTGCGGGCCGGACGATGCGTCCCGGCGGCAGTGCTGCGGGTGGTCGGAGCGTCGGGACCTGCCGGGTTCCCGCCGGGCACGCGGGTGGTGGGTGCATCGGTAGGCGCAATGTTCTTGCCGGGCACCGACATCCGCGTCGTCGCGGGTGCATCGCTACCGGCCCCCGTACCGGCAGTGCCTTGCGGCGGCAGGTTGACCGGTGTGGTCGGGGGAGCGGCCGGGGGAGGAGTTGGTCGCACTGGAGCCGACGGATCGTGCTGGCGTGGTGTGGGTGTCGAGGGCAATCGGGTGCGCTCGGAAGGGATCTGCAGCTTGGTGGTGCGCGCGTTGGACCCGACGGGCGACGTTGCGGCGGCGATGGCCTGCTCGCGGCCTGTTGGACGCTTGCGCTCGTCGGGGAGGGTGACCTCGCCGAGGCCGAGCTTGACCTGCACGCGCTTCATCCAGGCCGGAGCCCACCAGCAGTCGTCCCCTAGCAGCTTCATGACCGCGGGGATGAGCAGCATGCGCACGATGGTGGCATCGAGGATCAGTGCGGCGATGAGGCCGAATGCCAGGTACTTCATCATCACCAGGTCGGAGAAGGCGAACCCGCCCGCCACCACGATGAGGATGAGCGCGGCCGCAGTGATGATGCGGCCGGTGTTGGCGGTACCCACGCGCACGGCTTCGGTGGTCGACAGTCCCTGGTGCCGGGCCTCGATCATTCGAGACATCAGGAACACTTCGTAGTCCATCGACAGGCCGTATATGACGGTGATGATCAAGACGATGACGGGAGCGGTCAGTGGTGTCGGGGTGAAATTGAGCCACTTGGAGAAGTGTCCATCGACGAATATCCACGTCAGGATGCCCATCGTCGAGCCCAGACCGAGGGCACTCATGACGGCGGCCTTGATCGGCAGCACCAGCGAGCCGAACGCCAGGAACATCAAGATCGCTGTGATAGACACCAGGATCACGATCACGATCGGCAGCTTGCTGAACACGCCTTCGATCGAGTCGTACTCCAGCGCGGGCGTGCCGCCGACGTACATTGTGACGCCCTTGGGGACGGGCATGTCGCGCAGTGCCTTGACTTTTTCGCCGGCGGTATTGCGATCGATCAGCGCGTTCTGGATGACCTTGACGCTGGTATCCGAGTCTTGGGTGACGGCCTTACGTCGCTGCCACATCTGGGTCTTGTCGCCATCGGGTTCAACGAATCCGGGGACCTTCATGGCGTCGGCACGGATCTGGTTGAGCTGCGTGTCGGTGGCGCCCTTGGTAACGATGGTGATGGTCTCGGTGCGGAAACCGGGGAAGAGCGTGTCGAAGTCCTCTTGCGCCTCGCGCGTGGGATTGGTTGGTGGCAAGTACTTTTCGCTGAAGCCACCGAGTTTCAGATTGCTCAGTGGGGCGATCAGCAGCAGCATCACGATGACGATCGGGACCGCGAACGTCAGCGGTCGCTTCATCACGAAAACCACGGTGCGGCCCCAGAAGCCGTTCTCCAGCTCCTCGCGTGACTTGGTTCGGCTGAACCGCTTGATACTCAGCGCATCGACGTGCCGACCCAGCACGCTCAGGCAGGCCGGCAACACGGTGATCGACAAGACCGCAGCCAGCATCACCGTGGTGATACCTGCGTACGTCAGGGACTTGAGGAACTGCTGGGGCACGATCAGCATCGGCATCAGTGCGCCGGCGATGAGGGTGGCGGAGAAGAGGACGGTACGGCCCGAGGTGATGACGGTGCGGCGGACCGCGGTTTCGGTGTCGTACCCCTCGGCGATCTCCTCGCGGAAGCGGCTGACGATGAACAGCGAATAGTCGATGGCAATACCCAGACCGATGAGCGTCACCACCGGTTGGGCGAAGAAGTGCACCGGAGCGAAGAGGGTGATCAGTCGCATGATGCCCAGGGCGCCGGCGATGGTCAGACCACCGATCATCATGGGGAGCCCGGCCGCGATCACACCACCGAAGACGAAGAACAGCACGACGGCCATGACCGGCAGCGACAGGATTTCCATGCGCTGTTGATCTGTGCCGATGGTTCCGGTCAGCTCGCTGGCGACGGGCTGTAGGCCGGCCAGCTGGATATCGACACCGTTCAGCAGGAACTTGTTATCCGCGGGATCGGGTTTTGTGGCCTTTTTCGGGTTCGCCAGTGCCTTGTAGTTGTTGAGGATGGTGTCGTCGTCATCACCCTTGAGGGCGATCGAGACGAAGGTGTGTTTGCGATCCGGGGTCACCATCCGCATGACGGTGGGGTCCGTGGTCGTCGGCGCGCGAAGCCAGCCTGCCCAACCGTAGATCTGGTCGGGGTTGTCCTTCTGTAACTGATCGAAGTGGTCGGTCAGCTTCTTCTGGAAGGCTGGATCGTCGACGGTCTTACCCTCGGGCGCCGCGATGACGGCGACGACGTGCGTGGTCCGGTCACGGCCCAGAGCGTCGTCGGCCATCAGAGAGGCCTTGACGGATTCGCTCTTGTCGTCGAAGAACCCGCTCTGCGTCACGTGGTCGCCAAGCGTGATCCCGAAGAGCCCGGAACCTAGACAGATCGCGACGAACACGGCGACAACGATGAACCGATACCGGTACACCATTCGGCCCCACCAGGCGAACACAGAATCTCCTAACTAGCGTCTGTCACGCGCTAAGTTTTCATGCCCTGGACGTCAGCAATGCCGACAACGGTCGGAATGGCTGCAGCCAGGCGCCTTCGTCGGGGAGCGAATCTAGACCCACCCGGGGCAAGGCTCGGGGGAAAACTCCGGGTATGTCCTCGAGATCGACAAACTCCAGAGTATCCGAGGTTAGTGCCCAACTTGCATGTTCGCGAAATCCCAGCACACTGACGGGCACCCCGTCACCGGCGATTTCTTCCAGCGGTTCGCGGAAAGCCTGACCATCTGCCGAGGCCACGAGCACCCCGGCCAGGCCTTCGTGGCACCGCTGCTCGATATGAGCAAGCATGTCGACGTCGACGTCACTGTCTTCGTCGATCTTGGGTTTGGCGAACACGGCAAACCCAACGTTGCGCAGCGCCTCGACCCACGGGCGCACCACTTCGGCACTCCCCGACGCAATATTGGTAAACACGGTGGCCTCGGGTTCCACGAGGCAGTCGGGATGGTCCGCCGAGTAGGCGGCGGTGCGCTCCAGCAGCCAGCGGCCCAGGGCGTCGAACCGCGGCCGGTTCTCCGCCGACGGGCGACCGCCGATGATGGCGCCGAGGCCCATGTCGAGGTTCGGGGCGTCCCACACCAGCAGCACCCGAAGCACCCTGCGGCGGTGGTCAGATTCATCCACCGTGTTCGGACGCTCCAGGTCCTCGGCGAGGCTCACAAGCGCACCCAGACGAAGTCGTTGATGGCGCTGCCGACGGTGTGCGCCTTGCCCTCGAACTTGGTGGTGGGCCGCTTCACCGAGACCGGAATACGGGGATCGTCGAGGTCAAGGCGGGCCAGTGTTGGCTCCGAGTCCCCGACCTCGGCGATATGTCCGGCGTAATTGGCATGATCGGTGGCCACATGCAGGGTGCCGCCCGGATGGAGCCTGTCCGAGAGCAGCGCCACCGTGCCCGGTTGCAGCAGCCGGCGTTTGTGGTGGCGGGTCTTAGGCCAGGGATCCGGGAAGAACACCCGTGCCGCGGTCAGTGACCCCGACGGCAGCAGTTGCTCGAGCACGTCCAGCGCGTCGCCGCGTATCAGCCGGACGTTCTCAATGCCCTCGCGGTCGATCGCCGAGAGCAGCTGTGCGAGTCCCTTGCGGTAAACCTCCACCGCGAGGACGTCGAACTGAGGTTCCTCCAGTGCCATGGCCGCAGTGGATGTTCCTGTGCCGCAACCAATTTCGAGAATCAAGGGTGCAGTGCGACCGAACCATGCCGCGGGATCTAGCGGTGGGCAGGTGCCGTCGGTCTCACGGGCCACGCGGCCGTACCTCGACCAGAATCTGTCCCAGGCCTTCTGCTGACCTTCGGAGAGCGACGCCCCCCGTGATCGGAAGCTGGATACGCGGCGGGGGTGGTGGTCCTGAGCGCTGACGGTGCCAGGGAGCTCGTCGGTGGCTGATTCAGCTACCGCACAGCCCTGCTCCTGGCCGTCACCACGCATCTTTCCATGGTCACCCATCGGCGGCAGATCCCATAATCGCAGTGCGGATTGATACTCAACAGTTGCCTACCAGGGTGGAACCCACCGCCGGCGCAGGTGACAATGTGAGCATTTCCGTACACGCGAACAGATTGGGTCTGCAAAGCAATGACGCGGGGGTTCGAGATCTTCCGGGGAACGCTGGACCGGTTCGCGTCGCGTCCGGAGATCCGCCAGGTCCGCGGTGGCCAACGGATTCATGACCTGGCGGTGCGGGCGGGGGATCCGCTGCGGGTCAGCGTCCGGGGTCGCGCCGGAGTGGGAGTCACCAGTGTGATCGGCGGGTTGGGGCGCACCATGCCGGCCGAGGACGGGCCGGGGCACGTGCTCATCGAGGTTCCGATCCCCGAAGTTGACGGAGCAGACCCCCTCGTGGCCGACGTGGACGTCGTGGTGTTCGCGGAGGCACTCAAACCCGAGGACCGCGCCGTCCTGCAGGCATCGGCCGCACCCAAGGTGCTGATCCTCAACAAGGCCGATCTGACCGACCCGGGCTCTGCCCGCGGCCCATGGACCGCCGCGGTGGGGCGCTGCGCCCAGTACCGCGCCGAGATGCGCGTTCCGACGCTGCCGTTATCTGCGCACGTCCCGCTTGCCGACCTCGACGAGGGCATTCTTGAAGCCCTCAAACTTATGGTCGAGAGTCCGGCCGACACCAGCTCCGTCGACGCCTTCGTCACCTGCACGCATGAGGTGCCGGTGGAGACGCGTCGACGGCTGCTGCAGGAACTCGATCTGTATCCGATGGGCTGCGCCATCGGAGCGCTGCGGCAGGTACCCACCCTTGCCCCTCCGGGACTCACCGCTCTCCTGCATGACCTTTCGGGTATCGACGCGGTGGTGGTCGCCATCAGGGCCGCCATCGCCCAAGGCTGGTACCGCCGGATGCGGACGGTGCTCACCGAACTTCGCAGGATCGGGGTGACGGGTGTGTTGCCGATGCAGGTCGATGCCTTCCTGACCAGCGATGACCTGGTGGTGGCCGCCATGCAGTGTGCGGTGGACGCCGCGACGGCGGCGGGTATGCGGGTAGAGCTCAGCGACCATCCCGAGGATCACCGTTACCGCGCCGAGCGTTGGCAGCGGTTCGCGGCCGGACCGGTGAACGCCACTTACGCCGCGATGGGTACCGACATCGTGCGCGGATCGCTGCGGTTGTGGCGGCTGGCCGGAGGTCGCGCATGAACACGGTTGCCGACAAACGGGTCGACGAGCTGGTGCTGGCGATCGACCCCGCGCTCGGTCCCCTCGGGGTGGATCTGCAGGACGTGGTGATGGTGACCGGCAGCTGGCTGGCCGGCGCGAGCACCTTGGCCGCCGAATTATCGGCGCGCATGTCGGGGGTACGCATCGTCGAGCCCGACGATCTGCGGCACGGACAGGCGCCGGGGGCGGTGGTTTTCGTATGCAGTGGGACCGCGCCACTGACTCCGTCGGACTGCGGATTGATTCAGCTGGCCGCCGCCAATACCGATGCACTCATAGCCGTGGTGTCGAAGATCGACGTGCACCAGTCCTGGCGCGAGGTGATGGACCGTAACAGGGAGATCCTGGCGGGGCACGATTCCCGGTTCGCCGGCATCACCTGGCTAGGGGTATCGACACGCGGTACCGCACCGGGGCTCGACGAGCTGGTGAACGCCGTCCGTGAGGCCCGTCGAATACCTGCCCTGGGTGAGCGAAATCGTCTGCGCGCCTGGGCGACTCGACTACAAGGCATGCTGCATATGCCGCCGGAAGCCGGGGAAGGTGCCCGCGCCGACGAGCTGCGCAATCAGCGGCAGGCCGCGGTGCGGCGCACCCGTTCGAGCAAGTCCGAGCGGACGTTGGCGCTGCGCAACCGCATCGCGCAGGGTCGCATGACCCTGCTGTACTTCGCGCGCAAGCGGGTCGCCTCGGTGGGCGGTGAATTGCGTGAGGACATCGTCGAACTGAAACGGCGCGATGTGCCCGGGTTCGGCGACCGAGTGCGGCGTCGCGTGGCCGAGGTGGTCGTCGAGGTGGAACAGGGCACCGAGGAACACCTTGCCGAGGTGTCCTCCGACGTGACTCAGCACTGGGTGGCCGCGCGGCCCAGCGCCAACCGCCCGGTGGCGCCCGAAGTAAGTGATCCGTCGGTGCGGTCACGCCGTCTGGAAACCCGGATGATGGCGCTCTTCGGGGTGTTCTTCGGCCTGGGCGCGGCATTGACGGTGTCGCGACTGGTGGCGTATGCGCGCCCGAGCCTGGCCCTGATCGGGTTGGTCGTGGGCCTGGTGGCCGGGGCCTGCATCGCGGTGTGGCTGGTGGCGGTGCGGGGACTCTTGCACGACCGCACGGTGCTGGATCGCTGGCTTGGGGACACCATGGGCGAGCTGCGCGGATACCTGGAGCAGTGGGTGGCCGCGCGGGTGTTGGAGTTGGAGACCAGACTCAACGCCGACCTGGTCGAGATCGATGAACGTGAGAACGACAAGCTGGCCGCCCGGGTCGGACAAATAGATACCGAGCTGCGCGAGGCCGCCATGAATACCGCGCGGGCAACGGCACTGCGCAACCGCGACCTGCCGTCGGTGCACAAGGCGCTAACGAAAGTCACAGAACAGCTGGACGGGATCGTGGGGAAAGCTGACAATAAGTCGATGAGCCGCTTGCGCGAAGAGGATTAGGCGGGGTGATGATCGACGGATTCGACCAGGGATTACCTGGAGGACTGGACGAGGGAGTGCCTGAACCGGGGCACGCTCTCAGCCCTGACTTGCACCTCGATCACCACATGTATCTGCCCAACGGCGGCGAGCTGGTGGACCTGGGTAGGGACCTCATCGACACCGACCACGACGGCATCGGCGACACCATTGCCCTGCATGAACCCGAGGGGCTTACGGTCGTCTCCGATCTCAACGAGGACGGCATCGCCGACAAGGTGACCACCTTCGGTTCGGACGGCACCTATGAGACCTGGGTTCGCGGATCGGGTGCCCACTGGGAACTCATCGAGCACGGCCGCGTCGGCGAAAAGTAGTACGTGGTTCACCTTCGGCGGGTCTCACCTTGGCTCGTGCATCGTCGAGCCTATGACTAACTGTCAGTGACCCCATTTCACCAAGAACATCGTCGGCGCTAACCTCATATACCAAGGTCCCGGCCAGCGCCGGTGCGGCAACTGCGTACCGTGCTCGGTATCAACTAGGAGATGCTCTCGATGACAGCAGCGACCATTCCCGGTCTTGACAACGCTCCCACAAAGCATGCGGGATTGCTCGCCTGGGTTCGCGAAATCGCTGAGCTGACCCAACCTGACCGAGTGGCGTTCGCTGACGGTTCCGATGAGGAGTTTGCGCGCGTTTCCGAGCAGCTGGTTGCGGCCGGCACGTTTCAGCGGCTGAACTCCGAGAAGCACCCCAACTCGTTCCTGGCGTTGTCCGACCCTTCTGACGTGGCACGGGTGGAATCGCGCACCTACATCTGCTCGGAGCGCGAAGAGGATGCCGGCCCCACCAACAACTGGGTGGAACCCGCCGAGATGCGGGCGACCATGACCGAGCTGTTCCGCGGCAGTATGCGCGGACGCACCATGTGGGTGGTGCCGTTTTGCATGGGTCCGCTGGGCGCGGAAGATCCGAAGCTGGGCGTGGAGATCACCGACTCGGAGTACGTCGTCGCCTCCATGCGCGTGATGACCCGGATGGGTGCCGCGGCACTGGAGAAGCTGGGTGAGGACGGTTTCTTCGTCAAGGCACTGCATTCGATCGGCGCGCCGCTGGAGTCAGGCCAGGACGACGTGCCGTGGCCCTGCAACGACACCAAGTACATCACTCACTTCCCCGAGTCACGTGAAATCTGGTCCTACGGTTCGGGTTACGGTGGCAATGCGCTGCTGGGCAAGAAGTGCTACTCGCTGCGCATCGCCTCGGCGATGGCGCACGACGAGGGCTGGCTTGCCGAGCACATGTTGATCCTCAAGCTCATCTCGCCGGAGAATAAGGCGTACTACGTGGCCGCGGCCTTCCCGTCGGCGTGTGGCAAGACCAACCTCGCGATGATCCAGCCGACTATTCCCGGTTGGCGCGCAGAGACTTTGGGCGATGACATTGCCTGGATGCGCTTTGGCAAGGACGGCCGCCTGTACGCCGTCAACCCGGAGTTCGGGTTCTTCGGTGTCGCACCGGGCACCAACTGGAGCTCAAACCCCAACGCCATGAAGACTATTGAGGCCGGTAACACCGTCTTCACCAACGTCGCGCGCACCGACGACAACGACGTGTGGTGGGAAGGCTTGGAGGGCGAGCCCGAGCACCTGATCGACTGGAAGGGTCAGGACTGGGTCCTGCGGGAAACCGAAACCAAAGCGGCGCACCCGAACTCGCGTTACTGCACACCGATGTCGCAGTGCCCCATCCTCGCCCCCGAATGGGATGACCCGCAGGGTGTGCCGATCTCGGCGATCCTGTTCGGTGGCCGCCGCAAGACGACTGTGCCGTTGGTGACCGAGGCTCGCGACTGGCAGCACGGCGTGTTCATCGGCGGCACACTGGGTTCGGAGCAGACCGCGGCCGCCGAGGGCAAGGTCGGCGCGGTGCGCCGCGACCCAATGGCGATGCTGCCGTTCATGGGATACCACGTGGGCGACTACCTGAACCACTGGATCAACATCGGCAAGCAGGCCGACGAGTCCAAGCTGCCCAAGGTTTTCTTCGTCAACTGGTTCCGTCGTGGCGATGACGGCCGGTTCCTGTGGCCAGGATTCGGCGAGAACAGCCGCGTGCTCAAGTGGATCGTGGACCGGATCGAGCACCGTGCCAACGGTGTTTCCACCCCGATCGGTACCGTCCCCGCCGTCGAGGATCTGGATCTGGCGGGTCTGGACGTCGACGAAGCCGATGTCGCCGAGGCGCTTGCGGTGCACAACGACGAATGGCAGGCGGAGCTGCCGCTCATCGAGGAGTGGTTCGAGTTCATCGGCGACAAGCTGCCGACCGGCGTCAAGGACGAGTTCGACGCGCTCAAGCAGCGGTTGGGGTAATAGACCTTTCGCCGAGCGTCGACTTTTCGTGACGTAATACCGGGCCGCGGTCTCTGCGGTGAAGAGTGTCCTGGTTTCCGTGTGAGGGGACCCGTCCGCCTGTCATCGGGTCGCCTCAAGTGGTTTCGGTGAGACCCAATTTGGAGGCGGACCCCCACACTCGACGGATGCTCGCAGGGATGCTGGCCCATCCGAATAGTCGCACTATCTCAGTGGGCGCTAAGCGCCCAGCTCCGAAGCGAGTACCTGAGAAAAGAGCGGAATCAAGAAGTGTTGAGAACAGGTCGAATCCCTCGGGTAATGGCCGCCGCCGCGTTGAGTGCTGCGTTCTGCATACTTGCCCCTGGCGTCGCAAATGCTGTACCACTGGCCCCCACACCGAAGCCGGCGCCGGGGGGTACGCATGATGGGCAATTGTTGCAAGGCGGTGAGGCACCGTCGGAGGCGCAGCAGCCACGCGATGAGGGTGGCGGGTGGGTCGATCATCCGGGAGGCACGGGTCCGCAGTGTATGGACAGGGGGGTCGTCTGTAGAACGGGCATCTGGTATCCCGATCGGGTCCAGAGCCAACATGGCCAATCCGAATGGGTCCAGATGCCCGACGAGACGGGTGCGGAGTGCGAAAACGAGGGTGTCGTTTGCGGGAACACCGCGTCCTAGTTAGCCCGATCTCGGTCACGGCCGCAGTGTCTACGCCGTGTGGCAGGCATCCCTGCTCGACATCAACCACGCTCCCGACTGGCGGGGCAGACAATCAGAGTTATGGCGGCAGCGGCGAGGCAACTTCCGGCCGCTACCAGGAACGCCGCTGAGTATCCCGCAACAGCACCCGGGTCGCCGGGCCCATGCTTGTTGATAGATGCGGCAGTGGTGGATGCGACGACTGTGCTCAACAACGCTGCTCCCATGGAACCGCCCACATGATGCATGATATTCAGAGTGGCAGAGGCGATTCCGGAATCATCGGGATGGATTCCGACGGTGGCGCCGTGGGTAGAGGCTCCGAACAGTAGTCCCTTACCCAGCCCGCCGATGATCAGTCCGGGTAGCACGACCAAGTCGTACCGGGTATGTAGTCCGATATGGCTTAGGATGACCAATCCCATTGCGGCGGTGAGAGACCCGACAACGAGTACCGTCCGGCCACTGAATCTGGGCAGAATAAGGCTGTTGCCGACTATCGAGGCAAGTATGACCGCAGCGGAGAACGGTAGGAACGCTAGTCCGGCCCACAACGGATCGAGATGCAGCGACAGCTGCAGGTAGCACATCAGGGAAAGGACCACACCAAACAGCCCCGCACTGGCGAAAAACATCGCTAGCAGAGCGGCCCCTCGCGCACGGTTGCACCAAAATCGCAACGGCAGAAGAGGATTCGTGCTGCGATATTCTTGCCAGAAGAAGAGGATGACCAATGTCAGCCCTACGGCAAACGACGTAAGGGTGATAGGGGCGGCCCATCCGCGTACTTCTGCGCGTGAGAACCCGAACACGATCGTAAACAGGCCACCGGTGACCAGGAGAGTCCCCACTGGGCTGAGTTTAGGTCGCCGCTCTTCGGTACCTCCGCGCACGAAGAAGAGGACTCCGGCAAACGAGACCGCAGTCATGATGACGTTGACATACATCACCGAGCGCCAACCGATCAGCTCGGTCAGAGCTCCCCCAACAAACAAGCCGGCGGTGCTCGCGGCACCGATTACTGCCCCGAAGGCCCCAAAGGCGTGCCGCTGATGGGGCGAATCGCGGAAGCTGTTAGTAACCAAGGACATTGAGGCTGGGGCCAAGAGCGCACCAAACAATCCCTGTCCTATGCGAGCCGCCACTAGTTCGGAAAGGCTGCCAGCAGTGCCTCCCAGGACAGATACCGCCGCGAATCCCGCTAACCCGATCAACAGGGCGCGGCGCAGACCACACAGATCTGCGACTCGACTGCCGAACAGGAGAAGTCCGCCAAGGGTCAACACGTAAGCGGTGACCAGCCACTGGCGGCCATCGTCGCTGAAACCTAGTTCGGCCTGTGTCGCCGGCAGGGCCGCGGACACGATACTGCTGTTGATCACCAGCATCATCTCTACGGCACATGCTATGGCGAGAATCCACCACCGATAGCGCTGGTCAGTATGGATTTCCTTGCGGCGCAGCATGTTTACTGTGGATATCGGTACATTCCTGTCTACCAGAGTGTTTCGTGTCCTACGTGAGCACCGTCTGATTGGTCGGCTGGCGCGTATGCCAGTCGACTACTGGATCTGCAGATTTCAGTTGTGGCCGGGGTTGTGCGATCTGTTCTCTCTAGAGTCCCCGTGCGCCCCGCTGTTTGTCGTCGGGGTTGACGCCCGTAGCGGTGTCGGGCTGGCTTCACGCAGCTATACCGGCTAGCCGGTATAGCTGCTACGAGGCCGCAGGTTGCTGGATTCTCCCGCCATCGGCCGTATGGGGGACAGCCTCCATGTCGAATAGCAGCATTCCGCATAGGGAAATTGAAGGGAGCCCTAAATGGGAATAGAGGATGTCCTGCATATATACCCGGTTCGATCAAAGTTAACCATTAGTCGTAATGATGTTAACCATTGCTTGGGTAGGGTCCGATTCGGCTTGGGAAATTGAGTGAATCTGATTTGAAGGGTTGAGTAACTGGCGTTCTGGCATGTAATCGCTAATGGGGAATAGTTCCTTGTATCTCCACATTGAACGGCTCTCTATCCATTTGGGGCGATATTCAACCCCTTCTGTATCGAATGTTCTCGCTCAATGAATCAGGGCATAGCAGATTTCATTAATCACCTGGAGGGCCAACATGGCAGGAATGTTCGTTCGATGGATCCGCACTGCCTGCATCGCGTCGGTGGTGTGCTGTTTGGCCGCAACCGAGGCGCCCGCAGCTTTTGCGGAACCTGTGGATATGGCTCCGGAAGGCATCGACCAGGTGACTCCGGATGGGTGGCATATTCACCTCTCTAGTTACAACGAGGTCGTCAACTCGATCCCGAATCTCGCCGCTGCACAGAACTCCCGCGAGGCTTTCGTTTCCCTTTATGCCTCAGCGCGAGTCGAGGGCGGCCAAGGATCGATCCTCGACAGTCTGTTCATCATGGGATACCAGCTTGGCTGCCAATCCGATGTTTCCAGCGGCCTCCAATTCGGTGGCGCGGCCTCCGGCGGGGTGAGCGGAACCGGGAGCCTCGGGACAAGCAGCTCGGTGGGCGGATCGGTGGGCGGCGGTGTGACCGGCTATGCGCAGACAGTCCTCGAACCCGGGGTCATAGTCGACCTGCCCATGTCGAATATGGGGCTCGACCCGTCGGGGCACGCCACTCTCGATGTCACGAATCTGCATGTCAAGGCAGACGCTTGCGGCGGCGACGTCACCATCCGGTCATATGCGTACCTGCGGATCTCGACCACGTCGGCGCATTCGTCCTACGCCATCTATGGCGAACCCACCAAGATCTGAAGCAAGGACATACAAGCCATGACATCACGCGTCACCATGGGCGCAGTCATCTCGATCATCGGCGCAGGCCTCTTCCTCGCGCCCAACGCGTCCGCCGATCCGGTACCCCCCGGGCCTCCGCCCGGTTACGACGGGCTTCCGTACCACAACATGCCGGGCAGGATCGGCCATCAACCGGGTGCCTACACCTGGATCCTTGGCTTCTGGATGCGGCCACGACGCGTACTCGACACGGCTGGGGTCGCCGCCATGACCAACACCGACGCGGAGTCTGCGGCATTTGGGCTACCGGGCTCCCAGCTCGGTATCGAACCCCAGCGGCGCTCGATGGTGGGGAACGCCTTCGGGGTTCGCCCGGAGTCGCCGATGGAAGCGACCGGTGCGCCCGACCCTGCCGGTGGCGTGACGCCAGGGTCCACGATGCCGGCGGGGAGTCCCGGTGGCGGCCTCGAAGACCCCTACGCCGGGAAAGCGAAGCAGCTGCCCGTCGGTGGCGAGTCACTCCAGCCCGAGGCGAACGGAACCGTGGGACCGAGTTCCCTGAACAGTGGCCCGGACCTGGGCCCCACCGCATCGAAGTGACACAAAGGACCCACAGCATGAGAGCACACCTAACGCGAACCGCAATGTTCCTCGCGCTCATCGCCGCAGCCCTAGCCGGGGCGCCGAGCGCAGCGGCCGACCCCTCGGTTCCGGGTGACCCAACAGGCCAGATTTACAACCCGCCCGGCTATATCGGCTATTTCCCGGGCGCCTACGGGTTTCAGACAGTCTTCTCCTTGACCCCGCCGCCTCGGGTCCTTGACGCTGGCGGCGTCGGGGCCATGACCAATGCAGACCCCGAGTCCTCGCACATCGGCCTACCGGATGACCGTCTCGGCGTTCAGTTGAAGCATGTCGTCGTGAAACCACAAGAGGCCGGTCCGCGTGGGCAGGTGTTGGGCGTGCGTACCGGTTCACCCATGCAAGCGACCTCGGCGCCCGATGCGGCCGGCGGCGTGCTGCCGGGAGCGACATCCGCAATCGGTCGGCAAAACCCTGCCACCGGGCAATCCGTCGGGCTCGAAGATCCCGCTCCGTCCGGGCGCATGCCTGCGCAACCCATGCCCGGTCTTGAGGCCAGGCAGCCCGCCCGGAGCTCCCTGGCGCTACCGGACACCGCGAATTGAAGCGGACTCGAACCCATCTGCCGGGACCGTTTGATCGTGGGACTGCCGGTCCTACGGGAATGGAGGTTCCCGCGTCCTCGGCCTCTCGCGGCACATCATCTACCGACTACTGCCCCGAGTGGTGGAGTCAAGCGCGATGTCGAGGAATGCCAACCGAGACCTTCTTCATCGCTGACTACGAAGTTGGCCGATCGCGAATGGTTCGAGAGATGCGGGCAAAGAGTATCTGCCGGTCATGCCCGGTGTCGGAACCTTGCGGCATCTATGCCCTGACCGCAGGTGAACGTCACGGTGTGTGGGGTGCCCTCACACCGCGGGAACGAGACAACCTAGGTGGGTTGCTGCAGGGGGATGGTGGCGGTCATCGATGTGCCCCGACCGACGGAACTGCGGATATCGAGTCGGCCGCCGAGCGCTTCTACCCGGTCGATGAGCCCAATCAATCCCGTGCCGTCTGAGGGCTCAGCTCCTCCGACTCCGTCGTCGTCGATGGTAATAAGGATTCGGGCGGCGGTTTCCTGGGCGGTGATGCGGACTTCTGTTGCGTGTGAATGCTTTGCAGAATTCGCGAGCGCCTCGGCGACGATGTAATAGGCGGCAATCTCGACGGAATCGGGGTGTTTTGCACTCAGATTTAGTTCCGTGTGTACCGGTGTGGTTGAGCGCCGTGCAAGCGTGCGTATGGCCGGGCCCAACCCTTGGCCCAATATAGCGGGATGTATTCCCCTGGAGAATTCTTGCAATTCCCGGGTGGCTTCCGCCAGATTGGCGTCGAGGTCGTTGAGCTCATGGCGAAGATCAACGAGTTCGAAAGGTAGTGACGCGCGGACCATACCGAGTTTGAGTCGCAGATACGCGAGTCGTTGTTGAGCGCCGTCGTGAAGGTCGCGTTCGAGCTTGCGTCGAGCGGTGTCGGCGGCCGTCACAATGCGCGCACGTGACGTGGCGAGCTCTTGCCGAGCGGCAGTGTTGGTAAGAGCGGTGGCTACCAGATCTGCGAAGTCGCGAACCCCCGCCTGCATATCCGTGACAGGTGTCGTCGATGCGCTGCTGGAGACGGTGAGGGCGCCCCACTGGGTCCCGTTGACGAGGATCGGTGCCGTCACCCAGAGGTCGAGATCATGCGGGACGGCTTCGCCACGCGACGCCAGGACGACATCCTCGCCACCGGGATGGAGCTGACTTAACACCGCCGTCCTCGCGCTAAAGCAGCCCGCGACCTCGTCGATGACCGCGGAGTGCAGCGCGGTGGACTGGGCATTGCTTGCCATCAACGTCGCTATTCGCCGCAGCGCGGCTTGTTGGTGTGCGATAGCGGCGGCCTCGCGCCGGCGTCGATCGGCTTCGGTAGTGCCGGCACGAGCGAGCCCTGCCAGGGCACTTGCGGTGAGGGTCACCACCAGGAAACTGATGTGCGTGATCAAGTTAGGTTGCTCGGTGGACAGCAGATGCACTGTTGGCCAGTGCCTGACGCAGTCGAAAACGGCCGCGCTGGCGATCGACATGACGAGAGCTAGACGGAACCGCCATATCGCCGACACGACAAGGATTCCGAGTAGGTAGATCGCCGCGAGATGTTCGGTGGGCACCATCCTGCGCAAGAGAACCGTAATTGCGGACTCGATCACCAGCAGAACCGTGCAGACCAGGATGCCGGTGATTGCGGTGGGCGGTGTCGAACCGAAGAGCCGTGCCACCCATCTGGTGCCGTGGTGCCCAGATTGCATGTTGAAGTGTCGATTACCCACCGAGGTCGTCTCGGATAATTCCTGCATCTGAATTTCGTGCCTGTCCGCTACCTGAATGCGCTGCGGCTGAATGCGCCACGAACGGCCGACCGCACGCTCCATCGTATCGGCTGCGACGAGCCTTCTGGCCGATACCAGCCGCGGTAATCTGGCGAGATGGGCGCGATCAGAGTTCTTGTTGCCGATGATGACACGTTGCTGCGCGAGGGAGTGGCAAGCCTGCTGGAGAGGGCGGGTTTCGATGTTGTTCGACGAGTGGGAACCGCAACTGAACTGTTGGAGTTCGTCGGCTCCGACCGCCCCGACCTTGTTGTCGTCGATATCCGTATGCCGCCCACCCATACCACCGAGGGATTAGAGGCCGCCCGCAAGATCCGAGCCGAGCACCCGGCAATCGGGGTGCTTGTGTTGTCCGCTCATGTGGAGGTCGAGTACGCCGCCGAGTTGATCACCTCCGGCAACGGGGTGGGTTATCTGCTGAAAAGTCGAGTGGGAGACGTGACGGAGTTCGCGGATGCCTGCAAGCGCGTCGCTGCCGGCGGGTCAGCCCTAGACCCAGAGCTGGTGCGCGAGTTGCTTTTAGCGCGAAGAAAGGACGATCCGCTGTCTGCTCTCTCGCAGCGGGAGCTTGAGGTGTTGGAGCTGATGGCTCAGGGATTGTCGAATTCCGGTATCGCACGCCACCTGTGGATCACGGAGAGCACGGTGGAGAAACACGTGCACGGTGTCATGCGCAGGCTGGATCTGAATCATGCTCAGGAGTACCACCGGAGGGTGTTGGCCGTGTTGGCGTTCCTCACCCACCACTGAACGAGGGGCCGGATCGCGAGCTGGTCGACGCTCCAGGTGGTCGACGCATAGGGTTATGGAATGCGCTTCGCGTTCAAGACATCTCCGCAGAACACCACCTGGGACGACATGCTGGCCATCTGGAAGGTGGCCGACGAGATCGAGGTCTTCGAGTCCGGCTGGACCTTCGATCACTTCTACCCGATCTTTTCGGACTCCACCGGGCCGTGCCTGGAAGGCTGGATAACTCTCACCGCGCTCGCGCAGGCTACCCGCCGGCTACGCGTCGGAGTACTGGTGACGGGCATTCACTATCGGCATCCGGCCGTGCTGGCCAACATGGCCTCGGCGTTGGACATCGTGTCCGGTGGTCGGCTGGAACTCGGCATCGGCGCGGGCTGGAATGAGGAAGAGTCCGGCGCCTACGGCATCGAGTTGGGCAGCATCAAGGAGCGTTTCGATCGGTTCGAAGAGGCCTGTGAGGTGCTCACCGGTCTGCTGAGCCAGGAGACGACGAGCTTTGACGGCAAGTTTTACCAGTTGAAAGATGCGCGCAACGAGCCCAAGGGGCCGCAGCGACCGCACCCGCCGATTTGCATCGGTGGTAGCGGTGAGAAGCGGACGTTGCGGATCACCGCCAAGTACGCCCAGCACTGGAATTTTGTCGGTGGACCGCCCGAGGAGTTTGCGCGTAAGCGTGATGTGCTGGCCGCGCACTGCGCCGATATCGGCCGCGACCCCAGCGAGATCACCCTCTCGGCGCATATCCGGCTGGGTGAGGATCGCGACTACGCCAGGGTGGTCGACGAGGCCGCTGCGCTCGGCGCGGAGGGTCTGGACCTGGCGATCATCTACCTGCCCCCGCCGTATGACCCGGCCGTGCTGGAGCCGTTGGCCGAGGCGCTTCGTTCTTAACCGCGAGAAGGCAATCAGGTACGCAGAATGGCAGTTTCGCGTACCTGATTGCCTTCTCGGCGGGCAGCTTTAGCCGGTCTTGCTCTCCAGTGCGGCGAGGGCAGCGGCTACCGCGATGTACTTGTTGGTGCCCAGCTCACGGACCGTCGTGATGTGCAGGGCTTCCTTGAGTGCCGCGTCATGCTTCTCGGTCAGTCCGGCGAGCGCCGACGGCGGTGCGTCGAGGATGTCCTTGAGGTCCTTGTTCTCGTAGGCCTTGTCGAGTGCCTTCTCAAGATTGACGGATACGGCCATCGTTCCTCCTCTGGTTAGCCCCGGCCCCGTCGCGACCCTAGTTACCGAAGCTGTGAACCAACGCCGTTTGGCTAGCGGCGATCCGAATTGTCGGTGAAGGCGCGGGACGGCCCCCGAATAGCTAGGTTCATTCAAATATGCGCATAATGTAATCAATGAATGAGGCGAGCCGGGTTGGGGCGTTCTTCGACGAGATGACGTCCGCTCCGGCGGATCCACCGACGGTCTGGTCCCTGCTGGGTTGGGATCCGCCGGCTATCCCCGTGCTGCCGGTCCTCGCGGTGCTGCTGGCGGGGTGGTATGTGCTGGGCGTCATTCGGTTGCGCCGGATGGGGCGGGGTTGGCCGTGGTGGTCCACGGCGTGTTTCCTGTCCGGCTGCCTGATCCTGGCGGCGGTCATGGGCCTGTCGATAGAACGCTACGGATTCCGGTTGTTCAGCGCGTTCATGTTTCAGCAGCTGACGCTGTCGATCCTGGTGCCGCCGTTGTTGGTACTGGGCTCGCCGGGGCGACTACTCCTGCGGTCGACGCCGCATCGCGGGTTGGGCAAGTGGGTGCTGGCCGCCGCGCTCGCCGGATTACGTAGCCGGACTGCCGCTTTCCTGCTGCATCCGGCCGTCACCATCCCGTTGTTCCTCTTCAGTTATTACGGCCTGTACTTGTCGCAACTGTTTGACACGATCGCTGCTACCTGGTTGGGGCACACAGGTTTAGAGATCTTCTTCTTAGTCACCGGGGTGCTGTTCGTGATACCGATCCTGTCGACCGATCCGATGCCGATTCGGCAGACCAATCTCGGGAGGATGTTCGACATCTTCGTGGAGATGCCGTTGCACGTGTTCATCGGCGTCATTCTGATGATGGCGCCCCGGCCGCTGATCGGGATCTTTGCGAACCCGCCCGCCGAGTGGGGCGTCGACCCGGTGAAGGATCAGGCGGTGGCCGGCGCGCTCGCTTGGTCCTACGGTGAGCCGATCGCGTTGGCGACCACCCTGATTTTCGCCATCCGGTGGCGGCGCGAGGAGCTGGTCGAGACCGAGGCCCGCGAGGCCGACGAGGCTGGTCAGGACGACGAATTGGCTTCGTACAACCGCTTTCTGCGGCAGTTACACGGGGAGCGATCGGATCAGGAGGTGTAGCCGCGCGCCGACCCGTCGGGTGTCACGTGCTTGACGATCAGTGAGCAGTCCTTGCCGCCCAGTCCTTCGTCAATGAGCTGCTGAAACTGCTCGGTGACCATGGTCGCCGCGGGTAGCTTCACCCCTGTTGCTTCGCCGGCGGCCAGGGCCAGACGTGCGTCCTTGTGTGCGAGGTCGACGGTGAAGGTGGCGTCGAAGTTGCGGTTGGCGGCCGCAGAGTCGACGATCTCCGGCACCGGGTACCAGGTCTGCTGCGCCCATGAGCGTGCCGAGGACACCGAGCAGATTTCCCAGAACACCTTGGGGTCCAGGCCAAGTCGCTCGGCGAGCTGGGAGCCTTCCGAATTGGCCATCATATCGATGAACAGCATCATGTTGTTGCAGATCTTCGCCGCCACCCCGGCGCCGCCGTCACCGGCGTGAATCACGCGCCCGGACATCGGTTTGATGTAATCGGTTGCCGCGCCAACACTTTCCAGATCGCCGCCGAGCATGAAGCACAGCGTGGCGGCATGCGCGCCGCTGATCCCGCCGGACACCGGCGCGTCGACGAATCGGAACCCGCGGCGTGCCGATTCGGCATGACAGTACCGGGAGGTGTCGATGTCGACGGTCGAGCTGTCGACTAAAAGTGTTGATGGCGAGGCATTTTCCCAGATCCCGTAGGGGCCTTCGAAGACCGAGCGGACGTGCTCGCCCTTGGGCAGCATGGTGAATACGACCTCGGCACCGGCGAGCGCCAAGGCGATGTCCTCCACCGCGGTCACGCCGTTGGCCTCCGCGGCGGCGAGCGCCTCACCCGAGAGGTCGAAACCGCGCACCGTGTGTCCGGCCGCTACCAGGTTGGCGGCCATCGGGCCGCCCATGTTTCCCAAACCGATCCAGCCGTAAGTCGCCATAGGTTCAACCTAGCGTCAGCCGCGCGCCCTGTCGGCCGCATCCAGCTCATGCAGTGAGCTGCCCTTGGTTTCGGGCAGCGCCCACACCGCGATCAACGTGATGGGGGCGACGGCTGCCAGATAGATCGCCACCGGCACCCAACTGTGGTACCTGCTCAGCAGTGCGGCGCCGATGACCGGAGCCAGCGATCCGGCGAAGATCGAGGTGACTTGGTAACCCACCGACACCCCCGAGTACCTCATCCGGGTGGGGAACATCTCGGCCATGATTGCGGGCTGACCGGCGAACATCAATGAATGCACCAGCAGGCCGATCACGATGGCCACCAGGATTATCCACTCGTTGCGGGTGTCGAACATCGGGAAGGCGACGAAGCCCCAACCCGCGGCGAGTGTGGCACCGAGCGCATACGGGGCGCGTCGCCCGACGATATCGGTGTACCGGCCGACGATCGGCAATGCGATCGCCTGAACGATATGAGCGATCAAGAGCAGCAACAGAATTCGTTTAGTGTCCATGTGCAGCTGGATCTTGAGGTAGGTGATCGAGAAGGTGACCACCATGTAGTACAGGATGTTTTCGGCCACCCGTAGCCCCATGGCGGTGAACACTCCGCGCGGGTACCGGCGGAACACCTCGACGACGCCGTAGGAGGTCGGTGAGCCGCTTGAGTGACGAGAATTCGCCTGAGCCTTGTTCTCTTCCAGTTCTCGGCGGGCCTCGTGGAAGATCGGCGCATCGGTGATTCGGGTGCGGATGTAGTACCCGATCGCGACGATGACGACGGACAGCCAGAAGCCGACGCGCCAACCCCAGGACAGGAAGGCGGCATCGGAGAGGGTCCACGACAGTATGAGCAGCACCAGGGTGGCCAGCAGATTGCCCAACGGAACCGCCGCCTGGGGCCAGCTCGCCCAGAACCCGCGTTGCGAGTCTGGAGAGTGCTCGGCCACCAGCAATACGGCGCCGCCCCATTCGCCGCCGACAGCGAAACCCTGCAGGAACCGCAGGGTCACCAGCAGGATCGGTGCGGCGTAGCCAACCTGGGCAAAGGTCGGTAGACAGCCCATCAGGAAGGTCGCGACGCCGACCAGCACGATCGCGATCTGCAATAGGTGCTTACGCCCGTAGCGATCTCCGAAGTGCCCGAACACGATTCCGCCGATGGGTCGGGCGACGAAGCCGACCGCGTAGGTGAGAAACGCCTTGATGATGTTGTCGAGGTCGTTGCCTGCGGCGGGGAAGAAGACCGTATTGAAGACGAGAGTCGCTGCGCTGGCGTAGAGGAAGAACTCGTACCACTCGACGACGGTGCCTGCCATGGATGCGGCGACGACCTTGCGCAGTCCCGTCGGCGGGGCGGCACCGTCTTCCGAGGCTGCGGTCAGCGACATGGCGCCAACCTAGCGTCGAGTGTGAGCCTCAGGGTGCGATTTCCGCCGAGTGTGAGCACTGGTGCTCACACTCGGCGGAAGGACGGTGGAACCTAAACGCTCTCGAGTGTGACGCCCATGGGCAGCAGCACGCTCTTGAGCTCGCAGTACTCCTCGATGCCCTCGGGGCCGTTCTCGCGGCCGATGCCCGACTGCTTGTAGCCACCGAACGGGCAGCTGGGATCGAAGGCGTACCAGTTGATGCCATAGGTGCCGGTGCGGATCTGCGCGGCGACCTCGAGGCCCTTGTGTACATCCGAAGTCCACACACTCCCCGCGAGCCCGTAGTTGGAGTCGTTGGCGATCTTGACGGCCTCGTCGACGGAGTCGTAGGCGATGATGCACAGCACCGGGCCAAAGATCTCCTCCTGCGCGATGGTCATCGAGTTATCGACATCGGCGAAAATCGTTGGCTGGACGAAGTATCCGGAGTCTAGGCCCTCGGGGCGCTTGCCGCCGTACGCCAGCCGAGCACCTTCCTCGATGCCCTTGGCGATGTAGCCCTCGACCCGATCACGCTGCTTGGCGGTAATCAGCGGGCCGACCTGGGTGGTCGGGTCGGTGGGTAATCCGACGCCCATCGCGGCGACGACACCGACTATCCCCTCCAACACCTCGTCGTACCGCGACCGCGGCGCCAGGATGCGGGTCTGGTTGACGCAGCCCTGTCCGGCGTTCATCAGGCCGGCGAACACCAGCATCGGCAGGCTGGAGGCCAGATCGGCATCCTCGAGCACGATGGCCGCGGACTTACCGCCCAACTCCAGAGTCACCTTCTTGAGGCTCTGGGCGGCGATCCCCGCGATCTCCTTGCCCACCGCGGTGCTGCCGGTGAAGCTGAACACGTCGATGCCGGGGTGGTTGGTGAGGGCACGGCCGGTCTCGGCGCCACCGGGCACCACCGACAGCACACCATCGGGCAGGCCGGCCTCTTCGAACACCTCGGCCAGGATGAAGCTCGACAGCGGGGTCTCGGCGGCGGGCTTGAGCACCACCGGGCAGCCGGCCAGGAATGCCGGGCCAATTTTGTTGAGTGCCAAGAACAGTGGAACGTTCCACGCGGCGATGGCGGCCACCACTCCGGCCGCCTCGCGGGTCACCAGGGTCTGCCCGTAGGCGCCGCTACGCAGTTCCTTCCACTTCACCGCGTCGGCGGCGTTTGCGTAGTACTGCAGGGCGCCAAATCCGCCCATCCACTGCAGCGTCTCGACAACCGGTGGGGGAGCGCCGGTTTCATCGGAGATGACGGCGCATACCTCGTCCTTGCGGGCCTCTAGTAGCTGCACCACCTTCTGCAGCACAGCCTGCCGCTCCGGCGGGGTCATTCGTGGCCACGGGCCGTCCTCGAAGGCCCTGCGGGCCGCGGCGACCGCGCTGTCTACGTCGGCGGCAGTGGCCAGCGGACACTGGCCCACCTTTTCGCCGGTGGCGGGGGAGAAGACCTCGATCACCTGGTCGGTGGCCGGCTCCGCCCACGCGCCGCCGATGAAGAGCTTGTCAAAGTTGTGCGTCATGAATCGCTGTCTCTTTCTTGGTGGGTATCAACAAATCCAGTGAGGCCGGAAGGTGCATGAGGGCCGATCGGCCCGAATTCGAAGAGCCCGCTGCCGTGGGTTTCGATGCCGTTCTCGATGAGACGGAACGTTGCTAGATTGTCAACGGGGCAGAGCAGCTTGAGTGTCGCATCTAGCTCGTTGGTCTTGTACCGCTTGCCTTGTACGACGAGATCGCCCTGCCACATGCCGTGGCGCCAGTCGGAGTCCAGTCCGTAGCCGGTGCCGAATCCGAAGTAGTGCGGCAGCACGACCTCGGCCTTGATCGTGATATCGCCGAGCGTGATGACGGCCGAACTTGCTTCGCGGGTGCCGGGAATCAGGGTGATGTCGTGGGTGATGGGGCCGAGCTCATCGATGCCCTTGGCGGGGTCGCGCCACACGCGGCGGGCACCGCTAACCACCTTGTTGCCGTGCTCGTCCTCCTGGTTGATGAACACGATCGAGTACTCGGGGAACGAGATCACGTTGTAGAGCCAGAAGAAGCCACCGGCCAGGGTGGCGCGGCGACCCGCGGGTTCTCCCTCGCCGACGGGCCGGATGCCCCAGGAGCGGTCCCGGTTCCCGGACCAGTTGACCCCGTCCAGCTCATGGGTAGTGCCATCGACCGTCAATTGCCCTGTCCAGGTGCCGGTTTGGGCAAAACGAGCGGTGTCGAACAAGACGCGACCCATTTGGCGCTGGTAGTGCCCCGGCTCCAGGGAGGCCGGTATTTCGCCGGTGTAGGTGATGTCGAAGGAGAGATCGTAATCCTCACCCGGCTCTAGGATCACCCGGATCTTCTTGAGGCCTTCGAGGACCTCGACGCGATACGGGCCCACCGACAGATCCGCGCGGTCGTCGCCGAGCGCGCGCGAGGCTCGGAACACCACGATGTCGTCGCCGTAGCGCACCGAGGCGAACGCGTCCGTCACGCCGAGGTTGGGATACACGCCCAGCCCGGTGATCAGGTACGGCAGGTCGGCCCGCCCGCCATGGCAGCCAAAGTAATAGCGGTCGTAGAAGTTCCGATCCGACGTACCGACGTGTCGTACCACGTCGGCGATCTGGTGGATCGGGTAATCGTCGAAGGGGGAGAGGCTCATGCGCTCGCCCCGCTCGCGAGCTGGGACCAGTACGTGCCGTCGAGCATCTTTTGCAGTGCCGGCCGGTGCAGGATCAGGTCGTCGGGATCATCGGGCATCTGCGCCTGACCGAAGGCTATGGCGCGCATCTGGATTCGTACCATGATGACGGCGTGCTGCAGCGCCGCATACGCGGTGTAGAAGTCCATGTCGGCGGCGTGGTGACCGGTGAGTGCGGCGTACTCGGCGATGATGTCCTCACGCCGGCAGAAGTCCGGAAGCCCCGGCAGCGTCGCCACCTCGGTCAGGTCCTGGAAGAATCGGTGCAAGAAGATGATCCAGCCCAGGTCCAGTTCGCGGGGGCCGATGGTCGCCATCTCCCAGTCCAGCAATGCCACCGGCTCAAAGTCTTGGTAGATGACGTTGCCTGGGCGTGAATCACCCCAGCTGACTGCATCTTTCGCGCGCAGCGATTCGGTTGGCCAGTTCTTTCGCAGCCATTCGAAGCCTCGATCGATCAGCGGGATCGTCGTGCCAGGGCCGGCATTGCCGCGCACCCACGCGTAGAACTCCTGGGTGCGGCGCACATGCGCATCCAGCCCATTCTCGCTGTCGCGGGCGTCGTCGAGGAATGCGAACTCCTCGACGGGTGCGGAGTGCACCCGGGCGATCTGGTCGACGGTGAGCCGCTCCATCTTGCTGCGGTCGGCCTCGGACGCCTCGGTCACCCAGGAGCCGAAGGTGTAGGGCATGCGATCGGGGGGCACATCGCCGTCGACGCGCTTCATGACGAAGAACTCGCCGCCGAGTACCGACGTGTCGTCGCAGTACCAGAGCACTGGGGGCACCACCGCAGTGGTGTGCTCGCCGAGTAGACGCATCACATCGAATTGGCGCCGCATGTCGTAGTGCTGGAACACCGGGCTGGAGTCGGGCTGGGGCGCAGTCCTGATCACCAGTCGGTGCGCCTCGCGCTGACCGTTCTCGGTCCACTGCGCATCGGCCAGGATCGTCTCGCTGGACATGCCGTTGGCGCTCGGCAGCTCCACATGATCGACGCTGAGCGCGGCGTCGGCCGGCAGTTGGGCGGCCAGCCAGGCGGCCAGATCCTCGCGCAGGGTTTCCGGGTCGCGCTGCGACCCCGAGGGACGGGCCACCTCGTCGCTGTTATCGCGTTCGGCGGTGGCGGTCTGCTCAGTCAAGGTGGGAACTCCCTCTGGGCCGCGTGCTATTTATGCAGGCGGCTCATCGTGCGGCACGCCTCATTGCGTGACGCACGCAACACTACCGGGCAGCAGGGGGAAGTGGAACCTGTTCCAATTCAGTAGTCAGCGGGGGCGCAGGACGAGCACGAGATTGCTCACCAGAACCTCCCGCACAGCGGGAACTTTGGTAATCGGCCACGCCCATTTGGGGTGGTAGCGGGGGAAAGCGGCGACCAGCGCACCCGTTCCGTGAGCCCATCTGAGCCCCTCGCGTACCGACACCGGGAAAAGCGACGACCCGTAGTTGTTTTTGGGTGGATGGCCGTGCTTGCGGGTGTACCAGCGGGCAGCACGGGCACCGCCGAAATAGTGAGTCAAGCCCATTTCGTGGCCGCCGAACGGTCCCAGCCAGACGGTGTACGACAACACCGCCAACCCACCGGGTCGGGTGACCCGCAACATCTCGTCGCCCAGGCGCCAGGGTTCGGGCACGTGCTCGGCGACGTTGGAGGACAGGCAGATATCGACGCTGGCGTCGGCGAGCGGCAGGGCCATGCCGGATGCCCGTAGATAGGCCGCACGGGGGTCTCTGGTTCCCTCGGGTGCCGCATGCATCTCCCGAGGATCGGGTTCGACGCCGATGTACCGCGCGCCGGCATTGGCGAACGCAGAGGCGAAGTAGCCCGGTCCACCGCCGACGTCCACCACGGTGCGGTCGCGCAACCCGGCGCCGGTCGCCTGTTGCCATAGGTCTGCGACCAGGTGAACTGTGTCGTCCGCCACGGTGCCGTAGAACCGTTCCGGCGCACTCTGCTCGAAGCGAAATGATGCCAACAGGCTGGCCGAACGGCGCAGAGTGGCTCGCTGAGCGAATAAATCGGTGATACCGGGCACGGATTCTCGTTCTTCTGGAGGTTCGCATTGATTTCTGGGGGCCAACCCTAACGGCCTAGGGTGCTTAACGATGTTCAGCGAACTGTCAGACCAGCCCAGCGGCGCGGTGGCCTTTGAGTCCCCGCGATCGGTGCTGATGCTGTGTTGGCGGGATACCGACCATCCGCAGGGTGGCGGCAGCGAAACGTATCTGCAGCGCATTGGCGCCGAGCTGGCCGCCTCTGGGGTGAAGGTGACCCTGCGGTGTGCCGCATACCCGGGCGCGGCCCGGCGCGAGGTGGTCGACGGCGTACAGATCTCGCGCGGCGGTGGGCGCTTCACGGTGTACCCACGTGCGCTGCTGTCGCTGCTCGCCAGCCGACTGGGTGTCGGCGCCCTGCGCGATGCCCGGCCCGATGTGGTCATCGATACCCAGAACGGCATGCCCTTCTTCGCAGGCATTGTCACGAAGGCGCCCGTGGTGGTTCTGGTGCACCACTGCCATCGGGAGCAGTGGCCAGTGGCCGGACCTCTCATCGGGCGGCTCGGCTGGTGGCTGGAATCGCAGCTGTCTCCCCGGATGCATCGAGGCAACCAGTACCTGACCGTGTCGCAGCCGTCCGCGTTAGACCTGGTGGCGCTTGGGGTTGATCCCGACCGGATCGCGGTGGTGCGCAATGGCTTCGACCATGCGCCCGGCGACGCGCTCGACGGGGTGCGCAGCGAGACTCCGCGCGCGGTGGTGTTGTCGCGGCTGGTGCCGCACAAGCAGATTGAGCATGCGCTCACCACCATCGCGGCACTGCGTGACCACGTGCAGGACGTACACCTGGACGTCGTCGGCGACGGTTGGTGGATGGATCGTTTGGTGGAACACGCTGCTCGACTTGGTGTTTCCGATGTGGTTACCTTCCACGGATATCTCGACGAGGACGCCAAGCATCGAGTGCTGCAGCGCGCATGGGTGCACCTGATGCCCTCGCGCAAGGAGGGCTGGGGCCTGGCGGTCACCGAGGCCGCGCAGCATGGGGTGCCCACGATCGGCTACCGATCCTCCGGCGGACTCACCGACTCGGTCACCGACGGCATCACCGGGCTGCTGTGTCGCGATCAGGATGAGTTCGTCAGGCATACCGCGACGCTGTTGGCGGACAACAAGCTTCGTTATCGAATGGGCGAGGCCGCGCGGGCCCGCTGTGCCGACCTCTCCTGGCGGCGAAGCGCGGCGGGCGTGTCGACCGTGCTCAAGGCGGCAGTGATCGGCACCCCGGTTTCGGGGATCATTGGCGCCGATCCGGTGGGTGATGCGGTGCCAGCGGGTCCGGTCCCCACCTCGACTCCTACCCCTGCGTAGTCCTCAACCCATGCCGAATGTGGCGTAGCCGCAGCCCCGCTGCGACCGCACCCGCGGCGAGCAGCGCTGCCCACACCAGGTGTGCGGCGATTGCCGCGGCGCGGCGGCCCGGCGAGGCTCCGATAGGTGTCCACGGACCAGGCACCCGGTACAGGGTGATATCGCCATCGCGGTAGGTCGGTTCCAACTGTGCGAGAGTTTTCGATGAAAGCCCTTGATCTCCAGGGGTTCCCGCTTGCACTACGACCCAGCCGACGCCTTCGTCGGCTAACTCACGCGGTCCGGCCCCGGCCCGCAGCAGCTCCTCGGCGCGGCGTCCACGCCTGCCGTCCCCGCGCACATTCTGCCCGTCGACCCACAGGTCGCCGCTGGTGACCACGTCCGCGCGGACCCAGCGGGGGAATGGATCCAGGACCGGGATCGATGAGGGGGCCCAGGGATATTGCCGCAGGGTCTCCGGCGGTAGCACGGCCACCGGATGTGGTTCGGCGTTGATGCGGTTGGCGATCGCGCTCCATCCGCCGGGATACGTCACCGACTCAACCCGGCCGCCCACTCCCCATGCCAGATCGGGCAACGTGAGAACCAGTGCCGCACAAGATAATCCTGCCGCCAGCCACTGCGAGGATTGTTGACGCACCGCGGTGATCGCGGCGGCGCCGGCCACCGCGTAACCCGGCATCGCCAACGCTACCCATTTCTGGCCGTCGCGCAGAATGCCCAGCCCGGGCACCTCGGTGATGAGCCAGGTGGTCAGTGTCAAACCAGGACCTGTCGCCAGCAGAGCCGGAAAAACCACGGCTGCAACGGCAATGCTGAGCAGTCCGAGCGCCGCCCGGGTACGCCGCAGCACCACTACTCCGACCACCACCGCGACGATCAGCACCGCCGAGAATGCCAGCGCGAATAGCGTTGTACGTGAGGCGGGCACCGCCTCGGCGTTCCACATGCCGCCCAACGAGGCCAGGCTGCCGAGCGTGCCCAGACCTGGTTCGGCACGGGCCGCAAAGGCATGGACACCTGCCGCGTCGCCGGCGGGTATCGCGGTCCCGAGCCCGGAAGCCACCAGCCACGGCATCGCGGCGAGCAGCGAGATTCCCGCGACGCCAAGGGTTATCCGGCGTTGCGGCGCCGCCGCGGCCAGGCCGACGATCAGTGCGAGCACTGCACCGGTAGGTGTCAACCCGGCCAGCGCGATCCAGAACGCGAGTGCGCACCATGTCCCGACGTCCGCCGTTGCACGCAATCGGGTGACCGTCAACGCGATCCACGGCAGACAGCCGTAGCCGACTAGCAGACTCCAGTGCCCCTGTAAAAGGCGCTCGGCCACATAGGGATTCCAGATCGCGATGGTGGCTGCCACCAGCTCGCCGGGCAGCCCCGCGGTCGGAACCAGATGAGCCGCCAGGCGTGCGGCTCCCCATCCGGCAAGCCACAGGCCCGCCGCGAGAAGGGCCTTGACGAGGACTCCGCCGTCGACAAACACCGTCATCACCGCGATGAAGAAGTCCTGCGGAACGGCGCGTGGTGCCGCTTCGCCAACCCCCAGCGCCGCGTCGGTCAGATACGACCGCGGCGTCGAGACGGCATCACGGATGAGCAGGTATCCCGGTGCTGCCAGCGGCGCACAGATCGCGGCCGTCAGAAACAGCGCGTAGAGAGGCGCAACCCAGTTGCGGCGCAAGAGTTCCCGACTAGAGGTGGTTTCGAGGCGACGGGAACTTGTCGGTATCTGCTTCGCTGGCAGGTGGTTTCTCCGGGCCGCGCCGGCCGAAGAAGCCATGGTCGACCGTATCGAGTCCCGGATCGATCAGCGCCGATTCGGCGCGCAGGCTGAACGAGCCCAGCAGGCCGCCACCGACCAGCGCCACGATGCCCAGGGCCGCGAAGGTGATCGGCAGGATGTTTGACCAGATGGCGAGGCTGTCACGGGTGTCGCGCGCCGCGTTTACCTGCTTCTCGACGGTCTCGTCGTTAGATAGCACCGTGTAGTCGACCATCGGGACCTCGGGCTTGAGCGCGTCACGCGCGTAGTACTGCAGCGCATGCTCTTTGCTCTTAACGATGATGCCGCTGACCGGGTCGACCCAGAACTCACGTTGCGCCGCGTAGTAGCGGGTCATGGTGATCTCTTCGTCTTCGTGCTCCGCTTCGACGCCCCACTGCACCGCGCGGGCCGTCACCTTGCTGTCCTCGTCCTTGTCGTACAGCGATGGGTACGAGACCGGCTCTACCAGCTTGCCGTTGGCGTCGTAGCCCACGTTTTGGGTGAAGTGGTAGGCGGTGAGTCCGTTGACGTCCTCTTCGCCCGTGTAGTTGGCGTCGAACGCCCGCTGCGCGATCACGTCGAAGTATTGGTACGTCTTCTTCTCAGTATCGAAGGGGAACCGGTAGCTCAGCCCCTCGTGCTTGAGCGCAATGGTGGTCGGCGGCGTCTCGTCCTCGATGGCCCGTGGCTTCTGCACACTGCCGCCCGGGTTGTCGTCGCTTGAGATGGCCTCGGCGGAATGACGGTCCACGGTGACGGTGTCGACGGTGGCAAGGATCAGTCCGGCGTCGCCCTGCTTGTCGGTCCGCTTCAGCGTGATGCCGGCCTGCAGGCCGACCTTTCGGGCGTCGGCGGGGCTGACGGTGGTGATCTGCTCCTGCAGCACCAGCGGCTTGTCGGGGTCGGTCACGAACTTCACCCCGGACAGCGACGCGGGATCCAGGGCGCGTCCCTTGCCCTCACTCACCAATGTGGCGTCCCAGTCGAGCGGAATCTTCGCAAGCCGGTTGCTGGTGTATGTGCTCAGCAACACCGCAGCGATGATGAGTGCGGAGCCGAGGCCCAGCAACCCGCACGCTGCAATACGCATCATGACTCCGCGGTTCACGGCTGCTGGACCCTCCTCAACGTGCGGTAACCCCGTTTCCGGCGGCAGCCGGATGACACAGAATGCCCAGGGCAAATCTGACTGACCCTAACAGTCGTCACCGTTAGGTGGTCATTCGGCGATGTTACTGATCGCGGTCGATAGTTCTGGTCAAACGCCGCCGGATCGACCTGGAACCGTACTCTCGGCAGCGTGAAGGGAGCAGAGACCGCAGTCCATCCGGCAGCTCCAGCCGAGCACGCGAGGGGCTTCGTCCCGGCGCTGGAGGGCATGCGCGCCTGCGCAGCGATGGGGGTGGTGGTCACTCACGCCGCGTTCCAAACCGGCCATACCAGTGGCGTCGACGGCCGCATCCTGGGCCGTTTCGACCTGGCTGTGGCCGTGTTCTTCGCGCTCTCGGGATTTCTGCTGTGGCGACCCCACGCGATGGTTGCGCAGCCGGGGGCACAGGGGGCGAGTCCACCGACGACCGGACGCTACTTCGCGTCGCGGTTCGTCCGCATCGTCCCCGCCTACCTGGCCGCGGTCTTCGTCGTCTTGTTGCTGTTACCGGATGCCGCGGGGGCCCGATGGATCGTTTGGCTGGCCAATCTGACGCTCACTCAGCTCTATATCCCGCTAACCCTCACGGCGGGCCTGACGCAGATGTGGAGCCTGGCGGTGGAGGTCGCGTTCTACGTGGCGCTGCCGGTCATCGCGCTCGTGATGCGGCGCGTGGCACTTCGATGGCGTGCCCCGTTGCTCGTGTTCGCGGGGGTGGCCAGCCTGGGCTGGTCCTTCATCCCCTTCCACACCACCGTCGGCATCAATCCGTTGACGTGGCCGCCCGCCTTCTTCTCGTGGTTCATCGCGGGCATGCTGCTGGCCGAGTGGAGCGCGGCACCGCCGGCCTGGACGCTGAACCTGGCCCGCCGCCGGGTGCTGCTCGCGGTAGTGGCCCTCGTCGCGTTCGGAGTGGCCGCGTCCCCGCTGGCCGGACCGGAGGGGCTGACCCAGGCGCCGCCGCACCAATACGCCGTCAAGATAGCGATGGGCGCGACGCTGGCCTGGGCGCTGCTCATGCCGCTGACCCTGGATGCCTCCGGTACTGCACATCGGGTGCTGGGCAGTCCGCTCATGGTGACTTTGGGACGTTGGTCCTACGGCCTGTTTATCTGGCACTTGGCCGCGCTGAACATGGTCTTCACCGTCACCGGGAGGTTTCCGTTCAGCGGTCACTTCCCGTTGGTGCTGACCCTCACCCTGATCTTCGGCTTCGCGATGGCCGCGGTCAGTTACGCGCTGGTCGAATCCCCGTCACGGGAAGCGTTGCGGCGCTTCCAGAAACGTCGTGACGGCAACCGTACGGCCGCCACGGCCACTGCCGTTACGGAAATGAGTGCCAGCAGCTGAATCCACCACGAGTGTCCGGTGTAGCCGCCCACCGAACGCCAGGGATGACGCGAGAGAGCCGCCCCGGCCAGTAGCAGCGATCCGCCGGAGATGTAGGCCCCCGCCGCGGTGAGTGTGCGTAACGGCGATGAGCCGCTTGCGCGAAGAGCGTGAGACAGCGCGGGTCCCCGTGCTCTTATCGCCAGCGCCGCCAAGCCCACCGCGGCGCCGGTAACACCGCTGATGGCGGTGAGGGCCGTCAGCACCGCGACACCTGCGGCGGGACCGGAGCGCCAGGGAATCACATGGGGGAGATTGACTTTCCGAGAGCGACCGGGCACCGGCAGGAAGGCCAGCAGTGCGAGGAGGGGAAGCAGTGCCAGTCCGCCGAAAAGCCCCGCGCGGTACCAGGTGTTCAGGCCGAACGTGACGGTGATCTGCCCGCCAGTAGCGGCTGGAATCACCCAGCCTTGCTGCCAGCCGTTGACGCGCACCGGTGTGAGCGTGTGCCCGCCCGCATCGCGGGCCACCCATCCCGAATTGATGCTTTCGGGGACGACCAGCACTCGGTCGTGCGATGCGGGCGCCGCGGTGACCTCACGCCGGTCGGGTCCCCAGGCACCCTTGGGCGCGGCTGTCGCGATGGCGGCGGCCGGTGCTGCGTCGGGTGCGGTGAGCTGTACGCCGTCGACAATGAACTGCTGACGCGGATTGACGGTCACCTCTTGTTGGCCGGCGCTGGTCGCGATCGGGGCACTGTCGCAGGGGATGGCTTGAATAACGTTGCCACCCAACAGGTCGCGCACAGTTGCCGTTATCGACATGGGTATGAAGCGTCCGGCAAGTGCCAGTATCGGGCCGCGGTCGCAGCCGATGGCGATGGTGCGGTTGCCGTTCACCTCGCCGTTGGTGGGGGCGATGGGTCGGCCGTTCGCGTCCAGCGCGACAATCTCGGCGATACCGGGAGGTTTGAGCTGATCGAATCCCAGCGCGGTGCGGTCGATGATGTCGGTCCAGTCCGTCACCGTGACGGTGATGGTGTCCGTGACGCGCGGGTGCAGGGTGAGCGTGGTGTTGTCGGTCTTCGGGTCGATCGACCGCACCTGCGGACCGTCACCAAGATTGATCGCCACCTGGGTGGGATGCGCGGGCACCTCTGTTCTGCTGGGCGCCAGCCGGATGCCGCCCACCGCAATGGGTTTGGGCAGCGTGATGACGAGCGAGGGTAGGTGCTGACGCTGCACCGAATTCTGTGGCGCCGTCCAGACGGTTCCCGGATCGCCGTCGGTGGCCGCGTATGACGAGCCCCGAGGATCGATCACATCGGAATCCCCGGATGCGACGGTGGTGCCGGGCTGCTGAATCAGGTCACGCAGTTGCGGGCCCGGGCGCGCCCGCACCCACACCTTGGGGGCCAGCGAAACAGGCTGGGGGACGGTTAATGTCCGAATGAATGTACCGGGCTCCTCCGGAGCCAGCGACAGTGTCGCCGCGCAGCGCAGCCGTTGTGGGGAGGGGGCGCACCCCGATCGGCCCTCCAGGGGTGATCCCAGATCCCAGCCGAGTAGATCGGCACCCGAAGGTGGTGTGGGAATGGTTGCGCTGTGCCGGAGCTCGACGGGGTGGGCGTACCCGGCGGCGTCGTATTGCGTCAGCGCCAACTCGGTGACGCCGAACTGCACACCGGCGGTGCCGTCGTCGGTTCCGGTGGCGGTGACCTTCACCCAGGTGGTTTCCCCGGGGCGCAGCGCGACGTTGAGGGGCTGGCCCGGCTCGTCGAATCGCACTGACGACGTGCCGTTGTCCGTCTCGACCTCCAGCCGCCGCACCTGGGCGCCGAGCGCAGTGGCGCTTGGGGTGACGGTGACGATCGCGTTGGTGATCGGTCGATCCAGGTCCACCCGAATCCATTGTCCAAGAGCTGATTCCAGTGAGCTGCTGACCCAACTCGTGGCATTGTCGCGGTCGATGACGGCGGCGGTGCTGGTACCCGGTGCCACATTGGGCAGCGCCGTGGAATCCGACGCGGAGCTGGACGCGGTGATGGTTCCGCCCGTCCAGCTGCCGTTCACGAGTGGAACCCCGCTGGCCGGGTAGTCAGGGACACGGTTGAAGGTGCGGCGTTTATCTCCGGGGGCGCGGATGGCCGAGGAATGGTCGTCGACGCGCCCGTAGTCGGTTTCGCGAGCCAGTGGACTGTCGGTGACCATCGCGGGCCCAGGACGCAGGCCGGCCCTCGTGGCATCGGTGGCCAGCAGGGCCGGACCCAACGGTGGCTGGCCGAGTTGGCGGCGCCGCTCACCCAGGCGCAGCAGGGCCTCGGGTCCACCCGCCACCCGCGGCATAGCATCGACATCCGCGAAATATGGATCACCGTAATGCTTCTCGTGCTGGAAGACGGCATAGATCTCGACCGCCGGATACTGTGGTCGCAGGTCGCTATCGGCGACAAAGCCTTCCACCGTTCCAGCACCGACCGGATCGCCGAACTCGGCGACCTTGGTCAGCCCGCGAGAGCCCTCGATGGTGTTGTGCACCAGGATCGGCCGCGCGGAACGGGAGGTATCAGGATCAAGATCGTTGCGCACCACCAGGTAGGAGATGCCCTGCTGAGCCAGGGTGTCGGCCAGCCCGTCGGACGGGCGCCCGGCGGCGAACAACTGTTGCACCGAATCGATGGCGCGGATGGTCTCGGGGGGCGTCAACGGGATGGAATCACGTACCCCCCATGGCGTTTTACCCAAGGCCTGTAGAGGCTCGTCGCGGGTGAGGCCCCAGGTCTGGATCGCGAACGGGGCGCCCGGCACTACCAACGCCCGCCCGCCATCGTCGTGGTCGGCGAGCCAGCGCGCCGTGTCTTGCCAGTAGTTGGGAATCGCGTCGAATCCGCCGCGGGGCACCAGCCGGCCCGTCCAGGCCAGCGATGTGCTTGCCGCAAGCGCCATCAGTAGCGCGATCCCGACGGCCACGGCCCGGTTGCGTTCCGGGCGCGCTAATGCCGCAAGCCATTCGCGCACAGGGACACTCGCTGGTAGCGGTATCCGCGCCAACGCATGTGCCAGGCCGAGAATCAACGGTAGGCGGATCAATGGCTCAAGCTTGTGCACATTGCGTAACGGGGTGCCGTTGGCGTCCAGAAAGAATTGAATCTGTTGGGCCACCGGTGAACCGAGTGCACCGGTGTAGCCGGCGGTCAGCAGCACCAGTCCCACCAGCAGTATCGCGACAAGCCGTCCGCGCGCCGGCATGCCCCGCATCGCCAGTCCCGCCATGCCGGCGGCGGCCACCATGGCGGTGGCAATTACGACGGCCGACTGGGTGACCAGCGAGGAACCCGCCGTCGCAGTCGGGGCCACGAATGGTGTCCAGCTGTCGGTTCCGCGCAGTACTTCGGTCAGCGACGTCCATTGCGTGGTGACGCCGGAGGACTCGATGAAGTCCAGGAACGGTGGGCTGATCTTGCCGAAGATAAGCAGCGCGATGATCCACCACGAAGTGGCCAGCGCCAGGCAGGGAATCCACCATGCCGTGAATCGCCACCAGGTCCGGTTCGGCCGGTGTGCCAGCCACCAAATGACGGCAACTCCACACGCGAGGGCCGTGGCGACGGCATTGACCGCGCCCATCAACGCGACTGCGACGGCCGACAGTGCCGCGGCCCGCCGCGGCGATATGCGGCCCTGGAACGTCAGGATTATCGGCAACAGGACCCACGGGGCCAACATCATGGGCAGCGTCTCGGAGGAGATGGCGCCCAGAGTCGTCAGCACCCGCGGTGACAGCGCGAACGCCACCGCGGCGATGATCCGTGAGCCGCGGGTACCGATGCCGAGCGCCTCGGCAACGCGGATGATGCCCCAGAACCCGGCTGCCACGAGCAGCGCCCACCACAGTCGCTGTGTCACCCAGGCCGGTACCCCGAGAAGGTGCCCCAGGGAGAAGACCGCGCCGTGCGGAAAGAGGTACCCGTACGCCTGGTTCTGTGCCTGTCCGAAGGGCAGCTCGCTGCTCCACAGGTTTAGCGCGCGCGCGGCGAACCGCAGCGGATTGATCGCCAGATCAAGCTTGGTGTCCGGGGAAATCTGCCCAGGTGATTGGGCAAAGGTCAGCAGTAGGAACAGTGCGGACGCCACCGCCAGCCATCGTCGGCTCAGCGGGGTGGAGTCAAGGCGGGGTGAGGTCATGACGTGCGCGGCGGTGTGCCGCCAACCGCCGCCGGGCGGCTGGGAGAAGATCAGCTCCGGTTGCCGTAATCGGGCCGGTTGAGGATTGCCGTCGCCGGATCGATCCCAGTTACGGCCGGCTTCTTGTCCTGCTCGACCGACAACGTCAGACCGAAGACGGCGGCGGCGCCCAGTAGCAGACCGATCAGCACGCTCGCGGCGGCTGGCACCACAAATCTGGTCATCGGAGCTCCTCTAGGTCACGCAGGTATCAGCGGCCAAACTAGCACGCCTGCTGTTCGTTCTATTCGGCCGTGATAACCCGCAGTCAGACCGCAAGGACGGAATCGGTATCACCGGCGCGCACAGAACGGCGGCAGGCGGCCACTCCGTGCGCTGGTGGGGGCGCCTCCGCGGTATTCGACGACTATCGCCGGGGGGATCGGCGGGCGGACAGCGAGGAGCCCCTCGGTCATGTCGGGCGTTGCTGCGAGCTGTCCCGATCGTGTTGAACAGTTAAGAGCCCGGCATGGCGGGTGGCCACAAGTGGTCGCACGAGCCCATTCGTGCGGAATAATGGCCGCCCATGACCGGTCCCTACAACTACGGACCGGCGCCGGACTACGACGCGGAGTTCGCCGCCGCGCACAACCCCGCGCTACCGCAGGATCAGCTGTTGCGTCTCTGGCACACGCGCCCGGATCTGCGTGAGGCACTGGCTCAGCTGCCCGGCTGCCCGCCGCATCTAGCGGCGCAGGTGCAATTCTCCGATCCGTGGCGTGACCCGAACGCCCGATCCCATCGCGGGATCATCATGGCCTTCGCGACGTTGGCCGGTCTGCTCGTGATCGTGGGACTCGGCTATGTCGGATACATGGCGGTGCGTCCCAACGGCTCCCCCGAACAGACGCAGGGGATGCTCCCCGCGAACGACCCGAAGACCACCAGCAGCTCCGCGTCGACCACCACGGCGCCGCTACCGCCGCCGTCGGGCCCCCTCAAACCGGTGGACATCACTACCAATTGCGTTCAGGCCGAGGACGGTACCGACAGTAATGGGGCGAAGTATGTTTACGACCCCGCTAAGGCGTTCGACAACGACCCACTCACCGCATGGCGGTGCCAGTGGAAGGAACAAGACGGCCAGTCGATCACGACGAAATTCGAGCACCCGATGCTCGTCACCTCGGTCGGATTGATCCCCGGATACGCCAAGACCGATATCGACGGGTCCGACCGCTTTGCCCAGAATCGCAAGATCACCAGGGTGCGTTGGGAATTCAGTGACGGAAGCTCGGTCAAGCAGCAGGTGCCGGTGAGCCGTGCGCTGGCCAGCATCAAGGTGAACGTGGTGACCGATTCGGTGACCATGGTCATTGAGGCCACCGAACCTGGTGTGTCGATCGTGAACAAGAGCGGTCAGCGTCAGGATGCGTTCAACGGCCTGGTGTCGGTGAGCGAGATCGAGGTCATGGGCACGCAGCCCCCGGCTGCCCCGGCGCCAGCTCAACCACCGGCTCCGTCGCCGGCGCCTCCGGTGGGGGCCCCGCCCCCGATGGTGCCACCGGCTCCGGGACAGGCACCCCTTGCCCCACCGCCCGGGTCGTCAGCCGTTCCCGCGGTGCCCACGCCCCCTTCGGCACCGGTGCATCCGTAGTTCCCCGTCACCAAAGCTCGCCGGTCAATTCCCAGGAATCGCGGCTACGTTGGACGCATGGCCGAGCTCAACCGCAGGACTGTACTTACTTCGGGTGCGATCGCGGCGGGTGCCGCCGCGGCCGGTTTCGGCGGATATGAATTGCTCCGAAGGCCCGGACGCAGTGATTCCTCGGCATCCGGTGGAGACAAGCCGAACATCCTGGTGATCGTGGTCGATCAGATGCGCGCCCCGCAATGGTTCCCCGATGTCCAGAAGCTCGCCAATATCTTGCCGAACCTCAGCCGACTACAAAGGGACAGTGTCACTTTCGCGTCGCATTACACGGCGTCTAACATGTGCACTCCGTCACGGGGCGCCATGACGACGGGGCTGTACTCACATCAGACCGGATGCCTGTTCACTGGTGAGGGGCCGAGTGAGTCCAGCCTGGCTCCGCAGTTTCCGACCTGGGGCACCATGCTGCGCCAGCAGGGCTACCGAACCTGGTGGTGGGGTAAGTGGCACCTGGGCAACTGGAGCGACAACACGCCCGAAGGGCTTGACGCGCACGGCTTCTCCGGTGGAACGTTCCCCTCGCCCAACGGCATGCCGAATCAAGGACTGCAGAAGGATCCGGGCATCGTCGACCAGTTCGCCGGATGGTTCGACACCGACGGCGGCAAGGGTCCGTGGTGCACCACCGTATCCCTGGTGAACCCGCATGACATCTGCTGGTGGCCGAAAAATCCGCTCCCCGAGGATGTTCCGCAGTGGTTCGATGCCACACCCGTCAACTTCGAGACACCAGACGAGTTGCTGCGGCGCGGCAAGCCGCAGCTGCAGATCGACTACGCCAACTTCATGTCGCCGATCATGACGGGCGCCGTGACGTACTCCGGACCCGATGTCGCCCGGCAGTGGGCGCGCTGCCTGGATATGTACCTGTGGCTGCAACAGCAGGTGGATGCGCAGATCGGCCGGGTGCTCGACAAGCTGGCGTCACGTCCGGAGGTTGAGCGCAACACGGTCGTCGTCTTCACCTCCGATCACGGGGAGTACGCCGGCTCGCATGGGCTGCGCGGGAAAGGGGCCGCGGCGTATGAGGAATCCATCCGGGTTCCGCTGTACATTCGCGATCCGCACGGTGTGCTGACTCCGAAACCGGGGGAAACGCGCACCCAGCTGACCTCCAGTGTCGACCTCGCGCCCCTGCTGCTGACTATCGGCGCCGGCGGCAATGGGTGGCGTTCGGATTCGCGGTACTCGTATCTCGCCGCGCGCGCCGATATCGCGGATATCGCCAAAAACAATGCGGCAGGGCGTAAGTGGATCGCGCACGTCACCGACGACATGTCCGTGGAGGAGATGGTCACCCTCCTCAAGGATCCCCGGATCGGTGCGGTGATGGGTGAGGACGCGCCCACCGAGATCCCCACCTCGGCGCCGAGCCACATCGTCGCGGTCCGTACCGCGGAGGCCAAGCTGGCCACCTACTCGTACTGGAAACCCGGCGGCATCCAGATCGACACCTCGCGGCCGATCGACCGCGAATTCTATGACTATGCAACATCTTCCGGTTTGCAGGAGGTTGAGAACCAGGCAGGCCGCGGCGGAAAAGAAGCCGAGCTGCAGGGGCTCATCGACAACGAGGTGCTACCCGAGGTACGGGCACCGCTGCCGACCTTCCTGGGCCAGGCGCAAGAGCAGGGGCTGGCCGACATGCAGAAACTGATGGTGCTGCGCGGCGGTTGAGTCGCTCCCTTTCGCCGAGCGTGAAGCTACTGCGGGATTTCGGCGGTTTTCCCGCAATAACTTCACTCTCGGCGTCGGCTACTTGGGCGGCAGAGAGGCCGTGTAGGCCAGCGCGCGCTTCACCCATGGCTCCAGCTGTCGCTTGGTGCGCACGCCCTCGGCGTCGACGCTCAGCCAGCCGTTCATTTCGCGCCCGCCCATCACCATCCGGTTGACGTGGTTCTTGGTGACCAGTGCCTCGGTGTCGTGGGGATCGCAGCGCGCCAGCAGCCCGTCCCCGTTCTTGGCGGCCACGGTCATGTGCCCGTCCACCAGGAACGCCAGCCCGCCAAACATCCGTTTCTCGGTGACGCCCTTGGTCGTGGCGATCACTTCGCGGATGCGCTCAACCAGGTCTTCGTCGTAGGCCATGAGCCAATTGTCGCGCGCTGTCGATTTGGATGTCTCCCGTTCGTGGTTTCTGCGGGGCACACGAGACCGGAGGAGCACCATTGACCCGTGGCGCAAGAGGAGATCGGTCGTATCTTCCGCGAGGAGTACGGCCGCACGGTGGCGACGTTGATCCGCTACTTCGGCAGCATCGACCTCGCGGAGGACGCCGTGCAGGAGGCGTTCGAGGTGGCCATCGCGAAGTGGCCGCGGGACGGAGTGCCACCCAATCCCGGCGCGTGGATCACCACCACTGCTCGCAACCGTGGCATCGACAAACTTCGCCGCGACCAGCGGCGCGACGAACTCACCCGCGAGGCAACGCTTCTCGACGAGGAACAGCCGGAACCAAAAGAGGTCGGTCCGGTGCAGGATGACCGGCTGCGGCTCATCTTCACCTGCTGTCATCCGGCGCTGTCCCCCGAGGCGCAGGTCGCGCTGACACTGCGCCTCCTGGGTGGGCTCACCACGCCGGAGATCGCCAATGCCTACCTGGTGTCCGAATCGACGATGGCGGCACGTATTACACGTGCCAAGAAGAAAATCGCGTCGGCGGGAATTCCGTACCGGATACCCGCGGATCACGAACTTCCGGAGCGGCTGTCGTCGGTGTTGGCCGCGCTCTACCTCGTCTACAACGAAGGCTATGCGGCGTCCTCGGGTGCCTCGCTGACGCACACAGACCTGTCCGCCGAGGCGATTCGGCTGACACGCGTGCTGGCGGACCTGATGCCCGATGAACCTGAGGCGCTGGGCCTGCTGGCATTGCTCCTGCTAACGGAGGCGCGCCGCCCCGCGCGCACCGACGACGACGATGCGCTGGTGCTGCTTGCCGATCAGGATCGCTCCCGCTGGAACCACCCAATGATCGACGAGGGCCATCAACTGGTGCGCCGCTGCCTGCGGCGCAACGCCCCGGGTCCCTACCAAATCCAGGCCGCCATCAATGCCGTGCATGATGACGCGCCCACTGCGCCGTCCACGGACTGGCGCCAGATCGTTGCGCTGTACGACCAGCTGATGGTGGTTACCCCGACGCCTGTTGTCGCGCTGAACCGCGCGGTGGCCGTCGCCGAACGCGACGGTGCACAGGCCGGGCTGGACGCCATCGAATCGCTGCGAGACGACCTCGACGGCTATTACCCGCTGCACGCGGCCCGCGCCGATCTGCTCTCGCGACTGAGCCGAGACGTGGAAGCGGCCGATGCCTATCGAAAAGCTTTGGAACTCACTGATAATGAGGTTTTCCGCGGGTACCTCGGTGACCGGCTGGCCCGGCTCGACACCGGTTCATGACACCATGGCCTCATGAGAATGCGTGCAGGGACAGTGCTGACCGGCCTCGTCGTCACGGCGCTCACCGCGTGTAGTGGCAGTACGCCGGAGCCGGCCAAGGAGTCGCCTGCACCCTCGTCGAAGGCACAGGCCCCGGTCACGGCGGCACCCGCCGCCGATCTGGCCTGCCTGAGCACCCGCGACAGGCTGGCTCAACTGCTCATGGTGGGTGTCAAGGACGCCGACGACGCCCGCGCGCTGGTACGTGATCACCATGTGGGCGGGATCTTCATCGGTAGCTGGACCACCAAGGGCATGCTGACCGATGGCTCCCTGCACGACGTCGTCACTGCGGGCCCGATCCCGGCCGCGGTGAGTGTCGACGAGGAAGGCGGCCGGGTGTCGCGGCTTAAGGACCTCATCGGCCCCGCCCCGTCCGCCCGAGAGTTGGCCGCGACCCAGACACCGGAGCAGGTGCAGGCGCTCAGCCAGGAACGTGGCCAAAAGATGAAGGACTTGGGCGTCACCATCGATTTCGCCCCCGATGCCGACGTGACCGACGGCGATCCCGACGGCGCGATCGGAGATCGCTCGTACAGTGGCGATCCGCAGAAGGTCACCGAATACGCCGAGGCCGCCGTGCGTGGATATCAGGCCGGCGGCGTGCGGACCGTGGTCAAGCACTTTCCGGGCCACGGCCACGCATCTGGCGACTCGCATACCGGTGGCGTGGTGACCCCGCCGCTGGATCAGTTGCAGGACAACGATTTGGTGCCGTATCGCTCGTTGGTGACCAGCGGTGCTGCCGTGATGATCGGTCACATGCAGGTGCCCGGGCTCACTGGTGACGAACCCTCCAGCCTGAGCCCCGCCGTAGTGGACCTGCTGCGCAAGGGAACCGGATATGGCGCGCCAGCGTACGACGGTGTCATCTTTACCGACGACCTCTCCTCGATGGCCGCGATCACTGATCGCTTCCCCATTGAGGAGGCGGTGCTTAAGTCGATCAAGGCGGGCGTCGACTGGGCGCTGTGGGTGAGCACCGAGAAGGTTGGTGCGGTCTTGGATCGGCTCGAATCGGCCTATAACGCAGGTGAATTGAACGCCGACTCGATCAACGCCTCGGTGCGCCGGGTGCTGGCTTACAAGGGCGTCCCCGCCTGCGGCTAGATCCCCAGTGTCACGGGCAGGCTGCGCAACCCGTGAATGCCCATCCCGTCGAAGTACTGGGGCTCGCCGGCCAGTGCCAGCTTCGGGAACCGCTCGAAGAGCGAGCGCAGAGCGATCTGTAGTTCGACGCGCGCCAGCACCTGGCCCAGGCATACGTGAATTCCCGTGCCGAGCGTGATGTTTTCGCGTGCGTTCGACCGGGTGATGTCGAACACGTCGGGGTTCTCGAAGGCCGCGGGATCGCGGTTGGCCCCGCCGAGGAGCAGCAGCGCGGACTGGCCCGCCTCGATGGTGTGCCCCTCGATCTCGACGGTCTCGGTGGCGACGCGGGCCGACCACTGATTCGACGTGTCGTAGCGCATGAGTTCCTCGACGGCGTTGGGCCACAGGTCCGGTTGCGTGCGCAGCACGGCCAGCTGGTCGGGATGGCGCAGCAGGGTGACGATCGCCTTGCCCATCAGGTGTGTGGTGGTGACGAAGCCTGCCCCCAGGAACACCGCGAAGAACATCTTGAGTTCGAAGTGGCTCAGGTCGCTGCCGAGAAGTGCTGCGGCGAGTTCGCTTTCGGTTCCATCACGGTGCAGTCGAGCGACGTGCTGCTCCAGGTATTCATCGATCTCACGTAACGCCTTTGTACCGTCTTGATATTCACGCCAGGGCGGTGCGGTGGTCGCGATCAGCTTGATTGCGCGATTCATGGCCGCGTAGAGCTGCGAGTCATCCTTCGGCGGTACGGCAATCATCTCGCCGATCACGGCAATCGGGATCTTTGCGGTGTAGTCGGGTATCAGGTCCGGATGCGGACGCTGCTGGAGTTCGTCAAGGTGAGCATCGGTGACGTCTTGAATGCGCCCGCGCAGACCCTCGATGGCGCGCGGCGTGAACGGGGCGGCGACCAGACGCCGCAGTCGCCCGTGGTCGGGCGGATCGGTGATCAGAATCGATGGGGGCTCGGCGGGGTTGAGCAGCCGGGGATCGCTCCACGCGGCCAGTCGCTGCGCGATCGGCGACAAGGACCGGTGCTCGGGTTTGAACGTCACGAACCGGTTGTCGCGGAAGATCGTTCGGACGATCTGTGCGTCCGCGGTGACCCACCCATCCCCGAACTGCGACATCCGTCCGCGGCTACGGATCGTGTCGATAAACGAATAGATGTCCGCGGCATGAGCGGTATCGATGCCCAGCCGGGCAACGGGTTCGCCGCTGCGCACAGCCGTTTTCAGGTACGCGCGGGCTATCCCGTGCGTCACCGTCCAATGGGTGCGCTGTTTGATCCGGTCGTACATCCCGTCCGATCCCCGTGTCGGTTCGCTCGGTGCCGAATGACACCGGGCAGTATCGAGATTAGCTGCTAGCGCGCACCCGGGCGCGCCCGAGGTTCACCGGCAGGCTTCCGAAGCCGTGCAGGTTGACGTGTTCGCCGGGGGTTGGATCGGCGGCGAGGGCGAGGTCAGGGAAGCGTTCGAAGAGCGACTGCAACGCCACGACCCCTTCCATCCGGGCAAGACTCGCCCCCAGACAGACGTGGATGCCGCTGCCGAAGGCGACATGCTCACGCGCGTTGGTGCGGCACACGTCGAAGACATCGGGCTGGTCGAACACCGCCGGATCGCGGTTGGCTCCGCCGAGCAGCAACACCGCCATGGCTCCGGCTTCGAGGGTATGGCCGGGGAACTGAATGGTCTGGGTGGCCACGCGGGCAGTGAGCTGCACGGGGGAGTCGTACCGCAGGATCTCCTCGATGGCGTTGGGCCATCCGTCCGGGTTCTCGCGGAGGAATGCGAGCTGCTCGGGGTGACGCAGCAGGGCCACGATGCCGTTGCCGATCAGATTGACCGTGGTCTCGAAGCCGGCGCCCAGCAGCAGTGCCATGGTGGCCTTGAGCTCGCGATCGTCCAGGCCGCCGTCGCGCACGATGCTGGCCAGGATGCCGTCGATCGTGGGGTCTTGGGCGAGTTCCTTACGTAGCCGGATCAGGTGGGCGTCGAAGTATGAGTCGATCTCGGTCAGTGCTTGAGTAGCGTCTCGGTATGCCGTCCAAGGCATTCCGACATCCAGCAGCGTGGCGCCGTGGTTGCCCCACTGGAGCAGGAAGGGGGCGTCGGTGCGCGGCACGCCCAGCATTTCGGCGATGATGGCAACGGGAAGTTGTGAGGCGTAGTCCTCGAGGAGATCGGCGCTCGCGCCCTGTTCCAGGCCGTCCAGCAGTTCGACGGTGACCTCGCGGACGCGGTCCTCCAACTTGCTCACCGCACGTGGCGTGAATGCCTTGGATACCAGCTTGCGGAACCGGGTGTGCTCCGGCGGGTCCACGGCCAACATGGCGGGCGGCTCCACCGGGTTGGGCAGGCCGGGCTCGGTCTTGGCGTAAATCCATCGGGAGAGGCGGGGAGGGAGTACGGGGGAGGGAAGGTTGTTCGGTGCGGCCGTGACGTAGCGGTTGTCCCGCAGGATCTCCCGGGTCAGTTCCAGCCCGGTGAACACGAGGCCGGTCGCGCGGGTGGGAGCGATTGGTCCGCGTGCCCGGATCGCCTCGATGTATCGGTAGTGATTCTCGGCCCGGTCCGGACCGAGTAGGAAGTCCGCCAGCGGCATTTTGCGTACCTGGGTGAGTAGCGCGGCGCGACTGATGCCATGCATCGTCACCCATCGCGACCAGTACTTGAATCGATCCCTGGCCCGCATATCTGCCTCCGACGTTGGATGCTATTTGTCACGAGTCTAATAGCGTGGCGGCGGGAAGGGAATGCTGAAAACGTTCGTGGTGGTTGTACCCGTCACATCGCCATGTCGGGGTGCCACATCGCACAGCGAACAATGTGCGCTTGGGCCTTTTTAGACGCGGCGTCTTAGTGGGACATCGAGTACCATTTGCTACTGGTACGTCACGTACCACCTACGTTCGGTCGGGACCGTAGCAAAGCGTGATGGCTTATTCATTGCTGCTTGTTGACCGGCTGTCGTGGTTACCGCTACGCGGAGGTTTGCGATGAAGTCACTTGTGTCGGGGTTGCATGTCCAGGAGTATCTGGACGAGGCGGGCGCCATTTCCTTACCGGACGGCTATACCGTCAACCACTATCTGGAGTGCGCCGTCGACGGGGAGCACGACACTTTTGCCTATCGCTACGTGGACTTCAGCACTAACCCGGACGGCGAACCGATCGACCTGAACTGGCCACAGCTTCGTGCCCGTTCTCGTGCGGTTGCAGCCAGGCTTCAGCAGGTGACCAAGCCGGGGGATCGGGTCGCGATTCTGGCCCCACAGGGCATCGATTACGTCATCGGCTTCTTCGCCGCTATCGAGGCCGGCAGTATCGCGGTGCCCTTGTTCGCCCCGGAGCTTCCCGGGCACGCCGAACGGCTCGACGCGGTGCTCGCAGACGCCCAACCGACCGTTGTCCTTACCAACGAGGCGGCCGCCGAATCCGTCAGCAGTTTCATCCGCAGGCTTCCGCGTGAGCGTCGCCCCAGGGTGCTGGCCGTCGATGGTGTGCCGGACTCCGTGGGCGCGACGTACGTTCGGGTAACCCCGGACACCGACGACATTGCCTACTTGCAGTACACATCGGGCTCGACTCGAGTGCCTGCCGGTGTGGAGATCACCCATCGTGCGGTGATGACCAACGTGATCCAGATGGTCATCTCGGTTGGCCTGGACGTGGACGTCCGGGGAGCGAGCTGGTTGCCGCTTTACCACGATATGGGCCTGCTCATGCTCATGTTCCCGCTGTGTGGTGGCCGGATGACGTTGATGTCGCCGATGTCGTTTGTGCGCAGGCCGGGCCGTTGGATCAAGGAACTCGCGGCCGTATCTCATGTTGGGCGCACCTTCGGCGCGGCCCCCAATTTCGCCTTCGAGCTTGCGGCCGAGCGCGGCATGCCGAAGGAGGGTGAAACCCTGGACCTGAGCAAGGTGGCCGGACTAATCAACGGCTCCGAGCCGGTCAGCATCGCCTCGATCCGCAAGTTCAACGAGGCCTTCGGCCCATATGGATTGCCGCCCAACGCGATCAAGCCCTCCTACGGTATGGCCGAGGCGACGCTGTTTGTCTCCTCCATTGCTCCGGACGCGGAGCCCTCCGTCATCTATGTGGATCGTGAGCAGTTGGGCGCCGGGTACATCGCGCGCGTGGATGCTGGTCATGAGAATGCGATGCCGCAGGTGTCCTGTGGGCAGATCGCACGCAGCCAGTGGGCGGTCATCGTCAACCCCGGCTCCGAGGCGGAGCTGCCCGACGAGCAGATTGGCGAGATCTGGTTGCACGGCAACAACATCGGGCGGGGGTACTGGGGACGGTCCCAGGAGACCGAGCATTCCTTCCGTAACAAGCTGCGAGCCCGCCTCGACGAGGGCAGCCACGCCGCAGGCACCGAACCGGGCGCCATCTGGTTCCGCACGGGCGACCTCGGTGTCTATGTCGATGGCGAGCTGTACATCACCGGCCGCGTCAAAGATCTGGTGATCGTGGACGGCCGTAACCACTACCCCCACGACATTGAAGCCACTGTTGAAGAGGCGTCCCCGGTGGTTCGGCGCGGTTTCGTGGCGGCCTTCTCGGTGCCGGCGAGCGAGCTGCCCACGGGTGTCGACGCGGGCGATGGCATCGGAGAGCGATTGGTCATCGTCGCAGAACGGGCAGCCGGAGCCGGACGAGCTGAACCCGGCCCCATCGTTGCGGCGATCCGCGCCGCCGTTTCCCGTCGGCATGCCCTGCCCATCGCCGATGTCCAACTGGTTCAAGCCGGCGCAATCCCGCGCACCAGCAGCGGAAAAATCGCGCGCCGAGCCGGTCGCCAGGAGTACCTCAACAACAAGCTCGGAGCACACGGCTCCTAGAACGGCTGTCGGTGATTTCTTGTTGACTATTCGATGAGATGTCGATTCCGAAGATGTCTATTCGTGGTGAGGTTGAAGGGAAGCCAGACGGGCGGCCCGCCACACAGGAGGAACCACCATGACCGAAGGTCTTCGCGCGAGCGGCTCATCAATGACGAAGCAATACCTGCTCGCGGTCCACGGCTACTGCGCGAACTCGCCCATCATGAGCGACGAAGATGCCGAGCGGATGATGGCGCAGGTGGGCGCGTTCAACGAGACAATGAAAGAGGCCGGTATCTGGGTGTACGCCAATGGGCTGACCGAACCCTCCGATGCGACAGTGGTGCGCAACGAGGGCGGCAAGGTCACCACCACCGACGGGCCGTACCTGGAGACCAAGGAGCACCTCGGCGGCTTCTGGATCATCAACGTCCCCGACCTCGACGCCGCGCTCACCTGGGCAACCGGAGCCTCCGCGGCCTGCGAAGGGCCCGTCGAGGTACGTCCCTTCCAGGGCGAGGAGGCCTGACATGAGCCGCTACCTGTTGTCGATTGTCTATGCGCCCGGCGCTGTTCAGCCCGACGCCGCGGCGCTGGAAACCATCGGTGCTGACGTGCAGGCCGTCACCCGCCGCATGCAGGAGGCCGGGGTGTGGCTGTTCGCGGCCGGACTGCAACCCGCCGACACCGCCACCATCGTGACCGCCAGTGCGGGCGGACATACCGCCACCGACGGGCCGTACACCGAGACCAAGGAACAGCTCGGCGGATTCAGCATCATTGATGTTCCTACGCTGGCCGAGGCCCAGCAGTGGGCGGCCGAGGTGTCCCGTGCCGTGTGGTGTCCCATCGAGGTGCGCGGCCTGGATCGAGGCTGCGGCGAGGTCGACTGATGCTAGGCCGACGAGGCCGGGCGGTCGCGTTTTAGCACCGCTTCGGCCTCGTTGGCCTGTTCCAGGAGAATGGGGTCGACGGTGTCGTCCAGGGCACGTGTCAACAGCCGCGACGCCAGCTTGACTGTCAATTGCTTTGCCTGTGAGGCATTTTCGGCAAATCTGTCCCAGTTCTCGGAGGTGTAGCCGGACGCTGCGAAGGGCTGCCACACGTCGGCCACGTAGGCGCCGAGAAGCAGCTGTGCAATCTGATGCTGCAACCGGTCGACCTCGCGCAGCGTCTCGGCGACGCGGGCCAGGGTCATGCCCGAGGAGATCAGCAGCCCGATCGAGTCGAGAGTCTCCGGATCCCGGACCAGGACGGTCGTGTCGTCGACGTCGGAAACCAGTCCCACGCCGGTGAGCGCGACATCGGCGCCCTCTCCGATCCGTGCAATCAGCTCCGCACGTGCCATGACCACCGGCTCGCCGGTGGAGAAGGGGCTCAGCGCCTCGGTGACCATCTTGCGGACGCTGTCCTCCGAGCCACCGCCCGTATCGATGATGCGGCGGATGACATCAAGGGGAAAGCCCTGCAATTTCAGGTTTTTGACGTGGTTGATGATCGCCATGTGATCGTCGGAGTAGATGCCGACGCGGCCCCGCTTCTCGGGCGGGGGTACCAGCCCAAGCGTCTGCCACTCGCGGATGTTGCGCGCCGTCATGGCCACCCGCTGCGCCAGCTGGTCGATCGTCAGTTCCATCAGGCCTTAAAGGCTACACCCTTGTCCGTTACGGAAACTTCCGTTACGTTTGTGTGTGGAACGTCAACGGAGAGGATTCCCATGACTGCTATGGCGCAGATGAGCTACCCGAAGACCCGGCGGATCGCCTTCCGCTTCGAGGATTCAGAGTCCGCGGAGCGATACTTCGCAGATAACGACATCGCCTTCAGTCACACGGTGGCGTTCTTGTCGGCCGTATTCCCTCCAGGGGAGGACATTTTCGTCCGGTCGGTGCGTCGCTATCGCGACAAGATTGCCGATCCCGATCTCAAGAAGCGTGTCGCCGGCTTCATCGGACAGGAAATGACGCACGGGTTGCATCATCGGGATCTCAACAAACAACTTGCCGAAATGGGGTATCCCACAGCGTGGTTCGAGTACATCCTGAACGGCACCGAACGCATGGAGAAGTTTCTCGACGAGCAGTACCCGGATCCCGACCGGTGCCGCAGATTCCGGCATCTGTTGCTAGCCTTCACCGTCGGTGCTGAGCACTTCACCGCCGTGCTGGCCGAGAACGTGCTGAGCCGCCCGGAGCTGCAGGTCATGATGACCGACCCGGAGATCAAGAATCTGCTCAATTGGCACGCCATCGAGGAGCTGGAGCACAAGTCGGTCGCCTTCGACGTCTACCGCGCGGTCGGCGGATCGGAGACGTTGCGTATCAACATGATGCGTGTGCTGTCGAATATCGTGCTCCCGGTCGGCGTCCTCGCATCGTGGGTGTCCATCGCGACCACCGACCCGGTGGGCAGAAGGCAGCCGCTGCGCGTGCTGCGCGAGACCATCGGTGTGGTTCGGGGCCCCCTGTTGCGGGGGTTCTATCGAGAGATGAAGCCGTTCATGCGCAAGGGATTTCATCCCGATGACATCGATACCAGCGCGCTCCTGACGCAGTGGCAGGAGCGGCTGTTCGGTGCCGAGGGTGAACTCGTCGACCATCTGAAATGACGATCAAACACGACGTCCGGCTGGTCTGCACCACCACAAGGCCCGTGGTGCGATCCCTGATGACCAATGCGTCGAACGAACTGCGGGCCAAGGTACAGAGGCGCGTGTTCCCGGCGGTGCAGGAGACGGCCTTCGACCCCATGGATCCGGAGACGGCGGCCAACCCTTACCCGGGATATCGCGAGCTGCTTGCCGGCGGGCGTGTGCACTACAACCGAAAACGCAACATCTTCATCTTGTGCCGATACGAGGATGTGCGGGCGGCGGCCCGTAACGATGCGCTGCTGTCCAATCGGGATGGCGTGGTACGGGCCCGGTTTGAGGTGCCCGTCCTGCTCAACATGGACCGGCCGCGGCACACTGAGCTGCGCCGCAAGGCACTACCCGGATTCACGCGTGGGTCCTTGGAGGGCTGGGCGCCGACGGTGGACCGGATCGCCGGCGAATTGATGACCGGGTTGCTCAACAGTCCTGGCGTGGATAGCGTTGAACACCTTGCTATTCCGCTGCCCATGCAGATGATCGCGCACATCCTCGGCATACCATCGGAAGACGAGGCGTTCTTTCGGCATTGGTCCAACGAGTCGGTGCGCGTGGCCAATGTCGAGTTCAGCGCCAAGGGGCTCATGCAGGTTCCAGGGACTCTCAATGGCGTCCGGCACCTGCACGACTACTTCATGACTCAGCTCGGCAAGGGAAATCTGCTGGGCTCGGATACCGTGCTGGGCAAGCTTGTTGCCGATGCCGGTGAAGGGGAGATCAGCCACGACGAATTGTTTTACTTCGCATTGTTGCTGCTGCTTGCCGGCAACGAGACCACCACCAACCTACTGAGCACGATGTTTCTGACAATGTCGGAGAACCCGGATCAGCTCGAGCTCGTCAGGTCCGACCCGGACCTGATACCCGGCGCGGTGGAAGAGCAGCTGCGCTACTCCTCGCCGATACAGAACTTCTACCGGACCGCGGCGGCAGACTATGTGGTGGGCGATGCTGTGATACCTGCGGGCGCTCGGGTCGCACTGCTGTGGGGTGCCGCGAACCGTGATCCGCGCGAATTCGCCGATCCTGACCGTTTTCTCGCCTCCCGGCCGATCAGTCAGCACGTGGCATTCGGTTCGGGTGTGCACCTGTGCCTGGGTGCGGGGTTGGCCCGGATGGAGGGTCAGGCGGTGCTGCGCGAGCTGGTCAATCGTGTCGATCGCATCGACATCGACGGCGCGCCCACGTGGACGACCAACAGCTCGCTGCGTGGCCTGGAACAGCTGCGGGTTCGTCTGACGCCGCGCTAGCCCAGACCGGCGCGGGTGTCGCCGCCCTTGCCGTTTACCGGCTTTCGGGACAGGCCCACCGAACCCGCATCGGGGCTATTGGAGGTGGCTGCCGCGATGGCCACGGACTCATCCACGCCCGGATAGCTGGGCTTCAGGGCGACGGGCTCGTGGGTTGTGTTGTGCTGTCGGGCTTTTCTCGCCGCGGCCAACAGGTTGAGTGCCTCGACCAAGATGGCGAATGCCATCGGCCCGTAGATCATTGCCTTGTCGATCTTGACGCCGAACCCATCGGCGATGAGGAACACCCCGATGAGCAACAGGAAGGACAGTGCAAGCATCTTGACCGTGGGGTGCCGGTTCACGAACGCGAAGACAAAGCGCGACGCGAACAGCATGATCGCGAACGAGAGCACGACGACGGTGACGATGACGAGCATGTTGCTTGTCATGCCCACCGCGGTGATCACCGAGTCGAGCGAGAACACGAGGTCCAGTAGGAGGATCTGTACCAGCACGGATTTGAACGTGGCTGCCCCCGTGGAGGATTCGGTCTCCTCGCCGGTTCCTTCAAGCTTGAGATGTATCTCGTGAACAGCCTTGTACACCAGGAATAGTCCGCCGGCGATCAGGATGAAGTCCTTGACCGAGAACCCGTGGCCGAGCACTTCGAGAACGTCCTCCTTGAGTGTGATGATCCAGCCCGCCAGGAACACCAGACCCACGCGCATGACCATGGCCAGCGTGAGCCCCAAATTGCGTGCCCGCGCTTGCTGGCTGCTAGGCAGCTTGCTGGCGAGGATTGAGATGAAGATGACGTTGTCGATGCCGAGGACCACCTCGAGGACGAACAAGGTGAGGAAGACGGCCACGAGGTCCGGGGTCAGCGCGAGGGTGAAGTCCACGCGCTGGATCGTACGGGGTGGGGGTATCAGGAGGGTGACGTTTGCGCGCTACCCTGCGGTCCAGAGGAAAAACTCTCTTCTGGTCCGCGGTCAACGGACGGTGTGCCATAGTCGAACCACGCGGTAGCTTACTCTGGAGTAAGTTCGCGTCGACGTCCCAACCTCGGAGGCATGCATGGCCGGTGGTACCAAGCGGCTGCCCCGTGCCGTCCGGGAACAGCAGATGCTGGACGCCGCGGTCGAGGAGTTCGCGATCACCGGGTTCCGGGACACCTCGATGGATGCCATCGCCGCGGCAGCCAAGATTTCCAAGCCGATGCTGTACCTGTACTACGGCTCCAAGGAAGACCTCTTCGTCGCGTGCCTGCGCCGCGAGCTCGGCCGCTTTGTGGAGGCGGTGCGCGGCGATATCGACCTGACACGCACACCCCGAGATGTGTTGAGCGCCACCGTCGTATCGTTCCTCAACTACGTCGACATGCACCGGGCATCCTGGATCGTGATTTATGGTCAGGCCACCAGCACCCAGCTGTTCGCCAAGCAGGTGCGCGAGGGGCGCGACCGCATCATCGAACTGGTGGCTCGCCTCATCAAGGCCGCCTCGCCGGAGATCGACCCCGATACCGACTACGACGCCATGGCCGTGGCCCTTGTCGGTGGCGGCGAGGCCGTCGCGTCCCGGGTGGCCACCGGCGATATCAAGGTCGCGGACGCCAAGGAGACCCTGCTCAACCTCGGCTGGCGCGGTCTGCGCGGTCGCCCGCGGGACGATGCCCCCCAAGCCGCCAAACGCGCCTAGGGCGTCACACCAGGTAGTAGAGCTTTTCCCGGTTCGCTTCGCTATCTGAGGGTGCTTCGGCCAACCTGGCCTGCGCGTACCGAACGGCTTTCAGCGTCGCCGAGAACTCGCGGTCCTCTTCCGGGAAAACCTGATCGGCCGAAAGCCAGTGCGTGAACCCGACGTTCTGTAGCAGTGCAAGTGAATCTGGGCGTACACCGGCCAGCAGCACCGTCACGCCGCGCCCCTGCTGCCCCCTGATGAAGTGTTCGAGACGCTCGATGCAGACGACATCGGGGTGGCGCACTCGTTTCAATCGCAGGACTACCACCTTCAGATTTTCGTCCCGTATCCGGGCCTCCAGCGTCTCGAGGTAGTGGTCGAGTTCGGGTGCCGCACCGAAGAACAGCTCACCCTCCAGGTCGTAGATGACGACAGCAGAGGTGACGTCATCCGGGGACTCTTCGGGGGCCCGCTCCCGGATGACGCCCTCTTTGGTGACGATGAGCTCTGCGGCCTTGAGCTTGGCGGCCCGCGGCACGAACAGCAGAATCGACAGCACCACGCCGACCACCACCGCGGTGTCCAGGTCGATAGCCACGCCGGTCACCGCCGTGATGAGAACCAGTCCGGCGTCGTATCGAGATGCCTTGATCGCGTATGCGAGACGCCGGAAATCGACGAGGCGTACTGCCGTCACGAGCAGCAGACCCGCCAGCGCCGCCTGGGGGATGTAGCGCAGCAGGGGTGCGAACAGCAGGAGGGCAATGGCAACCGTTGCGGCGCTGACGATTCCGGAGAATCGGGTTGCCGCGCCGGACTGGTGATTGATGGCCGAACGAGACAGTGAGCCGGAGCCGGGCAGGCTCTGGAAGAAACCGCCAGCGAGATTGGCCAGTCCCTCGGCCATGATCTGGCGGTTGTAGTCGATCTGCTGCCCGGTGTGGTGCGCAATGGCTTTGGCGATCGACAACGCCTCGATGAGTCCGATGAAGGCGATGGTGAGTGCACCGTGTGACAACTCGGCCAGCGTGCCGATCTGTACCTCGGGGATATGGAATTCGGGGAGGCTCGCGGGGATGGTGCCGGAGATCTTCACTCCGGTGTGTCCGGTACTGTCCGGCACCGTCCATCCGTAGGCGTACGCGATGATGGCGGTGACGATGAGCACCAGCAGCATGTCGATCTGCGGTAGGGAATAGCGCTGAACCACTCGCCGCAACAACACCGCCAGCACCACCGCCGAGACGCTCAGAATCAGCGCGCGATAGTTCACGGCGTCACCGTGCAACAAGGTGAGCCAGGCGCGGTGCAGTACCTGCATGTGCCCGTTTCCCTTGTCTCGCACGCCAATCGCATTGGCCAGCTGGCCGATGGCCAACAACAGGGCCGCGCTCGCCATGAACCCGATGATCACGGATTCGGAGATGTAGCGAGTGAGGTCACCGAGTTTGAACACGGCGATGAGGATCTGGATGGCGCCCACCAGTAGGCCCAGCAGGAACAGTGCTTCGAACAGACCGGTGCGGTTCTCCGGGTCGAGGAAGGCCAGTGAGCTGAACACCAGCAGCGATATGGCACTGGTGGGGCCGTTGATCAGATGGGACGAGGACCCGAAGATCGACGCGACGGCGGTGACCACGATCGCGGAGTAGACGCCGTACTTGGGGTCGACACCCGCGATGAGTGCGTAGGCCATGCCCTGTGGCAGCGATATCGCCGCAACTGTCAGGCCGGCGACCACATCGCGGCGGGCCTTGCTTGCGTCGTAGTTCTCGAATCTGCGCAGTGCCGAAGGCATCTAACGTCCTAGTCTGTCGGAGGCGAAAGTGGTGGATGCGCGGCTGGTGGTGCGCGGGATGGTCTCGTAGATTCCATTGTCCGAGAAGAACTTCTGACGCGCGTCGTCCCAGCTGGTGGCGATCGCCGTGATGGAGAACAAGGTGATCTCGGGCAGCGTATTGCGGTGGCGGGCCAGGATTTCCGGTTTGAATGGTCGATAGCCTCGCTGCGCGGCGACCTCCTGGGACTCATCGGTGAATAGGTACTCCAGATACGCCTTGGCTAGCGCGGTTCGCTTGGGGTCGCCCAAATTGGCGTCCACCCACGCGACCGCTGGTTCGGCGCGGATGCTGACCGGCGGATACACGATTTCCAGTTCATTTTTGTTGGCATCGACCTCGTTGATCGCCTCGTTCTCCCACGTCAAATGGACATCACCGAGCCTCTGGACCGAGAACGTATTGGTGGCCCCGCGGGCCCCGCTGTCGAGCGCCGCGACATTGTGGAACAGCGCCGTCAGGTAGGCGCGCGCCTCGGCTTCGGTGCCTCCGCGCGTCACGACCGAGCCCCAGGCCGCCAGCACCGAGAGCTGTCCATTGCCAGAGGTGCGTGGATTGGGGGTGACGATGGAGACATCCTCTTTCGCCAGGTCCGGCCAGTCGTGGATGCCGTGCGGGTTGCCCTTGCGGACCACGAACACGATCGTCGAGGTGTAGGGCACCGAATTGTTGGGCAGCCGCTGTTGCCAATTCGGTGCGATGAGCCCGCGCAGGCTCAGTGAGTTCACATCGCTGACCGATGCCAAAGACACCACGTCTGCCCGCTGACTGCCGTCGAGAACGCTGCGTGCCTGCCGCGACGAGCCACCGTTGGAGCGTTTGATGTCGATTGTCTTGCCAGTCTTGTCTTTGTAACGCTTGGTGAAAGTGCCGTCGAGGACGTTATAGAGCTCGCGCGTCGGGTCGTATGAGACGTTGAGCAGCTGATTGGTGTTGTGGTCCGGAAGGTTCTTGACCACTACCAGGGTGGCCGCCGAGAGGACGGCGACCACACCGAGGATGCTCAACAAGGGGAGCTGTCGCAGCAACGCCCTCCAGTCGACGGACGGTGTTTTCTGATGATCCTCGTCCGCTGACACGACTCACTCCTTGGATTTGCTGCATCACAATGACGAGCGATCGTAACGAGCGATTCGCCGAAGTGCAGCCGTCGTAATCAGTGTGAGTAATACCCGGGCTAGCTTGCCGGTGACCACCCGGGGTCGCGGCCCGTGAAGGCGATGAGCCTCACCAGGTTCGAGGAGCCCGCGGGCACCGATACCTCCTCGGCGAAGAAGTCACCGTCGCGCCGCTCGGGCTGGATGATCATCTGCGCTGATGCGAGTGCACTGGCCGCGAGGGCTTCCGGAGGTGCGAATTTTTGGCCGGTGGAGACGGCGTAGTCCCAGGCGTGGACGAGGAATTCCGAGGCGAGTATGCGAACGGCCACCTCGGCCGGGAACTCGCCGATGGGCAGGGTCACCGTCCCGTCGACGCCGCGACGCTGCCAGGCGTCGACCGCCGCTTGTGACTGCGGGAGCAGTCGGTCCGCGATGGAGCCCTGGGAGATGATTGCGATATCGGCACCGGCGGCGCCGCCCAATAGCTTGATCGAGTTCTGCAGGTGCTCGGTGAGTTGCGCGACCGTGAACTTGGCATTGGGTGTCTGCTTGTCGTTATCGGCCTCGGTCAGTTGGCCGATAACCTCGTGCAGGGCGGCACGGGCATCGGCGACCGTCTCAAGGGGGCTGAGTGTTGTGGTCATGATGGCTCCTATCTAGTCGGGTCCTCTACCCATCAGACGTAATGACCGTGCCGGATCCGACAACTCATCGGCGATAACGCGGGCGCGCGCTGAAAACAGTCTCCCTAAAGCCGGGTACTTCGTGGCGTGCTCCCGCTCCGAAAATGAAAGGGCCCGCGACCGGATTACCGGTCGCGGGCCCTCGGGAGTTGCATGTCAGAGCGGGCTGATGGTCCCGGTCAGGTGGGGGTCACCCTTCTTCGGATTACGCACGGCGATATCCCAGCCAGCCGACGAGCCCGTGCCGTCCTTGTCGATCCACACACCCACGGAGGCGGGCAGCAGGATCGGCTTGCCGAACTTGACGTCGTAGCGCACCGCATCGGGGATCTCGCCCTGAATGTTCCCGAGAACGGCCGCGGCAGTGAACATTCCGTGAGCGATCGCCTTCGGGAAGCCCAGCACCTTGGCGCCGATCGACGAGGTGTGGATCGGATTGTGGTCCCCGCCCACCGACGCGTACCGACGAATCTGCCCGCCACTGATCCGCAGCGTCGAGTTCGGCGGCGGTAGCTTGACGGCCTTGGGCGGCTCCGGCTTAACACCGTCCGACAGGCTGGTGCGTTGCTGCCGCAGGAACGTCATGGTCTGCTGCCAGACCACCTCGGTGCCGATGGAGACGTCGGTGACGATGTCGACCAACAGTCCCTTGCGGTGCTCGCGCAGGTTCTCCGCGCGCACCTCGATGTCGACGACATCGGTCGCGGTGATGGCGCGATGCTGAGTGATGTGGTTTTCCAGGTGCACCGTGCCGATCGCGGGGAACGGGAAGTCCAGTCCCGTCACCAGCTCCATCACCGACGGGAACTGCAGCGCGAACGGGTACGTGACGGGCACCTTGTCGGAGAAACTTAGGCCCGTCACCTGTGCGTAGGCCGCCACGTGGGCCGGATCGATCTGCACGCCGTGGGTGCGAACAACCCTGGACGGCAACACATCTGGACGTGGAATAAAGGGCAATGCCCCGACGGCCGCCATGGCCATGTTGCGAAGCCCGGAAGGTTGCGTCATGGCGTTACGCCCCCAGCCAGGACTGGCCGCACACTCGAACCACGTTGCCGGTCACCGCATTTGATGCGGGGCTGGCGAAGTAGGCGATGGTCTCGGCGACATCCACCGGCTCGCCGCCCTGGTTTAGCGAGTTGATGCGGCGACCTACCTCGCGGTTGGCCAACGGGATCGCTGCCGTCATCTTGGTTTCGATGAAGCCCGGCGCGACGGCGTTGATCGTGATGCCCTTCTCGGCCAGCGACGGGGCCAGCCCCTGGGTGATGCCGATCATGCCGGCCTTGGTGGCGCCGTAGTTGGTCTGGCCACGGTTACCGGCGATGCCGGCGATGGAGGCCAGGCCGATGACGCGACCGCCGTTGCCGATGGTGCCGTTCTCGATGAGTCCCTCGGTAAGACGTTGCGGGGCAAGCAGGTTCACGGCGATCACGGAATCCCAGCGGGCGTCGTCCATGTTGGCGAGCAGCTTGTCGCGGGTGATACCGGCGTTGTTCACCAGGATGTCGGCCTTGCCGCCGTGGTGCTCCTTGAGGTGCGCGGTGATCTGGTCGACGGCGTCTGCTGCGGTGACGTCCAACGCCAAGGACGTTCCGCCAACTCGTGTCGCCAGATCGCTGAGTTCATTGGAGGGCATATCGATCGCGACGACGGCGGCCCCGTCTCGGGCGAACACCTCTGCGATGGTCTCACCGATGCCGCGGGCGGCACCCGTGACGATGGCGACCTTGCCGGCCAGCGGCTTGTCCCAGTCGGCGGGCGGGGTGGAGTCGTCGGCGCCGACGACGAACGCCTGGCCGTCCACGTAGGTGGACTTGGCCGAGAGGATGAAGCGGACGGTCGACTCCAGGCCCGTGGCACCGGCCTTGGCATCGGGGTGCACGTACACCAGCTGCACGGTGGCGCCGTTGCCGAACTCCTTGGCCAGCGACCGGGTGAAGCCCTCCAGTGCGCGCTGGGCGATGCGCTCGTCGGTGGTGGCGGCCTTGTCCGGGGTGGTGCCGATGACCAGCAGGCGGCCCGACTTGCCGACATTGCGCAGCAGTGGGGTGAAGAACTCGTGAAGCTGCTTGAGCTCGACCGGGGTGGTGATGCCGGTGGCGTCGAAGACCAGGGCGCCGAACTTATCGGCCCAACGTCCGCCGACGTTATTGGAGACCAGGTCGTAGTCATCGGCCAGCGCGGCGCGCAGCGGTTCGACGAGACGGCCCTCGCCGCCGATCAGCACGGGACCGGCCAGCGCGGGCTGGCCCTGCTTGTACCGGCGCAGCTTCTCGGGCTGCGGGATACCCAGGCGGCCGGCGAGCAGGTTGCCTGGCCCGGAGTTGACCAGCAGCGCGTAGAGGTCGTCAGTGAGCTTGGGGGACATGTGCCGTTCCTTAGTGGTGGTCCAAAGTGATTGGTCTAGGGTGAACTCGACAAAGAACTTACTCCAGAGTAAGAATGCTCGGTAATCCTGCCCCCTTAACAGTGGAGAGACAAGTGGCAACTAGCTCTACCGGCAAGACTTCCGCGTCTCGCGCCAAGTCTGCCGACAACAACAACGGTCGGCGCCGCGTCGCTGTTCTCGGCGGTAACCGCATCCCGTTCGCACGTTCGGACGGCGCCTACGCGAACGCCTCCAACCAGGACATGTTGACCGCCGCCATCACCGGCGCATCCGACCGCTTCAACCTCAAGGGTGAGCGTTTGGGCGCCGTCATCGCCGGCGCTGTTCTCAAGCTGAGCCGTGATTTCAATCTCACCCGTGAGTCGGTGCTGGGCAGCCCGCTGTCGCCCTACACACAGGCCTTCGACCTTCAGCAGGCCTGCGGTACCGGCCTGCAGGCCGCCATCGTCGGTGCCGATGGCATCGCGTTCGGCCGTTACGAGTCAGTGCTGGCCGGCGGGGTGGACACCACCTCCGACGCGCCGATCAACTTCGGTGATGATCTTCGCCACACCCTGCTCGCAATTCGTCGTGCCAAGGACAACGTGACCCGGCTCAAGCTGCTCGGCAAGCTGCCGGCCGCTCTCGGCGTGGACATTCCGCAGAACGGCGAGCCCCGCACCGGGCTGTCGATGGGCGAGCACGCCGCCATCACCGCCAAGCAGGCCGGCGTCAAGCGCACCGACCAGGACGCCTTGGCTGCTGCCAGCCACCAGAAGATGGCCGCCGCCTACGACCGCGGTTTCTTTGATGACCTGATCAGCCCGTTCCTGGGCCTGTACCGCGATGACAACCTGCGCCCGAAGTCGAGCGTGGAGAAGCTCGCGACCCTGAAGCCGGTATTCGGTGTGAAGCACGGCGACGCCACCATGACCGCCGGCAACTCCACCCCGCTGACCGACGGCGCCTCGGTGGCGCTGCTCTCCAGCGAGGAGTGGGCGGCCGAGCACAACATCCCGGTGCTGGCCTATTTCGTCGACGGCGAGACCGCTGCGGTGGACTACATCAACGGTCCGGATGGTCTGCTGATGGCGCCGACCTACGCGGTACCGCGCCTGCTGGCCCGCAACGGCCTGACCCTGCAGGACTTTGACTTCTACGAGATCCACGAGGCCTTCGCCTCTGTGGTGCTCGCGACGCTGCAGGCGTGGGAGTCGGCGGACTACTGCAAGGAGCGCCTCGGCCTCGACGCACCGCTCGGTGCGATCGACCGGTCGAAGCTCAACGTCAACGGCTCGTCGTTGGCGGCCGGGCACCCGTTCGCGGCGACCGGTGGTCGCATCGTGGCCCAGCTGGCCAAGCAGCTCGCCGAGAAGAAGAAGGAAAACGGCGGCACCGGTACGTACCGCGGCCTGATCTCGGTTTGCGCCGCAGGCGGCCAGGGTGTGACCGCGATCCTGGAAGCCTAATTTCGTTCAGCTGTCGGGACCCCCGGCACGGGAATTTTCCCGTGACCGGGGTTTTTCCCGTTCTGGTGACGCGCTGAAAAAAACTTTTGAAATGCGTGTAACGCTCCCGGAGTAGGTGTCGATACATGGGTAGCCTCGCGCCACCGTCCGACCCCCCGACCCGACGGCGGCGCGAGGCTACCTAATTTTTGGGGTGGATTACCCGCCGACTCTGATCAACGTGCTCGGCCAGCCGGTCGCCCCATCGGGTGCCGGCGGAGCACTCTCCTCGGTCTGAACCGCGCCGCTCCCGTCGGTGGCCCGGGCGGTCACCACATGCTCCCCGGGCGTGGACTCCCACGGGAACCACCACTGACGCCAGGTGTCGATCGAGTACTCAGGCGCCAGTCGCGCCTCCTGCCACGGTCCCTGGTCGATGCGCACTTCCACCTTCGTGATTCCGCGATGTTGGGCCCAAGCCGTCCCGGCGATGATCTGAGTGTCCGTGCCCAGCCGCCCTCCGGCCCGGGGTGTGTCGATGCGGCAGCCGGTCTTGATGGGCCCGCGCGCCGACCAGCCCCGGACGGTCCAATACGCGCGCGCCCTGTCGAAACGGGTGAGCTCCCAGTCGACAACCCATTTGGTCGCCGACACATAGCCGTACAGCCCGGGCACCACCTGCCGCACCGGGTAGCCGTGCTCAACAGGCAACGGTGTCCCGTTCATCGCGATGGCCAGGATGGCGTCACGGCCGTCGGTGAGCACGTCCAACGGTGTGCCCGCGGTCCAGCCGTCCGCGCTCTTCGACATCAACATGTCCGCATCACCGTGAACCCCAACGGATTCCAGGATCGTCTTGATCGGGAAGCCGGTCCACATCGCATTGCCGATCAGGTCGCCGCCGATCTCGTTGGAGACGCAGGTCAAGGTGACGGCACGTTCGGTCGCCGCCATCGCTGTGAGCTGCGCCCAGGTCAGGGTCCGTGGGCGGTCCACCATGCCGTGAATGTTGAGTTGCCATTCCGCGGTGGTGAGCTGAGGTACCTGCAGGGCCGTGTCGATGCGGTAGAAGTCCGCGTTGTCGGTGATGTAGGGCACCGCGCCCTTGACGTCGATGCCGACGGGTAGGGGCGGGGCGGGGACGACGGGCGCGGGCAGGGTGGCCTCCCGACGTTCCTCGGCGACGACGGCGCCTTTGCTCCACCGGCTGCCCAGCCAATAGGTGCCTGCCGAGGCAACCGCCAAAATCCCCGCCGCACTGAAGAACTTGCGCCGATCCGATGCGTCCTCGTCGTTCGATCGGCCGATCAGGACGCGCAGGGCGAGAACTCCGACCACGGCAGCGAGCACGGAGGGCCAAATCCAGCTCCATCCCGCCGTCGGTCGGGTTGCGGCGGCTATTGCTCCGACTAATCCGAGCGCCGCGATGAGCATCGAGCCGTGTTCTATGAACGCCGCCACCACAGCCAATAGCGCGATCACTGCACCAAGGCAGGCGAATAGGAACACCTTGTCGGAGGTGCCGAAAGCCCCGATGACCCATTCGCGCACGGCAGCCGGGGTGTGGTCGACGACCATGTTTCCGACAGCGAAGTAGGGCGCAGATCCCGGCGCGATGGCTGCCGCCGTGAGCTGTCCGGCCGCGAGCGCCGCTCCGGCGGCGATCAAACCGGCGATGATCCGTCGTGCTGCGTGCTCCATCGTCACCTCCCGTTGTGTTCACTCTTCTCCTGCTGTCAACGAGGGGCCACCGCATAAGGTTCAGCTGTGGCGAGTGTCTTGGTAACGGGCATGTCGGGAACGGGGAAGACCACGCTGCTGAAGGAGCTAGCGCGCCGCGGCCTTCGCACCGTCGACACCGATGACGAGGGGTGGACGCTCGCGGACGGAACCTGGGATGCCACCCGGATGGCGGCGCTATTGGATCGGTATCCCGATGTCATTGTGTCGGGCACCGTGGACAACCAGGTGGACTTCTACGCGAGGTTCGGACACGTGGTGCTGCTCAGCGTGCCGTTGGCGACAGCCCTGCACCGGGTCAGCACCCGCGCCAACAATCCCTACGGCCGAACCGCAGGTGAGCGCAACGAGATCGCGCGGTACACAGCGGAAGTGGAGCCGCTGCTGCGCGAGAGCGCCACGGTGGAACTGGACGGACGTCTCCCCGTGTCCGAACTGGCGGATCGCGTCGGAGCTCTGGCACGGTAGTGCTGGTCTGACAGTGACGCCACCAAGTTGCGGATGGTGGGTGACAACGGCCGCCGAAGTGGCGCGCGCCCCGTGCCACCGTGGCGGTCGGAACGTGAGCGAAAGGATTTCGACATGGCGACCTCGAGACGCGGCCTATTGGCCGGGGTAGGGGCCGGAGCCGGCGCGGGCCTGCTGGCGGCCGGCCTGCTCCGTGCCGACCGCTCGGAGGCCGATCGATCCGGCGTAGCCCCGATCGCGGCACCCGCGGGCCGTACCCCCGACGACCTTGCCGGTGACGAGAAATTCTGGGCCGGGGTCGCACGCCAGTTCCCGAGGACTCCGCAGATCGTGAACCTGGAGAACGGTTACTACGGCATCATGTCGGCACCCGTACGGCAGGTGTATCTGGCCGCTACCGACCGGCTCAACGAGTCCAGCTCGTTCCTGTTGAGAACCACCTACAAGGCCGAGTTGGAGGAGATTCGGCAACAGCTCGCCGCCACCGCCGGTACGGCGGTGGACGAGATCGCCCTGACACGCGGTGGCACCGAGGCCCTGCAGAATCTCATCACCGGATACAAGAACCTGCGGCCAGGCGACGCCGTGATGTACGCCGACTTGGATTACCACAGTTGCCAATACGCTTTCGATTCGCTCCGAAGCCGGCGCGGTGTCGATGTCGTACCGATCACCATCCCCGAACCGGCAACCCGCGAAGCCGTCCTCGACCTCTATACCGCGGCGTTGCGTGACCACCCCAGAGTGAAGTTGTTACTGCTCAGTCACTTGAACAATCTCACCGGGCTGGTCCTACCGGTTCGGGAGATCGTTGCCATGGCCCGGCAGCGGGGTGTGGACGTGATCGTGGATGTGGCGCATTCGTGGGGTCAGCTCGATTTCACCGTGGCCGACTTGGGCGCCGATTTCATCGGTTTCTCGCTACACAAATGGGTGAACGCCCCGCTCGGTACCGGCTTTTTGTACATCCGAAGAGAGCGTTTGAACGATATCGACATCGCGTTCGGCGACCGGATCTATCCCGCCGATGACATCCGCTCGCGCGTGCATTCCGGCACGCTGAACGCCGCGGCGTTCCTGACGATCAAGACCGCCCTGGACTGCCATGTGGCGCTCGGGGCATCGGTGAAGCAGGCGCGCCTGCAGTATTTGCGCGACTACTGGGTTCAGCGGGTGCGCCATCTCGACGCTATCGAGATCTTGACCCCGGATGATCGGGCAATGCACGGGGCGATCACGTCGTTCCGTATCCGGGGCCGCGTTTCGCAGGCGGACAACGAGGCCATCGCGCAGTACCTGAAGGACCAACACGGGATCTTCACGGTCCGGCGCGGTGGACCGGCACGGGGCGATTGCGTGCGCGTCACTCCGGCACAGTTCACGTCAGTTGGAGGACGTGGACCGACTCGCGGCGGCACTCCCCGCGGTCGCAGATGGCTTCGCGCATTGATTCTGATGCTCAAACGCCTCACGCTGGTGCCTTCTCGAGGTCTCGCTGCGTACTCGGCGTGGATATGGCCTCGTCGGGAGAGGCCAACGACCACACCGTCAGATACGCCAGCCCGAAGAACGCGGCGACTGCCAGCGCCACACCGGTATGTGCGACGAAGGCGAACGGGGAGCTGACCCACTCCAGGGTGCTCGCGGCCACCGCGCCGGGACGGTGAATCAGGTCCCATGAATTCCAGCGCTGGAAGCGTCCGATCACCACACCGACGGCGCACAGACCCACCGAGATGACGACGACTGTCCATCCGGTGACCGCGCCGTAGTCGCGCTGGATCCGTCTGTGTACCAACCGCAGTGACACCACACCGAGGATGATTCCGGTCCAGGCCGCGACGCCGTACTGCAGGACGTGACGCCAGAAGGCGATCCCGTCGATCAGGTGCACCAGGTCAGTGACGAGATACGGCGCATTCGGTAGGAAGATGAGCCATAACAGCCCGATTGGAACCAGCCAAATGCGCTGTCGCACAGCCGAAAACGCCAGGGCGGCGAAGACGGGAAGCCAGGCGAGGAACAGATTCCAGATGAGGAACCGGGTGGGGTAGAACATCGGCGCCGCGGGGTCGGTGATGCCGAGCAGGACGGTCAACACGCTGGTTGCGACCAGCGAGAGAACCAGCACGGCACGTCGGGCTTCAGTCATGCGACCAGTTTGCCCGAAGTTGTCAGCCGGCGACGGCGCGGATGAACCCAACCGCCGCATCCTCCAGTTGCTTCAGCCCCGGATCCTCGAGCGGATAGTGGCCTGCCAGCTCCAGCGGCACCACCGTCACCGGCACCTTGGTGATGGGGTCGAGCACCGGCTTGCTGAATTCGTATGGGGTCCAGCGGTCTTCGTCGGGCTGGGTGAGCATGACCGGACACACGTCGAAATCGGCGGGCTCGACGGCGGGCGCATAGCTCATGTACTCGGCCAGAAATTTCACGCTGACCCAGTTCGCCGCGGAGGTGCGGTCTTTCATCAAGACCTTCATCGCCGCGCGGCTGTTCGCGAGCGTGCTCATCTTCGCGGCCAGCCACATCGGGTACCGGACCCGCCGCGCGGGCGTCTTCGCCGCGAGCCGCAGGAAGGGCACGCCGACCCGCGCGGTCAGCAGGTCGTGCGCGGTGCCGTCGGCCACCTCGCGTACGCGCTGGTCCAGGAACGTCATGCCGATGATCCCGCGCACCGTGTCTCGCGGTGCCTTCGCGGCGACGTGATAGGCGAGCATGCCGCCGGCGCTGAGCCCGTACAGCACGATGGGTCGCACGTCGCGGCGCCGCTCGTACTCCAGGTAGTCGACCACCAGATCAACCCAGTCGCCGTATCCCGGAACCGTCCCCGGCGCCGTATCGGTGAGGCCGTAGCCCAGGTTGTCTATCGCCACCGTCTCGAAGCCCCTTTGCGCCAACGGTGCACCGAGAATCAGCGACATCTGACGGCCGTTGGTGCCGACGCCGTGCAGCAGTACCACCTTGACCGGGGCCGCGGGGTTGGCGTAGCGATCCAGGTGTACCTGGTTGCCTCGCCATTCCCAGAACTCCTCGGACGGTGCCGTCGATTCGTCGAGGCGCAGCCGCTCGGGAAGGAACATCTGCAGGTCTTTCCAGGACTGTTGGTCGCGGTAGTAGCGAGGCATGCGCCAACCCTATGTGTCGTCTGGGTACGGCGATACCCCGGAATGCACGAAGCCCCCGTCTCCCAGCGGGAAACGGGGGCTTCGTGATCAGCGAATCAGAAGGCGGCTTCGTCAAGCTCCATGATGTCGTTGTCGACGTTGTCCAGGATGGCCCGGGTCGAGGTCAGCACCGGCAGCATGTTCTTCGCGAAGAACGAGGCAACCGCGATCTTGCCCTCGTAGAAGGACTTATCGGCGCCGGTGGCGCCGGCATCCAGGGCGGCGATTGCCACGGCGGCCTGACGCTGCAACAGCCAGCCGATCAGCAGGTCGCCGACGCTCATCAGGAAGCGCACGGAGGCCGTGCCGACCTTGTAGACCTGAGTGATTTCCTGCTGGGCGGCCATCAGGTTGGTGGTCATGGTCGCGGCCATGCCCTGCACGTCCTCCAGAGCCGTTGCGAGCAGCGCACGTTCGGCCTTCAGACGGCCGTTGCCGGTCTCACTCTTGATGAACTCCTCGATCTGCCCGGACACGTAGGCCAGCGACTTGCCCTGGTCCTTGACGATCTTGCGGAAGAAGAAGTCCTGAGCCTGGATCGCCGTGGTGCCCTCGTACAGCGAGTCGATCTTCGCGTCACGGATGTACTGCTCAATCGGGTAGTCCTGCAGGAAGCCGGAACCGCCGAAGGTCTGCAGGCTTTCGGTGAGCTTCTCGTAGGCGCGCTCCGAGCCCACACCCTTGATGATCGGCAGCAGCAGGTCGTTGAGCTTGACCGCATCCTCAGCCTCGACACCGTTGAGGGTCTTGGCGGCCACGGCGTCCTGGAAGGTGGTGGCGTAGAGGTACAGCGCACGCAGGCCCTCGGCGTACGCCTTCTGGGTCATCAGCGAGCGGCGCACGTCCGGGTGGTGCGTGATGGTGACGCGCGGAGCGGTCTTGTCGGTCAACTGCGTCATGTCCGCACCCTGTACGCGAGTCTTGGCGTACTCCAACGCATTCAGGTAGCCGGTCGACAGGGTCGCGATGGCCTTGGTGCCAACCATCATGCGGGCCTGCTCGATGACGTCGAACATCTGCGCAATGCCGTTGTGCACCTCGCCCACGAGCCAGCCCTTGGCGGGAACGCCGTGCTGGCCCAGGCTCAGCTCGCAGGTGGCGGAAACCTTCAGGCCCATCTTGTGCTCGACGTTGGTGACGAAGACGCCGTTGCGCTCGCCCGGCTCGCCGGTGGTGAAGTCCGGGATGAACTTGGGCACGAAGAACAGCGACAGACCCTTGGTGCCGGGGCCGGCTCCCTCGGGGCGAGCCAGCACCAGGTGCAGGATGTTCTCGAACATGTCGTCGGAGTCACCCGAGGTGATGAAGCGCTTCACACCGTCGATGTGCCAGGAGCCGTCGTCCTGCTTGACGGCCTTGGTGCGTCCGGCGCCCACGTCCGAACCCGCGTCGGGCTCGGTGAGCACCATGGTGGCGCCCCAGCCGCGCTCGGCGGCGAACTTGGCCCACTCCTTCTGCTCATCGGTGGCCACGTTGTAGAAGATCTGGGCGAAACCTGCACCGCCGCTGTACATCCAGACTGCGGGGTTGGCGCCCAGGATCATCTCCTGGATGGCCCACATCAATGAGCGGGGAACGGGGCTTCCGCCCAGCTCCTCGATCAGGCCGAGGCGGTCCCAGCCGGCGTCGGTGATCGCCTTGACCGACTTCTTGAACGCCGCGGGGATGGACACCGAATGGGTCTCCGGGTCGAAGACCGGCGGGTTGCGGTCGCCCTCGACGAACGAATCGGCCAGTGGCCCCTCGGCGAGAGTCCGCATCTCGGAAAGGAACGTGCGAGCGGTGTCTTCGTCCAGCTCGGGGAATTCCTCGCCGCCGAATACCTGCTGAATGTTGTAGAGCTCGAAGAGGTTGAACTCCAGGTCGCGGACGTTCGACTTGTAGTGGCCCATGTGCGTCATTGCCTTTTCTCGTGGGTCTAACTGTGTCTCGGGGGGCTGTACTGATGTTCGGTTGGGTTCTTACTTGTGATTAAGTTACCCACCGGTAACAACTGAACTATACCGTCGAGTGGCGAATGGCAAAAGTCCTGATCTTGTGGCCGTTGTCACAATTTGACATCGCAGGTCAGGGGCCGTTTCCGGGCGCTGGAGATGAGTGATGTCGGTGGTGTGGTGTTGGCTTATGGGTGCCAGCTCACAGCCCATGAGAGGAACACCCGTGCCTGCCATGTCCCCGCCCGTCCCCACCGAGTTGGACGGTCTGATCGAATACATCGCGCAACAGCAAGACGCCTTCCGAATCGTGGCCTTTGGGCTCACGGACGAACAGGCCCGGTTGACGCCGACGGTGGGCACGCTGTCCGTGGGTGGGTTGATCAAGCACGTCACCAACATGCAGGGGGGATGGACCGACATGATTGTCGCCGCCCCCAGCCCAGGACCCGACCGTCAGCGCGGCGCGGACGAATTCACCCTGCGTGAGGACGAGACGCTCGCCGAAGCGTTGGCAGCATTCACCGCGCAGAGCGACGCGACGCTCGCCGCCATCAAGGAGAAGGGACTGGACACCGCGGTGCCGGTCCCGCGGTCGGCGCCATGGTTCCCCCGGGACATCGATGCATGGAACGTGCGCTGGGTGGCGCTGCACGTCATTGAGGAACTCGCCCGGCATGCCGGTCACGCCGACATCGTTCGCGAATCCATTGACGGGGCAACGATGTACGAGCTCCTGGCTGCCGCGGAGGGTTGGGAGCCTACGGATTGGCTCAAGCCGTGGACGCCTAAGGGCTAGCGGCCGTAGCGCAGGATCCTCAGGGTGGTCGCGAAACTCAGGGCGGTCGCGCTGAGGGTTCCTGCCGCGTCGCTGCGGTTGGTCGCACCGCTGGCCAGGGTGTACACGAGCAGGCCGCGCACGACGTTGAATGAGACGTGCTGCCGAATGCTGTTCGCCCCTGACGGATACGTCAAGCACGATTCCGTTCCGGTGAGCTCCTTTTGGTCATTCTGGACAGGTGGCGGCTCGTCGAACTCGAATGAGCATCGCCAGGTGGAGGCCGCACCGGGGATGGAGTACGCGATGGCGTCACACTTCTTGAGCGTGTCCGATGCGCCATCGGCTGAGAGGGCCTCGGATGCCGGGACGACCCGAATCAAGATCTCCCGCTCGGGCTTCTTGCGGTCGCGCAGGTAGAGGGTAGAGGTCTCCCGGCCCTTGGAGCGCAACATCCACACCGGATCCATGGTGTTGCAGCCCGCGGGCGTTCCGCCGATGTTGGTGGCCGTGCCCGGGGGCGTCGCCGGATTGAACTCGCCCGACTTGTAATTGGGCGCCGGGTTTTTCTCCCAACCGTCGGGATAGTCGAATTGTCCGGGCAGCAAGGTGTCGAGGATGTCGTTTGACTGGCCCGCCAGCGCTTCGCCGGGCTTCACCTTGGCGGCGTTGGGCCCGGACTGCGGCGTGGGCTTGGCGTCGGGGTCATGGCGGGGCCAGATCATGACGGCGACGGTGGCCGATGCGACCACCAGGACGACGGCACCGACGATGGCGGCAATTCGCTTGTGCTTACCGAGCGTTCGTGTCGAGTCACCTGCTGCGGGGGGTGCGACGGTCTGCACAAGGTGAGATGTCGTGGTGTGAACTGCCTGGGGTGTCGTGGTGGGCACGGATTGGGTCACTGCCTGCCGGTGCTGGGTCGGATCGGCCAGGATCTGTTGCGCGGCAAGGGCGAACTCTCCGGCGCTTTGATATCGGTCGGCGGGATTCTTGGCCATCGCCTTGGCGATCAAGGCGTCCATTGCCGCAGGCACGGCGGCGAACTGCGAGATTCGGGGTGGCGGCGTCGAGAGGTGTGCGTTGATGATCGCGGGCAGCGAGCCGGCGGACCCGAATGGCGGCTGGCCGGTGAGCATCCGAAAGAGCGTGCAGCCCAGGGCGTAGACATCGGCACGGCCGTCGACGGCTGCGCCGGACAGTACCTCGGGTGCGGCATACCCGATAGTCGCGGTCACGTTTCCCGCTGAGGTGACGGTATTGCTGTCGTCGAGCGCGCGGGTGACGCCGAAGTCGCCCAACATGATTCGGCGATCTCCCTCGGACAGCAGGATGTTGGCCGGCTTCACATCGCGGTGCACCAGGCCGCGGGCGTGCAGGTAGTCGAGAGCCTTGGCCACCTCGCTGACGACGTGGATGGCTCGGGTCAGCGACATGCGGCCGTTGACGGATTCGGAGTGTGCATCGCTGCCCTTGATGTACTGCATGGCGATCCACAGATCACCCTCCGACGTCTCACCGCGGTTGTGCACGGTGACGATGTTCGGGTGGTCCAGGGCGGCGGCAATTGAGGCTTCTCGCATGAATCGTGCGCGGAACGATGGATCGCGAGAGGCCTGGCCGCTGAGGATCTTCAGTGCCTCGGGCCGTTCCAGATTCGGATTCGCTGCCAGGTAGACGGTTCCCATGCCGCCGCGGCCGAGGACGCGCTCGACGCGATATCCGGATACCACCGTTCCCGATGGCAGGTCGCCAGCGTGCTCGCGCTGGCCACCCGGACCCGATGGGGGCCTTTCCGATGACGTCATTCCCCTGTGCGTCCCTCTCACCCGACGGTTTGGCCATCGTACTTGGGTTGTTTCCTCATGGCGGCGAAGACCGCGGCCGGCGCGAAGCCTTGGGTGATCCGCGCTCAGCGATCCTTCGGATCTCGCTCGCGAACCGTCAGTGCGCGCAATACTTGAGCTGTGGCAAACTATTGTCAGATACCGAGGAGGAGGAACCATGCGGGCGATTTGTTCGGTGGCGGTAGGGGTCGGATTAGCAGTCGCGGTGTTCGCTGCGCCGATTGCTTCGGCGCTACCCGGGGAGGGGTCCGTTGCGGTCCAATGCCAGGTGTACGCCAACAACAACTTCGGTCCACCTGGATTTGGCCCGGGCAGCATGCCAGGCATGGGGTTCGGCATGAAGCAGTGGGCAGGCTCGGTGATCGGCCGCGGAAGTAACGAGCCCGAGGCGCGTCAAGATGCGGAGCGGCAGATGTGGGGTCCGTATGGCATGGCCCCCGAGCTCCGCGACTGTGTACCTGCGGCGTGACAAGCGAATCAAGATCACACGTGAGCTAACGTCAGGGGCAACGCGTCAACGCAGTGGCGTTCCTGTCGCCCACGCTAGATGCTGCGGGCCTTGAATTCCGGCTCGGTCTTCTCGATGCCCGCCCTGCGCGCGATGGCGAAGTTGGCGCCTCGCATGAGGCGCAGCTGCAGGCGACGCTCCAGCCCGAAGGCGCGCCGCGGCACCATTGACCAGGCCCTGTCGAAGAGCGTCTTGGCGGCCGCCACCGAATCGGGGGAGCGGGTGAGGATCTGGTCGATGAGTTCCTGCGCGTCGGCTTCGGGGTCGGCGCTGACCTGGGTGACTAGTCCGATCTCCTTGGCGTAGAAGCCGTCGAACATCTCACCGGTCATGGTGAGTCGCTTGGCCGTGTCGATCCCGATCAATTGACTCAGCGTGACGCTTCCTGACATATCGGGGATGAGGCCCCACTTGGCTTCCAGGATGGAGAACTCGGCATCGGGTGTGGTGAACCGGAAGTCGGTGGCTAGCGCCAGCTGTAGTCCACCCCCGTAGCAGCGACCGTGGATCACGGTGATGACGGGGACGCGTAGCCGTCGCCATGCCCAGCACGCTTCCTGAAAACCGTTGGTGCCCAACCACGGTAGCGGGATGAAGTTCGCGACCACGCGGGCCGTGTCCTTCCCGGCGGCGGCGAAATCGAGACCCGTGGAAAAAGCCTCCCCCTCACCGGACAGTACGACTGCGCGGATGGAGGCGTCCGAGGCAATATGGCGGGCGGCGGCGGTGAGGCCGTTCAGCATGTCCAAGGTGAGTCCGTTGAGCTTCTCGGGTCGAGCCAAGGTCACGCGAGCCACCTGGCCCTCGACGCGTAGGGTCACATGAGACGTCATGAAGCAAGACTAGAGGTGACAACCACTTATGACGAGCAACACCACTTTGGACGCGGCCACGCTGCGTGAGGCGTTCGGGCACTTCCCGACCGGCGTGGTCGCGATTGCCGCGGAGATCGGCGGAACGCGAACCGGTTTGGCGGCCAGCACGTTTGTGCCGGTGTCTCTGGAGCCGCCGTTGGTGGCGTTCTGTGTGCAGAACACCTCGACCACCTGGCCCAACCTGCGGGTGGCTCCGCGCCTGGGTATCAGCGTGCTGGGTGAGGCACACGACGCCGCCGCCCGCACGCTGGCTGCCAAGACCGGTGACAGGTTCGCCGGGCTGGACACCTCGACCAGCGAGACGGGAGCGGTGTTCATCGGCGGCACCACCGCCTGGATTGAGACATCCATCGAGTCGGAAGTGCCCGCCGGTGATCACGCGATCGTCATCTTGAATATCCACGCGCTCACCGTGCATTCCGCGGTGGCGCCGATCGTGTTCCACCGCAGCAAGTTCCGCAAGCTGCTCAGCTGATCAGGCGCTGGCCAGATAGGGTCCGGAGCTGTTGGTCCGCGCCCACTCTCGTTCGGCGTCCGAGTTCATCGGGGGCGGCACCTGCCCGTTGATCATCCAGAGCTCCTCGCTGGTCTCGTCGATGTGGAACTCCCAATGCAGGCCGTCTTTGGTCAGGTAGGGAGCGAGGACCTGGCCGATCCGCGCGGTGACGCGCTCCCGACTGGATTTATCGGGCAGGGTGCGGGCGATGTGGTCGACGTGGATCCGGACGCCTGCCGTGGTCTGCTCGCCGCCGACGTAGAAGTTTCCCGGCCGAACTTCCGTGAACAGCGTCACCACGTAGAACCGGGGTAGTCCCGCGGCGGTGTAGATGTCCGTGATACTCCTAGAGAGTTCGGATTTCTCATTGTCGGAGAACACATCTGGTGTGTGGTAGATGTTCCAGAGGGGCATGTCAGTTGCCCCCGGGCCGGTAGGCCAGGTTCTCGACGGGGCCCGACAGCAGCGTCTTGATTCCGGCGGTGAGATCGTCGGTCAGCACCTCGTTGTCGCCTTTCTCCAAGGCGTCGATGATGCGTTCGGCGATAACGCGTGGCGGTGTCTTGGGGACCTCGAGTGCCGACACCATGTCGGTGTCGATGAATCCGGCATGAACACCGAGCACTTGGGTCTGCTGCGATTCCAATTCCAGGCGCAGCGAGTTGGACACCGACCAGATGGCGGCCTTCGACGCTCCGTAGGCGCCGGATCCGCCCAGCCACGAGAGCACGGAGTGGATGTTCACAATGGCGCCGCCGCCGTTGGCCTTGAGGATCGGCGCGAATGCCCGGGCCACGCGCAGCGGCCCGAACACGTTGGTCTGAAATGTCGCGTCGATGCGGTCGAAGTCGCCGGTCAGCAGCGAATCGGGATAGAGCACACCGGCATTGTTGACCACGATGTCCACATCGGTCAGCTCGCGGGCGAGCTCGGTGACGGAAGCCTCGGAGGTCACCTCGAGCTGCTTGGTCGCCACCTGTTGGCGCGTGTCCTCGAACGGTTCGCGGGCGGTGCTGTACACCTTGCGTGCTCCGCGGCTGAGGACCTCATCGACGATCGCTGCACCCAAACCGCGTCGCCCTCCGGTGACCAGAACTACCTTGCCGTCGATCATCACAAGCTCCTAACTAACGTTGTCGTTAGTCAGAAACGTAGCGGCACTAGCTGAATAACGCAAGCGTTAGTTAATATGTGGTGGTGACCATGGAGTTCGAGCGACTGCTACAGGATCGCTCCCGGTGGAACACCGACGCGTGTTCGATCGGGAAGGCCCTGGATCTCCTCGGCACCAAGACAGCCTTTTTGATCGTCCGCGAATGTTTATACGGATCAACGCGATTCGACGAGTTCGCCGACAGAATCGGAGTGTCGGCACCCGCGGTTTCTCGGGCCCTCAAACAACTGGAGACCGAAGGCGTCATCGCCAAGGTCCCTTACCGCGAACCTGGGCAGCGCGAGCGCGACGGGTACGTCCTGACGCAGATGGGTCAAGATCTCCTGCCGGTCCTGCTCGCCCTGCTCAAGTGGGGGGATGAGTACCTGCAGGACGGGCGCAAACCGCTGGCGTTGATCGACAAGAAGACCGGCAGAGAAATTGAGGTTCAGGTGACCTCTCGGCCGGCCCAGACGGTTACCGCGGACGGTATAGAGATTCGGCGGACGGGGCGCTAGACGGCTACGGCAAGGCGTCCCGCGACCAGCTGCCTCGTCACGGTGGCGACTCGTTCACCCAGGTGGCGGCAGGTCTGCAGATCGGCGGGATGTACCTGATCCGGATTGGCGTCGACATCGGTCTGTGTACCCGCGCCCAGCCAGAAGCCGAGCCGGTTGAGGTCGTGCTCGCTACCGGCGGCGCTGTTCCACCCGGCGCCGAGGCCGAGGCTCACCCAATGCATGTGGTGCTGCGCGGCGAAGACGGCCATCGAGGTCAACGCATGCAGCTTGTCTCCGGCCTTGGCGCCGGAGTTCACGAATCCCGCGGCCACCTTGTCGCGCCATGCTCCTTCCATGCACCGTCGGCCTGTCTTTTCCGCGAAGGCTTGGAATCCCGCGGCCACGTTGCCCATGTAGACGGCGCTGCCGAAGATCAGCGCGTCGGCATCGTCCACGATGTCCCACTCGGTATCGGTCATATCACCGGCAGAGATCAGCGTCACCTCCGCGCCGGTCTCGCGGACACCGTCGGCGACGGCCTGGGCGAGAGCGGCGGTGTGGCCAAAGCCGGAGTGGAAGACAATAACGATGCTCGGTCCGGATCCGTTCAGAGACATGGTGATTCCTCTCAGCTCGCCGCTTCGGCGGCAATCAGTTTGGCAATTTCTTGGTAACGCTGTGGCCATTCCGGCAGGGGTTCGCCGAGGAGGTGGGCGATGAGGCGGTCGAGGAAGGCGTGGGTGCCTGGACGGAAACCGTTGGCGTGCTGGACGCTCAGGCCACGGTGTGTGAAGCGCAGCAGGGTTCCGTCCCCGTCGGCGCTCAACTCATACCGAACCACGCTGTGCGCGGGCTCCGATCCTCTTTGCGCAAGCGGCTCATCGAGGATCGCCTGTTTCCATTCGTGTTCGAGCACGTGCGGTGGTTCCCAGACGAGAACGCGACCGGTCACTCGTTTCGCCTCGGGCGGCAGCGGCGGCCCGGACGGCACCATTTCGAAATGTCCGCCGGTGTGGGTTTCCAAGGTGGTTTCACCGATCCAGGCGCGGCGCTGCTCGGGGTCCGCGATCGCCGACCACACCGTCTGCACCGGGAAGGGTAGGCGTCGCTCGAAGATGAGGGTGGCACGATCGCCGTCCACAACGAGTCGGCCCAGGCGCTTGTTCACCTGGGCTCCTCGTGTGAGCGGAAAAGGTGGCGTTCCAGCGCGTCCAGATGGTCATTCCAGAAGTGTCGATATGGGTCGATCCACTGGTCGATCTGGACCAGGCCGTCGGCGCGCAAAGCGTAGATCCGGCGTTGTGCGTCCGGTCTTACTTCGACCAGACCCACCTCGCGCAGCACGCGTAGATGCCGAGAGACGGTGGGTTGGGTCAGTCCGGGCAGTGTCGCGACGAGATCCCCGGCGGCCCAATCACCGCCGGCCAGGGCATCAAGCAGCACGCGTCTGCTTGGCTCTGCGACCGCTTCAAAGACGTCCATGATCCGAGTATCGCAGATTGTCTATATAGACACAAGCACATATAAAAGATCTGCGCGATGGCGTCCCAGACGGCAACTACGGCCTAGGGACGCTTGGAGAGTTCTTCCTGGTATCCGCGAAGGCGATCGCGGAGCTCGCGTGCGTCATCGGCGCGACCTTCGCGATCGGCCAGATCGGCGCGCAAATCGAGCTCTTTGATGGCAGTGCGGATATCCGCGACGCTCACGATGTCACCCATAGTCCGATGCTGCTCGTATCGCCCGCGGGTGGCATTGGCGACGGGCCACAAAGTCCCGCGCCAGTACTTGGAGTTCGGCGGCCGGGCGAACCGGGTTAGCGGCCGCCCATGATCGAGCGGAGCTTGCCGAGCTGCCACCTGGCCACCGGGCGCACCAGGGGCGCGGCCAGACGTAGCGGCAGCCAACCCACCCACTTCGGGGTGCCGCCAACGTTCCAAGTGAGCCGCGTCCAGCCCTCACCGGTGCTGGTCACATCGAAGATCTCGGCCGCCGAATCCAGAACCAGCGGAACGGAAAACGCGGTGATGGTGACACCCAGGCGCTGGTTGGGTTCGTTGATGACGATCTGTTCGGCCAGCACACCGAAGGTGTTGACAAAGGCCCGCTTGGTGCCGACGTCGCGCAACGCCGTGCCGGCGTAGTCGACGCCCTTGGTGAACGGGACCCAGCGCATGAACCGCTCGTCGAGCAGGGCCTTGAACACGTCATCGGGCGGGTTGGGGAAGTCTCGATGCACGGAGATCGCGAATGAGGCCTCGGTGTCGAGGTATTCGGTGAGCTGATCGGCGGCCACCGGGGTGAGGTTGAACCGTGCCGCGGTGAGTCCGCCCGCGGCCAGGACTGCCAACAGGATCAAGCCCGCAATTGCTCCGGCGGCAGCCAGACATGCGACCACGATGATGATGATCAGCCAGGTTTCCATGGCGACAACCTAGCGAACGTGCGTGTGGTTATGCGCCGTTTCTAGCGGCGGAACAGTTTGTTGCCCAACCACACGATCGGGTCGTACTTACGGTCGGCGACACGTTCCTTGAGCGGGATCAGCGCGTTGTCGGTGATGTGGATACCTTCGGGACACACGTCGGTGCAGCACTTGGTGATGTTGCAGTAGCCGAGGCCGAGCTCCTCCTGCGCCACCTCGCGGCGGTCGGCGACGTCCAGCGGGTGCATCTCCAGCTCGGCCACGCGCATCAGATAGCGCGGGCCGGCGAAGGCCTTCTTGTTCTCCTCGTGATCACGCACTGCGTGGCAGGTGTTCTGGCACAGGAAGCATTCGATGCACTTGCGGAACTCCTGCGAGCGCTCCACATCCTCCTGCTGCATCCGGTACTCGCCGGGCTTCAAGTCCTTGGGCGGGGTGAACGACTGTACTTCCCTGGCCTTTTGGTAGTTGAAGGACACATCGGTGACGAGATCCCGCATTACGGGGAACGCACGCAACGGGGTGATCGTGACGGTCTCGGACTCATCGAATGTCGACATCCGGGTCATGCACAGCAGCCGGGGCCGGCCGTTGATCTCCGCCGAGCAGGAACCGCACTTGCCCGCTTTGCAGTTCCACCGCACCGCCAAGTCGCCGGCTTGGGTCGCCTGGATTCGGTGGACGATGTCGAGCACCACCTCACCCTCGCTCACCGGCACGGTGTAATCGACGAGCTGACCGCCGGTGTCGTCGCCTCGCCAGACCCGCAGATGTGCGTCGTAAGTCGTCACGTCAGGATTTCCTTCCCGGATGGTCCGTCAGTTCTTCGGGCGTGAAGTACTTCTCCAACTCATCGATCTCGAAAATCTCTAAAAGGTCTGGGCGCAGCGGGGTTTGCGGCTCCGGGGTGACGAGCACGTCCGGCACTGCTGGATCGCCACCGGTGGTGCTGCACACCAGCAGTGTCTTGCGCCAGGTGGCATCCATGTTCGGGTGGTCGTCACGGGTGTGCCCACCGCGGCTCTCGGTGCGCAGCAGCGCCGCCTTGGCCACGCATTCGCTGACGATCAGCATGTTGCGCATGTCGATCGCCAGGTGCCAACCCGGATTGAACTGCCGGTGCCCTTCCACCGCAACATGTTTGAATCGCTCTTTGAGCTCGTTCAGTTTGACCAGGGCCTGCTCGACTTCTTCCTCCTTGCGGATGATGCCGACCAGGTCGTTCATCGCCTGCTGCAAATCGGTGTGCAGGGTGTACGGATTTTCAGCGCCCTGGGCCGCGGGGTCGCCGAAGGGCGCCAGCGCAAGAGCGGCGGCCTTGTCGATATCGGCCTCGGAGACCTGTGGGCGAGATGCGAGCCCCTTGACGTATTCGGCGGCACCCAGTCCCGCGCGCCTGCCGAAGACCAGTAAGTCGGAAAGGGAGTTGCCGCCCAACCGGTTTGAGCCGTGCATGCCTCCGGAGCATTCACCGGCCGCGAAGACGCCGGGCACCGTTGCGGCGCCGGAATCGGGATCGACCTCGATCCCGCCCATCACGTAGTGGCAGGTCGGTCCGACCTCCATATCGTCCTTGGTGATGTCGACCTCGGCGAGCTCTTTGAACTGGTGGTACATCGAGGGCAGCCGCTTCTTGATCTCCTCGGTGGGGATACGCGAAGCGATGTCCAGATACACACCGCCGTGCGGGGTGCCCCGTCCCGCCTTGACCTCGGCGTTGATGGCCCGGGCTACCTCATCACGGGGTAGCAGGTCCGGGGTGCGGCGCGCGGAATCGTTGTCCTTGAGCCACTGGTCGGCTTCTTCCTCGGTCTCGGCGTACTGGCCCTTGAAGACCGAGGGGATGTAGTCGAACATGAACCGCTTGCCTTCGGAGTTCTTCAGCACGCCACCGTCGCCGCGCACACCCTCGGTGACCAAGATGCCCTTGACCGAGGGCGGCCAGACCATGCCGGTCGGGTGAAACTGGATGAACTCCATGTTGATCAATGTCGCGCCGGCGCGTAATGCCAGGGCATGCCCGTCTCCGGTGTATTCCCAAGAGTTCGATGACACCTTGAACGACTTGCCGATACCGCCCGTTGCTAAAACCACTGCGGGGGCCTCGAACAGGATGAATCGCCCGGTCTCGCGCCAGTACCCGAAGGCGCCCGAGATCCGGGAGACGCCATCGGTGCTGTCCAGGAGAAGGTCGGTGATGGTGCATTCGTGGAAGATCTTGATGCGCGCCTCGTAGTCGCCGGTTTCGGCGAAATCCTCCTGCTGCAGCGAAACGATCTTCTGCTGCATGGTGCGGATGATCTCCAGGCCGGTGCGGTCACCGACGTGTGCCAGCCGGGGGTAGGTGTGGCCGCCGAAGTTACGCTGGCTGATTCGGCCGTCCTTGGTGCGGTCGAACAACGCGCCGTAGGTCTCTAGCTCCCAGACGCGGTCCGGGGCCTCCCTGGCGTGCAACTCCGCCATCCGCCAGTTGTTGAGGAACTTGCCGCCGCGCATGGTGTCGCCGAAGTGCACCTCCCAGCTGTCCTTGGAGTTGGCGTTACCCATCGATGCCGCGCAGCCTCCCTCGGCCATCACGGTGTGCGCCTTACCGAATAGGGACTTGCAGACCACCGCGACCTTGAAGCCCTGTTCACGTGCCTCGATGACGGCGCGCAAGCCGGCGCCACCGGCACCGATCACGACAACGTCGTATTGGTGCCGTTCGAGTTCAGCCATTAAGTAACCTCAGTTTGTTTGCGAATGTGGACACGGATTTGGTTGCTAACCAACGAATCTCAGGTCAGAGATGGTTCCGCTGGCGACCAACATGATGTACAGGTCGGTGAGGATCAGCGTGCTCAACGTGATCCAGGCATACAACATGTGCCTGGTGTTCAGCTTGCTGACCTGTGTCCAGATCCAGTACCGGACAGGGTGTTTAGAGAAGTGCTTGAGGCGCCCGCCGGTGACGTGTCGGCATGAGTGGCACGACACTGTGTACACCCACAGCAGGACGACATTGGTCACCAGGATCACGTTGCCCAGACCGAATCCGAAGCCGCCGGTCTTCTCGGAATGAAAGGCGACAACGGCGTCATAGGTGTTGACGATCGAGATGAGTGCCGCCGCGTAGAAGAAGTACCGGTGCAGGTTCTGCATGATCAGTGGCAGCTTGGTCTCGCCGGAGTACTTCGCGTGGGGTTCGGCCACCGCGCAGGCCGTCGGCGACTGCCAGACCGACCGGTAATAGGCCTTGCGGTAGTAGTAGCAGGTCAGCCGGAAGGCCAGCAGGAATGGCAGCGAGATGAACGCCATCGGGATGAACCACGGCAGCTCACCCACCCAGTGGCCGAAATGGCTGGCCCCCGGCGCGCAGGCGGTGCTTACGCAGGGCGAATAGAACGGCGTCAGGTAGTGGTACTGCGGCACCCAGTACGCGCTACCCCAGAATGCGCGCACGGTGGCGTAGATGACGAAGGTCGCCAGTCCGAGGTTGGTGAGTAATGGTGCGAGCCACCATTTGTCGGTGCGCAGGGTGCGCTGCCGAATTTGGGCACGCGAAGGCGAGAAGACCCCGGTGGCTTGACTCATCTGATTCCTTGCTCCTCGCGCAAGCGGCTCATCGAGGCTTGTCGCTCTTCGCGCAAGCGGCTCATCGATAGCCCCCCACGCCTTCGTCGTCGATATCGCCCCAGAACTCCCGGTCGTACTCGGTGTCGGGGATCTGAATCTTTTCGTTGCTCGCATGGCGGTGTTCATGCGGCGCGAGGTCCAACTCGGCGGCGTCGATATCCAGACGCTCCACGTCGTTGACAATGCGGCGCACAGCCGGCAGATCGCCGTACCGCGACTCCAGGGAATGGACACAGCGGCGCAGGCTGCCAAGTGCTTGGTTGAGCTCGGTGAGCTCCGTCTTCGTCGACATCGGACTCCTTGGGCTGAAGGTGTCGTGGATCACAGGCTACGACACCCATCTTGCCAGGAGGGGCGAACGAGAAGTGACACAAGTCACTGATGTCTTAGTTAATTCTCGATCACCGCGGGGACACGGCGATTGCGGTGCCGAGCGGTTCGTTGGTGGAGCTACCGCCGAGATCGGGGGTGCGGACGCGACCTTCCGTCAGCCGGTGGTCGACCGCACGTCGGATCGCGTTCGCCGGTTTGGCTTCATGCAGATGATCCAGGAGCATTACTCCGGCGGAGTATCTGCGCGGCGAATGCGAGCCCCCGGTGACCGCCGCCGCGAGATCGCTACCTGCGGAAATCGGGCCGCGACCTGATGAAAGATACTGTCCCAGTACGGCATTGAATGAATGGTGTCATTCGATTTGGGTGGTCGAGCGGTCGATGCGGGTAGCTCAAACGCGTATCGGATGATCCGTTCGCATCCGATCCGGGTGAAAACCGACTCCGGTAAAGCGAATTCGCTCTGACTGCCGCGATCATGAACCCGCCGATCGTCGAGTGATTGCCCTCGGAATTCTCGCGCACGAGCACCTCTCCCGAGCCCGCGAGACCGAAGTCCGCTGCGGCGATCGGTGCTGGCGACAAGCCTGCCGCGGATCGGTGGAGTAAATCCAACCGAAGCAGGGTTGGATGTAGGCATGACCGAACTCAGTGTTGATTTGACGGCCAAGGCCACCCTGCTGAAGTCGCTGCACATCCCCGGCGATCCGGTGTTTCTGCCGACGGTGTGGGATGCATGGTCGGCACGACTTGCCGTGGATGCGGGCTTCGTGGCGCTGACGGTGGGATCGCATCCCTTGGCCGATTCGGTGGGTAAGCCTGACGGCGAAGGCATGAGCTTCGAGGATGTACTCGCGCGCGTCGCGCAGATCGCCGCGGCGGCGGATGTGCCGATTTCAGTGGATATCGAATCGGGTTATGCGCAGACGCCACAACGCATTATCGAAGGGCTGCTGGAAGCAGGCGCTGTCGGCCTGAACATCGAAGACACCGTGCACAGCGAGGGCGGCCGGATTCGTGAGCCGCAGGAACACGCGGATCTTGTTGGTGCCCTGCGAGTTGCCGCCGATGAATCCGGTGTGCCGGTCGTGATCAACGCGCGCACGGATGTCATTCTGCGGCAGATCGGGGACGAATCCGATCTGGTCGATCGGGCCGTTGCTAGATTGAAGCTCGCTGCGGAGGCGGGTGCCGACTCGCTGTATCCGGTGGGGCGGCACGATCCGGATGTGCAGCGCCGCTTGACCTCTGAGCTGCCACTGCCGGTCAATGCCATCGCGGTGCCCGATGTAGACGACCCAACGTCATTCGGACCGCTGGGTGTCGGGCGGATCAGCTTCGGGCCGTTCCTGCAGCGGGCATTGTCGACACGGACCGAGGAGATCCTGGCGCGCTGGCGTTAGACAGCTTCCGCCGTCACCGGGTGCACCGCCGAAACCAACCGAGTCAGCAGGTCCGCCAGTCTTCGATACGCATCCTCTCGTCCGCTGGTCGCGCGGTACACCAGACCGACCCGGCGACCCGGCACTGGCGCGGCGAAGGTCGCGGTGGCCAGTCCGCCGCTCGCGGTTTCGGCGGTGACGGCAGTGCCGGGGATAAGAGTGACGCCGAGGCCGCCCTCGACGCATTGCACGGCGGTGGCCAACGAGGCCGCGCGTGTGTGCCCGAGATCGGGTCGCACCCCAGCGAGTTGGCACACTTCGAGGGCCTGATCGCGTAGGCAATGCCCTTCGTCCAGCAACAGCAGCGGCATCTCGGCAAGGTCGGCCGGCTCGACGTCCGTGCTGCCGGCGAGTGGGTGTCCCGCAGGCAGCGCGAGCACGAAGTCCTCCCGGTACATCGGAATCTCTGCCACGCCAGCGGTTTGCGCGGGCAAGGCCATCACCGCCACGTCCAAGGACCCGTCGGCAAGGGATCGCAGCAACCGCGCGGTCTGGTCCTCGGTGACCCGCAACGACATCTCCGGGAACTCACGGGACAGGCCGCTGAGCACCATGGGCAGCACGTAGGGGGCCACCGTCGGGATCAGTCCGAGCCGCAAGGTCTGGGCGAAGGGGTCACGGACACCACTTGCCGCGGAGGTGAATTCGTCGACAGAATGCAGCGCAGCGGTTGCCCTCTCCAGCAGTGCCTCGCCCTCGGGCGTGAGCAACACCTTGCGGGTGTTGCGTTCGATCAGCCGCACACCCAATCCCTCTTCGAGCATGGACAGGGCCTGCGAGAGCGAGGGCTGGCTGACGCCGAGCTCGGCCGCGGCACTCCCGAAGTGGCGTTTACGGGCGATAGCCACAAAAGCGCGCAGGCCGACGAGGGTGGGCTGATAGCTACGATCGGACATACCTATCAATATAGTGCGAACAATCACGTTTCATTTTGGCCGGGTTTCCGGCACGATGGTGCCAGTAAGCATCTAGCGAATATGAAGGAGAATCGTGACTCTGCGCACCATCGGCGATGAATTCCCGGCCTACAACCTGACCGCGGTGATCGGCGGCGATCTGTCGAAGGTGAACGCGCAACAGCCGGACGACTACTTCACCACCATCACCAGCGATGACCACCCGGGCCAGTGGCGTGTGATCTTCTTCTGGCCCAAGGACTTCACCTTCGTGTGCCCCACCGAGATCGCTGCTTTCGGCCGTCTGAACGACGAGTTCGCCGATCGTGACACCCAGGTGCTGGGCGCTTCGGTGGACAACGAATTCGTGCACTTCCAGTGGCGTGCCCAGCACGAGGACCTCAAGACCCTGCCGTTCCCGATGCTCAGCGACCTCAAGCGTGAACTGGCCGAGGCCGCCGGTGTACTGAACTCTGACGGTGTGGCCGACCGCGCCACCTTCATCGTCGACCCCGACAACATCATCCAGTTCGTCTCCGTCACGGCGGGTTCCGTGGGCCGTAATGTCGAAGAGGTGCTTCGCGTCCTCGACGCGCTGCAGTCAGATGAGCTGTGCGCCTGCAACTGGCGCAAGGGTGACCCGACCATCGACGCGGGCGAGCTGATGAGCGCGGGCGTCTGACATGGGCATCGACAACCTCAAAGAGGCACTGCCCGAGTACGCCAAGGACCTTAAGCTCAATCTCGGTTCGGTGGCCCGCACCACGGTGCTGTCGCCGAGTCAGCTCTGGGGCACCCTCCTGGCATCGGCCGCCGCAACCCGAAACGATCAGGTGTTCAAGGAGATTCGCGAGGAGGCTGCGGGCATCTTGACCCCCGAGGCACTCGATGCGGCGTTGGGTGCGGCCTCCATCATGGCGATGACCAACGTCTTCTACCGAGGTCGCGGGTTCCTCGGCGGCGCGTACGACGATCTGCGCCCCGGATTGCGGATGAACATCATGGCCAACCCTGGCGTCGAGAAGGCCGACTTCGAACTGTGGTCCTTCGCGGTGTCGACCATCAACGGCTGCCACTACTGCGTCGGATCGCACGAGCAGGTGCTTCGCGAGGCAGGACTCACTCGTGAGCAGGTGCTCGAGGCGTTGAAGATCGCGGCGATCATCGCCGGGGTCGCCCAGGCCCTGGCCACCGTGCCCGCGCTCGTCTAACTCACCACGTCTGAAGGCCACTTACGCGTGTTCGTCTGCGCGTAGGTGGCCTTTGTCGTCCTGGTGGTCAGCTGTGTTGCGAATTGTCCAGTGCCGCAAGCACTGATTCCGAGGTCATAATTCGCGCTGTCCGTTCCGCACACCAGGCCAGAGCCTGGTTGTGCAGTGCCAGGGTGTAGTCCGCCACGGCGTCGGAAACGATGAATGCCTGGATATCGTTCTGGACCGCGTCGGTGGAGGTAGCGGTTATCCCCGAGAAGGCGTAGACCCCCACGATGATCAGTTGGTCCCGGTTGGCCGTGCGCATGATCTCCAGGAGCTCTGAATGGAAGAATTCGCTGTACTTCCATTTGGTGAGAACGGTATCCGGCGCCGTCGGCGCGAGAGGGTCGACAATGGCCCGTTCGGTGTCATCGTCGGGCATGCCGGGTCCGTAGAGCTGGCCGAAGAGCCCACGCTGGTCCGCGGTCATGCCCCCGGGTTGCGCGGAGTAGAGCACGGGCACACCGCGCGCGTGCGCGGTGTCGAGTAGCGCCTTGATGTTAGTCAGTACGGTCGCGATGGGATCGGCGTGCGCCTTGTAAGCCTTCACGAAGTAGTGCTGCATGTCGTGGACCAAGAGCATGGCGCGGCCCGACTCGAGAGTCCATGGTGCGCTCGTGGCCGGCACTGCGATTGCGCTGAGCGGGTAGGCAATTGAACCAGTAGGTCGAACGTCGGCGTGGGCGGATCCGGGAGCCGTGAGACCCAGCGCCGCGGTAGGCAACGCAACGGAAGAACGAAGAAACGTGCGTCTACGCATTCGATGCACTCTCCCTTGTAATAGGTCGGGGAACCGCAAGGAAAACACTACGTGCACCGGCCAGCGCCACGGGCCTGGTAATCCTTACTCCGTCCAGACATCCTCCACGTAGCGATCGGCCTCGACTAGGCCGGTAAGCCAGTCCCGCGCCTGAGGTTCGGTGGCGCCGGTGTGCTTTCGGTAGATATCCAAGAATGCCTCTCGGACGGCGGGGGCCATTTTGCCGCCATCGCCACAGACGTACACATGCGTCTGCTTGGCCGGATCGCCTAGCAGATCCCAGATGTCATTTGCGTCGGCGGCAATCCGGTCTTGTACGTACCTGATGCCGTTCTCGGATGCGCGAGAGAACGCGGGGCGCATGTGGACCACGCCCGACTGTTCCGCCGTCTCGAAATCGTCCCGGAACAGGTAGTCGACGTCCGGGTGCCGGATGCCGAAGAAGCAGAGTGCCGGAGCGAACGGCTCGCCTGCGCGCTGTGCGGCTAGCCGGTCACCGACGAATCCTCGGAACGGTGCGACTCCGGTACCGGCGCTGACGAGGATGACCTTCCGGGCGGGGTCAGCCCCAGCGCGGAATGCTTGCCGGGCCTGGTCTACCCGTGCCCGGATCTGTTGTCCTGGTGTGATGTTGGCGAGGTAGTTGGACGCCACTCCTTGAAAATCGCCGAACCCGGATCGTGCGGGGGCATCGAGCACGCTGATGACCAGCTCGACGATCCCCGGACTTTGCCGGGCCGAGGACGCTATCGAGTAGTGCCGCGGCGTCATCGGCTCGAACAGTTCGAGAAGCTCGGCGCGGGACAGCGTGGTGGCGGGAAACTCCATGAGGCACCCCGCGATACCGAGTGAGCGCGTCTCCGGATGCTCGGCGAGCGCCTCCAGCGCAGATCGCTCCGGTGGGCAGGGGTTCGCCGCTGCTAGCCGGAGTAGCTGCGTTCTGGTGGCGGGCTTGCGCAGTTCGAGGAAATGGGTGAGTAGCTCCCGCACGCTTACCTCGCGGTCCAGCGCAATGGCTCGGCGGCTGTTGCGTCGGGTGTTGACGGAGATACGCCGGTCCAGGATAAGACCGAGCAGTTCTCCGGCTTTGTCCACTATTTCGGGCTGGTTATCCGCGAGGACTGTGAGGTGGTCCCCGGTGCGGTACTCGACGTCGCCGGGCAATGCCACACGTACCAGCCGCTTGGCCTGTCCCAGTGGGTTGTTGGCGCCGACCAATTCCCGATTCTCCAGAACGGTCATGGGTATCACCTCGAACCGGGTATCGATTGCCGCCGTCACGGGCCCGTCGATGGCGCGTAGTTCGTAGAGGGGCCCCTCTACGGGGCCGGTAGAAGTATCGGCACCGGTTACTGTGCCCAATGAAGTCCAGAGGGCTTGCGAGAAGGACTCGACGCTGCCCGCGAAATCACCGGAAGTGTCTGCCTCGCAACGGGAAACAATCGGCGTACCGCCGATCGAGGCGAGGCGTTCATCGATTCTCCGAGGTATCGCCTGGTAGGTCTCGGCCCAGTTTCGGTCACCGACGCCGAGTACCGCGTAGCGCAGCCCGCTGTCCGCGTGCGCGTCCGTGCCATCGAGCCAGGCGAGAAACTGCCGTGCGTCGTCAGTCGGTTGACCGTTGTAGGACGCGGCGACGACGACCATTGCGCCCTCGCTGGGCAGGGCTTGTGTCGCTTCGTTCAGCGGGGCGACGGTCGTCCGGTAACCGAGGTCGGCAGCTTCCTCCGCCAGTTGGTGTGCCAGTGCTCGACAGGTGCCCAGGTTTGAGCCATGGAAGACGGTCAGCGCCGATCCGGGTGCGGCGGTGACCGCCGGTGGCCGCGTCTCTTGTGGTGTGACGTTGGTTGTAGCGGCCGGGTCATGCTGACGGTCCTGGGAAGTGCGCCGCACCAAGCCAATCCGAAAGCCCGCCGGTTTCCGGATGAGATCACTTTGGGTGCGCAGCTGGTAATGCTCGGAGTCGATGAAGCGGTATCTGTGTACCAGCGTCGCTATCGCCATGGTCGCCTCGTGTAGTGCGAACTGCCGCCCGATGCAGGACCGGGCGCCGGTGCCGAAAGGTTTGAACAGGTTTACCGGTCGCGCCGCCGATCGTTCCGGCGAGAACCGGTCCGGGTCGAAGGTCTCCACGTTGTCGCCCCATTGCGACTGCCGGTGCAGCGCGGTGGTCAGGACGGTGACAACCTCGCCCTTCTGCACCGGGTAACGCCCGGCGAGCAGGGTGTCTTCTATTGCCATTCGGTCGAATTCGCGGACCGGGGGCGAGAGCCTCAGCGTCTCGTCCACGATCTGGCGGATGTAGCGGAGCTTGCCGATCTCGTCGAACGTGGGTGTGTGTTCGTCTCCCGGCCCGAACAGCGCGTCGACCTCGGCCTGAGCCCGGTGGAGCACGGCAGGGTTCTTGACCAGGCTGTAGAGCGCGGTCGGCATCACCGTGGAGGTGGTGTCCTGGCCAGCGATCAAGAATGTAAGGACCTGAGAATGAACGCTGCTCAGCTCCAGTGCCGGGGTCTGCGGGGTACCGGGCGCAAGCATGAGGCCGAGGAGGTTCGCATGCTCATCCGCACCGTCGCGGTGCCGGGCGATGAGCTCGTCGATGAACGTGTGCAGCTTGCGTTGCTCGGCCGTGAACAGATCATGATTGCCACCTCCCGGAGCCAACATCTGCTGCAGCGCAGCGGCGAAGCTCGCCGGGATGGCCGCAAGTCCCTCCCGCAGGTAGGAGTCGAACCTTGTCCCGAACCCGGCCAGCCCGACGGTATCCATGGCGAGCTTGCCCAGATCTTCGACCACGTCCACAAGATGCTCGCCGGCCCTCTCGTCCCACCGGGTAAGGAGCTGACGGTTGATATCGAGCATGGCGGGGTGGTAATTGCGTAGACCGCTAAAGCTGAAGCCGGGCAGCAGAACATCGTGGGCTTTCTGCCAGTTCGGCTCGTCCGGGTAGGCGGTGAACAATCCGTCCCCCGCAAGGGGGCGGAACCGGTCCAGCCGGTCGGTGATGCCCTTGATGAACCGGCTCTCGTCGCATAGCTCCTCGATCAGGTCCAATGAGCAGGCATAGAGCCGCCGCGAAACCCCGAAATCCGCGTAGAAGAGTGGCCCGAGCTCTTCGACAAGCAGATCTGCGGGCAGGGCGTAAGGGCGGCCGGGCAGCGGACCGGGTGGCAGTGGATGTCCGTCGGCGCAGGGAATGCCATCGATTTCCGGGGGGCGGGCGGGTGACGTGTATTCGCCCGGCTCTACCACGCGAACATCACCGCTCATATGCGCTCCACCCTTCGTTCCCGCAGTTGTAGTCGATCGACTACAACATGGTCATCCACGACTGTACACACGCGACTACAGCGCAAGCAATGTCATGGTTGGGGTGCTTCGATTGTTCTGCGTTGGGTCGTCAGTGCGCGCCGAAACCAGTGAAATGGGGTACCCGCCGATTCCTCGGGCCGGGGTTACGCGGTGGGTGAGCAGCTCGTGGACGTGTCCGCGGTGCTGTTGATGCCCTGGCAGCCGTTTCCGAGCTCGGCGACCAGCCGCTCGACTACGGTTTCCGCCACGCCGTCGGTGAGTTTGTCCCTGGCGTAGGTGGTGTGAGACACGATGTCTCCGCCTTGCGGGTCGCAGAAGAAGTCGCCCTGATTGCACACGTCGACGACCTTGTGCAGCAGGTCTTCCCGGATCGCGAGATTCGCGTCTACACCGGGTGGCCGAATGTTTTTAGGATCCCCGAAGAGCACGATGGAGACGATGCGCTGCTCAAGCCCGGCGGGCAGCGGATTCGTGAACGTGTAGGTCCCCGGTGGAGTGTCGCCCAACAGCACATCCACCACCGCGGCGCCCTGCGCGTACCCGCCCACGACGAACTTCATCTTCGGGCAGTCGGCGGCTGTCTTCTGGATATGCTTGCTTAGGTCATCTGAGCCCTTGCCCGCCTGGATAAAGTCGACGCTTGCGGGGTAGTTGACCCCGTAGGTGGTGATGCTCATGCCCTTGGCGCCTTGCAGCCGTTTCTTCACCGCGTCGGTGAATGACTTGCCGACATCGCCGAGGCCGGCGGGCTCGTTCGTGCCGCGGGCGAAGGCCAGGTCGATATCGGCGCAACTCGCCGCGTGAGCCGTTTGCGGTGGGCGCAGGCCAAAGCCGCCGAGCAAGCAAAGGAGTGTAAGGGCGGCTCCTGCTGCGCGACAGATTGCAGCTGGCACCCGCCGCACCCTTCGTGATGTTGAGGTCATGGTGTCCCGATCTGGTTCGATGATCCAAGGTACCGACCATTCGATCGGCTCGCTCAGTGGATTACGTGGCATGAAGCGTCGCGAGGGAGCTGTTCAGCGAAAGCATGGCGACACGGCCAGGTTCCTCATGTTGCCGTCACCGGGTTAGGGTGCTGCGTGGTGGGTTCGAGTATCGAGTCCGTAGCGAGTTGTTGCCCAGTTGCGGGGCGGAAACGGATGTACAGCCGGTTGTCCGGATGTCCGGTTGCGCTGTCGGGTTGAGGTTGCCTGCAGTTGCTCGCGGTAAAAGGACTGGCTAAGACATTGCTCAGATAAGTTACCCTAACCGTAGGTTCGGGGTTGTTCCAACGCGAAAGACAAGGTGAAATGTCCAGAGAGCTGACCGATCTGGAGATGCTCAGCGAGTTGGAACCGATTGCTGAAGCCAACCTCAACCGGCACTTGTCGGTAACGACGGATTGGCACCCGCACGACTACGTTCCCTGGGATCTCGGCCGTAACTTTGCTCAGATGGGCGGCGTGGACTGGGATCCTGAGCAGTCTCAGCTCAGTGAGCTCGCCAAGGCGGCGATGATTACGAATCTCCTCACCGAGGACAACCTGCCCTCGTATCACCGGCAGGCTGCCAAGTACTTCGGTCTCGACGGCGCCTGGGGTACTTGGGTGGGCCGTTGGACCGCCGAGGAGAACCGGCACGGCATCGTCATCCGCGACTACCTCGTCGTCACTCGCGGTGTGGATCCGGTGGCGCTTGAGCAGGCGCGCATGGAACACATGACCGCCGGGTTCGGCCCTACCGCGGAAGAGGAGGAGCGGTACCAGACCGACTTCCTGCTGTCGGTCGCGTACACCACGTTGCAGGAACTCGCGACCCGCGTCAGCCATCGCAATACCGGCAAGGTGTGCAACGACCCGATCGCGGACCGGATGCTGCAGCGTGTCGCCGCCGACGAGAACCTGCACATGATCTTCTACCGGAACATGTGCAGTGCCGCACTGGATCTCGTGCCCGATCAGGCGCTGGAAGCGATCGGCTCGATGATCGAGAACTTCCGGATGCCCGGTCAGGGCATGCCCAACTTCCGGCGCAATGGTGTGCTGATGGCCAAGCACGGCATCTACGATCCGCGGCAGCACCTCGAAGAGGTTGTGACTCCGAGTCTGCGTAAATGGCGGATTTTCGAGCGCAACGACTTCAGTGCCAAGGGTGAAGCACGCCGCGAGCAGCTGGCCGCCTACGTCGAAGACCTCAAGGGTCAGGTAGTCAAGTTCGAGGAGCAGCGCGATCGTCTGCTGGCCCGTGAGGAGAAGAAGCGGGAATCCCGCGCCGTCTGATTCGACGAAAAGGCACTCACGTACGGATTCTGGCCTCAGAACGTACGTGAGTGCCTTTTCGGGTTTGGCGGGTCTTGGTGATCTCGATCCTCTGCGCCTCACCCGCATTTCCAGGTTCGCCGGGTAGCCTCGCGGCGTGCCCGAACAGCCCGAAACCCACAAGGCGTCCGCGCGCGAAGTGCTCAGGCAGGTCCTTCTCAGCGTCGGTCCGTCGCTCGGCACCTTCTACGTCATGCGCGCCGCAGGCCAGTCCGAAATCCATGCATTGATCGCCGCCACCGTGGTCTCCGGTATTCAGGTGCTGGTCAAAGTGATTCAGAATCGCAAGTTCGATGTGCTCTCGGGCTTCCTGATGTTCAATTTCGGGCTCAGCCTGGTGATTGCCCTCGTCACCGAAGACGCCCGCATGGCGCAGGTGTCCAACACCATTCCCGGCATTCTGCTCTCGCTGTTTCTTATCGGCAGCGCGCTGATCGGCAGGCCGCTCACTGAGATCTTCATTGCCAAGGCCCGGCCCGGACGTGTGGATGAGATTGCGGCCGAGCACCATTGGACCGAAGCCAATTTTCGCGAGTATCACCGGATGCACGTGCACGTCAGCTTCTGGTGCGGTGTCATCAGCCTGCTGCTCTCGGCGATGTCGATCGTCATCATCTACAGCTTCTCGGTGGATATCGCGCAGGCAGTGAACCAAATCTTCTCTCTGGTCACCACAATTGGCCTGATCATCGGCATGATTGTGGTCATCCGTCGCTACCTGCGGCGCATGACGTACGACTCGCCCGCGGCCTGACGACGGGATAGGGTCGCGCGGTGTCCCTCACCACCGAGCAGGCCGAGACCGAGAACGGGTTCTCGCCCCGGCAGCTGTTGATCGAGGGACTTCTCAACGTCGGGCCTGCGCTCTGCGCCTACTTCGGGCTGCGCCTGCTCGGATTCTCGGAGCTGCATGCGTTGATGGCTGCGACGGCGGTGTCGGCCACCCAGGCGTTGGTCAAGATGGCGTGGAAGCGCTGCCTCGATCCGGTCTCGCTGCTGGTGGTGCCGATCTTCGGACTCAGCCTCATCATGGCGTGGCTGACCCGTGACCCGCGCCTGTCGCAGGTCACCAACGAGGTGCCCGGCATGCTGTTGGCGACCTATTTTCTGGTCAGCGCGCTCATCGGGAAACCGCTGACGGAGCTGCTGGTCACCAAGCTGTGGCCCGGTGGCGTGGAGAAGCTCGCGGACGAACAGGGCTGGACCGACGACGACCAACGGTCGTACCACCGGCTACATGTGCGTGTCAGTCTCTGGTGCGGCATCTTCAGCCTGCTGTTCTGCGCCTTGATGGTGGTGATCATCTACACCTTCTCGGTGGATGTCGTTCAGGCGGTGAACCCGGTGGTATCGATGCTGACCACGGGCGGCCTCATCGTGGGCGTCGTCGTCGCGATCCGGATGTACCTGCGCCGCAAGGAACGGGCGTTGGCGAGCCGGTAGGTCCCGTTTTCTCAGGTGCTCTCAGATAGCGTCGGTACCGTCGCTGTGGTGAGTGGGTTGGGTACGGGTCCAAAAGAATTCGGCGCAGGGAAATTCACACTCAAACATGCGCTGGTGAGCGCCGCGCTCGGCCTGGGAACGTACTACGGGATGCGCCTGCTGGGTGCCTCGGAGTTGCATGCGTTGATGGCCGCGGCGGTGGTGTCGGCGCTGCGCGTCATCTACACCGGCGTGCGCGACAAGCGCTTCGATATCGTCGCGGGATTCATCATGCTGATGCACGGCGCGACGTTGGTGGTCGCCCTGCTGACCAGCTCACCGCAGCTTGCCCAGCTCACCCACGTGGTCCCGGTGGTGCTGTTCGGTTCGTTCTACATCGGCAGCTGTCTGACGAAGCGACCGCTCACCGAGCTCGTGGTCGACATGATCCGCCCCGGCTGGGTGGCGCGACACCACTGGGGTGAGGCGGACCTACGTGCCTATCACCGGATGCATGTGCAGTTATGTCTGATCGTCGGCGCGCTGGAGCTTATGCAGGCCGCCGCGATGGCGGGCATCATCCTGCGCTACCCGGTCGATTACGCCCAGGTGATCAACGGGCTATTGGCGACCGTGGGCAGCGCCGCACGGTTGGCGTTCGTGATCGCGGTGATCTGGATCTTCCTGCGCCGCCGCGGCCATCACCAGGCATCGCCGCCGCGCCAATCACAGGTCAGCGAGCCGGAAGGGTCCACCCCGGAGCTCATCGGCAGCACGTGCACACCCTCATCCTCGGCCGGGACGATCCCGTCCGCGGTCATGACGGGGGTGGTTCCAAGCCAGGGCACCCAGCCGCGGGCCCGATAGAACGGCGCGACGTCTTCGCCGGCACTGAGCGCCCCCAGCTCGTAGGCCCCACGCAGCACCTGCTCGGCAGCGTCCATGATCGCCCGGCCGAGCCCGTGGCCGCGCCAATCACTATCTACTGCAACACCTTCTACATATCCTGTACGGAGCGCGTGCCCGTGATGCAGCAGCCGGCGCTGTATCACGGCGGCGTGCGCGATGAGCGTTCCGTGATACCAGATGAGTGCGTGCATCCCGCCCAGGCAGTGCTCCCAGTCGTCCTCGGTAAAGTCGCCTTCGAATGCTTCGACGATCAATTCCCTAGCGGTGCAGCGTGTTTCGCTATCCAAATCGGCGGTGTGGATGAGCCGCGCGGTATGGGTGCGGATGACGGGGACGGTTGGCATATTGGACACAGCCGACATCTCCTAATTTATCCGCGGTCTTGACCAATGGAACCGAACGGTCTGTCCCGGCCGGACTTGTGCAGCCAGATCGACATCGTGATCGGTGATCACTCCAATGACCGGATAGCCGCCGGTCACCGGGTGGTCAGGCCCCAGAATAACCGGTTGACCACCCGGTGGCACCTGGATTGCGCCGCGCACCACACCCTCGCTGGGCAGCTGCCTGGCCGGGTCGCGCAGCTCCAGGGGCTTGCCGATCAGCCGGGTGCCGACCCGATCGCTGCGGTCCGAGACGATCCAGTCCCCGTGGGTGAGCGCATCCGGGTCGGTGAACCAGTCGTCGCGCGGGCCCGGCACCACCTTGAGCTCGACGATGTCATCGGAGATCGTCGCGACCGGTGCCTGTTCGACCTCCGGGAACGACGGGGATCGCGGTCCGACCGGCAGCCTGTCCCCGGCCTGCAGCGGCCTAGGGCCAATACCGGACATGATGTCGAAGCTGCGTGAGCCCATCACCGGCGCCACGCTGATGCCGCCGCGCACCGCCACGTAGCTGCGCAGCCCGCTGCGGGGCGCGCCTAGTGACACCATGTCGCCGTCCTGAACCTGCGCAATGCTGTTGGTGCCGAAGGGGATTCCGTTGACCGATGGATCGGTATCGGCGCCCGTGACGGCCACCACGACATCGCCGCCGAGAACCCGGAAAGACATGCCGCCCAGGGTGACCTCGACGGTGGCCAGATTGTCGGGGTTGGCTACTAGCCGGTTGGCCAGGGAATGGGATCTGCGGTCGGCGGCGCCCGACCGTCCGACACCCATAGCCGCCTTGCCGATACGACCGAGGTCCTGGACCAGGGCCATCGGGCCGGTGCGCATGACTTCTAGGGTGGGTCTCATGTGATCACCTCCCGGAACTGGATGCGGGTACCGGGGGTGAGTAGTGCCGGTGGGTTGCGATCGAGATCCCAGATGACGGCCTCCGTGGTGCCGATGAGCTGCCAGCCGCCGGGGGATTCGCGTGGGTAGATCCCGCTAAATTCCCCGGCGAGGGCGACGGAACCTGCGGGTACCTTGGTGCGCGGCTCGGCCCGGCGGGGGATGGCGAGTCGTGGGTCACCGTCCACGAGATACGCGAAACCCGGTGAAAATCCACAGAATCCGACCGTCCAGACCGTTCCGGTGTGTGCCGCGATGACGCCGTCGACACCCAGGTCGGTGTATTCAGCGACCTCTTCGAGATCAAGACCGTCGTACTGGACGGGGATCGTGATCAGGGGCGACTCGGTGGCAGGCAGCGCCCCGGCAGTCACCGTGCGCTGCCTCAGCCGGTGACGGACTATGGCCTGGTCTCCCGGGCTGTCTAGTTTCAGCAGGATCGTGCAGGAGGCTGGAACGATGTCGGTGACGCCGTCGATCGGATCGGCCTGTAACGCCGATGTCCAGGCCAGCACTTCTTGCACGGATGTGCACTCCAGTAACAATGCCCGGTCCCCGTGATCCCGCATCTTCAAATCCGTTGCGGTACTCATATTTCGACGGTACTCCCGAGGCCCCGCCTAGGGGCGCATTTATCCCGCCTGTGTATAAGTCGGCTCGTGCTTCTTGATGTACGCGATCACGCGATAGGTAACGGGCAGCATCACGATCTCGACGACAGATTTGAAGATCCAGCCCAGCGCCGTGTAGGTCGCCAGCTGACCGAACGTATGGATACCCAGTGCGGTGGCCGCAATCGAGCAGAACACCAGCGAATCGGCGAACTCGCCGACGACCGTCGAGCCGATGAGACGCGCCCACAGGTGGCGTTCCTTGGTGCGCTTCTTCATCCACACCACGACAAGTGAGTTAAGTGTTTGTCCGACAAGGTATCCGGCCAGGCCGGCGACCATCAGCGTGGTGATGCTCGCTACGATGGTCGCGAAGGCCTCCTGGTTGGGATAAAAGTCAGCGGGGGGGAGCACCTTGGCGGTCCACAACACCAGGCACGCCAGCACTTCCATCGCGAACCCCAGCAGGATCACCCGGTTGGTGGCGCGATACCCGTAGACCTCGCTGAGCACATCGCCGATCACATAGCTCAGTGGGAACAACAGAAACGCACCGTCGGTAATCAGCGACCAATCGCCGACGACCGGGCCGAATCCAATTGCCTTGGTGGCAGCCACATTCGAAATGAGCACCACGCTGACGAAGACGGCCGACAGCAATGGGTAATAGCTGCGTCCCACCTGCGCGAAGACCACCTGATCCTGGGGACGTTCTTGGACCTCGTCGCTCGTCGTCATTCCGCGAAGTCTAGGGCGCCTTTACACACTGGGGTGCGGGTGGATTCATCGCACAGGGGCGGTGGGCGTTGGGGCATGGTGACAGCCGAATAGATCGGGATCGTCACCGCGGCCAGGTACAGGACGACCGCAAGTCCGATGAGGCCGTTAGCCCAGGATGCGCGCGAGCTGGGGGACCAGGGTGTCCGCCACGTACGTCAGGCTCAGTGGCGAGCTGAAGTTGACGGCGCCGGTCAGCTCGTTACCGGCGAAGATGCTGCGATTCAGCAGCGAGGAGCTCAATTTCGCGAAGGCAGGATCGGCCTTGAGGGCGGTCGTCTGCTCATCGGACTCGGTTCCCCAGATCAGTACGTCGGCCTGCCCGAGCACGGAGGCGAGCTGATCGGCAGGAATGTTCTGGGGCTCGACGCTCTGCACGGCGCCGTCGATGGGCACGATCAATCCGAGGGATGTCAGGAAGGCGGTGCTGGGGCCGGAGCGGTAGGCCGCGGCCTGGCCGTCTTGGAGAGTTCCTTGTAGGTAGATGGCCTTCTTGTCTTTGAAGCCGGTGTGCGCGGTCGCGGCGGTGCTGAACTTGGCGTCGACGGCCCGCACCGCCGCATCCATCTCGGCCGGCTTGAACACCGCCTGGCCGATAGCCTTGGCCTGGTCCTTCCAGGGTTCGAAGAATGCATACTTGCCCGACTGCGCGATGGTCGGCGCGATGCCTGCGAGCTTGTTGTAGGTGTCCTGGTCCAGCCCGGCATTGGCCGCAAGGATCAGATCGGGTTTCAGCGATGCGATCTTGTCGACCATCAGCCCATCGGTGAGGGTGAGTACCTCGGGGGCGGCGGTGCCGAGCCGGTCGGTGGCCCACGGCCAGGTCGCGAAGGGAAAGCCGCCGTACCACTCGGTGACCGCGATCGGGATGATCCCGAGGGCCAGTAGATAGTCGTGTTCGGTGTATCCCGCGCTGACGATGCGCTGCGGCGGGGCCTTGATCTCGGTCTTACCGAACGCGTGCTTGATGACGACGGCGCCGTTGCTTTCCGAGGTGGAGGCCGAGTTGTCGGAACAGGCGGCCAGCGCAGCGCCCGTGGCCAGGGCGGCGGTGGCGGCAAGGAATCCGCGGCGGGTCAGTATCGCGGTCGGCACATCCCGAGCTTAGCTGTCGAGGTCAACCCGGGGGCTTCGCAATTCGCGTGGGTGTCCTACGAACGGCCCACAAGTCGTCGTGCCGCCTCGGCGGCCGCTGCGCGGCGATCCGCGAGCGTGTCGTCACTCAACGGCTCACCTACGATCCGGTGGATGCCGAAACCACTCGCTGCCATCGAGTAGGCGATATCGATCAACATCATGAGCAGGCTCATCGGGTCCCAGGCCGGGTCGATGAGCCCGGACTGCTGTCCGTGGCGTACCTCGTCGAGCTTCGCCTGGAAGATCCTGCGCAGCACGTGGTTGTCGAACATCCCGTCAGGGGCCTCCAGCTCGATCCAGCGCTGCAGCCGTGCGCCCTGCGGGTCGGCGACGATATTGTCGAATAGTCCCGCGACGTAACCCGGTACGTCCCCGGCGCTGAATGGCATCTTGTACGGCGCGTCATTGATCCATTGCGCTACAACGGCTTCGAACAGCTGCTCCTTGCTCTCAAAGTAGCTGTACAGTCTTTCCTTGCTGGCGTTCGCGTTGGTGGCAATTCGGTTTAACCGAGCGCCGGCGAAGCCGTACTCGGTGAACTCGGCTTTGGCCGCGGCCATGATCCGGTCGTGGGTGGCCTGGCCCGCAGCGCGCATGGCACTCACCAGAGCAGCACTGGTTTGATCGCCCTGCCGGATCGCGCATCCGCGACGGCCTGATCGATATCGCGTGCCGGGTACCGACTGATCAGCGATTCGATGGGAAAGCGACCCTGTGCGTGCATCCGCAACAGTTCGGGAATGAACTCTTGCGGGTTCGCGTCCCCCTCGATGCACCCGCGAATCACCTTGCCGCCGAACATCAGGTCGGTGAGATCGATCGTTCCGCGGGAAGCGCCCAGTCCGACCAGGACCAGCACGCCGCGCCGCCGCAGCAGCCCGAGCGCCGTGGAGATGACATCGGGGTTCGCCGTGGTGTCGAGCGCATGGCTGGCGCCGCGCGCAACGGAGGTCACGTCCTCGGTCTTCGGGTCGACGGTGTGGGTCGCGCCCAGTTCGACGGCCTTGTCGCGGCGTGAGGCCACCGGGTCGACGGCGATGATTGTCTGCACGGCGATCGCCTTGGCGGCCATTACCGCAGCCAGGCCGACGCCTCCCGCGCCGAGTATCACCAGGCGCGAGTCCGGCTGGGGTGCCAGCACATTGAGGACCGCACCGGCGCCAGTTTGGAGACCGCACCCGAGCGGTGCCGCGGTGGCGAGATCGGTCGAGGAGTCCACCACGACGGTGTTGTCGGCGGCGGTGAGCGCGAACTGGGCGAAGCTGGATTGCCCGAAGAACGAGCCGAAGAGGCGATCTCCGTTCTGGGACAACGTCGACGAGCCGTCTAGTCGAGCCCCGGAGAGATTCAGCCGGGCGTTGCGCGAACAGTAGGCCCGTTCACCCGAACCGCATTGCCGGCATTCGCCGCAGCTGCGGTAGCTCAAGACCACATGATCGCCTGGTCGGATATCGGGCACCTGATCGCCGACCGCTTCAACGACTCCCGCGCCCTCATGGCCCAGCACTGCCGGAATCGGGGCCTGCGACTTGAACGTCAGGTCTGTGTGGCACAGGCCGGTGGCGTGCATCTTGACGAGCACCTCATCGGCGCGTGGCTCGTCAAGTTCGACTTCCTCCAGTGTGAAGGGCGAATCGGCTGAGCGACTAAGTGCTGCGGTGACTTTCACTGATCACGTTCGAGGATGAAGTAGAGGTAGTTTCCGCTGGCACGCTGGCGCTTGCCGTTCATGATGCCCATCAGTGTGTTCGTGTCGACCCATTTGAAGTGATCGAAGGTGGGCTGTCCGTCGTACACCATGGTTCCGGTGACCTCGCCCCGGAACTCGATATCCCACAGGGTCGCGCCGCCGAGACTCAGTGCATTGTTGGAGAACAGGTTTCCGTCGTCGTCGTAGCAGACGATGGGTTCGACATCGTTGATGGACGTGAAGACCTTGCCGTACCAGCGTGCGGCGGCCAGTTGGCCGTTCATCTTGTGCCCGGTGTGGAACTCGTCGCCCTTCCAGCTGCCCAGCATGTCTTCGGGGCGGACGGTGTCGAGGGCGGCCCAGATCTCGTCGAGGTCGGTGGGGCTGACGTCCCGTTGGCTGCGAAGTTCGGCGAAACGGGTGCGGGCCTTGTCGGCATCCATTGTCTCTCCCAAGTCAGTTGGTTCGGGAAGGACGCTAACACCGAACCAAATGGTTCGGCAAGGGTGATCAGATGATCAGTGAGAGGCCCAGCGCGGTCATCACGACGGCGATGACGGCATCGAGTACGCGCCAGGTTCCCGGACGTTGGAACACCCCGGCGAGGTACCGCGCGCCGAAACCGAGTCCGACAAACCAGATGACACTTGCGATCAGGGCGCCCGCACCGAAGAGCCAGCGTGCGTCCTGGTGTGCGTTGGCGAGTGAGCCGAGCAGCACCACGGTGTCGAGGTAGACATGCGGGTTCAGAAAGGTGATGGCCAGCGCGGTCAACAGCACCGCGCCGAGGCGGGCCGGAGTGGAGTTGGCCGGCACCAGAATTCCGGGACGTAATGCGCGGCGGGCGGCCAGCAATCCGTAGCCGATCAGAAACGCGGCACCGCCCACTTTGGTCACGGTGAGCAGACTCGGAGTAGCGGCGATCAGGCCGCCGAGGCCACCGATGCCCGCAACGATGAGCAGGAAATCACCGGTGATGCACACGGCGACTACCGGCAGCACGTGCTCACTGCGAATCCCTTGACGGAGCACGAAGGCGTTTTGAGCGCCGATGGCGGCGATGAGGGACATTCCGGTGAGGAAACCCAGGAAGACAACGGTCACGACTGCGACGTTAGGGTCCCTGGGTGATGCGGTACAGCTAATGATTCTTAGGTTGCATTAGAATCGCTAATGTGAGTCTGGACTCGCAGCAGCTTGTTGCCTTCGCCGCCGTCATCGAGGAAGGCAGCTTTGATGCTGCCGCGAGGCGGCTGATCATCACCCCGTCGGCGGTCAGTCAACGCGTCAAGGCGCTGGAGCAGGCGGTGGGTCAGGTGCTCGTTCGTCGAGAAAAGCCTTGTATGGCAACCGATGCCGGTGCCTCGTTGATGCGATTGGCGGCGCAGGTCGGCACGCTGGAACGCGAGGCACTGCGGGAGATGGGCGGTGACGGCGCGCCGATACGTGTTGCGATCGCGGTGAATGCCGACTCGTTCGGCACCTGGATGCGGTCGGTGTTGTCACGAGTTCCCGATGGAGTGCTTGTCGATATCCGTATCGAGGACCAGGACCATTCGGCCGCGCTCTTGCGTGCGGGTGTCGTGATGGCGGCGGTGACCACCGAGCCGAAACCCATCGCCGGATGTCGTTCTGAATCGTTGGGCTCCATGCGCTACGTCGGGATGGCGTCACCGGCGTATGTCCAGCGACACCTACCGGGTGGGATTCTGGAGGCGGGCCTTGATGCGGTGCGACGGGCGCCGATGATCCGATGGGACAGGCGTGACGCACTGCAGGATCAGTTCCTGCGCAAGCTTTTCCGTCGAGATATCGTCGTTCCCGAACACTACGTGCCGACGACTGCCGGAAACACCGACGCGCTGCGGGTAGGTCTGGGCTGGGGAATGATGCCCGAGCAGTTGGATCGGGACGGCCTCGTCGACGTGGCTCCCGGGCGGTATCTCGATGTGCCGCTGTACTGGCAGCATTGGAAATTCGAGTCGGCCACGCTCAACGCGATCACGTCGGCGGTCCGCGATGCGGCCGTGGTGCTGCGCCGCCAAGGCTGACCCACTGCGTTGACGCCTGGAGCAAGCGTCGTATAAGGTCACTCAAAAGAACGTATGCGTTCTTTAATCGTACAGCGCTGTGCGGGAAAGGGTTCGCATGACGTCCACCGTGTTCTGGAATCGTTCGACTCCACAGGAGAGGCCGGTCCAAGCGGGTTCTGCAGGGCATGTGCCCGGTGAACCGGGCTTCTGGGTGATCATCTTCGGTGACCTCAGCGCGTTCACCCTGTTTTTCGCCCTGTATCTGGGGCAACGCGCGCATGATCACGACATCTTCGTCGCGGGCGAACGCAAACTTGCGGTCGGGTACGGGGCGGTAATGACGCTCCTGCTGCTGGCCAGCTCATTGCTGGTGGTGCGAGGGGTTCAAGGGGTTCGTGAAAAACGTGGGGGCGCACGAGTATTCGCGGGGGCACAGGTGTGTGCTGCCGCATTCGTGTCACTCAAGGCCGTCGAATGGTATTCGCATGTGAGTTCCGGCGATTCGTTGGGCAGCGACGGATTTTGGTCTTGGTACTTCGTCCTCACCGGATTGCATCTACTACACGTATTGCTGGGGATGGCACTGCTCGGCTACATGCAATGGGAGTCGCTTCGTCCCCAAGAGGCACCTTCGCGCATGAACTATATCGAGTGCTCGGCACTTTTCTGGCACATGGTGGACCTGCTGTGGGTCCTGATCTTCCCGTTGCTCTACTTCATGAGGTGATGCGATATGACGCTCGTTCGCGACCGAATCATGGTTGTTTGGCTAGCTCTCGTGGTCGCCACAGCGGCCAATTGGTGGCTCGGTCGTGCGCCCGGACTGTCGATGATCGACGCGACTATTCCGAACATCTTGATTATTACGGTGGGTCTTCTCAAGGCGTTCCTAATAGGTCGCTACTTCATGGAAGTCGCGGATGCCCCGCGCTGGCTTCGGCGAATGCTGGAAATATATGCGATGTTGGCATTGATCGCGCTCTCGGCGGTGGTCCTAGCCATGGCGTGAGCAAGCGGGTAATCGGTGAGGTCCGGCGGTATCGATATACTACGGGCTTGTGGCCTCCTCACGCCGTTCCGTGTTGTCGGGAACGCACGGTGCCGACATGCCGGCCCTCCCGCGTGGTCGAGGGAAGCTGCCTGAGAGTGTCATAAAAGAAGCGCAGTACCGCCGGATGCTGCGTGCCGCGGTATCGGCGATTGCTGAAAAAGGTTATGCCGAAGTCACTGTCGCGGACATCGTCACCCGCGCGCGCGTCTCGCGGAAGGTCTTCTACGAGCACTTCAGCCATAAGAAAGACTGCTTTTTGGCAACGGCGCAGGACGGCGCTGAGTTGATCTTCGAGAGGATCGTTGCTGGCGCCCAGGGCGCAGAGCCGGGAGAAGAACTGCGCGGCGCCATGCGCGCCTACCTGCAGTTGGTCACGGAAGAGTCGGAGTTCATCCGATGCTTCGGTATCGAGCTGTACGCGGTGGGTGACGACGGACTGCGACTCCGGCAGGAAGCCTACAAGCGATATGCAGCGTTGCTGCGGGCTTTGGTGAACGGCACTGCGGTTGGCAGTGACCTCGAACCCATTGAACTCAGATCGATTGACCGTGCGGTCATCGCCGCACTAACCGAGTTGGTCGTCGCCAACATGTTTAGCGGGCGGATCGAGCAGATGCTCGAGCTCGAGGACGACATCGTTTTCATCGTGCGCGCGCTCTACCGCACCGACATCTGATCGATATCTGAACTCCCTGCGCCGCAACGTGTTTAAGTCGCGGACGCCGAGCTTTCAAGCCTCTTTGTAATAGTTTGGCACCGCTATTGACGGCAGCCGCAAGCACCCTTACTATCATCCGTAATAAAAGAACGATAACGTATTTTTGTATGGATCATGAAGGGCCCCAACGGTGAACATCGAGGCGACGGTCGACCGAAGAGTGATGCGCGGGTGCATCGTGGTCGCGCTCCTCGGTATTGCGATGTTCGCGGGCGGCCTGGTCATCATGGGATTCATTCCGCCGCCCTCCCCGAGCGCGTCGACGGCGGAGATCGCACATCTGTGGCAATCGAATAGCTCCAACATTCGGATGGGGGTGGTCTTGGCGGTGATTGGCACCACCTTGAGCACTGGATATCCGGCGGTGCTTTCGGCCCTTGTCCGCAGGTGCGAAGGGCAGAACAGTCCGCTGACCTACTTTCAGGTGCAGTTGGGTGCCATCAACTACACGTTCGCAGGCGTACTGATGGCGGTCGTCGGTGCCGTGGCTCTTCGGGATAGGGCACCCGAGACATATCAGTTCTGGATGGATGTGTTGTGGCTGTTGCTCATTGGCGTTCCGTTTCTGGGTGATGTCCAAATGGTCGTCGTCGCCGTTGCCGCGTTCCGGGATCGATCGCAGACTGTCTTTCCCCGCTGGTATGCGTGGTACTCGCTATGGCAAGCGTTCATTACGGCCCCCGCGGGGGTGGTGTTCTTCATGCCGAAAGGGGGGATGTTCGGATGGAACGGAGGAGTCTCGTTCTATTTCATCGTCCCGATGTTCTTCATCTGGGTTTGCATCACGGCCAGGGTGCTGTGGTCGAGCGCCGGTCGGATCGGTGGGGTAACGGTCGATCGGGCAGCTCAGCCCTTCGGTTCGTGCACACCAACCGTAGGCACAGTCGATACGCCGCATAGCGCACAGAGTCGCATGGCGGCGCAAGGAGATTCAGTACAGCTTGAGCAAAAGGAGGCACAGGCAATGCCCAGATCCGTCTCGCGTGAGTTCAGAAGGTGCCGATGACTACGCAGAGCGACTACGACGCTCGACCACCCCTGGAGCGTGACGTCAGCAGTGAGGTGATCGGCTGGGGACGGCGGTACATCGCTTCGCATCCAGTCATGTCCCTGGACACCGTAGGGGGGCAGGTCGTGCTGGCAATTCGGACGGTGCAGTGCCTATTCGCAGATATTGTCGCCGGACGCCTGCAGTTCCGAGAGTTCGTGCAACAAGCGGCGTTTATGGCCTCAACTGCTTTCGTACCAACAATTTTCGTGACGATACCGATTGGCGTCACATTGGCTATCCAGTTCAGCCTGCTGGCCGGACAGGTCGGCGCGACATCTCTCGCGGGTGCTGCGACCGGCCTTGCGGTCATCCGACAGGGTGCGCCACTGGTGGCAGCCGTGCTGCTGGCGGCCGCTGTCGGTTCGGCGGTATGCGCGGATTTGGGCTCCCGGACAATGCGTGAAGAAATCGATGCCATGACGGTGATGGGTGTGTCCCCGATTCACCGCCTGGTCGTCCCGCGCTTTGTGGCGGTCATCGTCGTGGGGATGGCACTGACCGGTCTAACTAGTTTTGTCGGCTTTCTCGCTGGCTATACGTTCAACGTCTACATGCAAAACGGCACCCCGGGATCATTCGTGGCGACCTTCTCCTCGTTCGCAACGCTCGGGGATCTCATGCTGGCACTGGCTAAAGCTGTGGTGTTTGGCTGCATCGTGGCAATTGTGAGCTGCCACAAGGGATTAAGTACTCGTGGTGGGCCAGCGGGAGTGGCCAACTCCGTCAACGCCGCGGTGGTCGAATCGATTCTGCTGCTGATGATCGTCAACGTCGTGATGACCCAGCTCTACATCGTCATCTTTCCCCGAGCGAGTTTCTGAGACATGACTGCATCGACTCATCACCCGTTTCCCATATTGCGGCCGGTAGTCACCACCGCGCGGGCCGCGGGAATGCTGGTAGCCAAGAGCGGCCACATCAGTTACTTCTTTCGGAACATTCTAATTTCCATACCCTTCGTGGCACGGCGATACTCCAAGGAATTCATCCGAGTACTGGCCGACATCTCGTGGGGCAACGGGGCGATCGTGGTAGGCGGCGGTACGATCGGGGTCTCGATCGTGCTGGGCGCCACCGCCGGTGCACTCATCAGCGTGGAGGGTTACAACGCCCTCAACCTGCTCGGGCTGGGGCCGGCCACCGGATTGATTTCCTCATTCGTTGGGACGCGTGAACTCGCGCCGGTCATGATCGCTCTGGCGTTCGCAACCCAGGCCGGTTGCCGCTTCACGGCGCAGCTGGGCGCGATGCGCATCAATGAGGAGATTGACGCCCTGGATGCCCTTGCCATCAATTCCATTGCGTACCTTGTCACCACCCGCGTAGCGGCGGCGGTCGCGGCCGCCATCCCGCTGTTCCTGATCTGTCTTGCCGCCGCGTATCTGACTGCTCAGGTCGTGGCGGGTGTCGTCGGGGACCAGTCTGTGGGCACCTACCTTCACTACTTCAACCTGGCCACCAGCGGACGCGACGTGTTCTTCGCGGTCATCAAGGCCGTCGTCTTCGTGTTCACCGCCTCTACGATGCAGTGCTACTACGGCTACTACGCCAGCGGCGGTCCTGCGGGTGTGGGGGTGGCGGCCGGGCGTGCGATGCGCGCCAGCATCACTGTCGTGATTGTGGTGAACATGCTGCTCACTATGGCGCTGTGGAGCGTCGACTCGGGCGCAAGGTTCGGCGGATAGCATGCCAAACTCATTCGACTCAGACTTTCGTGGACCGTCTAACCGGCGCCTGTTTGTCGCTGGCGTGTGCTTTTGCGCCATCGTCGCCGGCGTCATCCAGCTGTGTCTGATGAAATCCAAAGGTAGACTTGATGATATCGTGCGTGTAAGCGCTGAGTTGGTCAACGTGGGCGACGGTCTGCCGGCCAAATCGGATGTGAAGTTCCGCGGCCTGTTGGTGGGTGAGGTGGCCGAGGTGCAGCTGCACGGAAACGGCCAACCGAACACGGTAAGAATAAACCTCAAGCCGCGCTACGCATCCCGGATTCCCGACACCGTCACTGCGCGCGTTGTCCCATCGAATGTTTTCGCGGTTTCTTCGGTACAGCTCGTCTCGAATGGGCCGCGCGTCTTGCCGCTGCGCTCGGGCTCGGTGATTCACGAAGACACCAGCTTGCCGACCGTTCTATTTCAGTCGCTTCTGACGAAGATTCGACAGCTACTCAAGTCTGTGAGCCGAGAACCCGCCGACAACACCGTCGGAGTGCTAGCGGCGCTGAGTGGCGCTACCGAGAGTCGCGGCAGTATGTTGCGGGCCGCCGGAGCTGACCTGAAAGATATTGTCAGTCAACTGAATACGGTCGTAGGAGGAAACGACGAGCCGAGCTCCCTATCCGCTCTGGCTGCCGCTACCCAAGCACTGCGGCAGGCCGAACCAGGCTTGAGTGACGCGTTGCAGAACGCTGTCGCACCGATGCGAGCCCTCGCCGAGACACGATCTGAGCTGACCGGCCTGCTATCGGCCGGCGTGCGCACGACCGGAACGCTTGGCGACGCATTCGACAACCAAACAGATCGACTCATCGCCATCACCACCCAACTAACGCCCGTCGTCGGGGTCCTTGCCGACAACGCTGACAAGTTCGCGCCAATTGCCACCCGCATGAGTCGGATGGCCGAACGCGTCGAGGACACCTACGACACGGACCGGCACAACTACGTCATCAAAGTTATCGTGACCCTGGCTCCTTACCGGCAGTATGTCCGCGCCGACTGCCCCCGCTACGGCAAGCTTGAGGGCCCCAGCTGCCAAACGGCCCCAGAGGTACCAACTGCTCCGGATCTATTCCCGGCCCTGGCCTCGATGGGCATTCCACCTCCGCCGGGAGCCAACGAGAACCGCCCCAACCGGGCGCCGCCACGCGATTCCGTTCGGCATGCCGGCGAGGTACCAGGCGGGGTCGGCGCGACCGCGTCTCCCGCACCGATCCCACCCCCGAGTCCGGATACGGCTGACCACGCCGAAGCCCAACCCCAGCCTGCGAAGTTCGGCGGCACGGTCGGCCCGGTCGGCGGGCCGACCGAGGGTGCCCAATTGAGTCAGATCGTCGGCCACCAAGCAAGTTCCTCAGATCGCCTGCTGCTGGGACCCGTGGTACGTGGCACTGCGGTGCATATCGCACCAGACTTGGAGAGGTAACGCGGTGAACATTCGCAGAGCATCCATCGGCCTGGCCCTTTTCCTAGTGCTGTGTGTATCGGTTACCTGGCTGGTATCGGTGACCTTGCTGCGCACGGTCACCGGGCCGGTGAATACCTATTCGGCGGTGTTCACCAACGTGGCGGGACTGCATGCCGGTGATGACGTCCGGGTCGCCGGAGTGCGCGTCGGCAGGGTGGAGAAGATCGTCTTGGGGGATGGCGCACTGGCAAATGTGACATTTCAGGTACATCGGGAACAGACCCTCTACACCGACACCGTGGCATCGGTGACGTACCAAAACATAGTGGGACAGCGCTATCTCGGCTTGGCGCCCGGGCGAGATGAGAAGAGACTGATTCTGACCGATCGCGGCCAGATACCCGTCGAGCGTACGGAGCCCTCCTTCGACATCACGAAGCTTCTGCGTGGATTTGAACCGCTCTTCGCGTTGTTGGACCCACAGCAAGTCGACAACCTCACCAAAGGAATTGTCCAAGCGCTGCAAGGAGATAGCAGTTCGGTACTGACGCTCATCACACAGACCTCGGCACTGGCAGAACTATTCGCCGGCCCCGATCAGATCCTCGGGGATGTCATCACCAACCTGAACGACACGGTAAGCATCCTGGCGAACCAGAACACGAATCTGCAGCTAGTCATTTCACGCACCCGAGAGTTGATGGTGGCGTTGGGAACTCGGCGTTCCGAACTCGTCGCATCGGTCGGCTCCATTAACTCCACCGTGAACCGACTGTCCACGATCGCCGGAAGCATCCAGCCGGATATCAACGAACTGATGGCCCGCGAACCCGGTCTCACCCGCTATCTCACCGCCGATGCGCGCGACCGGTTCGCGTACTTCGGCGCCAACCTACCGGCCATGCTCAAGGGTGTGGCCCGCGCGATGCAATCCGGGACCTATGCCGATGTGTATCCCTGCGATATCAACGTCACCATTTTCGACTTCCTCGGCCGACTGATTCCCGACATCGTGCGGGCAGCGACACCCGGGAACACCATGAAAAACACACCGATATGCAGGTAGGTCACACGTTATGATCAAACGCGCATTCGCCGGCCTGAAGCTCAGAGGCGCCCTTGAGGACTACAACAGGGTCAAACTGGGTCTGGTCGCCCTAGCCAGCATCGCTGTTGTGGTTGGTGCAATCAGCCTAGTCGGCGCCGTCAATATTGGGAAAACCATCTACCGGGCCGAGTTCTTGCAGGCAGCCTCCGTTCGTAAGGGCGATCAAGTCACGATCGCGGGCATCCCGGTAGGCAAGGTCGAATCCCTGAAACTCGCCGGTGATCGCGTCGATATCTGGTTGTCGATCAACAACAACGTCCTCCTTGGCAGCGACACCAGGGCGGACATCAGGCTGACGACCCTCCTAGGGTCCCGCTACATCGAGGTGACTCCCGGGCGCGCGGGGGACCTCACAGACCGCACGATCCCCTTGCAGAACACCGCGGCACCCTACAACCTGCAAACTGCTTTAGCCGATGCCACAACAACATTCGATCAAATAGACGCCGATCAAATCGCCGAGTCCATGACCACCGCCTCCCGCAGTCTCCAGGGCCTGCCCGAAGCGCTCCCGGACGCTCTGCGCAACCTGCGGTCGCTATCTAAAGTTGTCTCGGATCGGCGAGATCAGCTCGGCACCCTGCTGGCCAGCACCGACACGCTCACCACAACGATCCTGAACCAAAAGGCCAACCTCGGGCTGCTGGTGACGCAAGGCCGCGACCTGCTCAAGGAAATCACCTCGCGCCGTGCAGCGGTTGAACGATTGTTCGCTGGCACCACCGCCATGGTGGCCACGCTGTCCCGAATCCTCGACGACGCACCCGCCCTCAACGACATGCTGGCAAGCGTTCGCGACTTCTCTCGGATGATCGCCGAACATGACGCATTGTTCCGCAATACGTTGCAGGTCTTGCCGATTGCCTTGCGGAATGCCGCCAACGCCTCTGGTAGCGGCACCGCGGTGGACGGAACATTCACATCGGGCCCCCTGATCGATTCGTGGATGTGCGCGATAAGTGGACGCGCCAAACAGTTCGGTTTAGTCGAGTACTTCGAGGATTGCGCATGAGTAAAAGAGCGGCTATCTCACTGACAGCGACGGTCATCGCTGTCGCCGTCGCGGTGACCATGATGATCACCCGCGCCGAGGCCAAAACGATGACGATCACCGCGCATTTCCAGGATGCCATCGGGCTATACGAGGGCAATACCGTGGCGGTGTTGGGCATGACGGTGGGCCACGTTTCCCGCATCACACCGCAGGGCGACTCCGTCGAGGCCACATTGGTGCTCGACGAGGCAGTCGACTTACCTGCCGATGTCCAGGCTGTCACCGTCTCCACGTCCATCCTCACCGACCGGCATGTGGAACTCACGCCCCCTTACCGCAGCGGACCGAGGCTACGCGACGGAGACATCATCGGCCTCGGCCGGACCCGCACGCCCGTGGAGTTCGAAAAGACGTTGGCGATGATCGACCGGCTGGCGGTGGCACTACGCGGCGACGGAGCCGGTGCCGGCCCACTGTCTGGCCTGGTGAACGTCGGGGCGCAGATCGCTACCAAAAGCGGCGATGACATCAAGGGCACCCTGAGTGAGCTGTCCTCGGCCCTGCGACTGGGATCGGATCATGGCGCACGTACTAAGGAGAACATCAGCCGAATCGCATCCGGCCTCGACGTTCTCAGTCAATCAGCGGCGGAGAACGAGCAGACGATTCGCGAGTTTGGGTCAAATATCCACCAGCTCAGCACAATCCTCGCCGATGAGAGCCTCGGCGCTGGAACGACCGGCGCGAAGATCAACCAGATTCTCATGAGGGTGGCATCGGTGCTCGAAATGAACCGAGACGGACTGACATCCACGACAAAAGACGCACGAACGATTACCCAAGCTCTCGTCGACTATCGCCGCGAAACGGCCGAGTTCTTCGACCTCGCCCCATTGACCCTGGACAACATTTGGAACGTCATCGACATCAATAACGGCGCCGTGCGACTTCACGCGCTGGCGGACAAGATCGTCCTGGACAGCCAGCTCGCCAAGGAGATGTGCAATCTCATGGGCCTTCGTCAATTGGGTTGCGCTACTGGCACTCTGCGTGACTATGGTCCTGATTTCGGGCTCACCGGCATGCTCGAACTCATGGCGGGAGACGCCAAATGAAGCCTTCCATCGGCCACATGCGTGCCCTCATGACGATAGGTGCCATAGCGGTCCTGTCTGGCTGCTCAGCCGGTTTGGAGAGCCTTCCGTCGATTTCGCCCTCGGTGGAGGGCGAAACATTCCGTCTGACAGCGGTTTTTGCGAACGCCCTAAACCTTCCCATGCACGCCAAGGTGAAAATCAACGGTGCCGATGTCGGCGAGGTCGACACCATCCACGCCATAGAGTTCACCGCGCACGTCACTATGCGCATCCGCCGCGACATTCCGGTGTACGTGGGGGCGACCGCAGAACTCAGATCTGCCACTCCACTTGGTGACCTCTTCGTCGCCATCCGGTCTGATCAAGGCACGTTTGCAAACGCCCAGCCCATGGCAGACGGCAGCACGATTGCGTTGAGCGCAACCTCTGCAGGGGCCACCGTTGAGGAGCTTCTTAGCTCAGCTGCCGTGCTTGTCAATGGCGGGGTGGTTCGAAGCCTGACCCACATCCTCAACGGCGCAGGCTCAGCCGTTGGCGATAGCGGGGGAAAAATTGCCGATCTACTTCGTCAATCGAATGAACTGGTCTCACGGCTCAATGCCCGTTCTGGGCAGATTAAGGATGCGCTTGATCACACCTCCAAGCTCGCGTCGGCCCTCTCTGCACGTCAAGACACGATCAACAACGCGCTCTCGGCGGCTGAGCCGGCAATCGCTGCTATCGCGGACAACCGAGACCAGATACTCACACTGATCGACTCCGTCGCCCGCGTGACGCGGCAGCTCTCGCGATTTCCTTCACTACAGGGCACCGATACCCGCGGACTGATCGCCGACATCAACACTCTGAGTAAGGCGTTCAACGATGCCAGCGTCGATCCGGCCACCTCTCTAACTTCGTTCAACCGGGTAATTCCACGAGTTCTCAAGCTGACCTCCGGGGCCAATCTGCACGCATCGGGCGATGTTGAGCAACTCGTCCTCGGCGCACTGCCCGATATGAACTACCCGGGCGATCCCATGGCACACGGCCCCGACGGCACCGACTGGCACGGGATGATCGGCAGCCTGCGATACCAGTGGAACCTCCTACTGAACAGAATTTACGGACCCAACCGATGAACGTTTCCCGACTCATCTCACGATGTATCGCCCCGGTCGTCGACGCGATCCGGGCTCTTCAAGCACGACGCGCCACCGTTGCAATCGCAGGGTTGTTCTGTGCGTTTCTCCTAGCATTGGGCTACGTGTCGGCAGGCGCACTCGGCTACAACCCGATCCGCCCCACCATCGCGCTTCGCGTACAGCTCCCCGAATCCGGGGGACTGCTCGCCGGTCAGGACGTGACCTTGCGCGGCGTTCACATCGGCACCGTTCAGGCCATCCAGGTGGCAGACGATGGACTGCTCGCAGACATCGCGATAGATCCCAGCGTCCGTATTCCAAGGGATGCGGCGTTCCGGGTATCGGGACTCTCGCCAGCCGGCGAACAATATCTCGACATCCGGCCCGCCCATAGGAACGGCCCATTTCTGCATGACGGTGAAACCGTCGGCATGAATCAGACCGCCATTCCGGTGCAGTTCTACAAACTGGTCACAGATGCCGAAGGGCTTCTTGCACAGCTTGATCCGAAAGAGCTCGCCGCGATGACGAAGGAAATCGGCGTTGGAAGAGCGGGTCCTAAAAAGCTAGCCGATATCCTCGACGGCGGGGTGTTTCTCATATCAACACTGGATTCGGCACTGCCAGAAACGATTCGGCTGATCCGCAGCAGTCGCACCGTATTGACCATGATCTCCGATGCGGGTCCAAAGTTGCGTGAAACCGGGGCGAATTTGCGAGATGTAATGGCGGGCGCCAACCGGATGCAGGGTGGCTACCGCACACTCGTGGGCACTGGAAGTCGGCCGCTATCGGCATTGGATTCCGTGATTGCCGACAACTCAGACACCATGGTCCAGTTACTCGGCAATCTGACCACCGTCGCGCAGCTGTCCTACGTGCGAGTGCCCGCTCTGAAAGCACTGTTTCCTCCTATCGAACAACGCGGTTCGGTGCTCGACGCCGTGGGATCGATCTTTCACGACGGATATGTCTGGGAGATCGTCGATCCGTACCCACGCTATTCGTGCGACTACGGCCTGCCTCGGCATCCTCCGTCTCAAGCGGATTTTCCGGAGCCGTATCGATACACCTACTGCGCCAATCCGGACCCTTCGGTACTCGTCCGGGGTGCGCGCAACGCACCGCGACCTCCCGGGGATGACACCGCGGGGCCACCCCCGGAATACGACCGCGTGGCGGTAACAGATCCAACTCCTGTTGGCCCCAACACCATTCCCACGCCATACGGCGGTCCGCCGCCGGACCTGGCACCGCCACCCAAATAGAGCTAGGAGGATCCGTGCCTAAGCGAATGCCACCCAGGGATGTGTTCGATGAGAACGTCGAGGAAGGAGCAGACGAACCCCGTCCGGACCGACGGGGCAAGCTGATCCGAGGACTCTTACTCGGCGGCCCGCTGTTAATCCTGGCCACTGCGATAGGTGTGGCTGCATTTCTTGGGTGGCAGCTCAAACGCCAACACGAGGTGCTGGACACCCGGCAGGCGGCATTGGAAGTTGCCAATGACTATGCGGTGGTCCTGACCAGTATCGACAGCGCCAAGGTCGATGACAATTACGCCAAGGTGCTCGACGGCGCCACCGGCGAATTCCGGGACAAGTACAGCCAATCCGCTGCCCAACTTCGCAAACTACTGGTCGACAACAAGGCCGTCAGCCGCAGCATCGTGGTCGATTCCGCCATCAAGTCGGCCACCCCGAACAGGGTCGAGGTCATGCTCTTTGTCGACCGATCGATATCTAACGTAGCCAACCCCACACCACGGATCGATCGTTGCCGATTGGTGATCACCATGGAGCACGTCGCGAATCGTTGGCTAGCAAGCAAAGTGGACATCAAGTAGGGATTATGAGCAGCACCATTCTTAGGGCATTGCTTTGTGCGGGGTGGGTCGGCGTCACCACACTGATGGCCGCACCGCCAGCACAAGCCGACAGCGCATGCGATACGGCATTGGGCGGCCAGTGGGATCGTCAAAATGACACGTGCACAACGATGCTCGTTTCACAGCGACAAGCAGTACTAACCCTGAGTGTGGACCTGCCTCAAGACGTGATCGGCCATCCGACGCTCGGCCCACCACTTCTTAGCTACCTGCGAGATCGTGCCCAGAGCTGGCGCGTCGAGGGTTACAAAATGGCACGCGCGAGCGACGTCACGATCGATCACCGAACGTATTTACACAAGACCGTTAAATCGTTGGTAATACACGAGTTTCAGCAGACTGTGGGTAACAGGGCCAATAACTCCTTTCGGAGCTTCATCTTCGACATGGCTACCGGGAAACAACTCACGCTGGCCGATCTATTCAAACCTGGTGTCGATCCGCGGACGGCGCTGCCACCGCTGGCCAGACCGTTCCTCGCCGAATCGCTCGACAGGGCGCAGCCGCCGCACGAAACCGGCACCTATCCGTTCACCACCGACCGCTTCGAGCCGCAGGCAGGTGCTTTCAACTACTCCGGCGACTATCGAGCGTTCGCGTTGACCCCCGACGAGCTGATCCTTTTCATGCCCGATCGGCCCATAGCCCACGAGGACCCTCCGCCGCAGGACCGGCTGGTGTGGTCGATGGACGGCGGAGCCGTCGAAGCCCACGTCCCGTTGACTGCTCTCAACTCGATTCTGCGGCAAGGCTTAACTGTCTGATGTTCGCGCTCAAACAGATTGAAAGGTGTTGTGCATCAAAATAATTCGAACCAAGCGCCGCAACTGGCCGCGCAAACGGTTAGCTTCAGTTCAAGCTGAAAATTCCCACACCTACAACCGAACCTACCTAGACAGCGGAACAGGCGGTGCGCACATGCCCCATGTAACTCATTACCGGATGTATATCAACGGAGACTGGGTGGACTCGCCGTCTGTGGTCGAAATCCATTCGCCTACAGACGGATCGCTGGTAGCTACAGTCGCTGAAGGTGATGCGGACACAGTAGACCGCGCGGTCGCAGCGGCAAAGGCGGCGCACTATTCGGGGATCTGGCGTGACCGGACCCCGGCTTCGCGCGCCGCAGTCCTCGATGACATCGCGGATATCCTCGAAGCGAGGATTGATGAACTCGTCGCGTTGCAGGTCCGTGAGAATGGGGCGACGATACGCGCGGCATCCTCGTTCTTGGTGGGGTATTCGATTGCCCATCTTCGCTATTTCGCTAATCTCGCAAGGAAATTCCCGTTCGAACAACTCGGCGATCTGATCGAATCTCCCACCCTGGCAACAGGAATAATCCGCAATGAACCGGTCGGTGTGTGCGGTGCAATAGTGCCGTGGAATTTTCCCTTGTTGATAGCGGTGTGGAAGCTCGCACCTGCGCTGGCCGCGGGCAACACGATAGTTGTCAAACCCGATGAGCAGACGCCACTGACGTTACTTGAACTTGTTCGCGCTGCAGAGGAGGCGGGGCTTCCGGCGGGCGTGCTGAATGTGGTGACCGGTCCGGGTCACACGGCAGGGGCCCGGCTGGTTGAGCATCCCGATGTCCGCAAGATCGCGTTCACCGGCTCAACCGAAGTAGGCAGACTGGTGATGCGCGGGGCCGCCGAAAACATCAAGAAGGTCACCCTCGAACTCGGAGGTAAGGGCGCAAATATTGTTCTGGATGACGCCGATATCGACCTCGCAGTCGATGGCACGCTGTTCGGGTTCCTTCTGCTCAGCGGTCAGGTCTGTACGTCTGGGACGCGATTGCTGCTTCCCGCTTCCATCCACGACGCTTTCGTAGAGAAATTGGTCACCCGCATTGCGACGATCGCTATGGGTGATCCGATGGATATCACGACCGACATCGGCCCTGTTGTATCGCTGACACAGAAGCAGCGGGTGGAGAAGTACATAGCGCTTGGCCAAGAGGAGGGTGCGACCGTCGCCTACCAGGGGACACCACCGCAAGACCCGGCCCTGGCAAACGGGCACTGGGTGGCCCCAGTGATTTTCACCGACGTCACCAATGACATGAGGATCGCTCGTGAGGAGATATTCGGTCCCGTTCTCGCAGTAATCCGGTACGAGGACGACGACGACGCGGTACGAATCGCGAACGACAGCGAGTACGGATTGTCGGCGGGCGTGTGGAGCACTGACAACCAACGGGCACTGGCCTTGGCGCGCCGACTTGAAGCAGGATCCGTCTGGATTAACGACTGGCACATGGTGAGCTGCCAGCATCCGTTCGGAGGCTTCAAACAGTCGGGCCTTGGACGGGAACTAGGCCCCGACGCCCTTCGTGAGTATCTCGAGCCGAAGTTCATACATGTCGACCTGACGAACGACAAGGCCAAGCATGCATTTTCGTTGGTGTTGTCAGCTCCTGCTTGACCGCTTTGTCTAACGGACAATCCGACGCATCTCGGGGCCGGATGCGGTCTAGCGCCGCTGTGTTACTGGACCGGTGTTGTCGCCGGCGGACTCTGCTCGTCATCTCAAACATCATCGATAACTAAACCTGAAGAAGGAGACAGCGATGAAAACCACGGCCGCAGTACTTTTGGAGGCGGGCAAGCCTTTCGAACTCATGGAGCTCGAACTCGACGGGCCAGGTGAGGGCGAGGTGCTCATCAACTATACCGTTGCCGGACTGTGCCATTCGGATCTGCATTTGACCGACGGGGATCTGCCTCCGCGTTACCCCATTATCGGTGGGCACGAGGGCGCGGGCATCATCGAAGAAGTCGGGCCCGGGGTGACCAAGGTCAAACCCGGAGACCACGTGGTGTGCAGTTTTATCCCGAGCTGCGGGTATTGCCGCTACTGCTCGACGGGGCGGCAGAGCCTGTGCGACATGGGCGCAACCATCCTGGAGGGGTGCATGCCCGACGGTACCTTCCGATTCCGTGACAAGGAAACCGATTTCGGACAGATGTGCATGCTGGGCACCTTCGCTCAGAAAGCGACCATCTCGCAGTATTCGGTGGTCAAGATCGACGACTGGATTCCGCTTGAGACGGCGGTGCTCGTCGGATGTGGAGTACCTACCGGATGGGGCAGTGCCACCTACGCCGGTGACGTGCGGCCAGGAGACGTCACCGTGGTGTACGGGATCGGCGGGATCGGCATCAATGCCGTGCAGGGTGCCGCACAGGCGGGCGCCAAGTACATCGTGGCCGTTGACCCCGTCCCGTTCAAGCGGGACATGGCATCCAAATTCGGTGCCACGCACGCGGTCGCGACCGCGGAGGAGGCCGCCGAGAAGCTCAATGAGCTGTCTTGGGGGCAGGGGGCGGACCAAGCGATCATCACTGTCGGGGTGGTGGATGAGGAAGTGGTCACCGCCGCGTTCAATGCTATCGGCAAGGGCGGCACAGTGGTGGTGACCGGCCTGGCAGATCCGGAGAAGCTGACGGTGCATGTGTCAGGGATGGAGCTGACTCTCAACCAAAAGACCATCAAAGGGACCCTGTTCGGCTCCGCCAACCCGCAGTACGACATCGTGCGACTGCTTCGGCTTTACGACGCCGGGCAGCTACAGCTCGATGAGCTGGTGACCACCAAATACCGCCTGGAGGACATCAACCAGGGCTACCAGGACCTGCGCGATGGCAAGAACATTCGCGGAGTGATCGTGCACTGATCTGCGGTGTGGACAGCGGGTATAGCCTTCAGTGGCAAGCGATTCCAGCAAGTGTGCGGTGGCCTGTGGAATATCGGCACGGCGCGCGAGTTCGGTGGTGCTGACACCGGTTCCGGTTTCGTTCGAGACCGTTCGAAGGAGCGCCGTGGTCCGGCGTACCACGCTTGGGTGCCTCGGTCACCCTGCCTACGATACGCGTCCGATAAGTGGACGCCCTGGCCGTGCATGGAGGTGGTTATGAGCGACAAACGGATCATCGAGCAGCGCGGTCTATGGTTCGAGGAATTCAAGACCGATGTGTTGTATCTGCACCGACCCGGTCGGACGATTACTGAGGCCGACAACGTTCTGTTCACGACGTTGACCATGAACACCCAGGCACTGCACCTCGACGCGGCGTTCTCGGAGTCGTTACCACCGTTCAATCAGCGCTTGGTGAACTCGATGTTCACGCTGTCGACGTTGGTTGGGTTGTCGGTAGCGCAACTGACCCAAGGCACCATCGTCGGGAATCTGGGATTTTCCGACATCGCCTTTCCTAAACCGCTGTTCCACGGAGACACGCTCTATGCGGAGTCCGAGGTGATCGACAAGCGCGAGTCCAAGAGCCGCCCGGGAGAGGGCATCGTCACCTTTGCGCACATCGGCAGGAATCAGCACGGTGACGTGGTGGCAACGGCGTTGCGAAAGACCATGGTGCGCAAACGAGCTGAAAGACAGGGCTAATGACACTCGCCAATATAGGACCGGGCTGGCTCTTCTGTCCCGCTGACCGTCCCGAGCGCTTCGAAAAGGCTTCCGTTGCTGCAGATGTGGTGATTCTCGATCTTGAGGATGGGGTGGCGGACACCGACCGCCCCGCCGCCCGCGACGCGTTGATCAATACCCCACTGGATCCCACACGGACGGTGGTTCGCCTCAATCCGGCCGGCACAGCCGATCACCTGCTGGATGTGGAAGCGATCGCGCGGACCGCGTACACCACGGTGATGCTGGCCAAGAGTGAGCACGCGGATCAGGTCATCGCCCTGGCGCCGCTGGATGTGGTGGTGCTCGTCGAAACCCCGCTCGGGGCCCTCAACGTCGTTGAGTTGGTGAGGCCCGAGAACGCCGTCGCGGCGATGTGGGGCGCGGAGGACCTATTCGCTGCCACCTGGGGCACCGACAACCGATGGCCCGACGGCCGTTACCGCGATGTGGCACAGCACGTTCGTTCCCAGACTCTTTTGGCGGCAAAGGCATTCGGCCGGATGGCGCTGGACTCGGTGTATCTCGACATCAAGGGACTCGACAGGCTGCGTGCGGAGGCAGATGATGCTGTGGCCGTCGGGTTCGATGCCAAGGTGGCCATCCATCCCACCCAGGTGAGCGTCATTCGGGAGGCATACAGGCCGACCGAGGAGCGGGTTCGGTGGGCGCGCGGGGCGCTCGAACTGGCGGGTCGGGAACGTGGTGTCTTCCAGTTTGAAGGCACGATGGTCGATGCGCCCGTGCTCAGGCGTGCCGAACGGATTGTCGAACTGAGTACTGGAATCCAGGATGACGGCTCGAGCGAGTCGTTAAAGTCATGCTCGATCCGTCCCGTTGATCTGTGGTCGGAGGGCAGCGGTGCAGGTGGTGAAACGAGACGATGAAGTCCTATGACGCAGGGTCAGTGGCGTCCCCGATCATCGAGGAGACGATCGGGGAGAACTTCGAGCGCGTAGCCCGCGCCTACCCCGACATCGATGCCCTCGTCGATGTTCCGGGTGGCCGCAGATGGACCTACCGCGAACTCGACACCGAGATCAATCACGTTGCGCGCGGCCTCATGTCGCTGGGGATCGCCGCGGGCGACCGGGTCGGCATCTGGGCGCCGAACTGTGCCGAATGGGTGCTGGTGCAATACGCCACCGCGAAGATTGGCGCGATTCTGGTCAACATCAATCCGGCGTACCGGACCCATGAGCTGACGTATGCCCTCAATCAGTCGGGTGTTCGCACGCTGATCTGTGCCACGGCGTTCAAGTCCTCGGACTATGTGGCGATGACCAATCAGGTGCGTCCGGACAGCTCCACGCTGCTGGACGTGGTGTTCATCGGCACCTCCGATTGGGCGGATCTGGTGGGGGGAGCTGAACAAGTCTCCGAGGCGGCGCTGCGGGACCGGATGTCGCAGCTGTCCAACACCGATCCCATAAATATCCAATATACGTCGGGGACAACGGGTTATCCGAAGGGCGCGACGTTGTCGCACCGCAATGTGCTCAACAACGGGTACTTTGTGACCGAGTCGATTCATCTCGAAGCCGGCGACAGACTGTGCGTCCCGGTGCCCTTCTATCATTGCTTCGGAATGGTTCTGGGCAACCTCGGATGCACGACGCACGGTGCCACCATCGTGGTGCCTGCGCCGGGGTTCGATCCTGCGTGCACTCTCGACGCAATCGAACGTGAGCGCTGTGTCGGGGTGTACGGGGTGCCCACCATGTTCATCGCGATGCTCGCGGACCCGGATTTCGCGCAGCGCGACCTGTCCTCGTTGCGGACCGGAATCATGGCTGGTTCGGTGTGCCCGGTCGAGGTGATGAAGCGGTGCATCGACGAATTGCGCATGGATGAGGTCGCCATCGCCTATGGCATGACGGAGACCTCACCGGTCTCCTGCCAGACGCTCTTCGATGACGACCTGGAACGCCGCACCGCGACCGTCGGACGCGCGCATCCGCACGTAGAGGTCCAGGTGGTCGACCCCGACACCGGAGCAGTGGTGGAGCGCGGGCAATCCGGTGAGCTGTGTACACGTGGTTACTCGGTGATGCTCGGATACTGGAACGACGAGGAACACACCCGCGAGGTGATTGACGCCGACGGCTGGATGCATACCGGAGACCTGGCAGTAATGCGAGAAGATGGCTACTGCACCATCATTGGGCGAATCAAGGACATGGTGATACGCGGCGGCGAGAACATCTCCCCGCGCGAGATTGAGGAGTTCCTGCTGACCCACCCCGACATCGAGGACGTACAGGTTGTCGGGGTGCCCGATGAGAAGTATGGCGAGGAGCTGTGTGCGTGGCTCAGGATGAGGACAGGATGCCTGGCGTTAGATGCCGGTGCCGTCCGCGCCTTCGCCGCCGGGAGGCTCGCTCACTACAAGATTCCGCGCTATGTGCACATCGTTGACAGCTTCCCGATGACGGTGACGGGGAAGGTGCGCAAGGTCGACATGCGGGCGCAGGCCGTGGAACTTCTCGGATTACAGGAGCCGGGCCGGACACATGGGAAGTAACACCTACGAAAGATTCGTTGACCACGCTTCGCATCGGTATGCGTTGTTCTCCAGGGACTATGCGGATGTATGGCGCTGGTCCGTCGACTTCGTTCCCCAGTTCTGGCGCGCGGTGTGGGAGTTCTTTGATGTGCCGGGACGTGGATTGCGTGACGGTGACGAGGGTGTGCTGGCCGATCCGGTGATGCCTGGGGCGCAATGGTTTCCGGGTACCGAGCTCAACTATGTGGATCCGGTACTACGCCACGCGCATCAGGACGGCGCCGCTATCGTGGGAGTTGACGAGGCGGGGGAGCGCACCGAGATCAGCTGGCGTGAATTGCCGCAACGGATCGGTGCGGTGGCCGCGGAGCTGCGTCGTCTCGGTGTCGGCCGTGGCGACTGTGTGGCCGCGTATCTGCCGGATGTGCCCGATGCGATGGTGGCATTCCTTGCCACCGCGGCGGTAGGTGCGGTCTGGTCGGGATGCGGCCAGGACTATGCACCCGAGGGTGCAGCCGCACGGCTGGGACAGCTCAAACCGAAGGTACTCATATCCGGCCCCGGATACCGATACAACGGCCGCTGGGTGGATAAGAGAGCCGACACCACGGAACTGCACGATCTATTGCCCGGCGGTCCTGCGCTGATAACCGAATTACCTTCGGGCAATGAAGACCCCGTGGTCGAGATGGTGCCGTTCGATCATCCGATTTGGGTGCTGTTCAGCTCCGGCACCACCGGTAAGCCCAAGGGGATCGTGCATGGCCACGGGGGCATGCTCCTGGAGCATCTCAAGAGTGTGGGGCTGCACTGTGACCTGGGGCCAGGCGATGTGTTCTTCTGGCAGACCGCGCTGTCGTGGATGATGTGGAACTATCGGCTGGGCGGTCTGCTAGTCGGAGCCACGGTCGTCTGCTACAGCGGACATCCGTTGTACCCCAACGCGGACCGGCTGTGGGAGCTACTGGAGTCCGAACGGGTGAGCTACTTCGGCACAAGCCCCGGGCACCTTCAGGCCACCAAGAAGGCTGGGTTGAAGCCCCGGGACGAGCATGACCTGGGCGCGCTGAAGACGTTGGGAAGCAGTGGATCTCCACTATCTGCCGATCTGTTCGGCTGGGCGGGTTCGTTTGTCGGGGCCGCGGTGTCCTCGCTGTCGGGCGGCACCGATGTCTGCACCGCCTTCGCCGGCGGCACACCGGGAGTGCCAGCACGCCCCGGCGAGTTGACCGCTCGCTATCTGGGGGTGGACCTGCACAGCTGGTCGCACGATCGCCGGACACTGGTCGGGGAGGTGGGCGAGATGGTGATCCTGCAACCCATGCCGTGCATGCCGATCAGATTCTGGGACGATCCCTACGGATCGCGTTATCGGGCTGCCTATTTCGAGCATGAATGGGCCGATGGTTGCGCCCCGGGGGTCTGGCGGCACGGCGATTGGGTCACCGTCACCGATCGAGGATCGTTGGTGATCCATGGGCGTAGCGATGCCACGTTGAACCGCAACGGAATCCGGATGGGTTCGGCTGATATCTACGAGGTCGTGGAATCGATGGACGAGATCGCCGAGGGATTCGTCCTCGGTGTGGACGGCCCCGACGGCGCCTACTGGATGCCGCTATTCGTCACCATGGCACCGGGGTACACCTTCCATGCCGACCTGGGGGCGCGGATCGCCCGGGAGATTCGCGCCCGATTGTCACCTCGGCATGTCCCCGACGAGGTCATCGAAGCCCCCGGAATACCGCACACCCGAACCGGAAAGAAGCTCGAGATCCCCATCTGCGGAGTGCTTGCCGGACGCGCCGACGTGTCATTAGATCCGCGGTCGATCGACAATCCGGACCTCATCGATTGGTACCGCGAGCGGGGACTTGCCCGCCGCTGGTAGTGGCCGCCGTATGGCGCAGAATCTGATCTAGCGGTCGAAGGCGATGGTGAGCGTGTCCGACTGTGGCAGCGACTGGCACGCCAGCCGCACGCCGTGACCGATCTCGTGATCGTCGAGGATGTCGTTGACCCGCATGGTCACTTCGCCCTCGCGGAGGGTGTAGGAGCAGCCGCCGCAGTTGCCCTCGCGGCATACGTAAGGCGCGTCGATCCCGAGGCTCAGGAGTACGTCCAGCAGTACCTGCTCCTTCGGCCAGCAGACCTGGTGGGTATCACCGTCGATCTCCACGGTCGCGCTCACCGCCGCCGGATCGGTCGACGCCGCCGCGGGCTGTGGTGCCGCGGCGAAGGCATCGGTGCTCAGCGACACGAAGATCTCGCGGTGGATGTTCTCGTGGGCTAGTCCGATACCGCTTAGTGCAGCCGACGCAGTGTCCATGAAAGCCCCAGGGCCGCACAGGTATGCGGTGGCGCCGGGGCGGGCTGGCAGGAGTGCGCGCAGCCCCTCGGCGGTCGGCAAGCCGGATTCGGCCTCGATCCAATGCGAGACGGTCAGTCTGTCGCCGTGCTGGATCTGCAGTGCCGCGAGCTCGGCATCGAAGATCACCGAATCGCGGTCGCGATTGGCGTAGACGAGTGTGACGTCCTGGGTGGATTCGGACAGCACCGTGCGGATCATGGACATGATGGGCGTGATGCCGCTGCCGGCGGCCACGAACACCGGAACCGCCGCGGCGTCGCGCATAGTGAATGTCCCTGCAGGGCGTAGTGATTCGAACACCATTCCGGCCTTGGCGTTGTCGCATAGCCAGTTCGAGGCGTGGCCACCGACAGTTCGTTTGACGGTGACCTTCAGATGCTCGTCGATGCTCGGTGCGCTCGATAGCGAATAGCACCGGGACACCGCATCGGTATCTGCGCCGGCCGGCACGCGCAACGTCAGGAACTGCCCAGGCCTGTAGGCAAAGTCCGTTCGGGCATTCGGAGGTGCGGCGAGCACGATCGAGACCGCGTCGGGGGTTTCGGCGATGACTTCGAGCACCTCCAGCGCGTAGGCGCTGGGGGCGGTAGCCGTGAGCGTCGGCATGCAATTCCTTCCGCAGTGGTGAACACCTCATTGTCATCACATACTGTGCCATTGACAAATGGCACAGTTGCTGTTGCCATAGTTCCTCATGGGGCTCCTTGACGTCTTCAGACGCCAGCCGATCTCGGTGAATGCAAAAGCGGTGGTCACCGGCGCTGGTAGTGGAATCGGGCGTGCCTTCGCCCTCGAGCTCGCGCGCCGCGGGGGTCACGTGATCTGCGCGGATATCAATGCCGAGCGGGCCGAGGAGACGGTGGCCTTGATAGATCGGCTTTCCGCTGGCTGCGGAGACGCCGTGACCTGTGATGTTTCGTCCCGCGAGGAGGTCGAGAAGCTTGTCGCGCGGACACAAGAGATATTTGGTGGTCCGCCCACGCTGGTTATCAATAACGCCGGGGTGGGAATCGGCGGAAAGCCGGTCGGCGAATTTGGCCTTGATGACTGGAACTGGGCGCTGGGTATCAACCTGTGGGGTGTTGTCCACGGATGTGAGCTGTTCACCCCGCTGGTGCGATCCGCGGGGCGCGGCGGAATTATCAATGTGGCCTCGGCGGCGGGGTTCGCCGCGGCCCCGGCGATGGGCCCGTACAACGTGTCTAAGGCCGGCGTCATGTCGCTATCGGAGACCTTGGCTGCCGAACTGAGTGGCACGGGAATCAACGTCACCGTGTTGTGCCCGACGTTCGTCAAGACCAACGTCGCCAAGGACGGTCGCATCACTCAAGGCGCATCGGGCTTGGCCGACCGGCTCATGGAACTGACCGGTTTCTCCCCGGAGCGGGTCGCTACCCGAACCCTCGACGCGCATGACCGCGGTCGGCTATACGTGCTGCCGCAGTTGGACGCCAATGTCGTATGGCACCTCAAACGGCATTTTCCCACGCTCTATACCCGCGGCGCCGGCCTGTTGGGCCGGTTCCTGCCCGCCGACTGAACTTCGCACTACCTCACCGAAAGGAAAAACATTCCATGGCAATGGATCTTGACAACATGTTGCAGATGATCAAGGACAAGCAGTGGGCGCTTGCCGATATCGACTGGGACGCACCCGGCGCCGAGCTGATCGAGCCCGAGCTGCACGCCAAGCTCAAGCCGTTCATCGCGGACCTGATGTGGATCGAGAATGTCGGGGCACGGGGGTTCGCAGCACTGGCCAAGAAGGCGCCGACCCCGACGCTGAAGAGCATCTACGAGCATTTCCACGCCGAGGAGCAGAAGCATGCCAATGCCGAGCTCGCGCTGATGCGCCGGTGGGGGATGCTCGAGAATGACGAGATCCCTTCCCCGAGTGTCAATGTCCAGCTGGTGATCAACTTTCTCGACAAGTACTCCGACGGGATGTCGCTATCCTTCCTGGGCACGGTTATCCCGATGTTGGAGGTCGCCCTGGACGGCGCCCTCATCAAGTTCATCACCGATGAGGTTAAGGACCCGATCGCACAGGAAGCGTTCAAGCGGATCAACTCGGACGAATCACGCCATTTGGCAGTTGATTTCGAGGTCATGGATATCCTGGGTCACTCCAAGATGCGCAAGATGCTCACCGAGCTCGTCGGCGGCTGGCTCAAGCCCAGCCTGCTGATCGGCCTGCTGAGCTATGTGCCGCTGCTCAACAAGATGCGCGACAACATCGTGGCCATGGGTGTCGACGAGGAGCGCCTCTACGGGGCGATGAAACGGTACAAGAGCGTCGGCGAGCGTAATCCGAACGTCCGGCGACTGCCCATGTATCGGTTGATCTCCTGGCATGCGATGAAGGTGATCAACCGCAAGTCCAAGTACCACATCACGGCTGACTTGCTCGTCAAATTGACCGGCATGATTCCCATGCGGTTGGTGGAGAACAAGCCAACCTGGTCGCAGGAACTCACCTACGAGCCCGTCGCGTGAAAGCAGCCAGCATGACGATCTCTGTAGCCATCATCGGTGCCGGGTTCGCCGGTATCGGTGCAGCCATCCGTCTGAAAGACAAGGGTGTCAACGACTTCGCGATCTTCGAGCGCGGAGACCGGGTAGGCGGCACCTGGCGTGACAACACCTATCCCGGAGCGGCGTGTGATATCCCCTCGCGGCTGTATTCGTACAGCTTCGCCCCGAATCCCGAGTGGTCGCACACATACTCCGGTAGCGGCGAGATCCTCGGCTACATCGACCAGATGGTCGAATCCGCCGCACTGGCATCGCATATCCGCTTCGGCCACAACGTCATCGGGGTTGCCTATGACGAGGCTGCGGGGGAGTGGACTATCGAGTTTGGCAATCAAGATCCGGTGCGTGCCCGCACCGTGATCATGGCCTCCGGCCCGCTGGCGAACGTGAGCTTCCCTGCCATCCCGGGTCTTGACGCCTATGAGGGCCACAAGATCCACAGTGCGCGTTGGGATCACGATTACGACTTCACGGGTAAGCGTGTTGCCGTGGTTGGCACTGGGGCCAGTGCCGTTCAGATCGTCCCGGAACTGGTGAAGACCGCCGACATGGTGAAGGTATTCCAGCGCACGCCGGGCTGGGTACTGCCACGGGTGAACCGCGCGACCGGTGGGCAGCTCAAGGAGCTGTATCGCAACTGGCCGCTGAGCCAGCGGCTGGCACGCGCCGCCTGGTTCTGGGGACACGAGTCGGTGGCGTTGGGCGTCGTCTGGGATACGCCCTTCACCCGCATCGTCGAGGCGGTCAGCTCCGCGCACCGGCGGCTGCAGGTGAAGGATCCGTGGCTGCGCCGGCAGCTGAAGCCTGACTTCTCCGCGGGGTGCAAACGCCTGCTGATGACCAGTGACTATTACCCCGCGCTGCAGGCGGAGAACTGCAAGCTGGTCACCTGGCCCATCGCTCGCATGGCCCCGAAGGGTATCCGCACGGTCGAGGGTATCGAGCACCAATTCGATTGCATCGTCTTTGCCACCGGTTTCGACGTGTGCAAGGCGGGTACGCCCTACCCGGTTACCGGACTTGACGGCCGGGACCTGGCCACCGAATGGGGCGGCGGCGCCTATGCCTTCCGTAGCGTTGCGGTGTCGGGTTACCCGAATCTGTTCTTCACCTTCGGCCCGAATTCCGGCCCCGGGCACAGTTCCGCGCTGGTCTACATGGAAGCGCAGATCAACTACATCACCGATGCGATCTCCGCGCTGCTCACCAACGACTGGAAATCGGTGGACCCCCGGCCCGAAATCCAGGAACGCTACAACCAGGACATCCAGCGCCGCCTGCAGTCCACTACGTGGAACTCGGGATGCCAGAGTTGGTACCTCACGGACGATGGGTTCAACGCGACGATGTTCCCGGGATTCGCCACGCAGTACGTCAACCAACTCAAGAGATTCGACCTGCAGGACTATAAAATCACTGTCTCGCACACCAGCGATGAACTGATACTGACAGGGCAAGCCTCGACACCATGACCGAGTACCGGATCGACGACCTCGCACAAGCCTCGGGGACGACGACGCGGAATATCCGCGGGTACCAAGAACGTGGGCTCCTGCCCCGGCCGCTGCGCCGGGGCAGGACTGCTATCTATAACGACTGGCACCTTCGGCAATTACGGGCGATCAACCGCTTGCTCAATGAGGGTTTCACCGTCAAACACATCACCAAATTCCTTACGGGGCTGCAGCGGGGCGCCCAGCTTGCCGATGTGCTTGACCTGTCGGATCTCGAGGGTCTGTTGGAGCAGCGATGGTCCAATGCCGCCCAAGGGAATCTGTCGAAGCGGGAACTTGAGGAACTGCTGGGCCCGATCGATCCTGCGACGCTGGCGCGCTTGGTCGATGCCGGGCTGATTCAGCCTGTTGATGGCTCGGACTCTTACCTCGTCAATGATCTGGACACGATCGACACCTTCGCGGCGTTGATCTCGCGCGGAATGGAGCTGGCCAAGCTCGTTGATATCCACGTTGCGATGAACGAGAAGCTCGATCACGCCGCACGCGTGCTCGTCGGAGCCGCGCACGACGAGGTGATCCGCCAGCGCGGACCCGGTTGGATCCCGGGCACCGATGACGAACTCGCTTGGGCCACAGACCTTATCGGGACGATGCGGCGGGCCGCGACGCATTCGACACGCTCCGCCATGAACCGTGCGCTCGACGACGCACTGCGCGCCGAAATGGAGCTGTATCGAGAGCGAGCGCAGCTGCCCGCTGATCATCCCCATAGCGAGTAGTTGGCAATCAGCTCATCACGCGGGGAGGCGTCCTGCGTCGGGATGTATCTGCGATCGGCGCGCACGCGGGCCGTGCTGTGGATTGCGATTCGCGCGCCCTTCAGCGCTGGGGGTTGCCCGATGGGATGTCGCGGAACCCTACGGGCGGCGTGTAGATATACGCCACGCGCCCAACGACATTGGCCACGGGAACACTCGCGTCCGGTTGGTCGCCGGTGCACCACACCGATTGCGCGGGCCGGACGCAGTGGGCGCGCGAGTCTGCCGAGTGAGTGCGATCGTCGCCCATGACCCACAGCCGCCCGTCGGGAACTGTCACGGGTCCGAACTCAAATCCGCGACAAACCCCGGTATCGTCCTTCGCCGCATACGGTTCAAGGAGGGCCTTGCCATTGACCGTGAGTCCGGTACTTTCCCGGCACTGCACGGTCTGCCCGCCCACCGCGATGACACGCTTCACAAGGTCGAAGGCGCCCTTGGGACGATTGGGAATCCAGCCTTTCGGCGCGTCGAAAATGATCACCTCGCCCGGTTGCGGCGCATGGAATCGGTACGCGAGCTTGTCCACCACGACCCGCTCGCCGGGATGGATGGATGGCCGCATCCCTTCGCTCGGCACCAGATACGTCTGCGCCACGAACTCGGTCATCACGGCATAGGCCACGACGAGCGCGATCACCACGGCAACGATCACGATGGCGACCGTGCGGCCGCGATGTTTCCCCCGCTCCATGGGCAGACTCTAACGGGGGTGCGATCCCCACGGCGAGTAGTCGGCGATCAATTCTTCTTGCGGCGGTCGCTGCGCCTCGGGGACGTGAATCAGGTTGATCCGCACCCGGTACCAGACCGAGCTCGGACCACGCATGCCGTCAAGCAAGATGTCTTGTGGTTCAAGCAATTCAGCCGTGGCGGGATACCTGTCCCGCCATACGCCCAGCGCCGCTTCGGCTTCCGGCTTGGTCTTCGTTCGCGCGATCTCGATCAAGGGCATCGCCGATTGCCGCCGTCCGTCGCGGGAGGCACCCTTCGGCGCCTTCTCCGCCGGACCCAGTTCGGCGGCCAACTCAAGTAGCTGATCCAGCGCCCCGGTGGCGTCATCCATGCCGCGCCATGGATCACCGATCTCGGCGAAGCGCTCGCGCACCGTGCGCACGGTAAACGCCTCAGGGCGACAGCCCGCAACCTCATCCCAGCGCAGTGGCGTCGAGACTCGGGCGTCCGGGGTCGCGCGCACCGAGTAGGCGGAGGCCACCGTGCGGTCCTTCGCGTTCTGGTTGAAGTCGACGAACACCCCGTGGCGTTCCTCCTTCCACCACCGGCTGGTCGCGAGCTCCGGGGCGCGCCGCTCCACCTCGCGGGCCACCGTCTCAGCGGCCAGCCGCAGCTCCCGGAACGTCCAGCGCGGCGCGACCGGCGCATAGATATGGAAACCGCGTGAGCCAGAGGTCTTCGGCCAGGCAGTCAGCCCGTGATCCTCCAGGACCGCGCGCACGACGAATGCGACATCGAGGATCTGGTTCCAGCGCACTCCTGGCATCGGGTCGAGGTCGATGCGCAGCTCATCGGGATGGTCCAGATCGTCGGCGCGCACCGGGTGCGGATTGAGGTCAACGCAACCCAGGTTGACCACCCAGGCCAGCGACGCCGCGTCGGTCACCACGGCTTCCCGTGCGGAGGTTCCGCGTGCGTAGTGCAGCTCGGCCGACGCGATCCAGTCCGGCCGCTTCTCGGGCACGCGTTTCTGAAAGACCGCCTCCTGTGCGATCCCCTTGACGAATCGCTTCAGGATCATCGGCCGATCTCGGACCCCACGCAGCGCGCCCTCCGCGATATCGAGGTAGTACTGGACCAGGTCGAGCTTGGTGATACATGGCTCGGGATAGATCACTTTGTCGGGGTGCGTGATGGTGACATCGCGTCCCGCAATCTGCAGCACCTCGTCTGCCATGGCGTCATCGTAGGGCTGCAGGCCGACTTTCCTGGGTAGTTCGAGACTCGCCCCGACCGACCGGTTGGGTGCACCACTGAGAGCGAGGTCACATAGGCTGTCGAACATGTCGATCACCGCCGAACGGCCGCTCTTCTCGAAGCTTCAGACCTTGGCGAAGCGCGGTGGCGCTGAGCTGCACTATCTCCGCAAGGTCATCGAGGCCGGCATGCTCAAGCTTGATCCGCCGAACGTGCTCGCCGCGATCGGCCGCGACCTGTACCGATTCGGCGAGATCGGTGCGGTGCCGTCATTTGCCGCGCACCGTAGCCCCACCCAGACCGCGATCATCGACGACGAGGGCTCCCTCACCTACGCCGAGCTGAATGACAGCATCAACGCGCTCGCGCACGGCCTGATTCGCCTGGGGATCAAGGGTGGTGACGGTGTCGCGATCCTGGCCCGCAACCACCGCTGGTTCATCATCGCCAACTACGCCGCACACCGCGCCGGGGCCCGCGTCATCTTGCTCAACACCGACTTCTCCGGCCCGCAGACCAAAGAGGTTGCCGACCGCGAGGGCGCCCGTCTGCTCATCTATGACACGGAGTACACCGAGTTCCTGGACGGCTACAGCCCCGAGTTGGGCCGGTTGGCGGCACTGCCCACCAACCCGGAGAACCCGGACCAGCCGGCCCCCGAGGATGAGACGCTTGAGTCCGTCATCAAGCGCAATAGCACCACACCTGCACCTCGCCCGGCGAAGTACTCGTCTTTGGTGATCCTCACCAGTGGCACCACCGGTACACCGAAGGGTGCGCCGCGCAAGTTGGCGCTGACCTTGGCGCCCGTCGGCGGCATGTTCTCGCACGTTCCGTTTCGCTCGGGCGAGATCACCTCGGTGCCCGCACCCATGTTCCACGCCCTCGGCTACCTACATCAGAGCCTTGCGTTGTCCCTGGGATGCACGCTCATCCTGCATCGGAAGTTCAAGCCCGAGAACGTACTTGCCGATATCGAGAAGCATCGAGTCACCGCGATCGTGGTGGTGCCGGTGATGCTCAATCGGCTGCTGAACGCCCTCGATGAGGCCGAGAGCAAGCCCGACTTGTCCTCGTTGCGTATTGCTTTCGTGTCGGGCTCGCAGCTCGGCGGCGAGCTGGCCAGCCGCGCGTTGGACACCCTGGGCCCGGTGATCTACAACCTGTACGGCTCGACCGAGGTGGCCTTCGCGACCATCGCCCGGCCACAAGACCTCGCCATCAATCCGGCCACGGTGGGCCCCGTGGTCAAGGGCGCCACCGTCAAAATCCTTGACGACGAAGGCAACCCGGTTCCGCAGGGGACCATCGGTCGAATCTTCGTGGGCAACGCCATCCCGTTCGAGGGATACACGGGTGGCGGACACAAGCAGATCATTGACGGGCTCATGTCCAGTGGCGACGTTGGCTACTTCGACGAGCACGGACTGCTGTACGTCTCCGGTCGCGACGACGAAATGATCGTCTCCGGCGGTGAGAACGTCTTCCCCGCCGAGATCGAGGACCTGATCAGCGGACACCCGGAGGTTGTCGAGGCGACTGCGCTCGGCGTCGACGATCCCGACTGGGGAGCGCGGTTGCGCGCGTTCGTGGTGCGCCACCCAGAGTCGACGCTCGACGCCGACGGCATCCGTTCCTATGTCCGAGACAACCTGGCCCGCTACAAGGTGCCGCGTGATGTTGTCTTCCTGGATATCTTGCCGCGCAACCCTTCCGGAAAGATCCTCAAGCGCCAACTGCGCGAACTGGAGGTGTAGCGCATGTCCCGGGACCACGACATCGTTTTGTACGGCGCAACGGGATACGTCGGGAAGCTCACGGCGCTCTATCTGGCTGGACGGGTGGAGGCCACCGGGGCGCGCATCGCACTGGCGGGGCGAAGCACCGAAAAGCTTGCCGCGGTCCGCGATGCGTGTGGGCCCGCGGCGAGAGACTGGCCTCTGATCGAAGCCGACACCACGCGGCCGTCAACGCTGGCAGCCATGGCCGCCTCCACCCAGGTGGTCGTCACCACTGTCGGGCCGTACACCAAGTACGGACTGCCGCTGGTGGCCGCGTGCGCCGAGGCAGGAACCGACTATGCGGATCTGACCGGTGAGGTGAACTTCATCCGGGAGAGCATCGATGTCTACGGCAAGCAGGCAGCCGACACCGGTGCCCGGATCGTGCACTGCTGCGGATTCGATTCCATCCCATCGGATCTGAGCGTGTATGCGCTGTACAAGAAGGCGCAGGAGGACGGCACAGGTGAGCTACTCGAAACCACATATGTGCTGAGCAAGTTCCGCGGCGGTGTCAGCGGTGGCACCGCGGCATCGATGGTCGAAGTGATGGAGGCCAGCGCCGAAGATCCAGAGGTGCGCCGCAATGCGCAGGATCCCTATTCGCTGAGCCCCGACCGTCCGGCCGAGCCGGAGGTGGGTCGCCAGCGTGAATTCCAAACACTGCGTGGTGAATCCGTTGCGCCGGAGCTGGCAGGTAAATGGCTGGGTGCATTCTTCATGGGACCCGTTAACACGCGAATCGTCCGGCGTAGCAATGCGCTGCTGGATTGGGGGTACGGCACTCGCATGCGCTACCGGGAAGCAATGAGTCTGGGTAGCTCGATAGTCGCCCCGGTTGCCGCCGCTGCCGTAACCGGATTTCTGACGATGGGGTTCGGACTGGGAACGCGGGTGCCGATGCCGAAATTCATTGCCCAGCGCCTACTCCCCAAGCCGGGTTCCGGACCCAGCGAGCGCACCCGGGACAAGGGCCATTACCGCGTCGAGACGTACACCACAACCACCGAGGGCGCGCGCTACCGGGCGGTCATCGCGCAAGAGGGTGATCCGGGCTACAAGGCCACCGCGGTGCTGCTCGGTGAGAGCGGACTGACCCTGGCGCTTGACCGCGCCGAATTACCAGACCGGCTAGGAGTTTTGACGCCTGCCGCCGCAATGGGCGACCCACTGCTGAAGCGGCTGCGGGTGGCCGGGGGTGTGACCGTCGAGGTCGAGCGGTTACAGGTTTCTGCGCCGGAATGAAATGATTGGAGTGAATGCATGTCGGTATCGGTGGTAGAGGCGGGGCCACAGCAGGTCGGTCGCTCAGTCGTAGTGCCCGCCTCGGCAGCGGAATTGTTCGATATCGCCGCGGACCCAAGGCGTCATCACGAACTAGACGGATCGGGTACTGTCGGTCAGAATGTGCGCGCGCCAGACCATCTCGAGGTTGGCTCGCGTTTTTCTACCAAGATGCGGATGTACGGATTTCCCTACCGCATCACTAGCGTCGTGACGCAACTCGATCCAGGCACAGTCATTGAATGGCGTCATCCTCTCGGCCACCGGTGGCGCTGGGAGTTTGACGCATTGTCGCCCACCAGCACCCGTGTCACCGAGACGTTCGACTTCCGCAACGCCGGATCGATACGAACCCTGTTGAACTACAAGCTAACCGGCTTCGTCAAGGCGAACACAAGTGGGATTGAGTCCACGCTGCAGCGGCTCCAGGGTCGGTTCAGCTAGCTTGACCGGCCCGGCCACAACGCGGTCTACCCCGCGGATTCCGTGGCAACTCGGGTGGCGGGCTCCTGTCCCAGAGTATCGAGCACGGTGACGATTTCGTTGACCACCTCGGTAGCCCGCTCGTTGGGCAGCATGTGCCCCGAGCCCGGGTAGGTGCGGAGTTCCTTCGTGCCGAGCCTGGCCGCCATTTCACGGGAATCGCTTGCCGGAGTGAGGAAATCGCGGGAACCTGCTAGAACTGCGACCGGCTTGCCGCGGTAGGGCTCCAACCCGTCGAACAGGTCGTTGTTGAGCAGGCCGTTGGCGGCTTCCTTGTAGGCGCGCGGATCGCCGGAACGAATCTGATCCCACACGCGGCTCACGTCGTACGGCCGCGGGTCACGCCCGAACACCAGCGTCGAGATGATCGGCCGCATGAGGTAACCCTGCTGAATCACCCAGCCCTGGCCCATGACACCGAGGATCACCGACTTGAGAACGCCGAAAACGGGCTCGACGATCCGTAGCGGCTTGAGGAGTTTTCCTGCGGAGGTCGCCACGAAGATCGCGCCCGATACCCGTTGTGCGACAAGGTCGGGCCGGATCTGGCCCAGGCGCATCATCGTCATGCCGCCCATCGAGTGGCCAAGGAGGATTATCTGACCCGACGGGATCTCGGCCTCGATGAACTCGGCGACATCCGAGGCGAGCTGCGTCGGAGTGACGGTGCCCTCGGGCGCGGGGTCCGACTTACCGTGCCCACGGTGGTCGATCCCTACGACGCGCAGCTCCGGGTTGCGTTCGTGCAGTGGACCGGCGACATCGTCCCACGCCTCGCGATTCTGTGTCCATCCATGCAGAAACACCACCGTGACAGGTGCGGCACGATTCCCGGTGTCGGAGAACCCAATCCGAGTTCCATCGGCCGTCACGAATAATCCCTCGCGCTGGCGCCAGGCGGTCTCGGTAGCGGTATTACGGGTCACGCGGCAGTCCTAACAGTCGCTCGGCAATGATGTTTAGCTGCACCTCGGAGGTGCCGCCGTAGATGGTGGTGGCACGGCTAGCTAGAAGATAGTCCGCCCACACGCCCGGCTCCTGGGAGGAATCGCCGATGGCGCCGTCTTGGCCGAAGTAGTTCACGACGAACTCGGCGTATCCCTGTCCCGTACGCATGCCCAGCAGCTTGGAGACCGCCGCCGATGGCATCGGGTCGCCCCCGGCGAGGGTCAACAGGGTGGAACGCAGGTTCAGCAGTCTGACGGCATGCCCCTCGGCGATGAGCTGCCCGGCCTTGTCGCGCGCGACCTCACCGAGCTCGTGCTCCCCGGCGAACTTCACCAAATCGTCCAGGCTCGCCAGGAACGGCAGATCGGAGCTCCCGATCGAAACCCGTTCGGCCGTCAAGGTGTTACGGCTAACCTCCCAGCCGCGGTCGACCTCGCCGACAACCAGCTCATCGGGCACGAACACGTCGTCGATGAACACTTCGTTGAACAACGCGCCACCGGTCATTTCGCGCAGCGGACGCACGGTGACGCCCTCGTTCTTCATATCGATCAGGAAGTAGGTGATGCCGTTGTGTTTGGGGGCGTTTGGGTCCGTCCTGGCCAGGCAGGTGCCCCAGTGGGCGAACTGGGCCACCGAGGTCCAAATCTTCTGGCCGGTGAGGCGCCAGCCCCCGTCCACCTTGACAGCCTTGGTGGACAGCCCCGCGAGATCAGAACCGGCGCCCGGCTCAGAAAATAGTTGGCACCAGATCATTTCACCGCGGAACGTGGGCGGCAGGAAACGTTGCTTCTGCTCATTAGTGCCGTACGCAACGATGGACGGCACCAGCCAGGTGGCGATACCCAGCTGTGGCCGGCGCACCCTGCCGGTGAGGAACTCCTGGGAAATGATCACCTGCTCGATGGGGGATGCTGCCCGTCCCCACGGTGTGGGTAGGTAAGGCAGGACCCATCCGCCCTCGGCGATAGCGGTATTGCGCTGTCCGGACGGGATCTCCTTCAGGGCGGCGACTTCGGAACGAACCTCCTCGCGCAGCGCCTCGGTTTCCGGCGCCAAGTCGATGTCTACCTTGCGCAGTCCGTGCTCGAGCGCGGTACGAATGACGCTCGCCGCCGTGCTGCCGGAACGGCCCAGGGAGGCAATGAGACCCAGCGCCCTGCGGTAGTAGATATGGGCGTCGTGCTCCCAGGTATAGCCGATACCACCGTGCACCTGAATGCAATCCTGAGCGCACTGCTGGGCCGCCGCGGGTGCCAGGGTGGCGGCCACCGAGGCCGCGAACTCCACCACGCCGGGTGCCTCGTCGGCGTCGTCGAGGGCGCGGGCGGCGTCCCACACGGCGGCGGTGGCGCGTTCGGTGACGGCCGCCATGGTGGCGCACTTGTGTTTGATGCCCTGGAATTGCCCAATGGGCCGGCCGAATTGCTCACGCACCTTGGCGTATTCGGATGCAGTGTCGGTGGCCCAGCGAGCGACGCCCACCGCTTCGGCGGAGATGATCGTGGAGATGATGCTGGTGGCCTGCGCATCGGTGAGACCGCGCAGCACGCGATCGCCGGGAACCTGTGCGCCGGCCCCCGTCACATGTGCGACGGGTCGCAGCGGATCCACGCTCTGCTGCGGGGCAAGGGCGACGTCGTCGGCACTGAGCACGACCCACACGCGATCGTTGCCGACCGAGACCGGGGCCACCACGTATGCGGCCGATGCCGCTGATGGCACCGAACGTGCCTGTCCGTCCACGGTGAGGCCGTCGCCGGATGCCGTTGCGGTGAAGGACGATGCGGAGGAGAAGGTAGCGATAGATGCACCGGACGCGAGATCGGCCAGCAGCGGGTGGTTGGGATCGTGGGCGCTGATGAGTGCGCTCGCGATGGCTGAGGGAACGAACGGCCCGGGGACGGCGCCGCGCCCGAACTCAGCGACGACAATCGCCAGCTCCAATACTCCAAAGCCTTGGCCGCCAACAGATTCAGCGAGGTGTACGGAGGTGAGGCCCTGATCGGCGGCGGCCTTCCAGAATGGGGGAGGCCACGGCAGCGGTGTTTCGAGCGTCTCGTGGAGCAGCTCGGAGGGCACAACGCGCTCGACGAACGCGTGTGCCGAATCCGCTAGCGCGACGTGCTCACTGTTGATGGCGATCGGCATGTGAATGCTTCCTAACTATTCGGCACTGGGCTCGCTGTGGTTGGCGCGATCTTCGTATGCGGCACGCGCCGAGGTGCCGTGGGCGTCGAGCATAAAGTGATCCATCCCCAGCGATCGCGCTGTTGCCCCGTACATCGCGCGGGGCAACATGGCAGTAGTCCGAAACATGGGTCCGAGTTTCTTGGGCACCATGACGGGGAACTTGCCTTTGCGGACGGCCTTGAGTACGCCGGCAGCAATGTCTTCGGGCTGAACGATTCCCAGCAGCCAGTGCTTTTCGAGGCCCGCCACCAGCTCGGTGTTGACCACACCGGGCATCACGCAGACCACAGAGATGTTGTCGTCCTTGAGCTCGAGGGTCAGTGATTCGCAGAGGCCGATCACCGCCCACTTCGTCGCGCAGTATGTGGCGAGGCCCGGCACGCCCATCTTGCCTGCCGCGGACGCGATGTTGACGATCACGCCGCCGCGACGCGGTTTCATCCGTGTGATCGCAAGCTGGCTGCCCCACATGACGCCGCGCACGTTGATATCGAGCTGGCGCTGAATGGATTCCAGCGACTCTTCCCCGAACGGGGTGATGGGCATGATGCCTGCGTTGTTGACGATCACGTCGACGGGTCCGACGGTGGCCGCGATGGTGTCGAAGAAGGCTTCGAAGCTGCCGTGATCGGTGACATCGAGAGGCAGGCCGATGGTGCCGCTTCCGATCTCGGCGGCAGTGTTCTCGCACATTTTCTTGTCGATGTCGCCGATTGCGACCTTCGCTCCCTCGGCGGCGAACGCCGTGGCGATGGCCCGTCCGATTCCACGTGCTCCGCCGGTAATTGCCACGACCTTGCCTGCGAGCTGTACAGCTGTTCCCATTCGTCCTCCCACGCCATTGTGGTTCGTTTACGAATACTCTCTAGTGTAAATCTCGGGTGCTAGCTTAGCGCACGCGGTCAGCTAGCGGCAGCCCGTCGTGCAGGCGCCGGCAGTTGGCGATCGCGTGGTCAAGGTAGCGCGTCATGGTGTCGGCCGTGAACCAGGTGACATGCGGCGTGACCACCACATTCGGCAGCGTCAACAGCGGGTTATCCGATGAAACCGGTTCTTGTGCAAAGACATCCAATCCGGCAGCGCCCAGCGGGCCATACCGCAGGGCGTTGACCAGGGCTGCCTCCTCGACGACTGCGCCGCGGGAGGTGTTCACCAAGACCGATCCGGGCTTCATCCGGCCCAGCGCCGCGGCGTCGAGCATGCTGGTGGTCTTGTCGGTGAGCGGCAGATGCAGCGACACTATGTCGCTGCTGGTCAGCAGGTCGTCCAGGCCGTGCCACGTAGCTGTGTCGTCATCGCGGGTACTCGTATGCAGCACCGTTGCACCCATCGCCAGCAGGATCTTCTCCAGCGTCTTGGCGATGTTGCCGTACCCCACCAATCCGACTGTGCAGGAGCCGATATCGCGTACGGTGTCGCCGAGCGACTGATCGGTTGGCCAGCCCTGCCCGGCGCGGGTCTCCCGATCCAGCCGCGGCAGCTGTCGCAGCGCCGCGAGCATCAGCAGCAGAGCGCCCTCCGCGACTGATGGCGCGTTGGCCCCGGGCATATTCGCGACGGCCACCCCCTGGTCGGTGGCGGCGTCCAGCGCGATGGTGTTCACCCCGGCGCCGAACTTGTGGATCAACCGCAGCCGTTCGCCCTTCGAAATGTCGTCATCGGAGAGTGGACGCAGTACATGCCAGAGCACCTCGGCATGCGGTAACTCGGCGTAAAACGCGTCGTCATCATCCTCGGCGCAGAAATGCACGTCGAGCCAATCGACATGCGGCGCAAGCTGTTCACGGACCCGTGGACCGCACGGAAAGTGGGCGAGAACTCTGAGTCGACGATCTTCGCCCGAGAGGCTCATCTCACCACCGCTTGCTTGCCCACTCCGCGATGGTATCGGCCTGCTCCTGGCGAGCTCCGGGGTTCTGGAAGTAGTGATCGGCGTCGATAGAGGCCCGCGACTTGTCGGTCGAGCCCAGGGCGTCGTAAATGCGCTGGGCATCGGACGGGAAGACCCCGGTATCGCCGTCGGCGTTGATGACCAGCGCGGGGACGTTGACATCGGCCAGGTGAGGTTCGGCGCGGGTCTGGGCGTGAGACAGGCTCCACATACCCAGCCAGTTCTTCAGTGTGGTGGCACAACCGATTCCGAATGTCGAACGATTGGCCTTCACCGGCACGCCCGCGTAGCAGAGGTTCGCCGGCCGCTTCGTCGGTTCCAGGGTGGGATCGACCATGCGCGGATCCGCCCAGGTGCGATGCACGGTGAAAGCGCTGTCGCTGAACCCGGCGGCGCGTACCCGGGCGAGCTCTTCGATGGCCCAGGCAGTGATCCGGTGGTTGCGCGCCACTTGTCCCTCGCGATACTTGGCGACGAAGACGGGGGAGTAGGCCGGACCGTTCTCCTCATTGAACAGATCGAGCGAGGGATCGGTGGAGGCCGGATCGCTCTCGTCGATCACCGAGGCATCCATCCAGTCGGTCAGCACATCGGGGCGGCCCAGATGTGCGGCGCTGGCGACATAACCCGCGGCGGCGGGCAGGCTGTCTAGCCCTTCGGCCGGACGCATACCGTCCAGCGGCGTCACTTTGGGTGCGACCGACTGCGACTGGTATGCCGACATCAGCGATCCTCCGCCCGAATTGCCCAGCAGCAAGACAGTTTCCACGCCGGCCTGTTCCTGCAGCCAGCGCACACCCACCCCGATGTCGACTAGGGCGTGATCGAGCAGGAAGTGGCTTTCGAATCCGCGGAATCGGGTGTTCCAGCCCAGGAATCCGTATCCGTGGCGGGCCAGGTACTCGGCGATGTAGTGCTCGGAGAAGTCGATTTGATAATGGGTTGCGATGAAGGCGATCTTGGGTCTGGTGCCGGCGGCCCGGTGGTACAGACCCTGGCAGGGATGACCGCCGGCTCCGTTGCGTCCGGCGGTCGATGAGGGCAGACCGATGAATTCTCGTTCGACGGTCACTTCGGTGGGCATTTAGCAGATCTCCTTGGAATAGATGGCGCGGTAACAGATTCCGGCCAGGGTGTCGATGCAGGCATCGTCGTCGACGCTGGCCGCATTGCCCTGGCTGAGCTGGTTGTAGGCGAACTGATTCATCATCGAGACGATCGCAGTGGCCATGAGGTGCGGGTCATCGCCGGGGCTGTAGCCGTCACGCTGTGCGCGTTTGATGGTGGTGGTGAGGAAATCGATTGGCTCGGAGCATATTTGATTCCAGAATGCCGCGAACTCCGGATTGATCATGGCCAGCTGCGACACGCTGATCATCTCGGCGAGCTGATGGCGCCAGGTCAGCCAGTGTGCGGTGGCGACGTCCCGTGCGCGCTGCTTGTTGGAGCGCCCATGCTGGGTAGCGGCCGAGACGCGCTCCTGCGCCTCGGTACGAAATCGCATGGCCCACTGCGCGACCATCGCCTCTTTGGAGTCGTAGTAGTTGTAGAACGACGCCGTGGACCGGCCGGCCTCTGCTGCGATGTCGGCGACGGTGGTGGCGAGAATTCCTTTGTGGGCAATGACAGTTCGTGCGGCCTCGTCGATGGCGGCCTGGGTTTGACGGCCGCGCACAGTGGGTTGAACCACCATCACCCCTCGTCTACTTGCCGAATCGGTATTGACCTGTTTCTGAATCTGATGTTAGATTCAGATTAGCGTAAAACGCAAGGCTGTCATGCGGTCGGATCAAGGAGGCTCCCCGTGACGATGATCAAACCGAACAACCCCAACTCGGAGTTCGAGTTCGGTGGGTTTAACCATGTTGCGCTTGTGTGTTCGGACATGAAGCGCACCGTTGACTTCTACACCAACGTGCTGGGTATGCCGCTCATCAAGTCGCTCGACCTTCCCATGGGGCAGGGGCAGCACTTCTTTCTCGATGCCGGCGGTGGCGACAGCCTGGCATTCTTCTGGTTCAAAGATGCACCGGATGGGGTGCCCGGGATATCGGCACCCGCCGCCATCCCGGGCATCGGCGATATCGTGAGCGCCGTGAGCTCCATGAACCACATCTCGCTGCACGTTCCCGCCGAGAAGTTCGACGAGTACCGCGTGAAGCTCAAGTCCAAGGGCGTACGGGTGGGGCCGATCCTCAACCACGACGAGAGTGAGTTTCAGGTATCGAAGGAACTGCACCCGGGCGTGTACGTGCGGTCGTTCTACTTCTTGGATCCTGACGGCATTACTCTCGAATTCGCCTGTTGGACCAAGGAATTCACCGCCGATGATCTGAAGGTCGCGCCCAAGACCGCCGCGGAACGTACCCCGCGAGAGGTCGCTACCGCCTAGTCGGCTCGAGGAGTCGGGTGAGTGCGTCGATAAGCTCATCCGTGCTGAGTTTCAGCTGGCCGGATACCCATGCGGCGAGAGTCTGCCCAACGCCGCCGACAGCGAAATAGGCTGCAGCCCTCATTGATTCGTTGTCCGCGAGCTGATATGTCTTGTTCAGATGCTGGCCGGACAGGGCTGCGAACAGGTCCCATGTCGTGTTACGTCGGTGGGCAATCACCGAATTGGCGGGATTGATGCTGAACAAGAGTGTGCCGATTCGCCGATCCTCGGCGATGGTGTGCACGATGTTGGCGATGCCGGCCGCGGTCTTCTCGCGCATCGGCGCCGCGTCCACGGCCTGCTGGGTGGTTGCGGCGACCTGGCCGACGATTCCGTCGTACACCTCGGCGCTCAGCTGATCGAGGTCGGTGAAGTTCTCGTAGAAGTACCTGGCCACCACGCCGGCGTGCTTGCAGACGCCGCGGACTGTGAGATTGGGCGCGGGGCCGGAGGTGAGAAGGTCCAGCCCGGCGTCCAGCAGCCGACTTCGGCGCTCGGCCTGGCGATCCGGGGCCTGGATGCCCCCGTAGACCCGCGATGACGTCACCACCACATCTTGACAGGTGGCGGCCCGTTGGAACATATTTGAGAACAAGTGTTCGCAGATATAAGGGGTCAATGGTGACTATCGAGCGGGTATCAGAGGTCGAAGGTCGGATCGTCGAGGACGGCGGACCCGGCTCGCGGAGCCGCCGCAACGAGCCGGTGCCATCGCCTGCGCGGCTGTCGCCGTGGTGGTCCTGGCGGCGCCAGCCCAATATGGCGGACAACATGATGGGGTTGGCCCTGTTGGCGGGGCCGGCCAACGTCATCATGCAGTTGGCTCGCCCCGGTGTGGGGTATGGCGTGGTCGACAGCACGGTGGAGAGCGGGCGCGCCGATCTGCATCCGATCAAGCGAGCCCGGACCACCTTCACCTACCTGGCGGTCGCCTCAATGGGCAGCCCTGAACAGAAGGCGGCGTTCCGAAAGGCCACCAATCGGTCCCATGCGCAGGTGCGTTCGGCCCCCGGTGACGCGGTGCAATACAACGCCTTCAACCCCGAACTGCAGAAGTGGGTGGCGATTTGTCTCTACAAGGGGTTTGTCGACGTGTACGAGGCGTTTGTGGGGCCGATGACCGCCGATATGGCAGAGCGGTGTTTGCAAGAAGGGGCCGTCATGGGCACCACCCTGCAGATGCCCCTGACGATGTGGCCGACGTCGTGCGCGGAATTCGACGCGTACTGGGAGCAGTCGCTGGACCTTGTCCACATTGACGACCACGTGCGTCCGTACTTGTACCGGATCGCATCGGCGTCCGTCGCGGTGCCGCGGTTCTTGCGTCGGCCGGTGGGAGCCTTCTCGCGTCTCCTCACGACCGGATTCCTTCCACAGAAGTTCCGCGACGAGATGCGGCTGCCCTGGAGTGCGTCACGCGAGCGAACCTTCGGAGCTCTTGTTCGCGTCCTTGCGGTGGCGAATCGGCTACAGCCCAACGTGCTGCGGCGCTTCCCGTTCAATGCCCTGATGATCGATCTCGACTGGAGAATTCGCACCGACCGCGACCTCGTCTGAACAATTTGAGCTAACAATCGTATCCAGTTAGCGGCATGGCGCACGCCGCACCGCGGCACTGACCATGTGGTTCACCGCTATTACCAGATTTGTTGGATGCTCTGTTCGGTTGTGGGCAAAATCTGTCACGCCGTGGAGGTGTCGCGCCCGGCATGCATCGGCGTCTTTGGCGGATGATCGCGCGTTGTCCAATGCGTTGCGCTGTGGCAAGAAATCGCTAGTGTTTTCATTGCTGGCTCGTTGGTTGGTGGTATCGAGGGCAAGCTAACTATGTACTCGATGAACTTTTTTCGACTTGCCCAATTCTTGTATTTGACCAGCTCAACTATCCAAAAATCAACAGTCCCGCAGTTCTAATCAAAGGACAATCTGTACATTTGCGATGAAGGTCGGTGACCTCTATCACAATTGCAGGCGATCAAAACGCCGGTGTTGCCAGACGGCGATTCTCTGGATACATTCCCTTCCGGGCGAAACTGGTAACGGCCGTTACAACATTTGGTGCGGCCAATGATCTGGGGACGTTCACACGATGGTTGTCATCGCAGTGCTGTGCGGAATCTTCCGCAGGTTCTGCCCAGTGACACGAGCTGTATGCATGTTGCTGTCGGGGATGTTCTGAGAGGACGCGCTCGTGGTCGCGGTGAACGAAGGATCGCCTGCGCCGCCTCGGCTGAGAGGCCGGATCGGCAGCGTCCGGCGACCGCGCCGCCCGCAGACGATGGTCACACCGTCTTCAGCGGGGCATCGTGCGGCGCATTGGGGCGACGCCTACGCCCGCTGGCTCCTTGTCTTCGACACTTTGATCATCGCGGGCGCGGCATGGCTGGCCATGGCGATGCGCGACATCGACGACCCGATGAGCCGTAACGAGGTCATTCTCTGGGGCAGTTTCTGCGCCTACTGGGCCGTGATGCTCGGCGTCTACCGCAGTCGTGAGCCGCATTTCATGGGAAGCGGCAGCGAGGAGTATCGACGGGTCTTCCGGGCGACCTTCAACATGTTCGGGCTATTCACCATCGCCAGCGTTCTGGTCAAGTATCCGATCTCGCGTTTCGCTCTGGGCGTGCTGTTGGTGGCGGGATTGTCGGGACTGCTGCTCAACCGAAAGCTCTTTCGTGTCTGGCTCAATCGGCAGCGTGCGCGCGGGAGGCAGATCTTCAAGGTCGTGGTGCTCGGTGGCGACGCCGCAGCGCTGAACCTGGCCGAGAATTTCGGGCGCGACACAGCTCTCGGGTACCGCGTCGTCGGCGTGTGCGTCCCCGGGTACCTCGGTGCGCCGGGCCAGAACATCGAGGTCGCCGACCGCGTGATCCCCATCCTTGGTGCGGAGGACCGCATCGTCGCCGCGGTGATCGAGGCGGACGCGGATACCGTGGCAGTCACCGCCACCGAACAGCTCGGTCCGGAGAAGATGCGCGAATTGGCCTGGCGCCTCAGCGAGATCGGGGTCAACCTGCTGGTCTCGCCCGGTGTGTTCGACGTCGACCAGCCGCGCGTGCGGGTGCGCCCCGCAGGCTCGATGCCCTTGATTCATCTCGCGGAGCCCCAGTACGAGGGTGCATCTCGGATGCACAAGGTGCTTTTCGACCGGATCGGCGCTCTGCTGCTCATCATCGGATTCAGTCCCATCCTGCTGATCTGCGCCCTTGCAGTGAAGCTGGAGTCGCGCGGCCCGGTGTTCTACTCGGCCGAGCGCATCGGCGTGCGGTCCAGGCCCTTCCGCATGATCAAGTTCCGTTCCATGGTGGTCGGTGCCGATCAGATGGTCGCGGCATTGATGGCCGAAAATGATGGCGCCGGACCGCTTTTCAAGATGCGCGAGGATCCGCGGGTCACCATGGTGGGCCAACTCCTGCGGCGCACGAGCCTCGATGAACTGCCCCAGCTGTTCAACGTGCTGCGCGGCGAGATGAGTCTGGTCGGCCCACGCCCGCCCCTGCGCCGCGAGGTGGAGGAGTACACCGACGTCATCAAGCGCCGGCTCCTGGTCAAGCCCGGTATGACAGGCCTGTGGCAGGTGAGTGGACGGTCGGACCTGCCGTGGGATGAGGCGGTGCGTCTCGACCTGTCATACGTCGAGAACTGGTCCATGGTGTCGGACGTCTCGATCCTGTGGCGCACCTTCCGCGCGGTGGCACGTAGCGACGGGGCCTACTAGCGGCCATCCAGACTCCCGCATATGTCAACCTAGTTGTCATATTGGCGGAGTATCGTCGCGCTCATGCGTACCGACCGGGATACCTGGGATATCAACACAAGTGTCGGCTCGACCGCCCTATTCGTGGCGGCCAGCAGGGCACTTGAGGCCACGAAACCCGCACCACTGGCGGTCGACCAGTACGCCGAGGTGTTCTGCCGCGCCGCCGGCGGGGAATGGTCCGACCTGGTTGCGGGCGGCGTACCCGAACACCCGTTGCGTTCTGAGGAATTCGGCCAGTACTTCGTGAGCTTCCAGGGTGCTCGCACGCGTTACTTCGACACATACTTCGGCAGCGCGATCGAGGCAGGCGTCACGCAGGTGGTGATTCTGGCATCCGGGCTGGACTCGCGGGCCTACCGGCTGGACTGGGCGCCGGGAACGACGATCTTCGAACTGGACCAGCCTCTGGTGCATCAGTTCAAACGAGAGGTGCTCGCTGAGCGCGGAGTCGAGTCCAAGGCGACCCGTCAGGAGATCTCCGTAGACCTCCGCGAGGACTGGGCTAGGGCATTGCAGGACAAGGGGTTCAATCCGAATAGGCCATCTGCGTGGATAGTCGAGGGACTGCTGATCTATCTGCCGGCGGACGCCCAGGAGCGACTCTTCGAGGCCATCGACGAGCTCGCTGCTCCCGGCAGCTTCGTGGGTATCGAGCAGATGACAACGTACGCCGACGTGGTCTTCGACATGCTGGTGGCGGGCGCCCGTGAAAGCGGAGACGAGGCAAATTCCGATTTCTTCTCGCTGATCTACAACGAGCAGCGCAGTGAGGCAGCCACCTGGTTCCGTTGTCATGGTTGGGATTCGGGGAGAACCGAGCTGCTCGACTACCTGAACGTTTCGGGGCGCGGGATACCGCAACCGAGCCAACCGGCCTGGTATATGTTCAACTCGATCAGCCTTGTTTCGGCCGTCAAGGGTTAGTCGCGCAGGTACCGGTCCAGGAAATCGGTCATCTGGTGTAGGTAGTCGCCCTGGTTCACATGCAAGAGGTGGTTGCCGGGGAACCAATGCAGTGCGCAGCGGTCCCAGTGCTCCCAAAGCATTTCGGCCTGTTCCGGGGGCGCTAGGCGGTCCCCGAGCCCGGTGATGATGAGACGCCGTTCCTTGGGCACCACGGGCTGATAGGTGAGCGGCGACGAGTAGGCGAGTGCCCCGTCGAGCTGGTCCTGGTCGAGATGGCCGAGCCTGGCAGCGAGCTTGAGCGTGGGTTCGGCCGGAATCCAGCTGTGCAGTAGCGATTTCACATCGACCACGGGAACATTGGGAATGGCCACATCGATCCGTCGCTCCACGGTCGAGATCAAACCGGTGGTGTATCCGCCGAGTGACAAGCCCGTCAGCCCGATCTTCTCAACTCCCGTGCCGCGCAGGTAGTTCACGAATATCCGGAAGTCGTGCACGGCTTGACTCATCGATTCGGAGAAGCCGGTAAACCCGTGACTGAAGTATCCGGCTCCACTGAAGGGCGAGTACTTCTCGGCGCGTCTGCCATGGAAAGGCAGGGTGTACAACAAAATGTCGTATCCGTTGCGGAAGAACCAGGGCAGCGCGAAGAACGCACCATTGAGCAGATACGGCGACCCGAAGAACCCGTGGATGACACACAGGGTGGGGCGTGGACCGTCGTCGTGTCGCCAGTGCTGCGCGCGGGCAATGCTGTTGTGCGGAAAACGTTTCCAGTAGTCGCGCAGCGCGGGATTCCGAGCCTCATACGGGCTCTCGAAGTCGAGGTTCTCGACGGTGCCCTTCGCAAACGCGCGCGCCACGGGGCCGGCGGGACGCGAGAACACCACGGGTGTGGACTCCGGTGCCGGGAAGGACAGATCGGCATCGCCCATGGCCGCCAACTCGCCGTAGAACGCCAGGTTGTCGCGCTCGCGCGCCACGAACTCACGGTCTAGGACGACGTTAGGAGCCACCACTCCCATGACTGCCAATGCGCCCGCGGTGCGCAGTGCGATATCGGTGAGCGCGGAGGCCTCGATCAACGCGCGCTCCCGTAGCGTCCAGTCGCCGCGGCGGGGCAACTGTGGGCTTGCCGTGGGCGCCGGCCGAGGGGTGATCCGTGGTGGTCCCACAGATTCCGATAGCTCCGCTGTCATGAATGCCCCTTCGACGGTGCTAGCCACGCTGCTAGCTCACAGCGAATGCTAGGCCAACAAGATTGCTGTCACCAGATAGACGGACAGCATTCGTCCACTGATCACCTGAAAGTCCGTTATGCGCTGCGAGGCTTGACCCCTACGAAAGGGGCAGCGATGAATGAGAATTCGCGTGCATACAACAGCGTGTGGCAGCTCCGCGGAGACTCCTGGTGCCGCCTGGAAGAGGCCGCCGACCGGTTGACCCGAAGCACCACCACCGGCGCGCTCAAGGAGCAGTACGCGGCGATCTGCAAAGACCTGCTGGACAAGCTGACGCCCCTGGAACCCTACTGGGCCTACCCCGGATCGTTGCAGTTCGCCAAGGTGCAGCGTCTCTTCGGCAACGGCGCGTACGACAAGTTTGCGCAGGCGGTCTCGAGGATCAATCGGGCCCTCACTACCGAGTCCTATCGGACCGGGGACGTCGATCATGCCGGGCTGGACGATACCGACATGTTCCCCATGGATCCGCGCACGCTGGAGCAGCAGCCGACCGGCAAGCGGGACCAGCTGTATTTCGAGGTGCTCGTGGTCGCCTCCCTCACCGACGCGCAGGAGCGCGCGCTGCGCAACGAGGTGCGCAGCTGGCGTCGCCCCGACGATGAGTTCGTTTACGAGCTGGTGGTGGTGTCCAGCGGGGACGAGGCGCTGATCGCCGCCCGGCTCAATGTCAACCTGCAGGCAGCCGTGATTCGTCGCCGGTTTTCGCATCGCTCGGCCCGTGATCTGTCGACGCTCTCGGAATTCGTCGACACCCACATCTCCGATGAGCTGGCCGACCACCAATCACCGGATGAGCGTGCTCAGATTCTGGCGACCTCGCTGGCGGATCTGCGGCCCGAGATGGACCTGTACCTGATGACCGAGATCGAGGTCGAGGACATCGCGGGACGGCTGGGCCTGCACTTCCGTAGGGTGTTCCATGCGCGCGAGGGCGTGCTGGAGCTGCACCTGTCGATCCTGCACGGCGTCGCCGCGCGATATCGGACGCCGTTCTTCAGCGCACTTAGGCAGTACAGCCACCGGCCCACGGGTGTTTTTCATGCGCTGCCGATCTCCCAGGGCAAGTCAATTGTCAACTCGCACTGGATTAAAGACATGGTCAGCTTCTACGGGCTGGACGTGTTCATGGCCGAGACCTCGGCGACCTGCGGCGGGCTGGATTCGCTGCTGGAACCGACGGGCCCATTGCGCGAGGCGCAGCAGCTCGCGGCCGAGGCCTACGGCTCGCGGCACAGCTTCTTCGTCACCAACGGCACCTCGACCGCCAACAAGATCGTCACTCAATCCTTGGTGGCGCCAGGGGATATCGTGCTGCTGGACCGCAACTGTCACCAGTCGCATCACTACGGGATGATGATGGCCGGCGCCAACGTCATCTACCTTGAGGCGTACCCACTCGTCGACTACTCGATGTACGGGGCGGTGCCGCTTCGGGAGATCAAGTCAAAGCTGTTGGCCCTCAAGCAGGCCGGCAAGCTCGACCGGGTCAAGATGATCTCGCTGACCAACTGCACCTTCGATGGCATCGTCTACGACGTGCAGCGGGTCATGGAGGAATGCCTGGCCATTAAGCCGGATCTGGTGTTCCTGTGGGACGAGGCGTGGTTCGCCTTCGCGCGGTTCCATCCGGTGTACCGCAACCGCACCGCAATGGCGTCGGCGCAGAAGCTTCGGAAACGTCTGCAGGACAAGGAATACGGCAAGCGGTACGAGGAATACCTGAAGACCGAGGTTGCGACGTCGCCAACCAATGAGGACTTGCTGAACCGGCGGCTGATGCCGGACCCGGCCAAGGCCAGGGTGCGGGTGTACGCGACGCAGTCCACCCACAAGACGCTGACCTCGCTGCGGCAGGGGTCGATGATCCATGTGTATGACCAGGACTTCGATCAGAAAGTATCCGAGGCGTTCCACGAGGCATACATGGCGCACACCTCGACCTCGCCCAACTACCAGATCCTGGCGTCGCTGGATCTGGGCCGGCGCCAGGTGGCCCTTGAAGGAGTCGAGTTGGTGCAGAGGCAGATTGAGAACGCGATGCAACTGCGTGATGCGATCGACAATCACCCCCTGCTGAGCAAGTACATGTCCTGCCTGCGGACCTCGGACCTGATCCCCGACGACTTCCGGCCGTCGCATATCGCGCAACCTTTGCGTTCCGGATTGAAAAACATGGAATCGGCCTGGGCTACCGATGAATTCGTGCTGGATCCGTCGCGCATCACCCTGTCCATCGGACACACCGGCTACGACGGCGACGAGTTCAAACGCGACCAGTTGATGGACCGCCACGGTGTGCAGATCAACAAGACATCGCGAAACACCGTGCTGTTCATGACGAATATCGGCACCACGCGCAGCTCGGTGGCCTTCCTGGTAGAGGTATTGGTCAAGATCGCCCGCGAGCTCGATGAGCGCATCGGTGAGATGGGAATCGAAGAGCGGGCCCGGTTCGAGCGGCGGGTGCACCGTCTGACCGCCCAAAGCGCCGCCATGCCGAACTTCAGCGGCTTCCACCCGGCGTTCCTGGATGGGCAGACCCCCGAGGGCGACGTGCGCAAGGCGTTCTACCTGTCATACACCGACACCAACTGCGAATACCTCAGCGACGAGGAGATCATCGAGAAGCTCAACGCAGGTACCGATGTGGTGTCCGCGACCTTCGTCACGCCCTACCCGCCGGGATTCCCTGTGCTGGTGCCAGGACAGGTGTTCAGCAGGGAGATTCTGGGCTTCATCCGGACCCTTGACACCCCGGAAATCCATGGATACCAACCGGACTTCGGCTACCGCGTGTACACGGACAAGGCCATCGAGATGCTGATGCCCGTCACGGTTATCCCTAAAGCTGTAGTGGTGCAGTCTGTCCCGCAAAAAACGGGTAAGCCGGAGAAGGTGTCAGCGGAAGCCGGAAGCGGAGCGAAATCCAAGCAAAACTGAGTGCTGCCGACGGTCCGCGGGCAGCAGAAATTTCGTTTACGTTTCGTATATTTTCGACAACAAAACTTGTGAAGTCAACCCCTTGTGCCTGCCCTATGGCGGGTCCAGAGTGAAGGTATGTCCGAAGCATGGATTGAAGGCTCGCCAGTCCAACGGATCATGTTCCGTGACGGATTGGTCATCAGCCTGGGTGACTACAACGAGGTGGTTATCGCCGTGCCGATGTGGCTCACGCTTCCCCCCGCGGGGAGATGGCCACGGGAAATCGTCTGTGTCGATCCGAAGGCTGTCCTGGATGCGGAGCGTCCGCTTTTCAGCATCTCGGGTGCTACCTGCACCGAGGCCGGATGGAACGACACAGGCGATCTGCACTTGGAGTTCTCCGATGACCACGTGATCGACGTGCCGCATCACGACTTCGATACGGCATGGGAGATCTACGGCAAGTACCACGGGTACGTGGCCAGCCTGCCGCGCGGCAAGGTCCGGGTGGTGCGCCACGACGTGCCGGAGGAAGCCGGGGCCTAACCGGTTTCACCCAGATCGAACCCGGCAGCGGGTTGGTTCGTGGTTACAAGCGTGAGGCTTCTCGCGGTGGCATGTGCGTCAGCGGTACTCGTGACTGCCGCGGGGGCGGGACCGCCGCCCACGTCGCCCACCAGGGCGGCTCGCGTCGACGTCCACCTCACCGCCGCGTCGACGCAGCCTGCTCCGGGTGCGCTGATTACCCAATTCTTGGCCAACCAGGTGCAGAACTGCTCGTTGATCTGTCCGTTCGTGGTGCAGGGCGTCATCGAGGTGCCGGCGGCGGCGCTGAGCGCGCCGGGGACGTTCGTGATGCAGTTGCAGTCCGGGCAGCCGCTGGTGCAGGCGCTCGGGCTGGCGGGCGCGACCGTGAGTGGGGCCGCCAACAACGTGTGGACCGGACTCATCCGCACCGATTTGGATCAGGTGGTGCCGCGTACGCAATTCGGTACCGAGGTGATCGCGGTGGGGCTCGTGCGGATCGGCGAGGCGGTGATAACCCAACCCGGCAGCTTGCCCGGGGTGCTTGGGCAGGCACGCTCCGATCTCTTCGACGCGCTGAACAACTCACCAGGCCCCGAATCGGTGCCGGTGGTCCACACGCCGTTGGAGGCCGCTGCGGTGCGGGGAACCGAAGTGTTCTGGGCGGTGGCATTTCATTCGACAGAACAGCTCACGCTCGTGGTGACCCGGGTGCCCAATGCTTTCCTGACGACCTTGGGAAACACCGGCAACCTCGGCAAGGCGGTGCAGGCGGTCGGGCAGGCGGTGACGACCACGGTCGCCGAGTCGGTGGCGCCGATCCGCGATGCGCTCACCAAGCCAATCCCGATCACGCCGGCCGCCGCCACCCAGGCGAAAACTCCTGCCGCGCAGCAGAAGTCTAAGCAGCAGACGGCGCTGTTGAAGCCACCGACGACGACGCCAAATCGGGATGCGGTGCCGACGACGAAGGCGAAGCCACCGAACGTGATGCGTGACGTCGGTGGAGCTATCAAGAAGGCATTCGGCGATATCGGTGACAAGAAGCCGAGTGCCCCGGTGAAACCCGCCAAGGCGGGCAAGCCCTAGCGCGAGTGTGCGTCCACGCAGACTTTTCCGCCTGAATCTCGCCCTGAGCGCACACTCGCGGCGGGGGGCAAAGCAAATTGGGCGGGGTTGGCGGCTCTGTCCGGCGCATGAATCAAACATGAACTAGCGGTTGACGACACGGCTGTCATGATTCAGGCTTAGGCATGTCCGGGATGAGCGAACCTGCGCAGATTACGGCAGTCTTGCAGCGGCTAGTAGCCAAGTACTCGTGGCTGACCCCTGAACAGATCGCAGACGTTGTGCAGAGCGCTCATGCGCAGTTCACTGGTAGCAGGGTTCGTGAGTTCGTGCCCTTGCTGGTGGAGCGGCGGGCCCGTGCCGAACTCACTGCGTTCAGCGCGTCGGGCTCTCGGGCCGTTGAGGTGGCTTTCGGGCGTCTCGCGTAGCCGGGTATCGGTGGTGCAGGCCGTCGATGAGGCGGTGAGCCTCGTATAGGTCCTTGCGCATCGTCGCTGCGCGGATGCGGTGATGTCGATGCGTAGTGCTAGTGGTCGGCGTATGTCGGATGAGGTGCTCGGTCTTGGCCATCGTCTGTGAGACCTCGCTGACATGCTCGTAGAGCGATGTCAGCAATGTCCGGGCCTGTGCGACGGACGCATCCTCAATCACACGCGCATCCTCGCATTCGCGAACCTGCATGTACAGCAATCTGCCAGGTGGTTGAACAGATTTGGTCCACCAGTTGAGGCGGGTGGCGTAGGGGGCCCGATCGAACAGATTCGAGCGCTTCCGCTGATTAGTGGTGGAGCCGATGACGGGAATCGAACACGCGTATTCAGCTTGGGAATACGAATGACACCGTTCTGAGATATTGCATACGATGCATTTCATAAGCACTGGTCCGAAGAAATATGCGATAATGGCGTCGTTGCTGGTATAGCGGACGGAGTTGTACACTCCGTGTGGAGTGGAATTAAAGATACTGGCACTCAGATTGCGAACGTCGGTAAATATACTTGGCGCAGCATTCTCGATTAGGTTGGAACCTTTGCAGTATTAGGTTGGATATTTGTCATGTGATTGATGCCGTATTTATCCATAGATGAGTACCTTGCGGTGCGCGATTTGAGAGAATAGAAGCGCCCATTTGCGGATACGCAATGAACTGAGGCGAATTATGTCGGCTTGTGGTTGTTCCCTGTCCAAATCGACACCCGGTTGGCCAGATGGAGGAGACGAGTGGCGATGGCTGATCCGTCACGAGAACGAGGATCGGCGGGCATTGTTCTGCTCGTAATGGACCCGATACTGCTTTAGCCCCGAGTGGCGTGCGAGTAACAATGGGTACCAAACATTCCCTAACCGCGATGGATCTCCGTATTGACCCGTTGCGCGGGCTGCCGGAATGGTGAGGGTAACTTGGGTGAGGTCAGGCTCTCCTTGGAACTTGATTCGCGTGGTAAGTGTGTACTGGCTTGCTAGACAAAGCTATTGAGGCTTGTTTAAGTGTGGTGGTGACTAAAGCATCGGTGGCGCATTTGGCTGAACCGCATAAGGCTGATTCCGGGAGCAAGTTGAATTGGCTGCGTGCCGGTGTGCTTGGCGCTAACGATGGCATCGTGTCCGTGGCAGGCATCGTGGTGGGTGTCGCGGCAGCCACCATCGAACGTGGCCCAATTCTCACTGCGGGTGTGGCAGGTTTGGCTGCGGGGGCAGTGTCCATGGCGTTGGGTGAATACGTATCGGTGAGCACTCAACGCGACACCGAGCGTGCGCTGCTAGACAAAGAACGCCAAGAGCTACGTGAACTGCCCGAGCAGGAACTCGATGAACTCACCGCGATCTATGAGTCCAAAGGACTTTCCCGGGAGACCGCGCAGCAGGTTGCGGTCGAACTCACCGAGCACGACGCCTTCGCGGCGCACGTGGATGTAGAGCTGGGAATCGACCCCGATGAGCTGACCAATCCCTGGCACGCAGCGTTCGCCTCGGCCGTATCATTCCTGATCGGAGCGCTGCTTCCGTTCATCGCGATCCTGATGCCGCCTGCAGCCTGGAGAATCCCGGTCACTGTGGTCGCGGTATGTCTGGCGCTGATGTTGACAGGCTGGATCAGCGCAACCGTCGGCCAGGCTAGTCGTACCCGGGCCATCGTGCGCGTGACAACTGGCGGGCTTGCGGCCATGGCTGTCACATATTTGATAGGCACCCTTGTAGGACACGCGATAGCCTAATTACTCCACGCCACCGTCATTCAGCCAGTCATGGCGGTGATCGAACGGATCGAACTGTATTCACGCTGGTCAGGGTGGAGCCGATGACGGGAATCGAACCCGCGTATTCAGCTTGGGAAGCTGATGTTCTGCCATTGAACTACATCGGCGGTCCGGTATCCGGGCTGATGCAGGTGCCAGGATGCCATTGACGCTGGAGTGTGAGCCTAGCGGATCGCGGACGTGTGACTAGCCTCCGGGTTTCAGAAACGCGGAGTGGATGCGAGCCATTGGGTGGCAGCAGGTGGCAGGGGCGCCGAACGGCAGCGACCGCCAGCGCTATGGCGAGTCCAGGACAACGCGATCACTATTCGTGCGTGGTCCATGGCGTTGCAGGTCGACAGTGATGCGCCTCACCTCTGAAAAGTCTTGGCCAGCACCGAACAAATTCTCAGCACGGCCTCAGCGGACGCGGGCACTGTGACAGAGCACCAGCTGCCGCGTGTGCCTGACTGCATTTGAGGAAGAAGGAAACAGCAATGAACTATGGATCCGGGCACCTGCCGTACGGAGACGATTTCCCGACGAGCCCACACGGCTACCGGTTGGTGCACGGTCCATCCAGTACTACACGGACGCGCTATCCGTATGACGAGGCTTATCCCGACCGTGCCGCGAAGGCCCCAAATCCGCTGCGCCGGAAGCGCCTTCGCGCCCTTGGTGTGACGTGTGGCGCCGTTGCAGTGGCCATTGTCGCCAGTGCCACCACGGCGGTTGTGGTGGTCAACCGTTCCGCACACCCCGCCTCCGTGGCGCAGGTGTCTAGCCCCGCGAACACCGGAAAGCTTTCACTCGCAACGGATTCAGCACTCGGGAGCACGCCTTCGGTCAACTCTGTCGAACAGGTGTCGGCCAAGGTGTTGCCCAGTGTGGTGCAACTCAAGATCCAGAGCGGACAGCAGCAAGAAGAGGGATCCGGCATCGTCCTCAGTACCGACGGGTTGATCCTGACCAACAATCACGTCGTGGCCGGATTGAGTAGCGCCGGCGACCAGAGTCCATCGCGCGGCACTAAGGCACCCCGCGGACCGCTCACCAACCTTCCTCCCGGCGTCCTCCCCGGGGAGCAGCTGCCCGGCGGTTACCGAGACGGGCGTGACGGCCAGGACCGGGACGGATCCGACGGACGCGGCGCCCGGTCCTCTGCTTACTCCGGCGATGGCGCCAAGGCCACAGTGACCCTGTCCGATGGCCGCACGGTGCCCTTCACTGTCGTGGGTGCCGACCCCGCCGATGACATTGCGGTGGTCCGTGCCCAGGGAGTTTCCGGGCTCACCCCGATCACCATTGGCTCGTCGAAGGACCTGAAGATCGGTCAGAGCGTTGTCGCCATCGGCTCACCTCTGGGCCTGCAGGGGACGGTGACAACCGGCATCGTCAGCGCGCTCGGTCGCCCGGTTGCCACCGGCGATCAGCAGAGTGGCCAGCATTCGGTGATGAGTGCCATCCAAACGGATGCGGCAATCAATCCCGGCAACTCCGGCGGTGCGCTCGTCGATATGAACGGTGACCTCATCGGTGTGAACTCGGCGATCGCTTCGCTATCCGGGGGCCAGGACTCGCAGGGCGGCGGACAGGCCGGCTCGATTGGCCTCGGCTTCGCCATCCCGGTGGACCAGGCCAAGCGGATCGCGGATGAACTGGTCTCCACTGGGACGGTGCGACAAGCCTCGCTGGGTGTTCAACTTGGCTCCAGCGAGGACACCAACGGTGCGCTCGTGGCGGGGGTTGTCGGCGGCAGCGCGGCGGCGACGGCCGGCCTGCCCAAGGGGGCTGTGATTACGAAGGTCGACAACCAGCCCATCGACGGCCCCGAGGGGCTGGTGGCCGCGGTTCGATCCAAGGCTCCAGGGGACAACGTGACGCTGACCTACAACGATCCGTCCGGAGCGTCGCGCACGGTCCAGGTCACCCTGGGACAGTCGCAGACGTGACAGCGCCGCACCTGCCCGGCTAACTCTCCTGCGCCGGTTCCGGCGAGAATGAGTGAATGGCTGACCGCGACGATTTGACCGCAGGCGGCAAGCCCACCGGCTCGACGGCATGGAGCCCGGCGCCATGGTTCCTGGCCACACCACCATCGGCTAGCCCCGAGATGATCGCCCGCTCGGACATCCATGGCTCCCTTGACGTGCATGTTCAGCAGTCGCGGGCCGTCGTGGTGCTCGCGCCGTCGGGTTTCGGCAAGACGGTCGCCGTGGGGCAATGGGCGACGGCGCGGCAGCGGCAGCAACTGGGTTCTGTCGGGTGGCTGACGGTGACAGAGCACGCCGGGGACTTCGCCGAGCTGGTCCGCGGCATCATGGCAGCACTGCGGCACGCGGTAAATGACGGCGCCGGGGCCCGCACCCGGCAAGCATTGGCTACCGCATGTGAGCTGCCCTCTCTCGCCCTGGTGTTTACGGCTCTATCCCGGATCGAGATGCCTGGGCCAGTAGTGGTGGTGATTGACGACTTCCAGAAGGCGATGGATGTCACGCGCGCCGCGGAATTCACCGAGTTCGTCGAGCACGGACCGTCCTGGTTGCGGTTGGTCCTGCTCTCCACGGAGGCGCCGGAGGCGCTGCTTACGAGGCTGCGGGTGCACGGGCAGGTGGCGGTGGTGTCGGCGGGAGAGCTGGCCTTCACCGCGGACGATGTGCGTTCGGCAGCGGGTCAAGCGGGGCAGAGCCTCTCGGACAGTGAGGCCGAGCAGATCCTGGAGGACACCGGCGGCTGGCCGGCGGCCGTACGGCTGACCTTGCTGGGGGGTGAAACACCCAGTGCAGTAGACGATCTGGATCTGACCGAGTACATCCGCGTGGCCGTTTTGGCACGGCTGCGCCCGGAACTGGCCGACTTCGTGCTCGCGGCGACTGTGTGTGCGCGGGTAGACGCACGCTTGGCCGCTGTCCTCTCGGGGCGCACCGACGCGGCACGGCTACTTGCCGAATGCGCCGTGTCCAGTCTGTTCATCGAGCGCTTCGAATCTGGTGAAGAGATTGTCTACCAATGGCATTCGATGTTCCTGCGCGGCTGCGGCAAGATACTGAGGCAGGCGGACCCCGCACGGTGGAGGGCGCTGCATCTGGTGGCCGCGCGCGAACTGCGCGACCGCTACCCGTTGGACGCCATCGAGCATGCCGTGCGCGGGACGGACGCCCAACTGGCCGCGGAGACCATCACTGATCACTGGCTCGAGCTGCTGCTGGAGGCCAGATCCGTGGCGCTGGAGAGCGCGTGCATCCAGGTGGCCGAGGCATTCGGGGAGAGTGCCGATATTGCGATGGTGCGTTCCTGCTGCCGGGAGGTCGCGGGCGATCGTCTTGGTGCGCAACTGCATTTCGAACGTGCCCAGGCCCTGGCACATGACAACGCCGAGTCTCGGCGCGTGCGTTTTGTCGCCGATCTCAGCCGCATCCTCATCTCCGATGACCACAGCATCATGACGGGCGCCGTCGACGCGGTATCTGAGGCCCTCACCGACCAGGCGCTGGTGCCGGCCAGAGTGTATGCGTGCGCGCTGTTCCTGGTGGGCTGGGCAGAAGCGCGGCTGCGGCGCGACGTCGGCCGCTCGATGCGGCTGTTGGAGTCGGCAGAGCACGAATGCCGCGTGCTGGGCTTGGGGGCGCTTGCCGACAAGGCCTCCGAGAGTTTGGCCTTCGCCTACGTGCACGCCGGGCAGTTCAGGCGGGCCGAGCGGTCACTCGGCACGTCGGCCACGCCGTGGCTCTCTCACGAGGGTGGTGGAATCGCGTTTTTTGCAACGGGATTCATCAAGTTCTGGCGCGGTGAACTGGCGGGCGCGGTGGATGATTTCACTGCGGTGGACGCCGCAGCAGGCGATGGATACCCCGACATCGGGCGCATGATGCTGGTGTTCGGCGCCGCGGCGCTGCGCAACCACGGCAGCGATGTGTCCCTCGCGCACGTGGAGGCGGTGGCCAGTCGTATTGGGGAGAGTGACAACCGGGCCGTCCCATTGGGCAGCTTCCGCGCGGCCGCGCTCGCCAGGATCGCCGAGATGCGCGGGCGCACGAACGATGCGGTGGAACTAGCGGCGGCCCTGGTCGGCGTCACACCGCTGCCCATGGCCTCAGCAATAGTGGCGGGCATATGCCGCAGGATCGGCAATACCGAGCTGGCACAAGCGCTGGCCGACAGTGCAAGTGGCGGAACGGTGGCCCCTTACCAGCGCGCCTACGCCCTGCTGATCGGCGCGCTGCTGGCGTGGGAGCGCGCCGACAACGCACAGGCCCACCGGCTGCTGGAGGAATCGCTGGCTCTGGCCGCGCCCGAATCCGTGTGCTATCCGTTCCTGGACAACGCCGACCAGTCGTGCCGCGAGCTGCTGGGGGCGCACAGCTCTCGGACGGCATATCCGGATTTTCTCGCCGAGTGCCTGCTGGCCTGCGAGACGGGCGCATCAGAGAAACCTGCCGCGGCACTGACCTCGCGGGAGCGAGAAGTGTTGGCGTACCTGCGGACTCCCCTGACGACGGCGGAGATCGCCGCGAAGCTGTCGGTGTCGGTCAACACTCTGAAGACGCATCAGCGTTCCATCTACCGGAAACTCCAGGTATCGAACCGCCGCGAGGCCATCGGTATTGCGCCGCACTGACACCGTTGTGCAGAACCTGGAAGAATCGTGAAATGGCCACCGTCCACGGCGTCATCGTCACCGACCGTCCCGAGAGATACGCGAAACAATTCGCTCAGCATTGGGCCGCCAAGAGCACGGTCACCGAGCTCGACGGCGACGCGCTGCGGATCGAGATGAGCCCCGATGCGGTCACCGTGCTGCGTCCGAAGTCCGGGGAGCTGCACGTAGAGGCCAGCTCCCCGGAATTCGGCGACGTGGTCAAACGGCACCTGGAGCGGTTCGGTGCCCGCGATGAGCTCACGCTCACTTGGGCGGGCGACTAGTCCCGTGCGAAGGCGGCCTGCGCTTCCTGCTCGAGGTCGATGAAGCTCTCGTCGCTGACATCGACGGCCACACCTTTGATGATCCCGCCGGTAAACGTTCCTGGATGCTTGTACAGCTGAGAGACGTTGTCCCCGCTGTCGTAGCCGATGCACAGGCCATCGCCGGAGAGCGTGAACTTGCCGATCTGGGCCCGCATCGGGCCAGTGGCCACTGGCTTACCGTCGATGAACAGTGTCGTGGTGCCCAGGGATTCGCTGAACTTTCCCTTGTCTTTACGGACAAACTCCATACCTAGAGTGCGCTTACCGGGGGACAGCGGTGGTGAGACGAACACCTGCTCCGGCTTCAGCCCCAGGAAGTTGTAGACGTAATGGAGCTTCCCGTCCTTGATGAACAGGCTGTGTCCGCCGAAGCGTGAACCGTGGGCGAAGATCACGCCCTGGGAATCCCCGGTGGTCTCGACATCGGCGATGATCTTGTAGGACCGACCGCGGATGCTGACCGCTACTGCCTCGGGCACTGGTGCCGTATCGGGATAGTAGATATAGCGGTTGCGTTTCGGTTCTGCTGACGGCCGTTCGGCCGTCAGTAGCTCGGCGGCCGAACGGTCATCGAGGGGCAGCACGAAGTTCTTGTCGGCCTCGTCGGACCACGCGGCGATCAGCGCCTTGAGTTTGTCGGGGTACTTGTCGGCGAGATTCGTTGACTCGGAACGGTCTTCGTCCACGTGGTACAGCTCCCACTTGTCCTGGTCGAAATGTCCCTTGCCGCCGGTCGGTGCGTGCAGCGCCGCCGCCTTCCAGCCGTCTTCCCAAATTCCGCGGGTGCCCAACATCGCGTAGTACTGCCGCTTCTTGGTGGTGGGCGCGTCCGCCTTCTCGAAGCTGTACCGCATAGAGACCCCGTTCACCGGGTACTGCTTGACGCCGCGGTACGTGTCGGGCATCTGCAGGCCAACCACGTCGAGGATGGTCGGCACGATGTCGGTGACGTGGTGATACTGGTGCCGCACTTGGCCTTTGTCCTTGATGCCCTTGGGCCAGTGGATCACCAGCGGGTCGCACGTGCCACCCGAGAACTGTGAGTAGCGCTTGAACATCTGGAACGGGGTGGAGAAGGCTACCGCCCACCCGGTGGGGTAGTGGTTATAGGTATCGGGGCTGCCCAGCTTGTCCAGATACTGCATGTTCTCCGACAGCTCGTCGGGGAAGCCGTTGAAGAACTTGTTCTCATTGACCGAGCCGTTGGGGGAACCCTCGCCCGAGGCGCCGTTGTCCGCGCAGTAGAACACGATGGTGTTGTCCAACTGGCCGGTCTGCTCGAGGTAATCGATAACCCTTCCGACCTGTGCGTCGGTGTATTCGGAGAACCCGGCATACACCTCGGCCATCCGGGAGAACAAGCGCTTCTCATCAGGATTCAATGTGTTCCAGGGCCTTACCGAGTCCGCCTCGTCGGCGACATCGGCGGGCATGGGGTTAAGCGGGGTGAGTTTGGTGTCCTTCGGGATGACGCCCTTTTCCACCATGCGGGCCAGCACCCATTCGCGATACGCCTCGTAGCCGTCATCGAACTTGCCTTTGTACTTCTCGGTGTATTCGGCGGGGCTGTGGTGCGGTGCGTGGTTGGCGCCGGGGCAGAACCACAGGTACCAGGGCTTGGACGGGTTAGTGGCCCGCTGGTCGCGTAGCATCCGAAGTGCTTGATCGGCAAGGTCTTTCGACAGGTGATAGCCGTCCTCGGGGGTGGATGGCTGCTCGATGAACCGGTTGTCCTCGACAAGGTCGGGGTACCAGTTATTGGTTTCCCCGCCCAGGAACCCGTAGTAGCGGTCGAAGCCCTTTTGCAGTGGCCACTCGGACCGGCTGCCGCCGCCGGCGATGTCTTCCTGGGGGACATTGTGGTTCTTGCCCACCCAGAACGTGCTGTATCCGTTGTCCTGCAGCACCTGCCCGATGGTGGCGCACTCCGCGGGCAGTCGGCCCGCGGCACCGGGAAATCCGTTGGAGCCCTCGGTAATCGATGCCGAGCGGTTCACGTGGTGATTGCGGCCGGTCAACAGGCAGGACCGCGTCGGCGAGCACAGCGCCGTCGTGTGCCATTGCGAGTACCGCAGCCCGTTGTCGGCGAGGCGCTGCATGACCGGCATGTTGATGCGCCCGCCAAAGGGCGACCACGCTGCCAGTCCGGTGTCGTCGTAGAGCACCACCAGGATGTTCGGCGACCCCTCCGGCGCACGCTTCAGTTCGTAAGGAGTCCAGTCGGGCGTGGAATCGCGTACGTCGAGGGCGATCTTCCCGTGGAAGTCCTCGTTGGTTGGCCCCGTTCCCGGCGTACCGGCACCTGTCGTGTGATCGGTGCTCTCGAATCCCTTGATCGCGGCGGTCGCCGCGGCGGCGCCGACACCGGCGGCAGCGATACCGCCCAGAATCGAACGCCGCGAGACACGTCCGCTTTTGCGGTTATCGGTGGGTTTGGCGGTGTCCCCGTTGGTGGGTTCCATGGGTAGTCCTCTCGGAGCGAAGAGTCTGGGTCTGCAGTGGCGTCACCGTGGCGCTATTCATCCGCGTGATTCATTGTGTCTCGCCAAGATCCGGAAGCGGAAGGTGATCGCGAAGAAAGGCGTGAAGATGTGAATGAACATGTTCACATCAACGCTAGTGAGCAGGGCGGGGACGGGCATCACCCTTTTCGGGTGATTCTTAGGGCAATCCCGGGCACTCGACTTGTCGCACCGGGGGGATTTCGTGCGCACTGTCGGAAGCGGCGTTGACTGGCGATGAGGATCTGAAGGCCGAAGGTCAGGTCGATCAGGGGATCGCCTCGGTCAAGCAGAAGCTGACTGGGAGCTCCTAGCCCTCTGTCTCGGCTGGTCTCCCTCGGGTGTCATCGCAGGGAGACCAGCCGATCGATGTGATCCTCGGGTAGGGCACCGTCGACCACTGCGGTGACGAACGTTTCGTTCAACACGACCTGCCCGCCGTGGTTGTCGAGGAATGCCGTGTCGGCCGCATCTCGGCCGGTGGTGATGCGAACCATCGTCTGCCGCGGCGCCAGGCAAGTCGCATCCACCACGCGCCACCGGCCGTCTAGAACGGCCTCGGCGACGGCGTGAAAGTCCATCGGATCGCAGCCCGGCGCATACACCGCGACAAGTCGGGCAGGCACTTTGACGGCTCGTAAAAGTGCCACCACCAGATGTGCGTAGTCGCGGCAGACTCCTGCTCCCGCCAGCAGGGTGTCGACAGCGCCATCGATCGGGTCGCTCGAGCCCGGCGTATAGGTCAAATGTGCGCCGACCCAGGACGAGACCTTGTCCAAGAGAACCTGCGGTTCGGTGTGCTCGCCGAACTCGGTAGCTGCGAAACCGAACAACTTGTCGGCCTCGGCGTAGCGGCTCGGGCGTAGGTACGTCGACAGGTCTGCGGCCTCGACGGGCACTTCATCGGATTGCCCGAGAATGGTCGCCGCATAAGAGACCTTGAGGTTGCCCTCCCCGACGGCGATCCGGTGGATGCGGTTGCCGTGCTCGCCCGCCACCTCCTGGGCCTCGACATGCTGTCCGTTCAGCACCAACGACAGACTCTCCGTCACCTGGGCGCCGGGCGATGGCGCCACGGCGATCTGGAACTCCAGTGTCGTTGCCGCCAGCACGTCCACGTCGAGTCTGGCTTGCACATCACGTTTCATACCGATACTCCCGCAAGTCAATACGATGCTGTGCGTTGCCGCTTGAGGTATTGCCGCTAGCTATCTTCGCCCCGCCGCACACAGCCGGAGGGATAAGTCTGACATTGGAACCATTGGCCCGCTTGCTGTGCAGAGCCGTACTACGGTCGGTCGACCGCGCAGCGGAATCCGATGTGCGTCGTCGCAGTGTCTTGCGACTGCGGTGAGCGTGCGGCCGGCCGGTAGCGATGGCAGTACTCGGGGGCACAGAGATGCGAACCGCCCTTGAGCGCCTGGATCACGGACGGGTCCGGGTTATCGGACGGGCCGCAGCAGGCCTTCGGTGCCTGAGCGCCGCGCTCGAATCGTGTGGACGTCCACTCCCACACATTGCCGATCATGTCGACGAGGCCAAAACCATTGGGTGGAAAGGCGCCGACGCGAGAGGTGCCGCGCCATCCCAGCGCCCCATCATTGCGGTACGGGAAACGTCCCTGCCAGGTGTTAGCCATCAGCTGCCCGCCGGGGGCCACCTCATCACCCCAGGTGTAAATCGTCTCGCCCCCGCCGCGTGCGGCGTACTCCCACTCGGCCTCGCTCGGTAGCCGTCTGCCCGCCCAGCGGGCGTAGGCCACGGCATCGGTATAGGCCACCTGGACGACGGGATGATCTGCGGCACTGTCGATATCGCTGTCGGGTCCGAAGGGGTGCCGCCAGTAGGCGCCCGGAACCCAGTCCCACCATTGCTGCCAGTTGTGCAGATTGACGGGTCCGCTGGTCTCCCGGAACACCATGGCGCCGGGCACCAGATCGGCAGGGGACGCGCCCGGGTACAGGGCCGGATCCGGGGTCCGTTCGGCGACGGTCACATGACCGGTCTGCGCGATAAACTCCGCGAACTGTGCGTTGGTGACGGGATGACGTTCGATGGCGAAGGCGCTCGCGGAGAGGGTGCGTTCGGGCATCTCTTCTGGGTAAAAGACATTGCAGCCCATAGGAAATGACCCGCCGGGCAACTCCACCAGTTCGGTCAGTACAGCCGCCGTCATCTACTCGTTCTATCAGATCACCGGTTGTACGGCGCCTCCTGCACCCAGTTGAACCCGCGTTCCACTAGCGGGAAAGAACTCGGGTCCATCCTGGTGACCCGCACGTGGACCTTGTGTCCGGCATAGTCGTCGCCGTCGACGATCATCTGGTCTGGTTGTCCCGGCCACCAATATGTCAACCTGATTCGCGCCGGGGTCTCCTTGTACGTGCCTAGCTCGATCTGATGACTCAGGTCGATGAAGTGTTTCTTCGGGTCGATGGTGCCGCCGAACACTTCGAACGAATCATCCATCCGTTGCACAGTGACCATCACCGGGGCGGAGACGTGAAATGGTCTGTCGAATATTACTCTGCGCCAACGAATTTTGTCGGTGAGCAGCGGATCGCGAGGATACCCCTCGGCCGAGAACGTCTCCACCTGCCAGATGCCGTACAGGTTGGGTGTGGGCCGGGTGAATTGCTGCCACCCCTGCGCGCTGAACGCGGTGAGCAGCGCCAGACCCACACACAGCTGCGCCGCGAGCGCGATCCGATTGTCGCGACGGCCCGTGAACAACTGGGTCGTCGTAGCCGCCGGAACCGCACGATCGGTGAAGAACGCCGTCAACAGTCGTCGCGCGTAGGGCGCCAACAGGAACAGGCTCAACAGCAACAGTTGCGAGGACACCGTCTTGAGACGGATGTCGTAGGTCATATTGAGGAGGAAGACCTGCGTCAGGTCGACCACGCACACCAGCAGCCCGGCCGCAGTGGTGCGCGGCAACAGCAGGAGCAGACCGCCCAGCACCTCGGCCAGCCCCAGCAGGATCTGGTACGGCTGCGATACGCCGACCTGCGCCCACAGCACACCCGCGGGGCTGAAGTTCCCGAACGGTTCGACGAGCCGGTTGAGCACGAACGGCATTTGCGTCGGGATCACCTTCGCCATCCCGAAATAGAACATTGCCGTAGCGAGCACCAGGCGCAGGATCGTCCACACCCAGGCCTGCAGTCGGTCATAGCGTTGCCGCGCCCGGTCGAGCACCGTCCAGATCACGGTCGCGACGGCTGCCAGGGCCGCGATGCAGACCAAGGCGGTCCATTGGAACGCACTGTCGCTGCCCACCTGGGTGCTCTCGACGCTCAGGCCGAGCAGATGTTCTCCGATCCACCCGATGGGTGGGCGGACCGCATGAAACAGCCCGCGGATAACCGACCACGGACCGTCGATTCCGATGCCCGCCAGGATGATCGGGACCAGCCCAATGACCACTACAAGGCCGAACGTGCCGAAGTAACAGGTACCGAATCGGAATGCGACCCGCGTCGCGCTGCCCCACCCGCGCTGAACGGAACCTTCGCTGTCATCCCCCAAGTTGCTCATTACCCCATAGTCCGGACCGATGGGGGTTTGCTCAAGTATTTGGTGAAAGTTGTCTCTGTCTCGGCCTCAGCGGCCACTCAGAAAATCTCGGTAACCTGCCAACGATCTGTAAACCGAACTGACATACCGAGGTGCTCATGACCATCCGCCACCTATTTGCCGCGGCAGCCGTGGCCGCAACCTGTGCCCTCAGCTTCCCGGCAGCGGCGCACGCGGACGACAAGACGGTGACATACGAGGTCACCTCGTCCACCGCCACCACGGCCAACGTCCAGTACTGGGACGGCACCGAGATGCAGCCCGCCGACGGCGTGACCCTGCCCTGGAAGGTCGACGCGACCGTCGGTGATCTGTCCCGTGGCGCCAAGACGCCCAATCACGCAGAGCTCAAGGCCGACTGGCGTTCCACGCCCACACCGGACGCCGCTGTCACGGTGCGCATCTACCTGAACGACAAGGTGGTGTGCCAGAACACAACCGGCACCGGTGAGGCCGACTGCAACTATGCGACCTTCTCGTCCTACCTGGACACGGCCCCGCCGCCGGCGGCTAAGCAGTAACCCTGTCGATGTGTTCGAGGAAGTGCGTCAGCACCGCCTCGGGCGCCTCGATCTGCGGCCAATGGCCGATGTTGTCGTTCAGCAGCACCACGTCCGGATCGGGAATCACCTCGAGATAGCGCTCGGCCATGTGCAATCCGGAGTTGGGGTCGATCGGTCCGTCGATCATGCGCATCGGCACGGCGGTTTCGCGCATGGCGCGCACCCATCGGCTCCGGTTGTCGTAGCGGTCGTTGATGAAGCGGCCCACCTGATGGGTGACGCGCGCACCGTCGTTGTACTCCAGTACCTGCTGAAAAAGTGACAGCAGCCGGGCCGACGGTTTGGTGTCCGGTCCGAACATCTCGCTGACGGCGGCATCCATGATCCGGCGCGATACCGGTGTGCCCTGGAGCCGGCTTACCAAGTCGCCCAACGGTGTTCGCGACAACAAGGTCTGGGCGATCCGAGGTCTATAGGCCTCGATGAACAATCCGCCATTGAGCCACGTCACCGAATCGATCGCTACCCGGCCCCGGGACTGCTCGCCAAATTCATGACGCGCCAACAACTCCTGGCCCACCGAGTTCCCCAGATCGTGGGTCAGTAGATGCACTCTGTCGATGTTCAGCTGCGAGAGCAGCTCCTCGTGCATATCGGCGTGATCGAGCACCGAGTATCCGTATTGAACGGGCTTCTCGGAGAATCCCATCCCGATCATATCCGGTGCGATCACCGTGAATCGCTCCGTCAACGTCGGCCAGATCAGTGCCCAATCCCACGAATTGAACGGATAGCCGTGGACCAGCAGCAGCGGCGGCCCGCTGCCCTCCATGCGATAGAAGATGTCGAAACCCAGATAGTCGAAGTAGTGCCCGGCGGCTTTCCATTCTTCGAGCTCAGCGTCCATGACCGAAATATACCGATCGGTCCGTGGCGTAACCGTGTCCCAACCTTGAAGGATCTGAGAACAACATCGGCCAGGATGGGGTGGTGTTCCGTCTTCTGACGCTGCTCTGTGTGGCGATCCTGGCCCTGGCGACCTCCGCACCTGCTGTCGCGGAACCCTTCGTGCCCTGGTTCGCCCAATCCGTCGGGAACGCGACTCAGGTGATTGCGGTCAACGGCACCGGCGGCTCGAACGCCAAGATCGACGTGTTCCAACGCAGCGGCAACGACTGGAAGGCCGTGTCCACCGGGATTCCCGCACATGTCGGCTCCGCCGGATTCATCGAGAAGGCGCGGGAGGGGGCGTCGGCTACCCCCAACGGCGTCTACTCCCTGGACTACGCCTTCGGAACCGCGCCGCCACCCCCGAGCGGCCTGCGCTACGTCCAGATCGGGTCGAACGACTGGTGGGACAGCGACGTCAACAGCGCCACCTACAACACCCACCAACAGTGCGCCAAGGCGTCGTGCCCGTTCGATACCGGCCCCAGTGAGAACCTCAACATTCCGCAGTACAAGCACGCCATCGTCATGGGCGTGAACAAGGACAGGGTTCCCGGCGGCGGCTCGGCCTTCTTCGTCCACACCACCGACGGCGGCGCGACCGCGGGCTGCGTATCCCTCGACGACGCCACCCTGGTCCAGTTGATCGGCTGGCTACGGCCCGGAGCCGTTATCGCCGTAAAAGGTTAGTTACCAACAGGCGAATGCCAGGTTCAGCCAGCACCATGGATGCATGCTGTCGATCCGGTTGTTGCCGCTGAGCGTCGTGCTTCTCGCCGGGGCGTGCGGGTCTGTACCTGTCGAACCAGCCGCCGCGGTACTTCCCGCCGCACCGCCGCCATGGTTTGCACGCGCCGTCGGTTCGGCGGAACAGGTCGTATCGGTCCAAGGTACGGGGGGCACCAAGGCGGTCGTCAGCACCTGGCAGCGCACCGGTGGCGCGTGGGAGCCCGTCCAACAAAACGTTCCCTCCGATATCGGCTCCGCCGGATTCACGGATGCCGCCAACGACGAGAACCCGGCGACCCCGACGGGTGTCTACAGCCTCGACTACGCCTTCGGCACCGAACCGTCGGTGGCTCACGGTCTGAACTACCTGCGGGTCGACGCCGACGATTGGTGGGACGGCGATCCGGCCAGCGCCGGCTACAACACCCACCAGCGATGTGTCGAATCCGCATGCACATTCGACACATCATTGAGCGAAGAGCTCGATGGCTATCCGCGCGCGATCGTCATGGGCGTCAACGAATCACACAAACCCGGCGGCGGGTCGGCGTTCTTTGTGCACGCATCCGACGGCGATCCCTCGGGCGGGTGCGTCACGGTCGATGACGCCGCACTGGTGCGACTCATTGGCTGGTTGCGGCCCGGAGCGGTCATCGCCATCAAGGCCTAGGCGGTTACGCTCGTCGCGTGCTGCTGTCCGATCGCGATATCCGCGCCGAGCTTGACTCCGGGCGCCTTGGCATCGAGCCCCTCGACCCTGCCCTCATCCAGCCGTCCAGCATCGACGTCCGGCTCGACAGCCTGTTCCGGGTGTTCAACAACACCCGCTACACGCACATCGACCCTAAGGAGCGTCAGGACGAGCTGACCAGTCTGGTCGAGCCGGGCGAGGGAGAGTCATTCGTGTTGCATCCGGGCGAGTTCGTGCTCGGATCCACGCTGGAGATCTGCTCACTGCCCGATGACCTCGCCGGGCGGCTGGAAGGAAAGTCCTCGTTGGGGCGCCTGGGCCTGCTGACGCACTCCACCGCCGGATTCATCGACCCCGGCTTCTCCGGGCACATCACCCTGGAGCTTTCGAACGTCGCCAACCTGCCGATCACGCTGTGGCCGGGCATGAAGATCGGGCAGCTATGCCTGCTGCGCCTGACGTCGCCGGCCGAGCATCCATACGGTAGTGCCGGGGTAGGGTCGAAGTACCAGGGGCAGCGCGGTCCGACCCCGTCGCGCTCCTATCAGAACTTCATCAACCCCTAGCTGGGGTAACGCGTCAGCGGACGGGGCCGATACACAAGCCGGGCACAACTTTGGCCAGCAATTCGGACTTTTCAGCGGCCCTGACGTGTTTGATGGCGTGACGGTCGATTTGGTAGCGGAGGATCTGACGTGGACGTCGTACTTGGTGTCTCCATGACACCGACGACTGCCCGGCTGGTACTGGTCGAGGGCGCGGGTGCCGACGGCAGGATCGTCGATACCGACACCATCTTTGTGTCCGAGGGCGAAGGCAGCGCCAGCGATCAGGTGCTGTCCGCGATTGTGGGCACCCGGGACGGCATGACCGATGGCGGCCATAATTTGGTCTCCACCGGCGTGGTGTGGAGCGATCACGCCGAGGCCGCCCAACTGCGCGATTCCCTTGCCAGCCGCGGAATAGACGGCGTCGAGTTCTTCTCCGCGCTGCACGCAGGAGGCGCGCTGGCCAAGGCCGCCAGCAACGTCACTGGATACGAGAAGTCGGCACTGCTGGTCATCGAACCGGAGACCGCGACACTCGCGGTGGTCGATTCCGCCGACGGATCGATCGTCGGCCTGGCGAGCGAACCGCTGGTCACTGGAGTAACTCCCGGTGTGCTGGCCAATTTGGTCAACCCACTCAAGGGCCAGGAGCACGCGCCCGACGGCGTGTTCTTGCTGGGTTTGGGCACCGACGTCTCGGATCTCACCGATCCGCTGGGCGAGGCGATCTGCCTTCCAGTGAACTCGCCGGATCAGCCCGAGCTGGCCTTGGCCCGCGGTGCGGCGCTGGCATCGGCGCAGGAACCGGATTTCGAGGCCAGTACTGCACTGCTCGGCCAGGCCTACTCGCTAGAGGGCCCGACCGGGTCGGGCTTTGTGCACCCCGAAGCAAGCACAGAGGTCACCGAGACTGCGAGTGAGTTCGAGGACTTCGACGACCAACCTGCCGAACGCAAGCCGTTCCTATTGGTCGGTGCGCCGCTGCTGCTGGTCTTCGGAATCTGCTCGATAGCGCTGGCTGTCTCGTTGACCGTGACGGTGCGTTCCACGGTGGACCAGGGGCCGTCCTCGCCGGACCGTGCCGTCGTCCAGAACCCGGTGCAGAACCCAGTCGAAAAGCAGCTGCCGCCCGAGGCTCCCAAGCAGCTCCCGCCGGTGCCAATGGCCGAGGTGGCGCCCCCGCCGGCCGCTCCAGCTCCCGCCCCGGTACAGCAGGTGGTGGCTCCGGCGCCGCAGCACAACCCCGCGCCGGCCGCGCCCAAGCCCGCGGCCGCCGCGCCACAAGCTCCAGCCCCCGCGCCCGAGGTGCCTCCGCCACCCGCGGCTCCCGCCCCAGAGGAGCCCGCACCGGCCGCACCGCCGCCCGCCATCGTTCCGGTTCCGCTTCCGTTGTTCCCGCCGATCTGGGAGCCGCCGAGACGCCAGGAGAACCCGTGGTGGCCGCCACAGCGGACCCGGCCGACGTACACGCCGCCTAGTTACGCGCCGCCCACGTACACGCCGCCGGTGCAGACGCAGCAGCCGCCCATCATCTCGATCCCCGGCTTGCCGCCGATTGGGGGCGGCGATTCCGATAGCGGTTCCCGCGGCGGCTCGCGCGGTGGATCCGACAGCGACTCCCGCGGTGGCCGCGGCGGCTGGGGCGATTCGGATAGCGGCTCGCGTGGTGGCTCCCGCAGCGGTTCTGAGGGTGGCTGGGGGGATAGCGGTTCCCGCGGGGGCTCGCGTGGTGGCGACTCCGACAGCGGGTCGTCCCGCGGTAGGTGGGGAGACAGCGGCGGATCGCACGGCGGTGGATCCGGCGGTCGCGACAGCGGTGGATCAAATTCTGGATTCCCCTGGCTGTTTGGCGGGCATTAATCCCGCATTCATATGCCGATAAATCCGCTGCGCGAAGAGGATTCGTCCGCAGTTCGCCGTACATCCGGCGTTAGGACACCGATGGTGTGGCGTATCCAGGTTGCTAACCCTGCGGGCCTATATAGACAGTATGCGTTGCACCGTTTTTGGGACCGGGTACCTCGGCGCCACTCACGCCGCCTGCATGGCCGAACTCGGCCACGAGGTGCTCGGCATCGATATCGACCCAGGTAAGGTCGCCAAACTGTCGTCCGGCGACATTCCGTTCTACGAGCCGGGTCTGCGAAAGATATTGCAGAGCAACATCGCATCCGGACGGCTGCGTTTCACCACGAGTTACGCCGAGGCTGCCGAGTTCGCCGATGTGCACTTCCTCGGCGTCGGTACGCCGCAGAAGAAGGGCGAGTATGGGGCGGATCTGCGGCACGTCCACTCGGTGATCGACACTCTGGTTCCGCTGCTGACCCGGACGGCTGTGATCATCGGCAAGTCAACGGTCCCCGTGGGTACTGCACGTGAACTGAGCCAGCGGGCAGCGGGATTCGCGGCCGAGGGCGTCGATGTTGAGGTGGCCTGGAACCCGGAGTTCCTGCGTGAGGGCTATGCCGTCAAGGACACCTTGCACCCGGACCGGATCGTGTTGGGCGTGCAGCAGAACTCGGATCGCGCTGAGAAGCTCGTCCGCGAACTGTACGGGCCCATCCTCGACGAGGAAGTTCCCTTCCTGGTCACCGATTTAGAAACCGCTGAGTTGGTGAAGGTCTCGGCCAATGCCTTCCTGGCCACCAAGATTTCGTTCATCAACGCCATCTCCGAGGTGTGCGAGGCGGTGGGCGCCGACGTGACCACGTTGGCCGATGCCCTCGGATACGACCCCCGAATCGGACGACGATTCCTCAATGCGGGCCTGGGTTTCGGCGGCGGATGCCTGCCCAAGGACATCCGCGCCTTCATGGCGCGCGCAGGCGAGCTGGGCGCCAGCCACGCCCTGACCTTCCTGCGCGAGGTCGACAGCATCAACATGCGGCGGCGCACCCGCATGGTGGAGCTTGCTACCAAGGCGTGCGGCGGATCGCTGCTCGGTGCCAACATTGCGGTGTTGGGCGCGGCGTTCAAACCCGAATCCGATGACGTGCGCGACTCGCCGGCACTTAATGTTGCTGGCCTGCTGCAGCTCAACGGCGCGGCCGTCAACGTCTACGACCCGAAGGCGCTGGAGAACTCCCGACGGCTCTTCCCGACGCTGAACTACGCCACCTCTGCGCTCGAAGCCGCCGACCGCGCCGATGCCGTCCTGCTCCTGACCGAATGGCAGGAGTTCGTGGATATCGATCCCAATGAGCTGGCCACGGTGGTGCGCACCAAAGTGATTGTGGATGGACGCAATTGCCTGGATGTCGCCAAGTGGGTCAACGCCGGGTGGCGGGTGTTCTGCCTGGGTAAGCGTGTGGAGGAACTAACCCCCGCCTGACCTGGGTACACCGCCGACACGCCGTGTTGTGGCGGTTCCGTCTCGCATATGTTCGCCACTAACGGGTGTGTCGATGCAGGGACGAGCTACTGGCGGTAGCTCGTTAAGAAGTTCCCGAGCCTCTCGATGGCGACCGCCAGGTCGCGGGCCCACGGCAGCGTGACGATCCGAAGATGATCGGGCTCAGGCCAATTGAAGCCCGTGCCTTGGGTCAACAAGATCTTCTCGTTCAGCAGTAGATCAAGCACCAGCTGGTCGTCATCGTGGATCTCATGCACCTCGGGGTCGAGGCGCGGGAACGCGTACAGCGCGCCCCGGGGCTTCACGCAGGAGACGCCGGGGATCTCGTTGAGCTTGGTCCATGCCACGTCGCGCTGCTCCAGCAGCCGTCCGCCAGGCAACACCAGGTCATCGATGCTCTGGTGTCCGCCAAGCGCGACCTGAATTGCGTGCTGGGCAGGCACATTCGGACATAGGCGCATGTTGGCCAACAGGTTCACGCCCTCAAGCAGGCTGGCCGCGTGGTCCTTGGGTCCGGTGATCGCCAGCCATGCGGACCGATAGCCCGCCACGCGGTACGCCTTGGACAGACCATTGAAGGTGAAGCACAACAGATCCGGGGCCAGTGATGCGACGCTGATGTGCTCGGCATCGTCGTAGAGGATCTTGTCGTAGATCTCGTCGGCCAGCAGCAGCAGCTGATGCTTGCGCGCCAGTTCCACCATCTTGGTGAGGATCTCGCGGCTGTACACCGCACCCGTCGGGTTGTTTGGGTTGATGATGACGAGCGCCTTGGTGCGCTCGGTGATCTTGGATTCCAGATCCTCGAGATCGGGCATCCAGCCGTTGGTCTCATCGCACAGGTAGTGCACCGCGGTGCCGCCGGCCAGCGAGGTCGCCGCCGTCCAGAGCGGATAGTCGGGCGCCGGGATGAGCACCTGGTCGCCGTTGTCGAGCAGTGCCTGTGTGGTCATCGTGATGAGCTCGGAGACGCCGTTACCGAGGTAGACGTCGTCGACGTCCAGGTAGGGGAATCCCTCGACGAGCTCGTAGCGCGTAACCACCGCGCGCCGCGCCGGCAGGATGCCCTTGGAGTCGGAGTACCCCTGCGCGTACGGGAGAGCCTGGATGATGTCGCGCATGATCACGTCGGGCGCCTCGAAACCGAATGGCGCCGGGTTGCCGATGTTCAGCTTGAGGATGCGATGCCCCTCGGCCTCCAGCCGGGCGGCGTGTGCGTGTACCGGTCCACGGATCTCGTAAAGGACGTCTTGCAGCTTGGTGGACTGCGCAAAGACCCGCTGATGTTGCCGTGGCGAGAGGCCAGGCACGCGCGGGGGCACGTCAGTCGGCAAGTTATCGGTACTCACGGTCTCAATGGTGGCATTGCTGTCCAGCCAATATCTAATTTCGGCGACCTGGACGGCGTGCTCCCGGAGCCATGCCGAGGCCCTTGACTGGTGGTTCGGGCGCAGTGTTGGCCTCGGGCGTCTCTTCCATCGCCGGTTCCGCGGCAGCAGGCTGCTCGGGTTCAGGGGCAGCTTCAGCGGCCGGGGCGGGAGTGGCTGCGGCGGCGGGAGCCACCTTCTTAGCGCCAGGACGTCTGGCGCCCGCGGCAATGCCAAGGCCCGTCACCGGTGGCTCCGGAGCGGCGGGTGCGGACGGTGCCGCGGCCTCGGGCTCTGGCGTCGAGACTGGAGCCGGCTCAGCGACTGCTGCCGGGGTGGCGTTCTTGGCGCCGGGTCGTTTGGCTCCGGTCGCCATGCCGAGGCCCTTGACCGGAGGCACGGGCGCAGCAGATACGGCGGGTGCTGCCTCTGGTGCGGGTGCCTCGGTGGTCGCTTCGGCAGCGGGGGCGGCCTTCTTGGCACCCGGTCGCTTGGCTCCGGTTGCCATCCCGAGGCCCTTAACCGGCGCGGCGGGTGCCGCAGCAGCGGGAGTCTCGGCTGTGCCGGTCTCGGGAGCGACCGCTTTCTTGGCGCCGGGCCGCTTGGCTCCGGTGGCCATGCCTAAACCTGACACGGGCTTCGCGTCGGCGGCAGGAGCGGCAGGTGCCTCGGCGGCAGGAGTCGCAGCTTTCTTGGCGCCGGGGCGCTTGGCTCCGGTGGCCATGCCCAAACCCGACACGGGCTTCGCATCGGCAGCAGGTGCCGAAACCGTCTCGGCTGCCGGTGTTTCCACCTCGGCCGGAGCGGGTTCGGGCGCGGCGACCGTGGTGGCCGCCCGCTCGGCTGCCGCTGCCGCGGCGGTTCCCTTGGCGGGCAGTGCCTTCCGAATTTCCTCGGTGCGGCCCACGGATTCGAGCAGCAGCTGCGCGACGTCCACGACCTCCACGGCGCCGGAATCGTCGCGCGCGGTGACACCGTCGGTGAGCATCACGCGGCAGAACGGGCAGCCCGTTGCGATCTTGGCTGCCGGGGTGGCCAGGGCCTCGTCAACGCGATCGATGTTGATGCGCTTGCCCAGTTGTTCTTCCATCCACATGCGCGCGCCACCGGCGCCGCAGCACATGGAACGCTCTGCGTGCCTTGGCATTTCGGTGAGGGCGGCACCCGAGGCGCCGATCAGTTCGCGGGGTGCGGTGTACACCTTGTTGTGGCGGCCCAGATAGCACGGGTCGTGGTAGGTGACATCCTGCGAAACCGGCGCAACGGGGACCAGCTTCTTGTCGCGCACTAGGCGGTTCAGCAGCTGGGTGTGGTGCACCACCTGATAGTCGCCGCCGACCTGTGGGTACTCGTTACCGAGCGCGTTGAAGCAGTGCGCGCAGGTGACCACGATCTTGCGCTGCTTCTGCTCGACACCGTCGAACACCGAATTGAGCAGCTCGATGTTCTGCATGGCCAACTGCTGGAATAGGAACTCGTTTCCGGCGCGGCGGGCGGAGTCACCCGTGCAGGTCTCGTCGGCGCCGAGCACCAGGAACTTGGTTCCGGCCAGGGCCAGCAATTCGGCGACGGCCTTGGTGGTCTTCTTCGCGCGGTCCTCGTAGGCGCCGGCGCAACCGACCCAGAACAGGTACTCGAAGTCCGCGAAGCTGTCGACGTCCTGGCCAAACACCGGGACGTCAAAGTCGACTTCATCGATCCAGTTGAGGCGGTCTTTGGAGTTCTGGCCCCACGGATTGCCCTTGTTTTCAAGGTTTTTGAACAGGCCCGCGAGTTCGCCGGGGAACTCCGATTCGATGAGTACCTGGTAGCGCCGCATATCGATGATGTGGTCGACGTGCTCGATATCGACGGGGCACTGCTCCACGCAGGCACCGCAGGTGGTGCAGCTCCACAGGACTTCGGGATCGATAACCCCGCCGTGGGCGACCAGGGCACGTTGGCCCTCGGCGATCTCGGCCGCTGACAGCTTCGCAAGTTTGGCGTCATCGCCCCCGGCCAGCAGGTACGGGGCCTTGGCATAGGTGTGGTCACGTAGCGAGGTGATGAGCAGCTTGGGGGACAGCGGCTTGCCGGTGTTCCAGGCGGGGCACTGGCTTTGGCAGCGACCACACTCGGTACACGTCGTGATGTCCAGCAGGTCCTTCCAGCTGAAGTCCTCGACCTTGCCCGCGCCGAACGCGTCGACGTCCGGATCGGCGCTCTCCATCTCCAGCACCTTGCCGCCGGACATCATCGGCTTGGCCGCGCCCAGCGCGACGCCCCCGTCCGCCTCGCGCTTGAAATAGATGTTGAAGAAGGCCGCGAAGCGGTGCCATGCCACGCCCCAGACCAGGTTGCGGCCGACCAGCAGCAGGAACAGCCCACCGAAGAACATCACCGACAGCGAGAGGGCCGACACCAGCAGGGGGCTCTCTGGCAGCAGCTTCGCCACCTGCGAGCTGACCGGATCCGAATACGGGTTCGTGTGGTGGTACGTCGCGATCTTGGCGGACTTCACCAGCAGCATGCCCATGCCCTCGCTGAGCACCACCATCTCGATGGTGTACGCGGCGATGAAGTTGGAGCCCCCGAACCGCGACAGCCTCTCGGGCTTGCGCGGGTGGTTGAGCTGCCGGATCACGATCATCGTGACGATGCCGACGATGGTGCCGACGCCGAGGAATTCGATCCAGATTTCCCAGGCGAAGGAGGCGCCGAAGAATGGCCAGTGGAATTCGGGGTTGAACGTCTGCCCGTAAGACTCGAAGTAGTGCAGGAAGCCGCCGAGGAAGCCGACCATCACCAGCCAGTGCGCCCAGCCGACGGTGCGGAACTTGTTCATCCGGGTGTGCGCGACGACCTCGATGATGACGGTCTTGACGCGGGGGACGATCGGGCGCCACCGGGTGCCGTCGGGCTGCCCGGAGAGGATGACGCGGAGCATTTTCACGACGCCGCCAAAGAACGAGCCCCATGCGATGGCGCTGTAGATGACGCCGATCAATCCGAGAATGAGCGTCGCGTTAGTCACGGTGGTGCTGACCTCCCGGTCCGATAAGTTACTCGTCGGTAACAAGTGTAATGTTACTGGCCGGTAACTTGTGTCAGATGCGAGGTCATCGTCGCATTGACGGGGTCGAAAGTCCTAGTCAGGCTTACCTAACCCGCCGAATGGGTGAACTTTCTCGCATTTACGAGGCCAAGATCGCCCGCAGCATCGAGAACATGTCGGAGCGTGACTCGGCTCCCAGTCGTCGGCGAATGCGCGCGACGTGATGCTCGACCGTCTTCGCTGAAATGAATAGTTGCGCACCGATATCGCGATACGGCAGCCCGCGGAGCAGCAGCTCGGCGACTTCGCGCTCACGATCCGAAAGGCGTGTCGACGCCGGAGATTGGGGAGCAGAGGAGGGCTGAGGGGTGCCGTCGATGGCGGCGGATGGCGCCCGTAGGTCGCGGGCCAATGCGAGCATCGCAGCCGCCACCTTCGGATCGTTCGCGTGCAGGGCGGCTTGGCTGGCCAATCGGGTGGCATCCCACCCCAAGCCCGTATCGGCGAGCAGTCGCGCGGCGGCATCCACCTCGGCGCCGTCTACCTGATTGGCAAGCACGCGCAGCCAGGTGCGTCCGGCCGTCGCCAGGGTGCGCGCGTAGGGGCTAGATCCGGCCGCCGCGGCGAGCGCCTGCCCGTGCGGGGCGAGGCTCTCGGGCGAATTGGTCAGGATCGCGGCGTGTACACCTGCCCACCGCAGCGGCGCGGACCAGGCGATCGGATCGCCGAGCTGCGCTAACACCGCGAACGCTCGATCCACGTGGTGCGACATAGCGTCCAGGGTGCGCAACCGGGCCGCCGCGACCCACAGCTCACCGACGGGAAGCAGCGTGTAGAGATCGATCGAGTACGCCGACAAGGCATCCATTGAGGCCTGCCAGTGCTGTCGCAGCGGACCGGTATCCCCATGGCGCCGCGCGATGCCGGTCCGCAGCGACTCGGCGAACAGCCGGTCGCGGCGCGAGAACTCTGCTTCCGCCTCGGGCAGCCACCGGGTGGCGCCGGCCAGGTCGCCGGACAGCATGGCGATCCAGGCGAGGAGCAGCCGGTGGCGCACTGCGAAGGTGTCATGCGGCCGGTCGGCTCGGATCGCGCCGGTAAGAATGCCGCGGGCGCGCGCCGTGTCGCCGCCGTGCAGCATGGTCAACGCCGCGAGGGCAACGGTGCTGTCCGGGGTAAACGAAGACGTGGATGGCTGTTGCGTGACCGCCTGCCCCAGTAGCGACAGCGCCTCCTGGCTGCGGCCTTCCACAGATGCGATAACACCCAGCGCGGCATTTCGTGTTGCCGTTGCCGACGTCGTCGGCGGTGCTCCTGTGGTGTCCTCCAGGACCTTTCGCGCCTTGTCTAGTTGGCCGATGCCGACGAACACCGGTGCCGCTGAAAACGCTGTGAGGGCGTCGATCTGAGATCCCAGCCAGTCGTACAACGCGACCGCCTGGCCGGAGTCGCCGCTGTGGCAGGCGATCGCTGCCGCGATGCCCACGGCAGCAGCGCGGTGTTGCGGTTCGGTGTCGGTGAGTGCGTCATCGACCTGGGCGGCGGCAGCGGTCAGGTTCCCCGCGCGCGCCAGGGTCTCTGCTAGCGGCACCCGCAGCGGACCCGGTTCGGCGCCTGCGGTCAGTGCGGCCTGGTACAAGTCGGCGGCGACGAGCGGATCAGATTCTGTTGCCGCCCAATCGGAGAGCAGCCCGGCGATCTCCCGGTCGCGCAGGCCGTGGGCGACCAAGGCCAGGGCCAAGTCGGTAGACACCGAACCGATGTCGAGCTGCGTGCGCAGCAGTGACCGCTCGACATCGAGATGCCGGGCCGCGCCGAGTAGTCGGGTCGCGCAGCCGTGTACTCGCGCCGCGAAGGCGCCCTGGCTGGGACCGGGAACCAGCCCGCTTGCCAGCGCCTCGTCTACCACGTCATCGGCGTCGGAAAGGGAAAGTGCCGCAGCAATATCCGAGGCGCCGATGCCGGGATCCAAGGACATCAGCAACACGGAGGACTGGGCGGGCGGGGATAGCCGGCGCAACTGTTCGTCAATGCGGGAATCGATGGCGCGCAGGGCCGAATCACGTGGATCGGCGTCATCGAGATGATTAATGGCAGCCGCCACCAGGGCCGGCATACCGCCCGCCGCGAAGGCGATCTCCTCCGCGTGAGCAGATGATTTAGGGGAAAGCCGGACAATATCGCCCGTGGTGGCGGGATCGAGTGCGATCGACGGTGATTCGCGTTCCAAGGCCCGGAAGAGTGCACGCAGGGCCGGATTGCGTCGAGGTGCCGACGCCACCACGACGATCGCGGCGGGATCGTTCTCCACTACTGCGCGCAGAATGTCGAGCTGCCGATCGGTCAAGGTCTCGGCGTCGTCGATGACGAAGGGGCCGGACTTCTCGTTCGGAGTGTTCTCCGGGACATGGTTGATCGGCGATGTGCCGGCCGCGGCCAACGCCTCCCGAACCCGGGCCAACACGGATGTCTTGCCGCTGCCGGCCGTCCCGATGATCAGTACCTTGCCGCCGCCCCTAGCAAGCGAAGGCGTGATAGTCGTTACCGCCGAGGCGATTCCGTCGAATGTCCCGGGGATTCCGTTGTCGCGAGGGGCGCTCAGCGGCCCGGACCGATCGGGATCGGCGGCAACCCCGGGATCGTGATCTTGGGCGTCGACTTGGATGTCGTCACTGGCTCCGTCGTCGTGGTCGTCGGTGGGGTCGTTGTTGTTGTCGGCGGCGTGGTTGTCGTGGTGGTGGTGGTAGTCGGCGTGGTGGTTGTCGTTGTCGTGGTGGTGGTAGTCGTGGTGGTTGTTGTCGTCGGGGGTGTGGTGGTGGTTGTTGTCGGCGGGGGAGGGGGCGGCGGTGGTGGCGGCTGCACCGACTGAGATGCCGTGGGTACCACCGGCGGTGGGGGTTCCGGTGACGGAGGAGGCGGCGGCGGTTCGGATGGGGCATCGCCGGTGCTCGGCACCACGCTGATGCTCGGTGTCGTCGTGGCCGGGGCGGGTGATTCACTGCTGGTCAACGACACCATCATTCCGGTGAAGGCGATCCCCGCAACGGCGGCCGCCGCGACGAACCACAGCACCGGCCGGCGATACCACGGCACCGGTGCGTAATCGTCGTAGTCGTCCTCGTCCGCGTACGGTTCGTGGCTGAACTGGAGCTCGGGGCGTGCGGTGGTGGGCTGGGCGGGGCCGCCGTACTCATCGTCGAGGTCGACGGCGTAGCCGGTGCTGTACCCTTCGTATCCCGAATCTTGCAGCGGCGACAGATCAGGGGCCGAATCATCTTGGGACCATGCCAATTCCGGCTCGTTGCTGGCTGCGGCAGCGGCCACCGGAGCGGCGAAGGTTCCGGTGCCGGTCGGCGCTGGACGCATCATGGTGGCGTCCGGCTGCTGCTCCACCGGCCGCATCGCGGTGGCGTCCTGCGGCGGCAGGTCGGGTCGGGTGGCGAGCAGGGCCACGCCACGCGCGGCCGCGAGCTGAGGCTGCGGACCGGTGATGACGGGCACTCGCATCCGCTCGGAAAGCTGTTGGGTGACAATCGGAATGCTGGCACCGCCGCCGACGGAGGCCACGGCGGATATGTTCGCCGGATGAATTCCGTTGCGCTCCACGGTGTCCTGTATCGCGTCGATCAGATTCGAGAGCGGTCCGCGCAGATGCTCTTCCAGCTCGGCGCGAGTGAGCCGCACCTCCGTGGCGATTCCGGGCAGTTCCACCGGCACTGAAGTCGTGGTCTCACCGGAGAGACGCTCCTTGGCTAAACGGCACTGATCGCGCAGCCGAGTCAACGCACCCATCGAGGTGGTGCCCTCGGGGTCCTGGTTGAGGTCGGTGAGCACCTGAGTCAGCAGCATTTGGTCGATCTGGTGACCGGAGAGCTCGACGAATCGAACGGTCTGCCCGATCGGCTGGAATCCGCGCGCGGCGTCGGCAAGGGAGATGCTGCTTCCCGAACCGCCGAGATCGCAGACCACCACGACGCCGCGATCGGGTGCTCCCGGGCCGGCAGCCAAGGACTCCAGGGCGGCGCGTGCATCCGGGATCAGCTTCAGCTGCCTGCCGCCGGGAGCGAGTGCCGGCACGCGGTCGATCGCATCGCGCAGCGTGCTAACAGTCTGCGGGCTCCAATGGGCCGGTACCGAGGCGGACAGCACGGGAGGCGCGGTGAAATCGGCACCCGAGGCCGCGTCGGCGATCAACACGCGCATCGCCTCGGTGAGGGCCCACTCGGCCCGGTGAACCGATCCGTCCGCCGCGACGATGCCGACGGGATCGCCGACCCTGCCGACAAATCCGGTGAGCGTCAATCCGGGGTGGCTGGGGACGCCCACCTCGGGTGGGCCGTCCTCGTGGAGGGTGAGGATCGAGCTGCGGACGACGGGTTGGCTCTGAGAGTCATCGGGTGTCGCGACCAGTTGAGTGGCGCCGATCGAGAGTCCCAGTGCGTTAGCCATACCTATCCGTTCGTTCTGCGGTGCTGTGATGTTTCACCCCGCAGCCCAACAGTAGGGGATGACGGCCGTCACACCCCCTAATCACCGCACATCCCCTAACGCGCGTCCCCCAATGGGTTTGGGTAGGCAACGGGACGCTCCCCGTAGCCGTGGCTCCGGCGGGCTCCTACCATCGCTGATATGGGCAACAACCTGCTGGATTTCGTCATGGCGCTAGTCCGTGACCAGGATATGGCCGCGCAGTATGCGGCCAATCCCGAGCAGGTCATTGCCGACGCACAGCTGGACGGTGTCCAGCCCGCGGACGTTTCCGCGCTGATTCCGGTGGTCAGTGAGTCAATACCGGCCGGCCTGGGAAGTCAGGTCGCGCAGCTCGCCGCCAACCCGGCGGCGGCCGACCTGACGCACGCCGCGCATCCGGCGCTTCCTGTCGACAACATCTGGACAAGTGGTGCGGCGACTCGGGCCTTCGAGGCATTCGACTCACCATTCACCGCTCCGACGCACGATCCGAGCCTGGATGCGGGCCTGCACACGGCCACCGGCGCGGTCTCGGACGTCATCAACCGGCCGGACGCCATCACGGTTCCTGACCAGTTCGTGCCGTCGGCAGACAGCGCCGTCGCGGCGGTCGACCAGTTCCAGGCGCCGGCACAGGCTGTCGTTGCGGGGTTGGACCTGGACCCGCTGCAGGTGGGCTCGGCTCTGGGTGCCGCGGCCAGCCCCGTGCTGCACGACCCGTTCCTGGACCCGACGATCAACGCCGAGCATCATCACGCGATCGATCCCGGAATCGACCAGTTCTAGCGACGAATTCGCCGGTTCACCGCTGAGTACGACGTGCCAGCATGCGATCAAGGGATAGCCGGGTGTCGTCTGCTGTGAGCGCGAGGAGCAGGAACCCCCAGCAGAACGTCGCGGCGAAGGCGCCGCCGTTTTGCATGGGTTCCCAATGCACCGGCAGGTGTTCGAAGAAATACGCGTAGGCCATCATTCCCGCCGCGAGGATTGCGGATAGTCGTGTCCACAGTCCAACCGTCAGCAGGATGCCGAGTATCAGCTCGAACACGCCCGCCCACCAGTACGGCCAGGTGAGGAACGGCTCGGGATGTCCGGAACCCGTGGGCGATCCGCTCCACCAACCAAAGATTTTCTGGGTCCCCTCTAGCAGGAAGATGACCCCAAATACCAGGCGGGCTCCCGTGGGAATCACCCATCGCAAGGTCTGGCCGACTTTCTGGACCTGCATGAGCCCGTTCCTCCTCGGTGGCGCGTTACTGCGATGTACGTCGATACGACCCGCAATGAGAACCCTTTTGTAGGCATTGAGGTGCGGAGACGTCGATTTCTCGGAAACTTCGATGGCGGCTACGCCATCCATTGGCAAACATAGTAAAGCGCGCGATGAACGCTGGCCGTCGACACCCCTAGCGACTCCCTAATCCCCTAATGGGGATGGCGATGAACCCCCATGGGGGATGGACGGAGAAGGGGAAGTTTTCCCGTTTTCAGGGGGCTTGCAGGTTCGTAGGTTTGTATTCAGTTCGACCGGACAGAACCGGTTGACTCCGACAACTGAGAGACCTCTAGGAGTAATCAAATGTCCATCATCGACTTCATCCTCAACCTGTTCCGCGACCCGGTAGCGGCCGCAAGCTATGTCTCCGATCCGCAGGCCTCCCTGGCCAACGCCGGACTGTCCGCCGTCACCGCCGCACAGGTGGGCGCGGTCATGCCCGTCGTCGCCGAGTCGGTGGCCTCCAACTACGGCTACCAATCGCAGTGGGTCAACACCGGCAACCACATGAACGACCTCTCGGGCAACCTGCAGAACTACTACGCAGCGCAGCCCGATGCTCCGAGCATCCTGTCGCCGTCGCTGCTGAGCCCCCGCGACAACTTCAGCCCCCGTAACAACGACTTCATGAGCCATAACGACACCGATTTCGCGAGCCACAACCCGATCGCGAGCGGCAACCAGGTCATGAGCCCGAGCGGGAACGTCGACAGCTTCAACCGCGGTCCGCTGCTGGACCTGAACTTCGGCGACCTGCAGTTCGGTAACCGCGACACCAACGCCATCGGTGACGGTGCAGTGGCTGTGGGCGGAAGCAACTCCGGCCCCATCGCCTCCGGCAAGGGTTCCACCGCGGTCAACGGCGATGTGCGCGATAGCAACATCATCAACGCCGACCACGGCAGCAAGGTCGGCGTGGACCAGAGCGACACTCGGGTCGGTGGCGATTACACCAACGTCAGCGGGCACGGCTCGGCGGGCATCGACAAGAGCGTCACCGTTGTCGATGACCACTCGCAGCGCAACACCACCAACATCAACGACTCGTTCAACACGGATCGCTCAACGAACATCGGCTCGGGTAACACCACCCACACCGATATCGCCTCGCACAACCAGGTGAAGACACAGACCGATATCGGCTCGCACAACCAGACGAGCACCAACACCAACACCGATATCGCGTCGAACAACAAGGTGAACACCGACATTGCGTCCAATAACCAGGCGCACACCGGCACCTCGGTGAGCAACTCGCACACCAACGCGATCAACGACTCGCTGAACACCTCGCACTCCGCATCCAGCAGCGCCGCGGTGAGCAACTCGCACAGCAGCGCCATCAACGATTCGTTGAGCAGCCCGCTCAACGCCTCGCACAGCGCGTCGGGCTCGATGAACCAATCGTTCGATTCCTCAATGGGTTCGCACGCAGCCGCCGGCACCGGATTCGAGGCTCAGGCGCAGGCCCAGGGTCACGCATCGGCCACCGAGCACACCACTCTGCCGGGAACCGAGCACCACTAGCGGCGGACGTATGCCCCGCACCTCTTCTCCGGAAGGGTGCGGGGCATACGCGTGGACCTTGGCCTATCCGTGCATGCATGAATCCGTGCTGGCCAAAGAAGATGGCACAGTAAGTACGACTATCGAGTGAAGGGTGCGTGACCGTGAGTGAAGAGCAGCTTGCGCTCATCAACGAGCTGCTGGGGCATGTGCGCAAGATCGCGGTAGAGAACGACCGGGGTGATCTGATCGATCGGTTGGACCGTGCTGATCGACTCCTCGTGGACCGGCCCCTGCGTGTGGTGGTGGCCGGGCAGCTCAAACAGGGCAAGAGCCAGCTGGTCAACTCGCTGCTCAACATGCCGGTGGCTCGGGTCGGTGATGACGAAACCACCTCGGTGACAACCGTTATCAGTTACGGCGACCAGCCGTCTGCCGCGTTGGTGGTGGCCCCCGCCGAACAGTATGACGGCGGCGGGCTGGCCGGCGAACCCGAGATCATCCCAATTCCGGTCGCCGATATCGGCAAGGACCTCAAGCGGGCGCCACAGGCCCAGGGCCGCGAGGTGCTGCGGGTGGAAATCAAGGTTGCCAGCCCGATGCTCAAAAGCGGTCTGTGCCTGGTGGATACGCCGGGTGTCGGCGGTTTTGGGCAGCCGCACCTGTCGAGCACGCTCGGGCTGCTGCCCGACGCCGACGTCATGCTCATGGTTAGCGACCTCAGCTCCGAATTCACCGAACCCGAACTGGTTTTCATCCAGCAGGCGCTCGACCTGTGCCCGGCCGCGGCGATCGTCAACACCAAGACCGATCTGTACCCGCACTGGCGGGCAGTGGTAGCCGCCAACTCCGCGCACCTGCAGCGCGCGAAGATCACCGTCCCCGCCATCACGGTGTCGTCGGCGCTGCGTTCACACGCGTTGCAGCTCAACGACAAGGAGCTCAACGCGGAATCGAATTTCCCCGCGTTGGTGACCTTCCTGAGCAATGCGATCGCCGACCAGCAGGCCAATACCCGTCAGCAGGCCGTCGCCGAGATCGGTTCGGCCTCCGAGCATCTGACGCTGACCCTGGATGCGGAGCTCAGCGCGCTGGAGGACCCGCAGAGCCGCGACGAGCTCACCTCGGATCTGGAACGCCGCAAGCGTGAAGCCGAGGAAGTGCTGGCGCACACTGCCCTGTGGCAGCAGGTGTTGGGCGACGGTATTTCCGACGTGTCGACCGATGTCGAACACGACTTGCAGTCGCGATTCCGGCGCATCCTGCACCGCACCGAAGAGGTCATCGACCGCAGCGATCCCACCAAGAACTGGGCCGAGGTTGGTGCCAAACTTGAACAGGCAGTGGCCAATTCGGTGGGCAATAACTTCGTCTGGGCGCATCAGCGGGCAATGCATCTGGCCGCGCAGGTGGCCGAAACATTTGCCACCGCGGGCATGGACTCGGTGAAGATGCCACGCCTACGGGCCAGCGAGATGGGCGCCGATTTGGGTGACATGAAGTCGCTGTCCAAGCTGGAAGCGAAGCCGATCAAGTTGGGGCACAAGGCGATCACCGGCCTGCGCGGGTCCTACGGCGGCGTCATTATGTTCGGAATGCTGACTACCGTCGCCGGGCTCGGGATGTTCAACCTGATCTCGCTGGGCGCCGGCGCGATGCTGGGAAAGAAGACCTACACCGAGGATATGGAGAATCGGATGCTGCGCATCCGTGGTGAGGCCAAGACGAACGTGCGCCGTTTCCTCGATGATGTGTCCTTCGTGGTGCTCAAGGAGTCGCGTGACCGGCTACGGCTGGTCCAGCGTCAGCTGCGGGATCACTTCCGCGACATCGCCAACCAGACCACCCGATCGCTCAACGAATCGCTGCAGGCCGCCATCGCATCGGCGCGGCTGGAGGCGGAGGATCGCGATTCACGCACCCGTGAGGTGGAGCGTCAGCTGAACATCCTGCGCCAGGTCAACACCCATGTGGAAGGTCTGCAGCCTTCCGATGAGGCCCCCGCGCGAAAAACAGCGGGTAACGCATGAGCACCGTCACGCAGGCCCGCGCCATCATCGGCGATGCCATGCGTGCCTATCAACAGGACCCTCGGTACGCCCAGGCTGCCGAGCCGCATGACGAACTGCGGCGCATCGCGGCCCGGCTCGACGAACCGATCAGGGTGGCGATTGCCGGCACGCTCAACGCAGGCAAGTCCACTCTGGTCAATGCGCTTGTCGGAGAAGATATTGCGCCCACAGATGCTACCGAGGCCACTCGGATCGTGGCGTGGTTCCGGCATGGGGCTGCACCGCAGGCCACCGCCAACCTGGGCGGTGGCGCCCGTCAGGACATTCCGATTCGCCGGAACGGCGGGCTGTCATTCGAGCTGGGCCGCCTTGACCCTGCTTCGGTGGTCGACCTCGACGTACATTGGCCTGCACCGGAATTGAATGAGATCACCCTCATCGATACCCCGGGAACGTCCTCGTTGTCCACGGATGTCTCCGAGCGCAGCCTGGCACTACTCGTCCCCGATGACGGTGTCCCCAGGGTTGACGCGGTGATATTTCTGCTGCGCAGCCTGAACGCCGCCGATATTGCGCTGCTCACCCAGATTGGCAAGCTCGTCGGCGGGGAGCGCGGGGGCGCGGTCGGGGTGGTCGGCGTGGTGTCGCGCGCTGACGAGATAGGGGTGGGCCGGCTCGACGCGATGTTGTCCGCACGTGAGGTTGCCGCCCGGTTCGCCGGGGAGATGGAGCGCACGGGGATCTGTCAGGCCGTCGTGCCGGTCGCCGGGCTGCTGGCGCTCACTGCCCGCACGCTGCGTCAGGCGGAATTCGTGGCACTGCAGAAGTTGGCCGAATTGGACCCGCAGGTAATGGCCAAGGCCCTGCTTTCGGTGGACAGGTTTGTGCGCGAAGACGACTCGCTGCCGCTCGATGTGCAGACCCGAACCGCGCTGCTGCACCGATTCGGGATGTTCGGCATTCGGATCTCGGTAGCGGTCATTCGCGTCGGTGTTGTCGATGCCAACGGGTTGGCCGTGGAACTCCTCGAACGCAGCGGGCTGGTGGAACTGCACAACATCATCGCCAACCAGTTCGGGCAGCGCGCGGGCATTCTCAAATCGCATACCGCGCTGCTGTCCGCTCGGCAGGTGCTCACCACCTATGCGGTCCAGGGTGGTCGCGCGGTCATCGACGCTATCGATCCATTGCTGGCCGATACCCATGCGTTCGATGAGCTGCGGCTGCTGGCTGAACTGACCTCGCGGACCACCACGCTCACCGAGCACGAGACGATGCTTGTTCGTCGGCTACTCGGGGCCTCCGGTACGGAGCCCGCGGCGCGCCTAGGTCTCGACGAGACGCGCCCCGATCCGCGGCGAGCGGCGCTGGACGCCGTGGGTCGCTGGCGAGCGCGGGCCGAGTATCCGCTCAACGATCCCTTCACTAGCCGGCTGTGCCTGGCGGCTGTCCGCAGTGCCGAAGGTGTCCTTACCCAGCTGTCCACCCAGTTGTCTCAGCACGACCGCCCGGCATACTGAGCAGATGATGAAGCGTCTGCTCGTCGCGATTTTCGCCCTCGTGGCCGGGTTTGGCCTGGGCCTCGGCGCCGGGACCGCCGTAGCCGAACCCACCCCCAATCCGGCTGCGCCTGCGCCCAAGCCCGTGCCTGCCGCTGCGTGGCTCCGGCCCGGCGATATCCCCATGAACAGCGAATATCACTGGTCAGCGGCCAGCCCGACCACCACCGGTCGGGCATCGTTCCTCAGCTCGCGGCTCTGCGGAAGCCCATCTGCGGACCTGCTGCCGCCGGCCTCGGGTATCGCGACGCAGACCGCAGCGGGCACCGCGGCGTCCGTAGTGCAGGCGGCGGGGCAGTGGCCCGAGGGCTCCCTGGATGCGGCCTCGGCGTTCCAAAGCAGTATCCGTTCCCAGCTCAACTACTGCCCGGGAATCGGCGACGTGATCAGCGTCGACCTGCGCCCCGCACCTTCGTGGTACGGCTTTGCGGCGACGTTGCTGGTCGGCGCGGACCGGGACAACCCCGCCAGCGAAGTCCATATCTACAACGTGGTTCCCCCGGAATCGGGCACTATCTCCGAGTTGGCAGTCACGGTGCCGCGCACAGGCCGCGAGCCCTCGCCGTGGAAGCCCGTCGAAGACGCGACCGTCCTGCGTGCTCTGGCCCAGCCGTTGTGCAAGGGCTCCTGCTAAAGAGGGATTGTCGGTGACGGTGCGCGGGTGGCTGCAGGCAGTATCGGCGATGGCTGCGATCATTGGCCTGACGACGGCGGTTCCGGCCGCCGCTGACCCGAAGCCGTTGCCCGACACCGTGTGGACCAGTCCGCGGGACATTCCGATGGACCACGTGTCGCACTGGGCTCCCTTGTCGCGCAACGCGGTTACGGTTGATCGTCCCGCTTTCTGGTCGGCGAATCTGTGTTTCTCGCTCGGGGAGAATCTGCCGCAATCGCCTGAATCGGCGTCATCGACAGAGAGTTCGGACGAGTCCGGGTGGACGGCGGTGCAGGTCATCGCGCATTGGCCGGGCGACACCTGGGTCACCGATCAATATGCGTCGACCGTGTATCGGTCGCTGCGGGCGAGGCTGGACCACTGCTTCAACCCCATCGGCGCCCAGGTCAGCGTGACCGACTTGGCGGCCGGGCACGCCGCCACGGTGACGTTGCCACCGCAGGGCGGCAAGCAACCCCAGTACCGGCTATACGTGGTGGCGCCCCCGGGCACCGGAACGGTGGCCGAGCTGACCGTGACCAACGCCATCACCGGTGCCGTCGGTGCACCCTGGGTGGACACCGACGATCAGCAAGTTCTGCGAAAGGTGGCGGCACCGATCTGCCGCACCGCAAAGAGCACTGCCTGCTAAAAGTCGTGCCCGATTTGTACTGGCGCAGATGCCGAATCGCCATCATTGCGTGCCCTTGACGGCGTAGCGTCCGGGGTATGCGAGGGCGAGGTTGCCTATCTGTTGTCTGCGGTATCGCGACGATTGCCGCGATGGCGATCTTGTTGACGCCGGTGTCGATCCAGGTCGAAACAGGCGGTGGCACACAGGCGGTGACTTGTGGAATGCCGGTCGGGCCGCGCCTGACTCGATCCGCGGAGCTCGATAGGGCCCAGATCACTGGTCAGCATTCGACGAGTTATCACGATCAGTGCGCCGCGAAGCTTGATACGCGGCGTGCGATTGCCATTCCGGTCGGTGTGCTGTGCTTCGTGGTCGCGATGTGCGCGGCGGGCCACCTATGGAACGAGCCGTCCCCGAGCCGACCCGGCAAGACCCATGAGGGGATGCCGGGCCCGCCAGGCGGAATCTCCGGCCCGCCGGGAATGCGGATGGCTCACTGACCCCCGACGGGTACTTCGACGTTGCCGCCGCCCGGAATCGGGATGACTACCGAACGACCCGTCGTCGTAGTGGGCTGCGTTGTTGTGGTCGTCGGTTGAGTGGTGGTGGTGGTCGTCGTCGGCTCAGTCGTCGTCGTGGTGGTCGTCGGAGCCGTGGTGGTTGTCGTCGTTTCGGAGCTCTGAGTTGGCGACTCGGATACGGTCTGGGTCTCAGTGACCGTGGCGTTGCCGCCGGTGGTGCTTCCGCCGTGTCCCTCATGGCCGCCGGCCGGCGCTGAGCTGCTGGTAGTCGATGAGGTCAGCGAGCTGGTGGTTCCCGCCGGGGCTGGCTTGTCGCTGCGGGTGATCACCAGTGCCGCGATTACGGCGATAACGGCCACTCCGGCGCCTGCCAGCGCGATCAGCACCGCGGGTTGTTTGTACCAAGGATTGGGCCCTTCGGGCTCCTGGTCGTGGTACTGCTGGTTGAACATCGTCGGGTCTTCGGGCGGCTCCGGGTAAGACATGAACCGGAGCGTAACCCAACTCCCTTAGAGCCCCGGGATTTGCGGAATCTGTGGAATCGGCGGGATTGGAGGGATCTGCGGTATCTGCGGAATAGCGGGCGGCGCCGGAATCGCCGGGTATTGGTACGTCGTCGACTCCGTGGTTCTCGGGGGCTCGTAGTAGGTGGGCTCGGAGGTCTGTGCGGGTGCCACCGGTTCATTCGTGGTGGTCGTGGCGGTCGTCGTCGACGGTTCCGAAGAGGGCGAGGTGGGCTCGGTCGATGCCGACGGCGTCGAGGTCAGCGGTGTGTTGTCGTTGACGACGCGTTTGTCTGTGGCCAACACAATGGTCATGAGCACGGCGGCGATGGCGATGATCGCGGCGATGATGCCCACGATTGCCGGCCCCGTCCGGTACCACGGCTTCGGCTTGTCGATCTCTTCGAGCAGCCCCGAGAAATAGCTCTCGTCGTCATCGGGGGCGTTCGGGGTTTCGTGCTCACTCATCGCGCGGAGCCTAACGCAGATCCGTCAGACGAACTGGGGGATTACGGTCGAGGCGAAGAACTCCAATTGATCCAGATCGCGCATATCAAGTAACTGGACATAGACCCGCTGAACACCGGCATCGAGATAGACGCGCAGCTTCTCCACCACGGCATCCGGAGTGCCTGCGAGCGGGCTGTTCTCGGTGATCTCGTCCACGTCCCGGCGGGCGTTCGCTGCCCGGCGTGCGATATCGGCATCCGTATCACCGACACACACCGCGAAGGCGGCCGAGTAGATCATCGAATCTGCAGGCCGTCCAGCGGCTTCCACCGCTTGCGCCACTCGCGCATACCGGTCGGTGATGATGTCGACGGGCTGGAACGGCAGATTGAACTCGGCGGCGTACCGCGCCGCGAGTGCCGGGGTGCGTTTGACCCCGAGACCGCCGATGACGATCGGGGGATGCGGTTCCTGTACGGGTTTGGGCAGCCCGGGTGAATCGGTCACCGTGTAATGCGTGCCGGTGTACGAGAAGGTATCGCCGGTGGGGGTGGTCCATAGGCCGGTGAGGATGTCGAGCTGCTCTTCGAGCCGGTCAAACCGTTCACCAAGCGACGGGAATGGAATCGCGTACGCCTCGTGCTCCTCGTTGAACCACCCCGCGCCCAGCCCGAAATCAACTCGCCCGCTGCTCATCTCGTCGACCTGGGCAACGGTGATCGCGAGCGGTCCGGGATGGCGGAACGTGGCCGAGGTGACCAGGGTGCCCAGCCGAATGGCGGTGGTCTCCCGGGCGAGGGCCCCGAGCGTCACCCACGCGTCGGTGGGTCCGGGCAGTCCGTCGGCGCCGCCCATCGCCAGGTAGTGATCGGACCTGAAGAAGGCAGAGAATCCGAGTCCTTCGGCAGCCTGTGCCACCCGGAGCTGGTCGGAGTAGGTGGCGCCTTGCTGCGGTTCAACGAATACCCGGAAGTCCATGACTGCCAGCGTACGTAGGGCTATCCGTGTGCCCGTTTCCGGTCGATTTCACCAGAGTGACGTCGGAATCTACACTCGATCAAACAGGTTTGGGTACGCGGTGCTACATATTGGCCGCCCATCACAGAGGTAGTCATGATGTCGAGTATCTGCAGACGGCTGGGGTCTGCGGTGGCGACCGTCGTGTTGGTGGCGTCGTTGATGTGCGTCACTCCACCTGGGCAAGCGCGCGCCACCGTCCCTGTGGGGTACGGGCAACGCGGCGTCAACATCGTCACCCTGATGACACAAGCGGTGACGATCAAAGACCACCCGGAACTGGCGGGATATGGCGAGCCCCAGTCGACGTATACCAAGCTGGCGAGCTATGGGCACAAGCTGATTCGTCTCAATATCAGTTGGGATTATCTGCAGCCGGGCATTGCCGAGGGCAATCTCGAGTTCTTTGAGCCCTACATGACCGTGATCCGGGCCGAGGTGGCAAAAATCAAGGCGGCCGGCATGCGGGTCGTCATCGACCTGCATAACGGCTGTGAGTGGACGAAACCCGGCACTACCACGACGTTGGTGTGCGGTGCGGGCCTTACCACCGCGATCACCAACGATGTGTGGCGCAAGTTGTCCACCGCATTCAAGGATGAGCCGGCGGTTTACGCCTACGACCTGTTCAACGAGCCGGTGCGCTTTGATCATCCGACCCGCGCCAACGTGCGTGTGCCCGGAAATCAGCCCTATGAAACCTACAAGACGCATGTCAATCAGGTCGTCAAGGCCATTCGCGACAACGGCGACAGCACGACCATCTGGGTCGAACCTTTGTGCTGCTATTGGTTTTTCGACTTCGACGATACGGATCCCGCGGGCGGCTGGGTCAACGATCCGCTGAACAAGATCGTCTACTCCCAACACATGTACCCGGTGCTCGACAGCACGAACGGCGAGCCGTACAACCCGGAGAAGCTCGATCCCAACTATGAGGTGCCGAAGGGCAGCATCTTCGCCGATCGCGGCTACACCTGGGGATTCCTCTGGAGGCTCGACAATTTTGGTAACTGGTGCAACGCGCACAATCTGAAATGTTCCATCGGCGAGGTCGGTTGGTACGGCGACTACAACCAGACGCCGGCCAGCGCGGCGGGATGGAACACGTTGGCCGACGACTGGTATTGGAAAGCCGACTACTACGGTCTCGATGTCACCTATTTCGGCGTCAATACCGCGGACCGTCAGCCGCTCTTGGCGTATGACGCGCCGGGCGGACCGCCGTGGTACCCCGCGTCCGGAATATCCATGAAGCGACCGCAGGCCACGATCATCGAAAAGCCGGGCCACCTGTCCAAGCCGTAGTGGCCGGACGCGGGCGACTTGCGCACCCGGTTACCGTGGGTGGACAGGATGTGCGCGAATTGATGGGTATGCGGCGAAACGAGGGAAAGTGTTATCACGCGTTGCGGTTTCGGTCATGGCGGTATTGACACTGGCTTTGGCCGGTTGTTCCGGGGCGGACAAGAACGACACGTCAACACTGCTGAACTTCACCGCGAAGACCATTGACGGAGCCGACTTCGCGGGCAGCAGCCTGGCTGGAAAGAAGGCGGTGCTGTGGTTCTGGGCGCCGTGGTGCCCAACCTGCCAGAAGGAAGCTCCCGATCTGCAGAAGGCGGCTACCGCGCATCCGGACGTGACGTTTATTGGTGTGGCCGCCCAGGACCAGGTGCCCGCCATGCGCGGCTTCGTGACCAAATACGGCCTCACCTTCACGCAGCTGGCAGATACCGACGCGAAGGTGTGGGCACTGTATGACGTCACCCGTCAGCCGGCCTTCGCGTTTTTGGGATCGGAGGGCAAGGCCGAGGTGATCAAGAGTCCGCTCTCGGGTCCCGAGATTGAGAAGAAAATCGGGCAGCTGCGCTGACGACGTGATTGACACCGCGGCACTTACTTTCGCGTTGGGAGCGGGGCTGGTCGCCGCGCTCAACCCCTGTGGCTTCGCTTTTCTCCCTGGTTATCTCGGGCTGGTGATCGCCGGCAGCGATGGCACGACCTCAAGGTTGACTGCGGTGACGCGGGCAGCGACCGCCACCGTAGCGATGGCCGCCGGGTTCCTGACGGTGTTCGGCATCTTCGGGCTTGTCATCTCGCCGGTGGTCGCCTCGGCCGGAAGGTACATGCCATTCGCCACGGTGGTGATTGGTATCGCGCTTGTGGCGCTGTCCATCTGGCTGCTATCCGGGCGTGAACTCACCGTCATGCTGCCGCGGGTCTCCGGTGGGACGCCGACGTCCTCACTGCTCTCGATGTACGGGTACGGGCTCACCTATGCGGTGGCATCGCTGTCCTGCACGGTCGGGCCGTTCCTGGCGGTTATCAGCACCACCTTCAAGCAGGGCTCCATCGTGTCGGGGGTGCTTGCGTTCATCGCCTACGGGGCGGGTATGGCAGTCACCGTGGGTGTGGCGGCATTGGCCGTTGCGCTGCTGGGGAATTCGGTGCAGGCGAGCATGCGCAAGGTCCTCCCGTATGTGGGCCGCATCGCCGGGGTCATCGTGCTGCTGACCGGTCTGTACGTCACCTATTACGGCTACTATGAGATACGGATGAACTTCGGTGACGGGACTGCCGACGATCCGGTGATCAACGCCGCGAGCAAGGTGCAGAACTGGTTGGTGAACATGGTGGACGCCACCGGGGTATGGCCGCTGGTAGGCGGCATCACGCTGATTGTCATTGTCGCGGTATCGAGTTCGTATGCCGTCCGGCGTTCTGGCCGACGCGACACCGACTGAATGATCTACGTCTGCGCGGCGAGCTCGAGGTATCCCTCCCGGAGTGCCTGTAGCTGTGCGGCTCCGTCACCCACGTATGACGATCCGTGCATGATGGCCAATGTGGTGGGTTCGAGGGCGGCCAGCTGATCGAGTGTCGGCGCGAGTGTGGTCGTCATGCCCGTCGCGTGGAAGAGCCCCTCGGCGGCTAAGGCCGGTGCTACGCAATCGGATTCGGTGAGTGCCGGGCATTGTCCGGTGTGGGTGAACAGGTCTCCGCAGAACAGTGTCGCGGTGGTCTCGTCGAACCAGAGCCCTGCCTCCCAGTTGTGGGGGATATGCGGGGTGGCTAGGAATCGCAGACGGTGCCCGCCGATGTCGTGCGCTTTCTCACCCACCGCGACGGGCGCCCGGTCGCACATGTCATTGAGTGAAAGCATGCATGCCAACGGGCTGTGGATCACTTCGGCATGTGGGGCGTTGGCAAGGAACTGGTTCACCGAGCCGCATTCGTCGGCCTCGACATGGCCGAAGGAAATCCAGCGCAGCGAATCCGGCGGAATGACACGTGAAACCGCTTGGGACACATTGGCGTATAGGAATCTCTGGCCGGTATGAAACAGGAACGGCTGCTCGCCGGTGAGGAGAAACTGATTGAAGGTGAAGCCGTGTTCGGTGATGTCCGGGATCCAGGTCGAGAACCGGAAGATGCCATCCGCGATCTCGTCGACGGTGGTGTCCATGGTGTCAGTCTCCGCCCATGCGCGCTGCGGCGCTAGGGAATTCGCGAGGTGTTAGCCTTGTTTGGTCGACCGGCCGGGAGGGGATCTCAATGACGTCGAAGACCTGCGTGAAGACGGCGCTCATCTCGGTGTTGGCCGCGACGGTGGCCGTTGCCGCTTCCGGGTGTGATCGGGGGAGCGAGCCGCTGCACCGCATTTCACCCGTTGGTTCGCCGACTTCTGGGGCGGCAGCCGCGTCGGCACGCACCGTTGCCTCCGATGAAGCGGCGATTCGCAAGCTCGTCGAGCGCAGACGCCAGGTGCTCGAGGATTACGACATCGACGCGCTCGTCGCGATGAACTGCGTGCAGGAGAAAGAGGCCACGCGAAAGAACATGCTCGAGACGCTGGCCCCGATGTCAGATCTCGGCACTCCCGAGGAAGCCAAGAACCCCGAAATCGTCGCGAAGATGCCGGGTGAGCTGGTGCAACGGCACCCCAAGCTGTCGATCGAGACCGCCCGGCAGGTGGTAGACGCTTGGCATCGCCAAGACCAGGCCGCGTTCGATATCGCGAACCGCAAGGTGATGGCCGAGATCACCTCCATCGAGGCAATGTCCATTGACAACATCAAGGTCACCGGGGATACCGCGACCGGTGACCTGCGGAAGATCACCACGTACGACAACGAGGAACCGGTTCCCAAGGTTTCCCCGGTCGGATTCCTTTTCGAGGGTGGCGAATGGAAGAACTGCACGAAGTAGACGCCTGGCGTTCGATGGCCATGATCGCGGTCGTCTGTGGTTTACACCACCCCTGCCGCCCCGTCCCGCTGGTGATCGAGAACGGCGAGTAGACGGATCGATTCCCGACGCAGGACCAGCGGCTGGGCGCTGACCTGCGACGATGTCTTCTCGCTGGGGTGGTTCCGGGCCTCGGGAACAAAGCTCGATGGTCGCCCGTTGTGCAGAGTGTCAAACTTGAGTGAGTCAGACTCAATTCTGGCTTGACGGAATGATCCCGCCGAGGCAAACTTGAGCGGATCTCACTGAAGCTCTCGATAGGCAGATCAGCAATACAACAGGAGGAATGAACTATGGCTCGTGCGGTCGGAATCGACCTCGGGACCACAAACTCCGTTGTCGCCGTCCTTGAAGGCGGCGACCCGGTAGTTGTCGCGAACTCGGAAGGCTCTCGCACCACCCCGTCCGTCGTTGCGTTCGCGCGCAACGGTGAGGTGCTGGTCGGGCAGCCCGCTAAGAACCAGGCGGTGACCAACGTCGACCGGACCATCCGTTCGGTCAAGCGTCATATGGGCACCGATTGGTCGGTCGAGATCGACGGAAAGAACTACAACCCCCAGGAAATCAGCGCCCGCACACTGCAGAAGTTGAAGCGTGATGCCGAGGCGTACCTGGGCGAGGACATCGTTGATGCCGTCATTACCGTGCCGGCGTACTTCAACGACGCCCAGCGGCAGGCCACCAAGGAAGCCGGCCAGATCGCCGGCCTTAACGTGCTGCGCATCGTCAATGAGCCGACCGCGGCCGCACTGGCCTACGGCCTGGACAAGGGTGAGAAGGAACAGACCATCCTGGTCTTCGACCTCGGTGGTGGCACCTTCGATGTGTCGCTACTGGAGATTGGCGACGGCGTCGTCGAGGTCCGTGCGACCTCCGGTGACAACCACCTCGGTGGTGACGACTGGGACGAGCGCATCGTGACCTGGCTCGTCGACAAGTTCAAGGCCAGCGCCGGTATCGACCTGACCAAGGACAAGATGGCCATGCAGCGTCTGCGTGAGGCTGCCGAGAAGGCGAAGATTGAACTGAGCTCGGGCCAGTCCACCTCGATCAACCTGCCGTACATCACGGTTGACGCCGATAAGAACCCGCTGTTCCTCGACGAGCAGCTGACGCGTGCGGAATTCCAGAAGATCACTCAGGATCTGCTGGACCGTACCCGCAAGCCGTTCCAGTCGGTGATCAAGGATGCCGGCGTATCGGTGGCCGATATCGATCACGTGGTGCTGGTGGGTGGTTCCACCCGCATGCCCGCGGTGACCGATCTGGTCAAGGAGATGACCGGCGGCAAGGAGCCCAACAAGGGCGTCAACCCCGATGAGGTTGTTGCCGTGGGTGCTGCTCTGCAGGCCGGTGTGCTCAAGGGTGAGGTGAAAGACGTTCTGCTGCTTGACGTCACCCCGCTGTCCCTCGGTATCGAGACCAAGGGCGGTGTGATGACCAAGCTCATCGAACGCAACACCACCATCCCCACCAAGCGCTCGGAGACCTTCACCACGGCGGACGACAATCAGCCGTCGGTGCAGATCCAGGTGTACCAGGGTGAGCGCGAAATCGCTTCGCACAACAAGCTCCTGGGCTCCTTCGAGCTGACCGGTATTCCGCCGGCCCCGCGCGGTGTGCCGCAGATCGAGGTCACCTTCGATATCGATGCCAACGGCATCGTGCACGTGACCGCCAAGGACAAGGGCACCGGCAAGGAAAACACGATCAAGATCCAGGAAGGCTCAGGCCTGTCCAAGGAAGAGATCGACCGGATGATCAAGGATGCTGAGGCGCACGCCGAGGAGGACAAGAAGCGTCGCGACGAGGCGGACGTCCGCAACCAGGCCGAATCGCTGGTCTACCAGACGGAGAAGTTCGTCAAGGAGCAGCGCGAGCCCGCTGAGGGCACCGAGAAGGTTGTCGACGACGAGACGCTCTCCAAGGTGGACGACGCCATCGGCGAGGCAAAGAAGGCCCTGGAAGGCACCGATATCGGCGCCATCAAGGAAGCCATGGAGAAGCTCGGCGAGCAGTCGCAGGCGCTGGGTCAGGCCATTTACGAGGCCGCTGCCGCCAAGGCTCAGGCCGAGGGAGCAGGAGCCGATGGTAGCGCCGGCGGTGCGTCCGGAGCCGATAGTGATGTCGTGGATGCCGAGGTCGTTGACGAGGAGAAGGACCACAAGTGACCCCGCCAGGTGGGCTAGATCGGGAAGAAGAACGCGAACCGGTGACAGTCACCGATAAGCGCCGGATCGACCCCGACACTGGCGCGGTGCGTGAAGAGGCGAGGGCGGCCGAAAAGAAGGCTGCCGCAGCGGAACCGGGTGCTTCGGCACCCGGGCCCGCAGAGTCGGCGACATCCGACTCTGCGGCCGCGGCCTCCACGGGCGATTCGGATGCGGATGCCAAGGTGGCCGAACTGACGGCCGACCTGCAGCGTGCGCATGCCGACTTCGCCAACTACCGCAAGCGGGTGGAACGGGACCGACAGGCTGTCATCGATTCGGCCAAGGCATCAGTGGTGGCCCAGCTGTTGGGCGTGCTCGACGACCTCGATCGCGCTCGGGAGCACGGCGACCTGGAATCGGGTCCGCTGCGCAGTGTTTCGGACAAGCTGGCCACCGCCCTGGAAGGGCTGGGGTTGGCGACATTCGGCGCGGAGGGTGACGACTTCGATCCCTCGCTGCACGAGGCGGTCCAGCATGATGGCCAGGACGGCCATCCCGTGCTGGCTGCGGTGCTGCGCAAGGGTTACAAGATGGGCGATCGGGTACTCCGGACCGCGATGGTGGTCGTCACTGATGGGGATGCGAAGCCAGAAAGCGGCGATACAGCGCAGCAGGTGCCCGAAAGCGCGGGCGCCGAAACGGAATCCAAGACAGAATCAGAGTAAGAACTGCATATCAGCACCGATGGACGCGAAGGAGGTGATGTCGGGTGACGCAACGTGAATGGGTCGAGAAGGACTTCTACAAGGAGCTCGGCATCGCCTCCACCGCTACCCAGGATGAAATCAAGAAGGCCGCGCGCAAGCTGCTGGCCGAGAATCATCCGGACCGTAACCCGGGCAACCAGGCTGCCGAGGACCGGTACAAGGTCATCAGCGAGGCCAAGGATGTGCTCTCGGATCCGGCCAAGCGCAAGGAGTATGACGAGACTCGCAGACTCTTCGCCGGTGGCGGATTCGGACGTCGCTTCGGCGACAACGGATTCGGTGGCGGTGGGGGATTCAGTGGCGGTAACAGCGCCGAGTTCAACCTGAATGACTTGTTCGGTAACGCCGACACCTCCGGCGGAGGCGGTATCGGCGATCTCTTCGGCGGCCTGTTTGGACAGCGCGCGCAGCCGCGTGCCAGCAGACCGCGTCGTGGAAACGATCTGGAGACCGAAACGCAGCTCGACTTCGTTGAGGCGTGTAAGGGCGTATCGGTTCCGCTGCGCCTTACCAGCCCGGCACCGTGCACCACCTGCCACGGCAGCGGCGCTCGACCGGGCACCAGCCCGAAGGTCTGCGGCTCGTGCAACGGCAGCGGTGTCATCAACCGCAATCAGGGCGCGTTCGGGTTCTCCGAACCGTGCGCCGATTGCCGCGGCACGGGCTCGATCATCGAAAACCCCTGCACCGACTGCCAGGGCTCCGGGGTCACCACCCGGACCCGCACCATCACCGTGCGGATCCCGTCGGGAGTCGACGACGGACAGCGTATTCGGTTGGCAGGACAGGGCGAGGCGGGCCTGCGCGGCGCTCCGTCAGGAGATCTGTATGTCACCGTTCATGTGCGGCCCGACAACGTGTTCACCCGCGACGGCGATAATCTGACTCTCACCGTTCCGGTTAGCTTCACCGAATTAGCCTTGGGCGCCACGGTTTCCGTGCCCACTCTGGAGGGCCGGGTCGGAGTTAAGGTGCCCGCGGGTACCTCCGACGGACGCATCCTGCGGGTGCGCGGGCGTGGCATCCCGAAGCGGTCGGGCGGCAATGGCGATCTGCTGGTCACCGTCAAGGTTTCAGTGCCGTCAAAGCTGGAAGACAGTGCGCTGGAGGCATTGCAGCGTTACCAGGTGGCGGAGAAGGCGAGCGGATTCGATCCGCGGGCCGGCTGGGCGGGTGCGCGATGACGCGGCGTCAGCCGGAGCGGGGGGCTCGCACCTTCCTGATCTCTGTGGCCGCCGAGCTGGCCGGGATGCATGCGCAGACTCTGCGTACCTATGACCGGCTCGGGCTGGTCATCCCCGAACGCACCAGTGGCGGCGGGCGGCGTTACTCGCAGCGCGATGTGGAGCTGCTGCGCGAGGTGCAGCGGCTGTCGCAGGACGAGGGCGTCAATCTTGCTGGCATCAAACGGGTTATCGAACTATCCAACCAGGTCGAGGCACTGCAGGCCAAGGTGTCCGAACTTGCGGCCGAGGTAGCGCAGCTGCGCGCTGCGACATCAGGGCGCGAGGTCGCGATCATCCCCAAGAGCACCGCCGTGGTCGTCTGGCAGCCCCGCCAGCAACGCTGAACCGATGATCGTGACCGCATAGCGCGGTAGGCTCCCAGTGAGCGACGATTGGGGGAGCCGTGGGGGCGCAATTTCTAGGGACGCTGGCCATCGCGATGCTGGTGGTGAGCGGTTGTTCGGGAACCGTCGAGGGTCGGGCGGTGAAGGGCGACGGATCCGGTGCCGCCCCGACATCGACTGCGTCGCAGCCACCGTCCTACCGCGACAAGCTGAGCCCCGAGCTGCGCAAGCAGGTGGATCACGCCCGCGAGATTCAGAAGATCGATCCCTGCTCCCTGATCGACCTGGAAGCTGCGGGCAGACTTGCCACGATCGCAAGCGTCGGTACCGATACCAGGCCGATCAATTGTGAAGTGGAATACGAAGTACCCAAACAACCTTCGGGTGATGCGTTCGATAGCTACTCGGAGGTTCCGGGACTGCCCCATCAACTGAACGGCGGCCAGCGGTATCCGGACCGAGATAGCGGCGAGACTCCCCACAACATCGGCAGCATGTGCTTCATGGGGCTGTTCACCGGATACGAGGATGCCGAGGGCAAGGAGACGATTTCCTACTCGCTCACCGTGAGTAGCGGTCCAAGCGGCACCAAGGATCAGCCGCCTCGGTGTCAAGATTTGGAGTCGGTAGTCAACGCATCGCGCTCCCTTACGGCACACCCGACTACGCGTTCCGAGTCGCGGAGGATCGCCCAATCCAAGTTGATGACCATCGATCCGTGCGCCGTCGTCGATGTGCTTAGCCGTGATCAGAAGCTCGAAGTCACGGGGCCCATCAGTCCGTTCGGCTGTGTGTTTCGTACTGAGGGCACCACCGGAAGCGCGACAAAACGATCGGTCACCCTCATGTTTGAGGAGCCGGATATCGTCCGCCGGGCGCTCGCCTACGCCAAGAGTGGCCGTAGCTCTACGAGCAAGTATGTCGAGGTTCTGGGGATGCCGGCAGATCTCGGCTCAGACTGTCGCGTCATCGCCTACTTGGATCCGGATCACCCGGTCACCGGCTCGGACCCCATGAGTAAGAAGCCCTGGGTGCCTGCCGTCATGGTGGGCGGCGAGGATACGGACCCGGGCTGTCAATCGATCGTTACTGCGGCAACGGAGGTTGTGCGTCTCTACAAGGAGGCCAAGTGAGAATTGTGGCCTGCCTGGGAGTTCTATTGCTGCTCACCGGATGTACGCAGTCCACGGATGGTGAGGCACTTTCCGCGGGCACCTCGGCGGCCTCGACAGGCCCGCGTCCACCGTCCTATCGCGAAAAATTGGACTGGAACGATCGGGCGGACCGAGATCGCGCCGCGCAGATCCGCGCGGTCGACCCGTGCTCCATGATCAACGTCGATGCGGCCGGCGCGCTCGGCAAGGTCAGGTACGTGGGGGCGAATCGCGCACCCCAGATATGCAGTATCGATTTCGACGTGCCCATGCACGATGTCGGTGTCATGGAACCCGTTCCAGGCTTTGTCTCTCGAGTCGCTGTCGGTGACCGCAAAACGGGAAGGGCCAACGTTCAAAATCCGTCAGGCGGTGAGTGTTCCATAGGATTGCCGGCCGGGTATGGGGATGAACTCGTTGTGTACACGATCTGGATCACCGGAGGGACGCGGAACGGATGCGGTGAGCTGCAGCCGGTCGTGGATGCGTCACGAGATCTGGTGCGCCGCCCTGCGCTACGCACGGACTCCAAGCGGCTGCCACCGTCCAAACTCGTTCGACTGGATCCCTGCGATGTCATTGACGCGGTCGCGCCCGGTCGCGACATCCAGCTCATCACCAGGTCGGCGCCGTTCGACTGCGATTTCAAGGACAAAGGGGATCGACTCGACGAGACCCGGCTCGGTATCAGGTGGTGGCTGACGGAACTGGAGGATGCACCCCATCCTGCGACCGAAGGGCCCGAGTACACCCGAATTCGCGGCGCGCTGACCCATTTCAAGGATGACCCAAGCCCCCGTGGGTCCGGCAGATATTGCAGGGTGGAGTCGTACGTCGGGCTGGAGAATCCGATTACTGGACATGACGAGACGAGTGCGCTGCCGCAATGGGTTGAGATGTTCGCCACCGATGGGCACGACGAGCAGATTGGTTGCCCAAGGATCATGAAGGCGGTCGAGGCGGCCATACGGATGTATCAGGAGGCGCCATGACGGGGCGATCACTATGGGGGACAATGGTATTGACCATGACTCTTGTCCTATGCGGATGTGATACCGGCGGCGACAACGATGCCGGTCCGTCCTCCGCCGGCAGCGCCACGGCTAGAGCACCTCAGCCCCGAAGCCTCTACCGTGACCGCCAGCGCCCAGAGATACAGGCCGCGCTGGCACATTACGACGAAATTCGGCTGCTGGATCCGTGTGGATTCCTGGATCCAACCGAGGTGTCTCGCCTCGGTAAGGTCACCTTTATTGGCGCCCAGACGACCGAAGCCACCACCTGCGACGTCCGGTTCGATGTGCCCAAGGGGCAGCCAGGTGTCGCGAAGATCTGGCTGGGCCTTCGCGACGCCGGCCGCGACAGCGTGGAGGGCAGTAAGCCGGGTGACTCCGACTGCTGGTACACGGCGAACACGGGGTTCATCTACCCCAATGGCAGGCCGGATGTCTTCAAAGTGAATGTATCTCAGGACTATGCGGCGCCCAGGGATGTTCCGTCCCTGTGCAGCGTGGCAGAAGGTATTGCGCGCCGGGCTGTTTCACGTAATGGATCGCGCGCACTTCGGAAGGATTCGAAAAGGGTACCTGCCGACAACTTTGGATCATTGGATCCATGCGGACCTATCGATGCCCTCGGTGACAGGCCGGTGGAAATCAAAGGCTGGGGCAACCCATTCGACTGCTATTTCGAGGACCCGGGCAATACCGTTCCCAACAACGTCCGTCGAGTTTCTGTGCGGTACACATCGATCCTGCAGGCTCCTCAACCGAAGCTGATCAAGCCGGGGTACATCCAGATCGAAGGCGTGCAGGTGAAGACGAAGGAATACGAAACAGATTGCAATTACTTGGCTTTCGTAGGCAACAAAGCGCCCGTCAGCGGCGTCGACGAGACAAGTAGAAGACAGTTCGTGGCCACCGTTGAGGTTGAGGGACCCAAGGTCGACGGTGGATGTTCCGAGGTGCGGACGATGACCGAGAAGGCCGTAAGCCTGTACCAGCAGCGCTAAAGCGGATCGTGCTGGATACTGGACGGATCGGCTCCCTTGGAGATCAACGCCTCCGTGGTGGCCTTGATCATTGCCGATGATCCTCCGAGCAGGATCTGACGATCACCCCAGCCGCCGTAGGCCGTCACTACTTCGGACAGCAGCCCCGTCTGGCGCACATGCAGGCCCCGGGGCGGTGTCGGATCGTGATACTCGTCGGCCCAGTCCGGATTTCGGGCGTATTCGGTGACCGGTGTAACCGACAGCCATGGATTCGTCGATGCGATATGCCAGAGCGTCCACAGATCGTAGAGCTCCTGCGGATAGCGCGCCCCGTAAAATAGGTGAACCCTTGGGTTTTCGGCCCATTGGGACAGCTCCATGATGAGGCATCGCAGCGGTGCGATTCCGGTGCTGCCCGCGACCATCAGGATATCTCCGCCATCGCGGTTCACCGACAGTGCGCCGAGTGGAGGCGATATCCGCCAGGTGTCGCCCACTTTGGTTCCGTTGACCATATCGCCGCTGACGAGTCCGCCGGGTACTGCCTTGACGTGAAACTCGATGTAGCCCTCGGGATCCGGTGGAATCGCCAGGCTGAGATAGCGCCAATTCCGGGGGCTCTGCGGCACCTGGACGTGAACATACTGACCGCAGTGGTAGTCCATGGGCGCGTTGAGTTTGAGTCGGATCAATGCGAGATCCCGTGATGTGCGGTGGTATTCGATGACCTTCCCGTCCCACCAGGGCTGGCCGCTGTCGGAGGCGGCGGCACTGCGCATCACCTCGACCATCACCGTGTAGACCTCGGTCGCGGTGGCCTCCATCCGCTCGTCCCAGATCGGTTGCAGCGTCTCCCGCGTGGTATCGAGTAGCGCCTGGCGCATGCTGTCGTACTGCCCGTCGGTCGCGCCGAACTTTCGGTGATCGCGCCCCAACTGGGCCAGAAAGTTCACCAGACCGTCGGTGCGGTAGGCCGCCATTTCCCAGAGCACGTACTGCAGTGCCTGCCGGAAATGTCCGCGCTGTGCGGACATGTCGGGAGGGAACAGGTCGCCGACCGTGGTGTCGATGACGAACCAGCGGCTATAGAAACTCCTGACGAGCCTGTCTCCCGATAGCTCCACCCCGCCGGCCAAATCGCGCAGCGCTTCGATGTCCTCAAGCCCCACGAGCGTCCGTTGCCTTACCTTTCCGGGGTGCTGCCCACCGAGTCGCCAGTCTAGAAGGGAAGTCTCCGGTCCGTCTGGGACTGCGTGATGTCACATTGGGTGAGGACACACCGTCGACGGGATATCCGTGTGCTGGGTGACCGCGTCGGGACATCCTTTTGCGACTACAGGATTAGTGCAATGCATTTCGCTGTGGTTTGCCGTCGATCAATATCGCGGCATAGGGCGTCACGACATCCGTGTCGACATCGAAGGTCCGAACCCGGCGGCCGGCGCGGCGTTTGTGGCCTCGAGTCGCGGAGCGCCGAGCAGCTCGCGACCTTTTTGCAGCGGGTGGAAGCGATCGAGGCGCTGGAAAGACGCGTTCCGTGGCTATTGAGGCCCTGAGCGACGGATCTGTGAATTGGCAGCTACGCGTTCGCTCCAACCGGGTCGCGTTCCGCCGCCCCACTCCGCAGGGCCGCGCGCTGCCTGACCCCGTCGAGCGCCAGCATCGCCGCACCGAAACCCACCCAACAGCACAGGATCAGGATCACCCCGGCCGAACCGGCTCCGTCGAAGTAGGCCATCGACCGCAACAGCGTGCCGTTGGCGCCGGGCGGCAGGAATTGGCCAAGCAGGCCAAGGCCTTTGGGTAAAAACTCCGGAGCTGAGGTCAACCCCGAGAGTGGGTTTCCGACCAGTATCGCCACTGCGGCACCCAACCCGATTCCGGGGAAACCCAGCATCGCCCCGAGGCCGGTGATGCTGAACGATATCGCCATCATCCCGAGCGTCAGCCCCGCCGTAACGCCCCAGAAGTTCTCGGTGGTCGCGCCCAGCCAATCCAGGATGGCGGTGATGGTGAGCGCCCCGAGGAACGAAAATCCGGTAGCGGTAAGTGCTTTCAGCCAGGTTCGGCCCGGAAACAGTAGGGTCAGGGCAGCCGCAGGTAGTAGTCCGCCGAGTGTCATTGGGAGTGCCGCCGCGGCCAGGCCCACGCCGCGCGGATCCGTGGACGGAAGCGGTGCGAGGTCTTTGACAGATACGTTCAATCCGGTCTGCTTGCCGAGCTGCTGTCCGATTCCCGAAAGAGTTTGTGCGACGGCCGGACTGCCACCGGTGGCGATAACGACGCTCGGCGCCGGTGGCGAAAGGACAAAGCCGCCGTAGATGACCCGGCCCTTGGCGGCCTCCTCCAGCTTGGCCTGACTCGGGTAGTGGGTGAGGGCGAATGCGCCGGGGGATGCCCGGTCCAGCCGTTCGGTGACCACGGCGACCTGGGCTGCGGGGCCGGTAATGCCGATCGGCACATCTCGTGGGGCTGAATGCGCCGACGGCCATGCGAAGGCGATGAATATGACCCCGAGCGCGACGGTGAGAAGCGCTGCCACTCCAATGGCCCGGGCCCAGTCCGGTACCTGATGGGCAGTACCTGGTCGGTGTTCGTGTTGGCCGGTCACGGCGGCCTCCATTTCACTAAGCGTTGAATTAATGAGATGAGAGTAGATCCGGTGGGCGATATTTTCAACACTTGTGGAAAATTGGTACGGTGAAGCATGGCAGCCAGCACGAATACCGCTCGTCGGGGCAGGCGTCGCGGGGAGGCGGTGTCGCGGGAACACGTGCTCGACGTGGCGAAGCGCTCATTCGCCGAGCGTGGGTACGAAAGGACGACCATGCGGGGTGTCGCCCGCGAGGCCGGCATCGATCCGTCAATGGTGGTGTACCTGTTCGGATCGAAGGATGAGCTGTTCCGTCAGTCGATCCGGTTGATGATCGACCCCAGTGAACTGGTGCTCGCCATACGCAATGGCGAGGGCACGGTGGGTGAGCGGTTTGTCAACGCGTACCTGTCGATGTGGGAACAGGCGGGCACCGTCGACACCATGCTCGCGATCCTGCAATCGGCGACTACCAATGACGATGCACACCGCGCGTTCCGCGAGTTCATGCTGAATTACGTATTGGCGGCGGTGAGTGAGGAACTGGGTGGAGGTCCCGAGGTGCAGACTCGGTTCGCCCTTGCTGCCACGTCGATGGTCGGGACCGCGCTGCTGCGCTACGCACTCAAGATCGATCCGCTGGTCGCGCTCACTAGGGAACAAATGGTCGCCGCGCTGGCTCCGACCGTCGATCGGTACCTCACGGCCGACGCTTCCGAACTAGGTTTGCCTAGCTAACGGTCTTAGGCGCGGCCATCGCCAGCTTCGCGGAGTAGAAAGGTGGCACCACCGACGAGGGGTATGTGCCTTGGACGATCTGCATGATCCGACGGATGTCGTCGCCGATTTCTACTATCCGCATCCTCCCGCACGCGTGTGGGGTGTGCTGGTCGACCCCGACGTCATGGGCGACTGGTTCGTCGAACAGGTCGGTTTCCGTCCGGTGGTGGGTACGCGATATCGGCTCGTCGATTTTCCGGTGCCGATTGCCAATTATTCGGGAGATATCGCCTGCGAGGTGCTAGCGGCTACGCGGAATGAGGTGCTGGCCATCGCTTGGTGGGATAGGAAGTCGCCCGTCCCCATCGCTTGGCGAACCATGTGGAATCTGCACGAGGTGCCGAACGGCACGATGGTGACGCTGAGCCGGCCTGCCTTTAGCAGCGATGATCCTGCACTGCGGCGGATGGCTGACCTGTCGGCGCGGTTCTGGCCGACTGCGATGGCACAGCTCGGACGGTTGATTGATCGGGCAGCGACTGTCCCCGCTGATGAGGGCGACATCGAGCGCTCATTCGGATGAGTTTGCTTGGTTAACAGATCCGAACACGGCGGTAACCCAGATTTGTGCGGTATGAAGATAACCCCACGAATCTGGAGAATGCCGTGCTCGACGACGCGAACGACATCACCGCCATCATGTTCGACCAGTTCTATCCGCATTCGCCCGAGCGGGTGTGGAGCGTGATGGCGTGTCCGGACGCCATGGAGGAATGGCTAATGGACCCGGTCGGATTTCGGCCGCAGGTGGGAACCCGATTCCGCTTCAAGGCCTTTCCCCTGCCGATGGCCAACTTCTCAGGTGCGCTCTCGTGCGAGGTGCTCGCGGCAACTCCGAACAGGGTGCTGTCGATCCGTTGGTGGGATATGAAGTCGTCGAATCAGACGGTGTGGACGGTGACCTGGACGCTGCACGAAGTTCCTGGCGGCACCATGGTGACACTGCGGCACGTCGGGTTTGATCCCAGTGATCTCGACTCGCGGGTGTATCGAACGATTTCGGAGCGGGGGTGGCCGGGCACGATGGGCAGACTCGGGCGATGCATTGATAGTGGGCCCGCCCATGCCGATCTCTTGCCGCAACGTTTGGCCACCGACGTATCCGCGTGATCGCCGACGCTCGTCGTGGAACTGCGGTACTCCGGGGGTATGACAGTGCCGCAAGATGACGTGACGTCGGTAACGGTTGGGCAGTTCTACCCTTATTCGGCCGGGCAGGTGTGGCAGGCAATAACGTCCGCCACCTTGGTCTCGGACTGGACTGCGGGGGAGGACGCGAAGTCCTTCAAGGCCGGCACGAAGTTCACGCTCGCGACCTTTCCGCTGCCGGAGGTGGGCTTCGCGGGTAGCGGTGAATGCGAGTTCATCGAGTTGGTGCCCAACGAACGTATGGCGTACCGGTTCACCACGCCCGAGAAGGCGTGGGACCTCCTTGTCACGTGGACACTGCATCCTGAATCGGGCGGTACGCGATTACTGGTGGTGCACAACGGTTTCGATGCGGCCAGGCCTTCCCATGAGCGGCTACGCGACTTAGTTCGGGACATTTGGAACATGGTGACGTTTCGGATCTCCGAGGTATTGGAGTCATCCGCCGCCGAAGAACCTCCTGCAGAGGACGCGGCATCGTTCACTCTCGGGGAGTTCTATCCGCACCCGCGCGAACATGTTTGGCGCGTTGTCACCTCGAAGGAATTCGTCGGTGAGGTGGTGAACGAACATGACCTGCACTCTGTGGAAACCGGTCGTCGATTGACCATCAGCACCTATCCGATACCGATCGTCGGATTCACCGGCAAGGTCGAGATGGAATTCCTGGAGGTACGTGAGCCCGAGCTCATAGTGTGCACCTTCGAAATCCCAATCATGGAGGGGCGCACGGTGTTGCACAACACGTGGCGGTTCCGCCCCAAAGATGGCGGAACGCAACTGTGGTTCACCCTCAGCGGATTCGATCCCCGTTCGCAGCTCAATCGTCAGCTCCGTGCGGTTCTGCACGGAGGGGCCGTTCCGGTGTTTTCTCGGATCGGTGAGTTGCTTGAGGGGCGCGGCCCCCGCAATTGAGTCGCGCTCTCCCGCTTCGGCCCCGAGCGCTCGGTCGATCGGGAATGATTGGTCCCGTGACGGAGTCGGTCAAATTCGTCAAAGTTGAGCGGAACAGACTCAAGATTCCTGACGTTAGAACTAGTGACCAACTTTTCTCTCAACCCACGGAGGTGTTGTGGACTCGTTCAATCCGACCACGAAAACCCAGGCCGCGCTGACCGCTGCTCTTCAGGCGGCGACCGCAGCAGGCAACCCCGAAATCCGCCCCGCCCACCTGTTGGTGGCGCTGCTGAGCCAAACCGACGGCATCGCTGCGCCGTTGCTTCAGGCGGTGGGTGTGGATCCCGCGACCGTGCGTGGCGAGGCGCAGGCCATCGCCGACCGGCTACCGCAGGTCAGCAACGCCAGTGCCAACCCGCAGCTGTCGCGCGACTCTATCGCCGCGATCACCACGGCGCAGCAGCTCGCCAACGAGCTCAATGACGATTACGTGTCCACCGAGCACCTGCTTGTCGGCCTGGCCACCGGTGAATCGGATATCGCCAAGCTGCTCGTCAACCATGGAGCCACCGCGGAGGCGCTGCGCGATGCATTCGTCCAGGTGCGCGGCAGCGGCCGGGTGACCAGCGCCGAGCCCGAGGCGACGTTCCAGGCGCTGGAGAAGTACTCCACTGACCTGACCGCCCTTGCCCGCGAGGGCAAGCTCGACCCGGTCATCGGTCGCGATACCGAAATCCGCCGCGTCGTGCAGGTACTGAGCCGTCGCACCAAGAACAATCCGGTGCTGATCGGCGAGCCCGGTGTCGGCAAAACTGCCATCGTCGAGGGCCTTGCGCAGCGCATCATTGCCGGTGACGTGCCCGAGAGCCTGCGCGGCAAGACAGTGGTCTCGCTGGACCTCGGCTCGATGGTGGCCGGTGCCAAGTACCGCGGTGAGTTCGAGGAGCGGCTTAAGGCTGTCCTGGATGAGATCAAAAACTCTGCGGGACAGCTGATTACGTTCATCGACGAGCTGCACACCATCGTGGGTGCGGGTGCGACCGGTGAATCGGCGATGGACGCCGGCAACATGATCAAGCCGATGCTGGCGCGTGGCGAGCTGCGTCTGGTCGGCGCCACGACCCTCGACGAGTACCGCAAGTACATCGAGAAGGACGCCGCGTTGGAGCGTCGCTTCCAGCAGGTGCTGGTGGGCGAGCCATCGGTGGAGGACACCGTCGGCATCCTGCGTGGCATCAAGGAGCGCTACGAGATCCACCATGGGGTGCGGATCACCGACTCCGCCCTGGTGGCCGCCGCGACGCTGTCCGATCGGTACATCACCTCGCGTTTCCTGCCGGATAAGGCCATCGACCTGGTCGACGAGGCCGCCTCGCGCCTGCGCATGGAAATCGACTCACGCCCCGTGGAAATCGACGAGGTCGAGCGCGTCGTTCGTCGTCTCGAGATCGAAGAAATGGCCCTCACCAAGGAAAACGATGAGGCGTCAAAGCAGCGACTGGCGAAGCTGCGCGAGGAACTGGCCGATAAGAAGGAGCGGCTCAGCGAGCTCACCGCGCGGTGGCAGAACGAGAAGAACGCCATCGACGTAGTCCGGGATCTCAAGGAGCAGTTGGAAACCCTCAAGGGTGAATCCGATCGCGCCGAGCGGGACGGCGATCTGGGTAAGGCCGCGGAGCTGCGCTACGGGCGGATTCCCGATCTGGAGAAGCAATTGGAGGCCTCACTTCCGGGTGCGCAGGCGCGCGAGAGCGTCATGCTCAAGGAAGAGGTCGGACCCGACGACGTGGCGGATGTGGTGTCGGCCTGGACCGGCATCCCGACTGGGCGGCTCATGGAGGGCGAGACAGCCAAGCTGCTGCGGATGGAAGACGTGTTGGGCGCGCGGGTCGTGGGCCAGACGAAGGCCGTCGAGGCTGTATCGGATGCGGTGCGTCGCACCCGGGCCGGTGTCGCCGACCCGAACCGGCCCACCGGTTCGTTCCTGTTCCTGGGACCCACCGGTGTCGGCAAGACCGAGCTGGCCAAGGCGCTTGCGGAATTCTTGTTCGACGACGAGCACGCCATGGTGCGTATCGACATGTCCGAGTACGGCGAAAAACATTCGGTCGCAAGGCTTGTCGGCGCTCCTCCGGGATACGTCGGATACGACCAAGGCGGCCAGCTGACCGAAGCGGTGCGACGTCGCCCGTACACCGTGGTGCTGTTCGACGAGGTCGAAAAGGCGCACCCGGACGTGTTCGACGTGCTGCTGCAGGTGCTCGACGAGGGACGGCTCACTGACGGCCAGGGCCGCACGGTGGACTTCCGGAACACCATCTTGATCCTCACCTCCAACCTGGGGGCCGGCGGCTCCGAGGAGCAGGTGATGGCGGCGGTGCGCGCCAAGTTCAAGCCGGAGTTCATCAACCGGCTCGACGACGTGCTTATCTTCGAGGGGCTCAACCCCGAGGAGTTGGTGCATATCGTTGACATCCAGCTAGGACAGCTGCAGAAGCGGCTGGCGCAGCGTCGGCTCTCCCTCGAGGTATCCGAGCCAGCCAAGAAGTGGCTGGCCCAGCGCGGGTTCGACCCGATCTACGGAGCCCGTCCGCTGCGCCGCTTGGTCCAGAAGTCCATCGGTGACCAGCTGGCCAGACAGCTGCTGGCTGGTGATGTGCACGATGGCGATGTCGTTCCGGTGAACGTGAGCGCCGACGGCGACTCGCTCATCCTGGGCTGATTCGCGCCGAGCGTGACGTCAGTGCGGAATTTGTGCTTGTTTCCCGCGCTGACGTCACGCTCGAGTTGTCACGGACCGGTAACTCTCGGTCACGATCTGAGTGCTCTGCGCAGCACTTGGGCTGGTACCGGTTAGGCTGTCGCGGATGGCTCTGCTCTGGTTCACGCTGTCCGCACTCTGCTTCGTCTGTGCGGGCGTACTTCTGTACGTGGATATAGGCCGCCGGCGTGGCCGCGGACACCGCCGCAAGGCGTGGGCGCGATCGCACGGCTTTGATTTCATGTCGCAGGACAAAGAGATCGTCAAGCGCTGGAACCGCGGCGTGATGTCGAGCGCGGGATCAGCAGCGGCCGGCAATGTGGTCCTCGGACAGATTCGCGGCGAGGCCGTCTACGTCTTCGACTTGGAGGATGTCGCGACCATCATCGCGCTGCACCGCAAGGTCGGCACGAATGTCATGGTGGACCTGCGGCTCAAGGTCATGCAGGAGCCCCGCGAATCCGATATCTGGCTGCTTGGCGCCATTGGGCCACGCATGGTGTATTCCACCAATCTGGATGCCGCCCGACGGGCCTGCGACCGGCGCATGGTCACGTTCGCCCACACCGCTACCGAAACGGCAGAGGTGTTGTGGAACGAACAGCATTGGACGCTGGCCGCGCTGCCCGTCAACAGCGGTCGCGAGCAGTGGGATGAGGGTCTCAAGGCTGTGCGCCAGTTCAACGATCTGTTGCGGGTGCTGCCACCGTCCGGTGAATCGGCTCCGTCGCCCATTCAGGCCGCGGCGCGTCCCAGCCGGCCGGTAGGCGTGTCAGGGCCCGCCAAGGAACCGGAGCCCGCCTCCGTGGCGCCTGCCGGTCAGCGGCCCGCTGCCCACCCGTACTCCTGACCGGTCCCGCGCACGCTGCCCTCGGTACGCTGACGAACCATGGTTGAAGGTCCTCGCGCAAGCGGCTCATCTGGGGATGATGGTCTTCGCGCAAGCGGCTCATCCGCGGCTGGCTCACCTGCGCGTCCGGTCGCGCTCATCACCGGTCCCACTTCGGGTCTGGGCGGCGGGTTCGCCCGCAAGTACGCCTCCCTGGGGTATGACGTGGTGCTGGTGGCCCGCGACGAGCAACGGCTGGGCGCACTGGCCGACGAACTCACCTGCCGGTTCGGCGTCAATGCCGAGGTGCTGCCCGCCGACCTCGCCGAGTCGGCCGATCGTGCGAAGGTCGCCAAGCGCATCGCTGCGGGAGTGTCGGTGTTGGTCAACAATGCGGGATTCGCCACCGCCGGCGAGTTCTGGACCGCCGCGCCCGAACTGCTGAAATCGCAGCTCGATGTCAATGTCACCGCGGTCATGGGGCTCACCCGCGCAGCGCTTCCCGTGATGATCGAAGCGGGCAGCGGCACCGTCATCAACGTGGCGAGTGTCGCGGGCTTGGTGTCGGGGCGGGGATCCACCTACTCGGCGTCCAAGGCCTGGGTGGTGTCGTTCACCGAGGGCTTAGCAAATGGCTTGCAGGGCACCGGTGTTGGCATGCACGTGCTGTGCCCGGGGTTCATCCGCACGGAGTTTCACGAGCGAGCCGGAATCGAGATGGGGTCCATCCCGGAATTCATGTGGCTGCAGGTCGATGATGTGGTGAACGCCTGCCTGCAGGACATCGCAGCCGGCAAGGTGCTCAGCGTTCCGGGCCTCCAGTACAAGGCGATGACGTCGGTGAGCCGAGTAGTACCAAGGGGTTTGGTGCGGAAATTCAATAGTGTGGTAGGACGTGGCCGTGGGAGAACCTGATCTGACAGCGCAGGACCGTGACGAGTTGGCGGCCCTGGTCCGCGATATTGCGGTGGTGCACGGCAAGGTGACGTTGTCGTCGGGCAAGGAGGCCGACTACTACGTCGACCTGCGGCGGGCGACGCTGCATCACCGTGCCGGTGCGCTTATCGGGCGGCTGGTACGTGAACTGACGAGCGACTGGGACTACGCCGGAGTGGGTGGACTGACCCTGGGCGCCGACCCCGTCGCGACGGCGGTCATGCACGCGCCTGGGCGGCCGATTGACGCATTTGTGGTGCGCAAGGGAGTGAAAGCCCATGGGATGCAACGGTTGATCGAGGGATTCGATGTCTCCGGTCAGCAGGTCTTGGTGGTCGAGGACACCAGCACGACGGGCGGATCTGCTCTGACGGCCGTGCGTGCGGTCCGTGAGGCCGGCGGCAACGTTATTGGGGTGGCCACCGTCGTCGACCGAGACACCGGCGCCGCCGAAGCCATTCGGGCCGAGGGCGTTCCCTATCGGTATGTGCTGGGACTGGCGGATCTCGGCCTGGCCGGATCGTGACGTTCCGGCGGGTCCTCGCCGCGCTACTCGCCGGTGTCTTGATTTTGGCGGGCTGCTCGAAAGACCCTGAGAAACAACTGGTTTACGGTGCGCAGGCCGCCAAGATCGGCGAGACGCAAAACCTGTTGGGCTGGAATCTCGGCGTCGCCAACTTACGTTTCCAGAATGGGTACGTCCTGGTCGACGTCACCGGTGCGACCGCCAAACCAGGGGAGAAGCCTGCCGCGGCCGCTGATCTGAGATTCGGGCTGTACGGGTCGTTGTCGCATCCGTTGGAAGTGCCGGCGTTGAAATCGTGCGGCGATCTCGCTGACCTTTCGGTACATCCGCTGGTCTCGCCGACGCCTGAACAGCTCACCGGCACGGTGTGTCTGGGACCCATGCAGAACCAAAGCGCGGTACGCGGCGTCTACGCGTACTCGGCGAAGGATCGCATCGCCGGAACCACCGTCGCCTACCCGGTGGCATACCCGATGGGACTGCTGCCCACCCCGCAGAACGACTCCGGTCTGGTCATTACCACCAAGAGCATGGAGGCCTGGCATCAATCCGGACAACAGCTCAGTCAAGCTGACCTTGGTGACCCAAATGCATTCAACGGCAATGGATTCGCGCTACTGGGGCTGAATATATCGGGAATCGCGGCGCGCTACCGTGACGAATCGGCCGAGCGGGGAGGTCCACTCATGGTGACGGTGGCGCCGACGCTGCCCGGTGATGGTCTCGCGCGTAGTTGTGCCATCTATGGGGCATCGGTGCTGGTCCTGCCCGACGCTGCGCTCGACGCCGTGCAGTTGCAGCCGTCGTTGTGCCTGCAGGGCGAGATCAACGCCGCGGTGCTGGGAGGGACGCTGTCGGTGGTGGGCACGCACGCCGCGGTGTGGACTAACCGTGGCTGACGACCACGTTGGGGCTGACCCTGCGGATCCGTCGCTATGGGGCGCCACCGGCAATGGCGTAGGGCCTTGGGCAACCGAACGCGGTCTGCCGGTACCGGAGGATCCGCGCTATGACCCGGAGCTGCTGCGCGACGGCGATTCCCGCAATGTCGTTGATGCTTACCGCTATTGGCGGCGAGAGGCCGTCATCGCGGATATAGACAAGCGGCGGCACCGGCTACACATCGCCATCGAGAATTTCGAGAATGATGCGAATATCGGCACGGTGGTACGTACGGCCAACGCGTTCGCGGTGCACACCGTGCACATCGTCGGACGGCGCCGCTGGAATCGGCGCGGCGCCATGGTCACCGATCGCTACCAGCATCTGATGCACCACGACAGCACCGACGAGCTTCTCGAGTACGCGAAGCTGACCGGTCTGACGGTGGTGGCCGTCGACAATGTGCCCGGATCGGTGCCGCTGGAGACGGCCACGCTGCCCGCGGACTGCTTGATGGTCTTCGGTCAAGAGGGCCCGGGTGTCACCGACACATCGAAAGGCGGTGCGGTGATGACGGTTTCGATAGCGCAATTCGGGTCGACGCGCAGCGTCAACGCCGGGGTGGCCGCGGGTATCGCCATGCACGCTTGGATCCGTCAGCATGCCGATATGGACAAGGCTTGGTGAGCCACGCCTAGTATCGAGGGCATGGATGTGCTGTGGGCCAACCGCGCCAGTAGCGCCGAAGCCGCAATCATCGCCAGGCACTTCTCGTCGCTGTGGCATCTACCGGGCATGCGGCTGGGCATCGTCACGTGGCCGCCCGCGCCGGGTGCCGTCTGGTTCAAGAACTGGCATTACTGGTGGCAGGCGCATCTGCAGGACTGCCTGATCGATGCGCAGTTGCGTGACCCGCGACCGGAACGGCTCAAGCACATCGCGGATATGCAACGCGCGCACCGCTTCCGCAATGTCTTCATGTGGACCAACCAGTACTACGACGATATGGCCTGGTTGGCATTGGCGATGCAGCGAGCCTCCGAACTGCTGGGCCTGGAGCGTCCCCGTGCACTAAATCGGCTGCGACAGCAGTTTCTCGACGCGTGGATGCCGCAGTACGGAGGTGGCATCCCGTGGCGCAAACAGGACAAGTTCTTCAACACCCCCGCAAACGGGCCGGCCGCAATCGTGTTGGCGCGCACCGGAAGAGTGTGGCGCGCCGAGGTAATGTCGGACTGGATCGACGAGACCCTCGTCGACCCCGAATCGCATCTGGTGATCGACGGCATCCAGGAGGACGGCACCCTCGAGCGCGCCATCTACACCTATTGCCAAGGCGTCGTGTTGGGGCTGGAGACCGAACTCGCCGTGCGGACCGGCGAACCGCGTCATGCCGAGCGGGTGCATCGGCTCGTCCAAGCGGTTCGTGATCACTTGACCACGGAAGGCGTCATTCAGGGCAGCGGCGGTGGAGATGGTGGGCTGTTCAACGGGATTCTCGCCCGCAACCTGGCGTTGGTGGCCACCGCGCTGCCCGAGAACTCCGCGCAGGACACCGGTGCCCGCGCGATCGCCCGTGACATTCTGCTGGCTTCGGCTGAGGCCGCGTGGGTCAACCGGCTGACGGTGGAGGATCTTCCGTTGTTCGGTGCGGACTGGACCCGGATCGCGGACCTGCCGACCACGCACTCGGCGGCGTCGCAGTTCATCGCCGGTGCGGTCAATCCGTCTAAGGTGCCCGAGCGTGATCTGTCGGTGCAGCTGTCCGGCTGGATGCTCCTTGAGGCCGCGCATGTCGTCGCCTGAGGGGAGAACCTGAGATGGCGCGGGAGGATTTCAGCTTTTTCCATCCCTTGCGCGTGCGTTGGGCCGAGGTGGATGCGCAAGGTGTCGTCTTCAATGCCCACTATCTGGCGTTCTTCGACGTCGCGCTCACCGAGTACTGGGCAGTCCTGACCGGTGCACGCAACGCCAACGGCGACGGGGTTTTCGAGCACATGTATGTGGTGAGGTCGGTCATCGACTATCACTCGCCAGCCCGTTTCGACGACCTCGTAGATATCGGGGTGCGTATCGCCCGGATGGGCCGTGCCAGCATGACCTGTCACTTCGAAATCCACCGTGGCGGTGAACACCTGATCACCGGTGAGACCGTCTACGTACATGCGATCGACGGCAAGTCCGCGCCGTTCCCAGATGGGTTCCGGGACAATGTCACCGAATTCGAGAAGACCGAGGTTGACCCCGTAGCCCGCTGAACCGCACGTCGCGATCCGCTTTTGCAGGGAATGCGCGAGTAGCCCCGGCCTGGGCCGTCTGTCCGTTAGGCCTCGGTGGGCGTCTCCGGCTGCTTTGCGGCCTTGCGGCGTCGCATCCATTCGAAGAACATCGGGGCCACCGAGACCAGCACGATCAGGATGAAGATCGGCTCGAGCAGCTTCTGGATGATCTCGAACTGGCCCAGCCAGTAGCCCAGCAGCGTCAGGCCCGCACCCCACACCACGGCGCCCAAGATGTTGTAGAGCGCGAAAATCGGGTAGCTCATCTTGGCCGCGCCCGCGGTGATCGGGGCCAGGGTCCGCACGATCGGCACGAACCGGGCGATCACGATGGCGAACGGACCGCGCTTCTCGAAGAAGGCGTGCGCCTCGTCGAGGTAGAGCTGCTTGAGGAAGCGCGCGTCGGGCTTGAACATCGAGGTGCCAATTCCGCGGCCGATCCAGTAGCCGACCTGCCCGCCCAGGATGGCGGCGAGAGGAACGAAGACCAACAGCTGCCAGAGCTGAAAATTGGCCTGTGGTGCACCATCGGCGGCGGCTGCGGCCGTGCCGGCGGCCAACATCCCAGCCACGAACAACAACGAGTCACCGGGTAGCACCGGGAACAGCACACCTGACTCCGCAAAGATCACCACCAGCAACCCGAGCAGCGCCAGGGTTCCGAAGTGGCCGAGCAGTTTGACCGGATCCAGGAAATCCGGCATGAGTGCCAGGTTGGTGACGGATTCGGGTGCAGCCAGCAAGTTCACGCGGCCAACCCTACCGGCGGTATGTGGACATAACTTGGCTGGCTTATGGTGAGGGGCGAATCCCACTGAGCACCGACATGGAGGTCACCCGTGCCCATCGCGACGCCTGAGGTCTACGCCGAAATGCTGGACCGGGCCAAGGAGCACTCCTTCGCCTTTCCGGCGATCAACTGCACCTCGTCGGAGACGATCAACGCAGCCATCAAGGGCTTCGCCGATGCGGGCAGCGACGGCATCATCCAGTTCTCCACCGGAGGAGCGGAATTCGGCTCCGGTCTGGGCATCAAGGACATGGTGACCGGATCGGTCGCGCTCGCGGAATTCGCGCATGTGGTCGCCGCCAAGTACGACATCACTGTCGCTCTGCACACCGACCACTGCCCCAAGGACAAGCTGGACGGCTTCGTACGCCCGCTGATCGCCATCTCGCAGGAGCGGGTCGCCGCCGGGCAGAACCCGCTGTTCCAGTCGCACATGTGGGACGGCTCGGCGGTGCCGATCGGCGAGAACCTTCAGATCGCGGCTGAACTGCTGGCTGCGACCGCCAAGGCTCACATCATCCTCGAGGTGGAGATCGGTGTCGTCGGCGGCGAGGAGGACGGCGTCGAGGCCGAGATCAACGAGAAGCTCTACACCTCCTCGGAGGACTTCGAGAAGACCGTCGACGCGCTTGGTGTCGGCGAGAAGGGCCGGTACCTGCTGGCCGCGACGTTCGGCAACGTGCACGGCGTGTACAAGCCGGGCAACGTCAAGCTCAAGCCGGAGGTGCTGGCCGAGGGGCAGCGCGTCGCCGCGGCCAAGCTCGGACTGGCGGAGGGTTCCAAGCCGTTCGACTTCGTGTTTCACGGTGGATCGGGCTCGCTGAAGTCGGAGATCGAGGACTCACTGCGGTACGGCGTGGTCAAGATGAATGTCGACACCGACACCCAGTACGCCTTCACCCGGCCGGTCGCCGGGCACATGTTCGCCAACTACGACGGTGTGCTCAAGATCGACGGCGAGGTGGGAAACAAGAAGTTCTATGACCCGCGCAGCTACCTGAAGAAGGCCGAGGCCAGCATGACCGAGCGTGTCATCGAGGCCTGCAACGATCTGAAGTCGGCCAGCCGGTCGGTCTCCGCCGGCTGACCGTCAGGAATCGTTGGGAGGCGGGGCGGACGCAGTGCGATCCGCCCTTACCCATTCGGTGGCGCCGCGCTTCTTGGCCATCCCGCCAAAAAGTTGCAGCTTCCGGAGTGCAAAGGTGCTGAGCCTGAGCAGTGTGCGGGCAGGCATGACCTTCCGCCCAAATGTGAGCCAGGCCGCGATGATCGTGGACAAAAAGACGCCCACGTTCGTCGTTGCCAGGATAAAGCCGGCATAGCCGAATCCGAACGCTGCGAATACCAATTCCAGAATCCAGACTCCGGCAACGGCGGCGCCGAGGATGAACAATGGCGGTACCAGCGTATCGAGGACCACTGCCAGTAGATCCACGTTTCGGTCCCGAATACCGCGAAGCAGATACTTGGGTGCGGTCTTGAGCATTATGCCGAGGTGCCCTTGATTCCAGCGCTCACTTTGGCCACGAACGCCTTCTGCCGTGGTCGGAAACACGCTCGTGACGCCGACTGATGGCCAAAAGTACGCGGCTTTGCCCACCGATGCGAGATCGAGGCCAAGCTTCATGTCCTCGACGATGTTCCCTGTCGCGAGTGGCGCTGACTGAATAACCTCCCACGGAAAGGCCATGCCGGTACCCATCAGTTGGACGGCACAGTTCAAATTTCTCAGCCCCAGCGGGCGAATAAAGTTCTTGAGGAGAAACGCGAACTCCAGAAGCTTGTGATCCTCCGGCGAGTTCTCTGCAGCTCTCATGAGAAAGCACGCTTGAACTGGGCGTTGCAGTTGCCCGGATACCCGCGCCAGGGTGGGCACCAAAGATGCTTCGACCCGGCAATCGGCGTCTATGAAGATAACCACATCTGGGGGATCGCTGCGGAGATACTCGATTGCGTGACTTAACGCGTAGCCCTTGCCGATCTTCTCCAGATCCGCACGTTCGATGACTTCCGCTCCATTGCGCCGAGCGACTGCCGCCGTATCGTCAGAGCAATTGTCCGCCACCACGATGACGCGATTTCCCGGGACTAATTGAGGCGTGATATCCCGGAGGGTTGGGACAATGCCGGTACTTTCATTGCGGGCGGGGATAACGACAGCCAGCGTGCGCGGAGCCCCGGAATCAAGATCATTTTCTGGATGCCTGACCTTTCGCAGCGAACCAGTTGCTTCGATGAGCAAGGTGCCCACCGGAATACTGGGTATTGCCGCGATGAGAAGAAGGATCAGCGAAATCACGCTCGTCCTCCTGTCGTCAGGGTCATGACCGTGGTGAAGCGTACTTGTTTGCGACGGTGGGTGTCCGCTCGACGCCGAGGCGGCATGATGTTCACGACCTCGTTGTCGTGGCGACGATGGGTGACCGGGAGGGCAGCACTGATGGCGCGTGTCAGGAGGTCGGACAGGTGACGGACCGACCTATGCGACTTGCGTATGTCGTCAACGGTTATCCCGCAGCCAGCCATAGCTTCATCCGGCGTGAGATTCTCGCGCTAGAACGCCAGGGGCATGAGGTCTTGCGGGTTTCCATTCGTGGCTGGGACTACCCCCTACCTGGCGAAGAAGACCAGCGTGAGCGGGCGATGACCCGATACGTTCTTCAGGGTGGTTTCGCTCCGCTGCTGGCCGCATTCCTCCGGGTCTTGTTGACGAGGCCCGTACGGCTGACGAAGGCGTTGGCGTTGGCGTGGCGGGTGGGTTACAGGTCTTCCCGACCGTTGTGGGTCCACTTCGTCTACTTGGTGGAAGCGTGCCTCGTTCTCCGATGGGTTGACGATTTCGGTTCCGAACACCTGCACGCGCATTTCGGTACTAACTCGGCCGAAGTCGCCATGCTGACCCATGAGCTCGGTGGACCGGGTTGGAGTTTCACCGCCCATGGGCCCGATGAATTCGACAGCGCGGCGGCAATCGCACTGCCCGAGAAGATCCGTAGATCCGATTTCGCGGTTGCGGTTTCGTCATTTGGCCGGAGTCAACTCTATCGGCAGGTCTCGCACGAGTACTGGTCGAAAATCAAGGTGGTGCGGTGCGGGATAGATAAGGGTTTTCACCAGGATCCCGCGGACACTCCCATTGTTGACAATCGGCTGGTGTGTGTTGGCCGACTAAGTGAGCAGAAGGGTCAACTGCTTCTCGTAGAGGCCGCTCGCCGGCTATCGGAGCGGGGCATCACTTTCGAACTGGTTCTGGTCGGCGACGGGGACATGCGTGGCGAAATCGAACGCTTGGTCTCGTCTTATCGGCTTGGCGACTCTGTTCGGATCACCGGCTGGCTGAGTAACGGCCAGGTGCGCGAGGAGATTCTGAAGTCGCGTGCGATGGTTCTGCCTAGCTTCGCGGAGGGGCTTCCGGTGGTGATCATGGAGGCCATGGTTTTGCAGCGTCCCGTGCTCAGCACGTTCGTGGCAGGAATCCCCGAGCTGGTCCGCGATGGCGAGCACGGATGGTTGGTGCCCGCTGGTGATGTCGAGGCGCTGGTGGCGGCCATGGCGAATTGCCTGAGTGCGTCGAGCGAGGCCATCACGGCGATGGGCGAGGCCGCGCGGCTGGCGATCCTGGAATGCCACGATGTGGACAAAGAGGCCGGTGAACTCGCTAGGCACATTTCGGAGTCCGTCGCGACGCGCCAGCTGACCGCGTGAGTCCTAGTCCGACTGGCAGATCTTCCATTCCTTGTCGCGGAACTGCAGATCGAAACTTCGCGACGACCGGGTCTGCGGCGCAAACGCCATGAACGAGGTGACGTTGGCCTCGGCGTGTTCGCCGTTGACGACGACTTCATCGATGCTTGCCACCACTGGGTACTGCTTGGCGGTCGCCACCTTCTGATAGGTCTGCGACCACTCGGCATCGGGGTAGCGGACGTAACCGTCGCGGGTCTCGCCGCAGGTGATGGTCCGCAGCGCGGCCAGGTTCCCGGTCTGGATGGCGTTGTCGTAGCTCTGAATGCTGTTGCGCACCAGCTCTTCTTGTGAGGCCTTGGGCGTGCTGCTGCGTGAGATGACGACGGCGGCAAGCACGATCACTGCGGCCAACGCCGCGACGACGAGCGCGAGCGCGATCACCCAACCCCAGCTGCGCTTCTCTTCCTTGCGGGGCGCGATGGTTTCCGGGGCCGCCGCCTTGGGGCGCGCCTGCGTCGACAGTGGCGCGATGAGCTCGGTTTTCGGATCATCGCCCACGGGAGCGATCATCTCGGTCTTGTTGGCATCGAATCCCGGCGCCGTGTAGCGCGGAACCTCAGGTTTAGCCGAGGGCATCACGACGGTTTGGGCGTCGTCCAATGGGGGCACCGGGCCGGTGTCGGCGGTATCAAAGATCTCCGGTGTGTTGGCGGCGCCTTCCGGCTGCTCGGCGGAGTCCTCAGGCGTGCCGACCTGTGCGTCGGGCGTGGCCTCGGGGTTTCCACCGGTGGGGTTCGCCATGCGTTTCGTTCCTATCCATGCTTAACGCTTTTCGCGCAGCGCCTCATCGATCCGGGCCCACCCTATCGCGATCGTGGCAGACGGTTCGCGTCACAATGGCTGCCATGAGTCCAATGCATGATCTGCTGGGTCCCGAGCCGGTGCTGCTACCCGGAGACCACGACGCCGAATCGGCCCTGCTCAACGGGCAGGACCCCGCGGCGGTGGCGGCGGCGTATCCCGCCGCGTCGATCGCCTGGGCCGAACTGGCCGAGAACGCGCTAGACGATGATGGCTCGATTGCGAGCACCGTCACGGCCTACGCGTTCGCACGCACCGGATATCACCGGGGCCTGGACCAGTTGCGACGAAACGGGTGGAAGGGCTTCGGTCCGGTGCCGTACTCGCATGAGCCCAACCGGGGCTTCCTGCGGGCCGTGGCGGCCCTGGCGCGCGCCGCGCAGCTGATCGGGGAGAGCCCCGAGTTCGCGCGGTGCTGCGATCTGCTCGACGACTGCGATCCCGCTGCTCGTCCCGCACTCGGCCTCTAAACGCTTTCCCCGACACGCCGTCTTGCGGCGAGAAGGTGCGATACGAGCCCGCCAGGAGACGGCGTGTCGGCGAGATTGACCCGCAAGGGGAACTCATTGCCCTATGCGAACTTTTGCATATAAGTTCGAGTGGTCGAGAGGAGTCGCGGTGGGAGCTGGACATGATCACGGGCAGGTCGCCAATCCGGCTGATGCCCGGGTGGGCCGCATGGTGGTGTCGCTGGGCATTGTCGGGTCGTTCTTTGTGCTCGAACTCGTCGTCGCCCTGCTGATCAATTCGCTCGCCCTGTTGGCGGATGCCGGTCATATGCTCACCGACCTGGTCGGCCTCATCATGGGGCTCAGTGCCATCGTGCTGGCACGTCGCGGAAGTAGCTCTCCGGCAAGGACGTACGGATGGCACCGGGCCGAGGTGCTCACCGCGATCGTGAACGCCGCGCTACTGACGGGCATCGCGGCCTTCGTCATGTACGAGGCGGTGGAGCGTCTCACCAGCGGTGCACCCCCGGAGGTGCCCGGTCTGCCGATGATGGTGGTGGCCTTGGCGGGCCTGGCCGCCAACGTGGTGGTGATCTGGCTGCTGCGTTCGCACGCCGAGAGCAGCCTTGCGGTGCGCGGTGCATACATGGAGGTGCTGGCCGACGCCGTCGGCAGCGTCGGGGTGTTGGTGGCCGCCATCATCACCCTCACCACCAGCTGGCAGTACGCCGATATCGTTGTCGGCGTTCTCATCTCGGTGTGGATTCTGCCGCGTGCGTTCTCGCTGGCGCGGGCCGCGCTGCGCATCCTGACCGAGACCTCGCCCAAGCACATCGACGTCGACGAGTTACGGGCGGCACTGCTCGCCGTCGACGGGGTGACCAGCGTGCATGATCTGCACGTGTGGACGCTGGTGCCCGGTAAGGACATGGCCACCGTGCATCTGACTAGCACGGCAGATGCTGCCCAGGTGCTGGCAGCGGCACGGTCCGTGCTTACCGATCGCGGTCTGCCGCATGCCACCATTCAGGTGGAACCGCCTGAGGCGCAGGAGCATTGCGAAGAGCACGCCAACTGGTGACGAAGTTAGAGCAGCTTGGCCCAGAATCGGAAGAGTGCGCCGCCCAGTTCGGCGAAACCGGGGTCGACGCCCAATGATTCGACGATCCAGTACACGGCACCGAAGAACGCCCGGTTGATCGGCGGCGACATCAACAGCACGAACAAGATCAGGAAGCCGAACGTCTTGAAGTTGGCGAGCGAGTGCTGCGTCCGCGGACTCAAATGCGGTTCCAGTGCCCCGTATCCGTCCAGTCCGGGTACCGGCAGGAGGTTGAGCACTACCGCCGTCACCTGGAGAAAGCCAAGGAAAGCCATCGCCGCCCAGAACACCGCGTGCTCTGCCCAGTTCGCGAAAAGTGTTGTTGCCCCGAGAATCAAAACGGCCAGCACTGCGTTGGCGGTTGGACCGGCCAGGCTCACCAGGGTGCGCTGCCGATTGCTCATCCCGGCGGTGTGTACATAGACCGCGCCGCCCGGTAGCCCGATGCCGCCGAGCGCGATGAATACCAGCGGAAGTGCCAGGGACAGCACGGGATCGGTGTACTTGAGCGGGTTGAGCGTCAGGTACCCGCGCGCGCCGGTGTCACCGAAGCGCCACGCGGTGTAAGCATGCCCAAACTCGTGCAGACACAGCGACACCACCCAGCCGGCGAGCACGGAGACGAACACCCCGCCTCGTGCCAGTGGCTCCGTGGAGTTGCCGCCGAGCCATGCGACCACCGCCCCGGCGATGGTCAGCGCGACGAGCCCCAGAAAGACGGGGCTGGGACGGACGGACTGCTTGGTGTTCACCGAGTTGTCTCCTCTTCGCGCGAGCGGCTCATCGGCGCCGAAACTACCGGACGAATAGCCACCCGTGCTGGTGGCGATAGAACGTGGACCTGGTGACCGTGCGCGGACCCGCGACGCCGTCGCGGACGACAACGGCTCCCTCGGTGCCCAGCTGGACGGCTCGGCCGGTCACCCAGCGGCGGGGCAGGAGCCGCGGTAGGCGCCGCACCGAGGCGCGTAGGCCGGGCTGGGACTCTGTGGGCTCCACGTCGACGGCGGCGGCGCCGTTGGAGGGCCCGAACAGCAGGGTGTCGTCGACCGTTGCCTCGCCGGTGATGCGGTTTCCGGCAGCGCTCTGCCAGGTGGCGCGGCCGGCGACCGCGGTGCCCGTGTCATCGCGGATGAGCGGCAGTCGAACGGCTCGGCCGTAGCGGGCCCGCCGCGCCGCACCAAATTTGATCCGGTAGAGGTGCTTCGCGCGCGAGCGCCGATCCGGTACGAAACCCAGCTCCACGTCCAGCCTTTCGGCGCGCATCAGCCGGGTCAACACCGCACCGAGATCGTCGTCGGCGCCGACCACGATGAGCCGCGTGGTGCCGTCCGGGAGTCCATCCACGACGGCGCGTAGTGCATCGGGCCCGTCTACCCGCTCCGTGGGGAGACCTCGGAGAGCACGGGGCAGCGGGCGCGCACCGAATAGCAAAACGAGCACGGGAACCTCCTTCACCTGTCCGGATACACCGAAAGCCTGTGGCCTGCGATACAGTGGCTCACCGGCTGAACAACATTTTGCACGCGCAGCGCTGCGCCGCGATGGCCCGCGGTGGGGCCTGCCAACAGGGAAGCGCAGAGAAAACGCATGCCGGCAATAGTCCTGATCGGCGCTCAATGGGGTGACGAGGGGAAAGGCAAGGCAACCGACCTGCTCGGTGGCTCCGTTCAATGGGTAGTCCGCTACCAAGGCGGTAACAACGCCGGACACACGGTCGTGTTGCCCAACGGGGAGAACTTCGCCCTGCACCTCATCCCCTCGGGCATCCTCACCCCGGGAGTGACCAACGTCATCGGCAACGGAGTCGTCGTCGATCCCGGCGTATTGCTGACCGAGCTTGCAGGTCTGGAGCAACGCGGTATCGACACCTCGGGTCTCATCCTTTCCGCGGACGCGCATCTGTTGATGCCGTACCACGTCGCGATCGACAAGGTGACCGAAAGGTACTTGGGGTCCAAGAAGATTGGCACCACCGGCCGCGGTATCGGCCCCTGCTATCAGGACAAGGTCGCGCGTATCGGGATCCGGGTCGCCGACGTTCTCGACGAGGAATCTCTGCGCCAAAAGGTGCACGCCGCACTGGAATTCAAGAACCAGGTGCTGGTCAAGATCTACAACCGCAAGGCGCTCGACCCGGACCAGGTGGTGGACGGCGTGCTGGAGCAGGCCGAGGGCTTCAAGCACCGCATCGCCGACGCCCGCCTGCGGCTCAATCAGGCGTTGGAGCGTGGTGAGACGGTCCTACTGGAGGGATCGCAGGGCACGCTGCTCGACGTCGATCACGGCACTTATCCCTTTGTGACGTCCTCGAATCCGACCGCCGGTGGCGCGTCGGTGGGCTCCGGTATCGGTCCCACCCGCATCACCACGGTGCTGGGGATCTTGAAGGCGTACACCACCCGAGTGGGTTCGGGCCCCTTCCCCACCGAGCTGTTCGACGAGCATGGCGCGTACCTGGCCAAGACCGGTGGCGAGGTGGGTGTCACCACCGGCCGCGCCCGGCGTTGCGGATGGTTTGACGCCGTCATCGCCCGGTACGCCACCCGAGTCAACGGCATCACCGACTACTTCCTCACCAAACTCGATGTGCTGTCGAGCCTGGAGACGGTGCCGATCTGCGTCGGATACGAGGTGGACGGCAAGCGCACCAACGAGATGCCGATGACCCAGAGCGAAATCTACCGCGCTACACCGGTTTACGAGGAGCTTCCGGGCTGGTGGGAGGATATCTCCGGGGCGCGGGAATTCGATGATCTGCCCGCCAAAGCGCGTGACTACGTGCTGCGGTTGGAGGAGCTCTCGGGCGCGCCGATGTCGTGCATCGGTGTCGGGCCGGGCCGCGATCAGACGATCGTCCGGCGCGACATACTCTCGCGGTCATGACCGCTGATGGAGACCGACTCGCCGCGCTGCACGAGGAGATGAATCGGGCGATCCGTGAAATCCGTGGTGGAGGCTTCCCGCAGTACTCGCCGTCGTCGGTGGGGCCGGGCTTCGGTCGATTCCTGACCGCCATGCGAAGGCTTCAGGATCTCGCGGTGTCGGCCGATATGGACGATCCGCGCTGGGATGAGGCGGCGAACCTCAGCGAGAAACTCGTCGAGTTGATGGACCCGTACGAGGCGCCCGAGGGTGTCGGCCCCGCGAACCGGGTTGCCGACGAACCAGCCAACGGGCATCTGCTGCTCCCGCCGTGGTTCATTGACAAGGCCGGCCCGGACGGCATCGAGGCTCACGGCGACTTCCCGCGGTTCTATTTGGGCGGTAACGGCGCCGTGCACGGCGGCATCCTGCCGCTGCTGTTCGATCACCTTTTCGGGATGACCGTCATCATCGCGGGGCGCACCATCAGCCGCACGGCGTTCCTGCATGTCAACTATCGCCAGGTGGTCCCCGTCGGCGTACCACTGACGGCCCGCAGTCGCATCGACGAGGTAGATCGCCGCAAGGCGTTCGTCTCGGCGGAGTTGCACGACGCCGCCGGAACGGTGTTGGCAGATGCCACCGCACTCATGGTGCAGCTGCTGCCCGGTCAGCCGTAACCACTTAGCGGTCAGCCTGTTTCATGGTGGCCTCCTCGAGGTCCAGGCCCCGTAGCACCGTGCGCAGCACCTCGTCGTCGATATTGCCGGCGTCGCGTTCGGCGATGAACACCTCACGCTCGGTGTCGAGCATTTCCAGACGCAGGTTCCGGAACGCCGCCATGGGACTCTCGCCGGCGTCCTCGTCGCTGCGCCCCAGCCGCTCCCATGCCGCGTTGCGTCGGCGGGTGTTCCAGTGCCGCAGTATTTCGGCGGCGCGGCTGCGCACGTTGGTGTCCTCGATGCCGTCGTTGTCGTCGAGCAGCGCTTCGAGACGGTCGGCGGCCGCGCGGGCGGCCTTGTCCTGGGCCGCGGCCTCGGCGAGCGCGTCCTTGCGCTCGTCGTCGCTCTGCACGCCGAGCACGCGAATTACCCAAGGCAGCGTAAGTCCATGCAGCAGCAAGGTTCCCACCACAACCACAAACGTCAGGAACACGATGTGCGGGTGCCCGGGCAGCGGCTCGCCGCTGAGGGTGGTGAGCGGTACCGCGAAGGCCATCGCCAGTGACACCACCCCACGCATGCCGGCCCACGCCACCACGAAAACCCCACGTGCCGAGGGGCGTTGGCCAGGTGGCCGCAGATATGCGAAGGCGAAGACGAACAGGATCCGCACCACGATCACCGTTATCAGCACCGCTATGGACGACAGCACAATCGTCTGGAACGAGAGCCCGCGCAGTCCCTGAATCACCGCGGGCAGTTGCAATCCGATGAGCAGGAAGGCGAAGGACTCCAAGAGCAGCTGTACCGCTCTCCACACCGCATCGTCCTGTAGCCGGGTGGCGTAGCCGGCGCGCGACGAGCGATGCCCGAGCATTAAGCCGGCCACCACCACGGCGATTACCCCGGAACCGTGAATCTCCTCGGCGAGCAGATAGGCGAAGAACGGCACCACCAGCCCGATCGCGCTCTCCGCGAGGGGGTCGTCGAGCTTGCATCGAATGATATTGACCACCTTGCCGATGACGAATCCGACGAATACACCACCGACGGCTGCGAGTGCGAACACCCTGAGGCCGTCGGTCACGGTGGCACCGAGCCCGACCGCCGCGGCGATCGCCACCCGATACGCGGTGAGTGCGGTCGCATCGTTGAGCAGGCTCTCGCCGCCCAGGAGCGTCATGATGTTGCGCGGCAGGCCCAGGCGTCGGCCGATGGCGGTGGCCGACACGGCGTCGGGTGGGGCCACGATGGCGCCCAGCACCATCGCGCCGGCCAGCGGCAGCTCGGGAACGGTGTAGAACGCGACGAAGCCCACCGCGACGGTGGTGAGCAGCGGGAGCAGCACTGCGAGGCCGCTCACGGCCCTGATGTTCTTGCGCAGATTGACGTACGAACTTTCCAGCGCCGTCGTGTAGAGCAGTGGCGGCAGGATCACGAACAGCACGAGGTCTGGATCCATTTCGATGGGCGGTAAGCCCGGGATCGCGGTGGCTGCCAGACCCGCGACCACCAGCACCAACGGCGCGGGAAGGCCGAACCGCCGGGAAATCGCGGCCAGGACCAGGGCGGCAGTCAGTACCGCCAGCAGTGAAACGTTCACGTTCGTATTGTGTGCGGAGTGCGCAGCAGGGAGCGAGGTGGGCAGAGATGAGACGACTATTTCGGCGTGGATCCCGGGTACCCGAGACGGCGGGTGGCGGCCTCTGCCCGGAGCTTGCGGCTGACGCCGGCCATGACCCGCTGCCCAGAACGCCGGGTGACTGCGAGGACTGTGCGGCATTGGGCGAGCAGGTGTGGGCTCATTTGCGCATGTGCCTGGAGTGTGGCCGGGTTGGCTGTTGCGATTCCAGCCCCCACCAGCACGCCACCGCACATTTTCATGCGACCGGACATCCGGTGATGCGTTCGCACGAGCCGGGGGAGAACTGGCGTTGGTGTTACGTCCACAGCACTCTCGGTTGAAGATGTGTGGCAATCTGGCACGCTAGGCACGGTCTAATAGGGCCGCAGGACTGACCGGAAGGCGTGAAGGCCATCGTGGTGACGCAGGAGGGTTCGCCCCCCAGCGAGCAAGGGACGGCGGGGTCGACCGACACCGTCAAGCCCGGGCCCGCCCCGTCTGGTACCGCGGCGTCGGCGCCGGTGACGGAAGAAACCGTGCGCGCCACCAATGGCGCCAAGGGGTCCAAAGCGGCCAAGGCTGCAAAGCCGGCCGTCGAGGAAGCCTCCGATCCGGAACCCGCATCGGCCCACCAGCCTGCCGATGAGTCGGCGCCTCCGGCGTCGAACCGCACCACGGTAATGCTGCTCGGTTCGGGTGAGCTGGCGCGGGAACTGGCCATCTCCTTCCAACGACTGGGCGCGGAGGTCGTCGTGGTGGACTCGCACCAGGGCGGGCCGGCGCAGGCAGCGGCGGACCGTACGGTGCTCGTGCCGATCGGTGAGTCGGAGCGTCTGGTCGAGCTCATCGAGAAGGAACGGCCCCGATTCGTGGTGCCCCTGGTTGAGACGGCTTCCTGTGACGCGCTGGACAAGGTGGCCGAGAAGAAGGTCACTCAGGTGATTCCGACCGCGAAGGCGGTCCGGCTGGCCAGCGACCGCGAGGCGATGCGCCGGATGGCGGCCGAGGAGCTCGGTCTGCCGACCCCCGCGTACTGGTTCGCTAATTCGGTCGAGGAACTGCACAAGGTGCTCGAAACTTCGGGCTTCCCGGCGGTGGTGCGCCCGGTGTCTGCCACATACGGCCAGGGCCAGTCGGTGGTGCTGCGGGACAGCGACGCCGAGCCCGCCTGGGAGCAGGCCATTGCGTCAAGCGTCGGGGGAACTCAGCGGGTGCTGGTGGAAACCGCGGTAGAGATCGACCACGAGATCACCCTGCTCACGGTCCGGACGGCCGGGGTTGGCGGCGCGACCAGGCTGTACTTCTGCGAGCCCATCGCGCACCGGCAAAGCGGAAGCGATGCCATGCAGATGTGGCAGCCGCAGCCGTTGAGTCAGGCGGCCCTGGAGCTGGCCCGGTCGATTGCCGCGCGCGCAGTCAATGCCCTTGGCGGGCATGGTGTTTACGGTGTCGAACTGTTTGTCCGCGGCGACGAGGTGTACTTCTGCGATGTGAGTGCGCGTCCGTATGACTCGGGGTTGGTGACGGTGCGATCCCAGCGGCTCTCTGAATTCGACATGCATGCCCGCGCGATCCTGGGTGTGCCCATCGACACCATCTTGGTGTCGCCGGCAGCTGCCGAGGTGGTGTACGGCGACGGGCAGGGCCCCTCGCCGCGTCAGCTCGACGAGGCGCTTCAGGTACCGGAGAGCGATCTTCTGGTCTTTGGACACTCGGAATCCCACCGGCGCCGGCGCGTCGGGGTGGGACTGGCGACCGCACCCAACACTGCGCTGGCGCTCGGGCGTGCGCAGCAGGTCGCCAGGCACCTGCGGTGACGTCCGATCAGCAGGCGCCGGACGCAGAAGACCCAGAGGACAGGGGAAGCCTCGGCCCGTTTATCGCCGGTGCGGTGATCTTTGCGATCGTGGTGATCGGTATCTCCCTTTCGGTCATCTTCCGGTCGGATGACGGCCTCACCGAAGAGGGCAGAGTGGGGCGGACGGTCGTCGCGCAGAACGATGCATTGCAGCGACGCGCGTACGCCGACTATGTGGCGAACAGCTGTCGGGCCGTCGTCACGCCGGAACAGAATCTGATTGCCGCGCAGGACAAATCCGAGGCATCACGCGGGAACCGGTATATCGATGACGTCAAGGACATCAAGGTGAGCGGGGATGCCGCTACCGCGAAGGTGACCTATCACTACATGAAATCCGAGGACAAGAAGCCCACGGCCGATGTCTCCTTCGTCAAGGAAGACGGCTCGTGGAGGGTGTGCACCCAATACCAATAGACTGGCTCTCCGTGGGATACGCAGGAGATATCACCCCCGAGGCGGCGTGGGCGCTGCTGACGGACAACCCGGATGCCGTGCTGGTCGATGTGCGCACGTCGGCCGAGTGGAAGTGGGTCGGGATTCCCGACCTGACCGAGCTTGGGCGCGATGTCGTGTACGTCGAGTGGGTGCGCTCCAACGGTGAACGCAATGAGCAGTTCCTCGACGAGCTCGCCGCGGCCGGAGTGACGGCAGGGGATCGTCCGGTGGTGTTTCTGTGCCGCTCCGGGAACCGCTCGATCGGGTCGGCGGAACTGGCCACCGAGGCTGGAATCGCCCCGTCCTACAACGTGCTTGACGGATTCGAGGGCAATCTGGACGAGCACGGGCATCGTGGTGGCGTCGGCTGGCGTGCCATCGGTCTGCCCTGGCGGCAGTCATGAGCGTGACTCCCGACGGCATCCCGTCCGTTCGGATCCCCAAGGCGCTTCCGGACGGCGTGAGCCAGGCGACGATCGGCGTGCGCGGTGGCCTGCTGCGCTCCGAGTTCGATGAAACCGCCGAGGCGATGTACCTGACCTCGGGTTACGTATACGAGAGTGCGACCGCCGCGGAGCGGGCGTTCACCGGCGAGGTGGACCGCTATGTGTACTCGCGATACGGCAACCCGACGGTTTCGATGTTCGAGGAGCGGCTGCGGCTGATCGAGGGCGCCGAGGCGGCATTTGCGACGTCCACGGGCATGTCGGCGGTCTTCACCGCGTTGGGTGCGCTGCTGGGCGCCGGTGACCGATTGGTCGCCGCCCGCAGCCTGTTCGGCTCCTGTTTTGTGGTCTGCAACGAGATCCTGCCGCGCTGGGGCGTGGAGACCGTGTTCGTTGACGGGGAAGACCTCGCCCAGTGGGAAGAGGCGCTGTCCGTTCCGACGCAGGCCGTGTTCTTCGAAACCCCTTCCAACCCAATGCAATCGCTCGTGGACATCGAGGCGGTGTGTCAGCTTGCACACGCCGCTGGCGCAAAGGTGGTGCTGGACAACGTCTTTGCCACCCCATTGCTGCAGCAGGGAATCCCGCTCGGTGCCGACGTGGTGGTCTACTCGGGCACCAAGCACATCGACGGACAGGGGCGAGTGCTCGGCGGCGCGATCCTGGGCGAAACCGAGTACATCGAGGGGCCGGTCAAGACGCTGATGCGGCATACCGGGCCGGCGCTGAGCCCGTTCAATGCCTGGACGCTGGTGAAAGGCCTTGAGACCCTGGCGGTTCGGGTCAATCATTCGAACGAATCCGCGGCGCAGATTGCGCAGTTCTTGGAGCAGCATCCCGCGGTCCGCTGGGTGCGGTACCCGTTCCTTCAGACGCATCCACAGCACGAACTGGCGAAGCGGCAGATGAGCGGCGGCGGCACCGTCGTCACCTTCGAACTCGATGCCGACGGTGACGCGGGTAAGCGGCGTGCCTTCGAGGTGCTCGACGGGACCTCGCTCATCGACATCTCCAACAATTTGGGCGATTCCAAGTCCCTCATCACCCATCCGGCCACCACGACCCATCGCGCGATGGGACCCGAGGGGCGGGCCGCGATCGGGCTCTCCGATGGCGTGGTGCGGTTGTCGGTCGGGTTGGAGTCCACCGAGGACCTCATTGCGGACCTGGATCGGGCGCTGAGCTAACTCGGGCTAGCTTTAGTTAGCAGGGGCTAGCACTCTGGGAAGTTCCTTTGTAGTATCCCGTCATGACGCAACGACGCGTCCATGTCGCGGTGTTGGTGTTTGCCGCAGTGGTCATGACGACGGCAGTAACTGCCTGCTCCATGTCCGATTTCGTGGGGGGCGCCGTGGAGCGCACCACGTATCCGCCGGTCACGCCGATCCCGCCGCCTCCGCCCGGCGCCAGCATTCTTCCCGCAGACTTTCCGCGCGATATCCCAGTGGTCAGAGGCACGTATCGCCAAGATGGCGCGGGCGATTCTCGAACTCTGGCCGTCAGCGGCGTCGACGCATCGGCCGTGGCAGCGGCGGGCAAGCTGCTCACGGACGCCGGGTTCGAACATCAATCGGTGATGGGCCAGGACGCCTACCTCAGCTCCAAGTACACCGTCATGGTGGTCGGCGACGACCTCGGCGGAACCTTCACCCTCCGATACACCGTGATGCCTATGACCGGTGTGCCGAGTATGCCCAGCATGACCTTCCCGCCGATGATCTGAGGAGTCGACGATGTCGCACCAGTACAGTCCGGCATTCGAGCGGGCGGGCCGATTCATGGCGAAGCACGCCAAGCTGGTAATCCTGGCCTGGATTGCGGTCGGGGTCCTGGTCAACACGGCCTGGCCGCAGCTGGAACGGGTGGCCAACGAGCACTCGGTGAGCCCGTTGCCGACAGGTGAGGTGAGCCCGGCGCTGGCGTCGATGAAGGAGATGGGTAAGGCGTTCGGCCGTCCCGGTATCGACAACGCGGTCATCGTCGTGATGCACAACGATAGGGGCTTCGATGCCGACGCGCAGGCCCGGTATGCCGCGCTCATCGACCGCCTGAATGCCAACAAGGAGTACGTCACCTTCGTTCAGGATCAGCTGGGCGACCCGCGGGTGCGCAACAATCCGGTGGCGCGCAAGCAGGTGCTCAGTGCGGACGGCACCACCTGGTTTGCGATGGCGGGTCTGGCCGGCGACCTGGGAACTCCGTTGGCGCAGCGGGCGTACCGCTCGGTGGGCGATCTGGTGAAACAGACGTTCGCGGGCGGCGCGACCACGGCGACCATCACCGGTGCCGCCGGGACCGTCAACGACTTAAGCACTACGGCAATGAGTGACTTGCCCAAGATCGGCGCCGTGACGGTCGCCCTGATCGCCCTCATCCTGATGCTGGTGTTCCGGTCGTGGTTCACCGCGATGCTCCCACTGTTGGTGATGGGGGTGAGTCTGTTCATCGCCCGCGGCGTCATCGCAGGCCTTGCCGATCGTGGGTGGGTTCCGATCTCGTCGGTGTCGGCAGCCCTGATGATGGCCGTCCTGATGGGGGCCAGCGTCAACTACACGGTGTTCCTGGTGAGCCGGTATCACGAGCGGATACGGGCCGGCGAGACGCCCGAGGATGCGCTGGCGCATGCCTGCGGGTCGATGACCCGAGTCATCCTGGCGACGGCCGCGACGGTCGCGATCGCGAATGTCGCGCAGCTCACCGCCAAACTCGCGTTCCTCGCAGCATCTGGACCTGCGGTGTCGATGGGCGTGATCGTGGCCTTCTTCGTGGTCACCACGATGCTGCCGGCCACGCTGAGCCTGGCTGCGAAGCGCGGGCTGGGTATGCCGGGGCCCGACCGCGCCGGCAGGTACTGGCACCGCATGGGCATTAACGTTGTGCGGCATCCGTGGCCGGTGTTCGGCCTCGCCACCGCGATTCTGCTGGGCGCCGCGGCGTTCGTGCCCTTCATCCGGCCCAGTTTCGATATGGCGAAGGTGCTGCCGGAATCGGCTCAGTCCACCCAGGGCATGCGCACCCTCAATGCGCACTTTCCTGCCAATTCGACGATGCCGCAATATCTTTTGGTGCAGGCGCACTCGGATCTGCGCACCCCTCGGGGCCTGGCCGACCTCGACCAGATGGCGGAGCGGATCTCGCAACTGAAGGGCGTCGGGAAGGTGGTGGGTATCACCAGACCCGACGGCAACAAGCTCACCCAGGCCACGCTCGCGTGGCAGATCGGCTACATGGGCACGCAGATCGACAAGACCAGCGGTCAAGTCAATGCGGACCTACGCCCCCAACTCGAACGGATGTCCAAGCTCGCCGACGTCATGTCGGCCATGACCAACGAGCTGGGCGACGGGGACCTGGCGCGGATGCAGCAGATGATGCCGCAGATGCTATCGATGGCCAAAGAGCTTGAGGGACAGCTTGATCGGTACCAGTCGCTGATCTCCCAGATGGGCTCGGTGGCGGGCCTGGTGGACCAGCTGGCCAAGATGGGGCCCTCGGTCGAGGCGACGTTCACTGCGCTCGACACCGGTGCGTCGTTGACTCAGACGTTGGCAGAGTCCCCGTTCTGCCCGGCGCAACCCGACTGCGTCAAGCTGCGTGATCAGCTTGTCGAGTTGCGGGACAAGGGCCCACTCTCGTCGGTGGAGAGTCTGCGCGAGTCGGTGCGGGCGGTCACCGGTGGTAAGACCATCACTCAGCTGCTCGGCGATATGAACGCTCAGTTCAAGCAGATTCGCGGGCTGCTGGCAAAACTTCCCGAAATGGAACAGAAGTTCCAGCGGATCTCGGGATACTTCCAGCAGCTGCAAGGGCTGGGCGTGGACATGAACTCGGTCAAGACGATGGGCGTGCGGATCCGTGATCTGAACACCCAGCTGGAGGACACGGTACGGTCCATGAGTGAGGCCGCCGTCACCCTGCAGGGGATCAGCAAAGACTCCAATTCACCTGCGGCATCCGGGTTTTCTGTACCGGGTGCGATGCTGCAAAATCCCGGATTCAAGGATCTGAGTGCGGCGTTCCTCCAAGATGACGGGCGCACCGCGATGTACCTGATTCAGTCGCCACTCAATCCCTATGGGCGAGAGGCGATGCAGCTGAGCCGAGACATGCAACGCGTCGGCACTGAGGCCACGCCCAATACCTCGCTGGCCGGTGCCAAGGTGTCGGTGGGCGGGTTCCCGGCCATCAACGCCGACCTCAAGAAGGCCTACGACAGCGACTTGCGGGAGATCATCGGGGTCACCCTGCTCATCATCTTCGTGGTGATGTGTCTACTGCTGAGAGCCGTCGTCGCACCGCTCTACCTGCTAGGCACGGTGGTTCTGACCTATGTTGCGTCGCTGGGCATCGGTGTCTTGGTGTTCCAGGTTCTCCTTGGGCAAGAACTGGATTGGGCAGTCCCGGCCATGACCTTTGTGCTCGTCGTCGCCGTCGGCGCCGACTACAACATGCTGTTCATCTCGCGTCTGCGGGAGGAGAGTGCCCGCAGTATGCGGCTCGGCATCATCCGGACCGTGCGCCAGACCGGTTCGGTGATTACCTCGGCCGGGCTGGTGTTCGCCGCGAGCCTGCTGGGCATGATGGTTGGCTCGGTGACTCAGATGGTCCAAATGGGATTCATCATCGGGGTGGGCATCTTGCTGGACACCTTCGTCGTCAGGACCCTGATGGTGCCGACGTTGGCGCAGGCCTTCGGCAAGTTGAGCTGGTGGCCGTCGAAGGCCTAGCTCAACAAATCTGGATGCGGTAGTGGCGCAAACGGATCGGCGACCCTTCGCGTAAAGGTGCCGTGGAACCCGATGGGCAGATGGTGGGTCAGGTGCGCTACCGCCAGCGGTCCCCGCTCGACATCACGTGCATCGAGGACGATCAGTTGTGAACGGTTTTCGACCAAGTCATGATTCACGGTGAGTAACCAGCCGTCGTCCTGCGCGGAGTCCACACCGCGCGGGACGAAGATGGGTTCACATACCGATGCCGTTCCGAAGTCACAGTGGGTCATGGCGCCGGTGCGATGGTCGAACTTGAAAATGCCGTTGTAGTGCCCGATGCGTTCCAGGGTACCCGCGCAGTACGTGATGTCGTGGTTGCGCGTGGATCGCCGCCAGTCATATTGGGGGAATTCAATTTTGGCAGATTGCGATACCACTTCCTCGGTGATCCTTCCGGTCGGCGAGATGCGGAACCGAACCAGATGACTATCGGGCCATTCCCTGATGACCAGGTGGTGGTGGGGGTTTTGGTGCGGTGTGGGATCCAAGGCCGCCGTCAGAGACTGTCGCAAGAAGTCAAGGCTCTCATACCTGACGAATTCCACGACGGCGTCGGGGCCGTCCTGGAACGCATTGGTGACGTGGATATGCAGCTGTGGATCATGTTCGAAAATCAGGGGTTTGGAGCCATCCCGGGGTACCAGGATGAACTTGGTGCTCCCGTTGGTGAGCTGGTACTCGAGGCTTTCGTCGAACCTCTTGCCGCGCAGGAGTTGTCCGATATTGGGGCGGATGGGATCTAACACGAAGACGAGATACTTCTCGGTCAGCGCGAAGTCATGATTCCATCCCATATCCCAGAGTGTCACCGAGTTGATTTGTGTGAGTTGGCCGCTGGGGCTCACGCGGTAGCAGCGCAGCCGAGGGGTCGGAAATACATCCAGGCCGAAGTTGAACATCTCTCCGGTGACCGGGTCCCATTTCGGGTGTGCCGAGAAGGCGCCGACGTATCCGAGCTTCCCTTCGAAGTCGTTGGTACCCAGTGTTTCCAGGGTGTCAGGGTCCAGCCGGTGGGGAGGGCCACCCTCCCAGAGTGCCAGCATTTCCCCGGCCAGCGACACAATGTTTGTGTTCGCTGTGTTGGCCGGTGCTCGGAGATTGCCGAAGATCCCAGGCGCGTTGGTGGTGATGCCGCGGCGGCGCATCGGGCCCTGCTGCAGCCCATCCCTGAACTGTGGGGTGCGGACGTATCGGTTGGTAAAGCGCACCGAGGATCCGTCCAGGATGAAACGCGACACCATGCCGTCGGCGTCGAACATGGTGCGCAGCACCGTCGTGCCGACCTCGAACTTGCCGGGCCCGATCCGGAACAGCGTCCCGGTCAGATCGGCGGGGAGCGTGCCGTCGATTTCGGTGACCTCGTAGTCGTACTCGTGCAGCTGGGACTCGAAGGGGCGGGAGATGAGCTCGTCGAAGTCCGTGTCGGGGGCTGAATGCTCGGGCGCAAGTGTCATGAAATCTCCAAGACCGCATTGTCGGGCAGTTTCTGATGACGGGTGTCCTCAACATTAGCGAGTAGGTTGCGTATGTCAAGACGAAGGGCGTTTCAGCGTGACGAACGGTCAGATCCACCGCACGTACGGTGGAAAGACACGAGAGCAGCGCCAAGACGAGCGGCGCGTGGCTCTGCTGCGGGCGGGCCGCGAGCTATGGGGCGACAATGGACTGCCTGCGGTCACCGTGCGAGGTGTCTGCGCCCGGACGAGGCTGACCGATCGGTACTTCTACGAGCAGTTCTCGGTGATCGGAGATCTGGTTCTTCAGATCGTGGACGACGTGTTCTCCGAACTGTTCGCGGCCATGACGGAAGCGGGCCGCGTGGCTGGCGACCAGCCGCATGGACAGCTGACGGCAGGCCTTACGGCCTATCTCGAGCACTCGATCGGAGACCCGGCGGTACTGCGGATTCTCACTTCTGACGTCGCCGGATTTCCTGGGCTGGCCGCCAAGCGCCGAAGCCTTCAGCACCGTATCGCGCGCGGGATTCTCCTGACCATTGCGCCAGAGGTATCCCAGCCGGAGCCGGCGCTGCTCGAGGCAGCCGTGTTCGGAGTCGGCGGCGTGACCCTCCTCATGGAGGACTGGCTTGCCGATGAAAATAGGTGCAGTGCAGCAGAACTGGGGGCTAGGGCCACCGATATGTGCATGCGCCTGCTTGGGCCGCTGGGCTAGCCGTGGCTCACGAACTTGGTGGGCCGCAGGTACAGGATCACCCGGTCGGCCTCGTCGCCGGTGCTCGTTCCTGCCCACGGCGCCTGATACAGCTGGGCCAGCTCCTGGATGAAGGATCCCGTCGGATCATCGTCGATCTGATCGATGGTGCCGCGCACCTCCAGATACCGGTACGGGTTGGCGGGATCCAAGATCGAGAAGGCCACCCGCGGCTCGGTCTGGATGTTGCGGAACTTGGCCCGCTTCTTGGTGTGGGTGAACCGCAGCCGTTCGCCGTCCCAGTCGAACCACATGGGGCTGGACTGCGCCGAGCCGTCCGCGCCCACCGTGGCCAGATGGCCGTAGAGCCGCTGTTCTAGAAGATCTTCGAAGCCTGCGGGGATTTCCGTCATGGCTTATTGGAACATTCGGGTAGCGCGGATGCTTCCCCGTCCGGACATGACGGACACCGTCCGTTCGATTCGCAGGGAGCCAAAGACTGTTGTGGACTGGACGGTGTTCCTAGGTTCGACCGCATGACATCGGTACCTGCCGCGCTCCAGCGCGCGCGGGTGTCATCGGATGCTGCAGAGCCGGCGCTGCGGGTGCGCCGCCGTCCGCGTCCGGCCAACTGGATTCTTTCGGCGGTGGCGCTGCTGTTCGTGGCGATGTTCGTTCACGGGCTGGTTCGTAACCCTGGATGGGACTGGCCGACCTTCGCGCGGTACTTCACCGCCAAGTCGGTGCTCGCCGCATTGTGGCTGACGCTCCGGCTGACCGCGTACGGCACGGTGCTGGGGTTTGTACTCGGTGTCGCGCTGGCGGCGGCGCGCCTATCCAAGAATCCGGTCCTACAGGTCATTTCGTGGACGTATGTGTGGATATTCCGGTCGATTCCGTTGATTGTGCAATTGCTGTTCTGGTTCAACATCGCCTACCTCTACGACACGATCAGCTTCGGGATTCCGTTTGGGCCCAGCCTGATCACCATCGACACCAACGAGCTGCTCAGCGGGCTGACGGCTGCGGTGATCGGGTTGACGCTGCACCAAGGGGCCTACTTCGCCGAGATCATCCGCGGCGGGATCCTGTCCGTCGACGAGGGTCAATTGGAAGCGGCTGCCGCCTTGGGTATTCCGCGACATCGCCAGTTTTTCCGGATCGTGTTGCCGCAGGCCATGCGGTCTGTGATGCCCAATGCCGCCAACGAGGTGATCAGCCTCGTCAAGGGGACGTCGATCGTGTCGACCATGGCGATCGCCGATCTGTTCTACCAGGTGCAGGTGATCTTCGGGCGCAACGGGCGCGTGGTTCCGCTGCTGATGGTGGCGACGGTCTGGTACATCGTCATTACCTCGGCGCTGACTGTGGTGCAGCACTACATCGAGCGGCACTACGCCCGGGGCACGAGCAGGTGAGCGCCATCGAGGTGCGCGGGGTGCACAAATCCTACGGACAAGTGATCGCGCTGCGCGATGTGAATCTGACTGTGCGGCAGGGGGAAGTGACTGTCATCATCGGGCCGTCCGGGTCGGGAAAGTCGACCCTGCTGCGCACCCTGAACCATCTCGAGAAGGTCGATTCCGGGACGGTGCGCATCGACGGCGAGCTCATCGGATACCGGCAGCGGGGCTCGGTGCTCTACGAGCTGTCCGAGCGAGCCATCCTGCGCCAGCGAGCACAGGTCGGCTTTGTGTTCCAGAATTTCAATCTGTTCCCGCATTTGACGGTGCTGGAAAACGTCATCGAGGCTCCGTTGGCCGCGCGGCGAGCCCCGCGCGGCGAGCTGGTGGCGCAGGCGACCCGGCTGCTGGAACGGGTAGGCGTCGCCGACAAGGCCGCGGAGTATCCGCGACGACTCTCCGGTGGGCAGCAGCAGCGGGTCGCGATTGCGCGCGCATTGGCCTTGCAGCCCAAGGTCATCCTCTTCGACGAGCCCACCTCGGCACTGGATCCCGAGCTGGTGACCGAGGTGCTCGATGTGATCCGCCAGCTCGCCCGAGACGGTGCCACCTTGGTGATCGTGACCCACGAGATCGGCCTTGCCCGGGAGATCGCCGACACCGTGGTTTTCATGGATCGCGGTGCGGTCGTGGAGGAAGGGCCACCCGAACAGGTGCTGGACAACCCGACGCATCCGCGGACCGCGGGTTTCCTGTCGAAAGTGCTGACGTGAAAGTCCTTGTCGCCCTGCTTTCTGTCGCGATCTTCACCCTGAGCGGGTGTGTTCCCGCTGTCGACCCGGCCGCTTCGTCGTCCTTCAACCTGAGCCCGCACCAGGACCGGGTGCGGGTTCCCAGTGTGGATGGCATCGCCGCCGAGGTGCCCGCCGCGATCCGCACGCGCGGGACGCTGATCGTTACGGGCGATGCCAATTCAGCGCCGCCGCTGCGTTTCTACGCCGACGATGACAAGACGATGATCGGGATCGAGACGGACATCGCTTATCTGGTCGCGGACATTCTGGGTCTGCGTGTCGATCTGCGCTCGGCCGATTGGGCGCAGAACTTCGTCAAGGTCGACTCGGGTGAGGTCGACGCCTTCATCTCCAATGTGACGGTGACCGAGGAACGCAAGGAGAAGTTCGACTTCGCCACCTATCGGCTCGACAACGTCACCTTCGAGTCCCGTGCCTCGTTGGACTGGAAGGTACAGGGCGCCAAGGATATTGCGGGAAAGATTATCGGTGTGGGCTCTGGTACCAACCAGGAGTCGCTGCTGATCCGTTGGAACGAACAGAACGTTGCGGCGGGTCTTCCCCCGGCCGATCTCAAGTATTTCCAGCAGACCACCGGGTACTACCTGGCGCTGGCATCCGGTCGCATTGACGCCTATGTGGGGCCTAACCCGACGGCGGTGTTCCACTCGGGGGCAACTGGGAAGACGAAGTTGGTTGGCACCTTCTCGGGTGCGGGGGAGGACTTGCAGGGTGAGATCGCGGTCCTCACCAAGAAGGACAACGGCCTGGTGCGCGCTGTCGCCGATGCCTTCAACCATGCCATCGCCGACGGCACGTATCGTAAGGTGCTGCAGCGCTGGGGCTTGGAGAACGAGGCGCTTACCGCGTCGCAGATCAATCCCCGCGGACTACCCAGGCAAGGATGACATGACGGCGTGCGAGGAACTGCTGCGGTTCGTGACGGTCGATCAGCGCGATCCCTTGGCGGCCCCGCTGTTGGCCGAGCTGGCAGTGGAGTACAGCACCCGGTACGGCGGAACCCTTGACGAGCACCGCGACCTGCTCGTCAATTATCCGGCGGAGAAGTTCTCGGCACCCGACGGCGGACTGCTGATCGGTGTGAAGGCCGGTGTCGCCGTCACCGGCGGTGCGTTCCAGCGATACGACGCGGATACTGCTGAACTCAAACGGATCTGGACCTCCAGCGCCCACCGTCGCCAGGGGCTGGCGGCCCGCACCCTGGCCGAGTTGGAGCTGGAGATCCGTGGCCGTGGGTACCGACGCATCTACCTCACCACCGGTCCGCGCCAACCAGAAGCCACGGGGCTGTACCTCTCCGCGGGGTATCAGCCGCTCTACGACCTGAGCTTGTCTGCCGAGGAGATCGGTATCCATCCCTTCGAGAAGGACCTCTAGGGAGACCCCTCGCGAGTGTGCGCTCAGGCAGAGAATTCGCACGGATTCTCTGCGTGGACGCACATTCGAGTCGATCAGGAGCTGTGATGGATCCGGACATGAACCTGCCGCGGCAGGTGCGCAAGGCCGTCGCCGATATCAAAGCAACACTGGACGCCATCGACGACGATCCGCGTGTGGATAGGGCGCGATACCAACTCGATCTGCTGTCAGAGATGGTTTCGCAACGTCCACAAAGGTTTCAGCCGTGGAGCTACTACCGGCCACGCGCGGAAGAGGAGTTCGGCGGCTAGATCTTCAGTAGCAGAGGGCCCTTTTCCTTCAGGGTGAGATTAACGCCGTCATCACCCGGTTCGCGGACGTTGAGCCAACTGTGACGACACTCCTCGGGCTGGCACTGGACGGATACGGATGGCATCCGCGAGCCGAGCAACACTCAGCCGGTCCGTTTACCGGGAGGTACTGGACCGAACAGGTCCAACTCGCCGAGCGTGGACTCCTGGATTTCGTGACCTTCGAAGATTCGTTCGCCCGTACCCCCGCTGGGCGTCTCGACGCGATACTGACCGCCGCGCGAGTGGCCCCAGCGACCACCCACATCGGCCTCATCCCGACCGCGCCGGCCACCCATAACGAGCCGTTTCACATCTCCAAATCGATTGCCACCCTGGATATCGTGTCCGGGGGACGCGCCGGCTGGCAGGTGACCATCGCCGACACCGAGGACGAGGCCGCCGTGTTCGGCCGCACCAAAGTCCTGCCGCTACCAGATCTGCTCGACGAGGCCGCCGACGCCGTCGAGGTGACACGACGGCTGTGGGACAGTTGGGAGGACGACGCCGAGATCAGAGACGTGGCGACAGGTCGCTTCGTCGATCGCGACAAGCTGCACTATATCGACTTCGAGGGCCGATTCTTTTCGGTGAAGGGTCCCTCCATCACCCCGCGGTCCCCGCAGGGCCAATCGGTGGTAGCGGCCCTCGCGCGCAGCCGGCCCGGGCAGGCATTCGCCGCCAAGAATGCCGACCTCGTCTTTGTCACGCCGCACGACGGGGCCTCCGCCGCCGAGATCCCCGTGCGACTGCACAATACGGCGGGCCATCGCGCCATCAAGGTGCTGGCGGACCTGGTGGTCTCCTTCCGGCGTGACGACGAGTTTCGTTCGGATGCAGCAATATTCACCGGGTCCGCCGCGGAACTCGCGGACCTCATCGCCCAGTGGCGCGAGTGGGGGATCGACGGTGTACGCCTGCGGCCTGCCGTCAATGCGCTCGATATTCCGGTCGTAGTTGACGAACTTGTGCCCCTTCTTCAGGCGCACCACGGGTTCCGCGCCGAGTATGGAAACGGAACGCTGCGCGAACGGCTCGGCCTGCCCACTGCCACCAACCGCTATGCAAGGAAGTCGGCATGAACGTCCCACTCTCTGTTCTCGACCTGTCTCCGGTCAGCGAAGGATCGGATGCCGCGACGGCACTGCGTCATTCGGTCGATCTGGCCCAGCGCGCCGAGGCGTGGGGATACCGGCGATACTGGCTCGCCGAACACCATTTCGTCGCGGTGGCCAGCGCCGCGCCCGCCCTGGTCATCGCGCAGGTGGCCGCCGCCACCAGCCGCATCCGGGTGGGCGCCGGCGCGGTCCAGGTCGCCTCCACCACGGCGGCGGCGGTGGTCGAGAGCTTCGGCATCCTCGACGCCTTGCACCCGGGACGCATCGATCTGGGACTGGGGCGCACCGGCCACCGGATCAGGGACCGACTCGCCGGAAACGAGAAGAAGCCCGAACCCGCGCCCGCACGTGAGGTGGACGGTCTACTGATCCCGCGGTCGCCCGCGGAATTCGGGATCAAGGACAACCCGAAGCTGCGGGCGACGGTCGCCGCTCTGCAGCAGCCCGGTGCGCAGGTCCCCGACTTCGAACAGCAGGTGGCCGACATCCAGGCCTTCCTCGACGGCACCTACGTCAGCCCGGAAGGCGTTGCGCTGCATATCCGTCCGGGTGAGGGTGCCGACCTGCCGCTCTGGCTGTTCGGCTCCAGCAAGGGAGAATCGGCACAGGTCGCGGCCCGGAGGGGACTGCCCTTCGTGGCGAGCTATCACACCACCCCATGGTCCACCCTGGAAGCTGTCGAGGCATACCGCGACGCGTTCAAGCCTTCGAAAGCACGCCCGGTGCCCTATGTGATCGTCTCCGCGGATGCGGTCGCCGCCGATGACGAGCGGACCGCGCGCCACCTCGCCAGTACCTTCGGGCAGTGGGTGTACTCCATCCGATCCGGACACGGCGCCATCCCCTATCCCAATCCCGATGATGCGCAACCACTCACGGCTGAAGAACGCCAACAGGTGCAGGATCGTGTCGATACTCAATTCGTCGGCGATGCGGGTCAGGTGGCCGAGCGGCTCGAGGCCTTGGCGCGGGTCACCGGCGCCGACGAGCTCGTCATCACCTCCATCACCCATCGTCACGAGGACCGGCTGCGCTCCTATGAGCTGATCGCGAAGGAATGGGGGCTGATATGACAGAGATCCGGGAAGGAAAGGACCGCAAGCCCATTCATCTCGCCGCTCACTTTCCGGGGGTCAACAACACCACGGTGTGGTCGGATCCCGCCTCGGGCAGCCAGATTGACTTCGCCTCCTTTGTGCATCTCGCGCGCACCGCCGAAAGAGGGCTGTTCGACTTCTTCTTCCTCGCCGAAGGCCTGCGCCTGCGCGAGCACCGCGACCGGATTTACGACCTGGACGTCGTCGGTCGGCCGGATACCTTCACCGTGCTCGCCGCCCTGGGCGCCGTCACCGACCGACTCGGGCTGGTGGGCACCATCAACACCACCTTCAATGAACCCTTCAACGTTGCACGGCAATTCGCCACGTTGGATCATCTGTCGGACGGCCGGGCCGGCTGGAACATGGTCACCTCCTCGGATGCCTTCACCGGCGAGAACTTCCGGCGCGGTGGATTCCTGGACCACGCCGACCGATACCACCGCGCCGAGGAGTTCATCACCGTGGCGCGCAAGTTCTGGGACAGCTGGGACGAGGAGATTCACCCCGTCGACCACAAGGGATCCCAGTTCACGGTGCGTGGAGTGGCGACCGCACCCGTTTCTCCCCAACGCCATCCCGTGCTGCTGCAGGCGGGTGATTCCGCGGACGGGCGCGACTTCGGCGCCAAGCATGCCGATGCGCTGTTCACTATTCACTCCTCGATTCCGGCGGGGCAGAGGTACTACGCCGACGTCAAGGCCCGCGCCGCCGCACACGGACGAAACCCGGATCAGCTCAAGGTCTTTCCGGGGGCCGCCTATGTGCTCGGGGACACCGAACGCGAGGCGGTCGAGAAGGCGGCATACATCAGGGATCAGCAGGTGGGCCCGCAGACTGCTCTTGCGTATCTCGAACAGGTATGGGGCCGTGACCTTTCCGAGTACGACCCGGACGGGCCGCTGCCTGACGTCGAGCCCACCGGGGACGCCTCGATCACCCGCGGCAAGGCGCGGCACGGCGACCCGCGGGAGATCGCCGCGAAATACCGTGAGATCGCGGCGGCCAAGGACTTGTCTATCCGCGAGCTGATCAAGGAGGTCACCTCGCGCCAGCAGTTCATCGGCACCCCGTCACAGGTGGCCGCCGAGGTGGACCGCTACATACAGGCCGATGCCTGCGACGGATTCATTCTCGTCCCGCACCTGACACCGCATGGGCTGGACGATTTCGTGGACACCGTGGTGCCCTTGCTGCAGGAGCGTGGCGCATTCCGGGCCGAGTACGAGCACGAGACGCTGCGCGAGAATCTGGGGCTCGACCCCATCGGCTCACTGACTCAGGGCGATCTCGACCGCATCGCGCAGTGAGCCCGTCCACGCCGGGCCGTGACCGGGAGCCAACACATCGGCGTCCACATCGGCCAGCGCCTCGACACTGCGGCGCGCCTGCTCCATGTCCTTGGTGAACGGGGTGGGCAGCAGCTGTGGCCCGGACCGCGCCGCGATCGGGTGCCCAGTGATGATGGCGTCGCCCACCACCAGTACGTGACCGGCGACCAGGAACGAGCAGTGCCCTCCGGTATGCCCGGGGGTGGGGATGGGCACCGGCGCGCCCGGCAGTACCGCGAGCTCGGGGCCGACGGGCTGAACCGAAGGAATGCCGTCGCGCACCCCGGCGCCGAGGCGCATCGCGTGAATGACCCACGGCAGCCATCCCGGGCGCCACAGATTCAGCAGCACGTGGAGACGATCTGCCTGGTCGACATAGTCGCGCCGTACATTGCCCAGCTCAGTGCTGTGGGCGTAGATGGGGACCCGGTGCTCAGCGGCCCACCAGATTGCGGTGCCCATGTGGTCGATGTGCCCGTGCGTCAACACGATCGCCCGCACATCCTGCGGCCCATGGCCCAGCGCTGCAATGGATTTCAGCACATCGTCGCGATCGCCCGGGTAGCCGGAGTCGAACAGCGTGACACCGGATTCGTCGGATGCGATGACCCAGTTGACCGCTTCCCCGTTGACCACGTGCACGGCGTCGCTGACCTGGGTGATTTCCACCATGGAATGGAGCGTATCCGGGGTGTGGTTAGGGTGGTTGGAGAACTCTGACGATGAGCCGCTTGCGCGAAGAGCGGCATGGACGGTTGAGGCGAGGAGCGCGCGGATGGCACGGGAACTGAAGCTGGGATACAAGGCGTCGGCGGAGCAGTTCGCGCCACGTGAGCTCGTCGAGTTGGCGGTCGCCACCGAGTCTCACGGTTTCGACAGCGCCACGGTGAGCGACCACTTCCAGCCGTGGCGATACAACGGTGGCCATGCCCCGTACTCGCTGGCCTGGATGACCGCCGTCGGTGAGCGCACGCAGCGTCTGCAGTTGGGCACCTCGGTGCTCACCCCGACCTTCCGCTACAACCCCGCGGTGACCGCGCAGGCGTTCGCCACCATGGGTTGTCTCTACCCGGGCCGCATCTTCCTGGGTGTGGGCACCGGTGAGGCGCTCAACGAGATCGCCACCGGTTTTATCGGTGAATGGCCGGAGTTCAAGGAACGTTTTGCGCGGCTGCGGGAGTCGGTGCGCCTGATGCGCGAGCTGTGGACCGGCGAACGCGTCGACTTCGAGGGCGAGTACTACCGCACCAAGGGTGCCGCCATCTATGACGTGCCCGAAGGCGGCATTCCCGTGTACATCGCCGCGGGCGGCGCCGTCGTCGCCAAGTACGCGGGCCGCGCGGGCGACGGATTCATCTGCACCTCCGGTAAGGGCGAGGAGCTGTACAAGGACAAGCTCATCCCCGCGGTCAAGGAAGGCGCAGCGGTGGCGGAGAAGTCCTTCGACGACATCGACCGGATGATCGAGATCAAGATCTCCTACGACCCGGATCCGGAGAAGGCGCTGGAGAACACGCGTTTCTGGGCGCCTCTGTCGCTGACGCCCGAGCAGAAGCACAGCATCCACGACCCCATCGAGATGGAGCGCGCCGCCGACGAGCTGCCCATCGAGCAGGTCGCCAAGCGCTGGATCGTCGCCTCCGACCCCGATGAGGCCGTCGCCAAGGTCGCCGACTACGTCGGATGGGGACTGAATCACCTGGTCTTCCACGCGCCCGGCCACGACCAGAAGCGCTTCCTGGAGCTCTTCAAGAACGATCTGGAACCTCGTCTACGTAAGCTGGCATGAGCCTTCTCCGACGTTTCGTGGACGCGGTGAACACCGTGCCGATCATGGCGCTGAACGTGCCGGGACTACGCAGTCTGGCGGGGCGATACTTCACCGTCGTCACCTACACCGGGCGGCGATCCGGACAGATCTTCAGTACTCCGGTGAACTACTGGCGCTCGGGAGACGACATCGTGATCTGGGTCGGAATTCCCGACTCCAAGACGTGGTGGCGCAACTTCCTCGGCGAGGGCAGGCCCCTGCAGCTCCGGCTCAATGGGGTTGACGTGCCCGGATTCGGTATCGCGAAACGCGAAGACAACGGACGTGTGACGGTGACGGTGCGTCTCGGCGAGAGCGCCCAGAGCTAAGTTGGCGAGCCGATAGGGTCGGGCTATGCATGACGACCGGCGAATTATCGAGGACCGCATTCGGCGTTTCGTCGACAAGCGGCTGAACTGTGCCGTCTACGTGGATTCGGCGCCACTGACGGTGACCGCGTGGGTGGTGCCAGGGGAGCCGGTGCCGTTCACCGAGGCGGTGACGCACGATTTCAGCGAGATCGCCCCGGGGACGCCGTGGGGTGCGCCCTGGTCGACCATGTGGCTGCATGTGACGGGAACTGTTCCGGAGCATTGGCGCCACCGCTCTGACGGTGCACCCGAGCTGCGGGTGGAGCTCGGTTTCACCGGAGGCCCGGGCTTCAACGCCGAGGGTTTGGTGTACCGGCCCGACGGCACCGTGGTGAAGGGGATCGCGCCGCGCAACGCGTTCGTGCCGATCGACGACCCGGTCGCGCCGGTGGACCTGTACATCGAAGCCGCCGCGAACCCCGACATCGGTAAGCACTTCTGGTCGCCAATGCCCTTGGGGGACAAGGCAACCAGCGGTGAAGAACTGCTGTATCGGCTGGGCGGTGTCGACCTCGGGCTGCGTGACCTGAACCTGTGGGGGCTGCTGCAGGACATCGCGACCCTCGACGGGCTGATGCACACGCTGCCCGAGGATCTGCCGCGCCGGCACGAGATTCTGCGCGCCCTGGAGCGCATGCTGGACACGGTGGATCCCGACGATCTCGCGGGTACCGCGGCCGACGGGCGTGCCGAGCTCGCCGAGGTGCTCTCGCGTCCCGCGTATGCCAGCGCGCACCGGATTACTGCCGTCGGGCACGCCCACATCGACTCGGCCTGGCTGTGGCCGGTCCGTGAAACGGTCCGCAAGTGTGCGCGCACCTTCTCCAACATGGTCGACCTGATGGACCGGAATCCCGACTTCCGGTTCGCCTGTTCGTCGGCGCAGCAGTACGCCTGGATCAAGGACAAGTACCCCACCCTCTTCGTTCGCATCAAGGAGAAAGTTGCTGCGGGCCAGTTCATTCCGGTGGGCGGCATGTGGGTCGAGGCCGACACGAACATGCCCGGCGGCGAGGCAATGGCGCGCCAATTCGTGGCCGGTAAGCAGTTCTTCCTCGACGAGTTCGGAATCGACACTCCTGAGGTGTGGCTACCCGATTCGTTTGGGTATTCCGCCGCGATGCCGCAAATCGTCGCCGCCTCGGGGTCGAAGTATTTTCTGACGCAGAAGATTTCGTGGAATTCCGTTAACCGGATGCCGCACCACACGTTCATCTGGGAAGGGATCGACGGCACCGGGGTGTTCACACATTTCCCGCCGGTCGACACCTACAACTCCGACCTTGGCGGCGGAGACCTCGCACATGCCCAGCGAAACTATCGCGACTCCGGTGCCGGCACCATGTCGCTGGTGCCCTTCGGTTATGGGGACGGCGGCGGCGGCCCCACCCGCGAAATGCTGGCCTATGCAACACGAAAGCGCTCGCTGGAAGGATCGCCGACGGTGTCTTTGGGCACCCCGGCCGATTTCTTCGCGGCCGCGCAGGCCGAATATGCCAACCCGCCCCGCTGGTCCGGCGAGCTCTACCTGGAGCTGCACCGCGGCACCTACACGTCGCAGGCGAACACCAAGCAGGGCAACCGCCGCAGCGAGCATCTGCTGCGTGAAGCCGAGCTGTGGGCGGCGACGGCCGCGGTGCGCGCCGGTTTTGAGTACCCGCACGCCGAGCTGGACGAGATCTGGAAACTGGTGCTGCTGCAGCAGTTCCACGACATCCTGCCGGGAAGCTCCATCGCCTGGGTACACCGGGACGCCGAACGTAACTATGCGGCGATTGCCAAACGGCTTGACGTGATCATCGACGCGGCCACTCAGGCCCTGGCGGGCACGGGTGATCGGACACTCGTCTTTAATGCGTCCCCACACGATCGCGACGGGGTATCCGCGTTGGGCGCCGCGGTCGCCGAGCAACCGCGGTCGGTCACACCCACCAAGGTGTTGGGTGGATTCCGGTTGGACAATGGACTTCTCGCCGCCGAGTTCGATACGGACGGTCTCTTGGTCTCGCTCATCGACGCCGCGACAGGGCGGGAGGCGATGGCCGCGCCCGGCAATCTGCTGCAATTGCATCGCGATACCCCGAACCAATGGGACGCCTGGGATATCGACGGGTTCTACCGAAACACCGTTACCAATCTGACCTCCGCGGAGTCGATCGCCGTCGAGGACGACGTGCTGGTCATCGAGCGGGCATTCGGGAATTCGCGTCTTGTGCAACGGATCATCCTGCGCGAGGGATCGCCGTCGCTGGCTATCGATATCGATATTGACTGGCACGAATCCGAGAAGCTACTGAAGCTGGCCTTCCCCTTCGACGTGCAGGCCGATCGCAGCGCTTCGGAAATCCAGTTCGGGCACGTGTTCCGGCCGACGCATGCCAACACCTCGTGGGACGAGGCCAAGTTCGAGATCTGCGCGCACCGATGGGTGCATGTGGGTGAGCCGGGGTACGGCGTGGCGGTGGCCAACGACTCGACCTATGGGCACGATATCGGGCGACGGGGGTCCACCACGGTGGTGCGGATGTCGCTGTTGCGCGCCCCGCTTTTCCCCGACCCCGATTGCGATCAGGGGCGGCATCGGCTCAGGTTCTCGGTGCGACCCGGCGCGATGATCGGCGACGCGGTGGAGGAGGGTTACCGGCGCAACCTCGACCCGAGAATCGTCGAGGGCGGGGTAGATAGCGTCGAACCCCTTGTCAGCGTGGATAATCCGGCCATCGCAGTGGAGTCGGTGAAGCTGGCGCTCGATGGCTCGGGAGACGTCATCGTGCGGCTCTATGAATCCCATGGTGGACGGGCCGGAGCGAAGCTCGTGGCGAACTTCGATCACCGACGGGTGGTCGTCACCGACCTGCTGGAGCGTTCCATTGGAGAGTCCGAGGCAGTCAGTTTCGACGGCAACGACATTCAGCTGACCCTGCGACCGTTCAAGATCGTGACGCTGCGATTCATCGGCGTAGAAAGGCGCGCATGACCGAGCCCAAGGCTTCGAGCATTTACATCGCATCCCCCGAAGGCGACACTGGAAAGTCCACTGTCGCGTTGGGTGTGCTCCATCGCCTCGCAGCATCTGTGGCGCGGGTGGGCGTCTTCCGCCCCATCGCGCGCGCCGGGGAGAGCGCGGACTACATCCTGGAGCTGCTGCTTGAACAGAGCACGGCCGACCTCGCCTACGAAGACTGCCTCGGCGTCTCGTACCACGATGTGCACCAGGACCCGGACGCTGCCATCGCCGAGATCGTCGACCGGTACCACGCGGTCGCCGAACGCTGCGATGCGGTGGTGATCGTGGGCAGCGACTACACCGATGTCGCCAGCCCCAGCGAGTTGAGCACCAACGCCCGCATCGCGGTCAACCTCGGTGCGCCGGTGCTGTTGACCATCAAGGGATTCGGTCGAACTCCCGAAGAGGTCGCGGCCCTCGCCGAGGTCTGTCTGGGGGAGCTCAAGGCGCAGCGTGCGCATACGGCAGCCATCATTGCTAACCGGTGCAACCCCGATCAATTGGACGAGGTGTGCCAGGCGCTGTTGCGGTTCGGCAAGCCGGCCTGGGTGCTGCCCGAGGTGCCGCTGCTGGTCTCTCCGTCGGTCGAGGAACTCATGAAGGCCGTCAAGGGTTCTCTGGTCAGCGGCGATGAAGCGCTGCTGTCTCGTGAGGCGACCAGCTTTATGGTCGCCGGGATGACCGCCGAACATGTCCTGGAACGACTCACCGAGGGGCAGGCAATCATCTTCCCCGCGGACCGTTCCGATGTGCTGCTGGCTGTAGCGAGTGCCCATGTGGCGGAGGGGTTTCCGTCCCTATCGGCGATCATTCTGAACGGAGGGCTCAAGCTGCACCCCCGGATCGCGGACCTGGTGGATGGGCTCGGTCTGCGGCTGCCGATCATAGCGACAGATTCCGGCACCTTCGAGACCGCGAGCGCCGCGGCGCACGCCCGCGGCCGGGTGACGGTCGCCTCGGCCCGCAAGATCGATACGGCCCTGGCGCTGATGGACAAGCACGTCGACGGTGCTGAACTCATTGCCCAGCTGGCTATTCCGATTCCGTCGGTCACCACGCCGCAGATGTTCGAGTACCAGCTGCTGGACCGGGCACGCGATAATCGCAAACGCATCGTGTTGCCCGAGGGCGATGACGATCGGATACTCAAAGCAGCGGGGCGACTGTTGCAGCGACAGGTTGCCGACCTGACGATTCTGGGTGAAGAGGCTGAGATTCGTTCGCGGGCTGCCGAACTTGGCGTCGACATCTCGAACGCGATTGTTGTCAGTCCGAAAACCAGCGAGCTGGCCGAGCAGTTCGCCGGCCAGTACTTCGAATTGCGCAAGCACAAGGGTATGACGGGGGACCGCGCCCGCGAGATCATGCGCAACGTCTCGTATTTCGGCACCATGATGGTGTACAACGGCATCGTCGACGGCATGGTCTCGGGTGCGGCACACACCACGGCGCACACCGTGCGCCCGGCATTCGAGATCATCAAAACCAACCCGGATGTCAACACGGTGTCCAGCATCTTCCTGATGTGCTTGGCTGATCGGGTACTGGCCTACGGAGATTGCGCCATCGTGCCCGATCCCACCTCCGAGCAGCTGGCCGATATCGCGATCTCTTCGGCGCGCACCGCCGCACAGTTCGGCATCGATCCGCGGATCGCCATGCTGTCCTACTCCACCGGATCCTCGGGTAGCGGCGCAGATGTCGAAAAGGTGCGCATCGCCACGGAACTGGTTCGTAGCAGGCAGCCGGAGCTGCTGGTCGAAGGGCCGATCCAGTATGACGCGGCGGTCGAGCCCTCGGTGGCTGCCACGAAGATGCCCGACTCCGCGGTGGCGGGGCGGGCGACGGTGCTGATCTTCCCTGATCTCAACACCGGGAACAACACCTACAAGGCGGTGCAACGCAGTGCCGGCGCCATCGCCATCGGGCCCGTCCTGCAGGGGCTGCGCAAGCCCATCAACGATCTCTCGCGTGGGGCATTGGTCGAGGACATCGTCAATACCGTGGCGATCACCGCGATCCAGGCACAGGACCTGACCCGATGAGCGCCGATGAGCAGCTCGCGCGAAGAGGATCAGGCCTAGTACTGGTTCTCAACTGCGGCTCGTCCTCGGTGAAATATCAACTCATCGAACCGGAATCGGGCCGAGTCGATGCCCATGGGCTCGTCGAGCGGATTGGTGAGGAGCCCGTCCGCAACCACGAAGAGGCGCTCAGGCTGGTGTTCGACTCCATCGATACCGACGACGTCGAAGTAGTCGGCCATCGCGTGGTGCACGGCGGCCAAAAGTTCCATGAGCCGACGGTGCTCGACGACGCGGTGGTGGCGCAGATCGCGGAGCTGTCCTCACTGGCGCCATTGCACAATCCGGCGGGAGTGCAGGGCATCGAGGTTGCCCGACGATTGCTTCCTGACGTACCGCAGGTGGCGGTGTTCGATACCGCGTTCTTCCATAGCCTGCCGCCAGCGGCAGCCATCTACGCGCTAGACCGCGACGTCGCAGAACGATATGGTGTGCGGCGCTACGGTTTCCACGGTACCTCGCATCAGTATGTGTCGCAGCAGGCGGCCGCCTTCCTGGGCCGTGGGTACGCCGATATCAACCAGATCGTGCTGCACCTCGGCAACGGGGCGTCGGCGTCGGCGATCCTGCACGGCCGGGCGGTGGAGACGTCGATGGGGCTCACCCCGCTCGAGGGTCTGGTGATGGGCACCCGTACCGGCGACATCGACGCCGGTATCGTGTTCCATCTGGCCCGCCACGGTATGAGCATCGACGAGATCGACACCCTCTTCAACCGTCGCTCGGGCATGCTGGGACTATGCGGCGCCAACGACTTTCGTGAGGTGCACCGCCTGATCGAGGGCGGAGACGCCGCTGCACAGCTGGCCTACAACGTGTACGTACACCGGCTGCGCAAGTACATCGGTGCCTACATCGCGACACTGGGCGGCGCCGACGTCATTTCGTTCACCGCCGGGGTTGGGGAGAACGACGCGGTCCTGCGGGCCGATGCGATGGCAGGGCTGGAGGTATTCGGGATTGAAATCGATCCGGATCGGAACCTGGTGCGCTCCGGTGAGGCCCGCCGTATCTCTACCGACTCATCGCGGGTGACGGTGTTGGTTGTGCCTACCAATGAGGAACTGGCCATCGCCCGTGCGGCGGTGGGTGCGATTCTCTGACCACCCTCACACTCGGCGAAAAGGGGGTTCACAACAAGGAAGTCGGGCGGGTGGCATTGGCCAGGTCGATCAATGCGTAACGGTGGGCGCGCTCGGTAGCCCGGCGCGCTAATGCCCGCAGGCTCCGCTCAACTCCCTGACGCAGCCCGCGTTTTGTGAACGGAACGCCCAGGATGTGGTGTCCCGTCGAATGATTGGTCTTCATCCAGTCCAACGCGGTGCCGAGCACCAGTGCCCTGATCTGCAGCACACGGGGTTCCGTCTCGGGTAGTGCCTCGACCCTGCGGGCGGCCTCGCGGATATCGTCCTCGGTAACCTCCGAGAGTTCTCGACCGGAAAGCAGCGTGACCGCGCTGGTGAGGCGCGCGGTGGTGAAATGCCGTGAGGTGGGCGGCACATTGTCGAGCATGCGCACGGCCTCGGCCCGTTCCCCTCTCGCGGCCAGGGTGCGGGCCAGCCCGTATCCGGCCGAGATGACGCTGTTGTCGGTGGACCAGACGGTGCGGTACAGGTCCAGATACTTCTCGTCGCCGGCCAGTTCGGCGGTCGCCGCCAGTGCCATCTTCGGGGCGATCTCACCGGGCAAGAAGTCCAGCACGGCGGTGAAATGCTTTGTGGCTTGGTCATAGTCGCCGTTGAGGAGAGCCGCCATCCCGCGGTACCAGGTGAGCCGCCACGGTGTCCCTACCCGGTCTTCGAGCTGATCGAGCTTGCTGTTGGCCTTCGCTACATCGCCGAGATCGAGCAGAGCGCGCGCCTCCATCAGCGGAAGTTCCATTGATTCGGTTAGATCCACGCCGTCAGCGTCGATCCGGCCCAGCCGCGCGGCCTTCAGCGATTCCAGGGTCTGTATGGGCTGGCTCAGCACGGTCGCCTGCAGGATCGCGGCACCCACGTCGGTGGGATCTAGGAGTGGAACCTGAAGCGCTGTCACGATATCTGGAGCTGTCAGGCTGGGCGGGTGGGCGAGTCCGTCGACATATACGTCGGTGTGCGCCACCAATAGATCAACGCCGAACGTCGACCGTGACGGACTGAACAGGGTGGACATGCCCGGCCTTGGCGTGCCCGAGTCCAATGCGACTACCTCGCGAAGCACCCCCACCAGCTGGGTGGCCATCTCCTCGGCGCTGCCGAACCGCGCGGTCGGATCGGGATCGATGGCGCGGCGCAAGAATCGGTGGAAAGAGTCGTATTTGGTGAGCACCGGGTCGTCGTTCGGCAGCCCGTCCTTGTATCGGCCCTTGCGGGTGGGCATCCGCACGGTGAGCACCGCTAGAGTCCGTCCGACCGTGTAGATATCCGAGGCGACGGTGGGCCCGGTCTTGGTGATCTCGGGCGCCTGGTAACCCGGTGTGCCGTAAAGGTTTCCGTAGGCGTTGAGCGACGCCACCGCGCCCAGGTCGATGAGCTTGAGCTGCTCCTCGGTGACCATGATGTTTTCGGGCTTGAGATCGTTGTAGGTGAGCCCGACGGAATGCAGAAAACCCAGTGCGGGCAGGATTTCCAACATGTAGGCGATGGCCTGTGCGACCGGAAGGGCGCTGCCCTTGGGCTGCTTGAGTGAGGTTCCGCCGACGTACTCCATCACGATGTAGCCGACAGGGTTCCCGTGCTGGTCGGCGTGCTCGACGAAGTTGAAGATCTTCACGATCGAGGGATGGGCCACCTCAGAGAGGAATCGCCGCTCGGCCATCGCAATGTTCTGGGCCTCGGCGTCGCCGGAATGCACCAGGCCCTTGAGTACCACCGGCCGGTCGTTGACGTTCCGGTCCACCGCAAGGTAGATCCAGCCCAATCCACCGTGCGCGATGCAGCCCTTGATGGCGTACTGTCCGGCGACCACATCACCCGGATTCAGTTGTGGCAGAAACGAGAAGCTGGAACCGCAGGCAGGGCAGGTGCCTTCACTCTGCGCGGGGCGATCACTGTGCTCGTCATGCTTGTCTTCGGAGCGTCCGACCGGTTTCCCGCAGTTCCAGCAGAACCGTTTGGATTCCTCGACAACCGGATTGGTCATCAACGCAGACAGCGGATCGATTTCCGGAACGCGCGGGATCTCGACCAGTCCGCCGCCGAGCCGCCGGATGGGGGAGAGCCGGACCCGAGTGGTGGTGGCGCGGACCTCCGGCTGGGTGGTGGGTTGCGTCGCCGGCTGGGTGGCCTCGGCGCTCCGGAATACGGCGCGGGTCGACATGGGGCGCATGGTGGATGCGGAGTCGACATCCAGGTCGGCCAGGGACGCGGGTCGGGTGCCCGGCCCCTCGTCCTCGGCCGGCTCTTCTAGCTCGTCCGGATCTTCGCTCATCAGTCCCGGTACCTTGCGCTCGGAGGTGCGGGTGCGGGGCCCAAAACGCTTAACCACTTACGGTACAAGGCATTCCACGTTCCATCGCGCCGGATGCGTTCAAGGGTGCGGTTGACGAACCGGACGAGGTCGGTGTTGTCGAGCTTGATGCCTATCCCGTAGGGCTCATCGCTCATATTGGGCCCGATGATGTGTAGATACGGGTCCTGGGACATCAAGCCGGCGAGAATCGAGTCGTCGGTGCTCACCGCGTCGACCTGTCGTTGCTGGAGTGCCACAAGGCAATCCGCCCAGGTGACCACCGAGATGATCACGGGGGGCGGCGTGATCTGCGAGAGCCGGTTCAACGAGGTGGTGCCCCGTGCGGCGCATACCCGCCTGCCGGAGAGGTCCTGCGCATTGGTGATACCTGAATCCCGTGAGGTCAGAATCCGTTGGTACGTCATCAGATACACCGTCGAGAAGTTGACGTCCTTACGGCGTGCGCAGGTGATGGTCATGGTCTTGACGACAATGTCGACGGTCGAGTTCTTCAACGCGGCGACGCGATCGGCCGAGGACAGGATCCGGTACTCCACCCGCTCGGGGGTGCCGAAGATGTCGCGCGAGATCTCCCCGGCGATGTCGACGTCGAAGCCGGTCAGCTCGCCGGTGATCGGATCGCGGAAACTGAACAGATTGCTTCCAATGTCCAGTCCGACGATGAGTCGTCCCCGCTTGCGAATCGCCGCGACGGCGTCGTCGTTGGCGGCCTTGTCATTGGTGGGTCGCAGGCTCGCCGTGGGGCCGCATGAGGTGTCTACCTTGTCCAGGAGCGCGCGGCTGGGTTCCTGCTCGGTCATTTCCGCCGGAGTGGGCCGCGGCACCGTCAGTTGCGGCAGCGGGGTGGAATTCTCCGGCGTGGAGCATCCGGCCAGCATGACCGCGGTGATCGCCAGTGCGCCGAGTTTGAGTGCCGTTGTTCTCATCATCGGTACTCGCTCAGACGCGGCCACAGCCCGACTCCGACGCACAATGCTCCACCCACCGAAAGGATCAACGCGCCGGCCGACGACAGCGTCAAGGCACGTTCAGCGTTGAGCACTCCCGTCCGAAGTTGGTGTCGGCTGTCTTGTCCGGCGGAGCGCAGCGCCGCGTCGAGACTGTCGAAGGCCGGTGTCGAATCTGTTTCACTGCTGCCCAGCGCCACCTGGGTCGCAGCCTGGTAATTGCCGACGGCAATGTAGGCGTTGATCCGATCATCGGCCTGCCGCCATCTGACCAGCAGCTGTTGCGCCTTCTCCAGGTCTGTGCGGGCGATGGCGTCGGGGTTCGACAGGTACTCGCCGATATTGCGTTCCATGTCGTCGATGCGTTTGTAGTACGACTCCTTGCGGATGCTTTCGTCACCGCGTCGGATGAGTGCAAGGGTCTCGTCCGCCCGGGCCTGCTGTGCCGAGATGACCAGCTGGGTGATGGTTTTGAGCGAGTGGGCGCCGCCATTGCGGGCGTCGGTGCCCAGCGAGGCGGAGACGGCCAGTGCGATACCCACCCAAACCACCATAAGCAGCAGGGCCAACCCGCCGGCCAGCATGCCGGGATTGATCATGCGTCGAGTCTTCTTGGACAACCAGCGATGCGCAAAGACGCCGCCGATCATGGTGCCCAACACGATGAGAATCACCGGGAACGGCACGCGCGTCGATGCGCTCGCTTCCTGATCGACGCGGTTGGACGTCTCTTGGTAGAGGAGTTGCGCGTCCGGGAGGATGGTCCGCTGCATCAGCGCGGACGCCTCGCTCAGATACGAGGCGCCGACGGGGTTGCTCGCCCTGTTGTTGGTGCGCGCGGTCTCCACCAATCCGGTGTAGACCGACAGTTCAGCGTTGATCCGGCTCAACAGCTCCTGCATCGGCCTGTCGGTGAGTCCGCTCGACGCGGCGACGAGCGCGGTCGAGGCGTCGGTGATCGCCTGCTCATAGCGTTCCCGTACTCCCTGCGGTTCAGTTCCAGCGATGAACGCCGTGGCTGCCGCGGCATCGGCCACGGACAGCGTGCTGTAGAGCTGTCCGGCCGAATATGCCAAAGGTTCGGTGTGGTTGAGCACGGTGCTCAGGGCGAGCTGCCGGTTCTGCACGCTCGCCGAGGTGGCGACCGCGGATAGCACTCCCGCGGTGGCGAGCGCGACGCCGAGCAGCAGGATCTTGCCGGGGGTAGACCTGAGGAACCACCACCATGGGTGCGCGGGGACAAGCGTCGTCACCGCGCCGACGGGCTCGGTCGACGGGTGCGCTAGCCGCGTCGTCCCGACAATCACCTCTGACCTTCCTCTCCCCAGTCTCTCCCCGGACCTATTGAGAAGTCTAAGAGCATGTTTAGGTTTCGGTGGCTCTACTGTGGACTCTGTGCGTGGCGACGGTGACGGTTGGGTGGTCGCTGACACGGGTGCGCGGTTCTGGGGGCGATTCGGTGCGGCTGGGTTGCTGTTGCGCGCGCCGCTGCCCGATGGTCAGCCCGCTGTCCTGCTGCAACACCGCGCGTGGTGGAGTCATCAGGGTGGTACCTGGGCGTTGCCGGGAGGCGCGCGGGATAGTCACGAGTCTCCCGAGGAGGCGGCCCTTCGGGAGGCGGCCGAGGAGGCCGGAATCGCTCCGGGAGCGATGACCATCCGCTCTTCGGTGGTCACGAAACGCATTGATGGTCAAGCGCATTGGACGTACACGACGGTGATTGCCGATGCCGCGGAATTGTTGCCGACGGCGGCCAATCACGAGAGCACCGAGCTGCGATGGGTGCCCGAGGAGAAGATCGACGGGATGCGGCTGCATCCCGGATTCGAGTCGGCTTGGCCACTGCTGAGGGTTGTCGAGACGTTGCCAGGCGGGATGGATCGCCAGGGCACAATCGAACTCGAGCCCGGGCGTTTCGCCTGGCAACTCCCGTAGCCGCGCTAGGACCTCGCCGAGTGTGAAGTTATTGCGGTAAATCGGCCGAAATCCCGCAATAACTTCACACTCGGCGACGAAGAGACGCCGCTGACTCGCGCGGATCGGCCGCCGCGGTGATCGCCCGCACCACCACCACTCGGGAGGCGCCGGCCGCGACTACCTCGGGCAGCCGGTCCTGGTCGATGCCGCCGATGGCGAACCAAGGTTTAGACGTGCCCAAGGACGCAGCGGTCCGCACCAGCTCCAGCCCGGCCGCGCTCCGCCCCGGCTTCGTGGGCGTCGGCCAGCACGGTCCGCAGCAGAAGTAATCGACGTCCGCGTCTTCGGCTGCCTCGCGTGCCTGTTCCGCATCGTGCGTCGAGCGGCCGATCAGTACGTCCGACCCGACGATCTCCCTGGCTACGGCCAGCGGCAGGTCATCCTGGCCGAGGTGCAGAATGTCGGCTCCCGCAGCGCGGGCGATGTCGGCGCGGTCATTGACCGCGAACAGCGCGCCGTGCCGTGCCGCTGCCTCACCGAGAACTGCCAGGTAATCGAGTTCCGCACTGGGTTCGAGCCGACCGAACTGCTGCTCACCCACCGACCCCTTATCGCGCAGCTGCACAATGTCCACCCCGCCCGCGAGGGCGGCGTCCACAAATTCGGCGAGGTCGCCGCGTTCGCGGCGTGCATCGGTACAGAGATAGAGGTAAGCCGCCTGAAGCCGGGCCGAGCGCGGGTGCATAGTGCAAGACGCTAGCGTTGTGGGGGTAAGTAACGCGGGAGCCCCTGGATGAGCGGGCTGAGAGTGGGCCAACGATCCCTGCCCTGACCGTCCGACCTGATCCGGATCATGCCGGCGAAGGGAGTTGGCAGGGCTATGAAGCAATCAGTGTCCGTCATCGGCGGCGGTGTCATCGGGCTGTCCGTGGCACGCGAGGCCGCGCGCAACGGATGGCAAGTCACCATTCACGACGACGGCGGCAGGGGCCCGTCCTGGGTGGCCGGCGGGATGTTGGCTCCCTATAGCGAGGCCTGGCCGGGGGAGGAAGAGCTGCTGCACCTGGGTGTCGAGTCGCTGCGTTTGTGGCGTGACGGATTCATCGCCGATGAGGTGGACAACACCGTGATCACCGCACGGGGGTCGCTCACGGTGGCTGTCGACACCGCCGATATCGGCGAGCTACGGACGATGGTGGATTGGTTGGGCGGGCAGGGAGAACACCGACATTCGGTCGCCGAGACCGCGAACGCGCGGGAAGTCGAGCCGCTACTGGCGCAGAACATCCGTCGCGGATTCACCGCACCCGAGGAACTCGCCGTCGACAACCGCGAGGTGCTGCACGTGCTCGCCGCCGACTGCGAGAGCCTCGGCGTGCGTAGGGAGGCCGCTGTAGCCCACCTCGACGCGCTGTCCGCCGACCAGGTCGTCATCGCCAACGGGGTGGGGGCGGCGACACTCGCAGGCCTCCCGATCCGTCCGGTCAAGGGCGAGGTGCTGCGGCTGCGACGGCGCCCCGGCGCAATGCCGCCACCGAAGTACGTCATCCGGGCGCGCGTGCACGGACGCCACGTCTACCTGGTGCCCCGCGAGGACGGCGTTGTCGTCGGCGCCACGCAGTACGAGCACGGTCATGACACCGCGCCGGCCGTCGCTGGAGTGCGGGACCTGCTCGACGACGCCTGCGCGGTGCTCCCGTGTCTGGGTGAGTACGAGTTCGCCGAATGTGCGGCGGGCCTGCGCCCGATGACCGATGACAACCTGCCGCTGGTGGGCAGGATCGACGACCGTACCCTCGTGGCCGCGGGTCACGGCCGCTCCGGTTTCCTGTTGGCGCCGTGGACCGCGAAGGCGATCGGAGCCGCGCTCGACGGCAATGGGATGTCGAGTGCCGCCGACCCACAGAGATTCCAGGAGGCTCGATGAATGTTCAGGTCAACGGTGACGCTCGGGAGGTCGCCGAGGGGGCCAGCATCTGGGAGCTCCTCGACCAGCTGGGCTTTCCCGAGCGGGGGATCGCCGTGGCGATCAACCACACCGTGGTGCCCAAATCTGATTGGGACACCACGGTTTCCGACGGCGCGACGGTCGAGGTCGTCACCGCGGTGCAGGGGGGTTGAGCACAGTGAGTAACAGCGCTGACGGGTCGCTCTGTATTGCCGGCCGGACCTTCGGTTCCCGGCTGATCATGGGTACCGGGGGCGCGTCGAATCTTGCGGTTCTGGAGAGGGCGCTATCGGCTTCCGGCACCGAGCTCACCACCGTCGCGATCCGTCGTGTCGACGCTGCCGGTGGCACCGGGGTGCTCGATCTCTTGAAGAGGCTAAAGCTCACCGTATTGCCCAATACCGCGGGCTGCCGCGGCGCCGCGGAGGCCGTGCTCACCGCGCAGCTTGCCCGTGAGGCGCTGGAAACCAACTGGATCAAGTTGGAAGTCATCGCCGACGAACGCACGCTGCTGCCCGACGCCATCGACTTGGTGCGCGCGGCCGAGCAGCTCGTCGACGACGGTTTCGTGGTACTGCCCTACACCACCGACGATCCGGTGCTGGCCCGCAGATTGGAAGACGTGGGATGCGCGGCAGTGATGCCGCTCGGGGCTCCCATCGGCACCGGGTTGGGCATCACCAACGCACATAACATCGAGATGATTGTGGCGGCCGCAGGTGTTCCGGTGATCCTCGACGCGGGAATCGGCACCGCCAGCGATGCCGCCCTCGCGATGGAACTCGGCTGCGATGCGGTGCTGCTCGCGACGGCCGTGACCCGCGCCGCAGATCCCGAGCGGATGGCCGCGGCGATGGCGGCGGCAGTGACCGCCGGACACCTCGCCCGGCACGCCGGTCGCATCCCCCGGCGCTTTTGGGCGCAGGCGTCCAGCCCGGCGCCGGACGAACCCGCCCGGCAATAGCTGGCATAGTGGGCCGCATGGTCGATGAGCCGCTTGCGCGAAGAGGAGCCAGCATCGAACTGCGGTCGCTGACCAAGGTCTATGGGCAGACCCCGGCGGTCGATGACCTCTCTGTCACCGTCGAGCCGGGCGTGGTGACCGGGTTCCTTGGCCCCAACGGGGCAGGTAAATCGACCACACTGCGCATGATCGTCGGGTTGGCGCGCCCCACTTCGGGGACCGCGACAATCGGGGGCAAGCAGTACCACGAGATCGACCGTCCACTGCGCGAGGTCGGTGCGTTGTTGGATCCCAAGCAGTTTCACCCCAATCGGTCGGCGCGCAACCACCTACGTTGGATCGCCGCCGCCAATGACATTCCCTCCCAAAGGATTGACGAAGTGCTTGAGATGGTGGGGCTCACCGATGTGGCGAATCGGCACGCGGGCACCTTCTCTCTGGGCATGTCGCAGCGGCTGGGCATCGCGGTGGCGCTGCTCGGCGATCCCCAGGTGCTGTTGTTCGACGAGCCGGTAAATGGTCTCGATCCCGAGGGCATCCACTGGATTCGCACGCTCATGAAGAGCCTGGCGGCGCAGGGGCGCACCGTGCTGGTATCAAGTCACCTGCTCTCCGAAATGGCAAATACGGCAGATCAATTGGTGGTCATAGGCCGCGGCCGACTGATCGCGGCCACGTCCATGCATGAGTTCGTCAGTCGCGCTGGTGCCGATGTGGTGCGGGTACGTAGCCCGCAGATCGACACGCTGCGCGCGGCCGCCGAGGAGAGCGGTTTCTCGGTGCAGGGCGGCGACGGAGGTGTGCTGGAAGTTAGCGGAGCCCTCATTGAACAGGTCGGTGAACTTGCCGCGCGTCTTGGCGTCACGCTGTACGAGCTGTCTCCGCAACGGGTTTCGTTGGAAGATGCGTACCTTTCGTTGACTGACGACGCGGTGCAGTACCGAAGCCAGGTCGATGAGCCGCTTGCGCGAAGAGGATCAGGTACCGATGAGCCGTCTCCGCGAAGAGCGACAAGTGCGGTGGCCGACGTGGAGGGTGCGCACTGATGGGGGTCGTCGCGGCTGAACGGATCAAGGTCTGCACCTCGCGTTCGGCAGTGTGGTGCACCCTGCTCGCGCTGGCGCTCGGATTGGGACTCGCGGGCCTGCAGGGCGGCTCGGCTTCGGTGTACACGTCGATCTCTCCCGGCGATGCCGCGGGCGGGGCGACCCTCGTGGGGGTGCCGTTGCTGATGGTGTTGGCGACCATGACGGTGACCAACGAGAATCGAACCGGCATGGTGCGAACGACCTTTCAGGCGTCCCCCAACAGAATGGCAGTCATCGCCGCCAAGTCGTTGGTGGCTGGATGCTGGGTGGCGGCGGTCAGCGCAGTGACCACGCTGACGTCCATCCTGTTGGTGCGTGCCATGGCGGGCTCGGTGGCCGGCGCCAACCTGGACCTGGACAGCGCGGGCGTGTGGAACACCATCGGAGCGGTAACGGTGTATGCATTCTTGTGTGCGGTTCTCGCGGTGGCAGTCGGAGTGTTGCTGAAGCACACCGCGGGCGCTGTTGCGGTACTTCTGTTGTGGCCAACGGTGCTTGAGTTGATGTTGGGTTGGTTTACCGACGCTGGAAAGGCGTTGCAGCCCTTCCTTCCTTTCGCAAACGGAATCCGGTTTACCGGTGTGCCGTGGTACACGGCCGACGGGGTCGAGTTTGTTTGGAACACGACCGGCTCCCTCGTCTACTTTGCTACCGTGGTTGTCATAGCGCTCGCTGCGGCACTGGCTGTCGTGCAGCGACGCGACGTTTAAGGTCGGGACAAGGGAGAACAATGGGGTCCAAGCGGGTTGTGTCTGCTGTCGCAGTGTCTGCGGCATGCGTACTGGCGGCTGTGACGGCATGTGACAGGGGCAGCGACGGCGAAGCGCCGCGTCCAGCGCAGCAGGCCGGATCGCCGGAGGCCGTCGGCTTCGCGCACTCGCTGCACGAGAAGGTGACGATCGACAACGTCGTCAAGCATCTCTCGGCGCTCCAAGATATCGCCGACAAGAACAAGAACACCCGCGCTGCGGGCACTCCCGGCTTTGATCAGAGCGTTGACTACGTCGTGAAGTCGCTGAAGGACAAGGGATTCGACGTCCAGACGCCCGAGTTCGACTTCAAGTACTTCCAGGCCAAGTCCGTAGAGTTGACCGTGGGCCCCAAAAAGGTGGAAGCCGGAGTCCTGTCGTACTCGCCGGGCGGCCAGGTGGAGGGACGATTGGTTCCGGCCCGGGCCGAAGAATCGCCCGGGTGCACCGCCGAGGACTACGACGGGTTGGACGTCAAGGGCGCGGTGGTCCTGGTCGATCGCGGATCGTGCCCCTTCGCCGATAAGGAGAAGGCCGCCGCCGAGCGCGGCGCGGTGGGTGTGATCATCGCGGACAATGTTGACGAGAACACCGTTGGCGGCACCCTCGGTGAGGATGCCAGTCCGAAGCTCCCGGTCGTGGGTGTCACCAAGTCCGTCGGAGCCGAGCTGCGGGCGCACCCCGACCATGTGGTCCTCAAGGTCGATGCCGAGACCAAGGACGTCAAGGCGCGCAATGTGATCGCACAGACCAAGACGGGCTCCACGAACAATGTCGTGATGGCGGGCGCTCACCTCGATAGCGTTCCCGAGGGTCCGGGTATCAACGACAACGGCACCGGCACCGCGGCGGTCCTCGAGACCGCATTGCAGCTGGGGCCGAACCCGGACGTGAAGAATGCTGTGCGGTTTGCGTTCTGGGGCGCGGAGGAGGAAGGGCTGATCGGCTCTACCGACTACGTCAAGTCGCTTGACGTAAAGGATCTGAAAGATATTGCCCTGTACCTGAATTACGACATGCTGGGCTCGCCGAACTCCGCCTACCTGACCTATGACGGCGACCAGTCCGAAGAGCCCGATCCCAACGCGGCCCCGGTGCGGATTCCCGAGGGTTCGGCAGGGATCGAGCGAACGGAGGTCGCGTACCTCGCCGAGCAGGGCAAGAAGGCACACGACACCGAGTACGACGGTCGCTCGGACTACGACGCGTTTAGCAGGGCAGGTGTTCCGACCGGTGGCATCTTCTCGGGCGCCGAGGACAAGATGTCGGCGGAGGAGGCGCGGGACTGGACAGGCAAGGCCGACCAGCCCTTCGATCCGAATTATCACAAGGCCGAGGACACCCTGGCCAACGTGAACAAGGACGCGCTCAACATCAACGCGGGTGGCGTCGCCTACACCGTGGGCCTGTACGCGCAGAGCATCGAGGGGCGCAATGGTGTCCCCGTTCACGAGGACCGCACGCGTCACAAGCTGAAGGACTAGTACCGGATTCACTCCGGCCCGCCTGATCGGCTGTAACAGGTTCATTGCAACGCTGCGAAAGCCCTTGGGAACCAACGTTGGTGCGGTAGCGTGTGCGATTGCTCGATTCGCACAATTCCACTTGGCTTCCAAAGAGGTTCTATTGATCGCGTTGTTTCGCGCCCGGGGGCTAGCGCGCGGTTGCTCCCTGCTTGTGATCGCGGCGGTGGCGAGCTGCTGTGCGCACCCGGGGGCGACGGGCCCTTCCATACCGCCGCCACCCAATGTGAACCTCGCGCCGGACCTGGCTCGCGCGGTCACCGTGGACGCGATGATGGGGCACCTGAAACAGCTGCAGCAGGCGGCGGATGCGAACGGCGGGAACCGTGCCGAAGGCACGCCGGGTTATGACGCGAGCGCCGACTACGTCATAAAGGCTTTGAAGGATCGTGGTTTCGAGGTCCAGGCTCCAGAGCTGTCCCGGCTCAAGGTGCTGACGGAGGGCAAGCCGCTTGTTGCCGTAGGTGGCCGTCCCTACGCCGTGGATCAGGCCTCGTACTTCGCTCAGACCCCCAAGGATGGGCTCAAGGCAAGCATCATTCGCCCGTCGGGCAAGGCCAGCGGTTGTGCCGCCGCCGATTACGGCAGCCTCAACGTCACCGGGCAGATCGCAGTGGTGGACGGCACCGGATGCTCGGTGGTCGAGAAGCACAATGTCGCCAAGGAGAAGGGCGCCGCCGCGGTACTGGTGGCGATGCAGGCCGGTGGCGGTGAGGGCCTGTTCACCCCCAATTACTATGAGCAGCTATCGATTCCGGTTGGAATCATCGATTCGGGAGTCGATACCACGCTGCGCCGCAATTCGGCGCCGGTAACGCTGGTGCTCGATATGAATGTCATGAAGGTGCGCTCACGCACCATCATTGCCCAGACGACTACGGGCGATTCGGCGAATGTGGTGTTGGCCGGAGCTCACCTCGACAGCGTGTCGAAAGGGCCCGGCATCAACGACAACGGCACCGGCGTGGCGGCGGTCTTGGAGACCGCGTTGCAGCTCGGACCCAACCCGGCGGTCAATAATGCCGTCAGGTTCGCATTCTGGGCCGCCGAGGAAGATGGGCTCGCGGGGTCACTGGAGTACACCAAGGGTCGGAACACCGAGGAGCTCAACGACATCGCGCTGTACCTCAACTTCGACATGCTCGGGTCGCCCAACGCCGGGTACTTCGTGCTGGACGGCGACCAGTCGGCCAGCAAGCCTGACCCGAACCGCCCCCCACTCGACATACCCGAGGGGTCGGCGGGGATCGAGCGAACCTTCGCTGGATACCTCAACCTCGCGGGCAAGCGTCCGGCCGCTCTGGAGTTCAACGGCAGGTCCGATTACGGGCCGTTTCTGTCGGCGGGTATCCCGGTCGGCGGTATCAGCTCGGGCGCGTTGGAGAAGATGAGCGGACCCGAGGCCAAGAATTGGCAGGGTCGGGCCGGTCAGCCTTTCGATCCGAACTACCACGGCCCCAAGGACACCCTCGCGAACGTCGGGAAGGATTCGCTGGCGATCAACGGATCGGCGGTTGCCTTCGCGGTTGGTACCTACGCACTGTCCACCATCGGACCCAACGGGGTGCCGGAGCGCAAGGTTCGACGCCACTCGCCGGGAGCGAAGTAAGGCGCTACTTCCAGGCGAAGACCGGCTGTTCGAGCTCGTCGACGCGGTCGTCGCGGCCCTCCAGACACAGCCACCGCACCTGCAGCAAGACGGCGCCCGTCGGGGCGTGGATGAGGTCATTGCCTAGCGGGATTTGCACCACCGGGCGCGGGCTCTCCGGGATCTCGATGTACCGCGGTGAATTCTCGCGTTGTAGCTGATGCAGCCCCACCCGGTAGGCGGCCACCACCTCGTCGGGGGAGGGGCGCAGCTCAAGGCGGCCACCGCCCCACACCACCACCGGAGTGATCACATACCCCGACCGTGTCGGGTAGTCGTCCATGAGTCCGAGCACGGCCGAATCGGGAAGCGCCACACCCAGCTCTTCGTCGAGCTCACGCAACGCGGCCTGGACGGCATTCTCGCCCGGGTCCAGTCGTCCACCGGGGAGCGCCCATTGCGCGGCATGAGAGTTGAGGCGGGATGTTCTGCGGCACAACAGAAACGCGGCACCCCCCGACACGTCAACCATCCGGCCGTCCAGCCCGTGCAGAAGCGCCTCGCGACCGTCGATCCAATCGTCCACCGGCGCGGGGTCCACCCGGTCTTCCCCGAGGTCGGAGTCAACCAGCACCACGGCCACCGCTGCGCGGCGCTTTTCGGGGTCCTCGACGGTCCGACGCTGATGGCCAGCGAGATGTTCGTGAATCCGGTCCCGCAACTCTTCGTCGTACGCGATCACTCCTCGACCATAGGCCGACGCCGAACTTGGAATCGACGTGGCTCTATACCTGGGCTTACGGCGCCAGGGTTGTTCTGATGCGGATATGAGCGACGACCGCACCGGACGCATCTATCGGGATGCGGGCATCACCGTTGAAAAGCTCGGTGAACATATAGGTGCCCGTATTGAGGGCATTGAGCTCGGCGGCGACGTCCCCGCCGAACGTGTGGAGGCCCTGCGCGTCGCATTGGCCATCAACAAGGTGGTGGTGATTCCCGCGCAGCAGCATCTCGACGATGACCGGCAGTATGCCTTCGCCAAGCTGCTGGGGGATCCCACGCTTCCGCATCCGACGGTCACCTCGCGCGGCACCGAGTTGTTGAATCTCGAAGGGGCGGCGAACGGCTGGCACAGCGACGTCACCTTTGTGGATCGCATCCCCAAGGTGTCGATCTTGCGTGCGGTGACGCTGCCGTCCTACGGCGGCGCGACGACATGGGCATCGACCGTCGCCGCCTATGCGCAATTGCCGTCGCCGCTGCGGGCTCTGACGGAGAACCTGTGGGCGACGCACACCAACCTCTACGACTACGCCGTGGGCGGTACCGAGGTCGAGGCATCGGGTGGGGTCAGCGCCGCGCGGCGGGCCGAGTATTACAGCGAGTTCACCCACGCGGAGTACGAGACGCTGCATCCGGTGGTGCGGGTGCACCCGGAAACCGGTGAACGCAGCCTGCTGCTGGGGCAGTTCGTCAAGAGCTTCCGTGGGCTGAGCGGCGCCGAGTTCGCGGCGTTGTATCAGCTACTGCAGGCGCGTATCACCAAGCTGGAGAACACCTTCCGGTGGAATTGGCGGTTGGGTGACGTCGCCATCTGGGATAATAGGGCCACCCAGCATTACGGGATCGCTGATTTCGGTGCGCAGCAGCGTGAGTTGCATCGAGTCACGCTGGCCGGTGACGTACCGGTGGATGTTCACGGCCAACAGAGCCAGGTTCTCAAGGGCGACGCCACCCACTACTCGGTGATCGAGGAGCCGCGGCGGTTGGAGCTGTTCGCGGCCTGATTCAGCGCGACTGGGGGGACGGCGGGCCCGGATTGGCGCCGGCCTGATCGCGCCGTCGGGCGGCCATCCCGGATAGCGCCTCGAACACCACGCGGTGTGCGGCGTTCACGGTGAGCTCGGCATGGTCATAGGCCGGCGCCACTTCCACCACGTCCACCGCGGCGACATCGTGCTCGTAACAGAGTTGGCGCACCATCCGCAGCAGGTCGGCGCTGGTGAGACCGCCGGGTTCGGGGGTGCCGGTGCCGGGGGCATGCGCCGGGTCGAGCACGTCGATATCCACGGAGAGATACAGCTTGTCGGCCTTGCTGAGGGCTTGGCCGACGGCGTCGACCATCACCTCCTTGAAGCCGCGGTCCCAGATCTCCTGCATGGTGTGCCAGACCATGCCCTGTTCCTTCATCCACTCGAAGGTGTCCTGCGGCGGCCAATATCCGCGCAGCCCTACCTGGATGAAATGGGTGCCAGGCACCGCGCCGGACTCGATGAGCCGCCGCATGGGAGTGCCGTGGCTCGCGAGGTTTCCCTCGATTTCGTCGGCGGTGTCGGCGTGCGCGTCGAAGTGCACGATGCCCACGTTGCCGTAGCCGTGCACGTCGGCCACCGCGGTGGCCGACGGCCAGGTGATCGAGTGATCCCCGCCCAACACCACCGGCACGATGCCGCGCGAGGCGATGGCATGCACGCGCTCGCGGATGTTGGCGTGCGATACCTCGGTTTGGCCGTGCGGGCAGTACGCATCACCGAAATCGACGACCTCAAGCCAGTCGAAGATCTCCAGCCCCAAATCCAGGTGATAGGTGCCTGGTTCGTATGCGGTGGAGCGGATCGCGCGCGGACCGAACCGTGCGCCCGGCCGGTTGGTTGTTCCGATATCGAAGGGGGCGCCGACGATCGCCACATCCGGCTGCCACTTCTCCAGCTGCTCGACGTCGGTGAGGAAGGGCCGCTGCCCGAAGGACACCATGCCGGAGTAAGGGATGTCGAGCTGCTCGTGCATGCCCGGGGTGAGTTCTCTTTCGGGCGATGAGCCGCTTGCGCGAAGAGCATCAGACTCCGGATTGCCGTGCGAATGGCCCATCTTGCGATCCTAAATCTATGGCAGCGCTATGTATTTCGTTTCGAGGTATTCCTCGATGCCCTCACTACCGGCTTCCCGGCCAATACCTGATTCTTTGATGCCGCCGAACGGCGCCGCCACATCGGAGATGACGCCGCGGTTGACGCCGATCATTCCCGATTCGACAGCCTCCGAAACGCGCAGCGCGCGATCCAGATTGGCGGTGTACACGTAGGCGGCCAAGCCGTATTCGGTGTCGTTGGCGGCGGCAACTCCGGCCTCTTCGCCATCGAATCCGGTGATGGCGGCGACGGGGCCGAACACCTCTTCGCGGAGAATCCTTGCGTCCGAGGGCACATCGGTGAGCACCGTCGGGGGATAGAAGTAGCCTTCACCATCGGAGATGGCGCCGCCCGTGGTGATAACGGCGCCCTTGCTGACCGCGTCCTGCACCAATTCGTCGACGGAGGCGCGCTGCTTGGCGGTGATGAGCGGGCCCACTTGGACACCGCTTTCGTCCCCGGGGCCGATGGTGAGTGCACCCATGCGGGCGGTGAGTTTCTCGGTGAATTCGGCGCGCACCGCGTTGTCGACGTGAAAGCGGTTGGCCGCGGTGCAGGCCTCGCCGATGTTGCGCATCTTGGCGGCCATCGCGCCGTCGACGGCGGCATCCACGTCGGCATCGTCGAAGACCACGAAGGGTGCGTTGCCGCCGAGTTCCATCGAGGAGCGCAATACTCTTGTCGCGCACTGGGACAACAGAACTTTCCCGATGGCCGTGGAGCCGGTGAAGGTCAGCTTGCGCAACCGCGGATCGTCGATCAACGGACCGGTGAGTCCCGAAGCACTCGTGGTGGGAAGGATCGATAGCACGCCGGGAGGCAGCCCGGCATCGGCGAATACCTGGCCCAGTAGCAGCATGGTTAGCGGTGTCTCGGCGGCTGGTTTGACGATCATGGTGCATCCGGCGGCGAACGCGGGGCCGATTTTGCGGGTGCCCATCGCCAGCGGGAAGTTCCAGGGAGTGATGGCCAGCGCCGGCCCGATCGGCTGTTTGGTTACCAAAATCCGGCCGGAACCCGTCGGCGACGAGGTGTACCGGCCGTTGATGCGCACCGCCTCTTCGGAGAACCACCGCAGGAACTCGCCGCCATAGGCGACCTCGCCCTGGCTCTCCGCCAGTGGCTTACCCATTTCCAGGGTCATCGCCAGGGCGAATTCGTCGCGCCGCGACATCACCAATTCCCAGGCCCGGCGCAGGATTTCGGCGCGTTCGCGTGGTGCGGTCGCCGCCCAGGCGGGTTGCGCGGCCACGGCCTCGTCGAGGGCGGTGGCGCCGTCGGCCGTTGAGGCGTCGGCGACGGTGGTCAGCACGGCGCCCGTGGCGGGGTTATGCACGGGGAAGCGTGCGCCCGTCGACGACGGCACTTGCTTGCCCCCGATCCACAGCTCGGTGGGCACCGAGTCGATCAACGTGGTGTGGTCGGTCACTGGTGACTCGCCTTCTCGCGAATGATGTCGGCGAGGACGGTAATGCCCTCGTCCAGTAGATCGTCCCCGATCACCAGTGGGGGCAGCAAGCGGATCACGTTGCCGAAGGTGCCGCAGGTGAGGATCAGGACACCCTGGGACAGCGCCTCGGCGGCAATGGCTTTGGTCAATGCGGGGTCAGGTGCTCCGGGGTTGCCGGTACCGGGCTTGACGATTTCGATGGCCAGCATGGCGCCACGGCCGCGTACTTCGCCGATGACGCGCACATCCTCGGCCAGTGCGCGCAGTCGCGGCACCACCGAGGTTTCGATGGCCCGTGCACGCGCCGGGAGGTCGAGGTCGCGCATGGCACCCAGTGCCGCGATGGCGGCGGCGCAGGCCACCGGGTTGCCGCCGTAGGTTCCGCCGAGTCCACCGGTGTACACCGTGTCCATGAGATCGGCGCGCCCGGTGACGGCGGCCAGCGGCATGCCGCCGGCGATGCCCTTGGCCATGGTGACGATGTCCGGGACGATGCCGTCGTGTTCGGAGGCGAACCAGACACCGGTGCGCGCGAAACCGGTCTGCACCTCGTCGGCGATGAAGACGACGCCGTTGTCGCGTGCCCAGCCGGTGAGCGTGGAAAGGAATCCGGGCGCAGGCACGATGAATCCGCCCTCACCTTGGACGGGTTCGATGATGATGGCGGCCAGCGATTGTGCGCCGATCTGGGTTTCGATGCGGGAGATGGCGCGCCGCGCGGCTTCCTCGCCCGTCAGGCCCGCCTCGTCACGCAGCGGGTACGACGCCGGCATCCGGTAGACCTCGGGTGCGAAGGGCCCGAACTGCGATTTGTAGGGCATGGACTTGGCCGTCAACGCCATCGTCAGGTTGGTGCGGCCGTGATAGGCGTGGTCGAAGGCGACGACCGCCGACCTACCGGTGACCAGCCGCGCCACCTTGATGGCGTTCTCCACGGCCTCGGCGCCCGAGTTGAACAGCGCGGTGCGCTTCTCGTGCTCGCCCGGAGTCAGGTCGTTGAGGAGCTCGGCCACCCGCACATAGCCCTCGTATGGCGTCACCATGAAACAGGTATGGGTGAAATGCGATGCCTGATCGGCGATTGCGGCTGAGACTGCCGGGTGCGAGGCGCCCACGGAGGTGACCGCAATACCGGAGCCCAGGTCGATAAAGGAGTTGCCGTCGGCATCGATGATCACGCCGCCATCGGCGTCGACGGCATAGACGGGTGCGGTGGAACCGACGCCCGCGGCCACCGCGGCGCGGCGGCGCTCGGCGAGGGCACTGGATCGCGGCCCGGGCAGTGGGGTCACGATGTTGCGCTTCTGGGCGAGGCGATAGGTGATGTCGGGCATGGCTCTCCCTCTCGTCGATCCGGCGATTTCAGTCTGCTACCGGTGGGCCATGGAGGGTATGGACAGTTTGTCGATCACCAGCCCTTGGATACACCGTTTTGGCGTGTCGGTCCTCTGCGTTTGGGGCGGGGGCGTGCCGTGGGCATGGATGGTCTCATTCCGGTAGCGGGGCGCTGTCCCGGGTCAGCGTGCGTCCCAGGAAGAAGTCGGGGTTCCGCACGCGCATGATCACCATGAGAATCGCACCGACGAACAGGACGCCGAAGCCCAGATAGAACACGAGGCCGATGCCGCCGATCGAAGCACCGCTGCCGGTCTTCTCGGGATCCATGCTCTCGCGCACCGAGATCACGAACACCGCCGCCAGCATGAGCCCGCCCAGCAGCGGAAAGAGGAACTTGTACACGGCGTTGTGGACGTTCTGGAACAGCTCCCGACGGAAAAACCACACGCAGGCGAACGCCGTGATGCCGTAGTACCAGCAGATCATGATGCCAAGGGCAGCAATGGTGTCCAGCAAGGTCTTGTCGGACAGCAGGCTGACGACGGTGTAGAAGACTGCGGTGACTACGCCCGCCACCACCGTGCTGAATGTTGGCGTGAGGAACCGTGGGCTGACACTGGCGAACCGCTTCGGAAAGGCGCCGTAGCTCCCCATGGCGAGCATGGTGCGCGCGGCAGGCAGCGAGGTGGTCTGCAGGCTCGCTACCGCCGAGGCGAAGATCGCCAACAGTAGCAGCGGGCCGAACCAGCTGCCCAGTACCGGGTTGGCAAGGGAGCCAAAGATGTTGTCCTTGTTCTCCTCGTTGGCCAGTCCCAAATCCGTGTGGCCGACGCCGGCGAACATCATGACCGCGACTGCCACCAGCAGGTAGGTCAGCAGGATCGACAGCACACACAGCACGCCGGCCCGGCCGGGCACCTTTGTCGGGTCCTTGCATTCCTCGCCCAGCGTCAGGCAGGTGTCCCAACCCCAGAACGCGAAGATCGACCCGATGAGCCCAATGACGAAGGCGCTCAGGGTCAGTCCGTTCAGTGGGTTGAACCAATCGAAGTCGAAATCGAGATGCCCGGTGGCGCCGGGCGCTTTCACGATGGCGACGATCGCGAAGAGCACCAGCACGATCATCTGGAATCCGACGAGAATGTATTGCACCCGTTCGCTTGTGGTGATGCCACGGCTGGAGATGTAAGTCGCGATGGCCAACAATGCGACGGTCGAGATGATGTTGACGGCCTTATTGTTGGACAGCTCGCCGAGTGTTTGGCTGTGGAAGATGGCGCCGAGGAACTGGTACCCGTACTGCACTCCGATAGATGCCAGATTGGACAACACGATGATGGTGGCGATCACCATGCCCCAGCCGCACATCCAGCCGACGTAGGGGCCGAATGCCTTGGTGGACCAGGTGAATGAGGCGCCGCAGTCTGGTGCGCGCGAGTTCAGCTCACGGTAGGCGTAGGCGGTGAGGAACATCGGGATGAATCCGGCGATCAGAATCGCCGGCATCTTGAGGCCGACCGCGGCGACGATGAGACCGATGCTTGCGGTGAGCGTGTATCCCGGCGCCACCGTGGAGATGCCGAGAATGGCTCCGGTGAAGGTACCGATCCGACCGGCCGCCAAGCCTTTTGAGACCAGGCCTTCGGACTGCTCCACCCGTTGCAGCTCGGTACGCGCGACGTCCTCAGTCATCGCCGCCCTCTTCGTGGCCTGTTTCCCTGGGGATCATGACCATCGGGACCTGGAGCACCCGCAGCATTTTTGCGGCCGTCGACCCGAGGAAGAGTCGCCGGGGCTGGGCTAGCCGACTGGAACCGACCATGATGATATCGCCCTCGCGCCAGTCGAGCTTGTTTACTGCGGCCTCCACTGTGGGCCCCTCGGCGACGAGCGAGGTTACCGGGAAGTCTTTCGGCAGTGCAAGTTTGGCGATATCAAGGGACTGTTGCGCATGTATGGTGGCGCGTTCCCGGGCCGACTGATCATCGTCGCCGCCGGGAATCGGATCAAAGGACACCAGTGACACCAGGCGCAGCGGCGTGCCGGCACGCTGGCAGGTATCCAATGCAGCGTCCAGCAGCACGCGAGCACCCGGCCGGGTTCCCATGGCGCAGGTGACCTCACGAATGCGCAGATTCTTCTGATAGCGCGCACCGCGGGGCGAGATGACCAGCGGTATCGGGGAGGAGTGCACGAGTTCGTTGACCACCGACCCGAGCGACAGACTGCCGACCAGCCCGCCGCCGGAACCTCCCACCACGAGCGCCTCGGCTCCTAGGGTCTCGCACTGCGCGATAACCCCTTCGGCGATCGACTCGTGGAAACTGATGTGTGTCTGGACCGTCAGATCATCGGGAATGGTGGCAGCGGCATGCGTCAGCCAGTGAGTGGCATTCTCGGACAGGATGTCCTGACGCTCTTGCTGCGGCAGCGGGGCGAGGATCGGTCGGTCCTGGGGAAGCACCATGCACAGATCGAGTTGCGCGCCCAGCGAGCGGGCGAGTTGCGCGCCCACCGCCAGAGCGTCATCGCCGCCCGGAGTGGCCAGGTATGCAACGGCTATCCGCATGGTGGCCTTCTTGGCGGCACTGTTCATGGTTAGGCCTCCTGATGTCCGGACGTGTGACAGCTCTTTGGCGGCGTGGGTGCGACATCTATCGAGGGGTTGCGGTCGAAGAACCCGACCGGTTTGAGCCAGAAGTTCACGGTGTCCACGGGCATGATCGGCCAGTCCTCGGGCCGGGTGATGTGGTGAATACCGAACACGTACCACAGCACCACATCGGTGTTCTCGATGGCGCGGTTGGCTTCCGTCCAGGCGGGCAGGCCGTGATCATCCTTGCTCTGAGTGACGAATTCTCCGGCAGGCCAGCGCTCCTCGGGCGAGTTGGGAGTCACCCAGAGGGTGTGCTCGATTGCGCGGCAGCGCGCCAGCACCGGTGAGGACGGATGGAACATGGACGGAATAGCCGCCCCGGGCACCAGCTTGTAGGCCGGCGCGGTGCCGATTCCGTTGCGGGTGTTGTCGTTGACGACCTTCCAGGCGCGTTGGGTTTCCCAGCAGAAGTCTTGCTTTCCTTCCGACTCGGTGCGCAGTGGAGTGTTCCGCTGCCGGAGCGACAGCCCGTACGGATTGTCGGGGCCAATCGGCTCGATCTCGGTTTCGGTAGCGTAGACGGTGTTTTGGGAGCCGTCGATGTCCAGGTCTAGTCGTGCGACAAGGAAATGCTGGTGATACGGCGCGTACGTCCGATTGTCGACGAGCGTTCCATGCGGATGCGCGGCACCCTCTGGGAAGTTGCTCACCACCATGATTCCCGTTGCACGGACCTCACATTCGATGTTTCCGTCCTGGTAGAAGCGCCAGTAGGTGAGGTACTCATAGTTGGCAACGGTGACGTGGAAGGAGACGGTGAGCCGACGCATGCGACGCACCTCCGCGCCATGGTCGTGGTCGACGTGCTTCCAGAGCACGGCGTTGTCCTCTTCGTGGATGCAGATCGCGTTCTTGATGGTGTACGGCTCGCCCTTGCTGTTATGCAGCACGGCGTCTAGGTATCGGATCTCTCCGAGGCAGTCGCAGCCCAGCTCCAGTGAGGTTGTCATGAAGCCGATGCCCCACTCGCCGATGTCGAATGCCGTTCGGCGATAGTGGTCTTCGCAGTGATCGCGGTAGGGGACCATCATCTCCGCGAAGGACATCCGGTTGGCGACCGACCGCACCTGGCCGTTGTCGTTGTAGGTCACCGCATGCAGCGTCATGCCCTCGCGGTAGTTGAAGCCGACCCGTAGTGACCAGTTCTGCCATTGGAGTTTGTTGCCCTCGATGGTGAAGGATGGCCCGTCGGGCTGGGTGATGTTGAGCGGTTGCAGCGGCTCGCGGGTGCTCTGCCGACGGAGGCGTTCCGGGATGTGGCGGGGCACGTATTCGCCCATCATCTCGGGCCGCTCCACGGTGAACGTGTCCTCGATCTCGAGTAGTTCCATCGAGTTCATATCGATGATGCAGTGAAACCCATTGACGGGGCCCGCATACGGGTTGGCGCCCGCGGTGGAACGCACCCAGGTGTCCGACCATCCGAGGCGCCGGCCCTTGTACTTCTCGGGCATGACCGCATCGCCGTACGTCCAGGTATCCATGAACACCAGGTCCATGTTGGTGATGCCGCGTGCGGCCAAGGCGGCGATCACATCGGGATGCCGGCGCAGTGCCGTGTCGGCTTCTTCCCATTCGTCGACAGTGAAGTTGGGTTGCACGCCCGGGATGTGGTCCCACGACAGCACCTGGTCGGAGGTCAGCGAGACGACCGCCTTGTAGGTCGCATTCTGCGTGGTGTCCAGACATGTGGCAAGCACCCGACGGTCGGGTTGCACGCCGTCGTTGTCGAATGCGGCGATCTGGGCCTTGGAGGGCTCGGACAGCTCGATGGAGGTGTAACGCCAGCCCGTACCGACGCCTTGGGCCTGCGCCAGAACCTTTGTAGTCGTAGTGAATTCGTCCGCCGTCAGGGGGTCGAGGGGGTGGAATGTGCTTGTCGGAGTCGGATGTCCTTCGGGCGAGACGCTCATCACGAGTGCGCGCTCATCACGTGCTTAATCCGGGTGTAATCCTCCACCCCGTAGGCGGAGAGGTCCTTGCCGTAGCCGGAGTATTTGAACCCGCCGTGCGGCATCTCGGCGACCAGAGGGATATGACAGTTGATCCATACGCAGCCGAAATCCAGTTCGCGGGAGAACTGTTCGGCGATGGCATGGTCCTTGGTCCACACGCTGGAAGCCAGCGCATAACGCACCCCGTTGGCCAAGCGGACGGCTTCATCGGCCTCGGTGAAGGACTGCACCGTCAGGATCGGCCCAAAGGTCTCTTCCTGCACAATCGGATCATCCTGTCGGACGCCGGTGACAATCGTCGGCTCGATGAAGTAACCCTTGTCACCCCAACGTTTTCCGCCGGTTATCACGGTGGCGTGCGGTGGCAAGTTATCCAGTTTCTTGGTGACCGCGGTGAAGTGGTTCACGTTGTTCATCGGCCCGTAGAAGGTGTCGGGGGCGTCGGGCAGGCCGGGGCGCAGAGCTTGTGCCGCCGAATTGAGGGCGTTCACGAAATCGTCGTGAATCGACTCGTGCACGATGACCCGGGTGGCCGCCGTGCAGTCCTGGCCCGCGTTGAAGAAGGCGGCCTGCGCGATACCGATGGCGGCCTTCTCAATATCGACGTCGCCGAACACCACTGCCGGTGCCTTGCCGCCGAGTTCGAGATGGCTGCGCTTGAGTTGTTCGGCCGCTGAGGCGGCGACGGCGATGCCAGCACGTACCGAACCCGTGATCGAAACTAGGCCGATGGCAGGATGACTCACCAACTCTGAACCGGTGGCCGCCGTGCCCAGCACGACGTTGAAGACGCCGTCGGGCAGGATGCCTTTCGTCAATCGGGCGAGCACAAGAGTGCTTTCGGGCGTGGTATCACTGGGTTTGAGGACGATGGTGTTGCCGGCCGCCAATGCCGGCCCGATCTTCCAGATCGCCATCATGAACGGGTAGTTCCACGGGGTCACCTGGCCGACCACCCCGATGGGCTCACGGCGGACATAGGAGGTGAACCCCTCCATGTATTCGCCCGCCGATTTACCTTCGACGAGGCGCGCGGCACCTGCGAAGAATCGAACCTGATCCGCGCTTACCGCCACCTCTTCGACGGCGATGACGGCCTTGGGTTGACCCGTGTTGCGGCTCTGAGCCTCCACGATCTCATCCGAATGCGCCTCGATGGCATCGGCGAGTTTGAGCAGCGCCTGCTGGCGAACGCTGGGCGTGGTTCTGCCCCAGGCCACGAAGGCTCGTTCGGCGGCGGCGACCGCGGCGTTCACATCATGGGCGTTGGAGACTGGGGCGCGGCCCACCACCGATTCATCGACCGGGCTGATCAGGTCGATAGTCTCCGAGGATGAGGAATCGATGAACTGGCCGTCGATGTAGTTCTGAAGTACTGCGTCCGGCATATGGCACCGTCCATCCGTCGAGGGAATCCGTTGAGCACCTAGAGCTGGGCACTTGAGCGCCCAGAAAATCAGTGTGCGCTAGGACACGTACATGATCATCCGACAATTTCGGGAATCTTCGCGGTGTTTTTCGCCATTCTGTACAGTCCCGTGAGATGACTGTTCCGGTGCGCTGGGTGTTGGACCAGCCGGATCTGAAACTGACCTTAAAGGGCGGTGCGGCAGGACTGGGGCGTGAGATCAATCTGGCCCTCACCACCGAACTCGCCGACCCTGCGCAATGGTTATCCGGCGGAGAGTTGGTGCTCACCACCGGAATTGGGTTACCCGCGAGTGTCCGGGGGCGGCAGAACTACCTGCGTGTGCTCGACGAAAATGGCGTTGCCGCACTGGGGTTCGGCACCGGACTGACTTTTGACGAGGTGCCGCCGGAGTTGATAGCGGTCGCCGACGAGCTCGGCATGCCGCTGCTGGAGGTGCCTCTGCGCGCCCCGTTCGCCGCCGTGGTCAAGGCAGTGAGCAGCCGGATCGCCGAACTGGAGTACGACGCGGTCCTGCGTGCCTCCCGGGCCCAGCCCAGAATCACCCGGGCGATCGTCAACGGTGGTGTGCAGGCGGTTACCGCCGAATTGGGACGGTCACTGCGCGCGAGTGTGGTGGTTCTGGACTCCGGCGGCACGGTCGTCGCGAGTCATCCGCGCAATCTGGATGTTGCGACGGTAAATCTGGTGCGGGGCGCGTTGAGTCCGGGCGCATCGGCGGGCGTACAACTGCTGGAGCCGGGAGTCGCTGTTTCGCTACAGACCATCGGTGTGGGCGGGACGTCGTACGGCGTGTTGGCTGTCGTCAGTAAGGCCCCGTTGACCTTTGTAGACCAGGTCCTCCTGGGTCACGCAAATTCCTTGTTGGCCTTGGACTTCGACAAGCCGTCACGGCTGCAGGAAGCGCAGCGCCAGTTGAATGGGCAGGCGCTGGGGCTGCTACTCGGCGACGAACGGAACTTGGATTCGGTGTGGGCACAGCTCGGCCAGGCCGCCGACGGGCGCGGGAAGATTCGGGTGCTCGCGGTGGACATGGATCTCGCATCGGGATCTGCGGCGACGTTGCGGCGGGTGCAGGCCGTCCTCACCGGGGCCATGGAGTCTGCTGGGTACGCGGTCTTCGCGCACATCGCCGAGTGTCAGCTGACGGTGGTGCTGCGGGGGTCGGAGACGGCCGACTCTGCCCGGCAGCTGTTCGCCGAGGTCGACGGGCGTACCCGCAAGGCCCTGCGGGTCGGGTTGAGCGGAGCCCACCCGGTGGGGCGGCTCGTCGACGCGGCGCAGAACGCGAAGCTCGCCGCGTCGGTCGCTGAACGCGGCGGCACACCACTGGAGTTCACCTCACTCGCGGGCAGCGCACTGCTGTCCTTCGGTGCCAGCCGCGAGGTGTTGGTCGCCGTCGCCAACGCGACGTTGGCCCCCGTCGCGGAGCACGACGCGAGTCATGGCACGGATCTGATGGCGTCCCTGCGGGCCTATCTGGAGGCCAACGGTCATTGGGAATCGGCGGCGACCGCTGTGGGTGTGCACCGCCATACGCTGCGGAAACGTATAGAAACCACACAGTCGCTGTTGGCCTGCGACCTTGATATCGCACGCGTGCGTGCCGAGCTGTTGTTGGCAATGCTGGCGGGTACGCCCACCGTCGGGAACTGATCAGCTCTGCCAATTCACGTCACACCGGCCCACAGTGGTGCTACGTTATTTAGAACAGGTTCCAGTTTCGGGGTTATTTATGCAGGTGAAAAGATCGTGAGCGCCATGGTTGAAGCCTTACCGGTGCGGCCCGCCGCCATGCCGTCGACCAGGCGCCAGCACGAGCAGTACAAGCGCATGCTCGATGCGGCCGAAGAACTCGCGATGACGCGCGAGCTCGATCATGTCCAGATGCACGACGTCGCCAAGCACGCCAACGTTGCCATCGGCACGTTGTACCGGTACTTCCCGACAAAGCGTCATCTGTTCGTCTCCGCCCTCGTTCGGGAGTCGGAACGACTTGTCGGCCGTATCCCGCCGCTTCCCGAGGGGGAGCGGGCGCCCGCGGATTGGGTGGCCGAGGCGTTGGTGCGCGCACTACGTGGGCTGACGCGTCGCCGCATGCTGGCGATCGCGATGATTCGGTCCTCGAACTCGGCCTCGCTGGCCGAGGTCCCCGACCTGATGCAGATCGAGAAGCGATTCCACGAGCTCATCTCGGAGGTTGCCGGTCTCACCGATCCGACCGACGAGGATGAGGCCGTCATCAGGCTATTGGTGCACCAGTGGTTCGGCTGCCTGCAGGTGTGCCTCAACGGTGGTCTCACCGTGGCGCAGGCTGAGGCCGACCTGCGCCGGGCATCGCGGCTGTTGACGAGCGATTGGGGCTCGACGCGCCATTCGTCAGCGGCTGACTGACCGCGCCGTCGCTGCGGTGACAAGCTTGTCCGGGTTGGCGACGGCGTAGAAGCGGGTGATCTTGCCGCCGTCGATTTCGATGGTGATGACGACCTCTAGCGTGTCGCCGAAATACACCGCGATGGCCGGCGCGGCATTGGCGATGATCACCTCGGTCCGCCTGTCCGCCATGCCCTTTCGGAATGGTCCGGCGAAGATGCGGGCGAGTTTCCCGGCCCCGGTGAGCGGGCGGCGCGCGGCACCGACCCGTCCGTTGCCGTCGGCGATCCAGGTGGCATCCGGAGCCAGTAGCGCCATGAGCCCTTTGACATCTCCGGTCTCGGTGGCCGCGAGGAACTGCTCAGCGATCCTCGTGCTTTCTTTGGCGTCGACGGGTTCGAACCGCTTGCGCCGCGCCTGCACGTGCTCGCGCGCCCGGTGCGCCACTTGACGCACTGCGGTAGTGGATTTGCTTACCGCCCCGGCGATTTCGTCGTAGTCGAACCCGAATACCTCCCGCAGTACAAACACCGCACGCTCGTCCGGTGTCAGCGTTTCGAGCAGCACCAGCATGGCCATTGACACGGACTCGGCGAGGACGACGTCGGTAGAGCCGTCGCGATTGTCGATGAGTAGCGGTTCGGGTAACCAGGGGCCAATGTAGTCCTCACGCCGACGGGCACTGGCGCGCAGTGCTTTCAGTGCCTGACGCGTCACCAGCTGCGCCAAATATGACTTGGTGTCCCGCACCGTCGTCAGATCGACTTGTGCCCACCGCAGGTAGCCGTCCTGCAGTACGTCATCGGATTCTGTTGCCGAGCCCAGGATTTCGTAGGCGATCGTGAACAGTAGCGGTCGCAGCAGGGTGAATCGCTCCGCGTGCTCGTCGGGCATTGTCACGAGGTCGTGGCCTCCTCCGGCTGGGCCTGTGCGGACCAGGCATCGCCCTTGCGCCAGATGGTTGCGCCGGGCTTGTTGCCCTCGCGGCGCAGGCCCCACGGTATGCCCTTGAGTACGAATTCCTTGAACGAGGCTGTCAGCCGGCCGCGGGTGTGGAAGCCGACCGCACTGTCATCCTTTCGGGTGAACTGCAGGACCGCGCCACGTCGACCCAGGCTTAAGCATTGTCCGACATACGCGAGACGGAATGCGGTGGGCGCGGTACCCACGAGACGGCTCAGCACCGTGTCGGCGACTCCGGCCCCTGTGGTATTCGCGGTGTAGCAGCTCATGCGTGTCGGCACGCTCGACGTGGTCACGGCATCACCGGCGCCGAAGATTCGGTCGTCGTCAATGCTGGTCAGGGTTTCATCGGTGCGCAGCCGCCCATTGGCATCGGTACGCAGCCCACTGCGAGCAGCGAGTCCCGGTACCCCGAACCCGCCTGCCCAGATGGTGATCGCGCTGGGCAGCACCGCACCGTCGGTCAGCACCACAGCGTCGGGTCGCACCCCCGCGACCACCGCCATCTCCAGCACCTCGACATGATGGCGGGCGAACCATTTCGCGATCGACCGCCGCGCGGGCGCCCCGAACGTGGGCGCCAAACGTCGCCCACACACCAGCGTGACGCGTCGGCCACGTTCGGCCAGTTCGGAGGCCATCTCGATCCCGGTCAGGCCGGCACCAACTACGGTGATCGGCGCCTCAGGATCGGAGTTTTCAAGGGCCAGGCGTAGGCGTTGTGCCGACTCGAATTCCGAAAGAAAGTAGGCGAATTCGGCGGCGCCGGATACGTCGGCCGGTACCGAATCTGTGCTGCCGACCGCATAGACGAGGTAGTCGTAGTCCAGGATGTCTCCGGACTCCATCCGGACTATCCGTGCCGGCGCGTCGATGCGAGCGGCGGCGTCGACGACGAGACGCAGCCTGTCTCCGAGCACCGTGTTGTACTCAGCGGTGGCGACGCCGGTTCCGGCCGCGAGCTGGTGCAGCCGCAGGCGATGGACGAACTCCTCGCGCGGGTTGACGAGGGTGATGTCGATGTCGGGGTTCTGCTGTAGTCGGTTGGCCGCCATGGTTCCGGCATAACCACCGCCGAGAACGACAACGTGCGGACGCTGGTCAGTCATTTCGGGCTCCATTCGCTCGGGGTTTGATGCCCTTGAGATCCCGCCGACGCCGCATCTGTGACATCAGATCGCGAATTGTGGCGCACGTCACATATTCGGCTAGTTCCTTAACGCTGCTAACGCCGCATCAATGGCGGCTCTAGGTACATCGATTGTCTTGGACCCCAGGTCATGTCGCGCACCAGTGATCTCCACGATGGTCGTCCCGCCCGGGATTAGCGTCGACGCCTCTTTGATCTCTGTGATGGTGCCGAATGCATCCGAGGTGCCGTGGGTAAAGACCGTTGGAACCTGGATGCCCGGTAGATGTTCGGTGCGCAGCCGGTCGGGCTTGCCCGGCGGATGCAGCGGGTAGGAAAACAGCGTGAGGACGTCGACGATCGGCCCCTTTTCCGCGACGAGCATCGAGGTCTGCCGCCCGCCGTACGAATGACCACCCGCCAATAGCGGACCGTCCACCATGGTCCGGGCCTGATTGATCACCTCGGCGATGCCGGCTCGGTCCTTGTCGGCCGACGAGGCCGACGGCGGGCCGCTGGGCCGGTTACGCCGGAACGGCATATCGAAACGTATCGCCAACCAACCACGTTCGGCCCACGCCGTGCACAGCAGGCGCAGCATGGGGGAGTGACAGCTGCCGCCGGCGCCGTGGGTGAGCACGACGGCACCGCGTGGGTGCCCATCGGGGTGGTGGGCTATCCCGGCGATATCCGGAAGCTCCTCGGTGCTTGATCCTCTTCGCGCACGCGGCTCATCGGTGCTTGATCCGCTTCGCGCACGCGGCTCATCGGTGCTCACTCGTACAACCTAAACAACGCCGATACCGGACCATGTCCATGGCCCAGTGGATAGGCGGCCTTGAGGCATTCAGTAATCCACAGCTTTCCGAAGGTGACCGCCTCGGTGACGGAGAGTCCGTGTGCCAAGGCGCAACTGATGGATGCCGCGAGTGTGTCTCCGGCGCCGTGATCGTGTCCGGTGTGCACGCGTTCGACGGGGAAGTAGTGAAACTCGGTGCCGTCGAAGAGCAGGTCGGTGCTGGTGTCACTGGAACGCAGGTGCCCGCCCTTCACCAGGGCCCATTGCGGGCCGAGGGCGTGCAGCTTGCGCGCCGCTTCGCGTTGCGACTCCTCGTCGACAACGTCGATGTCCACCAGCAGTCGCACCTCGTCCAGATTGGGTGTCACCAACGTAGCCAAGGGAAACAGTTGGGTGCGTAGGGCATCTAGCGCACTCGGGTGCAGCAGCGGGTCGCCGTGCATGGACGCACACACGGGGTCTACGACCAACGGGACACTCGGAGCTACGTTCCGCCAACATTCACTGATGGCCTCGATGATCGGAGCTGACGCCAGCATCCCTGTCTTGGCGGCCTGGATGCCGATATCGGTGATCACCACCTCCATCTGTGCCGCCACGACGTGCGGAGGGATTTCGTGAAAACCCTTGACGCCCAATGAATTCTGCACGGTCACTGCCGTGACCGCCACGCAACCATGCACGCCGAGCAGTGCCATGGTGCGCATATCGGCCTGAATACCCGCCCCGCCGCCAGAGTCTGATCCGGCGATGGTCATTGCCCGCACCGGGGTGGTACCCGGCTCCGGGATGGGGAGGAAGGTGCCCTCGCGTCGAGTGTGCGCACCAGTGCTCACACTCGGCGGAATTGCCGCACTGGCGCTCACACTCGGCGAAGGCTCATTCATGAGATCGGCAGGTACACCCGATTACCGTGCTCGGCGAACTCGGCGGACTTCTCCTCCATACCGCGCGCCAGCATCGCGTCGATGTCCTCCTGCGTCTCCAGCCCGTTAGCGGCGGCGAACTCCCTGATGTCGGCGGTGATCCGCATGGAGCAGAACTTCGGGCCGCACATCGAGCAGAAGTGCGCCGTCTTGGCAGGCTCGGCGGGCAGGGTTTCATCGTGGAACTCACGTGCGGTGTCCGGGTCCAGTGACAGGTTGAACTGGTCGTCCCATCGGAACTCGAAGCGCGCCTTTGACAATGCGTTATCGCGTAGCTGGGCGCGAGGATGCCCCTTGGCCAGATCGGCCGCATGCGCCGCGATCTTGTAGGCGATCACGCCGTCCTTGACGTCCTTGCGGTCCGGCAGCCCAAGGTGCTCCTTGGGGGTGACGTAGCACAGCATCGCGGTGCCGGCCTGCGCGATGATCGCCGCGCCGATAGCCGAGGTGATGTGGTCATACGCCGGGGCAATATCGGTGGCCAGTGGTCCGAGGGTATAGAACGGAGCCTCCTCGCAGAGCTCTTCCTCGAGCTTCACGTTCTCGACGATCTTGTGCATCGGCACGTGACCAGGGCCTTCGATCATCACCTGCACGCCATGGGATTTCGCGATCTTCGTCAGCTCGCCCAGAGTGCGCAGCTCCGCGAACTGCGCCTCGTCATTAGCGTCGGCAATCGACCCGGGACGCAGGCCGTCACCCAGGGAGAAGGTGACGTCGTAACGCGCGAGGATCTCGCACAGCTCCTCGAAGTGGGTGTACAGGAATGACTCCCGGTGATGCGCCAGGCACCATGCCGCCATGATCGAGCCACCGCGCGACACAATGCCGGTGACCCGCTTGGCGGTTAACGGCACGTAGCGCAGCAGCACGCCGGCATGCACCGTCATGTAGTCGACACCCTGCTCGGCCTGCTCAATTACGGTGTCCCGGTACAGCTCCCACGTCAGTGCGGCCGGGTCGCCATTGGTCTTCTCCAGCGCCTGGTAGATCGGTACGGTGCCGACGGGGACGGGGGAGTTGCGCAGGATCCACTCGCGGGTCTGGTGGATATCCTTACCGGTGGACAGGTCCATGATGTTGTCGGCACCCCAGCGGATGGCCCACACCATCTTTTCGACTTCCTCGGCGATTGAGGAGGTGACGGCCGAATTGCCAATATTCGCATTGATTTTCACGCCGAAGGCCTTGCCGATGATCATCGGCTCGCTCTCCGGGTGCTTGTGATTGGCGGGGATCACCGCGCGGCCCAGCGCGACTTCGGTACGCACCAGTTCGGCGGGCACACCCTCGCGGACGGCGATGAACTCCATCTCCGCGGTGATCTCGCCGTTGCGTGCACGCTGCAGCTGCGTGCCACGGTCGGTGATGATTCCCGGGCGGTGGGGGAGCCCCTTCTGCAGATCGATGACGGCATGGGTATCGGTGTACGGACCGGAGGTGTCGTACAGGTCGAGGTGCTCGCCGTTGGTGAGGTTGACCCGGCGCTGCGGAACGCGCAGGCCGTTGGGTAGCTCGTGGTAGATCTTCTCGCTGCCCTGGATGGGGCCGGTGGTGACGGTCTCCGGGGCCTGAGAACGGAGCGATTGAGTCGACATTTGTTTCTTCCTCCCTACGCCGGCATTACCCGGTCAGGTTCGTACGGTCGACGGCCCTAGCCGTCCTCTCAGCGCGCTGGTGTGCGCTCCCGCGTGTGTTTTTTGGGCTTGAGCCCGCCATGGAGGCGGACCAGTGGCCACGCTACCCCGGCCCGCCGTGCCGAGTGTGACGTGATCGCGAGATTTCCACGGATTTCCCGCGCTGGCGCCACTCCCGGCCTCGGAGCTCGAAAGTTCTCCGGAATATAGTTTCTCTTGCTAAACTTACACACGGTGGTATCCACAGACGGCCGGTCGGAGCTGCCCGCGTCGGGGAGAAGCGCGCAGCAAGGGTGACGATGACTGACTTGATTACACGGACCGACGAGACCTCCGCGGATCTCGAGACCGCGCGGCGTCGGGTGCGGGTGGATCGCGACCATCCGCGCTACAAATGGGTTGCGCTGTCGAACACCACGCTGGGCGTGCTGCTGGCGACCGTCAATTCGTCCATCGTGCTGATCTCGCTGCCGGCCATCTTCCGGGGTATCGGCCTCAATCCGCTCGCCGCCGGGAATGTGAGCTATCTGCTGTGGATGCTTATGGGCTACCTACTTGCCTCGGCGGTGCTTGTGGTGCTGTTCGGCCGGCTCGGCGATATGTACGGGCGCGTCAAGATCTACAACCTGGGCTTCGTCGTCTTCACCGTCTCGGCAGTGGTGCTGTCCTTTGACCCCTTCCACTACGGCGGGGGCGCGGTGTGGATCATCGCGTGGCGGGTGGTGCAGGGGGTTGGCGGCGCCATGCTGATGGCCAATTCGTCGGCCATCCTCACCGATGCCTTCCCCTCCACCCAGCGCGGTCTCGCGCTGGGCATCAACCAGGTCGCGGCGGTGGCCGGATCGTTCCTAGGGCTGCTCATCGGCGGCGTGCTGTCCGAATGGGACTGGCACGCCATCTTCTGGGTGGGGGTGCCGTTGGGGCTGCTGGGCACCGTCTGGTCGTATCGGTCGCTTGTCGAGATTGATGAGCCGGTGCCCGGCAAGCTGGACTGGGCGGGCACCGTGACGGTGGCGCTGGGGCTGACCGTGCTGCTCACGGGAATCACGTACGGCATTCAGCCGTATGGCAATTCGAGCACCGGCTGGGGCAACCCGCTGGTCTATGGATCGCTGATCGTCGGTGTCGCGCTACTGGTGCTGTTCTGCGTCATCGAGTCGCGAATCGCCGACCCCATGCTCGATATCCGGCTGTTCAAGAACCGGGCCTTCGGGCTGGGGAACCTGGCCAACCTACTGGCCTCGGTGGGCCGGGGCGGGCTGCAGTTCATACTCATCATCTGGCTGCAGGGCATCTGGCTGCCGCTGCGCGGATACAGCTATGAGTCGACGCCACTGTGGGCGGGAATTTTTCTGCTTCCCATGACAATTGGCTTCTTGCTGGCCGGACCGATCGCCGGCGTGCTGTCGGACAAGTACGGTGCCCGGCCATTCGCCACGGGTGGCATGGTGCTCTCGGCGGTGACGTTCTTGGCGCTCATCGCGATCCCAGTAAATTTCAACTACTGGGTGTTCGCGGCGCTGATCTTCCTGAACGGGCTGGGATCGGCGATCTTCACCGCGCCCAATACCGCGGCCATCATGTCGAGCGTGCCGGCTCACCAGCGCGGTGCGGCCTCCGGTGTGCGCGGCACCTTCTTCAACGCCGGCAGCTCGCTATCCATCGGGATCTTCTTCTCCCTCATGATCGTTGGCCTCTCGGGCACTATGCCCGCGGCGATGCAATCGGGATTGACCGGGCAGGGCGTCCCGGCGTCGACGGCCGCCGAGGTGTCCGGCCTGCCCCCGGTGGGGAGCTTGTTCGCGGCGTTCCTCGGCTTCAACCCGATCGGTGAATTGCTTGCTCCGTCAGGAGTTCTCGAGCGTCCGGGGGTCAATGCGGCGGAGCTGACGGGACAGACCTTCTTCCCGACCCTCATCACCGAGCCGTTCCATGCGGGTTTGGTGGTCGTCTTCGTCGCCGCGGCAGTGATGATGGCGGTCGGTGCGCTGGCCTCACTCGGCGCCGGCGGCAGATATGTGCACGAAGACCAATGACTCGTGCTTGAATCTTTCTGGCAAAAGGTTTGCCAGAAAGAGGGGGGCGCTAGATGGATCGCGGAAGAGCGTGGATAGTTGTGGCCATCGCGGTTGGTGCACTAGTGGTGTCATGTTCGAAGGGCGGCGATGATGCGCCGCCACCCAGCCCGGCGCGACCCGTCGACATCGCTGCCGTCGGCAAGCTGCAGGACCAATTTCCCCCAGGCTTCACGGTGCAGCGGTTGCCGCGCTCGGTGCTGACCAAGGACAAGCTTGATCAGATGAACGGTGGCATGGACGCCGCGACATTCGATCCGCCGGAATGCGCGGAATCGATGATGGGCCGCATCCCTATGATGGTAGGCGCCACCATGGAAACGATAAATGGTGTCACAACCGAGGCCGTGGCACCGGGCCTGCCGCTGCCGAAGATGATCAACGTGATCGCGACGGAATCCCCCACGCCCGTGTCCTTGGAGTCTTTCTACAAGGAGGGCTGCGAGAACTCCACGATGGTCATCCCGGACAAGGTGGAGGGCACTGTCGAGACTATCGAGACACCCGATATCGACGGGCTGAAAGTGCATGGCACGCGATCGGTGATCAAACCGCTTACTTCCGGTCCAGGGGTCTCCTTCGAACAGATCATGTACGAGATCGATCTCGATGACCACCATGGGCTGAAGGTGCAGGGTGTGGGCTACTCCGATGTCAGTGCGCTGCAGGCGCTGTTGGTGAAGGCCGTCAAGGCGGTCAGGGGCTAGGCCCGTGCTGGACATCCTGAAACGCACGGCGGCACTGTGGTGGCGGCGGTGGCCGTGGCTAGTCGCCATCTACCTTGTCGGCTGGCTGTTGGGGTACGGCGCCTTGCAGCTGGCGATCGTGGTCAGCGTGCATGTCGGCGGATTCTGGGGCGACCTGTTGGTTCCCGTGGCGGTCTTTGTGCGGGTCTGCACCTGTGTGTTGATGATCTGGGTGCTCAATGGGGAGGACCTGCGCGGCTCCGGCGACGCGAGCGGCCCGCGGGCGTTTCTGAATCGGCTCTCTCCTGCGGTTCTTCCGGTGTTGGCGCTGCTCGCGGCGTGGAAACTGCCCGTTGCGGACATGGACCGCTATCAGTCCGCCAAGATCGACGCAGCTACGTTTTCTCAGCAGGGTGCGTTGATGTCAGCTGACGAGCTCTACAAGTTCATCTTCACCACGGATTGGCGCATGTACACGGCCATCGCCATCGCGTTTATCGCGAGGTTTGTGCTAACACGACTGCGAGATTGGTTGCCGGCGTGGACGCAGTTGATAGCCGCATATCTTGAGGTGACCTGGATCGCGTTGTTGTTCTTCGCCTCGGGTGTGAAACTTTTCGGTACGCCACAATGGATTTCGGAGCGACAGATCGTCTTCTGGTACAACGAGCAGAAGACTGCGGCGTTAAGTCACCTGGGCGTTGTTGGCGCCATCCAGGAGTGGGTGGCCGACAATGTACTGGCGCTCCTTCCAGTGATCCTGCTCCCCCTCACCTGGTTGGCCATCACGGCGCTGGTCCTCCCGAACACGGTCAGTCCCACCTGGATTACGGCCAGCCGGGCGGCGGTGGGAGAGACGATGAGTAATCGCATCGTCGAACGGTCGACCCAGGCGACGAGCAAGATACGGGCCCGGTGGATTCGTGTGCCCGGTGTACTACAGTCCCGCGGTACGGAGTTCGGCCGAAACATGCTGGGTGTTGCGGAAAAACTTGGTGGGACAGCTCGTCTGGTGCTTCACTCGGGTGTCACCACGGTTGCCTTCTACATCCTTGCATTCATGGGTCTGGTCTTACTCTTCCCAAGTGACACCTTCTACGATACCAACATCTCGGACGGGATGGTTTGGCGCGCAGTGGTTTCCCTCATCGGCCCGCGTGATCTGTTCTTTTGGATCAACTACGACGTCATTATCCGCGCGGTGATCGGCGCGGTCGTGGACCCGTTGCGTTTTTGTTTGATGGTGGCGATGTACCAGCACTGTATGGAGCGGGCGCGGCAGAGCGTCAGCGCACCATGAATCGCACGGTGTGACTTCCTTCGATGTTGGTGAAGGTGATGTTGACGGCGTTGATCTGAGCGTCGTCTGGCACCACCATGGCAGCAACCCAGGTGCCAGCTCCGACGCAGATGTTGGCCATCGGCATCCGCTTTATCCATGCGGACACGGAAGTAGGTAAATCGAACGAGCTTTCGGCCCACATCCGGTCCCTGGTGTCCCAGAACGTGAAAAAACACTGGCGCATGGTGGTGTCGGTCTGGTATTTGGCGTGAGCTGTACGGTCGAACTGGATAGCTTCCACCCGTGTGCCCTTGGGAAGTGCCTCGGTGACCGGCGGTCTTATGCGGAGCGCACTCCAGTCCACATCATTCAGATTGGCCGAGCTTCCATAGGGAACAACGATTTTCGGGATCAGATCGCTGCCGGCGCCGGTCCGGTGGGCACGTGCGGCAATCGGAAGTAGCGCGCTGCTTGCGACGACGATGAGGATCAGTGCCAACCAGTTGGAGCGCAGCCAGGCCGTCATCTTGACACCGCCGGAGACGTTACGGCCAGGTAGTCCTTGTGCTGTATGTCGTCCACCTGGACTGGGATGTTGAGTTGAGAGTCGAGCACTGCGTGATACTCGACGCGGCTTCCGATGGACACCGCGTGATAGTTCTCAACACGCAATGCCATAGAGTCGGACAACTTTGCCGCCTCGAAGATGACCTGTTTACGATTTCTGAATCCCGGGTGTGCATTGAGCTCGGAACCAGCAGCAGCCTTGGGAGACAGGACATTTCCGTCCATCAGCAGGTATGGCCGGAGCAAACTGGTTCCTACCACCGCCTGATACTCAAGATCGATGACGACCCAACTGCCCTTTGTGTTCTCGACTACGGACTCGGGCGTCGTTCCGTTCCTCAGATATGTGTAGGCAACCGTCGGTGCCGCATAGACGTTGAGAACTCGGACGTCGAGATTGCGGCCAGTCGATTCATTGGCCGAAACATCGCTGACCGGGAACGGCCCATATGATTCGGACCGCGTGGGAATATGGGTGTACAGCGCAGCGGCGAGAATCAGCATCACGACCGCCGAGGCCGCGCCGAGCGCGCGAATCATATTCTGCCTAGTCATTTCTTGTCGCAACCCTCGGCGCTGGCCCGCAGATCGCCGTAGCCGCCGTCGGGCGCCACCCGCCAAAGATAGGCAGGTGCGCCAGTTTTGGTGGTCGCCAGTTCCGTATTGTGCATCCGGATGTGAAACTCGTTGCCGGATGATGACTTCGGCACAGTCCAGATGATGGTGTACTCCGCGCTCTTGCCCGGTGAGATGGCATCGGCGTTGGTTAGCGGCCCCTGCTCGGCGAAGACGCCCGCGTAGTTTGACGAAGTCGGCGGACTCATCAACTCGAAGATGTTGTCGGGAGTGTTTCGATAGTTGGGTTTGCGAAGGGGCACATCGAACGGCACGGTGCGCATGGAGGTGTTCTCGATGCTCGCGTTCAAGGCGATCACCTGGCCTGTCTTCACGATCTTGACCACGGCAGCGGCGGTCCGGGGAACTTGCGATGGATCGCACACCGCGCGCAGAGAGCGCGGCGTGATGACGAGCGGCCCGTTCTCATAGGGGGCCCCGAAGGAGATATGCGTACCGATGTCGGCCTGGTTCAGGCCTCCGAACGCGGCCGTCACCACCAGGACTGCGATGACGGCTGCGCGCCGCAGATGCGTCAGGGAGAACCGATCGAGCAGTTGCCAACGCTGTTGGGTGGCCTCTGCTGCTGCCCCGTCCCCGCCCATGGGCAAAGCATAAACGGCCGAGACGGCCTGTGTATGGGTCGTTAAATAGTTATTATCTGCCCATGGTGGCGCGGGGGTGAGCGGCGTACTGGATGTCCTCAAACGAACCGCCGTGTTGTGGTGGCGTAATTGCCTGTGGTTGATCGCCATCTACCTTATCGGCTGGCTGGCGCGATTCGGGGCCCTGGAGTTGGCGGTCTACGTGGGGATCCACGTCGGCCAACTGTGGGGTGAACTGTTAGTGCCGTTGGCTATCTTGCTGCGTCTCTTGACGTATGTGGCGATGTTCTGGGTCGTGCGATCCAGCATGGATGTTGAGTCGCAGGCAACGGGTGGCGGCGGATTTGGTGCCGCGGTGGATTCGGTGCTGTCCATTATTTTGCCGGTCTTCGTGCTGTTCGCCGCGTGGCGGCTGATCATGGAAGATCTTCGCGAGTACATGTTGAGACTCAGCGATGAGGCACTGGCCAGCGGTAACGACCTGGTTTTCGGCGGACGGTCGCTGTACCTGGCGATTGGGATCGCCTTCCTGCTTCGGTTTCTCATCACTCGGTTCCGCGACAAATTGCCGGCGTGGACCCAGCTCGTGGCTGTCTACTTCGAGGCGACCTGGGTCTTGCTGTTGGCGGCAGCTGCCGGTGCGAAGCTGATTGGCTCACCCGATTGGGTGTCCAGTCGCCGGGTCGTCGCGTGGTACGGCCAACAGAAGAGCGAGATGTTGTCGCATCTCGGTCCGCTGGCGCGACTTTGGGAGTGGGCCAGCTCGTTTGGTGGGCTGATTCTTCCCACGATTCTGTTGCCGCTCACCTGGATTGCGATTGCCGGGGTGATCCTTGGCACGCGCGCGAACGCAACGTGGGTCGGTGCCGGCCGACGGTTCCTGGGTGAGTCGGGACTCGACAGGCTGACCAACGTCGGCGCAGATCCGCTCCACAAGCTGCGAACGCAACTGGTTCGCTCGCCCAAGGTGTTCCAGGTCCGGGGTCGCGAATTCCTTCGGAACCTATTGGGAATGATCGACAAGCTCGCCGACACCATTCGCCTTGTCTTGCATGCCGGTCCGTTGACGGTGTGCTTCTACATCTGTGCATTCATGGGTCTGGTGTGGCTTTATCCGACCGGGGCGTACTTCGACACCTTCGTATCCGATGGTCACCTGTGGCGTGGTTTAGTGCGGCTGATCGGTCCGCACGAATGGACCTGGTGGGCGGTGTACGGTCCGGCCCTCAGAGTTGCCGTTGGAATGCTGATCGAACCGCTGCGGGTAGCACTACTGGCCGCAATGTATTGGCACTGTGTGGAATGCGCCCGTCACAACGACGCTATGGCGACGTCATCATGAACCGCACAACGGTGCTGGATACCTCGGTCTCGGGTCCACCCAGCAGGTCGATGTCGGTTGCGGTGACGTGGGCGTCCTTGGGCACGAACATGCTCACAACAAACGGACCCGGTGTGCTGCATATCGTCTGATACGGGGACGGCAGCTTGTTCGGGGACCGTGTCGACTTCCATGATCGGCCGTGATCACCGATGAAAGCGGCCCTGCACGTTGTGTGAGGTGGGGCGAGGGCGGCCGGTTTACCGTCAGCGCTGCGATCGAATACCACCGAGACCGTTGACGAGTGTGCGGGCGGTTTCTCGTACTTGTCGATGGGGACGTCGTATGTCCGGAGCCTCCAGAGCACCCCGTCGATTTTCACCGTCGACCCGAATGGGACGACGATCACTGGACGTGATCGGCCTTCAAGACGCTGCCACTGTGGGTACGCGACCACGAGCACATACACCGCGATCGCGGTGACAATCAGCAGGACCGGCGCAACGACGCGCTTACCCAGGCCTCTCACGGGAGTTCTCCGTTGTTGAGTTCGACGCTCGGGCGTTCGACAACACGTGATCGCGGAATGGCGATCTGGAGTTGGGAGTCCAGCTGTGCGCCGATCGTGATGGCCTCCTGATTCTGCATGTGCTCCGCGATCAGAATCATCTCGTCCGGGATCGCGGGGACATCGAAAACGCGCGTAACACGAATCGGCAGTCCGGCTCCGGCAATGGGCGACGAGTCACCGAGGCTCGTAATCTCAGCGATGATCGAGCCCGTGCCGAGCGCGACTTGCAGCATGGATTGTTGGTAAAACGATTCGTAAACCATGTCGATGACAACCCAATGCCCCTCGGTGTCAATATGTTTCGGAGGCTTGAAGGTGCTCTGGCGATTCACGATGGTCTGGGTGCTGTAGACGTTCGTGACCGTCACGGCGATGCTTCTGCCCACCACGCGATTGCCGACGGCGCCCTCGATAACGAGCGGATATGACGTGTTGGCGCGGCTGGGGATACCGCCGTAGAGGTGTACCGCGGTCGCCAGCAATGCGGCGCAGGCCAGTCCGGTTAGTCCCCTCCGCGCCAACTGAAGTTTGTTCATGCGCAGCCACCCAGCTCGAGTTCTATCTCGCCGAACGCCGGGGTGTTGCCGTCCCGTCCCCACGTGGTCGTCGCCTGGATGAACATTTCGCGTTGCGCCGTTTGATACACCCGAAATACCGCCCGCATGCCCGCTTTTGCCGAACCACGTGCCACGGTCCAGAGCATGATTGCCGAGAGTTTCTTTCCGGGGCCGAGCATGCCGACTTGGCCGGCAAGACTGTCGTATCGATACCCACCCTCGTATGACAAGAACGACGGATTCTGCAGCTGGAAGGTGGTGAGGGATGATTCCTGACCTGGACGCTTTGGATAGAACCCAGAATCGAACGGCACGGGAAGGTCCTCGGTGCTGACGATGTCGGCGGTCAGCGCGATCATGTCGGTGTCCTTCAGCAGACTCTCGACCGAAAACTTGAGCTCGGGAGGCAGGTCGGTGGCGGCGCACACCAGGCGCGCACCCCGCACCGTGACCTCGAAGGGCCCGCTGTCGTAGGTTTCGCCCACAGCCAGGGGTGTTCTGGGTTCCACCGTCTCCAGCCCACCGAAGCCGGCGGTCAGCCCGAGCACCGTCACTAGCAGAACCTGCCACAGACTGCTGAGCGAGAAGCGATCGAAGCGTCCCCGTTTCGCCTGCGCGGGCTCCTCCGGTTCAGTCGGATTGCCCGGTTCCTCCCCCTCCATGCGCAAAGCATAAGCGCAGGGTTGCGCACTCGCGGTGAGATGACATTCACGAACACGTCGGCCGACTAGGGGCGTACGTGAAGTTCATCTCGCCGGGCTAGTCCAGATCGACGACGACAGGTGCGTGGTCGCTGGCGCCCTTGCCCTTGCGCTCCTCGCGGTCGATGTGGGCATCGCCCACGCGCTTCGCGAACTCCGATGAGCCGAGCACGAAGTCGATGCGCATCCCACGCTTCTTCGGGAAGCTGAGCTGGGTGTAGTCCCAGTAGGTGTATACCCCGGGCCCGGGAGTGAAAGGCCGTACCACGTCGGCGAATCCGGCATCGTTCATCGCGGTGAAGGCGGCGCGCTCTGGCTCCGAAACGTGGGTGCTGTCCTGGAAGTATTCGACGCTCCAAATGTCGTCGTCGGTGGGGGCGATGTTCCAGTCGCCGACGAGCGCCACCTGCTGGGCGGGGTCGGCGGCGAGCCAGCCGGCCGCCTCGTCGCGCAGCGCGGATAGCCAGCGCAGCTTGTACTGGTAGTGCGGATCCTCCAGGGTCCGGCCGTTCGGCACGTACAGGCTCCACACTCGCACCCCATTGCAGGTGGCGCCCAATGCCCTAGCCTCGACGGCGGCCTCGGCATCTCCGGACGCCCACGTCGGCTGGCCCTCGAAGCCGACGGTCACATCCTCCAGACCGACTCGAGAGGCGATGGCCACACCGTTCCATTGGCTGAAGCCCACATGGGCGACCTCGTATCCGGCATCGGTGAAGGCCTGCATGGGGAACTGCTTGTCGGAGCACTTGGTCTCCTGCATGGCGAGCACATCGGTACCCGACCGTTCGAGCCACGAGATCACCCGGTCGACGCGGGCACGGATCGAGTTCACATTCCAGGTGGCCAATCGCATGACGCCAGCCTACTTTTCGTGCCCGACGGGCCGGATGGCCGCGTACCGGTATCGATGCTGCTCGGTGAAACCCATGGTCGGGTACAGCGCCAGCGCGGCCTCATTCTCGGCGCGCACCTGTACATACGCCCGGCGTGCGCCCTGCGCGGCTCCCCAGCGCAGCATCGCGTCACATATCTGCCTGGCCAGTCCGCGCCTGCGGTGGCCCTCCGCCACCCGCACCGCCGAGATACCGAGCCAGCCTTCGGTGATGGCGCCACGCGCGATGGCGACGGCGGCGCTCGCCTCGATAATGGAGGCGAATCCCAGTGACCCGTCTACCACTGCGGTGAGGACGGGAACGGCCAGCGGGTGGTTATCTCCATGCAGGGCAAGCCAGTCCGAAGACGGCACAGATGGTGCCGTCGACTGAGGCGCGGACGGCGCCTCTTTCAGATCGCGCACCATCACCACGGTTTCGTTGCTGGTCGCCAGCTCGTCGGGCGGATGGATCAACCGGTCGGGCAGGCACAAAAGGGTAGGTAGCCCGCGTTCGGAATACCATGAGTCCACGTCGCCAAGTGAGCGGGGTGACGCCGAATGTTCCAGTGGTACAGCGGAATTACCGCGGTGTGTGTGCCCGTTCGATGCCCTGACGAACCACCCGTCCAACCAGTCGTGCTCGATGCCCGGCCAGGCGAAGGCCGCGGCTCGCTCCACTGATCTGATGTCTCGATTCAGCACCGGAACCGGCGGCAGTACGCGCACCGAGACAATGTCGGAAGCCGAAATATCCACCACTGCACCGGATTTGTGCAACACCTGCACAACGGGATGTGTTGCGACCAACTCTCCGACAGTATCGGTAAACGGGGGTACCGAGCCGGCGGGACGTCGACTGCGGATGGCTACCCGCGTCCCGAGGTCAGGAAAGGGCACCGTGCCGTCCTCTTAATGTCCGAACGGGTCGGCGACTTCTCCTGGCATCCAACTCAATCCGGGCACTCCCCAGCCATTGGACTTGACGGCGCGCTTGGCGGCGCGGGTGTTTCGCCCGACCAGTTTGTCTATATAGAGGAATCCGTCGAGGTGCCCGGTCTCGTGCTGCAGCATGCGCGCGAACAGATCGTTGCCCTCGAGCGTGATTTCCTTACCGTCGGCGTCCAGGCCGGTGACCCGCGCCCACGCCGCACGGCCGGTGGGGAAGGACTCGCCGGGCACCGAGAGGCACCCCTCCTCGTCGTCATCCGGGTCGGGCATCGTCTCGGGAATCTCAGAGGTTTCCAGGACCGGGTTGATCACCACACCGCGTTGACGGGTACCGCCGCCCCGGGTATCGGCGCAGTCGTAGACGAAGAGGCGCAGCGGCACGCCGATCTGGTTGGCGGCGAGACCGACGCCGTTAGCGGCGTCCATGGTCTCGTACATGTTGGAGATCAGCTCGGGCAGATCGGCGGGCAGCGAACCGTCTGCACCCACCTGAACCGGCTCGGTGGGTGCATGCAGCACCGGGTCGCCAACGATGCGGATAGGAACAATAGCCACGGAAGGCAAGCTATCGGCTCGGTATTGGCGGCCGACGCGCGGGGTTGGCTAGCCGCAGTTGCGGTTTGAGCGTGGTTAAATATCGCCGAACCACAATGTTGTAGTTATCGCGATCGATCAAAGAGACAAGCAACAAACCGCCCCGGTTGGGTCTAGGAGCTTTTATGGACGGCGCCCAGGCGCGAGCTGAGCAGTCGAAGGCTGCGCATGCTGGTCAGGATTCGCCTGCCGTCGGCGCGGACGGAGTCGAGATCGCTGCCGGTTTGAGCCGGCGCGAGCACGACATCCTGGCCTTCGAGCGGCAGTGGTGGAAGTACGCGGGTTCCAAGGAAGACGCCATCAAGGAGCTCTTCGGCATGTCGGCGACCCGCTACTACCAGGTGCTGAACACCCTGGTAGATCGTCAAGAGGCCCTGGCAGCGGACCCGATGCTGGTTAAGCGGTTGCGCAGACTGCGTGCGAGCCGTCAGAAGGCCCGCGCGGCTCGCCGCCTGGGGTTCGAGGTCACATGATCGTGTCGCCACAGCGCGGCATGAGCCACGCTAAATAGGTGCTGGCGCCCGCGGACCGTACAGTGGATTCACGATGAACGAACGCGTAACCGATTCTCATGGTCTGCCGCTACGCGCCATGGTGATGGTCCTGCTGTTTCTCGGTATCATCTTCCTGCTGGTGGGGTTCAATGCAGTCGGATCCGACAAGTCCGCGTCGTCTGATTCGGCCACCACTACATCGGTTGCCGCTGCAGCCCCCAAGTCGACGACACCGCCTCCGGCCCCAAAGCCCGAGGTCCGCGTCTATAACACCACCTCGGTCCCAGACCTGGCGCGGGGTGCAGCCGACCAGGTCGCGGGCGCGGGCTGGAAGGTCACCGAAGTGGGCAATCTGCCCATGCCCGAAGTCAACGTGACGACGGTGTTCTTCGGCAAGACCGCGGGGGAAGAGGAAGCAGCCCACGAAATCGCCAAGGTGCTCGGTGTTCAGGCCATACCGCGGGCGCCCGAGCTGGTCGAACAGCCGCCCGGCGTGGTCGTCGCCGTCGCCATCTGATCGAGCGACACCGGACTGACGGACTAGCCCTGCGGGTGCCGGGCCTCGTTGGTGAGGTGGCATGATGAGGGCCATGGTTAAGCCCCGCGCCAGCGTCTGTGCCGTTTCAAGTGCCTCAGCCAAGCCTCTGCTCTTTGCGACCGGAACCCTTGCCGCTGTTGCGTTGTCCCTGACCGGATGCTCTCCGGATCAGCACGCCAGCACCACGCCGGGGACCACGCCTCCGGTGTGGACCGGTTCCACCGCGCCGTCGACCGCGGGTGAACACGGTGGTCATGGCAACGGCGAGCAGACGATCCCGTCCGGCGAGAAACTCAACGCCACGCTCAAGCTGGCCGACGGCACTCCGGTGGCTTCCGCTGTATTCGTGTTCCAGGACGGGCACGCCACCATCACGGTGAAGACCACCGAAAACGGCAAGCTGACGCCGGGATTCCACGGGCTGCACATCCACTCCTACAAGAAGTGCGACCCCAACTCCACGGCACCGGCCGGCGGTACCCCGGGTGACTTCCTCTCCGCGGGTGGGCATTTCAATGTCCCCGGATACACCGGGCACCCGTCCAGCGGCGACCTGGTGTCGCTGAACATCCTCAAGGATGGTTCCGGCGAGCTGGTCACCACCGCCGACTCATTCACCAAAGACGATCTGACTGCGGGCGCCGGTACGGCGATCATCATTCACGAGAAGTCGGATAACTTCGCCAACATCCCGCCCGAGCGGTACACCCAAGCCAACGGTACCGCGGGCCCCGACGACACCACGAAGTCGACGGGCGATGCCGGCAAGCGCGTGGCCTGCGGTGTCATTGACGCCGGCTAGCCGCTTGCTGGGCCGATTCGTCGCGGCTCCGCGACGGAGCTTGCATGATTGAGTACCACGGGTCGCCGCGTCCCACTTTGGGGGTGGAGTGGGAGTTCGCACTGGTCGATGCGCAGACCCGGGACCTCACGAACGAGGCCTCCGCGGTGCTGGCAGCGATAGGTGACACCCCGCACGTTCACAAGGAGCTGCTGCGCAACACCATCGAGGTCGTCACCGGAATCTGCACGACGGTCGATGAGGCTATGCAGGATCTGCAGGCGACGCTCTCGACCGTGCGGCCCCTCGTACGTTCGATGGGCATGGAGCTGTTCTGTGCTGGCACGCACCCCTTTGCCCGTTGGTCGGCGCAGAAGCTTACCGAGGCGCCGCGCTATGACGAGTTGATCGCCCGCACCCAATGGTGGGGACGCCAGATGTTGATCTGGGGCGTGCATGTGCACGTCGGTGTCTCCTCGAAGCACAAGGTGATGCCGATCGTCACCTCGATGCTGAACTACTATCCGCACCTGCTGGCGCTGTCGGCCTCTTCGCCCATGTGGGAGGGGCAGGACACCGGGTACGCCAGTAACCGGGCCATGATGTTTCAGCAGCTGCCCACCGCCGGATTGCCCTTCCATTTCCAGACGTGGGATCAGTTCGAGGGCTTCGTCGGCGATCAAATGAAGACCGGGATCATCGACCAGCTCAACGAAATCCGGTGGGATATCAGGCCTTCACCGGCGCTGGGCACTGTCGAGGTCCGGATATTCGACGGGATCTCCAATGTTGCCGAGCTTGAAGCGCTGGTGGCGTTGACCCACTGCCTGGTGGTCGACCTGGATCGCAAGCTGGAAGCGGGGGAGTCGCTGCCCACCATGCCGCCCTGGCATGTGCAGGAAAACAAATGGCGCAGTGCGCGATACGGGCTCGATGCCGTCATCATCCTCGATGAGGACAGCAACGAGAGACTGGTTACCGACGACCTCGACGACCTGCTGACCCGGCTGCAGCCCATCGCGCGCCTGCTGGAATGTGAGAAGGAGCTGGCCGCGGTGGAGGAGATCTACCGGCACGGCGGCTCCTATCAGCGTCAGCGGCGAGTTGCCGAAGAGCACGACGGCGACCTGGGTGCGGTCGTTGACTCCGTGGTCAACGAACTTGACTCATTACCTGGCTAACAGCACTGCAATCCGGTGACGGACCAACGGAATACAGGAATGAACCGCGCGGAACTCCTGGCGCACAACATCATGCGCGACAAATAGATTCGCTCCTAAACCGACAGCCAGAAGTCCAGAATCACGGCGGCCTGCTGCTCTGGGTTGCCTCCGGTGTCGTCGCTGGGGTGCAGCACCAGCTCGGCCTTCTTAGGGGCCTCATACGGCGCATTGACCCCGGTGAAGTCGCTGATCTCTCCGGCGCGAGCCTTCGCGTACATCCCCTTCGGGTCGCGCTGCTCGCAGATCTCGACCGGGGTGTCGACGAACACCTCGATGAACGGCAGCCCGGCCTTTTCGTGCTGGTTCCGGATCTTGTCGCGATCGGCTTGATAGGGGCTAATGAGCGCAGCCACCGCGACAACGCCCGAGTCGGAAAGGATCTGGGCGACGGCCCCGACACGACGCACGTTCTCAGCTCGGTCGGCCGCCGAGAATCCTAGGTCGGCGTTGAGGCCATGCCGCAGGTTGTCGCCGTCGAGCCGATACGCGGGAATGCCCATCGCCACCAGACGTCGCTCCAGCTCGACTGCCACCGTGGACTTTCCGGAGGCCGAGAGCCCGGTGATCCAGATCGTTCCGCCCTTCGTGGAGCGCTCCTCGCGAGAGATCGCGGAAGAATGCCAGACAACCTTGGACTGATGGAGCGTGGGCCCGGAAATCATGCCGGCCGCGACGGTGTTGTTGGTGGCCTCGTCGATCAGAATGAAGGCGCCCGTGGTCCGGTTGCGCCGGTACGGGTCGAACATGATCGGCCGCTGCAGCCGCAGCTGCACCCGGCCGATCTCGTTGAGCTTGAGCTCCTTTGCCTCCTGATCGCGGTGCAGGCTGTTGACATCGAGTCGGTAGTCCAGCCCGGCGACGGCCACCTTCACCGTCGAATTCGCGTGCTGCATCACCAACCGTGAGCCCTCGGACAGCGCGGATGCGTCCGTGAACCAGCACACCATGGCATCGATCTGTGCGCCGACAAGCGGCCGGTTGTTCGGACGGCAGAGCATGTCGCCGCGACCCAGGTCCAGCTGATCGGCGAGTTGCACGCTGACCGCGCTTCCGGCGAAGGCCTCATCTACGACCGATCCGCCCGGTCCCCAGATGGCCGACACCGTCGAGGTGAAACCGGAAGGCAGCGCGACGATCTCGTCACCGGGCTTGAAGACACCGCTCGCGACGGTTCCGGCTACCGCGCGGAAGTCATGCAGGTCGGTGATCTGCTCGGCCCCCGGCGCCGCCGCACCGCCCTGAGGGCGGATGACGTACTGGATGGGGAAGCGCGCGTCGATCAGGTTGCGGTCCGACGAAATATGCACCTGCTCAATGTGATGCAGCAGCGAGGGGCCCTCGTACCACGGGGTGTTGGTGGACCTGGTGACGATGTTGTCGCCGAGCAGCGCCGACACCGGGATGGCGGTGAGGTCATGCAGCTCCAGCTTGGTCGCGAACCGTCGGAACTCCTCCTTGATTTCATCGAATCGCTGAGGCGACCAATCGACCAGATCCATCTTGTTGATGCACAGCACCACGTGTTCGACACCGAGCAGTGAGGTGATGAATGCATGTCGCCGGGTCTGCTGGGTCAGACCATTGCGGGCATCGACCAGAATGATGGCCAGGTCGGCAGTGGAGGCGCCGGTCACCATGTTGCGGGTGTACTGCTCATGTCCGGGGGTATCGGCGATGATGAATTTACGTGCGGGCGTGGAGAAGTAGCGGTGGGCGACATCGATGGTGATGCCCTGTTCACGCTCCGCGCGCAGCCCATCGGTGAGCAGTGCCAGGTTGGTGTGCGTCTCGCCCTTGGCCTTGCTGCTGGCCTCCACCGCCGCAAGCTGGTCGGCGAAAATCGACTTCGAGTCGTACAGCAGACGCCCGATGAGGGTGGACTTGCCGTCGTCGACGCTGCCCGCGGTGGCGACGCGGATGAGCTCCTGTGCGGGCTCGGCGGTTTCGGTCACGGTGCTCATCAGCTCTGCCCTTTGTTCTTCGCGCAAGCGGCTCATCAGAAATACCCTTCCTTCTTGCGGTCTTCCATGCCGGCCTCGGAGATCCGGTCGTCGGCGCGAGTGGCTCCGCGCTCGGTGATACGTGTGGCGGCAACCTCTTCCACCACGGCGGTCGGAGTTGATGCGACGGACTCGACGGCTCCGGTGCAGGTGGCGTCGCCGATGGTTCTAAACCGCACTGACTTCTCGACAAGCTCCTCGCCCGGTTGCAGCGTGAGGAACTTGGTGTCTGCCAACAGCATTCCGTCGCGCTCGACCACGTGGCGGTTGTGCGCGTAGTACAGCGGTGGGAGCGTGATGTTCTCGGACTCGATGTACTGCCAGATGTCCAGCTCGGTCCAGTTGGACAGCGGGAACACCCGGATGTGCTCACCCTTGCGGTGGCGTCCGTTGTAGATGTTCCAGAGCTCCGGGCGCTGCGCACGAGGGTCCCACTGACCGAACTCGTCGCGGAAACTGAACACGCGCTCCTTGGCCCGGGCCTTCTCCTCGTCGCGACGGGCGCCGCCGAACACCGCGTCGAACCGGTGCTCGTTGATGCTGCGCAGCAAGGTCGCGGTCTGCAGGCGGTTACGGGTGGCGCCCGGTCCGGTCTCCTCGACCACTGCGCCGGAGTCGATATCGTCCTGCACGCTGCCGACCTCGAGACGCAGGTTGTACCGGCTCACGGTCTCGTCGCGGAAGGCGATGACCTCATCGAAGTTGTGCCCCGTGTCGATGTGCATGACGGGGAAGGGCAGCGGCGACGGCCAGAACGCCTTGGCCGCGACGTGCAGCATGACGACGGAATCCTTGCCCCCGGAGAACAGCAGCACGGGCCTCTCGAAGGTTGCTGCGACCTCTCGAAAGATGTACACCGCCTCGGCTTCTAGGGCGTTCAAGTGCGACAACTCATACGAATCGGCTGGTGATGAGCCGCTCGCGCGAAGAACGTTGGTATCTGCCGTCATCCTCGACTCCTTTGATGGTCCAAATATGTACCGCATCGGTTCGTATTCGGTCCAGCCCAGACTAGAACGCGTTCTCGTGGGGTGTCAATGGGCGAGACGTCGAGTGTGGGCCCCAGTGCGCGAAAACCGCCGAGTGTGAGCACTGGCGCTCACACTCGGCGGAGGGGGAATGGGGGCGAGCTAGGCGGGCTTGATCCCACCGATGTGTTCGGTGATTCCGTCAGCGGTACGGACGAGCGCCTGGGCGCGAGCCGTGATCTCGGCGTCGGTGAGATCGTCGGCGATGTAGAGGCTCGCAACCATGGCCTGCTTGCGGTTGTGGTCGTAGACCGGTGCGGACATCACGTTCACCCGGTGGCGCACCTTCGCGCCGGAACCGACGGTGTAGTTTTCGCTGCGCAGGTAGACCCGTTCGCCGATGCCCGAAACAATCTCGCCGAGTAGCGCGCGCAGCTCGTTGGGGATGTCACCGGGCACCCCTGCCATCAGGGAATACAGCTGGCGGCCGGCGGGGGTCAGCAGCTCGACAAGATAGCCGTCGCTGCGGCATTCCTCGATCACCTTGCGCAGCCGGTCATCCGCGGTGCGGCCGGGTGCGGTGGGGTCCTTGGCCAGCCAGGAGGCGATGGTCTCGTCGGTATCCCAGAGCACGAACATCAGGCCGACCGGAGGGGTGAACGGATAGCTCTGGCCGACCTCCACGCGCACGGGGTGCTCGGGGTCGCTGACCACCTCGAGCACGGTCACCCGATCGCTCACCACGGCGGACAGTGCCGCGGTGTGGCCGAATTCGCGTGTCAGTGAGAGCAATTGGTCCCGGCTGGCGGGCTTGGCCCGCAGCGACTCCTGGGCGGCTCTGCCGATACGGATCAGCGCCGGGCCCAGGGTGTACGTCTTATCGCGGTCGTCCCTGATGAGATACCCCGACTCGGCGAGAGTGGTTACGATGCCCAGGCAGGTCGGCTTGCTCAGGCCAAGGCGCCGTGCCAGCTCGGAGAGCCCGAAGCGTTCGGTGCGGTGCCCAGCCATGAAGTCGAGCACCGCCATCACGCGTTCGGTAGGGGGCGACGTCCTGCCTCGATCCGCAGTCATTCCCGGGGCCACGACGAAACCTCCTGTGCCGCTGCGCGGTTCCTGGCATTCTTGACGTACCTGGTCATCGCGCTCTACTGTCTGGGGGGATTCTACCACTGCGGTACAGATTTGTACCAGTCAGGAGCGCCATGTACAGCGAGGCATTCACCGCTGCGATCGCGGAGTCGGAGGAGCTGATCGCCGCGGCACCGCACATCGACACCGAAGCAGATCTGCTGGAGGGGCTGCAGTATTTGGCGCAGGGGATTGCTGCCTGTACCCACATGGCATTTCACACCGACCGTGATCACCCGTTCCTGCTGTCCGGTACGGGGCCGTTTACGAAGATGGGGTTGGACAACCCAGACACGCTGTACTTCGGTGCTCGCGTCAATGGCGAGTACGAGTATGTGGTCACCGGAAAGCGTGGCAGCACTACCGATCTGAGCTTTCAAGTGCTCGGTGGGGGTGACTACACCGACAAGAACGTCCCGGGTAGCGCGATTGCGTTCGATGACCGTGAGATCCATATCGAGAGCGACGGCAGTTTCGAGGTCCGATTTGGCCCCGGGCCAGCCAGCGGTACGCGGCCCAACTACTTCACCCTCGGGCCCGGATCGGCGCAACTGGTCATGCGTGAGGTGTACAGCGATTGGCGTGAGCAGCGTGGCAGCCTTGCTATTGCGCGGGTGGACACTGCCGGCACCGCGCCCGCCTCGCTTACCAAGGAGCAGATCGAAAGGCGTTATGCCAGTGCCGGTAAGCAGCTGGTGAATCGCGTCAAGACGTGGCTACAGTTCCCCAAGTGGTTCTACGACAATCTGCCGGTCAACACCATGACCGAGCCTCGTCTGACCCCAGGCGGCCTCGCCACCCAGTTCTCCTCGGTGGGTCATTACGACCTCGCTGAAGATCAGGCGATGATCATCACCGTTCCGAAATCCGATGCGCCGTATCAGGGTTTCCAGCTGGGCAGTCTCTGGTACATCTCGCTCGACTACATCAACCATCAGACGTCACTGAACTCCAGCCAGGCGCAGGTCGATCCCGACGGCTACATCCGGATGGTGGTGAGCAACGTCAATCCCGGTGTCACCAACTGGATTGAGACGTTGGGCCACCGGCGTGCGTATCTGCAGTTCCGGTGGCAGCGGGCGGACAGGCAGCTGACCGCCGCCGACGGCCCGACCGTCGAGGTAGTCGGCATCGAGGAAGTCGCCACCAAGTTGCCGCACTATGAGCTCAATCAGATCAGCGCGGAGGGCTGGCGCAGTCGCATCGCGGAACGTCAGACTGCCATCGGCGCAAGGATGTTGGGCTAGTGACAAATCTTCTCAACTTCGATGGCAAGGTCGCCGTCATATCGGGTATCGGACCCGGTCTTGGTGCCACGCTGGCCATCAAGTTCGCCGAGGCGGGCGCGGATGTGGTTCTCGCCGCACGTACTCAATCGCGGCTTGACGAGGTGGCCGAACAGGTCACCGCCCTTGGCCGCAAGGCGCTTACGGTGGCCACGGATATCACCGACGAGGCCAGCGTCGCGAACCTTGTGGAACGCGCGACGGAAACCTTTGGCGGCGTCCATGTTCTCGTCAACAATGCTTTCAGTATCCCGTCCATGAAGTCTCTGGAGAAGACGGACTATCAGCACATACGCGATAGCGTCGAACTCTCGGTGGTCGGCACACTCCGTTTGACGCAGAAGTTGGCCTCCTCTCTCGCACAATCGAAGGGGGCGGTGGTCAACATCAACTCGATGGTGATCCGGCACTCGCAGATTCGGTATGGCAGTTACAAGATCGCCAAGGCCGCGCTGCTCGCCATGTCCCAATCGCTGGCCACGGAGCTGGGGCCGCAGGGCGTGCGGGTGAATTCGGTTGTTCCCGGGTATATGTGGGGCGAGAATCTCAAGGGGTACTTCGAGCATCAGGCCAAGAAATACGGCGGTACCGTCGAGCAGATTTACGAGTACACGGCGGCGAATTCGGATCTCAAGCGCCTCCCGACTAGCGAGGAAGTGGCCAATGCCGTGCTGTTCCTTGCCTCCGGCCTGGCGAGCGGGATCACCGGCCAGGCCCTCGATGTCAACTGCGGCGAGTTCCATGCCTAGACACAAGGAGTACAGATGAGTACAGAGCGCACCAGCGTCGGCACGGTCGACGATCTGCATGAGTCGGCGACCCGTCTGATCGGTCTCGATGATTTCGGAGACGGAACTGTCGACAACTACCGCGAAGCACTCGGCGTCCTGCTGGACTCGTATCAAAGCGAAGCCGGCCTGACTCCGTTGGGTTCCAAGATGTCTCGGGTCTTCCTGCGGGGTGCGCTGGGCGCACGGCTGCTTAGCGAGGCTGCCTTCAAGGCGCACCCTGACTATGCGCAGGTGGCCATCGACCGGCCGATCTTCGTCACTGGCCTGCCGCGCACCGGCACCACCGCGTTGCATCGCCTCCTCAACGCCGACCCGATGCACCAGGGCCTGGAAATGTGGCTGGCCGATTTCCCGCAGCCGCGGCCGGCCCGGGACACCTGGGATGCGAATCCGGTGTACCAGCAGCTCGAATCGCAGTTCTCCCAGCATCATGTCGCGAACCCGGAATTCATGGGCCTGCACTACATGTCGGCCAGCGAGGTAGAGGAATGCTGGCAGCTGCTGCGGCAGTCGGTGCACTCGGTCTCCTATGAATGCCTGGCGCACGTGCCGTCCTACGCGCAATGGCTGGCCCAACAGGATTGGACGCCCGCCTACCGTCGTTACAGGGCCAACCTGCAGCTAATCGGGCTCAACGACATCGAAAAGCGTTGGGTGCTTAAGAATCCCAGCCACCTTTTCGCCCTCGATGCGCTTATGGAGGTGTACCCGGACGCGCTGGTCATTCAGACGCACCGCCCCGCCGAGACCATCATCGCCTCCGTGTGCTCGCTCAACGAGCACGCGACGGCGGGCTGGTCGGAGACCTTCGTGGGTGCCACGCTCGGCGCCGATCAGCTGGACACCTGGGCACGCGGATTGGAGTCCTTCAAGTCCGCACGCACCAAGTACGACGAGGCCCAATTCTGCGATGTCGACTACTTCGATTTTATCTCCGATCCGATTGGCACCGTTGAATCCATCTATCGCCACTTCGGGCTAGAGCATTCGGCCTCGGCCCTCGTGGAGATGCAGAAGATGAATGACGAAAGCCAGAAGGGCCCGCGCGCACCGAAGCACGTCTACTCGCTTGCCGATTATGGGCTGAGCAAGGAAGCGGTGATGGAGCGCTTCTCCGGGCTGTGACGTCGGTCTTCCCGCAAGCGGTCCATCCGTGATGTGGGTCTTGCCGCAAGCGGGTCATCCGTGACCCACGTTGCTGTCATCGGCGCCGGTGCCGCCGGAACCATGGCGGCACTGCACGTTCTGCGGCACACGGACTCGAAGACGCTGCGGTTGAGCGTGATCGACCCCGACGCGCGGACCGGGCCCGGTCTTCCGTACCGCACGGAAGACCCCCGGCACCTGCTCAACGTTCCGGCGGGGAAACTCAGCGCGGACATCGGTGAGCCCCTGGACTTCGTGGCCTGGCTTGCAGATAACAGCCCGTTGAGCGCTGGTCCCGAGGATTACGTCCCCAGGGGACTGTTCGGACGTTACCTATCGGGCGTATTCGAGAGAGCCGGCGACGATCGCGTGACTCGGATCCATCGCCGAGCCGTCGGGGCGCGACGGCGGGGCGACGGAATTTCGGTCACTCTGTGCAATGGCGAAAACGTGTACGCAGACGCGGTGATCTTGGCCGCAGGCCCCAATAATCCCGGAACCTCCTGGGCGCCAGTCTGGTTACGGGACAACGCGGTACTCGTGGGTGATCCCTGGCGCCCCGGTGCGCTCGGGGACGTTCCCGACGAGGGCGATTTGCTGCTGGTCGGGACCGGTCTGACGATGGCCGATCTCGCATGCACCCTGCGACGACCCGGGCGCGTCCTGCACGCCATCTCCCGCAGTGGACTGTTGCCGAGAGCACATCTCCCGAAACCACAATCACCACCGGTGGCCCCTACGTTCACCCTGGAACGCGGCCGAGTTCTGGAGCGGGCCGTGCGCTACGTCCAGGAAGTGATCGCCGCGGGCGGCGACGCGTGCGCGGCTGTGGATGCGCTGCGGCCCCGTGCCGGCGCCCTCTGGACCGCGATGACCGTCGAGGAACATGAGAAGTTCCTGCGAAAGTACCGCAGATTATGGGACATTCATCGGCATCGGATGGCACCGCAGACGGCTGCCCGGATCGACGAGCACATTGCAGTTGGTGAGTTACGCACCCACCGCGCGGAGCTGGTAGATGCAGGGGCCGCTGACCCCGGCGCTCGGGTGACGTTGTCCTCGGGTGAGGTTCTCGATGTGCGTGCGGTGATCAACTGCACGGGACCGCAATATGACATCACTGCAAGCACCGATCCGCTGTGGCGCGAGATGCTTGCCGGCGACCTCGTGCGTCCCGGGCCGCTCAATCTGGGACTGGACACCGACTCCGAGGGAAGGCTTTCCCCGGGTGATGCGCCGATGTGGGCACTGGGACCGCTGCGACGCGGAAATCTCTGGGAAACAACGGCATTCGCAGAGATCAGGGCGCAGGCGCGGGAGCTGGCGGCGCTGATAGTGTCGTAGCGTGCGGGTTCTGGTGCAGCGGGTGGTGTCCGCAAGCGTGTCCGTCGACGGCGAAGTGGTGGGGGAGATCCGCCCCGAAGGTCAGGGTCTGCTCGCCCTCGTGGGTGTCACCCACGATGATGATCTCGAAAAGGCGGCGCAACTTGCCGAGAAACTATGGCAGCTGCGCATTCTCGACGGCGAAAAGTCCGCCGCCGATCTCGGTGCCCCGATCCTGGTCGTCAGTCAATTCACTCTGTACGCCAACACGAAGAAGGGGCGTCGTCCGGCGTGGAACGCGGCGGCTCCCGGGGATGTCGCCGAACCCATCGTCACGGCATTCGCCGACTGTCTGCGGGGTCTCGGCGCGCAGGTGGAGGCCGGAGTGTTCGGTGCGCACATGCGCGTTGAACTGATCAATGATGGTCCGGTGACCGTACTGCTGGAGCTGTAGCTCAGCCGTCCCCGGGCGGGGAAGCCGTACAGATCGGGTCGAGACAACCCTCGGCGACCGCGTGCGCGATGCTGTCAGACAGCCGTGGGCAGCCGCGAACCCGCGCGGTGTTGGCGCCTTCTTCACGCATCTGGGCGAAGTAGGCGCATCGTCCGGCAGCCGCCGTGTTCCATTGGACGGCAGTGTGATTGATGCTTAGCTTCTTCACCATCACTGAGCCATGGCAGAACCTGCAGTCCACTTCTTGTAGGCCCGAGGTCAGATAACGCTGCTTGTCGCCCTCGGTTGCCTCGTGCAGCCGGGTGGCCCGCTGCGGGTCGTTCTCGAAGGCGGGCGCCTTCGACCATTGCCCGTTGTGGGCCCCGGATTCAGCGGAGTCATGGTCGCCGTCTTCCCCATGGGCGCCATGTAGTGCCAGCATCGACTGAGCCAGCTCCTCCACGGAAGGAGGGCTGGTAGTTTTCTCAGTCGATGCTGAAACTTCAGTCATCGCACTAGCTTTGCGTTGCCTCGGCGGGAGCTTCGGCCTCGGCGGCCTTCTCCTCCGCTTGACGCTTCAGATTCTCGTCGACCTCGCCATGCCAGAACTCGTTGGCCTTGGAGGTGTCGATCTCAAGCTCGAACCGGTCCGTCATCTCGGGAGTGACGTCGGCCTTGTCGACGTAGAACTGTGAGTACCAGCGGCGCATTTGATAGACGGCGCCGTCTTCTTCGACCAGCAAGGGGTTGTCGATGCGGGTCTTGTTCTTCCAGATCACGACGTCCTGCAGGAAGCCTTGTCCCACACCCTTGGTCATGGCGCGCGAGAGCTTGCCGGTCATCTTCTCGTCCATGCCCTCGGGCTTCTGGACGATCACGCCGTACTGCAGCACGAACGAGTTCTGATCGATCGGGTAGTGGCAGTTGATCAGGATGGACTCGGCCTTGTAGCCGCCATAGTTGTTGTGCAGCCAGTTGATCATGAACGACGGCCCGAAATAGGAGGCCTCCGAATCCAGGACCTGCTCACCGGTGTACTGCGAGGAACCTCCGAGCAGCACATCGGGACGACCGACGGTGCGCAGGTACTGCGAGGCGATGTGGCCCTCGAAGACGTTCTTGAAGAACGTCGGGAAGCCAAAGTGGATGTAATAGAAGTGCGCCATATCGGTGACGTTGTCCACGATTTCGCGGCAGTTGGAACCGTCGATGACGATGGTGTTCCAGTCCCAGGTGGTCCAGCCGTCGTCGGCGAACTCCGGGATCTCGGGAATGGCAACGTCATCGGTGGGGCCGTTGCCCTCGGCGTCATGCCAGACGAACAGTAGGCCGTTCTTGACGTCGGTGGTCCAGCTGCGGGTGCGGGCTAGCTTCGGGGTGCGCTTGGCGTAGGGGACCAGCTTGCACTTGCCGTCCCCGCCCCAGCGCCAATCGTGGAACGGGCAGGCGACATTGTCGCCCTTGACCGTGCCCTGGGACAGATCGCCGCCCATGTGGCGGCAGTACCCATCAAGGACCTTGATGTCGCCCTGGGAATCCGCGAACACGACAAGCTTGGTGCCGAACGCGTCGATCGAGTGGGGCTCGCCGTTCCTGAAGCTCTCGGCGATACCCAGGCAGTGCCAGCCGCGGGCATAGCGCGTGGGTAGCTCGCCGACGTCGATCTCACGAACGCCGATTCCTGCGGTATCTGTGCTCATGGCGGGGCTGCCTCCAGTGTTTCGATGCTGGCCGCTCGGACGGCCATCTCCAACTAGAACATGTTACAGTTTTGAGGTCGTCTGGCGCAAGAAATGTGGCCACTACGAGCGCAAATGTGCATGTAGGAGGTGTGTGTGAACCGCGGCTGGCTTGACGAACTCGGGGTCTCAGCGCTGATTTCGCTGTCGCCGACCGACTATGCGGGCATCAACCGGACGCTCCGAACGGTGTGCGCCGCCGCTCTCGGCCTGCCACCTCTGCCCGCGGAAGACGCCATTCCCGATGGTTCTGCGGCGCTGACCGACTTCGCTGAGCAGTTCGCCGTCGACGTCTCGGCAGTGACCGATGCACAGCGCGCGGCGCTCTTCGAAACGTTCGGTAAGGGCTCGGGACACGTTGTGGCGCTGACGTTCATCGCAGACTTCCTGCCTCGAGTGCGGTCGGGCCTGACCGCACTCGGCGTCACCGCCTGGCCAGAGCCCGCGTCCTGGGACCGCGACAGCGACCCGAGTGTCGTGTTGCTCGGGAATTTTCTTACCTCCATCGGGAGCTTGTCCGCGCTGGATCCTGTCACCAGCGAGATCGCGCGGTTGCGTGGAGCGGCGCAGCATCAGTGCCGACTGTGTAAGTCGCTACGCGAAACGACGGCACTGAAGGCCGGGGGATCGGAGTCTTTGTACGGAGACATCGCCGATTTTGAGGAGTCCACGCGATTGGGTGACTCGCATAAGGCTGCCTTGCGATACGTGGATGCGCTGATCTGGACCCCGGCGGATATCCCCGCCGAGGTCGCCTCCGGAGTGAGCAAACACTTCTCTACCGAACAGGCAGTTGAGCTGACATTTGACGTGATGCGTAATGGCTGCAACAAGATTGCGGTGTCACTGGCCGCCGATGCAGCCCGAGTGTCGGAGGGGACGGAGTTGTACGAGCTGATGCCGGATGGTCGGGTGAGCCTGCCCCGCTAGGGTCTGCGCATGCCCTTGTACTCACTCGACGGAAAAAGCCCGAGCGTTCACCCCGAGGCGTTCGTCGCGCCGACCGCCTGTCTCATCGGAGATGTCACGGTGGAAGCCGGCGCGTCGATCTGGTTCAACACGGTTATCCGCGCCGACTACGCGCCGATCATCATCCGCGCTGGCGCCAACATTCAGGACGGGTCGGTGCTGCACAGCGACCCGGGAATGCCGGTCGACATCGGCACGGGAGCCACCGTGGCGCACATGTGTCTGGTGCACAGCTGCACCGTGGGTGACGGCGCCTTGATCGGAAATCACGCGACGGTGCTCGACGGCGCCTCCATCGGCGCGCGGAGCATGGTGGCCGCGGGATCGCTGGTCCTAGGCGGCGCTCAGATTCCGGAGGACGTGCTGGTCATGGGTTCGCCCGCCAAGGTCAAGGGGCCGGTCGCAGGAACGCCCGCGGAGTTCCTGACCAAGGGCGTCCCCGCCGCGTACCAAGCGTTGGGCGAGCGCTACCGGGCTGGTTTGGATACATAAGCGTCAAGTAGCCCGCGTCCCCTTAGTCAGCTGCAGGCATTCGGGAACGTTGAACAGTCGCTGCATCCGCAGTTCCTTGGCCGGTAGCTGGGACCGCACGTCGGCGGTGGGGACGATCCGCGGATCGGTGAGGGCCATCAGCTCACCGGCCCGGAGCAGATCGGCGCCGCCTTGGGCGGTGACGTTGCGCACCCAGTCGGCCGTCGGACCGTAGGGCAACAGGATCAGGACGGTGTCCCCGGCGGCGTCGAAGGCCTCCACCGGGGTCTCATAGGAGCCCCCACTGCGCCGGCCGGTGTGGCGGATGACGGCCGTCGAGGTGGCGGCAGTTCCCGCGGTGGCCATGATCTTCGGATTGGTCACCGCGTGGTTGAACCGGCGGACCACGTCGAGTATCGGGCGGTTCTGCAGACGGATACCCGCCACGAGTAGCGCGAACAAGATAAGCGGCACCAACACAACAACACCGACAGCGATGAACGCGGCGATCACGTGGTGAGGTTACCGAGATCCGGCCGTGGTGTGACGGGGATCTCGGGACGTACGTCCCACTTCCCCGGGAATTTTTTTTAGGCTTGCCTTACCTAAGTGATTCAATGCAAAAGGGGATAGGCATGAGGAAGATCCGAGTCGCCGTCGTCGGCGCAGGTCCGGCAGGCATCTACGCCGCCGACATCCTCACCAAGGAGTACGAGCAGGCCCAGGTTGACGTTTTCGACCGGCTGCCCGCACCGTACGGTCTGGTGCGCTACGGCGTGGCTCCCGACCACCCTCGCATCAAGGAGATCATCAAGGCGCTGCGTCGCGTGCTCTCGCGCGACGAGATTCGGTTTATCGGAAATGTCCACTACGGCACCGATATCAAGCTCTCGGACCTGCGTCGGTTCTACGACGCGGTGATCTTCTCCACCGGTGCACGCGCCGACCGTGGACTCGACCTCCCCGGTATCGACCTGCCGGAAAGTTACGGCGCCGCCGACTTCGTCTCCTGGTACGACGGCCACCCCGACGTCCCGCGCGACTGGCCGCTGACCGCGCAGAGCGTTGCCGTGCTGGGCGCGGGAAACGTCGCGCTCGACATCGCGCGCATGCTGGCCAAGCCCGCGGACGAGCAGCTCGGCACCGAGATCCCCGCCAACGTCTACCAGGGCCTGGCGCTCAACCAGGCAACCGACGTGCACGTCTTCGCGCGTCGAGGACCAGCACAGATCAAGTTCAGCCCCATGGAATTTCGTGAGCTTTCGCACTCGCCGAGCGTGGACGTCATCGTGCATCCGGAGGGATTCGAGATCGACGAGGGCAGCCAGCAGGCCATCAATTCCAGCAAGGCCACCAAGCTCGTCGTCGACACCATGATGAAGTACCTGGATCAGGAGCCCACTGGCGCGCCGCATCGCATCCACATCCATTTGTGCCAATCACCGGCGGCGGTGCTGGGAACCGGCAAGGTGGAGGGGTTGCGCACCGAGCGGACCGAGCTGACCGGCGACGGAACCGTCCGCGGAACAGGGGAATTCACCGACTGGCCGGTGCAGGCCGTCTACCGCGCGGTCGGATACGTGTCTTCGCATCTGGCGGATCTGCCTTTCGACCATCACGCCGGTGTCGTCCCACATGACGCCGGACGGGTGCTCGACATCGACAGCATCCCGATCGAATCCACCTATGTGACCGGCTGGGTCAAGCGCGGTCCTGTTGGATTGATCGGGCATACCAAATCCGATGCTGCCGAGACGATCGCCAGTCTGCTTGCTGACCTCCCGGGTATCCAACCCGCCGAAATCTCGGACCCCGATGCGATTTTCGCGCATCTGCGGGGCAGCGGGATCGAATACACCACCTGGGAGGAGTGGGAACGGCTCGACGCCCACGAGGTCGCACTCGGTGCGGAACAGGGCCGCGAACGCATCAAGTTAGTACCGCGCGAGGAGATGATCAGCGCCGGGCGCCAGGCCTCCTAGCGTGAAGATGCAAAAGCCCCCGACGCCATGCGCGGGGGCTTTTGTATTGGTTCGGTCTAGACCTTTCGCGCCGTCCCGGCGACCTTGTCGAACTCCCAATAGGCGCGCAGCAGGACGATCTTGCCCTCGTCGTTGGCCTGGTAGGTGAACACACCCTCGGCCGTCATCGCGTAGCCGTTCATGGTGGTCACGATCCGCCCGACGTTGGCCTGGTGAGTACCGCAGTCATAGGTGGCGTCGAAGATGAAGTCCAGCTTCTCGGTGGGCGCGATGACGTTGTCCCAGAACGCCGCAATGGCCTCCTTGCCGCGGTGCCCGTTGCCCTCGGGATCCATCGGTGACTTACCCACTGGGTCCTGTACGACGCCGTCATCGGCGAAGTTGTCGACCCAGGCCTGCTTGTCGCGGGCGGCCACCGCCTCTCGTGAACGCCGTCCCGCTTCGTTGGCAAGGCTCACTTTTGCTCCTCTCCCTTCCCTGCGGGCTTATCCGCTCCAACGACCCACATTGAGTAGTACTGCGAGCCACCGCCATACGCGTGGCCCAGTGCCTTCTTAGCGCCGGGCACCTGATGGTCGCCGGCCTTGCCCATCACCTGGATGGCCGCCTCCGCGAACCGGATGAGACCCGAGGCTCCAATGGGATTCGAGGAGAGCACGCCGCCGGAGGCGTTGACAGGGATCTTGCCGCCAATCGCCGTCTCGCCGGCCTGGGTCAGCTTCCAGCCCTCACCCTCGGCCGCGAATCCTAGGTTCTCCAGCCACATCGGCTCGAACCATGAGAACGGCACGTAGATCTCCGCGGCGTCGATCTCGTCGATCGGGCTGGTGATTCCCGCGTCCTTCCATAGCGCCGCCGCGGCATCGCGTCCGGCCTGCGGGTTCACCCGGTCGCGTCCGGCGTAGTCGAGAGGCTCGGTGCGCAGCGCGGTGGCATGCACCCAGGCGACGGTATTGCCCTCGGCAACACGGGCATCCGCTGTTGCCTCGTCGGCAACGACGATCGCGCAGGCGCCGTCGGAAGACGGGCACGTCTCGTCGAAGCGGATCGGATCCCACAGCATCGGCGAGGCCATCACCTTCTCGACGGTGATATCGGGCTGCTGCAGGTGTGCCAGCGGGTTCTTGGCGGCGTTGAGCCGGTCCTTCACCGCCACGATGGCGCCGGTATCCAGGGGTGCCTGCGAGCGCTCGATGTATGCGCGCACGTGCGGCGCGAAGTAGCCGCCCGCGCCGGCGCCCACCGGAACCGAGAATGGCACCGGAATGGACAACGCCCACATAGCATTTGACTCGGACTGCTTCTCCCAGGCCAGTGCCAGGACGCGGCGGTACTTGCCCGACTGCACCAAGCTGGCCGCCACCACACCGGTGGAGCCGCCGACCGAACCGGCGGTGTGCACCCGGATCATCGGCTTGCCGGTGGCGCCGATCGCGTCCGCCATGAACAGCTCGGGCATCATGACGCCCTCGAAGAAGTCGGGCGCCTTACCCACGACGACAGCGTCAATATCGTCCCAGCCGACGCCCGCATCGGTCATCGCGCGGTCGATCGCCTCACGCACAAGGCCGTTCATGGAAACGTCGTGACGCTTGGCGACGTACTTGGTCTGCCCGGTACCTATGACGGCAGCGAGATTTTTAGCGGTACCCACGTCAGTGTCCTCTTCTCTTCGCGCAAGCGCTCATCGTTCGCCGTCCAGCACCGCGACGAGGTTCTGCTGTAGCACCGGCCCGCTGGTCGCGTGGGCCAGTACCCGCTGTGCCGAACCGTTCCAGATATGTTGTGCGGCAAAGCCGATTCTTTCCAGCCCGGCCGAGAACATCGGGTTGGCCACCAGTGCGCCACCAGACGGGTTGACCGTCGTGGATTCCTTGAGGCCGATGGCCTCGGACAGGATCAGCTGTTGATGGCTGAATGGGGCGTGCAGTTCGGCGATGTCGATGGAACCAGTGTCGCCGCGGGTTGCCGCCGCAGCGGACGCTGCTGTCGACGGAGACGTCGTGATATCCCGGCCGCCGATCGCGGGGGAGTCGATGCGATGCTCGAATCCGGTAATCCAGGCCGGGTTTTCGCGCAGTTCACGTGCACGGTCAGCCGAGGCGAGCACCATGATCGAGGCGCCATCGGAGATGGGCGCAATGTCATGCCTGTGTAGTGGGTCGGCGAAGTACTCGCGCGCCAGCAGCTCCTCGACGCTCGATGCCGGCGCCTCGGAGTCGACGCGTTTCGCGCGACCGAAGGCGTCGAGGGATATCTGCGCCATCTGCTCCTTGGTCCACTTGCCCGAGTCCAGGCCGAGCCGTGCCTGCAGCGCCGCCATCGACACCGAATCGGGCCACAGCGGCGCGACGGTGTACGGATCGGTCTGCAGGGCAAGGGCTCTGCGGAGCAGGCCGGCGGAAGACTTGCCGAATCCGTAGACGAGAGCGGTCTCGACCTGCCCGCTCAGGATCTTGATGTAGGCCTCATACAGCGCCCAGGCAGCGTCCATCTCGACGTGAGATTCGTTGATCGGTGGCACCGCGCCGATCGAGTCGATGGCCGAGATAAACGAGAAGGCGCGTCCGGCCAGGTAATCCGACGAGCCCGAGCACCAGAAACCGATGTCCGACTTGGTTATTCCCAGGTCATCGTAGATTTGGTGGAAACAGGGGACCAGCATCTCGACGCCGTTGGTGGTGGCGTCGGTGGTCCGGACATGGGGGGCGTGGGCAAAACCCACAACAGCAACGTCGCTCATTACATCCGGTCCTTGTAGGTCTCGTAGTCGGCGTCGGGTTCACCGGTTGGGCGGAAGTACTGGATGTTGTCGATCCCGTATCCCCACTCCTCCTTGGGTTTCCACACGGCCTCGACCCGCATGCCGGAGCGGACTTCGGCGGCGTCGATGTCGTAGACCAGATGCAGGAACGGAATATCGGCACCGTCCAGCAGCACATAGGCGGCCACGTACGGCGGTTTGATGCGCTGCCCGGGGAACGGGATGTTGATGATGGCGAAGGTGGTGACGACGCCCTTGTCGGAGACTTCCACCAGATCGGAGGTGGGCTCCCCGGTGAGGGGATCGGCACCGCGGGCCGGGAAGTAGACCCGTCCGCCGGCACCGGTACGTCCACCGAGCAGCTTGCCCTCTGCCAGTGCGCGCAGGTAGGCGCTCTCCTCGGGGGAGGTGATGTGCTGCACCTCAAGGCGGATCGGGGTGACCTGCATGGTCACGGGCTCCTGGTTCGCGGATACGGACACGTCGCTCTGGCTGGATGTCGCCGACTGCGTGGCTCGGTCCCGGTCCCCGAGCGCGAAGTAGGCGATATCGGTGATGGCGCCGACGGTCTCGTCACTCCACACCGCGTGCACGCGTGCGCCGGTCGAGATGGCGTCAGCGGATCCCGCATCGACAGCGTGCAGCAGCGAGGTGTCGGCTCCGTCGAGCTTGATCAGCGCCCAGGCGAACGGCTTGGCCAGGGGCTGCCCCTCAAGAGGTTCCGGCTGCCAGGACCACGACTGAACCGTGCCCACACTCGATACCGGCACCACGTCGGTCAGCGGCGCGTAGGTCACCGGGTCGTATTCGGCGGCGGGTACGTGGATCCGGCCGTCGCTGCCGCGGGTACCGACGATGTGCCGGTCGCGCAGGGCGGTGAAGAACTTCGACAGGGTGGGACCGACCGAACGGGTGTAATCAAAAGACAGTTCGAGGGGAGCCGTCAGGAGGGGTAATTGCCCCGTTGTGCTGCTTTGGCTGGGTGTCACACCTCCGAGTAGAACAAGTTCTAGTTTTTTTCGCAAGGGTGGTGGTCGTGGCATATGCGCCCGGTTACTGTGCAGTCATGAAATTCGGATTGCAGCTGGGGTACTGGGCGGCCTCACCGCCGGAGAACGCGCCGGAATTGGTGGCCGCCGCCGAGGAAGGCGGATTCGACGCCGTCTTCACTGCCGAGGCCTGGGGCTCGGACGCGTACACCCCGCTGGCCTGGTGGGGATCGGACACCAGCCGAATCCGGTTGGGCACCTCAGTGGTTCAGCTTTCGGCGCGGACACCGACGGCGTGCGCCATGGCGGCGCTGACGCTGGACCACCTCTCCGGTGGTCGCCACATCTTGGGGCTGGGTGTCTCGGGGCCGCAGGTGGTCGAGGGCTGGTACGGGCAGTCGTTCCCGAAACCGCTGGCCCGCACCCGTGAATACATCGACATCATCAGGCAGGTGCTGGCTCGTGAAGCCCCCGTGCGCAGCGACGGCCCGCACTATCCGCTGCCGTTCACGGGCCCGACGGCCACCGGCCTGGGCAAGCCGCTCAAGCCGATCACGCACCCACTGCGGTCCGATATCCCTATCTTCCTCGGCGCCGAGGGCCCCAAGAACGTGGCGATGACGGCCGAGATCGCCGACGGCTGGCTGCCCATGTTCTACGCGCCGCGGCTGGCCGACATGTACAACGAATGGCTTGACGAGGGCTTCTCGCGCCCCGGTGCGCGGCGTACCCGTGAGGATTTCGAGATCGCCGCCACCGCCCAGGTGATCGTCACCGAGGATCGCCGCTCGGTGATCGATCAATTGAAGCCGTTCTCCGCCTTGTACATCGGCGGCATGGGGGCCGTAGAGCTGAACTTCCATGCCGAGGTATACCGCCGCATGGGGTACGGCGAGGTAGTCGACGAGGTCACCGAGCTGTTCCGCACCAACCGCAAGGACAAAGCGGCCGAAGTGATTCCGGACGAGCTGGTCCTCGACACCACGATCGTCGGCAACGAGACCGAGGTGCGCGAGCAGATCAAGGCTTGGGAGGCCGCCGGGGTCACCATGCTGGTGGTCGGTTGCCGCAGCGTCGAGCACGTCAAGCAGTTGGCGGCGCTGACCTAAACCTCTAGCCGAACGTCGACTTCTCGTGCGAAAGTACGAGTGGTTCACGCAGAAGGTCGACAGTCGGTGGGGAGGGACCATGATCGGCTTCGCCGATGCGCGGTCTCGGGCGGAGGCATATATCGCCACGCTGCGTATCGACGACGTCTTGATCATCGAGGACGCCGTCACCGAGACGGCTGACGCGTGGTACTTCCCGTACAACGGAGCCGCCTTCCTCTTGCATGGCGACTCCTCCGCGGCCTTGGCCGGAAACGTGCCTATCAAAGTGCCCAAAAATGGGGGTGAGGCATGTTTCGAGAATCCTGTGCCACCGGAGGGCGTGTTATCTGATCGATGGTGCGACCAGTTCCAGTGTGTCGTAGAGCGTTTGGGGCAGTCGGCGCGAGTGCAGCGTAAGTACTTGCAGCACTGGCGCGTTGGGGTCGATGAGCTGGCGTTGGAATTCGGCGACCTGTTACTCCCACACCGGCTGTCATTGACAGACGACCAAGAGGAGGCCGCCCGCGAAATTGACCGGCGTCTGCGCGAGATGACTGACGCCCCAGACATCGGACAGTGGTCGTCGATTGGTCTGTCGGATCCGCGTTGGGTGGAGATACGACGCGTTGCTCGGGCGCTCCTGATGTCGCTGAGGTCCGGGCGCCCGATTAGCGACTGTCGCTGAAATCGAGCATCGCGTTGACGGTGTCGACGGCCTCGTTCAGCGCCGCGACGCGGGCTTCCAGCGTAGGCGCTTTAAGTACGGCGTAGCGGTCTGCCTGACCCATCGGTACCCGAGACGCCAACGCGTACAGGCGTTTTTCGGCACCGCTGGGCAGCGCGGTGGCGATCGACCAACGACGCGGGAGCTGTACCTGCTGTGCCGTCGCCACTCGTCGCAGCAGATTCTCGATGCGTGCCTGCACCTCGTTGAGGGCGCTGAGTGTCAGCACCCGCTCGTCGGGTTCATCGGGCCATGGCTCGATCTCGGCACGCGGATACGGATCATCGTCGAGCCACGCGCGGATACGGATCCGATGCGCGCCCTCACCGCGTACTGCGAAGCGGTCCGCCCCAAGCGACTCGCATTCGAGGATGCGGACAGCGGTCCCGACGTCATGGCGGACGTCTCCGCCGCCGACCTCCTGACCGCGGGCAATGAGGACGACGCCAAAGGTGCGATCGGCAGCCATCACGTCGTGCACGAGCGCGACGTAGCGCGGCTCGAAGATGCGTAGCGGTAGCGGCTCGCCGGGAAGCAGTACCGACTGCAGCGGGAACATCGGCGTCATCCCGCCCACACTAGGTCTGCGCCCTCGCCGCATCTAGCGGCACTGCACCAGATGGGTAAGTCAATGCACTTACCGATGCCGAAGGAGAGCTATACGATCTCGAAATGTCGTTGGCGGTTGGGGAGGTTTTCGCCGGTTTCACAATCGTCCGGATGCTGGGTTCGGGAGGGATGGGCGAGGTCTACCTCGCCGACCATCCGCGACTACCCCGCCAGGACGCGTTGAAGATCCTGCGTGCGCAGACCTCGGAGGACGATGAGTACCGCACGCGATTCAACCGTGAGGCCGAACTGGCGGCGGGCCTGTGGCATCCACACATCGTCGGCGTACATGACCGAGGCGAACATGACGGCCGGTTGTGGATTGCCATGGACTATGTCGACGGATCCGACGCCGCGCATCTGTTGCGCGACAAGTACCCGAACGGGCTGCCGGAGGCGGATGCCTGTGCCATTGTTTCCGCGATTGCGGACGCGTTGGATTACGCACACGAGCGCGGCCTCCTTCATCGAGATGTCAAGCCGGCGAACATCCTGATATCGACTTCGGCTACGGGAAGTCAGCGGATTCTGTTGGCCGACTTCGGCATTGTCCGAGAGATCGCCGAGCCGGGAAATCTCACCGGCACAAATTTCACGGTCGGAACCGTTGCCTATGCTGCCCCCGAGCAGCTGATGGCGGCCGAACTTGATGGCCGTGCCGATCAATATGCCCTCGCGGCCACGGCTTTTCACCTCCTTGCCGGTAAGCCCCCGTTTGAGGACTCCAACCCCGTAGCAGTGATCAGCCAGCACTTGAAGTCCACCGCTCCGGCGATCAGCGATCGCCGCCCCGACCTGGTCCGCCTTGATCCGGTGTTCGCGAAGGCGTTGGCGAAGGAGCCGGGAGCCCGCTTCGGCCGGTGCCGTGACTTCGCGGATGAGCTGAAGCAGGCGCTGGGAGAGGGATCTGGCGGATTGCAGGCAACCCAGCTGCGGGTGTCGGGGAGTGCTCCTGCGGTCGTCGCTGCCACTCAACATCGCCAGCAGACGATTGCAGCAGTCGGAAGCATCCCGAAGCGTCGTCGAATTGCCGTAGCGGCTGTTGTCGCGGCGGTAATGCTGGCCGCCGCCGGAATCGGCGGGTACCTGGTGCAGAACAACCGTACTCGCGCCGACGCCACGGTTGCTGCGGCCAGCCCGGCGGCAGTTCTGGACGGAACGTACCGCTTGGACGTGGGCATGGCGCAGCAGACTCTCAACGGTGCGCCGCTGACTGAAGCCCCTGACTGAAGCCCCTGACCAGCCGACTATGACTGCGGTCTGGGCGTTCCGATCCACCTGCGACGCAACTGGCTGTGTTGCCACCGGGGCAGTGCTCGATGAGACCAACCACGCGATCGCAGGCCCATCCGGAAACACAGCGCAGATGCGATACATCGACGGCAGCTGGCGGCGGCTACCCGTGCGTAAGCGTGACAAGCCGCTCGCGGGCTGTTTGCAGGCGCCCAACGGTATCAACGATGCAGACACGATCGTCGGGACCTGGGAGCTGGCCCCGCAGCCCTACAGCATATTGCGCGGAACGATGACAAATACTGCGGGTGACAGGTGACTGCAGTCGTCAGGGGTCGGTGTGGATCATCCCGCTGGTCGCGACGCGGTTGGGCGATTCGCCACCCGGAGTGGTGCCCGACCCGGCGGGTGTCCCTGTCGTGGCGAGTAGCCCGCAGACCACGCCGGGCACGATTCAAGGGTTCCTCCGTGTCGACTTCGACATGGCGAATGCAAAGGTCAACGGTGCCACGCAACCACCCCGTGCGAAGGAGCCGCCGATTTGGTGGGCGGCGAGTTCCAAGTGCTCATCTGCGGGATGCGCCGCGACGATGGTCGTGGTAGACGAGACAAATCACGGAGAAGCGATCCAGGCCAACGTCTTTCATCTGCTCGACGGCCGGTGGGTGGGTGAGCCCACCTACGAACAAAAGCCGTGTGCCAAATTTGTTCCCGGTTCGAGTGGCACCTTCACGCTGAAGCGAAGTTGGTCCATCGACGAGCAACCGGCTGGTGTGCTGTCGGGCATGTCGACGATGGAGCTTCTGGGGAACTGTGTTACCCAGCGAATGCAGATGGAGGCGCCGATCACCATCACGCGGACCGGGGATGTGCCGGGCGGCGTAGTGCTGGCCGACCCCGCGTACTTCCTCCCGACGTAGCGATCCCGTCGAGGCGATCAGGTAGCGGTGAAGTTGGGGGCGCGCTTCTCGGCGAAGGCGCGCGGGCCTTCCTTGGCGTCATTGCTGGTGAAGACGCCAATGCCGACCTTGGTGTCCGCCTTGAACGCCTCGTTCTCGTGCAGACCCTCGGAATCGCGGATGGTCTTGAGCACGGCCTGCACCGCGAGCGGTCCGTTGGCGGAGATCATGGCGGCGAGCTCGAGAGCCTTGTCCAGTGCCTGACCGTCGGGGACGACGTGTCCGATGAGACCAATTTCCTTGGCCTCTGGCGCCTTGAGGTGTCGTCCGGTCAGCAGAATGTCGCAGGCGACGGTGTAGGGGATCTGGCGGGGGAGACGCACCGCCGACCCGCCCATCGGGTACAGGCTCCACTTGACCTCGGAGACACCGAACTTCGCGCTCTCGCCGGCCACACGGATGTCGGTGGCCTGCAGGATCTCGGTGCCACCGGCGATCGCGGGACCCTCGACCGCGGCGATCAGCGGCTTCGTCAGGCGGCGGCCCTTGAGCAGACCGGGGATGACCGAAGGGTCGTAGCTGCCGTCGGAGAACTGGTCGCCGGGGGCGCGCTTGTTCATGGCTTTCAGGTCGGCACCGGCGCAGAAGTAGCCGCCCGCACCGGTCAGGATGCACACCCGAACCTCGGGATCGTTGTCGACACAATCCCAGGCCTGCGTCATGATCTCCAGCATCTCGCCGGAGAGGGCATTGCGCGCGTGGGGGCGATTCATCGTCACGATCAGTACGTGGTCGCGCAGCTCAACGAGGGCGTGGGGGGCTTCTTGCTCGGTCACAGTCTGCGATGAGCCGCTTGCGCGAAGAGCGTCGGCTTCAGTCATTGAGAGGTTCCTTCGGGGCCGGTACTTGTCTAAAAATGTAACACGTTCTAATTTATGGACATGGCCCTTAACATTGCCGACCTCATTGAGCATGCAATCGACACTATGCCCGATCGTGTTGCCATCATTTCTGGCGACCGAAAGCTGACATACGCCGAGCTTGAGGAGCAGTCCAACCGGCTGGGGCACTACCTGCAGAGCCAGGGTGTGGGTCCCGGCGACAAGGTGGGCCTCTACTGCCGGAACGGTATCGACATCGTCGTCGCTCTTGTCGCGATTGTGAAGATCCGCGCGATCTCGGTGAACGTCAACTACCGGTACGTCGAAGCCGAGCTGCACTACCTGTTCGAGAACTCCGACATGGCGGCGCTGGTGCACGAGCGCCGATACAGCGACAAGGTTGCGAACGTGCTGCCGAGCACCCCTAACGTCAAGACGGCGATTGTTGTCGAGGACGGGGTGGACGGGTCTGCTCTCGATTACGCGTCGTACGGCGGGATTTCCTTCGCGGACGCCCTCGCGCAGGGATCCCCCGAGCGCGATTTCGAGGAGCGCAGCCCCGACGACATTTTCCTCATCTACACCGGTGGCACCACCGGATTCCCCAAGGGCGTCATGTGGCGGCATGAGGACATCTACCGCTCGCTGTTCGGTGGGGTCAATTACGTGACCGGTGAGGTCATCGAGGGCGAATGGGACCTGGCCAAGGAGGGCGCGCAGAACGCACCGTTCATCGGGTTCCCGATCCCGCCGATGATCCACGGTGCCACCCAGGCCGCCACCTTCATGGCCCTGTTTCAGGGCCGCACCACGGTCCTGGCACCGGAGTTCAACCCGGACGAGGTCTGGGAGACCATCGAGAAGCACAAGATCAACATGTTGTTCTTCGCCGGTGACGCGATCGCCCGGCCGCTCATCGACGCCCTGGACACCGAGACTGGCCGCGCGCGCGACCTTTCCTCGCTGTGGGTGATCGCCAGCAGCGCCGCGTTGTTCTCCCAGACAGTCAAGGAGCGGTACCTGGAGCTGCTGCCCAACCGGATGATCACCGATGCCATCGGTTCCTCGGAGACGGGTACTGGCGGCCTGAGCAGTGTGGCGAAGGGGCAGATGCACCCGGGAGGTCCGACCGTCAAAATCAGTTCCACCACAGTGGTTCTCGATGAGGAAGGTAACCCGATCCAGCCAGGTTCGGGGGTGCGCGGTCTCATCGCCAAGAGCGGGCACATCCCGGTCGGATACTTCAAGGACGAGAAGAAGACCGCCGAGACGTTCAAGACGTTCAACGGTGTGCGGTACGCGATTCCGGGCGACTGGGCCACCGTCGAGGCCGATGGCACCGTCACCATGCTCGGCCGTGGTTCAGTGTCTATTAACACCGGTGGCGAGAAGGTGTTCCCCGAGGAGGTCGAGAGCGTCCTGAAGGGTCACCCCGCAGTGTTCGACGCCATTGTCGTCGGGGTTCCCGACGACAAGTGGGGTCAGCATGTGGGCGCCGTGGTCTCCGTGCGTGACGGCGCCCCGCTGACCTTCGAAGATCTGGATGCCCACGCGCGCAAGGAAATTGCCGGGTACAAGGTGCCGCGCAGTGTCTGGATCGTGGACACCGTCAAGCGCAACCCCGCAGGCAAGGCCGACTACCGCTGGGCCAAAGAGATCTCGGAAACCGAGAAGGTCGACCTCGTGAACACCAAGCACGTCAACACCGGAGCCTGAGCCATGCACACCGACCTCTGCGAACGGTTCGGAATCCAATACCCGATATTCGGATTCACGCCGTCGGAGAAGGTCGCCGCCGCGATAACCCGCGCGGGCGGTATGGGTGTGCTTGGTTGTGTCCGGTTCAACGATCCGGATGAGCTTGACGCGATCCTGGACTGGATGGACGAGAACACCGACGGTAAGCCGTACGGCGTCGACATCGTCATGCCGGCCAAGGTGCCCACCGAGGGGACAGCTGTCGACATCGACAAGCTGATTCCACAGGGGCACAAGGACTTCGTTGACAAGACGCTTGCCGATCTGGGTGTGCCGCCGTTGCCGGGTGAGCGTGAGTCGGCGGGTGTGCTGGGTTGGCTGCACTCGGTGGCGCGCTCACACGTCGAGGTAGCGCTCAAGCATCCGATCAAGCTGATCGCCAATGCCCTGGGCTCGCCACCGAAGGACGTGATCGACCAGGCCCATGAGCATGGGGTGTCGGTCGCGGCACTGGCGGGTAAGGCCGAACATGCCAAGCGGCACGTCGCAAATGGCGTGGACATCGTTGTGGCCCAAGGCTATGAGGCCGGTGGCCACACCGGTGACGTGGCGTCGATGGTGCTGTGGCCGGAGATCGTCGACGCACTGGGCGGCAGCGCCCCGGTGCTGGCAGCTGGCGGTATCGGAAGTGGCCGACAGGCCGCCGCGGCCCTCGCCCTGGGTGCCGCCGGGGTGTGGACCGGCTCGATCTGGCTAACCGCGGCCGAGTATGACCTCGGAACAGTCACTGCCGGTGGTGATTCCGTCGTGCAGCAGGCGTTACTCAAGGCGACCTCCAGCGACACTGTGCGCACCCGGATTTACACCGGGAAGCCCGCGCGCCTGTTGAAGACTAAGTGGACGCAGGCCTGGGACGCCGAGGATGCGCCAACGCCGCTGCCCATGCCCTTGCAGAACATCCTCGTGAGCGAGGCGCACGAGCGGATGAATCGTGCGAGCGATCCGGAGACGGTGTGCTTCCCTGCGGGGCAGATTGTGGGGCGGATGAACGAGATTCGGCCGGCCGCGGAGATCGTGGCCGATCTGGTGGCGGGTTTCGAGAGCACGGTAGACAGGTTGAACGAGATCCGCGACTGAGTCTCGCACCGAGCGTGCGGTTTACGGTGGTTTGCGGCCAATTTTCACCGAAATCCGCACACTCGAGCTACGCAGCCAGGGGAGCACCGAGTGCTTCCGCTACCCGTGAAACAAGGGTCCCCGCCCGGTGGCGGACCATATCCGAGCTCACCCGGATGATGCGCCATCCCTCATCCGCTAGTTCCTTGGCGCGGTCGATATCTCGGGTCCGCTGGCGGGCATCTGTCCAGTGCTGGGCACCGTCGAATTCCATGCCAACCTTGCGGTCCCTCCAGCCCATGTCGAGGCGGGCGACGAAGTCTCCAAACCTATCGCGGACGGTGAGCTGGGTCTGTGGCGCGGGGAACCCCGCGCGCACCACGATGAGCCGCGTCCGCGTCTCCCACGGCGACTCGGCACCGCCGTCGATCAAGGGCAATACCTGGGCGAGTCGCGTCAGACCTCTGGCCCCGCGGTGTCGTTGCACGAGCGACTCGATATCGGCGGTGGAAACCCCTGTCGCATTCATCAGAGCGTCGAGACGTTCCACCGCTAGGTCGACCGTGGTCTGGCGTCCGATATCGAAGGCCGTCCGTGCGGGGGTGGTGACGGGCAGACCCTGAACGACGGTCTGTTCGTCCAGGCGCAGTATGTCGCTCCGCAGGGCGATTCCCTGTGGAGGACGTCGATTGGTATGGATCAGTTCGGCGGGTGCCTCATCCGGTAGCCATTTTGTCCCGTGGACGGCGGCAGCGGACATTCCCGCCAAGACACCCTGGCGTCTTGACCACAGCCAGGCCGCCTCGGCCCGCTTGAGTGCGGTGACCTTGGCCTCAAGTGGAACGTATACACCCGGATACAGCGGACGGAATCTGCGCCGGAGTGCGTGATCGGTGACGCGGCGTGTGGCGAGCACTTCACGTCCGATGAATGGCCACGGTGTGTCCCCCATATCGGGAGTCTTGCACCGATCACCGACAGCCCATCGAGTGTGCGGTTTTCGGTGGCTTTCGGCGAATCCTCACCGTAAACCGCACACTCGGCGGCAGGCTGGGCTAGCGGGGTAGGTAGGTGTCGCCCGAGAGCTCCCACAGCGGGTCGCTGGTGTCCAGTGCCTCGGCGGACAGCTGTCGCTTGATCACCTTGAAGGTGGCGGTGCGGGGGAGGTCCGTGCTGATCCTGACGAATGACGGCCACTGCTTAGGCCCGAGATCCTCTTGCGCGGCCAGGAATTCGCCGAGCCTGGCAGGGTCGAACTCTGCACCGACGATTGCCGCCATGACACGATCCCCGACGGTCGGATCCGGAATCCCGTAGACCGCGACCTCGGTGATCCCGGGATGACGTAGGAGCGCCCGCTCGATGGGTGCGGTGCCCAGGTTCTCGCCGTCGACCCGCAACCAATCGCCCAGGCGCCCGGCGAAATACACATAGCCGTTCTCATCGGCATAGGCGAGGTCACCGCTGTGGTACATGCCACCGGCCATGCGTTCGGCATCGGCCTCGGGGTTCTTGTAGTAGCCGGTGAACCGGCCGGGCCCGGTGACGTTCACCAGCTCGCCCGTTGCGTCGGCGGCATTGAGTACCTTGCCGCTAGCATCGAAAGTCGCAGGGGGACAGGGATCGCCGGTCTCGACGTCCAGGATCCGGACGTCCGGCGTCAGCGGCCCGATCGCGCCGGACGGGGTGCCGGGTGCCCAACCGAGGGCCACTCCACCCTCGGTAGATCCGAATCCGTCGACGACGAAGGCTCCGAAGCGCTTCGCGAAGCGATCGGTGTCGCCGGCAGCTGCCTCATTGCCGTACATGATCTTCAACGTATTCTCGGCATCGTCGGCTTGCTCCGGTGTCGCGAGCACGTACGACATCGGCTTACCGACGTAGTTGGCGTAGGTCGCGCCGTACTTGCGCACGTCGTCGAGGAAGCCGGACGCGGAGAACTTGCGCCGCAACGCAATCGATGCACCTGACGCGACGGCCACCGACCAGCCTGCTAGCACGGCATTCGAATGGAACATCGGCATGGACAGATAGCAGACGTCCGCCGTGTCGAGGCCGAACCGCGAGGACAGCATGATCCCGGCCGAGGCCACCTTGCCGTGGGTAATCTGGACGGCCTTGGGATCACCGCTGGTGCCCGAGGTGAAGATGAGCATGAAGAGATCGGAGCCGCAGGGCCGGCGACATTCAACTCCATCGGGCTGCACATCGATTTCGGACACGGATGCCCGGTATTCCCTAGCGAGGGAATCGATGTCGATGTACTCGACGCCGTCCAGCAGTGAAGCGCTCGCCGAGTCGGTCAGGATCAATTGGCAGTCGGCAAGGTCCACGTCCCGTTGCAACGCGCTGCCGCGGCGGGTGGGGTTGAGCCCCACCAACACCAGACCACCCAGCGCCGCGGCGCCCAGCAGATACGAGAAGGTCGGGGTGTTCTCCAGCAGCACACCGATATGCGGCGGCTTCGAGGGATCCAGGCGTGAGCGCAGGACCGAAGCCAGCCGGCGGCTTTCGGCCACGTGTTCGCGCCAAGACGTGAACGATCCCTCAAAGTGCAGCCCCCGGTCGTCGACATCGGCCAGGTCCAGCAGCAGCTGAGTGACCGTTGCGTCTTCCGGGCTTCCCACATGCTCTTCGCGCAAGCGGCTCATCGCATCACCACTCGATACTAGGCAGGGGTGTCGGCGAGCTCGCGCCCGATGCGGCGCAGCTGCTCCGTCGCGCTGCCCGAGACGAATTCGCCCCGCTTGGCGGCCAGGAAGTACCGGTGTATCGGATGGTCCTCGTCGATACCGACACCGCCGTGTACATGCACCGCGGTGTGGGCGACGCGGTGCCCGGCATCGGATGCCCAGAATTTTGCCGTCGCCACGTCGACATCGGCGGGAAGATCCTCGGACACGCGCCAGGCGGCTTGCCACAGTGTCAGGCGCAGGCCCTTGACGTCGATGTAGCCGTCCGCCAGCCGCTGGGCCACCGCCTGGAAGCCGCCGATCGGCTTACCGAACTGCTCGCGGGTGCGGGCATAGTCGGCGGTCAGCTCCAGGGCGCGCTCCAGCACGCCGAGCTGGTAGGCACTGTGTCCCAAGGATTCCCGCAGCCGCAGCCACTCGATAACTTCGACGCCACCCACTTTGCGGTCCGCCGGTACGGGGACCTCGGACAGGATGAGCTCCGCGGAGCTGTCCTTGCCGGTGGTGTGCAACGTCTCCTGGGTGACCCCCGCATCGTCTGCGGCCACGAGGAAGACTGCGACACCGCTTTCGGTCTCGGCGGGTACCAGGTATGCGTCGGCTTCCACGCCGAACGGCACCAAGACCCGATTGCCGGTCAGGACGTAGCCTGCACCTTCGGTGCGCGCGGCCACCGGGCCCTCGCCCGGCTCACCCTCGAGCGCGATGGTGAGGACCTTCTTTCCGGCGACTGCCGGTGTCGCCCAATCATTCTGTAGCGCTTTGGAGCCGAACGCGGTGAGCGCACCGGCCGCCAGCACTACCGACTCCAGGTACGGCACGGCACCCAATTCGCGGCCGAGCTCGACGAGGATCGAGGACTGTTCGAGAACACCGAAACCGCCGCCGCCCACTGACTCGGGGGCCGCGGTGGACAGGATGTCGGCTTCGACCAGCTTGGTCCACAGCTGCCAATCGAACCGGCTGTCCTGCTTGTCGAGTTCCCGTTGGCGCTCAGGGGTGCTGATCGCCGACGCGATGGTGCGGGTCAGCCCGGCGAGATCGGTCTGCGCCTCGGTAAGGGAGAAATCCATTGTTCTGCAATCCCTTCTAGCGGCTTGCCGCAGGTTGGCCGAGGGCGGTCATCGCGATGATGTCCCGCTGCACCTCGTTGGTGCCGCCGCCGAATGTGAGGATGAGGCAGGCTCGGTGCATTCGCTCGACGCGACCGCGCAGCTGCGCGCCAGGAGAGTCTTGACGGAGCGTCGCGGCCGTCCCGAGAACCTCCATGAGGAGGCGGTAGGCCTCGGTGGCCAGCTCAGTGCCGAAGACTTTGGTGGCGGAGGCGTCGGCGGGGGCGGGGGCGGCGGTGGTGGAGGCCAGCTCCCAGTTGATGAGCTTGAGGTACTCGACCTTGGCATGCACGCGTGCCAAGTTCAGTTGAACCCATTCTGAATCGATGATCCGGCCGCCGGGGCCCTTGGTGTTTTGCGCCCACTCGCGCACCTCGCGCAGCGCCGTGATGATCGGCGCCGATGAAACCAGAGCCACCCGCTCATGATTCAGCTGATTGGTGACCAGCTTCCAGCCCGCGTTCTCCTCGCCGACCCGGCTCGTCACCGGGACCCGCACATCCTGGTAGTAGGTGGCGCTGGTGCCGGGACCCGCCATAGTGCGCACCTTGGTGAACGAGAAACCCTCGGCGGTGGTGGGCACGATGAGCATCGAGATGCCGCGGTGCTTCTTTACCTCGGTGTTGGTACGCACGGCCAGCCAGATGTAGTCGGCGTACTCGATGAGGCTGGTCCACATCTTCTGGCCGTTGACGACGTAGTCGTCACCGTCGCGGACCGCCGAGGTGCGCAGCGAGGCAAGATCGGTGCCCGCGCCGGGCTCGGAGTAGCCGATGGAGAAGTGCAGCTTTCCCGCAGAGATCTTGGGCAGGAAGAACTTCTTCTGTTCCTCGGAGCCGAAGTGCATGATCGTCGGCGCGACGCTGTTAATCGTCAGGAACGGCACCGGAGCGCCGGCGATGGCAGCCTCGTCGGTGAAGATCAGCTGATCCATCACGGGACGGCCCTGGCCGCCGAACTCCTTGGGCCAGCCCAGGGCCAGCCAGCCGTCGGCGCCCATCTGTTCGACGGTCTCACGATAGACATTGCCGCTGCCGTACTCACCCTGATTCGACGCGAGGGCCTCGCGGCGTTCCGGGGTCAGCAGTTTGTCGAAGTACGCGCGTAGCTCGCGGCGCAGCTCTTCCTGCTCGGGGGTATAGGCGATATGCATGTGTGACCTCCGCTGCCGTGGCTCTGAGGTGTGACCCACGTTGACACAAGATTTGTAACACGTTCTAGTCTAGGGAGTCCAGACGCGACGCCGCCGCACAAACTCAGCCCAGAGATCCTGGCCTCGCCAGGGTTGTGTCGATGGTCACTTGTCGTAGTCTGGCGATACAGCCCAGCTAGACGACGAAGTCGGCTCTTGTAGCCGGAAAACCCCAATGAGGAGGTTTCCAATGCGTGTCGGTGTCATTCCTGACCGTTGTGAAGGCAATTTGGTGTGCCTTGGGATCGCTCCGGAGGTGTTCGACGTCGATGATGACGACTACGTCGTCATCCTGCAGGAGGAAGTGCCGGCCGATCAGGAGGATCTGGTCGAGCAGGCGATCGCGGAGTGCCCACGCGCCGCATTGATTCGCAAAGACTAGAGGCATTCGTAAACCAACCGGCCCGTCGACCTCGATCGTGCGGAGCCGGTGCAATGGAGTGCGTCGAGACGCACGGAACTGAAGGGACACGCGTATGAGCGCGATAGCTGACGCCGATCTGACCGGTCGGGTTGCCATCGTCACCGGAGCCGCTGCCGGACTCGGCCGCGCCGAGGCGATCGGTCTGGCCAAATCCGGAGCGACTGTGATCGTCAATGACATCGCGCCCGCTCTGGAGAAGAGCGACGTGCTCGATGAGATCGCGGCGGTGGGCGCCAAGGGCGTCACCGTCGCGGGCGATATCGGTGAGCGCACCACCGCCGACGAGCTGATCTCCACCGCGGAATCACTCGGCGGGCTGCATGTGGTCGTCAACAACGCGGGGATCACCCGCGACCGGATGCTCTTCAACATGTCGGACGAGGAGTTCGACGCCGTCATCCACGTACACCTGCGCGGACACTTCCTGCTAACCCGCAACGCGGCCACGTACTGGCGCGGCGCCTCCAAGGCCGCCGGTGGCCCCGTCTACGGACGACTTATCAATACGTCCTCCGAAGCGGGCCTGCTTGGGCCCGAGGGCCAGGCCAACTACGGCGCCGCGAAGGCGGGTATCACCGCGCTGACGTTGTCGGCCGCGCGTGCTCTCGGTCGCTACGGCGTGCGGGCCAATGCCATCGCCCCGCGCGCCCGCACGGCGATGACGGCCGACGTCTTCGGTGACGCGCCCGAAGATTCTGTCGACCCTCTCTCCCCCGAGCATGTGGTGACCTTGGTGCGGTATTTGGCCTCGCCGGCCGCCGAAGCCGTGAACGGTCAGCTGTTCATCGTGTACGGACCGACCGTCACGCTGTTGGCGGCGCCTACTGTGGAGGCTAAGTTCACCGCCGAATCTGACGCGTGGGATCCGTCAACGCTCAATTCGACGCTAGAAGATTTCTTTGCTGGACATGATCCTAAGCGTACATTCTCGGCGACAGCGCTGATGGTCGAAGAGTAAGGAACAATAAGCACAATGGTGCGGTCCATATCTAGAACCAGTTCTAGATATGGACCAAAATCCCAGCATAAAGTGGACACGTCGTGCGATTTGCGGACCACGGGATGAATTGACACTAAGAATTTTTTCTCGTTAATATGATGCGCCTCACAGCGTGGTAGGTACACGTCGATCGTTAACCGGATTGTGTAGGCGGGGACTCCGGCGGTACCGGGATGTGTGAGACAGGAGTAAAGGTTGAAGCAGCAGCTCGCGGCGCCAGCACGCGCCGTCGGCGGCTTCGTCTCCATGTCGTTGGCCACGTTCCGGAACATCTTCCGCCGCCCGTTCCAGGGGCAGGAATTTCTGGACCAAACCTGGTTCATCGCCCGGGTCTCGTTGTTGCCCACGCTTTTGGTGGCCATCCCCTTCACCGTGCTGGTGGCCTTCACGCTGAACATCCTGCTGCGTGAGATCGGCGCGGCCGACCTGTCCGGTGCGGCGACGGCCTTCGGAACAGTGACGCAGCTGGGCCCCGTGGTCACGGTGCTCGTCGTCGCGGGCGCGGGCGCCACCGCGATCTGCGCCGACCTGGGCGCCCGCACCATTCGCGAGGAGATCGACGCGATGCAGGTGCTGGGCATCGATCCGATCCAGCGTCTTGTGGTGCCCCGGGTGCTGGCCTCTACGTTCGTCGCCCTGCTGCTGAACGGCCTGGTGTGCGCCATCGGCATGGTCGGCGGCTACGTGTTCTCGGTCTTTCTGCAGGGCGTCAACCCCGGAGCCTTCATCAACGGCCTGACGGTGCTCACCGGACTGGGCGAGTTGATGATCTCGGAGGTCAAGGCCTTCCTGTTCGGTATCTTCGCCGGTCTGGTCGGCTGCTACCGCGGGCTGACCGTCAAAGGCGGGCCCAAGGGTGTCGGTGACGCGGTCAACGAGACCGTCGTCTACGCCTTCATCTGTCTGTTTGTCATCAACGTGGTGATGACGGCCATCGGTGTACGGGTCCTGGTGAAGCACTGATGAGCGGCGTACGCGAAGAAGCGATGGCACTGATGAGCGGCGTACGCGAAGAAGCGACGATTTAGATGGCCGGACCGTATCTTTCGACGCACACCGTGACCTCCTATACCGTTCGGTATATGCGTGGTCTGGGACGCTCGTTCGACAAATTCGGTGAGCAGGCCCTCTTCTATGCGCAATCGCTGAGTTACATCCCCGCGGCGTTGACGAAGTACCGCAAGGAAACGATCCGGGTGCTCGCCGAGATCACCATGGGCACCGGCGCCTTGGTCATGATCGGCGGAACCGTGGGTGTCGCGGTGTTCCTAACGCTGGCCTCGGGTGGCGTCATCGCGGTGCAGGGCTATTCCTCGCTGGGCAATATCGGTATCGAGGCACTCACCGGGTTCCTGTCCGCATTCCTCAACGTGCGCATTGTCGCTCCGGTGGTGGCGGGTATCGCGATGGCGGCGACGATCGGTGCCGGCACCACCGCCCAACTGGGCGCGATGCGGGTCGCCGAAGAGATCGACGCGCTGGAAACCATGGCGGTGCATGCGGTCTCGTACCTGGTGTCCACCCGCCTGGTGGCCGGGCTGATTGCCATCGTCCCGCTGTACTCGTTGTCGGTGCTGGCGGCCTTCTTCGCTTCCCGCGCGACGACGGTGATGATCAACGGTCAGTCCCCGGGCGTGTACGACCACTACTTCAACACGTTCCTGGTGCCCACCGATCTGCTCTGGTCCTTCTTGCAAGCGATCGTCATGTCGGTGGTTGTGATGCTCGTGCACACCAACTACGGTTTCAACGCCTCCGGCGGCCCGGTGGGCGTGGGCGTTGCGGTCGGTCAGGCCGTGCGCACGTCCCTCATCGTGGTTGTGCTTGTCACCCTGTTCATCTCGCTCGCCGTCTACGGTGGGTCCGGCCACTTCAACCTTTCAGGTTAGGAGGAAGCGGATGACGAATGAGGCGCGCGCCCGGTCCAGGCGCCGATCAGTCCGGTTAGCCGGTTTAGTGCTGGTCGCCGTTTTGGCTGCGGCGACCCTGTTGACCTACCTGGCTTACAACGATGCCTTCGCCGATACCAAAACCATCACCGTTCTCGCGCCGCGGGCCGGCCTGGTGACGGAAGAGGGCGGCAAGGTCAAGTTCCACGGGTTGCAGATCGGGAAGATCAAGTCGATCTCCTACGCCAGCGAGCAGGCCAAGCTGGAGCTCGCGGTCAATGCCAAGGACCTGCGGCAGATCCCGTCGAACGCCACGGTCCGAATTGCTGGTACCACGATCTTCGGTGCCAAATCCGTGGAATTCCTTGTACCGCAGCAGCCCTCGGGCTCGTCGCTGCGGCCGGGGGCGACGGTGACCGCGGAGGCGGTGGCCCTGGAGGTCAACACGGTCTTCGAGAACCTGACCCGGTTGCTCGGCAAGATCGACCCGGTCAACCTCAACGCCACCCTGACCGCCATCGGCGAGGGGTTGCGCGGTAACGGCGACAATTTTGGGCAGGGCCTGGTTGAGCTCGACCAGTACCTGGATCAGCTCAACCCGAAACTTCCGACTCTGCAACAGGATTTCCGGAAGGCCGGGCAGGTGGGGCAGATCTACGGAGACTCCGCTCAAGACATCGTGCGGATCCTCGATAACGTGCCCACGTTGAGCCGCACGATCGTCGACGAGCAGCAGGAGCTCAAGGCGACGCTGCTGGCCGCTATTGGGGTGGGCAACAGCGGGTACGAAACCCTCGCCCCTGCCGAGAAAGACCTCACCGCGGCGCTGCAGCGGTTGCGCGCGCCCGCCACGCTGCTCGGCAGGTACTCGCCCGAGTTCCCCTGTCTGTTCAAGGCGATCTCCAAGGCCCTGGTGACCTTCGCGCCGCTCATCGGTGGCGTTCGCCCGGGTCTGTTCCTGAGTAACAGCTTCCCGCTGGGCGCACCGGTCTACACATATCCCGAGAGTCTGCCTGTCGTGAACGGCTCCGGCGGCCCCAATTGCCGTGGCCTACCGGACATTCCGACTAAGACACAGAACGGGTCGTGGTACCGGGCACCCTTCCTGGTGACCGACAACGCCTACATCCCCTACGAGCCTCTGACCGAACTGCAGGTCAACGCACCCGACACACTGCAGTACCTGTACGGCGGCGCCTTCGCGAAGCGAAGTGATTTCTAGAATGAACACGGGTACGCGGGTCAAGGTCGTTATCTTCACCGTCGTCATGTTGTTGGTGGCGGCGGGGCTGATCATCACCTTCGGTGAGTTCCGGTTCGGCTCCGGTAAGCGCTATCACGGGATCTTCACCACCGCTTCCGATTTGAAGTCGGGGCAGAAGGTACGCATCGCCGGAGTTCCGGTGGGCAGCGTGAAGAGCGTGTCTCTCATGCCCGACAACAACGTCAACGTCACCTTTGACGTCGACGCGAAGTACCAGCTGTACACCTCGAGCCGGGCGATCATTCGCTACGAGAACCTGGTCGGCGATCGGTACCTGGAGGTCGCTTCGGGGCCGGGCGAGCTGCGCAAGCTGTCCGATGGCGGAACTCTCGACAAGGAGCACACCCAGCCCGCGCTCGATCTGGACGCGCTGCTCGGCGGACTTCGGCCGGTGCTCAAGGGATTCGACGCCACCAAGGTCAACGAGATCAGCAACGCCTTCATCCAGATCCTTCAGGGCCAAGGTGGGACGCTCTCCCAATTGCTGGGCGACACATCCGCTTTCACCTCGGGGCTGGCCGAGCGCGATCAGCTGATCGGCGATGTGATCAACCACCTGAACGAGGTGCTGTCCACCGTCGATTCCAAGAGCAGTCAGTTCTCGTCGAGCGTCGACCAGCTGCAGCAGCTTGTCTCGGGTTTGGCGGAACAGCGCGACGTGGTCGCCGGTGCGCTACCGCCGCTGGCCTCGACGGCCTCGTCGCTGGAGTCGGTGCTCAAGGACACTCGGCCGTACATCAAGGGCACCATTGAGCAGACGCGCCAGCTGGCCACTCGGATGGACGAGCGCAAGGCCGATATCAACGTTGTCGTGGAGAACCTGGCGGAGAACTACCTGCGGCTCAACGCTCTTGGCGCCTACGGATCGTTCTTCAACATCTACTACTGCTCCATCCGGATCAAGGTCAACGGGCCCGTGGGCACCGACTGGTTGATTCCGTTCGGTGGACCCCCGGACCCGTCGAAGGGCAGGTGTGCCTTCAAAAATGAGTGACTCTGGACAGCCGGGCGAGAAGGAAGTCGTCCGTACCGGCATTTTCGGGATCGCGGCGGTCGCCATGGTGGTGCTCGTGGCATTCGGCTACACGGGCCTGCCGTTCTGGCCGCAGGGCAAGCAATACACCGGGTACTTCGCCGACTCCGGAGGCATCGAGCCGGGTGGCAACGTCTTCGTCTCGGGTATCAGGGTGGGTCAGATCAAGGATGTTTCCTTGGACGGCAACAAGGTTCGGGTGAACTTCACCGTGGACCGTTCCATTCACCTCGGTGACCAGTCGCTGGCCGCCATCAGAACCACCACCGTGCTGGGGGAGAAGTCGATCTCGGTCACCCCGGCGGGGTCAGGCCGCATCGACGAGATTCCACTGGGCCGCACCACGACGCCGTACACGCTCAACAGCGCGCTCAGCGACCTCGGCGCCTCGGCGCGTGGCATCGACAAGGCTCAGCTGGACCAGTCGCTGCAGGTGATCACCGAGGCCATGCGCGATGCCACCCCGCAGCTGAAGGGTGCCCTCGACGGCGTCGCGTCGCTCTCGCGCACGCTGAACGCCAGGGACGCAGCGCTCGAACAGCTGCTGACACACGCAAAGTCGGTCAGCGGGATTCTCTCCGACCGTGCCGGCCAGGTGAACAAGCTTGTCACCGACGGCAATCAGCTGTTCGCGGCGCTCGACGAACGGCGCCTGGCGATCAGTGAGCTGATCAACCGAATTCAGGGACTCTCCCAACAGATCAGCGGATTCGTCGCTGACAACCGCCAGGAGTTCCGCCCCACCATGGAGAAACTGAGCGCGGTGCTGGACGATCTGCTGCAGCGCAAGGCACACATCAGCGAGGCACTCAAGCGTCTGCCCGGATATGCCACCGCGCTCGGCGAGGTCGTGTCCTCCGGGCCCGGCTTCCACGTCAACGTTTACGGCTTCCCGCCCGCCACGCTGACCGCCGTCATGTTCGACACCTACTTCCAGCCCGGCAAGTTGCCGGCCAGCCTCTCGGACTACCTCAACGGTCTGATCGGTGAACGCCAACTCATGAGGCCGAAATCGCCGTGACGACACCAACGAACCAAGTGAATCCCTGGATCAAGAAGGGCACCTTCGCGATGCTGGCCGTCGCGCTCGTGGGCGGCCTGCTGTACTGGGTGTGGCCCAGCCGCGGGACCTACACGATCGTCGGCCACTTCGCGTCTGCCGTTGGGCTCTACCCGGGCGACGACGTCCGCATCCTCGGGGTGAAGGCTGGCCGCATAGCGGCGGTCGAACCCCGTGAAGGTGACGTCAAGGTCACCATGGAGATTCCCGACAAATTCAAGGTGCCTCAGAACGCGCAGGCGATAATCCTGGCGCCGAACCTGGTGACCGCCAGGTTCGTTCAGCTGACTCCCGCCTACACCGAGGGTCCGGCGCTCGCAGACGGCGCATCGCTGGGACTGGACAAGACCGCCATCCCGATCGAGTGGGACGAGGTCAAGACCGAGCTGGCCAAGCTCAGCGACAGCCTCGGCCCGCAGGGTGAGTCCAAAGGGCCGGTAAGCGATTTCATCAACCAGGCAGCCACCACCTTTGACGGAACCGGTGATTCGTTCCGCAACTCCGTGCGCGAACTATCGCAAGCCGCTGGGCGACTGGGGGATTCGCGAACAGACCTGTTCGGCACGGTCAAAAATCTGCAGGTGCTGGTGGACGCGTTAGCGAACTCCAACGAGCAGATCGTGCAGTTCAGCACCCATTTGGCTTCCGTGTCGAAGGTGCTCGCGGAGAGCACCGCGAACCTAGGTCCCACCCTCGGTTCGCTTAACCAGGCGCTGGGTGATGTCCGGGGTTTCTTGGGAGACACCAACTCTGCGCTGATTGACCAGGTGAACAAGCTGAGCGATCTGGTGAAGGTCTTCTCCGACCAGAGCAATGACGTCGAGCAGATCCTGCACGTCGCGCCCAACGGCCTGGCCAACTTCTACAACATCTACAACCCCGCATCCGGAGCGATGAACGGCATGCTCTCGATCCCGAACCTCGCCAACCCGGCGCAATTCATCTGCGGCGGCGTCTTCGAGACGGGCGTCAAGACCGAATACCTGAAGCGCGCCGAAATCTGCCGTGAGCGCATGGCGCCGGTGCTGCGCCGAGCGACCTTCAATTACGCGCCAATCCTGTTGCACCCCATCAACCAGATCTCGGCCTACAAGGGCCAGGTCATCTACGACACACCCGAAACCGAGGCGAAGGCGAATGCGCCCCGCGAGGATTTGGTGTGGGTCCGGCCCAACGGTGCCCCCCCGCCACCGAAGCCTTCACAGCAGGACCTCAGCTCGTTGATGCTGGGTCCCGACGAGGTCAACGCACCGCCGCCGCCCGGCACCGAGCTGCGGCCGGCCGAGCCGGGTCCGGTGCCGGCGGGCTTCCCGGTTGCCGCGGATCAGGCGCCGGAACCTGCGATTCCGGGAGGGCCGCGATGAGCAAGAACGCACTGCGTGGCATGGCGATCGGGGTCGGCGTTGCCGTGGTCGCGAGCGGCTGTCAGTTCAACGGGCTCAACTCGCTGAACCTTCCCGGAACCACGGGGCATGGCGCGGGCTCGTACACGATCACAGTCGAGCTGCCCGATGTCACCACGATGCCGCAGAACTCTCCGGTGATGGTGGATGACGTGACGGTGGGTAGCATCGCCGGCATCGACGCCTTCCAAAAACCTGATGGCTCTTGGTATGCCGGTGTCAAGGTGACGTTGGGTCCCGAAGTTCAGTTACCGGCCAACGCCGTCGCGAAGGTTGCCCAGACCAGTCTGCTGGGTTCGCAGCACATCGAACTGTCCGCTCCCACCGAGGAGCCCGCGGTGGGAAGATTGGTGCCCGGGGCCACCATCCCGCTGAATCGGACCGGTAAGTATCCGAGCACCGAAGAGGTGCTGTCGGCACTGTCCCTGGTCGTCAACAAGGGCAATCTCGGTGCGATACAAGACATCACCGATGAGACCTACAACTTGTTCAAGGGACGCACCGGGAATCTGACGCAGGTGCTGCCCAAGGTTGCCACGTTGATCTCCTCGCTCAACGCTCAGCGGGCCGACATCATCTCGGCAGTCGAGGGCATCGACAAATTCGCCCGAGTCCTGGCCGAACACAAGGAAAGCCTAGGTCGCGCAATAGATTCGATCGAGCCCGCGTTGAAGGTCCTCAACGAGAACCGTGCCAACGTTGTGGAGGCCTTCCGCTCGGTGGGTAACCTGGCGAAGATCACGGATCGGGTCCTGCGGGCGTCGAAGGAAGATCTCGTCGCCATCCTGAAGAACCTGTACCCGGTGATACGGGCCGTCTCCGAGAATCGTGACGACTTCATCAACTCCCTGGACTTCCTGCCCACCTTCCCGTTCAGCACCAAATACATGCGTCAAGCTGTCCGTGGTGACTACCTGAACGTGTTCGTGACCTTCGACCTGACCGCGCGACGTTTGGGCGAAACCTTGTTCACGACATCGTTCTTCGACCCGAACATGCAGCATTTCAACGAGGTGGTGAACCCGCCGGAGTGGCTCATCGGATCGATGGCCAATCTGAACGGCAAGGAGACCAACCCGTTCGATCTGCCGGCGCCGGCACCCGCTCAGGGAGGTGGTCGCTGATGGAAAAGCTGATCAAGATTCAGTTGGCGATCTTCGCCATGGTCACAGTGATCAGCGTGGGGTTGATGGCCATCTTCTACCTGCGCTTGCCGTCGGCGATGGGCATCGGAAACCACGATGTGAGAGCGAATTTCATCGCCACTGGTGGCCTGTACCAGAACGCGAACGTCACCTTCCGCGGTGTGCAGATCGGCCGCGTGACCGATGTCGAGCTGACCCCCGATGGTGTCTCCGCAATCATGCGACTCAACGACAGCGTGAAGGTGCCCGGCAATGTGCAGGCCACCGTCAAGAGCGTCTCTGCGATCGGTGAGCAGTACGTCGATCTGACGCCGCCGAAGACGGGGGCCACGGGTCGACTCGGCGAGGGAGACGTCATCGGCACCGACCGCACGTCGATTCCCACCGATGTGTCGACGCTGCTGCGCCAGGCCGACGGTTTGGTGAATACGGTGGCCGACACCCGGCTGCGTGAGGTGCTGGCGGAGACATTCAAGGCGTTCAACGGATCAGGCCAGGAGCTGGCGCGACTGATCGACTCCTCGCGCTTGCTGATCCAGGAGGCCAACACCAACTACGACGCCACCACCAAGCTGATCGACCAGGTGGGGCCGCTGTTGGACGCGCAGATCCGCAGCGGTGACAACATCCGCGGATTGTCGTCCAATTTGGGTGCGCTGACCGAACACTTCGCGAAGGCCGATCCGCAGTTCCGTCAGTTCCTCAAGGTGGCTCCGGGCGCTGCCGACAAGGCGACGGAACTGTTCACGGGCATCCGACCGTCCTTTCCGGTGCTTGCGGCGAGCCTGGCGAACCTGGGTCGCGTCGGCGTGATCTACAACAAGTCGATCGAGCAGTCGCTGGTCATCTTTCCCGCGTTGTTTGCCGCGCTGCTCACGGTGGCCGGCGGCCTGCCGCAGGACGAGGGCGCCAAGCTGGACTTCCGCCTGAATCTGGGCGATCCGCCGCCGTGTCTGACGGGCTTCGTGCCGGCGCCGCTGATGCGCACCCCGGCCGATGAGACGTTGCGCGAATTGCCCAAGGACATGTACTGCAAGACCGCTCAGAACGACCCGAGCGCGGTGCGCGGTGCGCGCAACTACCCGTGCCAGGAGTTCCCCGGTAAGCGGGCGCCCACCGTCGATCTGTGCCGTGATCCGCGTGGATATGTCCCGATCGGCAGCAACCCGTGGCGTGGCCCGCCTGTTCCTTACGGAACACCGGTGGAGGACCCGCGGAACATCCTGCCGCCCAATAAGTTCCCGAACATCCCGCCGGGCGCCGAACCGGATCCAGGTACACCGACGTTGCCGCCACCGCCTCCGCCTGCTGTGGAACTGCCGCCGGCCGGTGGTGACGTGATGCCGGTGGCCGCGAAATCGGGGCCGGCGTTAGCTCGTGCCTATGATCCAAAGAATGGCGTCTTCCTCGACGCCAACAACCAGCCGAGCGTTTATGCACCCGCGCTGGATCACGGTATTGAGGCAGAGACGTGGGCGGATCTGATGTTGGGACCGAAACCGGTGAAGGTATGACCGAAGAAGGCACGACGGGGCAACCGCAGGCCACCAGGCGTCGGGCGGCTCGACCCGCCGGTCCGACGGGTGAGGTCAGCATCGAGCCCATCAGTGTTTCGTTGGGGCGCACCGAAGTCCGGTCCAAACCTGAACCGTCTGTTTCCGATTCACGTCGCTCGGGTAACACGCGCGGGGTGTCCCGGGTGGCGGCTGTGCTCGCGGTTGTGCTCATCGGAGCGTTGGGTGTGGCGGTGGCGCTTATGGGGCGCGCCCAGCATCGCGACGACCTGCAGGCCGCACGTGATCAGCGATTCGTTGACACCGCCGTGCAGACGGTGACGAACATGATGACCTATAGCCCGGACAGCATCGACAAGAACGTCGACCAGTTCGTCAGTAGCATCAGCGGGCCGCTGCGCGGCACCTTCAACCCCGATAACACCGCCAATCTCAAAGCGCTGTACCACCAAACCGGTACCAGCTCGGAGGTAGTGATCAAGAAGGCGAGCCTGGAGAACGTCGACGAGGTGAGCAATAAGGCGTCGATACTCATCTCCGCACGGGTGACGCTCACCAATGCCAACACGGGGGTCAACGAGCCCTCCAAGTCGTACCGGATGCGGATGATCGTCGCCGAAGATCAGCACGGGAATATGACCGCTTATGATCTCCGGTGGCCGGACGGGCAGAACTGATGCGCTGGCTGACAAGGATATTCGCCACCGCCGTGGTGCTCGCCGTGGTCGGACTGGCGGCGGTGGCCGGCGGAATGTATTGGAACAGAGTCGATACGTTGGCCACCCGAGCCGCCGGTGAGATGCTGACCAAGCAGGCGGGTAAGCAGGTCGGAAGCATCTTCGGCTACGACTACCAGACTGTCGAGCGGAGCCTGGACGAACAGTATGAGGGCCTGACACCCGAGTACCGGCGTGAATTCGAGGACAAGGCCAACAAGGAGATCATTCCGCAGGCCAAGCAGCGCAAGATCGTTAGCCAGACCAGCATCGTGGGCACCGGAATCATTGCCGCGCACAGAGACTCGGCGCAGATGGTGGTGTACATGAACCGCACCATCACCGATGAGTCGCGCACCCCGGTGTATGACTCGTCGTCGATTCAGGTGGACTACAAGCGCGTCGGCGACAAATGGTTGATCTCATACATCACGCCGCTTTGATCCACACGGAGAACTAGAGCGGTTCGCCGCCCAGGACCGCAGGCTGCTCTGGCGCGATCGAGTCGCCGGTGGCGGGAGTAGATAGTGCCTCAAGGAATGCGCGCGCCCACCGGTCGACATCGTGCGCAAGCACCTGGCGGCGCAGCGCGCGCATCCGGCGCCGCCCCTCTTCCGGGGTCTGGTTGAGCGCAGACTCGATGCCGTCCTTCACGCCGTCGATATCGTGCGGATTGACCAGATATGCCTGGCGCAATTCGGCTGCGGCCCCGGTGAATTCGGAGAGGATCAGGGAGCCGCCCAGATCGCTGCGGCAGGCAACATACTCCTTAGCCACCAGGTTCATACCGTCGCGCAGGGGCGTCACCAGCATGACATCGGCGGCGACGAAGAACGCGATGAGATCCTCACGCGGTATCGGGCGATGTAGGTAATGCACCACGGGGTGTCCGACCTCGCCGAACTCGCCGTTGATGTGCCCGACCTGCTGTTCCACGTCGCCGCGCATCTTCTTGTAGCTCTCGACACGTTCCCGGCTGGGCGTGGCGAGCTGGACGAAGACGGTGTCGCTGGGGCTGGCGCGGCCCTCGGCGAGCAGCTCCTCGTACGCGCGCAGCCGGATGTCGATGCCCTTGGTGTAGTCGAGTCGGTCCACTCCGAGCAGGATCTTGCGTGGCCCGCCGAGCTCCGCGCGAATCTCCTTGGCACGCTGGCGGATCTGCTTGCTGCGGGACACGTTGTCGAGTTGAGTCGAGTCGATCGAGATAGGGAAGGCGCCGACCTTCACGGTGCGGAATCCCACCCGGATCTCGCCAAACCGTGAGCGCACGCCGATTGAGGCGCGAGATGTACTGGCGCCCACTAGCCTTCGTGCCAGGTACATGAAGTTCTGGGCACCGCCGGCCAGATGGAAACCGATGAGGTCGGCGCCCAGCAGGCCGTCGACGATCTCGGTACGCCACGGCATCTGCATAAAAAGCTCGACGGGCGGGAAGGGGATGTGTAGGAAGAAACCGATCGTCAGGTCGGGACGCAGCATGCGGAGCATCTTGGGCACCAGCTGCAGCTGGTAGTCCTGCACCCACACCGTGGCGCCCTCGGCCGCGACCGCAGCCGTTGCCTCCGCGAACTTGCGATTGACGTCGACGTACGCCTGCCACCACTCGCGGTGATACTCGGGCTTGACGATCACATCGTGATAGAGCGGCCACAGGGTGGCATTGGAGAATCCCTCGTAGTACTCGTTGACCTCTTGGGTGGAGAGGCGTACCGAGTAGAGAACCATGCCGTCCTCGGACACCGGTTCGACGTCGGTATCGGGCACACCCGGCCAGCCGACCCAGGCGCCGCGACGCTTTCGGAGCAGCGGCTCCATCGCGGTGACCAGCCCGCCGGGGCTGCGCTTCCAGGTGTTGGAGCCGTCGGGCAGCTTCACCAGGTCGATCGGGAGGCGATTGGCAACAACGACAAAGTCAGAGGTGCCGGTGACAGCCTCTACCGGCGATTGCTCATCCGATCTCGGCACCATATTGATGATTTAAGGGGAGGCGTATCTGCTACGCGTCGACCTTGGTGGGCCCGATACCCAGCATCGCGAGCAGCATGCGGCACTCGTCGGCATCGTTGGCGTAGGCGGCGACGACGCGCTGCGCCTGGTGGGCAGTCTCGTCCGCCAGAGGCTCGAGCTCGTCGATCGCGGCCGGGTCGGTCTTGGCTGGCATTCCCCCAGTCTAGGCGACGCGGCGCCGGCGGCCCACAGGAGGAATGCTCAGAGCGCCCGATCGGGTTGCTTCACACATGACGACGACCCATGGCGATCCTGCCCAATTCGGTCCCGCTGCCCCCGGATATGCGTGGAAATCGGCTGCCGATGTCGAGCCCATCGAACTGTTCCCTGGCGTGACTATTCAACCGCTCTGGGAGGGCGAGAACGGTGCGAAAGCGCTGATCACGACCATTGCTCCGGGCGCGGTGTGGGCTGGAGAGGACCACCATCGGCCCGGGCCAGAGGAGGTGTATGTGGTTTCGGGGGTACTCAATGACGGCGTAAATGACTATTCGGCGGGCACCTTCCTGCATGCACCCGCTCAGTCCTGGCACATTCCCCAGTCTGAGCAGGGTTGCGTGCTTTTTCTCTTCTACCCAGAGGGGTGATGTCCGACCTGTCCTAGTGCGTGGCCCCGGGGGTTTCGATCTGGGTGATTTGTGTCGGGGACTTGGGTGTGTGTTCGGGTTCAGCCTCTGTGGATCCGAGGCCACCGACCCTCGATATCGCCCGCGACGACGGCCGGCTGCCGGTCGGTGACGGGAAGGTCGTGACCGATGACACCGCCTACCGGCACGACCGAAATCCATACTCCATCGCACCCCAGGAACAGGCTTACGTTCTGCCGTCGGAACAACTTGACCACCCGGGATCTCGGTGAATGCCACGGCATTGTGAGCACCGTGCGCCTCGATGACAGGGAGGTGAGCGCATACCGCTACGTAGTGAGGCAGGACTACCCGCCTCCGGTCGCTGATCCGAGTTAGGCGGCGTCGTGGTGCTTTTCCGAGGAATGCTCAGAGGTGTGGGTGGCGTCGGCGGGGTTGCCCGAGGCGTCCGGGGCGGTGTCCTTCTTGTCGCCGAGGCCTGGGATGGACTTGAGATGATCCTTGAGCGAGGGCAGCTTCGGGCTCTTGGGCGTCGTACCGGGCTGTGACGCAGGAAGTTTCGGAAGCCGCAGGGTGGGCTTGAAGGTGTTCTTCGGTTTCTCGGTGTCCTTGACCGATGTCAGCGTGGGCTTCTTGTCCAGTTTGTCGGCGGCCTTCTCGGTGGGTGCGGTGTCCTGGGTCTTGGTCTTGGCCTCCGTCTTGGTGTCGGTGCTTTGGGTAGGCGTGGACGCGGTGCCCGAGATCGCGGGCGTTGTCGACACGACATCCGGTGCCGCGGGTCCGGTCTTTTCGGGGATCGAGGCGCTCACCGCGATGGCTGCGGGGTCGGGAACCGTAGTCGGCGCCGCAGGGGTCGCCGGGGTCGGGGTGGTGAGCGTGACGATTGGCGCGGGGGCCTGAGGTACGGGCGTCTGGACCGCTGGCGGCGTGGACTTCGCCGGATTTTCTTCGGGTACAGCGGTATTGGCAGGCTTCTGGAGAGGTGCGGGTTGTTTGGGTGCGGCCCCCGGCAGGCCGTTCTGGAAGTTCTCGGCGCCCTCCTGGATGGCGCCGGGCAGCTTGTTGATGCCGTCGATGATGTTTTTCGGCGGGGTAAAGAAGCTGAATGGCTTCACGGTGGCGGGGCTGGTCACGCGGTCATAGCCCATATCGATGAACACTCGCAGGGTGGGTTCGATGGCATCGAGCACGAACGAGGCGCCGATGGGAGCCATGAGGTCGCGCAACGGACGCAGCAGCGGCAGATGCTCGGTATGCACCACGTAGTACGTGGATTTGGTGCCGTTGGTGTTGTTGATGACGGTCTTGGTCGTGCCGTCCGCGAAGTGGTAGGTGGTCTTGCCGCCGTCTATCTGAGTCTTGTCGGGAAGGGCGTTTGCGTCGGCGTAGTTAGTCAGATCGGTATTGTCATAGAACGCGTCTGGATGCGTGTATGGAAATGCCACAAGGGAATTAGCGATGGCGAGCGGGTTGAAGTAGGCAGGGAAGTCGCCGACGGTGTCGTACTGGTTGGTGATATCCGTCGTGGTGAAGATCTCCGGTTTGGCCGGCGTGGTCGAGTTGATATCCATGAACGGGATCCAGATCCCGGGGAAGCGGGCCAGGATGCCGCCGTTGGGCTTGTAGGCGTTAGAGATCATGACGAATTTGATGTCCGGATTTCCGGCGGGCCCGTACTGCTCTTCGAGGTCTTTCCGGGACTCATTGACGACCGCCGCGCCGAGAGAGTAGCCAACGATGATCTTTTCGCCTGGGTGCGTAGCGATTTCAGCGGTGAGTGCGGTGCGTCCCTCGGCCACCGATTGGCGGAAGGTCGCGGACTGTATGCCGTCGATCGGCCACATCGTGCCCGGATAATTCACTGGGGCATAGGTATCGGTGGTCTTGTCGTAAAAGCCGCCGAGGCCGTTGAGCTTGGCGGGAATGTTCGCACCGGAGCCGTCACCGCGTCCGCCGACGCCGATGACATACGACGCCAGCGTCGTCGCGATGGTCTTCGATTCCATCGCCACCGGGGCCAGCACGGTGCACGTGGCCGCTACCGCAGCTGCCGTCGCCACCGAACGCTTGAATGAACGCCGTTTCCCCGAGACCAAATGCTGCGCAACCATCGCGGACCCTCCCGTGCCAGCGTTCGGCGCCGATGCCGAATGCGGTGGCTTGAGAGTAAAAAGGGCAAAGCGTTTCCGCCATAGCCTGAACGGTTGACACAGACGATCCCCGTGGATTGCCCACTACGTGTGTAGTGGGCCGTGAGCTGCAATTTTAGGCACCGTCGCGTGCCCAGATTAGCTGGCTGATGGCGATGGCGGGAGCTTCGACGGGCAAATTCTGTGGGAGTTCAGCCGAGCATCATTGCGTACTTATCGTTGAGGCGTTGCCAGTCGTGAGTCATGGCATCGATGCCGACCACCCGACCCCGCGGCGTCCCGTCGACGGCGAGGGTCAACGTGTCCAGGCAGATGTGCCAACCCCCGGCATTGCCCGAGGCATTTTCGCGATCGGACATCGAATGCTCAAGGGTCAGCCGGCAGCCGGTCTCCGTCGGCTCGATTCGCCAGCGCAGGAAATCGTCGGGACCCCAACGATGGATGAGCTCGCGCGGCGGATCGACGGTGAGCACCTCGCCGTCCAGCACCGGATCTGCCGAGGTTTCCTGAACCTGCGCAGCCCCCACGGAATCCAATGGACGATCGGGTATGGCGGGCGACCACTGGCGCAGCTTCTCGGGGTCGATGAGCCACCGCCACACCTTCTGCGGTGGGTGGGACAAGTCGCGGGACATCGTCAGCACCCACCTGCCCTCAAGGTCGTCGCACGGGGTGAGGGTGGCGGCCAGGGGGTTAGTCACGGTCATCTTCTTCCTTGTCGGCTTCGTTATCGAGGAGAGAGGTCAGGCGGTCCAGGGCACCGGCCCACTTGCGGTGATACGGCGTCACCCAGGCCAGCACGGCGGGCAGGGGATCGTCGGCTAGGTGATAGACACGGCGCTTCCCGGCGACCTCCACCTGAACCGTGCCGGCGTCGCGCAGGACACTGAGGTGCTTAGACACCAGAGACTGCGACAGGTCGAGACGTTCAATCAGCGTCGTGACGTCGGCCGCCCCTTCTCGGAGGGTGTCGATGATCCGGCGTCGAGTCGGATCGGCGATCACCGCGAAGGCGTCCATGAGTTTCATATCACCACAGCGTCATATGAATGTCAAGGTATATGTTTGGTGTGGCCCATCGCCCTGGCCTAGCCGTGGTCAGTACTGTGGTCAAGAGGTACCGGCGAGTGCTGCTCGCCGAGGTCGTGGTGGGCCCCGCGATCGCTGGCTCAACGCCCTAGGTGAGGACTTTTTCTTGACGAAACCGCTGCGTATGCGGGTAGCCGTTATCGGTGTATTCGCGTCGTTCGGACTCGTGGTCGCCACCTGGGCAGTGCACTTGCCGACGATGAAGCAGGCCGCCGGCATGTCCTCGACCGTGCTGGGCTTTGTGGTGCTGATCCTTGGATGCGGTGCACTGGCGGGGATGCAGCTCAGCGGCGTGCTCGTCGACCGATTCGGCAGTGGGCCCATCGCCGTCGCCGGCGGCGCCGCCATGGCGCTCGGCGTGAACATCCCGTTGTCGGCCACCACCGTGTGGGTCGCCGGAGTCGGCGCGTTCCTCTGCGGTATCGCGGTCGGAATCACCGATGTCGCGATGAACGCCGCCGCGGTCGATGTGGAGCGCTTCTACGGCCGGCCGATCATGGCCTCGTTCCACGGGGTGTTCTCGGTCGGCAACGTGGTGGGCGCGGGCATCGGATCGGGCGCGTTCGCGCTGCACATCCCGGTATTCGTGACAGTCCTTGTCATCACCGTCCTTTGCCTGTCACTGCTGACCTGCGCGGGCACCGTGCTGTTGCGCGACAAGCTGCGTGCAGGCGAGGTGGAAGCGCCGGACACGATTCCGTACACCCTGCCGCCGGCCGTGAAGTATCGACGGAGCCAGGTCTGGATGCTGGGCATCCTCGCGTTCCTGCTGATGCTCTCCGAGGGATCGGCCACCGACTGGAGCAACCTGCACTCGCAGGAGCACCTGGGTGCGTCGCATTCCGCGGGGGCGCTCGTCTTCTTGGTGTTTATGTTCGCCATGACGGTGGGCCGGTTCACTGTCGACAAAGTGGTGGAACGCGTGGGCCGGGTACTGGTGCTGCGCTGGGGCTGTGCGCTGGCGGCGGCTGGTCTGTTGGTCGTCATCGCCTCGCCGGTGCTGCCGCTGACCATGGCCGGATGGGCGGCTGTGGGCCTGGGATTGGCCGGCGGCGTCCCGCAGGTGTTTACCGTCGCGGGCAACATCGACGAGCAACATGAGGGCCGGGTGCTGTCGCGGGTGGTCGGGACGGGGTACGTCGCGGTGCTGGGCGGACCGGCGCTCATCGGCTGGATCGCCGACGCGCTCACGCTGAACACCGCACTGGTGTTGCCGGTCTTCGCGGTACTCATCTGTGGTTGTGCGGCAGGTGCGCTCGCCGTCTCCTCGCCGGCGGGCAAAGCGGTGGCCGACCCGGCGCGCAAGCCCGGGCGTACCGTCAAACCATGACGGATTTCGAGGCGGCGGCCTCCGCGCGGGAACTGTTGCGTGACAGCTTCACTCGGATCATCGAACACGTCGGCGAGGTGACTGACGGTCTTCCCGACGCGGCGTTGGCCTACCGGCCCACTTCGACCGCGAACAGCATCGCCTGGCTGATCTGGCATTCGGCGCGCTGCCAGGACGTGCAGATCTGCGCCATCACGGGCGATGAACCGGTGTGGACGGCACGCGGCTGGGAGCCGCGGTTCGGTCTCGACCTTCCCGTCGACTCCAACGGGTACGGGCATACCCCCGAGGACGCGGCCAAGGTCGTCGCGACGGTCGATCTGCTGAGCGGCTACTACCAGGACGTGCACGAGATGACGCTGCGCTACGTCGACACCCTGACCGATCCGGAACTCGCGCGCATCGTCGACGAGCACTGGGATCCGCCGGTCACGGCGAGCGTCCGGTTAGTCAGCATCGTCGACGACTGTGCGCAGCACCTGGGCCAGGCCGCATACCTGCGTGGGATCGTGCCAACCAGGCACGGCATCGTGTCAACCAACTAGTCGGGGGTGCGGTTCAGGCCACCCCATGCCTAGACTCCAGTAATGACAACGACGTCTGAAAATCTCGTCAGCACTTCCCGCGCCGTCACCAGCCACGACGTGCGCAATCCCGCGAACGGGCAGGTTATCGGCCAGGTGAGCTGGACCGATCCATCGGATATCCCGGTAATCACCGCGCAACTGGCGAAGGCGCAGCCGTCGTGGGAACGACTGGGCCCCGAGGGGCGCGGCAAGGTGCTGGCCCGCTTTGCGCAGTGGCTGACCGACAACACCCCGCGCATCGAGGCGCAGCTGATCGCCGAGACCGGGAAGTCCAAGATCGACGCGGGTATCGAGATTCCGTCGATTCTCGCGATCATCGCGTATTACGTGCCGCGCGCCGCTGAATTCCTGGCCCCCGAATCACGGCCGGCGTCGTCAATTGCCATGAACACGAAGAAGATCACTCTTCATCAGCGGCCCCGCAAAGTCGTGGGAGTCATTTCGCCCTGGAATTACCCTGTGGCACTTGGATATTGGGACGTAGTTCCGGCGCTGCTGGCGGGCTGTTCGGTGCTGCTCAAGCCTTCCGAGCGGACTCCGCTCTCCGATGAGCTCATTGCGCGCGGGTGGGAGGAGATCGGTGCGCCACCGGTGTTCGAGATTGTCCACGGCGCGCGTGAGGTCGGCGAGGCCCTGATAGACAACGTCGACTACATCCAGTTCACCGGATCAACGGCCACCGGCAAGAAGATCATGGAGCGCGCCGCGCGCCGGCTTACCCCCGTCAGCCTGGAACTCGGCGGCAAGGACCCGATGCTGGTTCTCTCCGATGCCGACGTCAAACGTGCTGCGCATGCGGCGGTATGGGGCAGCATGTTCAACGCCGGCCAGACCTGTGTATCCGTTGAGCGGGTCTACGTGCACGACTCGATCTACGAGCGGTTCGTCGATCTGGTGGTCGACGAGGTCCGGAGCCTAGAGATCGGCGCCGGGATGGACCACAGCGTCGGTGCCATGATCGATGAGAATCAGCTCGAGGTCGTTGATCGGCATGTGCGACAAGCCGTTGCCGCGGGCGCGCGAGCGCTCACCGGCGGCGCAAGGGTCCCGGGCGGCGGCACCTTCTACGCTCCGACCGTGCTGGTCGACGTGGACCATTCCATGGACTGCATGCGCGAGGAGACCTTTGGTCCGACGCTGCCGATCATGCGGTTCTCCGAAGAATCAAAGGCGATTGCGTTGGCCAACGACAGCGAGTACGGGCTGTCGGCCAGCGTTTGGTCCAAGGATCGCAAGCGCGCCGAACGCATTGCGCTGCAACTTGATTGCGGCACCGTCAACATCAACGACGTGATCATGAACCTGTCGTGCCTCACCGCGCCGCACGGTGGCTGGAAGGGCTCGGGGATGGGCTCGCGCTTCGGTGGCGCCAGCGGTCTGCTCAAGTACTGCCGCACCGAGGCCATCGTCGACACGCGAGTGACGCTGCCCAGCGAGCCGCTCTGGTACAGCGGACCGAGCTGGCTGGCGCCGGTCGCGCTCAAGGGCCTCTCCAAGCTGTCGAACAAGGCGCTGCGCCCCTTCCGTCGCTGATGAGCTGTACACGCGAAGAGCGTCGACGCTGACACCTTCCGTTTACTCACCGGCCACCTGCTGGGGTTAGTTTCCGCTGGTGACCGACACCATCACCGCCGCCGCGCAGGGATACACCGTCAACGACGATGACGACGACGATCCGGTGCTCATTGCGCCCGACGGTGTCGCGGTGGACACCTGGCGGGAGAACTACCCGTACGACGAGCGGATGAGTCGTCAGCAGTACGAGCTTGAGAAGCGGCTCCTGCAGATCGAGCTGCTCAAGCTGCAGAACTGGAGCAAGCGCACCGGCGCCCGGCACGTCATCCTCTTTGAGGGGCGCGACGCCGCAGGCAAGGGTGGGACCATCAAGCGGTTCATGGAGCACCTCAACCCGCGCGGTGCCCGCGTCGTCGCGCTGGAGAAGCCGAACGAGCGCGAACGCACCCAGTGGTACTTCCAGCGGTACGTGCCGCATCTGCCGGCCGCCGGGGAGATGGTGTACTTCGACCGGTCCTGGTACAACCGCGCCGGTGTCGAGCGGGTCATGAGTTTCTGCTCCGATGAGCAGCATTCCGAATTCATCCACCAGGCACCACTTTTCGAGCAGATGCTGGTCGACGACGGCATCAGCTTGACCAAACTGTGGTTCTCGGTGTCGTCCGCCGAGCAGCGCACCCGGTTCGCGATCCGGCAGGTTGATCCGGTGCGGCAGTGGAAGCTCTCGCCGATGGACCTGGCATCTCTGGACAAGTGGGATGCCTACACCAAGGCTAAGGAAGAGATGTTCTCGCTCACCGACACCGACCACGCACCGTGGATTGTGGTGAAGAGCAACGACAAGAAGCGGGCCCGTGTCAATGCGATGCGGCATGTCCTGGGCAAATTCGACTACGACGATAAGGACCACGATGTCGTCGGCCAGGCCGATCCGCTGATCCTGGGGCGCGCGCTCACCGACTAACCGGGGCTGCCCCAACTCTGGCTCCGCCGAGATTGAAACTCGGTAGGCGTTCACTCGAACTTTCTCGCCACGGCTTCACTCTGGGCGGGTGGTGATGACCGACTAACCTGGGCGGGGTGCGATTCCTCTTCGCGGTCCTGTTGTGGCTGCTCACCACCGCTGTACTGGCCATAACAGTGACGGCGACCTGGGCACAGTCCAGGATTGTCGACGAGAACGGCTATGTGGCGCTGGCGGCGCCAGCGGCAGCCGATCCGAATGTCCAACGCGCGATCGCCGAGGAGCTCACCGCCCAGATTGTGTCGCTGGGCAAGAAGCAGGGTTCGCGCGTCAACGAGACGCAGGTGGCGGAGCTGACCGCCGGATACACACGCGGGCCGCAGTTCCGCGCTGACTTCGCGTCGGTGAATCGGATGGCGCACCAGTGGCTCTTCACGAACTCCAACTCCGCGCACCGCGATTCGCAGGGCAGCTGGCAGATCGATTTGGCTCCGATGATCAAGAGCCTGGTGCCGCAAGGTCTTTCCATCAAGGCGCCGGAGACGCTGGAGGTCTCGATCACCGACGACAATCTGGGTGGCCTGACGCCGGGCCGGCTGGTACCGGTGTCGCGCTTTGGTCAGCTCGCAGTATGGATATCCGTCGGCCTGACTCTTGTTCTCGCCGGGTTGACCCAGCTGTCGGTCCGTAGTCGCGCCAAGGGCCTTGCCGGGCTGGGCATTTCGGTTCTACTGGTGGGCGCAGCAGGCTGGGCGGGACTCGAAATCGGGCGGCGCTATCTGGAGCGCCCGTTGAACCGCGTCACTGGAAATCTGCGTGACCTGGCCGATGGCCTGGTCACCCAGGCCGTGAGCAATGCACATCACTGGCTGAGCCTGACGATGGCAGCCGGCGGCCTGGTGATCCTGATCGGCGTCGTCTCGGGCGTGTTGGGCGGACTGCTGCGGCGTTAGCGCAGGGGGGCCCTACGCCGCGTGAGCCTGGCGGATGCGCTCGACGTCGTGCGGGACGCAGCCGACGCGCTCGGCTGCGTCAATGACGGACAGCCGACGATCCAGCAGGATGTCTAGCTCGGTGGGCGAGAACTGTGGTTCGGTGTCCCAGGGTGCACTGTCCCACCCGTTCTCGCTCAACCCGATAAACAGGTCGTTTCTCATCGTGTACCTCACGTCAATCTGGCTTCAACTACCGGCCACTTGGTAACGCATCAGTGCGCTTACGAAACGGTGGTGAATACCCTCGGCCCCGCTGGCAACCTTGCCTGGGCCAACAACTCATCTAGCTACCAAGCTAGCTGAGCCGACTGGCCCGCAACAACCCACGACGGTCACGGCTAGGTCTCGATTTCGGTAACGGAGCCCGATGGGCGCGGGTCTGCCCGGGTGATCACTGCATGTTTCTGAGCTGGGTAAATGCTGTCAATTGCTAGCACTGCTTGCAGTAGTTAGCACTACTGAGCTGCGGGTTTGTGATAATTGACCGACGTTGATTCACGAGGAGCGTTACCGACTGGGCAAACTGAATCTGAGAGCAGTGTGAAATTATTCCTGGGAAAAAGTGACGTACGTCATGCCAGACGAATCGTCACCATGTACTCAACCGCGGCGGCACGGTCGATATCCGACTGGTTGAAGCTTCCGTCGGGATTGCGTTGCACGTTGTGGTACTTGGCGTCGCGCGGTACCCGGCGCAATAGTTCGGCCAAGGGACCGGCGATCTGAGGTCCGGTAGTCAGCTCTGCAGTGCCGTGCAGCGTCTTACCGCGTACCACTGCCGTCACCGGCCGGCCCTCGCGCAGATTCTTTGCCCACGCCCTATCCGTGAACACGGTCAGCACGTCCCCGTCTTGGACGTAGGTCGCGGCGACGGTGTACTCGGTGCCGCTTTTGCGGCCGGTGAAGGTGAACAAGGCGATGTTGCTGCTGAGTACGAAATGCAGCGGGCTGCGGAGCATGCCCCTGACGATCTTGTTGAGCCACGGCGGAACGGTGTTGGATTCGCTCATACACAAATTGTGCGGTGTTCACCCACCCCGCCGCATCGGGGATCGCCCTGAGATTGAGATCAGGGTGTCAGCTGCCGCCAGAGGAACTCGATGGCCAAGGCGGCCTTGAACGCCGACTGGTCGTTGTTGGCGGCGCCGCCGTGGCCGCCCTCGATGTTCTCGTAGTACCAGACCGGTTGCTCCGCCTCCTGCAGCGCCGCGGCCATCTTGCGCGCATGCCCGGGATGCACTCGGTCATCGCGGGTCGAGGTGGTCACCAGAACCGGAGGGTAGCGCTTCTCGGCCGATGAGCCGCTTGCGCGAAGAGGATCATATGTCGAAATATTTTGGTAGGGAGAGTATTTCGAGATGAACTCCCAATCGTCGGGGTTGTCGGGGTCGCCATACTCGGCAACCCAGGAGGCGCCGGCCAGCAGCAGGTGATACCGCCGCATATCCAGCAGCGGCACCTGGCACACCAGCGCACCGAACAGCTCCGGGTACGCCGTGAGCATGACGCCCATCAGCAGTCCGCCGTTGCTACCGCCCTGCGCACCAAGCTGCGCCGCGGTGGTGATGCCCCGCGCCACCAGATCCCGTGCGACGGCGGCGAAATCCTCGTAAACCAGATGGCGACCCTCGCGCATGGCCTGTGTATGCCACACCGGTCCGTATTCGCCGCCTCCGCGGATATTGGCCAGCACGTAGGTGCCGCCGCGAGAGAGCCACAGCTTGCCCAGCACCCCGTCGTACCCGGGAGTTCTGGCGACCTCAAAGCCGCCGTAGCCGCCGAGCAGGGTGGGTCCGGAACCGTCGGAGCCCTTCGGGCGCACCACAAAATAGGGAACCGCGGTCCCGTCATCGGACTGCGCGAAATGCTGTGTCACCTCAAAGGAATCGCCGTCGAAGAAGGATGGCGCCGATTTGATGGGGGATACGGACGCACTTCCCGTGCCTACTTCGCCGCGTAGCAGCGTCGATGGCTGAGTGAAACCCGAAGTGTCAAGGAATATTTCGTCGCCCAGATCGTCGACCGCGACGATTTGTGTGGTGGCGCTGCCCGGCACCCCCGTCAGCGGCGCCGAGTCCCAGGTTCCCGGGGTGAACACCAGGATCTCGCTGGCCACGTCGCGCAGGATCGCGACGGTGAGGCGGTCCTGGGTCCATGCGTAGTGGTGCAAACTCGCGTGCGCATCGGGGACGAACACCGGGGTAAGCCTGCGATCGCCGGCGAGGAATTCGGCGTATCTGGCGGCCAGCAATGTGCCGGCCGAGTACTCGGCGCCATCCACCTGCCATGGCGACTTGAGCTCGACAAGCAGCCACTCGCGGTGCACCGATGCCGAGGCATCGGTGGGCACCTCGATGCGAAGCAGCTCGCCGTCGACGCTTAGCTCGTGCACTTCGGAGTTGAAGAAATCTGTGGCCCTGCTGATCAGGGTGCGTTCGAAGCCCGGGGTGTCGTCAAAGCTTGCGCCCACCATGACATCCGAGGGTTCTCCGCTGAACACCAACTCGGCGTCGTCGACCGACTGGCCGCGCTTCCAGCGTTTGACCAGGCGGGGGTATCCCGAGTCCGTGAGGCTGCCGGGCCCGAAGTCGGTGCCCACAAACACGGTATCGACATCGATCCAGCCGATCTGCGTCTTGGCCTCGGGAAGCGTGAAGCCGTCCACCACGAACTGCCGTGATTCCAGATCGAATTCGCGAACCACTACCGCATCCGAACCGCCCCGCGACAGACTGACCAGCGCCCTGCGGTAGTCGGAACGCAGCGCGGTAGCGCCGGCCCACACCCAGTTCTCGTCCTCCGCGGCGGCCAGGGCGTCGACGTCGATGATGACGTCCCATGCGGGATCATCCAGACGGTACCGATCCAGAGTGGTTCGCCTCCACAAGCCGCGGGCGTTGTTGGCATCGCGCCAGAAGTTGTAGAGATACTCGCCCCGACGGCGCACGTACGGAATTTGTGCGTCCGTGTTGAGGATCGACAGCGCCTCGCCCCGCATCTCGTCGAAACGCGCGCCGGAGAACTCGCTGGTGGTTATCGCATTACGTTCACGCACCCAGGTCAACGGTTCGTCACCGCCGATGTCCTCAAGCCAGAGATGTGGGTCTGTGGAGCGGCGCGCCGACGTCATTTGAGCAAGTGTGCCAGTGATCGCAGTATGGTCGGAGGTGGCCCGGGGGCGTCATTGAACACCGAGCAGGAGCTTTTTCGTGATACCACTTCCACGCGCGCAGGTTGTAGCTAGCGCGATGCTGCTAGGGATAGCAGTAGGACTTGGTGCCGCAATGTCTGGCACCTTGATCGTGCATGAGCCGGTGCGGCCGGACCTCTTCATTGGTCTCGTCGTCGCGGTGCCCAGCCTGATCGGATTTCTGATCTTGATTGCGTCCACGCGTAAATGGATGACGGCGATCGCGGCCTTTGTTTTGGCGATCTCTCCCGGGTGGTTCGGGATGTTGGCGGCGATACAGGTGATTCAGGGTGTCTGACAGCGAAAAAGCAACCGAGAAGAGGGTTGAGACCACCGAGCTGGTGGACGAGGTGGAGAAGCCGAGCCTCGTAGAGGGCGATCTGGCCGATCCGCTGGCCGTGCCGATCGACAACGATGCGCCCGAGCCCGTCGCGGTGACTGCCTTCTCGGCCATGCCGGAGACGAACGGTGGCCGCACTGATGGCGGCAGGACCAGGGACGGCCTGGATACCGCCACGTTCACCGCCTTCTCAGCGTTCAGGGACGATGACGTCAACGTCAACGTCAACGTCAACGAAACCACCGGCCGACTGGATACCGATGCGTTGCCGCTGACCGAAGCATTCGACGTCGGCAGCGATCAGACGGGGGTAGTGCCCGTGGCCGCCGGTGGATCCAGGGCGGAGTCGATGACTCCCGATCCGCTTACCGGCGCGGTGCCCGTCCAGGCCGACGAACCCGCCAAACCCGTCCGGGTGCCGGCCGAGCGGGAACCCGCTTTCCTTAAACGTTGGGTGCTGCTTCTGGTGCTGCTGGGGGTGTGGATTCCGGCTGGTGCGATGGGATTGCTGCTGTACCAGCATTGGTTCGGCACGCTGCTTCCGCACGACCGGATCATGTCTGTCGCGTATGTGCTGTTCTGGGCGTTTGCCTGCGTGTTGGTCGCGCTGCTGTTGGCCATGGTCGAACCGCGCCCGATAGTGGTCGCGCTCGCCTTTGCCGTCCTGACGGCACCGGCCATTTCGGTGGCGGCAGCCGGCGTCAAGTACGGGTATGTGGCATGCACCGCAGCGGACTTACCTGGCGTGCAGTCGCTATGCCCGGAGCCGCTGCGTAGTTGGGGCATCCAGTACCGAGACCGGGCTTGAGGCTCCCTGTCTGACGGCGCCCTACTAGGGTGGAGCGCGTGACTGCACACTATGACGTCGTCGTTCTCGGAGCCGGTCCCGGTGGTTATGTCGCGGCTATTCGCGCGGCCCAGCTGGGCCTGACAACAGCCATCGTCGAGGAGAAGTATTGGGGCGGAGTCTGCCTCAATGTCGGGTGTATCCCGTCCAAGGCGCTGCTGCGTAATGCGGAGCTGGCCCACATTTTCACCAAGGAAGCCAAGACATTCGGCATCAGCGGTGAGGCCACCTTTGATTTCGGTGCCGCCTTCGACCGCAGCCGCAAGGTCGCCGAGGGGCGTGTGGCCGGTGTGCACTTCCTGATGAAGAAGAACAAGATCACCGAGTACGAGGGTGTGGGCGCCTTCACCGATGCCAACACGCTGGCAGTGAAGAAGGCGGACGGCGGCACCGAGACGCTGACGTTCGGGAATGCGATCATCGCCACCGGCAGTAGCGTGCGGTTGGTGCCCGGGACCGCGCTCTCGGAGAACGTGGTCACCTACGAAAAGCAGATTATGTCCCGCGAGCTGCCCGGGTCCATCGTCATCGCCGGCGCCGGCGCCATCGGCATGGAGTTCGCGTACGTCCTCAAGAACTACGGCGTCGACGTCACTATCGTCGAGTTCCTGCCGCGGGCGCTGCCCAACGAGGACGCCGAGGTCTCCAAGGAGATCGAGAAGCAGTACAAGAAGCTGGGCGTGAAGATTCTGACCGGCACCAAGGTGGAGTCCATCACCGACTCCGGGTCGCAAGTCACGGTCAAGGTGAGCAAGGACGGCCAAGAGAGCGAGCTCGTCGCCGATAAGGTGCTGCAGGCCATTGGTTTTGCACCGAATGTCGAGGGATACGGTCTGGACAAGACCGGCGTCGCGCTGACCGACCGCGGCGCCATTGCCATCGATGAGCGCATGCGCACCAACGTTCCGCATATCTACGCGATCGGTGATGTCACCTCCAAGCTGCAGCTGGCTCACGTCGCCGAGGCGCAGGGTGTCGTCGCCGCCGAAACCATCGCCGGGGCAGAGACATTGGAGCTCGGCGACTACCGGATGATGCCGCGGGCGACGTTCTGCCAGCCGCAGGTCGCCAGCTTCGGACTCACCGAGGAACAGGCCCGTGCCGAGGGATACGACGTGAAGGTCGCCAAGTTCCCGTTCACCGCCAACGGCAAGGCGCACGGGCTGGCCGACCCGACCGGCTTCGTCAAGCTGATCGCCGACGCCAAGTACGGCGAGCTGATCGGCGGACACCTCATCGGTCCGGATGTTTCGGAGCTGCTGCCCGAGCTGACGTTGGCGCAGAAGTGGGATCTGACGGTCAATGAACTGACTCGCAATGTGCACACCCATCCGACCTTGTCCGAGGCGCTGCAGGAAGCCTTCCACGGGCTCGCGGGGCACATGATCAACTTCTGATCCGATGCGAGCGTGGGGGATTGGGGTGCTGGCGGTGTTGCTTGCCGCCTGCGCTCCAACACACCCGCTCGAGCGGACATCCGCGACGGCGTCCTCCGTGCCATCGCCGGCGAGTACGCCGCCGCCTGCCTTGTCGTCGCCCATCCCGACGTCGGACACGCCGGGTTTCGACGGCAACTTCGTGACTGCGAGTGGGTTGGCGTGCTCGATCGGGGGCGACTTCAGTGTCGATTGCACCGGAGCTCTGCCGGGGGTGCCGCCGGGTGTCGTCCGGGTCCGGATGGGCGCGGGATCAGGACAGCCCGCCGGCTACTACCGGGTGTTAGCGGGCGGTCCTGGGGTTGCGGGTGCCCGGCGGCTGGAGGTGGGCCAGCAGGTCACCTCGAATCGCGTCACCTGTCGGGCAGAGTCGGGGCCGATCACCATCTGCGACAACGGAAAACAGTCTCTTACCATCGGTACGGGCAAGACGGTACTACGCGATAGTGGGCTCACGCTGCCGGACGGCGTTCCCCGCCCATACGACTTCGTGGTCTCGGAGGTCAAGTATGACGGTCACGGACCCAAAGGCATCGAGCGTATGTTTACCGTTGCCAACGGATTACGGTGCAGCATCTTGACGTACAGCGGTGGCAGCATTGCGTGCATGGGACAACTGCCGGGGTTTACCGGTGGTAGTGGTTACGTATCCGTGTCGAATGTTCCCGGTAATCCGAGTGGGATCGGTTTTGGCACTATGAATCCGCCAAAGGATGAGGTCAAGCAACTGCCCCCGGGGGATAGCGTGTATGGATACGGAAACCAAGGCGCGTGCATGGCCCTCGCGGATGGCGGCGTGGCCTGTGGCTTCTTCGGTGGCAACAAGAGCTCTGGATTTGTCGCGTCGGACGGGCGCACCTGGACCTTCGGTATCTAGGTTCAGACCACGGTGCTGGTAACGGTTGACCGGGTAAGTGGTCGCGCGTAACTTCGCGCCATGTCGACCACTGATGAATTGCTTGACAACGCCAGGGCGTACGCGGCGAGCTTTGACAAAGGCGATCTGCCGCTGCCCCCGGGCCGGAAGGTCGCGATTGTTGCGTGTATGGATGCACGCCTGAATCCCTATGGATTGCTTGGCCTTCAGGAAGGTGACGCGCACGTTATCCGCAACGCGGGCGGTGTGATCACCGAGGACGAGATCCGGTCGCTAGCCATCTCGCAGCGGTTGCTCGGTACCGAGGAAGTCATCCTCATTCACCACACCGACTGTGGCATGCTGACTTTCACCGATGACGCGTTCAAACGCTCAATACAGGACGAGACGGGTATCAAGCCGTCGTGGTCTGCTGAGGCCTTTACCGACCTAGATGAGGACGTCCGTCAGTCCGTTGCGCGGATCAACGCCAACCCGTTCGTTCCGCGCAAGGAGAGCGTGCGTGGCTTTATCTACGACGTCACAGACGGCTCATTACGAGAAGTGGTCTAGCTCTACCGGCGGAGTCGTTCCTCACGGATATGCGCACGGCACGACACGGACCGAGGGCTTTACCGGGTGTTCGAAGCCGTCACGGGTGCGGTTGAGCGTGAAAATTTGGGCCGCTACATCGCTGGCGACCACTCGTTCGGATATGGAGAATCCTTCCGGGATGTCGGTACGCAGCTTCTCTTGCTCTGGATCGGAATACAAAGGTGGATTGTCCAGCGGCAGGTAGCCAACAAAGACATCACTGGTTCTCAGTTCCGTATGTAGATGCTGCGCCAACATTCGTAGTGCCGCTTGCGGAGCACCGATCAAACCGGTGTTTGGATAGGCGTGGCGATCGGACTGGCCGCTGGTGAAAAATGCTGCCCCCTTTGAGAGTTCGAGGAACGGAAGTGCGGCTTGTAATGAGGCCAGAGCGCTGACCACACGCACGGTGAGGAATGTCTGCAGAGCCGATAGCGAGACGTCCGTTGATCGCCCGTAGGCCTCGCGCAGCGGGCCTGGGACGTTGTAGACGAGCACATCGATACCACCGAGTTCGCGACCAAGATGGGTGACGGCTGACGCGATCAAGGCGGGTTGTTCGGCGTTCGCCGCGGCAGTTGCGACGCTCGCGCCTGCCGCTCTTAGCTCTGCGGCGAAGGAGTCCAAGGCGTCGGTGTTACGGCGGATCAGCCCAATTGCCCACCCGGCCTGGGCGAAACGTTTGGCGGTCTCGTACCCAACCCCCGGTCCGGCACCCACGATCACGATGGTTTGCGTTGACATAACCCTCTCCTAGCGCAGATCTAGCATATGGCATATCTTGCCTAATTGGCACAATATGCCATATATTCAGTTTATGCCTAAGATGAAGTGATGGGCCTCACGGAACGTCGCAAGTTGGCTACCCAGGAACACATCGCTCGCGTAGCTGCCGAGCTATTTACCCTGCGTGGCTCTTCTGAGACCACTGTCGAGGTGATCTGCGATCAGGCTGAAGTGGGTGTACGCACCTTCTACCGCTATTTTCGGACCAAACAAGATGCGATTGCACCGCTGTTGGCGTTGGGGGCACGCAGGTGGCTGCAGTTGCTTGCAGACATACCAGCGGAAGTTGCGTTGCCCGATGCGATTGAAGATGCCGCCAGGCAAGCCTTGACTGACTGTGATTCGGCGACGCTGTCCTCGTATGAGTGGACACGCGGATTGTTGAGAGCCGCAAAGGAAGATCCGGCGTTGCGTGCAGTGTGGCTAAAGGTCAATGACGATTCCGAGCAGGATCTGTTGACCCTGCTTGCTGAACGCACGGGTGCACGCCCAGATGGGCTTGAGACCCGATTACTGGCCGCCCAGGTGACGGCCGCTCTACGCGTCGCAGTCGAAACATGGGCGCTGTCGAAAACGTCAACCGACCCATCGAAGATCATCGCTTCGTACGCCGCAGCCTCCATACGGGCGGTCACTGCCGAGCTTCGCGAAGAGCGCCAGGGTTAGCCTCCGCTCCGTGTCGATACCGGTGTGCGAAGCGGCTCCGGCCACGGCAAGGCCAGGTGCTCACGCAATGTCGAGCCCGTGTATTCGGAACGAAAGATCCTGCGACGCACCAGGATAGGCACCACCTGCTCGGTGAACAGTTCGAATTGGCCGGGAAGTCCCGAGGTGCTCAGAACGAAGCCGTCGGCCGCGCCTTCGGTGAACCACAGCTCTATCTGATCGGCCACTTGCTCCGCGGAGCCCACAAACCGAGTGCCAAACGCATTCAAGGTGCGGTACAAGAATTCACGAACCGTGGGACTGCCCACTGTGGCGAGGTGTCTGTATCCGGCCAGCGCGGTTTGATGGGTCTCGGTGCTGTCCGGGAACGCCGACGCCGGTACCGGTCCGTCTAGGTCGGCGCCGACGACGTTGACGTCGACCTCAAGCAGCCATCCCGCCTGGTATTCGGGAATGAAGTGTTCGTAGACGGTGCTTTCGACGGCACGCGCCTCGGCCTCAGTGGATCCGACGACAACTCCGAGGGAAGGGGTGATCAAGGGGGCAGAGGTCCGTCCGGCGGCGCGGGCCTCCTCGTGGAGTTGCCTGTAGAAGGCTTTGGCGCGCTCGATATCCGTCTGCCCGGTGAAGACCACCTCGGCATGCCTAGCGGCGAATGCTCTTCCGGTGGTGGAAGACCCGGCCTGAAAGATCACCGGTCGCCCTTGCCGAGAGGGTGCGACGCCGAGTGGCCCCTTGACCTTGTGGAACTCTCCCTCGTGGTCGGTGACATGAATCTTGGTGACATCGCTGTAGATTCCGGTTGTTCGGTCCTCGACGACGGTGTCTGGCTCGAGGGAATGCCACAGGGACTTCACTACCCGCAGCGTTTCCTCCGCGAGTCGATAGCGCTCATCGTGCGGGAGGAAGCCACGCTCGCCGAAGTTGGCGGCGGCGGCCTGCGCGAAGCTCGTCACAAGGTTCCATCCGGCACGTCCCGCGCTCAGATGATCGAGGGATAACAGTTGGCGCGCCAGGTGGTACGGGGGTTGAAACGTCGACGAGCCGGTGACAACCAGGCCCAAACGCTCGGTGACTGCAGCGAGATACGAGGTGGCCGTGAGTGGTTCGAAGTCCTCGGTGGACTTATGGGCCCAGGTGGCCTCCGGTCCGAAGTTGAGGCCGTCCGCGAAGAAGATGGCATCGAACTTGGCCGCTTCGGCCGCTTTCGCGGTCGCGACCAGGGTTTCGAGCTGGTTGGGTGGGCCGTTCTGCACGCCGGGCAGTCGCCATGCGCCACCGGAGCGCACATTGCCGAAGGCAAGGAGATGAAGTTGGCGGTCACTTGTGGATGAGCCGCTTGCGCGAAGACCATCAGACACGAGGCGGCTCCTAAAAGTTGGTACCGGCGAAAGGCTGTGTACCGGTGGAGAACAGGGCGTCGGCTGCGCCGATCGCCTCCGTCGACTGCGCGGACACCAGTCCGGCCCGCGCCAGTTGCCTCCAGGTGTTGCCGCCGAGATAGACCGACCCCAGGGTGGCGACATCGACCGACAGGTCAGGGGTGTGCTGGGTGCGTCGCACCTTGTCGGGGCCGACGGCGAACCGAGTCGAGTTATGAGGAAACAGCGGGTCGTTCACCTGGACCACCACCGGCGTGGTGTCCGCGTACGCGCGTGCTGCCAATGCGGCTTCGACGTCGATCAGCCTGAGCCAGGTCTCATCACGGATGCCGGTGACGGTCACCGCCCGAGGATCAACGACGAGATGGGGGAGTGGGTCGTCGACCGGGCGCGGTCCAAGCTCGATGACATCCACCAGATCCAGATCCAACAGGTGACCGACCAACGCGCGATAGGCGGCATCACTATGTGCGACAAGATCATCAACGAAGATGGTGCGCGCGCTGCTGGCGAACCATGCGGAGGTATCCCGTGGCCGGTACCGTACGTAGCCATCGGGGTGAGTGACCACATAGGGCTTCACGGGGTCGACCGCGTCGAACAGCTTGTGCAGCCGCCACCATTGCGGCGGGCGTGCCACGGAACCTGTCCACGCCGCACGTTCGTAGACCGCAGCGAGCAGCTCCGGTGTTGCCGCGGCATCGAGCAGAGTGAGCGACCCGGCGTCGACAGGGCTGTGCAGATGCGCCCTCCGCCGCTGGATACGGTAACCCGCACTGCTGGTTGATACCCCGTAACCGAAGCGGCGGTAGATGACCGCTTCGGAGGCACGCAGGCTGGCGACGATCTCGCCTCGCTCGGCGACATCGGTGAGCTGTCGGGTCACCAGAGAGGTGAGGATTCCGCGTCGGGTGTGGGTGGGCAGCACACCGATATGTGTGACGGCCGCATGCGGAACCCGCGAGCCGCCGGGGACGGTCAGCCAGCTGGTATATGAATCGGCCCCGCCGACCAGCTCCGTGCCATCGAAGGCACCCAAATACCTACCTGGTTCCAATAATTCGTCGACCGCGATATCGCCCAGGGGCGGCAGTCCCACCATGGCCCGCCAGAACACCGCGAAGGCGCGCGCACGCTCCACAGAGGTGTGCAGAAAGCGGACGTCGGTCACGAACCCTTGCCTTGTGTCGTATCGGCGAGGCGTCCCAGACCACTGAGGCTGCGCGGCGACGGCCACTCATCGGTCAACAGGTACCGGCCGATTTCGCGCTGCCGATACGGCAGCGGATCATGGGTGGTGTGGGTGCGCGCGTTGCGCCAATAGATGTCCAAACCCACTGAATTGGCGGTCGATCGGGCGCCGGTTGCCTGGTAGATGTTGTGTGTTACGTCCAAGGACACCTCGGTGGCGACGGACTTGGCCTGATCCACCCTGACGGCCAGCGCACCCCAGCGGGCCGTACTGGGTGCGTCACCGGCTGCCAGCACCTGTTCGAATTCCCTTGTCACCGCGTCGGCAAGGGCGATACCCGCGGCGATACCTGCCGACAGACGGCCCAGCAGCTGCTGGTGGTAGGGGTCCTCGGTCACCTCCGCGGAATGCGCCTCGGGCCACGGGCGGCCCCTTTTCCTGATATACGTGACGGCGGCGGAGAGTGCACCCTCGGCTATCCCGAGGTACAGATGTACGAAGATCAGCTGGCTGAACAATGCACGTAGACCATCGCGACGTTCGCGGTCAACGCCGTACTCGCCGAGACCGGTAAGTATCTCGTCATGGCGTAACAGCACATTATCGAATTCGACACTGCCGCTTGCAGTAAGCCGTTGCCCGAGGTTGTCCCAATCGTCGTTGAACCGCAGTCCTTCCCGCTCGCGGGGGATGATCGCATTGATCGGTTCCTCCGCATAGAGCAAGACGGTGATCAGGTCGGCGATCGCGACGCCGGTGGCGAATGTCCGGGTGCCGTTGACTCGATAACCCTCGTCGGTCCGGGTAACCGTAATGCCGGGGTCACGTGGATTACTGACACTGCCCTGAAACCAACCATGTTCGCCGACTCCACGCGCGACGTACTCGCGCTGCGCCGGTGATCCGAGAATGTACGTCCACACTCCGTTGGAGTAGTGGTAAACCAGCAGCTGGCCGATGGAACCATCGGCCGCCGCGATGATCCGGCTGAGTTGCAGCGCCTGAGTCAGATTTCCTCCGGCGCCGCCGAATTCGCGGGCGGTGGCGAAGGACAACAGGCCGTGTTTGCGCAGTAGTTCGATTTCGGCGATGGGATTTTGGTTGGCGCGATCGCGCTCCAATGCAGTGGCCGCAAGCTCATCGGCGACACGTTGGGCGGTACTTTTCCACTCGGAGAAGTCGGTATCACTGATCCCTTGGTAGGCAAGTACCGGCGATGTGGCGGCGGCGGTCATTTGACGAGAACTCCTGAATCGTTGGCGGCGGCGGGTTCGTGGTGGACGGCCGGTTCTTGGTGGAGGATTTCGAGTATCCCGAGCTCGGTGAGCCGCTCCTTCTCGGATTCGGAAAGCGTTTGGATGGAGCCGATTCGGGCCGCGACCTCGGGGCGGCGGGCTCTCAGGTACCAGTAGCGAAGCAGCCCCGCGAACAGAATCGCGCCGAAGATGAGCGGCAGAATGTTGAACGGGAACTTCGGAACCGGATGGAAATTGCTGAAGATCACATATCCAATGGCCAGAGTGGCTGCGATCGATATCGCCAGCCGGCCAGGGGTGAGTGCCTTGATCCGGTACAGCCAGATGGGGGTGGACACCACCACAAGCAGGTAGCTGATGAGAAAGCCCCAGTTGGCCACATAGTTTCCGTACACATCGAAGACCAGACGGCCCACCGAGCTGAGCGTCGCGGTCACAGAGAATGCCGCCGCGATGGTCCCGATGAGGAAGATGCCCGCGATAGGGGTTTTGTGGACCGGGTGTACCCGGGCAAGTATTGCTGGGAGTGCTCCCTCGTGGGCGAGGGTGAACAGCCCTCGCGCCGCCGAGTTGATGACCGCGGTGACGAACACGATGAACGCGATGGTCACTGCGAGACCTATCGGGTAAATCGACCATGCAACACCGGAATTCGTGGCGACCTGGGGCAGTATTGCGCTGTCGCCATCGATGTTCCGGAACTGCAGGATCTGCGGGTAGGTGGCCAGGATGTACAGCACGCCGATGATCAATACGACGCGTAGCAGTGAGCGGGCAATCGTGCGGTGCGCGTCCCGGGACTCGGCGCCAAGGGACGCGACGCTCTCGAATCCTGCATACGCACCGACCGCGGTGACTGCCGCGATGAAGGTGGTGCTGTTACCCAGGTTGGACAGCGACCACTGTTCGGTGTCGATACGCCAGCCATAGCTGACATACGAGGCCACAATGATGATGAGAATCAGTGCAGTGGCGATGATTTCGAAGATGAGCTCGTACTTCGCGGAGATAGAAACGCCCCGGTAGGGCAGGTAGACGGCGACCGCGACGACGACTGCCACCAGCGCCAGCTTGAACGCGGTTGCCTCCGAGTGGATCCCGATCGCATCGAGGAATGATTCGAAGTACAGCACACCGCCGAGGGTCCCTGTGGTGGCGAAGGTGATGTATCCGATCAGCAGGCTGAAGCCGGCGGCATACGCGGCGCCGGGGCCCAGCCCGTTGCCTGCGTACGTGCCAAGCGAACCGGAGGACACTGTGCGGGTGGCCTGGAAGCTGATGGTCGTGGCGATAAGGACCACCGCCACCAGGCCGATCACCGCAGCCCACGCCGCTCCCTTACCGGCCGCTACGAACAGGGAGAACGGTACCGTCGCGACCGCGACGCTGGGCGCCGCCGCCGCCAATCCCTGAGCGAAGACGCCCCAAGAGCCAACGGCGTCGCGTTCGAGTCCGTGAGACTCGGCGCTCTGAAGGGACCTGCCGTTGACGGCGAGCTGATGGGCTGGATCGGACATGCGCGGATACCTTCGCTTGGCTGGAGGTGGACTGAAACAGATTGCGCGCAACGAGATTGCGCGCCTACCTACAGTCCTGGGCCAAGCGCATGAACAGATAGTGAGGCGGTATCAAGAACGTGTCAACGGCGTCGGCGAGGCCGTAGCCGGTACCTGCGAGGACTTTCGTCGCGCCCTGCGCGGAATCTTTCACTTGACCTGGAGTCGACTCCAGGTTCTACCGTGGCTCTGTGAGCACAAGTGAGCCGCAGAATGACGGGTTTCCCATCTCGCACGTCGCCCAGCGGACCGGGCTGTCGATCGATGCACTGCGCTGGTTCGAACGTGAGGGCCTGTTTCCCCGCGTGGCGCGGGACACTGGCGGTCGCCGCCGGTTCAGTGACAACGACATCGAGCGCGTCGAGCTGATGCTGCGGTTGCGCAGGACCGGCATGCCGGTGCGCGACATGCGGAGGTTCATCGAGCTGTTGGTGGGCGGCGAAGAGACCCACGCCGAACGTTTGGAGCTGCTGTTCGCACAACGCGTCCGGATCTTGGCCGCGATGGAGCGGCTCACCGAAGACCTGAAGGTTGTCGACTTCAAGGTCGCGTATTACACGGAGTCGGTCAACGGTGCCTCGGCTCAATCCACTGGAGGGAAGAAGAGCTGATATGAAGTACACGAAGATCGGTGCGTTAGAGGTATCGCGAATTGGCTTGGGAGCCATGTCGATGTCGTCGGGGTATCAACCCCTCGGCGCGGATAAGGGCCCGGATGCCGATCGGTCCATCCAGGCCATCCATCGGGCGCTCGATCTGGGCATCACCTTGATCGACACCGCCGAGATCTACGGGCCGTATGCCAACGAGGAACTCGTCGGCAAGGCAATTTCGGATCGCCGGGATGCCGTGGTGCTGGCCACGAAGTTCGGATTGATTTCGCATGCCACCGGTGCGACGTTCCACCCCGATAGCTCTCCGGCGAATATCGCGGTGGCGGTTGAGGGATCGTTGCGCCGACTCGGGACCGACCACATCGATCTGTACTACCAGCATCGCGTTGATCCCGAGGTGCCGATCGAAGAGGTGATCGGCACGGTCGCCGAACTGGTGACGCAGGGCAAGGTCCGCCATATCGGTTTGTCGGAAGCATCGGCGGCGACCATTCGTCGTGCGCATGCGGTCCATCCAATAGCCGCGGTCCAATCGGAGTACTCGTTGTGGACGCGGGATATCGAGTCCACGGTGTTGCCGACGCTGCGGGAGCTGGGCATCGGACTGGTGCCGTATTCGCCGTTGGGTCGGGGATTTTTGGCCGGAGCGATACGGTCTGCGGATCAGTTGGCAGACGGCGACTTCCGTAAGAACCTGCCCAGGTTCAGTCAGGAGAACCTCGACACCAACCGCGGGATCGTCGGCGCCGTGGAATCCGTCGCCGTCGAGACGGGGGCGACTCCGGCTCAGATCGCGCTGGCCTGGCTGCTATCTCGTGGTGAGGACATCGTGCCTATCCCCGGGACCACGAAGGCGGCTCGCGTCGAGGAGAATGCCTCGGCCGTGGATGTGCCCCTCTCCGATGCACAGTTATCGCAGCTGGAGATTGTCGAGCCCGCGGTAGGCGACCGCTACCACGAGGACCTGATGGCCCTGCTCGACGACTAGTGGTCCAGCGGGATGCGTAGCGATGACATGGTGGCGGCCAGCCCGTCGTACTGGGTGACGAGCAGGCAGAAGCCAATCAGCTGCCTGCGATCCAAGAACTTCGAGAGCCCGTCCCATGCGTCATCGGAAAGCGTTCTAGTGGTAAGGATTTCGTCGACACCGGTGATGAGTGCGCGTTCCTTGTCGGAGAGTCCGTCGGCGTCGGCGCCGGCGAAGATCCGTTCCTGATGCGCGGGATCGATTCCGGCAGCCTTGGCGATGCGGGTGTGGTGCTGTAGTTCGTACTCGCATTCGCGTACGTGGGCCACGCGAAGAATGACCACCTCGGTGTCGCGGGTGGACAGCTTGGTGCCGCGCAGGATTGCGCCCGAATACGCGAGCCACGGCCAGAACCGCGTGCCTGTCTGTCCGAGCGTTGTCGCTAGATGCATCTCCGGGGCGCTGACGGCACGCGCCATGCCCTTGGCGATCAGCCAGTTGATGGGGCCCAGCTCGCGGAGCCCGGCGGATGGGATACGGCCTTCGGCGGTCACTGTCGGGCTCCTTCTTGTTGGTCTTCGCGCAAGCCGGGGGCACGCCCCCACGAGGGGGAGGTGCCCCCACCCGCTTGCGGGGGCCTCATCTTTCTTGTTGCACGAGGTATGGCGACACCGTACTGCGATGCTCGTCGAGGTCGAGCGCCCGCCCAAGTGCCGGGAACGCGCGCTGAGGACAGTTGTCGCGCTCGCACACCCGACAGCCCACGCCGATCGGCGTCGTCGCTCCCTCGGACGATAGGTCGAGACCTTCGGAATAGACCAGCCGGTGTGCGTGCCGCAACTCGCAGCCCAGCCCGATCGCGAAGGTCTTACCCGGCTGGCCGTACCGGGATGCACGACGTTCGACGGTGCGCGCCACCCACAGGTAGTTGCGTCCGTCGGGCATCTGCGCCACCTGCACCAGGATCTTGCCCGGGTTGCCGAATGTCTCGTAGACGTTCCACAGCGGACAGGTGCCGCCGCTGGAGGAGAAGTGGAAGCCGGTGGCAGACTGGCGTTTGGACATGTTTCCGGCACGATCCACCCGAACGAACGAGAACGGGACGCCGCGCATCGACGGGCGCTGCAGGGTGGACAGCCGGTGGCAGATGGTTTCGTAGCTCACCGAGTAGAACGCCGACAGTCGTTCGATGTCGTACTGAAAGTCCTCGGCCACTCCGTGGAACTGGCGGTAGGGCAGCACGGTGGCCGCGGCGAAGTAGTTGGCCAGGCCCAGTCGTGCCAGCTTGCGCGACTCCTCGGAGGTGAACTTTCCGTCGTCGACCATGGTGCCGATGAGGTCGCCGTACTCCAGGTAGGCCAACTCGGTGGCGAGCTTGAAAACCTGTTGTCCGCCGGAGAGGTGATTGCTGATCTCGAGCGTCTTGGTTCCCGGGTCGTACTTGTGTAAGACGCTGTCGCCCAAATCAATTCGCCGGGCGATCTGCACTCCGTGTACCTCGGTGAGTCGGTCGGCGATCTCACGAGCCAGGTCGGCCCGGTGCATGCGCATCCGAACCGTCAGGTCCTCGGCGGCGGTGTCGAGCTCGTGCAGGTAGTTGTGCCGCTGATAGAAGTAGTCGCGTACTTCTTCGTGCGGCATGGTGATGGAACCGCTACCACTTCCGTCGGTGTACCGGTCCTCGGTGGCCGCGGCCAGCTGCGTGGTGGTGATCCGATAGCGCCGATGCAGATTAACCACCGCGCGGGCTAGCGCGGGATGCCCGGCGACCACGTCGGCGATTTCCGCGGCGTCGACATCGATATCCAGGTCCTTGTCCTGCACCACCTCGCGCAGCTCGGCGATGAGGCGGCTGTCGTCCTGGGAGGAGAAGAATGTTGCGTCGACGCCGAACACTTCGGTGATCCGCAGCAGCACCGCGACTGTCAGCGGCCGGACATCGTGTTCGATCTGGTTCAGGTAGCTCGGGGAGATCTCCAGCATCTGGGCTAGCGCGGCCTGACTGAACCCGCGTTCGCTGCGGAGCTGACGAAGGCGCCCACCAACGTACGTCTTGGACACGGTGACCAGCCTACGCGTCTTGCCAACCCCGCCTTCGCAGTCTTGGCAAGGTGTCCGCGCACCCCGTGCGGAGGTATTCGCCGAGAGTATTGCGTCTGGTGAAGCAGATTGATGAAGCAGGTTTGCTTACTAGGCCGGTCTGGCGAGGTGGGCGGGGCGAACATGTCTGGCCGAACTGCTTCTCGCTACGCATAGCCGACCCCGAGGTTGGTCATCCGGGTCGAGAGGCAATGTAATAGTCCCCATCTGCTGATTAGCCTTCCGATCGCACATTTCTGTGAAATGGAAATCTGCAAGCAGCAGTTGCTCGCGTTGCCGCGCAGTAAATCTGTACACGCACGTATCCCAAATAGCTTGTTTCCGTTCGCAAATCGGGTCTGCAACGGGCGCATACGTGGGTCACGGACATGGTCTAATCTTTAACGGCCAGGGAGCGCCTGCGAGGTGTTCCACGTTTTGTGTCGGGTGTTGAGATAGGCGAGGAGGGTCAAGATTCTTCGGCTTTTGATGCGTCTGTGGATTCCGCTACTGGTGCTCGCCGTAATTGGCGCTGGTGGATTTACGGTGTCGCGACTCCATGGCGTCTTCGGGTCCGATAATCGTCCGTCGTACGCCGATACGAACGTAAGCGATGCCAAATCTTTCAACCCCAAGAAGATGTCGTATGAAGTTTTCGGCTCACCTGGGACCGTGGCAGATATCAGCTATTTCGACGTGAATGGTGATCCGCTGTACATACAGAAAGTCACGCTTCCGTGGTCGGTGAAATTCGAGGTCGGCAAGACTACCGCGGTCGGCAGCATCATGGCGCAGGGGAACAGTCGCAGCATCGGTTGCCGTATCACCGTGGATGATGAGGTCAAATCCGAGAAGGTGACCAACCAGACGAACGCCTTTACCTCGTGTCTGCTGAAGGCAGCATGAGCGAGGAGAAAGCCGGCAAGGAGCGAACGCACCGGCCGATATTCGCGACCATAATCCGTAAGGGTTCACTGCTCATTATCGTGGGCTGGCTCGCGATCACCGTTCTCCTTACTCTCAAAGTGCCGCCGCTGGAGGTAGTCGAAAGAGAGCATTCTGTTTCGCTAAGCCCGCCGGATGCGCCGTCCGTCAAAGCGATGACGCAGATGGGCAAGGTCTTCCAGGAATCAAATTCCGAGAGCGTTGCGGTGGTTGTGCTCGAGGGCGAACAGCCGCTCGGCGAAGATTCGCACAAGTATTACGACGCCGTCATTCGTCAATTGAAAGACGATCCCAAGCATGTGCAGCATGTCCAGGATTTCTGGGGAGACCCGCTGACGGCTGGTGCCGCGCAAAGCGCTGATGGCAAAGCTGCGTACGTCCAATTGAATCTCAACGGACGCTTTGGCCAGGCCGAAGCGAACGAGTCCGTGCAGGCCGTTCAGAACATCGTGAAAAATACGCCGGGGCAGCCGGCGGGGGTCAAGACGTATGTCACGGGCCCGGCCGCCATCGTCTCGGACATGGCAGACAGCGGAAACAGGACGGTCATCCTCATCACCGTGGTGAGCGTCGGGGTAATTTTCCTGATGTTGCTGCTGCTCTACCGATCGATCATTGTCGTCCTCCTGCTGCTGCTTACGGTCGGCATAGAGCTGCAAGTTGCGCGGGGACTGGTTGCCTTCCTTGGCCTGCATGGGATCGTCGGTCTGACCACGTTCGTCGTCAATCTTTTGGTGTCCGTCGGTATCGCGGCGGGAACGGACTACGGAATCTTCTTCGCCGGGCGGTATCAAGAGGCTCGTCAAGCGGGCGAGGATCGTGAAACCGCCTACTACACCACGTACAAGGGTGTCGCCAAGGTCGTCATGGCATCCGGCTTGACGATCGCCGGTGCGATCGCCTGCCTGCATTTCACTCGCCTGCCCTACTTCCAGCCGTTGGGCATCCCCGGCGCCGTGGGCATTTTGGTTGCGGTGGCGGTCGCCTTGACGCTGGTTCCGGCAGTTATCGCGGCCGGTAGCCGATTCGGGTGGTTCGATCCCAAGCGGCAGATGGCGACGCGCCGGTGGCGGCGGATCGGTACCGCGATCGTCCGGTGGCCTGGCCCGATTTTCGCTGCCACGATGGCGATCGCGCTCATCGGGCTACTGACGCTGCCGGGGTACAGCCCCAGCTACTCCGACCAGAAGTACATCCCGCAGGACATTCCCGCGAATCAGGGATTCAATGCCGCCGCGCGACATTTCCCGGAATCGAAGATGGCCACGCCCGACCTCCTGTTGATCGAGGCCAATCACGACATGCGGAACCCGGCGGATCTGTTGGTTCTGAACCGACTGGCAAAGGCGGTGTTCGCGGTGCCGGGCATTGCCAATGTGCAGTCGGTAACGCGGCCCGAGGGAACTCAGATTGAACACTCGTCGGTGCCGTTCATGCTCAGCATGTCCAACGCGAGTCAGCGTCTGAGTCTGCCGTTCCAGCGGGCGCGCATGGAGGACATGCTCAAGCAGGCCGAGGACATGTCGAAGACGATCACCCTCATGCAGCGCATGCAGGACCTGATGAAGCAGATGGCGGACACCACCCATCGCATGGTTGGCACCACCCATGACCTGCAGGCCGACATGGGTGAATTGCGGGACCACATTGAGGATTTCGAGGATTTCTGGCGGCCGATCCGCAACTACTTCTACTGGGAAAAGCACTGCTACGACATTCCCATCTGTTGGTCGATCAGATCCATCTTCGACGCGCTCGACGGGATCGATCAGGTGACCGACAAGATGTCGGATCTCGTCAAGGATCTCGATCAGTTGGACAAGCTGATGCCGCAGATGCTTGAGCAGTTCCCCGAGATGATTGCCACCATGAAGAGCACCCGCGAGTCGATGCTCACGATGCACAGCACCATGTCCGGCATCTTCGCCCAGATGGACGAGTCGAGCGAGAATTCGACGGCCATGGGGAAGGCCTTCGATGCGTCGAAGAATGACGATTCGTTCTATCTGCCGCCGGAAGTCTTGAAGAACAAGGACTTTCAGCGGGTGATGAAGATCTTCATGTCGCCCGATGGCAAGTCCTCGCGCATGTTGATCTCGCAGCGCGGCGATCCCGCAACGCCCGAAGGCATTTCGCGGGTTGAGCCCATCAAGACCGCGGCTGAGGAGGCGGTCAAGGGAACGCCGCTCGAACACGCCAAACTCTCGCTGGCCGGTACGGCTGCGGGCGTTAAGGACTTGGTCGACGGATCTAAGTACGACCTGCTTATCGCCGGTGTTGCCGCGCTCTGCCTCATCTTCATCATCATGTTGCTCATGACCCGAAGTTTCGTCGCCGCGCTGGTAATCGTGGGTACGGTGGCGCTGTCGATGGGCGCGTCCTTCGGGTTGTCTGTTCTTGTTTGGCAATACATTTGCGGACTCCAGATCAACTGGGTGGTGCTCGCGATGTCGGTCATCGTCTTGTTGGCGGTGGGCTCCGACTACAACCTGCTGCTCGTATCGCGAATGAAAGAGGAGCTGGGCGCCGGCCTCAACACGGGCATCATTCGGGCGATGGGAGGCACCGGAAAGGTGGTCACCGCTGCAGGATTGGTGTTCGCGGCCACGATGGGGTCCATGATCGTCAGCGATCTGCTGACCATTGGACAGGTGGGCACCACCATCGGTTTGGGTCTGTTGTTCGACACATTGATCGTGCGCGCCTTCATGACACCGTCCATCGCAGCTCTGCTCGGTCGGTGGTTCTGGTGGCCGCTGAAAGTGGTTCCTCGGCCGGCCGGTGCGGTGCGTAGGTGGAAGGGACCTCGTCCGCTGGTGCGTTCCTTGCTGCAGAGGGACTGATAGTCGCCAATGAGTGCCCACACACGCTCACCGCGCCCCCAGCCCTTCATCGCGCGAGTAATCCGGACGCTGTCGCCCCTCATCATCCTGGGGTGGATTGCGCTGATTCTGTATACAACGCTGGCTTCGGTCAATTGGGACTGGAGCAAGGCAATCCCCGCCCTGGAACAGGTTGGGGAAGAGCGTTCGGTGTCGCTGATGCCACAAGATGCGCCGGCCGTGAAGGCCATCATGCGCATGGGCAAGGACTTTGGCGAGTCGAACTCAGACAGCTCCGCGATGATCGTGCTCGAGGGGCAGGAACCGCTCGGTGAAGACGCTCATCAGTACTACGCGGGATTGATTCGCGAACTACGAAACGATCCCAAACACGTCGAGCATGTGCAGGACCTGTGGGGCGACCGACTGACATCGTCGAGTGTGCAAAGCCCCGACGAAAAGGCTGCGTATGTGCAGCTGAATCTGGTGGGTAACCAAGGCACTCACGTGGGTGACGAATCGGTGGCGGCCATTCGTGAGATCGTCGATCGGACGGCCAAGTCTGCGCCGGACGGGGTCAAGGTCTATGTGGCCGGCGCGGCGCCACTCGCCTCGGATATGCAGCATGCCGGCAACAAGTCCATTCTGAAGATCACCGCGGTCACCGTTGTCATCATCTTCACGCTGCTGCTCATCCTTTATCGGTCGGTTGTCACGGTAATCCTGCTTTTGATCATGGTGGGCGTCGAATTGGCCGCGGCGCGAGGGATTGTCGCGTATCTGGGGCATCATGATGTTTTTGTTTTGTCGACCTTCGCCATCAATATGCTGGTCTTCCTCAGCATTGCTGCGGGCACCGATTACGGCATCTTCTTCTTCGGCCGATACCAAGAGGCGCGCCAGGCCGGCGAAGACCGAGAGACGGCCTTCTACACCACGTATCGGAGTGTCGCCCCCGTCGTCCTGGCATCCGGGCTGACCATCGCCGGAGCCATTCTGTGCCTGCATTTCACCCGGCTGCCGTACTTCCAAACCATGGGCATCCCTTGTGCCATCGGCATGTTGGCGGCGGTCGCGGTTGCGGTGACATTGGTTCCGGCGGGCATTGCGCTGGCCAGCCGGGTCGGGCTATTGGAACCCAATCGCAAGATGAAGGTTCAGCGGTGGCGGGGGATCGGCACCGCGATCGTCCGATGGCCGGCTCCGATTCTGGTGGCGTCCTTGGCCGTTGCTTTGGTTGGACTATCGACGCTGCCCGGCTACAAGACGAGTTACAACGACCGGCTGTACATCTCGAGCGACATTCCGGCCAACATGGGATTCGCTGCCGCGCAACGGCATTTCACCGAGTCACGCTTGACGCCCGACGTTCTCGTGGTCGAGGCCGACCGCGATCTGCGGAACCCGGCGGACTTCATCGTGCTGAACAAGCTGGCCAAGGCGATCTTCAAGGTCCGTGGAGTCTCTCGGGTACAGGGGATAACGCGTCCCGAGGGAACACCGATCGCGAACACCTCAGTGCCCTTCTTGCTCAGCTTGCAGACCGCAGGCCAGGTCCAGGCGACCAGGTTTCAGAAGAAGCGCATTGCGGACATGCAAAAGCAGGCCGACGACATGAGCACGATGATCAAGTCGATGCAGCACACCTACGATGTGATGCGCCGAATGACAGATGTCACTCACAGCATGGTCGGTCACACCCACGAGCTTGAGAAGCTCACGGATGATTTACGCGGCAGCATCGCGCTTTTCGACGATTTCCTGCGGCCGATTCGCAACTACTTCTATTGGGAAAAACACTGCTTCGACATTCCGATCTGCTGGTCGATCAGGTCCATCTTCGATGCGTTGGACGGCTCTGACGCACTCGCGGACGGGTTGAAAGTTCTCAACCGCGATATGGATCAACTCGACGCGATCATGCCGAAACTGCTAGTCCAATTCCCGCAGATGATCGAGGTCATGCAGAACATGCGGACCATGACGCTCACCATGTACGCGACCATGTCGGGGCAGTTCGAGCAAATGGACGAAACCACCGGAGACGTCACCGCGATGGGGCAGGCGTTCGATGCCTCCAAGAACGACGATTCGTTCTTCCTGCCGCCGGAGGTCTTCAAGAACGCTGACTTCCAGCGTGCGATGAATTCCTTCCTGTCGCCTGACGGGAAGGCGGTGCGGTTCATCATTTCTCACAATGGCGATCCGATGTCACCGGAAGGCATCACCCGGATCGAGCAGATCCGGACCGCTGCGGAGGAAGCGCTGAAGGGGACGCCCCTGGTGGGCAGCAAGGTCTTCCTTGCCGGCGCCGCGTCGACCGCGAAGGATTGGAAGGACGGCTCGACCTACGACCTCCTGATCGCCGGAATCGCGGCGATCTGCCTGGTTTTCATCATCATGCTCATCACCACTCGAAGCTTCATTGCGGCCTTGGTGATCGTGGGTACGGTGGCGCTGTCGCTGGGCGCATCCTTTGGTATGTCGGTGCTGCTGTGGCAGTACATCCTGGGCATCAACTTGCACTGGATGGTGTTGGCGATGTCCGTGATCATCCTGTTGGCGGTCGGTTCTGACTACAACCTGCTGCTGGTATCGCGGATGAGAGAGGAACTGGGCGCCGGCCTGAACACGGGCATCATCCGCGCCATGGGTGGTACCGGAAAGGTAGTCACGTCAGCGGGATTGGTGTTCGCGGCCACGATGGCATCGATGGTTGTCAGCGATTTGCAGATCATCGGTCAGATCGGTACGACCATCGGTCTGGGCCTGCTGTTCGACACGCTCATTGTGCGCTCGTTCATGACGCCGTCGATCGCCGCGTTACTCGGGCGTTGGTTCTGGTGGCCGCAACGGGTGCGTCAGCGTCCACCGAGTGCCCTCCCTGAGCCAATTCGCGCCAGTGTCGCGGCACCTGCCTCGACACGACCGGATGATGACCAGCCGACTACGGAGCTGCCCAAGCTCACCGACTGATCACGGTGCAGTTCAGCTAGTTTGATGCTTCAGGCGATGGTGCACATAGGAAAGGGCCGGGCGCGAGTGCACCTCGGCCCGGCCCCTGTAAGCAAAGAATCAGTACTTCTGGCAGCTGCGCACCATCTGCTGAAACACCGGGATGACGAACTCGATGCCCTGATTACCTCTGACCTGGTTGATCATGCTCACTCGCTTGGCCTTCGGTGAACTGAGGAACTCCTGCATGAACTGCTGATTCGGTGGCGATTGGTCGAAATACTGTGCAGCCGTGGGGTTCTCTGCGTGCAATGCAGCATTCGCCTGATCATACGTACAGGTGCTGTTCACCATTTCATCGGTAGCGGGGTCGGCGGATGCGAGCCCGGACCCAGCGGTCAACGCCAGCGCGACACTTCCGACGGCCGCGACGGTTTTCGTCAGTGACAGTTTGTTCATATTCTCTGTTGCCTCCTCGTACCGACCACATCAACTTTTCGTATTCAGCGAAACACAAGGCCGGGGGTGCACCCAGACCCACAACTATTTATACGTCCACCAATCCGTTCTGTTACCGCCAGCCAAGACATCGGATTATTTCCGCTGCAAGAGCTCAAGTAGGTAACTCCCATACCCAGATTTGAGTAGCTCCTGGGCGCGCGCGCCGAGCTGGTCGTCATTGATGAAACCGGCCCGCCATGCAATTTCCTCAGGTACGCCGATCTTCAGACCTTGGCGGCGTTCGATCGTGCGCACATAGTCGCTCGCGTCCAGCAATGAATCGAAGGTGCCGGTATCCAGCCATGCAGTCCCGCGCGGAAGTACTTCAACGGCGAGTCGACCCTGATCCAGGTAGATCTGATTGATCTCGGTGATTTCGTATTCACCGCGCGCAGACTTCCGTAGCGAGCGGGCGATCTCAATGACCTCGTTGTCATAGAAGTACAGCCCCGGGACCGCGTAATGAGATTTTGGCTTTGCCGGTTTCTCTTCCAGGGACAGCGGCACTCCGTCGGCGCTGAACTCGACCACACCGTACGCCGAGGGGTTGGCCACCCAGTACGCGAAAATCGCGCCACCGCTGACGTTCTCGAATCTCCGCAGACTCGTGCCCAATCCGGGGCCGTAGAAGACATTGTCGCCCAATGCGAGCATCACCGTATCGGAACCGATGTGGTCGGCGCCGATGACGAACGCCTGGGCCAGTCCCTCGGGTTCCGGCTGGACCGCGTAACGCAGGTTGATACCGAAGGCGGAGCCGTCACCGAGGAGCCGCTCGAAGGCGGGGGCGTCGGCAGGCGTGGTGATCACCAGAATGTCGCGAATACCGGCCATGATCAGCGTCGATAACGGGTAGTAGACAAGCGGTTTGTCATACACCGGCAGCAGCTGCTTGCTGACACCCATCGTTATCGGATGCAGGCGAGTGCCCGAGCCGCCTGCGAGAATGATGCCGCGCATGTGTGCTCCTACTCGACGACAAATACGAAGGATTCGTTGAGTTCGGTTGCGGCGTCGACAATTTCTACGTTGTCGTGGCGCAACACGTACGCCACCCTATCGTGTGTGAAGGCAGAATGCCGACGGAATCAAAGGTCGGAAGCGGGCGTCCGGGTGGCGTTGGTGAACGGTGTGCCACGCAAGTCTGTCGGGACGGTTCCGCACCGCACGTGCTGTGCATATGGATATCGTGAGGTTGGGCGAGCTCGGGCCGGCTTTAATTGCATTGCCGCTTCCATCGAAATACTTGTCTTACATGTGGAAATCCCCGAAACGGAATTCTTTGGGCCGTAGCTGCATTGCCGTTTTGGAATTTGGAGACGCATGTACGCCCATTATTTGAGGCTATCCGTTACGGGCGAGATCGGTAATAATGACCGACAGCACTGACGGCCATTCTGCGACCACGTACTCACATCGGGGAGGTCAACACCGTCAATGAAATTTGCCATGGCAAGTTATGGCACGCGCGGCGATATCGAACCTGCCGTTGCTGTCGGACGGGAACTGCAGCGTAGGGGTCATGACGTGCGGATGGCTGTCCCGCCTGACCTGATTGGCTTCACGGAATCGGTCGGGCTTTCGGCGGTTCCCTACGGCATTCAGGTGGGGCCGCACCTCGACGTGTACCGCGATCTGTGGATGTCGTGGACCCGCCATTTTTGGAGGGCTCAGGATCTGGCCGCGTTATGCCGGCAGGCCCTGAAACTGGTTACCGAGCAGTGGGCAGAAATGAGTAGGACCCTGGTGTCGGTGGCCGATGGTGCCGATCTGCTGTCGACCAGCGTGGGTTATGAGGAGCCGGCTGCCAATGTCGCCGAGTTCTATGGAATCCCGTTGGTTGCCTTACACACCATGCCGTGGCGCCCCAATGGTCAGCTCTTCCCGCTCCTGCCGCCGCCGCTGACGCGTACGGCGATGACCGCCTACGACTGGCTGACCTGGCGCGTGACCAAGAAGGCCGAAGATGCGCAACGGCGTGAGCTCGGCTTGCCGAAGGCGACGTGCCCGTCGCCGCAGCGGATCGGCCAGCGCGGATCGCTGGAAATCCAAGCGTACGACGATGTTTGCTTCCATGGGCTGGCAGACGAGTGGGCGAAATACGGTGGACGAAGGCCCTTCGTGGGCGCACTCACCATGGAGTTGACGACCTCCGCCGATGACGAGGTCATGTCATGGATCGCCGCGGGGCGACCGCCCATCTGTTTCGCCTCGGGAAGCATCCCGGTCGAATCTCCTGCGGAGACAGTCGAGATGATCAGTTCAGCGTGCGCGGAATTGGGGGAGCGCGCGTTGGTGTGCGCCGGCGCGACCGACTTCAGCACTGTTCGAACCTCGCCGCATGTCAAGGTGGTCGGCGTGGTGAACTATGCGGCAGTCTTTCCGGTCAGCCGAGCTGTCGTTCATCATGGCGGTTCGGGCACCACGGCGGCCAGCCTCCGGGCTGGCGTGCCTACCTTGATCCTCTGGACTGTGGGTGATCAGCCATTCTGGGGAAACCAGCTCAAGCGCATGAAAGTAGGTACCTCTCGGCGCTTTTCGACCACGAATCGAGAGTCGCTGATCTCGGACCTGGGCCAGATCCTCACTCCGGAATGCGTCGCCCGCGCGCGGGCGACCGCTCCCCGTATGTCCAAACCGCACGAGAGTGTCGAGAGGGCCGCCGACTTGTTTGAGAGGAGGGCCGCCCATGCGTAGGTCGGTGAACCCCTCTTGGCGGTCGCTGGCGACGGAGCCCTGCGCGGTGCCATCGAATCGATCTATATCATTGACCCGGAACGCATTACCGGTGCGTGCGGGTCACCTAGCTGCTCTGCAATGAACGGGAGGCTCGGCTTGTCAAAGGCTAGTGCGTCAAAATCCATCCTCATTTCCGGTGGTGCAGGATTCATCGGATCCACGCTGTCCAATCGTCTTGTCCAAGCGGGATACGACGTTGCTGTGATGGATGTCTTGCACCCGCAGGTGCACGCCGGAGGCCGAGAGATCGACCTTCCCCCGACGGTGCGGTTGTTCACCGGAGACGTCACCCATGCCCCCGACTGGGATGCCGTACTACGGTTGTTTGAACCGTCGCAAATCGTCCATTTGGCTGCGGAAACTGGTACGGCGCAGTCGCTTTCGGAGGCGACGCGCCACGGTTCGGTCAACGTGGTGGGCACGACCCAACTTCTTGACGGCCTGAGCCGTGCGGCCTATGTGCCGGATCAGCTGGTGCTGGCGTCGTCGCGCGCGGTGTATGGCGAAGGTGCGTGGCAATCGGGTGCGGAGGTCTTCTATCCGCGCCCGCGCAGCCATGCGCAGCTGCTGGCCGGTGAGTGGGACCCGAAGAGGTCTGCTGGCGAATCGTCGGAGCCGCTGCCGAGCTCCGCCGGCCGAACGGAACCCCGTCCGACCAATATCTATGCGGCCACGAAACTTGCCCAGGAGCATTTGTTGGCAGCGTGGGCCGCCGCCCACGACACCAACCTCAGCGTCTTGCGCCTGCAGAATGTGTACGGGCCTGGCCAGTCGCTCACCAATTCGTACACCGGAATCGTTACGCTCTTCGCGCGACTGGCACGTGAGAAACAGTCGTTGGAGGTTTACGAAGACGGCCGGATAGTCCGCGACTTCGTGTTCATTGACGATGTTGTCGATGCGCTCTTCGCCGCGGTGCACGCGCCGGCAGCGGAGCGACGCACCCTTGACATCGGTTCTGGCACTGCGACAACCATTCACGAGTTGGCCCGGAAGGTCGCCGACCTCTGTGTAGCGCCCGAACCCGTCGTTGTCGGGAAGTTTCGAGACGGGGACGTGCGCGCGGCCAGCTGCGATATCGGACCGGCCACCGAACAGCTTGAATGGAGCCCGAAGTGGACGCTCGAGGATGGGTTGCACGCACTTCTCGAATGGATCGATAAGGGCTGCCCGAATCGTTTTTGAGCGGGTCTGGGCATGGCCGCTGTGTCGCGGCCGGTGGTCCTACCTTGGCCATGAATTATTGTTTGTGACAATGTTTTCCAACTCCGCGGAGATATGTCGGAAAGCCGGATCTTGGACCGAGATGGCGATACGATGACGCTCCCGGCGAAGAGTGGTGGAGGCGAATGAAGCTCGGTTCCGTATTCGATCCGCGAAACAACGCGCTGAACGCGTGTCGGCTCGCTTTGGCGACCGAGGTGATTCTTTTCCACTCGTTCCCCCTCACCGGGCGTGTCGTGGAATCGAAGGCAATTCTCCAACTGCTTTTCTCGGTGGGAGTTGACGGATTTTTCGCACTTTCAGGGTTTCTCATCACGGCGAGTTGGCTCCGCGACCCGAGCGTGCGTGACTACTTCATCGCACGGGCTCTTCGCATCCTGCCGGGGTACTACGTCGTGCTGGCGGTGACGGCGTTTGTGATCGCTCCGCTGAGTGTGCTGATCCAGGGCGGCTCGGCCGCGAGGCTGCTGTTCTCCAGCGCGCCGATCGAGTACATGTTGAAGAACAGTGCGTTGGTGCAGCTCCAGTTCGATGTGGGTGGTACGCCGCGCGATATCCCCTACTCGGGAATTTGGAACGCGTCGTTATGGTCGCTGGTCTTTGAGGTGATGTGCTACATCGCCGTGGCCGGGCTCGGGCTGCTAGGGCTCGCGTCCCGTCGGTGGACCGCTCCGGCGATATTGATATCGGCGACCATTGCGGCAATGCTCCTGCCGCCGCTGACATTCCCCGGGTACTGGTCCATCCCGCAACTCGCGGTGCGCAGCGCCATCATGTTCTCGGCCGGCGCTCTGCTGTATCAGTGGCGCGACGTGATACCCGCTCGCTGGTCGCTGGTCGCGGTGAGTGTCGTGATTGTGCTGGCCTCGGGCACGCTGCCCGACTACCGAGTGCTCGGGGCTCTTCCCCTGGCCTATGCCGTCGTGGTTTCCGGTGTGCTGATCAAGAACAAGCGCATGAACATACGTACGGATCTGTCATACGGCGTCTACATCTATGCCTCGCCGACACAGCAGCTCTTAGCCGTCGCGGGTCTCGCCAGCTTGAATCCGTTTGCCTTCTTTATTGTTTCGGCGGGGGCGACACTAGTGCCTGCGGCGTTCAGTTGGTTCCTGGTCGAGAAACGTGCGCTGGCGCTCAAATCGCGGCTCAAACGGAAGTACGCCGATCAGGCCGCGGCAGCGCGGGCCGGGCCAGCGGATTCGGACACTTCGGGACGGCGCGAACGCGCACTGTCACCTCACGAGGACAGCTAGCCCATAGCTTGTTGCCAACAACGTGTTGGCGGGCTGATCTGTATGGCAATTCGGGATTCTGCGAGTGGACCGAGTTCTTTGAACATCAAAGAACAGCAAAGGATTTCGTGACTATGCCAATCTTTCGCCTGGCGCTGCAGCGCAAACCTCCATTCATCGCGCGGCGCTATCCGTACGCGGGCCGCCGTCGCATGCTTGACGCGCTGGGCCCGGACCTGGCCCGGACGGTCTCGATGTCGGCTGACGACTCGTCACCTGCCGATATCCCGATCGGCCGCATCTTCGAGAAGGCCGTCAACGTCCACAAGCTGCGTCACTACCTGCCGATTTACCAACGCTCTCTGGTTCGGACCGAGCGAATGCTTGAGATCGGGGTCGATCGGGGTGGATCCCTGCAGATGTGGCGCGAACATTTGCCCGACGCCACCATCGTGGGCCTCGACATCAATCCCGAGGCCGCAAAACATGACGATCCAAAGCGCCACATTCACGTGCGGATCGGTGATCAGACGGACACCGGCTTTCTGGGAACCGTGGTCGACGAATTCGGGCCGTTCGACACGGTTCTCGATGACGGCGGGCACACGCCCAAGCAGATGATCGGATCTTTTCAGTACTTGTTTCCGCGGTTGCGACCCGGTGGGGTCTACATCGTGGAGGACGTATGCGCCAACTACTGGACGATCTATCGCGACCAGCGCGAATCGTTCATAGACTTCACGAAGTGGCTGATGGATGCGATGCACGCTCACTATCTGGATATGCGCTCGGTCTACCAGATCATGGAGGACCATCCCAAGCGGATCGGGGAGGTTCAGGTGCCGTTCGCGGCCACCATCATCGACCGGATCGAGGTGTACGACTCCGTGGTTGTGATTCACCGGGCGGAGGAGCCGAAGCGGCTCCCGCGCGCGGTGTTCCGATGAGGCTGAATATTAATGAAAGACCGTGTGGCCTTCGCTCGGAGTGGGCGTCCGATATTTGGCTACATTTGTTCATAAGAATTCTTGACAGATACTAACGAAAATGTATTCCCCACAAGGGGAGTGGACGGCACCGAAAGGTGTCGACGGCGTCGCAGGACCGCTATTCTTAGCGCTGGGACGGGACACCGGCATTTGGAGATAGGGGCAGTTCTTGACCGTGACCGATTACGACACTCGATCCGCTTATCTGGATCTGCTACGGCAGGACCTCACGAGATACGGAGTCGACGAACTAGTGCCAGTGGGCTGGAACTGGCTGCACCGCCCCTTTTTCAAATTCGGTGACTACGTGCTCGTGCGTAAGCGTCCGTTCGACGCGCATAAGCGCGACTTGGGCCTGGACTGGCCGGCGGACGCGCTGACGATGATCGGGATGCGCCGCCTGACGAGCCTGCAGCAGTGCGTGGAGACGGCGATCGCCGACAACGTACCCGGGGACCTGGTCGAATGTGGAGTGTGGCGCGGTGGCGCGTCCATCCTGATGCGCGCGGTCTTGGCCGCATATGGGGACACCTCGCGCAACGTCTGGCTCTGTGATTCGTTCGAGGGAGTGCCTCCTCCGGATACCGCGAATTACAAGGCAGACAAGGGCGATAGGCTGCATCTCGCAGCGCCCATCCTGGCAGTGACTGAAAAGAATGTCAGGGCCAATTTCCAGCGCTATGGCTTGCTGGACGACCAGGTGCGTTTTGTTCCTGGCTGGTTCAAAGACACGCTGCATGACGCCCCGATTGAACAAATCTCCGTATTGCGCCTCGATGGCGACCTGTATGAATCCACAATCCAGGCGTTGGACGGGCTCTACGAGCGTTTGTCTCACGGTGGTTTTTGCATCATTGACGATTACCACGCCCTCGACTCGTGCAAGCAGGCCGTTACGGACTACCGCACGAAGCACGGGATAACTGCGGAGATCGTGGAAATTGACGGTACCGGTGTGTTTTGGCGCAAGGAATGAGTCTGACCCCGCTCTACTGAACCGCGACACCCGAAAGGCGTTAGAGGCGATGAAGTTTGTGCTGGCGAGCTACGGAACGCGGGGTGATGTCGAGCCCTCCGTCGTCGTTGCTCGTGAGCTACAGCGCAGGGGCCACCATGTGGTCATGGCGGTCCCGCCCGACTTGATGGGGTTCACGGAGGCGGCGGGGCTGGAGACGGTTTCCTACGGGCTGGACACCAAGACCTGGCTGGATGTGTACCGCAGTTTCTGGACGTTCTTCTTTCACACCTTCTGGCGGGTGCGGGACATACGGCGGATGTGGCGTCAGATGTGGGAGCTCAGCGACGAGTGCTGGGCGCAGATGAACACCACGCTGATGTCCGCGGCCGAGGACGCCGACGTGTTGTTCGCCGGGCAGAGCTACCAGGAGCCGGCCGCCAACGTCGCTGAGTACCACGACATTCCGCTGGTCACATTGCATCACATCCCGATGCGACCTAATGGTCAGCTTGTCACTATCCTGCCGTCGCGATTGGGCCGCCTGGCGATGACCGTATTTGATTGGCTGGCTTGGCGTCTGAATAAGAAAGTGGAGGACACCCAGCGGCGTGAACTGCGCTTGCCGAGGGCGTCAGCGCCCTCGCCGGAACGGATTGCCGAGCGCGGATCGTTGGAGATACAGGGCTACGACGAGGTGTGTTTTCCGGGGTTGGCGGCCGAGTGGACGAAATGGGACGGCCTGCGGCCGTTTGTCGGCTCGCTGACAATGGCGTTGACTGCCGAGGCTGATGACGACGTTGCGTCATGGATCGCTTCGGGGACTCCGCCGATCTTTTTTGGATTCGGCAGCATGCCGGTCGAATCGCCATCTGCCGCACTCGAAATGATCGGCTCGGCGTGCGCGGAGCTCGGGGAGCGGGCGTTGGTGGGTGCCGGATGGACTGACTTCAGCGATGCGCAGCTTCCGGACCACGTGAAGGTGGTGGGTGCGATCAATTACGCGGCCGTCTTTCCGGCCTGTCGAGCGGTCGTGCATCACGGTGGATCAGGTACTACGGCAGCGAGTCTGCGTGCTGGAGTCCCCACCTTGATCTTATCGATGGATGCCAATCAAACGCTCTGGGGTGGTCAGGTCAAGAAGCTGAAAGTGGGTACTACGCGACGCTTTTCGACAACGACCCGGGAATCTCTGGTCGCAGACCTGCGACGGATCCTTGCTCCGGATTACGTCGACAGGGCGCGTGAGCTGGCGAACGGCATGACCAAACCCGGTGAAAGTGCTGTCGCCGCTGCCGATGCCATGGAGAGGTTCGCGCTCTCAAGGTGTTCCGCGTGAGCGGGGCAGGCGGATCGCAACCAGTCGGGCGCTCGACGCTTGGTGAGGTGTTCGACCCGCGAAACAACGCGCTGAACGCGTGGCGGTTGATGCTGGCAGTGAGCGTCATCTTCTGGCATTCATGGCCGCTAACCGGTCGAACGATCACCTACCGGCCGTTTGAGCAGCTCATCGAACAGGTTGGGGTAGACGGTTTTTTCGCGATTTCGGGGTTTCTCATCACCGCAAGCTGGTTGCGCAAGCCGAAGCTTCGAGACTTCGCCATTGCCCGCGGCCTGCGGATCTTCCCGGGGCTGTGGGTGTGCCTCCTGATCATTGCATTCGTCATTGCTCCGGTCAGCGTTCTCATCCAGGGGGGCTCCGTCGGGGATTTGATGTCCTCGCACAAGCCGATCGACTACGTCATCAACAACGGTCTGATGAACGTGTATTACGCGGGTGTCGATGGGACACCGAGAGGCGTTCCATGGCCCGGGGTGTGGAACGGGTCGATCTGGACCCTGGTTTTCGAGCTGATCTGCTACATCGCCGTAGCTGTTTTGGGCGTGTGCGGATTACTGAAGCGGCAATGGGTTGTTCCGGCGGCCTTTGTCTTTTTCCTTTGTGCGACGGCGTATCTCTCGTACCCGGTCTTCGCCGCGACGTCTATTCCGCAGATGGTGGCTCGGTTCGCGGTGATGTTCGCAGCTGGCGCGCTGCTGAACCAGTACAAGGATCTCATCCCTGCACGGTGGTCGCTGGTCGCGCTCAGCGTCGCCATCGTGCTGGTTTCCGGGTTGTTGGAGAACTATCGGGATATCGCGGCGCTGCCCTTGGCGTACGCGGTCATCGTTTCGGGTGCTCTCATTCACAATCACCGATTGAATCTGCGAAACGATCTGTCATACGGCACGTACATCTACGCCTATCCGATGCAGCAGCTGTTGGTTGTGCTGGGCCTGGGTAGTCTGAATCTGTTGCTGTTCTTCGTTATTGCGACGGCGGCTACCGTGCCGCTGGCGGCCTTCAGTTGGTTTGTGGTGGAAAAGCATGCGATCTCGTTGAAGTCTCGGCTCATACGTAAGCCTCCCGCAGAGGTGGATAGCTCGACGGCGGCACAGTCGGTGCCGGCGGATCGCGAGGCGGGTTAAGCGCGGGCGTTCCACCCGAACTTTCCCCGCGCAACGCCGAACTCGGTGCCGGGGCGACAGCCCCGACCGCCGATGACGTGCGGTACTCGGTGGAGTGCTGTGTGGTCGGGGCCGTTCATCATGAGTCCAATACGGATCATGAACCGATCGGCTTGTGAGCCACAGTGATTCGGGGAATTCGGGAATAAACTTGCGTGCCGGGTTCCTGGCCGTCGCTGCGCCCGCGAATGCTATCGTTTCCGTTGTGGCAGATGAGCTATCGCTTCGTACTCGTATCTTCCTGCGGGCAGTTCGCGCGGAATACTGGCTTGCGCGCAAGCTCTTGCCGGATGTCTACTCGAATGACGCGCTGATCTGTTTCAACAGTCATGCGTTCCTTGACGACCCGGACTTTCAACGCGCTTATGCGCGAGGAGTCCGCGCGCTTGGCGGCACGGACTGGTACCAGTGGCATTGGCGAGTGCATGTCGGATTGTGGGCGGCTGCCAGTGCCAGCAAGGTGAAGGGCGACTTCGTCGAATGCGGTGTCAGCTACGGATTCTTGAGCAGCGCCATCATGGAATACCTCGACTGGGATCGGTTGGGTAGGACGTTCTACCTGCTCGACACCTTCGCCGGACTCGATCCCCGCTTCGTCAGCGCGGGTGAGCGCGATGCCGGTGCGCTTGAGAAGAGCGAGGAGCTGGTACGCAACGGCATGTACGTGAGCTCGGTGGACAGCGTCAAGGCGAACTTCGCGCAGTGGAAGAATCAGCGCGTTATCGCCGGCGCCGTTCCCGAAACGCTCGAGGAAGTCGACGCGGATGCGGTGGCGTTCCTGCATATCGATATGAACTGTGCCCCACCTGAAGTCGCGACGCTACGGTACTTTTGGCCGCGATTGTCACCAGGGGCGTTTGTGCTCCTGGACGATTACGCGAACCGTGGTCGCGATGAGCAGCGTATTGCCGTGGATGACGTGGCCCGGGAATTGGGTGTGTATGTCGTCGCGTTGCCCACGGGCCAGGGTTTGATCATCAAGCCGCCCCAATAGCGAGGGATTCTCACCGGACAGCATGAGCCGCTTGCGCGAAGGTTGTATGGCTAGCGGCGGGCGGCGCTTTCGAAGAGATCGGCGGCCTTGGTGACGCTGTCCTCGGGGCTGGTCATCCGGGTGGCGAGCTCGCTGGCCGCAACCGCGTAGTTCGGGGCAAGTATCCGGCGCAGATCGGCGACTAGTGATTTCCGGTCAGTCGCCGAGAAACGACGGGCCGCACCAACTTTCAGTCTGCCGAGCTGGTTTCCCCAATACGGCTGATCTGCCGAGCTCCACAGGATCAGGGTGGGGACGCCGGCCCGTAGGCTTGCGGCAGTGGTGCCCGAGCCGCCGTGATGAACAACGGCTCGGCTGGCCGCGAAGACGGCCGCGTAGTTGACCGCGCCGACAACTTTGACATGGTCCGGAAGCGCGATGTCACCGAAGTCGGTGCCGCCCGCGCAGACCAATGCCCGCTCGCCCAGTTCTGCGCATGCAGAGCTGATCATTTCGATTGTGTCGGAGGGAGATTCGAGCGGAATACTGCCGGTGGCGAAGCAGACCGGTGGCGTCCCCGCGGCGATCCAGGAGGCGACGGCCCCGTCGGCTTCAGTTTTCAGCCCCATCGTGAGTGCTCCGACGAACGGTCGTTTGCTGTTCCATCTAGCCCACTCCGCCGCCAGTCCGGGCACGGAAACCGCGTCGTAGGCCTGGATTTCCACCGCCACGCCGCGCGGGATGCGGCGCGGCGAGGGTCCGATCGCCTTGGGGAGGCCGAGCTCGCGCCGCTGCGCGTCCTCGGCGTCCCTCGTCGCGCGCCACAGCAGCCATTCGGACAGCATTCCACCCGATCGGACGAGGGGCGCCGGGAGCATCGGCAGCAATTGGCCGTTGGGCCTCATCGGGAAGTGGTGAAGCATCATCAATGGGATGCCGAAGTATTCGGCAACGTTGGCGGCGGATTGTTCGAAATTCAGTCCTGTCGACAGCAGATCGGCACCGTCTGCCAGCAATGTGAGCGTCGCGCTGGTGTCACCCCAGTACCGAGCGATCGGCGCCCACAGTTCGCGCAGCGAGCCGACAGGGTTGCGTACCAAATGATTCCAGAAATTCCGTAGGAACTCCTCTTGCAGGAAATCCTGCAATTCCGGTCCGTAGGGGACAGCGGTGAGTCCGGCCGATGCTGCGAAGGTAACGAGATCGGGGGGCACGGCGAGACACACGTCGTGCCCTCTGCGGGTGAGCTCGCATCCCACGCTGACCGACGGTTCGACGTCGCCGCGAGTCCCGTAGCACGCCAGCGCAAACTTCATACCGTCCCAGGCCCTTCAATTGTTACCCGAGTCGGTCGACTCGAGTACTGCCATTATCTCTGGTACTCCAACTGTCGCAAGGCAGTTCGGAGTTCGATACGGCAGTCCTAAACAGAGAAACTCTGTCATAATTCGCCCATGGTGCGCAGTCGTCCGGTTCAGAAGTCGCGAGATTGGGTCATCTTCAAGCTGAACGCACAGTTCACGCAGCGGGTTCAGAAGTTCATCTATCGGCATGCCACCCGTAAGCTCGAAACTGAGGACGTCGTCTTCCTCAATTATGGTTACGAAGAAGACCCGGCGATGGGTGTGCCATTGTCGGCTTCCGATGAGCCGGACCGGTATTCCATTCAGCTGTACCACAGCACCGCTACGCAGACGGAGCTCGATGGTCGGCGAGTGTTGGAGGTCGGTTGTGGCCATGGCGGCGGGGCCTCCTACCTCGTACGCACCTTGCATCCGACCTCGTACACCGGGCTTGATCTGAACCCGGACGGGATCGAGTTCTGCCGTCGACGCCATCAGCAGTCGGGCCTGGAGTTCACCCAGGGAGACGCCGAGAATCTACCGTTCGCGGACGAGTCCTTCGATGCGGTAATCAATATCGAGTCGTCACACCTCTACCCCCAGTTTCCGGTCTTCCTCACCGAGGTGGCGCGCGTGCTTCGCCCGGGTGGGCATTTCCTCTACGCAGATGCGCGCAGCGCCCCGGACGTGGCCGGGTGGAACGTGGCGCTCGGGAATGCGCCGCTGCGGATGGTGTCCGAGAGAGGAATCAACGTCGAGGTCAGGCGGGGGATGGAAAAGAACCTGGAACGGTGGCGGTACGTGATCGATCGCGCCACGCCTGCACTACTGCGCGGTCTGATCCGCCGCCTTGCCCCGGCCCAGCGCGCTTACGATGACCTGCGTAGCGGCGGGTCGGTCGAGTACCGGATGTACAACTTCACGAAAGCGTAGGCGATGCGGCAGATTCCTCGTACGGCAAGGAATTTCATCGCATGCCCGCACAGTTCGGTAGGTATAGTCGAATCATGAACGTCGTCGAGTCAATAGAGCGCGGTCTGGATTGGCTGGCGACGCCCCGACATTTACCTGGGCGCCTAGAGATGGAGACTCGCCGGGGCAGGCGTCTCGAGCTGGAAGTTGTTTCGCTCGCCATCCGGTTGCCGATCGGCGACGGCGCGGTGGTGCGGATTCCGGTGTTCATGATGGTGATGCCGGCCGGATCGTCTCCGATTGACGGTTCCCAGGCTCGCTCCGAGCAGCCAGGCGATCAGCCAGCTTCGTAGCACATCCGACGGATTAGACATTCGTCGGATGCGGTTCGTTCGATATTGCCTCATCGGGCACCTCTAACCACTCCCCGAGCGGTCGTCCCGGGTTCTTCGGCGACCGTTGTCGGTGCGCGACGCGGAACGCTGTGCGCGTGCCTCGGGTGGCGCAATGGATGATCGTCGCCGTGGTCGTCTCGTTATCGGTCATACGCCCATAACGACGTTTTCCTTGGAATTCGATGGGTCGCCGATCGAGGGCGCTCGTGCCGCCAAACGATTGTGGATTTATACGGCATTTCTTATGGATGAGAACTTAATTCGTAGTGGTCTGTCACCACATTTACTTCCGAGTATCCGCGCTTCTGCCGGTGCCCGTTGCTAGCGTGGCCCTCGTGTCGACGTTTTTAGGTTGAATCTCAATTCAGGTCGCGATGAGTTCATTTGGTGCGCACCTAGTCGTAACTCTGGCAGCGCGACTCGCTATGTAGCGCCGTTCTTGGAGGTGTCTTTGAGCTCGCAAAACTTCTGCACTATTGAAGTATCGGCTACTTCTTCAAGTTAATTAATCAAGAGCCATTGGGGAGATTCCATATCAGGTAACAGCCGTCTCCAGTTCTAGCACTATAGTTTGCTGTAGATCATGAAGGGTTCGCGGGATCCGATTGCTCCCGGGGGTGGGCCTACGTTCAGGTTACGCAATGCGTGCAGACTTGGTATACTCGTATGCACGATCTTCGCAACGGCTGGATTTGTCATTAACATCGTTGACCTGGTTTTATATGGCTCGATTGAGATTATGGCTAATTAGTTGCGGCAGTGAGCGTCGATGTGTCAAAGTTACGAAGATTAGAACTTTGTGAAACCCCGTACGCCGCTATAAATTCAGTCGTATGTTTGCGATGTCCACCCAAGCAACCTGGAGAAAGCGTGAGCATCAATCCATTCGATGATGACAAGGGAAGCTTTTTCGTCTTGGTCAATGACGAGGAGCAGCACAGCCTATGGCCAGGGTTCGCCGATGTCCCTGACGGCTGGCGGGTGGTTTTCGGCGAGGCGGACCGCGCCGCATGTCTTGAGTACATCGAACAGAACTGGACCGATATCCGGCCGAAGAGCCTGCGTGAGAGATTGGCGCAGGGTGGGGGCGTCGAGCGCTGAACCTTCGGAGAGGCGGCAGTCGAGTGTTGGAGTCTGAAGGCGGTGCATTGCCGCTTTCGCGCGGACAATTGGATATCTGGCTTTCACAGGAAAGCGGACTCGTCGGTGCGGAGTGGCAGCTAGGCCTTTTGGTTCGGATCGAGGGAAAAGTAGAACGAGTTCTACTTGGGCAGGCTATCCGTCAGACAATCTGTGAAGCTGAACCCGCACGGGCCGCGTTCCTCGAAGTCGATGGTGGGATCGTCCAGAAGGCGATGGACCGTTCGGATCTGGAATTGGCCTTCCACGACGTGCGCGATTCAGAGGACCCTGTCGGGCACGCTCGCCAGATCGCCTCATCGATCCAACGCGCACTGATGCCCTTGACCGACCAGCTCTTGAAGTTCGCGTTAATCCGGACTGCGGACGACGAGTACTACCTATTCGGTCTGTGCCATCACATCAACCTGGATGGCTTGGGCATGGCGATCGTGAGCCGCCGAGTTGCCTCGATCTACTCCGCGCTGGTCGCGGGAGAGCCGGTCCCCGATGCTTACTTCGGCACGCTGCAGGATCTGGTCGATTTGGAGACCGAGTACGAGGCGTCCAGCGACTACATCGAGGATCGGGAGTACTGGAGCCGCAATCTTCCACCGGACAGCGGGCTCGATCCTCGGGCGCCGCACGCCCATGAGGGTCACGACGGCTACACGCCATCCGCGACGGTTCAGATAGATGACGCCGTAGTCGGCCAAATCAAAGATTTAACAAAGGTTTTGCGTGTTCGCCGGTACTCGGTTATCACGGCAGCCTGTGCATTGTTGGTGCGCGGATGGTCCACGAGCGGGTCGGAAGTGGCGCTTGACTTCCCGGTCAGCCGACGTGTGCGTCCCGAGTCGAAGATGCTGCCCGGCATGCTGGCCGGTGTGGTGCCGCTGGTGCTCAGCGCTCCGCCGGAATCTACGGTCGCCGAATTCTGCCAGCACGTTGATGTGCGCATTCGCGAACTGCTGAAGCATCAACGGTTCCCCGCGCATATTCTCGAAGGCGGGGAATTCGGTCTCCGGGGCCCCCGCCAGGCGGGAAATCGCGTAGCCATCAATTTCATTCCCATGAGACTCACCTTGGACCTCGCTGGGGTGCCTGCCACCGCGAGTTACACGAACCACGGCCCCATGGGGCATTTCGGACTCTTCTTTATCGGAGCCAGTGACCAGCTGCTCCTCAGCACGTCGGGCGACGGACTGCCGTTCTCAAAATTCGGGGTGCCGAATCTGGCCGCGCGGTTGCAGCGGCTCGTATCGGAGATGTCGGCCAACCCGGATCGGCGGTTGTCCGCGCTGAATGCGCTCGATATCGCCGAGCATGCCGCTCTGGAGGGCATGGGAAACACCACCGTGTTGACCAAGCCCGCACCCACGCGAATATCGATTGCGGAGATGTTCGCAACACAAGTGGCCGCCGTTCCCGAGGCGGCCGCCCTGACCTTCGCAGACAACACACTTACCTACCGCGACCTTGATGACGCAGCCAACCGGCTGGCGAATCATCTTGTGGCCCAGGGCGTGGGCCCAGGTGAACGGGTAGTTCTGCTATCCGAGCGATCGGCTCAGGCCGTTATCGGAATATTGGCGGTGCTGAAGACCGGGGCCGCCTATCTGCCCATCGATCCGGGCGTTCCGGCGTCGCGATTGGAATTCATCCTCGCGGACGCCACGCCTGTCGCGGCGATCACCACCTCCGGTCTCAGGTCGCGACTGGACGGTTCCGGCCTCACCGTCATTGACCTCGAAGATGTCGGAGTCGACGCATCGTCGGACGTGCCGCCATCGGCGCCAGAGCCCGATGACATCGCCTACATCATTTACACCTCGGGAACTACCGGCGCACCCAAAGGCGTTGCGGTCACGCATCACAATGTCACTCAGCTGATGGCGTCCGTCGATGCCGGCCTGCCCAACCCCGGGGTGTGGCCGCTGTGCCATTCCCTGGCGTTCGACGTTTCTGTCTGGGAGATCTGGGGACCGCTGTTGCGCGGCGGCCGGTTGGTCGTGGTGCCCGAAACGGTCGCCAGCTCGCCCGAGGACTTCCACGAGATACTGGTATCCGAACAGATCACCGTACTGACTCAGACCCCATCGGCGGTGGCGATGCTGTCACCGGAAGGACTGGAGTCCACTGCGTTGGCGGTAGTGGGCGAGGCCTGCCCTGCCACGGTCGTCGAGCAATGGGCGCCGGGCCGGCTGATGATCAACGCCTACGGTCCCACCGAGACCACCATGTGCGTGGCAATCAGTGCACCGCTCAATGCAGAGCAACCCAGTCCGGTGCCGATTGGTTCGCCGGTGCCCGGGGCGGCCCTTTTTGTGTTGGACACCTGGATGCAACCCGTGCCCGCGGGTGTCATCGGCGAGCTTTATGTCGCCGGTGACGGTGTCGCAGTTGGATACCTTGGCCGCTCCGATCTGACGGCATCTCGCTTTGTGGCATGCCCGTTCGGCGAGCCAGGTCAGCGGATGTATCGCACCGGGGATCTGGTGGCGTGGGGCTCGGGTTCGACAGCCGGGCAGCTCGAATACCTCGGCCGCGCCGACGAGCAGGTCAAGATTCGCGGGTACCGCATCGAACTCGGCGAAGTGCAAGCTGCGTTGAGTGCGCTCGACGGGGTGGATCAGGCGGCGGTGATCGCTCGCGAAGACCGCCCCGGGGATAAGCGCCTCGTGGGTTACGTCACGGGGACCGTCGATCCCGCCGAGGCGCGCAGCGTTTTGGCCAAACATCTTCCGCCGTACATGGTTCCGGCGGCGGTGATGCTACTTGAAGCGTTGCCCTTGACCTCCAACAACAAGCTGGACACCCGGGCGTTGCCCGCTCCCGAATACGGTGGCCTGGGCACCGACTACCGGGCTCCGGGTACTGCGGTGGAAGAGATCCTTGCCGGCGTGTACGCGCAGGTGCTCGGTGTGGAACGCGTGGGAATCGACGATTCCTTCTTCGATCTGGGTGGCGACAGCATCCTGTCTATGCAGGTGGTCTCCCGTGCCCGGGCGGCTGGTGTGTTGTTCCGGCCGCGTGATGTCTTCATCGAGCAAAGCATCAGCAGGTTAGCTCGGCTGGCGACCTTCTCCGGCGGTGAAGAAGATGTCGTCGACGAAGGCATCGGTCCCGTGGAAATCACCCCGATCATGCGCTGGCTGCAAGGAGTGGATGGACCGACCGACGAGTTCAACCAGACCCTGGTGGTCCAGGCGCCGTCGGGGGTCACCGAGGACGACGTGATCGTGGTGCTGCAGGCACTGCTCGATCGCCATGCGACGTTGCGACTCCGCGTGCGGGAAGACACGGCGGATAACAATGGTGAGTGGTCGGCGTTGGTACCCGAGACGGGGACCGTCGATGCTCGCGATTGCGTGCGTGTTGTCGATGCCTTGTCCGATGAGGCGCTGGTGACGGCTCGTTCTCGGCTGAACCCTGCCTCCGGCTCGATGCTGAACGCTGTGTGGGTGCCCGGCACCTGCCAGTTGGCCTTGGTGATTCACCACCTGGCCATCGACGGGGTGTCCTGGCGAATTCTGTTGGAAGACTTGAACATTGCCTGGGCGCAGCACCACAGCGGACAGGATGTGGCGCTACCGACGGGTGGAACATCATTTGCCCGATGGTCCGCGCTGCTGTCCGACTATGCCCATGCCGCGGAGGTGGTGGACCACGCCGATGTATGGCGGCAGGTTTTGACGGTCCCGGCCCGGGTGTCGGCGTTGCAACCAACCGACACCTACGACAACGCGGGGCGACTGTCGGTGTCCCTAGATGCCGAGACCACGCGGCAGCTATTGGGTGAGGTCCCGGCCGCGTTTCACGCTGGGGTGCAGGACATTCTGCTGATCGCCTTCGGATTGGCCTGCAATGAATTCCTGGGCACCGGTGGGGGGCCGATCGGTATCGATGTCGAGGGTCACGGGCGCGTAGAGGAATTAGGAGAGCTCTCCTCCAGAATCGATCTGTCCCGCACCGTGGGCTGGTTCACCACCAAGTACCCCGCATCGTTGACCGTGGGTGCGCTGTCGTGGGCACAGGTAACGGCCGGCGAGGCTGCTTTAGGCCCGGCGATCAAGGCCGCCAAGGAACAGTTGCGTGCGTTGCCCGACGGATTGACCTATGGGCTACTGCGCTACCTCAACACCGATGTCGAGTTGGCGGGGCCGGAGCCGACCATCGGATTCAACTACCTGGGACGCCTCGGCGCCGGGGCGGCAGATCTCTCCGACGATTTCTGGCGGATAAGTCACGACAGCCTGTCGATGACCGATGTGGCCGCGGCGATTTCGATGCCGTTGGCCCACTCGGTGGAACTCAATGCCGGCGTCCTTGAAATGGGCGGAGACACAGACTCGGAAGACGGGGCTGGGCCTCAGTTGCAGGCAAACTGGGCATGGGCTCCCTCGGCGCTGGATGGCGTGCAGGTGAGTCGGTTGAGCCAGCTCTGGTTTGAGGCGTTGAAGGGCATCTGCTCCCATGTGCGTTCCGGTGGTGGTGGTTTGACGCCGTCGGATCTCGCGCCGGCACGGTTGACTCAGCAGCAGATCGATGTGTTGGTGCAGCAGTACGAGATCGCCGATGTGCTCCCGCTGACTCCGCTGCAGCAAGGGCTGCTTTTTCAGGCGGGTTACGCCGAGGAGACCGGCGACTCCGGAGACGATGATGTGTATGCGGTGCAGCTTGCGCTCACCGTGAGCGGCCCACTCGATGCCGCCCGCCTGCGCGATGCGGTGTACACCGTGGTGAAACGACACCCGAATCTGGCTCCCCGATTTAGCGAGGAATTCGGCGAGCCCGTGCAGGTCATCGCGGTCGAGCCCGTAATCGCTTGGCAGCATGTCGAATTGAGTGGTGATACCGACGGCAAGGTGGACCAGCTATGCGCCGCCGAGCGTGCCGCGGTCTGCCGAATTCGCACCGAGCCGGTGTTTCGGGCGACGCTGGTCTCGGGGCTCGGCAGCTCTGATAGCGACCGCGCGAATCGGCACCGCCTTGTCCTGACCGCGCATCACATCGTGATCGACGGCTGGTCGCTGCCGATCCTGCTGCAGGAAGTGTTCACCGCGTACTACGGGCAGCGACTGCCCGCGGCGACGCCCTACCGCAGTTTTGTGACGTGGTTGGCGGGGCAGGATCGTGTTGCGGCGCAGCGGGCTTGGGGTGCGGCGCTCGA
>NZ_VTHB01000018.1 GCF_009729205.1 Mycobacteroides sp. CBMA 271 | reverse complement strand
CGGTTCGTCGAGGTGTCCGCGAAGGTCAACGCGCTGCTCGATATTGCGCAGCTGAACCTGGGCGATGCCGCCGCGACCTACGTCGCCGAGGATGCCGCCGCCGCCAGCCGTTACACCGGCGTCTAAGACACGAAAGGGATATAAGAAATGTCGCAGATTACTTTCAACTACCCCGCGATGCTTGCCCATGCCGGTGAGATGAACACCTATTCGGGTGTGCTGACCGCGTTGGGTGCCGATCTGGCTGCCCAGCAGGCTTCCCTGCAGGCCGTCTGGCACGGTGATACCTCGATGAGCCAAGCCGCCTGGCAGGCGCAGTGGAACACCGCGATGGAAGAACTCGTCCGCGCCTACCGCGCCATGGGTGCCACTCACGAGACCAACACACTCTCGATGAATGCCCGCGACATGGCCGAAGGAGCCAAGTGGGGCGC
>NZ_VTHB01000017.1 GCF_009729205.1 Mycobacteroides sp. CBMA 271 | reverse complement strand
GTTGTTTTCGGGTGGTCCAGCCTTGGGATAGGAGGCGGTGGTGGGCGGGGCAGGCGAAGGTGAGTCGGTCGATGTCGGTGGTACCGCCATGGGCCCACTCGTGGATGTGGTGGACCTCGCAGAGGTATCCGGGGGTGGTGCAGCCGGGATGGGTGCAGCCGCGGTCTTTGGCGTGCAACACGATCCGTTGATCTGCTGAAGCGATGCGTTTGGTGCGGCCCAAATAGAGCGGGCGTCCGTTGTCGGTGAAGATGCTCAGGTAGTGGTGGGCGTGGGCGGCCATGCGGATCAGATCACGCATGGGTAGGCGGGTGCCGCCGCCGGTGACCGCGATCCCGGCGCCCTGTTCCAACTCTGTAAGGGTCGTTGTTACGACGACGGCCACGGGGAGTCCGTGATGGGAACCCAACTCGCCCGAGGTGATGTTTGATCGCAGGGTGGCGCGCAGGGCGTCGTGGTTGCGTTGCGCGCCGGTGCGGGTGTC
>NZ_VTHB01000016.1 GCF_009729205.1 Mycobacteroides sp. CBMA 271 | reverse complement strand
TGGCCTTGATGAGAACGGGCATCAGTCGGTTGATCGCGACGAGGCTGGTGTTGGGGCTCACCGTGATGTCATTGGCGCCGCGTGCAATCGAGTTGAGGTCGGCGAACATGCTGCGGGTGTCGGTGCCCTGTACCGACGGGAACTTCGCGAGCTGATCGGTCATCTGCCCGGTCTTCTCGACCAGGTCACCGATCTGATCGGCCTCGATCGCCGCAGCGGCGGGCCCCGCCGCCTCGATCAGATCGCTGATCGTTTTCTGCCTGCTACTCAGGGTTTGAGAAAGACGGCGCGTCTGTTCCAACGAGTTCTGAATCTGAACCGAACGACCGTTGAGGGTATCGAGTAACTGATTCGATTGCGCAACAAGCTCTTTAAAGGTATGACCGTTGCCCTGCGAAGCCTTACCGAACCCGTTGATCAGGTGAGTCAGGTTGCGTATCGTGCCGCCGTTGACCAACACCGCCGCCGAACTCAAGACACCCTCCACGGTGGCCGCCGATGACGTGGTCGACAAATCAAGAGTGTCCCCGTCGGCCAAAAGTGTGGTGCTCGGATGCTTAGGAGGCTCCAGCGCCACGAACACATCACCTAGCGGTGTGGCGCTACGAAGCTGGGCAGTGGAGCCGGCCAACAACCGCACACCGCGACGTATCCGCAGCTTAACCACCGCTACATAGTCTTGCGCCTCAATGGATTCGACCTCACCGACATCGGCGCCGGCCACACGCACCTTCGC
>NZ_VTHB01000015.1 GCF_009729205.1 Mycobacteroides sp. CBMA 271 | reverse complement strand
CCGTCGCCGGTGAGGCGGGCCAGGCCCTTGAGCAGCAGCGGCAGGTTTCCCGCCAGGAAAGCGATTTTGGGCTCGCTCTGAACCATGTGCTTGGCGAACCCGGGCTGGCGAGTGATGAGCTCTTCGAGCGACGGGTAGACCTCGTCGGTGATCTTTGAGACGCGTCGCAGTGTCTGAGCCAGGGAGCCTACCGAGTTGACCAGCTCTGGGCGGCGAGAGTCGAAGTCCGCCACCACCTTCCGAGTGTTGGTGATGGTCTTGTCGAGGCTGTCGTTCTGCTGTGCCAGGTTGCTTGTCACGGTGTTGAGGCTGGTGATCACATTGCCCAGCACCTGGTCGCGGCCCGCGAATGTCTTTGTCAGCGTGGATGTTTGGTCAACCAGTGAGGTGATGGAGGCCTGATCGCCCTGCAGGGATTGGATGACACCCTTGGTGAGGTTGTCGGCCTGCTCGGGCGAGAGCGTGCTGAACAGCGGCTCGTAGCCGTTGAGCAGCGTGGTCACATCGAAGGATGGATCGGTGCGCTCCAGCGGAATCGTGGACCCGCCGGGCAGCACATTGGTATCGCCGGTCTTCCCCAGTGACAGGGCCAGGTACCGCTGGCCCACGATGTTCTGATACGTCACGGAGGCAAGGGTGTTGCCGAAGAGCTTCTGGTCGTTCTGGACGACGAAGTCGACCTTGGCCTGGTTGTTGTTGACCAGCTCGATCTTCTCGACGCGACCGACGCGCACGCCTGCCATTCGGACGTCATCGCTCTCGCGCAGCCCGTACGCATCGGAGAAGATCGCCGAATACGA
>NZ_VTHB01000014.1 GCF_009729205.1 Mycobacteroides sp. CBMA 271 | reverse complement strand
TGTATGACGTCGGGTGATGCTTGACGTTTCGTCTTCGGGTGATGGGCGACAGTGTTTCGGCGGATGCTTTACATCTACTTCGGTTGATCCTTGACACTCCCTGAATGAGGGAGTTGAGCGTGGTCGAGCAGAGGTATCAGGCCGTGTTGGCAGTGATCAGTGACGGGTTGTCGATTTCGCAGGTGGCCAGCAAGGTCGGGGTGTCCCGGCAGACGCTGCATGCGTGGTTAGCCCGGTATGAGGCCGAGGGTTTAGAGGGGTTGGTGGATCGGTCGCATCGGCCGGTGCGCTGTCCGCATCAGATGCCCGCTGTGGTGGAGGCGGCGGTGTTGGAGTTGCGGCGCTCGCGCCCGTATTGGGGTCCGCGCAGGTTGGTGTTCGAGTTGGCTAAACGCCGCGTGGTGCCGGTGCCCTCGGAGTCAGCGGTGTATCGGGCGTTGGTGCGGGCCGGGTTGATTGATCCGAGCCTGCGGGATCGGCGCTCGCGCAAGTGGAAACGCTGGGAGCGCGGGGCGCCGATGGAGCTATGGCAGATGGATGTGGTGGGCGGGTTCCCGCTCGCGGACGGCACCAGCTCCAAGGCGTTGACTGGGATCGACGATCACTCCCGAATGTGCGTGTGTGCCCGGTTGATGGCCCGCGAACGGACCGGCGCGGTCTGCGATGGATTACGAGCCGCACTGGCCACCTACGGCTGTCCTGAGCAGGTGTTGACTGATAACGGCAAGGTATTTACGGGACGGTTCAATCATCCGCCGACCGAGGTGCTCTTTGATGCGATCTGCCGCGAGCACGGTATCGAACACCTGTTGACCGCGCCGCGCTCCCCGACGACGACCGGCAAGATTGAACGATTCCATCGCAGCCTGCGTACTGAATTCCTCTCGCAGGCACGACCATTCACGAATCTGAAGACAGCACAACAGGCGTTGGATGAATGGGTAGCCGATTACAACACTGCCCGACCTCATCAATCGTTGCGTATGGTCACCCCAGCGCAACGGTTTGCTGCGACCGGGCCCGCGTTGGCGCCGTCGAATTCTGTACCTGTCACCGGCGAGCGCAGCGGTTCGGATTGGATCAGCCGGCGGGTGACCACCAACGGGGTGGTCTGTGTGTCCTGGCAGCAAGTCTCAGTGGGCCGCCACCGGGCTGGGGCCCGCTGCGATGTGCACGTTGACGGCGACCTCCTACGCTTCTGGATCGGCCAGGATCTAGTCAAAACCGCCGCCCGCACCAGCAGCGGGGAGGTAAGAAACAAGAAGGCCTGCCGCACCCAAGAGCAGACCTGAACCACAACACAGAGTGTCAAGGATCAACCGACACCAAACCGTCAACCATCAACCGAACACAAACA
>NZ_VTHB01000013.1 GCF_009729205.1 Mycobacteroides sp. CBMA 271 | reverse complement strand
TGCAGGAAGTGTTCACCGCGTACTACGGGCAGCGACTGCCCGCGGCGACGCCCTACCGCAGTTTTGTGACGTGGTTGGCGGGGCAGGATCGTGTTGCGGCGCAGCGGGCTTGGGGTGCGGCGCTCGATGGTTTCGACACGCCCACGCTGGTGGGTTCGCCGGCCTCGACAGGCCGTCGAGGTGTGGAGTCTTATCGGATATCTGAGGAGATCACCCGCTCGTTGACCGAGCTGGCCCGCGCACAACACACCACCGTCAATACCGTGCTGCAGGCGGCGTGGGCGCAGGTGCTGACATGGCTGACCGGTCAACACGATGTCGCCTTCGGCACAGCGGTATCAGGACGCCCCGCCGACTTGGCCGGGGCGGACTCGATAGTGGGTCTGCTGATCAACACCGTGCCGGTGCGCGCGAACATCACCGCGGCCACCACCGGCGCAGATCTGCTGGATCAGCTGCAACGAGCCCACAATGACACCGTTGAGTATGAGCATTTGGCGCTCAACGAGATTCACCATGCTGTCGGCCTCGACCGGCTCTTCGACACCTTGTTTGTGTATGAGAACTACCCGATCGACGCGGGTGCGTTGCTCGGTGTGCAGGAGTTGGCGATCACCGACTTCAGCAGTCGTGAATACAACCACTACCCACTGTCCGTCGTGGCCATGCCGGGCCACGAGTTGGGCCTGCGCGTCGAATTCGATACCGATGTTTTCGCGGTGGCCGATATCGAGACGGTGATCGACAGGCTGCGTCAGGTGTTGACGGCCATAACCGCCGACCCGGCGCGAAGGTTGTCCTCGATCGACCTGCTGGGCGAACCCGAACACGACAGGCTCGACCGGTGGGGTAACCGGGCGGTGTTGAACCGGCCCGAATCTGAGCTCGTCTCGATCCCGGCGCTGTTCGCTGCGCAGGTGGAGCGGGCCCCGGAAGCGATGGCGATTACCTGCGGCGAGCGGTCGTGGACGTACGGCGAATTAGATTCGACAGCAAACCGATTGGCGCATTACCTGGCGAGCCGCGGGGCAGGTCCGGGTGAGCGGGTGGCGCTGCTGCTTGCGCGCACGGGTGAGGCGATCGCGGCGATCCTTGCGGTGCTCAAGACGGGTGCGGCGTATTTGCCGATTGACCCGGCGCACCCCGATTCGCGGATCGAGTTCGTGCTGAGCGATGCCGCACCGATCGCCGCGGTCACGACGGCGGAGTTGTTGCCCCGGCTCGGGATGTCGAGTGTGCCCGCGATCGATATCAACGATCCTGCCGTGATGTCGCAGCCGGACACCGCGCTGCCCGCGCCCGCCGTGGACGATATCGCGTACATCATCTACACCTCGGGGACTACCGGTGCACCCAAGGGTGTGGCGGTCACCCATCGAAACGTCGCTCAACTGCTGGAATCCCTTGATGCCGAACTGGCTTTGGGGCAGGTATGGACGCAATGTCATTCCCTGGCCTTCGACTACTCGGTGTGGGAGATCTGGGGTGCGCTGCTGTACGGCGGCCGGTTGCTGATGGTGCCCGACGCGGTGGTGCGCTCGCCGGAAGACCTGCATGCCATGCTCGTCAGTGAGCAAGTCAGCGTCCTGAGTCAGACCCCGTCGGCGTTCTATGCCCTGCAGACCGCCGATGCGCTGCAGCCCGAGATGGGTCAACAGCTCAAGTTGCAGACGGTGGTCTTTGGTGGTGAAGCGCTTGAACCGCAGCGCCTTTCATCGTGGTTCGACAGTCACCCGGGATTGCCGCGCATGATCAACATGTACGGCATCACCGAGACGACAGTGCATGCCTCATTCCGGGAAATCGGTAACGGGGATGTCGAGAGCAACAGCAGTCCGATTGGCGTGCCGCTGGAGCATCTGGCGTTCTTCGTGCTGGACGGCTGGCTGCGACAGGTGCCGGTGGGCGTGGTCGGCGAGTTGTATGTCGCCGGTTCCGGGCAGGCAAATGGATACCTCGGCCGTTCGGATCTGACGACAACCCGGTTCGTCGCATGCCCATTCGGGGCTCCCGGCTCCCGGATGTACCGCACCGGAGATCTGGTGCAGTGGGG
>NZ_VTHB01000012.1 GCF_009729205.1 Mycobacteroides sp. CBMA 271 | reverse complement strand
CCCGCACCAGCAGCGGGGAGGTAAGAAACAAGAAGGCCTGCCGCACCCAAGAGCAGACCTGAACCACAACACAGAGTGTCAAGGATCAACCGACACCAAACCGTCAACCATCAACCGAACACAAACAAGGGCACTTCGAGCCGGTACTACCTCGGCGGGCCCAACCATTTCCGTATCCGCAACACACGCCGGAACTCGATGTCCCATACTTAGCCCGTGTCCAGCACACGACGACACCGGCCACGACGGAGGCGAACTCCCGACCAGGAGTATCGCTTCGTCACCAGTGCCCTCGGCCCCCGAAACCTGCGGCATTTGAAAGTCACCATCGGGTTGCTGTGCATGTCCATCCTGCCCTTGGGCACCATCGTCAACATGCATCCGCTGGGCCCGCAGGGCGTCGGACGCACAATCCACCAATCGCTCATCGCGATCTCATTCCTGGTGGGTGCATGCTGGATGCTCGGTCCGTGGCCAAGTAGACGCTGGGCGATCTCCTTCGTGATGTGGGCGGACCTCTCGTTCGCGGTCTCCGCCTGGTCGTACGCCGGCCCGATGATGCGGTTGGCCCCAGTTCTCTACATGAGCATGATTGGCGTGTTCGCCGCGTTTCTGTTGGGTTGGCGCGTGTTGGCCGCGCACTGCATCTTCGCCTTGTCCGCGCTCGGCTCGATCACGCTGTGGAACGTCCATACCGGCGCGGCGACCTTCCTCGACCAGTTCCTCTACAACGCACCGGCGTTCACCACCGTGGTCGTGCTGCCGATCTTCATCCAGGCCGTGATCGAAGGGGCCAAAAGATCAATTCGGGCAACTGTTTCCGCCGCCAACCGAGATCCACTGACCGGTCTGCTGAACCGCAGAGGCATGCAAGCCATGTTCGAACTCGCACTCAGGAGACGACCGGAGCCCGCGACCGTTGTCGTAATGGTGGCCGATGTCGACAGATTCAAGGAACTCAACGACGCCTACGGCCACGAGGCGGGAGACAGGACGTTGCAAGCCATCGCAGACATGTTGTTCGTCAACACCCGGGACGACGACATCGCCGCCCGCATTGGCGGCGATGAGTTCATGGTCGTGACTTTCGTCGACGACTTAGACGGTATTGCCGCGATCAACGAGCGAATCCGCAATGCGCCGATGGGCGCAGACGCGCCCGACGCCTCGCTCAGCATAGGAATCGCCTGGTCATCTACCAACGCGGAGGATTTCGATTTCGAATCCCTCACACGGAAAGCAGATTTCAAGCTTTACGAAGCCAAGCGCGCCCGCACACCGCTCGGGTCCAAACTGCAGCACACCGCCACGGACGATGGCAGTTCAAGTTATCGCTTGGCTACGCCGATGTGACCGGTCATTTCATGGACGTCACGGACGACGGCTAGCAGGCGCGCTTCGGCCATGCGCTGCGCTTCTCGAAGATTTCCATCAGCGACAACCACGACTTCGCAGTAACACTTCAGCTTCGCCTCGGTTCCACTCGGCCGGAAGACAACGCGCGAGACGTCAGTAGTGTCGAACTGGAGAACATTGGCGGGCGGCAATCCATCGACGCCTCGCTCCAGGTCAGTGGTGCGCACCACCGGGGATCCGCCGAAAGACGTTGGCGGGTATGCGCGCAACCGTTCCATGATGGCGGAAACTTGCGAGACATCGTCTGTGCGAATCGTCACTGGCGCTGTTCGGTGGACACCGTCAACGACATCGAGGTCGTCAAGAAGGTTCCACAACGTCCGGCCCGACGACAACTCACGCCTCACGATGCCAGCTGTTACCAATGCCGCCGATATGCCGTCCTTGTCCCGGACAACGTCCGGCGCTACGCAATACCCTAGGGCCTCCTCATAGCCGAACGTCAACTCGGGAACACGCGCAATCCACTTGAAACCTGTTAGCGCACAGACAAATCGCGCTTTGTGACGTGCGGCGACTTTCGACAGAGCCCGGGAACTGACCACCGAACACGCCAGGACGCCACCCTGCCGAGCGAGTTCCTCTCCGAGGAGCCGACCGAGATCGTCCCCCGACAGGGCGCGGTAGCCGGTGAGCCCGGGAATAGCGATGCAGCATCGATCCGCATCGGGATCGACGGCAATCACAAGGTCGGCACGGACAATGTTCGCCAGCGCCACGGCCCGGTCGAGAGCCCCGGGTTCCTCGGGATTGGGAAAGGCCACAGTCGGAAAACCCGGGTCCGGCTCGTACTGTTCGGAAACTTGGTGAACGTCGCCAAAACCGTTCGCGCGAAGCGCTCGTTCGAGCACATAGCCGCCCACTCCGTGCAGAGCGGTGACGACAATGCGCGGTTCTTCACCGGTAAAGGTGGGAATTGCGCCCTTGATCGCCGCAAGGTACGCATCGATCACCTCGGGGCCGAGAACGGTCCAGCCGCCAGAAGCCAGCGGCAACGTCTGCAGCGAGTCGACCGCACGAATTTCAGCTGCGATCTCAGCGTCTACCGGCGGGACTATCTGGGCACCTCGACCTTGCTCATCGGTGGCTCGACCGCCGAGGTAAACCTTGTAACCATTGTCCTGAGCAGGATTGTGGCTGGCGGTAACCATTATCCCGCAATCAGCGTGGAACGCACGTACACAGAACGCCAGTACCGGCGTGGGCAATGGTCGTGGGAGCATGAACACTTCGCATCCAGCTGCCACGAGGACTGATGCCGAGTCGGTAGCGAAGACTTCCGATCGGTTCCGAGCATCGAATCCGATGACCACCCGCGGACGCACTAGCCGATCGCTGAGCCACGCTCCCAAACCGGCTGCGGCACGCTGGACGACAGCCCGATTCATACGGTGTTCCCCGGCGCCGAGCAGCCCGCGAAGGCCGGCAGTTCCAAAGTCCAGAGGCCCACTGAATCTGGCAGAGAGGTCTGCGATGGCGCTTTTCGAGCCCGACTGAGCGGCCGCTAGAAGTTCGCCAAGCTCCGCACGGTCATCTAGATCCGGGTCGTCTGCGATCCAGCGGCGAACCCTGCTGAGCAGTTCAGAGTCGCCCGGCTTAGCTGATTTCTGGCGATTCGGCACAGGACGCCGCTCAGTATCCGGAGTCGGTACTTGCGACGCCAAGCTCGGCTGTGGCGCCTTCGAGCACCGCACGGCTGCTAGATAAACCAAGCCGGGTAGCTCCGGCATCGACCATCGCGATAGCGTCCGCACCCGTTCGAATACCACCCGATGCCTTAACACCTAGACGCCCCCCTACGGTGCGAGCCATCAAGCGCACAGCGTGCAGGCTCGCGCCGCCCCAGGGGTGGAATCCGGTCGACGTCTTGACAAAGTCCGCTCCCGCGCGCTCAGCCGCCAGGCATGTCTCGCGGATTTGATCGTCAGAGAGCACGGCCGACTCGATAATCACTTTGAGGACTATGGGGCTCGGTGCCGCTAACCGCACGGCCGCGATGTCGGACTCGACAGTCTTAATCTCACCCGCGATGGCTGCACCAATATCAATCACCATGTCGATCTCGTGTGCTCCGCGCACGACCGCAAGTGCGGCTTCAGCAGCCTTGACAGAGGAGTCGTGCTTGCCGCTCGGAAAGCCACAGACCACGGCAATCTTTAAATCCGAGTTCTCGGGGAGAGCGAGCGGGAGCATGTTCGGGGAAACACAGATTGAATACGTGCCGAGCTCAAGTGCTTCAAGCACATGCGCGGCAATATCAGCCGCAGTCGCTTCTGACTTTAGGAGGGTATGGTCGACATAGTGGGCCATGGTATGCATATCGATCCTAAATATTCTCGTGGTATGAATGGTGTGTGTTTATTGCTGGAGAAAGTTTGAAGAAGAAGGCTAAGCGAAACTTTGGTCATGTTGGTGCAAACTGAAAATAGTTTCGTTCGCCAGCAGCGCGAGCCGTTCGATATGATGAGATCCATGGTTGAGTTGTCTTTGCGGCTCGAAAATGCCCGATTCGCCTGAGACATGGCGGAGATTGTCCATGACTACCGAAATTCCGCCGGCGCGAAGCCGCCAAGCGCGAGCCAATACAAAAATTAGGCTGGCTTCCATCTCCGCGGCTAGAACATTCAGTTTCTGGAAGTCGTCAAACTGATTTTCCCACGCGCTTTGAAAGAAGTTGTTGTAGGACGATCCGGGGCGCGGATGTCCGGCGTAGAAGGTATCAGCGGTGCGGGTGATACCCACATGGTGCTGAAAGTCGAGACTCCGAGCCGCCGCGACTGCGGCCTGCACCACCTCGTGATGAGCCACCGCCGGAAATGCTAGCGGTGCATAGGCGCGAGAGGCGCCGTCCAGACGGACCGCTCCATCGAAGATGGCCATGTCGCCGTTCTCGACGTAATCTTGGAAAGTTCCGCACGTCCCCACTCGAAGAAATGTTCGCGCACCGCAACGCGCAAGTTCTTCCATAGCGATCGAAGTTGACGGAGCGCCGATACCAGTGGACGTGCAGGAGATCTGCACTCCCTTGTATATTCCGGTGTACGTGACGTACTCACGGTTGTTGGCGACTTCTTCCGCCGAGTCCCACGTGGCCGCGATAACTGGGACACGTGCGGGGTCACCGGGTAGAAGCACGAAGGGGGCAATATCACCCTCACTAATACGCAGATGATACTGCTCCATCGAAATCCATTCTCGTAGCATGTGAAGCCTGATTATGTTGTGGCAAAAATCAGGCCACTATGAATTCATTGATTAGTAACCAGCCCGGGACCGGACACCAGAAACATCGGCGCCGCTATCAGAGGCAGAGCCAACCGGGATGCGATCCGTGCAAAGTCACTCACGGAACGTCCTCGCTGGTGGCAACGGACTCCCCGATGCCGTCAAGGATGGTTCTGACAATGAGGGCGGGGTTATCGAACATCGGCATGTGACCGCAGCCCGGCAGAGACACCCAGCGCGTGTGCCTAGGTAGCGGGTCGCGGAATTGACAAGTGCGCTCAGGAAGTATCTTGTCGAGGTCGCCGAACGCGACGGTGATCGGGACGGAAATCGACTGCCCGCCTTCGAAGTGCGCCGTTGTCGCATAATGCATCGCCGAACGCAATGTCGGGCCGGATCGATACATGTCTTGAAAGATCCCCCTCACTACGTCTACCGGCAGACGATCGGCCCGCGGTATCCCGTTGTGCAGCAGAGCTGCCCGCACAGGCGCCTGGGTCAGCACCGGTCGCGCGAATGGGCTTGCGAACACCGCTCCGGCGATCACGCTGAAATAAATTTGAGCCTTCGTTGGGCCGGGCACTCCATCTCGCCACAATCCGGCAGGAGCAAGTGCCACAACCGACCGCGCTACCCCACGCTTAGCCGCTTCCAAGGCAATCCAGCCACCCATCGAATTCCCGACAATATCGACAGGCGTGCTGAAACCCAGTCGAGTCAGTTCTGCTGCCAGCTCATTCACTGCCCAAGACATCGAGAAGGCAACATCTGGCCCGGGTGCGGGCGTTTCGCCGTGGCCGGGAAAATCGAAGGCGATTACGCGTCGGTCGACAGCCAACTGGTCGATCACCGGCAGCCAGTGTCGCGAGGATCCGCCGACGCCGTGCAAGAGAACCAGGGGACTCCCCGTGCCGCGTTCAATTCTGTTCCAACCGGTCATTGATGAATTCCTTCGATGATCTTGGGGTTAGTGACGCAGCGTCGGCTTGTTGATAACTACAACTGAGGCATGGGCCGCGGTTTTGATCTGCGTGGGAACGTCAGGCATTCAGGCCATCTACCAATGATTAACCAGACCGGGGGCGGCTGGCTATGGCTTGACGACCGAAGTCTCATCAATCTGATTGTCGCTAAGTCCAAAAAGGGCTAGGCTGCGGCGAACATGCAGAGCATTCCATCGAACCAGGCCCAGGTCGCCCAGCGGAACCTGCTGACCAATCTGATCAGCAGAACCCAATCCTTCGTGCCACAGCTGATCGCGCGGATGCGCGCTGACATTCCCAACTACGCGCGCCTGGATGTCGCTCTCTTACTTCCCGATGCCACTCTTACCCTCGACCGGCTGCTGCAGGTCGTCGCCGAAGGGCGCGAATTCACTCAAACTGAGCTAGCGGTGCTCACCGCCCACGGTGAGGCCCGGGGCCGTCAGGACGTACCGGTAACCGACATGTTCAGCGCCTGGCGAATAGCAATCCGGACAATCGCCGACGAGCTGATCTCATCCGGACGTGAACGTAACGTCCCGGATCACGTTCTGCTCGATACGATCACCGAACTTCTCCAAACCAGTGACGCCGCAATTCACGCCATCGCCAGCGGCCATCACCAAGTCGAGGTTGAACGGGCCCGGCATGCCCAAGAGCATCGCGCCGACCTTGTCCGTGCCATCCTGCTTGGCACTCTCGGGCCAGCCGAGATTCGTTTCCGCGCCGACCATTACGGCCTCGACACCGGCCGCGAGTATCGAGCCATCCGCGCCCGGCCAACTGCAGCAGCACCGGCCGATCGACTCATACGTCTGTTCGAAGGGGCACACAGCAGTGACCGACCTCGGAGCCTGATCGCACTTGTCGACGGCGATGTCGCCGGCATCATGGACGACCCACCCACCGGCACGATCGATGCCGCCATCGGAATCGGCCCCTCCGCGAGGCTTGACCAGATGGAACGATCCTTTCGGCATGCAACCAGAGCGATGGCAACCGCGGAGGCCTTCGGGCTGACAGGAATTCACGATCTAGCCGATCTTGGACTGCTCCCCGCCGTGCTGGCCGACGCCGAGATTGGCGACGAACTCGTCCGCCGATATGTCACGCCTCTCGGGGACGGAGCGGCGGCTGCCGTGGTCCTCGATACAGTGCACCACTACTTCATCAACAATAGACGCGTCGATCACACCGCAGAAGCCATGCACGTGCACACCAACACCATTCGCTATCGCATACACCGATTCGAAGAGCTCCTCGGCGTCGATCTCGACAACGCTGATACTGCACTTGAGACGTGGTGGGCACTTCAGCGAATCCGACTAAGCAAACCGGTTGCGCCGTTTCCGATCACGTGACGGCGCCGTCAAACCGGCTCAGCGGCATCCGGACAACAAGATAAGCCCTAGTCGCCGGCCGAGTGCTTTCCTCCACTCGAAGCGGATCCGCCATGGGCGCCCGAACTCTCTGAACCACCGCCCGTGCTCGATGACGCATCGGGTGCGCGATGCTTTCCACCCGACTCGCTGGGCGAGGCCACCTTGACCTTCTGCTTGTTGGAGGTACCCGAGGAATCTTCGTGGTGCTCGCCGCTGCCGGAGTCATTCTTGGTCACAGACGACGTGTTTGAATCCTTTTTCTCCTCAGCAGCTTTGGATTCAGACTGGGTGGACGTCGCAGATTCGATGGTGTTGGTCACCGTGGAGGTGATTGCACCCCTCGTCTGCTTGATAGCCCCGGTTGCCGAATCCTTGAGCGCACTGTTCGCCTTGTCGACCTTGTCCTGCAGCTTCTCCTTCACCGCCGGCTTGGCGGGCTTCTCCTTATCTTTCGAGCCGTCCTTCGCCTCGGCCTTGGGGGCCTCCTTCGCAATGTCCTGCGCGGGAGCGGCGGCGTCAGCAGGCTGGGTAACATGCTCACTGACCGGCACCTCCGATCCAGTCGCTGCCGGCGCGGAAACCTTTGCGGACGTGACCTTCTCGACAACCGCGCCCTCGCCAAGCTTGTCCTTGACGGCAACCAGATTCGACGTGAGATCGTGCGTCGGAGCCTCGAGCCTCTTGACCTCGGGCGCCGGGGTACTCAGTTCCTTCGCCTCGGGTGCGGGAGTCTCCGCTGCCGCCAGGGCGTTCGGCGCCGGAGACGAGAGCGGCGCCGGGGCGGCACCGATCAGGCCGCCGAGCTGCGTCATCACGTCCTTGTAGAACTTGGATGCCTGCAAGGTGTTGGACGCAGCCCCGTTGAACAGATTCCCGTACTGCTGCGTGAGCAGGTCCGAGACGGGCGTCACGGCAGGCGTGACCAGACCCTTGTACAGCGGAGTCAGGGCCTTGGCGAGTTCGACTGTCGGGTCGGGGATTCCGAGTGCCGCGCTGATCAAGCCGGAGACGGTGATGAGCTGGGTTGGCACGATGCCGCCGGTAGGAATCAGGTTGGGCGGGATGATTCCGAGCGGCGTGTTGGCTCCGGGTGCCGTGCCGAGTTGGAATGTCGGCATGAGACCGACGCCGAACAGCGACGGCAGGGTGAAGCCCATGCCCTCGGTCCCCATGTTGAACCCACCGAGTGAGTAGACGAGGGGTACCGGCAGCGCACCGGAGAACGGCGTCTGGAGAACCATGACGTTCTGCCCATTGTTGATGTTGAACCCATTGGTGCCGAGATAGTTCCCGGTGGTCACATTGAGGTTCGTCATGCCGAGACCGAGCATCGGAATTGAGAAGTTCGACAGCGTTGTACCGATCGGCGAGTAGACACCGTTCTGCGTCGGGATGAGAACGTGCGCGTTGAACTGACCGGCCTGCCCCAGCCCGAGCGGCGCCGTGATGCCATTGGCCCACATCGGGATCGACAGCACGGTCTGCGGAATGTTCACTGCCCCGCCGTCGACGATCAACGTGGGTGCGGTCGCCCACCATCCCGTCTCCATCCCCAACGGAAGTTTGTAGTTCCCAGCTCCCATCGGGACCCAGGCAGTGACATTGGGCAGCGTGCCGTTCGGGATGATCGTCTGCGGGGGGAGGTCGATACCCAGAATCTTGGGAGGATCGATGATCAACCCACTCGGGGTCTGGATGAACGTATTCATGATGGTGGTCAGACCGCTCATCTGAAACATTGGCCAGCTGTAGGCAGCCGTGAACTTGTCCTGCTCCGCGACGAGGCCTTGCACGATTCCGCTCAACGGCGGCAGCTGGGTCACGATCGGCCCGATCACCGGCAGGTTGATCAGCCCATCCAGCGTGTTCGCCAAAGTATTCAGCAGGTTCGCGCCCGGGATGGTCGTAGGCAGCGGGAGGTTCACAAACCCCTGGCCCGGAATCTTGATGCTCGGGATGGCCCCAGGCACTCCAGTCGGGAGCGGCGTGCTCGCCAGGTTGCGCAGCACATCGGGGAGGTCTGCGATTCTGGTCAGATCGCTGTGCTCGTACGACGTCCCGAACGTCGGCAGCAGTCCGCCGGTCTGTCCCGCGATGGGATTCCAGACGCCCGAAGCCGCCGATCCGATCGCATTAGTTCCGGCCAAGTAGCTATTGAGCGCGTCCTTATAGTCGGTGACCGCGCCCTTGTAGTCCGGCGCGGCGGCGGCGGCCTGCGCGGTGGGCCCCACGAACGCCAAGCTGGCAGTCGCGGCGACTGCCCCCGCGGCGGTCACAGTCCGCTGTACGACAGCCTTCTTTGATGACTTTCGATGACGTGTGGACAAGGCCACAACCCCTCTCCGTTGAGGAAACCTGAAACGTGAGCAGCACTGTAAACGTGTGACCCACCTCATAGCCGTCATTTCACAAACGTGTCTACCTGCGGCAATGTGGTAGCGCCCCGTTACCACATTGCCCTCGGTCGCTGCCGCCCGCGCAGGCAAGGGCCATACTCACGCAAAGAGGTTGATGAAAGTTAGCTGAATGCGTCAACAAGCGTTTACGTCAAGCAGTCAGACCCTCGCGGCAAACAACCGACTCGTCGCGACGCAGGGGTACTACAACCCCAGTAGACGACCGTCAATTTACGTTCACCACTGAATCCATTTTCGCGTTTCGCGTGCATCCAGGAACCGAATAGCCCATGATGTCCGAGACGTACTCGCAGATTGCTGGGATTTGTGTTCCAGGTCACACAGGGAGCTGTATTGATCGCCGTAGCCGCAACCGCTCTGAGCTGCCTCAGTGTGGGCCACCTGCGATGACCACACACGACGAGCGCCGCGCCACCACTGACGGCGTCGCGGCCATCCAGGATTGGACGACCGGGTACGTCAAGCGTCATCCTCTCGAATCCCTCAAGACCGTCGGCGAGCAGTTCATGCTCGGCGTCCGCACCATCCAGTGGTTCTTCGTGGACCTGTTCACCGGACAGTTCCAATGGCAGGAGTTCGTCAGGCAGGGCGCCTTCCAGGCCGGTACCGCCGTCGTCCCCGTCATCCTGGTGACCCTGCCCATCGGTGTCACGCTCTCGATCCAGTTCGCCCTCCTCGCGGGCCAGGTGGGTGCGACCTCACTGGCCGGTGCCGCCAGCGGCATCGCCATCATCCGGCAGGCCGCCTCGCTCGTCGCCGCACTACTGATGTCCGCCGCCGTCGGTTCGGCCATCACCGCCGACCTCGGATCACGAACCATGCGCGAAGAGACCGACGCCATGGAGGTCATGGGTGTCTCGGTCATCCGGCGACTGGTCGTCCCCCGCTTCGCGGCGGCCATCATGATCGGTATCGCCCTCACCGGCGTGGTCTGCTTTGTGGGATTCCTGGGCGCTTACCTCTTCAACGTCTACTGGCAGAACGGCGCCCCAGGCAGTTTCGTCACGACGTTCTCCGCCTTCGCGACTCCCGGCGACATGATCCTGGCCCTCATCAAGGCCGTCATCTACGGCGCCATCGTGGCCGTGGTGGCCTGCCAGAAGGGCCTGTCCACCAAGGGCGGCCCGATCGGTGTCGCCAACTCGGTGAACGCAGCCGTCGTCGAATCGATCCTGCTGCTGATGACGGTCAACCTCGCCATCAGCCAGCTGTACATCATGATGTTCCCGCGGACGGGGCTGTGACATGACCGCATCAACTTATATACCCCCGATTGCGCGGCCCTTCGTCGGCCTCTACAACAAGGCCCAGAAGCCGATCACTCGGCTCGGTCACACGGTCGCCTTCTTCTTCCGCGCGATCGCCGGTGTCCCGATCGTGTTCCGCCACTATCGGAAAGAGTTCCTGCGGCACCTGTCCGATATCGCCTGGGGTAATGGCTCGCTCGTCGTCGGTGGCGGTACCGCCGGCGTCATGATCGTCCTCGGCGTCATCGCCGGTGGTCTGGTGGCCATCGAGGGCTACAACTTCCTGGATCTGCTGGGCCTGGGGCCTGCCACCGGCATCATCTCGTCACTGGTGAACACCCGCGAGCTCGCGCCGATCATGGCGGCGATCGCCTTCGCCACCCAGGCCGGCTGCCGCTTCACCGCCCAACTGGGCGCCATGCGCATCTCCGAAGAGATCGACGCCATGGAATCCATCGCGATCCGCCCGATCCCCTACCTGGTGACCACCCGCCTGATGGCGGCCACTGTCGTCACCATTCCGCTGTACGTCGCATGCCTCGCCGTCAGCTACCTGTCATGCCAGGTCATGGTGGGGATCATGAGCGGTGGATCCATCGGTTCCTACCTGCACTACTTCGGTATCGGCGTCAGCGGTATCGACATCTTCTACTCGGTCATCAAGGCGATCATCTTTGTGTGGCTGGCCTCGACCATCCAGTGCTACTACGGCTTCTACGCCAGCGGCGGCCCCGAGGGGGTGGGCGTTGCCGCAGGGCACGCTATGCGCGCGGCCATCACCCTGGTGATCATCGTCAACATGCTGCTCACCATGGCGCTCTGGAGCGTCGACGCTGGAGCGAGGTTGGGTGGCTAATGGCGTCGAATTCCTTTGAAACGGACGGCCGTGGACCATCCGAGAAGCTCCTGCTGGGCACCGGCGTCGCGATGATCGTGGTGGCCGCACTGGTCACCGGTCTCATGTTGTTGAAGTCCACAGGACGTCTCAACGACTTCATTCGCGTGGTTGCTGATCTCAACAACGTCGGTGACGGCCTGCCGCAGAAATCCGATGTGAAGTACCACGGCGTACTCGTCGGCGAGGTGGACGGCGTCATACCGGCCTCCAACGGCCAGCCCAACTTCGTGCACATCAACCTCAAGCCGCAGTACGCCAAGTCCATCCCGAGTACCGCGACCGCCCGCGTGGTTCCCAGCAATGTGTTCGCGGTGTCCTCGGTGCAGTTGGTGGACCGCGGTCCCGGCGCACCGATTCGTCAAGGCGCCCACATCGCCGAAGACACTCAGCTGCCGACCGTCCTCTTCCAGACCACGGTGAGCAAGCTTCGCGACGTCCTGACCGCCACCGGCCGCGGTCGCGACGACCACTCCACCGGCATCCTCGCGGCCATCGGCGCCGCCACCGACAACCGCCGCGTCAAGCTGCTCACCGGCGGCGCCCAGTTGAACCGCCTCATCGCTCAGCTCAACGAGATCGTGGTGACCGACAACGGCCCGTCCACCGTCAAGGCTCTGCTCGAGGCCACCGAGGGGCTGAAGAACTCCGCACCCGAGCTGCTCGACTCACTGCACAGTGCCGTCAAGCCGATGCAGACCTTCGTCGAGAAGCGCGAGCAGCTGACGGCCCTGACGAACGGCGGGCTCACCACAGTGGGCACCACTCGGCAGGCCTTCGACAACCACACCGATCAGCTGATCGGCATCACCACCGAACTGACTCCCGTCATCGGCACCTTCTCCAACAACGCCAACAAGTTCCAGATGATCTTCCAGAAGATCACCCAGATGGGCACGAAATGGTTCGAAAATCCCTGGCTGGGCGACGTGGACACCGGCAACATGCGCGTGAACCTGTCACTGACCCCGGGTTCCACCTACACACGCGCGGACTGTCCACGCTACGGCGAGATGAAGGGCCCGAGCTGCTTCACCGCGCCCGAGCTCGTGGTGCGCCCCGATATGCCCGAAACACTGCTGCCCCAGAACTATAAGGTGCCCAAGGATCTGCAGCCGCCCCCCGGAACCGTGGTGGGGCCTGAAGGGAATTTGGTGGCAGTGGGCCCGCCGTACGTCGTGCCGCCGGGCGGGCCGAACCTGACGGACCCGAACCCTCCGCTGCCGCCGTGGCAGCCCAACCCATCACCCCGCGTACCCGGTACGGCCGACCCCGACCTGTTGGAACCTCCTCCGCCACCACCACCGCCGATTCCGGCCGCACCGGTGGCCCCAGGTGCTCATGACGGCGGTGGAGCACCCATCGCGCCCGCATCGTTCGGTGGATCCGTCGGCCCCGTCGGCAGCACCTTCGAGCGCGCTCAGCTCAGTGTCATTACCGATAAGCCGGCAAGCTCCGCGACCCAATTGCTCCTCGGCCCGGTGGTGCGCGGCACCACGGTTTCGGTCGCGAAGGAAGGTTCCAAATGAAGTTCCGCGGTCCGCTGATCGCGCTCACGGTCTTCATGGTGGTAGCGCTGGCGCTAACGTGGCTGGTGTACGCCACGCTGCGCCGGGATGTATCCGGCGGCACCACCTCGTATTCGGCGATCTTCTCCGATGCGTACGGGCTGCGCGAGAGCGATGACGTCCGAATGGCAGGCGTGCGCGTCGGTCGCGTCGAGAAGATCGAGCTGGTCAACAACAACCAGGCCAAGGTCGACT
>NZ_VTHB01000011.1 GCF_009729205.1 Mycobacteroides sp. CBMA 271 | reverse complement strand
TAAGGGTCGTTGTTACGACGACGGCCACGGGGAGTCCGTGATGGGAACCCAACTCGCCCGAGGTGATGTTTGATCGCAGGGTGGCGCGCAGGGCGTCGTGGTTGCGTTGCGCGCCGGTGCGGGTGTCGCGTTCTGCGGCCTCGGGTGTGGGTTCCCCGTCCACGGTGGGTGTTTGGTCGTTCGGGTTGCACATGCCGGGTGCGGCGAGCTTGGCGAACACGGCATCCAGATAGGCGCGGGTTTCCGGATCCAACAAACCCGAGATCGGTGACATACCGTCGAAACCCTGCTGCCCGATCGTCAACCCGCGGCGCCGGGCCCGGTCGATATCGGAGAATTCGCCGTCGGGGTTCAGTAGCGCCATCATGCGTTCGGCGCCGGTACGCAACTGCTCGGGCCGAAACTGGGCCGCCATCGTGGCGAGTTGGTGTTCAGCGCGTGCACGGGTCGGCGCATCCACTACCGCGGGCAGTCGGTCAAAGAACTGCCGAATGATCCGCACATGCTCCTCGCCGACCTCGCCGCGCCCGAATGCGTCCGCCACGTTCGGTAGTTGTGGTGCCAACGCTTCTCCGGTCAACGCGCGGCGTGGGGCCAACTGCTCGGCATCGGAGATCCTTCGCCGCGCGGCGCCCTTACTTATATGCAGCCGCCGTGACAACACATCCTGGAACGAGGTCCCACCCAACTCGACCGGGGAAGCTTGCGTTGTCACCTTCGGGATTAACCCCAGCCCGCTGGCCGACAGACGTCGCTGCACCACCTCCAACCGGGCCAGAACCGTCAACGCCTCAGCGGCAGTGAGCCCCTCGATCGACTCAGCGCAGAAGGCATCGACGGCCGCCTCCAACACTTCAATCGAACGCATGTGCGAATCGTAACCGCGCCCACCGACAAGTAACCGAGCCTTGAAACGCAAGTGACAAAAGAGATTTCTGAAGTCATGCGTGCTGCGTATTAATTCCCTTGCGCACCGAGAGCGCCCCTGTGCATTCTGTCCCGTTATGTTTTCACCGGCTGTCGAGCTACGAGAAGTGCTCGCCGGGGAGCAGAGCGACGTGCGTCGCGCTCTGGAGCTCCTCGGCCAGATTCTCGTGGGCGCAGCCAGTCCGCAGAACACGGCGGACGCGTTTCTCGCTAAGCATTTCGGCACTCCTGCAGTGGAGCTGGTCAAAGAAACTCGCAATCTTTCTGCCGTCGAACACACCACGGTGGGTCTCGTGCTGGGGGATCTGATCGCTGAGTACGGGCCAATCCTCGGACCCGATCAGTGGGACGACCCGCCTCGCTGGGGATCCGTCGATGTTGGCGACGAAACGCTGTCACCTCCGGCGGATATGACGTTGTTCTTCGCGCCGGGCCGGTTCTGCCCATCTCCCATCGCGGTTCGGATCGTCGACCGCACCACCTGCGGGGGTTCTTCCGAGCTGATGGTCTTTGTGCGCCCCGAGGATCGCGCTTATGCGAACTCGACGCTTCGTGCGATCAGCGACCGGGCGCGCGGTGAGCGGAATCTGTTCCGTGGCCGCGTGCTCAACGTGTCCTGCGTGAACGGCATGACTGTCGAGCTGCGCGAATCACCCAAGGATGACCGATCGAATGTCATTGTTTCGCAGGAGATATGGGACGAGATCGATATTGGTATCGCATCGGTCACCAGTCAGCGAGACACCATGAAGAGGCTGGGCCTGGGGGTGCGTCGAGGGATTCTGCTCGTCGGCCCGCCCGGTGTGGGCAAGAGCGCCATATCCAAGGTCGTGGCGCGCGAGCTCGTCGGCGAGTTCACGGTGATGTTCGTGGACTCTCACGCGGGCGCGCGGGTGCTCTCCGATGTGTACAAGGAAGCCAACAGATTTGGGCCAGCCGTGGTGATCTTGGAAGATCTTGACCTGTACCTCGAGAACCGTCGCAGCTCCAGCGGGCAGCGGACCACTCTCGCCGAATTCTTGTCTGCCATGGATGCGCACGTCGACTCGCCCATTCTCACCATCGCATCGACCAACGAGGTGACAACTCTCGATGGTGCCGCAATCCGTTCCGCGCGTTTCGATTCCATCATCGAGATCGGCTACCCGACTCGTGTCGTGCTGGCCGAGATCATGGACACCTACCTCGCCGACATTCCCGGCGGGGGCAGCATCGACGCCGCGCGAGTCTGCAACGACCTGCCCCAGAACTCCACTGGTGCCGACGTTCGCGAGATAGTTCGACGCACGGTGCTCGCCAATGATGGCACCGTCAGCACCGAAGCACTGCGGGTCACGGTGTCAGGTGGCCGGTTCAAGCCTGAACTGCCGGTGGGCACTTACCTGTAGGTTGAAGCCGTGGACGCAACCATTTACCACAACCCCCGGTGCACGAAATCCCGCCAGGCGCTGACGCGGCTCGAGGAGGCGGGAGCAACTATCACCGTCGTGAAATACCTCGATGACGCGCTCACCAAGACCCAGCTGAAGACGCTGATTCGGGATGCGGGTTTGACCGTGCGGGAGGCGGTGCGCACCGGTGAGGCCGAATACAAGGAGCTGAGCCTCGCCGACGCGTCGGACGACGATTTGCTCGACGCCATGATCGCCCATCCGAAGTTGGTTCAGCGTCCGTTTGTCGTCACCGCGAAGGGCACTCGCATGGCGCGCCCAACCGAGATCGTCGACGAGATTCTCTAGATTTCCGCCTGCCGATCAGCACGGCGGCGGCCACCCCGGCCCCGACGCCAATGACCGTGTCTATGCCCCGATGCAGCATCAATCTGAACGGGTCTGTGGGATCTGCCAATTCGGTCATCAACATGACGAGTGGAGTAAAGAAGCCGACCGCCAGCGCATAGTGGCGTGTCATGAACAGTTCGGTGGGAAATAGCAGCGCGATCACCAATGCGCCGCTCAAGATCGGCGGAAGCCCCAGCGCCAGAAGCGCGCCGGTGAGCATGAGACCCGCCAAGGTTCCGGCGGTCCGGTGCCCAGCGCGCACCAACACCAGCGCGATGTCGCGATCCGACGGCCTATCACTGTCGATGGCGGCCAGCGGCACGGCTGCGGCGGCCATCGCCCAGTTGGCGTGATCGAAGCCCAGCAGCAGATCCGCACCGCCGGCCACCGAGACGGCCAATGCGTACCGCAGCGCATGCACCCACACATCGGGGGTGAGGCGCAGCGGATGCTTGTGTGGCGCTTGGTTGCTACCGGATGACCAGGTTAGGCCAATCAATACCGACAGCAGCGCGGTACCTACGCACAGTCCGATGGCGCTCAGCGGGGATACCAGCCCGGACGGGACGGTGGCGGTGGCCCCGGTCGCGAAGAGGAAGAAGAACGGCCCGGCAGGCCGCAGGCGCAACATGTCCGCCACGACCGACCCCGTAGCCGCGAACGCGACCTCGACCGTCACCAGCATCCAGGTGCTCGCGTGCAGCGTCGATAGCACTACACCGAGGGCAACCCCAGCTGAGAGCAGGAGGCCTGCCTGAAGCTGGTGCCGGGTGCGTCGACGGCCCGGTTCGAGGCGACCGTAGACCCCGGCGAAGGAACCAAAGACGATGTACACCAGCAGATCGGGCCGTCCGACGGCCAGCAGCATCGCCCCGGGTATTGCGAGGCCGCCCGCCACCCGGAAGGCATGGCGGTGGTCCTGACGGCCCACGGCCATTCTCCGATCGTCGGGCGATGATTCGCTCCAGTGTGTGAGCCACCGGCCACGCCTGTCCAAGACACATCGCCGCTGAACCGATAGGCGCTCCCGATCGCTCGTGGTAGAACGAGCCATGCAGTTCCGTCAGCTCGAATATTTCGTGGCGCTGGCGCGGGAACGACACTTTGCCCGGGCCGCATCGGCTTGCTACGTCTCCCAGCCCGCGCTGTCGGAGGCCATTCGCAAGCTCGAACACGAGTTGGGCGTCCCCCTGGTGCTGCGCGGGTCGAACTTTGAGGGCCTGACGCCGGAAGGCGAACGTCTGGTCCTCCGGGCCAGAAGGATTCTCGCCGACCGTGACGCGCTGGAGCATGAGGTGACGGCGCTGCGCAGCGGACTCACCGGCGAGCTGCGGCTGGGAGTTGTTCCCGGTGCGGCCACCCGGATCGCGCTTATCGCCGACAGGTTCTGCGCCGAGCACCCGTTGGTACGGGTGCGGATCGAATCCAGCCTGCGGTCCGCGGAGATCCTGGACCGCATCCGGCGGTTCGAATTGGATGCCGGTGTCGTCTACGACGACGGGCTGCGGACCGAAGGGCTCGACGTAACCCGCCTCTACGAGGAGCGCTACGTGCTGGTGGCGGGCGAAGGGCTGCTGCGCGATACCGCCGATCCAGTCGACTGGTCCGAGGCAATGGGTCTGCCGATGTGCTTGCTACACAAGGGAATGCGTGACCGTGATCGGATCGACGAGGCGGCCGTCGAGCGCGGGCTGACGGTGTCGCCGCGCCTGGAGGCTGACTCCGTCGCGACCCTGCTGGCACTTGTCGGCACGGGACGCTGGGCGACGATTGTTGCGCGGACCTGGTTCGCCACCGTCCCTCCACCGGCCGGCACCCGGATCGTGGAGCTGCAGGCCCCGACACTTGGGTCGCCAGTGGCCTTGGTGCGCAGTGCCGGTGAGCCTGCATCGCTGCTGGCACGCGCGTTGGCGGCAACGGTGCCGCTCGACCAGGCCTGATCGGGGCCGCTTATCGGCCGGTCGGAACTTCGTCTTGGACACCTCGCTACGCCGCGTTCGACACTGAGAGCGCGTCGATAGATGGCGCGTCGGATGGCTGAAAAGTCATCTGCATCAACAGGACTGGCGGCCCGCACGACCGCCGAACGAGGAGTGGTCATGGCGAAGATCTTGTGTGTGCTGTATCCGGACCCGGTGACGGGCTACCCGCCTGTGTATGCGCGGGATTCGATCCCGGCTGTCGGTGGTTACCCCGATGGGCAGACCCTGCCCACACCGACGGCGATCGACTTCACCCCGGGCGAGTTGCTGGGGTGTGTTTCCGGGGAACTTGGCTTACGCCGTTTCCTTGAGACGCAGGGGCATGAGCTGGTGGTCACGTCGGATAAAGATGGCCCCGACTCGGTTTTCGAGAAGGAGCTGCCCGACGCCGATGTTGTGATCTCACAGCCTTTCTGGCCCGCCTACCTCAGTGCGGAACGGATTGCCAAGGCGCCCAAGCTCAAACTGGCATTGACGGCAGGTATCGGCTCCGACCACGTCGACCTGGACGCGGCCATCAAGGCGGGTATCACCGTCGCCGAGGTCACCTATTGCAACAGCATTAGCGTCGCCGAGCATGCTGTGATGCAGATCCTCGCGCTGGTGCGCAATTATCTGCCGTCCCATCAGTGGGTGGTCGACGGAGGCTGGAATATCGCCGACAGTGTCGAGAGGGCTTATGACCTTGAGGGATTCGACGTCGGCGTCATCGCCGCCGGGCGCATCGGCCAGGCCGTGATGCGCCGCCTCAAGCCTTTCGATGTGCGGCTGCACTACTTTGACACCCGTCGGCTGCCCGTTGAGGTGGAGCAGGAGCTGGGCCTCACCTATCACCCGGATGTGCATTCGCTGGTCAGCGCGGTCGACATAGTAGACATTCACGCCCCGCTACACCCGCAGACCTACCATCTCTTCGACGCGAATCTGATCAACTCGATGCGCCGCGGTTCATACATCGTGAACACCGCCCGTGCCGAGATCACGGTCCGTGACGCGGTGGTCGATGCTCTGCGCAGCGGCCAGCTCGCCGGTTACGCCGGTGACGTCTGGTACCCGCAACCGCCGGCGCCCGGCCACCCTTGGCGTTCGATGCCACATGAGGCGATGACCCCGCATGTGTCTGGCACCACGTTGTCGGCACAAGCGCGGTATGCGGCCGGCACCCGGGAGATTCTGGAGGACTTCCTGGACCGACGACCGATCCGTGACGAGTACCTGATCGTCGAGGGCGGCCAGCTGGCTGGAACCGGTGCCAAGTCCTATACGGCGGACGGTTCGGCTAGCCCTGGTGCGGGTGCGTAGCGGGTTGTGACGGTTCTAGCGCGCCGGCGCGATAGCGCGTTGGCCGGCCGTGATCCCGACCGCGGTAATGCCGCCGCAGTACTTCCAGCCGCCGTTCTCCTTGCGGAACGCGATCTGATCGGCCTTGTATAGGTCGTACGCCTTCTCTGGGCCACGATCAACCCGCGCCAACGCAACGTCGGTGTGCACGGAAAAGTCTTTCAATGACAGCGGATTCAATGAGTCGGGGCGCTCATTGTCGCGGTCATAGACGGTGTTGATACTCGTCCAGCGCTGGTCCTCGCATGCCAGTGCGTTATAGACATTCACATTCTTGTCGGCGACCGCTTGTGCGGCCTCCTGATAGATACGGGTGAGTTCGGCTTCTGTCGATGGCTGGGGACTGCACGCGGAGATCGAAGCCAAGGTTCCGGCCACTCCGATAGCGAGCGCTGTTGCCGTGACGAGGACTTCGCGGAGCGTTGGCGCCTTCACTTCGGTGCATCCATCAAGTTCCCCGTGGCGTCATTCACGCAGGGAACGCTACTACCGATAGTTGCTGACGGCTACGCCTGGCTCGTGACGGCCTCGAGGGATTGGCGGGCATCTGGCGAGGTTTGGCACGCAACGGCGGTGTTCTGGGCGTTGTGTGCTGGCAGCATCGCGGACATGGCTATCGCAACAGCACTGCGCGCACTTGCCGTCGGACGCATTGTCTCCGGCGTTGCGGCGCTCGCGGCACCCAACACCCTCGCGAAGATTCTTGGCGTCGAGCCAACACCCGCGCTGGCGTACATGACCCGGATCTTCGGTGTCCGGGCGATCGCTCTGGGCCTCGGATACCTCACTTCGGCGGAGTCCGAGCGATTTCGGTGGCAGCGGCTCGCGCTGATGGTCGACATCACTGACACCTTGCACGGTGCGGCACACCTCATGAAGCGCGACCTGCCGCAGCGGGCATCGGTTCCGTTAGTTGCGCTTACGGGCGGCTTTATGAGCATGGGTGCCACCAAGCTGGCCAAGGATCTGACGGCGGCATGACGTTTGGCATGCATTCGTCGGGATCTGGCACCGATTGGCAGTGTCAGCATCGCGTCGCGCTGGCAGCATCGTCGTCATGAGTCACAACGCGACACTGCGCAAAGCGGCGGCCGGGCTGTATGCGGGAATCGGCATCTTCGCCCTCGTGAAACCCGCACTGGTGCCACAGATGTTCGGTGGTGGCGCACCAACCAGTGAGTCCCGCACCGAGATCCGTGCGGTGTATGGAGGAATCCCGTTGGCCTTCGCGGTGGCCCTGGCGCGGGCCGGTGGCGACGATCCGCGGTCCGCGGGTCTACGCGCCGCGGTTCGGTACGCCAGCTACGGCATGGGGTTGACGCGGCTCCTGTCCGGAGGCTTCGAGCGGCGGGTACGGCCTTGGCCCACGGGGTTCTTTGCGGCGCTGGAGCTGGGCGCCGGTGCGGCGCTCACTGAGGTGTCGCCGCGTCGATTTACGAAAGCGGAACCCGCGTAAACAGGCAACTGACTCGCGAGTAGGCTCGCCGCCATGACCGCTCCTGCCAAGCGTCGCGCCGTCATTGTTGCGGGCGCACGCACCCCGTTCGTTCGTGCCTTCGGCGACTTCACCCGCATCGACACCATCGGGCTGGCCGACGAGGCAGTGCGCGGCCTACTCGACAACACCAAGATCTCCTCCAGCGAGATCGAGGCCATTGTCTGGGGCGGGGTGATCCTGCCGGCCGGCGCACCGAACGTCGCCCGTGAGATCGCGCTGGATCTGAAACTCGGCCACGGCGTAGAGGGACACACCGTCACCCGCGCCTGCGCCTCCGGGCTGCAGGCCATCACCACGGCAGCCGCCGCCATCGAACGCGGCGAGTACGACGTCATGATCGCCGGCGGCTCGGACTCCACCTCGAACGCCGGAGTCAACCTGCCGCAGAAGCTGATTCACGCTGCCGCTCCGCTGGCGCTGGGAAAGCCCAAGCCAAAGGACTACCTTGACGCCGCGCTCAGCTTGGCGCCGTTCACTGGGCTGCTCCCGCGGCGTCCCAAGATCGAGGAGCGCACCACCGGCGAGGTGATGGGGGAGTCGGCCGACAAGATGGCCAAGATCCACGGCATCACCCGCGCGGCGCAGGACGAGTTCGCCGTCCGCTCGCACCATCGCGCCGCCGCCGCCATCAAGTCGGGACGCTTCGATCGCGAGGTGGTGGCCGTCGGCACTCCCGACCATAAGACAGTTACCCGCGACGGCTTGGTCCGTGAGAACACCAGCGTGGAGAAGTTGGCCACCCTGAAGCCCGTCTTCAACCGCGACGGCACGGTGACTGCCGGTAACGCCAGCCCGCTTACTGACGGCGCTGCTGCGGTGCTGCTCATGAGCGAGGAGAAGGCGCGCGCGCTGGGGCTCGAACCGTTGGCGGCCTTCAAGTCATGGAGCTATGTCAGCGTGGATCCGGCCGATGAGGTGCTGATCGGTCCGGCGATCTCGATGCCCCGTGCGCTGGAGAAGGCGGGGTTGAGCCTCGCTGACGTCGACTACGTCGATATCCATGAAGCCTTTGCCGCGCAGACTCTTTCGGTGCTGGAGGCCCTCGGCTCCAAAAAGTGGGCCGCCGACCGGCTCGGTCGCTCCGAGGCCGTGGGCACACCCGACATCGACAAAGTCAACGTGCACGGCGGCTCGGTGTCGATCGGGCACCCGTTCGGCGCCACCGGCGCCCGGATGGTCACCACCATGGCCAACGAGCTGGCGATTACCGGCAAGAGCATTGCGCTGCTGGGTATTTGCGCGGCCGGCGGTCATGGCGCCAGCGCCGTGCTAGAACGCATCTAGTGACTCGTCGAGGCTGAAACCACGTAGGCGACCACTCGGCCTTTCGCTGCGAGGTTTCAGTTTCGACGTAAAGGGTGCCCCTAGCCGCCGTAACCCGGCTTCAGGATCGGCGCGATCGCGCCGATCGGGATATGCGCCTCGGCGGTGCCGCCGTCCATCGAGTACACCCGCTGGCCGGGGGAGTAATCGATCGGGTAGTCATGCGCCACAGGGTAATCCGGCATGTAGATGATCAGCTCGTCCGGTGTCAGCGCCCACGCCTTGTACGCGCCGGAATACACCTTGTCCGGTGTCCATCGGTCGGGAGTGAACGGATAGGTCTGCGGAGTGTGCCCCGGCGCCGACCTGTCCAGCGCCTCGATGATGAACGGTTCGGCAATTGGCGGGATGGCGTTCAGGTCGCCGCCCTTGAGAATGTCCTTGAGCATCAGCCGCCTACCACCGTCGTAGTTGAAGGTCCGGTACGCGTTGTTCACCTGCGGGCCGTTGGCGTGATAGTCCTCATGGAACACGATCGACGTGGTGCTGCCATGGTTGAACACCTGGAAGTTCTCTTCGCCATAGCTGTCCTGAATCATGTCAGCGCCCTTGGCTTTCCAGTTGTTGTACAGATTGCGCAGGTACTCGCGGACCTCAGGGTTGCTGTCCACAAACTCGGGAATGGCGACCTTGATATCGCGATCGGCCTTGCGCGGCGAGGACACCACGGTGCGGCAGTAGAGCCCGTCGAAATTACCGCCGAGCTCGCCGCAGAACGACTGCGCCGACGCCGAAGCCAGCGGTGCACTGCTGACCGCGATGCTGGTCGCCACCGCAGCGACGACCGCCCCGGCAACCCCTCGGGCTGCTCGCTCGGCGAAGAGCTTAGAAATCCGCATGCTTACCTTTCAGGGCGGTTTACAGGTACTCCAGCTTGCTCGCTAGCCAGCGGCCATCGATCTTTTCCATGGTGATTCTCATCCGGCTGCGGTCGATCCGTGGATCGGGCAGCTGGGTATTGGTAATGCTCTGATCCACCATCAGCAGCAGCACGACCTTATTCGGAGTCTTGGACACGATCGCCGAGTTCACGACCTTGCCGTGCGCGGCGGCCTTGTTATCGACCAATAGTTGACGCAGCTGCACGCTGGCCTTGGTGAACTCCTGTTTGAGCTCGCCGGTAGATCCATTGAGGATCTGCCGGAAGTTGTCGTCCATGCTGTTGGTGTCGATGCTGGTCAGGATCTCGGTATACGGGACGGCGACGGCCTGGGCCTGCTCGCCGGCTACGTCGACCTGGTGTACTCGCCAGACCTTCCAGCCGAAGATGCCCGACACGACCAGAGCACCCACCAGAACGGCTGCGATGGCACCGGCGACCGCATAGCGCACCCAGGTCGGCCGCTCGGAGGCGTCCTCTGAGTCGTCAAGGCCGGGGGCCTCCTCGGCTGTGGACTTGACCTCGCTGGCCTCCGACTCGTCGGTGGCTGTCTCGTCGGTCTCGTCAGCAGCGTCTACGGCCGTCGTTTCATCGGCGGTCTCCGCATCGGCGTCGTTCTTGGAATCGACGTCTTCTTTGGTCATAGCGACCACGGTAGTAGCTCCTTGAATCTGAATCGCAGGTCAGGCCTCAACGCGGGGGCTCGATCGGCAGTGTGGGTCCACCATATGGGGTTGGTACCTGGAAACGCCCCTTTGGCGTTGGGTCGGACTTCTTGCCCATATCGGCTCCGGCAGGTGGTCCGGCTGTGTCGTCCCCGGCTGGTCGTGGCGCGTTCTTGGCGCCGCGAATCAGGACCGCCGGATCTTGGTCCGCGCAGTAGTTCGAGTACAGGAATGGCTCGGGGTAGTCGGCGGCCGACAGCGGCATCCTCGGCGTCGGGTAGTCGCATACGTAGCGCGGATACAGATCGGCGGTGGCCCAGATACCGCCGTCGTGCATGATGCTCATCAATGCATCGAATACCGATCCGCGGTAGTTGGGGAACAGCGCGCTGAGTGCAGGAACGCGCAGGTAGAGCAGTCTTGATGCGGTAGCAAGATTTCCTAGCAGGGTAACCATGGTGTCCGAGTTGTCAGCGAACAGGTTGTCCACCGCGCCCAGTGTCTTCGGGGTCTGATCGACGAGCGTGCGGTAGCCGTTCTGCATCTTGTCGATGCCGCGCAGGGTGCGACCCAGCTCGTTCGCAGTGGCCGCGATGCCTGAGTTCTTGTCCGCGGCGAGGGTCAGCACCACGCGGCTGTCCCGCAGAAGGCTGGTGGTCTCCGGCAGTACCGAATCGAGGGTGTTAAGCAGGAAGGTACCGCCGTCGATAATCTCGGTGAGCTTGCGTGGGCCCTCCTTGCTCAGGCTCAGTTCTTTCTTGATGAGCTCAAGCTTCTTGGTGTCCACCTGGGCGAGGAGGCCGTCCGCGTCCGCAAGCAGTTTGGCCAGTGTGACGGGCACCTGGGCGCCCTCGGAAATGACACTGCCGTTCTGCAGGAACGGTCCCTTATCCGAGACGCCCTCGAAGTTGATGTACTGCTCGCCGGCTGGTGAGAGACCGGTGACGCGTACCTTCGCTGAAGTGGGGATCTTGTACTTCCCCTGGATCTCGGCGATCGCGTTGACGCCCTGCTGGGTGATTTCCAGCGACTGCACCGTGCCGATCTTTACGCCGCGCAGTGCCACATCCTGGTTGGGCAGCAGACCGCCCGACTCCGGAAGCTGCACCATGACCTGGTAGGAACCCGCAAACGGGTTAACCCGCAATGCGCCCACCGTGAGATACCCGATGGCGACCAGCAGCACGCTTCCCAGCGCGATACCGGAAAGCAACATCCGCTTGCGATGCGCAGCTCGGACGCTGCCGACGAGTCCGTTGGCAATGGCATTGATCATTGGCCCATCCCCTCCGGACCGGGTGCGGGGGCTGACGCAGGATCGGCCTGGCCGGCGGGTGGCGGTGCCGGAACACCTGGGGGCGACGGAGCCGGTACTGGCGGGCCCGGTGGAACGCGTTCGATGACGCCGGGTTCGGTCGGGCTGGGCCGCACCGGGACGTCGTCGCCGTACACACCCTTACCCACGACACGTTCCTGCAGGCGCCAGAGCGTGTACTTGAAGGAGCCGACCAGCTGTGCCCAGTTGTAACGCTTGGGTCCATGCGAGCCGACGTCGCCCTTGAACCCGGCATCCGGTATCGATCCCAGCACCAGTCGGTCGATGCTGACGCGCACCGAAATCGCATTGCTGGGCGTGGACTTGATGAGGGTGGTGATCTGTCGGTTGAGGTTGTTGATGTCGATGGTCGGGTCCTGTGCGACATCGTTCCACGCCTTGGCCACCGTGTTCGCGTCCTTGATGATGCTGTGCCCGCTGGTGTCGGTACCGGCGATCGACGGGAATTTCTGCAGCTGCTTGGTGGTGGCGCCAACCTGGAGAATCAACTGGGAGAGCTGTGCCGTGTTGGCGGCGAGTGCCTCGGTGGCCGGATCGGCCTCCTTGACGATGTCGGTGAGTGTCTGGTTCTTCGCGTCGAGCTGATCGGCCAGCTTTGAGGTCTGGGTGAGCGCATCCGAGATCTGCGTAGACCGCGAATTCAAGGTCCCGAGAAGACGATTCGAGTCCTTGATCAGGTCGCCAAACGCCTGGCCCTGATCGCCGGTTGCCTTGCCGAAACCATTGATGACGTTGGTGAGGTTGCGCACCGCACCGCCGTTGGCGACGAGCGCGGCTGAGCTGAGCACCGACTCCACTGTCGCGGCGGCCATCGTCGAGTCGAGGCCGATGGTGTCGCCGTTCCGCAGGATCGGCGCGTCCGACCCCGCACCCGCTGGCGGGCGGATCGAGACGAAGACGTCTCCGAGCGGGGTCGCGGAACGCAGCTCGGCGGTGCTGCCCTTGGGCAGCCGGACACCGTCGAGAATGCGCAACGTGGTGATGGCGGTGTAGTTGCTCACCCGCATGTCGTCAACCTGGCCGACGTCCGCACCGGCCAGCTTCACCTTGGCGTTGTTGGGGAGGTTCAGAATGTTCGAGAACAGCGCCGTCAGGTGGTAGCCACCCGAGCCGACGCCGGGAGCCGGCAGCGGAAGGTCGCCCAGACCGTTGGTCGAGCATCCCGACAGCACCGTGGCGGCCACCAAGGTCGCCGATGCCGTGCAAGTCAACCTCGCGATCTGTCGCTTGCGTGTCGCCATTACTTTTGCCCCATCGCTGCAAGCCCGTCGAGCACGTACGTCAGTCCGAAGTCGGGACCGTAATCTGCCAATGTTCCAGTGCTGCAACCCAGCTGGCGCAGGCCCATCATGTTGCAGATTTCCTTGCCGGTCTGGCTCTCGAACAGCAGCTTGTCGGTGAGGAACCGTGCGCGCAACGAGCCATTGTCCTGGTCGACGATGTTGTACAGGTTTTCCACCGCCAGCGGCGCGACGTCGAGGGTCTCGGAGAGTTCACGTTGATTGTCCGAGACCGTCTTCAGTGCGGTATTGCCGTTGAGTATCGATGCCTTGATGTGGTCGCGGTTGGCCTCGAGGATATCGCCGGTCTGCTTGACCAGGTCGTTGAGTTTGCGTCCGGTGTTGCCGGTGCCCAGTGCCTCGTCGTCGATGATTGAGCTGAGTTGATGAATGGTGCCGGCAAACTCGCGCAGCTTGCCGTCGTTGGTCGCTGCAGCGTCGAACAGCGAGCTGACGTTCTTGATGATGGTGGTCAGCTGCTCGCGAGTGGCCACGCCACCTTCCGAGCTGAGCCGCAGCGCTTTCGACAGCTCGTCCAGACCGGACTTGATCTTGTCGCCGTTACCGTTGGCGACCCCCGCGGCCGCGTTGATGATGTCGCCCACCGGTCCCTGGCCGTTGCCGTCGCCCTTGAGTGACACCGAGAGCTTGTCCAGCATGCCCAGCACCCGGTCGAACTCGACGGGTGTCTTGGTGTGGTCAAGTCCGATGGTGTCGCCGTCCTTGAGCGTGGGTCCACCGCGATACGGCGGAGACAGCTCCACCTGGCGGTCGGTCAGGATCGACGTCGAGAGAGTGACAGCCTGCACGTCCTGAGGAACCTTCACGTCCTTGTCGACGGTGAACTGCACCTCGACGTACCCGGACTTCGGGGTGATCTTGGTGATTGTGCCGACCGGCATGCCTAGCACCGCAACCACATTGGACTCGTAGAGCCCGGACGCATTATCGAACTGTGCGGTCAACGTGATGTGATCGAACTTCGATTTCACAAAGTACGCGCCCGCGCCGACGGCGGCGGCGACCGCCAATGCGACCGCCGCGATGACCGCGACAGCCCGGCCCCTCCCGCTACTCATTTGCAGTCCTTGAAGTACTGGATCATGCCGAATTGCTTGGCGCGACCGCTGATTGCGCACATCCAGGAGTCCACGACCAGACCGTTGGGTGCGTTGAACTCGATGGCGTTTCCGGTGCCGGTGGCATTGGTGACACCGCGCAGTGCCACCGGTGCGATCTGCAGGATATTGCGCAGCAGGTCGTCATGTTGGCCGAGCATGTCGGTGAGCTGATGCAGCGTCTTGAGCATGTCGTCGAGCTGCGGCCGGTTCTTGATGATGATCTTGCTGAGCTGCTGGACCAGGTTGGTCAGCGATTGCATCATGGCGTGGAAGGTGCCACGGCGCACCACGAATTCGCCGATCAGGCTCTGGCCCTGGGTGATCAGGGTTCCGACGCCCTGCTGCTGACGATGCAGTGTGTTGGTGACTTTCTCGGTGCTCTTGAGCAGGGTGCCGAGTTGGTCGCGGCGATCGGCGATGATCGAGGACAACGTCTGAATGTTCTGCATGGCCTGCGGAACAACTTCGGGCAGTCCGTCGAGCTGCTTGCCCAGAATGCTCAGCGACTTGGCGACGTCGTCGAAGTTGACCTGGTCGAAGGTGTTGGTGATGTCCTTCAAGGTGGCCTGCAGGTCGTAGGGGACCTCCGTGTGCGCCAGGTCAATCGTCTTGTTGGGCAACGAGCCCGGGCCCTCGGGGCGCAGGTCCAGGAATCGGGAGCCCAGGATGGTGGTGACCCGGATCGAGGCCTTGGTGTCCTTGCCCAGCTTCACGTCGTCGCTGACCGAGAGCTTGGCCTCGACGTGATCGCCGACCAGCTTCATGCTCGTCACAGTGCCCAACGGGATGCCGGCCACAGTGATGGGCTGACCGGCGCGCAGCGAGGCTGCCTGCGCAAATTCGGCGGTGTAGGTGGTGTAGCCGAAGCCGATGGCCTTGACGAGCAGCATCCCGCCCACCAAGGACCCAATCACCGCAATCGCGATGAAACCCAGCCAGGTCTTGTTGTATGTCTCGACCGGACGGTTCTTGATTTTCTGCCACCTAGATTGATCAGCCATCGGCCATATTCCTGCATCGTGGGGTGTGCTGCGTGACGTTGCCGGGAGTAGCGGCGTTGACGATGATCGGCACCACGTCGTTGAGACCCGGCATGAAGCCGCTGATGTTCAAGTCGCAGATGTAAGCGTTGCCGTAGGCACCGTCGCCGGTGAGGCGGGCCAGGCCCTTGAGCAGCAGCGGCAGGTTTCCCGCCAGGAAAGCGATTTTGGGCTCGCTCTGAACCATGTGCTTGGCGAACCCGGGCTGGCGAGTGATGAGCTCTTCGA
>NZ_VTHB01000010.1 GCF_009729205.1 Mycobacteroides sp. CBMA 271 | reverse complement strand
CTTAGACGCCGGTGTAACGGCTGGCGGCGGCGGCATCCTCGGCGACGTAGGTCGCGGCGGCATCGCCCAGGTTCAGCTGCGCAATATCGAGCAGCGCGTTGACCTTCGCGGACACCTCGACGAACCGGGCGTGCGCGGCCTGGAAGGCCACCGACGACTCACCGACATGGAAGGCCTGCGCCGACATCGCGGCCTGCTCGGCCTGCGAGATGGTGCTGCGCATCAACGCGGTCTTCGCGCCGAAGGTGCCCTCTGCGGCCACCAGAGCGGGGATGTGTGCGTCAAGCAGACTCATATGATCCTCTCCTTATTCTCTGTTTCTTGCTCATGTACTTCCGTGGTGCTTTCCGTAGTGGTGCTCATGTGGCGGATCAGGTACTCGCCCCCCGTTCCTCGGGCGGCTCGGGGTCGGTGCCCCACGTGGTGGGGAGCATGGGCATGGTGCGGGTGCTGTCCATGGAGTTCTGTTCGTCCATCGCGCTCTCGCGCTCGATCAGACCCGCCGCCGTCGTGGTCGTCGTCGACTTGGGGACGGTTCCGGCGAATCCGAGTTGGCCCGAACCACGCGCCGAGCCGGACACATCGCGTACGGGCCGCGCGCTGGGCTCGGAAAAGTCCGGCTCCACAGTGGAGTTCATGTCCATGTACTGCGGGGCGGGGTCTTTGATCCGGGCGCCGCGCTTACGCCGGGCCCGCGAACGAGCAGAGGCCGCGGCCGCGGCTGCTGCCGAGATTCCGGCCGCCGGCGCCTTGGCGCCGCTGCCTTCGTTAAGGGTGGGTCCGAAACGTACCGGTGGAGGATCCTCGCGCACCGCGAAGGCCAGATACGCCGGTGTAGCCACCGCGGCGGCAGTCGGTGCCGGCGCGCCGGCAGGTGCTGCACCTGCACCCGCACCCCCTCCGATTGGCGGCGATGTCATCGTGGGCAGGGCGGCGGCGAAGGTGGCCTGCTGCGGCGAATTGCGTTCAACCCGAGGTTGTTCGCGTCCCGGCTCATCGCCCGGCGTGGTCACGTCGGCCGGTGCCTGGGGAACAAGCTGGGCCAGGCCGATGAGGAGCAACGGTATCCACAGCGGTGCGGACAGCATGATGCCCCACGCGGTGAACCCGAACGGGATGAAGAACGCCTCATACGCGATGAAGAACAACAGCGGACCCCAGGCGATGAGCGCTTCGAGGGGGTTCTTCATGAAGTCCTGCAACATGCGCTGCAGCGTGCCCAGCGGGTCCGTGAAGAATTCCTGGATCTGTCGCATCAGCTTTTGGAAGAAGCTTTCACTGCTGTCCAGCGCCGTGCCCGACTCGGCTGCCTGGGCCTGCGCGGCCATGCCGGACATGTCTGCGGCCATCCGGGACATCTCGCCGCCCGGGGCCATGATCATGGGTGACGGCTGGGTGGGGGGCACCGACATGACGGCCGCGGTGGAGACACCCTGGTAGACGCCCATGGTGGTGGCGGCCTGGACCCACATCCGGATGTAGTCGGCCTCGTTGAGGGCGATCGGGATGGTATTGATGCCAAAGAAGTTGGTGGCCAACAGAACACCATTGATCATGTGGTTGGCGGCCAACTCGGCAAGCGTGGGCATGGCCGCCAGTGCGGTCATGTAGGAGGCGGCGCTGGTCTCGTGCAGCACGGCATTGGTGGCGCTCATGGCGCTCTGCTGGGTCAGCCAGGCCAGGTAGGGGGCGTGACTGGCGACATACTGGGTGGCGCTGGGCCCCTGCCAGGGTCCGGCGGTGGTGGCGGCGAGCAGCTGCCCCAACTCCGTTGCAGAGGTCGCGTACTGCACCGAGAGTGCCTGCCACTGCGCGGCAGCGGCCAACAGTGCACCCGGCCCGGGTCCGGCGCTCAGGAGCGCCGAGTGGACCTCGGGAGGCGACGCCATCCAGATGGGCGCGGACACCGAATTAGCCCCGCGCGATCATGTAGGTGGCCGCGGCCTGCATATCGCCGGTGGTGTAGCTGGCCGCAGACTCTGATACGCCCAGCCCGGCGCGACCCAGCTCCTCGACGGCCTGGGCCGCCACACCGCTGTGCTCGATTCCGCGCGCACTGAACCCGGCGGCGGTCTCCAGCGACACCGGGTCGGCGGCGGGTGGCACCACGGCACCGATCACCGGGGCGGCTGCGGCATGCGCCGCGGCCAGGCGCGCGGTCAGCGCCTCCACGGCCGCACTGGTGGCGGTCAGACCTTCCGGAACGACGTTGAGAATCATCGTGGGTACTCCCTTCCTTGAGCGGCATGCTCGCTGACGAGTGGATTGACGGTCTGTACATATGTGGGGACATCGTTATCGGACAACAGAACTCCGCGTCCCGCGGGCAGACGCTCGAAGCGGTGCCCTCGAATTCGGCCGCCGTCCTGCGGGCTGCCACTGAGCATCAGGGTGTTGGCCTGCAGCTCGTGGAAGCGTCGCAGCATCGGGTTGGTCATCAGGATGTGGCCCGAACCGGTCGCCCGCGCGGTGATGATCACCCGGAGGCCCAGCTCGCGCGCCTCGGCGAGCAAGCCGGTGATCGCGTTCCACGGACGCTGCCCGATGTATGGACCGCTCACGGCCGGCGCGTCGGGGATCTGGTCGACATCGTCGATGATCAGGTAGTGCCGCTGTGCGGTGACGCCGCGGGACACCCAGTTGTGCAGCTCTTCCGAGGACAGGCCGGCGGGTGGCCGACGCTTCTCTAGGAGCGCACCGAGGCCCAGCATTGCCGGGGTGATCCGGTCGATGTTGGGGGTGTACTCGTTATCCGGGAACAGTGGCTCGTCGACGAGATGCAGGCGCCGGTCCAGGACCGTGAACGCTACCTCGTCGGGCGCCGAATGCTCGCGGACGGTGCGGATGACGTGCCTCAGCAGCGTTGTCTTGCCAGATCCGGTGTCGCCCAAAACCATCAGCAGCGGATTGTGTGCGAAGTCGAGCGCCACCGGCGCCAGATCCTGCTCCCGCTGGCCGATGACGACCTGCTCGCGCCCCGGGTACAGCGGCCCAATGGCGTTCGGCGCCAGATCCGCCGGCAGCAGCCGGACGGCGGGAGCCTTGGCCCCGGGGTAGTTGGCGTTGACCGACTCGACACTCTGCGGATCCGACGAGGCGAACAGGAAGTGCTCGGCCTGCATGGTCAGTCCGCGGCCCGGCTGATCGTGCGGAACGCTCTCGGCGGGGCGGCGCAGTGCGCCCGGTACCCGCACATTGCTGTCGGCCGAATCATGCAACTTGAGCTCAACGCGCAGGCCGAGCGCATCACGCATCGCCAATGGCACCTCGATCCAGTTCGGTGTCGTGATCACGACATGGATGCCGTACGACAGGCCCGCGTTGGCCAGCTCGGTGAGCCTGGCCAGCAACGGGTTTCGCGTGTTGAACTGGTCGGTGTTGTCGCGACTGAACGCGTAGAGGTTGTCTACGACCAGGAACGTCTCTCCGTAACCGTCGTGCAGTGTGGGATCGCTGTCCCGCAAAGCCCGCAGCTGGGCCACCGAAGCGATGCCGCGGTCCCGGAACAGGCGTTGCCGGTATGCCAGCAGCTGCTCCAGCTCGCCGAAGGTACGCCGAATGCGCTCAGGCTCCAACGCACTGGCGATGCTGCCGACATGCGCCAGTCCCTCAAGGCCGTGCAGTTGCCCGCCGCCGTAGTCGACGCAGTAGAAGGTGACATCGCCGGGGGAGTGCAATGCGGCAGCCGACAGGATGAACGTCTGCAGCGCGGTCGATTTCCCGGACTTCGGGCTGCCGTGAATGATCATGTTCCCGGCGGCCGAGGTCGCGTCGAAGATCAGCGGATCACGGCGCATCTGGAACGGCTTATCAATCTCGCCGAGCGGCCAGCGGAGCTGCCGCGCCGGGATCCCGGCCTGGTCCAACACATTCGCCAACGGAATCGCGCTGTCCAGCGGTGGCAGCCACAGCTCCGGTGCGCGCGGGCCAACCTTGCCCAGCTGGGCGCCGACGGTGGTGATGAGCTTGCGCGCCGGTTGCGTCAAACGCCCGGTATCGCCCTTGATAATCACCGTTGTCGGATCGGACGCAACAGGCAGTGCGGTGAACTGCTTGGGCTGCGGGGTGGCGTGGATCTCCACGGTGGTGGTCTGCGACGGCGGATCGTAGACGCCGTCGACGTAGGTGCTGCGGAACTTGATGGGCACCGCGCCCGGCGCGGGCACCAGGAACCCAACGCCCTTGTGGTCCTTGCCCGATTCGATGTGATAGGCGTCCTCGGTCCCGATGATCTGTCGGGATGCGCTGGGGCTGGCCACCTTCAGGCCGATGCGGTACGAGGTGTTCTTGTCGATGTCCTTGATCTTGCCGACGTCCAGGGTCTGCGACGCGAACAGGATGTGGATGCGGAACGAGCGACCCTTGCGTGCGACGTAGTCGAACAGTTCGGCGTACTCCGGGTGATCCTGGAGCATCAGGGTGAATTCGTCGGCCACCACGAACAGCGTGGGGATCGGTGGCAGATCGTGACCCGCGGCAATCGCGTCCTCGTATTCACGGACCGAGTTGAAGGCACTGCCCTGTACGTCGCGACCGGCCTGCTTGAGCAGGTTCTCTCTGCGCGCGACCTCGCCACGTAGCGTGTCGGCGAAACGGTCTGCCAGGGAACGTTTCTCGGCCATGTTCGAGATCACGGCGACGACCTGCGGGTAGTCGCGGAAGATATCGGCTCCGGCCTCGCCCTTGAAGTCCGCGTAGATCACGATGAGGCGGTCGGCGGAGTGGGTCGTCAACAGCGACAACAGGATCGACATCAGGGTCTGGGACTTTCCGGAGCCCGTCATGCCGATCATCAGACCGTGCGGACCCATACCGCCTTCGGCCTCATCCTTGAGGTCGAACATCAGCGGTTCGCCGGAGGAGGTGACGCCGATAGGCACCCGCAGCTCCTCGTCTCGCGAACGCTGAGACCACAGAGCCGGGACGTCCAGTTCCGCTGCGTTCTCGATGCCTAGCAGTGCGGTAAAGGTCGCACCGCCGGTGGCCGCCGACCGTAGCCCTGGATGGGTCGGGTTGGAATCCCAGCGAGATAACCGTCGGGAGACATGTGTTGCGGTTCCGACGGTGAGCTGATCGGCCTCGTTGATGAACGGCTGCCAATCACTGCCGTTCCAGCGGGTGATTCGTGCGCTCACGCCATTGCGGTTGACCTGCAGCACAGGGCGTTCCGGATTGAGATAGTCCGGCAGCTTGAAGGAATCCGCCGAGTTCTCTTGACCGTCGAGACGCTGGATGACGGTGACGCCCGCCAACCCGGCCGCGGGGATGGGCGAATGTAGGCCGCCCAGGTCGTATGTCGGGTCGTCCAGAACGATCAGCAGGTGCTTGTGGACGCTGCCATCCGCTCCGAAGAGCGGTCGCTCGTCCAGGACCGGCTTCAATGACTCGAAGAGTTCGGCACCCGTACGACGTAGGTACCGTGCCGGGCCGACGCCGTCGACCTCGCCGCTGATATCCACGTGCGGAAGCCATTTGAGCCAAGACCACTCGGCATCTTCGGCCCCGGGGCCGGCCATCGCGACCGTCAAGAGCGTCGGATCGTGGAAGGTGGCGGCCTGTGTCACCCACGAACGGATGGCGGCACGGGCAATATCGTCGTCACCAAGCACCGTGATACGCGAAACCTTGTCCAGGTCGATGCCGAGCGGGGCGCTCCGCACCGTGCGCTGAGTGTCGAGTAACCCGCGTAATGCACTGTGGCTCACCGGTTCCAGGTCGATCTCATCGGCGATGTCCTTGACCCGCACGGCACTTGCCAGCGGAATGTCATGGCGGCCGGCGCGAACAAGCAGATAGTCGTCGTCGCCGGGATCTCGTTCCCACTGCCGGCGTGAGCCCGGGAGAATGGTCAGCTCTTCGGGATCCGGATGCGACCATTCCAGCGCCTTACGCTGCGCAGCGGCATGGGTACGCAGGTTGTCGCGGACCACCGACAGATAGCGCAAGTAGTCCGCGCGCTCGGCGTCGACCTCCTCGGTGCGCACCTTGTCGTTGCCGTTCCGGAGGAATGCGGTGGCGGCCAACAGAAGCACGAACGGGAAGAACAGGGTGGTGGGCGAGATCACTCGCATGCCCGTGGCGAACAACGCGACCACCATGCCGACGATCAGGATCACGATCACGACGGGCATGGCGCGCCGCAGGAACGATGGCGGAACCACTCGAGGCAGCTGTGGAGGCGCCTCGACGGTCACCGTGGCATCGGGTATCGCCGGAGGCGCTACCCGCCGATGGGGTTCAAAGATGAGACGGCTCAACGGGACTCCTGTGCCTGAGCAGATGGGTTGTCAGTCTGGATGCGGATGGCCGGCCGATTGCTCGGGGCCAGGCTGTCGTGGGCCAACAGGGCGTCGGTGCGTGACAGCGACGGGCCGGCCGCGAACAGATCCAGGATTGACGATGGGATGGGTAGTGCGGGCTTCCGCAGTCCGAGCGCATCGAGGGTCTTGTCGCCGTCTGCTTCCGTGTCGATGCCATATCGCACGCCGGTATCGGAGATCCATTGATACGCGCCGAGGCCGCCCGGCTGCACCAGATATCCGATGCCGGGTGTGATAGCGACCCGGGTGGGGGTGGCGGCAGGGGTGATCAGTTGCACGGTGTGTACCGACGAGGACAGGGGCAGAACCGAGCCCGCTAGCAGAGACCACGATTCCGAGGCGGCATCGGCCGTCTTCGTGAACCGGGTGCACAGCACGGGATTCTCGTTGTCCGCCAGCGGCTTGACCGTGGCGTTGGGGAACACGCTGGTGTCGATCAACGATGAGGTTGGCAGATGCGCGATCTGATCGGCCGTCAAGCGAGGCGGCTGCTCCAGCCCATAGGAGTTTGCATTGCGCAGTGTCGATGCGATCACGGGTGAAACCTGTTGTACGCCATCGGTGAGCACCACGTAGTGCACCGGGTTGTTGTCATTGGCGTAGCTCACCAGCACCGAGCCGATGGGTGCCTGCACGGGCAGCGGGTAGGCCGTAGGCGCGCCGGCCCCGGCGATGGCGGGAACCACGAGCGGCGGAGCCTCGGGGATCGCGTTGAGCAGACGGGTCGTTACGGGACGCGCCGCAGGCGCAGTGGTGAATCCCAGCGCACTCGTGACGGCGACATCGCCGAGGTTGAGCGCACTGCGTTTCCCGTCCCACAGCAGCCAGGTACCGGACTCGGAGGACACCACCGCGGCGCGGTCGTGCGGTACCTCGGTGGCCTTGTCGCCGCCGGTGTCCAGTGACCCGGCGATGACGGTGACAGCGCGGTCCTCGCTGGACTCGCACACCGCCCACGCGGCATCGGTGGACTTGGCCTGCACCATGCGTTCCGGTGCACCCGGAATGCCGATCAGGTTGCCGCGCGGAAACTGATCGAGCTGGGCGCTTTTGACCATTGTCGGATCCACGGCCTTGCCGGCGATGAGGCGGGCGGAGGTGAGGTTGAGCACCGGGTGCAGGTTGTCGCCGACTCGCACATAGAGCGCGGCGGTCGATCGATCGGCCAGCACCGGATCGGTTCCGGCGATACCAGAAGGCCGCATCATGCTCAGAATGAAACATCCGGCCACACCCGTGATCACGATGATGGCGCCCATTGCGAATGCGCGTGACTGGGTTCGCAACGGATCGACGAGCATCCGGGCATCGTGGAGTGCCACGCCGGATGCGATGCGCCGCATGACAAAACGCCATCCGGTCACCTGATGCCCGGTCACGAAACCGCGGCGGTACTTCAGCGGTTCGGGGTTCTCACTGGCCGGGGTACGCGAAGCAAAGGCCCGGCGGTCGGAATCGGATCTGTTCGCGCTGTTGTTGCTGTTGTCGCTCATTTCTTGACCGACAACCCGGAAGCAGACAGACCCAGTCCACTGATGATGGCGTCCACCGACGCCTGGACGTCCTCGACGGTGACGGTCATGAGGTCGTCATCGCTGAATTCTTCGGTGCCCGAATTGTCAAGGCGGTGTTCACGTTCCTCCTCGGACCGTTCGACGACGTTACGGACGAAGCGGCCGTTGCCGGCGACGTCGATGCTCCGACGCGCGATACCGCGCGTATCGGGAGCTTCAGCGGCGCACATTGTCGCGAAGGCGGCGAGCAGCTGGGCGGCAGCGTCCTCGTCGAACTTGCTGTCCCGTGCCGACGCCATCGCCGAAGCGATTTCGACCAGTTCTGGTGGTGCGTACGAAGGGAATTCGATGGACCGCGTGAATCGGGAGCGCAGACCCTCGTTGGTGTCGAGGAAGTGGTCCAGCTCGGCGCGGTAACCTGCCACGATCACCACCAAACGGTCGCGGTCGTTCTCCATGCGGGCCAGCAGGGTGTCGATGGCGACGAGGCCGAAGTCGTTCTTGGCGCCGGTGGACACCAGGGCGTATGCCTCATCGAGGAACAGCACGCCGTCCAGTGCGCTGTCGATGACGGCGTTGGTCTTGGCCTCCGTCTCGCCGATGTGCTGGCCAATGAGATCGGCACGATGCACCTCGCGGACGTTTTCGCGCTTGAGAAGTCCCAAGCCGCAATAGATCTTGGCGACAACCCGGGCGATGGTGGTTTTACCGGTACCGGGAGGTCCCGCGAACACGAGGTGGTGTGTGCGGTGGCCGACGGCGAGTCCGCGTTCTTGACGGCGCAACGCCATCGCCACGGAGCTCTTGAGGCGGGAGACCTGATCCTTCACCTGCTCAAGTCCGATGAACTCGCTGAGCTGCTGCTCGGCCTCGGCGAGCAGGATTGCCTTGCGCTCGTGGGCCTCCGGATCGATGAAATCCTCTTCGGTGGGCTCGGTCTCGGGATCCCACGGGTCGGAGCGGGCCGCAATGCGTGCGGCGGTCGTGGTGTGCAGACCCACGCTCGGATCGGTGAGCGCCTGTTCGACGTCGGCGATCTCTGGGTTGGCCGCGTACAGGTCCTGAAGCACCTCGGTGGCGGTCTCTTCGTCGCCGTGGTGACGAAGGTTCAGTGCCTTGGCGAGTGCGCCGTCGGTGGCAGCGACTTCGATTGGGCCACTGGGGTCTTCGAGATAGGAAAGGGCCGGATTGACCATGCCGAGCTTGGCCAGGGCGATGCCCAGGGTGATCCGCACGGCGTGGACGGTGGTGGCATCCAGTGACTCGTCGGTGACGACCGGGGTCAGCAGAGTGACGACATCGGACCACCGCTCGGCCCGGTTCTGCATGGCCACCGCGACCCAGCGGGCGTTGAACCAGCCCGGGCGCCGGTCGATCACGGTGGCGATCAACTCGTCGGCCTTGACGTACTCACCCTTGTCGACGAGTGCCGCGGCATAGGCGAGGTGGTAGTCGTCGGGCCCGTTCGCGCGGAACTCGAGGTACAACCCGGTGTCATAGGTGAAGGTGAGATCACCCGGTTGCAGGTTCACCGCGTGCTGCAGCTGCCCCGCGGTGGCCGTGGTTTCCGAGATCGCTTCCAGGACGTCGATGGTGGCGCCGCCGGAGGCTGCGAGACCGACCCAGACATCGCAGTGATCTTGAGCGGTTCTGCACAGCGAAGTGAAGCCGTAGCGTGCTGCTGGCAAATCTGCGGGACGTCGCCTGTCGTTGACGGCGAGACCCAGGGCCCGGCAGCAGGTTGCGAATCGGCTCTCCAGCTCGGGGTCAATGCGCGTCGACGGAGCCACCGTTGGGCTCACACTCTCTCGCTGACCTACTCGCTCACGAATATCCACTTACAGCCCTTCGCCTGATCGACATGCCCGCTGATTGGAGTAGTCGGGTAGCGAGCATGATTGGTTCCTGATACCTCTGCTGCGGGCGGCCAGCAAACCTGCGCCAGATCGCCCGCTGCCACGATGACGTTCCCCGTCTTGGTGGTGATCTTGAGACCGGAGTTCGGTGTTGCCGGCAGAACACCGTGCTGTGACGACCAACACAACCGGGCGTTCGAGTTGATCAACTCGTTCGCGAGTACTCATCTACCGCCCTTGTCCGTGACATCAGTGCTTGCTCGGCAAGAGATTAGCATTCCCTTACCTAAGTGTCGATAGCTAACCCTAGCCTTATCTGCCGGGAGGTTATTAGGTTAGCCTAAGGTATAAAGTGATCTTGATGAAGTAGGGGTGTAATGCCGACCACAGTGACGCAACCAACACGCGGATGGCAGGGCGCGGTTCTCAAACTGTTCCGTGCCGGCGACTTTCAGCTAACAGTCACCGGTCGGCGCGAGCTGACCGAGCACTATCTGCGACTCAGCTTCGCGGCCGGCGGCCTGCTGCAGAGCGGTCCGGTTCATCCGACGATGTGGATCCGGCTGTGGTTCCCGGACGGCGACAAGCTGCATCAACGCGGATACACGCTGGTCAATCCCGACCCGCGGGCCGACACCGTCGATATCGAGTTCGCCCTGCATAACGGGCTCGCGGCCCGCTGGGCGCAGTCGGCCCAGGTCGGCGATACGATTGAGGCAACCGTGCTGGGCAGCAGTTTCGCGCTGCCGGACCCCGCTCCGCATGGGTACGTCATCGTCGGGGATACCGCATCGCTACCCGCGATCAACTCTCTCCTGGAGGCGATCGGGGACAGCCCGGCCATGGTGTTTTTGGAAGCCGCGCACGAGAACGACAAGACGCTGCCGGTCCGCGGCGATGCGATCTGGGTGGATCGTCACGGCGACCGGCCCTTGGCCGAGATCGTGCGAGAGGCTGCGGTCGATGCCTCGGACTTCTTCGGGTGGGTGGCATGCGATACCCGGACCACCCGCGAGGTCACCCGTGTCCTCAAGGACTACTACGGCATCCCGCGCCGATCGATGAAGGCTCAGGCTTACTGGATGTCCTGAGGTGCGTCTACCGCGCTCGGCCTGCTCATGAGGCGAGCCGCAAGTGCGGCATCTGTCGGCCGTTGGCGTCCAGGATCGTGGTGACGGTGCCGAACCGATCGGCCGCACGCCGGCACAGTTCGCGCAGCTGGTGTGGGTCGGTGACATCGGCCGCGATGGCCATCACCTGATCCGTGTTGTAGCCGTGAAGCATTCTCGTGAGATCGGTGGCATATCTGCCGCTGATGGCCACCCGATGCCCGTTGCGCACCAGGATCTGGACGATCTGACGGCCGTTCGGGTCGTCGGCGTTGAGGACGACGACCACATCGGGGCTCTGGTGGATGTGCATGTCTCTATTGAGCCAGCGATTCCTGGACCCGCGATGTGAGCGCCATGTGGATTGGTTGGATGACCTCCGCCGTTGCTTCCATTCACGGCGAGTCCGTGAGTGTCAGGCCTTCGTACGCTGTCGATACGACTGCGCCACCTGCTCCAGCTCGGCGGACAATTCCTCGCCCCAGGACTGCAGCATTGCGCGGTTGGCCAGCACCACGTCGTGGGTGGCCTCGATCCGCTGGGACTCATAGTCCGCCAATCCGCGTGCCGGATCGCCGGAGGATTCGGACAGTGCGCGCGCCAGCACATGGGCATCCACGACGGATTGTGAGCCGCCGTTGGCGCCCAGCGGATACATGGGATGTGCGGCGTCTCCCAGCAGGGTGACCCGCCCCTCGCCCCAGCGTGGCAATGGGTCGCGGTCCACCATCGGGTATTCAACGATGTGGTCGGTGCTACGGATCATGGTCGGGATGTCCAACCAGCCAAAATCCCAGCCCGGGAAGTGATCCAGGACTTCCCCGGCCGAGACGGGGGCGTTCCATTGCGCGTCGACGGGTAGGTCTCCGGCGGCGTCAGTGCGTGCGAGCGCCACCCAGTTCACGGTGCGGTCACTGATCGGGTAGGCGATGAGCTCGTGATCGGTGTCATCGTGGGCGGCGATCATGGTCTTGCCGGTGAGGAAGGGGCCGACGTCAGCGGCGCCGCGCCACATTCGCACCCCGGCCCAGCGCAGCGGATCCGCCGGATGCAGCTGTGCGCGTATCGCCGAGTTCACGCCCTCGGCGCCCACCAGGACATCTGCCTCGATATCGCCGACCGCGGTGCGCACCCGCACGCCGGCCGCGTCCTGCTCGAACCCGAAAACCCTGCTATTTGTCTGAACAGATTGTGGGCCAACGCGTTTCCGCACCGCATCGAGCAGCATGAGTTGCAGCCGGCCACGGTGCACGGAGATCTGCGGGTACAGGTAGTCGCCGGCGAGGCCTCGGGGTTCGGTGTACAGCACGGTGCCGCGCTTGTTGCAGAATCGGATCTCGGTAGTAGCGACACCCATACGCGAGAGTTCATCGCCCAGTCCGAGCTCGGTGAGCACGCCGACGGCGTGCGGGAGCATGTTGATGCCGACGCCCAATGGCTTGACCTCGTGGGCGCTCTCCAGCACGGCCACGTCGAACCCCGCGGCATGCAGGGTCAGGGCCGCGGTCAGACCTCCGATACCGGCTCCGGCAATCACGATCGATGTCTTGTTCTCGCTCATGCCTTCCAGCATCGGCCTGGGCGAATCAGAAGTCCAAGATCTATTAGTTAATCGATCTATAATCAATAGTTATGGAGATTCATCAGCTCCGGTACCTCCTGGCCGTGGCGGACGCCGCGAGCTTCACGAAGGCGGCGGCCTCCCTGCATGTCGCCCAACCGGGGGTGAGTGCGCAGATTCGGCTCCTCGAACGCGAACTGGGGCAGGAACTGTTCGACCGGTCGGGCCGCAAGGTCCGGCTTACCGACGCGGGCGAGGCGGTAATTCCTTACGCCCGAGCCGCTCTCGCCGCTGTTGACGGAGTTCGTGAGGCGGCCGACGAGATCGGGGGGCTCTTGCGCGGGCACATCGCATTCGGGACCGTCACATCGCACGGCGCCGATCTGCCCGGGCTGCTCTCGTCTTTCCACCGCGACCACCCCGCGATAACCATCACCCTCGCCGAAGCCACCTCGGACGACCTGACGGCCGGGCTGCGCGACGGGCGGCTGGACGGTGCCATCATCGCCCTAGGGGCCGACGAACCGGAGGGGTTAGGCCTGCGCGTCATCGATGATCAGTCGCTGGTGGCGGCGGTCGCGACCAGCGATCCACTGGCGAAACGGCGGACGGTCACGCTGGACGTGCTGTGTGAACGCACGTTGATTTCCTTGCCGAATGGCAGTGGCATCAGATCCATCTTGGAAACCTCGTGCCGAGGAGCGGGCCTCGCCCCGAACGTGGCCTTCGAGGCCAGCTCGCCGCGATCGCTTCTGGCCCTGGTCGAACAGGGGCTCGGTGTCGCGGTCGTGCCTACGCCGTACCTGCGACATCGCGATGGCGTGGTGGCGGTGGATATCCGGCCCGCATTACGCGGACGCCTCGCACTGGCCTGGCGTCTCGGTGGTCCGGTCAGCCCCGCGGCGCGCGCCTTTCTGGATCGCGCCCGCGACATTCTCTGAGGGTTGTTCCACTCATCCTGAATCCAATCTCGACCTCGGCAGGCCGGTGGCGTATTGGTGCTCATCGGATGGTTCGCAGCAGGTCGGAGCGGGGTGTCGACCGGCGCAATGAATGAGACCTGACAGAGTTTGAATTCACCGAGCGGGTAGCCGCTGAGCAGGCCTTTAGCGTGTTGGCGAGGTTGTTTCACGTCAGGAGGACTAGTGGCTGCTGTCGAGCCCACGCCATTGCGCCGGCCACGCGCCGATCAGGCGCGGCTGGTCGCGGACGTGCTGCGCCACCAGATTCACGCCGGGGGATACGCCGACGGTGGTCTACCGAGCGAGCAGGAACTGGCCGCAGAGTTCTTCGTATCCCGCAACACCGTCCGCGAGGCGCTCACCACCCTCAAGGAGGAGGGACTGATCGAGCGTGGCCCTCGCACCGGCACCCACGTCGCGTTGCGCAAATACGAGCACGGCCTGGACGCGCTGCTCGGACTCAAGGAGACATTCAAGGGATACGGCGAGGTCCACAACGAGGTCCGCGTCATCCAGGAAGTGAACGCCCCGCCCGCGGTCGCGCATCGGCTCCGTCTCGGTGCCGGCTCGCATGTCTTCTTCATCGAGCGGCTGCGCTACCTCGGCGATCTGCCGCTCAGCCTCGACAAGACCTACCTGACGCCCGACGTCGGCGCGGCGGTGCTTGAGCACCAGCTGGAGACCAATGACATCTTCGCGTTGATCGAACAGGTGACCGGGCGGCGGCTTGGATCGGCCAGCTTGGCGCTGGAAGCCGTTGCCGCGGACTCACATTCGGCCGCCACGCTACAGGTGCCAGATAGCGCCCCGTTGCTACTGCTGGAGCGGCTGACTCATCTCGATGACGGGACCCCCGTCGACCTCGAATACATCCGGATGCGCGGAGATCGAATCACATTGCGCAGCAATCTATTAAGGGATACCTGAGGACTCTTATGGCATTGGTCAACAATCGGATCGACGTTCCGGTCACCATCGACGAATCGCTGTGCATCGAGGGCTGCACATTGTGCGTGGACATCTGTCCGCTTGATTCGCTGGCGATCAACCCAGAAAACGGCAAGGCCTTTATGCACGTTGACGAGTGCTGGTACTGCGGGCCCTGCGCGGCCCGGTGTCCTACCGGTGCTGTCACCGTCAACATGCCTTACCTCCTCCGTTAAGTCAGGACGCTCATGAAGAGAACAGCCCTGCTTGTCGCCCTTACCCTTGTCCTGGCCACTGCATGCTCGCTGGATTCAGGATCTGGCTCGGCCAACGAGTTGACCGTCGTCGTCGGATATCAGTCGAAGACCATCAACACGGTGACCGCCGGCACGCTGCTGCGCGCCCAGGGCTACCTGGAGAAGCGGCTCGCCGAGGCCACCTCTCGCACCGGAACCAAATACACCGTGCAATGGCAGGACTACGACACCGGTGCGCCGATCACCGCGCAGATGCTCGCCGAGAAGATCGACATCGGCTCGATGGGCGACTACCCGCTGCTGATCAACGGGTCCAAGACGCAGGCCAATGAGAAGGCCCGCACCGAGCTGGTGTCGATCACCGGATACAACGCCAAAGGTGCGCTCAACATGGTTGTGGTGCCGCCCAATTCGGCCATCACCACGCTGCCCGAGCTGAAGGACAAGAAAGTGTCGGCCAGCGTGGGCTCCGCTGGGCACGGCACGTTGGTGCGGGCACTGCGCAACGACGGTCTGGACCCCACCAAGGACGTCGAGGTACTCAACCAGCAGCCGCAGGTCGGGGCCTCCGCGTTGGAATCTGGTCAGGTGCAGGCACTGTCGCAGTTCGTGGCCTGGCCGGGTCTGCTGGTCTTCCAGAACAAGGCCAAGTTGCTCTACGACGGTGCAGAGCTGAATGTTCCAACCTTCCACGGTGTGGTGGTCCGCCGCGACTATGCCAAGCAGCATCCGGAGGTGCTCGATGCCTTCCTGCAGGCTCAACTCGACGCCACCGATTTCATCCACGAGAAGTCACTCGAAGCGGCGCGCATTGTGGCCGAGGGCAGCGGTCTGCCGCAGGAGGTCGTATACCTCTACAACGGGCCGGGCGGCACCTCGTTCGATACCACCCTCAAGCCCTCGCTCATCGAGGCGTTCAGAAGCGATGTGCCGTATCTGAAATCGATTGGGGACTTCGCGGAGCTCAACATCGGCGAGTTCGTGCAGGACGGTCCGCTGCGCCAGGCGTATGCGGCGCGAACCAAGAGCTACGACACGGAACTGGCCGCCAAGGTCAACCCGCTGGTACTCAATGCCCCGGACCCGGCGCTGGCGGCCGAGATCTGGTTCGACGGCAAGGACTCCACCCGGGTGCTCGCCAACCCCACGGAGCTGCTCAAGGCCGTGAACGCGGCCAACGCCGCGGGCCAGAAGATCCGCGCCGCTTACGTCGCGGATACCGATCTGGGCACCCGGTGGTTCGCCGACCACGCGTGGTGGGTCCGGGATTCGACCGGGTTGCACCCGTTTACGACTAGTACGGGCGCCACCCGCTACATCGCCGCCCACCCCGGTGCCGCGCCGCTGGATTACCTGCATGCGTTGGCGGCGGCGGCGTGAGCAGCCTGCCCATCCTGGAATCGAGGCCCCGGATAGTCGCGGTAGCGGTCACCGGCGAGGAGACTGCGGCCCCGACACCCCGGCGACAGGGTTCGAGGTATGTCGCCTGGGGGACCCGGGCGACATCGGTGGCCATCGCCGTGCTGCTGTGGCAGCTGTTGACGGTCAACAAGGTGCGGTTCGGGCTGCGGTTCGACACGCTCCCGACGGTTACCGAGATTGTCTCGGCGCTCGCCAAGCGCATTGGTACCGAACAGTACTGGTTGGACTTGGGGCAGTCCACGATCCGGATTCTCACCGGGTTCGGCCTCGCCGCAGTGCTGGGTGTGATCACCGGCATCTGGCTGGGACGGTCACCGCTGTTCGCCAACATCTTCGGACCGCTCACCGAACTGGCCCGCCCGATCCCCGCGATAGCGATTGTGCCGGTAGCCATCCTGCTGTTTCCCAACGATGAGGCCGGGATCGTGTTCATCACCTTCCTGGCGGCGTACTTCCCGATCATGGTCAGCACGCGGCATGCGGTGCGTGCGCTGCCGACACTGTGGGAGGAATCGGTTCGCACCCTCGGCGGCGGCCGCTGGGATGTGCTCGTGCGGGTGGTGTTGCCGGGCAGCCTGCCCGGGGTATTCGGTGGGCTGTCCGTCGGCATCGGCGTCGCCTGGATATGCGTGATCTCCGCCGAAATGATCTCTGGCCGTTTGGGGGTCGGTTACCGCACCTGGCAGTCGTACACCGTGTTGGCCTACCCGGACGTCTTTGTCGGCATCATCACCATCGGTGTGCTCGGTTTCCTGACCTCCGCCGCGGTGGAGTTGGTGGGGCGCAGGGCGACACGGTGGCTGCCCCGTGCCGAGGAGCGGCGATGATCCACTTGGGCGAGGAGTATTCAACACAGGTCGTGAGGCCTTCTCAATTGGTTCTCGACGGGGTCACTCTGGGCTATGACGGTCGCACCGTGGTCGACCGTCTCAGCCTCACAGTGCGTCCCGCCGAGATCCTGGTGCTCACCGGACCGTCCGGCTGTGGCAAGTCCACCGTGCTGCGCGCCCTTGCTGGTCTCCTCCCGCCGGACTCGGGCACCATCCACGCCGACGGCGAGCGGGTCGTCACGACCTCCAGGGACCGGGCCATGGTGTTCCAGGAAAATGCGCTGTTACCTTGGCGCACAGTACAATCAAACATCGAGCTGGCGCTCAGGCTGGGCGGGGTTCCTCGTGCGAAACGGCGTGCGGCGGCACAAGCCTGGATCGACGATGTGGGTCTCACCGGCTTCGAGGATTACCTGCCCAAGAGCCTCTCGGGCGGTATGCGCCAGCGTGTCCAGCTGGCCCGCGGACTGTCAGGTGCGCCTCGGGCGGTCATGATGGACGAGCCGTTTGGCGCGCTCGATGCGCAGACTCGCGCCAGTATGCAACGCCTACTCATCGACACCTGGCGCAGCCATCCCACCACGGTGGTGTTCGTGACCCACGATGTCGACGAGGCGCTGCTGCTGGGCGACCGAATCGCCGTGCTGGGTAGGGCCGGTCAGCCGCTGCGCGCACTCTTGGATGTTGCCAACCCCCGCGAGGCTGATGTCGATCGCAGCGCGCTGCGCGCCGAAATCCTTGCTGCGCTGAATCATACGGAGATTGCTGCATAGTGGACATCCCTGAACTGGACAGTGCCATCCGGCTCGACTGCGACGTGCTGGTGATCGGCGGCGGAACCGCGGGCACGATGGCGGCGTTGACGGCGGCCGAAAACGGCGCGCAGGTAATCCTGCTGGAGAAGGCGCATGTGCGGCATTCCGGCGCCCTCGCGATGGGCATGGATGGTGTCAACAACGCCGTCATCCCCGGCAAGGCCGAACCGGAGGACTACGTCGCCGAGATCACGCGGGCCAACGATGGGATCGTGAACCAGCGCACCGTGTATCAAACGGCGACACGTGGTTTCGCTATGGTGCAACGCCTCGAACGCTACGGCGTCAAATTCGAGAAGGACGAGCACGGCGAATACGCGGTGCGGCGGGTGCACCGATCGGGCTCCTACGTGCTGCCCATGCCCGAGGGTAAGGACGTCAAGAAGGCGCTGTACCGCGTGCTGCGGCAGAAGTCGATGCGCGAGAAGATTCGCATCGAGAACCGCGTCATGCCGGTGCGGATTCTCACCGATGACGGCCGGGCGGTGGGCGCCGCGGGCTTTAACACCCGCACCGGAGAATTCGTCACCGTCGCCGCCAAGGCGGTAATTCTCGCGACCGGACCATGTGGGCGCTTGGGCCTGCCGGCATCAGGTTATCTGTATGGCACCTACGAGAATCCGACCAACGCGGGGGACGGGTACGCGATGGCATACCACGCGGGTGCCGAGCTGTCGGGGATCGAGTGCTTCCAGATTAACCCGCTCATCAAGGACTACAACGGACCTGCGTGCGCCTATGTGGCCAACCCGTTCGGCGGCTACCAGGTGAACGCACAGGGCGAGCGTTTCGTCGACTCCGACTACTGGTCCGGCCAGATGATGTCGGAGGTTAAGAACGAGATCGAGTCCGCGCGCGGTCCCATCTACCTCAAGGTGAGCCACCTGCCGGATGAGACGTTGTCGGCGCTGGAGAACATCCTGCACACCACCGAACGTCCCACCCGCGGCACCTTCCATGCCAACCGCGGACACGACTACCGCACGCACGACATCGAGATGCATATCTCGGAGATCGGTTTGTGCAGTGGTCATTCCGCATCGGGAGTATGGGTTGACGAGCATGCCCGCACCACGGTGCCGGGTCTGTACGCCGCAGGCGACTTAGCATGCGTGCCGCACAATTACATGATCGGCGCCTTTGTGTACGGCGATCTGGCGGGCGAGCACGCCGCCACCACGCTATCGAAAACTCCTGTACCGCCGGATCTTCCCGTCGACCAGCTCAAGGAGGCGCACGAGCTCATCTACCGCCCGCTGCGGCATCCGGATGGTCCGCCGCAGCCGCAGGTCGAGTACAAGCTGCGCCGCTTCGTCAACGACTACGTGGCCCCTCCCAAGACGGCGGCCAAACTCTCGCTGGCCGTTCAGACATTCGAGCGGATGGCCGATGAGGTGGCCGGGATAGGCGCACGGACCCCGCATGAGCTGATGCGTGCGGCGGAGGTGTCGTTCATCAGGGACTGCGCCGAGATGGCGGCGCGCTCATCACTGACCCGCACCGAATCGCGGTGGGGTCTGTACCACGACAGGGCCGACCTGCCGGATCGCGACGATGTGAACTGGCGATACCACCTGAACCTGAGTAAGAGCGCCGACGGCGGTATGGATTTCATCAAACGGCCTGTCGCGCCTTATTTCGTCCCGGTGCCGGGTCTCGACGACCTGCCGTCGGGGGAGTCCGCTCCGATCGCGGTGCACCAACCCGAACTGCACGGCGGAAAGGCTCCGGCCGCGCGGATCTCGGGTGTCATCCCCGCGGAGGTCGAGCAACCCCCGTCGCCGCGGATCGCTGCGGTGCTGGCAGTGCTGTCTTCGGAGGCGCCCACCGTCGAGGATTTGGCGCAATACCTCGCTGACGAGGACCCCGGTGTACGCCGCACCGCGATTGCGGCGCTGACCGAGCACACCCCGGAGGGTTACGAACCTGCACTGCTGAATGCATTGGGGGACAGCGATTCCGCGGTACGCCGCACCGCCGCCGACGGGGTACGCGAGCTCGTCGAAGTGCTTGTGAACCCGGCTGCGATCCGAGATCATGTTGGCGCGTCTGACCCGTTGGTGCGCGGTACCTCCCTGTATGTGGCCAGTGCTCGGCGCGTCGGGGATCCGGCCGCCTATGTCGAGGCCTTGCGCGACCTCGACCACCGGGTCCGGATCGACGCGGTCCGCGCCCTGGTGTCGGTGGACGATGCGGTGTCGATTGCCACCGCCGCGGAGGACGACAACCGCGAGGTGCGAATTGCCGTCGCCAACGGGCTGGCGAAGCTGTCCGCCGGTGCCGAGACGGTGCGGGCACTGGTGGGCGATCGCGATCCGCTGGTGCGGGCCGCGGCGCTGACGGCTGTCGGCGCGTTGGGTGTCGATGACCGGATCCTCGGTGCCGTCAAGGAGGCGTTGGCGGCACCGGCCTGGCAGATTCGGCAAGGCGCGGTGCGCGCCATGGCCGGAGCGCATTCGGCGCAGGCCGTCCCGGCACTGTCGCACGCGTTGGCCGATCCACACCTGGACGTGCGCAAGGCGGCGGTCTTGAGCATGAGCCAATGGGTGTCGACCGAGCCCGCGGTTCGCGAGGCGCTTACCGGTGCGCTGCAGGACGGCGATGCCGATGTGAGAGCGTATGCGCGACAGGCGCTTGCGGCTGGCTGATGGGAGTGAGCACTGCACACCCGATCTCGCCTGGCAACGTGGCGGAGGTCATGTCACGGGCGGGTTCCTACACCACTTAGCATAGGCTAGGCTTACTCGGGTGTCGAAGATGAGTGCGGTTGTAGATTCCGGTACCGGCGTCCAGGCCTGGGTTTCTGTCCAGGAGCGGCTGCCGGAAGGCTTCGCACCGGCCGACCTCGCGAGTGTGCTCGCGCAGGAGATCCCCGAGCGCGATGGCGACGAGTACCTGATTTACGAGCGCGACGGCGAATGGGTGCTTGCCATCGGCGCCCGCGCCTTCGTCGAACTCGACAGCGACGGACTGCGGATCGGCCGCGACGGATCCGTCGAACAGCGCAGTTGGTCAGGTCACCCCGGTGCGGCTCTCGAAGAGGCCGTGAAAGCGATCTCGGACGGCGTGCACCGCGTCTTCGGTTGGGTCGCCTTCGAATTCGGCACCTATCGGTTCAACTTGCAGCACCGGTTGGCCGCCGGGACCGCGTTGGCGCGCGTCTTCACCCCGCGTGCGGAAGTAGTGATCAACACCGATGGGGTGTCGGTTTCCGATGAAAGCTACGTGGAGGAGATCGCTCGAGTGATCGCGCGGGGCGCTCCGGAGGCTCCGGTGCCGGCGTCGATCGATCTTCAACCGGACCCGTCCGATTACCGTGGCCGAGTCGGTATCGCCACCGCCGAGATCCGATCGGGCTTGTACCACAAGGTGATCCTGTCGCGGCGTGTGGAAGTGCCGTTCGCGATGGACTTTCCGTCGACTTACCGTTTGGGCCGCCAGGGCAACACCCCCGTGCGCTCCTTCCTACTTCGGCTCGGGGGCATCCGCGCCCTCGGCTACAGCCCTGAGCTCGTCACCGCTGTCGAGGCCGACGGAACCGTCGTCACCCAGCCGTTGGCCGGCACCCGGGCCTTCGGCCGCGGCGAGGACGAGGACCGGGTGGCGCGCGACGATCTGGAGTCGAACGCTAAAGAGATTGTTGAGCACGCGATTTCGGTGCGCAGCTCGCTTGCCGAGCTCGCCGAAGTGGCCGAGGCGGGCAGCACCAAGGTGACCGATTTTATGACTGTGCGTGAGCGCGGCAGCGTGCAGCACCTGGGATCCACCGTCAGTGGCGAGCTGAGTCCCGGCATGTCGCGGATGGACGCGCTGGAGGCGCTGTTCCCCGCGGTCACCGCCTCGGGTATCCCTAAGGCGGAGGGTGTCGACGCCATTCTTCGGCTCGACGATCACCCGCGCGGTCTGTATTCGGGTGCGGTTCTGATGATGTCACCCGATGGCGAGTTGGACGCGGCGTTGACGCTGCGTGCGGCCTATGAGCAAGACGGGCACACCTGGCTGCGCGCCGGGGCCGGCATCATCGAGGCCTCGACGCCCGACCGGGAGTTCGAGGAGACCTGCGAGAAGCTCGGCAGCATCGCGCCCTACGTGATCAAGCGCGAGGGGTAACGACCAACCGCGGACCCGGCCCGCGATGCGCATGCCGAACTTCGGTATGCGCAGGAAGCTTCGGCGCCAAACAGCAGTTCGGCATGCGGTTGCGGCAAGGAAAATGACTGGCTAGCTCGTCAGGGACGCCAGCAGCGCCTTCTTGTCGATCTTGCCGACCGCCGTCAATGGCAGCGTGGGTACCGTCACCAGCTTGTCGACGCGCGAATGTGTGGCGGCTCCGCGTTCCTGCAGATGCTGGTTCAGCTCTGTCATTGTCGCCGGCTTGCCGCTGAAGACAATTGCCGCACAGACCATCTCACCCAGATACTGATCGGGGAGACCGACCGCGGCGACCGCGTAGACCGCCGGATGTGTCTGCAGATGCGATTCGAGATCGAGCGCGGCGATGGACTCTCCGCCACGCAGGATGACGTCCTTGATACGGCCGGTCACTTCCAGATAGCCGTCGGGCAGCGCCCGCACCCGGTCACCGCTGCGATAGAAGCCGTCGGGGGTGAAGGATCGCGCGTTGTCCGCCTCGGCGCGGTAGTACCCGTTGAGCGTGTAGGGCCCGCGGACCAAAAGCTCGCCGGTGTCACCGGGCGTCACCTCGGCGCCGTCTTCGCCGACAACGCGCACCTCATCTGCGTCGCAGATGGGCCTTCCTTGGGTGTGATCGAGGATGTCCGCCGAGTCGCCGGGACGTGTCATGCACAACAAACCCTCGGCCATCCCAAAGACCTGCTGCAGTCCCGGTGTAAGTGCCTCGCGGACCGTGCGCGCGTCCTCGGCGCCGAGCTTCGCGCCGCCCACCTGGAGGAGACGCAGTGTTTCGGGCAGTACCGGTTCCCACGCCGTGGCCTGTGCCCACAGCTGGGCCAGCGACGGTACCAGCGAGGTCACGGTCACCCGATGCCGGGCGATGGTCTCGAATGCCGACTCCGGGCTCGGATCGGACAGGAAAACCGTTGTGGCACCGACACTTATCGCGCCGAGGAGCCCGGGGCAAGACAATGGAAAGTTGTGGCCCGCGGGCAGCGCGACGAGGTACGCATCGTCTTCGGTGAGCGCGCAGACCCGGGCCGCCTGCGTGGCGTTGTAGACGTAATCCTCGTGGGTGCGGGGGATGAGCTTGGGTGCGGCCGTGGTGCCGCCGGAGACCAGCAGCAATGCGGGGGCATCCGTGTGCACCTCGGGAAGCGGTCCTTGTTGCGCTGCGTCGGCAAGCAGGTCCGACCATGCGGTGAATGAACCGGCATCGCCATCGATCACGATGTGGCGCAGGTTCGCATGCTGCTCGGCAAGCTCTGTTGCCAGTGCGCGGTAATCGAACCCGCCCGCGGTGTCGGCAGTCACCAGCGCCACCGCGTCGGCCACCTCGATGAAGTGGGACAGCTCGGCGCCGCGGTGTCCGGGCAGGCACATCACCGGTAGCGCACCCGCACGCATGAGGCCGAAGAATGCCACGGCGAACGATGTCCGGTTGGGCAGCTGGAGTAGCACCCGGTCGCCGGGGGCGATCCCCAGCTGCAGGAAAGCATGTGCGGCGCGATCGGCGGATTCGTCGAGTTCCCGATAGGTCAGCGCACCGTGTTCGTCGACCACAGCGGGGTGGCCGGCTCGCCGGGCGGCACTCGTGCGGAGCAGTGACTCCACGGTTGTCCCGGTCCAGTACCCCGCCTGCCGGTAGGCGGCGGCGCGTGCTGGGGCGAACGGGACGAATCCCGCCGTCGTGGTCGTGGCGAGCGATGCGGCAGGGGTTGGGGTGGCGGGGGTCATCTGAGCTCCTTGTGGGTGACCTCTCGCAGTCTAGATAGGGTAGCCTCATCGCAGTTAGGGCAGCCTGTACTAAGAGCGAAAACGCGAGGTGGGATCAGTTGCGCACCGTGAACGAGGGTGACGTCGAGATGGACGTCACCACCGGAGGGGCGTCGATTGACCTCGATCCCGATATCGCGCCGCCGCTGTCGGACGGACAGCATCGCGCGTGGTTCACCCATGCGGTGACGCCCGCGCTGATGAACCTGTGCCGCTCGTACCGGCTCAGCGGAGAGGTGGACGTCGCCGCACTGCGCGCCGCGGTCACTGCTGTGGCGGCCCGTCACCGCGCGTTGCGCACGACGTTCCATATCGGCACCGCCGGGGACCCGGTCGCGGTGCTGCACGGCGCGCTGGCTCCCCGGTGGGCCGAGCACGATGTGACCGAGCTGACGGGCACTGCCCGGCAATTGCGGCTCCGGGTGCTGGCGCAGCGAGAATTCGGGACCGCCTTCGATCTCGGCACGCAATCGCCGTTACGTGTCACGCTGATCCGTACCGGCGCCGCCGAGTACCTCTTGCTCGTCGTCGCCCACCGCATCGCCTGGGACGACGCATCATGGTCGATATTCCTCGACGATCTGACGAGCGCCTACACGCAGGGTGCCATCAGGGGGCTTACCCCACTGCTGACCCAGCAGCAGGATGCGGTCGGCGCCGACCTCGAATACTGGCGCCGTCAGCTGGTGAATCCTCCTGAACCACTGGAGCTTCCGGGCCCTAACGGTGCGACGGTGCCGTCCAGCTGGAAGGCGCAGCGATGCAGCACCCGCCTTCCCGCGAGTGTGATGAGCAATGTCGAACAGCTTGCCCAGGACGCCGCCACTACGCCGTATGTGGTGCTGCTCGCCGCATATTCCGCGCTGCTGCATCGCTATACGCATGCCGAGGACTTCCTGGTGGCCGCGCCCGTCGCTACGCGCGACGGCGACGCCAAGGATGCAATCGGATACTTCGGCAACACCATCGCGTTACGCATGCGCCCTCACGGTCGGATGAGCTTCCGTGATCTACTGGCGCAGACGCAACGGACCACGTACGACGGGTTGGCGCATCAGCGGGTGAGTCTGGACCGCGTGGTCCCGCGCGTTAGCTTCGCGATGGGAGAAGACTCCGCAACTCGGTTCTGCCCGCCCGGAATCCAGTGTGAACGCGCGTCGTTGGGCGGACAACTGGCGTCCGTGCCGCTCGGGCTGACGATCGAAACGTCTCTCGACGGTACCGACGTCGTGGCCGAGTACGTGGTCGACGTGCTCGACGAGCGGTTGACCGCGCAGATCCTCCGGCACTTCGTCAACCTGCTCGGCTCGGCGCTCGCCGATCCGGATGCTCCGTTGGTGGGCCTGGACCTCATGGACGGCCGAGAAGCCGCGTGGCTCTGGGAGGTGTCCTCGGGAGAAGCGTTCGAGGCGGTACCGGCGACCCTCGGCGAGCTGGTGGCCGCCCGTGTGTCCGCGCAGCCCGATGCCACCGCACTCGTATACGAGGGGCGCCACTATTCGTACCGGGAAACCAACGAACTGGCGAACCGTCTGGCGCACTGGATCATCCGTCAGGGGATAGGCGCAGAGGATCGCGTCGCCGTACTCCTGGACAAGTCGCCGGACTTGATCATCACCGCACTCGCCATCGCCAAAGCCGGTGCGGTGTATGTGCCTGTCGATCCCGAATACCCTGCCGACCGCATTGCGTACATCCTGGCCGATGCGCAGCCGAAACTTGTTATCCGGGAGCCGGTTACCGGTATCGAAGAGTTTGATACGCGTGAGCCCGGCGATGCCGATCGGGTGCGACCGCTGACTCCAGACAATGCCGCGTATCTCATCTACACGTCGGGCTCGACGGGCTTGCCCAAGGGTGTGACGGTCTCGCATCGCCCGCTCACCGAGTACTTCGACTGGTTCCGCGCCGAGTATCGGGTTAGCGGATCCGATCGCGTGCTGCAGGTGGCCTCGCCGAGTTTCGACGTGTCGGTGGGTGAGATCTTCGGCATCCTGAGCTGTGGTGGCCGCCTGGTGATTCCGCGTCCCGGCGGGCTTGGTGATGTCGCGTATCTGACGGACCTGTTGAACACCGAGGCCGTCACCTCCATGCATATGGTGCCCTCGTTGCTCGGCTTGATCCTGTCGCTTCCCGGTGTGACGCAATGGAAGTCGTTGCGCCGGGTGCCGGTGGGCGGCGAGGCACTACCCGGAACCGTCGCGGACAAGTTCCATGCCACCTTCGATGCCTCCCTGCACAACTTCTACGGTCCGACCGAGACCGTCATCAACGCATCGCGGTACAAGGTTCGGGGAGTCCAAGGTTCGCGGATGGTGCCGATCGGCACACCCAAGATCAACACGCAGATTCACCTTCTGGACGATGCGCTCCGTCCGGTGCCGGTGGGTGCCATCGGCGAGATCTACATCGGTGGAACGCATGTGGCGCGCGGATATCATCGGGCCGCCGGTCTCACGGCGCTGCGGTTCATCGCTGACCCCTTTGTTCCGGGCCAGCGGATGTATAGGTCCGGGGATCTCGCGCGGCGCAACGCCAACGGCGATATTGAGTTCATCGGCCGCGCCGACGACCAGGTGAAGGTTCGCGGGTTCCGCATCGAGCTCGGTGAGATCTCGTCGGCCATCGAGGTGGACCCCAGCGTGAGCCAAGCGCTTATCGTGGTCGATGAGCTGTCGCACCTTGGCAAGCGTCTCGTCGCCTACCTGACACCGGTCGGCGGACATGTGGTCGATATCGATCGGATCCGCTCCAGAATCTCGGCGGCCTTGCCCGACTACATGATTCCCGCGGCCTATGTCGTGCTGGACGAGCTTCCTATTACCCCGCACGGCAAGATTGACAGGGAGGCGCTACCGGCGCCCGATCTCGGGTCGGGGGCCGAGTACCGGGAACCGGAAACCGCGACGCAGCGGTGGGTGGCCGCGCTCTTCGCGCGACTGCTCGGTTCATCGTCGGTCGGAGTCGATGACTCATTTGCCGACCTCGGTGGTCATTCGCTGCTGGCCAGCAAGTTGTCGGCCGCGATCCTGTCCGAATGTGCGGTCGCGATCGATATCCGCGAGATCCTGGAGCGGGGCACCGTGGCGAGCCTTGCCCAGCTGGTCGACCAACGTCGCACCGGTGGCGCTGGGGATGTCGAGGACGGGATGGCTGAGGCGGAACCGATCCCGCTGCTCCCGAGCGGACACCGCCTGTACGAACATGGAAACCCGCGTCGGCTCGCCGAAACCGGCGTCTTCTGGCTGCCCGCCGGCATCACCCGATCCACGCTGGAGAACCTTCTCGGCGCCCTCGTTGGGGAGCACGAGGTGCTGCGCAGCCGGCTCGACCGCGACGCCATGGCGCTGATTCCGCGTGCGCGGCGGGCGCTTCGATTCGTTGAGATCATCTCGGCGGACCCATCCGATGCCGTCGGTGCCGAGATTGCCCGTGCGGTGGACCGGCTTGATCCCGAACAGGGCTGGATGCTCGCGGCGGTGTGGCTTCACCCAGAGAATGGGCCGGGAGTCCTCATCCTCGCGGTGCATCACCTCGCCGCCGATCCCATGGCCTGGCGGGTCATCATGCACGAGCTGGAATCACGTTGGCAGACAATGGCAACGGGCCTGACAACGGGATCGGTGCCGGCGCTCGCCAGAACCGGCAGCGACTACCGGCGCTGGGCCACCGCGTTGATGGCTGAGGCCGAGGATGTGGGCAGTCTGCCGTTCTGGATCACCCAGCTCGATGGTGAGGACCCCGAAATAGGCTCGCGTCGAATAGATCCCGAATCTGATCGGGAAGGCGCGCTCGCGGTCACCGTGGAATCGGCGCCCGCTGAAGCGAGCGCCGTACTGCTGAACTCCGGAATACCGATGGATCAGCTTTTGGCTGCGGCGGCGGCTCGAATGGTGGCCCAGTGGCGCCGCCGGCGCGAACAACCTGCGGTCGAGGCGCTGCTGGCGGTGCAGGTTCCCGGACGAACTGATGCCACCACGGAAACCGTTGGCATGCTCAGCACGGCGCATCCGTTGCGCGTCGGCGGCACCGACCCCCTCGGTGTCGGCCCGCGTGGTTTGGTGGAGCGGGTAGCCCGGCAGTACAGCGCGATGCCGGGCCGGACCATCGATTACGGACTGTTGCGCTACCTGCGCGCAGACACCCGAGCGGCGCTGCGGAAGTACCGCGACCCGCAGATCCTTTTGACCTATCTCGGGCACGATCTCGGATTTGAGGGTGACCTGCTTAGGCGTGACGGGTTGCTTTCAGTATCGGGTTCGCCGGTGCCCGAACCGGATTCGGCGGTACTCCACGAGCTCACCATCGCGGTACTGATCATGGAGACCACCGAGGGGCCCGCTATCGCGACCCTGTGGCGCGCGATTCCGGAGGTGCTCGGCCGTTCGGAGGTCGCCGAGTTGCAATCGATATGGCACGAACAGCTGGGGATTCTGGCGAAGGAGCAATGGTGACTTTGGGGTCTCAAGGGACATTGGCAGTGATAGGCGCCGGCGCCAAAGCGGTCGCCGTTGCCGCGAAGGCGGCGGCGCTGCGCGAGTGTGGTGTCGATGTGCCCGATGTGGTGGCGATCGAACGCCAGCAGGTCGGCGCGAACTGGCAGGCATGTGGCGGCTGGACCGATGGGCAGCACCGACTCGGTACGAGCCCCGAAAAGGATGTGGGCTTCCCATATCGGTCGGCGGTGCTGCCGGGACGCAATGCCGAGATCGACGCCCGGATGATGCGGCTGAGCTGGCAGTCCTATCTCGTCGCCACCGGCCAATTCGCCGAGTGGGTTGACCGCGACAAGCCAGCGCCAACGCACAAGCGCTGGGCCGACTATCTGACCTGGGTGGCCACCACCGTCGACATGAAGGTCGTCCACGGCGAGGTGTCCGCGCTGTCCATCGACGACGACCGATGGGTGGTGGGAACCAATGAATGTTCCATCGCCGCGGACGCTGTCATGGTGACCGGGCCGGGGCAGCCGGAGCGGTCCGTGCTGCCGGAGCACCCGAATGTCTTGTCCATCGCCGAGTTCTGGCGCCGGTGTGCCGGACCCACACGTCTCACGGCCGAACGCGTCGCCGTGATTGGCGGGGGAGAGACCGCCGCCTCGGTGCTCAACGAGCTTTTCGGGCACCGGGTTTCGACGGTTACCGTCATCTCGCCCGGGGTCACGCTGTTCACCCGCGGCGAAGGATACTTCGAGAACGCCCTGTTCAGTGATCCGACCGGATGGCTGCACCACACCATGGCGGAACGCCGCGACGCGTTGAACCGTACCGACCGCGGGGTGTTCTCGTCCCGCGTGCAGGAGTCGCTGCTGGCCGATGACCGCATCCGGCATCTGCGTGGCCGGGTTGCCCATGCCGTCGCTCTCGATGACCGGATCAGGCTGACGCTGCGCAGCGACCGCGCCGGTGAACCGTCCGAAACCGTGCACGGCTTCGATCTGGTGATCGACGGCGCGGGTGCGGACGCCCTGTGGTTCCTGCCGCTGTTCGACCAGAGCGCCCTCGACCTCATGGAGCTCACGTTGGGTGCCCCGGTAGACGGGAATGTGTTGCAGGAGTCCCTCGGACACGACTTATCGGTTAACGGACTCACGCCCAAGCTCATCCTGCCGACGCTCTCAGGCCTGACTCAGGGCCCGGGATTCCCCAACCTCAGCTGCCTCGGATTGCTGTCGGACCGCGTGCTCGGTGGACCGATCCGTACCGAATCTGCTCGTCGCGAAAGGAAAACAAGTGAGTACCAACCCATTTGATGACGAGAGTGGTGCCTTCTGCGTCCTCGTTAACGGCGAAGAGCAGTACAGCATCTGGCCCACCACTATCGAAGTCCCGGCGCAGTGGCGCAAGGTCTTCGGTGAGGCCTCGCGTGCCGACTGCCTCGAGTACGTCGAGGCCAACTGGACCGACATGCGCCCCAAGAGTCTGCGCGACGCCATGGCGGGCAGCTAGCTGGTAGACAGAGTCATGTGAGCCCTGAGGTACCCGATCACACTGCCGTACGAACCGCGCTGTGGCGCGCCTTGCATGTGGAACTGGATCCGCCGCCGCATGTGCTGACCGATGCGATCGGTCTGCAGTTGGTGGAGCCACCCCCCGATTGGCGGCAGCGACCCGATATGGACCCACAGGGTTCCCTTGCCTCTCGGCTGGGCATGGTGGCGCGGACCCGGTTCGTCGAGGATCTCGTCGCACAGGAGGCCGCGGCCGGGGTGGGGCAGTACGTCATCCTGGGTGCGGGGCTGGATACCTTCGCGCAGCGGCATCCGGACGTCGGCAGGCGACTCACCGTTTTCGAGGTGGATCAACCGCAGACACAGGCGTGGAAGCGAAAGCGGCTCAGTGAGCTGGGGTTCGGCATACCAGACTGGCTACGGTTGGTCCCCGTCGACTTCGAGGCCGGCGGGTCGTGGTGGGATCAACTGCAGAACACGGGGTTCGACGCCGAGAAGCCCGCCGTGGTGGCGTCCACCGGGGTGAGCATGTATTTGACGCGAGACGCCATCGCGGCGACGCTGCGCCAATGTGCTTTGTTGGCACCGGGTTCCACGTTGGCAATGACGTTCCTGTTGCCGCTGGAGTTGCTCGACGAGTCGGAGCGCCCGATCCGACAGATGATCGTGTCCAGGGCGGCGGAGTCCGGCACCCCGTGGGTGAGTTTCTTCGCTCCCGACCAGATGCTTTCCTTGGCGCGCGAATGTGGTTTCACCGAGGTGTCGCACATGTCGGGTCGGGCGCTGATCGAGCGCTATGTGCCCGGCAACGCACTGTCTGCCGAGGAGTTTCTAATGGCGCGCACCTAGCTGGTGGCCGCCGCAATCCGCCAGCCGGAGCTGGACTCCTGCTGGCGCCAGAACTCGGCGAAACGTCCTCCAAGAGCGGTGAGTTCAGCGATCGAACCCTGCTCCACAATCTGACCGTTGTCGACGAACAGCACATGATCCGCGTTGCGGATCGCGCTGAGCCGGTGGGCGATCATCACCCGGGTGCGGGCACGCGGGTCGTTTCCAATGGCCTCGGTGATCGCCGTCTCGTTCTCGGTGTCGAGGGCGCTGGTGGCCTCGTCGATCAGCAGTACAGGTGCGGGTTTCACCAGGGCGCGGGCAATGCTGACCCGCTGGCGTTCGCCACCAGACAACGCGGTGCCGGCCTCACCGACACGCGATCGTTCAGCATCTGGTAGGCGTTCGATGATCTCGTCGACGCGGGCTAGTGCCATGGCCAGGCGCGCCTCCTCGTCGTCGGCCGTCGGATGTCCGACGAGGACGTTGTCTCGGATCGGCCCGTCAAATAGGTACGGATGTTGGAACACCATGCTCACCAGCGCCCGGCGGGTAGCGGTGTCCAAGGTGGCGACATCTGTTCCGTCGACGAGGATTTGGCCACTGACCGGCTCCTGCAGGCCGGCGATGAGCGAGAGGACGGTGCTCTTCCCGGAGCCCGATGGCCCGACGATGGCGGTGGTGGTGCCGGGCTCCAGGGTGAAGTCGATGCCCGTGAGCACCTGGTCCTCGGCGCCTTGGTAGCGGAACCCGACATCGCGGAATTCGATACGCGGGGCGGGGGTTTCGGCGGAAGCCACGGCCTCGACGGGTTGGTCCGCGGCATCGGTAGTGATGATCGCATGTAGCCGTTCGAACACGCCGCGCGAATTCTCGACGGCGGAGGCCAGATTGGCCAGCACGGTAAACGGTTCGAGGAACCGCACCACTACCACCATCAGTGCGACGGCCTCTGGGGCCCCGATCGCACCGCGCACTGCCAACACCGCCGTGGTGCCGGCGAGCAGGATGAGCGCGATTTGGCTGACAATGGTGAACAGCAGCTGGCCGGGGATCTGGAAGAGCAAGAGCCGCATGGTCGCACCGCGTGCGACGGCAACTGCCTCGCCGGTTTGGCTACGCGCAGGGGTGACACGTCGGCTGGCCCGCAACGCGGCCTGTGTGCGGGCGAATTCCAGGATGCGTTCGGTGAGTGCGCTGTGCGCCTTGGTGTCTGCCTCGTCGGCTGCTCGCACGATGCGAATGCTCGCGATCAGTGCGCCCAGGAGCAGTGGCAGGGTGACGGCGGCGGCGACACCCAGTTTCCAGGAGATGAAGAACAGCCCGATGGTGATGGCTGCGGGCAGCAGCGCGGCGCCCACCAGCGGGGTGAGCAGGTTGGCGATGAATCCCACCAGGTCCGGGCCGCCGGATGAGATCGCTTGTCGCGCCATGGCTGTGCGCTCGGCGGTGAACCAGCCCAGCGGGATGCGGGTGAGTCTGTCGGCCACCTGATGCTGCGAGTCATTCAGGAGCGCGAATCCGATGCGGTAGCCGATGCGGGCCAGTGCGGTGTCCACGATCCAGCCGCCCACCGTGACGGCGGTGAGTACCCCGAGCCACGGCAACGCCCCGGAAGGAGCCGAACCGAACAGGGCGTCCAGCAGCGGTACCAGCAGCAGGCAACCTGCCGCGCGCAACGCCACCGAGAGCACCGACAGCACGATGTACAGCCACAGCGAGCCGCGGTGGCTGGGCGGGATGAGGCGAATCAGTTTGGACAGCATCAGATGTTCTCCCCGGCGAGTACGGCCGACGGTTCTGCCAAGCGGCCGTCCCAGAGCCGCCGGTATCGCCCATCGGCGCCGAGTAGCTCGGCATGAGTGCCGGTTTCGACGACGCGGCCGTGGTCCAGGACCACGATCTGGTCGGCGTCGGCGATGGTGTGCAGCCGGTGTGCGATGACCAGCACGGTCCGGTTGTGGATGAGCCGGCCCAGTGCCTGCTGGACTAGATACTCCGATTCAGGATCGGCGAAGGCGGTGGCCTCGTCCAGGATCAGGATCGGAGTGTCGGCCAGCAGTGCGCGAGCGATGGTGAGCCGTTGCTTCTCGCCCCCTGACAGTTGGGTGCCGGTGTCGAGAACGGTGTCATACCCGTTGGGAAGACGCAGGATTCGTTCGTGAATCTGCGCATCGCGGGCCGCGGACTCGACCTCGGCGTCGGTGGCCTCGGGCCGCGCCAGCGCGATGTTTTCGCGGACCGTTCCCGCGACCAGTTGCACATCTTGGAACACGAAGCCGACCTTGGTGTACAGCTCGTCCGGGGTCAGTGCCCGGATGTCTGTGCCGTCGATCCGGATGGCGCCGCTGTCGACGTCGTGGAACCGTGCCAGTAGGGAGGCCAGCGTAGATTTCCCGGATCCGGACGGTCCCACAAGGGCCGTCACCGTCCCGGACCGCAGCGTCAGGGTGATGTCGTGGATCACGGGCACGCCGGGCCGATATCCGAAGGTGGCGTGCTCGAAGACGATCGAGGGCATGGAGGGCCCCGCGTCGGCGGCGGCATGGCTGTTATCGGTGGTCAGTTCCGCCTCACCGAGCGTCACCGCAATATGTCGGGCGGCCAAGACTCCGCCGCGAATGCCGCCGAGTCCGTACGCAATTCCCAGCAGGCGCGTACCGAATGTGGTGCCGAGCACCAGGAACGGCAGCAGCGCGACCGGCTGCATCGTCCCCGCGACGACAAATAACGTGCCGGCTGCGGCGATGAGCCACAGGAACGTCGTGGGCCGGGTGGCCAGGTCCATGAACGTCTTCTTCCCGATGAACGGCCGCTGCCACTCGTTCAGAAAGGTGAGGTAATCGTCGAGGCGACGCTTGAACGAGGACGCTGCCGCCCCGCCGAACACCCGGATCACGGGCTGCCCTTCGAGATACGCGGCAGACTCGCCGCTCATCCGTTCGGTCCAGCGGGAAGCCTCGATGATCTTCGGGCCACTCTGAAACATCATCGTGGCCGTTGTTACCAGATAGATGAGGATCGGAATGAGGAGCACGAGCGCCAGGCGCCAGTCGACGATGAACAGGTAGACCAGCACCGCCACCGGCCCGACGACAGCGGCCACTGCATCGGGGATCGCGTGAGTAATGAGGTAGTGCAGAGACAGGGTGTCATCCTGGATGAGCTTCTTGACCGATCCGGAGCCACGCCGAGTGAACCACCCCAACGGCACTCGAGACAGCTTGTCTAGCAGTCGGCTCCGAATGCCCGCGCTAAACCGGATGTCTACGACGTGCAGCCACAGCGAGAGGGTCGTGCTGAGCCCCGTGCCCAGCACCAGCAGGACCAGGAAAGCAATTCCGGTGTGCCACAACCGGGCTTCGTTGGCGCCGGCCAGCAGCAGCCGCGTCAATTCGACGAGGACGACGAATGGGGCCAGTTCGATCAGGGTGATGATCGCTTGCAGTACGCCGCTGGCGATCATCTGTTTCTTGACCGGTGCTAGTATTTCACCGGCGGCCTGTGAGCGCCACTTGCCTTGGACCGCAGCACTTTCGGGCTTTTCCGGGGTGGTCTTCGGGGTGACGGGTCGGGGCGTCGGCTGCGTCTCGGTTCCGCCTTTGTCGACATCGCCGCGCCGACTTCCCATCGCGCGCCCGAATGTCCAGTATGCGGCCGCGTGCAGATCGGCCTTCGGGAATCCGAACTCCTCTTTTAGCCGTTTGCGCAGATGTTTGAGTGATCCGGCCTCGGGTCCGGCCCATGCGTACCAGTTGGACCAGTCGCGTGCTTGCAGCGCGGTGGACAGCGATGTCTCGTCGGTCCGTTCCACCCAGTGCAGGTGCCGCCGAGGATGGTCGGTCAGCGGAATCAGTTCGTCGTCGGGGCTGTGCCGTTCCAGATACAGCTCGACGTCCACATCTGCGGGTAAGGCGGCCAGGATGGAGTTGATGGCCGGGATGGACGCGGAATCGCCGATCAGCAGGAATCCGGCAGGGAGGTCCTCGGGAATCTCGAAACGTGAGGATCCGAAAGCGACCACCGGAATCGTCATACCCGGCTGGGCGCTGGTCGCCCACTGACACGCGGGCCCGGCTGGCTCGTGCACGACGACATCGATCGTGAACTCGCCGGCTTCGCTATCTGTCGACACGATCGTGTACGCACGTTGGAACTCCGTGGCACCACCAGCGGGATCGGGGAACCAGAATCGGAGCCATTCGGCGGGGGTGTGTAGGAGGTCATCGAACAGCGATGCAGAGGACATGGTTATCCGCACGCAGTTCGGTGCGACGTGCGTGGTGCCGACGACCGTGGCCAGGTGGTCGCGTGCCCCGAATCCGCGCAGCACCGCGCCCTGGAACCCTCTACCCATGGTGATATGACCTTTGTTTGTGCCCAAACCCCGTTACTTAGCCCATCCTAACCTAAGGGGTGGTAAGGGGGTCAGGCACGAATGACGCGTCGTTGGACTTGCGTGCCCGGCGATCGGGGTGTGAGCGGGGTGGCGGTCCGGGCGGCGATGTACTCGGGGCGCGGCTCCGCCCCGGCGAAGGGTCTCTCGGGTGCGTTCTCCACCGAGTTGAACACCAAAAACACGTTTGACCGTGGGTAGGGGCTGATGTTCGACCCGGACCCGTGCATCAGGTTGCAGTCAAACCACAGCGCATCTCCCGGCTGCCCCAGGTAGAGCTCGATCCCGCTGGTGACTGCGGCCTCGGCGAGGGTTTGTGTGGACGGCACCCCAATTTCCTGTTTCACCAGAGATTTTCGATGGTTATCGGGTGGCGTCGCCCCGACGCACGGGTAGAAGGTGCGGTGTGTTCCCGGCATGACCTGCAGTGTGCCGTTGTAGGCGACGTTGACGGTCAACGCGATCGAGCAGGACACCGTGCGCATCTGGGGCAGCCCGTCCTCGGTGTGCCAGGTCTCAAAGTCCGAATGCCAGTAGAAACCGCGCCCTCGGAAGGCGGGCATTGCGTTGATGCGCGACTGGTGCAGGTAGACCGATCCGCCCAGCAGCTGCTCGGCGACGTCCAGCACACCCGGCGAGCACGCCACGTCCATGACGACAGGGCTGAGCGCGTGCGCTTCGAAGATGGATCGCACCTCCTGCGATCCGGCCTCCCGGACGATCCTGGGATCATCACCGAGTTGCGATGGCACCCTGTTGATCTCGTTGCGCAGCGCGGAGACGGTGGCGTCGTCGACGGTGCTGGGGCGGATCAGGAAGCCCTGATTGGACATCTGGGTGAGTGCCGGTGAGGCCAGCGGCCCGTCCTCCGTAGCACCCCAGACCACCGGCTCGGTCCTGGTTATCGGCGCTTGCTCGACCTCGAGGCGACTGGGATAGCGATCGACGATCGCGGCGGCGCTCATGACAGGGCAGGCGTTGCCGGGTATGCGCCGGACTCGTCGTGGACCTCCCGCCCGGTGACAGGAGGATTGAAAACGCACATCATGCGCATCTCGGTTTCCGCCGAAAGCTGATGCCGCTCATTCCCGTTGAGGAGGTACATGCTTCCCGGTCCCAGGGTGAACACGTCGCCGTTCTCCAGGTTGGTCAGCGTGCCGGTGCCCGCGGTGAGCCACACCGCCTCGATGTGGTGTTGGTAATGGAAGACATGCACGGTGCCGGCGTCGATAGTGGTCTCGTGGAAGGAGAAACCCACGCCGTCGTCGGCGAGCACGATCCGCTTGCTGTGCCAGCCTTCGCCGCTGACGTCGCGTTCGGTGCCGGTGATCTGTTGGGTGGTACGGACTATCAAAATGCTTCCCTTCTAGACAGATTCCGCGATGGCTTCCCGCAAGGTGGCGATGCCGATATCAAGCTGCTCGTCGGTCGTGGTCAGGGCGGGCAGCAGTTTGACCACCTCGTCTTTGGGGCCGGATGTCTCCACCAGCAGACCCCGTTCGAACGCGGACTTGCTCACCCGTGAGCCCCGTTCGGTCTCGGCGAATACGATGCCCTGCACCATGCCGCGACCGCGCACGGTCACCGAGTCGTCATCGTCCACGAGGGCAGACAGCTCGGAATGGAGCCGGTCGCCCTTACGGCGCACATCGTCGCTGAATGTGCTGTCCTGCCAATACTTCTGCAGTGTTGCGGTCGCGGTGATGAATGCGGGGTTGTTTCCGCGGAAGGTGCCGTTGTGCTCGCCCGGGGCCCACTGATCGAGGTCCGGGCGGATGAGCGTCAGGGCCATGGGCAAGCCATAGCCGCTGATAGATTTGGACAACGTCACGATATCGGGGCGGATACCCGCGTCCTCGAACGAGAAGAACGCACCCGTTCGGCCGCAACCCATCTGGACGTCGTCAACGATCAGGATGATCTCCCGCTTTCGGCACAAGTCGTCCAGCGCGCGAAGCCATTCGGCGCGCGCGACGTTGACGCCACCCTCGCCCTGCACGGTCTCGACGATCACCGCGGCGGGCTTGTTGAGGCCGCCACCTTCGTCGTCGAGAACCTTCTCGAACCACTGGAAGTCTTCGGTGACACCACCGAAGTAGTTGTCGTATGGCATGGGAGTGGAATGCACCAAGGGCACGCCGGCACCGGCACGCTTCATCGAGTTGCCGGTCACGGCAAGCGATCCCAACGTCATTCCGTGGAATGCATTGGTGAAGCTGATGATTGACTCACGGCCCGTGATGTTCCGCGCCAGTTTGAGGGCGGCCTCGACGGCATTGGTGCCGGTGGGGCCGGGGAACTGCACCTTATAGTCCATCCCGCGGGGCAGCAGGATGGTCCGCTCGAATTCCTCGAGGAAGTGCTGCTTGGCCACCGTGGCCATATCCAGGCTATGGACCACGCCGTCGGTCGTCAGATAGTCGATGAGCGCGGTTTTAAGCACCGGGTTGTTGTGTCCGTAGTTGAGCGCGCCCGCGCCGGCGAAGAAGTCTAGATAACGCTCACCTGCGGTATCGGTGAGCCACGATCCGGAGGCGGAGGCGAAGGTGGTGGGCCAGCTCCGGCAATAGCTCCGCACCTCTGATTCACGTTCGGTGATGACCTTTGGCAGCCCAGCTCCCTGAGCGGGCAAGGTGGCGGTCATTTGTGTATCCCCTTTCGGCCCAATGCTTTAGGCACTATCTCTGGGCGCTTTTATGTGGATCCTGCGGAGTGAGCCGAAGTAGTGGCTCTGCCTCGTGTGCGTCGGGAAAGAGATCCGCGCTAAATCCATTGGATTCGACGAGGTTCATGTCCCGCCGGCGGGCAAACCCGGCGAATAACGCGCGTGAGGCGGTATTTGACTGTGTGACAGTGGTTTCCATGATTAGAGGTTCGCCCTGCAGGGTCGCGAGAGAGTCCGCGAGCCAGGCCAGCAAGGTGGCGGCTAGTCCCTTTCCGCGATACGCCTCGTCCACCCCGACCTGCCAGATCATCAGCGAACCGGATGGGCGGATGTATCCGGTGACGAAACCGACGACTTTATCGTCGACCCGAGCGACCGCGGACGTAGAGGGAAAGTCGGTGCACCACAGCAGGTATGAGTAAGAAGAGTTGACATCCAGTACGCCGGAGTCGCGCGCTATGCGCCACATGTGACGAGCGTCCGACTGCAGCGGGTGGCTAATCGACCACACGGCGGTACTGCTTGATTCAGAATGCAATTCAGTTTCGACCACTAATAATCACCATAACGACAACAGGTTTCGTATCACTCGGGTTTCGTACCGTTCGACCGTAACCGCATCGGTACCCGAATAGCCAGGACCAGCAGTGGGCACCCGGGTCAACTCATGGTGTTTGCCGAGGGTATCCGCGTGATGTGACCCTCGTCACGGACTGCTGCTGAAGCAGCGTTCCCAGCGGTCGGTATCGCCGAGCATCTCGCCGGGAGGGGTGGCCCAGCAGGCCGCCACCAGGTCGTAGCCGTGGTGAATAAGGGCGGCGTGCACCGGCCAGCGCTGCTGCAGCCACTCGGGCTCGTTGTGCGCGCTCTCCACCCCGGCCCGAATCGCGCCCTCAAGTTCGAAGGACAGGTCGCGGGCCTCCGCATAGGCGGCGTCGTGGGCGGGCATGACCCGCGCCATCCCGACGAGCTCGAGTGCCGCCCGTCGGATCCGGGCCTCGGTGAAGGCGAAGGTCCGACGATGGGCGCGCGGTGCGATGACGTACATCGCGGCCATGGCCACGGCGACGCCGATCACCGTTTCGGCCAGACGATCGCGCACGATCGACGTGACGGATCCCTGGAGGGTGACCACGCCCGCCGACAACAGTGCGATCGGGGTCACGAACATGACCGCGACGGCGTAGTTGCGCGGCAGAAACAGTTCTGTGCAGAACTGCAATGTCGCGATTGCGGCAATGAGTGCGTATCCGGTGAGAGACAGCTGGTACAGGACGGCGAAGAGGCCGAGCCCAATGATCGTGCCCGCGAAGCGCTGCAGCCCACGCACCGTGCCATGTAGCCGATCCGGACCCAGGTGCACGATCACCAGCGCGCTCAGGATCGCCCATTGCGGTCGTGTCAGACCGACCGCGGCGCTCAGCACCCCGGCTCCCAGGCACGCGATGCCTACCCGTCCGGCCGTGATGGTCGCGTGCGATCGGAACCGGACGGAGCGGCGCAGGCGGTACCAGATACTGGGCCGGACCATGAGGACGTGATCACCGGGGATGAGATGGTCGAGGACCATCTTGTTGCCGACCGCGGTCTCGGTGAACCGGCGATGGGTGTCGAGCATGGTCGTCACCAACGGCGAATCGGATCCGGTGGACAGTCCGGCGTCGTGCAAGGCGGTCCACGCCGAGGAGATCGCGGCGCCCGCGGCGTGTCTGGCATCGACGGTCAGGTTTCCGGGCTGGGCATAGGTTTCGACGGCCTCGACAGCTCGCTGCACGGCGACGCGTTCGGGTTTGTGGAGATCGATCGCGGCGCCCGTCAACGAGACCAATACCGCCGCAACTGCTCCCAGCCCCGCGCAGACGAGGATCCGTATCGGATCCACACCCCATTCGGTGGCGCCGAGTGCGCCGCCGCACACCAGGACGAAGAAGAGCGCGCCCGGCGGGCCGAGTCGAAGGGCGTCGACGGTGTAGACGACCGGGACTGCGACCGCGGTCAGGGTGAGGATGGTTGCGGCGTGGTTGGCGATGCCTCCGGGCGCGTGCGTGCCTACTGCCGCGCCGAGCGCGGCGATGAGCATCAGGGTGATGCCTGCGGTGGCCACCACCGCGGCGCGGACCCGGTACGGGCGACCCTCGCCGTAGAGGACGGCGAACGCTCCATAGGTCACGTAGAGGGCGGCATTCGGGTAACCGGCGGCGACCACCAACATGCCGGGGATGGCGACCGCGGCAGCGGCCCGCAGGCCGACGCTCCAGCGGCGTCCTGCCGCCGGGGCCGAGAACAGGATGGACCGTGCCTGGGCAATCTGCGGAAGGGGATCCGGGGATTCAGGAAGGGGCGGGGTCACATGTCATTTCATACCGTGAATCACGCGACCCCACTGGCCGGTTCACTACCGCGGCGCTGCCGATAGGCGCGTTGCTTGCAGGCGGGGGAGCAGTAGCGCTGCGGGCGGCCCTTCCCGCGCGGGGTGAGTAGGTGACCACAGAACAGGCATGATGGCGAGTCGGATTCAGTACAGATCTCGACGACGGAGATGGGCGCGCTCCGCGCCGCTGTCACCAGATCCGTGCCGGAAGCGCGGCCTCGTGGGGTCTGGATGCGCAGCTCGCCGTCCAGGTAGGGGCACTCGACGATGTCTTCGTTAGTGCAGGTGAGTAGGTGGTTGAGGTAATCGCGTGCGCGGTCGAGTCGGTCGATACGCGCGGAGATGTCCGCGACCTGTGCGGTGACCGCGCTGCGCCAGGTATCGGGTTGTGTCGTATGGGACGTCACGACGGCGGCCTGGCGTAGCGGCATCATCCCGGTGATGCAGCACAGGTACGCGATGCCGATGCTGCGCAGGTCGTGCTCGTTGTAGGTGCGTCGGCCACCGTTGTGCATCGGTGTGTCCAGGACACCCTGTTTTTCCCACCACCGCAGGGTCGACGGGGCCAGGCCGTACAGGGCGGCCGCCTCGCCGATGTTCACGGTCGGCTCCGTGGAGGCGGGGCCTGGCATCATGCTCACCTCACCATTAAAACTTAGGTAACCCTAACTTGCAAGAGGTTGCGAGCGTGCCGCGCAGCAGGTGCGTACGGCCGGCTAGTTGAGCAGTGACTCTCCGAGGTAGCCGTCCTGCGCGGTTCCCGGCGGCATGACGAACACGGCGGACCCGACAGCGGTGTTCCATTGATTGAACTCATCACGTTCGGCCAGACGCCGCTGCACCGGGACGAATTGGGTAGCGATATCACGTTGGTACGCAGCGAAGATCAGGCCGGAGTTCGACGAGGTGCCGGGTAGCGGGGCGTCGTCGAAGTTGTACGGGCGCCGCAGAAACTTCTCGTGTGGGTTGCGGTGCCGGGCCAGTGCGAGGTGTGAGGTTGTGGGGATGACGGGGATACCGCCACGCGTCATCTGCAGGTCGGGCTCGTCGGATTCCTTCTCGCCCGTCAGCGGCGCGCCGGTGTCTGTCTTTCTGCCGATCACGAGGTCGCGAAGCTTGCGGTCCAGCTGATCCCAGCCGTCCAGGTCCATCGTGATCCGGCGCAGGACGAGAAGCGTGCCACCCCTGAGCCACTCGTGGTCTTCACCTTGGTGCCACAGCAGGCTGTCGAACTCGGGACCGCTGGGGTTTACGGTGCCGTCGACCTGGCCCATGAGATTGCGCATGGTGGCTCCGGACGGATCTTCCGCGCGGGGCGTGCGGAATCCGGCCTGGCGCCAGCGCTCGGTAGCCAGTGATCGAACGTTCTTCAGGAGCACCCGGGCGGCGTGCGTGACCAGAAGCATGTCGTCGGCGCAGATCTGCAGCAGCAGATCGCCTCCGCACCACCGCGCGTCGAGCTTGTCGGTGGAGAAGGCCGGGAAGTCCCGCGCGGAGACGGGACATTTGTCAGCCAGGCCGACCTTGGCGAAGGCTGACGGGCCAAGCCCGGCGGTGACCGTCAATCGTGCAGTGGGCGTGGCCAATTCCGGTTCGGTGTCGGCCAGCGCGGGCAGCCCCTGGGTCAGCCTGGCCGCATCGGTACTCCACAGACGCAGTATCGATCGCAGATTCTCGCGGGCGGTGCGCGCGTCTGTTGGCAGCAGATCCAGCGCGAGGAACAACGCGTGCGATTGCGCTGAGGTGATGATTCCCGCCTGATGCGGCCCGTAGAACGGTTCGACGGCGGGCGCGCTGTCGGGACGTGCCGCCTCTGACTGGGCGGATAACGCCGACAATCCGGCGCCCGCCGTGAGGGCGGCTGCGGCGCCACCCCCCACGATGAGCCCCCGACGAGATAAGGAACGACGCGTCATGCTCAGGGCTGGTAGTTCTCGTTGCCACCCGCGAAGTCTCGGATCTGCGCGGTGACGGGCGTGGTGGAGCCGTCCTGAAACGCCAGCGTGACGACGACGTCCTGGCCGGGACGCAGCGGAGTGGTCAGTCCCATAAGCATGACGTGATCACCGCCGGGGGAGAGCTTGTGTTCGCCATTGGCCGGGATGACGACTCCGCCCTCCTTGGGGCGCATCAGTCCGCCAGCGGTGACCTCATGCAGTTCCACCGAGCGCGCCGCGGGTGAGGTGGCCGACACGATGCGGGCCTCGGTGGATCCGGTGTTGTGGATGGTGCCGAATACGGAGGTCATGGATCCGTCGGGAGCGGACTTGGCCCACTGATCGGTGATGGTGACCTTGGCAGACTCTTCGGACGGGGTGGGCTCATGGGCTGAACAGCCGGCGAGCAGCGACAGCGCTATCGCTGCGGGAATGACGATCTTCACGTTCAGCTAGTCGTGTGCGGGGGACGGAAAGTTCCGGCGGCGCAGGCTCAGCTCGGTGAACAACTGCTCGGTGGCTGCCGTGGCGGCGTCGATATCTCCGGCGATGACGCCCTCGACGAGCCGGGTGTGTTCGTGCTCGAAGGAGCATTCCGCACCGATGGGATTGCCGCGCATGTAGTGGTCCATCAGGCCCAATAGCGAGTCGTAAAGCTCCAGGTAGAGGGCATTGTGGCTGGCGGCCACCACTGCCCGGTGGACCGCGATGTCGGTGGAAATGGCGTCCTCGACGTGCTGCGTTGCGACCTGACTGGGTGCCCACAGTTCGTTGCGACGCCGCAACAGGGCGCGCAGCTGCTCGATGTCATCCTCATCACGTCGCTGCGCGGCGAGCCCGGCCGCTGTCACTTCGAGGGTCTGTCGCAGTTCGATCAGATCGCGGTCGTTGGCTGCGGCGAAGTAGTCCGCGATGGCCGATCCACTGCCGCCCATGGACAGCACGTAGGTGCCGGAACCTTGCCGTCGTTCCAGCATCCCGGCATGGACCAGGGCCTGAACGGCCTCTCTAATTGTGTTGCGAGAGGTCCCGGTGAGCTCGCACAATTCAGGTTCGGTAGGGATGCGCCCGCCGATGGCCCAGCGTCCCGACAGAATCTCCTCGCGGAGTTGCTCGGTGACCTGGCCAATCAGTGTTTGGCGACGGACCGGCTGCATGACGGCTCATCGTAGCGTGCGGCGGAAATCACGTTGAACATATTCATCCATTCATCCTATGATTTGCGGGGCCGCATAGGAGGATGAACGTTGACCACGACAGCGCACGACACCGGGACCGCCATGCATGAATCGATGCGGGGCGTATCGGCTGCCGCGCTGCGCCGTGGGCGTCTGATGGTGCTGGTCGCGATCCTGCTCTTCGCCCTATGCCTTCGTTCGGCGGTCACCTCGCTAACTCCGTTGCTGACCGAGATCTCGCGGGACGTTGGGTTTGGTTCCGCGGTGATCGGTGTGTTCGGGATGCTTCCGACGGCCATGTTCGCGGTCGCTGGGTTGGTGACACCCGCGCTGACCGAGCGGTTCGGTCTCGAGCGCACCACGCTCGCTGCCGTGGTGGCCACCGTCATCGGCATGGCGGCGCGACCCGCGATGACCTCGACGGGTGGGCTGGTGGTGCTGTCCTGCGTGGCCTTGCTCGGCATGGGCATCGGCAACGTGGTGATCCCGCCATTGGTCAAGCGGTACTTCTCTCATCGCGTTGCGCTGATGAGCGCGGCCTACCTGACGGTGCTTCAGATCGGCACCACGGTGCCGGCGCTCACCGCGGTTCCGCTCGCTGACGCGTATGGATGGCGATTCTCGTTGGGGGCGTGGGTGCTGGTTCCGATCGCAGCCCTGCTGCCGTGGATCGGTGTCGTCATCGCCCGCCGTGGTCATGATGTCGCAGACCACTCCGCCGAAGTCCATGCGGATTCAGCTGCCGTGGGCCAGGTTTGGCGTTCACCGTTGGCGTGGGGCATGGCCGGAATGTTCGGCATGACGTCCCTCGTGACTTACTCGATGTTCACCTGGATCCCGGCGATCCTGTCCTCGGCCGGCGGTAGCGCCGCGCTGGGCGGCGTAATGGTGGCGCTCTTCTCCGGCGTGGGATTCTTTGGCACGCTGGCCATCCCGCCGCTCGCGGCCCGCATGCGTAACCCGTTCCCGTTGGTGGCGGCGTGCTTGGTCTGCTTCTTGGTCGGTTTCGGCGGGCTGCTGTGGATGCCGATGACGGCGACTGCGCTGTGGGTGATCGTGCTCGGATTCGGGCCGTCGACATTCCCGTTGGGTCTGACGCTGGTGAATCTGCGTACCCGTACCGCTGGCGGTTCCGCGGCGCTGTCCGGCTTCACACAGGGAGTTGGGTATGCCGTCGCATGCCTGGGCCCCGTGTTGTTCGGTGTGTTGCACGACGTGACCGGTGGTTGGTACGCACCGTTCGCACTGCTGCTCGTCGCGATCACCGTGCTGGGCGTCGGCGCGTTCCAGGCGTGCAAGCCTCGGATGCTGGAAGACACCTGGAGTCGCTAGAAGGGTGGGGGGTTGGCTTGGGCGTAGGCGGCTTGTTGGGCTTGGCGTTGCAGTCGGTCGTTTCGGTTGTGGTTTCGTTCGGTGGTGTGGCGTTGTTGGCGGTTTTGGGTGCGGGTGCGTGTTCGGGTGAGGTTGGCGAAGAGCAGGTTGCTGGCCGGGGTGGTGGTGTAGAGGTGTCCGGTGGGTGCTTTCCAGATGATGGTGCCGTCGGGTTCTTGGATTTCGCGCCAGCCGCCGAAGGTTTTGAGTAGGTGGTGTTTGCGGCACAGTGCTTTGAGGTTGTCGGCGTCGGTGTGTCCGCCGTTGGCGTGGGGGATGCTGTGGTCGAGGTCGGCTTTGTCGGCGGGTTGTGAGCAGCCGGGGAATCGGCACATCTGGTCGCGGCACCGCACGAAGGCGTCCAGGGCGCGGGTGGGCCGGTAGCGGTCGGTGCCCTCGGATGTCAGGGTGCGGGTGCGGGTGCCCGGTTGGGCGGCGATGTGGCGGGCTTGTTCGGCGTTGATGACCCCGAATCCGGAGATCTGGGCGGGCTCGGTGTTCTCGGGGTCTTCGAGGGTGGTTTGGTTGGCGACCATGTGCACGATTACTGGGGTGTCGGCCGCTGCGCGGCCGGCGCAGTCGGGATCGATGCAGGTGCAGTGCATCTGGTCGTGGCCTTGGGTGAGGGCGCCGATGGCGTCGGCGCGCTTCTGGGCTTTGGTGCGTGGGTCGGCGCCGCAAACGGTGGCGGCGAGCAGGTCGAGGCGCCGATCGAGGGCGACGGCGTGCGGGGTTTGTAGGACTCCCCAGATTTCGGCGAGGGGGTTCCCAGTGTCCAGGGGTCGGATCTGCAGGTGTCGGTCATCAGCGGCGGTTTTGGTGCGCCGTACCGCGTCGAGATCATGGTGGTAGACGAGGGCGTCCAGGGCGGCGGTGATGCGTTTGACCGACCAGCGTTCCCAGCGGGGTATCGCGGCCACGATCGCGGCGTCCACGGCGGCGACCACGGCATCGTCCTCGAGTGGCTCGGTGCGTCCGATGATGAGGGCGACGGTGCGAAAGTCGCTGTGTCCGTCGGTGAATCGGGCCGCCACGGCTTTGAGACGGTGTCGCAGCACGTAGGCGTAGCGCATCTGGTGAGAGGCCAACGCGTGAGTGATGCCCTGGGCGGCAGCGATTTGGGCGGCCACCTCATCCCAGCGGTCCACGGCGAACCGGTCCTGGGGTTCTTCCTGGTTGGGATCGGCGTGCCGGTCCACCAGGGCGCCGATCGCGGCCAGTCGCCGCGCGGCGCCCTGGGCCTCAGCTCGTTGTGCCGCGGTGATCACGTCGATCAGCTCAGCATCCCCCATGGAGTCGAACATGCATTCGAATCTACCGTGACAGATGCTGCCCTGCAAGGGGATTGGTGAACAACTTCAGTCACTCCAGCAACACATGCGAATACACCGTCCCGCGCTCCTCGCGCTGCCAGAGAACGTCGCTTCCGACATGGACGCCATCCGAAGCCAGCGCACGCTTGAGGATCTTGTTGGTTGCGGTGGAGGGGAGGCTCTCTGCTAGGCGGACATGCCGAGGCCAACCAATTCGAGGCAGATCCTCCTGCGCGGCAAGGAAATCAGTGAGCTCGGACGGGGCTAAGGAGCCGCGCAGCACCAGTGCGGCCATCAGCTGATCACCGCCAGAAGTATCGCGAATCGCGTACACCGCAACCTGGCTCACCGCCGGATGCCGTTGCAGCACCCGCTCGATAGGCGCGGCGGCCAGGTTCTCGCCGTTGATCCGCATCCAGTCGGCGGTCCGTCCCGCAAGGTATATCCAGCCCTCGGCGTCCCGGTAGGCAAGGTCGCCCGACCAGTACATCCCGTGGCGCAGGCGTTCGTCGGTGGCGTTCGCGTCGTTGTAGTAGCCGGAAAAGAAGCCCGCTCCTTGGGTATTCACCAACTCGCCGACCGCGTCATCAAAGTTGGACAGGACTCCGTGCGCGTCGAACTCGGCCAGTGCGCACTCGGTCAGCGAATCGGCGTCGTAGATGGCGACGCCGGGGAAACCCTTGCCGATGGACCCGGCTGGCGTTCCTTCCTCGCGGGTGATGATGACGGCGTTCTCCGTGGATCCAAACCCGTCGTACACCATCACATCGAATCGCCGTGCAAACTCGGTGATGTCGTGATCAGACGCCTCGTTGCCGAATGCCACGCGTAGGGGATTGGCTGCATCGTCCGCGTACTCCGAGGTGGCCAGCACATAGGCCAGCGGCTTACCCACGTAGTTCATATAGGTGGCGCCCACCTCCCGTACGTCGGCGAGGAAGCGCGAGGCAGAGAATTTCGCCGGGGCGAGGGTGGCACCCGCCGCGACGGCCACCCCCCAGCCCGCGAGCACAGCATTCGAATGGAACAGCGGCATCGAGACGTAACACACGTCGGCCGGGGAAAGGGAGAATCTCGTTACCAGTGCTTGCGCCGCGACGAGAACCGTCATGTGGTTCACGAGAACAGCTTTCGGGTCACCACTGGTCCCCGAGGTGAAGATCATCATGAAGGGGTCGAGCGTACCGACCGTTCGGTAGGGCTGGAGCTCGTCGGCCGCGCTGATCTCCCAGTGCCAATCGTCGCCGTCGACATCGATCACCAATATGCCGGACATGTCCAAGGATTTGAGCAGATCCCGATGCTCAGTATCGACGAGCAGGATCTGCACATCCGCCTTGCGGATATCGCGCAACAACCCGTCGCCGCGGCGGGTGTTGTTGATGGCGCACAGGATGTATCCACCGTGGGCCGCGGCCGTCATCGCCATCACCATTGCGGGCGTGTTGGCCAACAGGGTGCCCACATGAAGTGGTCGGGTGGGATCGGCCATCCTGATCAATGCCGCTGCTTGGGAGGCTGACTCGGTCACAAGTTCCCGCCAGGTCCACTTCTCGCCTCGATAGACAAGAGCGGCATTGTCGTCATATGCGCGGGCGCGAACCAGCTCCTGAATGGTCTCAGCCACGGGCGGCTTCGGTCAGCGACGCGGCCGTCACACCCAGATGCCTTTGTAAGAACCCGATTTGATGTGCCGCGACAGACTCGAAGTACTCCTGCCCCTGATACACGCCGAAATGGCCACACGGGTAGTGGCGCACCTCCGCCCGTGCCTTGAACGCGGCCTTGGCCGCCGCGTATGGCGGTGCGGCGCGGTCGAAGTCGGCGATCTGAACCAGGATGGGGCAGTTGATTCGTCCGGCGAAGCGGGTAGGTCGATACGACGCGAGCTGACTGCCCACCGTTGCGTCGATTTCATTGCGCCACGTAGGACCGGCGATCGCCATGTGTGCCTCGTAGTACCCGTCGGATGTCAATGCGGCCAGCTCGCCGGGCCGCCCGACGATGGGGATGGTTTGTTGGCCACGACCCATCCGGCTGCGAATCCCGGCGAACGCGGAACGCAGCAGCATCCCACCGCTGTGCTCGCCCAACGCTGCTCGCGCCGCCGCGATTCCGTCCACTAGAGGTGTCACCGAGACCACGGCGGCAATATCGTTGCGCGAGCCGGCCACCGTCAGCACATGGCCGCCGGCCAGGGATACACCCCACAGGACTACCCGTGTCGGATCGACCCTGGGAAGTCGCAATGCCGCGGCAATGGCCGCGTGGTAGTCGCCGATCTGATGGCTGAACGAAACCTGTTGCCGTGGAAAACCGTCAGAGGACCCAAAGCCGCGGTAGTCAAAGGCGAAGGCATGTATACCGGCGTCGGACAGTCGCTCGGCGAACGGTTCCAATCCGGAATCCTTAGTCCCCCCAAGGCCATGCGCCATCACCACGACGGGCGCCGAATCTGTTGACGTGGCCGCGGGATAGAACCATGCGTCACAGTCGATGCCGTTGCTGCTGAATCGGATGTTTTGACGGTTCATGCCACGCCTCCCGCCCGAGCGAATCCGCGCGGGATCTCCTTGGTTCTCATGTCGTGCTCGTACAGAAAATAGTCCAGCTGTTGCGTGTGTCGCGGGCGGTCCAACATGTGCCCGGTGTACTTGCGATGTTCGGCCTCGATCACGTCGTGCATCTCGTCGACCGAAGGCAGCCGGTACTTACCGGCCGCGTACGCGCCCACGAGCCGGGCCTGGCATTCGACGAAGGGAAACAGCGACGGAACCGCCTGAGCGAGGCCGACGAAGATCAGATCGTCCAGTCCAGGTTTGAACATCCGCTTGTACAGGTCGATGCGGTTGTTGGGGGCGCTGATGAACTCCGGATCGAAGAAGGGGAAGGTGATGTTGTATCCCGTCGCGTAGATGATGACGTCGAAATCTTCTGACGTGCCGTCTGCGAAATGCACCGTCTCACCCTCGAGGCGACTGATGTTGGGCTTGGGAGCGATGTCGCCCGATCCGAGCCGCAGTGGCAGCTCGACGGACTGGGTGAAGTGCGCCTCTCCGAACTTGTGATTCGGCACCGGCAGCCCCAGCTGCTCGGGCCGGCCGGACATGAGTGGCTGCATCATTTGAAACAGCTTGCGTTGCCAGGACATCGGGATATGCGGGCTGGTGCGAAAGTATTTGTCGGCGGGTTGCCCCGCAACGTACTTCGGCACGATCCAGGCGCCGGACCGGGTGGACAGGGCGACGGTGTTCCCGGTGGCCCGCGATGAGAGCTCGACGGCGATGTCCGCGGCACTGTTGCCCAGGCCGACGACCAGGATCCGCTTGTCCATGAGGTCGAGCGGCGTGCGTGGGTCGATGTAGTGGTGCGAGTGCAGGGTGGTGCCGGTGAACGTGCCCGGGAAGTCGGGTTGTCTTGGGTCCCAGTGATGGCCGTTGGCGACGACGAGAAGGTCGAATTGCCGCCGTTCGCCCGCCTGCGTCAGTAGTTCCCAGCCTCCGTCGGAGAGCCGCTCGGCGTGGACAACGCCGTTCTGGAACTCGATGTTGGTTTTGAGGTCGAATGCGGTTGCGTAGTCCTCGAGGTATTGCTTGATGAGCGTGTGATGGGGGAAGTGTGGGTAGCTATCCGGCATGGGGAAATCTCGGAAGGAGAGCTGGTGCCGAGACGTGTCGATATGCAGCGAGCGGTAGGCGCTGCTGTGACCGTTGGGGTTGCCGAACGCCCAGTTGCCTCCGATCCGGTCCGAAGTCTCAAAGCACGTGTAGGGAATTCCGTAGTCGGACAACATCTTTGCGGAAGTGAGCCCGCTGATGCCGGCGCCGATGATCGCGGTATTGGGTCGGGTCATGGCACTCCTTGAGACGCGGCAGCGTCGCCGCGGTCGCCTTGTGAACAGTTCTAAAGATTTGTGCACTCGAAGTGTACACAGATCTTGAAATGTGTCTACGCCTTGTCTACATTGAGGGCATGACTGCGGTGTTTGACGACGGTTCGGTACCCGACCCCGATAGTGATTCGGTGACCGCGCGGCTGCTGGATGCCACCGAGAAACTCTTGGCCGACAAGGGCATTCGGGCGACCACGATGACCGATGTGGCTGAGGAAGTGGGAGTTTCGCGATCGTGGCTCTATCGACACTTTCCGGACAAGCAGGCTTTGGTGGGCGGGGCGATCATCCGGCTCATCGAAATCAGCTGGGCCCAGTCTGCGGCCGAGCTTTCAGATATTGACGGTTTCGAGGAGCGCCTGGTGGCCGGCGTGAAGATCGGCCGCCGTGCCTACGACGATCCGGGGACCCTGCTCATGCGGTTACGTGTGCGCGAGCCCGAGGAGTTCTACGCGTGCGCCGGCGCGGGTGTTCAGGGCCTGGTGCCCGACCTGGCTGGGTTCTGGCGGCCCTACGTAGAGGCCGCCCGCGACGCCGGGGATATCCACGCGCGTACCGATGTGGCGGAAGCCAGCGAGTGGATTGCCCGCGTGATGATCAGCCTGGGCAGTGTCCCGGGGAACTGCATCGACCCGGATGATCCTGCCTCGTTGCGACGCCACTTCCGGCGTTACGTCTTGCCGGCGCTCCGCATTGCGCCGGTGAAATAGCGATAGTCCAAGAACAGGTAGGGAATTGATATGGGCGCCCCATTCGATACGGTGATACGCAACGGCAGATGGTTCGACGGGACGGGCGCCGCATCCGCCGTCCGAAACATCGGCATCAAGGACGGGCATATCGCCGCGATCTCGGCCGACGGCCTGGACGAGACAAGCTGCCACAACGTCATCGACGCCAGCGGCAGGTGGGTACTGCCGGGACTTGTCGATATCCACACGCATTACGACGTCGAGGTGCTGGCCGCACCGGCGTTGTCTGAATCTGTCCGGCATGGAGTCACGACGGTGATGTTGGGCTCATGCTCGCTGTCGGTCGTGCACGTCAACGGTATCGACGCGGGGGACATCTTCGGCCGGGTGGAGGCCATACCGCGCGAGCACGTGATCGGAGCGGTCGATCAGCACAAGACGTGGACGAATGCTCGCGAGTACATCGCGGCGCTGGAGTCGCTGCCGCTGGGCCCGAATATCGCTACGTTCCTGGGGCATTCGGACATGCGGGCGGCCGTGATGGGTCTGGATCGTGCCACCCGCAAGTCGGAACGGCCCACTCCCGGCGAGCAGGCTCAGATGGATCGATGGCTTACCGAGGCGCTGGACGCCGGGTTTGTGGGCATGTCATCTCAGCAGCTGCTGTTCGACAAACTTGACGGCGCGGTGTGCCGTTCGCGGACGCTGCCGTCCACCTACGCCAAGCCGCGCGAACTGCGGAAACTGAAAGCTCAGTTGCGCCAAAGGAACCGGGCGTTGCAATCCGGGCCGGACATTGAGAATCCGTTCAATGTGCTGTCGCAGGCAGTGCAGTCGCTGGGCATACTGCGCAAGCGGTTGTCGACGTCATTGCTATCGGCGGCCGATATCAAGGCCAATCCGTACGCAATTCGCGCGATGGGCCCGCTTGCCAAAATCGTCAACAAGCTCGGTGGGAACTTCCGGTGGCAACATCTGCCCGTGCCGTTCGAGGTGTATGCCGACGGTATCGACTTGGTGATCTTCGAAGAGTTCGGTGCGGGGGCCGCGGCACTGCACCTGCGCGATGAGGTCGAACGCAACGAGCTACTGCGCGATGAGGAGTACCGTCGCCGGTTCCGCAAGGAATATGAGAGCAAGTTCGGCGTAAGAGTCTGGCATCGAGACTTTTTCGATGCCGAGATCGTCTCCTGCCCGGACGAGTCGGTGATCGGGAAGACCTTCGGACAGGTCGGCGTGGATCGCGGCGGCTTGCATCCCGTCGACACGTTCCTGGACCTGGTGCTCGAACACGGCACGGCGATCCGTTGGCGGACCACGATCTCCAACCACCGTCCCGAGGTGCTCAAGCAGCTGGCACAAGACCCCGGTATCCAGATTGGCTTCTCCGATGCCGGCGCACATCTGCGGAACATGGCCTTCTACAACTTTGGGCTCCGACTATTGCGTCACGTCCGCGATGCGCAGGAAGCGGGCCAGCCGTTCATGACCATCGAGCAGGCCGTGCACCGGCTGACCGGTGAACTGGCGGACTGGTACCAGATCGATGCCGGACACCTCCGAATCGGGGACCGTGCAGACCTTTTCGTGCTCGACCCGGAGAAACTCGACGGGACTCTCACCGAATACGCCGAGCAGCCCGTCCATGCCTATGGCGGGCTGTCGCGGATGGTCAATCGCAATGACGCGACCGTGAGCACCGTGCTGATCGGCGGTCAGGCCGTCGTCGCCGACGGGCAACCCTCCGATGGCCTGGGCACGCGGCGCACCGGCGTGTTTCTGCGTGCGGGCGAGAAGGCGAATGCCGTGTCGCGGGGAGGCGTGGCCACTGCCGGTTAGTACAGCCCAATCTGTACTATTGGGCGCATGGAGACGGCGGTTCACCGCGATGCGTTGATGCGGTTCGGGAGTGCGTTGTCGGATCCGACGCGCGCAGGCATCCTGTTGAGCCTGCGATCGCGGCCGGGGTATCCGTCTGAACTTGCCGACGAGGTTGGGGTATCGAGGCAGATCACTTCGAATCACCTTGCATGTCTTCGTGGTTGCGGGCTGGTCGTTGCCGTCCCAGAAGGTCGACGCACTAGGTACGAGCTTGCCGATGATCGAATTGGCCGGGCGCTGGATGATCTAGTGCAGCTGGTGTTGACGGTGGACCCGTCGTATTGCCCGGCCGATGAGGGCTGCTGCTGATGGTGCTCACCACGCAGCGGCGCGATGTCCTCACGCGCAGGGTCCGGCTGTTCGTGGCCGCGACCATCGCCTACAACGTCATCGAAGCGATCGTTGCCCTCGGCGAGGGCGCGCGGGTGTCCTCGACGGCCTTGATCGGTTTCGGCCTGGATTCGGTCATCGAGGTGTCATCGGCAGCGGCGGTGGCCTGGCAGTTCAGTGCCAAGGATCCCGAGGCGCGCGAGAAGGCCGCGCTTCGGGCGATCGCCCTCTCATTCTTTGCGCTCGCCGCCTATGTGTCGGTGGAGTCCATCCGGTCGTTGGCAGGATTCGGTGAGGCCCGGCATTCGACCATCGGGATAATCCTGGCCGCGGTGAGTCTGGCGGTCATGCCGGTGTTGTCCTGGGCGCAACGCTGTGCCGGCCGTGAGCTGGGATCTCGGTCGGCGGTGGCCGATTCGAAGCAGACGCTGCTGTGCACCTACTTGTCGGCAGTGCTGTTGGTGGGGCTCGTGGTGAACTCGCTATTTGGGTGGTCGTGGGCCGATCCGCTGGCCGCGCTGGTGATCGCAGTCATCGCGGTTCGTGAAGGAATGAACGCCTGGAAGGGCGAATCCTGCTGTGCGCCGGCGTTCCCCGTGGAATCTGCGGCGGCCGGTAGCGACAGTTGCGGATGCTGCGAGCACTAGACCGCGCCATGGTCTATTATCTGCGTATCAATGCAGATACGCAGTAGAGGAGGGTTCGATGGGGCGTCTGTACGAATTGGCGTACCGGTTCGGCGTGACCCCGTGGGAACAGACGGATCCCGAGTCGGAGTTTCTCAGGCAGCTACGAGGCCTGTTGGACCAAGAGTCTGCCGCGGTGTCAATGCCCGCAACGGCTCTCGACTTGGGTTGTGGAACAGGCGATCACAGCATCGAGCTCGCACAACGTGGATGGCAGGTCACAGGTCTGGACTCCGTCGAGCGCGCGGTGCAGAAGGCACGCGTCAAGGCATACGCGGCGCATGTGGACGCCGAATTCCTGCAGGCCGATGTCACTAACCTCCCCGAGGCGATCGGGGCGGGCTACCGTCTGGTGCTCGACGTGGGGTGCTATCACGGGCTCGCACCTCACGACCGCACCGCATACGCGCAGCAGGTCACGTCGGTGACCGATCCGGGTGCGAGTCTCCTGATGTTCGCCTTCAGCCCGGGCCGCCGGGGCCCGCTGCCACGCGGGGCCGATCGAACCGAGATTGAGCAGACCTTTAGCGGGTGGCGAGTTGTCGAGGACGAGCTCGCGGACACAGGTGGGCTCGCCGAGCCGATCAAGAGAACCGGGCCCCGCTGGTTCCGTCTCACACGTGAGGACTCGGGGAGATGACGGCGAACAGAGCGCCACTGGGTGATGAGCAGACGGCGCTGGTGGTCGAGGTGTTCCGAATGCTGGCCGATGCCACCCGAGTTCGGGTGTTGTGGGCGCTCACCGCTGGTGAACTGTCCGTCAACGAGCTGGCCGACCTTGTCGGTAAGCCTGCGCCGTCGGTGTCGCAGCACTTGGCCAAGCTACGGATGGCGCGACTGGTGCGCACCCGTCGTGAGGGCACCACGGTCTACTACAGCCTGGAGAACGAACACGTCGAGCAGCTCGTCACGGACGCGGTATACAACGCCGAGCATGCCGGGCCGGGAATCCCGCCGCATCATCGTGGTGCGGTGGGGCCGAAGATAGTTGGCAAGCAATGAGTCGCGGGCATAGCCACGACGCCGCCGACAACATCGACGATGCGCTCACCTCTAGTGCCGCCGGCATCCGGGCCGTCAAGGTAAGTCTCGTCGCGCTGCTGTTGACGGCGGCGTTTCAAGTGGTGATCGTGGTGGTGTCCGGCTCGGTGGCGCTGGCGGCCGACACCATCCACAACTTCTCCGACGCGCTCACCGCGGTGCCGCTATGGCTGGCCTTCGCGCTCGGAACACGGGCCGCGACACGGCGATACACCTACGGGTTTGGGCGCGCGGAGGATTTGGCGGGCCTCTTCGTGGTGGCGATGATCGCACTGTCGGCTGTGATCGCCGGCTACGAGGCGGTGGTCCGTCTCGTCCATCCCGTGTTGATCGGCCAACTGGGCTGGGTGGCAGCCGCGGGTGTTGTTGGCTTCATCGGGAATGAACTGGTCGCCGTCTACCGGATCCGGGTCGGGCGCCGAATCGGCTCGGCCGCCCTGGTCGCCGACGGACTGCACGCGCGCACCGACGGTTTCACGTCCCTGGCTGTGGTGTTGGGGGCCGCCGGTGTCGCGCTGGGTTATCCGTTGGCTGATCCGATCATCGGGCTGGTGATCACCGTGGCGATTCTCGCGGTGCTGCGTACCGCGGTGCGTGATGTGTTCCGGCGGTTGATGGACGGTGTCGATCCGGTTTTGGTAGATGCCGCCGAAACGACGTTGGCGGCTCAGCCGGGAGTGCGGACGGTGCGCAGCGTGCGGCTGCGGTGGATCGGGCATCGCCTGCACGCGGATGCCGAACTCGATATCGACCCGAGTATCAGCCTGGCGGCGGCGCACCGTATTGCGCATGAGGCCGAACATGAACTGACCCATGCGGTTCCGAAGCTCGATACCGCGCTCATTCACGCCTACCCGGGTCACTGAGGCGACGGACGGCGTAGATCAGGGCACCCAGTGCCAGCACTGAGGTACCCGAGACGATCGACGGCAGCGGTAGCGCAAAGGCCACCACCACGCAGCCAATGAGGCCGAGCACCGGGATGATGCGTGGTGGGCGTCCCTCATCGCGGGAGAGAGTCCACGCCGATGCGTTCGCGACCGCGTAGTAGATCAGTACCGCAAAGGAGGAGAATCCGATCGCTCCGCGTACATCCACCGTGGCGGCCAGGACCGAAATAATCAGGCCGACAAGAATTTCGGCGCGATACGGAACCCCGTATCTGGGATGCACCGCCGACAGTTGGTGGGGCAGATGCCGGTCGCGGGCCATCGCGAAGGCCGTGCGCGACACCCCGAGGATCAGTGCCAACAGCGAGCCCAAGGCGGCGACGACGGCACCGATCCGCACCACTGGTTGCAGCCACGGCGCGCCTGCGGTGGTGACGGTATCGAGTAGGGGAGCGGCGGACGTGGCCAGTCGTTGCGGACCTAGTGTCGTCAATGCGGCAAGGGCGACAACGGCATAGACGACCAACGCGATCCCCAACGCGATGGGGATGGCGCGGGGGATGGTGCGGGCGGGGTCGCGGACCTCCTCGCCCAGGGTCGCGATGCGGGCGTATCCGGCGAACGCGAAGAAGAGCAGTCCGGCCGCCTGTAAGACGCCCTCGAATGAGCCGCCGGTGAGGTTGAGCGGGCTAACGTCGACTCCGCCGAGCCCGAAGGCGGTGACCACAACAGCGGCCAATATCGCCAACACGATCGCCACGATGACACGCGTCGCCCAGGCCGACTTCTGTACTCCCGCATAGTTGATCGCGGTCAGGGCCACAACCGCGGCCGCTGCGACGGCATGCGCATGCGCCGGCCATGCGTAGAAGCCGACCGTCAGCGCCATGGCGGCGCAGGACGCCGTCTTCCCAACCACGAACCCCCAGCCGGCCAGATACCCCCAGAATTCGCCGAGGCGTTCGCGGCCGTACACATAGGTGCCGCCCGACGCGGGGTACACAGCGGCCAGCCGCGCGGAGGATGTCGCGTTGCAGTAAGAGATGACTGCAGCGACCGCCAAGCCGAGGAGCAGAGCCGACCCGGCCGCCTGCGCCGCGGGCGCCAATGCCGCGAAGATTCCGGCACCGATCATCGAGCCCAGCCCGATCATGACGGCGTCGAAGGTGCCCAGTTCCCGCCGCAAGGGTCCGGACGATTCGCGGTTCATGCGCCCCGGGGCGTGTACATGATGACCGCGACCCCCGCGAGGCAGAGGAGCGCGCCGATGACGTCCCAGCGGTCTGGGCGGAAACCGTCCAGGGCCATGCCCCAGAGCAGCGACCCGGCCACGAAGACACCGCCGTACGCCGCCAGGATTCTGCCGAAGTGGGCGTCGGGTTGCAGTGTCGCGACGAACCCGTAGGCACCCAGCGCTATGACACCCAGGCCCGCCCAGGTCCAGCCGCGGTGTTCGCGTACTCCTTGCCAGACAAGCCAGGCGCCACCAATTTCCAGGACCGCCGCGACCGTGAACAACAAGATCGACTTTGCAACGGGCATGGGGTGAGCCTAATAGCCGAGATTGGACCCGGCGGGGGCCCGCAGATCGTAAGATTCCGACTCGTCGTACTTCGGGGGAAGGAAAGCTATGGGTATGTCATCAGCGGCGGTGGTTCTCGGTATGTGGCTCGCACTTTCGGAGCGGAATTGGAAGGCGCTTGAGCCCTTTCTGTCTGACGAGTGCATCTATCTGGACGTGCCGGTGGGTCCCGCCGCCGCGGCACGGGGACCCGCGGACATCGTCAAGCGGCTCAAGATCGGGCTGGAACCACTCAAGGGGTACGTGAACCACCCCGGCCTCCTCGTAGCCAACGGTGAGGATGTCATGTTCGAGCATTCCGAGACCTGGACCTGGACTACCGGCGAGATCGCAGTGCTCCCGTTCGTCACCGTCCACAAGGTGGTCGACGGGAAGATCACGGTCTGGAAGGACTACTGGGACATGGGCGCGCTGGCGAACTTCGCACCGGCGTCCTGGATGGCGGATTTTGCGAACGCCGATATGAGCTGGATCTACGACGCCACCGGACAGGTCTGAGGCTCAGCGGAGTTTTTCGCCGTATACGCGTTCGATCTTCAGCGCCATCAGGACGCGTCGATCCGACACCATGACCGATCGGTATTCAGCCCAGTCGGGGTGCTCGCCGGCGGCGCCGCGGTAGTAGTCGACAAGCGCCTCGATCTCGGGGCTTTCTGGATCGGTGCCGGGCCCGGTCAGGGTCACGTCTCCCTCGGCGGTCGCCCAGGCTCCGCCGTTCGGGCTGGTGACTTCCAGCGCGGCACGCGGATCTCTGCGCAGGTTCACGGTCTTGGCGCGGCCGTCCGTCATCGAGACGTAGATGATGCCCTTGTCGCGGTCGTAGAACGGGGTGACGGGGGAGAGCTGCGGAATTCCGTTCGACTTGATTGTCGCCAGGACGCCGATGCGGCTCTCGGCGAGTAACGCATGCGGATCGAACTGTTCGGTGGCCATGTCGGGGCGAACCCCGAATGTGGACCCGCTATTCCGGCTACCGTCCGGGCGGTGTCGAGTTGTCGGCGGGCATGGGCGGATTGGGGCCTTGTCCGACGATGCGTTCTTGGAGTCGGTAGAGGGTGTATTTGAAGCTGCCGACGAAGTAGGCCCAGTCTGCTTGCTTGGGGCCGTGGTTTTTATCGACGCCCTTGTTGCCTGCGTCATCGAGATTGCCCAGCGCAAGCTTGGCGATGTTGACGTCATGCGCCTGGGCGGCACCGGCGTTGGCCTTGATGAGAACGGGCATCAGTCGGTTGATCGCGACGAGGCTGGTGTTGGGGCTCACCGTGATGTCATTGGCGCCGCGTGCAATCGAGTTGAGGTCGGCGAACATGCTGCGGGTGTCGGTGCC
>NZ_VTHB01000001.1 GCF_009729205.1 Mycobacteroides sp. CBMA 271 | reverse complement strand
TCGCCGGTTCCGGGCAGGCAAATGGATACCTCGGCCGTTCGGATCTGACGACAACCCGGTTCGTCGCATGCCCATTCGGGGCTCCCGGCTCCCGGATGTACCGCACCGGAGATCTGGTGCAGTGGGGTGAAGACGGACAGCTGCGGTACGTGGGCCGCGCCGACAAGCAGGTGAAGATCCGCGGATACCGCATCGAACTCGGTGAGGTACACGCGGCACTCGCCCATGTGGACGGAGTGGACCAAGCGGCGGTGATTGCCCGCGAGGACCGTCCCGGTGACAAGAGATTGGTGGGTTACGTCACCGAATCAGCCACCGGGACTTTGGATCCCATTGCCGTGCGTGCCGCATTGGCCGAGCGCCTCCCCGCGTACATGGTGCCGGCCGCCGTGGTGGTGCTGGAGACGCTTCCGTTGACGGTCAACGGCAAGCTCGACACCCGTGCGCTGCCCGCACCGGAATACCAGGATGCCGAGCACTACCGTGCCCCGGCGGATGCGATCGAGGAGATCCTGGCCGGTATCTACGCCCAGGTGCTTGGCGTCGAGCAGGTTGGGGTCGACGACTCCTTCTTTGACCTTGGCGGGGACAGCATTTCGTCCATGCAGGTGGTGGCCCGGGCCCGGGCGGCCGGTTTGCTGCTGCGTCCGCGCGACATCTTTGTCGAGCAGACTGTCTCCCGGCTGGCCCAGGTGGCCGCCTTCGCCGACGGCGAGAGTGCCGTCGTCGACGCCGGTACCGGTGCGGTGGTGGCCACTCCCATCGTTGCCTGGCTGCACGGGCTCGGCGGCAACGTTGACGAGTTCAACCAGACCGTGGTGCTACAGGCTCCCGCGGGAGTCACGGACGACGACGTGGTGATCGTGCTACAGGCCCTGCTGGATCGGCACGCCACCCTGCGTCTGCGCGCGAGCGAAGACTTAGCGGACACCAATGCGGGATGGTCGTTGACCGTGCCCGAGGTGGGTTCTGTCGATGCCCGCGAGTGCCTGTTGGCGGTGGATGTGCTCTCCGATGAGGCGCTGCTGGAGGCGCGTGCTCGGCTGAATCCGGCCGCCGGGTCGATGCTCAGCGGGTTGTGGGAACGTGGCAATAGCCGCTTGGTGCTGATCGTTCACCATCTTGCGGTCGATGCGGTGTCATGGCGAATCCTGCTGGAAGACTTCAATATAGCCTGGGCGCAGCATCACAGCGGGCAACACGTGGACCTGCCGTCTGGCGGCACCTCGTTCGCGCGGTGGTCGACGCTACTCGACGAGCACGCGCGCTCCGCCGACGTGGTCGCGTTGGCCGAGGCATGGCGGCGGGCGGAGGCGGTTCCACCCGCGCTGCCGGCCGCACAGCCCGCCATCGACACCTACGAGGCCGCGGGCCAGCTGTCGGTGTCGCTGGATACCGACCTCACCCGCCAGTTGTTGAGTGAGGTGCCCGCCGCATTCCACGCTGGGGTGCAAGACATTCTGCTTATCGCATTCGCCTTGGCATGGAACGAATTCCTCGGCTCCGGTGGTGCAGCGATCGGCATCGACGTCGAAGGCCATGGTCGTGTCGAAGAAATAGGTGGACTTGACGATCGAAACATTGATCTCTCGCGCACCGTGGGTTGGTTCACCAGCAAGTACCCGGTATCGCTGGCCGTCGGCCAGCTGACGTGGGCTCAGGTGGTGGGCGGTGATACCGCTCTGGGGCCAATCATCAAGGGCGCCAAGGAAGAATTGCGCGCATTGCCTGACGGACTGACCTACGGACTGTTGCGGTACATGAACGCCGATGTTGACCTTTCCGGGCCGGACCCGGCGCTCGGATTCAACTACTTGGGCCGCCTCGGAGCCGGCGCTGCGGACCTCTCCGATGATCTGTGGCGGATCGACCAGGACGGGGTGTCTATCACGGCGGCGGCAACATCGGTGCCGACACCGCTGGGGCACACCATCGAACTCAACGCGGGCGTCATGGAGAGCCTGGAAGATACTGCGACAGAGGTCAGTCCGCGTCTGCACGCAACGTGGACCTGGGCGCTCTCGGTCTTGAGTCACGACCAGGTGGACCGGATCAGCCGGCTCTGGTTCGATTCTCTGGCCGGGATTTGCGCGCATGTGCGCTCCGGCGGCGGTGGGCTGACTCCGTCCGATGTTGCCCCGGCCCGGCTCACCCAGCGGCAGCTCGACGATCTGCATGAACAGCACCAGATCGCCGATGTATTGCCGCTGACCCCGTTACAGCAGGGACTGCTGTTCCACTCGAACCTGGCGTCAGCCGGCAGTCCAGATGGCTCAGACGACAATGACGATCTCTATGCCGTGCAGCTCGATATCGCCTTGAGCGGCCCACTGGATCCCAAGCGGCTGCGCGATGCGGTGCATAGCGCGATCAAGCGTCGACCAAACGTGGTGGCCCACTTCTACGAAGAGTTCGGTGAGCCGGTACAACTCATTGCGGCCGATCCGGAGTTGGCTTGGCAGTTTGTCGAGCTGGACAACGAGGGCGTTGACGCCCCGGCGCAGGTCGAGCGGCTGTCCGCCGCGGAACGCGCGGCGGTCTGCGATCTCGGCCGGCCGGCCTTCCGTGCCGCGTTGGCGCGCACCGGAACAGACGAGTACCGATTCCTGCTCACCAATCATCACATCGTGCTCGACGGCTGGTCTAAGCCGATCCTGCTGCAGGAGATTTTCGCCAGTTACTTCGGTGAGCGGTTACCAGCACCGGTGTCGTATCGCCGATTCGTCACCTGGCTGGCCGGACAGGACAACAGCACCGCACGATCGGCCTGGGGCAAGGTGTTTGACGGTTTCGAGGCCCCGACGCTCGTCGGACCGCCGGGCCGGATGACACTCGGACGGCGCGGCGTCGAATCCTTCGAGGTGTCCGCCGAAACCACGCAGGCTCTTGGTGAGCTCGCGCGGTCGTGCCGGACCACGGTCAGCACTGTGCTGCAGGCGGCGTGGGCGCAGCTGCTTATGTGGCTCACCGGCCAGAACGATGTTGCGTTCGGCACGGCGGTATCGGGCAGGCCCACCGACTTGGTCGGCGCGGAATCGATGGTGGGTCTGCTGATCAACACGGTGCCGGTCCGCGCGACCATCACTCCGTCCACCACGATCGCCAGCCTGTTGAACCAGTTGCAGGGCGCGTACGGCGACACGTTGGAGCATCAGCATTTGGCGCTCAACGAGATTCACCACGTCGCCGGGCACGACCAGTTGTTCGACACGATGTTCGTCTACGAGAACTACCCGATCGACACGGCAGCGCTGTCACGGGTGCATGAGTTGTCCATCACCGGTTTCAGTAATCGCGAGTACAACCACTATCCGCTGGCGGTGCAGGCAACGCCTGGGCACCAGTTGGGCCTTCGCGTCGAGTTCGACACCGATGTCTTCGACGTCATCCGTATCGGAAAGTTGGTCAAGAGGTTCCAGCGGGTGCTGGAGGCCATGACATCTGATGTCAAAGGGAAAACGAAGGAGCCTTCATGAGCGCCGATCCCACCCGGACGTTGTTGTCGATGGACCTACTCGATGACGGTGAACACGACCGAATCGACGAGTGGGGCAACCGCTCGGTGTTGACCGAGCCCGCGTCAGAAGCGGTTTCGATCCCGGTGCTGTTCGACACGCAGGTGCAGCGCGCACCGGAAACCGTCGCGCTGGTGTGCCGGGACCGGTCATGGACCTACCGACAGCTCGATGAGTCGACCAACCGCATTGCCCACCTGTTGACGAGCAACGGTGCAGGGCCGGGTGAGGTTGTGGCGCTGTTGGTTCCGCGTTCGGGCGAGTCGATCATCGGACTCTTGGCGGTGCTCAAGACCGGGGCGGCCTATCTGCCGATCGACCCTGCGCATCCTGACGAACGCATCAAGTTCATGGTTTCCGATTCGGAACCGGTAGCGGCGCTGACCACCGCGGACCTGAGCTCACGATTCGACGGGCTCGATGTGCGGGTGGTCGAGATCGACGATCCAGTGATCGACGGCCAACCCAGCTCAGCCCTTCCCGCGCCTCAGCACGACGACCTCGCCTATATGACCTACACCTCGGGCACCACGGGTGTTCCCAAAGCGGTGGCCGTCACCCACCACAACGTGACCCAGTTGGTGGATGCGGTGCGCGCCGATCTACCTGCCGGGCCGGGTGAGGTGTGGTCGCAATGGCATTCGTTGGTTTTCGACGTCTCGGTGTGGGAGATCTGGGGCGCGCTGCTGCACGGCGGTCGCCTGGTGGTGGTACCCGAATCGGTGGCGTCGTCGCCGGATGATCTCCACGATCTATTGATCAACGAAAAAGTCAGTGTCCTGTGCCAAACTCCTTCGGCGGCAGGGATGTTGTCACCGGAACGGTTGGAGTCGACGACGCTCATCGTTGCCGGCGAGGCCTGCCCGACCGAGCTGGTGGATCGATGGGCGGCCAGCGGTCGAACCATGATCAATGCCTACGGTCCGACTGAGGCCACGATTTACGCGGCGATGAGTGGACCGCTGCGGCCGGGATCGAGTGTGGCACCGATCGGTTCGCCGGTGCCCGGAGCGGCCCTGTTCGTGTTGGACAAGTGGTTGCGGCCGTCACCGGAGGGCGTGGTCGGCGAACTGTATGTGGCCGGTAATGGGGTGGCGCCCGGGTACGCCCACCGCTCCGGACTGACTGCGTCGCGCTTCCTTGCCTGCCCCTTTGGCGGGCCGGGCTCGCGCATGTACCGCACCGGAGACCTGGTGCAGTGGGGCGAGGGCGAATCGGCCGGGCAGCTCCTATATTTAGGTCGCGCGGACGAGCAGGTGAAGATCCGCGGATATCGCATCGAACTGGGGGAGATCCAGGCGGCACTGGCCCGGCTGGACGGGGTTGAGCAGGCGGTGGTGATCGCCCGCGAGGACCGTCCCGGCGACAAACGCCTCGTCGGCTACATCACCGGAGCTGCTGACCCTGTCGAGGCCCGCACCATGCTCGCCGAAAGACTGCCGGCGTACATGGTTCCGGCCGCCGTGGTGGTGCTGGAGACACTGCCGCTGACGGTGAACGGAAAGCTGGACAAGCGTGCCCTGCCCGCACCCGAATACCGAAGTGTCGGTGCCGATTACCGTGCACCCTCCGGTCCGGTCGAGAAGGTCTTGGCTGATATTTATGCCCAGGTGCTCGGGGTCGACCGGGTGGGCGTGGATGAATCGTTCTTCGACCTCGGCGGCGACAGCATCCTGTCGATGCAGGTCGTGTCGCGGGCCCGTGCAGCCGGTGTGCAGTGCCGGCCGCGCGACATCTTCGTCGAGCAGACCGTCGCGGGAGTGGCTCGAGTCGCGGTGTTGACCGACGGTCAGGGCGGCGCCGTGGACGAGGGTATCGGGCCGGTGCTGGCCACCCCGATCATGCGGTGGCTGCAGGGTGTGCAGGGGCCGATCGATCAGTTCAATCAGACGGTGGTTCTGCAGGCTCCGGCCGGGGTCACCGAGGACGACGTCGTCGTCGTGCTGCAGGCCCTGTTGGATCGGCATGCCACCTTGCGACTGCGCGTGCAGGAAGGCACGACTGACGTCGCCGGCGCCGACTGGTCGCTGACAGTCCCAGAAACGGGCGTGGTGGACGCGCGTGAATGCCTGCAGGTTGTCGACGCTTTGTCCGACGAGGCGTTGGTCGCCGCCCGCACTCGACTCAGCCCGGCCGCGGGGGTAGAGGTGAGTGCGGTGTGGGTTCCCGACACCGGGCAGCTCGCGCTGATGATTCACCATCTCGCCGTAGACGGCGTCTCTTGGCGGATTCTCTTGGAAGACTTGAACATCGCCTGGGCCCAGCACCACGGTGGGCAGCCGGTAGAGCTGCCGACAGGCGGAACCTCGTTCGCCCGGTGGGCATCGCTACTCGACGAGCACGCGCGTTCCGCGGAGGTGGTCGCCCTGGCCGATACCTGGCGTGAGGTGGCTGCCGTGCCGGCGGCCTTACCGGCGGTGCTGCCCGAGTTGGACACCTACGCCACTGCGCGAACGCTGTCGATGTCGCTGGATACCGAAACCACCCGAGAGCTGCTGGGTGAGGTTCCGGCGGCGTTTCACGCTGGGGTGCAAGACATTCTGTTGATCGCTTTCGGACTGGCGTGGAACGAGTTCCTGGACTCCAACGTGCCCTCCATCGGTATCGGCGTCGAGGGCCACGGGCGTCACGAAGAGCTCGCCGGCGACGTCGACCTGTCGCGTACCGTCGGCTGGTTCACCACCAAGTACCCGGTGGCGCTGACCGTCGGCGGGCTTTCCTGGAAAGAGGTAGTGGGTGGAGATGCGGCGCTCGGGCCAATCATCAAGGGCGCCAAGGAACAACTGCGCGGCCTTCCGGATCCGTTGACCTATGGGTTGCTGCGCTATCTGAACTCCGACGTCGATCTGAGCGGACCCGAGCCGACCGTCGGATTCAACTATCTTGGGCGCCTCGGCGCCGGTGCCGGGGACCTCACCGACGAACTGTGGCGGATCAACGAGGACAGTCTTTCCTCGACCGGCGCGGCCTCGGCGGTCTCCATGCCGCTGATGCACACCGTGGATCTCAACGCCGGAATCATCGAAGACCGGGTAGGCGGTTCGGACACAGACTCCGGACCGCATCTGCGGGCCGGCTGGACCTGGGCGCCCTCGTCGGTCACCGAGCCTCAGGTGCAACGACTGAGCCAATTGTGGTTCGAGGCCTTGAGCGGAATTTGCGCTCATGTGCGCGCAGGCGGAGGCGGATTGACGCCGTCCGACCTGGCACCGGCTCAGCTGAGCCAGCAGCAGATCGACGAACTGCACGAGGAACACGACATCGTCGACGTGCTGCCGTTGACACCCATACAGCAGGGCCTGCTGTTCCACACCACGTTCGCGCGGGCGGCCGGTGTGCTGGACCAGGCCTCGGGGAACGGTGCCGCGGGCGTCGACTTCTATGCGGTGCAGCTCGACATCACGGTGACCGGTCTCGTGGACCAGCTCCGGCTCCGCGACGCGGTCCATGCCGTCGTTCGTCGTCATCCAAACTTGGCCGCCCGCTTCTGCACACAATTCGGCGATCCGGTACAGGTGATTCTTGCCGACCCGGTGATCGCATGGCGGTACCTCGACCTTCGCGGGGACGACCTGACCCCCGATGAGGAGATCCAGCGGCTCTGCGCTGCCGAGCGGTCCGCGGTCTGCGACCTTGCGGACCGGCCGACTCTCCGTGCCGCGTTGATCCGAACGGAAGGGAACCAACACCGCTTCGTCCTGACGTTCCATCACGTCGTGATCGACGGTTGGTCGCTGCCGATCTTGCTGCAGGAGATCTTCGCGAGCTACTTCGGGCAGCGACTGCCGGCACCGTCCTCGTACCGCAGCTTCGTCGGCTGGCTGGCAGACCAGGATCGTGACGCCGCACGTGCCGCCTGGGGCAAGGTACTCGACGGATTCGATACCCCCACGTTGGTGGCCCCACCGGCGCCTCCGGGACCTCGCGGTGTTGAGTCCTATCGGGTGTCTGCCGAAATCACGCAGGCCCTCGGGGATCTTGCGCGATCGCAGCACACCACCATCAGCACGGTATTGCAGGCCGCCTGGGCGCAGCTGCTCATGGTGATGACCGGTCAGGACGACATCGCCTTCGGCACAGCGGTTTCGGGCCGTCCGGCGGATTTGGCCGGAGCCGACTCGATCGTGGGTCTGCTGATCAACACCGTGCCGGTACGGGCGCGTGCCACCGCGACCACCACGGTCGCGGACCTGCTGGGGCAGCTGCAAAGCACCCACAACGACACCATCGAACACGAGCACCTGGCGCTCAACGACATCCACCACATCGCAGGTCACGAGCAACTGTTTGACACGCTCTTCCTGTACGAGAGCTATCCGATCGACACCAGCGCGTTCATGGGCGTGCAGGAGTTGGCCGTCACCGAGTTCGTGACCCGCGAATACAACCACTACCCGCTGTCTGTGATGGCACTGCCGGGGCATGAGCTGGGTATTCGTATCGAATACGACGCCGACAAGTTCGAGGTGGCCGGCATCGAGACACTGTTCGAGCGCTTCGAACGGGTGCTGGTCTCCATGACGGGCGATGCCACCCGGCGTCTGTCGGCGATCGATGTGCTGCAGGCCGGCGAGCACGCTCAGCTCAACGACTGGGGCAACCAAACGGTCTTGGCACGCGGGTCGGAGCCGGTGTTGTCTATTCCGGAGGTGTTCGCCCAGCAGGTCAATCGGGCACCGGAAGCGGTTGCGCTGACATTCGACGGTCGTTCGACGTCCTATGGCGAGCTCGATGAGGCCGCCAACCGGCTGGCCAACTTGCTGGCTATTTATGGGGCCGGTCCGGGTGAGTCGGTGGCCCTGCTGATGCCACGCTCAGATGACGCCATCGTGGCGATTCTGGCCGTGCTGAAGACCGGTGCGTCATATCTTCCGATCGATCCCTCGGTGCCGGACACCCGCTTGGAGTTCATGCTGTCCGACGCGGTGCCCATAGCCGCCGTCACCACCGCCGAGCTGCGTAGCCGGTTCGAGGGATCGGGTGTGTCGGTCGTCCAGTTCGACGATGCCGATGACGACCCGACCGGCGCCATCTATGGCCACACGCCGTTGTTGACGCCAGCCGCCGACGACATTGCGTACACGATCTACACCTCGGGAACCACCGGTGTCCCCAAGGGCGTGGCCATCGCGCACGGAAACGTGACCCAGGCGCTCAAGTTCCCGCTGACCCACATGCCCACGGGCCCGGGTGAGGTGTGGACGCAGGCAGGGTCCCTGGTCTTCGACATCACCGTGTGGGAGATCTTCGGCGCACTGTTGCACGGTGGGCGACTTCTGATCGTGCCTGATTCCGTCGTCCGATCGCCCGACGACTTCCGCGATCTGCTCATCCGTGAACGGGTCACTGTTTTGTTCCAAACTCCTTCGGCGGTCGGGGTTTTGTCGCCCGAGGGACTGGACGGCATGACGTTGATCGTCGCCGGCGAGGCTTGCCCCACCGACGTGGTGGATAAGTGGGCGCCCGGGCGCGTGATGATCAACGGCTACGGCCCGACCGAGACGACGATCTACGCCACGTTCGGCGAGTTGAACGCCGGATCGGGTGTGGTGCCGATCGGTGTTCCCGTACCCGATGCGGCCTTGTTCGTATTGGATAGGTGGATGCGGCCGGTACCTCCAGGCGTCGTCGGCGAGCTCTATGTCGCCGGACTCGGGGTTGGCCTCGGCTATGTGCGTCGCACGGCCCTGACCGCGTCACGGTTCGTGGCGTGCCCGTTCGGAGAGCCCGGGGCCCGCATGTACCGCACCGGGGATTTGGTGCGGTGGGGTGGCTCAGGTTCCGCGGCGGGTCAGCTTGAGTACCTGGGCCGCGCCGACGAGCAGGTCAAGATTCGTGGGTTCCGTATCGAGCTCGGTGAGATTCAGGCGGCGCTGGCGGATGTGGACGGTGTGGAGCAGGCGGTCGTGATCGCTCGCGAGGACCGTCCCGGCGACAAACGTCTGGTCGGATATTTCGTGGGAACCGGTGACCCGGCAGACCTGCGAGGCGCATTGGCCAAGCGACTACCGCCATACATGGTGCCCGCCGCGGTGATGCCGCTGGAGGCGTTGCCACTGACCGTCAACGGCAAGCTCGACAAGCGCGCACTGCCTGCACCCGTGTACGACGACGCCGCGCGCTACCGTGCCCCGGCCACCCCGACCGAGGAGATCCTCGCGGGTATCTACGCCCAGGTGCTGGGCGTAGATCGCGTGGGCACCGACGACTCCTTCTTTGAGTTGGGCGGGGATTCGATCTCCGCGATGCGCGTGGTTGCCGCGATCAACACCGCCTTCGATGCCGAACTGGCGGTGCGAACCTTGTTCGAGGCGTCATCGGTGCGAAGCGTGAGTATGCACTTGCAAGACGCGGCCGGTGCCGGCAGCAAGGGGCCGAGCTATGCATCTGTGCATGGCCCCGGCGCCACCGAGGTGCGGGCCAGCGACCTCACTCTGGACAAGTTCATCGACGAGGCAACACTGCAAAGCGCCCCGACGTTGCCGCGTGTCGACACCAGTCCGCGGACCGTGCTGCTGACCGGGGCGACCGGCTTCCTGGGCCGCTACCTGGTGCTGCAATGGCTCAAGGAATTAGAGCAGGTTGACGGCACGCTGATCTGCCTGGTGCGCGCAAAGTCCGACGACGACGCCCGACGCCGCCTCGACAGCACCTTTGACAGCGGAGACGCCGAGCTCATCCGGGAGTACGAAGCGCTCGCCGCAGATCGTCTGCGCGTGATCGCCGGTGACAAGGCGGAACCCGGACTGGGTCTGGATGAGGACACCTGGCAGCAGCTGGCCGACACCGTCGACCTAATCGTCGATTCCGCGGCCTTGGTCAACAGCGTGCTGCCCTACAGCGAGCTGTTCGGACCCAATGTGGTCGGTACGGCCGAGCTGATTCGGTTCGCGTTGACTACGAAGCTCAAGCCGTACACGTTCGTCTCGACGGCCGACGTCGGCCGCGAGATCGAGAAGTCAACCTTCCTTGAGGACGCCGACATTCGGGTCATCAGCGCTACTCGGCCTTCCGACGGGAGCTATGCCAACGGCTATGGCAACAGCAAGTGGGCGGGCGAGGTGCTGCTGCGCGAGGCTCACGAGCAGGTCGGGTTGCCGGTCACGGTGTTTCGTTCGGGCATGATCATGGTCGGCACCAGTTACGCGGGCCAGGTAAATGCGTCCGATACGGTCGCCCGGATGGTGCTGAGCATCGTCGCCACCGGCGTGGCCCCCCAATCCGTCTACCGGCTCGCCGATGACGGCAATCGTCAGCGTGCGCACTTCGACGGGCTGCCAGTGGAATTCGTCGCGGAGGCAATCACCACGCTGGGAGGACAGGCGGCCTCTGCCGGGTCCTCGCCGGGATTCGAGACCTTCCACGTGATGAATCCGCATGACGACGGCATCGGAATCGACGAGTATGTCGACTGGTTGATCGAGGCCGGACACCCGATCGAGCGCGTCAGTGATTTCAGCGAATGGGTGACGCGGTTCGAAGACGGATTGCATGCGCTGCCCGATCATCAGCGCCAGGGGTCCGTGTTGCAGATGTTGAAGATCCTGCAGGATCACGGTTGGGACGGGAAGCCGCCGGATCCTTCGCGGGGGTCCATGGCGCCGGCGGACCGGTTCCAGGAGGCGGTGCGACAGGCGAAAATTGGTTCCGGTCACGACATCCCGCAAGTCTCGGCGCCGATCATCGCGAAGTATGCGACCGACTTGCAATTGCATGGATTGCTTTAGCATGCGAGAAATGGTTGGGGCTGCAACGCGCGTTATTGCATGATGGCTAAGTCGGTTGGACTGCCTTCTGTCGAAATGGTTGGGTATCTTTTTAATGCGCCCAGCATAATTCGGCGATGTCCGGCTCGTCCTGTCGTTCGAGAGCAAACAGAGTAGGGTTACCGATATGTGGCGCGAACTATTGGGGTTGGCATTTCTGATGTCACTCAATCCGGTGCTGCTTGGCCTGATTTTGGTGGTGATATCCCGGCCTCGGCCGGTGCAAAACCTGCTGGCCTTCTGGGTTGGTGCCCTGATTGTGAATGTGCCGTCGTTCCTGGTTGCGCTTTTCGCATTGCATCTCGTACCGAGTTTCGCGTCCTTTGCAAAGAATCTGGCGACCGCAGATCCGGGCTCTGGCATCAAGCCACTCCAACTTGTCACGGGCGTGCTCGCGCTGGTGGTCGCCGTTCTGCTTGCGGTGCGGCTTCGTGTGCGCCGGCGTGAGAGTCAGCCGGTGGCGGCCGGCGAGAGCGGGGATTCGTCGGTCTTAGTGATGGACCCGGAGACGCCGACAGTCGAATCTCGATCGGTAGGCCGTGTTCGGAGTGCGATCGCAGGTGCCATATCGAGGGTTCGGCGTCTTCTCCATCTGGGGAAGGGTGCCTGGGAAAACGGGGCACTGTGGGTCGCACTGGTGCTCGGCATCGGCTACATGCCGCCGCCTCCGCTGGTTCTACTGGTCGACACCATCATCGTGGGGTCGGGAACTGCGGTCGGCACGCAAGTTCTCGCTGCCGTCGTGTTCGTCTTCGCGATGCTCGCCGTTTTCGAGATCGCGCTCATCAGCTACGTGATTGCCCCGGCGAGAACCCAGGCGGTACTAGAGCCGGTCCACAATTGGGCACTCGCGCACCGCAGCCTGGTTCTGCTGGTCCTCTTTGCGGTGGTCGGAGTTTGGCAGGTGCTCACCGGAGTGGGCCTGGTCTGATCGTCCTGCCCTAACTTCCTCGGAACGGCTTTCGGTAGTGGGTGGGACTCATCCCGAACCCGCGCCGGACTGTGCGTGATCGCGGCGGTGATGTGCCTGTTGGTGCGTGATCGGCCGTCAGGTGACCAGTAGATCGAGGTAGATCAGGTTGATGGCGACGTGAATGGCTATCGGAGCCCAGATGTTTCGGTATCGGCTCCATAGATACCCCTGCATGACGCCGAAGGTCCCCTGGACCGCGATGATCGTCGCGAGGTCCACGGCCAGCGTGCTCACGTGTACGTGCGAGGCGATATGCATGGCGGCGAAGAGGATCGACGATGTTGCGATCGCGGGCCATCGGCCGACCACGGACTCCAACCGCGTCTGCAGAAAGCCGCGGTAGAACACCTCCTCGAGCACGCCCGCCGTCAACAGGGTGATCACCGATGCCACGGCCATAGTGACCGGATCGGGCAGGCTCGCCGGTGCGATGGCCGGCGGAGCCAGCGGGCCGAGCCGGGCCAGCAGGAACCATGCGACGACCGGAACGATCGGCGCGAGCGCACGGGTGCGGTCCAGCCGAGTGATCCATCGCGCCTTCGAACCATCCCCGCGAAACGCGCGGAACGCGAGCAGCGGAATCACCAGGAATATCAGGACTTTGAGCGGGCTGTAGATGACGTCGCGCGTCATCCCGGCCGCGGTTGCGGCGACGACAAGGGCGGGAAAGGCGATGGCGGCACCGACCAGCACCCAGACCTCGCGGGTGATGCGCTGCCGGTCGATGTCGGCGAGTGGATCGAGGGTGGCAAGGCGCGGAGGTACCAGACGCGTGAGGAGCAGCACGATCAGCGCAGAGGTCAGCGGCATCCACAGCGGATAGGGCTCGGCGGACTCATCGGACGAAAACCGGACGGAATGCTGGCCGGTGATCATGAGACCGCCGATGGCGACGGCGAATATCAGGGCACCGGAGGCGAGTAGACCTCGGCTGAGTTGTCTGCGTGCTGGGGTGGTCGCCACAGGCCCAGCTTAGGAACCTGTTTCGAAAGATGGGTGTGTGATGATCGGGGCGTGAGCATGGAAGTCAGCACCGGCCTCGACAAGGACATGATGCCCGTTCCCCACGCGCATCCCCAGGTTTACGAGGGGCGGTGGCCCGTCCGGATAGCCGACGTCGACGCCGGTGGGCGGCTGCGCCTCGACGGCGCGGCCCGGCATATCCAGGACATCGGACAGGATCACCTTCGTGGGGTGGAGGCCGAGGAGACGCACCCACATTGGGTCGTCCGCCGCACCATGATCGACGTGATCAAGCCCATCGAGTTCCGGGAAGCGCTGTGGCTGCGCCGTTGGTGTTCGGCCACATCCAATCGGTGGTGCCAGATGCGGGTGCGGCTTGACGGTCGCGACGGGGGACTGGTGGAGTCCGAGGCATTCTGGATTCACGTCAGTCGCGAAACCCAGGGTCCCGCCCGTATCGAAGACGACTTCCTGGCCACCGTCGCCTCCACCACGGATGTGGACCGGTTGCGGTGGAAGCCGTACAACAAGCCCGGTAGCCGCGAGACCGCGACCGATATCCGGGACTTCCCGGTGCGTTTCACCGATATGGACCTGTTCGACCACATGAACAACTCCGTGTACTGGAGCATCGTGGAGGACCACCTCTCGCGGCATCCTGAGCTGCTGTCCGCCCCGTACCGCGTGAGCATTGAGCATGACTCCGCGGTAGCGCTTGGGGACAAGCTCGAGATCATCACCAACGTCTACGAGGACGGAACCGCCTTCGGTGTCCAAGGTCGCGCTGTTACAACGCTCACATATGTCGTTGGCGATGAGGTGAAGGCCCTCGCCTCGATCTTCGCTCGATAACTAGACACGGCGTCGATCGTTTAACAGTACGAGCGTTCTGAACAGGGGATTGTTGGTTACCGGCCGGTAGCAACAGTACGGGCGTACGATTAGCCGCTTCGCAAAGTTTGCAAAAGCCCGTTAATACCTAGCGAAAATTGGCATTGGGAACGGGTGGACCTGCGCATATGGTCTGTGACATCGTCGTAACAGTCAACACAGTGAACGTGCCTGAGCGTTAACAATCTGCTTATGGCAGCCAAACGTCAGGGCAAGTAACAGAGGAGCACCAATGTCGAATGTCGGCAAGCCGCGCACAGCGGCCGAAATCCAGCAGGACTGGGACACAAACCCCCGCTGGAAGGGCATCACCCGCGACTACACCGCCGCTCAGGTCGAGGAGCTGCAGGGTTCGGTCGTTGAAGAGAACACCCTCGCGCGTCGTGGCGCCGAAATTCTGTGGGACGGCGTCACCAAGGGCGACGGCTCCTACATCAACGCGCTGGGCGCACTGACCGGCAACATGGCCGTGCAGCAGGTCCGTGCCGGCCTCAAGGCCATCTACCTGTCCGGCTGGCAGGTCGCCGGCGATGCCAACCTTTCGGGCCACACCTACCCGGACCAGAGCCTGTACCCGGCCAACTCGGTGCCGGCCGTCGTGCGCCGCATCAACAACGCCCTGCTGCGCGCCGACGAGATCGCCAAGGTTGAGGGTGACACCAGCGTCGACAACTGGCTCGTGCCGATCGTCGCCGACGGCGAGGCCGGCTTCGGTGGCGCCCTGAACGTCTACGAGCTGCAGAAGGCGATGATCGCCGCGGGTGCCGCCGGTACCCACTGGGAGGATCAGCTGGCCTCGGAGAAGAAGTGCGGCCACCTCGGTGGCAAGGTGCTGATCCCCACCCAGCAGCACATCCGCACGCTGACCTCGGCTCGCCTGGCCGCGGACGTCTCGGGCACCCCGACCGTCGTCATCGCCCGTACCGATGCCGAGGCCGCCACCCTCATCACCTCCGATGTGGACGAGCGCGACCAGCCTTTCGTCACCGGTGAGCGCACCGCCGAGGGCTTCTACAACGTGCAGAAGGGCATCGAGCCCTGTATCGCGCGTGCCAAGGCCTACGCCCCGTACGCCGACCTCATCTGGATGGAGACCGGTGTGCCGGACCTCGCGGTCGCCCGTAAGTTCGCGGAGGCCGTCAAGTCCGAGTTCCCGGACCAGCTGCTGTCCTACAACTGCAGCCCGTCCTTCAACTGGAAGCAGGCCCTGGACGACTCCACCATCGCCAAGTTCCAGAAGGAGCTGGGGGCCATGGGCTTCACGTTCCAGTTCATCACGCTGGCCGGCTTCCACGCCCTGAACTACTCGATGTTCGATCTGGCCTACGGGTACGCCCGCGAGGGTATGACCGCTTACGTCGACCTGCAGGAGCGCGAGTTCGCGGCCGAGGCCCGTGGCTACACCGCCACCAAGCACCAGCGTGAGGTTGGCGCCGGGTACTTCGACCGGATCGCCACCACCGTGGACCCGAACACCTCGACCGCGGCTCTGAAGGGCTCGACCGAAGAGGGCCAGTTCCACTAGGTCGCCTCGTCTAGCCGGGCTTTGCGCCCACGTCAAGACTCTCGGTGTGACCCACTGAGTTGACAGCACAGGCCCCGCCCACGTATCCCGTTGGGCGGGGCCTGTGTGCTGGATGGATGAGCCGCTTGCGCGAAGTCCAGCAGGCAATAGTCAAAACTAACAACGATGTTCAGGAGTTCAAGAATGAGTGACGGAATCTCGCGGGTAGGCGTCATCGGTGCCGGACAGATGGGCGCGGGTATCGCCGAGGTATCGGCACGTGCCGGTGTGGACGTGCTGGTGTTTGAGACCACCTCGGAGCTAGCACAGGCTGGCGAAGGCAGGGTCCGTAAGTCGCTGGACCGCGGCGTTTCCGCCGGGAAGATCACCGAGCGTGAGCGCGATGCCGCCGTCGCCAACCTCAAGTTCACCACCGACCTGGCGGACTTCGCTGACCGCCAGCTCGTCATCGAGGCCGTCATCGAAGATGAGGCGATCAAGGCCTCCATTTTCGCCAAGCTGGACGCGGTGATCACCGATCCCGATGCGGTGCTCGCGTCCAATACTTCCAGCATCCCGATCATGAAAATCGCTGCGGCAACCAAGAATCCGGGCCGGGTGCTGGGTCTTCACTTCTTCAACCCGGTGCCGGTGCTGCCCCTCGTGGAGCTGATCTCGACGCTGGTGACCACGCCCGAGGCCGCCGCGCGTACCGAGGCCTTCGCCAGTGAGGTGCTGGGCAAGCAGGTGGTGCGCGCCGCCGACCGCTCCGGCTTCGTGGTCAACTTCCTGCTGGTCCCGTACCTGTTGGCGGCCATCCGGATGGCCGAATCCGGTTTCGCCACAGTCGAAGACATCGACAAGGCCGTAGTCGCCGGACTGTCACACCCGATGGGCCCGCTGCGGCTGTCCGACCTCGTTGGCCTGGACACGCTCAAGCTCATCGCCGACTCGATGTACGACGAGTACAAGGAGCCGCTGTACGCGGCCCCACCGCTGCTGCTGCGCATGGTCGAGGCGGGACGTCTCGGCAAGAAGAGCGGCGTCGGCTTCTACGAATACAAGGCCAAGTAGCTTCTCGCGCCGACAGTAACGCCACGCAGGGGATCGGGTCGAAATCTCTGCGTGGCGTTACTGTTGGCGCTTCTTGTCGCGCGGGTGGGCTACCGTCGGCGCATGCCTTCGGCCTCGGTGAACGGTCAGTCCCTCCACTACATCGACACCGGCGGTAGCGGACCCCCGATCCTGCTCTCACACCCGATGTTTCTGGACGCCGTGCACATGGCCCCGTTGGCAGAGGCTCTCGTGGGGGAGGGCTACCGCGTGGTGACCTTCGACCAGCGGTGCCACGGCAAGACGAGGTTCGACGGGCAGTCGTTCGCGCTCGTCGAATGCGCCAAGGATGCTTTGGGTTTGGCGTCCGCGCTGGGTATTTCGCGGGCGATCTTCGCCGGTGAGCTGCTCAGCGCCGCCATCGCATTGCATGCGGCCGTGCTGGAACCGGACCGGGTCGCGGGCCTGCTCCTCATCGGACCCACCGCGTATGCCACCGACCCCGGTGAGATCGCGTCACTCAACGTCGGGCTAGCGCAATGGAAGGAATTCGGGCCCCAGGCCTCCGAATTCGCGCGCATTGCACAGGCCGCGACGGGATCGTCGCAGGACTTCGACGATTTGATGGACCGATGGCGCGCCGCCGATTGGCAGCAGGCACAGGTGATGGCGGATGCATGGTTGGACAGGCCGAGTATTACGGAGAACCTGGGGCGGCTGACCTGCCCGGCGGTGGTGATCCATGGCAGCAGCGAGTTCTATGTTCCACTGGCACATGGACGGCATGTCTACGAAAACCTGGGTGGGCCAAAAAGTTTCGGCATAGTCGAGCATCAGTTCCAGGCGTTGAGCATCGTGCAGGATCCCACCACACTGGACCTGGTGCGGGAACTCATGCGGGATCGGTTTAGCGGATAGTGCCCAGCAGCATGATGCCCGATGACAACCCGGCTCGCCAGATGCGCATGTCGATGTTCAGCACGGCGGAATTGTCGATATCGCACACCGTCCATTGACGCGCCGACGGGTCCGCGGGGATCACGTTGTTCTCCCACTGTTGAACAAAAGTGCCGATCTTCAAAAGCTTTTCGATTGTCTCGGTGAGATCCGGATCCGCGGGGGTCATCGCCATGTTCAGGCGAAGCCAAGCGATGAGCCAGTCCGAGGATGACTGCCAGTCCAGAATGATCTCGGGGGTACGCCGCCCGATGTAGTGCCAGTAGAGGAAGTTCGGTGAAATCCACAGCCCCTTAAAGAGTCTCAAGAACTCCGAATTGGCATTGATCACCGTCCATGCGGGTGTCAGAAAGGCTGCGGGGTTCGGGTTCAGTGACTCGAGGTAGTCGGAGATATCGGTGGGAGGGGCGCTCATGATGGTTACCGGCGGCGGTTTGTGCACGAGGAGATGCAGATATCCGCTTTCCCACTGTGACAGTTGAAGTGCCTCCGCGAGTGATTTCAGGCCTCTGGCGCTCGGCGCCACGCCCGACTCGACGCCCTGTATCCACCTCAGGCTGAATTCCGTGGCCTGCGCGAGGCCGAGTTGCGTCATCCCGTGGCGCTCGCGCGCGGACTTCACAAAGGAGCCAAAATCATTACCCAAAGTCATTACCCTCGGTTGCGCAAAAAGACTGCGCGTCCCAGTGTATTGACCATGGTCACGGAGGATGGTTAATTCGGACAGCAAAGTGGAACGCCCCGGGATTCGCTTGCGAGGGGTTCGGGGCGTCTACTTGCTACACCCGGGAAAATTCTCCCGCGGTACTCCAGGCTTCGCGTTCCGCTGCGTATGCCGTGCGTTGGTGATCGCGGAAAGCGCCGATTGACGTCGCGTTTTGGGCAAGGAATGTCGAGTACTCCGCCATGGAGAACTCACCCTCGGTGATCTTGATTCCACCGTCACCGCGTCCAGTGGCCAATTCGTCGCGAAGCTCCAGCAGTTCCTCGGCGCTCACCGGATACCAGCTGATCTGGTCAAAGAACCGCAAGAGCCAGGGTGTTCCCGGCTCGAACGCGCCGGCGCTTGCCGGATGCCGATGGTTCCAGACCTGCACGGTGCGCCCCACCAACTGATATCCACCGGGCCCCTCCATGCCGTAGATGCACAGATAGGCCCCGCCGATACCGACGGCGTTCTCCGGCGTCCAGGTGCGCGCCGGGTTGTATTTGGTGGTGACGAGCCGATGCCGCGGATCGACCGGAGTGGCGACCGGTGCGCCCAGGTAGACATCGCCCAGCCCGAGCACCAGGTACGAGGCGTCGTACACGGTGTCGAAGACGTTGTCCACCGTGTCCAAACCATTGATACGCCTGATGAATTCGATGTTCCACGGCATCCAAGGCGCATCCGCACGCACGCCCAGGCGGTAGCGTTCCATCGCCTCGCGGGCCGAGGGGTCGTCCCAGGAGAGCGGCATCGCCACCCGACGGCTGGGTACCACAAGCTCATCGAGGGAGGGCAGATGCTCGTCGATATCGTCCAGCAATCCCAGCACCTTGCCCATCGGCAGTCGGTCGGGGTCGAAATGCACTTGCAGCGACCGAATGCCCGGTGTCAGATCGACGATCCCTTTGGTGTGGGTGTCCTCTAGACGTTGGTGCAACGCATGCACACGTGCGCGCAAGGCCAAATCCAGTGTGATATCGCCGTATTCGACCAGTATGTTGTCATCGCCGCTGCGGCGGTAAGTCATAGCGGGGGCGTCCTCGCGGGCCGGGCGATAAGCGAGCACACCATCATCGCTGTCACCGCGGGTGGAGAACACCGACGGCCAATGGCCTCGCCTGTCAATGCCGATGGAACGCAGCGATGCGCTGCGCGCGGCCTCGATCCGGATGAATCGCAGAGTGTCGCCCGCGCGCAGCTGGCCTAGCTTCCAGCGGTCGGCCGAAACCACCGTGACCGGACAGACGAATCCGCCCAGGCTGGGGCCGTCGGGCCCCAACAGAATCGGCGTATCACCGGTGAAATCCAATGTGCCAATTGAATACGCGTTGTCGTGGATGTTGGACGGGTGCAGTCCGGCTTCGCCGCCGTCTGTGCGCGCCCAATGGGGTTTGGGGCCGATGAGGCGCACCCCGGTGCGATCTGAGTTGAAGTGGACCTCGTAGTCGGTGGACAGCAGCTCGTCGATGTCGGCGCGGGTAAAGAAATCGGGTGCGCCGTGTGGACCCTCGGTGACTGCGAGCTCCCAGTGATGGCCGATCGCTGGCTGCGCCGTCCCGGGAATGCACTGCGGTTCGGTGACTTCGTCGCCGCTGGGGTCGCCGAGACTGAGAACGTCCTCGGCGGCCAATGCGCGCCCGGCCGGCCCCCCGAATCCGCCGAGGGTGAAGGTGGATGCGCTACCGAGGAATTCGGGAACCGAGATGCCGCCGGCGATCAGCACGTAGATCCGCATTCCGGTATCGGCAGCGGCGCCCACCGCAAGGGTGCCGTCGGCGGGCACGGTGACGGCACGCCACTGCGGCACTGGACGGCCGTTGACGGTGACCAGCGCCGGTGCGCCGGTGACGCAAACGAGGGTGTCCGCTGTGAAATGCAGCGTGGGGCCGGCGAGCGTGGCTTCCAGGCCGGGGGCGCCTTCCGGATTCCCGACGGCGCGATTCCCCAGCCGGAACGACAGGTCGTCCATAGGCCCCGACGGGGGGACACCCACCTGCCAGTACCCGGTACGGCCGGGCCAGTCCTGCACGGTGGTCAGCATGCCGGGGGTCATGACTGTGATTGATGAGCCGCTTGCGCGAAGAGAATCCGGTACTGATGAGCCGCTTGCGCGAAGAGAATCCGGTACTGATGAGCCGCTTGCGCGAAGAGGATCGGACGTGGTGCTCATGCGGTTTCAACCACCATGCGCACCGGGGTGGGATCGAAGCCGTTGCACGGGTTGTTGATCTGCGGGCAGTTCGAGACCAGCACCAAGGTGTCGACCTCCGCGCGGAGCTTGATCTTCTTGCCGGGGGCCGAGAGGCCGTCGACGATGCCGAGGGTGCCGTCCTCGTCCACGGGGACATTCATATAGAAGTTGATGTTGGACACCAGGTCTCGCTTGCCCAGGCCCCACTTGGCGCCTTCGAGCAGAAAGTTCTCCACACACGCGTGCTGGTGCTTGGTGTGATGTCCGTAGCGCAGGGTGTTGGACTCCTGCGAGCAGGCCCCGCCGATGGTGTCATGGCTACCCACCTCATCCTCGACGATGGTCATCAGCGGCTGTCCGTCCTCGGCCCGTAGCACGCTTCCGTTGCGCAGGAACAGGTTTCCCTGTGCCGCGATGGTTGCTTGTGCCGAGTAGCGCACCGCGGTGTCTGCCGCCGAGTACAACAGGGTGTCCACGGCCTGATTGCCCTTCAGATCGATGATCGTCAGGACGTCTCCCGCGCTGACGACGGTGCTCCAGGGGGCACGGGCGGGGACCACCTCGTCGAGGACAGTGGCGCTCACAGTGAGTCTCCGTTCTGTGCCGCGGCCCAGGCATCTTCGGTATTGAGCACGGCGCGTTGGTATTCCGGATCGGTGTTGGGTAGATCGACGAGTTCGTCCAGTGCGGGCCAGGCCATTACTTGGGCAGGTCCGGTGTCGAAGGTGTCCGACGGATCGAGGGGGTGTGCGGTATTCACGAGTAGCACGATCACCGGCAGGTGGATCAGCAGATCCACGGCGGCGCCCGGGCCGGCGGTGCCGCTGCTGCGTAGCGTGCCGTCTGGGTCGGCTGTCACTCCGTGGAAGAACGACACCGATGGGCCGATATCGCGCGGAGTCAGACCGTGCTTGGCGCCCGCCAGCGTGAATAGTTCACGTCCTGCCGGGCTCGCCGAATAGAGATCGCCTGCACCGTATTTGGCGGCATTCGCGGTGAGCGTGGTACTCCCGCAGAAGGTGTCGTGATGTTCGGAGCTGTCGGCGACGATGGTCGCCAATACTCGACCCTGATCCGAAAGTAGCGGATGTCCGGCACGCAGGTAGGCCTGCCACGGAACCTTGACGGTGTCGGCGACGTTGAGCCGCTCCCATGGTGCGTCGGCGCGCAGAAGCACCAGGCTCACGCAGGCAGAGCCGATGACGTCGGTGAGCCGCAGCCGGGTGCCCCGACCGAGCACCTTGGCGGCGTACCTGCCGCCGGGGATAGTTTCGGCCCAGGTGAGCGTCAGCGGGTCGATGTTGTCCGGTGTCCAGGGCCAGTTCGAGGCGGGAAGTACCGGCATCGCATCGGTGATCTGGCCGGCCTGCGCGCGGGCGTGGTCACGTGCTCCCTTGGTGGTAGCGGTGGTCATTACGAGGACTCCTCTTGTGTTGCATCTTGTGTCGCGCGCCATGGGTAGGCCCGGGGATAAGCAAGGACCCCGGCGATCAGCACCGCGGCGATACAGATCGGGGCTACCCACACCAGATACGGATGTGCGCCGGTCGGGTCGAACACCGCTGCGCGCGGCCAGGACAGATTGAGCACCATGAACACGCCGTAGCCGACGGCGAGGAGGTTGACGGGGAGTCCGAACCATCCGAGCGAGAAGAGCTTCCGCCCGTCGGCATCGGTCTGTCCCTTGTTCCCGTCCCACTTGCTTCCGCCGATCCCCAAGCGACGCAACAACAATGGTGTAGTGACCATTAGGTAGGCGAGGTAGATCAGGGCGATGCAGACGCTGCACAGGCTGGTGAACAGCGCGGCATTGCCGAAGTTCACCACCAGGATCAGCACACAGCAGAACCCGACGACGACGGCCGGCGCGATCGGTGTTCCGGTGCGGGGGTTCACGTGCGAGAGCAGTGTGGAGAACGGCAGCTTGCCGTCGCGGGCCATCGAGAACATGAGACGGGAGGCCGCGGTTTGGATGGCGAGCGTGCAGACGAACACCGCGATCGCTACGTCGACCAGCAGCAGAGTGCCAAACGGTGAGGCCAGCTTGCTGTCCAGCACATAGGGCAGACCGCCGGTGGCGAGCTGACCGTCGGTGAGGCTAGGCGCGGCCATCAGCGCGCCGAGGATCATCAGTGCACCGCCGATGGCCGACACCACGATCGCGGACAGGATGGTGCGCGGGGCGACTCGGCGGGGGTTGCGGGTCTCCTCGGCCAGCTCGCTGGCCGATCCAAACCCCACGAGTACGTAGGCGGCCATCAGTCCGGCCGCCAGGAACGCCCACGGGTAGCCGCTGCCGGCTGATCCGGTGTGTAGCACCACGCTGGGGCCGCGTTCGGCGCTGGCGAACAGCATCCCGACCACGGCGATCACGCCGACGATCTCGCAGGTGACGCCGATCGAGTTGATCCGGGACATCCAGTTGACGCCGACAGCGTTGATGGCCGTGGTCGCGACGAGCAACAGCGACCCCAACAGCACGGCGTTGGAGGCGCCACTGACGCTGGTCAGCGAGGAATCGGTGCCGATGAGCTGGAACCCGCTCCAGATTGTCGGCAGCACCACCTGCAGAGCGATGGCCGCTGCGGATGCGGTGACGATCTGGGCGATGATCATGAACCATCCGGCGAACCAGCCCACCACGGCACCGCCGAGGCGGCGAGCCCATTGATAGATGGCGCCGGAAATGGGATAGCGCGCGGCGAGCTCGGCGAAGTTCAGCGCGACCATGTACTGCCCCGCGAAGACAATCGGCCAGGTCCAGAAGAACGCCGGCCCGCCGAAGCTGAACCCGAATGCGAACAGCTGGAAGATCGTCGTCAGGATCGAGACGAACGAGAAACCTGCCGCGAAGGATGCGAATTTGCCAAGGCTTCGATGTAGCTGAGGCTTGTAGCCGAACGCGGCAAGGTCGTCGGAATCGGAACGTGCGATGTTCACCGCCGACCCGGCTGCGGATTCGGCGCCCAGGGTCTGTTGGGTGGCGTTCATAGGCACTCCCAGGTCGGTCCTCGGGCAACGTGTTCCGCACCCTGTGTGGTCGTCAAAACCCACGTCTATGTGGGAAGAAATATCTGTCATGCGATAGGTAAGTAAGTCTGACGGGCGGCCGGTACGCGCGGGTGACAGTGCCGTTTCAGAACAGGGACGCGGTGTAACGTTGTTGTTGCGCAGATGTCGCGGCGATGACGAAACGCTCACCTGGCGTGGCAATGGGGACGTTGCCGAGGCCATGTATATAGAGGTATAGATAGGGTCGGCAGATGTCAGGGCGACCGCGGCGCAGCAGTCCGATTCGCGAGGGGAACACCACTCGCGACGAGATCCTCGATGCCTCGGCCGAGTTGTTCACCACCGTCGGGTTCGCGGCAACAACAACTCGGCGGATCGCCGAGTCGGTGGGCGTGCAACAGGCCTCGCTGTACTACCACTTCAAGACCAAGGACGACATCCTTGATGCGCTGCTCGCGATGACGATCGACCAGCCGCTGCACTACGGGGCGCTGATCGCCGACCGCCCGGAATCGCCGATCGTGCGCCTGTATGCGCTGTCGCTTGCCGATGCCGCCCAGCTGCTGGCCAGTCGATGGAACTTGGGGGCTCTCTACCTATTGCCGGATCTGCGGGCCGATCGATTCGCGGCGTTTCGGCGCAAACGAGATCAGCTGCGCGCCCACTATCAGGGCCTGGCGACCGCCGCCTGCCCCGCAGACATGGTCCGCGACGGGGTGGAGCGTCTACCTTTCCGGCTCGTCGAGTCGGTGATCATGCTCCGTGCCGACGGGGATTCGATCGCTCCGGAGGCGTTGGCCGATGCGACCTTGCGCGTACTAGGGGTCACCGAGGATGCTGAGAAGATCGAAGTCGCTGCCAGGGCGTTGTTAGTGCAGCTGGGCTGGCCGGTGGCCATTCCTAAGAGGTAGGCACAGTGTGCCGTGCTAGGGTGCCGTCCAGATAAGATTGCCAAGGTTGATGGGAATTAGGTGCTCCAGTAGATGTCCGATCTTAAGCCGTACTACGAGGAATCTCAGTCCATCTACGACATTTCGGACGAATTCTACGGACTTTTCCTTGATGAAGAAACGATGGGTTACACGTGCGCGTATTTCGAGCGCGACGACCTGACCCTCGCTGAGGCTCAGACCGCTAAGTTCGACTTGGCGCTAGGCAAGCTCAACCTGGAGCCCGGCATGACCTTGCTGGATATCGGCTGTGGTTGGGGCGCCTGCCTGGACCGTGCCATGCGGAAGTTCGACGTCAACGTCGTCGGCATCACACTCAGCAAGAATCAAAGCGAATTCAGTCGCAAGCGTCTTGCGAAGGTCGCCGAGGAAACCGGCCGTACCGCTGAAATTCGGATGCAGGGTTGGGAAGAATTCAACGACAAAGTCGACAGAATTGTCACGATCGGTGCATTCGAAGCATTCAAGCAGGAACGCTATCCGATATTTTTTGAACGTGCCTATGACATTCTTCCGAATGACGGCAGAATGCTTCTGCATACAATTCTTGCTCATACCCAGCAGTTCTTCCGTGAAAATGGAATTCCGCTGACTATTAGCGATTTGAAGTTCATGCAGTTCATCAGTAAGGAGATCTTCCCCGGCGGTCAGTTGCCAGCGGTGGAAGATATCGAGAAACTCGCCGGTGGATCAGGGTTCACGCTGGAGCGCACGCATTTGCTGCAGCCGCACTACGCGAAGACCTTGGACATCTGGGCCGCGAATCTTGAACAGAACCGCGAGACGGCGATCGAGATTCAGTCGCAAGAGGTGTACGACCGGTTCATGAGGTACCTGACCGGGTGTGCAGACTTCTTCCGCCGCGGTATCACCAACGTGGGCCAGTTCACACTGGTCAAATAGAGCGATACTTAACAGCTAAACGCCGTCTCACGCTTGCGCGAGGCGGCGTTTCTGTTCCTCGATATCGAAATCCGCGGGCGGCCACTGCAGGTTCAGTCTGTCCAGCGTTTCGTCAAGCAATGCGGTGACTGCGAGTCTGCTGAACCACTTGCGGTCGCAGGGAATGATGTGCCATGGCGCGTAGTCGGTGCTCGTCTTCTCCAGCGCCGCCTGATAGGCATCCTGATATGCGGGCCAGAACGCGCGCTCGTCGATATCGTTCGGGTTGAACTTCCAGTACTTGTCGGGCCGGTCCAGCCGTTCGGCGAGGCGCTCCTTTTGCTCGGCGAGCGATACCACCAGGGCGACCTTGAGGATGGTTGTTCCGCCGGCGGTCAGCTCCTTCTCAAAGGCATTGATCTCGTCATAGCGGGCGCTCCAGACCTCTGGCGGCACCAGGTTGTGGACGCGCACCACCAGCACATCCTCGTAGTGGGAACGGTCGAAGACGCCGAGCTGTCCACCCGATGGGAGAGCGTTGCGAATACGCCACAGGTAGTGGTGCTTGCGCTCCTCCTCGGTGGGAACGCCGAAGCTCGCATGCTCGATTCCCTGTGGATCAACTTGTCCCACAACATGTTTGACGATCCCACCCTTGCCTGAGGTATCCATCCCTTGCAGTACTAACAGCACGGAGCGGTGATCTCCGCTGCGTCCGTTGGCGTAGAGCATCTCCTGTAGCAGCCCGAGGCGCTCGGACAACTCGGCCTGCAGGGCTTCGCCGTCCTCACGCGATCCGTCGAAGCCGGGGGTGGAACGAGAATCGACATCGGCGAATGTCATGCCGGGTCGGAAGCGCAGGGCGGACGTGTCGATCCTGAGGGTCATGCCGTGTGACCCTAGCGGTCCCTTCGCCGAGCGTGAGCGCTGCTGTTCACACTCGGCGAAAAGGGATCGGGCTAGCGGGTGGGTGGCGGGGGCGGGACGGGTGACGGGTGCGGCATCGCGACGAACTTCTCCCGCGATCCGCCGACGCCCACGATGCCCAGCACCGCGTTCCAGGAAATCATCGTCAGGTAGTCGATGAGTTCATCGGATGTCATCCGCGGATGCGACATCCAGGAGTGGGTGGCCAGCTGGACGCCGCCGACGATCATGTAGGCCCACGGCTCCACACCGCGGGTATCCATCGAGGCTTCGGACATCTGGCGCCGCAGCGATAGGGCAAGCATGCGGGCGATGATGCGTTCGGAATCGGCGATGGCCTTGCTGCGGCTGGTGGAGCTGTTCGCCATGACGAACGGGTATATCTCGGGCTCGGCGGCCACCGTCTCGACATAGACCTTGATTGCCGTGCGGGTCAGGTCGTAACCATCGAGGCGGGCCGAAAGCGCCATCGCCATCTTGGGGATGAGTGTGGTCTGCGCGAACCGCGTCATGACGGCGGTGGTCAGATCGTTCTTGTCGACGAAGTACCGGTAGAGCACGGTCTTAGACACGCCGATATCGGAGGCGATTTCATCCATACTGATGTCGCGCCCTCGATGCCTGATGGCATCGAGCGTGCCGTCCACGAGTTCGGTGCGTCGTTCTACCTTGTGCTTATGCCAGCGGCGCTTGCGACCATCAGTCTTGATAGCCGCAGGCTGCGTTTTACTTGCCACGGTTATCGCCACATTCCCATAGTTATCTGTAACCGATACTACGTGACGGACCCTTGGGAGGTGCGCAATGCGCTCCATGCCGGATGATGGTGTCGTGGCAGGGAAGCATAGCGATCAGCCGCGCGCGCGGACTGCGTCCGGCAGCGTGTTCGCGATGGCCAATTCGGCCGTCGACGAGGAGCGTCGGAAGCAACTTCGACGAATGAAAGCCGTGGCCACGGGGTTCCTGATTGGGGCCACCGTGTTGTTCTTGGCATGCCGTTGGTGGCAGTCGGTGGGTGCGCCGGGCTGGGTGGGTTATGTCGGAGCGGCCGCCGAGGCAGGTATGGTCGGCGCGCTTGCCGACTGGTTTGCTGTTACCGCGTTGTTCAAGCATCCGCTTGGGCTAAAGATCCCGCATACAGCCATCATCAAGCGCAAGAAAGATCAGCTGGGTGAAGGACTGGGGAACTTCGTCCGGGAGAACTTCATGTCCCCGGCCGTCATCACCACGAAGGTGCATGACGCGCAGATCGCGGGCCGGCTGGGCAAGTGGCTGAGTGACCGCTCGCATGCTGAGCGGGTCGCCGCCGAGGCGTCCACGGTGCTTCGGGTCGGTGCGCAGATGCTGCGCGACGAGGATGTACAACAGACCATCGACAGCGTGATCGTGCGCAGGATCGCCGAGCCCAAGTGGGGTCCGCCGGTGGGCCGGGTGCTCTCGACGGTCCTCAAGGAGGACCGGCATGCCCCGGTGATCCAGCTGCTCTGCGACCGAGCCTTCGAATGGGCATTGGGTGCCAGCGACACCATCGATCGCGTGGTGCTACGCGATTCGCCCACCTGGACACCCAAGTTCGTCGACCATTTCGTGGGCGACCGCATCTACCGCGAGTTAGTGGACTTCACCGACAAGGTGCGTCGCAATCCCGATCATGATCTGCGGCAATCCGTGAACAGGCTGTTGTTTGAGTTCGCCGACGACCTTCAACACGACGAGCTGACGATCGCCAAGGCGGAGTCGGTCAAGGCTCGGTTGATGGCGCGCGAGGAAGTGCAGAACGCGGCGGCCACCGCGTGGTCGGCGGCCAAGAAGATGATCACCGAATCCGTGGATGATCCGTCGAGCGAGCTGCGTACGCGAATCGCCGACACCGTGGTGCGGATCGGCGAGACGCTGCGCGATGACCCCGCCGTGCGCGACAAGGTGGACGGCTGGGTGGAGCGTGCGGCCCGGCATCTGGTGGACCAGTACGGGGCCGAGATCACGGCGGTGATCACCGAGACCATCGAGCGCTGGGACGCTGAGGAAGCTAGTCGTCGGATCGAGCTGCATGTGGGACGTGACCTGCAGTTTATCCGTATCAACGGCACAGTGGTGGGCTCGTTGGCGGGTTTGGTGATCTACACCGTGGCGCAGCTGCTCTTCTGAATGGGGCGCTGACCGCGGTATTCCCAAGCTGACGTGACTTGGCCCACATTGCTAACAGAAGTGCTTGCAATAGCTAGCACTGCAGCTTACGGTGATTCTCATGCCGCAGGAAACAGACCTCGCCTCAGCTGTGAGCAACGCCGCCTCCGATATCGGTGGCTTCATCCGAGCCCAGCGTGAGGCCGCACAGGTCTCCGTACGCCAGCTGGCCGAGAAGGCCGGCGTAAGCAATCCGTACCTCAGCCAGATCGAACGCGGACTGCGCCGTCCGTCGGCGGAGGTTCTCAATCAAATCGCAAAGGCGCTAAGGGTTTCGGCGGAGGTGTTGTACGTGCGTGCAGGCATTTTGGATCGCAGTGATGCTAGCCCGGTACGGGACGCCGTCATCGCCGATACCTTCATCACCGAGCGGCAGAAACAGGTGTTGCTCGACGTGTACGGCTCCTTCGTCCAGCAAAACGCCGAAGCCAACGCGGACGCAGAGCAGTCCGCCCCCGAATCTCCTGGCGACAACTGAATAACTTTCCCATCCCCGAAAGGAATCTCGCATGACCAAGAAGAACCCCTCGCTCGAGGACCTCAAGACCCCGTTCTACGTCGCCGTCGGCGCGGGTGACCTGGCGCTGGCCGCGGTCGCCGATGTCGTCGTGAAGCTGCGTGACCGCGCCGAGGAAGCCGCCTCCGAGGCCGGTGCCCGCGTGGACGAGACCCGTGACCGGCTGCGCGAGCTGTCGGCCGAGCTGCCCACCGATGTCAACGAGCTGCGTGACCGGTTCACCCCGGAAGAGCTGCGCAAGGTGGCCGAGGCTTACCTGCAGGTGGCGACCGACATCTACAACAACCTGGCCGAGCGCGGCGAAGAGGCCATCGTGCGTCTGCGCAGCACCCCCGGCATCGAGGAGAACGTGACTCGCGCTGAGGGTCTGGTCGGCAACTACGCCGAGCTGACCGAGCAGGCGCTGGGCACCGTGGCCAGCCAGACCCGTGCCGTCGGCGAGCGCGCCGCCAAGCTGGTCGGCCTCGAGCTGCCGGGCAAGGCTCCGGCCAAGAAGGCTGCTCCCGCCAAGAAGGCTCCGGCCAAGAAGGCTGCTCCCGCCAAGAAGGCCGCCCCGGCCAAGGCTGCTGTCAAGAAGGCTGCCCCGGCCGCCAAGAAGGCTCCGGCCAAGAAGGCCGCGACCCGCACGGTCACCCAGAAGTAGGCAGTTCCAGCACTACGGCCACCCGGTCAGCCACGTAGGCTGACCGGGTGGCCTTTTCTTATTCCGTCTTCTCGCTGATCTCGCTCGTCGCCCTGATTGCGGTCATCGTGGCCCTGGTCCACGCCGCGCTCCAGCCGGCCGATGCGTTCGTGGCCGCCGAGAAGCAGACCAAGACCACCTGGATCGTCGTCCTGGGCGGTGCGATACTGCTCTGCCTGATTCCGGGTTTGGGACTGCTGAGTGCGGGTCTCGCGGCGGTGGCGGCCGGCGTGTATTTCGTCGATGTTCGTCCGCGAGTGCTTGAGGTCCAGGGCAAGTCACGGTGATGAGCCGCTTGCGCGAAGAACATTGACGCTAGTGCGCGGGCTCAGGGTGGCGGCCTCGGTGGTGGCGCTGCTGACCTTCTGTGCCGTGCCGGCCGCCGCGCAGCCCGGTGACACCGATCAGCCTGTCCTGATCGCCGAAACACATTGGGATTCAACAACTAGCGGTCGGACGCTGCGCGTCTATCCGACCCCGCTGGGGCGTACCTATGAGGCGCCCGACGGTGCCGATATCGCCTGGGCCGAGGTCGTCGAGCTTGCCCCCGATGCGCAGTCGCCGGGTATGCGGATGCAGTTTGACTGTCATTGGTATGGGCGAGCCTTCATCCCGGACAAGCCGAGCTGGAATCTGGAACCGTGGCGGCCCCCAGTTGATATGGGGCTCATGGCGGTGTCGCACTGCAATCCCGGTGGGCCCGAGGTCTAGGCGCCGCAGGGCGTGGACGCTCCTCGCATACCGAGCTGCGATTAACGCGCGAAGCTTCGGCGCCACACCGACGTTCGGCATGCATGGAGCGCTAAGCCCGGTGGCCGTCTGGCGCCGCTTCGAGACGACGGGCAAATTGCGCTGTGACGTCCGTCAATTGCGCGCGGGAATTACAAATATGTAATTCTGCCGAGACCAGCGGTTTATCTCGGTGTTATTGGCGGAGGTAAGAAATCACTAAAGCCCCAGGCGGCCCTCTGGCAACTTTTCTTACCATTCTCCGCTTGCGTAACGCACACCTCGTGAGTAACGATTACAACAGTGATCACAATCTGATCACGACCGGCGTGGCAGGTGGTGCATTGCGCAGCACGTGACCTCGTCGGCGGCAGAGGATCGGGGTGCTGACATGAAGGTCGTCATGGACAGGGCGCGCTGGGTACGTGACAGACGTGCGGTGTGCCTGATTGTCAACGTGCTGTTCGTGATGTCACTGTCGATGACGGCGAGCGTTGCATCGGCCGATTCCGTGAATTGGGATGCAATCGCCGAATGCGAATCCGGCGGAAACTGGAACGCAAACACCGGAAATGGTTTCTACGGCGGCCTGCAATTCAAGCCGTCGACTTGGGCATCCCACGGTGGTGTCGGAAATCCGGCCGAAGCCTCACGCGAACAACAAATTGCCGTCGCCGAGAATGTTCTGCAGTCGCAGGGCATCCAGGCCTGGCCCGAATGCGGCGGTGGCGGCTCAGGCCCGATGACGGGCGGGCGCTCCGGATGCCAGTTCGTCCCCGGCGGCAGCATCCTCGGAATCCTCAACTTCAGGCAGATGTGCAGCGGAATCGCGGGCCTGATCCCCCCTACGGGCTAGCCGAGCGGGAAGAGTGCATTCGCATCGCCGTACGGAATCGCCTGATTCGCGAATCCAAAGGTGCCCTGGTGTGCAATTTCTCGCGCGCCGTTGACGAATGCCCCAAGCGCCGCGCGTGCCATCGCAGATCCGAGACTGATCCGGCGCACACCCCACTGCGCGATCTCTGCGACCGAGTGATTCAGCACGAATCCCGCGGCCAACAGATTCACCGGGCGATCGACCGCCGCGCAGACGGCGCGGACGGCGTCGGCATCGGGCAGGCCCGGCGCGTACACCACGTCGGCGCCCGCCTCGGCGTACGCGGTCAGCCGGGCGATGGTGTCCGCCAGGTCCGGTCGGCCGTAGAGGAAGTTCTCGGCGCGGGCCGTCAGCGTGAACGGGAAAGGCAGATCGCGTGCCGTGTGTACCGCGGCGGTAATGCGGTCCACCGCCTCAGCTAGCGGGAAGATGGGTGCCTCGGGACGCCCGGTGGCGTCTTCGATCGACCCGCCGACCAGTCCCGAAGCGGCCGCCTCGCGGATGGTCATGGCGATGTCGCCGATGGCGGGGCCGCCGTTCTCCAGGTCGGCCGACACCGGTAGGTGGGTGGCCGCCGCGATCTGGGCGGCGTTGGCCACTGTCTCGTGCGGACTCACCAAATTGGCGCCATCGCGCCGGCCCAACGCAAAGGCCAGACCGGCGCTGGTGGTGGCCAATGCGGAGAAACCGAACCCCGTCAGGATGCGGGCGGTTCCGGCGTCCCATGGGTTGGGGACCACGAACGTCCCGGATTGATGAAGAGCCGCGAACGCCACCGCGCGCTCATGCTGGGAGGTCATGTATGCGACGCTAGCCCTATGACGGAGCCCATGACGGAATCGGCAGGCACACCGGCGGTTTGGCCCACGCGTGGGGAAGTGGCCGCGCTCGTCGACCACACCCTGCTCAAGCCCGAAGCGACCCCGGCGGATGTGCGCGCCCTGATCGCGGAGGCTGCCGATCTCGGAGTGCTCGCGGTGTGTGTATCGCCCTCGATGCTCCCGGTGGACGCCACGGGGCTGGTCGTCGCGGCGGTGGTGGGATTCCCGTCGGGAAAGCATCTTTCGTCCATCAAGGCACACGAGGCGGCGCTGGCGGTGGCTGCGGGGGCGTCCGAGATCGACATGGTCATCGACGTGGGTGCCGCGGTCGCCGGTGATTTCACGGCGGTGCAGGCCGATATTGAGTCGGTCCGGCGTGCGGTGCCGTCGGCGACCCTCAAGGTCATCATCGAGTCGGCGGCGCTGTTCGAGCATTCCGGTGCCGATGCCATCCGTGCGGCATGTCGCGCCAGCGAGGCCGCCGGGGCCGATTTTGTGAAGACCTCCACGGGATTTCACCCGTGTGGGGGAGCGACGACGGAGGCAGTGCGGATCATGGCCGAGACCGTGGGAGATCGCCTGCAGGTCAAGGCGAGCGGCGGAATTCGGACCGCGCAGGACGCCGCCGCCATGCTTGACGCCGGCGCGACCCGCCTCGGCCTATCGGGCAGCCGGGCGGTGCTCGACGGCTTCCGGCACTAGTACGACAGGTTCTGCAGGCAGGGCTCGGTCGACGGCTTCATCGGCTGATCGGTGCTCGACAGCTTCACCGAGATGCCGTCGTTGGTCACCTTCACCTCTTGGGCCTTGAGGCCCATGGGGTACTCGCCGACGAGCCCCTTGGAGAAGGTGTCGAGAGCCGGCTGCACGATCTCGCGGGGCAGCCCGATGAACGCGCTCACATTCTCTGACTGCAGGGTCACCATGCCATTTTCGATGACGGGTTTGGTGGTGATGCTTGCCAACCCGCCCAAGGCCTTCAACGTGACCTCACCCGTTGATTCGCTGGTGGTGACGTTGTCGACCATCGAGCCCAGCGATCCGGGGACGAGCGCCCGGGCACTCTCGGTGATGCCGGTGGTCGGCCAGGTCACCTCGACGTCGAGGCGCCCGATGGTGCCCATTGAGTCGGCGGTCTTCTTCAGGGAGACGTCGCTCACCGTGATGGCCACCGTCATCTTCTTGGCCTGCGCGATCTGATTGCCCGCGGTCTTGATCGTGAGCTTGTCGACGTGATCGCCCAAGTACTGGAGCACCAGCGGCATGGGACCGAAGGACGCGGTGGCGCCGTCCTGGATCAGGCACGAGGTGGCGGCATTCACCTCGCTGCTGGTCCGCTTGCGTGCGTACAGCTCGATGCCCAAGACCGCTGCCAGGAATACCGCGACCACGATGACGGCGATGAGTACCAGCGACTTGTAGTCGCGGCCCTTCTGCGGTCCGGCGGGCTGGGCTGGCACGCCCGACGACGATGATGGTGGCTCGACCGGAGGCGGGGTCGTGGGTGTTGTGACGGGGTTCTGCTGCGTCGGTGCCTGCGCAGCCGGCTCATATGCCTGCGACGGATCCTGCGGGGCCGGCTGTGGCCACGGCGAAGGCTCGGGAGGTGTCGATCCGGGCGGGCCGAGCGGCGGCTGAGGCGGTGTCGTCACCCGCGCGATTGTGCCCTATTCGGCTGAGGACGCGTTAAGTACCGGCAAGATTTTGCGGGTCTCGGCGACCGCGTCCAGGTGTAGATCCGCCACGATCAGCTCTGGGTCTGGTCCCGCCTGGGCAATGAGCTCGCCGGTCGGTGAGACCAGCAGGCTGCCGCCGATCCCCGTCGGCGCCCTACTGGCCGGGGTTTCCAGGGCGGGCAGGGCCTGACCGGCGGCGGCGATGAAGCTCGTTGAGTCGGCTGCCCGCGCCCGTGCGAGCAGTGTCCACTGGTCCCACTTGCCGGTGCCCGCGCCCCATGAGGCGCTTACCGTGATCACCTGCGCCCCGCTGCGCGCCAGATCCGCGTACAGGCCGGGGAAGCGGATGTCGTAGCACGTGGTGAGCCCGACGGCGACGCCGTCGACGGTGATGAGCACCTGCTCGGTCCCGGGTGCGACGGTGGCCGATTCCTGGAAGCCGAACGCGTCGTAGAGGTTGATCTTGTTGTAGTGGGAGTCCACGCCCGGGCCGGTGGCCAGCAGCGTGTTGTACACCCGTCCGTCGGCGGCCGGGGTGAACATCCCGGCGACGACGGTGATGGCGGCTTCCTGTGCGGTCTTGCGGACCCCGTCGGCCCACGGGCCGTCCAGTGGTTCGGCGACGGGGCCCAGCGGTACGCCGAACCTGCACATGGTGGCTTCCGGAAAGACGACCAGCGTGGCGCCCTGCGCGGCGGCATCGCGCACCGTGGCCTCGACTGTCGCCAGGTTCTCGGCGGGATCGGCGGTGCTGCTGATCTGTGCCAACACTATCCGCATGCACCCAAGCCTAGGCCAGCGGAGCCACCGCTGACCATGGAGTTGTCAAGATGCAGTCACGAACCTGCCGTCGCTGCTGTTCGACGGGAAAGCCGTTGTCACGCAGTGATTTCAACATCATGCGCCAGCGCACCCTGGGGCCGAATACGCCGTGCGGTGCCGCTGCCGCCCAGCATCTGTCGGCTCCGGCGAGTAGATCGTGGATCGGTTGGCCCGGAACATTGTGGTGGATAAGGGCTTTCGGTAACCTCTCGGCCAGATCTGACGGCGTGGCGATATCAAATGGATCGCACGCCAAGGTGAGTGTGCGGGGTCCGGAGGCGTCCAGCAGCAGCCACGCGCACCGCCGTCCCAACTCGTCGCAGGTGCCGTCCATGAGGAGTCCGCCGGGTGCCAGTCGGGCCGTCATGGCCGCCCAAGCGTCCGCCACGTCTGACTCCGGATACTGGCGCAACACATTGAAGGCGCGCACCAGAACCGGTGTGAGACCCGCCAACTCGAACCCGCCGAGGCCGAACTGGACGCCATCGCGAGCCGGAACCACGCGCTGTGGGTCGATCTCCAATCCCACTACCCGGATGTCGGGCCGCACGGTCCGCAGTCGCGAGGCCAGCTCCAGGGTGGTGGTGGGCATGGCGCCGTAGCCCAGGTCCACCACCAGGGGATCGGCGGCGTCCAGGAGCGCCGCACGTGCCTCGTCGCGATGCACCAACCAGCGGTCACTGCGGCGCAGGCGGTTTATCCCGGTGGTGCCGCGGGTGATGGTCCCATGAGGTCGGGGTGCGGGTGCCACATCTCCATGGTGCCTGGACGGCCACTGCCTGCGGTAATCGGGACTTCTTGGGATCGGTAGTGGATCGGTCCCACTTCACTTGAGCCATGACGGAGCCATCCGGGCGACGGACAACGAAGGGACGAATGATGAACCGAGTGATCGTGGGCGCCATGGGACTTCTCGCCGCCGGTGCGGTGGCGGTCGGCTGCTCGACCGACAAGCCGAGCGCCTCGCAGGTGAGCTCTGGCAGCAATGCCGAGGTCAAGGTGGATGGCAAGGATCTGGCCGGCCTGGACCTGAAGTCGGTGACCTGCGTCAAGCAGGGCGGCAAGATCAACGTGGCCAGCGCCGGTATCAACGGCCAGCAGGGCCTAGGTGTCGTAATGACCGACGCGACGCCGCCCAAGGTGGAGTCGCTGGGCCTGGTGTACGACGGCGCCGCTCTGGCGGTCAGCAGCGGCATGGGGGCCAGCGTCGGCTCGGCCGATGTCAAGGTTGATGGGAAGACGTACACCATCAGCGGTGAGGCCGCCGGAGCCGATGTCAAGAATCCGATGGCCGGGATGATCACCAAGTCGTTCACCATCAAGGTGAGCTGCGGCTGACACAACCAATAGCGGCGGGCGCGCACACTGCGCGCCCGCCGCTTCTTAGTATGCGGAGGTGACGATCATCGGCGACCTGGAGCGCGCCCGTCACTTGGTCTTGGCCGCCAGGGAAGAGGCCGCCAAGGAAATCCTGCTGTCGCTGCTGACACAGGCCCAGGAGGCGGACCGCGACGATCTCGCGTGCGAGGTGTTGGCTCAGCTTGCCGAGGTTTACCTCGTGCGTACCGCATACGACGGTGTGGTGGAAGGCATCCGGCGCGTCCGGGACTGCGTGGGCATCTACACCGAGATCCGATCGGGTAGGCGACCCGACCTTGCCTCGCAGGTCACCATGTCCGATGGCGAGATCGACCACCTGATCTGCCGATACACCCGTCGCGCGGAGTTCCTGGCTGCTGGATTGGCCGCGGCCAACGGTGATCACGACGGCGCCGCCGTGCATCTGCGGGCTTTGATCGAAACCGCGAGTGACTTTGAGGATTTGGCCGCCGAGCACCGCGGCCTCGTCTGCCACGCTCGGATTCTGATGGCCAGGGGTCTGTGCGATGACGACATGTTCGCGGACTCGGTTCCGCTGTGGGCCGAGATCCTCGACCTGCTTGAGGAGTATGCGCGGGAGGGGAGTTCCGAGTCCGATCACCTGTTTGTCAACGGTGCACTCTCCTATGGGCGATTCTGTGTCGAGACCGGCCGGCTGGAGGAAGCCGAACCATGGCTGCGGCGGGCCGAAGCGCGAGCCGGGGCGCGAGACTGGCAGTTGGCTGGTGCCCGTGCGCAGTTGGAACGTGCCGCGGCCCGGTGGGCCGACGGCGATATCGCCGAAACTCAGAGGCTGGTCCACCAGGCATACCCGGCGATCGCCGAACATATCCGGGCGCATGACGTGTCCCGCAGCTGGCTCTACTTCGGCTTGATCCGGCTCCGGATGGGTGCGCTCGACGAGGCGGACGAATGTTGGGGACATGCGGAGCGGCATTGGCGTGAGATCGAGAAGCCACTACATATTCATCGAATCCTGTTACAACGCAGCTGGATTGCCCTTATTCGGGGTGACTTCGCCGCCGCGACCGAGAAGGTGGCGCAGGCCCGGGAACTGCTGGACTCCTATCCGCGGCACAGTTGGCTGCAGTACGCCCGCCTGGACGATCAGCTGGGCAATATCTGGCGAGCCGATGCGCTGGCCGAGCTGGGGTTCGATGCCGAGACCGGGACGGTGGACTACACCGAGGACAGTCCCGGGTACCGGAGTGCCATGTCCAAGCTTGAACGGGCTGTCGAGCTCAAGGTGCCCGCGGCATTGGCCGTTGATGCGGTGCGTTATGCGATTGCCGACGCCGGCGCGAGGATGCGCTGGGCCAGGTGCGTATCGGCGCCACTGCTGGCCGGTGCCTTCGCGGTGGCGCGCGAAAGCGAGGATACGGCGCTGGTCAGCGAGCTTGTCGAATACCACAGCGCGCGAGGCGCTTTCACTGCCGATCCGGCCTATCAGGAGAACGCTCCGTTGGTGGGCGCGTGGGCGGCAACCGCTACCGCGGCCGTTCCCGTTGAGGGCGAACTGGCGCTCGTCGCCGCCGCGCCACCGGTGCAGGCGGATGGCGGGCTCACCCGACTCGGGCCACTGCCGCCCCTGCGGATGGACCCGACCGGCGATCCGATCATGAGCCGCTACCGGGAGCTGGCTCGCCAACGGTACGGCCGCGAGGTCACCGCCGTCGACGAGGAGTGGTCGACATGGCCGTGACGCCCACTCTGGTCTTGCGATTCGCCGATGTCGGCATCGCCACCTATGCGAGCCTGCGGGTGGTGGGGGAGCCGATGCGCACGGTCACCTGGGTGCTTGAACAGGATCCTCTGGAAAAGGCTTGCAATGCACTACATTCCGCGCTACCGGACCTGAACGGATTCGAGGCGCCGATCGACGCCATCGAACGGGCCTTGACCACAGGGGCCTTCGCAAGCCCCGAAGCCGAACTCGGGCTGGCGCGCTTGCTCGGAACCGAGCTCATGGCTGCCGACGGTTGGACACTGATAGTCGAATGTATGTCGTCGCCGCGGGCGGCCCTGTTCGTTACCCCGAGTCCGCGACTGGCTCGGGTCCCGTGGGGGCAGCTGGCTATGCCGGGGCAGGACGGCGTTCGGCTGATGGAACTGGTCGATGTCCTGATGGCGGTGCCGCCGAACATCGTTAATGCGCCGCGGCGGCCTGCGCGGTGGGCCGATCGTCAGCACGGTCCGGCGGTGCTGCTACTGGACCCGCGGATTCCCGGACAGCGGCCGGATTCGGCGTTGGGGTCGGTGCTGGGCCGTCCTGCGTCAGATGCCCTGCTGACCCGTCATTTCGGCGAACTGATGGAGCAGCATCGGGTGCTGCCCGCGGTCGGCGTGCCGGTCGAGCTGTTCCGCCGCACCGATACCGACCGCCGCTGGCTGGCCGGGGCGTGTGCGCAGGACCCGGCCCGGCTGCTCTACGTGGGGCACGCAAGCGCCGCGGAGGGCGCCGTCGGCCATGCCGAGCGAGCCGCCCTGCACCTGGCCGAGGATCATCCGCTAACGGCAGCGGACATGATGGCGACCCGTCTTCCGAGTCCGCCGCGGGTCGCGTTGTTGGCCTGCTCCTCGGGCGGGGACTACCGCTTCGACGAAGCCACCGGGCTGGCTGCGGCAATGATCCTGGGCGGAGCCGAGCTGATAACCGCCACCCTGTGGTCTCTGCCGACGACCGAGGCTTACCGGCAATTTGCTTCTTATGCAAGCGATCCCATGTCCGAGACAATCATGGCGGTCGATCTTGCGCACCGCGACGAGGATGCCGGCCGCGCGGTGAACCGCTGGCAACGGGCCCAGCTGCGGCGCTGGCGTGACGGCGACCGGTCGGCCAGCCCGTTGCATTGGGCGGCGCTGGTCAGCTTCGCTGTCGACGGGGCCCGCTGAATCAGCTGGTGCGCACGCGCACCGCGATGATGCTGTCGTCACCGGGACGGTAGTAGGCGTCGATCACGCTGCCCGGAGCTATCTTTGGTAGCGCGGACGCGGGTATGACCGCGGTTTCGCGGGCGGGGAACTGGCCGCCACCCGGCCTGCGCACCATGAGGTCCAGCTGGATCTCATGGCCGGATCCGGTGGGGCTCAACCCGGTGATCACGCCGCTGGAGCGGGTACCCGCACCGATTACCGCGTGATGAGCCCCGGTCAAGAGCCGCTTGCGGATCAGGAGATTGTCGAATTCGGTCACGAGTTCCGCGATGGTCACGAGACGCTCGTCGGCCTCGTCATCGGGGTGAACCGGTGCGTGCCGGTGACCCGGCCATAGGGCGGGATGTCCGCCAAAGACCCTGGCAAGGGTGGGAAACAGTCCGATGGTCATGTTCACAGCGTCGACCCGGCCAGACGCTACCGAACCCAACTTTTGACGGCGCGTCGACGATTACCCTGGTGAGGTGAGCACCGGGTCCGCAACATCCCAGGCCGCCGCTGCGGTGGGATCGGTGGTGCCCCGGCGCGCGGTGATCGATAGGGCGTGGCGCGCAATAGGCCCCGGGGTCGAGGTGCTCAGTGCCGAGGACGGCGGACCGTTGCGCAGGACCGTGAAGCGGATCCTCGACCCGCTGGTGTTGCGGTTACGTAGCAATGCCGCCTTCTCGGCACCGGTACTGGCCCCCGGGGTGGCCGCTGACGTACACGAGGCGATTGTTGGAAACGGCCCGCAGCTACGGGCCGCGGCAGATTGGTTCGTAGTGCTGAAGGCCGAGCGCCGTAGGCAGCGGATCACCTCAGGGAACGCTCAGGAGTTGTATTTCCCGGTGTGTTTCGAACTGGCGGTCACTAAAGGTGTTCCCCAGGTTGAGGATCAGCCTGCCGTTGCGGTGCTGCTGCGCGATTTGCACCGCGACCGCGACCGCACTGCGATTGAGGTACTCAACCATCATGTCGAGGATGCCGCCGTGCTGGCCAAACTCGCCCGACAGCGCGACCGAAGTTGGCGCGATGTGCGACCGGCCGATACTATAACGGGCCCCTTCTTCACCGGTCTGACAACGGTTCTCGGTGCCGCGCACAGCCATAGTGAACAGGCCGCGCGCCAACGGGTGTGGTCGGTGCTGGTCGCCGATGCGACTCCATACAACCTCGGCGCTAAGGTGCGGTCAGCGGCCGACCTGCCGTGGTCCATTGTCGGCATCGGGATGAGTTCCGTTGAGCCGCAAAAGCCTCCGGCCATTGACGGTGACACCGACGGCGAGCGTCCACTCGATCGCAGCGTGGTCGACCGGGTGCGGGCGACGCTGCGCCGGGCGCTGGACCGCGACGAGCTGCCCGACGTTCCGATGTTGTGCGCCGAGGAAGTCGATCGGGCTTGTGCCCCATGGGGTCTGATGAGCGAGGACAAGCAGGCCGCGCTGCTCGCCGGGGTCGAGGTGGCGACAGACCTGAATCCCCTGGGGGGCTCGGTGACACCTCGATATGAGCTGTCGGCCCGCGTTCAGGCCCGCCTGGCCAAGGAGGCGTACGTGTTGCATGCCCGGCGTTATCTCACCGCCGGTGTGGCGGTTGATCCTCGCCAACAACGGGTTGTCGACGAGCTGGGTACGTTCGCGCGGCCCTACCTGAGTCGGCTGTGGGCCAGATTGCACGGTCGAGACGTCTGGCAGGAATCGTGCACGGACGTCGACGAGCTGCGTTCTCTGCTGGAAGGGGTGGCACGCTCGGTGAGCCTGGACCACCGCCAACAGATCAAGGCCATGCTGGAATTGCAGGTCGCGCGATGATGCTGATCAACGAATCAGGTTTGTGGGCAACGGGTCCTGTACCGGCCCCGGTCACGGCGGTGGCCGTTCTCGAGATCAGCGGTGCAGTGTTGTCCTGGCCCATCGACGATCCGTCGCATCCACCGGTGCTGGTGTTCACCGATGTGGCGCGGGCCGATTGGATGTGGCGCGTGCTGGGTGAGGCCGGACATGTCACCGTTGTCGAGGCGTTGCGCGATGCCGATCCGGCAGCTGTGATCGAGCTGCCGTCGGTGTCGGTGCTGCCCGGGTCGACGGATTCCTTGCGGCGGTTGGCGTTGGGCCATTGGCTGCGGCGGTGGTGGCCCGCCAGCAGCCGCGACGGCATCACCGCGCTGGACCGGTCGGTGCTCGACGCCGAGCTCGCGGTGCTGACCGCGGCGGCCGAGGACTACTTCACCGACGACACCCTGGACGCCGATGTGGCCGGGCTGCTGGCACTCCACGGCGCGGCACTGGGTGCTCATCGTGACCAGCGAGTGGAGGCGCTCGGGGCACGATGCCACGACCTGGCCGACGAGTATGGGCTCCGGTGGGATGCGCCGGGCGTCGTAGCCGCGCGGCGCGAGGATTACGCGCTGGTCGCCGGTGCCGGCGACGAGCCACCGTCGCCGGGCACAATCGCCGCGGGTGCGGTGACCATCGCCTGGTCGGACGTGCCGCCGGGGATCTTCGATGCTGCCGAAGACAATCTCGACTGGGTAATCGTGGCCGAGGATGCGGCGGTCGCTGTCCGGGTGCGGGCGGCGGTATCCGGTCCGGATTCGGCCGCGGGTATCCCGGTCGCGTTGCGCTGCAGTATGTTTCGTGGATTTGGCGTGTTGGATTCCGATGGTGCTGCAGTGCTGCCAGTGTTCGACGTCGACGGTCGGCCCGCCGCGGAGGAGCAGGCCTGGAATACCGACTGGTCGGCGACGCGGGTCAGCGTGGGTGCCGGGGGAGCGGCCGAGTCGAGCGAATTGCGCGATCGGGTCCGGACATTCGCACGCGCCCGGCTGACCGCACCTGCTGCCGACGCGTTCCTCGCGGAGCTGCTGGCCGCCGAATCGGACTACTAGTGGTGCTTGGAGATCCAGTCGGCGATAAAACCTTCCTCCACCCGGTACAGGTCGTTGACGTGGTACAGGATCAGGTCTTCGAGCTTGCCGCCGATGAACGGGATATACACCTTGCACGTGCTGGACAGTCGCAGCTGTGACCCCTGATCGGTATCGGACAGCTTGCACACTCCGGTGAAGGACCCCGGTCCGGCGGGCACCGACGCGCCGTAGCTACCCATCACGGCGCCTTTGGCCTGATCGAAGGGGTCGAAATGCTGCACCCGGGTGATAACCATGTCGGTGAGCATCACCTTTTGCGCGATCGGTGGCAGGTAGATGCGCGGCAGGTTCTGCTTCACCACCACGTCGATACCGCGCTCGCTGACGGTGAAGGTATGAATCTCCGAGACCGGGGTGATCCATCCGTACGCCGACATCAGGGTTTCCCAATAATCCCGGCTCGAGAAGTCTTGGTAGACCTTCTCGGCCGGAGCACTGAAGTTCACCGTGAAGATCGAGCGCCTGGACATCTGATCCAGGTTAGCCGTGGCTGGCGATCCACCCCGAGGTAAAACGCTGTTCGGCCGACAACAGGTCCATGAGTTTCCCGCCGACGAAGCCCTCGATCTTGCCACCGACCAGCGGGATCTTGACCTCGACGCTGATCTTCAGGTCCAGCCGCGATCCCTTATCGGTGGTATGTAGCCGGGACGTGCCGGACAGGGCGACGGGCGCGCCCGCGATCGAGCCCATCACGGTGCCGTCGGAGGCGCCCCCGGCGATCGGGCTCCATTTCTCGGTGCGAACAATCTGCAGGTCACCCCGGTGAAACTGCGACACGATGCCGGGCAGCCGGTCGCTGCGCAGCACCTGTGTGGTGACGATCTCGATGGCGCCGCCCTCGGATGTCAAGGAATCCAATGTCGCGGTGTCCGCACCCGAATCGGCCAGTCGTTTGTTCCAGTAGGCCTCGTCGGCGAAGGCCGCGTGGACTCGCTCGGCGGCGACGGAGTACTCCACTGACAGGTCAAATGAGCGGGCCATGGGTGGCAAGGCTACCGTTACGGCCCGTGGGCTTGCCTGGAACAACGCGCGCGGAGATCGAGGACCTCGGTGCCGTTGTGACCGACGATGCTCCGCTTGCCGCGTTGACGACGTTGCGGCTGGGGCCGGTGGCGTCGACGCTCATTCGCTGCGACAGCAGTGCTCAAGTGGTGGGCGCATTGGCGGCGCTCGACGGACATTCCACGCTGCTGCTCGCCGGTGGCTCGAATGTAGTGCTGGCCGACGATCTTCCGGACCTCGCGGTGGTGCACATTGCCTCCGCCGGTGTCACGGTGGACGGGCCGATTCTGCGCGCGGACGCGGGGGCCAATTGGGATGAGGTGGTGGCGCTCTCGATGCGGGCGGGTCTCGGTGGACTGGAATGCCTCTCGGGAATCCCCGGGACCGCCGGCGCCACGCCCGTGCAGAACGTGGGCGCCTACGGCGTCGAGGTCGCCTCGCTGCTGCGACGCGTCCGCGTGCTGGACCGGGCGACCGGGGTGGTGCGCTGGTATGAGCCCGGGGAGTTGGGATTCGGCTATCGCACAAGCCTTTTCAAGGGCGCCGATGCGCGCGTGGTGTTGGAGGTCGAGTTCGGCTTGACCGCCGACGGGCTCAGCTCGCCGATCCGCTACCCGGAGTTGGCCAAGGAGCTTGGGGTGACGCAAGGGGACCGTACCGACGCGCTGGCGGTCCGTGAGGCGGTGCTTGTTCTACGGCGGCGCAAGGGCATGGTGCTCGACGCATCCGACCACGACACCTGGAGCGTTGGCTCATTCTTCACCAATCCCGTTATTGCCCAGAGAGATCTGGATGGCGTCCGGGCGCGTGTGCATGGTCGATTGGGGCCTGATGTCGCGGTGCCGCAGTATCCGGCCCAGGACGGGGTGAAGCTCTCAGCGGGCTGGCTGGTAGAACGGGCAGGGTTCGTCAAGGGTTACCCGGGGGAACGGTCGGCGGTGCGGGTATCGACGAAACACGCACTGGCGCTGACGCATCGCGGGGGCGGAAGCACCGGCGAATTGCTCAGACTCGCTCGGACCGTGCGCGACGGGGTGCTGGACGCCTTCGGGGTTCGGTTGGTCCCTGAGCCGGTATTGGTGGGCTGCTCGCTGTAATTGCTGATGAGGCGCGTCGCCGGGGTGCGCCCGCCATACCCGAGCGGGTGCTGTTTCCGATCCAATAGCCCAGTGCGCCAAGGCTGATGGTGGCTCCGAGCAGGCACACTGCGGTCCATCCGTGGGCCGAGTACACCCATGTCGATGCGATGGCGCCGGTGGCGCTCCCGATGGAATAGAACGTCATGTACGCGGCCGTCAGACGCCCATGGAGTTCGGTGTCCAGGCGGTAAATCAGGCTTTGGTTCGCCACATGCACCGACTGCAGGCCGAAGTCAATGATCACGACCGCGACGGCCAGCCCGAGCAGGGACCAGGGCAGGGTGGCCGCGAATGCCCAGGCGGCCAGCATCAACGTCAGGCCGATGCCGGTCACCCGGCGAGCATGACCCCTGTCGCACCACGACCCGGCTTTGAACGCGCCCAGCGCGCCCGCGGCTCCGGCCAGGCCGAACAATCCGACTTCGGTGTGCGACAGACGATATGGAGCTGACGTCAGAGGTAGCACCATGGGCGTCAGCAGTACGGTGATGGCGGCGAAGATGAGCATCGCGATGATGGCCCGGGAACGCAGCACTGGCTCATCACGCAGGAGTCGTAGCGTCGAGACGAGCAGCCGGCGGTAGGGCAGCGTGTTGTGGGCAGGACCGGATTTCGGCAGGGCGCGTGCCAGTAGCGCGGCCATGAAGACCGTGGCAACGGCGGCCACCACATATACCGATCGCCACCCGAGTAGGTCGGTGAGTGCGCCGGATACCGTGCGTGCCAACAGGATTCCGCTGATGATTCCGCCGGTCACGATGCCGACGGCCCATCCCTGCCGCTGCGGCGCGGCATGCGCGGCGGTGTAGGTGACCATCACCTGGGTCACCACTGCGAGTGCGCCCACCATCGTGATGCTCAGCAGGAACGTCCACGCGTTCGGCGATATCGCCGTGGCAATCAACGATGCCCCCAACAGCAGCGTCTGTCCGATGATGAGCCGGCGCTGGTCCATAACGTCGCCGAGGGGCACGATGAGCAGCAATCCGCCGGCGTATCCGACTTGGGTGACGGTGAGCACGACGCCGACTTGTGCCGTGGGCAAGGCGAATTGATCGCCGATGGTGTCGAGGAGTGGTTGAGAAAAGTAGATGGTCGCTACCGCGAGCCCGCTGGCAATCGAGAACAAGACGATGACGGGTCTGGTCAGCACGCGAGCTCCTGAGTAGCATTGGTTTCACTTCGCAACCATTCGAGGATGCCACGAATGGTTTCATAATGCAACCGAAGGGGTTGACGATGGTAGGTCGCGCCGGTCACGCGGAATCGAGTTGCACGTTGGCCAGGCCGCTCGGTGAGGTCGGGGACGGCTGGTCACTGCTGATCGTTCGTGACGCGTTCGACGGACTCCGCAGGTTCGGGGAGTTTCAGAAGAGTCTCGGGCTCGCGAAGAACATCTTGGCGTCCCGCCTGGGGACGTTGGTGGACAACGACATCCTGGAGATGGTCCCCGCCGGAGCCCGCCACGAATACCAGCTGACGGATAAGGGGCGAGGCTTGTTCCCGGTCCTCGTTGCGCTGCGGCAGTGGAGCGACGAATTCTGTTTCGCCCCAGGGGAGCCGCGCGCCACTCTCGTCGATCGCGAGGCATCTCGTCCGCTGCGACGGTTCGAATTACGTGCGGCCGACGGGCGGCAGCTGACCCCGGCGGAGACGACCGTTATCGACGGTGGCTAGTCCTGTGCAAGCCAGAATCCGCCGCAGTCCCGGTACCCCAGGCTGCGATAGGCGGCGTTGATCAAAGACTGCGCTCGGGAGTCGACGACGATGGCGGTGCCCTGTTTGGTCATGGTGTAGCCGAAGGACATTCGTGCACCCGGGTCCGCGAAACCTGCCGATCCACCCATGCCGCAATGCCCAAATGCGCCCGGCGCCAGAATGAGGCTGCTGCCCGCGCCCAATGCGCGGTTGTCGATGCCGGTGTGAAATCCCAGCGTCCAGCGCGTGGGGACACCGATGGTTGCGTCGATCGCAGAGGCCGAAGTCACCTGCGCCATCTGCACAATCTGCGCCCTGTCGAGGAGGCGTACCCCGTCGACGCTGCCGTCGAGCGCCAAGGGGCGGTACATGGTGGCTAGCCCGAGACCGTTGGAGAGGCCGTTGACCGCGGGGATTTCGGCGGCATGAAACTCGCGGGTATTGATCTGGCGCTCCGCGGTGGCTGTCGGGAGCAGGAAGCCACCGGAGTTGAGCACGATCATTCCGGGGATCGACGTCGGATCGGTGAGGGCCGTGCGGAAGAAGGCGGGGAGCTGCTCCAGATCGGCCGGGATGTCGGCGGCGATGGACTGCGCGACGCGATGCTCCTCGTCCTCGGGTAGGCCGATCCAGACGTCGGCGCCGAGCGGCTCCGCGACGGTCTCGCGGAAGTACTGACCCAGGGTCTGCCCGGTAATCCGGCGGACCACCTCCCCGACGAGATGCCCGATGGTCAGTGCGTGATAGCCCGAACGGGTGCCCGGTTCCCACAGTGGTTCCTGCGCCGCGAGCAGGCCGACGATCAGGTCCCAGTCGGCGTACCCCTTGTCGGGCAGCGTTTCTCGTATCGCGGCCAGGCCCGCTTGATGGTTGAGCAGCATGCGCACGGGGATATCCGCCTTGCCGTTCTGGGCGAATTCCGGCCAATAGGTTGCCACCGGGGCATCGAAGTCCAGCTGGCCTCGGTCGGCGAGGACGTGGGCCGACAGCGCCGTGGCGCCCTTGGTGCAGGAGTAGACCGGCACGATGGTGGCCGCGGACCAGGGGGTGCCGGCCTCGTCGGCGGATCCACCCCACAGCTCGACGACGACCTCACCGTCCACCATCACGCAGACCGCGGCGCCCAATTCGCCGCGCTCGACGAAATTTCGTTCGAACTCCTCGCGCACCTGGCCGAACCGTGCATCACAGGAGCCCGAGATGAGATTCGCCGCCATGGAATGACCGTACGGTCGACTACCGTTCACGTGTCGCGAAAACGTAAGGAGCGCGCATGCGGATCGGATTCCTGGCACTACTGGTGTGGGTGGGCATGCTCGCCGCGCCGCTCGCCGTGGCAGATCCGGGCGCGACGTCAGTGGATCCGGCATCGTCGGAGGGAATCGCCGTCCTGGCACCCGCGATCGCGGATGTGACGGTGCAGCTGGGGAAGCCTGCTCGTTTGGATGTGCGCAGCCTCAAGGCCGCCGAAGGCTGGGCATTTGTCTGGTCGGCGATGCAGGAGCCCGATGGCAGCCCAATTGACTACACCGGGACTCCCTTTGCCGGAGCCGCGGCCAATGGCGGTATGTCAAAGAAATACGTAGCCCTGATGCACCAGGACGGCCAGGGCTGGGTCCTCGTCGACAAGCGAGTTGGCCCGAGTGACATCGCGTGGGCGGGGTGGGGCGAGCAGTACGGAGCGCCCTCCGCGATCTTCGAGATCCCCGTCTACTAGATCTCACATTCGGGCAAAACAGCACGTCCCCGCGGGATCAGTCGAGTGATCTTGGTTGGCCCGGGCGAACCTGTCCGGCGCGGGCCGTATCGTAGGTTGTCGTGGAGTCCCTCAGGCCAGATCTCGGCGATGCGCTGACGCGGCGACGCGCGCTCACGATTCTGGGCCTGACGGTGCCTGCCGTTGCTGCGGCCTGCTCGACGGTCGGCTCGAATCAGCCGGCGGAGCCCCCTGCGCCAGGGCCCAGCCTCACCTTCACGCCCGACGACAAGGCCAAGGACGTCAACCCAACCGCGCCGGTCGGCGTAACCGTCTCGAACGGTTGGTTCCAGGACGTGAATCTGGTGAACGCCGACGGCAAGGTTGTCGCCGGGACACTCAGCCGTGATCAGACGAGGTTCCGCACCGCCGAGCCCCTCGGGTTCGATGTGAAGTACACCTGGAAGGGCTCGGTCGTTGGCCTGGACGGTAAGGCCGTCGCGGTTACTGGCTCATTCACCACCTTGGTGCCGACGGCGAAGGTCAATGGGCAGTTCCAGCTCGCCGACGGACAGACGGTGGGTATTGCGGCCCCGGTGATCCTTCAGTTCGACGCTCATATTGCCGATAAGGCCTCGGTGGAGAAGAAGTTGAGCATCACCTGCGATCCGCCCACCGAAGGTGGCTGGGCCTGGCTGCCCGACGAGGCCCAGGGTTCGCGGGTGCATTGGCGTTCGCGCGAGTACTTCAAGGCCGGCACCAAGGTTGATGTTAAGGCCAATCTATACGGAATTCCGTTCGGGGACAAAGCATTCGGTAATGAAGACATGTCTCTGCAGTTCCAGGTGGGGCGCCGCCAGGTTGTGTACGCCGATGCTCCGAGTCACCGTATTCGGGTAACCACCGACGAGGGCACCATCCTGGACCTGCCCTGCAGCTACGGCGAGGGTGACCTGCCGCGCAACGTCACTCGCAGCGGCATTCACGTGGTGACCGAGAAGTACGAGGACTTTTGGATGTCCAACCCCGCGGCCGGCTACTCTAATGTGCACGAGCGCTTTGCGGTGCGAATTTCCAACAATGGCGAATTCATCCATGCCAACCCGAATACCGTTGGGCAGCAGGGCAGTACCAACGTCACTAACGGATGCGTCAACCTATCGCTCGGTGATGCCGAGTCCTACTTCCGTACCGCGATGTACGGCGATCCCGTCGAGGTGACCGGCACCTCGATTGAGCTCTCCTACGCCGACGGCGATCTGTGGGACTGGGTGGTGGACTGGCCGACTTGGCAGTCGATGTCGGCGCTTCCGCCGAACCCGCAGGAACGCACCAGTACGTCGACGCCGACGACCTCGTCCATTCCGACCACGGTCCCGTTGACTCCGTCGGGTGCGCCGACGCTCTCGGGGACACCGACATCCGCCCCGTTGACTCCGTCGGGCGCTCCTTCGCTTTCGGGTACGCCGACGACCACGCGTCGATAGGCCCAGCCCCGGGCTCGACCTTTTACCCGCGCGTCGCCCGGCGGGTGGACGACGCCTGATCCCGCGGCTTGACGACGATCTGATCCAGATTGACGTGCGGGGGCCGCGATGCCACGAACGCGATGATCTCGGCGATGTCCTCGGCGATCAGCGGCGTAATGCCCTGGTACACGGCATCGGCGCGATCTTGGTCGCCGTCGAATCGCACGACCGAGAATTCCGTTTCCACCGCACCCGGCGCGACCTCGGTGAGCCGCACCGGCTTTCCGAGAAGCTCACCGCGCAGGGTGCGGTGCAGCGCGGCCTGCGCGTGCTTGGCCGACGTGTATCCGCTTCCGCCGTCGTAGACGTCGAGCGCGGCGATGGAGGTGACGGTGACGATGAGTCCGTCGCCGGAGGCAATCAGTTTGGGCAGCAGGGCTCGGGTGACCTGCAGGGTGCCCACCACGTTGGTCTCCCACATCCAGCGCCAATGCTCCAGGTCGGCCTCTAGTACCGACTCCAGCCCCCATGCGCCGCCCGCGTTGTTGACCAGCACATCCACGTTGTCCAGGCTCTGCGCAAGGGCCGCAACCGAATCGGCGTCGGTGACATCGAGCACAACCGCGGTGCCCCCGATTTCCTTGGCCAGGGCGTTGACGCGGTCCTCCCGCCTTGCCGCGACTATGACGTGAAACCCAAGGGCGGCAAGTGATTTAGCGGTAGCTTCGCCGATTCCGGAGCTGGCGCCGGTAACGACCGCGACCCGGCCGTCGAACGTGGGATTGGTCATGGACGCCACTGTAGTCAGGTACCGGTGCTGGGCTGCCACTAGGAAATTGACTCGTGGGGATGCTAAATTGCGCCTGTGTCCATCAAGCGTGCCGCCGACCCCCAGGTCACTTTCGTGATCGCGGGTATTGGTTCCCGGCTGCCGCTGGCTCGTGAACTGTGTTGTCGCTGCGTCTGTCGCTGCGCCTAATTTCTGCACGTCTTTTCTGACGTCTCGGGCGTGGTATCGCCCCAGTTCACAATGCCAATAGCCCTATCCAGCCCTACAATTATTTGGGCTGACCTCCGCAAAAGGACGCATCTCATGACTTCTCCGGCTCGCCGCCCGCTTTCCCGCCACCAGATCCACCCGCCCGCCCTGTACATCGGCGATAGCGCCGCATCCTCGGTATTCCGCGCCGCCCGTGTGCGTGGACCCGTGGCCCGTGACGCAATTGCCCAGGTCACAGGCCTTTCCATCGCCACCGTCAACCGCCAGGTGACGGCCCTGCTGGACGCCGGGCTGCTACGGGAACGTGCCGACCTCGCGGTGTCCGGTGCCATCGGTCGCCCCCGGGTGCCGGTCGAGCTCAACCATGAGCCCTTCTTGACCCTGGGCATTCACATCGGTGCCCGCGCCACCAGCATCGTGGCGACCGACCTGTTCGGACGCACCCTCGACGTGGTGGAAACCCCCACGCCAAACGGCCCGCAGGGCGCCGCGCTGGCGTCGCTTGCGGGAAGCGCGCAGCGGTACCTGGCGCGTTGGCACCGGCGGCGCCCATTATGGATCGGGGTGGCCACCGGTGGTGTGGTTGACGGGCCGGCCGGAACGGTGGATCACCCTAGGCTGGGGTGGACCGAGGCCCCCGTGGGCCGGGTCTTCGCCGATGCATTGGGATTGCCGGTATCGGTGGCCTCGCACGTGGACGCCATGGCCGGAGCCGAACTGCTCTTGGGTCTAAGGCGTTTCGCGGCCCGCTCGTTGACCAGTCTGTACGTGTACTCGCGCGAGACGGTCGGTTTCGCGCTGGCCATCGACGGGCGGGTACACAGCCCGTCGAGCGGCCCGGGAACCATTGCGGCATTGCCTGTCGATTCCGAATTGCTGGGTGGCAGCGGTAAATTGGAGACCACGGTCAGCGACGAGGCGGTACTGGCCGCCGCGCGCAAGCTGCGGATCGTGCCCGCCGGCGATGGTGTCACGGTAAGTGCGGTGTACAAGGCTGCGCGGTCCGGCAATGAGTCTGCGCGCCAACTGCTTTCCGAACGCGGCCGGGTGCTGGGCGAGTCCGTGGCGCTATTGCGCGACATCCTCAACCCCGACGAGGTGATTGTCGGAGGCCAGGCCTTCACCGAGTATCCCGAGGTGATGAACGATGTCGAGACGGCATTCTTGGATCGCTCTACGTTGTCCAAGAGGGATATTCGGGTGACGGCCTTCGGTAACCGGGTGCAGGAAGCCGGAGCCGGCGTGGTCTCCCTGGGCGGGTTGTTCGCCGACCCGTTGGGCGCGATGCGGCGGGCGTCGGCCCGTCGGGGAGAGGTTTCTGCGCTGGCCTAAGGGCCGGTGGCGGCCCGGCGTGGTATTCGACGGCATCGGGAATGCCCGCTGTGCGATGCGAGGGATTCGGCGCGCTACACCTAGTGGATCACTTGTAGTGATCTAGCGCCTATGCTGTGGCGTATGAGTAGTGGCCGGGTTCGGGGAACTCAGGCGCCGGCCTCGTCTTCTGCCGGCGACGACGGCACCGTCGTCGCCGGCTCCCCCTCGCAGAGCCGAATAGCAGTCCTCGTGCACCTGATTTCGGGGCTCGACACGCTGGAGCGCCCGCCTGAATCCTTAGATCCCTTGATCGATGCGACTGAGCGGGTGGTCAGTCGATACGGCATTCTGCGTACGTCGATGTCTGACCTCGCGCGCGAGATGAACGTTGCCCGAAGTACGTTGTACCGCCAGGTGGACTCGGTCAATGACGCACTTGTGTTGACCGCGGCGCGGGTCGTCTACCGATTTCTGGACGACCTCATTACCGCTTTGATGACTGCGGAAGCATGGTCGGATGGCTTTGTCGACGCAGTGATCAAGACGGTTTCGCTGCAGTATGACTCTCCGATAGTGCGTCGGCTGGTTAGGGATGAGCCGGAAGTACTTGGCGAGCTCACCGCTCAGGGCGCCTGGGGCACGCTGATTCGGCGATCGGGTGAAGCGGTCATTCCTATCCTTGAAGGCGCAATGGCTGTTGGACAGATGCGGCGTCTCGACCCACGCCTGGCCGGCGAGTCTTTGGCCCGTCAAGTGGTGATGATGATGTTGTCGTCACCGGAAGGTGATCTCCGGGAAACGGCGGAGTTCATGCTGGCGCCCTACTTGCCAGAGGTGCCGGTCGCGACCACCGATTAGCGGTAATTGCGGCCGGCACTATCCCTGGTCGTCGGTGCTGGAGCTGCGAGAGACGGCTCGGTGCGGTGTTGGCTTTGGGCTGGGTGGTTATCGGCGCGTGATGGTGGCGGGCACGCCGCCCTTGATGGTCACGGACTGTGTGGCCTGATGCCGTGGGGTCCAACCCGGGCGTAGGTGAATTCGGTAGCGCTGCAGTATGAGCGCCGCGAGTAGCTGGCCGTTTTGATACGCCATGGCCATGCCTACGCATTGATGGGTACCGGTACCGAAGGGGATGAACGCGGTGTTGGGCCGGGTGGTGACTTGGTCCTTGTCGAAGTGCGTGGGGTCGAAGGTCTCTGGGTTGGTCCACCAGCGTGGATCGCGGTGCAACGCGGTCATGCAGGCCCCGACCATGGTGTTTTTGGGGATGTGGAATCCCGCAAGGTCACCGTCGACCTTGGCCATGCGCGGGTTGAACGGGTGACCCTGCAACCGCTGCGCCTCATCAAAACATTGCTTGGCCCAAGATAGCTCTGGCAAATGGTCGGCCGTGGGCGTGGCACCTCCGAGCGCGTCGACCTCGTCGTAAAGGCGTTGCTGTGCAGAAGGATTGGTGGGTAACAGTGAGAACATCCAGCTGAGCACGGCGGTGACCGTGTCATAGCCCGCGACGATGATCCCAATGGAGTCGAAAATCATGTCCTTGCGGTCGAGTGGGCTCCCATCCTTCAGCCGCGCATCGACGATGGACTGGAGCAGATCTTTGCGCGGGTTGGAGCTGGCCTTGCGTTGATCGAGAATGCCCGCGACGTTCTTGATGGTGCGGAACAACGCACCGGGGAAGTTCTGCACTCCGGGGATGGGCAGTATGTTGGGCGGGCGCCGGGTCCAGGTGGCCGATGCTGCCGACGCCAGAATCTCACGAAGATCACGGTCGTAGACGGCAAGTTCTTCGTCACTTGGCGTGATGGAGAACATGTTTCGGAGAAATGCGGGAAGTAGGATCATGCCGATTTCATGTTCCAGGTCGATTTCCTGCCCGCTGGCGGCGAACCGGTCCCAGACGTCGAGGCGGCTGGTCATCTCATCGACAAACTCGTCGGCGAGGGTTGCCAGATACCTCTTGCCGAACATGGAGGTATAGAGACCGCGCCGTTCGGTGTACTCGGCGCCTTCCAGTCCGGGTAGGCCGATACCAGTCTTGTTGCGCAGAAACTGTGGATACGTGGGCATTCCCCAGGTTCCGCTGCGATCATGAAATATCTGCTTGACCAGATCCGGATGGTTGACGATGACGAAGTCATACATGGGCACCGGAATCCGGACCACGTCGCCGAACTTCTTGGTGGCATCGTGCAGGTATGTGAAGGGGTCTCGGATCAGTTGCGGTACCACGCCGAGAAGAGGCAGCCCTCTTGGCCCGGGGATGCGTCGGTCCGGACCTCCGCGCATGGTGGCTAGCGGGAACCGTGTCAGCCGGAAGATGTCCCCACGACCGGCGGCGACAGTGGTCCGTATCGCGGGATCCGGTGTGTCGGCGTGATCGGGCCAGGGGCAAGCCGAAGCTGCGGCGGTCATGGGCGTCCTCTCCTGTGAATGTTCATACTGGTTGATACTCAAGATATTTCGTGTGACATCGGAGTTACGCGCGGTCCGCGCAGACTGGGAAAGAGTCTCTGTGCAGTTCGCATCAAGAACTGGACGGTCCGTTGTCGCGGGAATCGGATGGCGATGGGCATCAGCTGTCCGAGTACCCCGAGCAGGTCGCAATCGGTGTCGATGCGGGCGATGAGCCAGCCGCGCTGTGGGTCACGGATCAGGTTGTAGCGGTCCACGCCGACGACATCGACGGCGCGGGGAGTGAAGCGCAGTCGCCCGATCTGTCGCCACGGCACCGTGATTCGTACATTGCCATCCAGGAAGTCGAAGTACGGCAGGGCCTGGATGGTGTCGTTTGGAGGGTAGAAGACCATATCGGGGAAGGCCCTGAACACCTGGTGGTAGAAGTCGAACTCGGTTTGACCGGCGATCCAGTCGCGACCGCCGGTGCTCGGGTCGGCATAGATCATCTCGTCGGCGAAGCAGTCGCGCAGTAGCGTCACTGAGCGCTGCTCCCACGCGTGAAACCATGTGACGAGGAAATCGGTGAGTCCGTCAGCCGGGAGGCCCAGGGAAACATAAAGCTGTTCCTGTGCACGGACTTTCAGATAATAGTCGTCCATCAGTGCGATATGGGATCGATGCTCTTTCGTGTACTGGCCCAGATTTCGTGCCGGAGTCTGCGTTGCCGCAGTACTTAGGGGTACCGGGGCAATCGGCGTTGTGTCGGGACTGGACGAGGCGCTTGCGTTGGCGGTCATCGGGGGTCTCCTAGTGATCGATCGTGAGGAATCTTGCGCTACATGTTATGCATCATCTGTAGCGGCCCGCAAGCATTATCGCTACAAACAATACGCAATGTGTATTGACTGACCGTTCAATGGCGGGCATGCTTGGGCTATCCGCGCTGTCGCGGCAAGTGGATATCGCGTTTTGAGGAGTGCTGTCTTGGGCTATTTCATCGATGCCGACGAGGTCTACCGATACGTTGGTGGTGTCTTCAGGCTGGCGGATGGCTCCGCGGAGGTGGGGCAGAAGCTCCGCGCTGCGAACATGGTTTTGCGGCTCAATTACAGCAATCCGGACGCCATCATCACGATCCTGATGAAGCAGCCCGCGGTAGAGGTGATCCTAGGAGACACCGACGTGAAACCGGATGTCGCCATGTCACTTTCGTCGGATAACGCCAATCGATTCTGGCGCGGCGAGTACAACATCGCGGTGGGGCTCGCTAGGGGAGAAGTTAAGGCCAAAGGGCCGGTGACCAAGATCTTGAAGCTGATTCCCGCAACCAAACCGCTGTTTCCGATGTACAAGGATCTTGTCGCCGAGAAGGATGCGATCTGATGTCGGTACCGCACTACCCGATCTATATCGACGGTGAGTGGGTCGACACCAGCGGGCGATTTGAGATCGTGAATCCGGCGACCGAAGAGTTGGTAGCGACGGCGGCGAAGGGGTTCGTCGAGCACGCGGACCGGGCTGTCGCGGCGGCACTCGCTGCTCACCGGGACGGGGAATGGCGTAACACACGGCCCGAGCGTCGTGCTGATCTGATTTCGCGAATTGTCCAGGGCCTGAACGACGAAATGGATGAACTGGTCGATCTGCACGTTGCGGAGAATGGCGTCACCGTGCGCCAGGCCATCGCCTTCCACGTCGGCTACGCGATCTCCCACCTGCAGTACTTCGCCGATCTCGCACGCAGCTACGAGTTCGAGCGCTCCGGCCCCGTACTGAGTTACCCGACTGCCGCGGCGGGCCTGGTACGCCGAGAGCCGATAGGTGTGGTGGCAGGCATCGTGCCCTGGAACTTCCCACTGCTGCTTGCGGTATGGAAGTTAGGCCCGGCGCTGGCGGCAGGTAACTGTGTCGTTATGAAGCCCGACGAAAAGACCCCGGTCACCTTGTTGAAGCTCGCCGAGATTGCGCATCGGGTCGGGCTTCCCAGGGGGGTGCTCAATGTGATCACGGGAGTGGGCGAGGAGGTAGGGGCCCGCCTGGCTGCGCACCGCGACGTCCGCAAGATTGCCTTCACCGGCTCCACGGCGGTCGGCAAGATCGTCAGCACGCTGGCGTCCGAGAACGTCAAGCGGGTAACCCTTGAACTCGGTGGCAAGGGCCCCAACGTACTTCTGGAGGATGCCGACCTGAACCAGGCGGTGGATGCCGCACTCTTCGCCTGCTGTCTCTACCAAGGCCAAGCGTGTGAATCGGGAACGCGCCTGCTGGTACCGGAATCACTCTACGAGCATGTGCTGGATCGGCTTGCGGTACGTGCAGCAGCGATCCGAGTTGGCGACCCGGGCGACTACGACATCGACATGGGGCCCGTGATCTCCGCGGAGCAGAAACAGCACATCGAGCACTACATCGAACTCGCCCTCAAAGAGGGCGCTCGGTTGGTCTATGGTGGCAGACCCTTGCAGGGGGTCGAGTATGAGCGCGGGTTCTGGGTAGGCCCGACTGTTCTTGCAGATGTGGACAATTCGATGACGGTGGCGCAACAGGAAGTGTTCGGCCCGGTGTTGAGCGTGATCAAGTACCGGACCGTGCAGGAGGCCGTTGAGATCGCCAACGACACCGAATATGGGCTATCAGCGGGGGTGTGGACTGAGGACATCGATGCAGGTCTTGATGTCGCCAAGAGACTCGAAGCCGGCACCGTCTGGATCAACGACTGGCATATGGTGAACGTCTGCTATCCGTTCGGTGGATACAAGCAGAGTGGGATCGGCCGTGAGCTGGGTCCTCGTGCGCTGGATGAATACACAGAGGAGAAATTCATCCATATCGATCTGTCCCGAAAGATCGAGAACAAGGTGTACGACATCGTGGTACCTCGAGATGAGTGAGCTGCTAACGGATCTCGTTGCGAAGTGGGCGGTTGCCACACCGGATTCATTGGCAATCGGCTACGGGGACCAAGAGTTCACCTGGGTGCAGTGGTTCGAACGTATCCGGAGGCTTGCCGGTGCGCTGACGGGGGCGGGGATCGGCCGTGGTGACCGGGTTGCGTTTCTCGACAAGAATCACTCCGCATGTTTGGAAACGATGATTGCGGCGGCAATGCTCGGTGCCGCGACAGCAATCATCAACTGGCGCTTGGTATCTGACGAGCTTGCCTATGTTCTGGATGACTGCGGCGCCCGGGTAGCGTTCGTGGGCGCCGAATTCGTGGACGCTGTGACTACTTTGAGGTCTTCGTTGACGGGGCTGGAGCGCGTGATCGTGGTGGGCGGCGAGGTCAACCCCTACGAGTGCTTCCTTGCCGAAGGCGAGTTGGCCGATTCTGCTCCAGATGTCATCGAGCGTGACGACGCACTGATCGTCTACAGCTCCGGTACCACCGGTCGTCCCAAAGGTGTGGTGCTGAGTCAACGGGCGCTGGTGGCGCACACGGTGAATGCCGGAGCAGCATTCGGCTACGCTGACGGCGACAAGAATTTCGTGGCCATGCCCTTGTTCCATGTAGGCGGTATCTGCTTTGCGTTCTTCGGGATTCGTGCTGGTGTGCAAACGATCATCGGCCGCGATACCGAGGTGGCATTGCTCGCCGAGGCCATCTCCGACGGTGTGACGCATACGTTCCTGGTGCCTCCTGTGATCGCCAGCTTTTTGGCTGCGGGAAGAGAGGCGGTCGCAGCCATGTCGAGATTGCGTTACCTTGCGTACGGGGCTGCGCCGATGCCGCGTCCACTATTGCGGCGCGCTCTGCGGGCCTGGCCGAGCCTGAACTTTGTTCAGGTGTTCGGTCAGACCGAGCTATGCGGTGCCGTGACCACACTCGCTCCGGAAGACCACCGCGATCTGCAGCGGCAACATCTGTTGGTCTCTGTAGGCCGGCCGGTGGCCGGCTGTGAGATACGCATTGTGGACATTGAATCGGATGATGTTGCGAAGATCGGTGAGCTAGGCGAGATTTGGGTGCGGACTGATCAGCGCATGACTCGCTATCTGAACAAACTCGACGCGACCGTGGAGACGATAACCGATGACGGTTGGGTCCGGACTGGCGATATCGGCCGGGTCGACAAGGCCGGCTATGTCTATGTCGAGGATCGGCTCAAGGACCTGATCATCACAGGCGGCGAGAATGTCTACGGGCCCGAAGTCGAGCGGGTGCTCATGGGCCATCCGGCCATCGCCGATGCCGCAGTCATCGGTGTGCCCGATGACCGATGGGGCGAGTCCGTCAAGGCGATTGTGGTGACGGATCATGATGACCTGCGCGCCGAGGACGTCATTGCGTTCTGCCGCTTGCGGATTGCCGGATACAAGTGCCCGCGCACCATCGACTTTGTGGCAGCATTGCCGCGCAATGCCAGCGGCAAGATTCTCAAACGCGAACTGCGCAATCCATACTGGAAACTGCACGACCGCGCGGTCTGACGGACTTGTGTGCCCGGCGGCAGAGCGGGGACCCGACTAGCCGGCGTCGGCTTCACTGGTCGTTATCGCGCCCGACGGACAGGCAATTTCTGTCTCGCGTACCAACTCGGCGGACTCTGCGGGCACCTTGGTGACATCGTCACTGGCTGCGCCGACCAGTTCAACGACGCCCTGCTCATCGATGCCGAATACGGCCGGTGTCATCCGTGCACAGAAGCCGGACCCAAAACAGATGTCTTTGTCCACGTTGACCTGCATGGATGATTCAGTCACCATTTCTCCCATACGCTACAAAAGATGCTGTTATTGTAGCGAATGTAGCGCGAGCGGAATGCGGTATCGCACGGCGAGGATGTGGAGAGGTGTGTCGGGCAATGGCCGTGAACTCGTTCGAAACCGATGGGCGAGGCCTCTCCGATAGGCATCTGCTCTGGTGTGGTGTCGCGATGGTCGTCGTCGCGGCGATGGTCACCACTGCGCTTTTGGTCAAGTCGACGGGGCGATTGAACGGCTATGTGCGCGTTGTGGCGGAGATGAAGAACGTCGGTGACGGGCTGCCTGCTAAGTCGGACGTGAAGTATCAGGGGGTTCTCGTCGGCGCGGTCGACGAAGTCGCCCCCGCTCCCCGGGGCGGTCAAAATATCGTGCATATCAACCTATTTCCCGAACTTGCGCACACCGTCCCGCAGTCGGTGACGGCACGGGTGGTGCCGAGCAACGTGTTTGCGGTCTCGTCGGTGCAGCTGGTTGCGCACGGACGCGGCGCCGCAATCGCCTCGGGCGCCCGGATTCAGGAGGACACCGAGCTGCCGACCGTGCTTTTCCAGACGACCATCAGTAAACTTCGCGAGCTGCTGGCCGCGGTCGGCAGGGGCCGCGACGACCGTACCGTCGGCATCTTCGCCGCCGTTGGCGCGGCTACCGAGAATAAGCGGGCCACCCTGCTCAACACGGGTGGTCAGCTGTCGCGGGTCCTGAAGGATCTCAACGGGATAGTCGCCACCAGTCCTGGGCCCTCCACGTTATCGGCGCTGATCGATGCGACGAGCGGGTTGCAGTCGACGGCGCCGGAACTCGTCGATGCGCTACATCAGGCGGTGCGGCCGATGCAGACCATTGCCGAGAAGCGGGAGCAACTCCAAAGCTTGCTCTCGGCGGGGGGATCCACGTTGGGGACGGTCCGCCACGCGTTCGACAGCCATACCGATCAACTCATCAACATCACTACCAATTTGACTCCCGTCATCGGCGTACTGGCGCAGAATGCCTCTCAGTTCCTACCCATCTCGGAGCGCCTGAAAACGTTGTCCGACAATTGGTTCAGTGATGCTTGGGATGCGGATGGTCAGATGGCAAATATTAGGGCCGTCATCTCGTTCACCCCGTCCACGACATATACCCGTGCGGACTGTCCCAGGTACGGCGAACTGAAGGGGCCCAGCTGTTTCACCGCGCCAGAAATTCCGGTGCGGCCGGATCTGCCCGAAGTTCTATTGCCGCAGAACTACCGACTGCCGCCGGGTCTGGCGCCACCACCGGGCACGACTATCGGTCCGGACGGGAACTTGATGGCGGTAGGGCCACCCCTGATCAATCCGAACCCAAGCCTCGTGGACCCGAATTCTCCGCTGCCCTGGTGGACCGGTCCGGCGCCGCGGGTACCCGGGACGGCCGACCCTGGCGACGTACCGTCGAGCCCGGGGCGGACCGAAAGCGCCGTAGCGCCAGCTTCTTTTGGCGGCAACGTGGGGCCGGTGGGCAGTGCGCACGAACGTGAACAGTTAGGCGAGATTTCGGGTCGAGATGTTTCGTCAGCCGCCCAGCTATTGCTGGGGCCAGTTGCGCGGGGAATGAATGTCGTTGTCACCCAGACTGGCTCAACTGGAGGTAGTCGATGAAGTTCCGAGGCCCACTGATCGGGCTGGGCGCGTTCATGGCCGTCGCCATCGCGATGACCTGGCTTGTCTACGTGACCCTGCGGCGTGAAGTATCTGGGAGCACCACCAGCTATTCGGCGATGTTCACCGATGTGTCGGGGCTCAAGGTCGGCGACGACGTACGCGTTGCGGGCGTGCGGGTCGGCCGCGTCGACTCCGTGGAGGTTGACGCGAACGCTGAACTGGCCCAGGTCGCATTCCGGGTGCAGGACTCTCAGCCGGTGTACGGAAACACTATCGCCTCCATCACTTATCAGAACGTCGTTGGCCAGCGTTATCTTGGTCTTTCCCTGGGGAAATCCGGTGACCCGGGCCGACTTTTACCGGGTTCGACCATTCCGGTGCAGCGCACAGAGCCCTCCTTCGATATCGGCATGTTGTTGCATGGCTTCGAACCGTTGCTCAGCGTGCTAGACCCAAAACAGGTGGACAACCTGACTAAGGGCGTTATCGAGTCGCTACAGGGCGATACGGGATCGCTGGTGACGCTGGTCGATCAGACATCCACCTTGACTCAGACGCTTGCCGGCCGAGATGAGGTGCTCGGTCAGGTGATCTTCGGTTTGAACAACGCCCTCGGAAACCTTGCTGCACAAAACAAAAACCTGGGGCTGACGATCGCGAACACCCGCCAACTGGTCACTGAGCTCGATGGGCGCCGGCAGGGTCTGGTGTCCTCGGTTGGTGCGACCGCGTCGATGGTGCGGCACCTGTCGAGCGTGGCCAACAGCGTGTACCCCCAGCTTCATGAGCTCGCGACCCGGGAGCCTGGCTTCGCGCAACACATGGTGGATAACGAGCCCCAGGTGGCCTTCTTGGGTGACAACCTGCCACTGCTACTCAAGGGACTCGCCCGGGTCACTCAGGAAGGGGCGTACGGGAACATCTACGTGTGCGACGTCAACGCACTGGGCTTCCTCCCTGGCCTCAATGACGTCATGCCGATCATCGTGAATGCTGCCACCCCTGGCAACGTGGCCAAGCACACTGCGAAGTGCAGGAATGGTGACCATGAGTGAGTCGATGATATCTAATTCAACTTTGTGGCAACGTATTCGGCGTCGCCCACTCGAGTCGTACAACAAGGCGTGGCTGGGTGCGATCGCACTTGCGCTTGTCGGAGCGCTCATCGCGTGCATGCTCATCGTCAAGGTATCCGGATATGGATACACCCGCTACACCGGCCAGTTCCTCCAAGCGGCGTCGCTTAAGCCAGGCAATGTGGTGAGCCTGGCCGGGGTGCCGGTAGGAGAGGTGACCGCCACTGCGCTCGCCGGTGACCATGTGGACGTCGGGTTCCGGATTCGTGACGACATCAGACTTAGGAACGACACTAAGGCTGCCATCAAGGTCACCACAATTCTGGGGTCGCAATATCTGGAGCTACGGAACGGCGGAACGGAGAAGCTGTCCAGCAGGACAATCGATCTGGCGCACACCGAAGTCCCCTACGATCTGCAGCAGACCCTCAACGATGCGACGAACACGTTCGGTCAGGTCGATGCCGATCAGATCGCTGCGTCCGCCGTTGTGTTCGGTAAGCAACTAGAGGGTCTGCCGCCACTGGTTCCCCGGGCGATGCAGAACCTCCAAGCACTGTCGTCGATCATCGCCAAACGTCGCGACCAGCTGGGTACGTTGTTGGCAAGCACCTCGACGGTCACCGGTACTCTGCACCGCCAACAGTCCGACATCGGCGACTTAATTGCTCAGGGTGAGCGGCTGTTTGGCGAGTTCATCACCCGGCGTGCGAGCATCCACTCCATGTTGCAGTCGCTCACCCTGTTAGTGGGGGTGCTGACGAAGATTGTCGTCAAAGACCGTGCATCGGTTGATGGTCTGCTATCCAGTGTCCAGAAGTTCACCGACCTGCTGGCGAAGCATGACGACCTATTTCGAAATCTGTTGCAGGTCATGCCGGTCACCGTGCGCAATGCGGCGAACGCTGTCGGCAGTGGCAATGCCGTCGACGTGGGTCTGCCGGCAGGCTTGGCGATTGACTCCTGGATGTGCGCGATCAGTGGCCGCGCAAAGCAATACAACATGGTCGAATACTTCAAGGACTGCCAATGAATGGAATTCAGCGACGGATCTTCTGGGCCGGCAGCGCGATGGTTGCGATCGTGGCGATGGCGGTGTCCGGGTGGTGGTACACCCAGGTGCGGTCCGATTCGATTACGGTCACCGCACAGTTCCCCTCGGTGTCGGGGCTCTATCCGGACAACGATGTTTCGGTACTCGGGATGCCGGTGGGCAAGGTCACCAAGATCACCCCGCAAGGGGCATACATGGAGGTTGAGTTCACCATCAACCGGAGTGTCAAGGTCCCGGAATTGGCACGGGCCGTGTTGGTTTCGACCTCGATCCTCACCGACCGGCATATCGAGCTGACTCCCGTGTATCGCGATGGCGCCGAGATGAAGGATCGCGACGTGATCGGACTGAGCCGGACACGTGTCCCGGTCGAGTTCAGCAAGGTGCTATCGATGATTGACAGGCTGTCATCATCGTTGAAGGGTGATGGCGTCGGAGGCGGGCCACTCGCCGACATCGTTTCAAGCGGTGAGGGCGCTGTCTCGGGCAACGGGGAGACCATCAAAGGCGCATTGGACCAGTTGTCGAAGGCGTTGCGGCTCAGCGCAGACGGAGGCGTAGCCAGTCGAGATCAGCTGACTTCCGTCATCAAGAACATCAGTTCTCTTTTCGATAGGGCCGCTGCCAACGACGGAAGGATCAGAAAGTTCGGCTCGGCAGTGCATCAAATGTCACAGATCCTCGATGACGAGGCCCTAGGATCCGGAACGACCGGAAAACAACTCAATGAGATTCTGGTACAGGCAAGTTCGCTTCTGAATGCCAACCGCGACGTACTGCACGGGTCAGTGGGCAACGCCGACACGATTGTGAAGACGTTGTACGATAAGCGACGCGAACTATCCGAGACCTTCGACGTGGCGCCGCTGACCGTCGATAACTTCTACAACACCTTCGACCCGGTCAATCGCGTCATCCGCGTTCACCCATTGATCGACAAGATCATCGTGGAAGGCCAGCATGCCAAGGAGATCTGCAACCTTATGGGTTTGCGGCAGTTGGGGTGCAGTACGGGAACTCTGCAGGATTACGGGCCGGATTTCGGTTTGACCGCCGTGCTCGATGGCTTGGCCGCGATGGGGCAGAAATGACGAGGCGGACGTACGCGGCCGGGGCAATGGCGGCATGCGTGGTGTGGACAAGCGCCTGTGCAACTGATGGTTTAGCCAGCCTGCCGCTGCCGGCGCCTGGATTGGATTCGGCCGCGTACTCCATTACCGCGGTGTTCTCCAGCGCACTGAACCTGCCAGCAAGAGCGAAGGTCAAGATGGGTGGCGCCGACATCGGCGAGGTCGATTCGATGTCGACCGCCAACTACACAGCGGTGACGATCCTGAAGATCCGGTCGGATGCTGTCATCCCGAAGGGAAGCACCGCCGAGCTGCGTTCGGCGACACCGCTCGGGGACATCTTCGTCGCGATCAAGCCACCTCTGGATGCTGATGCAAGAACGCCGCTGCTACGTAACGGTGACACCATCGGTATCGAGTCGACCATGGCCGCCGCGACCATTGAAGCGGTTCTCAGCTCGGCGGCCGTCGTGGTGAACGGCGGTGCCGTCCGCAATCTGACCAACACCATCAATGGTGTGGGCAGGGCCACCGGGCCCAATGGGGAGGCGTTCGGAAACCTTGTTGCCCAATCGAACCAGTTGCTCGGGACGCTGAACAATCGATCGGATCAGCTCGATGCGGCGTTGCGGCAGATATCGCAGCTTGCCACCGAGATCGACGGTCAGCATGTCGAGATCGCTGACCTGCTGGCTGCCGCCGGCCCGGCTACCGACACTTTGGCCACAAACTCCGCTCAGATCGCGGATCTCGCCGACCAGGTGGGCGCGGTCGCCGTACAGCTGTCCAAGTTTCCGTCGATTGCGGGTACCGACAAAGAGTCTCGCAGTGTGTTCGCCGACGTCAATGCGCTCTCAAAATCCCTCAACGACGTCGTGCTCAGCCCGAATGTCAGTCTGCGTGACCTTAACCGGCTCCTGCCCTCCGTCCTCAAAAGCCTGTCCAGCTCGAATGTTCGAGGCAAGGGGTCGATTGACCAGTTGGCGCTCGGGTCTATTCCGGACATCGGATACCAGGGTGACCCGGGATTTCATGGTCCAAAGCGATACGACTGGGCGAAGCTTGTCGGTTCCCTCAAATACCAGCTGTGGCGTCTGCAGGAGCGCGTCGTGGGACAGGGGCCTGATGCCGATCAGCCTCCGATGCACCCCAGCCTGACCGAACCCGGTGTGATCGAGCCGGTTTTACCATCCCCGGCCGCGGCACCGGCATCTGAGGTACCCGGGCAGGGCCGATGATCGAGGTCGTTGCGAGAGGAATTGTCTACGTTGTCAAATTGGGCCATCGCCACAGGGCTTGGCTGTCAGGTTTCGCGATTGCCACCACGCTCGTAATTGCGAGCGCGTATCTGGGTTTCGGCGCATTGCGGATGGGCTCGATGGCCTCGCGCTACCGGGTTTCGGTGCAACTGGCCGAGTCGGGCGGATTGATTCCCAACCAGGATGTCACCTTGCGTGGATTGCGAATCGGGAAGGTGGATTCGGTAACCCCGTCCGACGAGGGACCTGTTGTTGTCGTCCTCGTCGAGTCGGACGCCAAGATCCCGGCATCGAGCGCCGTCAGCGTGTCCGCGCTGTCCGCGGCCGGTGAACAGCATCTCGATTTCGAGCCGGACGGCATGGTCGGGCCATTTCTCGCCGAGGGCGCTGTCGTCGCGCGGGACCGCACCTCGACGCCGGTATCACTTGCCTCCATGCTCGCCGATGCCGACGGTGCACTCGCACAACTGGATCCGAAGAAGCTGGCGACAATTGAGAAGGAACTCAGTCTTTCCCAGGGAGCTCCGCAGAAGCTCACCGATATCGTGGACGGAGGGGTCTTCCTGCTCTCGACTCTGGATTCGGTTCTGCCCGAGACCGTGAGTCTCCTCAAGAACAGTCGAGTGGTCCTGTCGAGTGCCGCGGACATGAATAGTGGGCTGGCAGACACGTCAGCTCGCTTGCGGCGGACTTTGGGGGGAGTGCGCCGGATGGACGGCGGCTATCGCACACTGGTGGATCAGGTTCCGGAGGCGTTGGCCAATGTCGATACGTTGTTCACCGACAACTCCGACACCATGGTTCAGCTTCTCGGCAACCTCACTACCGTCGCCAAACTGTCGTACCTGCGGGTACCGGCACTGAATGCCCTGTTCCCGTCCTATCGAGGGTCGGCCTTGGAACGCCTCAGTGGCATCCTGCGTGACCATGGAGTCTGGGCGATCGCGGACGTCTATCCGCGGTACGGATGCGACTACGGAACGAAGCGACTCGTACCATCGGCGGCGGACTACCCCGAGCCGTACATGTATGGAACCTATTGCCAGGACCAGGATCCCGCGGTCTTGATCAGGGGCGCCAAGAACGCGCCCCGACCGGCCGGAGACGATACGGCGGGGCCGCCTCCGGGCGCGGATCCGGCAGCCGTCACCGATCCGACGCCACGGGGCCGCTACACAATTCCCACGCCATACGGCGGGCCAACCCTTCCGATCGAGCCGCCCAAGTAGCCGGTGACGCCATCGGCTCTTGGTTTGAATTGAGGAGAAAGTAATGGTTCATGTCTGCCATCGCGTCATCGTGGACGTGTCGCTGGAGCATGCGTTTGAATACGTTGCCGACTATCGCAATTTGGCCGACTGGATGTTCGGGATACAGAAAGTACGGCTGGTGGCCGGAACCGCTAATGAGCCAGGCTCCCGATACGACATGGCCGTAAGGCTCGGCACCACGATTCAGAGCACCATCGAAGTGACCAAGCGGGAGCCGAATGCACTCTTTGCAACCGAGTCGCGCGCGGGATTCGTCAGTCGATCAACATGGAACTTCCGTCAAATCTCTGATGACACAACCGAAATCGAATTTAACGTCGAGTATGAGCTTCCAGGGGGGCTGGCAGGCCGCATGCTAGGAAAGGTGATCGAGCCCTTCGTCTCGATCGCGCTCAACCACTCTGAGGAGGCTCTCGGCACCGCGCTGGGGGACAGATACCGTCATACGTTGGGTGAAGGCCGATGATGTCATCTGTGAAATCTCGGGCAACCGTGTGATCGACGACGAGCGCTGACGCAACGCCTACGCGCCGCGGATGGCTTAGGTGGTGCGTGCCCTGCGGCGCATCACGGCATTGCCCGGCGTGCCGAGGGTGAAGCCATTGCGGGTTTCCGGTCGATTTCTCGCAGTTGCTTCACGCTCGGCGAGATGGGAGCGGAGGGTCCGCATCGTCTCGGGTGGCAAACCTGCCATCATGGGGCCCACTGTTGCTGCACCCAATGCGCAAGGAGACTCCGACATGGTTCACGTCCATCACAACGGCGTTGTGGACGCCCCGCTGGCATATGTGTTCGATTACGTCGCCGATTACCAGAATCTCGCCGAGTGGATGTTCGGCATTCAGAAGGTCAAGCTGGTCAGCGGGGATGCGAACGAGGCCGGGTCGCGCTACGACGTCGCCATCAAGATCGGCGCAACGATCAAGTCGACCCTGGAAGTCACGGAGAAGAACGTCAACAGCCTGTTCGCCACCGAGTCGCGGGCCGGATTCTCGAATCAATCCTCGTGGCGGTTTCGCGAGATTTCCGAGGGATCGACCGAGATCACGATCGACGTGGAGTACCAACTCCCGGGAGGTTTGGCGGGCCGGGTCATGGGTAAGGCGATCGAGCCTTTCGTGTCTGTCGCGGTGTCGCATTCGGATGACAAGCTCCGCTCGATCCTGCAGCGTCGGTACCAGGAGTCCATCGCCTAGCCGGACAAAAATGCAGGTGGAGGTGCTGCGCGCCGATCGCTTCGCAGGGGATGACAGTATGGACACGTGCTAGTTGGCGAGGAGTTCGGGCGCCGGGCGGTTGCGGCGTCGAAGCCGCGCCGTATCGCCGTCCTTTCTGTGCATACCTCCCCGTTGGCTCAGCCGGGCACCGGCGATGCCGGCGGCATGAACGTCTACGTGCTGCAGACGGCCCTTCAACTGGCCCGCCGCGGCGTCGCCGTCGATATCTTCACCCGCGCCACCGCGTCATCCGACGCACCGGTGGTGGCCGTCGCGGACGGGGTGACGGTGCGCAACATCGTCGCCGGGCCGTTCGAGGGCCTCGACAAATACGATCTGCCTACACAGCTGTGTGCCTTCACCGCTGGGGTGCTGCGCGCCGAGGCCAACCATGAACCGGGGTACTACAACCTGGTGCACTCGCATTATTGGCTCTCTGGCCAGGCGGGCTGGTTGGCGCGTGACCGCTGGGGCGTTCCGCTGGTGCACACCGCGCACACCCTCGCCGCAGTCAAGAACAAGACCCTCGCCGAGGGAGATCGCCCGGAGCCCGCGCTACGCGCGGTGGGTGAGCAGCAGGTCGTCGACGAGGCCGATCGGCTCATTGTAAATACCGAAGACGAAGCCGAGCAACTGGTTTCGCTCCACCACGCCGACGCGGGACGCATCGACGTGGTGCATCCCGGCGTGGATCTTGACGTGTTCACGCCCGGCGACAAGGCCGCCGCTCGCGCCGAGCTCGGCCTGCGCGCCGAGGAACAGATCGTCGCGTTTGTTGGTCGCATTCAGCCGCTCAAGGCCCCCGATCTGTTGGTCCGCGCGGCCGAAAGGCTGCCCGGAGTACGCGTTCTCATCGTCGGCGGGCCCTCCGGCAGTGGTCTTGACGAGCCGACCGCCCTGCAGGACCTCGCCACGGACCTTGGGATCGCCGACCGGGTCACCTTCCTGCCGCCGCAATCACGCGAGCGCCTGGCGCAGGTGTACCGCGCCGCCGATATCGTTGCCGTGCCGAGCCATTCGGAATCCTTCGGCCTCGTGGCCATCGAGGCACAGGCCTGCGGCACCCCGGTGGTGGCCGCGGCGGTGGGCGGCCTGCCGGTTGCGGTCGTCGATCAGCGCACCGGGCTGCTGGTTCCTACACATCGCACCGAGGACTGGGCGGACGCCATCGGGAAGCTGCTGGCCCGCACCGGATCCGCGCTTAGCCTCGCTGCCGTCGAACATGCCGCCGGGTTCTCTTGGTCGGCCACCGCGGATGCGCTACTGGGCAGCTACGGCCGTGCCATCGCTGATTACCGTGCGCCGCAACGGCCTTCACCGCAGCGCGCCGCGCGCTCGCGCTTCCGTGCGCGTCGCTTGTCCGGACTGCGGCGATGACCACCGCTGCGGAGGCCTACGCCACCATCATGCGGACCCTCGTAGAACGAGACATCACCTTCACCGAGCATCACGGCCCCGACGGTAAGCCCGCACTGATCGTGGAGCTGCCCGGCGAACGCAAACAGAAGATCACCACGATGCTCAGCCCGGGGGAGCATGCCGTGCGTATCGAGGTGTTCGTCTGCCGTCATCCGGACGAGAACACCGAGGGCGTCTACCGGTACATGCTCAAGCGGAACCGCCGTTTGTACGCGGTCGCCTACACGATCGACAACATGGGCGATATCTACCTGGTGGGCCGGGTGCCGCTGCCGGCGATCACGCCGGAGGAGATCGACACCATCCTCGGCCAGGTGTTGGAGGCCGTGGATAACGACTTCAATGTCTTGCTGGAGTTGGGATTTAAGACCTCCATACAGAAGGAATGGGCGTGGCGGACCTCGCGGGGAGAGCCGCTGAAGAATCTCGAGGCGTTCGAGCACCTCATCGAGGACTGACTGCGACGGACCGGTAACAGCGCGGGGTCACATCGATGCCTGCCGAGAATGGGCGCGAAGCCATAACGCTGGGCCGCGGGCGCATGACAAACTATCGGACATGACGTTCAGAAGCCCGCTGGCCGATGTATCCATCCCGGACTGCTCGGTCTACGAGTACGTGTTCGGTGATGATGCGCAAGACGACGATCGCGTTGCGCTGATCGACGGGCTTTCGGGTGCCCAGACCTCGTTTGGCGGGTTGCGTACACAGATCGACGCGTTAGCAGCTGGGCTGGCCGATCGAGGATTCGGACTCGGGGATGTCGCGGGAGTCTTTCTACCCAACTGCTCTTCCTTCGCCGTGGTGCTGCACGGCGTCCTGCGCGCGGGCGGTACCGCCAGCACTGTCAACGTGCTGTACACCGCCGAGGAATTGGCCAAGCAGCTGATCGACTCCAAGGCGCGGCTCATCTTCACGGTATCGCCGCTGCTGCCGCGGGCACTGGAGGCCGCCGAGTTGGCCGGCATCGATCCGGCCAATGTATTCACCGTCGACCCCGTCGAGGGCCGGCTCTCCTTGGCAGACATCACCCGCCCCGACCTGGCGCCGCCACAGGTTTCTTTCGATCCGGCAACGCATTTGGCGGTGCTGCCGTATTCGTCGGGTACCACCGGCAAGGCCAAGGGCGTCATGCTCACCCACCGCAACCTGGTGGCCAACATCGCCCAGGCCAAGCACCTCTACGGAGTGGAGCAAGGGGATCGGGTGCTGGCCGTCCTCCCGTTCTTTCACATCTACGGACTGGTGGTACTGCTCAACGTGCAGCTCAAACTGGGCGCCGAGCTGGTGATCCTGCCGCGGTTCGAACTCGACACTTTCCTGGGCGCCATCGCCAACTACCGGGTGGACCATGTGTTCGTGGCGCCGCCGGTGGCGGTGGTACTCGCCAAGCACCCGGATGTCGACAAGTATGACGTCTCCTGCCTCCGTTCGGTGTTCTCCGGTGCTGCTCCGCTGGACGAGCAGTTGGGCAATGCCGTTGCGGCGCGGCTTAATTGCCGCGTCAGTCAGGGATACGGCATGACCGAACTCAGCCCCGTCAGCCACCTCATCCCGCCGGGTCGCCCCGACATTCCACTCAGCTCGGTCGGTATTCCAGTGCCCAACTCGGAGAACAAACTCATCGACACCGAGACCGGGGCCGAGATCGAAATCCCGGACGAGGGGGAGAGTGCGCCAGGAGAGTTGCTGGTGCGCGGCCCCAATGTGATGGCCGGGTATCTCGGCAACGCGGAGGCCACCGCCGCCACCATCGAACCCGACGGGTTCCTGCACACCGGTGATATCGCCGTCGTGCGGGCCGACGGGGTGGTGACGATCGTGGACCGGCTCAAGGAGCTGATCAAGTACAAGGGCTACCAGGTGCCGCCCGCCGAGCTGGAGGCGCTGCTGCTGACGCATCCCGGTATCGGTGACGTCGCCGTGATCGGGGTGCCCGACCCGTCCAGTGGTGAGATCCCCAAGGCCTTCGTGGTGCGTACCGACGACAGCCTGACCGATGAGGCCGTGATGAGCTTCGTTGAGCAGAAGGTGGCTCCGCATAAGCGGATTCGCCTGGTGGAGTTCATCGACGCGATTCCCAAGAGTGCGGCCGGGAAGATCCTGCGCAAGGACCTGCGGGCTCGCATCATCTAGGTGCACCGAAATCGGGTGGCGGGTTGTCGGTCCCGAGTGGCAACCTGGACCGTATGGGTCAGGTGTATGAGGAGATCGACGACAAGCTCGCCCATTGGCTGATCGAGCAGCCGGTGTTCTTTGTGGGCACGGCGCCGAGTGGTTCGGACGGGCACGTCAACGTCTCCCCCAAGGGGATGGCCGGGACATTCGCGGTGCTCGGGCCCAACCAGGTGGGCTACCTGGACTACTTCGGCAGTGGCGCGGAAACCATTGCGCACGCGCGAGATAACGGCCGCATCGTGCTGATGTTCTGCTCGTTCGACAAGCGGTGCCGCATCATCCGGCTGCACGGCCGCGCCAGGGTGGTGCAATTCAACGAGCCGGAGTATCTGCCGCTGCGCTGTCATTTCTCGAAAGAGCTCGAAAAGGGAGTCCGCTCAATCATTTTGGTTGACGTGACCCGGGTGGCGGACTCCTGCGGGTACTCGGTCCCGCTCATGGAATTTGTGGAACACCGCGACGTGTACGACAAGCACGTCGAGAAGGCGCCGCCGGAGAAGCTCACCTTTGAGAGCGCGCTGGACAAGAACGGCACGTCCATCGACGGTCTGCCCGCGATTCAGTAGCTCGCGGCGTGGGACGACTCCCCTGACATTGATCTCACGCATGCCTTGACAACCGGCGGGCCATGTCACACCCTTGTTTTACGTTTTCGTATGATGCGTAAGCGGAAACCCAGAAGGGTGATGCCAATGACGGCACCCGACGCGGGAGCCTACCCGCGCCGACGTCCGAAGATCAGCCACGGGGCAAGCGCGGTGGTGACCGGCGCAGGCAGCGGAATTGGCCGGGCCTTCGCCGAGACTCTTGCTTCCCGGGGCGGACGGGTCGTGTGCGCGGATATCGACCTCACCCGTGCGCAGGAAACCGTTGACATCATCGGTGGCGGCAAGGCACGCGCCGTGGCCTGCGACGTTACCTCCTACGAGCAGGTCAGCGCGCTGGCCACGGTATCCGAGGAGTGGCTGCGCCAACCTGCCGACCTGGTGATCAACAACGCCGGCATCGGCACCGGCGGCCTCCCAGTCGGCACCATGTCGATGGCCGACTGGGAGAGCACCCTGGCCATCAATTTGTGGGGCGTCATTTACGGCTGCCAGGTGTTTACCCCGATCCTGCGCGAGCAGCGGTTCGGCGGCATCATCAATGTCGCCTCGGCCGCCAGTTTCGCGGCGGCCCCGATGATGGCCGCCTACAACGTCAGCAAGGCCGGGGTGCTTGCGCTCTCGGAGACCCTGTCCGCCGAGCTGAGCGGCTCTGGGATCAAGGTGACGGTGCTATGCCCCACCTTCGTCAAGACCAATATCGTCGCCGACGGACGTATCCCGGGCTCCACCGGAAGCCTGGCGGCTTCGGTGATGAAGTACACCGGCGTATCACCCGAACGGATCGCCCGCGGCACCCTCGACGCGCACGACCGGGGACGTTTCTACGTCGTGCCGCAGCTCGACGCCAAGCTCGTCTGGCAACTTAAGCGGCACGCTCCGAACCCATACCGCTGGGGCGCCGGGCTCATCGGTCGGATGCTGCCGACGCCGGTGGACGCGAGAGAACTCTTGGAACCGGAGGTGCGGTGAATGCGCACGCATACGGATGTCGCGATCATCGGAGCCGGGTTCACGGGGTTGAGCCTGGCGGCCCGCCTTAAGCGGTCGGGTGTACACAACTTCGTGCTTCTCGACACGACCGTCCCGGAAGTCGGAACGTGGCGCGAGGACACCATCCGACTCTTTCATCTCGGAAAGCATCTGCGCCTCGGGCACGAGGTCGCCGGCGTCGCCTACGACGAGGTAGAGGGCCGGTGGAACGTTGACATCGTTGGGGGAGAAGACCTGTCCGTGAAATCGGTGGTATTGGCCACCGGCTCGCGATCGGACGCAGATCCAGACGTTCCCGGTGTGGAGGCCTATACCGGGAACGTCGTGCGGGGCCAGGAATACAGGGATGTTGCCCTGGCCGGCAAGCGGGTAGCTGTGGTCGGCAACGGCGCCGCCGCAGCTACCCTGCTTCCCGAAATTGTGCGGGAAGCCTTCTCCGTCAAGCTGTTTCAGAGCTCTCCCGACTGGGTGCTGCCGCGTGAATCGAGTCGGATCGGACGATTCCTTGAGGGAGTTCCGATGGTGCGGGACGCCGCCCGGCAGGCCTGGTTTGCCGGACGCCGTCCTCGACGAGCCGGGATTCTGGAGCTGCTCGCGCGTAACAACCTGCGCCGTCACGTGGAGGACCCGTGGACCCGGCGCCAACTGACGCCGTTGCCGTTGACCGGTCGGCCGAATGTGGTGGTGACCGACGAGTTCTACACCGCACTGCAGGCGCCGAACTGCAAGCTCGTCACCTGGCCGATCGCGAGATTCAGCCCGATGGGTATTCGCACCGTCGAGGGCATCGAACACCAATGCGACATCATCGTTTTCGCCTCGGCCCCGGACGAATCCGACGCGCGACAGATTCCGGTGACGGGTGTCGGAGGCGCGGTACTGCCCGAGTCGGCCGCGATTTCGGTGGCCGGATTCCCACATCTGTTCCAGGCGGATCCGCCGACCGGTCGCCCCGGACGCGATGCGGTGCATCGTGCGCACAGCCGGGTGCAGAAGGTGGCGGTGCGGGTCACAGACGAGGTACGGGGTGGGCCGCTTGGCGGAGTCCAGCCGGCCTCCGGCCGAACCAAGGCCGTGGCCGCGATCAGCGCTGCCGGACTGCGCCCGGTATTCAACCGGGTGCGGCTCAACCAGTTTGGGGTCAGGGCGTCACGTCAGGTGGTCGCCGGCGTGATGGCGGCAGGCAGCCCGATGCCCGCCGACATCAGGATCGCGCGCATCCGCGAGCGGGATGTGCGCGGTGAATGGGTGCACACCGCAAACGGCGACCCCGAGGGCCCGATCATCTTCTACATTCACGGCAGCGGGTACGTGGTGTGCTCACCCCGGACACATCGTCGGCTGGTGGCGCGGCTGTCCGAGGCGGTTGGGCTTCCCGCGTTCTCGCTGGACTATCGGTTGGCTCCCGAACACCCGTTCCCGGCTGCGGCCGAGGATGTGCGCGCCGCATATTCGTGGCTGCTGAAAAGCGGTCGCGACGCCAAGGACATTGTGATCGCGGGTGATTCGGCGGGCGGTCACCTGGCCGTGGATCTTATCGCCGAGAACCATCGGCTGGGTGTGCCTCAGCCGGGCGCGCTGGTGGTGTTCTCACCGCTGATAGACCTGACGCTCGGGCTGTCGGCCGAGCGTGAACGGGACGCCCCGGACCCGCTCATCTCGGCAGCCGCGGCCCGGCGCCTCGTCGACCAGTACACCCGCGGAGTTCCCGAGGGCGACCCCCGGCTTCGGGTGACTCTTGACCCAGGAACAGTGGTGCCGCCCACGCTGATTCAAGTCGGCGGACGGGAAATGATGGTCGCCGACGCCGAGCACCTGGAACTCATGATCGCCCGCGCCGGCGGTGCCTGTGAGCTGCAGGTGTGGCCCGGACAGGTGCATGTATTCCAGGCGTTGCCTCGGTTCAGCACTGAGGCTTCGGCGGCCGTGCGAGAAGCAGCACGGTTTGTCACCCGAGCTCTCGCCAACCAATCACACACCACCGCAGCGCAGTCCGCATAGGGAGGAAAGACCATGGCTGTCGTTCTGGAAGACATGTTGCAGACCATCAAGGACAAGCAGTGGGCGCTGGCCGACGTCGATTGGGAGGCGCCAGGAGCCGACACCATCAGCGCCGAGCTGTGGCCCAAACTCAAGGACTTCATGGCCGACCTGGTGTGGATCGAGAACATCGGCGCTCGGGGATTCTCCGCGCTGGCCAAGAAGGCGCCGGACCCTACGCTCGCCGAGATCTACCGGTACTTCCACGCCGAGGAGCAGAAACACGCCAATGCCGAGCTGGCGCTGATGCGGCGCTGGGGAATGCTCAAAGAAGATGAGATCCCGGAACCGAACATCAACGTGCGTCTGGCCATCGAATGGCTGGACAGGTATTCGGACGGATTGTCGCTGACCGTGTTGGGGACCGTGATCCCTCTCCTAGAGGTGGCACTGGACGGCGCGCTGCTCAAGTTCCTGTTGGAAGAGGTGCAGGACCCCATCTGCCATGAGGCGTTCCGGCACATCAACTCCGATGAATCACGACACCTGGCAGTCGATTTCCACGTACTGGACATGATGGGTCAGGGGCCGGTTCGCCGTGCCGTCATCGAGAACGTCGGCACGCTGCTCAGCCCGGGCTTCCTGCTCGCCGGACTGGTGGGGCTGGGCACCGGTATTCCGCTGATCAACCGGATCCGTAACAACATCGTCGCGATGGGCCTCAGCGAGCAACGGTTGTACGACGCGATGAATCGGTTCTCGAACATCGGCGATCGCGGCAAGGGCACCCGGCTCCTCATCTACCGGTTCCTCAAGAAGGGTTCCAAGTGGGTGGTCAACCCCGATCATCCGTACCACTATCTGGCCAACTCGATGGTCAAGGCATCCGACTACATTCCGCGCACATGGCTTCCGTCGCAGCCGAGTTGGACCAAGGAACTTACCTACGAGGCGACCGCATGAGCAGTCGCCGCCGCAAGGCCCCGTTGGGACCCGATCATCAGGTCGTCATCATCGGTGCCGGGCTCTCCGGCATCGGCGTCGCCCGCGATCTGTCGCGAGCCGGCGTCCAAGACGTCACCATCTTCGAGCGCGCTTCCGGGGTGGGCGGAACCTGGCGGGACAACACGTATCCGGGTATCGGCGTTGATGTTCCGGCCCAGGCCTACCAGTTTCGCGATGCCTGCAACCCGGACTGGTCCCGGTTCTACGCCAAGGGGCCGGAGGTGCTCGCCTACGTCGAGCGGCTCACCGACGAATTCGGAGTTCGTGACCTCATTCGGTTCAACAGCGAAGTGGGCGAGCGTCATTGGGATGACGAAGCCGACGTTTGGCGGCTCAAGGTTAACGGTAGGGACGTGACGGCGCGTTTCGTCATCGTCGCCGCCGGGCCGTTCCCCGAGCCCAAACCCGCCGAGCTTCCGGGTCTCGATGACTTCACCGGCACCGTCGTGAAGTCGGCATCCTGGGACCAGACCGTTGACCTCAAGGGTCAGCGGGTCGCCATCATCGGCACCGGAGCCAGTGCCGTACAGATCATTCCGGAGATCGCGCGCGAGGTGGGCCACCTCGATGTGTACCAGCGCACCCCGATCTGGATCTTCCCAAAGTTTGACCCGACCACACCCGGCCCCGTCAAGAGCTTCTTTCGGCGGGTGCCGTTCGCGCAGCGCGTGTTGCAGGAGAGTTTGGAACTGGTCTACGCCGGGGTGCTGGTCTATGGAGTCATGTACTACGCCAACGTCAAGGTCATCCCGCAGGCCGTCTCCGGGTTCCTGCGCAACGTCACTTATCGGATGGCGGTGCCGGACAAGGAGCTTCGGGCCAAGCTCACCCCCGACTACGACTTCGGGTGCAAACGTCCCGCCGTGTCGAGTGCGTATCTGCAGACCTTCAACCGCGACAACGTGGACCTGATCACCGACCCCATCGAGACCATCACCGCGACCGGGATCCGAACGCGCAGCGGCACCGAGCGGAAGATCGACGTCCTGGTGCTTGCGACCGGGTTCCGGTTGTTCTTCGACCCGCAGATCTACCGGGACACGCCGGTGATCGGACGCGACGGGTTCAACCTCGCAGATTTCTACCAAGACCATCAGCCGTGGAGCTATCACGGCATCTCCACTCCGGGGCTGCCCAACTACTTCCAGGTGTTTGGGCAGTACGGGTGGACCGGCGGCACCTGGCACAGCGTCGTGGACACCGCAGCTGCCCACATCAGCCGCGTCATCGCCGAGGCGCAGCGCCTGGGTGCTACTGATGTCGAGGTGCGTAAGGACGCCACCGACGCCTGGACCGAGAAGGTCCGCGGCAGGTACGCCACCTCGCTGTTCCAAGTAGGCAACTGCTCGACCGCCAACAGCTACTACTTCGACCACAACGGCGAGTCGGCGTACATCCGGCCGATGACCACCCAGGCGGCCCGGCGATCGTCCCGCACCTTCCCGCTGCACGACTACGCGTTCGAGGGACACGTGACGCCGGGGCCGAGGCTCGCCGGGTTGGTCGACAGCCGATTTGGGTGACCGCCATGGGGTAGGGCAGCTCAGCGGAGAGACCCGCGGAGATGCCCTGTTGGTGCTCGCAAAGATGCCAATGTCCGGGTGGACGGCCTCCCGGCGCGGCTAGATCGCTTGCGGTGCGGTGCATGGCGTTGCCCCTGAGGCGACTTGCCGTAACACTAAGTACTAGTTACACTCAGTAACGCATCGAGTCACCTGTGCTGGTGGGGCTAGGTCAGGGGCCCACCAGCACAAGTGAAGTCGGTTTCGGCCGCGCTCGATGGATCGGTCAACGTCGATGCGAGGAGCGAAGTGCCAATGGTTGCTGCGGCCTCGAACTGGGAAGTCGCCGCGGTATCCGGGCGGGTGCGGTCTCGGGCGTGAGGACGAGTAACAACCGCTTGTCCGGACCCTCCCTGTCGCGAAGGTTCTGGGATGTGTTCGTGGAGCGGCAGGGATGGGTTTTCGCACTCATCGCGGTGTTGTGGATGGCCACGGGAACGTATGTGCTCGGCTCGCCGAAGCTGGCGCTGCCGAACAGGTCCGAAACGCCCAAACCCGCCGTCAATGCCGGGTTTTCGATGCCCAAACCCAAAACGGTCACCTACCAGGTGACCAGTACGGGCGGCGCTCCGGTGACGGTGTCGTACCTGGACGACGCCGGGCAGTCGCGTCTGTATTCGGGCGACGCGCCATGGCAGACGACGGTCACCACGAATGACTTTGCTTTCGCCGCTGGCGTCACCGCCATATCGGCGAACAACAAGGTCACCTGCCGTATCGATGTCGAGGGAGAAGTGGCCGACGAGAAGTCCGAGTCTGGCTCGCACCCGACCGTCAGCTGCAATCTGCTCGCATTCCGGAAAATCGTTAGGTAGGGCTCCGGTGGACCGTGCATAACAGCGCTGTATTTGGCAGGCTGGCGGGGCTGATCAGCCGGTACGCCTTCTTGGTTATCGGGGCATGGTGCCTTGTCGGTGCTTGTCTGGCAGCGGTCGCTCCCAATCCCCAAGAGCTGATCCTGACCCACAGCCGACCCATGATGCCCACCGACAGCAAGTCCGGTGAGGCTGCCAGGAGGATCGCCGCGGCGTTCGACGAGTCCTCGAGCAACAACAACAGCGTGATCATCGTCGAGAAGGACACGCGTTTCGACGACTCGGACCGGCAATTCCGGGCCGAGCTGCTGAGCAGACTGCAGGCCGACAAAAAGAATGTCGAGTCGATTTTCGATACCTGGTCAGACCCGCAGATGAGCGCCATGGCCGAAAGCCCCGACAAACAACTGACATTCCTGCAGCTGCAGTTGGCCGGTGACATCGGCACACCACAAGGCATGGAATCGGTTAAGGCCCTGAAGAACATTCTGGACTCGGCGAATAAACCTGCAGGAACCCATATTTACGCCACCGGAACCAGCCAGGCGATAGTGGATCAGCTCTCGGCCATCATGCAGGACGAGGTGGTTATCGGCTCGGTCTCGATCTTCCTCGTCGGCGCATTGCTGCTGCTCGTCTACCGCTCTATGTTCGTGGCATTGCTGCCCCTGCTCACGGTGGGGCTCGCGTTTTCCGTTGCCACACCGCTCGTGGGATACCTGGTGCAGGCCGACTTAGCGCCTATGACCATGATGACCACCGCCCTGATGGCTGCGCTCATGCTGGGAGCAGGCACCGATTACTCGGTCTTCTTTATCGGCCGTTACCAGGAAGGCAGGCGCAGCGGCCTCTCGATCGAAGAAGCGTTCACGGCGAGCTACCGGGGAGTGGCTCCGGTGGTCATCGCCTCAGGGCTTACCGTCGCGGGTGCATTGCTGTGCATGAACTTCACGCAACTGGACATGTTCCAGGCGATGGGCACACCCGCGGCGCTGGGAATGGTCTTTACCGTTTTTTCGGCGGTCACCGTGACACCGTCGGTGCTGCTCATCGGTGCGCGCCGCTTCGGATTATTCGAACCGAGAAGATCCGCCGCCAGCAGTACATTCTGGCGGCGGATCGGGATCCGTGTTGCGCGGTGGCCTAAGCCGCTCTTCGTCAGCAGCTTCGTGCTGTTGCTGCTGTGCATGCTCGCGCTCCCCACGGCGCAGTACAACTACGACGAGCTCCAGTTCGTCCCTCAGAAGCTGCCGAGTTCTGCCGGGCTTGCCGCGGCCAACAGGCACTTTCCGCAAGGCCAGATGTACCCGGACATGGTCTTGATCGAATCAGACCACGATCTGCGCAACTCGACCGATATCGCCATCCTGGAGCGCGCCGCCCAGCACCTCAGCCGGCTGTCGGACGTCAACGCGGTTCAGTGGCTGACCCGTCCCCTCGGTACACCACTCGACCAGGCCTCGCTGAGCTACGGGGTGGGCTACGCCGGCACCATGGCCTCGCAGAACTCTGTCGTGTTCAGCGAGCGGGCCGGCCGGTTGCACACACTGACCAGCAACCTCGGCACGATGATTTCGACGATCGAGGGGCTCCAGGGGCAACTCAAGGCCGCGCAGCAAGGGGCCCAGCAACTCAACGCGGCCTCGGTGCCCATCCAGCGCGGCTTACAACAACTCAATTCCGGTATGAAAGACCTGAATGCCGTCATCGCGCCGGTTCGGGCATCCGTGAGCGCCGGCCGCGAATGCGCGCCGGAGCCTGTGTGCGCCAGCACGCGTACCGCGCTGTCGAACTTCGACAGCCTCGGATCGCTCACTACGGGTATGCACCAGATCGTTCGCACCACCACCAACCTGAGTGCCAGTCTGGCAAAGTCCGCCGACAGCATCCCGCTTATGGTGGACTCGCTGACCCAAATGCATGACATGGCCATAGAGACCGACCGCATGCTGTCGCAGATGACAACCCAAATGGACACGTTGACCGCATTTATGCAGGATTTCAGCAAAAGCACAGCCGGCTCGGGGGAGTACTTCTACTTTCCGGCACGTCTGCTGTCCGATCCACAGTTCGAGCCGTTCATACACCTACTGTTCTCGAAGGACGGCACTAAAACTCGCATGATCGTGATGGGTGCCACCAGCAGTTTTGACGTATCGGGGCAACAGCGGGCTCGGGATTTGGCGGTCGCCATGAAAGCCGCGCTCAAAGGCACCGCGCTGGCCGGCAGTGTCGTCAGCATTGGCGGGCCGGGCGCGATGATTGACGATATGCACACCATCTTGGGCCGCGACGAGCAAATCGTTGCGATCACTGCGCTGACCCTAATATTCACCGTGGTGCTGCTGTTGCTTCGCAGTCTGGTCGCATCGGTTGTAGTGGTTGCCTCGGTGCTGGTGTCCTTAGGGTCCACGCTTGGCCTGAGCCTGCTGATCTGGCAACACCTGTTAGGCACTCAGCTGCACTGGTCGATCCCCGCCGCGGTGTTCGCCATCCTGATATCCGTCGGCGCCGACTACAACCTGCTGGTGGCTGCCCGCTTCAAAGAGGAGATGGGGGCCGGGATCAAGACCGGTGTCATCCGGGCGATCGCCGGCACCGGCGGTGTCGTCACCACTGCAGGCATGGTGTTCGCGATGACCATGTTCGCCATGATGGGCGGCAGCTTGCTCAACACTGCGCAGCTCGGTTCCACGATCGGGCTGGGTCTGGTACTGGACACGCTTGTCGTCCGCACCTTCACCGTGCCGACACTGGCGGTGATCCTCGGCAAAACGTTCTGGTGGCCCATCAAACCCGCCACGCTTGGCCGGCGGACACAGGTTGTCGCCCCATTGCCCCACACCACATGCGACATCCGCCAGGTTCAGGACCGTCAAGAACAGCCTGTTCACGCATAAGAATCGCTGGAAAGGGCGGATATGCCAGAAGAGCGCCACGTTTTCGATATCGCTGCACGGCCAGAGACCGTCTACGAAGTGTTGACAGACGTCGAGTCCATCAACGATTGGTTGTCGCCCCACCTGCCGGCGTGGCCGACGATTACGAGCCGGACCACCATCGTTGAGACGTACGACGACGGTATGCCGTTGCTGGTCAGGACAAGGAGCTCAGTTCTCGGTATCTCCGATGACATTCTCACCGAATACAACTGGTCGCCGACTGGGTGCACCACAACCCTGCGCCGTAGTAGTGCGCTTCGGCACCATGTCGCGCGATACACCGTGGTTCCTCGCCCACCCGGAACACAGCTCATCGTCGATTCGGATGTCGACCTCAAGATCAAATTGCCATGGCTCCTCGAACGGCACTTGCTGCGAGCGCAAACCCTCGTCCTGCGCGGGATACAGCGGGCGCTGGCCGTCGAATCGGCGCGGCGGGAAGCCGCGCCTGGCTAGCGCCGCCGCACCGGCACCCGCGTGAGAGACTTGCGCCCATGAGCGGCGAGACCTCCCGTCAGACAAACGGAGCCACCCTGATCCTGCTGCGCCACGGCGAGAGCCAGTGGAACGCGAAGAACCTCTTTACCGGCTGGGTCGACGTCGATTTGACCGAAAAGGGCAGGTCAGAGGCGCAGCGTGGTGGCGAGCTGATGGCCCAGCAGGGCGTGCTGCCGGACATTCTGTTTACCTCGCTGCTGCGTCGCGCCATCAACACCGCACATCTGGCCCTGGACACCGCCGACCGGCTGTGGATCCCGGTGGTGCGCGACTGGCGGCTCAATGAGCGGCACTACGGCGCGCTGCAGGGCCTCGATAAGGCCGAAACCAAGGCCAAGTACGGCGAGGACCAGTTCATGGCCTGGCGGCGCAGCTACGACACCCCGCCGCCCCCCATCGAGCGGGGCAGCCACTACAGCCAGGACCAGGACCCGCGGTACGCCGATATCGACGGCGGCCCGCTCACCGAATGCTTGGCCGACGTGGTGGCGCGGTTCGTGCCGTACTACGAAGAGGCAATCGTGCCGGAGCTTCGCGCGGGTAAGACGGTTCTGGTTGCCGCCCACGGCAATTCGCTGCGTGCTCTGGTGAAGTATCTCGACGGGATCTCCGATGAGGAGATCGTCGGCCTCAACATCCCCACCGGCATTCCGTTGCGGTACGACCTCGATGAGAACCTCAAACCGGTAGCCAAGGGCGGGGTTTACCTGGACCCCGAGGCCGCGGCCGCTGGAGCCGCCGCGGTGGCTAGCCAGGGTGCGAAATAACGCCGTATTGGTCTGCTCGCCACTAAGAGTTCGCCAATTGGCGAATACTCGGTGAACTCAGGCCTAACTCCTGTGCTGGACTATGTGACTTGCTCGGCTTTTAGCCGCACGCTGCTGGGGTGACGTTCACCGAATGCGTACGCTTTTCGCGTGACCGTCGCATCGGCCCTTCTTGTCGCGACCGCCGCAGTCGCGGCGCTTGCTGTGGGCGCTGCGCTCGGGGCGTGGCTTTCGCGTCGCTCCTCCGGGAGTCGCGCGGCCCGGAAAACTTCGCAGGTAGCCCAGACCGGTCTGACCGTTGCGCAGATGCTGGACCTCATCGTCTCCATCGCACCGACCGGAATCGTCGTCGTCGACAAGCACCAGGACGTGGTCCTGGTCAACGCGCGTGCCAGGGAACTGGGACTGGTCCGCGACCGTCAGCTCGACGAGCGCGCATGGAATGCCGCGCAGCGGACCCTGGCCACCGGTGAGGACGTCGAAGTGGACCTGACCACCAAGCCGAAGGCGCCCGGCCGCGCGGGATTTTCGCTGCGCGGGCACGTTCGCAGACTCAGTGATGCCGACACCCGCTGGGTGGTCATTTACGTCGACGACGACTCCGAGCACGTCAAGATGGAAGCGACTCGGCGGGATTTCGTGGCCAACGTCAGCCATGAACTCAAGACACCCGTCGGCGCCATGGGGGTTCTCGCGGAGGCGCTGCTGGAGTCCTCGGATGACCCGGACACCGTGCAGCACTTCGGTGAGCAGGTGCTCGCCGAATCACGGCGCCTGGGCAATATGGTCACCGAACTCATCGCGCTATCGCGCCTGCAGGGCGCTGAGAAGCTACCGGACCTGGACGTCGTCGACGTCGACCATGTGGTGTCCGAGGCGTTGACTCGCTCCAAGGTGGTCGCCGAAAACGCTGACATCGCCGTCACTACCGACGCCCCCAGCGGATTAGAGGTCCGCGGCGACGCCACCCTGCTCATCACTGCCATCACCAACCTGGTGGCCAACGCCATCGCCTACTCGCCGCCGGGATCGCCGGTGTCGATCAGCAGACGCCGCCGGGGCGACCAGATCGAGATCGCTGTCACCGACCGCGGGATCGGGATCGCCAAAGAGCATCAGGAACGTGTCTTCGAACGGTTCTTCCGGGTCGACAAGGCGCGCTCCCGCGACACCGGCGGCACTGGCCTGGGGCTGGCGATCGTCAAGCACGTCGCTGCCAACCACAATGGCGTCATCAAGCTGTGGAGCCAGCCAGGCACGGGATCGACCTTCACGCTGTCCGTGCCGGTCTACGAAGACGACGACACGGAAACACCGACCGAACAGTCCAGAACCCGCAACGGTGCGGCCAACGAGACCGCACCATTAGCCGATGGGCTTCGCGCCAGCGGTTCATCCCCAGTACCTACCAGCCGCTTACGTGAAGAGCACAAAGCGACTACTCGAGAGGAACATGTACGTCGATGACCAGTGTCTTGATTGTTGAGGACGAAGACTCGCTGGCCGATCCACTGGCCTTCCTGCTACGTAAGGAGGGCTTCGAGGCGACCATCGTCAACGACGGTCCCTCGGCACTCGCCGAATTCGAACGGTCCGGCGCCGATATCGTGCTGCTGGATCTCATGCTGCCGGGCATGAGCGGCACCGACGTCTGTAAGCAGCTGCGCGCCAAGTCCAGCGTTCCGGTCATCATGGTGACCGCGCGCGACAGCGAGATCGACAAGGTCGTCGGGCTTGAGCTGGGTGCCGACGACTATGTGACCAAGCCCTACTCGGCACGTGAGCTCATCGCGCGCATTCGGGCGGTGCTGCGCCGCGGATCGGACGGCGAGGAGACCAGCGCCGGTGACGGGGTGCTTGAGGCCGGGCCCGTCCGCATGGACGTCGACCGGCACATCGTGTCGGTGAACGGCGATGCCATCACCCTGCCGCTCAAGGAATTCGACCTTCTGGAATACCTGATCCGCAACAGCGGCCGGGTGCTTACTCGCGGCCAGTTGATCGATCGGGTCTGGGGCGCGGACTACGTCGGCGACACCAAGACCCTCGACGTGCATGTCAAACGTCTTCGTTCGAAGATCGAGGCTGATCCCGCCAACCCCGTGCACCTGGTTACCGTGCGTGGATTGGGCTACAAGCTCGAGGGATAGTCATGAGGCGCGGGCACGAAATCCGAGGATAGGTCGGCCCGGATCCTCGGCGACGTGTTTACACTCAACCGTCAACGAGGCGTGTGCACCCGCGCGCGCCGTCTAACCGGTCAGGCCCGTCGATGGAGCAGCTAGTGGCGCAGGAGACTCCTCGCCGTGGGCGGCCACCGGTATCCGGGCTTGCCGACAAACGACGTCAGCAGATTGTGGACGCGGCGTTCGCGGCGTTCACCGAGAACGGCTACGAACAGACCAGCATGGCCGACATCGCGACTCGGGCCGGGATGGGGCAGGGCACCGTCTACCGATACGTCGAGGGGAAGCGTGAGGTGCTCGACCTGGTCTTCGACACTGCCGTCGAAAGACTCTTCGAAACCCTCGCGCTCGACGACCTGCTCGACGTTGTCGGAGGGAATGCCGGTATCGATGAGCGAAACGACATCATCATGGAGGGCGGTCGCCGACTCTACGCTCTGGTGGACCGCGAACCCGCGCTGTTAAAGCTCCTCACTGTCCAGTCTGCCGCTGCCGACAAGGAACTCAAGCAGCGCGTCGTCGGTATCCAGGCGATGCTCGACTCGTATGTCCAGCGTGGCCTTGAACTCGGCCGCGAGGCCGGATGGATGCCCGAGGATTCCCAGGACTATGCCGTACTGGCCCGACTGCTGCCCTCTTTGGTGGTCCCTGGGTTCGTACTTTCGTTGAGTCGACACGATAATCCCAGTACCAGAGAGCGATTCGTGAGTTCGGCCTCCCAGATCGCTATGGCGGGAATCCTGCGGGAGGGGGTTAGTGCGGACAACGGCCCGGAACGCGTGGCGGACGAATCGGTTGAACTGCAACGTGTTCCAGTGGCAACTGTGGCTGATCGGCGTAACGAACTGCTCGACGCGGCGCTCGAGTGCTTTATGCGTGACGGCTACCATGCCGTCGGCGTGCATGAGATCGTGGAAAAGCTCGGAGTCAGTCACGGCACCTTCTACAACTATTACCAGAACAAGCGGGACTTGCTTGATGCATTGATCGTCCGCGAAGTTTCGTCGTTGGAACCGGCGCTTCCCCGGTCAGTCGCCAGAATCGAGAGTTTTCAGGGCGTCGAATCCGCACTCGTGCAAGGGTTTCAAGGCGCGTTAGAGGCTGTGGCGGGGCGGCTGCCTGTGTTGATCTTCGTCAGTACTGAGGCATCCGGCGTGGATCCGGAAGCGCTGCAATCGATTACCCAGTTCTTCCGGTACGCGGCCGTGCGGTGCGAACAGAATGTGTATTCGATGATCGGTGCTGATCGGATCAATCCGGCCATCGACACCGAGTTCCTCGGTCAGGCCTTTGTATCGCTTTTGGTCGGTGCTGTCACGTTGATGGTTGACGACGAGGAGCGGGTCGACAATATTGGCGAGTACGCACGGACCATTACCCGATTTTTGCTCTACGGCGTCAACTCGGCGTCGTAAAGCCGCGGGGGAGACGAAGGAGCACGTCCATCGGTGATCCAGTTGATAACGAGATCAACGTAACTCGAGGTGGCGTGCCCTTGCGCGCCAAGCGGGCAACGGCACTCGGAAAGGTCGTTGCCAGTCACGCCGTGCGTTCGGCGATCACGACGGCCATCAAGCCCCTCTCGGCGGATATTGCCGCCCGGCGCGATGCCGACATCCTTCGTTTCGCCGACCAATTGGTCACCGTCGCCGGATCCATGAAAGGTGCCGCGCAGAAATTGGGGCAGATGCTGTCAGTCGTAGACGTGGGTATCACATCCGCCTCGGCCAGGGATGAGTTCACCAGACGGCTCGCACCGCTATTTGACAGCGCACCAACGTTTCCCGACGAAACCATGCATGCCGCGTTGGAACAGGAGCTGGGCAGTCTGCGTGATCGGATCGTGAGCATCGAGGACGGCGCCATCGCCTCGGCGTCGATAGGGCAGGTGTATCGCGCCCGCCTCGATGACGGCAGGCTCGTCGCGGTCAAGATCCAGTACCCGGGCATCGGGTCCAAGGTCCGTGCGGACCTGAAGAATCTACAGCTGGTTGCCAAGCTGGCCGCCAAGAAGCTACCGGCAAGCAACACCCAGGCCATCGTCGCGGAAGTTCAGCGGCAGATACTCAAAGAAGTGGACTACCGAACGGAGCTGGCCAACCATCGGCGGCTGGCTGACGAGTTCCGTCACCATCCGGTGTGGCGCATCCCCGAGCCCGTGACCGAGTTGTGCACCGAACACGTCCTGGTCACCGAGTATCTCGATGGCCTGCCCTTCGACACCATTGCCGCCGACCAGGATCAGGCGGTCCGCGATTACGTTGGCGAGGCGATCTATCGTTTCTATTGCGGAGAGATGTACCGCACCGGGTTTTTTTGCGCCGACCCCCATCCCGGCAACATCATGCTGCTTACCGACGGCCGGATCGGGTTCATCGACTTCGGATTGTGCGCCGACATGCCACCGGAGGATGCGGAAGTTCAGCGTGCGGTGTTCCGTGCACTGCTGAACGGGGAGGATGATGCCGCCTACGATCTCGCACAGGCGGCGGGATTCGTGGAAGACCCCGAGAGCCTCGGCAGGCGAGAGGGTGTCGAATACATCCGGGCGGTGAGTAGTTGGCACCTCGGGGAGGGATATCTGCGGATGACGCCGGAGATTGCCAGGCTGTCCGTGGCCAATGCGGTATTGCCCGGTTCCAGGTTCTATGACGGAATTCGGAACCAGCGGTTGGTGGAGACGCACACGATGGCGCGCCGTACCGAGATGTGCGTGGCCGCGCTCCTCGGCCGGATAGGGTCCGGGGCTCCCTGGTCGGATATCGCTCGTCAATACCTTGGCTTGTCTGCTGTCACCACCCCGATGGGCGAGGCCATAGAAAGCTGGTATCACCAGCAACAATAGTGCTTTTCACACTCTTGATGGTCGACTGTTGCAATTTACCGAATGGCATGTCAGTCTATTAAAGACAGTCCCGTGTTCGAGATCGCCGAGGAGTGCTGATGACGGCCAACGTGGTGCCGCTACATCCGAACCGTGTGGAAGTCACGCGCGTCGAGCGGGGATCGCCGACGGTGCTGCTGCGTTTGGCGAGGTTGGTCATTCGGACCTTTGCGTACCCGACGATTGCCTTGTGGGCACGATTCCCGTATTTGCCGTGGCCGTACCGGGTTGTTGACCTCGCGGCCGTCGTGTTGCGACCCGTCCGGGGCATGCGTCGTTCGCGCGTTCAATTCGCACATTGTGTGGCCGAGTTGATGGCCCCCGCCCGGGGCCGATCCAGTGGTGCTGTCCTGTACCTCCATGGCGGGGCGTTCGTGGTTGGGGGTCTGAATTCGCACCGCCGACTGGTCTCCCGCATTGTCGCGACCGCCAACGTCACGTCTCTTGCTGTCAATTACCGCAAGCTGCCTGGCCACCCGGTTTCGGCGGCGGTCGAAGATGCGCTGGATGGATACCGGCACCTCATTGACATGGGTTACCAGCCCTCGGAGATCGCCATCGCGGGAGATTCGGCGGGAGGCTTTCTCGCCTTGGTTGCGGCCCTCGTCGCGCAGGAACGTGGGCTGGGCGCACCGGGTGCACTGGTATGTCTTGCGCCCCTGGTCCAGCGCGACCCAGCGGCCAAGCTCAGGGTCGCCACGCAATCCAACGACCCGCTCTTCCCTCGGTCAGCATTGACGGCCATGGAGCGGCTGATCCTGTCCGCGGAAACGGGACCGGCAGGGCTTGCATGCCTCGACAAATTTGTCGAGGCATGCCCAGCCGCTCTGGCTTGCCTGCCCCCGACGCTGATCCAGGTGGGTAGCGACGAGATCCTGCGCCCCGACGCCGAATTCGCCGCTACCCGGCTGGCCGAGGCCGGGGTGCCGGTCGAACTGCAGATCTGGAGGAATCAGGTGCACGTATTCCAAATCGCCGCTGACGTGCTCTTCGATGCGGCGGACGCTGTTGCCGAGATCTCGGCGTTTGTCAGAGCTCATGTTAATCAGCGGGCCGCATGAAGGGCGCGCACAAATACTCGTTGGGAATGCACATATGAAATTCGCAGAGATTCACGTCGATGGCGCGATCGCATTGGTCACCGGCGGCGCTCGGGGCATCGGGCTGGCCATCGTGCGCCAACTTGCGCATAAGGGTGCGCGGGTGGTGATCGCCGATCTCGATGGTGATGCTGCCGGCCGGGCGGCTAACGAGATCGGTTTAGGTGCAATAGGTATCGCTTTGGATGTGACCGATTCCGACGAGTATCTGCGTGTTGTGACTGAGATTGAGGAGTCTGCCGGGCCGATCGACATCGTGGTGAACAACGCGGGGATCATGCCCGTGGGCGCGCTGCTGGAAGAGTCCCGCGGCGTGGCGGAGGCCACGATGCGCGTCAACTTCTGGAGTCATTACATCTCGTACCAGGTGCTCGCACCACGGATGATCGCCAGGGGCAGAGGGCATTTCATTAACGTGACATCGGCTGCCGGGGCCATACATTCGCCCGGCCTGGCGAGTTATGTTGCATCGAAGCATGCTGCTACCGGATTCGCACGCAGCGCTCGCGAGGAACTGGTAGGCACCGGTGTGACGATCTCGACCGTTATGCCGGCGGCTGTCAGGACTCAACTCGTCGACGGAATTCCCTTCAAATGGTGGGAAAAACTGGGGATCATCCCGCCCGAGTGGGTCGCACGCAATGCCGTGGGGACCTTGCGGCACCGGCCGGCCGTGGTCGGCTCTCCGAGGGGGACGGTCCTCGCGCTCCGACTGCAGCATCTTGTGCCTGAATGGCTGTGGCTCCTTAGCAGGCGAATCGTGAATGCCGACAGGACCGTTGGCCCCGTGGACCGGCGGGCGCGCAGCGAGTATGACGGCCGGATCGATCAGCAGGTGCAGGAAGTCTCATGATCACTCCCGAACACGAAACCGTCATCATCGGCGCCGGGATCGGTGGTCTGGGTGCCGCCATCGGGTTGAAGCGGGCCGGGTTGACCGACTTTGTGATCCTCGAGAGATCGTCGGGTATCGGTGGTACCTGGTACAACAACCACTACCCCGATGTCGCTGTGGATGTCCCGGGGATCGTGTACCAGTTCTCCTTCGCGAAGAACCCAAACTGGTCCCGTACTTTCCCGAAGGGGCGTGAAGTACAGCAGTACATCGCTGGACTGGTGGATCAGTACCACCTGAACGATCATCTCCGGTTGGAGCATGAGGTCATGAAGCGGGTGTGGGACGAGGACAACCACCTATGGTGGCTTACCCTCGCCGACGGTCGGGTCATCACTTCGCGCTTTGTTATCACCGCGCTCGGCGCTTTCGTAGAGCCTAAGGTTCCGGACATCGCAGGTTTGGATTCGTTTGGCGGCAAGGTCATTCAATCCCAGAACTGGGACCACGACTACGACCTGAAAGGCAAGCGGATCGCCGTAATCGGCACGGGTGCAACCTCGGTGCAGCTGATTCCGCAAATGGCACGCGTAGCCTCGCGCTTGGACGTATACCAGCGCCGAGCCATTTGGGTGTTCGCAAAACCTGACTTCCCGATACCGCGTATCGCGCGGCTGGCCATGAAGTACCTTCCGGGCTTGCAATCACTGATTCGCGGTGTTGCCGCGGCGGCGGTCGAGGTAGGTCTGGTGGCGATCACGGTGTACGGCAAGCAGATAGCGCCAATAACGCTGATACCGAACTGGGCGTGTCGGGCCTTTCTGTTCACGCAGGTTCGCGATCGCGAGCTGCGTAAGAAGTTGACACCGTCGTACGGGTTCGGATGTAAGCGTCCAAGTGTCTCGAACGCCTACTATCGAACCTTCACCCAGCCGCATGTGGATTTGGTGACCGATCCGATTGCTGAGATCACCCCGACGGGGATCGTTACCAAGGATGGCGTGCATCGCGAGATTGACGTTCTCGTACTCGCCACCGGGTTTGCGATGTCTCAAAGCCCCGAGGTGTATCGTGCACGCCCCGTCAAGGGACGCAACGGGTTCGACCTCGCCGACTATTATGAGAACAATCGCGCCAAGGCGTATGAGGGCGTGACGATGCCTCAACTGCCGAACACCTTCATGGTCTTTGGCCCATTCGCGTGGAGCGGCAGCTCTTGGCACGTCATGGTGGAGAACGCAACTCGTATCGCAGTGCGGGTCATCACCGAGGCGCGTAAGCGAGGTGCGACGGCCTTCGCGGTGACCGAGGAGGCCAACGACAGGTTTTTCGACTTCATTGCGCCCAAAGCGGAGTCGACGCTCATGCACGGGCGGGCGTGCGTCAACGCCAACTCCTATTACATCGACCGCCACGGTGACTTCTCGTTCTTGCGCCCCACCACGGCCTACCAGTCGACGCGGGCCAGTAAGCGCTTCCCGCTCGATGACTTCCGCTTCGACCAGCCGCCGGCATTGGGTAAGGGCGCTTCATCTATGAAAACCACTGTCGGCAAGGCGAACTAGTCAGCTATAAAAGGGGAGATACGTGTCCAATTCGCTGCTGCTCGGGATCGCTGCAGTACTGGTCATCGTCGGTGGCGGTGTTACGGCGGTGGTGTTGGGTGCCCTGGCATCTGGGGCAAGAGGGCCGCGGCGGTTCGAGGTGTCGGGAGTTGGACCCGACGTCGACAAATACTTTGACAGCGGTTCTGCCTGGGCCGCGACGGTCGAGACCACGGTTTCCGTTCCCGCCGAGCATGTGTGGCGGCAGCTCAGCGCGGGCGACTATCTCGGTGTGGTGCCCTTCGTCACCGGGCCCCGGATCGTGGGTCTCGACCTGAGCTATCGCGCAGTCCTCATCGCGCTCAGTGAACGTATCGTCCGTAACGACCCGGCCAAGGAACTCATCGCCGTCGGCACGGGTTTATCGATTCCGCTGTTGCTGAGATCTTTCGCGGAGCGCTGGGTCCTGATTGCGGACGGCCCCAAGGTGAAGGTGCAGTGGACGGTGGCCTTCACGCCGCAGTGGATCGGGTGGTTCCCGTTGCGCTGGACCGCTTTCGCAGTCCGACCGTTCATGAAAGCGGTTCTCAAGATGGCGATCCGTTGAGCGATGCCACGAGGTTGCTCGGCGATCTGACCCGATCGGCTCGGTCAGATCCGGATCTTGTCGACCAACTGACGTGGCCGTGGCGCGGCGAACTGGGTAGGGCGAAGAATCTCGCGGAGCCATCGTCGCCATCGAACGAAACATCGATCAGCTATCCATCCTGGATATCGAGTGAGGAGTCCCCATGACGAGATCAATTCCCGACCATCACGTTGTCGTGATCGGTGCGGGTATCGGAGGCATATGCGCCGGTGTACGTCTTCAGCAGGCAGGTATTGAGGACTACGTCATCCTCGACCGGGCGACGGACCTGGGCGGAACGTGGCGTGACAACGTATATCCGGGCATTGCGGTCGACATCCCGTCGGTGATCTACCAGTTCCCGTTCTTCCGTAACCCGCAGTGGTCCCGCGTGTTCGCCCCGGGCGCCGAGGTGCAGGCCTATCACCAGCGGACCGCCGAAAAGTTCAATCTGCGGAAGCACTTCCGCTTCGGCGTCGAGGTGCGCACCGAGGAGTGGGACGAGGAAAACCATTACTGGCGGCTGAACCTCGCGGACGGATCGGTGCTTACCGCGAGATTTGTGATCTCCGCGATCGGCCCCTTCTTCGACCCGAAGCAACCCAGCATCAAGGGCCTCGAGAACTTCGCCGGTACCAGGGTTACGCCGGTGCAGTGGCTGCCGGAGCACGACGTACGCGGCAAGCGGGTGGCGGTGATCGGCACCGGAGCGACCGGCGTGCAGTTGTGCGGAGCGATAGCGGATGACACCGAATCGCTCGTGGTGTTCCAACGGACGCCCGTCTATTGCATCCCCAAACCCGACTTCCGGATTCCTGTCTTCGTCCAACGGGCACTGCGCATTCCGGGGCTGTTCTCGGTGATCGAGTGGGGTGCCCTGGTAGGTGGGAGCCTGGGGCTGTGGTTCTTGATCAATACCCCGGGGGCCGTCATGCGCCCGCTGATGCGGCTATTCGATAGGGCCGGGCGGGCGTTGTACGGGGCTTACCTGCGCGCGGTGGTCAAGGACAAGCAGGCGGCGAGAGACCTGCTTCCGGCCTTCGGGCCGATGGGGAACCGGCCGACCCTCAATTCCGCTTTCCCCCGGGTATTCAACAGGGCGCATTGCTCACTGGTCACCACCCCGATCTCGGAGGTGGTTCCCGAAGGGGTCAGGACCACGGACGGCACCGTTCACGAGGCCGACTTCCTCATCACGGCAACAGGATTCGACCTATTCTCGGAGCCCGCATCATACAAGCGGGGGCGGGTCGTCGGGGCCGGCGGTCGGGATCTGGGCGACTTCTTCAACACCGTCGGTATGCAGGCATACGAAAGCGTTTCGATCACGGGGTTCCCCAACCGCTGGATCATCGTCGGGCCATACTCTTGGACGGGTAATGGAGGATGGCACGGGTTGGCAGACACTGCCGTGACCCATATCGTCCGGGCCATCTCTTTAGCGGGTGAACAGCGTGCCACCCGTATGGAAGTACGGCAGGAAGCATTGGACAGGTTCCACCAGAGCATGCTGCGCAATGGCCGCAACCTGAAGTACTACTTCACCGAGCTCAATCACGATGTGCGGTCGTACTGGAAGAACGCCGATGACGATGTTCCCCTGCTGCGACCGACCACAACCCTGCAAGCGCGCCGGGCGGCGAAGAAGTTCCCCGCCGATGACTACCGGTACGCGAGCCATGTAGGCAATGCTGATTCGGTTGTCGCCGAAGAACGCTCGCAGGCGGTCGGCTAATGACGCGATGGCCGATGCTTGCGCCTCGGTTCGCCGTGCCCATGGCGGACGACTCTGCGTTCGATTCGGCGGCCATCGTGCTGCGCACGCGCCATACCTTTGATGCGCCCATCGGGCAGGTGTGGGCGGCGCTCGATAGCGACCGTGCCTGGTCCTGGCTACCGTTCGGTTGCGGTGTGCGGTATGACGAACCAGTCCGGCGTGCCGGCATGGAGCGGGAGATGGGTACGGTCTCGGCGCCTTGGCGATTTCTGTGGATCCAGCGGGAGAGGTTCTGGCGGTACGAACCACCCCATCGCATCACCTACTCCGCGGTGGCGGGCACCTGGCCCCTGTTGAAGCTGTGGGCCGAAGACTATGTACTCACCAGTGTTCCCGGCGGTTGCACGCTCGACTGGACCGTTGCACTGACCCCGCGCTTCTTCTCCTGGATGCCATTGCGGTGGCTGCAGCCATTCCTGCGGGTGGCATTCTCCTGGGGGATACGGCCCGGCCTGCGGTCGCACATCGAGCGCCTGGACGGCCCGGACCGTGGCCGTACGTACGTTCCGGATGCGACCGGCGACACCGGGGAGCGGTAAGGCCATGAAGAATCAGATACAGGTTCGGCGCATCTCGTTTCAGTACCCGGTGGGCTCACTGAATCGTCATTATGTGCAGGGTGATCTGATCCTGAGCCACATGCTTGCCGTGTTGTCTGCGGTCTTTCCGGAGGGCGAGGAGTTCTTCGTCCAGTCGGTGCGTCACTTCTCTGATCGGGTCACCGATCCGGAGTTGCAAGCCGAGGTCCGTGGATTCACTGGCCAGGAGGTTACCCACGGGCGAGAACACCGGATTTTGAATGATCGCTTGCATGAGATGGGCTATCCGACGCACGGCATCGAATGGCTTGTGCAGCGCTATCTCGGGCGAGTTTTCCGGCACGGGCCCAAGCTGTACTCCCTAGCGCTAACGGCGGCGTTGGAACACTTCACGGCTACTGTCGCCGAAACACTGTTGGATGACCCGAAGGTTCAGGAACTGTTGGGCGACACCGAGGTCCGCTCGATACTGTTGTGGCATGCGTTGGAGGAAAGCGAACACAAAGCGGTGGCCTTCGATGTGTACCGCACCGCCGGGGGAACCGAAAGGATGCGCATCTGGACCATGCGGTCGCTGATCGTCGGCGGCCTCGTGGCGCTGCTTGGTGCGACCGCGGTGTCCATGCTGAGGGATCGCGCAACCTACAACCCGATTCGGGTCGTACGAAGCATCAACACGGTTCGGCGCTCCCCGTTCTTCACTCGCCAGTTCTTGCAGCGGATCCGCGAATACAACCGGATTGGCTTCCATCCCAGCGATATTGACCATGCCGAGCTCATTCAGACATGGCAGGAGAAGCTCTTCGGTGAGGAAGGCGCACTCGTCGACCACCTCAAAAGGTCTTCCTGACGCCCCGCGTGCGAGTCTGGTGTGGATTTCTCAGCCGATTCCTCGAAACCCCATGATGGTGAGAGTCGTAGAACCTGGCGCCGGCTAGCGGCCCTTTACCCGGCGGTTGGTCTCCACTCGCTCGGCATCCGGCCAAATTGACCGGGCCGCAGGAGAATCGCAGAAGACTGGTGAGTCTTGCCAGTCCATGTCGATGGCACCTAAACCGGACTGTTTGTGGACCATGCAGCTTGCCGTGAGTACCTTGCGGGTGTTCAGGTCCACTTCTTCGGCGGTCATCGTCAGTGTGACGATCTGGGTATAGCCCGCCGCGGTCGGCAGGTAGAAGTCGAGATCGCGGCTGGAAAATGCGCCACTGTTGACCACTATGTAGCCGTCCCCGCTGGGATAGATGGCCTGGCCGAACATCTGAATCCGCTCGAAATGGGTGTTCTGTTTCTCGGCACGCCACACTGAAAAGCGGGTGTTCACAGCGCCATTCATCACACGGGTTGACATGGGGATGATCATCTCGTCCCGGCCGTCGCCGTCGATATCCTGCAGCCCGACAGGGGAGGGGCTGGAAGGCTCTAACAGTTCGTTGACCTCCTGGACCTTCTTGCCTGCGCGGTCGCTGATGGTGACCCGCACGGAGAGCGGCGGATAGTCGGGCCCCTCGCCGTTGTACGCGGCCGGTCGCCAGTACTGGACGTCGAAGGTGATCCCACTACCGTCGGTCGCGGACAGCCGGCAATCCGGGTGGGCCATAGGACTTTCCGGCACGATCGTGGTCGCCCGACCGGGACAGGGGGGTAGTGCAGCGTCCGCCAACGCTACTGGATGGACGGTCTGCAGCAGCGACAGGAATGCTCCCGCCGCAACTCCCGCTGCGACGGGAACAAGCGCTCGCCCTCCCACAGCGCTACCGCTGGCCTTGCACAGGGGGCTTTCCCGGCGCCGGTAGTGGGGCCGGTGCCTCGGGGAGAATCTTCTGGTCGCCCGGATGCATGATGGATGTCGCCGCGCCGCTGCCGTTCATGGGTCCGATATCCGATACCTGCCAGGTTTCGCCCTGCTTGTTCATGGTTACCTGCAGAACCAGGGTGGTCACCCGCGGCTCCGGGTTTTGAACATTGCGCGTGGTCTGGCGGGTGGTCAGTACCAGCTGGTACACATCGCCCGGCTGAAGCTTTGCTTCGGTGGCCAGAATCTCGCCCTTCGAGGTCACCTGTGCCTGCAGCATGATCGCCTTCAGCAGCTTCTCGGCATCGGTGTACTTGTTTTTGAGCGGCTCAGAGACTCCGTCCTTGACATTCTTAAAGAACGCGTCGGGGTCCTCGTAGCTGTAGGTCAGCGACTTCATCGCGTATGTGGAGGCGACCTGGGTGGCCGCCGCTCGTTCTGCCTCCGCGTGCCGCGTGGCCGCCAGCACGCCGGCAGTCTTGTGGTACTGCCAGAAGCCGGCCACAGCACCGGCGATACCCAGTATCAGGAGCGCGATGGCTATCGGCTTCCAGATGTTGCGTCCGGCTTGTTCGGGATCTACTTCGCGCGCACTTGGTGTGACCGGCGCCGCCTTCTTGTCCATAGGCTTGGACTCGGGAGTCGGGTCGACATCTGCCATCTCCGTGAGCTCGTCGGGATCGGCGTCATCCAGGGTGAGTGCGCGCTCCTTGATATCGCTCATGGCGCTGGCCTTTCTGCTGTTGTCGGTTGCGGTGTGTGGGTATTTGGTGGGACGGGCGACGCTTGGCGTGCCACACCGGGATTCGTTCTCGACTGGGGAGGGCCGGGCTGAGCCGGATCTTGCTGGGGCCACTCCGGCACGCCAAGGTGGACGCGGACGCCACCCTGGTTGTTGAAGGTCGAGTCCCAGAAGTCCAGCCAATGACCGGCATCGATCTTCAGTTCACGCATCGGGGCGACGACAGGCTCCAGGACGGTGACGAACTCGCCCAGCGGCACCGACAAGTTGTCGATGTACTCGAAGACCTTGGCCACGAGTTCGCTCGTCGGTTTGTTGTCCCCGAAGGCGGACTCGCTCAGTGGCTCCAGCCTCTCGATTGCCTTGACCATCAACGCCAGTCCCTCGATGCTGCCCGGAATCGTCTTGGAACTCTGTTTCAGGATCCCGCCCGCGTCAATGTCGCCGAGGCCGTTGGTAATCCTCGACGTGTTGCCGATGAGTGTGGTCAGCGAGTCCTTGTCGTCCTGCACCATCTGCGCGAATAGCCGAGTCGTGGTGGCGAGTCTGTCGATGGTGGCGGTGTTGTCGACCACTCCCGCGGCGACATTCTTCAAGATCGTGTTGACGTCATCGGGATTTAGCGTCGACAACAGGGCATTGCCCTTGGCCAGCAGCTCACTCACCGTGTAGGTGGGCGCCACCTTCGCCGCGGGGATCACCGCGCCGTCGCTGTAGTACGGGGGTTCGATACGGGCAGGGTTGAATTCGACGTACTGTTCGCCGGCCGCGGACAGGTTCTGCACGCTGACTGCGCTGTCTACCGGTATGGGGTAGGTGCTGTCGAGGTTCATCGACACCGCCAGACCTGTTGGGGTGGCCTGAATGTCGGTTACCCGGCCCACCTTGATACCTCGCAGTGTCACCTGCGAGGTATTCATCAGCCCGCCGGAGCTGTTCAGCATCAATGTCATTCGTTGTGTCTTGTTAGTTGAGGCAATACCCAGAACGCCGAATGACATGTATGCCGCGCCGGACAACGAGATGACGGAGAGCACGACGAGGGTGACAATTACGCTGAGCTTCATCGGACCAACCCCAGGGTCTGCATGGTCCGGATCACCGAATCGGCCCGCTCACCCGGGCTCACGCCGAGAGTTCCGTCGGGAGTCTGGATGTCGGTCACCGTGTACTTGGGCCCGCCGTCCTTGAAGAACGGGAGGATGCGGTCGCGGATGGTGCGCACCGTCTTGTCTCCCAGCACCGGGATGGTGGTGTCGGCCGTGGACACCGTCTGGATGAACGGAGTTACGTAAGACAATATTTGCATCAAGTTGGGGTAGTCCAGCAGCATTGAAATCTGTCGACCAAGTTCGCCGGCGACGGCAATCAGATCGGTGACCGTGAGTATCACCTTGGCCAGGGAGGGCAGTTTTTCGGGCCCTTCGTCCAGAAGCCGCCGGAACGTGTGTTTGTTGTCCCGGAAGTTCTTGGTGATCGTCTGCATGTTGGTCAGGATCGATCCGATGGTGTCCTGGTTTGTCGCGAGGTCGTGCAGGATCCCAGTCAGTTGCCGATGAATGCGGTCTAGCTCCTCAGGCTGCGGGAACGCCTTGTTCATGTTGAGCACCGTGGTCTGCATCGTGCTGAGACTGCCGCCGCCAACGAGATTGGACATCGACCGCATGAGGTCCTCGACATTGCTCGCGGGGACCGTGTTGGCTTGGACGATGGTGTCGCCGTCCTTCAGTCGTTCCGATGAGGGTTCTTTCGGCGGGATCATCGCGATGTAGATATCGCCGAGCACGGTGGCCTGACGTAGTTCCGCGGTGACGTTCTGGGGTAGCTTGCTTCCGCCCTCGATCTCGACGTAGACGACGGGCATGGTGCCGCGCAGTTCTACTCGGTCCAGCACTCCGATTTGTATGCCGCCTGAATCGACCTTGGCCCGTCCCGGCAGGTTGAGCACACTGGAGAACTCGATCTTGACGGTGTACTTGTCCTTGGGCAGGAATGCGCCCGGAATTGGCATTCGGGTGGGATCCAGTGCCTCGGTTGAACATCCCGCAAGCAAACCGCCGGTGATCAGCAGGGCCGTTAGGCGCGTGAAGTAACGGCTCATGACAGCGCCCCTCCCATGATGAGGTTGGTCAGGCCCAGGGTGACGGGATCTGATGCCGCCCCTGGTGCGCAGGCAGCGTCCGCGCCGGGTGTGTTGCGCTCGCGCAGGCCCTGGCAGATCGCGCTGGCCTGTGAGGGTGAAATAGCAACGCGCGGTGGTATATAGGTGACGTTATGGGTCTTCGTGATGGGCAGGTAGATATCGTCGGCCAGCCAGTTGACCAGCGGTGGCAATGACGAGAAGAAAGTCAGGATATGCGGTGTGTACGCATTGAGGATGTCGCGTAACCAGGGGAAGAGCTTGTCGGTGAGGTTCTTGTAGACGCGCCCGGATGCGCGCTGGATTATCCCGGTGAGTACCGGTAGCAGGCCGTTAAGTTGGTCTAGGGCATCAGCGAAGTTGGCGGACAGGCCTGCCAACAGTCGTGCTACATCGGGCAATGTGGTGAGGAGCGTGGAGAACTCGGGCCAGCTTTGCAGCCAGTTCTCGGTGACAATCGAGCTGTTCTCGAATAGTTGGCGGTAGTCGGCATCAGCCTTGTAGGGGTCTCCGACCATTACCGTGAGGTTGTTGAGCATCTCGCGGAACGGCGCCCCGGTGTCCTTGAGTGAATAGGCCGCCGACTTGAGGGACTCGTTGATGGCCTGCACACCGGGCGCCTTGGCGGGATCCTCGCCGGGCTGAGTCTGCATGATGGTATCTGCGAGTTTGCTTATCGCACCGAAGGATTCGGTGACCGAGACGGGTGTGCGGGTGTTCTCCAGTGGGATGCACGTCGTGCCGTTGAACTTGGGTCCGCCACCGTACGGCTTGCTGAGTTCGACACTGTGGTTGGTGATCACCGACTGGGTGTAGCTCGCGGCGCCCACATCGGCTGGCAGGTCGACATCGGAAGGAATGGTGAGGTCGACCTGCACGTGGTCGGTCTTGTTGGTGACGGCGGTGACGGTGCCTATCTCCACGCCGAGTAGCAGTACCTTGTTGCCCGGGTAGAGCCCGGCGGCGTTGTTGAAATCCGCGCACAGCGCTCGGGTGTTCTCCAGGAACGGCAATTTGGTGTTGTTGAGGTACGGACTCACCAGATTCTTGGCCGCCGGGTAGGCAAAACGCACGCCGAAGAGGGCCGCCGCAGCGACGGCCGCCACCAGCAGCACAGTGAGACCGGCACGCGCACTGGGCCGCATCCCGGCGAGGGCGGTGCGTAGAGATGTGAGAGGTGATGTCATATCAGCAGAGCCTGAAGAAGTGCGGTAGGCAGATGTCTTGCCCGGGGATAACTCGGTCGTCGGTAATGGTGATGCCGTTTCCGCTGAGCATCGGCAGCACGACGCCGACGAGCTGGCCCCACTGCTCCGCGGCCTTGCCCAGCTTGTCTGGATACTTGGTCAGCGCGTCGACGATGTCGTCAAGGCCATTGAGCATGGGCTCATAGTCTCGGGCGTAGGCCGTGAAGAGTCTGTTGAAGAGTCGTGCAAGTTCCTTGAGAAGCACGAAAACCTCGATGATGTCGGTTGTTGGCTTCGCATATTTGGAACCGAGCCGCGAGAGCATCCCGACGATCTGGATGAGGTCCTGCTTGCCGTTGGCAAATGCGCGCAGGTATTCGTTGGCGTAGTTGACGGTGTCGTGGAAATCATCGGAGGTGGGCGTCAGCGTCTGGATGAGCGCGGTGCTCTGGTCGAAGAAGTCGCGCAGCCCCTCCGGGTACTTCTTGGCGGCGTTCGCCACCTCCATGAAGGTGTCATGGATGACCTTGCCGTCCACCTTCTTGACGATCGGTGTGAACTTCTGGAATATCTGGTTGATCTCGAACGGGATTGTGGTGTGCTCTGGTGGAATTGCCTTCTGCCCCAGGGGAATATCGCCGAGTGGGTCGAGTGCCAGGAAGTGCCCACCTAGTGGGGTGAGCAACTTGATATCGGCCCGGGAATCGGCGCCGACCTCCACCGTGCGGTCCACGGTGAACCTCGTCTCGACAAGAGTCCGGTCCACCCGCACGCTGGACACCTTTCCGACGGATATGCCGGCGACCCGCACATCGTCGCCGGCACGTAAACCGCCGGAACTGCGGAGATTCGCGGTGTATGTGATCCTGCTGCCAGTGTTGACGAAGGCGACGCCGGTCGCGGCAAGTAGCGCGCCGATGATCAGCACACCGATAATCCCGTTGCGGCGATTGCGGTTCTCCTCGGCTTTTCCATCCAGGATCGCGCGGTTCCGGTTGAAGATCTTCTTGACGATATTCACTTGCACACCACCAGATCCTGATTCGCGAAGGACACTTCACCGACACCCGGAAGCTTGGCTACACCGTTCGTGCATTCGAAGGACGGCGTCGTCTGCTTCTCCTCCAACAGCGAATCCCTCATGCCCTGAATCAGATCGGGAATGAGCGACAGTCCTGCGAGAATTGTGGGGTTTTGGGGCGACGTGCGGCTCATTACGTCGTAGAGCGGATGCTGAGCTCCGTCGACCAGGTTCTCCAGATATCGGAGTAACTCGACAGCGTTGCGCAGGACGGGAAGACCGTCGGTGACTGCTCGGAGTACGCGCTCGGACTGCTTCTCTAGGGGTTCAAGGACGTCGTTGAGATCGTTGATGAGGAAGAACAACTGCTGGGAGGTGCCCTTTAGGTCTCGGGAGATGTCACCGAGATTGTTGATGATGGTGGTCAGAGCCGCTTTGCGGTCGACGGCCAGCGCGAGGACGCTGTCGATATCCCGTAAGACCGGCCCGATTCCGCGCTCGTCCCCTTGGATGATCTGCAGCAGGTTCTCGCCGAACTGGTTGAACTGTGCGGGGTCAAGCGTCTCGAACACCGGCCGGAACCCGTTGAACAGCTTGGCGATATCGAATGACGGAATGGTCTGTCCTAGCCCGATGGTGGTCCCCGCCGCGAGCTGCGCGCCCGCAGCTGCAGGTTGTCCGATTTCCACGTACCGCTGACCGACAAGTGACTGGTACCGGATTGCGACGGTGGTGTTCTGGAAGAGCGGGTGCTCGTTAAGGACGTTGAAGGTGATCTTGGCGTACTTGCCGGCAAGGTGGATGCCCTCTACCTTGCCCACCTGGACCCCGGAGATGCGGACGTCGTTGCCCACGATCAGCCCGGAGGCATCGGTGAATAGCGCGCTGTAATGCCGAGTCGGCCCGTCGACGGGTGTACGCAAGGCGTTGACGATGATGAGGGCGAGCACCACGGCCACCGCGATCACTGCCGCCAGTCCGGCCATCATGACGTAGGTCTTCTTCTTGTTCATCGCGGGCCTCCGTTCATAGAAGTCGCGGTGGACGGGCCGGAGTGGACGGGCCCCGGGGCAGAGGGGAGCGCGTTGATCAATCCTGGAGGGGCGCTGGCCAACTCGGGGGCGGGGTCCATGATCAGCTGGACATTCATGCGGACCTTGCCGTTGTCCACAGGGAACGCCGCAGTGGTGCGGTCCAGCAGGCCGTTCAGCCGGTCATAGGCGGGTGCCAGGCTGCCCAGGAAATAGGTAGCGGGAATGGCCAGATCAAGGATCGATTTGACCAGCGGCACGAGCAAGTCCTGGTGCCTACCGAGTCCGTCTCCGATGCTCTTGAGCAGGAGCGTAATTTTGTCGATCGCGGCTTGTGCCCGCTCGGTTTGGCCTGGCCCAGCCATAAATCCGAGGCTGTCCAGTAGCTGATTGACGAGGCCGATGGTGGGCACGAATTCGTTGACCCCATCGATGAACTTGCTGAAGACCGCCAGCGTCTGGGATGCGGGCACGGTCTGTGCGTCGGCCATCATCTTGAACAGGTCCCAGAATGCTTTCACCGTCGGGGATGTGAGATCGGCGTGGCGTTCCAGTGTTTGGACGATGGCGTTGAACTCGGGGGTGTCGAGAATCGCGCCCAGCTGTTGGCCCTGCCGCATGAAGCCGGTGATGGAGGCCGCTTGGATATCGCTGTTGATCTCCAGTACGCCACCGGGTTTGAGCCGTTCGCCGATTCCCTTGCTGACGAGCTCGACCGCGGCGGTCCCGAAGATGTTCGACGAGGTGAACTGGGCCTTGGTATCCGACGTGAGGGCCCGTGCCTGTCGCGCGTCCAGGATGACCGTCATGCTCTGTTGGTTGTAGCCGATGGCTTGAAGAGTCTTGACGGACCCGATGTTTAGGCCACGGAACTTCACCTCGGCGCCGGGTGCCATACCCTCGCCGATGGTGCGGGTAACCAGAGTGAGCTGGAACGGCTCGCCATAGCTGCCGATGCCGGACTGATAGAGGCCGTATCCACTGGCCGCCACCACAAGTGCAAGCGCAAGCCCGCGGATCTTCAGCGCGCCCGGGCCTGCCGAGCGCCCGCTTTCGTCTTTATAAATAGGCATCCATTACCCCGATAGTTGGATTCCGGGATTGTTGCCCCAGAAGAGCAACGTGAGCAGCATGTCGCAGAGCACCACCGCAACCAGCGAGGCCCGGATGGCACGCCCGGATGCCATACCGACACCCTCGGGTCCGCCGCCCGCGTAGTAGCCCTGGTAGCACTGGATCGCGATGATGAGGACGACGAACACGACGGCCTTGATCACCGAGTAGAGGACGTCGATGGGATGGACAAACGAGTCGAAGTAATGCTTGTAGACACCCGAGGACTGGTTGTTCACGATGTTGACCATGAATGCGCAGGAGCCGTAGGCCAGTAGCAGCGTCAGCACGTACAGCGGAACGATGATGATGACCCCGGCGATGACGCGGGTGGTGACGACGAACGGTATCGAGCGGATGCCCTGGGCTTCCAGGGCATCGATTTCCTCGGAGATCCGCATCGCTCCGATTTCGGCGGTCATCCGGCAGCCGGCCTGGGCGGCGAACCCGATGGCAGCGATCATCGGGGCCATTTCGCGGGTGTTCGCGTAGGCGGAGATGAATCCGGTGAGTGAACCCATGCCCACCATGTCCAGCGTGGAGAAGCCGATGATGCCGACGGAGGCGCCGACCGCGATACCCATGAACACCAGGACGCCGATGACACCGCCACCCACGATGATGGCGCCGTTGCCCCAGGTCATATCGACGAGCAAGGCGCCGGTCTGGCGGCGGTATCGCTTGAGGGTCTGCGGTACCGCGGCCAAAACCAGTCCGATGAAGGTGATTTGGTGACCGAGACGTTCGGCGGTGCCGCCGGTTCCCTTGGTGAAGTTCCAGATTGACCGCGCGACGCTAGGTAGCTCGTCCGGGAAGTACCGGGCGGGACGGGACGTGGCCATTGTCAGCCCACCTTCGAGGGCATGAACATGGACACGACCTGGGTGATCACCGCGTTGAGCACCATGACGGTGACGACACCGATCACCACGGTGGCGTTGACGGCGTCGGCGACTCCGCGTGCACCGCCCCGGGCTTCGAGGCCCCGTTGGCAGGCCACCAGGATGACCACGACGCCGAAGAGCCAGGTTTTCAGCACCGCCAGCAGCACATCGCCGACGTTGGCGAAGGCCGCGAACGAGGACAGATAGCTGCCTGGTGTGCCGTTCTGGAAGCCGACGTTCATGAAGTAGCCGGCGAAGATCCCCACGAAGATGATGAAGACGCAGAGCACCGGTGACACGATCAGGATTGCCGCCAGCCGCGGGGTGACCAGGCGCTGAACGGGATTGACCCCCATGACTCGCATTGCGTCGACTTCTTCTCGGATACTGCGTGCGCCTAGGTCGGTGGCCACGGCCGAGCCCGCGGCACCGCCCAGCAGCAGTGCCGCGACGATCGGTGCACCCTGTTGGATGACACCCAATCCACCTGCTGCACCGGAAATGGACGAGGCTCCCACCTGTTGGATGATGCTTCCGGCTTGCACTGCCACGATGACGCCGAAGGGAATCGAGACGAGCAGTGCCGGGACGACAGTGACGGTGAGGATGAACCAGGACTGTGCCACGGTGTCCCGCCACGGATGGCGGAGCCGGATCAGATCTGTGGCCAGGAGTGCGAACGATTGAGCCGCCATGTCCACATATCGGCCGAGTGTCTTAAGTGCCGAATCTGTTTGTGAGATCACGTACTTGGTGGGCTGCCCGACGATCGCCCGTACTTGGTCGGGCAGTGACGGGCGGACCCGAGGTGTGGTGGCGGTGAAACTACCCGTCTCGGATTTGCTGTCGGGTTGAATTGGCGTGGATTGCAGCGAGAAGTCGTCAGTCGCGGTTTCGTGTTCGGGCACCGCCACGTTACTCAGGGCTGAGTTCAACGGCGCGTCCTTCGTTTGCACACCATGGCTCTGACCACGATGGATGTTTTCGGTGATGGATGTCCAAGTAACAACGGGTAACTAGTACCAAGTGTCACATTTGGTGGGTCAGTGTGGTGTAAGTCATGCCCTTCAGTCAAGTGCGGGTCTCAACATCGCCAAGATCGCCATGTACGCCTGCCGGTAGCGGTGTGACGCCGTGTCCGGTTGGGGCATGGCGATGCAGAGGCCGTCGGAGGTCCCCCGACCTGCTCTGGCAATAATATGACTGACTTATCAGTCCGTTTATTGACTGGAGTAGACACTAGCGGAGATTCGCCATCTTGGGGGGCGATTTTGTCGGGAACTTACGCGCGAGGCCGCATCGGTCATGGTGGTGCTCACGAGCTCAATGAGTGATCGGACATATGTTTCGCGCGCGCGGGCGGGCGGTTCGCCGCGGACTGTCGGATCGGGCGCGCGGCCCAACCCTCTCCGCTGGCTATCGGAGGTAGCTGCGAGCATTGCAGTAGCCACTATCGGGCAATGGATGGGGGAGCATCAAAGGTTGCTGATCTGCCATTCGTCTCGTGTCGGGCGGCTGTTTATTAGCTAAATTATCGGTGGGGCGAATATTGCCTGGTCTTGTGGCGGAAGCCTGGAATACGGCGTTTCGCGCGCCGCATGCTGTGCAGTTCAAGTTTGCTGAAGGGAAGTCGCATCTACCGGGGCTGCCGGGAGGGGCATCTCCTGCCTGACGCTCTACCGGTTCCTCGGCGACAAGGAAGGTCCTGTTTCGCGGTCTTATTGCGTAGGTCCATTTCGTATGTCCGGAGGTATTGCGTGGTAACACGTCGGCCTTCTAGGGTGTACCAAAATACGATACTTAAAGTACTAGTAACTCTGTGTAACGGCTGTTCGTCGGTGGCCGAATCTGCCCGAGACTCCGCGAATCGCGGCAGGTTCACATCCCGTTCGACCAGGCCGCATAGACACCACATCGAGTAAGGGAGCCGCCGTGAAAATGAATCAGTTGGACCGTCACCTGGGTGTGGCCGTGGTGGAGCAGCGCCGAGATGTCGCAGATATCGGGGACATCGCACTACATGCTCGCAACGTCGCGTTCGATTTCTCGAGCTCCCCGTTGCAATGGATACCGGGCGAGTCGGTGGCATCGCATTCGCTCTCGGCGCTCAACTTCCTGCTCCCCGCAGGGGAGCAGGTGTTCGTTGACGTGTTCAGCCGGGCGCTGCCGCATATCAAGGACGAGAAGCTGCGTGAGGCGGTTGTCGGGTTCATCGGGCAGGAGCAAATACACTCCGACACGCACGATCATGCGCTGCTGGAGTTCTTCGGTCAGCACGGTATCGATGTGCGACCGCTGCGTGACCTCACTGACCGTGCGCTCGCCACCTTCAAACAGCAGATGAACCAGCTCCCACCGAAAGTGCAGTACCGAGTGATGGTCGAAGGCGTTGCCATCATTGCGGGCATAGAGCACCTCACGGCCACCGCTGGGGACTGGCTACTCAACCATGATTTCGAGAAGTTCGGCGCCGATCCGGTGATCACGGACATGTTCCGCTGGCATGGCGCTGAGGAAGTTGAACACCGCAGTGTTGCTTGGGATCTTGCCCGGCACCTCGGGGTCGGGCGGGTGCGGATGATGGCGTACTTCATCGGCTCCTGCGCGACGATACCCGTGGGCCTTGTCTTCCTCAGCTGGCTGCTCGCGCGCGCCGATCCGGCATTGCCGAAGATGGGCATGGTGCGCTGGATCTTCGAGACCAACAGGGCAATGAAGCGCGGGTCCGCCTTGAGTTGGAGTGTGATGGGGGAGGGTTTCAGGAGTTTCTTACGGCCTGGCTTTACTCCGGAATCCATTGGGGATAGTGCGCAGGCAGTTGCCTATCTGGCCAAGTCCCCGGCGGCCAAGGCTGCGACCGCGGTATGACACGGGAGGTTGTGATGGCGGCCCCGGCGGACCGCCATCCCCTTGGCTGGGGCATGAAGGTTCTCGACGTGGTGGGGCCGTCGGCTGTCACAGCCATGGGCAAGGCCTTGCCCGTCGTATTACGGCTGAGCTCGCTGCTGGGACCTGTTCGTGAACTCGAATGGGTTGACCGGTCATTGAATCTGGTTGTGGGGGAACGGTCGGTGGTCGCCGCCGACCAGGACGTCGTTGCGTTCATGCTCGGCGCACCGGACGGGCGGGAACTACCAAGGTGGCGCCCGGGCGCACATGTGGATGTGTCGATGCCTTCGGGGGCCGTGCGTCAATATTCGCTGTGCGGAGATCCGCACGACCGGACGCACTATCGAATTGCAGTGCGGCGCATACCGGGCGGCAACGGAGGATCCATCGAGTTGCACGACAGCGTGCACGTCGGCGACACGCTTGGGATTCGGGGGCCCCGAAATGCTTTCCCGCTGGCCACATCCGGTCACCGGAATACCGAAATCCGCCAGTTCCATTTTGTGGCAGGCGGAATCGGGATCACGCCGATCCTGCCCATGCTGGCAGTCGCAACGGATCTGGGGCTGCCCTGGACGATGACGTACACCGGGCGCAGCAAGGAGTCTCTTCCCTTCGGCGACGAGCTGGCCCGGTATGGCGAACGGATCACCATCCGCACCGACGATGAGGGAGGGTTACCAACACCCGCCGATCTACTGCCGCCGCTGCATCCCGATTTGGCGGTGTACTGCTGCGGCCCCGGCCCCATGCTGAAAGTGGTCCGCGACGCTGTCGTCGGGTACCCGGGTGCTGAGCTGCATTTCGAGCGATTCTCGGCACCACCGATCGAGAATGGGGTGCAGTTCCAAGTGCAGCTGGGTGCGGGTGGTCCCGTGCTGGATGTCGGGCCTGAGCGCAGCGCGCTCGAGACGGTACTCGCCGCCAGACCGGGCACACCGCATTCTTGCCGTCAGGGCTTCTGCGGCACATGCAAAGTCAGGGTGCTCGCGGGCAACCCTGATCATCGAGACACCGTTTTAGCGGAAACTCAGCGTGCGGACGGCCAGATGCTCCTCTGTGTATCTCGTGCCAACGGCGGACGCCTAGTGCTGGACATCTGACTTCGCCCGTAGGGAGCTAGCGCCGAGCTCGAATGAATTGCCCCTGGCCGGTGAGTGTTTGGTCGATATCGGTCCAGCCGTAGATACGCAGCCAGTCGGTAATTTCGTCGCGCCCGAATGCGCGAAAGCCGCCGACGCGCATGGCCGCGGCGGCGCCGGGCAGGGTCGTCAACTGGGTTTGTAGCGATGTAAAGATCGCTATCTGTCCTGCGGGGCCGGCAACCCGGCAGAGTTCACGTACAGCCTGTTCTGGATCAGGGATCAGGTACAGAGCCGCCAGGCAGACCACGGTGTCGAATGTCCCGTCGGCGAAGGGCAGTGCGTGTGCGCTCCCGCGGACGTAATCCACGCGATCGCCCGCGTTGTCACGTACGGCCCGCCGCAACATGGGTTCGGATAGATCGAGCCCGATACAGGCTCCACCGTCAGCCAGGCTGGTAGCCAACTGCCGTGTGTACAGCCCGGGTCCGCAAGCGACATCCAGAATCTTCTGGCCGCCCCCGGTCGCGATATCGCGCATGAGCTCGCTGTGTACGGTGGCGGTGCCGCGACCGCCGTAGCTGAACATCCGGGTGAACATCGGGCGCCAGGCGCGTTCATACACCGCGGCGAGCAGGGGACTCTGCATCAACCGGTTGGCCAGGGATACGGGCTCCTCGGTGGCGGGCGCGAGGACATCGAGGTATCCGTGGGTGGTGCGCACCGGCGGGTGCGTCACCCGGGTGGGGTCGACGAATGCCTCGGCCAGCCCTAGATCCGACAGTTTGCCCACAATGCCTCCAGTTCACACCACTACCTCGAAATTGATGAAACGGATAGTACTGGATACTTTGCATAACGTATAGATCCGCTTCTGGCCCGAATGTGCAGGCGAGCGGTCTTGTTTTTAATAGAATGGTGTGTCAGTCTGGTAAATATTCCCGGCTTGGCCGGGTGGGGAATTCGTTGTGCGGCGGGCCGCCGCCGCGAGTCGAAGGTCAGCGAGATGTGTTGCGGAAGCGGAAGGGCGGTGTCGTGGGTCGACCCATGGAACTGCGTGATGAACCTGACTACGAAGTTGCGATCGTCGGAGCGGGACTGGGCGGCATCTGCGCGGCAATCAAGTTGCGCGAGATCGGCATCGAGAATTTCGTCATCATCGATCGTGACGAGGATTTCGGTGGCACGTGGTTGCGCAACACCTACCCCGGAGTCGGCGCGGATATCCCGGCCGTCGCGTATCAGTTCACCTTCGCCCCCAAGGGGGACTGGAAGAACTTCTTCGCCGATGGCGCGGAGATCCAGCAGTACATCATGGACCTGGTCGTACAACATGGGTTGCGGGCTCGTGCCAGGTTCGGAACGTGCATCGAGCGCGAGGTGTTCGACGAGGACAATCACTGCTGGCAGTTGCATACACCCGACGGTGCATTCATCACGGCGCGTTTCGTGATCAGTGCCGTCGGCGCATACATCAATCCGCGGACCGCACCAGACATTCCGGGTCTGGAGACCTTCGCGGGGCCGATCCAAATCCCGTCGCGATGGCAACACGATATCGACCTCAGAGGAAAGCGCGTCGGCATCGTCGGGGTCGGTAGTTCCACTGTGCAGATCGCCCCATCGATCGCCGGCGAGGTTGCGCACTTGGACGTGTATCAGCGCACCCCGCAGTGGTACTTCCCGAAGCCTGATTTCCGTATCCCCAAGGTTTTGCAGCGAATGCTGGCGGGCCGTCGATTCGCCAACGCCGTCAACGGGATTGCGTTGGGGGGTATCGAGCTTGGCCTGCGTGTTCTCATCTACACGCCCAAGCCGCTGTTCCGGGTGGGCGCCGGTATCTTCGACCGGTTGGCGTTGTGGGCATATCTGGGCTGGATCAGGTACAAGGTGCGCGATCCTGAAGTGCGGCGGCAGTTGCGACCGCGCTTCGGTGCAGGATGCACTCGAGGAACCCTCGGGGCCGACTACCTGCCGACGTTCAACCGGACGAATGTCACGTTGGTGTCGAACGGAATCGACCGCATCACGCGGACGGGCATCGTGGACAACGAGGGCACAGAACGACCCATCGACGTGCTGGTACTCGCCACCGGATACGAGATGTTCTCTGACGCTGAGACGTACCGCGTGGGAACTGTGCTGGGTACCAATGGGTTCGACCTCGGCACGTTCTTTCAGGAGCGGGGATTGCAAGCGTACCAAAGCAATACGGTGCCCGGACTGCCAAACCGGTTCATGCTCGTCGGCCCCTACTCGTGGACCGGAACGAGCTTCCACTACATCCTGGAAAACTCGATGCGGCACATCGAGGCAGTGCTTAAGCTGGCACGCGCCAAGCGGGCGACCTGGGTGGAGGTCACCCAGGAAGCGTTAGATGAGTTTCAGGCGAGCATCACGCGCAGCGGCGCCAACCTCAACAGGTACTTCACGGTGAACTGCGCCGGATCCAATAGCTATTTCGTCAATTCGCAGGGTGATACGCCGTACGTACGACCGTGGACGGTGTTGCAGTCCTACCGGCGCAGTGTCCGCTTCCCATCGGGCGCATACGAATTCAGGCGAATCGACAGCGCCGTGAAGGAGGCCGAGCATGCGATTTGACGGGGTACCCATCGCGGCGGACGGAGTTGAAGACTTTTTCGCCGTCTCACCCTTCATCACTCGGGTCCGCCGGACTTTCGATGCCTCGCCGGAGGAGGTCTGGCGCGTGGTATCAGGGGACCGGATGTGGTCGTGGCTTCCTTCCGTATGGGGGTGCCGGTACCCGATGGATGCAGAACCCGCGGTAGGCACCGTGCGCGACTTCCAGATGTACATCCACTCCTGGATGGTCTTCGCCCAACACGAACAGATCATTCATTTCGATGCCCCTCGAGTCATGCGGTACACGGCGCTGGACGCGACCCTGCCGGTATTCGGCTCATGGTGTGAGGAGTACCGGGTGCTTCCCGAAAAAGATCCGGGTCGTGCGACCGTCGACTGGACGCTCGCCTGCGCACCCCGCTATCTGACCAACCTTCCAGGTTCCCGGATCGTGGGCAGATCATTATCTGCCGTGCTCAAACCGGTCTTCTGGTTTGGCCTGGGGGGCCTCAACCGCGAGCTACCTACCCGGGGGCCAAGCCGCGTGGGATGACACGGACCCCTTCCGGCCGACGCGAAGCATGCATGCAATCCAAAGTATCTAGTACTGTTGGTTACATCAGTGCGGGCGGAGGGTAGTCTGCTGGTATCGCGTCGGGCGGGAAGGGAATTACTCATGGCCGATGTCCCGACGTTATCGACCCGTAGTCCTGGAGTTAAGGACTACGATGGCGGCGTGTCGACTGATGTGCTCCCGGGTAGCGGAAAGCTTCCGGAACTCACGGGCGATGCCAGGGTCGACAGGTGGCGTGAACATCGCGCGACGGTCCGCGCGGAAATCATCGAGGCCACCCTTCGGGCGATCGAGGAGAACGGGCCCGATGTCTCGATCGACGACATTCTGAAGGCTGCCGGTGTTTCGCGGCCCAAGCTGTACCGATTCTTCGACGACAAGGATGCACTGTTCTACGCAGTCGCGGAGCGCCTGCAGGAGATCGTGATCGAGCGCATCACGCCGCATCTCACCCTCAGCGGCACGTTGCGCGATTTCGTCCGGTCGTCGCTCGTGGCCTACGTCGACCTTGTCGATGCGCGCCCCAACACCCTGCGATTCCTCATCGGATCGCATTTCACCGACGGGCGTTCCCCGGCAAGCCTGATCGATAGTGGGCGTCCGCTCGCCGACGCGATGGTCGAGTTTCTCGCCGGCGTGATCCGGATGTACGGCGGTAACGGCGAAAACCTGCAGTATGCCGTCGACGCCATGCTTGGCGCCGTCTCTCTCGGGGTGCTGCGCTGGGTCAATGAGCCGACTATCCCCAAGGATGCGCTGGTCGAAGAGCTGACGATGCTCGTCTGGGGAGCGTTCGCGGCTGCCACTGCGGCCCGGGGCGTGATTCTGGACCCCGAGGGCCGAGTGCTCTCGGTACCCGTCAGCGACTAATCGAAAGCCGGGCCTTTCGATGCCCTCCGTGCGCTAAAGCCGTTCTCTCAGTGCTGTTTCGGTGTCGTCGCGGCTCCGTGCCGATTAGGCGTGGAGTCTTGCGCAGATACTGCGCGGCGTTTATGGTGTAACTCACCAGTAACCTTTAGTACCAGGTACTAGCCGTCTCGACAAAGGAGTCGTGAAATGGCACGTCGTCAGAGTGCAGTGGCCGCTACACCGCAGGCCAACGCCTATCCCAAGACCCGACGGATTCGCTTCCGGTTCGGCGAAGAGGGTCGGGCGGGGAAGTACTTCATCGAGGACGACATTGTGTACAGCCACTTTGTTGCCGGACTCTCGGGAGGTTTCCCGCCCGGCGAGGAGGGATTCATCCGCTCGGTGCGCAAGTTCTCCGACCGGATCACCGATCCCGAGCTCAAGAAGCGCGTGGCCGGTTTCATTGGGCAGGAATCGGTACACGGCCAGGAGCATCGTCGCGTGAACGAGAAGCTCGTCGAGCTGGGTTACCCGATCGCCTGGTGGGATTCCGCGAAGCAGGTCAGGCGTCTCGTCCGGTTTGAGAACAGGCTCCCACCTCGCGCGCATCTGGCCATGACCGCCATGGCCGAACACATGACCGCGATCCTTGCCGAGCGCATGCTGGGAAGTGAAGAGGTGCAAGCTATTCCGGGTGACCCCGAGGTGTGGCACCTGCTCAACTGGCACGCCTTGGAGGAGCTGGAGCACAAATCGGTAGCCTTCGACGTATACCGCGCGGTGGGCGGTACCGAGGCCACGAGGATCGGCCTGATGATGCTGGCGATGGCCGTAGTGCCGCCGTTGACTCTCACGATTCTCGCGGGTTCACTGCTATCCGATCCGGTGGCGAGACGCCAACCGCTGCGCTTGATCAAGGAAGCCAGGGGGCTGTTTCGCGGTCCGCTCTTCCGGGGTCTCGCGGGTGACGTACGCAAGTATCTGCGGCCGGGATTCCATCCCGATGATATCGATACCGATGCGCTGCTACAGCGTTGGCAGACAGAGCTTTTCGGTTCCGATGGCGTCCTCGTCGACCACCTGAAGTAATTCCATTCGTCAGAGGAGACGATTGTCATGACCGCTGCAGCGATGATTCCCCCGGTCGGCAGATATCCGAAGGTGCGGCGCATCCGGTTCCGTTTCGGTGAACCCGATCCGATGAGCCGCCACTTCGTTGAGGGCGACATCGTGATGAGCCATCTCGTCGCGGTGCTGTCGGGGGCGTTCCCGCCCGGTGAGGAGTCCTTCATCCGGTCGGTGCGTCGATTCAACGACGAGATCACCGATTCGGAGCTCAAAAAGAGGGTGGCCGGGTTCATCGGGCAGGAGTCGGTGCATGGCCAGGAGCACCGCAAGCTCAACGACAGGCTCATTGAGCTGGGCTATCCCGCGGTGCGGATCTTCATGTTCAAGCCCAACACCTGGCGCGAGAAGCTGGTACAGCGGGTGGAGAACACCGCACACCCGATGGTGCATTTGGCGATGACGGCGGCGGCCGAGCATTACACCGCCATTCTGGGCGAGCGGGTGCTCTCCAGCGATGAATTGCAGAACATCCCAGGCGATCCCGAGGTTTGGCACCTGCTCAACTGGCACGCCACCGAGGAGTTGGAGCACAAGTCGGTGGCCTTCGACGTGTACCGGTCGGTGGGAGGACCCGAGTGGATTCGCATCGGCGTGATGGGCGTGATGTGGGCCGGGACCCTCCCGGTGGTGACGCTCGGTGTGCTGGGCTCCATCCTCACCGATCCGAAGGGCTGGAAGCCGATCACGGTGCTGCGGCAGACCTATGACGTCTTCCGGGGGCCACTGGTGCGCGGGCTGTTGCGCGATGTCGCCAAGTACATGCGACCGGGGTTCCATCCCGACGATATCGACACCGGTCCGCTGCTAGAGCGTTGGCAACAGGAGCTTTTCGGTGACCAGGGCGCCCTTACCGGGCACGGAAAGTAGGGGCCGTCAATGACAACAGGTGTCGCGCCGCGGCGGGTCAAGGCAGCCGAACGAAAGAATCCCGACCACGAGGTGGTCGTTGTCGGTGCCGGTTTCGGCGGCATCGGTACGGGGGTTGCCTTGCAACGCAAGGGTATCCACGACTTCATCATCGTCGACAAATGGGATCACGTGGGCGGAACCTGGCATGCCAACACCTATCCGGGTGTGGCCGTGGATATCCCGTCGTTCGTCTACAGCTTCTCCTACGAACAGCGCGGAGATTGGTCCCGAGTGTTCGCGCCCGGGAATGAGCTGCGTGACTACGCCGACGACATGGTGGACAAGTACGGTCTGCGCGACAAGCTGCGGCTCAACACCACCATCATGGGTGCGACGTTCGATGAACGAAACAGCATGTGGCGGTTGACCACGGACGGCGGCCAGGAGATTACCGCCAGGCATTGCGTGATGGCCATTGGCGGTCTGGAGCGCCCCAAGATGCCCGATATCCCCGGTGTCGACGATTTCGCAGGCACGCTGATTCACACCGCACTGTGGGATCACGACGTATCGCTCAAGGATAAGCGGGTCGCCGTGATCGGCACCGGCGCCACCTCGCTGCAACTGGTGCCCGCCATCGTCGAGGACACCCGGCACCTGACGGTGTTTCAGCGGACCCCGATCTGGGTGTTCCCGAAGGTTGACTCCGCGGTGGGACCGATGGGGCGCCGGATTCTGGAGAACAAGCGCTTGCGCTCCGCCATAAGGCTTCTCGGCACCGTCGGCACCGAGCTCGGGATGAGCGGTCAGCTGGTCGGTCCGCCCGTCGTGGTGGAGACCATCCGCAAGCTGGCCGAGATTCCGGTGCGCCGCTGGATGCGTAACCAAGTGAAAGATCCTGCGATCCGGGAGAAACTCATCCCGCACTACGGTTTGGGCTGCAAGCGGCCATCGATGTCTAACGATTACCTGGCGACGTTCAACCGCCCCGATGTCAGCCTGATCACCGACTCGATCGAATGCGTCACGCCCACCGGGGTGCGGACGTTGGACGGTGTCGAACACGAGGTCGACGTGTTGATCTGTGCGACCGGATTCAAGCTGTGGGACAAGGGTTCCACGCCGCCGTTCCCGGTGATCGGGCGCGACGGCCAAGAACTTGGCGCGTATTGGGATGCAGAAAGATTCCAGGCATACCAAGGTGTTTCCGTGCCGGGCTATCCCAACATGTTCACCATCACTGGGCCGTACGGCTTCGTGTTGGGGTCCTATCTATGGATGATCGAAGCGACCTCGGCGCATTTGAGCCGGGCCATCGCGGAGACCAAGCGACGGGGTGCCGACGTGTGCGAGATCCGTCAGGAGGCGCACGAGGAGTATTTCCAGAAGTGTCTCAAACGGCAGGAGAAGAATTTCCTGTTCACTCCCACCTGTGCCGGTTCGAACACGTACTACATCGACAACCACGGCGACTCGCCGTTCCGTCCCTCGACGCACGGTGAAATGTATTGGCAAAACCGACACTTCAACCTCGACGTCTACGAGTACAGCTCGGTTCCGACGACCGTCACATCGGTTGAGGCACAGTCAAAGGAGACCGTATGAAGCTCAACAGATTGCAACCTCAATTGGTGGTGGTGACCGGCGCGGGTAGCGGGATCGGTCGGGCCACCGCCATCCGATTTGCCAAACACGGTGCGCACGTGGTGGTCTCGGATATGGATCTGGATGCCGCCAATGCCACGGCGGCGATGATCCGCGCCACCGCGAACACGGCGACCGCAATGCGGCTCGATGTCACGGACCCCGACGCCTGGGCGACCTTCGCCCGCGATGTGCTGGCGGACCACGGAGTTGCCGACGTGCTCGTCAACAATGCGGGCATTGCCCTTGGCGGACCGTTCCTGAAACTGGAGCCGGCGGACTGGGACAAGCTACTCAGCGTCAACCTGATGGGCGTGGTGTACGGCTGCAGGGCCTTTGGGGAACAGATGACCGAACGCGGATCGGGGCACATCGTCAACATCGCCTCGGCGGCGGCCTTCACACCCACGCCGGTGATGGCGCCCTATTCGGTGTCCAAGGCTGGCGTCAAGATGCTCACCGAATGTCTGCGGCTTGAGTTGGGGGCCAAGGGTGTTGGGGTCAGTGCGATCTGCCCGGGATTCATCAACACCAATATCGGCCTCAATGGGACGATGATCGGCTCCGATGAGGCGATGATGGATCGTGGCAAACAGATCATGCGGCAGGCGCAGGAGTTCGCCGAGAAGCTGCCGTTCTCGCCGATGAGCCCCGACCTGGTGGCACGCGCTGTGGTGCGGTCGGTGCGCTACGACCTGGCCGTGGTACCGGTGCGGACCGAGGCATGGTTGGGCTACTTCATGGGCCGCATCGCGCCGGGCATCAATCGTCGTACCACGCAGGCATTCTCGATCGAGCGCGCCGAGAAGTGGGGTGCCTGGGCGTTTAATCAGCTAGACCGTTTCAACCTGCTGCCGCCGGTGCCGGAAGTACTGGACACTCGGAACCCGGTGACCTCCCGGAAGTAGCCACGCGCGCCGTCGTGTGATGCACTGACGGGCATGCGGCTGCTGGCGGTGCACGCGCACCCGGACGATGAGTCCAGTAGGGGAGCGGCCACCCTGGCCATGTATGCGGCTGAGGGGCATGAGGTCCTGGTGGTGACGGCCACCGGCGGCGAACGCGGCGACATCCTCAATCCGGCGATGGATCTGCCGGGTGTGCGGGAGAACCTGACCCAGGTACGGCGCGACGAGATGGCGGCGGCGGCCAGTGCCCTTGGCGTTCAACATCGTTGGCTGGGCTATATGGACTCCGGGCTGCATCTCGATCCGGCGGGGGTCCCCGATGATGGGTTCGCGCGCATGCCTTTGGCGGACGTGGTGGGCCGCCTGGTCGAGGTGATTCGGGACTTCAAACCCGATGTGCTGCTCACCTACAACGAATGCGGCGGCTATCCGCACCCCGACCACCTCCGCTGTCATGAGATGACGATCGCGGCGTACGAGCGTTGTCCGGAGGTATCGAAGCTGTACTACATCCATGAACCGGTGCGGGTGACGCCGCGGATGGTCAGGAACTTCGAACGCGCGGAGCGGTTGCGGCGCAGAGTGACGCGTAAGCGTGCGGGGCGACCCCAGCGCGATAGGCCGGTCATCGAACGGTCGTTGGTCGTGCCGCGGTGGGTGAAGGCTGCGGGCGTCCTCACCAGATCGCTGCGGCGAGCGGTGGGCTCGCGCCAGGTCACCTCCGAGATCGCGTGCAGTGACTACTTCGAGCTGCGCGATAAGGCATTGCGCGCGCACGCAAGCCAGCTCGATCCGGGCGGGCACTTTCTGGTGCTGCCCTGGACGTGGCGTCAGCAGTTGTGGCCGACGGAGCGCTACGAGCTTGTGTACACGCGCGTCGCGTCGGAAACTCCCGAAACGGACCTGTTCGCCGGACTCTAGACGTGACCCCGTGGCGACCACGTACGAGACGAATCCACCGTGAGGGGGCGTGTCGGCGTTAGTGCGGGGCGGCGGCGCGGGTGGCCGGGTGCACCGCGATCAGCCCCAGGCCCCTGCGGCGTTTGCACATCGCGGCCAACTCCGCGTAGGCCTTCTCGCCCAGCAGCTCGGTCAGTTCCGGGCCGTACGACTGCCACACCTGTTTCTTGCCGACATGCGCGGCCGGGTCGCCGGTGCAGTACCAGTGCAGGTCGGCGCCGCCCTCGCCCCAGCCGCGCCGGTCGTACTCGGTAATCGTCGTCTTGAGAATCTGCGAACCGTCGGGTCGATCCACCCAGGTCTGGGTGCGTCGGATCGGCAACTGCCAGCACACCTCGGGTTTCATCGTCAGCGGCTCGACGCCCAGCTTGAGGGCCTTGGAATGCAGGGCGCAGCCGATGCCGCCGTCGAACCCGGGCCTGTTCAAGAAGATGCACGCACCCTTGTACTTGCGTGTGCGCCACTGCTTTTCCCCGTCGAGCTCATCCTTCTCCAGGTAGCCCTTGCGGCCCAGCCCCTTGTCATGGAATTGCCAGTCCAGCGCGGTGAGTTGTTTGACCGCGTCGTCCAGCTTCGCCCGATCGTCGGCGTCCGAGAGGAAGGCCCCGTGGGAGCAGCAACCGTCATCGGGGCGTCCAGCAACGGTGCCCTGGCATGCCGGGGTGCCGAAGACGCATGTCCAATGCGATAGCAGCCACGTCATGTCGGCCTTGATCAAATGCTCGGGGTTCTCCGGGTCGTAGAACTCCACCCACTCGCGGGCGAAGTCCAGCTCCACCTCTTGTCCGTCGAGGGAGGCGTCACGTCCAAAGGGCTGTTTTGGCAGCGTCGTCACAGATGTAAACGGTAGACCCACTAACGTGTGCTCCGTGCGATTAGGCGTGCTGGATGTCGGCAGCAACACGGTGCACCTGTTGGTGGTCGATGCCCGACGGGGTGGTCACCCCACACCCATGAGTTCCACCAAGGCGGCGCTGCGCCTGGCAGAGGCCATCGACGAATCCGGCAAGCTCACCCGCAAGGGCTCCGACAGCCTCGTCCACACCATTGCGGAGTTCTCCAAGATTGCCCACAGCTCGGGCTGCTCCGAGATCATGGCGTTCGCCACCTCCGCGGTGCGCGATGCCACGAACTCCGATGAGGTGCTGGTTCGCGTCAAGAAGGAAACCGGCGTGGACCTCGCCGTTCTCTCCGGGGTCAACGAGTCGAGGCTGACTTTCCTGGCAGTTCGGCGTTGGTACGGCTGGAGCGCGGGACGCATCATCAACCTCGATATCGGCGGCGGCTCGCTGGAGCTGTCCTGCGGTGTCGACGAGGAACCCGATATCGCCTTGTCCCTGCCACTGGGCGCGGGCCGGCTGACCCGGGAGTGGTTGGCCGAAGATCCGCCGGGCCGTCGCCGCGTCGCTATGCTGCGTGACTGGCTGGAATCGGAATTGGTGGACGCTGTCAAACAGGTGTCGGCGGCGGGGGTGCCCGACCTGGCGGTTGCGTCCTCGAAGACGTTCCGGTCACTCGCGCGACTCACCGGTGCTGCACCTTCCGGCTCAGGACCGCGAGTTAAGAGGACACTTACAGCAAGCGGACTGCGTCAGTTGATCGCGTTCATCTCGCGAATGACGACCGCAGACCGTGCGGAGTTGGAGGGAGTCAGTGTCGACAGAGCGCCTCAGATCGTCGCGGGAGCACTCGTTGCGGAGGCAAGTATGCGTGCTCTGTCGTTAGAGGCGGTCGACATCTGTCCGTGGGCCCTGCGTGAAGGGCTGATTCTGCGCAAGTTGGATAGCGAAGCCGATGGCACCGCACTCGTTGACTGAACCCGTCCCCGGACGGTAGGAGAGGACATGACCGAGTCAGCAGACGAGGCCCAGCGGCCGGTGTCGGTTGCCGAGCTGCTGGCGCGCAACGGCGCCGGCGAAGGCAAGATCAGCGGCCACCGGCGACGGATGCGCGGCAACGCCGACGCCATTCCGGTCGCCGAGCTCACCGGTGAGATACCGGTCATTCGCGATAAGAAGGGCGGTCGGGCGCGCCCCAATCCGGCGCCGACGCCCGCTCCCGCGCAGGCTCCCGAGGCGCCCGAAGTGGGAGCTCGTTCCTACCTGCGCTCCAACGAGGACGCGTTGTTCGGCGGAGACAGCATGGCCGATGAAGCCGCGCGCCGCGGGCCGAGTGCATCGCAACCCCCGGCACCGACTCCCATGGCGTCGTCGCTGCGCAGCATTTTCCCGCCGACCCCCACGCCCGCAGTCCGGCCGGGAGAACCGCGTAAGTCGATCGACTTCAACGACGCCACCGGGGTCATCTCGCCGGTTACCGATGAGCCCACGCAGGCACCCGCGCCACAGCCCGTCTCGGTCGCTCCTACCCCGCCGGTCCCGGTACCGACCCCGACGCCTCCCGTGGCGCCCCCGCCGGTGTCTCGCCCTGCGCCCGTCGAGCCGGAGCCCGTCGCACAGCCCGAACCCGAACCCGAACTCGAGCCCGAACCCGTAGCCGTCGTGCAGCCGGAACCCGAGCCGGAGCAGGACGTCCAGAAGGACGAGCATGCGGGCTACGAAGAGGATGACGAATACGGCGAGTACAGCCGCGGCGCCGGCGTTGAGTGGACTTCCCACGATGCCGAGCAGGATGTCGAGGACGACGAGTTCGAGGATGACGAGGACGACTACGAGCTCGAGAACGAGCTTGCCGAACTCGTGGGCGGGCACGGAGACCCGGGCGAATCCGAGGTCAATCAGCTAGCCCACGCCGAAACCAACACCAAGTCCGACGCCGCGACCAAGTCCGAGCGCCGCGAGAAGATCAAGACCTACCTGCGCGGCACCTGGATCGCGTCGCAGTATCTGCTGGCCGTCGCCGTGGGTGCGGGCTTGTTCCTCGGATTCCGGGAATTGTGGGGCTGGAACCAGGGGCTCGCCCTGCTTCTGGGTGTGTTGTTTATCGCGATTCTGGTCGCCTCACTGTGGGTGATTCGCAAGACGGTGGACCTGACCAGCATTCTTATCGCGATCGTGGTGGGAGCTCTGATCGCGTTCGGACCTCTTGTGCTCATGCTGCAATCGGTTGATTAGGTAGCGTTACCGAACCGTGCGCCCTGCGATCAAGATTGGTCTGTCGACGGCCTCGGTGTATCCGCTCAAAACCGAAGCGGCCTTCGAGTATGCGGCCCGACTCGGGTACGACGGAGTCGAGCTCATGGTGTGGGCCGAGGCGGTCAGCCAGGATGAAAATGCCGTCGCGAATCTCTCTCGCAAGTACGACATGCCGGTGCTGTCCGTGCATGCCCCGTGTCTGCTGGTGTCACAGCGCGTCTGGGGGGCCAACCCGATATCCAAGCTTGAACGCAGCGTGCGCGTCGCCGAAAGGCTGGGCGCGAGCACTGTGGTGGTGCATCCGCCGTTTCGCTGGCAGCGTCGGTACGCCGAGGGATTCGCTGAACAGGTTGCATCGCTGGAGGATTCGAGCAATGTTCACGTGGCGGTGGAGAACATGTTCCCGCTGCGCGCCGACCGCCTGTTCGGCGCCGGGCAGACGTCGGTGGAGCGGATGAAGCGCCGCGGCGGCAGGCCGGGTGTCGGCGTCTCGGCCTTTGCGCCGTCCTTCGACCCCACCGATGCCAATCATGCGCACTACACGCTGGACCTCTCGCACACCGCGACCGCCGGTACCGATGCGCTGGACATGATGCACCGGATGGGATCGGGGCTGACGCACCTGCATCTCACCGATGGAACGGGTGCCTCCGTCGACGAACATCTGGTGCCCGGCAAGGGAACTCAGCCCGTCGCTCAGGTGTGTCGGGAGCTGGCCGCCGGCGATTTCTCCGGCCAGGTGGTGCTGGAGGTGCACACCTCATATGCGCGCACCGAGGACCAGCGCGAAGCCATTCTCAGGGAGTCTCTGCAGTTCGCCCGAACGCATCTGGTGCGATAGGGCCGTTGTGCCGAGTGTGCGGATTGCGGTGGTTTTCGGGCTAATTTCACCGAAAACCGCACACTCGCGGGCATTGGACGCGGCCCGATCGCGCCCTCCGTCGGAGCATCTGGTGCGATAGACGGGTGACGAGTAACGCCCCGTTCGCGCAAGCCATGTCCCTCGCCTCGTCGGGGGACGGACTGTTTGACGCGCATCTCAGCGACATCTGGACCATCGGACCCAAGCTGCACGGCGGCGTCATGCTGGCCCTGCTCGCCGGGGCGGCACGACAAACTCTCGGAGAATCTGAGCCGATCGCAGTCAGCGCAAGCTATCTGTTCGCGCCCTCGCCGGGGGATATGCAGGTACGCACAACGGTGCGCAAGCGCGGCCGGCAGATTTCACTCGTCGATGCTGAGCTGATTCAGGGTGATCGCACCGCGGTGCACGCCATCGTCACGCTGGGCACTCCCGAGCAGCATGTGGGCCCGCTGTTGACGGCGCTGCCGCCGGCGTTGACCCAGCTGCCCGCCGAACCGCCGCCGGGAGTGGCCCCGATCGGCGAGGGCCATCCGATGGGCGACATCTTCCACCTCTTCGGCGGGTTCGACGTGCGGCCCTCGTTGCGGTCGATGAGCGATCTGAGTGAGCGCGGCAAGCCAGAGATCGTGCTGTGGGCACGGCCCCGCGATATGGCGCCCGACGGGCTGTTTGCGTTGGTGTGCGGCGATATCTCGGTGCCGGTGACGTTCCCGTTGGGGCGCTTCGGCTGGGCCCCTACTGTGCAGCTGACGACGTACCTGCGCACGCTGCCGTCGGACGGCTGGTTGCGGGTGCTGTGCAGCACCAACCAGATCGGCCAGCATTGGTTTGATTCTGAACACACCGTCATTGACTCCGAGGGCGCCCTCGTGGTGCAGTCGCGTCAGCTTGCAATGGTGCCCTCAAACTGATCGGTGTACCTTTCCGTAGGGGACCTCGTCAAAGGAGTAAACAGGTATGGGCGACAAGCAGCGCACACCCGATTGGGTGGCTGAAAAGGGCGCTTGGGTGCTGGAGAACGGGCACCGGACCCTGCTGAAGCTCACCGGCGGGCGCTGGCCCCACAAGCTCGGCACCATGCCGACGTTGGAGCTGCACACCATTGGGCGCAAGTCCGGTGAACGTCGCTCCTCCCTGCTGAGTTCACCCATCTTCACCCCGGAGCGGATCGTCGTGATCGCCTCGCTCGGTGGGGCATCGCATAACCCGGCCTGGTACCTGAATCTGGTCGCCAACCCGAATGTCGAGATCACCGTCCGCGGCGAAACGAAGCCGTACACCGCACGAACCGCCTCAAAGGACGAGAAGGCCGCGCTGTGGCCCGAGATCACCCGCGGAGTCGGCAATCCGTACGACGGCTATCAGCGCAGCACGCAGCGGGACATCCCGGTCGTCATCTGCGAACCGGTTTAGGGAGAATTTCTATGGGTACGCAACCCGATTGGGCAATCCGGGCCGGTGCGTGGGGCCTGGAGAACGGGCACCGGGTCCTGCTCGCGTTGACCGGCGGTCGCTATCCCAAGAAGGTGCTCGGCATGCAGCCAGTGGAGCTGTACACCATCGGTAGCAAGACGGGGCAGCGCCGCGGCACCCTGCTGACCGCGCCGATCTACGAACCCGACAAGGTCGTGCTGGTCGCGTCCTACGGTGGCGGCACGGAGAATCCGGCCTGGTACAAAAACCTGGTCGCGAATCCCGCCGTCGAGATCGCGGTCGACGACGTGACGCGTCCGTTCACGGCGCACACCGCCTCCGCCGAAGAGAAGGCCGCGCTGTGGCCGACGATCGTCAAGGTCAACCCTGGCTATGCGGGCTACCAGAAGAACACCGACCGGGAGATCCCGGTCATCATCTGCGTGCCCGCCTGACGCTGTTTTGGATGCGGCGTACCCACGACGGACGTTCCTCGGCGGGCGCCTCTGCGACGGTCTCCGTGATGTCCCCCAACGCAACTCGCCGTTCGGCCAGGGCCACCACATCGGCCGGATGCTGGGACCAGTGCCTCGAGTCCGGATACTCCAGATAGGCCGAGGTGCCGACCATCCGCTGCGCCTCGCGGCGAATTGCAACGGGGAGTGTGGGGTCCGCCGCCACCCGCAACGCCGCATCGATCCGACGTAACGACATGTCGTTGTAGTAGTGGCGAGCCCACAGCGGGGTGCCGTCCGCGAAGGCGATGGCGGGGGTGGCCATACAGCTTCGCAGGTACTTCGGCGTTTTAGGCAGGCGCTCAATGGAATCGGCGGCCACCGCCGTCGGTGAGATGCCCTCCAGGCGCGCTCGCGCGAGGCAGTAGGCCTGCGCGGCTTCGTGGTTTCCCGTGGTGGCGACGATCTCCCACAGCTCGTCAACGGCGGTCTGATCGGCGGCGATCAATCCCTGGATGAACTGTCGAATTGGCGCCGACCACTTGCGGGTGTCGGCAAGCACCACCTGAGCGATGCTGTCCCCCAAGGGATCCGAGAATTCGATCAGCGCCCCCAGGAAAGTCACGATTGCCGGAGCGGCGGGCGTGTAGGTGTCGGGCTTGACGAACAGGCGCTTCTTCCAGGTCTTCCGCAGCGGATCCAAGTCCGAAGCACGGAGCAGCTTTTCGGTGTGCAGCAGTTGCAGCGCCACCGCGAGCGCCGGTTCCCTGGCGAGCGGGTCGGCCAGGATGGCGCGCACGCCGTCGGCATGCTTGCTCGTGATGCGCTCCCGGAACTCGGTGGCGAACTGTCGATCCACGCTGTTCTCCGGATCGAACCCGGGGGATGGCGGGAAGTTGGCTTCCCTCAAGAGCGCATCGACGTCGTTGAGCCATCCATCGACATCGGTGATGGGCGCGGTCGCGTGTGAGGCGTCGGCGAATCTTGGTGTAGTGCTGGCCCACTGGCGATCCGGCAGATTAATGCTGTCCAGCGCTACATACGCCCGCAGCCACACCGGCAACCGTTCGTCGAGGAAGGTATTACGGATAGCCTCGGGGTACTCGTCCTGGGTGACTTCCTTGCGCGCGGGCTCGATGGCGTACGCGACGGCGCGGAGCCTTTCGCGCTGCCGAGCGGGATCTGCCATCGTGGCTGCCCGGATCTCTTCGGCCAGCGCGATACCGGCTGCTACCGGATCCTCGCCGCTGGCCGTGACCAGACGGAGGTACGACAGGACGCACCCGTCCCCAAGGGCGAGCTGACGGGCCGTCTCCACGGCGTCCGGGTCGCCCACCTCGGCCAGCATCTCCGGTCTGAAATCCGGCGCGGCGGGGTCGATGTCCGCGCGGGTGAGCAGGCCGCGTGTGCGTAGTACAGCGCGCGCCATCGCGTGTAGATCGGCGAGCTCTTCGGACTGAATCACATTGTGCAGCAGGGTTTCCTCGCCGTCGCGCAGTTCCTGTTTCATCCAGTCCGCGGTGAGCAGCCGCAGCCGGACGTGCAGCGCGTCGAGCTGATGGGGTGCTGCAGCCGTGGGGTGAGCGTCGGCGGCGACGAAGAAGGGCTCTTGATCGCTACTGCCACCGGCCACGAGGTATCCGGCCTTGGCGACCCCCGCCAACACTGCGCGGACCGCATCGAGATCGCCGCCGAAGTAGACGGTCTGCGCGCCGTCCAGCCGGCCGGCCTTGTCGAATGACGACTGCTGATGATGCCACCCGACGTAAGGACTGCCAGGCGGCCGGCCCAACTGGCGCAACTGTTCTCGGGCCTCTTCGTGCAGTTCGTCCTGCATGTAGATCTCGCGGCTGGGACGCACAAACAGCACATCTGGGTTGGCAGAGAGTGCGGCGAAAATTACGGTCCGGTCCGACATCGGCTCAGCGTAGTGAGTTGACGCGTGGCGCCCGGCAGGTTTCTCGTCGGCCGTTGTCCTTCTGGGCGGAAGATCGAGAGGAACCCGCAGAAACTCGACATTCGACGAAATCCTTGATTGTGGGCTGGATCACATTCAGGATGGTCACTAGGTCAATGTCGACACTAGGAGGCCCTCATGACGCGGACGCATTACGGATCGCTACGCGAAGGAGGCCTTAACTGGGACTCGCTGCCGCTCAAGCTGTTCGCTGGCGGTAATGCCAAATTCTGGGATCCGGCCGATATCGACTTCTCGCGCGACCGCGCCGACTGGGAATCGCTGACGGATCGGGAACGTGACTACGCCACCCGACTGTGCGCGCAGTTCATCGCGGGCGAGGAATCGGTGACCCAGGACATTCAGCCGTTCATGTCGGCGATGCGCGCCGAGGGGCGGCTCGGCGATGAAATGTATTTGACCCAGTTCGCCTTTGAGGAAGCCAAGCACACGCAGGTGTTCCGGCTATGGCTCGACGCGGTAGGGGTCAGCGACGACCTGCACGGATATCTCGATGATCTGCCGGCGTACCGCGAGATCTTCTTCGACGAGCTGCCCGATGCGCTCGGAAACCTGGCCGCCGATCCGTCGCCGGCGGCACAGGTGCGCGCGTCGGTGACCTATAACCATGTCGTGGAGGGCATGCTGGCTCTCACGGGATATTTTGCGTGGCACAAGATTTGCGTCGACCGCGGGATCCTGCCCGGTATGCAGGAACTGATCCGCCGGATTGGCGACGACGAGCGGCGCCACATGGCCTGGGGCACCTTTACCTGCCGTCGCCATGTCGCTGCCGATGATGCGAACTGGTCGGTCTTCGAAGCCCGCATGAATGAACTCATCCCGATCGCCTTGCGTCTCACCGAGGAAGGCTTTGCGCTGTACGGCGAGGACACCCCATTCGGGCTCGTGTTGGACGAGTTCATGCAGTACTCCGCCGACAAGGGCATGCGGCGTTTCGGGACCATCAACAGCGCGCGGGGTCGCCCACTCGCTGAGATCGACCTCGACTACTCACCGCTGCAGCTGGAAGACACCTTCGCCGCCGAGGACCGACAGGCACTCGCGGTCACCGCCTAGCGGGTACTCCGGACGGTGGCGGCCCACAACCGAGGGAAGGCCACGTTGTGCAGCGGGTTGGGCAGCACCAGGTGGTTGTGTGCCAATCCAACGGCGATGTGGCGCTTCGGGTCCGCCCACCCGGCGGAACCGCCCGCGCCCATGTGCCCGAAACCGCCCACGAATCCGGGTGCGGGGATGCAGTGGTAGCCCAGTTCCCAGATATCACGGGTGACGGGCAGGCTGGGCCTGATCCCGCGTCCGCGGGCGAGTTCGGCGACCTTCGCGGCCGACAGCAGCTCCCGGCCGTCGACGCTTCCTCGGTTGCTCAGTGCGGCATAGAGCTTGGCTAGCGCAGGTGCGGTGCAGATGGCGTTCCCCGCGCCCATCTGGGTGTCGTAGAGCGGTGCGCTGGCGTGCCCGTCGTCGGCGACGATGCGTTCGGCCCCGGGTACGTGGATCGCCCCGGTGGCGCCCCGGGCACCGGGAAGGGCGTCGACAATGCGTGCCCCGACTGAAAGGCCGCGGGACAACAGCGGCATCGTGACGGCCTTGGCCAACTGGGCGTAGATACCCGCGGGAACCGTCGGCGAGTCGGCGGGAGGTCGGCCCAGGTGGATGCCTTCCACTCCAAGGGTTTTCGCGATCTCGGTGCGATACAGCGCACGCATGTCCTCGCCGGTGATCGCGCGTGCCAAACCTGCCAGCAGCCATCCGTAACTCATCGCGTGATAGGCGGCCTTCCCGTAGTAGCGCCCCACGGGCGCGGCGGCAAGGCGCTGCTCCATCAATTCATGGTCGAGCAGTTCTTCTGGAGTGGACGCGATCGGGGCCAGCGCCGCCAACCCCGACTTGTGCGCCATGACCTCCCGAACAGTGATCGCCTCCTTGCCGTTGGCCGCGAACGCGGGCCAGTAGCGGGCCATCGGAGCGTCGTAGCTCAGCAGCCCGCGGTCGGCCAGGCGATGTATCACGGTGGCGGTGATCCCCTTGGACGCCGAGTAGACGATCGGCGCGGTGTCGTGGGTCCAGGGCACACCTGGTTGGCCATCACCGGCCCAGATATCGAGGACCTGTTCGCCGTCGACATAGACGCAGAGTCCGCCGCCTCCGGTGCGGCCGACGTACATCGCCGCGAATTTCCGGACGACCCGGTCGAACTCGGGTTGCGCCCAGCCGCCCACCCCGTCAGGCAGATCGGTGCCGAGTGGTTGAGGCGGGACAACAGGGGCCGTCTCTGCGCGGCGTTGCGGTTGGGGCATATGTAACTTGTAGTCCGGGTATCGGCCGTGCGCTACCACTTGGGCGAGATCGGCGAATAGTCATAAACCGGGCAGTGTGTGCGCACGCGTGCAGAAAGCCGTTTCCGGGTGTGCTAACTGGTCTGCCATGCTGGTCGCCATGTCCAGAATCGCAATCATCGGTGGCGGCAATATCGGCGAAGCACTTATCTCCGGGCTGCTGAGGGCCGGACGGCAAGCCAAGGACATCGTCGTCTCGGAGAAGGTGCCCGCTCGGGCCAAGGCGCTCGCGGACGCGTACTCCATTCGGGTCAGCGAGGTGGCCGACGCGGTCGAGGGCGCCGACTTCATCGTCGTGGCCGTCAAACCGTCCGACGTGGAGAGCGCGACCACCGAGATCGCCTCGGCACTCGCGAAACTGGACGCTGAAGGCAGCGAACGGGAAACCGAGCAGGTGTTGGTTTCTGTGGCCGCCGGGGTGTCCACCGGCTTCTTCGAATCGAAACTGGCCGCGGGCGCACCGGTGGTGCGGGTGATGCCCAACGCCCCGATGCTCGTCGGCGCCGGGGTGAGCGCCGTCGCCAAGGGGCGGTTCGCGAATGACGAGCAGCTGAGCGCCGTCGCCGAGCTGCTGGAGTCCGTGGGCACAGTCATCAAGGTCGCGGAATCGCAGATGGACACCGTCACCGCGCTGTCGGGATCGGGCCCGGCGTACTTCTTCCTGCTTGTCGAGGCGCTGGTCGACGCCGGTGTCGCCTCGGGGCTCACCCGACCCGTCGCCACCGATCTGGTCATCCAAACCATGGCCGGATCTGCCGCGATGCTCCTCGAACGAGCCGAATCCGACGAAAATCGTGCCCCCGGGCTACAGACCCGTACGGAGGTCGATACGACCGCCGCGGAGCTTCGCGCAACGATTACCTCACCGGGTGGTACGACCGCCGCTGCGCTGCGTGAATTGGAACGCGGAGGTTTGCGGGCAAGCGTCTACGCGGCCGTCGACGCCGCAAAAACACGCTCCGAGCAGCTCGGAATCACATCAGAGTAATTTAACCAAATCTTGACCAATTAGCCCACACGGGTATCAGTAACCCCACTGGTCCCGCTATTCTCCTTCTAGCACGTGCGTGTCCGTACCGCCGGTGGGGAAGATCGGCGGCACGACACGTGCCAAGGGAAATGGGTATGCGATGACTTCAATGAACGGGCCGCGGGACGGAGCCGGCGCAAAGCCGGGTCGGGACGCAGCGGCCACAGGTCAGCCAGGGAAGGCACAGTTCCTCACGGTCGCCGAGGTCGCCGCGCTGATGCGCGTCAGCAAGATGACCGTTTATCGGCTCGTGCACAACGGCGAACTGCCCGCGGTGCGGGTTGGTCGGTCGTTCCGGGTGCACGCCAAGGCCGTGAACGATCTGTTGCAGGCGTCTTACTTCGACGCCGGATAGGCCCCCGCACGCGGGTGGGGGTGCCCCCACCCGTGGGGGCGTACCCCCAGGCATCGACGGTCAGCTCTGCCGGTTTCTTGACCTGGGGCCGCAGCAGGTAGAGTCATGCAGCACCCTGGTTTAAACCTTGATGGGTTAGGGCGCTGCGTGTATGGCTGGCGCGAGCCGCTGTGCACCGCCCCACGTTAAAGACGATTTCAAAGTAGGTAGCAGGAGTTCATGGGTTCAGTCATCAAGAAGCGGCGTAAGCGTATGTCCAAGAAGAAGCACCGCAAGCTGCTTCGCCGCACCCGGGTTCAGCGCAGAAAACTCGGTAAGTAAACCTTGCGTTAGTGGGTGTCCGCTCGGGATGCCCATTGGTGCCTTGATGGTTAGGCTTCGTCCGTGAGCACCGGTGAGACCAATCTGCACTACCCCAGGGTGGTGCTGGTCACCGGAGCCAGTCGATTCCTCGGGGGCTACCTGGCCGCGCGCCTGGTCCAGAATCCGATGATCAACCGCGTCATTGCGGTGGATGCTGTCGCGCCAAGCAAGGACCTGCTGCGCAGGATGGGTCGGGCCGAGTTCGTGCGGGCCGATATCCGCAACCCGTTCATCGCGAAGGTCATTCGCAACGGCGAGGTCGACACGGTGGTACACACCGCGTCGGCCTCGTACTCGCCGCGTTCCGGTGGGCGCGCTGCGCTTAAAGAACTGAACGTGATGGGCGCGATGCAGCTGTTCGCGGCCTGCCAGAAGGCACCCGCCGTACGGCGCCTCATCGTGAAGTCCACCTCACAGGTGTACGGATCCGGTGGTCGCGATCCGGTGATGTTCACCGAGGAGATGAGCGCACGACGCCCACCTGGCGACGGGTTCGCACGTGACAGCATCGACATCGAAAGTTATGCGCGCGGCCTGGGCCGTCGTCGCCCCGATCTTGCGGTGACGATCCTGCGTCTGGCCAATCTGATCGGTCCCGGTATGGATACCGCGCTGGCCCGATACCTGGCGGGTCCGTTGGTTCCCACCATGATCGGACGTGACGCCCGCCTGCAGCTGCTACATGAGCAGGACGCCCTCGGTGCGCTCGAGCGGGCCACCATGGCAGGGAAGTCGGGAACCTTCAACATCGCTGCTGATGGCGTGATGATGATGTCGCAGGCGGTCCGCCGCTCCGGTCAGCTCGGCATCCCAGTGCCTTCGTTTGCGGTATCGGCGATCGCGTCCGTCACCAAAGGCACCCGCTACACCGAACTGAGCACCGAACAGCGTGATTGGCTGGCATACGGGCGCGCTGTGGACAACACGCGGATGAAGACCGAGCTCGGGTATCAGCCCAAATGGACGACGGTCGGAGCTTTCGGAGATTACGTGCGAGGCCGCGGGATCACTCCAGTTATTGAGCCGGAGTGGGTACGCTCATTGGGAGATCGTGCGGTGGCTCTCGCGCAGAAGATCAGTTCGTAGCTAAGGGTGGAGGTGACAGGCATGGCCGGTGAGACCAAGGCGAAAGTTATTCAACTACAGGGTAACTCGGAACGCCATGCTGCACGTGCTCGCCGGGCCGAGGCGCGCGCCGACGCCGGACGACGCCACCCGTCATCGATGGGCAGCGGTGCGCCGGGCGTGGATACCGCCGCGGTGATCCACGACCTCAATGAGATCCGCGCGGCGCAGGGCAACGCGAACGTCGGCGATGATGAGTCGCTGACCGTACTCGCGGCCAACATTGCCGCCGTCGCTGAGTTCATCCGTAGGCGGGTGGGCGGCGACTACAGCGTCGACGATTTCGGCTTTGACGAGCACCTCAACGAATCGCTGCTATTACCTTTGCTGAGGCCATTGTTCAACCGATGGTTCAGAGTGGACGTGACCGGCGTGGAGAACATCCCGGCGACCGGCGGAGCACTGGTGGTGGCTAACCATGCGGGTGTGCTGCCGCTAGATGGGTTGATGCTCTCGGTGGCCGTGCACGACCGCTGCCCCGGCAACCGGACCCTGCGCAACCTGGCGGCCGATATGGTGTTCGACGCACCTTTCCTGGGTCAGTTAGCGCGAAAAGCCGGACATACGCTGGCCTGTGGCACCGATGCGCACCGGCTACTGTCGGCCGGCGAGCTCACCGCCGTGTTCCCCGAGGGATACAAGGGCCTGGGCAAGCCGTTCAAGGACCGCTACAAGCTGCAGCGCTTCGGTCGCGGTGGGTTCGTCTCGGCGGCCATCAAGACGGGTGCTCCGATCATCCCGTGCTCGATCGTTGGATCTGAAGAGATCTATCCGATGATTGCCGATCTGAAGGTGATCGCCCGGTTGTTCGGGTTGCCATACTTCCCGGTGACGCCCCTGTTCCCGGCTGCCGGACCGGTTGGGCTGGTGCCGCTGCCGTCCAAGTGGCATATCGAGTTCGGCACGCCCATCCCGACGCACGGGTACGACGACGCCGCCGCTGACGACCCGATGGTGACGTTCGAAGTCACCGATCAGGTGCGCGAGACGATTCAGCAGACGCTGTACCGGCTGCTTGCCGGCCGGCGCAACATGTTCTTCGGCTAGTTCCCGCCTTCGAGCCAGGTACCCGTTGTGGGCACTTGGACATCCCTGGGGGCCGACTTGTCTTTTGTCCGGTGGGGCTCCGAGGAGGCGCGCCTTGGGGAGTGCGCTGATGCTGATTGCGGAGGGCGCACGAGCGGCAGCACAACATCGTCGATGATTTGTTCAAGGTCGTGCATGTCTGTCGGCTGACTGACGGCAAACCGGTACATGAGTACCGCCGGTAGCAGCTCGCCGATCTGACGCCAGTTCTTTGGTATTTCAGTGATTTCACCGCGGTCGTGAGCTGCGGTGAGGGCCCCCAGGAATTCAGAATTCCTGGTCTCGGCGATCTCGTGCAGCACTGCGTCGGCAAGTTCCTGGTCTGTTCGCATTGCCCAGAGCACACCTGCGAGGACCGGGACGCTCATTCCGTCAGCGGCGCCTAGATGCGATGCGGCCAACGACAGCAGGTCTTCTCGCAATGACGCACTCGCGTGAGCTCTTTGGGGTGTGTCCCCGGTTATGGACGCCATCACCAGGGCTACCTTCGATGGCCATCGTCGGTAGATCGTGTTTTTCGAGCTGCCAATCCGTCGGCTGACGTCGTCCATGCTGAAGCCCGCATAGCCGACCGTGGTCAATAACTCCCGCGTGGCGTCGATAGCTGCCTGGTTCCGGCTGGGGTCCATCGGCCTTGCCATATCGCAGATTTCTCCTGTTCAAGGCCACCTGAGTTGAGTCGCCAAGTGGCCCATGTCACTAGCTAGTATGGCCCACAGGCGTTACGATACTGGATGGTATCGTAACGCCTGTGTCTGGAAGAAAGGAACCGCAATGAGCCTCGGCATTTATCCCAAACCAGATCTCTCGCGAACCGGGGAGGTGGTGACACGCCCGCACGAGGATGGTGTGATTGTCCGTCGCGCGGACGAGCGGGCACTGCCCGCGCTGGGGATGCCCGGCGGAGAAAACCACGACACGGTGCGATTGCTGTTGGATGGCAACGACACTAGGGGGGCGGCGGCGGTCGTTGAGTACACGATTTCCCCCCAGGGTGACGGCCCTGGGCTGCACTGGCATCGCACATATGACGAGTACTTCTATGTTGTGAGTGGGAAGCTCTCAATGCAGGCGGCCGGCCGTAGTGCCGTGTTCCAGCCCCGTGACTTCGTGTTCGTGCCTCGCGGTGTTATTCACGACTTCTGGAATGATTCTGCGGCGATTCCCTGCATTTTCGTGTCAGGCTGGACGCCTGCAGGCAGTGAAGGTGTGTGGAAGATCGACGACTTGCCTAGTGATGTGCGCAGTGATCCGGTCCGGATGCTTGCCGCGCTGGATTCCCTGATCGACATTGTTCCTGTCGAGGGGACGCGTATTCCGATCGCTGACTGACCGGCTCTGCATGACGAGAATCGAACGGAGTGATAGTGGATTCCATTGTCCGGCAGGCTGATCTCGTCGTTAGGGCAAAGGCTCTGTATCCCGACCCGGATCTACCGGAGGTGCGTCGGCAGGCGTTCGCGGTGACGGACGGCTATGTCGTTGCCACGGCAGACAGCGAGAGTGAGCTCGCAGATCTGGTCGGGCCCGCAACGCGCAGCGTCGACCTCTCTGACTCCTATGTACTTCCAGGATTTGACGACACGCATACACACCTCATGGCGGCGATCGAGAGCGTGGGTTCGGTGGAGCCATGCGATGTACGGTCTGTCGCGGAGCTGCTGGACCTGCTCGGCGGTCAGGTCACCAAGACGCCGACGGGGCAGTGGGTTGTTACTGGAAGTCATTGGCAGGAGCTCAATTTGGCAGAGCGCCGGCTGCCGACACGTGCCGAGCTGGACTCGGTGAGCGTCCTCGTGCCCATTTTGGTCAAACGTGGTGGCCACAATGCGGTGGCTAACAGTGCTGCGCTAGCGGCCGCTGGGGTGTGCGAGGACGTCGGCGATATGCCAGGTGGCCACTTTGGGCGCGATGTAGACGGTCGGCTAGACGGACGCCTTCTTGACAACGCGGTGTTTTCAGTGACCAAGGCGATGCCCGCGGTTACGGAATCCGAACGGATTGCGGCGATGGGAGTTGCCAGCCGTAGGTATGTGGCATCTGGCATCACGACAGTTCGGGATTGCTTTGTGCCGCTGTGGGATCTGGCGTTCCTCAAGGCGGCCCGCGACGCGGGGGCGTTGCATGTCCGCATGCGCGTGCTTGTCGGTATCGCCCCGATGTCCAGCGATTCCGAGCTGGCGCAGGTGCTTGCGGAGCTCGCCCCATGGCATTCGAATAATGATGCATACCTTCAGATTTGGGGTTTGAAGTTTGTCTTTGACGGTGGGCTGGAAGCGGGGGCCACCTGCGAGCACTACGCGGGCAGGGACGACTACTTCGGCTTCCTCACCTGGGATCCAACCCGGCTTGAACGGGCGATCGAACGAGTGCTGGCGGCAGGCTGGAGAGTTGGTGTGCACGCCTATGGCGACAGGGCGGTGGGAGAACTGCTCGACATCTTCGGCCGGGTACGCGCGCGGCATCCAGCGCTTCCCGTAGGCAGCCTCGTTATCGAACACGGCGGTCTGGCGACGGCCCAGCAGCGCCGCCGGGCTGCGTCACTCGGGGTTGCCGTCACCATCCAGCACCCACTTCTGCACGACGTCGCCCACGTGCAGGAAACGTACTGGGGTCTTGAACGCGTAGAAAGGCTTTTCCCCGTGCGGAGTTGGGTCGAAGCCGGTGTGACGGTCGCGGCGGGCTCGGATTACCCGGTTGGCATGTTCGGGGCTATGCACTCGGTATGGGGCCTGACAACGCGACAGACCATTGCCGGAGTGCGTGGCGAGAGCGAGGCGGTAGATCGACAAACTGCCGTCACGTTACATACCACCAGGGCCGCCCAGCTGCTGCGCGAGGAAGGGCTCCGGGGCCGGCTACTTCCTGGCTACGCAGCCGATTTCACCGTCTGGCCCGTCGACCCCTATCTCGTGCCGGCTCAGGAACTGAAGCATCTGGTTCCTGCCCAGACTTGGATAGGCGGCGTCCAACATCTCTAATCGCACGGCGTTTCAATTCCGTGCTGTTGATCCGGAGGGTTCTGCTCGCGAATCTGCTCTAATCGGCTGATGATCTCCAACCGGGTGACCGAACTGCTGGGCATCGAGCGGCCGATCGTGCAGGCCCCGATGGGCTGGATCGCGCGGGCACAACTGGCGAGCGCGGTGTGCAATGCCGGCGGGCTCGGCATCATCGAAACCAGCTCCGGCGAGCTCGACGCCATCAAGGGCGAGATCCGCGCCATGCGTGACCTCACCGACAAACCGTTCGGCGTGAACATCGCGCAGGCCTTCGTGCGAGACCCGGCCATTGCGCAATTCGTCGTCGATCAGGGCGTGACGTTCGTGACGACGAGCGCGGGGGACCCCAACAAGTACACACGCATCCTGAAAGACAACGGGCTCACAGTCTTTCACGTGGTCCCTACGCTGGCTGCCGCGCTCAAGGCCGTCGACGCCGGAGTCGATGGGCTGGTGGTGGAGGGCGTCGAGGGCGGTGGCTTCAAAGACCCGAAGGGTGCCTCCACCATGGTGCTGCTGCCCCTGGTGCGCTCACACGTCGACGTGCCCATCATCGCCGCCGGAGGCATCTGTGACGGTGCGTCGATGGCCGCCGCGTTCGCGCTCGGCGCCGAGGGTGTGCAGATGGGCACCCGGATGATGTCGGCCGCTGAGTCGCCCATCCATGGCAATTGGAAGGCGGCGGTGGTCGCGGCCCGCGAGACCGACACCGTGCTGCTCAACCGGCTGACCAAGCCGGGCCTGCGCGCGTTACGCAGCGAGCGCACCGAGGAGATGGAACGGCGAGATCTGGTGTCACTGCTGGAAACCGGGAATCCGTTGGACCTCTACTTCGGAGGCAACATGGACACCTTCGTACCTCTCGGCGGTCAGGTCGCCGGGCGCATTGGTGCGGTCGAGTCTGTGAAAGACATCCTCGACACCACCATGGACGAGTTCACCACCGTGATCGGCAAGCTTGCTGCCCAGTACGGCTGACCACAATTTCGGTGTAGAACGGGACGCTGAGCGCTCCTTGTGACCGGCCGCCCCGACCCATCGTGGCGGTGCGCTGCCCCGAACGCCGAGGGATATCCAGTGGCAAACAGGCCGCCCGCAGAGATGACCGCAGAGATGACCGCATCGTTCACCTGCCATCATAGTCGCTGGTCTCGGGTGCGGACCATCCGGGTCTCGGAAGTAGCAAAGGCAGGCAGACCTGACATCACGGACTATCGGTAGTTCCTCGCAAACAGCTGGTGATCGCCTGTAACGAATGTTCTGCAGTGCCGATAGGCTCTATTGATGTTAGCCTCTTGTCCATTGAGGGGGGCCTCAGCTGCGATACCGCTACCCCGAATTGAGGATCATTATTGTGACTCGACCTTTGCAGGAAGGTGAGAATGGTGTCGCCGATCCGCGCGGCGGCGCGGGCAATTTTCCTGCGGCGCCGATGATCTTCGGCGGTGTTATCGCGACCTGCATTGTGGTTGCCACGCTGGTGGGTATCGAAGACGGCAGGAACTTCAGTGGCTCTCGATCGACGCTAGTTCATGAAGTTGCTTCGGTGACACCCGATGGTGGCGTCCTTAGGCGCGAGGTGCGAGTCGGCCAGTTAGCCGTCGCCGTGACTGACGTCACGGCATCCCCGGTGACAGGCGATCCCGCACTGCCCCAAGCCGTGCAGGGCGGTCACGTTCTGGTCGGTGTGCGTGTCGTCAATGACGGCGATACTCCTCAGCGGTTCGAGCCTGCCATTCAGCAACTCGTTGCGGGCGATCAAACCTTCGGCGCGGACCAGACGGCCTCGCAGCCCTTGCTCGGCGCAGACTTGGGTCCCGGCGACAGCGTGGTGGCGTCCATAGCGTTCGATATCCCCGCCGGGGCTGAGCCTTCGGCGATCATCCTGCGCGACTCGTTGACGACCCCCGGCACTCAGGTGAGTGTGGCTGAAGTGGCCAATAGCGGCGTGGCGCAGTGATCAACCCAGGATCTGGTCGGGAAAAGCGACTCCAGGGCACTGGTCAGTGCCCTGGGCAAGAGTGAGAGGCGCTGTGTGACCGAGGATCTGAACCCTGAAGCAATCTGGAGGGCACTGCCCGACGAGCTCAAATCAGCACTGAGCCAGCGGGCTGTCGAACCCCTGAATGATGAGCTGCTGATCAAATGCCATCGCGCAGCCGAGGAGAACGACCTGCCGATCTTTTGGCGGCCCGACCCGGCCGCCGATTTTGGCCGGCACCGGCTGCACCCGGCGCTCGTCGAGTACATCACCCGCTAGGGGTTGCAGCCTCCAGCGCTCACCCAGCGGCCGTTGTAGTGCACGCACGCACTGACATTCGGCCCCGGAGGTGGTGGTGGAGGATCCTCCGGCATCGGGGCGTAGTACGCCGGGGGAGGCACGTACGGTTGCACCGCGTCGGCGATGTTGGCGCAGCCGCTGACCTGCACACGTCGTCCGGCTCCCACGCATACGTCGGCGTTGGCCGTGCCGGACGGCGCGATGACGATCAGCGCCGCCGGCCCGGCCAGCAACGCAATCGCCGTACCCACTAGGCGCTTCATGGCTGTACCTGCGGTGCGGCGGCGGGCAGCTGGCATCGGTCCCGCAGATCGACGAGCGGCTGCCGAATGCCGCGCAGCTCTGCTGCCGTGTCCGGGTTGGCCTCCATGTAGCCCTTCACTGCGGCTTGCACCTCTGGGTGCGGACGCCCCTGCAGGCCGGTGAAGAATTCGTTGACGTCCGGATGGGTGAACAGGTAGCTCGACGTGGACGCCGCGACGCCCGCCGAAACGCCGGCCAGGTCGGCCGCCGTGCAGTTGTCCGGGCGGTCCGGTTCGGCGTTCGCGACCGCAGCGGTGATGAGCGCCGCGGCGCCGAGAGCGGTGAACAGGCTTGTGGCAATCAGTTTCATATGGACTCCTCAGATCAGGGGACACGTTGAACGGCAGGCGGTTTCCAAGTGCCGTCAATGATCGACGGCGGCGTTTCCTTGGGCCAATACAGGCGAAGCATGAGGTTGAACTTCCCGGCCGGTGCGGGCAGCCAGTTCGCTTCCCTCTCGGGTCCCGGGTTCTCGCGCTGCAGATACAGATCCACCGAACCATCGGCGTTCGGAGTGAGCGTGTTGCGCTGGCTCAGCGTGTAGCGGTTGAGCGGGTTGTCCACGAAGAAGTAGCCCTCGTCGTACATCGTCAGCGACCAGAATCCCTCGGCGGGAGGCAGCTGATCCTTGGCGAAGTGCAGCGTGTACTTGTTCGCGCCGTCGTAGGGCTCACCGGTGCTGTCGACCTCTGAGGTGGGGTAGACGGCGTCTTGAGGCCGGTTGGCGCCCAGACCGATGGCGGCGATCGTCGCGCGCTGCAGGTACTCGGTGCCGTATTGGCCCGTCTTCGTGGTGAATACCCAGCCGTTGATGTTGTCGCCGGCATCCTTGAAATGGGCCATGATCTTGGCGAAGGCTTCCTTGGGCACCGACTGCAGCTCGCCGACGGTTCCGGCGCCGAGCTTGTCGAGGTCGAAGGGCTTGCCGGCCTCGATGCCGATCTTGGCCATCTTCTCCACCATGGGCTTATCGGCCTCGGCGGGTGGGTTGTCCCTCATCAGAGAGGCCAGCAGATCGAAGTACTCCTTGGTGCTCAGTTTGTTCACCTGATCGCGCACAGGGGTTTTCATATCGATGCTCGGGTCCACCTTGCCGGCCGGCGGGGTGTATGGCTTGCCGTACGAGCTCAGCGGCACCAGCGTGGTCTCGTCCTGCAACTTGTGGACAGCGGCATAGTCTTCCGGCGTGCCCGTGCAGTACGTGCGGCCGAGCAGCCACACGATGGATGTCGGCGACTTGTACTCCTTGACGCCTTGGGGCAGTGTGCCTTTCCAGCCGGGGCCGGTGATGGCATAAGTCTGCGGTCCGGTGCCCGTGGTGCGCTTGCCGGGAACTTCGAAGACATTGGACCACCCATCGAGCATCGGGAACAGGTAGTACCGGTCGTTGGCCTCGGGCAGGCTCAGCACCCACGGTTCCTTGGCGACGTCGATGAAGCCGTTGGTATAGAGGGTGTCGGCGTTCGGAGCCGTGATATCCCGGAACTGAGCGTTCGGATACTCCCGCATCCGCATGAGCTGTCCCATTGGCGCGCGCGGAGATTCAATCTTCTCGACGTTGGTCATGATGCGGCGGGTCATCTCCACCGTGACCAGCGAGTAGCCGTAGACATACGCATCCATGGCGATGCCCTTGGCGTCGGCGGGCGAAAGTTGCTCAGATTTGGGTTCTTTCGAGCATCCCGTGAGTCCAGCCGCCAACGCGGCAGTGCTCACGATGACCAGTAATCTGGTCCACTGCGTACACCAAATCTTCACGGGCCCACCCTTTCCTGTTGTGGCGATCCAGATCGCCGAACGTTGATCGTGCAGCACTTCCGACCTGCTTGTCTTGACATTGGACGACAATTATTTGACAGTTTGGGACATGTCGGTGATCAGAGGCTCGGCGCTGACCAATTACCACCAACTGGTGGCCGAGCTCGGCGGCGATGGCAGCAAACTGCTTGCCGGGGCCCGGGTTTCGCCCGCCGACGCCGGATCCTATGAGCGTTTCATCTCCTTGCCGAATGGGGCACGCGCGCTGGAGGACACCGCCGTGGCCTTGAAGGCGCCCGACTTCGGACGGCAATTGGCTCGGCGGCAGGGTATCGAGATTCTGGGGCCCGTCGGGTTGGCGGCACGCACCGCGGCGACCGTGTCCGATGCCTTCGCCATCCTCGAAAAGTTCATGGCCGCATACTGTCCCGCCATCAACGCCCGGATCACCGGTCATCCCGATCCTGCACTGTGCCGGTTTGAGTTCGAGTATCTACTCAACCCGGCGCCGCCGCAGGCACAGGCGGTCGAGCTGTCCTTGGGTGTCACACTGCGGGTGTTGCACCATTTCCTCGGCAGCAATTATCGGCCCGTATCTGTTCACCTGCCGCACCAAGCCCTCACCGCGGCATCGGGATACCAGCGGTACTTCGGCTGCCAGTCGTACTTCTGTGAGCCCGTCGGCGGGTTCACCCTGCGCGCTGCCGACATGCAGAGATCGCTGCCCAAAGACCTTCTCGTGCACCAGACCGCCATCGACTACTTGACGGGCACCCTCGCCAACCGCAAACCGGATTCCAGTCAGATGGCCCGGATCCTCATCCGGCAGCTGCTGCCCACCGGGGCGATCGGATTGGAAGACATCGCATTACATCTCGGTGTGCATCCGAAGGCGCTGCAGCGACGACTTTCCGCCGAGGACACCACCTTCGCCGAGCTCGTGGACGAGACCCGCCGTGAGGCCGCCGAGCGGCTGCTCTCCGATACCGATCTGAGTCTGGGGCATGTGAGCCGGCAGCTTGGCTACGCCGAGCAGAGTGTGTTCACCCGATCCTGCAAGCGCTGGTTCGGAACCACTCCCAGCGCCTTCCGTTTTAGCCGAAGGCGCATCTAGCCCTTGCGATGAGAGGCGATATTGGCGGCCATGGAGGCCGTGTCGGTTTCGTGCCCCTCCGCCTCGCCGATCATGGTGACGATGCTCGTCGCGACCGGCTCGCCGCTGGCGTCGGTGACTTCGGCGCGCACCTCGGCGGTCACCATGCCGTGCGACTCCAGCACGCTGTCCAAGTAGCTGTCGAAATACAGTTTGTCGCCGACCCGGACCGGGCGATGGAACTTGAGCTTCTGGTCGCGGTGCAGCACCCGCGCCACGTTGATGGGCAGATCCATCTCGGTGAAGATCTTGTGTTGCACGCGCCGGCCCGCGACCGCCAGAAAGGTGACGGGGGCAACGACGCCGGAGTTCACCTCGCACTCGTCCTTGATGGCCGAGGCGAATTCACGCATCTTCTCGCGGCCGACCTCGAAGTAATCGGGGTAGCGGTAGTGAGTTCCGATGATGTCTTGGCGGATAGCCATGGATTAACTCATTTCGCAGCAAGGTCAGTGAAGAATCGAGGCAGTTCGAGCGGCGCTGAGCCTATCAGCAGCGGTAATGCGTGACGGTCACTTCTCTCGACGGGCCAGCGCGGCCGCCAATGCTCCGCCCGCGGCGCCGAGCAGTACCGCTGACGGAACACCGACGCGGGCCGCCTTGCGGGCGGTGCGGAAGTCGCGGACCTCCCACCCGCGGCGCCGTGCCACATCCCGTAGCTCCGCGTCGGGATTGATGGCCACTGCGGTACCGACGAGCGAGAGCATCGGCACATCGTTGACGCTGTCGCTGTACGCGGTGCAGCGTTTGAGGTTCAGGCCGTTACGGATGGCCAGGTTGCGTACCGCGCGCGCCTTGCCTGGCCCGTGCAAGATGTCGCCGACGAGCCGTCCGGTGAACACCCCATCCACTGATTCGGCGACCGTGCCCAGCGCGCCGGTGAGCCCTAGCCGCCGCGCGATGGTGTCCGCAAGCTCCTTGGGCGTCGCGGTCACCAGCCACACCTGTTGTCCCGCATCGAGGTGCATCTGCGTCAGCGCGCGGGTTCCCGGCCAGATCTTCTCGGCGATCGTCTCGTCGTAGATCTCCTCGCTGAGCGAGACCAATTCGTCGACGCTGCGGCCTTCGATGAACGACAGCGCCTTCTGGCGACCGGCTGCGACATCGTCGGAGTTCTCGCGACCCGTCAACCGGAACTTCGCCTGCGCCCAGACGAACTGAAGCATGTCCGAGTACTGGAAGTAATCGCGCTGCGCCAGGCCGCGGCCGAAATGGACCAGCGAAGACCCGTGTACCAACGTGTTATCGACGTCGAAGAACGCCGCCGCCGTGAGATCTGCCGGCGGGGGACCGGGTGCCTCCTCGACTTCCGCTGCCGCGTCGGCCTCGGCGAAGGACGCGGCCCGTGCTACATCCTCGGCCAGCTCCTGCGCCGCAGCGTCGACGAGCGGCTGCTCGTCCGGGGAGCCTTCGGCAGGGGGTTCGCCGTTGATCTGGGGGCTGGTCATGCCTGGCTTACCCGCCCTTCCTGTGCGCCGTTTCCGAATGCGGTTCAACCCTACTGAGCGGCGCGGGCTGCGCGGGGACCTGGTGGCAGAATTGGCATATGACGTCGCTAACGCTGCTGACCCGGATGGGCTGCTCGGCGTGCGAACAGGCGCACCGCGAGCTGCGGGCCCTCGCCGACGAGTTCGATGTCCCGCTCACGGTGACCGATGTGGACGAGGCGGCGGTCACCGATTCTTCGCTGCGGGCAGAGTTCGGCGACCGTCTGCCCGTGGTGCTGCTGGACGGTCACGAGCACAGCTATTGGGAAGTCGATGAACCGCGGCTTCGGGCCGACCTGAAACGGGACAAATAACAGGCTGTTTGGATTTTGCCCACTGGCTATTTACGGGCTACCGTTCTAGAAGTTCGACCCTCACCAAAGCAAGGGAGCTGGCCGGTGATGAGCCGCGTGCGCGAAGAACAGACGGCACTGATGAGCCGCTTGCGCGAAGAGCCTCACGCTGGGGATGTAGCCTGTCCGCGCTGTTTTCGGAGTGACCTGCGGTGAGTGTGCTGCTGTTCGGAGCCTCGCACCGTAGCGCCCCCGTGCCGGTGCTGGAGAAATTGGCGATCGGCGAGTCCGACCAGCCCAAGATCATCGAACAGATTCTGCAATCCCCCCTCGTTTCCGAGGTCATGGTGCTCTCGACGTGCAACCGCATCGAGGTATATGCCGTGGTCGAGGCCTTTCACGGCGGTCTGACAGTCATCGGTGAGGCCATCGCCCAGCACGCCGCGTTGAATATGAACGAGCTCACCAAGTACGCCTACGTCCGGTACAGCGAGGCCGCCGTCGAGCACCTCTTCGCGGTGGCAAGCGGCCTGGACTCCATGGTCATCGGCGAGCAGCAGGTGCTGGGCCAGGTGCGCAACGCCTACGCCACCGCCGAAGCGCATCAGGCGGTGGGCCGGGTGCTGCACGAGCTGTCGCAGAGTGCGCTGCGTGTGGGCAAGCGGGTGCATTCGGAGACCGGCATTGATGCGGCGGGCGCCTCGGTGGTGTCGGTGGCGCTGGATCTGGCCGCTCGCAAGCTCGACGGCCTGCCCGGACGCACCGCCGCCGTTGTCGGCGCCGGCGCGATGGGATCCTTGGCCACCGCACAACTGATCCGTGCCGGTATCGACAACTTGTGGATCGTCAACCGCAGCGCCGAGCGTGCGCAGCGGCTCGCCGCGACCGCTCGCGAGGCCGGTATCAACGCGCACGCCATCACGCTGGACAACATGGACGAGGCGCTGGCACAGGCCGATGTGGTGGTGTCGTGCACCGGCGCGGTGCGCCCGGTGATCTCGCTGGCCGACGTGCACCGAGCGCTGGGCGGCGGACGTCAACTGGTGTTCTGCGACCTGGGCATGCCGCGCGACGTCGATCCGACGGTGGCCGGGCTGCCCGGTGTGGTCGTGGTGGACATGGAGCGCATCCAGCGTGAGCCCACCGCGCGTGCGGCCGCCAACGATGCGGGTGCGGCCCGCCAGATCGTCAACGACGAGGTCGCTCGGTATCTGACCGGTGAGCGGATGGCCGAGGTCACCCCGACGGTGACGGCGTTGCGTCAGCGGGCCGCCGAGGTGGTGGAGGCCGAGCTGCTGCGCCTGGACGGGCGCCTGCCGAGCTTGGCCGGTACCGAACGCGACGAGGTCGCCAAGACGGTTCGCCGTGTCGTCGACAAGCTTTTGCACGCCCCCACGGTGCGGGTGAAGCAGCTGGCTTCGGCACCCGGCGGGGACAGTTACGCCGAGGCGCTGCGGGAGCTCTTCGAGCTCGACCCGCACGCCGTGGAGGCAGTGGCCACTGCGGGTGAATTACCGCTGGCTGCACCGGAATTGGCCAAAAACACACGCGAACAGAGCCGTGGTTGATCGTCATTACCCATCTGGCTCGTTGATTCCGACTGTCTTCGCCCGAGAGGCTCATCCATGATCCGAATTGGTACCCGCGGCAGTCTGTTAGCGACGACTCAGGCCGGGGTAATCCGGGATGCGCTGCGCGCGAATGGGCACGAAGCCGAGCTGGTGATCGTGACGACGGCGGGGGACCAGTCTGCGGCACCCGTCGAGCAAATCGGTGTGGGGGTGTTCACGGCCGCTCTTCGGGAGGCTATGGCCGATGACGTCGTCGATGTTGCCGTGCATTCCTACAAGGATTTGCCGACGGCCGCCGATCCGCGGTTCGTCATCCCCGCCATTCCGCCTCGTGAGGACTATCGGGACGCCCTCGTGGCCCGTGACGGATTGGTGTTGGGGGAGTTGCCCGCGGGATCCGTCATCGGTACCTCGTCGCCGCGACGGGCCGCGCAGCTTAGAGCACTGGGTCTCGGTTTGGAAATTCGCCCCCTAAGAGGCAACCTGGATACCAGGTTGAGCAGGGTCTCTAACGGTGATCTTGATGCTGTGGTAGTCGCTCGAGCGGGTTTGGCCCGTATCGGACGTCTGGACCGCATCACCGAGTCACTGGAGCCGGTGCAGATGTTGCCCGCACCGGCTCAAGGAGCGCTGGCGGTGGAGTGCCGCAGTGAGGCCACCGATCTGGTGGCTGTGCTGGCGGAACTCGATCACACCGACTCGCGCGCCGCGGTGACTGCCGAAAGGGCGCTGCTTGCCGAGCTGGAGGCGGGGTGTACCGCACCGGTCGGCGCGATCGCTGAGGTGGTCGAGTCGATTGATGAGGATGGCCGCGTCTTCGACGAACTGTCGCTGCGCGGGTGTGCGGCGGCGCTGGACGGATCTGACGTGATTCGGGCCTCCGGGATTGGCACCCCTGAGCGGGCCGCAGAGCTAGGGCTCGCGGTTGCGAGGGAGCTGCTTGATCTCGGTGCGCGAGCACTGATGGGCCGTTGATAGGCACGGCATAGCGCGACGTAACGTCGTTGATTGGGAGGCAGTAGTGACCCGAGGGCGCAAGAAGCCAGGGCGCATCCTGTTCGTTGGTTCCGGACCCGGAGATCCTGGTCTGTTGACGGTTCGAGCGCGCGCGGTGCTGACCGGTGCCACGGTGGTGTTCACCGATCCCGACGTGCCGCAGGCGGTGCTCGATCTCGTCGGCTCCGCGTTGGACATCGCAGACCTGCCTTCCGCCGGGTCTCCGCCCGTCAAACCCGCGGTGGGTAGCGATGACGCTTCCACTTCGGGTGACACTGAGGCCGCCGCCGAGCCGGTACTCACCATCGACATTCGTCCCGCACTGGGCGATCCCGCCGATGTCGCCAAGACTTTGGTTGCCGAGGCCAAGAACGGCGTGGATGTCGTGCGGCTGGTCGCCGGTGACCCGCTGTCGATCGATTCGGTGCTCGCTGAGGTCACCGCGGTAACCCGCACCCAGGTGGCCTTCGAGATCCTGCCCGGGCTGTCGTCGAGCACCGCGGTGCCCGCCTACGCCGGTCTGCCGCCGGGATCAGCGCACACCGTCGCCGACGTACGTGGTGACGTGGACTGGGCGGCGCTGGCTGCCGCTCCCGGCCCCCTGATCCTGCACGCAACCCCCACGCATGTGCCCGACGCCGCCAAGGCCCTTCTTGAGCACGGGCTCTCCGATCAGACTCTGGTCGCGGTGACGGCGCAGGGCACCACCTGCGCGCAGCGCACGGTGGAGACCACGCTGGCCACGCTGATCGACGGTGTTCCGGTGGACGCCAACGACCCACATGGACCGATGACCGGTGCTTTGGTGCTGACGATCGGCCGCGTGGTGAGTGGCCGCAGCAAGCTCAATTGGTGGGAGAGCCGCGCACTGTACGGCTGGACCGTGTTGGTGCCACGCACCAAGGACCAGGCCGGCGAGATGAGCGACAAGCTCATCGGGTACGGAGCCCTGCCTGTGGAGGTGCCCACCATCGCCGTGGAGCCCCCGCGCAGCCCCGCCCAAATGGAAAGGGCCGTCAAGGGTTTGGTCGACGGTCGCTACCAGTGGGTGGTCTTCACCTCCACCAACGCGGTGCGTGCGGTGTGGGAGAAGTTCGGCGAGTTCGGTCTGGATGCTCGCGCGTTCTCCGGTGTGAAGATCGCGTGCGTGGGCCAGGCGACCGCCGACAAGGTGCGCGCCTTCGGTATTAACCCCGAGCTCGTCCCCGAGGGCGAGCAGTCCTCGCTGGGTCTGCTCGACGAGTTTCCGCCCCATGACGACGTTTTCGATCCGGTGAACCGGGTGCTGCTGCCCCGGGCCGATATCGCCACCGAAACCCTCGCCGAGGGCCTGCGTGAGCGCGGCTGGGAAATCGATGACGTGACGGCTTACCGCACCGTGCGGGCGGCCCCGCCAGCGGCACAGACGCGCGAGATGATCAAGACCGGTGGCTTCGATGCCGTGTGCTTCACCTCGAGCTCGACCGTCCGCAACCTGGTGGGTATCGCCGGGAAGCCGCACGCCCGCACCATCGTGGCGTGCATCGGACCCAAAACCGCCGAGACCGCAATCGAATTCGGCCTGCGGGTGGATGTGCAGCCGGAGACCGCTGCCGTCGGTCCGCTGGTCGAGGCGCTTGCTGAGCACGCAGCCCGGTTGCGTACCGAGGGTGCGCTGCCGCCCCCGCGTAAGAAGAGCCGCAGAAGGTAAGCGGAGACATAACGGAGGCCGTTGCCGTGTCTTTTCCGAACCAGCGTCCGCGTCGGCTGAGGGCCACCCCGGCGATCCGCCGGTTGGTGGCCGAAACAACGTTGGCACCACGGCAATTGGTGTTGCCTATGTTCGTGGCCGACGGCGTGACGGAATCGCGCCCGATCGCGTCCATGCCGGGCGTGGTGCAGCACAGCCTGGAATCACTACGGATCGCTGCTCATGACGCCGTGAAGGCCGGCGTCGGCGGGCTCATGCTGTTCGGTGTTCCGCAGGGGAAGGACAAGGACGCCACCGGCAGTGCCGGACTGGCGCCCGATGGCATCCTCAACCGGGCGCTGTCGATTTTGGCGGGTGATCTCGGTGACTCGACGGTGCTGATGGCGGACACCTGCCTGGACGAGTTCACCGATCACGGACACTGCGGCATCGTCGACGCAACGGGCCGGGTCATCAACGATGCGACGCTCAAGCAGTACGTGGATATGGCAGTGGTGCAGGCCAATTCGGGCGCGCACGTGGTCGCTCCCAGCGGCATGATGGACGGTCAGGTTGCCGCCATTCGTCACGGTTTGGACGCCGCCGGGCACACCGACGTCATCATCTTGGCCTATGCCGCCAAGTACGCCTCGGCGTTCTATGGGCCGTTCCGGGAGGCCGTGGGTTCCTCGCTGCGGGGAGACCGGCGGACCTATCAACAGGACGTGGCCAACGGGCGCGAAGCGCTGCGCGAGGCCGAGCTCGATGTCGACGAGGGCGCCGACATTCTCATGGTGAAGCCGGCGATGGCCTACCTCGATGTGCTGCGGCAGGTGGCCGATGTGTCGCCGGTACCCGTCGCGGCGTATCAGGTGTCGGGAGAGTACTCGATGATCTGTGCTGCCGCGCAGAACAACTGGATCGACCTGCAGGCCATGGCGCTGGAAACATTGACCTCGATCCGGCGCGCGGGCGCCGATATCGTGCTGACCTATTGGGCGGCCGATGTCGCGGGCTGGCTCGCCGACTAGAGGTGTAGTACCGAGTTTGCCGTGCTGCGTGTCCCATCGCCGAGCAGGCCTTAGGATCGCGTCATGCTGGGGGTGTTGCGGACCGTGGCCGCGCGTGCGTGGGCGGTGCTGCCGCAGCTGATTGCGCTGTATTTGGTTGGTCACTTTGTCGGCGGCTTGTTCATGCGTCTCGCGGTCAAGGTGACCACCATCCATCCGCTGTTGTCCGCCTTTGTGCTGCCGTTGGCATTGTTAGCTCAACTTGGCGCCCTCATCGGGATGCTGTTGGTGATGCGTCCCGCGATCGAGAACTGGCCGCCACAAACGCCGGATGCACCGGCTAGCAGGCGTCAACAGGTCACCAGCTCAATGACGTCCGCGGTGCTGCCCTTTATTGCGTTCTACACAGGCTGGAAGTACGTGGTCAACGATTACGACGACTTCCAGTTCGAGGCATACAACGCCACGGTTTTCCGGGACAATAGTGGCTACCTCATCCAGGTCACGATGCTGACTCTGATCGTCGTTGCGATCGTGCTGTTTCTTCGCCTGGGGCTCAAGCGATTTCGTGACCGGCTGCCTCGTTGGGTGGTTCTGATCGAGTTCTATTTCGAAGCCGCATGGATTTATCTGCTCATCGGCAACTGGTTGAACAACCTGAATGTCAAGAATTGGTTGGAGCACCGACAGGTCGTCGTCTGGGTGATGCAGGAACGTCAGGAGTTGATGTCGCATATCCCCGGGGCCGAGACGGTGTGGTCGGCGGCCGCTTGGCTGGTGGGGCAGGTGGTCGCGGTGTCCGTGGTCCCGTTGGGCTGGCTTGCGATGGCCGGTGTGGTGTACGCACTCGTCCCCTCCACGAACTGGGCGGATGCCCGTCGGGCGGTGCTTGGTGGGCGCAGGGGAGAGGCGGCGGCGGAATGGCTGGGGCAGAAGCGCAGTACACCGCTGTTCGCGTGGCCATTTGAGGCGCAGGTTAACGCGCTGCGCGATGCCGTATACGTGATCACGCACGTCGGTCCGGTGCCGCTAGCCCTGTACATCTGTAGCTACACCGGTGTGGTGTGGCTGCTTGGGAACCGGGGTGAGGTGCCAGGGAGGCCGGGCTGGCTGGTCCGGCAGATTTTCGAGCTGGTGGGACCGCACAGCATCGATTGGTGGATGGCGGTTTCTCCCGCTATTGGCGCTATCGCCGACTTGGTGCTGTGGATCCTGCGGACCTGTCTGATTGTGTGGGTTTACGCGTTGTTCGTACAGGGAATCCGCAACCGCGAATCTGTAGCCGCGACCACGAAGGCCTAGCGCGGCAACACGAATCGTACGACCGTGGGTTTCTGCTCGGTGGCATCTTTGAAACTGAATGCGATCTCCACGGCGTCCGGGTTTGTTCCCTTAGGGACGAGAAAACCCAGTTGAAAAGTCTCCGGCTCGTCACAGCGAGTGGTGGTGTCGGCTGGACCTTTGGAGATGTTGACATTTGTCCCGCCAACGCCATACCCCATTATTCGGTATCCCCAACGGATTTCGCCGGCTACCAGGGTTGCCTCGCAGTGCGTACCGATCGTAGGAGCCCCCGCGGGCTCACGGCCGAACAGGATTCTGAAGGTCTCATAGCCATCGGGAAGCGGTCCGGGGCTGAATGCGGATCGACTCTCCTTCTCTCGCAGCACTTTCTGCACCGACCAGGTCGTTCCCCTGAGTTCCGTCGAATGGCCGTACTGGACCGTGATGTCAGGATCTGGGGAGCGGGTCTTTGCGTACTCGTTGAACCGCGGCACAAAGCCAATGAAGTAGTACAGCGGAACTATGATCCCGATCACCGCGAGAGCGAGGGTGTTGCGACGCAACCAGCTCGTCATCCGGCGATTCCTCGTTTGAGGGTGATAGATGGAAGCCGTTCAACTTTCGTGAGATCGACGGCGAACACCAGTCGGGAGTCCAGCCGGGGATCTTTGTCGCCCACGACTCGGAGATAGCCCACGGATTGCGTCAGCGAGCCCGGTATCTCAAAGGTGATGCGTCCCTTCGAGGGGAATCCTGGGGTCAATTGCTCGATGCTAGGTGGGAACCCGACGTACTGAGATCCGAAAGTCTTGTCGCCGATGTGGAAGTCGCTGAACCCGAATCCATTTGCGACGACGCTCGCGACGGTCACCTCGAATACGACGAATGTCGCATCGTTGTGTGCGCGGAAGTCGTCGGGCTTGTCATCACCCCAATCGGCATGGATAAGTGGGGTAAGTCGTACGCGGTCGACAGATGCGGTGACGTTCCGGCCTACTAGCGGCTGCTCCACGCTGCCATGAATATCGATGGGCGCGTGAGCATTTTGATCGTCGACTTGGTGATTGCGCAAGAAGATGGCGATAGCCATGAGGACCGTCGCGGTGATCCAGACAATGGCGCGGCGTAGCAGTGGCCTGCGTTTCACCGGCTGTCCTCGATGGTCAGGCGGTAGATGCCGTGCTTATCGGAGGCTGCCCACTCGTACCCTTCCTGCGGCGCGGTCTTCGGGACATACTCAAAATCGTTGACCTGAACCGTCAGGGCGGTACCTACCCGCAGCTTGTCGGCGGCACCGGTGATGACGAATGCCATCCGGTTGGTTAAGTCAGGCTGGACAAGTTCGGTGGCTGCCGGGTAGTCGATCCGGATGCCACCAAGGTTGGATAGCTTGTCGGGCTTAAGCCCCGCCTGTACGAGTGCGGGCCCTGAACCGTCGACTCCCGATTTTGCCGGGACATCCGCGGCCTCTGCACTGACGTTCTCGACGTCGGCCTCGATGACGAGGTACACCTGGCCCGCGGGCGGCGGGGTGCGCCCGGGTGCGTTGGCGCCGATATTGTTACCCCATCCCAATAACTCCCGTCTGGCGGACAACACGGTCACGTGGAATTGGTTTCCCTTGAAGGTTTGGCCGGCACTGAGTTCGACGTATTTGGCTTTCGGATTCGTTGTGCGGAGCCCGCCGAAAATGGCAGAAACGGCCAGCGCGACGATCAGCAGCGCCCACCAGATGTGTTTCGGTTCAACCCAGCTGCGCCAGTCGCGCAGCTTGTGCGTCAGCCTGCCCCCGGCGCCGGTGATGATCGGCGTCCCCATAGCACGCAATCGTAGCTGGCAGTGAGGCTGAAACCGGCTACCACGAGGAATTCTGGCACTACATCTGTAGCCGCCTGCGTTGCCCTGAGCACTGCTTCGTCGCCCTCCACTACCGTGGTCGGGTGATGTATCCCGATCCGCACCATTCCGGCGGATTGGCTGGACAACCCCCGAGCGATCCGGCCAAGCCGCGACCCATCGATATCGACACCGGCTGCTGGCTGTGGCTGGCCGCGCTTCCGCTGATGATCGTGAGCTATATGGCCGCGAACGTCGGGCAATGGGAAGTGGACCCCGAGGTGCGCAAGGCCGCCCCGCTGTGGTCGGTGTACGCCTTCAACGGGTTCATCGTCGTTGTGGTGGGTTCCCTCGTCGCCACTGCGATCTTCCTGATGCGCGCGGGCTATCGGCTGGCGCGGACCTTTCTGACCGGTGGAGCGGTGGGATCGGTGGTGTTCACCGCAACACGGATGTTCGGCCTGGAGGGGGTGCCGGCGATCGTGCAGGCGCTCTCGGGGATCACTGCGGCTGTCCTGATCTGTGGTGGGTTGTTCCTGCTGCATCGAGAGGACTCCACCGCGTACCTGACGAGGCAGCGCTAGCACCCCGATACGCTGCCCGAATGACACCCGATCAACCTCGCCCGCGCATCGTCGACGTGGCGTTCTGGTTCTGGGTGGTTTCGGCGGCCTTGCTTTTCCTCAACGGGTTGGCAGGTGTCAGTCAGCGCTTCGCCGAGCTGCGTGCCCATGCCAAGCCCGAGGTGACCGATGAGCAGGTGCGAAACCTCATCGCCTTCGCTCGGGCGTGGGGGGTGCTGTGCATTCTGTTGGCGATCGGCATCGCGTTTCTTGCCGGGCGGACGCGACAGGGGGACAAGCGTTTTCGCCGAGCGTTGATCGCGCTTTCGGTGGTCTCAGTGCTCGGCGCCATCGCGATGGCCAGTTCCGGGTCGGTAGGCCCGGTGCTGCTTATCGCCGCGCTGTCCCTGATCGTGGCCAATGTGCTGATCATCAGGCCTACCGCGCAGGACTGGTTCGATGGGAATGAACATGTCTGAGGCATCGACCGCCGAGGAAAGGCTTTTCTACGAGCCGGGCAGTCGGTGGCGCTGGCTGCTGCTGGGCCCGCTGGCGGGGTTGATCATCTTTGGTCTGCAGATTTGGGGCAAGGCGGGGATCAACTTCTTCATGCCTGTCGTCGTCGCGGCGGTGGTGGCCTTCTTCATTGCTCTGCAGATCTACGCCGCGCGGGTCCACGCGAGTGTGGAGCTGACCCCCACCGAGCTTCGTCAGGGCACCGAGACCGTCTCCGTCAGCCACATTAAGTGGCTGTATCCCGACGCCGACCGGCATGTCTGGGAGGAAGCTCGTCCGCTCGGCGAACTGACGGGTGTGCCGAAGGGACGCAAACCGGTCGGTCTGCGGCTGGCCGGGGGGCGTCGTGCGCAGGCCTGGGCCAAGAAGCATGAAGAGCTACGTGCGGCGCTCACCACGTTGGTGCCCGCGCCGCCGGCCGGCATGGATCTGGGCGACGATCCGGAAATCGATATCGAAAGTGAGAAGTGGTGAAGTTTGGAACGCGGGTAGTGGTGGATCTCGCCATCGCGGCGGTGGCGATTGCGCTGGCCTGCTGGGCGGCGGTGGCCGCCCGCATACCCACCGAGGTGGCGCCCGTGGCGAAGGGCGAGCCGACGCTGTACTTCACCGCCTTGGACGGCGCCTGCGTGGCCCGAGCGCTCGCACTCACCGCTGTCGCCGGAATATTCCTGGTCATGGCGATATCTCGGGGTGTTCGTGATCACCGGACAGCCGCTTGCATTGGTACCCCCCAGGGGTATGATTACGGTCATGGAGACCACTGATCTGCAGCTGCACGGGATGACATGCGCCTCGTGCGCCTCCCGTGTGGAAAAGGGGCTGAACAAGATCACGGGTGTGACCGCGCGCGTGAACCTGGCGCTGGAAAGCGCCCGCGTCGAGCACGACGGTTCGATCTCCGACGCGGATCTGGTCAAGGCCGTCGAATCGGTGGGCTACCAAGCCAAGGTGACCGGGGGCTCACAGCACAGTGAGCGTGAGCATGCCGGGCATGATTCGCACGATCACATGAACCACGATGTGCCCGACGATCAGCTGAAGCGTCGGCTCATCGGTTCGCTGATCCTGGCCATCCCGGTGGTTGCCATCTCGATGGTGATGCCCTGGCATTTCCTGGGCTGGGAGATCGTGGTCGCGGCGCTGACGACGCCGATCCTGGTGTGGGGTGGCTATCCCTTCCACCGCGCCGCATTCGTCAACGCCCGCCATGGCGCCTCGACGATGGACACCCTGGTATCGCTGGGCACCATCTCCGCGTACCTCTGGTCGCTGTGGGTGTTGTTCGCCAGCGCGGGGCACACCCACGGCGACGTGCACGTCTACTTCGAGGTCGTCGCGGCGGTGACCGTCTTCCTGCTGGCGGGCCGGTTCGCGGAGTCCCGCGCCAAGCGTTCGGCGGGTTCGGCGTTGCGCGCGCTGCTGTCCTTGGGTGCCAAGGATGTCGCGGTGCTGCGCGGCGGGAACGAGGCACGTATCCCCGTCGACCAACTGGCCGTAGGTGACGAATTCGTCGTGCGGCCAGGGGAGCGGATCGCCACCGACGGTGTGGTGAGCGACGGGCACTCGGCGTTGGACACGTCGACGATGACGGGTGAGTCGGTCCCGGTAGAGGTTGGCGCGGGCGATCCGGTTGTCGGCGGCTACGTCAACACCCACGGACGGATCGTGGTGCGCGCCACCAAGGTTGGCGCCGATACCCAGCTGTCACGGATGGCGCAGCTGGTGTCGGACGCGCAGACCGGCAAGGCACAGGTGCAGCGGCTTGCCGATCGGGTCTCGTCGGTGTTCGTGCCCGTCGTGCTGGGGATCGCGGCCCTAACGTTTGTGGCCTGGGTTGCGTTGGGCTTCCCGCTCGCATCGGCGTTCACCGCGGCGGTGGCCGTGCTGATCATCGCGTGCCCGTGTGCGCTCGGATTGGCCACCCCCACAGCGATTCTGGTGGGCACCGGGCGCGGTGCGCAGCTCGGCGTGCTGATCAAGGGCCCCGAGGTGCTCGAGAACGTCAAGAACATCGACACCGTCGTGCTGGACAAGACGGGCACAGTGACCACCGGGGTCATGAGTGTCGTCGCGGTGCGGCGCAGCATCGGGTCCGGTGTCTCCGACGCCGAGGAGATCCTGCGCATCGCGGCCTCGGTGGAATCGGCCTCCGAGCATCCGGTCGCCAGGGCGATCGTGGCGGCGGCACAGACGTCCAAGCTGCCGTTGTCTCCCGTCACCAATTTCCGCAACGAGCCGGGTATCGGCGTCGTGGGTGTTGTTGACGGTCACGAGATTTCGATCGAGGCCATCCCCGGCCAGAACACCACCGCGGCGGTCAGCTGGGGCGGATTGCGCCGCGGCGAGATCGAGGTGGCCGACACGGTCAAGCCGTCGAGTCGGCAGGCCATCGACGAGCTGAAGGCGATGGGGATCACCCCGGTGCTGCTGACGGGTGATAACGCCGAGGTGGCCGCGCGCGTGGCCGAGGAGGTGGGCATTGCCGCCGGTGATGTGATTGCCGGAGTCAAGCCCGCCGAGAAGGCCGATGTCGTCAGACGTCTGCAGGCCGAGGGCAAGAAGGTCGCCATGGTGGGCGACGGCGTCAACGACTCCGCCGCGCTGGCCACCGCCGATATCGGGATGGCCATGGGCACCGGCACCGATGCCGCGATCGAGGCCAGCGACCTGACCTTGGTGCGTGGCGAGCTCACCACCGTGCCGACGGCACTGCGGTTGTCGCGCAAGACACTTGGCACTATCAAGGCCAACCTGTTCTGGGCGTTCGCCTACAACACCGCCGCCATTCCACTCGCTGCGCTGGGTTTGCTCAACCCGATGATCGCGGGGGCGGCGATGGCCGTCTCGTCGGTCTTCGTGGTACTGAACAGCTTGCGGCTGCGAACCTTCCGCTAGGTTCCTTACCGAATGCTGTGAAGGATCAATGGGAGGAACCGTAGGTGTTTACGCGTGTGGTCGCGCTGGGTGCGGCGTTGAGTTTGGTTCTCGTGGGATGTTCCGATGTTCGCCGGAAGGCAACGGAGGCACTGGACTCCGCTGCGTCGCAGGTTGCTGGGCAGTCGGGGACGCAGAACGACATCAGCAAGTGGAACGCTGAGACCATCGGTAAGGCGTTCACCGCGGTCAACGAGAAGGTCGGCGCCAACCCGGCCGACTATGTGAGCGTTCTCGTCTCGGGCTACTCCATTGCGGTCAAGGCTATTGACCCGAAGAAACGTGAGAACGTCGACGAGTACCGCTACAACGGCGCGCAGGTGCAGACCGCTCCGGTGGACGTCAGCAGTAACGAGCCGGGCGTAATCGAGCAGAGCGCGTTCGTGAGCGACACGGTCGATCCGGCGGTGCTTGCCGCGGTATTGGGTTCGGCGGTAAAGGATTCGGGCGTCGAGGAGGGCAAGATCGTGAGCCTGTCGTATTCCAAGACCTGGGCCAACGATGCAGAGCCCGTCATACGCGTCTTCGTCGAGAGTGCGCGCGCCAAGAAGAACTTGCGATACACCCAGGCTGGGGTCTTCCAAGACGCCACGTAACTGCCTGCCTGAGCGTCGACACGCCGTGCTGTGGTGGATTCGTGTCGCACATGGCCGCCATAAGGCGGCGTGTCGACGGTCAGAAAAGTAGGCGCCACAAGCCGATCAGGCCCACGGCCACAATCACCACGCGCAGGGCGCTGGGGGAGAGTTTGCGGCCCCAGCGCGCGCCCGCCAGCCCACCCACGAACGAGCCCGCCGCAATGATCCCCGCCGCGGTCCAGCTCACCCGGTCAAAGGCGACGATCGTGTAGGCAAGAGCGGCAACGATGTTCGTGACCATGGCAAGCACGTTCTTGGCGGCGTTCATCCGTTGCATGGACTCAGGAAGCAGCGCACCCATCACCGCGATCTGCATGATCCCTTGGGCAGCAGTGAAATACCCGCCGTAGATTCCGACCAGGAAGTTGCCGCCCGTCAGCGCGGCCATCCGGCCAGGAGGGACATGCTCGGGGTCCAGCCCCTGCGCCTCCGAGCGTCGCCGCGCCCAGGCTTGGATGCGCGGGCCGACCACCACCAGCACAAGGGCCAGGATGAGCAGCACCGGCACGATGGTGACGAATGTTTTCTCGGGAAGATGCAGCAGCAGGAACGATCCGATGAGCGCGCCGATCAGCACCGCGGGTATCTGCCACATGAGCCGATTCCACTGGCCGGATAGTTCGCGGCGATACCCCCACACGCCGGTCATGCTGCCGACCGTCAGCCCGACCGCGTTCGACATCGTCGCGACAACGGGTGGAAAGCCGAACGCGATGAGGGTGGGGAAGGTGATCAGGGTGCCCGACCCGGCGACGACGTTGATGGCGCCGGCCCCGAACGCGGCAAGCGCGACGAAAATCATCTCCTGCACCGGCACCCGTGCCAGCCTACGACCGTTAGCCAGTCGAACCAATTGCGTCGCCCAGTGAAACCCGCCACAGGTGTGAATTTCCTCTTCGCGCAGGCGACTCATCGGCCAGGCGCTCGACGTGACGGCTTTGATGGGCAAAATGGGGGGCATGCGTGTGAGTCGAACCGCCGGTGTGGCGGCGTTAGTGCTGGCCATGTCCATTTCTGGGTGTACCCGGGAGCAGCCGACCGCTCCGGTGACGGCGGATACGCCCATCCCGACGTTCGACAACGCCCAGCTGAGCATGCGCTTTGCGGCGTGCGCCGACCTCAACGGGTTTGTGAACGCCAAGTGGATTGACCAGGCCACCATCCCCGCCGACAAGTCCAGCTACGGCAGCTTCGACATGCTGTCCGACGAATCCCGCAAGATTCAGCACGAGATCGTCGACGGCGCGGTCTCCGGGCTCGGCACCGCCGACCACGAGTCTGTCAACTATCAGGTGGGCGTCCTGTACCGCGCAGCGACCGACGACGCGAAGCTCGACGCCGCCGGATACGACCCCATTCGTCCGACGCTCGCCGCGATCGATCAGATCACCTCGCCCGAGGAGCTTGCCGCGTTCCTGGCCGCCGACGCGGCCACCGGACAGCATCTGGTGTTCGATTTTTCGGCAGGCGCCGACTACGCCAATGCCACCGAGCAGATCGGCTACGCCAAGGCTGACGCGTTGGGCATGCCCGCGAAGGACTACTACACCGATCCGAAGTACGCGACGGTGTTCGACGCCTACCGCGCATACATCGCATCGACATTCGGTCTGATCGGTGCGGACCAGGAGGTCGCCAAGGCCCGGTCGGAGCAGGTGGCCTCCCTCGAGTCTGCGCTGGCCGCCGCGACGCTCAGCCCGGTGCAGCAACGCGATCCGGCCAACCAGTACAAGCTGGTGACCATCGAACAGGCCGACGCGGTGACGCCGCATTTCGAGTGGGGCGCGTATCTGAAGGCGCACGGAGCCCCGGCCACGCGGCCGTTCTCGCTGGCCGAGACCGAGTTCTTCACGACATTCGATCGGCTGCTCGCCACCACCGATCTGGACACCTGGAAGTCGTATCTGACGTTCCATGCGGTGCATCGGTCGGCGGATGCGTTGTCGAAGGTGTTCCGCGACAACACTTTCAAGTACAAGTCGGCACTCACCGGCACCACGGCGCAAAAGCAGCGCTGGGAGCAGGGCCTCGAGACCGTCAACACGTTGATCGGCCCCGCGCTGGGAGAGATATACGTCGAGCGCACGTTCAGCGATAGCGCCAAGCGATCCGCCACCGAGGTGGTGGGCAATGTCAAGGAGGCGCTACGTAAGCGCATCGAGGCCGTCGACTGGATGAGTCCACAGACCAAACTTGCCGCAAAGGGCAAGTGGGACAAGCTGATTCTCAAGGTCGGATTTCCCGACAAGAATCGGGACTACTCGAAGTTGAAGCTGACCGGCGATAACTTCTACATAGACCGCGCCGCGGCGCTGAAGTTCAACCACGACTTCGACATGGGCAAGATCGGACATCCGACGGACCGGTCGCTGTGGGGGATGACGCCGCAGACGGTCAACGCGCAGTACGACCCCACCGAGAACAGCATCACCATTCCCGCGGCGATCCTGCAGGCACCGTTCTACGACGCGAAGGCGGACGCCGCGTTCAACTACGGCGGTATCGGCGCGGTGATCGGTCACGAGTTCACGCACGCCTTCGATGACGAAGGCAGCCAATTCGACGGTGAGGGCAACCGGGTCAACTGGTGGACGCCCAATGATCGCGAGGAGTTCGAGAAGCGGGCTAACCGGCTGGTGGGCCAGTTCAACGCATATGCGCCGATTCCGGGCCGTCCCGACCTGCATGTCGACGGCAAGCTCACGTTGGGGGAGAACATCGCCGACCTCGGCGGCGTCAACACCGCCTACGATGCACTGGTCGCCGAACTGGCCAAGAAGGGCGACGGCGACAAGCCCAACGGCATCGTCGGCTTCAATGCCAAGCAGCGGTTCTTCCTCAACTACGCGAGGATCTGGCGTGACAAGCAGCGACCCGAAGACGCCGTCACGCAACTGGCCAGCGACCCGCATTCCCCGGCCGCATTACGCGTCAACGGTGTGGTGCCTAATGTCGCGCCGTTCGCCGCTGATTTCGGGTGCCTGACGGGTGATTCCATGGTGAACCCGCCCGACAAGTTCGTGAAGATCTGGTAGCGGTTCCCCGTCTGCTCGCGAAAGCGGAACCTAGGCGTAAGTCAGCAGTACGGCTTGATCGAACGGCAGGCGCCCGAACGTGCGGCCCTTCACCAGCGCCGCTGCCTCATCCCGGCTGACGACCCGTGGGTTGACCACATCGTGCGTCTTGCCCCGGCGCACGATCTTCCCGCCGCCGGCGGCCTGCAGATTCTTGAGCCAGTCTCTGTCGGGGCCGTAGGTCAGCAGGATGGCCACCCCGTCGGGAGTTTGGAACGCGGTGACGGGTGTCCGGAACTCCTTGCCGGATTTGCGGCCCTTGTGTTCGACGATGGCGAAGCTGGGTGCCCAGCCTGCCCACAAACGTTGGATCGGATTGGTGACGTACTTGTTGAAGCGTGCGACCGATTGCGGGATCCTCATACGCCTATCAAACTGTGATCCATGGCATACCTCAAGCCCCCATGGTTTGTGCGCAAGATCTTCAACCGGGTGGCCATGGTCACCAACATCGGTGAGACCCTGACGATCACCAAGCGGGTCAGCGGGGAGCCGCAGCAGATCCCGGTGGCCACCGTGGACGTCGATGGCGTCAAGTACCTGGTGTCGACCCGCGGCGAGAGTCAGTGGGTCAAGAACATCAGGGTCAACCCGCAGGTGACGCTCACGGTCAAGGGGACGACGACGGCCTACTTGGCCAGCGAGATTCCGGTAGCCGACCGCGCCCCCATCATCGCCGCCTACAAGCCCAAGGCAGGGAAGGTGGTCGACGGGTATTTCGCCCAGCTGCCCGACGACGCCGATCACCCGACGTTCGCACTGAGACTTGCCTGATCCACTACACCCTGTAGTGGACGATTTGGCGGCGGCTGAGACACTGGACGCCGTGTCTGATGCTCTTCGCGCGAGTGGCTCATCGCTGCCCGACGCGATGCCCAACTCCGCGCGACTGTTCGCCGACGCCAGCGCCGTCATCCCCGGCGGCGTGAATTCGCCGGTACGTGCCTTCGCCGCGGTCGGCGGCACCCCGCCGTTCATCAGATCGGCCTCCGGCTGCTGGCTCACCGATGTCGACGACAACCGGTATGTCGACCTGGTCTGCTCCTGGGGCCCGATGATCCTCGGGCATGCCCACCCGGCGGTGGTCGATGCAATCCGGGAGGCCGCCCCCCGCGGCACCTCTTATGGAGCGCCCACTGCGGGTGAGATCGAGCTGGCGCGCGAGATCATCGATCGCGTGGCGCCGGTCGAACGCGTGCGTCTGGTCAACTCCGGCACCGAAGCCACCATGAGTGCGGTGCGTCTGGCCCGTGGCTTCACCGGGCGACCCAAGATCATCAAGTTCTCCGGGTGCTATCACGGGCACGTGGACGCCCTCCTTGCCGACGCCGGATCGGGCGTCGCCACCCTGGCCCTGCCCGCTTCACCCGGTGTCACCGGCGCCGCGGCTGCCGACACGATTGTGTTGCCATACAACGATATCGGCGCGGTGGCACGGGCATTCGCCGAGCACGGTGACCAGATCGCCGCGGTCATCACCGAGGCCGCCGCCGGCAACATGGGCACCGTCGCACCGCTCCCGGACTTTAATGCCGGGCTGCGCCGCATCGCCGAAAGCCATGGCGCACTGCTCATCATGGATGAGGTGATGACGGGATTCCGGGTCAGTCGCTCCGGCTGGTTCGGGGTCGAACAGGTGCCGGGCGATCTGTACACGTTTGGCAAGGTGATGAGCGGCGGCCTCCCGGCCGCGGCATTCGGCGGTCGCGCCGACATCATGGAGCGTCTGGCACCGCTGGGGCCCGTCTACCAGGCGGGCACGCTATCGGGCAATCCGATCGCGGTCGCCGCCGGGCTCGCCTCGTTGCGGGCGGCGGACGCGAAAGCCTATGAAACCCTTGACCGCAACGCCGACGCGATCATCGGACTGCTCACCGCGTCGCTGGATTCCGAGGGTGTGCCGCATCAGATCAGCCGGGCAGGCAACATGTTCAGCGTCTTCTTCGGTGTCGAGCCGGTGCGCGACTTCCAGAGCGCCAAGGCGACCGAAACATGGCGCTATCCCGCGTTTTTCCATGCGCTGCTGAGTCGAGGCGTGTACCTGCCGGCGAGCGCGTTCGAGACCTGGTTCGTTTCCACCGCCCTCGACGACGAGGCGTTCGACCGTATCGCCGACGCTTTGCCTGCCGCTGCTCGCGCCGCGGCCTCTGTTGAGGAGAGGTAAGAAACCCGTGACTGACGGTCTTCGCGCAAGCGGCTCATCCCAGACCCGGACCATCGTTCACTTGATGCGCCATGGCGAGGTACACAATCCCGAGGGCGTTCTGTACGGCCGGCTGCCGAACTTCCGCTTGTCAGACAAGGGTCAGGCGCAGGCGGCGACGGTAGCGAAATCTTTGGTGGACAACAAGATTGCCGCGGTAATCGCCTCGCCGCTATTGCGCGCTCAGCAAACCGCCACGCCCATCGCGGAAGCCCACGGGCTCACCATCGTCACCGATGACGATCTCATCGAGGCTGGGAACTCCTTCGAGGGGATGAAGGTGTCGGTGGGTGACGGTGCATTGCGCGACCCGCGCAACTGGTGGAAGCTGCGCGACCCGTTCACCCCCTCCTGGGGAGAGCCGTATGGCGATATCGCGCACCGGATGACGGCCGCGATCGACCGTGCGCGTGCCGCTGCCGAGGGGGCCGAGGCGGTGTGTGTGAGCCATCAGTTGCCCGTGTGGACCGCGCGCCAGCATCTGCTCGGCAAGCGACTCTGGCACGACCCGCGCAAGCGCCAGTGCAATGTCGCGTCGCTCACCTCGCTCGTATTCGAGGGGCCCGAGTTGGTCGACGTCGTGTACTCGGAACCGGCGGGGTAGTCAGTGCGACGTGTGGTCGCGGCGATGGCCGCGCTGGTACTGCTGAGCTCTGCCGCATTGACGGGCTGCGCCACCGGTGATGACGCGGTGGCCCGCGGCGGACAGTTTCAGTTCGTCTCGCCCGGCGGCAAGACCGACCTCTTCTACGATCCGCCCGGGGCTCGCCAGACCCCCGGTCCCATCGAGGGCCCCAGTCTCCTCGACCCCACAAAGACCTTGTCGCTGGGCGATTTCGACGGCAAGGTCGTCGTCCTTAACGTCTGGGGACAGTGGTGTGGCCCCTGCCGCTCGGAGTTCTCTGCACTACAAGACGTTTATACGGCGACCCATGCGCAGGGCGTGGAGTTCCTCGGCATCAATGTCCGGGACAACGAGATCACCAAGGCGCAGGATTTCGTGACCGACCGCAAGGTGCCGTACCAGTCGATCTATGACCCGTCGATGCGCACACTCATCGCGTTCGGCAAGAAGTTCCCCACCGGTGCCATCCCCGCCACTCTGGTTCTTGACCGTCAGCACCGAGTCGCGGCGGTGTTCCTGCGTGAGCTGTTGACCCAGGACCTGCTGCCGGTGGTTCAGCGCGTTGCGCAGGAATCGACGAAAGAGCCTGCGGGGGCTGACAAGTGATTCTTGCCGACGCAGGCTCCGCCTTTCAGGACGTGGCGACCAGCGGACCGCTGCTGCTGGCCCTGGGTGCCTGCGCGCTGGCCGGTCTGGTGTCCTTCGCTTCGCCGTGCGTGATCCCGCTGGTGCCCGGCTATCTGTCCTACCTCGCCGCCGCGGTGGGTGCCAATGATCGAGATGAGGACGGCGGCCGTCGGGCGCGGCTGCGGATCGTCGGGTCGGCGTTGTTGTTCGTCGCCGGGTTTACCGCGGTGTTCCTGTTGGGCACCGTCGCCGTCATGGGTATGACAACCACGCTCATTACCAATCAGGTTCTGCTGCAACGCATCGGCGGAGTACTCACGATCGCGATGGGGTTGGTGTTCATCGGCTTGGTGCCGGCCCTGCAGCGCGATATCCGGTTCACGCCGCGCCGCCTCTCGACGGTCGCCGGAGCGCCGCTGCTGGGTGCGGTGTTCGCGCTGGGGTGGACGCCGTGTCTGGGCCCGACGCTGACCGGTGTGGTCGCGGTGGCATCGGCCACCGAGGGCGCCGACGTGGGCCGCGGGATCATGCTGGTGATCGCCTACTGCCTCGGGCTGGGTATCCCGTTCCTGCTGTTGGCCTTCGGGTCGGCGCGCGCCGTGCGCGGCATGGCCTGGCTACGCCGGCACACCCGCACCATCCAGGTCATCGGTGGTATCGCACTGCTGGTGGTCGGGATCGCGCTGGTGACCGGGGTGTGGGCCGATTTCGTTGCCTGGGTGCGCGATTCATTTGTGACTGACGCGAGGTTGCCCATCTAATGACGATCGCGAAGCGTCTCCTTGCTTACTCACGGAACACCTGGCGCGGCCTGACGTCCATGGGCACTGCGCTGGCGCTGCTGGTGCTGCTTGCTCTCGGCGCGATACCTGGCGCGATGCTGCCGCAGCGGGCGCTCAACGAAGGCAAGGTCAACGAGTACCTCGCGGAGCACTCGACCATCGGCCCCTGGCTGGACCGGGTACAGGCCTTCGACGTGTTCTCGAGCTTCTGGTTCACCGCGATCTACGTCCTGCTGTTCATCTCGCTGGTGGGATGCATCATCCCGCGGACCGTGGAGCACGCCAAGGCGCTTCGTGCGCAACCGGTTCCGGTGCCCCGAAACCTCGCGAGGCTACCCAAACACACGGCGAGCACCGTGCGTGCCGCCCAGCCCGACGTCACGGCGGCCATCGAGGGCCACCTCAAGGGCTGGCGCAAGGCGACGCGGCAGCACGGTGAGACAACCGAGATATCGGCAGAAAAGGGTTACCTGCGCGAGTTCGGAAACCTGATCTTCCACCTCTCCCTGGTGGGACTGCTCGTTTCGTTCGCGGTCGGCAAGCTCTTCGGGTACGAGGGCAACGTGATCGTCATCGCCAACAACGGGCCAGGGTTCTGTTCCTCTTCGCCCGCGGCCTTCGACTCGTTCCGAGCCGGCAACACCGTGGACGGCACCAGCCTGGACCCGCTGTGCGTCAAGGTTAAAGACTTCAAGGCGACATATCTCGCATCGGGACAAGCGCATTCATTCGAATCCAACATCGACTACCAAGCCGGCAGCGACCTGCAGTCCAATAGTTGGCGGCCCTACCGGCTGGAGATGAATCACCCGCTGCGCATCAACGGCAACCGGGTGTACCTACTCGGCTACGGATACGCACCCACCTTCACCGTGACCTTCCCGGACGGGCGCCAGCGCAGCGAGACCATCCAGTGGCGTCCCGATGACCCCACGACGCTGCTGTCCTCGGGGGCGATGCGCATCGATCCGCCGGCCGGGACGTATCCAGATCCCAACGTCCGTCGCAAGAACCAGATCGCCATCCAGGGACTGTTCGCACCCACCGAACAGTTACACGGCACGCTGCTGTCGTCGAGCTTCCCGGAGATGCGCAAGCCGGCGGTGGCCATCAACATCTACCGCGGTGATACCGGGCTGGATTCGGGCCGCGCGCAGTCGATCTTCGAGCTCGACCCGAAGATGATCGAACAGAAACGGCTCAACCAGGCGGCACGCGCCAACCTGCTGCCGGGGCAGTCGGTCAAGCTCAACGACGGCACCATCGTCAGGTTCGACGGCGCCGTCAACTTCGTGAATTTGCAGGTGTCCCGCGATCCCGCCCAGCTCTGGGTGCTGATCTTCGCGCTGACGATGATGGCGGGCCTGGTGGTTTCGCTGATCGTCAAACGCCGCCGTGTCTGGGCGCGGCTGTCTCCGGGCACGGTCGCAGGTACGGTAAATGTCGAGCTCGGAGGGTTGGCGCGGACCGACAGCTCCGGCTGGGGCGATGAGTTTGAGCGGTTGTGCGACCGCTGCTTGGAAAGTCTGCCCAGCGGTTTGCCGGTCTTTGCGGAGCGGGCCGAGCAGCAGGCCGGTGAGGAAGGAAGAGCCGAATGAATTCGACCAATATCGACGTGAACCTGGCCAGGTTCTCCGATTACGCCTTCACCTCCGCCATCGTGGTGATGGTGGGCGCGTTGGTGCTGCTGGCCATCGAGTTGGCGTACCGGCAGAGCGACAAGGCCGCCCAGCGCGAGCTCGTCAGCTCCGGTGGTGAGGTGGTGTCCGCCGATGTCAGCCAGCCCGGTCTGGTGGTGCCGCAGGGCAAACGTCCGCTCGGTGAGCGGGTTGGCGGAGCCGGGTTGGCTCTCGTCTACCTGGGCATCGGGCTGCTGCTGGCGTGCATCGTGCTGCGAGGGCTGGCCACCACCCGGGTGCCCTGGGGCAATATGTACGAGTTCATCAACCTCACCTGTGCCTGTGGCCTGGTGACGGCGGGCGTGGTGCTGCGCAAGCGGACCGATCGCGCGTTGTGGGTGTTCGTGTTGATTCCGGTGCTGATCCTGCTCACGGTGTCGGGTCGATACCTCTACACCTATGCCGCCCCGGTGATGCCGGCGCTGCAGTCGTACTGGCTACCCATTCACGTGTCCGTGGTGAGTCTCGGGTCGGGTGTTTTCCTGGTCGCCGGGGTTGCCAGCATCCTGTTCCTGGTCAAGATGTATTTCCCGGACCATGAGTGGGTTCAGCGCCTGCCCGACGCGCAAAGTCTTGACCGGCTGGCGTATCGGACCACCATCTTCGGATTCCCCATCTTCGGGTTCGGCGTGATCTTCGGAGCGATCTGGGCTGAGGAAGCGTGGGGACGGTTCTGGGCATGGGATCCCAAGGAGACGGTCTCATTCGTTGCCTGGGTCGTCTACGCCGCCTACCTGCACGCACGATCCACCGCCGGGTGGCGGGATAAGAAGGCGGCCTGGATCAACGTCGCTGGATTCGTGGCAATGGTGTTCAACCTATTTTTCGTGAACCTGGTGACGGTCGGTCTGCACTCGTACGCTGGGGTCAGCTGAGGGGACTTGTTCCTCGGTATCGGCACATCACACCTGCGATAGGGTGCGATGCTGAGCTTGCAATCCAACCAATGCATTGGGGGATCGATGTCTGACTATCCCGCGCACCGCGCGCCGGACGAGGCGCAAGGTGGCCCCACGGCTCCGCCATGGGCAGCGCAGGAGCCGGCGCGGCCCGTGATGTACGGCCAGGGTGTTCCGCAGCAGCCTCACGAGATGACGCAGCAGTTTCAGGCGGTGCCCTTCCAGGATCCGTTCGCGCCACAGCAGGACATCGCTGGCCTGGGTGGGCATGACCCCTCGGTGCCTTCGCTGAACACGCTTGGCGGCTCGTTCGCGCCGCTGGACTTCACCCCTTCTGGAGGGCAGGAGACACCCGATCCCACCGCGATCGGCGCGGCCGGATCATCCGGCGGCCCGGGCGGCTTTCGGGCGGACAACCGATTTAGCGACGCCAATGAGCAGCCGGCGCAGCCGACGCCGTTCACGGCGGATCGTTGGGGCGGCGACACCCCGGCCTCGGGCATCCCGCAGCAGACACAACAGCCTCCGGTCGGCGGCTCGCGCTACTACACCCCGGTCGGCGGCCAGCAGATGGGTATCGGCGCTCAGGTTCGGCCGGAGCTGCCGCCCTCCTCGCGCGACCTGTCCACGTCGGCTCTGCTGCGCCCGCACAAGCCGTCGCCGTCGGCGGGTTGGCGAAAGACCTTGTACCGTGCGTCGTTCGGGACGGTGAACCTCGGCGAGGGCACCAAGAAGACCGAGGAAAACGATCTTGTCGCGCAGGTCAATCAGCCACTGCAGGGCTGCTACAAGATTGCGCTGCTGAGCCTCAAGGGCGGCGTCGGTAAGACCACCGTTACCGCCACCCTCGGCTCGACCTTCGCCTCGATCCGCGGCGACCGGGTCATCGCGGTCGACGCGAACCCCGACCGCGGCACACTGAGCCAGAAGGTGCCGCTGGAGACGCCGGCGACGGTGCGTCACCTGCTGCGCGACGCCAATTCGATCCAGCGCTACAGCGATGTGCGCAGCTACACCTCGCAGGGCCCGAGCCGCCTGGAGGTGCTCGCGTCGGAAAGCGATCCGGCGGTGTCGGAGGCGTTCAGCGCCGAGGATTACTCGCGCACCCTGGAGATTCTTGAGAAGTTCTACAGCGTGGTGCTGACCGATTGCGGTACCGGCCTCATGCACTCGGCGATGTCGTCGGTGCTGGAGCAGGCCGACACCCTGGTCGTTATCAGCTCCGGGTCGGTGGACGGCGCGCGCAGCGCCTCGGCGACTCTTGACTGGCTTGACGCACATGGACATCGCGAACTGGTGCGCCGCTCCGTTGCGGTCATCAACGCGGTGCGCCCGCGTTCAGGCAAGGTCGACATGCAGAAGGTCGTCGACCACTTCTCGCGTCGGTGCCGTGCGGTGCGTCTGGTGCCGTTCGATCCGCACCTGGAAGAGGGGGCCGAGATCAGTCTGGATCGGCTGCGTCCGCCGACGCGTCGCGCGCTCATCGAGCTGGCGGCCGTAGTGGCACAGGGATTCACCGGGACTCAGCGTCAGCAGCAGCAGACGTTCCAGGGATAGTCAGCCCTGGTGGCGCATCAACGCTCGGAAGACGGATCGTCCCTGCTGATGCGCCACAGGAAGTCGGGGTCGTCGTCGGGGCCGGTGACGCGGGTCTGCGGACGGGCCGGGACCGACTGGCTGATCCGCCATCCGGCGTAGATCAGCGCCGCGAGCACGGCAGCGATGAGCACGTAATACACAAGAGCCTCCTGAACAAACTAACTTCGAATATACGCGCGGCCAAGATCCGTGCCCGGTGCAGCGATAGGGTGATGACGTGGCTGAACGGTCGCCGGGGAGCCGGCTAGTTATCGATATCGCGCTGTACACCCTGGCGCGGCTGGGGCTTGCGGTGGTCCTGACGGTGGTCATCTTCGGGGTGGCTCGGCTCATCGGCTACCAGGACTTCCCACTGGCCATCGCGATTCTGTTCGCGTTGATCATTGCGCTGCCGTTGGGCATGGCCGTGTTCGCGCCGCTGCGCCGCCGGGTGACGGCCAGCATCGCCGTCGTCGATGAGCGGCGCCGTGTCGAGCGCGCCGATCTGCAGGCGCGGCTGCGTGGCGAGAAGCCCGGTGGAGCCGCAGGGTCGGCGACGTCCAACACAGACTCCTAGCCTTCTTCGAGTACACGTCAGCCGAGCATCCGGGCCGCCACGGCCACCTGGCGCCCGGCGATTCGAGAGCGCCACTGCTCTGTCGTCACAACGCTGTCGGAGTAGAACGGCAACGAGTCCTTGACGCGCTCGATGCCCACCACCTCGGCGCGGGGGCCGTCCTCGTCGAGGATCGGGTGGCTGGTTCGCTGCCAACGGAACTTGAGGAACCCGCGGCGATGTCCCACCGTCTCGATCCAGTTGGTGACCCCGGGATTCTGGGCGCTGACGACCAGCCGGATGTTGCCGTCGGGATCCACATGTGACTGATGGGCATTCAGCGATGTCTGGTGATTGATGTAGTCCAGCGAGACGTACCACATGCTGCCCAGCTGGAATCCCTGATAGGGCGCATCGGATTTCGGGATGGTGACGATCAGAGCCTGGTCGGGCTCCAGCTCGAAGTAGCCCACCGAGGAGAATTGGGTGGACAGCCCTCCGGGCGTAATACGAGGCGGCTCAAAGATATTCGCGGGATTATTCATGTAGAACCACTGTGGAAACTGCAGCCACGTCTTCACGCGATTGATCAGATGATGCGCGGCGCCGAGGTAGCGCCCGGCGATGAACTCCTTGGTGATCGGCGGGGCGCCGGCGCCGAGGGTGTCCGCCCTGGTGATAAGCACCCTTCCGCGGTTCTCGGACCAGTCGTTGTAGGCCTCGCGCACGATCAGTTGCGCGGGCCGCGGGGCTATCGGGATGTGCTTGTCGCAGCCCGCGACCGGCGAGCGTCCGATGCTCACCCGGTAACTGCCGTCCTCATTGATCGCCAGGCTGCGATCATCGAAGGCCGTGACACTCTCCGGTATCTCGCGATCGGTGTATCCGCTGTCCAGCAGCTGAAAGTTCAGGTCGACGGTGCTGCCGCGGGTACCGCTGAGCACATAGTCGTGATTTCCGTCGATCTGCGTCGCGAAGTAGAGAAAATCCGGGTTGTCCAGGCCCATCTTTGCGAATGGCCCCGTCCCGCTGAGTAATACAGGGTGTTCGGCACTGAAGTTGAACACCAGGTGCTGCGAGGCCGCGATGCTCCCGGCGAGGTATTCGAGCCCCTCCGCAAGATCGGCTTCCGACTCGATATGAGGTGCGGAGACTACTAGCCGCTCTGCCTCGGCAATGGCATCGGTGAACGGTTGTGTCACTGAATCATTGGCTGTCACGAAGTCCGCCCCTTTCGCGCTCTATCCCGAAGTGGTCGATATAGCGTTGGTACGCGGTGTCCACTTCCGCTGTCGTCAAACCGAACTGCTCAAGGCTGTACTTGTGTTCGCCGTGCTTGTGTTGTCGGTTCTCCCGCAGCGATGCCTGCATGGCGACCATTGCCTCGCCGGACAGCCGGCGGCCCGCCGCGCGGTAGACTCGCTGTGCGACGACGATCGGATTATCAAGCAGTTCAGAGTAATTGACGTCGACGAACGAAGCAGGATGCTCGTCTCGAACGGTGATCGCGCGGTCGATGATCTGAGCGTTCTTGCCGAGCCAGTACCGAGCGAGCCGATGGTGATCCACGTGATCGCTGAAGAGCGCCTGATAGTGCGCAAGCATGCTGGATGACGACGCGGTGGTCTGTGCGGGGTCCCGGTGCGTCCACACCACCACGGCGCCCGGATAGACGCGCAGCAGCACATCCAAGTGCTCCAGGTGTGCCGGTGTCTTGAGCACCCAGCGTCCGCGCGGCTGCTGCCATTGGAGCACCTGCAGGAGCAGGCGATGCAGTTCGTAGGTGGGCAGCATGTCCTGGGCCGCCAACCATTTCGCGTAACCGGGAACGTGAAACATCACCTCAGGCATCTGGCTGTGCAACGCGAAATCGAGGAGAAGGACGTCCTCCTCGGGTGCCTCCGCTTCCACGGAATGGATGGCGAAGAACTGTGGCGCTAGGTACTTCAACGAGCGCTCATCCTTGGCGGCCTTAGCTATTCGAAGGTCTGGTGCGTCGATCGGCTGATCTGGATGGGGCAGCGGCGAGGCACCTTCCCACGAGCTCATGGAACCCGCCGCCGGATCCGCGGCGAGGAGGCGGTGCAGCAGGGTTGTCCCGGTGCGTTGCAGGCCCACGATCACGATCGGCGGTTCGACGGGGAGGTCCTTGATCTCCGGATGCAGTGTGATCAGTTTGTGTAGTCGAAGACGAGTGCTCAACATCCCGGCAAGTCGTACTTGCACCATCTTGCGGCCCAGGAAACTGAGCTGGGCATCGCCCCGCAGTGAGGCGGTCAACACGTCGAGCGCATCGTCGAGGTAGGGGTCGGGAATCCATTCGAGCCCAGTGGCGCGGCAGGCCGCACTGCGCAACCACTGCGAGTCGAGCTTGGGTGCGACACCCATGCCTGCCATGGGGCCACCGGCACGGTTGAGTGCGCGAATCGGCCAGGGTCGGGTGACCGTGAACTCAGTACCCATCTGTGACCCCGTTCAGCTTCTTGAGAAGTGAAGGTTGGTGTCTGCGATGGGTTGTGCGCGTGCCATCCACATGTCCCGGTAGTAGTTCATGCTCAACCGCCACGGTGGTTTGGAGCCCTGCCGTGGCAGATTGGCGAGCACGCGCTGTACATAGCCGGGCCGATATCCGGTGAACGGTTCCAGGACTACCGAGTCGTCGTCAAGATGCGGTGTGACAGAGGAAAACCCGTTCTCAAACAGGTAGCCAAGTAGTCTGCTCACATACTTCGACACGATGTCCGCCTTGAGCGTGTAGGTGGCCGCCTGGTATCCGACGGTGAATGCGAAGTTCGGAACTCTGTCGAGCATCATGCCCTTGTAGCAGGTGGTGCTGCTGAAGTCGATGGGCTCGTCGTCGCGGTAAAACTCGATACCGCCGAACAGCCGCATGTGAAATCCCGTGGCCGCCACCACGATATCGGCCGGGACGTGTTCGCCGGTAGTGAGCAAGAGGCCGTCCGCGGTGAACCTCTCGATGTCGCCGGTCACCATCGAGAGGTCTCCGCGGCCGATCGATTGGAACAGGTCACCGTCGAGGATCAGGCACAGCCGGTTGTCCCAGATCTTGTACCGTGGCCGGAAATGCGTCTCGCTGTCGTATCCGGCCGGTAGCTCGCGCTTCGCGCGGTCGATGATGGCCTCGCCCATGCGCTGCGGTACTCGGCGCGCCATGTAGAGCGACAACGTCATCAGGGAGATGTTCTTGGCGCGGATAATCTGCAGGGCCGTCTTGTCAGGCAGCCAGCGCAGCAACAGATTGGCAAAGCGATCGCGCTGTGGGCGGCTGACGACGTAGGTCGGCGAGCGTTGTACGACGCTCACGTGGCGGGCGGTGTCGGCCAGCCGGGGTGCCAGCGTCATTGCGGTGGCACCGCTTCCGATGAGGGCCACCGCCTTACCGGCGACGACCAGGTCCTCGGGCCACTCCTGCGGATGTACCACCGGCCCCGGGAAGTTCTCGATGCCGGGGAAGTCGGGCAGATAGCCGCCGTCGTATCGGTAGTAGCCCGTGCACACCATCAGAAACGAGCAGGTGATGCTCTGGTCGCCGGCGGGGGTGCCCACCTGCAGCGTCCACCGGGAGGTCTGTGACGACCACCGCGCCTCGCGGACCTGGTGATCGAAACGGATGAGCCGATCGAGATTCTCCTGTGCCACCACGTCCTTGAGGTACTGCAAGATGACGTCGCCTTCAACGATCGCCTCCTGGCCGGTCCATGGCGCAAAGGAGAAGCCGAGCGTGTACATGTCAGAGTCGCAACGTACACCCGGATATCGAAACAGGCTCCAGGTGCCGCCGATCTCTGAACGGCTTTCCAGCACTGTGATATTCAGCGACGGGCAGTGATGCGCAAAATGCCACGCCGCGCTGATTCCGGCAATGCCGGCGCCCACCACGAGGACATCAACGTGTTGATTCTGAGCGGAGTTCACATGCTTCTCCCGGCCGTGTGTTGAAGGGATGAGGTTGGCCGTATATTCCTGAGGCATGGGTGGAACCAGCGGCCGTTCGCTCGTGTTGACGGGTGCCACGTCGGGATTGGGGCTAGCACTGGCCCGCCTCCTCGCCGAATCTGGGGACTATCACTTGATATTGCTGTGCCGCAACGAAGAACGCCGGGATGAGCTGGTCGCGCGACTGGGTGTCGAAAGAGTCCGCTACGTCGTATGTGATCTCTCCGCGCTGGCGAGCATTCGGCGGGCCGCAGCAGAGGTCACCGAAGCCGTGAGTGCCGGTGAGCTCGCGCCGGTCGGGGCGGTGGTGCTCAATGCGGCGATTCATCCCGGGCGCCAGGCCGGTTCCACATCGGAGGGCTTGGACGCCACCATGATCACCAATCTGGTGGGCCCGCACCTGCTCTTGGCGTTGTTGTCGCCGTGCATGCGCGCAGCGACCCGGATCGTGTTCGTCGGATCGGGTGCGCACGAACGGCAGCGTTGGTGGACTGGGCTTCCTAAGCCCGCTGTGCTCGCGCTGGCGGACGCGTGCAAGCCGGGCGCCCTGGCCGGACCGCAGGCGTACGTCACCAGCAAGCGCGGCACGGTGTGGCTCAGTTACGCCTGCTCTGAACATGCCCCTGACGGCTATGCAGTGCTGGCCTATGATCCGGGGATCATGCCGGCGACGGGCATCACCAGGAACATGAACACCTTGTCTCGCTGGTTGTTTCGACGTGTGCTCACCAAATTTGATGGCGCCGAGGGGTTCAGCACGCCGGAGCGATCCGCTGCATGGTTGCATGCCCACCTCACCCGGGCGGACACCCCGGCGGGGCTGTCGTACGCCAAAGTGGATCGACACCTGTCGTGGCCCAGCGCCGTCTGCCCCGCGGATGCCGCCAGCGGCTTGTTCTGCGAAGCCAATGAGATCGCGGATATCGCCCCGGATTCGACGGCCACGTGGTGGTTCAAGCCGGCTTGATCGCACCATCGTGCTCTTTCCGCTTGCGCCAGAACATGAGCCGCTCCAGCTGTCGCCTCACCATGAAGGAGGCCAACCCTCCGACGCAACGCACCAACGTGCCGTACACCGTGGCGGGGGTGACCCCCTCGAACCCATGTTCCAACCGCGCGACGGCCTCGGCCATCATTCCCTCTGGAGGGAACAATGGGGGGAAGAACCGGCCGCGGCCCAGAACCACATGGCAACGCCGGAGAATCAGGTCCTCCATTGCCTGGCCCAGCAATTCTCCCATCAGGGTGTTCTCCCGGAACGGGAAGTATCGTGAATCCGTGACCAGCCTGAGGTGCGCGCCGTAGCCCTCCACCGACCGATACAGCGGTGAGTGCGCGGTAAGTCGGCGGAGGCCGTCGGTGAGTGCCGCACGCTCGACCATGCGCCTGGCATGTGACTCCGGGGTGTTGACGCTGCGGAGCGCATGCCAGGCGATGTGGGCACCGAGATTGTTGCGATACCGATTCTGCAGTTCGGTGAAGGCCTGTGCGTCGGTGCGGCGCGCCGCCTCAGCCACCTCTGATGTCGCCAACGCCGCCGCCATCGGAAACATCATGTCGGACAGGGGCTTGGCGATGGTCACAATGTCGACGATGTCGGGCATCCAGGTCTGTTGCAGGAGGAACGTTTCGGCACTGCGCCACACGCCGGTGAGCACCTCGTCGACACCGATGAGGAAGCCAGAGCGATGCTTGGCCGCCGCCACGATCTTCAACAGCTCTGTCGGTATCGCGACACACGACATGCCCTGAATGAGCTCGCACCACACCAGGCCGACATCCGGGTGGTCCAGGGCCGCGGTGAGTTCCTCGGCGGCATCGGCACTGAACGGGTCGATGAACACAACGTCCGGGTAGTACGGCTGGAATGCGCCGTCGATGCTGGCCGAACGTTGCGGGCCATAGCGACTCACGTTGAGGGTGGCGATGGTCTTGCCCGAGAAATTACCGCGGAACGTCACGATCCGGGGCTTGTCGGGGCGTGCCAGACGTGCCAGACAGAGCGCGTTCTCGACGCTCGTCGCCCCGCTGACCGCCGGCAGCATCTCGTCGAACCCGCTGAGCTCGGTCAACAACTGTGCGAGGAGGCCGGTGTAATCGGTGTGTCCGTCGTGGGCGGCCAATTCCCGTGCAATATCTGGCGAATTGTGCCCGCGCAGGTTGGCGCCATTGCCCAACGCGCAGTCGAGCAGCATCGTGCCATCGCGCAATGTGATCTCTCCGGCGTCGGCTCCGGTCAAATCAAAATCGAGCCCGAACGCCTCCATCAAATCGGCCGCCGACGGATTGGAGAACCGGCGGAAGTAGTCATTGCGGACGCGGCGGCTCGCGTAAATCTCGGCAAGAATCTTCTCTTGCGACTGGCTGACGTGCCGATGCCTGCGGATGTTGGCGATCACCAGCGTCAAGGCGGTCGCACTCGCCGCGAAGGTCGAGGTTTGCGCCATGGCATCGAGTGGGTTGTTCCAGACCCGGTATGCCTGCTGCGATATCGAATACGATCCGAAGGGCGACTGGAAATCGGTGAGGTTCTCGCCGAAGACAAAGATATCGGCGTCCGGCAGCTGCCGTCCCCCGTCGATCTCATCGAATGCGCGGCTCTCTGCTACAACGCGCATCATGTTGTGTTGCTGCGCAACTGATAGCACCTGCGCAGATTCCCCGCCCGGATCCAGTACCACCAGACCGGACCACGATCGCGTCGGCAGCACCGTGAGCGCTTCCGCCTCGGAGGCCGCGAACGTCACGTGTTGGGTGAGTGCACCGTGCTCGCCCTCGGCGAGTGGATCGAAGTATCGACGCAACCGCTCGTCGCGGTCCACTACCAGAATCCAGCTTTCGGGATCGCGCCCGATGTCGACCTTGCTGGTGTGACGGATCAGGCGGATCGCGCCGGACAGTGCCTCCTCCAGGGAGTTGGCGTAGTAGGTCACATACTCGGCAGCAGCCGGCAGTAGGTCGTTGATGAGGAAACCCGTTTGTGCGCTTTCGGCCGTAATGGCCAGTCCCGCAACAAGAATATTGGGACGTTTCGAAATGTTGAGGTCAATCAGTGTGTCGATGGTGTCCTGGGTGGCGGCGCGGTATCGGCCGGAATCCAGGTCCGCGCTTGGCTCTACCTGACCGGTCACTCGGCCAACGCTCCGGCGGCATCCAAGGCCGCGGCCAATTCGGACAGCGCTTGTGTGTAATCCGCGGCGATATCGGCGAGCGCGGGGATGATCTCGGGGCACGCGATCAGGCCCACGTTGAGCCTGTCGTCGTGCGAGGCAACGGTGACAAACAGCGCGCCGCCGTCGAACGGTGCGCCGAAGGGGTAAAAGTGGGTGATCCGGGCCCCGGCGAAATACAGGTCTCGGTGTCGCCCACCGATATTCGATAGCACCAGATTCTGCATCACCTTGTGACGGTCGGACATTCGCAAACGTGAGTACATGCGGAACAGCACTCCCCAATACCGGGCACTGAAGTCGAACCAGTCGTGGATCCGGCCCGGTCCCAACGCTTCGGCATGCACCTTGGCGGCGTCGGTGATGGACGCGATCTCCCGCGTCCGTTGCAACGGATCCTCGGTGAGGGTCTGCAAGCTGGTCAGCAGGCCAGTGGTGCGGTTGCGGCCGTGCTGTCCGGGTTTGTCGTGCACCGAGACGGGGACGAAGGCCCGCAGCGGCTGGTTGGGGAGCTCGCCGCGTTCCATGAGATACCGGCGCATCACGGTTGCGGTCAGGGCCAGCATCACGTCGTTGAGCTTCACGCCCAATCGCTGTTTTACTTGCAGCACATCGGCGATCGGCAGGCTGACCCAGGCCAGGTTGCGGTTGGCGGTCAACGTCGTGTTGAAGGAGGTCCGCGGCGCCGACATCGGCTCAGGAACGCCTGGGGGCAACTCGGGGACGTCGCCGCGGCGGCGTGACCGGATGTTCTCGGCCACCATCCGGACCATCTTGACGGGCTTACCCGCGAGCGTGCGCACGCCGCCCAGCATCAGAGCCAGCGGCTCGACAGCACCGGCATCGCGGACCACCGCCAGTTCAGTGGCTTCGTTGCCGCATAGCTGTCCCAATTGCGAATTGCCCCGCACCCCATCGAGACTGGCGTTGTGGCGTTTGATCATTATCGCCACGTTGCCGTCCGACAGTCCCTCTAACACCCAGATTCCCCACAACGGGTAGTGCTGATCAAGGGGAAGCGAGGCGATCTCCGAGCATGCCTGTGCAAGCTGAGCTTCGGTGCCCGGAGCGGCGATGACGACGCGTTGAACATGGCGATCCAGGTCGAACGAGGCATCGGCTACCCAGAAGGGGTGCCCCAGGTTGTACCACGGGTCGTGGGCCTTCTCAGTGTAGGTGGGGATCTGGGCCACCCGAGATGCCAGCCACTCGCGGATCGCCGGAAAACTGTAACCGCCTGGCATGGTGGACGTGTCGAGAAGAACGACGCCGTATCCCTGGTGATAGTGCGTGGGTGTTTCAAGGTAGAGGAAGCTCGCGTCGTACCCGGTCAGCTGTTCCATACTCAGTTCTTCCTATCGGTGACGGTGGAATTCGACTCGGCCACAACGTGCTCGAGATTTCTGATCGCTGATTTCACATCAGCTCTCATCGACGGGATTGCGGTGGATGCACGCTCGGTAGGCGCTATGGTCTTGGAAATGTTGGGGGATCTTGATTGTGGAGGTCGACGTGAACTCACCGGCTGAGACGTACCAGGAACGGGGCGGGCTAGTAGGAGTGATCCGCAGGGCTGTACTGGCAGTCGGGCACCATGATTTTGCCGCTCCGATTCGACGGTCTTCCGTCGTGGCGGACCGGATGCTGTACCGGATCGGCGGCGGCCGGTGGACTATCACTGCGGTTTCGCGGATTCCGTCATTGACGCTACTGGTTATCAATGGCCGCGAGGAGGACGTCGTTGTTCCGCTGCAGTACTTGACGATTGACGGTGATCTGTATGTTGTGGGCACCAATTGGTCCCGCCCGAACCATCCGCTCTGGTCTTCATGGTTGATGAAACGGCCACATTGCCGGGTGAACATCGGCGGCCAGGAGAGTTCGCGCACGGCTACGCTCCTGCAGGGTGCGGACCGTGACAGTGTGTGGGAACGGATTCTGGAAGAGGCGCCGTACCAAGCGAACTGTGAACGCAAGGCGAACCGGCAGCCACGCGTATTCAGATTGGATAACTCTGTCACTGGCGCGAACTAACCACGCGTACAGCGAATTTCGGAGACGGAGAGCTTGACGAGACCCGATTGGAGAGCCGGTATGAGGGGGAACTGAGTTCCAGAGTGCGGCGGTGGATGATGCGGGCGAGCATGAGCTGCATCAACGACTCGGCCAGTCCCTTGCCTATACACATGTGCGGACCGCGGCCAAAGGGGGAGTACGCGCCGGGTGTTCGGTTGGGTCCCACCGAGTCGCCGTACCGGTCGACGTCGAACTTCATGGGGTCTGGGTAGAAGTCGCTGAGGAAATGGGGGACGGTAGTGCCCACAAAGACGCCTTCGCCGCGCCGGATGCGATGACCGTGGAACTCGAAATCTCTTGCAGCAACGCGAATGATGAATGATGCGATGGGGCGCAGGCGCATTGCCTCCATGACCGCACCATGCAGCACCGGAGTGGAATGGAAGAGGCCATCGTGGGTGATGCCGCCGCGCGCGAACATGATGTCGACCTCGTCCTGTATCCGGCTCAAGACCTCCGGGTGCCTCAGGATTAGATATAGCGTGTATGTCGCAGTCGCCGAGGTGGTTTCGACTCCCGCGAAGTACGGCAGCACCGAGTGGAACAGTATGTTGCGTTGATTGGTTCCGTCGGGATCGTCGCGGCAGGATTCCAGGATGTCCTCCAGCAGCGTCGACTGCCCGGGGTGTCCGCCCTCGCGTGCGCGCCGCGCCAGCGTGATCGCGCTCTGCGCCACTCGCTCCATGCGTGATCGGGCGTTGACATAGTGGGGCAGTTGCAGCATGAATTTCGGAATATGTTGTACCGGAGCAATTTTCAGGATCTCGCGAGTGACGAGCGCGATATCGTCGATATCGTCGTCGGTTGGCCGGACGCCGCCGACGAAGGTGCCAACCTGGGCGATCGACAATTTCTGCATCGCCGGTAGGACCGGCACCGCGTCGCCCGGCCGCCAGTGCTTGTCTACGGCGTTGTCGATCACCTCGACCGCTTCTGAGTACCGGTCGGCGATGGCCTCGCGCGAATAGCCGCGCTGCAGTAGGGTTCGCCATTTTTTGTGCTGCGGTCCGTCAACGGCGACCAGCGAGTCCGTACCGCCGAATTGCTGCTCCACGAACTGCCACGAGGTACCTACAGTCAGGCATTCGCGACCGTCCTTGCTGCTCATGAAGGTTGCGGCTTCGGCGCCGGCCAGCACGGTATAAGTCTGATAGGGCGTCTTGACCGTGAACACGGGGCCGTGCTGCAGGTACTTCTCGAAAAGATAGAACGTGGGATCCATCATCAGCCCCACCGTGTCCCCGAGCCGCGGGACCTTGGACAGTGCCCGGGCCACTCGTAGTTTCGGTGGGCTGACGTAGGTTGTCGCCTGCCCGGCGCAGGGAATGCTTGCAGTTCGTGCCATTTCCACCCCCGATGACGCCCGGCCGGATCGATCGGCCGGATGTGTACTTCTCTGTCGGCGAGCCCAACAGTAGAACGTGTCCTAGTTTCTGTCCGGATATTTGGCGACTTTCAAGATCCACATCGATCGGGCCGGTTCATCGCTGGATGGTGGGGGCCGCTGAAGGGCAGCCGCCACTGCATTAATTGCATCGAAATACGCTGTGACAAGAGAAATTTCGTGAGAATATTGCGAATCTCGACGTTTTTGTCGATTGGCAGCCTGGGTCACCCATGGCGTCCTATGCTGCGTGAGAAATTTGACTAGAGGATCTATTTTTTCGCCCTTGGGGGAGCCGTGAATGCCGTGCCACCACCTCAGCTGCCGTTTCCGCGCGAGGGGCTGTTTGTGCCAGCGGCCCAGCAGCGTGAATTGCAGCGCGCGGGAACCGTCCATCGGGTGACCACCGCGGTCGGTGATCCCGCCTGGCTGATCACTGGCTATGCGACGGTTCGCCGGTTGTTCGATGACGAGCGGGTGGGCCGATCGCATCCGGCGCCCGATACCGCGGCCCGTTCCGGTAAGTCGGCCTTCTTCGGTGGGCCGATCGGCAATTACGAGACCGAAGGCGACGACCATGCGCGCGGGCGGCGGCTGATGCAACCGCATTTCACGCCAAAGCAGATGCGGGGTCTGGAGAGTCGCGTACATGAGCTCGCCGATGAGCTGATCACCGCGATGATCGATCAGGGATCGCCGGCCGACCTGTATACGTCGGTTGCCGTGCCGCTGCCGATGATGGTGCTGTGTGAACTGCTCGGCGTGCCCTACGACGATAGGGACCAGTTTCGTGAATGGACGGTGGCGGCGTCCAATACGCGTGACCGGAGCCGGTCGGAATGGGGGATGGGGCAGCTCTTCGTATATGGAATGCAGCTGGTCGGGCGCAAGCGCGAGCACCCGGGCGACGACGTGATCTCCCATCTCTGTGCGATCGGCGGGGTTGCCGATCACGAAATTGCCTCCCAATCAATGGCTTTGCTGCTCGGTGGCCATGAGACCACCGTGGTGCAGCTGGGCCTGGCCGTCCTGCTGCTGCTGGCGAATCCCGAACAGTGGGCTTTGCTTGTGGCGCAACCGGATTTGGTGCCCAATGCGGTGGAGGAGACGCTCCGGGCTTCGCGTACCGGGGGCGGGGAAATTCCGCGATACGCGCGCAAAGATCTAGAGGTCGACGGGGTGCACATCGCCGCCGGCGAGCTGCTACTGCTGGATGTCGGGGCAGCCAACCACGACCCGTCGATTTTCGACGGGCCTGATCGGCTGGATGTCACGCGTCACCCCATGGCCCACGTCATATTCGGGTACGGGGCTCGCTACTGCGTCGGCGCACCACTTGCCCGCCTGCAACTCACCGAGGTTCTCGGCCAGCTCGTCGAACGACTGCCTGGGTTGCATCTGCGCAAGGACATCTCGGAGCTCACCATGCGTGCGGATCTGCTCACCGGTGGTCTGTTCGAGCTCCCGGTCGGCTGGTAAACCGTCAGGTGCGTGAGGTGCACAACTCGCGTGTCAACTTTTCTTGACACGATATCGATGTCAATCTATGTTGACAGACATGAGCGATCTCCCGACTGCTGATCTGGACGACGCCATCAGCAGTACCGATCCGGCCGTGGGTCTGCGGGCCGTGCAGGCGCTGCGGCGTCTGTGTGAACGGCTGGAAGCGATCCATGTCGCCAACGCTCGCAGCCAGGGCTGGAGCTGGCAGTCCATCGCCGAGGCTCTCGAGGTGAGCCGTCAGGCAGTGCATCAGAAATACAACCGCGCAAGAAAGTGAGCAGCCATGTTCGAGAAGTTCCAGAAGTCGGCGAAGGTCGCGGTGGTGCTGTCGCAGGAGGAAGCCCGCGAGATGGACGAGTCGCGCATCGGCGCGGAGCACGTCTTGGTCGGTGTGCTGGAGAGTGCGGGTGAGTCGCTGTCCGTGGTTCTGGGTGGATACGGCTTGACGGCCGACGCCGTGCGTGACCGGCTGCGCGCTGGTACGCAGGAGCCGCCGCTGGACGATGAGGATGCGCAGGCGCTCAAGGCGATCGGCATCGACCTGTCTCAGGTGCGCGACAGTGTCTCGAAGGTCTTTGGCGCCCAGGCCTTCGACAAGGCATTCGAACAGTCGGGCCGGCGCAAGGGGCGCGTCCGCGGCTGGCGCCCCTTCGGGATGATCCCGTACAACTCGTCGGCGAAGAAATGCCTAGAGCTGGCGCTGCGGGAAGCCATTGCGCACAAAGACAATTGGATCGGGTGTGAGCACATCGTGCTGGGCATCCTGCGGGGTGGTGACCCGGTGGCGCTGGCTGTCATCACCGAGCACGTGCCCGCCGACGAACTGCGGCAAGCCGTCGTCGGGCTGCTCGATCAGGCCGCCTAACGGCTTCTAGCACCAGGCGTCATTGCGGTCAACAGTCGATCGGCCGCAGGCTTCGCCAGGATCTGCTCGCCGCGGTGATGTCGGCATATCGCCGCCGCCGCGCCGAGCCTTCTGCACAGGTCGCGGGCGGTCTGGCCTACCTTGCGGCACCCATACCCCCTCCGGGGTATGGGTGTGCAGCTCCCTTAACTTCAGGTTGATTGAAAGTTAACAACAGGTGTACTGTGGGTGACATACAAGCGGCGCCTAGCGCTTTCGTTGGGAGTGGGTTCCGGGGGCCGCGCCTGAATACGCGGATGTCACGGAGCCAATATGTATGCATTTACCAAGGCAAGAAACGTTCTTTGTTGTACGGCGCTCTTAGCGCTCCCGCTGTATGGGCTCGGGGTGCAGGGCGTCAGCGTTCTGCGCGAGCCGGCGGTAGGGGAATCGCTTGCGGGTCCCGCCGACCCGATTCCACACCCAATCCCAGGACCGGGTGTGGGTGATGGATCGCATTGGTCATTCACCAATCAGCAGCCCGGCCGGGACGGTAACTCCGGGTGGGGAACGCTTCCTCACGGCGTGGGACATGCGTGCCAGAACAGCTGGATCTACTGCGATGCGACCGGTAACCCGAATCGCACAGACCTACCTCCCGGCTATAACCAAGGGGGCGGCTGGGTGAGCGCACCAGATCAGACCGGTGCCGTCTGCCAAAACACCGGCGTGGTCTGTAAGAACTTCTCCTAGCTCAGCCACGCTAGCGCCGAGGCGGTGAGAATCGCCCAGCCGAGCATGGCCAGGCCAGTGTCGCGCAGCGTCGGGATCAGTGCCGGCCCTTGCTCTTTGGTAAGCACCGGGCGTGCTGCCTTGATCATCAGGGGCAGCATCACTAGCCCGAGCAGGCGCCACGGGTGCCCGATGCCCAGGCCGATGCTGGCGAGGACGGGCGCCACCAGCAGCGTGGGGAACAGCATCCGGGTGCGCGCGTCGCCCAGCCGGACTGCCAGCGTGATCTTGCCGGATTCGCGATCGGTGGGGATATCGCGCAGATTGTTGGCCACAAGCACCGCGCTGGAGAAGCTGCCGATCGCCACCGCGAGCGCCACCCCGGTACGGCTGACCGTAAATGTCTGCACGTACTCGGTGCCTAGCACCGCCACCAAGCCGAAGAACACAAAGACGGCAATCTCGCCAAGTCCGCTGTATCCGTAGGGTTTCGCTCCGCCGGTGTAAAACCAGGCGCCGGCTACGCAGGCGACACCAACCGCCACCAGCCACCAGGCGGTGGTGACGGCCAGCGCCAGACCTGCCGCCGCGCCCAGGGCCAGGAACCCGATGGCGACGGCCTTGACCGTCGACGGCGACGCCACCCGAGACCCGACGAGGCGCAGCGGACCCACCCGGTCGTCGTCGGTCCCGCGGATCCCATCCGAGTAGTCATTGGCGAAGTTGACGCCGATAATCATGCACACCGATACGGCCAGCGCCAGAAGCGCTTTCCACCACACCGCAGAGTCGGCCGCCGCCGCGGCACCCGTGCCCGCGATTACCGGCGCCACCGCGTTGGGCCAGGTGCGAGGACGTGAACCTTCGATCCATTGCGCGATGCTGGCCATGCGGCAAATCCTGCCATGGAGCGATCCGGGTGTCCCCGACGCTAGGGGAAGATCAGACCTGGTGTCTTGGATACCGCTGCGGCGAACCGTGCCTGGACATCGGACCAGTTCACCACGTTCCAGAATGCCTTGACGTAGTCGGCCTTCACATTCTTGTACTGCAGGTAGTAGGCGTGCTCGAAAACATCGAGGCCAAGGAGCGGAATCGTACCGAGCGGCACATTGGATTGCTGGTCGTACATCTGGAAGGTGAGCAGTTTCCTTCCGAGGGTGTCGTATCCCAGCCACGCCCAGCCCGAGCCCTGCACACCGTTGGCCGCCGCGGAGAATTGGTCGCGAAACTTGTCGAATCCGCCGAATTGTTCGTCGATGGCACTCGCCAGCTCGCCCTGTGGCTTGTCACCCCCGTTCGGTGACAGGTTCTTCCACCAGATCGAATGGTTCGCGTGCCCACCGAGATTGAAGGCGAGGTTTTTCTCGAGTAGCACGATGGCCGCGTTGTCACCCTTCTCTCGTGCCTGGGCGAGCTGCTCTACGGCTTCGTTGGCGCCCTTGACGTAGGCGGCATGGTGTTTGTCGTGGTGCAGTTGGTTGATTTCGCCGGAGATATGCGGCTCAAGGGCCGAATAATCCCAGTCGAGATTTGGTAATTGATACACGCCGGTTGTCTCCTGTGTGGGGGCTGATTGCTCGCGGGGCTGATCGGTGCACGACGCGAGTGCGAGGGCACCTGCGGATGCGGCGGCCACCATCAAGAATTGTCTTCGATGTAGTTGGAACTCAATCGAATTCACGCCTCCACGCTAATCGCAATAGCCGTTTCGTCAAGGAGTGCTGTGCGAATCTGTCGGAATCGAGATATCGCCGATCTTTACGAATCCTTTCGGGAACTATCTCGGATGTTCAGACGACTAATTCATCGAGAAGTTTGTTCTCTGACCCCACATGGCTTGGGGCTCAGGCGATAAACGACAATAGCGGCATGCTCGCGGTGATAGGTGGTAGCGGTTTCTACTCGTTCTTTGACAAGCCTGTGCGGACCGTCACGCCGACGACGCCGTACGGTCAGCCCAGTGCGCCCATCACGATCGGGCTGGTGGGGGAGCGCGAGGTGGCGTTCCTTCCGAGGCACGGCAGCCATCACGAATTCTCGCCGCACACTGTGCCGTACCGCGCGAACATGTGGGCACTGCGCGCCCTCGGCGTGCGCCGCGTCTTCGCGCCCTGCGCCGTGGGCAGTCTCACCCCGGACCTGGGGCCCGGCACTATCGTGGTGCCCGATCAGCTGGTGGATCGCACCAGCGGACGTGAGCAGACCTACTTCGACGGTGGCGGAATCCACGTGGAGTTCGCCGATCCGTACTGCCCCGAGCTGCGCGCCGTCTCCCTGCAACCTGATGCCATCGACGGCGGCACCATGGTGGTGGTGCAGGGGCCACGGTTCTCCACCCGCGCCGAGAGCCGGTGGTATGCATCGCAGGGATTCACTCTGGTCAACATGACCGGACACCCGGAGGCCGTGCTGGCCCGTGAGCTCGAAATCTGCTACGCCGCAATCGCCTTGGTGACCGATCTGGACGCCGGCATCGAGCACGGGCAGGGTGTACGGGCCGTCGACGTCTTCGCGGAGTTCGAACGGAACATCGGCGGGTTCAAGGAGCTGGTGCGCGCCGCGGTCACTGGTACCGAATCCGTCGACACCTGCGCACACTGCCGCGCGCACGACGGCGTGAAACTCCCGATCGAGCTGCCCTAACGGGTGTAACGCGTCTGTCCGTGCGGACCCTTTGTGAAGGACAGCACCTTCGAAGGCGCCACCGTGAAGACAATCGCAAATTGCTCTCCCTCGCCGAACCCACCCTCGCTTGGATCGAATGCCCAATCCTCGCCGTACTTTTCGAGATAGGCATCGGCGAGCGTCCTTAGCGCGGCGGTGTCGATGACCCGTTCGGCGGTTCCTTCGACGACGACATCGTGCCCGACGTTCCAGGTATTGGTGCCGGTGGCGACGGCCACTGTGGCGTTCGATTCGAGATTGCGGGCCTTCTGTTCGGAGGGGCCGGTGCAGAAGACGAACGACTCCTGATGCCACAGCCCGACGAGTGGAGTCACGTGTGGGCTACCGTCGGTGCGCACGGTGGTGATCCAGTACAGCTCGGCGCTGGCCAGCAGTGCCGACACCTCGCTCCACGGCGGTGCCGAGCCGTTCGGCTCGCTGAAACGCTGATCGAAATGGGCGGTAAGGGTCATACCGATACAGACCTGCCCTGGCACCAGGATTCATCGCGGGTACCGTCAACGCCATGCGTGATTCGGTCACCGTCCATATCAAGGCCCCTGCCGACAAGATCTGGGGACTGGTCAGCGACATCACCAACACCGGGAAGTTCAGTCCGGAGACGTTCGAGGCCGAGTGGCTCGACGGCGCCACCGCTCCCGAGGTAGGTGTGCGCTTTCGCGGTCATGTGAAGCGCAACCAGAAGGGGCCCGTCTACTGGACGGTGTGCCGGATCGTCGAATGCGATCGCGACCGCTCCTTCGGCTTCGCGGTGCTCTGGCCCAATGGCAAGACGGTCAACACCTGGCGTTACCGGTTCGAGCCGACGGGCGACGGTACCGACGTCACCGAATCCTTCGAGCTGGCCCCGACATTGCAGCTGCGGGTCTACTGGGCGCTGCTGGGTTGGGCACGTGGGCGAACCAACCGCAACGGCATGCGTGAGACCCTCAACCGGATCAAGGCAGTCGCCGAAGCGGAGTGATCACTGGGCGTCCAGCGCCGAGAGTCCACGCCCTTCGGTCCACACCGGGCTCTTCGTGAAGTGGTTGTCGTATATCTCAGGGGTTGCCTCCAGCTCGCTGATATCTGCTTCGCCGTGGACGATTCGGTCAAGCAGCCGGAAATAGTCGAAGCGCTGAACGCCCGGGGATAGCACCGTGAAGATGCTGGCATCGCTGTCGGTCGTAGCGCCGAACGCATGCGGCATCAAACGCGGAACCAGCAGGGTGTCGCCCTGTTCCAGAACTTCGATGTGATCTCCCGCCAGAATCTCCAGTCGTCCGGACACCAGGTAAAACAACTCGGTGGATCGGGTGTGGAAGTGTGGGGCCGCGCCATCGGCGCCCTTCGGGAGGTAGATGCTGAGCACGCTAACTGCCCCACCTGTCGCGTGGGAATCCATCACCAGTCCAGTCTTGTTTTCGGCTGCGGTGCTCACGATCTCCCGGTCACCGTCTCGAACCAGGGGCGCAGATCCCAGGACAAACTGTTCACGTGTCATGGGGCAACGCTATTAACTCAAGTGAGCTTGAGGTCAAGAGAATCGTTTGACGAGGGCGCGCCGGTCCAACTTGCCGATTCCGCGGCGGGGCAGCTCATCGAGCAGATGTAGTTCACGCGGTGCAGCGGTGCGTTCGAGTGTGGCGGCGACGTGGTCCCTGAGGTTTTCCAGGGTGGGAGTGCCCTCGGCGGAGGGGACCACCGCGACGGCGACGCGCTGCCCGAGCCGATCGTCGGGTACCCCGAACACGGCGCACTCGGCGACCAGCGGATGAGTGGAAAGTGCGGCCTCGACCACTTGCGGCACGACGGTCAGTCCGCCGGTGCCGATCGCCTCGTCTAACCGTCCCAATACGCGTAGCAGGCCATTGTCTAGCTCGCCGAAGTCATCGGTGTGGAACCATCCGGTCTCGGCAAATGCTTTGTGGGTTAGCATATTTCGGTAGCCCGCGGCCACGGTGGTGCCGCCGAGACTGATCCGACCCTCCGGCCCGATCTGCACCTGGACGCCGCTGAGGGCGACGCCGTCGTACACGCACCCGCCGCAGGTCTCACTCATGCCGTACGTGCGGACCACCGGGATCCGCGCCTGCGCCGCCCTGATAGCGACGGTGGCGGGCAGCGGGCCGCCGCCCAACAGGACCGCATCGAATGAGGCCAGAGCCTCCGATGCCTCCCGGTCATCCAGGGCCTTCACCAATTGTGTTGCGACCAAGGAGATATAGCGCCGATTTCCGGTCATCTCGGCGGTCGCCCGCACGAAATCGGGGACAGAGAAACCCGTCGAGACGTCGAGCACCACGGGTTGGGTTCCGGCCTGGATGCTGCGCAGCAGCACCTGCATTCCGGCGATGTGATGGGGCGGCAGGGCGAGCAGCCATTGGCCGTCGCCGCCCAGGCGGGTGTGTGTAGCCGATCCGCTCGCGGTCAGGGCGTCGCCGGTCAGCATGGCGCCCTTGGGTTTTCCGGTCGTCCCGGAGGTACACACCACCACCGCGACATCCTCGGCGATCGGCTCGTCGGCGCCTAGTTCAGAGGCTAGGAAATGTGCCTGATCGGGATCGTCGGCAGGCACCGGGAGTACCGCATCGCCGCGACCGTCCAGAAGCTCAGCCAGGCGTGGGAGCAGTCCCAGCATCGTTGGCCCGCTAGGGACGGGTAGGGCGCGCAGCAGACGGGTCACGCCGGATGGTCGGAGGCCTGACCGGAGCCGTTATCGTCGTGGTCCGCCGGCTCACGCGGATCATCAAGGGGCCAGCCCTTTTTCGCTAGCCGCTCGCGGACGCGCTCGATATCGTCTCCGCTCGGCAGCTCGTCGGTGAGCCGGGTGATCAACACCCCGATGTCGATGTTGTCGAAGTCGCCGCGTGCCATCAATTCACGGGCCACGGTCTTGACCTCGTCGTTGGAGAGGCGGCGGCCTAGCAGTGCCAATAAGGGGACGTAGTCCGGTGGCGGGACGCCCTCGGGGTATCCCGCTCGAAGCCAGGTGACGATCTTGTTCAGAAATGCGTTCACGGCCTCAAACTCCTGACAAGGGACGGTCGGCCGTCCTGGTTCGTGTCGACTTGCTTAGCGATGTTAGCGCCGACGACTTCCATTGTCGCCAGGCAAGAAGCTAGTCGCAATCGGCACCGAAACCGACGAGCAGTCCAAACAGTCCGCACCTACAAGGTTAACGGAATGTGAACTCCTTGCGGGAAATATCAAACTGGCCGGTCAGCGCTAGAACTTGGTCCGCCATCAGCTGGTCAAAGTCAAGGCCTTTGCCCCAGAATTAGCGCCATGGACGCAACCATGATCATCTTGGTGCTGTTGATCGCCACGGCACTGGCCTTTGACTTCACCAACGGGTTTCACGACACCGGCAACGCCATGGCGACGTCCATCGCAACGGGTGCGCTCAAGCCCAAGACCGCGGTGCTGCTAGCGGGGGTGCTGAACCTCGTCGGCGCATTCCTGTCGGTCGAGGTCGCCGTCACGGTGACTACCTCGGTGATCAAGGTGCAAGACAGCAAGACGGGGCACTTACTGCCCAACGTCACCCCGTCCATGGGTCTGACGATCATCTTCGCGGGCCTCATCGGCGGAATCCTGTGGAACCTGCTGACCTGGCTCTTCGGTATCCCGTCCAGCTCCTCGCACGCTCTGTTCGGCGGTCTGATCGGTGCGGCCCTCGCGGCCATCGGGTTGTCGGGCGTCAAGTGGGACGGCATCCTGCAGAAGGTCATCATCCCCGCGTTCGCGGCGCCGCTCATCGCGGGCCTGGTCGCCGCCGCAGGTACCTGGCTGGTGTACCGCATCACTCGCAACGTGGTGAAGAAGCGCCGCGAAGAAGGCTTCCGCTGGGGCCAGATTGCCACCGCGTCGCTGGTCGCGCTGTCGCACGGCACCAATGACGCGCAGAAGACCATGGGCGTCATCGCCCTCGCGCTCATCACCACCGGGCACCTGACGGGCAACGTCAAGGAGACCGGCCTGCCGTTCTGGATCATCGCCAGCTGCGCGCTCGCCATCGGTCTCGGCACCTACCTGGGTGGCTGGCGTGTCATTCGCACCCTGGGCAAGGGGCTTGTCGAGATCGAATCACCGCAGGGTCTGGCCGCCGAGGCATCCTCGGCCGCGATCATCCTGAGCTCCAGCGCCGCCGGCATGGCCCTGTCCACCACCCACGTCGCCACCGGTTCAATCCTGGGCAGCGGCGTCGGCAAGCCCGGCGCCGAGGTGCGCTGGGCCGTCGCGGGCCGCATGGTGCTGGCTTGGCTGGTCACCCTGCCCGCCGCCGGCCTCGTCGGCGCGCTGTCCTACTGGCTCTCCAAGGGCGTCGGCGACCTCACCACTCCGATGGTCGGCGACCTCATCATCTTCGCCCTGCTCGTCGGACTGTCCGGTTACATGTGGCGGCGCGCACAGCAGGAGAAGATCGACTCGAGCAACGTCAACGCCGATTGGGACGACTCGACGAACTCCGTGGTGCCCGCCGAGGTTCGCGGCGAGGCAAAGGTCGAGGCGCCCGCCCAGTCCAAGGACGCAGCCAGCGACACCGCGTCGGTCTGACGTCATTTCCGCGAAACCCAGCGAACCTAGCGAATAGAAGGAATCTTCGATGAATTACGCAGAGTCGATCCTCAAGGTGCTCGTCGTGGGGCTGATCCTCGGCGCCGGCCTGCCCGCGGTCTTCGCGGCGGGCATGGTCGCCTACTCATCCGGTGCAGGTGGCGCCAATGACGACGGCACAGTCGTGGCCCCCAATCCCGCCGTGAAGTTCCTCGGGCTGGCGCTGTTCACCCTGGTGGGCGCGGTGGTCCTCATCGCGCTGCTGTGGATCACCCGGACGACGATCATCCACCACACGGGTGTGGACTTCTTCCCGTTCCTCAAGAAGTAGCTAAGGCAACCAAAGACACCCGGCGGGCGCTACCGCCGGGTGTCTTTGCGTAGCGGGTGGTCCGGAGGTATCTGCACGAAGATCAGCGTGACACCGTCAGGCGCGGCGACGTGCATCTCGTGCAGGCCCCACGGCTCTTGTTGTGCAGTACGGGTTATCGAGGCCCCGCGGCTCTCGAGGTCGGTCTGCGTCGCGTACACGTCACGCACTTGGAGCCAGAGCGCACCTGGAAAGGCAGCCGGCGGGCCATCGGGGCGGCCGTGTCCGGCGATCTCGATGAGCGACTGCCCGGCGAAGAACACCATGCCCGCCCCGTAGTCGCGCGCGACGGCGAGGCCCAGGGTATCCCGGTAAAACACCAGCGCAGTGTCATAGTCCTTAGGCCGCAACAATATTCGGCTGGACAATATCTCCATGCGCCGTGTCTACCACGGCAGACCAGACTAGCCCAGGGTTTCGGGTCCAGTCCGAGCCATGCGGGTGATCAGCTCGGGTGCCACGGCGTTTACTGCCGCGGCCAGCACCGAGAAGCGTGGGGCGACGCGTGCGGGACGCACGCGCGCGGCCAACACCATCCACTCGGCCGCCTCGGCCGAGGTCAGCGCCGGTGCATCGGTGAAGGCATCGGTGGGTGCGATCATCGGGGTGCGCACCAGGGGGTAGTAGAGCGTGCTGGTGTGCACGTTGTACTTCCCGTACTCGGCGTCCACGGTGCGGCTCAGGGTCGACAGCGCGGCCTTGGATGCGTTGTACACCGCGAACTTCGGCACCACGTCGTTGAGCACACCCCAGGTGGCCACGTTGATGATGAGCCCGTCGCGCCGCTCGACCATGCCGGGGGCGAACCCGCGGATCAGCCGTAACGGCGAGAAGTAGTTGAGCTGCATGGTCCGCTCGGCATCGTGCCAGCGGTCCAGGGATTCATGGGTGGCGCGTCGAATCGACCTTCCGGCGTTGTTGATCAGGACGTCGACTCCGCCGTGACGCTCGTTGACGGTCTCCACGAGTTTGTCGATGGCGTCGAGGTCGGACAGGTCGCATGCAATGGCATGGGCTTCGCCGCCGTCGGCGGTGATGCGATTGGCGACTTCGGTCAGCAGGTCTTCGCGACGGGCGACGACGATCACCTTGGCGCCGAGCTTGCCAAAACGGTAGGCGGCTTCTTCGCCGATGCCGGATGAGGCTCCGGTGATGAGCACCCGTTTGCCCGTGAGGGACTCGCCGTAGTTGGAATCGAGCTGGGCCCGGACGAGCGCGGGACTGGGGTATGGCTGCATTGCCGCGCGCGCGAGGGCCGTGCTGATGCGCTTGCTGACCGAGTTCTTACTCACGAGTAAGAACTGTATGCCTCTTTGGGTCGATGTATACCGCCGGGTTCTGGTGATGTGCGTCTCGGCGCGCCCACTAGAACGCGCGTCCAGTTCGGGCGAATAGGCTGGTCTGCACTTGAACCTATGACGACAAGGACGTGGCTATGGGATCGCTGGCAGGTAAGACCATCATTATGTCGGGAGGCAGTCGCGGTATCGGCCTGGCCATCGCATTGCGCGCGGCGCGGGACGGCGCGAACGTGGCCATCATGGCGAAGACGGCCGAGCCGCATCCCAAGCTTCCGGGCACCATCTACACCGCCGCCGAGGAGATCGAGGCCGCCGGTGGCAAGGCCTTGCCCATCCTCGGAGATGTCCGCGATGACGACGTGGTGACTGCTGCAGTGGCGCAGACGGTCGAGAAGTTCGGCGGCATCGACATCGTGGTCAACAACGCCAGTGCCCTGAATCTCGCTCCCTCGGAGTCGATTTCGATGAAGGCATACGACCTCATGCAGGACATCAATGCGCGCGGTGCCTTCTCGCTGTCGAAGTCCGCGATCGGCGCGCTCAAAGGGTCCGACAACCCGCACATCCTTACGTTGTCGCCGCCAATCACCTTGGACCCCAAGTGGTTCGATCAAACCACCACGGCGTACACTATCTCGAAGTTCTCCATGAGCCTGGTCGCCATCGGGTTGGCCCAGGAGCTGCGTGGTTATGGCATTGCGTCGAACGCGCTGTGGCCGCGCACCACCATCGACACCGCCGCCATCCGGAACATCCTCGGCGCGGAGCTGGTTGCCCGCTGCCGGTCCGCCCAGATCATGGCTGACGCCGCGTATGAGATCGTGACCAAGCCCAGCCGCGAGGTCACCGGGAACTGCTTCATCGATGACGAGGTGCTCGCCGAGGCGGGCGTCACCGACTTCTCGCAGTATCGCGAATGTGCCGAAGAGGAGCTCGAACTCGACTTCTGGATGGGGCGCGCCGCAACATAACCCCACGGAATCGAGTAGTCCGCTACTCGCTCGTCCACGCGACGGTTCGGTGACGATTACCCCCACGCAATTCGGGTGAAGGGTATTCGCGATGTGTAAGACCGAGCCTCGACGATGGACGGATCTCTTCCAGCCGCGCATCATGCTGCCCGTCGCGGTCGCGATTTCCGCGGCGGCGACGGGACCGTTTGTGCACAGTCCCATGCTGCTGGGTGTGCTGGCGATCGTGGGGTTGGTGGCATTGACGCTGGCGTTGTGCCCCGCGATCAAGCAGGTCGAATTCGGTCTGCCCTCCGGGCTGCGGATAACCGCCGACCTCACCAAGCGGGAAGAGGAGCTGGAGCGGACGTTCGAGGTCCAAAAGCCGATCTTTGAAGAGTGCGCGAGTCTGCTGTGCGATGACCCGGAACTCGGCAAGCGCTTGATGGAAACCGCGATCGCCCAAGCCACTCTCAAGTGGCGGGGGCCGGTGCACCAGTCGATCCAGACCTTCACGTTGTGCTGGTTTGTCCACGCACTGATGGCGCATTTTCGTTTGACGATGACGGGTCAACCCGGCGCCGGACCAAACCCGCTGTCTCAGTTGACACAGGTGCAGCGGGTGGCCGCGGTGCTCAGTGCGTTCGCCGAGGTCGGAATCGATGACCTTTCGGACATGCTCGGGTTGACGCCTTCGGAGGTGCAGACCGAACTCCGGGTTGTCGACGGTGTTCTTGCGCCGATCGCCCATTCGCGAGGAGCCGGACGATGAACGATCCCGCCGTCCGTGGGCTGCTGCGGTCCGTCGCGCTCGGACGGCAGGCGGTACACGTCGACGTCCCCCGATCGGTGGCGACCGGAATCGGACAGCTGCGCGGCCGAATCCTGATGTGGTACACGGTGGCCGGTGCGATAGCGGTGGTGATGGGCGCCGGTGCGGTGGGTGCCCACGTCGCGCTCGCGCAGTCCGCGGAAGGGGGCCGTGATGCTCCCACCCCGGTGATCCATTCGGTCTCCACCACGCCACCGGTGACCCCGGTGACTGTCACCGCAACCAAAACCAGCACGTCCACCGAGACGGCGACGGAGACGAAAACTGTGACCTCCAACTCGACGGCAACCGAGACGGTGACATCGTCCACGACGCAGACCGAGACGACCACGGAGACGGTTCCGACGACCGTCACCAGCACGGTCACCAGTACGACCACGGTCACCGTCCCCACGACGGTCGTGTCGACGACGACGGCGCCGTGTAGTACTGGCAGGCAGAACACGGTCCACTAAGCGGGCTCTCAGGGCCTAGTAGTGCCAGGGGTACGGGGACCAGTCAGGCTTGCGCTTCTCAAGGAACGAATCGCGACCCTCCACGGCCTCATCGGTCATGTAGGCCAATCGCGTTGCCTCCCCGGCGAATAGCTGTTGTCCGACCAGCCCGTCATCGGCGAGATTGAAGGCGTATTTCAGCATCCGCTGCGCCTGCGGGGACTTCTCGTTGATGGCGGCGGTCCACTCCAGCGCGACCGTCTCGAGGTGTTCGTGGTCGACGACCTCGTTGACAGCTCCCATGCGGTGCATCTGTTCGGCGGTGTACGGCCGGCCCAGGAAGAAGATCTCGCGGGCGAATTTCTGGCCGACCATCTTGGCCAGGTAGGCGCTGCCGTAGCCGCCGTCGAAGCTGCCGACATCGGCGTCGGTCTGTTTGAAGCGGGCGTGCTCCCGGCTGGCCAGCGTCAGGTCACACACCACGTGCAAGCTGTGCCCACCACCGGCGGCCCAGCCATTCACCAAGGCAATCACCACCTTTGGCATGAAGCGGATGAGCCGCTGGACTTCCAGGATGTGTAGCCGGCCGGCGCGCCCCGGGTCCACGGTCTCGGCGGTCTCGCCACCGGCGTACTGGTATCCGGTGCGTCCCCGGATGCGCTGATCGCCGCCGGAGCAGAACGCCCAGCCGTCGTCCTTGGGGCTGGGGCCGTTCCCGGTGAGCAGTACCGCGCCGACATCGGAGGTCATCCGGGCGTGATCGAGGGTGCGGTACAGCTCGTCGACGGTGTGTGGCCGAAATGCGTTGCGCACCTCGGGCCGGTCGAACGCGATCCGCACGGTGCCCTGGCTCACGTGCCGGTGATAGGTGATATCCGTCAGGTCCTCGAATCCCGCAACCGGCCGCCAATGCGTTGGGTCAAAGGGATTGGTGGTTGGCTCCCGATTGATGGGGGGACGGTCCTGAGTCATGGCTCCGACTCTAGAGGCCGCCACGTGCGCGGTCTGTCGAAGCTACCTGTGAGCTGCTACGCCGACGCGGATGTGGTCCATTGCGTGAAGAGTCCCGGTGGCGGTTGTTGGCACCAGGCCCACTTGCCGTCCTCCTTGCGGAACTGGTTCGGCTTGGTCTGGGTTTGGGTGGCGGCACCGCCGAGGCTGTACGTCGCGGTGATATCGCCGATGGCGCTGTCGCCGATGATTTTGATGTTGTCGATCGCGAACTTCTCGACCGTGGTGGACTCGCGGATCACCTGCAGCACGGTGGCCGTGTAGGCGAACTGGTCGCGGCTGACGATCGCCTTGACCAGCGCCGCGCGTTCCCCACTTCCCGCGCTTGGGAACCGCTGTGCCACATTGCTGGACAGCGTGGAGGTGTCGCCGTACATCAGCGCCTGTTCGGCGCCCTTCCAGGAATTGATCGAGGGGACGAGCTTCTCATCGGCGGTGCGGCTGGACACCTGATAACGGGGGCACGTGAGGGCGTTGCCGGCGTCCAAATCGAGGCTTCCGAGGGCCTTGCCTAACTCGGCGCTCACCTGGCGGATCTGGTCTTGGTCGCTCGCCTGCGTCGACGTGACCGTTGCCGCCGGAGTCTCCGAAGGCTTGGTGAGTGTCTGGTAGACGGTGCACCCCGATAGTGCGGTGGCGAGGGCGGCGGTCACGACGACCACACGCATGGACTTTCCGAGATGTGCGGCACGCACCTGAGGCATTGTCGAACACCTTCCCCATGAGAAATGTCAGTGGCCAGATCATTAGGCTGGCTTAAGAAACCTAACTCATGACGGTCCGGGCGTATTCCCGACCCAGGGGACGGATATCAGCGCTTCTTGATCGGGTGGCGGCTCAGGATCGAGATCCGGTTGAAGGTGTTGATCATGATGGCCGACCACACCAGCGCCGACACCTGATCATCGGTCAGATGTTCACGTGCGGCGGTGTACTGCTCGTCGGTGAGGTGGTGGTCGGCGACCTCCGTCACCGCTTCGGCGATCGCGAGGGCCGCGCGCTCCACATCGCTGAACAGCTCGGCCTCTCGCCAGATGGGCAGCACGGCGATCCGCTGGGGCGACTCGCCTTCCTCCAGCGCCACCCGGGTGTGCAGGTCCAGGCAGAACAGACACCGGTTGAGCTGGGATACCCGAATGTTGACCAATTCCAACGTTGTTCGCGTGAGCCCGGCTTCGGCGGCGCGAGTGCGGAGTTCAGCTGCTGTCGTGGTCAGCCCCTGGTACACCGAGGGAGTCTGCTTGTCGATGTAGACGCGGTGCGCGGTCATCCTTGGTGCGCCTCGACGGCTGCCAGCGCCTCCGGGGTCACCTGGTCGACGACGTCGTCGAACTCGGGGTGCTTGCCGACGAATTTTCTGACGTACGGGCACACGGGGATGATCCTGCGTCCGGTGGACCGGGTGGATGTCAGCGCGGACTGCACCAGCGTTCCGGCAAGGCCGCGACCGCCGAACTTCTCGTCGATTTCGGTGTGAAAGAAAATCCGCACCTCGGTGCCGTGCAGCGAGGTATCCAGATATTCGGTGAATCCGGCGAGTTCGCCGTCGGCGGTGATTTCGAAGCGGTGCGAATCGGGCGCGTCGGCGACCGGGGGAGCGGGCTCGGATCCGTTCATGTGGCCAACTATGCCGCACACTTGGCCCGTGCGGCCGATGATGATCACATGAGCAACACCGAGACCACGCCGACGGAAACCCGCTGCGAGGTCGGTCCCTGCCCTCGCGACGGAGCCGGGCATCCCGTGGTCGAAATACTCACTGCCCGAGAGGTTCCACTCGGAGGGCCACGTGCAATGACGGTGCTGCGGACGCTTCCGCAGGCCGGGCGATCGCTGATCGGCGCGTGGTGTTTTGCCGACCATTACGGTCCCGACGATGTCGCGCAGACCGGCGGGATGGACGTCGCGCCCCATCCGCATACCGGGCTGCAGACGGTGAGCTGGCTGTTCACCGGAGAGATCGAGCATCGCGACAGCCATGGCGTGCATGCGATGGTGCGACCGGGGGAGCTCAACCTCATGACGAGTGGTCGCGGCATTTGCCACTCCGAGGTGTCGACGGCCCAGACAACCATTTTGCACGGTGTGCAGCTGTGGGTCGCCCTGCCCGATGAAGCCCGAAATGCCGCACGCGATTTCCAGCATTACGCGCCCGAGTCCATCGTCGTGGGCGGGGTGAGCCTGCGGGTGTTCCTGGGGACGTTGGCGGGGCAGGTATCGCCGGTGCGGACGGCCACTCCGTTGCTCGGCGCCGAACTGGTGCTGGAGCCACGGAGCACGGTGCGGTTCGATATCGACCCGGGATTCGAGCATGGACTGATACTCGATACCGAGGCCATCGAGTTGTCGGGCACCAGATTGTCGCGCGGTGAACTCGGATATGTCGGCACCGGCGTCGAGCAACTGACCGTGACGAACCCCACGGATGTGACCGCGCGGGCGATCCTGTTGGGCGGTAAGCCGTTCGACGAGCAGATCGTGATGTGGTGGAACTTCGTCGGCCGCGATCATGATGAGATCGCCGGGTTCCGTGAGGAATGGCAGGCCGAGTCCGAGCGCTTCGGGCATGTGCAGGGTTACGTGGGCGCGGTGACCCGATTGCCAGCGCCTCCGTTGCCGACGGTGCGGATGGTCCCGAGGCGCAATGCCCCGACGTCCAATCCGGGGAGTTAGATCGGATCGAGCCGGAAGACCGCCGAGATCCCGGCGAGTGCCTCGAACTCGTCGGGCGTTCCTTCCTTGACCAGGCCGGCGTTCTTGATGAAGCCGACTCCGGTGGGCACCTCGATGGGGAAGGCGCGCAGCACCGGCCGTGATTCCTCGGGGGAGAGTTCGACGATGCGCACCCGCTGAATGTGCCGTCCCTGCGTAAGCGTGCCCTCTTTGGCCTTGCGGGCGTTGGTAATCCAGGCTGAGCCCGGAACCCCACCGACGGTGTAACGGTGCCCGTCGAGCATGAACGGGGTGATCGGGGTGGGACGCGGCTTGCCGGACCTGGCGCCCGGCACGGTGAGCACCATCATGGGCAGTTTGAGACCCAGCTTGTGTCCACCGATGACGACTTTGTTGAAGATCTTGAGCCACCTGGGAAAGGGCTTGATGTCAACTGGCATGACATGACGGTACGCCCTCGGCGGTGTGCTGACTAGGGGTTGGGAGTCCTCGAAGCATGTCATCCGAATGTGGAATGGGCGATCGCAGTCTTCGGCGATACAAATTGATAGTGATGGCTCAGGTGGATGGGTTAACACGGCTATTCGGGCTGGCAAAACGCGAGTTAAAGCGGAGGTGCATGCACGAGGCTCGCCGCATGTTGATACGATATGCTAACTTTGTATCAACCAACTCGAGTAGCTCAATCGGGAGGAGCTTGATATGACGGAGATGACGTCCGGTGCGGATGTGCGGACCGACTCGGAGGATCGATCTATCCGGGATGAATCCGCGGACGACTATCTGTCGATCGATACGCCGATCACCAGGAACGTCATCTACGGCCCCGCCTACGTCCCGAGGTTGGAAGGCGACGACAGCCTCATGCGCGGTCAGCAGGAGCCGATCCCGGTGCCGGCGAACTCGTTGTTGTGGAAGTACTTCGGCGAATATGCGGTGATGCTCGCCGGCGGAGCCAATGCTGGGTTGCTGCAGAGTCTCTTTCCGCAAGTGGCGCAGGGGGTTTCCGAACATTCCCAGCTGCTGAACTCGAAGGACTATCGCGATGTCGCGCAGCGATTGATCAACACCCAGGTGGGCATCACCAAGGTGATGTATTCGTCACCGGAGGTAGCCAAGAAGTACGGAATTCAGCTGCGCAACTACCACAAGTCAGTGAAGGGCGATATGCCTAATGGGCGGTCCTACCACGCCCTGAATGCTGAGACGTGGTACTTCACCCATGCCACCTTCTTCGTGACCATCTTCGAGGCGAGCGATGCGGGGCTGTTCCGTAAGCCGTTGACCTGGGAGGAGAAGGAGCAGGTCTTCGAGGAGTCCAAAGCGTGGTACTCGCTGATGGGCGTTGACGACCGGGCGCAGCCGGAGACGTACGCCGAATTCGAAAAGTACTGGGAACACACGGTGAAAACGCAGATGTTCGCCAGCAAGATGTCCGATTACAACTTTGTGCTGGTGCGCGGAGGTAATTTCGACAAGCTGGTGCCGCCGCGGCTGCGTCCAGTGGCGCGGCGGTCCGCCCCGCTGATTCGTCGAATGATGCGTGTCGTCACGGTGGCGCCTCTTAAGCCGGAGATCCGGGATGCGCTGAGAGTCAACGACCTTTACTCGCCTGTCGACGCCAAGCTGTTCCGCGCCATGGTTAGGGTGCAACGGTGGGTCCGCGAGGGCATGCGAATTACTCACGTGCCGTTGAAGTACCGCTATATGCCGGTTGCGGTCGAGGCATTCGAGCGCGCAGGGGTGCACCCCGATGACATCACCTTGGAGTCGGCGAGAGAGGCGCTACGGAAGGCCCGCGCCGAAGCGGGCGGTGCTCGGTCCCTGTCCACCGTGATGTGTGCAGAGGCGGTTGCCGAAGGCGCCATCTGCGCCAAATGCCAACGCGAACTTGAGGTGTGCGCCGACTGTCAGGGATCCGGCCACGTTCAAGACGAAGTGTGCGATGTGTGTGACGGGGTTGGACGTGGGTGCCGGGTGCATCACAACAATTGGAGAGAAGTGGGCCGCGGCAACGGCGTTGGACTTGAAGGCGATCTCTCGGTGACTGGCTCGCCAGCGAGCGGCTGACTGGGGCATGGTAGCTAGCACGCCAAATACGGACCGCGGCTGTATTCGATGATTCATCACCCCAGGAGGAACCTATGACCAATACCGAAATTGCAGAAATCACAACGGCACAGGCCAACAGCGACCCTGATGTGCTGACCGTCGATACCATCGTGGGGCGGAATGTCTTTTATGCGGGGACTCGCCTTCCGGATCGTGGCGCGGACGGAAGTTTGGGACCCAGGGAGCGTGTCCATCACCCCGTACCACCGAACTCGTTGCTGTGGAAGTACGCCCTGGATCCGTTTGTAATGGCTGTGACCGGACAGCGGCTCGCCATCATTGAGAACATGTGGCCACAGTTGGGTCAGGGGGTGTCAGATCACTCGTTGATTTTGAAGTCCAGCGACTTTCAGGTGTTGGCGCAGCGCGCAAAGAACTCGATCAAGGCCATCTCCGGGGTGCTGTACGCAGAACCCGAGGACGCGCACAAGGTGGGTGTGCAGTTGCGTAACTTCCACAAGCCCATCAAGGGGGATATGCCCGGTGGTCGCAAGTATCACGCGATCAATGCCGACACGTGGTACTTCACCCACGTGACATTCTTTGAGCTGATTTACCGGGCTAGTGATCTCGGAGTGTTGGAACGTCCCCTGACTCGAGACGAGAAGGAACAGATCTTCGAGGAGTCCAAGGAGTGGTATTCGCTGTTCGGCGTCGATGACCGCCACCAGCCGGAGACCTATGCCGATTTCGAAAAGTATTGGGAGCACGTGATGCATCACGAGCTCACCGATTCGAAACTGTCGCAATATACCGTGGGATTGGCGTACCCGGGCGCTGCGGCGAAATTGTTCAGCAGGGCGCTTCCACCTCCGCTGCGCCCCTTGGCTCGACCGGTGGGCGCGGTCAGTGGCGGCTTGCTTCGGCTGATCACCATCGGCCCACTGGAACCGCATATCCGTCAACAACTCGGGCTGGCGTGGAGTTCTCGGGAGCAGCGGCGGTTCCGCCGGTATGCCGCGCTGTTGCGCCGCACTCGAATGATCTTGATCCGGCTCAAGGTGCCTCTGCGGTATAGGTTTACCCCGGCCGGTGTGGCGGCGTTCACGCGTGAGGGACTGGATCCAACTGAGATCACACTGGATTCGGCGCGCGCTGCGCTGCGGCAGGCGCGTGCACAGCGGACCACGGTGTCGGCCGTCGTCGCTTTCGATCCGGATTCTGTGGTTGTCCCGCCCGTCGACACGGTGTGTGCTAAATGTGCTCGCCTGCTGGAGGACTGCGAGGAATGCGCCGGCGCGGGACATGTCAACGGTGATCGCTGTGATGTATGCCTGGGCACCCAGCGGGGCTGCCCGGTGCATCACGATGACTGGGCCGAGCCGTTGTGATGGCCGGCCCACGTAGCCGTGGCGCGGTTCAGCGGTTCGGCCTGCTGGTGATGACAATCGCTATGCCCGTGGCAGGTTTCTCCTGGAGTTCTGACGCGGTCGCCGAGGCCGAACATGTTGTTCGATACGTCGTCACTGCGGACGCCGGTCGGGAGATAACGGTTCACTTCCGGGTCGCCCCCCAGACGGAGAGCTGGAGCGGGGTGCATTCGGAGAATTACTGGGTCAGCCCTGCGGAACCATGGGAGCAGGTTGTCGCGTTAGAAGATCCGGGAAGCGCCTACGTGTCGGTGCGGAACATTTGGTGGAATCCGAATCTGCGCTGCGAGATCTGGGTTGATGGCAAGCGCACGATGGAGAGCAGCGGCGTATGTATTCCACGCCCGGTAGAGGTCCGGTAGTACGACGTGCTGCGGTTACCTTCGGGGGAACTGCAGCACTGTCCGTCTTGCTACAATCACTCCCTGTTGTCTCAGCGGTTTAGCGCTATGGGAGGTTCCGTGTCGGATCAAGAATTGAACCTGGCGAACGGGTTTCAAGATATTGTCGACGATCCGATTCTGGAGGCGGCGCATGATGAGTTCAGCATCTCCGGTATCCAGCGCACCAATATGGACACTGTTGCCCGTCACGCCGGCGTCAGTCGGGCGACCTTGTACCGCCGATTCCCCACCAAGTCCTTACTCCTGGACGCGGTAGCCCTGCGTGCAGGAATTTGGGGCGGCAATCGTATTGCCCGGATGACCGAGGGACAGACCCCTCAGGAAGCGGTGGTGACGGCGTTCGTCGAATCCGCGCGGATGCTGCGTTCGGTGCCCTTTTTTAGCGAGCTGCTGAACTTCAGCCTGTCCAAGCATATCGGTGGCGACCGCATGCTCACCCATTTGTTCACCAAGCGACAGGTCGGGGCGGCATTTGTTCACGGCATGACACTCACCCTCAGGCGTGCCGGTGCCACGATGCCCGATGCCGAATTGCGTGTCGTGTCCGAGATCTTGTTTCGCATGGCTGTTTCGATCACGCTTTCGCCATCACCCGCCATGGATATCTTGAACGACAAGTCCACCGCGAAGTTCGTCCGGCAGTACCTTGCCCCGATGGTGTACTAGGCGGGTGTGCCCTCGGCACTTTTTGGGCCGTTTGCCACTGCCAGCATGTCGCGTATGTCGATGAACTTCTCACGGGGTGCCCCCCGTAACCGGCCGCGAACGGTCTCTTTTGAGTCGATCTTCTCCCACCCCTGCCCGTCGACGAGGGCGACTCCTCGGTGCCGAAGAAGCACCAGCGCATCATCGGCCGTACCTGCGGGTTCCGGAAGCGTTGCATCGTCGAAATCGGCCAGGAGACTGTTTGCGGTCTCCAGACTGCACATTCGGTTGCGGCCGATTCCGCCGTGCGGACCCCGTTTGATCCAACCCGCGACGTAGGTTCCCGGGCTGCCGGCGACGGCGCCGGCCTGGTTGGGGACGACGGCCAGTCGGTCATCGAAGGGCAGCCCGGCTATGGGGCTGCCCCGGTATCCCGTGGCCCGGATGACCAGCCCAGCTGGGATGATCTCCTGATCACCGGATATCAGCTCGCCGTCTGTTCCGTAGTGACTGGTCCGGGCTCGGACTCCGCGGCATCCGGATACACCTGCAACGATCTCCTCAGGTGCTGTATGAAACCGCAGACGGATGGTGCGAGACGGGCGGGGCGACAGTTTCGGTCCGCGTTCGGCGATATCGCGTGCGAACCGGATTTTCGCGGCCGTGATCGAGTCGAGCGTGCCATCGTCGAATGCCTGCTGGATATCGGGATGCACACCGAGACTGCGCCGGTCGATCTCGACACTGGTGTCCCGCAGCTGGGTAAGCGCTAGGAACTCAGGTGTCGAGTAGGCAGCATGTGCGACATCCCGCCGTGCCAGCACGGTTACTTCGCGAATCCTGCTGTGTTTCAACGCCTCAAGCACATCAGACGGGATGTCGGAGCGCCGTAGGTCCTCGTGCCCGAGCGTGAGGATGCGCGCTACATCGAGGGCCACGTTGCCGTTCCCGATGATCACGGCGTGCCTCGCTGACAAGTCAAACGGCGGGTCAGGATGATCGGGATGTCCGTTGTACCAGGCGACGACCTCGCGTGCGGATACCGAATTGGGCAGGTGTTCGCCAGGTACGCCGAGTTTTCGGTCCGCGGACGCTCCTGTTGCATAGACCACGGCGTGGTAATGGTGGGTCAACTCGTCGTGGGTGATGTCTCGCCCCACATCGACGTTCAGGAAGTATCGAAACCCCTCGTGTCCGGCAACCTTCTCGAACAGGCGTTGCACGTTCTTGGTGTCCTGGTGGTCGGGAGCCACTCCTGCGCGTACGAGCCCATAGGGGGTGGGCAACCTATCGAACATGTCGATGACCGTGTTCTGGTGTTCTAACAGTCGTTCCGCGACAAAGAAGCCTGCCGGTCCCGAGCCCACGATTGCCACTCGAAGTTCCGATGAGAGCGCGGGTAACGCCCCGCGCCACCGCATGTAGGTTCCCGTTCGGACGTCGTGATCGCGGTAATAGTCGGCATTGATGGTCAAATACGGCCAATCGCGCGGGCCCATCTCGTCGTCTCGAACAATGGCCGATACCGGGCATTCGTCGATGCATTGCCCGCAGTCGATGCATGTGGCGGGATCGATGTACAGCATTTCCGCAGTGCCGAACTCCGGTTCTGACGGTGTGGGATGGATGCAATTCACGGGGCAGACGGCGACGCAGCTGGCGTCGTTGCAGCATGCGCGGGTGATGAGGTGTGTCATCGAGGTCCTCAGGCGGCGTCGTGCGTGCTTGTGGGAGTGCCCGATCGCCATCGCTGAAGGAACGATCTCAGATACGCGATGGGGACTAGGTTCGGTGCGATTCCCCAGCCGACTTCCTGGTCACCTACGGCGTCGAGCTGCGTATGCAACGTGACAGGGTCAAACTTCCGCACGGAGGCGGGGAACCCCTCCGAGAAGGCCAACGAATTCTGCAAGGTTGGCAAGATGTGATGTTTGTCCACACTCCATTCGAATTCACGCAATAGGGTGTGGTAGACGGACAAGATTTGCATCTTGGCAAAGTGCATTCCGATGCATTTATGCACCCCACCGCCAAAGGGCATCCATTTCGAGCGGTGGTCCTTATCTTCGGCGCGCTCTGCGGAGAACCGGTCCGGGTCGAATTGTCGTGGATTGGTCCAGACATTCGGATTCGTGTGATGTGACCAGGTGAGTGCCATCATGGTGGTGCCACGCGGAATGCGATAGCCGAGTATTTCCGTGTCCCGGACCGCCGTGCGAATCATGCCCGGTACGGGCGTACGGAAGCGCAGCGTCTCTTTCATGATGTTCTCCAGCTCGGTCATCTTGCTGAAGTCTGTGATATCGGCGTTCTCTGGTAGCGCAAATGCCTGTGCTCGTGCGCGGCGCTGCCATTGCGTATTGAGGCCGAGGTAGTAGGCCATGTTTGTCATGGTGATCGTCGTGGTGTCGTGTGCGGCAAACAAAAAGAACAGCATGTGCTGCATGATCTGCCGGTCGCTGAATCGATCGCCGTCCACCGTGCGTGCCCGGCAAAGCTGAGACATGAGGTCGGGTGCGTCTGAAGTTCTCTTGGCGGCTATCCATGAGAGCAGGAAACGATGCAGGTATCGCCGTGCCAGGGTCTGCCTGACGATGTTGATGCTCACCAGATCGTCGTACGCTTGGCCAACCTTGGCCACTTCGTCGGGAGACAGGTTGATTCCCATGAAGATCTCGATCGAGACGGTCATGTTGACGCGTTTGAAAAGCTTGCGTTGATCCACCGCATCGCCGACGGGACAGGCACGTACAGCGGCACGGATTTTTGGCGCTACCTGCTCCATGTACCCCGAGAGCTGTAGCGGTGCCATTGCTTGCTGAAGTAGGAGCCGGTCATGCCGGTGTTCGTCGAACTCCATCTGCAGGATCGATCGGGTGAACATCCCGACCCGGGAGAGAACGACCCCCCACCCGCCCTCGGCCGAGATGTCGTCGTTCTTGTTCAGGGCGACGGCCTCGGCGAAGGACGGATCACCACTGAGAATTACCTGGCGAAACAGCAACGGGATCGGGATGGGTAGCCGTAAGGCGGGCGCGTTGTGCCGGTCCTGTAGCTTGCCCAGTGCCTCACCAGGTGCCATGTATAGGAGGCTCCAGGCCAGCCGCAGGTAGTCGAGCGGTTTCAGGGCCGGAATCTGCGGGACCGCGCTCGCAATTTCGCTCATCAGATGACTCTTTCGCACTTTGCCAGCATGGAGGTCGGCCGGAGGATCCCCGCGACCGTATTGAGACATAATATTGCATTTGTTCCTAACAAAAGCAACCGTTGATTTCGGTGATCCACGTTGGTGGCGTGGCAGATTCAGTGTTGTTCGCGAGGCGGCAGGCCGCGCTTCCCATCGCACTTTTGATGCAGGGTGGCAACCGCGTCGTCTACGGCTTGCACTTGCCTGGCAGATGATTCGCCGTTGTTCGCGGCCGTCTGAAGGTCGTCCATAGCGGCGAGGAGCCTTTGTGTGTCTGGCCTGATGTCGGGGCTGCCCCATACGTCGGGATACCAGAACGTCGCAGATCCCACGGTGTTGAGCAGGGGAATCACGTTGTTATAGAGGAGATTCATCCGGTCTACCTCCCGTTGGCTTGGTCTGGCGCGGAGGGCCTCGGAGGCCAACGCGATGGGCGGCCCGTGGCTCTCGGTGATGTCACACCATGAGTCGTACGCGCGGGCGTCCGGTGCGGCGGCCAAACCCATGATGAGGCAGGCGATTGCCGCAGACGGAAGATAGTGGACATACTTGAATTTCTGTCTCATCTTCATGTGTTCTCCCATCTTCGCAGTTCAAGACTGGATAATCGCATATCCACCTGCTCTTGGTGAAGGTGGCAGTATTGAATTTTGAGAGTGATGGCAGTCTTCGAGTCGGGCGGAAGGATGCTGGAGCAAACATTGAGACTGTGGTGAACCTCGGCGCCGCCTGTCGTTCGCTTGCGCAATCTCGGATGTCGCAGAAAGGGGTCATGCAGGTTAACGCCGTGTATGTCGGGCTGTTTGGCGCGGGATGGGGAGCATGTTCGGAACCGGGCCGTCAGCCTACGGCTGGCTTCGGTGGCAATTAGCAACACGTTCTAGTTTGATACAAAATCGTGAATTTGCCTAGATTGACGTGATGTCTTGTGTCATGATGTGGACTCGTGAGGCCGCGACGTGGTGGCGGAATGGCGTCAACGGTCGGTGTTACCGCCGCGAAAGGTTAAGTGCAACAGGTGTATTCGATTCGATGGCGTGGACGGACAGTGTCGATGCGGCTCGGGCGGCTCGGGAGCGACGGCTGATGCGGGTGCACGACCCGGTGATCGTCGACGCGGTCAGGACGCCAGTCGGCAGGCGCGGCGGGAGCCTCAGCGGTTGGCATCCGGTGGACTTGTTCGCGCTGACACTGCGCGGACTTGCTGAACGCAACCCCATTCCGCCGGGTGACATCGACGACGTGATTGCTGGATGCGTCCTGCAATACGGAGAGCAGACAGGAAACCTGGCCCGTCATGCCGTATTGGCGGCCGGACTGCCCGAATCCGTTCCGGGAGTGACGGTTGATCGCCAATGCGGTTCGGGCCTGCAGGCGGTCAGCTTCGCAGCGCAGGCGGTGGCTTCAGGGATGCAGCGTGTGGTGATCGCCGGTGGGGTGGAGTCCATGTCCAGGGTGTCGATGCCTCCGGCTATGGAGCCCGGTGCGCCGCTCGGGCCTCAGTACTCGGACGACGAAAAGTCCCGATACGGCGGGAGATTGACGGCCCAGGGCCAGTCGTCTGATCTGCTCAACGACACATTCGGGGTCACTCGGGCAGAGCTGGACGAATTCGCTGCGCGTAGCCATGAACGGGCTGCGGCGGCCTGGCGTTCCGGCTGCTTCTCCGCCGATGTGGTACAGCCGCCGGGACCCGCTGGGATGGACGAGGGTATCCGCGGCGCCGTCGATCGAGCCAAGATGGCCAGCCTCAAGGCGGTCTTCGCTCCCGACGGCACGACGACCGCCGCCAATGCGTCCCAGCTGAGCGACGGTGCGGCCGCGCTGCTCATCACCGATCGCCGGTATGCCGAAGGGCGGGGGCTCACGGCACGGGCGCGATTTTGTGCGCTCTCGGTTGCCGGTTCCGATCCGGTCGTCCAGTTCACCGCGATCCTGGATGCCACCGACAAAGCGCTCAAAACCTGCGGTCTATCGATCGGCGATATCGATCTGTTTGAGGTCAACGAGGCGTTCGCGGGGGTTCCCCTGGTGTTCCAGAAAGTCTTTGGTGTGCCGATGGACAAGCTGAATGTCAATGGAGGATCGATCTCCATCGGTCATCCGCTCGGCTCCACAGGGGCGCGGATGCTCACCGACTTGATTGGTGAACTTGAGCGGCGTGATGCTCGGCGCGGTCTATTGACGATTTGTGAGGCGTCGGGCACCGCGAACACGGTAATCGTGGAGCGGTTGGTCGCGTGATCACCGGTTCATTGCGTGATCAACAGGAGTGCTCGCAGTGACAGACCTGATCGCGCGCGAGAGCGCGGCGGGAGCGGAACCGATCAATCCGGAGCCCATGGCCGTCACCCATGTGGTGGAGCGCCGTGAGGTTCGGCCGTCTGTCATTCGCGCAGCGGTCCGGGGCTACTTCACTCGGTTGACTGTGAACAGCACCGCGACGGTAGGCCGATCCGTGCAGCTGTCCATGTTGGCGCTGCGCTATCTGGCGACCGATTCCATCCGAATGCGATTGCCGATGGGGGAGACGCTGACCCAAGCCTGGTCGTTGTTGACCGTGACGGTGTTCCCCGCGGTGCTGATGGCAATTCCGTTCGGGGCGATCATCACCATGCAGACCGGCGGGATCCTTCATGACGTTGGCGCCTCGTCCCTGGCAGGTGCGGCGAGCGGCTTGGGCATTGTGCGACAAGGGGCGCCCATGGCGTCCGGATTGCTTATGGCGGGGGCCGCGGCGTCTGCTATCGCATCGGACCTTGGCACCCGGGCCATCAGGGAAGAGATCGATGCGATGCGGGTGATGGGGGTCGATCCGGTGCAGCGTCTGGTGGTGCCGCGTTTGATCGCGATGCTGATGATCGCACCAGTAATCCTCGCAACGATCATCCTTGTGGGGGTGGGGTCCGCATTCTTCATCGCGGTGCGGCTGACTGATGTGAGTCCCGGGAGCTTCTGGGCATCCTTCGGCGCCTTTGCGACCGTCACCGACTTGATATTCGCACTGATCAAGACATTGATTGGGGCGGCGCTGGTGGCGTTGATCGCGAGCCTTCGAGGACTGGAGGCGCATGGAGGGCCGCGGGGCGTCGCCGACGCGGTGAACGCCGCGGTGGTTTTGAGCGTGGTGACATTCGTGTTCGCGGCGTTGGTTTTGACGCAGCTGCAGACGATGTTCTTCCCGGAGCAGTTCGCATGAAACCGACGGTTCAGATCGCTCGATACCGGCCGCTGCCCTGGGTGACGGGCCCAGTCGAGCGCGCGATAGTACGTCCCGCGGCAGATTTCCTGGCCACGCTCGGCCGGGTGGCCATGTTCGTCGGGACGACGGTCTGGTTGTTGCCATCGACGGTGCGTTGGTATCCGAAGCAGACAGTCAAGATCTTGAACAATCTGGCATGGGGGCGCGGGGCGATCATCGTCGACGGCGGTGTGGTTTCCATGATGCTGCTCATCGGGTTCGGGATCGGCGCGATGGTGTCTATCGAGGCGTTCGCGGCCATGGACATGATTGGCTTCGGCGCCCTCACCGGTGTGGTGGGCGGGCTGGCCAATGTGCGGGAGATGGGGCCCATCGCGGCGGGCATCGCCTTTGCGGCGCAGGCTGGATGCCGGATGACCGCGGAGGTGGGCGCCATGCGGGTGTCCGAGGAGATCGACGCGATCGAGTCGCTTGGTATTCGGTCGATTCCGTTTGTGGTCGGCACCCGATTGCTGGGGGGCATGCTGTGCGTCGCCCCGGCGTATCTGGCGACGCTGTTGCTGAGTTTCGTGGTGAGTAGAACCCTTGTGACAATTGTGCACTCGCAGTCCGCGGGCACATACCAGCACTACTTTGTGCAGTTCCTCGATCCGGTGGGACTGGTGTGTTCGCTCATCAAGGCAGTGACCTTCTGTGCTGCGGTGACCCTGATCCACTGCTACTTCGGCTTCTTCACCACCGGGGGCCCTGCAGGCGTGGGGGTGGCCAGCGGTCGCGCTATCAGGGCCAGCCTGGTGATGATCATCGTGCTCGACCTCGTGTTGTCCATCCTTATGTGGGGCCTGGTCCCTCAGTACGTGTTCCGAGGCTGACATGTCCGAATTGGTACGCGGCACCGATGCGCAACAGCGCCGGACCTTGGTGCGCTTTGGCGCTGGGCTCGCGTTGGTCATCGCGGTGGTGGCGGCTGGGTTCGCGGCCAGACCGGTCGAGCGGCCGTCGGGAGCCATCGATGTGGTGCTGTCCACGCCGACCGTCGGGCAGGGCATCAATATCGGCTCCGCCGTGATGCTGCACGGGGTGTCGGTTGGTTCGGTCGCCGCGATGGACAACCGGCATGATCTGGTGGAGATGCGTATCCGTTTGGACCGGAACCAGATTCACGGGCTAACCGACTCGTTTGGATTCGACTTCAGGCCTCAGAACACCTTCGGCGTATCCGCGCTGAGTATCACGCCGCGCGAGGGCGGGCGCCCATTGACCGACGGGCAGCACGTCAGTCGTGCGCCCGATATCAACGCCACCATGTCGCAGCTGCTCAACAGCGGCATCGCGGTGGTGACGGGGGTGCTCACCGATGAGCTCGTCCAGTACATCCGTCGTGCCACCGAATACACCGCCGCATTGGCGCCGCTCATCGAAACCGGGCTGGTGCTCACCAGCCTCGTCGCCGAAACTCAGCGGGGCGACTCGGCCGATCTCCTCGCAAGATTCAACGACATCATCGAGCCGCTGCCTTCTCTGGTGGACTTGAGTCTCTCGTTTGCGCACAAGTTCCGGTACCTCAAGGGATATGAGTATCCCGTCGCGGATATCGGAGTCACGCTGGACTCCCTCGATCAGATCAACGTCGGATTGTTTGGGCCGCTGGGTGACATCCTCGCCACACATCGAACTGAACTGACACCCGCCACCGAGATCGTCCGGTCCTTCGCCGACGCGGTTACCACCTTGGTGCAGCGTTCTCGCGGTTCCCTTCGATTGGACAAGGCGCTTGCCGGCCTCAGTGAGACGTACAACGGCCCCGACGGCAAGCAGTCGGTGAAACTCCGACTGCTGTTGGAGCCGCTGCCGGTGTTGCAGTCCGCCATGCCGCAGCCCGCTGATCTGGATGGGAATGGAACGCGATGACGGCGACCCGACGCGCGCTCATCTACCTGCTGGTGACTGCCGTTCTCACGACATTCATTTATGTGGTGGTGGTCAACGGGCTACGCAATCCGGTGGCGACACGCACGAGCGCCTACCAAGCATTGTTCAGTGATGTCTCTGGCCTCCGGGTCGGCGCAGACGTCCGTAGGCAGGGCGTTCAGGTGGGCAAGGTGACGTCGATCGCTGTGTCTCGTTCCGGGGACGGCAACGTCGCCGAGGTGGGGTTGGATCTGTCCCGCGAGCAGCTGGTGACCACTGCGACACGGCTGAGTGTGAAGTTTCAGAATCTCACCGGGGCTCGCTACATCGATATCCGCGACGAGTCAGGAGTGCCTGGACCCGCAATAATGCGGATTCCGCTTCGGCAGACGGTCGGGTCGTTCGATATCACGACTATCTTCCAGGGACTCGCGCCGATCCTGCGCACCGCCGACCCTGCCGATATCAACGCGCTCACCGAGAAGCTCGCCATCTTCCTCGACGGCGACGGGGCTGGGGCCGCTGATCTGTTGGACAGCATCCGCTCGCTCGCGGCGACGGTTGGTGGCAAGCAACAAGTCATTAGCGCCCTAGTCGACAACATTGCGGTATTTGCCCGCCAGTTGCAGGGCAGATCGGCGGCGGCGATGAAGAACCTCGCCCTTTTGGAAACCTTGACACAAAAGCTTATGCCAGCGGTGTCCCAGTTCGGGCTGCTCGGAGAGTACGGCCCAACCTTCCTGACTGCGCTGAACCGATTGTTGTGGTTGCTGGGACTACGCAAGGGGGCCGTGCTCGATCAGAGATTCGATGTGTTGCGGGCCAACCTGTATCGAATACCTGAGTTCTTCGAGCGGATGCCGGGTGCGTACAGCGGGTTGCAGCCAATGCTGAAGAACCCCGGTTCGGATCTGAATTGCACCAACGGCCAGCTGGCCCTCCCCCCGATGGTGAAAGTCTTTCTCGGCGATGAACAGGTCGTGTTATGCAATCGCTAGCCAAATCCGTGAGGCGCCTGGTTGCCGACAAACACAGCCCGGAGGGCGCGCGCGCTCGCCAGCTCACGGTGGGGCTCGCAATCTATGTTGTCGCCGCCGTGGTGGCTGCCGGTGTCGGCTACTTCTATCTGCAGCCGCCGGCGCGCCGCGCGGTGTCATTTCTGATCGCCGATGCCGCCGCTATCAAGGCAGGAACTGAGGTGCGAGTAGCGGGAGTGCCCGCTGGAACGGTCGAGACCGTGCGTCTGGGGACCGACGCTGTGCGCGTCGATCTGAGCGTCGATGACGGGATCTACCTGGGTGACCAAACTTCAGTGGATGTGCGGATGCTCACTGCCGTCGGGGGCTATTACATCAACCTCAGCTCGAGCGGGTCGGTTCCGTTGGGAGGCAAGATGATTCCTGTCGAGCGCACCCATGCTCCGTACAGCCTGACGGACCTCCTGGCCGATAGTGCGACGACGGCACGTCGGGTCGACGCTCATCAGCTTGGCGCAAACCTCGACAGCTTGGCCGGCGCGCTGGAGACGAACCCGGGATCGGTGGGCACGATTGTCGACGGCGTCAAGAGTGTCGCGCAGGTCGTCAATCACCAGCAAGACCAGCTGCGCTCGATTCTCGACGCGAGTTCTGAATTGCTACATGCCAGTATCGCCAACGGTCCGGTACTGGTGGCGCTGGTGCGTCAGGCTTCGATCCTCGTTTCGACCTTGGACACCTACAAGCTCGGTATCGCGGCGGCGGGCATGGGCCTCAGGAAGCTTTTCGACAACCTGATTATTGCAACCGACTTCTATGGGGCCCACCGCGATTGGCTGTTGGACAGTTTGAAACGGGTGAATAACGCGCTCAATGTCATCAATACCGATATCCCGAGGATCATCGGGAACTTGGGAAATTTCGTCAACAACGTGCGCGGAGCCGTATCGCCAGGCGGATTGCGGCTGGTGCCGGAACTTCCGGTGTTAGCGACCGACATGTGTGTGCCGATCTCGGGGCGCACATGCTGAGCCGTGCCGTCACCGTCAGGCGGTTCGCCTTGTTCGTGGTTGTCGCTGCGGCGGCGGGCAGTTCGTGTTCGGTGGCCGAGCACGCCGAGCAGGCCGTCTCACGCACACGGGAATCGAGTGGCTACTGCGCCGTGCTCAGTGACTCGATCGGGTTGTATCCAGGCAATGCGGTGTCGCGGATGGGCGTTCCCATCGGACAGGTCGAACGTGTCGAGGCCTCGGCGACCTCGGTCCGGGTCACGTTCGCACTCGACCGAGGCATGTCGGTTCCGGGTGACGTCGCGGCGATTACTCGGGCCCCGACCATCCTGGCCGATCGCACGCTGGAACTCACCGGCGGTCGCGCACCCGGGGGGTTGGCGCCGGGAGTGTGCATTCCCATGCAGCGCACCACCACTGCTAAGAGCATCACCGAAAGCATCGCCGCAATCACCGATCTGGTCAGACAGATCTCCGACGCCGGTCGCGGCAGGGCAGTGGACCGGCTGGTCACCGTCTTCGCCGCGCAGCTCAAGGGCACCGGAGCCGGCATGCGTGACGCTCTGACAGACCTCGCCGGCGCGGTGAGTGACCCCAGCGCTCTGGACGCCGATCAGCTGATCCGGGATATCGCAACGAGCATGAGGGGTATCACTGCGAACTGGACCGAGCTGGAGTCCTTGCTGCGCCTAGCTCCATCGGGGCTGGATTCGTTGTCCCTAGGTCTTTTTCAGGCCGTCGCCAGCTTGATCGGTCCGCGACTGGATCCCATCATCCAGACCCTTCTGGACATGGCGACCCATCTCCACGACATCGTCTGGAACACATTCGATACAGCCACTGCGACCGTTCGACTGCTCTCCGAGCACACCGGCGTCATCGTGATGTACGCCGGAACGTTGCCGAACATCCTGGACGGGATACGCAATTTCTGGGCGCGGGTGCGCACCCGTGAGATACCGATTGCGTCGCCCAGGGTCGAGGCCGGCCCGTCGGATAACGGCACGGTGTGCTCGCGCACCAATTTGGACCCGCAGGCTAAGGACCACTGTGGGTTCTTTTATGGAGTCCCCGATGGTGTGACTTCGGTAGATCTGCTTCAACTCGTTCTCAATGGGGGAGTCAAGAACCCATGATGTGGATTCGGCAGCGTAGTCCGCTGGTGTGGGTTGTTCTGGTGGCGACCACAGTCTCCGGCTGTGGGCTCAATCCGGTCAGGATGCAGCCGCCGACCTTTGGCGGGCCGCCGACGGTACGGGTGGTGCTTGAGTTCAGCAGTGCCCTGAATCTACCTGCGGGGGCAAAGGTCACCTACGAAGGTGACAATGTTGGATCGGTGCGATCGGTCGCTCTGGAAGGCGGTGTGGTCGCCGTCGCAGCGAATCTGGATTCGCAGGCACGGATACCTGCAGCCAGCACTGCGGCCATCGTGCAGGACACCGTGCTGGGCGATTGCTACGTGAGCCTTGGCAGACCCGCCGGTGTAGATACGGGTCCATCGCTGACGGACGGCGCGCGGATCCCCGTAGGCCGTACCCGCCCGCCCGCCTCGATCGAGGACATGATGACCAGCCTCTCCTCGTTCATCGGCAGTGGCTCCATCCAACGTTTGGGAGGGATGCTGCACACCGTCAACGCCGCGATGCCACCGACCACCGACCAGACACGCAAGGTTGCGGCGACCGTCGCCCGCGATCTGCGCAGTTTGGCGAGCAACAGTGCCGAGGTTGATCGCAGTATCGACACGCTGGGTGAGCTAGCTGCCAGTCTGAAGAATCAGGCCGGGGTCCTCGACGACTTCCTGACTGCGGATTCAGTGGACTTCTGGACCAAAATCTGGGCTGGCATTGCCAGCGTGATCGGTGTGCTCTCCGCATTGGGCGACATCTTCGGCAGGGGAGCCTGGCTGATACCGCTGCTGGACTCGGTGTCGACGGCGCTCGAGCAGACTGGCCCACCCGGTGGGGGATCCACGATCGACACCTTCACCAACCAGACCCTGCTGCCGTTCCTGTTGGACCCGCGGGTGGAGATCGCCGAGGTCGCCACCCCCGATGGCGTCAACCGCACCGCCGACACCAGGCAGATACTGGCAAAACTCGGAGCTCTGCGGTGATCCGCAATGTCGTTTCGATCTGCGCCCTGCTCGCGTTGCTGGTGGTGTCGGCTGTGCTTATCGGACAGCAGGGAGTTCCCTGGTTCACCTCCGATGACGGCCTGCAGCGTGTCACCCTGCAGGTGCGCGATTCCGCGGGGCTAGTCCCGCGTTCGCGTGTGCTATTGCGCGGTGTGCCCATTGGCAAGGTCACCGCCGTCGACCCAGATGTTCAGGGTGTCGCGGTCGGGTTCGAGTACCCGGCCACCGTCCGGGTACCTGTCGATAGTGAGTTCCGGATCGAGAACCTCTCCGCGCTCGGCGAGACCTATCTGTCTATCAAACCTGCCGCTGACGGCGGGTCGTTCTTGGTTGACGGGCAGCATCTGACCGCAGAGCCGGGGACTGTCGCCGGGACTATCGGCGAGGCAGCGGTTGCGCTGACACAGCTTCTCGGTGGGCTGAACCCGGACCTCGTCCGTGGGATCGTCGATGAGCTCAATACGGCGCTCTCCAATGATTCGGCGGCTCCCGTGTTGGGCAATGCCGGCCGCAATTTCCGGACCCTTGTCACCGCCCGCAAGGAGGACCTGCGCGATGTGCTGGTCCTCACCCAGAACCTGTTGGACAAGCGCGATGTCGTCGCACCGTCCCTCAAGGATTTCCAGCGAGTAGGGCCGAACTTCTTCGGCAACCTGCAATCCGTCGTGGAAGGCGCGATCGTCCTGCTGTATCAAACCGGCAAGTACCCCGATGACATCAAAAATGGTGCCGGGCAAGTGCTCGGACGATTGCGTCAGCTCGTGGTGGATATCGGTCCCGACCTCTATAACCTGACCGAACCGTTGTTACCGCCACTGCAGGCCACGGCGGCGGCGTTGACGACCTTCGACACGAGCCGGTTGCTTGATAGCGCCATCGGCTCGATCTCGACGCCCGGTGCGTTCACTGTGCACGTGGTTCAGAGTCGCTAGGTCGCGGGGCGGGCACGCCCGCTAATACGGCCGGATTGATTCGGCCAGCTGCTGTGCGGCGGCGCGGTCGATCGGCGAGGATGCGGTGCCACGCCACAACGCAAAGAAGCGGTTGACGTCGTGTCCCACAACCGCCACCCACAGTTGTCCGTTTTCCCGTTGGGGGTCATCATATTTCGTTTCGTAGTATGCGGTGGCCGCGGGCGCGCCGTCGACATCGAATACCTGATCATCGGAATTGAGTCGGTCGCCGGGAAACGGCATCAAGAACGCGCCCATGTCGGAGGCCAACCGGATCGCCGATTTCCGGTTGTTCGGGTACGACGGATACGTCCCGGCGAAGAGCTTCAGATCCATTGGGCCCAAGAGCATCACAGCATCTGGAGCCGCGGGGTTGGTCAGCAGCGTGGTGCCATACGTCAAATGCTCGCCACCCGAGCGTGTCCACCCGGGCAGGGGGGCGAAACTGAACCGGCCCTTGGCGTCATTGATCCTGCCCGCACCGTCGAGGGGAAGCGGCAGTGGCGCATCGGTGCTGGCAATCCGGACGATTGTCGCGGCCGTACCACCGGTGTACGCCGAGGGGTCTGCAACGATCGGACGCTGGACTACAGCGCCCATACCGACAAGCGCCAGGACCACAGCCACCGCTCCTCGCGGATCACACCGCCTCGTACGCAACCGGAGCATTCTTAGTTTCCGGCGCGTAGCGCCGAATCGACGCCGCCGACTTCCGTGATCTTCCAGTTGTCGTTTTTGTTCACGGTGACGGTGTACGTCGCTGTCGACTGAATACCGTCGGGAGCTTGAATGTTCTTGGTCATCACACTGACGAAGCAATTGACCACGAAGACGCCGTCATGTTCCGAGCGGGTGGTGGCGGTTATGGGCGTGGGGATGGACGTCCACTGGAGCGGAACGATGATCTGCTCCATGGATGTTGCAGCGTCCCTGAGCTTCTTGGCCAGCTCCGGTGAGGTGTTGACGGCCAGCTGCTTGGACCAGCCCTGGATGTTCTTGTAGTCCATCTGAGCGGCGCCCATGGAGTAATTCAGGGCAACCTCCTCGGCATGGCGGCGGGAAGCCGCGGCGTCCTGCACGAGAGCAAGCTCGGACTTCGCAGCATGCTCCGAACGTGCGCTTTGCTGCCATAGCCAGCCCAGCCAGGCGCTGCCCGCCAGGGAGAGCGCGAGCAGCACCGACATCACCACGATGTCCCGTCGCACAGAGAATGTCAGTTGCCCGCGCGGCTCCCCCAGTTCGCCACTGTCCGCGGAGATCGCCTCTCCGGTGATGGCCCCATCCTCGTTCTCGTTATCCGATCCGGCGACCGCGCTATCGCGTACCGAGGTATCAGCTGCCACGGGAGTCCTCCAGAAGTTCAACACCGGACAATATTCGACATACGTCTCGGAAAATATAGCTCGATATGTGACTTCTTGTGGCGTATAAGACATATTCATGATTTGAGTTCATGATTGCTCGTGGGCTCACTGCACTACTGCGCGCGTCCACTCGGCGTGATGTACCGGACACCCCGCTGAGCGCCATTGGAGACATCGCAGCTTTCGCCGTCGACCATCATCGTGGCGGCCATGGGTCGCGCACATGATCCCGCCACGTCGTCGCTCAAGGCCGTCACCGGCTGCGCCAGCCTGCTCGCGGAAGGAATAGTTAGCGCAGCGGGCGCAGGACGATTGGCATGCCGTCCATCGGCACTGGCATCCCGCCGCAGTCCCACTTGGCCTCGTAGTTGGGGTGCGCCAATTCAAGGCGGTAGCGGCGCAGCAGCCGGTGCATGATCGCCTTGATCTCCAGTTGCCCAAATACCATGCCGATGCACTTGTGCGCGCCGCCACCGAACGGCGCAAACGCATACCGATGCCGCTTGTGTTCGTTGCGCGGCTCGGCGAACCGGGCGGGGTCGAACTTGTCTGGGTCCGTCCACAATTCGGGTAGGCGGTGGTTCATGCCCGGCCAGGTGTTGATCATGGTGTTGGCGGGCACGTGGAACCCGAGCAGATCGGTGTCGCGCACCGTGGACCGGATGTTGACCGGCAGCGGGGTCACGAGGCGTAACGCCTCGTTCATCACCAGGTCGAGGCTTTCCAGCTTCTCCAGTGCGTCGATGTCCAGCGGGCCGTCGCCGAGGCGATCCGACTCGTCCCGAACCCGTTCTTGCCATTCGGGATTGGCGGCCAGGTAGTAGGCCATCGTGGTGGTGGTCGACGTCGTCGTATCGTGCGCGGCCATCATCAGGAAGATCATGTGGTTGACGATATCGGTATCGGTGAAGGCGTAGCCGTCGTCGGTTTCCGCGTGGCACAGCGCCGTTAGCATGTCTGCACCCGAATCCTTGTGGCGCGCAATGCCAACTCGCTCGACGAAGTACTCTTCGAGCAGCTTGCGGCCCTGGAGTCCCTGCCACCACTTGAAGGGAGGCAGGGTGAACCGGAAGATGGCGCCACCGGCGCGGGTGGTCGCGACGAATGCCTTGTTGACCCTCTCGAGTCGGTCATGTTGCGCGTGTGGCTCATTGCCCATGAACACCACCGAGGCCACGTCCAGGGTTAGTTCCTTGATGGCTGGATAGAACAGGAATTGGCTGTCGTTGGTCGGCCAGTCGGCGACGATATCGGTGGCGACAGAATCGATCTGCTCCACATATCCGGCCAGACGGCTGCGCAGGAACGCCTGCTGCATGATCAGGCGGTGTTCGCGATGCTCTTGGAAATCCAGCAGCATCAGTCCGCGGTTGAAGAAGGGGCCAATGACCGGAACCCATCCCTGCTGCGAAAAATCCTTGTTCGCATTGGAGAACACCGCTTGGGTGGCATCGGGGCCCAGTGCGGTGACAACCTTCCCAATGGGGGTCTGTGACCAGCTGACAGGGCCGCGCTCCTGATACATGTTGAGCACCCAGTCGACGCCTCCGCGGAACATCTCGATCATGTGCCCGACTAGCGGCAGGCCCCGGTCGCCCATCACCGGCTTCAACCCGCTGCCGGGTGGTGGCGTGGCCAGCTCGCTCATCTGCCATTCGCGGTTGTTGAGGTACTCCTCGAGATATCCCATCCCTGGAAGGGTGTTCATGGTCGGGAGACGGCGTTTGGCCTGGTCGATGAGGTAGTCGGTGCTATTGATCGTCGCCATGGGGCACGGCTCCTTCGCTTGCAGCGAGCACGTCGATGTGCTCTAGATCATCTTCGCCACAGAACTTGACGGGTATCAAGTTTTGTTTCGTAGGGTGTTTCGTCCGCGAGAATCTCATGGCCCTAACGCTATTGGCGTATGAGTCGCAGCAGGCCGGAGAACAGCCGGGTTGACTTGGCCATCATCCGTGGTGTCATGAGAGGACTGAAGGAGATCGGGCCGCGGTATGTGACTAGCGCACGGGCGTGCGAGAAGGTCTGGATGCTGTACTTGCCGTGGTAGTAGCCGTACCCGCTGTTTCCCACCCCGCCGAATGGCATGTCCGCAGTCGGCATCATGTGCAGCATGAACTCATTGGAGTTGACCGAACCGCTCCGGGTGCGGTCAATCAACGCCTGCTTGCGTTCATTATCGGGCCCGTACCAATACATTGTCAGCGGACAGGGGCGGTCGTTGATGAAGGTGATGACGTCGTCGATATTGTCGTAGGTATAGAGCGATAAGACGGGGCCGAATATCTCGTCTTCCTCGATTGTCATACCGGGCGCCAAGCCGGTGATCATGGTGGGGGGAATCTTCCTCGATTCCCGATCGGGAAGATTCTCGCGTTGCGGGATGCACTGGTGAACCGTCGCGCCGAGCTCGCGGGCATCCTCGATATGGCAGACAATCCGGCTGTAGTTCGCATCGTTGATGATTGATGTGTAGTCCCGATTCTCGAGGATCTGCGGGCATGCGTGCTGCCAGGCCTCCAGGACACGCGCGACGAAATCCGGGAGCAGCTTGGTCGGGACGAATACATAGTCCGGACTCAGGCACACTTGTCCACTGTTCACAAGTTTGGCGGCGGCGATGCGACGGGCCACGCGGCCAATATTGGCGTCAGCATCCACGACTACGGGGTTCTTGCCGCCCAACTCGAGCGCGACCGGCACCAGGTTAGCGGCGCAGTCCCGAGCCACTTCGCGCCCGATTTCTGGTGAGCCGGTAAAGAAGAACGAATCAAATGGCAGCCTCGAAAACGCCGATCCCGGGCCGTATTCGGCGGTGATTACGCACACTTCGGTGGGATCGAAGTACTTGGCGACCGCCTCGGCCAACACCTCGCCGGTGCGGCGCGTGACCGATGACGGGCGAATCATCACGCGGTTACCGGCGGCAATGGCGCCCGCGGCAGGCACCATGGACAGCTGGACAGGGAAGTTCCATGGTCCGGCGACTCCAACAACACCCAAGGGAGTGGATCTGATCTCCTGAGAGAGGCCTATCGCACGTCGCAGGGAATGCGGTGTCTCGGCCTTTACCCATTTCGGTAGAAATGCACGCAGCTCGGCGATTTCGCCGACGGTATACATCACATCGCCCGCCAACGACATTGCCCGGGACCTAGTGCCGAAGTCTGCGTCGATCGCGGTGGCCAGTTGTTCCGCGTGGCTGGTCAGTGCATCTTGCAGTCGTACGAGGCGGTCTCGGCGGGTTGCGATGTCGGGCGCACCATCGCGCAGGAAGGCGTCCTTCTGTGCCTGCAACAAGGCGTCGAGGCTTGGCGTGGTTGTGTCGTTCGGAATGGTCAGGGTTGGCTCAGTCACGATCATGCGTTCTCCTTACGCCTTCGCCTCGCGAGTGGACAGGTCGGCTGCGGCCTGCCGATCATCGAGCTCGTCGAGTGTGGACTTGGTGACTTTTCCGGTTCCCGTGCGTTTCAGGTCGGCGACGTAGACAACGTCTCGTGGCACCCGCGACCGCGACAACTCCTGTGACACATAGGTTTTGATATCTTCTGGACTGGGCCCGGGTTCGCCGGCCAGCACCACGTACGCCTTGAGTCGCTGGCCAAAGTCCGCGTCCGGCACCGGTACTACCTTGGCGTCTTTGATACCGGGGTGCGCCAGCAGTGTGCCCTCGACTTCCTCGGGAAACACGTTTTCGCCTCCGGATACGATCATCCCGTCGCTGCGTCCGATGACGAAGAGCCGGCCAAATTCGTTGAAGTAACCGGTATCACCGGTCTTGAGCAGGTTTCCCTTGGTCTCCTTGCGTCGACCGTCGGTGTACTGGGGTGAGGTCATGAAGCTCCCGACGTAGATATCGCCAACTTCACCGACGGCGGCCTCGGTGGCGCCCGCATAGATCTTCACGGTCACACCGGTCGGTGGTGAGCCGGCCGACTCCGGATCGGCGATCAAGTCGCGGGGGGTGGCAATACTGATGAACGCGGCCTCCGTAGCGCCATACAGGTTATGCAGGACCGAACCGAACTCCTCACGCACCGCCTCCACGAGTGATCCTTCGAGCCGCGCGCCGCCGGACCCGATGATGCGGATTGCCGTGTGATCGATTGGCGCCAGTGCCTCATGCCCGAGGGCGAGCAGCCTGCGAATCATGGTGGGCACCATGATCAGTGCGGTACAGCGATGTTTCGCAATGAGCTCCACAGCGTTGGCGGCATCGAAGCTCGGTTCGAGTACCAAGGTCGCGCCGAGGGCCAGAGCTGAGCCGGCACAAATCGCGCCCCAGCCGTGATAGACCGGCGGAGCGAGGAATACGACATCGTCAGGGCGGAACGGAATCTTCTCGAAGAAGCCGGCTCCGGCGGCTACGGACGGACGTTGGCCGTTTCCACCGGTACGGCTGCTTCCCTTTGGCGCACCGGTGCTTCCACTAGTGAGGATCACCATCTGCGGTATGTGTTTCGGGCGTTTCGGGCGGCCCGCCGGCGCCAGAGCGATGAGTGCAGCCAGGTCGTCGTCTCGGCGACCCGGAGTGCTCCGCGCCGCGATCAGTCGGGTCACACGCGGATCAAGTGCGTGCAGGCGCTCACTGAAGGTCTCGTCGTGGATCAGTAGTTGCACGCCCTCGCGGGTGCAGACCTCGTCGATCTGCTTGCCGCTCATGTCGGTGTTCATTGCGATCACCTTGGCTCCGACCCCGATCGCGCTCACCAGGCCGATGAAAGTGTGACGGCTGTTCCGGGTCATCATCGCGATGACGGGGCGATCATCCGGGCGCAGTATCGAGCGAAGTCCGATGGTCGCGGCTGAGCAGCTTGCCCCGAGCTCGCGGTAGGTCAGGGCGCCCTCGGGATCGATGATCGCCAGTCGGTCTCCGTGCAGGTGGCCCAGTATGGCGCCCCCGGCGGCGGGTCCGCTCTGGATTGCCTCCCAAATCATGGCGGGAACAGTCCGCGGTGCGGGGAATGCACCGGCTGATCTCAAAACTTGCAGCCCGCGGCACTCTCGTGCAATTTCGGACCAAACCGTGCGTACGACACCGCCCATGTGGCCTGCCTCGCTCCTCCCGGGTGCTCGGCAGCACCCAGGCCGCCGTCCGATGCAACAGATTGGAAAGAACATATCACGAGCCTAATTGGCGAGTCGAGATAATTGGCCGCAGTCGGGTGGAAATGCATAAGGTTGGTGGAGACAAAAATGCATGTAGATCCGGTGTTCTTCGAGATGTTGTCGGTTTGCGATCCTCGAATCTCGAACCGTTGGGGTAGGAACGTTTACAGTTCTGCGTATCATCGTGTGCGCCTGCCGGGAAAGGATGTCATGGACGAGTCTTGGGTGAATGCGGGTACCGAACCTGTCGACAAGGAGTTGAAAGCGGATGTGTTGGTGGTCGGGGCGGGCCCATCAGGTGCTTCGGCCGCCGCCTGGGCCGCCCGCGCCGGACGTGATGTCCTGCTCGTCGACATGGCACAGTTCCCCCGGGACAAGACGTGCGGTGACGGACTGACGCCTCGCGCGGTCGCAGAGCTGAACCTGCTGGGGCTATCCGAATGGGTACTCGAGCATCCGGTGACAAGGGGACTGCACGTGCACGGTTGGGGTCGGGATCATCCGCTGCCCTGGAATGGTCGTTCTTTCCCCAACTACGGAAGCGTGATCACCCGGACAGAGCTCGATCGTCGGTTGGTGCAAGTGGCCGCGGAATCAGGCACCCGCACCTTGTTCGGATACCGCGCGACCGCCGTGTCTTTCGACGGAGACCGGGTGGCCGGTGTCGAGCTGCGGCCAGCATCTGACGGTGTTGATGATCGCCCCGTGAAAGTTTCGGTGCGCACTGTGCTCGTCGCAGACGGGGTTCGGTCGAAGTTCGGGGCCTTGTTGGGGCGCCAGTGGCACCGTGAGAGCGTCTATGGTACGGCGATGCGCGCCTTCATGCGCACCGACCGACCTTCGGATTGGCTTGTCGCGCATCTTGGTCCAGAGATGCCGGACGGGACCACGTTGCCGGGATACGGGTGGATATTTCCGCTCGGTCACTCGCAGGGAAACGGTCACATAGACGTTGGGTCCGATCCGCTCGTCAATGTCGGTGTCATCGCCTACTCGGCCAGGAACCACGAGCTGCACTTAGGCTTGTTGCCGCTGTTGGACAAGTATGTGGCTGGCGTTCGCGACGAGTTCGGGCTGCTGGGCTCACCCATGCAGGTCAAGTCTGCTCTGTTGCCACTGGGTGGAGCGGTGTCTCATGTCGCCGGGCGCAATTGGATGTTGCTAGGTGACGCAGCCGGTTGTGTAAACCCCTTCACCGGAGAGGGTATCGACTATGCGCTGGAGACGGGTCGATTTGCCGTCGAACATCTCGATGAGGCGGACCATAGCGTCACGTGGCCACATAGGTTGAACTACGAGTATGGGCCGATGTTCGCGGCGACCCGACGGTTCGCGCGAGGCTTCTTCAAGCCGTGGGCGATGAACGGAGTCGGTCAGCACCTCATGAAATCGCGCCGTGTGATGTCGACTGGCATCAGATTGATGTCCAATCTCGTAGGACCGGCCGATAATGATCTGCCGGTGCGGCTGGCCAGGATTGGCGGTTCACTGGCGCAGCGTCAAGAGGAGCGGCGTCCGTTCCTGACGCCGTCGCATGAGTTTCCTCTGCTCAACGGTCCTGGGAGACGCCGCTGAGCCCTTAACTCCGCGCGATGCGGGCGTCGTAGTCTTTGCGTTTTTCGGTATCGGCAACCAGGAACAGGCTGCGGTACAGCCGAGTCTTCAAGAGTTGACGCTTGAGGCGACCTGGTACCGGACCCATGAGAGAGACGGCACCCAACCCAATTGTGGGATATGCGTGAAGTTGTTGTGTGTGAATAACTTTCATGATGGTGCGGGCAACCTGCTCAGGGCTCGCGACCATGACGCCTGGGCTTGTCAAACCGTCGATGAGTTCGGTGGCGGTGTGACTGGGCTGCACCGTGGAGACGCACACATTGTGTGGTTCTAGTTCGGCGCTGACGGCTTCGCTGAAGCCGATGGCGCCGAACTTTGCGGCGTTGTAGATCGCTAGCCCGGGCGCGGGAACACGGCCCGCAATAGATGCGATATTGACGATATGGCCACTGCGGCGTGCGACCATGCGCTCTGCGGCCAGCTGTGTGCCGAGGATGACGCCCACCAGGTCGATATCAATGGTGCGCCGGATCAGTTGCTCGCGGTAGTCGAGGAAGGGCCCGGTCGGCATGATTCCTGCGTTGTTGACCAGCACGTCCAGCGGCCCGTTCTCGGCCTCGGCGTGATCGAGAAATGCTGAGAACGAGTCCTTTTGTGTGACATCGAGATGCACTCCGGAGATGCCCAGATCGGCGGCGGCTTTGTTGACCGCATCGGAGTCGATATCGCCGATGACGACCTTCGCACGAGCGTCCGTTAACGCCTTGGCGGTGGCGAATCCGATCCCGCGAGCCGCGCCGGTGATCGCAATGGTTTTACCGGCGGCGCCACGCCGATAGGCGGATCTCACGATTGGTTGCTCTTGGTGAGTGCCGACAGCGGGTAGCGGATGCCGGAGAGTTCCTCGGAGAACGTCCAGAGTCGCTGCGCCTGTTCATGGTTGCGCGAAAGCCGGCTCGACACGGAATGTACGACCTTCCTGCCTCGGTATCCGAAACGTGGGCCGTAGAATTCGCCGCCGCGCACACCGTCGCCGAACCCGGCGTGAACGATGGGCGCCATTCCTTCGGCCAGAGTGCCGCCGAGGGCGGTGACCAGAGGTTTCAGCCGCTGTAACAGCGCCAGTGAACTGTGGTCATACAGGCCTGTGGAAACCACCCCGGGATGCGCGGCGATCGAGATGACCGGCGAGCCTGAGGAAACCAGTCGACGGTTCAGTTCCCGGGCGAACATCAGGTTGGCGGCCTTGGAGTTGGCGTAGGCGATCGCGCGCCGGTACAGGTGGTTCCGGAACAGTGGGTCCGCCAGACTGCTGCGGGTGGCTCCGAGATGGGCAACGCTGGACACCGTGACCACCCGCGCGCGAATGCGTTCCAGCAGTAGGCCAGTTAGTACGAAGTGGCCCAGATGATTTGTCCCGAAGGTGCTTTCGAATCCGTCTGCGGTGACGCCGTACGGCACGTTCATGATGCCCGCGTTGTTGATGAGCACGTCGATGGGTTCGTCGACGCGCTCGGCGAATGCTCGTACCGACGCCAGGTCCGAGAGGTCGAGCCGCTCGACAACTGTGTTGCCGCCGATTTTACCGGCAACGGCCTGGGCGGTGACGATGTTGCGGCAGGCCAGGATCACCCGCGCGTTGCGGGATGCGGCTAGTGCGGCGATCTGCGCGCCGAGACCTCCGTTGGCCCCGGTGATGACGACGGTTTGTCCGGTTAGGTCGGGTGCGGGATTCATTGTGGTCAAGGTTGTCCTCCAAGGGGTTCGGGGTGGTGAGGAGTCTGTAGGAGTGGGCAGTGGGGCTAGGTTCCGCGCACCATCGCCTGTGCCAGCGTTGCGTCCGGGACCAATGCGGTGACGAATCCGAGCCCTCGGGCGGCGCGCGGTGAGACTTGTGCGGGGCGCTTGCGGATGGCGTGCACGATCCATTCCGCCGCTTCGGCGGCTGAAAGTGAGGGCCTGTTGGCATATTTCGGGGTTGGCGCGGCCATTGGTGTTCGGACGAGCGGGTAGTACAGGGTGGTCACCATGATGTTTTCGCGGCCCAGCTCCGCAGACAGGGTCCGCCCGAAGACGCCGAGCGCCCGTTTTGAGGCGGCGTAGGCGGAGTATCTGGGTGCGAGCCCGATGAGTGCGGCCGTGGTGGACACGTTGACGATGTGGCCAGATCCGCGCTCGCGCATACCCGGCAGAAGCCCCAGCGTGAGTTGGACCGGCCCAAAGTAGTTCAGCGCCATCGTGCGCTCGTAGTCGTGGAAGCGGCCCACTGCGTCACCGATACTGCGGCGAATCGACCGGGCGGCGTTGTTGACGAGCACATCAGGTGTGCCGTGCTCGGCGATGATTCGTGTGATGAGATCTTCGCGCGCACCGGAGTCAGACAGGTCGGCGCAATACCAGTGGGACACCCCTCCGGTGCCGGCGATCTTCTCCTGCAGCGCTTCAAGCTCGGGCCGGCGGCGAGCGACCATGATGACCTCAGCGCCTTGATCGGCGAGCAGTTGCGCCGCCATCTCGCCGATGCCCGAAGACGCTCCGGTCAGCATGACTTTCAATCCTGGTAGCGGCGATTCGTCGTACCCGTTGGACCGAGGTCTGGATATGGCATGTCGGGCCAGGCGATTGATCAAGGGTGTCGGTGATGAGACGGCGCTCTGCGTCATCGGCATCCTCAGACTCTGCCACACAGCGATGAGATATTTCAATAAAAATGTCTCGACATAATGTCGATAAGCTGAGAATTGCAGAATCCTGCGAGACAAACATATGATATCTATGAGCTAGTACCGCTGGGGTCGCGGGTCTGCGCGCGGCCAGCGTGAGGGGTGAAGGCCGGAGATGTCGGAGGTTGTCGTGCGCTCGAGCCTGGTTCCCCCTTGGTTGCAGATGCTGGTGACCGACGCCGAATGTGCGTCGGCTGCGCTGCGAACCCCTTTCTGCGGATTGGGGCGGCGGAGGACGCGCCGCCATGCCGCCGTTCTGGTCTTGCTGAGCGGCACAGCGCACCCGGTGCGGCGTGGACTGCCCGATGACGCGGATGTTCTGTTGGTGCGCCGTTCCGAAGCGCTGAGGCGCGGTCCTCGGGAGATTGCGTTCCCCGGCGGATTCGCCGAGGCCGACGACAAGTCTCCGATAGCCACGGCGCTACGCGAGGCACACGAAGAGGTGGGCTTGGATCCGGTTGGTGTAGAGCCAATTGCGGTGCTCGACAGCTGCGCGCTCATCCCGTTCCCCTACCTCGTGACGCCCGTGATCGCGAACTGGACGGCGGTCACTCCGACCGCCGTTGTCGATCCCGCCGAGACGGCTGAGGTCCTTCATGTGCCGCTGGCTCGGCTTATCGACCCAGCCAACCGCACTGCCCTTCGATGGGGAGGACTGGGCTCACGGTGGGCTACGCCAGTGTTTCGGATCGACGATGTGGTCATCTGGGGATTCACTGCGTGGGTGCTCGCGGCCGTCATCCGCGCCGCGGGTTGGGAAGAGCCGTGGACCGCGGACGGCAGCTTTGACATCTGGCCCGGGCGAATCTCTGCTCTGCGCCAACAGCTTGGTGGCGTGCGTCCGTGATGTACGAAGAACGGCATCGGACACTGGGGGAAATGCTCGCCGGCGTCGTCCGGGCCATGCGCCCGCGACAGTGGGTCAAGAACGTCCTGGTGGTTGCCGCGCCGCTGGCCACACTGGGCGGCACCGTGCATTACGACTATCTAAGGGTCTGCACCGCAGCCGCTATGGCCTTTGTCGTGTTCAGTTTGGCGGCGTCTGCGATCTATCTGATCAACGATGCCCAGGACATCGACGCCGACCGCGCACACCCCACTAAACGGTTCCGGCCTATCGCGGCCGGGGTGATCACGCCGACTACTGCCTACATGGTGGCACTCGTGCTCTCCGCGGTGTCCTTAGGTGTATCTATGGCTGTCGCCCCGGCCCTGGCGGTGGTAGTGGGCGTATATCTCGTCGTTCAGCTGATGTATTGCTTTGGGTTGAAACATCAAGTCGTGCTTGATATGTGCATCGTCTCATCGGCGTATCTGCTGCGCGCCATCGCCGGTGGTGTGGCGACCTGCATTCCGCTGTCGCAGTGGTTCCTATTGGTCATGGCTTTCGCATCCATGTTTATGGTCGCCGGAAAGCGTTATGCAGAGCTGCAACTCGCTGAACGCACAGGTGCCAAGATTCGCCGCGCGCTGGAGCACTACACCCAGACTTACCTTCGGTTCGTGTGGACTCTGTCCGCGACCGCCGTGGTGGTTTTCTATGGGCTTTGGGCGCTGGAGCGGGATGGACAGGCCGGATCGTGGTTCACGGTGTCGATGATTCCCGTCACTGTGGCGATCTTCCGTTACGCCGTCGATGTCGATGCGGGAGCAGCCGGTGAGCCCGAAGAGATTGTGTTCAGTGACCGAATCCTGCAGGTACTCGGTGTCGCCTGGATTGTTGTTGTGGCACTCGCAATAGTGCTGGCCTGATGTTCGGTGTACCCGGCCTCGGAGGTGTTACCGCCGGTGAGCACGTGGGCCGGGGCCGTAGCCGCTGTGTGACCACCTACCCTGGCCTACCCGATGGTCTGGGCGGATGCTGGTCATTGCTCGGGAAGGTGGTTGAGGGGTCGTATCAGGTCGCTGATGTTTGTCTCGAGTCCGATGGCGAGGCGCAACAACGCTTTGGCGGTTGGGTTTAGTTGGTGATTCTCATAGCGATGAATTGTGTTGCGTGATATTCCTGTTCGCTCGGCGAGTCCGTCGAGGGAGAGGTGCTTTTCGATGCGAAGGCGCTGAAGCTCGACCGCAAGTGGTGTGGTGTCGATGGCATCCGGGTCAGGGACCCTCGACGCCTTCCTGTTGACCACATGCCCAGCCTGGGCGGCGGCAACCTACAGGTCATCAACGTATACGTAGACAAATCTACGTATACGTTGATACCGTTCGGTTACCCGCGATGGTTTCGAGATGCGCGCCGGCCAGGGAGGGCTGAGGTCGTCACACCTGGTTGGCGCATCGCGGCGGTAGGCAGTCGGTGCTAGGTTTGGCAAATAAGTGACGATGCTCACTGTGCGGGGAGGTGTCAATGTCGGACGACAAGCTCAAGGTTGCTTTAGAGGCGTTGGACAAGTTGTCTCCGGAGTTGCAGGGGATGGCCAAGCAGTTGAATGGTCAGGCCGCGAGTCCGGCGAAGGTCAAGGATGGGGATGTACCTTCGCAGGTGGCTGCGCGGCGGTTGGTGATGCAGGCGTTGCCGGGTTTGCAGCGGGCGTTCGCGGGTCGCTGCTCGAATGTGGCTGATCTGTCTGTGCAGACGAAGAATGGGTTTGGGGACACCGAGGAACATGTCACGCAGTTGATCCAGTCGGTGACCGGCTTGTCGCGGGGTGGTGATGGATGAGCGGTTACTCGGCGCGGCGGATGCTCGATTATAGGCCGGAGAATTCGATTGAGGTGGTGCGCCAGGCGATCTTGGCTGCGACGCAGACTCAGTTGATTGGGCGTGACTACAAGCACGCCATCGATCGGCCCGGTGGTCAGGAGTGGGAGGGCAAGGCTGCTCGCGCCGCGCAGGACACTGCTGCTGCCGATGAGAAGGTGGTGTATCGGGCCACCCAGCATGTGCTTGATGAAGGCCCGAAGGCGTTGGACACCTTGGCGTTTCAGGTGACCGAGCATCACAAGCGTGCGGTCGGCTACTACACCGAGGCCACTACCCACGGCTACAAGGTGTCCGAAGATCTGGTGGTCGAGTGGATCGTTCCGTCGCGGACTACCCCGGAGCTGATCGCTGAGGGCAAGCGCTGCGCTACCAAGTTTCAGAAGATGATTCGCGGCGAGCACGACAAGTGGTGGGCCGCCGAACTAGAGGCCCAGGCCCAAATCGATGCCATATCAAATGAATTGGATACCTCGTACAATCCGATCGGCGGGTTGAGTGCGAACGCCGGGCATCTGGATGGCGCCTACCTGCAGGGGGGAACCCAGTGGGACAGTGACGTATTGAAGCGCGTTCAGGCCGCTTCATCTTTGAGCGATCCTGATCTCAAGACCCTCGCCGAGGGCGGCAAGGTCGATATCGGGTCGAACCGGATGCAGTACCTGTATCAGTTCGCGCACTCCTTCGACGGCAAGACACCAGCGGAAATCGCCGCCATCAAAGCTGGACTGCCGCCAGCGCAGCGCGAGGCCATGACACGTGCTTTCGCCTTGGTCGCCAACGATCACGTCAAATCCGGGGTGGACAACGCCAGCGGTGTCACCGAGGCCACCAAGGGCAACTTCATCCCGGCATCAGGTTCGCTGCGCGATTTGGCCTCTGGCATGGAGACCGAATTGACGCGTCAGGATCGCACCGGAGTAACGCAGGGGCGGGTCAGCGGCACCCCGTACACGGAAATGCACGGAGTCGGCGCGATGCAGGACATGGCTAAGATCTTCGACGGCGCAGGCGGATACCTCAACGGCTCTGAGGCTGGGCGGGCCATGCTGGACGCGGCCACTCAGTATTCCAACGCCGACATCGACCACCGCGCCAACCCCACCGGCGGCGGGTTACAGACCGACGCTCACGGTGCTCCCGGTGGGGTGTTGGCCGATCAGGAAACCCCGCTGCGCAACGCGTTGGCCGATATCTATCAAAGCGCCGGACAGGACCATGTGGGCGTGCATGAGGCTGTCACCGCGGAACCCACCGACGGCGAGAAGTACCTGCGCGGAATCCTTCAGGAGAACTGGGGCGATCAGTCGGGCAAGGTCGATGACACCCTCGCGTGGGCGGGAGATCACTCCCAGATGGGCGCCGAGGTCGCCAACGCCCAGGGCCATTACATGGCCGACCACAAACCCGAATTGCAGAACATGGCTGGCGGCGGCAACTTCGCCCAGAACAACCCCGAAATGGCCGGAACGTCTGCTCAGGTCCAGGGTGAATATCTGAGCCAGTACGCCGACTCGGACCCCGCGCACCGGCAGGACCCCGCCATCGCGCCGTTCAAGAACGTCGGTGAGATGCGGGACATGGTGTCCACCTTCGATCAAGGCCACTACGCGGGGGAGATCATCAACGAACAAGCACAAGGACAGCACCAGCAGCTCCTCAACGACGCCGCCCGCACCGGCTCAGACGCCGACCTCAAGGCCGCAGGGCGCCTGTCCCAGGGCATGCTCGACGGAGCCCTGGACTCGGTCGGCGCAAAACCCGCCGACCAGAACATCGAGGACCTCAAGAAACTCATCGGCAAGGTTCCCTTCGCTGGGGATGCCATGGACGTTCTCGATAGCGCACAAAAACATATGGAGAACGCCACGAAACTGCCCGACGGATTCGCCCAAAACCTCGCCCAATCAGGCAGTTTCGGGAACATCACCGCTTACCAAACAAGTGTCCTGGACGCACTTGCGCAAGCCCACCCCGGCATCGCCGACGACCCCCTCGTCGGCAAATACATCAACGGCGGACACTTCGACCCCTCAACCATCTCGGAAGAGCCGAAGAGCGTGAAGCAAGCCCAGACAGATCTGGATAACTGGTTTAAAACCACGGCCCCACGCGACTACAACGTCAATCTGGACCACTGGCAAACCCAAGAACAAATGGGCCGCAACCACTCGAACTGGGAATGGATACCCGGCAAGTGAGCCTTCGCACCCGCGCGCTAGTTGCTGCGCTGTGCGCGCTGTTTCTCGCCTCGTGCACACACGAGAAACCCACGCCTTCCGCACCTGTTTGGAAGGATAAGGACCGCACCACCATGCGGTGGATACCCAATCCTGTGGCCGACCTGATGTCTCCCGAGGGCACCTTCGTGCGCGCGATCACCGAATCCTTCACTGCGGCACAATCCGGGCCCGGGCGAGGCATCGACGCGATACGAGCGGGCGGCTACCCGGGCTTCGATCACGCGTTCAACAACGCATGGCAACTGGATTTCTTTGGTGAGTCGCAGGGGTTTGGCTACCTCTTTCCGGATCTGGAAGAAAATGTCGGCACTGAATACGCTGAGATCGTGGAACTTCGCCGCGACGGCGACCAGTTCACCGCTGGGGTTTGTGAATACAGTTCCCTGACCGCGGGAAAGATGTCGGATGGCACGTACCATAGCGGCGGCTCGCAGTCTCTCGGACATGCCCAGTGGCTCACATTCGGTCCCGACTCGAAACTTACTGCCGAGCAACAACATTCGCCCATGTCGAATCAGCGAGGGCCAGTCAAACGGCCCGTGGACAACGTGTTCGGCACCTGGGTTCTAACCCACATCAACATCGCGGCCACCGATCTGCCGCAGTGCAACAAGCTCGCGCCAGGCACCCCAGACAACTGGCCCAAGCCATACGTCCGGTCCGACCCACCACCCACGCTGCCGAACGATCCTGGCTGGCCCGAGGGCGGAAGGGCGTAACCGAACCAGAGGGGTTGACAGTGGGCGATATCAATCGGCAAGCCACGGGGCGACCAGCTGGAAGCTCTGAAGCGCGTGCGACGATCGCATGGTGGAGCTGCCCGCGCTGGCCGATGTGCTGGACCGAATGCACGTCGTCGCCTTGCCCATGCGGGTGCGGTTCCGCGGCATCACGACTCGTGAGGTGGCGCTGATCGAGGGTCCGGCCGGTTGGGGCGAGTTCGGCGCCTTCCCCGAGTACGGGCCGCCCGAGGCCTCCGCCTGGCTGGCCGCCGCCCTCGAGGCGGCCTACACCGAGCTTCCCGCGCCGCGGCGCACCCGGATTCCGGTCAACGCGACGGTGCCCGCGGTGGATGCCGTGGCGGTACCCGAGGTGCTGGCCCGCTTCCCGGGTGCCCGCACCGCCAAGGTGAAGGTGGCCGAGCCGGGGCAGGCCCTCGCCGAGGACATCGCCCGCGTCGCCGCGGTGCGCGCGCAGATCCCCACCGTGCGGGTGGACGCCAACGGCGGCTGGACCGTCGAGCAGGCCGTCCACGCATTGACGGCACTGACCCGCGACGGCGCCCTGGAGTATGCCGAACAGCCTTGCACCACCGTGGAGGAACTGGTGCAGGTACGTCGGCAACTTCCCGAGGTGCCGATCGCCGCCGACGAAAGCATCAGGCGGGTAAGTGATCCGCTGCGCGTCGCGCGGGCGGGTGCGGCCGACGTCGCGGTCCTCAAGGTGGCCCCGCTCGGCGGGGTGACCGCACTGCTGGACATTGCAACGCAGATCGGCATGCCCGTGGTGATCTCCAGCGCCCTGGACAGCGCGGTGGGCATCGGCATCGGCCTGCGCGCGGCGGCGGCGCTGCCGGTGCTGGAGTACGCGTGCGGACTGGGCACCGGCGGCTTCTTCGTCCAGGATGTCGCCGACGCCCCCGCGCCAGAGGGTGGATATCTCGCGGTCGAGTCATTCACGCCCGATCCCGCTCGGTTGACGGACCTCGCCGCGCCCACCGACCGGCGCGATTGGTGGATGGAGAGAGTGGCCGACTGCTACCCGCTGCTGAACCGGTAGGTTCAGTCAGCGTGCCTCTCGCTGACATCAACGGCATCCAAATCAGCTACGACGAACGTGGCCCCCTGGCGCTCGGCGCCTCAGGTGATCCCGTCGTCTTCATCTCCGGGCGCGGTGGCGCAGGCCGCAGCTGGCACCTGCATCAGGTGCCGGCATTCCGTGCCGCCGGATATCGCACCATCACCTACAACAACCGTGGGATACCGCCGACCTCCGAGTCCGCCGACGGCTTCACCCTGCAGGACATGGTGGACGATGCCGCGGCGCTCATCGAGCACCTCGGTGCCGCCCCGGCCCGGGTGGTCGGGTTCTCCATGGGTGCACTCATTGCGCAGGAGCTCACTCTCACCCGCCCCGACCTCGTCACCGCCGCGGTGTTCATGGGAACCCGCGGCAGGGAGGACGCGACCCGGGCGTTCTTCCGCAAGGCCGAGCTCGAACTGTCTGCCTCGGGCGTCGAAGTGCCTGCGGCATACCAGGCGGCGATGCGTCTGATGGCGAACTTCTCGCCGAAGACCCTCAACAACGACGCCGCCATCAAGGACTGGATCGACATGTTCACGATGTGGCCCGAACCCTCCTCGGGAGGTATCGAGCACCAGCGCAGTGCCGTGCCCCCGCCCGATAGGCCGGGCGCCTACGCGGGCATCACGGCGCCGACATTGGTCATCGGGTTCACCGACGACCTCACGCTGCCGCCCTACCTCGGTCGGGAAGTGGCCGACGCGATCCCGGGTGGCCGGTACGCCGAGATCGCCGACGCCGGGCATCTGGGCTTCATCGAACGCCCCGACGAGGTCAACCGCGTGATCCTGGAGTTCTTTGCGGGCACCTCGCGGACGGTGTGACACGCTGATGGCATGAACCCGTCGACCGCGCAGGCCCACGCCGTTGTCGACGAGCTGATCCGCGGTGGCGTCCGCGATGTGGTGCTGTGCCCCGGGTCGCGCAACGCGCCGCTGGCCTTCGCGCTGCATGACGCAGACAAGGCCGGTCGGCTGCGGTTGCATGTGCGGATCGACGAGCGCACCGCGGGCTTCTTGGCGGTGGGTTTGGCCGCGGCCAGTAGGGCGCCGGTGCCGGTGGCGATGACGTCCGGGACTGCAGTTGCCAATTTGGGGCCTGCGGTGGTGGAGGCCAACTACGCGCGGGTTCCGCTGATCGTGTTGTCCGCCAACCGTCCCTACGAACTACTGGGTACCGGCGCCAACCAGACCATGGAGCAGCTCGGCTACTTCGGCACCCAGGTGCGTGCCGCGATCAGCATCGGTCTGGCCGAAGAAGGCACCGAGAAGATCGAGGCGCAGAATCCGCATTGGCGCTCGGCAACCTGCCGAGTTCTGGCCGCCGCCAAAGGATCTCGTACCGCCAATGCAGGCCCCGTGCAGTTCGATATCCCGCTGCGGGAACCGCTGGTGCCCGATCGCGACGGGGGGCCGGTACCCGCTGGACGCCCGGGCGGGGCACCCTGGACGTTAACCCCGGACGTGACGTTTGACGAACCCGTCGAGATCGATCTGACCCCCGATACCGTGGTGATCGCGGGACACGGTGCCGCGGCCCACCCCAACCTGTCGATGTTGCCCACGGTGTCCGAACCGACCGCGCCGCAACCCGATAACCCGGTGCATCCGCTGGCGCTTTCACTGCTGCATCCCCAGCAGGTGATCATGCTGGGACGGCCCACCCTGCATCGCCAGGTGTCGTCGTTGTTGGCGGACAATCGGATTCCCGTGTACGCGTTGACCACCGGACCGCGCTGGCCCGACGTGTCCGGCAACTCGCAGGCCACCGGGACGCGGGCGGTGACATCCGGAAGCCCCGATGCCGCGTGGCTGCAACGGTGCGCCCACGCACACCAGAAGGCGCTCGACGCGGTGCGTGGCCAGCTGGAGACGCATCCGCTGACCACGGGTCTGCATGTGGCGGCCAGGGTCTGTGGGTCATTGCGTGACGGCGACCAGCTGGTGCTCGGTGCCTCCAATCCGGTGCGCGACGTCGCGCTTGTTCCCTGGGGAGCCAAGGACGTTCGCGTGCGGTCCAACCGTGGCGTGGCCGGTATCGATGGCACGGTATCCACGGCCATCGGTGCGGCGCTGGCACATCGCGGTCGCACCATCGCGTTGATCGGCGATCTCACCTTCGTGCACGACAGCTCGGGTCTGTTGATCGGACCCACCGAACCTCGTCCGGAGAATCTGACGATCGTGGTCTCAAATGACAACGGCGGCGGCATCTTCGAGCTGCTGGAACAGGGCGACCCACGATTCCGTGACGTTTCCTCGCGCATCTTCGGCACCCCACATGATGTGGACATCGCGACCCTCTGCCGCGCCTATCATGTGGATTCGCACGTCATCTCCGTCACGGAGCTCGGAGCCGCACTGGACGAACCGGCCTGTGGTATCAGGGTTCTGGAGGTCAAGGCCGACCGCTCCACCCTGCGCGAGCTGCACGCCGCCATCAGGGCCGCTCTGTGACCCGGCGCCCCCGGGTCATCAGGAGGATCCGGATCGGAGTGCTGATCCTGGCCGGGCTGATGACGTTGCAGTCTCTGCTGCTGATCGCAGGGGCCTGGCGTAACGACAAGGCCGTCGAACGGGATATGGGCGTCGCGCTGGCCGAGGTACTCAGCGCGGGGCCGCGCCGCTCCACCATCGAGTTCGTCACACCCGAACGGGTCACGTACCGGCCGGAATTGGGAGTTCTCTATCCCTCCGAGCTCAGCCCCGGCATGCGTATCTACGTCGAGTACGACAAGTCCAACCCGGATTTGGTTCGCGTACAAGGACGTAACGCGTCATTGTCGATAGTCCCCGCGGGGTCCATCATCGTGGTGGTGTGGGCGGTGTCCGGGGTAGTGCTGTTGGGTCTCTCGTGGGTGCAGCGCCGAGGTCCGGCCCCTCCTGACGGTCTTCGCGCAAGCGGCTCATCCCCCGTCCACGCTTAAGTTTGCGTGACGTATGCCTGGGGGCAACCTAACTGCCAGTTGATGCTGCGATGCTTTCAGGCGTGCGCATCGCGATCGTCGCCGAGTCGTTCTTGCCGAACGTCAACGGGGTTTCCAACTCGGTGCTGCGGGTGCTGGAGCACCTCCGCCGCACCGGGCATGAGGCCATCGTCATCGCCCCTGACACCACGCGCGGACAGGCGCCCGCCGCCGCCGAGCATGATGGCGTGCCCGTGCACCGGGTCCCGGCCATCATGTTCCCCAAGGTGAGCACTCTGCCACTGGGCGTGCCGCAACCGCGCATGGTGCGCATCCTTCGTGACTTCGCCCCCGATGTGGTGCATCTGGCCTCGCCGTTCGTGCTGGGCTACGGCGGACTGCGTGCCGCACAGCATCTCGATGTCCCCACCGTCGCCGTCTATCAGACCGATGTGGCCGGGTTCGCCGACAGCTACGGCGCCGGATTCGCCGCGCGGGCCGCTTGGCGGTGGACCAAGCATCTGCACGGCCGCGCCGACCGCACCTTGGCGCCATCCAGCTCTGCGATGGAAGACCTTGCGGCGCACGGTATCCCTCGGGTCTACCGATGGTCGCGCGGTGTCGATATCGAACGCTTTGCGCCCTCTGCTCGCGACGAGGAGCTGCGGCACTCCTGGTCCCCGCAGGGCAAGCCGATCATCGGATTTGTCGGGCGGCTCGCCCCCGAAAAGCATGTGGAGCGCCTGGCTGTGCTGGCCGAGCGTGACGACCTGCAGCTCGTCATTGTGGGCGGCGGGGTAGGGCGGGACGCTCTCGAAAAGCTGATGCCCACAGCAATTTTCACCGGTGAGCTGAGAGGTTCGGCGTTGTCGCGGGCATATGCGAGCCTCGATGTGTTCATCCACCCAGGCGAGCATGAGACGTTCTGCCAGGCGGTGCAGGAGGCGCTGGCCAGCGGGGTGCCGGCCATCGCACCGGACGCCGGCGGCCCGCGCGATCTGGTGATCCCGGGGCGTAACGGAATGCTGCTGCCGGTGGCCGATTTCGAGGCCCGGCTGGGCATGGCAGTCGATCATCTGGTGCAGCCGGCCACCCGTAGTCGCTTCTCGGCGACCGCGCGCAGGGGAGTGCTGGCGCGCACCTGGCCCGCGATCTGTGATGAGCTGCTGGAGCACTACGCCGCCGCGGCGGGTACCACACTTGGTCGCGGCATCATGACGGCCTAACGCGTCGGCCCTGTACCGTCAACCTGTGTCTGATGGTCTTCGCCCAAGCGGCTCATCCAAGAACCGCGCCACCCTGGAGAAGGACCCGCACGCGGTCGCGTCCATGTTCGACGCGGTGGCCAAACGGTACGACATCACCAACACGGTGCTCTCGTTCGGTCAGGACCGCTTCTGGCGACGCGCCACCCGCGAGTCGCTGAAGCTCAAGCCCGGCGACAAGGTGCTCGATATCGCCGCGGGGACGGCGGTTTCGACGGTTGAGCTCACCCAGTCTGGGGCCTGGTGCGTGGCGGCCGACTTCTCGGTCGGGATGCTCAAGGCGGGTGCGCATCGCAACGTGCCCAAGGTCGCCGGGGACGCGACGCGGCTGCCGTTCGCGGATCACTCGTTTGACGCAGTGACCATCAGCTTCGGTCTGCGCAATGTCGTCGACCACGTCGAGGGGCTGCGGGAAATGGCTCGGGTCACCAAACCCGGTGGGCGTCTTGCAGTGTGCGAGTTTTCCACGCCCGTCAACCGGCCGTTCCGCACGCTGTATATGGAGTATCTGATGAAGACGCTGCCGGAGGTGGCGCGAGCCGTCAGCAGCAATCCCGATGCTTATGTGTACCTGGCCGAGTCCATTCGGGCCTGGCCCGATCAGGCGGCGTTGGCCGACCAGATCCTCACGGCGGGATGGTCGAATGTGCGGTGGCGCAACCTCACCGGCGGCATTGTCGCCTTGCATGTCGCGACGATCTAGCTCGAAGCGCTCAGCTGAAGGGCGGCCGGGAATCGAGCCGGCGTGAGCCGCCGCCTGCCACTCGCCAGGCGCGCGCGATCACGTCCTGATCCTCGTCGGTGACCAGATTGCCCATGAGTCGCACCGCGATCCGCATCAACACCTGCGACCGCATGCCCACCGGACCCATGACGGGCAGGAAACGGGGCAGCGTGAGCAGCCCACCGAGACGTCGCGCGATCGAGAATGACCGGCCGTATCGTTCCCGGAGCAGCTCCGGCCACAGCTGCGAGTAGTCGTCGGCGCCGAGCACCTCGGCCGCAAGGTGGCCGGTCTCCAGTCCGTAGTCGATGCCCTCGCCGTTGAGCGGATTGACGCATGCCGCCGCGTCACCGATCAGCATCCAGTTGGGCCCCGCCACCCCCGACACCGCGCCACCCATGGGCAGCAGCGCCGAGGCGATTGACTGCAGCCGGCCAGTGAGGCCGAAGTCCTCGCGTCGCAGCTCGGTGTAGTACTCGATGAGCGGGCGCAGCGCCGCGTCGGCGGGGCGTTTGGAGGTGGCGAGTGCGCCGACGCCGATGTTGATCTGCCCACCGCCCAACGGGAAGATCCAGCCGTATCCGGGGAGCACGTCTCCCTCGGGGGAGCGCAGCTCCAGATGCGACGTCATCCATTCCTCGTCGCTGCGTGCCGAGTCGATGTACGCCCGCCCGGCGACGGCGTAGACGGTGTCCTTATGCCATTCGCGGCCAAGGACTTTCCCGAGTGTGGAGCGCACGCCGTCGGCGATGATGACGTTCTTACAGGCGATTTCACCGGGTCCGCTGTTGTCGAGTACCCGCACCGACGTCACCCGACCCGACGAGTCACGTTCCACGTCAACGGCCTTGGTGGACTCGGCCATCTTGGCGCCGGACTCCACGGCCACCTGCCGGATTTTGTCGTCCAGCTCGGTGCGGCGTACCGCACTGCCGGTGCCGCCGAAAGACGGTCCGGGCCAGGGCACTTCGAGATTTCCGCCAAATCCGTGTAGGCGCAGACCCTGGTATCGGATGTGTTCGTCGAGCCACGGTCGCAGGCCCAGGAGTTCAAGCTGTTCGACGGCGCGCGGGGTCAGCCCGTCGCCGCAGGTCTTGTCGCGGGGAAACACCGCTGAGTCGACCAGAACCACCTCATGCCCGGCGCGCGCCGCCCACGCCGCGGCCGCCGATCCGGCTGGTCCGGCACCGACGACGACCAGGTCTGCTGACGTCTGCACCTTCCCAGTATGTTGGACCGGTGAGTAACTCGACCACGGTGGCCGGAGTTGACCTCGGCAATCCCATCTTCGCTGCAAAGGTGCGCGACCATTTGGCCGCCATCGAATCGCTCATCGTGACCGAGCTGGGCCAGGCGGACCCGCTACTAACGGAGTCTGTGCTGCACCTTTTCCACGCGGGTGGCAAGCGGTTCCGGCCGCTATTCACGGTGCTCTCCGCCCAAACCGGTCCCGATCCGGACAATGACGAGGTAATTCTCGCCGGTGCGGTGTGCGAGCTCATCCACCTGGCCACGCTGTACCACGACGACGTCATGGACGAGGCGCAGAAGCGCCGCGGGGTGCCCAGCGCCAACGCCCGCTGGGGCAACAACGTCGCCATCCTTGCCGGCGACTATCTGCTGGCCACCGCCTCACGGCTGGTGTCCCAGCTGGGCCCGGCGGCGGTGCGGATTGTGGCCGAGACCTTCGCCGAGCTCGTCACCGGCCAGATGCGGGAAACCGTCGGGGTGCCAGAGGGCGGTGACGAGACCGAGCACTACCTCAAGGTGATCCACGAGAAGACCGGCTCGCTGATCGCCGCGACCGGCCGGTTCGGGACCATGATGTCGCGGTGCGATGACGAGCAGATCGAACGGATGAGCCGCCTAGGCGGAATTGTCGGCACCGCCTTCCAGATCTCCGACGACATCATCGACATCGAGAGCCTCACCGACGAGTCGGGTAAAACACCCGGAACCGACCTGCGCGAAGGTGTGCACACGCTGCCGATGCTCTACGCGCTGCGCGACACCGGACCCGATGCCGATCGGCTACGCACGCTGCTGGCGGCACCCATCACCGATGATGCCGAGGTGGAGGAGGCGCTGACGCTGCTGCGCGCATCCGGTGGGCTGGCCCAGGCCAAGGCCGTCGTCATCGACTACGCCGACCGCGCCAAGGCCGAGCTTGTCGAGTTGCCGCCAGGGGATGCCCGCGACGCGCTGAGTGTGCTCATCGAATACACCGTTCGCCGGCACGGCTGAGTGCTCGGAACCTGAGCGTGCCCTGCTTCGTTAGCTTGGGTGAACCAAGTAGACGGAAGGGACGCTATGCCGACGGCAGGACCGAGCCACGCCAACGGGCTCAAGACGGTACTGCTGCTGGGCGGTATGTCGGCGATGATCGTGTTCGTCGGCTCGCTGTTCCACAGTAAGACCATCTTGCTACTGGCCGTTGTGTTTGCGGTCGGCATGAATGCATACGCCTACTTCAAGAGCGACACGCTGGCCTTGCGCGCCATGCATGCCCAGCCGGTGACGGAGCTACAGCAGCCCGCCATGTACCGGATCGTCCGGGAGTTGGCGACCGTCGCGCGCCAGCCCATGCCGCGGCTGTACATCAGCGACACCAACGCGCCCAATGCCTTTGCGACGGGCCGTAATCCCCGTAACGCGGCGGTCTGCTGCACGACGGGCATTCTCGAGCTGCTCAGCGAGCGTGAGTTGCGCGCGGTGCTGGGGCACGAGCTGTCGCATGTCTACAACCGCGACATCCTGATCTCGAGTGTGGCGGGCGCGTTGGCTGCCGTCATCTCGGGTCTGGCCAACATGGCGATGTTCATGAACTTCTTCGGCGGCGGTGGCGAAAACCGTCCGAATCCCCTTGCCCTGTTCCTGGTGTCGATGTTGGGACCGATTGCGGCCGTGGTGGTGAAGATGGCGGTGTCGCGTTCACGGGAGTATCAGGCCGACCAGTCCGGTGCCGAGCTCACCGGCGATCCGTTGGCGCTGGCCTCGGCGCTGCGCAAGATTTCGGGCGGGATCCAGGCCGCGCCGCTGCCGCCGGAACCCCAGCTTGCCAGCCAGTCGCACCTGATGATCGCCAACCCGTTCCGGGCCGGCGACAAGGTGGCTTCGCTGTTCTCGACCCACCCGCCGATGGCCGATCGCATTGCGCGCCTTGAGGCCATGGCCCGCTTCTGACGGCGCGCCGAGCGTGAAGCTAGTGCGAGAAATCAGCCGAAATTCCGCAATAGCTTCACTCTCGGCGAGAGTTAGACGACCCGCCCACTCAGTGCGGCCAGCCGGTCGAGCGCGGACGCATCCGCAGGGGCGGGCTGCGGGGTGCCGAACTTCCCGGACCGCGCGAAGGCCCCAGCAAGCCGCTCGACGAAAGCCAACGCGTTCTCGATGAGGTCACCGGGCAGGTCCGCAGAAAGCCCGGTGACCTGTGCCAGATCCCACCCGTGGGTTATCAGGTCGGCCATCCGGATCTGAAGCTGCCTATCGCCCGTGGTGTTCGCGAAGGGGCCGGGATAGGTCTGCTCAAGCACACCCGGAAGGGCCAGCGCGTCACTCAACGACTGTGCCGACGCGCGATACGCGACCGCCGGGTCATTCTCGGCGCCGCCACCGAGACCGCCGAAGCGTTCGGCGAGCGCGTAGTTCACCTCGGCAAGATGCTCCACGAGCTGCCGCAGGTTCCACTCGGTGCATGGTGTCGGCGCGTCCCACTGCTCCGGGCGGATACCTGCGACGAGTTTCTCGACGGCTTCAGAGGCCCTCGTGAAGTCTTCTGCCGACCCCATCAGCGGTACACCATGACGGTGGTGGTGCCGTGCGCCACCAGTCGGCCCTGGGAGTCCACGACCTTGCCCTCGGCGGTCGCCACCCGCCGGCCCGGATGCAAGACCGTGCCTGTCGCGATCAGCCGCTCGCCGTCGGTGGGGACGGTGCGGACATAGTTGACCTTGAGTTCAAGTGTCCCGTAACCGATTCCAGGTTCCAGTGTGGAGTGCACGGCGCAGCCCATCACCGAATCGAGCAGTGTCGCGCAGATGCCGCCGTGCAGAGTGCCCAGCGGGTTCGCGAATTCGGGCCGGGTCACCACGCTGAACGACACGGAGCCAAAGGTGATTTCCTCCAGCTGCATCCCGAGTAGCCGCGAGATGGGCGGCATCGCCTCGGGCGTTCCTCCCATGCTCTGTAGCAGTTCGAGCCCGGACAGATTTTCGATTTCCGTGGTCATAGCCACCCTTCCGCGTAGACTGATTGGTCCATACCGACGGTAGCAGGACATGGACCGATTGGTCCATGTCGACGAGGAGGGCATCGTGGCGCCAGGCCCGCGGGAGCGGCTAATCGATAGCGCGATCGTCATGATGCGCGAGCGCGGAGTGCATGCCACGGGCCTAGCCGACCTCCTTAAACGCAGCGGTACCGCGCGCAACTCCATCTATCAGCATTTCCCGGCAGGTAAGGCGCAGCTCATCGTCGCGGCGGAGCACGAAGCCACGGGGCTCGCCACTGGGTTCCTCGAGGCGCTACGGGCGCGCGGGGACGCCGAGTACGTGCTCTCCAAGTTCATCAAGTGGTGGGTCAATCAGTTGGAGACCCACGACTTCGACACCGGATGTCCACACGCTGCCGCCGCGCTGGCTGGTCCTGGCGAGGCGGGGATTCGGGCCGCCGCCAGTGAGGCCTTCCTCGCCCTGCGCGGCCAGCTGGCGGCGGCCTTCCGCGATTCGGGGGTGACGGAGGGCGTCGACAGCTTGGCCTCGCTGGCCGTCAGTGCGATCGAAGGGGCGCTACTGCAGGCGCAGGCATCTCATTCGGTGCAGCCGCTGCGCGATATCGAGTGTGAGCTGCGGGCGCTTATCCGCTCTCGGCGCCAGTGACGGCGAAAGCCTTTATTCTGCTTCGACTTCCGCGAGATCAGTAGGCACGTGGAACGGCGGGGTGCTCTTCCCGATTACTCGGTATCGATTCCATGGATCAGGGTCGCCGATGAAGGCATCTCGCGCGCTGTGTGTAGTGCGGATCGTGGCGTTTACACGCGTCTCGTTACCGACGATCGCAGTCAGTTGTTCATTCGGTCTGATGCGGCCGATCCAGCGGTATATGCCGTCGATCGGCTCGCTGTACCCCTTTAATTCCAGTTCGACGGGGATCTCGGCGCCACGAACTATCACTGTGGCCTCGCCGATGTAGTCCGAATCGTCGTGCGGGCTGTGGGTAAAGACGCTGTTGGTGTCGCTCTGTCGGGGAAGGCTCATGACTCTCCGTTCGGATTGGTTGCCTCTTGACAATCGGGAGGTGGCCCCGACAGACTCGCTCACATACTCGTAACGGACAGTACCCCATACTTTCAGGTACGGGTACCTTAATTTCGGTTAACCAGAAGGCAGTGACGTGACGTCCAGCAGTTACAAAGACATCAACTACGCCAACTATGAATTCACGTTGGCCACCACTGTCGACGGCCAGGCGCCGACACGGCGCCGTCGAGTGGGCGATCGACTCAAGACGGCCCGCCGACTGCTCTTGGAGGCGACGGAGTTCAACTACGACCCCGAGCTGGACATTGACTGGGACGCGCCCCTGGAGTCGGGGAGGCACTGGCTGGCCGCGCATCGGGTATCGCTCTATGGCACCCCGGAGTGGGAAGCGCTTTCGGATGCGCAGCAGGGCGAATTGGCGCGCCGGGAGCTGGTCGGCCTGCTGAGTTTCGTGGTGGACGCGCAGGGCGCACTGGCGTCGCTGATGTTCCGCGACGTGATCGAAGGCAACGCCTTGGCCGACGATTACACACGCTTTCTGCTGGCCAGCGTCGGTGATATCAGCCGCAACGCCACCATGGTGGGGCGGCTGATCAACAAGACGGGGCTGGAGCTACAACCTGCTCCGGTCGCCATGCAACGCCTGCAGCGCTTCTGTGTTCCGCTGATTCCTCATGGCCCCTTGGGGCGCGGCTTTATTCTGCTGCTGCACAGGTTGATTCATCAACTGATGTGTGAGCTTGAGGCCGACGAGCAGGCGCAGCCCGTGGTTCGGCAGGTCGCAAAGATCTGTGTTCTGGTCAGCCGTCGCCAGCTTGAATTCGCCGAGGACGAGCTGTACCGGGCCGTGGACGCCCGCAGATATCTGCCGGGGGCCTTGGCGGACGTATCGCTGGCGGCGCTGACGGTATTGACGACGTCGTCGATGGTCCGGTCGCAGGCGTACGTCGGCGTCGGTCTGTCTCCGCGCAAGGGCCGACGCGCGGCGGCCCGGAGCGAGAACATTCGCCACCGGAACGCGGTGCTGCTGCAGGGATATTTCGACGTCGCCGAGGGCGCGGGAATGTTTAGAACCGGCACCGCGCGAGCGATTCTCGGGGCTTGCGGCCTTCGTTGACGTTGCGCGGGGGATTGACAAACCGGCGCACGAAGACAACACTCAGTTAGCGGTATTTAGAGTAACGGATACTTAAAGTAATGTATAAAATTGGAGGGTGGGATCAATGACGACCATCGACCAGCCAGCAAGGGCTCTTCACGAGGCCGGCGCCTCGTCAGTGCGCGGTAAGTCCGTGGGAGATCGCGAGAAGACCGCTCAGCGACTGTTGCGTTCGGCCGCGGATCGGGCATACGACGGCGAGGTCGACATCGACTGGGACGCTCCGGCGGTGCCCGGGTTGTACTGGGCCACACCGCGCCGTACTTCCCTGTACGGCACCAAGCTGTGGGACAAGCTGACTCAGGAACAGCGCATCGAACTGACGCGCCATGAGCTCGGTTCGGTGTTGAGCTTCGGTATTTACGTCGAGACCGGCCTCAGCGCCATGCTGTGGCGGCAGGTCGTCGAACAGAACGGGGGAGCGACCGATCATGGCCGCTACGCGTTAACCGAGGTGGGCGAGGAAGCCCGGCACTCCACGATGTTCGGCCGCTTGGTGAACAAGATGGGGGTCGAGCCGTATACCTATCCCAGGTTCGCGACCCGCGTCATCCGGCTCCTCGGTCTGGTGCCGTGGGGCCCCTCGGGGCTCGGTGGTCTGCTGCTGGTCGAGGAGGTGCTGGACCGCGGGCAGCGGGAAGTGATGATGGACGAGACGGTGCAGCCGCATGCCCGCCAGCTGATGAAGATTCATGTGCTCGAGGAAGCGCGTCACATTACTTATGCGCGTGAGGAATTGGTGCGGCAGATCGCCGAGCGGGGGCCGATCTCCAACGCATTCCACCGCGCAGTCTTCGCCCTGGCGGTGATAGGTGTGTATCCGGTGTTTGTTAACCCGAAGGTCTACCGGTCGGTGGGCATTCATCCTCTGCGCGGATTGTTCGCCTTCCTGACATCGCCGCACTATCGCGAGAACGCGACGTGGGCTACCGAGCCACTGATGCGCTTCATGCACGAGATCGGTTTCCTGGACGGCAAATTCACCGGCCGACTGTTGCGGATGTCGCGCGCCATGCCGGAGGACATTCTGGCCGAGATCAAGGCGCGGTAAGCGCGCGCCAACGAATCATCTTCACGCTGAACTGGCTCGATGTCGGTGGCATTGAGCCAGTTCAGCCGTGTCAACGTCTACCTGTCAGCAGAAAGAGATTGCGCCACATGACTGTTACCGACACTCCTCCCGAAGAGCGGCAGACCGACACCGTGGTCGAGAGCGGGTCCTCGGAGCCCATTCGCATCCGCACGCTGATTGTCGGCACGGGGTTCTCGGGTATCGGCGCAGGCATAGCGCTGCAGAAGATGGGGGTGCCCTTCCTCATCCTCGAAAAAGCGGGCGAAATGGGCGGCACGTGGCGCGATAACACCTATCCCGGCGCAGCCTGCGATGTGCCCACCCACCTCTACTCATTCTCGTTCGAACCACGGTCGAACTGGGACCAACTCTTCTCCCGGCAGCCCGAAATCTTCGACTACCTCAAGGATGTCGCCGCCAAATACGATCTGTACCGGCACGTCACCTTCAACACACGGGTCACCCGCGGGTACTGGGATGAGGACGAGTACCGCTGGCATGTGTTCACCGAGAGCGGGCAGGAGTACATCTGCCAGTTCCTTATCTCGGGAGTCGGCGCCCTACACGTCCCGAGCATCCCGGAAATCGAGGATCTGGACCGTTTTGAGGGGCCTGTCTTTCATTCCGCGCAGTGGAATCACGATTACGACCTGACCGGCAAGAAGGTTGCCGTTATCGGTACGGGCGCCAGTGCTATTCAGTTCGTCCCCGAGATTGTGGGGAAGGTCGGCGAGCTGAAGCTCTTCCAGCGCACCCCACCGTGGGTCTTGCCGCGCACCAATATCGAGTTCAGCCCAGTGGCCAAACGGGCGTTCGCGAGCATTCCGGGTTTACGCGCGCTGTTCCGCAGTGGCATGTACTTCGGCGCGGAGGCCGGGGCATACGCGATGAACCGGCGGCCGGCCCTGCTCAAAGGTATTGAGCTCCTGGGGCGTGCGTATATCAAAAGCCAGATCTCCGATCCGGAAGTACGCCGAAAGTTGACACCCGACTACCGTGCCGGATGCAAACGCCTGCTGGGGTCGGGGACGTACTACAAGGCCATTGAGAATCAAAAGACGGAACTGGTCACCGAGTCCATTGCGCGGGTAACCGCCGACGGTGTCGTCACCAGCGATGGGAAGGAGCGCAAGGTCGATGCCATCATCTTCGGCACCGGCTTCCACGTCACCGACTCCTACAAGTATCTGGACCTGAAGGGACAGAGAGGCGAGGACCTCGGAGAGCGCTGGTCGAGGGAGGGCGTCACCGCCCATCGCGGCATCACCATCGCAGGTATGCCGAACCTGTTCTTCCTCCTGGGGCCCAACACCGGCCTCGGCCACAACTCGATTGTGTTCATGATCGAGTCGCAGATCCACTACGTCACCGAGGCGATCAAGCACGTCGATGAGGCCTACGCTCAGGCGATTGTGCCGACCCGCGAGGCTCAGGACCGATTCAACACCGAGGTTCAGCGCAAGCTGCAGGGCTCGGTGTGGAACAGCGGCGGCTGCCAGAGTTGGTACCTCGACGAGCATGGTAAGAATCGAACGCTGTGGTCGGGGTTCACCTTCGAATACTGGTCGCAGACAAGGAAAGTCGACCCCTCCGAGTATGAGTTCGAGGGTGCTAAGCGTCCGGCCGTGCGCAAGACCATTCCCCTCGCGGACGGTCCTCGGCAGACCTCGCCAAGTATGGCCGCAAAGTAGCCTCCCGCCGAACAGAAGCGAGACACGATGAAAGACTTCGATAACAAGGTCGCCGTAATCACCGGTGCCGGTTCGGGTATCGGCCGCAGCCTGGCGTTGACGCTGGCGCAGCGCGGTGCGCGGCTCGCGCTCTCCGATATCGACACCGCCGGCGTGGCCGATACCGCAGGACGCTGCGAGAAGGCGGGTGCGACCGCCATCCCATTCGAACTCGATGTTGCCGACCGGGCCGCCGTCTATGCCCATGCCGTCGACGTCAAGAACGAGTTCGGTCAGGTCAACCTGGTGTTCAACAATGCCGGTGTGGCGCTTTCGGCCGACGTCAAGGACATGGAATGGGATGACTTCGACTGGTTGATGAACATCAACTTCTGGGGTGTTGCGCACGGCACCAAGGCATTTCTGCCCCACTTGATCGAATCGGGTGACGGTCACATCGTCAACGTGTCGTCGGTGTTCGGCCTGATGGGCATACCTTCTCAAAGTGCGTACAACGCGGCGAAGTTCGCGGTGCGCGGCTTCACCGAATCACTTCGTCAGGAGATCCGGGCGGCCAAGTATCCCGTCGGCGTCACCTGTGTGCACCCCGGTGGTATCAAGACCAATATCGCATCAAGCGCGCGCGGCCTACCCGAGGGAGTGGACCGCGAGACCGTCCGAAAGGGCTTTCAGCTCATGGCGATCACCCGGCCAGACTCGGCGGCCCGGATCATTCTGCGGGGAGTCGAGAAGAATCGCCCGCGAGTTCTGATCGGCCCCGACGCCCGCGTGTTCGACGCCATCCCGCGCATCATCGGACCGCGCTACGAAGATCTCATGGCGCCGTTCTACGGAATCGGCAAGTACGGTCTCGGCAAGAAGGTCGCGGCCCGCTTCGGTATCGAGCTCTAGGCGGTTGTCGATGACGGACTCGGTCTTGCCCGACACACGCAAAGTGACCGGCAATCCCCACGTTCATTCGCTGGAGGTCGTCGAGATCATCAGGGAGACAGGAGATGCGGTTTCTCTGGTGTTCGAAGTTCCCGATGCGCTCGTGGACGCCTTCCGCTACCGGCCCGGTCAGTTCCTCACATTGAAGATCCCCAGCGCACAGACCGGGTCGGTAGCCCGGTGCTACTCGCTGTCCAGCTCGCCGCATCTCGATGAAGACCTCGTGGTCACTATCAAGCGCACGGACGGTGGGTACGCGTCGAACTGGCTGTGCGACAACGTCGGTGTGGGAGACCACATCACCGTGCTTACCCCCTCCGGTGTCTTCGTCCCACGCTCGCTGGACGGCGACTTCTTGCTGATCGCCGCGGGCAGCGGCATCACCCCGATGCTGTCCATCGCCAAATCGGTTCTGCTCGGTGGAGCGGGAACGGTCTACCTCTTCTACGCCAACCGCGACGAGCAGAGCGTGATCTTCGGTGCCGAGATCGACGAGATCATGGTGGAGTTCCCGGATCGGCTGCGGGTCGTGCATTGGCTCGAAGGCGAGCGCGGCCTACCCACCCGCGAATCCCTGGCAGAACTGTTCGTCGCCTATACCACGTACAGCACGTACATCTGTGGCCCGGCGCCCTTCATGGATGAGGCGCGCGCCGCACTGTCGGCCGTCGGGACGCCCGCCAATCACATTCACGTCGAGCTCTACCAGTCGCTGTCCGGCGATCCGTTCGCCGACATCGTGGTCCCGTTGGGTGGCGAGGACGACGCGCAGGCGAGCGTGGAGCTCGATGGCACCCAGGTCACCGTCGAATGGCCGAGAAATACTCCGCTGCTCGATGTGCTGCTTGCCCAGGGCATCGACGCGCCGTACTCATGCCGTGAAGGTGCGTGCAGCGCGTGTGCCTGCACGGTGCGCCGCGGTGAGGTGCGGATGCTCCGCAACGACACCCTGGTCGATGCCGACCTCGCGATGGGGCTCACCCTCGCCTGCCAGGCCGTTCCGGTCACCGACAGCGTCGATATCGTCTTTGACCAGTAGACGCGAGATTGCGCGCGATCTTGGATATGGTCACGGGATGCGTACCCTGCCCGTCCTTGGCGCCGTGACCTGCGCCGTCGCTGCCGTGATGCTGGCGGGCGCGGCGTCCGCGGACCCGGACACCCCGAATCCCCTTGACCCGTCCGGACTTCCGAATGTCAATGGGCTTACTCCGGTATCACCGCTGGAGTACAGCACGATGGGTGACACGGCATACGGCTTCACCATTCCGGGCGGCATCTCGTGCGTGATCAAGCGCGCCGACGCCAGCTACGGCTGTAGCGGCCCGCTGCCTGGGGCCCCCAACGGAGCCAATCTCGTCAGCGGAAGCAACGCCCCAGGTTTCGCCAGCACCGATCGGCCGATCTACGGAATGGGCGGTGAGCCCTTCAAACCGCTGCCGCCCGGTAGCCGGCTGAGCTACCGCGAGCTCAGCTGCGGGTTGGACGGCGGCGGCACGCTCACCTGCGTCAATAACCGGTGGCAGAACGGTTTCGTGGTCGGCCCCGGCGGCTCGTACACCACCTAACGTCTCCGCGGCGTCCAGATAGATTGGATTCCATGCGTCTCGGGTGTCTGCTGTCTGCCGTCCTGTGCGGTCTCGTCCTTGTCGGCTGCGATAGGGGAGAGGCGCCCAAGGAGGCTCCCGCCCCCGAGGCCACCAGTGCCGAGGCATCCTCGCCGGCCACCCCCACTGCAGATCCCGCCTGGGAGCCTGCGTGTCCCAAGCACGGCGGTCGCTGGGACGCCGCACAAGGCTGCGTCATCGACGAGGCCACGCCGCAGGCCACGCAACATCTGCTGATTCCCGTGCAGTGGGATTCGTCGTTCCCCGAGCTGCAGAAGGCAGCCGATGCGGTGGTGGCCGACATCCGTGCCAAGTTCCGTGAGGAGGTACAGAGTGCCGGAGCGCCGCCGACGGGAAAGCCCTGGGCGCTCAATGTCACCTTCGATGCGTACCAGGGTCGGAGCGTGCATCCGTCAGATGGGGTGAGGTTCTCGATCTCCGAGTCGCTCGGCGGCTATCACCCGAGATTCGTGTTTCGCACCCTCTCGTTTGACCGCATCACCAAGGCGCCCATCACGATTCAGGCGCTGCTGGCCGATCCTGCGGTGGCCCTACCCAAGATTTCGGCGTTGGTGCGTGCCGACTTGCGTGCGCAGCTGGGCGGTGTGGGAACCGAATTCGTCGACAACGGAACAGATCCCGAGGCGGGAAACTTCAAGAACTTCGCGCTCGACAACGAGTCTCTCGTGTTCTGGTTCGAGCCCTACACGGTCGCCGCATACGCGGAGGGGCCGATGGAGAGCCGGATCCCGTTGGCGCAGCTGCGCGACGTGGTGAAGCCCGAGTACCTGCCGGCCTGATCAGAATCCGGTGCCGTGTACCTCGTGGCCCGGGGTCTCGGCCATCAGCCCGCGGTAGGCCTGTTCCACCGTGGAGCCGTGATTGATCACCCCGTCGACCTCGCGGGCGATGGGCATCTGGATGCCGTGCTCCTCGGCAAGGGTCATCACCACCGATGATGCCTTCACGCCCTCGGCGACCTGGTTCATCGCCTCGATGATCTCGTCGATCGTCTTGCCCTTACCGATCTCCTCGCCCACGTGCCGGTTACGGCTGCTGGCGCTCGTGCAGGTGACAATGAGATCGCCCAAGCCCGCCAGGCCCGGGAACGTCTCGGGGTTACCGCCCATGGCCACGCCGAGTTTTGTCATCTCCCGCAGCGCCCGCGAGATCACCATGGCGCGGGTGTTCTCGCCGATGCCGATCGCATAGCCCATGCCGCTGGCGATGGCGAAGACGTTCTTGAGCGCGCCCGCCATCTCCACACCGACGACGTCGTTGGTGCTGTAGACACGGAAACGAGAGGTGCGGAACAGCTCTCCTAGGCGCGCTGCCTGATGCTGATCGGGCATGGCGACCACGCCGGCGGCCGCGAACCCGCGGGCCACCTCCTTGGCGATGTTCGGCCCGGCCAGGATGCCAGCCGGGTGCCCGGGCAGCACCTCCTCGATGATTTGAGACATCCGCATCCGCGAGCCCTGCTCGAGCCCCTTCACCAGCGAGACGATCGGTACCCACGGACGCAGTGATTGACCGATCTCCGTGAGCACCTCGCGGAAGCTGTGCGAGGGCACCCCCATGATCACCACATCGGCCTGCTCGACGGCCTCGTGTAGATCGGAGGTGGCACGCAACGATTCGGTCAGCTCCACCTCGTCGCCGAGGTACCTCGAATTACGGTGCCGCTCATTGATATCCGCAACGGTTTCCGGGGACCGTGCCCACTGCAGGGTGGGGCTACGACGCGCCACGATAGAGGCCACGGCGGTGCCCCATGATCCGCCTCCGAGGACGATGACCTGTGGTTCGCGAAGTGCTGGCATGCTCGCCAGGGTATGGGCCCCGTTCGTCTCGAACATGGACTTCGGCAATATGGGTGCGGTGTTGATTGATGTAACGCTCACGACAGGGTTGACCACCATGGCTGCCGACGCCGCCGCGGCCGAGCGGGCAGGGTACGCCGGCATCTGGACCTTCGAGGGTGCGCACGACCCGTTCCTGCCGCTGCTGCTGGCCGCGGAGCACACGAAGGACGTGACGCTGGGTACGTCCATTGCCGTCGCGTTCGCGCGAAACCCGATGCTGCTGGCCAATATTGGCTGGGACCTGCAGGCCTACTCGGGCGGCCGATTCATCCTGGGGCTTGGCACCCAGATCAAACCGCACATCACCCGCCGATTCGGTATGCCGTGGAGCAGTCCGGCCGCGCGGATGCGGGACATGGTGCTGGCCGTGCGCGCCATCTGGCAGTCGTGGCAGGAGCGCGGACGTCTGGATTACCAGGGCGAGTTCTACCAAAACACGCTGATGACGCCGATGTTCATGCCCGATCCCGCCGAGGTGAGCGACTTTGGCACGCCACCGATCTGGCTGGCCGGCGTGGGCAGCGGGATGACCGAGGTGGCCGGGGAAGTGGCCGACGGATTCATGTCGCACCCGTTCTGCACGCCCGAGTACCTTGCGCAGGTCACGCTGCCGACGTTGGGGCGGGGTGCGCAGAAGTCGGGAAAGAAGCTGGCCGACATCCACATCCATCATTCGCCGATGATCGTCATCGGACGCGACGATGCCGAGTTGGCCAGCGCACGCGCGGCAGTACGCAAACAGTTGGCCTTCTACGGGTCCACGCCCGCGTACTGGCCCATCCTGGAATTGCATGGCAGGGGAGAAGTGGGACCAAAACTCAAGGAGCTTTCCAAACAAGGCGAATGGGATGCGATGGCCACGCTCGTCGATGACGAGTTCGTGGATGCCGCTGCTATCACCGTGACCGACGCGGACCAGGGCGCGCACGAATTACGGGACCGCTACGGCGATCTGGTGCACCGACTGGGCTTCAATACCCCGTACCGGCCCGACCGTGCGCTGCTGGCGGACTTGCTGCTGGCGTGCCGCGGAGGTCGCTAGGCGTGGGTACCTGAGATCGCGACACCGGCACCCAGGCCGACGATCAGGAAGCCTCCCGCGCCGCCCACGGCCTCCAGGCGTCGGGGCGAACGGGCGAACCAATTACGGGCAGTGCTGGCCAGCAGTGCCCACAAGCTGTCCGAGACAAGAGCCATCGCGACGAACACGAGGCCGAAGACGAAGATCTGGGTCGGCACCGAGCCCGCGGCGGGATCGGCGAACTGCGGCAGCACCGCGGCGAAGAACAGTGCCGTCTTCGGGTTAGTCATGCCGACAATGAAGCCCTGTCGGAACACTCGCGGCCGTCCCACCGCGGGCCGATCTGCGTTCAATGCTTCGATAAGTGACTTGCGGTTCCGAATCGCCTGTACGCCAAGGTAGATCAGATAGGCAGCGCCGACTAGTTTCACCGCTGTCAGCGCCCATGTAGAGGCCGTCAGCAGGGCGCCGAGCCCGGCAGTCGCCAGCGCCACGAACACTGCGGTGCCTGCCGTATTGCCGAGGACGCTCATGAGACCGGCGCGGCGGCCCAGGCTGAGCGAACGGCCGATGGAGAACAGCACGCTGGGGCCCGGGATCACGATGAGGGCGTACGCGACGACCGCGAAGCCGATCAGGTGCGATGTGGATATCACCGGACCATCGTCCTACCGATAGTTGACGAACTGCAACGCGATATCCAGATCGGAACCCCGCAGCAGCGTCTGTACGCCCTGCAGATCATCGCGCTTCTTGCTCGAGACCCGGATCTCTTCGCCCTGCACCTGTGATTTGACGCCCTTAGGGCCCTCGTCGCGGATGATCTTGTTGATCTTCTTGGCGTTCTCGGCGTCGATACCCTGCTTGAGGGTCCCGGTGAGTCGGAAGGTCTTGCCGCTGGGCTGCGGGTCACCCGCGTCGAAGGCCTTCATGCTGATATCCCGGCGGATCAGCTTCTCCTTGAAGACGTCGACGGCGGCCTTCAGACGCTCCTCGGTGGAGCTCACCAGCTCGATGGTCTCGTCACCCTTCCACTCGATGGTGGTGTCGGTGCCCCGGAAGTCGAAGCGGGTGGTCAACTCCTTGGCGGCCTGGTTCAGCGCGTTGTCGACCTCCTGGCGATCGATCTTGCTCACAATGTCGAATGATGAATCCGCCATGACTGCTCCTCTTTCTGGTCCTCGGATGTTCCGTATCCAGTCGGTTTGCGTTGTCCCGACCCTATCGTTGTATCCTGCATCGTCTGATAAGGCGGGTTGCCCGAGCGGCCAATGGGAGCGGACTGTAAATCCGTCGGCTTACGCCTACACAGGTTCGAATCCTGTACCCGCCACAGCGGCCAGGCCCCCTTTCGAGGGGGCCTGGCGTCGTTTTGGGGAGCTGTGACGCGGTGAGATGAGGCTCGGGCCATGATCCCCGGGCCGGAACGTGGCGCGGCAGCTCTTCCGGGGGCCTAATCGACGGTGACCGTCAGCTGCTCCTGCCCCGGGGTGATGTGGGCCGTGGCATGGAAGGTCCTCCCCACATGCGACACCAGGAATCGATAGTCGCCGGCCAGTGGCGCGGAGATGACTATCTCGCCCCAGTCGTCGGCGACCATGGCAGGGTCGTGGACCTCGCTGGGCGCCGAGGCGATGCTGATCACAGCACCGGCCATCGGACGCCCGGCGGAATCGCGGAATGAGACGCCGACCACGTGTCCTCCTGTGTCCGGATTTCTCTGATTAGCTGAAACTCCGTGCGTGGCGCGTGAGGTTCGAGCTGGGACGTGCTCATTCTGTCCCGGTGTCCGGGCCCGGTTCGCGCGTAGTGGGCTACTCGATCTCATGGTGCAGGAATGGTTTTCGGGTTTAATCGAGGCGCGAAGGGCGGCGGTGAGCCCGGTGGCACCGCGACCGGCGGTCTGGTGGTAGATCAGGTGGCGCGAGCGGCGGAGACGATGGCCCAGGCCACCTCGGGGTGCTTGATATCGCTATGTGCTCCGCTGAATTCCGACTGGCTGGCGTCGGCAATGACCTTGTTGGCGTCAAGCCGGTAGAAATTCCCGCGTTGAAAGTCGTAGGGCTTCCCGGCCACCGACAGCTCAAGTGGCGTTGCGGCCGGGTCCTGTTGGTACCCGTCGTGACCCATTGCCCCCCAGCGGAACCAAAGGTCCTGCCCGGCCTGGCTGTCTTGCCGTGCGAGCATGCTGGCCGCCGGGTACCACCAGCCGACCGCGCGGTCGGCGGAGGTATACGTCGCGAGCAGCGGACCGTCCACCCGCTTATCGAGCCCGGCGAGGCCGCCCGGGCCACGGCCCGGGTCGAAGAGCAGCTTCTGGTTGAAGGTGAAGTGGGAGAAGGCGCCCTGGATCAGGGTGAGCGACTTGACCGGGCTCGTGCCGGTCTTCGGAAGCCCCGCCAGCGCATACGACACCAGCCGGGCTCCAAAACTGTGTCCGATGAGGTGGACGCGAGGCGGCCCGGTAGGCCCGGACAGCGCGGCCAGCAGCGGGCCGAGGCCGTGCTCACCGACGACTCCGGCCCGGTTCTTCATCTCGTAATAGCTCATCGTGCGCAGAATCTCGCGCGCTCCCGACCACAGGGCGGTGAATGGATTACCAAGCCCTTGGGCGGCACTCGTGGACTTCGGTGCCATGGCAGCGGCTTGGCCGAACACCGCGAGGGGGTCACCATCCACGATGGCCGACTCGCCGCTGTCCTCCTCAGACTGCGCGGGCGTGGTGACGAGTCCGGAGGCCAAGGTATGGAACTCGATGAGCTTGGCGGGCTGCTGCGGTTTCTCGTCGAGTAGTTCGCCCATGGTTTTGAGCTGCTCGGCCTGGCCAGGGAAGCGGGGGGCCAGCGCCGCGGCGAGCTGTGCGCCAGTGGAAGGCACCGGCGGCGCGCTGTCCGGGCTGTCGTCGGGCAGCAGCACCGACGGCCAGTTGATTCCCGCGACAGCCACACCGTCTGTATGGCCGCCGAGTTGGTCGGCAATCAGCGAGAACATCGCTATATAGAGCTCGCGTGCCGATGTCACGCTGTTGTTCCATCCGTGTGACATCACGAACAGATCGGTGATGCCCCCGGCTGCCACCGCGGCGGGTAAACCGCCGTCGCCGTCGCCAGTGGCGTCATTGAGTGAGCCGTCGGCATTGAAATCCGGTTCGTAGTAGGGCAATCCCTCGATCGCTGTCATGATGTCCTCAGTCGGCTAGGTGTTGGATAACGCGCGCATCAGGTCGATGAGCCCGGCGCCCTGGAAGAACTCGTGGCGTCCCAAGTCGACGGCCGCCTTCAGGAAGATCTCCTTGACCTCGTGTGGCTTACCCACGAATTCCGTGCGCGCCGACAAGAACGCGGCGATCGCGCCCGACACGTGCGCGGCCGCCATCGACGTTCCGCTGTCCTCGATGTAGTTGGCGGCTCCTTCGGTTCCGTCATCCTTCAACAGGTCAATGCCGCTGGCCATGAGACCGGTTGCCGCAGAGGTGATCCGCTCGCCGGGTGCCACCAGATCGGGTTTGCGCCGACCGTCGAGGGTGGGCCCCTTGGAAGAGTCGAAGGTGACGCCGCTGGTGTGTGGCCGATACCGATGAACCGAACCAACGGTGATGGCGGTGGCGGCATTGCCGGGGTCGGTGATGGTGGACAGCTGCCCGTAGACATCGGCCGTTGTTCCGAGAATGGCGGCGCCCACACCGGCCGCGGCGGTACCCGCACCCAGGTTTCCCGCACTCACGACACACACCACGCCTGCCCCGGTGAGCAGGTCCAGTTCGCGGCACAGCGGGCTTTGACCGGCCGCGTAATCCCGTGGCATCCAACCGCATCCAAGGGACAGGTTGACGCCGTGAATCTGTAGATCGGTGCCGTAGCTGTTGATTTCACGCACATAGTTGAGGGCATCGATGAGCACGCTCGTCAGCGTTTTGCCGTCATCGTCGAGAACTTTGAGGCTCACCAGGTTGGCGTGTGGCGCCACCCCGGACAGACGTGAGCCCTGAGGCAGAACGCGCGGCACCCATTCTGGCAGCCCCTCGGCGGTCGGTTGGGTGGATGCGATCCTGACCAGCTTCGGGTCTGCGGGAGATTGGCCCGCGATGATGCCGGCGACATGGGTGCCATGTCCGTAGATATCGACGAGTGGTCCTTTCGAGGATTCCGGCGAGAGGGTGAAGTCCCGGTGTAGAGATTTCACCGAGTCCGCGGTGAGAGTGCCGTTCACGGCGAAATGCGGGTGATTGGCGTCGATTCCAGAATCCAGCACGGCCCAGACGACGCCGGCGCCACCGGAGCCGTAGGTGCGGATTGCCGCATCCGCTTTGATCGTGGTGACCGATCGGTCCAGGTGCGCCTCGACCACCAGATCCGGCCACACTCGCCGAATCAGCTGCAGCGCCTCTTGTGCGCTCTTGGTGCCGGTGGATTTGGAGCCGCCGCGGACCAGGCGTTGTATTTCATCGGGGGTGAGCTGGCATCGCACATAGTGGCGGCCCACTGGCTTGGGCGTGGGTGGCTCGTTATGCAGTACACGGTGGAACATGTGCAGGAACTGTTCCCGCACATTATCGGGGTCGATACCGGCGCCGATAAGAAGCTCGATCAGCACCATCCTGCGGTCGTCATCGTCGGTGACCAAGGCGTTGGCCTCGCCCGGCGGTGCCGTCTGCGGATCGGCCAGGACCATTGGGCTGATGACCGATGGCCGCTTGGGTCCGCGTGGCACGGGGCTAGTCATCGCACACCGCGGGCATGAATCCGGTGAGGCTCATCTGACGATTGTGAACCCAAACATCCTTGTCGGTCATGAGTATTCGACTACTCGGTCGGCCGGCTGACCCATGCGGGCGTCCACGGTGCAAACGGATTGGCGACACCGTCCAGGGCGGCGTCCAGGGATGGGAAGTGCCGAAGCAGCACCGAGCGCATCGAGTTATCCCTGACCCACGCAATACCTTCCCGGGTGTAGACCTCAGGTCGGAAGTCGGATGTGAAGAATCTGTCGCTCTCCAACCGTCGAGACGCCATCAGCACGAATATTCGGAAAGCTGTGTCGCTGAACCCAAATCCCCTCGGTTTGGGCTCTGCATACAGCCCGACCATCAGATCAACCCGCTCCACATCGCCGTATATCGCCGCGAGCTCCCTGGCCACCACCGGGTCGTCGGTGAGCTCGGCGAAAGTCGACGCCGGCCGCAGACGCAGCATCCGGCGGAACTCGTTGTAGCGGGGGACTCCCCGCTCACGGACCCGAAGCACATCGATGGCGGCGAGGTCCAAAATAGATCCGTCCAGGCGTTCCAGACGTTGCAGATGGCGCGGGAAGTTATGCAGAGTCAGCGCGCCCGGATTGGCACGGCCGAACGAATAAATAATGTCCTCAATCGACGTCTCGTTGAATCGGCTCCGAACATATTCAACGGCTAGATCGGGCAATTCGTGCTCGGCGATCACGGAATCATCGGAAGCAGACCGAAACACGAAACGATCCGGAATTAGCGGGTGCATCCGGTACACCGCAACAAATTCCTCGGTCAGCGAATACGGCACGTTGTGCAGGCTTGTGGGGGACCCGGGTATGCCGCGCAGGAGAGCGTTATGTGGCTGACGGCGGAATAGGTTGCTTAAGCGCTCGCCGAGAATGCCGGACCAGTTCGTATGCATCGCGAATACCGTGGTGGGATGCCCGATTATGGCGGGGGTCCAGTCGATGGTGTGGATTTTCGCCATCAGCGCTGTGTTGACTAGGCGGGCCTTGTCGTAGAGCTCCTGATCGGACATTTCCGGGTGACAGGCGGCCAGATGCTCGCAGATCGCATTGTGTTCCCGCATGAACAGCGAATGCAGGATAGCGAGACCAACCCAAAAGTTGGCGGCGGTCTCTGATGTGCTGGCCAGCGCTTCGACGTCGGCCGGGGGCAGACCCAGCGCGTCGAGCCGCAACGTGCCCCCGGTCCGGGAGCGCAGCGCATCAGCGACGGCACGGGTGCCGCCGTAGACCTGCGATCCATCCCACCAATGGGTGTCCTGCGTGACGAATGTGGGGGGGCCTGACGCATCCGGGCAGGGGTCGGGTGCGGTGCGACGTATCTGCATCGGGCGTTGTGGCCACGGATCGTCCCCGTCGAGAGGCACCGTCCAAGGCTCGGACTCGGTGGTGTTATGGCTGAACCAGTCGTGGACCTCGAACTGGATCCATGCCGCGGCCAGCACGTTCAGCGTCGTTGCCGGAATGAACTCGTCCCGGGTCAGCAGCCTGCGACTGATCAGTCGCGGATTGGGGGTGAGGAGTTGTTCGGAGGGCTCGGGGAAGGTCTGCGCGAGGGGTGCGTTACGCCCGAATCGACTGCCGACCGATCCCATCAGCGGGTATTCCAGGTTGTTGTAGGTGCCGTCCACTGTTCGGGCACCGCGGTAGTCGGCGTTCTCCGGGGGTGGTGATGCGCCGGCTGCCCGCCCGGTATCGAACAGATTGTCGGTACGCAGCGCGTTGCGCAGCCCGATGAGTACTGCGATACCGAGTGCCGTGGGCAGCCGGGACCACCCGATCGACCGGTCGACTCGCGTCGCGAGCCACGATGCCAATGTGCTGGCCGATTTGGCGGGTCCGCCTATTTTCGCCATACCGGTAATGCTGACAAATTCCAGCGGGTTGGAACATGAGTATTGAACTACTTGATCCCCATGAAATTCGGACATCCGGTGGCATCGGGAATACCTCGCCATTTCACCCGCATCAGCCCGAGCCGCGGCGCAGGATTGAGTAGTCGTGTACTCATGCGCTCGGTGTCGTCATTGACGAGACTGAGCAAGTCATCGGGTCCGATGGATGTCGATTATCTCGGACCACTACAACGGGAGGACTGGACCGCGATGGGCACAACGGGTGAATCGCTCGATACGACACATACTTACCTCCGGTACAACGACAATATGGGTGCGGTGCCTCCCGGCGAGGAGGAAGCCATCGACGAGATCATCAAGGTGTTGCACACCAACAATGAGCGGGCCTTCCGGAGGTATCGGCACGCCGTCCGCGACGCGCACGCGAAGAGTCACGGGATCTTGCGTGGTGAGCTGACGGTCTATCCGGACTTGCCGCCGCAGCTGCGCCAGGGTCTGTTCTCAACGCCCGGTACGTATCCGGTCATCTCTAGGTTGTCCACCACGTCCGGCCTGCTGCGCAGCGACCGGATCCGGGGCGTGCGGGGCCTGGGCATCAAGGTTCTGGGGGTGACGGGTCCGCGTACTCTCCCAGATGACGACGCCACCACCCAGGATTTCGTCTTGGTGACCCACCGTGAGTTTCTCTTCGCGGACGCGAAGGCATATCTTCGGCGGGGAATGCCGACGGCGTGGTTGCTAGCGCGCCTTCCGGACACCGCCCTCAGGCTGGGTAGCAACCTTCTCGGTGCGGTGGCGAAAGTTCTTCCACGCGTGGGACTCTCACTGCCGGAATCGGTAGCCGTATTCGTGCGGCCCAATACCCATATTCTGGGCGATACCTTCTACTCCTCGGCGCCGCTGCGGTATGGGGAATATGTGGCCAAGCTCAGCTACGTACCCCTGTCGAAGTCCGTGCGAGACCTCGAGGGGCTGCTGTTGCCGGACAGCATCGACGACGACGAGTTCCGTCACCTGGTAGCAGAATTCTTCCAGCACAACAGTGCTGAGTACGAGCTGCGGGCGCAACTGTGCACCGATGCCAAGGTCATGCCGCTCGAGGACGCCACCGTCCCGTGGCCGGAGGCGGACTCCCCGCACCGGGGGATCGCTAAAATCGTCTTCCCCGTGCAAGATTCATATGGCGCCGAGCGGCGAGCATTCGGTGACGACGTGCTGTCCTTCAATTCGTGGCGGGCCCTCGCGACACATCGACCACTCGGATCGATCAATCGGTTGAAACTGCGGGTTTACGAGGCCTCCAGCAACTTTCGGCATGAGAAGAACGGGGTGTCGCGGATGGAGCCGGCCGGTGTCGAGGATATTCCGGACTGAGATGGTTGCGATGACACGTACGATCACCGAACCTGCCGCGCAGGACAAACCGTCGCGCGGACTGGCCCACGCAAACCGGCATCGCGATCTAGACTCAATCTCCATGTCGGGGTGCTGGCAGTTGCTAGACCGCCCAACCGAATTCGAGGCCGTTCGCTCGACGCTGGCGGACAGTGTGTCGTGTGGGGTGGTGTTGGTCGGCTCCGCCGGGGTCGGCAAGACAACCCTCGCGCGTACCGTCACCGACTCGTTGGAAGGCCAGGTTCGCTGGGTGGCATGCACCGAGTCGTCACGGAGCATTCCGCTGGGTGTATTCGCACATTGGATACAGACGACCGGATCGCGCGACCCGGCTGCGCTCATCGCCGCCGCGCGGGAATCCATTGTCGCGTCGCCATATCCGATCATCGGGATCGACGACGCGCATCTCCTGGATGACCTCTCCGCCACGCTGCTGCATCAGATCGCCGTTGGCCACGCGGGACGGTTGGTCGCCACCGTGCGTAGCGGCGAGCCCGTCCCGGATGCGGTCACCGCCTTGTGGAAAGACGATTATCTGCGCCGGTTCGAGCTCGAGGCATTCACCAAGGAGCAGAGCGTCACACTCGTGGAATCGGTGCTTGGCGGCGCGCTCGAAGGGCTGAGTGCCGACGTGATGTGGGAGTCATCCGGCGGGAATCCGTTGTTCCTGCGGCATCTGGTCGAAGGTGCTGTCGAGGCGGGGTCTCTCACCGCCGTCAACGGGGTGTGGCAGCTGCGCGGTAACACGGTTGTCCCGTCGGGGTTGGCGGCGCTGCTCGGAGACCGTCTCGAGCAGTTGGACGGCGACGTGCTCAACGTACTGAAACTGCTGTCCTTGTGTGAACCGCTCGATCTCGACACGTTGTGTGAGATCGCCGGGGGCGACGCGCTGGATGGTGCGGAGCTCACCGGCTTCGTCCGCGTCGAATCCGATAGCCGACGGATCAATGTGCGGTTCAGCCATCCGATGTTGGGCGAGGTGGTTCGGCGCAGGGTGGGAACCGCCTCGGGACGACGTCTACGGGGTCAGCTTGTGCGGGTGCTCCGGGACCGCGATATCGACTCGGCCGCCAAGCGCATCCGGCTGGCGCAGCTGTCGGTCGACAGCGACGAAGCCACCGACCCGGCTCTGTTGGTGTCCGCCGCGAAGGACGCCGTGTACCTGTCCAACCTGCCCGTCGGGGAGCACCTGGCGCGGTGCGCGGTGGAGCGCGACGGAGGACTGCGTGCTGCCGAGGTCCTCTCCCGCGCCCTGCTGTGGCAGGGGCGGCCGGAGGAAGCCGAGCAGGCGCTCGCCGAGTTCGATCCCGACCAGCTTGACGAGCTCTCGCTGGTCCTCTGGGGGCTTCCGCTCGTCTCCATCGCGTTCTGGTCGATGGGCGATGTGCGGCGTGCGCATGAGCTGATGGCGCTGCTCCGTGAACGGGTGCAGCACCCTGCCCTGAAACTGGTCGTCGACGCGACGGGGGCGGCGTTGGCGGTCCATGAGAACCAATTCGATGAGGGGCTCGCCGCCGCGACCCTGGTGCTGGCGGACCCGGAGGCTCCTCGGCAGGCAGTCGAATTCGCGGCATTCGGCATCGGGCTCGCGTTGCCCGTGGCTGGACGTGGTGACGAGTTCGAGCCGATCGCGGCGAGATGCCGTGCTCAGAAACGATCCACCGACGGCATGATCGCGGTGATGGTGCGTTACTGCGACGTGCTGGCACTCGTGTACACGGGGCAGCTCCGGCTCGCCGACCGCCGCGTTACCGAATACACCGAGTTCTCCTCTGCCGGACAATTTCTCGCGTGGGCGATCGCACGAATCATGGCCGGCCTCGTTGCCGTGCACCGCGGCGCATTCCCGACCGCGATCTCGTCCATCGAACAAGCTCTGGCCGCGCTCAACGCCGAGAGGCCGCTGCCTTGGCAGCTTCCCGCCCGGCTACTGCTGGCACGTGCCTACGCCGCGCTAGGGAAGGTCGAAGACGCCGAGCGGGTGCTGACCGAATCGGGGGAGCATTCGGGACAGTTTGTGGCGTTACACGACCCGCAATTGTTGATCGCAAAATCATGGCTCGCCGCGGCGCGCGGTGCTGACCGCTCGGCAGTGGACGCCGCCCGACGCGCGGCCGATGCCGCACACACCGCCGGTCAATACGCGGTGGAGGCCGAGGCTTTGCACCATGCGGCACGGTTCGGTGACCGGACCGTGGCGCGCCGTCTTGAATCGCTTGTCCCGCGTGTGCGTGGCCCGTTGGTGGGGCTGTACGCACGGCACGCATTCGCCGTTGGCACCTCGGATGCCGCGGCATTGGACGCGGTCAGTGACGAGTTCGAGAATGCGGGCCTGCTGCTGTCGGCGGCGGATGCCGCGGCGCAGGCGGTGGCCTTGCTCAGCCGCGCCGGCGAGCGAAGCAAGAGTGCCGAGTCTGCCGCGCGCGCACTGCGGATCGCCGGCCAGTGCGGCGGGGCGGCCACGCCCGCGATCCGGGCCGCTGCACGCCCGCTGCCGGTCACCGCACGGGAGCGGGAAATCGCGGCGCTCATCGGGGAAGGGCTGTGCAACCGTGAGATCGCCGAGCGTCTGACGCTGTCGGTGCGGACTATCGAGGGCCACATCTACCGGGCGTGTATAAAACTCGATGTCGCCGACCGCGATCAGCTCGCGAAGATCGTGTGGAGCGATCTCGCCAACCCACGGGAATAGGCACAGCGCAACGATCCGCGGCGCTTTCAGTCCGCTGCGGCGTTCTTTGTTACCGGCTGGCGCAGAACGGTGCGTTCATGCACCAGGTAACTGGACGCAACGGTGAAGAGGACGGTGATGGCCGAGCCGACGTCTCCGGGTATTACGACATCGAACTTGCCGAGGATGAATACCAGGACCACCGAGATCGCGCCGGCAGTGCCGCCGGCCGCCACCTTGGCGGTGGGTGTGTTCGACGGTTGCCGGATTGCTTGTCGTTCAAGCATTGTCATGATCGGCTCCTCTGGGTGGCGGTTCTTCTCGAACCGTAGACGCGGTGGACAGATGCCACACGAGTAGCGGACTACTTCGTTCGCAGGGGCGACGGAAGCGACCTGCAATCCGGCCTGCCGCTGCCGAATACAGATAGTTGACCACTCGTTCGATACCGCGGAATCTTCATCGATGATCGCTGGTATCCGGTAGCGGCGTGAATACTGCTGCGCTGGTTAGTATTTCAGGCGTCATTGTTGTCGAGCCGGAGGGGCGAATGCATATCGCCCCTCCGGACGCGGGTACCCAGTAGCAGTACACAGGCAAGAAGGGGCCGTGCGGCGCCGCACGGCCCCTTCTTCGTCGGTATCAGCTGGCTAGCCTGGCCGATACCGGGGTGGGGCAGGCACCGAGGGGCCGTGAGGCCGGTTCGATACCGCCCGTGTAGGCGCCGGGTCTCACCGGAGATGAGCCGACGCCGACTGACTGCGGGTGGATGTCGATGGATTCCAGGTAGGTAGTGGTGACTCCCGGCAGCGTCCGTAGCCGCTCGGCGAGTGCGTCGAGTTCGGGGCCGGCGGGCGCGGTGACGACGAAAATGGATCGAAGCTGGGGCGGTACGCCCGCCGCGTTGAGGTGCAGGGGTGCGACAGTGCATCCGGCAACTCGAACTGCCTCGAAAATCGGTGCGGCTGAGTTATTTTCACCTGGATGTTCGCGAAGGTCGCGACCAGTGCCGGGCTCGACCAGAATGAGCAGGTCGACGTCCAGAGTGTCGCTATGGGTGTTTGTTCGCGTGATCATTTCGACTCCTCCCGGCACGAGGCACGTGTGGTTCGTTTCGTTATGCAGAGGCGATGCACTAAACAATCCTGATCCGACACGGTCTCGATGACGTGCGTAGCGAGGTACCCCAACCTGACGCTCCAGGTGATCCAACTTTTCTCCCACCGGATCGATGGCACGGATACCCAGATCGCGGTGCCCCGCCCGCAGCGGTGCCAGCCGCCAAACCAGTGAGGGCTTCTATGACGTCCTCGGCATGGCGCTGAACACCGCAGACTTGGCTCCGCTCGGCAGGTGACTGGCCGTTTTGGTTCCGCCGACGGCAACGGGTACCCTCGTGAGGGCTTTATGCCCCCTTAGCTCAGTCGGTAGAGCGTTTCCATGGTAAGGAAAAGGTCAACGGTTCGATTCCGTTAGGGGGCTCGGTGGGCACCGGGCGAGTAGGGCGGCTGAGCTGCTGAGCTCGGCCGGAGATGCCGTCAAGGCGGTGTAGCTCAGCTGGTTAGAGCGCACGACTCATAATCGTGAGGTCGGGAGATCGAGCCTCCCCACCGCTACCACCCGTGAACCATAGCGACAACGAACCGAAAGAGGGCAACTGCAGTGGCCTCCAGTACAGACGTCCGGCCCAAGATCACCTTGGCCTGCGAGACGTGCAAGCACCGTAACTACATCACCAAGAAGAACCGGCGCAACGACCCGGACCGGCTGGAACTGAAGAAGTTCTGCCCCAACTGCAAGTCTCATCAGCCGCACAAGGAATCCCGCTAGTCAGTAGGCACTCGGGTTGCCGCAAGGCGACGTGAGAAGGCATGCCTTACTTGGTATCGATCAACATCAGTAGGTAGGTTCCGGCTCGTGGCTTTATCGCAAGATCTCGTCGGGATGCATCACCGATACCCGGACTCGTACGTGGTTGAGCGGGAGAAGATTCGCGAACATGCCGAGGCGGTGAAGAGCGAGCACCCGGCCCACCACACCGAGGCCGGTGCCGCGTCACTGGGCCACGATGCGTTGGTGGCGTCGCCCACCTTCCTCTGCGTCTTCGGATACACCGCCCAGGCGGCATTCTTCGAGGCCACAAACGTCGTCATCAAGGACGAGAAGATCGTCCAGGTTGACCAGGGGTTCAAGATGCTGCGCCCGATCAAGGCCGGCGACACGTTGTACTGCGATGTCTACGTGGAATCGATCCGACGCTCGTTTGGCGCAGACATCATCGTGACTAAGAGCCTCATCACCAATGACCAGGGTGAGCTGGTGCAGGAGCTGTTCACGACTCTTGCCGGGCGCGCCGACGAAGACGGAGAAGAAGGCGGGTTCAACTGATGGCGCTGCGTGAATTTAGTTCGGTCAATGTGGGCGACTTGCTGCCGGAGAAGATGATTCCCCTGACTCGTCAGGACCTTGTCAACTATGCGGGCGTCTCCGGTGACCTCAACCCCATCCACTGGGATGACGAGACCGCCAAGCTGGTTGGCCTGGAGGACGGCGCGATCGCGCACGGCATGCTCACCATGGGTCTTGGTGGGGGCTACGTCACCGAATGGATCGGCGACCCGGCGGCAGTGACCGAGTACAACGTGCGGTTCACCAGCTTCGTCACCGTCCCCAACGATGGTGTCGGCGCGGAGATCGTCTTTAACGGCCGCGTGAAGTCCGTCGACGCGGACACGAAGGCTGTGACCATCGCGCTGACCGCAACCACCAACGGCAAGAAGATCTTCGGACGCGCTGTCGCGACGGCGACGCTGGCGTAATCATGGCACTGGAACTCGATATCGTCGGAATGACGCACAAGTACTCCAGGACCTACGTGGTGGGCCGGGAGAAGATCCGCGAGTTTGCGCAGTCGGTCAAAGCGGTAGACCCAGCGAGTCTCGAGCCAAAGGCGGCGGCCGAACTCGGACATCAGGGTCTCATCGCGCCCTTGGCCTTTCCGGCGGTGATGGCGCTGCTGGTGCAGAAGGAATTCTTCCGCACCTATGACGTCGGGATGGACACCATGCAGATCGTGCATTCCGAACAGAAGTTCGTGTACCACAAGCCCATCACCGAGGGCGACGAGCTGTCCTGCGATTTCCAGGTGTCCTCCCACAAGGAGGCCTTCGGCGTGGACATCGTTACCACCCGCAACATCGTCCGCAACCAGGCCGGCGAACTCGTCATGGAGGCGTTCACCACTCTGATGGGTCGCGACTCGGACCGGATGGCCGATATCAAGCTCATCTGAGTTTGATACCGGCTTCGCCGGGAGGTGGCTTTCGGGTTGGCAATTTCAGTCTGGGGATGGCCTCGGGGTACACTCAAGATTCGGGGTTTTCCCACCACAACGCGCCTGTCGGGTACTCGGGAGGCGCGTGTGTTGTGTAAGGCCCCGGCCACCGGGTTGGCATGCCAGCCGCTTAGGGGTGTAGCTCAACTGGCAGAGCAGCGGTCTCCAAAACCGCAGGTTGCAGGTTCAAGTCCTGTCACCCCTGCAACACAGAGCATGAACGAAGAGACACTCGCCGAAGGGTAAGAGAGGTACGGAAGGGAATGAGCGACGAGCTAGACGAGTCCGGAATCGACACCGACCGGGCCGTCGCCTCGACCAAACCGCTTCGCCCGACGGGCAAGCGGACCCGCCGTGCTGACGCCTCCGACGGCAGCACTGTCGCCACTGAGCTCAGCGAATCGGCGGCCTCCGAGACCGGCGAGGTGAAGAAGAAAGCCAAGAAGCCGGCCACGAAAAAAGACAAGACGGGCCCGTCGCGTAACCCGCTCGTCCAGCTTTGGGTGTTCCTCAAGCAGGTGGTGGCGGAGCTGCGCAAGGTCATCTGGCCGAACCGTAAGCAGATGATCAGCTACACCACGGTGGTGCTGGTCTTCCTGGTATTCATGGTCACCCTGATCGGTGTGATCGACCTGGGCCTGGCCCGGTTGGTCATGCTGGTGTTCGGGTAGAGAAGCAAGACGAGAGGACGAACGGTGACGACCTTCGACGGCGACGCTGCGAGCGAGCCAGAAGACACCGCGGACACCGCCGTATCGGTTGACGTGGTCGACGAGAGCACCACGCCTGATGCTGCCCCCGAGCCCTCCGCGGAAGAGTCGGGTACCGAGGCGACGGTGCCATCCCCGGAAGACGACGAGGATGCCGACCCTGCCGTCACGTTGAAGGCTCAGCTACGCCGTGAACCGGGCGAGTGGTACGTCATTCACTCGTACGCCGGATACGAGAACAAGGTCAAGGCCAACCTGCAGACCCGTGTGCAGAACCTGGACGTCGGCGACTACATCTTCCAGATCGAGGTGCCCACCGAGGAGGTCACCGAGATCAAGAACGGCCAGCGCAAGCAGGTCAACCGCAAGGTGCTCCCCGGCTACATCCTGGTCCGAATGGAGCTCAACGACGAGTCCTGGGGTGCGGTCCGCAACACCCCCGGCGTCACTGGATTTGTCGGCGCGACTTCGCGCCCGTCGCCGCTGTCGCTTGACGACGTGGTGAAGTTCCTGCTCCCGCAGACTCCGGCCAAGAAGGCCGTTAAGGGCTCTGAAGCGTCGGCCGCTGCGGCCGAGGCGGGTGGACTGGAGCGACCGGTCATCGAGGTCGACTTCGAGGTCGGCGAGTCGGTCACGGTCACCGATGGCCCGTTCGCGACGCTGCCCGCGAGTATCAACGAGGTCAACGCCGAACAGCAGCGACTCAAGGTGCTGGTGTCGATCTTCGGTCGCGAGACCCCGGTCGAGCTCAACTTCACCCAGGTGGAAAAGCTCTAACAGGACTTCGGACTGCATGACGGTCCGGGAACTCCGGGCGGCCCCGCCCGGAGCGGAAGGAAAGTAAGGAAAACCCCAATGGCCCCGAAGAAGAAAAAGGTCGTCGGGCTGATCAAGCTTCAGATCAAGGCCGGCGAAGCCAACCCTGCGCCGCCGGTCGGTCCCGCGCTCGGTCAGCACGGCGTCAACATCATGGAGTTCTGCAAGGCGTACAACGCTGCGACCGACTCGCAGCGCGGCAACGTCATCCCCGTGGAGATCAGTGTCTACGAGGACCGCAGCTTCACGTTCGCCCTCAAGACCCCTCCCGCTGCCAGGCTGCTGTTGAAGGCCGCCGGTGTGCCCAAGGGTTCCGGCGAGCCGCACAAGACCAAGGTCGCCAAGGTGAGCTGGGATCAGGTGCGTGAGATCGCTGAGACCAAGAAGGAAGACCTGAACGCCAACGACATCGACGCCGCCGCCAAGATCATTGCCGGCACCGCGCGCTCGATGGGCATCACCGTCGAGTAACTGCAGGCGGATCGACTGCGACAGCAGAAGTCGTGCAGTCCGCTAATCCAGTGGTAGGGCCCGCTTCGGCCCGCGAACCACAACCCAACGAATTGATTGGATTCCCATGAGCAAGAACAGCAAGGCTTATCGCGAAGCCGCCGAAAAGGTGGAACGCGACAAGCTGTACACCCCTCTTGAAGCCGCCAAGCTGGCCAAGGAGACCTCGTCCAAGAAGTACGACGCCACCGTCGAGGTCGCGATGCGCCTCGGCGTTGACCCCCGCAAGGCTGACCAGATGGTCCGCGGCACCGTGAACCTTCCGCACGGTACCGGTAAGACCGCTCGCGTCATCGTCTTCGCGGTGGGTGACAAGGCCGAGGCGGCTGCTGCCGCCGGCGCCGATGTGGTCGGCAGTGACGACCTGATCGAGAAGATCCAGGGTGGTTGGCTGGATTTCGACGCCGCTATCGCCACCCCGGATCAGATGGCCAAGGTGGGTCGTATCGCCCGCGTCCTGGGCCCGCGTGGCCTGATGCCAAACCCCAAGACCGGCACCGTGACTCCCGATGTGGCCAAGGCTGTCGCCGATATCAAGGGCGGCAAGATCAACTTCCGCGTCGACAAGCACTCCAACCTTCACCTGATCATCGGCAAGGCCTCGTTCGACGCCGACAAGCTGACGGAGAACTACGGTGCCGTCCTCGATGAGGTCCTGCGCGCCAAGCCTTCCTCGGCGAAGGGCCGCTATGTCAAGAAGATCGTCGTCACCACCACGACGGGCCCCGGCATCCAGGTCGACCCGGGCGTGACCCGGAACTTCCTGGAAGCCTGACCTCCGCGCACGAGCATTCGCACAAAGCCCCCATTTCTAGCCGGAAATGGGGGCTTGTGCCGTTTCCTGCTGGCCGTCTGCATCCCCCATGCGACTAGGTACTCGAGACCGTAGCCACCAAGACCGCCCCGTCCTACCGTGTTGCCGTGGGCACCTGACTGCGGGTATCGGTGCGCATCAGCGGGCCGCTGGCTGTGGTGGTGCCGGCCGGCGTTTCCGGGGATGCCGAGGCGGTGGTGCAGCAATGTGATGCGGCATGCCAGGAGCGGCGCATTTCTTGCGTGGATATTGTGCGAACGCGCGTGGTAACGATCTCGGATACCTACACTGCGAGAGTGGTTGTCGTCGGGAGGTATGGACTTTGTTCGGACGTTTGACTCTGCTCGTCATTGCCGTGGTGGGACTTGTGCTGGGCAACGCCATTCCGGCGTCCGCGTATCCCGTCCCGTTCCCCAACATCGAGATGAACAAATTTCAGAAACTTGACCACCAGGGATTCCGGGACGCCGAGGTCGACGGTGTGTGGTTCTCTACGCCCTTCGGGCTGAACTGCGGAATCTGGGAGTGGGGTGACTTCGGGTGCAGCGGCAACCTCGCTGGCACGCCTGCGGGCACTAATCAGATCGGATGGTTCAAGCAGGGATACGAGGCGAACTTCGATGACGCCATTCATCTCGACAGCACCAACCAGCCGGCGTTCGTCACCGGTCGGGCCCAGAGGCTGTTGCCGCCAAAGTCCTACGTCCAGTATCGGGGGGTTCAGTGCGCCACCATGGCCGACAACAGCCTGTACTGCAGGAACAGCTACAACCATGACTTCTGGGCATCGCCGACACAGACGTGGATTGACGATCAACGGCAAGGGTGATCGGCGTCGCTAGCCGCCACACTCCGCGATGCGGCGCCGCAGAAACGCCCGGCCCGGGTCAGAACCATTGGTGGACAGCGCTTTTTGGTACCAATAGAGCGCCTCAGTATGGCGTCCGGCGCGCCGCAGCAGATCGGCGCGGACGGTGGCCACCAGGTTCGATCGCGTCAGACGGACGTCGTGAGCGACTTTCTCCAATGCGATCAATCCCGCGGTAGGGGAGTCGCGCAGTCCGATGGCCAACGCCCGGTTCACCAGCACCACGGGGGAATCCGTCATTGCGGCGAGTCGGTCATAGGCGACGCAGATGGCACGCCAATCGGTCGCTTCCCAGGACGTGGCGGTGGCGTGCACGGCGGCGATCACGGCCTGTGGCAGGTACGGACCGGTCGAACCGGCAGCTCGCTCCAACTGATTTAGACCGCGGGCGATCCGGTCGCGATTCCAGCGAGAGCGGTCCTGCTCCTCCAGCGGTGTCAGCGCTCCGGATGAGTCGATTCTGGCGAGACGTCGCGAATCATGAAGCAGCACAAGCGCAGCCAGGGCATTGGCTTCCCGCTCGTAGGGCATGAGCGTGCTCAGCTCGCCGGACAGGCGCACGCCCTCGTCGCATAGCTCGTCCCGGATGGCCGACGGTCCACCTGTCGACCAGTAGCCCTCGGTGAACACCGAGTAGATGCAACTGAGTACATGCGGGGTGCGTTCGGGCAGCAGCTCGGTCGGCGGAACCCGCAGGGGAATGTTGGCCGTGCGAATCTTGGCCTTGGCGCGGGTAATGCGTTGTCCGATCGCGACCTCGCTGTGTAGCAGTGCGCGGGCAATCTCGGCGACCGTCAGACCCGACACCAGACGCAGGGTCAGCGCCAACTGCGACGTTCTTTCCAGCGCCGGGTGCGCACACGTGAACATCATTCGCAGCTCGTCGTCGCGGACGGGAGCAGGATCGGAGACATCCGTCCGGGCGGTGATGTCGTCTACCACGGCAGCCAGTTCCTTTCCCGGACGCAGGGTTTCGCGCCGGAGCCGATCGCGTGCCCGATTGCGGGCCGCCGTCAGCAGCCAGCCGCCCGGGTTATCGGGCACGCCGTCGCGCGGCCAGGTGCGGATCGCGTCGCTGCATGCCTCCTGGACGGCGTCCTCGGCGATGGTGAGGTCCCCCGACCACCGCGCGATGGCAGCGACCGTGGGTCCCCATTCCCGCCGAAAGACGCCGTCCAGATCGGTCATTCTCGATGAGCCGCTTGCGCGAAGACCATGAGGTGCGCCTAGAGCCCCGAGACGCCGGCAAGCTGGCGAAGTTGCACGGCCGACGCCGGAATCTGCGCCGCGAGTTCGACGGCCTTGTCGCGGTCGTCGGTGGTCAACACGTAGAAACCGTTAGCGATCTCGGCGCCCTCGACATAGGGGCCGTCGGTGAGCAGGGTCTCTCCGTCACGCACCCTCACCGTGGTGGCCGTCGACGGAGGATGCAGCGGACCGGCGATCTTGATGTGCCCGCTTGCTTTCTCGCCGAACACCCCGTGTTGTGCCGCCACGGCCTCCCATTCGGGGCTGCCCGGCAGATATGCGCGTTCGGGTGGCTCCAGAAGAAGCGCGAGCCAACTCTGCGTGCCCTGCCCGTTGAACTCTTGCGAGCAGCCGGCCAGCGGCCATACCTCGACCGCGCCATGTTTGGCCTCGGGGATGTCCCGGGCAAGTGCCAGCGCATCATCGAGGTTCTCCGCCTCCAGCACGTAATAGCCGCCCGCCACCTCGGCGCCCTCGGCGAACGGTCCGTCGGTGACAACGGGAGCATCGGGTCCGCCGGTGATCCGGACGGCCTCGGCAGCGGGAAACAATGCGTCACCGGCGCGGATCGCCGATGCCGCCGTGGCGTGAAAGTTCTGGTAGTCCGCCATTTCCTGGGCGCCCTCTTCGGGTGTGCGATCCCGCTCGGAGCCGATCAGCAGGGCTAAGTAGTGCATGGTCATACCTCCGTGATGACTGTGCGAGCGGAACCTTCTGTTCCACTCTCTACCTGTCTGACGGACGGTGCACTGCGGATTCGACGTGCCTGCCGAAACTTCTTGTACAAAGGAAGTCATGGCGCGAAGCGATGGAGACAGCTGGGAGATCACCGAGAGTGTGGGGACCACCGCGTTGGGGGTCGCCAGTGCCAGGGACGCGGAAACCCGCAGCGACAACCCGTTGATCAGCGATCCGTATGCCGGGCACTTTCTCACCGCGGCCGGCGACGGGGTATGGAATATGTACCGTTTCGACGGGGAACCGCCCGCCGCACTGTTGGAGGCCGAGCCCCGGATACTCGACCGAATCGCCGCGATGCGGTCCTATATTGCCTGCCGCACCAAGTTTTTCGACGACTTCTTTGGTGATGCCGGGGAAGCGGGGATTCGTCAGGGCGTGATTTTGGCCGCCGGGCTCGATGCGCGCGCCTGGAGACTCGACTGGCCGGCTGATGCGGTGTTGTTCGAGTTGGACCTGCCCACAGTGCTCGCGTTCAAAGCGGACACCTTGGATGCTCAAGGTGCGACGCCCCGTGTCCGCCATGTTCCGGTGGCCGTGGACCTGCGCGACGACTGGCCCGCCGCGCTGGAGGCCAGCGGATTTGACCCTGCCCGGCCGGTGGCGTGGATCGCCGAGGGTCTCCTGCCGTACCTGCCTCCCGCGGCGCAGGACCTGCTGTTCGAGCGGGTGAATTCACTGAGCGCACCGGGCAGCCGCATCGGTGTGGAGAACTTCGGTGAAGGCTTCTTTGACCCGGAAATCATTGAGCGGCAACGTGAACGCGGCCAGGCATTTCGGCGTGCAGCGGAGAAGCTGCAGGACGAGGAGATACCCAGCGTGGCCGACCTGTGGTACCTGGAAGACCGCACCGACGCCGGAGAATTCCTTGCCGGCCGCGGATGGCAGGTGACCAGCGAGACCACCACCGCGCTGCTGGAGCGGCATGGCCGCAGCATCCCCGCAGACCTGGCCGACGCGACACCACACTCCGCATTCCTGTTCGCCGAGAAGGCCGGTTAGGCGAAGACGGTTAGCGCGCCGGGAACGACGTCGATGTCGACAGGCAGCGGTGCCACCGGTTCCCCGTCGGCGTAGGCGGTGATGTCTGTGGACGTCAGCCGGACTCGGCGCGACCGGAAGGTACTTACCTCGGGCAGGTCAACATGGGTGCCCTTGTAGACGGTGGGGGATAGTCGCAGCAGCCGGAGGCGTCCGCCGGCCGCCACCACCGTCACGTCCAGCAGCCCGTCGTCTAGAACGGCGCCCGGGCAGATGCGCATGCCGCCGCCGTACGACGTTCCGTTCCCGACGGCGACGAGGGTGACATCGGTCTCGACTACCTGATCGTCCAACTCGATGCGGAACGGCAGGGGTCGCAGCTTCGCCGCCTCCAACGCGATGGCAATGTCATAGCGGCGAGGGCCCCGAGGCCAGCTCATCCGATTGGCGCGATCGTTGACCAACGAATCGAAGCCCGATGCCACGACGGTGGCGAACCATGTTGTGTTCCCGTCGTATTGGATCCGTCCGGCGTCGATCACCCGGGTCTTGCCGGCAGCGATCACCTCGGCGGCGGCAACCGGGTCTCCCAACGGGATATCCAGCATGCGGGCGCAGTCGTTGCCGGTACCGATCGGGATCACGCCAAGGGCCACCGGGGTGGACGCCACCGCCTGGAGTGCGATGCTCACCAGACCGTCTCCGCCCGCCGCGACGATCCCCCGGGCGCCCGTGCGCGCGGCCTCCTGTGCCAATGCGTGCGATTCGGATACCGAGGACGCGGCGTGGTGGGTCACCGTCAGTCCGCGTGCGCGCAGATGCGCGATGGCCGACTCGGCGGCCTGTGCCGCAGTACGGCCCGCGGCCGGGTTGGTCAGAACGGTGATCGTGGTCATGCGACTACTCGCTGACCGGAATCAACTTGCCGGGGTTGAGGATTCCGCGAGGATCCACGGTCTTCTTCACCGCTTGCAGGATCTCGATGCCGAGCTTGCCGACCTCATCGGTGAGCCACGGCTGATGATCGCGCCCCACCGCGTGGTGGTGTGTGATGGTGCCTCCGGCGGCCACAATGGCGTCGCCGGCGGCCTTCTTGGCCTTGCCCCACTGGGTCTGCGGGTCGTCGGTGGCCGCGCACACAACGGTGAAGTACAGCGAGGCGCCCGTGCGGTAGGTGTGCGAGATGTGGCACAGCACTAGTGGCGGGGTTCCTTGCGTGCCAAGCGCTTCGGATAGCGCCGTGGTGACCGTCGCGCGCAAGTTGGCGAGGTTCTGCCACGAGGTTGCGGTCTCCAGGGTTTCCACCACCGCTCCGGCATCGATGAGGGCATCGCGCAGATACGGCGCGTCGAACCGGCCGTGATCCCAGGCCTTGCCTGGCTCGTCGCCGAGTGCGGTGCCGCCTGCGGCCGTCAAGACGGCGGATACTTCGGCAGATCGTGCCTCGACGTGGCCCCGGGTTCCCTCCACGGTGGTGATCGCCAGGACGCCGGCGGCGGGGTTCGTGCCGCCAATATCCTTGGCCAGGGCAAGGTTCAGCCCGCTTTCGGCCTCATCGGAGAGTCGGAGCACGGTGGGGGCCGCATCGGCCTGGACCAGGGTGCGTAGCGCCTGCGCGCCGGCATCGAAGGAGGGGAAGGACCAGCCCTGGTACCAGGTGTCCTCGGGGAGTCGGTGCACCCGAAGCGTCACCTCGGTGATGATGCCCAGTGCACCTTCCGATCCCAGGAAGAGTTGACGCAGATCCGGTCCGGCCGCCGAGGCGGGTGCCCTGCCAAGGTTGAGATCGCCGCGCGGGGTGGCGATCCGTAGGGCGTCCACCATCGCATCGAAGCGTCCATAGCCGCTGGAAGCCTGCCCGGAGGAGCGGGTGGCGGCGAACCCGCCGATGCTCGCGAACCGGAAGCTTTGCGGAAAATGCCCGAGCGAAAAGCCTTTGGCGCCAAGAAGTTCCTCGGCCTCGGGGCCGGTGGTCCCCGGCAGCAGCACAGCGGTGCCCGACTCCTCGTCAAGGGATACCAGGCCGGACATCCGTCGCAGGTCCACGGCGATCACCGCGGTGAATCCGCCACGTTCCGGGTCCAATCCGCCGACCACGCTGGTGCCACCGCCGAACGGTACGACCGCGACGGCCTGTTGGCCGCATAGCGTCAGAAGTGCGGACACCTCGTCGTGCGAGGCGGGGTAGACGATGGCGTCGGGGGCGTCCTGGACGTCGGTGGAGCGCCGGCGCAACAGATCTGGGGTGCTCTTCCCGCCCGCGTGCCGCAGCCGCGCGCCATGTTCGGTGCTCACGTTCTCCGCGCCGAGCAGGTCTTGTAGGCCGGCCAGCTGTTCCGTCGTCAGCGAGCTCGGCGACAGCGTGACGGTCGACTCGTCGCGGCTGACGGGATCGCGTTCGGGAATGCCCAGTGCCGACGCCAAGAGCGCCTTCACCTGAGGTGAGAGAGTCTGTCGTTTTTCGGCCACGCCCCAGGCGTCCCACTCCATCATGCGTTACAGTATTACATACGATGGCAAGTTGTAACGCTGGTTTCCTTGATGGACATTGGCACTGACGAGCGTGAGGTGGTGACATGACGGCTCCGACGACGGTCGACACCGAGATCTCAGGAGACCCAGTCACCGAGCGCATCCTCGATGCCGCGCTGTCCTGTGTTACCGAGTTCGGAGTGCGCCGCACCACGCTGGTCGAGGTCGCCAAGCGCGCGGGCGTCAGTCGTCCGTCGGTGTACCGGCGCTGGCCCGACGTGCGCACCCTGGTCGCAGAGCTGCTCACCCGGGAAATGGGCTCGATCCTGCCCGCGACCGGGCAGGGGCCGGCGCGCGACCGCCTGGTGCAATCGGTGACCGGCCTGGTCACACAGGTGCGTGAGCACTCGATCTTCGCGGCGATCGTGCGGTCCGATCCCGAGCTCCTGCTTACCTACATCGTGGAACGGTTGGGCACCAGCCAGCGCGCGCTGATCGGCTGGACCGCGGTACTCATCGCCGAAGGGCAGGCCGACGGATCGATTCGCGACGGCGCCCCGGAACAGATGGCAGCGATGGTGCTGCTTATCGGCCAATCGGTACTCCAGTCGGCACGCATTCTCACCGACATCCTCTCGCCCGACGAGCTGCTGAAGGAACTGGCCATCGCCATCGACGGCTATCTCAAGGCTTGATCTGCCACTTAGGAGAATTCATGACAACCCAGCTCAACAGCACGCGACGCAGTGCCGATCTGGCCGCTCTTGCCGGCGGCGCCCCGGTGGATGTCCTCGTCGTCGGCGGCGGTATCACCGGCGTCGGAGTTGCCCTCGACGCCGCGAGCCGCGGGCTGCGCGTCACGCTGGTCGAGAAACACGATCTGGCCTTCGGCACAAGTCGATTCAGCTCGAAGTTGGTGCACGGCGGATTGCGCTACCTCGCCTCGGGGCAGGTGGGCGTCGCCCGGGAGAGTGCGATCGAGCGTCATATCCTCATGACCCGCACCGCCCCCCATCTCATTCATCCGCTGGCTCAGGTTGTTCCGCTGCACCCGGCCGTGAGCGGCTTCAGCCGGAACTTGGTTCGGCTGGGATTTGTCGCGGGCGATGGGCTGCGCAAGCTGGCGCACACCCCGGCCGATGTGCTGCCGCGCTCACGCGCGATCGATGCAGGCGAAGTGATTCGGCGTGCACCGACCGTGCGGCCGGGCGGACTTCGCGGCGGGCTGATGGCCTTCGATGGGCAGCTCGTCGACGATGCGCGGTTGGTGGTGTCCATCGCGCGCACGGCGGCCGGCCTGGGCGCCCGCATCCTTACTCGCGTCTCGGCCGAGCAGGTCACCGGCGACGGCGCCGTACTGCGTGATGAGCTGACCGGTAATACCGTCCGAGGACAGGCGGGTCTGGTAATCAATGCCGCAGGTGTGTGGGCGGGCCAGGTGGACCGGGACATCAAGTTGCGTCCCAGTCGCGGGACACACCTGGTGTTCCGAGCCGCCAGTTTCGGTGGGCTCACCGCCGCACTGACCGTCCCGGTGCCCGGCACCATCAACCGATTCGTGTTTGCGCTGCCGGCCATTCACGACCGGGTGTACCTGGGGCTCACCGACGAACCCGCGCCCGGGCCGGTGCCAGATGTGGCCGAACCCTCTGCCACAGAAGAAAAATTCCTGCTCGATACCGTCAACACGGTGCTACAGACCCCGCTGTCCGAAGCAGATGTGGTGGGGCGTTTCGCGGGTCTGCGTCCGCTGCTGGACGGTGACGACTCCGCGACCGCCGACCTGTCACGTAAGCATGCGGTGCGGGTATCGGATTCGGGCCTCGTAAGCGTGGTGGGTGGCAAGCTCACCACCTATCGCAAGATGGCGCAGGACGCGCTCGACGCCGGGCTGGAACGGCGACCGCTCGCGGCGTTGGAGTGCGTCACGGAAAACCTGGCGGTGGTCGACGACTGGCCGGGTGCCGCCGGCACCCCGTTGGTTGATGGCATCGATATCACCCGGGAACAAGTCGAATTCGCGCTCACCCACGAGGGTGCGCTCGATACCGATGACATTCTCGATCGGCGTACCCGGATCGGCCTGGTGCCGGCGGAGAAGGGGCAGGCAGTCGAAGCGGTCCAGGTTATGGTCGACGCCTACTTCTCGCAGGTGAACTGAACGACGTCGATCCAGCGATCGCGGAACCCGTCCGCGGCGCCGGTCAGGTATTTGATGTACCGGTCGTAAACCTCTTGAGATTGAAGAGAAATCGCTTCGTCCTTGCGTGCGGCGAGATTCTCGGACCAGCAATCCAGGGTGCGTGCATAGTGAGGTTGGAGCGATTGATGCCGCGTGATGGTGAAGGCGGCGCGCGTTGCGTGCTCGTCCACTATTGGCACGGAAGGTAAACGCCCGCCAGGGAATATCTCGGTGCCGATGAAGTAGATGAACCGGACACGCGACATCAACAATGGGATGCCCATGCGCTTCCACTCGTCGGGATGATGGCTGACGAGGGTGTGCAACAACATCTTTCCTTCGGCCGGCATCGCCCGGTGCGCCATCTCAAAGAAGCTGTCATACCGTTCAAAGCCGAAATGCTCAAAGGCACCAATACTGACGATGCGGTCGACGCGGCCCTCGAATTCTTCCCAGCCGGCCAACCGGACCTCATGGCTGCGCGAACTTTCGGTGGTGTCGAGAAGCTTGGTGACATATGCGAATTGGTTTTTGCTGAGCGTCAGGCCAATGACGTTGACGTCGTAGTGCTCAAGGGCGCGCTTCATGGTGGAGCCCCAACCGCACCCCACATCCAGCAGGGTCATCCCGGGTTCAAGTCCCAGTTTTCCGAGAGCGAGATCAATCTTGGCCCGCTGGGCCTGCTCGAGTGTCAGCGTGTCGGGTTCGAAGTATGCACAGCTATATGTCCTGCTGGGATCGAGAAACAGTGCGAAGAATTCGTCGGACAGGTCGTAATGGGCCTGAACATCGGAGAACTTTGGGGTCAGTTTGGACATGCGGCAGCCTCTCGAGAGGATGGCGCGAGGCCCCGAACGGCGCGCGAACGATGGATTGGGTCTGGTGCTGGCTGATATCCCGTGCTGAGGCTAGAACACGATGACATCAGCGACAAGGGGTGCGCACAGAATTAGCAAGCAGTTTGATCTCTACGAAATCATTTCGTACGGGAGCTAATTAGCGGCCCGCGGCCTCGGATTCCGGTGTGTCTTCTGCAGGCTCCGAGCGAGCGAAGTTCTCGGTCAACTTGGCGATGACCCGGGTCCACAGCGGCTCGGGCAGATCGTGGCCCATCCCGTCGATCAGTGCCAGCCGCGAACCACGAATGGCGCGGGCGATCGCGCGCGCACCCGAAGGGCGCATCAGTTTGTCGGCCCTGCCATGCAAAACCAGTGCGGGGGAGGTGATTCGGTTGTCGAACGGGGCCAAGCTGCCGGTCCCCATGATGGCGGCGAACTGTCGTGCAAACCCCTTGGGGTAGTAGCTCCGGTCGTAGTACTCGGCGGCGTGCTGATACGACTTCGTTTCCGACTGGCGGTATTTCGGGCTGCCAATGATCCGGCCAACCTGCACGCTGTTGGCGATGATTTGCTCGCGGGTGGCGTCGGCGGGTGGAGCCTTGAGCAGTGCCATCAGCTGCCGTGGTCCCGGTGGCGGCAGGAAGGGCTGATTGTTGCTTGACATGATGATGGTGACCGTCTCGGTCCGATCGGGATGCTCGGCGGCGAAGACCTGCGCGATCATGCCGCCCATAGAGGCGCCCACGATGTGTGCCCGGTTGATATCAAGATGGTCGAGCAGCCCTGCCGCATCACCCGCCATATCCACGAGGGTGTAGGCAGTTCCGGTGATCTTCACTCCGGCAAGGAATTTCGCCATATTCGAAATGAGTGAGCCGCCACCGGCGCGCACGCCGTCCAATGTGGTGGAAAGGCCGCAGTCCCGATTGTCGAAGCGAATGACCCGGTAGCCCTGGTCGGCGAGCTGTTGGCAGAACTCGTTGCGCCAGAACACCATCTGAGCACCGATGCCCATGATGAGCAGAACCGCGGGGTCGGCGGGATTGCCGAACTCCTCATAACACAGCTCGATATCGCCGACATTTGCGCTGCTCGCCGTCATCTCAGATTTCTCCTTCGCGGTTGTGCTCACGGCTGATATCGACGATGAAACTGCCGAAGTACCCCTTGAGTTCCGGGTCCTCCATCATCTGCCAGCGTGGAGCCAGCAGTTTCATGTATCGCTCGACGTATAGGAATTGCTTGCCGATGAGCACCAGTTCGCGGGGCAGTTTGACGTCGTACTCGGCGGCGAGCGTAGAGAGTTGCTTGCCGATTTCCGAGTACGACATATCGCCAAGCGATTTCATCGTCAAGGGGGCGGCGAAGTCCTTCATGTCCTTGGTGCCCTTGTCGGCGTCGCTGGGATTACCGACGGCGCCCAGCAGCACCACGATCTTGCCTGCAGTGCGGTGGTCCTTTTTGACCAGCAGTGCGTGGATCAGTTCACGCAACAGCCAACGCGTCCGCGGGTCGATGAAACCGACGATGCCGAAGTCCAAGAACACGATCCGGCCCTCGTCGTCCACCAGCAGGTTCCCCGCATGCAGGTCGCCGTGGAACAAACCTTGACGCAGACCGGATTCGAACACCGAAAACAACAGCGACTTCACCAGATCAGTGCCGTCGAATCCCGCCTTACGAATCGCGGGTGCGTCATCGATGCGGATGCCGTGCACCCGCTCCATGGTGAGCACCTTGGATGTCGTGTAGTGCCAGTGCACGTCGGGCACTCGGATGTTCTTGCCGAGAGAAGAGGTGTGTAGGTGTTCCACCCAGGTTTGCATGGCCTGACCCTCGGCAAGGAAATCCAGTTCCTCGGAAAGGTTTCCGGAGAAGTCGTCCACCACATCCCGGGCCGACAGCATTCGACCGACCTTGCCGAGTTCTAGGATCGCCGCGCCGCGCTTGAGGATCTGCAGATCGGCGGCCACCCGGCGACGGATTCCCGGACGCTGGATCTTGACGACCACCTCCTCGCCGGAATGCAGTGTCGCGTAATGCACCTGGGCGATCGAGGCGGATGCGAACGGCTCGGCATCAAAGGACTCGAACAGCTTCTCGGGCTCGGATCCGAGCTCGGCGATGAGCAGCTCGCGGATCTGGACGGAATCGGCGGGCGGCACGCGGTCCAGCAGTCCACGGAATTCACGGGACAGCGGCTCGCCGAACGCGCCCGGACTGGACGCGATGATCTGACCGAGCTTGACGTAGGTGGGGCCCAGATCGGAGAACGTCTGCGGCAGCTCGGCCATGACCTTCTGCTCGAAGCTGCCCTTCTTGGTGAGCTTGCCCAGCACGCGGCCGGCGGTACGGGCGACCTGCCAGCCGGTGGTGCCCAGCCGCGCCGCCTCCGAGAGCAACGCCACGCGCCCGAGCGGTGCAACCTGTCGTGCGCGACCCTCACCGACGTTCCGGCCGGAGCGTTCATGCGCAGTCATGAAATGCAAGTGTGCCGCATGATTCGGGTTCTGCCCTAGTCGGTGCGGCACAGCTCAGGGTTTTGTCGCTTCGACCAGGTCATCTGGAGCGGCGTGGCGAACGACCCCGTTGGTTGCGGCCCCGCGGCGACCGACGGCCTCACCCGTCGAGAGGATCGAGACGGTTGACCTGTTGAAAGTTTCTCGCGAAATTACCCAACAACTCGCGAGTAACGGGCTCCCACAGCGGTTCGGGCAGGTCGTGCCCCATGCCCTCGATGAGCGCAAAACGTGAGTTCCGAATGTTCTTGGCCACCACCCGTCCATTCTGGTACGGGACCAACGGGTCGTTACGCCCGTGGATGACGACCGTCGGCGCGGTGATGGCACGGGTGAAACGCAGCAGGCTACCGGTGCCCAAAATGGCGTCGAACTGGCGAACCGTACCGACCGGATAGTCACTGCGCGCCTTGTGGTCCAAGATGCGCCGACGCAACTCTTCGCGGGAGGGGAGGTTCTCGGGCCCGTTGTAGACGATCCCGTTGTTGACCTCGAACTCGAGCCACTCCTCGGGAGTGGCATTCCTGCCCGGAGCGTTCATGGCGGTGCGGATCAGTTCCCAGGACGGCGGCCGCGAGAACGGGCGTCCGGTGGCCGAGTAGATGATGCCGACGGAGTGCACACGCTCGGGGTACGTGCCGGCGAAGACCTGCACGATCATGCCGCCCATCGAGGCCCCCACGACGTGAGCTCGCTCGATGCCCAGGTGGTCGATGAGGCTGCGGACATCCTCGGCCATGTCGACGAGCGTGTACGGGACCTCGCTGCCCTTGCCGAAGGTGTAGCGCACGACCCGGCGGTGCACCGACCCTGGCGCTTTGTGGCCGTCCAGCTTGGTCGACAGTCCGCAATCGCGGTTGTCGAACCTGACTACTCGATAACCACTCTTTAGCAGCCGCTGACAGAATCCGTCCGGCCACATCGGGAGCTGTGCGGCCACGCCCATGACGAGCACGACCGCGGGATCTTCGGGATTACCCAGGTCTTCGTAGAAGAGTTCGATATCGCCGTTGCGGGCGACGCCGTTCCGAGTGGGAGACGGCGCTTGAGGCTCAGGCATCACTCCTTGCTACCACTGTGCCCGAGGGCGTGCCCCGGCTCGTTTTGGATTGCATGCCCTACCTGCGGTAGCCTGATGCAGCTCCACCGAAGACCGTCGGTCACCTCTCGCGAGGTTGAAGGTTCCGGATTATCCGGACGGCCCACGCAGGAGGACGAGGTAGACCTGCGGTTAAGTCCGTAGTTTTCACGCCCCGACCTGTCTGCGTCGGGGCGTTCGTCATTTCGGCCCCTCTCTTGTCGGCAGTCCCAGGTGGAACGACCGAAAACGAGATGAGGAGGCAATACATGGCCAAGACTGACAAGGTCTCTGCCGTTGCCGAGATCACCGAGCAGTTCAAGGGTTCGACTGCCACGGTGATCACCGAGTACCGCGGCCTGTCGGTGTCCGCTCTGGCCACCCTGCGTCGCTCCCTCGGAGCTTCCGCTACCTACTCCGTCGCCAAGAACACGCTTGTCAAGCGTGCGGCTTCGGACGCCGGTGTGGAGGGCCTGGACGAACTGTTCAGTGGCCCAACGGCAATTGCGTTCATCCAGGGTGAGCCCGTGGACGCCGCGAAGGCGATCAAGACCTTCGCAAAAGAAAACAAGGCACTGATCATCAAGGGCGGCTACATGGACGGCCGCGCCCTGACAGTCGCCGAGGTAGAGCGCATCGCCGATCTGGAATCGCGTGAGGTGCTGCTGGCCAAGCTGGCTGGCGCAATGAAGGGCAACCTGGCCAAGGCCGCCGGGCTGTTCAACGCCCCGGCGTCTCAGGTTGCACGCCTGGCCGCCGCCCTGCAGGAAAAGAAGGCTGGCGAAGAAGCTGCGTAAGCACTACTTCCCAGACTCAAAACCGTTGTAAATCAAGGAAGGAACCACATTATGGCAAAGCTGAGCACCGAGGAACTGATCGATGCTTTCAAGGAGCTGACGCTGCTTGAGCTGTCCGAGTTCGTCAAGACCTTCGAAGAGGTCTTCGAGGTCACCGCTGCCGCTCCGGTCGCCGTCGCCGCTGCCGGTGGCGCTGCCCCGGCCGCCGAGGCTGCCGAAGAGCAGAGCGAGTTCGACGTCATCCTGGAGAGCGCCGGTGACAAGAAGATCGGCGTCATCAAGGTTGTCCGCGAGATCGTCTCCGGCCTGGGTCTGAAGGAAGCCAAGGACCTGGTTGACGCGGCCCCCAAGCCGCTGCTGGAGAAGGTCGCCAAGGAGGCCGCCGACGACGCCAAGGCCAAGCTCGAGGCCGCCGGCGCGACGGTCACCGTCAAGTAGTTCGCAGTACCGCCAATCGGCCCCGCAAGTCCTCGGACTTGCGGGGCCGATTTCGTTTTTGCCACGACTTTGCGCCGCCATCGTGGATCGGCTCACCTTCGGCGGCAGCATCATCGAAACCGGCACCGACTCCTACCGACTCGCCCACACCCGAGCTCAGCAATCCGAGACCGCACCTAGCCTTGAAACTATGTGGCATCCTGCCGTTCCAGCCAGTTCAAGATCGCTTGGTTGGTCTCATCGGGTCTTTCTTGCTGGATCCAATGACCGCAGTCGAGATTGACTACTTCCACATTGGGCACGAACTCTGTCAGGTTCGCAGCCCTCGCGATCGCGTCACGGTCGCCGTAGATCATGAGTGCGGGCTGTTGGATGATCGGGTCCACCTCCGCCAGCAAACGCCAGTTGCGGTCAAGGTTCCTGTACCAGTTCACACTGCCCGTGAATCCTGTCGATTCGAATGCAGAGACGAAAACGGCCAATTCGCTATCGCTCATCAGAGGCTCACCGAGTGGCGCCTCTGCTCTGGCGAGATCGAGCAGCGCCATACCCGGCTGAGGCTCCCTGCGGGGTTCGTTCTTCCGGTACAGGTTGCGGAGGAACCGGAAGGTGTTGTCGTCGAACACGGCGTCCGCGACGCCCGGCTCTCGATTGAAGTGGACGAAGTAGAAGTCACTGCCAAGCACGGCTTCCATGAACTCAATCCAGGGCTGCTCTCCGCGATCCTGGTAGGGCAGGCTTAGGTTGATCACTTTGTTTACCCGGTGCGGGTGCAACAGGGTCAGGCCCCACACGACAAAGGCGCCCCAATCGTGACCGACAAAGGTGGCATCTTCGTAGCCGTAGTGATCGAGAAGTGCGATGAGATCACCCGCTAAATGTTCAATGTCATAGTCCGTCACTTCGGTCGGACGTGATGAGTTGCCGTAGCCGCGCTGGTTCGGGACGATGACGTGGTAGCCCGCCGCGACAAGGGCGGGCACCTGGTATCGCCAAGAATAGGCGTGCTCTGGCCATCCGTGACACAGCACGATGGGTTTCCCGGCATTGTGTCGCCCTGCTTCAAAGACTTCGAGTTCCACGCCGTTGACTGGGATAAGGACGGGCCTGGGGAAGTCGGATGGATCCACAGATGCTCCTTTGGGTTGAGTACCGATCTCGTGTCTGGATCGGCCGGTTGCTCCGACGATAGGGAGCATCGTGGACACATGAAGTCCTAGATCGCTGGCAATCTGAAGAAATGCGGAACGATCCCACAGGCCGAGCACTGCAACTGCTCTCGCTCCTTCAGACCCATCGTTTCTGGCACTGCGCCGAACTTGCCGCACGACTCGATGTCACGCAGCGAACGGTGCGCCGCGACATCGATCGCCTACGCGACCTTGGCTATCCGGTCGATTCCACGTCCGGAAAATACGGGGGCTACCGACTCGCAACGGGGGCGCACGTGCCGCCCCTGATCCTCGACGATGACGAGTCCGTGGCGGTAGCCGTCGGGCTGCGCTACGCCGCCGAGGCCGCCATCAGCGGCATCGAAGAAACGTCGCTGCGCGCGCTGACGAAGATCGAAACACTCCTGCCCCATCGGCTACGCCGACGTGTGTCGGCACTGCATTCGAGCGTCAGTTCCATGCGGCGGGTCGACGACGACATCGTCGACCCCGAAGCACTCAGTGTGCTCGCTGCGGCATGTCGCGACCACGAGCACGTGCGTTTCGACTATCGGCGAGGTGATGGCGAGAGCAGCAGACGGCTCGTCGAGCCGCACCGCCTTGTCACGGCTGGACGTCGTTGGTATCTCGTAGCATGGGATCACCATCGTGCCGACTGGCGAACATTTCGACTGGACCGGCTCTCGGAGCCCTGGCTGGCAGGCAGTCATTTCACGCCACGCGAGATCCCGGGCGGTGACGCGGCAGGCTTCGTCGCGAGATCAGTCGGCTCGCCACCCCGTCACCACGATGCAAAACTCGCCATCGAAGCCACGTTCGCCGACCTCGAGGGTGTGCTCAGATGGATTGACCACACACCAATCGAGGTGGCAGGGGACCGCTGCCTTGTCCAGATCCGCAGCGAAGATCTCGGCAGGCTCACCATGACGGTTGCGCGCATTGCGCTCACCTCCCCCGTGGTCGTCATCGAACCAACCGAGCTCGCCGACACCGTCAGTCGGCTCGCCCTTCACCTCACGGTCTCGCCACCATGACAGTCAGAAGAGGATTGCGCGACAAGACCATTCATGTCCAGGTTGCCGCGGGGACAAGTTTGCGGACGTGTTCCCTGCGCAGGCCCCTCGTCTATCGAGACAGGTATCCGTTTCTCTCTGAGCTGGGAGAGCAAATGACCAATCCGAAATCATCGCCACCGGCTTCCGTCCACCCCCAAACGTGGAAGTTCGGCCACCCGATCTCGGTATAGATCATCACCCTGAGCCGGCGGCGAACTTTTGTGAGCTTCTGAGGACTCCTGTCCGCGCTCTTGCCCGCTAACTCAGGGGCGAGCAAGCGGATTGCCTCGACCACCGCGGCGGCAACATCATCGAAACCGGCACGGACTCCCGCCGACTCGCTCATACCCGAGCTCAGCAGTCTGCCTGATCCGTGCATCAGGGTGGGTCCGGATCAAGCCGCCCTGCTGGACCTGAATGGGATTGACATATTCAGCCGAGCGTGCGGATTCGGGTGAGAAATTGCGGGATACCGACACAATCCGCACACTCGATTGCGTGGCCGTCTATGTGTTTGTTGCGGTGGGCTGTTTTCTGCTGCTGGTCGTGGTGTTTCGTGCCCGTCGTCGCCGAGCTACCGCGCCGGTGGTCGTGCCGTTGCGGACGACGGTGCCGTCCGACGCCGAGTTGCGCAACCGGCTGCTGGCGCGGCTGGCCTTCGACATGCGTGCTCCCCTCGCAACCGCCGCCGCTACCGTGGTGGCGTTGCGCGATGCGCCGTCGCCCCAACCCGTCCTCTCGTTGCCGCCCACATTTCCGTCAACCGGAAGCGACGGTTACGAAATCTCCTGGGCCCCTTAAGTCGATGCGGCGATCCGGGCGACGGCCGTGGCCGCTGAGGTGTTCACCCGTTCAGCCGTATCGCCAAGTGCGATAAGCAGATCCGTGGTCATTGAGCCCAGCACGGGACCCACCGCCACACCGTCATCGCCCCAGAAGCCTGCGAGCTCGAGCATGACGAAGCCGTGCATGATGGTCCAAAACTTCGCGGCGGTCGCGGCGACCTTCGCGGCGTCGTCGGGGGAGCCGTCGATCCTGCCCGCAGCCATGGCGCGTTGTACGCACCGAAACAGATAGGCCGCGCTGGGATGCTCCGGCGTCACGTGCGAGGTATCGAACATGTTCCTGCGGGGGGCGTCGACGCCGTGCGCACTGGTCACGCCGAACATCAGCCGATACATGTGTGGGAAGTCAATGGCGAACTGGCGGTAGGCCATTCCGGTCATCATGAAGTCGGCGATCACGTCGTCGGTCTGTTCGACCACCGCTTGCGCCTCCGCGAATTGGCGCAACCCCTCCTCGGCCACCTCCGCGATGAGCTCGCGCATGCCGCCGAAGTACGTGTAGACCGCCATCGTGGAGGTGCCTGCGGCAGCGGCGATCTTGCGTGTCTGCAACGCGTCGGGCCCCTGGTCGTTCAAAAGCCCGACCGCCGCGGCGACGAGATCGATGCGGGGATTGCGGGGGGCCGTTCCCTGACGATTACTGGGCGCTGACGTGTCGTTCGCGTGAAGACCTTCTGACATGGTGTTGCCATGTTCGCACAACCGGAGTAGGTTCACCATAACGTCGTAATAACAACGTTATGCCAGCCCAGCCGCGGAGGACAACGATGACTGCCACAGCTCAGCCGACCACCGAAACGAGTCCCTACCTGACCGGCATATGGGAGCCGGTGGAACGGGAGATGGACAGCGTCGATCTCGAAGTCACCGGGTCCCTGCCCGATCACCTCGACGGCAGGTATCTGCGCAACGGCCCCAACCCGGCCGCCGAGGTCGATCCGGCCGCCTATCACCTCTTCAGTGGTGACGCCATGGTGCACGGACTGTCGCTGCGCGACGGCAAGGCGCAGTGGTATCGCAATCGGTGGGTGCGCACGCCGTCGGTCGCCAAGGCGCTCGGCGAGGCGGCGCCATCTGCCATCAGCATGAACGCGGGCATGGGCGTCATCGGGCCGAACACCAATGTGCTCAGTCACGCCGGGCGCACGCTGGCGCTGGTCGAGGGCGGTATCGCCAACTACGAGCTCACCGAGGATCTCGAGACGGTGGGTACTTGCGATTTCGACGGCACGCTGCCGGGTGGTTACACGGCGCATCCGCATACCGATCCCGACACCGGCGAAATGCATGCTGTCTCATATTCCTTCGCGCGCGGGAGGACGGTCCAGTACTCGGTGATCGGCACCGACGGACGGGCCCGCCGGACCGTCGATATTCAAGTACACGGCGCGCCGATGATGCACGATTTCACCCTCACCGAGAAGTACGTCGTCTTCTACGACCTGCCCGTCACCCTGGACATGTCCATGATTGGCCGGTCGGTGCCCGTGCCGCGACTGCTGCGCAAGCCTGCCCAGCTCGTCATGAACTCGCTGATCGGCAAGATCAAGATTCCCGGTCCCATTGCGGCCAGGGCTAGCCAGTACTCCGGCAAGTCGCCGTCCGTACCGTATTCGTGGAATACCAAGTACCCGGCCAGGATTGGCGTCATGCCGCGCGAGGGCGGAAACTCCGACGTGCGCTGGTTCCAGATCGACCCGTGCTACGTCTTCCACCCACTCAACGGCTACTCCGAAACCCGCAACGGTTCGGAGGTGCTGGTGATCGACCTGGTGCGGTACGACTCGATGTTCTCGCAGGATGTGCTGGGGCCCAGCGACGCCAAGGGGCAGCTCGACCGGTGGACGATCGACCTCACCAAGGGCACGGTGCACATGGAGCGCAAGGATGACCGGCATCTCGAATTCCCCCGCATCAATGAGACATTGACGGGCAAGAAACACCGCTACGGGTATCTGCCCGATGTGGAGAACTTCTTCAGCGCCGGCGAAGCTGCCGGAGCCAGCATCGTCAAATACGACTATGAAACCGGCGCCACCCAGACCAGCCGACTCGATCCCGCCATCGTGCTCGGGGAGATGTCGTTCGTGCCGAACCCAACGGCGGCCACCGAGGATGACGGCGTGCTGATCGGATTCGCAGTCGACCGCCGCTGCGACGAAGGTCAGCTCCTGCTGATGGACGCGGTCACTCTCGATCTGATGGCGACCGTGCATCTGCCGCAGCGCGTTCCGGCAGGATTCCATGGCAACTGGGCGCCCCGCTAAGAGCATGAACGATCCCATCCCGGATTCCCTGCGCTACACCGACGGGCGGTATGTGTTTGAGCGCAGGCCAGGGTTGGACACCACGGCAGCGCCGCTGGCGGAGCGCCGCCGTTTCGCCAGCGCGCTGCACGCCGTCCATCGGCCGTGGTTCGCGATCCGAGTGCCTCGCGGTGTCGGCGTGCTGACCACCATCGGGCGAAAGTCCGGCAGTCCACGCGTCACCTACGTCAAGGCGGTGCGCGACGGGGAGAGGACCTATCTGGTCGCGATCACCCGGCACACCCTCTGGGTCAAGAACATCCAGGCCAACCCGCAGGTGCGCCTTCGACTACCTCGAAAACCTGTTTCACCGCAAGGGCTTTCCATCGAAACGCAAGATCCTCGAATTGCATCGGGTGTGGTTCGAGGGTGGGGTGCCGCTCATCGTCGAACTCACCACCCGAGTGTGACCTCACCGCGAAACATCCACTGAAACTCCGCGGTGGCGTCACACTCGTGACATGGAGATCACCTCGGCTATCAGCGCCGTCCTCGGGGCATTCGGGCTCTCCGGTGCCGCCGGCCTCAACGCCTGGCTGCCGCTGCTCGCGGTGGGCGCAGCGGACCGATTCGGCTGGATCGAGCTCGGCCCGTCCTACGGCTGGTTGTCCTCCACCCCGGCGCTCATCGTGCTGGCGGTCATCTTTGTGCTCGACCTCATCGGCGACAAGATCCCGGCGCTGGACTCCGTCCTGCATGCGATCGGCACCTTCATTGCGCCGGCATCGGGAGCCATTCTGTTCACGGCCGAAACAAGTCTGTCGTCGAACCTGCCTCCCGCGGTGGCGGCGATACTTGGGGCCATCACCGCGGGCAGCGTGCACGCCAGTAGAACGGTCGCACGCCCATTCGTGACGGGAACCACTGCCGGAGTGGGGAATCCGGTGGTCTCGACCGCCGAGGACGGCACCTCGCTGGTGCTGACGATCCTCGCCTTGGCGCTGCCGTTAGTCGCCTTCATCGTGGTCTTGGTGCTACTGGTCGGACTCGCCTGGCTGGCGTACCGGGCGATCCGATGGGCGCGCGGCAGAGGCCGAACCGCGGCGCCGGAGTCCTAGGTCCCCGGCGTGAGTCGAACCCCACGAAGACCCCGGGCTCGTACAGTGACCAGACCACACGGCAAGGGAGGGCACATGAGCCGGTTTGGGATCTCACGCAACGTGCTAGTTGCGTGCGCGGTGCTGTTGACGGCCCAACTTGGGCGCAGCGCGCAGGATCTCGCGTTGGTGGCACGGATCGCCGACCACCCGGAAGGTGTCGATTCGGTGGGCTGGTCCCTCGCGGTGATCACCGTGCTGACCATCCTTCCCATTCTCGTCATCGCACGGCTGTCCAACTATCTGCGGCCTTCCAGCTTCCTGACGGTCGCGGCGGGACTGTCGTTGGTGAGCACCTTAGGTGCGCTGCTGCCGCTCTCCATTGCCCCCATAGGTCTGCTCTACGCATGCAGTGACGTCGCTCTGGCGCTGGCCATGGTCGCCTCGCTCGTCATCGTCGTCCAAGAGATCACCGCATCTCAGGGGTATCTGTTGGGGGTGTGGGCCGCGGCGACTCCGGTGGGCGATGCCATCGTGACGATCGCACCCACCTTTGTGCCGATCGACCTGTGGAGCCTTGTGGTCTGCGCGGTGTTGGTGCTGACGCTCGCCGCCTTCCTCGCGTCCCTCGTCGGGCCTGCGATCGAACCTGTCAGCACCTTCGAGCAGTTCGACCTGCCGGGTGCTGCGCTCTGGATCATCGGCATCGCCGGGGTGACCTATATCGTGGCCACCCGAGCGTCCTCGCCTTCGGCGCTGGCGGCCGGGGCGGTGGGAGCGATATCCCTGGTCGCATTGGTTGTCTGGACCCGGCAATTGCGCGGCCCGGGGTTCGTGCCGCCCTCCCTCGTGTCCCGCCGCGGGCATGTCATCGGTCTCATCGGAGTCATCGCGCTGGGAATCTGCGTCGCGCTGGCCGATCTCGGCACCCTGTCAGTCCACTGGACTGCGGCCAACGGCGGTGCGACCAATACTCCGCTGCTGGCGCTATGGATAGCAGCCGCCGTGTTTGCGCCGGTCACCGGCCGACTGCTGGACCGCGGAGCGAAGTGGGTGGTGCCGGTGTGTGGCGTGATCGAACTGATCGCCGGATTGGCGATCTTCAAGGCCTTAACTCAGGCGGCCACGGACTACACACTGTCGCAAGGGGTACTCGGCCAGTGGACCCTGGTGCCGGGTTTGATGCTGTTCGGCGCCGGTCTCGGCACGACGACCGTCTGGTTCCTCTATGTGGCATTCCAGGGAGTGTCGCGATCCATGCTCGCCACGGCCGCGGGTCTGATCGTCACCGCCGTCTATTCGGGCCGGGTGCTCGGCGGCTTCATCGAGAAGGTGGTGTCGGGCGAAGCGGAGGGCTTGGGGGAGCAGGTGCGCGCGGCGGCGGTACCCGTTGTCTTCGCCATCCTGGGCTTGGGTGCACTCATCGTCGTCCCGATGATCACGAAACGATGGGACGCTCAGCAGGCGGCGCAGGACCTTGAGGACGTCCGTGAGAACGAGCAGGAAAGTGACCCGCACTGAGCGCGTAGTGCCTGGTTATCACAGTTAGCCGGTCGGTGGCCCGGTCTGGACGCAAACGCGATGCAGCTCTTGGGCATGCGCTAAAGTGATCCGAACCACAGCCTGGCCGGGTTGGTGGCGAAGTGTGCGTGTTGCGGAAGGATCGCCTGGTGGGTGCAGAAGTCTCCGTCGAGGGTTTGACTAAATCCTTTGGTTCACAACGAATCTGGGGGAACGTCAGCCTGTCCCTGCCGCCGGGTGAGGTCAGCGTGCTGCTGGGCCCGTCCGGTACAGGCAAGTCGGTGTTCCTGAAGTCGCTCATCGGCCTGCTGCGCCCGGAAGAGGGCGCCATCTACATCGACGGCACCAACATCATGGAGTGCTCGTCCAAGGAGCTGTACGAGATCCGCAAGCTGTTCGGCGTGATGTTCCAGGACGGCGCGCTGTTCGGCTCGATGAACCTGTACGACAACACCGCCTTCCCCTTGCGTGAGCACACCAAGAAGAAGGAATCGGAGATCCGCGACATCGTCATGCAGAAGCTTGACGTGGTGGGTCTGACCGGCCACGAGACCAAGTTCCCCGGTGAAATCTCCGGCGGTATGCGCAAGCGTGCCGGCCTGGCCCGTTCGCTTGTGCTGGACCCGCAGATCATCCTCTGTGACGAGCCTGACTCCGGTCTGGACCCCGTGCGTACGGCCTACCTGAGCCAGTTGCTCATCGACATCAATGCGCAGATCGACGCGACGATCCTGATCGTGACTCACAACATCAACATCGCCCGCACCGTGCCGGACAACATGGGCATGCTGTATCGCCGCGAGCTGGTGATGTTCGGTCCCCGTGAGGTGCTGCTGACCAGCGATGAGCCGGTGATCAAGCAGTTCCTGAACGGCCGCCGGATCGGGCCAATCGGCATGTCGGAGGAAAAGGACGAGGCCACCATGGCCGAGGAGCAGGCGCACCTGGACGCCGGACACCACGACGGTGGTGTCGAGGAGATCGAGGGTGTGCCCCCGCAGATTCAGGCCACCCCCGGTATGCCGGAACGCGCGGCCGTCGGGCGCCGTCAGGCGCGCGTGCGCGAGATCATGCACCAGCTGCCGCCCAATGCGCAGGCTGCGATCCAGGACAGCTTCGCCGAGACTCATCAGTACCGCGTCCATGACTTCGGCGATGAACCCGGCACCGCGGCGACTGCCACGTTGGCACCGCCGCACACCGAACAGGCCACCCAGGCCATCAACACCCCGCACAGCGACGATGACGCCCCGACGGGCCAGATTCCGCCCCTGCGGCAGTAAGGCCTTTGCATCGGGGAGCCCTTGGCCGGAATGGCGCGCCCCAACGGGGTGCCCGTCAGGATCGAGCGCGTATGACGAGTGCACAGGACCCTGCGCCCTTGACGACCGCCCTGGAGAAGATTGAGGGTCTGCTCACTGTCCCGGCGCGGAGGGTGCAGTCGGCGCGGTCCGTGGGGGACGGCTACCTCGACGTCATGGGTCCGCAGAACGTGCGCCTACATCTGGGCCAGCACACCATGCAGAACTCGATTTTCAGTTGGGTATACGACAGATTCTGGCGGTCGTTCGCCTTCGCGGTGCTGACCGCGCAGTCGGGGGCCAAGGAAGCAGAGCGTGCACTGCACCTACTGGCGATCGAGCCCGGCGACCGGGTGCTTGATATCGCCTGCGGTCCGGGCAACACCGCGCGGCGGGCAGTGCACGCCGTCGGGCCGGACGGTCTGGTCGTCGGACTGGACGCGGCACCCAACATGCTCGCCGAGGCCGTTGCCAACCCCACTCACCAGGCACAGTCCCATCAGCTCGGATTTATGCGCGCCGATGGCGAGCGGCTGCCCTTCCGGGACGGCACCTTCGACGCCGTGTCCTGCTACGGGGCGCTGTACTTCATGGAAGACCCGGATGCGGTGGTCGGCGAAATGATTCGCGTCCTGAAACCGGGTGGCCACCTCGCGATTCTGACCTCCTGCCTGCGCGGACCCACCTTCATTCATGGGGTTCAGCGTCTCTTCGCGCGGCCGATGTCGTTCCGCATGTTCGATCGCGCGCACTTCCCCCGGGTCCTCATTCAGCACGGGCTGACCGATCAGCGGCAGTACGTCTCGGGGCTCAGTCAGACGCTCGGGGCCGTCAAGCCCGGCTAAGTCGGCGTGGCTTCGGCGAAGAAAGGGTAAAGAAACACTGAAAATACTGGCGGTATCTCTTGACGGGCGGCGTACGACGCGTCACTCTGTTTGGCAGCACGGACATCTGCGGACGCAGTCCAGGAATGGGCGAGGCGCCAGCCAGCACTGATTCGCAGAATCGACCGGGCAGTTGAAGGCTGCGCGATAGTACGCTATCGTTAGACGTTGCGCTGGCTGCCTCCTGCCCACCTTCCCTCGCCGATCGCGGTGTGGTCTTTGTCGTGTGTGTTTGGTCGTTCGCTGGCGCGAACCAACGCAGAAACGCGGCAACTATGGAGGACCGAGCATCTTGGCAGTCTCCCGCCAGACTAAGACCGATACCGCAACTACCAACTCCGTACCTGGGGCACCTAGCCGACTTTCCTTCGCCAAGCTGCGCGAACCGCTTGAGGTTCCCGGCTTGCTCGATGTGCAGACGGACTCCTTTGAATGGTTGATTGGCGCGCCGCGCTGGCGTGAAGTTGCATCCGCCCGTGGCGAGGTGAACCCGACCGGCGGCCTTGAGGAGATCCTCACTGAGCTTTCGCCGATCGAGGACTTCTCCGGCTCGATGTCGCTGTCCTTCAGTGACCCGCGCTTCGACGAGGTCAAGGCACCCGTCGACGAGTGCAAAGACAAGGACATGACGTACGCGGCCCCGCTGTTCGTCACGGCCGAGTTCATCAATAACAACACCGGTGAGATCAAGAGCCAGACGGTCTTCATGGGTGACTTCCCGATGATGACCGAAATGGGCACCTTCGTCATCAACGGCACCGAGCGGGTCGTCGTCTCGCAGCTGGTCCGGTCGCCTGGTGTCTACTTCGACGACACCATCGACAAGTCGACCGAGAAGACCCTGCACAGCGTCAAGGTCATCCCCGGCCGTGGTGCATGGCTCGAGTTCGACGTCGACAAGCGCGACACCGTCGGCGTCCGCATCGACCGCAAGCGCCGTCAGCCCGTCACCGTGCTGCTCAAGGCGCTCGGCTGGACTAACGAGCAGATCGTCGAGCGCTTCGGGTTCTCCGAAATCATGATGGGGACCCTCGAGAAGGACAACATCGCCGGTCCCGACGAGGCGCTGCTGGACATCTACCGCAAGCTGCGCCCGGGCGAGCCGCCGACCAAGGAGTCGGCGCAGGCCCTGCTGGAGAACCTGTTCTTCAAGGAGAAGCGTTACGACCTGGCCCGCGTGGGTCGGTACAAGGTGAACAAGAAGCTGGGCCTGGGAGGCGCCAACCCGGCTCTCGTGACCTCGACCACCCTCAACGAGGAAGACGTCGTCGCCACCATCGAGTACCTGGTGCGTCTGCACGAGGGCCAGACCACGATGACCGCCCCCGGCGGTCTCCCGGTTCCCGTCGAGGTCGATGACATCGACCACTTCGGTAACCGTCGTCTGCGCACCGTCGGCGAGCTGATCCAGAACCAAATCCGGGTCGGCCTATCCCGCATGGAGCGTGTCGTGCGTGAGCGCATGACCACCCAGGACGTCGAGGCGATCACGCCGCAGACCCTGATCAACATCCGTCCCGTCGTGGCGGCGATCAAGGAGTTCTTCGGGACCAGCCAGCTGTCGCAGTTCATGGACCAGAACAACCCGCTGTCCGGCCTCACCCACAAGCGCCGTCTGTCGGCTCTTGGCCCCGGTGGTCTGACGCGTGACCGTGCAGGCCTGGACGTCCGCGACGTGCACCCCTCGCACTACGGCCGCATGTGCCCGATCGAGACCCCGGAAGGCCCGAACATCGGCCTGATCGGCTCGCTGTCGGTGTACGCGCGGGTCAACCCGTTCGGCTTCATCGAGACGCCGTACCGCAAGACTGTCAATGGCGTGGTCACTGATGAGATCCGTTACCTGACCGCCGATGAAGAGGATCGCCACGTGGTGGCGCAGGCCAACTCGCCGACGAAGCCCAACGCTGATGGCGATCAGGTTTTCGCTGAGGAGCGCGTCCTGGTGCGCCGCAAGGGTGGCGAGGTCGAATTCGTCCCCTCGGCAGAGGTCGATTACATGGACGTTTCACCGCGTCAGATGGTGTCGGTCGCGACCGCGATGATCCCGTTCCTCGAGCACGACGATGCCAACCGTGCCCTGATGGGCGCGAACATGCAGCGTCAGGCAGTTCCGCTGGTGCGCAGCGAGGCTCCGCTGGTCGGTACCGGCATGGAGCTGCGTGCCGCCATCGACGCCGGTGACGTCGTCATCGCGGAGAAGGCCGGTGTCATCGAAGAGGTGTCCGCCGACTACATCACCGTGATGGCCGATGACGGCACCCGTCAGAGCTACCGACTGCGTAAGTTTGCGCGGTCGAACCATGGCACCTGTGCCAACCAGCGCCCGATTGTGGACGAAGGTCAGCGTGTCGAGGTCGGCCAGGTTGTCGCCGACGGTCCGTGCACCGAAAACGGCGAGATGGCCCTCGGTAAGAACCTGCTCGTGGCGATCATGCCGTGGGAAGGTCACAACTACGAGGACGCCATCATCCTGTCCAACCGCCTGGTGGAAGAGGATGTGCTCACCTCGATTCATATCGAAGAGCACGAAATCGATGCGCGCGACACGAAGCTCGGCGCCGAGGAGATCACGCGGGATATCCCGAACGTCTCCGATGAGGTGTTGGCTGACCTCGACGAGCGCGGGATCATCCGCATCGGTGCCGAGGTCCGCGACGGCGACGTCCTCGTCGGCAAGGTCACCCCGAAGGGTGAGACCGAGCTGACCCCCGAGGAGCGTCTGCTGCGTGCCATCTTCGGTGAGAAGGCCCGCGAGGTCCGCGACACCTCCCTGAAGGTGCCGCACGGCGAGTCCGGCAAGGTCATCGGTATCCGCGTGTTCTCGCGCGATGACGATGACGATCTGCCTGCCGGTGTGAACGAGCTGGTTCGGGTCTACGTCGCGCAGAAGCGCAAGATCTCCGACGGTGACAAGCTCGCCGGACGCCACGGCAACAAGGGCGTCATCGGCAAGATTTTGCCCGTCGAGGACATGCCGTTCCTGCCTGATGGCACCCCGGTCGACGTCATCCTGAACACCCACGGTGTGCCGCGTCGTATGAACATCGGCCAGATCCTGGAAACCCACCTGGGGTGGGTGGCCAAGACCGGCTGGAACATCGAAGGCAATCCGGAATGGGCGGCCAATCTGCCCGCGGACCTCATCTCCGCACCGGCCGATACCCGTACGGCCACCCCGGTGTTCGACGGTGCCCGCGAGGAGGAGCTGACCGGACTGCTGTCCTCGACGCTGCCCAACCGGGACGGCGAGGTCATGGTCGATGGTGACGGTAAGGCGCGGCTGTTCGACGGCCGCAACGGCGACCCGTTCCCGTACCCCGTGACCGTCGGCTACATGTACATCCTCAAGCTGCACCACTTGGTCGACGACAAGATCCACGCGCGCTCGACCGGCCCGTACTCGATGATCACCCAGCAGCCGCTTGGTGGTAAGGCGCAGTTCGGTGGTCAGCGATTCGGTGAGATGGAGTGCTGGGCCATGCAGGCCTACGGCGCCGCGTACACGCTGCAGGAGCTGCTGACCATCAAGTCCGACGACACCGTCGGTCGCGTGAAGGTCTACGAGGCAATCGTCAAGGGCGAGAACATCCCCGAGCCGGGTATCCCCGAGTCGTTCAAGGTTCTGCTCAAGGAACTCCAGTCGCTGTGCCTCAACGTGGAGGTGCTGTCCAAGGAGGGCACCACCATCGAGATGCGCGATGGTGATGACGAGGACCTGGAGCGCGCAGCTGCGAACCTGGGAATTAACTTGTCCCGCAACGAATCTGCGTCCATCGAAGACTTTGCGTGACTTCGTCCGTCTGATCGAACTATCCCGCAAGGGGAAAGGGAGTTTACGTGCTCGACGTCAACTTCTTCGATGAACTCCGTATCGGCCTCGCGTCGGCGGATGACATCCGTAATTGGTCCTTCGGCGAAGTCAAGAAGCCGGAGACCATCAACTACCGCACGCTGAAGCCTGAGAAGGACGGCCTGTTCTGCGAGAAGATCTTCGGACCTACTCGCGACTGGGAGTGCTACTGCGGCAAGTACAAGCGCGTGCGCTTCAAGGGCATCATCTGTGAGCGCTGCGGCGTCGAGGTGACCCGCGCCAAGGTGCGCCGTGAGCGGATGGGCCATATCGAACTGGCCGCCCCGGTCACGCACATCTGGTACTTCAAGGGTGTCCCGTCCCGTCTGGGATACCTGCTTGACTTGGCGCCGAAGGATCTCGAAAAGATCATCTACTTCGCTGCTTACGTCATCATCGCGGTGGACGATGAGCTGCGCCACAACGAGCTCTCGACGCTCGAGGCCGAGATGGAGGTCGAGAAGAAGTCGGTCGCCGATCAGCGTGACAGCGATCTCGAGGTCCGCGCCCAGAAGCTCGAGGCCGACCTGGCCGAGCTGGAGGCCGAGGGCGCCAAGTCCGATGTGCGCCGCAAGGTGCGCGACGGCGGCGAGCGCGAGATGCGTCAGTTGCGCGACCGGGCCCAGCGTGAGCTGGATCGGCTCGACGAGATCTGGACCACCTTCACCAAGCTGAGCGTCCAGCAGCTGATCATCGACGAGGTGCTCTACCGCGAGCTGGTGGATCGCTACGGCGAGTACTTCACCGGTGCCATGGGCGCCGAGGCCGTGCAGAAGCTCATCGAGAACTTCGACATCCCCGCCGAGGCCGAGAATCTGCGCGAGACCATCCGCAGTGGCAAGGGGCAGAAGAAGCTTCGTGCCCTCAAGCGGCTCAAGGTGGTGGCGGCGTTCCAGAACTCCACCAACACCCCGGGCGGCATGGTGCTCGACGCCGTGCCGGTGATCCCGCCGGAGCTGCGTCCGATGGTTCAGCTGGACGGTGGCCGCTTCGCGACCTCCGACCTCAACGACCTGTACCGCCGTGTGATCAACCGCAACAATCGCCTCAAGCGACTGATCGATCTTGGTGCGCCCGAGATCATCGTCAACAACGAGAAGCGGATGCTGCAGGAGTCGGTGGACGCGCTGTTCGACAACGGCCGTCGTGGACGTCCGGTCACCGGACCGGGTAACCGCCCGCTCAAGTCGCTGTCGGATCTACTCAAGGGCAAGCAGGGTCGGTTCCGTCAGAACCTGCTCGGTAAGCGCGTTGACTACTCGGGCCGCTCGGTCATCGTGGTTGGCCCGCAGCTCAAGCTGCACCAGTGCGGTCTGCCGAAGCTGATGGCTCTGGAGCTGTTCAAGCCGTTCGTGATGAAGCGTCTGGTCGATCTGAACCACGCGCAGAACATCAAGAGCGCCAAGCGGATGGTGGAACGTCAGCGCGCCCAGGTGTGGGATGTCCTCGAAGAGGTCATCGCCGAGCACCCGGTGCTGCTGAACCGCGCGCCAACCCTGCACCGCCTGGGTATCCAGGCGTTCGAGCCGCAGCTGGTGGAAGGCAAGGCCATCCAGCTGCACCCGCTGGTGTGTGAGGCGTTCAACGCCGACTTCGACGGTGACCAGATGGCCGTGCACCTTCCGCTGTCGGCGGAGGCGCAGGCCGAGGCGCGCATCCTGATGCTGTCCTCGAACAACATCCTGTCGCCCGCGTCGGGTCGTCCGCTGGCCATGCCGCGTCTGGACATGGTGACGGGCCTGTACTTCCTGACTGCCGAGGTCCCCGGTGACACCGGAGCACATGTTCCGGCTGCCAAGGACCGGCCGGAGTCCGGTGTGTACAGCTCGACTGCCGAGGCCATCATGGCGATGGATCGCGGCGCGTTGAGTGTGCGTGCGCCCATCCGGGTCCGGCTGACGCACCAGCGTCCGCCGGCCGAGGTCGAGGCCGAGCAGTTCGAGAATGGCTGGCGCCCAGGCGATGCCTGGATCGCCGAGACCACGCTGGGCCGCGTGTTGTTCAACGAGCTGCTGCCGCACGGGTATCCGTTCGTGAACAAGCAGATGCACAAGAAGGTGCAGTCGGCGATCATCAACGATCTCGCCGAGCGCTTCCCGATGATCGTGGTCGCGCAGACCGTCGACAAGCTCAAGGACGCCGGTTTCCACTGGGCCACGCGTTCGGGTGTGACGGTGTCCATGGCCGACGTGCTGGTTCCGCCGCAGAAGGCAGAGATCCTCGACCGCTACGAGAAGGAAGCGGAGCGGATCGAAAAGCAGTACCAGCGTGGTGCTTTGAACCACCAGGAGCGGCGCGAGGCGCTGGTCAAGATCTGGCAGGAGGCCACCGACGAGGTCGGTAAGGCACTGGAAGAGCACTACCCCGACGACAACCCGATCACCTTGCTGCCCAAGTCTGGTGCCACCGGCAACATGACCCAGGTGCGCAACCTGGCAGGCATGAAGGGTCTGGTGACCAACCCGAAGGGTGAGTACATCCCGCGGCCGATCAAGTCCTCGTTCCGTGAGGGCCTGACCGTTCTCGAGTACTTCATCAACACGCACGGCGCCCGTAAGGGTCTGGCGGACACCGCGCTTCGCACCGCGGACTCGGGCTACCTGACCCGTCGTCTGGTGGACGTCTCGCAGGACGTCATCGTCCGCGAGCACGACTGTGGCACCGAGCGCGGCATCAATGTGACGATTGCGGAAAAGCAGGCCGACGGCGTGCTGATCCGCGACGCGCACATCGAAACCTCCGCCTATGCACGGACTCTCGCCGCCGACGCGGTGGACTCCGATGGCACCGTGTTGGTGGAGCGTGGACATGATCTGGGTGATCCGGCGATCGAGAAGCTGCTCGCCGCGGGTGTCACCACGGTCAAGGTGCGGTCGGTGCTTACCTGCACCACCGGCACCGGGGTCTGCGCGATGTGCTACGGCCGCTCGATGGCGACCGGCAAGATCGTCGACATTGGCGAGGCGGCGGGCATCGTGGCCGCGCAGTCGATCGGTGAGCCCGGTACCCAGCTGACCATGCGTACCTTCCACCAGGGTGGCGTCGGTGACGACATCACCGGTGGTCTGCCGCGTGTCACCGAGCTGTTCGAGGCGCGCGTTCCCAAGGGCAAGGCACCCATTGCCGATGTCACCGGACGCGTGCGCCTGGAAGAGGGCGAGCGCTTCTACAAGATGACCATCGTCCCGGATGACGGTGGCGAGGAAGTGGTCTACGACAAGCTCTCCAAGCGTCAGCGCCTGCGCGTCTTCAAGCATGAGGACGGCTCCGAGCGTCCGCTGGCCGACGGCGATCACGTCGAGGTCGGACAGCAGCTCATGGAGGGTGCGGCCGATCCGCACGAGGTGCTCCGCGTCATGGGTCCGCGACAGGTGCAGGTGCACCTGGTCAGCGAGGTCCAGGAGGTGTACCGCAGCCAGGGTGTGTCGATTCACGACAAGCACATCGAGGTCATCGTGCGCCAGATGCTGCGTCGCGTGACGATCATCGACTCGGGCGCAACGGAATTCCTGCCTGGCTCGCTTACCGAGCGTGGCGAGTTCGAGAGCGCGAACCGTCGCGTGGTGGCCGAGGGCAACGAGCCCGCGGCCGGCCGTCCGGTGCTGATGGGTATCACCAAGGCATCGCTGGCCACCGACTCGTGGCTGTCGGCGGCGTCCTTCCAGGAGACCACTCGCGTGCTGACCGATGCGGCAATCAACTGCCGTAGCGACAGGCTGAATGGTCTGAAGGAGAACGTCATCATCGGTAAGTTGATCCCGGCTGGTACCGGTATCAATCGCTACCGCAACATTGCGGTGCAACCGACCGAAGAGGCGCGGGCTGCCGCGTACACGATCCCGTCGTACGAGGATGCCTACTACAGCCCCGACTTCGGCACCGGTAACACCGGTGCTGCGGTGCCGCTGGATGACTACGGCTACTCGGATTACCGGTAGCACTACCGCTAGTTGCTAACGCGAAAGGCCCCTGGGACATCCCGGGGGCCTTTCCGTTTCCCTCGCCGCGAGCAGACATGTATTGCGGGGCCGCCCTGGGATTCTGTGCACTAGGCGTGTGTTTGTCGTGCTGCGGTGCGTCTGTGCCGGAATGCGGCCGCCGTCACCATGCCGAGCACGATTGGCGCGACAAGCCACTCAAGCAGCATGTCGACCGGGATGATCGGACCCAGCACCGGGCACTGGTGACGGAACTTCGCGTAGAAGTAGCCCTGCACAGCCGTCAATGCTGCCAGGCTGAGCCAGAACAGGACCCAGGAATAGTCCACCGTCAGCCCCGGACCGGTGGCCCTGATTATCGCGATTGTGCCGACGCCCATCAGTACCGCGGCTCCCGCCGCAGTGCCGTAGGCGATCCACCAGCGACAAATGTCGAGACCAAGTTGGCCGGCGACGATCGCGAAGGGGAGCAGGACGGTGAGTGTTGGCCATGTCTTGCGCACAATGAACTGTCGGTTGATCACGCCAGAACCCTATTCACGCAGGCGAAGTCGGTTCAGCGCGAAAGTACCTAATCAGGCTCCGCAATTCCACGCAGTACCAGGCGGCCTGTCCCGGTTTCCTCTGCAATAAGTGTCTGCGCAGGCAATGATGTCCGGATGACGGTTGCCAATTCCGAATCCGAGACGCCCGACGCTGGATATTCGCGCGGCCTGTCGGCCCGCACGGTGCAGATGATTGCGATCGGCGGTGCCATCGGCACCGGCCTCTTTTACGGGGCGGGCGGTGCGATCGAGAAGGCGGGCCCTGCGCTCATCCTTGCGTACCTCGTTGCAGGCCTGGCCATCTTCGTGATCATGCGGGCACTCGGCGAACTACTGGTCTATCGGCCAGTGTCGGGCAGCATCTCCGAGTATGCCGAGGAGTTCCTGGGACGCTTCGCAGGCTTCGCTAATGGCTGGACGTACTGGGCGGTGTGGGCCACCACTTGTATGGCCGAGATCACCGTCGCTGGCGTGTACATCCAACGGTGGTGGCCCGGGATCCCGCAGTGGGTCACCGCGCTGACCGTCCTGCTCATCCTGTTTGTGGCCAACCTAATATCGGTGAAGATCTTCGGTGAGGCCGAGTTTTGGTTCTCGATGATCAAGGTGACGGCGATCGTCGGCATGATCATCATCGGTATCGGTGTGCTGCTTCCTATTTCGGGCCTGGGGCCGGAGTCGGGCCCGACGGTCACCAATCTGTGGAACGACGGCGGGTTCTTCCCGACAGGATTCAGCCAGGCCTTGCTGAGCCTGCAGATCGTGGTGTTCGCGTATGTCGGCGTCGAGCTCGTCGGTGTTACGGCGGGGGAGGCCGAGAACCCGAAAGTGACGCTGCGCAAGGCCATCAACACCTTGCCGTTCCGTATCGGTTTGTTCTATGTGGGTGCGCTGATCGTCATTCTGTCGATCCAGGGTTGGCGGAATTACCACAAGGGCGAGAGTCCGTTCGTCGCGGTGTTTGAGTACCTCAACATTCCGCAGGCGGCGAACATCGTGAATTTCATCTTGCTGACGGCTGCGCTGTCCTCCTGTAATTCGGGTATCTATTCGACCGGCCGGATGGTGCGCAGCCTGGCGCAGCGCGGCGACGCGCCGGTGGGCCTACAGTCGTTGAGCTCACGTCACGTGCCGATGTTGGCCATCTGCTTCTCCGCTCTGGCGATGGGTATCGGCGTGTTCGTCAACTGGCTCTCGCCCGCCAAGGCCTTTGCCTACATCACCTCGGTGTCGACTATTGGCATCATCTTTGTGTGGGGTTCAATCCTGGTGTGCCACATGATCTATCGTAAGCGGGTCGCCGCCGGGGAACTGCCCGCCTCGGACTACAGGCTGCCCGGTGCGCCAGTGACGAATGTGTTGGCGTTGGCCTTCCTGGCCCTCGTGGTGGTGCTGTTGTTCTTCACCGAGGACGGCCGTACCGCGATTCTGGTGGGTCTGGTGTGGTTCGCGATCGTGGTGCTCGGCTACTTCGTGCACCACGGCGAGCCGGTAGAACGAGAAAGGCAAGAAGCCTAAGCGCGGTCGGTGTCCAGAATGATCTCGACGGTCACGCGGTCGCCCGGTCCCTTGCCCAGCTGCGCCTGAATGTCTTTGCGCACCCCGAGTAGATGCCTGCCGCCGTACGGCGCCAAGGAACCCGTGTAGGTCACCGAGCTGTCGAACAAGGCCCGCACCGGCACTCGGGCCTTGACGCCGAAGGTTTCCATGACGGAGAACGGGAACTCAACGAATGCACCGGGGCCCTCGGGCTTCTCGATCGTCGCCTGGAACGTGATGGTGCCGGGGTCGCGGTACTCCACCATGGTGTGAAGTCTAGGTGCGGTGACCTTAGCAAACATTGGGATCCGATGTTTCCTATAGTTATCAACATGGCGGGGGACGGCGGCAACAAGAGACAGTTTGATTTCCGGCGATTTGTCGCGGTGTGGCTCTCCCCAGTGCTGTCCATCTGGCCATGGTTCTCAGCTGCCCCAGCGTGGTTCGCGATGTTCTGCACAGCGTTCTTTGGCCTTGGCTGGATTGTCATTCTGCGCGACGGTGACTTGCCTGGATACCGCAGGGAGCCTCCCGTCGAGTATTGGATGGCTGTTCCGTGGCATTGGCGTGCCGATGGCGACCATACGGGTGTCCGGGTTCCGTTGCGCTACAACCCTGGACCTGTGGGGGTGGCGGTCCTGCTGTCCGTATGCCTGGTGATCCTCGCTCCGGCGGTGATACGAGTAGTCGCCGATGTCCACGTGTTCAGTCATCCCGCGGTGGGCGCGTCGACCGCCAAGGATGGCGCGATGTACTTCTTTATCTTCTACGGGAGCTTGATTTTTGGGGTCGTTGCGCTGATGTGGGTGATGAATTTTCTGGTGGATCTGCCCGCCCGCGGCCGTAGCCTGCTCTTGTCGGCAGAGGGAATCTGGGTGCCCGGCAGGCAGTCTGTCGTGCGTTGGTCCGAGGTCGGGGAGGTCTGTCACATTGGAACGGGTTGGCGCCGAGTCGATTTCCAACTGCGAGGGCGTGACGGCGCGGTCCTTGCCGCGCTGCGGACTCAACGAGCGGCACTGCCGCCGAATACGATTGTCACAGGCTTGCGGGACGATTCAGTGCTGAGGGCTGGGCTGGGCGAGCCCGGCGCGGCCGAGGAGGTCAACGCACTGGTCCTCGGCCACGCCGCTGAGGGCACGTTGCCTTAGGCGCGGACGAGCTCGTCGATCTGGTTGATCGCCGACGTTGCGCCTTCGATGACGCCCATGTCCAGCACCTTCTGTAGTGCCTCGGCAGTCTCAAACGTGCTGACGTAGGTCGCCAGGGTGCGGCCGTCCTGTTCCACGAAGGTGTACACGTTCTCCGAGACCGGCATGTTGTCCACCGGGTTCAGGTTCTCGTCGGAGAATCCGTCCTGGAACGTGAAGCCGTTGGGTTCATCGAGTGTCGTGATCTCCCACCAACCGGCGTACCGTTCCCCCTCGGGACCGGTCATGTAGTAGTTCACCCGGCCGCCCGGTTTGAAATTGTGGTCGACAAACGTGGCCGGACAAGACGTTGGGCCCCAAACCTTTTCGAGCTGACGCGGGTCGGCGTAGATCTGCCAGATTCGGGTGATCGGAGCCTCGAACTCGGCGGTAATGGTGAGGGTCCGGGTGTCGATGTTGTGAGTGACGTTGGTGACGGGCATGATTCAGTCCTCCGTTGATTGTTTGGTTGCGGGTGGGTCGAGTGCGATGAGTTCGTCGATACGAGCGATCCTGCCGCGCCAGATCTGCTCCAGTTCGGAGAGCATGATGCCCACCGAACGAACCGCTGCCACGTCGCCGCTGGCCAGTTGCTCGCGACCATTGCGTCGTTTGGTCAGCAGCCCAGCACTTTCCAGCACGGCGACGTGCTTTTGCACAGCGGCGAAACTCATGTTGTAGTTCGCCGCAAGTGTCGAGACCGAGTGCTCGCCGGCCAGCACGCGCCGCAGAATGTCGCGTCGGGTGCGGTCGGAGAGCGCATGGAACATGGCGTCGGCCCTGTCCTCATCCGGGTCGGTCACTCCATAAATGTACAACCATTTGGTTGTATGTCAAGGTCTCCGTATCGGCGTCAGTGCCGGGGCGATCTAGAAAGGTTGGACCAGGTCGTATCTGCTGGTTGCGATGGTGTCGAGATTCGTGTGCGCGCCAAAGGCTTTGACGCTGTCCAGCATGGCCATTGCGCGTGCGGTCAGCTGCTGTTGATCGGCGGCGTCATACCAGGCCAGCGGATCGGTCAGTGCCGAGGTGGGAAAGTGCTCGAAGACGATCGCCGAGATCTCCGGTGCGTCGACGGTGACGGCGCGGACCACCAGGTTCTGTTCATATCCGATCGTTGACTGCAGGTCGAGTGCGTTCTGGGTGTGCACGCCCTGCCATTGCTGACGCCATGCTTCGAAGGGCATGTCCACGGGCCTGCGCAACAAGGCAATGTTGGTGAAACCCGTTGACCGCGCGCCGGGTTCGGGGGCGGGGGAGGGAAGCGGTACCGACTCGGCAACGAGATATCCGTGTGCGGCGGCCGATGATTGCGCGAGGATAGTCCCGATCTCACCTACCTCTGCGCCGTAGGACTGCCGCACCCACACGCTGACCGCCGCCGCGAACGGCGGATCCAGCGTCACGAGCCGCAGGCTCGCGGCGCGCACGGCGGCGTCGTGGACGCACACCGTCAACCCATGCACGCCCAGCGCCCGGACCTTGTCGGCGATATCCGTACGCAGATGTTCCGCCCACTCATCGGTGGCGGCATCGGATGGTTGGCGTAATACGAAGACGACCTTCTCCACGCCTCCATTCTTAGGTGATTTCGGTGCAAAAAGGTGCGTTGGGCGCACAACAATGCGCTGAAATCGCGAAGGAACAGATCTTGTCCAACTGTCAAAAATCTGTAACACTGGACGCATGGCCGATACGCATGTCGTCACTAATCAGGTTCCTGCGCTGCGCGACTACAACGCCGCGAGCAGCCCCGTGCTGATGGAAGCGCTCATCCGCGAGGGCGGTCAGTGGGGCGTCGACGAGGTCCTCGAGGTGGGTGCGCTCAACGGCACCGACCGGATGCAGCGTGCCGGCGAGCTGGCCAACCGGAATCGGCCGGTGCTGCACACGCATGACCGTTGGGGTCACCGCATCGACGAAATCGAGTTCGATCCCGCCTACCACGACCTCATGCGCGAGGCGGTCGCCCACGGGTTGCACGGAGCGCCGTGGGGCGATGAGCGCCCTGGTGCCCATGTCGTCCGTGCCGCAAAAACCGGCGTGTGGACTGCCGATCCCGGTCACATGTGTCCGATCTCGATGACCTACGCGGTGGTGCCGGCGTTGCGTGCAAACCCCGAACTGGCGGCGATCTACGAGCCGCTGCTGTCCAGCCGCGAATACGACCCGGAGCTGCGAGTGCCCACAACCAAGGCGGGGCTGACGGCGGGCATGTCGATGACGGAGAAACAGGGTGGCTCGGATGTGCGCGCGGGTACCACCACCGCCACTCCAAACGCGGACGGTAGCTACACCCTGGTTGGCCACAAATGGTTTACCTCGGCGCCGATGTGCGATGTCTTCCTGGTACTGGCGCAGGCGCCCACCGGATTGTCGTGCTTCTTCCTGCCGCGAGTGCTTCCAGACGGCACTCGTAATCGGATGCAGCTGCAGCGCCTGAAAGACAAGCTTGGCAACCACTCGAACGCTTCTTCGGAAGTCGAGTACGACGGTGCCACGGCCTGGCTGGTCGGCGAGGAGGGACGCGGTGTCAAGACCATCATCGAGATGGTCAACATGACGCGCCTGGACTGCACCCTCGGGTCAGCCACCAGCATGCGCGCGGGTGTGGCGCTGGCGATGCATCATGCTCAGCACCGCAAGGCATTCGGCGAGTACCTCATCGATCAGCCGCTCATGCGTAACGTGCTCGCGGACCTCGCGATAGAAGCGGAAGCCGCCACCATGGTGGCCATGCGGATGGCCGGTGCCACCGACCGCGCCACCCGCGGCGACGAGACGGAATCGCTATTGCGACGCATCGGGTTAGCCGCCAGCAAGTATTGGGTGTGCAAGCGCGCCACTCCGCATGCCGGCGAAGCCATGGAATGTCTGGGCGGCAACGGGTACGTAGAGGACTCGGGACTGCCTCGCCTGTACCGCGAGGCCCCGCTGATGGGCATTTGGGAGGGGTCCGGGAACGTGAGTGCACTGGACACTTTGCGGGCGATGGCCACCAAACCCGAATGCGTTGAGGTGCTGTTCAAGGAGCTTGCGCTCGCCCAGGGGCAGGATGAGCGACTGGACCGCCACATCAACGGATTGCAGTCGCAGCTCAGCGATCTGGAGTCGGTCACCTACCGTGCTCGCAAGGTCGCCGAGGACATCTGCCTCGCGCTGCAGGGGGCGCTGTTGGTGCGCCACGGGCATCCGGCGGTCGCTCAGGCTTTCCTGGCGACTCGGCTGGCCGGCAACTGGGGCGGTGCATTCGGAACTCTACCAACGGGATTGGATCTTTCACCGATTCTGGAGCGGGCAACCGTCAAGGCAGGCAGCTAACCGGTGGATACCCTGAAGACGATGACCTACGAGGTCACCGATCGAATTGCGCGCATCACCTTCAACCGGCCCGAGCAGGGCAACGCCATCATCGCCGAAACCCCGTTGGAGCTCGCCGCGCTGGTGGAACGCGCCGACCTGGACCCTCAGGTGCACGTCATTCTGGTATCGGGTCGCGGAGACGGATTCTGCGGCGGCTTTGACCTGAGCGCCTACGCCGAGGCGAACGACGAAGGTTCGGCACAGTATTCGGGCACGGCCCTGGACGGTCAGATGCAGCTGCGCAACCATCTGCCGAACATCAACTGGGATCCCATGCTGGACTACCAGATGATGAGCCGATTCACGCGCGGGTTCTCCTCTCTACTGCACGCCAACAAACCGACCGTGGTGAAGGCGCACGGATACTGCGTGGCCGGTGGTACGGATATCGCATTACACGCCGATCAGCTCATCGTCGCCGCCGACGCCAAGATCGGGTACCCGCCCACCCGGGTATGGGGGGTGCCGGCCACCGGACTGTGGGCGCACAAGCTCGGTGACCAGCGTGCGAAACGTCTACTGCTCACCGGTGATTGCCTCTCGGGTAAGCAAGCGTACGAATGGGGCCTAGCGGTCGAGGCGCCGGAACCCGAAGACCTCGATGAGCGCACCGAGCGGCTGGTGGCGCGCATCGCGGCGATGCCGCTGAACCAGTTGATGATGATCAAACTCGCCTGCAACTCGGTGCTGATCAATCAGGGAATCGCCAACAGCGCCATGGTCGGAACGGTTTTCGACGGCATTTCCCGGCATACCGCGGAGGCACACGCATTCACCACGGATGCCATCCAGAACGGTTACCGGCAGGCGGTCCGGCATCGCGACGAGCCGTTCGGTGACTACGGCCGCCGTCCCACCGATCTGTAGCGATGCCCGAGAACCCGGTCGATCACCACCCGATGACCGCACGCTCGGTCATCCTGAGCCTCCTGCTGGGTGCGCACCCCGCCGAACTATCGGTACGAGAAATCCGGGCAGTGACAACCCTCTTCGGGATAGGCGACACCACGGTGCGAGTGGCGTTGACCCGCATGGTGTCCGCCGGTGACCTGACGCGAACCGATATGGGATATCGGCTCGCCGAACGACTGCAGGCCCGCCAACTTCGTCAGGACGAGGCCTGCGATCCGCATCGCCGATCCTGGGGAGGCGACTGGACACAGTTGGTGGTCACCAGCGTCGGACGCGATGCACGCGACCGCAACGATCTGCGGACAACGCTGCGACAAAGGCGTTTCGGCGAACTGCGTGAGGGCGTGTGGTTGCGTCCGGACAACTTGGAGATCGATCTGCCGCCGTCGGTCACCGACCATGTGTGGGTTCTGCGTACCCGAACCGATGACCCCGAGGCGCTGGCCGTCCAGTTGTGGGACCTGCCTGGGTGGTCCACGTATGCGACGGCGCTGTTGCAGTGGTGGGACCAGTCCAACGCGATACCGGCGCGATTCGTCTTGGCGGCGGCTATGGTGCGGCATCTGCTGGCCGACCCTGTGCTACCGGACGAATTGTTGCCGCCGGATTGGCCCGCGGACGAAATACGCTCCCGCTACCGGGAATTCAAGAACGAGGTGGTGGCACTGCGTGATACCGCTGAGATGGAGGAGGTTCCCCTGTGAACGAACCCGTGAGTGAATATGCCGTTCGAGTCGAAAAGAATGGGCCGGTGACGACGGTCATCCTCAACAGGCCCCATGCGCGTAACGCCGTCGACGGCCCCACCGCGGCGGCTCTGTTGGCGGCGTTCACCGAATTCGATGCCGATCCCGAAGCGTCCGTGGCGGTGTTGTGGGGTGACAACGGAACATTCTGTGCGGGAGCAGATCTGAAGGCCATGGGCTCGGACCGTGGGAATGAACTGCACCCGCATGGCCCCGGCCCGATGGGCCCGTCCCGGCTCCGGCTGTCCAAACCGGTGATCGCGGCAGTATCGGGGCATGCGGTCGCGGGCGGGATCGAACTGGCGCTGTGGTGCGACCTGCGCGTCGTCGAGGAGGACGCGGTGCTCGGCGTGTTCTGTCGGCGCTGGGGCGTGCCGCTCATCGACGGCGGAACGATCAGGCTGCCTCGGCTGATCGGACACTCGCGTGCCATGGACCTCATCCTCACCGGACGTCCCGTTACGGCGAATGAGGCCCTGGATATCGGGCTGGCCAACCGGGTGGTTCCCCATGGTCACGCCCGGATAGCGGCGGAAACCCTCGCCGCCGAGATCGCGGCGTTCCCGCAGCAGTGTGTGCGGGCCGATCGGGATTCGGCCCTTGCTCAATGGGGCATGACTGAGGAAGCGGCACTGGACAACGAGTTTGGCAGCATCGAGCGGGTCGCCGCCGAGGCGCTCGAGGGCGCCGGGCGGTTCGCGGCGGGTGCTGGACGCCATGGCGCCGGAGTTTGATGCGCCGCGTAGACCGAATCCGGACGTACTGTGGACACCGTGAGTGTGCGGATTGTCCCGGTGACGGCACTGATCGTGGCCGCCGTGGTGTTGGCGGGATGCTCGCCGAGGTCGTCATCGTCCGACGGCGATGACAGCGGCGGATCGCCCGATGCGCAGGTGGCCACGGTTCCCGAGGTGAACAACGGGCCTGGTAAGGGGTTCAAACTCGGCGACTGCGGCGGCATGACGGATGCGGAAGTAACTGCGGCAGTGGGTAATCCGGGACTCAAACGTGATGTGGACAGCCTGCTCGGCTGCCGCTGGTCCACGGGACCCGGTAACGGGGACACCTCCGTTTCGCTGTACTGGTACCGGGGGAGCGCGGCGCAGAAAGAGGCGTCGGTCGCAAAGAATCTCGGGCACACGGTCGAATCGGTGACTACCAAGTCCTATCCGGGCTACAGGGTCAGCAATGTCGGACTGTGCGAGTTGTCCGCCGGATCGGGCCCGGACTTCCTGCATTGGTCCCTGCAATCCGGGTCTGCCAAGAACGAACCGTGCAAGGCCGTTGAGACCCTCATGGACTCGCTGCTCGACAAGGTGGGCAAGCAATGAAGAGAATTGTCGTCGGGCTGGCCGCGGTCGCCGTACTGCTGGTTGGGCCGACCGGCTGCGCACGGGCCGTGGACGGCACCGCTGTCACCCCGGGCGAGAGTCTGAACGCCAGTGAGCGGGGCGAGAACAGCAAGCTGGATCCGTACGGATTCGCCAACGGGCAGTGCGGACCGCTCGACGAAAAGACCATCGTCGAGACCGTCAAGGCGGCCCAGATCTACCAGAATTTCTTTGGGGCACTGTGCTATTGGGTCGCCGCCGACGATGCCGGAAATCTCATCGACCTGTTGTACGCCTATTACGAAGGCGGTGATGTCGACCGCGACCGCACCGCCGCCGCCGGGATGGGCCAGAAAACCGACGACATTACGATCAACGGCCGCAAGGGATTCACCAGCACCGGACCCGGTGGCGCGGGCTGTGGTGTCACTGTTCCGGCCGGGACCGGGTCGTTGACGTGGTGGGTTCAGTACCGCAAGGGCGGCGATAGCTGTGCGGCGGCTCGGCAGCTGGTCGAACACATCGTGCAAACGGTGCTGTGAGACGGGTCTAGGAGACCTTCTCGACAGTGTTGTTACTGCCGGTGTTGGTGACCTTCGGCTCGCCGGTCTTGTAGGTGAGCTTGTTGCCGTAACCGGTGACCGTCACATCCGTCTTCAGCTCGTCGAATGTGATCGTGTTCGAGAAGCCCGAGACGGTGACCTTGTCGCATGGACCGGTGACAGTCAGCGTGTTGTTGGCACCGGTGATGTTTAGGCGCTTGCCTTCCTCGCAGGCAGCTGTCGTGGTCTGGCCGAAGTACCCGATAACCGTCTCGTCGCCGAAATTGACCTTGGCGGAGGTCGGAGTGCTAGACGTCGATGAGCTCGAGCTCGTCGGGGGCGTCCACGTGCCGGGTGTCGGGTTACTCGAACCCGGTTTGATAACGCCGCAGCCGGCCAGCCAAAGGGTGGTGGCGGCGATGGCGAGGACTGCCGCGGGGGCAACACGGTTGCGGGACATGGTGCTCATTATCCCGGGATGTGTCGACGGGGTGGGGTCAGCCAGGAATGCGGTCGATGAAATTCATCATGCCCAGCTCGCGCCCGCGATCGATGACCGCCGGGTCGCCGGACTTGTAGAGCACCTTCTGGTTGAAGCCGTACACGGTGATGTCGTTGACGACGTTGTCGGCGATGATCGTGTTCGACGAGCCCTGCACCGAGATGGCGTAGCAGCTGCCGACGGTGGTGATGACATTCTGCGATCCGTTCACGAACACCGTGGCATCGCCGCAATCGATAGTGGTGGTGAGGCCGTACTGGGTGATGTGGGTGTCACCGTTCCTCGTCAGCCGAATGTTGTCGGCCAGCGTCGAACGAACAGCGGGCGAGCTCGTCAAGGCCACGATGCCCGCGGTCACCATGACGGCCACCAACAGCTTCTGCGCAGCGGAAACTAGAACGTGTGTCATTTCAGCGCCATACCCGGGTCCCGATCACCAGATGAGGATAGGCCACGCGTTGTCGCGACAGGCCTGATAGGCCGACAAAGACAAAGGTGGCGACGGGGGAGATAGGGTCATGGCAGGCCGTCTGCTCAGGCGGCCGCACCAGATTGCAACGAACTAGAACGACTCACTCCAGAAGGCGGCCACACGTGACGACCGAGCCCGCAGCCGCGCACCGTAGAAACCCTGCGCGGGCGACGCGGCTCAACCGCGAAGCCGTCGTCAATGCGGCATTGTCCTTCTTGGACCGGGCGGGCTGGGACGCGTTAACCATCAACGCGTTGGCGGTCGAACTGGGAACCAAGGGACCGTCGCTCTATAACCACGTGGACAGCCTCGATGACTTGCGTAAAGAGGTGCGCGACCGGGTGCTGGCAGAGATTGTCGGCATGCTGCACACCGTGAGCTCGGGTCGTACCGGCGAGGATGCGATTCTGGCCATGGCCGGCGCCTACCGCAGCTACGCGCGGCATCACCCCGGTAGATATGCCGCGCTCACCCGCATGCCGTTCCTAGATGACGCGAACGGACCGGTGATCGACGTTCGCGAGCTGGCCAAGCCGGCGATTGACGTCATCGGTGTTTACGGGCTTAACGAGGACACCGCATTCCACGCCGGCGTTGAGTTGTGGGCCGCAATGCACGGCTTCGTGATGTTGGAGATGACGGGCTTCATGGGGGGTATCGAGATTGACCCCGATATGGCCTTCACGGAGATGGTGCACCGGTTCGCGTCGGGTCTCGCCGAGCGTCGATGAGCGCCTGAGCGAAGAGCAGAGGGTCTCGATGAGCGCCTGAGCGAAGAGCAGAGGGTCTCGATGAGCGCCTGAGCGAAGAGCAGAGGGTCTCGATGAGCGCCTGACCCACGAGCGGCGCTGCTCAGTCGGGTATGTTGCCCGCGCATTGACGAGTCGCCCGATGACCTGCGCTTTGTCGCTGGTAGGCGAGTTTGTCTCACTGTGATCAGCCCTGGTATGGTAGGGCGCTGTGCCTGGCCAATGGCCACCGCTGGAAGCCCAATGGGGGTCAAATAAGGCGCCAGGTCAATTCGCATGCCCAGAGGGTGAAGGAGTTTTCTTCGCAGCCGCGGCGCGTGCGACACGCCCGGCCTCGGGATACCGATTCGGGCGAAAACCGCAGGAAACAGGGCCTTTAGACGGGCTCGTAGTGCTAGAGCCCAGTAGTAGCTAGAGACAGAAAGCCGGTACATGCCAACCATCAACCAGCTGGTCCGAAAGGGTCGCCGGGACAAGATCGCCAAGATGAAGACTGCGGCCCTTAAGGGCAGCCCGCAGCGCCGTGGCGTCTGCACCCGCGTCTACACCACCACCCCGAAGAAGCCGAACTCGGCGCTGCGGAAGGTGGCCCGTGTGCGGCTGACCAGCGCGGTGGAGGTCACCGCGTACATCCCGGGTGAGGGTCACAACCTGCAGGAGCACTCGATGGTGCTCGTGCGCGGTGGTCGTGTGAAGGACCTCCCCGGTGTGCGCTACAAGATCATTCGCGGGTCCCTGGACACCCAGGGCGTCAAGAGTCGCAAGCAGGCCCGGAGCAAGTACGGCGCCAAGAAGGAGAAGAGCTAATGCCACGTAAGGGTCCCGCGCCGTCGCGCCCCCTGGTCAATGACCCGGTCTACAGCTCTCAGCTGGTGACCCAGCTCGTCAACAAGGTGCTGCTTGATGGCAAGAAGTCCATCGCCGAGCGCATCGTGTACGGCGCCCTGGAGCAGGCCCGTGACAAGACCGGCACCGATCCGGTTGTCACCCTGAAGCGCGCCATGGACAACGTCAAGCCCGCCCTTGAGGTGCGTAGCCGCCGCGTTGGTGGCGCCACCTACCAGGTGCCGGTTGAGGTTCGCCCCGATCGCTCCACCACGCTGGCACTGCGCTGGTTGGTGAGCTTCTCGCGGGCACGTCGCGAAAAGACGATGATCGAGCGTCTGGCGAACGAGATCCTGGACGCCAGCAATGGTCTGGGCGCTGCGGTGAAGCGTCGCGAGGATGTCCACAAGATGGCCGAGGCCAACCGGGCGTTCGCGCACTACCGCTGGTGATCTGACGGGCCTCGCCTAATGGGCCGGGCCCGCCCAGTTCGTCCAGTGGCACCCTTCCTAAATTCGAAGCGAAAGAGCGGAAACTTCTGTGGCACAGGAAGTGCTGACCGACCTGAACAAGGTCCGCAACTTCGGCATCATGGCCCACATCGATGCCGGCAAGACCACCACGACCGAACGCATCCTCTTCTACACCGGTATCACCTACAAGATCGGTGAAGTCCACGATGGCGCCGCCACCATGGACTGGATGGAGCAGGAGCAGGAGCGCGGCATCACCATTACGTCGGCCGCGACGACCGCGTACTGGAAAGACAACCAGCTCAACATCATCGACACGCCGGGACACGTCGACTTCACGGTCGAGGTGGAGCGCAACCTGCGCGTGCTCGACGGTGCCGTAGCCGTTTTTGACGGTAAAGAGGGTGTGGAGCCGCAATCCGAGCAGGTGTGGCGTCAGGCCGACCGCTACGACGTGCCGCGTATCTGCTTCGTCAACAAGATGGACAAGCTCGGCGCCGACTTCTACTTCACGGTGAAGACCATCGAGGATCGCCTCGGTGCCCGCGCGCTGCCTATCCAGCTGCCGATCGGTGCCGAGAACGATTTCGAAGGCATCATCGACCTGGTTGAGATGAACGCCAAGGTGTGGCGCGGCGAGACCAAGCTCGGTGAGAGCTACGAGACCGTCGAGATCCCTGCGGATCTGGCCGAGAAGGCAGCCGAGTACCGTGCCGCCCTGCTCGAAGCCGTCGCGGAAACCGATGAGGCGCTGCTGGAGAAGTATTTTGGCGGCGAAGAGCTGACGATCGCCGAGATCAAGGGTGCGATCCGCAAGCTGGTGCTCACCTCCGAGGCCTACCCAGTGCTGTGTGGCAGTGCGTTCAAGAACAAGGGTGTGCAGCCCATGCTGGACGCCGTCATCGACTACCTGCCCTCGCCGCTGGACGTTGAGTCGGTCACCGGCCACGTCCCCGGCAACGAGGAAGAGCTGATCCAGCGCAAGCCGTCTACCGACGAGCCGTTCAGTGCGCTGGCGTTCAAGGTGGCCACCCACCCGTTCTTCGGCAAGCTGATCTACATCCGCGTGTACTCGGGCAAGGTCGACTCGGGCACCCAGGTGGTCAACTCCACCAAGGGCAAGAAGGAGCGGCTGGGCAAGCTGTTCCAGATGCACTCCAACAAAGAAAACCCAGTGGACTCGGCCTCGGCGGGTCATATCTATGCCGCGATCGGTCTCAAGGACACCACCACCGGTGACACCCTGTGCGACCCGAGCAACCAGATCGTGCTGGAATCCATGACCTTCCCGGATCCGGTGATCCAGGTGGCCATCGAGCCCAAGACCAAGAGTGACCAGGAAAAGCTGGGCACCGCGATCCAGAAGCTCGCCGAAGAGGACCCCACCTTCAAGGTCAAGCAGGATGACGAGACCGGCCAGACCATCATCGGTGGCATGGGCGAGCTGCACCTGGACATCCTGGTGGACCGCATGCGCCGCGAATTCAAGGTCGAGGCGAATGTTGGCAAGCCGCAGGTGGCCTACCGCGAAACCATCCGCCGGAAGGTCGACAAGGTCGAGTTCACCCACAAGAAGCAGACGGGTGGTTCGGGACAGTTCGCGAAGGTGATCATCGCCATCGAGCCACTGGTGGACGCCGAGGACGGCGCCACCTACGAGTTCGACAACAAGGTCACCGGTGGCCGCATCCCGCGCGAGTACATCCCATCGGTGGATGCCGGTGCGCAGGACGCCATGCAGTACGGCATCCTGGCCGGCTATCCGCTGGTGAACGTCAAGGTGACACTGATCGACGGTGCTTACCACGACGTCGACTCGTCGGAAATGGCCTTCAAGATCGCGGGTTCCCAGGCATTCAAAAAGGCTGCCGGGCAAGCACAGCCGGTCATCCTGGAGCCCATCATGGCTGTCGAGGTCACCACACCCGAGGACTACATGGGTGACGTGATCGGCGACCTCAACTCCCGCCGTGGCCAGATCCAGGCTATGGAGGAGCGCAGCGGTGCTCGTGTCGTCAAGGCACAGGTTCCGCTGTCGGAGATGTTCGGCTACGTCGGCGACCTTCGGTCGAAGACTCAGGGTCGGGCTAACTACTCCATGGTGTTTGACTCGTACGCCGAAGTTCCGGCGAACGTGTCGAAGGAGATCATCGCAAAGGCAACGGGCGAATAAGTCCGCCGGAGCACCGCGCTTAGGCGCAAAGCCAAAGTGAAAACCCTTGCGGCTGGGAAAGTCTCAGACGCAACAGAAAGTCCAGGAGGACACAACAGTGGCGAAGGCGAAGTTCGAGCGGACGAAGCCGCACGTCAACATCGGGACCATCGGTCACGTTGACCACGGCAAGACCACTCTCACCGCAGCGATCACCAAGGTGCTGCACGATAAGTACCCCACTCTGAACGAGGCGTCAGCCTTCGACCAGATCGACAACGCTCCCGAAGAGAAGGCTCGTGGTATCACGATCAACATCTCGCACGTGGAGTACCAGACCGAGAAGCGTCACTACGCGCACGTCGACGCCCCCGGTCACGCCGACTACATCAAGAACATGATCACCGGTGCCGCCCAGATGGACGGCGCGATCTTGGTGGTTGCCGCAACTGACGGCCCGATGCCGCAGACCCGTGAGCACGTGCTGCTCGCCCGCCAGGTGGGTGTTCCTTACATCCTCGTCGCGCTGAACAAGTCCGACATGGTGGACGACGAAGAGCTCCTCGAGCTCGTCGAGCTGGAGGTTCGGGAGCTGCTGAGCAGCCAGGAGTTCGACGGCGACAACGCTCCCGTGGTTCGTGTCTCGGCGCTCAAGGCGCTCGAGGGCGACGCCGAGTGGGCCAAGACCGTTGCCGACCTGATGGACGCGGTTGACGAGTCGATCCCGGACCCGGTCCGCGAGACCGACAAGCCGTTCCTGATGCCCGTCGAGGACGTGTTCACCATCACCGGTCGTGGCACCGTGGTGACCGGTCGCGTCGAGCGTGGCGTGATCAACGTGAACGAGGATGTCGAGATCGTCGGCATCAAGGACACCGTCACCAAGACCACGGTCACCGGTGTCGAGATGTTCCGCAAGCTGCTCGATCAGGGCCAGGCAGGCGACAACGTCGGTCTGCTGGTTCGTGGTGTGAAGCGTGAGGATGTCGAGCGTGGCCAGGTTGTGGTCAAGCCCGGCACCACCACCCCGCACACCGAGTTCGACGGCAGCGTCTACATCCTGTCCAAGGACGAGGGCGGCCGTCACACGCCGTTCTTCAACAACTACCGCCCGCAGTTCTACTTCCGCACCACGGACGTAACCGGTGTGGTGACACTGCCCGAGGGCACCGAGATGGTTATGCCCGGTGACAACACCGACATCTCCGTCAAGCTGATCCAGCCGGTGGCCATGGACGAGGGCCTGCGTTTCGCAATCCGTGAAGGTGGCCGCACCGTCGGCGCCGGCCGGGTTACCAAGATCCACAAGTGATCTAAGTTCTGCTGAGAGCGGCGCTCACCCTTCGGGGTGGGCGCCGTTTTCGTATTTCCTTGACCGAGTGGGAATTCGGCGAGGGGTTCATTCCGATTTACCTCGTGAGATTCCCACTCGACTGCGGGGTCAGCGGGCGAACGCGTGCCCGGAGGTGTTCTTGTCGTGCATCGTGTACGTCGAGGTCACCTTCCCGCGCTTCTCGATCCGCTCGGACAGAAGATTCTGCACCACACTGGGATTGGGTAGTAGGGCGTCCATCTGTCGACGTACGAGACCGGAACCGGGGAGGCGATCGAGGATCGCGGTGGCGTTCGCGTTGAGCATCGCCGCCGCGGTGAACAGCCGGCCCGACAGCCGATGATTGACCCCTTCAAAGGTGGTGTCGCGGAAGAATTCATCCATGGCCGCCGGTCCCATGAGCATCGAGCCGGGGCCGGCCAGCACCTCCGCGAAGGCACGCCGCACGGGACCCGTTTGCGCGCCGGCCATTCCGGTGGCCAGCGCTTCGATCAGCTCGACGCGCCACCGGGCGGCATCTCCGGAGCGTGCCAGCAGATAGTCAAGATTGCGCATGGCGTCGATGCCGGTCCTGGGCAGCAGATCCTCGGTGACGCCGAACATCAAAGCCCACCGCAGCAGGTAATGCCACACGTCATCGATTTCCCTTAGCGTGCAAGATCTTCCGAGTCGATAGTCGACAAGGAGCGCTCCGAGCATCGCCTCGATGAATCCGCACATGGACGAATTTGAAATGGGCGCACCGTATTGAGCGAAGTTGTCCTCGCCCCAGGCGCTGCGCAATCCGCGTCGAGCCAGTGAGTGCACCAAGCGAACCCGCATGGTCAGCTTGATCTGGTCGGAGCCGGGCACCAATCCGTCCCGGTCGAAGATCATCGAGAAGAAGCGGTTCGTTTCGGCCAGCCGTTGGGCGCTCTGGTGGCGGAACCGGCCGGTGGCTCCGGTCGCTGCTGAGACATCCGAGTTCATGACGGTATCGAAGACCGCGAAGGTCGTCATGACCGCCGTCGTCGCCGTCGTCACCTGCCGTGCCCGCAGCCGACCACGTTCCGCCTTAGCGGGATCCCACCACCCCGGTATGCGATAGGCGTCCGCAAACAGTGCGCGCAGCGCCTCGGGTGGGTTGTCCATGCTGTCGACGCCATACTCGACGGCCTGTTCGAACAGTGCCCGCGCTTCCGTGGACCCGAGCTCGTGAAAGAGGTTCACGACGGCGTCCATCGGTTCGTCGCCCTGCCACATGTGATCGTCGAAGAGGCGCGTTGCCGGCGTCGGGGTCACCTCGTCCTCGACATCGAACCAGGGGTCAAACAGGTAGTGCCGGCAGTGGCGCCAGATCCACCCGAATTCATTCTTGCCGTCGGGAATTGGACGCAAATCCATGCCCGGGCGGTAGTAATAGTCAAATGGGTGCGGATCGCCTGACTGCGGTTCGTCGACCACGGTGAGCTCGGGCATCCGGGTGCCTCCTGATGTGTTGACGTCGACATCATTGACAACGTGCATTGTCAATATTAGGTGGCCTGTCCGCCCCTCACAAGGGGGAGATTCCGAACGATCTGGCAGACGCTTGCCCGGCTGTGTTGTTGTCGTGCGTGGTGTAGGTCGAGGTCACCCTGTTGAGCTTCTACAGGGGGCCGAACGTGCCGTAGACGATCCCGCGCGCCAGGTATCCACAACGGCTTCGGGCTAGGCTGCCGCCTTCTCGGTGTGCTTGGCCGACGATGATTCCTTGGAAGCCGAGGACTCCTTCGTCGAGCTGGAATGCGCCTCGGATCCCGAGGCATGCTTGCTTTCGCTGGGGGAGGACTTGTTCTCACGAGCCGTCGACGCCGATGTACCGGACTTCTCCGACGTGGAACCCGTGATGGTCGATGAAGGCGTTGGCTTGTCGGACTGCTTGATACCGGTGGCAGCGCTTGAGATCGATGTTTTTTCCGTCGGCGAAGCCGCGTCAGCCTTGTCCGCACTTCGTACGGAGCCGGTCGCGGAAGCGGTCTCGGACTTTGATATCGGCGCACCGCCACCATCAGTCTGAGTGCCCGGAGTCGCCGTGGCGGGCTTCGGTGATGTCAGCGTCTTAGTCTTTGGGGAAGTTGTTGAGACCCGGACGGGTGCCGCGGCAGTCGCCTTGTCGGTCTTGTCAGTCCCACCATCGGCCGGCTTGGCCGCGGTCGAATGTTCCGTAGGCTCTGTGCTGGAAAGCTTTCCGTTGGTGGTGTCGCCTGTTGTTGTTGTCGCCGCGGAGTCCTGCTGGTCTACAGCCTTGGAATCGGCGGGTGGCCTGTCACCGCTTGTCGCCGTGTTTTCGTTGACGGTTGCTGTCGGTGCCAATGGCTTCGAGCCGGGCACCGCGGGGACGTCGTTCTTGAGACTTGGTGCGGTCTCGGTCTTCTCGCCGGCGGCTAGCGTCCCTGTCTCACCCGAGGCGGTGGGCGATTGCTTATCAAGCGTCGAAGTCTCCGGTGAAACGACCGGTTTGGGCAATGTCGGCGTGTACTTCCCGGTTTTGAGGATTTCCAGGCTCTGTGCGACTGCCGCGGGTAGCTTGTTCAGCGCCTCGGTGACCTTGCCGAGAGGCGTGAAGAGCTGAAGTTGTTGCGCCTTGCTGGGATCGGCTGTGCGGTCGTAGCCCATCTCGACAAATACCCTGAGTACGGGTTCGATGAAGTCGACAAAGCGCTGTGCGCCAATGAAAGAGAGAGGAATGTGAAGTGGCGCTAGCAGCGGCAGGGTCTTCGGGAACGTGACGTACGTGGTGTTGCCAACCGTGGTTTCCGCACGATTCGGATCATTGAGATCTTCAGCGAAGTAGCCCGGCCACCCGTGCTGGATTACCATGCCCGCCAGTGCATTCGCAATAGCCAGCGGATTGGCATACTTCGGGAAGTCGGCGAACCCGTCATACTGATTCGCGTAATCGGTTGTCTTGAAAGGGCTATCGGTAGGTCCGGGGCGTCCGAACGGGATGCCGAGAATCGCGGACAATGGTGAGAGGAAAGCAAACCTGGTCAGCAGGCCCCCATCTGGGCGATAGAGATTTCCGAGCATCTTGAACTCGGGGTTGGGGACGTTCTGCTCGCCGTTGGCGAGCCTTCGAGCCAACTCTGCCCTGACGCGTTCGGCAACCATGGCGCCCTGCGAGATGCTGACTATGGTGAGCTTTTCGCCGACGGGAACATCTTGCATGGCCTTCAGCATGTTTTCTGTGCCGGTCTTCTCGGAGATAGATGCCGAGAATATTGTCGCTGGGTAGGCGACCACCTTGAACGTGTCGCCGTCCGGAATGACGGAATGGGCGGGCGGTTTGTAGCCGAGGTTCGGGAGGACACCGACCACCTGCAGCAGAGTGATGGCTGCTTCGGCGAGTCCTTCGGAAGTGGGCGAGTAGCCAAAATTGTAGGGAAGGGTGCGGCCTTGGCCGTCGCCTGTGCCACCGAGGCCTAGAGTGATTCCGGTCAGATCGACACCGGCGCTAATTCTTCTGAGCTGTTGAGTTATTGCGGTTGCTCCGCCGTGTAGAAGCCCTCCGAAAACCAGCGTGGCCGCTACGAGTATTGCCGTGATTCTGAGCGCCAATTGCTGATAGATCTGACCCGACATTGCCGACCCCGTCTGTAAGTCTCCCCGAAACTTCTGGCTGGTGGCGCCAGCAGATCGGCTAGAGGTTACTCCCGAGTCGAACAACGGCGACCAGTGCTATCGCGGTAAGGGTTCATCCATTGTCAGTGGCGGGTCATTTGGAAGGTGGATCCTCCACCAGCCCTCAGAAGTCGGACAGCGTAAGCGACGCTCAGTGGCGCCTCGCCAGTTTTCGATGATCGGCGGCGCGAGGAGAGCATGATGTACGCCATGAACGTGGCCGCACGGTTCCTGAAGATCCTCTCGTTCTCGCTCTTGTGCGGGATCGTCGGGCCGATTTTCATCGTGATGTATTACGTCATCGATGACCCGATGGTGAGCTGGATGCTGTACACGGGTATCGGCGTGACCATCGCGATAGTGGTCATTGCGTTCATCGTGACGGTGGCGCTCACCAGGACTGACGATGCGCGTAAGCTGTTGGAGGTCAACGGCATCCTTGCGCTCGCCGATGTTGTTGAGGCCTCGGAGACCGGAATGTCGGTCAATGATCAGCCGGTGATCAAGCTGACGGTGGATGTCCATGGAGAGGGGATCAACCCCTTCCGTGGCGAAACGCGCGCCCGCATTTCCGTGCTCCAAGTGTCGACGATTGCCGCCCGGAAGCTGGTCGTGCTGGTGGTGCCCGGAACCGAGAAGTTCGACATCGATTGGCAGCGCAGCGCCTTGCTCAACGGCCAAGTGCCGGCCAAGTTCACCAGTTCGGCCTCCGGCCGCGAGTACGACCTCACCGGGCAGGCCGGACCGTTGTTCGAGATCATGAAGATTCTCAAAGACAACGGTATCGGCGCCGGCAGCGTGGTTGATGTCCGGTCGAATCCCGTTGTCCGTCAGCAGATCGAAGCGATTCTTCGTAGGACGGAGCAGGTCGGCGCGACGGCAGACTCCAAGACCTCAGTCGCGGACCGTCTCGCCGAGCTGGACCGCCTGAAGTTGGCATCGTTGGTGTCCGATACCGAGTACAACGCCAAACGTGCCGAGATCCTCGGCGACCTCTAGGACGACTATGCGGCGTCCTCGATGAGATCGGTGACGGCGCCCGGCTTAGAGGCCAGGGATGCGTGGATTCGCGACGGCTGGATCGAGGTGTATCCGCGCCGATGGAGTTCGACGGTGACGTGCGCCCAATGGGCGTACCGCCCCAAAAGCTATGTACCAGACCGATTGCAGGTTTGTTGGCCATCTTGGCAAGCTAGACGTGACGATCGCCGCGCACGGGCAGACCTCGATGAAGTTTTCGCTTCTTTTCTGCCCGCTGAGCGGTCCTGGAACTGCAACACGTTCTAGAAGGGCTGCTAGCCTGGTTTCGATTGCAAAGGAGCAACAGACATGGCAGATCAGCACCTGGCTGGAAAAGTGGCCTTCGTGACCGGTGCGGCCCGCGGACAGGGACGTCAGCATGCCGTGCGACTGGCACAGGCCGGCGCGGATATCGTCGCGATCGACGCTTGTGCTCCCGTGTCGGAGTACGCGGGCTACGAGGCCGCCACACCTGAAGACCTCAAGGAAACGGTGCGGCTTGTCGAAGCGACCGGGCGCAAGATCATCGCCGAGCAGGCCGATGTCCGCAATGGCGCGGCCCTGCAGAGCGTGGTCGAGGAGGCCGTCGCGCAATTCGGGCGCATCGACATTCTCGTTGCGAACGCCGGAGTGCTCAGCTGGGGTCGGCTCTGGGAGATGCCGGACCAGCAGTGGGAAGACGTCATCGACACCAATCTCACCGGCACCTGGAAGACGGTGAAGGCCGTGGTGCCGACGATGATCGAGGGCGGCAGGGGTGGCTCGATCGTGATCGTGAGCTCGGTATCGGGCCTCAAGGGCACTCCGGGGAACGGTGCCTACGTGGCGTCCAAGTTCGGGCTGACCGGCATGACCAAGTCATTGACGATCGAACTTGCCGAGTACGGCATTCGGGTCAACTCGATCCACCCGTACGGGGTGACCACACCGATGATCACCGGCGACGCCATGATGAAGATTCTCGGCGACCATCCCAATTATCTACCGAGCATCGCGCCAATGCCATTGTCGCCCACCAAGATGCTTGAGCCCGACGAAATTTCTGACGTGGTGGTGTGGTTGGCCAGCGACGCGTCGGGGACGTTGGCGGGAGCCCAGGTGCCCGTCGACAAGGGGCACCTGACCTACTAATCCCCGGGTCGCTTGCGCTCCTGCCCGCTGGTCGACGGGGAGATTAGGCCGGCATCACGACGACGGGCACCGGGCTATGCCTAACGATCTTGGTTGCTCGAGAGCCGAGGAAGACGCGGGCGACGGTGCTGTGTGGTCGGCTGCCGAGGACTAATAGCTCGCCATCGAGCCATTCGGCGTTGTCCAGGGCGTCATCCCAGCTGTCGCCGGTGACGACCTTCAACTCCACGTCGGGTCCCACGACATCCTGCTGGCGCAGCCCTTCCAGAGCCTCCTCGGATTGGGCGACCCAACTGGCGAGCACCGCGTCCTCCGCTTCTGGCCCGACTCCGGCGGTCAGCATGGTGCGACCGCGCACCGCGAAGGTGGCCACGCGCAACGGCGCATGTAGACGCTGAGTCAGCCGAACGGCTTGGTGCACAACGTCAACCGCATCCTCGGTGCCCGGATACCCGCAGGTGACCCGACTGACGGTGCCGGTCTTGGAGCCACGGTAGCCGCGCGGGCTGATGGCCAGGGGTACTGGGGATGAGTGCAATAGGCGATCGCCGGTGGAGCCCAGGACCACCTGCCCGAGGCTCCCTTCTGAGGCGGAGCCGACGACGAGGACGTCCGCGTCGGACGCCTCAACGGCTTCCAGCAGCCCTCCGGACACCGAGCGGTGCGCCACGTTATGGAACGTGACATCGATTCCGGCGCCGATTTTTTCGATGTACGCGGCGGCTTCGGACTTCGAATCGTCCGATAGCTTCTGTGCCCATTGGGCGTACTCGGCGTCGATCTTGGCTTTCGACAGCGTGGTCCAGGGTTTGGGCACCACGGTGGTGACCGTCAGGGCGGTCTCCAAGACGCGAGCAGACTCGAGAGCGAGATGCAGGGCGCCCTTGCCGCCCTTGCCCGAGAGGTATCCGACGACGACGGTCATATCTGATGCTCTTCGCGCGAGCTGCTCATCGCACCGGCTCCTCGACTAATTCGGCTGGGTCACTAGGTAAGTCGTTCAGCGCGCTGTGGTGCCGGCCCCATGCGAAATAGAAGGCCAGCACCACGGCAACCCAGCACCCGAAGGCAATCCAGGTGACCGCGGGCAGGCTGAACAGGATGTAACCGCAGGCGATGACGGACAGGACTGGCGTGACCGGGTAGCCGGGGACCTTGAAGGCGCGCGGCAGGTCTGGTTCGCGGACGCGCAGGATCATGACGCCGATCGATACGACGATGAACGCCGTGAGCGTGCCGATCGACACCATATTCGCGAGGCTGTTCAGGGGCACGAAGGCGGCCATGAATCCCACGACGACCGCGACGATGATCGTGTTGTTCACCGGTGTCAGTGTGCGGGGGTTGACCTTTGCAAAGACCGAGGGCAATAGGCCGTCGCGACCAATAGCGAACAGAATGCGGGTCTGCCCGTACATCGACACCAGGGTGATCGAGAAGATCGAGATCACCGCGCCCAGCGCCAGGAACGTACTGGCAGAGGTGCTTCCGGTGACATGGTCCAGGATCAGGGCCAGGCCGGCGGACTGTCCCTCGAACTCCTTCCAGGGCTGCGCACCCAGCGCGGCGAGGGCGACCACCAGGTAGAAGGCAGTGACGATGAGCAGTGCGGCGATGAGCGCGCGCGGCATTGTCCGCTGTGGATCCTTCACTTCCTCGCCTGCGGTGGATACGGTGTCCAGCCCGACGTAGGTGAAGAAGATGGTGCCGGCAGCCGCGCCGACGCCGCTGACGCCGAACGGCGCGAAGTCGGAGAAGTTGCCCGCCTGAAACGCGGTGAACGCGATGATCGCGAACACGGTCAGGACGGCGAGTTTGAGCAGCACCATGACCGTGTTCACCAGTGCGGACTCACTTGTCCCACGGATGAGCAGGATTGCACACATGACGATGAGGAACACCGCGGGCAGATTGAGCCAGGCATGCGGCATCCCGGGGTCGACGGGGTCCCAGGGTGCGGCGCTGATCGCGTGCGGCAGGTGAGTTCCAAAGACGTTGACCAGAAGCTTGTCGAGATACTGGCTCCAGCCCACCGCCACCGCCGCGGCTGATACGCCGTATTCCAGAAGCAGGCAGGCGGCCACCCCCATCGCCGCCAGCTCGCCCAAAGTGGTGTACGCATAGGAGAACGACGAGCCCGATACTGGTACCGCAGAGGCTAATTCGGCGTAACAGAGCGCGGCGAGTCCGGCGGCGAGGCCAGCGACCATGAAGGAGACCATCACCGCGGGGCCGGCCTTGGGCACCGACTCGGCCAAGATGAAGAAGATGCCGGTGCCCACCGTGGCGCCCACGCCGATCATGGTGAGTTGGAACGTTCCCATCGACTGCCGCAGATGTCCGCCGGCGCCGTGGGCAGTGGGTGCCCCGGTCGTAGGACGGCGCCGCAGCAGTTGTTGAGCAAGGCTGGGTGACGAGGGTGCCATAGTGCCTCCTGTGACCGTGACGGAATCTAGCGGGGGTCGGCCAGCGCGTCAGCGAACCGGTCTACAGCCCAATCGATTTCGTCCTCGGTGATGACGAGGGGTGGTGCGAACCGGAGGGTCGCCCCATGGGTGTCCTTCACTAAGACGCCAAACTCTGCCATGCGCAGACTGATTTGTCTTCCGGTTGCCAGTTTCGGATCGATGTCCACCCCGGCCCACAGTCCCAGCGAACGCACTTCGGTGACACCATGGCCGATCAGGGCCTCAAGGCGGGCACGCAGATGCCGCCCCAGCACGGCCGACCGGTGCTGGTACTCGCCGCGCTCCAGCATTGCCACGACCGTCGAACCGATGGCCGCTGCCAACGGATTTCCGCCGAAAGTGGAACCGTGCTCGCCGGGATGTAGCACGCCGAGCACGTCGGTATCGGCGACCACGGCCGACACGGGAACCACGCCGCCGCCGAGGGCTTTGCCCAATAGGTACATGTCGGGGACCACGTTCCAGTGGTCGCAGGCAAACATGCGGCCGGTGCGGGCAAGTCCGGACTGGATCTCATCAGCAATGAACAGAACATTATTCGCAGTGCACATTTCGCGCACCGTGGGCAGGTAATCATCGGGCGGAATGACGATGCCGGCCTCGCCTTGTATGGGTTCGAGGAGGACGGCCACGGTGTTGTCGTCGATCGCTCGCGCCAGGGCAGCGGTGTCGCCGAACGGGACTATGCGGAATCCGGGCGTGAACGGTCCGAATCCGCCGCGCGCCGTTTCGTCGGAGGAGAAGCTCACAATGCTGATGGTTCGGCCATGGAAGTTGTTGTGTGCCACCACAATATTGGCCTCGCCGGGAGGAATCCCCTTGATGTCGGTGCCCCACTTGCGGGCGACCTTGATTCCACTTTCTACCGCCTCGGCGCCGGTGTTCATGGGAAGCACTATGCCCTTGCCGCAGAGCCGGGCGAGGTCGCGGCAGAACCTGCCGAGACGGTCGGAATGAAATGCCCGGCCCACCAGGGTTACCGTGTCGAGCTGCGCATGTGCGGTCGCGAGAATTTCGGGGTTTCCGTGGCCGAAGTTCACCGCCGAATACGCGGCCAGGCAGTCGAGATATCGACGCCCCTCGACATCGACTATCCACGCGCCCTCTGCGCGCTGAGCGACCACCGGCAGTGGTGCATAGTTGTGAGCGCCGTACTGCTCGGCCAGCTCGATGAATTCGGAGCTCTTGTACGAATTGGATGACATGCCGGGAGCCTCCGACGGTGCTTGATGCTCTTCGCCTACATGGCTCATCGCAGTCACGAGTGGAGCTCCAGTGTGCAGCATTTCACCGAGCCGCCGCCCTTGAGTAACTCGGAAAGGTCGATCCCGATAGGTTCGAAACCGGCGTCGCGGAGCTGCTCGGCGAAACCGGTTGCGCCGGTGGGCAGCATGACATGCCGGCCGTCAGACACCGCATTCATGCCGAGCACGTAGGCGTCGGCGGAACTAGCGATGATGGCGTTGGGGTACATGAACCGCAGCCGGGCCTGGGAGGCCTCGCTGAAGGCCGGCGGGTAGTACGCAATGGTCTGTGGATCCAGCACGGCCAGCGCCGTATCCAGGTGGTAGAAGCGCGGATCGACCAGCTCCAGGGTCACGACCGGAATGTCGAGCATTCGCGCGACTTCGACATGGGACCTAACGTCGGTACGAAAACCGGTGCCTGCCAACATGATGTCGTCAGCAAGCAGAAAGTCGCCCTGGCCTTCGTTGGTGTATCGCGAGTGCATGGGGCGCAGTCCGTGCCCGCGCATCCACTCGGCATGTGCGGCAGACTCTCCGGCACGTTCGGCGTGCTTGAATCTCGCCACAACGGCGTTGCCCCGCAACACGATCCCGCCGTTGGCGGCGTACACCATGTCCGGCAGGCCGGCCACCGGGGACAGGATGTCCACCGTATGGCCGAGACGTTCATAGGTGGCGCGCAGCGCATCCCACTGGGCGGTGGCGAGTGCCTGATCGACGGGATTGGCGACGTCCATCCAGGGGTTGATTGCGTATTCGACGGTGTAGTGCGTCGGCGGCACCATCACGTAGTGACGCGTAGTCGATGTTCTGTCTGGCTGCTGAATAGGGGATCCGGCCGGGTGTCCACCCTGGTGTACAACGGTCATGCGCTGAGCGTATGAGAGCCGCCTATTGCAATCAATCACCATTCATTGTCTCGTTTGATGCGATTCATTGCGTCAAGTCAATGAATTTGGCATTCTATTGCGGTAATGGGCCGAATGGCCGGAGGAGGAGCCTGTATGGCCGAGCTGGATGCCACCGACGAGCGCATCGTGACGCTGTTGATGCGCAATGCCCGCGCGACATTCGCCGAGATCGGCGAGGAGGTGAACCTGTCGGCCCCCGCGGTCAAGCGACGCGTCGACCGCTTGGTCGCGACGGGGGTGATCAAGGGCTTCACCACCGTGGTGGATCGCGCTGCCGTCGGTTGGAATACCGAGGCCTACGTTCAGGTCTACTGCCAGGGCACCATCACCCCGGAAGCCTTGCGGCGTGCATGGATCGACATCCCCGAGGTAGTGAGCGCGGCGACGGTCACGGGAACCTCCGACGCGATGTTGCGGGTACTGGCGCGCGACATCCAGCATCTGGAGCGCGCGCTGGAACGCATCCGCGCCAGCGGCGATATCGATCGCACCGAGAGCATCGTGGTGCTGTCCAACTTGGTGGACCGAGCACAGGTGCAGGGGTAGCCGGGCATGACTGGAGGCACTGACATCTCGGGTGTCCAGTCGTGTATGAAGAGACCGTGAGTGAAGCGACTGGGACCGACGCAGAACAAGGTGTACTGATCATCGGTGGTGGGCTGGGTGCGGTGCGAACCGCAGAGCAGCTGCGCCGGTCGGAGTTCACCGGGCCGATCACCATCGTGAGCAGCGAGACCCACCTGCCCTACGATCGTCCGCCGCTATCCAAGGATGTCCTGCGCGACGCGCAGAAGACCATCGATGCGGTGGTGCTCAAACCACGAGAGTTCTATGACGAGAAGCAGATTGATCTGCGACTCGATGCCAAGGTAACGGCGCTGGACCCGGACGCCCGAACGGTCACCCTGGCTGACGGAAGTACCCTGGAATACGGTGAGGTCATCATTGCGACCGGTCTGGTCCCACGTCGCATTGCCGCGTTCGGTGACCTTGACGGCATCCACGTCCTGCGCACCGCCGACGACAGCTTTGCGCTGCGAGGCGATGCCGTGAACGCGCGGCGGGCAGTGGTTGTCGGCGCCGGATTTATCGGCTGCGAGGTCGCATCCACGTTGCGGGCCAACGGAGTTGACGTGGTTCTCGTAGAACCTCAACCTGCGCCGCTGCTGGCGGCGATCGGGCAGCAGCTCGGCGACCTAGTGGCCCGGCTGCATCGCAACGAAGGCGTTGACGTTCGGGTAGGCATCGGCGTGGACGCCGTGGAGGGGGAGGGACGCGTTCAGTCCGTCACGCTCTCGGATGGGACGCGAGTGGATGCGGATCTCGTCGTGCTGGGCATCGGGAGCCGGCCTGCCACCGATTGGCTGGAGGGGTCGGGCCTGGAGGTGGACAACGGCGTGGTGTGCGACGCCGTCGGCCGCGCTAGCACTCCGCATGTCTGGGCACTGGGCGATGTCGCCGCATGGGCTGATGCCGCTGGACGCCCTAGTCGCGTGGAGCACTGGAGCAATGTTGCCGAGCAGGTTCGTGTGCTAGTGCCGGCGCTGCTCGGTCAGGATCAGGCCGCGAATGCAGGTGCTGTGCCGTACTTTTGGAGCGATCAGTACGACGTGAAGATCCAGTCGCTCGGTCACCTCGGGGAGTCGGACACGGTGCATTTGATCTCCGACGATGGGCGCAAGTTCCTCGCTTACCTGGAGCGTGACGGCGTGCTGACCGGAGTGGTGGGCTGCGGTATGGCCGGTCCGGTGATGAAGATGCGTGCCAAGATCGCGGCGGGGACACCCATCGCCGAGGTGCTGGAGTAGTTGTTGGCGACGTGTCGAGTTCTCGCGCCGTCTACTCGTACGTCGGTGCGGAAAATCGACACTCGGCTGGGTTAGTCCAGCACTCGCAGGCCCGCTTCGGCGGCGTCGAAGCCCATGCCAAGCAGGGTGGTGAGCGCCGACGATTCGTCGGCCAGCCATTGTTCATAGGCCGCCAGTGCCACGCCCAGCAGCGTCCAGGCAACGGTCTGCGGCAAGAGGGTGCCCGGATCGGTGCCGCTGCGCCGGGCCACGAAATGTGCGATGACATCGCGCCACCCCGTATACATCAGCATCGAATACGCCTGTAGCGCTGGAATTTCGAGGATGAGCCGCATGCGCATGCGATGCCGTGGGGTCTCGTCGAGCGGAAAGTCGTTGAACGTCAACAGCGCCTGGCGCAGGGCGGTGCTGGTGTTCACGGAGTCCGGAGCCTCGTCCAGCAGTGCGCGCATCATCGCGAGGTGAGAGTCGAAGTCTCCCCAGACGATCGCGTTTTTGGAGCTGTAGTACCGAAACACCGTCCGACGAGCGATCCCGGCCGCTGCGGCGATGTCGTCGACACTCACCTCATCGAACCCATGCCGCGCAAACAGCGCCATAGCGACCGCGGTGAGCTCGTCCCGGGTCGTCGATGGGCGCCGCCCTACGCGCGGCGTCTGCGTAGTCATGACGGTCTTTCCTGCCACCCTCTTCCCTTTCTGCACTCGATGCCATTATTATCGTGACTGCTCCGATGCTCTTCGCGCAAGCGGCTCATCGGTGCCCCAGTCGAAACTCACAAGGGAGTGAACAGATGGCCGAGCCCACCACTGTCGCCGGACAGACCACTGACACCGAGTTGGTCCAGGAATCGCTGGTCGAAGAAGTGTCGATCGACGGGATGTGCGGCGTCTACTGAGACGCCCCATCTCGATGAGCGCCATGACTGACGAGGCGCCCGCCGGTTTCGACTGGACCCGGCCCTGGCAGTTACACCCGCAGGTGTCGTTGCGTCCCGAGCCGTTCGGTGCGCTGCTCTACCACTTCGGCACGCGCAAGCTGTCCTTCCTGAAGAACCGCACATTGCTGCAGATCGTGCAGTCGCTGACCGATCACAGCAGTGCCGAGAGCGCTTGGCGGGCGGCCGGTGTCGGCGACGCACAGGTCGCTGCATACCAACAGGCCCTTGCCATGTTGGCGGATTCAACGATGATCGTGACCCGAGAGGACGCCCCGTGAGCGCTCCCGCAGTGCCCCGTTTGAATGCCGCCGCTGTTGCGGCTCCAAGGTTGGATGTCGCCGGTGTTGCGGCTCCAAGGTTGGTGGACCAGTTCGAACACGGACTGGACGCCCCCATCTGCCTCACCTGGGAGTTGACCTACGCGTGCAACCTGTCCTGTGTGCATTGCCTGTCATCGTCGGGTAAGCGCGACCCGCGCGAGCTGTCGACACGGCAGTGCAAGGACATCATTGACGAGCTCGAACGCATGCAGGTGTTCTATGTGAACATCGGCGGCGGCGAACCCACTGTGCGATCAGACTTTTGGGAGCTCGTCGACTATGCGACCGAGCACCATGTGGGCGTCAAATTCTCGACCAACGGCGTACGGATCTCCGAAGAGGTGGCGGCACGGCTTGCCGCGAGTGACTACGTCGACGTGCAGATCTCACTGGACGGAGCGACCGCAGAGGTCAACGACGCGGTGCGCGGCGCGGGATCGTTCGCCATGGCCGTGCGTGCCCTGGAGAACCTGTCCGCCGCCGGTTTCAAGGACGCCAAGATTTCGGTAGTGGTCACGCGTCACAACGTGGACCAACTCGATGAATTTGCTGCCCTAGCAGCGCAATACGGTGCGACGCTGCGAATTACTCGGCTTCGTCCGTCCGGGCGTGGAGCCGATGTGTGGGATGAGCTGCATCCGACCGCGGCCCAGCAGCGCCAGCTGTACGACTGGCTGGTGCGCAGCGGTGACAGAGTCCTCACAGGCGATTCGTTCTTCCACCTGTCAGCATACGGCGACGGCTCCGGAGGCCTGCCGGGTCTCAACATGTGCGGCGCCGGACGTGTCGTTTGTCTGATCGACCCGGTGGGCGATGTGTACGCCTGCCCTTTCGCAATCCACGATCGGTTTCTCGCCGGAAATGTGGTGTCCGACGGCGGATTTGACACGGTATGGAAGCACTCGCGGCTATTCAACGAGTTGCGCGAGCCGCAGTCCGCGGGCGCCTGTGGCAGCTGTGGACATTACGACAGCTGCCGAGGCGGCTGCATGGCCGCCAAGTTCTTCACGGGGCTTCCGATGGATGGACCCGATCCGGAGTGCGTGCAGGGCTACGGGGAGGCCGCGCTGTCTGCCGACCGTGTGGTGCCCAAACCCAGTGGCGACCACTCACATTCGAAGGGTAAGCGCAGCCCGGCCCCCGGCCCCGTCGCACTGACCTTGACGACTCGGCCACCCTCGCGCGCATGCGATGAAAACCCCCTTTCCAACTTACGAGCAGGACGGTAGATGGCCCGCAACACATGGTTCGAGACGGTCGCGATTGCCCAGGAACGGGCCAAGAAGCGACTGCCGAAGTCCGTCTACAGCTCGTTGATCTCCGCGAGTGAGAAGGGTTTGACCGTCAGTGACAATGTCGCGGCGTTTGGCGAGCTCGGATTTGAGCCCCACGTCGTCGGCATCCAGCCCGATCGTGAGCTTTCTACAACGGTTCTCGGGCAAGAGATTTCGCTGCCGGTGATAATCTCGCCCACCGGGGTGCAGGCAGTCGACCCGGACGGTGAAGTGGCCGTGGCGCGGGCCGCGGCTGCTCGTGGCACCGCCATGGGGTTGTCGTCGTTCGCAAGCAAGCCTATCGAGGATGTGGTGGCCGCCAATCCGAAGACGCACTTCCAGATCTACTGGCTGGGCGGTCGCGATGAGGTGGCGAAGCGCATCCAGCGCGCGAAAGATGCTGGGGCAGTTGGACTTATCGCGACGCTCGACTGGAGTTTCTCGCATGGACGTGACTGGGGCAGCCCATCGATCCCCGAGAAGATGAACCTGCGGTCGATGATCAAGCTGTCGCCGGAAGTCGTCACTAAGCCCGGCTGGCTGTGGTCGTTCGGAAAGAAGATGAACATCCCGGACCTGCGGGTTCCGAATCAGGCAGCTAAGGGTGAGGCAGGTCCGCCGTTCTTTGATGCCTATGGGCAGTGGATGGGAACTCCGGCGCCTACGTGGGATGACGTCCAATGGATGCGCGAGCAGTGGGACGGCCCGTTCATGCTCAAGGGCGTGATGCGCATCGATGATGCGAAACGTGCTGTGGATTGCGGTGTTTCGGCAATTTCGGTGTCCAATCACGGCGGGAACAACCTCGACGGCACGCCCGCGTCGATCCGTGCGCTCCCGGGCATTGCCAAGGCCGTTGGAGGTGACATCGAGGTGCTGCTGGACGGCGGTATTCGCCGGGGGAGCGACGTCGTGAAGGCACTGGCGCTCGGTGCCCGCGCAGTGATGATCGGACGGGCATATCTGTGGGGTCTGGCGGCGGCCGGACAGACGGGTGTGGAGAACGTTCTCGACATCATGCGGGGCGGGATCGACTCGGCATTGATGGGCCTTGCTAAGAAGTCTGTACACGAGCTGTCGCCAGAGGATCTGCTCATCCCCGAGGGCTTTGCCCGTGGGTTGGGTCGGCACTAAGTTCCGCGCACCGCGAACCGAACACAGTGTTGCGGAGGCGAGACAGTGTCGATGTGGCGCCAGGGACTGGCGTGACAATCGGGGCGAAAATGCCGCCGGCGCATAAGGCGACGGCCAGCAAGGATGTAAAGACCTCGATCGGGTGCGCCAACTTCGGATGCATTTGACGTGAATTCGGCCTACCATCGGCGGGTGGCTGTTCCGACTGTATTGAGCACCGCCATCTCTCGGGAGCTCGCAGATGAGGCCATCACCCTGTTTACTCCGCTCGGGTCAACCGAGCAGCACGGACCGCATCTGCCGTTGGACACCGATACGCGGATTGCCGATGCTGTGGCAACTGGCGCGGCCCGGGAACTGGCGATGCTGGCAGGCGATGATCGTGCGGTCCTTGCCCCTGCCATCGCGTACGGAGCGAGTGGGGAACACCAATCCTTCGCTGGAACGATCTCGATCGGTACCCCGGCGTTAGCCGAGCTTCTTGTGGAGTACGGCAGGTCCGCTATGCGTTGGTGCCAACGCATCGTCTTCGTGAACGGCCATGGCGGCAACATTGAGGCGGCGGTCTCCGCGGTACGACTCCTGCGTTCGGAGGGGCGCGACATCGCATGGTGGCCGTGCGCGGTCGACGGTGGCGACGCTCACGCCGGACACACGGAAACATCGCTGCTGCTGCATATTTCGCCGGAATCCGTTCGCCGCGAGTCGGTACGTGCCGGAAATTCCGCACCGCTGCGTGAGCTGATGGCGCCCATGCGGGCGGGTGGGGTGGCAGCGGTGAGTGCCATCGGCGTCCTCGGCGATCCGACCACCGCCTGCGGCGAGGACGGCGCCCGGCTGCTCGAGACGATGATCCGACGGTGCGTGGACGCGGTGCGCCGCTGGACACCCGATGCCGACGGGCGGCTTGCGTGAGCGCGAGTGGCGAGGACCTACCGGGCGGGCGGGATACGTCCGTGCCGCAGGGGAGATTGCCCGACGGATTTGCAGTGCAGGTGGACCGGCGCGTCCGCGTTCTCGACGAGGGCTCGGCGCTGCTCGGTGGCTCGCCCACTCGGCTCCTGCGCTTGGCGCCTGCGGCGCGGACGCTGCTGTCCGGTGGACGGCTGGAGGTTCGAGATGCGACCAGCGCGCAGCTCGCGCGGACACTGCTGGATGCGACCGTCGCCCATCCCCGCCCTGTGGGAGGGCCCGGATATCGTGACGTGACCGTCGTTATTCCCTGCCGTAATAATGGGTTTGGCGTGCGCAGGCTGCTGCGCACGCTACGGGGAATGTGCGTGATCGTCGTTGATGACGGTTCTACCATCCCGATCGCGGAGGGCGATCTCGGGGAGATGCACTGTGACGTGCGCGTGGTGCGGCACGACGACAGCCAAGGTCCGGCGGCCGCGCGCAACACTGGACTGAAGTTGGCGACCACGGACTTCGTGGCGTTCCTTGATTCCGATGTGGTGCCCAGGCGTGGCTGGCTCGAGGGACTGCTGGGGCACTTCAGCGATCCGGCAGTGGCCCTGGTGGCCCCGCGGATCGTAGGATTGGTGTTGAGCGACAATGCGATTGCTCGATACGAGGCAGTCAGGTCGTCACTGGATCTTGGACTGCGTGAGGCGCCGGTGGTGCCCTACGGTCCGGTGTCTTATGTGCCCAGTGCGGCCATCGTGGTGCGCCGTTCCGCGATCGACGAAATCGGCGGCTTCGACGAATCCCTGCACTGCGGCGAGGATGTCGACTTGTGTTGGCGCCTTATCGAGGCCGGGTCCCGGCTCCGGTACGAACCGGTATCACATGTCGCGCATGATCACCGACTCACATTTCGAGAATGGTTCGCACGCAAGGCATTTTACGGACGAAGCGCCGCGCCACTGTCGACACGTCACCCGGACAAGGTGGCACCGATGGTCATCTCACGCTGGACGCTGCTGGTGTGGATTCTTGCCGCGGTGGGCTCGGGGATGGGGTATTTGGCTGCCGCGGGGATGGCAGCGTTGGCTGCCGGGCGCGTTGCGCGTTCCCTTAGGGGAGTGGACACCCCACCACGTGATGTCGCGCGGGTGGCGGCCCAAGGTGTGGGTGGCGCCGCGTTGCAGATCGCGTCGGCGCTGTGCCGGCATTACTGGCCGTTGGCATTGGTGGCGGCCGCGCTGTCACGACGCAGCCGACAGGTGCTCGTCGTGGCCGCCATCCTCGATGGGGCGGTTGATTGGATGAAGCGCAACGACAATTCGGCCTCACCGGATGATCGCATCGGTCTGGTCGAGTACGTACTGCTGAAGCGACTTGATGACATCGCCTATGGGATCGGCCTATGGGCCGGGATCGTGCAGGAGCGCGACCTCGGTGCGCTCCGACCGGACCTACGGCCCTGAGCCGGCCGGTCCACGCGGATGCGCTGATTGTTGGCGCGGGCAGCGCGGGTTCCATTCTGGCAGAGCGCCTTTCCGGGGATCCATCGTTTCGAGTGGTGCTTATTGAGGCCGGGCCGGCATCGTCGGCGGACGAGGAAGGTGTGCGTGACGGGTACCGCCTCCCGATCGGGCCGGATAGCCCGGTGGCCACCTACTACTGGGCGACTCTGACGTCGACGGGCGACCAGGCCGAGTTGGTGCGGGGGGCGGTGGTTGGTGGGTCCGGGGCAATCAACGGCGGCTACTTCGTGCGTGGTCGGCCCGCTGACTTTGACGGGTGGGCGGTACCGGGATGGTCCTGGGCGGACGTGCGCGAGCACTTTCGCGTGATCGAGACCGATCGAGACTTCCGGGACGATCCGCTGCACGGTTCGTCCGGACCCATCCCCATCGGGCGCAAGCATGAACAGAGCAGCGCCGGAAAAGAATTGACAGACCGGGCCGTCAAGAATGGATATCCGGTGGTCGCGGACCTCAACGGTACCGCCGACGTCGGGGTGGGGCTGGTGCCACTCAACATCGACAGCGGGGTGCGTGTCGGGCCCGGGCGCGCATATCTGGAGGGCGCGGGCTGGCGTCCCAACCTTGCGGTGTATTCCGGAACTCGAGTCTTGCGGGTGTTGTGCAGCGGTGGCCGTGCGATCGGGGTGGAGGTGGCCGTCGGAAGTTCGGTGCGGACACTGACTGCCGACCGAATCATTCTGAGTGCGGGGGCGATTGAAAGCGCAAAACTGCTGCTGGTCTCCGGGCTGGGTCCGGCCGACGACCTGCGGGCGGTGGGAGTGCAGCCGGTCGTCGACCTGCCGGGTGTCGGTACCCGCGTGATGGACCATCCCGAATGGGTGCTGGATACCGGTGAAGAAGGGCAACCCGGCTATCCGGTCCTGGATACCGTGCTGCATACAGACAGGCAGATGGGCATCGAGATACGGCCCTATACAACCGGATTCGCCGCCATGGCGGGGGTCCGGGTGGATGATTTGGATGCCAGGCAGATCGGCGTCGCGTTGATGACACCGCAGTGCCGCGGCCGCGTTGAGCTGCGCTCGGCCGATCCGCATGCGCCCGTGTACATCGATTTGAGGTACGACAGCCAGACTGCCGACATGGATCGGTTGCGCGACGGCGTGCGCTTGGTGTCCGAACTGTACGGGCGGCGGTTCAGTGGCCCGCGGTGGTCTACCTCGCAGCACCTATGTGGCACTGCCCCGATGGGTGGTGACGATGACAAGTACGCCGTCGTCGACAAATACTGTCGCGTCAGGGGAATCGACGGGCTTTTCGTCATCGACGGGTCGATCATGCCGACCATCCCGAGTCGCGGGCCGGCAGCCACCATCGCGATGATCGGGCATCGAACCGCGCAATTTGTTGCGTGGTCGTAACCTGGGCACAAAATCTGGCCGTCTGCCTCACCTGCATAGGCCATCAGTCGCACAATTGGACGATGTCCATTCCCGACGACGACCCCGAGGCCGCCAGCCCCAACGCTCAGGCACCGCACGATCATGCGGGCGTGCAATCGCACCTCGAAGGCGCCGACTACCTCGCCCGGCGCACCCTGAGATCCGGCACCGCCGGTTGGGTGCTGCTCGCCGGGCTCGGCGTGAGCTATGTGATCTCCGGCGACTACGCGGGCTGGAACACCGGCCTGAGTAAGGGCGGCTTCGGAGGGATGGCCATCGCGGCGGTCATCATCGCCGCCATGTATCTGTCGATGGTGCTCAGCATGGCGGAAATGTCGTCGGCGTTACCCACGGCCGGCGGCGGGTACACCTTCGCCCGGCGGGCGATGGGCCCCTGGGGTGGATTTGCCACTGGGACTGCAATTCTCATTGAGTACGCGATCGCCCCCGCGGCCATCGCCACCTTCATTGGAAGCTATGTCCAGTCGCTGCACCTGTTCGGTCTCACAGACGGTTGGTGGATTTCTCTGGCGGTGTACGCCATCTTCATCGGAATCCACCTCAGTGGCGCCGGCGAGGCGCTCAAGACGATGTTCGTCATCACCGGAATCGCGCTGGTCGGTCTGGTCACCTTTGCCATTGGAGCCGTCGGGCGATTCGACGCGCACAACCTGACCAACATCCCCGTTGACGAAACAGCAACAGGTGCATCGGTTTTCCTGCCCTACGGATACCTGGGTATCTGGGCGGCGGTGCCATTCGCGATCTGGTTGTTCCTGGCCATCGAGGGTGTCCCGCTGGCCGCCGAAGAGGCGCGCGATCCCGCCAAGAACATCCCGCGCGGGATCGTGATGGCCATGCTCGTGCTCGTCATCACCGGTACGGCCGTGCTATTCCTGGTTCCGGGTGCGGGCGGCGCCGAGGCCATGGGGCAGTCGGGTAATCCGTTGGTCGAGGCGCTCGGCACTACGACGGTCGCCAAGGCGGTCAATTACATCGGGCTGGCCGGACTCGTCGCCAGTTTTTTCTCCATTGTCTACGCCTACAGCCGGCAGACCTTCGCGTTGTCCCGCGCCGGATACCTCCCGACCGGGCTGTCGGTGACCAATCGTCGTAAGGCTCCGGTATTAGCCTTGATCGTCCCCGGCATCATCGGATTCCTGTTGTCGCTCAGCGGTAAAGGGGCGATGCTGCTGAACATGGCGGTGTTCGGCGCCGCGCTGAGCTATGTGCTGATGATGGTGAGCCACATCGTGCTGCGTGTTCGCGAGCCGGAGATGGAGCGGCCGTACCGCACCCCGGGCGGCATCGTCACCAGCGGATTCGCCCTACTGGTCGCTTGTGCTGCGGTGGTGGCGACCTTCATCGTCGATACCACCGCGGCGATTGCCACGTTTGGTGTGTTCCTGCTGTTTATGGCGTACTTTGGGTTGTACAGCCGTCATCATCTGGTTGCGAATTCCCCTGACGAGGAGTTCGCGGCGCTTGCCGAAGCCGAAAAAGAGTTGCAATGACCACTTTTCGTCACACAGTAGGGCCCACGACCTATCAGTTCGGATCGCTCGCGGAGCTGCTCGCGAAGGCCTCGCCTCCTCGATCCGGTGATGAACTCGCGGGATGCGCGGCGCAATCGGATGCCGAGCGTGCCGCCGCGCGGTGGGTCTTGGCCGAGGTGCCGTTGGCGGCGTTTCTTACCGAAGAGATCGTCCCGTACGACACCGACGAGGTCACCCGGCTCATCATCGATAGCCATGACGCCGACGCATTCGCCGTCATCTCTCATCTCACCGTGGGTGATTTCCGGGATTGGCTACTGGAGACCATCACCAAACCTCATGGGGCGCAGTCGCTCAAGGATGTATCGCCAGGGCTCACTCCTGAGATGGTGGCGGCCGTAAGCAAGCTGATGCGCAACCAGGACCTCATCGCGGTCGGTGCCGCGGTACGCAATCGCAGCGCCTTTCGCACCACAATCGGCTTACCGGGAACGCTGGCGACACGGTTGCAGCCTAACCATCCCACCGACGACCCGCGGGGGATTGCCGCGGCCACGCTCGACGGCCTGCTGTTGGGCTGCGGCGACGCCGTCATCGGCATCAACCCCGCGACTGATTCCCCGCATGCCGCTGGCGACCTGTTGCGCCTCATCGACGACATCCGATTGAGATTCGATATACCCACGCAGTCGTGCGTCCTTGCACATGTCACCACCACGATGGAGCTCATCGAACGAAATATGCCGGTGGACTTGGTGTTCCAATCGATTGCGGGAACCGAAGGTGCCAACGAAAGCTTTGGTGTCAACCTCTCGCTGTTGCGCGAGGCGAATGAGGCCGGTCGATCATTGGGGCGCGGGACCGTGGGAAATAACGTCATGTACCTCGAAACCGGTCAGGGATCGGCACTGTCCGCCGGCGCGCACCTCGGCGTGGGTGGCGTTGCGGTAGACCAGCAGACGCTAGAGGCGCGGGCCTACGCGGTTGCCCGCGAAGTCGAACCACTCCTGGTCAACACCGTGGTGGGATTCATTGGGCCGGAATATCTTTACGACGGCAAGCAGATTATTCGGGCCGGCTTGGAAGATCATTTTTGTGGAAAGCTGTTGGGTCTCCCGATGGGAGTCGACGTCTGTTACACCAACCATGCCGAGGCCGACTCGGATGACATGGATGTCCTGCTCACCGTGCTCACGGCCGCCGGTGCCGCATTTGTCATCGCGGTGCCCGGGGCCGATGACGTCATGCTCGGATATCAGAGCCTGTCGTTCCACGATGCGCTGTTCGCGCGTCGCACCTTCGGCCTACGACCGGCGCCGGAGTTCAATGACTGGCTCGACCGCATGGGCATGCTGGAACGCGATGGTGGGCTGCGTGAAATCCCGGTCAACGACTCGCCGTTGCGGGCGCTGTTGTGAGCGAAGTTACCAACAGTGATGCCGCGCAAGATATTTGGGACACGCTGCGTCGTTCCACGCAGTCGCGAATCGGCTTGGGCCGTAGCGGTGACGCGCTTCCCACTACCAGGGTCTTAGAGTTTGGTACCGCGCACGCGGCGGCCCGTGACGCCGTGCACACCCCGCTGGATGCGCACGCGCTGGCCGGTCGAATCGACGGGCTTGGGTTGGGCACGCCGCTGCTGGTGACCAGCCGGGCGAGCGATCGATCCGAGTATCTGCGTCGCCCGGATTTGGGGCGGGCGCCGGCCGATGGCGCCTTGGACCTACTCCCGGAGTCAGGTGCCGATATCGGGATCGTGTTGGCCGACGGGTTGTCGCCTCGAGCTCTCGATGACCACGGGGTGCAGCTATTACAGGCGTTACATCAGCGGCTTCGCGGGTACTCGATCGCGCCGCTCGTCGTCGCGACGCAGGCGCGGGTTGCCCTCGGCGACCACATCGGCTCGGCACTCGGTGTCGACACGCTTCTGGTGCTCATCGGGGAACGCCCTGGCCTTTCGGTCGCCGACAGCGTCGGGATTTACCTCACGCACAACCCTTCGGTCGGATGCAGTGATGCGCAACGCAATTGCGTTTCCAATATTCATCCACCGGAGGGTCTGGGCTATGACCAGGCGGCGCAGGTAGTGGCCGCCCTGGTGGCGGGAGCGCGTCAGATCGGCCGCTCTGGGGTTGACCTCAAGGACATGACTGGCGCAGGAAATCAGATCGAGGGGACCGGGCCCGCGCTGTCCGTCTAGCGGGACGACCCCCGCCTATTCGGAGGACCCGCTGGGGTCAACCGAACGGTTGGTTACCATCGGGTATGGCCATCGACCCACGCACGCCGGTCCTCGTCGGTACCGGACAGGTCAACCAGCGGACTAGCGCCGACACCCCGTTCTCGGAGATCCCCGAGCCCGTCGATCTCATGGAGCGGGCGGCCCGGCTCGCTGCCGAGGACGCGGGGGCGGTGGATCTGCTGGCCGCCATCGACACGGTGTCGGTCGCGAACATCTTCTCGTGGAAGTACCGCGACCCGGGAGCCCTCCTCGGTGAGCGTTTGGGCGCCGCACCGAAGCGCACGTTCTACACCGGGCCCAGCGGCAACTCGCCGCAACTGTTGGTCAACCACGCAGCCGCCGATATCCTCTCTGGGGATGCCGACGTGGTTCTCATCGGTGGCGCGGAGATGTGGCGTTCGCGCAACAAGATGATGGCCACCGGCGTGCAGCCGCCATGGACCACCCAGGACGAATCCATTGCTGAACCAACGATTCTCGGCGGGCGCATGGATCAAGTGGGTGCCGCGGAGACCGCGATCGGCCTGATCTCTCCGGGTCATGTCTACCCGCTTTTCGAGCAGGCGATTCGCATCGCCAACGGTGCATCGATGGCGGAGCACCGCGCCGCGATTTCTCGGTTGTGGCAGCGGTTCAACGCGGTCGCGGTGAACAACACCCATGCCTGGTCCAACGATGCTTATACCGCCGAGGAGATCGCCGCGCCTGGCCCGGACAACCGATGGATCAGCTCGCCGTACACCAAGCTGATGAACTCCAACAACATGGTCGAGCAGGGTGCGGTGGTGCTGCTGACTTCGGTGGAAACAGCGGGACGGCTGGGAATTCCCAAGGACCGCTGGATTTTTCCACTCGCCGGCGCTCACGCCAACGACACCTTCGCGCTCAGTGAACGCGAAGAATTGCATCGGTCTCCGGCGATCCGTCTCGCGGGGAAGAAGGTGTTCAATCTCGCCGGGCTGGGTGCCGACGACATCGGCCTGATTGACATCTATTCCTGCTTCCCGTCAGCGGTGCAGGTTGCGGCCACCGAGCTGGGACTTGCAGTCGATGACCCGACTCGGCCGCTCACGGTCACCGGGGGACTGACGTTCGCCGGGGGACCGTGGTGTAACTACGTCACCCATGCGATTGGCACCATGGCCGAACGACTGCGCGAGCGTCCGGGTGCCAAAGGGCTGATCACCGCGAACGGCGGATACCTCACCAAGCACGCCCTTGGCATCTACGGAACCGAGCCGCCCGCGAGTGGATTCAGATATGAGGACGTGCAGACTCAGGTTGATCGTGAGCCTAAAACCGAGGCGGCCGACGGCTATTCGGGAGAGGCGACGGTGGAAGCGTGGACCGTCAACTACGGGCGTGACGGATCGCCGTTCCAGACATTCGTCAGCGTGCGCACGCCGAAGGGAGCGCGAACCTTCGCCAAGATCGACGATCGCGAGGCCGCCGCGGAGATTGTGGACACCGATATCGCCGGTGCTTCAATCGAAGTGAGCGCGGACGGCTCCGCTCGGCTTACTTAGCGCAACGTGTAGCGGATTGGCAGGTGTTTGATGCCGCCGACAAATATCGTCGACGTTCGCGCGATGTCCCCGGCAATCTCGATGGATTCCAGCCTGGGTAGCAGCGCCGAGAAAAAGCTGTTGACCTCCATCCGTGCCAGCGCCGCACCGAGGCAGAAGTGCACCCCGAATCCGAATGCTAAGTGTTTGTTGGGATCTCGTCCGACATCGAAGGTGAACGGCTCGGTGAAGATGTCCTCATCGCGATTGCCTGACGGGTAGGACAGCAGCACCGATTCGCCCGCGGCGATCGGCACGCCGCGAATCTCGGTGTCGGCGGTGGCCGTTCGCATGAACTCCTTGACGGGCGTAACCCAACGGATCATCTCGTCAACCGCCAGCGGCATGAGGTCGGGGTTTTCGCGCAGCCGGGCGAGCTGGTCCGGGTGCTGCACAAGCGCTTCGAGCCCGCCGGCGATGGTGGCGCTGGTGGTGTCGTGTCCCGCGGTGGCGATGATCGTGTAATACGAGGCAGTGTCGACGTCCGAGAGCAGCTCGCCGTCGACCTTTGCGTTGGCGATGGTCGATGCCAGATCTTCGGTGGGACTCTCGCGCCGCGACGCAGTGAGTCCGCTGAAGTATCCGAAGAAGTCCAGCAGTGCCAGCAGCTGCTCCTCGGCGGTAGCGCCGCGTTGGAACTCGGTGTCGTCGCCGCCAAAGAGTTCCTGGGTGAGTTTGAGCATCCGGTCAAAGTCTGACTCGGGAATGCCGAGCAGCGACATGATGACGTACAGCGGGAAGTGCACCGCGACGTCCTGCGCGAAATCGCAACTTCCGCCCGTGTCCATCAGCTTGTTCACATATCTGGTGGCCAGCTCGTCGGTCCGGATCTTCATGTCCCGCATGGCCTTCGGCCGGAACCAGTCGGCGCCGATCGCGCGCAGCACACGGTGTTTGGGATCGTCGATGTGGACGAGGGTTTTGAGCTCGATCCCCATCGCGGCCTGCTTGTCCAGCTCGGCCTCTTGCTCCAGGTTCATCAGGAGCGGACGTGGTTCGTTGAGCCAGAGTGCGTTATCGCGCTCGATGTCCATGATGTCGTCGTGCTTGGTGATCGCCCAGAACGGTCGATAGTTGTCGGTAATCACCTTCGTCACGGGCTGCTCGCGCCGCAGCAGGGTCATCGCAGCGTGCAGACGGGGCTCGTCGGCGTATGCGGTGGGATCGGCCAACACGCGGCCGGCGTCTTCGATGTCAGATAGTGCAGTGGCCATGGCCGCAGTGTGCGCGCGGCGCACCATAGATTTGGCCCTAACGACCAAATCTGACGACTAGGCGGGCGTCACCCAGGTGGTGATCTCGGCCTTCACTACTTCCTTGCCGTCGCGGTCGGTGATGCTGATCGGCACGACGACGTCGGTGCCCTCGGTGATCGAGGCGAAGTCGAGGCCCTCCAGCTTGGCAACCGCGCGCAGTGAAGTCGTCGCTTTGCCGAGGTACTGGACGTTCATCGCCTTGGGGATCCAGCGATGCGATGACGGGGTGGTGGCCTCCATCAGCATCCCCATCGCGACCTCGGCCAGGTTGCACGCCGCGATGGCATGGAAGGTCTTGATGTGGTTGTAGACGAAGTACCACTTGGGGGCGGTCACCTCGCAGTAGCCCGGCTCCATCCGGTGCACGTGCGGCACCACCGAGGCGAAGTAGGGGACACGGGCCATCATGGCGGCGGAGAACAGGGCGGAGCCGCCGGGCTTGTTCTGCAGACGCTGCCAGATCTTGTAGGTGGGAGATGCGCTCACGGCACGTACCTTACTCGAAAGTAAGATTCGTGTTGACGTCGTCCGGTCAACTGGCGCCTTGCCGGATAGAACGGGCTGGGGCCGCAAGAACGAACGCCCTCTATCGGAGCGCGACTGCGCCGCGCGAATCCTCCTGTATTGGTCTTCGTACCGCGATCTCAGGCGGCTTCAGAACAGCAGGTCAGGTGCATCGCACCGCGTCGCCGTCATGCCGGTTGCAGGGATTTGGCGCATGACGCGAGATGAGGCATACTGTTCGGGTTGCCGTGAACCGGTTGCGACGCTGTTAGACGGCGCGCGAACGGGGACGGCGAACCACTAGCGCCCTTACGGGCGCGTCGGCCCGGTCCAAGCGACGAGAATTTTCGACGCGGACGACTGCGCGCGAGGGCGACACGCCCGACCGCGGGGGTCGGTGAACTAAGACAGGTAAACAGCGGCGGTATCGGGTTTGCGCGCGAGAGCGTGCCCCGGACCAGTGACAGTAGAGGTAGGAAGCGTGGCGGGACAGAAGATCCGCATCAGGCTTAAGGCCTATGACCATGAGGCGATTGACGCCTCTGCGCGCAAGATCGTGGAGACGGTGACCCGTACCGGCGCGAGTGTCGTTGGGCCTGTGCCGCTGCCGACCGAGAAGAACGTGTACTGCGTTATCCGGTCGCCGCACAAGTACAAGGACTCGCGCGAGCACTTCGAGATGCGTACCCACAAGCGGCTCATCGACATCCTCGACCCGACGCCCAAGACGGTTGACGCGCTCATGCGCATCGACCTGCCGGCCAGCGTCGACGTGAATATTCAGTAGGAGATCCAGAAACCATGGCAAGAAAAGGAATTCTGGGCACCAAACTGGGTATGACACAGGTGTTTGACGACAACAACCGGGTTGTCCCGGTGACCGTCGTCAAGGCCGGACCCAATGTGGTGACCCGCATCCGCACCCCCGAGCAGGACGGCTACAGTGCCATTCAGCTCGCGTTCGGTGAGATCAGCCCCCGTAAGGTGACCAAGCCGGTCGCCGGTCAGTTCACGGCCGCGGGCATCAACCCGCGTCGTCACCTGGCCGAGCTGCGTCTGGAAGACGAAGCTGCCGCCGCCGAGTACGAGGTGGGTCAGGAACTGACCGCCGAGATTTTCAGTGACGGCGCGTTTGTCGACGTCACCGGAACATCCAAGGGCAAGGGCTTCGCCGGAACCATGAAGCGTCACGGCTTCAGCGGCCAGGGCGCCAGCCACGGTGCGCAGGCCGTGCACCGTCGTCCCGGATCGATCGGTGGCTGCGCCACCCCCGGCCGTGTCTTCAAGGGCACCCGGATGTCCGGACGTATGGGTAGCGATCGCGTCACCACTCAGAACCTGGTGGTGCACAAGGTGGATGCCGAGAACGGTGTGCTACTGATCAAGGGCGCCATCCCCGGTCGTAAGGGTGGCCTCGTTGTGGTCCGCACCGCTGTCAAGCGAGGTGAGAAGTAATGAGCGCTTTGAATATTGACGTCAAGGCTCCGGGTGGCAAGACGGACGGCTCCATCGAGCTGCCGGCCGAATTGTTTGACGCCCCAGCCAATATCGCGTTGTTGCACCAGGTGGTGACCGCTCAGTTGGCGGCCGGCCGTCAGGGCACCCACTCCACGAAGCGTCGTGGCGAGGTGTCCGGTGGCGGCAAGAAGCCGTACCGGCAGAAGGGAACCGGCCGTGCCCGTCAGGGTTCGACCCGTGCCCCGCAGTTCACCGGTGGTGGTGTCGTCCACGGCCCGCAGCCGCGTGACTACAGCCAGCGGACCCCCAAGAAGATGATCGCTGCCGCCCTGCGCGGTGCGCTGTCGGATCGGGCCCGCAACGGCCGCATCCACGCGATCACCGAACTGGTTGCCGGACAGGATCCTTCGACCAAGGGCGCGAAGTCGTTCCTGGCCGAGATCACCGACCGCAAGCAGCTGCTGGTGGTGCTGGGTCGCGACGATCTGACTTCGGTCAAGAGCGTCCGGAACCTGCCGAACGTGCATGTGCTCGCCTATGACCAGCTCAACACCTACGACGTGCTGAAGGCCGACGACGTGGTGTTCAGCATCGAGGCGCTGAATGGCTTTATCAGCGCGGCCGCCAAGAAGAAAGAGGAGGTGTCGGCCTGATGGCAACCATCACTGACCCCCGCGACATCATTCTGGCCCCGGTGATCTCGGAGAAGTCGTACTCGTTGATCGAAGACAACGTGTACACCTTCGTCGTCCGCCCGGACTCGAACAAGACGCAGATCAAGATCGCGATCGAGCAGATCTTCAGTGTCAAGGTGTCTTCGGTGAACACCGCGAACCGGCAGGGCAAGCGCAAGCGCACCCGCACCGGTTTCGGACAGCGCAAGAGCACCAAGCGCGCCATCGTCACGCTGGCACCGGGTAGCAAGCCGATCGACCTGTTTGGAGCCCCCGCGTAATCGCGGGGAGTAGAGGACTAGAGACATGGCTATTCGCAAATACAAGCCGACGACCCCGGGTCGTCGTGGCTCGAGCGTCGCCGATTTCTCGGAGATCACTCGCTCGACTCCGGAGAAGTCGCTGACCCGTCCGCTGCACGGCACTGGTGGCCGTAACGCTCACGGTCGCATCACCACTCGTCACAAGGGTGGTGGCCACAAGCGTGCCTACCGGCTGATCGACTTCCGTCGCCACGACAAGGACGGCGTCAACGCCAAGGTCGCGCACATCGAGTACGACCCCAACCGCACTGCGCGCATCGCACTCCTGCACTTCCTGGACGGCGAGAAGCGTTACATCATTGCGCCAGTGGGACTTTCGCAGGGCGACGTGGTTGAGTCGGGCGCCAATGCCGACATCAAGCCCGGTAACAACCTGCCGATGCGCAACATCCCCACGGGTACCACCATCCACGCGGTGGAGCTGCGGCCCGGTGGCGGAGCCAAGCTGGCCCGTTCGGCCGGTACTGGTATCCAGCTGCTAGGCAAGGAAGGCGCCTACGCCTCCCTGCGTATGCCCAGCGGTGAGATCCGCCGTGTCGACGTGCGCTGCCGCGCCACTGTTGGCGAGGTGGGTAACGCCGAGCAGGGCAACATCAACTGGGGTAAAGCCGGCCGTATGCGGTGGAAGGGCAAGCGCCCGACCGTCCGTGGTGTCGTGATGAACCCGGTCGACCACCCGCACGGTGGTGGTGAGGGTAAGACCTCCGGTGGTCGTCACCCCGTCAGCCCGTGGGGCAAGCCCGAGGGCCGTACTCGCAAGCCGAACAAGGCGAGCGACAAGCTCATCGTCCGACGCCGGCGCACCGGCAAGAACAAGCGCTAGGAGTAGCCAGCGATGCCACGCAGCCTCAAGAAGGGCCCGTTCGTCGACGACCATCTGATCAAGAAGGTCGACGTGCAGAACGAGAAGAACAGCAAGCAGGTCATCAAGACCTGGTCACGCCGGTCGACGATCCTCCCCGACTTCATCGGCCACACCTTCGCGGTGCATGACGGACGCAAGCACGTGCCCGTCTTTGTCAGCGAATCGATGGTCGGTCACAAGCTCGGTGAATTCGCTCCGACGCGGACCTTCAAGGGTCATATCAAGGACGACCGAAAGAGCAAGCGGCGATGACAACGACCGAATTATCCGCCTTCCCGACGGCCAAGGCCGTTGCCCGCTTTGTGCGGGTCTCGCCGACCAAGGCACGCCGGGTCATTGACCTGGTGCGCGGCAAGTCGGTGACTGACGCGATCGACATCCTCCGGTGGGCCCCGCAGGCCGCCAGCGAGCCGGTGGCCAAGGTCATCGCCAGCGCTGCCGCCAACGCACAGAACAACGACGGCCTAGATCCCGCCACCCTCGTGGTGTCGGAGATCTTCGCCGACGAGGGCCCGACCGCCAAGCGCATCCGTCCCCGCGCGCAGGGTCGCGCGTTCCGGATCCGCAAGCGCACCAGCCACATCACCGTGGTGGTGGAGAGCCGTCCGAAGAGCGAAAAGGGCGGTAAGGCTGCGTCCTCACAAGCCGGCTCTCGCGCCCGCCGGGCCGAGGGCTCGAAGGCCGCCGCCAAGAAGACCACCGCCGAGGCGAAGGGAGGCTCGCGCTAGTGGGCCAGAAAATCAATCCGCACGGTTTCCGTCTCGGTATCACCACCGACTGGAAGTCCCGCTGGTACGCCGACAAGCAGTACGCGGACTATGTCAAGGAAGACGTGGCCATCCGCCGCCTGCTGGCCACCGGCCTGGAGCGTGCCGGTATCGCCAAGGTGGAGATCGAGCGCACCCGTGACCGGGTTCGCGTTGATATCCACACCGCGCGTCCCGGCATCGTCATCGGCCGTCGTGGCACCGAGGCCGACCGCATCCGCACGGACCTGGAGAAGCTGACCAAGAAGCAGGTGCAGCTGAACATCCTCGAGGTGAAGAACCCTGAGGCCGAGGCGCAGCTGGTTGCCCAGGGTGTCGCCGAGCAGCTCTCGAATCGTGTGGCGTTCCGTCGCGCGATGCGCAAGGCCATCCAGTCGGCCATGCGCCAGCCGAACGTCAAGGGGATCCGGGTGCAGTGCTCGGGCCGCCTCGGCGGCGCCGAGATGAGCCGCTCGGAGTTCTACCGCGAGGGTCGGGTGCCGCTGCACACGCTGCGTGCCGATATCGACTATGGCCTGTACGAGGCCAAGACCACCTTCGGCCGCATCGGCGTGAAGGTGTGGATCTACAAGGGCGACATCGTCGGTGGCAAGCGCGAGCTCGCCGCCTCGGTGGCCGCGCCTGCCGGTGACCGTCCGCGCCGTGAGCGTCCGGCCGGTGCCCGTCCGCGTCGTAGTGGCGCCTCGGGTACCACCGCGACGAGCACTGAGGCCGGCCGTGCCGCCGTGGAATCGGGCGGAGAGGCATCCGCCACTGTCGCCGGTGCTGCGGCTCCGGCGGCCGAGACAAGCACGGAGAGCTGAACATGCTGATTCCCCGTAAGGTCAAGCACCGCAAGCAGCACCACCCGAAGAAGAAGGGCACCGCCTCCGGCGGTACCACTGTTGCCTTTGGTGAGTACGGCATTCAGGCGCTGGGCCACGCGTACGTCACCAACCGGCAGATCGAGGCCGCTCGTATCGCCATCAACCGGCACATCAAGCGTGGCGGCAAGGTGTGGATCAACATCTTCCCGGACCGCCCGCTGACCAAGAAGCCCGCCGAGACCCGCATGGGTTCCGGTAAGGGTTCACCGGAGTGGTGGATTGCCAACGTGAAGCCGGGCCGTGTGCTCTTCGAACTGAGCTACCCCGATGAGGCGACTGCTCGGCAGGCCCTCACCCGGGCGATCCACAAGCTGCCGATCAAGGCGCGCATCATCACACGAGAGGAGCAGTTCTGATGGCAGTGGGAATTTCCGCTGGCGAACTGCGGGAAAGCACCGAGGACGAGCTGGTCACCAAGCTGCGTGAGTCGAAGGAAGAGCTGTTCAACCTGCGCTTCCAGATGGCCACCGGTCAGCTCGCCAACAACCGTCGGCTGCGTGCGGTGCGCCAGGAGATCGCGCGCATCTACACGGTCATGCGCGAGCGCGAGCTCGGATTGGCCGCAGGACCCGATAGCGAGGACAGCAAGTGAGCGACACCAAGAAGGCCCCGGGCCCCAAGCACACCCCGGCCACCGAGCAGCCCCGCGGGCGTCGTAAGACCGCCATCGGCTACGTCGTCTCGGACAAGATGCAGAAGACCATCGTGGTCGAGCTCGAGGCCCGTGCCCGGCACGCGCTGTACGGCAAGATCATTCGCACCACGTCGAAGGTCAAGGCCCACGACGAGAACGGTGACGCCGGTGTCGGCGACCGCGTCTCGCTGATGGAGACCCGGCCACTGTCGGCCACCAAGCGGTGGCGCCTGGTCGAGGTTTTGGAGAAAGCCAAGTAAAGGCCACGTCACGTCAAACGCGTAAAGCGCGCCGTTCCCGAAAGGGGCGGCGCGCTTTTGCGTTGTGCGACCGCGCCGAGAATGCATCTATGCAGACCGCTACTCGCGTTTTGTCTGCATAGATGCATTCTCGGCGCAGAGGTTAGCGCCTCAGGAAGTCGACGACCGTCTGCTCGAAGGCCTGCTTAGCCTCGATCATCACCCAGTGACCGCTGTTGGGGAAGATGTGCAGCTCGGCGTTGGGGATGAGCCGCATTGGCACGATCGCCATGTCCGGGGGGCTGACGCGATCATCGCGGCCCCAGGTGAGCAGGGTGGGGCATTTGATCTTGTGCATCATGGCCCAGTACGGCGCGATGTCGGCGTTCGCGAGGAATTTCTGTTGCATCGCAAAGGCTTTGGATCCGTACATCAGCTGCGCCGTCTTGTGTGCGTCAGGGTTGATGGCGGCTTCCCAGCGCTCCTCGATGAGCTCCTCGGTGACCAGTGCGGGATCCCACACCATGGAGTTGAGCCAGCGCACGAGCTTGTCGCGGTCGGGGCCGTCGGTGAACTCCTGCAGCAAGCGCAGGCCCTCGCTGGGGCTCGGGCTGAAGATGTTGGGCCCGACGCCGCCGATGGTGACGAGCTTCTTGATCCGGTCCGGATGCTTGATGGCCAGGTTGATGCCGACCACGCCGCCCATCGAGTTACCGACGACTGCAGCGGATTCGATACCGAGGCCGTCCATGAAGCGGATGACGGAGGCGCCGGCAGTCAGCACGGGGTGGCCCTCGACGGCGTCGCTGACGCCGAAACCGGGGAATTCCAGGACGTAGGTGTGGAAATGCTCGGCGAAAACCCCGAGATTTCCGCGGAAGTTGCGCCACCCCGTCACGCCGGGTCCGGAGCCGTGCAGCAGGATCAGCGGCTCACCCTCACCGGCTGGGCCCGCTTCGTGGTAGCGCAGCGTCCCCTGATCGGTGGCCAGTTCTTTCTTGGTGCCCTCGTATGTCACGTCCACCAGACAAGAGTAGAACGTGTTTCAGTTTCGGGCGACGGCGGTGTCCGCTGAGTGGGTTGTGGTGGGTCGGGCGGGGTGCGAACAGAAGTTCGATGGAACCAAATCGGGGCTCGGCGCATCGGAGTAGTTAAAGAACCGATGTGGCGTGGGCGGGAGTGGAGATGCTCAACCTAAGGACAATCCAAAAATGGGACCCGAGGGATTTTCAGATGCTGACTACGCGTCTGTCGGAACGAGCCGCAAGCTCGGAAGGAAGCTCTGAGCGGCTGTTGGAGATACGGCGCCCGCTCGACTCGTATTCTGGCCAGACCGTCGACGCCTACTCCCAGCGATTCAAGAATGGCGCCGCGGAGTTGCTGACCGAGTCGATAAACATTGGCGGGTTGGTGCCCCTGACCCGGCGGATAACTGACCTGGCGAGGGAGTATCGACCAGGGGCGGCCCGGCTGTACAAGTGGGCAAACGAGGTTGGCGCGAACGTCAACGATGACGACGGAACAATCACACTCCCCTCGGGAGCCACTCCGCTGGACGAAAGCAACGCCGCGAATTATCGAGGCGACGCCGTATTGATGCTGAGGAGCGCCAGAGCGGCGGACACGAGCATGACTGAGGCGCTTCAACTGATCAACAGCCAGGGCACGTCGAAGGGCGGCGCTGGCGATGGCGGGTCAAGTCCAGTCCTGGACGTCGATCCACGCGCGCTCAGGGAGATCGCCAACGCGACGATCAGCCTTGAGAACAGTGCCGACGAAGTACAAAAGCGAATCGACCAAGGTGCTGGTGGCCTGTCCAGCCTTGGCGATGCCTGGGCGGGTATGAGTTCCTATGAGGCTTATCGAGCTTTCGCGGCGACTTGGGACACCGATTGGCTGAGCGGGCGGCGGAGAGCCCGCGCAGCGCTGTTGGCCGGACTCGCAAGCGGTCTCTTCGTCGCTTCTTCCCTCTTTGAGAACCGGGAACGAGCGAGCGCAGATAGGTTTCCGCGTCTGGCTGAGGATCAGATCGATATCTCAAAGCTCCGTTTGTAGGGCTCGAAATCGATTGATCCACAACTGAATATCGATGGAACCAAATCGGTTCCGCCCTCATCGGACTAGTAAGAACCACAATCGATGGGGGAACCGCACATGATCGATATCTCGACTATCCGCGAATGGTCATCGCATGGGTTCGCCCAGTTGGCCGGAGATTTGAGGGAGCGTAGAGCCAGCTCTCAACGAACGTGCGACCGACTTGACGCCATCGCTTTGGGGCTCGATGGCATGGTGAGCGAATCAGTCGCGCGAGTTCGCGCGGCATATCGCGTGAGTGCGAGAAACATGGCCGAGGAGGCCGAGGTCATTTCCGTGGCCGAGCGGGTCGTTGGCAAGCTTTCCGTGCGAATGCAAGCCATGAAAGACGACCTCGCACAACTGGAACGTAGCGTCGTGGAATCGGGCGGCGTTCTTCAGGATGACGCGATAGTTGATTGGGGCCGCAACCCTTTCCCGTACGACATTCACATGCAGCGGCTGTACCTGGCGAAGCAGGCAACCGGCCTCCTCAAGCAAGCCTCGGAGCTCGACTCTGCGACCGGATCTGTTCTCGGCAGGCTCTCGCGTCTCGAGCTCCGCGTCACCTCCTTCGACATTGACCCGATCAAGAAGAACGCCACGATCGTGGATCTCAAGAAGCTGAACCGCGCCGGCAGCATGACCATCGAGCTTGAGAGTGTGGTGAGTGCCGAGCAGGACGCCATCGATACCCGGATCAAAGACAAAGCCCCGCTGTGGAATGGCATGGAGTCCGAAACGGATTTCACCGCGTGCTGTGGCTGGTTGGACCGTCGCCGGTCGGATCGGGTCGCGATGATGGATGGTCTGATCGGCACTGTCATCGTGACGCAGAAGGTGTTCAGTGCGATGGAGGCCAGGAACGTCGAACGCCTAGTTGGATAAGAGCACGGTTAGAGTCGATTTCGCATTGCTTCAATTCTGTCAACGTGTGGGCAGAGGTGTCTACGCTGGATGAATGAACCGATACGTCAAAAAAGCATCGGTCGGGGTTGGAACTTTCGCGGTGATCGCGGCGACGGCCACGGTATTCGCTACTTACAGTGAGAACTTTTCCACTGCCAAGGCCGCGGGTTGTCCAGACGTGGATGTGTCGTTCGCTCGCGGGACCAACGACTCGCCGGGGCTGGGCGACGTGGGGAAAGCGTTCACCGACGAATTGGTCGATCGGCTACCCGGTAAGTCCGTCGATATCTACGCAGTCAATTACCCCGCGAGTTTCGACTTCGTGCGCGCCGGCGACGGCTCCAACGACATGAGCGCCCACGTCCAGGACGTCGGACGGGCCTGCCCCAACACGCAATTTGTGCTCGGCGGGTTTTCCCAGGGCGGCGCCGTGGTGGACGTACTGATGGGAACCAACGGAACCGGACTTACCTTCAACAATCCACTCCCACGCGACCTGGAACAGCGCGTCGCCGCGATCGTGCTGATCGGCAATCCCAGAAATTGGCAGGTCAACGGCATGAACCTTGACCTGTCGATCAAGGACGATCAGCGCAGCAAGGTCATCGACATCTGCAATCCCGGTGACGGGATCTGTGACCCCGCGGGCGGCGGCCTGGGCCCGCACATGCAATACAAATCGGACGGGTCTGCCGACCGAGCCGCCGATTTCGTCGCCAAGCGCCTGGCCACCATTGCCGCCAGCAGTAGCGCCGCTGCCTCCTCGAGCAGCACCACACCGTCCGCGACCAGCGGTGCGCCCACTTCCAAGAGCGCGAACCCGTTGAGCGGATCGACGACACCCTCCAGCACCGGGGCGCCAGCTCCGTCGTCCACATCGCCGTCGTCCACGCCGAAGCCCGCGGCAGTGGGGCCATCGAGCAAGGCGCCGCCGGCTTGGATGTTGCCGGCCGCTAACGCGCCTGCCGTCGGAGAACCGGTTGCGGCCCCCCCGACCACCACTGCGCCGGTCGCCGAGCCCGGCCGTCACGGACCGCCGCCGGGGCCGTCGGACGGCCAGTAGCCGTCTTCTTGCATTAACGTGGCCGTCGGCTGGGCAACGCCAACCGTCTGGAGACGTGGATGACCGTTTCGACCGCTGACGCACCAAGTCCGTCGGGCCGGGCGCAGACGCGCCGCGCCATCTGGAACACCATCAGAGGATCGTCGGGCAATCTCGTCGAGTGGTACGACGTGTACGTCTATACGGTCTTCGCCACGTACTTCGAGAAGCAGTTCTTCGATGAAGCGGACCAGAATTCGACGATCTACGTCTACGCGATCTTCGCCGTCACCTTCATCACTCGGCCGCTGGGATCGTGGTTCTTCGGCCGGTTCGCCGACCGGCACGGTCGCCGGGCGGCCCTGACGTTCAGTGTTTCGATGATGGCGGCCTGCTCGCTGGTCATCGCACTGGTCCCGTCGCGCACCAGCATCGGGATGGCGGCGCCCATCGTCCTGATCCTGTGCCGGCTGGTCCAGGGTTTCGCCACCGGAGGCGAATACGGCACCTCGGCCACCTACATGTCCGAGACGGCGACACGTGAACGACGCGGGTTCTTCTCATCGTTCCAGTACGTGACCCTGGTCGGCGGCCATGTGCTTGCCCAGTTCACGCTGCTGATCATCCTGACCGTCTTCGACAGCGAGCAGGTTCATGAATTCGGTTGGCGCATAGCGTTTGCCGTCGGCGGTATGGCGGCCATCGTCGTCTACTGGTTGCGGCGCACCATGGATGAATCGCTCAGTACCGAACAGCTGGCGGCCATCAAGGCAGGCGAGGACACCAGCTCCGGATCGATGCGCGAGCTGCTCACCCGGTACGGGAAACCGCTGCTGCTGTGCTTCCTCATCACGATGGGCGGCACCGTCGCGTTCTATACCTACAGCGTCAACGCTCCCGCGATCGTCAAGACCGCCTACAAGGGCCACGAGATGACTGCCACCTGGATCAACTTGGCGGGCCTCATCTTCCTGATGCTGCTGCAGCCCGTCGGGGGAATCATCAGCGACAAGGTTGGCCGCAAGCCGCTGCTGCTGTGGTTCGGGTTCGGTGCGCTCATCTACACCTACATCCTCATTACGTATCTGCCCCAGACGCATTCGCCGATCGCGTCGTTCCTGCTGGTCGGCGGCGCCTACGTAATCTTGACCGGATACACGTCGATTAATGCACTGGTCAAGTCCGAGCTCTTTCCGTCGCATGTGCGGGCCCTCGGTGTGGGAGTTGGCTACGCCCTTGCTAATTCGGTGTTCGGCGGCACCGCGCCGCTGATCTATCAGGCCCTCAAGGAGCACGGTCAGGTCCCGCTGTTCATCACGTATGTGACGGTGTGCATCGCGATCTCGCTGGCGGTCTACCTGTTCTTCCTCAAGAACAAGTCCGACACCTACCTCGATCGCGAGCAAGGTCCGGCATTCAACCGATAGGGGAGTGCGCGATATGCGGTGGTTCAGGCGGCGCAGGGCCGAGCCTGCATCGATATCCGGAGCCTTTGAGTCCGATCAGCTACTGGAGGTGGGCCCGTTCGCGACGTTCGGCGAGTTCTTCGGGAAATTGTCGAAGGAGCAATGGGACGCCCTGGAGGACCTCATTGCACGGATCGACGCCCATGAAGGGGCGTTCGGGCGGGTGGAAGTCGTGAATCCCGCTACCGGCGAGCTGACTCTCGGATTCAGTGAGTTCGAGCCGATCACCGAGGAGCTGTTCTCCCTCTGGCCGGGCGGGCGCCTGCGCGAAACGGACGACTTCACGCGACTCATCCCGAACGCCTCGCCCGCGTTATCGACGCGAGACCCCGACGACGTCGCCGGGTTCTCCTCCGAAGAAGCGCTGGTAGCCGTGCTGTGGATCATGGCCAAAGAACGGATGTGGCCGGGGATCATCGTCTATACCCTGGAGTGGGGCGTGATGTCCGCGTTGCTCACCCGGATCGTCTCGGCCCGGCCCGAATCCGCGTCGAGAGCCTAGCGTGCGGATTTGTATCCGACCTGCGGGTTCCCCTACACTAGGGCGGTTGTCTTGTGGGTGCTTGGCACCCCGGGGCAGGTAGGCATCCCCACCAGGCGAAAACCCGGGGATGATGCGTGCCCTGAGACAACATGACCGCGTGCGCCGGGTCGGAATCCGCCGCACATACACATCCAGGTCTGTAAGGAGTGACCAGTGATTCAGCAGGAGTCACGGCTGAAGGTCGCCGACAACACCGGTGCCAAGGAAATCTTGTGCATCCGGGTGCTCGGTGGCTCGTCGCGACGCTACGCCGGAATCGGGGACATCATTGTGGCGACCGTCAAGGACGCCATCCCCGGAGGCACCGTCAAGCGTGGTGAGGTCGTCAAGGCCGTCATAGTTCGCACCGTCAAAGAACGTCGCCGCGCCGACGGCAGCTACATCAAGTTCGATGAAAATGCTGCCGTCATCATCAAGGCCGACAACGACCCGCGTGGTACCCGCATCTTCGGGCCCGTCGGTCGTGAGCTGCGCGAGAAGAAGTTCATGAAGATCGTTTCGCTCGCCCCGGAGGTGCTGTAAATGAAGGTGCACAAGGGCGACACCGTTCTCGTCATCGCCGGCAAGGACAAGGGCGCCAAGGGCAAGGTCATCGCGGCCTACCCCGAGCGCAACCGGGTCCTCGTCGAGGGCGTGAACCGGATCAAGAAGCACACCCCCCAATCGGCCAATGAGCGCGGTGCATCCTCCGGTGGCATCGTCACGCAGGAGGCCGCCATCCACGTGTCGAACGTGATGGTGATCGACTCCGACGGCACGCCGACCCGCATCGGCTACCGCATCGACGACGAGACCGGCAAGAAGGTCCGCATCTCCCGCCGTAACGGGAAGGACATCTGATGACCACCGTAGAAAACGCAGAGAAGACACAGCCCCGCCTGAAGCTTCGCTACCGCGCGGAGATCAAGCCCGCGCTGAACGAAGAGTTCAAGTACGCCAACCTGATGCAGATCCCGGGCATCGTGAAGGTCGTCGTCAACATGGGTGTCGGTGACGCCGCCCGTGACGCCAAGCTGATCAACGGCGCCGTCAGCGATCTGGCCCTGATCACCGGCCAGAAGCCGGAGATCCGCAAGGCTCGCAAGTCCATCGCCCAGTTCAAGCTGCGCGAAGGCATGCCGATCGGCGCTCGCGTCACGCTGCGCGGCGATCGCATGTGGGAGTTCCTGGACCGCCTCGTGTCCATCGCGCTCCCGCGTATCCGCGACTTCCGCGGCTTGTCGCCCAAGCAGTTCGACGGCAAGGGCAACTACACCTTCGGTCTCACCGAGCAGTCGATGTTCCACGAGATCGACGTGGATTCCATCGACCGTCCGCGTGGCATGGACATCACCGTCGTCACCTCGGCGACCACCGACGACGAGGGACGGGCCCTGCTGCGCCAGCTCGGCTTCCCCTTCAAGGAGAACTGATATGGCAAAGAAGGCTCTGGTCAATAAGGCCGCCAGCAAGCCCAAGTTCGCGGTGCGCGCGTACACCCGGTGCAACCGGTGTGGCCGTCCGCACGCCGTCTTCCGCAAGTTCGGCCTGTGCCGAATCTGCCTGCGCGAGATGGCTCACGCGGGCGAGCTGCCAGGCATCCGCAAGAGCAGCTGGTAAACGACTGAGCAATAGGCCGGGACTTGCGAGTCCCGGCCTATTGTCGTCTTTCCACCCTTGATGGCTACGCCCATTACGCTTGCGCCCGTGCCAGAGAATGCGCGGTGTGCGTGACATGACGCGACTCTTGTTGGTTGTGTTGGTTGTCCTCGCGTCGGTGGTGTCATGCAGCCCCAGGCCTGTGGACGACCCGACCATCGTCACCACCGGTGCGGGTGCGGTCCGCGGGGAGGTCGACGATGCGGTGCGAGTTTTTAGAGCCATCCCGTACGCGGCGCCGCCGGTGGGGTCGCTGCGGTTCGCTGCACCGCAACCCGTGCCGCCGTGGACCGGCACCCGTGATGCGACGGGGCAAGGCGTCGAATGCCCGCAGCCCGGACACGAGAGCGACCTGCCACAAAAGGAAGACTGCCTGATTCTCAACGTCACCGCCCCACGGCATAGCCAGGGGAAGGTGCCGGTACTGGTGTGGATTCATGGCGGCGCCTTCATCGCCGGGAACGGTGTCGGTTACGACGCGCGAAAGCTCGCCGCGCAGGGCGGAATTGTCGTCGTCACCATCAACTATCGGCTCGGTACGTTGGGGTACTTGGCGGCGCTCGGCCTGTCCGACGGGATCGGCAACTACGGACTACTGGATCAGCAGGCGGCATTGCGGTGGGTGCGTGAGAACATCGCCGAATTCGGCGGAGATCCGCAGCAGGTAACCATCGCCGGACAATCGGCCGGCGCGGTGTCGGTGTGCGATCTCATCGCGGCACCGAGAGCCGCCGGATTGTTCCGATCCGCCATCATGCAGAGCGCGCCCTGCCAGGCGCAGGCCGCAGTCTCGACCGCGGTCCGCGATAGTGCGGCCTATGCAGCCGAGGTGGGTTGTCCGCCCGGACCCGATACCCCCCGCTGCTTGCGTGCACTGTCTATCGATGCGCTACGAGATTCCCCGCAATTCACTGGGATCGGGCTACCGGTGAGCCCGGTAACGGGTACACCGGAACTTCCGATGCCGCCATTGGATGCCTACATCAGTCGCTTCGCCGCCTCGGTCCCTGTGCTCATCGGCAGTAATACGAACGAGGCCACCGTGTTTCAAGCCCAGCAATACCGGCACACGCCCGCACCCCAGGGGCCCGACGAGTACCGGCGCGCGCTCGAGGGCAAGTACGGGGCCAAGGCGCCCGAACTCGGACTGCGCTACCCACTGTCGGCGTACGGCGGAAACGTACTCGCCGCACTCGCGGCCGTCGACACCGACAACACCTTCGCCTGCCCGACGCTTGACATGGCCGAGGCATTGGCGAGAAGCGGCCCGGTGTACGCCTACGAATTCGCCGACCCTGCCGCACCGGCGTACAAGGAGTATCGAGACGCGCCGTTGCCGTTGGGGGCCTCGCACGGATCTGAGTTGGGGTACTTCTTCGATGTCTCTAGACCGCTGAACCAAGAGTCTGCAGCGCTGTCGACGCAGATGATCCGGTACTGGGCGCAGTTCGTGAAGACAGGCGATCCCAACGTCGAGGGCCAGCCCACATGGCCGAAGTACACGGCGGGCGGGGCGTTCCTGCGGCTGGCGCCACCGGCCCCGAAGCAGATGGAAGGCTTCGCCAGCACTCATCAGTGCGGTTTCTGGAACTAGCCGACGTCGACATTCGGTGCCGCGTAGATAGCCACACCGGCCATTCCTGATGCTCGCGCGTAGAGAGTGGGCCATCTGGATGCGGACAGAAGGTGCTTGGGCAACATGCGGGATGACGACAAGACCCGCCTGTGCTGGCGTTGGCCCGACGGCGCGCAGGCTGATTCACGGTCGTTGATTTTGGTCGGCGATTCCGATGCCGGTCAGTTCGCCGAGGCATTTATCCCGGCGGCGGCGCAGCAAAACTGGACGATGATCTTTGCAGCGAACTCCGCCTGCCGGGCGAGAGCGCAGGTCCCGGCTGTCGTCGTGCACACACCGCCGCATTTCGTGAACTGGGACCTCGACAAATGCCCAGGATATGAGGTGTGAGTGTCGCCATCGTGCCGCCGCGGGCCTTCTCGGAGTATGCCGTGTTGATCTGGAGCCGACGATGTGTCCGGACGGCGTGTGCCGCACGAACATCGGATCGCGCTGGGGGCCCGCGGCGGTGGCCGCATCACCGTCGGCGAAGCTCAGCGGCTGGAGTCGGCGTTCGCGCGCCGTATCGCTGAACATGCTTGTCAGTTGGCCTGAGAGTGCGGCCGGCTGCGCGCACGCACTGGGTCTGGACGTGTTGTCCCGGCCCATCGTCGTGGCGATTCTGACTGCCGTCAGCAACTCTTGACGCTATGCCGGCGTGTCCGTGGTTATCCAGGCTTGCTGCAGGGTCCATGGCCGGCGGCCTGGCGTGATTCTTTGCTGTTGATCCGGAGGCATGATCGAGCCGTGGTGTCCGAACAGCCCGTGGCCAGTTCAGAGCCTCGCAGTGACGTGGCGCACGGTTACGCGTCGCGAGGGATGGCTGGGTTAGCGGCACCTGCGTTGCTGGTATACCTTTGTGAAGGTCGCATTGCTGGCAAGTCGGCAGCGACCCGACGGGCTCGCTGACTACAAGGTCTGGGTAGCGAGAGGCGTCAAAGAACTCACGTCTGAGCAAAGTATGACGAATGGATAGCCGATGCAGATCTCGCAGGGTCGACGAGAAATCTCCAAGGTATGGGCGCCGGCACTCGCGGCGCTGGCGCTGATCGCACTTCCGGGTGTGGCAAGCGCCGAGCCCGAGGTACTGCAGTCCGGCGACAAGCTTGGCCTGCGTTTCGAGAAAACCAGCACACCCCAGCCCGAAGGGGCAACCACCACGATCACGGTGCGTACCGGTGACGGCAAGGTTGTGCAGACGATCTCGGAACCTTTCAAGGGCGGCTGGCTCAGCGACGCCGAAGCCGAGGTCGAGTTGCGTGATCTCGACCAGGACGGGCGCGACGATCTGCTGGTTCAGGTGGATGCACGCGTCAAAGACCAGAAATGGGCGATCTGGCATGCGGTCGGCACTAACCCCAAGCTATCGCGTGTCGGAGTGGTCGACGGGCACCCGGAGAGCGCCGGACCAGGGCTGATCAAGACGCAGACCGAGCAGGGCACGTCCTTCTACACCGTCAAGGGCAACGCACTGGCCCCCGCGCCCGCGCCCGCAGCCTGATTCGGGTTTGATACCGCGTCGTTAGCCAAAAGTCCTGTGGTGCACCCTATTAGGTATGCCAGAGGCTCTGCACCCCGTCTTTCAGCCGCGTTTCGAGACCGTTCTCGCGCGTAATCCAGGGGAGGCCGAGTTTCAGCAGGCCGTCTTCGAAGTGATGGCCAGCCTCACCCCGTTGGTAGGCAAGACACCGGATTACGACCGTTGGGCGATCCTGGAACGGATCTGCGAACCGGAGCGGCAGATCATCTTTCGGGTCCCGTGGATCCGGGACGACGGTGCCGTCGAGATCAACCGGGGCTACCGGGTGGAATTCAATTCCGCGCTGGGGCCCTACAAGGGCGGACTGCGCTTCCACCCGAGCGTCAACCTGTCCATCGTGAAGTTCCTCGGCTTCGAGCAGATGTTTAAGAACGCGCTCACCGGGCTCCCAATCGGTGGCGGCAAGGGCGGATCCGATTTCGATCCCAAGGGGCGCTCCGACGCCGAGATCATGCGGTTCTGTCAATCGTTCATGACCGAGCTATACCGGCACATCGGCGAGTACACCGATGTCCCCGCGGGTGACATCGGTGTGGGCCAGCGCGAAATCGGATACCTCTTCGGGCAGTACAAGCGCATCACCAATCGCTACGAATCCGGTGTGCTGACGGGTAAGGGGCTGCCCTGGGGCGGATCTCAGGTGCGCACCGAAGCAACTGGATACGGCGTCGTGCTGTTCGCGCAGGAGATGCTGGGTACCCGGGCCGATGCGCTGGACGGCAAGACCGTCGTGGTGTCGGGTGCGGGGAACGTGGCCATCTACGCCGTCGAGAAGGCTCAGCAGTTGGGCGCGAAGGTCATCGCCTGCTCGGACAGCGACGGCTACGTCGTCGACGAACGCGGTCTGAATCTCGAACTCCTCAAGGAAATCAAGGAGGTCCGCCGGGGCCGCCTGTCCGAGTACGTCGACGCCCACGGCGGGGGAGCGCGCCAGATCACCGACGGAAATCTCTGGGAGGTTCCCTGCCAGGTCGCGTTGCCCTGCGCCACCCAGAATGAACTCGACGGCAAGGACGCGCGCCGGCTCATCGAGAACGGTGTGCAACTGGTCGCCGAGGGCGCCAACATGCCATGCACCCCCGAGGCGGTGAAGTACTTCCAGGAAGCGGCGGTGCTGTACGCGCCCGGCAAGGCATCCAACGCGGGTGGGGTCGCCACCAGTGCGCTGGAAATGCAGCAGAACGCCAGCCGTGATTCGTGGTCCTTCGAACAGACGGAGACCCGCCTGCAGGCGATCATGCGGTCGATCCACGCCACCTGCATCGAAACCGCGGACTACTACGGCGACCCGGGCAACTACGCGACCGGTGCCAACCTGGCCGGATACACGCGGGTTGCCGATGCGATGGTGGCCCTCGGGGTGATCTGAGGATCTTGTTCGAGCGTTCGGCTACGCGCCGATGACGGCCCCGGGGCCTATCGGCTGCCGTTCACGCTGATACCCACCGGGTGACTCGCCGAGCCGGCCAGTCGCCGATTTGGTCCGTAGGTCCAGGTCACCTACACTTGACCGGTTGCCTGGGCTGTGTTTCGCCCATGGCCGGTCGGTATGTGTCTTCTTCATGGATAGCACTGCTGATGCACGACCCCTGACCGAACCCGGTCAGATACGGAAAATCACTTCGCAGTAGGCCCACCGTGCGATGTGCCAGGCCCTCACGGGAACCAGCGCGAGCATGCTGCATGGGAACCGCGGCGAGAAAGGTTGATGGAATCTGTCATGACTATGACCGATCCGATCGCAGACTTTCTGACACGTCTGCGCAATGCCAACTCGGCATACCACGATGAGGTGACCCTGCCGCATTCGAAGATCAAGGCCAATATCGCCGAGATCCTCAAGCGCGAGGGCTACATCACCGACTACCGCACCGAGGACGCCCGCGTGGGCAAGAGCCTGGTCGTCTCGCTCAAGTACGGCCCCAGCCGTGAGCGCAGCATCGCCGGTCTGCGCCGCGTGTCGAAGCCCGGACTGCGTGTGTACGCAAAATCCACCAATCTGCCCAAGGTTCTCGGCGGCCTCGGCGTGGCGATCATCTCCACGTCCACTGGCCTGCTCACCGATCGCCAGGCAGCGCGACAAGGCGTGGGCGGCGAAGTCCTCGCGTTCGTCTGGTAGGGGAGGACTAAAACATGTCGCGTATTGGTAAGCAGCCGGTGCTGATTCCTGCCGGAGTGGACGTCAACATCGACGGCCAGAGCATCTCCGTCAAGGGCTCCAAGGGCACCCTCGAACTGACAGTGAGCGAGCCGATCTCGGTGTCGCGCAACGATGATGGCGCCATTGTGGTCGCCCGCCCCGACGATGAGCGGCGTAGCCGTTCGTTGCACGGTCTGTCCCGCACCCTGATCGCCAACCTGGTGACCGGTGTGACCCAGGGCTACACCACCAAGATGGAAATCTTCGGTGTGGGTTACCGCGTGGTGGCCAAGGGATCGAACCTGGAGTTCGCGCTCGGTTACAGCCACCCGGTGCTGATCGAGGCACCCGAGGGCATCACGTTCGCGGTCGAGACCCCCACCAAGTTCTCGGTCAGCGGAATCGACAAGCAGAAGGTTGGCCAGATCTCGGCCAACATCCGCCGCCTGCGGCGTCCAGACCCATACAAGGGCAAGGGCATCCGCTACGAGGGTGAGCAGATCCGCCGCAAGGTCGGAAAGACAGGTAAGTAACCATGGCTCAAACGAAGACAGAATCAAAGCAGCACGAGCCGGTGGGCAAGAGCGTCTCGGAGGTGCGTCGCACCTCGCGTCTGCGCCGTCATGCGCGTCTGCGCAAGAAGGTGTCGGGTACCGACGCCCGTCCGCGTCTGGTGGTGAACCGTTCGGCCCGCCACATCCACGTGCAGCTGGTCAACGATCTCACCGGCACCACCCTGGCCGCGGCCTCGTCCGTCGAGCCCGACGTGCAGGCAGTGGATGGCGACAAGAAGGCGCGCAGCGCTCGGGTCGGTCAGCTGATCGCCGAGCGTGCCAAGGCAGCCGGCGTGGACACCGTGGTGTTCGACCGTGGTGGTTACACCTACGGCGGCCGGATCGCCGCACTTGCCGATGCCGCCCGCGAGAACGGGCTGGTGTTCTGATGTTCGAGACTTCCAACGAAGGGAATGCATGATGGCGCAGCGCAATTCGGGCGCTCCCGGTGCAGCCGGCGGCGCCAACGAGGGTCGCGACGGCGGCCGTGGGCGCCGTGATAACCGCGACGACCGTCGCGGTGGGCGTGACAACGCCGAGAAGAGCAACTACCTGGAGCGGGTTGTCACTATCAACCGCGTCTCCAAGGTCGTCAAGGGCGGTCGCCGGTTCAGCTTCACCGCGCTGGTGATCGTCGGCGACGGCAACGGCATGGTGGGCGTCGGCTACGGCAAGGCCAAGGAAGTTCCGGCCGCCATCGCCAAGGGTGTGGACGAGGCTCGCAAGAACTTCTTCCGCGTTCCGCTCATCGGCAGCACCATCACTCACCCGGTTCAGGGCGAGGATTCCGCCGGTGTCGTCATGCTGCGTCCGGCCTCGGCCGGTACCGGTGTGATCGCCGGTGGCGCTGCTCGCGCGGTGCTGGAATGCGCTGGTGTGCACGATATTTTGGCCAAGTCGCTCGGTAGCGATAACGCCATCAACGTGGTCCACGCGACCGTCGCGGCGCTCAAGCAGTTGCAGCGCCCCGAAGAGGTTGCGGCCCGCCGCGGTCTGCCCATCGAGGATGTGGCTCCGGCCGGCATGCTCCGGGCCCGCGCCGAGTTCGCAGCTGCGGCAGCACGGGGAGGCAGTCATGGCTGATCTGTTGATCACTCAGGTGCGCAGCACCATCGGATCTCGGTGGAAGCAGCGCGAATCATTGAAGACACTGGGACTGCGCAAGATTCGTCAGAGTGTTGTCCGTGAGGACAACGCGCAGACCCGCGGCCTGCTCCAGGTGGTTCGCCACCTGGTCACCGTCGAGGATGTGAAGTAATGACCATCAAATTGCATCATCTGCGCCCGGCCCCGGGCTCCAAGACCGAGCGCACCCGCGTCGGCCGTGGTGAAGGGTCCAAGGGTAAGACCGCCGGCCGCGGCACCAAGGGCACCAAGGCACGCAAGAACGTGCCGGTGACCTTCGAGGGTGGGCAGATGCCCATCCACATGCGGCTGCCGAAGCTCAAGGGCTTCAAGAACCGCTTCCGCACCGAGTACCAGGTGGTGAACCTGGCCGACATCGAGCGGCTGTTCCCCGAGGGTGGCGACGTCACCATCGAGGCACTGGTGGCCAAGGGTGCGGTGCGCAAGAACGAGCTGGTGAAGGTGCTCGGCAACGGCGACCTCAAGGTCAAGGTGTCGATCACTGCCAACAAGTTCAGCGAATCGGCCCGCGAGAAGATCACCGCCGCAGGCGGATCGGTCAACGAGGTCTAGTACCCGCTTTCAGAAAGGGCGTCCACCTTCGGGTGGGCGCCCTTTTTGTTTCGCCGAGCGTGAAGCTGCTGCGGCAATTCGGCTCAAATCCCGCCGTAGCTTGACGCTCGGTGCTCGTCAGTGCTTCTTATAGATATCGGCGACCCAGGGCTGCTTGCAGAAGCGGTCCTGCGCGGTTGGCGGGTCGATGCCCGCATCCGTCAGCGCCTGGTTCCTTCGTGCCGCTCGTCCCGGTGGGTCGTCGTCGTAGTTGAAGGAGCACAACGTGTTTCCGTTGGTGTACCAGGTACGGGCCGGATCGGGCGGTTCGGGCCAGTCGGCGGCCTGGACGAACAGGATGCCCAGCTCCAGCACCTTGTCGTTGGCGAATCGGTAGATGGAGACCCGTCCCGACCCGGCTCCGGTGCTCGCATAGAACGCGGCGAATCCTTCATCGGTGGTGCGGAATTCCGGGTGACCGAGTACCTGCCCTGCCGAGGAGAACTTCCCCGAATCCTTGTGCGCGCGCCACACCTCCAGGATGTCGCCGTCGGATCCGACGTTGTACACCACCATCAGCTCATCGCGGCCGTCCCGATCAAGGTCGGCAAGGAACGGTGGGGTCCGTTCCGGCTTGTTGACCGGAACAGTAAAGGTTTGGCGCAGAGCCCCATTGGGTTCGTACACCTTGATGGTGATGGGGGGTGTGCCCAGCGCTTCGAATGTCAGCCTCGCCGAATCCTTGGACCGCAGCACGCAATCTAGTGCTGGGTTGGGATCTGGTTCGATGGCCTGTGGTTTGATCGACGAGCACGGCGGCAGCGCGTCGAGCCTGTTGGGTGCCGAACTCGTCGACGTTTCTGTGCGCTGGATGCCGCCGTGTGTGCATGCAGTCAGGGCCACCACCATGGCGAGAAGTGCTGTGGCACCGCATCTTGTCTGGCCGGAATTTCTCACCGTGTGCCCTGACTGTAGAGCCCCGGCACCCACTTCTGCAGGCAGAAATGCTCGTCGGCCGTCGCCGGGTCCACGCCTGCGGCAATCAGCGCCTCCCGGCGTGCCGCGAAAGCTCCTGGCGGGTCATCAGACAGATTCATCGCGCATTTGACATTCCCGTTGAGGCGCCAGCGCGGATCGAATGGCAGGTTGTCGACTCGTCTTTCGGTGTCCAGCAGCGCCAGCACCACCAACTTGTTGTCGACGAACCGGAACAGGGCGGCCACGCCGGCGTCAGCACCGTTGCGCGAGAAGATGCCGATGAACCGATCGGATGTCAGCCAGAATCGAGGAACTCCGAAAATCGTTCCGGTCATGTCGAATTGGTCAGAATTGGGCCGCGCGCGCCACACGTCCATGAGCTCACCGGCAGGATCTCCCGTCCCCGTGACCACCAGCAGCTCTTCGCGCTTGTCCTGGTCCAGATCCTGCAGGTACGGAAGGCGCAACTGGGATATCGGATTCGGTACGCGGATGGACTGCTGCACCGCGCCATTGCTGTTGAACACCCGGATGGACCCCGCGGGGGTGCCGAGCACTTCGAAGATCACACCGCTGCCATCAGAGGTGCGCAGCGTGCAGTCCAGGGTCGGATCCGGTTGCGGAATGCCCGGTTGCGGCGAGACCTTATCGCAGGTGGGCAGACCGGCCAGCCGGCTCACGTTCTGTTCGGGCGGCGGCGGGGCGTGCTTCGCGTTCGCGATGGTGGTGGCCATCAGCTGGTCGAGCAGGCCGGCGTCCACCTGATCGGTGCCCGCCACCTCGAAGACGGCCGAACGCACCCGCGCCAGCAGGATCCGTTGACCGCGCACCCCGGAGGGCGGCTTGCTGGCCGAAGCATCATCCAGATCGGCAGTCGCGCTTGTGTACACGTACGTCTGAACACCATCGACGATCGGGCCCGGGGCGAAGGTGTCGGTGACATGACGATTCCGCACTTCCGGATTGGTGAAGGTCGGAAAAGCCCTGTCGTACTGACCGCACTTCGTGATCCACGCGGTGGTCAATGCGAACACGTCAGCGTTCTCACGCTCGCGATTGACCGTCGCGATGATGTGATTGCCCGCGGGGTCTGCCTCGTAGAACGTCGAGGCCGCGTAATACAGATTCCAGTCCGAACCGTCAGGTGCTCTGGAGAATGACTTGCCGAACGGCGTGTACAGACATTCGGGTGGACGTGTTTCACCGTCCGTTTGGCCGTGCATGCCCAACCCGGCTCCGTCCTCGGCCGCGATATCGGGCGGACGGGTCACTCCTTGCGCGGGGAAGTCGGCGGCCACTGGCAGCAGCCCGGCGAGGTCGGTGTTATTCCGGCCACCCAGATCGGTGTGGTTGGGGTGGAATTTGCCGCGATACTCCGGGAACAACCCGGGATAGCTGCGTGTGGGCGCGACCGCTGCCACCGACGTGGATTGCGAAGGTGCCACATCACGAGACCCGGAGGTGTCGATACATCCGGACGCCCCGGGCGCCACAGTCACCGCGAGTAACGCGGCGAGCCGCGCCACCACCTTTTGTGCACGTTTCATCGTTGCCCCTCCGCCAGCGAATGGTTCCGACCCTACGCGCTCGTCAGATGGACTAGCGCGGATTTGTGGCCGGGAGCATCGCCGCAATCGTCGGTACGCTCAAGGCATGTTCGCCTTAACTGCGCCCACGGACGTCCACGATCTCCTGGCCAAGGTTGATACCGCACGTCACCGGGGGGTGCCGCGGGACTGCATCTTGGAACTGGATCTTCTCGAGGTCCCGCCTGAGACTGTCAACTTCGATCCGCTGGGCCTGGTGTTTTCGGGCGCGAGCAGGCCGCTGTCGCTGCGGCACACCATCGCCGCCATCCACCGGGCGATTGACGATCCGCGGGTCGCCGGGCTTATCGCCCGCGTGCAGATCCCCCCCGCCGCGGCGGGATCCGTTCAGGAGCTCCGCGCCGCCATCGAGGCGTTCAGCGCTGTCAAACCCAGCCTGGCCTGGTCCGAGACCTATCCGGGCACGCTCGCCTACTACCTGGCGTCTGCGTTCGGCGAGGTGTGGATGCAGCCTTCCGGCACCGTGGGACTCGTCGGATTCGCAGCCAACGGAACGTTCCTGCGCGGCGCCCTCGATAAGGCCGGTGTCGAGGCGCAGTTCCTCGCGCGTGGTCAATACAAGTCGGCGGCAAACCTTTTCACGGAGGACGGCTACACCGACGCCCAGCGGGAAGCCGATGGTCGGCTGCTGGAAAGCCTCTCGGAGCAGGTTCGCGACGGCGTGGCGGCATCGCGCAAACTCGAACCGGCCGATGTGGACGCCCTGGCGGACCGCGCACCGCTGCGCCGCACCGATGCGATCGCCGCCGGACTGGTTGACCGCATCGGCTACCGCGACGAGGCGTACGCGCGCATCGGTGAATTGACAGGCGCACCAGACGACAAAGAACCACCACTGCTCTATCTGGCGCGCTACGCCCGGGCGACCCGACCGCAGGTGCCGAGTCTTCCGTCTTTACCCGGACGCACGTCGCGGCCGACCATCGGCGTGGTCACCCTCGCGGGGGCGATCGCGAGTGGTCGCAGCGGACCACGGATGTTTCCACCGGGGCCGGCCAGTGGCGGCGACGTGATCGCCGAGGCCTTGCGGGACGCCGTCGCCGACGAATCGGTGGCCGCCATTGTGCTCCGTGTCGATAGTCCCGGCGGATCGGTCAACGGCTCGGAAACCATTTGGCGAGAGGTGGTCCGGGCGCGCGAGGCGGGCAAGCCGGTGGTGGTGTCCATGGGTGCGGTGGCCGGATCGGGTGGGTATTACGTCGCCATGAGCGCGGACGCGATCTTCGCCAATCCAGGAACCATCACCGGGTCCATCGGAGTGATCACCGGAAAGTTCATCACCCGGGGACTCAAGGAGAAGCTGGGTGTCGCATCGGATTCCTTGCGCACCAATGCCAACGCCGATGCGTGGTCGAGCAACGAACCCTTCACCGATGAGCAGCGCGATTTGGTCGAGGCCGAAATCGATATGCACTACGAGGACTTTGTGCAGCGGGTCGCAGACGGGCGAAATCTCACCGTCGACGCAGTGAAAGCGGTTGCACAGGGGCGGATCTGGTCGGGAAGTGACGCGCTGGAACACGGCTTGGTCGACGAGCTCGGCGGCTTCCGCGAGGCGGTGGCCAAGGCCAAGGCGCTCGCGGATATCGATGCCGACGACGAGGTTCGGATCGTGAACTTCCCGAGCTCACCGCTGTCATCGATGCTGCGTCAGCGATCGTCGTCCCAGCCCGCTGCCGCGGCCGTCACCGACGCCGTGCTGGGACGGGTCGCGCAGTTGGCGCTGGAGACCGTCCAGCGTGCTCAGCGGTCGGTCGGCAGTGCCCAGACGATGATGTTGGGCGACTACCGCTTTTAATCGCGCCGCGTCAGCGTCATTCGTCCGCGCACAGGCCGACACGGACTAACGTGTCGAGTGCATTCGCCGGCGGAAGGGGCATCGGTGAACACCGAGCTGACGGTATTTCAGAAACGCGTGCTCGCCGTGCTCACTGCAGTGGGCATTTTGTTCGGCGCCTACTTTCTGCGCGGCTATTTCATCCTGATCGTCGTCGCGGCGGTGGCCGCGTACTTGTTCACGCCGCTCTACCGGCGTCTGGGCCAGCGGTTCGGTACCGGCGTCTCGGCAGCCCTGACGCTGCTCGGCGCTCTCGGTATGGTGGTGATTCCGGTAAGTGCGCTGGGTTTTGTTGCGACCATTCAGATCACCCGCATGATCGAGAGTGTCTCCAAGTGGGTGGGGGACACCGATATGACCACGCTTGGGCAGCGAGCGTTTGAGGTGGTCAACGACGTCCTGGCACGAGTTCCGTTCGTACATGTCCAGCTGACCCCGGACACGCTGAGGCAGTCCATCGCTTCCTTGGCGGAGAACGTCGGTCAGGGGTTGCTTCAGGTGTTGCAGAGTGCCGTCGGCAGCGTCGCCTCGGCCGTGGCGGCCTCCATCATCTTCCTGTACGTGTTCGTCTCCCTCTTGGTCAAGCAGGACAAGGTGCTCACGCTGGTGCGGCAGCTCAATCCGCTGGGGGCGGAGATCACCGACCTATACCTCGACAAGATCGGGGCGATGGTGCGCGGAACGGTCAAGGGGCAGTTCGTGATTGCGATGGCACAGGGAGTCGCGGGCGCAGCATCGGTGTACATCGCCGGCTTCCGGCAGGGATTCTTCTTCTTCGCGATACTGTTGACCGCGCTATCGATCATCCCGCTCGGGGGCGGCATCGTGACGATTCCTTTCGGCATCGGCATGATCGTCTTTGGTCATCCCGTCGGCGGGCTGTTTGTGATCGCGTGGCACATCCTGGTGGTATCCAATATCGACAATGTGCTGCGCCCCATTCTTGTTCCGCGCGGCGCCCGGCTGGACCCCGCGCTGATGCTGCTGGCGGTTTTCTCGGGGATCGCGGCCTTCGGATTCTGGGGAATCGTGTTGGGTCCGGTGCTGATGATTGTCATCGTGACCACGATCGACGTGTATCTCGCTGTCTACAAAGGGGTTCCGTTCGGGGACGCGGATACGGGCGAGCCCGAGGTGTCGAGTCGCCCCTGGTGGAAGCGAGGCCGTTCGCGCGCGGCCGGCTAGCCCAGGGTGGCGTCGACGTAGACGATGTTGGGGAATATGGTGCGCAGCAACGGGTTCGGCGGTTCCAGACCCAGCCGGGCGTACAGCGCCTCATTCTCCTCGGTCACCACCGTCCAGCCGTGTTCGGCAAACCAGTCCGCGGCCATCTGGCGCTCGCCGGTGTACACCAGTGACTCCAAGTCCAGGTCCAGTGTGTCCCCGGCGAATTGACGGGTCAGCTCGCGCGCCTTGGAGAAATCGGCGGTTTCCAGGCCCGGGACCTGCTCGCACACCAGGCGGCTACCGGGCGCGCTGAGCTCGGTGATCGACGCGAACAGCCGATCCTGGGCTTCCGGCGGCAGGTAGATCAGCAGACCCTCTGCCGACCACACCGTCGGCTGCTTGGGGTCGAATCCGGCTGCCTGCAACGCAGTTGGCCAGTCATCGCGCAGATCGATCGCGACAGTCCGACGGTCGGCGCTCGGTGCGGCGCCCAGCTCGGCCAGCGTGTCGGTCTTGAACGTGATCACCTCCGGCTGGTCGAGCTCGTACACCGTGGTGCCCGCCGGCCAGTTCAGTCGATAGGCGCGGGTATCCAGTCCGGATGCGAGGATGACGGCTTGGCGCACTCCCGCGGCGGCCGAGGATTCGAAGGCGGTGTCGTAGTACCAGGTGCGACTTGCCATTCCGTTGGCCATGCCGTCGGCGGTGATGCCGAGCTGTACCAGCCCCGCCATCTGTTCGGGATCGAAATCCCCCGAGGCCAGCTTGGTGAAGTACTCGATGCCGACGGCGCGCACCAGCGGCTCGGCGTAGGGATCGTTGATCAGCGCATTGGGCACGTGGCTGGCCAGCGCGCGCTGCGCGGCCACCATCGTCGCCGTCGCCCCCACGCTCGAAGCCAGGTCCCAGGTGTCGTCATCGGTCCGCGCCATCGAGGCTCCTTCATGGGTGTCATGGGTCGGGGTGTCCCGAACCATAGTGCGCCGCAGTTGGCAATTGCGCACGTGCGTCGCTGTGGCCTGCGAGAATTCAATTGATCGGCGTGAGGGGAGGACACGAAGGTGGACGCGACGGGCAGCGTGATGAAGCTGCATCGGCATTCCATGACACTCGACGGACGGCGCTATACCGTCATCACGCTGCGAGCCGATGCGGATGTGCTGTTCTCCACCAACTGGTTTCACGACACGTGGCATGTGATCTAGGATGAAGCCGGCGCAAAGACACTGGCGCGGCTGCTGTGGGGCCTTGCCTATCAGCGGCAGCCCGGCACGCTGATGCTGATCGATCGCCCGCATCTGGATTCCAACCCGTTCGACGCCGAGTCGTCCGAGCCGATTGTGCTGTTGCCCTCGCACCTGACCGTGCTCACCCGGCAGGCGGCCACGGCGCTGCGTCGCCGGCTGCCCACCAAACCCGACGGCACCGTGCGCTTGCGCACCCACGGACTCGATAAATGGTCCGCTGAATTCCAGGAATGGCGGGAAATGCCCAATGGGCAACGGGACTACCCCTATACGCCGAAACCCGTGGGCTGGGAGACCGCCGAACGTCTCGGTGGGTTACTGGTGTTAGCGGGCAGCCCTCAGACTTTGCGGCAGTGGGCTACTTACGCTGAACTGCTGCGCATCACGGAGCCATGGGACACCGACTACGAATATCTTTCGGCCACTGACGGCGAGATACAGATCTTCCGCCACTACCGACGCGAGGTTTCCATCGCTAAGCAGGCGCGGGCGGACGTCTTGGACGCTCCGCATCCCACCGAAAGCCAAATGCTGCGTGAACGCATCTGGGCGCGGGCCGCGGAGATTCGGCTTCAACGAGCCGAAACTGCCGGTGAACGCTCGATGATGGGCCCCGAATCGCGGACGCGCGGTGGTAATTTCGGCAAGTGAGGGCATTCGGATGGCTAGCCGTCGTCGTACTGTCGTTGGCATTAGCGCCGGTACCCCCCGTCGCGCAAGCGGCCCCTGGATGTCGCCAGCTGGATCCGGTACTGCCCTGGTACGGCGACGTCAGGGAACGGCTTCAGGTCGCTATCGACGCCAACAGCACCTGCACCGGGACCTGGCAGCGCCCCACCAAAGCGGTCGCGCTCTTCGACTGGGACAACACCGAGGTCAAGAACGACATCTCCGATGCCACCCTGGCGTGGATGCTGCGACACGACAAGATCCGCCAACCCCGCGACTGGCACGACACCAGCCGATTCATCACCGAGGCCGCGGCGACCGCGCTACGTGCGGCATGCGGCACGGCAGTTCCTGCCGGTCAACCGCTGCCGACATCCACCAACGTCGCCTGCACCGACGAGATCCTGGCGATAAGAGAAGGAAAGACGCACGGTGCTGGTTCGGGGGAACAGGAAGCATTCACGGGATACAACGAGCGCTGGAGCAATGGCGCCTACGTGTGGACCGTCGCGTTGACCACCGGCTACACCGCTGGCGAGGTCACCGAATTCGCGCTGGCGGCCAAACGAGAGAACCTCGACGCACCCGTCGGTGCCACACAGACCGTCGGCAGCACCACCGTGCCGGGCTATGTGCGGATCTACCCACAGATCAAGGACCTCATCGCCACGCTGCAGGCGCACGGCGTGAGCACCTGGGTGATCTCGGCGTCCTCGGAGGTGATCGCCAAGGTGTGGTCGCCGGAAATCGGTATCCCGCCGAGCCAGGTGATCGGCGTGCGGAGCGTCTATGACGCCAACGGACGCCAGACCCCGCACGTCAAGGGCTGCGGTGGGCAAGCCGATGGCGTCGACACCGTCATCACCTACGTGGATGGCAAGCGGTGCTGGGCGAACCAGGTGGTCTTCGGCGTGCACGGACCCGCCGCCTTCGACCCATTCGATGTGAACAAGCGCCAGATTCTCGCCGCTGGGGACTCAACCACCGACGTCACTTTCGTCGAGGACGCCACCGCGGCGCACCTCGTCATCAATCGCAACAAGACCGAACTCATGTGCCGCGCCTATGACGACGCCGACGGCAAATGGCTGATCAACCCCATGTTCATCGACCCCTATCCACAGGAAATGGATCCGTACCTCTGCGCGACAGACGGCCGCACCAACCCAGACGGCAGCACGGGACCCCTACTTCGGTCCGATGACACCGTCGTCCCCGACCAGAAGGACACCGTCTTCTCCATGGGTATGTAGCGAACTGTTAGTCTCGTACCCGGCCCGGGCGTGCCCTGATGGCTGCCGAAACGGTTACCCAACGCTGGGATCACCAGCTGATTCATCTAGCAGATCACATGGCGAGCTGCAGGATGCGCAGGAGGATGTGTGCTTTCCGCTTTTGTCTCTGCTCTCAGGACAGTTGACCTGAGGCGGAAGATCCTCTTCACCATCGGGATTGTGGTCCTGTACCGGCTCGGTGCGACCCTGCCCTCTCCCGGGGTGAACTACTCCGCAGTGAAATACTGCGTCGAGCAAGTCAGCAGTGGCGACTCGGCGCAGATCTATTCGCTGATCAACCTGTTCTCGGGTGGCGCGCTGCTGCAGCTGTCGGTGTTCGCGGTGGGCGTCATGCCGTACATCACGGCCAGCATCATCGTCCAGCTGCTCACCGTGGTCATTCCCCGGTTCGAGCAGCTCCGTAAGGAAGGCCAGTCCGGCCAGGCCAAGATGACGCAGTACACGCGTTACCTGTCGGTTGCGCTGGCGCTGCTGCAGTCCACGTCGATCGTCGCCCTCGGTGCCAGCGGCACTCTCATGCAAGGCTGTGACCGCAGAAGCGAGATCGTTCCGGATCAGTCGATCTTCTCGCTCGCGGTGATGGTTCTGGTTATGACCGCCGGATCCACCCTGGTGATGTGGCTCGGCGAGATGGTCACCGAACGCGGTATCGGCAACGGCATGTCGCTGCTGATCTTCGCCGGCATCGCGGCACGGATCCCGGCCGAAGGTAAGACCATTCTCGACAGCCGCGGAGGCGTCACCTTCGCCGCGGTATGCGTGGCGGCACTTCTCATCGTGGTCGGCGTGGTGTTCGTCGAGCAGGGCCAGCGCCGCATTCCCGTTCAGTACGCCAAGCGCATGGTGGGCCGGCGCATGTACGGCGGCACCTCGACCTATCTGCCGTTGAAGGTCAACCAGGCCGGCGTTATCCCGGTTATCTTCGCCTCGTCGCTGCTCTACATCCCGGGGCTCATCACCCAGCTGGTGCGCAGCGGCAGTCAGGACAAGACCGGCTGGTGGGACCGATTCGTCAGCACCTACCTGACTGACCCCAGCAACTACTGGTATGTCCTGATCTACTTCACGCTTATCGTGTTCTTCACGTTCTTCTACGTGTCCATCACCTTCAACCCCGATGAGCGCGCCGACGAGATGAACAAGTTCGGTGGCTTCATTCCCGGTATCCGTCCCGGACGTGCGACCGCCGACTACCTGCGCTATGTGCTCAACCGCATCACGTGGCCTGGATCGATCTACCTGGGCATCATTGCGATCCTGCCGAACCTGTTCCTGCAGATCGGGAACTCGGGCGGTATGCAAAACCTGCCGTTCGGTGGCACCGCGGTCCTGATCATGATCGGCGTCGGCCTCGACACCGTGAAGCAGATCGAAAGCCAGTTGATGCAGCGTAACTACGAAGGGTTCCTGAAGTGAGAGTGGTGTTACTCGGCCCGCCAGGTGCAGGCAAAGGTACGCAGGCGCAACTGATTTCGGAGAAGTTCGGCATTCCGCAGATCTCCACGGGCGACCTGTTCCGGTCGAACATCAGCGAGGGCACCGAGCTGGGGATCCAGGCCAAGCAATACCTGGACGCCGGGGACCTGGTGCCTAGCGAGGTCACCAACAAAATGGTCGAGGCGCGCTTGGACGAGGCCGACGCGGATACGGGGTTTATTCTCGACGGGTTCCCGCGCACCGTGGACCAGGCCGATGCGCTGGCCGCGATGGAAGAGGCCCGAGGCGTCAAGATCGACGCCGTCCTGGAATTCAAGGTGCCGGTCGAGGAGCTCGTGCAGCGGCTGCTGGGACGTGGCCGCGCCGACGACACCGAGGACATCATCCGCAACCGCCTCAACGTGTACCGCGACGAAACCGCACCGCTACTGGAGTACTACCAGGACGTGCTGCAGACCATCGACGCCGTCGGCACGGTCGATGAGGTCTTCGCGCGGACCTCACAGGCTCTGGGCCGGTAGGTCTTAGTGGGGCTGTTCGGCCGCAAGAAGACGGTGGAGCAGCGCACCGCCGGCGAGCTCGATGCGATGGCCGCCGCGGGCGCCATCGTGGGTGCGGCGTTGGTCGCCGTGCGTGACGCCGCCAAGACCGGTGTTTCGACGCTCGAATTGGATCAGGTAGCCGAATCGGTGATCCGGAATGCCGGCGCGGTGCCGTCATTCCTGGGCTACCACGGCTTCCCGGGATCCATCTGTTCCTCGGTCAATGACCAAGTGGTCCACGGAATACCTTCGGCGACAGCCATCTTGACCGAGGGTGACCTGGTCTCCATCGACTGCGGGGCAATCCTGGACGGTTGGCACGGGGATTCCGCATGGACCTTCGCCGTCGGCGCCGTCATTCCTGTCGATGAGGCATTGTCCGAGGCGACGCGCTTGTCGATGGAGGCCGGTATCGCGGCGATGATCCCGGGGAACCGGCTCACCGACGTGTCCCATGCGATCGAGCAGGGCACCCGCGCCGCCGAGAAACGGTTTGACCGTGCTTTCGGAATCGTGGACGGTTACGGCGGCCACGGCATCGGTCGATCGATGCATTTGGACCCGTTCCTGCCCAACGAAGGAGCCCCCGGCAAGGGGCCGCTCCTCGCGGTGGGGTCGGTGCTCGCCATCGAACCGATGCTGACACTCGGCACCACCCAGACCCGGATCCTCGCCGACGACTGGACGGTGGTCACCACCGACGGATCCCGGGCCGCGCACTGGGAGCACACGGTGGCCGTCACCGAGGACGGCCCCCGCATCCTGACATTGCGCCCGTAGGCGAACGAAATGCCTACTTGCCCTTGATGGATTCCGAGCGGGCGGTGGGGAAGCCGGCGATGCACGTAATCGAGTGATCACCCTGTTTCCAGGACCGGCTGGTCGGGTACAGGTAGGTCACGTCGATGCCGTCCTCCGCATATGTGCTGGGGGAGTAGCGCTCCAGGGCGTCGCCGCATCCCTCGGCGGCTTCTTCCATGACCGACATCGCGGGAACCGACGTGCCTGACAGTGGGAGCAACGCGTAGACCTCGGCCTTGTGTGGCTGTGAGCACGGCAGAGCATTTGTTGTGGTGTAGAACTTTTCGTCGCCGATGTCGGCGATGCAGTCACCAACGCGCAACTTCGTGACATCCATATCGCCCGAGCGGGTGACCTGCCCTGCATCGTCGCGCTTGGGTGAGTGGCTTGCGCCGATGGCCGCACCCACCACCGCCGCCGCGATCCAGAGCGACCCCAGGACGATGCCGGCAATTGCCATGCCGCGCCCCTTCTGTCCCCTCTGCTTGGTCTGGTTCAAGCCGATGACCCCGAAGATGATGGCGAGGATGCCAACGCAGATCGGGATGATGCCCAGGACGAGTGCGGCAATGGCAAACCCGTTGGTGCCCTGTGCACTTTGGATGGGTGGATACGCGCCCGCGGCGGGATAGCCGTAGGGCGACGACGGATACGCGGGGGGCGGGTACCCCGGTGGGCTAGCCGGAGGATACGGCGGGTATGACTCGGTGCCTGGGGGATTGGCCTGGGGGTAGGGCGGGTACGGCTCCGTGCCAGGCGGGACGGGCGGGTATCCGCTCGCCTGCGGAGGCACCACCGGTGGGTACCCGGGGCCCGCCGGAGTTGGGTACGGAGGGTACTCCGGTGACCCGGGATCCGAAGGCGGCGGCCCGGCAGGCGGATACGACATGCAGGGACTTTAGCAAACAGGGGGTACGTGTGGGGGGCGTTGCGGATCAGCCGGACAGGCCATCGAGGTACGCCTGCACCTCGGCGGCCACCGGCAGCAGCCCCGAGTCTCTCGCTTCAACCAATGACGGTGCCGCGCTGTCCTTCTCGGAAATGAGGAATGAGAGCGTGCTGCCGTCGGCGGTGGTGGTCGGCCACTCGATGCCGATAGTCGTATCCAACGGATCGACACCGTGTTCCCGCCCGGGGGCATATCCGGAGGAGCACAGGTAGACCACTGTGGAGTCGTTCTGGAGGGCGAGGAATCCGTGGCCGACACCCTCCGGGACGTACACGGCGCGACGGTGATGGGGATCGAGCAGGACACCGTCCCATGCCCCGAAGGTCGGCGAACCGACACGGATGTCGACCACCACGTCGTACACAGAACCGGTGAGGCAGGTGACGTATTTGGCCTGTCCTGGCGGCACATCGGCGAAGTGGATACCACGAAGCGAACCGGCAGCCGACACCGAGCAATTGGCCTGTTGCAGGTCGAAGGAATGCCCGATGGCCTCGGTGAGCAGGGGGCTCTTAAACCACTCGAGGAAGACCCCACGGTCATCGCGGTGCTGCACCGGGGTGATTTCGAAGGCGCCAGGTACCGCGAGCTCGCGAATCTGCATGTCAGTTCCCTCTGTTCTTCGCGCGGGCGCTCATCACTGTTGTCTGTTCTTCGCGCGGGCGCTCATCACTGCCCCCGCGCGGCGTATTGAGCTTCCACGCTGTCCTTGATGGGTCGCCACCATTCCTCGTTATCGCGATACCAGGCGATGGTGGCGGTCAGTCCGCTGGTGAAGTCGCGATGTGTCGGTTGCCAACCCAGTTCATCGCGCAGTGGCGTCGGGTCAATGGCGTAGCGCAGGTCATGACCGGCGCGGTCGGTGACGTGATCGAAGTCGTCGGGAGCCCGGCCCATCAGCTCAAGGAGGGTGCGGAGGACCGACAGGTTGTCTTGTTCCCCATCAGCCCCAATGAGATACGTGCGTCCGATGATGCCGGAGTCGATGATGCGCCAGACCGCGCTGTTGTGATCGTCCACGTGGATCCAGTCCCGGACGTTGGCGCCGGCCCCGTACAGGCGAGGACGGCGACCCGTCAGGATGTTGGTGATCTGTCGCGGAATGAACTTTTCCACGTGCTGATACGGCCCGTAGTTGTTGGAGCAGTTGGAGATCGTCGCGCGCACCCCGAACGACCTCATCCACGCACGCACCAACAGATCGGCCGAGGCCTTGGTCGCCGAATATGGGCTCGACGGGTTGTACGGGGTGTCCTCGGTGAACCGGTTCGGGTCGTCAAGCTGAAGGTCGCCGAACACCTCGTCGGTGGAAATGTGGTGCAGGCGCACGTCATGGCGGCGCACCGCCTCGAGCAGTGTGTAGGTGCCAATGATGTTGCTGCGCAGGAATGGTGACGGATCGGCGAGGGAGTTGTCATTGTGTGTTTCGGCAGCAAAGTGCACCACCACATCGCTGTTCGCTACCAGTCGATCGACCAACTCGGCATCGCAGATATCGCCCTGGACCAGGTCCACGGAGCTGGTAACCGGCACCAACGATTCACGGCTACCCGCATAGGTAAGCGCATCGAGAACCGTCACCGAGACGTCGGGGCGCTCACGAACGGTTGCATGTACGAAATTGGCTCCGATGAAACCGGCGCCGCCGGTCACCAAGATTCGCATGCTGTAACCCTAGTGGGGGACTATCGAAGCGCGTCCGCCACCGACGTCAATGTGCCGACCAAGCCCTTATCGCCCAAGACCTGAATGAGTACCTGGCTGGCGCCGGCGTCGATGTGCTCGTTTAATCGCGCGGCGATTTCCACCGCGGTGCCGTGCGCCACCACAGCATCGATGAATGCGTCACTACCCGGTGAAGTGACGTCCTCGTCACTGAAACCGATTCTCTTCCAGCTGTTTACGTAGTTGCTCAACTGAAGATAGAAGTCGACGGTGCGCCGGCCGATCGCACGCGCACTCTCCGCGTCTGTGCTCAGCACCACCTTGTGCTCGGGAACGAGCAGCGCATCCGGACCGACGATCTCACGGGCCTGGCGGGTGTGTTCCGGTGTCGTCAGGTAGGGATGGGCGCCAGCGGTGCGATCCGCGGATAGCTTCAGCACCTTGGGCCCCAAGGCGGCGAGCGCTCGCCGCTCCTTGGGGACACCCGCGGCATCCAGCCCATCCAGGTACTCGATGAGGGCGTCGTAGGGCTTGCGGTACTCGGCCGAAGCCTCCGGATGCCCGGCGCCAACGCCGAGCAGAAACCGTCCGGGATAGGCCGCCTCGATGCGATGGAACGAAGCGGCCACCTCATCGACGGGGGAGGTCCAGATGTTGATGATGCCGCTGGCAACCGTGAGATTCTCGGTTGCTTCGAGCAACGGTTCCACGTACGCAAGATCGGAGGTGAACACACCGCCGATCCATACCGAGCCGTAGCCCAGATCCTCGATCGCCTTGGCCTGCTCCGGCGTGACCGGACCGCCGTTCCACACACCAAATCTGCTGAGGTTCGATTCGCTCATATCGCGTCCCAACTTCGCGGGGGGTTCGGCTATTCCTCGGTCCATCCCCCGCTTAGGCAGCTTGGGGCGTCGGTGCCGGGGCAGGGGTGGGCTATTCCTTGCCCAATTGGGTGCGGTTCAGCAGCTCGGGGAGGTCGATGCCCGAAACCTTAAGACTCTCAACTACTTTCGCCACCGCCTGCGGGCTAACCCCGAAGAGGGTGCCCAATGCGTCCTGGGCGTCGCCGGAGCCGCCGATAATGGACAGCCTTTCGATCTCACCGAGCGGTTTTGCGGCGGCCTCGGTGGCCTGAACGACGGCGGCCAGGATGTCCGGCAGCGTCAACAGGCGGGCAGCCTCCGGTGTGTAGGCGTTGAGCGCCGCGGCGACCTCCTTCTTACCGTCGGCCTCCGCCAGCAGCTTGGCCTTGATGCCATCCGCCTCGGCGATGAGCTTCGCCTTGGAGCCGTCGGCCTCGGCGATCAGTTTGGCCTTGGCGCCATCGGCAGCCGCCTGCTGCTCCACCCGGAATGCGTCGGCGGCCGCCTTACGCGCGTCGGCCTCCGCGGAACCCTTCTGACGTTCGGCTTCAGCATCGGCCTGCGCCTTCAGGATTGCGGACTGTCGGCTGCCCTCGGCGATAGCGATATCGGCCTGACGACGTGCCTCGGCGGGGGCGATGACGTCTGCCTGCAGCGCGGCCTGCGCCTGCTCGGTGCGGCGCAACTCCACCTCGGTACGGGCCTGTACACGCGCGGCCTCTGCCTGCTCGCGGGCAATACCCACGTCCTTCTCGGCGCGTGCCTGGGCCAACGGGCCGGCCTGGTCGGCCTGCGCGTTCTCCGCCTCGGTTTGCGCGCGCAGCCGCGCCAGTTCCACGTCGCGTTTCTGGGTCGCGGTCGCGATGGCGGTATCGGCCTCGGCCTGCGCGATGGAGCCGGCCTGCCGGGCCTGCGCGGACCGGATCTGTGCGTCCCGCTCGGCTTCGGCAGTGCCGACCGTCGCGTCGCGGCGGACCTCGGCGATACGGCGCTGGCCGAGTGACTCCAGGTATCCATTGCGGTCCGAGATCCCGGCGATCTTGAGGACGTCGACCTCCATACCGATGCGGGAGAGGTCACCGCCGGCCTCCTCGACCACGCTGCGCGCCAGCGAGTCGCGGTTGGAGTTCAGATCTTCCACGGTCATGGTGGCGGTGATGCCGCGCAAGCTACCGGCGAGGATCTCGTTGATCTGCCGTTGTAGCTCACTCAGATCCGAGGTCAGGAAGCGCTGGACGGCGGTCTGCACGGCCTCGTCGTTGGAGCCAATTCGTACCAGGCCGACGGCCTCGACGTTGACCGGAACGCCATTGTTCGACAACGCGTTTTGCAGATTGATGTTCACGTTGAAGGGTTCGAGCGACATGATGTCCACCCGTTCGATACCGGGCATCTTGAACCGGGCACCGCCGCGCACCACCTTCGGCTGGCCGCGCCCGGTGAACACCGCGACCTCATTGGGCGGCACCTTGACGTAGTTGCGCACATAGACCAGCGGCAGCGCCACGAAGATCACCAGCGCCGCGATGGCGATGATGACGATGATGAGAAGCGAACTCATGCGGGGTTTCCTTAATAGTTTGAACTAGTGGAGTGAGTTGGGGGGTGCGTCGGGAATGCTGACGACATGCAGGTATTCGGGGTCCACGTCGGCGATGTAGACCGCGGCATTCTTGGCCAGCCCTTCGGGTTCATCGGTAATGGCGCGTGAATGCACCCGGTTGCCATCGGCGTCGGTAAAGGTGATCTCGCCCCACCCGCCTCCGGTCGGCACGTCAAGGGTCACCGTGCCAAGCCTGCCGACATACGATGCGCGACCCGAATGCGAGTTCGCCTGCTGGCGTCGCAGGTATGTCAGGAAAAGTTGCAGGATCGACACCAGCGCAACCGCGCACACCACGGCGGTGATTGCCGTGGGCAGCGGCGCGATACCGAGCGACGATCCGACGAATCCGCCGGCGCCCGCACCGGTCAGAGCGGCAGAAAGGGAGGTCAGGCTAAGAAATGGCATTCCGTCGCCGTGGCCGATATCGGTCAGTAGCAGCGCCGAGAGCACCGCGACACCACCGACGACGAAGGCCGCCAAGTACGCAATCGTCAGACCGTCCACTCGACCCCCTCCCCGTTGCCGACGGCAATGTTCGCCACTACCGACATAGGTACCACGGATCGGTCCGGCTGGCTACGGCGCACCCGCCTGAGCGGGCACTCCCGGGTTCTCTCGCGGTACCGTCATGGGGTGGCTCACCTCGCGGCGGTATCGGCAGACGCGCGTCGGGATATCACCGATGACGCCGTCGTGATCGTCGGCGGCGGACCTGTCGGCTTGCTCGCTGCCACGGTGTTGGCTCGCCGGGGAATTGCCGTCGTTGTGCTGGAGGCCGCTGGCTCGAAAGAGCGTCAGCGGCATCGGAACTGCGCCACTTTCGTCGGACATTCGACACTGCGCCGATACGACAGGGTGGCTCCCGAACTCGGCGCACGGCTGCGCGACTCGGCGTTGGCGGTTCATGGCGTCCAGACCTTCTATCAGGGCCGGCCGGTGTTCGTCATGTCCTCCTACGCCCCCTCGCGGATACCTGGCCCGTGGAATCCCGCGGCCTGGGGAATGAGCTTGTCGCAGCGCACAATTGAAGATGAGACGTTGGCCGAGGCGCTGAGCCTGGGGGTGGAGTACCACCCGGGGTCAGCTGTCACCGACATCAGCACCGATCACACCGGAGTACGGCTCACCCTCGCGAGTGGCGGTCGGGTGCGTGCGAGCTATGTCATCGCCGCCGACGGGGCCAAGTCGGCCATCCGTCAGGCGCTGGGAATAGGTATGTCGGAGCGTCCACCGTCCCCGTCGTGTGTGGTGATCGACGTCGAACCGCTCCCGGACGGCGGCACGGTGGACCTTCCCGTGCAGATCCAGTACCACCACCCGGATCTTGGCGAACGGCACGCCATTCGCTTGCCGTACCCCGACGGTTTACGGCTCGATGTCCAGCTCCTGCCCAAGGATGAGACGACACCGACGACCGAACAGGTGCGTTCCTGGGTCACCGCGCTCACCGGTGACGACTGGTACGCCGACCACATCAGGTCGGTCGAGGTGCATCAAACCGTTCAAGGGGTTGCCGCCAGTTACACCGACGTCAACCGCCGGGTGCTGCTCGCGGGTGAAGCCGCCCACCAATTCGCTCCGCTGGGTGGACGCAGCCTCAACTCGGGCGTGTCCGACGCCGTCGCGGCTGCAGAGGCCATCGCGGAGGCGCTGGGCGAGTCCAGCGATCTGGCCCAGGCCTGGTTGGCGATCAACCGCAGTGCGCGCGAGCGGCGCCGTTCGGGAGTGCGTAACCGGATGTTGTCAGTGCGGGCCCAGCGAGTCCTTGACGGTTCCGATGTGTCGATGCGGGCCAGGCGGACGGTGGCCGCCAAATCCGCGCCTCACGTTTGGCTTGCGGGCGCGTGGCTGACGGCCGGCCTGGTGCGACCCACCGCGATTCCGCATATCAGCAGGTCGGGAGTCACCTGGTCTTAGGGATCGACGGCCTGCGCGGCCTTCCACGGCCGGTTTGGTTTGGTGGCGTTACGCGGGTATCGTTGACCAACGGCGCGGCTTCCGTGCCGACTATCTGCGTGCCCAGTCCTGGATTTTCCTGTCACCGGCTCACGTTCGAGGGTCGGTGGGTGTTGCCGTGTCACGCCGGCGATAGCCGGAGCAGGCAATCAGAATCGCGGAGGATATGGCGAAGAAAGACGGAGCCATCGAGGTCGAGGGCCGGGTCGTCGAACCCCTGCCCAATGCGATGTTTCGCATTGAGCTGGAGAACGGACACAAGGTGCTCGCCCACATCAGCGGCAAGATGCGGCAGCACTACATCCGCATCCTGCCCGAGGACAGAGTGGTGGTGGAGTTGTCTCCATACGACCTGTCCCGCGGTCGGATCGTTTACCGGTACAAGTAACAGAAGAACAGGATTGGGAACGTGAAGGTCAACCCGAGCGTCAAGCCGATCTGCGACAAGTGCCGCGTTATTCGCCGGCACGGGCGCGTCATGGTGATCTGCCAGGACCCCCGCCACAAGCAGCGGCAAGGTTAATCAGGCCTCCTGATTACCAACACAACTGAATGATGACCTCCCAGAACCACTGATCGGAATCGCTGGTCAGACACCCCCGGAACGGAGGCCGGGGCCCCAACCTAGAGGGGACGGACTGGGAACAGACCTTCGTTGAATGAAAGAGGAACTGCCGCATGGCACGTCTAGTAGGCGTTGACCTACCGCGCGATAAGCGTATGGAAATCGCGCTCACCTATATCTATGGCATTGGCCGGACCCGCTCCAAGGAGATCCTGGCCGCCACGGGCATCAGCCCCGATCAGCGCAGCAAGGACCTGACCGATGATCAGGTGACGCAGCTGCGTGAATACATCGAAGCCTCGCTGAAGGTCGAGGGTGACCTGCGCCGCGAGGTGCAGGCCGACATCCGCCGCAAGATCGAGATTGGCTGCTACCAGGGCCTGCGCCACCGTCGCGGCCTTCCGGTACGCGGTCAGCGGACCAAGACCAATGCGCGCACCCGTAAGGGACCCAAGCGCACCATCGCCGGCAAGAAGAAGGCTAGGTAACCCCGATGGCACCACCGAAGAAGGGCGCCGGTTCCGGCCCCAAGAAGGCGCAGAAGACCCGCCGCCGGGAAAAGAAGAACATTCCCCTCGGCGCCGCGCACATCAAGAGCACGTTCAACAACACCATCGTGTCGATCACCGATCCCTCGGGCAACGTGATCGCGTGGGCGTCCTCCGGCCATGTCGGCTTCAAGGGTTCGCGCAAGTCGACCCCGTTCGCTGCACAGCTGGCTGCCGAGAACGCGGCTCGCAAGGCGCAAGAGCACGGAGTCAAGAAGGTCGACGTGTTCGTCAAGGGTCCCGGCTCAGGCCGCGAGACCGCCATCCGCTCGCTGCAGGCCGCCGGCCTCGAAGTAGGCGCGATTTCCGATGTCACTCCACAGCCGCACAACGGTTGCCGTCCGCCCAAGCGGCGCCGGGTCTAAGGGAGGTTTGAACTAATGGCTCGTTATACCGGACCCGTCACTCGCAAATCCCGTCGTCTGGGCGTCGACCTCGTCGGTGGCTCCAGCGCGTACGAGAAGCGTCCTTACCCCCCCGGCCAGCATGGTCGCGCGCGTGTCAAGGAGAGCGAATACCGCACACAGCTGCAGGAGAAGCAGAAGGCCCGCTTCACCTATGGCGTGATGGAGAAGCAGTTCCGTCGCTACTACGCCGAGGCCAACCGGCACTCGGGCAAGACCGGCGAGCAGCTGCTGCAGATCCTGGAAAGCCGCCTCGACAACGTCGTGTACCGGGCCGGCCTGGCCCGCACCCGACGGATGGCACGCCAGCTGGTCAGCCACGGCCACTTCACCGTCAACAACGTGAAGGTCGACGTGCCCAGCTACCGCGTGTCGCAGTACGACATCATCGATGTCAAGGACAAGTCGCTGAACACGCTGCCCTTCGAGGTTGCCCGCGAGACCGCTGGCGATCGACCGATTCCGGGCTGGCTGCAGGTTGTCGGCGAGCGCCAGCGCATCCTCGTGCACCAGCTGCCCGAGCGTGCGCAGATCGACGTGCCGCTCACCGAGCAGCTGATCGTCGAGTTCTACTCGAAGTAATCGGTTTGTGGACATTCGTCCACAAACACCACTGACCGGCATCAAATAGCGGGTGCCGAGAAGGAGATAGAAGAAGAATGCTGATTTCTCAGCGCCCCACCCTGGCCGAAGAGACGCTGTCCGACAACCGGTCGCGCTTCGTCATCGAGCCCCTGGAGCCGGGATTCGGCTACACCCTGGGCAACTCGCTGCGGCGCACCCTGCTGTCGTCCATCCCGGGCGCGGCCGTCACCAGCATCCGGATCGACGGTGTGCTGCACGAATTCACCACGGTTCCCGGAGTGAAGGAAGACGTCACCGACATCATCCTGAACCTCAAGAGCCTGGTGGTGTCCTCGGAGGAGGACGAGCCCGTCACCATGTACCTGCGCAAGCAGGGGCCGGGCGCCGTCACCGCGGGTGACATCGTGCCGCCCGCCGGCGTGACCGTGCACAACCCCGACATGCACATCGCGACCCTGAACGACAAGGGCAAGCTGGAGATCGAGCTCGTCGTCGAGCGCGGTCGCGGTTACGTCCCGGCCGTGCAGAACAAGGCCTCGGGCGCCGAGATCGGGCGTATCCCCGTCGATTCCATCTACTCGCCGGTGCTCAAGGTCACCTACCAGGTGGACGCCACCCGCGTCGAGCAGCGCACCGACTTCGACAAGCTGGTGCTGGACGTCGAGACCAAGAACTCGATCACCCCGCGTGACGCACTGGCCTCGGCCGGTAAGACGCTGGTTGAATTGTTTGGGCTCGCGCGGGAATTGAACGTGGAGGCCGAAGGGATCGAGATCGGGCCGTCGCCCGCCGAGGCAGACCACATCGCCTCGTTCGCGCTGCCCATCGAGGATCTGGACCTGACCGTCCGGTCGTACAACTGCCTCAAGCGCGAGGGTGTGCACACCGTCGGCGAGCTGGTTGCCCGCACCGAGTCGGATCTGCTGGACATCCGCAACTTTGGTCAGAAGTCCATCGACGAGGTGAAGATCAAGCTGCATCAGCTCGGCCTGTCTCTCAAGGACAGCCCGACCAGCTTCGATCCGTCCGAGGTCGCCGGATACGACGTGGCCACCGGCACCTGGTCGGACAGCGCGTCCTACGACTTCGACGGTGACCAGGACTTCGCCGAAACCGAACAGCTTTAACACAAATCCGTCCCGGTCCTACCTGATACGGGGGCCGGCCCCGAATAGGAGATAGTTGCAATGCCCAAGCCCACTAAGGGTCACCGGCTCGGTGGATCGTCTTCGCACCAGAAGGCACTCCTGGCCAACCTGGCCACCGCGCTCTTCGAGCACGGCCGGATCAAGACCACTGAGACCAAGGCCCGCGTGCTGCGGCCCTACGCCGAGAAGCTGATTACCCACGCCAAGAAGGGTGATCTGCACAACCGCCGCGAGGTGCTCAAGAAGATCCGCGACAAGGACGTCGTACACGCCCTTTTCGAAGAGATTGGCCCGTTCTACTCCGATCGCAACGGTGGCTACACCCGCATCATCAAGGTCGAGAACCGCAAGGGCGATAACGCGCCCATGGCGATCATCGAACTGGTGAAGGAGAAGACCGTCACCTCCGAGGCCGACCGGGCTCGCCGGGTTGCGTCTACGCAGAAGGCGGAGAAGGCCGGACCTGTCGAGGAGGCCGTCGAGGTCGAAACCGACGTCGCAGACGATGCGGCTGCTGAGGCGGAGGCCGCCGAAGATAGCGCAGCCGAGTCCGCTGAGTCCGCCGAGAACACTGAGGCCAAGAAGGACTGACCGTTGGTCACGCAGGAAACTGACGAACAACCCGCCATCTCCGATGGCGGGTTTGTTCGTTTGCGGCTCGATATCGCCTACGACGGAACCGATTTCGCAGGCTGGGCTACTCAAGTGGCCCAGCGCACCGTGGCGGGCGTGCTGGGTGAGGCATTCACGACCATCGTGGGGGCGCCGGTAGTGATGCATGCCGCCGGACGCACCGACGCGGGCGTGCATGCGACCGGCCAGGTGGCACACATCGATGTGCCGGCGGCATGTCTTCCTGAGCTACGCGGGCGCTACCGCCCCGAAGGCGCTCCAGAATTCGATCGGCTGGTCCGACGGCTCTCGCGTTTCCTGCCCAATGACGTTCGGGTGCTCGATATCTCGCGAGCCCCCGCCCATTTCGACGCCCGGTTCTCTGCGCTGCGGCGCCACTACGAGTATCGGCTGTCCATGGCGCCGTTCGGAGTGTTGCCGATGGAAAGGCATCACATTGTCGGGTGGCACCGTCCACTCGACGTCGATGCGATGAATGAGGCGTCGCGGAATCTGCTGGGGTTAAACGACTTCGCGGCCTTCTGTCGTCATCGCGATGGTGCTACCACTATCCGCGAGTTGCAACGATTCGATTGGACAGTTGGCGGACATCGGCTGACGTCGCGGGTGAGCGCCGACGCCTTCTGCTGGTCGATGGTGCGCTCGCTGGTGGGCGCGGTGCTTGCCGTGGGGGAGGGCAGACGACCTGTGCAGTGGTGTACAGATCTGCTGACGAGTGAAAGGCGTTCAAGCGAATTCGCCGCCGCGCCGGCTCGTGGACTGACGCTCGTCGGGGTCGACTATCCGCCGGACGGTGAGATGGCGGCGCGCGTGCTGATCACCCGCGACATTCGGGTGCGGCCGACCACGGATTAGCGTCTCGTGACCTTCGCGATTTGCCTGATCAGCATGAGATCAAGGGTGCGCCGATCCACCGGATACGTGGTGTCGCCCATGCCCGTGACGGCGATGCCGATATTGCCGATCTGCACCAGGTATGTCGTGAGCTCAAGGCTCACCGGGTTTCCGCTGTCAAAGGTCATCGATGCGGAGACCGCATAGGCGGCACCATCATTGACGACCTCGGCGGGAAGTACGAGCGGATGCACCGTGGCGGTCCCGGATGCCTTGTCGCCGACCAAGTTGATTGTCTTGCAGCGCTGTATCCAATCCCGTGTTTGAGTCAGGACAGTGCCATCGCTATACCCGAGACTGACGAGAACATTTGATGTCGTATCGGTGTTGAAGGCCCAGATGCCGACTGCATCGGTGAGATTGGCTGGCACAGAGAAAGCGCATCCCGGTGGATCGGTGGGCTCATCGCGATCGTCACGGCCACCGATAGGTCCGCCCTTATCGAAAGACTCCCAGCCGGGGCCCGGAAAGTCCGCGATCGTGACGAGTTTGGGTGCGAGATCTGGTTGTGCGGAAGCAGGACTCGCCGCCGTCAGGGCGATCATGCCGATCGTTCCCGCAAACACCAGAAACCGCTGAACCAGTCGATACCCTCGCGACAACGTTCCCCCAGTTGAACTCGATTGATGTCCCTGGATTAAACAGTGTCCGGCAGGCTTAGGCGAGCGCTTGTCCTCTGGCTATTGCGCAGACTCGCCTTCACCGTGCCGATTGAGTTTCGATGCGACGAACGCCGCGGCCTCAGCGGGCAATCCGGTGCGTTCGTAGGAAGTGTGAGCGTCCCAGCTGTTGTTGGGCCCCGCCATGCAAATCGGATCTCCTTGGTTGCAGAGATCGATTGCGCGCGAGCCGAACACGCCCGCGATACCGCTCAGCGGGCCGCCGGTGCGGTGTGTCGCGTTGCCGAACGTCGCGATGGCGACAATCCGATCGCCTACGGCCGCGGGCAGTGGACGGCTGAACCCGATGCCCACATTCGGAACACCGATGAGGGTGTCGACCACCTCGGCGCCCATCGAATACCCGCCGACCACAAACTTGGTCCGGGGGCAGCTCGCCGCCACCGATTGCAGGTGACTGCTGAGGTCGTTGGCTCCGCCGCCGGCCGAGAAGATCCCAGCGTCGTAGTTGACGGGATAGATGTTCATGGTGGCCCCGGTGGACTCGACGCGCGGGGTCAGCGAGTCGACGAATTCGTCGCCGACTCGGCCCAGCCCGACCGGTTCCTTGCGGCCCCGCGCAAACGACACGTCCACATCCGAACATGGATCCGCTGACGCGGTGGGGACCGGATGTACGAGCCCGACAACATTCACCGCTGACAGTGCAAACACCGTCAGGGCCACAAAAAAACTTAGGACAACGCCGACCCTCGTGCCCCGCCGATGCGTGGTCACGCCACGATGCTACGGGTCAAGAAGGTCTCGCGCGTCGTTTTTGGAGTGTGCCTGGCTTTACAGCTTGCCTGCCACGAACGACGCGGCCTGTGCGGGCAGATTGGTCTGCTCGTAGGTTTGATGGGCGGTCCAGGACCGGCCGCCTTCTTGGCAGACGGGGTCACCGGGGTTGCACTGGTCAATCCAGCGTCCGGCAAGCGGCCCGGTCATCGCGCCGCCGCGGTGGTCGATGTTCCCGAATGTTGCGATCCCTCGGATCCGGTCGGCGATGTCCGGCGACGGGTTGTTGGCGACGTCGTTGACGACGGTTGCGCCCATCGAGTACCCGCCGATCACTAGCTTGGTGTTAGGGCACGATGCCGCGACTTCGCTGAGGTGGCCTCGTAGGTCGTCCGCGCCTTCGCCGGTGGAAAGCAGGCCTGCGCTGTAGTTCACGGCGTAGACGCTCATCTTCCCGACCTTGTTCCGCAGAGCGCCGACAAAGGCGTCACCCACCCGGCCGAGGCCCGGCGCCTCGTCCCGGCCACGGGCGAAGGACACATCGACTGCGGCGCAAGGATCGGCGGTCGCGGGCGCGGGCTGCGAAATGGTCATGAGGCCCGTGAGCATGAGCAGGGCGGCTACCAGAAATGCGCTCCGGCGGACGTGCGAGATTGCGGGCAAAACAGCGCTGGACGTCGTCACAGGCGAATGCTACGGGTAAGTCAACCTAGTTGTCATGTCGGTTCGGTATGGGCCGCATCACCTGGGCGGAAGCGATGACAGGAACTCGACCATCGCGCTGTTGACTGCGTCAGGGCGTTCCATCTGCACGAAGTGTCCCGCCCCTTCGACGATCAAAACCGACCGCAGTCCGGGAACCAGGTCGGCCATTGCCGTCATCGGGTCGCGTCCGAGCATCTCCAAGACGGGGTCCGCCGACCCGGCGATGAACGCCACCGGCACGGTAACGGGTACGTCGTGCAGATGCTCATTCTGTGCCCACACCAGATCCTCTGCGCGGTACCAGTTGAGGCCACCGGTGAATCCGGTCCGCGCGAATTCGGCGACGTAACAGTCAAGGTCCTGCTCGGAAAGCCAATTCCATGGCAGTGGAGGGGGGCTCGGCAATACGTCTAGGTAGCCGTTGCGCTTGCCGTTCACCTGTGCCGGATGATCCCAGCAGTCCAGATACCGGTTTGCGCCGCTGAGGGCATGAAACAGCGCGGCCAGGAACGTCTTTGGCTGCGCGTCCAGCTCGCGCTCCGCTAATCCCGGTTCCTGGAAGTACTCGAGATGTGTGAAGTGTTGAGAGGCAAGGTAGTTGAAGCCAACGCTGGGCTTGACCGGGAGCCGTCGAGTGCGTGGCACCGACAACTGGATCAAGGCGCGGACGCGGTCGCCGGCCCAGGCGGGCATGTCCCACACCAGATGTGCCCCGAAATCGTGGCCGCAGAACACCGCATCGGGCAGATCCAACGCATCCAACAGGCCCACCAGGTCGCTGACGGTGGTGCCGCGGTCATAGGCAGCGGCCCCCGGCGGGGCCGTCGTGCCACCGTATCCGCGCATATCCGGAGCGATGACCCGGTAACCGGCCGCCGAGAGTGCGTCCAGTTGGTGCCGCCAGGTGTACCAGAGGCCGGGAAACCCGTGGCACAACACGACCGCGGGGCCGTCGCCCTGCTCGGCGATATGCATGTCGATTCCGTTGACCGACAGCTGGCGATGGGTGAGCTGGTGAGCAGTCACCCGGCGAGGCTAGTTCACCTTGCTCGCGGCGAAGTCCGCAGCCTGGTTGATGAGCGCGCTCGGATATGAGGTGTGCGATTTCCAGCTGTCGTTGTCGCCACCCATGCATACGGGGTCGCCGTCGTTGCACAGGTCGAGGACCCGATCTCCATAGGCGCCGGCCAAGTTCTGGATCGGGGCGAAGCGGTTGACGATATTGCCAAAGGTGACGATCGCGCGGATGTGGTCACCGACCTCCGGTGGAACCGGGTTGCTGAAATTGAAGAAGTCCCCGATCGATACGGGGCCCGGTACTCCCAGCGCGGTGTCCACCACGCCCGCGCCCAGCGAGTATCCACCGACGACCAGCTTGGTGTCCGGGCAGGCATTCGCGGTCTGCTGCAGGTGTGCGCTGAGGTCATTGGCGCCGCCACCGACGTCGGTGTTGGCGTCATAGTTCACCGTGTACACGCTGACACCCTTGACGCGATTGCGTAGCGCGGCGATGAATGCGTCGCCGACGTTTCCCGCGCCCGGCGGCTGGGAACGGCCACGGGCGAATGACACTTCGACGTTGGAGCACGCAGCCGATGCCGTTGCGGGGAGGACCACAGCCAGTCCGGTGGTCAACATGATTGCCCCAACCGAGATGACCGCGGCGCGAACGGCGGCGGAGAGCAACTTACTGGCTGGGCGTGGATTCGGTTGTCGCGTCACATGCCGAGATTACGGACAATTCGCTGTCGTTGCCATGTGATTTCGTTCTCTCAGGTGGCGGTGTAAGCGCTGCTGTATCGGATTCGGCGTTGGTTTTGGGGCGCGATTGGATGTTTCTACGTTGGTTCGCGAGTACTAGCCCAGCGAGAATGACTGCGGCGCCGATGTACTGGATGGGCGCAATGGTCTCCCCGAGTAGTACCCACCCGGCGATTACTGCGCACAGCACCTCGGTCAGGCCGATTAAGGACGCATAGCTTGGTTTGAGCCGGGCAATGGCGGCGATGCCGGTGAGATAGGCGATGGCCGTTGTGACGATGCCGAGTATCAGAATGGGTACGTACACAGGTGCATTCCAGCCTGCGACGTGCACGTCCTGGGGGGAAAACGTCACGGGCATGAGTCCGGTAAGTCCGAATCCAGCCACCGCGATGCTGCCGACCAGCAGCCCGCTCGTGGTCAGTGTGATGGGTTGCAGCCCTTGGGCCTTACCGTCTGCGCGGTGCGAGGCGATGAAGTAGTACGCGGCGCACACTGCCGCGCCAAGTCCCCACAGCACGCCGACGGTTTCGACGCGGGATCCGCTGAAGATGTTGAGGACCAATAGCATTCCGGCCAGGGCCAAAGCGGCTCCGGCGAGCACCTGAGCGCGTGGTCGCTGTCGTGTCCAGAGCCATGTCCATGCGATCACGAGGATGGGGCTGAGGAATTCGAGGAGCATCGCGACGCCTACCGACATGTGCCTGACCGCGCCGAAGTAGCAGAACTGTGCGCCGGCGACGGGAATGATGCCGTAGAGCACAACGACTTTGGCGTGCCGTCGCGCCTCTGCGAACCAGCCGGGAGCGAGGATGCAGGCGACCACGATCATGACGACCGCACCGGTGGCCAGACGTGCAATGACCACGGCCGTCAGTGACCATCCGGTCGTCATGAGGGATTTCGCGAAGGGGCCGGAAAATCCGAAGGTGGCGGCCGAGATGATGGCGAGGATCAGCCCGGTGCGAAATGACGTCTTGTCGTGCACCGCACCTCCCGCATGTCATGAGTAAAATTGAATACGGTCGTGACGGTACAAGTGAAGGATGTAAGGTGTCAAATGCTTTTTACTCATGACACTGAGCAGGGGCTGCGGTCGGCCGCGGAACTGATCAACACGGCGTGCAACGAGCGGGAACTGCTGCCGAACCTGGCGGCGCTGCCGCCGCTGCTCGACCGGTACGGCTGGACGGGCAGGCGTGACGGTGACGAGGCCGAGCTTGCCGCGGTGAAGGCGCTAAGAGTGCGGCTCGGCGATATTTGGGCACATGTCAACGACGAGGAGTACGTGGTTGGGCAGGTCAACGCGCTGCTGGCCGATACTCATGCCTCGCCGTGGCTCACCCGGCATGTCGAGGAACCCACGTGGCATCTGCACATGGCCGCCCCAGGCGCACCGCTGGCAGATCGCCTGGGCGCCGAGACCGCCATGGTGTTCGCGGACCTGGTGCGCATGGGAGAGCAGCGCCGCCTGAAGACCTGCGCGGCACCGGACTGCGACGCGGTGCTGGTTGACCTGTCGCGCAACAGATCCCGGATCTTCTGCGACACCGGAAACTGTGGCAATCGGCAGCATGTTGCCGCCTATCGGGAACGCCTGCGCGACGAGCCGTGAGTGTTACTGCGCGTACGCCTGAATCGGCCGACCCAGGTAGGCGAGTTCGTCGCTGACGGTCACCAGGCGGACCTGGATGGTTTCCGCGCCGGCGGTAAGAAGTATGTGATCGCCGTACCCGTTGGGTTGGTCGATGATGACATCGGGCCGGGCCGGAAGCGCGTCGTACTCACTGCTGATGATGTGCAGGGCTGTGCAGTTGCTCGGCAGTGCGGTCGGCTGCATGCCGTCTACCACGGCGAGGGTGCATCGGGGGTCGATAAATCCTGGGCCACTGGCGAATTGGATGCGGTTGGCATCGCCGATGGAGGTCACCATGACATCCCACATATGTGGCCGGTCGGTGTAGACGACGATGAGGGCGCCGACCGCCACGGATCTGAGCACGACCTGCTGGCATACGTAGAGCTCGGCACGCACGACCACGGTGTGCACACCCTGTCCGGACAACCGTGCCGCGATGGCGCGACCCGACATGTCCGAGCCCACCAGCTGTCCACAGCCAGAGGTAGGTAGGTGTATCGCGTCGAGCTCATCGTTGCTCATCTCGATGCTTCGCGTTAGGTACTCCAATCCGATGGCACCCACCGGAAGTCCTGCAAAGAATGCATCGCGCTGGCTGCCATTGAGCGATGTCATCCCGGTGGAACGGCGCACCGGAAGCTGTTCGTCGGTGGCCCAACGGACCAGTGCGCCAACAGATGTTCGGCCCTTCGCGGCGGGGCGCAGCCGTACGGTCACGCTGGTTTCCAGCGTTGGCCGGGCCCACAGCCCGGTTAGGGTGGCATCGGTGATGTACCACGGGTCAATTCCCATGGCGACGTTGTACGAGTCGATCAGGGTGAGCCCGCTCCAGTCTTCGTGCATGGGCGCCCCCGCGTACTGGCGGAGCATCTCGGCGCTGATTCGGTGAATCTGCCCGGCCTGCAGGATGGTGCTGGCGCAATGCGCCGCCGCCAACGCTCGTCGGACGCGCGCGGTGGCGATAACGGCACATCGTTCCGCGCCACGCCGTCCGCCTCCGCGGCGGAACACCGCGTCTACATTGACGCCGGGGTCGAATCGCAGCACCACCCACACGGTGCGAATGGCAACGGCCGGTAGGGGACCCACCAGTCGGTCGTAGCCACCGCGCAGGACGGTGCCTTGCGCGGTGCGTTGCCCGTTACTGATGACGTCGATGCTCTCGAGGTCAATATCGTGCTGCTGCATGCACTCTCGCAGTACCCGCAGCGGCACCAGCGAGTCGGTGGCGCAGTGGTCCGGTGTGATCACCGAGGGGTGGCGCTGGGTTGCGCTGATTTCCAGCACGGTGATGAGTTTGCCGTTCTCCCATCGTGTGCCGGTCCAGCTGTCCTGACTGCTGGGGGTGTCGGCGATGCTGCCCGAGCTTCGATAGGTGCGGCCTGTCAGATACCTGAAGCCGGTGACGATCCAATGCCTGACGGTCTGGCCTCCCCATCGCCCGAGGACGAGTGCCAGCGCGACGATGGCAATCAGCAGTGCCGCCCACCACGGCCAGCCGAATAGCAAGGAGACGAGGACCGCGGCGAGAATCAGCAGCTGCGAGATCACCATGATCTGGATGGGCATCGTGGCCCGACGTACCTGTTCCGGTGCCGCCCCGCTCGAGGTCACGTTTCCCCTTCCATCCCGCCCGCTATCCCGCATGGTGCGATCGTTACCCGACCCGCAACCTATCGTGGTTGCCCAGTATTGCAATAGGCTGCATGCCCGTGTGGCCGGTACGTAGGATCTAACAAGATCTGGGGGCCGGCCTAGAGGCATCATTGGTCGTAGATTCGAGTTTCGCAGATTTTCCTGGAGGGGGGACGATGGCGCGACAACCGACAACTCGGCTGCAGGTCAGCGGGTACCGGTTCCTAGTGCGGCGTATGGAGCATGCACTGGTTCGCCGCGACGTCCGAATGATCCACGACCCGATGCGGTCGCAGTCGAGCTCTCTGATGGTTGGTGTTGCGCTGGCCACGGTGGTGGTTGCGGGTTGTGCGATTCTGGCGTTCTTCCGCCCCAACATGCCGCTGGGGGATCAGCCCATCGTGATGGCGAAGGACACCGGCGCGGTTTACGTCCGGATCCAGGACACGCTGCATCCCGCACTCAATCTGGCGTCAGCGCGGTTGATCTCCGGGAACAACCAGAATCCCAAGCCGGTCAAGGATTCGGAGCTGGCCAAGGCACGACGCGGTCCGCTGGTGGGGATTCCCGGTGCGCCGGCCTCGATCGCTGATCCGTTGCAGGGCGACGACGTGATCTGGACTGTGTGTGATGTCTCGACGCCGCCGCCGAGCTCTACCGTCACCACCACCGTGATCGCCGGAAAGGTGACTCTGGAGAACGGCAACCAAGATATGCCGAAGGATCGGTACGCCTTGGTGACGGTGAACAGTCAGACGTACCTCCTCTATGACGGTAAGCGGGCGGCGGTGGATCTGACCAACCCGGCGGTGACCCGCGCCTTGCGGCTGGAAGGTGTGACGCCCCGGCCGATCTCGATGAACGTGCTCAATGCCATCCCCGAGGTGCCGGCCATTGCGCCGCCGCCGATCCCGGACAATGGCGCGCCATCGACCATCACGACCGCCGGTGTTCGGGTGGGGTCTGTTATCAAGATGAGCCGCGCGGATTCATCCGAGTACTACGTCGTGCTCGGATCGGGGGTGCAGCGTGTCAACGAGGTGACCGCGGACCTCATCAGGTTCTCCGATTCCCAGGGTGCGCAGGACATCGTCACCGTCGCGCCGGATGTGATCTCGGGACATCCCAGCGTCAACCTGCTTGCGGTGCAGACCTTCCCGGAGCGTGCCGGCAAGACCGTCGATGTCCCGGAGAAATCGGTGCTGTGCGGCAGTTGGAAGCCCGGTCAAGAGAAGACGCAAGAGCATGCCACCACCAAACTGTTGTTGGGCAACTCGCTGCCGTTGAAGACCGATCAGGTGCCGGTGGTATTGGCGCAGGCCGATAAGGAAGGCCCCAACGTCGATACGGCCTACATTCCGCCGGGGCATAGCGCTTTCGTGCGTTCCACCGGTCTCGGTGGAGACACTGGACGCGCCGAATCCCTGTACCTCGTTCTCGACACGGGTGTGCGTTTCGGTGTCGGAAACCTTGATTCCGCAAAGGCGCTGGGGCTCACCGTCGATCCGGTTGCAGCGCCGTGGCCGGTCGTCGGTCTGCTACCGCCTGGACCGCGGTTGAGCAAGGAAGACGCCCTCGTCGTGCACGACGGAATGCCACCCGACAAGACCGGTTTGGCGATCAACCCGTCCACTTCCGCGACCCAGGCGCCAGCCTAGGGGCTTTCGCGGCGTTACTGGGTGGTCTCGGTGGAGTTGTCCCGGCCTTGCCGGAGCCTGCGAACCGGAGCCAACATCGCCAGCGCCGCAGCCAAAAAGGCTGCGCACACGGCTATCCCGATCAGTGCGACGCGTCGTGGTCGCGGATCGGGAGGCGCCGGCGCGGGAGGCAGCTGAAGTTTCTTGGCCGCGTTGGCCCGTGCGAGATCGCTGGTGGTGGCCAGGTCATCGCTGACCGCTGCGAGCGCGTCGACAACCCCAAAGCCCAGATACGGGTCCCAGCCCCCCGGCGGACGATGCGCGGTGTTCTTGATGCGATCCATCACCTCACGCGCACTGAGCTGAGGGAATCGTGAACGCACCAGTGCCACAACGCCACTGACCACCGGCGCCGAGAAGCTGGTGCCCTGGATGGACACTGGACCCTGCTCGCCGATGTAGGCGTTGGTCAACGCGTCGCGGTTGGGGTCGAGGGAGATGATGTCTTCGCCGGGTGCCGAGACGTCGACCCAGGGGCCGCCGAGGCTGAACTTAGAGGGCTGCCCATCCGGGCCGATGGAGCCCACGGTGAGAACGAAATCGTTGTACCAGGCCGGACTCACCGTTTCCAGTACGGAATCCCAATCGGGGGTGTTGGGTCTGGCGGGGTCGGGCGGCGGATTCTGGTTCTTGCACTGCCCATCGCCGACGTTTCCCGCGGCGACGACCACGACGACGTTCTTGACGTCGACGGCGTACTGCAGCGCGGCGCCCAACGGACGATCGTCCAGGAACTGCTTGGCCGAGGCACAGGCCACCTCGGAGATATTGATGACGGTCGCGCCGAGGTCCGCCGCGGTTCGCACCGCCATCGCCAGCGTGTCCACATTTCCAACGCCGCTGATTTTCGAAGGATCGTTCTGGTCGTTCGCGCCGCCCTTGTTCTTGACCGCAAATTTGGCGCTGGATTGGCGAATGGTGATGAGGCTGACGTCCGGGGCGATGCCGCTGAACGCGCTCGCACCGGTGGGATCCGGTGCGGCCGCGATGATTCCGGCAACGATGGTGCCGTGGGCATCACAATCTTGGGTCCCGTTGCCACCCTCAAAGACGTAGTCGCCGCCGGGGATGAGCGGTGGCAGCCGAGGACTGCGCGCCACCCCGGTGTCGATGACGGCGACAGTCTGTCCGGCACCGCGCGACAGCTGCCACACCAAGGGCAGGTCCAGCCCACGTTGCTGCGTGGGCACCCTGTTGATGTCGCGCTTGGGATCGATGCCGGGGAATCGGCACAATTCCTTTTGCTCCGTGGGTTCGAGCGGGGCGGCAGGACGCGGACCGGGAAGCGAGCTCGGGTCGACCGGTAGCGGTGCATAGGCGCGAGCCGTCGCGAGTACGTGCGTCGAACCCGTCGCCAACTGCGACGACATCGCCAACATCACAACGGCTCCAGCGGTGGCGACACGGCGGACCACGCCGAGGTTCATGGCAGGTTCAATCCCCGCACGGCGCTGTAGACGCCACATACCCAGACGGCTACCGGCACGATCAACGACAGTGCGATGTATTCGATGATCTCCACGCTTCGGCGTGCGACCGGCGAATACTTGCGCGCCGACACCAGGAAGCCAAGTGCAATCGCTGAACCGGCCGCGATCGCGGCCAACGCAGTGGTGTAGATCGCCGCCGCCGGGTAGGCAACCGCGACGAAGGTGAATACCGCCGCCGGAATGGCCAAGCCGCCCAGGTTGATGGCCACTGTCTGGGTGAGATCGGCATGCGAGCGCGCCCGAAGCATCATTGCCAGTGCGATCAGGCCCGCGAGGACGACTCCACTGAATCGGTGCATGCCGGTGGGGTGATGCGAACCGGCCCCCGAGAAGGTCAGTGCCGCAAGTACCGCGCCCACCGCGGTGACGGCAGAGGTTCCGCACACCAACCCGGTCAGCACGGCGTGCGCCCGCAGTGCCTTCTCTCGAAGATCGGGAAGTGGCGGCAGCGCCGTGGCGTCTTCGACGTCGTCACCCTCGGTATCGAGCCCGTCGAGACCCTCGATAGCTTCGATCGGAGCCGTGGAGTGCTCCGGGCGCGACGGTGCTCCCTGTGTGGGCACAGGAGGAAGAGGTAGTCGGGCGAGAAGCATCGCCGCGCGTGGCGACAGCGCCACCGAACAGACACCTACCGCGCCGATGACGGCTCCAAGGCTGTAGATCGGCGGCTCGAACAGCACGTAACCCAGCGCCGCAGCGAATCCGAGAAGCGATGCGGAGGCCACCGCAACCAGCGACATTGTTCCGGTGCCGGTCGCGCGCATGGCCAGGATGGACACGACCATCGCCACCATGAGCGCGAGCATCACATGCGGAGCGCCGTACTTGCCCGGTACGAAGAGTGCGCCGGCCACCGCGGAAAATCCCACCGCACAATGGCTCAACATCACGGAGGCGAGCTCGTCGGCGTACACCCTGTTCGCGAAGACTGCGGCAGTGATCGCCAGGAGCGCGATCGCGACGGCGATGATGGGTAGCAGCAGACCTGGATTGGTGGCGCCCGCGCGGAGCAGCGCGGTCGCGCCGAGCAACGCGGCCAGCCCGCACACCGCGCCACCGAGGATTCGCGCGGCAGTCCGGCTCCATGGATGTGCGGATACGGTGCGGAAGGTAGACACCGCAAGGAAGACGTCGTCGAACAGCGGATCCGGTGCCGTGACATCCGATCGCGTCAGAATCAGTTGATCGCCGTCGCGAACCTCCAGCTCCCCAAGGGTGCTGGACATCTGCAGCGGCGGCTGACCGGGCCGCGACAACCGCCAATGCGTTTCGACGGCGTCGTCCGGGCTGGTCAGCTCGGGAACACCGACGTGCTGATTGATGATGTCGACGATCGAACCGACCAACAGGGCCAGCGGAACACTCGTAGGCAGCGCCAGGTCTACCTGGGTGCGCTCAGCCTGAATCGACACGCGGCACAGTTCGAGAACCGCCGAACGTTGCTCGGCGCCGGACTGCGCATGTGTCATCCTGTGCCCCCTGCCTGCCCCCACGATCAATGATCTTTGCGCATGCACACTAGCCGAACGCGGCTAAGCGCCGCCAGCGGTTCGGCGCAACCCGCTGGCCAGCATCCCGATGACCAGCGGCTCCGGCGATCTTGTCGGCGAATTCGTTGCGGCGCCGCACATACCGGCCCTATCCTGTAGCCCGCCGTGAGCTGGACTGTAGCGTGGACGCAGCAGGTTGCCACGAGATGTGACGCGGGGGAAGCGGAGGGCCAGGGGTGAGCATCGCGTGAACACCACAATCTTTATCCGTCGGCCACGGCTGGCGGTGCCGCGCGTGCCAGGTGGCGAGGTCAATGTCCAGCCGCCGCCGGAGATTCCGCGGCCGGTGCCATCGCCGCTCGTCGCGAAGATCATGCCGCTGGTGATGGTCGTGGCGATGGTGGGCATGGTCGCCTTCTTCATTACCTCGGGCAGCCTGGGTGGTGGCGCAGGCGGCGGAATGATGCGCAGCCCGATGATGATGATGTTCCCGATCATGATGATGGTCTCGATGGTCGGCATGATGTCCCAGGGCGGCGGCAAGGGTGCGAAGACCAGTGAGATCAACGAGGACCGCAAGGATTACCTGCGTTACCTAGAAGTAGTGCGCAAGAACGTCTCCGATACCGGTGGCGCTCAACGCAAGGCCCTGCTCTGGAACAACCCCGACCCGTCCGCGTTGTGGACACTGGCCGGCGGCCGGCGGATGTGGGAGCGGCGTCCCGGAGACAGCGACTACTGCCATGTCCGCGTCGGACTGGGGGATCAACGACTCGCCGCCCAGCTGGTGGCACCCGAGATTGGCCCTGTCGAGGAACTTGAGCCGGTTGCCTCCGTCGCCTTGCGCCGGTTCGTGCGGACCCACTCACTGGTACCTGAGCTGCCGATCGCGTTGAACCTCAGAGGTTTTGCGGCCGTCACCATCGATGGCTCACCCGAGGTGGCGCGAGGCATGTTGCGCGCCATGATTTGTCAGTTGGCGATGTTCCACGGCCCCGACCAGTTTCTGGTCGCCGCGGTGGTCAATCGGCATGCGGCACCGCACTGGGACTGGCTCAAGTGGCTTCCGCACGCCCAGCATCCGACCGGCTACGACGGGGTTGGAACATCGCGGCTGGTCTACCACTCGCTGGGCGAGGTCGAAGAATCGTTGGCGTCGCTGATCACCGAGCGTGAACGGTTCTCGCGGACCGCACAGCCGTCCGCCGACCGGCCGCAGATTCTTATCGTCGTCGACGGCGGCACACTGATCGGTTCCGAACGTCTCATCATCGACCACGGCATCGATTCAGTGACCCTCGTCGAGATCGGCATCAGGGTGGATCCGCTGGCGGCCCGCCGCGGTATGCAGCTCGAGTTGACCGAGCGTGGGCTTGGCGCCAAAGGCAATGTGGGGTCGGAAGTCTTCGCCCACCCCGATCACCTGACCATCACCGAGGCGATGGCCTGCGCCCGAAGGTTGGCGCCCTACCGGGTGCTCACCGGAAGCAGTGACGAAGTCCAGATCCAAACCGAAGTCAGCACCCGCTGGTCCGATATCGTGGGTATTGGCGATCCTGGACTTCTCAACCCGGAAGTGGTGTGGCGCAACAGGGTTGGTCGTGACAGATTGCGGGTGCCGATCGGCATCGCGGTCGACGGCACCCCGATGGAGCTGGATATCAAGGAAGCCGCCGAAAACGGCATGGGTCCGCACGGACTGTGCATCGGTGCGACCGGTTCGGGTAAATCGGAGTTCCTGCGAACACTGACGTTGGGCATGATCGCCACCCACTCGCCGGATGCCCTGAACCTTGTGCTCGTCGACTTCAAGGGTGGTGCGACGTTCCTTGGGCTGGACCGGGCGCAGCATGTCGCGGCCATCATCACCAACCTCTCCGATGAAGCGCATCTCGTCTCGCGTATGAAGGACGCGCTCGCCGGCGAGATGAACCGGCGCCAGGAGGTGTTGCGGGCCGCGGGTAACTTCGCGAATGTCACCGAGTACGAGCGTGCCCGCTCGGCCGGTGCGTCGCTATCACCGTTGCCGGCGCTCTTCATCATCGTCGACGAGTTCTCCGAGTTGCTGAGTCAGCATCCAGATTTCGCGGAGCTGTTCGTAGCCATCGGCCGGCTTGGTCGCTCATTGCACGTGCATCTGCTTCTGGCTTCGCAGCGCCTCGACGAAGGTCGCCTGCGCGGGCTGGAATCGCATCTGTCCTACCGGCTGTGCTTGAAGACGTTCTCGGCCAATGAGTCCCGCGCCGCTATCGGCGTGCCGGACGCCTACCACCTGCCGAATACGCCAGGGTCCTGCTATCTCAAGGATGACTCGGGGGAGTTGACGCGGTTCCAAACCTCATACGTGTCGGGTGCGTACGTGCCCTACGGGCCGGCACGTCGCGTGGTCACTACCGGTGCCGCAGCAGCGCCGCGGTTGTTCACCGCGGCGCCGGCGGTGCTGCAGACGCGAACTGAGGTGGTCGAGGATGCCCCGGCCGAGACCAATGAGATGGGTCGGTCGGTGATCGATACGATCCTCGACCGCGTTGAGGGGCACGGCAATCCGGCACACGAGGTGTGGTTGCCGCCACTGGATGATTCGCCGACTGTCGGTGACCTCATCCCACGGCACGGTCGCGCAGGTTTCGATGCGGTCGGCAGCCTGACCATTCCGATCGGCATCGTGGACCGGCCCTACGAGCAGCGCCGTGACCCATACATCGTCGACCTCTCCGGCGCCGCGGGCAACGTAGCGATCGTCGGATCGCCTCAGTCCGGCAAGTCGATGACGATCCGTACCCTGGTGATGTCGCTTGCCGTGACGCACAGTCCCGCCCAGGTGCAGTTCTACTGCCTGGACTTCGGTGGTGGCACGCTTACGTCGCTGGCGCAGCTGCCGCACGTAGGTTCGGTGGCCAGCCGTTTGGACAGCGACCTGATTCGCCGCACGTTCGCCGAGATGCTGACGATCGTCAGGTCGCGCGAGAACACCTTCCGCGCCTTGGGGATCGACTCGATGGCCGAGTATCGGCGGCGTAAGGGCGCTGGGGACCCGCAGCTTGCGAAAGATCCGTTCGGCGACGTGTTCTTCATCATCGATGGCTGGTCGACGGTCCGCCAGGAGTATGAGGTGCTGGAGCAGCAAGTCACCGCACTCGCCGCGCAGGGGCTCGGTTTCGGCGTGCATACCGTGGTGGCCGCATCGCGGTGGGCTGAGATCCGGCCCGCACTCAAGGATCAGATCGGCACCCGCGTCGAGCTGCGCCTCGGTGATCCGCTGGACTCGGATTTCGACCGCAAATTGGCACAGCTCGTTCCGGACGGCAGGCCCGGCCGCGGCATCACCCGCGATCGGCGGCACATGCTCATCGGACTGCCGCGCCTGGACAGCGTCTCGTCGAACGAGGACCTGGGCGAAGCGATCGGTGCGGCGGCGGCGAGCATGCGACAGCGCAGCGCAGCCGAAGCTCCCAAGGTGCGCATGCTGCCGCACAAGGTGGATTACGCCGCGCTGGTTCCCCTGGCGCCACCGAACGACAAGCCGAACCTGCGGATTCTTATCGGCGTCAACGAGTCTGAGCTGGCCCCGACGTTCCTCGAATTCGGCGAGCAGCCGCACATGATCATCTTTGGCGATAGCGAGTGCGGTAAGACTGGACTTTTGCGCACCATTTGCCGAGAGGTTGTCCGTACCACCACCCCGCAGCAGGTGCAGTTGTTCCTGGTGGACTACCGCCGCACCCTGCTCGGCGTGGTCGAGACCGAGCACCTGGCCAAGTATGCGATGTCGAGCAGCACGTTGGTGGATGAGATGCCAGCGCTGATCGAGCTCCTCAAGTCGCGTATGCCGGGACCCGACGTCACGCAGCAGGAGCTGCGTGACAGGTCCTGGTGGTCGGGTCCGGAGATCTACATATTGGTTGACGACTATGACCTGGTGGCGCTCGCGAGTGGAAACCCACTGTTGCCTTTGGCGGAGTACGTTCCGCACTCGAAGGACATCGGCCTGCACATCGTCATTGCGCGTCGCACCAGCGGCGCTTCCCGCGCCATGTTCGAGCCGTTACTGGCGCGGATGAAGGACCTATCCAGCATTGGCTTGCAGATGACGGGCAGCAAGGATGAGGGTGTGCTGCTCGGGACGGTGCGTCCGAGCGAGCAGCCACCGGGCCGCGGCACCCTGGTCATGCGCTCGGGTGGCCAACAACTGATTCAGGTTGCTTGGAGCGATCCGCAGTGATTCCGGATCGCGATTCGCAGATGGGGACGCGGGTAGCGATCGAAGTGACCGAGACCGCTGTTCGGGCGCGAACCGAGGCTGGCGTCCGCGATGCCGGGCGCTCCGATGTCCGATCGGCTGTCGCCGCGCTGGATGACGATGTGGCCTTGTTGCCCCATCGCGTGGTTCCGTCGCGTGCTCTTTGGGCGGCGTTGTTCGAGTCCTTGATTACAGACAAGAATGCGCCGGTCCGTCTCGATTCCATGCAGCTGATCCATCCGACGACCTGGAGTCCGGGACGGCTCACGTTGATGTCGAACGCGGGCCGAATGATGGCCGCGACATTGACGATGCGGTCGAGGGCACTCGCGCTCGCCGAGCGCGGTGTGCGTACCGACATGTCGGGGCGCGCGTATGTGGTGGTCGAGGTGTCGCCGAACGAGGTCGCCGTCGCCATTGTGGGACATGGCTCAGATGGTGAGCCGGTGGCGGCGGTTCGTCACCTCGAAGAGCGATCGTGGGAAAACAAGAGTGTCGCTGACGTCGCGCGCGCTGTCGCCCGAGCGGTGGAGGAGATTGTTCGAAATGAACGCCCCGGGGTCGCGGCGATCCTTGTCGACTCAGCAGACAAGGAGGTGGGGGAGGCGATCGTTGAGGCAGTCGACCGGATCGGGCTGACTCCCGGTGTGTCGCAGGTTGCCGCGGATGCGGCATTCCGAGAGGTCAACCAAGCTCCCCGTGTGTCGTCGTTCTTGGACGAGTCCGCTGACGAGCCCGAGCATCCCGATGTGCACCGCGCGCCCGAGTGGACACCCGCTGCCCGGGTGGGCGCTGTGCCGCGCCTGCCGAGGTGGTGGCCGGCGGCTGCGATCGGCCTGGCTGCGGCGATCGTGGTGACGGGTGTGGTGCTGACCGTGGCCTCAACGCGGGAGCGGCGCCCGTCGCCGACGCCCCCCGCCACGGCGACCTCGCTGCTGGTGGAGGGGCGTGTGCAGCTCATGGTGCCGGCCGAATGGGCGGTCCGGCGCATACCCGCAGGTGGTGCGGGATCGGCGCGGGTCGAGGTGATCTCTCCCCAGCATCCGGAGGCAACGGTCCACGTGACGCAAGTACGGGTGAAGTCGACGGAGACCTTGGCGTCGACTGCCGAGACTCTGCGCGCCGCGATGGCGAAGGAGCCGCCGGGTATCTTCACGGATTTCACGATGGATGACAGCAAGATGGGGCGTCCCGCGGTCACCTACATCGAGATTCGGGAGGGTCATGACATCGCCTGGACAGTGCTTCTAGATCACGACCTGCGGATAGGCGTTGGCTGTCAGTTCAAGAAAGATAGCTATCAATATGTTGAAAGCGCTTGTGAACTGGCTATTCGTACCACGCGTGCAGTCCAGTCGGGTAACTAGAAAGATTGCTGAAAAAAACTTTGAAAAAGATGGAACCGATCTGGCGGTAGGGCCATCGTATCTAGTTGTAAGGACAAAACCGGCCAGAAACCGGGAGTCACACCCGTGACTGGCCGGGCCTGGGGACAAGGGAGGACATGACATGGCATACAAACAGGACATTGATCTGATCACCGCTGCGGAGCAGCACATCGACTCACGTCATGGTGAATTCAATGGGCTCGACAACAGGCTGATCAATGAAGTTGACAGCATCCCCAAGTCCACATGGGATGGCAGCGCGGCCCAGGCGGCCCAGGAAGCAGCCTCGCGGATTCATGGGCTAATGGCGAAGACCACCCAAACTCTTGGAGAGATTCGGGAAGTTATGCAGGTTAACCGTCAGCATCTCGAGGAGCTCGAGAACAATGGCGGCCAGGGCTTCCAGCACATCGGTTAGTTGAACCCAAGACACTCACACGACAGGAAGAGGATCGAACATGGTCACTTATAATCATGGCGAAATTGCAACGCTGGTCAGCAGCCTGAGAAGTATCGGCCAGAAGTATGAAGAGGCTCTGGGAGGTCTCCAGAGCGACGTGGCCCCGCTGATCAATGAGCACGAAGGTGTTGACGCGGACGCGTACCACGGCTTCCAGCAACAGTGGCAGAAGCAGGCCCAGGAAGTTCACGAAACTGTGGCTTTCTACACGAATGCGATCGAGCAGGCGGATCACGATGCCCAGCAGACCGACAAGACGAACGCTGGTCGCTGGGGCTGATATAGATGCAGGGCCGGCAGCGACTGAGGTCCTTATGTAAGCCCTGTGGGGCCTTGGTGGAGGAGAGCCACCAAGGCCCCACAGTTTTTTCTGTGGACACTGAATATTTGATAGCGGGGGAACGTTCGGTTTCTCTTGGCGACCATGTGGCGGAGGCGGGGTCGCAACGATCTGGCTGGTGGCATAGACTTTGCGGATCGATTCCGGATTGTGTTGCGGTATCAGATGAGCAGGGGGCGTCGTGTTGAGAATTGCTCTCGTCTGGCTACGCGCCCAAGTTGAGCGTGCTCAATTGAAGTATCTCTGGCAGACCGCAACAATTGCGGTATTGGCCTCCACCGCGGCCTTCGGAGGCCTTGCCACGGCGCCCGCGATAAGAATGGCGTCGTTGGGTGATGAAGTTTCTATTGGACCTCTCCGCATTACTCCACACGCCCTAGTCGTGGGATGTAGCGAAGAGAAGGTTCCTCGCGGTGCCGCCTTGGACATTAGGGATGGCCAGTCCCTAGTCGTGTTGCGTGCCACGATTGAGAGCGCTGCCGATGAAGATGTTTCGTTTGGCAGTGGCGATTCAACTCGTGTGTTCAAGCTCCAGTCGGAGCCGCGTTACGCGTATTTAGGGGTATATCCAGAAGATGCAAAATACTATGTCTCAGATATCGCGGCGCGCTCGACGATGGACGTGTCCATTATCTGGAGGATTCCCACAGTTCAGGCCAATGAGATGTCGACCGTGACGATTTTCATTTACGATTTAGAGAAGCAGCAAAGCCTCCTGCTCCCTTCGATGGATTGGGGGATTACGGTGAGACATACTGGTAGTCAGCTGTCGGTTCCAATGACGAGGTGTTGAAATAGTGCGCGCTATGCAATCGGAATTAGGACGCACGCTCGCCGCCGCAGCTCTTGTGCTTGTCGCGACGTTCTTATGGTCGCTTATTCCGACGCGCCCCGAATCGTATTCAGCGCTCGTTGTTCCTGGTGGCATGCGTCAGAATCTACTTGGCCGAAATATCGACGTAATCGTCCATGGTGTATACCGATCACCACATATTTCAGTCGCATCTAATGTGCCAAATATTTACACCGACTATTACGCGAAAGGGTACTGGGTTGTGGTCGATGTTACCTGTGGAACTCTCGTTGCGGACACACCGATTCTGGCCTACCTGCATTCGGCCGGTGTTCGAACGTCACCTCGCACGACCGTCTCCATCTCAAAGGGGCAGCCATCTGATTTTCAACCGGGCCTGAAGTATCGATTCCCTATCATATTTGAGATTCCGAGCGGTAGCGACGAAATGACCGTTTCATTTATGAACTGGTTCAAGGATGATCGCAGCGAATTGACAATGGATGCGCCGCTCGACTCCGAGCTTGAAATCAAGATCCCTTCAAATGAGATTCAAGTTCGGCCGATGCTAACTATCAGGGGATCCGAGGTTCAGTGAGGAAAATCGGGTTAGTGAAGAGGGACGTATTTGCAGTCACGGTCATCGTTGTATTTATAGGTCTGTACTACCAGGCGGTCTGGCGTCCAGGCTTGGTGGAATCCATGCAAGACAGCCCGCCCTCCTTGGTTGTGGCTCCAGATAGTAGTGTTGAGCTTTACGGCGTCACGTGGCGTATGCGTGAGATACTCGTTCCGGATTCTGATTCGGATTCTGACTCGGGTTACTTTGCATCTCCGCCTCAAAATGGCCGCGTCGTAGCGTTCCTGTTCGAACGTTCGCGTAACGGTCAAGCGGTAACTCAATGGAGTCGGACGGAATACCCTCCATGTCTGACGAGCGTAGTCGATGATCGTATGCGGCGTTGGAGAAGTGGAGTGTTTCCATCGGCCATCGATAAGTGGGCCAGTCAAAACGGATACCTCACGCAATGCGCTCAAGAATCGGGCAGCGGACAATTTGTTCTAATTGCGACAGTACCTGCTGAAGCTCATTTGATGGGTGCAGATGTACTGTTTAGAGAATCTGACGAGAAGGAATCCATCGTTCGATTTAAGATTACCTGATCGGCAATTCTGGCACAGAACCAGTACATTCCGGCAATGAGGCAGATGCGAATTGGTTCTATCGCGGCGCCAATAAATAGTCGAATTGTAGCTTCGCGGCTTGTCCACCAGGCGTATTCGTGGGGGCCGAAGAGATATGCCAGTCCTCGCCAAAGATATCCGTCGGATATCGTAGCGTCGAAGAATGTGTCCGTCGGGTACAGGAGGACTAATGTTGCGAACATGACTATGTATAACGCTACCGGGAGAGGTCCGGTTTGCAATGCGAGTCGTAAAGCGTCGCGTATGTGATCGAATGTTCCAAGGACGGTAGAACGGATTTCATCTGTGCGGGACCTAACCACTGCCGGAAGTTTCTGCCACTGCGATTGCACTGTGGCGACTGGTTTCCGCGTGATGCCGGCGAGTCGGTCAAAATGTCGTTGGCCAAGAATTGCTCTGGAGGCGTTACCCCACGTCGATGTATTGGTCTGAGCGTAGGCCAGTCCGGCGATGACGAACCAAGACAGCGGTGCGAGAATCGCTTGCGTTGCTCCGGCCGTATGCTCGGCAACCCAGCGGATGACATCGGCTACCGGCCCGAGATGCTCGAGAACTGCTTGCTTCTGTTCGTGATACCAAACGACGACCTTGCGTTCATTCATCCATCTAGGCGATCCGTAAATAGCGGCTGCCGATGCAATGAAGAATATGTATATCCAAGCAGATTCCACATATAGGCGGGGAAAGATTGTCCATTTCGGTAACCGATTGGCAACTGCAATAAGAATTCTACGTACCGCAAGCAATGACACAACGATCAAAGTAAGAACACTAGTACTGGGGTTCGTGAGTTGTCCTACCGTTGCCATCTCGCGGGCGTTGACCTCGTTGCTGCGCGTATAGGAACCGGCAAGGTGCTCTTCGGCAATCTGTAGTACGGCTTGGTGGTCGAAATTCCATGCATCGCGCATTTGGAGTTTCCAGAGCACGAAGATGGCAAATGCTGGCAGCAGGATTTCGAGCGCTGTCTTAAGAAATTCTTCAACACCGGTATCGGCCGTGTCTGGGAAGATGTACGGCCGCAGTACCCAGAACATGCCGAGGTATGTCAGCAGCATCGTGAGAGGAGACAGCGGAAGAATGAAGTCGCCCCAGATCATCCCGTGCTTGACGGCCACGGCGACGGCCAGCTGCACGATGCCGTATCGGACCATCCATCCGACCAGGTAAATGGCGATCAACTGCAGGAAGCATCGTCGATACAAGAAGAATGTGTTCTTCAGGATCTCCACGCCTGCGCCTCCCCGTCTGCCGTCGAACACGATAATCCCACGAGAGTCGCTCGACCGCGTTTTGACCTGCGATGACGTGTCCCGGTAAGCTTCGCCGCTGGTGTGCGGTACATCAGTACACGAGGCTCGGGTCACCACTGGTCGCCGAGATCAACCTCGATCGCACGCTGCGACCAGCGCCCTGACCAGCCCGAAAGCTGTCTGGGGACCAACCCGAGTAGACAAAGGAAAGATAGTGCCTACCTACACGCCCAAGGCGGGTGACATCACCACCAGCTGGTATGTCATCGACGCCACGGACGTGGTGCTCGGCCGTCTTGCCGTTCAAGCAGCCACCTTGCTGCGCGGCAAGCACAAGCCGACCTACGCCCCCCATGCCGATGGTGGCGATTTCGTCGTCATCATCAACGCAGAGAAGATTGCCCTCAGTGGCAAGAAGCTCACCGACAAGTTCGCCTACCGTCACTCGGGTTACCCGGGCGGCTTGCGCAAGCGCAGCATCGGCGAGCAGCTGCAGAAGTTCCCCACTCGCACGGTGGAGAAGGCAATCATCGGCATGCTGCCGAAGACCAAGCTGGGCCACCAGATCGAGCGCAAGCTCAAGGTGTACGCCGGCCCGGAGCACCCGCACGCCGCGCAGCAGCCGATCCCGTTCGAGATTAAGCAGGTGGCTCAGTGACCGATATCGCCGAAGAGCAGACCCCGGAAGAAGTTACCGAGGATGCAGTGGAGACCGGTGACCAGGCAGTCGTCGAGGCGTCTGTCAGCGACACCGTAGAGACTGAGACCGTCAAAGCCGCTTCTCGTGGCCCCATCGTCATCGACAAGCCCATCCAGACCGTTGGCCGCCGCAAGGAAGCCGTCGTCCGGGTGCGCCTCGTGCCAGGCACCGGCAAGTTCTTCTTGGACGGCCGCAGCCTGGAAGAGTACTTCCCGAACAAGGTGCACCAGCAGCTCATCAAGGCGCCGCTGGTTTCCGTGAACCGAGTGGACAGCGTGGACATCTACGCTCACCTGCACGGTGGAGGCCCCTCGGGTCAGGCCGGCGCGCTGCGTCTGGCGATTTCCCGTGCGCTCATCATCGTGGAGCCCGAGGATCGTCCGGTACTGAAGAAGGCCGGCTTCCTCACTCGTGACCCGCGTGCGATCGAACGCAAGAAGTACGGTCTCAAGAAGGCCCGCAAGGCGCCTCAGTACTCGAAGCGCTGATCGATTCAGTTCGTCCGCGTATTGCGCCGGCACACAACCTGTGTGTCGGCGCAATCGCGTTTTTGGGCCAGGTTGGTTGTGAGAGATTTAAGGGATGGGCACTGTGTCTAATGTTCTTCGCGCAAGCGGCTCATCGCTATTCGGCACCGACGGCGTTCGCGGCGTCGCCAATGCCGAGCTGACGGCTGAGCTCGCGATGGCGCTGGGGTCCGCCGCGGCGCGGTCGCTGGCCGCTGGTCGCGCCACCGCAGTCGTGGGTCGCGATCCGCGCGCCAGTGGAGAGATGCTGGAAGCGGCGGTTGTCGCGGGGATCGCGGCAGAAGGTGTCGACGTGCTCCAAGTGGGTGTGCTTCCCACGCCCGCCGTGGCTTACTTGACGGGCGCGTACGGTGCGGCCTTTGGCGTCATGATCTCTGCCTCGCATAATCCGATGCCCGACAATGGAATTAAGATTTTCGGCGCCGGCGGACACAAGCTTGACGACGCCGCCGAGAATGCCATCGAAGCCCAGCTCGAAGCTCCCGTGGTCCGTCCGACCGGTGCGGGAATCGGCCGCGTCCGTGATGCGGCTGACGCCCTCGATCGGTATCTGCACCACGTCGAGAACGCCGGCACCCACCCGTTGGCCGGAATCACCGTGGTCGTCGACTGCGCGCACGGGGCTGCCTCCGATGCGGCGCCGCTGGCGTACCGCGCGGCAGGCGCTCACGTCATCGATATCAACGCCGACCCCGACGGGCTCAACATCAACGACGGCTGTGGGTCAACACATCTCGGTCCTGTCAAGGAGGCAGTCCAAGCCCACGGTGCTCAGCTGGGGCTCGCGCACGACGGCGATGCCGATCGGTGCCTCGCGGTGGATGCCAACGGAAATGTCATCGACGGAGACGCCATCATGGTCGTCCTTGCCGCGGCAATGGCGGAAGCCGGTGAGCTGACGGACAACACGCTCGTCACCACGGTAATGAGCAACCAGGGCCTGCATATCGCAATGCGTGCTGCGGGTATCGACGTCAAGGTGACTGCGGTCGGCGACCGCTACGTCCTCGAGGAGCTCCGCGCCGGCCAATTCGCCTTGGGCGGTGAGCAATCCGGCCATATCGTGCTGCCTTCCCTGGCGACCACCGGCGACGGCATCGTCACTGGCCTGCGTCTCATGTCCCGGATGGCGCAGACGGGTAAGTCGTTGGCCGAACTCGCCTCGGCGATGCGCAGCCTGCCTCAAACACTCATCAACGTTCCGGTCTCGGATAAGCACACGGTCGCGCAGGCGCCCGAGGTCCTTGCCGCCGTCGCCGCGGTCGAATCCGAGCTGGCGGGAAATGGACGAATCCTGTTGCGTCCCTCTGGAACCGAACAGATCGTCCGGGTCATGGTGGAGGCGGACGAGCAGTCCACCGCACAGGGTCTGGCGGAGCGGGTGGCCAAGGTGGTGGGCGCGGTCTAGGCTCGCGTCAGCGTGCGGGTGTAGAGCGCGGCGCCCGCGGCATCGCACAGGGTCACCGTCAGGTCGCCGCTGCCGCCGTCAATGTCGATCTGTCCGAAGTGTTGGAATCCGTCCAGCGGTGACCGCTTGCCGCCGTCGGATGTCGCGTGCACGAAATCTGCTCGCGGTCCGAACGTTCCGTCCAAGGGCTTCTCGTCGCCGGCGCCCGCATGCAGCGGTCCGGACACAAATTCCCAAAACGGGTCAAAGTCGGTGAAGGCGGCACGCGCGGGTGAGTATTCATGCGCGGCGGTGTAGTGCACATCGGCTGTCAACCACACCGCATTGCGCACCTGTCGCGCCTTGAGTTGCGAGAGGATATGTGCCAGTTCGGTTTCGCGTCCGAGCGGGGTGCCGTTGTCACCGTTGGCGACCGCCTCGAAGTTCACCTTGCCGTCGGGCACCACCAGCGCCAGTGGCAGGTCATTGGCCACGACCTTCCACACGGCCGTTGAGGAGGCCATGGCGTCGATCAGCCATTCGGTCTGTCGGGCGCCGAGGATGGCGCCAGACTGTTGGCGGTTGGGGGAGTTGGGGTCCTTGTAGCTGCGCATATCGAGGATGAACACGTCGAGCAGCGGTCCGTATGAGACTCGTTGGTATACCCGGCCGTCCACCGCCTCGCGGGCTTCGAGCGGCTGCCATTCATGGAACGCGCGGTGCGCGTGCTCCGCCAGCACGTCGACGCGTTTCTCGGAGTATTTGTCGCTGTCAAGGACCTCGCCGGGATACCAGTTGTTGACCACTTCGTGGTCATCCCACTGCACAACCTGCGGTACGTGCGCGTTGAAGTACCGATAGTTGGCATCGGTGAGGTTGTAGGCGTGTTGACCCCGGTATTGGTCGAGTGTTTGCGCAACAGCGCTTTTCGCCTCCGACACCTGATTTCGCCAGATCCGACCGTCGGGCAATGTCAGCGTCTCCGGTATCGGCACATCCGCGTAGACGGTATCGCCGCTGTGAATGAAGAAGTGTGGGTTTCGATCCGCCATGGTGCGGAAGACCTTCATCCCTCCGACATCCGGATTGATTCCGAAACCCTGTCCGGCCACGTCGCCTGACCAGATCAGCCGCACATCGCGCGCCGTCGACGGCGCCGTTCTAAAGACGCCGATGACCGGCTCACTCAACGTGCCGTCCGAGTCCAGCGTGACCCGGTAATGCACCTCGGTGTCGGCGGGCAGGCCGGTCAGCCGCAGCCGCCCGGTCCCGTCGGACTCGGGGGTAAGCGCTGGCCCCGTGAAACGCCGTGCGTCCGAGAACCGTTCGGTACCAGCGGTTTCGACGATCATGGTGGCGGGGCGATCCGAACGGGCCCAGATCACCGCCCCGTCGCTGCGCGGGAACCCGCTCGCAACGCCATGCGTCAGCCTCGGGCGCGTCGTCACCAGCGCCGGTCCGCATGCCGCAGCCGGAGCCACTGCGAGCCCCAGCAGGGCGGCGCGTAACACGGTGCGGCGCGGGACAGCGGTCATCCCACTACCTTCGGGGCAGCGGGAAAACGCGCGTCGAACGCAATGTGAACGGTGCGCGAATCAGAGCAGTTCGCGCAGCGCCTCGACATGCTTGATGCGTCCTGCCGCATCGGCGGCGAGGGGTGCCACGTTGAGGGTGGTCACTCCCGCTTCCTTGAAGGCCGCAACCCGTTCGGCGACAAAGCTCTTCGGTCCGATGAGTGAAACGTTCCGGACCAGCTCGTCGGGCACCGCGTCGGTTGCCTCGGCCTTCTTGCCCGCCAGGTAGAGCTCCTGGATGGTGTCGGCTTCCTTGCCAAACCCGTAGGCGGTCGCGAGGTTGTGGTAGAAGTTCTTGCCCTTGGCCCCCATGCCGCCGATGTACAGCGCAAGGCTCGGCTTCACGAATCCGTACAGCGCCTCGACATCGTCACCGATCGCGAGAGCGGGTCCGGCGTACACCTCAAGCTCGCCGAGTGAGGGGTCGCGCTTGGCCTTGCCCGCAGCCAGGGACTCGCCCCAGACGTCATTGGCCTTCTCGGGCAGAAAGAAGATGGGCTGCCAGCCCTCGGCGATCTCGGCGGTGAGGGCGACATTCTTGGGGCCGAGCGCGGCGATGAGGACCGGAATGCGGTCGCGAATCGGGTGATTGATCAGCTTCAGGGCCTTGCCCAGGCCGGTGCCCTGCTCGGGCGGCAGCGGCACGGTGAAGTACTTGCCCTCGAACTCGAGGCGTTCGCGGCGCCACACCTTGCGGCAGATCTCGACAGTCTCGCGGGTGCGGCCCAGCGGAGCGTCGTACTTGACGCCGTGGAATCCCTCGATGACCTGCGGTCCTGATGCGCCGATGCCGAGCACGAACCGGCCGTCCGACACATAGTCGAGTCCAGCTGCCGTCATGGCGAGCAGGGTGGGGGTGCGGGTGTATAGCTGGAAGATCCCCGACGCGAGTTTCACGGTCGAGGTCTTGGCGGCCAGATACCCCAGTTGGCTCGCCGCGTCGTATGAGTAGGCCTCGGCGACGAACGCGATATCGAGCCCGACTTTTTCCAGCTCAGCGAGCTCGTCGACTACCTCAGTGAATCCGCCGGCGTAGCTCAGTGTGGTTCCAATGCGCATGCGCCGACCCTACTCGACCAAGTGGTTGAACGGGAAGACTAGCCGCCTCCCAAAGAATCTGCGAAAAAGATGGAACCGGAATCGATGTGGTCCCATCGTAGTCAATATGGGAAAAACCAGGATCGACATCGCTGGTGTCCAGGCAGTCGCAGGTGAGTTTGACAATGTGGCCGATGAGCTGCAGAAAGTCATCAATCAGCTGCGCGGACTGTCTTTTGGGGCCAGCTCGGCCGGGCAGGCGTTTGCAGCGCACGGCGGGCAGGTCAACAGCGGGCTACGCGATGTGGTGACCCATCTGGAGGAGTGGTATCGCGCCAACACCGCGATAGCAAACGATCTCCGTGTGACGGCGCAAAGCTACGCCGATCGTGAAGCGAAGAACACAGCGAGGTTTGATGGCTAACAACTACGACATCGAGTCGCTCCGCAGTGAGGGCATGCAGGCGCTTGCGAACTCTCAGGAGTACACGCTCGCCGCGGTCCAGGGCCACGGTGCCGCGATCACGGGGGAAATCGCCGGACCGGGCAAGTTGTTCGACGTGTACGACATGGATGCGGGGCTGAACCTACACACGCTCGGCGGCGACCTTGAGCTGTTCAAGACGGCCGCGGCCACTATGACATCGGCCGTCGAGCGTCAGCGCGGGCAACTGAAAGAACTGATGGGATTCTGGGAGGGCGACGGATCACAAGCCGCCAACGACTTCCTCACCAATCACAACGCCACCGCGGCGGCAGTGTCCAACGAGTTCACGCAGGTGTCGAAGGGCCTCGACGGACTGCGAGAAACCCTCTACAAACTTGCCGGCCTGAAAACGGAAGCGACGACAAACGTCGATGATCTGGTGACGCCCGACCGGCAGCACTTCGATGCGGCGGTCGCGACGTACAAGTACGGCACGGGCGACAAGCCGGAAGCGGACGAGACCAACGAGTACAAGATCGGCCCGCATGTCAAGAACAACATCGAGGGCCAGTGGCTGCCCGCAATGCAGAACGCGAAGGACAAGTTTGGTCAGGCGTATGACGCGTTGATCAACGGGCTGAAAGAGGACCTGCCACCGGGATTCAAGCTGCCGAACGACTCTGGGGACGTGGATCCCGAGGGCAACCCCCGGGACGGCAAGAAGGAGCCTGAGGACAAGAACCGGGACGGTGTTCCAGACGAATCCGTTGGTAGCGACGGCAAGTCAGGCGCCAGTACCGGACACGGAACCAACACCGGGGGCGTGCAGGGGTCCGCGACCCCTGCATCCGGGATGAGTAATTACAGCCAAGGCGGCCCAAATGCTGGCCAGACGCCCGGCCAGCAGCAGGGTCAGGGTCAAGGTATGGATCCCAGCCAGATGGTCAGTGGAATGACCAGCGCGTTGACCGGTGCACTCACGTCCATCGGTCAGGCGGCGAGTGGAATTGTCAGTGCGATTACCGAGGGCCTGTCCAACATCCCGTTTGACCAGATGGGCGGCGAGCACGGGCCAGGCGACGACAAGCCGGAGGACAAGTTCGACGGCAAGGCCGACGAGGCTGCGGACAAGTCGGACAAGAAGGACACGGATCCGGACGCCAAGATGGCCGCGGCCAAGGAGGCGGCGATCCACGAGGCACGTTCGGACGCCGGAGGGACATTCGCGACCGATGGCAAGCCTGCGTCCGGTCCCGGTATTCAGCTAGCGGGTGCTGGTGGACTGGACGCTGCCACCCCGGCAACTCCGGGCCAGACGGTTCCGGGTACACCATTGGGCTCGACACCGCTCGGATCAGTCCCTCCTTCCACTGCCAGCACCCCACCGGCGCAGCCAGCAGCCCAAATGTCACCGGTGACGCCTCCTCCTGCGGCTCAACAGCACACCGAGCCTCCACAGCAGCGCCCGCCCGCACAGCCGCAGGCCACGGGGACTGACGCCGGTGAGACTCCCTGTGAGATCGCTGCGGACGAACTGCCGAAGGCCGGGCGATGATCGATATCACCGATGCGCTCGCGGGGATCGTCTCGGATTTCGAGAGCACCCTCGGACAACTGCGCGACGAGGCCGACGCGGCGCGCGGCGAGATCCCGCCCGAACGGCAGGCGCCCGCGCCAATTGCGTTCGGGGAGCACTACGACCCCAGCGAGGAGTTTGGGCCACCACGCATTGTGAAACCTGCCGACGAGCTTCGTCTGCCGCTGCAGATCCAGCTCACTGAATCCGGGATGGAAGAGGACGACGTGTACCGCTGGCAGCGGTGGACACGGTAGTTACCTCAGCAGGGACTGCACGCGATCGATCTCGCTGACGTCCATTTCGGCGCCGTCGGGCAGCGAGGTGTTCGGCAGTTCGGCGGTCGCATCAGCGAAGTCGCGATAGCGCTTATCGCCGGTGAGCTGGAACAGCAGGTACCCGGTCAGGAGTGCTCGGGTGTTGCGTTGGGTGGTCCGATGGGATCCGCCGAGGCCAACAAACCTGCGCAGCCAGCTGTGTTCGGGTAATCCGCTGGACTTCGCCTTCGTGACGTTCCGCAGGTCGACACCCGGCCACGCCTGCGCCAGAGCTGCGGCATTGGATCGCAACGATTGAACGTCATCGGTACTGGTGACGATAAGCCCGGGGATGGTCAACCCGGCGGCGTTGTTCTCTACTGGTGGCTGGGTCGCGCTGGGAAACAGTGTCACGACGACCTTGGCGCTCACCGGCCGATTTTTCTTGTCGACCAACGCCGGTGGCCGGGTTGCGGCGAACACCGCGGCGGAGCCGCCCAGACCGTGGCCCGCGAGCGCGAGCTTGGTGGGGTGCACACTGATTTTGCCGTCACCAAGACGTACCCGGGTCACTATCTCAAGCGTTGTGGCCAAATCCGCCGCCAGGTTCAGATGTGACGGGATCAACCCCTTCTCGGTGTCGGGCGCCGCCGCGACGATTCCCCAGGAGGCGAGGTGTTCGAGGGTCTTCCGATACTTATCCGTGCCGGTCAGCCAGTCATGCCCAAACGCCACGGCGGGCAGATTGAACCCGGATTCCGGTGTGTAGACCACACCGGTCACGCCCGCGAATGCCAGGTCGCCGCGCAGGACCTGATGCGGACCGCGGCGGGTCAGGGCTTTGAATAGCGTGCGGGTACTCGCCATGGCATGACCGTAGCCGATCGGATGCTTGCGTTGCGCGACCGTTGCAGGAACTGAACTACCCTGGTGGGCTATGTGCGGAATTGTCGGGTACGTCGGCCATCGGGACGCTCTTGGTGTCGTCCTTGAGGCGCTGCGGCGGCTCGAATACCGGGGTTACGACTCTTCCGGTGTGGCGCTGGTCGACGGCAGCGGCGGTCTCGCGGTGCAGAGACGGGCAGGGCGGTTGGCCAACCTGGAGGCGGCGATCGCAGAATCGGGCGAATCGTTCGCCGCGACGACGGGGATGGGGCACACCCGCTGGGCCACCCACGGTGCCCCCACCGACCGCAACGCCCACCCGCACCGCGATGCGACCGGCAAGGTCGCAGTGGTGCACAACGGCATCATCGAGAACTTCACGGCATTGCGCGCCGAGCTGGAGGCCGCCGGGGTCGAGTTCGCCAGTGACACCGATACCGAAGTGGCCGTGCACCTGGTGTCTCGGCAGTATGAATCGGGCGACACCGCCGGCGACTTCGTGGCGTCGGTGCAGGCCGTGGTGCGACGTCTGGAGGGGCACTTCACACTCGTGTTCTCCCACGCGGACGATCCGGGCACCATCGTGGCAGCCCGCCGGTCCACCCCGCTGGTCGTCGGTGTCGGCGAGGGTGAGATGTTCCTCGGGTCAGATGTCGCGGCGTTCATCGAATACACCAGGGAAGCTGTCGAATTGGGGCAGGACCAGGTTGTCGTGATCACCGCGGACGGCTATCAGATCACCGATTTCGATGGTAATGACGACACTGACAATGCTCGGGTTTTCACTATCGATTGGGACCTGTCGGCCGCGGAAAAGGGCGGCTACGAGTACTTCATGCTCAAGGAGATCGCCGAACAGCCGACGGCGGTGTCCGATACCTTGTTGGGGCACTTCGACCTTGGCCGGATAGTGCTCGACGAGCAGCGCCTCTCCGATCAGGAGCTGCGCGATATCGACAAGGTGTTCGTGGTGGCCTGCGGTACGGCATTTCACTCGGGTCTGCTGGCCAAGTACGCCATTGAGCACTGGACGCGGCTGCCCGTGGAAATCGAGCTCGCGAGCGAATTCCGGTACCGTGACCCGGTTTTGGATCGCAGCACCCTCGTCGTCGCCATCTCGCAGTCGGGTGAGACGGCGGACACCTTGGAAGCGGTTCGGCACGCCAAGGAGCAGAAGGCGAAGGTGTTGGCGGTCTGCAATACCAACGGTTCGCAGATTCCCCGCGAGTGCGATGCGGTGCTGTACACGCGCGCCGGTCCGGAGATCGGTGTCGCCGCGACGAAGACGTTCCTGGCGCAGGTGACAGCCAATTACCTGGTGGGCCTCGCCCTGGCGCAGGCGCGCGGGACCAAGTACCCCGACGAGGTGGCTCGTGAGTACCACGAGCTGGAGGCCATGCCGGAGTTGATCCAGCGGGTGATCGATGCGATGGATCCGGTGGCCGAGCTGGCCCGGCAGTATGCGCAGTCCTCCAGCATCTTGTTCCTGGGGCGCCATGTCGGCTACCCGGTCGCGCTCGAAGGTGCGCTCAAGCTCAAGGAACTGGCGTACATGCACGCCGAGGGCTTCGCCGCCGGAGAGCTGAAGCATGGGCCGATCGCGCTGATCGAAGAGGGACTGCCGGTCATCGTGGTGATGCCGTCGCCCAAGGGTATGGGGCTGTTGCATTCGAAGCTGCTCAGCAACATTCGTGAGATTCAGGCCCGCGGGGCACGGACGATCGTCATCGCCGAAGAGGGCGATGAGACGATTCGGCCGTACGCGGACCATCTCATCGAGATTCCGGCCGTGTCGACGTTGTACCAACCGCTGTTGTCCACGATTCCGATGCAGGTGTTCGCCGCCGCGGTGGCGCAGGCTCGCGGGTATGACGTGGACAAGCCTCGGAACCTGGCCAAATCGGTGACCGTCGAATAGCGCTGGCTGTGGGCCACGGTCATGAACCCTGTCGAGGTACCTGAGCATCGCATCGGAAAACATTGGGCTGCTGAGAAACTGGGCCATTTCAGGGATAAGGCGGCATTCGGCAGGTTTGTGCAGGCGTACCAGCGCGGAATGAACGACCTGCCTGCGCCGGTCTTTTCGGCCGACGTTGACACGCGGTTCGGGATGGTGCGTGTGTACCGATTCGGATCGGCGGCTGGCGCTCCGTTGGTGCTGCTTCCGGGCCGCAATGCATCGACACCTCTGTGGCGCGCCAACCTGGCATCGCTTGTTGCGCGGCGTAGCGTCTACACCCTGGACCTGCTTGGGGAGGCCGGGATGAGCGTGCAGCGCAAGGCGATCGCCGACGCTGAGGATCAGGCCGCGTGGCTTGAGGATGCGCTCGATGAACTCGACCTGGATCGCGTCCATGTGCTGGGCCTGTCGATTGGTGGTTGGAACGCCGTCAATCACGCAGTTCGGTACCCTAATCGCCTCGCTTCGCTGACTCTGCTTGACCCGGCGATGACGTTCGCGCCCGTCACCTGGAAGATGCTCGTGGTATCCCTCGGTTCGATCATCCCCGGAATGCCGCAATGGCTCCGAAATCGCTTGTTGAGCTGGATTTCTGGAGGGGAACCGGTTGACGAGTCCGTACCCGAGGCCACGCTGATCTCCTCCGGTATGCGGGATTTTGCGATGTATCTACCAACCCCGCGTCCCTTCGATGATGAGCAGTTGCGCGGGCTGCGGGTGCCAACTCTCGCGGTGATCGCCGGGCGCAGCATCGTGCACCGCCCGGCGCGTGCCGCTGCGCGGGCGCAAGAACTACTGCCGTGTGCTCGGGTCGAGGTGTGGGACGACGCATCGCACGCGCTGAACGGCGAGTTTCCGGAACGGATTTCCGATGCCACCCACAGGTTCCTCGACGACATAGACGGGGCAACGGGCATCGGGTGAGGTACTACTACGGCGCCGAACAGATCCGGCAGGCCGAGGCGCCGCTGCTGGACTCCCTGCCCGAGGGGGCATTGATGCGGCGCGCGGCCTACGGACTGGCCGCAGTGGTCGCGGCCGAGTTGTCGCAGCGAGCGGGCGTGGTGGCCGGGAGACGTGTCTGTGCGATTGTGGGTTCTGGCGACAACGGGGGAGACGCCTTGTGGGCGTTGACATTCCTGCGACGGCGTGGGGTGTCCGCCAGCGCGGTGCTGCTCAATCCCGATCGGGCCCATCGGGAGGGCCTGACGGCGTTCCGTAAGGTCGGCGGACGGGTGGTATCGGCGGTGCCCGACGATACCGACCTGATTCTTGACGGTGTTGTGGGCATTTCCGGGACCGGCCCGTTGCGGCCGGGAGCCGCCGAGATTGCCGAGCAGATCAACGCCGAGGGCATACCGGTGATCGCGGTGGACATCCCCAGCGGCGTCGACGTCCGCACCGGGGCGGTCGACGGACAGGCCTTTCGGGCCGCGGTCACCGTGACCTTCGGCGGCTACAAAACCGTTCACGCCCTTGGCGATTGCGGTGACCTCAGGCTGATCGATATCGGACTCGACTTGCCCGCGTCGAACATTCGGGAACTCGAGTCCGACGATGTGGCCGCGGGCTGGCCCATTCCCGGGCCGACCGACGACAAGTACACCCAAGGTGTGACGGGCGTGCTGGCGGGATCGGCGACCTATCCTGGAGCTGCGATCCTGTGTACCGGCGCCGCCGTCGCCGCGACGTCCGGAATGGTGCGGTACGCAGGAACGGCTGCCGCCGAGGTGGTTTCGCACTGGCCGGAAGCCATTGCGACACAGAGCGCGCAGGCTGCCGGTCGCGTGCAATCCTGGGTGATCGGCCCCGGGTATGGCACCGGTGAACGCGAGGCACAGACCCTGAGGCAGGTGCTGTCGACCGAACTGCCCATCCTCGTCGACGCCGATGCCCTGACGATTCTTGCCGAGCACCGCGAATTGGCGGATCTTGTAGTGTCGCGTCAGGCACCGACGGTGCTGACGCCGCACGCCGGTGAATTCGAGAGACTGATGGGTGCGCCGCCCGGCCCCGATCGGATCGCTGCGGCGCGGTCGCTGGCGGCGCGGCTGGGCGCCACGGTGCTCCTCAAGGGCAACGTCACCGTCATCGCCCAGCCAGAAGGCGCGGTGTTTGTGAACCGGGCACTCGGATCGTGGGCCGCGACTGCGGGTTCGGGCGATGTGCTGTCCGGGGTGATCGGTGCGCTGCTTGCCGCCGGAATTCCGGCGGATAGGGCCGCGGCGATGGGCGCCCTCGTGCATGCCCGTGCGGCAGCTGCGGCCGCCGCGGACCCGGGGCCCGCGTACGCGCCCATCTCAGCTTCGCGTCTTCTCGGGCATCTGCGGTGGGCAATCGCCGATATCGGGTGACAATTGGGGTATGTCGAATCCCCGCGATCAGTTCACTCTTTCGGCGCACGCCGGAAAGATCAACGCCTCCTCGTTCAGCCCCGCTTACACCGGTCGGCTATCGACCGCGCCCATCCCGGCCCTGCGCCTTCCGGACGAGCCCATGGATCCGCAGGCCGCCTACCGGTTTATTCACGACGAGCTGATGCTCGACGGCAGTTCGCGCCTGAACTTGGCGACCTTCGTGACGACGTGGATGGACCCCGAGGCCGAAAAGCTGATGGCCGAGACATTCGACAAGAACATGATCGACAAGGACGAGTATCCGGCGACGGCCGCGATCGAGTCGCGATGTGTGGCCATGGTGGCCGACCTGTTCCACGCCGACGACCTCTCGGCCGAGGACCCGTCGTCGGCGGTGGGGGTGTCGACGATTGGATCGAGTGAGGCGGTGATGCTCGCCGGACTGGCGCTGAAGTGGCGCTGGCGCGCGAAGATCGGTGGCTCCGACGGCACTGCCTGGAAGGGACGTACACCAAACCTGGTGATGGGTTCCAACGTGCAGGTGGTCTGGGAGAAGTTCTGCCGGTACTTCGACGTTGAGCCGCGGTATCTGCCGATGGCGAAGGGGCGGTACGTCATCACGCCCGAACAGGTGCTCGACGCGGTAGACGAGGACACCATCGGGGTCGTCGGCATCCTCGGGACCACGTTCACCGGTGAGCTGGAGCCGATCGCCGAGATCTGTGCCGCCCTGGATACGTTGGCCGCGACACCCGGCAAGCCCGATATCCCGGTACATGTCGATGCCGCCAGCGGCGGTTTCGTGGTGCCATTCCTGCACCCTGAAATGCACTGGGACTTCCGGCTACCGCGGGTGGTGTCTATCAACGTTAGCGGGCACAAGTACGGCCTGACCTATCCCGGAATCGGCTTCGTGGTCTGGCGCGGCAAGGAACACCTGCCCGAAGATCTGGTGTTCCGGGTCAACTACCTGGGGGGCGACATGCCGACCTTCACCCTGAACTTCTCGCGGGCGGGTAACCAAGTGGTGGGGCAGTACTACAACTTCCTGCGGTTGGGTCGCGGCGGATACACGCAGGTGATGCGCTGCCTGTCGGAGACCGCCCGCTGGTTTGCCGATGAGCTGGGCAAGAGCGAACACTTCGAGGTGATCACCGACGGCTCGGCGATCCCAGTGGTCTCGTTCCGGCTCAAGGGCGAACGCCCATACACCGAGTTCGACATCTCGCATTCGCTGCGGGCCTTCGGCTGGCAGGTACCGGCGTACACGATGCCCGAGAACGTCACCGATGTTGCGGTGCTTCGGGTGGTGGTACGTGAGGGATTCTCGAGTGACCTCGCGCGGGCGCTGCGCGACGACCTCATCACCGTATTGAAGGGCCTCGACGAGCTGAAGCCGAACGGGCACTTCGACGCGGTGCAACCGTTCGCCCACTGATACGGCGGGCTGGAGCGCAGCGACTCGGGGATCTGATGCGGATGGGACAATGGGGCCGGTGACGACGACCCCGAAGACCACGCAGACAGCAGCCGGACTCCCGCCGAACATGGGGGAGACCACGGCCCAGGCTGTCATCGATCTGACGGCCATCGCGCACAACGTCGGGCTGCTGCGCGAGCATGCCGGCCCGGCCCGGCTCATGGTGGTCGTCAAGGCCAATGGTTACGGGCACGGTGCCGTGCAGACCGCCCGCACCGCATTGGCGGCGGGCGCCGACGAGCTTGGTGTCGCCACCATCAGCGAGGCGCTGCAGGTGCGCGCCGGCGGGATCGATGCGCCGCTGCTCGCGTGGTTGCACGCGCCGGGTGCCGACTACGCCGCCGCGCTCAACGCCGATATCGAGATCGCGGTGTCGTCCGTTGAGCAGCTGGGTGAGCTGCTTGCGGCGGCGGAATCGACGGGGCGCCAGGCGATCACCGCCATCAAGGTGGATACCGGGCTCAATCGCAACGGGGTGCCCGCCGAGTGCACCCGCGATCTGTTCGAGGCGTTGGCGAAGGCGCAGGCCGCGCAGTCGATCCGGGTGCGCGGCATCATGTCTCATTTCGCGTATGCCGATCAGCCGGGCAATCCCACGATCGATATGCAGATCCGCCGATTCGATGAGGCGCTCGAGTTGGCGCGCAGTGTCGGGTTGCGTTACGAATTGGCGCACCTGTCGAATTCGGCGGCCACGTTGACCCGCCCAGATGTCCGATACGACATGGTGCGCCCGGGTATCGCCGTGTACGGCATCAACCCGATGCCGGGAGCCGTGGAGTCGGCGGCATTCGGCCCGGGCGATCGATCCTTTGGTTTAATCCCGGCGATGTCGGTGACATGCGCGGTGTCGTCGGTGAAGCCGGTACGGGCCGGGGAAGGCGTTTCGTACGGGCACGTGTGGACCGCGCCGCGTGACACCAACGCGGCGCTCATCGGGATCGGTTACGCCGACGGGGTGACCCGCGGGTTGGGTAACCGCTTCGAGGTGGCGATCGGTGGGCGACGGTACCCAAACATCGGACGTGTCTGTATGGACCAGTTCGTGGTCGACCTGGGCGACAACGAGGCCGGGGTCAGCCCCGGCGACGTTGCGACGTTGTTCGGGCCGGGCACTGCAGGGGAGCCCACCGCGCAGGACTGGGCAGAACTGCTCGACACCATCGCTTATGAAGTGGTCACCGGTCCGCGGGGCAGAATCGTGCGGACCTATCGGGAGCCATCCGGTGCTGCGATGAGCACTTGGGCGAAGAGCGTTAAGCATTGAGTAATAAATCGAACGCCTGGCTGGCCGGTGTCGCGGGGCTCGGCGCCGTGGTTGCGGTGGCAGGTGTCGGTACCGCGCGCTCTATCGGGCGGCGCACGTTCGAGGACCCTTATCGCAACGAGAACTTCGACCTCTTAGAGACCGATCGCGGCAGCATCGTGATGACCGATGACGGTGTGCCGCTGGCGGTCCGAGAAGTGGGCCCGTCGAACGCGCCGCTGACCGTCGTGTTTGTGCACGGCTTCTGCCTGCAGATGGCGTCCTTTCATTTCCAGCGTCGCGAACTCGCGAGTCGTTGGGGTGACACCGTCCGCATGGTGTTCTATGACCAACGCGGACATGGGCGCTCGGGTCTACCCACATCGGAGTCGTGCACCATCCGCCAGCTCGGCGAAGACCTTGAGTCGGTGCTGCGGGTGCTGGTACCCCGGGGCAACGTGGTCTTGGTGGGGCACTCGATGGGTGGCATGACAATCCTGGCTCACGCCGGACTCCACCCGGAGCAATACGGCCGCAAGGTAGTGGGTGTTGGCCTGGTCGCCAGCGCGGCCGAAGGACTTTCGCAGGCGGGCATCGGTGAGGGGCTGCGCAATCCGGCGCTGCGCGTCCTGCGGGCGGCCGTGCATTACGCGCCGCGTCCAGCCCACCATGGCCGCGGCGCGGTCAAATCACTCGTCGGGCCGGTGCTGCAGGCCGCGTCTTACGGGGGGCAACGGGTGAGCCCTACGTTGGTGAAGTTCAGCGCGAAGATGATTCATCAGACGCCCGTCACCACCATCGTGGATTTTCTGCGGGCGCTCGAGCAGCACGACGAGACGGCGGCGCTATCGACCATCGCGCCACTGCCCAACCTGGTGGTGTGTGGCGACACAGACATGCTCACCCCGCAGACCGAATCGGAGTCCATGGCAGAGCAATTGGGGATCAATGGGCACACCGAACTGATCCTGGTGCGCGAATCGGGGCATCTGGTGCAGCTGGAACATCCGCAGATCGTGAACGACGGCATCGACCGGCTTGTCATGCGCTCCACCCCAACACTTTTCGCCGCCATCAAGCAGCGTCTGCGCGATCGGACCGGGCTGTGATCGATGAGTTGGGAAGCGTGGCGCTGCCGACGCTGCAGGACACACTGGAGTTCGGAGAGCGGATCGGGCGCGACCTCGCCGCGGGCGATGTCGTGGTACTCGGTGGGCCGCTGGGCGCCGGAAAGACCGCGTTGACCAAGGGGATTGCTCGCGGCATGGACGTCGAGGGTCCCATCACTTCGCCGTCATACGTGCTGGCAAGGGTTCATGAGGCGAGGCAGCCGGGTGCGCCCGCGCTGGTGCACGTGGACGTCTATCGCCTGCTGGCGCATCAGAGTGCCGACTTGCTCGGTGAACTCGACTCGTTGGACTTGGACACCGATCTGGACGATTCGGTGGTCGTCGTCGAATGGGGAGAGGGGCTTGCCGAGCGGCTTTCGGAACACCATCTGGACATCCGGCTGGAGCGTGCGGCCGATTCCGATGAGCGCACCGCAACCTGGCATTGGAGCCGTGAGTCCTGATGTTGATACTTGCTCTCGACACGGCCACCCCCGCCATCACGGCAGGCCTGGTACGGCGTTCCGTTGGCGATGACGGTAGCGATTCGGTGCAGACCCTCGCGGAACGAATCACCATGGGCGCCAGGGGACATGCCGAGGCGCTCACCCCGAATATCGGGGCGGCATGCGCTGACGCTGGTGTCGCGGTCGGCGAGCTCGATGCGATCGTGGTGGGCTGTGGCCCCGGACCGTTCACCGGGCTGCGGGTGGGCATGGCGACCGCATCGGCCATGGGTTTGGCGCTGAACATCGCGGTGTACCCGGTGTGCACCCTGGACGCCATCGGGTACGACACCCCCGGCAGCGTCCTCGTCGTCACCGATGCCCGCCGCCGCGAGGTCTACTGGGCCGGATACCGAGACGGAGTACGCGTCAGCGGCCCCGCGGTGAATGCGCCCACGGATGTACCGGTGCAGGACTTCACTCAGATTGCCGGATCGCCGGACCACACAGCACTTTTCGGCCTCCCTGTGCTTGATCGTCAATATCCGTCGCCGTCGCGGCTGGTGCTCGCCGCCGACTGGAACAATCCGCCGGGGCCACTGACTCCGCTGTATCTGCGTCGGCCCGACGCCAAAGAACCTCGTAGATGACTGTCGAGCTCGGGCCACTGCGTCGCCGCGATACCCGTCGGTGCGCTGAGCTCGAGGCGATCCTGTTCGCAGGCGACGATCCGTGGCCGGAATCGGCTTTCCGTGCCGAGCTGGAGTCTTCGCATCTTCACTACCTGGCGGCCAGGGATGGACGCACGCTGGTCGGATATGGCGGCATCTCCCGGTTAGGTCATCGTGAGCCCGAGTACGAGATCCACACCATCGGCGTGGATCCCGCGTATCAGAAACAGGGCATCGGGCAACGGCTACTGGACGCGTTGCTCGCGCATGCCGACCGAGATCCCGGGCCGGTGTTTCTGGAGGTGCGCACCGACAACGACGCGGCGATCGCCCTGTACCGCGGTACAGGATTCGAGACAGTCGGCGTGCGCAAGCGGTACTACCCGGGCAGCGGCGCCGATGCCTTCACCATGAAACGCCCAGCGCACGGCGTCGTGAAATAGGGTGATGCTGCCATGACAGTCATCCTCGCCATCGAAAGCTCCTGCGACGAAACCGGAGTGGGCATCGCCGAACTGACCCCCGACGGGTCGGTGGTGCTGTTGGCCGACGAGGTGGCCTCCAGCGTCGAGGAACACGCGCGATTCGGTGGGGTGGTGCCTGAGATCGCATCCCGCGCCCATCTGGAGGCGCTCGGCGTCACCGCGCGGCGCGCGCTGGACATCGCGGGGGTGCAGAAGCCCGACGTGATCGCCGCGACCATCGGTCCCGGGTTGGCGGGTGCGCTCCTCGTCGGGGTCTCGGCAGCCAAGGGGCTGGCGCTGGCCTGGGGCGTGCCGTTCTACGGCGTGAACCACCTGGGCGGGCACATCGCCGCCGACGTGTATGAGAACGGGCCGCTGCCCGAATGTGTGGCGCTGCTGGTTTCGGGCGGGCACACCAGCCTGCTGCACGTGCGGTCGCTGGCCGAGCCCATCGAGGAGCTCGGCGCCACCGTCGATGACGCCGCCGGAGAGGCGTACGACAAGGTGGCCCGGCTGCTGGGGTTGGGATATCCGGGCGGCAAGGTGCTCGATGAGTTAGCGCAGCAAGGTGATTCCTCAGCGGTCAAGTTCCCGCGCGGTATGACCGGGCCGCGCGACGACCGGCACAGTTTCAGCTTCTCCGGTCTCAAGACCGCCGTCGCACGCTATGTGGAAAAGCACGGCAAAGATCTCGATTTTTCCGCCGAGGATGTGGCCGCCGGCTTTCAGGAATCCGTCGCCGATGTGCTGACCATGAAGGCGGTGCGGGCAGCCGCAGACCTGGGGGTGTCGACACTGTTGATCGCCGGCGGGGTGGCCGCCAACTCGCGCGTTCGTGAACTTGCCGAGCAGCGCTGCGCCGCGGCGGGAGTGACGCTTCGGGTGCCGCCGCTGCGGTTGTGCACCGACAACGGCGCCATGATCGCCTCCTTCGCGGCGCACCTGGTGGCGGCGGGTGCGCAGCCGTCCTCGCTACAGGCCGCCGCGGACCCCGGACTTCCCGTCGTGAAAGGGCAGGTGTGGTGACGAGCGACCTTGCGGACCGATTGGCCATCACCGATCTGCTCTATCGGTACGCCGAGCTGATGGACGAGGGCGATTTCGATCGAGTGGGGGAACTCCTTGGTCGCGGCTCATTCGGCGGGGAACGGGGGAGTGTGTCCGGCGCTTCGGCCATTACCAAGCTCTTCTTCACCTCGACCCGCCGTTATCGGGAGGCGGGCGGCACCCCGCGCACCAGGCACCTGGTGCTCAACCCGATCATCGAGGTAATGGGTGATGGCACTGCCTCGGCGCGGTCGACGTTTTGCGTGGTCCAGGCCACCGACCAGTTGCCGCTGCAGCCGATCGTCGTCGGTCGATACCTGGACACCTTCGGCCGCGACGAGCAGGGCTGGCATTTCAGTTCGCGCCGGGTGAATGTCGAGATGATCGGTGATGTATCAGCTCATCTGCTCATAGATCCGGGTGCGCTGGGTGAGTAGGAGATAACCCAACCTTGAGCACTAGCACTCTCATGTATAGAGTGCTAGATGGCGATCGGTTGACGTCGTGTCGGCACCCGCGGCGACGGCGCGGCACTCATCCGGCCGCCGAAGTATTCATTGACAATCCGGGCTCACGGGCATCAGGCCCGCCGAGCCACCCTGAGAGGGAAAGGGATCACTGTGGCCGTGAACATCAAGCCACTCGAGGACAAGATCCTCGTGCAGGCCAATGAGGCCGAGACCACGACTGCTTCTGGTCTGGTCATCCCGGACACCGCCAAGGAGAAGCCGCAAGAAGGCACCGTCGTCGCAGTTGGCCCCGGCCGCTGGGATGAGGATGGCGAAAAGCGGATCCCACTGGACGTGTCCGAGGGCGATGTCGTCATCTACAGCAAGTACGGCGGCACCGAGATCAAGTACAACGGCGAGGAGTACTTGATCCTGTCGGCTCGCGACGTGCTGGCTGTCGTTAGCAAGTAATACCGTGTGACCGCCCCGGAAACGACCTGCGCTGCAGGCGATTTCCGGGGCGGCACGCGTTTTACCCAGACCTGTCCGCGAGAAGGCTGCAAGGTGCAGATGCGAGGTTCGACATCGAACCGGAATCTGTGCCTGACTGCCTTCTCGGTGCGCAATAGCCGAATAGAGAGAACACATGAGCAAGCTGATCCAATTCAATGAGACCGCGCGCCGCGCCCTGGAAGCCGGGGTCAACAAGCTGGCCGACGCGGTAAAGATCACGCTCGGTCCCCGCGGACGGCACGTGGTGCTGGCCAAGGCATTCGGCGGCCCCGCCGTGACCAACGACGGCGTCACCATCGCTCGGGATATCGATCTGGAAGACCCGTTCGAGAATCTGGGCGCCCAGCTGGTCAAGTCGGTGGCCACCAAGACCAACGACGTCGCTGGTGACGGCACCACCACCGCCACGGTGCTGGCCCAGGCGCTGGTCAGCGCCGGCCTGCGCAATGTGGCCGCGGGTGCCAACCCGATCGCGCTCGGCGCCGGTATCGCCCGGGCCGCGGACGCGGTGTCCGAGCGGCTGCTGACGGTGGCCGCACCGGTATCCGGTGAGCACGCCATCGCACAGGTGGCCACGGTGTCCTCGCGTGACCCGGAGATCGGCGAGCTGGTCGGCCAGGCCATGACCAAGGTCGGTAGGGACGGCGTGGTCAGCGTCGAGGAGTCCTCGACCATCAACACCGAGCTCGTCATCACCGACGGTGTGCAGTTCGACAAGGGCTACCTGTCGCAGTACTTCGTGACCGACTTTGATGATCAGAAGGCGATCCTGGAAGACGCGTTGGTGCTGCTGCACCGCGACAAGATCAGCTCGCTGCCCGACCTGCTGCCGCTCCTGGAGCTGGTGGCCAAGGAGGGCAAGCCGCTGCTGATCGTGGCCGAGGATGTGGAAGGCGAGCCGCTTTCCACCCTGGTTGTCAACGCAATCCGCAAGACCCTCAAGGCCGTTGCGGTCAAGGCACCATTCTTCGGTGACCGACGCAAGGCCTTCCTGGAGGATCTGGCGATCGTCACCAACGCGCAGGTGGTCAACCCCGATGTGGGTCTGTCGCTGCGCGAGGTGGGCATCGAGGTGCTCGGCACCGCCCGCCGGATTGTGGTGAGCAAGGATGAGACCGTCATCGTCGAAGGCGGCGGTACCGAGGACGCCATTAAGGCGCGCGTCGCACAACTGAAGGCCGAGATCGAAACCACGGACTCGGACTGGGACCGCGAGAAGCTTCAGGAGCGGCTCGCCAAGCTGGCCGGCGGCGTCGCCGTCATCAAGGTGGGCGCTGCCACGGACACCGCTCTCAAGGAGCGTAAGCACCGCGTCGAGGACGCCGTCGCGGCAGCCAAGGCCGCCGTCGAGGAGGGCATCGTCGCCGGCGGCGGTAGCGCCCTGGTGCAGGCGCGTTCCGCGCTGGACGGGCTGCGTGCCGAGCTCAAGGGTGACGAGGCCAAGGGTGTCGACGTGTTCGAAGCCGCGTTGTCGGCGCCACTGTTCTGGATCGCCGCCAACGCCGGGCTGGACGGAGCCGTCGTGGTCAGCAAGGTGGTCGAGCTGGACGCCGGGCACGGCTTCAACGCGGCGACGCTGGAGTACGGCGACCTGATCGCGGACGGCGTCATCGACCCGGTGAAGGTGACCCGCTCGGCCGTCATCAACGCGGCCTCGGCGGCGCGGATGATCCTGACGACCGAGACCAGCATCGTGGAAAAGCCCGCCGAGGCGGCCGACCACGGGCACGGCCACCACGGTCACGCCCACTAGATAGCGCGTCAAAAACGCCCCAGGTCCGTACGGACCTGGGGCGTTTTCGTCGCTCCGGAGGTTTACTAGGCATATGAGCACTCACCGGCCGCTCGTGGCGGCGCTGACGCTGGCCGGGCTGTTGATCTCAGGGTGTGGGGCGCATTTCAGTCTCGGGTCGTCGACCACCGAACTCGCCCGATCGAAGCTGGAGGCAGGGCTCAAGGACGGGATCCACAACAAGACCGGTGTGACGATCTCCAGCTCCACGTGTGAGGGGGCGTTGCGTGGCGAGAAGGGTGCGACGCAGCGGTGCACGGTTGTTGATGGCGACGGCAAGACCATCGGTGTCACGGTCACGACAACCGATGTGCAGGGCTCGCAGATCTATTTCAATTGGAAGGTCGAGGACCAACCGGCGAGTTCGCCCGCATAGTCTCCGCAAACATCGGGCCCCGGCATCACCTGGTGCGGGGCCCGATGTTTGCGATAGGTATCAGGCGGTGCGGCGTACCCCGCGACGCAGTATCAGCTCCCGTTCGGCCTCCGAGAGCCCGCCCCAGATTCCGTACGGTTCGCCGACTGCCAGCGCATGTGTCCGGCACTGCACCAGCACCGGGCATGCCCGGCACATCTCCTTGGCCTTCATCTCGCGCTGCGCGCGGGCACGGCCGCGTTCACCGTCGGGATGGAAGAACACCGATGAGTCAACTCCTCGGCAAACGCCCTTCATCTGCCAATCCCAAATATCTGCGTTGGGCCCAGGCAATTGCTGTGGCTGCGGCATGTCGTTAACCCTCTCGCTGCGCGCGCATTCAACCTGCGCGTGAGTGAAGTAGCACCAGACGTGTCGCCGATGACAAGCGGTGTACATAAAGTAGGTGCGCGGCTGAAATCCAGTCAATAGGCGATGATCATGGCAACATCACGCCATCAGGTCCAGAATTAACATCACGTTCATCGTCTTCGCTCTTGGTTGGCACATAGCGGTCGCTCATCAGCGTGGTCAGCGGGTTTTGGCCGCGGCCTTTTCGTTTTCTTAATGCTGCGTTGGGTGCGCATTTACGTAAGCCGTTGACGTCGATTTAACATCCGCTGCATCAACTGTTAACGCCATATTTGGGGAAATTGGTACCGTGACCGCTCCCATGGTGACTTCTCGAACCGCTGCGGCAGCCGTGCTGATCGATGCCGCCTTCGGACCGCAACCAGCTATCTGGCCATTTCCGCGCGCTGCGACGCGTGAGGACGCCTGGCTGCGTGCCGTGGCGTTGGGGGGAGCAGGGCGCTACGCGGCGGCGCATGCCGAACTGGACTCCATCTCTGTGTCTGGCCCTGACCGGTTGACCTCGCTGGCACTGAGTACCCGCGCGTCGCTTGTGCGTCAGCTCGGTTGGCATGCACAGGCCCGCGGGATGGATGGCCGAGCGTTGGCAGGCGCCGGCACGGACGCGGAGGCACGCACTGACGCGCTTATCGGGTTGGCGGCCGATGCGTTGGGCCTGGCGCGGTTCGACCTTGCTCACGCGTTACTGGAACGGGCGGAGCCGTTGTCCGCCCATGGCGATGGTCGTTGGCCATGGCGTCTGCCGCTGCGGATGGCCTGGGTGCGTGCCGAGCTGGCGATGGTGTCCGGCGACGGCCCGCGTTCGCTTCGGCATGCCCGCACGGCGCAGCGGCTCGCAAAGGACGTACCGTCGGTAAGACACCAGGTCAAGACCGCGATGGTGCTCGCCGCGGCGCTCAGCAGCGCCGGTGATTTCGATGAGTCGGCGGCCGTCGCGGCGGCCGGGCTGCAGGCTGCGACCATCAATGGTTTGGTGCCGCTGCGCTGGGCGCTGGCGGCGATGCTGGCGGGTCTGCCGTCACCCGGGGCGGCCGAGGAGGCTCGCGAAAACCTCGTTGCTATTCGCAGCAAATGTGCCGGCTGGATAGCCCATGCGGGCGGGCACTGGCGGTTTGAGGTGGTGGACTAAATGCGCTGCCTTGTCGCGTCCAACGCTATTGTCCTAGGTGACAGCACCACCGCGGTGCACCACACGTAACACTGGGGAATGCGCAGTCGATGACAAGTACGGAGAGCGGGCTCGACGACGTCGTTGCTGCTGCCGTCAAAGGCGATCGCGACGCGCTTTCCGAGGTACTTAGTGCCATCCGACCCGTCGTGGTGCGTTATTGCCGCGCACGTGTCGGTACTGCGGAAAGAAGTGGTCTCTCTGCAGACGACGTTGCGCAGGAGGTGTGTCTCGCGGTGATCGCAGCGCTGCCTCGTTATCGGGATCAGGGACGGCCGTTCCTGGCGTTTGTGTACGGCATCGCCGCACACAAGGTGGCCGATGCGCATCGGGCGATGTCCCGGGACAAGTCTGATCCGGCGGAGAACCTTCCCGAGCAGGTTGATCGTCATGCCGGGCCTGAGCAGGAGGCGTTGAACTCCGAATCTGCGCGACGGATGCAGGCCCTGTTGGAGGTACTGCCCGAGAAGCAGCGCGAGATTCTCATCCTGCGTGTCGTCGTCGGGCTGTCCGCCGAGGAGACCGCTGACGCGGTGGGAAGTAGCGCCGGTGCCGTCCGAGTGGCTCAGCACAGGGCATTGCAGAAACTGAAGGCAGAGATGTCCCGGGCAGGTGATCACCGTGGCTGATGGACGCGGATGGTTCCCGGGCGGGCAGGGCTGGCCGAACGACGACGGGCCCGAGGACCTGGCGGCGCTGCGGCGCACCAATCGGATGATCGACGCCATCGCGGCCGATCTGCCGGTGGCCACCTCTGATTCCGATGAGTACGCCGTGGCGATGATGCTGGCGGCGTGGCGCGAAGACGTCGGTCGCGACCCGATGCCCGCGAAGCCCACGCTTGGGCAGGCGCGTAATGCGCTGCGTGGTGGCGGCGGTCGCTCTCGGCTGTTGGCCACGGCGGTGGGGTCGGCAGCCGCGGTGACGCTGCTGTTCGGCGGATTCGGTGCGGCGGTGTACCAGTCGCATCCGGGCGATGCGTTGTATGGGCTGCGCTCCTCGTTGTTCGGTGCGGGCCCGACGGTGCGAAACGATCCTGTGGTGCTCTCGGCGCAGACCGAGCTTGCGCAGGTGGAAAAGCTTATTTCCCAGGGTGATTGGGATGGTGCGCAGCAGCAGTTGGGGGTGGCTGCCGCGCGCGTCAACGAGGTCGGCGATGCTCAGCAGAAGGCCGAATTGGCCAGCCGGGTGCAGCAGGCCGAGGTCAGGATCGACGCTAAGAACCCCGAGGCGACGGTGCCGCCGGAGAGCGTGAGCGTGACGCCGCGGATCATGCTGTCGCCGCCCGTGATTGCGTCCACTACGAGCTCGACCACCTCGACTACCTCGATTACGTCGACGACCGCCACCACGTCCGAGACGACGAGCACGCCGTCGTCAGAGACCACGAGTTCGACGTCCACGAGTTCGACGTCCACGAGCACGCCGAGTACCGAATCGACCAGCTCGGCCTCGACGTCGACCAGTGTGTCGGCCACGACGACACCGCCGAGTTCGACACCGCCGAGTTCGACACCGACTGCAACGTCGACCAGCGTTCCCACGTCGATGCCGTCGGAGACGACGACTCCGCCCTCGACGCCCGGCATGTCCACCTCGGTGCCGGCGACGACTGCCGGTACGACTCCGCCCTCGACGGCGCCCATTGTGACCGTCCCCACCACGCCCGATGGGGTGACCATCGTCACCACCGCGCGTGGAGCCGGCGACAGCCCCACCATTACCGCGCCAACGACGATCCAAGCGCCGTCACCGATTACCCGCACCCCCGATAACCCGGTGCCGACCTATCAAGCACCCAGCAACGCAGGATCCGGGATCGTGCCCGGTTACCCCGGGAACACGGGTTCTGGTGCTGACGGCCCGTCGCGGCACATGCCGGCAATGACGTCGGTGCCGGTGGCACCGGCCAACCCGGGGGGTGGGTCGTCGAATCAGGGACATGGATCGGGTACGCACTCCGGCGAATAGGCCGAGAACGTATCGATCAGCGGAATCCGTCGCGGTCCGTCGCCGCCTCGTTGAGTGAGGCGTCCGCGTACCCGCGGCAATAATCCCAGGTCACATACGCTTCAGGCTCGGGATCGAAGGCCGGCTCGTGGGGGCGGACGGTGCCGTCGACGAGTAGCTGCAGCAGGTTTGCGCGCAGCATGTCCCAGTCGTGATAGTGGTCCTGCTGGCATTCGTCACAGCAGACCACCAGACCGCGGATGCCCTTGTGGGCCAGCAGCGCCTCGTAAACTGCCAGATCCGCTAGGTCTTCTTCGACCGCGATTCGTTCCTGCGGATCGAGCGGCTGACCCGGCTCGATGGCATCGAGCGCCGCCGACGGATCCTGGGGATCGTCGGCGAACGGGTCCGGTGGCAATCCTGGAGGAAAGTGGTCGCGCACACCCTTAGAGTACGCAAATCGCGGGTTCGCGCGCCAGCTCACGTGGGCATGTCCGAGCAGATGCCCAGGCATGCGTCCTGGAGATTACAGCGGAGCGGAGCCGATAGGATGGAGCTACTTCTTCCCACTCCACCATCTGGCTTGGAGGCTTGAATGACCATTGCGGCAGGGTCCGTCCACACCGGCGGCGACGATCCGCACAAGGTTGCCATGCTCGGTTTGACCTTTGATGATGTGCTGTTGCTGCCCGCGGCATCCGATGTGCTGCCGAACGGTGCCAATACTTCGTCACAGCTGACTAAGCGGATCAGGCTGAACGTCCCGCTCGTCAGCTCGGCGATGGACACCGTGACTGAGGCTCGGATGGCCATTGCGATGGCACGCGCCGGCGGTATGGGTGTGCTGCACCGCAACCTTTCGCTGGAGGACCAGGCTGGTCAGGTCGAGACCGTCAAGCGCTCCGAGGCCGGGATGGTGACCAACCCGGTGACCTGCTCGCCGGAGAACACCCTCGCTGAGGTCGACGCTCTCTGTGCCCGGTTCCGGATTTCGGGTCTGCCCGTGGTCGACAAGGCCGGATCGCTGGTGGGCATCATCACCAACCGCGATATGCGATTCGAGGCGGACCTGTCCAAGTCGGTCGCCGAGGTCATGACCAAGCCGCCGCTGATCACGGCGCGCCAGGGCGTGACCGCCGACGCGGCGCTGGGGCTGCTGCGGCGCCACAAGATCGAGAAGTTGCCCATCGTCGATGGCCAGGGCCGGCTCACCGGGTTGATCACCGTGAAGGACTTCGCCAAGACCGAGCAGCATCCCAATGCCACCAAGGACAGCGACGGCCGACTGTTGGTCGGTGCGGCGGTCGGTGTGGGCGATGACTCGTGGACGCGGGCCATGGCGCTCGTGGATGCCGGTGTCGACGTGCTCATCGTGGACACCGCGCACGCGCACAACCGCAAGGTGCTCGACATGGTCGGCAAGCTCAAGGCTGAGGTCGGCGAGCGGGTCGACGTGGTCGGCGGCAATGTGGCCACCCGATCGGGCGCCGCGGCGCTCATCGAAGCCGGCGCGGACGCGGTCAAGGTGGGCGTGGGGCCGGGCTCCATCTGCACCACTCGGGTGGTCGCCGGTGTCGGCGCACCCCAGATCACCGCGATCCTGGAGGCTGCGTCGGTCTGTCATCCGGCAGGTGTTCCCGTGATCGCTGACGGCGGCATGCAGTATTCGGGCGACATCGCCAAGGCGCTCGCGGCCGGCGCATCCACGACCATGCTTGGGTCGCTGCTGGCCGGTACCGCCGAGTCGCCCGGTGAGCTGATCTTCGTTAACGGCAAGCAGTTCAAGAGCTACCGCGGCATGGGGTCGATGGGCGCCATGCAAGGCAGGGGCGCCGGGGGCGGAGCCGGTAAGTCCTACTCGAAGGACCGCTACTTCCAGGACGACGTGCTGTCCGAGGACAAGCTGGTACCTGAGGGTATCGAGGGCCGGGTCCCGTTCCGCGGTCCTTTGTCGACGGTCATGCATCAACTGACGGGCGGGCTGCGGGCGGCCATGGGTTATACCGGGGCGTCCAGCATCGAAGAGCTGCAGCACGCACAGTTCGTGCAGATCACCGCGGCGGGTCTCAAGGAAAGCCACCCGCATGACATCACCATGACGGCGGAAGCGCCGAACTACTACGTGCGATAGGCGAGAACGGGCTATCGTGCCCGAGGCCTCGACGCACGATTTGACCGGGAGGAAACCTCAACATGCGTGATCTGGTGGAAATCGGCATGGGCAGAACAGCCCGTCGCACATACGAACTCGATGATGTGAACATCGTCCCGTCGCGACGGACCCGTTCGTCGCAGGATGCGTCGACGGCGTGGCAGCTCGACGCCTACCGCTTCGAGATTCCGGTGGTGGCTCACCCCACCGACGCGCTGGTATCGCCGCGTTTCGCCATCGAACTCGGCCGGGCCGGCGGGCTCGGCGTCATCAACGGTGAAGGTTTGTGGGGCCGGCACGCCGATGTCGAGGCACGCATCGCCGAGGTGGTCGAGGTCGCCGAGAAGGAGCCGGAGCCGTCGGCCGCGATTCGTCTGTTGCAGCAATTGCATTCGGCACCAATCGATCCCGAGCTGTTGGCGGCGGCCATTTCCGAAGTACGTGGAGCGGGTGTGACCACTGCGGTGCGCGTGAGCCCGCAGAATGCGCAACTGCTCACCCCGCACCTGATTGCCGCCGGGATCGACCTGCTGGTTATCCACGGCACCATCGTCTCCGCCGAGCGGGTGGCCCGTGACGGTGAGCCTCTCAACCTGAAAACCTTTATCTCCGAACTGGATATCCCGGTTGTCGCGGGCGGAGTGATCGATCACCGGACCGCGTTGCACCTGATGCGGACCGGGGCCGCGGGTGTCATCGTCGGTTACGGGCAGACTGCGGGCGCGACGACCAGCGGGGAGGTGCTGGGCATCAGCGTCGCTATGGCAACGGCCATTGCCGATGCCGCCGCCGCGCGGCGTGAGTATCTCGACGAGACCGGCGGGCGGTATGTACATGTCCTGGCCGACGGCGATATCCACACGTCCGGAGACCTCGCCAAGGCCATTGCCTGTGGCGCCGATGCCGTGGTGCTGGGTACGCCATTGGCGACCGCGCGGGAGGCGGCTGGCGACGGATGGTTCTGGCCGAACGCCGCCGCGCACCCCTCGTTGCCTCGTGGTGCCTTGCTGCAGGTGGCGGTGGGGGAGCGTCCGCCGCTGAGCGAGGTGCTTGCCGGGCCGTCCGATGATCCGTACGGCACCTTGAATCTTGTTGGTGGGCTGCGTCGTTCGATGGCCAAGTCCGGATACTGCGATCTCAAGGAGTTTCAGAAGGTCGGCCTGACCGTCAACTCTTAGACATGTGTCTACTTAGGGTGACCTAATTTACATTACCCCCCTCGTTGTATTCCATACTGGTCGGTAACGTGACCACGCGGAGGTAGGCCAACGATGTCATCACCGGCAGCAGTCCAGTCAGAACCCGACTTTGACGTCCTGATCGTCGGATCAGGATTCGGCGGGAGCGTCACCGCCATGCGGTTGACCGAAAAGGGCTACCGCGTAGGCGTCCTGGAGGCCGGTCGTCGCTTCACGGACGAGGAATTCGCCGAGACATCGTGGAATCTGCGCAAGTTCCTGTGGGCGCCGATGTTCAAGTGCTTCGGGATTCAGCGGATCCATCTGTTGAGCAACTGCATGATCCTGGCGGGCGCCGGGGTTGGCGGTGGTTCGCTGAACTACGCCAACACCCTGTATGTGCCGCCGGAGCCGTTCTTCAAAGACCCACAGTGGAAGGGCATCACCGACTGGCGTGCGGAGCTCTCCCCGCATTACGAGCAGGCCCAGCGGATGCTCGGCGTGGTGCAGAACCCCACCTTCACCGATGCCGACCGGCTCATGAAGGAGGTCGCTGAGGATATGGGTGCCGGCGACACGTTCGTCGCGACGCCGGTGGGTGTCTACTTCGGGCCGGACGGCACCAAGGCGCCCGGGGTCAAGGTGCCCGATCCGTACTTCGGTGGGGCCGGCCCCGACCGGGTGGGCTGCACCGAATGCGGTTCTTGTATGACCGGATGCCGGGTGGGTGCCAAGAACACTCTGGTCAAGAACTACCTCGGGCTGGCCGAATCCTCAGGTGCCCAAGTCATTCCGCTCACGACTGTTACAGCGGTGGAAGAGGGTGGCGACGGTGTGTGGCGGGTGTCCACCAAAACCACCGGTCGGTGGCTGCGTAAGCAGCGCAAGACCTACACCGCCAAGTACGTGGTGCTGGCCGCCGGGACCTGGGGCACACAGAACCTGTTGTTCGATATGAAGGACAAGGGTTTACTGCCCAGGCTGTCGCAGCGCTTGGGTGTACTGACCCGTACTAACTCCGAATCCATTGTCGGCGCAGGGCGTTTGGAGTACAAGGACGATTTGGACCTCACTCACGGTGTGGCTATCACCTCCTCGTTCCACCCGACCAGCGACACGCATATCGAGCCGGTGCGCTACGGCAAGGGTTCCAATGCGATGGGCCTGCTACAGACCCTGATGACCGACGGTGACGGTGAGAAATCGCGGTGGCGCCAGCTCATCGAGGCCGCCCGTGCCGACCCGAGGGGCACTCTGCGGATGCTCAACGTGACGCAGTGGAGTGAGCGGACCGTGATCGCGCTCGTCATGCAGCACCTGGACAACTCGATCACCACGTTCACGAAGAAGACGCTGTTCTGGCGGCGTCTCGACAGCAAGCAGGGCCATGGCGAGCCCAACCCGACCTGGATTCCGGCTGGTAATGAGGCCACCAGGCGACTCGCCGCCAAGATCGACGGTGTGGCGGGTGGCACGTGGGGCGAGCTGTTCAACATCCCGCTTACCGCGCACTTCCTGGGTGGGGCCGTCATCGGCACCGATCCGGAGGATGGCGTCATCGATCCTTACCACCGGGTGTACGGCTACCCGACCATGTACGTCGTGGACGGTGCGGCGATCTCGGCGAACCTGGGCGTCAACCCGTCGCTGAGCATCACTGCGCAGGCCGAGCGGGCGGCGTCCATGTGGCCCAACAAGGGTGAGTTGGATCTGCGCCCGGAGCAGGGTCTGCCCTATCAGCGCATGGCGCCGGTGCCTCCGTCGCATCCTGTGGTGCCGGCGGGCGCGCCCGGTGCGTTGCGGCAGCTACCGATCGAACCGGTGAGGTCGGTCAGCTAGTCCCCAAGGGGGTGGAGATACCTCCCACTGGTGGGGGCGTGCCCCCAGCGCCACTAAACTCCAGGGCGTGGCGCAAACGGAACAGCATGGCGACCGACCGGTTCTGGTCATCGACTTCGGGGCACAGTACGCGCAGCTGATCGCGCGTCGCGTGCGTGAGGCGCGGGTGTTTTCGGAGGTGATCCCGCACTCGGTGAGCATCGACGAGATCAAGGCGCGCAACCCCCGCGCCATCGTGCTGTCCGGTGGCCCATCGAGTGTCTATGAAGAGGGCGCGCCGCGGCTCGACCCCGGTGTATTCGATTTGGACATTCCGGTTTTCGGAATCTGCTACGGCTTTCAGGCGATGGCGCAGGTGCTCGGCGGAACCGTGGCCCATACCGGAACCAGCGAGTATGGCCGCACCGAACTGAGTGTTGCAGGCGGCGACCTGCACGAGGGTCTGCCCGATTCGCAGCCAGTGTGGATGAGCCACGGCGACGCGGTAACCGAAGCACCACAAGGTTTTACCGTGGTCGCCAGCAGCGAGGGCGCTCCGGTGGCGGCGTTCGAGAATCGCTCGCGTCGATTGGCCGGGGTCCAGTATCACCCCGAGGTGCTCCATTCACCGCATGGACAGCAGGTGCTCAGCCGCTTCTTGCATGAATTCGCGGGCATCGAATCCACCTGGACGGCAGCCAATATCGCCGAGACGCTCATCGAAAAGGTCCGCACACAGATCGGCGATGGACGAGCACTGTGCGCACTATCGGGCGGAGTGGACTCGGCGGTGGCCGCGGCGCTGGTGCAACGCGCCATCGGAGACAGGCTGACCTGTGTGTTTGTCGATCAAGGGCTCTTGCGCAGCGGTGAACGGGCCCAGGTGGAGCGCGATTTCGTGGCGGCGACCGGGGCCCGGCTGGTCATCGTCGACGCCGCGGAGACGGTCTTGGGCGAATTGGCGGGCGTCACCGACCCGGAGACCAAACGCAAAATCATCGGCCGCGAGTTCATTCGATCCTTTGAGGGTGCCGCCTCCGATGTCGTCGGCGATTCGGACGAGGGAATCGAGTTCCTGGTCCAGGGCACGCTGTATCCCGACGTCGTCGAGTCCGGGGGTGGCAGTGGCACCGCCAACATCAAGAGCCACCACAATGTGGGCGGCCTGCCCGAGGATCTGACTTTCACTCTTGTGGAACCGCTGCGGCTGCTGTTCAAGGACGAGGTCCGTGCGGTGGGCCGCGAGCTGGGGCTGCCCGAGGAAATCGTTGGCCGTCAACCCTTCCCGGGTCCGGGTTTGGCCATCAGGATCGTCGGGGAGGTCACTCCCGATCGGCTGGATACCCTGCGGCGCGCCGATGCCATTGCGCGCGAGGAACTTACCGCCGCCGGTCAAGACAGCAATATCTGGCAGTGCCCGGTGGTGCTGTTGGCTGACGTCCGCTCGGTCGGGGTACAGGGCGATGGCCGGACCTACGGGCATCCCATCGTGCTGCGGCCGGTGTCCAGCGAGGACGCCATGACGGCGGACTGGACTCGGCTGCCGTACGAGGTGCTGGAGCGGATCTCGACCCGAATCACCAATGAGGTTCCCGAGGTGAATCGGGTGGTGCTGGACATCACCAGCAAGCCACCCGGCACCATCGAATGGGAGTGACGCTTCGTTGACCTACGACGACGCTGGGTGGCATTACGACTCGGTAGGCGACCTGGGCCTGCCGTATGAAGCGGCGAGCACTCATATCGGGATGTTCATGGCGTGGCTTGCTTTGCATGACATGTTGAGCCCAGCGCAGACCGACGGATTGAGTGAGCTCAGCGGGCGGTTAATCACGCCGGGTGAATATCTCCGCGACCACTGCGTCAATCAGATCGACCCGTTCATGCTCAACAGCGAGGGAAATGCGTTCGCTGAGGCGATGTACAAGACGTATCTGAAGCGGTATGGCGGCCTGCCGGCTCTCTCGTCCTATGGCTCAACCTACGAGGCGTCGGATACCTGGCTTCTCTACGACGAAGTCGATGAGCTGATGATGCAGTTGTACGGACAGTGGAAGCTATCGACGACCTAGCCCTTGCGACGGGCCGGAATTGCCACCAGTGCAACGCCGATGGCGACCGCCGCGGTGATGGCCACCCAGCCGAGCAGGTCGCTACGCACCAGAGCGCCGAATCCCTGACCGGTGAGCGCCCAGCCTCCGACGATCAATGCGGCCAGCCCGGACAGTGCGAGCAGGATGGACGGACGGAGCTTCTCGTCGGCAGTGACTGCGGGCTCGTTTTTCACCGTGGCGTTAGTGTCGGCGCCGGCGGTGGTTTCTTCGATGTTCTTAGACACGTTGCACCTCAATACTTCCCACGTTGATCTTGGCGTTGATAGTCAGTGCTGGACCGTTGCCGGCGGGCGAAGGTAGGCAGTCGAAGCTACCGACGTTCACCTCGCACTTGCTGTGTACGTTCATAGACGCCGGAACCAGCACGCGGATATCGCCAAGTCCGGCGCGCAGATTCACTGTCTTGTCGCCGGCGAGCTTGACCTGGGTGAGGTCAAGGGTGATGGTGCCCATGCCAATCTGATAGTCGCTCTGGATATCGGAAGTCTCTGCAGGACGATAACTTTGGTCACCGATATTGTGCGACACGTCCAGTTGGCCCACCGCAGATGCCACGATGACAAAACCGGCCAGGGGCACCGCCAGGAAGAGCAGGGAGTAGCCGTGGCGTCGTCGGGCCCCAGCCAGCATGCCGATGCCGAGGACGACCAGGGCTGCCGCGGCGATCACGATGGGAGTCACCCAGCTGCCGCCTAGCAGCCCGACGGCCACCAGCACCGCGCAGACGATGATCGCCGCTCCAATGGTCACTGGTGCTACGCGCGACTTGGGCTTGACCGGCGGCGCGGGCAAGGGTTCCGGATTGGGCAGATCCCAGGCGAAGGGGGCGGCCCGTAACGGATCCCAGGCGGGCGGCGGCAGGGGTGCAGACAGTGATTCGGTCTCCAGCTTGCTTGTGTCGACCGGTTCGGTTGTGGTCTCTGACCGATCATCCTCGGTGGCGGGAGGTTGATCGGTACTGGCCGACGTGGTCGCCGGGGCTGACGGAGGTTCGGTCTGGCGCTGGTAGAGCAGATACCAGCCGCCGAGCAGGACTGCGGCGCTGACCAGTCCCCATGGGTCTCGGTCGGGGTCCATGAAGGGCCCGCCGATGAGCAGCAGGACGATGATCCAGAAGACCATCTTCACCTTGGATTCGTGATACGGGGTGGTGTATCGGGCGGCGGGCATCAGCAGCCAGCACGCCACGTACATGATGGCGCCCGCGCCACCGAAAATCGTTGTGACCACAAAAATTACACGTACCAGCAGCGGATCCACGTTGTAGCGGTAGCCGATTCCGGCGGCAACACCGGCAAGCTTGCCGTGTCCCGGCAGGCGCACCGGCCGGGTCCGCCACATGTCTGTCAGCGTGGAGGATGGCGTCCGTTTGGTGGTCGTATCCGTGTCCATGGCAGCTATGTTGCCCAGCGGCGGGCATATCCACCATCGGGATTCACCCTGATCTTTGCAAGACGGGGTTCAGGGATAAGCCCGATGTCGTAAGGAGCTTTGCCATGGCAGGATCGCAGAGGTGAGTCCCAGGTTCCGGAATGCGTTCGCCGGCGGGGATCGGCTGACCGCCGCCCCGCCATTGCGTCGGCGTACCGGTGGGCGAGTGGTCGCCGGTGTGGCCGGGGGTCTCGCCGATCATCTCGACATTCCGGTGTTCCGGGTGCGATTGGCGTTCGCGGTGCTCGGAGCGGCCAGCGGAATGGGCATCGCGGCCTACGGACTGCTGTGGATGTTGATGCCGCCCGGTGATGACGTCGCCGCCGTGAGTGCGACGGATCGTAGGCGAGCGACCGGGCTGGTGTTGTTGAGCCTTGCTGCGCTGATCATCTTGATGTCGACACTGAGCGGTTCGACGGCTTCGCTGGTCTTTCCGATCGTGCTGGCGCTGGCCGGGCTCGCGGTGGTATGGCGCGAATTCGATGCTCAGGGAACAAGTTCGGCGGTGCTGGGCGAGTCGGGCAGTTCGTCGGTGCTGACCTGGGTTCGGGTGATATCGGGTGCAGCATTGGTCTTCGGTGGTCTGGCGGTGGTGGTGCTGCGCAATGTGGACTTGTCCTCGCTGCGCGACTCGCTGATCGCGGTGGCGGCGACGCTGGTGGGCACGGCGCTGCTGACGGTGCCGTTATGGTTGCGATTGTGGCGTGCGCTCGGTGCCGAGCGTGCCGCGCGCATCCGTACCGAGGAGCGCGACGAGATCGCCTCGCATCTGCACGATTCGGTGCTCCAGACGCTCGCGCTGATTCAGAAGCGCACCGACAACCCCAGCGAGGTACTGCGGCTGGCCCGCAGCCAGGAGCGGGAGCTGCGCAGTTGGCTGTTCTCGGCGGGGGTTTCCTCGGATTCGTCACTCGCGCAGGAACTGCGCACGGTGGCCGGCGAGGTGGAAGACACGCACACCGTGGTGGTCAACTCGGTGATCGTCGGCGATGCCGATCTGTCACCGGAACCCGAAACCAGACGAGCGTTGGTCGGGGCAATTCGGGAGGCACTGGTCAACGCCGCCAAGCACTCCGGGCAATCGGATATCAACCTGTACGCCGAGGTGGAACCCGGCCAGATCAGTGTCTTCGTCAGAGACCGGGGGAAGGGATTCGACCCCGAATTGGTGTCGTCGGACCGGCAGGGCATCGTGCGTTCCATCAAGAGCAGGGTGATGCGCCGGGGTGGACAGGTGCAGGTCAAATCGGAGATCGGTAAGGGCACTGAGGTGCGAATTATCATGCCGTACAACGATATTAATCATGACGCTGCTCGGGAAGCGCGGGAGGAAGCGTAATGCTGCGGGTGTTCTTGGTCGACGATCACGGGGTGTTTCGGTCCGGAGTGCGGGCGGAGCTGGCAGGTGAGTCCGATATCGAGATCGTGGGTGAGGCGGGTACGGTCGCTGAGGCGGTCGCCGGAATTCGGGCTAGCGCACCGGATGTGGTGCTACTCGATGTGCATATGCCGGCGGGCGGTGGAGTGGCCGTCATCAACGGAGTGAAAGGCCCGGTCTCCTGTGTTTTTCTGGCGCTGAGTGTGTCCGATGCTGCCGAGGATGTCATCGCGGTGATCCGAGCCGGCGCCAGGGGCTATGTCACCAAGACGATTTCGGGTGGTGAACTTGCCGATGCGGTGCGCCGGGTCGCCGGTGGAGATGCGGTGTTCAGCCCGCGGCTGGCCGGATTTGTGCTCGATTCGTTCACTGGTCGCTCGAATTCTCCTGAGCCGGCGCTGGATCCGGAACTGGATTCTCTGACTCCGCGCGAGCTCGAGGTGTTACGGCTCCTGGCCCGCGGATACACCTACCGGGAGATCGCCGAGGATTTGGTGATCTCCGTCAAGACGGTGGAGACGCATGCTTCCAACGTGCTGCGCAAGACCCAGCAGTCCAACCGGAATGCCCTGACCCGGTGGGCGCACACCCGCCAGCTCGACTGACGCATCAAATAACTGGAAGCGCCGCATTCCGATGGTCATGATGGCGTGGTGAGTTATGTCTTTGACGTAGGCGAAGTGACTGTATGGAGTCCGGCGCTGCGAGTGGGTGATCTGTACGTCAGGTTCGTGACGCAAGTTGGTGAGGTTCTCCGCCTTCCGACTGGTTTGAGTGCGATGGCATCGGATTATTACTACATCGACCCCGACGTTTTCGAGGTGCTGGTCAAGAGAATCTTCACGGAGAGCTTCCCTGTCCATCACGAAATTTGGAGCGGGATGCTGCAATCGGTTCTCGGACCATCCGTGAGAATTCTGGATCGCATTGATCGCCCGCTGGTCGCTGAGACGGTCGCAGGGCGCGAGTTTTTGGAAGAGGCGCGCACTCTAGGCATGCCTACCCTCGACTGACCCATCCCGCTTGACGCTTGTCGGTGGGGAGGTGTTTACTCCAGGCATCGAACATATGTTCTAGTTGAGTGTGTCTGGAGGTGCGGTTGTGACGGTAGTGGCGACCGCCGATGATCGGCTAATCAACCGCTCTGACCAGCTGCAAAGGCTTCGGCAGCAGATGGCGACGATATCGGGAAAGGTAGGGCCGAACCGTTCGTCGGCGGGGCGGTTTCAGGAGGCCCTGCCGGATGCTCAATCTTTGCTGCCGGGATCCGATGCGCTGGCCAGATCGATAGGTCACGTGTTGCGGCGCGGCACGGTCGCGGTGGCTAGCGGGGCTCGGTCGCTGCCCCTGGACGTGGTGGCCTCGGTGACCGAGGCGGGCGGATATGCCGCGATGGTGGGCATGCCGGACGTGAGTGTGCTGGCGGCGGTCGAGCGGGGAGCGGACCTGAGCCGTCTGGCACTGATCCCTCACCCGGGTCTGAGTGCGGTGGAGGTGGCCTCGGTGCTCATGGACGGGATGGATCTGGTGGTCCTGGGCCTGGGCGGACAACGGGTGACGTCGACGTCGGCGCGGGCGATAGTGGCCCGCGCACACAGCAACGGATGCACGTTGCTGGTTGCCAATGGGGACTGGGAAGGCGCCGAGATGCGGTTACAGGCGCAGGTAACCGGCTATGACGGGGTGTCCACCTGTGGTCTAGGGCGAATCCGTGGAGTGCGGACGACTGTTCGGGCGCGTGGACGCGGTGGTCGGGAGGTGTGTGGCAGCCGTGGCGCGATCAGATCTGCCTGAAAGGCCGGGAAAAAGACGGCGTAAATCACCACGCGTCCTGGTGATTTGGTGCCCAGACTGGCCTGCGGTGGCCGCCGCGGCAATGGCCGATCTGCCTGCCACCAGACCCGTGGCGGTGACCCTGGCCAACAGGGTGACGGCATGCACTGCTGCCGCGCGGGCGCTGGGGGTGCGGCGGGGTATGCGGCGCCGCGAGTCTCAAGCTCGTTGTCCGCAACTGCATGTCGCGGTGGCCGATGCCGATCGCGATGCCCGGTTCTTCGAGCCGATGATCTCGGCGGTGGACGATCTGGTGCCGGGGGCCGAGATCCTGCGTCCCGGGCTGATGGCACTGCCGGTGACCGGTGCCGCTCGGTACTTCGGCAGTGAGCAGGCCGCGGCGGAACGGCTTGCCGATGCGATATCGGTGGCTGGGGCGGAATGCCAGGTGGGCATCGCCGATCAGATATCCACGGCGGTGTATGCGGCACGGCGCGCGACGCTGGTGCCACCCGGTGAGGATGCGAAGTTCCTGGCGCCGTTGTCGATCAGGGAGCTGGCCGCCGAACCCAGTCTGTGTCACCCCCAACGCGATGACTTAGTAGATCTGTTGTGGCGTATGGGGATACGAACCATTGGTGCCTTCGCGGAACTGGCGCGATCGGACGTTGCCTCGCGATTCGACGATGACGCGGTACAGGCGCACCGCCACGCGCACGCCGAACCGCAGCGCCCTCCATCAGGGCATGCGGTACCGGCCGAGCTGGGAGTCGAGCTGCCGTGCGATCCGCCGATCGAGCGGGTGGATGCGGCGGCTTTCGCGGGGCGGATGCTGGCGGTGAGGCTGCACGAGGCGTTGTCCGCTGCCGGGGTGGCCTGCTCTCGGTTGGCCATTCACGCGGTCACGGTGGACGGCCAGGAGCTGTCCCGGGTGTGGCGGTGCGCGGAACCGCTCACCGAGGAGGCGACCGCCGACCGGGTGCGCTGGCAGCTTGACGGCTGGCTTGCTCGGCGCCGCTCTCTGGACGGGCCGGTGGCGATGTTGCGGCTGGAGCCGGTCGAGGTGGTGGCGGCCGAAGCATTGCAGCTCACGTTGTGGGGCGCGGTGGGCGCCGAGGAACGACAGCGGGCACGTCGCGCGCTGACGCGAGTTCAGGATCTGTTGGGAGAGGAGTCGGTACAGGTGGGAGTGGTCAGTGGCGGGCGCGGTCCGGCCGAACGAATTACCTTGGTGCCCTTGGGGGATGAGCTGAGGCCGCGGGCCGATCCAGAGGCCCCGTGGCCCGGGAGGCTGCCCGATCCTGCTCCGGCGGTGCTGCTCGGCCCGGACGGTGAGGAGGTGGAGCTTGTGGACATCGAGGATGCGCCGGTGACGGTGACCGCCCGGGGGATGTTCTCGGGGGAGCCGGCCAGGGTGCGGCGGGGTAATGGTCGCTGGGAGCTGAGCTGGTGGGCGGGGCCATGGCCGATCGACGAGCGATGGTGGGAGGAGCGGGAGCCGGCTCCAACTCCGGTATCGGTGGCGGCCAGGGCTCAGGTGCTGCTCGAAGGCAAGGGTGGTGGTCAGGCGCTGCTCCTGCATTTTCGCAGGCAGCGCTGGTACGTGGAGGGAGTATATGAATGAACTGCTGGGGTCAGCTAGTTCCGTCAAGTTTTTGCGCGAAGACGCTCACTCGCTCGATGAAACGATCGAAGAACACCTCGGGATCGGTCTCCACCGCGATCTGCGCATTCGGCTTCTGGCCCCACTGTCCTTTCCAGTCCGCGATGGTCATGGCGCGAGTCAGATCGCCGGTCAGTTCGACATCGACGGCCGCAGAACGGGTTTGCACCAGTGAGGGATCCAGGGCCACCGCGGCGGCGAAGGGATCATGCATGTGCGCAAGGAAGCCTTCCTCCTGCTTCATGTGGAATTCGAAATAGAAACGCACCGCGTCTTCAATGAATCGCAGCAGCGCGTTACTCGCCGCTGAACGGCTCGACGGCAGATCGAGCACCGTGAGGGGGGTGGTGACGGCATTCGCGGACTCGGCCAGGCGCACGAGGTGCTCTGGTGTCATCGCGATCGTCTCGGTGAGATTCAGGCCGCACACGATCGGAAGTTCTTGTACGCCAGCGGCTCCCCAGGCGGCATACACCTCTGCCGCTGCCCCCGGATCCACGACGACATTCCATTCCGCCACCGGCGTGGTATTGCCCGGGTAGTCGAAGGAGCCGCCCATGATCACGAGCCGTTTGAGTAATTTGGGTAGCTCGGGTTCGGTGCGCAGCGCGAGCGCCAGGTTGGTAAGTGGGCCGGTTGCAAGGCCTACCAGCTCGCCGGGGTGCGCGTGGGCGGCCTTCACCCAGGCCTCGGCGGCGTCGTAATCGGTGAGGGTGCGCGCGGATTCCGGCAGTGCCGCATACCCGAGCCCGGTGGGGCCGTGCGTGTCTTCGGCGGTGCGCAGTGCCGCACTCAACGGTTCGGCCACACCTTTGGACACCGGGATCTGCGGGGCGTTGCACAGCTCGAGGAGGCCTAGATTGTTCGCGCAAACATGGTCCACCGAGACATTGCCCGCAGTAGATGCGATACCGACAATCTCGACATCCTCGCTAGCGAGAAGAAAGATCAATCCCAGTGCGTCATCAACTCCGGTATCGACGTCGGCAAAAACAGGAACCATGGACGTCAATCTACCGTGAGTTAGCTCATACGGGCAGTTGGTGCCCGCTCTAGCTCACCAGTGCACGCCGGGGATGAGACGTACCGCCTTCATCACGGGGCCCGGAACGCGAAGCTTCGTTACGGCGGCCACCCGCTTGGCCGTCTTGGGGCGGCGTCGAGATGTCGACAGATCTCGGCGATCGTCCACCGGCTCCAGCCCGCGGGCGGCCTTGGAATCCGGATATGCCAGATACATCTGATGCAGGATCCGACGGCTCAATTTCGGAGTGAGGTACTGCCCGATATCGGCGAAGGTGCCCATCGGGTGATCGATGCGTGTTGGCTTCTCGATCAGACCGCGAACCACCATGGCAGCCGCGTGCTCCGGGGTGAGCCCGCGCACCACGTTCAGCTTGTTGGAGGGCGTGATCATCGGGGTCTTCACCAGTGGCATATGGATATTGGTGAAGGTGATGTGGTCGGACACCGTCTCGGTCGCGACCACATCGGAGAAGGCATCCAGCGCCGCTTTGGTCGGAATGTAGGAGGCGTACTTGGGATTGCGGGTCTGTACGCCGGCCGTCGACACGTTGACGACGTGGCCGAATTTGCGTTCCCGCCAATGGGGGAGCAGTGCAAGCACCAGTCGGACGGCCCCGAAGTAGTTGATGGCCATGACTCGCTCGTAGTCATGGAATCGGTCGACGGTGTTAACCACCGAACGGCGAATAGAACGTCCGGCGTTGTTGACCAGATAGTCCACGTGCCCGAACTGGCCGAGAATGCTTTTCACGGTGTCGTCGACGGCCGAGTAGTCGGTGAGATCGCAGGGGAATGCGTGAGCCTTCCCACCGTCCTCGCGGATCTCGGCGACGAGTTGATCCAATGCCTCGCCGTCGCGCGCAATGGCGAAGACGGTGCCGCCGCGCTGGGCGACCGAGATGGCCGCGGCACGCCCGATGCCGCTGGAGGCGCCGGTGATAATGACGTGCCGGCCGACGAGCGGTCCGGCGGGATTGTCGCGGCGGTACCGCTCGGGGTCCAGGTTCTGGCGCCAGTATTCGTACAGCTTGCCCGCGTACCCGCCGAAACCAGGAACCTTAATTCCGCTGGGCCGCAATGCTTCCTGCGTTGCCTCGCAGATGAAGGTGGGCTTGATCTCGGTGATGTCGATGACCTCGGGCGGGATGCCGAGTTGAGTGACGACCATGTTGCGCCAGACCTTGAGGGTGCCGCGGGCATGTAGGAACGGCGTGGCGACGGCGTGTGGAAGTGACCCGCGCACGGGTGGCAGACCGGCGGCGCCCGCGATTCCGGAATAGATGTCGCGCAGGTAGGTCACGTCGGGATTGGTCAGGTGGAAGGCCTGGCCGTCGCGTCCGTCCTGGTGCATCAGTTCGACGGTGGCGTCGACGACGTAGTCGACGGGAACGATGTTGGAGCGCCCGGCTTTTGGCAGCATCATCGGCGTGAACCGAGGAAGCCGCGCTAGCTTGGTCAGTATTCCGAAGAAGTAGTAGGGCCCGTCGATCTTGTCCATCTCGCCGGTCTTGGAATCGCCGACGACGACGGCGGGTCGGTAAATCCGGTAGCGCAGACCGGGTTCGGAGCGCACCAGCAGCTCGGCCTCGAACTTGGTCTGGTGGTACGGCGTCGGCAGATCCTGGTTGACGTCGAAGTCTTCCTCGGTGAATTCGCCTTCGTAGCTTCCGGCCACCGCGATGGAGGAGATGTGGTGCAGGGTGGCACCGGCGCGTTTGGCCAGCGCGATGACCGCCCGCGTGCCCTCCACGTTCGCGGCGCGCTGTGCCGCGTCGTCCACGGTGATGTCGTAGATCGCGGCGCAGTGCACGATGTGGTCGGCGGCTATCGGGTCGCCTTCGGCGGGCAGGCCGAGGTCGGGCTGGGTGAGGTCACCCACCAGCGGCTGCACGCGGTCATCCCATTGTTCGACGAGCTTCTCGAACCGGGATAGGGATTCACGCCGTACGAGGACGGCGACCTCGGCGCCCGGCTGGGTCTCCAGGATGCGGGTTACGATCCGTCGTCCGATGAAGCCGGTGCCGCCGGTGACGATGTATTTCACGTGCTACCTCTGAGACTGTTAGGCCGCTTATCGGCCCGGTTGAAGTTATCGTTGCCGTTTTGGGGTGCTTCGTCAACGACGTGTGACAAGTTCGTCACTGGCGAATTAGCCATGGGGGATACTCCAGGAATGTCGCGCATCCAGGTATTCAGTGCCGCCCGCGCCACGGGCAACGCTGCGTGGTGGGCATTTGTGGTAGCCGCGCTCGTGAACCGGGGGCTGAGCCCGCGCGACTGGGGATGGACCGCTTACACGCCGCTCACCGACGGCGCGCCGCGCAGCGATGCCGACTTCGTGCTGTTGGATCCCGCGGTGCAGCCGGAGAGCGTGGTGCTCTGGGGTGCCTTCGGTGTCGTGGTGATCGCGGCCATCGTCGAGCTAGCGATCGTTCGGCGTTGGACGGCGGCGGGGTCGGTGTTCATTCCGTTCGCGTCGCTGGGCGTGATCGCCTACGCGTTCGGGGAGCTCGACCGTACGATCATCTGGGCACCGACCGCGGTGGTGTTTTTCGTCCTTGTGGCCGTGGCGATGCGGCAGGTGTGGATGCGTCGGTTCGCTCCGACGATGGGGGACGGGTCATGATCGATGTAACGCTTACGGCGCCGGCGGGATTCGGTGTCAGCAGATCGGTGCCGGTGCTCTGGGCCATCCAATACGCGCTCGCATGCACTCCTCTGGTTGTCGTCGTCGCGGCGGTGTGGGCGGTGACTTCGCTGCCTGCGTACGCAACAACGCCGCTGGAGCATGTCGTGGGTGTGGCGGGGCTGCTATGCCTCTCGTGCGCCGTGGCATGGGTGGTGCTCCGTCCACTGCAGCGCTACCGGACCTATCGGTGTGGTGTCCTGGACGATGAACTGGCCTACGTTTCCTCGAAAACGTTGTGGCAGAGCTCATTTTGGGTCATTCCCTTGGCCCTGGTACGCACGGTGGAGCTGCGTCAGGACCCGCTATCGCGGGTTTTCGGGTTGGCGACGGTGCGAGTGCGGGCGGATCAGGGGGAGCTGCGGTTCGTCGGGCTCGATGTCGAAACCGCGCGGCAGGTCGTGGAGTCGCTGTTCGCCGGAGTCGACGAGGTGATGGTCAACGCGTGCGCTCTCCCAGGGAACGGATCTCCTCGACCGCGCGAGTGAGCGTCGCGGGATCCGGTGATAGCGCGGCGAGAATCCTGTGCACGTCTGAGAGTCCCGCGCGGTCCAGCAGGCGCTTCTCATTGGTCACCCACTCGCCGCGCGCGGCGAGTGCCCCATGGGCGTACTCCATTGCGGCCACCGTCAGCAGCCCGGCGCATTGGGCCACTTGCCCGTAGGGAGCGTAATTCTTCTCGGCATAGTGCACATTGAGCGCGGCCCGCGCCGTCCACGCCTCGGGCGCCGACTCACGAAGTGCTGCAGGATAATCCGGGCATGGCAGGATGCCCCGCAATACCTTGTTGATCGCGAGTTCGCCCACCACCAGGTAGCTGGGAATTCCCGCGAGGTGGAACATCAGCGGTTCGATGTGGAACTCGCCGCGTTCCGCGCGAATCAGCTGCTCCTTGACGTCCGTAAGGCCGCGGTAGTGCACGTCGACATCGCGGCCGTCGATGCGAAGCCATGCGCCGCCGTTGAACACCCCGCCGCCCCACGCGCCGATCTCGGAGACCTCTCCGTCCCATCCGATCTGGCGCAGGTCCTCAGGGTCGAAGTTGCCGCGGTAATAGATCGCCAGATCCCAGTCGCTATCCGGCCGATGGATTCCCTGCGCGCGGGAACCGCCCAGCGTCACGGCCTCGACCGCGGGAAGTGCGGCCAGTTCGTTGGCGACCGAATCGAGGAACGCGGCGTCGGATGTGGTCATCGGGCCGCGACGCCGACGAGGGCCTCGACCGCTGCGATAAGGGCGGCACGGTGGGCGGCAAGGCGTTCGGTCGAGAAAGGCTCGGCCGCTGTGAGGCTGCGCAGGGCCGGCGATGCGCCGAGCCATGCGGTCGTCAATCCGAGTAAGAGGGCCAAGATGTCGGCCGGTTCCACATCGCTTACGGGCGACTGTGTTCCGGCGATGGCTTTGACCTTCGCCCCGTACGCCGCGGTCTCGGAGGGGCCGGAGACGGGTCGTTCAAGTTGCGCCCAGGTGGCAAGTCTTAGATGTTCGGGATGCTTGATCAGGTGATCGAACAATGCACCGGCGTATCCCGGTAGGTCGTCTGGAGTGAACGGAACGGCGTCCGACATTCGCTTGATGGAATGTGCGACGACGGTGTCGAACAGCGTCTCTTTGTTGGTGTAGTAGACGTAGAGCAGCCGCTTGTTGGCTTCTGCGGTCGCTCCGATCCGGTCGACGCGCGCACCGGCAAGCCCATGCTCGGCGAACTCCATGAAGGCGGCATCGAGCAGCCGCTTCTTGGTCGCAGAAGCGTCGGGCGGCATGCCAAGAGCCTAGAGCCAAGCGGTTGCACGGTTGGCGAGCGACGCAGGTCGGGGTGACGGGCGAGTCCGCCAGCCCGACCTGCGCACCGCGGATATGGACTATCCGGTCGCGGACGGGGTGAAGACGCCGCGGAAACGCACCTGCCCGGACACGAGACGGTCGTATGCCTCGGTGGCCTGATCCAGGGAGTAGGTCTGCACGATCGGCTTTACTCGTCCCTTGGCGGCATAGTCGAGCACTTCGGCAAGTCGCTGAAGGCCGCCGTGCGTTGACCCGATCACCTTTTGTCGCATCATGTGGAAGGGGACGCCTTCGGATGAGATAGAGAACGGACGGTTGAAGTCCAGGCCGCTGAGTGCCACACGACCGTCCGGCCGCAGTCCCGTCATCGCTTCTTCGGCGGCGGCGAACGCGTTGGTTGTCACCAAGAGGACGTCGGCGCCGCCCAGCTCGAGCAGCTCCTTACCGCTTGCGACGACGTGATCCGCGCCGAGTTCCAGGGCCAGCTCTCGCTTGTCCGGGGAGTGTGTGATGGCGATGGTCTCGAACCCGCTGGCCTTCGAAAGCTGTACCGCGACATGGCCAAGACCGCCGATGCCCACGACCGCAACTCGTTCATGCGGTTGCGGTGCGGCGTCCCGGAAGCTGCTCCAGGTGGTGTACCCAGCGCACATCATCGGTGCGGCCAGTTCGTAGGGGAGTCCTTCCGGCAAGAGCACCGTGCCCTCGGCGGCGAGCGCGACGTATTCGGCGTGACCACCCTGCGCGGAAAATCCCGAGGTTCGAGGGTTCGCGCAGTTCATCGCGGTTTGACCGGTCAAGGGGCGGTTTTGGCGACAGTAGGCGCAGCGCCCGCAGGCCGACTGCACCCAGGTGGCGCCCACTCTGTCGCCTATCTGGCGTGTATGTACGCCGGCGCCCACTTCGACCACCTCGCCGACGATCTCGTGTCCGGGAGTCTGCGGGTAGATGTCACCGCCATAGCCCTGGGTTGCCCAGGCGTCGGTGTAGCACATACCAGAGGCATGGACCTTGACCAGAACTTGGCCGGGTTCTGCGGTCGGGGTCGGAACCTCCTGTACCTGCCAGGGCTGGTTGGCGCCCGTCATCACAATGGCTTTCATAACGATTTCTCCTTGGCTGAGTCGATACCTCAGGGGTTTCCTGCCCCGTTTTCATGAAGACTAGCGAGTATGTTTCTTATTATCAATAACTAGATAGTTACTTAGCTGAAGAAGGCGAGCTTGCCGTTCGGGGGCTGGTTATTCGAATGTATGTTCGATACACTGTTCGAGTGGGTTGGTCAGAAGGTCCGCCGACCTGGGCGGAGATGGAACGCGTACTCGACGGGCGCCCTAACCCTCATGCGCCTGTCGGTGACGGCGGGGATGGTCCTGCGTGGAGTCGTAAGCGTCCTCCCTATGAGCCGCCCACGCGTGAACGTCGGCGATCGGCAGTGCCCTACGCGGAGCTGCACGCGCATTCGGCGTTCAGCTTTCTCGACGGGGCGAGCCTGCCGGAAGAGATGGCGCAGGAGGCGGCGCGGCTCGACCTCAAGGCGCTGGCGCTCACCGACCACGATGGTTTCTACGGGGTCGTCCGCTTCGCGGAAGCCGCCAAGGAACTCGGTCTGCCCACCGTGTTCGGCGCGGAATTATCTCTTGGCGGACAGGGCAATACGGAGGACTCCACACATCTGCTGGTGTTGGCGCGCGGTCAGGAGGGGTATCGGAGGTTGTCGCGGCAGATGGCCGCTGCGCACCTGTCCGGCGGAACGCCCAAGGACCGAAAGGGCAAGCCGCGTTATGACCTTGATGCGCTTACCGAGGCGGCCGGAGGGCATTGGCACATCCTGACCGGGTGCCGTAAAGGACATGTACGACGGGCGCTTGCCGCCAGCGGTCCCGATATGGCCGAGAAGGCGCTGGCCGATCTGGTCGGCCGGTTCGGTGCCGATCGCGTCAGCATCGAGCTCAGTAGGCACGGTCATCCGGATGACGATGAACGCAATGCGGCGCTTGCCGCGCTGGCGCCGAGATTCGGTATCGGTGTAATAGCTACTACGGCAGCTCATTTCGCGAGGCCGGAGAACGGGCGGCTGGCCATGGCGATGGCGGCGGTGCGGGCGCGTAAGAGCCTCGACGATGCGGCGGGTTGGTTGGACCCGGTGGGCGGAGCGCATCTGCGCTCCGGAGACGAGATGGCGCGGCTGTTTTCCCACTGCCCGGAGGTGGTGACGGCGGCTGCCGAGCTGGGGGAGGCGTGCGCCTTCGATCTGCGGCTTATCGCCCCACAGTTGCCGCCGTTCGATGTCCCGTCCGGTCATACCGAGAATAGCTGGTTGCGGCAGCTGGCTCTCGATGGTGCCGAGCGCCGATACGGTCCCCGGGCCGGAGCTCAGAAGGCCTACGCTCAAATCGAGCATGAGCTGGATGTCATTGCCCAGCTGAATTTTCCGGGCTATTTCCTGGTGGTGCATGACATCACCCAGTTCTGCCGTCGCAGCGACATCTTGTGCCAGGGGCGTGGCTCCGCCGCCAATTCTGCGGTCTGTTACGCGCTCGGAGTCACCAATGTCGACCCGGTGGCCAATGGCCTGTTGTTCGAACGGTTCCTGTCACCGGCTCGCGATGGGCCACCGGATATCGACATCGATATCGAATCGGATGAACGGGAACAGGCCATCCAGTACGTCTATAACAAGTATGGCCGCCAGTATGCGGCTCAGGTGGCCAACGTCATCACCTATCGCGGCCGAATGGCGGTGCGAGACATGGCCAAGGCCCTGGGATTCGCGCAGGGGCAACAGGATGCGTGGAGTAAGCAACTCGGACACTGGGGCGGTGTGTCCGACGCGGCGGAGGTTGATGGCATTCCGGAGCAGGTGATCCATCTAGCTCAAGAGATCAAAAATTTTCCCCGGCACATGGGTATCCACTCCGGTGGCATGGTCATCTGCGATCGCCCACTGGCAGATGTGGTGCCCGTGGAATGGGCACGTATGGAAAACCGCAGCGTGCTGCAATGGGACAAAGATGATTGCGCAGCAGTGGGTTTGGTGAAGTTCGATCTTCTTGGGCTTGGCATGCTCTCGGCGCTGCATTACTGCATCGACCTGGTCCGCGACCATAAGGGCATCGCGGTGGACCTGGCCCATATCGACCTGAAGGAGCAGGCGGTTTACGAGATGCTGGCCCGCGCAGATTCGGTGGGGGTGTTTCAGGTGGAGTCGCGCGCCCAGATGGCTACGCTGCCCCGGCTGAAACCCAAGTGTTTCTACGATCTGGTGGTGGAGGTGGCGCTGATCCGGCCCGGGCCCATCCAGGGCGGCTCGGTGCACCCATATATCCGGCGATACAACAAGATTGACCCCGTGCTGTTCGATCACCCGTCGATGGAGGCGGCGTTGAGAAAGACGCTCGGGGTGCCGCTGTTCCAGGAGCAGCTGATGCAGCTCGCCGTCGATGTCGCCGGGTTCAGTCCCGCCGAATCCGATCAGCTGCGCCGAGCGATGGGCTCTAAACGCTCACCGGAACGGATGGAACAACTGCGCAGCAGGTTCTACGAGGGCATGCGAAACCTGCACGGAATCACTGACGAGCTGGCCGACAGGATCTACGAAAAGCTCTATGCCTTCGCCAATTTCGGGTTCCCGGAAAGTCACGCGCAGAGCTTTGCCTCGTTGGTGTTCTACTCGTCTTGGTTCAAGCTGCATCATCCGGCGGCGTTTTGCGCGGCGCTGTTGCGTGCACAGCCGATGGGCTTCTACTCGCCGCAGTCCCTGGTGGCCGATGCCCGCCGCCACGGTGTCACCGTGCACGGTCCCGACGCCAATGCCAGCCTGTCGTATGCGACCTTGGAGAACGCGGGCCTGGAGGTGCGGATCGGCCTGGGTGTCGTCCGTCACATCGGGGACGAGCTGGCTCAGGCGATTGTCGAGGAACGAAAAACAAACGGCCCGTTCGCCTCTCTGCTCGACCTTACCGGTCGCATCCAGCTGAGCACGGCGCAGGTTGAGGCGCTGGCTACCGGGGGCGCGCTGGGCTGCTTCGGCATGTCCCGGCGTGAGGCGCTGTGGGTGGCGGGCGCCGCTGCGGGGCAGCGGCCCGACAGGCTGCCCGGTGTCGGAGTGTCCTCCCGGATCCCGGAACTGCCGCCGATGGGGGAGGTGACACAGGCTGCCGCCGATGTGTGGGCGACTGGGGTCACTCCTGATGCGTATCCCACCCAGTTCCTCCGGGGACGGCTCGATGAGCTGGGTGTCGTCCCGGCCAAGGGGCTCTTCGATGTGCCCGACGGGGCACGGGTGCTGGTGGCGGGGGCGGTCACGCATCGGCAGCGACCGGCGACCGCGGCCGGGGTGACATTCATCAATCTTGAGGACGAGACGGGGATGGTGAATGTGGTGTGCTCGGTGGGTCTGTGGGCGCGGCATCGCAAGCTGGCAGTCACCGCGCAGGCGTTGATCATTCGCGGCCAGGTGCAGAACGCCAGTGGCGCTATTTCCGTGGTGGCCGATCAGCTGCGACCGCTGGATCTGCGCGTCCGGTCCAGCTCGCGGGACTTCCGTTAGGCGGCGATGAGCCGCGTGCGCGAAGAGCGTTAGACGCTGCCCGCGAAACCGTGCTGACGCCATGCCTCGTAGGCGGCGATGGCTGCGGCATTGGACAGGTTGAGCGACCGGCGACCGGGCAGCAGCGGGATGCGCACTTTCTCGGTGATGTGCGGATCGGCCAACACCTCGGCATCCAGACCGGTGGGCTCGGGACCGAACAACAGCACATCGCCGGGTTGATAGGCGATGTCCGTGTAGCTCACCTTCGCATGCGCGGTGAAGGCATACACCCGTTGCGGGCGCAGCGATTCCCAAGCAGTGGAAAGACTTTCATGCACCGTCACCGACGCCATGTCGTGATAGTCCAGGCCCGCGCGTCGCACCTTCGCCTCCGACAGGTCGAACAGCGGCTGTACCAGATGCAGCTCGCACCCGGTGCCCGCCACCATCCGGATCGCGTTCCCGGTATTCGGGGCGATCCGGGGCTCATGGAACATGATTCTCCACATAACACGTGATCCTTCCATCATGCGCGTACTGGGGAGACTACGTCTATCGAGGTCAACCGATGATCGACCTCTATCGAGCGACAGCGTGAGCTGATCGAGCAGTGGGCTAAAGCCCACGACCACAAGGTAATTGGGTGGGCAGAAGATCTAGATGTATCCGGCTCTATCGATCCGTTTGACACCTCGGAGCTAGGGAAGTGGCTGAACGACAGTCGAAGTCTGGGATCACGTTCGCAGCGAGCATCACCGGGTCAGAGGGCAAGCGGTCCCAGTCCAATGCCGGTGTCATGCATTCCGAGATCCATACTCCAGAAGAGCTAGAGGTGAATATGGCGAGGGTAAGTAGAAGTAGGGCTGTCGTGGAGAATGGCGAACGACATTAAGCCAGTCAGCCAGCTCCAGTGCTAGGCTCTCGGCAAACTAGGTGACGGTCGTCACTTCGTCGGGTGGGAGGTCCAGCGATGCCGCAGAAGTTTGAGTTCGATCCGTACGAACTTCATGATCATGCCGGTCAGATTGAGTCGGCTGCGACCGGGCTCCGCGAGGCGCACGATGCTGCACACCTCGCCCTGTCGCAGTCCGCTCGTGGCCTCGGGGGCGGTGCTGCGGCTGCTGCTCTCGCCGGTCGGCTTTCCGATTGGGAGAGGGAGACCGCTCAGATGGACACCGAGCAGGTCGAACACGCACAGAACCACCGAGGCTCGCTCGCCAAATATCTGGAGCAGGAAGGTAAGAACGCCACCAACCTGAACCACGCGGTGAGATAGGGGTAGCAGGTGGCACATTCACTTCAAGAACTGCTTGATTATCCCAACGCGGTGGCCGATGTCAGCAAGGCGATAGTTCAACGTGGTCGATCGAGCGAAGAAAACGCAGAAGTCATGCGCCGCCTCAAGGAGACCTCCACATGGCAGGGGGCGGCAGGGGACGCCGCACGGGACGCGTCCGGTAGGCACGAATCAACTTCTCGCGGGTCCGCGGAAGACAATTTGAAGCTGGCCGCCCAGGCAAGGCAGGTCTGGAATGAAGCTACTGACGTAGCGAAAGGCATCAAGAACATAGTCGCGGACGCCAACGGCAGCGACAACGGTGAGCCGTCGATGGACGTTGATCTCGCTATGAACCGGGTGAACATCCCCCAGTGGATCGGGAGTTTGAACCCGAAAAACCCCGACGACGCAAAGACTTTGGAGAAAGTCGAAGCCAAGGTACGTCGACTAAATCAGCGCATCGCCACGGCGCTGAAGGCCGGCGAGATGGTGGACGTGGATTTTGCGAACGTCATCAACGGAGGCACCGGGGGCAAGGTCAGCCCGAGATCGGTCAAGGAATTCAAGCTGAACCCGGACGGCAAACCAGAAGCTACAGGAGAGACGAAGGCCGCTGGCCTTTTCGACAAGGTTCCGATCCCCGACCAGGAAGTTCTAAAGAAAGACAAGGAACTAGGAACCACCACTGGCAAGGGTGTAGATAAGGGCGAATCCGGTACGCATGAGACGCCGATAGGTACCAGCAAAAAGGGCAAGTTCGGAAGCTATACGAAGATCGAAGATCCGAAAGGCCCCACCGTCTGGAAAGGTGAGACCGGCGAGAAGCAGGACCAGGTCAATCATTGGGAGCACAAAGGCCACTTCTTGGGTGGCGACTATGAACTGACCTCAGACCAACTGGGGTACAAAGCAGGAGCCGACGCGCAGGTCAAGCAGGGCGGCATAACAGGCAACGAACATGCCGGTGCATACCTAATCGACAACAACGGGAATATTCATTGGGATCTCGGCAATGACGGAAGCGCCGGTCGAGTAGAGGCCAAGATATTCGGAAACGCCGGTGTCGAAGAGTACGGCAACGCGGGGGCAACAGGAAATAGCGGCATGACCTTCGGCGGTGGCGGAAATGCTGGCCTACATACAGGGCAGGAACTCAGCTACAACAGCGAGCCGGTAACGGTCAAAGTCGGAGTGGATGAGTATGCCGGTGCAGGAGCCGGTGGTCACTTGACATTCGCTGAGACCGAAGACCACAAATGGAAAGTCGGCGGCAGCTGGGGGTATGCGTGGGGGCTCGGAGCTAAGCCCGGTTTTGAAGTGACCGTTGATCCTGTGTTCGTGGGCACCAAGATGGGACAGCTCTTCAACTGGGTCATGAATTGAGATGTCGAAATACAAGATCAAAGTGAACGGTGCGCCACCGGAAGGATGGACACCAATACCGCCCGACGATCCCATGGCCGTAGCCGTGTACGTCCGCGATCCTGCATCCCCATCTCCGCGCATCGTCGTTAGGGAGCGGTTCGTAGACGGAACCAACCTGAACCTCGGAAACTACGCGCAACGGGACGCGGAACAGTTGAAAGCGAAAGTCACACGGGCGGAATACATCTCATACAGGCCGGTTTCACAGTACGGACAAGACCTAGAGTTCATCGAGGGTTTCGTTCTAGCTCGGGGCTCCCGGCTGTACACCACCGTGGACACGGCAGATGGCCGGTCCTACGTCCTTGAGCTGTTATTCAGTTGCCCGCATGCCCAGTATGATCTAGTGAAACCCGAGTTCGGGGCATTCCTGAAGACCTTGGAAGTGGTGAATGATGAAGGCTAGCTTAGCAATTGGTGCCGCACTTCTGGCGCTGTCGCTTTCGGGGTGTCACGTGACGTTCTCCGGAGACACCAAGAAGGACACCGAGAAGGTGCAGCAGATCTCGCAGGCCAAGCTAGAGAAGGGCCTTGCGGACGCGGCTAAGCAGAAGCAGAACATCGTGCTGAAAAAGGTGGATTGCGAAGGGCCGCTTGACGGCACGATGGACGCGACCCAGAAATGCAAGGTCATAGACGACGAGGGTATCCACTATGACGTAGTGGTCAAGACGACATCGGTCAACGGCGAAGACATCAAGTTCACGTACACCGTTGAACAGACATCCAACTAGCCGGGAGAGCACGTGAAGGCGATAATTGGATCGGTACTGACCGTGGGTGCCCTCATGCTCACCGGCTGTAACGTCAGCGTGGACATCGGCACACCGGAGATAGAGAAAGACAAGCTAGCGACCGGTGTTACTGACGCCTTACGAGATAAGACCGGCGAGACAGCCACCTCCTCTAAGTGTGACGGCCCGCTACGCGGGGAAAAGGGTGCTAAGCAACGGTGCTGGGTCACCAACCACAAAGGCGAATTGTTCGGAGTGACGACCACGACAACCTCGGTCAACGGTGGCAAGATCGCTTTCGACGTTGACGTGGATGCCAAACCCACGAACAAGTCCGCATAGGCCGTTCGACAATTCTGGTGTGCTACCTAGGCGGATTCTCGTCCAGCGGCTAGAGCCGCAATACAGCCCTTCGGTACGTCTACCGAGCAACAGGACGTTGGGTTCCGCGCCTATAGCAGTTACCGGCTCCGGCTGGTCAATTAGCAGCCTGAGCTAGGTGCCCAGTCGGCCATCGAGTGGCGCGGTGAGCGTTGGAACATCGAGGGAGAGCCGAGACGTCACAACGGCTCTCGGAGGACTGCACACACCCATTACGTGATCAGTAGGTACTAGGTCTTATGTTTTAGATCAAGCCCAGTACTGAAGAAATGTTCCAATACCCGAGATGAATAGGCCGAGTGCAGCGCATCGAAGGTCCAGTGTCTGAGTGCGGTCGAGGTCTCTCGCTAGTGCAGCGACGTCAGCCCGCGCAGCCGCGAGCGCACTCTCAGCTTCTGATTTTGCGAGCGACCGAACGTCCGTTATCTCGCCCTTGAGGGCACTCATACCCTTTTGGATCGGGGGTAAATCCTGATCCAGTAGCCGCTTCAACCTGTCTTCCAGGGCCGTTAGCCGGTCCGCCAGGGATGCATTTCGGATTCTGACAATAGGAGCGAAGCCCTGCAGTCCAAGGTTGCCGTCCATTGGTTTCAGCGTCGTATTCATTGTCCCCGTAACCTCCGGGCGTTTTTGGCCTAGGGAATACGTGAGCTTCAACAGTCGGTCACGGAAGTGCGGCCATTTCTCATCCCAGAATCGTGTTGCCCTCGCGTAAGCCCACAGCAGCCCACCCACGGCGATGGCTGTGCCTACGAGCTGAAATGTTGTCGCCCACCACGCCATGGCCCCAGATTAGGGGTTTCGAACGGTCGGCAGGGTGCATTCGAGTGTTCAGCAGATAGTGATGTTTGACTCGTGGAAAGGATGCGGAACACCTAATTATCTTGCAACAAGTCCTATCTCTGTCGACGGAAGGGCCAGTCCCACGGTCCGTGGTCGTCGCTTGGGGGCTGACCTGTGTCATTGATCGAACCTCGCTCTTGCTGCAGGCGGTCGCGAACTATTCGAGACGTGGCGTACGCGGACTGAATCTCAGCCGTTGTCACTGATTCCTTGTTGAGATACTCCCGCACAGCGGCCACAAAGCTATCCATGCACCCCATGAAGACATCTATGCCGTCTTGGTCCCCGTCGCCGGAAAACGACGCAACTATCTCATCCTGTGTGGCTGTAGACAGAGGATATGCGGTCAAAAGAACCGAGCGCGGCGCCAGCATTTCAAGCCGAAACCGGGCAGCCTTAACCTGATTACCCAGGTTCACAGCCATGTTGAGGCGGTAGATACCTGCTTCATTTTTGTCCGTGGGGACGTCGGGGAGGAGACCGGCCTCATAGTGCAATGCGGCCATCTGAACCTCGCTACACGTTGAGATGTATTGAACGGCTGCGTCTAGGACAGCATCTTTGTCGATCCGTTCGCGTTCGGCCTTAGCTTTACGCTCATCGCTGTCCCTTGTATTGCTCCGCGCGAAGTACCCCGCAATGATCGCCGAAAGCAGGCCGCCGACTGAAGCGCCAAGCCACAGGCTCGGTGCGGTAAGAAGTTCCGAGAGTGTGCTCACGGTCAAAATCTACGGGGATAAGCACGGCGAAGACGAGATGGACTGGGTGCACTAGCCCGATAACTCCGGATGTCTCATAGCTATTGGCGGTGCGGTGTCATGGGTTCAGCGGAAAGGGATGTTCGGCTCATGGGAAAGGATGCGGAACACGGAACCATTATGGTTTAACGGGCGATGACGGTTGGCAAGCGAACATGATGGAGAACTGAGCGTGGCCCTCTCGATCGCTGTGGCAGATTTCCAGGACGCCGCACTCCTGGTGTTTTTGCAGGCCCACCTGGACGACATCGCGCCGACCGCGCCGCGAGATAGTCAGCACGCCCTAGATGCTGTGGGCCTGCAGGATTCCGGAGTCCGAATGTGGGTTGCCTGGGACGGGCCAGATCTGGTCGGAACCGTTGCGCTGGCGAGGATCTCTGGACAGCACGAAGAGCTCAAGAGCATGCGGACTGATCCGCGGCGGCGGGGCCAAGGCATCGCCTCCATGCTGCTTCTGCATGCCCTCAATGACGCTAGGAGCGGTGGCGTGTGCCGGGTTTCGTTGGAGACCGGCAGTATGGACTTCTTCGCTCCGGCTCGGGCGTTTTACCGTAAGCACGGGTTTACTGAGTGTGGCCCCTTCGGCTCCTACGTCGAGGACCCCAACAGCACCTTCATGACCTTGCTTATCCGCTAGCCCGGGATCGTCCAGAGCAGTGGTGAGTCGCGCCGTGTTCGAAAGCGGCGGGTGTGAAATCCGCTGGGTTGGGCGATGTCAACATGTGATGATCCACGGCATGCCCAGTTCAGTTGTCGAGGTTCGTCGGGTCTACACAGAGACCGAAGAGGTCGCACTCATCGATGCGGTCCACGACGCGCTTGTGTGCGCTTTTGAGATCCCGCCGGGAGACAAGCATGTCCGGTTGGTCGCGCACAAACCTCATAGGTTCTCGCACGCCCCGAATCTGGAGAAGCCAGAGCTGTACACCTTCGTCTCCATCGACTGTTTCGCAGGCAGATCGATAGAAGCGAAACGCAACCTCTACGCCGGGATTGTGAAACGTTTTGCCTCCCTGGGGATACCGCCGGATCATGTCACGATCGTGCTACGGGAGAGCGCGGCAGAGAACTGGGGAGTGCGCGGTGGTCAGGCCGCCTGCGATGTGGACCTGGGTTTCAAGGTCAACGTCTGAAGGTCGAGCGCGCCCTAGGTTTTGTACCGGAGATAGCCCACGGCAGCGAGGAAAAGTACGGCCACACCCGCGCCGAGGCTCAAGGGAATGCTCGTGGTTGCCAGCGCGGTGCATATGGCGGCGACCATCGGAGCGACTGCCCAGTAGAGCCACTTCTGGCGGGAACTTCCGTCCGGCTCAATCAAGATCAAGATGCCGCCGCTGACCGCCGCCATCACGGCTAGGTAGAAGTCCGTATCTGGAGCTTTCATATTCAGTGCGGGGCGATACGGGGTTCACGAAACAGGAGGCGAAACATGAAGAGCAGTATCCCTGCTCCCTGTGGTGGGGCACGATGGAGCCATGAGCAGCCCGCCGACTTATGAGTGCGGGACCGCCGAGGAAGCTGCTTGGGAGTCGGTGACCCGACCTGCCGACGTCACGCTGGCCGGGATCGCGCGCGGATACACCGAGTTTCGCGAGTCCTCCGACAAACCCGTCGACCGCTGCGAGGTCGCCGGCGTCGACCCGGTGCTCATCGTGGAATTCGGTGATCCGCTGCTCGTTACCGATGCGGCGGACACACGGTCTCCACGGATGTGGCAGTCGTTCGGGGCGGGTGCGTGCCAGGGGCCCACGGCTACTTTGCATTCGGGTGTGCAGCACTGTCTTGAGGTGCAGCTGACGCCGCTGGGGATGTATCGGATAACTGGGCTGCCAATGAACGAAATCAGTAATCGTGCGGTCAGCCTCGAAGATCTGTTCGGCGAAGAGGGGCGTCGACTGCCTGAGCGCCTTGCTGCTGAACCTGATTGGGCCCACCGGTTCGACCTGTTGGATTCGATGTTGACGAGTGCGGCGGCCAATGGCCCAGAGCCCGACCCCGAGGTGGCCTTGGCCTGGCGTCGGCTGAGTCACACCAATGGCACCGCGACCGTCGGCGAGATTGTGACCGAGACCGGTTGGAGTCGTGCTCGGTTGGCGAATCGCTTCCGCAGCCAAGTCGGCCTGACTCCTAAGGCGACCGCACGTGTGCTTCGTTTTGGTCGGGCAATGACGCTGCTGACTGCGCCGGGTCACAGATCGCTCGCCTCGATCGCGTTGGCGTGCGGCTACTTTGACCAGTCGCACTTCAACCGAGATTTTCGGATGTTCGCGGGGTGCTCACCGGGGGAGTTGGTCGCGCTGCAGTACGAGGACCTGCTCGGCATGCGTGATCCGGGTATTCGCGAAACATTTGTACAAGACGAGGGTGATTCGCGGGCCTAACGTCGCTGCCATCAAGCACTTCCGGCGGAGAGGAATCACGATGACTGGCGAGCCGACATTTTTTGAGATCGGGGTGCCCGACGCGGTACGCGCCCAGAAGTTCTACCAGGGGCTCTTGGGCTGGACACCACATGCGATGGGCGAGGGTGGGCAGGCGTGGCTCGAAACGGGTGGCGTCAATGGCGGCCTGCACAGCGACGATGAAGACCGCCGGATCGACATATTCTTTGGTGTCCCCGACATCGACGCAGCTGTCTTGACCGTTCGCGAACTCGGCGGTGACGCCGAGGACCCCGGACCGGAAGAACCGGGCTTCGGACGTTTCGCCTTTTGCAAGGACGACCAGGGCGTGCGATTCGGGCTACATCAGCGCTCCAGCAGCTTCGTCTGAGCCATCCGTCGGACTTGCCCGGCATGATGTCAGTCATGGCCGAGCACTGGACTGACCGCGAGATCACCGGGGAAACCTTCTACGACGAAGACTTCCGCGAGCTACACACCGAGCGTGTGGTTTTCACCGAATGCGATTTCAGCGGAGCCAATCTCACCGAGTCGCTGCATATCGGCTCTGCCTTCCGGAACTGCACTTTTCGTCGCACATCCTTGTGGCATTCGGAGTTCCGTCAGTGCAGTCTGCTCGGCTCTTCGATTACCGACTGCCGAGTGCGGCCGGCGAAGTTCACCGAATCCGATTTCACGCTGTGCTCCCTCGGTGGGCTCGATCTGCGCGAGCTGGATCTGTCGGATTGCCGCTTCCGCGAGGCCAATTTGGTGGGCACCGATCTGCGCAAGGCGAACCTGCACGGCGCCGACCTCACGGGTGCACGCACGCAGAACCTCAAGCTTGACGGTGCCGATCTACGGGGGGCCAGGGTCGACCCGACATTGTGGACCACCGCGAGCCTGGTCGCAGCGAAAGTCGATCTGCCGCAGGCCATCGCGTTTGCCGCTGCGCACGGACTGGATGTGCACGGGGCCTGACGCGCTTCTTGGCGCAGACGAAAGAATCTAGCCCTTGAGGCGGATGCGCCAGCGCACGAACGCCGCCATCACCACGGCGAGCAGTGCCAGGATGCCCATGTCGAACAGCCACGTTGAGGCGTTGTGATCCCACAGGCTGTCCTGCGGACCCACCGGCACCAGCTTGCGTAGGTCGGTGGTTGACGCCGTCGCCGCGAAGCCCCAACGTGAGGGGAACAGGAACGAGAACTGTTCCAGCCCCGCACGTCCGGTCACCGGGATGAGGCCGCCGCTGAACACGATTTGCGTCATGGTGGCGATCACCAGCATGGGCATCACCTGCTCGGCGGAGGTGGCCAGCGAGGACAACACCAAGCCCAGGACGGTGGCCGCGCAGGCAGTCGCCGCGACGGCCACCCACAGCTCGAGGTTCGCGTTCCCGAGCAGTACCGCGCCCTGCGTCGGTCCACCGCGGACGATCACGATGACGGCCGTCATGACCGCGGACTGCACGATCGCGGCCCCGCAGTACGTGATGATCTTGGCGAGCAGATATGCCGTCGCCGACAGGCCCACCGCCTGCTCGCGACGGAAGATCACCCGTTCGCCAATCAGGTCGCGGATGGTCAGCGCCAGACCCAGGAAGCTCGCACCGAGGTTCGTCAGCGCCAGCAGCAGCCCCGGCTCGTTGGGGTTGTCGGGCAGCGCGACATTGAATCCGGCGCTGCCGGGTACCGACAGCACCAGTCCGGCAAGCACGAACGGCAACAGTGCCAGGAAGATGAAGTACCCGCGATCGGCGAGGATCAGCCGCCCCTGGCGGCGTGCCACCGTCGAAACCTGCCGCAGCAGGCTGGTCTTGGGTGGCTTGCCCAGGTCGCCGGGCTTGGTTGCCGCCGTTACGGGGTTGTTCGCGGCTGGGTGCCGGGTCAAATACGCCTGATGCACGCCGTCGGGGTCGGCCGCGGCGTTGGCGAAGATATCGGCCCAGTCGGTGGTGCCCATCTCCTGGTTGATTCCGCGCGGCGGGCCGCAGTACGCGGTCTTGCCGCCGGGCGCCAGCAGCAGGACCTGGTCGCAGTAGCTCAGATACGTCAGCGAGTGCGTCACCACCACCACGACGCGACCGGCGTCGGCGAGCTGGCGCATCAGGCTCATCACCTGGCGGTCCAGCGCTGGATCCAGGCCGGAGGTGGGCTCGTCGAGGATCAGCAGTGACGGTCCGGTGAGCAGCTCCATGGCCACCGAGGCGCGCTTGCGCTGTCCACCCGAGAGCTTGTCGACGCGGGTCTCGGCGTGCTTGGTCATCTCGAGTTCCTCGAGGACCCGGGACACCACCTGTTCGCGGTCTTCCTTAGTGGTGTCCGGCGGCAGCCGCAGCTCGGCGGCGTAATGCAACGCCTGGCTGACGGTCAGCTGCGGATGCACCACATCGTCCTGCGGCACCATGCCGATGCGGTTTCGCATTACGGCGTATTCGGCGTGCACCCCATGGCCCTCGAAGGACACCTTGCCCGCCGAGGGTTGGGTGTTACCGACGATCAGGCGGGCCAGGGTGGACTTGCCTGCGCCCGACGGGCCGATGACCGCGGTGAGCGACCCGGGACCTGCGGAGAAGCTGATGTTGTCGAGCAGCTTCTTGCCGCCCTCGACGGTGAAGTCGATGCCCTGCACCTCGAGCCCGCCGACCCGGGCGGCCGTCGTCGGTTTGACGAGCGTCCCGTCCTGGACGACGAGGTCGACGTTACCGATGGTGACGGTGTCACCCTCGCGCACAGTTGCCTGTTCGACCTGTACACCGTTGACGAAGGTGCCATTGATGGTGTGCAGGTCCTGGATCTCCAGGCCGCCGGCGCTCGGAAGCAACAAGGCATGGTGCCGCGAGGCCAGCACGTCGTTGACGACGATGGTGTTATCGGGTGCGCGGCCCACGGTGATGGCGCCGGGTGACGGTTTCGGTGCGCCGCCGCCGATGCCCAGTGCCCGCATTGCGCGGGTACCGAACGGCTCCACCGACTCGCCGGCGTGCGCGGCGGGTATTGGGGTGGGCTCCGACGGGTACTGCTGGCGCGGGCGGGTGGGCCCGGAGGTTCCGTACGTCTGCGGGCTGGACGGCGGAGCGCCGTAGGGATGCTGCTGGCCTGTGCTCTGGGGGGGCTGCCCATAGGTCTGCGGACCGGACTGGTAGCCGCCGGTGGGGTAGTGCTGCTGCGCGCTTTGATACGGCTGGGTTCCGCCGCCCTGCTGTTGTGTGCCCGTGTACGACCCTTGCTGCGGACCCGACGCATAACCGCGCATGGTCGGGGGAGCGATCCCCAGTTGTGTCTCGCTGCCAAGGCCGCCGAGAGCGAAGGTCAGCCGCGGGCCGCCCGGGTCGCCGATGTTGACGACGGTGTCGTCGCGCACCTCCACCCAACCGACCTGGCGGCCGTTGACGAAGATGCCGTTGAGACTGCGTTGGTCCTCGGCGACCCATTTACCGTCGACGAACCTGATTATCAGGTGGATGCGCGACACCAAGGGGTGCGTGATCCGTACGTCGGCGTGGATATCGCGGCCGATGTGAATGTCGTGTCCCGGGGCGAATTTTCGTTCGTCGCCGTCGAAAGACACGGTGAGAGTAGGTGCTTCCCGACCAGTCATCGCTACCGACTCTATCGGTTCACAGCGAGTGGCCAGTCTTCCCGCGCCGGAGGATTACAGGCTATGCAGGAGGTAGAGGGTCCAGGCGAGCGCCGCAGCACACACCGCCGGCCAGCACCAGATGTGCCAGTGACGCCAGTGTCCTATCCCCATGACCACCGGGGCGATCAGGCACGCCAGCAGGGTAAGTAATGCCCAGCCGAAGACGGTCCCGGCGGCTTCTGCTTGGTCGGGGTAGGCGCCTGAAAAGCCGACCGGGAAGATCGAGGCAAACCCCGTTATCAGGGCCGCCGCGCTCACCAGCAGCCACGCGGTCCAACTGAGAAGGGACTCGACAAGCCCCGGCCGGCGTCCTGCCGGCCTCCTCAATGGCGGCGGCTCGGTCGGATATCCCATATCGGGAAATGCTAGGTCAGGACGCAGTGGGTTCTGCTGAAGATTGTTGCCATGCACTGATTGCAGTGCGTGCACCGCGAATGGCTCGCCCGATCGGCCGCTACGCGGTTCACCAGATCCGGGTCGGCCAGCAGCGCCCGACCCATCGCCACGAACTCGAAGCCCTCGGCCATCGCCATATCCATCGTCTCCCCGCCGGTGATGCCGCCCAGCAGGATCAGCGGCATGTCCAGTTCCGCGCGGAACTTCCTGGCATCGTCGAGTAGGAACGCGTCGCGGTAGGGGTAGGACCGGAAGAATTTCTTCCCGGTAAGCCGCACACCCCATCCCATCGGTTTAGGGAAGCCCTTCGCGAGCTCGCGGATGGGGACGTCGCCGCGGAACAGGTACATGGGGTTGACCAGGGAGCTGCCCGCGGTGAGTTCCAGCGCGTCCAGGCCGCCGTCCTCTTGTAGCCACTTCGCGGTCTGCAGAGATTCGTCAACGGTGATGCCACCCCGGATACCGTCCGCCATGGTCAGTTTCGCGGTCACGGCCAGCCGGTCACCGGCGACCTTGCGTACCGCTTGAACCACTGCGCGCGCGATCTTGGCCCGATTGGCCAGCGATCCGCCGTACTCGTCGCGGCGCCGGTTGAACAGCGGGCTTAGGAAGGAGCTCACGAAATATCCGTGGCCCAAATGGATTTCGACGGCGTCGAATCCGGCCTCGATCGCCAGGCGTGCGGCGTTGGCGTGGGCGGCAACCACGCCATCGATATCGGAGGCGCTGGCCCGGCGGGCGAATTTCATCCCGAGCGGGTTGAAGAACCGGATCGGGGAGAGCGCCGGCGACCCGTTGGACCGGGCGTTGGCGACCGGCCCGGCATGTCCGATCTGGGCCGAAACCGCGGCACCGGTGTCGTGGATGGCGTCGGTGAGGCGTCGCAGCCCGGGCAGGGCTTCTTCGCGCATCCAGACCTGGCCGTACTCGGTACGGCCCTCGGGGGCGACGGCGCAATAGGCGACGGTGGTCATGCCGACACCACCCAGTGCGGGCTTGCGGTGATACTCGATGAGATCGTCGGTCACCACGGCGTCGGGGCTGGCGGCCTCGAAGGTCGCGGCCTTGATCGTCCGGTTGCGCAGCGTGACGGGGCCCAGTCGCGCGGGCGCCAACACGTCATGAGCTCCGATAGCCATGTGCCGGAGATTACGCCGTGACGGGCGCCCGTAAATTCTGGATGCGCACTCATATTTTCGCGGACTCCGAGGGATGTACGTTCATTTGATGACCTCCCTGAATCTGTCGGCCGACGAAGTTCTGAACACCACCCGCTCGGTGCGCAAGCGCCTCGATTTCGACAGGCCCGTCGAACGTGCGGTCGTCGAGGAATGTCTGAACATCGCGATGCAGGCCCCGACCGGCTCCAACCATCAGGGCTGGCACTTCGTCATCGTCGAGGACGACGCGAAGAAGAAGGCCATTGCCGATATCTACCGCGAGGGCTGGAACAAATACGCCACCGGCCAGGGCCCCGAGTATGCCGAGGGCGACACCCGGGGCGAGCGCCGCGACAAGGTGGTGGACTCTGCGGGCTATCTCGCGGAGAACTTTGAGCGTGCGCCGCTGTTTCTCATTCCCTGCATCGAGGGACGGCTCGACAACCTGCCCGTGGTCGGTGCCGCGTCGACCTGGGGGTCATTGCTGCCGGCGGTATGGAGCTTCATGCTGGCCGCGCGCAACCGCGGGCTGGGCTCGGCTTGGACGACGTTGCACCTGATGGACGACGGCGAGAAGCGCACCGCGGACATCCTGGGAATCCCGTTCGAGCGGGTCACTCAGGGCGGGCTGTTCCCGATCGCCTACACCGTCGGGACCGACTTCAAGCTTGCCAAGCGCCAGCCGCTCGCCGACGTCCTGCACTGGGACCATTGGTGAGGGGCGATGAGCCGCTTGCGTGAAGAGCAGCCAGCCCAGGAATACTGGGCGTGTGACGGCGACTCGACTTGACGGCAAGGCCACCCGCGACGAGATTTTCGTCGACCTCACTGCCCGCGCCGCGGCGCTGACGGCGGCGGGCAAGACGCCGGGCCTGGGAACGGTCCTGGTTGGGGACGACCCTGGTTCGCAGGCCTACGTCCGCGGCAAGCACAACGACTGCGCCAAGGTGGGCATCAACTCGTTGCGCCGGGACCTGCCCGCCGATATCGATCAGGCCACATTGAACGCCACCATCGACGAGCTGAACGCCAACCCGGACTGCACCGGATACATCGTGCAGTTGCCGCTGCCGCGGGGCCGATTGGACGAGAACGAAGCGCTGGAACGCATCGATCCCGACAAGGACGCCGATGGTCTGCATCCGACCAACCTGGGGCGACTGGTACTAGGCAAGAAGGCTCCACTTCCGTGCACGCCTCGCGGGATCGTGCATCTGCTGCGTCGTTACGACGTGAGGCTCGACGGTGCGCATGTTGTGGTGATCGGTCGTGGCGTCACGGTGGGGCGCCCCCTCGGTCTGCTGTTGACCCGGCGCTCGGAAAACGCGACAGTCACCCTGTGCCACACCGGAACCCGTGACCTGGCCGCGTTGACACGGCAGGCCGACATCATCGTCGCGGCAGCCGGCGTGCCACACATGGTGACCGCGGACATGGTTAAGCCGGGTGCCGCTGTGATCGACGTGGGTGTCAGCCGCGTCGACGACAAGCTGACCGGTGATGTGGCCGAGGACGTCTGGGATGTTGCCGGATACGTCTCGCCGAATCCCGGTGGGGTGGGGCCGTTGACCCGAGCCTTCTTGCTCACCAACGTGATCGAGCGGGCGGAACGTTTGTGACGGTCTCCTCGCGCACCACACGCGACGTGTTCGCGTCGGCCCTCGATGCCGTCCGCCGATTTGCCCGTCAACAGTGGCCGATCCTGGTGGTCTCGGCGGTGTTTCTGGTGGCGCTGGGATTGGTGATCGCCGACCGTTGGCGGCGCGGAGCGCTCGTCGTGGGTATCGCGGTGGGAGTCGCCGCGGCACTGAGGTTGGTGCTCTCCGATGACACCGCGGGCCTATTGGTGGTACGCGGCAAGACCTTTGACGTCGCGGCCCTCAGCACCGTTGCGGCGGCGATGATCTATCTGGCGCTGACGATCGATCCGCTAGGTACCGGCTAGGCGCTACTTGAGCAGTTGTACCGATCGTGCGATGGCGTCGGCCTGCTCGCCCAGGAACTGCTCGGATGGTTCCCCGCTCGGGCTGCCGGAGTTACTTGTGGCAATCTGCCATCGCTGGTCGCCCTGGCCGACGAACGCGACGTAGATCTTCGGCGTCGCGGATACCGGCGGCTTGCCTTCGGCGGCTGCGGGCTTCTCCAACTCCAGGCTTGCCGAGGCGCCGGGTAGGTTGGGGCCGTCCCACGAATCTCGCTTGTCCGCAGTGACTTTCGTTTTTCGGGTCTTGACGAAATCGCTTACCGCATCGGAGTTCGACGACGCCAACCAGCCCTTCACTTCGGGTGCGGCTGTGCTGTCTTCGGAGGGCGTCAGCTTGCGGATGCGCACGTACTGCGCGAATTCGGACGATTCCCATTTCGGTCGGATCTGATAGGTCGTCAGGCCCTTGTTGTTGTGCACGCCGTCGGCGAAGGCCACCCAGTCGTTCGGGACGGTCACATAGACGCCCAATTCGGGGATGTACTGCCGAGTATGCCGCTGCTCGGGCGCGCTGCTGGTGGGCTCAGACTCGGTCTTAGCGTCTTTCGATGACCCGCAGCCGGCAAGTGCTGCAGGCAGGAAGGTGGCGACAACGAGGGCTGCGAGGAGACGGCGATCCGTACGCACGGGTACACCGTAGCGGGTGTCTTTCTGAATGTCCCTGTGAATCGAGGCACCCGAGGATGGGAGCGACTATTGGTCCAGCGTCGCGCGGATACTTACCGTGACGTAGGGCAGCGCCAGACCCGCCGATTGCGCCAGCGCGGGATGGGTGGTGAGCAGTCCCCGAACCTGCTGCAGCGTCTTCTTTCGGGCGGCCTCGGGGGCTGTGATGCAGTAGCTGCGTGAGGCGACCATGTCCAGAAGTGCTTGCGGGGTAAGGTAACTCGTCCACTCGACCTGGTGGCGCTCCTGCCCGGTGAACGGTGCGGGCAGATTGACAGTGTGGTTGAAGGGGTCATCCTCGCTGCCGATAATCTTGCCGAGATCGGCCACCCAGCCCAGCCGTTCGTCTCGGGTGTTCCAGATCAATCCCAGCCGGCCGCCGGGGCGCAGCACCCGGGCGACTTCGGGAATCGCGCGTTCCGGGTCCACCCAGTGCCAGGCCTGCGCCACCAATACGGCATCCACGCTGTTATCGGGTAGTGGAATCTCCTCGGCGGTACCCAGTAGCGCGGGGGTATCGGGGAGTGACTGGCTCAGTACCTCAAGCATTTCCGCGAGCGGATCCACCGCAATCACGTTCAATCCGCGTTCCACCAGACGGGTGGTGAGCTTGCCGGTCCCGGCACCCAGATCCAGCACGTCGCGGGCACCCGCCGGTAGCAGCCAGTCGATTGCCTCAGGCGGATACGAGGGACGGCCCCGCTCGTAGGCCGCGGCCTGCGAACCGAAGGAAAGCGATCGCTCAGCTTGTGCGTCGGGCATTCGCGCTCCCTCTAGTTCGGTGTTTACGAAGCCTGTGTTGCCTTGGCGAGTGCGAGGGTTTCCCGCACCAGTTCACTCACCGCGTCGAACTCGATGAGGAACGCGTCATGGCCGTGCACTGATTCCACTACCCGCAAGCCGGTACAACCGGGCAGCAGGTCGGCTAATTCCTCCTGCAGCCGAAGTGGGTACAAGCGGTCGGAGGTGATGCCTCCGACGACCACCGGGACCGGGCAGCCGCGCAGCGCCTCCGCGACACCGCCACGGCCGCGTCCGACGTCGTGCCGATTGAGTGCCTCGGTCAGGATGACGTAACTGCCGGCATCGAAGCGCCGCACGAACTTGTCGCCCTGATGTTCGAGGTAGCTCTGTACCGCGTACCGGCCACCCGCCCAGGGATCCTCGGATCCATCCGGTCCCACCTGCGGGTCGTTCCCGAACCGGGTGTCCAGTTCGACCTCGCCGCGGTAGGTCAGGTGTGCGATCCGCCGGGCCAGGTTCAGTCCCTTCAGGGGGCTACGGCCACTGCCGTGGTAGTCACCGTTCTGCCAGTCGGGGTCGGCCTGGACGGCGGCGATCTGTGTGTTTTGTGTGCCGATCTGATCGCCTGTTGCGCGCGCGCCGACCGCCAACACCAGGGCCGCGCGCACCGAATCTGGGTACATGACAGCCCATTCCAGTGCGCGTGCGCCACCCATCGAACCGCCGACGACGGCGGCGACCTCGGTGATGCCGAGCTGCGCGAGTGCCGCGACATCGGTGCTCACTTGATCGCGCACCGACACCTCGGGGAATCGCGAGCCCCACGGCTTTCCGTCCGCGGCAACCGAAGTCGGACCGGTTGAACCTCGGCAGCCGCCCAACACGTTGGTGGCGACTGCACACCAGTGATCGGTGTCGATGGCCGCTCCCGGGCCGATGATTCCTTCCCACCAGCCGCCGGTGATGTGCTCGGGCCCGGCCGGTCCGACCACATGCGAGTCGGCGGTGAGGGCGTGGCATACGAACACCACGTTGTCGCGACGCGGTGACAGTTCTCCCCAGCTCTGCACCGCGATGGTCACGTCGTCGACCACAGCACCGCTTTCCAGCGTGACCGAACCTATTGGCACATAGGCGATCTCGTCACCCTGGGGGAGAGCGACGTTGGGAGCGGGAAGCTGCTGGTCGGCGGATGAGCCGCTTGCGCGAAGATCGTCGGTCAAGGTCACAATGATGCCACCGCCGCGGACTGTTTGAGTCGCCGCACCGCGGCGAATCCGGCGTCGAGGTCGGCCAGGATGTCATCGATGCCTTCGATTCCGACGGCCAACCGGACGAGCCCGGGGGTGACGCCGGAGGCCACCTGTTCGGCGGGTGAGAGCTGTGCATGTGTCGTGCTCGCGGGGTGGATGACCAGCGAGCGCACATCACCGATGTTGGCGACGTGGCTGTGCAGGCTGAGCGCGTCGACGAAGGTGGTGGCTGCCTCGGCTCCGCCGTCGAGCTCGAAGGCGAGCACGGCACCGGCGCCCTTGGGGGCCAGCACCTTCGCGCGCTCGTGCCAGGGGGAGGTGGGCAGGCCCGCGTAGTTGACGCCGGTGACCTCGGGCTGAGCAACGAGGTAGGTTGCGACGCGTTCAGCATTTTCCACATGGCGCTGCACGCGCAGGCTTAACGTCTCTAGCCCCTGCGCGATGAGGAACGCGTTGAACGGTGAGATGGCGGGACCGAGGTCGCGCAGCAGCTGCACGCGCGCCTTGAGCGCATATGCCGGTGCGCCCAGATCGGCGAAGACCGCCCCGTGGTAGCTCGGGTCCGGCGTCGTGAAGCCGGGGTGGCGGCCCTGCGTCCAGTCGAATGTGCCGCCGTCGACGATCACGCCGCCGATCGCATTGCCGTGTCCACCAAGGTATTTAGTGGCCGAATGCACGACGATGTCGGCGCCGTGTGTCAGCGGTTGGATCAAGTAGGGCGTGGCGACGGTGTTGTCGACGATGAGCGGGATGCCCTCGGAATGCGCGACCGCGGACAGGCCGGGGATATCGAGAATGTCGTTCTGCGGGTTAGAGATTGACTCCGCGAAGAACGCCTTGGTCTGCGGGGTGATAGCGCGGCGCCAGGAGTCCAAATCGTCGGGGTCATCGACGAAGGTGGTCGAGATGCCCAGGCGTGGCAGCGTGTAGTGCAGCAGGTTGTAGGTGCCGCCGTAGAGCCGGGGGCTGGACACGATGTGATCGCCGGCCTGCGCAACGTTGAGAATGGCCAGGGTTTCGGCGGCCTGCCCGGAAGCCAGCAGCAGGGCGGCGACGCCCCCCTCGAGGGCCGCGATGCGTTTCTCCACAACGTCCTGCGTCGGGTTCATGATCCGCGTGTAGATGTTGCCCTCTTCGGACAGCCCGAACAGCGCCGCGGCGTGCGCTGTGTCGTTGAAGACGTAGGAAGTGGTCTGGTAAATCGGCAGCGCGCGGGCATTGGTTGCCGTATCGGCGGACTGGCCCGCGTGGATCTGCTTGGTTTCAAAGGCCCACGTAGCGGTGGGGTCGATATCAGTCATGGGAGCTCCTGGGGTCGTCGTGTGTTAGGTCAGCGTCGGGAACAACACCGACAACAGGAATGCAGGGAACTACCCCTGACTGACACACACTTCATCGGGCCAACCTGTCTTCTCGGGGCCCGCCATCGGACCCGCGCTTGCCGTGTGGCCAACTGTCCTTCAAAAACCCAGTCGGCTACTCAACCTGGTCAATCACCCGGGGCACCCCACCGCGGTTGGAGGGTTGCCGACCAGCGAGCCGGGGCTTGACGCTGGTACTCATGACCATTGAGCAGCGTATCGCAATTCACCGAATGGTTGCCACCAGGTTGCTGGGCCGTCAGGGGGAGCGCGGTCACGGCCCGTCCGCCCGCCTAGGCTCGGAGGCGACGTGATACTGAATAGGGCATCCGTGTGACCCACGGGGTACCTGAGATTTTGACCGACCAACAAGTCCGATCAACGATGCCGGGAGTGACCATGAGTGCGCAGCAGCCGACCATCATCTACACGCTGACAGACGAGGCGCCGCTACTCGCGACGTACTCCTTCTTGCCGATCATCCGGGCCTTCGCCGGACCCGCCGGTATCGACGTCCAAACCAGCGATATCTCCGTCGCCGCGCGCATTCTCTCTGAGTTCGCCGACCTCCTTCCCGAAGACCAGCGGGTGCCCGACAACCTGGCCGCGTTGGGCAAGCTGACGCAACTGCCCGAGACCAACATCATCAAGCTGCCGAACATCAGCGCGTCGGTGCCGCAGCTGCTGAACGCCATCAAGGAACTGCAGGGTAAGGGCTACCAGCTGCCCGACTATCCCGAAGACCCGAAGAACGACGAAGAGAAGGACATCTTGGCGCGATACACCAAGTGTCTCGGTAGCGCCGTGAACCCCGTTCTACGCGAGGGTAACTCGGACCGTCGTGCGCCGCGTGCGGTAAAGGAGTACGCGCGCAAGCATCCGCACAGCATGGGCAAGTGGTCGCAGGCGTCGCGCACCCACGTCGCGACCATGAAGGAAGGTGACTTTTACCACGGTGAGAAGTCGCTGACGCTGGATCGCGCCCGCAAGGTCAAGATGGTGCTGACGACCACCAATGGCGAGACCACCGTGCTCAAGGCCGAGGTGAAGCTGGGCGAGGGCGACATCATCGACAGCATGTTCATGAGCAAGAAGGCGCTCTGCGACTTCTACGAAGAGCAGATCGAGGACGCCTATAAGACCGGCGTGATGCTCTCCCTGCACGTCAAGGCGACCATGATGCGCGTCAGCCATCCCATCGTCTTCGGCCACGCGGTGAAGATCTTCTACAAGGACGCCTTCGCTAAGCACCAGGAGCTGTTCGATGAGCTGGGCGTGAACGTCAATAACGGCATGTCAGACCTCTACAGCAAGATCGAGGCGCTGCCAGCATCGCAGCACGAGGAGATTATCCGCGACCTGCATGCCTGTCACGAGCACCGGCCCGAGCTGGCGATGGTGGATTCGGCCAAGGGCATCTCGAACTTTCACTCGCCCAGCGACGTGATCGTGGACGCCTCGATGCCGGCGATGATCCGCGCCGGCGGCAAGATGTACGGCGCCGACGGCAAGCTCAAGGACACCAAGGCCGTGAACCCGGAGTCCACCTTCTCCCGGATCTACCAGGAGATGATCAACTTCGTTAAGACCCACGGGCAGTTCGATCCGACCACCATGGGCACCGTGCCCAATGTGGGTCTCATGGCGCAGAAGGCCGAGGAGTACGGCAGCCACGACAAGACCTTTGAGATCACCGAGCCCGGCGTCGCCGACATCATCGACATCGACACCGGCGAGGTGCTGCTGAGCCAGAACGTGGAGGCCGGCGACATCTGGCGCATGCCGGTCGTCAGGGACGCGGCGATCAAGGACTGGGTCAAGCTGGCCGTTAACCGTGCGCGGGAATCCGGTATGACGGTGGTGTTCTGGCTCGACACCGAGCGCCCGCACGAGAACGAGCTGCGCAAGAAGGTCAAGACCTACCTCAAGGACCACGACACCGAGGGCCTCGAGATTCAGATCATGCCGCAGGTATGGGCGATTCGGTACACCATGGAGCGGGTGATCCGTGGACTGGACACGATCTCAGCGACAGGCAACATCCTGCGCGACTACCTCACCGACCTGTTCCCGATTTTGGAGTTGGGCACCAGCGCCAAGATGCTCTCCATCGTGCCGCTGATGGCCGGTGGCGGGTTGTATGAGACCGGGGCCGGAGGCTCGGCGCCCAAGCACGTCAGCCAGCTGGTGGAGGAAAACCACCTGCGGTGGGACTCGCTGGGTGAGTTCCTGGCCCTGGCTGTCAGCCTTGAGGACCTGGGCATCAAGACTCAGAACGCGCGCGCCAAGATCCTTGCCACCACGCTGGACGCCGCGACCGGAAAGCTGCTGGAGAACGACAAGAGCCCGTCGCGCAAGACCGGTGAGCTCGATAACCGCGGCAGCCAGTTCTACCTCGCGCTGTACTGGGCGGCAGAACTCGCTGCGCAGACCGAGGACATTGAGCTGGCGGAGCTGTTCGCACCGCTGGCCAAGCAGCTGGTGGAGAACGAGGACGCGATTGTCGCCGAACTCAACTCCGTACAGGGCGGTCCCGTGGACATCGGTGGGTACTACCAGCCGGACCCGGCGAAGATCACCGCGGCGATGCGCCCGAGCGCGACCTTCAACGCCGTGCTGGCGTCCGTCGAGGTCTAGCCGCTGAATTCCTTACGCCGAATGTCGACTTTCTGGGCGGTGTACCCGCACATTTGCCCGGAAAGTCGACATTAGCGTTACCAGTCCGACCCGAGGAGGCGGATGAATCCCCGCTGGTGGGCCTGGCGCGAGCAGGTGTTCGGGGATTCTCACGAGATCTGGCGAAATGGCGTCTACTTTGATGGCCTGCTCGTGCGTTTCAACGCCGACTCCGAAGATGTGGCAACAATGCTCGCGATCGGCATCGCCGACGAAGACTACGTCGCTGCCCTCTCGATTGCCGAGCTCGCCCGCCTCGGCCTTGCACAGACGCAGTTCGTGGACCTCGTTGGCAAGGCTGTACCCAATTCCGCAGGGCGATTCCGGGTATCAGTGGGACAGGCCCTGTTGGCGCTGACCGGCGACGAGCCTGCCGCGGCCGAGCTGATCTTGTCGGTGCTGAAAACCGCCGACAGTCGTGACGATCGGCTCGATGCGGCGATCGCGCTCGCCTTCTTGACCCCGACGGGGCATCTTGTGCAGTCGCTCGGCCAGGCGGTGGCTCGCGACCCCGACTACTTCGTCAGGTACCACGCCGCGAACGCCCTGTTGCGGTATGCCGGTCGCGACGAAGGCATCTCAGTTGAACTCGTCGACTTGATCGGGAGTCGTGCCAGCCCGGCGAAGTGGCGGCGCGCGGCCGAGGTGCTCGCACAGCCGTTCCGCGATGCCTAGCTGGCGTCGGAAGCTGCGCTGCGCTTGGCGGCGATCAGCGGGTCGATCAGGTCGGTGATGACCTCGGTGACCTGGCCGGGCGCTTCGAACATGGGCACGTGTCCCTTGCCCTTGAGGGTGATGCGTCGCGCGTCGGCGGGCAGGCCCTGGCTGATGAGTTTCCCGAAGCGGCCCGCCGGCACGATCTCGTCCTTCTCGCACAGCACGAGCTGTGCAGGCACCGAGATGGTGTTGAGGTGCTGCAGGCCCGGGGCGGGCAGGATCGACGTCAGCGACGGGAAGTAGGCCGGGCAGTGCGTGATGTCCTCGAAGATGCTGTGGAAGTCCGGCAGGCTCAGTGCTTCGGTCTCTCCGCACAGGGCGCGGGCGGTGGCCAACTTCACGAATGGCAGGCCCGACGCGCGACGTCCGAAAATTCGCGAGAACACCAGCCAGGGTGCCATGGCCGCGAACTTCACCACGATCTCCGCCTTGAGTGCCGAGTACTTGGTCCAGCCGCCGGCAGGGGCGATCGCCGTCACGCTGCGGGCCCGGCCGCGCTGCGCCAGACCCAGAGCGATCCATCCACCCAGCGAGTTGCCCACCAGATGGGCTGTTTCCCAGCCCTTCTGGTCCATGATCTGTTCGAGCTGATCCAGGTAGACGTCGATGGAACGTTGGGAGAACGCGGGCAGCTTGGGCATCGGGCCACCGCCGTTGTGACCGGGATACGTGGGCGCGAACACCTCGTAGCCGGCGTCGGCAAGCTGCTCGGCGACGGTCTCCCACACCGACTGCGACAGCATGAACGGATGCAGCAGCAGGATGGGCTCGCCCTCGCCCATCTCGATGGGCGCCCGCTTGTTCGATGACTTCGACAAGACGGCTTCCAACATGCGGGTCCTCCTCATAGTGTCAACAGCGGCGTTGACATTACCGACTTTTGCGTCAACTTACCGTGCTCGATGTTCTTCGCCTTGGCGGCTCATCACTGTGGGATGTTCTTCGCCCTGGCGGCTCATCACTGTCAGAGCGCTCAGCTAGGGTCAGCGGCTGATGAGCGCCGAGAAGATCACCGTCACCACCATCAACGTCAACGGCATTCGTGCCGCGGTCAAGGAGCGGTCGGCCGAGAACCGGGGTCTGTTGCCCTGGCTTGAGCAGACGACCTCCGACATCGTCTGCTTGCAGGAGGTCCGTGCAGAGGAGGAGCAACTCCACGAGGCGCTGGCCCCGGCGCTGGCCGCCGGATGGCACGTGGTGAATGCCCCGTCGAACGTGAAGGGCCGCAGCGGCGTGGGGATCCTCAGCCGAGTTCCTGCCGCCTCCACCAAGGTGACGTTGGACGCGGACGGCGGTGAGTTCGACGGGTCCGGCCGATACCTGGAGGCCGAGATCGGCGACCTCACCGTGGCGAGCATCTATGTGCCCACTGGAGAAGCCGGTACGGAGCGCCAGGAGGAGAAGGAGCGCTTCATGGCGGCCGTCGGCGCGAGGATGACGCAGTTGGCCGCTCACGACCGTGACGCGGTGATCTGCGGCGACTGGAACATTGGGCACACCGAACGAGACATCAAGGCGTGGAAGGCAAACCAGAAGAAGGCCGGTTTCCTGCCGGAGGAGCGGGCGTGGATCGGCTCGCTGCTGGACGCCGGGTGGGTCGACAGCTTTCGGGTGCTGCACCCGGATGTCGACGGGCCCTACAGCTGGTGGTCTTGGCGCGGAAAGGCCTTCGACAACGACGCGGGCTGGCGTATCGACTATCACCTCGCCACCGCCGATCTCGGGCGGCGTGCATACGCAGCGCGGGTCGATCGGGCCGACTTGTATGCGCTGCGTTGGTCCGATCATGCGCCGGTGACGGTGGAGTACCGGACCCGGTAGCGCGGTCCACGGGGCAATCGGCGAGTAATCGCGTTGACCGGTCATGCCAGGATGGATGCACCATGACGACTGCTGATACCGCACATCCCGCGCGGCTCTTCTCCGGGATCCAACCCACCGCCGATTCCCTTCACCTCGGAAATGTGCTGGGTGCGGTGCAGCAGTGGGTGCGCCTGCAGCGCGAGTACGAGGCGTTGTTCTGCGTCGTAGATCTGCACGCCATCACCGTGGCGCAGGATCCCGAGGAACTGCGGCGGCGTACCCGGGCCGTGGTCGCGCAGTACATCGCGCTGGGCATCGACTCGGCCGAGAGCACCATCTTCGTGCAGAGTCACGTGCCCGCACACACCGAATTGGCTTGGGTGCTGGGATGTCTCACCGGCTACGGCGAGGCGTCGCGGATGACGCAGTTCAAGGACAAGTCGGCCAAGCAGGGGACCGATGCCACCACCGTCGGGCTGTTCACCTATCCGGTGTTGATGGCCGCCGACATCCTGCTGTATCAGACCAATCTGGTTCCGGTGGGCGATGATCAGCGTCAGCATCTGGAACTCACGCGCGATGTGGCTCAGCGTTTCAACGGTCGCTACGGCGAGACCTTCGTGCTGCCCGAGACGTTCGTGCCGAAGAATGCGGCCCGGATCTACGATTTGCAAGACCCGACGGTGAAGATGAGTAAGTCTGCGTCGGCTCCGACGGGATTGATCAATCTGCTCGACGATCCGGCGGTGTCCGCCAAGAAGATTCGGTCGGCGCAGACCGACAGTGATCGGGAGATTCGTTTCGACCGTGAGAACAAGCCGGGTATCTCGAACCTGCTGAGCATCCAATCGGCACTCACCGGTGCCGATATCGACGCCCTTGTCGACGGGTATGCGGGCCGGGGTTACGGGGATCTGAAGAAGGACACGGCCGAGGCGCTCGTGGAGTTCGTCGCGCCGGTGCGCGACAGGGTGAACGACCTGCTCACCGATACCGCGGCACTCGATGACATTCTGTCCGCGGGCGCCGAACGCGCCAGGGAGCTGGCAGAGAAGACGCTCACCGAGGTCTACGACCGGATAGGGTTTGTCCGGCCCGCGAGGTAGCGAATAGCAGAGGCGGTGAGCGGTGGCCGACGACAATAAACCCGGAATACTTGACCGCTATCGTGCGCGGTTTCCTTGGTTCGACCACGTCATGCGCATGCAAGAGCGCTATCAGAACGTCAAGGGCAACTTCTACGCCGCGGGAATCACGTATTTTACGGTGTTTGCGCTGTTCCCGCTCATGATGGTGGGTTTTGCGGTCGCCGGTTTCGTGCTGTCGCGCCAGCCGGAGACGATTGCGGAGTTACGTACCCGAATCAGCGAGACGGTGTCCGGCGAAGTGGGCAATCAGCTAATCAACTTGATGGATACCGCGATTGCCTCGCGCGCCAGTCTGGGCCTTGTCGGCCTGGCGACGGCGGCCTGGGCGGGGCTGGGCTGGATGGCCAATGTGCGCGAGGCGCTCACTGCCATGTGGGAGCAGCCGGACGAATCGGTCGGGTTCGTGAAGGGCAAGCTGTCGGACCTGCTGGCCTTGGCTTCTACGTTCCTTGCGCTCGCGCTCACCATTGCGGTGACGGCCGTCGGCGACGAGGCAACCATCATGCGGATACTCGGTTGGGTGGGGCTGCACGACGTCTCGGTTCCGGCCCCGTTGCTCAAACTCGCGACCGTCACGGTGGCCATCGTGGTGTCCTGGGCGCTGTTCACCTGGATGATCGCCCGGCTGCCGCGCCAGCGACTGCCCTTCGCGAGCTCGGCGCGCGCCGGACTCATTGCAGCGATCGGTTTCGAGCTGTTCAAACAGGTCGCCTCGATCTATCTCAAGGTGATCATGCACGGCCCTGCCGGATCGACGTTCGGCCCGATCCTGGGCATCATGGTGTTTGCCTACATCACCGCGAGGTTGCTGCTGTACGCCACGGCGTGGGCGGCGACCTCCGAGCGCGCCATGCTGATGGCACCGGTGCTGCCGCCGCAGCCGGCGATCATCTCGACTCGGCTGGAGACGAGCTCGCGGCCGTCGACGCTCGGCGTGATCGCCGCGGTGAGTGCCGGAGCGCTTGGTGCGCTGGGTATTTCATGGCTGGGCCGAGGCCGCGACTAGTTTGACGTCGCGAAGGCTAGGTCTGGGCCCGCTGGTTGAGCGACCTGGCCGCCAGGATGAGACCGAACACGATCATCGCACCGATGATCGTCACGCCCACCCGGACCGGGACGCTGTTTACCGCGTCGGTGGTGAGACCGGCGGCCTGGGCGGTGGCAGTGTCATCGGCATGCGGCTTGGTCAACAGCGACGGGTCGGGGTCGACGAGCTTGCCCACCGAGGTGTCCCGGGGGGTCGAGAAACCATAGTCGAGCAGATGGGCGGCCTGCTCCCACGGCGCGATCGGTAGCCGGGTACCGCGCAGCATGGTGACCACCAGCCGCCGGCCGTCGCGCTCGGCGGCGCCCACAAAGGTCTGTTGCGCGTCGTCGGTGTATCCGGTCTTGCCGCCGAGAGCGCCCGGGTAGTTGTAGAGCAGCTTGTTGTCGTTGCTCATTTCGTACGCCGGATGGGCGTCGGGTTCACCGGGTTTGGCCGGGTGACCGGGGAAGGTTGCCTTCGGCGCCGATACGAGATCGGCGAACGTCGGATCGGCGAACGCGTACTTATAGAACAGGCCAAGGTCATAGGCAGAGGTACTCATGCCGGGGCCGTCGAGACCGGACGGGGTGGCCACCCGGGTGTCGCGCGCGCCGAGCTTCTGCGCCATCTCGTTCAGATTGCCGACGGTGGCGTCCATGCCGCCGAGCTGAACCGCCAACGCGTGCGCGGCGTCGTTGCCCGAGTTCATCAGCAGACCGGTGAGCAGCTGCCGGACGGTATAGGTACCGCCGACGTCGACACCGACCTTGGTGCCTTCGCTGTTCGCATCGTCCTGGGTCCCCACCACTGCCTGGTTGAGGTTGAGGTTGTTGATGGCGTCCATGGCGACCAGCACCTTGATGACGCTGGCGGGCCGGTGCCGGGCGTGGGGGTCCTTGGCGGCCACCACATTTCCGGTGTTCAAGTCGGCGATCATCCAGGATTCTGCGGAGACGTCATTGGGTATCGGGCCGGTTCCGTCGGCGGTGATCACATCGCAGCGTCCGAGCATGTCGCCGCCGATGGGCTTGGCGGGCAGCGGGAGCGGCGCGGGCGGGTCGCCGCCGGCTTTAGGGACCTCGGAGGAATCGACCGCGGGCGGGGTGACGACCTTGTACGGGCACCCGCTGGTGTCCGGCGGGGTGAATCCCGGCTCGGCGGAAGCCATGGGGGTGCTCAGCGGGAAGGCGGCAACGATCAACCCGGCGGCGGTGGCCGCCGCGAGACGTGTCGCAGAAGTCCAGGTGATCATCGCTTCGCCACAGTAGGCGAACACCACCCTGAACTGGGGGATGTTACGGCTGTGTCGTATGTGACTTGTGAGTTCAGTGCCCGGCCGGTGCGATATCGGCGAGGTCAATGTGGCCGACGGCGGAAGAGCCGATGCAGCCGAACCAGAGTTTGCCGGCCGATTCAACGACTCCGGTTGTGGTTTGCAGCCTGTTGTCCTGGCCCCGGAGGTTCGCGAGCGTTGCACCGGTTTCGGGGTGGAAGGCGACAACCCAGGCGTCGGCCGCGATCGTCGGCTGGATGGAATCCGGTAGTTTCCAGATCAGTTTTCGCAGAATGGGTGCTCGGGGCACCAGCTGCTCGAGTGCGGCGTTCCGTGGTCCCGCCATGGCTACCCAGATGCGACCGTCGGCGCCGGTGCTGATGTTGTCCGGCATGCACGGCAGTTCCTCTGCCAGTCGGGATATCTCACCCTGCTGCGCCCCATGGAGGGCGATGCTGCTCAACCTGCGCCCAATGGTCTCGGCGAACACCAACCGAGATTCGTCGGCTGTCAAGGTGACACCGTTGGTGAAGTACAGGCCGTCGGCGATGGTGGTGACGGTGCCGTCGGTGTCGCGACGGAACACCCGCCCTGTGCCCCGACCCTCGATGGCGGCGGCGCGATACTCCTCGAACGGAAAGCGTGCCGTTGATTCACTGAAATAGATTGTGCCGTCCGATGACTCGGTGACATTGGAGCAGAAAATCAGTGGTGGCCCGTCGACCTTGGTGACCAGCGGCTCGATATCTCCGGAAGCTGGGTCGAGTGCCAGCACCTTGTCTCGGCTGCATATCAACACTCGCCCGTCCCGCGCGATCTGCAGGCCCAGCGGTGGATGCTCGGTGGTGGCCACGTGCGTGACCTCGGAACCATCGGGAGCGATCCGCAGGATCTTGCCGTCCACCACGCCCGTCCAGATGTTTCCGGCGGCGTCGGCCACCACATCCTCGGGGCCGTGGCCGGGCAACGCGACGATGCTCAGTGGCGGCAGCGGCTGCGGATTCAGGGTGAGCGCCCGCACTCCGGGCGGCTGCCAGCGGATGGGATCGATCGACGGCTTGGCCATGGGGAAGAGTATGACTTCTGTCTTTCAGGCGATGCTTGGAGGCGCTGAGGAAACGACACGTTCAACACGCCGCTTCCTCGCTTTCGGATTTGCCGGGAAATGACTAAATGCTGGTAGATGGAGTAGGTTCTGGTTTCTGTGCGCCAGTCTGAGGTGTGTGCAATCAAGGGCGGGGGGCTCCGAGGATGGCTGGTTATCAACATGCTGAGGCCATGCTCGATATCGGCCGCCCAGCGGACGCGAAGCGTCTCGCGGAAGAGGCGTTGGCGGCTACCCCGGAGAGCGCTGTACTGCGGATTCTGCTTGTCCGCTGTCTGATTGCCGTGGACGAAGAGCGGGCAGCGTTGCCGATGGTCGACCAGCTGGTTACCGAGAGCCCGGAGTGGGATTACCTGCACCGGTTGCGCTCCGTCGTGCTCATCGGAGTGGACCAGCCCGTGCGAGCAACGAAGGCTGCCAGGCGTGCAGTGGCTCTGGACTCGGGGGACGGCTGGAACCACTATCAGCTCGCTGCCGCGCTCAACGTTGCCGCCATCGCGCTGCCACGGGGTTCCGAAGCGAATGAGAAGAAGAAGCGCGAGGCGCGCGAAGCTGCGCGGCGGGCGGTGGCATTGCGGCCGGAGGAACCCGCATTCCACCGGATGATTGGCTTCCTGCATAGCGAACCCGAACACCGGGAGATCCGGGAAAGGGCTTGGCGGACAGCGCTTGAGCTGGATCCGGAAGACACCACGGCCATGACGGCGCTCGCTGGCGATCAAGCCATGCGCTCTCTTCGAAGCTCCGGGCTCGACAAGATGCGCCACGCGCTGCGCCTCGACCCGCAGCGCGCGCCGAACGTTCGGCAGGTGGTAGCGGCGGCGTTCAATCGTGCTTTGCTGTTCCCACTGCTGCTCACCGTGCCCAGCGGGATCGCCACGATCCTGCTGGCCCTCCATGCGGTTCCCGACACCTGGTGGTCCAGGGCCGTGCCCATCGGATTTTCGGCCGCGAGCTTCGCTCTGCTGGCAGAGGCTCTGCTGAGGGTTCGGTCCTCGCTGCGCGCGATGTTCGCGAAGGCCGTGAAGCTGGCTAGGCGGTTGGTCGGATGGATTCTTGTCGCCGGTTCGCTGCCGATCCTGTGGCTCGCGACACGGCATCCAATTGCCATGGTGTGTTTGGTGTTAGTGCTGATTCCGGGGGTGTGGGTTGCCGCGGTAGTGGCCTGGGCGGGGGTCACATGGGTATTTAGGCTCGGTCAGAGCACCGTCGCGGACAAACCGGCACCGAGGTGGGACGCATATCTGGACAACCAGCTGAGCTCCCCGACTCGGGAGCAACAGACTCCGGAGCAGAAGAGGAGGAGGAGCTGGAGGTGGATGGTTTTCGTTGGCGGGTTTGTCCTAGTTCGAATCGTCGCCTACATCGTGACGGGTACGCACGACAATCTGCCGCCCAGGACCAGCAGTTCACACGGCAGCACCAATGTCCACGCTGCGCTGTTCCAGGTTGGACAGTGCGTCAAGACTTTTGATGACCGGGTGTGGATGCCGATCCTCGTCACGGACTGCGCCGACCCTCACGCAGTATTCCGGGTGGCTTCGTCGTCGGCGTTCGCCTGCCCGAATGTGGCCTATCGCTCGTATGTGACGGGCGGGGCAGCGCTTTCGCCAATCTGTCTGGCGAAAAATCTTCGCGAGGGAATGTGCTACCTGTGGCCGGGCTACGGATCGCACCCGGTGGCTGATGCGCCCGCAAAGATGGCATCGTGCACCGATCCGAGAGTCCACCTCAAAGTCGAAAAACGAGTCGATGGGCATGGGCCGCCATTGATTTGCCCGCCAGGTCAGTCAATGGAAGCATTCCCCACCCCGGCGCCGGGCGTCGCCTATTGCCTCAGCGATCCGCATCCGTAGTCGCGGGCCTACGCTGAGGTGGTGGCTGGTCAGGTTCGAGAGCGCACCGACGAGTTCGAAGCGCTACGTCCACGTCTGCAGGCGGTGGCCTATCGGCTCACCGGCAGCGTCGCCGACGCCGAGGACATCGTTCAGGACGCGTGGCTGCGCTGGCATTCCGCGACAGACGAGATCGAAGACCTGCCGGCCTGGCTGACTACCGTGGTGTCCCGGCTCGGGCTCGATAGGTTGCGATCGGCCGTGTATCGCAGAGAAACCTATGTGGGGGAATGGCTTCCGGAGCCGGTGGTCACCGGCCTGGACGGCAACGATCCGCTGAACGCCTTGGTGGCCAGCGAGGACGCGCGCTTCGCGGCCATGGTGGTGCTGGACCGGCTGGCACCCGATCAGCGGGTCGCCTTTGTCCTGCATGATGGATTCTCGGTGCCCTTCAAGCAGATTGCCGAAACTCTTGGTGTCAGCGACGCCGCCGCGCGCCAACTGGCATCGCGTGCGCGACGCACGGTGGCCGCCACCCCGGAACCGGTGGCCGATGCTGACCACAACGAGGTGGTGGGCAAGCTGTTGGAGGCCCTCATGTCGGGCAGCGTGGAAGCGGTTGTGCGGCTGCTGCATCCCGATGTGACGATGACGGGAGACTCCGACGGCAAGGCGCCGACCGCTGTCCGGGTCATCCGTGGCCCCGACAAGGTGGCACGTTTCCTGCTGGGGCTCATGGAGCGCTACGGCCCGCAGATGATGCAGGCGATCAATCCTGCCTTGGTCAACGGTCAGTTCGGCATGTATCTCATGGAGACAGACACCGACCCGAACTTCAGGCCGGTGCTGCCCCGCGTGAGTGCCTACACGGTGCGGGACGGCAAGGTGCTGGCCGTCTGGGACGTGAGCAATCCCGACAAGTTCACCGGCTCACCGCTGGCGCGCAGCTAGGCGTCGCGGCTGATCTCCTGGCTGGCCCACGGAACTCGGCAGGCATCACCAGAGTTGAAGCCCTGCTCCGTGATTCCCAGTGCCGCGTAGGTGCGGGCGCGCATGTTCTCGACGCCGATTTGATAGCTCAGCTCGATCACCCCGGCGTCTCCGAACCGCCGCCGCAGATCCTCGACCTGCTCGTCGGTGATGTTGTGTGGATTGCCGGTCATCGCGTCCGCGTAGGCGATCGCGGCGCGCTCGTCATCGGTGAACAGGGGAGAGGTCGCATAGTCGTCAATGGCCTTGAGGCGTTCGACATCTAAGCCATCCAGACGTTGCAGCATGGAACCGAAGTCCACACACCATGAGCAGCCCACCGTGCGGGCAGTCCAAAACACAGCGAGTTCACGCACATTGGCCGGCAGCACTTTGGATGCGCTGCCCAGCATCTGTTCGTGCATCGCGGCGGCCCGCATCAACTTGGGGTGATGAGCGATCACCGTAAACGGCTCGGGCACTTCGCCGAATCGCCGCTTGGCGAATCGATACATGATGCGGGTGAGCAGGGTGGCATTCCGCGGGGCAATGGGTTCGATGCGTGTCGTCTTGCCGGATGTGTCAGTCATACCCGTATGACGAGGCAGCCTAGGAATGTGTGACAGACCGTCGATCAGCCAGTTGCCGAGTGTGAGCTCTGCTGCGACAAAAACGCCGAGTGTGAGCAGCAGGGCTCACACTCGGCGGTAAGGCGGCTGGGGCTAGCGCGCGAACATCAGCGCGCGCTTAACCTCCTGGATCGCCTTGGTGACCTCGATACCGCGCGGGCAGGCGTCGGTGCAGTTGAAGGTGGTGCGGCAGCGCCACACTCCGTCGATTTCGTTGAGGATGTCCAGACGCTCGGCGGCGGCCTCATCGCGGCTGTCGAAGATGAACCGGTGCGCGTTGACGATCGCCGCGGGACCGAAGTAGCTGCCGTCGCTCCAGAACACCGGGCAGCTGGTGGTGCAGCACGCGCACAGGATGCACTTGGTGGTGTCATCGAAACGCGCGCGGTCGGTCTGGCTCTGGATGTACTCGCGCGTCGGCTGGTTGCCGCTGGTGATCATGAACGGCTTCACGGCGCGGAATGCGTCGAAGAAGGGTTCCATGTTGACCACGAGATCCTTTTCCACCGGGAGACCGCGGATTGGCTCGATGGTGATGGTGAGCGTCTTCTTCGGGTTCTTGGGCAGCAGATCCCGCATCAGCACCTTGCAGGCCAGCCGGTTGACACCGTTGATTCGCATGGCATCCGAGCCACACACACCGTGCGCGCAGGACCGGCGGAAGGTCAGCGTGCCGTCCAGGTAGCCCTTCACATACAGCAACAGGTTCAGCAGCCGGTCCGTCGTCAGACACGGCACCCGGAAACTCTGCCATCCGGCGGCGTCCGGGTCCTCCGGGTTGAACCGCTGAATCTTGAGCTCCACCATGACCGCGCCCTCGGGGACTGGGGGCAACGGCGGACCTACGGGATCGCTCGACTGATCTTTCTCGATAACCGCAGTCACTGTCCGGTCTCCTCTTCGCGCAAGCGGCTCATCGTCAGTACTTCCGTTCCATCGGCTCGTACCGGGTCTGGACGACGGGCTTGTAGTCCAACCGGATGTCAGAAAGTAAGTCGGCACCTTCCTTGTAAGCCATGGTGTGTCGCATGTAGTTGGTGTCATCGCGGTCCGGGTAGTCCTCGCGGGCATGTCCGCCTCGGGACTCCTTGCGGTTGAGCGCTCCCACTACGGTCACCTCGGCGAGCTCGAGCAGGAAGCCCAGTTCGATGGCCTCAAGCAGATCGCTGTTGTAGCGCTTGCCCTTGTCGTGCACCGTGATTCGGCTGTACCGCTCCTTGAGTCGGTGGATGTCCTGCAACGCCTGCTTGAGGGTCTCCTCGGTGCGGAACACCGCGGCGTTGTTGTCCATCGACTGCTGCAGTTCGGTGCGGATGTCGGCCACCCGCTCGTCGCCGTGCTCGGACAGCACATCGGCTACCCACCCGGTAACCATCGTCGCCGGGTCCTCCGGCAGTTCGATGAAGTCGTGGGCCTCGGCGTACTCGGCGGCGGCGATACCTGCTCGGCGCCCAAACACGTTGATATCCAACAACGAGTTGGTGCCCAACCGGTTGGCGCCGTGCACCGAGACGCACGCGCATTCACCTGCGGCATACAGGCCGGGGACGACGTTGTCGTTGTCGCGTAACACCTGCCCCTTGATGTTGGTCGGGATGCCGCCCATTACGTAGTGGCAGGTCGGGTAGACGGGAACCAGCTCGGTGACCGGGTCGACGCCCAGGTAGGTGCGGGCGAATTCGGTGATATCCGGCAGCTTGGCTTCCAGCACATCGGCGCCGAGGTGACGCACGTCGATGTAGACGTAGTCCTTGTTCGGTCCGGCGCCGCGACCCTCAAGCACTTCGAGAACCATTGAGCGCGCGACGATATCGCGGGGTGCCAGGTCGACAATGGTCGGCGCGTATCGCTCCATGAAGCGCTCGCCGTCGGCGTTGAGCAAGCGACCGCCTTCGCCGCGTACGGCTTCGGAAATCAGGATGCCCAGTCCGGCAAGACCCGTCGGGTGGAACTGGTGGAACTCCATGTCTTCCAGCGGGAGTCCCTTGCGGAACACGATGCCCAGGCCGTCGCCGGTCAGGGTATGTGCGTTGGACGTCGTCTTGTACATACGTCCCGAGCCGCCGGTGGCGAAAACGATTGCCTTGGCATGGAATACGTGAATGTCACCGGTTGCGAGCTCGTAGGCGATGACGCCGGTGGCCACGGGACCGTTGGCGGTCTCGGTGATCGCGATATCCAGCGCGTAGAACTCGTTGTAGAACTCGACATCGTGTTTGACGCAGTTTTGGTACAGCGTCTGCAGGATCATGTGTCCGGTACGGTCCGCGGCGTAACAGGCGCGGCGTACCGGCGCCTTACCGTGATCGCGGGTGTGACCACCGAAGCGGCGCTGGTCGATCCGGCCCTGGGGTGTCCGGTTGAACGGCATGCCCATCTTTTCGAGATCCAGGACGGCGTCGATGGCCTCCTTGCACATGATCTCCACGGCGTCCTGGTCGGCGAGGTAATCGCCGCCCTTGACGGTGTCGAAGGTGTGCCACTCCCAGTTGTCTTCCTCGACGTTGGCCAGCGCGGCGCACATACCGCCCTGGGCCGCGCCGGTGTGACTACGCGTCGGGTACAGCTTGGTGAGCACTGCGGTCCGCACCCGAGGTCCGGCCTCCACGGCGGCACGCATGCCTGCACCGCCGGCGCCGATGATGACGACGTCGTACCGATGTTCCTGAATTATGGCCATTGTCGAAAGCGCCCCTAACCGATGTTCGGATTGAAGGTCAGCAGAACGTACGTGCCGAGCACAACCGTGAAGATGATCGACAGTGCCAGTAGGCAATTGAGCCAGAACCGGGTCGAATCCTTACGGGTGTAGTCGGCGATGATCGTGCGCATCCCGTTACCGCCGTGCAATTGAGCGAGCCACAGCATCGTCAGGTCCCACGTCTGCCAGAACGGGCTCGACCAGCGCTGCGCCACGAAGTTGAAGTCCACCCGATACACGCCGTTGTCCCACATCAGCATGATGAACAAGTGGCCCAGCGCCAGGAAGATCAGGACGATGCCAGAGAGCCGCATGAAGATCCACGCGTACTTCTCGAAGTTGGGCATGCCCGACGCCCGCCGGGGCGCGCGTGGATTGTCCAGTGCGGCAGGGCGGTCGTAGTCGCGCTCCATCACGGGAGCCGGACGGCCGCTGGCGCGGGTGCTCGTATGGGATCCGGTTTGGGGATTACTCATAGGAATCGCTCCGCCATATGCATCAGCAGCCGGGCGGCCGCTGGAACCATCACTACGAACCAGACAGCGCCGATGATCCACAGCATGAGCCGCTGATAGCGCGGACCCTTGGACCAGAAATCGACGAGTATGACGCGTACACCGTTGAGTGCGTGGTACAGCACCGCGGCCACCAGCCCGAGTTCCATAAGGCCCACGAGGGGGGTCTTATAGGTGTCGATCACCGAGTTGTAGACCTCGGGGCTGACCCGCATCAGGGCGGTGTCCAGGACGTGGACGAAAAGGAAGAAGAAGATTGTGGCGCCGGTAATGCGATGTAGGACCCAGGACCACATTCCTGGATCGCCACGGTATAGCGATCGCTTAAGGCGATTACCTTCGCTCGTAGCGGTGGTCAAGCTGGCCTCCAACACCAATGGTGGACTGGGGCCACATGGCGCGGGCAGTGCGCCTGCTGGAGGCGACCATGACACGCATCCGATGGCCCAACGGTGGTCGGCGAACCGTCACAGGAACTCTAAACCCAACTCAATGTGCCGCCGAAATCGTGTAGGGGCCGTAAGGCGCCAAAAAGCCTCGAAATGTGCCGTACTCCAAAGTAAGTTAGGTAAACCTTGCACGAGCAAAGAAGTGACCGGGCGAGATCTCGCGCCGTCGACAGGGAGGTGTCCCGATCATGCTGATCGACTGGAATGAGTTGCGAGGCAAGGCATATGCGGTGACTGAGCACGCCTATGCGCCCTACTCGAAGTATCCCGTAGGTGCGGCCGCAGTGGTCGACGACGGTCGGACGATCGTGGGCTGCAATGTGGAGAATGTCTCATATGGGCTGGGTCTCTGCGCGGAGTGTTCTGTGGTCTGCGCCCTGTTCTCTACCGGCGGCGGGCGGTTGGTGGCGCTCTCATGTGTTGATTCGCGTGGCGAGCCGCTGATGCCCTGCGGTCGGTGCCGTCAGCTACTTCTCGAACATGGGGGCGCTGATCTGTTGATCGATCACGCGGATGCGCCGCGACGTCTAGCCGAGCTGCTCCCGGAGGCCTTCGGCCCCGAAGATTTAGACCGCGGCCGGATCTGATGGCAAATTCTGATGCTCTTCGCGCAAGCGGCTCATCGCATGCCTTCGCGTTCGATATGCCATCGATCATCGCGACCAAGCGAGACGGTGGTGAACTGAGCACCGGCGCCATTGATTGGCTGATCGGCGCATACACCCGCGGTGACATCGGTGAAGAACAGGTCGCCGCCCTGCTGATGGCGATCTACCTGCGCGGTATGAACACCGCGGAGACGTCGGCGTGGACCGCGGCGATGCTCGCCTCCGGCGAGCGTCTGAATCTGTCAGGCCTGTCGCGTCCGACCGTCGACAAACATTCCACGGGAGGGGTGGGGGACAAGATCAGCCTGCCGCTGGTGGCTGTCGTCGCTGCCTGCGGGGCCGCAGTTCCCCAACTTTCCGGGCGCGGACTCGGGCACACCGGGGGCACTCTCGACAAACTCGAGTCGATCGCGGGCATTCGGGTCGACCTCACCAATGACGAGATACGACACCAGCTTTCCGACGTCGGGGCGGTGATCTGTGCCGCCGGCGCGTCATTGGCCCCCGCCGACCGAAAGCTCTACGCGCTGCGCGATATCACCGGTACCGTGGAATCGATACCGCTCATCGCCGGGTCGATCATGAGCAAGAAACTGGCCGAGGGCACCGCCGCGCTGGTCCTGGACGTCAAGGTGGGCGCGGGTGCGTTCATGAAATCCGAGCAGCGGGCCCGCCAATTGGCCTCGGCAATGGTTGAACTGGGCACCGCGCACGGGGTCGCCACCACCGCGTTGCTCACCGCGATGGATACGCCGCTCGGAGCCACCGCGGGAAATGCGGTGGAGGTGCAGGAGTCGCTGGATGTGTTGTCCGGGGGAGGCCCCGAGGACGTTATCGCGCTGACCGTGGCGCTGGCCCGCGAGATGTTGTCCGCCGCGGGCGTCGACGGCAAGGATCCGGCGACGACCTTGACTGACGGCACTGCGATGGATGTGTTTCGGGCGATGATTCGTGCCCAAGGCGGCGACCTGTCGGCCCCGCTGCCGGTAGGGAGGTGCCAGGAGACCATCCTCGCCCCATCCAGTGGCGTCATGCACCGCATCGACGCGATGCCGGTCGGGATTGCCGCGTGGCGGCTCGGGGCCGGCCGCAGCGGTCCCGGTGAAACGGTGCAACACGGTGCCGGGGTGCGTATTCACCGGCGCTCGGGCGAGCCGGTGATCGCGGGGGAACCGCTGTTCACGCTGTACACCGACACCCCCGAACGTCTGCCTGCCGCGCTCGACGCGTTAGACGGTGGTTGGTCCATCGGTGCGGCGCCGCCCGCCACCGCGCTCATCATCGATAGGATCGGGGTGTGACGGCCGAACTCGATTTGGTGTCAATCACCCAGGCTCCCAAGGCGCTTCTGCATGATCATCTCGACGGGGGACTACGACCCGGCACCGTCCTGGAACTGGCGCGGGAATCCGGGTACGAGAACCTGCCTGTCGAGGATGAGAGTGCCCTGGCCTCGTGGTTTCGTACTGCCGCTGACAGCGGCTCGCTGGAGCAGTACCTAGAGACCTTCGCGCACACGGTCGGGGTGATGCAGACGGCGTCCGCGCTGCACCGCGTTGCCGCCGAATGCGTGGCAGACCTCGCGGCCGACGGTGTCGTGTACGCGGAGGTCCGTTTCGCACCCGAGCTGCATATCGAGGCCGGTCTCACCCTCGATGACGTGATGGATGCCGTGCTGGCCGGATTCGCCGACGGGGAGCGGGCGGCGCGCGCTGCGGGCAAGCGCATCACGGTGCGCACCCTGGTCACCGCGATGCGCCACGCCGCGCGCTCGCGCGAGATCGCCGAGCTGGCCGTGAAGTTCCGCGACCGGGGCGCCGTCGGGTTCGACATCGCCGGAGCCGAGGCGGGTTATCCGCCGAGCCGGCACCTGGACGCCTTCGAGTACATGCGGAATGCCAACGCCAGGTTCACCATCCATGCCGGTGAGGGATTCGGATTGCCGTCAATCCACGAGGCGATCGCCTTCTGTGGTGCCGACCGGCTCGGGCACGGGGTGCGCATCGTCGACGATATCGACGTCGACCCCGACGGCACGGCTCACTTGGGCCGGCTGTCGTCGCTGCTGCGTGACAAGAGGGTGCCGCTGGAACTGTGCCCGAGCTCGAATGTGCAGACGGGAGCTGTCGACAGCATCGCCGACCACCCCTTCGACCTGCTGGCGCGGTTGCGGTTCCGGGTGACCGTCAACACCGACAACCGGCTGATGAGTGATACCTCGATGAGCCGCGAAATGCTGCGCCTGGTCGACGCATTCGGATACGGCTGGAGCGACCTGCAGCGGTTCACCATCAACGCGATGAAATCCGCATTCATCCCGTTCGATGAGCGACTGGCCATCATCGATGACGTCATCAAACCCGGATATGCGGTCCTGATCGGCTAACCGTCACGGTGACGGCCGGGCCGGCTACTCCCGGCGCAGCCGCGCTTCCATGGCCCGCTCCAGCGTCCGCCAGCGCTCGGCGGCCTCGGCAAACGGACCCTTGGGCTCGTCATGCTTATCGGGTTCGAGCAAGTGCCCGACCAACTTGCCCAACGGGGTATCGCCGTCCAACTCGGCATCGACGCTGTCCTCTTCGGAGTATTCGGCGACGTCCGTGAGCAGCTCGACTGCTAGCTCAAGCTGATCGCGGTCCACCTCGTCGAGGCCGTCCTCAAGATCGTCGGCCAGCCCGGTGAACACGTAAATGTTGTCGTCGGTGATGTCGATCCGCAGTGAGCCGTCGGTGGCCGCGGTGCGGATGTCGTCATAGGTGCTCAGATCGGACAGATCGTGATCGTGCTCGTCGGCCAGATACCGGGCCAGCGCCCTTTCCGAACCGAACACACTGATTCTTCCGTTGCGCCCCAGGAAGATCGGTTCGTCGTTGAGGTAGCAGCGCAGCGTGTAGAACGTTCCTGCGTTCGTAATCATCTGGATGGGATCGATACCGACCGCCAGCCAGAAGTCCTCGTCACCGCCGAGAATCGCATCATCATCCTCGGCGTCGTCTTCGGAGCCCTCGTCGTCTTCGTCGTCTTCAGACTCGTCGTCGTCCGCATCATCGGCGCTCTCGCTGTCCGATGTTGCGGAGTCCTCGTCAAGCAAATCCAGGTCTTCGTCGTCCTCGAGGTCGTCCGCATCGTCCACGGCATTCTCGGCGGCGGCAAGCAGCTCGGCGTCGGCAGCGGCGGAGAGCTCCTCATCGACATCGGGCGTCGCCGCGATCTCGTCAATGGAGTCGACCACCGCATCCCATGACTTGCCGACGATGGTGCCGATCTGATTCCACCGCTTCAATCCGTCTTTGCCCGTGAAGCTTTCGGCCCCGCCCGACAACGTGGCCAGCACCGGGTTGCCGTTGATGAGCTTGTTGATGGGCGCCAGTTCGCAGACTGCGCCGATGGAGGCCACGATCGCCAACGTGGCGCGCAGCGTGTCGACGGCGTCCTCGCTGGGCTTGTCGGCGACCAGCTCGGGCACGCCGATCAGATCGAAGCGATTTTCGTCGTCGGGTTCGAGCTCGTCGGCCGACAGTGCCCCGAGTGCTGACCATGCGGGATGGTCGACCAGGTCGTTGTCGTTGTCCGTTCGCACGAAGGCCACCAGATCGGCGACCGACTCGAACACATACAGATCGTCGTCCTTGCCGAGAAACGCTTCCCACTCATCTCCGGCGTCGCGCCACCGCGGGGCCCACAGGGTGACCACGTCACCTTCTGTGAGCCCGAGTCCGATGGGAACGATGTCAGCAGCCATGCGGCAAGCCTAGCCAGAAGGCGGGGCCCGAGCGAAAGACCCACCGCGTGAGTCTCCGTAGGAGGCGCCCGGCGCTAACTAAGGTCTACGGTCCGGCGTCTGCCGCCGGCGGGGCAGTCAGTGTGACAAGTGCTGCAAAAGCGTTGTCACGCAATGCGAATTTTGTTGCGGATGCGTGTATTCGCAACCACCCTCCGGAGACTGCCCGCACTCGGAGCACCCCGGCGGCCGATCCCGTGCTCAGTTCCTGCTGCATGGCGCGCGCCACAGCCCTGTCATCGGGATGGATGTCGTCGGGCTGATCGGGGTCATAGCGCCATGCCAGATCGGGGAACGGCTCGTCGATCCACTTGAGGACAGCGAAGGTGTCGACATTGACCAGTAGCCGGTGCACCCCGGGCGCGGCGACGGCATTCAGGATCTGTTGCGCCAGCCCAACCTGCGGCTCGGCGGGTGTGTTGTCGACCCGTGTGCACACAATCCTGTTGATGCGCTCCAAGGCTCCCGCGGCATTCGTTTCCTTCGATGCCCGTCCGGCGTAGTGAACTTGAAGGACGTTTCCTTGGTAGTCGGCGGCGAGACAAGTTCCGCAAAAAGTCGTCTGAAGTTCGGGGTTCACGACGTTTGCCATCAATTCGGTGTTGCGCGGACTTGGCAAAACAGGGGCGAGTCCTTCGGCGATGGCTTGCCTCGCGGACCTGTTGCCCGGGTCGAAACCCATCACGTCGAAGTACTCGTCGGTCAGCGTGGTGAGCGAGGTGTCCAGCGAGCCCAGGCATGCCCCGGCGATGGGCCGCCGCGGTGGCTCAAGGTCTGTCGGCCCGAACCAGACCTGGACGCCGTGCACATGTGACCGCCCCATGGATATCGGATGCACGAGCACGATGCGGTCACGTGCCGGGGTCATCGCCTCCGCCGGTTCGCCCGTCCTCCGACATTCGGCAATCGCCGCCTCGACCAGTGGGCGGTGCCGGTTGCGGCTCAGCACCGACTCAAGCGGCGCCATATTGCGGGCCTGCAATCCGATGGCTATGACCGTGGGGTCATCACCCAGGGTCTCTAGCAGCATCCAATTGCGGGACATGCCCGGATGTTAGCAACTTCGGGCGAACTCACTGGCGTCGAACCTGCTCCCGGGATCGCGTGACTAGCGCGGCGCGGCGGGCCGACGCCGGTGGGTGATGAGCGCGACGGTGGCTTCTTCGCTCAGCCGCACCAGGTGCGTTGAGCAATGCAGCGATTCCCAGCTGTCGTCGTGGCAGCGGTACCTGATGACGGCCTCGGTGGCACCGAACGCGGCGTTATCGATCATGAAGTTCAGATTCGCCTGGTCATCGGGATGAACCTTCGGTCGGCCCAGCGGGTCGAACTCCCAATGCCATTCCGGTGCAGGCGGATCGATCCATTTGATCAATGTGCGCGAGGCGATCATGACCAGTGCGCGGTATGCGCCGGGCTCGGCGGTGGCCTCCAGGACTTGTTGTTCAAGCAGCGGAACGGGATGCGCGGGCCGGCCGACTCGCAGATTGATCGCGCGTCCCAGGCGTTCCGGGATGCCCTGGTCGTTGGGTTCCAGAACCAATCGGCTTGCGAAGTGACACAGCGTGGGGTTGCCGTCACTGTCGACGCCGGGCCAGGTCCCGCTATAGGTCATGCCCTCGGAAGCGGTCACGATGAGTCCTAGGACATCGGTCTCGCCGGGATTGGGCGCCACGTAACGGTAGAGCTGAGGCATGTTGATCTCGGTATGAGGATCGGTGGGGGCCATGCCCATGGCCAGGGCCGCACCGTCGCTCATGTGTAGGGCGCCGGTATCTGCATTCAGGACCACCGCGCCGCCGTCGACGGGGGGATCTTCTGGTGGCGGGGCCGCGCCCGTCCACAGCCACACCCCATGCACTCGACCGTCGGGCATGGCGACCGGGCGTACATCGATGACCAGATCGGAGTCGGGTGGGCCGATCGCGGCGGCCTTGTTGGCCTTGGTTGCCGCGGCGATGACCCGGCGAATGAGACCTAGATTTCGATTGCGGCGAAGGAATGCGCTGAGCGGAACCATATTCCGCGGTTGATTGCCGGCCGCGATGACTGTTGGTTCCTCGCCGAGGGATTCCAGGAGAAGCCACTCGCGCGCCACGCTCGGATGTTATCAGCGGCGGGCGCCGTGGCTACGGGGCGACGGGCTCGGTGGACAGTGGAATGAGAATTCCGAAAAGGTTGCGCGACCCGCTCAGAAGCGATATTTTCTGCTCGTTCCCGCGATCGGCGGGCTAAGTACGGACCCTGTGTCTTCGGGCCGTGCCCGCAGCGTGACTGCGCTATGTTCGTCGGTCCCTACCGCAAACTAGCCCATCATTGTGGTCGCCGCGAGCACCTACCGGTGCAGATACGAGGGGTCGGTAGGTGTGACGGCGGTCGACGAAATTTGAGATGCCGTCGAGGACTCGCGTCCGGTATGAAAAGTGCGAATCGTGAATGATCCCCGGTGGCGACTCATGGTCGATCAGCCCGCATGCATCGCGTCAGGGAAATGTGTTTCCTTGGCACCCAAGCACTTTTCTCTTGAGCCTGCCGGGGCGCGACCCGTCACGACGCTCGTGGAGCCCGGGGCGGCGGTGATCGACGCGGCCGAATCATGTCCGGTGGAAGCTATTCGGGTGTTCTGTGCCTTGAGCGGAGAGCAGATCGCTCCGTCGTCATTGGACTAGTGTGTCGACGTGGGAATGCCAGCGCTGAGATTGGCGCAAACCTATCTGCCGTGGCTCCGGCCACTAAAGTTCGGCGCGTACAACATGGGCACCCGATACTTTGGATGGCGCGTCGACCCCGAATTCCACCTCCTGAGCCGTATGGGGCCCATCGCGGAGGCGGTGGATATCGGCGGCAACTGGGGTCAAAGCATCTGCGCGCTACAGCGCACGGCATCGCCGGAAAAGATCGTGAGCTTCGAGCCCAATGCTGTTCTTGCTCAGCGGCTTAAACGCAAGTATGGAAGCAAGGTCGTGCAGGTGCACGCCTGCGGGCTGTCCGACGCCGACGGTACTTTCGATCTCTTCGTTCCCAGATACCGCAACTTCGTGTACGACGGTCTGGCCTCCCTTGACGAGAGTGAGGCTCGTGGCTGGCTGAATCCCGAAACCATGGCCGGATTCGATGAATCCAAACTGCGGATCCAACGCCATCCCGTGGAGGTCCGCCGGTTGGACGATTTCGGCCTGGATCCTCAGGTGATCAAGATCGACGTGCAGGGGATGGAAGCCGCGGTCATTCGCGGCGGGCTCTCGACGATCACCGCGTCGAAGCCGGTGATGATCGTCGAGACGCCCTCCGACGAAGTGGTTTCGCTCTTGCAGCCGACGGGCTTGAAACCGTACGCATTTCGCGGAGGTCGGCTCAGAAACGACTGGCAGAGTGCAATAAACACGGTGTTTCTTACCGATTCACACCGGGATCGTGCGGGGTTGTAGGACCCGTATCGGTTACGGCTGCGGGTTCTTGAGGTCCACCATGAGTTGGGCGAAGACCCGTTCGCGATGATCGAAGGCCTGGCCTGCGGCCGCTGCGGCGGTGGCCACCACGATCTGCCCAACGATCTTGGGCGACAATTTGGTGACAGAATCGTCCAGCTTCAGATTGGTCAGGGCACCGTTGCCGTCGGCTTCCGCCTCGACATGCCCTTGCGCCGAACGTGCCCATCCGCGAAGGTCTTTCAGTTCGTCGACCGCACCATTCAGATGATGGGCGCCGGCGCGAGCCCGCGTCATGGTCTCCTGGTACTGCTGCTCCATCGCCCGGAAGAAGGCAAGGTCTGGCTCGGTCATCAGGATCTCCGTTCCATTTGCTCGTCAGATAGGCGCAGTTCGAGGTCCGCGACTTGGGCGGGCGTGGACAGACCGAGCTTGTCCAGGATGTAATCCGGGATGCCGGTTTCGGCGAGCTCCTCGCGGCGGGCCGCTCCGCAGCGCGCGGCACCGAGTTGACACAGGTTCATGATCTCCCGTGCCAGTGCCGACGCACCGCGCCCGAGCATGTCGGGTTCGACCTGAACCTCAAGCGGCAGCCCGAATTCGGAGACCTTGACCCGCAGCGTGCGAGCACGATTTGTCATATCGATGCTCGCACGCGGCTCGGGCCGTGGCACTCCCGAACTAGGAAGTGGGTCGGTAGAATCCATGGAATCCCTGTCCGGCATTGGTGGTGCGGATCGGGGAGATCTGCACCGGGTCACCAGCTTCGACCATCATGCCGTTACCGATGATCATGGCGACGTGGCCGTCCCACACCGCCAGGTCGCCCGGCATGACCGATCCTTGATCGATCTTGATGCCGACGCCCTGCTCCTGTGCGAGCCGGGGGATGTCGACGCCGGATTCGCCGTAGGCCCACTGGGTGAGGCCGCTGCAGTCCAGGCCGACGCCCGGCTTGGTGCCACCCCACTCGTAGGGCACACCGACCTGGCTGAGCGCCTTGCGGACTGCCTCGGCGGCGGAGGCGTTCGGAGCCTGGCTGGTGCTGCCGTCCGGGAGGAACAGCTGCGCGCCCTTGCCCATGCTGCGCGGGTCGAGCAGCATCTTGGACGCGCTCGCGTTCGCGCCACCCAAGCCGCTGCTGGTTCCGCCCGCGGTGCTGGATGCATGACCGCCGCCACCGAAGGGGTTGGCCAACGCTGCATTGGCGATATTCGCCATGTTGGCGCCACCCAACGCGCCACCTGCGCCGCTGCCACCGCCCGCGCCGCCCAGCATGCCGGTGAGGGCCTGCGGAATCTGTCCGAGGCCTTGACCCATCGAGCTCATGGTCTGCGTGATGCCGCTGGCGGCACCCGACAGCGCCTGGGTACCGGCCTGAATACCACCCTGCATTGCAGACATCGCGGGTTGGGTGGCCCCGGAGGCGGGGGTGGCAGGGTTTGCCATGTCGGCACTCGCCATGCCTCCCAATTCGCCGGCCTGTCCGGTCAGCTCTCCCTCGAGTGTCGCGGTGTGCGCCGCGATCCTGGCGGTGCAGTTGCTGGCCGCCTCGACGAGCTCAGCCGCAGCTGGCGGGAAAATACCGATCAGCGGTGTCAGCGCCTCGGACTTGTGCTGGAACTCCTGAAGGGCCTCCGTGATCAGGGTGCTGGCCCGCGCCGTGGACTCGGATGCCTGCCCGACGTTGGCGCCCATGGCGCCGCTGCGGGTGGCCATGCTGCTCAGCGCCTGGCCTGCCATACCGGCGAACTGCCCCAGCGCCTGAGCCGCCGCACCGGCGAAGGAGCCGATGAGTGAGCTGCCGGCCTGCATGCCCTGTTGCATGACCTGTTGCATGACCTGCATGCCACCCTCCAGCATCTTGCTGGGGTCCTGACCCTCCTTGAACTGGCCGTTACCGACGGTGCCTGCCATATCCATGGCCGGTCCGATCAGCCCCGACGAGAAGGGGTTGTTCTCGAAGCTCGGGTAGTTCGTGTTGGTCGCAGAGGACAGCTCGTGGCTGCTGCTGCTGCTGAATGGCTTGGTCTCAACCATGATCAGGCCTCGATTCCTTCGACGACGGAGTTAAGGCTCTGGCTGCCGTGGTCTTCCATGTCGTCGTAATCATTGCTACCGACGGTGGTGCTGACACCGGACTCGGTGACGCCCATCGCGAGCTGGCCGACATCCAACCCCTGCTTGGCGGAGGTCATGGCGAAGGCGCCCAGGTATTGGCCGCCGATCGGGCCAAAGATCGGTGCCAGCGCGGCGACCGGAAAGATGCTTACTGCGGTGCCTACCGCCGCGAGCGTTCCGCCCATGCCCATCTGCACACCGGCAACGCCACGCAGCATGTCTGTATCTGCCGACAATTCCTCTGCCATGTCCCCTCCATCTTCTCGGTGGCCGGCACTGCCTGTTTTCGGGCAGTTTTTGCCTTGTAAATAGATACGACGGGTGTGGTTGCGATTCGGTTCCATCTTTCTCGAACTTTTTGAAAGATTTTTTGGCAACGTGCCCGCGCCGTTGTATTACCTGTTCAGGATACCTCTCTGAGCTTTGCTGGGAACGATATCCATGCACACCGGTACGACGGGTAAGGAGTGATGCCCATCACATTCAAGATCGGCGGGATCGAAGCTTGCTGTTCTAGGGTCTGTCCATGGACCTGCATGTTGTCGAGCACCCGCTTGCCGCGGCCCGGTTGACCACCCTTCGAGATGCCGGCACCGATAACGCGGCCTTCCGTGCTGCGCTGCGGGATCTGACGCTGATGCTCGTCTACGAGGCGACTCGCGGAGCCCCCGTGGAGGCGTCCCCGGTGCGCACCCCGGTGGCCGAGACAACGGGTTACCGATTGGCCAATCCGCCGTTGCTGGTACCGGTGCTGCGGGCCGGGCTGGGCATGGTGGATCAGGCGCATGCCTTGATACCCGAGGCGCGTGTCGGATTTGTCGGCATGGCACGCGACGAGGAGACGTGGCAGCCCACTCCGTACCTTGAGTCTCTGCCGGCCGACCTCTCGGCGCAGCCGGTATTTGTCCTGGATCCGATGCTCGCCACCGGCGGGTCGATGGTCCACACGCTCGACCTGCTGCATTCCCGAGGTGCCGTTGACATCACCATTCTGTGCGTGGTCGCTGCACCGCAGGGAGTGGCGGCGGTTCAGGAATGTGCCGCGCGGTATGGCCCGGCTGGGGGAAGCGGGTCCGTGCGCTTGTTCACGGCCACCATCGACGAGGGCCTCAACGAGGCCGCGTACATCGTGCCCGGATTGGGCGACGCGGGCGATCGTCAGTTCGGTCCCCGCTAGATATTGCGCGCGTACGCCTCGAGCTCGGAGACCACCACGCCGGCCCAGATCCGCGCGACGGTCGGATCCGTGATCACGGGTTCGCGGACCTCGATGTAGCACTTGACCTTCGGTTCGGTTCCCGACGGGCGGACCACCAGCCTGATCGACGACCCGCCGATCTCACCGGCGAGGACCACCGCATCGGTACGGTCTTGCCCTCGCCGGTCCAGCAGATCCTCTGCGGTGATGGGGAATCCGGACAGTGCGGTGGGAATGTTCCCCCGGAGGCGGGCCATCATCGCCGCGATGTCGTCGAGTGAGTCCATCCGTAGCGACACCTGTGACGTCACATGGATGCCGTGTCTGATCGCAAGATTCTCGAGCTTTTCCTCCACGCTCGAGCCGAGCCCACGCAGGTGCGTTACCAGGTCACAGGCGAGCACTGCCGCGGAGATACCGTCCTTATCGCGCACCGCGGCCGGATCCACGCAGTGCCCGATGGCTTCCTCGTATGCATAGATCAGATCGAAATCCGCTGCCCGGACAAGCCATTTAAACCCGGTGAGGGTTTCCACATGGCGCGCACCGAGCGATGCCGCGATGCGGGCGAGCATGCGGGAGGAGACGATCGTGCTGGCCACCACCGGCGGAGTGGACGATTGAGGCTGTGTGGAGAGGATGTAATCGCCCAACAGCCAACCGGTTTCGTCCCCGGAAAGCATCCGCCAACCCGTCGTGGTGGGGATGCCGATGGCGCACCGGTCGGCATCAGGATCCAGCGCGATGGCCAGATCCGCCTCGACCTCGGCGGCCCGTGCCAGCACCCCGTCGGAGGCTCCGGGTTCTTCGGGGTTGGGAAACGCGACGGTGGGAAAGTCCGGGTCCGGTTGGAACTGGTTGTCCACCACGTGGATATCGGTGATACCCGCGGCATTCAGTGCGGCCACCGCGGTCTCACCGCCCACGCCGTGCAGCGCGGTGAGCGCGATACGGACGCCACCGGCACCTCGGCGCACCGTTGCGGCACGCAGGACGTACGCGTCAACCAGGGAGTCATCGGCGGGGGTGACGGGGATCCGCGGGATCTGATCGGCGAAAGGGGCAGCGTTTGTGGTCGATTCAATATCGCGGTCGGTGGGGGAGATGATCTGGGCGCCGCCCGACCAGTACACCTTGTAGCCATTGTCGGCCGGAGGGTTGTGGGATGCGGTGATTTGGATTCCGGCCGCCGCATCCAAGTGCCGGACCGCGAATGCCAGCACCGGCGTCGGCAGCGGGCGCGGTAGCAGCACCACATTGAATCCTTCGGCGGCAAGGACTTCTGCGGCACCCTGGGTGAACTTCTCGGACCCGTGCCGGGCGTCGCGGCCGACTACCACCGTCGAGCCGCCCAGGCACCGCTGTTTGAGCACCTTGGCCAGCGCGTAGGTCGTGCGCACCACGACGGCCAGATTCATGCCGTTGGGCCCACCCCGGACGGCGCCGCGCAGGCCGGCGGTGCCGAACACCAGGGGCTCGGAGAATCGTTGCGCGAGTTCTTCTTCGGAGCAGCTCCTCAGCTCGGCGGCTGTCTCGGGATCCGGGTCGTGGTCGATCCATTCCTGGATCGTCTGCGTCGGCACACTCATAGCCGGCCGATCACAGCACGCAGAAGTTGGCCCATTCGGGTTGCGGCCGCGCGCCCCGCGGCCAGCACCTCGTTGTGGTTGAGCGACTCACCCGTCATCCCGGCCGCGAGGTTGGTCACCAGGGACATCCCCAGCACCTCGGCACCCGCCGCGCGGGCGGCGATGGTTTCGTGCACTGTCGACATGCCGACCAGGTCCGCGCCCATGGTGCGCAGCATGCGGATTTCCGCGGGGGTCTCGTAGTGCGGGCCGGGGAGACCCGCGTACACCCCTTCGGTGAGGCTGCCGTCGATCTCCCGTGCCAGCGCGCGTAAGCGCGGTGTGTAGGCGTCAACGAGGTCGACGAACTGCGCCCCGACCAGTGGCGATCTGGCCGTCAGGTTGAGATGGTCGCTGATGAGTACCGGCTGACCCACCGTGAATTCCTCATGCAGCCCTCCGGCAGCGTTGGTGAGTACGACGGTCCGAGCGCCGGCGGCGCAGGCGGTGCGCACCGGGTGGACGACGTGACGCAGATCGTGCCCCTCGTAGGCGTGAATCCTGCCAAGTAAAACCAGCATCCGGTTATCGGTGGTTCCGTTTGGCCCGGAAATAGGCACCGACAGCACTGATCCGCCGTGGCCGGCCGCGCTGGGTGGGCTGAATCCGGGTAGATCCGACATTGCGATTGTCGTAGCGGGGGTTCCGAGTTCTTCGGCCGCAGGCGCCCAGCCAGAGCCGAGAACCACCGCCACCGGATGGGTCGTGACTCCCGTGCGCTCCGCAATTTCTGTGGCCGCCAGCGAGGCCGCCTGATCTGGGGTCTGCGTCACAACTAGGCAGCGTAACCATGATGGGATACTGATCTAATGCCCTTGACCACCGGAGCGGCGTCGGCCGCGCACGCCCAGACCGCATGTGCGGTGGTTGACGCCGCAGCGACCGACCTGGTGGCGTTGTCGCACGACATCCATGCCGAACCCGAGCTGGCGTTTCACGAGGTTCGCAGCGCCGAGAAGACCCAGCGACTGCTCGCCGAGCGTGGATTCGAGATCGTCACTGGTCAGGGCGGTATGGATACCGCATTTCGGGCAACTTTTGGGGATGGCCCGTTGGTTGTTGGGGTTTGCGCTGAATACGATGCGTTGCCCGGGATCGGGCATGCGTGCGGGCACAACATCATCGCGGCGTCCGCCGTCGGCACCGGGTTGGGGCTCGCCGAGGTTGCCGACGCTCTCGGACTCACCGTGGTGGTTATCGGTACGCCGGCCGAGGAATATGGCGGCGGCAAGGCACTTTTGCTCAAGGCGGGTGCCTTCGACGACATCGCCACCGCGGTGATGCTGCACCCCGGACCGATCGACATCGCCGGTGCCCGGTCACTGGCGCTGACCGACGTGATGGTCACCTACCACGGCAAAGAATCCCACGCCGCGGTCGCGCCGCAGCTGGGAATCAATGCTGCCGATGCGGTCACCGTCGCGCAGGTCTCGATCGGCCTGTTGCGTCAGCATCTTTCACCCGGCCAGCTCATTCATGGCATCGTCACCGACGGTGGCGATGCGGCGAACATCATCCCGGGCCGGGCCGCGATGCAGTACACGATGCGCGCCGTCGAGTCGTCGTCGCTGCGCGAGCTAGAGCAGAAGGTGTACGCGTGTTTCGCCGCGGGCGCGATGGCGACCGGATGCAGCCACGAACTCGCCGAGTCCTCACCGCCATACCTGGAACTGAAACCCGATCCATGGCTCGTCGAGGTGTTCCGTCAGGAGATGGAGTCCTTAGGGCGTACACCGGTGCCCGCGGAGTACGAGGCCGCGGTGCCGTTGGGCAGCACCGACATGGGCAATGTGACACAGGTGCTGCCGGGCATCCACCCCGTTGTCGGCATCGATTCGGGTGGGGCAGTCATCCATCAACCCGATTTCGAGAAGGCGGCCAAGGAACCAGGTGCCGATCGGGCGGTGGTCGAAGGAGCGAAGATGTTGGCGCGCACTGTGATACGTCTTGCGGAGGATGAGGACCAACGGTCCCGAGTGCTGGACCGGCTGGCGCGCAGGACGGTCACGGTATGAGCGAATCGCTATCTGCCGTCGCGGACCGCTGGCTCGCAGAGAACTCCGAATCGCTGATCCGGTGGCGCCGTCACATCCACGCCCATCCCGAGCTCGCGCGCCAGGAGCACGCCACCACCGAATACGTGGCCGCTCGGCTGGCCGAGGCCGGGATGAATCCCAAGGTGCTGCCCGGTGGCACCGGAATTACCTGCGACTTCGGGCCCGAAGACGGTCCGCGGGTCGCGCTGCGGGCCGATATGGACGCCCTGCCGATGCAGGAGCGCACCGGCGCCTCCTACTCGTCGACCGTGCCGAATGTCGCGCACGCCTGCGGGCACGACGCGCACACCGCGATCCTGTTGGGCGCGGCCATGGCTCTCAACTCGGCACCCTCGCTGCCGTCGGGAGTGCGCCTCATCTTCCAGCCCGCCGAGGAGGTCATGCCGGGCGGCGCCATCGACGTGGTGGCCACCGGCGCAATGGCGGGTGTGACGAGAATCTTTGCCCTGCATTGTGATCCGAGACTCGAGGTGGGCAAGGTGGCGATCCGGGTGGGGGCGATCACCTCGGCCGCGGACACCGTCGAGGTTACGTTGCACTCCCCGGGTGGGCACACGTCGCGACCGCATTTGACGGCCGACCTGGTGTACGGGCTCGGCACCATCATCACGGGCCTGCCGGGGGTACTGAGCCGCCGCATCGACCCACGGGCCGGCACCGTCATGGTGTGGGGTGCTGTCAACGCCGGCCAGGCCGCGAACGCGATTCCACAGATCGGATCGCTAGCGGGCACGGTGCGCACCGGCAGCCGTGACGTATGGGTCACGCTGGAGGACACCGTGCGCGATGTCGTTGAGGGCCTACTGGCGCCGCTGCGCATCGACTACACCCTCAACTACCGGCGTGGCGTCCCGCCCGTCATCAACGAGCCCGAGTCCACTCACATCTTCGTGCGGGCGATCCAGGACATGGGCCTGGACGCACTCGCGGAGACCACGCAATCCGGCGGGGGCGAGGACTTCTCCTGGTATCTGGAAGAGGTGCCCGGCGCGATGGCGCGGCTGGGTGTGTGGTCGGGGACCGGCCCGCAGCTCGATATCCATCAGCCCAACTTCGATATCGACGAGCGGGCGTTGGGCGTCGGCGTGCGGACGCTGGTCAGTCTCGTACAAGAAAGCAGGTCACAGAGCTCCGTTTAGCTCGTCCCCGGGCCGATATTGCGTGAGGCTCGGGTGCGTAGGCCGTGCACGTAACTGTCTGGGGCGCCGGCGATTTCCGCGGCGTCTGCCATCACGCCCAGGTATCGGGCAGATGGCAGCCCACCCTCATAAGCGTTGACGACGTAGAGCCAGGCCAGTACCGGATCAGTGGTGGTATCGGAGGACTCACGATCGATCCGGCAGCGGATCTTGGTGTGGATGCCTAGCTCCGAACCCTCCCAGCGATCGAGGTTGTTTTCGTCCGCCCCCGTCATGTCGTAGAGGACCACGAACACCTTCGAATGGGGGTCTTGCACGACGGTGGCCAGTGCGCCCTCCCAGCCGATGTCCTCCCCGCCAAAGGTCAGCCGCCAGCCATGCAACCAGCCGGTACCGGCCATGGGGGAGTGCGGTGCCCGCTGCAACATCTGTTCGGGATGCATGTTTGAGCCATAGGCGGCATAGAGCGGCACGGGGAAAGCCTAGTGGTCCTGTGTCGTAGATGACGGCAAGGATGGCAAGCCGGGTCCGTTCGGTACTTGTAGGTTTGAGGTCGTGGCAACGCGCATCGTGATCATTGGTGGAGGTCCAGCGGGATACGAGGCGGCACTCGTTGCCGCGGCCCATGAGCGAAGCACCACCCAGGTGACAGTGATCGATTCCGACGGCATCGGCGGCGCCTGCGTGCTGTTCGACTGTGTGCCGTCCAAGACGTTCATCGCGTCGACCGGGGTGCGCACCGACCTGCGGCGCGCACCGAACTTGGGTTTCGATATCGACGTGGAGCACGCCAAGATTTCGCTCCCGCAGATCCACAGCCGCGTCAAGCGCCTCGCCGCCGAGCAGTCGGCCGATATCGCCGACCGACTGCGCAGCGCCGGCGTGAACCTGATCTCCGGGCATGCCGAGCTGGTCGATCACGTGGTCGGGATGGCATTTCACCGCATCAAGGCCACGCTGTCGGACGGGACGAGCACCATCCTGGAGGCCGATGTGGTGCTGATCGCCACGGGTGCCAGCCCGCGGGTGCTGTCCCACGCGCGGCCCGACGGTGAACGGATCCTCACCTGGCGTCAGCTCTATGACCTGGAGGAGCTGCCCGAGCACCTGATCGTGGTCGGTTCGGGTGTGACGGGTGCCGAGTTCGTCCACGCGTACACCGAGCTGGGTGTTCAGGTGACCGTGGTGGCGAGCCGCGACCGGGTGCTGCCCCACGAAGACGAGGATGCCGCGCTGGTCCTGGAGGACACGCTGGCCGAGCGTGGTGTGACGCTCGTCAAGAACGCCCGCGCCGATTCGGTCACGCGAACAGAGACTGGTGTTCGCGTGGCAATGGCCGATGGACGGGTGGTCGACGGGAGCCATGTGCTGATGACGGTGGGATCCGTGCCGAACACGGCGGGTCTGGGCCTGGAGCGGGTAGGCATTGAGCTTGGCCAGGGTGGCTACCTCACCGTCGATCGGGTGTCTCGGACCTCGGTGGCCGGCATCTACGCGGCGGGCGACTGCACGGGACTGCTGCCGCTGGCCTCGGTGGCTGCGATGCAGGGCCGCATCGCCATGTATCACGCGCTGGGTGACGCGGTGCGTCCGATAAAGCTGAAAACCGTTGCCGCCGCTGTGTTTACCCGTCCGGAGATCGCTGCGGTGGGGGTCTCTCAGGCGGCCATCGATAACGGCGAGGTGCCCGCGCGGACGGTCACCCTTCCGCTGCATACGAACCCGCGAGCCAAGATGTCGGGCCTCAAACGTGGATTCGTGAAGATCTTCTGCCGGCCGGCCACGGGTGTGGTGATCGGCGGTGTGGTGGTCGCCTCGAATGCCTCGGAGCTGATCCTGCCGATCGCCATTGCGGTGCAAAACCTGCTCTCGGTGAACGACCTGGCGCAGACGCTGTCGGTGTACCCGTCGCTGTCCGGGTCGGTCACGGAGGCGGCGCGCCAGTTGATTGCCCACGACGACCTGGACTGATGTCCGTCGACATGCCCCGCTGCGGCGTGCATCACTGACGAGGGCGCTACTGGCCGGTAACGTGAGGGCCGTGAGTGACGCAACTAGCTCGTCGCGATCGAGCGGACCCACATACACCTTCCTGGGGCCGCAGGCCCGTTCGCTGAATTGGCAGCGCCTTGGCTCCGAGCAGTTCGACGTCATCGTGATCGGTGGCGGCGTGGTCGGTGCCGGATCTGCCCTCGACGCGGCCACCCGCGGCTTGAAGGTCGCGTTGATCGAGGCGCGCGATTTCGCCTCCGGAACATCGAGCCGCTCCTCGAAGATGTTCCACGGCGGACTGCGTTACCTGGAGCAGCTCGAATTCGGTTTGGTGCAGGAGGCGTTGCGCGAGCGTGAGCTGTCGCTCTCGACGCTGGCGCCCCATCTGGTCAAACCCCTGCCCTTCCTGTTCCCGTTGACCAATCGGTGGTGGGAGCGGCCTTATGTGGCGGCCGGCATCTTCCTGTACGACCAGATGGGTGGGGCGAAATCTGTTCCCGCCCAAAAGCATCTCACTCGGGCGGGTGCACTGCGGCTGGCGCCGGGACTGAAACGCAATTCACTTGTCGGCGGTATCCGTTACTACGACACCGTGGTCGACGATGCCCGGCACACTATGACGGTGGCCCGCACCGCGGCGCATTACGGAGCTGTAGTGAGGGCCTCGACACAAGTGGTCTCGCTGCTTCGTGAGGGTGATCGTGTCATCGGGGTTGTGGTGCGGGACACCGAGAATGGTGCCGAAACCGAGGTGCGCGGGCACGTCGTGGTCAACGCCACCGGGGTATGGACCGACGAGATCCAGGCGTTGTCGCGTATGCGCGGCCGGTTCCGGGTCACCGCGTCCAAGGGTGTTCATATCGTGGTGCCGCGGGACAGGATCGTCAGCGAGGTGGCGATCATCCTGCGAACCGAAAAGTCGGTGTTGTTTGTCATTCCGTGGGGCAACCACTGGATCATCGGGACCACCGACACCGAATGGAACCTCGACCTGGCACACCCGGCGGCTACCAAGGTGGACATCGACTACATCCTCGGCAAGGTGAACACGGTGCTAGTAACGCCGTTGACGCACAACGATATCGATGGGGTGTATGCGGGCCTGCGTCCGTTGCTGGCCGGTGAGGACGACGACACCTCCAAGCTGTCCCGCGAGCATGCCGTTGCCGTGGCGGCGCCGGGTCTGGTGGCCATCGCGGGCGGCAAGTACACCACCTACCGCGTGATGGCGTCCGATGCCATCGACATGGCAAGTGAATTCGTACCGGCCCGGGTGGCGCCCTCGATCACCGAGAAGGTTCCACTGCTGGGCGCCGACGGGTATTTCGCGTTGATCAACCAGACCGAACATGTGGGGGAGACCTACGGACTGCATCCGTACCGGGTGCGCCATCTACTGGACCGTTACGGTTCGCTAATTGGTGAGGTGCTGGCCTGCGCGGGCTCGGATCACAGTCTGCTGCAACCGATTGCCAAGGCTCCGATGTACCTGCGAGTTGAGGCGCGCTACGCGGTGGTGGCCGAGGGTGCGCTGCACCTTGAGGACATCCTGGCGCGGCGCATGCGGATCGCCATCGAGTACTCGCATCGTGGAGTCGACTGCGCCCAGGAGGTCGCCGAGTTGGTGGCTCCGGTGCTCGGCTGGACGGCCGAAGACATTGTGCGTGAGGTGGATACCTACCGGGCGCGGGTCGATGCGGAGGTGCGGTCGCAGCGTCAGCCCGACGACGCGTCGGCCGATACGCTGCGGGTGGCGGCACCCGAGGCGCGGTCGTTCATCGTCGAACCGGTGACCGACACAAGCACCGTCTTGTCGCCGTCGACGTGAGCCCGGCGGTATGAGTCCTCTTCGTGAGCCCTAGAAGGAGGGCTCCTGATCCGCCGCTGCCGGTGCGGGACGGCGTGGGGCCGGTCCGAATCCGGATTCGGACCGGTGGCTGCGTTCTTGAGGAGTTGGTGTCACGATTTGGTTCTGTCGGAGCCGAGCAGGTGGCTCGCGGCGAAGTCGTGGACGCCGCAGGCACACCCGTCACCGCCGATACGCACCTGCCGGTGGGCTCGGTGGTGTACACGTATCGTCCGCTAGCCGTGGAGGTTCCGGTCCCCTTCGCTATCGACGTGTTGCACTGGGACGAGAACATCCTCGTGGCGGACAAACCACACTTTCTCGCCACCATGCCGCGCGGGCGGCACGTCACGGAGACGGCGTTGGTACGCCTGCGCAAGATGTTGGACCTGCCGGAGCTGGCACCCGCCCACCGGCTCGACAGACTCACCGCGGGCGTGCTGTTGTTCACGGTGCGCCGCGAGGCCCGCGCCGCCTACCAGTCGTTGTTCGCGGAGCGTCAGGTGTCCAAGACCTATGAGGCGTTGGCGCCCGTCGATCCCCGCGTTGCCCTCCCGGTTACGTTGCGAAGCAGGATTATCAAGCGGCGCAGCATCCTTCAGGCATACGAGGAACCGGGGGTGGTGAATGCGGAGACCCGCATCGAACTGGTTGATCGGGATGGTCCGCTGGGTTGGTATCGACTCACGCCGAGCACCGGGCAGACCCATCAGCTGCGCGTGCACATGAACAGCCTGGGCATTCCCCTCGTCAACGACCCCCTCTATCCAGACATCATCGAGGTGGCGCCGGATGACTTCTCCCGTCCACTGCAACTTTTGGCGCGGTCACTCGCATTTCGTGACCCATTGACCGGCAAGGATGTTCGGTACCAGTCGGGGCGCTCGCTACGGCAGTGACGCGCCGCCTTGTTGTTCAAGTTCGGCGACGCGGGCGCGGAGCTGCTCGATTTCGGAGGTGAGTTCGGCCTCCTTGATGGCTGCCTGCTTCTGATATGCCTTGCCCAGCTCGGCGATGTACTGCTGGTCGTAGCGGGGGATGATGCTGCGGGAGCAGTTCCAGTCGAATGCCTCTACCGATACCTCGATTTCGCGCCGTTCACTCTCGTGCGCCGTGCCACGGCCGAACACTTTGAGGCGCTGCTTGCGGGGGTAGTCGACGAAGAACATGGCGAGCCGGTCGTCGTCGGCGAGGTTTCCAAGCGTCACGAACTGGTTGTTGCCCGGTAGATCGATGAACCTGAAGGTATTTCCGCCGAGGTGACGGACGAACCCTGCTGGGCCGCTGCGGTATTGCACGTAGGGCCAGCCCGTGGGTGTGACGGTGCCCAGGCAGAACTGAGTCGCCTCGGCGATCATCCGCAACTCCCGCGAGCTCAGGTCATCCGGGCCGTCGTCGGGCCGTTCCAGGTGTGTTCCGTACGCGACGTAGCTGCCGTTGGCGCGCTGTCGGTCGATTGCATCCGTTCCGAAGGCAAGGTGGTGGTAGTGGTTGTTGGTCACGCTGTTCCATTCGGGTACACCGCGATCTCGATGAGGTTGCCATCGGGATCGCGGCAGTAGTGAGACGTCATCTCGCCCAATGCACCGGTCTTGGTCACCGGACCCACCTCGATGTTGGCGCCGCAGGCCGCGAGATGTTCGCGCACCTCGGCCGGTGAAGATTCGGTGACGAAGCACAGATCGTCCGACCCGGCAGCCGCGGCGCGGCCGGTGAACCACTCGTCCTGGGTTGCGGTTATCGGACGCAGGTTGATCTTCTGCCGGCCGAAGGTCAGGGCCGTACGCCCTGCGGGACCGAACGTTTCCCTCGTCATGCCGAGAACGCGTGCGTACCAGGCCGCCGTCGTCTCCACGTCAGTGCAGTTGATCACGATGTGGTCGAACCGTGTCACTCTCACGCGCGGAACCTCAATCCTCGTGGCGTCCGGGCAAATCCGGCCTCGATCAGGGCCGTGATCACGGATGAGTCCGCGATGTCGAAGACCGATCTGCCGTCGGCTCTTTCGATCACCAGCCCGCCGAGCCCACCCGCGCGGACCAATTCCATGGTGCCCAACGCCGCCGCGTGCAGCACCGTGGGGTCCGTCACGAAACTGAGCAACGACTTGCCGCCCCGTTCGATGTAGAGGGCCAAGTCGCCATCAACGAGCGCCACCAGCGCCCCTGCCTTGCGCCCCGGCCGATGGCCGGAGTCGGACACTGCCCTCGGCCACATCAGCGCGGCACCATACGGATTCGCCGGGTCGGTCGCCGCCAGCACCATTGCCCGGGCCGGCTTACGGGCGTCGTCGACGGTATCGAGATACTCGCGCAGTCTGTCAACCGTCGCTGGTGAGGCGAACTGCGCGCCCCCGAGCGATTCGACGAAATAGCCTCGTCGGCAGCGTCCGTTGTCCTCGAATGTGGATAAAACCTTGTACAGCCAGGCGAATCCGCCCGTGACGCCCTCTGCCATGACGCTGCCCTTCGTCACGACCCCGTATCTGCCGAGCAGAAGCTCGGCCTGGACGTGCGAACGTTCGGTGCCGTCGGCAAGCCGCTCTGGGAGTAGCGACCACCGGCCGCCGACAGTGGGGTCGACCGGCTGTGCGCTGGGGATCGGCGAGTAGGCACGCAGTCTCGGTGCTCTCCGATTGCGATGCGTGGTCCTTGCCTTGGTGCTGGTGCCCAAGAGCGCGCGCACCGGCGCGAAGGTGTCTCCGGTTACCTGTCCCGCCCACACCAGATCCCACAACGCCGAACGCGTCGCGCCCTCGCCAAACTGGCGGAAGAAGTAGCCGCCGCCGTCTGCGAGGCCATCCAGGATCGCTCGGTGCGCGTCGTCATGTGCAACCGGTCCGGTCGCGGCGAGAGTGGCCGGCGCAACCCCGCTCGGGTGCAATGCGATCCACCCATCCTGTGCGGTGATCGCGCCATGGCCGGACCACACCGCTTCGCCGGAGGCCAGCAGCTCGTCGAGCATCTGGGGGGAGTAGTCGCCGACTCGGCGTGCCAGTATTAACGGTTCCCACGCCGATGCAGGTATCGGCACCCCGGCAAGCTGATCGATGACGGTGGCCACGCCGTCGACGCCACGCAGCGAGGAATCGAGGTACTGCCAGTCGGGCAGGAACCGGGCGAACGCCGAGGTACTGACGGGCTCCACCTGTGCCCGCAGTGCGGCGAGGGATCGGCGGCGGAGAATCCGCAGGACCTCCGCGTCGCACCATTGATGAGCCGCTTGCGCGAAGAAGCTCGGGTCCTGATGAGCCGCTTGTGCGAAGAAGCTCGGGTCTTGCTCGGAGTCGGTGGCACTCGAATTGAATTGGCTGGTGAACTCACCACGGACCAATTGGCCGCGCGTAGCCATCCCCTCCAAGGCTTGCGCGGCGATGCGGACGCCGATGCCGAAGCGTTCGGCCGCGTGCCCCGTGGTGAACGGGCCGTGCGTCCTGGCGTACCGGCCCAGTAACTCACCGAGCGGGTCGGCCGTCGCGTCGGTGAACGCCGCGGGTACACCCGGAGGTACGGGAACCCCGAGGGCATCGCGTAGCCGCGCCACATCCTCGACGGCGGCCAACCAGGTGCGCTGTCCGTACTGGATCTCGACTACTCGGCGCGCAGCGAAAAGTTCACTCAGCCAGTCATTTCCGGCGCCGGTGCAGCGTTCGGCGATCTCGTCGGCGCTGAGCGGGCCGAGGAGCCGGAACAGGTCGGCCAGGCCTTCGTGGTCGCGTGCCTTCCGTTCGTCGACGAGATGTTGAAGCTGCCGCTCGGTCGATTCGATGACGGCCGGGTCGAGCAGCTCGCGCAGCTCCACGCGCCCCATCAGCTCTGCCAGCAGCCCGGTGTCCAGCGAGAGTGCCGCGGCACGCCGCTCGGCCAGCGGCCGATCCTCGTCGTACATGAATCCGCCGACGTAGTTGAACAATTGAGCGGCCGCGAAGGGGGATGGTGTGTCGGTCTGCACCTCGACAATCCGGACCCGACGCTGCTCGATACCGGCCATCAACCGCACCAGGGTTTCGATGTCGTACACGTCCTGCAGGCATTCGCGCAATGCCTCCAGGACGATCGGGAAGTCGGGATGCTTGCGCGCGACATCCAGCAGCTGCGCTGCGCGCTGGCGCTGCTGCCACAGCGGAGAGCGGCGGCCGGGATTTCGCCGGGGCAGCAGCAGCGCCCGCGCCGCACATTCGCGGAACCGCGCCGCGAACAACGCCGAGCCGCCGACCTCCCGCGTCACGATCGCCTCGATCTCCTCGGCATCGAATACGAAAAGACTTGCCCCGGGCGGGTTATCGTCGGTATCGGGGAGCCGCACCACAATGCCGTCGTCGGTGGCGGTGGGCGACTCGCTGACTCCGTAGCGCTGCTGGAGCCGGTCGGAGACCGCGAGGGCCAGCGGACCATTAACCCGCAGACCGTATGGGGAATGCAGCACGATGCGCCAGTCGCCAAGCTCATCGCGGAATCTCTCCACGATCAGTGTCGTATCGGTGGGGACGGAGCCGGTGGACTGCAGCTGGTCGGTGAGCAGCGTACGTAGATTGCCCATCGCGAAGTCGTCGAACCCGATGTCAGCACAACGCTTATCGAATTCGGCGTCGCTGGTCGCGGCCAGTTCGCCGGTGAGATGCCCCAGCGCCATGCCCAGCTCGGCGGGCCGTCCCGCCGCGTCACCACGCCAGAACGGCAGCCTGCCCGGCTGACCGAAGGCCGGGACCACCACAACCCGTTCATGCGTGATCTCGGTGATCCGCCAACTGGTGGCGCCCAAGGAGATCACATCGCCTGGCCGCGATTCATACACCATTTCTTCGTCGAGTTCACCTACCCGTGAGGGCTTTTCACCCTCGGCGCCGGCATACATATAGACGGTGAATAGACCGCGGTCGGGAATGGCGCCGCCGGATGTCACCGCAAGCCGCTGCGCGCCCGGCCGTCCTGTGAGCGTCCCCTCGTCCCTGTCGTACACGATGCGTGGCCGCAACTCTGCGAAGTCGGTGGATGGGTACTTGCCGCTGAGTAGGTCCAGCACGGCGTCGAATGCGCTGCGCGGCAAGGAAGAGAACGGCGCGCTGCGGCGAACCACGTCGAACCAGGTCTCGACGTCCAGCACGTCCAGCGCGCAGGCCGCCACGGTGTGCTGCGCGAGGATATCGAGTGGATTGGCAGGTACCTGCAGGGTTTCGATATCGCCATCGAGCATGCGCCGCACCGTGACTGCACAACCGAGCAGATCGGTCCGGTGTTTCGGGAAGAGCACGCCCCTGGACACCTCGCCGACTTGGTGGCCGGCCCGGCCGATGCGCTGCAGCCCGCTGGCCACCGACGGTGGCGCCGCCACCTGGACCACCAGATCTACGGCGCCCATGTCGATGCCGAGCTCCAGGCTGCTGGTGGCCACCACGCATCTGAGCCGCCCGGTCTTCAGATCGTCCTCGATGGCCGCGCGCTGCTCCTTGCTCACCGAGCCGTGGTGCGCGCGCGCCAGCAGGGGTGCGGCGCCGTACGTCTGGCCGCTGCCCATGACGTGTGCCGGCGGCCCGCCGGGTACCCCGGGGTTGGGTGTCGGAGTGAGATCTACACCGAGGCGTTCGGCGTGAATCTCGTTGAACCGTGCGGTGAGCCGTTCGGCGAGGCGTCGGGAGTTCGCGAAGACGATGCTCGACCGGTGCGCCTCGATGAGGTCGACGATGCGTTGTTCTACATGCGGCCAGATGGTGTTGGTTCCCGGGTTAGTGGCTTCGGGATCTGGGTAGCTGTTGGGGGCGCTCATGTCCGGGACCGGCACCACCACCGACAGGTCGAAGGTCTTGGGGCTAGCGGGGGCGACGACGGCGGCGGGGGCGCGACCGGCGAGGAATCGGGCCACCTCGGCCGCGGGTTTCACCGTCGCCGACAGGCCAATCCGTTGTGCAGGTTGGGATAGTCGACTGTCTAGCTGTTCCAGGGAGAGGGCGAGGTGCGCGCCGCGTTTCGTCCCGGCAACGGCATGAACCTCGTCCACAATTACCGTTCGCACCGACGTCAAGGTCTCGCGCGCGGCGGAGGTCAGCATCAGAAAAAGCGACTCGGGGGTGGTGATGAGGATGTCCGGGGGAGATGAGATCAACGCGCGGCGGGCCTGCGCGGGTGTATCTCCCGAACGCACGCCGATGGTGATCGCTGGCTCGGGCCGGCCCATCCGCGCCGCGGTCCTGGCAATCCCGGCAAGCGGGGCACGCAAATTTCGCTCGACGTCGACAGCGAGCGCCTTGAGCGGAGAGACATACAGGACTTGAGTTCCCCGCCGGGCCGGAGTCGCTCCGTCGGCGACATTCAGCTTGGGCTCTGCATCGACCAGGGTGTCGATGGCCCACAGAAATGCCGCGAGCGTCTTACCGGATCCGGTGGGGGCGATCACGAGGGTGTTGTCGCCGTTGGCGATGGACTCCCAGGCCCCCGACTGCGCGTGCGTGGGTGCCGGGAATGATTCGGTGAACCATTCCCGGGTGGGTGCCGAGAACCGGGCGAGCGAGCCGGACTCCTTGCTCATCAGGCCATCGTGCCAACAGGGCCCGACATCCTCGCCAAACTAATCGGATCCCATGAGGTCGAGCACCGCTTGTGGGACGTTCGACACCCGGCGGACGGCATCAATCATGGCGTGGGCTGAGGTATCGGCGAGCCAGTTGACGTCGAGCTGGGGGTTTAATGAGCGCTGACGTGCCAGTTCTTGATTGAACGCGAGCCAGCCCCGGATCACCACCCGAAGCTCGATGTCGAGCTGGGGGGTTACTTCATTGCCCGCGATGTGATCGAGGACGGCCATGATGCGATCGGTCTGTTTGTCGTATTCCTGTTGCTCGATGGCCGTGACGGTCGGATCGGCCGAATCGATCATCCGGAAGACGGTCACCGGCGCGTAGGGATGCTCCTCCTGATAGTGTAGGTACACCAGCAGCGTGTTGCGGATCCGTTCGAAACCTGACAGCGCCGGATCCAGGTCGAGTGAGATCGTGGCGTCGTAGAGCCGGTCGTACTCGGCCTGCATCACCGCGGTGTAGAACGAGCGTTTGTCGGGAAAGTAGCGATACAGCAGCGCGCGCGAGACGCCTGCCTGTTCAGCTACCTCGTCCATGCGGACGTCGTCGTAATGATGTTCGCCAAACAGTTGGGTACCAAACTCCAAGAGCTCGGCGCGCCGATCTTCGGGGGTGAGCCGACGACGGGGCGATGAGCCGCTTGGGCGAAGAGCAGACGAATCCGATGAGCCGCTTGGGCGAACTGCATCGGAGTCGTCGGTCATCCAGGCGATTTTACTAGGCGAGGATCGCCGACCACGTGGTATCGGCTGGCTCGGCCGTTTGATCCGTCACATCGACTGAAGAAAACAGCCATTGACGAGAGTTCTTGTTCGCCTAACTACACTGCGTCGGTGGCTAAGCACATCGACCCCGAGGATATGGCCATCTTTGGGCGTGTCCTGGATCACGCCGCCGAGCTCGCGCCCGACCACCCCGATTCAATTGCCGTGCAGCGCGGGGTCGCGAAACTTTTCAAGATCCTCAAGAGGCAGCGTCGGCGCCAGGCGCGCCAGGCGGAGCTGGATGCCGACCGCGCGGTCATCGGTGCGACCGCCACAGGTTCAGCCGATCGGATTGACGACGAGACGGCCGGTCTGCCGTTGCGCGCCGGCGACGCGGTGGGGACGCTGCGGCGCCCGCAGCACTGCTACATCTGCAAGGTCAGATACACCGAGATCGATGCGTTCCACCATCAGCTGTGCCCGGATTGCGCACCGGCCAACAGATCCCGGCGTGATCAGCGTGCCGATCTGACCGGACGACGGGCGGTGCTGACCGGTGGTCGCGCCAAGATCGGGATGTACATCGCCTTGATGTTGTTGCGAGATGGGGCAAGCCTCACCATTACCACCCGGTTCCCGCGCGATGCGGCCCGCAGGTTCGCACAGCTTCCGGATGCGGCCGGCTGGCTTGACCGGCTGAGCATCGTCGGCATCGACCTGCGCGACCCCGCGCAGGTGGCGCGTTTCGCCGACGAGGTTGCCGCGCAAGGGCCGCTGGACATTTTGATCAACAATGCCGCCCAGACGGTCCGGCGCAGCCCCGGCTCCTACACGTCCTTGGTTGATGCCGAACAGGCGCCGCTCAGTGGCGCCGCCGCGCGTGTTCCGATTACCGCGATGGGCGATCCCAGCGAGCTGCATCCGCACACCTTGGCGCTGGGGGAGGGATCCGAGGCTGCCGCCCACTCGCTGGTGTCCTTGGCGTTGACGGCGGGTTCGGCGACGCCGGACCGGATCGTCGATGGAACGGCTGTCGATGCCGGTGGGCTGCTGCCAGATCTCGTCGACACCAACAGCTGGGTGCAGTCGGTCGATCAGATCGATCCGCTGGAACTACTTGAGGTGCAACTGTGTAACAGCGTGGCGCCCTTCATTCTGTTGTCGCGGCTTCGGCCCGCGCTGCGTGCCTCGACAGCGCGGCGTAAGTACGTGGTGAACGTCTCTGCGATGGAAGGCAATTTCTCGCGTGGTTATAAGGGGCCGGGGCATCCGCACACCAATATGGCTAAGGCGGCATTGAACATGCTGACCAGAACCAGTGCGGGCGAACTATTTTCCGAGGGCATCCTGATGACCGCTGTCGATACCGGCTGGATCACCGATGAGCGTCCACACAGCAGCAAGATGCGGTTGGCGCAAGAGGGATTCCGGGCGCCCCTAGATCTCGTGGACGGTGCTGCCCGGGTTTACGACCCCATCGTTCAGGGAGAGCTTGGCGTCGATCTGTACGGCTGCTTCTTGAAGGACTTCCAGCCTCACCCCTGGTAGCCCAGTCCGTCTAGCCCGTCCCACTAGCCGAAGTGAACACCTTGGGCCAAAGGCAGTTCCGTGGAGTAGTTGACGGTGTTCGTGGCGCGTCGCATGTACGCCTTCCACGAGTCGGAGCCCGATTCGCGACCTCCGCCGGTCTCCTTTTCGCCGCCGAAGGCGCCACCGATCTCCGCACCAGAGGTGCCGATGTTGACGTTCGCGATGCCGCAGTCGGATCCGTCGGCGGCCAGGAAGCGTTCGGCTTCCCGTACGTCCAGGGTGAATATCGCCGAGGAAAGTCCTTGAGGTACGGCGTTGTTCAGTGCGATTGCCTCGTCGAGGGTGTCGTAGGTCAGCACGTACAAGATGGGGGCGAAGGTTTCCCGGTGCACCACGTCTCCTTGTTCCGGCATCCGGACGACGGCTGGGGTGACGTAGAACGAACCGTCGCCGAGTTCTCGGCGTTCGCCGCCGATGACCGTTCCGCCTGACGCCCGGGCGGCTTCCAGCGCGTCCTGCATATCGCGGAACGACTTTTCGTTGATCAGTGGGCCCACCAAGGTGTTTTCCTCGAAGGGGTTGCCCACCGGGAGCTGGTCGTAGGCGTGCACGATGCGCTCGGTCAGCGCGTCGGCCACCGAGTGGTGAACAATCAACCGCCGCAGGGTGGTACAGCGTTGACCCGCGGTGCCTGCGGCCGAGAACACGATGCCGCGCACCGCCAGATCAAGGTCGGCGGCAGGGCTCACGATGGCCGCGTTGTTACCGCCCAGCTCGAGCAGCGATCGGCCGAAGCGAGCGGCTACCCGCGGGCCGACCTGCTGGCCCATCCGCACCGATCCGGTCGCGCTGACCAAGGCGATGCGCGGATCGTCGACGAGTTGTTCGCCAACGTCGCGTCCGCCCTGGATCAAACGGCTCACTTCCGGGGGCGCACCAACGTCCGCGGCTGCACGGTCTAGAAGCGCCTGGCACGCAACGGCGGTCAGGGGTGTCAGCTCGGAGGGCTTCCACACCACCGTGTCGCCGCAGACTAGGGCGATCGCGGTGTTCCAGGACCACACGGCCACCGGGAAGTTGAACGCGGAGATGACGCCGACGACGCCCAGCGGATGCCAGGATTCCATCAGTCGGTGCCCTGCACGCTCGGACGCCATGGTTTTCCCGTACAGCTGTCGGGACAGCCCGACCGCGAACTGGCAGATGTCGATCATTTCCTGCACTTCGCCGAGGGCTTCGGACACGATCTTTCCGGCCTCGATGGTCACCAGCTCGGCAAGGTCTCGCTTGTGCTCCGTCAGCAGCTCGCCGAGACGAGCCACCAACGCACCGCGCACGGGTGCGGGTGTGGTGCGCCATTGCGAAAATGCTTGGGCTGCTTCGGTGATGGCGGCGTCCACCTCGTCCTTGGAACTCGCCGGCAGGGTGAAGAGGACGTCACCGGTGATGGGGCTGCGGACCGCAACGCCGTCACCGTCTGCCACGCCGAGTTCTAGATCGGCGCCCATCCAGCGCAACGCGTTGCGGGCCCGTGTGCGCAGGTCATCGGTCGAAGGCAGAACGTGTGGGGATGCGGTAGGCAAGGTGGTGGTCATCGGTGGGCTCCCATCGTGAGGTCGGATTGTGCTGCGATAGCGGCGTAGAGCGCATACGGATCATGGATTTCTCGGCCTATTGCGCCGGCCATCCATTCCTTCGAGTAGTCGACGACTGGGTGGTCTGCGCCGTCACCGTATGCGCCGTCGTCGTCGAGATTGGATCGGAAGATTCCGGCCGCCGAACGCGGCAGGAAGTCTTCGTACACGATGGGGCTGCGCACGACGTCCCCTGTGGGGCCGGTGCTGGTGCGGAAGTAGGCGAGTTCGAGTTCGGCCAACCCGGCTTCGGTATCGGGGAAGTATTCGGCCCACGTCGCTGCTGCTTGTTCGGGGTGTGTGTCTCTGTCGTCCATGGCAGCCATGGCCATGTCATAGCGAGCGCGGCCCGCTGGGGTGAGGGCTATGCCGCGCGCCTCGACCTCGCCGAACCGTACCCGCAGTGTGTCACTGAGCACCGAGCCGTCGCTCGTGCGGAATCGTCGAGGCTCGGCTAGGGCTCGAAATGAGGTCTGCCGCAGGAGAACATCGGGTCCATGCCAACGGGGAGGACCCTGGATCGCGTCGATCATGGTGATACCGCGCGCCGTCATCCGCTGATATAGGTCGTCGATATCCAGTACTCGCGGCGTCAGGTGGTTGATGTGCGTGCCGTCGACGCCGGCGATATCGGCCGCGACGGGTGAGATCGCGGAAAGCTCGTCGTACCACGCGCGGTCGATGGGGGCGGTGGATAATGCGAAGGCCTTGACCGCATCGCGCACGAAGTCCTCGGCCTGCGCGGGGGTGGCTCCGCCGGACGCGCTGATGAGCCGTGCATGTGCCAGCAGTGCCGGGTCGAACAGCCGTCGCCGCTCGATGAAATTCTCTACGCGTACACGCAGATTCGCGTCGAAGAACCGACGGTCGGCGGTTGCCAGCATCGATGTGAACACGCGGAACGGGTTAAGCGCCAACTCATTCTCGTCCACCGGCCGGAATGCGGTGGAAACGACCGGCACGGGGGATGTGGCGTCGCGCAGGTCGTAGAAGTCGACCGGATACATTCCGAAGGCCGCGAAGAGATCGGCGACCGCGGCAAGTTCTGCAGGGCTGCCGACTCGGATGGCACCGTGACGTTCGGCGGTGACCCGCTCGATCGAGCCGAGCCGTTCGGCATCCGGATGCGTTGTGGCGTAAGTCTGGTTCACGTCCGTACTGACATCGACCAGGGTGTTGTACGCGGGAACCTCTGTCCCGTACATACGGGACAGCGCCGCCGCGAAGTGCGCCCTGAGTTTCCAGGTGGGGATAAGAGTGGTCACCGGAATCGCCTGAGAGTTGAAGTGATTGGCCTGCGTAAGTCTGTTACCTGTCGCCTCTGGTCGCGGTACTCTGCCCCCGTGACCCAAGAGTTGCCCGAGCGTCCGCTCGATGACGTCGATCGAATTCTGGTGCGCGAGTTGGCTCGCGATGGACGGGCGACGCTCGCGCATCTAGCTGCCAAGGCCGGGCTGTCGATCTCGGCGGTCCAAACACGCGTGCGCCGGCTGGAATCTCGCGGTGTGCTCACCGGGTACGCGGCACGCGTCAATCCCGAGTCGGTGGGCCAGATGCTGTCGGCGTTCGTGGCCATCACCCCTCTCGATCCTTCACTGCCCGACGATGCTCCTGCACGGCTTGAGCACATCGACGCCGTCGAGTCGTGCTACTCGGTGGCGGGCGAGGAGAGCTACGTCCTCCTGGTGCGGGTGCCCTCGCCGCGTGCGCTCGAAGAGCTGCTGCAGCTGATTCGCACCACAGCCAACGTTCGCACGCGAAGCACCATCATCTTACAAACTTTTTACGATGGACGCCAGCTAGTGCCGTAAATATTCTTGTCTTGATGTAGAGATGTCGTAAATACTGCGTTATTGTGGGTGCATGACCGCACTCATGTTTCCGGGATCCCGCGCTGGTTCCACGACCGAGGAAGATGCTTTGCGTCCGGAACCGGTGACACCGGATCGCGTGCATGAGGTGCTGCGGCGCAGCATTTTGGCTGACGGCATGGACCTCGTCCTCGACCTCGAGCGTTCGCGCGGGGCATACCTGGTGGACGCGCGCGATGGCACCACCTACCTCGACATGTTCACGTTCTTTGCGTCGTCGGCGCTGGGCATGAATCACCCGATGCTCGCCGAGGACAGTGAGTTCCGCGCCGAGCTGACCCGGGCCGCCATCAACAAGCCGAGCAATTCGGATATCTATACCGTCGAGATGGCGCGGTTCGTCGACACATTCGCGCGGGTGCTTGGTGACCCAGCCCTGCCTCACCTGTTTTTCGTGGACGGTGGCGCGCTGGCCGTGGAGAATGCGCTGAAGGTGGCGTTCGACTGGAAGAGCCGCTGGAACGAGGCGCACGGTATTGATGCGGCCTTGGGCACCAAGGTATTACACCTGCGCGAGGCCTTCCATGGCCGCAGCGGATACACGATGTCGCTGACGAATACCGACCCCAACAAGGTGGCGCGGTTCCCCAAGTTCGACTGGCCACGAATCGATTCGCCGTATATGCGCCCGGATGCCGATATCGATGAGCTTGAGGCCGCTGCGCTGGCGCAGGCGCGGCGTGCCTTCGCTGAAAATCCGCATGACATAGCGTGTTTCATCGCCGAGCCGATCCAGGGCGAGGGTGGAGATCACCACTTCCGCCCCGCGTTCTTCCACGCCATGCGCGCGCTGTGCCACGAGCACGATGCCCTGTTCATCTTCGACGAGGTGCAGACCGGATGCGGACTCACCGGAACCGCCTGGGCCTTCCAGCAGTTGGGCGTGACTCCCGACATCGTGGCCTTCGGGAAGAAGACGCAGGTGTGTGGCGTGATGGCGGGCGGTCGTGTCGATGAGGTGGCCGACAATGTCTTCGCCGTCAGCTCACGGATCAACTCCACCTGGGGTGGCAATCTGGTCGACATGGTGCGCTCGCGCCGCATTCTGGAAGTGATTGAGACGCAGCGGCTTTTCGATAACGCGACCCGGATGGGCGAGTACCTTTTGGACCGACTACAGACTCTTGCGCTGCGTCACGGCGAGGTCGGTGATGTGCGTGGCCGCGGGTTGATGTGCGCGTTCAGCCTCCCGACCGCCGAGGAGCGCGACCGTCTGGTGCAGCGCCTGTGGTCGAAGGAGCGCGTCATCCTGCTGCCCAGCGGCACGAACAGCGTGCGGTTCCGTCCGCCGCTGATCGTCAGCGCCGCGGAGATCGACGCGGCCGTGGCCGCAGTGTCGCGAGTGCTGTCTCACCAGGCATAGGGGGAGTGCTCGCGCGCCGTCCGCAGCGCGGCGGCCCACCAGGCCAGCTCGTCGAGCATCGTCTTGGCGGCAGTCTCCGTGTCACGGCTGTCGATGAGCTGGCCGGCGTCATCGAACTGGCTCCAGACGCCGTGGAAACTCACCACATCCCGTGTGGTCACGGCGTGGAGTTCGGCGAACACCAGCCGCAGTTGTTCGATGGCGCGCAAGCCGCCCGACATCCCGCCATACGAGGTGAATCCGATGGGCTTGGCCTGCCACTCGCTGTGGTGCCAGTCGATCAGGTTCTTCAGCGGAGCGGGAAAGCTGTGGTTGTACTCCGGAGTGACCACGAGGAACGCATCGGCGATACGCAGCCGCGCCGTCACCCTGGCCAGTTGGGCGGCATCGTCGGCGTCCGGGTTTCTGGAAAGATGAAGGGGTAAAGGGTAGTCCGCGAGATCGATGTAGCCGGCCTGGAAGGACGGATGGTGACGGGCCTTCGCCGCGATCCAGTTCGCGACCGTGGGTCCGAAGCGGCCGTCACGCGTGCTGGCGCAGATCACGGCGAGCCGCAGTGGGGTGGTTGACGCGTTCACGCGCCCATCGTCATACCTAAAGTGCACTCGAGGTCAAGAGGTTTCTTTCCGTCACGCGCCGACGGGGGCTTAAAGCATCGCGTCGCCGAAGCGCCGTACCGCGGCGACGGCCTCCTGCTCGGCATCCGAGGAGCCGGGATAGTCGGTGCGCGAACGTGATTCGATGGTTCCGGTGGCGGGGTCGAGCAGCACCTCGGCCACCATCTCGGCGGTGGTGGGTTCGCAGACCGCCCAGCTGTAGCCGCGGTCGCTGTCCCAGTCCTCGGTTCGGGCGGTGACGTATTCGGGGTCATCGATGCCGAGGGCGGCCAGCGCCGGCCGGTCATCCATCCGTTCATCGGCGCGGATGGCGCGCAGGTACCAGGCGCCCGCATTGATCTCGATGGGTTCGATGACCGACTCCTCTCGAGTGTGAACGTCAGGCAAAGAAAACGCCGAGTGTGAGCGTAGGCGCTCACACTCGGCGTTCGGGAAAGATGTGTTACTTGATTTCGGCGATCACGGTGCCCTGGGTGATGGCGGCACCGGCCTCGACGCTCAGTCCGGTGATGGTGCCGGCCTTGTGCGCGGTGACGGGGTTCTCCATCTTCATGGCCTCCAGCACGACGATCAGTTCGCCGGCCTCGACCTCCTGGCCTTCCTCGACGGCGACCTTCACGACGGTGCCCTGCATCGGGGCGGTGACGGAGTCACCGGTCGCGGCGGATGCGCCGTGGCCGCCGCGCTTGCGCGCCTTCGGCTTCTTGCGCACGACGCCGTTGGCGGCGCCGCCGCCCCCGCCGCCCAGCGAGATGTCACCGGGCAGGGAGACCTCGAGGCGGCGGCCGCCGACCTCGACGACCAGCTTCTGGCGAGGCAGCGTCTCGTCGTCGTCCTCGACAGCGCCCTCGGCCGTGAACGGCTCGACGGTGTTGTCCCACTCAGTCTCGATCCAGCGGGTGTGGACGGTGAAGCCGTCCTCGTCGCCGATGAATGCGGGATCGGCGACCACTGCGCGGTGGAACGGGATGACGGTGGCCAGGCCCTCGACGTTGAACTCGGCCAGCGCGCGGCGCGAGCGGGCCAGGGCCTCGTTGCGGTCGCGGCCGGTCACGATCAGCTTGGCCAGCATCGAGTCGAACTGGCCACCGATCACGGAGCCGGCACGCACTCCCGAGTCCAGGCGCACGCCGGGGCCGGTGGGGGTGTCGTAGACCTTGACCGGGCCGGGTGCTGGCAGGAAGTTGCGGCCGGCGTCTTCACCGTTGATGCGGAACTCGATCGAGTGGCCGCGCGGGGCCGGGTCCTCGGTGAACTCCAGGGCCTCGCCGTTGGCGATCTTGAACTGCTCGAGCACCAGGTCGACGCCAGCGGTTTCCTCGGTGACAGGGTGTTCCACCTGCAGGCGGGTGTTGACCTCGAGGAACGAGATGAGGCCGTCCTGGCCCACCAGGTACTCAACGGTTCCGGCTCCGTAGTAGCCGGCTTCCTTGCAGATGCGCTTGGCCGACTCGTGGATCTCCTTGCGCTGCGCGTCGGTCAGGAATGGCGCGGGCGCCTCCTCGACCAGCTTCTGGAAGCGTCGCTGCAGCGAGCAGTCGCGGGTGCCGGCGACAACGACATTGCCGTGTTGGTCGGCGATGACCTGCGCCTCGACGTGGCGCGGCTTGTCCAGGTAGCGCTCGACGAAGCACTCACCACGACCGAAGGCGGCGACGGCCTCGCGGGTGGCAGATTCGAACAGCTCCGGGATCTCTTCCAGGGTCCGGGCGACCTTCATGCCGCGGCCACCGCCACCGAAGGCCGCCTTGATCGCGATCGGCAGGCCGTGCTCGTTGGCGAAGGCGACGACCTCGTCGGCGTTCTTCACCGGGTCGGGGGTGCCGGGGACCAGCGGGGCCTGAGCCTTGGCGGCGATGTGGCGGGCGGTGACCTTGTCACCGAGGTCGCGGATGGACTGCGGGCTCGGTCCGATCCAGATCAGCCCGGCGTCGATGACGGCCTGGGCGAAGTCGGCGTTTTCGGACAGGAAGCCGTATCCGGGGTGGATGGCGTTGGCGCCGGACTTTTCGGCGGCCTCGAGGATCTTGCCGAAGTCCAAGTAGGACTCGGCGGCGGTGTTACCGCCGATGCCGAAGGCCTCGTCGGCGAGGTGGACGTGGGGTGCGTCGGCGTCGGGTTCTGCGTAGATCGCGACACTGCCCAGTCCAGCGTCCTTCGCCGCGCGGATCACCCGAACCGCAATCTCGCCGCGATTGGCGACGAGTACCTTGCTGATCTTCGAGCTGGCGTGATTGGGCACCGGGCCTCCTGGTTTTAGTGCTTTCTTAGAGTCTCGGCAGTGAGTTTATGCATCCGTGGCGTCAAACACACATCCGGGATGGGGTGTGTTTGACCTACTGATGAGTAGGTTCAGGCGAGTCGCCGCTTGATCCGGGTCAGCATCGCCGACATTCCACGCAGACGCAGCGGGCTGATCAGCGCGGCCAGCCCCAGGTCGGCATAGAAGTCGTCGGGAACGGTCAGGATTGCGTCGGCGGACTGCCCGTCGAGGCCCTGCTGCAGGATCGAGGCGAACCCGCGTGTGGTCGGAGCCTCGGCGGGCGCACTGAAGTACAGCCGGACGTTGGACCGGTCTTTGGCGTCGACGTCCAGGAACAGCGGTGACTGGCATTCCGGCACCGGTTCCATCGCCGCCTGCTCCAAATGCGATGGCAACTCAGGTAATTCGCTCGAGAACTCCAGCAGGAGCTGCAATTTGTCCTGCCCGTCGACGGCCTTGAAATCGGCGACGATCTCGGCGAGTTCAGCGGGCAGCGTCATTTAGGCAGTGCGCCCGGCTTCTCGCCCTTGGCAATCGGGGTGCGGACCCGGTTGCCCCATTCGGTCCAGGACCCGTCGTAGTTGCGGACACCCTCGACGCCCATCAAGTGGGTGAGCACGAACCAGGTGTGGCTGGAGCGCTCACCGATGCGGCAGTAGGCGACGATGTCGCCATCAGCGGCGATGACGTCGCCATAGATCTCGTCGAGCTCGCCGCGGCGCCGGAATCGGCTGTCGTCGGCGGCGGCCTTGGCCCAGGGGATGGAGACGGCAGTGGGGATGTGCCCGCCGCGCAGCGCGCCCTCTTCCGGGTAGTCGGGCATGTGGGTGCGTTCGCCGGTGTACTCGGCGGGGGAGCGCACATCGATTAGTGGGCCGTTCCCGAGGTGTGCCAACACCTCGTCCGCATATGCACGGATCGGGGCGTCGTTGCGCTCGACCACGGGATAACCCTCGGTGTACTTGGCCGGGACGTCGAGCGTGGTGTCGCGACCCTCGGAGATCCACAAGTCGCGACCTCCATCGAGGAGGCGGACATCGGGGTGGCCGAACAGGGTGAAGACCCACAGTGCGTACGCGGCCCACCAGTTGGACTTGTCGCCGTAGATGACGACGGTGTCCTCGCGGCGGATTCCCTTGCGGTTCATCAGTTCTGCGAACTGCTCGCCGTCGATGTAGTCGCGGACCGTGCTGTCATTGAGGTCGACGTGCCAGTCGATCTTCACCGCGCCGGGGACGTGCCCGATGTCGTAGAGCAGGACATCTTCGTCGGACTCGACGATGGACAGTCCGGGGGTGCCTAGGTGTCCCGAGAGCCAGTCGGCAGAGACGAGGCGTTCGGGGTGGGCGTAGGCGGCGAATTCGGGGCTGGGGTCGGCCGGGAGGGTCACACTGCGAGCCTAGTCGCGTTCGTCGGCGGTCGGCGCATCGAGCTGAATGCTGCGTTCAGATCTTCGGGTGAGTTGCTGGTCGCGGTGCGAGAATTTGCCAATGCCGGACTGGGCATGCCACCCGCTGAACCCGATCGTCTCCTCCGTTCTCGGTGAGCGCCGGACACGAGCGCGGGCAATCACGCTTTCGACGGCGCTGGAGGACGTTGCGCTCGTGTCGTAGCGGGAGTACCTCGTCACGGTTCCCGGTCAGTCCCCTCGGATCAATCGGTAGGTAGTAACAAGCTCGCCGCGCTCGTCGCTAGCATCGATGGCGCGCCGCCAAATCGACTGTGCAGCATGCGATAGCGTGGCGTCCACACCGACTTCCTCGCTGGCGTCGATAATGTGCTGCGCGCCCGCGTCCATCATCTTGAGCATCGCGAGATCCTCCACGCCGTCGGCCACCTTGGTGGCCTCGGCGAACTGCACGAAGAATGCTTTGAGGGATTCCACGAAGTTCACGGCGTAGCCGACGTAGCGCTCGGGATCGCCGCCGGAGCGTGCCACCATCGCCAGCGCCTGTTCGAAGGACAGCATGGCGGGATGCAGCAGCGTCAGCAGCGATTGGTAGTACACCTGTGAGAAGCCGTAGTCGGGCCCGACGTAGTGCACCGGGCTTAGGGTGTTGAGCAGGTCTTCATGTTTTGTCACCAGATTCTGTGGCCCGCTGACGAGGAGATATGACAGCGGATGGGTGATGTCGTCTCCTTGCGACATGTATCCGGCGGACAGGAATGCCGCGCCCCGTTCGGTTACCCAGGCGGAGCCTGCTCGGGCTTTCTCGGGGGAGTCCGAGGACAGGTTGACGATGGTCGTGCCCTCCAACGCGGATTCGGCCTGGCCGAGTACGTCATACATCGCCGCGTAGTGCGTCAGGCTGATCAGGGTGACCGCGCCTGCCTGCAGCGCCTCGGCGACTGTTGACGCCTTCCGCGCACCGAGCTCCTCCATTGCGTCGGCCTTGGCGGAGCTGCGATTCCAGACGGTGACGTCGTATCCGGCCTTCAGCAGCGACTTGACGGTGGACTGGCCCATGGGGCCCAGTCCGATCACGGCGACGTTCTTTGCACTATCGCTTGCCTTAGACATGTTGTGTCCCTTTCGGATTGAATGTTCTGCAGTCAATCGTGCGGGGATCGGTAGGATCGCGCTAGAACGCACTTTGTGGTGGGTCACTTACCGCGAGGTTGGAAATATCGTCAGGAGGCCGCCGTGACCGCGAGCAGTGACACAGATCATCTGTGCGGGATGTCGATTGCCATCGATGCCGTCGGCGGCAAGTGGAAGCTGCACCTGATGTGGGTGCTGGCCGAAGGTCCGGTGCGGTTCGGCGAGATCCGGCGCAAGCTCGACGGCGTCAGTGAGAAGGTGCTCTCGGAGAATCTGCGGCAGATGGAGGCCAGCGGCATCGTGCACCGCGAGCTCTATCCTGAGATTCCGCCGCGCGTGGAGTACTCACTCACGGCGCTCGGCAAGGATCTGAGCGCGGCGCTGCACCCGCTGGAGGAGTGGGGCGACAAGAATCGGGCTGAACTGCTGGGCCGCAACTGCTAACTGCCCCAACGGGTTCCCCGGCCAGGTTGAGTTGTGGTGGGGGTATCCATTGGGTGGTGCCGTCTGGTTGTTTTCGGGTTTTCCAGCCTTGGGATAAGAGTCGATGATGCGGTCCGCAGGCGAAGGTGAGCCGGTCGATGTTGGTGTGGCCGCCCAGGGCCCATTCGTTGATGTGGTGGACTTCGCAAAGGTATCCGGGAACGCCGCAGCCCGGATAGGTGCAGCCGCGGTCCCTGGCGTGCAACACGATCCGCTGATCGGGGCTGGCTATTCGCTTCGAACGGCCTAGGTAGAGCGGGCGGCCGACGTCATCGAAAATGGTCAGGTAGTGGTGGGCGTGGGCGGCCATGCGGATGAGGTCGCGCATGGGTAGGCGGGTGCCGCCGCCGGTGATCGCAACACCCGCGGCCTGCTCCAACTCGTGCAGGGTGGTGGTGACCACAACGGTGACGGGCATGCCGTGATGGGAACCCAGTTTTCCTGAGGCCAAGCTGGATCGCAGGCATGCGCGAAATGCGTCGTGGTTGCGCTGGGCCGCGGTGCGGGTGTCGCGTTCGACGGCCTCCGCGGGCACCTCACCATCGACGACGGGACTTTCATCATTCGGGTTGCACATGCCGGGGGCGGCGAGCTTGGCGAACACGGCATCAAGGTAGGCGCGGGTTTCTGGATCCAACAACCCGCTGATGGGGGACATGCCGTCGAAACCCTGCTGCCCGATCGTCAGGCCACGGCGCCTCGCCCGATCAATGTCGGAGAACTCGCCGTCGGGGTTCAGTAGGGCCATCATGCGTTCGGCGCCGGTGCGCAGTTGTTCGGGCCGAAACTGGGCCGCCATCGTGGCGAGTTGGTGTTCGGCGCGTGCACGGGTCGGCGCATCCACTACCGCGGGCAGTCGGTCAAAGAACTGCCGAATGATCCGCACATGCTCCTCGCCGACCTCGCCGCGCCCGAATGCGTCCGCCACGTTCGGCAGTTGTGGTGCCAACGCTTCTCCGGTCAACGCGCGGCGTGGGGCCAACTGCTCGGCATCGGAGATCCTTCGCCGCGCGGCGCCCTTACTTATATGCAGCCGCCGTGACAACACATCCTGGAACGAGGTCCCACCCAACTCGACCGGGGAAGCTTGCGTTGTCACCTTCGGGATTAACCCCAGCCCGCTGGCCGACAGACGTCGCTGCACCACCTCCAACCGGGCCAGAACCGTCAACGCCTCGGCGGCAGTGAGCTCGACGAACATGTCGGACCCGAAGGCGTCGGCCGCCTCCTCCAACAATCCAATCGAACGCATGTGCTAACGCTAACGACACCCACCGACAAAATTCCGCAGTGTGTGACTAGAGAAACTATTGAGGCAGAAGATATTTGGGTTCACTGGGCAAAATTCGACGGGCCGCGCCTCCACCAGCGCGGACTCAACAAGGCCGGCGACTCGTGGCGACCTGACACCATGACACGATGTCCGGATCCCTGCAGAAGGGCGCGAACCCAGATCCCATCACGCACAAAGCGCTCGCTCGGTGGGCCGCCGACTGCGCGGAGCGGACACTGCCGATTTTCGAGAACATCCGCCCCGGCGATAGTCGGCCGCGCACGGCCATCGACACATTGCGAGCCTGGATGAACGATGAAGTTCCCATGACCGCATGCCGGAGCGCAGCTTTTGCGGCCCATTCCGCAGCACGCGAAGCCGAACTTTCCGGTGCGCACGCAGCCGTCGCCGCCGCACGTGCAGCCGGCCAAGCAGCCGCGGTGGCTCACATGGCCAACCACACCCAGCACGCCGGGACATACGCGGCCAAAGCGGTCGGGCTGCACACCGCAGGGGGCCGAAGCGAGCAAGACGAACGCAACTGGCAATGGAACAACCTCACCCCAGAGACACGGGCGATCGCCTTCCCTAAAGGACATCAACCCGAAGGCTGACTCCGATTACGACGACTGAACGGTCCTGACCTCGGCGACTATCTCCAGCGTCCGCAGCTGCAACTTCCGGTCCGGCGCGTTGGGCACGACAATGAGCTCGTCGGCATCGGCCAGCTGCGCGAAATCGTCGAGGTAGGTACGCACCTCGTCGGCGGTGCCGACGGCGAAGTACTTCGTCATCGACTGAATCTGCCGTCCCGCAGGTGATTCCAGCGCGGCCAGTGCTTCCTCATCGGTCAGTCGCCGCCCGCTGCCTCGGCTGAGGAATAGCTTGGCGCGCTCGATGAGAGCGGCCCGATATTGATCCCGTGCGGTGGCTTCGTCGTCCGCGGCGATCACACTTACCCCTGCGATGACGTACGGAGTATCCAACTGCTCCGAGGGTCGGAACTCTCGCCGGTACACCGCGACCGCGTCTTGCAGCGCGTCGGGCGCGAAGTGGGACGCGAACCCGTAGGGCAATCCCAGCACCGCGGCCAGCTGAGCGCCGAACAGTGACGACCCGAGGATGTACAGCGGCACCTGGGTCCGATGCCCGGGCGTGGCAGTGACTCCCGGGACACGGCTCTGCTCACCCAGGAACGCCTGCAGTTCGAGGACGTCCTGCGGAAAGTGCTCGGCATCGGCGGGGTCGCGCCGCAAGGCACGCAAGGTCACTTGGTCGGTACCCGGGGCGCGGCCGAGGCCGAGGTCGATGCGGCCGGGGTACAGCGACTCGAGCGTGCCGAATTGTTCGGCGATCTGCAGGGGAGAGTGGTTCGGCAGCATGATCCCGCCCGCTCCGAGCCTGATCGTGGAGGTCTGCGAGGCGATGTGCCCGATGAGGACGCTGGTCGCCGACGAGGCGATGGAGCGCATGTTGTGGTGTTCGGCGTACCAGACCCGCTGGAATCCGAGGGCTTCGGCATGCTGAGCGATCTGGACGCTGGCCAGGAAGCTCTCGCGCACCGACTCGTGCGGGGCGACGCGCGCCAGGTCCAGAATCGATACCGGTGTCGTCACGAACTAGGGCAACTCGCGGGCATTCTTGGCTATTCCCACGAGCGGCACACCATAGAAGGTACAAACGGATGGTGCCCTACATTCCGACCGCAGCGGAACTGGCGGGTGCGCTCGCCGAACTGCTCGACGATATCCAGTCCGAGCTGCCCTCATCTTCGGTGCACCGAGCCCGGGTCGGTGCCAACATCGCCAGGATTCTGCAGCGTGAACTGACCGCTGCCCCGGCGCCGTCCGCCCAGGACCCCACGTGGGACGACTTGGTCGAGGCGGTGCGCGGTGAGCTCGCCGTGGTCAAGCCCGGCTACGGCGCCTGGGCGGGCGAATGAGTGAGCTAGAGGATGGACTGACCCGCTACCTCCAGGACGAATTCGGCAAGCCCTTTCGGGTGTCCGGTGTGATGGGTGTCTCTGCGGGTGCTCGCAGACGAAATGTGCTGCTGGATGCCACTTCCGGCGATGAGACCCTCGAACTGGTGGCAACGATTGTGCCCGCGGTCGTGCAGCAGGTACCGGTGGCTAGTGAGGCCGGGGTGCGTGAGTTGGCCCGCAGCCACGGCGTTCCGGTGCCCCGGGTTCGCGGGATATGTTCCGAATCCTCTTACGTGGGTGCGCCTTTCATGCTCTCCGAGCGCATCGAGGGGGAGACCGTGCCGCGCAAGGTGCTTCGACTGGTGCAGTCGAAGGGGATCGAGGACCTGGTGGCGGCCCAGCTCGGCGCGGCCATGGGACGGCTGCACGGGATCGACCCGGCGATGGCACCGCCGGATCTCCCCGGCGATCCGGAGACCGAGCCCGCGGTCAGCTTGTTGGAGCAGATGCGTGAGGGGGTGGCGGCACTACTTCCCGGGCGGCCGGTGTTCCAGCGCACGCTGTCCTGGTTGACGGAGCGCATGCCCGCGCCGCCCACTCGTCGGAGCTTGGTGCACACCGATATTCGTAACGGCAACGTCATTGTCGGCGAGGACGGCCTGCGCGCTGTGCTGGACTGGGAAGGGACTACTCGCTTCGGGGACCCCATGCGCGATGTGGGCTGGACCGCGCTGCGCATGTGGCGATTCGGCGGCGACGACCGCGAGTTCGGCGGTTTCGCGGGACGCGAGGTATTCGTGCGTGCATACGAAGAAGCCGGTGGGAGCTTCGATGCCGACCGGTTCCAGTGGTGGAAGGTGATCGGCACCCTGTGGTGGGGAGTGGGTCTGGCCGCGCAGGCGGCGTCCTACCTCGACGGGAGCGTCCGGGACATCGTGATGGCCGCCAGCGGCCGACGCATCCCGGAAATCGAATGGGACCTACTCATGTTGACGAAACCAGAAGGACGCCAATGAACTTTGAACTCCCGCCCGATCTCGTTGCGTATCTGGCCGAGCTTGACGAATTCATCGAGTGTGAAATCGTGCCGCTCGAACAGGCCGACGACAACATCCGGTTCTTCGACCATCGCCGGGAAGACGCCCGAACCGATTGGGACCGTGGTGGTCTGCCCAACGGCGAGTGGGAAGCACTGCTCGGTGAAGCCCGTCGACGGGCCGACGCCGCGGGCCACTTCCGGTACCCCTTCCCAGCGGAATTCGGTGGACGCGACGGATCCAATCTGGGCATGGCCGTGATTCGTGAACATCTGGCGCGCCGTGGCCTCGGGTTGCATTGCGACCTGCAGAACGAACACGCCATTGTCGGCAACAATGTGGGGCTGCTACTCATGCTGGAGTACGGCACGCCGGAGCAGAAGGCCGACTGGGTAGAGGGACTCGCCAGCGGCACCAAGGTGTTCGCATTCGGTATCACCGAACCGGACCACGGCTCCGATGCCACCCACATGGAGACCACTGCAACCCGCGACGGCTCCGGCTGGATCATCAACGGCGAGAAGACCTGGAACACCGGTGTGCACATTGCAGACGCTGACCTGATTTTCGCTCGTACCTCCGGCGAACCCGGCGACGGACGCGGCATTACGGCATTCCTGGTCCCCGCGGACGCGCCCGGATTCAAGGTCGAGGAATACCTCTGGACTTTCAACATGCCCACCGACCACGCGCATGTCTCGCTGACCGACGTACGGGTGCCCGACTCCGCGGTCTTCGGAGGTGAGGGCCGCGGGCTGGCCGTCGTGCAGCACTTCTTCAATGAGAACCGGATTCGGCAGGCTGCCTCCAGCCTCGGGGCAGCGCAGCACTGCATCGACCGTTCCATCGAATACGCCAAGGAACGCAAGCCCTTTGGAAAGCCGCTGGCATCGAACCAAGCGATCCAGTTTCCGCTTGTCGAACTGCAGACCCAATGCGAGATGCTGCGCGCGTTGATTCACAAGACGGCGTGGTCGATGGATACCTACGGGCCGTTCGCGGCGTCCGAGCAGGTGTCGATGTGCAACTACGTTGCAAACCGGCTGTGTTGCGAGGCAGCCGACCGTGCCATGCAGGTACACGGCGGGCTGGGGTATTCGCGGCATATGCCGTTCGAACACATCTACCGACACCACCGGCGCTACCGGATCACCGAGGGCACCGAGGAAATCCAGATGCGTCGGGTGGCCGGGTACATGTTCGGCTTCATGAATCAGAAGGCTCCAAAGGGGGTTGGGTGACCAAGAAGCCGCCTGTCGTCGTGGTGATGGGTGTGGCCGGGGTCGGTAAGACCACGGTGGCACGGCTTTTGGCGGAGCAGTTGGGCACGCCCTATGCCGAGGCCGACGACTTTCACCCCGAGGCGAACATCGCCAAGATGTCGGCGGGTATCCCGTTGGACGACGAGGACCGGTGGCCGTGGCTGCAGCGCATCGCCGAATGGATATCGGACCGCGGACACGATGGTACTGGCGGAGTAGTCACCTGTTCGGCGCTCAAACGGAGCTACCGCGATGTTCTCCGGGCGGGGTGCCCCGACGCATTCTTCGTGCACCTGTCCGGAGAGCGGACTCTCATCGGTGAACGGATGTCTCATCGCGCAGGACATTTCATGCCCACGGCGCTGTTGGATTCACAGTTCGAGATTCTTGAACCACTGCGACCCGACGAGCGGGGTGCAGTGCTGGACGTGGGCGCCGGGCCGAAGGAACTGGTAGCAGAGGCATTGCGGCAGCTCGGAAGATGAACGCCAACCTCCTTCTGCTGGCCGAGCCGGCGAAAATTCCGCACACCACGAGCGACGTGCGACTGCTGGTGGCGGTGGCGCTGAGCATCGGTGTGATCATCGTGCTCATCACCCAGCTGAAGATGCATCCGTTCCTGGCGCTGCTGTTGGGTTCGGGGACCCTCGCGGTCGCGGCTAGTGTGCCGTTCGACAAACTGCTGGGATCCTTTGTCACCGGGTTCGGCTCGACCATCGCCGGGGTCGGACTACTCATCGGTTTGGGGGCGATGCTCGGCCGCCTGCTGGCCGATTCCGGCGGGGCCAATATCGTGGCCGACGCCGTGCTCCGGCGTTCGAGCCCACGCATGCTGCCCTGGGCGGTGGCGCTGATCGCTGCGGTTCTCGGATTGCCGCTGTTCTTCGAAGTTGGTGTGGTGCTGCTGATTCCCATCGTGCTGCTGGTGGCACGCCGGGGAAACGTGCCGCTGTTGCGGGTGGGAATACCCGCGTTGGCAGGCCTTTCGGTGTTGCACGGACTGGTGCCGCCGCACCCCGGCCCACTGGTGGCGGTGGACGCACTCAACGCGGATCTGGGGGTCACTCTGGCGTTCGGTCTCATGGCGGCGGTGCCCACCTTGATCGTGGCAGGGCCCCTCTACGCGCGGGTGGCACAGCGTTGGGTCGGCCCGCTGGAAATCCCCACCGCGACGGCGCCCGCGGTCGAGCGCAAGGGCCCCGCGCCGAGCGTCGGTGCGGTACTCGCGACGATCCTGCTTCCGGTGGCGCTGATGTTGGCCAAGGCACTCTCCGATGTGCTGATCGACAACCCGAAATCGTTGGTGCAGCGGATTTTCGACACCCTGGGTGCGCCGCTAAGTGCACTACTGATCGCCACTTTGGTGGCCATGGTGACGTTGGGTAAGGCATCGGGTCTCGACCGGATGGGTGTCTCGGGAATCGTCGAGAAGTCGCTGGGACCCATCGCGGGAATCGTCTTCATCGTCGGAGCCGGAGGCGGATTCAAGCAGACTCTCATCGACGTCGGAGTCAGCGATGCCGTGAGCGTCTGGTCGGAGAAGTGGCAGATACCAGCGCTGCTGCTCGGCTGGCTGATCGCCGTGCTGATTCGACTGGCCACCGGCTCGGCCACGGTCGCGACCATAACGGCCGCCGGGATCGTCTCGCCGTTGGCGGCCGACATGTCCACCGCACACGTGGCGCTGCTAGTGCTTGCGATCGGCGCCGGGTCCCTGTTCTTCTCCCACGTGAACGACGCCGGATTCTGGTTGGTGAAGGAGTATTTCGGGATGACTGTGGGCCAGACACTGAAGTCCTGGTCCGCGATGGAGACAGTGATTTCGGTCGTCGGTTTGACGATGGTGCTGTTGCTGAGCCTATTCGTCTGACGGGCTAGATCGACAGATACTCGGGGCTGAGCACCACCGAGTACATGATCGTCCGGTAGGCCCGGGTGGGATCGGTAACCCATTGGCTCGCCAAGAAGTACAGCGTCTGAGTGCCGTCGGAGTTCATGCTGACGCGCACGACCTGCGGCCCATATGGCTGCAACAGCTTGTGTGGATCTTGGGAAATGAACGGGTCATCCGGTCGCGGGTTCGACGGGTCATTGCGGATTAACACTGTCATGGGCTCGCTCACCAACTCCTGCGGAGTCCGGAACAGCTTGAGTCCTATATGGGCATCACCCGAACCGTTGGAATCGAGCAGCCCGAAACCGCCTGCGGGCAGCGCGAACAATTGATTCTCGCGGTCGCCGCCGCCGTTGATGGGAACACCGTCGGTGCCAGTCGGCGATCCACCGCCGACCTTCTGCCACGCCGACGTGTCCAGGAACGCCGGATCGTCGATGGCCGGTGTGAGCCACGCGAATCGGGGGGCCCACGGGCCGGTTCCCACGTTTCCGGCCACCAGCATCCGTCCCCCCGACGCCGAAACCCCGCTCGGCTGCGAGATTCCGGCCATTGTGCCGAGGGCTGAGTAGGAGCTCGCACCCGGCTCGCTCACGTCATACACGGTGGTGTCCGCGGACACGAAGGTGCTGCAGCCGGGTGACGGAATGCACGAGGCGAACAACAGTGAACGGTGTGCCAACTGCGCGGATCCGGTGGGCAGCAGCCGGGCGCCGTCCTGTGCATCCGGCGGCAGCACAAGCGGTTTGGAGCGTCCGCCCAAGGCAACTGAGGGGCTTGCCGGGTCGACGGGAATCAGTTGGATGCCGTCGCCGGTGTTCAGATAGTCGCCCGTCCATAGGCAGGCGCCGCGGTTGGTGTGCACGCCGAGATCGAAAGAGTCGTTTTTGCAGGCAGTTTGGAAGCTGGTGTTGATGGAAGGCATGTGCGGGATCGGATTGCCGTGCGCGTCCTTGAATTCCTGCTGCTGCGTCGGCCCGAGCATGACGAGGGAGTCGAACAGCGGAACCATGCGGGGCGGCAGCGGGGTGGCGGCGGGGGTGTCCGGGTGAAAGGGCTTTGGCGGTACATGCTTTTCGTGGCGGACCCACAGCGAGGAAGCGGGGATGCCGAGCTTGTCCAACAACCGGCCTACCAACGGGACGCTGACACCGATCACATTCGATGGGTCACCATCGATGCCCTCGACGAACCAGCTGCCCAGACCGTCCAATGTGAACGACCCCGCCACCTGCAGGGGTTCTCCGGTGGCCAGATACGCGTCGAGATCGGCGGCGGAAGGAGTACTGAAATGCACTGTGGTCGAACGCGTTTCGCTGACACGTGCGACAGGCTTGCCGTCCACGACCCGGATCAGGCAGTGCCCCGTCAGCAATTCGGCGCTGCGCCCGGCCATCTGTCCCCAGTGGCGGCGGGCCTCCTCGACAGTGCCCGGCTTGCCTTGTAACGAGCCGTCGAGCAGCAGCATGGAATCGCAGCCCAGTACCACCGCGTCCGAGGCCACCTCACCGGCCAGAGCCGCTGCGACATCGAAAGCCTTGGCGCAGGCCAGCACTTCGACGGCGCGCGCCGGGTCGATACCCGAGGGCTGCGTCGCCATGACGAGATGCTCGTCGACGTGCGACACGATGACGACCGGATTGAGACCGGCCTGCTCAAGGACTCGTTCGCGTGCCGGCGATGCGGACGCCAAGACAAATGCAGTCACGCGCGGAACTCTACGTGTGCTGGCGGTGAGACTGTCGGACTAGTACGTACCCCGCGGGCGGGCCAGCTTCCCGCGCTCGAACAACGTCACCTGCTGCCAGCTATGTGGGCTGTAGCGCAGCATGTCGATCGGCTCGGCCCAGAGATTTCGGGGCTTGAGGCTGGCGGTCTCGGTCTTGGAGGCCAGCGCACTGAGCGCTGCGACCAGGGCCGCGATCTCTGCGTCGGTCGGATTGCCGCTGAGCACCTGCACGTCGGCGGCCTTCACCTTCCCGGAGTCACCTTCGGGAGTAACGGTTTCGGTCTCGGAATCGGATCCGCTCACTTCGTTCTCCCGACTCACAGTGGTTGGATCGTTCGCTCGTTCACTGCGTTCACTCGACTCACAGTGGGATGTTTCCGTGCTTCTTGGATGGGAGCCGCACGATCTTGCGATCGAGCAAGCGCAGCGCCGTGGCAATGTAACCGCGGGTGTGCGAGGGCGGGATGACGGCGTCGACGTATCCACGCTCGGCAGCGATGTACGGATTCACCAGCGTGTCCTCGTACTCCTGCTGCAGCTGCAGACGCAGGGCGTCCACGTCATCGCCGTTCGTGGCGGCTTCCTTGAGTTCGGAGCGGTAGACGAACCCGACCGCACCCGAGGCGCCCATGACGGCGATCTGCGCGGTGGGCCAGGCGACGTTCACGTCGGCGCCCATGTGCTTGGAACCCATCACGTCGTACGCGCCGCCGTAAGCCTTGCGGGTGATGACGGTGATCTTCGGAACGGTGGCCTCGCCATACGCGTACAGCAGCTTCGCGCCACGCCGGATGATGCCGTTGTACTCCTGCTCGGTGCCGGGCAGGAAGCCGGGCACATCCTCAATGGTGATGATCGGGATGCCGAAGCAGTCGCAGGTGCGGATGAACCGCGCGGCCTTCTCGGAGGCGTTGATGTCGAGGCAACCCGCGAACTGGGTGGGCTGGTTGGCGACGATGCCGACGCTGCGGCCATCGACCCGACCGAAGCCGACGATGATGTTCATCGCGTAGCCGGCCTGCACCTCGAGGAACTCGTCGTCATCGAGGATGCGGGTGATGACCTCGTGCATGTCGTACGGCTGGTTCGGGGAATCCGGGATCAGCGTGTCCAGCTCGAGGTCTTCCTCGGTGAGGTGATCCTCAATGGCGCCGTCGGTGGGCTCCGGGCCGGGGTAGCGCGGCGGCTCGGAGGCGTTGTTGGACGGAAGGTAGCTCAGGATGTCGCGCACGTAATCGAACGCGTCCTGCTCACCGGAGGCGACGTAGTGCGCGGTACCGGACTTGGCCATGTGGGTGTGGGCGCCGCCCAGCTCCTCCATGGTGACGTCCTCGCCGGTGACGGTCTTGATGACGTCGGGGCCGGTGATGAACATCTGGCTGGTCTTATCGACCATGACGACGAAGTCGGTTAGCGCGGGGGAGTAGACGTGTCCACCGGCGGCCGGGCCCATGATCAGCGAGATCTGCGGGATGACGCCCGAGGCGATGACGTTGCGGTGGAAAATCTGGCCGTACAGGCCGAGGGAGACCACACCCTCCTGGATGCGGGCGCCGGCGCCCTCGTTGATACCGATCAACGGACGGCCCGTCTTGATGGCCAGGTCCATGACCTTGACGATCTTCTCGCCGTACACCTCGCCGAGGCTGCCGCCGAATACCGAGACGTCCTGGCTGAAGATGCAGACGTCGCGGCCGTCGATGGTGCCGAAACCGGTCACCACACCGTCGCCGAGTGGGCGCTTGGACTCCAGGCCGAAATTGGTGCTGCGGTGCTTGGCCAGCGCGTCCAGCTCCACGAATGAACCCTCATCGAGCAGCGCTGCGATGCGCTCACGGGCGGTCAGCTTGCCCTTGGCGTGGATCTTGTCGACAGCAGCCTCACCGACCGGGTGCAGTGCTTCCTCGTTGCGCCGACGCAGATCGGCGAGCTTGCCCGCGGTCGTGTGAATATCGGGCTCTGAAGCCGCGGCGCCGGCGACATGGGACTCGGTGGTCGTCATGGTCACCGATGCTATCGCGAGGAAGCGGGCCCACGGCGCATGGGCCTTAGAGAGTTCTCAGAAATTTTCTCGAATGGATGTTCACCGATCGGAGTACAGAGAACGAGATGGACAAACAGCCCGCGCTGAACGCCGATCTGGTGTTCACCATCCTGTCCCATTTCGACCGGCTCGACGTGGCCGATGCCGAGGCCGCGGTGCGTTCGGCTGCCGATCTGGCCGGATGCCCGGTCGGCCTCCAGTGGTCCGAGGGCGGTGACCCGCAGGTATGGCTGCAGCGCGAGGGGCCTGCCCAGCCCACCGATGAGCTCCTGCTGCACCGACTGCATCACGTCCTGCGCCGTTCCGTGCCGGTCCAGACGTCCGCCGCCACGCTTCATATGGACGATCCGGCCCTGATCGAAGTGGTGCTGTCGAGCGAATCGACACCCGAGGACCGGATGCGTGCCGTACGTCTCCTGGGGTTGGACGACACCAGGGAGCTGCGGGTGCTGGCGATCTCCGCGCCCGCGGGTGCCCGGCAGCTTCTCGGCAAGGCACTTCCCGGTCAGGTGATCCGGTCGGCGACCATCGGGCGGGTCGGAGCCCTGCTCTGCCAGACGGCCGGGGACACCTCAACCTTGTCGGATCACCTCAACGCCGTGATTGTCGGCGAGTTCCCGGCCTCACCGCGCTCGACGCATGGGCCGTGGGTCGGGATCGGTTCCAGTGTCGCCGTCATCGACGCTCCCGCCTCATGGGGCCAGGCGCAGCGTGCCCTGCGGTTCGCGTCTTCCACCGGCTTCGGGCGGCGCGCCATCGCCTACGAGCGGCTCAGTCTGCTGGAGGTGCTAGCCGATATCCCGCCGGATCGGGTGCGACAGATTGGTGATGTCGTGCGGATCAACGAGATCGCCGCCACGGCGGGCGGTGCCGTCGAGGTGGACACCCTGGAGGCGCTCTGCCAGTACGGCACTCTGCGCCGTACCGCCACGGAACTGCATCTGCACCACAGCACCGTGGCCGCGCGGATTCAGCACGTCGAGCAGTTGATGGGCTGGGACCTCGATGACCCCATCGATCGGTTCCTGGCCACCTTCGTGTTGATGCTGCGGCGGATATCGCTGTCGACTTCCGAGCTGTCGGGCGGATAACCCCGCCACGTGTCGGATGCCACCCGCATATTTCTCGACAGCTGTCGGGTGACGCCGGACTGGCCGGGCGTCCACGATTGACCCATGGCAGTCATCGACACCGAACGGACCTGGGAGTTGGTCGAAAAGCGGCTTGCCGCAACGACAAACGAGCGGCATCGGGTGGTGCTGGGCGCCGTCCTGCACCACATGAAACTGGAACGTGACGCCGACCTCGACGGGCTCATCGACACCCTCAGCGCAGATCCGGCCTACCACTTCTGGATAGAGGGCCAGGACTTCGGCCCCAAGGGACGCGACGGCGTCCGCTCCTACTACGCGGGTCTGGTTCAGGGCCGGATGAGCGTCATGGAGTTCGAGATGGATCGTCTGCTCGTGGACGACAACTGCGTGGTCACCGAGGGCTTCCTCAAGCAGATCTATCCGGGTGCGGTGGCGCAGAGCATGGGATTCGAGATTGAGGATCCGAGCGCCGACTATCTGCTGGTGTTCCGGCAGTTGGTGCTGTGGCCCGTCGACGCCGACGGTTTCATCGAGGGCGAGGACTCGTATCACTCCGGCCCGGTGAGCGTCACCAAGCTTGCGCCCGAGGAACTGCCGCAGGAGTACCGGGACCTGATGGGTGCATCATCGGCGATATGACCGATGCCTTCACGCCCCGCAGCGATATCGCGACGATGCTCCTGGACCGGATCGGCGACAGTCGCCTGGGGCTGCGCACCCGGGAACGCGACTGGACCTGGTCTCAGGTGGTGGACGAGTCGGCCGCTCGGGGCGCGCTCGCGCGGAAACTTAAGACCGAAGGGCCTTTTCACATCGGTGTGCTGCTGGAGAATGTGCCCGACTTCCTCTTCTGGCTGGGCGGGGCCGCGCTGACCGGTGCCACGATCGTCGGTATCAACCCGACCCGCGGGGCGGCGGAGATGGCCGCTGAGATTCGCCACACCGACTGCCAGCTGATCGTCACCGACACGGCACACCTTGACCGGTTGCGGGACCTCGACCTCGGCCTGGCCGCCGACCGGTTCCTGGTGATCGACAGCCCCGAGTTCCTCGCGCGACTCGACGAGAACCGTGGTGAGACCGCGATTTCCGATGAGGTGGGCGCGGATTCGCTATTCCTGCTGCTGTTCACCTCCGGCACCACCGGCGCGTCCAAGGCGGTGAGATGCAGCCAGGGGCGGCTGGCGCAGATCGCGTATCTGGCCACCGAGAAGTTCGGGCATGTCCCGTCCGACGTCGACTACTGCTGTATGCCGCTGTTCCACGGCAATGCACTGATGGCGTTGTGGGCGCCGGCGCTGGCCAACGGCGCCACGGTGTGTCTGACGCCGACCTTCTCGGCATCACGCTTCCTACCCGACATCCGGTACTTCGGCGCGACGTTCTTTACGTACGTCGGTAAGGCGCTTGGGTACCTGTTGGCCACCCCCGAACAGCCCGACGATGCCGATAACCAGTTGGTGCGCGGGTTTGGGACCGAGGCCTCGCCGGAGGACCAGGCCGAATTTCGGCGTCGCTTCGGCGCGGAGCTGTTCGAGGGCTACGGATCCAGTGAGGGTGGAGGAGCGATCGCGCTCGACCCCGACGCGCCGTCCGGCGCGCTAGGGCGCCCCGCGCACGAGGGCGTGGCGATCGTCGATGCCGAGACGCTACAAGACTGTCCCGCAGCCACTCTCGACGAGCACGGGCGGGTGCTGAACGCCGACGACGCGGTCGGCGAGATCGTCGACAAACAGGGGCGGCGCGGCTTCGAGGGCTACTACAAAAACGACGATGCCGACGCCGACCGCATCCGCAACGGGTGGTACTGGACCGGCGATCTGGGCTACCTCGACGCGGCGGGATTCATCTACTTCGCGGGCCGTCGCGGCGACTGGATCCGCGTCGACGGCGAGAACATATCGGCGCTGACCATCGAACGGGTGCTGCGACGCCACCCGGGGGTGATCGCTGCGGGCGTCTACGCGGTGCCGGATCCGCGTTCCGGCGACCAGGTGATGGCATCCATCGAGGTCGCCGACCTGGCGGTCTTCGATGTGGACGGGTTCACCGAGTACCTGTCGGCGCAGGGTGATCTGGGCCGCAAGGGAATTCCGCGGTTCCTTCGCGTGTCGGCCAACCTGCCGGTGACGGGCTCCAACAAGGTGCTCAAACGCGAGCTGCAGGCGCAGCGCTGGCACACCGACGAGCCGGTGTTCCGGTGGGCGGGAAGGGGCACCCCGGTGTTCGAGCGGATGGGGCCGCAGGACAAAACCGCACTCGATGCTCAATTCGCGGCGTATGGGCGACAACGGTTGTTGTAGAGCGCAGTATGGACATCAGTCAGCGAAAGGACAGCCCATGACCGAGACTGACGTGATCCGCGAAATCGACAGCGGCACAACGATGACCCGATTCGCTCGGGGTTGGCATTGCCTGGGGTTGGCCGAGTCGTTTCGCGACGGCGAGCCGCACGGTATCGAGGCGTTCGGCACCAAGCTGGTGGTGTTCACCGACTCCCGCGGCGATATCAAGGTGTTGGACGGATACTGCCGGCACATGGGCGGAGACCTGTCGCAGGGCACCATCAAGGACGACAACGTCGCGTGCCCGTTCCATGACTGGCGCTGGGGTGGCGACGGCAAATGCACGCTGGTGCCATACGCCAAGCGCACCCCGAAACTGGCCCGCACCCGCAGCTGGCCCACCCTTGAGGTGAACGGCCAGTTGTTGATCTGGCATGACCCGGAGGGCTCGGCCCCGCCGCTTGAACTTGCCCCGCCGACGATCGCAGGCTATGAAGAGGGCAAATGGTCTCCGTGGCAATGGAATTCGATCCTCATCGAGGGATCGCACTGCCGCGAGATTGTCGACAACAACGTCGACATGGCGCACTTCTTTTACATCCACCACGCGTACCCGACGTATTTCAAGAACGTCATCGAGGGGCAGACGGCCAGCCAGTTCATGGAATCCACGCCGCGGCCCGACTATGTGCCCGATCCCAAGAAGCTTTGGGAGGGAACGGGTGTGCGCTCGGAGGCTACCTATTTCGGGCCCGCGTACATGATCGACTGGATTCACAACGACCTCGGACCCGGCTTCACCGTAGAGGTGGCGCTCATCAATTGTCACTACCCGGTGACACATGATTCTTTCGTGCTGCAGTGGGGGGTGGCCATCCAGGAGATGCCCACCCTGCCACCCGAGAATGCGCGCAAGCTCGCCGCCGCCCTGGCCAAGTCCTTCGGTGACGGATTCCTGGAAGACGTCGAGATCTGGAAGAACAAGACTCGCATCGACAATCCGCTGCTGACCCAGGAGGACGGCGCCGTCTATCAGCACCGCCGATGGTATGAGCAGTTCTATGTCAACCTGGCCGATATCACCCCGGATATGACGGAGCGTTTCGAGATCGAGGTGGACACCACGCATGCCCATGGGGTGTGGGTGCACGAAGTTGAGGAGAACCTCGCAGAACGGGCCGCCGCGGAAATCAGTTGACGATCCGCGCGGCGGGTACTACTCACTAACCGGAAGGCGCGATCGGCGACGGAGGGGATATGACGTACCTGTTCTTCTGGGGGCATCAGCCGCTGCCCGACGGACTGTTGGGGCCGAGCTGCCTGAGCCAGTGGTGGCCAGCGGAATTCACGGTGGAAGGGCTGCGTTATCGCACCGCGGAGCACTACATGATGTGGCGCAAGGCCATGCTGTTCGGTGATGCCGTCACCGCCGAGCTGATCCTTGCGGCGGATCACCCGCGAGAGGTGAAAGAGCTGGGGCGCCGGGTGTCGAACTTCGACGAACTCCTCTGGCAGGAGATCCGTTTCGAGGCGGTGGTAGAGGGAAATCTTGCCAAGTTCTCACAGAGCGAAGGGTTGCGCGACTACTTGTGCGGTACGGGCGACGAGATGATCGTCGAGGCAAGCCCGGTCGATCGGGTGTGGGGGATCGGCATGGCCGCGGACGATCCGCGAGCAGTCGATCCGGCGCAGTGGGAAGGCTTGAATCTGCTGGGGTTTGCGCTCATGGACGTTCGCTCCACGCTGCAGAGCCAGAGCCCTAGGCTGGGACCGTGACTGAACGTAATCGGCTGGACAGCTTGACCCTCACCGACAGCACCGGACAGTGGCGCCGCATCGACGTTGTCGACGAAACCGGATCCACCAACGCAGATCTGGTGGCACGCGCCGCAGCCGGCGAGGACATCGACGGTGTCGTCTTGCTCGCCGAACACCAAACCGCCGGCCGCGGCCGCCACGGTCGCAACTGGGCCGCGCCTTCGCACACACAGTTGACGATGTCGGTGGGCATCGCCGTGGGTGAGGTGCCGCCGGACCGGTGGGGACTGGTGCCGCTGCTTGCCGGGGTAGCGATCGTCGACGCGGTCGCCGAGGCCAGCGGCATCCAGGCCGGGCTCAAGTGGCCCAACGACGTTCTCGTCGACGGACGCAAGCTCTGCGGCATCCTGGCCGAAGTGGTGCCGGGGGAGCCGGTCATCGTGCTGGGCCTCGGGCTCAACGCCACCTTCACCGAGCATGAGCTGCCCGACCCGAATGCGACATCCCTGGCGATCCTCGGCTGGGCGAATCCCGATCGCAGCGAGTTGGCCCGCGCCGTGCTCCGCGAGCTCGGCGGTCGTATTGAGCATTGGCGCACCGCGAGGGGCGTCGATGAGCGGCTGTTGGAGGACTACCGCGCGCGCAGCGTCACCCTGGGGTCGAGGGTGCGTGCCGAGCTGCCGGGTGATCGTGAACTTACTGGCGTCGCCGTCGGGCTCGGCGATAACGGGCAGCTGCATATTGAGAGCTCCGATGGGAGTCTCACCGCTGTGTCGGCGGGGGACATTACCCACCTCCGTCCGTCAGACGACCAGTAAAGTCGCCCAACGTGGCCTATCCGGAGAATGTGCTTGCCGACGACGAGCAGGTGGTATTGCACCGTCATCCGCATTGGAAGCGATTGATCGGGCCGACGGTGGTGCTGATTGTGTCCACCGGTGCGGCGGCGTTCGTCGCAGCGATGGTCGATAACACCGATTGGCAGCCGACCGCGAAGAACGTCGTGATGATCGCCATCGGCGTCGTCTGGTTGGTGCTGGTGGGCTGGTTGAGCGTGTGGCCGTTCCTGAACTGGTTGACCACGCATTTCGTCATCACCGACCGGCGCGTCATGTTCCGTCACGGGTTGTTGAGCCGCTCGGGAATCGACATTCCGCTGGCACGGGTCAATAGCGTCGAGTTCCGGCACGGCCTGGTGGACAGAATCTTGCGTACCGGCACGCTGATCATCGAATCGGCGTCACAGGACCCGCTGGAGTTTCACGAGATACCGCGAGTGGAGTACGTCCACTCGCTGCTGTATCACGAGGTTTTCGACACCCTCGGTTCCGAGGAGGGCGACAGCCGTTCGACCGGGCGCGGCCGAGAGCGGCCACCCGCCACGTGATGCGCTGAGCCGTACAGGCCGCGACCGACCTCGGTGCCGTAATGCGCGGTGGCGCCGTTGGGCAGCCCCGCATTCGGGTGCAGCGGGGTGATGTTGGCGTCGTCTTCGGCGTCATTTTCGTTGGCGGGGGACGCGTCGGCGGTATCGACCAGCGCTACCGGCTCATCGCCGCCCTGCCGGCCGAATTCATCGGGGAACACCCAGCGGCGGAAGGCCCAGAACCGAAACGCCATCTGCAGCAGGTTGCCGATGATGTAGGCACTGATGAAGTCGGCGATGTTCTCCATCGTCAGGCTGACGTTCGGCACGCGCAGCTCGAGGACGTAGCTCGACACCCACAGTGGGAGCATGGCGATGAGCACGCCCATGCCACTGACGCCGAAGAACAGCAGCGCCTCGTGGTGCTTTTCGCGACCGCCGCGGTCCCGGAAGCTCCATTCCCTATTGAGGATGTACGAGGCAATGACGGCGATGATGCCGGAGATGATCTTCGCGGTCAGAGGCTTGGGCTCCAGGATCGTCAGCTTGAGCGCGTAGAAGATGCCCGAGTCGATGACGAAGGTGGTGGCCCCGACGATGCCGAACTTGATCAGCTCGTGGTGCCGCTCGGCGACAGGCCGGATGAACCGGGGCAGCCGGGCGATGGTGGCATCGGCGAAAGACACAAATGGCGAGTGTACGGAACATGGCAGGGCAGTGCGAAGCGGTCCGCAGACCTCCGGGTTTGCACGGCCGCTCAGCTGTTCGGCCGGGTCCCGCCCGTGCGGAGGTTGCGCCACGCGCGTGGGCTCATGCCGTGATGGGCGCGGAACCACCGGCTGAAGTTGCTTGGTGACGAGAACGCCAGCATCTCGGAGACGTCGGTGAGGGTGTGGCGACCGCTCGTGACCAGGTGGTCGGCCACATCGAGCCGCGTCGAGTCAACGAGATCGGTGAAACTCGTACCCTCGGTCGCCAGGTGCCGATGGACGGTCCGCCGGTCGACTCCCAGGCTGCGTGCGACGTGGTCCACCGAACAGCGACCGACGGGCAGGAGTAGCTCGATGAGATCTCGGACACGATCCGCGGTGGTGATATCGCGGGGTCGCTCCGATGATTCGAGAAGGGCTTGGCTGTATTCACGCAGCAGCGGGTCGAAGCGGTCGTTTCGGCGGTCAAGGTCGGCTGTGTACATCACGATCTCGTTGAGCACTTGCTCGAATGCGATGCTCGGGCCGAAGACCCGGTGATGCATGGCGCGGTCTGTGACGCCCGCACGGCGCAGATTTACCTTCAGCGGGTGCCAGGTGTTCCCCAAGAAGGTGCGGAGGACCCCCACAAGCACGGCCATCGCCAAGTCGGTGGATTGCGCGTTCTCGGCGGCCCCACCCACGTCGAGATCCAGTCGGAGCGCCGCAATCCCGTCGCGTTCCACGACACGGATCCGCAGTGACTCGTTGTACATGGTTTCGTGCCGGCACAACATCGCGACGACATCGCGTACGGTCGGCTGCTCGCGCAACACCAGGCTGAGCGGTCCGAGGCTGGAGAGGCGTCGCCGTTCGGCCAGTCTGAGACCGAAGTCGTCGAGCCGGCTCGCGGCGGCCGAGGCTTCCAGCAGTGCCACGACTCCCGTGGCCACCACCCAGCGATCGGGCTGCGTGGCCCCTGCCGGATCCAGCCCGTGGTCCCGCATCATCCGCGCCGGATCGAGGCCGGATGCGGTCGCGACGTCGATGTACCCGCTCAACGCCGCGAATCGCGCGAGTCGTTTCTCCATACCCATGTCCCGAAAAGAATATCTATCTGTCCCCTAATGATAAGTAATCCGGGCCTCGCGTGCCTAGCGTCAGAGAGGACAACAGCTTCAATGGAAGGCACCCAGTGGCTTACGCAGTGCGGTTCTACGAGACCGGTGGACCAGAGGTCCTCCGCGGAGAGAATGTCTCGGTCGGTGATCCGGGGCACGGCGAGGTGCGCGTCCGTCATCACGCGGTGGGCCTGAACTTCGCGGACACGTACTTCCGCACGGGGGTGTACCCCGCCGCATTACCCGCGGGAATGGGCGTGGAGGCGGCGGGCGTCGTCGAAGCAACGGGGCCCGGGGTTTCTGACGTCGCCGTTGGGGACCGGATCACCTATACGGGCAGCCCACTCGGCGCGTACAGCACCGAACGCGTGATGCCCGCCGAACATCTGATCCGGCTGCCCGGCGGCATCGCCTTCGACACCGCATCGGCCATCACTATGCGCGGGCTGACGACGGCCTATCTGCTGCGGCGCATCCATCCGCTGCGGGCCGGGGACACCGTATTGCTACATGCCGCCGCGGGCGGGGTGGGGCTGTTATTCCTGCAGTGGGCGAACCTGCTGGGCGTCAACGTAATTGGCACGGTATCGACCGAGGAGAAGGCCGACATTGCTCGGGCCAATGGTTGTGCACACGTACTCATCTACCCACGCGAGGACGTACCCCGGCGGGTGCGGGACATCACCGACGGTGCGGGAGTTCCCGTCGTCTACGACGGTGTCGGTAGGACCACGTATCAATCCTCGCTCGACTCGTTGGTGCGGCGCGGGCTGCTGGTGTGTTTCGGCACCGCATCGGGTCCGATACCGCCCATCGACGCAATGCAGTTGGCCGCCAAGGGATCGCTGTTTGTCACCAGGCCCGCACTCGCCGACTACATTGCGGACCCGCGCGAGCGTGCGGAGCTGGCGGGGGAGCTGTTCGGGCATGTCGCGGCGGGCCGCATTCGGGTCGACATCGGGCGCCGCTACGAGCTGCAGGAGGCGGTGGTCGCGCACCGCGATCTCGAGTCCGGGACCACCGTCGGACAGTCGGTCTTCTCAATCTGATATTGGAGGAAAGATGAATAACGTTGCCGCACTGAACACAATGCGCGCACAACCATTGACGTGCACCATTGGTGCGGAGTTGTTCGACGTTGATCTGGCCGAGGTGTCGCGCAGTGACGAGCTCTTCGACGAACTCAGGCGCCTACTGCTGGAGTACAAGGTGTTGTTCGTGCGTGATCAGGACATCACCCGCGGTGAGCACGTCGCGCTGGCGCAGCGTTTCGGGCCGCTCGAGGATCATCCGGTGGCGGGCAGCGACCCCGACCATCCCGGGCTGGTGCGGATCTACAAGGAGATAGATAGCGCTCCAGAGCATTACGAGAACTCCTACCACTGCGATGCAACCTGGCGGGAAAGTCCGCCAATGGGATGCGTGCTGCGCTGCGTCGAAACACCTGCCGTCGGTGGCGACACCATCTGGGTCAACATGGCGGAGGCGTATCGCCGGCTGCCCGAGGCGGTGCGCGAGAGCATCGACGGACTCGCGGCCCGACACTCGATCGAGGCCAGCTTCGGCGCGGCCATGTCGACGCGGCGGCGTCATGAACTGCACGAGCGGTTCCCGGATGCCGAGCATCCGGTGGTGCGCACCCATCCGGAGACAGGGGAACAGATTCTGTTCGTCAACTCTTTTGCCACGCATCTGGTGAATTTCCACCGGCCGGAGACCGTGCGGTTCGGCATGGACTTCGCGCCGGGCGCATCCGAGCTGCTCCAGTACCTCCAACGGCAGGCGTCGGTGCCGGAGTTTCAGGTGCGCTGGCGCTGGACACCCAACAGCTTCGCCATCTGGGACAACCGATCGACACAACACTATGCGGTGCAGGATTATTGGCCCGCGGTCCGCAAGATGGAGCGTGCGGGGATTTGCGGCGACAGACCGTTCTAGCCGCGCGGCTCGGCGAGCATGACAACATATCTGTGTGTCTGACGCCCGAACCTCTCCGCCGATTGTCACGATGATCGGCGGTGGTCAGCTGGCTCGGATGACCCATCAGGCGTCGATCGCGCTCGGTCAGACGCTCCGGGTACTGGCGCATACGGCCGATGAGCCGGCGGCTCAGGTCACCCCCGATGTGGTGTTGGGATCGCATACCGATCTGGATGACCTGCGGCGGGCGGCCAAGGGTGCCACCGTGTTGACCTTCGACCATGAGCACGTCCCCACAGATTCGCTCGCAGTGCTGCAGAGCGAGGGCGTCAATGTGCAGCCGCCGCCGTCGGCGCTCATCTACGCGCAGGACAAGATGTTCATGCGGCGCAAGCTGCACAGCATCGGCGCCCCGGTGCCGCGTTTCGCGGATGTTCTGAGCGTCGCCGATGTCGAGCGGTTCGTCGCCGACACCGGTAATCCGGTCGTGTTGAAGGCCGTGCGCGGCGGATACGACGGCCGTGGCGTGTGGATCACCAACGATCTCGACGAGGCGCGCACCGTGGCGGCCGAACAGTTGGCTGCCGGTGTCGAGCTGCTTGCCGAGGAGCGCGTCGAGATGCGGCGTGAACTCTCGGCCATGGTGGCCCGTTCGCCCTTTGGGCAGGGCGCGGCCTGGCCAGTCGTGGAAACCGTTCAGCGAGACGGGATCTGCGCCGTCGTCATCGCGCCGGCGCCCGAGCTGCCCGACGAGCTTGCGCTGCAGGCCGAGGAGCTCGCGCTGCGGATTGCCCGCGAGCTCGGGGTGACCGGATGTCTGGCCGTGGAGCTCTTCGAAACCAACGACGGCCGACTGCTGGTCAACGAATTGGCGATGCGACCACACAACTCCGGTCATTGGAGCATGGACGGCGCGCGGACCGGGCAGTTCGAGCAGCATCTTCGTGCGGTGCTCGACTATCCGCTGGGCTCCACCGAACCCCTTGCCCCCGTGACGGTCATGGCCAACGTGCTCGGGGCGCCGGAGACGCCGGCAATGTCCCTCGACGAACGTGTGCACCACTTGATGGGCCGGATCCCGGAGGCGAAGGTGCACCTGTACGGCAAGGGTGAGCGCCCCGGCCGCAAGCTCGGACATGTGAATATTCAAGGCCGCGTGGATGGTTCGCTGGCGGATCCGCAGTACGTGGCCGAGGTGCGTGAGCGCGCGGAGCGGGCCGCGCACTGGTTGTCGCATGGTGAATGGACGGATGGTTGGCGGGCACATGCTGATGAGCGCTAGCGCGAAGAAGGGATGGCACAAGTGAGCGCACGGGTCGGCCTGATCATGGGCAGCGACAGCGACTGGTCGGTGATGTCGGATGCCGCGAATGCTTTGGCGGAGTTCGAGATTCCGTTCGAGGTGGGTGTCGTTTCGGCGCACCGGACGCCGGGGCGCATGCTGGAGTATGCGCAAACAGCCGCGGACCGGGACCTTCAAGTAATCATCGCCGGCGCGGGCGGCGCCGCCCATCTGCCGGGCATGGTGGCCTCGGCGACTCCGCTGCCGGTGATTGGCGTCCCGGTGCCGCTGGCGCGTCTGGATGGCCTCGATTCCCTGCTATCCATCGTGCAGATGCCCGCCGGTGTGCCCGTGGCGACGGTATCCATCGGCGGCGCCCGTAATGCCGGGCTGCTGGCCGCTCGGATCCTCGGGGTGTCCGACACCGCGCTGCGACAGAAGGTGGTTGCGTTCCAGGCGAGCATGGAAGCGACGGTTTTGGAAAAGGATGAGGCACTGCGGCGCAGACTGCTCGAGGACTAAATTTGAGTGTGAAGTACAGTTAATGGCGACTAACTCCGATTGACCCTGGAGGGCATGATGGCCGGAAACCCGTCGTTTGACCTGTTCAAGCTTGCTGAGGAGCACGACGAGCTGCGTGCCGCAATCCGGGGATTGGCTGAGAAAGAGATCGCTCCGCACGCCAAGGACGTCGACGAGAAGGCGCGTTTCCCGCAGGAGGCCCTGGATGCGCTGGTCGCGTCGGGCTTCAACGCCGTGCACGTGCCCGAGGAGTACGACGGCCAGGGCGCCGACAGCGTGGCCGCGGTCATCGTGATCGAGGAGGTTGCGCGAGTGTGCGCTTCTTCGTCACTGATCCCCGCCGTCAACAAGCTCGGCACCATGGGGCTGATCCTCAACGGCTCCGACGAGCTCAAGAAGCAGGTGCTGCCCTCGATCGCCAGCGGCGAGGCCATGGCCTCGTATGCACTGTCGGAGCGCGAGGCCGGCAGCGATGCCGCCAGCATGCGCACCCGCGCGAAGGCCGACGGTGACGACTGGATTCTTAATGGATCCAAGTGCTGGATCACCAACGGCGGCAAGTCGTCTTGGTACACCGTGATGGCGGTGACCGACCCCGACAAGAAGGCCAACGGGATCTCGGCGTTCATGGTGCACAAGGACGATGAGGGATTCACCGTCGGTCCGCTGGAGCACAAGCTCGGCATCAAGGGCTCGCCGACGGCCGAGCTGTACTTCGAGAACTGCCGCATCCCGGGTGACCGGATCATTGGCGAGCCCGGCACCGGATTCAAGACCGCACTGCAGACGCTGGATCACACCCGCCCGACCATCGGTGCGCAGGCCCTCGGCATCGCCCAGGGCGCGTTGGATCAGGCGATCGCATACACCAAGGACCGCAAGCAGTTTGGCAAGTCCATCAGCGACTTCCAGGGTGTGCAGTTCATGCTGGCCGATATGGCGATGAAGGTGGAGGCCGCCCGCCTGATGGTGTACACCGCCGCCGCGCGCGCAGAGCGCGGCGAGAAGAACCTGGGCTTCATCTCCTCGGCCTCGAAGTGCTTCGCCTCCGATGTGGCCATGGAGGTCACCACCGATGCCGTGCAGCTGTTTGGCGGCGCCGGATACACCACCGACTTCCCGGTGGAGCGCATGATGCGCGATGCCAAGATCACCCAGATCTACGAGGGCACCAACCAGATTCAGCGCGTCGTGATGAGCCGCGCGCTCCTGACGTCCTAACCCCTGACGGTGAGAAGGCACTCACGTACGGAATTCGGCCAGAATCCGTACGTGAGTGCCTTCTCGGCGCTCAAAGGGTCTTCGTCACCTTCTCGGAGACGACCCGTCGTTCCTGCGCGGCAGGGTCGGGGTTGGCCACCTGTACCACTGACGCCCCCGCGATCAGTACCGCCAGCAGATTGGCGATCAGCGCCTCCGGGGTTTCCCATGAGCCGGTGGAAAGCACTCGATCCTCGGCCGTGATGCCCAGTGCCGCAGCGGCTTCCCGCGCGGCGTCGGCAACGTCTTCGACACTGCGGCCGTTCAACGCGGGTCCCGCGCCGGCGGGGGTGAAGCGGTCTCCGTGCACCCGGACCGCGGTCGAGTAGTCGGTCAGCCCGAGCGGCAAATTGGGCACGGGACGCCCGAATGCGTCGAGGGACAGCACACACACCTCATCGGCCAAAGGCTCGTCGCCGGGCGTACAGAACGCCACATCCTGTGTGTCTGAGGCGTCGGCCTCGGCGCCGAATACCACTTCGGCGCCGGCCCACCAGATTCCGAGCAGCACACCGGCGGTCTGCCAATGCGCGGGGAGCCGTACCGTGACCGTCGAACCCGGGCCTGCGCCGAATTCGTCGCGCAACATGTTGGCGGTCTTGGCCGCCCAGTTGGCCAGCGTCACCGTCGAAAGTTCGATCCGTTCGCCGCTGGCGTCGTCGTAGTAAGTGATCCGTGGGGCCGGATTATTCAGGTCGCCCAACAGAAGTGGGGTCAATGTTGTCATTAGTTGACGCAGCGCGGACCGTTGGCAGCCGTAAAGATCGGCGACGGGGGAGGCGGCGGTACGTCTTCCTCAGTGGAGCCGGTTTCCGAGGCGGCGGGCTTGGTGTCGCGGCCCGACCCCGGACCGTGGTAGTCGCTGGACAGCACCACCCGAACGGTGTGCTCGGCGAGGCCCTGCTTCTCCACCACCGGGAGCCCTAGGATTTCGGCCACCGCCTTGGCGCCGGTGTCGTCCTGTTTGGCCGTCTGAACCTGGCTGCTGCCCGCATGATCGCGGTCGTTGTTGCCGACCTTGCCAGCGGTGAAACCCTTGCCTACCAACAGCTCCGATACGGCTGCGGCGAGCCCGTTGATCTCGGTCTCGTTGACGACGTCGGCCGTCGTTTGGTCCTTGGAGTAGGTGGCCTCTTCGGTCTTGCCTTGAGCCTGCTGGTCCAGGAGGCCGCTGACCCAGCTGCGTACCTGGTCGGGGTCGACCTTGACGACGCTCTGTGTGCCGTCCTCAGTCCAACCGTCCTCGCGCAGAATGGGAATGGTAGCGAATGCCACGTTCCCCCCGGAAAGCTTCTGGAGCTGTTGGATGAAGTCCATGACGTCCCAACCCTGGCTGAGCACCACGGTGCGGGTGATGGCGTCGCGCAGCTTGCCCAAGGTCGTGGTGTTCGTCAGCGTTCCTCCGGAGAGCGCCGAATGCGCTAGGGACGACATCACCACCTGCTGGCGAACCACGCGATCGAGGTCCCCGCGGGGCAGGTCGTGGCGCTGCCGCACGAAGCTCAACGCGTTCGGACCATCGAGCGTCTGCGGCCCGGCGGGGAAATCGGCACCCGACATCGGTTCGTAGACAGCCTCGTTGAGGCAGACGTTGACGCCGCCCAGCGCGTCCGTCATCAGCACGAATCCGAGCATGCTGATCTCGGCGTAGCGATCGACGGTGACGCCGGTGAGTTTGGCGACGGTTTGAATGAGCGCCGAACGTCCGGCGTCCACCGATTCGCGCTCGGCGGCCTCCAACGTCTCACCGGACTCGACACGCTTCTGCCGGTCGTTCTCCTTGGCTTCGCCGTAGACGCCGTTGATCTTTCCCTTGGTGCCGTCCGGGACGGCGACGTACGAGTCGCGGGGGATTGAGATTGCGGTCGCCGACTTCCCGTTATTGGGAATGCGGATGAGGATGATGGTGTCGGTGTTGGTGGCTGTTTCGTCACCGGCCCGCAGCATCGACAGCTCTTCCTGCGAGAGCGGATTGCCGTGCGCGTCGCTGCGGCTGTCCACGCCCACCATGAGGATGTCGATAGCGCCGTCGTCGGGCTGCCTGGCATTGCCGAACAGGCCCGGCAGATCGAACCGAGCGATGGTCGGATCGATGTTGCCGATTTTTCCCCACGCCGCTCCGGTGATCACCATGACGGCGACCGCAGCCAGCGTCGCGATGACGCGCCACAGGGGACGTTCGGTCTGGGATCCGCTCGCGCGAGAGTCAGCCACGATGTCGGTCCATTTCCTCTCCGGGTCCCCAGCTTTTGCCGGGCAACAAGATATCCAGCCTCGTCAAGGCTACGTCGACGTAGCGCCCATCCCTTGGAAGCGAACCCGGCGTGCCAGACTCTGGGCGTGCTTGTCATCACTGGAGCAGGGGGCCAACTCGGCTCTCACCTCATAGCCCGAACTAAGCGTCGCGGACTCCCCATTCGTCCTCTGACCTCTACCGACTGGGATATTACCCGTGACGGTACGCCTGATGGTGTGGTTGCTGCGGGGGACACCGTGATCAATTGCGCCGCCTACACCGCGGTGGACGTCGCGGAAACCGACGAGGCCAGGGCATATGCGGTGAACGCCGAGGGTGCGGCCAGGGTGGCCCGGGCGTGCCGCGAGGTTGGCGCCCGGATGATCCATATCTCGACCGACTACGTGTTCGGTGGGGAGTTCGGCGACGGGAGTCCGCATCCGTACCGTCCGGATGACGCTACGGCCCCGACGGGTGTTTACGCGCGCACCAAGTTCGCCGGAGAACAGGCTGTTCATGATGTGTTGCCGACGGCCCAGGTGGTGCGTACGGCGTGGGTCTATACCGGAGTCGGAGGCGACTTCGTCGGCGTCATGAGGCGACTGGCGGCCGGGGACGGGCCCGTCCGTGTGGTGACCGACCAGACCGGGTCCCCGACGTACGCGGCGGATCTCGCGGATGCGCTGCTGGACTTGGCGGCTTCTTCCGTCGATGCGCCACTCTTGCATGCCGCCGGGGGCGGTGTCGTGAATCGATTCGACTGGGCGAAGGTCGTGTTCGAGCTGGTGGGAGCCGATCCCTCGCGGGTTCAGCCGTGCCTGTCTGCCGATATGCCGCGCCCGGCGCCCCGGCCGGTGTATTCGGCACTCGATGGCGGCCACTGGGCAGAGCTGGGTCTGCCTCCGCTTCGCGATTGGCGGGACGCGTTGGCTGCGGCGTTGGCCACAGAACAGGCATAGGTACCCTCTAGCACCGTGCCGGATCCTCTTCGCCCAAGTGGCTCATCCGTGAAGGACCAGCTTGCCGTTGTGACGGTGACGTACTCGCCTGGCGAGCATCTGCACCGCTTTCTCACGACGCTCCGTCACGCGACGGACCGGCCGCTGCGCGTGATCCTCGCCGACAACGGTTCCACCGATGGCGCACCTGAGGCCGCCGCGCAGGATCACGACGTCGAGCTCCTCCGTACCGGAGGCAACGTCGGGTATGGGCAGGCCGCCAACCTGGGAGTCGCCCAGGTCGACCCGGATGCCGAGTGGATCGTGGTTGCCAACCCGGATGTGCAGTGGGGTCCGGGGAGTCTCGATGACCTGCTGGAGGTTGCGGAACGCTGGCCTGCCGCGGGCGCGTTGGGCCCGTTGATACGCGAGCCCGACGGCTCGGTGTATCCCTCTGCACGGGTGGTGCCCACCCTGGCGGGGGGCGGACTGCACGCACTCCTGGGTTCGGTGTGGCCCTCAAATCCGTGGACGGCGGCGTACCGCCAGGACCGGATGGAGCCGTCCGAGCGCGTCGTCGGGTGGCTGTCCGGCTCCTGCCTGCTGCTGCGGCGCACGGCCTATGACGCGATTGGCGGATTCGACCCGCGTTACTTCATGTACATGGAGGACGTCGACCTCGGGGACCGGCTAGCGCGGGCGGGCTGGCAGAACGTGTACGCGCCCAGCGCCGAGGTCGTGCATGCGAAAGGTCATGCCGCCGGACGCGATCCGGCGCGCAGCCTGGGCGCGCACCACGACAGTGTCTACATCTTCCAGTCGGACCGTCATCCGCGCTGGTGGCAGGCGCCGTTGCGCTGGAGCATCCGGGGGGCGCTCGCCGCGAGATCCACGGTCGTGGTGCGCGCCGCGATCCGCGCCAATCGGCGCCAGCAGAAGCAAGGAGGGTGATATGTCTGAGCGCATGAAAGCCGATGCCGTCATCTTGGTGGGAGGGCAGGGCACCCGGCTGCGCCCGCTCACCCTCTCGGCGCCCAAACCGATGTTGCCCATCGCAGGCTTCCCCTTCCTGACGCATGTGCTGTCGCGAGTGGCGGCGGCCGGGATCGACCATGTGGTGCTCGGGACGTCCTATAAGGCAGAGGTCTTCGAGTCGGAGTTCGGCGACGGATCCAAGCTAGGCCTGTCGATCACCTATGTGTACGAGGACGAACCGCTGGGGACCGGCGGTGCCATCCGGAATGTGCTGGACCACCTGCGCTACGACACCTCACTGATCTTCAACGGTGATGTGTTGTCCGGTCTGGATCTGAAACAACTGATGGCGCAGCATGAACAGACGCAGGCCGACCTGACCTTGCATCTGGTGCGGGTGGGTGATCCGCGCGCATTCGGTTGCGTGCCCACCGATTCCGATGGACGGGTCACCGCGTTCCTGGAGAAGACCGAGGATCCGCCCACCGATCAGATCAATGCCGGGTGCTATGTGTTCCGCCGCGAGCTCATCGAGCAGATCCCGACGGGCCGGCCGGTTTCGGTTGAGCGGGAGGTCTTTCCGGGATTGCTCAGCAGCGGCGCAAAGGTGTGCGGATTCGTGGACACCAGCTACTGGCGCGATATGGGCACTCCTGAGGACTTCGTGCGTGGCTCGGCCGATCTGGTTCGAGGCATCGCGCCGTCTCCAGCGATCCCCGAACATCCGGGGGAGGCGTTGGTGCACGACGGTGCCTCGGTGGCGCCCGGCGCGCTGGTGATCGGCGGCACCGTGGTGGGACGTGGTGCCGAAATCGGCCCGGGAGCACGGCTTGACGGTGCGGTCGTGTTCGATGGCGCGCGCATCGAGGCGGGCGCCGTGGTGGAGCGCTCGATCATCGGATTCGGTGCACGCATCGGTCCGCGGGCATTGGTGCGCGACGGGGTGATTGGCGACGGCGCCGATATCGGCGCCCGATGCGAGCTCCTGCGCGGCGCTCGGGTATGGCCCGGAGTCACCATTCCCGACGGCGGCATCCGGTACTCGTCGGACGTATAGCCGATGTACATCGGGCGGCTATTGGCTTGTGGCGCAACTGCTCTCGCACTGATCGGCTGTTCCGGCAAGGTTGACTACGAGCGACAGGCGCTCGACCTGAAGCGCGCCCGAGACAACCTCAAGATGGTCGAGCTGATCATTCCCGACTCGTACACCCTGGTCTCCATGACGTACTTCCCCGAACCGTTCGTGGGCCAGGGATGGCGTTCCGGGGCCTTCGAGTCGGCGTCGCCCCCGGAGCCAATGCTGCTGCGCGGAAAGCCCATTCGGACCGAGCAGGTACCCTGTGATCGCATACCGCAACGGACGGATCCGGACTGGTTGAAGGCCGGGTTCTCATGCGAGATGCCACATGGGCGCTATGGGGTTGCCGACAGCATGTACGGCATCAGCGTCTTCACCGGTGAGCTGCCCTCCGGGAAATCACGCATCTATCTGCGTGTCGAGGGTCACTAGCGCAGCCGCGCCTCGGCACGCCGCGCCAATGTGACGACGGAGTGGTCGTCGGCCGGGACCTGGTCGATGGGCCACCAGCGCAGGTCGAGCGATTCATCGCTGACGGTGATCTGTGCGCCTTCCGGTGCGCGCGCCAGGAATTGCAGATCGAGGTGGCGTGTCGGTACGTCCAATGAGCAAGTGATCGGATGTACGTGCACCGCAAGTAAGTTCGGGGAAAGAACAAGGCCATCGATGCCGGATTCCTCGGTGGCCTCCCGCAGCGCCGCCGCCCCGATGGTGGCGTCCTCATCCTCGCAGTGGCCACCCAGCTGCAGCCACTTGCCCACCCGGGGGTGCAGGGTCAGCAGCGCCTCAGATCCGTCATGGTTGACCACGAGTGCCGAGGCGGTGATGTGGCCGGAGGCACTGCGGCGACGGCACGCGTCCGGATTTGCATCGAGAAATGCCAGCACCGCATGTCGCACGCTGTCCTGCTCGGGATCGGGTGCCTCCCACGATGAGAGCAGCTCGACGGTGGATTCGTGCAGGCCAACGCTCATCACAGTTCCACCAGCATCTGGCCGGGAGGCAGGGGAGAGCGGGGTTCCATTGGTTCTTCGGGGTACCCAATCGCGATGGCGCCCATGGGCTCCCACGATGCGTCAAGTTCGAGCTGGCCGCGCACCACGTCTGCGGCGAAGATCGTGGACCCGATCCAGCAGCTGCCCACACCTCGCGCAGCCAACGCGACCAACAGCGCCTGCACCGCGGCACCCACGGCGACGGTGAACATGGTGCGTTCCGCGGCCGTCCTCCGCTCGTCGGGATAGTCGTGAGCGCCATCGGGCACCAGGAACGGGATCACGATTTCCGGTGCGTCATAAAGGATCTGTCCGCGGGACACGCGCTTTTCCGCGGACTCTTGGGCGTGACCGTCCGCGGTGAGGTCGCTGACCCAGGCCTGTTTCAGAGCGTCCAAGAGTGCGCGCCGCGTCTCTGCGTCGCGTACCCACACGAACCTCACCGGATGGGTGTGATGCGGCGCGGGGGCAGTCAAGGCCTCCCCGATGGCCTCTCGCAACATGTCGGGATCGACTGCGATGTCGGCGAATTCCCGGATGGATCGGCGCACCAGCACCGCGTCGCGACGCCCCTGCTCCAAGGCCTCGGCGGTGCCGAGCCAGAACAGGTCGTCCGGACCCGAGCGCAGCAGATTGCGGGCCACGCTGCCGTCGTCGGGCACCGACAGGCCCCGGACCACCGCGACTGGAACGTCAGTGAGCTTTCCCTTCACCAGATCGGCGGCGGCGGCGATCTCGTCGGCGATGGCGACCTCGGTCACCTGAAGCTCGTTGCCGTGCTTGTCCTTTGCGCCCGCGTAGCCGTACAGGACGGGAATGCCGGACGAGCCGATGGCGGCATCGGTCTGTCCGTTGCGCCAGGCCCGCCCCATGGTGTCGGTGATCACCACGGCCACGTTCACGCCCAGCTGTCGTGATACAGCTGAGCGGACCGTCGCCGCGCTGGCGTCGGGATCGACGGGAAGTAGCACGAGTTCGGCGGTGTCCACATTGGATGCGTCGATTCCGGCCGCGGCCTGGACGATGCCGATGGTGTTCTCGGTGATCAGTGTCTTGCCCTTGCGAGCCAGCACGCGGACCGACTCGGAGTCGATCAATTTACGCCGCAAGGCGTCTCGCGCGTCGGGGTCGGCGGGCGCGGCGACTATCCGTCCCTCTGCCTTGGAAATGATCTTGCTTGTGATCACCACCACATCGCCGTCGCGTACCCATGGCGCTGCCGCGGTAATGGCGGCGGCGACGTCGTCGCCTGGGCGGAATTCGGGCATGCCAACTACTGGTAGAATCTCGATCGGACTGGCCGAACCATGTTCGGGGGCAGGGGAATCCGCAGGTGAACTCATAGGGTAACTCCGGCCATGTCAAGGCCCGCGCGCACCATGGCGGCGGTGGCGTCGGGGTCGGTCATGAGTAGCGGAATCGACCGTACCTGGATGCCTTCGATGTGAGCGGCGTCACCCTCGTCGATCAGCCAACCGTCCAGGATTCCGGTCCCGGAGCGGGCGCCGAAGTGTTCCCCGACACCCTGCGAGCTGACCTCGACACCGATCACGCGCAAACATTCGTCGGCCATTCCGCGCAGTGGCTTGCCGGACACGATCGGCGAGTATCCGATGACCGGAGCGGAGGTTGTGCGGAGCGCCCCGCGAACTCCGCCGACCGCCAGGATGGAGCCGATGCTCACTACCGGATTGGACGGAGCCAGCAAGACCGCATCGGCCTCGGCGATGGCCTCGGCAACACCTGGGCCCGACTTTGCTTCGTCCGCGCCGACGAACGCGAAACTGTGGGTGGGGACTTGTGCTCGGTGCTGCACCCACCACTGCTGAAAGTGGACGGCGCGCTGCTCGCCGTCGGCGGGGTCGGTGATCACTACGTGGGTCTCGCAGCGGTCGTCGCTGGCCGGTAACAGCCGCACCCCGGGCTGCCATCGATTGCATAACGCTTCGGTGACCGCTGATAGCGGGTAGCCGGCTCGCAGCATTTGACTGCGTATCAGGTGAGTGGCCAGGTCCCTGTCGCCGAGCGAGAACCAGTCGGGTTGGGCGCCGTACGCGGCGAGCTCCTCCATGGCATTCCAGGTCTCGCCTCGGTGCCCCCAGCCCCGGTCCGGGTCGACCCCTCCGCCCAGGGTGTACATGCAGGTGTCCAGGTCAGGGCAGATCCTGACACCGTGCATCCAGGCGTCGTCGCCAATGTTCACGATGGCGTTTATCTGATGCTTGCTGGAGTCTGATCCGAGCAAGCGCTGGACGCCGAGGAGGAACCGCGCTCCGCCGACGCCGCCGACGAGGACGGTGAGTTTCACGGTCTCCGAGACTAGTGCGCCGGCAATGTCGCGACACGCCACGAGGGCGCCACGCCGTTTTTGTCGGTAGGAGATGGTATGAATTTTTCTCCTTCGCTTGACCCCGGCAGCGAACACGTGTGTAATCACACCAGTGTCATTCCTCGGGCTGAGTTTGTAAGTCACAGGCGCAGACCGGGATTCGATCAGATGTTCGAATGGGAATGGCCGAAAAGTAGATGTGGCACATACCGGGCACGATGACTGCGAGTGGGAATGGTGAGGAGGCGGGACGATGCTGTACGGACGCAATGAATTAGGCGTACACGACGAGCTGAGTTCCGGCGTTGGCACGGGTGCGACGGGCTTTCCGCCCGCACGTCCGCATCTAACGTTGGTACAGAACGATTTTGACGCGCTGATGGCAGTTGCTGACGATCAGTGGCAGGAGAAAGCGCTCTGCGCACAGACCGATCCCGAGGCGTTCTTCCCCGAGAAGGGCGGATCGACTCGTGAGGCCAAGCGCATCTGCCAGGGCTGCGAGGTCAAGGACGAATGCCTTGAATCCGCGCTGGCCAATGACGAGCGGTTCGGCATCTGGGGTGGGCTGTCCGAGCGTGAGCGCCGTCGTCTGAAGCGGGGCATCATCTAGCTAGGCGTTTGTGCTCGACCGGGCGGTTTAGTCGCCTTCCTCGGTGATGGTCGGGTCGATCACCGAGGGCTCCACCCCTAAGTGGGTGGCAACCTGCGCGACCAGCAGATCGTGCAGCAGATCCGACAGGTCTCCAGATTTCTTCGCGCGTAGTTCGATCGGCTTGCGAAACAGCACGATCCGCGCCCGGGTGGTATTGCCCCGGGTGTCCACTCCCGCAGGAATCAGTCTTGCCAGCGGTATCGGTCCGTCCGCGATTACCTCCGGCGGCCATTGCACCGACTCGGGATCCTTGGGCTGGATGCGTGGAATTTCGTCGACTGCGACGTCCAACCCCTCCAATCGCGCCTGCCAGGCCCGTTCGATGGGTTCGTAAGCCTCCAGTACCGCCATGTCGAAGCGTTCCGCGCGTGTACGCCATCCGGGAACGGTCGGTGGCAGGAGGGGACCGCGGAAATCGCGCCCCCGCCGGGAGCCCTGTGAGCCCGGTGAACTTGATCCGGCAGCCGACCCGCCGCGGCGTCCGTCGCGTGACATGGTTCCGAATGGTATGCGGAAATTGGGGAGGGTGGGACTGCTGTGGCGGACGAATCACAACGAGCAGGTCACCGGAGGGTCTCGCCCCGGTGACTAGGCGTGTCTGCGGGTCGGAACGTGTTTGCGCACGATAGCCTCAACGTTTGTGAGAGCCCCCCGTCGTTGCTGTCGGCCAGGGTGCCCGAATTTCGCCGTGGCGACGTTGACGTTCGTCTATGCGGATTCGACGGCCGTGGTCGGGCCGCTGTCCACAACCAGCGAGCCGCATTCGTGGGACCTGTGCGCGCAACACGCGAGCCGAATCACCGCGCCCCGCGGGTGGGAATTGGTCCGCTATAGCGGACCCTTGCCGTCGAACCCCGAGGATGACGACCTGGTCGCGCTGGCCGACGCGGTGCGCGAACCTACTGGCGTCAGGGTCGCTGCGGCGGGTTTCAGCGAGCCGATCCTCGATGTGGGCTCGCCTGCCGCGGCTGCTGCCCCCAGGCCAGTGCATCCGGCTCCGGTCGGTCGACGGCGTGGACACCTTCGGGTTCTCCCTGATCCCGCCGAGTGAGGCTCGCCCGAACGAGCGTGTGCAGCGAGTGAGGCTAGTCCGAACGAGCATTCGTGCCGAGTGAGGCTAGTGCGGTGAGATTCTGTACCGTCTCGCCGGACGTTTCTCGCTCGGGCGAGCCTCGCTCGGTGGACGTTCACGTTCGGTGAGCGCCGACCACTAGTCTGGTCTGCGATACCGAACACCTTCCTCTCAACAGATCACTAGGAGTGTCCTCGTCATGGCCCGGTCCGTCGACGCTGTCCACGCCGTCATCAAGGCGTATGACGTCCGTGGCCTACTGGGTGAACAGATCGACGAGTCCTTTGTCTTCGATGTGGGCGCCTCTTTTGCGCGGCTAGTCAAAGCCGAGCAGACCATCGCCGGCGCGCAGCTGCGGATCGTGGTGGGGCGCGACATGCGGGACTCGTCGCCGAGCCTGGCTCAGGCATTCACCGACGGCGTCACTGCCCAGGGTGTCGATGTCGTGCAGATCGGGCTTGCCTCCACCGACCAGCTGTATTTCGCATCCGGATTGTTGGATTGCCCGGGGGCCATGTTCACCGCCAGCCATAACCCGGCCGCGTACAACGGAATCAAGTTGTGCCGTGCGGGCGCCAAGCCCGTGGGTAAGGACACCGGTCTGGCCATCATCAGCGATGAGTTGATCAGGGGCGTGCCGGCATACGACGGAGCGAAGGGCGCCGTCGCCGTGCGCGATGTGCTCGCCGAGTACGGCGAGTTCCTGCGCTCGCTGGTTACGTTGAGTGGGGCGCGCCCACTTCGGGTGGCGGTGGACGCCGGTAACGGCATGGCCGGACACACCACGCCGGCGGTGCTCGGTGCGATTTCGTCGATCGCGTTGGCGCCCTTGTACTTCGAGCTTGATGGCAACTTCCCTAATCACGAGGCCAATCCGCTTGACCCGGAGAATTTGCGCGATTTGCAGGCCTTCGTCTGCGCCGAACGCGCCGATATCGGGCTCGCCTTCGACGGCGATGCCGACCGCTGTTTCGTGGTCGACGAGCGTGGTCGCGCCGTGTCGCCCTCCGCGGTCACCGCTTTGGTGGCGCGCAGGGAACTGGAGCGCGAGATCGGTGGCACCATCATCCACAACCTGATCACCTCGCGTGCCGTTCCGGAGCTCGTGGTCGAGCACGGTGGCACGCCGGTGCGGTCGCGGGTGGGGCACTCGTACATCAAGGCGCTGATGGCCGAGACCGGAGCGATCTTCGGCGGAGAGCACTCAGCCCACTACTACTTCCGGGATTTCTGGGGAGCCGACTCCGGCATGCTCGCGGCATTGCATGTGCTCGCCGCGCTCAGCGAGCAGGACCGGCCGCTCTCGGATCTGATGGCCGATTACGAGCGCTACGCGTCGTCGGGCGAGATCAACTTCCGCGTTGCGAATGCCAAGGCATGCATCGATGACGTCCTGAAATCATTTGATACACAGATTGTTTCCATTGATCATCTGGATGGCGTCACCGTCGACGTCGGCTCCGGAACGTGGTTCAACCTGCGCACGTCTAACACCGAGCCGTTGCTGCGTCTCAATGTCGAGGCTCGTACTGAGGAAGAGGTGGCGGGCGTGGTCACGCGTGTCACCGAGTTGGTCGGCCGTAGCGCGGCCGTGACCTGATGAACGCCACCATCGACCTGGACGACGCCGAGGGGCTGTTGGCGGCCGACCGGGATGGCTCGCTCGAGGCCGCGTCCATGGCCGGTTCGCAGGTGCGTGCCGTGGGTACCGCCGTCGCCGAAGGCGCACTAGCCAACCTGCGATCGGATGATCGATCGCGCGCCGTCGTGTGGGTCGCGGGCAGGGGCACCGCCGCCACTGCGGGGGCGATTCTGGCTGGGGCTTTTTCCGACACGGTGAGTCTTCCGTTTGTCACTGCCACGCGGGCGCCGGTGTGGATCGGCCCGCTGGACGTCATGGTGGTGGCCGGTGACGATGCCGGCGACCCTGCGCTGAGTGCTGCGGTATCGGTGGGTACTCGCCGGGGCGCTCGGGTGGTGATCGCGGCTCCCGATGAGGGACCATTGGCGGATTCGGGTGCGGGTCGGGCGATTTCGTTGGCACCGCGATTGCGTGTGCCGGATACGTTCAGCCTGGCGCACAATCTTGCGGTGGGCGCCGCGGTGCTGGGCGTGGTCGACAGGACCGTCGCGGCCGATGTCATGACCATCGCCGACGAGGTGGACGGTGAGGTGTCCCGGAACACCGTGGGGCGGGAAGTCTTCACCAACGCCGCCAAGGCGATCGCGGCGCGTTTGACCGGTGGTCCCGCCGTGCTGTGTGGGGATCGTTCTGCCACGCTGGCGCTGGCTGAGCATGCGGCATCGACCTTGCTGCGACTGACGCAGCGCACAGCCACGGCCTGCGGCCTGTCGCAGGCATTGTCCGCGGTGCGGGATGCATTGTCGGGCAGAGGTTCCGAGTCGTCATCGCTGTTCCATGACGAGTTCATCGATGGTCCGCGCGGCGAGGGGCCGCCGCGGATACTGGCACTGGCCACCGCGGGTGACTTCGAGACGGTCGCGGCGCGGATCGAGGGTGTCGACGACGCAGAGCTGGTGAGCACCACCGACCTTGGTGAGGTGGCAGCGCGACCATCGGAGCTGGCGCAGTTGATGATGCTTGCGACACGATTCGAAATGGCCTCGGTCTACGCCCGGCTTGGTGGGGGGAGATCCGGGCTGTGAATCTGCTCAGGGGGGCGATCAGAACCTACGCCTGGGGTTCGCGAACGGCCATCGCCGAGTTCACCGGACGCCGTACGCCCACACCGCATCCGGAGGCCGAGCTGTGGCTGGGAGCGCATCCGGCCGACCCGGCCTACCTGGAAACCGCCACTGGTGCACAGTCATTGCTCGACGTGGTGGCCGCGGATCCGGCGGGGCAGTTGGGGTCGGCGTCGGTGGCGGAGTTCGGCGATCAGCTGCCGTTTCTGCTGAAGGTGCTGGCCGCCGACGAGCCGCTGTCGCTGCAGGCACACCCCAGCGCGGAGCAGGCGGCCGACGGATACGCACGTGAGGAAGCGGCGGGCGTGCCTCTTAACTCTCCAGTGCGCAACTACCGCGATCGGAATCACAAGCCGGAACTGGTTGTGGCACTGGACCGTTTCGAAGCATTGGCAGGTTTTCGCAACCCGGCCGATACGGTCGAGCTGTTTCGTGCCTTGAACGTTGACGAGCTGACGCCGTACGTGAATCTGCTGGACGGCCAATCCGATGCCGACGGCTTGCGGGCCCTGTTCACCACCTGGATAACACTTCCGCAGCCGAGCCTGGATCAGCTGGTGCCTGCCGTGTTGGACGGTGCGGTGCGGTACCTGTCCTCGGATGACGGGCGTTTTGTCGCCGAGGCGCGCACGCTGCTGGAATTGGGTGAGCGCTACCCCGCAGACGCCGGGGTGCTTGCCTCTCTTTTGTTGAATCGGCTCACCCTGGAACCGGGGGAGGGGATCTATCTGCCTGCCGGGAACCTGCACGCGTATCTGCGTGGTCTGGCGGTAGAGATCATGGCCAACTCCGACAACGTATTGCGCGGTGGACTGACTCCGAAACACGTCGACGTACCCGAATTGCTTCGGGTGCTGGATTTTTCACCGGCCAGCCAGAAGCATCTGCACGTCGAGACGGTCACCGACGACGGGGAGACGTGGTATCGCACTCCCGCCAAGGAGTTCGCCCTGTCCCGGTTCGATCTCGTGGACGGCGAGCGCACACCGGTGGGGGTCAAGGGGCCGCGGATACTGCTGTGCACCCAGGGCCGCGTCGAGCTGGACGGCGCGGAGACGGACCTCGCAGTACATGCCGGGCAGTCGGTTTGGGTGCCGGCCGACGGCGGAAGTGTCACGCTGATCGGGCAGTCTGATGCCCGGGTGTTCATCGCAACGGTCGACGCGGACGCGTAGCGATCTTCGGGGCGGGAAAAGAAGGAGAGTCGATGTCGGCAGGCGGTAGTAAGAAGGCGATCATTGCGGCACTGGCAGCCAATGCCGGTATCGCCGTGGCTAAATTCGTCGGCTTCTTGATCACCGGGAGTTCCTCGATGCTGGCCGAGGCTGTGCACTCGGTGGCGGACACCTCGAACCAGGGCCTACTGCTGTACGGGCAGCGTGCCGCGAGCAAGGAAGCAGATCGCCTGCACCCGTTTGGATATGGGCGCAGCCGGTACTTCTACTCCTTCATTGTTGCGCTGGTGCTGTTTACGCTCGGGTCGGTCTTCGCCCTGTACGAGGGGTACCACAAGATTCATGCCCCCGAGCATCTGTCGTCTCCGATTGTGGCGATCGTCATCCTGGTGGTGGCGATCGGACTGGAGGGGTACAGCTTCCGCACGGCCTTCGTGGAGTCCCAGCCGCTGAAGGGCACAGCCAGCTGGTGGCAGTTCATCCGCAACTCGCGCAACCCGGAACTACCGGTGGTGCTGCTGGAGGACACCGGCGCGCTGCTGGGTCTGGTGCTGGCCTTGACGGGCGTCGGTATGACGGTGGTGACAGGCGACCCGGTGTGGGACGGCATCGGCACCATGGCGATCGGCGTGCTGCTGGGCGTCATCGCGATCGTCCTGATGGTCGAGATGAAGAGCCTGCTGATCGGCGAGGGCGCTACCGCGGCACAGGAACGGGCGATCCTGGACGCGCTTACCGGCACCGATCACGTCGAGCGGGTAATCCATTGCCGTACCCAGTATCTGGGGCCCGAGGAGCTATTGGTCGCGGCGAAGATCGCGATCTCGCCTAACGCCGACCTGCCGCGGGTCGCCGCCACCATCGACGGCGCGGAGCAGCGGGTGCGGGAGGCGGTTCCGATCGCGAAGGTGATTTACCTCGAGCCGGATCTGGACCGGTCGACCGCAAATTCTTAGCCAGAGGCGTGTGATCAACCGTCGTGAGCACGGGGGTTGTGCGAGACTGCCGTAATGCCGGGTAGCGGATTGTGGCGTACCAAGTCTGTCGAACAGTCGATCGCGGATACCGACGAGCCGGAGACCAAGCTCCGTAGAGACCTAACCTGGTGGGACCTTACCGTTTTCGGCGTCTCGGTGGTCATCGGAGCCGGAATCTTCACCGTCACCGCATCGACGGCGGCCAATATCACCGGACCGGCGATCTCGCTGTCCTTCGTCATGGCGGCGATTGGCTGCGGCCTGGCCGCGATGTGCTACGCCGAGTTCGCGTCGACGATTCCGGTCGCGGGGAGCGCATATACCTTCTCTTACGCGACGTTCGGCGAGTTCGCCGCGTGGATCTTAGGGTGGGATCTGATTCTGGAGTTCTCGGTCGGCGCGGCGACCGTGGCCAAGGGTTGGTCGAAGTACCTCGTTGAAGTGTTCAATTTACCCAGCGCGACAGTGCATTTGGGTCCAGTGCGGTTGGACTGGGGAGCGCTGCTGATCGTCGCAGTGCTGACGCTGCTGTTGGCCATCGGAACGAAGTTATCTGCGCGCGTCAGCGCGATCATCACTGCGGTCAAGGTCGCGGTGGTGCTGCTGGTGATCGTCGTTGGGGCGTTCTTTATCAAGGCTTCGAACTACTCGCCATATATTCCGCCACCGGAAACCGGTGACAGCTCGGGCGGGAGTTGGTTGAACCAAACGCTGTTCTCGTTCCTGGCCGGCGGTCCCGGGGGCCACTACGGGTTGTTCGGTGTGCTGGCCGGCGCGTCCATCGTGTTCTTCGCCTTCATTGGCTTCGATGTGGTCGCCACGACAGCGGAGGAGACACGCAATCCACAGAAGGATGTACCGCGCGGGATCCTTGGCTCTTTGGTGATCGTCACGGTTCTCTATGTCGCCGTCACCGTCGTTCTGTCAGGCATGGTCAAGTACACCGAGTTGCGTGCCGCCGACGAACACCCCACGCTGTCGACCGCTTTCCGCCTGAATCACGTGGAGTGGGCGGCAACCGTGATTGGGGTGGGTGCGTTGGCCGGCCTGACCACCGTTGTCATGGTGCTGATGCTCGGTCAGATTCGGGTCATCTTCGCGATGTGTCGCGACGGCCTGCTCCCACGCCAGCTAGCCAAGACGGGGGAGCGAGGGACGCCGGCGCGCATCACACTGCTCGTGGGGGCGTTGGTGGCGATTGCCGCGGCGTTCTTCCCGATTGGGCGCCTCGAGGAGGTGGTGAACGCCGGCACGCTTTTCGCCTTCATCCTGGTGTCGGCCGGCGTCATTGTGCTGCGCAGATCGCGACCTGACCTGCCACGGGCCTTCAAGGCGCCGGGGGTGCCGTGGCTTCCCGTGTTGGCGATCTTGGCGTGCGGGTGGCTGATGCTGAACCTCGCGGTGCTGACGTGGGTGGTGGCGCTGAGCTGGATCGCGGTCGGCGTCGTCGTCTACTTCGCCTACAGCCGGCAGCATTCGGTGCTGGGGCAGCGTGTAGCCGTCGAGCAGTAGCTCCCCTTCCGCGCCAACGTGCGCGTCTCACGCACCCGTCTCGGCAGATAAGTCGAAAACCGTAGCCTCGGCGACCGCTGAGTGACGCGTGCCACCAGTCACTTTACAAATCATGGTTATTTGTCTAGACCGCAGACGAAATATGGTCTATCGTCAAGTCTGTTCGGTGACGCACCTCACGCATATTTCAACCGAGGAGAAGTGACGATGACGTCCAACCTGGAAACTGGCCCAGCGCAGCCCACCTCGCAGTGGCGCGACCGCAAGCGCTACATGTGGCTCTACGGGATGATCCCGCCCACCGCGATCCTCATCGCGACAGCGCTGGTCTACGTGATGAACCAGCTCGGCTGGCAGCAGTTCTCGCCAATTTTTTTCTGGATTGGCCCGCTGCTGGTGTACTTGATCCTGCCGCTCCTGGACCTGAACTTCGGCGCCGATGGTGAGAACGCGCCCGATGAGGTGATGGAGGCGCTGGAGAACGACAAGTACTACCGGTACTGCACCTACATCTTCATCCCGTTCCAGTATGCGAGCTTCTTCCTGGGCGCCTACTACTTCACCGCCACCGACCTGAGTTGGATCGGGTTCGACAATGGCATCAGCTGGATCTCCAAGCTGGGTATCGCGTTGTCGATCGGGGTACTTGGCGGCGTCGGTATCAACACCGCCCACGAAATGGGGCACAAGAAGGACGAATTGGAGCGTTGGCTCTCGAAAATCACGCTGGCGCAGACGTTCTACGGACACTTCTACATCGAGCACAACCGTGGACACCACGTGCGCGTCGCGACTCCCGAAGATCCGGCCAGCTCGAGATTCGGTGAGACGTTCTGGGGCTTCTGGCCGCGCAGCGTGTGGGGCTCTTTGAAGTCCTCGTGGAATTTGGAGGCCACCCGCATGAAGCGGCTGAATCGCTTTGTGCTGCACCCGAGTAACGATGTAGTCAACGCCTGGCTGATGACGGTGGTGCTGTTTGGGGTCACTATCGCGATCTTCGGAACCGCGGTCATTCCGTACCTCATCATTCAAGCGATCTACGGCTTCACCTTCCTGGAGACGGTGAACTATCTGGAGCACTACGGTCTGATGCGGCAGAAGGTGGCAGGTGGGCGCTACGAACGGTGCAGCCCGGCACACAGCTGGAACTCCGATCACCTGGTGACCAACATCTTCCTGTACCACCTGCAGCGGCACAGCGATCACCATGCCAACCCCACGCGGCGCTACCAAACCCTGCGCAGCATGGACGGAGCGCCGAACCTGCCCAGTGGGTACGCGACGATGCTGACACTGGCCTACTTCCCACCGCTGTGGCGCAAGATCATGGACCAGCGCGTGCTGGATCACTACGACGGTGACATCACCAAGGTGAACATTCAGCCGAGCAAGCGCACAAAGATCCTGGCCAAGTACGGCGTGACGGAAGGTGCGGCCTGACATGTCCCAGTACCGTTGCCCCGTATGTCAGTACGTGTACGACGAGAGCACGGGAGCGCCTCGCGAGGGGTTCCCGGCCGGGACGGCGTGGTCGGAGATTCCCGATGACTGGTGCTGCCCCGATTGTGGCGTACGTGAGAAGTTGGACTTCGAAGCCTTACAAGGAGCGGATTCATGAGCGACGACTACAAGCTGTTCGAATGTATGCAGTGCGGATTCCAGTACGACGAAGCGGTGGGCTGGCCCGAGGACGGTTTCGGTCCCGGCACGCGCTGGGATGACATTCCCGACGACTGGAGCTGCCCCGACTGCGGCGCCGCCAAGGCCGATTTCGTGATGGTGGAGATCGCGCGGCCATGACAGCTGGTCTTCGCGCGAGCGGCTCATCCGCGACAGCCGGTCTTCGCGCAAGCGCCTCATCCGCGACTGCCACGTTGACGGGGCCGGTGACGGCTGCGAGGCTCCCCGGTGTGACGTCACGAGTGCCGTATGCCGAGGCCGCGCGGGCGCTGCTCCGCGAGTCGGTGCTCGATGCGCTGGGGGACCTTCTGCGACAACAGGACTGGTCGGCGGTGACGATGTCCGCGGTGGCCCGCCGGGCGGGAGTCAGCCGTCAGACGCTGTACAACGAGTTCGGTTCCAGGCAGGGGCTGGCTCAGGGGTATGCCCTGCGGCTGGCCCTGCGGCTGGCCGGTTCCGTCAACGATGCGATCTACGCGAACGTCGGTGATATCCATGGTGCGTTGCATCAGGGCTTCGCTGCCTTCTTCGCCGAGAGCGCCGCGGACCCCATGGTCGTTTCGCTGATTACCGGTGAGGCCAAGCCCGAGCTCATGCGCCTCGTGACGGTGGATAGCGCATTGATCGTGCTGCCGGCCTCGGCCCGGCTCACCGAGTCGTTCATGAACAGCTGGGTCGCGGCCAGTCAGGAGGACGCCGCGATCCTGGCGAGGTCGATTGTCCGGCTGGCGATCAGCTATGTGTCGATGCCGCCGGAGTCGGATCATGATGTGGCGCTCGATATGGCACGGCTACTGTCCCCATTTGTGGTGGCCAACGCCAATCTCGCTACCTGATCTCACTACGGTTGTTGGTCTTCGCCCGGGCGGCTCATCCATGAGTCCCTCGCACGCGCTAACCTGGTGGCGGACCCGTATGTGTCAGTTTCATTGACATTCGGGAAATACTCAAAAAGACGCGAATGAGGTGGCGATGACCGAGCTGGTGGCCGACGTACGCAACGGCATTGATTTCAAGGTGGCCGATCTTTCCGAGGCCGAGTTCGGCCGCAAGGAGATCCGGCTTGCCGAGCACGAGATGCCGGGCCTCATGGCGCTGCGCCGCGAGTACGCGGATGTGTTGCCGCTCAAGGGCGCTCGCATCTCCGGCTCGCTGCACATGACGATCCAGACCGCGGTGTTGATCGAGACCCTCGTGGCGCTCGGCGCCGAGGTGCGCTGGGCGTCGTGCAACATCTTCTCCACCCAGGACCACGCGGCTGCTGCCATCGTCGTCGGCCCCCACGGGACCCCCGAGGAGCCGCAGGGCACTCCCGTCTTCGCCTGGAAGGGCGAGACGCTGGAGGAGTACTGGTGGGCCGCTGAGCAGATGCTCACCTGGCCGAACGAACCCGCCAACATGATCCTCGACGACGGCGGCGACGCCACCACGCTGGTGCTGCGCGGTGCACAGTACGAGAAGGCCGGCGTGGTGCCGCCCGAGGACGAGAACGACTCGGCGGAATGGAAGGTCTTCCTGAGCCTCTGCCGTAAGCGGTTCGAGACCGACAAAGACAAGTGGACCAAGATCGCCGCATCGGTCCAGGGCGTCACCGAGGAGACCACCACTGGTGTGCTGCGTCTGTACCAGTTCGCTGCCGCGGGTGAGCTGGTGTTCCCGGCCATCAACGTCAACGACTCGGTGACCAAGAGCAAGTTCGACAACAAGTACGGCACCCGGCACTCGCTGGTCGACGGCATCAACCGTGGCACCGATGTGTTGATCGGTGGCAAGAAGGTGCTGATCTGCGGCTACGGCGATGTCGGCAAGGGTTGCGCCGAGTCGCTCGCCGGGCAGGGAGCCCGCGTGCAAGTCACCGAGATCGATCCCATCAACGCGCTGCAGGCGTTGATGGACGGGTTTGACGTCGTGACCGTCGAGCAGGCGATCGGCAATGCCGACATCGTGGTTACCGCAACCGGCAACTTCGACATCATCCTGCTCGACCACATGAAGGCCATGAAGGACCAGGCGATCCTGGGCAACATCGGCCACTTCGACAACGAGATCGATATGGCCGCCTTAGAGAAGTCGGGCGCTACCCGCCTGAACATCAAGCCGCAGGTGGACCTGTGGACCTTCGGTGACTCAGGCAAGTCGATCATCGTGCTGTCCGAGGGGCGTCTGCTCAACCTGGGTAACGCCACGGGTCACCCGTCGTTCGTGATGAGCAACAGCTTCTCCAACCAGGTGATCGCGCAGATCGAGCTGTGGACCAAGAACGACGAGTACGACAACGAGGTCTACCGCCTCGCCAAGCACCTGGACGAGAAGGTGGCCAAGATCCACGTCGAGGCTCTCGGCGGAACGCTGACCAAGCTCAGCAAGGACCAGGCCGAGTACATCGGTGTGGACGTGGACGGCCCGTTCAAGCCGGAGCACTACCGCTACTGATTCTCCACACGTCACAAGGCCCTCGGCACTCCGGTGTCGGGGGCCTTTGCGTAGGCTGACCAGCCGTGGGCCAGCTGATTGCGATCGAGGGTGTCGACGGCGCGGGCAAGCGCACGCTTACCGAGGCGCTGATGAAGCGGTGCGCCGCCCAGGGATTATCGGTTGCGACGCTGGCCTTCCCGCGCTACGGACGCTCGGTGCACGCTGATCTTGCGGCCGAATCGCTCAAAGGCGGGCACGGCGATGTGGTGTCCTCCGCGTACGCGATGGGGCTGCTGTTCGCGTTGGATCGCCGTGACGCCGTTGATGAGCTCGGCGAGCTGTCCGCCTCCCGCGACCTGGTGATCCTGGATCGTTGGGTGGCCTCCAATGCCGCATACGGTGCGGCGCGGCTGCATCAGGACGCTGACGGCGACATGGCCCAGTGGGTGTACGCGCTCGAATACGAACGCTTCGAATTGCCGCACCCCGATTGGCAAGTGTTCCTGAATGTTTCGCCGGAGGTCGCCCAGCAGCGGGCCCGCCGGCGTGAGCAGCAGGAGAGTGACCGCACCCGCGATACGTATGAGCGCGACGGAGATCTGCAGGCCCGGGTGTCCGCGGCATACGCCGATTTGGCGCAACGGAACTGGGGTGGACCGTGGGTGGTCACCGACGGCAGCGATCCAGAGGCGCTCGCCTCGTCACTTCTTCGTCGAGAGTGAAGCTGTTGCGGGAAATCGGCTGAAAGTCCGCAACAGCTTCACTCTCGGCGAAGAAGGTCACAGCCAGTTGCGGCCCTTGAAGATCGTGTACAAGCCGACGCAGGTCAGCACCATCAGCCCGAGCGCGAACGGGTACCCGTAGTTCCACACCAACTCCGGCATGTTGTTGAAGTTCATGCCGTAGACGGTGCCGATCAGCGTGGGGGCGAACAGGATCGCCGCCCACGCCGACACCTTCTTGATCTCCTCATTCTGCTGATACGCCGTCTCGGCAAGCTTGCGCATCGCCACGTTCTGTTCCTGAGTCACCAGGGTGGAATGCACCGTCAGGATGTTGTCCAACAGCTGCCGGAAACCGTCGGCCCGCTCCACCACAATGGTGGCGTGGTCGGTGACGTCGCGCAGATAGCTGCGCAGCTCCTCGTTCGAGTTGTACTTCGAGAAGCCCGTCGACAGGCTGTTGAGCATGGCCAACAACGGTTTGGTGGCGCGCTGAAACTCGATCACCTCGCGCGACAGGTTGTAGATACGCTGCGACACATTGGGATCGCCGCTGAATACCTCGGTCTCGATTTCGTCGATATCGTTCTGCAGGCCGGCGATGACGGGTGCATACCCGTCCACTACGGCATCGCAGATGGCATACAGCACCGCTTCGGGCCCGAGTCGGAGCAGCTCGGGGTGGCTTTCCATGCGGGCCCGCACCGCCGACAGGTCAGGGGACTCGGCGTGGCGGACAGTGAGAACGAAGTTCCTGCCGCAGAACACGTGCAGCTCACCGAAATCGACACGCTCGGTGCGGTCCACGTAGCGCGCCGCGCGCAACACCACGAATAGCGTGTTGCCGTAGCGCTCAAGCTTCGGGCGCTGGTGCGCGTCGATAGCATCCTCGACAGCTAGCGGATGCAGGCCGAATTCATCTGCAGCTGCAAGCAATTGGTCGTCATTGGGGCGGTACAGGCCTATCCACGCCATCGACGAGTCGTCGGGCAGGCTGTTGAGCGCATCGGCCAGGGTTTTGGTGGTGCTGATCTTGACGCCGTCGCGGTACACCGAGCTGTTGACGATGCTCGCCTCAACCGAGCAGGCGGGGAGGCCGTGGCCGTGTTCATTCACGTCACGGTGCACCGCCATGAATTCCTCGGGTGACGGCGTCCGTTTGAGGGCACTCCTGCGAATTGAAATCATCGGATCTCCTTTGGGCCCTTACCATTCACTGGCTTCCGCCCCTTCCTCGCGGTCGACGTGCCAGCGCACCGATGAGACGGCGGGCTCCATGCTCAGCCGGCTCACCGCGGACTCCAAGAGGGAGTCGTTGCGCTCCGCCGTGCTCAGCTTCGCCACCACCCGCACGTGCTTGCCGTCCTCGACGTCATAGGACCGCACCGATTGCAGCGCGAACTCGGGCCTGCTCACGGCCTGCACGGTGAGCGCCCGGATATGTGCCTCGGTCTCGTCGGTGGTGGTGACCTCGAACAGGTACTCCGCGGGGTTAGTTTCGCGACCGATGGCCGGTTGACGATCGAGCAGGTGGCCAAGCGGTCGCAACAGCACGTTGGCCAGCACGATTGCCGCCGTGCCAATGATGGCCACGTCATACATCCCTCCGCCCGCCAGGGCGCCGACTGCGGCGGTCGCCCACATGGTGGCGGCGGTGTTCAGCCCGGTGATGTTGGCGCCCTGCTTCATGATCACGCCGGCGCCCAGGAAGCCGATACCTGAAACAATTTGCGCGGCAACGCGAGTTGGATCAGCGCCGGGACCATGAAAGCTGTAGGCGCCCATGATGACGAACAGCGTCGCGCCCAGGCACACCAGTGCGTTGGTGCGCAAGCCCGCATTTTTGGCGCGCCACTGCCGCTCGATTCCGATGGCGCAGCCTAGGGCAAATCCCAGGGCTACGCGGATGATGACATCCCAATGACTCATGACGGGGCCTGTTCTCTCGCAGTGACTTCGAGGTACACACAAATCGGTGCAACAAGAGCGCCTTCGAGCGCGACCCGGGTCTGCGTTAGAAGGCGCTGTGGATACTCGGAGGTTGACTATCGGACATAGTCGCGTCACCTCCTAGTCGTGGGCGCAAAGCGCACATGAACCACTGCTGAACAAGCGTCACCATTAAACACCCGTCACCAGCGACCGGCAAGACGCGCCGTTGCTTGGCGGATATCCACACCGCACCCCGCGCGGGGCGGCAGGATTGGTGCGTGTTCTTCGATCTGGGTGTTCGTGACTTTCTGGACCGGGCAGAGCTGGTGTACCCCGACCGGGTCGGCGTGGTCGACGAGCCGATTCAGCCGGCGCCATCCTGGGGGCCATTGACCTACCGGCAGCTCGCTGCGCGGGCGCGCGGGCAGGCGGCGGCGCTGGACGGCCTCGGGGTGGGGCCGGGGGAGCGGGTGGCGATCGTCTCGCACAACGGCTCGCGGTTGCTCACATCTTTCTTCGGGGTGTCCGGGTGGGGACGCATCCTGGTGCCCATCAATTTTCGGCTGGCTCCGGCCGAGATCGAGTACATCGTCGAACATTCGGGCGCTTCGGTGCTGATGGTGGATCCCGAGGTGCGGGGGCTGCTGGACACCGTGCGCGCCACTCACAACTTCGTGCTGGGCGAGGATGACGCCGCGATCTTCGGAACGGAAACAGATCCAAATCCGTGGGCTGGCGATGAATCGACCACCGCCACACTGAATTACACCTCGGGTACCACCAGTCGTCCCAAGGGCGTTCAGCTCACTCATCGCAACATCTGGATCAACGCCGTCGTGTTTGGATTGCATGCCACCCTGCGCGATGACGATGTGGTGTTGCATACCTTGCCGATGTTCCATTGCAACGGATGGGGCTGGCCGTACGCGGCCACCGGCATGGGTGCACGGCACATCGTGCTGCGCAAAATTGACGGCGACGAGATCCTGAGGCGCGTCGCCGAGCGCGGAGTGACCGTAATGTGCGCGGCGCCAACGGTCGTCGATTCCGTGCTCGATGCCGCCGCGCACTGGCCGGGGCCGACCCCTGGCCGGGACCGGGTGCGGATCATCGTCGCGGGGGCGCCACCACCGACGCGCACTATCGCGCGGGTGCGCGCCGAACTCGGCTGGGAGTTCATTCAGATCTATGGGCTCACCGAGACGGCTCCGCTCATCACCATGAACCGCTTTCGGTCCGAATGGGCCGATCTCGACGAGCAGCAGCAGGCCGGCATGCTGGGCCGGGCGGGTGCTCCGGCGATCGGCGTCCGGGTGTCGATTGCCGAGGACGGTGAGGTGCTCACCCAGTCCAACACGAATCTCGACGGATATTGGGACCAGCCGGAGGCAACGGCAGACGCATTGGCGGGTAATTGGTTTCATACCGGCGACCGCGGATCCATGTCCGACGGATACCTGTCCATTTCGGATCGCAAGAAGGACGTCATCATCACCGGCGGCGAGAACGTGACCTCCATCGAGGTGGAAGACGCGTTGATATCGCATCCGGGCGTCCGCGAGGCCGCCGTCGTCGGGATGCCCGACGAAAAATGGGGTGAGTTGGTCACCGCGGTGGTCGTGGTTTCCCAGACAGCCCCAGACACAGACCCGCCGACGGGGGCGGACCTTGTCGCGCATTGCCGGGAGCGTCTGGCCGGATACAAGTGCCCCAAGCGCGTCGAGTTCGTCGACGCGCTGCCCAGAACCGCCACGGGGAAGGTTCAGAAGTTCAAGATCCGTCAGCAGCCCACCTAAATCCTGTGCCGACACGCCCGTTCGTGGCGAGGATGTGCGATACGAACCCGCCAGCGGACGGCGTGTCGGCGGGAATACACGGCAACTCACCCCCTCGGTACCCCGGTTTTGTCACGATCTAGTGACACGATGGGATCTATGAGGCAAAGGATCCTTGTTGTCGACGATGACGCGTCATTGGCCGAGATGCTCACCATCGTGTTGCGCGGGGAGGGTTTCGAGACGGCGGTAGTCAGCGACGGCACACAGGCGCTCACCGCAGTTCGTGAGTTGCGTCCCGATCTGGTGCTGCTGGACCTCATGCTGCCCGGGATGAACGGTATCGATGTGTGCAGAGTGCTGCGCTCCGATTCCGGTGTGCCGATCATCATGCTCACTGCCAAGACCGACACTGTCGACGTGGTGCTGGGTCTGGAGTCCGGCGCCGACGACTACATCATGAAGCCGTTCAAACCCAAGGAGCTTGTCGCCCGCATCCGTGCCCGGTTGCGCCGCAACGACGACGAGCCCGCCGAGATGCTGAACATCGCGGGCATCGAGATCGATGTGCCCGCGCACAAGGTGACGCGTGAGGGCGGCGAGCAGATCTCGCTGACCCCGCTGGAATTCGACCTGCTGGTGGCGCTGGCACGCAAACCGCGCCAGGTGTTTACTCGTGATGTGCTGCTCGAACAGGTGTGGGGTTACCGTCACCCGGCCGATACCCGGCTGGTGAATGTCCACGTGCAGCGTCTGCGGGCGAAGGTCGAGAAGGACCCGGAGAATCCGACCGTGGTGTTGACCGTTCGAGGAGTGGGATATAAGGCCGGACCCCCGTGATCTTCAGCTCGAAACGGCGCATTCAGCGGCGATCAGCACCACTGCTTCGCGGACTGAAGGCACTGAGTCGAGCGGTCGGGTTCACCTGGCGCCGTTCCCTGCAGGTGCGGGTGGTGGTGTCCAATCTGGCGCTGTCTTCCCTGGTCATCCTGATTCTGGGTTTTGTGCTCACCAGCCAGGTGACTGACCGCATCCTGGAATCAAAGATCCGGGTCGCGACGGAAGAGATGGAACGTGCGCGTGTCATCGTCAGTGATGATGTCGGCGGCGAGGAATCTCGATCGCTGCAGAGCAGCCTGGAGCTGGCCCGTAACCAACTGCTGAACCGCAACAAGGGTTCCGAGGGCGGCGGCGCTGGGGCGTTCGACGCAGTACTGCTCGTTCCCGGCGACGGGCCGCGCGCGGCCACCTCGGCGGGACCCGCCAGCCAGATCCCGGGCCCGCTGCGTGAATTCGTCAAGGCCGGTCAGGTCAGTTATCAGTATTCGACCGTGCACACCGAGGGTTTCTCGGGGAAGGCGTTGGTCATCGGCTCGCCGACGACGTCGAAAGTCACTGCGCTCGAACTCTATTTGGTCTTTCCGCTCTCGAATGAGGAAAGCACCATCTCCCTGGTGCGCGGCACCATTGTCACCGGTGGCGTGGTGTTACTGGTGTTGCTTGCCGCGGTCGCGCTGTTGGTCGCCCGCCAGGTGGTGCTTCCGGTGCGATCGGCCTCGCGGATCGCCGAACGATTCGCCGAAGGACATCTGTCCGAACGCATGCCGGTGCGCGGTGTCGACGATATGGCGCGCCTTGCCGTGTCCTTCAATGACATGGCCGAAAGCCTGTCGCGCGAAATCACACAACTGGAAGAGTTTGGAAACCTGCAGCGCCGCTTCACCTCTGACGTCAGCCACGAACTGCGCACCCCGCTGACCACCGTGCGGATGGCCGCCGACCTCATCTACGACAACCGGGAAGAGCTCGATCCGTCACTGCAGCGTTCCGCCGAGCTGATGACCAATGAGCTGGATCGCTTCGAGACGTTGTTGGCCGACCTGCTGGAGATCTCGCGGCACGACGCCGGTGTTGCCGAGCTGTCCGCCGAGCAGGTGGATCTGCGCGACACCGTCAAGACCGTCGTGGCCTCGGTTCAGCATCTCGCCGATGAGTTGGACACCACGGTGGAGCTCGACCTGCCCGACAGCGCAATCATCGCCGAGGTGGATCCGCGTCGCGTGGAACGGATTTTGCGCAACCTTGTCGCCAACGCGATCGACCACAGCGAGCACAAGCCCGTCACCATCAGGATGGCCGCCGATATCGACAGCGTCGCCGTCACCGTGCGGGACCTCGGGGTTGGCCTGCGTCCCGGCGAGGAGAAGCTGGTGTTCAACCGGTTCTGGCGCGCCGACCCGTCGCGCAAGCGCCACTCCGGCGGTACCGGACTGGGATTGGCGATCAGCGTCGAGGACGCCCGGCTGCACCAGGGGCGCTTGGAGGCATGGGGTGAGCCGGGTAAGGGGGCGTTGTTCCGCCTGACGGTGCCGTTGGTGCGCGGGCATAAAGTGACGACGAGCCCCCTTCCGTTGAATCCGGTCAGTCGTCCGAGTTCTGCTGTGCGCCGGCCGGTTCCGCGGGGAACACACCCGGGGGAGCAGGAGACGACGCCCATGCGCACCTCGGGCGCGGCGGGAGATGCGACCGAGCGGGTGGGGGACTCGTCATGATGCGCCGGAAGATGATGGCGATTCTGACCGCGCTGGCGGTTGTGCTGACCGGATGTGCAGGAGTGCCATCCTCATCCTCGCCGCAGGCCATCGGCACGGTGCAGCGCCCGGCGCCGCCGGGGATTCCGGCTCCGACCCCGGGCATGGAGCCCGAGACGGTGCTGCGCGAATTCCTGAAGGCCACGGCCGACCCGTCGAACAGGCACCGCGCCGCACGCCAGTTCCTCACCGAATCCGCCTCGCGGTCTTGGGACGATGCGGGTGACGCGGTGCTCATCGAGTCCCCGGTGTTCGCCGACCAGCGCGGGGTCGACCGGTGGACGATCAACGTACGCGCCAACAAACTGGGCACCCTGTCCGATATCGGGGTCTTCGAAACCGCCCAGGGCGATACCCAGGCTCCGCAGTTCGCGTTGATAAAGGCCAACGGCGAGTGGCGAATTGACTCGTTACCTAACGGTGTTTTCCTGGACTGGGCGCAGTTTCAGGCCGTCTACCGTCGGTACACCGTCTACTTCGCAGACCCCGCCGGCCGCACGGTGGTACCCGACCCTAGGTACGTGGCGGTCGCCGATCCAGACATGTTGGCCACCGAGCTCGTCTACAAGTTGCTATCCGGTCCGCGCCCAGAACTCGCAGGAGCAGTGCGTAATCACCTCAACGGCCTGCGGTTGCGTGGCCCGGTGACACGCGCCGACGGCGGCAGGGTGGATGTCGGGCGCGGGTACGGCGGCGTACGAGTAGAGCTGGAAGGCGATCTGACGGCCGATCAGCGGACCAGGCAGTTCCTTGCCGCGCAAGTGATTTGGACGCTTTCGCGTGCGGGTATCGCGGGACCGTACATCCTGCAGGTCAACGGTGCTCCGCTCGATGAGCAGTTCGCGCAGGGTTGGAGCACGCAGAACGTCGCGTCCACCGACCCTGGCGCGTCGGAGGGCGGGGGCGTGGGTCTCTACGGATTGTTGAACGGGTCGATGGTCACGGTGGACCGCGATGCCGCGACACCGCTGCGCGGATCATTTGGTCAAGTGGGGAACCAAGTTTCCGCCGCGCTGTCCCGCAGCGGGCGTCAGGTGGCTTCCGTGGTGCGGGTGCAGGACGGGGATGATCCGCAGATGTCGCTGTGGGTCGGTGCCAACGGCGCCAATGGCAGCGAGGCGGTTGGCGGCAAGACGCTGACCCGGCCCACCTGGGCGCTCGATGATGCGGTGTGGACGGTCATCGACGGCGGCAGAGTGGTCCGCATCATCCAGGAATCCACCACTTCGATGGTGGCGGTGCTGCCTGTCGAGGTGTCGGCGGTGGCGCAGAAATACAAGGGGCCGATCAGCGAATTGGCGTTGTCGCGGGATGGAACTCGGGCCGCGATGCTCATCGAGGGACAGGTCATCCTGGCGACCGTCGTGCAGACCGATAGCGGCGACTACGCCCTGGTGCATCCGCGCCGACTCGGCTACGGCCTTGGGAATTCGGCGGTATCGCTGGCCTGGCGGACCGGTGATGACATCGCGGTCGCCCGCAACGATGGGTCGCATCTGGTGGCCAGCGTGAACCTGGACGGGGTGAACTCCGATCTGGACGACCGGAACCTGCTGACCCCCGTATCGACAATCGTTGCGTCGCCGTCTGCGATCTACATCGCCGACGCGCGCGGTGTGCTGCAGCTGACGGGATTGGGCACGCCCGAGGAGAGATGGGTGGAAGTGCGTCCGCTCATGGTGCCGCAGGCGATTCCGGTGCTGACGGGCTAGGTCCGTTCTTGCGCCGAGACCGAGGTTATGGCGACATTGCGCGAGACGAAACCGCCACAACCTAGGTTTCGGTGCCCGGGTTTTCGCCGATCATCTCCGTGGCTAGCAGCGCCTCGGGAATTCCGAAAGCGTCCACCAGGGTTCGCAGATGTGGGCGCAGCTCGGAGCACAGCTGGTTGACGCCGCGCCGGATGGCCTTGGCTCGCTCGGTCGAGACGTGGCGGTGCATGAGGAACCACGACAGGTCGGCTTCGAGCGCGCTGTAGACGAACAGATCGCACAGCTTCTCCAACAGTTCCTGTGCGGATCGGCTGTCGCAACTGTCGATTGCGGCGATGAACGCCTCCAGTACCACTCGCTCGGTGTGGGCGGAGCCCACCTTGAGGATGTGGTCCTGCGCCGAATTGAAGACCTCGAAGGCGTCCTCGTCCTCGGACTGGGCGCGTTGCATCCGGGTCGCCGCGGTGCGCAGCAGGTGGTCCTCGCGGTTGCGTAGCAGGCGAAGTTGCGTGCCGCGGTTGCTGAGATCGGACTCTTCGACATTCTCGTCGGAGGAGTCCAGGATCGTCTGGATGACCTGGCGTGCCGCGGAGCGTTCCAGGATGACGTCCCGAGCCATCCCGGCGATAAACCTGGTCCAGCCAACGGCATTGAGGCCGCGAACGTCCTCGCCGTAGGCCGAGAGCAGTTCCTTGGCCACTAACTGGGTGAGCACGGTGTTATCGCCCTCGAAGGTGGTGAACACATCGATATCGCGGCGCAGGATGGTGAGCTGGTTGGCGTCGAGATAGCCGGCCCCGCCGCACGCCTCCCGGCAGACGGTGATGGCGTGCTGGGCGTGCCAGCTGGTCATCGCCTTCAAACCCGCTGCAGCGCTTTCCAGCTGGCGTTGACGATTGCCGTCCACCTCGGTGGCGGTCTGGACTTCGTGCAGCTCCTCGGTGAGCTCGTTCTGCGCGAACGCCAGCGCATAGGACCGCGCGATCAGCGGCAGCAGCTTGCGTTGGTGCACCAGGTAGTCGGCGATGATCACCTCGTCGGTGCTGTCCGGCGCATCGAACTGCTTGCGCACCAAGGCATACCGCGAGGCGATGGTCAGCGCCTTGCGAGCTGCGGCTCCCGAGGTCGCCGCCACACTGACCCGCCCGCGGATGAGGGTGCCCAGCATGGTGAAGAACCGCTTGTTCTCGTTCTCGATGGGCGAGCTGTAAGTGCCGTCCTCGGCGACGTCGGCATATTTGTTGAGCAGGTTGACGCGCGGCACCCGCACGTTGTCGAACACGATGCGTCCGTTGTCGACTCCGGCCAAGCCGCCCTTGTATCCACAGTCGCTGGTGGTGATTCCGGGCAGATCGTTGCCGTCGTCATCGCGGATCGGCACCACGAAGCAATGCACGCCGCGGCCGGTGGCCTCCTCGCCGGGGGAGCCGGTGACGAGCTGCGCGAAAACCGCTGCCACTGTGGCGTGCTGCGCGGCGCCGCCGATGTAGTCCTTGCGTGCAAGATCTCCCACAGAGCTGAGAATGAAGTCGCCGCTTGCGCTGTCGTAGGTGGCGATGGTCTGCAAGGCCTGGACGTTGGAACCATGGCCGGTCTCGGTCATCGCGAAACAGCCGAGCACGTCGAGATTGATCAGCGGGAGCACGTATCGCTCGTGATGTGAAGCGGTGCCAAGGTTTTCGATCGCACCGCCGAATAGCCCCCATTGCACGCCGGCCTTGACCATCAGCGACAGATCCGCGTAGCCGAGCATCTCGATGCCGACGATCGCGGCTCCGACGTCGCCCGTGCCGCCGTGCTCCTTTCGGAATCCAGCCTGCGGCAAGCCATGTGGAACGAGCTCGCGCATGATCCGCAGGGATCGTGCCCGCGCCTCGTCCAGGGTCAGCGAGGGATCGGGGAGCAGGTCGGCGCGGTTCAGGTACTCGCGAGCGGCATCGCGTATCGGGCCGAATCGCCCGTCGAGCGCCACGCGCAGGTGTGAGGTCAAGACTTCGGCATCGGCGGGTGCTGTCCGGGTCTCCATGTGTTCGAGCCTAGTCAGATGCGGCGGGCCAGTTGGCGTTCTGCGGCGCTCTGCATACATTAACCGACCAGTGGTCTAACATACCGACCAGTGGTCTAATTGGGGCATTTCGGAAGGAGCTAATGACATGACTACGACGTCTGCCGCGGTCGACCCGGCCCAGCGCACCCGCACTTTCGCGCGGGTTATCGGTCCATTCGTTGCCACGGTCACCACGATCATTGCCGCGCGTGCGGGGGACCTGAGTTTCCTGGGCGACAGCTTCTTCAAGGACCCGATGTGGGCGTGGCTGTTCGGGGCCCTGCTGCTGTTCTGCGGGCTGATGATCATCGCCTTTCATCAGTTCTGGCGAGGGGTGGCGCCGGTGATCATCTCGCTGTTCGGCTGGTTCCTGGCGCTGCGGGGATTCGTCCTGCTGGCATTTCCTCAGATGATGCAGAAGGGGGTGGATGCGTCAGTGCCGGCAGTCGGGCTGATCCGGGCCTTCTTCCTGTTCATGGCGGTCGGCGGTCTGTACCTGACCTATGTCGGCTGGATCAAGAAGCCCGGCACGAGGGCATAGTGCCGCGCGTCGTCAAACATCCGGAGCTCCGTCGGATCGAGTTGCTCGATCTGGCGATGGCGCTGTTCCTGGAACGTGGCTACGAAAGGGTCAGCCTCAACGATCTCATCGCCACCTCCGGAATGTCGAAAGGTGCCTTCTACCACTACTTTCCCTCTAAGGAAGCCCTGGTGGCGGCGCTGGCCGAGCGTAGTGCGGACCAAGCGTTCGAGGCGTTGAGCGCGGTCTTTACGGAGCAGGGCAAGGGCGCGTTGGACCGATTGAATGCCGGTCTGCGCGCGAGCTACGAGGTCAAGATGGCGCTTGGCGCGCCGGAGAGCATTGCGGCCATGGCCTCGATGCTGCGGCCGGAGAACCAGGCGCTGCTGCGCAGGATTTCGGCGATCTGGGAGGACAAGTTTCGGCCGGTGCTCACCGACGTCATCACACAGGGGGTCGCCGAGGGGGCTTTCGAGACGTTCGATCCCGAGGGCGTCGGCGACATGATCCAGGGCTTCGCGGCCAACATGGGTGCCACCGTCCAACGAATCATGGCGGCACCGGATGCGCGGACCCAGGCGTCGGCGATCGACGCGGCGGTCCTGCGTCAGCGCCTCTTCGGCGTGGCCACCGACAGAGTTCTTGGGCTACCCGACGGGACGGTGGAGGTCCTGGACCGTCAGCAGATCGAAGCCTTGATCGCTGCGTTACCGCGCGCCTTCTAGCGGATCGAGATTTGCGGCCCACAATGTCGCAATGAAGTTTGGCGCTGTTATCGCTGCTTTAGGTGTCTCCGCCTCTGTTGCGGGGGCGGCGCCCGTCTGGGCCGCACCCCCGTCGTGCTTTCCGAACAAGGCGACAGTCGCCTTCGAAACCTCCGACGCTGCGGTCGCTATCTGCACGACGGATAGCGGGTTCCGATACAAGGGTCACGCGCTCAATAAAGACACCGACATCGAGGTGCCCGCGACCGCCGAGAATCGTGACGGCGGAGGCGTCAACTACGTGGCCAAGAACCAGGGGTATACCTACACCGTCTGGGATTCAAAGCGATTGGTGATCATCGGACCCCACGATGAGATGGTGTCCGACGAAACCGGAACCTAGGGAGTTCAACCTAGGCGGATCAGCGCGAGCAGGCGTGAAGATTTTTCCATCCGCTATGGATACCGCAGTCGAGATGACATTGGCGGGCACATCGCCCGAGCGAGGCCGTTCGTAGATGTCGTCTCGGCGGGTATGCCGGAAATGTCGGACCCTGCGCGCACACTGCCCGCATGCTCGACCTGGTGCTGCCACTGGCCTGCGGCGGCTGTGGGGCGCTCTCCACGCGGTGGTGCGAGGCGTGTGCCGGTGCTTTCCTGGCAGAGCCGGTGGTGGTGACGACGCGGGTCGACCCGGGTGTTCCCGTCCTGTCGCTTGGGCGGTACGCCGCCGTCCGACGTCAGGCGATCGTGACCATGAAGGACCGAGGTCGGCGCGACCTCAGTGTTCCGCTGGGGCTGGCGCTGACGCGGGGAGTGGATCAACTCCTGCGATGGCGCCTCATTGAGCGCCCCGTGACGCTGGTTCCGGCGCCCACACGGTGGACCTCGGCGCGCGCACGCGGGGGAGATCCCGTGACCGCGGTCGCGGGTATCGCCACCCGGATCCCGGGCGTGCACGTCGCATCGCTGCTGCGTATGAAGTTGGGTGCACGGGATTCGGTGGGACTGTCCGTTTCTGCGCGCCAGCGCAATGTCGCGGGGCGCATCGCGGTGCGTCGGGGCCCGCGACCGGACACCGAGCTTGTGCTGGTCGACGATGTCGTAACCACGGGGGCCACCGCCGCCGAATCAGTAAGGGTATTGAGAACCGCCGGTTTTCGCGTCGCGGCCGTGCTCACGCTGACGTACTCCTGATGCGCAGACAAAAATCGTGTGACGATCTCGAAACGACTCTCACGAATCGGTGGCAAGGACCGTGAACACGGACTACCGTCGGGGCCAACAAGCTATGAACGTTCCGCGTTCAGGCGGTCCGACCGCTACCGACACGGAACGCCTGCTTCCCATTCGGCGGAGGAGGTGGTCACCAACCCCAGCGCCGGCGGGCTGCCGCCTCGGTATTTCAGGCGACTCCGGCGTACTTCACACACAAAACATGCGCACCGCCAACATTTTTGGCCCATTGGGCATGTTGATTGCGAGCGCACTCTCAGTACCGGAGGTATGAGTTGTCAAGCACATCAAAGGCATCCGTTGCACTCGAAGACGGGGAGCGGACAGCCCAAACAGCCCAAGCCGACATTGTGGTCAAGGGGCGAAACGTCGAAATCCCCGATCACTTCCGAATCTTTGTGAACGACAAACTGTCCCGTCTGGAACGTTACGACAAATCCCTTTATCTCTTCGATGTAGAACTCGAGCACGAACGTAACCGTCGCCAGAAGAAAGCCTGTCAGCGCGTGGAGATCACCGCGCGGGGCCGAGGGCCGGTTGTCCGCGGCGAGGCATGTGCCGACACTTTCCACAGTGCCCTGGAAGCTGCGGTCGCCAAGTTGGAGAGCCGGTTGCGTCGAGGTCGCGACCGCCGCAAGGTTCACTACGGAGACAAGACGCCGGTATCGCTCGCCGAGGCCACCAAGGTTCTCCCTGCGGACGCCTTCACTCCTCCTGCCGCGGTGAACGGTGCGCACAGTCACAACGGTGCCGAGGCCGATGACGAACACGGTCCCGGCCAGATCGTGCGGACCAAGGAGCACGCGGCGAAGCCGATGACGGTCGATGATGCGCTCTATGAGATGGAATTGGTCGGTCACGACTTCTTCCTGTTCCACGACGAATCCACCGGGTGCCCGTCCGTGGTGTACCGCAGACACGCGTACGACTACGGCCTGATACGCCTCGGGGAGTAAGGGCGCGCAGACACCGCGCCGAGAGTCCCCGCACTGGTTTCACGACCGGTGCGGGGACTTCTCATATCGGGGTTTTGCGGTGCCCGCGCGGGCGGCGCCTACGATGGGACTCGCTGTGATCTGACAAGTCCTAACAAGTACAGGGGTTATTGACGTGCTGTCGAAGTTGCTGCGCCTTGGTGAAGGTCGCATGGTCAAGCGTCTTAAGGGCATGGCCGAATACGTCAACACCCTGTCCGACGACGTCGAGAAACTGTCCGATGACGAGCTCCGGGGTAAGACTGCCGAGTTCAAGGGCCGCCTGGAGAAGGGCGCGACCCTCGATGATCTGATGCCCGAAGCGTTCGCGGTTGCCCGTGAAGCCTCCTGGCGGGTGCTGAGCCAGCGGCACTTCGATGTGCAGGTCATGGGTGGTGCCGCGCTGCATGCCGGGAATGTCGCCGAGATGAAGACCGGTGAAGGCAAGACCCTCACCTGTGTGCTCCCCGCGTATCTCAATGCCCTGGCAGGTAAGGGCACGCACGTCGTCACCGTCAACGACTACCTGGCCAAACGCGACTCCGAATGGATGGGCCGCGTGCACCGCTTCCTGGGCCTGAACGTCGACGTGATCCTGTCGCAGATGAACCCGCAGGAACGTCGGGAGGCGTACAACGCCGACATCACCTACGGCACCAACAACGAGTTCGGCTTCGACTACCTGCGTGACAACATGACCCACTCGCTCGACGAGCTGGTGCAGCGCGGTCACGCCTACGCCATCGTCGACGAGGTGGACTCGATCCTCATCGACGAGGCTCGGACCCCGCTGATCATCTCCGGCCCGGCAGATGGCGCCTCCAACTGGTACCCGGAGTTCGCGCGGATCGTGCCGCTGATGGACAAGGACACCCACTACGAGGTGGACATCCGCAAGCGCACGATCGGTATCCATGAAGTCGGCGTGGAGTTCGTCGAGGATCAGCTGGGTATCGACAACCTGTATGAGGCGGCCAACTCGCCGTTGGTGAGCTACCTGAACAACGCCATCAAGGCCAAGGAGCTGTTCAACCGGGACAAGGACTACATCGTTCGCGACGGCGAGGTGCTAATCGTCGATGAGTTCACCGGACGTGTGCTGCTGGGCCGCCGCTACAACGAGGGCATGCACCAGGCCATCGAGGCCAAGGAGCGGGTGGAGATCAAGGCGGAAAACCAGACGCTGGCCACCATCACCCTGCAGAACTACTTCCGGCTCTACGAGAAGCTCTCCGGCATGACCGGTACCGCGCAGACAGAAGCGGCCGAGCTCCACGAGATCTACAAACTCGGTGTCGTGTCCATCCCGACGAACCGGCCGATGGTCCGCAAGGACCAATCCGACCTCATCTACAAGACCGAGGAAGCCAAGTACATCGCGGTCGTCGACGATGTGGTCGAGCGGTATGAGAACGGCCAGCCCGTCCTTATCGGCACCACGAGTGTGGAACGCTCCGAATACCTTTCGCGGCAGTTCACCAAGCGGCGAATCCCGCATAACGTGCTCAACGCCAAGTACCACGAGCAGGAAGCCCGCATCATCGCTGAGGCCGGGCGCCGGGGGGCCATCACGGTGGCCACCAACATGGCTGGTCGCGGTACCGACATCGTGCTGGGCGGTAACCCGGACTTCTTGGCAGATACGCATCTTCGTGAACAGGGCCTGGACCCGGTGGAGACCCCGGACGAGTACCAGGACGCCTGGGACGCGACGCTGCAGAAGTTCAAGGATGCTGCCGAGACCGAGGCCAAGGAGGTTCAGGAGGCCGGCGGCCTGTACGTGCTGGGCACCGAACGCCACGAGTCGCGACGTATCGACAACCAGCTGCGTGGTCGTTCCGGACGGCAGGGCGACCCGGGCGAGTCCCGTTTCTATCTGTCGCTGGGCGACGAGTTGATGCGACGGTTCAATGGCGCTGCGCTGGAAACGATTCTGACGCGCATGAACGTTCCCGACGATGTGCCAATCGAGGCCAAGATGGTCACCAGTGCCATCAAGAGCGCTCAGACCCAGGTTGAGCAGCAGAACTTCGAGGTCCGCAAGAACGTCCTCAAATACGACGAGGTGATGAACCTGCAACGCAAGGTCATCTACGCCGAGCGCCGTCGCATCCTCGACGGCGAGGATCTGCAGCCGCAAATCCAGGAGATGATCACCGACACCATTGCCGCCTACGTCGACGGCGCGACCGCCGAGGGCTATCACGAGGACTGGGACTTCGATGCGTTGTGGACCGCGCTCAAGACGCTCTATCCGGTGGGCGTGACCCCCGAAGAACTGATCGCGTCTGAAAAATATGGTGACGCAGACGAATTGAGTCCGGACGATCTCAAGGCGGCTTTGCTCGACGACGCCAAGAATGCCTACAAGGTCAGGGAAGCCGAGATCGACGGGCTGGCCGGCGAGGGCTCGATGCGCCAGCTGGAGCGCAACATCCTGCTGAGCGTGATCGACCGCAAGTGGCGCGAGCACCTGTACGAGATGGACTACCTCAAGGAAGGCATCGGCCTGCGGGCGATGGCTCAGCGCGATCCGTTGGTCGAGTACCAGCGCGAGGGCTACGACATGTTCCGGGCCATGCTGGACGGTCTCAAGGAGGAGTCGGTCGGCTTCCTGTTCAACATCAACGTCGAGGTCCAGCAGCCTGCCGAGGGAACAGTTGCCCCTCAGGCCGCGCCCGAAGGCCTGGCTGAGTTCGCTTCTGCTGCAGCGCAAGCCGCGAGCGGTCTCTCAGCCGCGCAGGGGGAGCTGCGGGCGAAGGGACTCGAGGAGTCCACCCCGGAGCTGACCTACTCGGGCCCGTCGGAGGACGGCTCGGCGCAGTCGCGGCATGAAGGCGGCGATGATGCTGCTAGTGGCACCCGGCGTGAGCGTCGGGAAGCGGCGCGCAACGCGGGCCGCACCTCCAAGCCGACGCGGTCACGCCGCAAGCGCTGATCGAACCGAGTCGCGTCACCCCAGTTGCAATGCGACCACCAGCCAGGTGCCTTTGACGGACGCAATCCGCCCGGCGAAGGCCCTGACGCGTCCGCCGCGCTGGAACGTCCCGAAGATCTCCGCGGTGTCCTCCGCGCAGCTGCGCACCCGGATTTTGTTGAGCCGCGCCGCGGAAGCGGCCGGGGTGCGAGCCGACCGCGCCATCACCGCGCTCAGTGGTCCGTCGGCTAGCAGCGGACGCAATTGGACGATGGGCCGACGCCGGTCCATGACCTCAAGGACACGGCGCATTGCGGCGTCCGCGAACGCGACAGCCTCGGGCGAAGGAGATTGTTCGCGCAGATGCGATTGCCGTGCAATACCCGCCGGCCGAGTCCGTGATTGGTGCCATCTTCCGGGCCGAGGCGACGGGCAGGCAGCAGGCATGCTGGCCAGCACGGGCGCTGGTTCGTAATCGGCAACCCGGGTGATATAGCGATGAGACATTTCCCCCTCCAATGAATGAGCCCCCACATTTGCTCTGTTGGAGAGAGACAGATCGTTGCCGATCATGATCGCACAGCCGGTATGCAGGGCGCCAGGGTAGGGTTTGGCGCAGCGGAGCTGCTGGTGAAGTGGCGAGATTGTTGAGCGGAAGGCGGCGCGGGTCGTGGTGAGCAGGTTGTCCGCGCTTGACGCATCGTTCTACTCGAGCGAGGACAGCTCCACCCCGATGCATGTCGGCTCGTTGGCGATTATTCGTAAGCCCCGCGGCGGTTTCACCTATGAGGAGCTTCTCGCGTTGGTGGAGAGCCGGCTCCCGCAGGTACCGCGCTACCGGCAGAAGGTCAAGGAGATCGGATTTGGGCTGGCCCGTCCGGTCTGGCTCGACGACGTCGACTTCGATATCACCTATCACATTCGCCGGTCGGCGTTGCCGTCCCCGGGGAGCGACGGGCAGCTGCAAGATCTGGTGGCCCGCTTGACATCTCGCCCGCTAGATCGGTCCCGGCCGCTGTGGGAGATGTACTTGGTGGAGGGGCTGTCGAAGAACCGGATGGCGATCTACACGAAAACGCATCAGGCGTTGGTGGATGGCAATTCCGCGCTTGAGCTCGGGCAGGTCATGTTCAACCGGACCGCTCGGACCCCAGAGTTCGAGGAAGATATTTGGGTTCCGGAGCATGAACCGAGCTCCAATGAGCTCATTGCGGGCGCCGTCGCCGAGTGGCTGGCGCGTCCCGGCGCGCGACTTGAGGCAGTCCGCACCGCGGTTGCCGACGTCGCTTCGCTCACGGGTGAGATCGGCGAATTGGGTGACCGCATGGTGAAGGTGGTCCGTACCGCGGCGCGCGGCGCCGCCCCGCGCGGGCCGCTCAATCAGCCCGTATCGCGCAGCAGGCGGTTCACGGTGGTGACCACGAAACTGGCGGACTACAGACGGGTGCGCGCCAAGTACGATTGCGATGTCAACGATGTGGTGCTGGCGGTAATCGCTGCGGCGCTGCGCAATTGGTTGTTGAGCAGGGGAGAGCCAGTTACTCCAACGTCCACCATCCGGGCGATGGTGCCGATGTCGGTGTACCGGGATGGCGACCTGGACGTCGCCGCGGAAGGGGCCGTGACCACCGAGGTGTCACCGTTCCTTGTCGACCTTCCGGTTGGAGAGGGCAACACAGTGGTGCGCCTCTCGCAGATCGCGCATGCCACCGAATCACATTCCGCGGCTTTCAGTTTGGTGGATGTGCCGAACATGGCTGAACTCTCGGGGTTTGTTCCGCCCACCCTGCATGCGCTGGCGGCGCGGGTCGCGACCACACTGCCCAACCGGCTATTCAACCTGCTGGTCACCAATGTGCCTGGGCCGCAATCCCCGATGTACTTGGGCGGTGCCCGCCTGGCAGAGATCTACCCGGTGCCTCCGCTGCTGCGTAATCAGGTGCTGTCGATCGGGCTGACGTCCTACAACGGCGTCGTCTACTACGGGATCAATGCCGACCGTGATGCGATGCCCGATGCCGACATGATTCCGGTACTCATCACCGAGGCGCTCGACGAATTGTTGGAGGCGGCACAGTAATGCAGGTCTACATCCCGGTGACGCTGTTGATGTTGCGTGGACTGGTTGCCGACGGCGAGCTATGGCCGGTGAACGGCACCGCGTTCGCGGTGACCCCGGCCCTGCGCGAGGCCTACTCCGCGGGGGACGAGGACGAGCTGTCGGAGGTCGCGATGCGTGAGGCCGCGATGGCCTCGTTGCGGCTGCTGGCCAACCATGACGGCGACGACTTGCCTGCCCGGCGGGCGGTGTTGGTCGCCGATGCCGATGATGCGAAGCTGCGCCCCGACCTGGACGACGCCGTCGTGCGGTTGGCGGGTCCGGTGCCGATCTCCTCGGTGGTGGCCGCGCATGTGGACCTGGCGCAGGCGGAACCGGATGTGGTGCGGGCGGCCGAGGTGATCGACGCTGCAGATCTTGGCGACGAGGACGCCGAGCTGGTGGTCGGCGATGCACAGGACCACGATTTGGCCTGGTACGCGACCCAAGAATTACCGTTCCTGCTCGACCTCCTGTGAGATATTTGGGCTGATGGGTGAGCTGGAACGCGCAATCGATCAGATTCGCAATGAGGTGGACAGCGGCGTTGCGGCGATAGAAGCCGCGCGTCTCACGGCCGAATCGGAGTTGAACCAGCAACAGCGGGCGGAATCTGCAGATACTGACCCGCCGCGGCAGCCGACGATTCCCTTGCCGCCGTCATCGGACCTGGAAGAGGATGACGCGTTCCAGTTCCATAAGTGGAAGTGAATTCTCCACAGGATTTGCTGTGACCTGGGGTTTGGCTGCTGTTCGACGTAGCATGGAGCCATGGGTGGGAAAGCTGTAACGGGTGGTGATGCGCTGCGAGTGGACATCCCGGCGCTGCAGGATGTGGCGAACAAATTGATCGGGCTTGCTGATCAGCTGAGGCCGTCGGCGTCGGCCGCGAATGCTGGTGCCGCACACGAGTTGTCGGTGTCGTCCGTCGAGGCGGTGACCGGTAGCGCCGATCATGTCGCGACGGTGTGCGCGGATCAACTGAACAAGTACTCGACCCGCGTGACCCAGACGGTAAAGGCGTTCACCGAGATGGATGTTGCCAACGCGGGTGCAATTTCGGCTGTCGATCCGCGGGATATGTAGGGGCCGGCGATGGTGGGGGTACCGACGCGGTCGCAGGTCGAACGTTGGCGCACAGATCATCTGGATGCTGCCGCCAAGACGTGGGGTGATCAGGCGAACCTCATTGATGTGGTTTTCGGTACGGCGCTGCGCTACATCGAGCAGGTTCCCTGGGATGGGAAGACCGGAGACGCCGCCGCCAAGAAGGCATACGAGGATCTGCAGAAGGTCGGCGAGTCGATGAAGAAACTGCGTGCCGGCGAGCAGATGGCTCGAAACAGTGCGCAGCAGTTGAAGGACGCGAAGGCCAAGGCGGTCGTTGCGATCAACGCGGCGGAAGGCGAGGATTACGACGTCAACGAACCCCTCACCGTCGTGGACAACAGTGGGCTGAAGGTCGCCTTCGGGGGGATGCGCGAAATCCGTCGTCAGTCCCATGAGTCCACGATCCGCACGGAGGCGCTGGGGCTCGCGGCGATCGATGAACAGATCGCGTTGGCACTCAATCCCATCGCGCAAGAGCTGCGCGCCTTCACCCTGAACGATCCGGGCGACGACGGCTCGATGAAGGGTGAGCCCGGGGCGTCGAACACCGCGGCGTACGAGGATGCCCTACGGAATGCGGGACTGCTTCAGGGTGAGCCGACCGGCTACTACAAGAAATGGCTGGAAAACGCCGCGCGGCAAGGTGTCTCACCCGAAACGATTGTCGATATCGCACGCCGGCACAAGATCACTCCCGAGAGTTTCAAGGTGCTCGAAGGCATGGAGGAGATCAAGGACCCAGATGGCAAGTCGTTCTTCCTGCTGCCGGTAGGAGTCAGTGGAGACGATGCCCGGAAGGCGACCTTGATGACTTATATCCTCAACTGCGGTACTGACTATGGCAAAGGCGGTGAGAAGACCGACTTTGAGCCGACGCCGTACTCGGCCAATGAGGTGCAGCGAATCATCGACCGGCAGGCGAAGAACTCATGGACTTACGACGATGAGGTGGCGGGCATGACTTACGGCGGCGGTCGGGTGGTGACGGCGCCCAACGGAATGCTGATGGCACTCGGTGGAGGCTGGCAACAGGACGCGTTTACCCAAGGTGGTGGTACGACCTACGGAGATATGTTCAAGGTCAACATCGATCACTCTTCGGACCCGTCCGAGCAATTGCGCAGAATAATCCGTGGCGGCGTCATGTGGTACGGCAACGATGGCAACCCGCACCCGGGCCAACTCGACCTGGATCGCATACTCCACCACGAAGAGCGGCATTCGCAACAGTGGGCGGCGAATGGCAGGGCGAGCATGGTTGCGCAGCAGGCGTGGGAACTGGCCAATGGCAGAGACCAAGAGACCAATAAATTCGAGAAAGACGCTGGTCTCTCCGATGGGGGCTACCCTTAATGAACCGAATGATCGCCGGGTTTCTCGTTGTGGTTTCCATTGCTGTCGCGACAGGATGTAGGAACGACGGTTGGGATCCCGAGGCGCCGTTTGCGCCTTCGTTGCGCCCTGCCTTCGGCGCACGCATCACTGATGGACAACTCCGCATCTGGACGGGGTCACCGTGCGCAAATGCCGTTCGAGTCTCCGTGTATTTCGAACCAAGCCGTGCCGAATTGGTATTGACATCGAACGCGAAAACCGGGACTGACCTCGAACACATCACGATAGGTGGTCAATACCCGGGCTTCAGCATTATAGAGTCTCTAGCAACGGGTTTCGATTGGCGCGACGAAACGAGAGTCAGCTTGTCTGTAGGCGGGTCCACCGAACAGGGCAATGGCTGGGGATCATCTACAGATACTGCGGAGTTCATCGACGAATCCCCTCAGCATCCCGACGACACGTACTGGTTTCAGGACGTCGGTTGGTTGAATCCCTCCGAGGTCGCGGCCAAGGACGGCAAGGACTTCCTGGCCACCTGCACGCCGGATCCCGCGAAGACCAAGAAGAAGTGAGCGTTCGAAGGCTTAGAGCCTCGATTGTCGTGGTGATGATGGTGTTGCTGTCAGGGTGCGAGATTGACGAGTACGGAGAGGCCCCGTGGGCGCCATCATTGCGACCAGCGTTCGGCGCCCGAGTGACTGACGGTCGGCTACTTGTCTGGACCGGATCGCCGTGTGTTTCAGTTGGCCCGCTGCATGTTTCGCTGTTCTTTGAGCCCAGCCCAGTGGAGTTGGAACTGACTGGTCCGGAGGGTGCGAAGGCTGAATACCTGACGGTTGGCGGACCATATTTGGGACTGCACGTGGCCAAGCCAATTCCTGACGGATTCAATTGGCGGGACAGCAAGACGATGCGGATCTCCGTGTATCCCAATGGTTGGGGATCAACTACTCAGCTCGCGACGGTCCTCAACGAATCGGCCCAGCACCCCGATGACACCTACTGGTTCCAGAATGTGGGTTGGCTGAATCCCGCGGAGGTGGCGGCCAAGGACGGCAAGGAATTCCTGGCCACCTGCACGCCGGATCCCGCAAAGACCAAGAAGAAGTAGCCGCGCATCCATGGCACGGTTGGAGAACGTTCACCCGGGCGTTGGGTACCCGACTAGCGCGAGCAGCATGATCGGGCTTCGAATTGCCCTGTTTCCGGCCAGTAACCTACGGTAGCGTAGGTTACGCCTTGCTGGGCATCTCCTTCATCAATGGAAGGTCATCGGCTGTGAAACTGGCTTCCTGGCTCGGCGCGTCCTCTTCGGGCGCGCCCACTTCACGCCACGCGGCGGTAAACGTCTTGCGTGGCTTGGCTTCTCGCGTCACGACGCCGCTGCTGCCGGACGACTATCTGAGCCTTGCCAACCCGCTGTGGTCGGCACGGGAGTTGCGCGGTCGTGTGGTGAGCGTGCGCAAAGAAGCACGGGACGCGGCGACTATTGAGATCAAGCCGGGCTGGGGTTTCCGCTACGACTACCACCCTGGGCAATACGTCGGGATCGGCGTGCTCATCGACGGCCGGTGGCGTTGGCGGTCGTACTCACTGACCTCGGCACCCGTGCACGCCGGTGGTTCGGGACGCACCATCACGATCACCGTGAAGGCAATGCCCGAGGGGTTTTTGTCGGCGCACCTGGTTAACGGACTGGAACCCGGCACAATCGTGCGGCTGGCCGCCCCTCAGGGAAACTTCGTGCTGGATGACCCCGCGCCACCCGCGATCTTGTTCCTCACCGCAGGCAGTGGCATTACCCCGGTGATGTCGATGTTGCGTACGTTGGTGCGACGGTCGGCCGCGGCAGGCCTGGCACTGCCGGATGTGGTGCACCTGCACTCAGCTCCGACTGAGGGCGACGTGATGTTCGCGAGCGAGCTCGCGGCGCTCTCTAATGCGCATCCGTCGTATCACTTCCGGTTGCGGACGACGAAAACACAAGGTCGTCTGGATCTTTCATCACTGGCCTCCGAGGTGTCGGATTGGTCGCAACGCCAGACCTGGGCGTGTGGCCCGGAAGGCATGCTCGACGATGCGCAGCGGGTGTGGTCGGATGCCGGGATCGTTGAGCTGCTGCACCTGGAAAGGTTCGCGGTCTCGCGGGCCGCTCCGCACGGGCAGGGCGGTCTGGTCACCTTCAAGCGCAGCGGTAAGCAGCGTCAGGCCGACGCTGCCACCTCATTGATGGAGGCGGGGGAGGACGCCGGGGTGCAGATGCCCTTCGGTTGCCGGATGGGTATCTGTCAGACCTGCGTGGTGCCGCTCCTGGAAGGGCACGCTCGTGACCTGCGAAACGGCGCCGAGCATGAGCCCGGATCGCGCATACAAACCTGCGTTTCCGCAGCGTCGGGCGATTGCGTACTGGACGTATGAGTTTAACGGGCTAGTAACCTACGGTGCCGTAGGTTACGCTATCGTAGCCATGAACCGGCGAAGGGAGCTCACGGATGGCGATCGCTGATATTCAGGAATTCGCGCACCTCACCGAGGCTGATGTCGAGGCTCTCGGGCATGAGTTAGATGCGATCCGCCGTGATGTCGAGTCATCACTGGGTGCTGCCGATGCGCGCTATATCCGTCGCACCATTGCGGCGCAGCGGGCGCTGGAACTGAGCGGCCGGGTGATGCTGGCGGCGAGCAAGAAGCGGTCCGCCTGGTGGGCCGGCGCGCTCACCCTCGGCGTGGCCAAGATCGTCGAGAACATGGAGATCGGCCACAACGTCATGCACGGCCAGTGGGATTGGATGAACGATCCCGAGATCCACTCCTCCAGCTGGGAGTGGGACATGGTGGATCCCTCCGAGCACTGGAAGCAGACCCACAACTACATCCACCACAAGTACACGAACGTGCTGGGCATGGATGACGATGTGGGCTACGGACTGCTGCGCATTACCCGTGACAAGAAGTGGACGCCGTTCAACCTGGGCAACCTCGTCTACAACACACTGCTGATGCTGCTCTTCGAATGGGGTGTTGGTGCACAGCATTTGGAGCTGGGCAAGGTGGCGCAGGGGCGAGCTGACAAGGCGGAATTCAAGACCAAACGTGACCAGGTGCTGGCCAAGATCGGCAAGCAGGTGGCCAAGGACTACGTGGCGTTCCCGGCGCTGAGCGCACTCTCGCCGGTGGGTAGTTACCGCAAGACTGTCACCGCCAATGCGCTGGCCAACGTGATTCGCAACATCTGGTCCAACGCGGTCATCTTCTGCGGCCACTTCCCGGATGGTGCCGAGAAATTCACTAAGCAGGACTTGAAGAACGAGACGCAGGGCCAGTGGTATCTGCGACAGATGTTGGGCAGCGCTAACTTTGACGCCGGCCCGGGGTTGGCCTTCATGAGCGGAAACCTGTGCCATCAGATCGAGCATCACCTATTTCCGGATCTGCCGAGCAACCGGCTGCCCGCGGTCGCGGTACGGGTACGGGAGCTGTGCGACAAGTACGACCTCCCGTACACCTCCGGGCCGTTCCTAGTGCAGTACGCGAAGGCATGGCGGACCATCGCCAAGCTGTCGTTGCCCGACAAGTACCTGACCTACACCGCGGACAATGCGCCGGAAACGCGCAGTGTCAAGATGTTTGACGATCTGGAGCCGCGCGAGCGTCGCGGGCTGAAGTCAGCATTCGCCGCCGTGCGCGAGCGGAGGAAGGCCCGGCGCAGCGTCAACGCCTGATCATTTCGACGTAAAAGATGCCCCCGCCGAACCCGGCGGGGGCATCTTTTACGTTCGGTTGGCGGCTGGAATCTATCCCAGGCCGGACACGGAGAGCCACATGGTGGCCCACGCGGCAACGCCACAGGAGAGAACTGCTGTCACACTGGCGATTCTGCGGACATAGCTTGTCATCTCGTAACCCCTGACCGTCGGTTGGCTGATCCATCGCAGCCACTAATGGGAACGCTAGTCGGAGTGTGCTGTTCACGCGATCCGAGAAGGGCTTCGCAACCAAGAGTTAGGATGTTGTTAACGCAGACAGCAGCTGTCGCACGGCGATCACCCGCCGAGCAGAGTCGCCGGTCAGCTCGTCTAGGGCGCACTCGGGGTCCGCGGGCGGGCCCAGGTGCTGACAGCCGCGCGGACATTCTTCGATGGCCTCGGACAGATCGCTGAACGCGGCCAGCACATCGGCGGGCTGAATATGGGCCAGCCCGAACGACCTGATACCGGGGGTGTCGATGACCCATCCCGACGGATCCAGCGGCAGCGCCACCGACTGCGTGGATGTGTGACGACCCTTGCCCACGCCGGTGACCTCGCCCGTTGCCCGATGGGCCTCGGGGACAAGACGATTCACCAATGTGGATTTGCCTACTCCGGAGTGTCCGAGCAGGGCGGTGAGACGGCCCGTCAACATGTCCTGGACCGGCCCCAGCGGATCGTTGCGCCCTACCCTGATGACCTGCAGGTCGAGGTCTGCAAACTGTGCGGCGAATGAATCCGGATCGGCGAGATCGGTTTTGGTGAGTCCCAGGATCGGGGTGAGCCCACCGGCATAGGCCGAGATCAGCGTGCGCTCCACCAGCCCGGTGCGCGGTGGCGGATCGGCGACCGCCACTACGATGAGCAGTTGGTCGGCATTGGCCACGAAAATACGCTCAAACGGGTCTGTGTCATCGGCGGTGCGGCGCAACACCGTTCGCCGGTCTTCGAGTCGCACGATCCGCGCCAGCGTGTCGGGGCGGCCAGAAAGATCGCCCACCAGGCTGACGGTATCGCCCACCACGATCGGGGTCCGGCCGAGCTCGCGTGCCCGCATCGCAACCACCCGCTGGGTCGGGTCATCGTGCGGTACGCAACCCCACCGGCCGCGGTCCACGGTGGCCACCATGGCGGTCACCGCGTCGGCGTGATCTGGGCGGTTCTTGGTGCGAGGCCGCGAGCGTCGACCCGGCCGGATGCGGGCGTCGGACTCGTCGTACTCGCGTGGACTCAAGAGGCGCGCTCTGACTGCTTCAGCATGTCGGCCCACATGCCGGGGAAGTCGGGCAATGTCTTGCCGGTCGTGGCGATGTCGTCGACGGAGACTCCGGGCACCTTGAGTCCGATGAGGGCTCCGGCGGTCGCCATCCGGTGATCGGCGTATGCGCCCCACACCCCACCGTGCAGGCCGGTGGCGATGATGCGCAGGCCGTCTGCCGTCTCCTCGCATTGTCCACCGAGAGCATTGATTTCGTGAGCCAGCGCCTTGAGCCGATCTGTTTCGTGCCCGCGCAGGTGTGCGATCCCGCGTAGCGTGGAGATGCTCCCGGGTTCCGCCAGGGCGGCCAGCGCCGCCACGGTGGGCGTCAACTCGCCTACCTCGCCGAGGTTCAGATCGACACCGCCGTAACCGGTCTGGCCGATAACCTCCAGGTGCGCATCGGTCAGCGAGATACCCTGCGCGAACTGGCGGACCACGTCCTCGATTTGTCGCGCGGGCTGGGTGGACTGCCGTGGCCAGCTGTTGATCCGCACGGTGCCCCCGGTAGCCAATGCCGGCGCGATGAACGCCAGCGCGTTCGACAGATCCGGCTCAATCATCCAGTGGTGCGCGGGAATTGGTTGCGGATCGATATGCCAACGGCCTGGGGTGGAGTCATCCACCGCGATACCGGCTTCGCGCAGCATCGTCACCGTCATCACCACGTGCGGGCCCGAGGGCAGCACGTCGGCGGTGTTCACCGCGGTCAGTCCATCGGTGAAAGCGGCACCGGAAAGCAGTAAGCCCGAGACGAATTGGGATGATCCCGAGGCGTCGACGCCAACCTCGCCGCCCCGTACTCGCCCGGTCCCGGCCACTGTGAAGGGCAGATGCTGTCCCTCGATACCGACACCGATCGATCGCAGCGCGTCCAGTAGGGGGGCGATGGGGCGGGTCCGCGCCTGCTCATCACCGTCAAAGACGGTGGGGGCGTGGCGAAGTGCGGCAACCGGCGGCAAGAACCGCAGCACCGTTCCGGCGAGCCCGCAATCGACCGTCGACGTGGCATCGCCATCGGACCCGGGAGAGACCGTCAGGTCGGTGCTCTCGCCGGTTACGTCACAACCGAGAGCGCGCAGTGCGCCGATCATCAGGTCGGTGTCGCGGCTGCGCAGCGCGCCGGACACCGTCGAGGTGCCGCCCTCGCGTGCCGCCAGCGCCGCAAGGACGAACGCCCGATTGGTCTGAGACTTCGAGCCGGGCATGGTGATGGTCGCGTTGACGGCGCCGTCGATGGTCGGTGCCTGCCAGTGTCCGCTCGTCACGGCCTCATTCTCCCGGACGACCACCTGCAGTGTCGGTAGCGGGTGGCACCATGGCGATATGTGCGGACGGTACGCGGTCACGATCGACCCGGCGCTCCTCGCCGTTGAGATCGACGCGGTGGACGAGACGGCCGCCGCCACTGAGGCCACTGCCCTAAAGCTTCCCGCGATCCCGAACTACAACGTCGCGCCCACCGATCCCGTGCTCACGGTCGTGACGCGGCATGGCGAGCCCGGAGACGTGCCCTCGCGCCGTATCCGCGCCATGCGGTGGGGACTGGTGCCCACGTGGACCAAGGCGCGCGAGGATGGCCGTCCGGCGTCCAAGGGTGCGCCGCTGATCAACGCCCGTTCGGAAAGCCTCACCACGACGGCGACCTTCCGGACGGCTGCGCAGTCCAAGCGCTGCTTGGTCCCGATGGATGGCTGGTATGAGTGGCGCAAACAGGAAGGTGCCAAGAGGGCGTTCTACATGAGCGCCGGCGATGGACGGCACCTGTTCGCGGCCGGATTGTGGTCCGTGTGGAAGCCCGCCAAGGACGCGGCGCCGCTGCTGAGCTGCACCATCGTCACCACCGACGCGCGCGGTCCGCTGCAGGAGATCCATGACCGGATGCCCGTGATGCTCGGTGCGGAGTTGTGGGATCGCTGGCTGGATCCGGACCAGGATCTGGATCCGCGTCTGTTGCAGGGCGCCGGTGTGTCCGGCATCGATACCCGCCAGGTGTCCTCGTTGGTCAACAGCGTCGCCAACAACGGTCCGGAACTGCTCAACGCCGATGACGGGACACCCACACAGGCCGTGGGGGAGCAGATCACCCTGCTGTGACGGGCGCCGTCACCGCGTTGGTGAGCCGGATCAGATCGGCGGGTGCCAGTGCCATCTGCAGCCCGCGCTTTCCGGCGCTGCACAGGATCCGATCCCATTCCAACGCCGACGAGTCGATGACGGTGGGTAGCTGCTTGCGCTGGCCGAGCGGAGAGATTCCACCCACGACATAGCCCGAACTCCGCTCGGCCGCCGCCGGATCGGCCATCGTGGCCTTGCCCCGGCCGAGAGCGGCCGCCGCGGCCTTGAGTGACAACGTCGCGGGCACCGGGATGACTGCTACCGCGAGATCCGGCCCGCGATCCAGCGAGATCAGCAGCGTCTTAAAGATCTGATCGGGAACCAATCCGGAGCCCGACAGCGCGCGCACTGCCTCGTCACCGAATGCGTTCTCGCCGGGGCGGTGCTCATACGGCAGCAGTTGATAGTCGACTCCGGCAGCGACGAGCACGGCGACTGCTGGCGTGGCAGCTTTGGCGGCCTTGGAACCCACGTTTGGCACATTAGTGCCCGGCGATGAGCCGCTTGCGCGAAGAGCATCAGGCTGAGTCCGGTGAATTTCCAATTGACAGTGGCGATACGTTGGGAAATACCCCGGCATGCGTCGGTGTTGATGAGACTGTCCGCAAGGCGTGCGGACCATAGTCCTCAACACGGGAAAGGGGTATTGCAGGTGACAATGGCGTGCCTCGAACGTCCGATGTCGGTGCCGATCCGTATGGTCGGTGTCGTTACCGAAAGGACCGCCGTGACAAGTTTGGACAGCGCTGCAGAACGACCGGATCCGGTTCACGTCGAGACCGAGGCCGAGCGGGCCACACGGTTCGAACGTGACGCGTTGCCGCTGTTGGACCAGCTCTACGGCGCGGCTCTACGGATGACCAGAAATCCCGCGGATGCCGAGGACCTGGTCCAAGAGACGATGGTGAAGGCATACGCCGGGTTCAAGACCTTCAAAGAAGGCACCAACCTCAAGGCGTGGCTGTACCGGATCCTGACGAACACATACATAAACATTTATCGCAAGAAGCAGCGTCAGCCGGCGGAGTATCCGACCGAGGAGATCACCGATTGGCAGCTGGCCGCGAACGCCGAACACACCTCCACGGGGCTGCGGTCGGCGGAGATCGAGGCACTCGATGGGCTGCCTGACGACGAAATCAAAGAGGCGTTGAATAAGCTGCCGGAAGAATTCCGGATGGCCGTGTACTACGCGGACGTCGAAGGCTTCCCGTACAAGGAGATCGCCGAGATCATGGACACCCCGATCGGCACGGTTATGTCGCGGCTGCACCGCGGTCGCCGCCAGCTGCGCGAAATGCTGGCTGAAGTGGCCAAAGAACGCGGCTTCCTGCGCAACAATGAGCTTGCGGAGGATCGGGCATGACCGACGGTGAACTCAAGAAGAGTGTCGATAAAGGTGGCAACTGCGAAGTGTCGGGTTGCGCCGAGGTGATCGCGGAGGTGTGGACCCTCCTCGACGGCGAATGCAGCCTGGAGAACAGCGCGCGGCTGCGGCATCATCTCGAAGAGTGCCCCGGCTGCCTCAAGCATTACGGGATTGAAGAGCAGATCAAAACACTCGTAGCCCGCAAGTGCGGTGGAGAAAAGGCACCTGACGGGCTACGTGAGCGTCTTAAGTTGAAGATCACTCAGACCACTCTCATCGAGCAGCGGGCTGAGAACTCCTAGCGCTAGCTGTTAGGACGCTTGCCGTGGTTGGCGGCGTTGTGCTTACGGCTGCGCTTCTTGCGGCCACGCTTGGCCATGGGATTCTCCTTCACGATCGGATGGGGCCGGGGTGCGAACCCCGATAACATGCCGGCGGCGCATCGCGCGCGCCGGTGTGTGTATCCAGTCTCTCATGCCGGTGTGGGTGGTTGAACGCGTGGATGCCGTACGTGTGGTTCGATACTGAGGATCACTGACTGGATTTTTGACGAGAGCGAGGTGGCGCGCAGGTGGCCGAGGAAGTACACGCCGAGATCGTGGCCAGCGTGCTGGAAGTGCTCGTCAAGAAGGGTGACGCAATCACCGAAGGTGACACCATTGTCCTGCTGGAATCCATGAAGATGGAGATCCCGGTGCTGGCTGAGGTGGCAGGAACCATCGGCGACGTCAGCGTCTCGGTGGGCGATGTGATCCAGGCTGGCGATCTGATCGCCGTCATCGACGACTGATACTTCGTCCGCGAGCAGTCCGCACGTGCGGCGCGCGTAAGCGTCCTTTCTGCGTGAGGAGCATGCATGTCCACTCTTGGTGATCTGCTGGCCGAGCACACCATGCTGCCCGGCGAAGCGGTCGATCACTTGCATGCCGTGGTTGCCGAGTGGCAGCTGCTGGCCGACCTCTCCTTCGCCGACTACCTGATGTGGGTGCACCGCGATGACGGTGCCTTCGTCTGCGTTGCGCAATGCCGGCCGAATACCGCGCCGACCATCATCGACAACGATGCCGTCGGCACCGTCGCCAAGGATGCGGACGTCCCTTTGGTGGATGCCGCGTTCACCACCGGTTCTATTGAGCGTGAAAGCGATTCGGACCTTACCGAGCACGCCTCCGAACTGAATGTGCAGGCGGTGCCGGTGCGATGCGGCGACCGGACGGTGGCCGTGCTGACGCATCAGACCGCATTGGCGTCCCGGCTCAGAAAGGGCACGCTGGAGCGTGCCTATCTGGAATGCGCGGGGGACCTACTGCTGATGCTCACCGAGGGCACCTTCCCGAATGTGGCCGATCAGGCCATGTCGCGCTCGAGCCCCCGTGTGGGTGATGGCTTCATCCGGCTGGATGTGTCCGGTGCGGTTCGATACGCCAGTCCCAATGCACTATCGGCCTATCACCGGATGGGATTGGCCAGCGACCTGCAGGGCCACGACCTTATGGACGTCACCAAACCGCTAATCTCCGACCCGTTCGAGGGACAGGAGTTGGCGGCGCACATCCGCGATGTGCTCGCCGGGGGCCCCAGCATGCGCATGGAGGTCGATGCCGGTGGCGCTGCGGTGTTGATCCGGACGCTGCCGTTGGTCGCGCGCGGTGCGTCGGAGGGGGCACTGCTGCTGACCCGCGATGTGACCGAGGTCAAGCGGCGCGACCGCGCACTGCTGTCCAAGGACGCGACCATCCGCGAGATCCACCATCGCGTGAAGAACAACCTGCAGACGGTGGCGGCATTGCTGCGTCTGCAGGCCAGGCGCACACCCAATGACGAAGCCCGCGAAGCACTTTTCGAATCGGTCCGGCGGGTGTCGTCCATCGCGTTGGTGCACGACGCGCTGTCGATGTCGGTGGACGAGGAAGTCAACCTCGATGAGGTGATCGACCGGATCATGCCGATCATGACCGATGTCGCCACAGTCGACACGAAGGTGCGGGTATCCCGTGAGGGCGCGCTCGGGGTGCTTGACTCGGATCGCGCGACGCCGCTGATCATGGTGATCACCGAGCTGGTGCAGAACGCCATTGAACACGCCTTCGATGAGGGCGCATACGGTCAGGTGATCATCAGGGCCGAGCGTTCGGCACGCTGGCTCGATGTGGTGGTGCACGATGACGGGCGGGGATTACCCGACGGATTCAGCGTGGAGACATCGGATCGTTTGGGATTGCAGATCGTCAGGACGCTGGTGTCGGCGGAGATCGACGGGTCGCTGGATATGCGCACCGATCCCGAGGGCGGCACGAATGCGGTGTTGCGGGTTCCGCTGGGCCGACGTGCCCGTTTGATGGCCTGACGAAGCCTTTGCGCAGGATGAGATCCGGCTCAGCGCAGCAAAGAACCCGGCACTAAACTTGTGCCGGGTTCTGATTGCTACGACGTTTAGACGGTACTGCGGGCGCGAGCGCGGGCGTTGCGACGCTTGAGGGCGCGACGTTCGTCCTCACTGAGGCCGCCCCACACACCGGCGTCCTGGCCTGACTCGAGCGCCCAGGTGAGGCAATCGGTCGTCACCGGACAGCGGTTACACACGAGCTTTGCGTCAGCGATCTGGGCAAGGGCCGGTCCGCTGTTTCCCACGGGAAAGAACAGCTCAGGATCCTCGTCGCGACAGACCGCCTTATGGCGCCAATCCATAGTTGTGCACTCCTTTTTCATCGCGCGCGCCAGAAGCGCGCGAGATTAGTGTTTTTCGGCTGTTAACGCGTGCGTACCAAATGTTTCTGCACTGTTGCTTCCGATCGTTTCACAAGCTCAGCAGATGTCAATAGCGTTAGTTAACACGTGGTCAATCTCACTGGGGGGTGGCGTTGTCAGCCGCCATATTCGTTTGTACTACACTCGACTGATCTCCGCCTTGAATCTGGCGATATTTCCCTATTTTCGCAGGTCGCGCACCCCTGCTCGTGAACAAGATCACGGTCTGGCGCAACACAACTACGAAAAGTAGTACACGCGATCGAGCCTCAGTGTGACGTGGATCGCGTCAGGGCTGTGAATCGGCTGTGGCCGGAACGAACTGGCGCCCAACGCTATTGCGTGTGACGTCGACCTCAGGAAGACGCTTCGGAGGGTTTTGCCGGGGCGACGACGTCCAGAACGTCGGGTACGGCGGTGAAGGTGAGGTCGCTGCGCATTCCCAGGAAATCGCCGTCGACCTGCGTGGCAATCGGCGCCGACGCGTGCACCCGCACCCATGGGACATCGTCCTTGCGCAGCAAGTGACGGCCTGCTGGACGGTCTGCGCGCGGTGCTCCCACCATGTGGCGGACCAGGCGCAGATTCGCGAGCACGTTCATGCTCCTCGATGCGAACACGCCCAGACCGCTTTCGAAGCCGGTGCCGGGGTTTGTCCACACGGCCCGGGTGTTCGCATACGTCCACGGGTTGGAATTGCAGATGAAGGCAAAATGGATGCCTGCTTGTGGCTCGTGCTCGGGGAGTTCGACCGTGAGGGTCGGATTGCGCCGTGCGGCACGGAAGAAGCTCAGCACCGCCCGCGTGACGTAGCGTCCCGCGGTGACCTGCTTGCCCTTGTTGCGGTGCGCTTCCATCGCGGCCACCACTTCACCGTCAAGGCCCATACCCGCGTTGAAGATGAACCAGCGCTCGCCGCAATGTCCGAGACTGATCCGGCGCCATCGCCGCTGGTCGTGACGGTGCGCGTCCAGGATGTCGACGAGTTGATTGGTGGCCTGCACGGGGTCGGCGGACATGCCCAGCGAACGGGCGAACACATTGGCCGAACCACCCGGCACCACCGCGATCGCGGGCAGCGGACCCGGCGCGGGGTGTCCCGGTTGTCCCAGTAGACCGTTTACCACCTCACTGACCGTGCCGTCGCCGCCGTGCACGACGATCACGGCCGCGCCCTCGTCGGCGGCGCGGCGAGCCAGCTCGCTGGCATGGCCGCGGTGATCGGTGTGCAGAACCTGCAGGTGCACACGGCTTTCCAGCGCATGAGCCAGCAGGTCACGCCCTGCCGCCGTAGTTGACGTGGCATTGGGATTCACGATGAGGACCGCACGCACGGGGCATGAGCCTATCGGTGCGGCGCCCACATAGGCTTGTCGCGTGACCACAGCCGTTCCGAACACCGTCCGTCGCGCCGGGATGATCGTCGCCGGTGAAGGCGCCGTCGGGTTGGTGATCGCGGTCGTTCTGGTGGTGCGCGCGGCGGGCGGCGCCGATCAGCACCTGGTGAACGGTTACGGCACTGCGGCCTGGTTCGCGATCTTCGGCACCGCGGTGTTGGCGGGAGGTCTCGCGCTCGCCACAGGGAAGCGTTGGGGCAGAGGGATCGCCGTGATGATGCAACTGCTGCTCCTGCCCGTCGCGTGGTACGCGGGCGTCGGGTCGCACCAACTTGCACTCGGGGTACCGATCGCGATCGTCGCCGTCGTCGCGCTGGTGTTGCTGTTCAGCCCCACCGCGCAGTTGTGGGCGGCCGGTGACGACGTCGGCGCCGACGAGTCCGACTAGCGGTCCGAGGCCAGCCTCGCTAATGCGGGGCCCGAGAGCCGGTAGGTGATCCAATCCGATTGCGGGTTGGCGCCGAGCGAGTCGTAGAACTTGATGGACGGTGTATTCCAGTCCAGCACGGCCCAGTCCAGTCGGGTGTACCCGTTCGCCACGCATTCGGCGGCCAGTGCCGACAGGAGCGCCTTGCCTAGACCAGTACCGCGCTGCTCGGGAGCGACGTACAGGTCCTCAAGGTAGATGCCGTGGTATCCGGTCCAGGTGGAGTAGTTCAGGAACCACACCGCAGTGCCGCACACCACTCCGTCCGACTCGGCGACATGCGCGAAAAGAGCTGGCGCCGAGCCGAATAACGCCTTGTGGAGCTGCTCCTCGGTGATGAGACATTCATCGCGTGCTTTCTCGTACTCCGCGAGGTCCTGAATGAGTCCGACGATGGCCGGAACGTCCGTCTCGGTGGCGCGGCGAATCTGGGTGCTACTCACTGCTGGATTCCCTTCGCGCATGCGGCTCATCGGTTCCTGATCCTCTTCGCGCAAGCGGCTCATCGATTCCCTATTCTCTTCGCGCAAGCGGCTCATCGATCTCAGCTCCTAACCCTGCCAACACTGTCCTGAACTTCACCGTGGTTTCCGAAAGTTCCTCCTGGGGGTCTGATTCGGCAACCAGGCCACCTCCCGCATAGGCGCGAATGAAGGTGCCGTTGTCCGAGAGCTCGGCGCAGCGGATCGACACGGCCCAGCGGCCATCCCCGGAGCTGTCACACCAGCCGACGGCACCGGCGTAGAACCCGCGCTCGCCCTCGATGCGTGCAATGAGGGCGGCTGCCGCGTCGGTGGGGGTACCGCACACCGCCGGGGTAGGATGTAGCGCCAGCGCTAAATCGAGTGCAGTGGTTGAGCTTTGGCGCAATCTGGCGCTAATGGACGTGCTGAGATGCCAGAGTGCTGCGGTCCGGCTGAGGGTCGGTTCCGGCGGGACATGGACGTCGACGCACAAGGATGCGAGATCCTCGCGCAGCTGATCGATCACCACGGAGTGTTCGTGCCGGTTCTTGTGCGAGCGGGCGAGATCCTCGCCGGTGCGCCGATCCTGCGACGGGTCGTTGGACCGTGGGGCCGATCCGGCGAACGGGTGACAGATCACCATGTCGCCGCGTCGCTCCACCAAAAGTTCGGGACTGCACCCCACCATGGTGCGGCCGCGAAAGCCCTCACCGGCAGGGGAGAGGTCGACACAAAAGCTGTTGGCGTCGGGGTCGTTTCGGATCAGCCGATGGGTGAGCACCAATGCGTCCACGGGTGCGTCGGCCTGCAGTTCCAGTACCCGTGCAAGGACGACCTTGGACAGTCCACTGCCGGTATCGCGGAGCGCCTCGATGGCCTCACCGACGCGTCGCATATGCTCGGACGGTTCCGGAACCTGCTGTGTCACATGGATATTTGGCATGGTGCCGTAGAACTCTTGAGGTTGCCCACGTTGAACGGTCACCGGAACCGTGAGCGCTGCCGGTTTCGAGGTGTCAAAAGGCAGTGCGCCCACCAGCATGTGGTGACGTCCGGCACGCAGCGCCTCGGCGGCGGTCGCGATGTTGTCATAGGCGGCCTCGCTGCCGTACGCATACAGCGCCTCGGCGGCCCGCGACATCACGAAATGCGGGTGCGCGGGGGAATCAGCAGTGGCCGTCATATCAGGTTGACGGTACCGGGTGCCGGTATCCGGTCAGCCCGAGCGCAGCCACCTGGCGTTGTCCATGCTCATGCCCACCGATCGCGACCGATGCTGTGGCCATACCGAGCCTGGTGCCCTGCTCGAGCGGTAGGTCGATCCACCGGGTCATGAGGGCGCGTGAGAAGTGCCCGTGGCCCACCAGAAGTACGTCGCGCTGGAAGAGGTCGGGGGCGATTGTGGAAATCACCCGGTCGGCGCGGGCCTGTACCTGGGCCACGGACTCGCCGCCGGGGCAGCCGTGCGTCCACACCAACCAGCCCGGGTCGTTCTCACGGATCTGGGGTGTGGTGAGGCCCTCGTAGTCGCCGTAGTCCCATTCGGCGAGGTCCTCGTCAATGGCGCTGACCGTCAGACCGGCGAGCTCGGCCGTCCGGATCGCGCGTCGGCGCGGACTACATAGGACCAACGGATCAACCAAATCAAGATTGTCGAGCACGTCGCGGGCCGCCACCGCCTGCGCGAGGCCGGTTTCGGTGAGGTCCAGGTCGGTGCGGCCGGTATGTCTGCCGATCTTTGACCACTCCGTTTCCCCGTGACGTAACAACAACATTCGGTGGTGGGGAGTGGACACGCAGTTGATTGTGCCGTACCGACTTCCGTCGCGATCATCTTCGGCATGCCAGTATGTGGGCGTGACTCGGGTGCTGGCGGTAGCCAATCAAAAGGGCGGGGTGGCGAAAACCACCACTGTGGCGTCGTTGGGTGCGGCGTTGGCGCAGGCCGGCAAGAAGGTTCTGCTGGTTGACCTGGATCCGCAGGGCTGCCTGACGTTCTCGCTGGGGCAGGACCCGGACCGCCTCGGGGTCTCGGTGCACGAGGTGCTGCTGGGGCAGGCCGACATCAAGGATGCGCTGGTCACCACCGCCGAGGATCTGACGCTGCTGCCCGCGAACATCGACCTGGCAGGTGCGGAAGCGATGCTGCTGATGCGGGCCGGACGTGAGTACGCGTTGAAGCGGGCGCTGGAATCGTTGGGTGACGGGTTCGACGTGGTGATCATCGACTGCCCCCCGTCGCTGGGCGTGCTCACGCTCAACGGCTTGACCGCGGCCGACTCGGTGATGGTGCCGCTGCAGTGCGAGACGTTGGCGCACCGGGGTGTCGGTCAATTCCTGCGGACGGTCACCGACGTCCAGCAGATCACCAACCCGGGGTTGACGCTGTTGGGCGCGCTGCCCACGTTGTATGACTCGCGGACCACGCACAGTCGCGATGTTCTGCTCGATGTCGCCGATCGCTACGAGCTCCCGGTGCTGGCACCGCCGATCCCGAGGACAGTGCGGTTCGCCGAGGCCAGCGCCTCGGGCGCGTCGGTGTTGGCCGGACGCAAGAACAAGGGTGCGATGGCCTACCGCGAGCTGGCGCAAAGTTTGGTGAAGCACTGGAAGAGCGGCAAGGCCATGCCGACGTACGCTCCACCCGTCGACTGAGCTCTTGTCCTCGTCGCGGCGTCATCCCGGCGCGGCGATCTCCGCCGCCGGTAGGAAGACTGACGGCCCGGCCGGATTGATGACGAGCCCGGAGTAGCCGCCTTCAATGGTCATCTCCAGCACCTGGCGTGTGGTCATGGAGGCGACCGCGTCGGACGGGACGTATCCGATGACCTCGGGGGCGCTGGTGAAGGCGACGAGCGCGAATGATCCATCGGGCAGCTGTGTTCTGCGTGTGGCGGCCTGTCCCGGAACTGTGCGCTCATCTGCGCCCAGCAGCATCGGGCCGTCTCGACGGAGCAGCTGCAGAACAGATTGCCGGTCAGTTTGTCCCGAAGCGACCAGTTCGATCGCCGCTCGCATGGGGTCATTGCGGGGATTCCGTAACGCGAAGTCGATCTCGTTGGCCGCCAGCGCACACGTCGGGCCGGCGGGGTCGATGTATAGCCAGGGATCGGCCTGGCTTCGGACGAATTCCAGGACGGAGACCGCGGACTGCGCCATTGATTGCGTATGGGTGCCGGGTGGGTGGTGTCGCGCGATTTCCTCGTTGCGCGTGTACGCGAACAACGCGCGGCCACCGTCGGGTCCGGTACCGCCTCGGATCTGCATCTGCGTGCCAGCGGGGAAGGGGACGGGGCCTTCGGCCGGCATGTCCGACCCCGTGACATCGAGGAGAAGCTCGCCCTGCATGCAGTTCCGGAGCACGTCGAATGCCCGCTGCTGTCCGGGTTGGGCCGCGAACGCGACCACCGCGCTTCGAAGTCTTGCGTTGTCGACCAGCTTCACCGTTCCCCCTGTGCCAAGGTCGCGCGTCTATCCCAGCGCGAAGATTCGTGACCCGCGCTGTTCGACGATGGTGTTGCCGACGACGGCGCTGATGATGGGGCCCTTCTCGTCGGCCGGATCACGTTGTACTGCAATGAACTTCCGGAATTCGCCGGTGGTCATGTTGTAGGCGTCGATGCCGCCCTCGACGGGGACCAGCAGTTCGCCGGCCATGGCGGTGCCCGGCCCCAAGGGCTTTCGGCTGCTGGGCAGGACGAATCGGTAACCGAGGTCGGTGGCACTCAGTACGAGTACCTGATTGCCCGTCCACCAGGTGACGACGTCGCCGGCCTGGGTGGCGGCATTCGACTGGCTCACCTCACCCGGAAGCGCCGTCGCGCCGACACGCATCCCGTGATCGTCGAAGACCACCAGCTCGTTGTGGGTCCCCGGCAGGTACACGGCAGTCCGGGTGTCGGCCACCGCGAGAACCTTGGCGGCAGAGCCGCGTTCGACCCCCGGTAGCACCGCCGAGTAGAGCTCCTCGGGCTTGTCGTTTTCCTTCGGGGTCGGTTTCTGCAGCGTCAGGCGCAGGGTGGGATCCTGCGGGCAGGTCTCCAGTACCGCGAGCACGCTCGCTCCGACGGCTCCCGACTTCAGCGTGCAGTCCACACGGGGCTGGCCACTCGGGTTCAGCGGAGCCTCGACTCGCCCGTATTCGAGGGTGCGCACCATATCGGAGCGCCACAGCTCAAGGCGGGTGCTGCCGAGTGCCAGCACGTAGGTGCCGTCGGTCGATAGCGACACCTTCGGATCATCTGGACTGCTGCGCAAGGCACCTCGGCGGCCTGTCTGCCCGTCGATCATGGTCACCTGGCCGCAGCCGCGTCCATCGCGATAGACCGCCACCGTGTCGTCGACGAACCCGATGGCACCACACAGATCGAGATTGCGTCGGGCATAGGACCACAGCTGAGCACCGGTCGTCGGATCGTGGCCTGCCACATCGTGCCCGTCGGCGCTGACAACGGCGCCGCCCGCGATGACCGGGGCCTTGGTCGCTGCACTCGCGCCAGACCACAGCTCGCGTACCGAGTCGGGAACCCTGACGGCCGTCATTGGCCGCTTGATGTTTCCGGCCGCGGGATGGCTGACAGTGGCGCGGGCATCACTGGTCCACCAAATGGTGGCGCCGGTGACGGCGACCACGACGACGATCACCGCCGCGGCAATGATGTCGGCCCGGGTGCGCCGCTCCGGTGCGATCACGCCGAGGCGGTGGTCTCTGCCGGGCGACGGCGCCGACGGCGGCGGCGAGCGGGAGCGGCCTCGTCACCTTCTGCGGTGGAGACGGCGGCAGGCGCTTCGGCAGCCGATCCCTCGCCGGTCTGGCCCGCGCGCGTGCGCTGACGGGTGCGGGTGCGCTTGGGCTTGTCGCCCTCCGGACGCTCGGCGCGGGGCTCGCGGCGCTTCTTCGGACCGTCAGTGAACTTGGGCCCGATCGAGCCGCTGACGTCTGCGGGGATCTTCATCTCGCTGAACAAATGCGTTGAGGTGGAATAGGTCTCGTCGGGGTCTGGTACGCCGAGGGCGAGCGCCTTGTCGATCAGCTGCCAACGCGCGACGTCATCCCAGTCGACGAGGGTGACCGCGATGCCGGTTCGCCCGGCGCGGCCGGTGCGACCGATGCGGTGCACGTATGTCTTATCGTCCTCGGGGCACTGGTAGTTGATGACGTGAGTGACATCGTCGATGTCGATACCGCGCGCGGCGACGTCGGTGGCGACCAACACGTTGATCTCACCGGAACGGAACGCGGCCAATGCCTTTTCGCGGGCGATCTGACCAAGATCGCCGTGCACCGCGCCGACGGAGAAGCCGCGCTCGGCCAGCTCGTCGGAGACCTTCTGTGCGGTCCGCTTGGTCCGCGTGAAGATCATGGTGGCGCCGCGGCCCTCGGCCTGCAGGATGCGGCTGACGAGCTCGATCTTGTCCAGAGCATGCGCCCGGTATACGAACTGCTCGGTCGAGTCGTGCACCGAGGAGGCGTGCGGGTCCTCGGCGCGGATGTGCGTCGGACGGTTCATGAAGGTGCGGGCCAGGGTGATGATCGGGTCCGGCATGGTTGCCGAGAACAGCATCGACTGGCGCACCTCGGCAGCGGGTGCCAGCGCCAGGATGCGTTCGATGTCGGGCAGGAAGCCCAGATCCAGCATCTCGTCGGCCTCGTCGAGCACCAGCATCGCCAGACCGCCGAGCTGCAGGTGCCCCTGCTGGGCCAGATCCAGCAGACGCCCGGGTGTGCCGATGACGACGTCGACACCGGCGCGCAGCGCCTCGATCTGCGGCTCGTAGGGGCGACCGCCGTAGATGGAGGTGACGGTGAAGTCGCGATCGCCGGCCGACAGGTACTTAGCCGCCTTGGTGAGGTCTTCGTAGACCTGGATGCACAGCTCACGGGTGGGGACGACGACCAGGGCACGGGGGGTGCCGTTGAGCGGCCGATCCTCGACGCCGGTTGCGATGCGATGCAGCAGCGGGACGCCGAAGGCATAGGTCTTGCCCATGCCGGTGCGGGCCTGACCGATGAGGTCGGCGCCGCCGAGAGCGAGGGGAAGGGTGAGCTCCTGGATGGCAAAGGGATGCTCGATGCCAATGTCGTGGAGGGCCCGGACGATCTCGTCCCGGACACCCAACTGGGCAAAGGTGTGCTCGATATGGCTCATGGTTTGTTGTACGTACCTTTCGTGTTTCGCTCAGCGCGCACGATCGGTAGGTCGGATTTCGACGGGGCCGAGCTCGCGTCTAGCGGCGAGGGGCGGCACGTGCACGCACATATCTGTTGGGAGAAACTCCCCGACCTCCTGAAAAACAGAGCGATCAGGGCCTTCCTCCCGCGTCCATGGTAGCGGGTGAGCTGCGATTTTCCGATTCGCCGTGGTTTGCCGCGCGGATCGATGTCCTCGCGTGGGCGCCCGGCTAGAGTTCGAGCCATGACGGAGCCTGATCCTCCCGGTGTCAATCAGCTGTTCGCGGTGATCGCGTACGGCGAGGTGGCGGCCTTCTACCGGCTGACCGACGAGGCGAAGATGGCGCCCGATCTGGCGAGCAAGATCGCGATCGCCAGTATGGCTGCCTCGCAGATGCGCCATTACGAGTCGCTGCGGGACGCCATGGAGGCCAGGGGAATTGACGTGCTCAAGGCCATGGAGCCGTACGTCAAGACGCTGGAGAACTACCACTCGTTGACGCTGCCGCGCACCTGGTTGGAGGCGATGGTCAAGGCGTACATCGGCGACTCGCTGGCGGCCGATTTCTATGGCGAGGTCGTCGCCGAGCTACCGGGTGAGTCGGTGGCGGTGCTCAAATCGGTGTTGGGCACGACGGGGCATTCGGAGTTCGTCGTCGCGCAGGTGCGCGAGGCAGTGAAGGACAACCCGCAGCAGCGCAACCGCCTCACCCTGTGGGGGCGACGGCTGCTGGGTGAGGCCATCACGCAGGCACAGCATGTGCTGGCGCAGCACGACGAGCTCGCGGAGCTGGTGATGTCCGGCGAGGCCGGCCTGGGGAATCTCAACGAGTTCTTCGAGCGGCTGCAGGGTGCGCACGCCGAGCGGATGGGCGTCCTCGGACTGGGGTAGTCGGTCCAGCCAGTTTGTTAGGCCTGCTGGTAGAGGCGGACTGCCTCGGCGGTGAGTTTCTCGACCTCCGAACAGCTGGTGCCGGCGGGCGGACCCTGGACTTCGATGGTGCCGATCCATTGCTTCGACTGGCTCAGCGGATCGGAGCCTGTCAGGGGCTCGTTCAGGCCCACGTACACCGTGAAGTCACAGATCGGGGCGCCCTTGGAGGACTTGGTGATCGCTTTGGTCAACTCACCCCCGATGTCGATGAGATCTGGGCCCTTCTGTTTTGGCCTGGGCGCCTGCGCGAGGTCCAGGTAATTGATGTAGATACTGCGCCCCCGCTCCCTCTTTGTGTCCGCACGTTCGTAGAAGAAGCAGTTGAAGATCTGCGAGTGCGGACGAATCACAAAGTCTTGTTGTGCGCCAAGGGTATTCATCGGTCCACACGGATCAACACGCATCAGCTTGTCCTGAGGCACCCACCGCGAACCTTCCCGCGGTGGTGGAGACGCGAGGGTAGTGCCCGACGCTTTGGCCAAGCTTTCGGCGATACCGCACAACTTCGCGCCGTTGTCACCCGGGACGTCATATCCCTGATCGAGACCGAAGGTCAACAACGTCTGGAGCCCCGCCACTTCGAACCGGTAGTAGCAGCGGTCCTTGTTCGGTTCCGCACCAGTGGGTTGGCCGAGACTTGTCGCCGACCCAACGGTGATCTCATGGACCGAGTTCTGCGCTTTGGGCACGTCAAAGATGATGCGGCACTGGCTCGGGAAGATATCGACCCCGAAGTAGGAGACCTTCCCGAGCGCCAACACCGCATCGGGTGACAGCCGACCGCACGGGTCGCCGGCTCGAACACGATCCTGCGCGGCGAGCTGCTGCTGGACTTCCGGGGTCTGGCGAGACCGATACGTCGTGTCGGGCGGTTTCCGTGATGGCGACCCTGTGGTTGTCGTCGTGCCACCGGGGGTCGACGCGCCGGGTGGATCCATCTTGTGGAGACGCGGATCGGGATTGCATCCGGCGAGGGCGAGCACTGCTATTGCAAGCACTGCGGACCAAGGTTTCATCACTGCTCCTGATACCTGCGCACGGCTTCATCGGTCACCGCGAGCAGCGAGCTGCAATCGGAGTTGGTGTCATCGCCTTGGACTAGAAGTGTGCCAACCCATTGCGGGAATTGGCTTTTCGGGTCTGATCCGGTCAGTGGGTCATTGAGATCGACATAAGCCGTGTACGTGCATTGGGCGCCGCTCTTGGACAGTCTCGTTTTCACGCCCCTGACGTCCCGCAGGTCAGGGCCGGTCCGCTTGGGGTGTGGTAAGTCTTTGTAATTCCAGAACTCATGTCGGATACTGCGTTTGGATTGACCGGTTGAGTCGCCCGCGTTCTTGTACTCGCATTCGAACACCTCCTGCGGCTTCAATAATTCGACCTTTTGAGTCGCCCCGATGGAATCGAGTGGCGCGCACGGATCGACCGTCATCAGCTTCGAATGTGGCAAGTATCTGGAATCCGCACGCGCCGTGGGATTGTGCCGCTGAGCCGAGGAGGCGTCCGCTACATGCACCATGTCGTCGCACCCGTCACGCGGATCATCAACGCCAAGATCTGATCCGCTCATGGAGACGTGGTAGCTCACCGTTTCGGGCTTACCCGTGGCCGCCTCGACATAGCCGGAGATTCGGTAGACGTTGCAACTTCCTCCAAGCGACATGACTGAGTCGCCTCGCCCGAAGCTGTCAATCAGCCTGGAACCAAACGATATTGACGACACCAGGCCGGGGACGTGCTTGGGAAGCATCTCGCCCTCCTGGCCGGGCAGCAGCGGCACGTCGTATTCAATCCTGCAGTCGCTCGCCTGCTTGTCGGTTCCGATGTACTTGATCGGTCCGAGTGTCGCTGCCGCGTCGATGTTGATTAGCGAGCACGGGTCGACCTTGCGTACCTCGTCATTGCGTTTCAGCTGGGCTTGGACGGCCGAATCGAGCGGCTCACGGTACGACGGAAACGAAGGGGCAGAAGCAGAGTTGGACCGGGTGGCCATCGCTGGGTCACCGCCCTTCAGCGCCTCGCCCTCGGTGGCCTGCGTGCACCCGGCCAACAGCAACACGGTCGCCGTGATCGCCGCACCCCCGCGATTCCCCACCACTGCCCCCTTAGCGCTCTATGCAGTGAGGGCAGCGTACCTGGGCTGCGCGTACAAAATCGTGGCTTGGGCCATACCGCTTGGCCGCGCAACAGTGAATTGCTAGGGGATTCTCGGTTCGATTGTTGTCATCATCTGGATGGCAGCCGGGCAGTTGTCAGTGCCTTGATCTGACAGGTCGAACCCGGGAATTACGGCGACACCAACGAGTCCTTGCTGCGCGGGGACCAGGACGATGCATCCCAAAAGGGGCGCGGGCTGATGGGCTACGACGCCATCGCGGGTGCCGAACGTTCGGTGATCGATCCGGTCGTACCGGGCTCCGTATCGTTCAGTCCATTGGGGGACAGTGCCATTGAATGCATACACGCGTATCTGCCATTTCTTGGCATCCCAGTAACATCCCCGTGCACCGTCCGAGCCGCCAGGACCGTCGTCGCTGAGATCACGTTTTCTTACCGGGACTAGTTCCCATGCCATCTCGTCAGATTTTGTCACGGCCGCGCATCCGTCAAAAGTTGTTCCGGTCACGCGCGGATTTGGTACGGCGGTGGTGGGTGGCGACACATCGGGTGCGGGCGCCTCCGTGGTGGACGGCGTGGTGGTTGACATGATGGATCTGCTCTGGGCTGGAACAGATTTGGGTGCTGGGATGGGTTGTCCCTCAATGCCGCCGCCGCACCCGGCGAGCAGCAGGCAGATCCCCAGGATGCTGCAACGTGTCATCGTGGTACTTCCTTGTTATCGCGGCAATCGTGGTGCGACGTGTCTGGCGATGTCGGTGGCTTTCTGGCACGGATCGGGGATGAGCGCCTCCGCCTCTTGGTCGATCACCAGGACCCCAGTGCTTACGACTGCTTGTTGTGAAGGCAATACCACCCGGCAACCCATTCGGGTCAGGGGTGGGCTCCAGTAGACGGCCCCATGCAGACCGTCGATCTCGATGGGCTGCGATCCGGGGTAGACATTCGTGTCGAGGTATTCGCTGACTGGGCGATTGACGACCAGTTGGGAGGTACTCCAGCCGTTGCCGTTCCATTCGCAGCCGCGCAGTTGTTTTCCCTTTGTACCTATGTCGGTCACGTCAGACGGCGAGACGCCCCAGGACCGAATTTCGTCCGCGGTGTATGCCAGGCACGGGTCGAACGAGGTGCCGTCATTGCCCGGATTTGGCGGAGGGTGTGGACCCGGCAGTGTGTTGGTCGCCGTAGTGGAGGTGGGCGTTGCCGTGGTGGACGACGTAGTCGATTTACTATGTGCTGGAACGGATTTAGGTGCTGCCGTTGGAGTTCCTTCCGTGGCAGTCGCGCATCCGGTCAGCAGTAGGCAGCACGCCAGGACTTTGAATCGTGTCATCGCGAGTCTGCTAGTCGAACTTCACGTCCCAGCCCATCGACTTGTAGCGCTTGATTTCTGCTTCTCTTCGTCGCTTCTCGGCATCCTCATGTTCGGTCCAATCGCCAATGACGCCAGGAGACGCCTTCGGGAGGTCGCCAAACAGTTCATTGCCGTTGTTGAGATCGATGAGGTAGTCCGGGGTCTCGTGCTCGTCGTCGTTGCCCTCACTCTGGCCACCGCGGCCATGAGCGCCGCCCGCGCCACCCATCATGCCCATCGGCATCGTGCCTCCGCGCATTCCGGCACCACCTGCGCCGGTGCCGGTGCTTCCGGTTCCCCCGCTGGCGCCCGGTGGGAGACCGCCGCCGCGAAGTGCGCCGGGCCCCATGCCGGTGCCGGTTCCAGCGGTGGATGTCGGGCTGTAGCCGGCAGCGGTGGTGTTGCCAAGGGGGGAGTACCCAGAGCCGCTCCTTGAGTCCGGACCAAGGCCGGTGCCGGTTCCGCCGGTACCGGCTGGGTTGCCACCACCCTGGCCGCCACCTTGGCCGCCGCCCTGTCCACCTCCTTGGCCACCGCCCTGGCCTTGACCTGAACCCTCGTTGAACGCGGGTTTCGTCTTGCCGTCGGCATCAGGATTTTTCAGCTTGCTATCGGCGCCGCCGCCATTCTGATTGCCGCCGCCAGTCCCGCCGCCACTGGTGCCGCCGCCGGGGTCGGTACCGAGCGGATACTTCGGCTGCTCGCCGTTGAGTTGGTCCAACATGCTGGTTCGGGGCCCGCCGAGCGCATCGGTGTAGTGCGCCTGAGCGTCGTCGCGAATCTTCGTCAGGGCTTTTTGACGGGCAATCTCTTCTTGAAAGCGGATCACCTGTTGTGTTGCTGGCGGCAGGCTTGCGGGTATCTGAGGGAATACGGGTTCGGGATTGGTTTCGGCGACTCTTTTAGCGCTGGCCAGCGTGCCTGCGTCCTGGTAAAGATTGGCGCTAACCTCCTTGGCGAGCTTTGGAGGTTCGATGGTCTTTTTATAGACGGCGTCGAGACCCTCGTACGCGGCGTGAGGGCCTTCACCGGTCCAAAAGTCGTTACCGTCGGTGAGGTTTCCTCTGGCCTTGACGAGATACTTGTTCGCCTCCGTAGCAAACTCACTCACATCGTTCCACGCGTCCCCGGCTTTGCGCGCATCGTCTGGGACAATTTTCTCAAGGTCGTCGATGATCGTCCGATGTTCCTTGCTGTTCCATCCGTCGTCCCCCATGGTCCCTCCTGATTGTCTGAGTAGTCGTGTTATCGAGGTAGTCGCGGTGCCGTCCGCGTCGCGATGTCGATGGCCTTTTGACATGGATCCGGGATCAATTTCTCCGCTGTGGGGCCAATAGCGATTATCCCGGTGATCACCACGGCTCGCTGTGACGGCAGGGCGACGTTGCAGCTACCAACCCCGATGATGTCTCCGAAGACTGCTCCGTGCAGCCCATCGATCTCGACCGGATGCGCTCCGGGGTACCGCTGCGCGTTGAGATAGTCGCTGACGGGCCGATTAATGACAGTCTGAGTAGCACTCCAACCGTCCGCACGCCACAGGCATCCTCGGGCGATTTCGTCTGGCCCCCCTTGGTCTTCCACGTATTCAGGATCCACTCCCCACGACTTGATTTCCTCCGCCGAGTAGGCCAGGCACGGGTCGAACGATGTTCCGTCGTTGCGGTTGTTCGGGGGTGCGTGCGGGCCGCGCAGAGTATTGGTGACGGTAGGGCTGGTGGTCGTCGCTGAGCTTGACCGGCCGGTGGACGTTGCGTGCATTCCGTCTGGAGTGGGCTGGCCATCGACTGTCGTGCCGCACCCCGCAATGACCAGCACGGCAACCACCCCGATGAGTGCGGTGCCGCTGCAGTGCCGGAGGTGGAACATCAAACCTCGATCCAGGTGCTGTCCTGGCCGTCCTGGCCCTTCCACTTGTCGAACTTGGTTGAATTGTTGGCCTCGGTGTTCAGATACGCGTACTCCATGGCAAGAAACTGGTCGGCCATGTGCGCGCAACCCGCCTTCGCGGCCGTGAGCTCGGCCAACGCGAGCTTCGTTTCACGGCCATAATGCTGCGTCACGTCATTCCCGGTACTGAGCTGCGGGTTGAAGCCTTCATGCACATCGCAGCTCCTTGCCTTCTCGATTGCCTGATCGATCTGGTGCTCGGCGTCGAGCATGAGCTTGGCCATAGTTTGCCCTGCCTCAGGCTCCATATGCAGGGTGGTGCGCGCTTGGGCCTCTAGACGTTTTCTGTCGGCCTCGGGTAGCGAGTTGTAATCGAACTTGTGTGGTTCCCGCGGTACTTCCGGCGGTGCCATAGTCGTCCCTCCCAGCTCAAAACTCTGCTCTCACTGGGATACGACGTCATCCGCCCCAGGTTTGGTTCCATCTTTGTCCAAGAATCTTGAAACCGCAGGCACCTTATCGATTGCCAAACTCGCCGTGCCACGCCTGCTGCCGCGTTATTGCGGCCAGCCGGGCTGTGCGGGTTCGACCGGTGGCGGGGCATCCAAGATGGTGGTGGCGAGCTTGGTGCGTTGTGCCCGATCGAGTGGGTAGTGGTCGATGCACTGCTGCCGCCTCGTCTTTACGGCTTCCTGCGCCTCCTGCCGACGCTGTGCTGCTTCCGGGCTATCTGGTTCCAACCCGGGGTAGTCGACGTCGGACCAGAACTGTGCAAACTCTGCGCCAGTGACGAACCAGGGGCCGAACACGTCGTCGCGTGGCGTCGGCGACGGACCGCGCTGCGGTGTCGTGGGCGCTGGCGGGGTGGTCCCAGCGCGCGGATCACGGTCGCTGAACTCGATCCGCCACACCTGCGTGTTGACTAAATCGGGATCGAAGGGTCCATCGTTCGCTTCGTAAAAAACCGGGAGGAACTGGGAAGTGTTGGAGGTCTTTTTGTACACCCGGTAGGTGGCGTCGCAGACAAAGGCCCGGAACCCGCTTGATAGGGGCTCGATCCGCAGGACGTGCAGGTCCTCGTTGCCCGCCACACCCTGTACCGGACCGCCAGATCCAGTGACGTATCCGGGTGTGCCGGTGTCGGCCCGGATATCTCGCTGCGGGCTCGGAGTTTCCTTCCATTCGGGCGACCGATACACCAGCGGCTCGGGTGTGGCGCGCAGGTATCCGGGGTAGGCGGCGTCCAGGTTCGGGGTGTAGTTGGCCGTTGGTGTGTAGTAGGTGCGGCGCCGCGATTCCAGGTAGGCGCGCAGTGGGACGGCCCACCCGGTGTCCAGTGACATTCCCGCCTCGGCGGTCCACCGGAAGCGGAAATCGGCCAGCTTGTCGGCCCAGGCGGGCCGCTGTGGGCTCGTTGGCGCCGGTGTTGGCACTGGATCGGGCCGGCAGCCGCCAGTGAACACCAGCACCACCGCGGCCACGCACTGCAGCGCACGACGCATCAGCAGGCTTCCTCTCGCGTCCATCGGCCGGCTCACTTCTCGGGAAGTGTGATCTTGTTGAACTCGCCGGGCGAGACCTTGGTCGCGTTCCCGTAGGCCTCCAACCAGTGAATGTACGGGAACTCGTTGCCCCCGCCGACCGTCGAAAGGTACGCCTCGACCGCGTTCTGCGTGCCGGACTGCGTCCAATCCAGCTTGCCGTCTTTGATGTAGCCGTCGAGTTTGCTCAGGTCCCCAACCTTCTCGTGGACGAGGTATTCGGCGATGGGTTTCGTGATGTCGTTCAACTGTCGCAGCGGCATGGGGTCGGTGGTCCCCGGTGTTGGGGCCTCACCCACGAACATGTCACGCAACGGATCGCCCGGCAGTTTCCCGTACACCTCGGCCGCAGGCGCGGTGTACGGGAACAGTTCTGCGAATGATTTGCCTGCGTCGTACCACTGGCCGTGCTTGTTGTAGGTCTCCAACTTGGCCTGGTATTCGTCCTTGCCGGAGTCGAGCTGGTGAATGTACTCACCCATGTCCATGGCCCCCTGCAGCTTCCCGACGGATTCAAGCAGCGCCCCGTCAGGAAGACCGCCGGTCGCCAGGCCTTGCGAGTACTGGCCCATGAAGCTCTGCCACACGCCGGCTGCGCGCCCGTTGAACTCTTTGCCTGCCGTCTCGTCCGAGTCTATGACGGCGAACAGGCCTCGCATGTTGTTGGCGTTGCCGCCGGAGTCCAGCTTTCCGAATCCCTGAGTGCCGTCGATGTTCTGGCCCACCATGTCGTCGATGTAGGGGGCAGTGGCGCGGCCGAGCGCACGGACGAATTCCGGGTTCACTTGCCCGAGTGAATCCTTCCCCGACATGTTGAGCAGCTCTTGGTAGTGCTCACCGGTGTAGGCGGCAAACGCATGGACTGTCTCACCTGCCTGCTTGCTGTGGTCTCCGGCGTTGGGGAACAACGTGGCAGCCGCCGCACCTTTGTCGGCCCACGCGTGATGCTCGATGTCGTGGATGAAGTCGTTGCCCTTTTCGCCTGTGACAAGGTCGTGCACCGCGATATCGTCGCGCCCCGCGGAGTTGAGGATGGCCTCCAGGCATGGCTCAACTAGGTAGCCCTGCCCGGGATGGTCGAATGGCTGCGTGTCCATGATGCGGTCGGCTTTGTTGAGAAGCTCGCGGTCCAGTTGGGTGCCGGTCTGCAGCTCCACTCTGCCATCGCGCACAATGTTCGCGATGTCCTTGACCTGGTCGATCCACATATTGTCGCCCGATTTGATGGCGTTCTGTACCGATCTGGGTAGTTGATCGAATCCGCCCTTCACGCGGTTGTTCGGGTCATCCAGGTCTCCGGGGGTGAGCCCCGTCTTGGGGAAGGTGACCTTGTCGTTGCTCATCAGTTGCCACGAGTCGGCGATGATGTGTTTCTGGTCGCCCAACCGTTCTTCGGCGGTCTTAAGCTCCTCGACGGTCATGCCGTTTTGTTGGGCCTGCATCTGACTCAGGTATGAGCCCTGTTCAGGGGTCAGCTCCTGCCCAGGCTTGATGCTGTTGAGAACCTTTTCGACACGTTTGGCGGCCTCGCGATCACCGGCCAGTGCGTCGTTGACGTCCTGCTTAGCGTGCCGCCGGATATCTTCGTCGCCAATGATGGTCTGGGGTCCGGTGTCTGCGCCGGTACCTTCGTCGAGGATGCGAGCTAGTTCGTCATCGAGCATGTCGCCGCGTGCGACCAGACCTGTGACGCGGGTTTGGAGATCCTTGAGCTTGTTGATGACCTTCTCGAGCTGGTCTTTGTTCAGCCCGGTGATATCGGGGGGTGTCACGCCGTTGGTTTTGGGATCAATGATGACGGCGGGAGGCTCTGCGGCATACGTCAAGAAGGAGCCGATATCGGAGGCCAAGCTTTGGGATTCTCCGTAGGCCTTAGCGGCGTGCATCGCGACTGTGGTCGCCTCCGATCCCGCGGTCTGGAAACGGGTGGCCGAGCGTGCCATGGCGTCCCTAGCGGCGTCGCCGGCGTCGCCCTTCCAGGTCGAGGCATCGACGATGGCCTGCACATTATCGCCGGCCTGCTGGCTGGCATCCCCATATTTGGTGGCCGCATCGGCTAGTGCCTTGATATGCGGCGGCCAGTTCTGCAACTCGTCCAGTGTCATCCCCACAACGAACTCCCCCTTGTTAGACCGTGCCGCCGGGCCCGGCGTTCTCGATGCTGAACCGATTGAGCTGTTCACGTGTCGCAAACTTTTCAGACGACCGTGTGTGGTTGAAGCCGTGGTCGGTGAGCTCTCGGTGATGGTCTGCGGTTTCCGTCGCCCAGGCGGCAATCTTGCCGCGCAGCGCCTGAGCGGCCCGCCCGGACCCGAAACCGGCCTGGGCGTCGGTCAATGTGCGCGCGGCCGCATCGTGTGCCTGCTTGAGGTCGTCGGCATGGGCATGCAGACGGTTGGCGTGCAGTTGCAACTCGGCTAGATCCACATGCAAGAAAACCCCAGACGAACCCGACATGCTGGACATCTCCGCCCTCCTCGTCTTCGTATGTGCTGACGGGCGAGCGCGCACACCGTTATGTAATAGTCCGACGGCCCATACCCCGAATCGGTTCCACAAATTTCTACGATCTTCAGTGCGGAACAAACTTCAACGGATCGGCCTGGATCGTTGGGTGATCTTGCCGCCCCGTCTGTCATCTGCCATGGTCGCCTCCCAGATCCATTTGGGGTAGCACTGGTGCAACTCGTGTCGCGACTTCGATTGCCTTCGCACATGGGTCGGGAATCAACTTCTGCGCGTCGATGCCAAACGTCATGACGCCTACGGACACGACCGCGTGCTGCGAGGGCAGCGCCACTTCGCAGGAAATGTCATGACCGCCGGGGAGGGGGTAGTACACCGCCCCAGCGAGCCCACCGAGCTCGATGGGGCGCGATCCGCGGTAAGCCCGTTGGTCGAGATATTCGCTGACCTGCCTGTTGATGACCAGCTGCGAAACGGTCCAATGATCTGCGCCTCCCGAGCTCCATATGCATCCCCGCAGGTCCGGATCCTTGGTGCCTAGGTCTTCGACTTTGGTGGGGTTTACTCCCCAGGCTCGGATCTCTTCTGCCGAGTAAGCCAGGCAGGGGTCGAAGGTGGTGCCGTCGTTAGATGAGTTGGGCGGTGGGTGAGGACCGGGCAGGGTATTCGTGACCACGGGCGTGTTGGTTGTGGTCGCGATGGGCTGGCCTGTGGAAATTGCCCGGATTTCGCCTGTGGCTGGTTGTCCGTCGATGGTGGTGGCACATCCGGCAACGAGGGCGGCAGTCGCGAGGGCGACGCATCGACCGATCAGAGGCCAGAACATCAGATTCCGACCCGGGTGGTGTTGTTAGCCAAGGATGTGGCCAGTGGCGCCATATCGTCCCTCCCCGGTCGAACTCGGGGTACGACATCGTCCACCCCCGATTGCTTCTATCTTTCGTTAAAAGTCTCGAAATCGCAGGCGGATGCCCATTCGTCTGCGGAAGCGGATCTACTTCGCGCAGCGGGCGATGATGCTGTTGTTGCTCTGCACCGCGAGCATCTGGTTCTCGCTGTTGCTGATCGAGCAGTTGACCTGGCTCGCGAAGCTCGTCGCCGTGATCGAGCCGCCGACGATGCCGGGTGAGGGATTCACGATCATCGTCCACGGCAGCGAGGCCCCAAGAACGGTGCGCGCCTGGCCATATCCGTCGGTGTAGGTGATCGTCAGCAGGTCGCCGGGCGTCTGATTGCCCGTCACGTAGTACACGAACGCCGCGGGTGAAATGGGCCGCTGGCCTTCCGGCGGCAGCATCGGATTGGACGGTGGCGGCTCGGGCGGAGGCGCCTCCGTGGACGGGGCCGTGCTGGGCGTCTCGGCGGCAGGGGTCGAGGTCACTGTCGTTGTCGACGGCTTCACCGACGTGGCAGACGGCTGCGGCGGAGGGGGAGTGGTGGTCACCGGTGTCAGCGAGGACACCGGTGTGGTGACGGCGACCGCCGCACCCCTGTCGTTGCCGCCGCTCAGTACAACCGCCGTCGCGATCACGGCGATGGTGAACACCGCCGCGGCAATCGACGCGACCCATTTCCAGTTCTCGTTGGAACCCGGCGGCCGGTACTCGTAGTCCTCGTCCAGACCCGAGTAACCGGCGTACTGGGGCGTGGTCTCGGAGTCGTACGGGTCGTCGTAGGGCTCGTAGTCGCTTGAGCGCCGAGAATCTCCGCGATAACCGACCATGAGCAGCGCCTCTTCTCAATGTGAAACCTGATGCTGATGTTACTGCTGTGATTGATGGGCGGCGGCGCTCATCCGAGGTGTGTCGGCTACAACCGCGTCGGCTAATCTCTGCAGTACACGCTCGATGACTTGGAAGGTGCCCTGTGGAGATCAAGATCGGTGTCACAGATAGCCCGCGCGAGCTGGTCATTTCCAGTGATCAGGCCCCGGCTGACGTCGAAAAGGTCGTATCCGCGGCGCTGGCCAAGGAATCCGATGTGTTGAGCCTCACTGACGAGAAGGGCCGGAAGTACCTGGTCGCGGCCGCCAGGATTGCGTACGTGGAGATCGGCGTTGCCGACGCGCGACGCGTTGGTTTCTCGGGCTGATTTTCCCGGGTATCGACACCGGCTCGCCGCAGCTTAGGCGAACGGCTGCAGCGGGACGTGTGAGAGTCCGCCCCACGCGAAGCCGACGGTGGCATTGACCGCGTCGTCCTTGGAGATCGGCTTCTCGTTGTCCAGCCAGTAGCGGGCGCTCACCTGGCTGATACCGACTAGGCCGACCGCCACCATGCGCGCATGGTGCGGGTCCAGCCCTGAATCGTGGCTGACAAGGTCGAATACCGCGTCGGTGCAGGCGCTGATGGCACCCTCGACGCGCTCGGTGACCTGCGGAACGCCCACCAGATCGTTCTCGAAGATCAGCCGGTATCCCTGGCTGTCGTGCTCGACGAAGTCGAAGAACGCCATGATGGCGGCGCGCAGCCGCTGCCGGTTGTCGGTGGTGGTGCGCAGTGCCTGCCGCACGCTCGACACCAGGGTCTCGGCGTGATTGTGCAGTACCGCTAAGTACAGCTCCAGCTTGCTTGGGAAGTGTTGGTACAGAACGGGTTTACTTACCCCGGCGCGATCGGCGATCTCATCCATGCCGGCGGCGTGGTAGCCGCGGTCGACGAATATCTCACTGGCGGAACCGACCAGCTGGCCGCGACGCTCATCGCGGGGCAACCGCCCACCGCGACGTGTGTTTCCCTGAGTCGAATCCTGCGCTGCCACCGTCGAGTTCACCCTTCCTCGACGTCCGGGCACATTCGCAAGATCACTCATGTCCTAATCCTCTACACGCACGCGCCTCAGTGGGCGCCTGCGCCATCTCACTCAAGCGGCCATCCAATCCGCTTGGACCCGAACTACAGACAGTACTCCTGACCCCCGGCGGCGTGCCCGAGGCGTGTTGGCCTGTCGCTATGCCATTCTTGCTCGGTGACCTACGACCGGCACCAATGGGCGCATAATCGTAGGTCCATGCCAGAAACCATGACCGAAGAAGGTCCTCGCGCCAGCGGCTTATCCATGAGTCGGCTACCCGTGCAGGAGTCCTCTCAACGCTATGAGCCATTGCGCGCCCAGCGAGATCCGCTCGCCGAGGGAAGCGGACGCGTCCGCTCCGATCGTCGTGATCGTGACCGCTGGCGTAAGCAGACCTGGCTCGGCCGTTTCATCTCCACCTATGGATGGCGCGCGTACGCCATCCCGCTGCTGGTGGCCTTGACGGTCTTCGTCGGATATCAGACCGTCACGCAGAGTGAACACACTCACGGTGGTGCTGACGGCCCCAATGAGCCCGTCGCCGATCCGCCCTCGATCGGGGCTCTCGGCGACACCATTATTGGCGCCCCGCCCAAGGGGCTGACCCAGTTCGACGCGAGCCTGCCCGACGGTGTGCTGCCCGAGGGGGAGCCCTTCACCGCCCAGGGTGCCAAGTCCTGGCACATCGTGCCGGGTACGACTCCCCAGATCGGTACGGGTGCCGCGAAGGTGTTCACGTACACCATCGAGGTCGAGGACGGCATGGACACCATGGGTTTCGGCGGCGACGAGGCGTTTGCGCGCATGGCGACGCAGACCTTGGCCAGCCAGAAGAGCTGGACGCACAATCCGCAATTCGGATTCATCCGGACCGATTCGGGCAAGCCCGATTTCCGGATCTCCCTGACCTCGCCCGACACGGTGCGCGAGGGGTGTGGATACGAGATTCAACTCGAATCCTCCTGCTACAACCCACGATACGGTGAGAACGGCGAGCAGCGCGTTTTCATCAATGAGGCGCGGTGGGTGCGCGGCGCCGTCCCATTCCAGGGTGACATCACGTCTTATCGGCAGTACGTGATCAACCACGAAGTGGGACACGCCATCGGCTATCGGAGCCATGAGCCCTGTGAGCAGGACCAACAGTTGGCGCCGGTGATGATGCAGCAGACATTCAGCACCAGCAATGACGTTGCGGCAAAGTTCGATCCCGATTCGATCAAGCCCGACGGCAAGACCTGCCGCACCAATCCCTGGCCGTATCCCATTCCGTAGCGGCAGAAGTCATCGCTCAAGGGGGGCGTCATGAAGTGGCTGTGGGTGCCGGCCGTCATGTGTGTGGCCATCGCCATGCTCGCCGGCTGCACCGAGGTTGTCGACGGCGATTCTCGATCGGTGAAACCGGGGGCACAGTCCACGGCGACGGATATGACGTCGACCCCGCCGCGGCCCTCGTACCGAGACAAACTGGACCCGACCACACGGCAGTATCTGGCGCACTTTGACGAGGTGCGCGGCATCGACTCCTGCGCGCTCATCGATCCCGCCATCGTCGGCCGGTTCGGTGAGATCAAGTCCTTCGGGGGGTTCGGCGACAGGTGTGCTGTGGCCTATCGGGATCCCTCGCTTGATCTGCCGCCGCCCGGTCAGCCGAAACCTCCCACGCCGACGTTCGGCTCCATCGGGTTCGGGGCACGTGAGGTGGCCGTACCGTCGGAACGTGAGAAAGCGGCGTTGTCCATGTGCGACTTCTGGGTTGAGTCCGGCTGGGTCGACCCAAACGGGCGTCCCGAATACGTCAAGTACACCTTCTCGCAGCCGGGACTCAGCGGTCCCGGCGGTGGTGCGGCCCTGTGCCCGTTGGCGCGCCCGGTGATCGATGCGTCACGGGAGTTCGCAAAGTCCAAGGCGCCGTTGGCCTCGTCAACGCGGAGCACGCTGACCAAGCTGATGACATTGGATCCGTGCGCGGCTCTCAACGAGGTGGGCAGAGATCGAAGCATCGAGGTCCTCGTCGGCGGCAAGTCGCCGTTCGGAGCGGACGACCCGACGAGGTGCCTGTTCCGTGATCTTGGGGAGACCACGACGGACGACATCGAGTCGATCGCATTCAGGATGCTCGGTACGCGGGACATGGCCTACGACGGGCAGCCCAACGCAAACATCCTGGGAGTTCCGACGTACTTCAAGGCGAAGGCCTGCAGCTACATCGCGCTGGTGGGTAACGACAAGCCTGTCCCCGGCCCGTTCGAGCAGACCTGGGTGGCGGCGATAACGACGGATATGGCCCGTGGGAAGAACTGCGCTGTCGCGGAGAAGAACATCACCGCGGCGGTGCGTGCCTACCAGCAGTCCTGACTCGGGGAAGGGTTGGCATCCCGATACTGTTGATGCTGCTGTAGCCCTCCCACCACCTCAGGAGTCACGGTGCCCACATTGCCGCCGTTGGTAAGTCCCGCCGCGGATCTGACCCGCGAAGAAGTCGCCCGGTACAGCCGGCATCTGATCATCCCCGACCTCGGCGTCGACGGGCAGAAACGCCTCAAAAACGCCAAGGTGCTGGTCGTTGGCGCCGGTGGACTCGGCTCGCCGACGTTGCTGTACTTGGCTGCCGCGGGAGTCGGCACCATCGGCATCGTCGAGTTCGACGTGGTCGACGAATCCAACCTGCAGCGCCAGATCATCCACGGTCAGTCCGATATCGGCAGGTCCAAGGCGCAGAGCGCACGTGATTCGGTCTTGGAGATCAATCCGCTCGTCGAGGTGCGCCTCCATGAGCTGCGGCTGGACCCGGACAACGCGGTCAATCTGTTCAAGCAGTACGACCTGATCCTGGACGGCACCGACAACTTCGCGACGCGTTATCTCGTCAACGACGCCGCAGTGTTGGCGCACAAGCCCTACGTGTGGGGTTCCATCTACCGCTTTGAGGGCCAGGTATCGGTTTTCTGGGAAGACGCGCCCGACGGGCTTGGCCTGAATTACCGCGATCTGTACCCCGAGCCGCCGCCCCCGGGCATGGTGCCGTCCTGCGCCGAGGGCGGTGTGTTGGGCATTCTGTGCGCCTCCATCGCGTCGGTGATGGGGACCGAGGCCATCAAGCTGATCACCGGCATCGGTGACACGCTGCTCGGCCGACTCATGGTGTACGACGCGCTCGATATGACCTACCGCACTATCAAGATCCGCAAGGATCCGGCCACGCCGAAGATCACCGAGCTCATCGACTATGACGCGTTCTGCGGCGTCATTAGCGACGAAGCCTCCGCTGCGGTCGCCGATTCCACCATCACCCCGCGTGAGCTGCGAGAACTGCTGGCCGACAAGAAGGTGGCGCTCATCGACGTGCGCGAACCCGTCGAGTGGGACATCGTCCATATCGACGGTGCCGAGCTGGTGCCCAAGTCGGTTCTGGAGTCCGGAGAGGGCCTGGCCAAGCTGCCACAGGACCGTCAGGCGGTGCTGTACTGCAAGACGGGAATCCGGTCGGCCGAGGCGCTGGTGGCCGTCAAGAAGGCGGGATTCGCCGACGCGGTGCACCTGCAGGGTGGCATCGCCGCGTGGGCCAAACAGGTCGACCCCGACATGGTCATGTACTGATCATTGGCAATCAGCAACAGCCAGATGTGACGGACGTGCCACCTGTGACCGCCGACACGAACACCGAGCGAACACAACGCAGTTCATTGCAGGCGGTAACGTATCCCGCGTGACTGTGGACCGCCCACCCGAGCACGTGCTCGCGACTTACGGGCTCAGTGGCGTCAAACCAGTCCAGCTCGGCCCGACCTGGGAGGGCGGCTGGCGCTGCGGTGAAGTGGTGTTGTCACTGGTAGCCGACCATGCGCGCGCCGCCTGGTCGGCCAAGGTGCGAGACACGTTGTTCATCGATGGGGTGCGGTTGGCTCGGCCGGTGCGCTCCACCGATGGCCGGTACGTCGTATCGGGTTGGCGTGCGGACACATTCGTCCCGGGCGCGCCCGAGCCGCGGCACGACGAGGTCGTGTCGCTGTCGGTGCGGCTGCATGAGGCCACCTCGAAGCTGGAACGTCCCCGCTTTCTGACGCAGCCTCCGGTGGCGCCGTGGGCCGATGTCGACGTATTCATCGCGGCCGACAGGGCGGCCTGGGAAGACCGGCCGCTGCAGTCCTGGCCGTCCGCGGCCCGGGTGTCACCCGGTTCTCCGGATGGCCAGCGATCCATCGACCTGATCAACCAATTGGCGAGTCTGCGCCGGCCCACCAAGAGCCCGCCGCAGCTTGTGCACGGAGATCTGTATGGCACCGTGCTTTTCGCGGGTGCCGCTGCGCCCGGAATCACCGACATCACGCCGTACTGGCGGCCCGCTTCCTGGGCGGCCGGTGTCGCCGTCGTGGACGCCCTGTCCTGGGGTGATGCTGACGACGGTCTCATCGAGCGGTGGGCGACGCTGCCGGAGTGGCCACAGATGCTGTTGCGGGCCTTGATTTTCCGGTTGGCCGTGCATGCGCTGCATCCGCGGTCCTCGTCGCAGTCCTTCCCGGGGCTGGCGCGCACCGCGGCACTGGTGCGGCTGACCCTGTAACGCACGTCACTTCGGCGCATCATTGTGACGTCCGCGCCGGAAATCTTGCTTTGCTCACCGTCACATGACGGAGTCGTGTGAGCGAGTTGTGATGGCTCGGTCATCGCCAGCAGCGCCGCCGCAACAAGAATTTCCTACCGTGCTCTCATGGCGAACAACACCGCAGCGGCCCCAATTGCACGGCGCGAACGCTGGATTGAGAACTGGGATCCCGAGGACGTCGTCGCATGGGAGAACGGCGGCGCGAAAGTCGCGCGGCGCAACCTGATCTGGTCGGTCATTGCCGAACACGTCGGGTTCTCGGTGTGGTCCATCTGGTCGGTGATGGTCCTGTTCATGCCGCAGAACGTCTATCACATTGACGCGGCCGGGAAGTTCTTCCTGGTGGCCATGCCGACCCTGGTGGGTGCGGTGCTGCGGCTGCCCTACACCTTCGCCACCGCATGGTTCGGTGGGCGCAACTGGACCATCTTCAGTGCCTTGGTGCTGGCGGTTCCGACTGCGCTGACGCTGTACTTCATGGGGCACCCGGAGACGTCCTATACGACCTTCATGATCGTGGCCGCCGTCGCCGGATTCGGCGGTGGAAACTTCGCCTCCTCGATGACCAACATCAATGCCTTCTACCCGCAACGGTTCAAGGGCTGGGCGCTCGGGCTTAACGCCGGCGGCGGAAACATTGGTGTTCCGGTGATTCAGGTGATCGGCCTGCTCGTCATCTCTACGGCAGGGAACCGGTCGCCGCACTGGGTGGCAGCGATCTACCTGGTGCTGATTGCCTTCGCCGCCGTGGGGGCGGCGCTGTTCATGGATAACCTGGCGGACCAGAAGACCGACGGCCGATCGCTCATCGACGTGATGAAGCACCGGGATTCCTGGATCATTGCCTTCCTCTACATCGGCACTTTCGGGTCGTTCATCGGATTCAGTTTCGCGTTCGGTCAGGTGCTGCAGTTGAACTTCCTTGCCGGACTGACCCACAGCGGCCTCACTCCGGCCCAGGCAGCGGCGCAGGCGTCATTGCATGCGGCCCAGATCGCATTCATCGGGCCGCTGCTCGGCTCGATCACCCGGCCGGTGGGCGGGTGGCTCGCGGACCGGGTCGGCGGCGGCACGATCACCCTCTACGCGTTTGTCGCGATGATCTTCGGCGCAGGGATTTTGGTGGCCGCCGGCACGATCGACGACCGCGCGACCGGTGCGCCATCCGGGGCCACCATGACCGCGTTCGTGGTCGGGTTCATCATCCTGTTCGTGGTGTCCGGGCTGGGCAACGGCTCGGTATACAAGATGATTCCGTCGATCTTCGCGGCCAAGGCGCGTAGCGCCGGTCACGACGAGGCCTGGTCGCGGACCATGTCGGGCGCGTTGATCGGTGTGGCCGGGTCTATCGGTGCACTCGGTGGTGTCGCCATCAACCTGGTGCTGCGCGCCTCGTATCTCAGTGCCGCCAAGTCGGCCACCATGGCGTTCTGGGTGTTCCTGGCCTTCTACGTCATCTGCGCCGCGGTCACCTGGTATGCCTACGTGCGGCGCCCCGTCGGTGCAGCGGTTCCGGCCGTTTCCAGCTCCAAAAATGAAGTGGCGGTGTGAAAGTCATGAACAAGAAAGTCGTCGTCATTGGCCACGGAATGGTGGGCCACCGGTTCGTCCAGGTGCTGCGCGAGCGGGACGCCACTGACCAGTGGCAGGTCACCGTCCTCGGCGAAGAAACCGATGCCGCATACGACCGCGTGGGGTTGTCCTCGTACATCGATGGCTGGGATCGGGAATCGTTGGCGCTCACCGGCAACGACTACGCCGAGGATCCCATGGTTGCGCTTCACCTGGGGGACCGGGTGGTCAGCATCGACCGGGTGGAGCAGACGGTCACCACCGTATCCGGTTCCGTGCTGGCGTATGACGCCCTCGTCATGGCAACCGGTTCCTATCCGTTCGTGCCTCCGGTGCCGGGCGGCGACGCCGATGGCTGCTTCGTCTACCGCACCATGGACGATCTGGATGCGATCAAGGCCGCCGCCGACAGAACACCCGGTGCCCCCGGCGTGGTCATTGGGGGTGGACTGCTCGGGCTGGAGGCGGCGAATGCGTTGCGCCTCATGGGATTGACACCGCACATCGTGGAGGTCAACCCGCGGCTCATGCACCTGCAGGTGGATGAGGGTGGTGGCGCACTGCTGACTCGCTTGGTGACCGATCTGGGGTTGACGGTGCACACCAGCGTCTCCACGCAGGCCATCGAGACCTCGCCGGATGGCGGACTCTCCGTACAGTTGTCGGACGGATCGTCGATCGACGCCTCGGTGCTGGTGTTCTCCGCCGGGATCCGGCCGCGTGACGAGCTGGCCCGCGAATGTGGGCTGGAGCTGGCTGAACGCGGCGGCATCTTTACCGACCTCGGCTGCCAGACAAGCGATCTGCATATCTATGCGATCGGCGAAGTGGCCGCCATCGAGGGCCGCTGCTATGGCCTGGTTGCCCCCGGGTACACCACCGCCGAGATCGTCGCGGACCGGCTGCTGGGTGGCGAGACGGAGTTTCCGGGTGCTGATCTGTCCACCAAGCTCAAACTGCTCGGGGTGGACGTCGCCAGTTTCGGTGACGCCCACGCCAGCTCTGACGGTGCGTTGGAGGTCGTCTTCAACGACGCCACCAAGGGCACCTACGCCAAGCTGGTGGTGTCCGATGACGCACGAACCCTGTTGGGCGGCATCCTTGTCGGGGATGCCAGCGCGTACGGCACCCTGCGGCCGATGCTCGGCCGGGAGCTGCCCACCGATCCCGCCTCACTGATCACACCGGCGGGCGCCGAGATCGGGGTGGGTGCGCTGCCGGACGACGCGCAGATCTGCTCGTGCAACGCGGTCACTAAGGGCGCCATCTGCGGCGCGATCTGTGCGGGCGCGACCGACGTGCCCGCCATCAAGGCGGCAACCTGCGCCGGAACATCCTGCGGTAGCTGCATTCCCATGCTCAAGCAGATCCTTGCCGCGCAGGGCGTCGAGCAGTCCAAGGCGCTGTGCGAGCACTTCGCCCAGTCGCGTGCCGAGCTCTTCCAGGTAGTGCAGGTGACCGGCATCCGGACCTTCTCGGAACTGATCGCCAAGCACGGCACCGGAACCGGCTGCGACATCTGCAAGCCCACCGTCGCATCCATCCTGGCCTCGACGTCCAGCGATCACATCCTGGAGGGAGAGCAGGCCGCGCTGCAGGACACCAACGACCATTTCCTGGCCAACATTCAGAAAAACGGCACCTATTCGGTAGTGCCGCGGATGCCAGGTGGGGAGGTGACCCCCGAGAAACTCATCGTAATCGGCGAGGTGGCTCTGGAGTTCGGGCTGTACACCAAGGTCACCGGTGGCCAGCGCATCGATCTGTTCGGTGCACGCGTCGAACAACTCCCACTGATCTGGAAAAGGCTCATCGACGCCGGGATGGAATCCGGGCAGGCCTATGGCAAGTCATTGCGCACCGTGAAGAGCTGTGTGGGATCGACCTGGTGCCGATACGGGGTCCAGGATTCGGTGGGTATGGCCGTCGAGCTCGAATTGCGTTACCGGGGGCTGCGTTCTCCGCACAAGCTCAAGATGGGCGTGTCCGGGTGCGCGCGAGAATGCGCCGAGGCCCGCGGCAAGGACGTCGGTGTGATCGCCACCGAGAACGGCTGGAATCTGTACGTCGGAGGAAACGGGGGCGCCACCCCCGCGCATGCCAAATTGCTTGCCGGTGATCTGGATTCAGAGACGCTCATCAAATACATCGATCGATACCTGATGTTCTACATTCGCACCGCGGATCGGCTGCAGCGCACCGCCCCGTGGCAGGAGGCGATCGAGGGCGGCCTGGATCACATCCGGGCAGTGGTGTGCGAGGACTCGCTCGGCATCGCCGACGAGCTCGAAGCGGCAATGGCCAGTCACGTAGAGGGATACGCCGATGAATGGGCGGCGGTACTTGCTGACGAGGACAAACTGCGTCGTTTCGTGTCGTTCGTGAACGCGCCCGACCAGGCCGATCCGACTATCGCGTTCGATGACAGCGGCCCGCGGAAGGTGCCGGTCCTGCTGGGTACGCCCGGAATTAGGCCGGCGCCCGATCCCGCAACATAGCGCGCCTGCGTCGGTAATACCCGGGTAACACAACGCCGGTACACATGACTCAACAGAACGAGAAGAAAGGCCGGAGATGACAATCCTGGACGCTCGCCCCCGACTGAGGCGGTACCAGTACGTGTGGTCGACGGTCTGCGCGGTGGATTCGCTCACCCCCGGGCGGGGTGTGGCAGTGCTGCTATCGGACGATGTGCAGGCCGCACTGTTTCTGCTTCCGAGCGGAGATCTGTATGCGGTCGGTAACATGGATCCATACGGTCAGGCCGCCGTCATGTCGCGCGGTTTGACCGGTGACCGGGGTGGCGAGCCGACGGTGGCGTCGCCACTTCTCAAGCAGGTCTTCTCGCTTATAGACGGGCGTTGCCTCGATGATGCGTCGCGCCGGTTGCCAGTCTTCGAGGTGCGGGTGAGCAATGGAAACATCGAAATCGGAATGCTTAGGAGCCGACACCGGGACGCGATTGCCGCGTAACGGGGAGGACCGTCCGCTGGACGGGTTCACCATCGGCATCACGGCCGCACGCCGGTCGGAGGAATTTATCGCGCTCCTGGAGCGTCGGGGCGGTGCCATCGTGCACGCCGCGGCGATTCGGATCATCCCGTTGGCCGATGATGCCGAGCTGCGGCGCGCCACCGAACTCGTCATCGACAATCCTCCCGATGTCACTGTGGCCACCACCGGGATTGGCTTCCGCGGCTGGATCGAGGCCGCCGACGAGTGGGGTGTCGCCGCCGACCTCAAGTCGGCGCTCGAGTCCGGACGTCTGGTTGCCCGCGGACCCAAGGCCACCGGGGCGATTCGTCAAGCGGGGCTGCGCGAAGAGTGGTCGCCCGAATCGGAGTCGTCCGCGGAAGTCTTGGACCGGCTGCTCGAAGAGGGCGTCGAGGGACGCCGTATCGCGGTGCAGCTTCACGGTGCCGCTACCGAATGGGAGCCCATCGCCGATCTGTGTGAGGCGCTGACCATTGCTGGTGCACAGGTGATCCGGGTTCCGGTGTATCGCTGGGAGCCGCCGGAGGATCAGCGGCCGATGGACCGGATGATCTCCATGGCCATCAATGCCGAGCTGGACGGGATCAGCTTCACCAGTGCGCCGGCAGTGGCGTCAATGCTTGGACGTGCCAAGGCAACTGGGCGACTGGATGAGCTGCTGTCCGCGCTGCGGGGCAGGGTGGCGCCGCTGTGCGTCGGCCCGGTGACCGCCGCCCCGTTGGAGGTGCTGGGCGTGCCGACTACGCAGCCGGAGCGTGCTCGACTGGGTGCATTGGCCCGACACATTGCCGACGAACTAACCAGGCGTGCACCACGTTTCCATGCAGGCGGACACGTCGTCAGTGTGCGCAGCCGAGGGATCGCTGTCGATGGCGAGACGCGACAGATCTCCCCGGCGGGTATGGCATTGATGAAACGGCTCATGGTGCGCCCGGGTCAGGTGGTATCTCGCGAGGACCTGTTGGCCGCGCTGCCCGGCGGCGGGGATGACACCCACGCCGTCGAGACGGCGATGACGCGGCTGCGTTCGGCGCTCGGTGCGCCGAAAGTGATTCAGACAGTGGTGAAGCGGGGTTATCGGCTGGCCATCGATCCGACGACGATCGGAGAGTGTCATGCCTGAGCTAGTCCTGGTTGCACACGGCACCCGGTCGGTCGCCGGTGTGGAGAACATCGCCGCGCTCGCGGAGGCGGTATCGCGGCACGTGGGTTCGGTACGCACCGCGTTTGTCGATGTGCTGGGCCCGTCGCCGTCGGAGGTGCTTTCGACGATTGATGGTCCCGCGGTGTTGCTTCCGGCCTTTCTGGCATCGGGATATCATGTGCACCGAGATATTCCGCAACACATCGAATTGAGCGGACATCCCGAGGTCGCCGTCACTCAGACGCTTGGGCCAGATCCCGCGCTAGCCAGGGCTATGGTCGAACGGTTGCGTGAGGCCGGGTGGCGTCGCGGCGATGCCGTGGTACTTGCCGCCGCGGGTTCCTCGGATCCTCGTGCCCGCCATGAGGTTCACACCGCCGCAAGCATGTTGGCGCGGCACACCGGTCCCGTCCGGGTGGGGTATATCGCGACCGGTGCGCCGCGGGTTCGCGACGTGGTCGCGCAGGCGCGCACCTCGGGCCGTCGCGTCTTCATCGCGTCATACCTTTTGGCACATGGACTGTTCCAGGAGCGCCTCGCGGACTGCGGCGCCGACGGCGTTGCACAACCGCTGGGTGTGCATCCGGAGATCGTCAACCTGATGGTGTGCCGGTTCGCATCAGCCGTGGCATTGCCGGGAGCCCTAGAAGACGTGGCGGACTTCGCGTAACGCGATACGGCCGTCCACCGCCAGTACGCCTTCGGCCCTGAGCAGTTCCAATTGGCGCGTCCGAATGTGCGGCGCGGGGCGACCGCTCGAGCCGATGACGCGATGCCAGGGCAGGTCGGCCGAGTCGGTGCGCATGATCCACCCAACGATTCGCGCGCTGGAAAGACCTGCCGCATCGGCGATGTCGCCGTAGGTGGCTACCCGCCCGGCCGGTATGGACGCGACCAGCGAGCGCACCAGCTCGACTTTTTCTTCGGTGACCGCTGCCATGACTACGTCAGGTGCGACCGTATTGCCGCGGCCGTCTCCGCGGGTCGGGATTGGGACACCATGTGATCGCAGTCGACGTCGATCAGTTCGAACCGGTCTCCGAGGCGCACCCGGAGTGCATCGATAAGTTCGGTGGTCACATAGGGCGGACTGGTGCGGGTTGCCCTCAGCAATGTGACGCGAATGCTGTTGGCAGGTAAGGCGATATCGCGTGCCAGTTCGCTCCAGGCGGTGACTACCGCCGGTAGATTCATCCGCCAGCCCCACCGGCCATTCGGCAGGGGGATCAGATGTTCATCCAATTCGGTCTCGACGACCTGATCGGGTACATCGGACCAAGACCCGGCGACCTTGTCCGACTTCGCCTCGGCGCGATCGGTGTAATCCGGGTAGGCCACCATCTGTTCGGCGATCTGACGCATCCAGTCACCGTCCAGCCCGATGGCCGGATCGAGGAGCACAAGCGAGGTGACGAGGTCCGGTCGGCGCGCCGCCAGGTGCAGCGCAATGGCTCCACCGAAGGAGTGCGCCACCACCACGAGGGGCCCGGTGGCCGCCTCATCCAGCACCGCGGCGACCGCATCGGCATGTGCCTCCAACGACCACGGAGCGGGCGCGGGGGAGCGTCCATGGCCCAGAAGATCCGGTGCCAGGGCGGACACCTCTGGCAGGTGCTCGTCGAGCAGCGGTGGCCAACGCTTGCCGTGTCCGGTCAGTCCGTGCAGCGCCAGCAGGCGTACGGGTTCATCGGGGCCGTAACGGTAGGTCGTCAGCGTTGGTGTCACTTGCGAAATACTGCCACGATCCTCGCTCGATCCCTCGGCAAGCAGGTCAGCTCCACTTGTCGGACCCTCGTGCTGTGATCTGCATATGCCGCCGACGTCCGACTCCCGACTATGGGACGGTGCCGCGGCCGAGCTGCTGGCTCCGGACCGACAAGGCCGGTACGTGGTGGTCGGCGGCAGCGGAACCGGCAAGACGAGCCTGCTGGTCGACATCGTGGCGGCACGGATCGCCGCGGGTGCGAGCACGGAATCTGTTCTCGTGCTCACCGGTTCCGCCCGGGCGAGTGCCGACCTGCGCAGCCGAATCTCGGCCGCGGTGTTCGAGCGACGTGCCGGCGTCGCCATCCGCGAACCCATGGTGCGCACCGTCCACTCGTACGCCTTCGCGGTTCTCGCCGCTCGGGCCGCCCAGCAGGGCAATCCGTTGCCGCGCTTGATCACCGCCGCCGAGCAGGACAGCATCGTGCGGGAGTTGTTGTGCGGCAATGCCGAAGATAGTTCGGGCTCGTGGCCGGAGTCACTGCGGCCGGCATTGACGACGGCCGGGTTCGCGACCGGTGTTCGGGACCTGATGGCGCGCTGCACCGAGCGCGGTGTAGATCCGGCGGCACTCCGTGCCCTCGGTCGACGCCACAACCGCCCGGAATGGGTCGCCGTCGCGGATCTGGCACGGCAATACGAGGAGGTCATGCTGTTGCGATCCGCGGTAGGGATGGCGGCTCCGCAGGCGACCGTGCCCGCGCTCGGGGCCGCCGAGCTCGTCGGATCCGCGTTGGAGGCCTTCGCGGTCGAGCCGGGAATTCTTGCCGCAGAGCAGGATCGAATCGACATTCTCCTCGTCGACGATTCCCAGCATCTCGACCCGCAGGCCGCGCTGTTGGCTCGGCTGCTCGCGCAAAGGGCCGGTATCTGTGTCATTGCGGGTGACCCCAATCAATCCGTATTCGGGTTCCGTGGCGCCGACGTGCAGCTGCTGCAACCCGAATCCAGTACGGCCACGACGATCGAGCTCAGCCGTTCGCACCGATGCGCCGCCCCGGTCGCGGCCCTTGCGAACGCAGTGGCGCGGCGGCTGCCCGGGTCTTCCACTGCCCGTGAAATCGTCGGAGCCGAGAACGCGGCGGCCGCCGTTCGATTAGCCGCCGTACCCACCGAAACCGCCGAAGTGTCGCTGGTGGTGGATCTGCTGCGGCGATCCCATCTGATCGATGGGGTGCCGTGGTCTCAGATGGCGGTCATCGTCAGGTCGGTATCCCGCAGTGGTGCGGCGCTGCGCCGAGCCCTGCAATCTGCGGGTGTTCCCGTGCATGCGGAGGCGTACGACGGTGCCGTGGCGTCCGTTCCGGCTGTGCACGCGCTGCTGCTGGCGGTATCCGCTGCGCAGGGCAGTGTGGGTGATGAGGAGGCAGTGGCGCTTGCGACCGGGCCGATCGGGCGCGTTGATCCGGTGGCGCTCAGGCGTTTACGGCGCCAATTGCTGCGCGCAGAAGAGACCCGGGGAGGCGACAGGAGCAGTGCCGCGCTGCTGCGTGCGGTGATCGTCGAGGCCGATGACACGCACCTTTCGGCGCTCACCGATATCCAGGCCGCTCCGCTACGACGCGTGCGGGCGGTCATCGCATCCGCTCGTGACGCGATCGCTGCCGGTGCCAGCGTTCTCGACGTGCTGTGGGCCGCCTGGTCGAGGTCGGGTCTGCAACGACGCTGGGATGGTTTGTCCCAGCGTGGGGGGCCGCTGGGTGCGCAGGCCGACAGAGACCTTGATGCGATGTCGGCGCTGTTCGACCTGGCGTCCGAGCATGTCTCACGCACACCGGGTATCGGGGTGACGGGATTGATTGACCACATCCGATCACTGGCGCTTGCGGGTAGGCGAGCGACGCTGATAGAGCCCGATGCCGTGACCATTGTCAGCGCGCACTCCGCGGTGGGGCGTCAGTGGGATGTGGTCGCGATACCCGGTGTACAGGAAGGGCTATGGCCCAACACGTCGGTGCGGGGAGGTGTGCTGCGTACCCAGGAGCTGATGGACGTGCTGGCGGGTATCGATCATGCGGAGCATGTCGACGGATCTGCAGTGGCGCTCGCCGAGGAACGCCGCCTACTGCTACTTGCCGTTGGCCGCGCAGGGCGCCGCGTTCTCCTCACCGCGGTAGACAACGAGAATGCCGACATGGGCGGTGGCCCCGCGATGGCATCCCGCTTCCTCACCGAACTCATGGTCGCGCACCCGGATTGGGTGATGCCCGAACGCCGGCCAGGAACGGCGGAGTCCCGGACACTGACCGCCGCCAACCTCGTCGGCGAGCTGCGTGCCGTCGTCACTGCCGCGCCCGGTTCGGTGAGCGATGGGCGCCGCCGCGCCGCCGCCCGGCAATTGGCCCGGCTTGCGGACGCCGGTGTCTCGGGCGCGGATCCCGAATCCTGGTATGGACTAGCCGATGTCAGCAGCCAACACCCGCTGTGGCATGCCGAGGACGGTCCCGTCCGCTTGTCGCCCTCCAATGTTGAGACGCTCATGGCGTGCCCACTGCGTTGGCTGCTGGAACGCCACGGCGGCACCGACCTCACTGATCCGCGCCGGGCGCTCGGGACGCTGGTACATGCCCTTGTCGGCGAGTATTCCGGAGATGCGGATGCGATGCGTCGGGAGCTCGACAAGGCCTGGGAAACAATGCCATTCGAGTCGAAATGGTATGCGCGTAACGAGCTGCTCCGGCATCAGGACCTGTTGCAGACCTTCAGTGCTTGGCGGGCCGCAACGCGGGGCGAACTCACCGAGGTTGGACGAGAGATCGGCGTTGACGGGGTGCTGACGCGCGCGGATCACCCGCAGGTACGCCTGGTCGGCCGCATCGACCGGTTGGAACGGGATGCAGCGGGGCGTCCCGTCATCATCGACATCAAGACGGGAAAGAGCCCCGCCACCAAGGACGATGCGCAACAACACGCCCAGCTCGCCACGTATCAGGTTGCCGCTGCCGACGGGCTGATCGACGGGCAACCGGCGGGTGAACCGGGCGGCGGCCGGTTGGTGTACGTCGCCAAATCCAACCTCGACGACGGTGCCACCCAGCGTCATCAAGATCCGCTGACGCCCGCTGCCCAGGACACCTGGCGCGAGACCATCCATACCGCCGCTGCCAACACGCAGGGGCCCGTGTTCATCGCGCGTATCAATGACGGTTGCGGGCATTGCCCGCTGCGGGCGTGCTGCCCCGCGCAGGCCGAAGGGCAGGCGGTGTGCCAGTCGTGAGCGCATACACTCCGGCCGAACTATCCAGGGCTCTAGGGATTTTCGAGCCTACCGAGGAGCAGGCCGCCGTTATTGGGGCGCGGCCGGGACCCATGGTGGTGATCGCGGGCGCCGGCGCCGGTAAGACTGAGACGATGGCGGCCCGGGTCGTGTGGTTGGTTGCCAACGGCTACGCCACGCCGGGTCAGGTGCTCGGATTGACCTTCACCCGTAAGGCCGCCGGACAGTTGTTGCGCCGTGTCAGGTCACGGCTCGCGCGACTCGCCGGCAGCGGGATCCTGCCTCCCGTCAGCACCGACGAGCCCGACCCCGTCATCGGCACGTATCACGCGTACGCCGGAACCTTGTTGCGTGAACACGGGCTGCTGTTGCCCATGGAACCCAACGCGCGGCTGCTGACGGAAACACAGTTGTGGCAGTTGGCCTTCCGCTTGGTCTGCGATTTCGACGGCGACCTGGATACCGAGAAGACTCCCGGGGCTGTCACCGCGCAGGTGCTCGCCTTGGCCGGCCAGCTGTCCGAACATCTGGTGGACACCGCCGACCTGCTGTCCTCGCACGATGAGCTCGAACAGCTGATCCACACACTGCCGCCCGGCCCGTATCAGCGGGAGGGACGGCCGAGCGCCTGGCTGTTGCGGCTTGTCGAAACGCAGTGTGAAAGAACGCAGCTCGTCGCGATCGTGGACCGGCTGCTGCGCGAGATGCGTACCCGCGGTGTACTCGATTTCGGGACGCAGATGTCGTTGGCGGCTCGCCTGGCTGCCGAGCACTCCGTGGTCGGACAAACCCAGCGGGAACGCTACCGGGTGGTCCTTCTCGATGAGTATCAGGACACCGGGCACGCGCAACGCATCTTGTTGTCGTCGTTGTTCGGGCGAGGTGTTGATCCCGAGTTGGCGTTGACCGCAGTGGGCGATCCGATCCAGTCCATTTACGGTTGGCGTGGCGCATCGGCAACCAACCTGCCCCGGTTCACCACCGACTTCCCGCTGGCCGACGGATCGCCGGCGCCGACGCGGGAACTGCGCACCAGCTGGCGCAACCCGCCGGAGGCTTTGCATCTGGCCAACGCCGTCTCGGAGGAAGCGCGGCGGCGTTCGGTGGCGGTACGGCCGCTGCGGCCCCGTCCGGACGCCCCTTCCGGTCACATCGCGTGCGCACTGCTCGGCGACATCGCCGCCGAACGAGAATGGGTTGCAACGCAAATGGCCTCGGTATACGAGGAGGCGCGACGGGAACAGAACCGCCCGCCATCGTCGGCGGTCCTGGTCAGGCGCAACAGCGATGCCGCGCCCATGGCGGAGGTCCTTGCCGCACACGGTGTGCCGGTCGAGGTGGTGGGACTGACGGGTCTGCTGGGGCTTCCGGAAGTGGCCGATACCGTCGCGATGTTGCGCCTTGTCGCCGACCCGACCGCCGGTCCGGCCGCGTTGCGCGTGCTGACCGGTCCGAGGTGGCGTCTCGGAGCCCACGATCTGGCGGTGCTGTGGCGACGCGCGACGGCATTCGGCCGCGGCGTCGCTGATGTGTCGGGGGAAGAAGCCGACATTCCGTGTCTGGCCGACGCCGTCAGTGATCCCGGTGCTGCAGAACAGTATTCACCGGAGGGCTGGACTCGCCTGACGGCGCTGCGCCGTGAGCTGTCCGCACTGCGTACCCGGCTCGGCATGCCGCTCACCGACCTGATCGCCGAGGTGCAACGGGTGCTGGCGCTCGACGTCGAGCTCGTGGCGGGGCAACGCGCCGGCGGCTTGGACCAGTTGCGTGCCTTCACGGACGTCGCGGCGGGATTCGCCGAGGCCGCTGACCAGAGCGACCCGGTGGGGGTGATCGCCGCGTTCCTGCAGTACCTCGACGCGGCCTGGGAGATCGAAAAGGGTTTCACTCCAGCAGAAGTTGCCGCCAGTCCGGGACGGGTACAGATCCTGACCGTGCACTCGGCCAAGGGGCTGGAATGGGATGTGGTCGCGGTACCGCATGTGAGCGCCGGGGTGTTTCCGTCGGGCGTGGCCGCACCGACCTGGCTGACAAGTGCCACCGAGCTGCCTCCGCTGCTGCGCGGCGATCGCGCCACCGATGGGGATCGCTTCGGGGTTCCGCAACTGAATACCGAGGGGATCACGAACCGCAAGCAGCTCTCCGATGCCATCGCGCGGCACAAGGACAGCCTGGCCACTCGCCGTATCGACGAGGAACGTCGGCTGCTGTATGTCGCGGTTACCCGCTCGGCCGAACAGCTTTTCGTCTCCGGACACCACTGGGGACAGACCGGTCTCAAGCCAAAGGGGCCGTCCGACTTTCTGAATGAGCTGCGCGATGTCATCGAAGATGCAGCCGCCGAAGTCATTCCGTGCGGCATCGTCGAACAGTGGGCCCCCGAGCCCGCGGCCGGCGAGCGCAATCCCATGCTTGATCAGTCGGTTGAAGCGCAGTGGCCCGCCGATCCGCTCGCGGACAGGCGCAGCGAGGTCGAAGCCGGCGCGCGGCTGGTGCGGGAGGCGCGCGCCGGTGTAACCGCCGGACCCGATGACGAAGACGATGACGATATGGACGGGTGGACCGCCGATGTCGATGCGCTGCTACGCGAACGAGAGCAGGCCCATCGGCGGCCGGAACTGGCGCTTCCTCAGCATCTTTCGGTGACTAGTTTGGTCGAGCTGCGCCACGATCCGCAGGCACTCGCGCGTCGTCTAGCCCGACCGCGGCCCTCCCGGCCGGACCTCGAAGCGCGCCGCGGCACCGCCTTCCACTCCTGGGTGCAGCGCCACTATGGGTCGGTGCGCCTCATCGACTTTGAGGATCTCCCGAGCGACGGCTACGGAGATTTCGAGGATGCCGAGGATCTGGCGGCGCTGCAGTCGGCATTCCTGGATTCGGACTGGGCGGACCGGACCCCGGCCGACGTCGAGGTGCCGTTTGAGATCTCCGTGTCTGGGACCGTCCTGCGCGGGCGGATCGACGCCGTGTTCGGACCCGACAGCGGCACGGCCGGCACCTGGACGGTCGTCGACTGGAAGACCGGACACGAGCCGTCCGGCGCCGAGATGGAGGCCGCGGCCCTGCAGTTGGCGGTGTACCGGCAGGCATGGGCGGCCCTACAGGGGATCGATCCTGCGCGGGTGAACGCGGTGTTTCACTACGTGCGTACGGGGCGAACGGTCGCACCCGCCGAACTGCCTGAGCTGCCGCGTGAGGCGGAGCTCTCCGCGCTGGGCCGGGAATGAGATCGGCGCGCACTTTCTGGCTATCTCCCCAGCCAACGCGAATCACGGGTGTGGTGTGAGTAGATTGACACTCGTGCAACCGGCGAATCGGACGCGATCGGAGCAGGGTCGTTGGTCTTCGCGTAAGCGGCTCATCCTGGGTCTAATGTCTTCGCGCAAGCGGCTCATCCATGGCCGGTAGGCTCCGCCAGCGGTTTCGCGGACTTGACGAAACGCTGACCGCACAGCCAGATCACGCGTTGGTCGGTGTTCTGCGTATTCCGCAGAATGCGGCGAGCCCGTGGCGGGCTATCGGAAAGCGCATCCTCATCGCGGTGGGCACGCTCTTCGCTGCCGTGCTCGTCGTATACGCGGACCGCAGTGGTTACCGCGACGTCGCCTCGACGCCGGAGGAGAGCGATCCGCTCAGCTTCCTGGATTGCTTCTACTACGCCACCGTCTCGCTCTCGACCACCGGTTATGGCGATATCACCCCGTACACCGAAGGTGCCCGGCTGGTGAACATCCTCGTGATCACCCCGCTGCGGCTGCTGTTTCTGATCGTCCTGGTCGGCACCACGGTCGAGGCGCTCACCGAACGTTCTCGTCAAGCTTTGAAGATCCAGCGATGGAGGTCCCGCGTGCGCAACCACACCGTTGTCGTCGGATACGGCACTAAAGGCAAGACCGCCGTGCAGGCGATGCTGTCCGATGGCGCCGTCCCGTCCGAGATCGTGGTCGTCGACGAAGACCAATTGGCCTTGGATGCCGCGGCAGCCTCGGATCTGGTGACAGTGAGAGGCAGCGCCACCAAATCAGATGTGTTGCGGCTTGCGGGTGTTCAAAACGCGAAGTCGATCATCGTGGCCGCCAATCGGGATGACACCTCGGTTCTCGTCACGCTCACCGCCCGTGAACTCGCGCCCAACGCCAAGATCGTTGCCGCGATCCGCGAGGCCGAGAACGTGCACCTGCTGCGTCAGTCGGGCGCGGACTCGGTGGTGGTGTCCTCGGAGACGGCGGGTCGGCTGCTTGGTATCGCCACCTCGACACCCCGGGTTGTCGAGATGATCGAGGACCTGTTGACGCCGGAGGCCGGATTCGCCATCGCTGAACGCGAGGTGGAGCGCAGCGAGGTCGGCGGCTCACCTCGCCACCTCTCGGACATCGTCCTCGGGGTGGTGCGCGACGGCACCCTGCATCGCGTTGATGCGCCCGAAGTAGATTCCATCGAGCCGACCGACCGCCTGCTCTACGTCCGCAACGCCGGTGCCTGACATGACGTTTCGTCTTCGCAACGTTCCCCTGTTGTCACGCGTCGGGCTTGACCGGGCGGACGAGCTACGTTCCAATCCTGAGGAATTGGCGAAAGGCTGGGCCGAGGCCGGGCTGATTACGCTGGACGTCCGCGGGCGAGTGAACATCGTCGACGGGCAGGTGGTCCTCGACGACGCGGCGGGTGTCGGCGACCAACCGCCTGCGCATGCCGTGTTTTTGGGGCGAATCCCGGGCGGTCGCCACGTCTGGGCCGTGCGCGCTGAACTCGATGAGGGCAGTACACCGCTGTTGGACATTCGCCGCTCGGGTCAATTGTTCGATGACACCAGCGCGGCCCTACTGGCCACGGCCATGGCGATGCTCACGTGGCACGACAACGCCGGCTACAGCCCTGTCGATGGATCGCGCACCACGCCCGCCAAGGGCGGTTGGGTTCGGGTGAATTCGAATACTGGGCAGGAAGAATTTCCACGCACCGATCCCGCCGTCATCTGCTTGGTGCACGACGGCGGCGACAGGGCGGTGCTGGGTCGTCAGAAATTCTGGCCGGAACGCATGTTCTCGCTGTTGGCCGGATTCGTCGAGGCGGGCGAATCGCTGGAAGCATGTGTCGCCCGCGAGATCGCCGAGGAAGTCGGCCTCACCGTCACCGACGTTGAGTATCTGGGCAGCCAGCCGTGGCCGTTCCCTCGGTCGATCATGTTGGGTTTTCACGCCCTCGGCGATCCGTCTCAGCCGTTCTCGTTCAACGACGGCGAAATCGTCGAGGCCGACTGGTTCACCCGTGACGAGGTTCGCGCCGCGCTGGAGCTGGGGGACTGGACCACCGAGCCGCAGAGTCGGCGAGATCCCGCCTCCGAGTCCGACTCACGGCTGATGCTGCCCGGGTCGATCTCCATCGCCCGGGAAATCGTCGAATCCTGGGCCTACGCCTGACTTTGGCGGGCAGAATTACGCGCCGAGCTTGGCCTTGACCTCGGCCAGCGACGGATTGGTGAGCGCGCTGCCGTCCGGGAACTTCACGGTCGGCACCGTCTGGTTTCCGCCATTGACATTCGCGACGTAGTCGGCCGCTGCCGGATCCTGCTCGATATCGACCTTGGTGTAGCCGATACCCGCGGACTTGAGCTGCGTCTCAAGTCGACGGCAGTAGCCGCACCAGGTGGTGGAGTACATGATGAGGCCGGAATCGCTTGCTGTGGTCACATCGGCATTCAACGTCATACCCCTCCCGGGTGTTCCGCCGGGGTATGTGAGCTGCCTCAACGCCGAGCGTGAAGCTATGGCGGGAAAATCGCGAAAATCCCGCTATAGCTTCACACTCGGCGGGTGGGAGGCGGGCTGTCGGCGGTTGCTGCGAAGATGGCCGGGTGACGCGCAATCTGCTGGACGGTCTCGACGACGAGCAGCGTGCCGCCGTCACGGCGCCGCGCGGGCCCGTCTGCGTGCTCGCCGGCGCCGGAACAGGTAAGACGCGGACCATCACCCACCGCATCGCGCACCTGGTCGAGTCGGGCCATGTCGCACCCGGTCAGATCCTTGCGGTCACCTTCACTCAGCGCGCGGCGGGGGAGATGCGCGGACGGCTTCGCGATTTGGGCGTCGGCTCGGCGCAGGCCGTCACCTTCCACGCCGCCGGCCTGCGTCAGCTGCGATACTTCTGGCCGCAACTCGTCGGCGATACCCAGTGGGAGCTGATCGACAGCAAGTTCACTCTCGTGGCCCAGGCGGCCAACCGGGCCAAGCTGAGCACCACCACTGACACGGTGCGTGACCTTGCCGGTGAAATCGAGTGGGCCAAGGCGTCTTTGATCAGTCCGGAGACCTACCCCGCGGCGGCAGCCAAGTTCGGCCGGGATGTGCCGGTGCCGGCCGAGCAGGTCGCCAAGGTGTACGCGGGCTACGAGAAGCTCAAGGCCCGGCCCGACGGCTCGACCCTGCTCGATTTCGATGATCTGCTGCTGCACACCGCCGCTGCCATCGAGAACTCGGCCTCGGTCGCCGACGAATTCCGGGACCGCTACCGGTGTTTCGTGGTCGACGAATACCAGGACGTTACGCCGTTGCAGCAGCGGGTGCTCGACGCCTGGCTTGGTTCTCGCGACGACCTCACGGTGGTTGGCGACGCCAACCAGACCATCTACTCGTTCACCGGGGCCACCCCGCAGTATCTACTCGGCTTCTCCCGTAGATTTCCCGACGCCACCGTGGTCCGGTTGGAACGTGACTATCGCTCGACGCCGCAGGTGGTGTCGCTGGCCAACCGGGTGATCGCAGCCGCGCAGGGACGAGTGGCGGGCAGCAAGTTGCAACTCATAGGTCAACGGCCAGAGGGGCCGATCCCCAGATTCTCCGAACACGATGACGAGGTCGCCGAGGCGAAGGCCGCTGCGAAATCGATTGCGGCGCTGATGAAATCCGGCACTGAGCCATCTCAGATTGCGGTGCTGTACCGGATCAACGCACAGTCGGAGGTCTACGAGGAGGCGCTCACCGAGGCGGGCATACCCTTTCAGGTGCGTGGTGGTGAAGGCTTCTTCACGCGTCAGGAGGTGCGCCAGGCGCTGGTGGCGCTGCAACGCGCAGCAGGTCGATCCGATACAGATACCCCTGTACCACAACAGGTTCGGGAGATTCTTGAGCCGCTGGGGTTGACTGCCGAGGAGCCGCACGGCACCCAGGCGCGCGAACGGTGGGAATCGCTGCGCGCTCTCGGCGTGCTCGCTGATGAGGAATGCGCACGTCTGCCGGAGCTGGATCTGCCGGGCCTGGTCCGCGAGCTGCGAGTCCGGGCCGATTCGCGTCATCCGCCGACGGTGCAGGGCGTGACGCTGGCCTCGCTGCACGCGGCGAAGGGGCTGGAATGGGATGCGGTGTTCCTGGTAGGGCTGGCCGACGGCACCTTGCCGATCTCGCACGCGTTGTCGCGGGCCGGTGATATTGAACCGGTCGAGGAGGAACGCCGCCTGCTCTACGTCGGAATCACCCGCGCGCGTGTGCATCTGAACCTGAGTTGGGCGCTCGCGCGGGCCGCGGGGGGGCGCAAGTCGCGCAAGCATTCCCGGTTCCTCAACGGCATCGCGCCTACCGCGCAACTTCCCGCCGCGGCCACGCCGAGGCGTCGGGGCGGCGGCTCGCGCTGCCGGATCTGCAACGCGGCATTGAGCAGTCCGGCGTCGGTACTGCTGCGGCGCTGCGAAAGCTGTCCTTCCGATATCGACGAGGAACTCCTTGTCGCACTGAAGGATTGGCGGCTCACGACGGCTAAGGAGATGAAGGTGCCGGCGTTCGTGGTGTTCACCGACAACACCTTGATTGCCATCGCCGAACTGCTGCCCGGTGATGACGCCGCGCTGGTCGCCATTCCGGGGATCGGCGCGCGCAAGCTGGAGCAGTACGGCCCCGATGTGCTTCGTTTGGTGCGCGCCAGATCCTCGTAACCGCTTGTTCAACACGTGTCTAGCGCGGATGCCCAACTGGTTCTAGGCTCGGCGCATGGCCGACGATGACCTCCGCGATTTCGAAGCAGGCACCTTCACCCATGAGGGTGAGACCAAGATCGTGTTGAGAAAGGGCAGTGGACCGGCAGTGATCGTTATTGCCGAGATGCCCGGGATCAGCCCCAAGGTGGCCAACTTCGCGCGCAAGGTGGCCGATATCGGCTGCACCGCGGTCATGCCGCACCTCTTCGGCAATCCGGGCCAAAGTGTCGACCCGAAGGCCGACGGCTGGCTGCGCACCGCCACCTATGGGCTGTCTTCGATATTCCGCGGCTGTGTGAGCAGGGAATTCACGGTTCTGGCCACCGGAAAGAGCTCGCCGGCAGTGGCGTGGCTCCGGGCTCTGGCCCAGAACGAGCATGAGCGCAACGGCGGCCCCGGGGTGGGGGCCATCGGCATGTGCTTCACGGGTGGATACGCGCTGGCCATGGCGGCCGATGATCGCCTACTGGCGCCGGTGCTGTCCCAGCCGTCGCTGCCGTTCGGTCTCACCAAGAACGCGCGGCACAACATCGATATCTCGCCGGCAGACCTGGAGAAGGTCAAGCATCGCTGCCAGCACGACGGACTCAAGGTGCTCGGCATGCGCTTCACCTCGGACAAGCTGGTGCCCGCCGAGCGGTTCGAGTTCCTCAAGGAGGAGCTGGGTGATGGATTCATCGCCATCGAACTACCGGGAGAGACCGCGAACCCCGATTCGCTGATGCCGGCGCATTCGGTGGTCACCGAACATCTCATTGACGAGCCCGGTCAACCCACGCGGGAAGCGCTCGATCAGGTGCTGGAGCTGTTTCGTTCGCGGCTACTCGCCACGACCTAGCGAGCGTTCGCTCTGCGGCGACATACGCATGCCGAACTGCGCTTCACACGCGAAGCTTCGCCGCCGAACCGAAGTTCGGCATGCGACCCCCGGAGTGCCCCGGAAAGATGCCAGTTCGGCAAAACTGGTTTAGAAACATATCCGCAGGTCAAAAATAACTTGTCAACCGACAGATGAGCTTTTACCCTGGGCTTCAGGAATTCGCGAGAGTTTCTCACCAGACCTGTTCATGTACGAGTAGACGGAAGGAGGAGCGATGAACACACTCACCAATTACGGCGACACCTTGTGGCGTGATGCCCATGGTGTCTTTGTCGTATCGCCGATCGCTCCGCCGTCGCTCCAGATGCATGCTGCCGCCAAGCCGGCGGTTGCCATGTCGCCGGCCGGCTCGGTTTCCACGATTAAGCACCGCGCCGTCGCCGCCGCCGCGAATGTCGCGTCCGTGAGTAGGGGATACATCTAGGTAGCCCCTCAACCGCCTCCCAGGCCACGGACCCGACAACACCGGGATCCGTGGCCACATTTGTTTGAGCCTCAAACCTCAGACGTGGTTCCGGATCTCGATCGATAGACACCGATACGAGATCAGAAGTTTTTCAAGGAACCGAAGAGGAAGAGGTGAACGGACACATGATGACCGTCGTCGAAACGGAGGCCCGAAGGCGGGACCTGCCCTGCCATGTGGCGGACGCGGATCTGTGGTTCGCGGAGAGCCCCGCCGACCTGGAGCAGGCCAAGGTGCTGTGCGCGGACTGCCCGATCCGGTCGCAATGCCTGGCTGCTGCACTGGACCGTGCGGAGCCCTGGGGTGTGTGGGGCGGCGAGATCCTGGAGCAGGGTGCCGTCGTGGCGCGCAAGCGTCCGCGGGGACGTCCGCGCAAGGATGCGCTGCCTACCGCTGATCCGGCCGCCGCGTGACGCGGCCCGCCGCGAACATCGTTGGGCCCGACAACCAATGCTCCCCATCGCCGCTGGCGGTGGGGAGCATTGTTGTTAGGCCGATTTCGCGTTGGGCTCGAAGAAGCCCGGCATCCATTCTTGGGCGATTGCCGCGTAGTCCACATGAGCATCGAGCTGCACAAGAACTCCCACCATGCCTCCGAGAGTGCGCAGCAGCATGACGTATCCGGGCGGCACCGTCATCTGCCGGGCCAGCTTGAATCGTTCGGCGAAGCCCTCATCGAGAAGGTCAGTAGACGCCACCGCGGCCTGCTGGAACCACTCGCGTGTGAAATGAAACTCGCCGGAGCGCAGCGGGTCTACATACGGCCACAACGGCCGGATGTAGTCCATGACCTGATCGCCCTGCAGCTGCACATCATGTGGCATGAACCCGAGCTGCTTGATGAGCCGGACGACCTCGGCCCATTGTTCGTCGCGCGCCCAACATAGGACCTCGCCGAATTCGGGCGGAACACCGTTCGGATGCTCGGAGACGGCACCGAAATCGATGACGCCGAAACGGCCGTCGGGAAGCAGCATGAAATTCCCCGGATGTGGATCGGCGTGGACCAGCCCGACCCGTACCGATGAGCTCACCGTGAATTCGAGCATCAATGCACCGGCGGAGTCGCGCTCCTCCCGCGTGCCCTCGGCGATGATCTTGGAGAGTCGCCGTCCCTCCATCCATTCCGCGATGAGGACCTTAGGCGCGCTAGCCACCACCGCCGGGACGAAGAATTTCGGATCGTCGGCGAAGGCCTTCGCGAAGGCGCGCTGATTGGAGGCCTCCAGCCGGTAGTCCAGCTCGGCTTCGATGCGATCGCTGATCTCGGCCACGAGCCTGTCGATATCCGCCTTGGGCGCAATCTGTTTGGCCAGTGGCGTCATCCGCTGGATCAGCTTCAGATCAGCGCGCAGTGCATCGTCGGCACCGGGATATTGGATTTTGACGGCGACCTCGCGGCCGTCTTTCCACACGCCCCTGTGCACCTGGCCGATGCTGGCCGAGGCGACGGGTGTGTCGTCGAAGGACTGGAACCGATCGCGCCATTTGGTGCCCAGCTGCGCGTCAAGCACCCGATGCACCTTCGCGGCGGGTAGCGGTGGGGCCTCGCTCTGCAGCTTGACCAATGCCTCGCGGAACGGATCGGCGAACTGCGGAGGGATCGCGGCCTCCATGACCGAGAGGGCTTGCCCGACCTTCATGGCGCCGCCCTTGAGCTCGCCCAGCACCTTGAAGAGCTCATCGGCGGTCTTGTCTAAAAGGTCGGCATTGACTTCATCCCAGGATGCCCCGGTCAGTCGCTTGCCCACGCCTAGGGCCGCACGTCCGGCCATGCCCGCCGGAAGGCTCGCAAGCTTGGCCATACGTCCTAGCCCGCCGCGGCGAATATCTGCCATCTCAAGCCATACCTTTCCGTCCGGCAGCGTTGCCGTGACGTTCTTCAGGGAAGAGTAGCGGCGACGGTTTCGTCCTCGCGAAAGCCGGGAATCCAGTCGCCGATGATCCGGCCGTAGGGGACGGTGGCATCGAGCTGGGCCAAGATGCCCGACAGGCTTCCCAGGACTCGGAACATCATGAGGTAGTTGGGTGGCAGGTCCAGATGCCGGCCGGTTTGGAACTGGGCGCCGCGCACGTCGCTGGATTTGGCGGCGATGCGCTGCAACCACTTTCGGGTGAAATGGAACTCGTCAGACTTCAGCGGATCGATGAACGGTTTCAGGTATTCGTCGATCTCTTCGGGTGTCACGTCGGTGCGCGATGGAATGAATCCTTCATCGCGCATGAGGGGGATGAGTTCATCCCATTCTCCGTCGCGCTCCAGCCGCCAGATGGGCCCGAGGTTAGGAGGGAACCCGCCTTCGTGGGTGGCGACGGCGCCGAAGTCCATGACGCCGAACCGTCCGTCCTGCAGCAGCATGAAGTTGCCCGGATGGGTGTCGGCATGCAGCAGTCCGCAGCGGTAGGGGGAGCTGACGGTGAACTCGACCAGGCGCCTGCCGCATTCGTTGCGCTCGTCCTTGGTGCCGCCCGCGATGATTTCGGAGAGCCTGCGGCCTTCCATCCACTCGGTGATGATGACCTTGGGGGCCGAGGCGACCACGGAGGGAACCAAGAACTGCGGATCGCCGGCGAAAGCCTTGGCGAACCTGCGCTGATTGGCGGCTTCGATGCGGTAGTCGAGTTCTTCTTCGGTGCGTTCGATCAGTTCGTCAATGATGCCCTTGACGTCCGCACCAGGAACGATCTGCTTGAAGAGCGTGGCCAACCGCTGCATGGTCTTGAGGTCGGAACGTACGGCCTCATCGGCGCCGGGGTACTGCACCTTGACGGCGACGGCGCGTCCATCGCTCCACACCGCCCGATGAACCTGTCCGATGCTGGCCGAGGCGACGGGTGTGTCATCGAAGGATTGGAAGCGCTCGCGCCATTTGGTGCCCAGCTGGGCATCCAGAACCCGGTGCACCTTGTTGGCCGGCAATGGCGGGGCATCACTTTGCAGCTTGGTCAGTGCCTCGCGGAAGGGTTCGGCAAAAGCTGGCGGGATCGCAGCCTCGAACACCGATAGGGCTTGCCCGAGTTTCATGGCCGCGCCCTTGAGCTCGCCCAGCACCTGGAACAGCTGCTCGGCCGCCTTTTCCATCATCTCGGCGTTGACTTCGTCCTTGGACTTGCCGGTCAGGCGTTTACCGACGCCGAGTGCAGCCCGTCCTGCGATCCCTGCGGGAAGGGACGCGAGCTTGGCGGCACGTGCGGCGCGGCCGCGGCGGATCTCAGCCATGCGCTACATCATGCCGGGCCGCACACAATTCTGACAACGCGCGTTTTTCTACTGGGCCGGAGTCGTTGCGTCCTCGTGGAAGCCCGGAACCCATTTGTCGACGATGGCCGCGTAGTCCACCGTTGCGTCGAGCTGGGCGGCAATGCCCACTAGTCCGCCGAGTACCCGGAACAACATCACGTAGTTGGGCGGCAGATTCAGTTGCCGGCCGGTCTTGAACGATTCGGCGAACTGTTCACTGCGGAAATCCGTAGAGGCGGCGGCGATTCCCTGCAGCCACTTGCGGCTGAAGTGGAACCGGTCGTAGTTGAGCGGTTCGATGTAGGGCTTCAGGTAGGAATCGATCTCCGCGTGCGACACCTTGGCGCCCGGCGGCACGAACCCTTCGGTGCGCAGCTGAGCGGTCAGTTCCTCCCATTTCTCGTCGCGAGCCAGCCGCAGGATCGGTCCGGTGGCTGCGGGTAGCCCGCCCTCATGGGTCGCGACAGCGCCGAAGTCCATGACGCCGAAGCGTCCGTCATCGAGCAGCATGAAATTGCCGGGGTGGGTGTCGGCGTGCAGCAGACCACACCGGTAGGGGGAGCTGATGGTGAACTCCAGCAGTAGGTGGGCGCAGTTGTTGCGCTCTTCTTCGCTGCCGTTGGCGATGACGTCCGAGAGCTTGCGGCCCTGCATCCATTCGGTGATGACGACTTTGGGGGAGGAGGCTACGACTGGTGGCACATAGAACTCGGGATCGCCGGAGAAGGCCTTGACGAATGCGCGTTGGTTGGTGGCCTCGATGCGGTAGTCAAGTTCTTCTTCGGTGCGTTCGATGAGCTCGTCGATGATGCTCTTGACGTCGGCGCCCGGCACCACCTGCTTGAACAGCGATGCCAGCCGCTGCATGGTCTTGAGGTCGGAGCGCACGGCCTCGTCGGCACCCGGGTACTGCACCTTGACGGCCACTCGCCGGCCGTCGCCCCATACCGCGCTGTGTACCTGGCCGATGCTGGCGGAGGCGACGGGTGTGTCCTCAAAGGACTGGAACCGATCGCGCCACCTGGTGCCCAGCTGGGCATCGAGCACCCGGTGCACCTTGTCTGCGGGCAGCGGAGGAGCGTCACTTTGCAGTTTGGTCAGCGCCTCGCGATAGGGCCCGGCGAATTCCGGCGGGATGGCGGCCTCCATGACCGAAAGTGCCTGGCCCAGTTTCATGGCGGCGCCCTTGAGCTCGCCGAGCACCTGGAACAGTTGTTCGGCAGCCTTCTCGACCAGCTCCGCGTTCACTTCGTCCTTGGACTTGCCGGCAATGCGCTTGCCGACGCCGAGGGCGGCACGCCCCGCGATACCGGCGGGGAGGGATGCGAGCTTGGCGGCGCGTGCTGCACGGCCGCGGCGGATATCTGCCATGCCAATATCATGCCCGGTGCACGCAATAGTTGACAAAGTGCCCTATTACGTCAATCAGGGGTGAAGTAGGCGCCGCAGTCGCACAACGGGTGCGCGGTCCAGTGCCGGGCGGTCAGCGCGTGGGTGGCCAGATCGAGTTCCAGTGTCGCATTGAGTGTCACCAGCGGGCCCGGCGTCTGCCCCCGGATGGCCGATAGCACCCGGTCAATCTGCGCCAGCGCCACTGCGACGGTGCCCAACACGGTGGCCGGGGCGGCCATGCCCACGGTGCCGGCGAGCTGGGCAGCGACCGCCGGCCACTGTTCGTCACGATCGCGGCGGTGCCGATCGGCGCACTCCAGACAGCTGGTGATCCCGGGGAGGACCATGGGCCCAATGAGGCCAGAGCCGTCGCGTGCCCGGACGGCGAGATGGGGCACCTTGGCATCGGTGAGCGTGCGCAGGAGTCGGGTGTCGGCGATCAGGTCGTCGGCGAGTATTGCCAAATCCACATACTGCCAAGACTTTCCGTGTGCCGACTGGGTGCAGCGCTGGATTCGCGCCGAGGTATGCCGTAGCGCTTCGGCGAGAGTGTCGGACAGCGGTCCGCGGCCGACGAGGCGGATCACCGGAGATGCGATGGCGACCGGGCGGGTACGGCGGATCACGGCACCGGCGTCGACCAACTCGCCCAGCAGGACGCGTACGTCCTCGGTGTCGTGAAAGTCCTTGATGCACTGAAGGTTCAGAATCTGATCCCAGGTGAGTTCATCGGCAAGTGAGTTCAACAGCTGCCGCACCGCCAGGGCGGGGGTGGCAGCTGACGGGCGCACGATCACCGCGCGACATGGCGTCCAGCCGATCTGTACTCCGCTGTCCGGTCGCGGCAGCACGGGGCGCGCCGGGTCGAGGGTGAACGTCGGCTCGCTGGACATGACCCACTGTGGCATGGCCGGAGTGCGCGGTGAACGGGGGAAAGCCGTTTATCCACAGCCCGATTCGGTCGTTGACCAGCGCCGAACGGTTCCGCGTGAGATTTTCAGTCTTCCCGGTTTTCTCGGTGTTCTTCGGAGGTACCCGGATCCAGCTTCTCGATTTGTGCGATCGGGTCATCCAGGGCATTAGGGCCGTCGGTGCCCTCATCCACAATCCGGTCAATGAACGCAGCCGGGTTGTCCAGATCGCTGGCGTCGGGGATCAGGTCGGGGTGTTCCCAGACAGCGTCGCGCTTGTCCACGCCGACAGCGTCGGTGAGGCGCCGCCACAGGTCCGCGGCCTCACGCAGCTTGCGGGGTCGCAGCTCCAGACCCACCAGGGTGCTGAAGGTCTGTTCGGCGGGGCCGCCCGTCGCACGGCGGCGGCGCAGTGTCTCGCTGAGCGCGGCCGTCGCTGGGATGCGTTCCCCGAGTGCGTCGGTCACCACGGTCTGCACCCAGCCCTCGACCAGAGCGAGCAGTGTTTCTAGGCGCTCCAGCGCCTGCTCCTGCTGAGGTGTGGTCTTCGGCTCGAAGATGCCTTGGGACAGGATCTGTTCCATGCCGGACGGGTCATTGAGCGAGGCGGGGTTGAAGCCGCGGGCGGCCTCCTCGATGGCGCTCATGTCGATCGAGATGCCCTTGGCGTACTGCTCGACGGTGTCCAGTAGCCGGATGGTCAGCCAGCCCACACCACTGAACAGGCGGTGGTGTGCGGCCTCCCGGGCGGCCAGGAAGGTCATGATCTCGCTCTTGGACTGTTCGAGTCCTTCCGAGAAGGTTTCGATGGCCCCTGGCAAGAGCGCAGCAGTTCCTCGCGGGCCCAACGGCAGACCGATATCGGTGGAGGTCAACACCTCTCGTGAGAGCTGCCCAAGCGCCTGGCCCAGTTGAGATCCGAAGGCCATGCCGCCCATCTGGGTCATCATGCCCAGCAACGGACCGGCCATGCTCTGAGCCTCTTCTGGGAGGTTCGCCGCCCACATACCCGAAATCTGTTCGGCGACAGGATCGACCAGCCGCTTCCAGGTCTCCAGGGTGTTGTCCACCCAATCGGTCGCGGTCCAGGCCGCGGTCCGGGTGGCACCGGCAGGCAATGCGGTGGCGCCGTCGAGCCAGGTATCGGCCAGATGCACCGCGTCGGCGATGGCCGAGGTGGTGCCCTCGGTGATTGGGGCGACGAAACCGATTGAACTTGAGGCAAGTTGACGGGCGATGTCGTAGTTGACGGGGCCGGCGGGATTACCGCTGGCCGCGCTGGCTGCTGCACCGCTGAACATCTGGCCTAGCTGAGTGAAGATCTGACCGAGGTCGGCGGGATTGAATCCGCCAGATCCGAAACCGAAGGGGTCGTTCCCGCCCGGCCCCTGGCCGCGTCCGCCATCGCCCCGCTCGCGGTCGGGGTCGTCGCCAGCAGCGAATCCAAAGGGGAGGTCGGCCATATCTCCACGGTACCGCCGGTGGGCGCAGCCCGATCACGCTGTCAGTGAAACCCTTCTCAGTGGTGAGTTAGGCGAGGAAACGTGCGCGAACCTCGGGCGGCGGCACCGGGCAGGTGTCGTACTGGCCGAACACTCGGTATCGGATGCGCGCGACCAGCCGATACAGACCGTCGCGGATCGGACGGGGAACCAGCCGCCGGATGAGCGAGGCTCGTCTGGTGTCGCCCAGATAGTCCATGACGCGGAGCACAGCGTCGGAGCGGATGTGAATTCGCTCCGCGGGCTCACCTGGGTGGTCGACGATCACGAAGGAATCGACGCCGACGAGTTCTGGGTGTCGCTCGATCACCTGCTTGGCGTACTCGCTCTCGAGCGACCCGAATCGCATGGTCCCGACCGTGTCGAAGCTAAGGATCTTCTTCACCGCGCCGTTGCATAGCGCGCACACGCCGTCGTACAGCAGCACGGGGGCCTGGTCAGTCATCGTTCCTCCGCCGCCGAGAGTACCGGTGGCCTTGCCATAGGGTGGCGGCATGAATCGCCGCGTAGCGACGTTGCTGGTCGCTCTGATCCCTATCGTCGCCTTCGGGTTGTTGATGGCGGTGATCACCGTGCCGTTCGTATCGCTCGGTCCGGGGCCGACGTTCAACACCCTCGGACAGGTCGAGGGCAAGGAGGTCGTCGATATCAAGGGCACCCCGGTCGATCCGGTGTCCGGTCACCTCAACATGACAACGGTCTCGCAGCGCGACGGGCTGACCCTGGCCGACGCGCTGCGGCTGTGGGCCAGTGGTCGTGAGCAGCTGGTCCCGCGCGACGTCGTGTACCCGCCCGATCGTTCCAAGGATCAGGTGGACAAGGACAACGACCTCGAGTTCAAGAAGTCGGAGGAGAGCGCCGAATTCGCCGCGTTGGGCTACCTCAAATACCCGACCGCGGTGACCGTACTGACCATCGCCGAGGACGGACCCTCCAAGGGAAAGCTGCACGAAAACGACGCCATCACCGCAGTGAACGGGCATCCGGTCGCGACACTCGACGAGTTCACCGGTCAGCTCAAGTTGACCAAGCCGGGCGACGTGGTGACCCTCGATTACAAGCGCAAGAACGCCCCGAATGGAACGGTAAAGGTCACCCTCGGCAAGAACGGCGATCGTGACTACGGGTTCCTGGGGGTCGGCGTGGTGCAGGCGCCGTGGGCGCCGTTCACCATCGATTTCAACCTGGCCAATATCGGCGGGCCATCGGCCGGACTGATGTTCAGCCTCGCGGTGATCGACAAGTTGACGCCCGAGGAGCTCGATGGCGGAAAGTTCGTCGCCGGAACGGGAACCATCGACGCCGAGGGCAAGGTAGGTCCCATCGGCGGGATCACCCACAAGATGCTGGCAGCCAAAGATGCTGGCGCGACGGTGTTCCTGGTACCCGCGGCCAATTGCGCGGAGGCGAAGACGGATGGCGGGCAGGGCCTGACCCTTGTCAAGGTCGGCACCTTGACCGAAGCTGTCGACGGACTCAATGCGCTCAACCACGGTGGTCAAGCCCCGAGTTGTTAGCGAGCCTCACCACGTTCGATGCAGGACTGCGTCCACTGTTCTGCGGCTACAGTGGGCTGGGTTACAAGAAGCGGTTAGTGAGCGGTTCCGACAAGCTCAGAAACACTCGACGAGGAGCGTAGCGACGTGGGAATGCGGCCAAATGGGGCTCTGCCACGATTGACCCGACGGAGCCGGCGACTGGTCGCCGCGGCGTTGGTGATTGTGGTGCTGTTGTTGATCGGGCCGCGCCTGGTCGATACCTATATCAACTGGCTGTGGTTCGGTGAGCTCGGCTTCCGCGGCGTCTTCACCACCGCGCTGCTGACACGCCTGACGTTGTTCCTCATCGTCGGAACCCTCGTCGGTGCAGTGGTTTTCGCGGGCCTCGGACTGGCATATCGGTCGCGGCCGGTGTTTGTGCCCGCCAAAGGGCCCGGCGACGCTCTCGCGCAATACCGCGCCCTGATCTTGTCGCGGGTGCGGCTCTTCGTCATCGGCGTTCCGGTTCTCGTCGGGATACTGACCGGTGTTGTGGCTCAAAGCTATTGGATGCCCGTGCAGCTGTTCCTGGAGGGTGGCGAGTTCGGGATCAAGGATCCGCAGTTCGGGTTGGATCTCGGTTTCTTCGCGTTCGATCTGCCGTTCTACCGATTTGTATTGACGTACCTGTTCATCGCGGTCTTTGTCGCGCTGTTCGTCAACGCGCTGGTGCACTACATCTTTGGTGGTATCCGGCTCTCCGGACGCACCGGCACACTGTCGCGCCCGGCACGCATCCAACTGGTGGCGCTCGTCGGAATCCTGGTTCTGCTGAAGGTCGCCGCGTATTGGCTGGATCGCTATGAGCTGCTCTCGCATACCCGGGCCGGCAAGCCGTTCACCGGTGCCGGCTACACAGACATCAATGCAGTGCTGCCGGCCAAGCTCATCCTGCTGGCCATCGCCGTGATCTGCGCGGTGGCGGTGTTCTCGGCACTCGTGTTGAAGGATCTGCGGATTCCCGCGATCGGCCTGGCGCTGTTGCTGTTCTCCTCGGTGGTAATCGGTGCCGGGTGGCCGTTGATCGTCGAGCAATTCAGCGTCAAACCCAATGCCGCACAGAAGGAAAGCGACTACATCGCGCGCAGCATCAAGGCGACCCGTGAGGCGTACGGTCTGACCAGCGATGTGGTGACCTACAAGCCGTACAGCGGTATGGATCCGGTGACGGCCACCGACGTGCGGACCGACCACGCCACCACTTCGAACATCCGCCTGCTGGATCCGAACATCGTGGGACGCGCCTTCAAGCAGCTGCAGCAGGGCCGGAACTTCTATAACTTCCCCGAGCAGTTGGCGATCGATCGCTACAAGGACGCGACGGGCAACCTGCGTGACTTTGTGGTCGCCGCGCGCGAGCTCGATCCGTCTGCATTGCAGGACAATCAGCAGGATTGGATCAATAGGCACACCGTCTACACCCACGGCGACGGATTTGTCGCGGCGCCTGCCAACACCACCCGGGGCGTCGCCGACGACCCCGGCGCCAATGGCGGATACCCCGATTTCCAGGTGTCCGCGGTGGGCGTTCCCCCGCAGGGGCCGGCGCCGCTGGATCAGCCCCGGGTGTACTTCGGGCCGATTATCGCCAGTGCTCCCAAGGATTACGCGATTGTCGGTCCGGGTGACCGCGAATACGACACTGAGTCGAAGAACTACTCGTACGCGGGCACCGGTGGTGTGCGGGTCGGCGGGTTCTTGGCGCGCACCGTGTTCGGCCTCAAATACGCCGAGCGGAACTTCTTGTTCTCCAACGTGATCGGCGACAACAGCCGCATCTTGTTCAACCGTGATCCGGTTGAGCGGGTAGAGGCGGTCGCCCCGTGGCTCACCACGGACAGCAAGGTATATCCGGCGGTTGTCGACCGACGGTTGGTGTGGGTCGTGGATGGCTACACCACCTTGGACAACTACCCGTACTCGCAAGAGGTGGCGTTGTCGGACGCCACGATTGACGCGAACGTCGTCAAGGCCAGGGGGGCCCTGCAGGACAAGCAGGTGTCCTACATCCGCAACTCGGTCAAGGCCACTGTCGACGCCTACGACGGCACCGTGGACTTGTACCAGTTCGATGAGAAGGATCCGGTGCTCAAGGCCTGGATGAAGGTCTTCCCGGGTTCGGTGAAACCCAAAACCGATATCTCGCCGGATCTCGCAAACCACCTGCGTTACCCAGAGGATCTGTTCAAGGTCCAGCGCCGTCTGTTGGCGAGCTATCACGTCGACAACCCGGTGAAATTCTTCAACACCAGTGAGTTCTGGGAGGTTCCGGCCGATCCGAACGAGGATCCGCAACTGCGCCCACCGCCGCAGCCGCCGTACTACATCATTGCGAAAGACCCTCAGGCCAAGGATGATTCGCCGTCGTTCCAGCTCACCAGTCCGCTGGACCGGTTCCGGCGCGACAACGTGCTCGCGGCGTTCGTAACGGCCAGTTCCGATCCCGCGACGTACGGAAAGCTGACCGTGCTGACCATGGAGGGGGAGGCGGGAAGCCCCCGGGTGGCGCGCAATGCGATGGATACGGACACCAGGCTCAGTGAGGAGCTGGGCCGCATCAGGGGCCAGAACAACGTCGAGCTGGGTAACTTGCTGACGTTGCCCATCGGGAACGGCGCGATCATGTACGTGCAGCCGATCTACGCCTCGCCCAAGGCTGCCACGTCATCGGCGTATCCGCGCCTGATCCGTGTGGTGATGAACTACAAGACCGCGACCGAGACCAAGGTGGCGTACGCGCCGAGGGTCCAGGACGCGCTGGATGCGCTGGCCGGCGGCGGCGGAAGTGTCGCCACCGCGCCCAAGCCTGTCGCCGGGCAGGTGCCGCCGCCTCCAGGAGCCCCGCCGACCCCGACACAGGGTGTTCAGGTGCCACCTGTGCCCACCGGGGCCACGGAGCAGCTGTCCCCGGCGAAGGCTGCCGCACTGCAAGACGTGCAGCGGTCCATCGTCGAGGTGAAGGAGGCTCAGAAGAGCGGCGACTTCGCGCGGTACGGCCAGGCGCTCAAGGGCCTCGACGATGCCATGACGAAGTACACACAGGCCAAGTGATGTCGGCCGAGTGTCGACTTTTCGGGAGAAATGCGAGCCAGCTGCCCGGAAAGTCGACACTCGCTCGACACGTTCGTGGCGGTGTAACCGCAGGCCAGGTAATCGATTTGGTGACAACGCACCGCGCCCGGTAACCTTGTGTTCACCACCGCGGGGTGGAGCAGCTCGGTAGCTCGCTGGGCTCATAACCCAGAGGTCGCAGGTTCAAATCCTGTCCCCGCTACTAGGTACGCAGGCCAGAGACATCACGTCTCTGGCCTGCGTTATTTCTAGAGCGTGAAATCTGGCGGGATCGCCGCCGCGCCAGCGCGTTTCGCGCCGATTATCCCTGGCAGGTAGCGGTTGAATTCGGGCCCGCGCCGTTGTTTTCGACTTTGACCTTGTCGTTGACTATCAGGCGGCAGGTCACTGAGCCGCCGCCTGACTGGGCGCTGACGAAGTAGTGCGGGTTGGCGTCTGTACTCGTGAATGTCCAGTACCACGTGCTCTGTGTATTGGCGTCGTGCTGTTCTCGCAGGATTCCGCGGCTGTCTCGCCAGCTGACCTGCGATACGGGCCGCTCACTGGTAACGACGTACAGAACCCTCTCCGGCGGCTGAGGAGTGATGGTCAGGGAGGCGCCGAATGCGGTCGCCCCGACTGCCGTGGCGAGGCCGGTAATCAGAGATGCTGCTGCGAGGGCCATGGGTCAGCCTTCGCAGTCGGTGGATGTAGAGCTGACCGTGAGCGTCATTGCCCGCGTCCTCCTGGAGAGATCAGATGGTGATGAAAGGAATGTACGTCCAACCAGGATCGCCCACTGCCCTTTTGCGGCAACATGTTTTGCCTATCGTGCGCCTCAATTTCTGCAGTCAGCGTCTACTGTTGGGGCAATTGCAGGGGGAGGCGTAGCGGTATGGGTGGGAGTCATGACTATGTGCCGATTCAGCTGACGCGGGCGTTTCGTAAGGCACAGAGCAACAAGCTGTTTCGGTCGTGGATCGAGATGCAGCAGGCGATCATGGCGATCGAGTTTCCGATTCATGATTGCCCCGAGGTTCGCGACATCATGTACACCGAGGAGAGTCTGCGCGTCATTGAGGACAAGCTGCTCTCGCTGTACGACAACCACGACGTCTGGCGCGACGAGCAGAACGTACACACGGTGATGCGATACGTGTTCTACGTCGGCGAGACCTACCGGACCGCGTTCGAAGGCACGTGGGCCGCACTCCCGAAGTACGAAGGCGGCGAGAATGACAACACCCCGGTGGTCGACCTTCCGTTCCGGGAAACGCCATTAAAGCCGGTGGAATCGGTGCGGGCCGTCCTACTGAGACGGACCGGCATCGAGCTGACTGATCAGTATCCGTATGCCCAGCGGGAATATGCGGAATGGGTGGAAGGGGGACGGCCCGCGCGCACCTACCGCGGGACGCTGCGCGAAGACGACTAGTTAGGGCCACCAGGAGGGGTTGACGGGCGCACTAGCAGGGGCATGGAATGGCAGGTATGCAAAAGCGCTCGATAGACGCGTTGATACGTCAGCTGTTCGAGCGGGTTCACGACAGTCGTACCGCCGCGGAGACCGTCGTGGGTGGCCACGAGCGAGTACTGCGCCAAACGGTGATTGCACTGCGTGAGGGTGCCGAACTCGGCGAGCACGAGAACCCGGGGGAGGCCACCATCTACGTCATCCAGGGGTCGGTCCGGTTGGTGGTCGGCGATGAGCATTGGGACGGTCGTGCCGGTGATCTGATCGAAATCCCCGACGCCCGGCATTCGCTGCAGGCCCTGGCGGACTCGGCCGTCATGCTCACCGTCGCCAAGCGGCGCTGACGACCCGACTGGCCCGCCGGGTCTGCTCACGCCATGATTACCCCATGGGTCTTATCGCGCTCCCGAATGCTGTGCTTACCGATGCCGATATTGCCGATGCGCTGAGTCGCGCGGTTCGGGTTATCAACCCGGTACTCACCGTGCTCGCCGAGTCCGACCCGTTCGGCCTCAAGGAACGCACGTACAGCCTCGGGGACGGCGAGGGGGTTGTCGACAAAGCACTCGACGCGCTCGCCTGCGCGCTGAACACCGCCACCACCCCGGGCACCCAGGCGTGGGAGGAACTGGATACTCACGGGAAAGCGCACTGGTGGGTGCAGCGCGTCGGAGCCGTCAACACCGTATTCGTCGCTTTCCCAGGGATTTTCGGTGCACTAGCGGCACGCCTGCCGGTGCAGGATCTGCTGGGGTTTTCCAACCAGGCCATCGTGCTCTGCGCCGTCGCCCGCGAGCTCGGAATCGACAACGACCAAGACCAGGTCCGCCTCCTTGCCACGGTGCTGTGCAATCGCACCCTCAGCGATGACGTGCTGGCCGGTGCCGACGATCAGGAGCCGGAGGCGTCGCGGAATTGGTCGCCCTTCGCGCTAGCCCGCACCATGTGGCATCTCGCCGGCATCCTGCGGGCAATCGGCAACGAGCTGGAGAAGCGGCCACAACCTAAGCCGATCTTCCGTTATCTCGGAATGCTGCCCGCGATAGGAAGTATCGCCGGCTATATCGGGGAGTATGGGGCATTGCGGCGGGCCGCGAGCGCCGGCGAGCAGAGCATCGCCGCGCAATCGCAACCCGTGTACGCCTAGTCGCCGAGGTTCTCGTCGAGATGGGCTCGGACGCTATCCCAGAGGTCTAGTACGTCGACGTCGAGCTTCTCCCAGATCTGGATGACGGTGGGGTCCGCCGCGTCGATCAGACCCAGCAGCATGTGTCCGGTGCAGATTTCCTTGTGCCGACGGCTCGTTGAGGCGGCCATCGCCAGCTCGAGTGTCCGCTGAGCGCCGGGAGTGAACGGCATCTTCTCCGTTGGCGGCTCCTGGCTGGCCGGTGCGACCTGCTGAACCACCCGCGCCGCGTTGTCGGGCCTAATTCCGGCTGCCGCCAGGGTTCGAGCACCCAGCCCGGCCCCCTCGCCGAGCAGGCCCAGTAAGAGGTGTTCGGCGCCGAGGTAGTTGTGTTTCCGTTCACCCGCTTCTTCCTGCGCGATCACGATGACCTGCCGGGTGCCTTCGTTGAATAGATGGAACATGACCCTCCCTATCTCCGACTCAACGTACATCCTGCCGGAGCCGGCTCGCCCATGAGCTACTGTCACGACATGACTGCTCTGAAGGTGTTGGCCGGAACCGGTTTCGTGGCAGTCGCCCTGCTCACGGGCTGCTCGGGTGTCATCAATCAGGGCGGCGACACGAAATGCAAGGACTTCCTCGCCGCCGAGGAGCAGAAGCAGAATGACGCGGTGAGCAAGATGCTCAAGGATCAACGGGGACGTGACGCGTCGAACCTGGAGATCTCCGCGACCCGCACCTCGGCCACGATGTACTGCAAGACCCTCGGGAACGACAGCAGCAAGATTCGCGAGGCTCCGCACATCTAGGGACAGACCCGCTGGCGCAATCGCGTTGGGCCACTTGGTTGTTGTGGCCGGCGACGATGTCTATGTTCGGAAACTCCTTGTGTCGCAACATTTCACGAAGTAACTCGCATCCCCTGTCGGCTTCATCGGAATCGGACGTCCTTCGTCGCGAGTCGGCACCGCCTTGTACCTAGCAGTAGCTAGTAGTGCGATACCGGATGCGGGTGAGTGAATCCTGCGGTACCGCCGCGGTTCGCTGTCGATGGTTTGCCGGTCGGGGAGAGCCTCGTCGTCGTTGCCCGCGACGCGCTCGATGCGGCCTTCAGCAATCTGGTCACGTCTGTGACAAGAGCAACAACAGTTATTGGGCAGTGATTCGCGTCATCGGGTACGCTCTCGCGGTGCATGGCCGAAAACCGCAGGTAGGACGATGGATATGGTCGCTGATGTAATTAGTTGCGACAAGTTGCTCAGGCACCCACGCGGGCTCGTGTGGGAGCTGATCAGCTCACCCGACATGTACCCCATGTTCTTTACTGGGGTCGGTTCCTGTGAGACCTTGATCGAGAGCACCGAGGCGGGGCCGGACCCCGAGTACCTGGTGCTGTCCGCGAAGGTGAAGGCCCGCGTTCGGCTCATCCTCAGCAACTCCAAAGAGAGCCTCGCCATCGAGGGTGTCGACAACGACGGCCTGATTTCTGTCCGACTCTTCGAGGAGCGATCTGCGCAGACCCGGGTTCGTATCACGGTGTTGCGGGCCGGATCGGTTCTGCCGGGCGGCATCAAGAAGCCAAGCGTCGCCGTCAACCAATGGTTGATGGACGGTCTGGACAAAATTGATGACTATCTGTCCGGCGCGCCTACTTCCACCGTCTCCAGCATGGGTGATAAAGGAAATCTTCAAGTCAGCATCGCGCGTCTGATGGTCGGCGTCGGCGTGGTACGTATTCCGCGCCCCGATCGCGGACTTCGCCAGCTCGGTTCACTGGCGCGGTGGGGATTCACTCTTCAGGGCGGATATGCGGCCGCCGCCGCGCGCGCCCCCAAGCAGCTCGCGGTCGCGGATGACGCCGGCCAGCTGACCTTCGAGCAACTCGATCGGCGCGCCGAGGGACTGGCCACCGGCCTCATGCGTGATGGCATCAATGAGACGTCCAAGATTGGCCTGCTGGCTCGCAACAACATTGCCATGGTCGAGTGCCTGATTGCCTTGGGCATGCTCGGGGTGGACGTGATGCTGCTCAACAACGCGCTGGCAGCCACTCAGATACAGATTGCTGTAGCGCGTAACAATCTCGCCAAGGTGCTCGTCGACGACGATCTTGACGAGCTCGTGAGGTATGTGCCGTGGGAGGTTGAACTCATCAGCACCGGTCGGCGCAGTGCCATCAACGGGCGTCGCGGGCTGGATGACTTCTTGGTATCCGACAATCCGGGAGTGTTGCCGCCGACCCGCTCCGGCCATCAGGTGGTGCAAACCTCCGGCACCTCCGGGACACCCAAGGGAGCGTTGCGGCCGACACCGCGCGGGTTCGCCGTCATCGCGGCGATGCTGTCGCGGATGCCGATGAAGATGGACGAGACAATGCTCATCTCCGCGCCGATCTTCCACTCGTGGGGCCTGGGCTGTCTGCAGATCAGCACACCGCTGCGCGCGACGGTGATTCTGCAGGAGAAGTTTGATCCGGAGGAATGCCTGCGTGCGATAGCCACCCGCAAAGTGACCACGCTGATCGCCGTCCCGGTCATGTTGCAGCGCATTGCGGATCTGCCGCTCACGGTGCGGCAGAAGTACGACACATCCAGCTTGCGCCTGGTGGCATGCAGTGGTTCGCCGCTGAATGCCTCACTGGTGCAACGTTTTACCGAAGCATTTGGCGAGGTTCTCTACAACTTCTACGGATCAACCGAAGTGTCTTGGGCCACCATCGCCGATCCCGAGGATCTCAAGATCGCCCCGACCACCGTGGGGCGCCCCCCGCTGGGCACCACCATTGCGATCCTCGACGCCGACAGGCGTCCGGTGCCGCGCGGCGTGACGGGGCGGATCTTCGTCGGCAATGAAATGTTGTTCGACGGGTATGTGGCCGACCCGTCGCCGGCGTCGGTGAACGGTCTGCTCGATACCGGCGACCTGGGCCATTTGGATGCCGACGGACGCCTGTACATCGATGGCCGAGATGACGAGATGATCATTTCCGGCGGAGAGAATGTGTTCCCGCGACCAGTGGAGGATGCGTTGTCCTTCCTGCCGCAGGTTGCGGACGTTGCCGTTGTCGGGGCGTCCGACGACAATTTCGGTCAGCGGCTGACCGCATTCGTGGTGTTGCACTCCGGCGCCACTCTCGACGGAGACATGGTGCGCGCCTTCATCAAGAATCGGCTCAGCAAGTTCCATGTGCCCCGCGACGTGTACTTCGTGGACACCTTGCCGCGCACGTCCACGGGCAAGGTCATCAAACGGCTGCTGCTCGCGGACTGCGAACGCGACGGCATCAAGCCCGAGTAGGGGAGGCCGCCCATCCGCTCCAGCGGGTGATCTCGGTCACGACCATCGGGCCGGTGGGCGGTGTCTGCCGGTATTGCCGATACTTGTTGGCCAGCAGGGTTATCCACGCGGCGTCGGGGGTGTCCAGCACATGTGCCGTGCCGTCGGCGCGGGCCCACCACAGGGTGGCCCAGTCGTCGTCATAGTGGTCCGCCAGGAAGCTGACTGTCGGATTCGCGGTGATGTTGCGTAGGCGCTGTAAGTCGTTGCTCGACTTCGGCTTGTGATCAACCGCCCAGCAGATCACGTCGTCCGCGATGGCGAAGGTCACCGGAACCAGATGCGGCACACCGGATTCATCCACCGTCGCCAACCGCGCGACCGCCGCCGCCAGGAAGCGGCTGCGCGCATCGGCGGGGTCGAGGCGCACGCTTAGCGCGCGCCCCCGTTGCAGATGTTGGCCAGGACGTGGAAGTTGTTGACTCCGTCAAACAGCAGGCCACCGACAGCGGCGCCGCGATCGACGATCTCGGGGGAGGCGCGGACCTCGGGGGAGGCCGCCAACCAGGTACCCGCGAGGTCGTAGGCGCCGCTGAGTCCGTCGGCGTACGCGGTGAGCTGCGCCCGGGCGCCGGGCTCGGTGACACCGTCAAGGTGGGCGCGCACGCCGTCGTTGGCGCGGCCCCACATGTCGCGGGCTTGGCCGATGGCCTCATATTGGCGGTCCAGGCCGGAGTAGGCGGGATTGTCGGCGCGCAGGTACATCAGCGCCTCGGTGACGATGGGGCCGTTGTTGGCCGGATCGTCGACAGCCTTGGACATCTGGTCGATCGCAGCGCAGGTCGACTCGTCCGCGCTGGCAACGGGAGCGCCGATCCCAAGTGTCGTGAGGGCACAGCTCGCCAGGGCAAGCCGAGCGAGCAGACCTGACCGAACCCACGCCATAAAGTCCTCCAGAAGTGAAGCAAAGCTATTTGTCCTGATTGGATCAGCGCAGCCTATCCGAAGCTGAGCATTCCAGATACCTGAGCGGTGGACGGCCATCAGCTAACATCGGCGAGCATGACTCTGGTTGCGGAAGGGCTCACGCGGACTTTCAAGCGCCACGTTGCGGTGGCGGGGGCCGACATCACCCTCTCGCCAGGGCAAATCACCGGCCTGGTGGGCCCGAATGGCGCCGGGAAGACAACCTTGTTGCTCATGCTGGCGGGTCTGCTACAGCCCTCTGGCGGCACCATCCGAATGGATGGTGAGGCGGTGGACCCCGTGCGGCTCCGCGAACAGGTGGGGTGGATGCCCGATGCCTTCGGCACGTGGGAATCCCTGACCGCTGCGGAGATCTTGATTGCTTTCGCGCGCCTCTATGGCAGCGGGGTGGCTGAGGCGCGGCAACGTGCGGCGAAGCTGCTTGCCGGTGTGCACCTGTCAGAGTTCGCCGATCGTCCCGCTCAGGAGCTATCGCGAGGACAGAAGCAGCGGCTGGGTTTCGCGCGTGCTTTGGTGCACGAGCCGCGCGTGCTGCTGCTCGATGAGCCCGCTTCGGGCATGGACCCCCGGTCCCGTTTTGAACTCCGGGATTCGCTTCGGGCGCTGGCAGATTCGGGTTGTGCGGTGCTGGTGTCGTCACACATCCTCACCGAGTTGGGGGAGATGGTGGACGAAGTCGTGATGATGAGTGCGGGTCATACCGCACCGCCGCCGGCCGCGGCCGGGACCACCTGGCGGGTCCGTCTTCTCGGTCAGGCGGCGGGCGGCTCGACCTATCTGACCTTCGCCGATGACGACGAGGCCGCCGGATACCTGGCGCGCACAGTGGGTTCCGGGACACGAGTGCTCGAGTTCACGCGGGCGACGAACGCGTTAGAAGATTCCTACTTTGCGCTTGAGGCGGACCGCACATGATGACGTGGTGGCGGCCCGTCGGAGTCATTGTCGGATTGGAACTGCGCCAACGCATCCGGACCACGCGGTGGCGACTAACTCTCGGTGCCGCCTTCCTCGTCATCACGCTGTTGGTCTTCGGTTCGCGATATGTCGCAGCAGCGGCAGGTGACGGATCGATTGCCGGTTGGGAACGGGACTTCTACGCGATTGTCGGCGGATTCGTGTTGCTGCTCGGGCTCGTGGTCGCACCGAGCATGACGGCGACATCGATCAATGGCGATCGCAAGGATGCGACCTTGGCGGTGGTGCAGGCGACGCCGATCACCGCCATGCAATTGGCCATGGGGAAGCTGCTAGGGGGCTGGGTTGCCTCACTGGCCCTTCTCGGAGTGTCGGCGCCCTATCTCCTCTGGGCGGCCGCAGTTGCGCCCTACTCGATCGGCACCTCACTGCTGGGGATCGCCGTCTCGGCGCTGCTCTTCCTGTGCTATTGCGGTATCGGACTAGGGTTTTCGGCATTGTCCGCCCGCCCGGTGAGTTCCGCGGTCATGACGCAGCTGACGGTGTTCTTCTTGATCCTCGGTCTGCCGGCGATCATGGGCATGCTTACCCCGTTCGTCCTGGAGACGCCTACGGTCTTGCGACCGAATTGGGATCACTACGGGGAGGTACGGGGCAACTGTACGGAGAAGCTCCGCGAGATCGAAGTCACTCACACCGAACGCATCTGGTGGCTGACGGCGCCAAACCCCTTCGTCATCACCGCCGATGCGGTATCGCAGACAGACCCGGCGCTCACCGCCAAACCGATAGCGCACGATGACGTCATCGTGTACGGCGCGTACGACACCGTGTTGCTGTCCCTGGCCCGGACAGTCTCCGAGTTGCGTTCAGGACCCGATGAGGCCAGGGACATCATGTGTTCCGAGCCTCGTCGCGACTGGGATGAAGAGCGTGCCGAGCAGAGCCGCTTCGTGGGCCACACCTGGTATTTCGGTCTCGCCGTCAACGTCGTCCTCGGCACGATCGGGCTGGCGGTGGCCATCCGCCGATTGCGTGTGCCGGTCGACGCATTGCCCCGCGGGGTCCGCATCGCCTGAGGCACAAAACATTGCGGCCCCTCCGGGGTAGTCCCGGAAGGGCCGCAATAGAACTTGATTACCGCATCACTTGAGTTCTGCGGAGCTTAGCCCCAGCAGGCGGCGGGCCACCACCAGTTGCTGGATCTGCTGTGTGCCCTCGAAGATGTCCAGGATCTTCGAATCGCGGCCCCACTTCTCCAGCAGAGTGCGCTCGGAATAGCCGGTGGTGCCGGCCATTTCGACGGCCTTGAGGGTGATATCGCTACCCACCCGGCCGGCCTTGGCCTTGGCCATCGACGCTTCCATCGAGTTGGGCACGTTGTTATCGGCCTGCCAGGCGCTGCGCAGCGTCAGCAGGTACGACGCCTCCCAGTCGGCTTCCATGCGGATGAACTCGGCGGCCGCGGCGTGCTGAGCGTGCGCAGGCTTGTCATAGGAGATCTCGATGCCCGCGTCTTCGAGGATCTTGCGCAGCTCCTCCAGCGAGGCGCGCGAGACACCCACGGCCATGGCGGCCACGATCGGACGGGTGTTGTCGAAGGTGCTCATCACACCGCCGAAGCCCTTTTCGGTGTTGATCTCCGGATCGCTGAGGATGTAATCCTTGGGGATGCGGCAGTTTTCGAACCGAATGACCGCGGTGTCGGAAGCCTTGATGCCGAGCTTCTCTTCCAAGCGCTCGACCGTCACGCCCGGGTGCTCACGCGGCACCAGGAAGGACTTGATGGCGGGGCGGCCCTTGGTCTTGTCCAGCGTCGCCCACACCACGATGTGGGTGGCACGGGAACCGGCGGTGACGAAGATCTTCTCGCCGTTGATGACGTACTCGTCACCGTCGAGCTTGGCGGTGGTGGTCACGGCGGCCGAGTCCGAACCGAAACCGGGCTCGGTAATGGCCATGGCGGCCCACACCTTGCCGAACTTGTCGGCATCCTCCTTGCTGGTGACGCTCGATACGGCGGCGTTGCCCAGGCCCTGGTAAGGAATCGTCAGCAGCAGGCCGCAGTCGCCCCAGCTCATTTCGAGGGCATTCAGCAGCGCGGACATGTTGGCGCCGTTGACGTTCTGCTTCTGGGAGTTCTCCTCGGCGCGGAAGGCCTCGGCGCCGGCGAAGGCGAAGGTGCCGGCCGCGCTGACGCCGGCGAACAGCGTCTCCAGCGTTTCCAGCTCGACGGGGTAGGCGTGCTCGGCCAGGTCGTACTTGCGGGAAATGGGTCGCACCAGCTCGGCAGCGCCCTGATGCCCCTTCTCCTGAACGGCTTGCAACTTCTTGGGGAGTTCCAAATTGATTGCCATGAAAAGACTTTCGGTTAGTAGAGGAAGACTAGAGGAAGGGCTGCGCTACAGAATCACGACGCCTTCGGCGACACCGATCGCGCGCAGGTTCCGGTACCAGCGCTCCACCGGGTGCTCCTTGGTGAAGCCGTGGCCACCGAGCAGCTGCACGCCGTCGAGGCCGATCTGCATGCCCTTGTCGGAGGCGAGCTTGCGGGCCAGTGCGGCTTCGCGGATGAACGGCAGGCCCTGCTCGGCACGCGAGGCGCCGCGCAGGGTGACCAGGCGCAGACCGTCGAGCTCGATAGCGATGTTGGCGCACATGAAGGCAACGGCCTGGCGGCGGGCGATGGGCTCACCGAATGCCTCGCGCTGCTTCACGTAGGGGATCACGTAGTCGAGCACGGCCTGGCCGGTGCCGACCGCCAGCGATGCCCAACCCAGGCGGGCCAGTGCGACAGCCTCGGAGTAGTCGGACTCCGCGGCGCCGTCCTCACCGAGCAGGTTGCCGGCAGGAACCGCGACGTTGGTCAGGTTCAGCCGGCCCAGGGCCGCGCCGCGGATGCCCATGCTCGGGTCTTCCTCGACGGTGATGCCTTCGGTGCCGGACTCGACGATGAACAGCGAGGGGCGACCGTTGTAGTTGGCGGCCACGATGAACAGCTCGGCCTGTGCGGCGGCCGGGACCAGCGACTTGGTGCCGTTGAGCCGGAAACCGCTGGGGGTGCGAGTGGCGGTGGTCTTGAGGCTGAACGGATCGAACAGCGCCTGCGGCTCGGCGATGACTACCGACGCCTGCGGCACATTCTCGCCCGCGAACTCCTTGAGGTACGTGGCCTGCTGGCCTGCGCTGCCCCAGTTGGTCAACGCCGAAGCAACGCCCGAGGGCGCCAGGATCGGCAGCGCCAGACCCATGTCACCGTACGAAAGTGCCTCGGCAACAAGGGAGTTGGTGACAGTCGAGCGCTGCGAGGCGATGCCGTCGAAGTCCTCGGGAATGTTGATGGCGGTGACGCCCAGCTCGGCAACCTTGCTCAGCAGGTCGGCGGGGTAGGTCTTGTTCTTGTCCGATTCGTAGGCGACCGGGCGGATGACCTCAACGGCGAACTCCATCACGGTGTCCGCGATCATCTTCTGCTCGTCCTCGGGGGTGAGGTCGAAGAAGTCTGCGTTCGCCTTGTCTAGACGCTTCGGGCCGCTCTTGTTGCCGCTGACCTTCTTGAAGGTGCGGTTGGCAACGCCGAGGGTGGCGAACAGGCCCTTGGTGCTCTCGAACAGGCCCTTGTTGAACGCTCCGCGCAGGTTGTACTTGTCCAGCAGCTCCGAGCCCGCGATGGGGGTCAGTACCGCGATCAAGATGTCGATCGCGCCGCGCTTGTGCTTCTGCAGACCGACACCGGTCTCGTGCTTGGCCAGGCTCTTGCTCTTGGCCTTGTGTTCGTGACTCGGGGTCAACGTGTTGGTCATGTCACCAGCCGTTTCTGGGGTCTGAGGGTTCTCCAAAGGGGAGTTCAGCGATACCTTACTCCCAAGTAAGAAACCGTATCTTACTAAGCGGTAAGATCCGCATAAAACGAGGTGTACGTCACATCCTCAACCCGCCGCCGAGTGTGAACGCTGCTGCGCACACTCGGCGAAATGGGCGCACTGGCGCTCACACTCGGCACGGAAGCGCCGGGGGCAGTGCTTAAGAAAGGGCCTTCAGCACCTCATCGTGTAGCAACCCGTTGGTTGCGACGGCGCTGCCGCCGTGCGGGCCGGGCTCGCCAGCCAGACTCGTGAACCGTCCGCCGGCCTCGCGGATCAGGATGTCCAGTGGCGCCAGGTCCCATAGCGAGACCTCGGGTTCGGCGGCGATATCGACCGCGCCCTCGGCCACCAAGCAGTACGAATAGAAGTCGCCGAAACCGCGGACCCGCCACACCTCGTCCGTCAGATCAATGAACTGGTCGCGCATGCCGCGGTCGGCCCAGCCCGACAGGCTGGAGAACGACAGACTCGCCGACGTCAACTGGTCGACGCCAGAGACGTGTATCTCGCGATCTTCACCAGACCCGACCCGGCTGTACGCGCCGAGTCCCTCGGCCGCCCACCAGCGCCGGGACAGCCCCGGAGCGCTGATCACGCCGACGACGGGGACGCCGTCCACCAGCAGCGCGATGAGGGTGGCCCAGATCGGGACGCCGCGCGCGAAGTTCTTGGTGCCGTCAATGGGGTCGATCACCCAGCTTCGGCCCCGGCGACTGTGTCCTTCAAAATCCCCGCCGTACTCCTCGCCGAGCACCGAGTCCTCCGGACGGGATCGGTGCAACAACGAGCGCAGCACGGTCTCCACCGAGGTATCCGCATCGGTGACTGGCGTCAGGTCGGGTTTGGTGTCCACTCGAAGGTCGAGCGCGCCGAACCGTGACATGGTGATTTCATCGGCTGCATCAGCCAATTCGAGTGCCAGTCGACGATCTTCGCGCAAGGACACGGTGGGCGTCATGTGTGCAGTCCTACCATGGCAGTGTGTGGGAATTCTTGGCGCTACTGCTCATCGGCGGCTCGGTCGCTCTCGTCATCATGCAGATGCGACGCGGTCGACGGCCGCAGCCCGGCATGAATGCGGTGGAAGGAACCCTGTTGGTGACCGGGGTCAGTCCGCGTCCTGAAGGTGTGGCCGGCGGTCAGCTGGTGACGATCACCGGGGCACTCACCGGACCAACGGTCGCCGAATACATCACCTATCGGCAGATCGTGCGTGATGTCAACGACTGGCCGCGCGTCGGCGACCTTATTCCGGTGCTGTACCCGCCGAAGAATCCCGACCGCTGGGACATCTTGCTGGCGCCGCCGCCCGGCCCCGTCCCGCAGCAGTACCCGAGCGGGCCGCCGTCGATCGAGAACATTGATCCGGCGCCGCCGCCTCCGCCGCCTTCAATGCCGCCTGCTCCACCGCCGGGTCCGGTTGAGGGTCCGTCGGTGACCGAGGATCAGGTCAAGAAGCACGAGCCGCCGCCGCGGTACTACGAGCCTCCGCCGCTGTAGGCGGCGAGCTTTCGCCGAGTGTGCGCTCAGGCAGAGGAACCGCACGAAATGTCTGCGTGGACGCACTTTCGGCGAGGGCGTCTCGGATGCCGCTACCCATTCTCGCGCTGCAGGAAATCCGCCAGCGCTCTGAGTCGACTCTGGGTCTCGCGCTTGAACATTCGCTCGGCGAGCGGTTCGATGAACGCCGGCCGACACGTGAACGTCATGGTGTATGTCGCCAGCGACATGTCTTCGCGGTGCTCGGCCGTGACGTCGGTGTCATCGCTGTCGATCGGTTCATGACGCAGCGATGCCGCCCACTTGGTGAAGAAGGGCGGTGCCGATTCCAGCTTGATCGCGGCGAGATGCGGCGGCTTGAAGGTGACGTACCGGGTGCGGAAGGAGTACCCGCCCAGGATCCAGCGCGCGGTGCAGACGGCGACTGTGCCCACTTCGACGTCCCCGCCTTCCACGTATGCGCGGCGCAGCAGGGTGTCCCACTGCAGCCGTCGGTCGTAATCGTGGAGCAGGTCGAACGTCCGCTGACAGTTGGCGGGCATGACCTGTGACACCACGATGTGGACGGTCATGCCTCGCCGTGCCTCCCGGTCGCGGCAAGCAGCTCGGGCACCGTCTCAAGCTTCACGCGGGGGCGGCCCTGCGGTTCACCGTTGGCGCGCTCGTGTGAATCGATGGTCAGCCAATCGGATTGCGACACGATGTGTGGTTCATGGCCCAACAGCCACACCTCGAGTGCTGCGACATCGGGTGCGGCGCCCAGCTCGGCGGTCGCCAGGTCGGCGAGCAGGGTGTCGACGGTCTCCTGCGAGTCGCTCTTGTTGGTTCCGATGACGCCGACGGGGCCTCGCTTGATCCAGCCAACCACGTACTCGTTGTTGCGGTCCTCGATGCGGCCGGCGCCGTTGACGATGACGCCGCGCCGGGAGTCGAAGGGCAGCCCGGGCACGGGAACCCCGCGATAGCCGATCGCGCGCACGACCAGGTGGGTGGGCAGCGTTTCACGCTCACCGGTGTCGCGGGCGACGGTGTATCCGTCCTCGTCGACCAACTCGTTGCGGCCCACCGTGATTGATTCCACTTCACCATCGCCGTGCAGCTCGATGGGGGAGGTGCGGAACCGGAACACCACGCGACGATTCCCCGCTGTGGGCTCTCGCTGGGCGTACTTGCGCAGTGTGTCGATGTTAGTGCGGGTGGCCTTGGGTGCTGCCGCAAGCTGCTCATCGGTGATGCCCTCTAGATCTGAAGGGTCGACGATGACGTCCACGCCGGGCAGCTCACCCATCTCGCGCAGTTCCAGCGGCGTGAAGGTGGCCTGCAGCGGACCGCGCCGCCCGATGATCACCACCTCGCGTATGGCGTTGTGGTCCAAGGAATCCAGCGCACGATCGGCGATATCGGTGGTGTGCAGCGATTCCGGGTCCATGCCTAGGATGCGCGCCACGTCCAGCGCCACGTTCCCGTTTCCGACCACCACGGCGCGTTCCCCCGAGAGGTCCACCGTCACGCTCTGATACGTCGGATTGGCGTTGTACCAGCCCACCACGTCGACGGCGGCCACGCAGCCGGGCAGCTGATCTCCCGGGATGCCCAGCGGCTTGTCGGACTGAGCGCCCACCGCGTAGATCACCGCGTCGTAGCGGGCGGCCAACTCCTCGGCGGTGATCTGCACGCCCACTTCGATGTTGCCGAAGAACCGGAAGCGTGGGTGCGTCGCCGTCTTCTCGAACACCGCGCTGACCGACTTGATCTTGGGGTGATCGGGTGCCACTCCTGACCGAACCAATCCCCAAGGGGTGGGCAGCATTTCGAGCATGTCCACGTGGACGTCGAAATCGGCGTGCTTGAGCAGTGATCCGGCGGCAAAGAACCCCGAGGGGCCCGCACCGACGATGGCGACGTGAACGGCGCGCACCCTCGTACATCCTTATCTGCCCGCCAGGGCAGCGGCTGTCGTCGGCTATGGGCTGGCCGACAGGGGGCTGGCCGCGGTCCTGTCCGGACGGGTTACCCCACCGATGCTAGCGATGAGGCCGAGGGTGCGCCGGTAGACGTGCGGACTAGGCCTGCATTTCGTACGCGCCAGACAGCGCTTCGACCCGATTCCAAATCTCGTCGAACCGTTCGGAATTGAATACCGGTTCTGAAATCACGTCCTTGGCCCACTGCCGCTGCGTCGCGGTGGCTTCCCGCTTACCCAGCAGATCGACCGCGTACGTCGAGAAGTCCCGGTTGAGGAACTCGAAGATCTGGTCGATCAGCGCGGAGTCGGTGCCACGCAGCTGCGCCTGCTCCAAGATCAGACCGCCGTAGACCACCAGGGTGAACAGCTCGCCGATGCTCAGTTGCAGGTCCAGCCCAGCGCTCTTGATCGCGTCCCGCTCGTTCGCGACTAGGGTCGCCAACGCCTCGGCGCGCTGGGTGAAGGCCGCGACGTTCGGGATGTCGGCGTTGGCTGCGAACGGCTTGCGCCAATCATGGAACCGGATCTTGCCCAGCCCGCTGGCCGGTCCCTGGCGGAACAGGAACTCGTCGTCGGCGGCCTGAAGCTGAACTGCGGGTACCGGAAGGTCCTGCGCGTCGTGCAGATAGGCGGGCATGAACTTGAGGATCAGCGCCAGGTTGACGGCCACGGTGCCTTCGAGCTTGGGCAGTCCGGCCACGTCCACGCGGGCGGCGGTTGTGTAGCTCTCGGCCTCGAAGGCCTTGGCGGACATGACGTCCGCCAACAGTGCCAAGACCTTTTCGGCCTCGGTGGTGGCCTTCATCTTGGTGACGGGATTGAACAGCAGATAGCGGCGATCCTCGGGGCTGGCGGTGCGGAAGTAGTCCACGGCGCGCTCGCTGAACAGTTTCATTGCCAACAGTCGGGCGTACGCGTCGACAAACTCGCGGCGTACGTGATCGAACTTGGTCACTGGGCTGCCATACAGAATTCTGTTGTGGGCGTGAGTGATTGATTCGTAGAAGGCGTGGGTGGACAGGCCGATCCCGCCGAAGCACAGGTTGAACTTGCCGATGTTGACGGTGTTGAGTGCCGCGCTGAAGGCATCGGCACCAACGTGCAGGATGTCATCCTCGCTCACCGGGTACTCGTTGAGCTCGAACTCGGCGACGTACATCTGCGAGGGCACCACGTTCTTGATCACCCGGTAGGTGGGGTGCTCGCAGTCGGCGAGGAAAAAGACATATTGATCCAGCCCGTCACGGCCCTGGACGCGGCCGAAGACCGAGACGATGCGGGCGCAGTTGCCGTTGCCGATGTAGTACTTGCTGCCGGATGCCTTGTATCCGCCACCCTCGAGAGGGGTGAGCACCATGTCGCTGGAGTAGATGTCGGCGCCGTGGGCCTGCTCGGATAGGCCGAATGCCGCGACGGCACCGCCGTCGAGTAGGTCGGCGGCGCGCTTGCGTGGGTCGGTGTTGGCGCTCTGCCACACCGGGCCGAGGCCGAGCACGGTCACCTGCCACGGGTACCAGTAGTTCAGGCCGTAGAAGCCGAGGATCTCCGAGAGCTTGGCCACCCGGGCGGTGTCCCAGCGCTTATCGGCGTGCCCGGCACCGTCGGCGGCGGGAGTCAGAAACGTCGCGAACAGCTTCTCGCGCGCCGCGAAGTCAAGAAAGTCCTGATAGAAGACCTTGTCGACATAGTCCTGGAGCAGCCGCGTCTTTCCGCGGTCCTCGAACCAGGCGACAGTCGTCTTGAGGAGTCGACGGGTTTCGCCGTCGAATTCGGCGAAGTCGTCCTGGGTGGGGTGAAGCAGTTCGGTCTTGGGGGCGGCGTTCGTATCCTGACTCACGGTCAGGAACTTACCAGTGCGTCAGTTTGGATAGGGAGGGAAGGGAAACTGAACGCCAGGTGCACATCAGCGCGCGTTAGTTGACTCGTCGCGCCGAGCGGAAGTCCGTCTCGTCAACGTCATGGACGCAATGACGATGTTGTCGGCGGCCGAGGCGGGCCAGCGCCATCAGGGCGAGGTCGTCGGCATCCATCGCGGGCCGATGCAGTGCGTACTCGTCGAGCAGGGCCACCTCGACGCCCTGTCGACGCAGGTCATCGCGGATACCCGTCGTCACCATCGAATCGGCGCTGCGCGGTTGGGCGTGAAGGGAGACGCCTTGTGTCGCCAGTGATTTCACCAGGACGACGCCCCCCTTGCCGCGGTCGGCGATGCGCTGGCCGAATCGGTGGGCGAGGTACAACGTCCGCATTCGGTTCAAGTCTGATTTGCCGAAGCGGCTGCTGGCCGCGTCCTCGTCGGTGATGCAGACCAACAGGCCCACATCGATATCGTCGGTGGCCGCGGCGAGCTCGCCGTTGAAGACGTCGGCGGATGTGGTGCGGACACTGATCCCGGCGGTCATGGTCAGTGTGTAGGCGTCAGCTCTTCCGCCGTGCGCGGCAAGGACGATGTTGATGCCATTCGCCGCGATATGTCGGGCGAATGCGGCCGCCGTTTCGGTCTCGCCGGCGGCGATGACGGCCCATGGCCCGTATCGTGAATTTGGTATGACGGCTAGCTGTTTACCAAAGGAGTGCATGTGAGAATCACCTCCCCGGGTAGCTAGTTGACCGGTATCGTATTTCTTGTTTGAATTCGATATATCGAATTCAAGCGCATATTAGCAGCCAGCCGGTCGGATTGGGGCGAAAATGACGAAGCCGGCACCCGCCGTTGTGCGTGCCACCGAGATCCTCGATTATCTGGCCGGGCGGCCGACTCTGCCGTTGTCGATGACGGAGATCGCCGAGGCGGTCGGGGTGAATCCTGCGTCGACGCTCGCGATCCTTCAGGCGTTAACTGAGGCGGGGTACGTCGTGCGACATCCGCGGCACAAGACCTATTCGATTGGTCCGTCCATGCTGATCACCGGGCATGCGGCACGCGTGCGGTATGAGATCGCCGACGCGGTGGATACCGAGGTGAGAAACCTGGCGACGCAGTTCGGTACCGCGTGCACCGCATCGATGATCGCCGGCGAGGACGTTGCGGTGATCGCATCGCATGGCCGATCGCCGGCCGGCGCCAGTTATCAGGTGGGGCAACGGATTCGGCATAGTGCGCCGGCCGGTCTGGTGTTCATGGCCTGGGCGTCCGATGGTGAGGTACGGCGCTGGCTGCTACGGGCGACGCCGATGATCACCGACGAACTGTGGGACGCGATGCAGGCCATGCTGGCGGGCATTCGCGAGCAAGGCTATTTCGCATCGGTACAAAGCGACCGCGTCGACAAGTTTTACCTGCAACTCGGCGAGACGGCGCGGCGCGGCACTGTCGACGAGAGGCTCGACACCATCCAATCGATGCTCGCCTCACTGTTGGCGCGGATGGGCGAGCCGATCGATTTCAGTGCGCCGCGACGGATCGGGTTTCTGGGTGCGCCCGTCTTCGGCAGCGATGGCGAGGTCGCGGTGATGCTGAGCGTGTTGGGAACACCCGCTCGCCTCACCGAAGCCCAGGTCGCAGATGCCGGCAATCGGCTGAGATTCAGCGCAGACCACATCACGTCCATTACCCACGGCAGGCAGGGCGCCAACGCGTAGGCGTCGGGTGGGAAAGCTTCGCTCAATCAGCCCGGTAGCCTGAACTGTTGTGGATCTGGACTGCCAAGCTGACATCACCGACCTCGACACGACTCTCACCACAGTAGAGCGGGTGCTCGACGTCGACGGTCTGCGTGCTCGGATTGCGAAGCTCGGAGAGGACGCTGCCGATCCCAATCTTTGGGACGACCAGGCGCGTGCCCAGCAGGTGACGAGCCAGCTCTCCCATGCGCAGGGCGAGCTGCGGCGTGTCGAAGCGCTTCGGCAGCGCCTGGATGACCTGCCCGTGCTGTACGAGCTTGCGGAGGAATCCGAAGACGCTTCCGTTGTCGCTGAGGCCGACGCCGACCGCGTCAAGCTGCGCGAGGACATCGAGGCCATGGAGGTCCGCACACTGCTGTCCGGCGAGTACGACGAGCGCGAGGCCGTGGTCACCATCCGGTCCGGTGCGGGTGGCGTCGACGCCGCGGACTGGGCCGAGATGCTCATGCGCATGTACATCCGCTGGGCCGAGGCGCATAAGTATGCGGTCGAGGTCTTCGATACCTCCTACGCCGAAGAAGCGGGCATCAAGAGCGCCACCTTCGCCGTGCACGCGCCCTTCGCCTACGGCACGTTGTCGGTGGAGCAGGGCACGCACCGGTTGGTGCGGATCAGCCCGTTTGACAACCAGAGCCGGCGCCAAACCTCGTTCGCCGATGTCGAGGTGCTCCCGGTGGTGGAAACGACCGATCACATCGAGATCCCGGAAGGTGATCTGCGCGTTGACGTTTACCGGTCGAGTGGGCCGGGCGGGCAGTCGGTGAACACCACCGACTCGGCGGTACGGCTCACGCACATTCCGACGGGAATCGTCGTCACCTGCCAGAACGAGAAGTCGCAGCTGCAGAACAAGGTCGCCGCGATGCGCGTGCTTCAGGCACGGCTGTTGGAGCGCAAGCGACAGGAGGAGCGCGCCGAAATGGATGCGCTCAAGGGCGACGGCGGAAGCTCGTGGGGAACCCAGATGCGCTCCTATGTGCTGCAGCCCTATCAGATGGTCAAGGACCTGCGTACCGAATACGAGGTGGGTAATCCCGCGGCGGTGCTCGACGGGGATATCGATGGATTCCTCGAAGCGGGGATCCGGTGGCGCAACAGGCGCGATGATTAGAGCCGCCGAGTTCAGTGCGGAGGGTCTCCGCCTAGCCGATCGCTGGGACACATTGTGGGCCAGTCAGATTGGGCATTGGCTGCTCGACAACGGCCTGCGGATCGTCATCGCCATCCTCGGTGCGATTCTGATCGTTCGCTTCATCAATTGGGGTGCCCAGAAAGTCACCCGCCGGCTGGACCGCTCTTTCACGCAAAGCGACGCGCTGGTGCGCTCCGAGGCCAGCAAGCACCGGCAGGCACTCGCTTCGGTGGTGTCCTGGTTCGTCGTGGTGCTGGTCGTTGTCATCACCACCGTGCACATCGTCGGGCTGTTGGGCATCTCGATTGGCGGGCTGGCGGGTCCGGCCGCGGTGCTGGGTGGTGCACTCGGTTTCGGCGCGCAGCGCGTGGTCCAGGACCTGTTGAGCGGGTTCTTTCTCATCACCGAAAAGCAATACGGTTTCGGTGATCTGGTGGAGCTCTATGTGCAGGGGCAGACCACCGAGTCGCGGGGGACCGTCGAGGAGGTCACCTTGCGGGTCACCAAGTTGCGTTCCGGCGATGGTGAGGTGATCACCATTCCCAACGGGTTGATCGTCAAGGCTGTGAACCTCTCCAAGGACTGGGCGCGCGCGGTCGTGGACATTCCGGTGCCGACGAGTGTCGACCTGGCCCGGGTCAACGATGTGCTGTACGACGTCTGTCAGCAGGCGCTGGTGGACCGCGATCTCTCGCAGCTGCTGCTCGATGCCCCGTCGCTGATGGGTGTGGAGAGCATCGAGGTGGACCGAGTTAACGTGCGCATGGTGGCACGGTCCTTGCCCGGCAAGCAGTTCGAGGTGGGACGGCGGCTACGCGCCAAGGTGATCGCGGCCCTGGCTAAGGCCGGTGTCCCGCTGGTGGGGGACAGCCGCCCGGTGGTCCGCACGATGTCGTCGTCGAGCTCTGGTGAACTGAAACGTGACGGCAAGCGCGACGAAGCCAAACGTCAAGAAGGTGTTGACACCAAGCCTCAACAGGTCATTACGGCGGAGGAGCTCAGATGAGTGAGTCCCGCCAGGAGCCGTTCTGGGGAAAGGTTCTGTCCCGCGCCAAGAAACTCCGCGACAAGATTCGCATCAGGACGTCGACGGTGGTGCTGATCCTCGCCTTGTTCGGGGCCAGTTGGCTCTACGACGTCACGCGGCCGGAACCTGCGCCGCCGCAGCCGCCCCCCGGATACACCTGGGCACCCAAGCCCACCGTCACCACGACGACCGTGCCCCGGCCTGTGCAGACCACTACGAGGCGCCCGACGACGACCACAGCGCCCACGACGACGGCACCGACGACGGAGCCGACCAACACCATCGTCACAACGTTCCCGACATTGACGACTCAGGCGCCCGGTCCGTCGCCGTCCCCGGCCACCACGCCGCCTCCGCCTCCGGGCGTGTTGCCGCCGTGGTTGGTTCCGCCGCAGCTTCCCCAACTACCGCCGCCGCCCCCCGCTCCCGCGCCCTAACTGCAGCATCCCGGTCATCACGGCATTCCCGGCTAGACTGGCGTGCCGTGATCAGCCTCGACAAGGTAACCAAGCTCTACAAATCGTCGGCTCGGCCCGCATTGGACAATGTGAGCCTCGAGATCGACAAGGGTGAGTTTGTGTTCCTCATCGGGCCATCGGGCTCCGGCAAGTCCACATTCATGCGGCTGCTGCTGGGCGAGGAGCTGCCCACCAAGGGCGAAATCCAGGTTTCCAAGTTCCATGTCAACAAGCTGCGAGGTCGCGAGATCCCGCATCTGCGCCAGACCATCGGCTGCGTGTTCCAGGACTTTCGCTTGCTGCAGCAGAAGACGGTGTACGAGAACGTCGCGTTCGCGCTCGAGGTGATCGGTAAGCAGACCGACATCATCAACCGGATCGTGCCCGAGGTACTGGAGATGGTGGGCCTGACCGGTAAGGCCAGCCGGTTGCCCTCCGAGCTCTCCGGTGGTGAGCAGCAGCGTGTCGGTATCGCGCGTGCCTTCGTTAACCGGCCGCTGGTGCTGCTGGCCGACGAGCCGACGGGAAACCTGGACCCCGAGACCAGTGAGGACATCATGGCGCTGCTGGAGCGGATCAACCGCACCGGCACCACCGTGCTGATGGCAACACACGACCATCACATCGTCGACTCGATGCGTCAGCGTGTGATCGAGTTGGAGCTGGGCAAGCTGATCCGCGACGAGCAGCGCGGTGTCTACGGAGTGGATCGATAAATGCGTTTTGGATTTCTGTTCAACGAAGTCATCACCGGGCTGCGTCGCAATGTGACCATGACGGTGGCGATGATCATCACCACCGCCATCGCGATCGGGCTGTTCGGCGGTGGTCTGCTGGTGATATCGCTGGCCAAGAACTCGAAGCAGATCTATCTCGACCGGGTGGAGACGCAGATCTACCTCACCGAGGATCTGTCTGCCAGCGACCCCGACTGCAGCGGCGATATCTGCAAAGGCTTGCGCGACGAGATCGAGAAGCGCTCCGACATCAAGTCGGTGCGCTTCATGAACCGCGCGGATGCATACGCCGATGCCGAAAAGCGGCTGCCGCAATTCCGGGAAGCAATGGAGGGCATGAACAAGGATGCGTTCCCTGCCTCGTTCATCGTCAAGCTCAAAGATCCCGAGGATCACTCCGAATTCGACAAAGCGTTCCTCGGTAAGCCAGGAGTCAGGGGCCTGCTCAATCAGAAGGACCTCATCGACCGGCTGTTCGCGGTCCTTGACAGCCTTCGCGATGCTGCGTTCATGATTGCGCTGATTCAGGCCGTGGGCGCGGTCCTGTTGATTGCCAACATGGTTCAGGTCGCTGCCTACACCCGGCGCACCGAGGTGGGAATCATGCGTCTGGTGGGCGCCACCCGTTGGTACACCCAGCTGCCATTCCTGCTGGAGGCGGTGATCGCGGCACTCGCCGGTGTGGTGCTGGCAATCATCGGCCTTATCGTGGCGCGGGTGACCATCCTCAATGGCGCACTGCAACAGTTCACTTCGGCCGCCCTGATCGCCGATATAACACCTGGCGACGTGTTCCTCGCATCCATCCAGATGGCGGCGTTGGGCATTCTGCTCGCGGGTGTGACCGCCTACGTGACGCTGCGTCTTTATGTACGTCGATGAGTAAGAAACCGACCGACGGGCGTCAGATTATCGCGTCCAATCGCAAAGCGCGACACAACTACTCGATCATCGACGTGTACGAGGCCGGGGTGCAGCTAGTCGGCACCGAGGTCAAGTCCCTGCGCGAGGGCAAGGCCTCACTGGTGGACGCCTTCGCCACCATCGACGACGACGAGGTGTGGCTGCGCGCGATGCATATCCCGCAGTACGACCACGGCACCTGGACCAACCACGCGCCGCTGCGTAACCGGAAGTTGTTGTTGCACAGGGCGCAGATCGACATGTTGGTAGGCAAGCTCCGCGATGGCAACCTGACGCTGGTGCCGCTGTCGCTGTACTTCCTCGACGGCAAGGTCAAGGTGGAGCTGGCCCTCGGACGCGGCAAGCAGGCCCACGACAAGCGTCAGGACATCGCCAAGCGGGACGCCTCGCGCGAGATCACCCGCGAACTGGGTCGGCGCGCCAAGGGCATGTAGCTCACACTCCTGCGTGACTCAACCAGCGCGGTACGGCGCCACGACATCGAAGATGTTGGGCTTGCCGGCACGATAGCGACGGTCATCCCATCGCCGCAGCCATCCGGTGCCAGGCAGGTGTTTGAATTCGTTGATGTGAATGGGTTCGGCATGAACTCCCGACTTGCGCAGAATCGATGCCGCTGCGCGCTTTCCGGACTCGTTGGCGGCGTCCATGCTCTCGCCGCTGAGGATGGCGCGTGTGTAGGCACCGGCCAGCAGCAGGTTGTCGATGGCGGTTTCTTGGTTGGGTTGGTTCTGCCAGCTTGATGGCGACGAGGCCAGCAGCGGCTCGTCGATGATCCATTCACCGTCTCGGTATGACATGCCGGGGTAGGGGTGCCAGGAATGGATCGCCTCGTCGGCGATCAGACGTTGCCCGTCGGGTAGTTGAGTGCGCAGCAGGTGCAGGATCTCATCGATAAGTTCTTGTGGCGAGCAATATTTCGCGGGCTTTCCGTAGAGTTCTCCGGGAAGCTCGGTGAACGTTCGGTCGGTGAGTTGCATTGAAATGACGGCCCGCACAGTCCCATCGCCGTATTCGGCAATATCACGGTTCCAGAATGACGAAAGTACTTCGTTGGCCGTCTCCCACCCGTTGATGGTGAAGATCATCGAACGAAGCTCGGGTACACGATGCTTGAGGAAGATCTGCACACCACCCATCTCGGCGTGACGGATGTTCTGGATGCGGCCGAGCTGGGGGTCCGTCTGAACGATGTCCTGGGACATGAGAGTTGCGGCCTTATCGGCCGGCACCGCCAGGACGTACCAGTCGGCGGATACTCCGCCGCGATCGGTTTCAGCGCCGTTGGCCCGGCCTCCGGCGATGTCCAGTCGAGTCACAGTGCGGCCGAAGTGAAATCGCACGCCTAGCGACCGTAGGTGCTCAACCCAGGGGTCAAAGAGCGCTTCGTTCTCTGGCGCTGCGGCGACCCGCATGATGGTGCGTTCCCCACGCGGGCGGCGTTGAAGAACAGCGTTGACCACGCACGCAGCTCCCGTTGCCAGCAGTCGGGTATGACAGCCATCTACCTTGCTGATACCGGCCCATCCGCTGAAGTCCGCGTGTTTGCGGGCGTTGGGGGAGAGTCGATCTGAGCGGAAATAGTCGGGCATGCTGGTGTGCTCGAACTCGTCCCAGGTCCGGCGGTCGCCGCTGGTGGTCAGGGCCAGGGCCTTGCTGCCGAAGACTGCGATATCGGACAGGGTGAAATGGCGCAGCAGGCGGGCGCCAAACATGGCGTAGGAAAACCAGTTTCGGAGCACTCCGGAGTCCCGTGGGATGTCGGCTGTCACGATTGCGTCGTCGAGCACCCACACGAAACCGTTCTTGGGTGAGAGGTTGTCGGGCACGGTGCCGCCACCGCGCAGGGGGATTCGCCGCAGTGTTTCGTCCAGGTTTTGGTAACCCAGGATGAAGAAATGCCCGCCCATCGTGCGGGGTAGGTCTGAGCGCCCGTCGGTTCCGGTGCCTGGCTCGCCGAAGCTGCGTGCCTTGCCTCCGGGGACAGCATGGCGTTCGTAGACATCGACTGAGAAGCCGCGTAGGGCGAGTTCGTGTGCCGCGGTAAGGCCGGCGACGCCCGCGCCAAAGATGGCAACAGTCGATTCCATCAATGTATGTTAGCCAGAATCTTCTGGCCCGGCTAGAGCAGGTGTCAAAAGGCCCGGCTGCCCGACGGCGACAACACAAATCCGTGCGGGCCTTCGCCGGTGAAGTTGTTGGGCAGTACGCAGATCGTCTCGCGCTGATCATTCACGCCACAGGTGATCACCTTGTCGGTGCTCTTGAGGCCGTAGGTGATCTTCTGTCCCGGGGCCAGCGGACGATAGGCGCCCGGGTCAATGGCCGCGGGGCCAGCCGCTGACGCGTCGGGTCGGTCGACAACTTCGAGCTGGCTCAGGTCGTCCCGGCGGGTGATGCTCGCTGTCGGGGTGTTCAACGAGACGGTAGCGATGTTCTCGTCGCGGGTGACCCCGGGCAGCTTGCCCCAGCATGCGCCGTCGACGCCGGTGGCGCGAGAGTTGGCGGTGATGCGGCAGCGCAGGCCGTCCGGGGTGAGGAACTGCACTCCCGATGTCGCGTATGCCGAGTAGGTCTCGAAGGCGCTGGCCTCGACCGGTGAGTAGGCGTCGAGGCTGGGCATCGACGGGTCCGCGGATGCTTGACCAGGGAAGACGATTGCGGAGGCCGCAACGAGGACGACGGCGCTGGGAAGCGTGCGCATGGTGCTACTCCTGAAATTTGACGATGTCCGGCAACGCTACGTGGCGCGGGCCGGTAATTATGTGGCTTTGTGCAAGCGCAGCGGTAGGATGGAGTGTCCCCCCGAAAGTCGGAGGGGATGCGAGGGGCTGAACGGTTTCGACTTCGCGCAGTGAATTAAGGGAAGCGTGCCGGTGCAGGCAAGAGACCACCGTAAGCGTCATTGCAACCAATTAAGCGCCGACTCAAATCAGCGCGACTACGCCCTCGCTGCCTAAGCGATTGCGTGTCTGTCAGACCGGGAGCTCCCGCGGCCCGGACCCTGGCATCAGCTAGCGGGATCAACCGGTGGTTTCGGCCGCGGAAACCACCGGGACACCAAACAGCGGCTGGGATCGTCATCTCGGCTTGTTCGCGTGACTGAGAGATCCGAGTAGAGACAGAGCGAACTGCGCACGGAGAAGCCTTAAGGAAATGCCGTAGGACCCGGGTTCGATTCCCGGCAGCTCCACTTTTGAAGTACAGATAACTTCATATCGAGAACCTCCTTGCCGACGAGCAGAAGTGTCATACCCGTGGAGTACCACTGGATGCACAGTCGGCAAGGAGGTTTCTTCATGCGGATAGTCGTCGTCCAGAGAAGCGCCCATGCGGGCGAAACACTGCGTGCTCCCCATGGCGCGGCATCGCTCCCGTGGTCATCGGTTGTGAAGACGCTCGACCGACACGATGTCCCCGACGGACGGCCGTTCATCGTCGATGACGATGGCTCGCTGAACGGCTGCGACCGACTCAACCCCTACCTGCTGACCGCGTGGCGTCAACGCGCCTATGAGCCGGACGCGACGGTCGAGCGAATGCCGCCCAGTAACCCCGGCTACGACATCGAGGTCACCGGACCCGTGCTTCTTCATCACAGCCCGCGAGGTGCAGAACTCGGGGAAGCACCCGGAGCGGTACTCGATCTGGATCTTCCACGGGATGGACCTGGACGCCCGAATTGCGACGCTCACCGTGCACGACGGGCCGGTCGGCGAGCCGCACTTCGACCTGCAACCTATCCAGTACCGGGGACGGTTCACAGGGGTTAGCTGTTGAGGTCCATCTGAGCCGGCAGGTGGACGAGTGCCGACACCTTTGCTTTCGGGATGTACAGACCGCTACCGCTGCGTCGCACCGACCCTTGCAACTGGACCGTGGTGCCGTCACGCATCCACTGGGTGACCTCCGCGACCGAGATCGTCGTCAGCGCTTCGATGCGGCAGAGACGTCCTCCCCGGAACGTCCGGATCGCGAAGTTGGTCGTGCTGTCCTCCGGCTCATGGGTTACACGAACGACAGGGCCGGTGAACACCTCCGTCCGCGGAACCTTGCCCGACCGGAGTTCCACGCCGGTGCGACGGATCTTGTCCTTCGCCGCGGACGGAATCGCCACCGTGTCCCTGACGTCACGCGGCGCGGACTGAGCTTGCGCCCACTGGAACGTTGTGTCCAGCTGCGCCACGGCGCTGTGGTCCAGCACCCGCGCGACGGCGTCGACGAACTCGGCGGTGACTCCCTGGGAGACCAGCCGCAGGAGCGCGTCTCCCTGCGGCAGCTTCTCCCGCTGCACGATCTCCTCATGCACCGCGGCCATCGCCTGGGCGAACGTGCGGGTCATGCGACGCTCCAGCGACTCGACCGTGGTCGCAGTCTCCAGACCCGGTAACTGCTCTTGGTCAGGGTCTCGGCCCGGATCGTCGGCCGGCACGGCGTCTCCGACGCGCACCTCCACAGGGATGATGTACGAGCCCTTGATCGTATGACCCATCCGAACCGAGTCGGCCACGGCGTCTCCGGCCTTGGAGTACCCGCCCTTGATGACCGGCCTCAGCCGAAGCGCTGCCGACGCCGCGGACCGGAACATCAGACGAGCGGACTCCGTCATCGCGGCGCCGGCGTTGAGCGGGATTGTGTCGGCGATGACCGCATCGTTCGCAGCGCGGACGTAGGTGACGTCGACGCCCCAGAACTGGAGCTCACGCTCGACATCCGCAACTTCCCGGTTGTGCGCGGCGGCGAGCCGACTGACGAGCCCGGCCTGGGCCTGCTCATCACTGCCGAGATTCCGGACGACACCGACCTGACGATCCAGGGCAGCGTTGAGCCACATCCACCCGCCGCGGCCCTCCGACTCCTGATGCCAGCCGTTCGCGGTAAGCCAGGCGTTCGTATCGTCGAGGCGTACCCCGCCGAAGTCGCTCATGGGGCCCCTCCCGCGAAGACATCGTTCAACTGCGTCTCCCAGGTCGTGAGAGTCGACGCTTGGAAGCGTTGACTCTTCGGCAGCACGATTGACTTCTTGTGCGTCTTTGGATTGAACCTCTCCCAGTACGCGTGAGTCCGGTGCACCGTCTGGGCGTCGGACTGCTCGATCCACTCATCTTGCAGCGGGGGTACGACAACCAACATCACGTAGACTGGCACCATCTTGACCGTCCAGCTGTCCACCCAGTGCTGTTTCAACTGGATCCGGTAGTCGCCCTTTCGCGTCGCCGTCGGAGACGACGTGCACTTGAGTTGGACTAGAACGGGCGCGGCGGACAGGTCAACGGTGGTGTCCACCGCCCAGCAGTCCTCATCCTGCCGGCCCTCCTGCAGTGTGTGCCCCGACTGGGAGCAGATCGCCGAGAGGTAGGCCTGGCTGTAGCGCGACTTCGCGCCGTCGACACCGAGTCCGAGCCGGCTCACGCGGCCTCCCATGGGCCCAGCGGCGCGCGGATACGCCGCGGATGACCAACTCCCATCCGGGCAGACTAACCACCGGACGCATCAATTCCAGGGACATCGATGGTGGCGCCCCATGGATCAGACCCCCGCACGCCGCAACAGCAGCGGTGTTCGGCGTCCCAGACGCGATCAATCAGTACCGTCACGCAGGTGAGAATGGGCCGTCGGCGAGGTCCGCGACGGTACCCCGTCGAAGACGAGGCCCGTCTACTGGTCTTCGTCCATGTTGGTGGCGGCGGCCTGCCAAACGATTCCAGACTCGCCCTCGGTTGCGCCGAAGATGTGGTCGACGAGTGCCTACCCTTGTCCGGTGAGTTTCACCGCCCTGCACCGTAGCCTCGGTCTCGCTCCGAGTGCACTGACCGATGAGATCCTCGATGGCGCAATCACAGCGGGCGTCGTCGAGACGGACGACCTCGACTGGAAGTCCGAGCTCCCACCCGCGAAGGGCCTCCCACAGACCGACTTCCCCAAGGACATCGCGGCGATGGCGAACAGCGGCGGCGGCATGATCGTGTACGGAGTCGAAGAGGACCAGAAGGTGGCGACCGGCCGCAAAGACACCGGGATCCTGAACGAAGTCCATGAGCGCGCCCTCCACAGCGCTGCGATCACGGCGATCACACCGCCGGTGTTCGGACTCGAGATCCACCAGCTGGGCGCCAATCCCCGTGCGGTTGCGGTCATCGTTCCCCCCAGTGTGGACGGCCCGCACCTGATCTACCGGGGCGAGTACTTCGGCGCCCCGGTCCGGAACAACGCCGACACAGTGTGGATGAAGGAACGGCAGATCCAAGCCACGTATCGGGCGCGCTTCGATGAGCAGCGCCGATCCAACGAGGCGATCGACTCGCTGTACGCCGAGGCCACTGCGGGTCGTGACACCGCGAACCGCGCCTGGCTGATCGCCGTCGCGCACCCGCGTATACCTGGGGCGCTCGTTCGCTCTACGCGTGAAGAGGCGCAAGCGATCTTCAAGCAAGGGGAGAAGATCACGCTCACGTACTCGAACCGCAACGCCGTACATCCTCTCGAGAACATCGACCGCCTCAACCCGCGGCCGGGCCTGCGGCGGTGGGTCGCACCCAACAACGCCACCGGTGAAAGTTCGCGGTGGAGGGAGGCGTGGGCTTCTGTGCACCACGATGGCTCGGTCACACTGGCGGCGGCAGTCGGCGGGCACCGGAAGAGCAGTGGCGAGAATTTTGATGGCCGGGAGGTCGAGGCTCCGGGGATCGAAGCCGCCATCGCGGACTTCACCGCCCTTACCCGTGCAACAGCTGCGGCACTGCACCACGGGGAGTACGACGTATGCGTGGGAGTCGTATGGACAGGTGAGCAGCCGCTCACGATATTGACCATCGACGGGCACGGATTCATCTACGACGGAGTCTCGACACCGCTATCGAGTTACACGCGAGTGCGGTCGACGATTTATGCGGCTGCCTCTGACACGGAGTTCCATCAACAGGTGCATGAGCTCGCGCAGGACTGCGTCAACCAGGGCGGGATAAGCCATCTGCACGTGATCACGGATCCCGATCCGACGGAGGCATAGGGGCGTGACGCTGCTCCGGTATTGGCCATCACATCAAGTCGAGTGAACCGTTCCGTGCACTCCCGATGCGTACGTTCCGGCACATGACTCAGAACACGATGAACCACACGCCCGGCGTCCCGCTCGATCCGTACACGAAGCTCGCCGACACAGTCCTCCGTTTTGCCTCGGCGGTGGAGGATCTACTCAAGGACGAACTCGCGTATCCCTTCTCGATCGGGAGTGAGGCGCTACGCGACCACGCAGCCAACGAACAGCACCCCGGCACCAAGACCAGGGACGCGCTGACGGGCCTATCCGGGAATCAGATCCGCGCGGTCGGTGTGCAGTGCGACCTTCTCCGCGGGATCGCCGCGCTCTTGCCGGTACCGAAGGTTTTCTTCGCGCCGTTCCCCTTGGCACGGACCTGCGCCGTGGCCGCCGCGAAGGCGTGGTTCATCCTCGGCGGCGCGACACTGGAGGAACGACTGCAGCGCTACCTGAACGAGGAATTGGACGCCCTCTACCGAACCCCTTGGGACTTCGGCGACCCGGGTTCGCAGGCCGACATCGCCACGCGGACGGCTGATTACGTGGCGATCGGTGCGACTGCCGGCCTGCGACCCGCGCGCAAGAAGAACGCGAAGGACTGGGACGCGCCATATCTGGTCCGCTCGGGTCAGGGCCGCCGGGACGGGCCACCATCGGAGACCGAAGTCGTTCGGGACATGTTCGCGGCAGCCGGTCTTGGACAGCAGTCGGGTCTGCCGTACACGTTGCTCTCTGCGGCGACGCACAGCCGATTCGGCCACGCAGGTGTCTCGGAAGCCATTCCCACCGGTCGATCCGTGAACGGTGTGCCGACGAGAGCCATGCACTCATCACCAGGCACCACGGCCAAGGTGACGGTGCTCGCCGCGATTGCGACGCGGACCCACCTCCGCAGGCTGGCTTGGTACGCGAACGTGCCGGAATTGTGGGTGCAGGACCGACTAGGAGGCGCGCTCGCGGAGTGGTGCGCGATCGGCGGAGTCCCGGTGCCCGAGTGATCTACCGAGGTCGGAAAGTGGTCGAGATAAGGAAGACACTCCTCGTCTCAAATGCGGATGAAACGGCGTACAGATAACAAGGAAGACAGTCTGAATATGACAGTTAGCTCCACAACAAAGAAGGCCCCCGAGTACTCGGGGGCCTTCTCGTGTTAGGGGAGTCCTACTCGAACCGGCGTTCGACAGGATGTCGGTGAGGGCAAGAGCTAGTCCAGAGTGAGAATGATGATCATGATGCGAGGCCAACCTGATCACGCTTGTTCGAAGGTGGCGTAATCGGTGTATCCCCTGTGGTCGCCGTGGTAGTGGGTGGAGTGATCGTCGGGGGCTAGCGGGGCGCCAACCCGTAAGCGGTGTACGAGGTCTGGGTTCGAAATAAACATTGAGCCGTAGGACACCATGTCTGCAAGCCCGTCGCTGACGATTTTTATCGCGGCGGGCCCGGCGGGCCAATCGGCGGACGTTTCATGTGGGTTCAGGACAAGTAGTCCGGGCCAAATGCGGCGAATGTTTTCTGTCACTGATCGATAGCCGGGCCATTCGAAAATATGTAGATAAGAAAGATCGGCGGGCAGCCCGCGCACGAGTGTCAAGTACAATTTATCGATTTCTGACTCGATGATTCCCATGTCAGACATTCCCGGACTGATGCGCAATGCCAAGTTATTGGCGCCGATGCGCTCTGCCACTGCGTTAACTAGTTCGAGAGCGAACCGTACCTGACCGTCGATTGATCCGCCGTACTGGTCGGTGCGCATATTTGTGCTGTTGGCAAGGAATTGTTGGATCAGGTAGCCGTATGCACCGTGCAGTTCCACCCCGTCGAAGCCGATCGCCATGGCGTTCTCGGCGGCCGTCGCGAAATCGTTGATGGTAGCTCCGATGTCAGCGACGGTCATCTCCCGCGGCTGTGGAAGTGGCACCCGCAGGGCCGGCTCGGGAATCGTGATGCGGATTTGGCCCGGTCCGGCGATAGGCGAGGGGGCCAGCGGGTGCAGACCGTGTTCACGCAACTCCGGCAACTCTGGGTGACTGTGCCTGCCGCCGTGCATGAATTGCGCGTAGATTCTGCCGCCGGCGTTGTGCACCCGGTCAATGACCGGTTGCCATGATTCGATCTGCTGCTGGCTGTGAAAGCCCGGCTCGTTGGTGTAGGCCTGTCCATGGCGGTTCGGGTGTAGTGCCTCCGAGACGATGAGGCCCGCGCTGACGCGTTGCTCGTAGTAGTCCGCCATCAGCGGCGTCGCCGAGAGTCCCGGGCCGTATGCTCGGCGCCGCGTCAGTGGAGCCATCACAATCCGGTTGGGAAGCTCTAGCCCGTTGGTAAGGGTGATCGGGTCGAATGCGGTGGACATGGCTATTGTTCCGCCCTTCGTGTCGTTACTGATTTGGTCGGGTAAATGTTTTGCATCGGGCTTGGGCCGAGACCTGCCAATGGCGTCTTAGGTGGGCGGGTTGACGAGAAAGTCACCGTCCACGGGCAGCCCCATTCCACCAGCGCGTTGGTGGAATGGGCTGGGTGGTCATGCGTTGACGCCGCCGTCCACGGTGACCGCCGAACCGGTGATGAATTCCCCTGAGGGTCCAGCCAGAAAGGCAACCACATCGGCGATGTGGTCTGGATCGGCGAACTTGCCGATCGCGGTGAGAGCGCGGACATCATCGGCCCACGGGCTGTCGCCGGGATTGAGTTCCGTGTCCGTCGGACCGGGCTGTACGACCACTGAGGTAATGCCACGCGGCCCGAGTTCGCGCGCCAGGGCACGGTTAAGGCCTAGCAGCGCAGCCTTGCTCGAGGCGTACAACGTCTGTCCGGGATATGACGCCCGCTCGGCCGATACGCTGCCGATCGTAATGATCCGGCCGCCGCTGCCCATGTAGTTCAGCGCCGCTTGCACCGCAACGAACACGGCCCGCACGTGCAGCGCAAAGATCGAATCGATTTCAGCCACTTCGAAATCTTCGATCCTCCCACCCGGGTATCGGCCGGCGTTACTCACCAAAATGTCCAGCCCGCCGAGCAGCTGAGCTGCCTCGTCCACCGCTGCGGCCAACGCGGCGGCGTCGGCACTATCGGCATTGATTGCCACCGCGGTACGGCCGAGTCCCGTGATCTGGTCAACCACGGCCTCGGCGCGGGCCGCGTTACTTGCATAGGTAATCGCTACATCCGCGCCCTCCCGAGCCAGGCGAACTGCCGTAGCAGCCCCCATACCGCGCCCGCCGCCGGTAACCAACGCCTTCTTGCCTGCTAACTGCATCGTCCGCTCCTTCTGACTTGCGCAGGCCGCCGGCCACGTCTACAAGCCTCGGTAGGCTCCGCAACCTCATCCTGCGCTAACAAGTTGATACGTCAACCATATTGACATAGAACCGGCCTGCTGTCGAACGGACGCCCGGCACAGGCGTGCTTGTCGCTGCCGGGCCCTACACGTTCGGCGGGCCAGCTACGCGGTGCCCCCTCAGGACTGCCGGGCAGCGCAGGATTAGCCTTTCGACGGCCGAGAGATGAACATCCGGCCAGCGGCGCAGCAATGGGCCAAGTCTTGCGGCTGTCATCATTTCTCGCGTTTTTCATTACCTGGCTAGACCTAATTTTGAGATAAATCGTCGGCTTTTCTCTACGCCAATGCGAATGCTCATATGAAAGAGGTGTCGAACTGGCAAACACCGATCCTTTGGCAGGCACTCGGGACCCAGTAAGCTAAGAGCTATGCGCGACCGCGAATGGGCAACAGATCTTGAGCATGTGAACTGGCTAAATGAGGCCGAAGACAGGGCCTGGCAGGGGCAAGTGAAAGTAACGAGTCTGCTATTTGCCCAGATAGAACGAGAACTTACTCAAGAGTCGGGGCTTTCGCTCGTGGACTACTACGTCTTAATCACGCTGGCGGACGCCGAAGACGCGAGGCTGTCGATGGGCGGCCTCGCTGCATCGCTGGGTTGGTCGCGAAGCCGTATTTCACATCAAGTGAGGCGAATGGAGGCACGCGGTCTGGTCGAGCGCACGGGAAATGTCACCGATCGACGCGGCGCCTTCGCGCACCTCACCGACGACGGGCTGTCAGCCTTAAAGCGTGCGGTCCCCGGACAAGTCGATCGCGTGCGAAGACACTTCATCGACCAGCTCACCCCCGACCAGGCCGGGACTTTGGCATCGGCCTATCAATCTCTGCTAAATCACCTGGCAACTCTCGCCGACTTCCCCACTCCCTCCCGATTCGAGCCCGACAGCTGACAGGGAAGGGCGTGATCATCGGAGCTCAGGAGGCGCTTCGCGCAGATCAGCGAATTTCTGTTCAGGCGAACACTTTTCGAGTGCGCTGAGCGGCTCAGTTCCGTTGGGACAGGGCCGGGAGGACATGCTCCGTCAGCAGCGGTGCCAGGTCTTTGGGATAAGGCTCGCCGAGTACCTGCCATCGCAGTTCTTCGATCTCGGCCGCGGGGCGGCTGACGCGCACCGGTGGATGCTCGAAAACCGTTGACTCAATATGGAAACCGGGCTCGTTCGCGGCGACGGCCCGGAAAACGCCGAGGAGGCGCAGCTGAGTGGGGTCCAGATCGATCGAGAGCTCTTCGCGTACCTCACGCAGTGCGGTGTCCTCGGCGCTCTCGTTCGCGTCGGGTTTCCCGCCGGGCAGCATGAACCGAGAAGTGTCTCGTTTCCGAACGGTCAGCACCGCGCCCTGATCGTCCCGGAGGACGACGCCGCTGACCCGGAAAACCTTCGTAGACATGCTGTCAGTGTTTCACTTCGCCGCGCGCTTGCACGCCACCGTGATGTAGGCAATCTGGTGATCGATGTCATGGCTCCAGGTGACGCCGCCGCGAGTGCCCGCACCGTCCCCGGCGCCCCCGCCAGCTTTGGACTGCGTGGTGGTATCTGCCCAGACTGCGGGTCCGATCCGGGTGCCGACAACCGATCCGGAGTCCAAGGCGCAGTTACCGATTCGTTCGTACTGAACCTTGTAGCCCTGTGACCGCAGTTCGGCGCCGAGCTCGCTGGGCTTTTGGGGAGATTTCGGACCTGCCATCGTGGCAGGGGCAAAGAGCAACGTGAGCGCAATACAGCCAACGACCGACTGGCTAAAGGTAGATTTGGACATGCCACACCTTTCGTGGAGTGGTTCAGAAGGCGTTGACGGCGGGAGGCTTTGGCGAGACGACCGCCGTCAACGCTTGTGTTGCAGATTCGTGAGACTGCGCCGGTACCCACAACGGCTGCTGGGCTCTCCGCATTCCCGACGACTGTGATGAACGCCGAGTGCATACCAGGCGCACGCGATCGGAGCGAAACATGTGCGTGCGGTATGCACTCGGCGCGTTGCGATTAGCCGCAGCGACTGCTGAGTTCCATGCCCTCGCCGACGGGGGAAGGCACGCTGACGTAGCCGTTTTCTGGGTTGCGCACGTACTCCAAATACGGCTTGCTGCTTTCGAATGCGACGTTGTCGGCAATCACGAGCGCGCCCGGGGAGAGCTTGTCCTCAAGGAGTGTGAGGACGGGCAGGTCCAGGTCGGGCCAGCCGTCCAGCAGCAGGAAATCGATGGGGCCGTCGATGGTCTTGAGCGTCTCGCGGGCATCGCCTTCCAGGATCGTGATCAGGTCGGCCACCCCGGCCTCGGCGAACGTCGCGCTGGCGACCGCGATCTTGGTGGTGTTCAGCTCGGTGGTGATGATCCGGCCGAACCCGTTGTCGCGGACCGCCGCCGATAGATGGAGGGTCGAGATCCCGTACGACAGCCCGTATTCGACGATGGTCTTCGGTTTGGCGGCGCGCACAAGGCTGTAGAGGAGCCGGCCAGCCTCGGGCGCGACGGGGACGTAGGTGTTCGTGAACAGCTCGACGCGTTCTTCGACGGACTTCGTGTGGAAGGTGTCTCGGTCGACGGGGGGTGCGTCGTGCGAGGCGTTCTCGAAGAGCCGGTCCACGATGGTGGCGAATGCAGGTTCATGAAGTGTTGTTGTCATGCGCCCTAGAGTAGACGCAACGTATCGTCTAGTCTAGGGTTGTGATTCGATGAACACTGTGAGCCCGACTGAGGTACCGCCGACGGAAGCGACTCCGCGCCGGCACACCGGAAACCGGCATGGTCGCAGTGAGCTCGCGCGCGATGCCGTTCTGCGCGCGGTGGACGATCTTTTGGTGGCCAAGGGATATGCCGGGGTCACCATGGAGGGCATCGCCAAGGCTGCGGGCGTCGCGAAACAGACGGTCTACCGCTGGTGGGGGTCAAAGACCGACGTGTTGATGGATGCGTTCCTTGAAGACGCCGCGTCCAAGCTCGAACCCGCCGATACGGGAGCACTCGAATCGGATCTGCGACACCACCTGAATGCGACCACGCGATTCCTCCTCGCTGATGACGCGGGGGCCGTGTTTCGTGCGTTGATCGGCCAATCGCAGCACGATCCGCAACTCGCCGATTCCTTTCGGGCGCGCTATCTGCGTGAGCAGCAGGCTCGCGACCAGATTCCCATCAGCCGTGCGGTGGAGCGGGGGGAGCTGCCCGACGGGGTCGATGCCGCTCGGCTCGCCGAACAGCTCGTTGGGCCGCTGTACTACCGCGTGATCGTGACGGGCGAGACGGTGGATGACACATTTCTGGACGGGCTCGTCGAAGATTTTCTGAAACGCTGGGGAATAATGTCAGTTTAGTTGACATTACCGATGTCATGACCGAGACAAATCCCAATGATTTCCACGCCAATGTCATGGCAGAGATCCGCGAAACGGGCAGTGCTGGTGGGTTCCTTGCTCAGTTCGACATGCTGATCCTGCATACCGTCGGTGCCAAGTCCGGTGAACCGCGCCAGAACCCGATGGCTTACCAGCCGGGACTCGATGGCGGCGAAGTCTATGTTTTCGCCTCCAACAACGGGGGCGAGCACAGTTCCGGCTGGTACTACAACGCGCTGGCGAACCCGGAACAGGTATGGGTCGAGATCGGTGACGACCACTATCCGGTGAGGGTGCGTGACCTGCTGGGTGAAGAACGTGACCGGATCTATGCGCGCCAGGCGGAGCGCTTCGAGAACTTCGCCGAGTACGCGCGCAAGACCACCCGGATAATTCCGGTGCTGGAGCTTGCGCGCGCGGATTAGCTGGCGGCTGTAGCGGATCCACAAGCAACTCACAGCTGGAGGACTCGCCGGAGGGTAGGACGCGCGGATACCGCATTTTGGACGGGTCGTCCAGAACAATGGTCAATTGTTATGGGCAAAACAGAGTCTGGTCAGTCGCGAGGCTGGGTGGTGTCGAAGGCGCGTTTGATCGCCGGACTCGTGTCGGCATTTGTCATGGCCATCACGGGCTTTGGCTGGGCCGGGTACAACACGACAGTGGGGCAGATCATCACCTCACATGTGCTCCCTGGAGTGCTGACTCCCGTCGGTCAGGATCAGAACATCCTGCTGATGGGGCTGGATAGTCGGCTGGACCAGAACGGACAACCGCTGCCGCAGGATATGTACGACGCGCTACACGCCGGTGATGAGACATCGGGTGGGTACAACGCGAATGTGTTGATCGTGGTGCACATCCCGGGCAATGATGGGCCCATCACCGCGGTGTCGATCCCGCGCGACGACTATGTTGACCTGGCGGGCTGCCCTGGATCGGTATGCAAGGGCAAGGTCAAACAGGCCTATGGATTTGCCTACCAGCAGGCATTGGACGCGCAAGCGAACGGCGGTTCTGACGGTGCGGGCGCCAATAATCTGACCGCGCGTGAGCAGGTCGCCCGCGAGGCGGGGCGTAAGGCTCAGATCGATACGGTGCGTGACTTCTTGGGCGTGCCGATCGACCATTTTGTCGAAGTGACCCTCGCCGCGTTCTTCCAGATTGCCAAAGCCGTGCAGCCGATCACGGTATGCCTCAACCACGACACCGTCGATGAGTTCTCCGGGGCCAACTTCCGCGAAGGCGTCCAACAGATCGATGCATCCCAGGCGATGGCGTTCGTTAGGCAGCGGCGTGACGAAAACGACGGGTCGTTCACCGACATGGACCGCACCCGGCGCCAGCAGGCCTTCCTGGTCTCGTTGTTGACCGCGGTTCGCAAGGGTGGGGCGATGTCGAATCCCGTTGCGATGCGCGACATCCTGAATGTCACACATGAGAATGTGGCCATCGACTCCGGGCTCAATATTGTCGACTTCGCCGCGCGCGCCTCACAATTGACCAAGAGGCCAATGTCTTTCTACACGCTGCCGATCTCCGACTTCGGTCAGGATTCGAACGGCTCGGACGTCAACATCGTCGACCTCCCAACAATCCGGCAGATCGTCCGCGAGCGATTCTCCGCCGATATCGCCCCCGCGCCGCCCACCGCGTCTGCGGTATCCCCGGCGGCGCCCCTTTCGACACCCGTGGTGCTCAACGTCGTCAATGCGACAGCGCGTGACGGGCTGGGTGCGGCACTCGAAGATGGCTTTACCGCCCGGGGATTCACGCGCGGTCGTGCGTCTACGGCAGAAACCCAATCAACCGAGAGCTCAATTGTCTACGGCTCGGACGCCCAAGAGGGTGCGCAGGCGCTCGCCGATCAACTGCACCTGCCCATGACGCAATCCGGTGCGGTCGCACCCGGAACCGTTCAATTGACCGTCGGCTCGCAACTCTCCGTGGACGACTACATCGCACATCACAGCGCGGGTAAGAAAGGCGACACGTCAGGGGATGCCGGTTCCACCGACGTGATGAACGCGGTCGCTGCAACAGGAACAGGTGTTCAGGCGCCGACGCCCACCGACTTGACTCAGATGGGTGCGGACGGCGTCGCGTGCGTTAAGTAATTCGGTAGCAGGCTATACGCCCGCGCGAAAGCGGACGTGCAACGCACGCACATCCTCGGCGAGGTCCGGTGCGGGGCCATCGGTTTCGATCCCGGGTGCTACCTGGTTGATGGACAGAGCCGCGACAGGGCTCGGTGGCGCGTTGAGCTCGGTGAGCCACTGCGTCAGCTGGGCTGAGGAGCTCGCGTAGATGATCCGGCCCAGGCCGACCCACGCGTGCGCCGCTGAGCACATCGGGCAGTGTTCTCCAGAGGTGTACACCGTCGAGGATGTGCGGTCGGCAGGTGACAGGTTGTCAGCCGCCCACCGTGCCAGCTCGAATTCGGGGTGGCGTGTCGAGTCGCCTCCGCTGACGCGATTGCGGTCTTCTATGAGGACGGTGCCATCCGGGCCGGTGAGCAGCGATCCGAAGGGCTCATCGCCGGCATCGAGAGCTTCGCGGGCAAGCTCGACGCACCGGCGCAGATGGCGGATATCGTTGTCGTCCATAATCTCTCATCGTAGCCGGGGCCACATCCCAGCCGTTTCTGCCGGACGCCATAAACTGTGCTTATGCCTCTTCCTCCGGGCACGCCCGACCTCGACGTGCTGGACCTGCTGGTGTCCGTTGCCGAGACGGGCAGCTTGGGCGCCGCGGCACGTCTACACGGCATTTCGCAACCTGCCGCCAGCATGCGTATCCGGGCGCTGGAGCGCCGCCTGCGACTGGTGCTGTTGGAGCGCGGGCCCACCGGGTCACGGCTGACCGACGCCGGACTGTCGGTTATCGGCTACGCCACGCCGGTGCTCGCGGCGGCTCGAGAACTCGTGACGGGGGTGGCCGCCCTGCATTCCGAGCATGTGCCACGCCTGGTCGTTGCCGCCTCGCGCACCATTGCCGACCATCGGATGCCATTGTGGCTCACGGCGCTTCGTTCACGACACGCGGACGTCACGGTGTCGCTCGAAGTCGGTAACACGCAGCAGGTCTGTGAGCTGGTGCGGGACGGCGGTGCCACGTTGGGTTTCATCGAAGGGCCGCACGCGCCCGCCGGTTTGGGTGGGGAAGTATTGGGCGCCGACGAGCTGGTGATCGTGGTGGGGCCGACGCATGCATGGGCCAGGCGGCGTAAACCCGTGACGCTGCGCGAGCTTGCGACCACACCGCTACTCATGCGAGAGCCGGGATCCGGCACCCGCGACACCGTATGGGAAGTGTTGAGCCAGGTGTGTCAGCCTGCGGCACCGGCCGCCGAGCTCGGTTCCGCAGTCGCGATCAAGGCGGCGGTGGCAACGGGTTTGGCACCCGCGGTGATCAGTCGACTCATTGCGGCACCGGAATTGTCGGCGGGAACCCTCTGTGAGGTCACGCTCGCGGACGCGGCGGTGTTCACCCGTCAATTCCGCGCGATATGGAAACCGGGCGCACCGCCAACGGGACCGGCCCGGGCACTGGTGGATCTGGCGTCCTCCCTCGACTAGGGCGACAGTGCGCGCAGGTAGCGGCGACGGAAAATCCGCTGTGCCACCAGGAGTATCGGGAACACCGGCCGCCAGAATCCGGACGGTGCGGCCTGGGTCAAGGAGCGCAGCGTGAGAAACACTGTGCCGTCGGCGTTCCTGTGCACAATGAACGCTTCCTCGCCCGACACAGGATGCCCGGGCAGCGTGCCGTAGGCGAACCCGGATCGGTCATTGGTGTCCGCGACGGCCACGATGCGTACCGGCTCGTGAATGGCTATCGGGCCCCACTCGTAGCTGATCCGGAACTCGGCGCCCTCGGTCACGGCTACCGGCGGGGCCACCCGGAAACCACTGCGCCGCTTGACTCCCCAGTTCAGGACGGCGGTAGCTGCCTCCCGCCATGCGACCTCGCCGTGTCCGATAACGACGGTCTGCTCGAATCGTCGCAATTCCGGCAGGGTGACGGGCCAGGCCGCTTCGTCGGGGCGCGTCGCCCCCGCGTGCTCGTATGTCAATGACTCGGCAGTCATCTGGTGTCCTTCCGCTGCGCATCCGTGCCCACCAGAGGCGGGAAATCGTCGACGCTGAAGGTCAGGGCAGAGTCGTGCGCATCAGCATCACGTTGTACGCCGACCACAGCGACAAGTTGAAGTACAGCTCCTTGCCGGTGGTCCACGGATGCAGGTATGGCGCGTAGGGCCCGCCAGGCATCTGTGCTTCGGTGATGATGACTTGTGGAGGGCTCCAAGGGCCTTGCGGCGCAGGGGACGTCGAGAGCAAGACATCCCCGGACTTGTCGCCGTACATCACCAGGTACTTCTTGAGGTAGGTGTTGTACTGCGCCGACATTTCACCGACCGGGCCCGAAATGATCGGCGATGCGGCGCCGGGATCGCCGGGAACCCAGGTACCGCTGTCGGTGTTCCAGAATTCGTGCTTGCTTGCGTCGGGAAGGTTCGCGGGAAGGGCGCGTGCGACGTGGGCGGATCCGCTTCGGCCAGAAGGTGTTCCGAAGATGTAGATGAATCCGTCGACGCCCTTGACGTAGGCGGCCTGTTGGAACTTCTCATTTCCCGCGGTGAAGGGGACCTGGCTGATGGCGTCGGGTGAAGCCGGACGGACGCTCTGCGGGAACGTCTTCCAATTCTGCCCGTTGTCGTTCGACACCGCGGTGGCCGAGTAGTTGGTGGTCCATTCGCCGGCGCTGTCCCAGCTCTTGATGGACATGTAGTTCATGTACTGGGTGCGTCCCACGGAGACGGCGGCGGTCGGGATGATGCCGCGTTCCTGGGCCGCCCACTTGATGGGCGGAATGATCTGCTTGGAGTATCCCGGGCGAGACTGCGGGGAGCCGGCATACGGGTTGGACGTCGATCCGTCCGCGACCTGGAGCCCACGCGAGAGCGCCTTGTCCTGCGTGCGCAGCAGGGTGTTGTAGCGCCACTGCTGGCTCTTCATTCCGCAGTAACCGTACGTATCGCCGAAGGCCATCAACACCTGACGGCCACCGGAATCACCGTTATCCCACATGATTCCGAGGTCGGTCCCGGAGATGCTGAAGCGTTGCAGCGTGTTGGCGCCGGTGTCCACGCCGGTGACCCAGCCGACGACGGACGTCGTGGGGGAGACGGCGGCCTCGGCGGCCGGGCCGACCGCGGGCGCCGGGGCGGGGGCCGGAGCTACCGCAGCGGCCTGCTGGTCTTGAAGATTGTTCGGCGAGCCCGGCTCGGGCGGATTCGGCAGCGCGGGCCGGGTCATCTCTTGGGCCCAGCCCGGCTTCTTCTTTGCGCTCTGTTGAGGCAGGACCTGCTTGAGGATGGCCAAGGGCAGCTTGCCCAGTTCTGGCAGCGGCGCTTTGTCGTTGGCGTTGACGGGCCTGCGGCCGATGGGCGGCGCCTGGCCGGGCATGCCGTCGTCGGGGACCGGGGTCGGTGGCTGAAGCCCCGCTGCGGGGCCCGCGCAGGGATCGGCGTAGGCCAAGGGTGCAACGTCGACCGCAATGCTTGATCCGAGAATGGCGGAGGTCACCAAGACCACGGAGATTCGGCGACGCGGCGACATGTCAGACCTTCCCGGAGCAGGACGCCATATCGACGTCAGCAATAGACTTCCGTGACGATAGTGGCAGGTGAGGCCAATGTGGCTATTGGTGCATCGATAGGTATGTTCCCGTGACCACGTCGAAACCGAGGCGCCCGGTGGTGACGGATTTCTGAAGACCGCGATCAGTTATCTGTCGCCGGCAGCGTTGCTGCCCTCGAATTACCTGGATTTCACTCACCAACGACTCCCTTGATCGCCTGGGCAGCTATCTTGACTGCCATGGCTTCAGGGTCGAAGACGCCCACTGTCCGCGTGACCACCCCCAACGGAATTGTCGAAGGCTTCGTGCGGGGCGGTGTGCGCCGCTTCCGGTCCATTCCCTACGCCCGCCCCCCGATCGGACTGCTGCGTCTGCGCGCACCACAGCCGGCTTTGCCCTGGGACGGAGTGCGCGACTGCACAGAGTTCGGCGCCGCGGCACCCCAGCAGCGCCGCTACCGGGTGATGGGGCCGGGGCGCGTCCAGCGGGCCAGCGAGGACTGCCTCACCGTCAATGTCGTCACGCCCGATCGTCCATCCAACGAACCGCTGCCGGTCATGTTCTTCATCTACGGCGGCGGCTACCTGTTGGGCAGCTCGGCCACCCCGCTCTACGACGGCGGCTCGCTGGCCCGGCGCGGGTGCGTCTATGTCTCGGTCAACTACCGCGTGGGTGCGCTGGGCGCGATGGATCTGTCCTCGCTGTCCGATCGTGATCACACCATCGACGGCAACCTGTTTCTGCGCGATGTGGTGCTCGCATTGCAGTGGGTGCGCGACAACATCACCACCTTCGGCGGCGACCCGGGCAACGTGACGATCTTCGGGGAAAGCGCTGGGGCGCACTGCGTCGAGACGCTCATGGCCACGCCCGCCGCCGCTGGTCTCTTCCACCGCGCGATCTGCCAGAGCACCGCCAGCGGCATGGCGGTGCCCGCCGAGTCCGCGGCCATGTATGCGCAGAAATTCGCGCAGGTCCTAGGGGCCACACCGGAAACGGCCGCGCAAACCGTGCTGCAGGCGACACCCGCCGAGCTGGGCGCGGCACTCAATGCGCTTATCGCCGACATCGTGGAAAACATGCCCGGCGGATCGTTCGCGATCGGGCCGTGCATCGACGGGCACTACCTGCCCCGGCATCCCATCGAAGCGATGGAACAGGGTGAGGCACATTGTGTTCCGCTGATTGTCGGACACAATGCCGATGAGGCCAAGCTGTTCACCCGGGTTCTCAAGATGATGCCGCTGTCCGAGCACGCGCTCGAGGGGATGCTGATGCGGGGCGGCCCGGCCCACCGCGATCGCATTGTGGCGGCCTATCCGGGGTATCCGGCGCATCCCGCGCGGGTGAAGCTCGCCGGCGATATGAACTTTTCGACGGCGGCCTGGCAGATGGCCGAGGCCCACCATCGGTACGCGCCGGTGTATTTCTACCGCTACGACTACGCACCCGGAGCGCTGCGGATGGCGGGGATGGGCGCCACGCACGCCACGGAACTGCTTGCCGTGTTCGATAGTTACCGTGGCGCGATGGGCACCGTGATGGCCGGGGCCATCGGCCGACGCGACGCCGTACGCGTCAGCAATGACGTGCAAAGACGCTGGCTTGCGTTCGCGCGCAGTGGAATTCCTGGCGACGGCTGGCCAACCTATGAGCCGCCCGATCGCGCGGTGATGGTCTTCGACCACGCGACCCGAGTGGAGCTGGACCCGGAGGCCACTCGGCGTTCGGCGTGGGAGGGCTTCAGTCTCACCCTCTGAATCGGGCATTGTGGCCCAACCGGTTGGTTACCTAGGATGTGCCGATGGCAACGACGCCCCGCTCGCCCCTAGGGGCAGCACTGAGGAAGCCCATCCGCATCAACACCGTTAACGGCACCGTCGAAGGATTCACCCGGGGTGGCGTGCACCGCTTCCGCGGGATCCCCTACGCGGAGCCGCCGGTAGGTCCCTTGCGGCTGCGCGCGCCTCGCCCGGCGATGCCGTGGACGGGGGTGCGCAAGTGCCGCACCTGGGGCGCGGCCTCCATCCAGCAGCATCGCTTCGCAATCATCCTGCCCGGCAAGCCGCAGAAGCTCAGCGAGGACTGCCTGACGCTCAACGTCGTGGCTCCGGAGGGGCCGATCACCGGGCCGCTGCCGGTCATGTTCTTTATCCACGGCGGTGGCTACTTCCTGGGGAGCTCGGCGACCCCGCTGTACGACGGGGCGAGCCTGGCGCGGCAGGGATGTGTGTACGTCTCGGTCAACTACCGTCTGGGTGGGCTTGGCTGCGTCGACCTTTCGTCGTTGTCGGATGAGAAGCACACCATTGACACCAATCTGTACCTGCGTGACCTAGTGCTTGCCCTGCAATGGGTGCGCGACAACATCGGCGCGTTCGGCGGCGACCCCAACAACGTGACGATCTTCGGGGAGAGCGCCGGATCGCATGCGGTGAACACGCTGCTGGCGGTGCCGTCGGCCGCGGGGCTGTTCCACCAAGCGATCTGCCAAAGCACCGCCAGCGGGCTGGTGGTCAGTGCCGAGGACGCGGCCGTGAACGCGCGCCAGTTCGCGAAGTACCTGGGTGCAAACGAATCGAATGCGGCAGAGACCGTGCTCACCGCCTCGCCGCGGAATCTGGTCAAGGCGTTGTTCCGTCTCGTCGGGTCGGCCAAACACGTACCGGGCCTATCGCTGCGCATCGGACCCAGCGTTGATGGCGACGTGCTGCCGCTGGACCCGGTCGAGGCAATGGAACGCGGTGAGTCGCACCGTGTTCCGCTGATCATCGGGTACAACGCCGAAGAGGCGACCCTGTTCACCAAGGTACTCAAGATCCTGCCGATTACGCCGGACGCGCTGGAGCACGCATTGTCCAAAGCCGGTCCGGAGTACGTACAACGCATCGTCGCCAGCTACGAGGGATACCCGTCGGAGAAGGCGATTCTGCAGTTGGCCGGTGATTTGGCATTCGGATCGGCGGCATGGCGGGTTGCGGAGGCACACGGCCGGTACGCACCGGTGTACTTCTACCGGTACGACTACGCCACGCGCGCACTGCGCCGCTACGGGCTCGGACCCACCCATGCCATCGAACTGCTCGCGGTCTTTGGCACCTACCGGACCGTGGCCGCACCATTCCTGGCGGGGCGCAGGGATCGCGCCGCCGCCCGTGCCGTCAGCGACGAAATGCAGAGGCGCTGGCTCTCATTTGCGCGTACCGGTGGCCCTGGTGGCGGCTGGCCCGCCTACACGGTGCCCGACCGGCAGGTGTTGATCATCGACAGTCCGTCCCGGGTCGAGAGCGATCCCGATGGGGATCGACGTCCGTTGTGGCAGGACGTCGCATCCATCGTCTAGCCCCCCCATCGGCCGTCGCCGACGAAAACGCATGCCGAGCTGCCACACGGCGCCGAAGCTTCGCGTGCGTATCGACAATCGGCATGCGTATGCAAACGGGACGCCACTAGCGGCCATTCGGTAAGACACGGTTCACCTGATCCAGGCAGAATCAGGTGCGTGAGTAGCGTGCGCGCCGGACAGCCGGCCCAGCCGGAAGACCTCATCGACATCGCCCACGTGGTGACCGCGTATTACGCGCTTGAACCGGACCCAGAGAATGTCGCGCAACAGGTGGCATTCGGGACCTCGGGTCATCGTGGGTCGAGCCTCGACGGCGCTTTCAACGAGGCGCACATCGTCGCCACTACCGCGGCGATCGTCGAATACCGCACCGCGCAAGGCGTCACCGGTCCGCTGTTCATCGGACGCGACACCCACGCGCTCTCCGAGCCGGCGTGGACCAGTGCGCTGGAGGTTCTGGTGGCCAACGGCGTTGTGGTGGCGGTAGATTCTCGGGACCGATACACGCCGACGCCGGCGGTGAGTCACGCCATACTGAGGCACAACCACGGAACTTCGACTGACCGTGCCGACGGAATCGTCGTCACCCCATCGCATAACCCGCCCCGGGATGGGGGATTCAAGTACAACCCGCCGCACGGCGGACCTGCCGACACCGATGCCACCGGAGCGATCGCCACACGCGCCAACGAGATTCTGCGTAGCGGCTGGCGCTCGGTGAAACGGGTACCACTAGTGCGGGCGCTGAAATCCGTGCAGCGGTACGATTTTCAGCAGACCTACGTCGACGATCTGACCAATGTCATCGACCTCGACGTCATCAAGAACGCCGGAATACGGATCGGCGCCGACCCATTGGGCGGGGCCAGCGTCGACTACTGGGCCGCCATCGCCGACCGGTGGTCACTGGATCTGACCGTGGTGAACCCGCTGGTCGATGCCACCTGGCGATTCATGACGCTCGATCACGACGGCAAGATCCGGATGGACTGCTCCTCGCCGGATGCCATGGCCTCGCTGGTCGCGTCGCGGGACAAATACCAGATAGCCACCGGGAATGACGCCGACTCCGATCGACACGGCATCGTGACCCCTGACGCGGGGCTGATGAATCCCAACCACTACCTGGCGGTGGCCATCGACTATCTGTTCAGCCATCGCGACGGCTGGGCGCAGGGGACTGCGGTGGGCAAGACGCTGGTGAGCTCGTCGATCATCGACCGGGTGGTGGCGGGATTGGGTCGGACCTTGCTTGAGGTGCCGGTTGGGTTCAAGTGGTTTGTCGACGGGTTGATCGGTGGGACAATCGGTTTCGGCGGCGAGGAAAGCGCCGGGGCGTCCTTCTTGCGCCGTGACGGGTCGGTGTGGACCACCGACAAGGACGGCATCATCGCCGCGCTGCTGGCCTCGGAGATCTTGGCGGTCACCGGGGTGACACCCTCGCAGCGGTACGCGCAGCTGACCGAAAAATACGGCGCCCCAACGTATGCCCGCGTCGATGCGCCCGCCAGCCGCGAACAGAAGGCCGTGCTGAGCAAGCTCTCGCCGGAACAGGTGAGCGCAACGGAACTCGCCGGTGAGCCCATCGTCGCCAAGCTGACCAATGCCCCCGGGAACGGGGCGCCGATCGGCGGGCTGAAGGTTGTCACCGAAAATGCCTGGTTTGCGGCGCGTCCGTCCGGAACCGAGGATGTATACAAGATCTATGCCGAATCGTTTAAGGGTGCCGAGCACTTGAGGCAGGTACAGGATGCCGCGCGCGAGGTGGTGTCCGCGGTGATCGGGCAATGAGCCGCTTGCGCGAAGAGCATCGTCTTTGAGTGGCTGTACCGACAACGTCGCAGCCGCCAAACCACGCCTGCCGTGGGAGATCTGGGTTCTCGTCGTCGCGAGCCTGGTTATCGCGCTCGGATTCGGTGTGGTGGCTCCGGCGCTGCCGCAGTATGCCCGTAGCTTCGGGGTGAGCGTCACCGCGGCGACCGCGGTGGTGAGCTCGTTCGCGGCGTTCCGGCTGATGTTCGCGCCTGCCGCCGGGGCATTGGTGCAGCGGCTGGGGGAGCGCTGGGTCTACATGTCCGGCTTGTTGATCGTGGCCGTGTCCACCGGGATCTGCGCGTTCGTGCACACCTATTGGCAGCTATTGGTGTTCCGGTCGCTCGGTGGTGTCGGTTCCACCATGTTCACCGTCTCGGCGGCGGCGCTCCTGGTGCGCATCGCGCCCGACGAGATTCGAGGACGCGCTCAGGGGCTGTACGGGTCGAGCTTCCTGCTCGGGATGGTGGCCGGGCCTGCATTGGGTAGTGCTGTTGTGGGACTGAGTCTTTCGGCGCCGTTCATCATCTACTCGGCGGCGTTGGTGGTGGTCGTCGTGCTGGTCTACTTCGGATTGCGGAACTCCCCACTGCTGGAGGTCGCCGACGAGCATCACGGCACGCCGGTGATGTTGAAGTCCGCATTGCACCATCGGACGTTCATTGCCGCACTGATGTCGAATTTCAGTGCGGGATGGGCGATTTTCGGGATCCGCGGTGCGCTGCTACCGCTGTTTGTGATCGAGGCGTTGCATCAGCGGCCGGGCGCCGCCGGGCTGGTGTTCGCGGCGTTCGCGGCCGGGGACGTGTCGACGGCCTTCCTGGCAGGGTCGTGGTCGGACGATATCGGCCGCAAGCCGCTCGTGGTCGCCGGGCTGGTGGTGTGCGGGTCCACGGTGATGGCGATGGGGTTTGCATCATCGCTGCCGGTACTCATCGTGCTGTCGCTCATCGGCGGGATCGGCGCGGGGCTGTACGCGTCCCCGCAGCAGGCCGCGGTGGCAGATGTGGTGGGCAGCCGGGGGAGGGCGGGAACCGCGCTGGCCACCTTCCAGATGACCTCGGATGTCGGCCTGGTGATCGGACCGGTCGTGGCGGGGGTGATCGCCGAGCAAGCGTCCTACGGGTGGGCCTTCGTGGTGGGCGGTGCGCTACCGCTGGTGGCGGCGGTGGCCTGGATTTTCGCACCCGAGACCCTGGGGAGACTTGCGTCACCGCAGGTTAGGAGTATGCAGGAAGTAGCAGAAGATGTCGGTGGCCCTGAGCGCTGAGATTTTGAGAGCCCGTCGCCGTGGTGTAACTTCGTGCGAGCACACAACTAAACATGGGGCTATGGCGCAGCTGGTAGCGCACCACACTGGCAGTGTGGGGGTCAGGGGTTCGAATCCCCTTAGCTCCACAATAATCCCAGGTCAACGACCTGGGATTTTTTGTCTCCGAGGCAAGAAACGACCCGAAGTGGACACTAATTGGCCACTAATTCGCGCGGCGCGCATATGAGCCGTACCGACCCCTTGGGGTTAAGGGTGCCAGCGTCCCGGATCGGTTGGTGCTCCACGCGCACGGTGTCAACGGGCTTGACTTTTTCGCCTCCTCGCACCTGCTGCTTGACATGGGCCTCGATGTCGGTGGCTTTGCCCGCGTACACGTCCTGACCCTTGGGGTTCGTGACGACGTAGATGCCGCCCTTGGGTTCGCCCGGTGCCGCCTTGGAGATGGTGCAGTTGTGCACCAGGAGGTTGCCCGCGCGGGTGGACAGGTGGACACGGGCGAGTGTGCCGGCGCTAGCTACCTGCGGGCGCCGCCGCTGGCGTTTTCAGACAGTTCCGTGAGGATTTCGAAGGCGTGGAGGTAAGCGGTTTCGTAGATTACTCACCTAACGTTCAGCGAACTTGCAGGAAGGTCACAGTGATGGCTTCAAAGACATGGTTGGGTGCCGGTGTGATGGCATTGGGATTTGCACTACTTCCTACCGGTGTCGCTCACGCCGATGACGTTGTAGTGGAAGGGAAATACTCGACAGAGAAGGCCTGCATGGTTGACGGGCCCGACACGCATCTGGAGAGCAATGACGAAGCCTATCGATATTGGTACTGCGACCAGGGTGACGATGGATTCTGGTACCTACATAACACCGATGCTCCGTATCACGTTGTCGGACACTGATAATGCCGGGCTGGGGGCAGCGGTGCTGAAGCACAAGGGCGGGCGATGGGCCGCTGCCCTGGCCGTCGCACCGGCCCACGCGCTAAGCCGACCACCCTGGTAGGGCAGAGAGTGGGGGAGATGCATGGTTAGTGGACCGATGCGGGCCCGGCTGGGTGTACGCGGGGTGCTCACAGTCTGTGTGGTGCTGTTCCTTGTCATCGGGTGCAGTCTGGGCATTTACCTCTCGCATCGCCGTACGGGCGGAACACCTCAGGTGTTTGGCTCCGCCGACAGCGAGGACCATGTCGAAGTCTCTGTATGGATCAGCCATCTCGACACCGGCTCTCAAACGATGCTTGTAGAGATCACCGAGGTAGCGGCCACGGGGGCACTTGCAGATACGGCGGGAGACCTTCGTCGTGCTGCGCAACTAGAAGTCCCCACCGCCCTCGGCGAAAACCGGGTCATTCAGCTTGATCCTGGAAAAGACACCCCCGACACTGAATGGCGATTCGCCATCACGGGCACTGTGACCGATTACCCGTTCGATGTCTACCGGTCCGCCTTGGTATTTCGCGCCGCCACCGCCGACGGTACCCCGCTGCCGATAGCGATCAGTATCACCAGCGCCGATCCATTTTTCAGAGTCGACGCCGCAATGGACACCCAAAACGCAGGCACGGCCGGCGGTGTGGAAATCGACGTAACCTCTGAACGTGCCACGCCCACAATGGTTTTTGCGTTCTTCGTAATGCTCCTGATGCTCGGACTCGCTGCGGCGGCAGCTACGGCCGCCTACTATCTGCTGCGTTGGCGGCGCGGTTTGAACTTCCCGGCATGCTCCATGATGGCGGCGATACTGTTCGCACTGATCCCGCTGCGCAATGCGGTCCCCGGCAACCCGCCGATCGGGTCGGTCATCGACTTCGTTTCATTCTTCGTGGCAGAGATCATCATCTCGATATCCCTGGTGGCTTCAGTGCTCATCGGATACCGAACCGCGATGGCTCAGGAGCTCTCTGCTCTCACGCCATCGTCTTCCGGAGCGCCCGTGAAACAGTAAACACAGCACACCTGAACTAGCCGACCGGGAGTATCGCACTCACCGGAGGGGCAGAACTCGTCGTTGGCGATCGTGCCACGGGACGTTAGAGGTCGAGGATGAGCCGGTCGCCGGTCGCTCTGGACACACAGATCAGCATTTCGCCGTGTTGGCGCTGTGCAGGAGTTAAGCGGTGGTCGCGGTGCTCGACGTTGCCGACGAGTGTGCGCGTGAGACAGGTTCCGCAGAAGCCCTGTTTGCAGGCGTAACGGACGTTGGGGCGGGCCTCGCGCACTACGTCGAGAACACTGCGATGGGCAGGGATGTGGAGTACTTCTCCGCCACGGAACAGTTCCACGTCGAATGCCTTGCCGTCGATTATGGGCGGAGTGCCGAATCGTTCGAAGTGGAATTCGATTGTGGGATAGTCGGTTAGCAACTCGGCCATGGTGTGGATCATGGACGGCGGTCCGCAGCAGTACAGTGCGTCGGCCTCTTCGATTTCTCCCGCGAGCTGCGCTGGTGTGGGCGGGCCGTCCACGTCGTCGCAGTGGATGGTTACTCGGTCACCGAAGCGTTCTAGTTCGTTGAGGAATGGCATCGATTCTCGGCTGCGGCCGGCGTAGATGAGTGACCATCTGATTTCCCGTTGTTCGGCGTAATCGAGCATCGGCAGGATGGGGGTGATGCCGATGCCTCCGGCGACAAAACGAATGCTTCTGGATTGTGTAGATCCACCGTTACTACCATGGGCTGCAGGGTGATTGGCGGCAATCAGAGGAAATGCATTGCGGGGTCCCGCGACAGTGATTGTGGCGCCCGGTGCCAACCTCTCGTGGATTTCGGCTGACCCGGCCCCGCCGGGAACCCGCCGAACTGCGATTCGGTAGCTACGCGTGTCGGCGGGGTCCCCGCACAGCGAGTAGTGGCGAAGCAGTCCAGACGGCAGCTGCACCTGCAGGTGGGCCCCTGGCCACCAGCGGGGAAGCGGGGTGTTGTCGGGCGCCCTCAAATGGAGACTGACCACGTCGTCATCGACGGCGACCAAGGCCATGGCGCGCACTATAAGTTGCTGGGCGTCGACGGTAGGGCTGCCGAGCTCGCGGCCACGAACCCCTAGGCCGGCCAACCACGGCAAGCGGGGAGCCACGGCGGCCATCAGAGTCAGGGCGCGTTCGTGTTTTCGTTTGCCGTAGAGATCTGCCGGGACGTCCTTCAAGCCGAGTGGTGTGCTCATATCGCGCCGGCCCGCACTGCGGGTGACTTCGCAAGGTAGGCGACGGCTTGGGCGGTGTTTCCTTCACCCTCAGGGGTGTATGAGGGTTTCGTGTACCGGGCGACCGTACTGGCGAGCATGCGCAGCGGGGGCAAGGCGCCGCGCTGGGAAGCCTTGGCGTATTCGCGTAGTAAACCGAAGTACCCGAGGTTGGGCAGCGTGGGATCTGAGTGGACCAGGAACTTGGTCCCGCGGGCGAGTAGGTAAAAGATACCTATGGCCGTGCTCACGCCCAGCACGACACGGGTCAGGTACCCTACCCCGAGATAGCGCGCAACATCGAAGACCACTCGCCGGTGTTCGACCTCTTCGGCCGCGTGCCAGCGCATCATGTCCAGCGTCACGGGGTCCGCGCCGAACTTCTCGAGGTCGGCGTCCAAGTGCCACTGCCCCATAGTGGTCGCGAGCATCTCCACGCCACTGTATATGGCCAAACTGAGGGCCAGGACGCGTCGGTGAGCCGCACCGCTCGTCGAGTCGAGGATGCGCTGGGTAAGAGCAGCCGCGAAGTCCGCCTGCCGGGTGAATGGTCGCGCATCAATTCCGTTGGGGCCAAGAAATTCCCATAGCGCCGCATCATGAGACTGGGCATGCATCATCTCCTGGGCGGCGAAACCGAAAGCGACTTCACGTAACTCGGGATCTGTCATCAGCTCACCCGCTCTTCGGACAGCATCGGCCATGAGTGGCTCACCTGCCGGAAAGACGAAGTGCACTGAGGATTGCCAATGCGACGCATACGGCTCGCCAGGTATCCAGTGCAGCGGTGCATCGGACAATTCGAAATGCACGTTGCGCGGGCGCAGTGCCAATTGTCCGATCTCGTCATCGGTGTGGGTTGTGCTCATTGCGACTCCTCCTCGAGATTCACGTGTGCTGTGACGTATCGGGCGATGCGCCACTGCAGAGGCACTTTCAGACAACATCGGATTCTTCGACGGCCGGGGGTGTGGCCGTTCCGTTCTCGCGCAGTGCGATTCGGGCCGCGGGCTCCAGCGCGAACACGCGGACCTCTCGCTCGCGTCCCGCACGCTCGGCATAGGCGGCGTAGTTTTCGCCGATCTCGGCGAACGCGTGCAGGAATCGTCGCTGCTCTTCTCCGTGTAGCTCAGTGGCTACCGCAGGTACCGTGTGGCCTCCGATTGTCACGTCGGCGCGGTGATCGGCGAGCAGGTTCGATGTCCACGCCGGATGGTGATTCTGACCAAAATTGGTGCCCACGACAACCAGGCGATCGCCATCGCGGACGTAGGTCAACGGCTGCTGGCGCGGCTGTCCGCTCTTGCGTCCAGTCGTGGTCAGTACTAGCAGTGGCATGCCTATCGGACCCATCGCTGTGTATCGGCCCTTGGTGCGCGCCAGGACGAAGCGGTCAAACGGGACCGACAGTCGGGCGAGCGCCGCAGCGAGAGGGGAAGATGCCAACTTCATCACGCGTTTACGGGTGCTGTCTCGTCCTGCGCCCCAGACGGATTCAGGAAATGAAACCTCGGACATGGACCCCTCCTTCGTGCCGGCCTCCGCGCCTTCCGGTCATCTCCGGCACAACGCCTTGTGTGATCAGAACCTGCGACTGCCACCCAATCTCGCCGGTGCGAGATATTTATCCATAACTACTAGTATTAGGTATACACCGTCTGGTCTACTCTGTATAGGACTTCGACAGAACCGTCGAGGCTCTTGGCCCTCGAGCCATGAAAGGGCAAGCGTGTCATGCGAGGAGCGGGAAGAAACAAGCACGGATTCAGTCTTCTGCAGGGTTCATCGTGGACGTGACCGGAAGGGGCGGGCGGGTAGTGCTATGGGTGCGTCCACTGGCAGGGGCCCTGCTCACGATTCGGCATGTTCACCCCGAGCTGTTCACCGCGTGCGCGGGCTTCGTGTCCCATTACCTGGACTTGCCCCCAGGGATACCTATGTCTCTCGCGGGTCTCACTGCGTTGGCTGCTAGCCGATGTGCCAGGCCGGCGACCGAAAACCATCTCGAAAACGGAAAATGAAAGGAAACGTATGTCCGACAACAGTTCCGCAGAAGGTCTCGACAAGGTTAAACGCGCCGGCCTCGCAGCGCTGGCGGTCACCGGATTTTTCGCTCAGAACGCCATCGCTCTACCGTATGCGTGGAAACACGGGCCAATTGCCGCGATCCGGGCCTTCTTCCTCTTCGGTGATATCCGGAACAACCCACAAGGCAAGTTTGCGGTACTTGATCTTTATCTGCTTGGCCTCGCATTTGCGTTATGGTCTCTTCGAGAGTCCGTGAGGTTGAGGATCTTTCACTGGTGGTTGGTGACCATGGCACTGACGGTCTCGGTGGGAGTAGGTACGGCTGCGCCGTTCTTCTACCTGGTTCGTGACCGCACGCTAGAGAACGCGTGAACGGCGCCACTCGCCTGGGCGCGCATGTGGCCGCGAAGACGCAACCGCATGGCTCAGATATGCGTGGCGGTGATTACAGATTCGGCCACAGTGTGGCCGCGACTAGTGTTGCAGGAGTGGGAGGTTAATCATGTCGGAGAGTCTTCGGGTAGGCGGTTCATCGACGTCCCGCGAGCATGACATTGTTCTGTACGGCGCGACGGGGTATGTCGGGAAACTAACGGCTCAATACCTGGCGGGTCGCGTCCAAGCCACTGGCGCCCGCATCGCGCTGGCCGGGCGCAGCACGGAAAAGCTTGCGGCGGTGCGCGATGCGTGCGGCCCGGCGGCGCGGGAGTGGCCGCTTGTCGAGGCCGACACCACCAGGCCGTCGACACTTGAGGCCATGGCGATCTCTACGCAAGTTGTCGTCACTACCGTGGGCCCGTACACCAAGTACGGGCTGCCGCTGGTCGCCGCATGTGCCAAGGCCGGTACCGACTACGCGGACCTGACTGGGGAGCTGAACTTCACCCGAGAGAGCATCGACGTCTACGGCAAACAGGCCGCGGATACCGGAGCGAGGATTGTTCACTCCTGCGGTTTCGATTCCATTCCCTCGGATCTGGGCGTATACGCGCTTTACGAGCAGGCCCGCGCGGATGGGGCCGGTGGCCTACTGGACACCACCTTGGCGATGCGCAGGTTCCGTGGTGGTGTCAGCGGTGGCACCGCTGCCTCCGGGCTAGAGATGATGAAGGCCGCCGCCGGGGACCCCGAGGTGCGGCGCAACATGCAGGACCCCTACTCGTTGAGTCCGGACCGCCCGGCCGAACCGGAAGTAGGGCGTCAGCGCGAATTCGAAATAGTCCGTGGGGATTCCGTGGCCCCGGAACTTGACGGCTACTGGTTGGGCGCCTTCCTCATGGGTCCGTACAACACCCGCATCGTGCGGCGCAGCAATGCGCTGCTGGACTGGGCGTACGGGACCCAAATGCGTTACCGAGAGGTGATGAGTCTCGGGCATTCTGTTGTGGCCCCTGCCGCGGCCGCCGTGGTGACCGGCGCGCTGGCGGCAGGCTTCGGCTTGGGTACCAGGGTTCCGTTTCCGAAAGTCATTGTCGAACGGGCGCTTCCGAAGGCGGGTAGCGGTCCCAGCGAACGTGCGCGGGACGCCGGGTTCTACCGGACCGAGACCTACACCGCCACGGCCGAGGGCATTCGGTACCGAGCGATCGTGGAGCAGGAAGGCGACCCGGGCTACAAAGCCACTGCGGTGCTGCTTGGTGAGAGCGGCCTGACGCTGGCGCTTGATCGCGCCGAACTGCCGGACCGTCGGGGTGTGCTGACGCCTGCTACCGCCATGGGTGGCCCGTTGCTGAGGCGGTTGCGGGCGACCCCCGGGGTGACGATCGAAGTCGAGCGGCTCTAGATCGAGCCGCCCACGACGGAAGGAGGGGCTGCGTCACAGTCGATGGGCCGGCGCGCAGATTGTGAGGTCGTGAACTCCCTAGGTCTGCGGCCACCTGGGGCATCAAACTCCGATACCCTGGTCGATACCTGTATGTAGGAACCTAATTCAGGAGCAAATCGATGCCGCAGACCTATGGAGGCCATCCGAGCCAGTACGTAGACATTCTTGAGCCCGATGAGCCTGCCACCGCCTTGGCCTTTGTCATCCATGGCGGTTTCTGGCGAGAAGGTCTGGGGGTGGAACTGACGGCACCGATAGCTGAGGACCTGCGCGCCGAGGGCCTTCTCGTGGCGAACATCGAGTATCGCAGGGTCGATGGAGGCGGGGGATGGCCCGAAACATTCGAAGACGTGAAGGCGGCGGCTGACGAGGTCCGACGCATCTACCCGGATCCCGCTAAGTCATTTGTGGTCGGGCACTCCGCCGGTGGACACCTTTCGCTTCTGGCCCTTGCTGCAGGAGCGGCGGACTTCGCCGTAGCGTTGGCCCCTGCTAGCGATATCGCGCGCGCATTGCGGGAGAATCTCGGGGACGGTGCTGCGGCAGAATTCCTTGGGGCCGAGCGGTTCTCGCCGGACGCGGTTCGGAACGCATCGCCGATTGACCAACTTGGCCACCGTCGACGGCATGTCCTCATACATGGCGTGCGTGATGTCAATGTCCCTGTCGAGTATTCCCAGGACTACGCATCCACCGCGAGAGCATTAGGGAGCTCTGTCGACTACTTCGAGTTCTCAGACCTGGACCACTTCGATCTGATCGATCCGTCCTCGTCTGCATGGTATGTGGCTAAACAGTGGATTCAGTGCCAGCTGTATTAACACAGGTGGATGCCCCCACCGGTTTCGTGGCGCCGTCAATATGTAGCGGTTCCCGTACGAATTATGAATACCGTTGCAATCAAGTGCATTCCAGGAAGTAGCTTCCTTTGGGCTTTATTCTATTCCGGTGCGCCCGGCGGTGCTGGTTGGCCGATATGTCCGTTCAAGCTGTAGTGGTTGTGCGTGTTTGGTCCCGATAGTTGTTGCACGTCTTGACCTTTCGGTCGTTTCTGAGGTGATTCGATTCCGATTCTTGTTCTGGCCGGGCACCAGATGAGGGCAACCAGTATGGACCCGAAGGCGGTCAATACTGGTTGGCCGATCCACCGCCCGTGATATGCGGGTGCCCACATCTGTAACGTGATGACGGACAGTGCACACAACACCTGGCACAGTAGGAACATGTCGACGGTGTGGCGGTACCTGGCTGGGTTAGTGCTGGCGAATATGAGATACAAGCCCATGCCTGCGTTGAGTCCGGCGAACATGACGATGCCGTCGAGAGCGACCGCTCCCGGGGCGTAGCGCTCAGGCAGGCCGGCAGGCGATGTAGCCAGAGATACGGCTGACCAGATCGTGACAGAAGAAACAGCCAACCACAGCACTCCGCAGATGCGCAGTAAATGCCTTACGGACATCGATTTGCCGCCCCTTCGCGTCGGAGACGCAATAGCTCAGATTCGCAGGGAATCAACCTGATGTGGATTCGCAGATCACTACGGGGATGTCCCTATCGGTGTTCCGCTGGTATCCCTCGTAGCCAGGAAACGCTTCGAGGATTCTGGGCCACAAGTCCGACTTCTCCTGTGCTGAAGCGGTCCGGGCATGGTAGGCGTTGGTGACGCCCTTGACTGTTATTTCTATGTCGGGATTGGCCGCCAGGTTTTTGTACCAATCGGGGTGATCCGAGGATCCGCCTTTGGAAGCAACCAGAACCAACCGCGCAGGCGCGTAGACGGGTGACGTCAGTAGCGTGGTGTGCCGGTTTCCCGTCTTCCGGCCGATGGTGTGCAGTTCCACGGACTGATTGCGACCGAAACGCTGCCCCAACCGGCCCTCCGTCGCGTCCATGAGCACTCGGTGCGCCGTCTCCATCGCCCACGCACCCATTCCCAACACCCAATCAGGTGTGCGTGGGCTAGTCATCGGTGTCCTCCGGAGTAACCGCGCGCACGAGCCGCAGACGCGGGGTCCCGTTTTGCCGTTTTCCCTTGCGGCCCAATGCTGCCTTCACGTCATCGGGGAGAGCCCGCGACAGCCGCCAGATCAGCACGGCGGGAAAGCCTTTCATGATGCCGGCGTCGTGGAAGAAACGCGCCATATGGCCCAGTACAAATTGCGCGTTTACCCCGAACTGCTCGCCGAAAAGTGAGGCGCGTATGCCGCGCATCGGGTTGATACCCACTGCGCGGTACATCTGCGGGTTGAGCAGGGCAGGCAGCGTAAAGAACAATGCGGTCATGGCGGCGGTCATGCGGGTTGCGAACCTACCGACAGGCCCGGCCTGCCGGTAGCCGCGGAGGATTTCTTCCTTGGCGAATGCGACATGGCGTGCTTCTTCGATGACGTGAATGCGCATCGCTGTGCGGGCATGCGGCTGCAATCCGGGGTCGTTCATTCCTTCCCGCTGCAGACGGTCCAGCACCTCTTCGGCCATCAAGATAGCGGTGTACATCATCGGGCCCACCGGAAGCAGCGCGCTGAGGAGCGGAAGCAGTCCCCTTGCGGTGCGCGGCAATCGGTAGGTGATGGGGGATGAGCCCTCGCCCATTTTTTCCACGACGCGCGCGAACATGGAGGAATGCCTTGCCTCCTCGCCGATTTCAGTGAGCAGGTACCTCGTTCGGCTACTTTCCACCGGGCTCAGCATGAGATCGTGGTACAGGAAGACCCCTAGTGCCGCCTCGAACCAGATACCGGCGATCAAGATGCTCCCGAACTGCTGCCGGCCGAATTCGAGTCGTTGCTCAGCAGTCAGCCCCTCCCACAGTTCGGTACCGAGCAAGCTGACGCGGTGCTCACTGAACCATGGCATGCCGGGCACCGGAGGGGCGTTCCAATCGATATCGATTTCCGGGTCGTAGCACTTCTCGGCGGACGCCTTGAGACGCCGCACTGCCGCTAGCTCGATGTTGGTCTCGGCACGCCTACCGACGTGACCGCGTTCGCTACTGATGTCGACATTCATTGTCTGGCTCCTCTCAGCGCGGACCGGTATCCCCCCGTCGATATACCGGTACTTCAAAGTACTAGATACACACTGTTCGGTGTATTAGTGTGAACGGTACGCCTTCCCGGCCGAGAAGCAAGACCTGAAATATGGGTCGGGAGAAGGGATGCATGGCGAATGGGTGACCGTACTGCTGACCGGCACGATGAGTTGGACTATTGTGGGACAGCAACTTTGGTGATCGACGGCGCAGGGGCTGACACGCACGTCGAGCTTCGTGGCTTGTTTCAACCCATCGACGGCACCTTCCGTTGGTATGGCCGGACAACGTCGGCGAGCGCCGGGTTGGCAGAGCTGGTCGGCGCTCGCGCCGAAGGCCTTATTTGCACCCAGCACGGGCGCGCCCCAGTGACTGTCGACGAGGTTGATCTGTGGGGTCGGTATCGAATGCGCGGTACCGGCAGGCCGCCCTTCCCGATCGCTATGACGTTGGATGACCTGGAATAGGCTGCGCCGCCATGTTTTTGATACCCAGTATCGGTCGTGCCTGCGGTGCCGATCGATGGGTCGGCGGCCTCCGGCGGACATCGCATCGGGATCTTCGGGATGCTGCGGCAGAATCTGTTGGGCCTGAGCAGCGCTCACCGCCTGACTCTGGCTGTGAGCCGGGTCGTGCCGCCCTTCGCGTCGCAGTTTTCACCGCCGAAGGGTCGCTCTGTACGAATCCAGCGGAGCCGATTCTGCTCGGGCGCTCGGCCCCTTCCTGAATCGCTTCCGTCGTCTTCGGCAGTCAGTCGTATTTCAGTTAACGAATGGCAACCAAAAATGACATTTGGTTTGATGCATCGCTGATGCATCAAATCTAAATTCCCATGTCAAACCAGTAAAAAGTACTGAACTATGGGTTTACAGATGTCTCTGCTGTGGGGTAGATTTCGCGCATGACAACTCGTACTGAAAGTATCGGTAACGTACAGTTACCCGTATCAACGGCGGTGCCGAACGTGCGGCGGATCAGCTTCCCGTTTGGGCGGCGAACTCCGCTGTACAAATACTTCGTCGAGGGCGACATGGCCCACAGCCATTTCATCGCGTTCATATCCGGAGTGTTTCCCGCTGGGGAAGAGTTCTTCATTCGCTCCGTGCGCGCCTTCTCTGACGAGATCATCGATCAGGGACTTCGAGAGCGGGTGGCGGGATTCATCGGTCAGGAAGCCAAGCACGGCAACCAACATCGCGAGCTGAACAGGAAGCTGATCGACTTGGGGTACCTGATCGGATACTTCGACCCTGGCGATCAGTTGCTAGGACGGATCATCGCCGTCGAATCTCGAGTGCCCGGGTATATCAGGCTCGCCGCGACCGCCGCATTCGAGCACTACACCGCGGTTCTTGCCGAGCGTGTACTCGAAAGTCCTTGGGTGCAGCAAGTTCCGCACGACCCAGAGGTCATCAACTTGCTGAACTGGCACGCTTTGGAAGAACTCGAACACAAGTCGGTCGCGTTCGATGTCTACCGCGCTGTTGGCGGACCTGAATGGCTTCGAATTGTCACGATGGCAGTAATTCTCGCTATCACGGGGCCGGTGGTGACGCTGGCGCTGTTTGTTGGCATGCTCGTGGATCCATACGCGCGACGACATCCCATCGCATTCGCCCGCCAAACGTGGGCGCTGAACCGTAGTCCGTTGTTGCGCGGGCTTTTTGGGAAATCTGCGCTGTACTTGCGGCCGGGTTTTCACCCTGACGATATCGATACAGGACCACTGCTCGCGCAGTGGCAAGAGGAGCTTTTCGGCGCGCACGGCACCCTCAATGACATCACAAAAAACTCCAGGACCAGCGGGTCTTTGTAATGGCCTGCTGAGCCTGTGCGCCAGGTGCGGTCCCACCCGACGGCGCCGCACCTGGTGTGCCCGAAACCGGAATCGCAAGAAAGACAACAGAGTGAAATGGTTAATCAAGATATTTCAAAGTTTCACCCATATTTCATATTCACGGCTTTTGGTTACATGTTCGGTTTAAGGCCGTCAACATTGACAAATCTCGCTTGTGGCACAACAAATGCTATTTGTTGGACGCGAGTGCACCTTGCGCATATACATATTTGATGATGCATACGCTGTGCAGTCTCGTGATCAAACACGGCGCAGTGAAGAATTAGGTTAGGGGCTGTCGATGAATTTCGAAGGTAAAGTCGTTGTTGTCACCGGCTCCTCTAAGGGGTTGGGCAGGGCTATTTTACTGCGCCTGGCGTCGCTGGGGGCCGATGTAGTGGTGAACTATTCCAAGGACAAATCGGCCGCTGATGAGGTGGTTTCCGCGGTCGAACAGCTAGGAGTCAGGGCGCTGCTGGTTCAGGCGGATGTCTCGAAGGTCGAGGAGATCAACCGCCTGTTCTCCGAGACCCTCGATGCTTTCGGGAAAGTCGATATCGTCGTCGCCAACGCCGGCGTCGAGAAGGTGAATGTTCCAGTCGTCGAGGTGACGGAGGAAGATTTCGACCTGCTGTTCCGCGTTAACACCAAGGGGCCATATTTTGTGATGCAGGCCGCCGCGCGCCACATTTCCAACGGTGGCCGAATCATCAACATCGCATCGAGTTCGACATCGCGACCGCAGCCGGGGCTCGGTCTGTATGGCACCAGTAAGACCGCACCGAAATATCTGGTGCGAGTGCTGGCCCTGGAATTGGGGTCCCGGCAGGTCACAGTCAACTCGCTCGTCCCCGGCCCTATTGACGGGTCGGGGATCTTCACCGGTGTCAGCGATGAGGATCCATACAAGAAGAGCCTGCTGGACACCATCCCGATCGGCCACATGGCCACCGCCGACGATGTCGCCGGCTTTGTGGAGTTCCTGGCCAGCGAGCAAGCGCTGTTCATCACCGGCGAGGAAATCCTTATGAACGGCGGATCCAGCAACTAGTCCATTTAGGGAGAGTTCGAATGAGTGAATCGGTGATGCGTGCAGTCCAAGCGGTGGCTGCCGGTGCGCCATTCGTGGTCGGGAAGATCCCGGTTCCCGAGCCCGGCCCGGGTCAAGTCCGGATCCGTGTGCGTGCCTGCGGCGTATGCGGCGGGGAGAACATCGCCCGCAATGGCCTACTCGGCGTGATCTTCCCGCGTGTTCCTGGACATGAGATCGCTGGCGTGATTGACGCCGTCGGCGACAGGCTCACTGGGTGGCGACAAGGCGAGAGGGTTGGTGTCGGCTGGCAGGGAGGCTACTGCCGGCAATGTCAGTGGTGCCGAGCCGGTGACTTCGCCAATTGCGCCCACGCGCAGGTAGTCGGCGCGTCCTACGACGGCGGCTACGCCGAATACCTTGTGGCCCCGCAAGAAGCGGTTGCACGCATCCCCGATGAACTGTCATTCGAAGAGGCCGCACCCCTCATGTGTGCGGGAATCACAACATTCAACGCGCTGCGGCACAGCGGAGCCGGCCCCGGCGACACTGTTGCGATTCAGGGGATCGGCGGGCTGGGGCATCTGGCCGTGCAGTTCGCCGACAAAATGGGTTTCAGAACCGTAGCTATCAACCGCGGCCACAACAAAGCTCGGCTGGCCCGGCAATTGGGTGCCGACGAATACATCGACAGCACCGATGGAAGCGCGGGGGAAGCCCTGTCACGTCTCGGCGGTGCGGCCACTATTCTGTCCACCGCGGGGGTCGCCGATGCACAGGTCGATCTTATTCAGGGCCTGCGGCCCAATGGCCGCCTCATGGTAATCGCCACCGATCATGCGCCCCTGCAGTTTTCGGCCGACCAACTGGTTTTCGGTCGACGATCGGTGATCGGCTGGTACAGCGGACACGCCAAGGACAGCGAAGACACTCTCGATTTTGCGGTCCTCAAAGGCATCCGTCCCCTTATCGAAACCCACCCCCTGGAAACTGCAGAAACTACCTTCCAGGACATGAGCAACGCTCGCTACCGCGCCGTCCTGACGCCCTGAGCGCCGACGGGAGGAAATACGCATGCAGAAGGAATTCCCCGGCTCAGAGGATTTCGAAGGCGCCAAGACCAAACCCCCAGAGCGTCAACCCAAACGCGCCGAACCTCAAGCCGTCAATGCCTCCGGGGAAGTGGTCAGCAATGACAAGAAGCTCAGGCCACGGAACATCGGCGCCGGCACATCTACAGGGAAATGGGAGCCGAAGTACGAAGAACTGCAGTCGATTTACGATATCTCGAACGAGTTCTTCGAGTTGTTCCTAGGCCCGACAATGGGGTACACCTGCGGCTACTTCGAACGTGACGAGATGACCATCGATGAGGCTCAGCTAGCCAAGTTTGATCTCGCGCTGGGCAAGTTGCAGCTTGAGCCCGGCATGACATTGCTCGACATCGGCTGCGGGTGGGGCGCGGGTATGCAACGGGCAATCGAAAACTACGATGTCAACGTCATCGGGCTGACGCTGTCGGATGAACAGCGCAAATACGCTCTCGACAAGCTGGGCAGGATCCCTACCCGCCGAACAATCGACGTCCGGCTACAGGGCTGGGAGGAATTTCACGGCAAAGCCGACCGCATCGTGTCGATTGGTGCCTTCGAACACTTCGGACATGAGCGCTACCGGGCCTTCTTCCAGATGGCCTACCGCGCACTGCCTGCTGACGGAATCATGTTGCTGCACACGATCACTGCCGTGCACTACGACGAAGCGAAAGCCCGCGGTGTGCCCATGACTTTCGAGCTGGCCCGTTTTGCCAAATTCATCATGACCGAGATTTTCCCCGGGGGCAGACTGCCCTCGGTGTCAATGGTGGCCGAAAATGCCACTGGCGCTGGATTTGATATCGCCCGCATCCATGAGATTGGCCCTCACTACGTACGCACTCTCCAACTATGGGCGACTGCGCTACAACGGCACCGGGATCAAGCCATCGCTACGCAATCCGAAGAGGTCTACCAGCGCTACGTGAAGTACCTAACAGGCTGCCAGCGACTCTTCCGCGAAGGACAGACCAGCGTCCATCAATTCACACTCCACAAGTAGCGTCCTTGCCGGGCCTGGCGTGTGTGTCCGCGGGTATGAAATCCCGCGGCGAGGACGCAGTTTGGTTTGCCTCAGGGTTCGACATCCCAAAACCAGAGCTTGAAAGTGTTAAGCGATCATGGGGTCGATTGCCGACCGGGGTACCAGTACCTGCAGCGCTCCGAATGAGTCGGGCAACAATGCGCCCTGGTCGAAATAGAAGGCCACTCCGTCGTTGAGGATCGCGAAGTTCTGGTAGTTGGCAGGGTTGTACAGCGACGCGGGTGAGAACGGTAACGGCGGGGGCGGTGGTGGCGTCGTAGTCGTCGACGACGTGGTGGTAGTCGGCTGTCCCGAGGTTGTAGTCGGTGTGGGAGGTGCGACCGGCGGTGCCAGCTGCTGCTGCAGCAGGGCCTGGACGATCGGCGCGACGGTCTTCAGCGGATCGTCCACCCGCCACAGCGGCACATTTTCTTTGTCGTCAGGTGCGGCCGTGTAAGTGATCGCTTTGCGATAGCTCTGGTCCCAGTTGTAGGCCTTGTACGTCGTCTGCGGCGTGCCAGTGTTTTGGTACACCTTGAACACCACGGTCTGCGTGCCGCGTGGGGGGATCGCCGAGGTGTATTCCGTCGGCTTGATGCTCAACTGATACGGCGTGCTGCGGGCGGTACCGGACTTGGCCGAATTGAGGAACGCGTCTCGCGTCTTGGCAATGTATTCGGCCATCGACTTCTGCTCGGGGTGGTTCAGCGGCATGGTGATGTCGACGCTGTACCCAGGGTCGGACAGATGGATCTCGCAGGTGGTGCCGGTATTGCTGCCCTTGAGGTCGGCGCAGTAGTCGTGCGGCGCTGCCGCCGCCACGCCAGTAGAACCGAAGATGGCGGCAACCGTTACGAGCAGGGCCACGCTGAACGAGCGCATGGGTAGTACCTCCAAGCAGATGCGGCACCCCGGCCCTCGGACGAAGATACCGTAGTCCGCGGGGGAGGTCCGCTGCAGTGTTCCGGTATTGCGCCCATCGAACAGAGAGCGCCTATACGGGTTGGTCCGCGGGCCCGCCGGCCCCCGGTCTCACTGTCCGGGTGAGCCGGGACTTCAGCGACATCGCATGCTTTTCGACCACGAACCAACTCAGTGCCGCCATCGGCAGAGTTGCCGTCGTTGCTATCGCGAAGAACAGGAACGGGTTCAGGTCGGCAAATCCCAAGACGGCCAAGAACTGTTGGATAGGGAACGCATAGATGTACACGCCGTAGGACAGGTCGTTGCGTAGGTTGAGTCGCTTGTCATGGATGAGTGCGCCCGACGCGATGACTATGTACGCCAACGGAAGAGCGCCGATTACCCGGTAGTTGGATAACAGTCCGGAAAGAACCAGAGCGCCAAGGCATATCGTGATGAGCGACCATCGGGCAGGTATGACGTCTCGAAACTGGAACAGCAGTGCGCCGGCCGCGAACATCACGGCAAATCGCGCCACCATCTGCGGAATGGTTTCCAAGGCGAAGGCCGGATATGAGAAATATGCTGTGGCACAAAGGAATAACACGAAAGCTGACGGAATGGTCCAGCTCCGCTTCAGCAGGCCCATGGCACCCAAGGCGGCCACCGCGAGGTAGCAGATGACTTCGAAGACGAGGGTCCAGATCGATCCGTTCCACACGCCCGGCCAGGGAATGTCTTTGGGAGTTCCGTCAATGCCGACGTAGTAGACGTTCAGTAGGCCATTGTTGAGGACGTACTCGATGGGTTTCAGTGATGTGAGCAGGCTTGTGGCCGAACCGCCCTGGATGGTGACGCTGAGGGGTGCGATCACGAATGCGGTGACCATTAGGCAAACCCACAATCCGGGGAAGATGCGTAAGGCCCGTGCGCTGAAGTACTCGCGAGGCCTCGGATTGCGCATCCAGCTCGACGTGATGAGGAACCCGGAGAGCGCAAAAAAGCCGTCTACCCCCACCTGTGCAAGCAGGGGTCCCATCGGATACGGCAGCTTGTGGCCGGTGAGCGGCCAGGAGTGCGCGAGAATGACGGAGGCGGCCAGCACAATCCGCCATGCGTTGAGTGCATTGTTTCGAGGATCGAATGTCTGCCCGAGAGTCATGAGACCCCTTGACGCGCTATGCGACCGTCCGACAGGGCGGCGATGTGAACTATGCAGGGACTGCCTGCAACTACTTTTCCGTGCCCGGGCGCCTGTGCACTGCGGCCGACCGTGGGCCCGGCTTTGCGTGACTAACGCCTGGCGTGGATCGCTACCGACATGCCTGGCGGACCGTAGTACCAACCTGGTGCAGCCACAATGGGCCCCCTTTGATCTTGATGGGCGCACCCTACGCCCGATCAAGATCACACACAGCTGTTTCACAGCTGATTATCGGGAAACGTCCATTTCCTGGTGACTCTCGGCCACCGGCTACCCCGTTGGGGGCAGGAGGGCGGCGACGGTGGCGGAAAACGCGTCGTTGATGCGGCGATGGTCCCCTGTCGCGGCAAGGTCGAGCTGAAGACCACGGATCTGGGCGAGCAGCGCTGTGGCGATCGCTATCGCACGATCGGGTGAGCGCCCGTCGCGGATGAGCAGGGCTTCGATTGGGCGGCGGAAGTCTTCCGCTGAGGACCTGAGAACGGCGGCATAGCGATCCCTGTCGCGTTGGGCGAGGGCGTAGATCTCGGTGAGCAGCGCGAACTGTCGGCGTTCCCTGGGGTCATCGAGTAGACGCCAAAAGGCGTGCAGCAGTTCAGCGGTGGATTGGGCCCCGTCGAGCTCGGCGACCTGGGAGAGAAGTCGGTTGCGGATGTATTCGACGACCTCGGCCAGGAGCGCTTCCTTGGAAGCGAACTGGCGGATCAGGGTTGAGTGAGTGACGCCGAGTGCGAGGGCCATTGGGCGCAGAGACAACTCCCCGAACCCATGGTCGAGGACGTACTCGGCGGCCGCCGCCAAGAGCTCTGGTCGACGGTTCTGATATCTCAGCGCGCGGCCGTCGACGCGCACAGGCCCCTGTTCCATGAGTGCACTATACAAAGTAGGCGAACCATTTGGTTGACAAACCGATCGGTTCGTCTATCGTCCTTGGATATGGACGGACAGACCATCACCTCGACTCTCGACCTCGCCCTCTTCACCGGTGCGCCGCAGCACGAAAGGTTCTCTCGCCTTGCCGATCTGCTGCCGGTGCGGAAAATGGCGCCATCTTCGGCGCCGATGCCATTTCCCCATGGCGAGCAGGCCCAGCTACCGCAGACCTACGACATGGACGGGTCCGCACGGTCGGTACACAGTTTTCTGATCGACACCGATACCGCGGCATTGATCGTGCTGAAGAACGGGGCGGTGCGATCGGAGTACTACGCCCTCACCGGTGGCCGAGACACGCACTGGATCTCGTTCTCGGTGGCCAAAAGCTTCGTATCCACGCTGGTCGGCATTGCGCTCGGGGAGGGCGCCATCGGCAGTGTGGATGAACCGATCAGTGACTACATCGATGTCACACCCGGCTCGGCATATGACGGTGTCGCCATCCGTCACGTGCTGCAAATGTCTTCGGGTGCCCGATGGAACGAAGACTATGCGGATCCGAATTCCGACATCTTCCGTCTCGGCGCAGTCATGGGTGGCGCCAGCACATTGGATGCCTTTGTCGCCGATATGGTCCGCGAGAACGAGCCGGGCACCGTGTGCCGTTACAACTCGGCCGATACGCAGGCGTTGGGTGCTTTGGTTGCCCGCGCGACGAAATGTTCGCTAGCGGACTACATGCAAGAAAAACTTGCCGAACCGCTCGGGTTCACCGCGCCCGGCTACTGGCTCATCGACAGTGCCGGTACGGAAATGGCTTTCGCCGGAGTCAATCTCATCCCTCTCGACTTCGCCCGGCTCGGTGAGTTGTTCCGCAATCGGGGTATCTGGCAGGGCCAGCAGGTCATCCCGGCCGAGTGGGTCGAGGCCTCACTGACGGCCTCCGCTGCGCATCTGCAACCCGGCCGTGTCATTTTGAATGACCACACTCTTCCCATCGGGTACGGCTATCAGTGGTGGTTGCCCGACGGCGACCACGGCGAGTTCGCCGCCATGGGTGTGTACAACCAGTACGTGTACGTCGACCCGTCCCGTGACACTGTCGTCGTCAAACTTTCCGCAAATCGCAACTACGGCACCACAAGTGGGGAATCGACCAATCGCGATATGGAGAGCATCGAGTTCCTGCGAGCGATCGCAGTGCATTGCGGCTGACCGGGTTCTGCTGGCTTGGCTGGTCAGATGGGACGGCCGTCACGTAAGACCGGTGACGAACCGCAGTCTGCCCTGCACCGTGATGTGGTAGCTGATTCGGTGGATCACCGCGTCGCTGTCACGTACGGCCAGATCGACGAGTAGACCGTCGAACAGGCTTTGGAACGTTTGACCGGGTAGCGATCCGATGCCGGTCCGCGTCCTAAAACGCCAACGGTCAACCGCAAACCCCGCATCGATCGCCTGATGCCGATCGAAGATCGAGCTCAGGGTGGCGAAGGGGATGGCGCTGTCCACCTGGAACCACGGGAAGGTCCCGGCGGGTATTGGGATGTTATGCCGCGTCGTGATCGCTTTGAAAGCATCGCTCATGTTCGGGGAGATCAACGCTTGATCTCGTGACCAATCGACGGTGGTCTGTCCGGGCATGTTGACGAGGGCAACGCCATTTGTTTGGAAGACGAAACGCTGATCGGCAATCGAGGCCGGTTGTTGCTCGTTGACCGCCAATGCGGCCGGAGTGAAGAAGTGCGACTGACTTTCGAAACTCGGAACGAGGACCATGGTGCACGCGCCTTTCGTGGCCGGATGAATACCATTCCAGCGCAGGGCCATTGACTTTCGCACAGCCGAAACGTTGGTGGTGTGACGGTATGGGCGAACGGAGCTATGGGCGCGAGTAGTGCACTACCCGACTTCTGGGTACAGCCTCAGCTTGCGGCCCAGACCTTCGCGCGGTCTAGCTCGTCAAGTCCGAACAACGCGCGTTCGCCGGGAACCATCCACGCGAACGCGTGCAGGAGCCTCGGGTCTTCGGTGAGTCCACCGGGATCGAAGTTCGGGCTGCGATTCCTATCAAGATCAGCCTGGCGGCCCGGAACGCGATGCGAACTCTCGGTAATTCGTAGTCCGTTGTAAGAAGGACTCCGTAGTAAGAAAGAGATGTGACACAGGTACCCGACGAGTTGATCGTCGCCGCATCGACGGCGGGCACCGTCACGGTGCTCACCGGCGCCGGGATGTCTGCGGAGAGCGGGCTGCCCACTTTCCGTGATGCCCAAACCGGTCTGTGGTCGAAGTATGACCCGATGACCCTGGCGACGCCGGAGGCGTGGCACGAGGACCCGGGGCTCGTCTGGGCGTGGTATCAGAATCGGCGCATCCAGCTCATGGCGGTGCAGCCGAACGACGGTCATCGGTCGTTGGCCCAGTGGGGATCTGGCCGCGACATCCGGATAGTCACCCAGAATGTCGATGACCTTCACGAACGTGCGGGCAGCGTGGACGTCACCCATGTTCACGGCAGTCTGCTCAAATCGCATTGCGACACGTGCCAGACCGGCTACGACGTGACGGTCGCTGCTCCGGATTCTGAGCGCGTCGCGCCACCGGCGTGTGGCTGCGGCGGCAAGGTGCGTCCGAGCATCGTGTGGTTCGGCGAGATGCTTCCCGAGGTCGAGTTCGGTCACGCCGTCGCGCACGCACAGAACTGTGAGCTGATGCTGCTCATCGGAACCTCCGGCATCGTCTATCCGGCCGCGGGGCTCCCGCAGCTGGCATCGAGTCGCGGCGCAACCGTTGTCGAAATCAACCCACACGAGACGGACCTTTCCGATCGTGCGGATCTGGTCTGGCGGGCCACCGCGGCCACGGCGCTGCCGGCACTGGTCGATGCACTCGCGCTTTCGTGAGTACCGTTGGGCCGTATGGAAAACACGCGAAGTGTCGGCATTCCTGGGGTAGGTGTGGGGCATTGGACCGACCAGGCCGCCGAGACCGGGTGCAGTGCCGACTCCCGGCGGCCTCGTTCCGGTGATTCCCACTCTCGCGCTCTTCGATCTGGCGGTGGGAGACGCGTCGGTCCGGCCCACGGCAGACGACGGGTACGCCGCGGCACGAGCGTCGGTGGGCGGGCCGTACTTCGAGGTCGGACGGGTCGGGGCAGGTACCGGCTCATGTTGACGTGGTGCGGTTGATGGCCCTCGATGCAGTGGTGCGCGCGATTCGTTCGGTTGCCTGACGCGTCCGCCGGCGTGTATGTCGCCCAGCGGCGGGCACCAGAGAGTGTGTTTCTCGAACGCGCGTGCCTGACCTGAATCCACTCTTGCGCCGGATGCGTTATTTCGGATAACGTATCTCGTGAGGCGAGGATTCAACTCAGCGTCGAGATGAATTCGGATGGAGGCGTGCGTGTTTGAGGCCGTCCGTGCTGCGGGTTCCCTGGTCGACCAGACCGCCCGGTACGTCGTGGACCGCACGCTTCCCGCCCGCTCGATGCCCAAGGCGGCGCGTGATGTCCGCCCCGAATGGGTGGCCACGGCGCTGGGACTGCGGCCCGCAGACGTGGAACGCGTCACCGTCGCCGATGAGCACCATGGCACTGCAAGTCGCGCGCTGCTGTCCATCGAGTACCGCGAGCCCGGCATGGGCCCGGCGACGGTATTTCTCAAGTTCGCACCCACGGCCTTCGTCGGTCGTTTGTTCATGAACGCCCTCGGGCTTGGCGAGCGTGAAGTTGATGTGTACCGGACGATTCCGGGCGAGCTACCTGGAATTGCCCCGAAAAGTTATGTTGCACAGTGGGATCGCCGACGCGGGCGCGGGATCCTTCTGATCGAAGATTTGGCCGCCCGGGGATGTCGCCTCGACGATGTCCGTGCCGGTTGCGCACCGGCGGATGCGAGCAGAGTCCTCGCCACCCTCGCCGCATTGCATGCGCATTACTGGAACAGCCCGCGCTTCCACGGAGACCTGCGGGGCCTCGTCAACTCCAGCGCCCATCACGCGATCGCCCACCAGGTGAAGGTCGCCGGACTCAAACGCGCCATTGACATTGTGCCCCAGGATGTTCAGCGGGCGGCTCGGCTGCTCGTCGAACACGGCGACGCGGTCGATGCCTTCTGGGGCAGTCTTGCCTCGACACTTACGCACGGCGATACCCACCTGGGCAATGCCTATTTCAATCCGGATGGCAGCGCCGGATTCTTCGACTGGCAGGTGGCATCGGAGGGGCCCGCTATACGGGATGTTGCCTACTTTCTCAACTCCTCGCTGCCGCCGGACGTCGCGCGGGCACATGAACGCGATCTACTCGACGAGTACCGGCGCCAGCTGGCCCAGTGCGGCGGCCCGGACCTCGGCAGTGGAGAGCTATGGGACCTGTACCGCGCGACCGCCACGCATTTCTATGTTGGCGCCGTTGTCACCGCCGCCTTCGGAGATCGACTGCAGGCCGGCGATATTGCCCGCGTCGGTGTTGAGCGGGCCGTTGCCGCGGTCACCTCGCTCGACTCCTTCGATGTCCTACGCCGTTTCATCAACTGATCGGAGAATTCATGCGTTTCGGTGTAGCACTGCCGCATTTCTCACACCTGGCCGCGCCCGGACCCATCACCGAGATCACCCGCGCCGCCGAGGACAACGGCTACCACTCGGTGTGGGCGAGTGACCACGTCATCGTCCCCGCGGAAACACCTTTTCTGCCCGACGAGCTCACCGAAATCCTGGCCACTCTGGCATATCTCGCGGGCAAGACCACGCGGGTGACCCTGGGCACCAGCGTCTTGGTCGCGCCATACCGCCCCGCGCTGTTCACCGCGAAGTACCTGTCCACGCTCGACGTCCTGGCCGAGGGCCGCCTTGCTGTCGCGGTTGGGGTGGGGCGGCTGGAGGCCGAATTCGAAGCGCTGGGAGTGACTTTCGACGACAAATGGTCACGTACCGACGAAGACCTGAAAGTTTGGCGGGACCTGTGGACCACCGACTCCTCAAGTTTCGACGGTCAATGGTCGAGCTATCGCGACGTCCGGATGTTCCCCAAGGGGCATGAGGGACGCAGCGGGCCACCCGTCTACTTCGGCGGGGGCGGTCCGCGCGCCATCCGCCGCGCCGCGCTTGCCGATGGCTGGCATCCCATTGTCCTCGGCACACCCGAACCGCCCCAGGAGATTTCCCATTACGAGCAGGCGTGCCGGGATGCCGGACGCCCGCGCGGACAGGTTCAGGTCCGGTACATGGCGGGATACCCGACCGTCGACGTCGAGGCCTGGCCGTTCAGCGGTGACTCCGACGAACGGCTCCAGCAGGCGCAGCGGTTCGCCGACGCCGGAGTAGACGAGCTGATCATCGACGCCACCATGCTCGCGTTGTCAAACCTCTCGGCAGCGCAAATAGTCTCGCTCCTCGAGCGATTCGCACGTGAAGTCATCGAACCGATGGGAGCAGTCAATGAGTGATATCCGATTCGACGGACGGGTAGCGATCGTCACCGGTGCGGGTGGCGGGCTTGGGCGCGAGTATGCGCTGCTGCTTGCCAGTCGCGGCGCCAAGGTCGTCGTCAATGACATTGGCACTCCCGATGAGCTTCTTGGCACCGGAGGCTCCGAATCTCCGGCCAATTCGGTGGTTACCGAAATCAACGACCTCGGTGGTGAGGCGACCGCCGACACGCATACGGTCGCCACCGGGGACGGTGGACGGGCCATCGTCGGAACGGCACTGGACGCCTGGGGTCGGGTCGACATCGTCATCAACAACGCCGGGATCGTCGGGCCGATCAAGACCTTCGGTGAACTCACCGACGAGGACGTCGACACCGTGCTCGGGGTGCAGATGCTCGGGCCGTTCAATGTGTTGCGCCCGGCATGGAGGGCGATGGTCGAGCAGGGGTATGGGCGGATTCTGAACATCTCCTCCGGCAGCATGTTCGGACAGGGCGAGGCCTGTACCTATCCGACCGCCAAGGCCGGAATGATTGGCATGACAACCAACTTGGGTCTTGCCGGGCCGGCGCACGGAATCAAGGTGAACGCACTGCTTCCCGTCGGCTTCACACGGATGGTGGAGAACATGCCCGAGCCCGCGCTCAGCTGGCTACGTGAGACCTTCCCGGCCGCCGCGGTGGCACCCGTCGCGGCTTTCCTGGTCTCCGAGGATGTGCCGTGTTCCGGTGTCAGCTTCAGCGCCGGGGGCGGTCGATTCGCGCGGGTCTTCCTCAGCGAGGCGCAAGGAGTGACCTCACCGGAGCTCACCATCGAGGACGTACGCGACAACCTCGACGACGCCATGGAAACCGTTGGCGCCGAAACGATCGCTAACGTCGGCGACGAGCTGGCGCTCTACGCGGCCAGGCTGGCAGCGCGCTGATATTCGGGTCTACGGATACCCTGGCACTACTTTTTCCCAGACCTCGATCTCACCGGGTATCACCTGGAAGATTGGGTGTGGTCGCAACCTGAACGGACTGGCCGACATCTGGCCGGCGGAATTCCTGAGCGTCAGCTTGGCATCGAGGAGCCAGCGTTCGTAGGTCAGCTGTCCGTAATGAACATCTATGAGAGGCTTGCGGGCGGAAATTGGCACCCTGATCAGCTCGCGGTTAAACCGGTACCCGCGATGGTCGGCCTCGTCGGCCAGACCCGCCAGGTATGCGCCGATTGCGTCCAACGGCTGCCCGATTTCCTTGAATCGGTCCAGCTGCGGATGATTTCGGTATCCGCGGGTGCGCCCTTCCAGCACCTTCTGGGCCAAGAGCGTTTCTCGCCAGCACGCGACGAGTCCTTTGGCGTCGAGGTTTCGCGGATGCAGTGACCACAGTCGCATCGCGACGCGCTTAGATCCCGAAGGTCAGCGTGATCTTTGCACCCGGTTCCAGATGCGCCCCGGCAGCCGGATCCTGCGAGATGACTCGTGACTTCTGATATGGATCGTCCACCGAAACCTCTTTCGTCGTAACGCTGACTCTGCCCAACTTGCGCAGAATCGCGTTCGCGTCGGTCCATTGCATGCCGGCAAGGTTGGGCATGGTGCCCGGTTGCACCGTCGGGGCGGTCGTGCTCGACGGCCCGTCCTGTGCTGCGGGCGCCGAACATGCTGACAACAATCCCGCGGCAACGCAGATCGCGGCCATCGTCTTCATCGAGCCCCTTCCCAATACTTCTGGCGCAGCAGTCCTTTGGCCAGCTTACCGGTGGGGGTGCGCGGAAGGGTATCGGTGAAGTCGATGCTGCGAGGCACCTTGTACCGGGCGATTCGCTCGCGCAGGTACTCGGTGAGCTCAATGGCGAGTGCTTCCTGGTCCGCCGACGGGTCCGCGGGCTGCACTACCGCCCTGACCGATTCACCCATCTCGGCGTCGGGCACCCCGATGACGGCGACATCCAGTACCCCGGGGTGTAGCGCCAAGGCGTTCTCGATCTCCTGGGGGTAGATGTTGACGCCCCCGGAGATGATCATGAACGCCTTGCGGTCAGTGAGGAACAGGAAGCCCTCGTCGTCGGCGTAGCCGATATCTCCCGTCGTCGTCCACGTCTCATGAACGGGATGGCAAGCACTACGGGTCTTTTCGTCGTCGTTGTGATACGCGAACGGCAGCTCGTCGCGCTCGAAGTAGACCAGTCCGGCCTCGCCCGCCGGCAGTTCCGCGCCCTCGTCGTCGCAGATGTGAAGCACCCCGAGCGCGGGATATCCCACCGAACCCGGACGCTTGAGCCAGGTCGCGCTGTCGATGAAGGTGACGCCGTTGCCCTCGGTGGACGAGTAGTACTCGTATAGGACCGGCCCCCACCAATCGATCATCGAATGCTTGACCTCGATCGAGCACGGTGCGGCGGCGTGAACCGCGACCTTGAGGGTGGACACATCGTAGCGGTCACGGATTTCCTTGGGCAGCTTAAGCATTCGCACGAACATCGTCGGTACCCACTGGCTGTGGGTGATCCGGTACTTCTCGATGGCGGCCAGGGACCCCTCGGCGTCGAAGCGGTCCATCACCACGACCGTTCCGCCCATCGACTGCACGACGCCGGAGAAACGCAGCGGCGCCGCGTGATACGTCGGCGCAGGGGACAGGTACACCGTGTCGGTGTCGAAGCCGTACAGGTGGGCGAACACCGCCAGCGGGCTACCCGGTTCGTCGATCTGCCGATCGGGTAGCGGAGTCTTGATTCCCTTGGGGCGCCCCGTGGTTCCGGACGAGTACAGCATGTCGGACCCGGCGGGCTGGGAGGAGAGCGGCGCGGCCGAGGTTCCGGCGAGCGCCTCCTCATACGAGTCGAACCCGGGCACGGCGCCGCCGAGGGCCAGACGCACTGTGACCGAGGGGATGTCGTGCAGGATCGCCTCGGCCTGTTCGCGCACGCCGGCGGAGACCACGAGCGAGGTCGAGCCGGAGTCGTTGATGATGTAACTGATCTCGGCCGGCGCGAGATGGTGGTTGACCATCGTGATGTACAGCCCCGAACGCAGGGCCGCCCAGTACACAACGAACACCTCGGGAACGTTGTCGCTCAGCATCGCGACGTGATCGCCCTTGCGCAGCCCAGCGTCATGCCAAAAGCGGGCCAGCCGACGGGACTGCTCGTCCAGTTCGCCGTAGGTGAGCGTGATCCCGGAGGCCGCCATCACGACGGCGGGCTTGTTGGGGAACTGAGACGCGTGGGTACCTGGATACACGGGCGAGGACCTTCCGACTGCGTTGTCTGCGGGCGTCGTCGACTGTACTTGACAGTGTGTCAAGTTTAATGCCGACCCCCAGAGTGACGCCTACGGAGACTTGACCGGGACGGTGGGCATCGCTGCGCCTCCCGGCCAGCAGCCCAGCGGGCTGGTCTTGGTCTCCTTGACCGCGTCTAAACACTTAGACACCAACACATTTGGGTCGCGGCTCACCGAATCGGCCAGGATTCGGTTGGCTTCCGCTTCGGCCTGCGCCGTCTTGGCGCGCTGTTCGGCGACCCGAGTGTTGGCCTTCTCCACATTCAGCGCGTTGATGCGGTCTTGCGTCGCGTCGTCGTAGCGCACGATCGGCACAATGACGTTGAGGACCTCGATCTGCTGACCGACCTTCTTGCGCAGTATGTCGGCGACCTGGTTGGACATTTGTTCCAGGTTGGCGCCATCGCTGAACTGTGGTGACAGGGGATCGAACTTCGAGAACACCTCGTTCAGCGCCGCATTCAGCTCACGGGTGACCAGGTTGTCGCGGATATTGTCGAATGTCCGGTAGTCCAAGAACAGCTCGTCCGCGGCGGCGGGCGCCATCCGCCAACGGATCGACGTGTCGGTACGCGCCGTCGAGTTGTTTCCGAGGCGAACGGTGCTGGCGTGGTCCCCAGTGTGGTTGTCGATCTGAATCGCTCCGTCGAGTTCTGTGACGTTCTGCCACGGCGCCTTGAGATGCAAGCCGTTCGAGAGCGTCCCCGACGGACGCCCGAATGTCGTCGTGACGCCGATGTTGCGGGTGGACACCACGGTGAAGCAGGCCAACACCAGGAAGACCAGCGCGGCGAGTGCCGCCACGATGGACGTGACTTTCGCGCCGGTCTTGATGGCGCCGTCCTTGGTGGCCCAGTAAACCGCGAACGTCAGCGCTGCGACCACGAATAGAAAGATCGCAAAACCGGTTTCACCTGGCATGTCCGTCACCCTCCCGATCGGCCGAAATTGGCCTGATAGCAAACATTGAAGGCGTCAGCATAGCGGCGTCCTCGACTCAACGCGAGTGGATGTCTTGCGAGGCCGGGGTGGCCGGAAGATCATCTGGCACGTGACCGACGAACAGTCAGCGGCCTCTCGGGACGAGTCCCGCCCGCCGCTCATAACGCGCATCGGCGTCGACTGGTGGGCGACCATCATCGCCGGCGTGATCGCCGTCCTAGCGGTTGCCGACGTGCTGCCGAAGATTGCGTGGTGACCAGATGACGACAACAGACACCGTCGAGGAGGCGTATGAAGACTCGAGCTTCACCTCGCGCCGTCCGCTGGATTACGTGCCCGGCATCCTGTTGCTCATCGGCGTGGGCCTGCTGGCCAAATACGCGCAGATCTGGTGGAAGGACCTGGCCAAGGCGCAGCACTGGACCGTCCCTGACATCGAATATGTGTTGTGGGCCATCGTGATCGGGCTGTTGATCACCAACACCGTCGGGCTGCACCGCATCTTCCGGCCAGGGGTGCAGACGTACGAATTCTGGCTCAAGATCGGCATCGTCGCGCTGGGCGCCCGATTCGTGCTGGGCGACGTTCTCAAGCTGGGTGCCACCAGCCTCGTGCAGATCGTGATCGACATGACGGTGGCGGGCACCATAATCCTGCTGGCGGCCAAATGGTTTGGCCTCGGCGGAAAGCTGGGGTCGCTGCTGGCGATCGGCACCTCGATCTGCGGGGTGTCGGCCATCATCGCGGCCAAGGGCGCCATCCGCGCGCGCAATTCCGATGTCAGCTACGCCATCGCGTCCATCCTCGCGCTTGGTGCGGTGGCGCTGTTCACCCTGCCGGCGATCGGCCACGGACTCGGACTGACCGATTACGAGTTCGGTCTGTGGGCGGGTCTGGCCGTCGACAACACCGCCGAGACGGTCGCCACCGGACGTCTGTACTCCGAGCACGCAGGTGACATCGCTACGGTCGTCAAATCCACCCGCAACGCGCTCATCGGCTTCGTAGTGCTCGGGTTCGCGTTGTACTGGGCGGCGCGCGGCGAGGCCGACACCCTCGCGCCGGGGATCAAGGCCAAGGCCGCGTTCGTATGGGACAAATTCCCCAAGTTCGTGCTCGGCTTCCTGGCGGTGTCCGCCGTCGTCACCCTTGGATGGCTTACCAAGGGGCAGGTGAACAACCTCGTGAACGTGTCCAAGTGGGCGTTCCTACTGACCTTCGCGGGGGTGGGGCTGAACACCAACTTCCGGGAGATTGCCCGTAGCGGATGGCGCCCCCTCGTGGTCGCGGTGATCGGTCTGGTGGTGGTGGCGGCGGTGTCTCTGGGCCTGGTGCTGCTGACGTCAAGGGTCTTTGGCTGGGGTCTTCACACGTAGCTTCACGCGATAGGCGACGATGGAGGGGTGAACTGTCAGGAGGTGCGCGAGCAGCTGTCGGCGTGGGTTGACGGCGAGCAGGCGAGCGTCGCGCGCAAGCGTCTAGACGAGCACGTGCTGTCCTGCGCTTCCTGCCGGGAATGGCTGGGGCGGGCGCGTGGGCTGGAACGCCAGTTCGCCTACGCACGTTCCGCGCCGACCCGCGACCTGACCGGGCAGATCCTGGCCGCCGCCGCTGTCGAACCCCTCACCCGCACCGCCCGCTATGTGCACTGGGCGCGTCAGAATGTCAACCGATGTGCGCTGGTGTTGATCGGACTGCTGCAGTTGGGGGTCGCCGGTATGCAGGTCGCCGGAATCAACTTCGGCATGGTGTCCTCGCAGCACCATGGCGCGATGACCGGTGAGCACCTCATGAATGAATCCACCGCCTGGGTGGTGGCACTCGGTGTCGCCATGGTGATTGCAGGCGTCCGGCCCGCCGCAGCGGCCGGAATGGCAACGGTGTTGGGCGCATTCGCGCTCGTACTGTCCGGGTACGTCATCAACGACGCCGTCAACGGGCAGGTCACGGCGTCGCGCATCGTCAGCCATGCACCGGTGCTGCTCGGGTTGATCTTCGCGCTGCTGGTGCTGCGCGACTACCGCGCCGGGCGTAACCCGCCCAACCAGCATCGCGCTGTCTTCCTGGACGAAGTGAGTTCGGGGGAGCGGCATTTGCGCTCTGCCGATAATTCAGCTGCGTAGGCGGCCCGCCACCAACGTCCACGCGAGGTCGATCGCGAGGAACGCGGCCAGCGAGATGCCCAGCAGCGGTGTGAACCACCCGATCCCGATAGTCACCACCGCGAGCACGACCAGCTCCACCGGTTTGAGGGCGAGCAGGCCGCCACGTCTCGGCGCTGCCGGCAACCGGCCGCGCTGGGTGGGCCGCCGCTTCCACCACATCAGGTAGCCGCGCGTGATCACGGTGATGAGCCCAATCACGATGAGCGCCACCAGAATCTGATTCGGGATTCCGAACAGGATGCCCATGTGGCCGTCGATCGCCCACTCGGTCGACTTCTGCAGCAGCGACCAGTCTGCGAAGTTGCTGCGCCCGGTGATCTCCCCGTTGGCCGGGTTCACCGTGACGGCGTCCAAGCGTGTCGGGATGTCTCGCTTGCGCTCGGAGACCAGCCACGCGGTGTTGGCGTCCGGCGGTGGTGTCATCCACAGGGGCCCCCGCAGCCCGGCGTCGCGCACACTCTGCATGACGGTGTTGACGCCGCCGAGTGGGTCGCCGCCTGATGTCGCGGCGGTGCCATGGTGCTCGTGTCCGGTCATCGGTTTGGCCAAGGCCGGATCGAGTTCGGTGGACAGCGCCGGCCGGATCGCCTGGGTGATGTTGCCGATGTTGGTGCCGGCATAGCGCGACCAGGTGAGGCCGGTGACAGAAAGACCCAGCAGCCCAATGGCTATCCAGACTCCCACGGCGCCGTGCCAGGTCAGTCTGCGTCGGCGCGGGGTGGCGTCGCGATCGGGCAGCGCGAGCCTGCGCAGCCGGGCGGTGCGTTGCCGATATCCGACCCACAGGATCAGGCCGCCGAGGGCCACCACCCACAGCCAGCTGGCCGCCAGTTCGCTGTAGTTGCGTCCGAACGCACCCAGATGCAGATTCCGGTGCAGCTCGTCGAACCAGGCACGAACCGGCAGCCACTCGCCGTATGTCGTCAAGGTGCCGCGGACCTGCCCGCTGTACGGGTCGACGAACACCGTCCGCGAGTAGTCGGCGGGTACATCCGGGTCTTCTGGGACGGACAGCACCACCCGGGTGGTGTCCTCGGGGAGTGCCGGCGGACGGATTGAGGTCACCGTGCCGTCGGGCTGAGCGGCAGTGGCTGCCGCGATCTGATCGGACAATGGCACCTGCTGGGTACCCACGGAGTCGACCTTGAGCTCCTGTCGGTACACGGCGGCGTCAACCTGCCCCACCAGTGCGTACGCCAGTCCGGTGAGTGCCGCGACCAAGAGAAAAGGGCCGACGAGAAGCCCGGCATAGAAGTGCAGACGCAGCACGATTGGAGCGAATCGTCCCCACCCGGTGTCGGGGCTGGACTCACGAGTATCGGGCTGGTCCTCGGTATATGTCACGGGAGATTGGTCGGATGGGGCGACCAAAGAGTTCCCGCCGTCCACCACTCAACATCTACGACATAGAGTAGGACTCGTGGCCACCGGCACCGACGACGAGCAGCTGCTCGAGCTAGCGCTGTCCGCCGGCCGTGGCGACCAATCCGCACTGGAATCGTTGGTGAAAGCGACCCAGGCTGACGTGTGGCGATTCGTCGCCTACCTGGCCGATGCCGGAGTTGCCGACGATCTCACCCAGGAGACCTTCCTGCGGGCACTGGGCGCACTGCCACGGTTCGCGGGACGGTCCACGGTCCGCACCTGGCTGCTGTCGATCGCGCGCCGCGTGGTTGCCGACCATATTCGTCATTTGAAATCCCGGCCGCGTATCGCCCACGGAGCAGACCTGGAAGAGGCGTCGCTGCGTCGTCCCACGCACCGGTTCGAGGAACTGGTGGAGCTCAAGGCACTTCTCGCCGGGCTCGACGAGGACCGCCGGGAGGCATTGGTCCTCACCCAGGTGGTTGGTCTTTCCTATGCCGAGACCGCCGACGTGTGTGGCTGCGCGATCGGCACCATCCGTTCGCGGGTGGCGCGTGCCCGTGACGAACTGATCAGCTGGGCCGAGCCCGAGAATTTGACAGGCTAGCGCGAGAGTCGTTCGGCGATCTCCCGAAGGTTCGCCTCCATCCCGGCACGCCAGTCTTGCAGGCGGCGCGACACGATCCGGGCCTCCTTCTCCGGCATTTCCTCGATGGCCGGTGTCAGTCCCGACGGTCCGGGACCCAGGCGGCCCCACTGCCGCACGATTACTCCATTGCTTGCCGGTTCGACTTCGAAACCCCAACTGGCCGCGAAGGTATCACCCTCGGACAGCACGTTCCAGACCCAGCGGGACTCCGGCTCTACCTCCGTGATTACCGATACGGTGCTCCATTCGGAACCGTCGCCGCTATTGGTGCCCTTGAACCGTGCACCGACCGCAACCTTGTCGGCGCCGTCGAGCCACTCGGTGGTGATGAGCTCGCCCGTACAGCGGGTGGGCAGCGTGATATCGGTGACGAGTGTCCATGCCTCGGCGACGCTTCCCGACATCCGTTGGGACACTTCAATAGTGGGACAGTCGCGGTATCGCATACGCTGATCCTACGTCTGCGATGGAGGGCCTGATGCGAATTGGTGTACTGATCGAGCCGCGGCTGCCGGGCGCCGTCGACTTCGCGCGACGCGCGGAGGAGTTGGGCGTCGCGTCGCTGTGGGTCCCCGAGGTGTGGGGCTATGACGCATTGACGGGCCTTGCCTATTTGGCTGCCCGCACCGAGGCCATCGGGCTCGGCACCTTCGTAGTTCAGCTCGGGTCGCGGTCTCCCGCACTGTTGGCGACGTCGGCGCTGTCTCTGCAGCAGCTCTCCGGCGGGCGATTCATCCTCGGCGTCGGTACGTCCGGCCCGCAGGTGATGGAGGGATGGCACGGTGTGCGCTTCGCCAAGCCGGTGCAGACCACGCGCGAGACGATCGACATCGTCCGCATGGTGGCCCGCGGAGAGCGGTTGGAGTACTCGGGCCAGGTGTACACGCTGCCGCTGTCGGGTAGCCCCGGAAAACCCATACGGCCCTTGGTGGCGCCGCGGAGCCTGCCCATCTATAACGCGGCCATGGGCCCGGCGAACCTCGCGCTCACGGGGGAGCTCGCGGACGGGTGGCTCGGCAATACCTTCATCCCCGAGCTGTCCGAGGTATTTCTCGGTCCCATCCGTGACGGGGCCGTGGCGGCCGGTCGAGAGCTGGCCGATATCGACCTGGTGGCTCCGGTAGCCCTCGAATTCGCTGACACCGCAACCGATGCTGCCGCCGCGGTCAGGCGTCATGCCGCGGGGTACGCGTTCACGATCGGTGCGATGGGTGCCTCCGGGCGCAACTTCTACAACGAGGCGTTCACCCGGCTCGGCTACGGCGACGGTGTGCGCAGGGTCGAATCGTTGTGGCACACAGGTGATCGGGATGCTGCCCGCGAGGCCGTGCCCGATGACCTGGGCCGGCTCACCAACCTGGTGGGCACCGACGAGATGATCGGTGAACGGCTGGAACGCTATCGCGCCGCTGGTATTTCGACACTGCTGGTCAAACTCGACACCCCGTTCGACGAGCAGATGCGGGCGCTGGAACGCCTGTTCGCGCTGCTTTAGAGCGAGTGCACCGCGCTGGCGACGGGCGTGTTGCCCTCGGTGAGGAACAGGATTTGGTGCACCGCATTCGACACGGTCAGTAGTTCGGCGACCACCGCCGCAACGTCGGCGCGCGGAACCGATCCGCGTTCGATTCGGCTGGCCGACAACGTGACTGAACCCGTCGGATCTTCATCGGTGAGTAGGCCGGGGCGCAGGATGGTCCAACCCAACGCATCGCGTACCCGCAGGTCCTCTTCGGCGGCGGTCTTGGCGATCACATAGGCGATCCACGATTCGTCACCCTCGGTCGGTGTCGGCCCGCCAGCCCCGAACGCGCTGATCTGAATGAACCGGCGGACCTCCGCGTACCCGGCAGCCTCTGCCAGCAGAACAGCCGCCGCACGGTCTACGGTGTCCTTGCGTGCGGGCCCGCTGCCTGGACCCGCGCCCGCGGCGAAGACGGCGCCGTCGGCACCGCGGAGAGCCTCCGCAACATCGCGAATGTCGGCCGTCTCGAGGTCCAGAACTAGCGGTTGCCCACCCCATGCCTCGACATCGGCGGCATGGTCGGGATTGCGAATCAGTGCGACGGCGGTATCGCCGCGCTGCGCGAGGATTCGGATCAGGTGTGCGGCGATCTTGCCGTGACCACCGGCGATGACGACCTTCTGGGACATTGTGTGCCTTCCTCGATGATGAGCGACAACTTCAACGGTAGTTCGGTCATTCCCGTCGCAACGATGCGCAGATACGCTCGCCGTCATGGGGGAGAACTTGGAGTACCTCGGCGAGCGGCTCGTCCACATGTCCCGCGGGACATACATGTGGTGCAACATCAAGACATTCGCATATGGCGAAGGCCAGCAGGCGGACCATGGGCCACTACCATGAGCTGGTGACCGTCGACCGTGCCGCGGGGACACTGACGTGGATTGCCGCCAGCGATGACTAGCGCCGTGACAACGCGATGATCCCGGTCACCATTGTCTCGGGTTTCCTGGGCGCCGGGAAGACAACGCTGCTCAACAACCTGTTGCGCAACACCCTGGGTGTGCGAATCGGCGTGGTGGTCAACGACTTCGGCGCCATCAATATCGACGCCATGCTGGTCGCCGGTCAGGTTGACTCGACCATGACGATGTCCAACGGATGTTTGTGCTGCACTGCCGATGACGACGAATTGGGCGGCATGCTGACCGTGCTCGCCGGCCGCGATATCGATGCCATCGTCATCGAGGCAAGCGGGCTGGCCGAGCCGTTGCCGTTGGTGCGCATGGTGCTCGCCGCGGCCGCCGACGACAACCGGATCGGCTACGGGGGACTTATCACCGTCGTCGACACCGCCCAGTACGAAGACATCGCGACCCGGCACCCGGAGATCGCTCAGCACCTGTCGTTGGCAGATCTCGTGGTCCTCAACAAGATTGACCTGGCCGACGCCGGAGACCGCACTCACCTGCGTGCTGTCGTCAAGGAACGCAACCCGCGAGCGTCGATCGTGGAGACCACCGGAGCCGACGTCGACCCCCGGCTACTGTTCGACAAAAAGGAGCGCCCGGCGCCCATCGGCCAGCTCTCGCTGGAGGACCTCATCCGTGAGGACCACAGCCATGAGCACCACGCACACCACCACTACGAGACGGTGGAGTTCGCTACCGAGCAATCGCTGCACCCGCGACGGTTGGTCGAGTTCCTCGACAGTCAGCCCGCCGGTGTGTACCGGATCAAGGGCGTGGTGCGACTCGGCGACAAGACGCTTGCCGTGCACACCGTGGGTGATCACATCAGCATCGATAAGGCACCCAAGCGGACGGGGCTGTCTTCGGGGGCACGTCTCGTGCTCATCGGCACTCACCTGGACGGCGACACCATCACCGACCGCCTGCACACCCTCGTCAATGATCCGCCGGACCCCGAGCCGGAACGATCGATGCTGGCCCTGGGAAAGTATTTGCGCTAATCAGACGTCGCGTCTAATCTGGCATCCGTGTTGAGTCTTCTCGTAGTAGCAACCCGCAGCGGGGTCTGATCCAGGCCGACCCCTCGCTGTGGGTCGAAGCTACTACCAGTCGGTCGCCTTCCCATTCGGATGAAAGACCGGCACATGCACTCCCACACAACAATCCCCTCGGATCCCTTCGCGGCGCGCTTTGGCGTTCCGCTGCCGCGCGGCCTCCGTGACGAGGCCGGCGACATGTCCTGGACCTCGTTCTGTCAGACCTACGAGCGAAGCGCGGGCCCGCTGCGACTGGGCCAGTGGTCCGAGGCCGACGGCACCTACCAGGCGACGCTCGCGATCGGTGAGCGAATCGAATCATCAACTGCTGCCGCCTGCGGTCCCATGGCGGCGCTCACCGTGATGCTGTCCGAGCGTGGGATCCGCATGGAGACGCTCAACTTCCACCAGCTGCACGACGGCGATCAGACCTTCACGTTCGTCCGCGGCACCGACGGCACCGCGACCGCATGGGCCATGGGCCGTGCGCACGACGCCACCGCGTCATCGCTCAAGGCGGTGACCGCCTGCGTCAACCGCCTCTGTTCGCAGAGGTGAGTGTCAGCGCAGCGGCCGCAAGGTGATGGGCATGCCGTCGATCGGCAGCGGCATACCGGCGTAGTCCCACTTGGCCTCGTAGCTAGGGTGCGCCAGCTCAAACCGGTAGCGACGCAGCAGCCGGTGCATGATGGCCTTGATCTCCAGCTGGCCGAACACCATGCCAATGCACTTGTGTGCGCCACCGCCGAATGGCGCGAAAGCGTAGCGGTGACGTTTGTGTTCGTTGCGCGGCTCGGCGAACCGATCGGGGTCGAACTTCTCAGGGTCGGTCCATAACTCAGGTAGGCGATGATTCATGCCCGGCCAGATGTTGATCATGGTGTTGGCGGGCACGTGGAATCCGAGCAGGTCGGTGTCTTGGATCGTCGAGCGGACGTTGAACGGCAGCGGGGTGACCAGGCGCAGCGCCTCGTTCATCACCAGATCCAGGCTTTCCAGCTTCTCCAGTGCGTCGATGTCCAACGGTCCGTCGCCAAGGCGATCCGATTCGTCCCGAACTCGTTCTTGCCATTCGGGATTCGCGGCCAGGTAGTAAGCCATCGTGGTGGTCGTCGACGTCGTCGTGTCGTGCGCGGCCATCATCAGGAAGATCATGTGGTTGACGATGTCGGTGTCGGTGAAGGCGTCGCCCTCATCGGTTTCCGCGTGGCACAGCGCCGTCAGCATGTCGGCGCCAGAATCCTTCTGGCGCGCGATGGCAACCCGTTCGATGAAGTACTCCTCGAGGACCTTGCGGCCCTCCAGCCCGCGCCACCACTTGAAGGGGGGCAGGCCGAACCGGAAGATGGCGCCGCCGGCCCGGGTGGTCGCAACGAATGCCTTGTTCACCTTCTCGAGCCGGTCGTGGTCCGCGCCGGGCTCGTTACCCATGAACACCACGGACGCCACGTCGAGAGTCAGCTCCTTGATGGCCGGATAGAACAGGAAGCGACTGTCATTGGTCGGCCACTGCGCGACGATATCGTCTGCGACAGCATCGATTTGCTGCACGTATCCGGCCAGGCGACTGCGCAAGAAGGCTTGCTGCATGATGAGTCGGTGTTCGTGGTGCTCGCCGAAGTTCAGGAGCATCAGGCCGCGGTTGAAGAATGGGCCGATGACAACTTTCCAGCCGTCCTGAGAGAAGTCCTTGGTCCTGTTGCTGAAGACCGCTTGGGTGGCATCGGGGCCCAGCGCCGTGACGACGGGGCCGATAGGCGTTTGGGTCCAGCTCACCGGTCCGCGCTTGTTGTAGGTGTCCAACACCCAATCGATGCCCCCGCGGAACATCTCGACCATGTGCCCAAGCATGGGCAGCCCCTGATCACCCATCACGGGCTTCAATCCGCTTCCGGGTGGCGGCGCGGCTAGCTCGCTCATTGGCCACTCGCGGTTGTTGAGGTACTCCTCGATGTATCCCATCCCCGGCAGGGTGTTCATGGTCGGGAGACGGCGTTTGGCCTGGTCAATAAGGTAGTCGGTGCTACTGATCGTCGCCATGTGGCGCGGCTCCTTCGCTCGCGGCGAACACGTCGATGTGCTCCAGATCATCTTCGCCGGAGAACTTGACGGGTGTCAAGTTCTGTTCGTACGGTATTTCGGTGCAAACTGTGCAGGTGGTCAGTCCAGCTCGCACCGGCACGCAGTCTCGCGGTGATCGGCAGCGCGACGCGATCATGACGGCAGTTGCCGAGCTGATCGCGGAAAACCACAGCTTCGCCGACCTCTCGGTGAGCGCTATCAGCGAGCGGGCCGGGGTCGGCCGGTCAGGGTTCTATTTCTATTTCGACAGCAAGTATTCGGTGCTTGCTCAGATGGTGGGCGAGGCCTTCGCCGAGCTCGACGAGCTGACCCACTACTTCGCGCCGCGTGGCGACGATGAGACGCCCGAGCAGTTCGCGCACCGGATGGTCGGCAGCGCCGCCTCGATTGCGTACAGCGACCCATTGATGAAGGCCTGTTTGGAGGCGCGGATCACCGATCCCACGATCGCCGGGCTGCTCGACGATCTCACCGATGTTGTCATCGAGAAGATCATCAAGATCGCCGAAGTTGAGGTGAAAGAGCGTGGTGCGCAGCCGGTTACGGAAGACCTGCCCGCGTTGGTGCGATCGCTGGCGGCGCTGACCGCATCGACTGTTTCGGGTGACAGCGCATTCGTAGGTCGTGACGCCGATCCCGCTCGGGCTCTCGCGGTCGTCGAGACTCTATGGCGCGTCAGTCTTTTGGGGTGCTAGCTTCGATTCGCCGGACTGGCGCAGTTTGATCACCCGGAGAGCGCCGTAGCCGATCCCGCCGAGGACGGCGAATGCGCCGAGCCAGGGGAGCAGTAATCCAAACAGCATTAGCAGGCTATTGCCCACCGCGACGAGCCCATCCCACCCGCGCTCGATCTGTCCGGAGAAGCCTTGGTACTTGGGCGGTTTCGGTGGGAGGCCGACTTCTTCGGCCAGGAAGGTGATGTTGACGGAGCTGTAGGCGATCTGGTCGCCGAGCTGGCTGCGCTGTGCCCGCAGACTGTCGAGGTCGGCCTGCCGCTTGGACAACTCGTTCTCGGCCTTGATCAAGGCGTCGGTGTCTTTGGAATCACGCATGATCCCCAGCAGCCGGTCTACGGAGGTCTGCAAGGCCGCGATCCGGGCATCCAGGTCGACCCGTTGCGAGGTCACATCGTCGCTCTTGGAGTCGGCCGAGTTGACCTTCCCCAGCTTCTTGAGATCGCGAACGACGTCATCGAGCGAGGCGGACGGGACCCGCAACACGATGGAAGTACGTGCGTGACCGGAGCTCGACCCCGCGTCCTCTGAGCGGCTCTCTACCCGGCCCTTGGCAGATTCCGCGAGATCTGCCGCCTTGTCGGCGGCCTCAGACGGGTTGGGGACGGTGATCGTCATGGACCCGGTCTTGACGATGTCCCGGCTGGCCTCGGTCGGCGGGCCATGCTGCGGGGCCTGCTGGACGGAATCCTTCATCGGGGACGCCTGCTGTGGGTAGGCCGGCGCGGGCGTGGCGGTATAGCCGCCGACCTGAGGTGCTTCGCTGCGCGAATGCGTCCCGCCGGAGCATGCCATGGAGACCATCAGCACTACTGCAATTGTAGTTGCCAAAGGTAACCACCTTCGGCGAGATTGCGTGCTATCAATCGACATGTCTCGAAGGTACCGTTTGCTATCGGACCGCGCAGAAATTCAAGATTACGGGCCGGTACGGTTCAGTCATGGCGTACGAATTCACCGGTAAGCGATGCTTCGTCACGGGAGCCGCCAGCGGTATTGGACGGGCCACCGCGTTGCGTCTAGCGCGCGAGGGCGCCGAGCTGTTTTTGACCGATCGCCTTGCCGACGGTTTGGAGTCCGTCGTCGAGGAGATCACGGCGGCGGGAGGGGTGGTGAGCGCGCACCGTGCGCTTGACATCTCCGACTATGACGCGGTGGCGGCTTTCGCGGCCGACATCCTCGCGACGCACCCGAGCATGGATGTCCTGCTGAATATCGCGGGGATATCCGTGTGGGGGTCGGTGGACAGGCTTACTCATCAGCAGTGGCGCTCGGTCGTCGATATCAACCTGATGGGGCCGATCCACGTGATCGAGAGTTTCGTGCCCGCCATGATCAAGGCGCGCAGCGGCGGCCAGGTCGTCAACGTGTCGTCGGCGGCCGGGCTGGTGGCGCTGCCGTGGCACGCCGCCTACAGCGCCAGTAAGTACGGACTGCGCGGCGTCTCGGAGGTGCTCCGCTTCGATCTCGCGCGCTACAAGATCGGCGTCACCGTGGTGGTGCCGGGGGCGGTCAATACGCCGCTGGTGCGCACCGTCGAGATCGCCGGGGTGGACCGGAACAACGAGAGCGTGAACAAGTGGATGAACCGGTTTGTCGGGCACGCGGTCACCCCGGAGAAGGTGGCCGACCGCATCGTCGAGGGCATCCGGCACAACCGCTATCTGGTGTACACCTCGGCGGACATCCGTGCGCTGTATCTGTTTAAGCGCACCCTGTGGTGGCCGTACAGCGTCGCAATGCGCTTGGTCAACCTTGCCTTCACCAATGCGCTGCGGCCCGGGTTTCAGCAGTCCGGGTCGAAGAACTCCTAACGCCACCAGCTGTCGTATGGCGTGACAGGCACCGCGCGCTTGTGCCGCGTCCGCAGGTACCACCGCTCGATCGTTTCGGCGGCCTCGACGGTCACGGCCTTGCCTTCCAGATAGTCGTCGATCTGCGCGTAGGTGACGCCGAGAGCTACCTCATCGGGGAGCGCGGGCCGGTCGTCCTCCAGGTCGGCGGTGGGCACCTTGTGCGAGATGCTCTGCGGGGCGCGTAGGTGGGAAAGAAGCTGTGCACCTTGACGTTTGGTGAGTCCCGTCAGTGGTGTGACGTCGACACCGCCGTCGCCGAACTTGGTGAAGAATCCCGTGACGGCCTCGGCGGCGTGGTCGGTTCCGACGACCACGAGTCGATGTTGACCGGCAACCGCGTACTGCACCACCATCCGCTCCCGGGCCTTGATGTTGCCGCGCACGAAGTCCCGAGGCGCCTCGCCGAGGGCCTCGGTGACGGCGGTTGCGGCAGCGTCCGCGGCGTCCTTGATGTTGATGGTGATCGTCTGGTCAGGGTCGATGAATTGAAGGGCCACTTGGGCATCGGATTCGTCGGCCTGCACGCCGTAGGGCAACCGCACCGCGATGAACTCGGCCTCGACGCCCTCCAGTCGTGATTCCTGGACCGCCAGTTGGCATAGGCGTCCGGCCAAGGCGCTGTCCTGTCCGCCAGAGATGCCGAGCACGAATCCCGCTGTCCCGCTGACCCTTAGATAGTCCTTGAGGAACCCCACCCGCCGCGACACTTCGGCGGCCGGATCGATCGTGGGGGAAACGTCGAGGGCTGATCGGATTTCTTCGCGAAGCGTGGTCATTGCCCGACTGTAGAACGCGCCGTCACGCCGCGCACAGCTTGCGCGTCAGGCCCTCCCACGCGTCCCCGAGCTGATCCAGAGACTGACTGTTGGCGTTGGTGGCGAAGTGCACGTAGCCGGGCTCGATGATCGACATGAGGGCGTGGGTCTGCGCGTCGAGGTCTCCGGTGCATTCGAGCTGAGTCAACAGTGCCCGGATGTGGGTGCGAACAAGCATGGTCGCCGGTGCTCGATGCCAGGCGTCGGTGTCGGTGGTAGTGGCGCGCGCCAGGTCGAGGTGGCGTTCCAGGAAGGAAAGCCGAGCTCGTCCGAACGCGATGAGCCGCGTCAGCGGGGGAGCGTCGGGGCCAAGTGGCGGCGGTCCGAACATGAATGCCTGCTGCTCGATGTGCTCTTCGTGGTCGAGCAGCGCCAGCAGCAGTCCGGTGCGGCTGCCGAAACGGCGGAAGAGCGTTCCCTTGCCGACGCCCGCCGCGTTGGCCACCGCATCCATGGACATGTTCTCCGGGCCCACGTCGTCGAGGATCTGGCGCGCGGCGTCGAGGAGCAGCGCACGGTTGCGGGTGGCGACGGCGCGTTCTCGAATCGGATTTTGCGCACGGTCGACAGAAAGCAGGGGTATTTCTTGACCAGGCATAACACCCCGATAGTAGCGCCGGAAGAATAAACGGACCGCAGTCCGTATTGTAGAACGTGACAAAGGTCCTCGATAGGGGTGCGACATCGCACCTCGCTGATGGAAGGGTGAGCAACCATGGCGGATAAGAACGTGCTGGCAATCGTCGGAAGCCTCAGGAAGGCATCGCTCAATCGGCAGCTCGCAGAGGTCGCGGTCGAGAACGCGCCGGCCGGGTTGAGCGTGAGCATCTTTGAAGGGCTGGCCGATCTGCCGCACTACAACGAGGACATCGATGGCGACAACGCCCCCGCGTCGGTGCAGTCGCTGCGCGCGGCGGTCGCCGATGCCGATGCCGTGCTGTTGGTCAGCCCCGAGAACAACGGCACCGTGTCCAGTGCATTGAAGAATGCGCTCGATTGGTTGTCCCGTCCGTTCGGCAGCAGCGTGTTCAAGGACAAGCCGACCGTGGTGATCGGGACGTCCGCCGGCCGCTACGGCGGCATCTGGGCTATCGACGACACCCGCAAGGTCGCGGCCATCGCGACCGCCAATGTGCTGGACGACGTCAAATTGGCGGTGCCGGTCTCCGCGTTCGACGGCAAGCATCCCCGTGAGCACGCCGAGACGGTGGCCGAGCTGGCCAAGACGCTGGAAGCACTGGCGTCTGCTTCTAACGGCTAATTTGTAGCGGCCGATCGTCGGTCCGGGTTCCAGGTCTCTTTCATCGCGGATACCGAGACGACGCTCACCGTGCAGATCGCCAGCAGCATCAATCCGACGGCCCAGCTGCCCAGGGTGTTCTGCAGCGGTCCGGCGATCAGTGGCGGAATGGCACCGCCGAACACGCCGGCCACGTTGAAGGCCACGCCGGTACCGCTGTAGCGGGTGCCCACGGGATAGGACTCCGGGAGGAAACTCGCCATGGGCCCGAAAGCGAGCCCGAACAGCACGTAGGTGAGCGTTAGCGCTGCAAGGTAGGCCCAGAGTGGACCGCTGGCGAGCAAGGGAGTCATCAGCAGCGTCCACGGGAGTGTCAGGGCCATGCTGGTCAATATCACCCGTCGGCGGCCTATCCGGTCGCTGAGGATTCCACCGACTGTCGCCGACGCCATGAGGACGATGGCGCCGAGCACCCCGGTAGTCAGGATGGCTGCGCGCGAGAAGTGCAATTCGGATCGCGCGAATCCGGGGAAGTACGTGTTGGTCATGAAGGACAGCGTGAAAATGATCAGCATCGTCCCGCAGGTCAGCGCCAGCGTGCGCGGGTGCTCGGTAATCACTTGTCTCAGCGGCGATGTGACGAGCTTGTCGTGAGCTTTCGCATAGGCGAACTCCGGTGTCTCCGCGATATGAAGCCGGATGTAGAGACCGACTGCCACCAAGAGCCCACTGGCGAGGAAAGGTATTCGCCATCCCCATGACATGAACGCGGAGCTTTCCTCCCCGACGGTCACGTTGACGATCAGGAAGACCAGGCTGCTGAGCAGTAGCCCGGTTGAGCTTCCGATGGGCACCGCGGTCGCGGCGCGGCCGCGTGCATGGCTTGGGGAGTACTCGGAGGAGAGCAACGCTGCCCCGCTCCACTCCCCGCCGACCGCGAGGCCCTGCAGGAGCCGCAGCACGACAATGGCCGCCGGTGCTGCCGCGCCGATCGATGCGGCGCTGGGAACCATGCCGACCGCCATGGTGGCGATTCCCATGGTGATCAGGGTGACTACCAGGGTGCCCTTGCGGCTGAAGCGGTCTCCGTAATGGCCGAACAGGGCAGCGCCGACGGGCCGTGCCAGAAATGCGGTGCTGAAGGTCGCGATGGAGGCGAAGGAGGCCAGGGAATCGCTCAGGTTCGGGAAAAAGACGGTGGGGAAGACGAGCGCGGCGGCCGTGCCATAGATATAGAAGTCATAGAACTCGATGGCCGAGCCGACGGCGCTGGCCGTGAATACGTTCCGGGGGTTGGCGTGCCCGTAGGCCACGGGGTGCTGTGGCTCGGTGGGGGATGACGTCATCGCCGGAGAACATAACCTGTGCGGCCGACCGCTGTCAGGCCTTGTGTACGCGGAGCCGGCGAACACTTGGGTCACCGACCCCACTGGGTACCCGGGTACCACATGCGTGCGGTGGGTGGTCGACAACGTGGGACTCTTCCGCTAGATCCGGATCTGTCCCCAGATTCATCCACAGAACTCCACAGTTTCCACAGACTCGCTAGGTGAAAAGGTTTGCCCGGTGGTCGGTGATCTGCTAGCCGGTGTCGGTGCCCGGTGGTAGACACCACATATGGTCCAGCCACTGCCGGATGCGCGGACACGCCTCGAATACGACACGCCGAAATTTCAGGGGTGTCAGGTCTCACGACCAGGGAATTTCATGAATGTTGTTCAGAACATCTTGTATGAGTTCCGATTGTCAGACACCAGGTGTAGTGTCTGGAACACCGAAAGGCCGGGAACGAATCCGGGCCGCCCGGCCCGGATTCCCGGCAGATCTTCTGGTCGATTCCGGCGCTCAGCCACTACGGGCGGTGCGGAATTTTCCCGGGTACTGGACTGCTGAAAACTTTGTTGAGATATACACGATCCATTCGCTGAGGAGCTACGCATGAGCATCACCGTCTACACCAAGCCCGCCTGCGTACAGTGCAACGCGACGTACAAGGCCCTCGACAAGCAGGGCATCGAGTACAACGTCGTGGACATCAGCGAGGTCCCCGAGGCGCGTGACTATGTCATGGCGCTCGGCTACCTGCAGGCGCCCGTGGTTGTGGCCGGTGACGATCACTGGTCCGGTTTCCGTCCGGACCGCATCAAGGCGCTCGCGGGCGCCGTCGCAGTCTCTGCGTAGCAATCGGTAGTAAGTAGTACGGGAGCCGGGCATGGCCCATCTGGTCTATTTCTCTAGCGTGTCGGAGAACACCCACCGCTTCGTTCAGAAGCTGGGTGTTCCCGCCACCCGGATCCCCCTGCGTGGCGATATCCAGGTTGGCTTGATTCGGGACCCGTATGTGCTGCTGGTTCCGACATATGGCGGTGGACATCCGGTGCCCGGTCAGGCCGGGGGATACGTCCCCAAGCAGGTCGTCAAATTTCTCAACAACGAACACAACCGGTCATTGATCCGCGGGGTCATCGCGGCCGGGAACACCAATTTCGGCGCGGAATACTGCTACGCGGGCAAGGTCATTTCGGCCAAGTGTGACGTGCCATATCTGTACCGCTTTGAACTCATGGGCACCACGGAGGATGTTGAAGCCGTCCGCTCGGGCCTTACGAACTTCTGGAAGGAAACACCGTGGCGCCAACCGCGACAACTGCAGAACCTGTGACCTCTGGATCATCAAGCGGGCACGGCTCGGCTCATGGCGAGCTGGACTACCACGCGCTCAACGCCATGCTCAACCTGTATGACGCCGAGGGCAAGATCCAGTTCGAGGCGGATGTCGCGGCGGCGCGGCAGTACTTTCTGCAGCACGTCAACCAAAACACGGTCTTCTTCCACAACCAGGACGAGAAGCTCGACTACCTGATCGAGAAGGAGTACTACGAGCGCGAGGTGCTCGACCAGTACTCTCGGAACTTCGTCAAGTCACTGCTGGATCGCGCGTATGCCAAGAAGTTCCGGTTCCCGACGTTCCTGGGCGCGTTCAAGTACTACACCTCGTACACGCTGAAGACGTTCGACGGAAAGCGTTATCTGGAGCGTTTCGAGGATCGCGTCGTCATGGTGGCGCTCACCCTGGCATCGGGCGACATCGCGCTGGCCGAGAAGTTGGTCGACGAGATCATCGACGGGCGTTTCCAGCCGGCCACCCCAACCTTCCTCAACTCGGGCAAGAAGCAGCGCGGCGAGCCGGTGTCTTGCTTCCTGCTGCGCATCGAGGACAACATGGAGTCCATCGGGCGCTCCATCAACTCGGCCCTGCAGCTGTCTAAGCGCGGTGGCGGTGTTGCCTTGCTGCTCACCAACATTCGCGAGCATGGCGCGCCGATCAAGAACATCGAGAACCAGAGTTCGGGTGTCATCCCGATCATGAAGCTGCTGGAAGACTCGTTCTCCTACGCCAATCAGCTCGGTGCCCGCCAGGGGGCCGGGGCGGTGTACCTGCATGCGCACCACCCGGACATCTTCCGGTTTTTGGACACCAAGCGGGAGAACGCCGACGAGAAGATCCGCATCAAGACGCTGTCGCTAGGTGTGGTGATCCCGGACATCACCTTCGAGTTGGCCAAGAAGAACGAGGACATGTACCTGTTCTCGCCGTACGACGTCGAGCGCATCTATGGGGTGCCGTTCGCCGATATCAACGTCACCGAAAAGTATTACGAGATGGTCGATAACGGCCAGATCCGGAAGACGAAGATCAAGGCGCGCGAGTTCTTCCAGACCCTGGCCGAGCTGCAGTTCGAGTCGGGTTACCCGTACATCATGTACGAGGACACCGTGAATCGGGCCAATCCGATCGAGGGCAAGATCACCCACTCGAACCTGTGCTCGGAGATCCTGCAGGTATCGACGCCTTCGCTGTTCAACGATGATCTGTCGTATGCCAAGGTGGGCAAGGACATTTCGTGCAACCTGGGCTCGCTCAATATCGCTAAGACGATGGACTCGCCGGATTTCGCGCAGACCATCGAGGTGTCGATCCGCGCGCTGACCGCGGTGTCGGACCAGACGCATATCTGGTCGGTGCCGTCGATCGAGCAGGGTAACAACGATTCTCACGCCATCGGCCTGGGACAGATGAACCTGCACGGGTATCTGGCCCGTGAGCGGATCTTCTACGGTTCCGAAGAGGGTATCGACTTCACCAACATTTACTTCTACACCGTGCTGTACCACGCGTTGAAGGCATCGAACCGCATCTCCATCGAGCGGGGTACGAAGTTCGGTGGGTTCGAGAAGTCGAAGTACGCCAGTGGTGAGTTCTTCGACAAGTACACCGAGCAGGTGTGGGAGCCGAAGACCGAGCGGGTGCGCCAGCTCTTCGCCGATGCGGGGATTCGTATTCCGGCACAAGAGGATTGGCAGCGGCTGAAGGAGTCGGTGCAAGAGCACGGCATCTACAACCAGAACCTGCAGGCGGTACCGCCGACCGGATCGATCTCCTACATCAATTACTCGACGTCCTCGATTCACCCGGTAGCCTCGAAGATCGAAATCCGCAAGGAAGGCAAGATCGGCCGGGCGTACTACCCGGCGCCGTACCTGACCAACGACAACCTGGAGTACTACCAGGACGCGTACGAGATCGGCTACGAGAAGATCATCGACACCTATGCCGCGGCTACGCAGCATGTGGATCAGGGATTGTCGCTGACGCTGTTCTTCAAGGACACCGCGTCTACGCGCGACGTCAACAAGGCGCAGATCTACGCCTGGCGCAAGGGAATCAAGACGCTGTACTACATCCGGCTGCGGCAGATGGCGCTGGAAGGCACCGAAGTCGAGGGCTGCGTCAGCTGCATGCTGTAGGAGATTTCGAGGTGGAAGTGGGCCAGGGGAAACTTTCTCCTGGCCTGCTTCTTATCTAGGAGGAGAGATCTAGCCTCGTTTTGTGCTCGGTCGGCAGATTCTGGGCACACAGTTGGGTGAGAGTTGTTTTGTGCCATGACAGTTCGGAGACATCCAGACTGGAGCTACCACCGCATTCTGAATGCCTCTATAGCGGCATGAACCTATTTGTCTCCACCGGACGTAACCGGGAGATTTTAACCGGGCCTAACGATCTATGGGCCGACAAAAGATAGTCTTTTGCCGGCCCATAGATTTCGTCAAGATCAGATTGCGGTCACTCCGGTGGCCTGGGGGCCCTTGGCGCCCTGTCCTACCTCGAACTGAACGCGCTGGTTCTCCTCTAGCGAGCGAAAACCACCGCCCTGGATCTCGGAGTAGTGGACGAAGACGTCCGCACTGCCGTCATCGGGAGAGATGAAGCCGAAGCCCTTTTCCCCGTTGAACCATTTCACGGTTCCTTGCGTCATATTTCTTGTACTTCTTTCGTTTACTTTCGCGAATGCAGAACACATTCGCGGTACAGCCTACCTGGCCAATCCGTCGGATGATACTCATTGGCGCTAGTTCAGTGGACATCGCTGACTATGGGCTGTCTACCTGTGCAAACCCGGGGCGAGGGCTGCGCCCGCTGCATGCTGTTAGGGCGCGGGGCGCCTCAGGGGCGGTTCCCGCGAGCCTTTTCCGCATGTAGTGCCTTCAGGCGTCGCTGCTCGCTCAGCACCGCCTGGTAGCTCTCGCGTTCAGCGACCAGCCATTCCGGCTTGTCCTCGAGTAGCTGCTCGATCTGCTCGGTGGACAGCGGACCGTCAACGCCGCCGCGCGCGAGACCGGCGATCGAGACGCCTAGCTTGGCCGCCACGAGGTTCTTCGGGTGCGGCCCGGCCTTGCGCAAGTCCTTGAGCCACTGCGGCGGGTCTGCCTGCAGGGCGGCGAGCTCGGTGCGGGTGATCGGGTTCTCCTGGAACTCCGCAGGTGTCGCTTGCAAGTACACGTCCAGCTTCTTGGCCGCCGTGGCGGGTTTCATGGACTGCGCGTTCGGCCTGCTCATGGCACTAGCGTATCGGTAGCCTGAGGCGGTGACCCCGCTCTCCCTGACCCTCGGGTACGTCCCCGGCGGGACACCGGCGAAGTGGGCCCGGGTCTGGGCGGAGCGTCACCGCGAGATTCAACTGCAGTTGCACGCCGTCGCCGCGGCAGACGCGGTTGCCGCAGTGCGGGCGGGCACCGTCGATATGGCACTGCTCCGGCCACCGGCCGATACTTCTGGGCTGGCCGTCATTCCTCTCTACAACGAGACGACGGTGGCGGTGGTGCCGACCGATCACATTCTGAGTGCCGTCGACGCGATCGCCGCCGCGGACCTTGACGGCGAGTCGGTGCTGCTCCCACTCGATGATGTGCTCGGCTGGGCGGGCGCTCCCGGTGTTCCTGTCGATCACCGGCCCGAGACCACTGAGGATGCAATAGAACTGGTCGCCGCAGGGATCGGTGTGCTCATCGTTCCGCAGTCACTGGCGCGGCTGTATCACCGCAAGGACCTCACCTACCGCCCGATCACCGACGCGCCCACCTGTCCCGTCGCGCTCGCCTTCGCGGAAGGGCCGCAGCCGGAACTGGTCGAGGAGTTCATCGGTATTGTGCGGGGCCGCAAGGCCGACTCGTCGCGGGGACAGACCGAGCCGGTACCCAAACGCACCGCACGGGAGAAGACCCTCGCGAAGCAGGCCGCCCGCGCCGCGGCGGGCAAGGTCGCCCGCGAGCCGGGCCGGGCCAAGCGCGGCCGACGCTGACGTTCTCACGGACACCGCCTCTGCGCACGATGACAACAAGGCGCAGATCTGCTGCTGGGCAAGAGAATCAAGATGCTGTGTGCTAAACCTCTTGTAGTAAACCGATCGGTGTACTACGGTACTTGAAGGGAGGCCGGTTGATAGGTCTCATCGCTACGTGAGGACACGTCAATGGATGACGCCGAGCTGAATTCGCTATTGGGGCGGGGGAGTGCGACCCGCGAGATGCTGTCCGACCTGAGCACCGTGTACGCAGCGTTCCCTGCGTTCATCTATCCGGTCCTCAGTGCAAAGGGCGGCAAGGGCATCGATGACCACGATCGGATCGCCAAAGTCGCTGTGCGTGAACAGGTCAGGTTGGAGGATGTCATTGGACGTGCCCGGGACACTGTCGATCTAGCCCTTGGTGTGGTGTTTGCGGACGACGAGCGGGTGAAGGTGTCCGAGACCATCCGCGAGCTTCATCGCTTTATCCAGGGAGAGCTGGACGACGGTACCCGGTATCACGCGTGGGAGCGGGACCTCTGGAATTGGACCTGGGCGGCAATCGTGTTGCCGCTGATGGAGGTTCATGGTCAGCTCCGCGGCTGGCCGTCGCCCGTGGTGCGGCAGAAGGCCTACGAGGGGCTCTTGGCGATCGGGCACTTGTTCGGAGCTGACGATCTTCCGCGGAAGTACGACGATCTCCTCACGTATCGCGACGGCGCTTGGATGGAGAGCGTCGACCCGCATGCCTCACAAGCCACCCGCTTCCTGCTTGCCGAACTACGGGCACCCTCGTCATTTCGGGCAATGCCTTGGTTGCCGAATCCTGTACTGCGCGCGCTGAGTTGGCCGATCCGCCACCTCCTACGTGTCGGGCTTCTGATAGCCGCCACCGACGCCCTCAGTGACGCCATGGATATCCGACCGAGCTGGAAGGACAAGCTGGCCATCGCGATTCACCGAGGCGTCTGGAAGATACTTCCTGCAGCCATCACGCGCGGATGGATCGGCTGGTACATGGCTGCCCGAATTCGTTTCGGAAAGGTGCCGTGGCGCACCCACTACTCGCAAGATTCGCTCCAGCACTATCGAGACCAAATGCGCGATGCTCGCCAGTCAGGCGCGCCTGAACCAGCTCGGCCATCAGCCTTGTCCTTGCACTAATCAACAGGGCCAATGGCTTGCCTCGCTCCATCGGGACACTGCGCTTCCGCTATGGACACGCGCCCCGCATGCGCTGAGTCGTGTTCCGATGCGGGTGAAGGTGTTAGCCCTGTGCGGCTTGGATCGCTTCAGAAACCACCTGCGCGATCTCGCTGGGCGACTCGAGCATCGCAAGGTGACCGGCGCCGGCAAGTACCACATTGCGTTCGGGGCGCAGCCCTGTAGCGAGGCCGGCGCCTGCTCGAGGCGACAGGGCCCAGTTTGCGCTTCCCCAGATCATCGCTGTCCACGGCCACACCGCTGGACGCTGGAACTGATCCAGCTCGCTGTACCCCCGAATGTCGTGGAACAAGGCGAGTATCGGCCGCAGCCGGCCCGAGTCGGACCACTGTTTGGAGATCTCGCGATTGCGCCACGCGCTGCGGCGCATACCGATGATGCCCAACTGGGGGACCAGACTGAGCCATCCGAGAAAACGGGGCAGCTTCAATGGACCGAGGAGACGGCCCAAGTCGAAGCGATAGGCGAGTGGAACAAGCCGTCCCCAGGTGCCGCGGCGCGCGGTCTGCTCGGTAAGAGGGTTGACCAGCACCAGCGCGCCGATCCTGTCTGGACGCCGCATCGTTAGCGTCCACGAGAACGCCGCACCCATGCAGTTTCCTACGAGAATCACCTTGTTGTCGTCCGGGACTCGCTCGTCCAGAAGCGCCTCGAGGATATCGGTGTAGTCAATTCGCCGGAATCCGCTGCGCGGCGCGTCCGACTCCCCGTATCCGGGGAGGTCGACAGCAACGGTTCGGATGTTTGGTGGCAGCAGCTCGATGACCGCGTTCCATACCAGACGATTCGAGCCGCCGTTATGCAAAAACACAACGGTCGGGTCCGATGGTCTTGGCGTGCGTCGGTCGGAAACACTGACGACTAGTGGAGTGTCTCGCGGCTGCGGCGCTCCCGCTGCACGACCCCATTTAGGGAGATCGGGCTGGTCGGCGCGGAGATCCACGAATCGGATGTACCGAGTTTCGGTGACTGTTGGGCTCTCGGTCATTATTGGGCTCCTGGTAGTGCGTTGCGTCCGACCCGTCAGCTCGTGGTCAGACATTTTGCCGGTTCTTTATCGCGAGGCGGAGTCGACACAGCAGGCCTGGACGGTCCGAGCGGGCACTTACTAGCAACTCATTATTTATATCAACTGACATATCAGTCGGTCAATGATTGTGAGATGTATAAACCCGATCATCTGTCGCCGCAGACTCTGATCTCCGAACGTGGGTTCAGTGACTTCCGCATGCTGTAATAGCCGTGTGACACCCGATCAGTGGTTAGCGGCACTCCGTAGCGGGATGGCGTCCGTCGCCGCGACATCGCCAGAGCATCTGGACCGCGATGTGCCGCCGTGTCCGGGGTGGACGGTGCGCAGCGCTATCGCGCATGTCGGCAACGTGCATCGTTGGGCGGTCGGAGTCCTTGTCGGAGAAAAGGTTCCGTACGACGACAAGGACGCCCCGACGGGGAAGGCGGTCATCGATTGGTACTCGGGGCTCGCCGACAAGCTGGTCGCAGCGCTGGAGTCAGCCGACCTCGATGCACCCACCAAGTCGCCGTTCGGTGAGCGCCCGGTGCGGTTCTGGTATCGCCGCCAGGCTCAAGAAGTGGCGGTGCACCGCTGGGATATCGAGAGTGCCTACCGCGGCTGGGACTCCGACCCCATCGATACGGTTCTTGCGGCCGACGGCATCGCGGAGTGGTCCGAAGTCTTCGCGCCGAGGCGCATCGGCGCCGGGGGCACGCCGGAGTACCTTCGAGGAACGCGAATACTCCTGAACGCCAACGACAGTGGAGACTCGTGGCTACTGCGCGCGGATGCGGATGGCATCGGCATCGTGGAGGAAGACGCCGCGCCGGACGCGACCATCACAGCGTCCACTTCCGATCTGCTGCTCGCCGTGTGGCACCGCGTTCCCTTGTCCCGCGTGGCGGTCGACGGGAACGTTGACCGTGCCCAGCAGGTGTTCAATTTGGTGAAGATCTAGCCGCGGCTTTCGCTGAGCCACGCCAGCCCGGTGATGGCCAGCAGCACCCCGGCCGCCACCCACAGCGCGCTCAGCTGAAGCTGTTGGTAGACAAGGGCTCCGGTCGCGCCGCCGAGAGGCAAGGCCGCCCACAGCCGAAGATCGCGCAGCCACAGCCAGCGGGGCCCGCCGCACAGCGCATCGGCCAGCTGCTGGCCAACCCTGACCAGGATGCCCGTCACGAAGGTGATGCCAACCTTGACCTCGCTGACGCGCTGCAGCACCGCGTTGATGACCCCCGTGGCCAGCGCCGTCACCAGCAGCGGAGCCACACCGTCGGCCAATGCGTGAATCAGCCCGGCTGCGAACACAAGTGCCGACGCCGTGCAGAGTATCGCGAGCCGCCCGTCGCCGCGGCCGACCCGGCCGACGAGCGACCCGATGGTGACCCCGACCACGAACAGGCCGATGAGCCCGGCGGCCTTACCTGCGCTGGCCCACTGCTGCCCGGCCGCGGTGGCGGCCATCTGGGTCGTGTTGCCGCTCATGAATGAGACGAAGTACCCACCGAGGTAAAGGAATGCGATGGCATCGATGAACCCCGCCATCATGAGGATGGCGGTGGCCAACGCGGTGTCATACCGAGTGGAGTTCACGGCATCTCCTTAGTCGCCGACGCGCCCGTTTGTGGCGGACATCTGCGATACGAAACCGCCATGAGACGGCGTGTCGGCACAGAAGGGCCTAGTGCTTGTGGCTCGGCCCCTGCGCCTGCTTATAGAGCACCTTGAGTAGGTTCTCGCGGAATGTCGAGTTGTCCATCAGCTTGATGCCCTTATCGCACAGCCATGGATTGCCCAGCGCTTTATGCATCATCCGCCCGCGCCGATACTCGCGACCCCAGGCGTCGTACATGCGCTGCTCGAAGTTGGAGAAGTCCTCGGGGCCGTCGTTCTGCAAGGCGGCAACAGCGCATTCGCCTGCCACCAAACCGGATTCGAGCGCCTTGGAGATTCCCGCGCCGCTAACCGGCTTGCCCGCGCCTAGCGCGTCACCGACGAACAGCACCCCCGGGCGCCACGGCGGCCAGGACACGAAGCCCATTGGCAGCCGCCACGCGCGCACGCTCTTGTTTTTGCGCAGCTCGGCGACGTCGGGTAATTCCCATTGCGCCGGAAGCTTTTTCATGTACGCATCCAGCACGTCGGCGGCGTTGACGTCCTGCCAGTGCCGGTAGCTGTTCATGTAGCCGATGCCGACGTTGATCCGCCCGCCGCCGAGCGGGAACACCCAGCCGTAGCCGGGCAGGGCGTCCTGCTTGTGAAACAGCCGCAGGTCGATGTCGAGCATGTTTGAGTCTTCGCGATTGGCCGCCATCTCGGCACGGATGGCAATCGCGGTGTACCCCTTGACTTCCGAATCGATTTTCATCGCCCGTTTAAAGGGGGAGTAGGCGCCGTCGGCGACGATCACCGCGTCGGCGGAGATCTTCTCGCGAGATCCACTGGCGGTCTTGACCTCGACGCCCTTCACCAGGTCGCCGTCGCCGATCGGGCCTACCGCCTCCGTGGACTGGCGCACTTCGACGCCCGCCGATTCGGCGTGCTTGAGCAGCAGGGTGTCTAACTCCGGCCGGCGCACCACATGCCCGTGGTTGGGCATCCCGGGGCGACGGGGGAAAGTCAGCTCCCAGACGTTGCCGCTATCAACACGCACACCGTCGACCCGATGGAACTGCGCGACCTCATCGGCCAGGCCCATCTTCTGCAGGTAGCTCACCGCGCGTGCGGTCAGCCCGTCACCGCACGGCTTGTCCCGCGGGAACTCGGCCTTGTCGACGAGAACCACGCGGGCACCCGTGCGGGCGGCCTGCCAGGCCGCAGATGACCCCGCCGGGCCCCCGCCGACTACCGCGATGTCGTAGTGGTTCTCGCTCACAGGTCAAATAGTAGGGCCAGCCAGCGCTCTATTCCTGGTCGGGCTTAGTCACGCCGAGGCTTGACCCGGCGCGATTCTCGTATGCGCTGCGTGCACTGGTATCGAACTCGAGGAAGACACGATCGGTTCCGGTCTTTTTGCTCATGAACCGGCGGATGCCGGTAGGTAGGGAGTTGACGATCGTGGTGACGGCGCCGAGGGGCTTAGGGACGGTCAGCTGAACACGTGGCTTCTCGATGATGCGCACTACCGCATCGGCGATGTCCTCGGGTTCGACAGGCTTGTTGGCGCCGGTGGAATCGGTGCCCGCAATCAGCTCGGTGTTGGTGAAGGTCGGCAGCACCGCGCTGACCTGGACTCCCTGCGGTGCGAACTCGTCGCTCAGCGCGCGTGACAGGCCCACCACCCCGAACTTCGAGGCGTTGTAGACCGCCATGCCCGGTACCGCCATGAGTCCCGCGACGGAGGCGATGTTGATGATCTGGCCGCTGCGGCGGGCCACCATTTCGGGGAGGGCGAGCTGGCAACCGTTGATGACGCCGTACAGGTTGACCTCGAGCATCGATCGGATCGCACGGTCGCTGGTGGACAGGAAGGGGCCGATCGGCATGACGCCCGCGTTGTTGACGAGCACGTCGACCGGCCCGCCGGCGCTGGCGGCTTCGAGGAATCGCTTGAACGATGCGGGGTCGGTGACGTCGACCGGGTGGGCGTCGACGTTTCCTTCTTCCTTGAGTCCTTCGACCGCGGCCCCGAGCGCCTCGACATCACGGTCGCCGATCACCACGCGCGCCCCGCGGCGCAGCAGCGCGGTGGCGGTGGCGTAGCCGATACCGCGCGCGGCACCGGTGATGGCGATTGTTTTCCCGTTGATTTTGTCCCTGGATGAGCCCATGACCACGGACTTTACACGTGTCAAGTTTGTGTCACTAGGGATTCTCGCGAATCGGCTCGACACGCTTAACCACAACACGTTGTGTTGCGCTTTGTTGTCGTACCCCAGGGGTAGTGTCTCTGGAACAGTCAGCGAATCCCGCGAATCTGTTTGACGTTCTCCAGGAGTGATCTCGTGAGTGAAAAACTTAAGCTGGTCAGCCGCGTCTCGGCGATCAACTGGAACCGGGTTCCCGATGAGAAGGATGCCGAGGTCTGGGATCGGCTCACCGGTAACTTCTGGCTACCTGAAAAGGTGCCGGTATCCAACGACATCCCGTCGTGGAACACTCTCACCGATCACGAAAAGCAGTTGACCATGCGGGTTTTCACGGGCCTGACGCTGCTGGACACCATTCAGGGCACCGTCGGCGCGGTCAGCCTGATCCCCGATGCGATCACTCCGCACGAGGAAGCGGTGTACACCAACATCGCATTTATGGAGTCGGTGCACGCCAAGAGTTACAGCTCGATCTTCTCGACGCTGTGCTCCACGCGCGAGATCGACGATGCGTTCCGCTGGTCGGAGGAGAACTCGAACCTGCAACGCAAGGCCGAGATCGTCATGGAGTACTACCGGGGCGATGAGCCGCTCAAGCGCAAGGTTGCCTCGACCTTGCTGGAGAGCTTCCTGTTCTACTCGGGCTTCTATCTTCCGATGTACTGGTCGAGCCGGGCCAAACTCACCAACACTGCCGACATGATCAGGCTCATCATTCGCGACGAGGCGGTGCACGGGTACTACATCGGGTACAAGTACCAGCGAGGTCTGGAGCGGGTCGATGAGGCCAAGCGCGCCGAGCTCAAGGAATACACCTACGACCTGCTCTACGAGCTGTACGAGAACGAAACCGATTACACCGAAGATCTTTACGACGAGGTCGGGCTCACCGAGGACGTCAAGAAGTTCCTGCGATACAACGCCAACAAGGCCCTGATGAATCTGGGCTATGAGGCACTGTTCCCGCGCGAGGAGACCGACGTGAATCCGGCGATCCTGTCGGCGCTCTCGCCGAACGCCGACGAGAATCACGACTTCTTCTCGGGGTCGGGCTCCTCGTACGTCATCGGTAAGGCCGTCAACACCGAAGACGAGGACTGGGACTTCTAGCTCGTTCTCTACAAATGAACGGCCGGTGAACTGTGCTCGTGCCGTCTCGCGCCCGGCGCCCGGGCCGGGGACACTATGACCGTGACGAGCACATCGATTATCGGTTCGATCCTGTCCTGGCTGTCCGCGGGATACCCGGAGGGCGTTCCCCCCACGGATCGGTTCCCGCTGCTGGCGCTGCTGCGCCGCACGCTGACTGAAGACCAGGTCAAGGAAGTGGTCGCCAAGCTGACCGACCCCGCGTCACCCGCTCAGGTCGACGGTGTGGTGAGCCAGGACGAGATCGAGAAGTTCATCACCGATGTGACGAAGGATGATCCCACCGCTCAAGACATTTCGCGTGTGGCCTCGCGCCTGGCCGCGGGCGGCTGGCCACTTGCCGGTGTGGACTCCACCGCGCTCGACGCGTAATTAGAACGCCCAGTTGCGTTCTGGGCTCAGCACAAATCCGTGGGTCCCGACGACCTCTTCGTCAATGATGCACGCGGTGGTCGCGGAGTCGACCACCGCGCATCCGAGGGTGGCACCGGCGCATGGCGATTGCTGGCCGTCGTAGCAGATGTTCGGTCGTAGCGTGATGATGTGGTTGGTCGGCAGCGCGTGGATGCCCGCTGGATTCGTATGAACTGAGCTGGTCGATATCGTGGCCGGCGAATCATTGTGCCGCGCATGCCGACTCATGTCGAGCGCCGCGGATGTTGACCCGACCGCTGCGCCGGAACAGCTCACGCCAAAGTAGGGGTTTCGTCCGGCTGCCGTGCAGATCAATCCGCTTGGCGTGGTGAACTGGGTCGACGGGTAAATCAGGTACTGGCTCGCGTCGACGGTCGGGAGACCGCTGATATCGGGGAATCCCGGCGGTGGATCCGCAGCAACCGGTTGAGCGCCGATCAGGCCGGCGCACAAGGCGGCGACAGCGGCGCTAGCAACAAGACCCACCCCGTTTGTCATGCACGGAATCTACCTCCCGCGGGTGGGAACGGGCGCAGCAGAGCCCGAAGACGACGGCACGGTGGATGGTCGGTCGATGATTGTCGACAGCGGTCCACCGACCCGGTACTTGGCGCCGCGATGCTCGGTGGGCAGCCGATCACCGTTACCCAGCAGCTTGTGGCGCAATGTTCCTGGTGTGTAAGCATTTTGGTAGGCACCGCGCTCGGTCAGCACTGGGACCACGTGCTCGATGAAGTCCTCAAAGGTGCCGGGTGTGATCGCGTAGGCCAGGTTGAAGCCGTCGACATCGGTTTCCTCCACCCACTCCTGCAGAGTGTCGGCCACCTCGGTGCCCGAGCCGACGACGCGTGGCCCCATCCCGCCGATCTCACCCCACTCGGCGATATCGCGCACCGTCCATTCCCGACCGTCATCGGTGGCTGCTTGAAACGCCGCGACCGCCGACAGGATCGCGTTGGAGTCGACGTTTCCGATTGGCTCGTTCAGGCCGTAGCGGGCCAGGTCGATACCCATCCAGCCGGACATGAACACCAGCGCACCCTCGGCACTGCCGTAGCTCAGCAGTTCGGCGTGTTTGGCATGCGCCGCTTCCGAGTTCTCTCCGGTGATGACGGTGGTGAGGTTGAAGATCTTGGCGGAGTAGGGATCTCTCCCTGCCAACTCCAACTCGCGACGGATGGTGGTGACGGTCTGGCGTAGCAGCTCCTTGGTGGGGGCCGCGGTGAACACCGCCTCGGCGTTTTCCGCGGCGAAGCGCACCCCGCGCGGCGAGGACCCCGCCTGATAGATCACCGGAGTCCGCTGCGGTGACGGCTCCACCAGGTGCACGCCGGGCACACTGAAATGCGTTCCCTCATGGCCGATGTGGTGCACCTTGTCGGGATCGGTGAAGACACCGCGTGCGGTATCGCGGATAACGGCGTCGTCTTCCCAGGAGCCTTCCCACAGTTTGTAGAGCACCTCAAGGTACTCGTCGGCGTGGTCATACCGGGCGTCATGCGCGGGCTGGTCGGTCTGGCCCATGTTGCGTGCCGCGGCGGGCAGGTATCCGGTGACGACGTTCCAGCCGACGCGCCCGCCGGTGAGGTGATCGAGGGTAGATAGCCTGCGCGCGAATGGATATGGATGTTCGAATCCGGTGCCGGTGGTTACTCCGAAGCCGAGGTGCTCGGTCACTAGCGCCATCGCCGAGACCAGCAGCAGGGGATCGGCGACGGGGATCTGTGCGGCCTGGCGGATGGCTGCCTCGTCGCTGGCACCGTAGATGTCATAGGTGCCAAGCACATCGGCGATGAACAGGCCATCGAAGCGACCGCGTTCGAGAAGCTGGGCGAGATTGGTCCAGTAGGACAAATCCTTGTACCGCCAGGACTGGTCGTCGGGGTGCCGCCACAGGCCGGGGGATTGGTGCGCAACGCAATTCATATCGAATGCGTTGAAACGGATGACACGGCTCATCCCCTCAGCATTGGCGCCCTGGCGACATAAGTCACCGGTTGCACTCGGGATGAAACTTAGAGCGCCGTCAGCCTGCGGTGAGTGGGAATCTCACGAGGGATTCGAGCATATGTCTCGTGAGATTCCCACTCGACCGAAACTAAAGCGTCGCGGTGTCGATGACGAAGCGGTACCGCACATCGCTGGCGATCACACGCTCGTACGCCTCATTGATGTAGTTGGCGTCGATGACCTCGATCTCCGAGCCGATGTTGTGCTCGGCGCAGAAGTCAAGCATCTCTTGGGTTTCCGGAATCCCGCCGATGCCGGAACCGGACAGGCTGCGGCGACCGAACAACAGTGGGAACGCCGGAACCTCGATCGGGTTCTCCGGTGCACCCAGCTCCACCAGCGTCCCATCCACGTTGAGTAGACCCAAGTACTTGCCCATATCGAGATTGGCGGAGACGGTGTTGAGGATGAGATCGAAGCCGTAGCGCAGGGTCTTGAAGGTGGCCGGATCGGATGTGGCGTAGTAGTGGCTGGCGCCCAGGCTCATTCCGTCTTCGAGCTTCTTCAGCGACTGGCTGAGCACTGTGATCTCGGCGCCCATCGCTGCGCCCAGCTTGACAGCCATATGCCCGAGCCCGCCGAGACCGATGACGGCGACACGCTTGCCCGGACCGGCACCCCAGTGCCGCAGCGGGGAGTAGGTGGTGATGCCCGCACACAGCAGCGGCGCCGCCTTGTCCAGCGGCAGGCTGTCGGGGATGCGCAGCACGAAGTCCTCGTTGACGACGACGGCCTGGCTGTATCCACCCTGCGTCTGGGTGCCGTCACGGTCCTTGGCGCCGTAGGTGCCGACCATGCCGCCCCCGCTGCAGTACTGCTGCAGCCCGGCGAGGCACTGGGGACAGGTGCGGCACGACTCGACCATGCAGCCGACACCGGCGTGATCGCCGGGCTTGAACTTGGTGACTTCCGACCCGACCGCGGTGACCACGCCAGCGATCTCGTGACCTGGGACGATCGGGTAGTTGGCGCGTCCCCACTCGTCGCGGACGGTGTGGATGTCGGAGTGGCAGATGCCGGCGAACTTGATGTCGATGAAGACATCGTGCGGTCCGACTTCACGCCGCTCGATGGTGGTGGGGACTAGTGGTTCCTTGCCGGACGTGGCGGCATAGGCCGAGACGGTGACCATATATGCGTCCTTTTGAGATAGTTAACGAAGCTACCGATCTCAGGGTACTCGCCGTCCACGGCCTAGGCAGCTCAGACCTGCGACAGCGACCATTGCCCACCGCCGAGGAGCTCTAGTTTCTGTGTGTGATGCTGGTCGACCGTGCTGCGGTGGCTGACGCTGACGACGGTGCAGTCGGGCACCTCGGTGCGAATCAGGCGGTACAGCGCGAACTCCAGGCCCTCGTCGAGCGCCGAGGTGGATTCGTCCATGAAGACCACCTTGGGCTTGATCAGGACGATGCGCGCGAAGGCAACACGCTGCTGTTCGCCTGGCGAGAGCACCTTGATCCAGTCAGACTCCTCGGTGAGACGGTCCACGAGGTGCGCCAGGGAAACCTTCTCCAGGGTCTCGCGCAGTTCCTCGTCGGAGAAGGTGCCCGGCTCGGCGGGGTAAGTCAGCGCGTCGCGCAGATTCCCTAGGGGGATGTAGGGCAGCTGCGAGATGAACATGGTCTCGTGTTCGCCGCCGGGCCGGCTCCAATGCCCGTCCGCGTACGGCCATAGCTGTCCAAGCGAGCGCAGCAACGTGGTCTTACCGCTACCGGAAGAGCCCTTGATGACGAGGGCATCACCGGCACCTAGCTCCAGATTGACGTCATCGATGAGATTGTCGCCGTTGGGCTTTCGGACATAGATGTTTTCCAGTGAGATGCCGTGGTCTTGGTTGCCGGGGTCGAGCGACGGCAACTCCCGGGACTGGTCGTTCGCCTGGAGGAGCCCATCGAGACGATTTACTGTCGCTCGGTACGCAGCGAATCTGTCGTACGCGTTCCGGAAGAAGGACAGTTTGTCGTGGACTTGGCCGAAAGCGTTTGAGCTCTGACTGACGTCACCATACGTAATCTGGCCCGCGATAAGACGTGGGGCCTGGATCACGAGGCTGAAAATAGCGGCGGACTGAGAGACTGCGAAGTTCCAGCCAGTAAGTCCCATGGTGCGGTAGGTGATCTGCCAGAAGTTGGCGATGATGGCGTCAAATCGCCCCTTGAGCTGATGTGATTCCGCGCGTTCGCCGCGGTAGAGCGCGACACTCTCGGCAGTATCCCGCAACCGCACCAGCGCATAGCGGAACATGGCATTGAGCCGTTCGTTGAGGAAGAACCGGCGGATCAGCGGGCGTCCAACTCGGAAGGCAATGACCGATGCGACGATCACATAGATATACGTCAGAAAGACCAGCGCCCTGGGTATTTCGACGCCCAGCACTGTCAATGGTCCGGACAGGCCCCACAGGATGATGGTGAACGAGGGCAACGTGATGCACGCGTTCACCGCGCCGAATGCGAGATGCGTCGAGGTCTGTTGCAGGCTTTCCGGTGCTGTGGACATGGCGACAAAGTTGTTGATATCGGCCTGGATTCGCTGATCCGGGTTGTCGATGGTGTTGTCGATGAATCGCGACCGGTAGAACGCGCGATCGGACAGCCAATTGTGGGTTACCCGCTCGGTGAGCCAGACTCGCCACGGAATAATGAAGAGCTGCAACAGATAGAGGTCCAGGACCACTAGCCCGATGTTGATCGCGGCGAGGACACAGAACCTGATGACGTTGCTCCAGAAGAACGCCTTGGCGTCCGCCATGCCCTGTCCGTCGCGCGCCAGAGCTTGCACGATGAACTGGATTCCTTTGGACATGTCGTTGTAGTAGTAGGAGAACACCACTGTCAGCCGGACATCGGCGACCACGGCCAAAACGACGATTGCCAACCTGAGCCACGGGCTCAGGTGGTTGCGATCGGTGAAGTATTCGCCGGTGATACGCCAGAACTGCCGACCCCATTGGGTAAGCCTGGTGAGTGCGATCGCGATCAGGATGAAGCAGACCATGGTGAGTGGCCACACCCAGCTGATCCATACCAGCGAGCGCCAGATTTCGGTGCTCCAGTTCGTCGCAGTCGTGATCACGCATACCCTCCCGAGTTGTCACTATCCAGTTGCTCGCGGAGTGTACGGGTACGGGCTGAGCACGTCCTGGCAGCACTGCTACGAGGCGGGCGTGAACCTCACGAAAGGGATCATCCGGCCAACCTCGCGGAAGTCGGCGGCGGTGCCGTCGACCTCGAAGCCCATGATCTTGCACAGCCGCCGTGCCGCCTTGGGATGCCGCATGGCATACCGCTCCATGAGCGCCGCTCCCTCGTCGGAGGACAGCACGGTGGCGTGGGCGTCCAGACGCCGGTTGCCAATCTGAATGACGGCCTCGGGTGCCTTGCGGATGTTCTTGAACCAGTCGGCGGCGGTGCCGAATCCGGACGCCGCGAGGTAGTCGCCCTGCTCGCGGCCGACGACTTCCAGGACGGTTTGGCGCGGTTGGCCCGATATCCGCCCGGTATGCGTGAGCAGCATGAGCCGTTGGCCCACCAGGAATCCGAGGCCAGCGTGGTAGAGCTGGATGGGTAGGCGCCACAGCGTGCGCCGGAATCCACTGGGGGGATTGGGTTTCTGCAGGATTCTCATCGTTGTTCTCCACTCGGCGGGGAGTCGCGGCGAGAAGCCACTGCTACCACGATCGCAAGGATGCCGAAAAGCTCCGGTGTGCTGGGAATCTGGTGCATGACGAGGACGCCGATAGCGGTCGCGGTGAGCGGCAGCAGCGCCAAGAGCACCGCGAAGTAGCTGCGTCCGGCCCGCCGCAGGATCACCTGGTCGAGCCCGTAGGGGATGACGTTGGATAGCACGCCCATCAGCAGTCCCAGAATGAGGATGTGGGCCATGGGCACGTCGCCATGGATACCGGCCAGTCCGAGCACCAAGACCGGAGCGGTCACGATCGTGGCGACGGTAAATCCGACCGCCAGCGAGTCCGCCGGGTTTCCTTGTAGTGCAACGCGTTTTCCGAGGACGATGTATCCAGCCCAGAAGAGCGCGGCCAGCAGCGCGAAGGCCAGGCCGATCGGCTCGGCCGAGAGCTGCACATCGGCGATCAGAATCACCCCGATGAGCGCGGCCACTACTGAGAAGCCCTCGCGCGCGGAGCGAGAACCGATGGCGGCGATGGCGATAGGTCCTAGGAACTCGATGGCCACCGCGGTCCCCAGCGGCAATCGGTCGATGGCCAGGTAGAAGGACATGTTCATCAGCGCGGTGACCACCCCGAAGCCGCCCGCCCACCACAGCGCCCGGCCCCGCCACGCCGAACGTCCGGGACGCACAATGGCCAGGAGCACCACGGCGGCCCCGCATATCCGCAGCCAGGCCACGCTCGCCGGGTCGAGCCACCGGAACAAGCTGACACCCGCAGCGGCACCGATGTACAGCGAGGTCCCGCTGATCAGCATGAGCACCGGTGCGAGGAGCCTGTGGCGTGCGGGTTCAGTCATGGTGCCAGCAGTCGGTGAACCGCCTCCGCGAGCTCCTCGTCGAGCCAGCTCGGCAGGGACGGCATGTGTCGGCGTACCGCGGCATACGGCAAGTCCACCACGGCACGCGTCAACCGGTCGCGCGAGCGCGCGTCCGCGCGGCCGTAGATCGCCTTGGTGAGATTCCGCATCGCGGCGAACAGTGGCTCGTTCATCGCCTCCAGTCGTGAAGCGGCGTCGGCGCCCAGAACATCGGCGCTGCGTAGCGACAGCAGCAGCCGGGCATCGTCCGGATACGCGCGCGCGAACGCGGGCACCGAAAGCGCCAGTGCCACTGCTGTTTCAACAGGGTCGGCGGCGCAGCGTAGGGCGCCGAACGCATGCGCGTGGAATCGCTCGACCGCTCGCAGCCACGTCGCCGACAGGATGGCCTCGCGATTGCCAAAGCGGTGATTCAGCGTCCCCGGCGGGGCGCCGGAGGCGGTAGCGATGGCCGCGATGGTTGCGGCACGGGGGCCGCCGTCGAGCAGCAGGGACAGCACCGCATCAAGGATGTTATCGCTGGTGTGTTTGCGTCCGGGCGCCATCTGGAATATTCGTCCTAATTCTGGTAAACCTGGAGATATGGAACATTTATCCTATATTGATGAGCACGCAATCCGGATCGACGCGCCGCGTGCGCAGGTGTGGGAGAACCTGCGGCGCTACGCCGACGCGATGTTGCGATCCGCCGAGCGCAGTCCTCTCGGCGCCCTGTTGGGTACTCGGCCGCGCGCGGGATTCGCGGTCAACGAGGTCGAGCCCGGGCAGCACCTGAGCTTGGTCGGGAGGCACCGCTTCTCGCGTTACGAACTGGTCTTCGAGCTCGGCGAAACCAAGGACGGCGGTACGCAATTGCGTGCGCAAACGTACGCGGACTTTCCCGGATTGCGCGGTCGGATCTACCGAGCGCTGGTGATCGGAACCCGCGGACATGTGTTGGCCACCAATCACATTTTGCGTTCGGTGAAACGGCTGACCGTCGGGGTGGGTTAGTGCGCGGAGCGTGCATCGGCACCGGCGGCCCGAAATCTAGTCCGCGCGTTGCAGCGTGAAGACCCGGATCTCGCGGTCGGTACGACCCTTATAGGCCGCGTAGACGTGCAGCATCGCCTCGAAACGGCGGTAGTAGTCGTCGCGCTCGGGGCCCTGCACCAGGGTCGCGACCACGTCGATCTTCTGCCCGGCCAATGTCACCTTCGCGCGCGGATCGGCCAGCAGATTGGCAGTCCACGCCGGGTGCTTTTCCTGGCCGAAGTTGCTGCCCACCAGTGCGATTCGGTCACCATCGTGCAGGTACAGCAGCGGTGAAACTCGAGGCTGCCCCGACTTGCAGCCCGTGGTGGTGAGCAGCAGCGTCGACAGGCCCAAGGGGCCCAGCACGGTGTACCGGCTTCCCGTGCGCTCCATGACGGCCCGGTCCAGGGGCGTCAGCTTGCGGATGGTCCACGAACCCGGCTTCGTCGCGGCGAATTTGGCGGCGACCCGGGACAGTGCGCTGTCGGGATCGCCCCAACGATTATCGGGAAAACCTTTGTCGGTCACGGTATTCCCGCTGCTTTGAAGCTGACGTTGAACCCGGTGCGCGTGTACTCGGCGACACCGGCCGTGGTGTACGGGTCGACGGCAATCAAGGCCTCCGCCTCCTCGACACTGATGTCTCCGCTGATGAGAACGCCGCCGGTGGCGTGCTCGTTGCGACCCGCCAGGATCAGGCGTCCCGCTTCGATTTCGTCGGCGATCCAGGCGGCATGATCCGGTCGGACCTCATTGACGACGTCGAGCGGCTGGGTGTACGTGAGGCTCAGCACGTGGTGCATGCCGGGAGCGTAACTGTTAGTTGATCGGTGCGTTGACCCAGTGCAGATCGTCGAGGATACCGCGTCCCGCGACGATTCCGTCCCCGGTCTGCCACACCTCGTTGTTGACCGCGAACACCCGGTTGTCGCGGCTGGCGCCGAGCGCCATCCAGGGCTTGGTGCCGAAGATCCGGGCGGCGCGGTCCCGTGCCGACGGGCTCGAGAATGAGACGTAGACGATGTCGCCCTCGACAGCCGAGAAGTCCTCCGTGCTGACCTCGATGAACGGAGTGTCGGTAAACCGTTGGGTAGCAGGCCGATCCAGTCCGACTGTGGCGAACACCGATGCCGGGAAGTTGCTGGCGCCGTACACCCGCACCGTCTGATCGGTGAACTGAACGATCGAGGCCTGGAAATGTGCGGCGTCGTTTTCGCGGCCCACCTTCTTGGCGGCGTCCACGAAACCGGTCCACAGCTTGTCGGTGTCCGCGGTTCGCCGGGTGGCCTTGCCCACCAAGCGGACGTGCTCGGCCAGGTCGCGTCCGGACACGATCACGGTCGGCGCGATGGCGCTCAGGTCCAGATAGGAGTTCTGTTCGCCGGCCGAGCTCAGGATGAGATCGGGCTTGGCGGCACCGATCTTGGCCAGGTCTGGGGAGGCCATCGAACCGATAGACGGCAGGTTGTGCACCACGGTGCCCAGGTATGACGGGGGAGCCGTCGCGTTATCGGCCAGCGCCACGCCCACGATGCGGTCCTGAATCCCCAGCGCACACAGGGTGTCGATCGCGCCGGCGTCGAGGACCACGATGCGTTTGGCATCCTCGGGTACCTCGGTCTCGCCTTGGGCATGGCGCACTTCGCGGGAAGCCTCCGGGTCGAGCGCCGCGGCATCCTTGGCGCAGGATTCGTCGGGCTTGCGTGCGTTGCCCAGCACTCCGGCGCCGGCGATCTTGGTGGGACTGGTGACCAGGGTGCTCGGGGTCTCGTCGGTGGGCTTCTCCGTACAACCGGACATCGTCACCGCGATCGCCGCTGCCAACGTGGCTGCGGCACCCCTGAGCCTCACTGTCTGCACCCGGTTGAACTTACCGCGCGGGGCGGTGAACACGCGGGTAGGACGCCCTGACCACGCCCGCACGGATCGGAAACAACCCTAAGTACGACTCTCTGTAGGACCCGCTCCGCGATCGGCGGTGGCGCGGGCTAGGATTCACCGAAGATGCGGCCAGTAGAACGGGCCGCGCATGACGAGGAATCGGAGGAGTCGTGACCGCCGAAGCACCCCCCATTGGTGGATTGCAGGCCAGCCGCCCCTTCCCGGCCCGTATGGGAGCCCGGGGCACTCTGATCTATCGCATGATCACGACCACCGATCACAAGTTGATCGGCATCATGTACCTGGTCGCGTGCTTCGCGTTCTTCCTCATCGGTGGCCTGATGGCGCTGTTCATGCGCGCCGAGCTGGCCGTGCCGGGACTGCAGTTCCTGTCCAACGAGCAGTTCAACCAGCTGTTCACCATGCACGGCACGGTGATGCTGCTGTTCTATGCGACACCCATCGTGTTCGGCTTTGCGAACGTGGTGCTGCCGCTGCAGATCGGCGCCCCTGACGTTGCCTTCCCGCGTCTTAACGCCTTCTCCTTCTGGCTCTTCCTGTTCGGCGCCATGATCGCTATCGCCGGCTTCATCACCCCCGGTGGCGCCGCCGACTTCGGCTGGACCGCCTACACCCCGCTGACCGACGCCATTCACTCACCGGGTGCCGGTGCCGACCTGTGGATCATGGGTCTGGCCGTCGGTGGTCTGGGCACCATCCTCGGCGCGGTCAACATGATCACCACCGTCGTGTGTATGCGCGCCCCCGGCATGACCATGTTCCGGATGCCGATCTTCACCTGGAACATCCTGGTGACCAGCGTGCTGGTGCTGCTGGCGTTCCCGCTGCTGACCGCCGCACTGTTCGGTTTGGCCGCCGACCGTCACCTCGGTGCCCACATCTTCGACCCCGCCAACGGCGGAGTTCTGCTGTGGCAGCACCTGTTCTGGTTCTTCGGACACCCCGAGGTCTACATCATTGCGCTGCCGTTCTTCGGCATCGTCTCGGAGATCTTCCCGGTGTTCAGCCGCAAGCCGATCTTCGGTTACACGACGCTGATCTACGCCACCCTGGGTATCGCAGCGCTGTCCATCGCGGTGTGGGCGCACCACATGTACGCCACCGGCGCCGTGCTGCTGCCGTTCTTCTCCTTCATGACGTTCCTGATCGCGGTTCCGACCGGTATCAAGTTCTTCAACTGGATCGGCACCATGTGGAAGGGGCAGTTGACCTTCGAGACGCCGATGCTGTTCTCGGTCGGCTTCCTGGTCACCTTCCTGTTTGGTGGTCTGACCGGTGTGCTGCTGGCCATGCCGCCGGTCGACTTCCACGTCACCGACTCGTACTTCGTGATCGCGCACTTCCACTACGTGCTCTTCGGCACCATCGTGTTCGCGACCTACGCCGGTATCTACTTCTGGTTCCCGAAGATGACGGGCCGTCTGCTCGACGAGCGCCTGGGCAAGTTCCACTTTTGGCTTACCTTCATCGGGTTCCACTCCACCTTCCTGGTGCAGCACTGGCTGGGCAACCAGGGCATGCCGCGCCGCTACGCCGACTACCTGCCGACCGACGGCTTCACCTTCCTGAACTCTTTCTCGACGGTCGGCGCCTTCATCCTGGGCGCCTCGACGCTGCCGTTCCTGTGGAACGTCTTCAAGAGCTACCGCTACGGCGAGGTCGTCACCGTCGACGATCCGTGGGGTTACGGTAACTCCCTGGAGTGGGCCACCAGCTGCCCGCCGCCGCGGCACAACTTCTCCGAGCTGCCCCGAATCCGTTCGGAGCGCCCGGCATTCGAGCTGCACTACCCGCACATGTCCGAACGCATGCGCGCTGAGGCGCACGTGGGTGGCGGCCACAAGTAACCGGTGACGACAGCTAGCGTCACGGTTCTTGTCACCGTCACCGGGGCCGACAAACCCGGTGTCACATCGGTGCTCATGGCGGTGCTATCCCGCCACAGCGTCGAGCTGCTGAATGTCGAACAGGTCGTCATCCGCGGCAAGCTCACGCTTGGTGTACTCGTCAAGGCGCAGGGCCCCAGCGATGCGATCGAGGCGCTGCAGGACGAGCTTGAAGAGGCCATGCACACGCTCGGCTTCGACGTGGACGTCGAATTCGGCGGGGACAGTTCGGTTATCAAGGATCCGTCGACCCACACCATCGTGGTCCTGGGGCGCCCGGTTACGGCGCGTGCGTTCGGCGCGGTGGCCCGCGAATTGGCGGGTCTCGGTATCAACATCGACCTCATTCGGGGTATTGCCGACTACCCGGTGACGGGACTTGAGCTGCGGGTCACGGTCCCGCAGGACCGGCTCACCGATATCGATCTGCACACCGCGATGGCCCAGGTAGCCGTCAACGAGCCGGTGGATATCGCCGTCGAGCACAGCAGCCTGGACCGTCGTGCCAAGCGGCTCATCGTCTTTGACGTGGACTCCACCCTGATCCAGGGCGAGGTCATCGAGATGTTGGCCGAGCGGGCCGGGGCGCGTGAACAGGTCGCGGTGATCACCGAGGCCGCGATGCGCGGGGAACTGGACTTCGCCGAGTCGCTGCACCAGCGGGTGGCCACGCTTGCCGGCCTGCCCGAGTCCGTGCTGGACGATGTCGCCGACGAACTGGTGCTCACCCCGGGCGCTCGCACCACTATCCGGACATTGCGCCGACTCGGGTACTCGTGCGGTGTGGTGTCCGGTGGTTTCCGGCAAGTGATCGAGCCGCTGGCCCACGAACTGGCCCTCGATTTCGTGGCGGCCAATGTGCTGGAGATCGTGGACGGCAAGCTCACCGGCCGGGTGATCGGGGAGATCGTGGACCGGCCCGGAAAGGCCAAGGCGCTGAGGCAATTTGCCTACGAGGCGGGTGTTCCGCTGGCGCAGACCGTCGCCGTCGGAGACGGCGCGAACGATATCGACATGCTTTCGGCGGCCGGGCTCGGGGTGGCGTTCAATGCCAAACCGGCGCTGCGCGAGGTGGCCGATGCGTCGGTGAGTCAGCCGTATCTGGATGTGGTGCTGTTCATCCTGGGCGTGACCCGCGCCGAGATCGAGGCTGCCGATGCGGTTGACGGCGGCGTGCGCCGCGTCGAGATCCTCGACGACTAGCGCTAACCCACCATCGCCGAATCGGCAAGTGGTGCAGCACCTGTCACGGTGTGCCAGGCCTGGGCGAGCAGTTCCACTCCGCGCAGCAGCTGTTCATCCTGCTGAGTGAACGGCACCCGCACGAACCGCTCCAGCGAGCCGCCGACACCGAACCGCGGACCCGCGGCGATACGCACCCCCAGCCGCGCCGCGGCCGCTGCGAGGGCGGTACTCATCGGCGCCGGCAGCCGGGCCCAGATGCACAGGCCGCCGTCGGCTTCCTGAAGCTCCCAGTCGGGGAGCCGGCGGCGCAGCTCGGACACCACGAGCGCGCGTCGCCCACGCAAGATCTGTCGCTGCGCGGCCTCGACCTCGGCCGCATGTTCCAGTAGCTCGGCGGCGGCCAGCTGTTCGAGGATGGGCGTGCCGGTGTCCATGGCCGAGCGCACCGCGGCCAGGCGGGCGATGGTGGTGCGGTCGGCGCGGATCCAGCCAACGCGCATTCCGCCCCAGAATGACTTGGACATCGACCCGATGGTGATCACCAGATCGGGACGCGCCACCAGAGACGCCATGGGCGCGGGCCCGGGTGTTTCGTGCCAGGCACCGACGAGCGACTCGTCCACGACCGTGCGGGTGCGAGTTTGGGAGATGATGTCTGCCAGTAGCTTTCGCTGTGTCAGCGGCATGGTGAGGCCGGTGGGGTTGTGGTTGTCCAGCACCAGGTAGGCCAGGTTGGGGGCCGTCTGGCGGATGGTGGTCTCCATCCCGGTCATATCCCAACCCGACATCCGCTCGTGGGTGTGCATCGGCACGGGTACCGGACGTCCACCACGCTGAGCGATCGCATCGAGGGCTCCGTGATATCCCGGCTGCTCCACGAGCACCCGGTCACCGGGTTCCACGAAGGCGCCGAGCAGCAGCGCGATGGCCTGCTGGGCACCGCAGGTCACCATGATCTGGTCCTCGGTGGTGGGCAGGCCGCGTCGTGAGAAGTGCTCGGCGATGCGGGGTCGCAGCTCGGGTATGCCCACCAACTCGTGACCGATGCCTCGCAGATGGCTGGGCAGCTTGCTCAGCGCCACCTGATACGCGTCGAGCACCGCGGCGGCCGGGGCGGCGGTCGCGGCATTCTGCAAATCGATCATCGAGCTCGCCACTGCCGTGGTGGCCGAATCGGATCGGTCGGGCCCCGGCAGTGCGGTGGTGCTGCGCGCGCCCTGACGTCCGCGCAGGTATCCACTGTCACGTAGCTCCGCGTAGGCGGCGGTCACGGTGGTTCGGCTCACGCGCAACGCCGTGGCCAGTGCTCGTTCACTGGGGATGCGGGCGCCCAAGGGGAGTCGCCCGTCGATGATGAGCAGCCTGATCGCGTCGGCTAGCGCTCCGTAGGCGGGTCCTGCGGAGCCCGCGGTACGCCAGTGGCCGAGGTGACCGGCCAGTGTGTCGGCAGGGATGAGCCGCTCGCGCGAAGACAATCCGGTAGCGACCACGCGATCAGACATAAGAGCCAGTGTGGCTCAACTGGCTATTGAAAAACAAGCCAGTTGGTCGAGAAAATCGTCTGGTGACCGGGAAATGGATTGGTTGGAGCGCGCGGGGTTCCTCGCTGCTGGTGGGGTTGTGGCTTTATGGGGTGTCGATGGCACTCATGGTGCGGGCGGGGCTCGGATTGGACCCGTGGGATGTGTTCCATCAGGGGCTCTCGATGAGAACTGGAATGAGCATCGGGCTCGCGTCGGCGGTGACCGGGGTCGTCGTGCTTCTTATGTGGATCCCGTTGCGTAACAAGCCCGGTGTAGGGACCATCGCCAACATCATTGTGCTCGCGATCTCCGTCGACACCACCCTTGCCTGGTTGCCGGACTCGCCGGCGATGTCAATCCGGGTGGCGTTCCTTGTCGGTGGCGTGCTGTTGAACGCGATCGCCACGGTGCTCTACGTCGGCGCGGGGCTTGGCCCGGGGCCGCGTGACGGAATGACAACTGGACTGGTTCATCGCACCGGTCGATCTGTGCGGTTGACCAGGACCGCTATCGAGGTCATCGTGGTGGCGACGGGCTGGCTGCTCGGGGGGAGTGTCGGCGTGGGCACCCTGCTCTACGCGCTCGGGATCGGGCCACTTATCCAGTTGGTGCTCCGGCTGGTGCCGCGAAGGCTGTTGGCGATCAGTGGTTGGGGCTCGGTGCTGAGCACGCAACGGGATAGCACGTCGTCGCCCGAGCCCGCGAGATCAGCTCAGGACGTGGCTGTCTGATCGCGTCGGTCGCGTAACTCCGCGTCGGTCAGCAGCTGTTCCCGAAGCGCCGCCGGGAGGTCGAGCAGCTTGGATGTCAGATTGGCCACCACCGGGTTCCGGGCGAGTTCCAGTGCAGTCAAATCCGGATCCAGCTCGTCGGCGTAGCCACTATCTGTGAAGTAACGGACGTCGATTCGAAAGGCGTGCGCGATGCTCTCCAGCGCCTGCATGGACGGCCGACCGCGCTGAGCGTTCCGCAACTGCGACAGGTACGGTGCCGACACCACCGTGCCCCCGGTTCGCATGAACACAAGAAATTCGCTGTTGGAGTAGGGGCCGCGACCGGGAGTGTGCAGGACCCCGAAGACCCGGTTGAGTCTGCCGACGAATTCCTCTTGCGATCGGTGATCCTTGAAGGGGTATAGGCCGTCGCGGTTGCTCTCGGACGAAGGTTCTGGTCGCGATGTGCTGTTATCTTCGCTCTTTCCCTGCCCATTGATTCGCCGATTGGCATCAATCAGGCGCCCGATGGCCGTGGTGTCACGGCGCAGCTGAGACTGGAAGGCATCCACCCGGCGGCGCCATACCTTGAGATCGGCCCACACCCAGGACCGATCATCACCCTGAGCTGCACGTTGCTGGATTTGACTTGCCTGTTCGTCGAGCTGCGTGAGAAGCCGATGGTTGGCAACCCCGATGTCATGCACGATGCCGAGGTAAGGATCCGAATCAAGATCGTTTGTCATGTCGTTGCCTAGAATTCCTTCCGAGCTTGCTGACGTACGAATTAGGATACTCGATAAGGGTCCAGATGCATGGCGAAGATGGCTCCCTGTCGACGCGCTGAGCTGACGCCCGCCCACCTCCCCGCGCCACCCATGCGGCACGATGGCCTAGTGGCCGATGAACGCTTGCGTGAAGAGCATGAGCCCGAAATTGATCCGGATCTTCTGCTCGATTTCCGCGATGTCCTGCTGCGCCGCAATAGCAAGGTGCTGGTGGGCCCGGTCACCTGGTCGGTAGAGCTCGATGAACGGTGGGTCGTCGTCGGTCCCAATGGCGCGGGGAAGACGTCATTGCTGCGCATTGCCGCCGCCATGGAACATCCCACATCCGGTGACGCCGCCATTCTCGGTGAACGGTTGGGCCGCGTCGATGTCTCCGAGCTCAAGGCCAGGATCGGCCTGAGCTCGGCCGCGCTTGCTCAGCGGATACCCGATAACGAGGTGGTCCGCGACCTGGTGGTCTCGGCCGGATACGCCGTGCTGGGTCGCTGGCGTGAGGAGTACGAGGAGGTCGACACGGCGCGGGCCGTGGACATGCTCGAGACCCTCGGCGCCGAACACCTGGCCGAACGCACGTACGGAACGCTGTCCGAGGGTGAACGCAAGCGTGTGCTGATTGCGCGCGCGCTGATGACCGACCCCGAATTGCTGCTGCTCGACGAGCCGGCCGCCGGTCTGGATCTGGGCGGGCGTGAGGAACTGGTGGGGCGGTTGGGTGAGCTGGCTGCGGACCCGGATGCGCCCGCGATGGTTCTGGTGACACACCATGTGGAGGAGATTCCACCTGGTTTCAGCCACGCGCTGTTGCTGTCGGAGGGCGCCGTCGTCGCTCAAGGTCTGCTGGCGGATGTGATGACGAGTGAAAATCTGTCCCGCGCGTTCGGTCAGTCGATCCTGGTTGAGATGATCGATGGGCGCTATTTCGCGCGACGTGCCCGGCCCCGTGCCGCACACTCCAGGAGGCAGTAGTGACACCACCCCAGAAGGATTCAACACAGCCGAAGCCCGCTGCCACGGTCGTGTTGATCCGCGACGGCGCGGTCGGTGTCGAGGCGTTTCTGATGCGTCGCGATAACGCCATGGCCTTCGCCGGCGGGATGACGGTCTTCCCCGGCGGTGGGGTGGATTCCCGTGATCTGCGTGCCGATCTGCCGTGGGTCGGTCCCGACGTGGACTGGTGGGCGGGGAAGTTGGGTGTGACCCCCGAGCTGGCCTCGGCCCTGGTATGCGCCGCCGCGCGTGAGACCTTCGAGGAATGTGGGGTGCTGTTCGCCGGTACCTCGGACACCGCGATCGTGGGGAACGCCGCGGCCTATCGACAGGCGCGCCATGACCTGTCCGATAAGACGTTGTCCTTTGGCGAGTTCCTGCAGCGTGAGGGCCTGCTGCTGCGAGCGGATCTGCTGCGGCCGTGGGCTAACTGGATTACCCCGGAGGCAGAGCCGCGGCGCTACGACACCTTCTTCTTCGTCGCGGCATTGCCGGCAGGACAGGACGCCGATGGTGACACCACCGAGGCGGTCGCGTCGGGGTGGCAGACCCCGGAGGCGGCCATCACGGCGTTCACCGAACGTCGCAGCTTCCTGCTTCCTCCCACCTGGTCCCAGCTGGATGCGGTGTCCTCCTCCGGCGCGACGGTCGCCGAGGTTCTGGGCGCATCGCGGGAGATCGCGCCGATCATGCCGATTCTGAAGCAAGAAGAGGGACGGTGGTTCGTCCAGTTCGATGATGTCGATCGGTATGAGACTGCCCGCCAGGGCGCCATGGAAATACCCGAAGTGAGCGGACCGGAGCTGGTATGACGGAGCCTGAGTTCGTCTCGGTGCGCACCGCGCCCGAGCATCCCGGCATCGGCACGATCGCGCTGTCGCGACCGCCCACCAACACCTTCACCCGGCAGATGTACCGCGAACTCGCCCAGGCCGCCGCGGAGGCGAACGCTCGCGAGGACATCAGAGTCGTGATTGTTTACGGCGGTCACGAAATCTTTTGCGCCGGTGATGATTTGGCTGAACTTGGTGAGCTTACCGGTGACGAGATGGCGCGCAGTGCCGTAGACCGCCAGGCCGCGATCACCGCGGTGGCGGAGCTGGCTAAGCCCACGGTCGCGGCGATCACGGGATACGCGTTGGGCAGCGGCCTGGAGCTGGCGCTGGCGGCCGACTGGCGGATCGCTGGAGACAACGTCAAGGTCGGGTCGCCAGAGATTCTGGTCGGCATGATCCCCGGCGGCGGCGGGACCGCCCGGTTGGCGCGGGTCGTTGGGTTGAGCCGGGCCAAGGAGATGGTGTTCAGCGGTCGCTTCGTCGGGGCGGAGGAAGCGCGTGGCGCTGGTCTCATCGATCAGATGGTGGCCCCCGACGACGTCTACACCGAGGCCGCCGCCTGGGCCCGACGCTTCGTCGACGGACCGCCCCGGGCCCTCGCTGCCGCCAAGCAGGCCATGGACTATGGCTTCGATAGCCCTTTGGTCAAGGCTTTGGACAGGGAACGCGAGCTGTTTTGCCAGGTGTTCGCGACGCAGGACCGAGTGGACGGGGTGGCCGCTCACCTGGAGATCGGCCCGGGGACGGCCCGGTTCAGGGGAGCCTAACCAGGAGTTAGGCTGACGGCCATGACGGAGATTACGGGGCTGGACGGCCAGCCGACCACGAAGGCCACCGCCGAGCAGGTCGCTGCCGCTTTCGAGGACAACAAGCTGGCGCAGATCCTGTATCACGACTGGGAAGCGGAGACCTACGACGAGAAGTGGTCGATCTCCTACGATCAGCGCTGCATCGACTATGCCCGCGGCCGGTTCGACGCCATCGTGCCCGCCGAGGACCAGCGTGAGCTGCCCTACGAGCGCGCCCTCGAGCTGGGCTGCGGCACCGGTTTCTTCCTGCTGAACCTCATGCAATCGGGTGTTGCGCGCCGTGGTTCGGTCACCGACCTGTCTCCCGGCATGGTCAAGGTCGCCACGCGGACCGGCAAGGAACTCGGGCTGGATGTCGACGGCCGGGTGGCTGACGCCGAGCGGATTCCCTACGACGACAACACCTTCGATCTCGTGGTGGGTCACGCCGTGCTGCACCACATCCCCGATGTCGAGCTGTCCCTGCGCGAGGTGTTGCGGGTGCTCAAGCCGGGCGGGCGGTTCATCTTCGCCGGCGAACCCACCACCGTTGGAAATCTGTACGCCCGCGCGCTCGCGAATCTGACGTGGAAGGCCACGGTCCAGGCGATGAAGCTGCCCGGATTGGAGAGCTGGCGGCGTCCGCAGGAGGAACTCGACGAGAATTCGCGTGCCGCGGCTCTGGAATGGGTTGTTGACCTGCACACCTTTGATCCGGCCGACCTCGAGAAGATGGCCGCCAATGCCGGTGCCGTTGCCGTGCGGACCGCCAGCGAGGAATTCACCGCCGCGATGCTCGGCTGGCCGGTGCGCACGTTTGAGTCGACGGTGCCGGCCGGCAAGTTGGGCTGGGGTTGGGCGAAGTTCGCGTTCGGCGGCTGGAAGACACTCAGCTGGGTGGACGAGAACATCTGGCGTCACGTGGTGCCGAAGGGCTGGTACTACAACGTGATGATCACCGGGCTCAAGTCCTCGTAGTTCTCGACGACCGCTGGTGATAGACGTCGCCGACGTCGACTATCTGTCGTCCCCAGTGGGCAGGACGGCCCTAACACGGGCATCCGTGTACGGGCTCTCCCCGAGCACCCTGGTGGCCGATACCGCGGCCCTGCGTGCCGAGTTTGGCGAACGTGCTGCGGTATTGGCGCAGACGGTGCTGTTGCGCCGCAAGGCAGTGAACAAGCTCGGTGCCGTGCAGGACTGGTTGTTCACCGATGATGCACTGCAACAGGCGACTCCGGCAGTAGTCGCTCGGCATCGCGCCGCCCGCCTTGCGGGCCGGGTGGTGCACGACGTCACCTGCTCGGTGGGCACCGAACTTGCCGCCCTCGACGGCGTCGCGGCGACGGTGCTCGGCAGCGATATCGATCCGGTTCGAACGGCGATGGCGCGTCACAACATTGGCGACCGTGTCCTGATCTGCCGGGCCGATGCGCTGGCACCGTCCAGCCGCGCCGAGGTGGTCATCGCCGATCCGGGCCGTCGTTCCGGCGGTCGGCGGCGATTCGATCCATCGGCCTACACCCCGCCCCTGGATGCGGTGCTGGCGACATACGCTGATCGCGAACTGGTCGTCAAATGCGCTCCGGGACTGGACTTCGCCGAGCTGTGCGAGCAGACGGGGTTCGGCGGCGAGATCGAGGTGGTCTCACTCGACGGAGGCGTCCGCGAGGCGTGTCTATGGTCGGCCGGGCTGGCGCAGGCACACCGGAGCGCCACCGTGCTCTCGACGGCCGGAGACGGCTTCCGGCTGACCGACGCCGACCCCGATGACTGCGCGGTCGCCGAGGCGGGGGAGTGGATCGTTGACCCCGATGGTGCCGTGGTGCGGTCAGGTCTGGTGCGCCACTACGCAGCGCGACATGGGTTGTGGCAGTTGGACCCCCGCATTGCCTACCTGTCCGGAGATTCCGTGCCTGACGGTGTGCAGGGCTATCGGGTGTTGGAGGCGTTGGCGTACGGCGAGAAGCGACTACGACAGTCGCTCACCGCGCGTGATTGTGGGTCGGTCGAAATCACCGTGCGCGGCGTCGACATTGATCCGGCGGTGTTACGTACCAGGATGCGGCTCCGCGGCAGTGTGCCATTGTCGGTCGTCATCACTCGGATAGGTAGTGATGCACGGGCATTTGTGTGCGCGGCTAGGTCCCCGGGCGGAACCCGTACACCATGCCTTCGCTCAGGGTGACGATCACGCGCTGATCGGGTCCGATCGAGATTCCCGCCGGGAAGCCGGCCGCTTCGGGCAGTGGGTAGCGGTTGACGGTGGTCCCGTCGGCGGTGTTGAACACCGTCAGGGCCAGGCCCTTGTCGCCGTCCTTGACCACCGCGTAGCCGACCTGGCCGGCGGCCTGGCTCGACGTCGAAAGCGGGACGAGATCGTCGCGGCGCCAAGCGATCTCACCCTTGCTCCCGGAGTCCTTGATCGCCACCAGGGTGGCCTTGTCGCCGGTTCCCGCGATGATGGTCCCGTCCGGGGCGACCGACGGCGGCGTCGTGGCGTTGAATCCCAGGGGCACCGACCATTTCTGGCTGCCGTCGAAGGTGTGCATGGCATGTAGTGAGCCCTTGCGGTCGTTGATGTAGACCGTCTCGCCGTCATTCGACATCACGGGGGAGCCGATGACGCCCTCGTCGATGATCTTGTTGGCCCACTTGTGTTTCAGGATGACGTTGCCGTCGGCGTCGTAGGTGATTCCAAGCAGCACCGGTACCGGTTTGCCGGGCTGCCACAGGGTGGTGACGATGGTGCCGGTCGCCGGGTCATAGGCCGGGGACGCTGATACCGGGCACTTGGGTCGCGCCGCTTCGCAATCGTCTAGACCGCGTCGCGGATCGGCCGGATCGATACCTTCCAGCAGATCCATCGGGGTACCGACCACGTCGCCGCGTTGGGCGCCGAAGATCACGATCTGTCCCAGATGGGTGACGATCAGGAGCCTTCCGGGCTCGACGATCTTGGGCGTGGTGGGCGCGCCGATGACGGGCTTACGCCACCGGATCCACTGGGTCGGAGGAAACGACACCACCGCACCCGGCTGGCCGAGGTAGAGGTTGTTGTATCCGTCGGTCAGCGGCCCGGACCACGGGCTCCCGGTCACCATGCGGGTGCACCACCGCTGGCGTGCGGCCTTGTTGTTCTCCCACTCCATGAGGGTGCAGCCGCCCGGGGTGTCGGCACTCACCGCGATGATGTTGTCGATGCCGATGGCCGCGGCGCTGCGTATCTGGCCCTTGGTGTTCCGGCTCCACTCCAGGGTCAGCTCGCGTGCACCCTCGGTGGACGTGTAGCTGCTGTTATGCGCGTCGGCGTAGGTGGCCGACCAACCGGGTGCCGCCTTGATGTCGATCCACGAATCGTCGCCGGAGCAGGCGGTGACAGTGAGGAGTGCCGCGAAGGCAATGCTCGCGAGTACTCGTGCCCGGGAAAGCACGGTAAGGCACTCCTTTGGTCGACCGGGACAATGGCTCCTCGCAGGGTAGTCGGTCGGTCTTCGGTGGTCCCGTAGGCTGTGCGGCCATGACGACGATGTGGGGTGCTCCGCTGCACAAGCGGTGGCGCGGCCAGCGCCTGCGGGACCCGCTGCAGGCCAAATTCCTGACCATGGCCTCGCTGCGCTGGGTCATCGCCAACAAGGCGTATTCGCCGTGGTACCTGGTGCGGTACTGGCGGTTGCTCAAGTTCAAGCTCACCAACCCGCACATCGTCACGCGCGGCATGCTGTTCCTCGGCAAGAACGTCGAGATTCACTGCACACCCGAACTGGCGCGGATGGAGATCGGCCGGTGGGTGCACATCGGCGACGGAAACTCGCTGCGTGCCCACGAAGGGTCCCTGCGGCTCGGCGACAAAGTGGTGTTCGGCAAGGACAACGTCGTCAACGCGTACATCGACATCGAGTTCGGCGACTCCGCGCTCATGGCCGATTGGTGCTACGTCTGCGATTTTGACCACATCATGGATGACATCACCGTGCCGATCAAAGACCAGGGGATCATCAAAACCCCGGTGCGGATCGGGCCGGACACCTGGATCGCCACCAAGGTGACAATTCTGCGCGACACCATCATTGGGCGCGGCTGCGTGCTGGGCGCCCATGCCGTGGTCAAGGGCGTCATCCCGGACTACTCGATTGCCGTGGGCGCACCCGCGCGGGTCGTCAAGAACCGCAAGGTGGCCTGGGACGCCTCGGCCGCGCAACGTGCGCAACTGGCCGAGGCGCTGGCCGACATCGAACGTAAGAAGGCAGCCGCTAGCTCACCGGAGTGAGCGTGAACAGCGGGAACACCCGATCGGTTCGCGTCGTGTACTCGGCATAGGGCGGGAAGGCCGCCACCGCACGTTCCCACCACGCTGCGCGCTCGGTCTCGTCGGCGATCTCCGCGGCACTGACGGTCTGCACGTTTTCGCCGTCACGTAGTTCGAACACCGGATTGGCCCGCAGATTCGCCACCCACGCAGGGTTCTTAGGTGCTCCACCGATCGAGCCAACCGCTAGGTACACGCCCCCATGCTCAACGCGCATGAGCGGGGCCTTGCGGATCTGTCCCGACTTCGCACCGACGGTGTAGAGGATCACCACAGGCATGCCCTCTACCGTGGTGCCTTCGGCGCCGCCGCTGGATTCGTAGACGTCGATTTGCTCGCCGACCCATTGCGGGTTCTTGCTGATGTATTCGAAGGTGAATTGGTTGGTCATCGATGAGCCTCTCGGGCGAAGAGTGTGTTCACCGTGGCTGCAACGCGGACGGAGCGGCGGGTATTTCGCACGGACCCCTGCCGAGTGCGCAGTACGCACTCGGCAGGGGGAGTAAGTCAGGCGAGGTCGCGCAGCAGATCCTCGATGCGGTTGTAGCTGACCTGCATGCCGCCTTCCATGCCTGAGTCGATGTGGCCGTCGCGGTGTTCCTTGGAGCTGTGCTCGACGAGTACCCGCATGGTGGTCACGCCTCCGACCTCGTCGAGGATGGTGGACACGAGGGCCGACGCATCGGGCATGCCCTCGTATGTCTCGGTGTTGACCAGGCGGTGCGGCGTGTCGATCTCGCGATATTCACCATGGAACCCGACCTCCATGCCGCCGTCGGTGATCACATACCGATAGGTGCCGCCGACCCGCAGATCGATTTCGCACACCTGCCACTGGGAGGTCTCAAAGCCCCACCAGCGCTTGACCAGATCCGGTTCGGTGAGCGTCCTGAACACCAATGCCGCGGGGGCGTCGAACGAGCGCGTGATGAGAATTGTGGTATCCGAGGGCAATTCGACGGTGGCACTGCCGTAGCGGTTGGCGATTTCGGTCATTGGTCTTCCTCCTTGAGTTCGGTGAGTAGATCGTCGAGCCGGTCCAGGCGCTCGTTCCAGGTGCGTTCGAACGCGGCCACCCAGTCGTGGACGGGCCGCAGGGCAGCGCCGTTCACGCGGTAGAAGCGGTGTCGTCCATGTGAGCGCACCCGCACTAGATCGACGGCGCGGAGCACGCTCAGGTGCTTGGACACCTGTGGTTGACCCATGTGGGTCCGTGCCACCAGTTCGTTGACCGTGACCTCGCCGGTACCGATGGCACCGAGAAGCTCACGTCGGCCCGCCTCCGCTATCGCGTTGAACGCGTCAGCTGTTGTGGGGGTGCGAGCCATGGATACAACATATACCTATATAGGTATATGTCAACCCTGAAACATCGAGATACCCCCGGATTGCGGTACCCTGAGCGGCGTTGGCAGTGTCAGATGGGAAGCCAATTGGAAAGCCAACCGAGATCAGTCGTAGCGGGGTAGTGGGAAGCTGAGTATGGACAGGCCGATCAAAACCCGCCGTATCAGGTTCCGCTACCACCCGGGTTCGCTGGATCGCCATTTTGTGCAGGGTGACCTGGTCTCAAGCCACATGATGGCGATGCTGTCGGCGGTTTTCCCGGAGGGTGAGGAGTTCTTCATCCGGTCGGTCCGACGCTATTCGGACCAGATCACCGATCCCGAGCTCAAGAAGCAGGTGGCCGGGTTCATCGGCCAGGAGATGACGCACGGGCGTGAACATCGCGAGCTGAACGAGCGCCTGCAGGAGATGGGCTATCCCACCGCGTTCGTGGAGCGGCTCGCACGCCGGATCTTCAATTTCCAGACCCGGAATTACCCGCCGATCTACACGCTAGCGGTCACGGCGGCGCTGGAGCATTACACCGCGGTGCTGGCCGAGACGCTGCTCACCGATCAGCGTGCCCTGGACATGCTGGGTGAGGGCGAGGTGCGTTCGATGCTGCTGTGGCATGCCTTCGAAGAAGCCGAGCACCGCTGCGTCACCTTCGATGTCTACCGGGCTGTCGGTGGTAGTGAGCGGCTGCGTGTCTGGGCGATGCGTCGCACCACCCTTGCCTTCATGTACACCACATTCTTCGAGACGGTGATCTCGCTGCTCCGCGACAAGGCTGCCTACAACCCCATCCGGTTGGTGAAAAGCATTGTGGCGCTGCGGCACTTGCCTTTCCTGAGCCGCGAGGTGCGGCGCCGTATCGGCGAATACAACCGTCCCGGTTTCCATCCCAATGACTCCGACAACACCGAGCTCATCGAGAAATGGCATGCCGAGCTGTTCGGGGACGGCGGGCACCTGGTGGGTCATCTGCATTAGGGGAGGGGTGGGGTGACGATGGATCGGGATATCAAGACACGGCGGATCAGGTTTCGCTATCCGGCCGGCGCCATGCACCATCACTATGTTCAGGGCGACTTGGGGATGAGTCACATGGTGGCGGTGCTCTCGGCGGCCTTCCCCGAGGGTGAGGCGTTCATGATCCGCTCGGTGCGGGCGGTCGCCGATCAGATCACCGATCCGGAGCTCACGAGGCAGGTGGCCGGATTCATCGGTCAGGAAGCCACGCACAGCCGTGAACACCGCGTGCTCAACGAGCGCCTGCAAGAGATGGGTTACCCGACCGCGTTGATCGATCGGGTAATCCGCAAGACGCTGGAAGCGCGGACACGCCACCTCTCGCCGGTGTACTGCCTCGCGATGACGGCGGCCTTGGAGCATTACACCGCGATCCTGGCCGAGACTGTCCTGACCGACGAACGCGCTCAGGATATGTTGGGGGAGGGTGAGATTCGCTCCATGCTGCTGTGGCATGCGCTGGAGGAATCCGAGCATCGCGCGGTTGCTTTCGATGTGTACCAGGCCGTCGGCGGAACCCATCGGATGCGGGTTTTCGTCATGTGGCTCACCACGCTGATGTTCGTTGCCGCGGTAGGATGTGCGACGTACATGTCCATGTTCCGGGACCGAGACTTCTACAATCCCAGGGTCCATTATCGGAGTGCCGTCCGATTATTCGGCTCCCCCTTCTTCTCGCGCACGGTCTTCCGGCGGCTACTGTCCTATCGCCGCAAAGACTTTCACCCCAATGAGGTCGACAACACCGAGCTCATCGCAAAGTGGAACGCCGAGTTGTTTGGCGAACACGGGCAGATCGCCGACCACCTGCTGTAACCGTCAGCCGGTGAGGTAGCGGGTCAGCATGCCGACCAGCTCGTCCTCGAACGACTGCGGATTGACCGGCCGAGGGCCAGCCACCAGACGGTGCGTCAACGACTCGATGGTGGCTACCACCATCCTTGCGGCCATGGCTGTTTCGGAGACCCGGACATCGGGATGTGCCGCCAGAATCGCTTCGGCTTGAGCGACGACGATATCTTCGGACCGGTGCAGCATCTCCAGGAACTCGGGTGGTCGCGGCGCCTCCTCGAACAGCACCCGGTGCAGCCTCGGGTTGTCGCGATGGTTGTCGATGGCAGCTCTGACGAAGATGTGCAGCATGTCTTCGATCGACTCCGGTAGGCCGGCGGTGAGATGCCGCTGGACGTGCGCAAAACCTTCCTGGGTGTGGGCGGTCATGAGCTCGACGAGGATGGAGTCCTTGTTGGGGAAGTACTGATACAGCGAGCCGATCGATACGTCAGCTCGTTCGGCGATGCGGTTCGTGGTGCCTGCGGCATAGCCGAAGTCGGCGAAAACGTGAGCAGCGGCATCCAGGATGCGACGGCGGGTGGCCTCCGCACGGTCCTGTCGTGGCTGCTTGCGTGGTTGTAGGCGAGGGCCGGACACGTGTCGATCGTCTCCCTCGAATGCGAGTACCAAATATATGAGTAATTACTCATAATTGTGACATGAAGACGGTCTACCTGGAAACCGAGTTGCCCACCGACGCCGACCGGGTGTGGGGCGCCATGCAATATGCCGGCACGTTTCTGTACGTGTGCCGTGGAGTCTTTGGGGCACCGGCGCTGTCCGGGCGCACCGAACCCATGCGGGTGGGTGAACGTGGAACCGCCCGGTTGTGGGGGCTACATCTGATCCCGTTGTACCGGCACACGATTCATGTGGTGGAGGTCGATGAAGAGACGCGCACCGTGCGGACCAACGAACACGGGGGAGTCCTGCGCACCTGGAACCACACCCTGCATGTGGAGCCGGCCGGTGATCGTCGTTGCCGGTACAGCGACCGGATCGAAGTCGACGCGGGTTTCCTTACTCCGGTCATAGCCAAGGGAGTGAAGGTGCTCTTCCGTTATCGACAACGACGTTGGCACACGCTGGTAGACAAGCACCTACTGCCCGAGGGGCCTGCGTATACGCGGGGATAGTTCTGCGTCACAACCACTCTCGATGTCGCCTGGTCTACCAGGATGCTTACCTCGGAGTGCGTAGGGCACGTGAAAGTGCGTACTTGCTCCCGGTGTGACACCACACCGACGATGGGTGGGTGACTTCAGAGCCAGCGGACAAGACATCTGTGACATTCCTCGGTCTCGGCGAGATGGGGCGCGCTCTTGCCGCCTCGGTGGCCGCAACGGGCACCCCTGTTGTCGTGTGGAACCGGACCCCGGGTAAGGGCGCGGTGGTGCCCAATGCGGTTGTTGCGGAGACGGTTGAGGAGGCAGTTACCGCGTCGCCGGTGATCGTGGTGTGCCTGTTCGATCACGCCTCAGTGCACGAGACCCTTGACCCAGTGGCGGCCCAGTTGCGCGGGCGCGCGTTGGTCAATCTCACCACCACCAACCAGGATCAGGCTCGTGAGCTCGGAGCGTGGGCGGAGGCCGCCGGTATCGACTACCTCGACGGCGGAATCATGGCTGTGCCGAACATGATCGGCGGTGCAGGATCGGAGATCCTGTACAGCGGCTCGCATGAGGTCTTCGACAGTTATCGCAAGATCCTCGATACCTGGGGCGCCAGTTCATATTTCGGATCAGATGCGGGGCTCGCCTCGCTGTACGATTTAGCGCAGCTGGCCGGGATGTACGTGATGTTCGTCGGGTTCCTGCAGGGAGCTGCCATGGTGGGTACGGCGGGCGTCTCGGCGAGCGATTTTGCGAAGCGGTCCGCTGCCTGGCTGTCCGCGATGACGTCCGAGTTCGCCGGATATGCCGCAGTGGTGGACGGTGGCGACTACTCGGTGCCCGGCCAGCAGAGCCTGGAGTTCTCCGACCTCACCAAGATGGTGGCGGCCACCGCGGCCCTGGGCATCGGTGGGCAACCACTGGCCATGGTGCAAGGGCTAATACGTCAGCAGATCGATGCCGGGCACGGCGCCGACGGTCTCGCCCGGATCTACGAGAGCATCAAACACCCGGGCACACCAGCCTCAGAGCAGTCGGTGCGCCCGTAGGTCCGACATGTACTTGGTGATGAGCGCGCGGTCGATCTGAGGTATATCGTTGCAGTGACCAATTTCGTGTTCCTGCACGGCTTTCCGAAAGGTGTCGTTGGGGATGGACGCTCCGCGGCGTGGGGGGGCCGGCGCTCGGTAGGCATCGAGCAGCGGAAGCACCGAGGCGCGCCGCTGTTCGTCGGGCAGACCTCGCAATGCAGTCTCGAATCGCGACAGCCACTCGTCGTAGTCGTCGATGATGTCGATGTAATGCCCGTCTTCGATCAGCCAGTCGACAAAGGTATCCACCGAGATGCCGTCGTCATGCGGATTCATGACGTCGTATGACCGGAAACCCTCGGTGGCAGCCAGGCCCAGGGTTGTTATCGCTTCGGTCACGAAATCGACTGGGAGGCCCTCGTAATGGGCTCGGGGCCGAGAGCCGTTGCCGTCGCCCTGATAGAAGCTGCGCGGCGCGATACCGGTGAGGACCAGGCTCAGCAGCATCCGCGTGAACGCGTCGGTGACGTTCAGCTGGCCGCTGTACCGGCGGTGGGTGAGAATCATGTCGGAGCGAAAGACGCTGGCCGGGAGGCCACACAGATCATGTGCCTCGCGCAGCAGCACCTCGCCGGCCCACTTGCTGTTCGCGTAGCCGTTGGCATAGCCCGCCCCGACGGGCCGCGTGGGGCTCACCGCGCGGATGTCCCCGTCCTCGTCGAAATCGGGAACCGTCATCGCGACCGCCATGGTCGACAAGTACGTCACCGGCTTCATCCGCCCGGTCAACGCCAAACGGATAACTTCGGCGGTGCCAAAGACGTTGGGTTGGAACAACTGGTTGTACGGCAGGACGTGATTTACCAACGCTGCCGGATGGACGATCTTGTCGACCTCGCGGGCCAGTTGCTCCCAGGTCGCGTCGTCTACGCCGAAACGGGGCTGGGCTATGTCGGCCGCAATCACCCGCAGGTGCCGCTGCGCCAACGTGCGGAACTGGTCGAGCAGCGCCGGGTCGGTATCGCCGTACGCAGCCTCAAGCCGTGCCAGGGCTTCGGCATCACTATCGCCGCGGACCAGGCAGATCAGCTGGCCATCGGACTGTGCCGACCGTTGCAGCCACTCCAGGCACAGGAACCGGCCGAGATAGCCGTTGGCGCCGGTGAGTAGGACGGTGTCGACCGCGCCGGAGGGCGGTTCCAACAACGCTGCGGCGTCTAATGTCTCGGCATCGATGAACTTGTCGAGCGTGAGATCGGCGGCATGGATGACCGAGACATCCGGCCCGTGCACACTGGCAGCCGTCGCGGTGCTGCTTTCGCGTTCAGTTGCGATGTATTCGGCAAGTTTCCGAAGATCCGCAGCGGGGCCGGTGATCACGCCGACCGGCACCTCGACATCGAACAGATCGCGCAGCAGATTGGAAAAGGTCAACGCCGACAGCGAGTCTCCACCGAGATCGATGAAGTGATCCTCGGGGCGTACCGCGTCCGAGGACATGCCTAGTAACGCCTGCGCGGCCTCGGTAACGGTTTCGATGACGGGGCGCTGCTGCGCGGTGTCGCGCAACAGCCGCAGCTCCGCGACGCGCGCCTCCGCGAGGTCGACATACAGCCGTTCGAGGCGATCCCCATAGTGTTCGATCATCTTGGGCCGTATGGGTTTACCGACGGCCGCGAGCATCCCGCTCTCGATGGTGAATGGCGTAGTCTCGATGACGAAATCGGCCGGAAGCTCGTACGAGTGCAGGTGGTTGGCGCGGGCTGTCCGCTGCAGCGATTCCCGGATCGTGTTCTTCAGGTCGACAGGATCGGGATGCGTGCGCAGTGCCTCGTCGGTGGGCACGACCACCGCCAGCAGATACGCGCGTTCGCTGTTGCCGTAGACGAAGATCTGGCGAACCAGCGGCGCGCCGACGTACACAGTCTCCAGGTTGGCCACCGCGACGAACTCGCCCTGCGACAGCTTGATCACGTTGTTGCGCCGGTCCACGTACACCAGTTCGTCGGGAGCGATCTCTGCCATGACATCGCCGGTCCGGTAGTAGCCGTCGACGTCGAAGACCTCGGCGGTGACGTCGGGACGTTTGTAGTACCCCGGCGTCGCGGTGGCACTCTTGACGAGCAATTCGCCACGCGGGTGCGGTTTGTCGGTGGTGTAGTACCCGAGCTCGGGCACATCGACAAGCTTGTAGTCGAGCACCGGTGGGCGGGAGATCTTGCCGTCCCGGAACACGCCGCCAACCTCGGTCAGTCCGTACAGATCGAGCAGATGGAAGCTCAGCGAGGATTCCAGGAACGTCTTCATCTCGGGGGACAATGGCGCCGTGGCGAGCATGCCCGCGACCACGCGTCCGCCGAGAACCTCTTCGCGCAGTTCGGCTTTGGCGGTGCGGTCCGCCGACTCGGTATCGGCTCCCTCGGCAGTCAGCGCGTCCATGCGGGTTTGGTAATGCTGGAACAGCATGTCGACCACCCGGGGGACCACGCCCATGTGGGTGGGGCGCACCAACTGCCAGTCCTCGAACAACGTGGACAGATCACTCTCGGGAACGAAATAACATGTGCCGCCGGGTATGAAGGCGGTCAACAGCCCTACTCGGCCCGCAAGATGGTTGAGCGGCAGGAAGTTGACGTTGATGATCGGGGTGTCCCGATTCGGCGCGGCACCCGAGGACCAGAAGCGGGTCACCGTCCACTCCGTGAACATCGCGCCCTTGGGCGCGCCGGTACTGCCCGAGGTGTACATGATGAGCGCGGTGCGTTGTTCGTCGCCGTCGGTGTAAAACGTGGGCTCGGGCAGCTGACGTCCCCTCGCGATGACCTCCGCGAGGGGCTCGACGATGACGTCCATGCCGGCCGTGTGTAGACGATCTCTTGCTGCAGCGAGCTTCTCGCGATGATCATCGGTGTCGGGACGGTAGTCGAACACCATCACCCGTCGCAGATCAGGTAATCCGAGTACCGCTTCTATGGCGAGTTCGAGGCTGTCGGCGCTCGCGGCGACCAACCGCGGGCTGGTCTCCTCTAGCATCATGCGCAGTAGTGCCGCGGAGGTGTTGTGTTGTAACGGAATCGATACGGACCCATTCATCAGGGCGGCGAGGTCGACGGTGACGTAATCGGGGCTGGAGAAGCCGATGGTGGCGATGAAATCGCCGGGGGCAATCGCATTGGCGCCGTGCTGCCACTCCGCGAGAATCGCCGAGATGTCATCGAGAAGCTGGCCGTAGGTGATGGTCTGGAATGCGGGCAGGAGTCGGTCGACCGTGCGACCGGTCGCGGGGTCAACAACCGACTCGCGGGACCGGAACCCCATCACCGGCCGGTCGGCGTATCCGGAAAGCAGGGCGTGCAGGACCTGGGACAATCGCAGGCCGGGCGCCAGCAGGGAATCCATCACATCCACGTCGGGCATGGCCGACCGGAACTGGGGGTCGGACTCGAACAGCTTCGCTGCCAGGTCCGTCGCATCTACCACGGTGCGGCCTCTCTACCGATCCGGCAGCGGACGTTCGACGATGACGCTGCGGCCCAAGGGTTCCCGTTCGCGGCGCTTCGCCGCGAGGTACACCTGCGCTGTTTCGTCGGCAACGGTGGCCCAATCGAAGTCCGAGGTGAGTCGCGCGCGGGCCGCTACGGCGCGCTCGGCGGCGGCCTGCGGGTCGTCGAGAGTGCGCTTGACCGCATCCGCGATACCCGCGACATCGCGTGGGTCGAAGGACAATCCGGTCTCGCCATCGATGACGGCCTCGCCCAGTCCGCCCACGGTGGATGTCACCAGGGGAGTGCCCGCGGCCGCGGCTTCCAGCGCCACGATCCCGAACGGCTCATAGTGACTGGGTAGCAAGATGGCGTTGGCATGATGTAGCCAGTGGAGCAATTCCTCGTGGTCCAGGTTGCCCAGGAATTGGACGGACTTGACGACCTTATGCTTACGCGCCTGTTCGAGGAGCCAATCCTGTTGTGTTCCATCACCGGCGACCGCCAGCACGGTGCCGGGGTGAGCGCGGCGGATCTTGGGCAGTGCCGCGATGGCGTCGTGGATACCCTTCTCGTATTCGAGCCGTCCCACGAAGAGCAGGACGGGTGGGGACCCATCGGGGGTCTGCCTTGGTGCGAATACCCAACGGGTGACGTCGATTCCGTTGCGGATGACGTGAATCTGCGGCAGTTCGGAACCGAACAGCTCCGACACTTCATCGAGCATGGAGGCCGAGCAGGTGATCAACGAGTCCGACTCGCGGGCCAGCCACCACTCCACCGAGTGCACCTGGCGGCTGATGCGGCCTGATACCCAGCCGCTGTGCCGGCCTGCCTCGGTGGCGTGCAATGTCGAAACCAGCGGTACGTCGAAGTGCTCGGCCAATGTGATCGCCGGATGTGCCACCAGCCAGTCGTGGGCGTGGACCACGTCGGGGCGCCAATCGCCGGATCCCTTGAGGCCCAAGGCCAATCCGGCGCGTACCATCGCATGGCCCATGGCCAGTGTCCACGCCATCATGTCGGTGCCGAAGTCGAAGTCGTGCGGATCCTCGGCGGCGGCAACCACGCGGACGCCTTCGGAAATCTCGTCGGAGGTGGGGTGGCTCGCCGGGTCGGTACCGGACGGGCGCCGCGTGAGCACCACGACGTCGTGCCCAGCCGCCGCCAGCTCGGTGGACAGATGATGCACATGCCGACCGAGCCCGCCGATCACCACCGGTGGGTACTCCCACGAGACCATCAGAATTCTCATCGGGTCGTCATCTCCTTGGCCGACACGCTGTGTCGTGGTGAGTTCGTATCGCACAAGTTTGCCGTCGGGCGGCGTGTCGGCGATGAAGGCATGTTCCTCATCGCGGAAGCCTCCTGGCATCCAGTGCGCCGAACAGTCCATCCGCGCGATTCCAACCGTCCGCCAACCGTACTGCCGCGTCGTCGCGCCCGCTGGCCAGCGCTGCGGCGATCTCTCGGGTGGCGTGGGCATGCAGATGCGCGCGGTAGCGTGCATAGTCGGCAGCCGAATCCTTGCTGACCATGAACGGCCAGTCACTCGACACGGTCAACAGTGCCTCGCGCAGGATCTGATCGGCCACCCGATTGCGGGTGTGCGGCGCGGGCTGTTCATCCAGCGCCTTGTCTACGGCGGTCAGTGCCGTGTCGACCACCTCGTTGTTCAGCTGGACGAGGTCGGCAACTTTCTCGCCGTTCCAGACATGCCAATCCTTGCCCGAACCCCATGAGCTGGCGGGTAGGTCGAAGGGCTTGCCCACAAAACCCTGTTCGCGGGCCTGCTCCAGGGTGCCCACCTGGATGCCGGCCTCGGGCAACGCGCGCAGTACGCGTTCAAGCCACGTGGGCCCCTCGTACCACCAGTGCCCGAATAGCTCGGTATCGAATGCGGCGATGACATGCGCGGGGCGCCCTATGCGATCGGACTCGGCGATGAGGCGCTGGCGGACGGTATCCACGAAATCGCGGACGTGGACGTCGATGGCCGCATCGGCACGCTCGGGTTCGTACGGCGCCTTGGCTTCTGACGACACGTTGCGCCCGGTGACACGGGCCGGCTTGAGGCCGGTGTCGTGGTCGTAGGTGTGGAAGTCGCGGTATGCGGCATGGCCCGGATATCCCGACTTCGGCGACCACACGCGATAACTCACCGACAGGTCGCGGCCGAACGCGACCACATCGGTGTCGCCCACCGGGCGGCCCAGAGACGTGTCGCCCTGCAGTGACGGGCCGTCCACCATGAAGTGATTGACCCCGGCCGCCGCGTAGCCTTCTTCCATGCCTGGGGCATAGGCACATTCGGGTGCCCAGATGCCGGTGGGGGCATGTCCGAACCGCTGTGCGGCATCGGCCAGTCCCTCACGCAAGGCGAACTCACGCAGGCGGGGGTGTAGCAGCGGCTGGAACGGATGCGCCAGCGGGCCGCCTAGTAGTTCAATGGCTTTCGCGTCGATTAGGCCGCGCAGAGGACCGCTGCCGCCGTGGCGCCAATACGTATCGAATTCGTAGAGGGCAGTGGTGGCAGTGCGATACTCATGAACACCGAAGGCCCGCAACATTTCCGGGCTGGATGCGGTGCCCGGCTCGGCATCAGTACTGCCGATGGTCGAGGCCTCGAAGGCGCGTAGCTGCCAGTTGGCCAGCCAGCTGTGCAGCCCGGTCAGGCAGTGCGGATCGTCCAGCTGTGCAGCCACCACGGGAGTGATGCCCAGGGTGATCAGGTTTTCCCGGCCCTCGGCCGCCAGTGTCCGCAGCACCTTGAACAGTGGCAGATACGCCGCCGACCAGGATTGGTACAGCCATTCTTCGCCGACGGGCCAGCGCCCGTGGTTGGCAAGCCACGGTAGGTGCGTATGCAGCACCATCGTGAAAAGCCCAGGAACAGCACGACTTTCCGTCACGGAATCACCGCAATGGCAACCAGATCCAGACTCTGGTCAATGTCGCGTTCCCCCGCGTCGACGATCTCGAAATCCTCGGTGGTCAACCCCGCGATGTCCGCGAGCAGGTCTTCCGGCCAAGGTGCGTTGGCGACCGCGCGCTCGATCTGAGCGTCGATGATCGAGCCGCCGTACTTGGCGTCGAGCTCCCGCAGCCGCGGCCCATGAAAGACACCGTAAACGCCGTCGACATTGAACCCGTTCTCGACGAGGAGTTCGGTGAGTTCGGCGGCATTCAGCTCGCGGGTGTGGAATGGATTCAGGGGGGTGTCGCGCCCGGGGGAGAAGGTGATCCGGTTCGGCGTGCTGATCAGCAGTGAGCCTCCGGGGCTGAGCACGCGGGCGCACTCGCGAATGAACTGGCCCTGATCCCACAGGTGCTCGATTACCTGGAAGTTCACCACCACGTCCACCGACCCCTCGGTAAGTGGCAGGTCCGCGAGATTGCCGGCACGCATGTCCACCCGCGGATAGCGGGCCTTCACATGGTTGATTGCCGACTCGTCGTAGTCGAGCCCGATGACGTGTTCGGCGACCTCGGCCAGCATGTTCGCGCCGTAGCCCTCGCCACTGCCGGCCTCCAGGACCTTGTGGCCGGCGCAAAGGCCGCGGAGACGCTCGTACACCACCTCGTGCCGGCGGAACCAGTAGTTCTCCTCGGCGATTCCGGGCACGGTCCGCTCCCCGGTTAGCGCCAGGGCGGCGTCCGGGTCTTCGGCCGATGAGTCGCTTGCGCGAAGAGGATCAGCCGGGTGCGGGTCGGTCAGGTGCGAGTTCATCGTTTGGCAGGCTATCGGGTGAACGCCGTGTCTTAATACTGGTGGCCCAGATCACAGACCGGAAACCAGGGGTGAACCGGCTATGGTGAACGGGCGAACTCCGTATGTTACCCGTAAGTAATATCGTTGGCCGGGTTCGTCACGATAAACGTGACTATTGCGTCTGGCCGCGACGTACACCGCGTGGGTGCGGACAGAAGCGTCAAGCTAGCAGTTAATAGACAGCGAAGAGGAAGGACGATCGGAGACTCATGACGAATATCGCGGTCCTGATCAAGCAGGTCCCAGACACCTGGTCAGAGCGCAAGCTCACCGACGGTGACTTCACGCTCGACCGGGAGGCCGCCGATGCGGTGCTCGACGAGATCAACGAGCGTGCCGTCGAGGAAGCGCTGCTCATCAAGGAGCGTGAGGGTGGCGACTCTGTCGTGACCGTCGTGACGGCCGGCCCAGAGAAGGCCGCCGAGGCCATCCGCAAGGCGCTGTCCATGGGTGCCGACAAGGCAGTGCACCTGCTGGACCCGAATCTGCACGGATCCGACGCCATCCAGACCGGTTGGGCACTGGCCCGCGCGCTGGGACAGGTTGAGGGTGTCGAACTGGTCATCGCCGGTAACGAGGCCACCGACGGTCGTTCGGGTGCCATCCCCGCGATCATCGCCGAGTACCTGGGCCTGCCGCAGCTGACGCATCTGCGCAAGCTGACCGTCGAGGGCGGCGTTGTCAAGGGCGAGCGCGAGACCGACGAGGGCGTGTTCGAGGTCGAGGCCACCCTGCCGGCCATCGTCAGCGTCACCGAGAAGATCAACGAGCCCCGATTCCCCTCCTTCAAGGGCATCATGGCCGCCAAGAAGAAGGAAGTCGCCGTGCTGACCCTCGCCGAGATCGGCGTGGACGCTGAAGAGGTGGGTGTCGCGAACGCTGGTTCGACCGTCCTGTCCTCGACCCCCAAGGCTGCTAAGACCGCGGGCGAGAAGATCACCGACGAGGGCGAGGCCGGCACCAAGGTCGCCGAGTTCCTGGTTGGCCAAAAAATCATCTAAGACCCTTTAATACAGAAACGAGAAAGCAAAGTTATGGCTGAAGTACTTGTGCTCGTTGAGCATTCAGAGGGTGCGCTGAAGAAGGTGAGCGCCGAGCTCATCACCGCCGCCCGTGTCCTGGGTGAGCCCTCGGCCGTGGTGGCCGGCCCGGCCGGTACCGCTGCGCCGCTGATCGACGGTCTCAAAGAGGCCGGCGCCTCCAAGATCTACGTCGCCGAGTCCGATGTCGTCGATAGCTACTTAGTCACCCCCAAGGTCGACATCCTGGCTGCGTTGACTGAGACCGCCAGCCCCGCCGGCATCCTGATTGCCGCGACCACCGAGGGCAAGGAGGTGGCCGGACGCTTGGCCGCGCGCCTGGGCTCAGGTCTGCTGACCGATGTGGTCGAGGTACGTGAGGGTGGCAAGGGTCTGCATTCAATCTTCGGTGGCGCGTTCAGCGTCGAGGCCCAGGCCAACGGCGATGCCCCGGTCATCACCGTTCGGCCGGGTGCCGTAGAGGCCGCCCCCGCCGCGGGTGCGGGCGAGCAGGTCGCCGTCGAGGTGCCCGCTCCTGCCGAGAACGCCACCAAGGTCACCTCGCGCCAGCCGATCGTCGGAGGTGACCGTCCGGAACTGACCGAGGCCAACATCGTCGTGTCCGGCGGTCGCGGTGTCGGTAGTGCCGAGAAGTTCAGCGTTGTCGAGGAGCTCGCCGATTCGCTCGGTGCCGCCGTCGGTGCCTCGCGTGCCGCGGTCGACTCGGGTTACTACCCGGGTCAGTTCCAGGTGGGCCAGACGGGTAAGACCGTGTCGCCGCAGCTGTACGTTGCCCTGGGCATCTCCGGTGCCATCCAGCACCGGGCCGGCATGCAGACCTCGAAGACCATCGTTGCGGTCAACAAGGACGAGGAAGCCCCCATTTTCGAGATCGCCGACTTCGGCGTCGTGGGCGACCTGTTCAATGTCGCACCGCAGCTCACCGAGGCCGTGAAGGCTCGCAAGGGCTAAGACTCCATGCAAACCTGGGGTGGTTCGCCTGAGGGCTATCCCGCACCGCAGGACTATCCAGCGCCTCGACCACCGAGTCGAGTGCCCTGGATAGTCCTTTCGGTGTTTATGGGGCTGCTCATCGTCGGGTTGGTGGCGACCGTCATCATCGTCGGATCCAGTCGCAGCATCACCGGCATGCCCGTCATGCCGTCGGGCGAGACCCCGAGGACGTCGAGCCAGACGTCAGCGACCACACCGACGACGCCGGTCGTCCGACCTCCCAACGGGGCTCAGGGGCCGCTCGGCGGACCCACCTTTGGACCGGGCGATAAGGCTCGACAGATCTCGATGCCCAAATACGTTCCGTTCGCCTTCACCGTGCCCGCGCAGTGGGACTGCGTACACGCCGAAGACCAGCCGCTGGATTCACGGGTCATCTGCGCGGACAGCGCCGACAAGAACGGTCCCGCTGGCTCGTTCGGCACGAGCAGGTGTTCCGATGGGTGTGCGCAGCCTGCGCAGGATGCGGTGCGGTCAAAACTGCCGGTCGACGCAAAGTTCTGGAGACCCGTCGACGACGTCACGTTCTACGCTCGGGTCACCGGCACCCTCGGCAACGGGCAGCGAGTGGTCCGTATCGCGATGACGTGCGCCTTCGCCTCCGTGCCCGGCGGCGGACGCGACACATTGGCGGTGGCGATGATCACCGGTCCACCCGAGATGGGGGACACGCTGCAGAAGGTCGCGAACGACGTGCGATCGCGCGTGCCCGCCTAGTGCCGGTTGCGCAGGTGCCATTCGACGGTGTGCCGATGAACAACTGGGCTGCGATCTCCCGATTGGGTCACCATGATGTGCAGGCCGGCGAGCCGATGCTGACGTGGTTGACGGGAGCGAGCTTGCACAGCGGGCCAGCCAGCGGGTGCACGCGTAGCTTGCGTTAGCGCTGCGTTTGCTTTTCTGATCCCGTTCCGCAAGCACGTATTTGGCGTACTGAACGCCGTAATTAACGGATCGTGCATGGACACGACACGCTTCCGATGCCGTTCCGCCGCATAACTCCGCGAATCTCGCAGTCATGAGTACCGCATCAGTTCTCATCGCCGCAGATCAATCCACGCCAGAGACAACGGGTGACGTAAGTGCGCCCAGGTACACCCTGTTGCTGTCAAACGATCCCGCCGATATCGATGCCGTGCAGCGGCTTCGATATGACGTGTTCAGCAGCGAGCCGGGATTCCAGCTTGCCAGCACGCCGGCCGCGTTCGAGGGACGCGACGCCGACCGTTTCGACGAGCACTGCGATCACCTGTTGGTGCGCGAGGACACCTCCGGTGATGTGGTGGGCTGCTACCGGATGCTGCCCCCGCCCGGCGCAATTGCTGCCGGAGGGCTTTACAGCGCAACGGAATTCGAGATCAGCGGACTTGATTCGTTGCGTCCTCAGCTGGTGGAGATGGGCCGCGCGGTGGTGCGAAACGATCACCGCAACGGTGCGGTGGTGCTGCTGATGTGGGCAGGAATCCTGGCCTACCTTGACCGCTGCGACTACCAGTACGTCACCGGATGCGTCTCGGTGCCTATGCAGGACAACCCCGAACAGGCCCCGGGCAGCCAGGTGCGTGCGGTGCGCGACTTCGTCATGAAGCGGCACGCCGCGGCCCCGGAGTACACCGTGCGCCCCTACAACCCCGTGTTCGTCGACGGAATGGGGTTGGACGACATCGAGCCGCCCGTAAGGGTGGAGGTGCCCGCTTTGATGCGGGGATACCTGCGACTGGGCGCCAAGATCCTCGGAGAGCCGGCACATGACCCGGATTTCGGTGTCGCCGACTTCATGGCGTTGCTGAGCAAGGACCAGGCAGACGTGCGCTACCTCAAGCGGCTGAGATCCGTCGGGGCGGCAACCAACGCGGTGGCCGGCCAGGAGTAGCGATGGCACCCGAATACGCTCACGCCTGGTTGCCGAAGGCAACCTGTGACGACAGCTGCATGCGGGCCAACCCCATCGACGAGCCCGGCCGGGTGACGCGAACGCTGCGCACCACGGCCCGGATTGTCATGGCGATCACGATGTTGACGCTTGCGCCACTGCTGGGAATACCGCTTCCCGGGCGGGTGCGGTGGCAGCGCGGGTACTGCCGGCTGATGCTGCGCTGCCTCGGCGTGCGGATCTCGGTCTCGGGTGGCCCGATCCGCGATATCCGCGGTTCCTTGGTGGTGGCGGGCCACGTGTCCTGGGTCGACGTCTTCGTGATCGGCGCCGTGCTTCCGGGTTCGTTCGTTGCCCGGGCGGATCTCATCGACTGGCCCGGGCTTGGCGTCATCGCCCGCATGATGCGCGTCATCCCCATCGAGCGCGGGAATCTGCGCACGCTGCCGCGGGTGGTGGACACCGTCGCTTCTCGGCTGGCGGCCGGTCAGACGGTGGTGGCGTTCCCCGAAGGCACCACCTGGTGTGGCCGCGCCTACGGGTCATTTCGTCCCGCGATGTTCCAGGCCGCGATCGATGCCCAGCGCCCGGTCCAACCGTTGCGGCTGACCTACCTGGACCGGAACGGCGCGCTGTCGACCGTTCCGGCCTATGTCGGCGAGGACACCCTGATGGCGTCGATCCGCCGGCTCACTGCCACCAGGATGACCGTCGCACATGTCCAGGTCGCCGGGCTGCAGTTGCCCGGAGAGAGCCGCCGCGAACTGGCCAGTCGCTGCGAGGCTGCTGTGCGGGCCGGTGAGCGCACTCCGCACCTACACAGCCACCCTGAGCGCCCGGAACCCATCGCTGCTTAGCAAACTTTGTGGTTCGGTGCATTGGCGAAGGACAGCGCGCGGTGTCCCCCCTAAATTGCACCGAAATCGCATCAGAGGGCATGCTAGATGCGATATGACCCGACCGGTCTACCTGGACCACGCCGCCACCACCCCGATGCGCCCCGCTGCCATCGAGGCGATGGCCGCCACCATGGCACTGACCGGTAACGCCGCCTCGCTGCACGGGTCAGGGCGGGACGCGCGGCGGCGGGTGGAGGAATCGCGCGAGTCCATCGCCGCGGCCCTGGGCGCCCGGCCCTCGGAGGTGATCTTCACCGCCGGCGGCACCGAGAGCGATAACCTCGCCATCAAGGGCATCTACTGGGCACGTCGCGACGCGGACGCACGGCGTAGACGCGTCATCTCCAGTGCCGTCGAACATCACGCCGTGCTTGACGCCGTGCAGTGGCTCGTCGACCACGAGGGGGCCGAGGTGACGTGGCTGCCGGTAGACGACAACGGCACCGTCACGCCCGCGGCACTGCGCGCGGCCCTCACAGAGCATGACGACGTAGCGCTCATCACGGTGATGTGGGCCAACAACGAGGTCGGCACCATTAACCCGATCTGTGAATTGGCCGCCATTGCAGCCGAGTTCGATATTCCCATGCACAGCGATGCCATTGGGGCGGTCGGTCAACTCGAAATCAGTTTTGCCGTCAGTGGAGTCTCCGCGATGAGCGTCGCCGCACACAAGTTCGGTGGCCCCATGGGCGTCGGCGCACTGCTGCTTCGCCGCGAAACCGCTTGTGTCCCACTACTGCACGGTGGTGGACACGAGCGTGATATCCGTTCTGGGACGCCGGATACCGCTGCGATTGTGGCCATGGCGACCGCACTTGCCGGGGCCGTCGCGAATCGGTGCGAGCGTTCCGCCGAGCTGGCGATGCTGCGAGACCTTTTGATTGACCGGGTGCTGTCCGAAATAGAGGGTTCCACTCTCAACGGTGCGCCGGGTAGCGGCAGATTGCCCGGGAACGCGCATTTCACCTTCGCGGGCTGCGAGGGCGACTCGCTGCTGATGTTGTTGGACGCCAACGGTATCGAGTGCTCCACGGGCTCGGCCTGCACGGCGGGCGTCGCGCGGCCTTCGCACGTGCTCATCGAAATGGGCATCGCCCCCGAAGTGGCGCGCGGATCGCTGCGTTTCACCTTCGGTCACACCTCCGTGTCCTCGGATGTGGAGCGTGCGGTCGAGGCCCTGCACGCCGCGGTGCCCCGTGCGCGGGCCGCCGCGCTCGCCAGTGCCGGGAGCCGGTCATGAGAGTGCTTGCCGCCATGAGCGGGGGAGTGGACTCCTCGGTGGCCGCCGCGCGCATGGTGGATGCGGGGCACGACGTGGTCGGTGTACACCTGGCGTTGTCGGCCGCGCCCGGCACGCTGCGCACGGGATCCCGGGGCTGCTGTTCTAAGGAGGATGCCGCCGATGCGCGCCGCGTCGCCGACATGCTCGAAATCCCGTTCTACGTCTGGGATTTCGCCGATCGATTCAAGGAAGAGGTCATCGACGACTTCGTCGAGGCCTACGCCGAGGGGCGCACCCCCAATCCGTGCGTGAAGTGCAACGAGACGATCAAGTTCTCTGCGCTGGCCGACCGCGCTATTGCCCTGGGCTTTGATGCGGTGGCCACCGGCCACTACGCGCGCCTTCAGGGCGGCAGGCTGCGCCGCGCGGTCGACGAGGACAAGGACCAGTCCTACGTGCTCGGAGTGCTGACGTCGGATCAGTTGAGCCGGGCGCTGTTTCCCATCGGAGATAGCCCTAAGCCCGACATTCGGGCCGAGGCCGAGCAGCGCGGTCTGCTCGTTGCGAACAAGCCCGACAGCCATGACATCTGCTTCATCCCCTCGGGAGACACCCAGGCCTTCCTCGGGGCGCGCATCGGGGTGCGTCGCGGGAACGTGGTGGACACCGACGGCAGTGTGCTGGCCACCCATGCGGGTGTGCACGAGTTCACCATCGGCCAGCGCAAGGGGCTCGGACTGGTGGGGCCCGCCGCGGACGGTCGCCCTCGGTACGTCACGTCGATCGATGCCGAGACGGCCACCGTGCGGGTGGGAACCGTTGAGGATCTTGAGGTTTGGGAATTCGGGGGTGAGCCGGTGGTGTGGACCTCCGGTGAGACTCCAATCGGGCCCGTCGAATGTCAGGTTCAGGTGCGCGCCCACGGATCGGTGGTCGACGCGGTGGTGGAGCCCGGGGCCGACCGGATTCAGGTCCGGCTGCGCACCGCCTTGCGCGGTGTGGCCCCCGGGCAGACCGTGGTGCTGTACCGGCCCGATGCCGAGGGCGACGAGGTGCTCGGCAGTGCGATCATCACGCGGTAGTTCTGAACCTTCGAGATCGTCGACGGCAAGATTCGTGCGTGGCGTGACTACTTCGACATGAACCAGATGACGAAGGCGTTCTCGGTGTCCGCCTAGACCCCGGCGGAGCGCATGGCAATCGCGACCCGCTCGGCCACGTACTGACGTCCCGGCGCGGTCGGATGCATCGGAATGCCCTCATCGCCGGCTCCGGTACCGGTCATCGACACGTACCGCTGAAAGTCGGCCGCACACACGCTGTGGTCGCTGCTGGTATCCGGGATGACCGGGGTGAATCCCGCTCTGTTGGATTCGGAGATGATGGTGCTGTTCAGCTGGCGCTGCAGGCCGTTGAGGAAGGTGATCGTTTCCTGGCTGTTGATCAACCCCACCAAACATCCGGTTGCGTTGGCCGGCAGGATCGGCAGATAGCCGACGGTGAACACGCGCGCATTGGGTGCCGCCTGGCGGATCGCCGCATATGCGCCGGTCAGCTTCGCGCCCACCGAGGCCACATTGGCGCTGAATTGCGCCTTCTTCTCCGGCGGGCAGCTCAGCGCGAACAGGCAGTCGGTCGCCATCTGTTCGAATCCAGCGTCGTTACCGCCGATGGACACGACCGCCACCTTGGTGGCGGGGGACAGACCCGCGGTCTGCGGACCGCGGGTAGACGGCGTGAAGACGTCAGTGGAGAGCGCGCCCACGCACGAGTAGTCGGCGAACGTCATCTGCGGGAACGAGGAGGCCACCAGGTGTGCGACGTCGTCGGTGGCTTGATTACACGCGGTGCCGACGGGCCCCGTGATGCCGGCGGCCGTTGACCCAGCGGCCATGAATGAATCTCCGATGGCGACCAGCTGCGCACCCGAGCTCGGTTCGGCGGACGCCATCGCCGAGCCGACCACTGCGGCCGTCGCCATCGTGGCGAGGCCGACGACCGTCGCTAGTGCCTTCGTGGCGGTCGCAAAGACCTGCATGTGATCCTCTTCTCCCCGGTCGCCGTGATGAGGCTTGATCAATGGTACTGAACGGCGTATCGCTGTTTGCCCACGTTGCCGTTACGGCGGCGCGCGACCGGCGTTCAGGGCCTGTACGTTCAACGGCTATGAATGGCCTCCTGGAGCGGATGTTCCGGATCTCCGAGCGGCAGTCGACGCTGGGGCAGGAGGTTCGCGGCGGGATCGTCACGTTCTTCGCGATGGCCTACATCGTGGTGCTCAATCCGCTCATCATCGGTGGGGAGCCAGGACGGACGCACAACGCAGACGTGTTGGGCCACGTGCTGCCGGTGGGGCAGGTAGCGGCGGTTACCGCCCTGGCCGCCGGGGTGATGTCGATCCTGTTCGGACTGATCGCGAATTATCCGTTCGCGCTCGCCGCGGGTCTGGGCATCAACAGTCTGCTCGCGGTGTCGTTCGCGTCCCAGATGAGCTGGCCCGAGGCCATGGGATTGGTGATCGTCGACGGTCTGATCATCGTGGCGCTGGGTATCTCGGGGTTCCGCACGGCGGTGTTCCATGCCATTCCCGACGAGCTAAAAGCGGCGATCGCCGCGGGCATCGGCTGCTTCATCGCGTTCATCGGCTTCGTCGACGCCGGGTTCGTGCGGCGGATCCCCGACGCCGCGAACACCACGGTGCCGGTGGGGTTGGGCATCGACAATTCGGTGGCCACCATTCCGACGTTGATTTTCGCGACCGGCGTGCTGCTGATGGGAATCCTGGTGGTGCGCAAGGTTCGTGGCGGACTGCTTATCGGAATTGTCGTGATGACTGGGATTTCCATGATCGCGCAGGCGCTGACCGAACGTGGCGCGCAACCCGTCGATACCAAGGGATGGAATCTCACTGTGCCCGACTGGCCGTCGTCGGCGGGGGGACTGCCGGATCTGAGCCTGCTCGGGCAGGTGGATCTGTTCGGCGCGTTCACCCGGGTGGGTGTGCTCTCGGCGACGGTCCTGGTGTTTGCGTTGGTGCTGTCGAACTTCTTCGACGCGATGGGGACCATGACCGGTCTGGGTAAGGAGGCCGGTCTGGCCGACGCACACGGCACGCTGCCGGGCATCGGCCGAGCACTGACGGTGGAAGGAGTCGGCGCAATCGTCGGCGGTGCGTCGTCATCCTCCTCTAACACGGTGTTCGTCGAGTCGGCCTCGGGTATCGCCGAGGGTGCTCGCACCGGACTGGCCAATGTGGTCACCGGTGTGCTGTTCCTGGCGGCCATGTTCTTCACCCCGCTGTGTTCGGTGGTCCCGCTGGAGGCCGCGGCGCCGGCGCTGGTGGTGGTGGGCGCCATGATGATCGGCCAGCTCCGCAGCATCGATCTGACCCGGTTCGACTACGCGTTGCCCAGCTTCCTGACGGTGGTGACCATGCCGTTTACCTACTCGATCGCCAATGGCATCGGTGTTGGATTCATCAGCTGGGTGGTTTTGGCGATCGCATCGGGGGAGCGCGGGGCGCGACTTCGTTCCGTGCATCCGCTGCTGTATGTGGTGGCGGCACTGTTCGTCCTCTACTTCGCCAAGGGGCCGATCGAAGATCTGCTGGCACACACCGCCTAACGTTCTTGTTCGTGAGCATGTGGTCTAAAGGAACGGGCGTCGGGTCGTGGCCGGGCGTGCAGGTGCGTGCCGCGACCGAGATTGTGGCTGCGGAGCTTCCACTGCCGCATATCGTCGAATTGCCCGCGCGCGGGGTGGGCGCCGATCTGATCGGGCGGGCCGCTGCGTTGCTGATTGATATCGCCGTCGACGTGGCACCCACCGGATACCGGACCACAGCCCGTCCCGGCATGGTGGTCCGGCGGGCACGCGGATTCCTGGACGAGGACATTGATGCTCTCGAAGAAGAATGGGAACGCGGCGGGCATCGAGGCAGCGATCGCACGGTGAAGGTGCAGGGCCCCGGCCCGATAACGCTTGCGGCACAGCTGGAACTGCCCAACGGCCATCGCGCAATCACCGACCCCGGCGCGGTGCGGGACCTGGCGTCCTCATTGGCCGAGGGCCTCGCCCTGCATCGGGCCACGCTGTCTCGCCGGCTAGGCGTTCCCGTGGTGGTGCAGCTCGATGAACCGTCCCTGCCCGCCGCGCTGGACGGCAGGCTGTCCGGAACCAGCATGTTCTCACCGGTACACCCGGTCGACATCGCTACGGCCATCAGCCTTCTGGATCTCTGTGCCGCCGCGGTGGGCGGTGAACTGCTGGTGCATTGCTGCGCCGCCGATCTGCCCTGGGAAGTGTTGCGCAGGGCCAACATCAGCGGGATTGCGGTGGATGCCGAGTACCTGACAGACGCGCAGGCCCTTGACGGTTTGGCCTCGGTGTTGGATACCGGTAAGGCCGCGGTGCTCGGGATGATTCCCGCTACCGCACCGTCCGTGCCGATGTCTGCCGATGTGCTGGCGACCCGGACCGCCGGACTTGCCGACAAGCTCGGCTTTTCGCGCGCGGTGCTGCGCGAGAAGATCGGCGTCAGCGCCGGGTGTGGGCTCGCCGGGGCAACTCCCGAATGGGCGCGTACGGCAACCGAATTGACGCGCAAGGTCAGCGACCTCATCGATGCTGACGCGGATGCGCTGTGATGGATATCTACGAGGCCATTGCCACCCGCCGAGATGTGCGCGCCGAGTTCACCGGGCAGGTGGTCGACGACACGACGTTGATGAAGCTGCTACAGGCCGCGCATCGCGCGCCCAGCGTCGGGAACAGTCAGCCCTGGGACTTCGTGGTGGTGCGCGAGACTCAAACTCTGGATCGCTTCGCGACACATGTCTCCGAGCAGCGCCAAAGATTCGCCGACAGCCTCCCGGTGGAGCGCCGAAACACTTTCGACCCCATCAAGATTGAAGGCATTCGCGAGAGCGGCACCGGTGTGGTGGTCACCTACGATCACGGGCGGGGTGGCCCGCATATTCTGGGCCGGCACACCGTCGCCGACGCGGGCCTGTTCTCGGCGGTGCTGGCGATCCAGAACCTGTGGCTCGCCGCGGTCGCCGAGGGGATCGGTGTCGGCTGGGTGTCCTTCTACGAGGAGCAGTTCCTCGCCGAATTGATCGACGCGCCAACGTATATCCGGCCGATCGCCTGGCTGTGCGTTGGGCCGGTGCGTGAATTCGCCGAGCGGCCCGATCTGGAGCGGTTCGGCTGGCGCAGCGGGCGCCCCCTGGAGGACGCCGTGCATTGGGGCCGTTACCGGGAGATTTAGCGTTCATTAGTGGCCGCGCGTGTCAACGGCTAAATAATGTGTTTGTTCCGAGATTTGGTAAGTACGCATCCATGAATGCCTGGCCAATTCTGTGAATTTGTCGCCAATTCGCTGTGGGAATTCTTCACGCGCTCTCCATGGCGGTGTGCATCGATAAAATTCCGTAAGACTATTTATTCTCCTTGGATGTTTGGAATATCTGTGGGAATCGTGTAAGTTTCGTGCCGAGTGCAGCGGCCCAGTGCCATTAAGTACGGGCCGTCTTTTATTAATAGAAACGGCGGCTCTGAATCGTTTCCGAAAGATGAATTCGGAGAAACTCAGAGATGTCTTCACTGGCGAATGCAAGAAGGGTTTCCTCATGCTGGTTCGTGCGCTGATATTGCGGATGTGGGCGGTATTGGTCTTCGTCGCGGCCCTCGGGTTCTTCGGAGTCGGTATTGCGGAGGCAAGCCCGGAAGGCGGTAGCGATCATGGCTCGAATAAGTCTTCTGATCCCGGTGGAAGCCATGCAGCAGCGGAATCTCGTAGAAGCACTGAGAATGCGGGTGCGTCGGGTGTAGGCCACGCCCATTCTTCTGGTGTGTCGTCTTCGAATAGTGGTCAGAGTGGCGATAAAGATGGAAATCGCCAAGCGAGCGGTGTGCGAGGTGCTGATTTACCTGGTTCATCGGCGCGGGCACGGTCCGGTGAGACGAAGAAGGACATCGGTTTAAATGCCGCGCAAAAGCCCCCAACGGTGAAATCCAGTCAAGCTCCGGACAAGTCAGGTCAACCATCGGAACAGGTCAAATCGACGACTACTGATGCTTTACCGGTTGCTGTGCCGTCGAAGGGTGTAAAGGGTACGGCAACATCTGGTATTGGAGACGGCTCAGCTAAGGCGCATGGTGGCCAGGCAGAGATCAATAGGCGGGCTGACCTCGCGCCGAGTGGAACGAATGCACGGCAACAGTCGATCTCGGTCAAGGATCAACCGAAAAGTACGCTGTCGGCCCAGGTAAACACATCGTTGGAACCGGCCCACAGCGATGTTTCTGCGACTGCCGTGGCAACGCTCGCCGGCCCGCCGACACACGCCATCCCGGCCGCGCCTCCGGCTAGCATCCTAAACACCCCGAAGGCAGCGGTTGTCCTGCACGGTCAACCTATCGCGCCTGTCGCGCCGGCTGTTCCTGCTGCCCCGTTGAGTCCGCTGGTTCCTGCGGTCCCGGTCGCTCCGGCAGCGCCGGCAAGCGTATCTGAAGCAACGGCGCGCGCTGAGTACGGCGGCCGTCGTTCCAGTCAGATCGGGGCTGGACAGCTTCCGAAGGATCCGCCGCAGGTCGGAGTGTCTGAGATTCCGTTGGGCGCGGCCACAACGAAAAGCGGGGCGGCCAGTGTCGTCGCCACGCCCACTGCCTTGCGAACACGGAGTCTGGTCGCGTCGTCCGTGGCAAGTCAATCAAGTACTGCCAGTGCAGCGGGCACGGCTGGGGTGGTTGGTACGCATGTGTCTGGTGGCACCGTCGGTATCGGCTACGTAACCAATCAGGCGATAAACGCTGTTGAAGCGGCTGCCAGGCAGTTAGTCTCGGGACCCGCGATGGCCTTGGCTCAAATGGTTGGGGGCCCTGTCGGTAATGCTGCCACTCAATTCAGCAAGGGGGCAGTCGCATTTGTGGCCGAAGTTGCGCAGTTCTCTAGGCAAATGGCTGGACTTGCATTTGATGCGGGTGCGATAGCTGCCTCGGCTGTGAGCAATGTGGCGAGCAACGTGGAGGCGGCATTTGGTCCCAACGCATTCTGGGGGGTACCTGCATCGATAGCCGCTGCGGTCGCTGACACATCAGCAAACATTAGTAAAATGTTGACCGATACGCCCCTTAATGCCGCCAGCCAGGGACGCTTCGCAGTGCATTATGGGGTGTATGACGCGTTGTCCTATCTCAATCCGGCTCAGGTTCCCGCAGGAGCCAATGATCCGTCCATCACTGTTACCGCAGAGCACCCGCTCCCGGTTATCTTGGTGAATGGAACTATCGAGACTCAGGGGTTCAACTGGAGTGTTGGAGCACCGGCGCTGGCCAACGCGGGATACAAGGTTTACACCTTTAACTACGGAAACACGACTGGCATTGCGGCCAATCCATTCCAAGCCATCGGCGATGTTCGGCAGTCCGCGCAGGAACTCTCCGCTGAGATCGATAAGGTCCTTGCTGAGACTGGCGCGCCAAAGGTGATCCTGGTCGGACATTCCCAAGGAGGCGGCCTCCTCCCGGAGTACTACATGAATCAGATGGGTGGCGCAGACAAGGTGTCACAGCTCATTGGTATCGCGCCCAGTAACCACGGAACCGACCTCGATGGCATCGTCTACCTACGGTCGATACCGATCGTTGGGCCCTTGGTTTATGACACCATCGCGGCCGTCGCTCCGGCCGCTATTCAACAGGCATTTACCTCGCCTTTCCAGAAGGTTGTCTATGGAAATGGAGATACGCAGCCCGGAGTGCAGTACACCACGATTGCGTCGACAAACGACGAGGTAGTCACGCCATACACACAGCAAGCGCTAAACGGCCCCGATGTCACCAACATCGTTATACAGAACCAAGATCCAGGATTCGCTGGCGGGCATATGAACTTGTTGACCAGCCCGCAGCTGTGGGATGACGTACTGACTGCCCTGGCGAACAACCCCGAGGCTAACCCGTCTCCAAACGCAGCTGCACCAACCGCTGCCGCTTGAGTTCTGGGGTCAGGCCTAGCGCCCCTTGAACTTAGGGGCGCGCTTCTCGAAGACGGCGCCGATGGCCTCCTGTAGGTCCTCCGACGGCAGGAACGCGGCATTCCACGTCGAGACGTACTTCAGTCCGTCGGCAACGACACTCTCGCGTTCGCGGCCCAGCACGTCCTTGACGCCCTGCACCACGAGTGGGGGGTTGTCGGCGATCTCGGCGGCGGTGGCGTGTGCGGCCGCCAGGGTCGCTTCGGGGGTATCGAATACGTCGTTAACGAGTCCGATCTTCTCGGCCCGCGCGGCGTCGATGTCCTTGCCGGTGAACGCCAGTTCACGCAGGTGGCCCTCGCCGATGATGGGTGGAAGTCGGTGCAGCGAACCGATATCCGCGACGATAGCGACCTTGGCCTCCCGAACGCTGAACTTCGCGTCGGCGCTGGCGTAGCGGATGTCGACGGCGGCGATGAGGTCCACACCGCCGCCGATGCACCAGCCTTGCACCGCGGCGATCACCGGCTTGCGGCAATCGGCGACGGCGGTCACCGAGGCCTGCAGCCTGCGTACCTCGTAGAGGAAGTCGGTGCGCGGCTTGGCCAGCGCTTTATCTGCCATTAGCGGCATGAAGGTACCGGCCATGGCTGGCAGGTCCAATCCGTAGCTGAAGTTGGAGCCGGCGGCCGCCAGCACGATCGCCCGCACCTCCGGGTCGGCGTCGAGCTCGGCGAAGATCAACGGCAGTTCCCGCCAGAAGTCGGGTCCCATCGCATTGCCCTTGCCGGGGCCGATGAGGGTGACCTGGGCGATCTGCCCGGTGGTTTCGACGGTGAAGGCCTTCCAATCACTCATGACCAGAGCCTACGGGCTCATCCCGGCAACAAGCCCTTGCGGTCCTCGCGGAGCTGTTTGATCACCGACGGCCATGACATCGCCCAGGACTGCACGTCATCGCCGGATTGGCTGGTCATGAATCCCCGAATGATTCCGACGAGCACGGTGCGGTCGCCGATGTGCGTGTACACCGGGCCTCCGGAATCGCCCTTGGCGATCACCGGACCGTTAAATCTGAACCAGCCGTTGCCAAGTCGTGTCACCGATCCGCACTCGTCACCGGTGGTGACGCCGGTGCGGCAGACCGGCATCCCGATATCGGGGATCACCGTGTCGTCACGCTCGAGCCGTTGACCGTTGGCCAGGACGTCGTTGAGGGGCAGGCCGTCGTCGATCGCGATGGCCTCGTAGTCGATGGTGTATTCGTCCTCGTACACCGGGCCTTCGGGGGGCCGGTTGTCGTGGGCCAAAATCTTGTGGCCGACCGCGGCGCCCTCGCCGTTGCGGACGACGCCGTCGCCGTTGAAGCAGTGCCCGGCGGTGATGCCCACCCGGAGCCGGGGATCGATGTAGCCGAGGGTGCAGCTGAGCGTGCCCTGGTAGATGAGCATGCCGGGATACACCAGCGGTGGGTCGGCCTGTGCCGGTGCCGGATTCACGGCGGGGAGCACGCACAGCACGGCAATAACGGTCGTTATCCAGAGAAACGGGCGCATAGTGGCTAGGGGACAACCATTCTCGCGGGACCGGAGGGACGGTCATCAGAGGGTGCCGGCGGAAGGACCATCGACGGTGCCGCGGGATTGATCGCCACCGGGCTGGCGACCTCGGGGGGGCGCCGGGTGGCCGCGATGTCATCTCGGATCTGCTGCTGCACCGTCGGCCAGGACAGTGCCACGGTGGACTCGCGGCGGGTCTGGTTGGCGGTGAAACGGGCGCTGACGATGCCGACGATGGCGGCGTTGCCGGGCGAGGTGACGGTGTACACGGCGCTACCCGAGTCCCCGTGGTCGACGGGGAGGCCGCTCACCAGGAACCAGCCGTTGCCTATTCCGTCAATCGAACCGCACGCCTCGCCGGTGGTGATGCCGATTCGGCACACCGGCAGGCCGTCCCGGGGAACAATCGTGGGGTCGACCCCGAGTCGCAGCCCGTTGGGCAGCACGTTGTTGATCGGCACACCCTCGTCGAACGCGATGCCTTCGTAGTCGATCCGATAGTCGTCACGAGCCAGTGGGCCCTCGGGCTTGATATTGGACTGGGCCACGGCGAGCTGGCCGATGCGGACCCCGTCGCTGGTGAACACCGGCCCGTTGCCGCCGCAGTGCCCCGCGGTGACGCCGACGCGCGCTGCGGGATCCACGAAGCCGAGTGTGCAGCTCAGCGATTCCCTGCCCGGTGGGCGCTGGATGATTTCCATGCCCGGGTAGATCAACGGATCAGCATGTGCCGCAATCGGGTTCACAAGGCCGAGGCCGGTCAGTAGGCCGACCGGCAAGGCGAGCGCGGCAACCTGTGCCGTCACGCGTCTCCACCGGCGGGTACGTCGAGCGTTGTCGCCGACAGTGGTCACGCCGTAGCTCTCCGTCTGCCACGTTCACCGTCAACTGGGCCCCGACCAGCGCGAGGAGAGCACGCGGCACGACTCTCCGTGTCGCTACGAGCCTATGCGAATCAGGCGTCCAATGCTGGCACTAATGCCTCGGATAGGGCCGGATCGCCTGGTGGCAGGGGTGGAGCGGCGCTTGGCGCGGGGGTATTGGGAGCCTGATTCGGCTTCTTTTCGATGTCTACGCGCAGTTGATCGACCACGGTTGACCACGAGATTCCCGTGGTCCGGACCACGCCGGTCTTCACGTCCTGAGTGGTCCCGCGAGCGATTCCCACGATGGCTCCGTGCCCTGGGGAGGTGATCGAGTAGACGGCGCTGCCGGAGTCGCCGTGATCGGCGGGCATGCCGTCGATCTCGAACCAGCCGTTGTAGACGTCGGTCACGGTCCCGCAGGCCTCGCCGGTGGTGACGCCGTTCCGGCATACCGGGAGACCTGGATGCGGCTGGATTCCACCGCGCTCAAGCCGAATCCCGTTGGGGAGCACGTCGTTGATCCCTACGTCGTCACGGAACTTGATGGCCTCGTAGTCGATCATGTACTTGGAGCTGTCGATTCGGTCGCCGTCCTGCATGTTCGAGGACGCGATGATGAGGACGCCGATGACGTTGCCCGCCGAGTCATACACCGGTCCATCGCTATCCATGGCGCAGTGCCCCGCGGTGACGCCGAGGCGTGCCTCTGGATCGACGAATCCCAGCGTGCAGCTCTGAGTCCCCTGAATGATTTCCATCCCGGGGAAGACGAGTGGTGCGGCGAGGGCGGGGGCCGCCATGGCAATCGCGGCGGCTGATAAGACTGCTGTCGTACCTGCAACAGCGAGGCTGCGTAGCAACTTAGCAACTATCAATTTACGGCCCAACTCGCCTCTCACCTGGATAGATGAATTCTGAGGCAAAGTTTGAAACAGGGACGCCGCTTTGTCAATGCGGGCCGGTCTAGGAGTCCAGCAGTGTGATCAGCCGCTTCGTGGCGATCAGTCGGTAGGAGGCGTCGAGGAGTTCGGCGACCTCGTCCCAGTCCACCTCGGCGGCGTCGAAGTCCAGGCCGAGCCAGCCGAAGGGGCCCATGTAGGCCGGGTAGAAGAACCGTTCGTCCTGCAGCAGTGCCTGACGCTCGGAATCGTCCACCTTGATGAGCACCGAATAGGGGTAGGCAATCATGTCGCCCTTCGTGGCACCCTTTGCGTTCCCGCCGAACATCGCGAAGATCTTGCCGGCCTTGGCGGTGCCCGCCTTAAACACGGGACGGCCCCAGGAGATCTGTTCGGCCGCTTCGGGTAGAGCGAGCGCCAGCTTGCGCAGTTCTGCCAGTCCCGGATCACTCTCGGAAAACATCACGGGGTGGCCGATGAGCCGCTTGCGCGAAGAGGAACTGGCAGAGCCCATGGGCACAGCTTAGGGTTCCGGAGCTGTCGGGTGGGTGGGTTAGCCTGCCGATGTGGATCCTGACGTGCAGCGCCAATGGCGTGAGCTTGCCGACGAGGTGCGTGGTCACCAGTTTCGCTACTACGTCAAGGACGCCCCGGTCATCTCCGATGGCCAGTTCGATGAGCTCCTCAAGCAGCTGACGGCGCTCGAAGAGCAGTACCCGGAACTGCGGACCCCGGATTCGCCGACGCAGCTCGTGGGTGGCGCGGGCTTTGTCACCGAGTTTCGGTCGGCCGATCACCTTGAGCGAATGCTCAGCCTGGACAATGCATTCAGCTCCGACGAGCTGACGGCCTGGGATGCCCGGGTCCGCGGCGATATCGGTGCGGACCCGGAGTACCTGTGCGAGCTGAAGATCGACGGGGTGGCGCTAGCGCTGATCTACGAGAACGGGGTGCTGGTCCGCGGGGCCACCCGCGGCGACGGGCGCAGTGGCGAGGACGTGACCCTGAACGCGCGGACCATCGAAGATGTGCCGGAAAGACTCACGGCGTCAAAGAAGTACCCGATACCGAGCCTGCTGGAGGTCCGCGGTGAGGTGTTCTTCCGGCTGGAGGATTTCGAGGCCCTGAATGCTGCGCTGGTAGAGGAGAGCAAGCCGCCATTCGCCAACCCCCGCAACAGCGCCGCGGGCAGCCTTCGACAGAAGAATCCGGCCATCACGGCCAGACGTCGGCTGCGGATGATCTGTCACGGGCTCGGTCGAGTCGAAGGTTTCGCGCCGGAGAGCTTGCATGACGCCTATTTGGCGTTGGGGCAGTGGGGATTACCAGTCTCCACCCACACCACGAAGGTGCGGGGCATCGCAGAGGTTCAGGAACGCGTCAACTACTGGGCTGAGCATCGTCACGACGTAGAACATGAGATCGACGGTCTGGTCGTCAAGGTCGACACCGTGGCGCTGCAGCGTCGCCTGGGCAGCACCTCGCGGGCACCTCGCTGGGCCATCGCCTACAAGTACCCGCCCGAGGAGGCGACCACCGAGCTGCTCGACATCCGGGTGAGCGTGGGCCGCACCGGGCGGGTCACCCCGTTCGCGTACATGACTCCGGTGAAAGTGGCCGGATCCACGGTGTCCCTGGCGACGCTGCACAACGCGTCCGAGGTCAAGCGCAAGGGTGTGTTCATCGGCGACACTGTCGTGATCCGCAAGGCCGGCGATGTGATCCCCGAGGTGCTGGGTCCGGTCGCCGAGTTGCGAGACGGATCCGAGCGCGAATTCATCATGCCCACAACATGTCCCGAATGTGGCACCACCCTGGCTCACGCGAAGGAGGGGGACGTCGACATTCGGTGCCCGAACTCGCGCAGCTGCCCGGCGCAACTGCGTGAGCGGGTTTTCCATGTGTCCGGGCGCGGGGCGTTCGATATCGAGGTACTGGGCTACGAGGCGGCGATTGCGCTGCTCGCGGCCGGGGTCATTGAGGACGAGGGCGATCTGTTCTCGCTGACCGATGATGCGCTGCTGCGCACCGACCTGTTCAAGACCAAGGACGGTGCGCTGTCCGCCAACGGAGTCCGCCTGCTGGATAACCTGGACAAGGCGAAGCAGCAGCCGCTCTGGCGGGTATTGGTGGCGCTGTCAATCCGCCATGTCGGACCTACCGCGGCACGGGCGTTGGCCACCGAATTCGGCGAACTGCGGGCCATTGAGGAGGCGTCCGTCGAGCAGCTTGCGGCGGTCGAAGGGGTGGGCGCCACCATCGCTGCGGCAGTGGTGGATTGGTTCACCGTCGACTGGCATCGCGCCATCGTGGACAAGTGGCGCGCCGCCGGAGTGCGGATGGCCGATGAGCGCGACGAATCTATACCGCGCAACCTGGACGGGTTGTCGATTGTGGTGACCGGTTCGCTGCCCGGCTTTTCGCGGGATGAGGCCAAGGAGGCCATCATCGCGCGCGGTGGCAAGTCTGCGAGCTCGGTATCCAAGAAGACGGCGTTTGTCGTCGCGGGCGATTCGCCGGGGTCCAAGTACGACAAGGCCGTTGAGCTCGGCCTCACGATCCTCGACGAGGACGGCTTTCGCGCACTGCTGGCCGACGGACCGCCCGCGTAGCGCCGACCGATGTGGGGGACGTGGGAGCGTTGGGGTTCCGTGTGGATCGGTGCGGCGGCAACGATTCCCGTCGTGGTTCTGCTCGTGGTGGCATGTGCGTTGTGGCGCACACGATCCGGGTGGGAACGGCGGTGGGCATGGGTATCGAGCGCGACCGAGATCGGTGCGGTGGCCGGGACGGTGCCATGGGTGTGGATGATTCTGACGCCCGCCGGAGGGACGCGAAGCGTGCAGTGGATGCCGTTCGCCGACCTGGCTGCGCTGCGTACGGCGGATGTGGCCACCGTCGTGGAGCAGGTGGGCGGCAATCTGCTGGTGTTCGCGGCTGCTGGTTTCTTCTTGCCCATCCGGTTCCGGATCGGCTTGTGGGCGGTCGTCGGGCTTGCTGCATGTAGTTCGGTCCTCGTCGAGGTGCTGCAGTTCATTCTCGATATTGGTCGGGTGTCCTCGGTCGATGATGTGCTGCTCAACGCGGCGGGAGCAGGGTTGGCGGCACTGTGTTCTAGGCCGTGGTGGCGCTGCCGTTGGTAGCCTGGCGCCATGAATACGGGGGTGGAGTCGCTGGGGTGGCCGTCGGTATGGCCGCGCAAATCGGCCGCGGTGTGGGCCGTCAGAGTCATCTTGGGATTGCTTCTGCTTGCTGAAGTTGCGATGGTCGTGGCGGTGCCGATTGCGTTCAATAGCTTCGGCAAGCTCGGCATGGGCCTGATGGTGGCCGGGTCGTCATTCGTGTTGGTCCCGGTATTCGTGATGCAGTTGTTCTTGCTGCGGACACGGTTCCGGAAACTCCCGAGGACATTGCGAGCGGATGGCGACCGCATTTTCCTACCCGACATCAGCGAGATTGTGGGTGTCATGGCGATAGCGATCATGGCTATCGTGTTCGTCCCGTACGTCTCCATACAGACCACCCAAAGCGCGGATGTGGCCAACGAATTCCCGCTGCTGTGGGTGATGCTGGTGACGGAGTGGGTGCTGGTCGGCTTCTTGGTGATTTTCCTCGGGTGCCTTGTCTGGAACCTGCGGACCGTGCGTCCAGGTCTGGAGATCACTGCCACGGGCGTGCGGCGCCAAACCTTGTTGACCGAACGCAGCATTGCCTGGGATCAGCTCTTCAGGGTTGATCCCGAGCAGGGCGTGCGGTTCGCGACCTGGCTGGTGGGATCCGCGCGTTTCCAGATGCGCCGCACCGGCCTGTTCTCCTCACAGCCACGCGAAAGGGCATGGGCCGAACCGCTTATCGCTGCCAAGTATCGGATCGACCCACCGCTGCTGCTGGCGATCTTGCGGTACTACCACCTGCATCCTGAGCATCGCGGTGAGCTCGAATCCGCGGGTGCCCGAGACCGGATACGTCGCGTCGACTTCCCCGGGATCGACCTGTCGCTCGATCCGGGCGTTCCGCGATCCGTGGCACAGCGGTACTCCCTGCGGGGCCCCGGCTCCTAGGCCTTCGGCGGCGCGGACAGGTCAAACACCCGCAGGTCTCCGTAATCCGTTGACGCGTAGTGGTGTTCAACCCACTGCTGGATCTCGTCGGCCACCCGCTTGGTGTCGGTATCCTTCTGCGGCTGTTCCTTCTGCTTGTCCTTATCCTTGACCGATTCGGCGTAGAACTGGACGGTGCCATCGCGCGTGTAGTCGATGAACTGTTGCAGGGTGATGGGGTTGTCACGCCCGGAGAATCCGCCGATCGCCATCACCGGCGCGTTGGTTTCCAGCTGAATGGGTGCTGCGGTGCGGGTGTTGGTGGTCGCCACCGGCCACCTGGCGTCGGAATCCTTGATCAGCGACGCCAGTGCCGGATCGAGCGGTTTCGGTTCCCGGCCGCCGAACTTGTCGTCGTCGGGTACGGCCGGGCCCGAGGTGGACAGGCCGCCGACCTTGGGCGTGGTGACGTTCGCAACGGTGAAGGCGATCGAACCGCCCAGCGAAACGGCAAGTGCCAGTGTGGCGATGCCAACCCGCAGCCGTTCGGAGCGCTGCAACCCGCCGAGGGCCAACGCCAGCGCAGCGGTGATTCCTCCGATGAGCAGCACCCAGCGCAGCCACGGCAGCCACGTCGGATCGCGCCGCAGGAGCACCCATCCCATGACCGCCGCGGCCAGCGTGATCGCTGCCAGTCCATACCGCGCGATGGTTTCGGATCGCTTCTGCCACAAGATGACCGCACCGACCGCGACCGTACCCGCGATACCGGGTGCCATGGCTGAGGTGTAGTACGGATGGAACTGCTGCTTCATGTACGCCAGGATCACGTACGTCGAGACCAGCCAGCCACCCCACAGGATCAGTGCCACCCCAGCGGGATTGGCGATCAGTGCCCGATACCGTGCCACCAGGCCCGCCGTGTTCGCGCGGCTCGCGACGACGAGTCCCAACATTAGCGCGATGAGCGCCGCCGGAATGAGCCATGCCACGTGGAAGGCCTGGTCATCCTCGAAGATGCGAAACAGGCCGGGAGTGCCCGAGAAGCTGGGTCCTTCAAACTCTCGGGGCATGCCGGAGTCCTTGCCTAGCAGCCGATCCAATCCGTTGTATCCGATCGCCAGCGTCCACTCGCTGTTGTCCGTCGAGTTGTCGACGTACGGTCGGCTGGCGGCGGGAGTCAGGGCGACCGCCAGCATCCACCAGCCGGAGGACACGATGAGTGCCGCGGTGGCCGCCAACAGGTGCGCCAGCTTGGTCCTCCAACCGAACTTGGCCGCGACCACGAACACCAATAACAGCGCCGGAGCGACCAGCAGCGCCTCCAACGTCTTGCACAGGAATGCGAATCCGATACCGGTACCGGCCAGCGCCATCCAGCCCGCCGCTGCGCGTGCCCGTTCGGTATCGACCGCGCGGGTGATGAAGTAGGCGGCAACCACCATGCCGAACACCATGGGGGCGTCGGGATTTGAGTGGCGGAACATCACTGAAACAACCGGAATCAATGCGAACACGGCGGCGGCAAGGAGCCCGGCCGCCGGTCCGGCGAGACGCCGCACAGAGGCGCGGATCAGTAGTGCGCTCAGTATCGCCAGTACTGCCTGCGGGATCAGCATGCTCGCGCTGGAGAAGCCAAAGATCCTGGCGGACAGGCCCATCAGCCACAGGCCACCGGCGGGTTTGTCGACCGTCACATAGTTTTGCGGATCGAAGCTGCCGAAGAACCATGCCTTCCAACTTTGGCTACCGGACTGCACGGCCGCCGCGTAGAAGGCATTGGACCAGCCGTTCTGGCTGATATTCCATAGGTAGACGACCGTCATGACGGCGATGAGCGCGGCAAGAGCCAACTGCTCGCGGCGCGGGTAGACCCAACTTCTCAATTCAGGCACGCCGGCGAGTGTGCCTGGTGAAACCGGCAATTCGCTGTGAGGCCGCTGCGAAGTCAGAAGACGAATGAACCCGACGGCTGCAACACGAATCCGCGCTTGTGGGCGATTCTCTCGACGCAGGCAACGACGGGTCCCCGCCCCACGGCGCAGGTGATGTTTCCGTAGGACAGTTTGTGGCCAGGGCTGAGGATCTTCCAGTTGGGCCTTGCGTCTTCGCAGGCACCTTGGGTGTGGCTTATGCCAAAGGAATTGACGCTACCGATGTCGCATGGACCGGAACCTCTCGCCGGAACGTTCTGCAGGCCAGGAAGCGGGCCGTCACAGAAGGCGAACTGGTTGTCCTCGTTCGGCGTTTCCGGGGCGCCGAAACCGCAGTTGATCCCTTCTTCCGTCGAGAAGCTCACGGTGGGTGCGCTCCGAGGCCATTTCTGGATGTACGCCTGCGCGGGGACGTCTGCGAATGTGTTGAGGTCGGGAAAACCCGCGGGCTCGGCGGTCGCGACATTGGGTGGCAGGACTACGAGTGCGCTCAATGCAATCGACACACAGGCAACCTGCAGTCGCATGAGTCCTCCCCGGTATGCGTGGTTATCGCACCAGGGTAGCAACAATCCCGGCCAGATAGCCCAGACGTGCCACCTCCGACGGGCGGAACTCCGGGCCGCCGGGGCGGCCCAATACCACCGCGGTGTCACCCGCACCCAGCGGCGCAGCAGCCAAGGTGGTGTCCATGTCCTTCCAGAGCTGCGGCACCCATTCGGCCGCGGTGTCCAGAACCTGCGCGCGCTCCAGCGGTAGCCAGGGGGCCGAGGTGGCCTGGGTTTCCGGGGCTCCCGCGCTTCCGGCCACCCGGGTGAAGCCACCGCTGTCCTGCCGAACCACCGTGCACCAGTTGGCGCGCAGTACATGGGGGGCTTCCTCGGCGAGCACCGCAAGGCGAGTCGATGCTGACGCGACGGCCACTTTGTCGATGAGCTCGAGCTCGCGGTGGGCCTCCAGCAGGCCGGTATGGGGACGAATGGAATGCACGTGCACTCCGCTCAACGCCTCCGCGGCGGTGAGCAACGCGTCGGGCAGCGCTCCCGGCGCGAGGTCGATGACCAGATCGTCGATGGCGTAGCCCGGGCCACGCTCGACAACGTCGAGGGACAGGATGTCGGCGCCCACCGTGCCGAGCGCGACAGCGACCGACCCCAGACTCCCGGGGCGGTCAGCGAGCTGTAGGCGCAACAGGTAAGACGGCACGTCGAACACTGTGGCACAGACCGCTGCGCGCCGCCCTCTAGGCTATCTAGCCGTGAGCTCCATATCCCGTGACGAAGTGGCGCACCTCGCCAAGCTGGCTCGCCTCGCACTGACCGACGCTGAGCTGGATGGGCTCGCCGGTCAGCTCGATGCGATCCTTGGCCACGTCAGCCAGATCAGCGAGGTTTCCACCGATGAACTCGACGAAGTCGAGGCCACCAGCTCACCGCTGGATGCGGTAAATATCACCCGGCCGGACGTGATCGCCGACTGCCTTACTCCTGAGGAGGCGCTCGCGGCGGCTCCGCGGGTGGCCGAGGGACGTTTTGCAGTGCCGCAGATCCTGGGAGAAGAACAGTGACGGATCTCATCAAGCAGGACGCCGCCGCGCTGGCGACGTTGATTCATTCGCGCGAGGTGTCCTCGGTCGAGGTGACGCGCGCCCACCTGGACCAGATCGCCAGCACCGACGAGACCTACCGCGCCTTCCTCCACGTGGCGGGGGAGCAGGCGCTTGCCGCCGCTGCCTCCACCGATGACGCCATCGCACGCGGTGACCAGCCGTCGTCTGCGCTCGCCGGTGTGCCGCTGGCACTCAAGGACGTCTTCACCACCCGGGACATGCCAACCACCTGTGGGTCGAAGATTCTCGAGAACTGGGTGCCGCCGTATGACGCGACCGTGACCGCGCGGCTGCGCGCGGCCGGAATCCCGATCCTGGGCAAGACGAACATGGACGAGTTCGCGATGGGCTCGTCCACCGAGAACTCCGCCTACGGACCTACCCGCAATCCCTGGGATATCGAACGGGTGCCGGGTGGTTCCGGTGGCGGTAGCGCGGCCGCGCTCGCCGCCTTCCAGGCGCCGCTGGCAATCGGAACCGACACCGGCGGCTCTATCCGACAGCCCGCCGCGCTCACCGCAACCGTCGGCGTCAAGCCCACCTACGGAACGGTGTCCCGTTACGGTCTGGTCGCCTGCGCTTCCTCCCTGGATCAGGGCGGACCGTGTGCGCGCACGGTTTTGGACACCGCATTGCTGCACCAGGTGATCGCTGGACACGACCCGCGCGACTCCACCTCGGTGGACGAGCCGGTGCCCGATGTGGTGGCCGCCGCCCGGGCCGGTGCCACCGGTGACCTCAAGGGTGTTCGCGTCGGGGTGGTCTCGCAGTTGCGTGGCGACGGGTATCAGCCGGGCGTCATGGCCTCGTTCAACGCCGCGGTCGAACAGCTCACCGCGCTCGGCGCCGACGTGGTGGAGGTGTCTTGCCCCCACTTCGAATTCGCCCTCCCGGCCTATTACCTGATCCTGCCGTCGGAGGTGTCCTCCAACCTGGCTCGCTTCGATGCCATGCGATATGGCATGCGGGTCGGCGACGACGGAACGCACAGCGCCGAGGAAGTCATGGCCCTGACTCGGGCCGCCGGTTTTGGTCCAGAGGTCAAGCGGCGCATCATGATCGGTACCTATGCGCTGTCGGCTGGGTACTACGACGCGTACTACGGACGGGCGCAGAAGGTGCGCACCTTGATCAAGCGTGATCTGGAGCGGGTCTACGAGCAGGTGGATGTGCTGGTTACTCCGGCCACGCCCGCGACCGCATTCCGGTTGGGGGAGAAGGTCGATGATCCGCTGGCCATGTACCAGTTCGATCTGTGCACCTTGCCGCTGAACCTGGCGGGACACTGCGGAATGTCGGTGCCCTCAGGGCTTTCGGCCGATGACGGGCTGCCGGTGGGTCTGCAGATCATGGCTCCCGCACTGGCCGACGATCGGCTGTATCGGGTGGGTGCGGCCTACGAGGTGGCGCGCGGCGCGCTACCGTCCGCGCTCTAGGGGATTCACAGCCAACTATTACCTACGGGGCAGTGGGGCGGCGGTAACGGCTGTCATATTTGCATATATGCATATGAAAACTGGATGTGGGGCCGTGGTGATCGCCGCCGGTGCCGCGGCGGCGATAGCGGGTGTGGCGATTTCACAGCCCGTCCCGGCCGCGCAGCAGGTAACGATCCAATGCTCGGTGCAGACCGACACCACGTGCGATTATTCCGGCGATCCGCATCTGACCGCGCGACCGAACCCCGACAATGTGGTGCCGCGGGCGACTATTCCGCAGACGAAAACCCGTCCCAGCACAGTCGTGGCGCGACCGTGACGTGCATGCAGGTGGCGTCGGGCAGGTTAGCCGTTGTCGTTGCGTGCGCGGTGATTCTGGCCGGTGTTGTGTTGACCATTCGCACCGCCGCTGCCGAGGTGGTGCTACAGAAACCTGCGGGTTGCGAGAATTCGATGGAGCCCGGCTGTCTGCCTCCCGATGAACATCACTTGTCATCGACGCCTGATCCCCGGAATGCTCCGCCGCCTGCCACCGTCGTGACGACCAGGCCTGGACCCACGTCGGTGCGCCCCGGACGCTGACTACTCGCCGGGCGGGCTAGGTTGGCATCCGTGGCAGTGGGGCCGAACCGAGTAAAAGTCAACAGTGGCGTCGTCGAAGGATTTGTCCGGCGCGGTATGCGTCGTTTTCGGGGAATTCCGTACGCCGAACCGCCTGTCGGGCCGCTGCGGCTCCGGGCGCCGCGTCCGGTGCAGCCGTGGCAGGGCGTGCGTACGTGTCGCAGGTTCGGCGCGGCCCCGATTCAGCCCAAGGTGTTCACGCCGCAGAAGATGCGCAGCGAGGATTGTTTGACACTCAATGTGGTTGCGCCGCAAGAGCTGCCCGACGGCCCGCTGCCGGTGATGTTCTACATCTACGGCGGCGGCTACTTCCTTGGCAGTTCTAGCAGCCCACCGTACGAAGGATCGATCCTGGCACGTCGGGGCTGCGTCTACGTGTCGGCGAACTATCGCGTGGGTGCATTGGGTGCCTTCGATCTGTCGTCGTTGTCCGATGGCGATCACGTCATTGAAAGCAACCTGTACCTGCGTGATCTCGTGCTGGCATTGCAGTGGGTTCGCGACAACATCGGTGCCTTCGGCGGCGATCCGGACAACGTCACCATCTTCGGCGAGAGTGCGGGCGCCAGCGGCGTCGAGACGCTGATGGCCACCCCGGCCGCCGCGGGTCTGTTCCATCGCGCGATCATCCAAAGCACCGCCAGCGGCCTCGCCGCCACCGCCGATTCCATCGCGCATGACGCCGGGCGATTCGCTGAACTCCTCGGCGCCACCCCCGACAATGCGGCTGCCACCGTCATGAATGCCTCGCCGAGGCAGCTCCTGCGTGCGCAACACAAGTTGATCGCCGAAGGTGGATTCCCGTTCGGGCCCTCGGTCGATGGTGATTACCTACCGAGGTCCCCCGTGGAAGCCATCGAACGCGGTGAAGCACAAAGAGTTCCACTGATCATCGGCAGTAATGCCGACGAGGCGCGACTGTTTACGAAGGCGATCAAGGTGATGCCGCTATCCGAGGCCGAGCAGCTGGAGATTCTCGCGCGCGGAGGCGATGGGTATCAGGAACGGATCGTCGCCGTCTACCCGGGATTTCCCTCGAAGGACGCACGATTGCTGCTGGCGGGAGACATGTTCTTCACATCCTCGGTGTGGCGGATCGCCCAGGCGCATCAACAATTCGCGCCGGTCTACGTCTACCAATTCGATTACGCGCCTTGGACGGTGCGCGCCGTCGGCTTGAAGGGATCGCACGCCACCGAGCTGCCTGCGGTGTTCGGCAACTACCGCGGACCTGCCGGAGCGCTACTGGCCGGCAGCATCACCCATCGGGATGCCTCGCGGGTGGTCGATGATGTGCAACAGCGCTGGGTAGCGTTCGCGCGGAACGGAATTCCGGACGGCGATTGGCCGCAGTATTGCGGGCCGGACTGGCCGGTCATCGTCTTCGACCGCGAGCCGCGCGTCGTGGACAATCTCGGCGCTGACCGTCGTGAAGCGTGGGCGGGGTTCACGCTAAGTGCGCCGGGCCGGCCGCGGAAGGCCTCGTAGCGCTGCCATCCGACGGGCTCGCGGGCATGATGGGGCTATGCGAATCGGAGTGCTCACCGGCGGGGGAGACTGCCCCGGCCTGAATGCCGTCATCCGCGCGGTGGTTCGGACCTGTGCCAACCGCTACGACTCGCAGGTCGTCGGTTTCCAGGACGGTTGGCGGGGTCTGTTGGAGAACCGGCGCATCCAGCTGGCCAACGACGACCGCAACGATCGGCTGCTCACCAAGGGTGGCACCGTGCTGGGCACCGCGCGCACCAATCCAGACGTGTTGCGCGCCGGGCTGAGTCAGATCAAGCAGACCCTCGACGACAACGGAATCGACGTGCTTATCCCGATCGGCGGGGAGGGCACGCTTACGGCCGCCAGTTGGCTTGCCGACGAGAACGTGCCGGTGGTGGGCGTGCCCAAGACAATCGACAACGATATCGATTGCACCGACGTCACTTTCGGGTTCGACACCGCGTTGACCATCGCCACCGAGGCCATCGACCGGCTACACAGCACGGCCGAATCCCACCAGCGCGTCATGCTGGTCGAGGTGATGGGCAGGCACGCGGGATGGATCGCCCTGCACTCCGGGCTGGCCTCGGGCGCGCATATGACGCTGATCCCGGAGGTGCCGTATGACGTGGACGAGGTGTGTCGCCTGATCAAAGGTCGTTTCCAGCGTGGGGATTCGCATTTCATCTGTGTTGTCGCCGAGGGCGCCAAACCTGCCGAGGGATCGATGGAGTTGCGCGACGGGGGAATTGACGAGTTCGGGCATCAGCGATTCACCGGGGTGGCCCAGCAGTTGGGGGTGGAGATCGAGAAGCGCATCAACAAAGAGGTGCGCACCACCGTGCTTGGGCACGTGCAGCGCGGCGGCACCCCAACGGCGTTCGACAGGGTGCTCGCGACCCGATTCGGGGTGAACGCCGCCGACGCCGCACACGCCGGGGAGTACGGGGTGATGGTGTCGCTGCGAGGGCAGGGCATCGGGCGGGTACCGCTGTCGGAGGCGACCCGGCAGCTCAAAGTGGTCCCCAAGAATCGCTACGAGGACGCCGCCGCGTTCTTTGGCTGAAATTCCCCGTTGACCACCGCAAATGGTGGTCTAATTCACGCGTGAAATCGTCAATTGTGCGTTTAATTGGGAGGGTGACGATGGGGGCCGCGCTGTGCGTCGGTCTGCAGTTGTTGGCACCGGGCACCGCCTTCGCTGCCACGTCTATCGAGTTCGAGCTGTCCGGCACGTTCGGTGAGGGCGTGATGGTGAGCTATAACGGGCCAGACGGTAGTTTCCCGGTCGACACGGTGGGTCTGCCGTGGTCCACGGCATTCGACTACGACGGAGACGCGCAATCATTGGTGTTCTCCGGTTCGCACCCGGGCGGCGACGCAGGCTCGGTGACATGCCGAGTGAAGGTCAACGGCCGGGTGGCGGTGTCTCGTACTAACAACTCACCGAAAATCGCCGGAACCGGCGCCGTATGCCACCTGCTTCGTAGCGGCTCGACGTACGTGGGCAACTAGGTCAGATCCACCGCTCGACGGCGGCCACCGTGTCGGTGGGCACGGTGTTGAAGCAGATCTTCGCCTGAGACGCGTGCGTGTGCACCACGTTGAGAACGATCTCGAAGAGCTCAAGGTTCGACGGCATGGCACGTATCCCCGCGCCGATGACGACGCAATCCCACTGCCGCGCGTCCAGAGCCCTCTTCAGCTGTGCGGTGACCTCGTCGGGCGTGAGGCCGATCAGGCACAGTTCGGCCGTGTAGCCCTCGGCATTCAGGATGTCTGCCGACTGCTCCAGTCCCGCTTGAATGCCGTCCGCGGTCAGGCCCGTGCTGGCGAACTCGGGATTGCTGAAATCGATCAAGTACGGATCGATCCCGATGACCACCACACTGCCGCTCACAAGATCACGGTACCCAGCACGTGTCACCTGCTCGCGGCGGGTGTCTACGATTCGTACCATGACTGGACTGCTGGACTACGACGATGTGCTGACCCGTTACGAGCCGGTGCTCGGCATGGAGGTCCACGTCGAGCTGTCCACGGCCACCAAGATGTTCTGCGGCTGCCCCACCACCTTCGGCGCGGAGCCCAACACCCAGATCTGCCCCGTCTGCCTGGGCCTGCCGGGCTCGCTGCCGGTCGTGAACGAGATCGCCATCGAGTCGGCCATCCGGATCGGGCTGGCGCTGAATTGCGAGATCGCCCCGTGGGGCCGGTTCGCTCGCAAGAACTACTTTTACCCGGACCAGCCGAAGAACTACCAGATCTCTCAGTACGACGAGCCGATCGCGTTCAACGGCTACCTCGACATTCCGCTCGACGACGGCACCACCTTCCGGGTGCAGATCGAGCGTGCCCACATGGAGGAAGACACCGGCAAGCTGACGCATATCGGCAGTGAGACGGGTCGCATCTCCGGGGCCACCGAATCGCTGCTCGACTACAACCGGGCCGGCGTGCCCCTTGTCGAGATTGTCACCAAACCCATTGAAAACACGGGGGAGCGGGCCCCGGAGATCGCTCGTGCCTATGTGACGGCTTTGCGAGACCTGTTGCGGGCCTTGGATGTTTCCGATGTTCGTATGGACCACGGGTCCATGCGATGCGATGCGAATGTGTCGCTCATGCCCGCCGGGGCCGAGGAGTTCGGTACCCGTACCGAGACCAAGAACGTCAACTCGCTCAAGAGCGTCGAGGTGGCGGTGCGCTACGAAATGCGGCGCCAGGGAGCGGTTCTCGACGCAGGCGACACCGTCATCCAGGAGACGCGCCACTTCCTGGAGCAGGACGGCAGCACCAGTGCCGGCCGTCGCAAGGAGACCGCGGAGGACTACCGATACTTCCCCGAGCCCGATCTGGAACCCGTCGCACCTAGCGCTGAGCTCGTTGAAAGGCTGCGCGGCACCCTTCCGGAGCTGCCGTGGTTGCGCCTGGGCCGCATTCAGCAGGACTGGGGCGTCTCCGACGAGGTGATGCGCGACCTGGTGAACAACGGCGCCGTCGAACTGGTGCAGGCCACCGTCGCCGAGGGAGCCAGCAGCGAGGAGGCGCGCTCATGGTGGGGAAATTACTTGGTGCAGCAAGCCAATACGCGTGAGGTCGCGCTTGCCGATCTACCTATCACGCCGGCGCAGGTGGCGGCCGTGGTCGCGTTGATCAAGGACGGCAAGCTGTCCAACAAGCTGGCGCGGCAGGTGGTCGACGGGGTACTCGCCGGCGAGGGTGAGCCCGAGCAGGTGATGACCGCCCGCGGACTGGTCGTGGTGCGCGACGATTCGGTGATCCAGGCCGCCGTAGATGAGGCATTAGCCGCCAACCCCGATGTGGCGCAAAAGATCCGCGACGGCAAGGTGGCGGCCGCCGGTGCCATCGTGGGTGCCGTGATGAAGGCCACCAAAGGTCAGGCCGACGCGGCGCTGGTCAAGGACCTGGTGCTCAAGGCCTGCGGCCAGGGCTAGCTAGTCCAGGTCGTCGTTAGCGCGGGGGAATCCGCCGCCCTTCGGGAACAGCGGGAACACCACGTCCTCGGTCGCGGTCGCCGTACCGAAGTCCTTGTTGATGGAGCCTCCCCAGACGTTGCCGTCGGCGGAGAGCTTCAGCGCCCGCACGTGACCGTGCTGCTCCTTTTGGCGGAGCACCTCGGGATCGCCGGTGACGGCACCGGTTTCGGGGTTCTGGCGGACCACCACGGTGGTCTGGTTGAACACCAGGTTGACCATCACCGAGCTGTCCAGCGCGGCGCATCCGGCCACGCCCGGCTTGTCCGGCCAGGTCCACACCGTCGAGATCTTGCCGTCCTTGGTGAGCTTTTGCAGCCGGTCGCCGCCGGGGGAGCGATCGGTGACGTAGAGCGCGCCGTTGGCGGCGTCCACGCACATGGCGCCGCCGTCACCGATGCCGCTCATCGCCGTCGTCGGCGCGGCCTGGTCCACGGTGGTGGGCTGTTCGATACGGATCACCTTGCCGGCCAAAGAATTCGGGTCGTTGGCCGCCCCAGGATTCCCGCCGGTGCCGGTCTGTACCACCAGGGTGGTGGGGCTGGTGAAGGCCAGTGACCCGGCATTACCGTTAGGACCCTTAGGAATTCCGGTGAGGATGGGCTTGGGAACGTCGCCGTCGGCGACGCGGATTACCCGGTTGTCGGTGGGTGTGCTGATGTAGGCGTACATCAGCCGGTCCTGTTGGTAGGAGGGGGAGAGCACGATATCGGAGAGTCCGCCGTCTCCGGACGGGTCGACGGGGATGACCGTCTTCACCTTCGGCTCGGCGCTCGTCGCGATCTCTTTGATGGCACCGGTCGCGCGCTCGGCGACCAACGCGGTCTTGCCATCGCTGCCCATGATGAGCCCGCTGGTCGCCTCCAGGCATCCCTGCATCACGCCGTCGGCGGGGCACTGCTTGGGAAACGGCTTACCGGGTAGCGGCGCCGGCGGGGTGGTGGTGGTCTGTGCAATGCCGCGCTTGGGAACCTCGGTAAACGGCTGATCCTGGGTGGGATCGAACCGCACGCAGCCCGAGAGCAGCGTCGCCGCTGAGGCCAACGCCACCATTGAACCGACAACAAGTCTTTTCCCCGATGGCTCATTGGTCGGTCCCGTCGTGGGATTTGTCCGGATGTCGCCGGCTCTGCGGCTCCGGGAGCGAATGAGCATGCCCGCAAGATTACGGACCTTACGGCGTTGCTCGCCACATTCGGGCCTCCAATGGACTTACTCTTGGGCCGTGACCGGTCATTCGGACGATCCGCAGGTGTGGCGTAAGCCGCCTGAACTGGTCGACCCTGAAGACGATGTGCCGTCCGCCACCTATGGCGGCGACTTCGAGACCACGGCAATCCCGCAATATCAGGCGGAAAAGCTGACGAGCTCCCACGACGTGAAAGAGGTTGGACCGTTGTACGATCCAGCGCCGCTGCCTTATGCCGAACCTGCCACCACCCAGATATCTTCTGAGGCGGTGCAGGCGCGACACGCCGCACCGTGGGGCACCCAGGATCCGACGGGTGACCGTCGCGGTACCCAAGATCTAGGACTGTTGTTACTGCGTGTCGCGGTGGGCGCGGTGCTCATCGCGCACGGGCTGCGCAAGGTTTTCGGCTGGTGGGGTGGCAGCGGGCTCAATGGCTTCGAAACCACTCTCGGTGACCGTGGCTTCAAATACGCCGACATCCTCACCTATGTCGGTGTGACGGCCGAGCTGGGCGCCGGGGTGCTGCTGGTCCTGGGCCTGCTCACGCCGCTGGCGGGTGCGGCCGCGCTGGCCTTCATGGTGAACGTGCTGCTCTCGGACATGGTGTCCGATAAGGCGAATCGGTACGCGATCTTCTGGCCAGATGGGCATGAGTTCGAGTTGCTGATGATCGTCGCGATCATCGCGGTGATCCTGGTCGGCCCTGGTCGGTACGGGTTTGACGCCGGACGGGGATGGGCCCGCCGACCGTTTGTCGGCTCCTTCGCCGCGGTGCTGCTCGGACTGGGTGCCGCCGCCGCTATCTGGGTGTTCCTCAACGGGACAAATCCGCTGGCCTAGTCCGTAAATCCGCCGAATCCGGGGCTAAACCCGTTTTTGGTGACGAATTCCGCTCATGTTGGGCGAAGTTTCAACGGAAACCGTATTCTGCTCGCATTCCGCCGAGCAGGGAGATGCCGATGAGCGCAGACGGTGCAGTGGAGAGCAAGGGGCTCAAGGGCGGCGCGATGGGGCTGCTGTCCAGCGTCGTCGTTGGGCTCGCCTCGACGGCACCGGCCTACAGCCTGGCCGCCACCCTGGGTTTGATCGTCGCCAGCGGCGGTGCCCTGCTCGCCGGGGTCAAGGCGCCCGCCATCGTGCTGATCTCGTTTATCCCGATTTATCTCATCGCGGTGGCCTATCAGGAGCTGAACAAGGCCGAGCCGGACTGCGGCACCACCTTTACCTGGGCGTCCCGCACCTTCGGACCGATTGTCGGATGGCTCGGCGGCTGGGGGATCATCGCCGCCGACGTCATCGTGATGGCCAACCTGGCCCAGATCGCGGGCGCCTATTCGTTCACATTTGTCGGTGATCTGGGGTGGACGGCGGCGGCGAGTCTGGCCGACAGCACCCTGTGGTCGACAGGGGCAGGCGTTCTTTGGATCGTGATCATGACGTACATCTGTTACCGCGGTATCGAAGTCTCCGTGCGCCTGCAGTACGCGCTCTTGCTGGTCGAGATGGTTGTCCTGGTCGCCGTGTCCATCATCGCGTTGATCAAGGTCTACACCCATAACGCCGAGGCCTACTCACTGCTGCCGTCGTTGTCCTGGTTCTGGCCCGGGGGTATGGATTTCGGCACCGTCATCGCACCCGCGGTGCTGACGACGATCTTTATCTACTGGGGTTGGGATACCGCAGTGGCCTGTAATGAGGAGTCCGATGACCCGGGGCGCACGCCCGGGCGGGCTGCGGTGCTGTCCACGTTCCTGCTGCTGGCCACCTATGCGTTGGTGAGCGTGGCCGCGGTCGCCTTCGCCGGGGTGGGCACCGAAGGTATCGGGCTGGGCAATCAGGAGAATGCCGCCGATGTGTTCAAGGCCATCGGTCCTGAACTGTTCGGCGATAGCTTCCTTGGGCATGTGGGGATGCTGCTGTTGTCCGCCTCCATCCTGACGTCGGCCTCGGCCTGCACCCAGACCACGATCCTGCCGACGGCCCGCACCACCCTGTCGATGGGTGTCTACAAGGCGCTGCCCGATTCGTTCGCATCGATCCACCGCACTTATCTGACGCCCACCACCTCTACCGTGGCGATGGGTGCGGTATCGATCGCGTGCTACGTGTTGTTTACGATCATCAGCACGAACCTGCTGACCGCGCTGATCGGATCGGTCGGCCTGATGATCGCCTTCTACTACGGGCTCACCGGCTTCGCGTGTGTGTGGTTTTACCGCCGGACACTCACGCAGAGTGCGCGCAATTTCATGATGCGTGGTGCGATCCCCTTGCTCGGCGGAATCGCGCTGACGGTCATCTTTGCCTACGGGCTGATTCAGTACGCCAAGCCCGACTGGCTCATCGATGACGCCGGTAACAACGTCACGGTCTTCGGAGTCGGGGCCGTGGCGGTGGTCGGTATCGGCGCGCTGGTGCTCGGCGTCGTGCTGATGCTGCTGTGGCGGGTGGCGGCGCCGCCGTTTTTCCAGGGGACGACGCTGCCACGGCGCAGCGCCGATCTGGTGCTGTCTCCTGCGGCCGCGGCAACGCATTTCGGGCTACCCGATGCCGTGGAGGCGCAGCAGACCGTCATCGCGACCGATTTGTCCAACCTTCCAGACGGCGAGGTCGCGGTAAATCCACAGACGGGTGAGGAATTCACGCGCGACTAGGCTTCGCTCCCGCGAGCGCGACGTTATGCATCGCGACACGCCGCAAGTAGCGCGCATAACGTCGCCTTCGGCGCGGAGGTCTACAGGGTCGCGAGCGCCTCGGCCGCTGCCGCGGCGGCGTCGTAGTCGGGAATCCAGTCGTCGGCGAGAATCCCGGTGAGCCGGGCGGCCTGCTGCTGCGCTGTCAGGTCAGTGGCGCGATAGACGGCGCCCGATTGGCGCGCGTTCCCTTGAACTCGGGTGGTGCGATCGCGCCGAAGCGATTCGTAGAGGGCCAGTCGCCGGGGGACGTCGGCGATCGAAGCGCCCGCGAGCATCTTGGCGAGCACGACCGCATCCTCGATCGACATGTTTGCGCCCTGACCGAGGTGCGGGGTCATCGGGTGAGCGGCATCGCCCAGAAGCGTAATGCGCTCGGTTGACCAGCGCTGCAGTTGCTTTCGGTCGTAGAGGCCCCAACGGAAGGTCTCCGGAATCGCGTCGATGATGCCCGGAATCGGCTGTGCCCAGTCGGCAAACTCGGCAGCCAGCTCCCGGATATCACCCGGCGCCGTCCAGGATTCCTCGGCATCGAGGGTGCTCGCGGTGAATGCCACGATATTGAGCAACCTGCCGTGGGAGACGGGATAGATAAGGAAGCTGCGGCCGGGCCCGAGCCACATCTGCATGTAATCCAAATTGACTGTGCTGTCGAGACGTTCGGCGGGGATCAGGGCGCGGTAGGCCATGATCCCCTCGCTGGACAGTTCGACCGGACCGGCCACGGCGCGCTGCACCACCGAGTGGATGCCGTCGGCTCCCACGACGACGTCGGCGTGCTCCTCGGAACCGTCGGCGAACACAATGCGCACTCCGTCAGAAGTCTCGACCACATCGTGGCAAGGGCGTCCGAGGTGAACTGTGCCCGCAGGTAATGCCCCGAACAGCGCCTGCTGCAGTTCGCCGCGGTGCATGGGGAGGGCGGTCACGGGGCGGTCGGCGCTGACCGATGGCCACGCCGGCGGTATCGGAACGCTTTCTCCGTGCCAGGTATGCCATACCGTGCGCTCGATAGGGGTGCCGACGGCACGTATCCGCTCGCCAAGACCCACCGCGTCGAGGGCGCGAAGACCATTGCTCGCCATCACCACACCCGCACCCACCTCGCGCAGCTCGTGTGCCTTCTCGTAGACGACGACATCAGTACCATTCGCGCGCAATGCCGCTGCCGCGGTAAGCCCGCCAATTCCAGCGCCGATGATCGCTACGCGCAGGCCATCGCGGGTAGTCCCTGTCTCCGACATATCGCCGTCCTTTCGTTCGTCTCCGTTATCAATAACATTAGCATGCTAATAATTGTTATGCTAACCGGTAGACTGTGGATGTGCCAGGACAACCGAGTGAAAGCAGTGCGCGCGAGATTGAAGAACTTGTCGCCGCCACGGACGCGCTGTATTTCGCGATGCGCAGAGGGCGCACCTCCTCCGCGGGCACACAGGCGGGAATGAGCCGATCCCAGCTGGAGCTGCTGGCGCCGCTGCTTGATCGGCAGTCGATGTCGGTAAGTCAGCTCGCCGGTACAGCCGGAGTGGCGGTGCCGACAGCCACCCGCGCACTCAAGCAGTTAGAGGAGCGAGGCGTGGTTCAGCGCTCCCGCTCAGCATCGGATGATCGGCTAGTCCTGGTCGCACTGACATCGGCCGGGCGCACGCAAGTTGTCAAGGCGCAGTCTGCCTTTCGGGCTCGGCAACACGAGGTGTTCGCCGAGCTGCCCGGCGTCGATCGTCAGGCCTTGACCGCCAGCCTGACTAGGCTCGCGGGCCTCATCAACGATCACGTGGGTGTGCGGACCTAGCGCTTCGCGAAGATTATTCGGTGCCAGTCCTTTTCGGCAGTGCCGGTGATATCGCTCATCACGTGCTTGATGGTGAGGTACTCCTCAACGGAGTACTGCGACATGTCTTTGCCGAACCCGGACGCGCCGAACCCGCCATGCGGCATCTCGCTGACGATGGGGATGTGGTCGTTGATCCACACACATCCCGCCTTGATTTCCCGCGACGCCCGCTGCGCGCGATAGACGTCGCGTGTCCACGCCGAGGCGGCCAGACCGTAGGCGGTGTCATTGGCCTGCCGCAGCGCGTCGTCGTCATCGGTGAACGGCCGCACCGTGAGTACCGGGCCGAAAATCTCATCGCGGTAGACCTCGGAAGACTCCGCGACATCGGCGATCAGCGTGGGCGGGTAGAAGGATCCGGGCAGATCGGGCACGGTGCCACCGGTGACAACCCGCCCGCCCTGCCCAGGGGCGCGGTCGACCATGCTCGACACCCGGGCACGGTGTGCGGCCGAAATCAGGGGCCCGATATCGGTATTCGGATCCAAGGGGTCGCCGACGACGACCTGGTTCATCACCTCGCCGACTCCGGCCACGAAGTCGTCGTACAGGTCTTGGGCGACGATGGCCCGAGTCGCGGCCGTGCAATCTTGCCCGGAGTTGATGATCGCCCCGGCGACCGCGCCCTGTATCGCGGCATCGAGATTGGCATCGTCGAACACCACAAAGGGTGCCTTGCCGCCGAGTTCCAGCTGGGTACGGTGACCATGAATTGCTGCTGCCGTCATCACTTTTCGACCGACGGCGGTGGACCCGGTGAAGGTCACCAGGTCCACATCGGGATGCCCCGCCAGCGCGGCACCCACGTCATCGCCACGTCCGGTGACGACGTTGAGCACGCCGTCGGGCAGCCCGGCCTCGGCGGCCAGGCGCGCCAACGTCAGCGTGGTCAGCGGTGTCAGCTCGCTCGGCTTGATCACCACCGTGCATCCCGCGGCCAGCGCGGGCAGCACCTTCCAGACCGCCATTTGCAGCGGGTAGTTCCACGGGGTGATGGTGGCGACCACCCCGGCCGCCTCTCGGCGGATGCTGGAGGTGTGGTCGGTCGAGTATTCGGCGGTCGCCTTGCCTTCCAGATGTCTTGCGGCGCCTGCGAAGAACTCGACGTTGTCGATGCTGCCGGGGATATCGAACTCGGTGGCCAGTCGTATTGGCTTTCCGGTCTGGGCGACTTCCTCGGCCGCGAGGGCGTCCGTGTTGGCGGCCATGGCGGCGGCCAGCTTGGCCAGAACCGTAGCGCGGTCGACGGGTGTCGCGCCCGACCAGCCGGGTGCCGCGGCACGTGCCGCCGTCACTGCAGCATCCACATCGGCGGGGGTGGCGAGCCGCAGTTCCGCTACGGCTGCGCCCGACGCTGGGTTGATCACACGATGCGTATCTCCGCTGGTCGTGACGGGGCGGCCATTGATCCAACTGCTTGGAGCGCTCACCCCGTTACGGTATCGAATTTCCACGGATTCCATCGTCTATCACCCATCCTCAGTGCTAATTCGTCGTAAATCATTGCAAGAAGCGATGGAATCCGTGCACAATCGACCCCGTGGCCAACACAACACGACGCCTGCTCCGGGTCGCCGACCCGGGTAGCGGCTCCCCGGCATTCCAGCTCGACGACGTTTCCAAGGCGATCGTCGAGGAGCTTCAGCAGGACGGGCGGCGCCCGTACGCGACCATCGGTAAGTCGGTGGGCCTCTCGGAGGCTGCGGTGCGCCAACGCGTGCAACGGATGATCGACGCCGGCGTCATGCAGATCGTGGCGGTCACCGATCCCATGCAACTCGGGTTCGCGCGCCAGGCCATGATCGGCATCAAATGTTCCGGTGACACGACCGAGGTCGCCGATCGGTTGGCGGAACTGGACGCCGTCGACTACGTCGTGCTGACCGCCGGGACTTTCGACGCGATCGTCGAGGTCGTCTGCGAGGACGACGACGACCTGTTGAGCCTGCTGAACAAGCAGATCCGCGCGGTGCCGGGGGTCACCTCCACGGAGACCCTGGTCTATCTGAAATTAGTTAAACAGCAATATAATTGGGGTACGCGGTGAGCGTCGAACTGGAAACTAAGGCCTCCCGCCACCTGTGGGGACACTTCGCGCGACACGGCGAGGGCGTCGTGCCGCCGATCATCACCCGTGGTGAGGGTGTCACCATTTGGGACTCGAACGGCAAGAGCTATCTCGACGGTCTATCCGGCCTGTTTGTGGTGCAGGTCGGTCATGGCCGCGCCGAACTTGCGCAGGCCGCGGCGCGGCAGGCCGAGACGCTTGCTTTCTTCCCGCTGTGGTCCTACGCCACCCCGCCGGCGATCGAGCTGGCCGAGCGTATCGCCGGGTACGCACCCGGCGACCTTAACCGGGTCTTCTTCACCACGGGCGGGGGCGAAGCCGTGGAAAGCGCCTGGAAACTGGCCAAGCAGTTCTTCAAGCTGACCGGGAAACCCGGCAAGCACAAGGTGGTTTCACGTGCGATCGCCTATCACGGCACCCCGCAGGGGGCGCTGGCCATCACCGGCTTACCCGCGTTCAAGGCGCCGTTCGAACCATTGACACCGGGCGGTTTCCGCGCGCCGAATACCAACTTCTATCGTGCACCGGAGCCATATGCGCACGACGCCAAGGTATTTGGGCGCTACTGCGCCGACCGTATTGCCGAGGCCATCGAGTTCGAGGGGCCGGAGACGGTGTGCGCTGTCTTTCTTGAGCCCGTGCAGAATGCGGGTGGCTGTTTCCCGCCACCGCCCGGCTACTTCGAGCGGGTGCGCGAAATCTGTGACGAGTACGACGTGCTGCTGGTGTCCGACGAGGTGATCTGCGCGTTCGGTCGCATCGGTTCGATGTTCGCCTGTGACGATTTCGGGTACGTGCCGGACATCATCACCTGTGCCAAGGGTATGACATCCGGATACTCGCCGATCGGCGCGATGATCGCCAGCGACAGGCTCTTCGAGCCGTTCAACGACGGCAAGACCACGTTCCCTCATGGCTATACCTTTGGTGGACACCCCGTTTCGGCGGCGGTGGCGCTGGCCAATCTCGACATCTTCGAACGGGAAGGGCTGAACGATCGGGTGCGTGAGAACGCCCCGGTGTTCCGCGCGACCCTGGAAAAGCTCCGCGACCTACCGATCGTCGGTGACGTGCGCGGTGAGGGGTACTTCTACGGAATTGAGCTGGTCAAAGATAAGAAGACCAAGGAGACGTTCGGCGGCGAAGAAAGCGAAAGATTACTGCGTGGCTTCTTATCCGGCGCACTGTGGGAGGCCGGTCTGTACTGCCGGGCCGACGACCGTGGCGATCCGGTGATTCAGCTTGCGCCACCGCTGATTTCCGGTCCCCGTGAGTTCGACGCGATCGAGGAGATCCTGCGCGGGGTACTCACCGAGGCCTGGAACCGGTTGTAGCCGTGCGGATTCTCATCGTTGGTGCCGGGGGAGTGGGCAGCGCGGCTGCGCTCATCGCGGCGCGCCGGGAATTCTTCGAGGCGCTCGTGATCGCTGATTACGACATTGCCCGGGCGCAGACCGTGGTGGATCGCCTCGGCGACCCCCGTTTCGCCGCGGCGCGAATCGATGCATCCTCGGCGCAGGACATCACGGCTCTGTGCGGAGAACACCGAATCACCCACGTGCTCAACGCTGTTGATCCCAGATTCGTCATGAGCGTCTTCGAGGGATGCTTCACGGCCGGGGTCACGTACCTGGACATGGCGATGAGCCTGTCGCATCGCCATCCGGACAAGCCCCACGAGCTGCCGGGTGTGATGCTCGGTGATGAACAATTCGCCGCCACCGAAAAGTGGGAGTCTGCAGGTTTGTTGGCGCTGGTGGGCATCGGGGTCGAGCCCGGTCTCAGCGACGTGTTCGCACGGTACGCCGCCGATCATCTGTTCTCCGAGATCGACGAGCTGGGCACCCGTGACGGATCCAACCTGGAGGTGCAGGGATATCGGTTCGCCCCGTCGTTCTCCATCTGGACCACTATCGAGGAGTGCCTGAATCCGCCGCTGATCTGGGAACGCGGTAAGGGCTTCTTCACCACCGAACCCTTCAGCGAACCAGAGGTTTTCGACTTTCCGGGCGGCATCGGCCCCGTCGAATGCGTCAACGTCGAACACGAGGAAGTGGTGCTCATGCCGCGCTGGGTGAACGCCCGGCGGGTGACGTTCAAATACGGCCTCGGCGCGGAGTTCATCAACGTCCTGCGCACACTGCATCTGCTGGGCCTGGACAGCACAGATCCGGTATCGGTTGGTAATGCCTCGGTCAGTCCGCGCGACGTGTTGGCGGCATGTCTGCCGGATCCCGCCGGCCTGGGACATCTCATGCGCGGGGCCACCTGTGCGGGTTTGTGGGTCACCGGCACCGGTAAGGACGGCAGGCCCCGTGAGGTCTATCTGCACCACGTTGTCGACAACGAATGGACGATGGCCCGCGACGGTGCCCAATGTGTGGTGTGGCAGACCGCGGTCAACCCGGTTGTCGCGCTGGAACTGCTCGCCGAGGGCGCGTGGAGCGGCTCCGGGGTGCTGGGGCCCGAAGCCTTCGACAGCCTGCCGTTCCTCGAACGTCTCAATACGTTCGGCGCCCCGTGGGGCATGCAGGAGCGTGCGGTCGCCTAGTCGCGGATGACGCCCTCATACGGATTTGGTACCCGGCCATTGCTGGCCGCCGAGAGGATGGGCAGCGTCGAAAAGGTGACGGCGGGCAGCCGTAGCGAGCTGCCGTCGGTGAGCTTCGCTTCGGCCCAGGCGTGCTTGTCGAAGCCGAGCCCGTCGATCTCCGTCCATGGCAGCGTCCGGGTGGATGTCAGCGTGCGGACCTGCACCGACTCGGTATCGACCGCGGTGAGGTACCGGACGATGGCATAGGAGATGAGGATCGGGATGGCCAGTAGCGGCGCCAAGACCGGCAGGTACAGGACGAAACTCAAGATGCCGAGGGCCAGAAACGCGGAGACGAAATGCGCCATCGGGGATGTGCGGATCACGGTGCGTTTGGTTTCGGCCATACCGCCATTCTCGCTGACGTCTTACTCGCCGAACCCGGGGGTGGGAAGGGATTTGACTCGGACCTCCAGAAACGACTACCGTGCGCGGTGTGAACAACCAAGCCTTGCTCGTAGTAATCGGTATGCGCGTCGACGCGTAGCCCGAGTCCAAGGCAACTCGCGCACACTCGACGCGCAACCCTCGTACAGCTGACGCTGGCGGGGGTTTTTTGTTGCCATAGGTTTCAGTACAGCCACAACAAGAGGACAGACCACCATGAGCGCACCGACTACCCGGCCGGATCCTCGGTCGGCGCCAACTGCAGGTAATCCAGCGGAGCAACGACCCGGCGTCGTCGCACCTCAGCGCGTTAGCGGCGCGCAGTCGGTAGTGCGGTCGCTCGAGGAGCTCGGCGTCGAGGTCATCTTCGGTATTCCTGGCGGTGCGGTCCTGCCCGTGTACGACCCGCTCTACGACTCGACGAAGGTCCGCCACGTGCTGGTGCGCCACGAGCAGGGTGCGGGGCATGCGGCCAGCGGCTACGCGCACGCCACCGGCAAGGTCGGCGTCATGATGGCCACTTCGGGCCCGGGTGCGACGAACCTGGTTACGCCGCTGGCCGACGCGCAGATGGACTCCATCCCCGTGGTCGCGATCACCGGCCAGGTGGGCCGGAGCATGATCGGCACGGACGCCTTCCAGGAAGCCGATATCTCCGGCATCACCATGCCGATCACGAAGCACAACTTCCTGGTCTACAACGCCGAGGACATCCCGCGGGTCATCGCCGAGGCGTTCTACATCGCGCAGAGCGGTCGGCCCGGTGCGGTTCTCGTCGACATCCCCAAGGACGTCTTGCAGGCGCAGACCACCTTTAGCTGGCCGCCGCAGATCTACCTGCCCGGCTACAAGCCCGTCACCAAACCGCACGGTAAGCAGGTGCGTGAGGCGGTCCGGCTCATTGCCGCCGCCAAGCGTCCGGTGCTGTATGTCGGTGGCGGAGTTATCCGCGCCGACGCATCCCCGGAGCTCAAGGAGCTCGCAGAACTGACCGGCATCCCCGTCGTCACCACCCTTATGGCGCGCGGCGCATTCCCCGACAGCCACGAGCTGCACATGGGCATGCCCGGGATGCACGGCACCGTCGGTGCCGTGGCGGCACTGCAGCGCAGCGATCTGCTGATCACGCTGGGTGCCCGGTTCGACGATCGAGTGACGGGGCAGCTGGACTCGTTTGCCCCGGGCGCCAAGGTGATTCACGCCGACATCGACCCAGCCGAGATCGGTAAGAACCGCCACGCCGATGTGCCGATCGTCGGTGACGTGAAGAACGTCATCAGCGAGCTGATCGAAGCCATCCGGAACGACCGGGCCACCGGCACCACGACCGATCTGTCCGAGTGGTGGACCTACCTGGGCGGCCTCCGCGACACGTACCCGCTGGGATACGACGCGCAGCACGACGGCAGCCTGGGCCCGGAGTTCGTCATCGAAACCCTGGGCAAGATCGCCGGACCCGACGCGGTGTACGTGGCGGGCGTTGGGCAGCACCAGATGTGGGCCGCGCAGTTCATCAAGTACGAGAACCCGCGGACCTGGCTCAACTCCGGTGGTCTGGGCACCATGGGCTTCGCGGTTCCCGCCGCCATGGGCGCCAAGATGGCGCGGCCCGAGGCCGAGGTGTGGGCCGTCGACGGTGATGGTTGCTTCCAGATGACCAACCAGGAGCTGGCCACCTGCGCCATCGAGGGTGTGCCCATCAAGGTGGCGCTGATCAATAACGGCAACCTCGGCATGGTCCGCCAGTGGCAGACGCTGTTCTACGAGCAGCGCTACTCGCAGACGGACCTGGCGACGCACAGCCGGCGTATCCCCGATTTCGTGAAGCTCGCCGAGGCGCTCGGCTGCGTCGGATTGCGTTGCGAGCGTGAGGAAGACGTGGCCAAGGTGATCGAAGAGGCGCGTGCCATCAACGATCGCCCGGTGGTCATCGACTTCATCGTCGGTGCGGACGCCCAGGTGTGGCCGATGGTCGCCGCGGGCACAAGCAATGACGAGATCATGGCGGCGCGGGGCATCCGGCCGCTGTTCGACGACGATGATTTGGTGGCAGACGAATGACAAGCACCCACACGCTGAGCGTTCTGGTTGAGGACCGTCCCGGTGTGCTCGCCCGCGTCGCCGCACTGTTTTCCCGTCGTGGCTTCAACATCGCCTCGCTGGCGGTGGGCCCGACGGAGCTCAAAGATATTTCGCGCATGACGATCGTCGTCACCGTCGACGATTTTCCGCTCGAACAGGTCACTAAGCAGCTCAACAAGCTCATCAACGTGATCAAGATCGTCGAACAAGAAGAGGAAAATTCGGTCGCTCGCGAGCTGATGCTCGTCAAGGTGCGCGCCGACGCGGCGGTGCGGGCACAGGTCATCGAAGTGGTGAACCTGTTCCGCGCCAAGGTTGTCGACGTATCGCCGGAGTCGGTGACCATCGAGGCGACGGGCACCCAGTCCAAGCTGGATGCCCTGCTACGGATGCTCGACCCGTACGGTATTCGGGAGATCGTGCAATCCGGTGTGGTCGCGTTGTCGCGCGGCCCGCGGTCGATAGCTGCGGCTAAGTAGTCATAAAGACGTCAAAAGAAGAAGTAAGAAGGGAATTAAGCAAGTGGCAGTTGAGATGTTCTACGACGACGATGCGGATCTGACCCTGATTCAGGGGCGCAAGGTCGGCGTCATCGGGTACGGCAGCCAGGGGCACGCGCACTCGCTGAGCCTGCGCGACTCCGGCGTTCAGGTGAAGGTCGGGCTGCGTGAGGGCTCCAAGTCTCGCGACAAGGTCACCGAGCAGGGCCTCGAGGTCGACACCCCCGAAGAGGTCGCCAAGTGGGCCGACGTGATCATGGTGCTCGCACCTGACACCGCGCAGGCCGCGATCTTCACGAACGAGATTGAGCCGCACCTCAAGGATGGCGACGCGCTGTTCTTCGGGCACGGCCTGAACATCCACTTCGGTCTGATCAAGCCCCCGGCCAACGTCACCGTCGCCATGGTCGCCCCGAAGGGCCCCGGCCACCTGGTGCGGCGTCAGTTCGTCGACGGCAAGGGTGTGCCCGCGCTCATCGCGGTGCACCAGGATCCCAAGGGCGAAGGCCAGGCGCTCGCGCTGTCCTACGCCAAGGGCATCGGTGGCACCCGCGCCGGCGTCATCAAGACCGACTTCAAGGAAGAGACCGAGACCGACCTGTTCGGTGAGCAGGCCGTGCTCTGCGGTGGTACCGAGGAGCTCGTCAAGACCGGATTCGACGTCATGGTCGAGGCCGGGTACGCCCCCGAGATGGCGTACTTCGAGGTGCTGCACGAGCTCAAGCTGATCGTCGACCTCATGTACGAGGGTGGCATCGCCCGCATGAACTACTCGGTGTCCGACACCGCCGAATTCGGTGGGTACCTGTCGGGTCCGCGCGTCATCGACGCCGGCACCAAGCAGCGCATGAAGGACATCCTCAAGGACATCCAGGACGGCACCTTCGTCAAGCGCCTCGTCGCGAACGTCGAGGGCGGCAACAAGGAGCTTGAAGGTCTGCGCAAGGAGAACGCCGAGCACCCCATCGAGGTCACCGGCAAGAAGCTGCGCGACCTGATGAGCTGGGTCGACCGGCCGATCACCGAGACCGCTTAGTCTCAGTCGTCACAAAGCCCCCGACATGCCACCGCGTGTCGGGGGCTTTTGCGTGGACAACCCAGCCGAGGGCGATACTGGACCTCGATGACCACCACCGTCGCCTCTCGAATGGCCGCCCCCGCCGCTATAGCTGGCGTGGCGGCAGCGGGTTGTGCGGCCATCTGGTTTGCCGACCCGACGACGCCCGGCGGAGTGTTTCCCGTCTGCCCGTTTAAGGCGGCCACCGGACTTGACTGTCCCGGCTGCGGCGGCCTGCGCATGGTCTATTCGCTGATGCACGGCAACCTGCTGGGCGCACTGCACTACAACGCGGTGGCGTTGGTGGCCTTGGGGTTTCTCGCGGTCTGCTTCGTCGCGTGGACCCGCACCCGTTGGCGTGGAGAAGCCGATTGGGATCCGCCCTGGATGCGAACATGGGTGCCGGCGGTCACCCTGGTGGTGTTCGTGGCGTGGTTCATTGTCAGGATGATTCCGGTTGCACCGTTCACCGCGCTGCGCGTGTGATGTCTTAGGCGGATCGCTCCATCAGCTCGCGCGCGTTCTCGCCCAACGTAATTCCGTCGTCGCCGATGAACAGGCGAGAGATGTGCCGGGCAATCGGCTCGACGGTGAAGGGGAGGAACGCGGGCTGCGTCAGCCGCAGCAGCATGGCCAGCACAGGGTCGGCGATTCGCGGAATTCCCAAATGGCGGCGAACCTTTGGCGGCACCACCGCAACGGAAGGTACGGCGGTGACGAGGGTGATGGCGGCCACCGCGGCGGCCGTCAGCCCGCCGAACCCGCGCGCGTTTCTGATGACCGATAGCGCGAATCGTGCACCGCCAGGGACGAATCCTTGCACCATCCGGTATTCGGATTCGATCGAGTCGTAGTACGCCGCCACCTCATCGGAGGTGACGGGCACCGTGTCGGGATCTGCGCCCATGAGTTCGGCGAATGCCTTGACCTCCGAAAAGAACTGGTCACGTTGGGCTTCGGGAAGGCGGCGGGGGATGAGACGTCCTGGTGCAGGCGTGTTCTCGTAGATCCGCAGCGCCGCATGCATGATCGTCACGTGTGCGAAGAGGATCAGCGCGGGGCCCTGTGCGTCGTAGGGCCGGTCGGTGCCCGGGATCATGCCCTTCATGTTGCGGTGATAGTGGCGCAGGTGCGCGGCCAGGGCGTCGGCACTTGCGGTGTCGCCGAAGATCATCGGTATCGGGACCCCAGCGGTGCGTTGAATGCGTTTGACGGTGTCATCGAAGTCGATCTGATTGCGCTTGCTCTTGGTGAAGACCGGATCGTGATTGATCTCCACGGCCTGCAGCCCCTCGTGGCTGCCCTCCAGGAGCGCCGTCACCAGGACGATCATCGGCGCGACCGAGGGATGCAGGAACACCTTCCAGGTCACCGAGCCCGGACCGAAGTAGCCGTAATCCGGATGCCCGTCGGGGCCGGTGCTTTGCCCCGCGGGGGTGGCGCCGTCTCCGCGTCGCCAAATCCGGGCTTGGGAATCGCCTCGTGGCGGCAGGCCCGCCGAGCGCGATGTGACGGTGTGTGCGGCTGTGCTTGGCATCGTTGCCTCCCGGGGAGCGGTTCGCGTCATACCATTGGAACGTTAACAACCGTCGTTGTCAACGATGACGTGCGCAACCGTTGCCGAGGCGGCTTCTGTGGCAGCTACCAGCGGTTCGCGTCGATGAGGTCCAGGCCCAGCGCGGTGGCGTCGTGAATGACGGCTTTCCCGTCGCGGCGGCTGCGTACCAACCGCGCGCGCCGCAGTGCAGAGGTGTGTTCGGACGCAGATGCGGGGCTGATACCGAGTTCGCGGGCGATGTTGCTGGTGGTGCGCTCCTCGGATAGCACGCGCAGCACAGCCGCTCGGGTCGATCCGAGTATGGCCGCGAGCGGGTCGGATTCTTCGCCGACACGGAGGAGCAAATCGATGGGGGTGGGATACGCCAGGATGACCGGCTGGTCGTCAAGTTCGCCGACTAGCGGTGGTCCCGCCCAGAAGACGCTGGGTGTCAACACCATGCCTCGGCCGCGCAACGCGATGGTGCGGCGTTGTGGACTGTCGATCTCAAGGCAGTGGCCATTCCATCGTGCGCCGGGGATCAGCTCGCTCAGTGCGGCTCGCACACCGTGGCGCGCCATCAAGCGGCCCTGCCTGGCAAGTTCAATCTGATGGTTGGCCTGGATGTCGGGCCAGTATGGTTCCAGTACCGCTCGGTATGCGCTAGTTGTCATGCGCCCCAACGCCATATTTGCCGCGTGATCGCCGGCGAGGGCGTGCCGGAGATAGTGCGGCGCACCGGAACCTTCGGTCGGGCCGCGCCCGAAGACGGTTAGCTCCGCGTTCGCTTGTTGCCGGCTCAGTTCGTGGATGGACTGCATACCCTCATCGAAATTGTCGCCCAGCACAGTTGGTGACAATGACCACGAAAAGTGGTTCACCAGTGCTCGTCTCGGTGCCGTCGATATCGGGAAGGCGGCCAGCGCGTGAGAACGCCATCGTTCGCCCCACGGTGTGCAAATGCCTTGCCGCAGCGCGCGGCTGGCGAACTTCATCTCTAACAAGGGAGCTGGCATGGGCAGAAACCGCGTCAATGCGAGGTCATTCGCGGTGAATTCGAGTCGCAACACAGTGCCCTACAACCCTCTGGCCTACAACCCGCTGGGAGGTGCTTCGGCGAGCATTTCAACACAATATGCCCTTACCTTTCGGCACACCCACGAAATCGTCGCAGTGCGTAGAACCGTCGAAAGCTCGTCCGATGCGGTGAACGTTTCGGTGTCGGTCGAAAGGCTGTACCGCTCGCATACGCGGCGGTTCAATCGAGCAATCGGGTACAGGCGGGCGACAGAGAATCGGGGCAATCATGAGCGTCGATCCTGGCCGAACGTTGTTGTCCCTAGATCTGCTCGACGACGATGAGCACGCCCAGCTTGCTGCATGGGGCAACCAGGCGGTGCTGCGAGTGCGATCGGAGACGGCGCTGTCGATTCCGGCGGTGTTTGTCCGGCAGGTGGAGCGTGCTCCGGACGCGGTAGCGCTGACCTTCGAGGGCCGGTCCATGTCGTACCGCGAGCTCGACGAGGCTGCTAATCGGCTGGCACACTTCCTTGCCGGAAAGGGCGTGGGGCCGGGACAGTTTGTGGCGCTGCTCTTTTCGCGGTCGTCCGAGGCCATCGTGGCACTTCTGGCGGTGCTTAAATCGGGGGCGGCATACCTGCCGATCGACCCGGCCCTCCCATCGGCCCGGATCGACTTCATGCTCACCGATGCTGCCCCAGTTGCCGCGATCACCACTGCTTCGCTTGCGCACAAGTTGGACGGATTCAGGGTGCCAGTGGTTCATGTCGACGATCCCGCCATCCGCGGCCAACCCTGCACGGCGCCACCGGTGCCGGCCCCCGGAGACCTCGCCCACCTCATCTACACCTCGGGCACCACCGGTGTTCCCAAGGGTGTTGCCGTGACGCAGCACAACGTTGTCCAGTTATTCGACGAGTTGGACATCGGCGTGGAACTGGCGCCGGACCAGGTGTGGACGCAGTTCCATTCCTACGCGTTCGATTTCTCGGTGTGGGAGATCTGGGGAGCACTACTGCACGGTGGCCGGCTGGTCGTGGTGCCGGACGCGGTGGCGCGTTCGCCGGAGGACTTCCACGCACTCCTGGTCAGCGAGGGCGTCACGGTGTTGACCCAAACCCCCTCGGCAGTCGGGATGCTCTCACCGGACGCGCTGGAGTCGACGGCGTTGGTGATCGGTGCCGAGCCGTGCCCGCCCGAGCTGGTTGACCGGTGGGCCCCGGGGCGGGTCATGGTCAACGTCTACGGGCCGACCGAAACGACGATGTGGGCGTCCAAGAGTGCGCCGCTGAAGGCAGGGGCGGCGGGCCAGCCGGTGCCGATCGGTTCGCCGGTCGCACGGGCGGCCTTCTTTGTGCTTGACGGATGGTTGCGGCCGGTGTCGGACGGTGTGGTTGGCGAGTTGTATCTGGCGGGTGCAGGGGTCGGGTCCGGCTATTGGCGCCGAACGGCGTTGACGGGGTTGCGGTTTGTGGCCTGCCCGTTCGGTATGCCGGGCGATCGAATGTATCGGACCGGGGATCTGGTGTGTTGGGGTGCGGACGGGCAGCTGCAGTATCTGGGCCGGGCTGATGAGCAGGTCAAGATACGCGGATATCGGATCGAGCTCGGCGAAATTCAGGCAGCGCTAGTGCGGCTGGATGGGGTGGACCAGGCGGTGGTGATCGCCCGCGAGGACCGCCCCGGTGACAAGCGCCTCGTCGGCTACATCACCGGAACTGCCGATCCGATTGGCGTTCGTACTGCCCTGGCCAAGCGGCTTCCGGGGTACATGGTTCCGGCGGCGGTGGTGGTGTTGAAGACACTGCCGTTGACGGTGAACGGCAAATTGGACAAGCGCGCCTTGCCGGCACCCGAATACCACAGCGGTGGAGCGGATTACCGGGCGCCGTCCACTCCGGTGGAGAAGGTTCTGGCCGACATCTACGCCCAGGTGCTCGGTATCGATCAGGTCGGCACCGACGACTCGTTCTTCGACCTGGGTGGCGACAGCATCTTGTCGATGCAGGTAGCCGCTCGTGCGCGGGCCGCTGGTGTCTTGTGCCGGCCGCGCGACATCTTTGTCGAGCAGACCGTGGCCCGGCTGGCCCACGTGCTGACGCGAGCCGACAGCGAGTCCACGGATGTCGATGAGGGAATCGGGCCGGTCTCGGCCACCCCGATCATGTGCTGGCTGCGTGGCGTGCGGGATCCCGTTGGGGCAGTGGCGCAGTTCAATCAGACGGTGGTGCTGCGGGCGCCCGCCGGTACCGCCGAGGCCGACGTAGCCGCTCTGTTGCAGGCGCTGCTGGATCGGCACGCAACCCTGCGATTGCGTGCCAAGAACAGTGACCGCGGGTGGCTACTGGAGGTGCCCGACAAGGGTTCTGTCGATGCTCAAGCGTGTCTTCGCACCGTCGAGGCGTTGTCCGATGAGGCGTTGGTGGCGGCGCGTTCGCGGTTGGATCCGGCGGCCGGAACGATGCTCAGCGCCTTGTGGGCGCCCGGCTCGGGCGAGTTGGCGCTGATGATCCACCACCTTGCCGTGGATGGGGTGTCATGGCGAATACTGTTGGAAGACTTGAATATTGCCTGGGCGCAGCATCGCAACGGTCAGGAGGCGGTTCTGCCGGCCGGTGGGACATCGTTCACTCGGTGGGCATCGCTGTTACAAGAGCACGCACGAACCGCGGATGTGATGCAGTTGGCCGATGTCTGGCGAGGGGTATCCGCGGTTCGGGCGGCGGTATCGGCGGTGCAACCCGGCCTGGACACCTATGCCACCGCCGGCTCCCTGTCGGTATCGTTGGATGCCGAGACCACCGCGCTGCTGCTTGGTGAGGTACCGGCGGCGTTTCATGCTGGGGTGCAAGACATTCTGCTGATCGCCTACGGATTGGCATGGAATGAATTCCTATCCGCCGCGCACGGTGCCAGCACAGCACCCATCGGCATCGACGTCGAAGGTCACGGCCGTGCCGAAGAACTGTTCGCCGACGTTGATCTATCACGCACGGTGGGATGGTTCACCGCCAAGTACCCGGTGGCACTGTCCGTGGGAGAGCTGCCGTGGACACAGGTGATCGACGGCGGCTCTGCCCTGGGCGCCGTCGTGAAGGCCGCCAAGGAACAACTTCGCGCACTCCCGGATCCCTTGACCTATGGCATGCTGCGCTATCTGAATCCGGATATTGACCTGACGGCTCCGGACCCAGCCATCGGGTTCAACTATCTTGGGCGCCTCGGTGCCGGGGCGACCGACATTTCCGACGAACTGTGGCAGATCAGTCAGGAGAATTTGTCGTCGGCCGACGCATCTTCGGCGGTTGCGATGCCCGTGATGCACACCGTGGAAGTCAACGCCGGCATCCTGGAAACGAGCGCAGCGACCGGCCCACGTCTGCAGGCGGGGTGGACGTGGGCGCCTTCGGCGATTGACGCGCCCGCGGTCCAGCGGTTGAGCCGACTGTGGTTTGAGGCCCTCACGGGGATTTGCGCTCATGTCCGTGACGGCGGCGGCGGGCTGACTCCGTCCGACATCGTTCCGGCCCGACTGACTCAAGACCAGATCGACGAATTGGCGCACCGACACCGCATCGCCGACGTGCTGCCGCTTACTCCGGTGCAGCAGGGCCTGCTGTTCCACTCGACTGTCGCCGCGCTCGGTGATGTGTATGCGGTGCAACTGGACATCACCCTCGTCGGCGCCATCGATCCGCACCGCCTGCGTGATGCGGTGCATACCGTGGTGAAACGGCATCCGAACCTGGTGGCTCATTTCTGTACGCACTTCGGTGAGCCGGTGCAGGTCATTCCGACGAACCCCGAGATTTGTTGGCAGTATGCCGAACTCGACTCCGAGGGGGAGATAGATCGGCTGTGTGCTGGCGAGCGTATTGCGGTGTGCGACCTGGTAGACAAGCCGACCTTTCGGGCGGCGTTGATCCGTGCGGAGGGAAGCAAGCACCGGTTTGTTCTGACGTTTCATCACGCCGTGATCGACGGGTGGTCGCTGCCGATTCTGTTGCAGGAGATCTTCGCAAGTTACTTCGGACAGCGCCTTTCAGCCCCGCCGTCGTACCGCAGCTTCGTCAGCTGGTTGGCTGACCGGGATCGTGATGCCGCACGCGCCGCATGGAGCAGGGCGCTAACGGGTTTCGACACTCCCACCCTCGTCGCTCCGCTTGCCGCCCCGGGACCGCGCGGTGTCGAGTCGTATCTCCTGCCGGCCGAGATCACCCGCTCCGTAGGCGATCTGGCGCGGTTGCAGCACACCACAGTCAGTACGGTCTTGCAGGCTGCGTGGGCGCAGCTGCTTATGGTGCTGACCGGTCAGGACGACGTCACCTTCGGCACGGCGGTGTCGGGTCGCCCGGCAGAGTTGGCCGGGTCCGACTCGATGGTCGGCCTGTTGATCAACACCGTCCCGGTGCGGGCGCGCGCCACGGCGACCACCAAGGTAGCCGAACTACTGGGGCAGATGCAGAGCCGCCACAACGACACCCTTGAGCACGAACATTTGGCGCTCAACGAGATTCATCGTCTCGCTGGCCATGAGCGCTTGTTCGACACCCTGTTTCTGTACGAAAACTATCCGGTGGACGCCAGTGCCTTCGTGGGTGTGGAGGGCTTGGCTATTACAGATTTCACCAGCCGCGAGTACAACCACTACCCGCTGTCGGTGATGGCACTACCGGGCAACGAGCTGGGCTTGCGCGTCGAATTCGACACTGCATCCTTCGATGTGGCCAGCATCGGAGCTTTGGTGCGGCGATTCCGGCGGATCCTGGTTGCCATGACCGCCAACCCCGCGCGGCGGGTCCCGTCGATTGATGTGCTTGACGACGATGAGCGTGCTCGACTCGACAACTGGGGCAATCGGGAGGTGTTGGCCCGGTCCCCGTCTGCGGCGGGTTCGATTCCGGGGATGTTCGCCCGCCAGGTCGACCGTGCGCCGGAGGCGGCGGCGCTCACCTTCGACGGTCGGTCGATGACCTACCGTGAGCTCGACAATGCGGCCAATCGATTGGCGAACCGGTTGGCCTCGTACGGTGCCGGACCGGGAGAGTCTGTGGCGCTGTTGATTCCACGTTCCGATCACGCGATCGTCGCGATCCTGGCAGTGCTCAAGACGGGCGCGGCCTACCTGCCGATCGACCCGGCGGTGCCGATGGCCCGGCTCGAATTCATGCTTGCCGATGCCGCACCCATCGTCGCCGTCACGACGGCCGAGCTTCGCGTTCGCTTGGTCGGATCGAATGTGCCCGTTATCGAAATCGACGATCCTCGAGTCGATGACCGGGACACTTATTCGTCGCAGGCACCGGAGCCGGACGATATCGCGTACATGATCTATACCTCCGGTACCACGGGCGTCCCTAAGGGCGTGGCCATTACACACGGCAACGTCACCCAATTGATCGCGAGCACCCTGCCTTCTGAGGAAGGGCAGGTGTGGTCGCAGTGGCACTCGCTGGTCTTTGACGTGTCGGTGTGGGAAATCTGGGGTGCACTGCTCCATGGTGGCCGGCTGGTGATCGTGCCGGATTCGGTGGCGGGCTCGCCGGAGGATCTGCACAACCTGCTAGTCGCTGAGAAGGTCAGCATCGTGCATCAAACCCCTTCTGCGGTAGCCATGTTGGACCCGGAAGGCTTGGACAATGTGGTGTTGGTGGTGGCAGGGGAGGCGTGCCCCACCGACATAGTGGACCGGTGGGCGCGTGATCGGCTGATGCTCAACGCCTACGGCCCGACTGAGGCGACAATCTACGCCGCGATCAGCGCGCCGTTGGTGCCCGAAACCGGCATGGTGCCCATCGGTGCTTCGGTCCACGGCGGCGCGATATTCGTACTCGATGGCTGGTTGCGCCCGGTGCCGCCGGGCATCGTCGGCGAGCTGTATCTAGCCGGGCGGGGACTCGGGGTCGGCTATGTCCATCGGTCCGGATTGACCGGATCACGTTTTGTGGCATGCCCGTTCGGTGCTGGTGGAGCTCGGATGTACCGCACCGGAGACCTGGTGCGGTACCGAGAAGACGGTCAGCTGCAGTACTTGGGCCGCACCGACGAGCAGGTAAAGATCCGCGGATATCGCATCGAGCTCGGTGAGATTCAGGCGGCGCTCGCTGAGCTGGACGGCGTGGGTCAAGCGGCGGTGATCGCCCGGGAGGACCGACCCGGTGACAAGCGTCTCGTTGGGTACTTCACGGGCGGCGCCGATCCGGCCATGCTGAGAGCCGCACTGGCGGAGCGACTTCCGTCGTACATGGTCCCTGTCGCGGTGATCGCGGTCGAGGCAATGCCGCTGACGGTCAACGGCAAGCTCGATAAGCGCGCGCTGCCCGCACCCGTGTATCACGACGCCGCTCGTTACCGGGCGCCAGAGAACGCGGCCGAGCAGACCATCGCGGACGTCTACGCGCACGTGCTCGGTATTGAGCGGGTCGGAACCGACGACTCCTTTTTCGATCTCGGCGGGGACTCGATCTCGGCCATGAGAGTCATCGCGGCGATCAACACCGCTTTGGGCGCCGACATTGCCGTGTGGACGTTGTTCGAGGCGCCGTCGGTGAGAAGCCTGAGCGCGCATCTGACCGGTGGAGCCTCCGTGGCTGTCACTGAAACCACCGGACCGAGCTTTGCGTCCGTCCACGGCCAAGGGGTCACGGAGGTGCGCGCAAGCGATCTCACGCTGGACAAATTCATCGACGCGGCAACATTGGTCGCTACTCCCACGCGGCCACATGCGGGCGGCGATCCGCGCCGGGTGCTGCTCACCGGAGCCACCGGCTTCCTCGGCCGTCACCTTCTCTTGCATTGGTTGCAGGAGATGGAGCGTGTCGGCGGTGCGCTGATCTGCTTGGTGCGCGCCTCCTCCGACGAAGATGCGCGGCGGCGTCTCGACATGGCATTCGACAGCGGCGATCCCGAGCTGGTGGCGCACTTCGAGAAATTGGCGGCAGACCGGCTGGAAGTTATCGCCGGCGATAAGGGCGAACCCAATCTGGGGCTTGACGTGCAGACGTGGCAGCGGCTGACCGACTCCGTTGACCTGATCGTCGACTCGGCGGCCTTCGTCAACAGCGTCCTGCCCTACGGTGAGCTTTTCGCGCCGAACGTCGTCGGCACCGCCGAGTTGATCCGATTCGCCCTCACCACGAAGCTCAAGCCTTACACATTCGTGTCAACATCGGATGTTGGCCGCCAGATTGACCCGTCGAGATTCACCGAGGCCGCCGACATTCGAGATATCAGTCCCACCCGCGCCGTCGACGGCAGCTACGCGAACGGCTACGCCAACAGTAAGTGGGCCGGTGAGGTGCTCCTGCGGGAGGCACATGACATGTGCGGACTGCCTGTCGCCGTGTTCCGCTCCAGCATGGTCATGGCCGACACCCGCTACGCGGGCCAACTGAATGTGGCCGACACGGTCAGCCGGATGGTGCTGAGCATCATGGCGACCGGTGTCGCGCCCGAATCGTTCTACCAGCTCGACGCTCACGGCAATCGGCAGCGCGCGCATTTCGACGGTCTGCCAGTGGAATTCGTCGCCGAGGCGATCGCCACCTTGGGGGCTCAAGCGGTCGACGGGTTCCAGACCTATCACGTGATGAACCCGCATGACGACGGCATCGGGATCGACCAGTACATCGACTGGTTGATCGAGGCCGGTCATCCGATCGAGCGCGTCGGCGACTTCGGAAACTGGTTGGTGCAGTTCGAAGCCGGTCTGCACGCGTTGCCGGATCGGCAGCGTCAGAGCTCTGTACTGCAGATGCTGATGATGTTGAAGCAGCACGGACATCTGCGGGCCTCCGAGCCGACACACGGGTCCTATGCTCCGGCCGACCGTTTTCAGGCTGCCGTGAGGCGGGCGAAAATCGGTACATGCCAAGATATCCCGCACGTTTCGGCGCCGGTCATCGTCAAGTACGTCGCCGATCTGCAGTTACTCGGATTGTTGTAGCCGCGTGGACGAAATCGCGACGGTCTCGGCACGGACCGAACCGCTGCGCTAGTGTCCGCCGGGTGGCCGTAGCACCGGAGACCTCACCCGCCGCCGTGAACGTTCCGCGGAGCCGGATCGTCATTGCGTCCATGGTGGGCACCAGCATCGAGTTCTTCGATTTCTACATCTATGCCACCGCGGCCGTGTTGGTGTTCCCAACGTTGTTCTTTCCCAAAGGAGATGACACCGCGGCGCTGCTGTCCTCGTTCGCGACCTTCGGGTTGGCCTTCGTTGCGCGCCCGGTCGGATCGATGCTGTTCGGGCATTTCGGTGACCGGATCGGTCGCAAGGCCACCCTGGTCGGGTCGCTGATGACGATGGGCATCGCAACGTTCGCCATCGGACTGCTGCCCACCTTCGACACTGTTGGCTACTGGGCTCCGGCACTGCTCGCGTTGATGCGCTTCTGCCAGGGGCTCGGTTTGGGCGGCGAATGGTCCGGGGCGGCGCTGCTGGCCACCGAAACCGCGGAGGAGGGTAAGCGCGGCTGGGCGGCGATGTGGCCGCAGCTCGGCGCACCGATCGGCTTCTTCTTCGCCAACGCGACGTTCCTGCTGCTGATGCTGCTGCTGAAATTCGACGCCAAGACAGCCGCGACCAATCCCACATTCTTGTCCTGGGGCTGGCGGGTTCCGTTTCTGGCCAGTGCGGTCATCGTGATCGTGGGTTTGTATGTGCGCCTCAAGCTCACCGAGACACCCGTCTTCACCCAGGCCGTCGCCGAGGGCAAGAAGGTGCGTGCGCCGCTGGCCGAGGTGGTCAGGAATTCGCGGCGCCAGCTGGTGATCGGCACCTTCGTCATGCTGGCCACGTACACAATCTTCTACGTGGTCACCACGTGGGCCGCGTCATATGGAACGGGGAAGGTGCTCGACAAATCCGGGATCAAGCTTTCGATCAGTTACGTCGATTTCCTGCAGATGCAGCTGGTTTCGGTGCTCCTGTTCGCCGCATGTGTGCCGATATCCGGGTGCCTGGCCGACCGGTACGGTCGCAGGCCCGTGCTGCTGACGTTCACCGCCGCAATCATCGCGTTCGGGCTGTCGTTCGGCTGGTTCCTCGACCCGGCGACGGTAGACAAGCCCACCATGCTGGTCTTCCTGAGTCTTGGAATGGCGTTGATGGGCTTGTCCTTTGGGCCGATGAGTGCGCTGCTGCCCGAGCTTTTCCCGACGAACGTGCGCTACACGGGATCGGGGATCGCCTACAACTTCGCCTCCATCATCGGCGCCGCCGTCGCGCCGTTCATCGCGACGTGGCTGGTGCATGACTACGGCGTCGGCTGGGTGGGCGTGTACCTGTCGGTCGCCGGTGTGCTGACTTTTGTGGCGCTGCTCGTTGCGCGGGAGACGCGGGGAGTGGATTTGGCTGCCGTGTGACAACTCCCGTCGTCGGTCGACGACGGCTCACTGCGGTGCGGTCAGTACCGTCCCGACTCCGGGAGGCGCGGGGGAAGCTGTTGGTCCCACGGACATGAAATCACTTCTGCCTCAATAACTTCATTGGTAACAATCAGCGGCTAGTTGTCGGTGGGTGTCTTTACGATTCGCATATGAGTTCGATTGGGGTGTTAGAGGCGGCGGTTGACGCTTTCTGCGCTGGGTCGATCGAGGAACTCACCGCTGCCGAAGCGTTGACGGTCTTGGCGCGGTTGGAGGTGGTGCGGTGTCGGTTGTCTTCTCGGGGTTTGGGTTTGATCTCCAAGGTGACGGTCCACGCCTCTCCTGTGGAGTTGGGCGGCACGTCATTCCCGGATGTGATGTCGCGGCGGTTGCATATCAGTAAGGGTGCGGCCGGGCGCCGGATCGCCGATGCCCAGCAGCTGGCACCTAGGCGTGCGTTGACGGGTGAATTCTTGGCGCCCGTATTGCCGAATGTGGCTGCGGCCCATGGGCGGGGCGATACCGGCGAGGAACATGTGCGGATTGTCCGACAGTTCTTTGACCGCCTCCCGATGGTGGTGGATGCCCCGACACGCGAAGCGGCCGAACAACAGCTGGCTGTGATGGCAGCGCAGTTTCGACCCGAACAACTGCGCGCCGGTGCCGAACGCATGATGGCCCTGCTCAACCCCGACGGCGAATTCTCCGATGTGGATCGGGCCCGGCGCCGGGGTGTGAGCATCGGGCAGCAAGGGTTCGATGGCATGTCCCCAATTTCAGGACTACTCGACCCCGAAACCCGCGCCTACCTGGATGCGGTGTTCGCGAAACTGGCCGCCCCCGGCATGTGCAACCCGGCCGATCAATCACCGCTCGTGGATGGCGAACCGTCACCTGAGGCCGCCGAACACGACACCCGCACCAACGCCCAACGCAACCACGATGCGCTACAGGCGTGCTTGCGCTCGACCGTCGCCTCCGGCGAGCTGGGTTCCCATCACGGCCTGCCGGTCACGGTCGTGGTCACCACTACCCTGCAGGAGTTGGAGAACGCCGCCGGGATCGCCATCACTGCCGGCAGCACGAGGTTGCCGATGCGTGATCTGGTCCGCATGGCCGCTCACGCCCACCACTACCTGTCGGTCTTCGATGATGACAGCCGACCGCTATACCTGGGACGTTCGAAACGCATTGCGTCGGTTGATCAGCGGATCGTGTTGCACGCCAAAGACCGCGGCTGCACCCATCCGGGATGTACGGTGCCCGGCTACCTGTGTGAAGTGCACCACGTGGATGAATGGGCCCACGGCGGTCTTACCGACATCGATAACCTGACCTTCGCCTGCGGCCCCCACCACCGCCTCCTAGGCCAGGGCTGGACCACCCGAAAACACGCCGACGGCACAACTGAATGGATACCCCCGCCACGCCTCGACATGGGAGTCGTTGACCGAGGTGGTGCGGATCGGGTGTTAGAGCAGGTGTGATGCAAGCCTCGTCACGGTCCGCACTAGGCTATGACGACGTGAGCGAACGTCCAGTCGTGTTGATTGCCGACAAACTTGCCCAGTCGACCGTCGAAGCACTTGGCGACGGTGTGGAAGTGCGCTGGGTCGATGGCCCCGACCGCCCCGCGCTGCTGGCGGCGGTGCCCGACGCCGACGCGCTGTTGGTCCGCTCGGCGACCACCGTTGACGCCGAGGTGCTGGCCGCCGGCACCAAGCTCAAGATCGTCGCGCGTGCCGGCGTCGGACTCGACAACGTCGACGTCAAGGCCGCGACCGCCCGCGGCGTGCTGGTGGTCAACGCGCCCACCTCCAACATCCACAGCGCCGCCGAGCACGCCGTCACGCTGCTGCTGGCCACGGCGCGGCAGATCCCTGCGGCCGACGCCTCACTCAAGGCGCACACCTGGAAGCGCTCGTCCTTCAACGGCGTCGAGGTGTTCGGCAAGACCGTCGGCGTGGTGGGTCTGGGCCGCATCGGCCAGCTCGTCGCGCAGCGGCTCGCCGCGTTCGGGACGCACATCGTCGCCTACGACCCCTACGTCTCGGCGGCGCGTGCCGCCCAGCTCGGCATCGAGCTGCTGACCCTCGACGAACTTTTGGGTCGGGCAGATTTCATCTCGGTGCACTTGCCCAAGACCCCGGAGACCGCGGGCCTCATCGGCAAGGACGCGCTCGCCAAGACCAAGCCGGGCGTCGTCATCGTCAACGCCGCGCGTGGTGGCCTGATAGACGAGGCCGCGCTGGCCGACGCCATCCGCAGCGGACACGTCCGCGGCGCCGGCCTCGACGTGTTCTCCACCGAGCCGTGCACCGACAGCCCGCTCTTCGAGCTCGACCAGGTCGTGGTGACCCCGCACCTGGGTGCGTCCACCAGTGAGGCGCAGGATCGCGCCGGCACCGATGTCGCCGCCAGCGTGCAGCTGGCCCTGGCAGGCGAATTCGTGCCCGATGCCGTGAACGTGGGCGGGGGAGTCGTCAGCGAAGAGGTCGCGCCGTGGCTCGAGGTCGTGCGCAAGCTTGGCGTGCTGATCGGCGCCGTCTCCGAGCAGCTGCCGACCTCGCTGTCGGTCGACGTGCGCGGTGAGCTGGCTTCCGATGATGTTGCGGTGCTGAAGCTTTCCGCGCTGCGCGGACTGTTCTCGTCCGTCATCGAAGACCAGGTGACCTTCGTCAACGCGCCCTCGATCGCCGACGAGCGCGGCGTGAGCGCCGACATCACCACCGCCACCGAGAGCCCGAACCACCGCAGCGTCGTTGACGTGCGCGCCGTCTACGCCGACGGTTCGGTGATCAACGTGGCCGGCACCCTGTCCGGTCCGCAGCAGGTGCAGAAGATCGTCCAGATCAACGGGCGCAACTTCGACCTGCGTGCCGAGGGTCTGAACCTCGTCATCAACTACGCCGACGTGCCCGGCGCCCTCGGCAAGATCGGCACCGTGTTGGGCGCCGCCGGCGCCAACATCCAGGCCGCACAGCTGAGCCAAGACGCCGCGGGTGAGGCGGCCACCATCATCCTGCGCCTGGACCGCACTGCCCCGGATGCCGCACTCGACGAAATCCGCGCCGCCGTCGGTGCGACAACTCTTGAACTGGTGGATCTTTCGTGACAAGACTTGCAGTCATTGCCGGTGACGGCATCGGCCCCGAGGTCATCGGCGAGGCCGTCAAGATTCTCGACGCCGTCCTGCCCGGTGTGGAGAAGACCGCATACGACCTCGGCGCTCGCCGGTACCTGGCCACGGGCGAGCTGATGCCGGCGTCGGTGCTTGAGGAGATCCGCGGACACGACGCCATTCTGCTTGGCGCCATTGGTGATCCGGCCGTGCCCAGCGGCGTGCTGGAACGTGGTCTGCTGCTCGATACCCGCTTCGCGCTGGACCACCACATCAACCTGCGTCCGGCCAAGCTGTACCCCGGAGTGGTGGGACCGCTGGCCGGGAATCCCGCCATCGACCTAGTGGTGGTGCGCGAGGGCACCGAGGGGCCCTACACCGGAAACGGTGGAGCTATCCGCGTCGGAACCCCGCACGAGGTGGCCACCGAGGTCAGCCTGAACACCCGGTTCGGGGTAGAGCGGGTGGTGCGCAACGCATTCGAGCGTGCCGAGGCCCGCAGCAAGAACCTGACGCTGGTGCACAAGAACAATGTGCTCAAGTACGCGGGCACGCTGTGGACGCGCACGGTCAACGAGGTCGCCGTCGAGCACCCGGATGTGCAGGTTTCCTACCAGCACATCGACGCCGCCACCATTCACATGGTGACCGATCCAGGCCGGTTCGACGTCATCGTCACCGACAACCTTTTCGGCGACATCATCACCGACCTGACGGCCGCCGTCACCGGTGGAATCGGTTTGGCCGCAAGCGGGAACATCGACGGCTCGGGTAAGAACCCGTCCATGTTCGAGCCTGTGCACGGCAGCGCGCCGGATATCGCTGGGCAGGGGATCGCGGATCCGACGGCCGCCGTGGTGTCGGTCTCGCTACTGCTGACCCACCTCGGCGAGACCGAGGCCGCCGCGCGCGTGGAGAAGGCCGTGGAACAGCACCTGGCCACCCGCGGTGACGAGAAGCTGTCGACCTCGGCCACCGGCGATCGGATCGCCAGCTTCCTGTAGTGCGTTATCGGCGTACTTAGACCGGTTCGCGTTCCAACTTGACCGGGACCAAACCGACTGCCACCAACGGAAACACCGCGCATACCGCGAACACCGCCGAGAACCCGGCCACCGAGGCGAGCGCCCCGAAAACCGGAGGAGCGACGGCAGCAGTCAGCAGCTGACTGGTGTTCTGCGTGCCAAGCGCGCGTCCGCTCCAGAACGGCCCGGCAATCTCGGCGATGGAGGTGAATGCCAACCCGTTGTCGGACACCGTGATCACCGATGCCGCGACCATCACCAGCACGCTGATCGACCAGTCCAGCTGATTGGTGACGGCCAGCAGTGCCATGGTCACCGACGCTGCGGCCGCGATCACCCGGATCGGCCGCATACGTGAACCCCAACGGTCAGACCACATTCCGGCCGCGACCCGGCCGAGGGCGCCCGCCAGCTGGGCCACGGTCACCATGATGCTGGCGGCGCCGATGCTCCACCCCCGATCGGTGACCAGCCACACCAGGGTGAACGTCCACACCACCACCTGTGGAACTACCAGCAGCACCGACACTCCGTGGATGAGCCACAGCAGCCGCGACCGCCGATACGGATTGGCCAGATGCTCCTCGGGCGCCTCGGAACGAGGTGGCCGCGGCGGATCGATGATCCCCACCAGACATATGACCGATGACACCGCGCATACGATCGCCGGGAAAATCAAAGCCGTTGCGATGCCGTGTCCTTCGGCGATCCGTGGAATCACCAGCGCGCCCACCGCGACACCCAGCGGCTGCGCCATCTGCCGGATGCCCATGACCGTCCCGCGCTGATGCGGCGGGAACCAGCCGACCACCACGCGTCCACTCGCCGAATTGCAGGCGGCGGCGGATGCCCCACCCAGCAGCAGGAACACGCCCGTCAGCACCAGGGACGGCGATTCGGCGGCGGCAAGGGCGGCCAATGCGGTCAACGCCAGACCACTCACCAAGGCGATTCGCTCGCCGAACTTGTCGATGAGGGCGCCCCATGCGATGAGCGTCAACACCATGCCGAAACTGGGCATCGCGGAGAGCAGCCCGGCGTTGGCGAGGTTGAGCCCGCGCTCGGTGTGCAGGGTCGGTATGAGGAAAGCGGCACCGTTGATGAAGACATTGGCGCCGGCAGTGGACCCCAGGGCTATGGCCAGCATCGCCCAACGACGTGCTGTACCAACCTCGTCGACTGAAACCATGCCTCTATGGTTCCACATTGATCCCAATATGTTGAACTGTATTCCCAGTATATGAGACTCCCAGTAGGTCTTGCCCATTCTCTGCTATGAGGTACGTTCTCTGTTATGCAGAAAGGGGACGAGGCGTCGGTGCCGCAGTATCCGATCGAGTCTGTCGATAAGGCCCTGCGGCTACTGCTTCTGCTAGGTGAGCAACCGGAGATTCGGTTGAGCGAGGCGGCGAAGTTTCTCGGAGTGGCGACCTCAACGGCGCACCGCCTGCTCGCGATGTTGCAATACCGCGGGTTCGCTCGGCAGGACCCCGTATCCAAGGCCTACCTGCCGGGCCCGGCACTGACGGGCGTGGCATTCGCGATCTTCGGACGTATCGACATCCCCGGCGCGGCCACCCCGATCATGCGCACCCTCAGTGAAGGTCTGCGTGAGTCGGTGCACCTGGGCCTCTTGGACGGAGCCACGGTGCGATTCGTCGCCGCAGTGGAGGGGCCGACGGCTGTTCGGGTGGCCTCGCGGCTCGGCCGGATCATGCCGGCGCACTGCACCTCGACGGGCAAGGTCATGCTGGCCGAGTTGACCGAAGGTGAACTCGTTCAGCTATACCCAGAAGAAGACCTCCAACGCGTTACCCCGCACTCGATCGGCAGCCGTCGTGAACTCGAGCTAGAACTGCTGCGGATCCGCAAGCAGGGCTATGCGGTGAATCGTGAGGAGAGCGAGGAAGGCGTTGCTTCCCTTGCGGTTACGGTGCCCACCCGGGCTCCCGGGCTGCGTCTCGCGCTCAATGCGGCCGCCCCCGTCCACCGGGTGAGTGCTTCTCAATACGCCGAGATCACCCATGCGTTGCATGAAGCGGCGCGTCACATCGGTGACCAGCTGGGCTGAAAGGCCCTAGTGGGAGGGGAGACTCGCGATCTCGTAGCGCCACGCCGCCTCGGCCGTGAATGCGGGACCGAGGTCGGGTAGGTCGTCCCAGTCCTCATCGGCGAGGGCGCGAGGCCTGCCACCCGCGGAGACCACCCGCAATGACATCTCCGACAACCGCTCCAGGCTGAGGGCCTGCAGCACCGCCTCCGCCACGGTGGATGCCGCGCTGACGATGCCATGGCCGCGGCAGATGACAAGGGGGCGTTCACCCAATGCGGCAACCATCTCCCGTGCCAACAGGGTGGTTCGGATGAGGACGGCGCGCTCGTACACCGGCACACCACCCCTCGCCAGCCATGCGCCCGGAATGTCATAGGCCCCGTAGATCGGAAGCACAGGTACGCCGGCCAGATCGGCGGCCACCGTGGCGGGCGGATGCACGTGCACCACTGCGCGTCGATGGGCGTTGGCGAGCAGTGTTTCGGTGTGGATGGGAAGTTCGTTGGGCACCCGGTATCCATCGAGTTCACCTGTAGCCGCCGCGCTTCCGTCGAAACACACCAGCCGGATGTCCGTCGCTGTGGTGAAGGCGACGCCGGTATCCGCCTCGCTGCGGCAGCGCACGAGCAGACGGTCCTCGTCCACACGCAGGCTGATATGCCCGAGGATTCCATCCACCAAACCGCGATGCGCAGCGACCCGGCAGCCTTCTGCAACCAGCGCACGTTCGGCGGCGTAGGACGTCATGACGGCAACCCCTTTGTTCCCATGCCGAAACCACCGTCGGAATGGGTGCTGGTTCCGGTGATACCACGGGCCCGGTCACTGGCCAGAAACACGTAGCTCCACGCGTGATCGGCGCCCGTCAATGCCACCTGCAATGGGGTGCGGGCGGCCAGGCTACGGGCCCGGTCGGCAGTGTCATCGAGCCGGTCTTCCCGCTGTCCAAGGCTTTCCAGCCCGCGCAGATCGGTGTGCAAGGTCCCGCCGGGCGCCACACCGTTGACCCGGATGCCGGGTGCCAGCTCATGGGCCAGGGTTGTCACCAGCCCGCGCACCGCGAACTTGGATGCCACGTACAGAGTTCCGCCCCGCCCCGGGTAGTACGCCGATGTCGATTCGGTCAGCACGATGGACGCGCCCTGGGCCGCACGCAGCGCGGGTAGGGCGGCTTTCACGGAGTGCAGGTGGCTCAACACATTGGTCCGGAACATCTCGTCGAACGCTTGCTGCAGATCTGGCGCGTCGAGGTCGGAGATGCCGCGATAGAAGTCGAAGACACCCACGCAATTCACCAGGGTATCCAGCCCGCCGTACGCATCCACTGTCTCGGTCACCGCGCGATCGTTGGCATCCTGGGTGACCGCGTCTCCTTCGATGACCGTGATCTGGGGCAACTCCTCGCGCAGCGCATGGCATTTCGACTCGTCTCGCTCCAGTACCGCGACCGCCGCGCCCTCGGAGAGGAAGGCGTCGACCACGGCACGGCCGATACCCGATCCGGCGCCGACGACCAGTGCCCGCTTCCCGTCGAGCCACGTCACGGCAGGTTCTCCTCATCGGAGAGCAAGGGTGCGTTGACGTTTCCGACCATTGCGGCCAGCGTGCGGGTGTTCTGCCAGGTGATTGCCTCCACCTCCAACGCGTCGAGGCTGATCCACTGACCAGACTTGGGAGAGAGGATCAGTAGTCGAGAACCGTTGCGCGTCTGGACCTTGCGTACCTGGACCTCGGTGAATTCGTTGCCGATGACCAGTGTTTCACCGGTGGCCCCGTCCAGTAGCGCGGCGAGCTGGTCGGCGTGGCTCATAGGAACACCGCGAGGTTCTGCATCCTGATCACCGATTCGTCGACGGAGATGATCCGGCGGGCGAGTTGCCACTCGTCGCCGGTGCGGCGCAGCAGATCCTCGCGACCACACGACAACAGCGCATGCTCGTTCACGTCGCCGCGACTGCGGAACAGCAGTACCGCCGACTCGACGACGAGGTGAGCCTCGTCTTGGGTGGCGAATGCCCGGATGTTGGTGACGAAGTGCCGAAGACGGGACGGCGGATCCTCGGTCCAGGCGTGTTCGGTCAGGAAGCGGGCGACCCGGCGATCGAGGGAGTACTTGTTCTCGTCGAAGTGCGCCATCCCGGGTGAGGTGTCGAATCCCGCCCCGAGGGCGGTGGTGACGCGCACCGGCATCACGTAGTGGATGTCCTCGGTCAAGGTGGCGAGCCACTGCTCGTACTCCTGCGCATCGAACAGGTACGCCTCGTCCACCAGGAACTGATGTGCCTGTAGATGCCGGATATCGTTGAAGGGAAGCGGTTTTCCCACCCGCGTATGGCGCGAAGCATGCGCACCGAGCACCGACTGCTCGGAATAGCTGCCCGCTCCGGGAGCGCGATGGTACCGACCGACGGTTCTCATACCGGACGCACCTGCTCGCAAGGCGACTGCAGATAGTCGGCCCACAGATTGAGTAGTTGGCGCTGATTGTGTTCGTTGTATCCGACCTGTGCGCGGCCCGGCCCATGAAAAAGATTGGGCGGCAACGGCTCAACTACGGCCCGGTCGTCTTCAAGCAGGCCCATGCGGCTGTTCAGCAGCAGGCGCCGGGCCATCGTCCCGGCGGCGGTGTTGGTCAATGACACCCAGTTCTCGACGTCATCCTGTTCGAACATCCCTGTCGACCCGAAGCACATGAGATAGGCCTTGTACGACTTCTGCTTGTACTCCTCGGGCGCCGCCGAATCCACGGCGAACCACGAGTAGACCTCGGTCTCGTTCTCGCTCACCGGCTGCCACATCCGGATGGAGATGAAGGGCAGAACCTCATCTCCATCGCCCACTTTCGGCCAGTTGTGCACGAAGCTGACGTTGGGGAAGCAGGTCGCCGCCGAGAACATGAAACCGTCCTCGGCGACCACTTGTTGTTGCACGGGGGTCCAGGCGTCTTTGATCCGCCAGATCATGTCGTCGGTGTAGCCGACGTACCGCATGCGCTCGTCGAAATCACCGGGAGGCAACTTGTAGGTGGTGCCGCCACCGGGGCCTGCCCAGTACGTGGCGCCATCCTTGCGTTTTTCGGCCTTGGGCTCGCGGAACAGTCCGATTTCGACGACGGAGGAATGGGTTTGGGGGGTGTGGTACATGTCGCCGGCGAAGTTCTCCGCCCCGATCTTCCAGTTGGCCTTGACGCGCCAGCGCTGCGGGCCATGCACCTCGAGACCTTCGCGGCTTTGGCGGGTGTAGAAGTCTAGATAGAACCGGAAGTCGCCGAGAAACTCTTCTAGGGGCGGCGCCTGGGGGTCAAGGCTGATGAAGATGAGCCCGTTGTACAGCCCGAGATTCGGTGCGGGTACCAGTGTTTGGCCCTGCCTGCGGAACCCGTCCTCGCCGCCGTAGGCGTCATTATGGAAGGGTAGCCCGATGATGCGACCGTCGTTGCGGTACGTCCAACCGTGGTACGGGCACCTGAAGTTCGACGCATTTCCCATCTCGGCGCGGCACACCTGCATGCCTCGGTGCAGGCACATATTGAACAGTGCGCGCACCTGACCATCGGATCCTCTGGTCACGATGAACGAATCGTCCAGAATCCGCCGCACCACATAGTCGCCGTTATGTGGAACCTCCGACTCGTGCCCGACGAACATCCATGTCCGGCCGAACAGATGCTGCTTCTCTAGCTCGAAAATCTCGCGGTCGTTGTAGATGTGGGCGGGGATCAGGCCGCGGCGAACGCTGTCGAACACCGTGTCGGACATCCGACCCTCCCACCATTAATTCTGAATAGCAGAAATGCATTCTGTAAAGACAGCATGCACCACGGCGGCCAACTAGGTCAACGGGGGTCGCCGGGTCTCATTTTCTGCACAACGGTCTGATCTTCCGTTCAGCAGAGAAAACGGCTACGGTCGATTTCATGGAGGCACGCATGGCGCCCACCCAGCGTGAGATCGATGAGCAGATCGCTCGTATTACCGTCATCGGCGCGGGCGTGGGAATGACGCAGCCCCTCCTGGACTACCCGCCCTACCGCAGCAGCGTGTTGAGGCATCCGCAGGCGGCACCGGTGTGGGTGGACCCAGAGGCGCTGGAGCTCACCGCGCCCTGTTTTGGCGAGCGAGATATCGATCCGGTCGATGCCGATCTGACCGCCGGGGCGCCGGGAGAGCCTCTCGGAGAGCGCATTGTCGTCACCGGGAGGGTGGTCGATGGCCGCGGCAAGCCTGTCGGAGGACAACTGATCGAGGTGTGGCAGGCGAACTCCAGTGGACGCTATATCCATGCGGGGGACCAGCATCCCGCGCCGCTGGACCCGAATTTCACGGGAAAGGGTCGATGCCTAACTGTCGCCGACGGCACGTATCGGTTCGTCACGATAAGGCCGGGACCGTACCCGTGGCGCAATCACGTGAATGCGTGGCGCCCCGCGCATATCCACTTCTCGCTGTTCGGAACGGCGTTCACGCAACGCCTCGTGACGCAGATGTACTTCCCGGGAGACCCGCTGTTCGGCCTTGACCCGATCTTCCAGTCGATCGTGGATCCCTCCGCGCGGCAAGGCCTGATCGCGCACTATGACCACGACGTGTCCGAGCCCGAGTACGCCACCGGATATCGCTGGGACATCGTGCTGTCGGGAACGCGGCGCACCTGGGCCGAGACGGACAGCGATGGGTGAAGCAGCACGAACGGCCGGACAGACGGTCGGGCCGTTCTTCGCCCCCGCCTTGACATTTCCCGACGACTGCCGACTCGTTCCCCGCGATAGTCCAGCTTCCGTCACGCTGCACGGATTCGTCTACGACGGAGAGGGTAACGGCATACCGGACGCTGTCGTGGAGGTGTGGCAGCCCGATTCCGCGGGAAACGTCTCACGGCACCCGGGCTCGCTGCGACGCAACGCCGATGTGTTCACCGGATGGGGGCGTTGTGCCACCGACGGCGATGGGCACTACGAGTTCACCACAGTGACACCGGGTTCCGTCGCTGGCGCCCAGCCCTTCTTTGCGCTCGTCATTTTCGCGAGGGGCCTGTTGAACCGGCTGTTCACTCGTGCCTATCTTCCCGCGGAGTCCGACCGGTTCCTGGATACACTCGATCCGGCGCGCAGGAACACGTTGATATGCACACCCGAACCCTCCGGATACCGCTTCGACATCCGTATTCAAGGGCCGGGTGAGACGGTGTTCCTTGAGTATCGAGGTATCGAATGACCAACCTGTTGTGGCCCGGTGATCACCGGGCAGGCGCCCTTATGTCGGATGAGACGCTGCTCGACAACATGATTCGTGTCGAGACGGCGTGGCTGGGCGTGCTTGCCCGCGCGGGAATCGCGCCCGCACCGTGCGCCGGTATCGATCTGCACCGATGGGTCCACGCAGAGGACCGAGCGGCGCTGGCGCTGGCGGCCGAGGACACCGGTAACCCGGTGCCGGCGCTGGTCGCGCTGCTGCGGCAGCGCGCAGGTGGTGAGCACGGCAGGTGGATCCATCGCGGACTTACCAGCCAGGACGTCCTCGACACCGCACTGATGCTGGCCTTCCGCTCCGCGACCGAGGTGATTAAGTCGCAGCTGTCGCGCCAAGCCTCGGCCCTCATCACGCTCGCCGAGCGTTACCGGGAAACACCTACGTTGGCAAGGACTTTGACACAGCCCGCGGTACCGACCACCTTCGGCGTCAAGGCGGCGGTGTGGCTTGATGGCGTGGTTGACGCCTACGAACGAATCATGGTTGTCACGACGCCGATTCAGATCGGCAGTGCAGGTGGAACGCGCTCCGCGATCGCGGAGCTGCTTGCGCTTAGGAGCACCCCTGCGGCGCAACCCTCCAATCCCGAGGAACTGGTCGAGACCGCCGCCGCCGAACTGGACCTGGACGCTTGGCGGCCATGGCACACGGCGCGGGCCCCGGTCACAAACGCTGGGGACGCGCTCGTTGGATGCGTCGACGTGTGGGGGCGCATCGCCTCCGATGTGGTGACCATGGTGCGTCCGGAAATCGGTGAGCTCACCGAGCCCGGCCCAGTAGGGCGCGGTGGTTCTTCGACCATGCCGCAGAAGCGAAACCCCATCCTGTCCATATTGATCCGGCGGGCAGCCATCTCGGCCCCACAGCTTTCCGCGACTCTGCACGTCGCCGCGGCCTTCGCCAACGACGAGCGCCCGGACGGTGCCTGGCACGCCGAGTGGGAACCGTTACGGACGTTGACGCGCCAGGTGATCATCGCCGGCGATCAATGTGCCGAGCTGCTGAGTGGACTGCAGGTGCACGCGGAGCAGATGGCGGCAAACCTCGCGCGCTTCGACGTCCTTGCCGAACAACGGGTCATCGCCGAGCTTTCCGGGAAGCCTGCCAGCGAGACCTACCTCGGCGAATGCGCTCGGCTGGTGGATGGGACGGTTGAGCGTGCCCGCCGGACGATCGCGGATCTATGACCATCCCCGTCGTCACCATGACGCATTTGGGCGGGACGGATGGACTGCCCGTACTGCTGGTCGGACCGTCCCTCGGGATCTCCGTTACCACGTTGTGGGGTGACGTCGTGCCCGCGCTTGACGGCACTTATCACGTGGTGGGATGGGATCTTCCGGGCCACGGGGCAAGTAGGCCGACGACATCTGCCTTTTCCATGGAAGATCTCGCGCGGGGGGTACTTGGTGCCGTGAACATCGCCGTGGGAGCTGCTCCGCTGTACTACGCGGGAGTGTCTGTGGCGGGGGCTGTCGGCCTGCAGCTGCTGTTGGACCATCCCGGCAGGGTGCGCGCGGCGGCGTTGGTGTGTACGGGTGCGCAGATCGGCGAGCCGGCCGGCTGGCTGGAGCGGGCGCAGCAGGTGCGGGCCCAGGGGACAGCCGCCGTGGCCAAGCAATCCGAAGAACGCTGGTTTGCACCGGGATTCACCGACGGAAACCGCCAAGCGGCTCGACGGTGTGTCGATGACCTGTCGGGTACCGACCCCGAGTCCTACGCACAGGTCTGTGGTGCACTCGCGGAATTCGATGTGCGAGCACGGTTGCCGCAGATCGTCACGCCGGTGGTGGCGGTGGCCGGAGGGCATGACGTGGCCACCCCGCCTGCGTCACTGCGTCTCATCGCCGCGAATGTTCAACACGGGTCCTACCTGGAGATACCGAGCTGTGGCCATCTGCCTCCGGTGGAGGACCCGCGCGCCATGGCACAAACGTTGACGGACATGTGGAATGGGGAAAGTCGATGACCGACGAAGATTCTGCTCGCTATGAATCGGGAATGGTGGTCCGCCGTGAGGTGCTCGGTGACGAACACGTCGATCAGGCCACCGCGAGGATCACCGATGTCACCCGGGATTACCAACGATTCATCACCGAATACGCCTGGGGCTCGGTATGGACCCGAGGGGGTCTGGACCGGCGCAGCCGCTCCATCGTGACCCTGACGGCCCTGGTGGCCGGTGGCCATGACAGCGAGCTGGCCATGCATCTTCGTGCCGCGCTGCGAAACGGGCTGTCGCGTCAGGAGATCGTGGAGGTTCTGTTGCAGACCGCGATCTACTGCGGGGTCCCGCACGCGAACAGGGCGTTCCGGATCGCACAGGAAGTCCTCGACGAATGAGCCTGTTCGTCACCGATCGGCCTGCGGATGCGGTGGCCGGAATCGAGGACGAATCCACAATTTTGGTGAGCGGGTTCGGTATGGCAGGTATGCCGGTGCGGCTGGTCGATGCGCTCATCGCCCAAGGCGCGACGGGGTTGACGGTGGTGAGCAACAACGCGGGAAACGGCGATACCGGACTGGCTGCACTACTGGCCGCGGGGCGTGTCCGGAAGGTGCTGTGCTCCTTTCCCCGTCAACATGACTCGTGGATTTTCGACGAGCTCTATCGCTCCGGGAGAGTGGAGCTCGAACTCGTGCCGCAGGGCAATCTCGCCGAGCGGTTGCGGGCGGCCGGAGCGGGTATCGGCGCGTTCTTCACCCCGACGGGGGCCGGCACATCGCTGGCGGAGGGAAAGGAGACTCGAATGATCAGTGGCCGCGAACATGTTCTGGAATTCCCCATTCACGGTGACTACGCGCTGATCCGTGCGCATCGCGCGGACCGGCTGGGGAACCTGGTGTACCGGAAGACCGCACGCAATTTCGGGCCGGTGATGGCGACGGCTGCCCGGACCACTATTGCCGAAGTCGCGGAAATCGTGGATACCGGTGCGATTGATCCGGAAGTAGTTGTCACACCGAGTATCTACGTCGACCGGCTGCTGGCATGACGGGGCCACTTACGCGCGAACAGTTGGCCGCTGCGGTGGCGCGAGATGTCCCAGCGGGTGCCATCGTCAATCTCGGCATCGGACAGCCGACCATGGTGGCCGAGTATCTCGACCCCAGCGCGGGAGTCCTCCTGCATACCGAGAACGGGATGCTCGGTATGGGGCCTGAGGCGCGGGGAGACGACATCGATACGGACCTGACGAATGCCGGGAAGATCCCGGTGACTGAGCTACCGGGCGCCGCCTACTTCCATCACGCCGATTCCTTCGCGATGATGCGCGGTGGCCACCTCGATGTATGTGTCATGGGCGCGTACCAGGTGTCCTTCGAGGGAGACCTGGCCAACTGGAGCACCGGTGACCCAGAGGCTATCCCGGCGGTGGGCGGGGCGATGGACCTTGCCGTTGGTGCCCGATCGGTATTCGTCATGATGGCGCTGTTCGGCAAGGACGGCGCCCCCAAGTTGGTGCCCACCTGCAGCTATCCGCTGACCGCGATGCGCTGCGTGACCCGTCTCTATACCGATTACGCGATATTCCATCGTGATTCGCGCAACAGACTGTCCATCGTCGAGACATTCGGCATTGCCGCACCGGATCTGGCGCGGAGGTTAGGCCTTTAGCTGGCGGTCGCCAGCTTGTCATGCTGGCGGTAGGTGCGGTCGCCGCCGGTCTGCGCCATGCCACGTGAAACGATCTGGCGCCGTGCGAAGTGCCCGAATTCCTCACTGATGCGCGTCATCCCGGGAAGCACGTTGCGACGTTCGAAGAACCAGTTGACCATTGATGTCCCGAGGACCGCGGCCTGCATCGGCTTGCTGTCGATAAGCCCCAAATGGTCTGCGTGGGTCTTGCCGAGGATGAGCCGGCTGTAGGAGGACAGGTATGCCCGAGATAGCCGCATGTAAGCGGGTTCGCCGGGAGCCGCCTGATGCAGCGCCTGGGTGAGGGTGAAGGAATCTTCGTCGGGCAGGAATTCGGTATCGGCCTCCAGCCAGAACAACCGCCACGTGTCCTCTTCGCTGGTGGGCACCAGCTCGGGGTGAATACCCATGAGCTGCCCCACATATCGCCAGAAGTGGAATACGGCCTCGCGCTCGGTGTCGGTGAAGCTCATGCCCATTGCCTGGCACCCGGCCAGATTGGCCAGCGAGAACAACATGAGCGTTCCGGCCAACTGGATTTGGTTGATCGGAGTGTCCCAGTTCTTGTAGTCCCAGTCATCCCGCCGGTGCATGGCGCCGCGTACCAGCGCATGCATGAGACGGACGCGATGAATTCCCTTGAAACCGGCGGAGAATCGCTCGAGGCCGCCGGGGGAGGTGACGTCGATGAGCCATTGAGCGGTCTCGTGCAGTCGGCGTGGTGCCGCGGCTTGCAGGTTCAGGTTGCCCGTGCCGACGAGGGGCTTGTCGGCACGGGACGAGAGGTATCCGCCGGTGAGCGCCAGCCCGGGCAGTGCCAGGCCCAGCCCCACCACTCCGGTGCGCATACTGACCCGCGCGGCCAGCTCAAGTTTTTGGTCGTCGAGCCAGTACGGCCGCGCGTCCACCTGGGCGAAGAAGGCAATGAGCTCTTCGGGAGGATTCTCGACAGAGTCGATACCCGACTCGAGCGCCACCTCAAACATCCGGCGTCCCTGACCCGCGGGGAAACGCGCGAACATCGTGACTACCGCATCGGCGACCGGGTCGCCGATCTGCGCGTACTGACGGAAGGTCTCTCGCTGTTCGGCAGTCGCGCGGATATCGCGCCCGGCCAGGAAGCGGGTGAACACATTGAACGGGAACTCGCGAAGCTGAGGCGGGTTGGGCAGCTTCTGCCAGCTCGAAGTCATTGACCGGGTCCTTTCGTCATGGACAGCAGTGCGGAGATCTTCTGGTGACGCGTTTCACCATCTGGTGAGAGTCTTCACCAAAAAATGCCGCGAGGTCAAGCACCAAAATGCGACAATGGGCCGATGGCCTCCCGTAACTACGGTGGCGTCACGCCCATTGAGCGACGCGCGCGTCGTCGCGCTGTGCTGCTCGACGCCGCACTGAACTTGGTCGCGGCCTCCGGGGTAAGCGGTCTCACGGTGCGCGGTGTGTGCACCGAGGCCAGGCTCAACGATCGTTATTTCTATGAGAGCTTCCGCAGCACCGATGAGCTGTTGCTCGCCATGCTTGACGAACAAATGATCGCTGGATCCAACGCGATCTTCGAGGCGATCGCCGAAAGCTCGCAATCCAACGATCCGGTGGTCCGCACGCGCGCGGCCGTTGGCACGGGCCTGAAGTTCCTCACCGACGACCCGCGCCGGGGCAGGCTGTTGGTCGAATCGCAGGCCACCGAGGGCCTCGCGGTACGACGGCGGGACCTGGTCAAGACACTGGCGCAGGTGATGGCAGACCAGGGCCGCGTGTTGCTTCCCGCCGACGATGCGCTGGATCCCGACCTGGATCTGGCGACGTTCACGCTGGTATCGGGCGGACTGGACTTGGTCACCAGCTGGTTTCGCGGCGAGCTGGATATCACCCGCGACCGGCTAGAGGATTTCCTCGTCGCGCTGGTCACCCGGGCGAACATCAAGGCCGAAGAGGAGGAAACTAGGCTCATGTAAATGCGCCTAGGACGTATTGCCAGCCCAGACGGTGTCGCCTTCGTCAGTATCGAGGGAGAAGACGGCACTGAGACCGCCCGGGAGATTGCCGAACACCCCTTCGGCAACCCCACCTTTACCGGCCGACAGTGGCCGCTCGCCGATGTCAGGCTGCTGGCGCCGATTCTGGCCAGCAAGGTGGTGGCCATGGGCAAGAACTACGCCGCCCACGCCGCCGAGATGGGTGGCGCCCCACCGGAGTCGCCGGTGATCTTCATCAAACCCAATACCTCGATCATCGGGCCTGGTCTGCCGATTCAACTGCCGGCCAGTGCATCCGAGGTGCACCACGAGGGCGAGCTCGCCATCGTGATCGGTCGGCCATGTAAGGACGTGCCCGCTTCTCGCGCGGCCGAGAACATCCTGGGATACACGATCGGCAATGACGTGTCCGCACGCGATCATCAGCGGGCCGACGGCCAGTGGACCCGGGCCAAGGGGCACGACACCTTCTGCCCGCTGGGGCCGTGGATCGTCACCGATTTGGATCCCTCGGACCTGGAGATCCGCACCGAGGTCAACGGCGAGGTCAGGCAGCGCAGCCGCACGTCGCTGCTGCTGCACGATGTCGGGGCGATCGTGGAGTGGGTTTCGGCCGTGATGACCCTGCTGCCCGGTGACGTGATTCTCACCGGAACCCCCGAAGGTGTGGGGCCGATCGTCGATGGCGACACGGTAAGCGTTTCCATCGAGGGCATCGGTACCTTATCTAATCCTGTTGTGCGGAAGGCGAAGTAGGAATGAGCGACGATAAAGTCCGGGTACGTTTCTGTCCGTCACCGACGGGCACTCCGCATGTCGGTTTGATTCGGACCGCGTTGTTCAACTGGGCGTACGCGCGACACTGTGGTGGCGACTTTGTATTCCGCATCGAGGACACCGACGCGGGGCGCGACAGTGAGGAAAGCTATCTGGCGATCCTGGATGCCCTGCGGTGGTTGGGTCTGGACTGGGACGAGGGCCCCGAGATCGGCGGTCCGTACGCGCCGTACCGGCAGTCGCAACGCAAGGAGATGCACCTCGATGTGGTGCACAAGCTTCTCGAGGCCGGGGAAGCCTATGAGGCGTTTTCGACACCCGAGGAGGTGGAGGCCCGCCACCTCGCCGCTGGGCGCAATCCCAAACTGGGGTACGACAATTACGACCGCGAACTTACCGACGATCAGCGCGCAGCTTTCCGAGCGGAGGGGCGCAACCCCGTCATCCGTCTGCGCATGCCGGATCACGACATCACCTGGAATGACCTGGTGCGCGGAGAGACCACCTTCGCGGCGGGGGTGGTGCCAGATTTCGCGCTGACCCGTGGCAACGGAGACCCGTTGTACACCTTGGTGAACCCGGTCGACGACGCCTTGATGAAGATTACCCACGTGTTGCGTGGCGAGGACTTGCTGCCGTCGACGCCCCGCCAGATTGCGTTGTACGAGGCCATGATCCGGGTGGGGGTGGCCGACTCGATACCCGAGTTCGCGCACCTGCCCACCGTGCTCGGGGAGGGCACCAAGAAGCTCTCGAAGCGCGACCCCCAGTCCGATCTGTTCCTGCATCGCGACCGCGGGTTCATCCCCGAGGGGCTGCTCAATTACCTTGCGCTGCTGGGATGGTCGATCGCCGACGATCACGACATCTTCAGCCTGCAGGAGATGGTGGCAGCCTTTGACGTCACGGACGTCAATTCGAATCCGGCACGCTTCGACCAGAAGAAGGCCGATGCCATCAATGCCGAACACATTCGGTTGCTGTCTCCGGAGGAGTTCGTGGCGCGGCTGCGGACCTTCTTCGTGGCGCACGGACACGAGCTCGGACTCGACGACCACGCTTTCGCGGTGGCGGCCGATTTGGTGCAGACGCGGATCGTGGTGCTGGGGGATGCCTGGGGCCTGCTGAAGTTCCTCAACGACGATGTCTACGCCATCGACCCGGCTTCGGCGCGCAAGGAGCTGGGGGAGGCGTCCGGGCCGGTACTGGATGCCGCGATCGGGGCGCTGGAGTCGATTGACGCCTGGACCACCCCGGCGATCGAGGAGGCGCTCAAGAGCGCGCTCATCGAGGGGCTCGAACTCAAACCGCGGAAGGCGTTCGGGCCGCTGCGCGTCGCGGTCACCGGTGCGACGGTGAGCCCGCCGCTGTTCGAATCGATGGAACTGCTGGGCTCCGGGCGCACCCTCGATCGGCTCAGAGCTGCCCGGACCTGGGAAAACGAGGTGCAGACCTAAACCGATTCGGGTTAATCGCCCTTGGTTTGGTAGTCTGCTCGTCGGCCTTGAAGTCCGCAGTCAGAGCGTTGACCTGCGGTTCTTCGAAGCCAATGGGGTATGGTGTAATTGGCAACACTAGGGATTCTGATTCCCTCATTCTAGGTTCGAGTCCTGGTACCCCAGCGATGAGCCGCTTGCGCGAAGAGCAAATAGCGGCGTCAAATCATTTGCACCGCAAGTGATTTGGTGGATGTGCGGTGGTGAGCTAGACTGTCAAGTCTGCGCGCCTCGTGCGTCGCACAAAATGTTCTAGCCCCCGTCGTCTAGCGGCCTAGGACGCCGCCCTCTCACGGCGGTAGCGTGGGTTCGAATCCCATCGGGGGTACAAGTTCTCTAGCGCCATCTCTCGGCGCAATGTCTTCCCAGCGCACGTAGCGCCTCCTCGGTCAATTCCGGATGACTGTTCCGCACTGTCCAGACCACGAACTTGCGTGCTTGGTTCACACCGACCTTCTCGGCATCAACCTCGATCGCCGTGACCTCCTCGCAGAGCGCACGGATTCGGGCCGCATGCTCGCCGACCGCCTCACCGGTGTGGAGGTGGTGGACCAGCGCGTCGCTGAGCGGTCGCTTGATCTTCTTGGCCCGCAGACCCTCGCGGAAGGAGTCGAGCGCTTCGCGTGCGAGCTGGCCCACCGTCGCCCTACCTATTCCTTGGGTGCCGTCGTACCGCCGAGGGGCATGGCGGGCAAGCCGAGCTTGCGGTGGTCCCAGGACCGGATGCGGGTAGGACGCACCCGGACCGCGATGCGCTTGTTGAGCATCTGCTCGACGAAGGGCTTCATCTCTTCGGTATACGGCGCGGTGTAGCGCTCGAAGACGCTGATGCCGACCTGAAACAGGACGTCCGGGTCCTCGACGATCTCGGCGTTGCCCTCGATCGAAATCCCCCGCAGGGTGTCGTAGGTCAGACCGTCCTCGATGAGGCAGGTGATCGTGGGGTTGCGCTTGATGTTGACGACCTTCTGGGACTTGGCCTTGGTCTCGAACCACAGCTCGCCGTCGAGCACCGCGTACCACATGGCCACCAGATGCGGCTGCCCGTCGGCGCCGAGGGTGGCCATGGTCGTGGTGCGTGAGTTGTTAATGAACTCGGTGATCTCGTCGTCGGACATGACGATCTGCGAGCGTTGATTGCTTCCCATATTCGGAGCTTAAAGCCGGGCCGTTATCGCCTCGGAGGCGGCAACGAGATCGGCCGCCCAGCGTGCTCCCGGGCGCCGTCCCATCCTGTCGATCGGACCGGAAACTGATATTGCTGCAACGACATTGCCGTGACGGTCCCGGACGGGCGCCGAGACACTCGCAACGCCGGCCTCACGTTCGGCCGCGCTTTGGGCCCAGCCCCGCTTGCGTGCATCGGCGAGGGTGCGCTCGGTGAACGTCGCACCGGGCAGCACCGCGGTCTGAGTTGCTGGATCACTGTGCGCCAGTAAGACTTTGGCGCCAGAACCGGCGGACATGGGTAGGCGGGAACCGATCGGCACGGTATCGCGAAGGCCGGCGGGCGGTTCGAGTGCCGCGATGCACACCCGCACGGTGCCTTCCCGGCGGTAGAGCTGCACGCTCTCACCGGTGATCTCGCGCAGCTTCGGCAGCACCTGCGCGCTGGCGCTCAGCAGCGGGTCATCGACATGCGCGGCGAGCTCGGCTAATCCGGCACCGAGCTGCCACTGCCCATTGCCGTCACGGGATAGGAATCGGTGGACTTCCAACCCGGCCGCGAGCCGGTGCGCGGTAGCGCGGGGGAGGCCCGTGCGCTCGCACAATTCCGCTAGCCCACAGGGGGAGTCGCCTATGGCGGTCAGGACCAGCACCGCTTTGTCGAGAACACCGATGCCGCTATGCTGTCTCACAGGACGATACTAACGTTCCAAATATTGAGACGCAATGAGTACGGAGCCCATCATGAGTACGGTCCAACAGCCCCGGACCCTGGCAGAGAAGGTCTGGGACTCCCACGTAGTGGTACGCGGCACGGGTGAGGGTGCGGCCCGCGAACCCGATCTCATCTACATCGATCTGCATTTGGTCCACGAGGTGACCAGTCCTCAGGCGTTCGATGGTCTGCGCCTTGCCGGGCGCCCGGTGCGTCGCCCGGACCTGACGATCGCGACCGAGGACCACAACGTCCCGACGGTCGACATTGACAAGCCCATCGCCGATCCGGTGTCGCGCACCCAGGTGGAAACCCTGCGACGGAACTGCGCGGAATTCGGCATCCGTCTGCACTCGATGGGTGATGTGGAACAGGGCATCGTGCACGTGGTCGGTCCGCAGCTGGGTCTGACCCAGCCGGGCACCACCGTCGTGTGCGGCGACAGTCACACTTCCACCCACGGAGCGTTCGGGGCGCTGGCGATGGGGATCGGGACCTCTGAGGTTGAGCATGTGATGGCCACGCAGACCTTGCCGCTAAGGCCATTTCGGACCATGGCCATCAATATCGACGGTCCGCTGCCGGAGGGTGTCACCAGCAAGGACGTCATTTTGGCGGTCATCGCGAAGATCGGTACCGGCGGCGGCCAGGGGTATGTTCTGGAGTATCGCGGGCAGGCCGTCGAGGAGATGTCGATGGAAGCCCGAATGACTATGTGCAATATGTCTATTGAGGCAGGGGCCCGGGCGGGCATGGTGGCGCCCGATGAGACGACATATACCTATCTCAAGGGCCGTGCGCATGCTCCCAAGGGTGAACTGTGGGATGCGGCTGTGGCCGAATGGGACTCGCTGCGCACCGACGAGGGCGCCCGGTTCGACGCCGAAGTGCACATCGATGCCACGACTTTGACGCCCTTTGTCACCTGGGGGACCAATCCTGGACAGGGCATACCGCTGGGTGCGGTGGTTCCCGATCCCGAGCAGATGGCCGACGAGGAGGAGCGGCTGGCGGCCGAGAAGGCGCTGACTTACATGGATCTCACACCGGGCACCCCGATGCGTGAGATCCCGGTGGACACCGTGTTCGTCGGGTCCTGCACCAACGGGCGAATCGAGGATCTGCGCGCGGTGGCGGAGGTGCTGCGTGGCCAGAAGGTCGCCGAGGGCGTCACCATGCTGGTGGTCCCCGGATCGATGCGGGTGCGGGCACAGGCCGAATCCGAGGGCCTGGGCGAGATTTTCACCGCCGCCGGCGCGCAGTGGCGTCAGGCAGGCTGCTCGATGTGCCTAGGCATGAACCCCGACCAGCTGTCCCCAGGGCAGCGGTGCGCCTCGACGTCCAACCGGAACTTCGAGGGGCGTCAGGGCAAGGGGGGCCGCACCCACCTGGTGTCACCCGCGGTCGCCGCGGCGACCGCGGTGCGGGGAAAGCTCTCATCGCCAGCTGATTTGGCAAAATCCGTAAAATAGGTACCCGCGAAAAGGCACAGGAGGAAATAGTGGAGGAATTCGACACTCACACCGGAATTGGTGTGCCGCTGCGTCGTTCCAACGTGGACACCGACCAGATCATCCCGGCGGTGTACCTCAAGCGCGTCACCCGAACGGGTTTCGAGGACGGTCTCTTCGCGGGCTGGCGTACCGATCCTTCGTTCATTCTTAATCTGGAACCGTTCAACCGGGGCAGCGTTCTTGTCGCCGGGCCCGATTTCGGCACCGGATCATCCCGGGAGCACGCCGTTTGGGCCTTGATGGACTACGGATTTCGAGTAGTACTGTCGTCCCGTTTCGGAGATATCTTCCGGGGCAACGCCGGTAAGGCCGGTCTGCTCGCTGGATTGGTGGAACATTCCGACATCGAGCTGCTGTGGAAACTTATTGAGCAGAATCCAGGCCTGGAACTCACTGTGAATCTTGAGGATCGGACGGTGACCGCCGGAACGGCGGTGGTGCCGTTTGCGATTGACGACTACACCCGGTGGCGGCTGCTCGAAGGATTGGACGATATAGGCCTTACGCTGCGAAAAGTTGATGAAATTGCGGCTTTTGAAGCCTCGCGGCCGGAGTTCAAACCCCGGACTTTGGAGCCTGCCGAGTAGCTGATTGGGCGCCCTTGGGGGGCAAGGGCATTGCTTTTGGTCGCGATATGGCTTGGCAAAAAGCGCAGAGAATTTTGCCGAAATTACGCGTGGCACTTGGAAATCAGGTGGTGTTGGGTTTACCGTGTTCGAAGTCGGTTCAAAGTGGACCACTGGCTTCGGAGGGTTTTACATGAACAAAGCAGAGCTCATCGACGTTCTGACACAGAAGTTGGGCTCGGATCGCCGGCAAGCCACCGCTGCGGTGGAGCACGTCGTCGACACCATCGTTCGCACCGTGCACAAGGGTGAGAGCGTGACTATCACCGGATTTGGCGTTTTCGAGCAGCGCCGCCGCGCCGCTCGTGTCGCCCGCAATCCGCGCACCGGTGAGACTGTCAAGGTGAAGCCGACGTCGGTTCCGACGTTCCGACCGGGTGCACAGTTCAAGGCGGTTGTCTCTGGCGCACAGAAGCTTGCGGCCAGTGGCCCCGCTGTGAAGCGTGGTTCGACCGCTGCTCCTGCCAAGAAGGCCGCCCCGGCCAAGAAGGCTGCAGTCAAGAAGGCCGCACCCGCCAAGAAGGCAGTAGTCAAGAAGGCTGCGCCTGCTAAGAAGGCTCCGGTGAAGAAGGCAGTAGTAGTCAAGAAGGCTGCGCCTGTTAAGAAGGCTCCGGTCAAGAAGGCAGTAGTCAAGAAGGCTGCGCCCGCTAAGAAGGCTCCGGCTAAGAAGGCTCCGGTCAAGAAGGCCGTGACCAAGGCTCCCGCCAAGAAGGCTCCGGCCAAGAAGGCTCCGGCCAAGAAGGGCCGCAAGTAGTTTCACGCCAACATCGGGTCCCACCTCAGGGTGGGGCCCGATGTTGCATTTCCAGGTAGTAGGTCCGCTGGCCTGTTCCACGTCGGAGGCCAGCCTCGTCACGGATTTCCGTGAGCTAGACCCCGGCGGGGAGCGGGCTGTCCAGATGATCTGCGGCCAGCAGCTTCTGGCCGCGCATCGAGAGCACCCACATGCTGCCCTTACGGTTACGCGACTTGTCGGGGCGGACGCCGTCGCGATGAGCCCACCATTCGACGAGATCCGGAATCACCCGGCCCTGTGTGCATATCACCCGCACACCGTCCAATCCGGCAATTTCAAGAATTCGGTGATGCGCGCGCTTTCGGTCGGCCCAATAGGCCTCTTCATTGAGTGCGGGCTCGCTGTAGATCACCGTGTTCAGCTCCTCGGCAAGCGGTTCCACGGTCTGCCGGCAGCGCAGTCGATCGGCGGCGTGAATGGCACTGGCGCCGAATGCAAGTAGTTGGCCGGTAAGTGCCTCGGCCTGGGCGCGGCCTTTCCTGTCCAATGGCCGTAGGGTGTCGTCGCCCGAAAAGCGTTCCTTTCGTCCCGCTTTTGCGTGCCGCACAACAATTACTGTCCGGGTGTCAATTTCGTGTTTTGCGAAATTTCGCAGCACTTTCCGGTCGACGGCGTAGCTGACTGTCTTGATCGCGCGCGCAACGGAGACCCATTGGATCTCGTCGACTTCATGACCAGCTTCGAACTGGCCATCCAAAGCTTGTGCCGCCCAGTATTTGACGCGCTTAGTTCCCTGGGCCACCGGATAGCTCACCGACGGTAATCGTCTGCCGAGGCGCGCGGTGAAGCCGGTTTCTTCGGCAATCTCACGGACCGCTGCGATGGCCGCCGTCTCACCCGGGTCGAGTTTCCCTTTGGGCAATGACCAATCGTCATACCGCGGCCGGTGTACCAGCGCTACTTCGATATCACCGGCCGTGTTTTCCTGGTCAGGGTTTTCCTTGTACCGCCAGAGCGCGGCTCCGGCGGCCAGGACCGCTGCACCGGTCCGGGTGGTCGGATCGGGCACGAAAGCTCCTTCGGGGGAGAGTTGTTCAAGCCGATTCAGGTATGGACAAGCTTAAGTCTGCGAGCGGTGTCGTCTCATCATCTCGACCTGATGATCGCGTACTTCCTCGCCGTCGGCGGGCGAAGCCAACCACTGACCGTCGGGCTGCAGTTCCCAGCACCGGGTTCGGGAGTCCAAGGCCGAGGTGAACATGTCGTCGAGCTGTGCCGTGAGCTTCGGGTCGGTGACTCGCGCGAGAACCTCGACACGTCGATCCAGGTTGCGGTGCATCATGTCCGCGCTACCGATCCAGAATTCGTCGCTGGCGCGGAAATGAATGATGCGCGAATGTTCAAGGAACCTACCCAGAATGGACCGTACCGTCACGCTGCCGGAGTACTCCGGAATCCCGGGGCGCAGCGCACAGATTCCGCGCACCACCACCTCGACGGGGACCCCGGCCTGCGAGGCCCGGTACAACGCGTCGATCACCTGCTCATCAACCAGTGCGTTCATCTTCATCCGGATCCGGGCATCCTGTCCGGCGCGGTGTGCGGCGATTTCACGGTCGATGCGGTCGATGATCCCGGCCCGAATTCCGTGCGGAGCCACCAATAGGTTGCGGTAGGAAACCTTTCGTGAATATCCGGTGAGGGAGTTGAACAGGTCGGTGAGATCCGCGCCGATCTCTGGCGCGCTGGTCAGCAGGCCCACATCCTCGTAGAGCCGCGCAGTCTTCGGGTTGTAGTTTCCGGTGCCGATATGGCAGTACCGACGGATCGCTGAACCCTCACGCCGCACCACCAGCGCCGTCTTGCAATGCGTCTTCAGGCCGATCAAGCCGTAGACCACGTGCACACCAGCATCTTCCAGTGCACGGGCCCACTTGATGTTGGCCTGCTCGTCGAAGCGCGCCTTGATTTCGACGAGGGCCACCACCTGCTTGCCGGCCTCGGCGGCATCGATCAGGGAGTTGACGATGGGGGAGTCGCCGGAGGTGCGGTACAGCGTCTGCTTGATGGCCAACACCTGGGGATCCGCCGCCGCCTGCTCGATAAACCGTTGCACGCTGGTGGAAAACGAGTCGTACGGGTGATGAACAAGTACGTCCCCATCCCGGAGCGTCGAAAAGATGCTCTTAGGGGTCTCGCCCTGTCCGAATGCGGGATGCGTCGCCGGCACGAACGTCGGATCCTTGAGCCCCGGACGATCTACGCCGTAGACCTGCCATAAGCAAGACAGGTCGAGCAGCCCGGGAACCTGCACCACATCACCCGGATGCACGTCCAGCTCACGCAGGAGCAGCTCGAGCATGTGCTCGGTCATATCGTCGGCGACCTCGAGCCGAACCGGCGAGCCGAACCGGCGACGCGCCAATTCTCGTTCGAGGGCCTGTAGCAGATCCTCGTCTCGATCCTCCTCGACCTCGAAGTCGGCGTTCCGGGTGATGCGGAAGGCGTGGTGCTCGACGATCTCCAGGCCGGGGAACAACGCCGACAGGTGCGCGGCGATAAGTTCCTCCATGGGCAGGAAGCGAGCGCTGTGATTCGTCTCTGCACCGTCCGGGCTGCGCAACCTGACGAATCGATCGACGTTGTCGGGGACCTTGATTCGGGCGAAATGCTGACCGCCCGTGTCGGGAACCTGGACGGTGATAGCCAGGTTCAGGCTCAGCCCAGATATATAGGGAAAGGGGTGCGCCGGGTCGACGGCCAGCGGCGTCAGTACCGGGAATACCTGGTCGGTGAAGTACGACGAGAGGTAACTCCGCTCGCTGTCGGAAAGGTCGGCCCAGGTGACGACGAAAATGCCATTCTCGGCGAGCTCGGGACGCACCGATTCGCTGAACACCCGAGCGTGCTGGATCGAGATCTCCTGTGTGCGCTCGCCGATCAGCTTCAGCTGCTCGCGCGGCGACAGCCCGTCGGCCGAACGCACCGACAACCCGGTCTCGTCGCGCCGTTTCAGGCCAGCGACCCGCACCATGTAGAACTCATCCAGGTTGGAGGCGAAGATCGCCAGGAACTTGGCGCGCTCCAGGATGGGCAGGGACGCGTCGGCTGCCAGCGCCAGGACGCGTGTGTTGAAATCGAGCCAGGAGAGTTCCCGGTTGAGATACCGGTCTTCGGGCAGTTCCTCGCCCGACACGGTCGTTGTTGCCGCCGGGGGAACGCTCGGTGTGGTCACCCTTGTGATCATAGGGTCAGCGGAGCAGGGATGCGCCCAGCTCGCGAGCAGCGGCCAGATCTTCCGGGGTATCTACGTCACAACGCAGCCCGGGCCAGTTCCCGGTTAGCTCGATGGCCCCCGAATCTTGGTGGCGCTGTGCCGAATTGACACCGAACAGCGGATTGAGATCTCCATCGGTGCTGAACAGAGCCGCGGTGCCACTGCCATGCCGGTCGGCCACGTAGCTGCGGGAATGGGCGCGCGCGGCCTGCATGGCCGCCGCGAATTCCTCGGGCGTCACCGCGGGAAGGTCGGCTTGCAACACAACGAGATTCGGTGACGAGGCGCGCAGTTGCGACGCGGCGTTACGCAGCGCATTGTTCAGGGGATCGGGGTGCTCCTCGGGGGTGTCGTCGAAGATGAACAGGGCCCCGGCCTCACCTGCGACCGCCTTGGCAGCGGGGTCCGGGCTGACCACGGCGACTGTCTGGGCCGCCGTGAACGCCACGGAGATGACGTGCGTCAACATGCCCAACACCAGCCGTTGCCGCTCGGGTGCGGGAAGCGACGGTGCCAGGCGGCTCTTCGCGGTCGACAAGTTCTTGACCGCGATGATCACGCTGAAGTCTGCGCCCACACCTCCATGGTGCCAGCTCCCAGTAGGGTGTCTGCCATGGCCACGGCGGCGGTGATGGGTGCTGGTTCCTGGGGGACCGCGTTGGGCAAGGTACTTGCCGACGCCGGTCACGATGTCCGTTTGTGGGCACGCCGATCCGAATTGGCCGACGAGATCAATGCGACGCACCGGAACTCGGTGTACCTCAGCGACGTGGATCTGCCTTCCTCGATCGTCGCCACCGGGGTGGCCGCCGACGCCCTCACGGGTGCCGACCTGGTGCTGCTGGCGGTGCCCTCTCAGTCGCTGCGCGCCAACCTGACCCCCTGGGCCGATCTCATCGAACCCGGGTCCTCGGTGGTCAGCGTGGCCAAGGGCATCGAGGTGGGCACCCTCATGCGGATGAGCCAGGTCATCACCCAGGTATTGGGCGCCGATTCCAGCCGGGTGGCCGTGCTCACCGGTCCGAACCTGGCCAGTGAGATCGCCGCCAGCCAGCCGGCCGCCACCGTCATCGGCTGCACCGACTCGACCAGGGCCGTGGCCCTGCAACGCGCGTTCTCGACGCGCTACTTCCGCCCTTACACCAACTCCGACGTGGTCGGCTGCGAGGTGGGCGGCGCATGCAAGAACGTGATCGCCCTGAGCTGCGGCATGGCTGCCGGAGTCGGGCTGGGCGAGAACACGATTGCCACCATCATTACCCGCGGGCTGGCCGAGATCACGCGTTTGGGTCTGGCGCTGGGTGCTAGTCACACCACCCTGGCGGGACTGGCGGGGGTGGGGGACCTGGTGGCCACCTGCACCTCGTCGCATTCTCGGAACCGAACCTTCGGCATGCGGTTGGGCCGCGGTGAGACGCTGCAAGAGGCGCGTAACGCCGCCGGCGGTAGGGTCGCCGAGGGAGTCACCTCCTGTGAGTCCATTCTGGCGCTGGCGTCCAGCTATGACGTCGAGATGCCGCTCACGGAGGCTGTTCATGGCGTCTGTCATCGCGGACTGAGCGTCACCGATGCCGTCGCCCAGCTGCTGGGGCGCAGTACCAAACCGGAGTAAGCACATGCTTGAGCCAGGGATCTCGACCCGGGCCGTTGTGGCCGCCACCGCCGAACCCGTTGCGGGGCAACCATTTCTCGCGGGACCGGTGTTCGCATCCGCGTACCATCTGCCCGTGCCCGAGGACGACACTCTCGACACCTACGGGCGGGCCTCCAATCCCAGTTGGCGACAATGGGAATCGGGTTTGGCGACACTGGAGCACGCCGACAGCGCGCTGGTGTTCGGCTCGGGGATGGGGGCGATTGCCTCGACGCTGCGGGCCTTGGTGCGGCCCGGGCAGACGCTGGTGGTCCCGGCCGACGGTTACTACCAGACTGCGCGCTATGCAACGGAAAACCTTGCAGCGCTAGGAATCAATGTGATCGCGGCAAGCTCGAGAGACATAGTCGAGATCGCAAGCCAGGCCGATGTGGTGTTGGCGGAGACGCCCTCGAATCCGCGCCTGGACGTCGTCGACCTAGCGCTGCTGGCGCGGAAGACACACGCGGGTGGTGGCGTCCTGGTGGTGGACAACACCACCGCCACCCCGATGGGACAGCTCCCGCTGGAGTTGGGTGCCGATCTGGTGGTGGCCAGCGCGACGAAGGCACTGTCGGGCCACAGCGATCTCATCGCCGGATATGTCGCGGGAACGCGTGAGGACCTCGTATCGGCCGTCGCGCAGGAACGGTCCCGGGCGGGAGCGATCCTGGGGCCATTCGAAGCCTGGCTGGGAGCGCGCAGTCTCGCCACCGCCGGGCTGCGCTTCGAGCGCCAATGCCAGAACGCACTCGCATTGGCAACAATGCTGCGCGAACATCCGACGGTGTCCGCGGTGCGCTATCCGGGGCTCGCGAGCGACCCATCCCATCGGGTGGCGACCGCCCAAATGAGCCGGTTCGGCTCCTTGGTGTCGATCGAGCTGTCCGACGCCGACGCCGTGCACGCGTTGGTACAGGGGAGTGAGCTGTTGGCGGCATCGACGAGTTTCGGTGGTGTGCACACCTCGGTGGATCGCCGGGCGCGCTGGGGAGACGCAGTACCGGAGGGGTTCGCACGCATCTCGCTGGGCATCGAGGACACCGACGATCTGCTGGCCGACGTCGAGGCCGCGCTCGCCGGGATCCGATAGCCGGTACGGTCTTAAGCCGTGAACGCCTCCCGGATCAAGGTCGCGCTCGTCTTCGGCGGGCGCAGTAGCGAGCACGCGATCTCCTGCGTGTCCGCCGGCAGCATTCTGCGCAATCTCGATCAGGACACCTATGAGGTGGTCGCGGTCGGGGTAACCCCCGAGGGCGGCTGGGTCTTGACCGACGGCGACCCGGCGCAGTTGTCGATCAGTGATCGCACTCTTCCGCAGGTCAGTGACGCCTCCGGGACCGAACTGGTGCTCGCCACCGACCCGCGGCGCGCGGGGCAACTGGTGAACGTCGATTCGAACGCAGCCGGTCAGGTGCTGGCATCGGTGGACGTGGTGTTCCCCGTTCTGCACGGGCCTTACGGCGAGGACGGCACTATTCAGGGGCTGCTGGAACTCGCCGGGGTGCCCTATGTGGGCGCCGGTGTGCTCGCGAGCGCGGCCGGCATGGACAAAGAGTTCACCAAGAAACTGCTGGCCGCCGAGGGACTTCCGATCGGCAAGTACGCCGTGATTCGTCCCCGTGACGCCACGCTGACGCTGGATCAGCGAGAGGACCTGGGGCTGCCGGTGTTCGTCAAGCCGGCCCGTGGCGGGTCGTCGATCGGGGTGTCTCGCGTGCTGACGTGGGAGGCGTTACCGGCGGCCATTGAGCACGCGCGCCAGTTCGATCCGAAGGTGATCATCGAGGCCGCGATCGTCGGGCGTGAGGTGGAGTGCGGGGTGCTGGAGTTCCCGGACGGGGACGTCCGGGCCAGCGTGCTCGGCGAGATTCGGGTCGAGGGAGTGCATGAGGGTGAGACGGGTGCGCCCGCCTTTTATGACTTCGAGACCAAGTATTTGGATAACACCGCCGAACTGGACGTGCCGGCCAAGGTCGACGACGCGGCGAGCGACCAGATCCGCGAACTCGCGGTGGCGGCGTTCCGGGCGATCGACTGCCAGGGGCTGGCGCGGGTGGACTTCTTCCTCACTGAGGACGGTCCGTTGATCAACGAGATCAACACGATGCCCGGATTCACCACGATTTCGATGTATCCCCGGATGTGGGCGGCCAGCGGCGTGGATTACCCGGCACTGCTGGATGCGATGGTGCGCACCGCGCTAGCGCGCGGCACGGGGCTGCGATGAGTGCTTGCGCGAAGAGCGTTGGTTTGATGAGTGCTTGCGCGAAGAGCGTTGGAGCGAGGTAGTTCAGCGCGGTAGTGGCGCCGGATCGGGTGTTACGGCGGGCAGCACCTTGGTGATCGCGTTGGACATCTCCGTCAACGGCTCTGAACCCGAACTGTCCGGTGTCGTCAGCGCGATGTAGACGCCACGGTCGACCGCGAACCAGGTGGTCACCCCGATTGCCGCATCGGTGACCCGGAACCACTGCACCCCGTTGACCTGCGCCACCGAGGTGCCGACGGCGAACTCGGCCGGCCGGTCGACTCCGCAGCGCGCGACCACCGAATCGTTGCCCCGGCGCCATGCGGCGACCGAAGCAGGTGCGGGTTGCACGATCTCGACCCGTTTCCAGTCGCCCGCCATACCAACGGGGTAGGCCTTGCTCATGTCTATGCATTTTGGTGAATTCGCTTGTGGTGATGGGATGTCTGGCACCACGATTGGTCGCGAGTCATCGCGCAAGTGCGCGTATTTCAGAACCCCGAAGAGGACCGCCAGGACTGCGATCGCGCCGAAAACCGCGATCCCGATGAGGAGCTTGCGTGGCGGGCCGTCTTCGGATTGCACGGGCCTACACTAACCGAGTGCCAAATCTGGGCGATACCGGCGAGTTCGGCGTGATCAGCCGCCTTACCGCGGGACGTGCGCTCGGCCCCGAGATCCACCTCGGTCCGGGAGATGACGCCGCAGTGGTCGCCGCGTCGGACGGCCGTGTTGTGGTCTCCACGGATATGTTGGTGCAGGACAGACATTTCCGGCTCGATTGGTCATTGCCGGTGGATATCGGCCGAAAGGCGGTGGCGCAGAACGCCGCAGATATCGAGGCCATGGGTGGACGGGTCACGGCCTTGGTGGTGGCGGTGGGTGCGCCCGTCGAGACCGATGTCGCGTTCCTTGAGCAGCTCAACGAAGGAATGTGGGCCGAGGCGGCGGCGATCCAGGCCTCGATCGCGGGCGGTGATCTGGTTGCCTCCCGCGAACTGGTGATCTCGGTGACGGCGCTCGGCAACCTGCAGGGCCGCGCACCGGTGACCCGCAGTACGGCGGCAGCGGGGGATACGGTCGCCGTGTGCGGTGCGCTGGGTACCTCGGCGGCGGGTTTCCGGTTGTGGCAGGAAGAGATTGACGAGTTCCCCGAGCTGCGACGGGTGCACCTGGTACCGGCCCCGCCGTACGGACAGGGACCCGTGGCCGCGCTGGCCGGAGCCACCGCGATGACCGATGTCTCCGACGGGCTGTTGGCCGATCTGAGGCACATTGCGGAATCGAGTGCGGTTCACATCGACCTGAGGTCGCCGAACCTGGAGGTGTACCTGCCGCCGCTGGCCGGCGCGGCGGGCCTGCTGGGCGCCGATCCGTGGGAGTGGATCTTGACCGGCGGAGAGAATCACGCACTGGTCGCGACATTTCCGGGAACCGTCCCGGCGGGCTGGACCGTCGTCGGCGGGGTGCGGGCGGGCATTCCCGGGGAGAGCACAGTGACGGTGGACGGCAGACCCTGGACAAAACAGGCTGGATGGGACTCGTTCGCCTGATGTCTTCGCGCAAGCGGCTCATCCAAGCCGAGGTCTTCGCGCAAGCGGCTCATCCGTCCGCTAAGTTGACTCTCCGTGACCGCCCGACCTCTTGCCGAGCTGCTCGATCCCGGTTGGGCCGATGCGCTGGGACCCGTTGCCGATCAGGTGACGGCGATGGGGGACTTCCTGCGCGACGAGAATTCCTCGGGACGCGGATATCTGCCCGCGGGGGCAAATGTGCTGCGCGCCTTCTCCTATCCGTTGGCCGATGTGAAGGTGCTCATTGTTGGGCAAGATCCCTACCCGACGCCCGGGCATGCCATGGGACTGAGCTTTTCGGTGGCCGCCGATGTGCGGCCGGTGCCGCGCAGCCTGGCCAACATCTTCCAGGAGTATCAGAGCGATCTTGGTCTGCCCAAGCCCGCCAACGGCGATCTGACGCCGTGGTCCCAGCAGGGCGTCATGCTGCTGAACAGGGTGCTGACGGTGCGACCCGGGGAGCCGGCGTCGCATCGCGGCAAGGGGTGGGAGATCGTGACCGAACGCGCGATCCGCGCGCTTGTCGCACGCGACACCCCGCTGGTCGCGATCCTGTGGGGCCGAGACGCCTCGACACTCAAGCCGATGCTGGGACCCGGTGTGCCCACCATCGAATCGGTGCATCCATCGCCGTTGTCCGCCTCGCGCGGGTTCTTCGGCTCCAAGCCCTTTAGCCGGGCCAACGAACTGTTGGCCCGGCTGGGCGCGCAGCCGATCGACTGGCGGCTGCCGTAATGCGTTGGTCAACGGGGGCATTGGCCGCTCTAGGTGGCGCGACGGCCGCGTTGGTGACCGGCGGAACGGCATTGCGCACTCCGGCCGTAGTGGACCGGCTCAACGACTGGGCAGCCCGTCGGCTCACCGAGGAAGAGCGCGGCGACCCGTATTCGGCGATTCTGCCGACCCCGATTACCGGTGACGATTTCTACAGTGACCCAGGCGATCTGAGCCTGCTGCAGCCGGGCGAAGTCGTCCGCACCGATGAGGTTTCGCCGCGACTTCCGCTGCGCAAGGCCACCATGCAACGGATCATGGTGCGCTCTACCGATACCGCGGGCAATGCTGTCCCAGTGACCGCGGCATTGATCGAGCCGGAGCGCCCGTGGCATGGCCCCGGCCCACGCCCGGTGGTGGTGCGCAACCAGGCCATCAATTCATTGGGTCTCAAATTCACGCCCTCATATCGATTGGCGAACTTGTGGTATCGGGATAACCCGCCGATGTTCCCATTTCTGTCCGCGCAGAACTACGCCGTGCTGTTCCCCGACCACGAGGGTCCCCGGATGTCGTACGCGGCCGGGAAGATGGCGGGGCACGCGGTGCTGGATTCGGTGCGCGGAATGCATTCGGTGCGTCCGGATCTCGCCGATTCGCCCATCGTCATGCACGGGTATAGCGGTGGCGCCATCGCCACGGTATGGGCGGCACAGCTGCAGCCGACCTATGCGCCAGAGCTGCGGTTCGCGGCGGCGGCGGCCGGAGGCACGCCCACCGACTACGCTCTGCTGCACGGCAGCATGAACCGCGGTCTGGGTGCGGGGCTCTTCGCGGCGGCCACCATCGGCCAGGCCCGCGAATTCCCGGAACTGGTACAGATTTTCGGTGACTTTGCGCTGTACTGCGCGATCCGCGCGAAGAACATGCCGCAGCCCCCGCTGGCCGCGGCGGGTCTGCTGCGATTCGACCTGGACCTACTGTCTGCCATCGAGGCACCGTTCGAATCAGAGCTGGGTCGGCACGTCATCACGGCGAACCGACCGGGCGATCTCACGCCGACCATGCCGGTGCTGCTGTATCACGGTTCGCGGAGCAAGGCGGTCGGCGACCTGTTCATTCCCGAGGAGGGTGTGTTGGCGTTGCGAGACACCTGGCGTGCCAACGGTGCCGATGTCGACTACTGGGCGTTGCCCGGAGAACACATCACCGCGGACATGGTCGCGATCCCGTGGGTGATGAACTGGATTCGCAAGAAGCTGTTGGGATGAGCGCCCGCGCGAAGACCGTCGAACGGAGATGAGCGCCCGCGCGAAGACCGTCGAACGGAGATGAGCGCCCGCGCGAAGACCGTCGAACGGAGATGAGCGCCCGCGCGAAGGCTACCGAACGAGGCTAGGGCCAGACAGGCTTGCGCTTGCCGACGAAGGCGTCGACACCCTCGATACCCGTCGGGCTGACCGAGGCTTCGGCGATGCTGGCCTGCTCCAGATCCAGCTGGGCGTCGAGTGTGTTGGTGGCGCTCAGGCGCAGCAGACGACGGATGCGGTTCTGCGCCTCGCGAGGACCGGCAGCCAGCTTCTCGGCGGTGGCCACGGCGGTAGACTGCACCTCGGCGTCGGCAACCACGCGGCTCAGCAGCCCGATGGATAGAGCCTCCGGCGCCTCCACGATCCGATCGGTAAGCAGGATGTCCGCGGCACGGGCCTTGCCGACGACCCGGGGCAGCGCCCAGGACATGCCGCCGTCAGAGGAGTACCCGATACCCGGATAAGCGGCGCGCAGTTTGGTGGACTCGCCACCGATCGCGATATCGGCCAGCAGCACCAGACTCAGACCGCCACCGGCGGCCCACCCGTGCACCGAGGCGACAACCGGACGATCGGCGGCTTCCACCGCGCGGACGAAGTCATGGAGACGGCCGGCGAGCTCATCGAGCTTGGCTTGGCGATCCTCAGCGGAGGCGAAGTCGCGTACATTGCCACCCGCGCAGAAGTTGGGTCCGCTACTGGTCAACAGGATGGCACCGACGTCGGCAGGCAGGTCTTTGAGGACCGGAACTGCGGCGTCGACACCCGCGAAATCCAGCGAGGTACCGGCCGCCGCAGTGGCGATGGTGATGTGCAGTACGCCGCCACGAACGGCGACGTAATCAGAAGACACGGAGGTCACGCCGCTTACGCGCCGCGGACGACCTTGCCGGCCTTGATGCAGGAGGTGCAGGCGTTAACGCGCTGCTTGTTGCCACCGGGGGAGCTGACGGCGTGCACCGTCTGGATGTTCGGGTTCCAACGACGGTTGGTACGCCGATGCGAGTGCGAAACCGACTTACCGAAGCCGGGTCCCTTGCCGCACACGTCGCAGACGGCAGCCATAGTGAACTCCTCAAACTCTCGATTCTGGCCAACGACCTGTTCAGGGTGGCCCACAACCCTGCAAGAATAGCCCGACCGGCCTGTGAACACCAAAATCGGTCGTGTCAGCTCCCGCAGATAGGCTTCTCACATGCAGCTCTCGGTTCTGGACAGCGCTGCGCTGCTCGAATGGGCGCGTGCCTCCGTCGAGGGGTTGATCGCACGTAGCGACGAAATCAACCGGCTGAACGTGTTCCCGGTCGCCGACGCCGATACCGGTACCAACATGCTGTTCACCATGCGATCGGCGGTCAACGCCGCCGAGGCGCTGGATGACGGCTCGACCATCGCGCAGGTCGCCGCAGCCCTGGCCCGTGGGGCCGTGCACGGTGCCCGGGGGAATTCGGGAGTCATTCTGTCGCAGATCGTGCGGGGGATTGCCGATGCCGCCGCCGACCACGACGCCATCGGGGCTGTGGTGGTGCGTCGCGGGCTGCATCAGGCATCACAGTTCGTCATCGCCTCGATGAGCACGCCCGTCGAGGGCACCATCGTCTCGGTGCTGCAGGCCGCCGCCGATGCCGCCGACGGTGTGCACGCCGACGGCGGTGACGACGAGCTCGGTCGGATCGTTAACACCGCGGCGGAAGCTGCAGTGGCCGCCCTGGAGAAGACGCCCAAGCAACTCGATGTGCTTGCCGACAACGGTGTGGTGGACGCCGGGGCCCGGGGTCTGGTGGTCATCCTCGATGCCTTGGTGTCGGTGGTGGCCGGGGAGCTGCCGAATCGCCGCGAGTACAGCCCGTCGCCCCCGAAGAGCGCGGCCTCGCAGGTATGGGTGGCCGGACCCGGTGGCGGGTCACGCGGTCTGAACCTCGACCCGCCACGCGAGCTGCCACCGGAGTTTGAGGTGATGTATCTGCTGTGCGGGTGCGACGAGCTGCAGATCGCCGACCTGCGTACCCAGCTCGACGAGATGGGCGACTCGGTGGCCATCGCCGGCGACGGCGAGATGGGCCACTCGGTGCACGCCCACGTCAACGACGCCGGCGCGGCCATTGAGGCGGGCATAAAATTTGGTGTCCCGCAGTCGATTCAGATTTCCTCCCTGCGCGGTGATGTCGGCGGCGGCCATCATGACGGACGGCATCGGCACCGCCGGGTACTGGCGCTAGCCGAAGGCGATGGAGCGGCGGCGCTGTTCTCCAGCGAGGGGGCTCAGGTGCTGCGGGTCGACGAGCCCCCGGCAAGCGCGAAACGTCTACTGGACGCGGTGGTTGACAGCGGCGCGCACCAAATCATGGTGTTGCCCAACGGTTTGATGCCACCCGAGGAGCTGGTGGCGGTCTGCGCGGCGGCGCGTGGGTGGGGAATCACGGTAATTCCGCTGCCCGCGGCGTCCATGGCGCAGGGGTTGGCGGCGCTGGCGGTGCATGATCCGGAACGGATGGCCGTCGACGACAGCTACACCATGGCGCGTGCGGCGGGTGCTACTCGGTTCGGGTTGGTGCGGGTGGCCACCGAGCGTGCGCTCACCTGGTCCGGGACCTGCGAGCCCGGGGATGCGATGGGCATCATCGGTGACGAGGTTTTGGTTCTGAACCACGATATTGCCAATGCCACAAAGGCTTTGGTGAGCATAATGTTGTCTTCCGGCGGGGAGTTGGTGACGGTCTTGTTGTCCGAAGGTGTGGATGATTCGCTTGCCGAGGCACTGGTCGAGCACATCCGATCGCACCACGGCGGTGTCGAGGTGATGATCTACGGCACCGGTCAACACACCGACGTCGTACACATCGGTGTGGAGTAACTGAGCGTAGATGGTTACTCTCGCCGATCGCCTGGATCACGTATTGGGTCACAAGGCCTCCGACGTTCTCGACGCAGAATTCGGTCTGCTGACCGTCGAGGATCTTCTGCACCACTACCCGCGCCGGTACAGCACCGACTTCAGCCTGCGCGACGAACAGGACGGAAACCGGGCCAAACCCGGTGAGCACACCACCCTGGTGGGATTCATCACCTCGGCGGAACTGCGATCCATGAAGAACCGCAAGGGTCAGTTCCTCTCCGTCATGTTGGGCAGCGCCCCCCATGGTGTGCAGGCCACGTTCTTCCACCCGCACAAGGTGAAACGCGACCTCGAGGTGGGCAATCGGGTGATGCTCTCGGGCGCCGTCGGGGAGTTTCGGGGCAAGTCCCAGCTGACGCATCCCGATTATCTGGTGCTGGAGACCGCACTCGGCGAGAGCACAGAGACGCGGGGGAGTACCGCGCTGCGAGGCATCGCCGGAACGGCGCGCGACGCCTCCACGGCCATTTCGGCCTTCCAGCGCAACGTGTTTCCCATCTATCCCGCAACCAAGAATCTGGAAAGCTGGGATATCTATCGGTGCATCGACCAGGTACTTGCGCAGCTGGATCCGGTGCCCGAGGCGCTGCCGGAAGCCGTATTGGCAGAACACAATCTGATGTCCCTGGACGAGGCATTGCGCACGATCCACATGTCGGAGGACAAAGACGACCAGAAGCGGGCTCGTCGCCGTCTGGCCTTCGACGAGGCGTTAGGTCTGCAGCTGGCGTTGGCGATGCGGCGCGGCAGCGATATCGGGTCGGCAGGCCCGCCGATGTCGCTCGCCGAAGGACGGCTACGTGAGGATCTGTTGGGCCAGTTGCCCTTCGAGCTCACCGAGGGGCAGCAGCAGGTGGTCGCCGAGATCGGTGCCGATCTTGTCGGGGTGAAGCCGATGAACAGGCTGCTGCAGGGTGAGGTCGGCTCCGGTAAGACGATCGTGGCGCTGCTGGCGATGATGCAAGCCATCGACGCCGGATATCAGTGCGCGCTGTTGGCGCCCACCGAGGTGCTGGCGGTTCAGCATGCGCGCTCCCTCCGGGCCATGCTCGGACCGTTGGCTACCGCAGGGGAATTGGGGGCTCCCGACGACGCAACGAGCATTGCGCTGCTCACCGGATCGATGTCGCCGGCGGTCAAGAAACAGATCAAGGCAGATGTGGCGACCGGGCTTGCGGGCATCGTCATCGGAACCCATGCGCTGCTGCAGGATTCGGTCGATTTCCACAATCTGGGCTTGGTGGTCGTTGACGAGCAACACCGCTTCGGTGTTGAGCAGCGGGATCGGCTGCGGGCCAAGGCTCCGGAGGGCATCGTGCCGCATCTGCTGGTGATGACGGCTACCCCCATACCGCGCACGGTGGCGCTCACGGTGTTCGGCGACCTGGAGACCTCGACGCTGCGGGAGCTGCCCCGCGGACGTCAGCCCATAACCACCACCGCGGTGTTCACCCGCGAGAAGCCGGGCTGGTTGGCGCGCGGCTGGGAACGGATCGCCGAGGAGGTGAACGCCGGTAGGCAAGCCTACGTGGTTGCATCGCGAATCGACGCCGACGACAAAGATAGTGCTCCAGAGGATTCAGGGGAGAAGCGCCCACCGCCGGTCCCCGTGACCGAGTTGTACGAGACCATTCGCGGCTCGCTGCTGCCGGGCCTGCGTGTAGGTCTGCTGCACGGGCGGCTGCCCTCGGAGCAGAAGGATGCCGTCATGACGGCGTTCGGCGCGGGCGAGATCGACGTGCTGGTGTGCACCACGGTGATCGAGGTCGGTGTGGATGTACCGAACGCGACGGTCATGCTGATCATGGATGCGGATCGGTTCGGCATCAGTCAGCTGCACCAGCTGCGCGGTCGCGTCGGCCGCGGGGGCAACAAGGGCCTGTGCCTGCTGGTAAGTCCGTGCAGCCCAGCGGGTTCGGCGGGCCGGCGGTTGCGCGCGGTGCAGGACACCCTCGACGGGTTCAGCCTGGCCGATCTGGACCTGGCGGAGCGGCGCGAGGGCGATGTACTGGGTCGCGACCAGTCGGGTCGGGCGGTGAACCTACGGCTGCTCTCACTCATGGATCACCGCGACATGATCGAGACGGCGCGGGACATGGCGGTGCGGGCCTGTGCAGATGACCCCGAGCTGACGGGGCGTCCGGAGCTGGCCAGGATGGCGCAGCGGTTCCTGATCGCCGACCAGATCGAGTATCTGGACAAGTCGTGAGGAATCGCACCCTCCTGATCGTCGCCATCGCTACGGCGATCGCGGTGGTGGTGGCCTACCAGGTGTCGGCCCGCTACCGGCTGCAGCGTGCCAATGCGGTTGCCGCCCAGACAAACATCCCGACACTCGCACCGGGGCGCGACCCCCTCGCCGGGGTGACGGTGGTGCCCAAGCGGGTGCGGAGCAAGGATTACGAGCGCGACCAGTTCGGCGACTCCTGGTCCGATGACACCGATGCCCCGGGTGGGCGCAACGGCTGCGACACCCGTAACGACATCCTCAACCGTGATCTCACCGAGAAGAGCTTTGTGTACACCAGGCGGTGCCCCAACGCGGTGCGCACCGGCGCCCTGCATGATCCGTACACGGGAGCGCAGATCGGCTTCACTCGCGGCCCGAAAAGCGGTGAAGCCGTCCAGATCGACCACATCGTGCCGTTGGCGTACGCCTGGGACATGGGCGCGCGAGAATGGCAACCGTCCATGCGCTGGCGCTTCGCCAATGACCCAGCCAATCTGATCGCGGTGCAAGGGCAGCCGAACATGGACAAGGGCGATCAGGCTCCGTCCAGTTGGATGCCGCCCAACAAGGCATTCTGGTGTCAGTACGCCATGCAGTTCGCGGAAGTGGTTCGTGGATACCATCTTTCGATCGACGAGCGTTCAGCGAAGGCCGTCAGAGAGGCCGCGCAGACCTGCCCGAATTGACTCCCGTAGGGGTAACCAATACTTGAAATTTGGTCATCGCATCCTGCGCGGTAGACCCCTGGCGCGCCGACTTGCTGCATACTCCCGGCTGTAGAGAGCTTCCCTCTCATAGAGACCCAGCCTGCGTCCCACGGTCGGGAGGGTGCGCGTAAGCCAGGCTATGAACCGCGTCGTTCCATCGGCAAATGGCAGCATCTGCATGAGCGCGGCCAAGAAGTCTTGGTCGGTATCGATCCGCGCGATCCGCCATTCCCCGCTCTCCTTACGGAGGATGTAGCGGTCGACGCCGCAGCCGCGAACTGGCCTGCGTGGCCATGGGATTGCGCTGTTCCAGAAAAATCGTGTGGATCCCGAATATGGGAAGGCCGCCCGTACCTGACCGTTGAAGAAGTCGTAGTAAGGCAAGTGAGTGTCTGTTCCGTCCCACGGATAGAAGCCGAGTTCGCGCGTGAACAGGTACCCGAGCCGCGCGAAGTCGCCGGTATGGCTGCGACCGTGAAATTCCAGTTGGCCCGTATTGGACATCGTCCATACGAGGTCCTCGGCCCAGCAGTCCTCGAGTGCTTCTGGCGAATCGTCGTTCCAGGCTGCGAACCACTGACGCCAGAACTCGGTGATCCCGTCCAGCGGGAAGCCGGCCGCGACGTACATGTCTTCCTGTTCCTTGCAACGTCGCAAGAAGGGCTCGATCAGTGCGTCGGATTCGGCGACCGGCGCGTGTACGCGTCCAGCGGGAGCCTTTATATTCCAATCCGGCGCATGCGAATTCTGGCTCCTGGCCTCGGTGTTGGTCATGTCTTTCCTTTCTCGTGATGGCTTGTGTGAGAGGCGTTTCAAGCCTTGGTGATTGTCGCGGGCACGCCACCCTTGACCAATGTCGATAGGCTGAAGAATTGTTGGGGTTGCCACCCTGGCCGCAAATGCAGGCGATACCGCTGGAAGATGATCGCCAGTAGATATTGAGCCATCATGTAGGCCATGCCGGTGCCCATGCAGTGGTGCGGTCCAGCGCCGAAGGCCTGGAATGCCAAGCGCGGACGCGCATTGACCCTGTCCTGATCGAAGAACTGCATCGGGTCGTACACGTCGGCATTTTCGCCCCACCACCGTGGGTCTCGGTGTACCACGTACAGCGAACTCGCAACCAGGGTGTATTTGGGGATGGGGTATCCACCGAGCTCGGTGTCTTCCATCGCGTATCTCGGGTTGATTGGCGCGCCTTGGAGCCGCTGACCCTCGTCGAAACATGCTCGTGCCCATGGCAAATTGGGCAGATCGTCGGGGGTGGGCGTGTCGCCATCGAGAACGGCGATCTCGTCATATAGACGCTCTAGATGTTCCGGATGCTGCAGGAGCAGTGCGAGAGTCCATGACATCGAAGCGACGATCGTTTCGTAACCACCGCCGATAGCCGACATGATCTCCGAGTACACATCGACCTCGGTGAGCGGGTTACTGAGGTCGTTACGCGCGGTGAGCAGGATGTTGAGCAGATCCGCATCGTCGGTCGGATTCGCCCGCCGTTCCTGGACTATCCGACGAATGGTTCGTATCAGGTGCGCACCCGAGACCGGCAGATTCTCCTTGCCCCGCAGCGGGAAGATGTTCGGCGGTGTTGCCAGAAAGAGCCCAGAAGCGATGGCGCGCATCACGGATCGAGTCGCCGTGTCTGCATGCAGAATTTCGTCGTCGGACAGTTTCGTCGAGAACATGGCGTACATGAACGCCGGGAGCACGATCTTCGGCAGCTCCGCTTGGAGGTTTACCTCCCGGCCAGTGCCGGTGACTGCGAGCCAGCGATCGATGCGATCAGTGAACACCTCGACGAACTTGTCTGAAACCACCGCGAGGTGCTTCTTACCGAACATGGGCATGAGCCTCTTGCGTCTGTCGCGAAGGGCCTGGCCCTCGAGTACCTGCACTGGGCAGCCCACACTCGTGATTGCCCTCTGGATTCGACGGCCTTGGATCGGCGCAGACATGCTGTATTTGAGTTCGGTGTTCTCCATGAACTCGCTCACCAGATCAGGGTGATTGGCTAGGACCAATGGATGTATCGGCAGCGGAACCCGATAGATATCCCCGTATTTGCGATGGCAGTCCTGCAGGAACTTATATGGGTTGCGCGCCATGGGGATCGCTGAGCCAACAAAGGGCAGCCCGATGGGCCCCGGCGGTATCGGGCGATCACGTCCCCAACCCGTTGCCAAGCTGAATGCTGCGCGCAATGGCTTGCGAGTGGGCCAGAACGGATCCTCCTTGAGGGAAGCGATCGCCGCGCGACGGCCGGTGGTCCACCGCGGTAGATCTGTGGTCGGAAGCTGACCATGCGCCGGACATTGAGCGGCTGCAGTAGTCAATGTCAGTCCTCTCGTTGATGGATTTCGATCGCCCCGGACGGGCAGATCTGGCTGGCTTTGTTTGCGTCATCAAGTAATTCGGGATCACCCGTCCCCTTCACGGCACTGGTGCCGTTGGGGTTTTCCTGAAATAGCCGTGGGTAGGAGCCGTAGCAGTACCCGGCCCCCATGCAGACGTCGTCGTCGACTCGGATCGAGAAAATTCCATCATCCATGAGACATTGGACTGTAGATGTAACAGTGTCCCAGCGTCAAGAGGTAGCATGACTATCCGTGGATCTGGGTGCGATCTGGGCGCAATGGCCATCTGGGCACGCTGACGCCGAGGATGATGAACGGGAGCGGCTTCTTGATGCCGCGCGCGCGGAGTTTGTTGCGCACGGTTTCCGCCGCGCTGCGGTCGCCGATATTGCGAAGCGCGCCAAGGTTTCTCGGCAGACTTTGAACCGACGATGCGGCGACAAGGACGACATGGTGACGGCAGTGGTCACTCGTGAGGTAATTCAGTTCTTTCTCAGGTTGGCACCACTGCTGGATGCCGATATGAAGGTCGAGGACCAGGTTGTCGAGTTATTCGTCGCGGGAATGCGTGAATGCCGGACGAATCCGGTGGTGACGGCTCTCAAGGAGTACGAAGCTGATTCGATATCGACAAGCCTGTTTGAGACCGAAGACGGTAACTACCAGTTGGTGCTTTCCGCTCTAGCCGCGCGGTTGATGGGGGACTCGTTCCCCGAGGCCGGCGCCAAGCAGGCGGCGGAGCTCATCATGCGGATTACCGGGACGCTCCTGCTTACGCCTTCGAAGGTACTTTCCACTGACACCGACGACGAAGCCAGAAGATTCGCCGGCGCCTACTTCATCCCCATATTGAACGCGGCACGCGAAATTACCGCGTAAGTATCTGGGCCTCTTCGTCGCGGGTCGGCGCATTCCGGAGTTGACGGAGTGATCCCCGCAGTTGCAGGGTGGAGAGGCGGTCGCTCGTCAAGCACTTTTGGAAGTGTTTGGTGGATAACGGCTTTCATGGAAAATGGAATTGTGCTCGTTCGGCGGGTGCGCAGCTCGGAGCTGTCCACACCTGTTGAATCTGTGGTAGACAAAGGGGAAAGCCCAAACAGGTGGTGGTCGTAAATGAAGAGAATTCGGTGGGCCTGGTTACTTGCCGTGGCGGTGGTTGTTGCGCTGTTGAGTTCGCCGGTCGGCATTCCTTCGGCGGTTGCCGCGGCATGTCCCGATGTCGAGGTCGTGTTCGCGCGGGGGACATTTGAGCCACCCGGTGTCGGTGGGACCGGAGAGGCGTTTGTTAACGCGCTGCGAGCGCGGACCAAGGGCAAGTCCGTTGAGGTCTATCCCGTCGAGTACCCCGCGTCGCTGGCCTTTGCCACCGCGGCCGATGGGGTCATCGATGCGAGTAACCGCGTCAAGGAAATCTCGGCTCGGTGCCCCGATACGAAGATCGTTCTCGGTGGTTTCTCTCAGGGCGCGGCCGTTGTCGCGTACACCACCGCAGACTCGGTACCCGTGGGCTTCGATCTGCCGGAGGGGCTCACCGGGCCGATGCCTCCCGATGTGGCCGACCATGTTGCGGCGGTGGCATTGTTCGGCAAGCCATCCAGCGGGTTTTTGCAACGCGTCGACAACATGGCCCCTCCGATCACTATCGGGCACCTGTACGCGGGCAAGACCGTCGATATGTGCGTCCCCGAGGATCCGATCTGCTCCCCGGACGGCAGTGACAACACCGCGCACGGCTCGTACGGAGACAACGGAATGACCAACCAGGCCGCGGATTTCGCTGCTCGGCAGCTCGCCTCAGCGGATTGACTCGATAAGGATCTTGAGGTGACGTGACGCCGCGCGCAGCGGCTCGTCGTCACTGGACACCCGCGCGATGAGCTCGGCGCCTTCCAGAATTGAAACCGTCGTGCAGGCCAGGTCGTCGGCTACCGCCGTGGTGAACCCTCCTTCGCGGAGCTTGTTGGCGATCAATTGTCGCCACAGTCGCAGGGAATCGTCGGCCGCCTGCTGGATGGATGGCGAGCGGCCTATGATTTCCAGCGCAGTCGCGGCGACGGGGCAACCGTCCGACCAGTCAGACCCGCGGAGGTCATCGGCAAGGAGTGTCGCGCATTGCGCGATGGCCGTGGCCGGATCACGTGAGCTGCTCAGTCCGCGGCGCAGCAGATCTGCGAATTCCTCTGCGCCGAAACGCAATGCCTCGGCCGCGAGTTCCTCTTTTCCATTGGGGAAGAAGTGATAGAGGGAGCCGTATGTCGCGCCGGCCTCGGCGATGATGCGCTTGACGCTCGTCGCCTCGTACCCCTGTCGTTGAAGTAACGCGGCCGTCGCGGTGACGAGCCGCGTGCGTGTATCGGGTGCGTCCACGTCCCCGAGACTACCTCTCCTAGAGCGTTCACTCTAGTTTCTGTTACGGTGACACTAGAGCGTTCGATCTAATGGAGGTTTTGGTGCGCGATCTACTCACTGGCCATCCCGGGTACACAAGAATGTTCGCGCCGGGCGCGTTGACGGTTGGGCTGTTCTTGCCGCTGTGGCCGTATAGCCAGTCGATGCAATCGATGGCGGGCCAGGGCCAGATCATCAGGGCGGCCGACGATTCGGAGTTCGCCGCCGTATGGGTTCGGGATGTTCCGCTCTACGACCCCGGCTTCCGGGATGTGGGGCAGGTATTCGACCCCTGGACCTACCTCGCCTGGCTTGCTGCCCAGACCAGCAGAATCTCGCTCGCCGCGGGCAGCATCGTCTTCTCGCTGCGTCACCCGATCGATATCGCCAAACAATCGGCCTCTATCGATCAACTCTCTGGTGGACGTCTGATCATCGGCGCCGCATCGGGGGATCGGGCCACCGAATACCCGGCATATGGCATCGATCATGCGACACGGGGACAGCGGTACCGAGAGGCGGTGAGGTGGTTTCGGGCACTGACGGAGGAAAATGCTCCGTGTATTACCGGTCACCGCAGCACCTTTGGCGGCGGACTGGATCTCCTGCCGAAGCCGGCGGCTCGCCGGGTCCCGTTGCTCGTGACGGGCTCCTCGCAACAGGAGCCGACGTGGATTGCCGAGAACGCCGATGGGTGGTTGGTCTATCCGGGTCCCGCGGACCGGGTGGGGACTGACGAGCTCGGCCGGAAGATCACGACGTGGCGCGAACTCGTTCCGGGACAAGAGTTCCGGCCGGTGGTTACCAACGAGTGGATCGATCTCGCGGAGAACCCCAAGACGCCGCCAACGCCACTACGCGGCGGATTCGTGCTGCACACCGGTACCGAGGGGCTGCTCGATTTACTGGGCCGGTGGCGTGAGGCCGGCATCAATCACGGTGCGCTCGGCGTGCAGCACGGCTCACGTCCGGCTGTCGAAGCAGTTCAGCAGTTGATTGAAGAAGTCGTTCCCGAATTCCCGGCGCTCGCCGGGCCTGAACCACTTACGACGCGGTGGTAAGCCGCGCCTGGATGAGCTCGATCGTTGCCTCGATCACCGCGATATCGGATGCCGCTGGCACCAGGATGAATTCGTCGAGCCCGGCCTCTTCGGCTCCGTCGAGAGTGCGGCCCAGGGCGTCGGCGTCGAAGTTGGTCAATGTCTTCGGGACGTTCTCGGCGATCTGAGATCCGAAGATGGCGAGGTAGTCGGCGGTGAACTGCTTGAGTTCGGCTTCCGCGTCGGGGATGCCCAACGCGTAGAAGCAGCCGCTGGACAGGACTGGGGGATCGGCATGCCCGGCCTCTTGCCATGCCGCGCGCGCGGCGCCGGCGGAGTACGCGAGCTCCGCGGGCGCCCCGGAAACGCTGAAGCCCGTGATGCCGTCGGCCCATCGTGCGGCACGGGCCAGGGATTTGGGGCCGATCGCGGCAGCGACGATGGGGGGACCACCGGCCTGCACGGGTGTGGGTCCCACCGGGTCGGCGCCCTCGAACGGGGGCTCGCCGCGCCACAGCCGTCGCAGCTCGGCCACCTGGTCATCGAGGCGCTGATGGCGCCGGTCGAAGGATGCGTCCAGTGAGCGATAGTCGTGTTCGCGGCCACCGACGCCGACCCCTAGGGTGAATCGGCCCTCGGACAGCACATCCAGCGTCGCCGCCTGCTTGGCGACCAACGGCACCGGATGGGCCGGCAGCACAGAGACATTCGCGAGTAATCGGATCCGTTTGGTGACAGCCGCCGCTCCCGCGAGCGTTATCCACATGTCCTGGTTGTGATAGGAGATGCGCTCGCCGGACGAGAGCGTGGAGAACGGTCCCTCGTCGGCCAGGCGCGCCCAGGCGATCGTCGATTCGCGGGTGTATTCCCGGCACATAAAGGGCAGGGCGATGCCGATATCCATTCGGGCACCCTATAGGGGCGTGGAATCCACTGCGCCGCATTGCCTTCGACGGTTCAGTTTCTAGACGCGGGTGCCGAAAGCTACCGTAAGCACGTGAGCCCCGTACAAGATCTCGCCCTGCGTGTCAGTACCGCCGCGGCACCGCACATTCCGATTCCGCTGCGACGCGCCATGGCCGGGCGTCAGGTGATCATCGATGGCAACATCCTCGACCCGTCGACCCAGCTGCTGCTGCGCGGTATGGCGCTTACGGGTGAGGGTGAAATGACCAGTAGTGACGATGTCGCCTTGGACCGTGCCACCATGCGCAAACAGGCCGGATTGCTGCAGTTCAGCACCCCGGTGGGGCAGGTACGTAACTTCTCCATCCCCGGTCCCGCCGGACCCATTGGCGTCCGTCACTACAAGCCTGTCGTCGACCGCACCGGTGTATTACTGGTGTTCTTTCACGGCGGCGGCTGGGTGATCGGCGACCTGGAGACGCACGATCAGCCGTGCCGGCAGACCTGTCGTGACGCTGGCGTCTCGGTGCTGTCGGTCGATTACCGGCTGGCTCCCGAACACAAGGCTCCCGTCCCTGCCCAGGACTGCCTGGCCGCCTACCTGTGGGCCGTCGAACATGCGGCCGAGCTCGGCGTCGCACCGGACCGGATCGCGGTGGGCGGCGACAGCGCGGGCGGCAACCTGGCTGCCGTGGTCGCGCAGCAGGCGCGCGATACCGGTGCGCAGCCGCCCCTGCTGCAGTTCCTGATTTATCCGGCCGTCGACTTCACCGTCCGCAGGCCGTCACGCGATCTGTTCGCCGAGGGCTTCTTCCTGACGAAGGCCGCCATGGACGGGTTCGAAAGCCACTATCTCGACGGGTCGGAGATCGACAAGGCCGATCCTCAGGTGTCACCGATTCTGGCCGACAACCTCGCGGGATTGCCGCCCGCCCTCATCACGACGGCCGGCTTCGATCCGCTGCGCGACGAGGGCAATGAGTACGCGGAAAAGCTGCGCGCGGCGGGAGTGCCGGTGGACCTGCGGGTACAGGGCCCACTGATTCACGGGTTCTACAACATGGCCCGGCTGGGTGGTGCGCCATCGGCCGCCGTGGACGAGCTGACATCGGCGCTGCGCGCGCACCTATCTCGCTAATTTCTGCCCGGTAGGCTGTGCGGGTGGCCAAACCGAAGCAACCCCCCAGCTACGACCTCAAGAAGGCGGAGCAGCGCCGAAGCCAGCTGATCCAAATCGCGCTCACGGCCATCGTCGTGCTGTTCGCCGCCGGGCTGGTGGGCTTCATCGTCGTCAAGAACAAGAAGGATCCGGGTCCACCCGCGCCGCCGGCGGGTGAGGTCAAGGCCGTGAGTGTGGTTGCCCCCGGCAAGGATCCCAAGGTGGTCCTGACGCTGATCGAGGACCCGATCTGCCCGGCCTGTGCCATGTTCGAGCAGGAGTTCGGCCCGACGGTGGAGAAGCTCATCGACAGCGGCGCGGTCAAGGCCGAGTACAACCTGGTGGCGATTCTGGACGCGCCGAAGTTCAAGCGTGACTACTCGTCCCGCGCGTCGGCGGCGGCCTACTGTGTGGCCGACCAGTCCGATGAGCTGTTCCGCAAGTATCACAAAGCGCTCTACGAAAATCAGCCCAGTGAGGTCGGCCCGACCTGGCCAGATGACAAGAAGCTGATCGAGCTCGCCAAGAGTGTCGGGGCGTCCGACGCGGTCTCCAAGTGCGTCAAGGACAAGAAGTACATCAACATGGTCAAGGAGCTCGGTCCGAAGCTCAACATCCAGGCCACACCCACCATCCGGATCAACGGCAAGGACTGGGACTTCGGGAAGGCAACCAGCCCGGCCGACCTGGAGAAAGCGGTCGCGGCGGCTGCTGCTGCTAAATGACCGTCACCGTCCGCCCCGCGACCGCCTGGTATGTGCTCGTCGCGGGCGTAGCGGGGCTGGCCGCCGCGCTTGCCCTCACCATCGAGAAGATCGAGATTCTGCTCGACCCGACGTACGTTCCGTCCTGCAGCCTCAATCCGGTCATTTCCTGCGGTTCGGTGATGACGACCGAGCAGGCGTCGGCCTTCGGGTTCCCCAATTCCCTCATCGGCATCGTCGCCTTCACTGTGGTACTTGTCACCGGCGTCCTCAGCGTCGCGAAGGTGGAGTTGCCGCGCTGGTATTGGGGTGGCCTGGCCATCGGGACCCTGTTGGGGACGATCTTCGTCCACTGGTTGATCTTCCAGAGCCTGTACCGGATCAACGCGTTATGCCCATATTGCATGGTGGTGTGGTCGGTGACGATTCCTTTGCTCGTCGTGAGCACTTCGGTTGCCTTGCGGCCATTGGGATCTCACCGCTGGGCCAGAATTCTGTACCAGTGGCGATGGTCGCTGGTGGCGTTCTGGTTCGCTGCGGTGATCCTGATGATCCTCGAACGATTCTGGGATTACTGGTCAACGCTGCTCTGACATTTGCGCAGGTGTCCTCACCGTGGCGGCAGCGTTTTTGTGAATCCAAGCGGACGCGCATCCACTGAATCCTCACGGTAGCGTCTCTGTTCATGTTCTCGAAGGTTCTTGTCGCCAACCGCGGTGAGATCGCGATCCGAGCGTTTCGTGCCGCCTACGAACTAGGTGCCGAGACCGTCGCTGTCTACCCGTATGAAGACCGCAACTCGGGCCATCGGCTCAAAGCCGACGAGGCGTACCAGATTGGGGAGAAGGGACACCCGGTCCGGGCGTACCTGTCTGTCTCCGCGGTCGTCGACGCGGCGAAGAATGCCGGCGCCGACGCGATCTACCCCGGGTACGGGTTCCTGTCCGAGAATCCCGATCTTGCCGCGGCGTGCGCGAAGGCGGGGATCACCTTTGTGGGACCCCCTGCCGACGTCCTGGAGCTGACGGGTAACAAGGCCAGGGCCATCGCCGCCGCGCGCGAGGCCGGGCTGCCGGTGCTGACGTCCTCGCAGCCCTCGGCCTCGGTCGAGGAACTGCTGACGGCCGCCGAGTCGATGGAGTTCCCGGTGTTCGTCAAGGCAGTCGCCGGTGGCGGTGGCCGCGGCATGCGCCGCGTTGCCGAGCGCGAGCAGCTGCGTGAGGCGATCGAGGCGGCGAGCCGCGAGGCGGAGTCGGCGTTCGGAGACCCCACCGTCTTCCTGGAGCAGGCCGTCATCAACCCGCGGCATATCGAGGTGCAGATCCTCGCCGATACCGCAGGCAACGTCATCCACCTCTACGAGCGTGACTGTAGCGTGCAGCGGCGGCATCAGAAGGTCATCGAGCTGGCCCCCGCGCCCAACCTGTCCGCCGAGCTGCGTGCACAGATCTGTTCAGACGCCGTGGCTTTCGCCCGCCATATCGGGTACAGCTGCGCCGGTACCGTCGAGTTCCTGCTCGACGAGCGCGGCCGTCACGTCTTCATCGAGATGAATCCCCGGATTCAGGTGGAACACACGGTGACCGAGGAGATCACCGATGTGGACCTGGTGGCGAGCCAGCTGCGCATCGCCGCCGGTGAGACGCTCGACGATCTTGGACTGGACCAGAATTCGATCAAACCGCGGGGTTTTGCCCTGCAATGCCGGATCACCACGGAGGATCCGGCCAACGGATTCCGTCCCGATACTGGGCGCATCACCGCCTACCGCAGCCCCGGTGGCGCGGGCATCCGTCTGGACGGCGGGACGACGCTCGGCGCCGAGGTAGGCGCGCACTTCGACTCGATGCTGGTGAAGCTGACCTGCCGCGGGCGGGACTTCCAGACCGCGGTGTCTCGTGCCCGACGAGCCGTGGCCGAGTTCCGCATTCGCGGTGTCGCGACCAATATCCCCTTCCTGCAAGCGGTTCTAGACGATCCCGACTTCCAGGCCGGCCACGTCACGACCTCGTTCATCGAGGAGCGTCCCCAGCTGCTGACGGCGCGATCCTCGGCCGACCGCGGCACGAAGATCCTGAACTACCTGGCCGATGTGACCGTCAACAAGCCACACGGTGCCAAGCCTTCGAAGGTGTACCCGGCCGACAAGCTGCCCGCCATCGACCTCTCGGTACCGCCGCCCGATGGGTCGCGCCAGCGGCTGTTGGCCTTGGGGCCTGAGGGTTTCGCGAAGGCACTGCGCGATCAGAAGGCTGTTGGCCTGACCGACACCACCTTCCGCGATGCGCATCAGTCGCTGCTGGCCACCCGGGTACGCACCACCGGCCTATTGGCGGTCGCGCCCTATGTGGCGCGGCTGACGCCCGAGCTGTTGTCGATCGAGGCCTGGGGTGGCGCGACCTACGATGTGGGGCTGCGCTTCCTGAAGGAAGATCCGTGGGAGCGGCTTGCCGACCTGCGGGAGGCAGTTCCCAACATCTGCCTGCAGATGTTGCTACGTGGTCGGAATACGGTGGGGTACACGCCGTATCCGGAGACGGTGACCAAGGCGTTCATTCGCGAGGCGAGCGCCACCGGCGTGGATATCTATCGAATCTTCGATGCGCTCAACAATATTGAGGCCATGCGTCCGGCGATTGACGCGGTGCGTGAGGTCGGGACCTCGGTGGCCGAGGTGGCCATGTGCTACACCGGCGATCTGTCCAACCCCGCTGAGAACCTGTACACGCTGGACTACTACCTGAAGCTTGCGGAGCAGATCGTCGATGCGGGTGCGCATGTTTTGGCGATCAAGGACATGGCCGGCCTGCTGCGCCCGCCGGCGGCCGCGACATTGGTCTCTGCGCTGCGGTCGCGGTTCGACCTACCCGTGCACGTGCATACGCATGACACGGCAGGCGGACAACTGGCCACATATCTGGCGGCCTGGCAGGCGGGAGCCGATGCGGTGGACGGCGCCGCCGCACCCATGGCCGGCACCACCAGCCAGCCTTCGTTATCGGCGATCGTGGCGGCGGCCGCGCACAGCGAGTACGACTCCGGCGTGTCGCTCACCGCGGTGTGCGATCTGGAGCCGTACTGGGAGGCGCTGCGAAAGGTCTACGCTCCCTTCGAATCCGGGCTGCCGTCACCCACCGGCCGGGTGTACACGCATGAGATCCCGGGTGGACAGCTCTCGAATCTGCGCCAGCAGGCGATCGCGCTGGGGCTGGGGGACCGGTTCGAGGAAATCGAGGCACGGTATGCCGCCGCCGACCGGATGCTCGGCCGCCTGGTTAAGGTGACCCCGTCCTCGAAGGTAGTGGGCGACCTGGCGCTGGCATTGGTGGGCACCGGAGTAGGTGCCGACGAATTCGCCTCGGATCCAGGACGTTTCGATATCCCGGAGTCGGTGATCGGATTCCTGCGCGGTGAACTGGGTGATCCACCTGGCGGCTGGCCCGAGCCGTTCCGGACCCGCGCGCTCGAGGGCCGCGGTCCGGCCCGTGCCGAGGTGGCGCTGACGGCCGATGACGAGAACCAGCTCGACGGCGATAGCGCGACCCGACGGGCCGCGTTGAACCGGCTGCTGTTCCCCGGCCCCACCAAGGAGTTCCTGGCACACCGCGAGCAGTACGGTGACACCTCGCGGCTGTCGGCAAACCAGTTCTTCTACGGCCTGCGGTACGGCGAGGAACACCGCGTCAAACTGGAGAGGGGCGTCGAGCTGCTCATCGGGATCGAGGCGATCTCCGATGCCGACGAGCGCGGTATGCGCACCGTTATGTGCATCCTCAATGGCCAGCTGCGTCCCGTGCAGGTGCGAGATCGGAGCATCGACAGCGCGGTGGCCAGCGCCGAGAAGGCCGACCGGACAAATGCGGATCACGTGCCCGCGCCGTTTGCGGGTGTGGTGACGCTCAATGTGGTGTCCGGTCAAGAAATTTCGGCCGGGGAGACCATCGGCACGATTGAGGCCATGAAGATGGAAGCCTCCATCACCGCGCCCAAGGCGGGCACCGTTTCACGGGTGGCGTTGACCGAGACCGCACAGGTTGAGGGCGGGGATCTGCTGGTGGTGATCAGCTGACCCGGATCATCGCCGGCGCGGCAGGCGGGCGCCGGATCGCGGTGCCGCCGAAGGGAACCCGGCCCACCACGGATCGGGTGCGGGAAGCGCTGTTCAGCATGCTGGAGGCGCGCCTGGATTTTGATGCGATCGCGGTGCTCGATTTGTTCGCGGGTTCCGGCGCGCTGGGGTTGGAGGCGCTGTCGCGCGGCGCGGATCACGTGATGTTCGTGGAATCGAACGCCGGTGCATCGAAGGTGATCTCGGCCAATATTGCGACGGTGGGGCTCCCGGGTACCGAGCTGCGACAGTTGCCGGTGTCGGCGTTTCTGTCGACATCACCCAACCGTGCGTACGATCTTGTCCTCGCGGATCCACCGTATTCGGTGTCGGCCGAGGAGGTTTCGGCCCTGCTGGGGCGCCTCACCGACCATTGGGTGAATGACGACGCTCTGGTTGTGCTGGAGCGCGATGCGTCGGGCCCCGAGGCGGTGTGGCCGGATGGTTGGGAGGTGACGTCCCGCAAGTATGGCGGGACCCGTCTAGAGCTCGGGTCCCTGTAACCGTCCAGGCGATCCACAGCCACCGTTTACCTGTTGGGCGCACACTTCTCGGTATGACCCCGCTGCAGCGGTACATCGCCGAGGAGATCGCCACGGACCATGTTGAGGGACTGCTGTCCCGGCGTGAGGCCATCCGCCGGCTTGCACTCCTGGGTGTCGGTACCGCCGCCGCCAGCGCACTCATCGCGGCCTGCGGCAGTGACAACAAGCCCGCGGCGACCCCCGCGTCAGCTTCCACGTCGCCGCCTCCGGGCATGGACAAATCCGTCGCCACCGAGCCGATCACGTGGAGCGGACCGAACGGCACGCTGCAGGGGGCATGGGCGACAGCATCGCAACCGCGCGGCTCGGTGTTGGTGATCCACGAGAACAAGGGCCTTACTGAATGGGTACGTTCCGTCTCGGGACGGCTTGCGGGCGTGGGATATTCGTCGCTGGCCATCGACCTGCTCTCGGAGGAGGGCGGTACCTCAACGTTCACAGACCCTGCCGGGGCGACGGCGGCACTGGGAAAGGTCTCCTCCGATCGCTTCGTCGCGGACCTGAAGTCCGGCGTCGACGAGATTCTGCGACGGGCGCCCGGAAAGCCCGCAGGTGTGGTGGGCTTCTGCTTCGGTGGTGGTTTGGTGTGGCAGCTCTTGGCGTCGGGGGAGCCGAGACTCGGAGCGGCGGTGCCGTTTTATGGGCCGCTCCCGGATAACCCTGACTTCTCGCGGTCAAAGGCCGCTGTCCTCGCGTTCTACGGTGAGCTCGACAAGCGCGTGACCGCATCGAAGGACCACGCCGCCGAGGCGCTGCAGAAGGCGGGACTGATTCACGAGATCGTCATCGAACCCGGTGCCGACCATGCCTTCTTCAACGACAGCGGTCCGCGATACGGCCCCGGCGCGGCGGCCGATGCCTGGCAGCGTCTCACCGCCTGGCTCGGCCAGCACGTCGGGTGAATGACGCTTACGCTCATTGACCATGTGGTGTAGAGCGGTATTGGTGGCCGTCGCTTCTGGTGCGGTATCGGTCGCTGCTGCTGGCATTGCGCTTGCCGATGATGGCGAGCCGACGGCTCCGCCCGCGCCCCCGTCGCCAGTGGCGAACCTCTTGCCGGGAGGTGCAAAGGCTCCGGGAAGTCCATCGCTTACCAGTGACGCTCTCTCCGCGGGATTGCCGGCACCGGTTGCGGGCCTGGGAGCGCCCGGTGGTCCGCTGTCGGCGGAGGGTCCGTTGTTATCACCCAACGGCCCGCTGTCGGCCAACGGCCCACTGACCGCACCTGGCGGACCGCTCGCGACCGATGGGCCCGTGCTGTCACCGACCAGTCCGGTATCACCCGCCAACGAGATCTGTAGATCCGGCGCTCTGCTGAAGTCCGTGGGCGATAGGTTCGCCGGAGTAATTCCCGACAGCACGCTGGCGTCGATGCAAAACCAGGCGCCTGTTAACTCCAGTAAATGCCCGCACCCGCCCGATGATCAGGCCTCGGCCGCCGATCAACCGGGAAGCTAGTCGCTCAGCTAATCCGCAAGGGTGGGGTAAAAAGAGTGGATATCGCGGAGCGTAATTGTTGCCGTCCTGGTGCTCGGACTGACGTATCTGTTCTAGACGTAGTGGAGTAAGCACGTGATGGCGGGAAACCCAGTTATGGACCGTCTTCGTACTTGATTCGGTCTGCTCCGAACTATCCGTATCGACACTTGATTTTGGGTGGTACCGGGAGCATCATCACTTTCTGATGTGAAATTGGTCATAGTCAAAATGGCGATGGTCATGTGGTGAGGGGGTCGACCAGCTACGGAAGGCTGGGCGTGTGAACGGTCGGGTACCGAAGCTAACCAAGTAACGGGTATCGGCAACGCAAGGAGTTTGACATGGTGGTCCGGGGCATCAAGGCATTCAAGAAAATCATGCAGACGACATTTGATCCAGAGCTAGTGATTCCCGAAGAAGCCAGGGTGACAGAATTCACCGGCGACAACAGTTTGTCGCGGAAAGATCTTTTTCAGCATCCGATTCCTGCTAATTCCCTGATATGGAAGTATTGGGGGCGTCTTGACGTGATGTATTTCGGCAGCGGGGTGCTGAATCCCATTGCGGGGGCGTGGCCGCAGATGGGGAGAGCGACCGCGGGTTCTGTTCTTTTCAGTGGCGACAGTTCATTCCGCGCACGCGCTAAGATATACAAGCAACGGCGTCAGAGATCCCGCGATTACATTTATGGTTCGGTGTACGACGCTCCGGAAGATGCGAAGAAGTACGGACTTAAGACTCGAAATATGCACAAGTCCGTCAAGGGCACGCTGCATGACGGCACGTTTCATGCTTTGAATGCGGAAACCTTCTACTTCGCGCATGTCACCTTCTTTTATTACCTGATGACAATGGTGACCGAGCGGCTGTATTTCGACGGGTCCATGCCACGGGCGGTGAAAGCGCAGATATTTGAGGAATCAAAGGAGTGGTACAGCATGTGGGGGGTGGACGATAGTTCTCAGCCGGATACATTCGAAGATTTCGAGCGGTATCTGGAAAACATTGAGCGTAACCATTTGGTGAGTTCACAGGTAACTCAGGTCATGCTGGACCAATTTATGGAGCGTCGCCCGGCGCCGCGATGGTGGCCGCCGGTCATGAAGAAATTTGTGTGGCCCTGGCTGGTGGCGCGGCGACAAGTCGTTGTCAATAGTTATCCGCCCCATGTACAGGAGCTGTTCAATTTAGAGTGGACCCCCGAGGACGACGATATCTTGCGTCGCTTTATGGGTATGTATCGGCGGTTCCACGCGGTTCTCGAGCGTCTCCTCCCGCTAAAGTTTTTCTACTTGCCGATTGCAGTGAGCGGCTTTGAGCGGGAAGGGATCGATCCACGCAAGATCACCCTGGAGTCCGCGCAGCAAGCACTCCGGGAAAACCGCGCTCGCCGCGCGGCGCGAGAAGATGCGCCAATAGTTGAGACGGAGGGGATGGTGGCTTCCAGCTAACAAGGTTGCTGGCCGCCGGTTTCACCCCAGCCCCACTGTGTGTCCCGCGCGCCCTCTCGGGCAGTTCGGCCGGGACCTACGTGAGCGCCTTTCGGTCGTGCGTGGAATGCGCTGCCGAGCGGAACCCCAACCGAGGCGAGCGGGTTCGGCGTAATACGCAATGGGCCGCGCGAATCGCCGCCGATAACTCCCCGTCACCGTTCTAGAAGAAATACGCTAGGCGGCATGACTACAAGTGTCGGGCAGGATCTCGTCAAGCATCTCTGGAAATCTGCGGTGGTATCAGGAGTTTTGGCCGTAATCGTTGGCGCTGTGGTCCTGATATGGCCTCAAGTCACTGTGCTCGTCGCCGCATACGCTTTCGGCGCATATCTCGTGATATCCGGTATCGCCCAGGTCGTCTTCGCCTTCACGCTGCCGGTGTCCTCCGCTGGCATGCGGGTGCTGTTGTTCCTCACCGGCGCGATTTCGTTCGTCCTCGGTGTGCTGTGCTTCAAAGATGAGCTGAATTCGATTCTGCTGCTGGCCATCTGGATCGGCGTCGGCTGGATCGCTCAGGGCATCGCGGGCACCATCACGGCGGTAGGTGACAAGGACCTCCCAGGGCGTGGCTGGCAGATCTTCAGCGGGATCATCTCGACGATCGCGGGCATCGTGCTCATCGTCTACCCGATCAGCTCGATCGTCACCCTCACCCTCGTGGTCGGCATCTGGCTCATCGTGATCGGTGTGCTGCAAATCGGAAGCGGCATCGGCATTCGCTCGGCCACCAAATCGTCCGCATGACGGGAGCTGTCTGCCCCGGCTCGTTCGATCCGGTGACCCTCGGGCATCTGGATGTGTTCGAGCGTGCCGCGGCGCAGTTCGACGAGGTGGTCGTCGCGGTGTTGATCAACCCCAACAAAGCGGGCATGTTCACCATCGACGAGCGCATCGAGATGATCCGCGAGTCCACCGCCGACCTGCCCAACCTGCGCGTCGAATCCGGGCAGGGGCTGCTGGTCAACTTCGTGCGCGAACGGGGGCTGGGCGCGATCGTCAAGGGGCTGCGCACTGGCACCGATTTCGAATACGAGCTCCAGATGGCTCAGATGAACAAACACATCGCCGGGGTTGACACTTTCTTTGTCGCCACCGCACCGGCGTACTCGTTTGTCTCGTCCTCGCTTGCCAAGGAGGTGGCGACGTACGGGGGAGACGTCTCGGCGTTGCTACCTCCGTCGGTTCATGAACGACTTCTCGCGAGAATTTCACGGCAGTGAAGGACACTGAACAATAGAAATGTGACCGTGCAGAAATAGCCGACACACCGGTCAGCTAGCGGCGTCACAGCTGTCACACCAGGCACACTGGTAACAGTGGAAACTCGCGTGAAGGGTGTAGCCGTGTACCGAGTATTTGAAGCGCTCGACGAGCTGGGCGCCATCGTGGAAGAAGCGCGCGGCGTTCCGATGACCGCTGGATGCGTCGTGCCCCGCGGCGATGTCCTCGAACTGATCGACGACATCAAGGACGCCATCCCCGGCGAACTCGATGACGCCCAAGACGTCCTCGACGCCCGCGACTCATTGCTGCGCGAGGCCAAGGAGCATCACGAGACGGTGATCGGCAAGTCGAACGCCGATGCCGAACAGACCCTCAGCCACGCCCGCGGCGAGGCCGACAGGCTGCTGGCCGACGCCAAGGCGCAGGCTGACCGCATGGTCGCCGAGGCGCGCAACCACGCCGACCAGACCGTCGGTGAGGCGCGCGAAGAGGCGGCCCGCACCCTCGCCAACGCGAAGCGGGACCAGGAGAGCACCGTCGCGCGCGCCAAGGCAGAGGCCGATCGCCTGGTCGATTCCGGCAACGCCTCCTATGACAAGGCCGTGCAGGAAGGCATCAAGGAGCAGCAGCGCCTGGTGGCGCAGACCGAGGTCGTGCAGGCGGCAACATCAGAATCCACCCGGCTGATCGACACGGCGCACGCCGAGGCCGACCGTCTGCGCGGTGAATGCGATATCTACGTCGACAACAAGCTGGCCGAGTTCGAGGACTACCTCAACGGCACGTTGCGCTCGGTGGGCCGTGGACGTCACCAGCTGCGTACCGGCGCTGGTACCCACGACTACGTGCAGCGTTAACATTAGGTTTATGCCAGGACCTGGACCTTTCGTTCTCGACGTCCTGGCCCTCGGGCTTGGACGACGCCCTGGGTCGATGCTGCCGGTGCAGCGGTCGTTCCCCAGCCCCGTGCGGATCGGTGTCGATCTGATCGCCATTCCCGAGGGCACCGACGTCGACTTGGATTTGCGCCTTGAATCGGTCTCGGAAGGTGTCCTCGTTACCGGGGATGTCGCCGCTGACCTCGAGGGGCAGTGTTCGCGCTGCCTCGAGCCGATCACCGGCCACGCGGATGCCACCATCACCGAGCTCTTCGCGTATCCGGACAGCGAGACCGAGGCGACCACTGAGGAAGACGAGGTGCATCGGGTTGATGATGGTCTGATCGATCTCGAACAGACCATTGTGGATGCCATCGTGCCCGATCTGTCACTGGCTCCGCTGTGCCGGCCCGATTGCCCGGGACTGTGCCCCGAGTGCGGAATCGCCTTGGCGACAGCCGAACCCGGCCACCAGCATGACCGGATCGACCCGCGGTGGGCCAAGCTCGCCAATTTCGGTGACGATCAGTGAGTCCTGCGCCAGAGAATCGGTACGAAGACCTGCGTGCCGCGATTGGTGTGCACATCGGTGACGATCTGCTCACGCTGGCGCTGACGCATCGCAGCTATGCCTACGAGAACGGCGGCCTGCCCACCAACGAGAGACTTGAGTTTCTCGGGGATGCTGTTCTCGGGCTGACGATTACCGAAACGTTGTACCAGGACCATCCCGACCGCTCGGAGGGTGATCTGGCGAAGCTGCGTGCCAGCATCGTCAACACCCAGGCGCTGGCGGGGGTGGCGCGCGGCCTGACTGGCGACGGCCTGGGGGCACACCTGCTCCTCGGTAAGGGCGAGGAAAACACCGGCGGTCGCAACAAGTCCAGCATCCTTGCCGACGGCATGGAGTCGATTCTTGGCGCGGTCTATCTGGAATACGGCCTGGAGACTGCCCGGACGGCGGTGTTGCGGTTGTTCGGCGAGCTGTTGGAAATCGCGCCCAAGCTCGGTGCCGGTCTGGACTGGAAGACCAGCCTGCAGGAGCTCACCGCGGAAAAGGGTTGGGGTGCGCCGTCGTATGCGGTCACCTCGACCGGGCCGGATCATGACAAGGAGTTCACTGCCACCGTGATGGTCAACGACGCCGCGCACGGAGTCGGGGTTGGCCGGTCCAAGAAGGAGGCCGAACAACGGGCGGCCTCCGAGGCATGGAACGGCATCAACGGCGATGAGCCCCTGGGCGCAGAGCCAAGGGCGCGGTGAGTGCCTGAGCTTCCCGAGGTGGAGGTGGTCCGTCGCGGACTGCAGCACCACCTCGTCGGCAAGAGCATTGCCTCGGTGTCGGTACACCACGAGAGGGCCGTGCGCAGGCAGGCTGGAGGTGCCGTCGAAATGGCGGGACTGCTTGCCGGACAACAGATCAGCGGAACCGGTCGGCGTGGAAAGTACCTGTGGCTCATCCTGGGTGAGGATCAGGCGCTGGTCGTCCACCTCGGGATGAGCGGCCAGATGCTCATCGGGCCGATCTCCAGACCCCAGCATTTGCGTATCGCCGCCACACTGGACGACGGGTCGATACTGAGCTTCGTCGATCAGCGCACCTTCGGCGGCTGGATGGTGACCGATCTCGTTACCGTGGACGGAAGCGAACTGCCCGAGCCGGTGGCGCATATCGCGCGGGATCCGCTCGACGACAGGTTCGACGCCTCAGCTGTGGTGACCCGGCTGCGCGGTAAGCACACCGAGATCAAGCGCGCGCTGCTCGATCAGACTGTGGTTTCGGGCATCGGGAACATCTACGCCGACGAGGCACTGTGGCTGGCGCGGGTGCATGGCCGCCGCCTCACCGACGGCATGAGCCGCGCGAAACTCACCGAGGTGCTGGGCAGCGCCGCCGATGTGATGCGCCTGGCGCTCGCTCAGGGTGGTACCTCATTCGACGATTTGTATGTGAACGTGAACGGTGAATCCGGTTACTTCGAGCGCTCTTTGGAGGCGTACGGGCGGGAAGGTGAGCCGTGCCGCCGGTGCGGACGTGCCATGCGCCGGGAGGCTTTCATGAACCGCTCCTCGTACTTTTGTCCGGGCTGTCAACGGCTGGTTGAAGCCCGTTAAGGACGTATCAAGAGCCCCGATACCCGCGTCAAGGGGTCGTAAAGAACGCAGGTGAGGCACCTGCCGGGGACCATGATCCCTGCGTGGCTGATTTCTGGTACCTGGTTCTGACGGTCGTGGGCTTCGCGTCATGCGTCGCCGTCGTACGCGGATTGCAGGCGCGATGACCGCGGCAATAAGCATTGTTCTTGTCGTCCTGTCGGTCGCTCTCGTCGTGTATCTGGTGGTCGCTCTGCTCGACCCGGAAAGGTTCTAACGGTGAATTCCGCGCTGGCGGCCGGTCTTCAGATCGGCTTCGTCATATTCGTGCTCGCCATCGCTTACGTCCCCCTGGGGGACTACATGGCGCGCGTCTTCACGATCGTCAAACATTCGCTTGTGGAGCGCGTCATCTACCGCGTCGGCAGGGTGAATCCCGATACCGAGCAGACGTGGGTGGGCTACGCCCTGTCGCTGCTGGGCTTTTCGTTCGCGAGCGTGATCTTCCTTTATCTGCTGCAACGCATTCAGGGCGTGTTGCCGCTCTCGGGTGACCTCGGTGCGGTGAGTCCGGCGGTGGCGTTCAACACCGCGGTGTCCTTCGTGACGAACACCAACTGGCAGTCCTATACCCCGGAAACCACCATGACCAACCTGACCGAGATGGTCGGGTTGGCGGTGCAGAACTTCGTATCTGCCGCGGTAGGCCTGGCGGTGGCCGTTGCGCTCATCCGCGGCATCGTGCGGACCTCGTCCGGAGGCGAGCTGGGCAATTTCTGGGTTGACCTGGTGCGGGCGAGCTTGAGGATTCTCCTGCCCATCTCATTCTTGGTCGCACTGATCCTGTTGTCGCAGGGCACCATTCAGTCTCTTTACACCCACTTCGATGCGACCGCGCTCGACGGGACGGCACAACACATCGCCTTGGCTCCGGTCGCCTCACAGGAAGCCATCAAGGAAGTCGGCACCAACGGGGGCGGTATCCTGGGTGCCAACTCGGCGCATCCCTTTGAGAACCCGACACCGCTGTCCAACATCACCGAGATCCTCGCCATCCTGATCATTCCGGTCTGCCTGACCCGCACCTACTCGACAATGGTCGGTGACAAGCGTCAGGGCTTGACCGTTCTGGCGGTGATGGCGACACTGTTCGCCGGCGTGCTGGCCGTCGTCAGCTGGGCCGAGTTCTCGATGGAGGGCAAGGAAGTTCGGTTCGGTATTCCCGGATCGGTGCTGTTCGCGGTGAGCACCACCGGAACATCCACGGGTGCAGTGAATTCCGCACATGATAGTTTCTCGGCCGCCGGAGGCGGGGCATTGATCCTGAACATGCTGTTCGGCGAGATCGCGCCCGGTGGTGTCGGCACGGGCCTGTACGGCATCCTGGTGTTGGCCATCATTGCCGTGTTCGTCGGCGGTCTGTTGGTGGGTCGCACCCCGGAGTTCCTGGGAAAGAAGATCGGCCGACGCCAGATCACCATGGCCGCACTGTCTGTACTCGTCATGCCGGCTCTCGTGCTGATCGGCACCGGCATCTCGGTGGCGCTGCCGTCGACTCCCGGATACCAAGGCAACAGCGGCGACCCTGGCACACCACAGTCCATCCATGGCTTCTCGGAGGTGTTGTACGCCTATGCCTCGGCCGCCAATAACAACGGCAGCGCCTTCGGTGGACTCACCGTGACCAGTCACTGGTTCCAGGCGTCCCTCGGGGTGGCCATGCTGTTGGGCCGCTTCCTGCCCATCATCTTCACCCTGGCGCTGGCCGGATCGCTCGCCACTCAGCAGAAGACTCCGGTATCGGCCGGAACTCTGCACACCCACGGCCCCATGTTCGCCGGACTACACACTGGCACAGTGCTGTTGGTGGCCGCTCTTACCTTCTTCCCGGCGCTGGCGCTGGGACCGATCGCCGAGGCAGTCCTGTGAGCAAGACCAGTAAAACCCCAGTCGGCGCCGGCGTCTTCGACCCCACGCAACTGGTCAAGGCGCTTCCGCTTGCCGTGCGCAAGCTCGATCCCCGGCACATGGCCCGTAATCCGGTGATGTTCGTGGTGACCGTGGGGTCGGTGGCCACCACCGTGCTCGCGGTCCTGCATCCGTCGATCTTCGCGTGGGCCATCACGGCCTGGCTGTGGTTCACGGTGGTGTTCGCGAACCTGGCCGAAGCCGTCGCCGAGGGGCGCGGTAAGGCGCAGGCGGCGAGCCTGCGAGAGGTCAAGCGTGACACCGTCGCCCGCAAGTTGGTGGGAGATTCTGAGGAACAGGTCCCCGGCAGTTCACTGCGTCCGGGGGACCGGGTGGTGGTGGAAGCCGGGCAGGTCATTCCCGGAGACGGTGACGTGGTGGACGGCATTGCCACTGTCGACGAGTCGGCCATCACCGGTGAATCAGCGCCCGTGGTGCGGGAATCCGGTGGCGACCGTTGTGCCGTCACCGGCGGCACCACCGTGCTGTCGGACCGGATCATCGTGCAGATCACCGCGGCGCCGGGCGAGTCCTTCGTCGATCGGATGATTGCCCTCGTCGAGGGCGCGTCGCGGCAGAAGACACCCAACGAGATCGCGCTGAACATCCTGCTGGCCTCGCTCACCATCATCTTCCTGCTGGCCGTCGTGGCCCTCGGACCGATGGGCAACTACGGTGGTGAGCAACAGGATCCGATTAAGCTCATCGCGCTGTTGGTGTGTTTGATTCCCACCACAATCGGCGCGCTGATGTCGGCGATCGGCATCGCTGGCATGGACCGGCTGGTGCAGCACAACGTGCTGGCCAAGTCCGGACGCGCCGTCGAGGCCGCCGGCGATATCGACACCCTGCTGATGGACAAGACGGGCACCATTACCTTTGGTAACCGGCAAGCCACCGAATTCATTGCGGCGCCCGGTATCACGTACGAGACCATCGCGGCGGCGGCACGGGCATCGAGCCTCGCCGACGAAACCCCCGAGGGTCGCAGCATTGTGGAACTCGCGGCCGGGGCGAGCGAAGCGACAGGGGCAGGCAGTGGCGAGGGAGACGTAAAGGGTGACTTCGTCGCCTTTACTGCGGCGACGAGGATGAGCGGGTTGGACACCCCTGACGGCAGGCAGATCCGCAAGGGTGCCTCCGACTCGGTGTTCACTTGGGTGGCAAGCCTTTCCGGTGTTCAGGAGGACGACCCGGCAGTGGTCGCGGTCCGCAAGATCGCCGATCAGGTGGCGAGTGAAGGTGGCACGCCGCTGGTGGTCGCCGACCATAGCCAGACAGGGGGAGCTACCGAAACCCGGCTACTCGGCGTGATCCGGCTCTCCGATGTGGTGAAACCGGGTATGGCCGAACGGTTCGCCCAGCTGCGGGCCATGGGTATTCGCACCGTCATGGTCACCGGCGACAATCCGTTGACTGCCAAGCAGATCGCCGCCGAGGCGGGTGTCGACGACTTCGTCGCCGAGGCCACTCCGGAGGACAAGCTGGAGCTGTTGCGCAACGAACAGAAGGCCGGTCGTCTGGTCGCGATGACCGGAGACGGCACCAACGACGCCCCGGCACTGGCACAGGCCGACGTGGGTGTGGCGATGAACACCGGCACCTCGGCGGCCAAGGAAGCCGGGAACATGGTGGACCTGGACTCCGATCCGACCAAGCTCATCGACGTGGTGGCCATCGGTAAGCAGCTGTTGATCACCCGGGGTGCGTTGACCACGTTCTCGCTGGCCAACGACCTCGCGAAATACTTCGCGATTTTGCCCGCACTGTTCAGCGGTATCTATCCGCAGTTGAATAACCTCAACGTCATGCGGCTGGCCACTCCGCAGTCGGCGATCCTGTCGGCGGTCATCTTCAATGCCCTCGTGATTATCGCGCTGGTGCCGTTGGCGCTCAAGGGTGTTCGCTACCGCCCGGTCGGAGCCGGGGAGCTGCTGCGGCGAAACCTGTTGATCTACGGACTCGGTGGCGTGATCGTCCCCTTCGTGGGGATCTGGCTGATCGATCTGGTTGTGCGTTTCTTACCGGGAATTGGGTGATTTGGAGATGAGTAAGGTTGTCATCGCATGGCTGCGCCAGTGTGTGGCCGGTCTGGTGGTGCTGCTGTCCCTGACGGTGGTGCTCGGCATCGCTTACCCGGCCACGGTGTGGCTGTTCGGGCGTATCGACTCGGCCTCGGCCGAGGGCTCACCGCTCACCGATAAGAACGGTTGCGTGGTCGGCTCGGCGATCATCGGGGTGGACCCGCAGGCCTCCGGTTCTGATCCCTACTTCCACACGCGTGCCAGCGGCGATCCCGCCGCGGGCGCGCCCTCCAATCAGGGGCCCAATAGCGAGAAGCTCAAGGCGGATATCGACAAGAGGCGCGCCACCATCGCCCAGCGCGAGAGCGTCGATCCCGCACGGATTACCGCCGACGCGGTGACCGGTTCCGGCTCTAGCTTGGATCCCGACATCACTCCCGAATATGCCGCACTGCAGATCCCGCGGGTCGCCGCCACCGTCGGCCTGAGCCAGGCCAGGGTGAAACAGCTCGTGGATGCGCACACGTCGTCCCGGCAATGGGGCATCCTGGGGGAGCCGCGGGTCAACGTGCCAACGCTGAACGTGGCGCTGGGCCTCACCGGCCCGCCCTGCCGATGAAGGAGAGTGCGTGCGCGGGACGTTGCGGATCTATCTCGGGGCCGCACCCGGGGTAGGTAAGACCTACGCCATGCTCAACGAGGCACACCGTCGGGCCGGACGCGGTACCGACGTGGTCGCCGCCACCGTGGAGACCCACGGCCGCAACAAGACGGCCGAACTGCTTGACGGGCTTGAACTCATCCCTCCGCGCGAGGTGACGTACCGCGGGACCGTCATGTATGAGCTCGATGTGGACGCGGTGTTGACACGTAAGCCGGCGCTGGTGCTCATCGACGAGATGGCCCATACCAACGTGCCGGGCAGCCGGAATGCCAAGCGCTGGCAGGACATCGACGAGATTCTCGATGCCGGGATCGACGTACTGACCACCATCAACGTGCAGCACCTCGAAAGCCTGAACGACGTCGTCGAACAGATCACCGGGATCGTGCAGCGTGAGACAGTGCCCGACGCCGTGGTGCGCCGCGCCGAGCAGGTCGAGCTCGTCGACATCACGCCGGAGGCCTTGCGGCGCAGGATGGTTCACGGAAACGTTTACGCGCCCGAGAGAGTAGGTTCGGCGCTGAGTAACTATTTTCGAACCGGCAACCTGACCGCATTGCGGGAGCTGGCGCTGCTGTGGCTCGCCGATCAGGTGGATGCCGCGCTCGCCAAATATCGCTCCGATAACAGGATCACCAAGACCTGGGAGGCGCGCGAGCGGGTGGTCGTCGCGGTCACCGGTGGACCCGAATCGGAAACCCTGGTGCGTAGGGCAAGCCGGATCGCTGCCAAGTCCAGCGCCGAACTGCTGGTGGTACATGTGGTGCGCGGCGATGGCTTGGTCGGGGCCTCCACGGAGGTCATGGCCCGGGTACGTCGATTGGCCAACGACATCGGCGCCTCGGTGCAGGCCGTCACCGGAGACGACGTGCCGCAGACCCTGCTGGACTTTGCGCGAGGGGTCAATGCCACCCAGTTGGTGCTCGGTACCTCCCGGCGGTCCCGGTGGGCCCGGATCTTCGACGAGGGTGTGGCCGCAGCCGTCATCCGCGACTCCGGCGCCATCGATGTGCACATGGTGACGCACGGCCACACCCGGCCCGCAACGTTGCGCAGTTGGTCGACGCCCCAGGAGGGGCGTAAGCGGCTCATCATCAACTGGTTGGCCGCAATCCTGGTGCCGTTGGCGACCGCTTTGTTCATTCACTTCTTCGACGCCGCACTCGGTGTGGGCAGCAAGAGCGCCCTGTTTCTTGTTGCCGTACTGACGGTTTCATTGCTCGGAGGCGTGTCGACCGCGCTGGTATCGGCGGTCATCTCAGGTCTGCTGCTCAACTTTCTGTTCGTCGCGCCGCGATACAGCTTCACCATTGGCGAGACCGACAACGCCCTAACCATCCTGATGATGATGGTCACCGCGGTCGCGGTCGCGGCCCTGGTGGATGCGGCGGCCACCCGGGCGCGACAGGCCCGGCGCGCCTCCCGCGAGGCGGAACTATTGGCGCTCTTCGCCGGTGGGGTCCTGGTCAACTCGGACCTCTCGGCCCTGCTGGAACGGGTGCGCGCCACCTATAACCAAGAGGCGGTGAGCCTGCTGTGTGCAGAGGGTCCCGCCATCGCCTCCGTGGGAGCGCACCCACCCACGAGGGAATCGGAGGCTGACTCGGTGTTCCGGGTGGACGACGGCGCGTACGCACTGGCGCTGAATGGACCGCCCGTGCCGTCTTCGGACGCACGCGTACTCCAGGTGGTCGCGGGTACGGCTGTCGGCCTGGTTCGTTCGGCACGACTGGCCGAAGAGGCGTCGCAGGCCTCGGCGCTCGCTGAGGCGGACCGGCTGCGGCGCGCGCTGCTGTCGGCGGTCAGTCACGACCTGCGCACCCCGCTGGCGGCGGTTAAGGCCGCCGTATCGAGCCTGCGCAGCCCCGATATCGAGTTCTCTCCGGAGGACACCGCGGAACTGCTTGCCACCGTGGAAGAGTCGACCGATCAACTCACGGCGTTGGTGGGTAATCTGCTGGACTCGTCGCGCCTGGCTGCGGGGGTCGTCAAGCCTCGTGCGGTGCCGGTGTACGTCGAGGAGATCGCGCAGCGGGCGCTGCTCGGTGCCACCGAGAATGACCGCAAGCGCGTACAGCTGGAGCTGAACGGCGCAGTGGTGCTAGCGGATCCTGGCCTGCTCGAGCGCGTCTTAGCCAACATCGTCGACAATGCACTGCGATACTCACAGGCGCAGGTGCTGGTCAGCTATGAGGAGGTGGAGGACCGCACCCTGGTGATCGTCGCCGACCACGGCAAGGGATTGGACGCATCAAGACGCGGTGCGGCGTTCGAGGCCTTCCAACGGCTTGGTGACCGTGACAACACGGTTGGTGTGGGACTTGGTCTTTCGGTGGTGAAGGGTTTTGTAGAAGCGATGGAGGGCACGGTGAACGCGACCGACACGGCAGGCGGCGGTCTGACCATGATCGTTGATCTACCCAGTGCTGGTGGAGGGATCCGGTGACGCGAGTGCTGGTGGTGGACGACGAGCCGCAGATCCTGCGCGCCCTTCGGATCAACCTGTCGGCGCGCGGATATGACGTGGTGACGGCCTCGTCCGGGGCCGGTGCGCTGCGCGCTGCGGCGGAGACCCAGCCCGAGGTGGTGATCCTGGATCTCGGTCTGCCGGATATGGACGGCACCGAGGTACTGGCCGGGCTGCGCGGTTGGACGGATGTGCCCGTGATCGTGCTGTCGGCGCGGACCGATTCGGCCGACAAGGTAGAGGCGCTCGATGCTGGTGCCGACGACTACGTGACCAAACCCTTTGGCATGGACGAGTTTCTGGCTCGGCTGCGAGCCGCGGTGCGCCGTGGCACACCCGATAGCACCGAACCGGTGGTGCACACCGAGACCTTCGATGTGGATCTGTCCTCGCACAAGGTGATCCGCAACGGGACGGAGGTGCACCTGACGCCCACCGAATGGTCGATGCTGGCCGTGCTGGTGCGCAATCGCGGAAAGCTGGTGGGACAGAAGGAACTGCTGCACGAGGTCTGGGGGCCGGCATACAGCTCCGAAACCCATTACCTGCGTGTGTATCTCGCGCAGCTGCGGCGCAAACTAGAAATCGATCCGGCCCACCCCAAACATCTACTCACCGAGGCGGGCATGGGGTACCGCTTCCAGGAGTGATGAGCGCTCGCGCGAAGGGCCGACAACCCCGTGGTGTCAGAAGGGTGGCCGACCGAGGTCGATCTGTTGGATATCGGGATCGCATCCGGGCCGGTAGGTGGGTACCAGCTTGCCGTAGCTCGCTTTGAACTGGTCGGCGCCGATTCTTTCCACGGTTTCGGGCTTGGCGAGCAGCAGGTAGATGCCCATCGGGGTGATCCGTTTGGTGAAACACGTGTCCACCACCGTGTACGACTGCCGCTCCGCGGAAGTGGGCACGATTTTCGGCTCCCCCGGGGGGACGTACACCAGCTCTTCGATGCGCGGGCCCCACGAGCCAGATAACAACTGCGCCCGCACCTCGCTGTACGGACGCAGCAGTAGTGACTCTAGCGTCACGACCGGCTCGGCGGCTGCAGTTGGCGCAAACAGGTTTGACACGCAGAGCGTCGCCACCGCTGTGATAGCGGCGGTTACATAGCATTGCGTGCGTGACGTCATTATGGGTAGAGCGTACGGGCAATCGGCGCTACACGGGATACAGCTCCCGAGGTGCCGAAGTGCTGATCGGTTCGGAGACCATCGACGGGGTGTTCACCCCCGGCGAGCTCCTCAAGATCGCCTTGGCGGCCTGCAGCGGAATGTCCAGTGACCAGCCCCTGGCGCGTCGTCTCGGCGAGGACTACCAGGTGCGCATCGAGGTCGACGGCCCGGCCGACCGGGAACAGGAGCGCTACCCCGTCCTCGCCGAAAAGATGGTTATCGACCTGAGCGAGCTGAGCCCGGAGGAGCGTGAGCGGGTCCTCACCGTCGTGGAACGCGCCGTCGATCAGGTATGCACCGTGGGGCGCACCTTGAAGGCGGGAGCCGAGGTGAATTTCGTGGTGGATGAGCGCTTGTGCGAAGACCGGTAGCAGATGCCGGGGATACCCGTCTCGACGCTTGGGTACACGGCCACGTTCAGGGGGTCGGGTTCCGCTGGTGGGTGCGGTCCCGCGCCCTCGAATTCGGCCTGACCGGCTACGCCGCGAACACGCGCGACGGCCGGGTACATGTGGTCGCGCGGGGGGAGAAATCAGCGTGTGAACAACTGCTTGCCAAGTTGAACAGCGGCGAAACACCAGGTCGGGTAGATCTCGTGGTGGACAGCTGGCACGAGCCCGGCGAGCCCATCTCCGGGTTTAGCGAACGTTAGCTTCGCGAGGGCTGTTTCTCTTCGCCCAAGCGGTTCATCAGCAGGTACTCTGGCCCGCTGTGCACCTCAAGAGTCTGACGCTGAAGGGCTTCAAGTCCTTTGCTTCGCCGACGACTCTGCGCTTGGAACCGGGTATTACCTGCGTGGTGGGCCCCAACGGCTCCGGGAAATCCAACGTCGTGGACGCCCTGTCCTGGGTGATGGGTGAGCAGGGAGCCAAGGCCCTGCGCGGCGGCAAGATGGAAGACGTCATCTTCGCGGGCACGTCGACCCGAGCCCCGCTGGGCCGCGCCGAGGTCACCTTGACGATCGACAACTCAGATCACGCGCTGCCCATCGAATACTCCGAGGTGTCCATCACCCGCCGGATGTTCCGGGACGGTGCCGGGGAGTACGAGATCAACGGCCAGAGCTGCCGCCTGATGGACGTTCAGGAACTGCTGTCCGACTCGGGCATCGGCCGGGAAATGCACGTCATCGTCGGGCAGGGACGGTTGTCACAGATTCTGGAGTCGCGTCCGGAAGATCGCCGCGCCTTCATCGAGGAGGCGGCCGGGGTCCTCAAGCACCGCAGGCGCAAGGAAAAGGCGGTCCGCAAGCTGGAGTCGATGGCCGCCAACCTGGCCCGGCTCACCGACCTCACTACTGAGCTTCGGCGCCAGCTCAAACCCCTTGGACGCCAAGCAGAAGTCGCGCGCCGTGCCGCCACCGTGCAGGCCGATCTACGGGATTCGCGGCTGCGTTTGGCCGCCGATGACCTGGTGGCGCGCCGGGCGGATTTCGATGGCACCAACGACGCCGAGACGACACTGCGCAAGGAACACGCGGAGATCACCGACAAGCTCGATGTGGCCACCGCGCTGCTGGCCGAGCACGAGACGGCGCTGGGTGAATTGATGCCCCAGGCAGAGCTGGCCCAGCAGACCTGGTTCCGGCTGTCGGCTCTCGCCGAGCGGGTGAGCGCCACCGTCCGGATCGCCGGGGAGCGGGCCAGCCATCTCGACGAGGTGACGGCCACGCCGACCGGACCCGATCCGGAGGAGCTGGAGGCGCAGGCCGAGCGCGTCGCCGAGCAGGAGCGTCTGCTTATCGCGCAGCTGGAGACGGTCACCGAGCAGCTCGCCGCGGCGAAGGCCGAGCTCTCCGCCAGAGAAGCCGCCGTCGCCCAGGCACAGCGACAGCACTTGGCGGCCGTCGCCGCGGAGGCCGATCGTCGTGAAGGTCTGGCCCGGCTCACCGGCCAGGTCGACACCATGCGCACCCGGTTGGAATCCATTGACAGCCAGGCGGACCGGCTCACCGAGACGATCGGGGAGGCGACCGTGCGCGGTGAGGTGGCGCAGACCGAGTTCGACACCGTGCGGGCGCGCGTCACCGAGCTCGACCAAGGCGAGGTCGGACTCGACGAGCACCACGAGCGCTCGGTCTCGGCGCTGTCGATCGCCAATGAGCGGGTCGCCGAGCTGCAGTCGGCCGAACGGCAGGCCGAAAGGCAGATCGCCTCGCTCAAGGCGCGCATCGATGCGCTGGCCATCGGTCTCGAGCGCAAGGACGGGTCGGCATGGCTCACCGAGAACCGCCGCGGCGCAGGAATCTTCGGGTCCATCGCACAGCTGGTGAAGGTGCGGACGGGATACCAGGGCGCCATCGCGGCGGCGATGGGACCGGCCGCCGACGCGGTAGCCGCCGAGAATCCCGCGGCGGCGCAGGCTGCGGTAGCCGCCCTAAAAGCCTCCGACGGCGGCCGGGCGGCGATCGTCTTCGGCGAGTGGCCCGCTCATGCGCATACACGACCGCAGGTCACACTGCCGCAGGGCGCGCATTGGGCCACCGACCTGGTTGACGCGCCGGACCGATTGGTGGGCGCCATCTCGGCGATGCTGGCCTCGGTGGTGGTGGTCGACGAGCTCGGCGCGGCCATCGAGGTGGTGCTGGGTAACCCGTTGCTGCGCGCGGTGACCGTCGACGGCGACCGGGTGGGCTCCGGGTGGGTCGCCGGCGGATCGGACAAGAAGCAGAGCACCCTAGAGGTCCAGGCGGCGATCGAAGCGGCGCAGAAAGAATTGCGGGCCACCGAAACTCAGGTGGGCGAGATTTCCGCAGCGCTGGCCGGCGCCCTCGCCGAGCAGACCGCGCGTCAGGACACCGCCGAGCAGGCGCTGGCCGCGCTCAACGAATCCGATGCGGCGATCTCGGCGGTGTATGAGCAGCTGGGCCGCGTGGGTCAAGACGCACGCGCTGCCGAAAATGAGGTGAAAAAGCTGACGCAGCAACGCGATCAGCTGGAAGTTGGTCGAGCCAAGACCATGGAAGAGCTGGCCGAGGTCGAGAGCCGGCTGCGCAACGCCGAAGAGGCTCCCAACCTGTTCGATGACGAGCCCGTGGATCGCGACGACATGGCCATCGAGCTCGAAGAGGCTCGTTCTGTGGAGATCGAGGCGCGCCTGGCTGTACGCACCTCCGAGGAGCGGGTGAATTCCGTTCGGGGTAAAGCCGACTCGTTGCGCCGGGCCGCAACAGCGGAGCGCGAGGCACGTGTCCGGTCCGAGCGAGCCGCGGCCGCCCGGATGCGCGCGGCCGCTATGGCGAGCACAGTCGCTGCCGTTGGCAACGAGGTAGCGGCCCGTCTCGAACATGTGGTGGCCGCCGCGTCGGCGCGTCGTGACCAACTTGGTGCGACTCGTGCGCAGCACACGGCGGCCCTGAGTGCCGTGCGTGAGGAAGTCCGCGAACATGCCCAGAGTCAAGCTCGATTGACGGACGCGCTGCACCGCGATGAGGTCGCGAAAGCTCAAGCGGCGATGCGCATCGAGCAGCTCTCGGAGCATGTGCTCGAACAGTTCGGCATGGCCGCTGATGATCTCATCGCCGAATACGGTCCGCATGTGGAACTGCCGCCCACTCAGCAAGAGATCGACGAGTTCGAGCAGGCTCGCGAACGCGGCGAGCAGGTGAGCGCACCCCAGCCGATGCCGTTCGACAGGGACACCCAGGAGCGCCGAGCCAAGCGTGCCGAGAAGGATCTACGCGAGCTGGGCAAGGTGAATCCCCTTGCCCTGGAAGAGTTTGCGGCGCTGGAGGAGCGATACAACTTCTTGTCCACGCAGCTTGAGGACGTCAAGGCCGCCCGCAAGGATCTGCTTGAGGTCGTGGCCGATGTGGACGAGCGCATTCTGCAGGTGTTCACCGAGGCCTATGCCGACGTAGAGCATGAGTTCAAGGGTGTGTTCGCGTCGCTATTCCCTGGAGGTGAGGGGCGGCTGGTGCTCACCGACCCCAACGACATGCTCACCACGGGCATCGAGGTGGAGGCGCGACCGCCCGGCAAGAAGGTCAAGCGCCTGTCGCTGCTCTCCGGTGGTGAGAAGTCGCTGACCGCCGTGGCCATGTTGGTGGCGATCTTCCGGGCCAGGCCCTCGCCCTTCTACGTCATGGACGAGGTCGAGGCCGCGCTCGATGATGTCAACCTGCAGCGCCTGATCGGTCTGTTCGAGCAGTTACGCGAGAAGTCGCAGCTCATCGTCATCACCCACCAGAAGCCGACCATGGAGGTCGCCGACGCGCTCTACGGCGTCAGCATGCGTGATGACGGCATCACACAGGTGGTTTCGCAGCGCATGCGCGGACTAGAGACCCAGCTCTCGGGCCAAAACGCCTAGCGCCTTGCCTCCCGGTGATCAATGCGGCATAACTGAGGACAGTGTGGTCGCTACAGCGATGAGCCGAGAGCATGCTGGCGTCGCGCCTTTGGTGCGGGTATGTGCCGTCATGACGACAATCTTCCCGCTTGGTACATGAAATTCCAGGCGGCAGTCGTGATCGCTGTCGTGTGACTCGGCAGCCGATCGTCCGTCGATGGTGACTGTTGTGGCGTTGCTATAGGCGGGCGAACCCGGTCCGTGCTTCTGGGCGTACGCTGTCTCGCTCCAGGTCGAGAACATCAAACTGAGATCGTTGGTCATCCGGTCACACATATTCGGATCGGCCCCCGCCGCCCCGTTGGGTTCATAGCCCTTGTCCAGGTCCTCAGCGCTCGGACTAACGAATCCGGCTTTATGTTCGATTTCTGCCGAGAAGCTGCCGCACATGTCCCACTGACCGCTCACGGGTAATGTCGTTGGCCCCGTGATTGGTTCGGACGCGCAGCTGCTTACCGCCATACAAATGGCGAAGATTGCCGCGCTGATTCCAGCGTTGTGTCGGACTGCTTGTTCATTCTGCATAGATCTGCCACCGCACCTAACGCGTAGACATAGCTCGTATCGTTGGTCGTGCCTCGAACTCTTCCGGGCCGAAAGACGCTGGAATGGTCTTGTCGTGCCCAGAAGAACCCCGAAAGAGAATACAAACACGGACGCGCGGAACGGTACTGCGATTGTCCGACAAACTGGCGGCTAGAAGTCGCAGCTCGTTCTCAGTCCGTCGTCGACGGCATCACGAGGTGGTTTCGCAGAGTATGCGCGGACTAGAGACCCAGCTCTCGGGCCAAAACGCCTAGCGTTTCAGCACGTTTGGCGGGATCGCCCAGCACCTGAATGGCCACTTGGGTGGCCCCGGCGTCCCGATGCTCCTGCAGGCGCGCCGCGATCTGCTCCGGAGTGCCGTATGCGACAAGGGAATCCACCAGCTTGTCGCTGCCGGGCTTGACCAGGTCCTCCTTGCTGCCGGCGAAACGCTCCAGCATCGTCAGGTAGTTGGTCAGTCCGAGATACATGTCGAGAGCTTGGCGGCCGAGCGTGCGGGCCTCGTCGATATCGGTGGTTAGCACCACCTTCTGCTCGGGCACGATGATCGCGTCAGGCCCTAGAAGATCACGCGCCCAACGGGTATGCGATGGTGGCGTGAGGTAAGGATGAGCCAGCGCCGAGCGCTCCGCGGCGAGCTTGAGCGATTTCTCGGCCAGCGCGGCGAGCCCTCGACCCTCCTTCGGGACACCGACCTCGTCGAGCACATTGAGGTACTCGACCAACCCGGTGTACGGCTTGTAGGAGACGCCGCTGTCGATTTCGGGGTGGCCGGCGCCGATGCCGAGGATGAAGCGCCCGGGATGAGCGGCCTCGATGCGCTGCCACGAAGCACCCACCTCGCGGGCGGGCGCGGACCAGATGTTCACGATCGCGGTCACGATTCTGATCCGCTCGGTGGCGGAGAGGAGCGGGTCCACCCACGGCAGATCGGCGGGGGGAGAACCGCCTAGCCATGCAGTGTCGAAGCCAAAGTTCTCGACGGCGCGCAGGAGCTCTGCGTCCACCGCCGAGTAGAGGGTGAAGAATCCGTAAGGCGCGAGAGCGGGTGTCGTCACGAACCTAGTTAACGCCGATTGTCTTCGGCGATATTCCTTTAACCCAAGCGGGGTTACTTATCGGCACCACAGCTGCAATTGGCCCCACACTGACAATCGGTGCAGGTGCAGTTCGGGTTGTCGCAGGTCCCTGCTTTTTCGGGTGCAGCAGTCTCATTGCTAGTCATGCATATGATGCTACGCCCGGATGGGCTATTCCTTGACCGTATTGCGCCACCAGATGGCCGCGCCGACCGCCACCAGCCCGAGGACCAACAACCACGGCCAGGCGCCGTGCAGGTACACCCAGCCGGAGATGGTGCGCTGAATCTTGCCTGCCGCGTTGATGATCGGGTCGTCAGGGTTGCCATTGGCGTGGAACAGCCTGACCTCGTAGCTGCCGTAATAGCCCACGTAGGCGCCGACCACCAAGAGGATGGCGCCGCTGATCCGGTTCAGGTACGGCAGCATCCGCCGCATGCCGTTCAGCAGCACGGTGCTGGCCAGGGCTGTGGACATGGCCAGCGTCCCCACCACCAGGGTGATGCCAGCCGCGTAGGACAGATAGACCATCACGCCGTCGACAAAGGAGCCACTCTCGAACGTCGTGCTGGTGACGGCGAGAAAAGGGCCGATCGTGCAGGACAGTGAGGCCACCGCATAGCCCACGCCATAACCGAACATCGAGCCCAACCGGGTGGTCGGCGCGTTCGCGTCCAGCACCTTGGGCATGAGCGCGATGATGTCGCGGCCCGACAGCAGCCACAAGCCCAGGATCACGAGACCGATTCCGAAAACCACGGTCACGAACGGCAGATAGCGCTGCACCACGGACGCGACCGACACCGTCAACAGCCCGAAAACGGTGAACACCGCGACGAATCCGCCCGCCATCACCACGGTGGCCACCACGGCGCGAGCCACCGCCCGCGACTTACCGATCTCGGCGCCAGGGCCCCGCACCACGAGCGCGAGATAGACCGGGAGTAGCGCGAAACCGCACGGGTTGAGCGCGGCAATCAGCCCGGCCGCGAAGGCCAGTGATGTCAGGTGAGTGCCTTCACCCGGTCACTCAGCTCCTGCTCGGACATCGACGACGTCGGGTTGTTCACAAAATCCGAGGTGCCGTTGGAATTGATGAACAGATACGCCGGCTGCCAGGGCACTCCGAACTGCCGCCACAGCGATCCGTCGGCATCGTTGAGATTGGTGAAGTGGAGGTTGTACCGCGAGATGAAGCCCTCCATCTCACCGACGGAACCCCGGCCGGAGATCCCGAGGAAGGTGACCCGGGGATTAGCCGCGGATACCGCGCTCACGTGCGGTCCCTCGCCATTGCAGAACGGGCAGTACGCCGCCCAGAACCACAAGACCACCGGCTTACCCTTGAGGCTGGCGCCGTTGAACGGGGCACCCGAGACGGTGGTGCCGGTGAAATCGAGCAGGCTATCGGCGCGCGCGCTGGGCGCCCGCACCATGCTCGTCGACAGCAACAACGCAGCGAACACGACCGCTAGGGATCGCGTCAGTGCCTGAACCTTTTGAGCCCGAAACTTCTTACGTCCCCCGAGTCGGATATTCATGTCAAGAACCTCCTGGGACGATGTGACTCCCGAAGTGTATGACGGTTGTCTTCGGTTTAGCGGGGGCTTGAACGGGGACGCAGTGAAATTCGCCGCAGACCTGCGATGGTGCTGACGTCGGCGCAGTGCATGACGATGCGCAGCTCGTCGAGGAACTGTTCGAGCCAGGCGATCACCGCCTGCGGGGATTGCACCGCGGGTGCCAGGAGCGGAAGTGCGACCGCGACGACACTGGCTCCCAGCGCGATGGCCTTCGCGGCGTCCATGCCGGTGCGTATCCCACCCGAACCGATGAGCGGCACATGCGGCAGTTCGGCGTGTACCTCGACGAGTGCATCCGCCGTCGGGATGCCCCATTCGGCCAGCTCGGGTGAGGTGATGGCGCCGGAGCGGACGAACTGCTCGACGCGGGCCCATGAGGTGCCGCCCGCGCCCGCGACGTCGATCGCGGCTAGTCGGCACCCGCCGAGCCGGCGCGCGGAGGCGCCGCCGATCCCGTGGCCGACCTCCTTGAGTAGCACGGGGAACTCGACGGCATGGGTGAGTTCTGCGAGGCGATGCACCTGGCCGGTGAAATCGGTGTCGCCCCCGGCTTGCACGGCTTCCTGCAGGGGGTTGGTGTGCACCGCCAGCGCGTCCGCTCCCACCGTCCCCACCAGGGCATTCAGGCGGTCGGTATCGGCGATGTTGCCGATCTGCGCCAGCCCGATATTGCCGATGAGAAGAATGTCGGGCGCCACCTCGCGTACCGAGAAGGTGTTGGCGCTTTCCGGGTTTACCAACATCACCCGCTGCGAGCCCAGCATCATGCCGATGCCCAGTTCCTGGGCGGCCGCCGCCAGGTTGCGGTTGATGGAGGCCGAGAGTTTTGCGCCGCCCGTCATCGCCCCGATGAGCACGGGTGCGGCCAGCTTCTTGCCGAGGAATTCGGTGGACAGGTCAACGTCGGCGAGGCTGGAGTTCGGCAGCGCCATGTAGGGCAGGTCGAATCGGTCTAGGCCGGTGGTGCGGGTGACGTACTGCACTGGATCGCTCAGGCAGGCGTCAATGTGGCGCTTCTTGCGTTCCTGTAACAATGCCCTGGTGCCTCTTGAAGTGTGGATCGCCATTGCGATCGTCGCCGTCGTGGTTATTGCTGCATTGGTCTTCGGACTGGTGCGCTACCGCTCCCGCCGGATCAGCCTCTCCCGTTCCGTCAAGAACACAGAGGTAACCGAGGGTGCCACACCGAGCGACCGATCTGGTGGATACACCGCCGGTTCCACCATCACCTTTAGCGAAGGCGGTGCGCAAGCAGTCCCGCTACCCACCGTAGGTGATGACGCGGAAGTTCCACGGGATGCGCCGCGTCGCACTATCTCCAATGTCCAGCTACCGGAACCCGTTGCAGAGCCCGTCGAGCCCCTCATTGAGCGTGAGCCCGTCGAGCCCGAGCCCATCATCGAGCCTGAAACGGAACCCGAACCCGAACCTGCGCCGGAACCAGCGCCCGAACCAGCGCCCGAACCTATCCCCGTGCTGGACGAGATCGCGCCGGTGGCGGGACGGCTCGACCGGTTGCGAGGCCGGCTGGCCAGCTCGCAGAACGCCGTGGGCAGGGGCCTGCTCGGCCTGCTGGGCGCCGGGGATCTCGACGAGGAATCGTGGGAGGAGGTCGAGGACACCCTGCTGATTGCCGACCTCGGCACCGCGGTGACCACCTCGATCGTGGACCGGCTGCGCAGCGAGATGGCGGCCCGTAGCGTGCGGACCGAGGTTCAGGCCCGGGCACTGCTACGCGAGGTGCTGATAGACGAGCTGCAGCCCGACTTGGACCGTTCCATCAAGGCGCTGCCGCACGGCGATAAGCCGTCGGTGCTGCTTGTCGTCGGGGTGAATGGCACCGGTAAGACCACCACTGTCGGCAAGCTGGCTCGGGTGCTGGTGGCCGACGGGCGCCGGGTGGTGCTCGGTGCTGCCGACACGTTCCGGGCGGCCGCCGCCGATCAGCTGCAGGCCTGGGGCCAGCGAGTGGGTGCGCAGGTGGTGCGGGGTGCCGAGTCGGCAGATCCCGCGTCGGTCGCCTTTGATGCCGTTGACGCCGGTATCCGTGAGGGCGCCGATGTGGTGGTGATCGACACCGCCGGACGACTGCACACGAAGACCGGTCTGATGGACGAGCTCGGCAAGATCAAACGTGTGGTGGAGCGGCGCGCCGAGGTGGACGAGGTGCTCTTGGTACTCGATGCCACCATCGGGCAGAACGGTTTGGCGCAGGCCCGAGTGTTCGCCGATGTCGTGAACATCACTGGCCTGGCGCTCACCAAGCTAGATGGAACAGCCAAGGGCGGCATCGTCTTTCATGTACAACGCGAGCTTGGTGTGCCGGTGAAACTGGTTGGTCTGGGGGAGGGGCCGGATGACCTGGCCCCGTTTGAGCCGCCCGCCTTCGTTGACGCCCTGTTGGGCTAGTAACAGACGCGAAACACACGCGCGCCTTCTCGGAAACATCTGCTGAGCATTCTTCACAGCGCAACGTGCAGAAATTTCCTGAGAGGAATGCCGCTAGTGGATGGTTTCCCATTGATGGGTGTCCCGAATACCGGAGATACCGCGTGGATGCTGGCCAGCGCCGCGCTGGTGTTACTGATGACGCCCGGCCTGGCCTTCTTCTACGGCGGCATGGTCCGCGCGAAGAACGTGCTCAACATGATCATGATGAGCATCAGCGCGATGGGTCTGGTGACCGTGCTGTGGGTGCTTTATGGGTACTCGATGGCATTCGGGAACGACACGGCGGGCCTGTTCGGTGACCCGATGCAGTTCTTCGGACTCAAGGGCCTCATCAGCGCCAACGGTGCCGATGCGGTGGTGGCCGACCCGGCCAATAACATCGCGGCGGCCGACGTGGTCAATATTCCGCTAGTGGGGTCCATCCCGGCCACCGTGTTCGTGGCCTTTCAGCTGATGTTCGCGATCATCACCGTTGCCCTCATCTCGGGTGCGGTGGCGGACCGGCTGAAGTTCGGTTCCTGGCTGCTGTTCGCGGGCTTGTGGGTGAGCGTTGTCTACTTCCCGGTCGCGCACTGGGTTTTCGCGTTCGACAAGGCTTCTGCGGCGCACGGCGGGTGGATTGCGAACAAGCTTTTGGCGGTCGACTTCGCCGGTGGCACCGCCGTACATATCAACGCCGGTACCGCGGGCCTGGTGTTGGCGCTGATCCTCGGTAAGCGTAAGGGCTGGCCCGGAACGCCGATGCGCCCGCACAATCTGCCGTTCGTGATGCTGGGTGCTGGGCTGCTGTGGTTTGGCTGGTACGGCTTCAATGCCGGATCGGCCACCAGCGCCAACGGTTTGGCGGGCGCGACGTTTGTCACTACCACGGTGGCCACCGCCGCCGCCATGCTCGGCTGGCTACTTACCGAACGTATCCGTGACGGGCACGCCACCTCGCTAGGCGCGGCTTCCGGAATTGTCGCCGGTCTGGTGGCCATCACCCCGTCCTGCTCTTCGGTGAATGTCGTTGGCGCCCTGGCGATTGGTACTATCGCGGGTATCCTGTGCGCACTTGCCGTCGGGCTGAAGTACAGACTGGGATTTGACGACTCGCTGGACGTCGTCGGTGTGCACCTGGTCGGAGGGATCGTCGGCACGTTGCTTATCGGGTTCTTCCTTGCCCCAGGCACCGGTGCCGCAGCCACGGCGGGCGTCAAACTCGGTCTCCTTTACGGCGGCGGACTAGAACAGTTGTGGCGCCAAGCCGTTGGTGCCGGGGCGGTTCTACTCTATTCGGCGATAGGCACCGCTATCGTTGCCTTCATCGTGAAGTACACCATTGGCCTGCGCATCAGCGACGAGGGAGAGGCGGCGGGAGCCGACGAATCCCAACATGCTGAGGGTGCATACGACTTTGTCGCACTGGGAAGTGGTTCGGTTATCGGCCGCCACACCAGCGGCAGGGAGGAATGAGGGACATGAAGCTGGTCACCGCGATCGTCAAACCGTTCACGCTGGAAGATGTCAAGACTGGCCTGGAGCAGGCGGGCATCCTCGGCATGACGGTCAGCGAGGTGCAGGGCTACGGCCGGCAGAAGGGTCACACCGAGGTGTACCGCGGCGCCGAATACTCGGTGGACTTCGTGCCGAAGGTTCGTGTCGAGGTTGTGGTGGATGACAGTGCCGTCGACAAGGTGGTGGAGGTCATCGTGACCGCCGCGCGCACCGGAAAGATCGGCGACGGCAAGGTATGGGTGAGCCCCGTCGACTCGGTGGTGCGCGTGCGCACCGGCGAGCGGGGCGCCGATGCCCTCTAACCGCTCAGTACTACAAGCGGAACGGTAATCACATGGGCGCCGCAACGGACCTCGTGGCCGCCAGGGCGCAGTTGCTTAGTGATAGTGGCAGGCTCAGCGCGGGTGCGATTCGCGAGGCGATGACCGATCTGAGTGAGCTCTGGCTGACGTCGAAGGCCACCGAGGTCGGTATCACCGACACCAGTGGATTCGCCATTGTGGCGCTGGGTGGCCTCGGCAGGCGTGAGATGCTGCCGCACTCGGATCTTGACCTGGTGCTGCTGCACGACGAGTCACTCAGCACAGAGGCCGTCAGCGCGGCCGCAGATGGATTGTGGTACCCGCTGTGGGACGCCAACATTCGGCTCGATCACAGTGTTCGTACGGTCGCGGGTACGTTGCAGGTTGCCGGTCAGGAGATGTCAGCGGCGCTGGCACTGTTGGACGCCCGACATATTGCGGGCGACGCCCAGCTGTCGAGTTTGTTGATCGGTGGTGTGCGCCAGCAGTGGCGCTCGCAGATCCGGATGCGCCTTGACGAACTGGTGGACTATACCCAGGCGCGCTGGAGGCGGAGCGGGGAGATCGCGCACCGCGCCGAGCCCGATCTCAAATCGGGCCGTGGTGGCCTGCGTGACGTACAGCTGTTGCGTGCGTTGGCCATTGCCCAGCTCACCGACAGTGGGCTGGCGAAGTCCTTTGATGGCGCCCATACCGTTCTTATGGATGTGCGCACCGAACTGCATCGTGTTGCAGGGCGGGACCGCGACCAACTGCTGGCCCAATTCGCCGACGAGATAGGCGCAGCATTGCGCATCGGCGATCGGTTCGACTTGGCCCGGCTACTGTCGGACGCCGCGCGCACCATCAGCTACTCGGTGGATGTGGGACTGCGCACCGCCACCAACTCGATTCCCCGACGCGGTATTTCGATGTTGCGCCGCACCGTTCGCCGTCCGATTGACGAAGGCGTGGTAGAGCACGCCGGCGAGGTGGTACTGGCCCGCGATGCCCGGCCCGAGCGCGACCCGTCGCTGATACTGCGGGTGGCGGCGGCGTCGGCGACTACAGGCCTGCCGATCTCGGCATCCACGTTAGGTCGTCTTGCCGAATCGGCTCCCGAGCTTCGGACTCCGTGGCCGCGGGAGGCGCTCAAGGATCTGCTGGTGGTCCTGGAGGCGGGACATTCCGCGGTGGCCACCATCGAGGCGCTAGATCGAACCGGATTGTGGGGCAGGCTTTTTCCTGAATGGGGTGCGGTACGAGACCTGCCACCACGCGATATTGTGCATATTTGGACCGTCGACCGACATCTGGTTGAGACAGTGGCTCAGGCCAGTGCCTTTACCACCCGGGTCTCCCGGCCCGATTTGTTGGTACTGGGCGCGTTGGTGCACGACATCGGTAAGGGGCGCGGTGGCGACCACAGCGTTGTCGGCGCTGAATTGGCCGTCCAGATCGGAACCCGGCTGGGGTTGTGGCCCTCCGATGTGGAGCTGCTGTCGAAGATCGTGCGGTACCACCTGCTGCTACCCAACACGGCGACGCGGCGTGATCTTGCGGACCCGGAAACCATTGATGCCGTAGTCAATACGCTGGGTGGAGACCTGCTGCTCTTGGAGCTTCTGCAGCAGCTCGCCGAGGCAGACTCGTTGGCCACTGGTCCGGGCGTGTGGGGGGACTGGAAGGCGTCGCTTATCGGGGAACTGGTGCGTAAATGCCGGATGGTGATGCGCGGCGAGCAGCTGCCCGAGCCCGATCCCATTGACCCGGAACTGCTTTCACTGGCTGCAGACGGCGGCGTCCAAGTACGGTTGGTGCCCGCGGGGTCGCCCCACATGTATGCCGTGAGCATGATCGCGCCAGATCAGCGCGGCCTGCTCTCCAAGGCCGCCGGGGTGCTGTCGCTGAATTCGTTGCGTGTGTTCTCGGCGGCGGTGTCCAGCCACGCCGGATCGGCGATCAATACCTTCGAGGTATCGCCACGGTTCGGGACACCGCCGGCCGCAGGGCTGCTTCGTCAACAGTTGATCTCGGCGCTCGACGGGGATTCCGACATCATCGCGATGCTCGATGAACGTGAACGCGAGGCCGCGCAATTCGGCACTGGTCTGGTGGGCGAGCCGGCCCCGGCGGTACCTACCAATTACGCCCCCGCGCCACCACGCATTCGATGGTTCGAGCCTGCCGGGGACACCGAGCAGCAGATCGTGGAGATCCGCACTTCCGATGCGCCGGGGCTGCTGGCGCGCATCACCGCGACGCTGGAGCGTCATGGGGTGGATATTGCGTGGGCCAAGGTCAACACCCTCGGTTCGTCGGTGGTCGATACCTTCTGCCTCAGTACCGGACCGGAGCAGGCCGTGCTGGAGGCCGCCATCGCCTCGGTGCTCCCGGCAGCGGCACCCGGGCCGAAGAAGGCTGCTAGCTAGGGGAAACTCCAGCCTCAAATTCTCAATGGATCCTTAGGATCCAGAAACCGCGTCGGCTGACGTACGCATGCGTCTGCATGTGGTCGCTAGTATCTGCGGATTCTAGCAAATTACGTTGTTGTGCAATGCATTTCGTGACCCTAGGGTCAAAGCACTATGAACGACGTGACAGAGAGCGCCAGGGAGCTGGCTCTTGCCGCCGATCCGCATTGGCGTAGTTCGAACCTGGCACCACTGTGGGGGTGGAGTTTGTCGGCACGGGGATAGCGACGTGTTCGTTCATGATTAGGGCCGAGTTTGACAAGTTCGCACTCGGAGGCGAATGCGATGGCTACACCCATGCAATGAGCGTCGGCAAGGTACTGCTGCCGATTCTAAATCCCGGTTTCTGGTATGTGGCCATCGTCGGTACCGGGGAGGCCGAAGTGACGGTTGTTCCCGCGGGCCTGCTAGGAAATGAGACATATGAACCCAAAAGAGCTCGATATAGTCAGGCTGATTCACCCTATTCCCGAGCACAATCTGCCGGAGGGGGGCTGAAGGAACGGTGGTACTAGATCACTTTAGTGAGCCCTCGGCCTATGAAGTGGAATTTCTCGATGCCGACGGATTCACAATAGCTCTGCTAACCATTCTGGCCACCAACCTAGAAGTTATTGGCCAAGGCGGGTCTTCTCGGTGATTCGCGGTGGGGTGGGGCCTGGATAACCTGCTGCCGACAGTCATAGGTAATCGTGTCATTGCTTGATGGACACTCGTGGCGGTATCGGTTGTATGTAGGCCGACGCAGCCGTCGTCCTACATGGCCCGATAGGCTGGTCGCGTGTTTGAATCGCTGTCTGACCGGTTGACTGATGCCCTTGCCGGCCTACGGGGCAAGGGACGTCTGTCCGACGCCGATATTGACGCGGCCTGCCGGACCATCCGGCTGGCGCTCCTGGAAGCCGACGTCGCGCTGCCGGTGGTGCGCACCTTCATCGGGCGCATCAAGGAACGCGCCAAGGGCGCCGAGGTCTCTGGGGCGTTGAATCCCGCGCAGCAGGTCGTCAAGATCGTCAATGAGGAGCTCATTGGCATCCTTGGCGGCCAGACTCGCCAGCTGTCATTCGCCAAGACCCCGCCGACCGTCATCATGCTCGCCGGCCTGCAAGGTGCCGGTAAGACGACGCTCGCCGGAAAGCTCGCTAAATGGCTTAAGGGACAAGGGCATACGCCGCTGTTGGTGGCGTGTGATCTGCAACGCCCAGGTGCGGTTAACCAGCTGCAGGTGGTGGGTGAGCGCGCCGGGGTCTCTGTCTTCGCGCCACACCCGGGCACCGCGGACGGAGGCCTGGAGGTCGGCTCGCTCGTCGGCGACCCGGTCTCGGTGGCCCGTGACGGTCTGGCCCACGCCAAGGCCCAGCACTTCGATGTGGTCCTCGTTGACACCGCAGGTCGCCTCGGCATCGACGCCGACTTGATGGACCAGGCCGGGCGTATCCGCGACGCCGTTGATCCCGACGAGGTCCTGTTCGTCCTGGACGCGATGATCGGTCAGGACGCGGTGAGCACCGCGGAAGCCTTCCGTGCGGGCGTCGGGTTCACCGGGGTGGTCCTCACCAAGCTCGACGGTGACGCCCGTGGTGGCGCCGCGCTCTCTGTACGTGAGATCACCGGCACCCCGATCCTGTTCGCGTCCACCGGCGAAAAGCTCGAGGACTTCGATGTCTTCCACCCCGACCGGATGGCATCTCGCATCCTGGGCATGGGCGACCTACTGTCCCTCATCGAGCAGGCAGAGCAGCATTTCGATGCCGAGCAATCCCTGGCCGCGGCCGAGAAGATCACCTCGGGGGAGCTGACGCTCGAGGACTTCCTGGAGCAGATGCTGGCGATCCGCAAAATGGGGCCCATCGGCAACTTGCTAGGCATGCTGCCCGGTGCCGGTCAGATGAAGGACGCGCTCGCTGCCGTCGACGACAAGCAGCTCGATCGGGTGCAGGCCATCATCCGCGGCATGACCCCCGCCGAACGGACCGACCCGAAGATGATTAATGCCTCCCGACGGCTGCGGATCGCCAACGGTTCCGGTGTCACGGTCTCTGAGGTCAATCAGCTCGTCGACCGCTTCTTCGAGGCACGCAAGATGATGTCCTCGATGGCAGGGCGCATGGGCATGGGCGCGATCAACCGCAAGAGCAACCGCAAGGGCGGCAAAAACGCCAAAAAGGGCAAGAAGGGTTCGAAGGGCCCGACGCAGCCGAAGATCCGGGGCGGATTCCCCGGTATGCCCCCGGGTATGGCTGGGATGCCTGCCGGGTTCCCGGATCTCTCCGGGATGCCAGAGGGACTGGGCGAGCTGCCCCCGGGTCTGGCCGATATCGACATCTCGAAGCTGAAATTCCCCAAGAGTTGAGCTTGTGCATTTACGGGGACTGACGCTTCCGTCGGAAGAGCCTGTCGATCTGTGGGTGCATGACGGCGTCATCAGCCTGGAACCGATTGCGAACGCCGACACCATCTTCGACGGCGGGTGGCTGCTTCCGGGACTTGTTGACGCGCACTGCCACGTCGGCATCGGGCCGCACGGGCCGACCACGCTTGCGGAGGCCGTCGCGCAGGCCGAGACCGAGCGCAGTGTGGGCGCACTGTTGCTGCGTGACGCCGGATCCCCGGTGGACACCCGCAGTTTCGACGAACGCGAGGACCTGCCGCGGATCATCCGCGCGGGTCGACATCTGGCCAAGCCCAAGCGGTACATCCCCGGGCTGCCCATCGACATCGAGGATGACTCGCAGCTGCCCGAAGCGGTTGCGGAACAGGCGCGTTGGGGCGACGGCTGGGTGAAGCTGGTGGGGGATTGGATCGACCGTTCCGTCGGCGATCTGGCCCCGCTGTGGTCCGACGAGATCCTTAAAGAGGCAATCGACGCCGCGCACGCCAACGGTGCGCGCGTGACCGCCCACGTCTTCGGTGAGGACGCGCTGCCGGGCCTGATTCGCGCGGGTATCGACTGCATCGAGCACGGCACCGGCCTTACCGACGACACCATCGCGCTGATGGTCGAGTACGGCACCGCGCTGGTTCCAACCGTCATAAATATCGAGAATTTCCCCGGAATCGCGGATTCCGCAACGAAGTACCCGCGCTACGCCCAGCACATGCGCGACCTGTACGCGGGCCTGCACACGACCTTCGGGAATGCGTACGACGCTGGCGTCCCGATCTATGCAGGCACCGATGCCGGCGGCTCCATTGCCCACGGACGCATCTCCGATGAAGTAGCGGCCCTGTCGCGCATCGGCATGAGCCGCACCGATGCACTGGGCGCTGCGTGCTGGCGGGCCCGCGAATGGCTGGACCGCCCGGGCCTGGAGCACGGCGCCCCCGCCGATATCGTTGGATACCGCGAGGATCCCAGATCAGGCCCGCAAGTGTTGTCGCGGCCGGATCTCATCGTGCTGCGAGGCCAGGTTCGGTAGAGTCGCTGACATGCGATTTGCTGTGGCATTGATGGCGGGCTTGGGTTTGGTGATCTGGATGCCCGCCGTGCCCGCTCATGCCGATGCACTCTGTTCGGAGTACATGGCGATGGACGACGGCGCGAAGATGGATGTGATCCACGATGTTGCGGCGATGGGCAGCCCGGTCGCCGCGATTTCGCCTAAGGACGCACGGGACTTGGCCACCGCGATCTGCCGGATGCACGGCTCGGCGAACGTTAGTGACGTGATGCTGCATCCGGCGAATTACTCGAGTTAGAGCGAGCCGACGCTGACCTGACCGTCGTTGGCGAATCCCCAATCGAACAGGCTCGACGCCTGATCCCAGTAGGTGGGGCCGCCCTCGCGCACCAGGCCGTACATCATCGTGACGACCAGCCGCTTGCCGTCGCGTTCGGCGGCCACGACATAGGTCTTGCGGGCCATATCGGTAAATCCGGTCTTACCGCCTATCACGCCCGGATACCGGTACATCAGCTCGTTTTGATTGTGCAGCACGCGGCCGGGGAAATCGGCGGCCGGCTGCCGGGTGATGTCCGCGAACACCGGATTAGCCAGTGCCGCACGGAAAATCACGGCGAGATCGCGCGGCGTGGAGCGCATATCCATCCCCGGCGCGTCCAATCCGGAAGGGGAGGCGGTGTGTGTTGCGGTCGCGCCCAGCGCCGCTGCCTTCGCGTTCATCTTCTCGACGGTCGCCTCGCGACCGCCCAGCATGTGTGCCAGCGTATTGGCGGCGTCGTTGCCCGATTCCAGCAGTGCGCCTTCGAGGAGGTCGTGCGTGGTGTAGGTCTGTCCGGCCTTGATGCCGACGCAGTTGCATTCGGCCTTCGCGTCGGCGGGGTCTGCGACCACGGTCGCGTCCATAGACAGCTCATCGAGCGCCACCAGGGCCAGCAGCACCTTGATGGTGCTGGCAGGGGGGTGCACGGCATAGGGCTCGCGAGCGGCGAGGATCTGACCGGAGTCCAGATCGGCCACCAACCACGCCTGAGCAGGACCCTCGGGTGGGGGAGCGGCCATGTCAGCGTGGGCGACGCCTGCGGGCGTCAGGGACAGGAGCAGGACGCTGAGCACCGCCAGGGCACGGTTTCGCAGAGTGGACATTGGGTCCGACACTAGCGCAGGGCCGACTCCACGTGATCCAGGTCCAACGATTCCACGAATTGTGACTGCTGGTACAACTCCCGCAACTGGTCCTGCGGAATAGCTTGCAGTGCAGACTTTTTGATCTTGTCTCCGCCGCCGGCCGCCCAGGCACTGTCCCAGATCATGGCCAGCGTGCGCGCACTGTCGGCCATCAGCTGGACTGTTTGTTCGCCGAACTGTCGCCACAGGCCGTCCTGGGTGGCCACCACTGGTTTGCCGCCCAGCGCGATGTATGCGTCGATCAGTTCTTTCGGTGCTATCCGCTTGGCCGATCGGTCCATCAGCTCGACGGTGGCCAGCGCCGCATGGAGCCCGTCCGCGACGGTGTCGAGTTGACCGAGTGTCGAAACGGCATCGGGTATCTCGGCCACCAGGTCGCCAGCATGCCGGTCGATCATCTTGGATTCGTAGCAGCTGTGCACCCCGGCGCCGGATCCGTCCGGATATCCGTCGGCGAGGTAGCTTCCGTGCAGCGGTTGGGAGGCGTCGCCCACATAGTGGGCCAATAGTCCTGCAGCGCAGACGAACTGGTCGATCTTCTTGTTCTTCAGGAAGTCGACCATGGCGTCGTAAAACTGCCAGACGCGGAAGGGCAGCAGGCCGCGCTTGTCCTGGGTGGTGTGGCCGCGTTCGTCGTAGAACTGCTGCCACTTGGCCACCGACAGGTTGGCGATGTCCTGCAGGCACAGGTCCCGCACGATCGACCCGTCAGGTCCCGGCTCGTCGATGTCGGCGTAGTGGCACGGATGTTCGGGGCCTTGCGATCGATACCCGACCATGTGGTCGTCGCGACCGCCCACCACCTTGCTTGGCAGGTTCTTCCAGACCAGGTCTGCCACGTCGGCGAGCGGGATGATGCCGTCCGGGTTGCTGCGGGCCTCCTTGAGCCGCTGCGCGATGGTCTTCGGGTCCAGCTCGGACAGCGCGAAGCTGATCGATTCCAGGTTGGCTTGCATCAGCGTCTTGAGGTTCGGCGAGCGGATCGTGTCGGGGGTGAAGGTGGCGATGCTGTAGTGACCGGTCTGCCCCCAGAACGGTCGGGCACCATCCTGTTGCCCGATCACGGGCTCGACATCGAGGAGATTGCAGACCGTGCTCAGGCTGGTGGCGAGGGCGAAGTTCAGCGTGCACCGCGTGGCCCCGTCCAGGAACGCCTGCCCGCCCCACTCCACGGCAAGCGGTGCGGGTCGCGCCCGGTCGGCGGTGAGGTGCCAGACCATGCCGGAATCGCCTGGAACCGTTTGCGGCCCCTGCGGATCCGGGGCGATGAGAAAGTCTGATACATATTCGGAGCCACCCAGCGACTTGTATCGGTAGAACAGCGCCGCGATCTTGCCGGCCACCAGGCCCGAACCCGCGCCGTGCGCCACGACGGGTTGGTCGATCAGGTCCAGTGCGTTGGTCATGTCGCCGGTGTCGACCATGGGGCCTGTATCGCCGATTCCGTAGGCCGTCGAGGTCCATTCCCCGGCGTCGTCGACGTCGACGAGCCCGATATCCAGGGTCAGGTAGGTGTTGGTCATGGGGTAGGGGTATACCTCGTCGAATGGCAGCCGGGTGAGCTGCTGTCCGCTGGACACCCCGACGCGTGCTCGGGCGAGGCCGCGGATCATCTCGATCTCTTGGCCTGCCGGTCCACACACGTGCCGATTGGTCAGCGCATAAAGGGTGTGCCCGTCGGAAACCAGACAGCCGGCGGTGGCGGTATGGGACTGGTTCTGCACGTCCACCACGATCGGCATGCCTCCGCCCAGCAGTGTGGTGGGCCATCGCACCTGGGAAGGGCGCTGGGCGATGGTGGTGACCGGGGCCGGAACGACCTGCACCTTGCACACCGGGACCACGCGACCATCGGGCATGTACAGCTGCTTGGGCACGTAGTCGTACGGGGTGAGGGACTTGGGTGCGGCCCAGTCGCTGATGAAGACCAGCACGCACGGCCAGGAAAACCCTTGTTCCACTCGGGAATTGACAAGGGTCCGAGCGCCCCCGGGTTTTTCCCGGATCAGGTAGCGGCCGACTGCGGTGCCCACCACGTTGGGCTTGCTGGTGAGGTGGTGGTGATAAAGCTCGCGTGCTGCGAGCAGATCGGTGACCGACAGAGCTTGCAGGTTGTCCATCTAACGATTGGTAGTGCCCGCGAACCAGACGCCGGTGCGCATCAGGTGAACATGGGATGAATCGCGGCTGGGAGTTTCCCGAAGGAACAAAAGCGGACTACGGTCCGTTTGGGAGAGTATGACGAGCAACGTGCAGTTTGGTTTGGATACCTTCGCCGATGTCCCCGAGGGGATGACCAATCCGGAAGCAATTCGTGCCGTGGTCGAGGAGGGCGTGCGCGCCGATCAGGTGGGCGTCGACATCTTCGCGATCGGGGAGCATCACCGCAAGGAGTTCGTGGGGGAGTCTCCGGAGATGATGCTGGCCGCCATCGCTGCTCGTACCGAGAGGATCACGCTCGCCACCGCCGTCACCGTGCTCAGCACCGACGACCCGGTGCGGGTGTACCAACGGTTCGCGACTCTCGACGGAATCTCGGGCGGCCGTGCCGAGGTGGTGCTCGGTCGAGGATCGTTCACGGATTCGTTTCCGCTGTTCGGATACGACCTGGGCGATTACAACGAGCTTTTCGAGGAGAAATTCGACCTGATGGCCAAGCTGCTGCCGGGAGATCCGGTGACCTGGTCGGGGCAACTGCGCTCGTCGCTGGACGGCGTGGACGTCTTCCCGAAGACGGCAGACGGTCTGCGGGCCTGGGTCGGGGTGGGCGGATCGCCGGACTCGGTGGTGCGCAGCGTGCGGCACCGTATTCCGATGATCTTGGCGATCATCGGTGGCGATCCGATGCGGTTTGCGCCCTATGCGGACCTGTACCGGCGTGCCCAAGACCAGCTCGGTGTCACCGAGGCGATGCCGCTGGGCATCCACAGTCCGGGCCACATTGCCGAGACGGACGAGGAGGCAATCGCCCAGTACTGGCCGGGGTTCCGGGAGCTGCGCACCACGATCGGTGGTGAGCGCGGTTGGCCGGCCCCGCGGTACGAGGAGTACCTGTCCGAGGTGAAAGCCGGATCCCTGTACGTCGGCTCGCCCGACACCGTGGCAGCCAAGATGGCCAAGACCATCCGCGGTCTTGGCGCCGACAGGTTCAGCATGGTCTATCAGGCCGCGCAACCGGGGCTGGGCATGCAGAACGTCGAGTTGTACGGCACCGAGGTCATCCCGCGGGTGCGCGAGCTGCTGGCCCTCGATGAGGCTGGAGCCGCCTAGGCGAAGTTGTAGGTGGCCAACGCCTTTGCCACCACGGCGCCGGCGGTGTCGGACACGGTGACCTCGATGTTGGAGAGTCGCTTACCGCGGCGGACCACCTGGCCCACCGCGGTGAGGTCGGCTGCATCGGCAGCGGACACATAGTTGACGGTCAGGGAAGCCGTCGAGCCGCCGACCCTTTCGGGGACCACGTCGTCGGCCCAGGCGGCGGCCATGGCCGCGGTATCGGCGAGTGTGGCGATCGCTCCGCCGTGCACCGTCTGACCCATCGTCGCCAGCTCGGGCTTGAACGGCATCGTGAGCACCGCCCGGTCATTGCCGATTTCGGTCAGGGCAATTCCCAGGTGCTGACACAACGGAGAATTCGGGACGAATTGCGCGATGATTTCGGTCCGAGTGGGCATGCTCACAAGCTATGACATCCACGTGGACCCTCGAGGAAGTATCCGACCGCCTGCAGATCCAGCAGCTGCTGGTCGACTATGCGACCGCCATCGATACCCGCCAGTTCGACGATCTGGACGACGTGTTCTTGAATGAGGCATACATCGATTACACGGCGATGGGCGGCATCGAGGGGGAGTATCCCGAGGTCAAGGAGTGGCTGGGGAAGGTGCTGCCGGCCTTCCCGATGTATTCACACATGCTCGGCAACATCTCGATCACCTTCGACGACGAGGCTCGCAGCGCGGCGATAGTGCGCAGCCTGTGCTTCAACCCGATGGTGCCGCCGGGAGACACCGAACAGGTCCTCTTTCTTGGACTTTGGTACGACGATGCGGTGGTGCGCACCCGCCATGGGTGGCGCCTGACGCGGCGTGTGGAGACGAAATGCTTCAACAGGCTGGTGTGAGTTTGGCCTGGTAGGCCCCCTGAGTAGACTCCGACAGTGGCATTGAGAACCGCCCGTGTAGCGTTGGCGACCTTTGCCGTCACAACGTTGGGATACCTGACGGCGTTGGCTGGGTGGCCCGGGATACGTGATTCGGTACCGGCGTCGTTGCGCTGGTTCGGCGCACCGGATTCGGCGTCCACCATCGCCGTCGTGGTCGTGACTCTGGCGGCATTGGGTCTGGTGATGACGCGCCGCCGCACGGGTGCCACCGGGGTTCCGGTGGCAATTGCCGCGATCCTGGCGGTGCTCACGCTGATCCTCGGATTCGCCTCGTACGTACGGTGTCACGACGACAGCCATCCGGCGTTCTTCACCCCACTGCTGTGGGCCGTCGAACTGGTCAAGGGCGGGGACCCCACCCGCTCTCTCGACGGCGGCCCGTGCCCCGTTCCTATGCCGGCCGCACTGCACCTCGCGCAGGTGTCGGCCATGACGGTCGTGGTGATGTCGGTGACCGGAGTTGCGGTGGCGCTGTTCCAGGCGCGACTGCATCGGCTGCGCGTCTATCTCGCTCGATCGGTCACGGTGATCGTGGGACTCGACGACGATGCCGAACCAATGGTCGCTGCCATCAAACGCTCCATGCGGCAACATAGTTCGCTCGTCGTCATCACCGACAATCCGGATCGAGACTGCGTGCGCCGCGCCCGCACCGCGGGAGCGGCCATCCTGAGCCTGGACCTCACCCAAACCGCGCCGCTTGCCGCACTGGACATCTGGAACAAGCTCGACCGCCTCTACCTGCTGGCGGCCGACCCGTCCACCAATCTGTGGCGGCTCAGCGCCATCAGCGCGCGCGGAGGCGACCGCCTGCGCATCCCGCTCATTGTGCGCATCGACGACCCGTGGCAGGCGTCCGCTTGGCGCGCGCAGCATTTCGGCGGTGTCCACCATCGGTGGGCCGCCGATACCGTCGGAATCTATGAGGTGACGGCGCGGCGGCTGCTCGATCGGGTGATGGCCGCACGCACGGTCCGAGAGGTGCTGGTATGTGGGTCATCCCAACTCACCACCGCACTGTGCAGCGACATGCTGCAGCGACGGCTCGAACAACGCTACAGCGGACGTGGTGAACCGACGACGTGCACCGTTATCGCCCCGAACGCATCAGAATACCTGCGCGACAACGAGTTTGCCGCGACACAGCTTGGGCATCCGGCGCAGGCCGGCGGCCTGGTCGCTGTCGACGAAGAGCCCACCGTGGACGCACTGCTGCAGCGCCTACAGGCGAGTGATCCAGGATCGACCGCGGTGGTTCTCGTCGACTCCAGCCTGGACGTCAGCGCCGCCACCCGGATCGCGGCACGCTTCCCCGACACCATCGTTCATGCCTGGGACCCGCGAGCCGATGCCAGTGGGGAACGCACCGCACTGGTGGGTCGCCTCTACACGTACCGGCTGAGCCTGGATCTGCCGGGCGGGCAGGCGCACGACGCGTGGGAACGCGCCGCCGAGCTCATCCATAACCGGTACGTCCGCGACAACGAGCGGACCGGCCCCACCGCGCGTCCGTGGGGACAGCTCGACGAGTTCTATCGCGAGTCCAACCGGCGGCAGGTGCGCAACGCGCTATGGATAGTGGAAAAAATCGGCGGGCATACCTGGAATACCTGGGGCGGCCCGCCCGATGACGCATCGACCTCGGAGCTGTATCGGCTGGAACCCGCAGAATGTTTGCGCCGCATGGGTTTCGATTTGCCCACTGCCATCGCAATGGCACACTCCGAGCACCAGGATTGGTGCCGCTACTACCGCAAGCATGGGTGGCGGGCCGGACCCCGTGACGACGCGGGGAAGGTTCACGACAAGCTCGTCGACTGGGCGCAGATCGAGGCGGACCCGGCACGGCTCGACGCCGCGCTGGGCAGCCTGGCGGCCACCCTGACCAAGCTGCGCGAGCTGGGCTACCGGTCAGCGCCCGCGACTGGGGACAGCGGCTGGGCGGAGTTTCGCCGCGCCGGTGAGGTGCTGGCGCGGCAGCGTCCCACCGCGTGGACATGGACCGCGCAGGATGGCTCAACCATGCGTGCCGAGGCGGGTGACTGGTCCGTTCGTGAGAAGCATCCCAGCACCGACGCCACGGAATGGTCTGTGCGTGATGACATTTTCCGCGCTACCCACGAGCACGTCGCGGGCCGCAGGTGGCGTCGGCGCGGTTCGGTACTCGCACGGCCGGCGCGCGCCGGTGAGACAGTCGAGTCGCTGGAGGGTTGCGTCACCGCAACCGAGGGCGCGTGGATAGTGCAGGGCGATCACGGAGACATCTGGGTGGTTCCCGGCAACGAGTTCGCCCGGCGATATGTACGAATCTCTGGCTAGCTACTCCGGCACCGGCAGGTCCGGGCAGCCGACAACGTAGTCGATGTCGGGGGAGACCCACCGGTTCCACTGCTCGCGACTCATGTTCGAGGAAAGCTTGTCGCACAACATATCTGGCCATTGCATCGGGCCGGGCCAGCGCAGGACGGACTTCCGCATGCCGGCGAAAATGCTGGCGCCGTCGGCAGAGAATGCGACGGTGAAATAGCTGCTGTTCCTGCTGTTGTCAAAGTTCAGTGGCTCACCGACCTGCTGACGGCTGGCCACATCCCAGATCCGTATCTCGGCGACCTTGGAAAAATAGCCAGAGCCGGAGGCGAGCAGCCGTCCGTCAGAGCTGAACGCCAAGGTCTTAACGGACGCATTTTGGCCAGTGAGTGGCTCTCCCACCAGCTGGTGAGTCTGCGCATCCCAGATCGAGATTGTTTCCTGAAAAACTCCGGAGTTTTTGTTGAGACCACCGGAGGCCAGCAGGCGGCCATCCGGACTAAAAGCAAGTGTATAGATGTTGGAGCCGCCCCAAGGATCACCGATCTGTTTCCCGGTCGTAGCATCCCACCCCTGCATCTGGTCTCCGTTAGCGGCAACGAGCTGGCGACTATCTGGGCTGAATCGAAGCACTTCAATCGTTGCTTTCAGGCCGCCGAACTCGGCGTCGATTCGTTTCCCGGTGTCCGCGTCATACATGGTGATCGGGCGGTCGCCGTACTTCTTGACGGCCAGGCTCGATGCGCCGATAGCGACCCTGGTCCCGTCCGGGCTGATCGCAATCGTGCTGGCGTTCGTCTGGTCGGTGTTGGAGACAAGCCGGCCGGTTCGCAGATCCCAGACCTGTACCCGATAGCGGGCCGTGCGCGTCGCTGCCACATAGTCGACTTTGAACGTCGCCGCTCGGCGACCGTCGGGTGTCATGGTCAACTTGTAGGCCACCACGGAATCGTCGAGCTTGGTCACCTGGTTGTTCTCAAGGTTCCAGATGGCGCCCAAAGTGTCGGAGAAGTCTGGCAGGTCGTGACCGGGCGCCAGCCCCGCCACCTTCGCATCCGTCGGCAGATTGACGGCGGGGGCGGTAAGGGGGCCGCCGAGGCTGCTGTCCGCATCGGCGCGCCAAACCCGGATGGCCCGGTCGAAGAAGACGATCGAGACGATCTGTAGTCCGTTGGGAGTGAACGTGAGTTCATCAGGGCTAGCTTGATTCAGCGGCGTACCGATCGGGGCACCTGTTTCGGCATCCCAGACTCGGGTGCCGTCATTGCCACCCGAGGCGATGCGAGTTCCGTCCCGGCTGTAGGCCACGTGCGATACCTGGCTGGTGTGGCCGGTGATCGGGGCACCGACAGGGGCACCGGTGAAGGCGTCCCACTGTCGGACGGTCCTATCGCCAACACCCGCTGCGAACCTGCGGCCATCCGGGCTGAATACAGGCTGCCAAATGCGGAGGTTTTGGTCGCTGGGGCCGCGAGGACCGACGATGGCGATCGGTTCGCCGATTTGCTCGCCTGTGTCGACATCCCACAGATGGGTCATTCTGTCCGCGCCGAGCGTAACGGCGTGGCGCCCATCCGGGCTCAGTGCCAGATCGAACTGGCCGTAGGGTTGCTCGGGAAACGTGCGGATCACGTCCCCGGTGTCGGTGTTCCAGACCTCGACTCGAAGGGTCGGCTGACGACCGGCGCGCTTATCTAAGCGGATCGCGGCGATCCGAGTTCCGTCGCCGCTCATCACCGCGTCCCGCCCCTCAAACTGCCGGATCATCGTGCCGGCGTCGAGGTCCCAGAGCCCAATCTTAAAAGCATCCCAGTCGTAGGTGAGTAGACGCTTTCCGTCGTTGGTGAGCCCCCCCCACTATCCGTGCCGTCTGGCCGGTCAGTTCCGATAGTTGCTGGCCGGTGGCGATATCCCAGATGCGGATGACCGACTCTTCGTTACTCCCGGTGATGATGCGTTTGCCGTCCGGGGTAACCCGCAGCCCCTGGGGCGTTCGGGGGGTTCGGATGATTTTCTGTAAGGGTGCGGTGGATTGGAGTCCGCCCAGTATTCCGCCGCGGGCGGCCACCGGCGACAGACGTGCCGCCACGGTCAGCTCCTGCAACGCTCGGTCATCGGTTCCGCCGCGCGCCCGTTTGAAGATGGCGTCCGCGTCGGTGGCGAGGCGCAGCGCGACCGCCTCGTTGCGCTGTCGGATCGCCTCGCGGCGTTGGATGAATGCGATTCCAGCCGTAGTGACCGACAGGATGGTCAAGATTGCGAGTGCGGTGATGGCGAGGCGTCGGAAGCGGCGGAAGCGTTGTTGTTCGCGTAGGTCTTCGGAGGCGAGTTCGTATTTGGGTTTGCCGTGTATCGGGGCGGCGATGTCGGTGAGTTTGTCTCGGAAGACTGGGTTTTGGATGTCCCAGGGGTTGTCTTGGGAGACATCGATGTAAACCGGTTCGGTACCCAGGGCGTCGGTGGCGGCTAGGGCTGGGGGTGCTGCGGTGGAGCCTTGGGGGTCGAAGGCTCCGTGGGTGTCGTCCCAGAGCAGGGTTCCGTCGGCCATGACCAGCACCAGGTTGTTGCGGCCGCGATGTTTGAGCCAGTAGTCGATTTCTTTGTTGACCCATTCCGAGCCCGCGGAGTTGGGGGAGAGCACCACCACCAGATACCGCGATTTATCCAGCGCTTCAGTCAGTTTGGCCCACAGGCTCGGGCTGGCGGCGAGGTCGGTTTTGTCTCGAAACACGCGAAGCGCGTGCAAGCGTCCTAGTTTTCGGCCGATGCTGTGTAGGCCTTTTTGGATGCCTTCGGCCACGGCGGCATCAGCGCGGCTGTAGGACAGGAACGCGTCATAGTCGTATCCGCCGGGCTCAGCTATCGGCAGCTCCGCAGCGTACGCAGGATCGTCCGGTTCGGTCATGGTTACTCCGGCACCGGCAGATCGGGGCAGCCCGGCACGTACTCGATGTCCGGCGAAACCCACTGTTTCCATTGGGTGCGGCTCATATTCGCGGTCAGCTTGTCGCACAACAGATCCGGCCACCGCGCCGGGCCTGGCCACTGCCAGACCCCGCTCCCTTTACTAGCTGCGCCACTGGCGAAGATTTTGGTGGTGTCGGAGGAAAATGCCACCTGGAACGCCGCCTTACTGGCGACGACGGGCAGCGGTTCACCGATCTGCTGACCGCTCTTCACATCCCAGATCCGCATCTCGCCCTTTTTATAGTCTTTACTGTCGGAGGCGCCGGAGACGAGGAGCCGTCCATCGGAGCTGAACGCCAGGCTCGACGGTGGATCGTTGTGGCCGGTGAGCGGCTTTCCTGCTAACCGGTGAGTTTGCGTATCCCAGATCCAGATCGTTCCGCGGCCTGCCGAGGCGAGTAGCTGACCGTCCGGACTGAACGCCAGCGCCCCTTGGGCGTTGAGGTCGCCGCTCCAGGGATCGCCGATCTGTTGTCCGGTCGCGGCATCCCACTCCCGGAGTGCCCCTTTCGAATTTACGGCGACGAGCTGGCGACCGTCGGGGCTGAACCGAAGTGCGGTGATCGTTCCATCTAGGCCGTCGAACTTGGTGTCGATCTGTTTTCCGGTGTCGGCGTCATACAGGGTAATGAGGCGACCGCCGCGCTTTTCGACAGACGAGCTGGACGCGCCGGTGACGACGCGGGACCCGTCCGGGCTGATGGCAATTGCGGCGAGGGTATTCGTATCGACATCGATACTGGAGATCGTTTTGCCGGTGTGCAGATCCCAGACCTGCATTTTCGTGGACCGCACCGCGGCCCGGCGGCCGTCGGGCGTCACGGCCAATTCCAGAAGCGAGGTGTACTGCCAGTAGGGCACGTTTTCGCGGAAGTCGGTCACGCGGCCGTCCCCGAGGTTCCAGATCGCAGCCGACCGCGAGACGTCTGTTGTCTCGCCGCCGGGTACCACGCCGACCACTGGAGTGCCTTCCGGCAGGTTGCCGGCCGGGGCGGATATGGGGCCGCCGAGCCGAGTATCCGAATCTGCGCGCCAGATCTGAATCGTCTTATCGCTGCTGATCGAGACGATCTGTTTGCCGTCGGGGGTGAAGGTGAGTCCCTCGATCGCATCCAGGTGACCTGCGAACGGCACGCCAACCGGTGCACCGGTTTCGGCATCCCATACCCGTACCGTGGTGTCGCCTGTCCCGCCCGACGCGATGCGGGTTCCGTCCGGGCTGTAGGTCACGTGGAATACCAGGCCTGTGTGGCCGGCCATCGGGGTACTGATGGGGGCGCCGGTGAATGCGTCCCACTGTCGCACGGTGCCATCGCTGAGGCCCATGACAAACCTTCGGCCGTCCGGGCTGAATTCCGGGCTGTGCACGCCGATGGTGCTGCCGTCTGAGCTGCTGGGACGGGGGATTGCGATCGTTTCACCGATCTGCTCGCGGCTGTCGACATCAAAGATCCGGGCCGCGCCATCCCCGTCAACAATGACAACGCGGCGACCATCTGGGCTCAGTGCCAGCTCGCGCATGGAGTCGGATTGCTCGGGAAACATGCTGACCGGCTCCCCGGTGGCGGCGTCCCACACTCCGAGTCGATAGATCAGCTTCTTTTTGTCTGGCCCCCACCGTGCGTCGACGGCGGCCATCCGGGCGCCGTCGGCACTCGTAACCGCGTCCCCTGCCAGTTCGGCCTTGAGCTGCCGAATTATGGTGCTGGTGTCGAGATCCCACAGCCTGACCACGCCAGCCGAGTCCTCGGAGATCAGGCTCTTTCCGTCGGGGCTGAGCCCAACGACCCACAAACCCGTCTTGGGCGTGCCGGTCAGTTCGGATACTTGCTGTCCGGTGGCACCATCCCAGATGCGGATAACCGGCTCCTCTTTGCTGCCGGTGATGATGCGTTTGCCATCCGGGGTGACTTTCGGCGTGACGAGGCCGCGGGAGGTGCGGATGATTTTCTGCAGGATGGCAGTGTTTTGGAGCCCGGTGAGCATTCCGCCGAGTGCGGCCACCGGTCCCAGGCGTGCGGCCACGGTCAGTTCCTGTAGTGCTTGGTCATAGGTTCCGCCGCGCACCCGTTTGAAGATGGCATCGGCGTCGGCTACCAGGCCCCGCGCGACCGCATCATTGCGTTGATGGATGGCTTCGTTTCGTTGTTGTTGGGCTTCGCGGCGTTGGATGAAGGCTACTGATGCGGCGGCAATGGCGATGACGAGCAGGAGGGCCAGTGCTGTGATGGCGAGGCGTCGGAAGCGGCGGAAGCGTTGTTGTTCGCGTAGGTCGTCGGAGGCCAGTTCGTATTTGGGTTTGCCGTGGATGGGGGCGGCGATGTCGGTGAGTTTGTCGCGGAAGGTGGGGTTTTGGATGTCCCAGGGGTTGTCGTGGGAGACATCGATATAGACCGGTTCGGTACCCAGCGAGTCGGGCGTGGCCAACGCTGGTGGTGCGGCGGTGGAGTTGTCGGGGTCGAAGCGGCCATTGCTGTCGTCCCAGAGCAGGGTGCCGTCGGCCATGACGAGTACGAGGTTGTTGCGACCGCGATGTTTGAGCCAGTAGTCGATTTCTTTGTTGACCCATTCCGAGCCCGCCGAGTTGGGAGACAACACCACCACCAGGTAGCGGGATTTGTCGAGTGCTTCGCTGAGTTTGGCCCACAGGCTCGGACTCGCTGCTAGATCGGTCTTATCCCGGAATACTCGCAGGGCGTGTAGTCGGCCCAGTTTTCGGCCGATGGTGTGCAGGCCTTTTTGGATGCCTTCGGCCACGGCAGCATCAGCGCGGCTGTAGGACAGGAACGCGTCGTAGTCATATCCGCCGGGCTCGGCCAACGGCAACTCCGCCGCATACGCAGGATCGTCCGGTTCAGCCGTGTCGGCACGGTTATCCATGGTCTGTCCCCCCATTAGATGTATCTGACGTAATCGTAGGCGCGGGTGACCTGGGAGTGGAGGATTTGAGCTGGTAGTCCCCGGTCTGGCACAATGGCCCGGTCCGCGAATTGGCTAAGGCCAACAGTGGTCAGACCCACGCGAGGCAAAACCGGATCGTGCACGTCCGCACGTATCGCCGAATTGCCGCGTGATACTCAAGGAGAAGTTGTAGTCATGGCTGTCAAGATCAAGCTCGCCCGCCTCGGGAAGATCCGCAACCCGCAGTACCGCATCACGATCGCCGATGCCCGCACCCGCCGTGAAGGCCGTGCCATCGAGGTGATCGGCCGGTACCACCCCAAGGAAGAGCCCAGCCTGATCCAGATCGATTCCGAGCGCGCGCAGTACTGGCTGTCCGTCGGTGCGCAGCCGACCGATCCGGTGCTTGCCCTGCTGAAGATCACCGGTGATTGGCAGAAGTTCAAGGGCCTGCCGGGCGCCGAGGGCACTCTGAAGGTCAAGGAGCCCAAGCCCAGCAAGCTGGACCTGTTCAACGCCGCACTGGCCGCCGCCGACGGTGCGCCGACCGGTGAGGCCATTCAGCAGAAAAAGAAGAAGGCCAAGAAGGCCGAGTCCGCTGAGGCCGCGGCTCCGGCCGAGGACGCCGCTGAGGCTCCTGCCGTCGAATCTGCCGACGCCGCAAGCGAATAGGGCAACAGATGAGCTCCGTCGTAGTCGATGCCGTTGAGCATCTGGTACGAGGAATCGTCGACAACCCCGACGATGTCCGCGTTGACCTGGTGACGAACCGTCGCGGTCGCACCGTAGAGGTTCACGTCCACCCCGACGATCTCGGAAAGGTGATCGGCCGGGGCGGGCGTACCGCCACCGCGCTGCGCACCCTGGTCGCGGGCGTGGGCGGTCGCGGTATCCGGGTCGACGTAGTGGACACCGACCGGTAGCTGCCGCATCATGGTCTTCGCGCAGACGGCTCATCCATGGAGCTAGTCATCGGGCGTATTGCCAAGTCGCACGGCGTCACCGGCGAGTTGTCGGTCGAGATCCGCACCGACGATCCAGACGAGCGTTTTGCTGTCGGTTCAGCGCTCCGTGGCCGGCTGCCTCGGGGCGGTGGCACCCGTGAATTCACGGTTGAGTCGGTGCGCGAGCACACCGGACGGCTACTGATCAGGTTGGTCGGTGTATCCGGTCGGGATGCCGCAGATGCGTTGCGGGGCACCCTGTTCACGATGGACACCACCGATCTGCCGCCCATCGAGGCACCCGACGAGTACTACGACCATCAGTTGGAGGGGCTGGTGGTGCGCACCGTCGAGGGCGCCGAGGTGGGGAAGGTCTCCGAGGTGCTGCACACCCCGGGCGGTGAACTGCTCTCGGTGCGAGGTGCCGACCGGAGGGAAATTCTGGTGCCGTTCGTTGCCGCGATCGTCACGTCAATCTCGCTGGCGGATAACGTGATTGAGATCGATCCGCCCGAGGGACTGCTGGACTTGACGTGAAGATCCGCCCATGAAAATCGATGTCGTCACCATCTTCCCCGACTATCTACAGCCCGTCCGCCAGTCCTTGCCCGGCAGGGCCATTGACGCTGGACTGGTCGATGTCGCGGTGCACGATTTGCGGCGCTGGACACGCGATGTGCACAAGTCGGTGGATGATTCGCCCTACGGCGGTGGGCCGGGCATGGTGATGAAGCCGACGGTATGGGGCGAAGCCCTCGATGAGATCTGCACGCCGGAAACGCTTTTGGTGGTGCCGACGCCGGCCGGGTATCCGTTCACCCAGGAGACAGCCCGTCAGTGGTCGACAGAGGATCATCTGGTGATCGCCTGCGGCCGGTACGAGGGGATCGACCAGCGCGTCGCCGACGACGCCGCCACTCGCATGCGGGTGCGCGAGGTGTCGATCGGCGATTACGTGCTCAACGGCGGCGAGGTCGCCGCGCTGGTGATCATCGAATCGGTGTTGCGGCTGGTTCCGGGTGTGCTCGGCAACGAGCTTTCCGCCGTTGATGATTCACATTCTGACGGCCTGCTGGAAGGTCCGTCGTACACCAGGCCGCCGAGCTGGCGGGGGTTAGATGTGCCGCCGGTGCTGTTGTCGGGAGACCACGCCAAGGTTGCGGCGTGGCGGACTCAGCAGTCGCATGAGCGGACAGCCGAGCGGCGTCCGGACCTACTCGCCTTCGACCCGCCCGCCGGGGAACATGGTCGTGACGGCCTGAGTTAGCGTGTTGCGCGCCGTCACGTCGTTGGCGACCTGCAGTGACGACACCACCACGATGAATCGCCGGTCGGGACCCACCACGCCGGTTGACAGATGCATCCAGGACGCGCCGATGCAGCACATCCAACCCTGTTTCACCGCAACGGGTTCGCCGGGAATGCCGTCCGGGATGCCGAAACGCTGGGGGTAGCCGTCAATGCCGTTGGGTGTGGAGCGGGCCAGGTCGTCGACGATGATGTTCGCGCGCTCGGGAGGAAGTCCGCCCGCGCCGGAGAGCAGCATGTCGTAGTACTGCACCAGGTCGTTAGCGGTGCTGATGGTGTTCCACCACATCCCGTCGGACGGCACGTTGGTGGAGGCGAGCCCGTACCGCGCAGCGACGCGCGTGATGATCGCGTTACCGCCTCCGCGCTGCCAAAAGATCTCGGCGGCGCTGTCGTCGGAGGATTGCAGCATCCTGTCGAAGGAGGCGCGGTCTGCGGGGGTGAGCGTGACGTCGCCGGTCGATTCCCGCATGAGCAGGTCGTCGGCGATGAACAGCTTGGCTACAGAGGCGATGGCGATGGTGCTGTTGTTGCCGTTGGACACGACGGCGCCGGAGGCGCGGTCCTTGATCACCGCGGTCAGCGTCGCGCCGGCGCTCTTGGCCTGGGTGGTTGCCGTCGCGGTGCGCTCGGGTAGCGCCGCGAACGAGGTCGGGCTTTCCACTTCGAAGGCGGGCGGGGGTTCGGCGGGAGCGCTCACGACGGCCAGCGCCGGGGTGGCCGGATCGCTGCGAACCGATGCCATACATCCAGAGGTCAGCGCGGTTGCTGCGGTGAGCGTGAGGCCCACTAACAGGTGCTGGCCGCGCATGATGAAGACCCCCTATGCGGTCAGTCTGTGGATTTGTTACCTATGTGGCAGGTGTGCCGGTCACGGTAGCTTACTAGTACCGCCGCATAGCCGCTGCCCACGGGGCGGTGAGGTGGTCGATTTCGCTGAAAGGGCCTGTGTCTGGCACAATTGGCGAGTTGTCTGGCGCCGTATTGGCAGAACCCAGGCAGGACCAAGCAATTAATGATCGGTCGAGGTGCATATCCGTATGCCACCCGGCCGCGCGACTGGGTCGAGAGACTCGAGTTCGAAAGACGTGGAGGAAGAGCACCGATGAACACACTGGACTTTATCGACCAGGCGTCGTTGCGCCAGGACGTGCCTGACTTCCGTCCCGGTGACACCGTCAATGTGCACGTTAAGGTGATCGAGGGCTCCAAGGAGCGCGTCCAGGTCTTCAAGGGCGTTGTGCTGCGGCGCACCGGTGGCGGCATCGGTGCCACCTTCACCGTGCGCAAGGAGAGCTACGGCGTGGGCGTCGAGCGCACCTTCCCGGTGCACTCGCCGAACATCGACCACGTCGAGATCGTCACCCGCGGTGCCGTCCGTCGCGCCAAGCTGTACTACCTGCGTGAGCTGCGCGGTAAGAAGGCCAAGATCAAGGAGAAGCGCTGACCGAGTCGGCGCTTTCGTGACAGCACCGGTGTCGGGCGAATCAGAGTCTTCCGAGACATCTACAGAGACGTCCGCCGATATCACCGAGGCCGAGCCCGCCGCTGAGTCGACCGGTTCCGGCATGCTCAAAGAGGTCGGCGTTCTACTGTTGATCGCCCTGGTGCTGTACTGCATCACGCAGAACTTCATCGCCCGGCCCTATCTGATTCCGTCGGAATCGATGGAGCCCACCCTGCACGGCTGCCGCGGCTGCACCGGCGACCGAATCATGGTCGACAAGGTGGTGTTCCGGTTCTCCGATCCGGAACCCGGTGACGTGGTGGTGTTCAAGGGCCCGCCCGAGTGGAACGGCAATTACCGGTCCATTCGATCGTCCAACACCGCAGTTCGCTACGTGCAGAACGCATTGTCTTTCATCGGCGTGGTGCCCCCAGACGAGAACGACCTGGTCAAACGCGTCATCGCGACCGGCGGGCAGACCGTGGAGTGTCGAGCGGGCACCGGGCTGACCGTCGACGGAAAGAAGCTGAACGAGCCCTACCTCGATCCGGAGACCATCGGACCGAACGAGGATGGATGCTGGGAATTCCCGTTTGGGCCGGTCAAGGTGCCCGACGGCAAGCTGTGGATGATGGGGGACAACCGCACGCATAGCGGTGACTCCCGCGCACACTGCCAGAGCCGGGACCGTGACGCAGGACCCGATATCGAGTACAAGCTCAGGGTCTACTGCACAGGCAACCCGAACATCGGAACCGTGCCGGTGGACAACGTCATCGGCAAGGCGCGTTTCATCGCATGGCCACCGGCGCGGTGGGGCGGCGTCGCGTCGGTGAACCCGCAGACATAGCCGTTGCGGCATGACTACCAGCTGGCCGCCGCGCACGGTGATACGCAAGGCATCCGGATTGCGAACCCTCGAATTGGCCCTCGACAGAATGGGTTTGGGGCCTGTCGCGGGAGTAGACGAGGCCGGACGCGGAGCCTGCGCGGGTCCGCTGGTGATCGCGGCCTGTGTACTCGGCTCGAATCAGCGGAAGAGCCTTGCCGCGCTCAATGATTCGAAGAAGCTCACCGAGAAGATGCGTGAGACGCTGTTTCCACTGATATGCCGATATGCCGACGCATACCACGTGGTGTCGGTGCCTGCCGAGGAGGTGGACCGTATCGGTGTGCATGTGGCCAACATCGAGGGGATGCGTCGGGCTGTGGCTGGTCTGGGCGTCAAACCCGGATACGTGCTGACGGACGGATTCCGAGTGCCGGGATTGCCGGTGCCGTCGCTGCCGGTGATCGGTGGTGACGCTTCGGCGGCGTGTATCGCGGCGGCCAGTGTGCTGGCCAAGGTGAGCCGGGACAGGGTGATGGTGGCCATGGACTCGGAGCACCCCGGGTACGGATTTGCGGTGCATAAGGGGTACAGCACGGCTGTCCATACCGAGGCGATGCATCGGTTGGGACCGTCCGCGCAACACCGACAATCGTTCGTCAACGTGCGCAACGCAAACAGGGGATAATGGAAAGCCTATGAGTGCTGAAGACCTCGAAAAGTACGAAACCGAGATGGAACTCTCGCTGTATCGCGAGTACAAGGACATCGTCGGACAGTTCAGCTACGTGGTAGAGACGGAGCGACGGTTCTACCTGGCCAACAGCGTCGAAGTGATTCCGCGGAACACCGATTCTGAGGTGTACTTCGAGCTGCGACTCTCCGATGCGTGGGTGTGGGACCTGTTCCGTCCGGCGCGTTTCGTGAAACACGTGCGGGTGATCACGTTCAAGGACGTCAACATCGAGGAAGTCGACAAGCCTGAGCTGCGGCTACCGGAGTGATTCGGTCGCCGGATCCTGACGTGCCCCACGGAATGGCGCGGTAATGGTGGCGGCGAGGTGGCGGCGGTTGATGATCACACCGGCGACAGCGAGCACCGCGTAGATCCCGCACAGGATGAGCCGTCCCTCCGTCGACGTGAGCGGGAACTGAACCGCGAAGAGCGCCAACAGCGCCCAGGCGGTGGCACGGCGGAAACGCAGCGCCAGGATCAACGCGACGCCCATCATGGTTTGCGTCGCGGTAAGCAGTACTTCCTCAATCTGTCGGCCATCCAGCACCAGCGAGTACCCGCCGCCGCCGAGCAGATGTGCGATGGGGAGCGAGCCGATGAGAAGTGTCCACTGATTGACCTTCGACGAAATCAACGTTGCTATGGCCGCGGTGCCCTTGCCGCGTGCGGCGAAGATGATGGCGATGATGAATTCGGGGGCTTCGGAGGCCAGCGGAGCCAGCCATTGCACCAGGAGGAACTGATCGATGCCTAGCTGAGCCCCGGCGGCCACCAGGTTGTTGGCGAATGGTTCGGCGCACAGCAGGATCACCGATGCGGCCAACACGAACATCGCGATGACGGTGCTACGCCTGAGCTGGGCAGGCAGCTGCCCGATGGCGGCTGCAGTACCGACCAGGTCGGGTTCTTCGGCCTCGCCGCGGCTGATCGTGTACAGGTAGAACCCGAACCAGGCCAATAGTGACAATCCCAGCACCAGGTGGATGCGACCGCTGGCGGGGATGATGAAGGCCACCACGCCGGCGATGAGGAGGAATCCCAGCTCCACCCGGTTAGAGCGTGCCAGGGGCAACATTGAGGTGCGCTGTCCGGTGGCCTTGCGCATCACGGCTAGGGCCACGAGGACGACGACGGGCCAGCCCAAACCCATGAGCAGGCGGTTGGACCCGGTCATGTTCGCCGCCGCGTACTGGGTGTACTCGGGCACTCGGCCGGAGATGTAGGCGTAGTAGAGATCGACCGCATACTCGGGCAGGACCGCGATGAGAGCTAGTACCGCGATCGCCAATCCGCCCGAAACGTCGATCTGAGCTGCCTCAGCCGCCCACGCCAGCAGGAAGCTGGCCGCTACCACGGCGCCGCCGTAAATCAATAGCGCCACAACGGGATTCACATGGAATCCAGCGATTCGGGTAACCAGGGCGGGCACGATGAATGCTGAGGTGATCAACACCGACCGCAGCAGCTGCGCGCGCAGGCGGCGGGTGGCCGCCTGCTGGACGAGGCCGCTGCTGTTCACGGCGCAGAATCTACCAGCATCGAGTCAGCCCAGCAACGTATCGCCTGCACGGCTACGATCGTCTAACACCGCCAAAATAGCTGTAAATAGTGCACATATCGGAATCTTCGGGTTGGCTAAATTTGATTTGCGGCAAACCTACAGATGTGGTGCCTCGCGGATCTCGCTGTTCTCATTGCCCAGCGTTTTGCAGTACGCGGTGGAGGAGTTGCGTGCAGCCATCAGCTGTAGGCCGCTGGGATCTTGTTGGTTCTCGTCCTTCAGCATCTTGCTGACGGCTTCGTTTTGTGTGTTCTCGTCCTGAGTGAGGAATTCTTTGCAGGTGGTGTCGCCACCCTGGTTGATCACGCTGGAGCATCCCGCAAGTGATATCGCTGCGACTGTGCCGGCGACAAGTGCGAGCTTCTTCGATATGGACGAAATCACTACGGCCCCTTCTGTAATGGACTGCTGATAGGTGGGATTGATCAACGTCTGCCGCTGACGAGGCGCAGGAGGAACAAAAGAATGCAGGCGCCTGCCAGCGCGGTGATGAATGTCAGGATCCAGCCGAAGCCATATGTGCTGACATCGAGCAGACTCAATAGGAATCCGCCGAGCAGCCCGCCCACGATCCCGACCACGATGTTGAGCAGGAGCCCTTGCTGCGCGTCGGTACCCATCAGCTTGCTGGCGACCCATCCGGCGATTCCGCCGATCACGATCCATCCGATCCAGCCGATGCCAAAGCCTAGGCGGGCTGCTGCCATATCAGTGGCGAGGGTTGAAATCATCTGTCAATTCCTGACTTTCGTGGATTGAGGGCGGGCTGCTACGGGCGGTGTGTGCTACTTCTCGGCCTGTTCCCGGGCCTCGTGCACGGCCGCCTCGGCGCGTGCCTTCTCGGCTGCTGCTTCCTTGATCGCTACTTCGCGCTGAGATTCGGCCTTGTCCTGCTGTGCCTGGCCCTCGCGTTGCAGCGATTCATCGTGAGTCAGCTTGCCTGCGACTTCCTTGACCTTGCCCTTGACGTCCTCGACGATGCCCTTGAGTCCGGTCTCGATTCCGCTGTCCCTCTTGTCGTCGGTCATTGGTCGCCCCTTTCACAGTGCGTGCGCGGTGCAATCGCTTCTGTCGGTGTCGCCTCCTTGTGAGGTAACGAATCCACCGTAGCAAGTGTTGTGTACTACGTAAACTACTTTGTAAACAAATCCGCACTGGCCAGGGGATTGACCGATGGAGGTAACTTCTTGTAGACGGCGAAGCCGACCGGGCGCGCCCGGATATATGCACGGTGGGAGTGACGGAACGCAGCATGGATGAGCCGGACAGCCTGGCCGACGTGGGCAACACGCCTGATGGGCGGCGGCCACGCTCGCTGACCCGCGCCGAGATCCTCGATACCGCGATCGCGCTGGTGGACCGGGACGGGTTGGAGCAGCTGACGATGCGCCGCCTCGGTTCCGCGTGCGGTGTCGAAGCGATGGCCCTCTACCGCCACGTTCATGGCCGTCAGGATTTGCTCGGCGGCATCGTCGATCATCTCGTCGAGAAGCTCTATGACGACCAGCTCGCTGCCCGCAGTCAGGAAGACGGTTGGCAGGATTACCTCGTGCGGCTCGCGCATGGAGTGCGCGTGATTGCCATTGAGCATCCGCATCTGTTCCCGACATTGGCTACCCGTCCCCCGGAAGCGCCGTGGGTTCGACCGCCGCTGCGGAGCATGAAGTGGATGGAGACATTCCTGGACACGCTGATCGGCTACGGCTTTGACGATCGGGCGGCAGTCTCCGCTTATCGTGCGTACACGACGTTCCTGCTCGGACAGCTGCTACTGGAGGTATCCGCGCGCGGGGCCTCGCTGAGCTCGGTCGAGGACGAGCTGCCTGACAAGACCCTGCGGAGCTTGTCGAGTTATCCCAACTTAAAGCGGATGCAGAAGGAACTCAGCGAGGATCACAGTGCGACCGAGTTCGAGGAAGCGCTGGAGTCCCTCCTCGATCGCCTCGAGGGTGGCGCGCCGCGCTAACGCTGCCCCAGTAGGCGCTGGACGACTCGCTCGATGTATTGCTCTAGCTCGCTGAGGCCTGCCTTGAGGTACGCGGGGTCTGGCACAAGAATCAGTGACATCACGGTCCGGATGAGGACGTCTGCCACGAACTCCGCGTCCAGCGTCGGCAAAGGATCTTGTAGCTGTGAATCCTGGAGCTGTGTGGAAATGTATGCGCGGCCGAGTGCTTGTCCCCGCGGCTCCAAGTCGCGCCACATCCGAACGACTTCCTCGGGCTCAGCGCGAATAATCCACTGTAATGCGGGAATTCGCGCCGCGTTGTCGACCATGCGGGTCGCGACCGCAGTGGCGCGACCCAAGGCGGTGTCTGTCTGCCCAGCGTAGTCGGTGATATCCCGGAGTGCCTTGCTGATCTCGCGTCGATACGCGCTGTCGATGAGATTCTGTTTGGAGCCGAAACGGCGGAACACCGTCATCCGGGACATGCGTGCTCGGTCGGCAACCATGTCGACCGTCAGGTGTTGCTCTCCGCAGACCCCGAGGACTTCGACGGTTGCGTCGAGGATCCGAACGTCGGAAGCCGGCAGGTTCGTCGGGTCCTCTGCCGTCGCGGCAAGGACGACATCTGGCCAGTTCATCGCGCCGGTGTCTGGCATGCCTTCGATGATCCCACCTCGTTTCCCTTGGCCGCGGCAGGCCTGAACGGCGTCGAGTATTGACTAATGTGACTTAAGTCGTAACTATAGTAACATGATGATAGTAGAACGAGCCTCGACCTGGGCTTTTGACGCTTCTGGTGTACTGCTTCCCGGCCAGGGCGGTGTGCCGGTCGCTCCTGAACTGCATGCGAACCAGGTGGTTGCCTGGGTATCGATCGCGCTGGCGTACGGAGGTGCGGCAGCGGCATTGGTATGGGCGCTATGGAAGCTGACCAAGCACAGGGAAGTGCTTCCGTTGGTGCTCCTGGTGGCTGGCCTGGTCGCGGCCAATATCGAGCCGCTTGGAGATTTGGTGGGTTCGATCGTGTATGCCAATGACACCCCGTGGTTCGGCTACACGGTGATGGGCCGGCGGATGCCCGCCTGGATTCTCGTCGGTGCGTCCTCGTACGTGGCGATCGGCGGTTACATCGCCTATCGATACATTTCCCGGGGCAGATCCCTGCGCGACATCTTCATACTGTCGGCGGTATACGTCGGCATCCCCGAGATCGTGATTGAAATGGTCTGGCATTTCACGGGAGTCATCTCGTACTACGGCGACAACCCAACACGGGTCGGTGGGATTCCGCTGTACTCGATCGTGCAGAACACGACTCTGTTGCCGGTGTACGGCATCGTGATCTTCTACGCTGCGAAGTACCTCAAGGGCTCGCGGATCTGGCTGCTGCTTCTCCTCATCCCGGCAACCACCATCGGATACATCGTCGGCGTGAGTTGGCCTGCGTACCAAGCAGTTCAGTCCTCAGCGCCCGCGTTCGTGACATGGATCGCCGCAGTCGCTGTGATCGCTACATCCATTCTTTCGACGTACCTCCTTTTGCAGATACCGGAACTGCGTCAGATCCGCGACGCGGCCGAGGTTGGCCAGCGGCGTCCTCGGCACGAGGTGGTGGTAGCATGAATTCGCCCACCATCAGCCATGCCACCGTGGATAGTCTGCCGACTCCACCGGGTCCATCAGGAGTCGGCAGGGCGGGCAGCCTCGTCCGGCTGATCCGCGACCCGTGGCGCTATCCGCTGGAGCTGACCAAGAAGTACGGGGACATAGTCTCGGTCCCAACGCCATTCGTGAAGACCGTATACCTCGGCCATCCGGACTGGGTTGACCATGTGCTGGTGAAGAATCCCGACCGCTACCGACGGTCGGACATGGTGTCCCAGCAGATGGTGCCGCCAAAACTCGGACACAACTTCTTCGCGTTCGCCGATAACGAGGAGTGGCAACGGGGACGATCTCTCTACCGGCCGAGTTTCACCCAGAAGAATCTGGCAGAGCTGGGGGACCTGTTCACCGAATCGATAACGGAGCAGGTGGACGGTTGGGCGGAAACATCCGGTAGCACAGATGGTTACGTCGATATCGAGGAGAAGACGCGCAAACTGGCACTGATCGTGTTGTTCAACGCCATGTTCGACGAATACTTGTCTCCACGCATGTTGGAAGCGACCGTCACCAAGGAGGCGATCAGTTTCGGGATGTTGGCGACTACGGCGCGGGTTGCCATGTATTCATTCCCCGCGTGGATTCCCCGGCCATTCCAGCATCGCATGGATGGCATGCTCGAAATGATTATGGGTGGCGCTGATCAACTCATCGAGATGAGGCGGCGTCACCCCACGGAGCGTACCGACATTCTGAATCTGCTCATCAACGCGAAATATGACGACGGCAGGCCATTGGAGAACGACAAGATCGCCGTCGAAATCGCCGGAATGATCGTCGGCGGACACGAAACCACAGCGGCGGCGCTGGCGTGGACCTTCGCTCTAGTGTCCGGCGACCCCGAGATCGAACGGCGGCTCATCGACGAGGTCGACGCACTGGGCGGGAAACCCGTGACGGTCGCGGACATGGCGAATCTGCCGCTGAGCCGCGCCTGTTTCGACGAGGCCCAACGCCTCCAAGGGGGATTGGTCATCAATCCCAAGACCGCGCTCGTCGACGACGAGATGGGGGGCTACCGCATCGCCGCGGGGACCACGATTCTGTATTCCTCGCTTGCGATGCAACGCGATCCACGATTCTGGCCCGAGCCCAATCGATACAACCCGGACAGGTTTCTCAACAACGAAGCCGACCTACGCGCATTCGTTCCGTTTGGACGCGGGCAGCGGCTGTGTCTGGGCATGCGGATGGCCTACATCGAGGCGATTCTTACCATCGCAACGGCGTACCAGCGCTACCGATTCGAACCTCCGGCCGGGTACAAGCCTCGGCACCAATACCGAATGTCCATGGGATTGAAGGGCGGGCTGCCCGCCAGGATCATTCGGCGGTAGTGGGTCGCCACTGGTCGGCCACCGAGATTGCGTTCGTCACCGAAGGGGCGCTGGCCGACGATGATATCGCCGGTAGAACGGGTAGATCCATCCGAGCGGTGGCGGCCCAACGCAGGCGTCTTCATCAGAAACGAGCGATCCGCCTTGGGTTGTACCCGCACGTTCGTAGAACCCCGGATCCCGTGAAGTCCTTGTTCTCTGTGTTGGGGTGCTTGCCGGAGCCTCGGTAGGCGTGCCTGTGGATCGATATCGGAATGTGGATAGCCGCTATTCCTGAGGCGTATTCGCTGACGCTGTGTCGGCACTCACGCGGATGGTCACCGCATGACAACCACGACGCGTGCACAGATCGGTACCCGCGGGGAGGATCTCGCCGCCGACCATCTCAGGACAGACGGATTCGCGATTCTCGATCGCAATTGGCGGTGCCGGTATGGAGAAATCGACATCATCGCGGCCGACGGAGAGGTACTGATCTTCGTCGAGGTGAAGACGCGTACCGGCCAACGATTCGGAACACCCGCTGAGGCGGTGACGCACGCCAAACTACGCAGACTGCGGCGGCTCGCGGGTATCTGGCTGGCCGCGCAGAAGAATTCCTGGCCCTCGTTGCGCATCGATGTGATCGAGGTTCGACTGACCGGACCCGTGGCCGAGATAACTCACATCGTCGGGGTGAGCTGAGATGGCTTTGGGGAGGGCATATTCGGTGGCCGTGAAGGCGGTGACCGGGCAGACCGTCGAGATCGAGGCCGACATCAGCGCCGGGCTGCCCGGTGTGCATCTTGTCGGGCTGCCGGACGCCGCATTGCAGGAGTCTCGCGACCGGGTGCGGGCGGCGGTGACCAACTGCGGATTCAGTTGGCCGGCCGCACGTCTCACGCTTGCTTTGTCCCCGGCTACATTGCCGAAGATGGGCTCTGTCTACGACCTGGCCCTGGCCTCCGCGGTGTTGTCGGCCAATAAGGCGATTCCACCGGCGCGACTGGAAAAGACGGTCCTCCTCGGGGAATTGGCGCTGGACGGTCGCGTCCGCCCCATCCGCGGGGTACTGCCGGCCGTGCTGGCCGCGAAACGAGATGGTTGGCCCGCCGTGGTGGTTCCGGCCGCCAATTTGGGTGAGGCGGGACTCGTCGATGGGATCGAGGTGTTGGGTGCCCACACGCTGCGGCAGGTCACCGCGTGGCTATCGGGCGATGCTGACCTCGAGCCGGTATCGCCGAGGCCGGTGTCCGAGCCCGCGGAGGTGCCCGACCTTATTGACGTGGTGGGGCATCCCGACGCCCGATTCGCACTCGAGGTGGCGGCGGCGGGTGCCCACCACCTGATGTTGACGGGGCCGCCAGGCATCGGGAAGACAATGCTCGCACAACGGCTTCCGGGTCTGCTGCCGGCGCTGACCGATGACGAGGCGCTGGAGGTAACCGCCATTCATTCGGTGGCGGGCCTGCTCACGGCGCAGCAGCCACTGATCACTCAGCCGCAGTTCGTGGCGCCGCACCACACGTCGAGTGTGGCGGCACTGGTCGGCGGCGGTTCGGGTACCGCCAAACCCGGTGCGGTGAGCCGAGCCCATCGCGGCGTGCTCTTTCTCGACGAGTGTGCTGAGCTATCCACGTCCGCGCTGGAAGCATTGCGCACTCCGTTGGAGGACGGTGAAATCAGGCTTGCGCGCCGCGACGGCGTGGTGACGTACCCGGCCCGTTTCCAGCTGGTGCTCGCCGCAAATCCGTGCCCGTGTGCCCCCGCCGACCCTAAGGACTGCACCTGTCCGGCACCGCTGCGCCGGCGTTATCTGGGCAAGCTTTCCGGGCCGCTGCTGGATCGGGTGGATATCCGAATGCGGATGCATCCGGTTCGCCAGCACGCGTTGAGTTCGGACCTGGCCGAGAGCACCGACATCGTTCGCGAACGCGTGTTGCTTGCCCGTGAACGCGCCGCGGGGCGTTGGTCTGAATATGGTTTTCGCACTAACGCGGAGGTGCCGGGTCCCCTGCTGCGCAGGCATTTTCGCCCACCGAAACCGGCGATGGAACCGCTGCGGTACGCCATGGAGCGAGGACTCATCAGTGTCCGTGCGTTAGATCGGTGTCTGCGGGTCGCGTGGACGCTCAGTGATCTCGACGGCCGGGGTATCCCGGGCCTCGATGACGTTAAACGTGCATTGACCTTCCGGGATAAGCGATGAGCGATGATCTGGCCGATTGGGCCTACCTGTCGCGGGTCGCCGAGGGTCCGTGCCCGGAATTGGCGGCGATGGTGACGGTGTATGGACCGCGAGAGACCGCCGCGCGGGTGCGCCGACTGGATGTGCCGGACCGCCTGCTGTCCAGCGTTGCAGCCCGGCACATGATCGACCGGGGGAGCGAGGACCTGGAGATCGTCTCTCGCCTCGGTGGACGGCTGGTGACGCCCGATGATGAGGACTGGCCGGCCTGGCAGCTGCAGGCGTTCACCATGGTGGACACGAAACAGCAGCCGAACGGGCGAGAGCCTTTGGCGCTCTGGGTGTTAGGGGAGCACTCTCTGCCAGAGGCGACGTCTCGGGCTGTGGCCCTGGTGGGCACCAGGGCATGCACCGGGTACGGCGAGCACGTTGCCGGCGAGCTGGCGGCTGGTCTGGCGGCACGGGATATGGCCGTGGTATCCGGCGCCGCGTTTGGTATCGATGGGGTGGCACACCGTGCGGCATTGGCCAGTGACGGGCTGACCGTGGCGGTGCTCGCCGGAGGTGTCGACATCCCGTATCCGGCGAGCCATTCCGCGCTGCTGTACCGGATCGCTAAACACGGCCTGGTGGTCAGCGAATACCCGCCGGGTGTGCGCCCGGCCCGTCACCGGTTTCTCACGAGAAATCGTTTGGTGGCAGCACTTTCCGGTGCGACGGTCGTAGTGGAAGCCGGGATTCGCAGCGGTGCCGCCAACACGGCCGCGTGGGCGCGAGCGCTCGGGCGGCCGGTCGGGGCCGTGCCCGGGCCGGTCACCTCTACCGCGTCGATGGGCACCAACCTCGAGATCGCGCGGCGCGGTGCGCATCTGGTCGGATCCGCACTGGATGTGATCGAGCTTGCCGGTAGCTTGGGTGAGCTTGCGCCCGATCCGCAGCGACCCGAGACGGTCATCGATTTCCTCGGCGAGGACGAGAAGCGGGTCTACGAGGCACTTCCCGGCCGTGGGCGCGCTTCGGTGCATCAACTCGTCGTCGAATCGGGTCTGTCCGCCGAGCGCGTGCAGGGTGCCCTGGCGCTCCTGGAACTCGAACAGCTGGTGGCCGACGTGGAGGGTGACTGGAAGATCACGCGCACCAGCCGAAGGTAGCGGATCTGCGGCCACTGTCGGGACCCGTCTCACGACGTTTCTGGGGCCAACGTGTCTGCGATGGTCTGGCGGAATGAACGTGCTGGGCGCCCGGTGTAGCCCATGACGCCGGATGAGAGATACTCATCGCGATGCTCGGCGATTGCCCGGAAGAGGTTGGCTAGGGTGTCGACAAATGGCTCGGGGACCTTTGTGTGCAGCGCTTCTCGCCGCCATTCGTCGAGGCTTATTGGTACATAGACCAATTCGCGGCCGGTGACCTCACCCACTATGGAGACCGCCTCGTCGAAGCCGAGTAATTCCGGGCCGGATACTTCAATGCTTTGCGTTCCAGAGTCATTGGCTAGTAAGGCTTGGGCGGCAACGGCAGAGATATCCCGATAGTCGATGAAGGGTTCCTTACCGTCCCCGACGGGGAGACGCAGTTCGCCTGTCGCGTCGAGCTGCCGCGAGAACAACCCCGCTATGAAATTCTGACTGAACCAGGACGGACGGATAAACGCCGAATCGATCGATGATCCGGTGAAGGCTTCTTCGGCGCCGTCGGCGATGCCGTCACCGCTGACGCCTGGGTTGCGTGCAGTGAGTACTGCGGCACGCTCAATGCCCGAAGATGACAACGCCACAAGGAACCGTGCCCAGTCGAATCGGCGTTCGGGTAGCACGACATAAATGCGACGAGCACCGGTGAGGACGGGTGACCAGGTCGTCTCGTCGTCCCAATCAAATGCCCACTCAGACCGGCGGGAAGCCCGTCGCACGGTGTACCCACTCGTTTCAAGCATGTCGGCGACCCCGCGCCCGGTCTGCCCCGAACCGCCCAGCACCACGATCGGTCCAACAGCCGCCTCGTCAACGATCATGCTGGGCCGCCCGGATGGCGGGTGAAGAGGCGTTGCGCATTGGTGGTGGTCTGTCGTGCAAGGTCCGTAGAGTAGACGGTGTCGGCATTCTCGCCTGCGTATGACGTGTCCTGTAAGGGAAAGTCGCTGCCGAACAGGAGACGGTCGGTCGAGATTAGGGAGCGCAGGGCTTCTAAGTTTCCCGGCGCCGCTGACATTGCCAAGTCGAAGTAGAGACGACGGAAACTAGCCATCAGATCTCTTGGGGGCCTTAGTGCCAGGCCTGGGTCCACACTGGATCTCAGGGTCAAGCGGTGCAGGAGTGTCGGCAGCGCGCCTCCCGCATGTGTGAATATCAGCTTGAGGTTACTGAACCGGTCGAGTCTGCCGCTGAACAGGAAGCTCGCGACTGCCCTTGCTGTTTCGATTGGGAATTCAAGAATCGAAGCCGGAAGACCGAAGTCGGGCACCGCGCTTGGTCCCACCACTGGGTGAATGAACACCGGAACCTGTTGTATTTCAAGGTAATCCCAGAGTGGATCTAGATCTGCTGAACCGAGATACTGCCCGACGGTACTGGTATAGAGGCCCACGCCGTCAAGCTGCATTTCCTCGATCGCGGCAACCGCGGTTGCGCGTGCTGTGCGGGCCGAATCGATCGGGACCATCGCGAACGCTCCGAATCGACCGGCCGAATCGCGAGACAAGTTGGCCAGCCACGAATTGACATCCTGTGCCAAATCGATTGCATCGGAACCGGATAGGCCCGCGAATCCAGGAGCGGTGATAGAGAGGTATGCCTTGTGGATGTGATGAGCGTCCATGAATTGCAGGCTTAGGTCAGGAGTCCAGGAGGGAAAATCCTGCCCAGGTATCGCCTCGGTGATACCGCGTTGCGCGAGCGCGGTGGTGTACACCTCGGGCAGGGCGTGATGGTGAACATCGATGAGCGGCAGCTGACTCACCTGACTGCGACCGCTTCGATTTCGCAGAGCATGTCGGCTGATGCCAGCCTGCAGACTTCCGTCATGACCGATGTCGGGGTTGCCTGCCACTGTTCGAGGCATAGGGTCACCTCGTCGTATGCCTCCAGTGCGCGCTCCATGTCGGTGACATAGATGTGAATTTTGATCACCTGGCTGGTGGGGTACTTGGCTTCTCCCAAAAGCCTGGCGATGTTGTCGAATGTGTTGCGGATTTGAGTACGCATGTCGTCTGGGAGTTCACCCAGTGGTGTGAACCCGGCCTGTCCTGCCACGTGGAGCGTGCCCTCCACGGCGCCCACCTCTACGTACTCCGCGTATCCGGTCTTTCCTTCGTACTTCCATAGTGGCCCGTACTGAATGTTGACCATTGAGTCCTCCGAGGTTTTGATGGTTGGTACCGACCGTGGGTCAGGTGTGTAGGCGGTGCCTAGGAATTGAGTGCAGGGGACTCCGCCGTGAACAGCAGATTGTCGAATAGCCCCATCTCATCTGGCGCCGGCACCGAGCGGTTCACTGCGGAAGCCATTTCTCGGACTGTGCGGCTCGACACCGGCCAGCCGTGTGTGACGAACCACTCGGAAGCAGGGCGGCGGGATTCATCCAGGTACATCAATCCCGCTACACCCGAAGCTGACTTGCCGATATCGACACCGTAGCGAGATCGTTCAAGGTCTCCTGTCGATGTGGTGGCTCTGCGGAACCACGGGATGTCGGTGTTGCCGAAGTCATCTACGGCTACCCGGCTCCCAGGGGCGGATAGCCCGACGATCGTTTCGAAGAGTGCATCTTGGTCACGCGGATCGAGGTAGGGCAGGAGCCCTTCGACCAACCACGCCGTTGGGCGCTCTGCGTCAAAGCCATTGGCCAGGAGCGCGTTTGCCCAGTCGAATCGAAGATCCTTCCCGACCTTCCGGTAGTCCGCCATCGAGTGGACTCCGTGATGGAGCAAGGTTGTCTCTTTGAAATCCAGAACCTGGGGTTGATCGACTTCGAAAAGCACCGTATCGGCGGGCCAGGCCAAGCGTTGCGGCCGACTGTCCAGTCCTGCAGCGAGGGTTACGATCTGGCGGAGGCCATAGGAATCGACACTGCTCATGAAGTAGTCGTCGAAGTACTTGGTTCGCGCCACGACGTAGGCGGCGAGGCCTGCCCCGCCGGCCGAGATTCCGGCTTGTGCCATCGTGTTCCACGATGCCGAGTTGGCGGCGTCGAAAAGCACCCTGGCATACGGGTCGACGAACACTGCATCGGGTCGGGTGCTTTCAACGGCCCTGATGTGGGCAATACCGAGAGCCGTTTCCCCGACGCCCGCAGATATGTCCCATGTGTCATCTTGTGCGCGTGCCATTTTCACTCGTCTCCAGTCTCGGCCGGCTGTCTATATCCCGCCGTCCCTTCCATGGTGCAGTGAAATGGCATGTGAGTGCCATCATCTAGTTTGTCTGGTAACTAGATCGATTTGGTCTGAAACCGTGACTGCGTCCTTGCGGCGGTCTGTCTGTCGGATACGCCTGCGCAGTTGATCCCCATTGCGTCGCTTATTCGCCGAAATGGGTTCTGCGGTAGTCGCTTTCGGTGAGATTTGTAACGGCCGCGCAGTGAAGCCAAGGGGTCTCGGAGCTCCTTGTAGGAGTGGATGATTCCCGGTTGATCGCGGATTCTGCGTTTGCGGCATCCGTAGATTCCGGGCATATTGGAATTGATTACTTCATTATCTGCGGCACACGTCGGGGTGTGCCCGTAGTCCGATAGTGCGGCCCGCATAGACATCTGCGTCGGGGAGTTCGCTTTCGGCAGTGTGTGTTTGGACGGGGCGCGGAATGCTGTTCCATACGCGGTGGTGTGTCGAGCCTCACATGCATACGATACCCCGGTAGGGTATGAAGGAAATATGGGATCTGATCCGAAGTCCGCCTGGATGGCACTCAAAGAGGGTAACCAGCGTTTTGTCGGTGGGGCGCCGCACCATCCGAGCCAGGGCGTTGCTCGCCGTGTGGAGCTCGCCAGTGGCCAGAGCCCGGATGTGATGTTGTTCGGGTGTTCTGACAGCCGGGTCGCCGCGGAGATCATCTTCGACCAGGGCTTGGGTGACATGTTCATCGTCCGCACCGCGGGCCAGGTGATCGACTCGGCCGTGCTCGGTTCCATCGAGTACGCGGTGGCGGTGCTGGGGGTGCCGCTGATCGCCATTCTGGGGCACGACTCGTGCGGTGCGGTGGGTGCGACATTGGAGGCTCTCGACACGGGCGAGGTGCCGGGTGGGTACATCCGCGACCTGGTGGTGCGGGTGATCCCGTCCATCCTGAGTGGTCGCAAGGACGGATTGACCCGGGTCGACGAGTTCGAGGCCCGTCATGTGCAAGAGACCGGGACCAAGCTGCTGCAACGCTCCCAAGTGGTCGCCGATGCGGTTCGCGCCAAGAAGTTGGCCATCGTGTACCTGACGTACAAGCTTGCCGACGGGCGTGTGGTGTTACACGGTCACGTCGGCGATATCGGGGAGCTCTGAATTGGCCGCCATGAAGCAGGAGAGTGCTCTCCGGACTACGACTTTAGAGAAGCCCGTGGCGCCTAAATCTGCCGATGCCGTCGTGACCCGCGACGCTGCAATCGGCTCAGAGGCCCGGCTTTCTTGGTTGCTTGCCGGGCTTGCCGGAATGGTTGGAGCGGTCGCCTTCCTGCATAGCGCGGGATACTTTGTCACGTTCATGACTGGGAATACAGAGCGGTCTGTTCTGGCGTGGTTCAGGGTTACTGATAAGCAACAAGTAGCGGGAGCCGGTCCCATCGCAGCTATCTCTATGATCGGGGCCTTTCTATTCGGGGTCATCGTCGCGTCATATTGCAGGCGCAAATTCTGGAAAAATCATCCGCATGGTGCCACTGTGCTCACGACATTTGGGCTTCTTGCCGCCGCGGCGGTCGATTTCGCCCAAGATCGGGGTTTCAGCTCGAATGTGGATGTGCATTTTACGCCCATCCTCTTACTGGCCTTCTCGATCGGGGCTCTGAACACATCATTTGTCAAGCGGGGTGAAGTCGCGATTCCGTTGAGCTACGTGACGGGGACAGTCGTCAAGCTGGGGCAAGGGATCGAGAGGCACCTTTTCGGAAAGGGTTCTGTCTACGAATGGCTTGGGTACGCATTGCTATACATATCTTTCGCTTTAGGCGCCGCGAGCGGTGGGGTCATAGCCTCCGTCTATAACGGATCTAAGGTGATCCTCACCGCCGGATTGATCTGCGGCGCGACGACACTGGTTACGTTTTTCTACTCCGACAGGAAGACCATTCTCGGATGAACGGGAGTGGTTAGTGGATTGAGGATCTGCGCCCGGGGTCTGCGCATGGCCCGATCATATTGAAATCTACTGAAAGGAATATATTGTGGAACCCGGATTTCAGATATACGAAGCCCGGAAGAGCGGCGGCCCGTTTCTCTTCGAGCGTATGAATGACCTCGTCATAGCGATGGTGATATCGATTCTGTTTATTGCACTAGGAATAACGAAGTTCGGGGCCTTCTGGTCTATCAACTACTGATGGTTCCCGGCGGGTAGTGTCGGAGGCGACCGTCATCAAGCTTCCTGCCAGGTTCGTCGGGTAAAGGTGATCTGTATGGAACTCAGGCAGCTTGAGTACTTCCTCGCGGTGGCCGATCATGCGAACTTCACGCGGGCAGCCGAAGCGCTCCATGTTGCGCAACCGTGGGTAAGCGCACAGGTTCGGCGACTGGAACGAGAACTCGGCCACGAGCTGTTCGATCGATCGAGCAGAGTGCTCAGGCTGACCGAATTCGGCAAGGCGCTGCTCCCGCTCGCCGGAATGGCGCTGCAGACCGTTGGCGAAATACGGACGACGGCCGATTCGATGGCGGGAGTGCTCTGCGGGAACCTGGCGATAGGAACGGTGTCTCATCCGCTGCCGCTGCTTGCGGATGCGTTGGCCGCGTTCCATGAGGCTCACCCTGCAGTGTCCATTACCTTGACCGAGGCGAGGTCGGATCAGCTCACTGCGGCGGTGCTCGAACGCCAACTGGATGTGGCGATAGTCGGGCGGGCCGCGCCACCTCCGCCCCAACTGTGTGAGCAGATTCTTGCCAAACAGAACATCGTGGCGATAGTTCGTCGGGACGATCCGTTGGCAGGTCGCGTTTCGGTAACCCTCGCGGAACTGCGGAATCGTGCGCTGATCAGTCACCCGGAAGGGTCTGGGATTCGGGCAATTCTTGATCAGGCCTGCCTGGCAACAGGTTTCGCGCCGCACATCGCCTTTGAAACGAGCTCAGTCGACATGATGAGCTATCTGGTCGCCCGCGATCTCGGCGTTGCAGTCACACCGGAGCTTCCCGGTGACCGGCTGGACACGCTTCGGCAGATCGAACTATCTGACCAGGCGATGAGTGGGCGCCTCACCCTCGTATGGAAAGGAAAAGGCGTCTCACCGGAAACGGTGGCGTTCGCGGCCTGTGTCAGCGAACTGTGCCGCAAGGAGACCGATCTCGTCGGCGCGCCCTAGTGCCTGCTCGTGCGTTCGGCTACTGGTACCAGCCGAACGTGACGTACACCGCCAACGCGATGAGAACCATGTTGACCGGCAACAGCTTCCATTCGTTTCGGCGCAAGTGCACGCCAAATGCCCCGGCTTGCATCACGGCGAGCCCGGCGGCTGCCAGAGCGCTGAGTATCGGGGCGATGCCGGTCCACTGCGGGAGCACCACGCCGACAGCGCCGAGCGCCTCCAGCCCGCCGATCGCCTTGACGACGTTGGGCGAAAAGTCGTTTGCCCACGCCAGACTCGGGTTTCCGGCGATCTTCTCGTATGGGGTGATCAGCTTGAACACGCCGGCACCGAGGCTGACGACGGCGAGCGTGATCGCACAGATCCACAGCCAGGAGTCCATCGCGACAGTATTCACCTCGTAACGCCATGTCGCGGCAAACCCGATGAAGATCTTGACCGCTCCGCGGACTTTGTCGGTGTGGCGTTCGTCGATATGGCGGGATGATGGCGGAATCTGGAGGTGCGGTATTGCCGTCAAGGGCACGCCGTGACTCTGGGATGGAGATCTATACCGGAGAGGAAGTGACGTCAGTAGTGGTCGATGGCAGTGACCCTTTGCGGCGCCCCCGTGGCAGGCCCCGCAAGGGTGGAGAAGGGGTCTCCGCGGATTCGATTTTCACCGCAGCGTTGCGGGCCTTCGCTACGCATGGCTATCAGGGCATGTCGATGCGCACCCTCAACCGTGAGCTCGGTGTGAGCCACAATCTGCTACATCAGCGGTTCTCCTCCAAGGAACAACTTTGGTACGCCGCCGTCGACTGGGGTTACGGGTCACTCGTCGAGAAGATCCTCGCCAGCGACGACGAGACGCTTGCGCCGTCGGCGCGGATTACGCGGTTCATCAAGACCTTCACGATGTTCTCGGCCGAGCATCCCGAACTGGTCCGCATCATGGACATCGAGTCAGGGCAGGACAGTGAGCGGCTGCAACACATCTGTCAGAACTATGCACTGCCGATGCAGGAACGGTTGGGTCCCGTGTACGACGAGGCGGTTGCGGCGGGGGAGCTACGCGAGATTCCGCAACAGACGATCTTTTTCCTCATCACCTCCGGGGCGGCGGCGCTCTGCAGCAGCAGCGCGATGGCGCGAACCCTGTTTGGCGCCGACATACTCACTCCCGAGCAGATCGAGCGCCATGCCGAAGCGGTCGCGGAGTTGATAGTCAGAGGCCTGCTGCCATAGCGGAGGCGCCCACCGCCGAACAATCCTCCGTATAGTCAAGACAATTGACATTGGGGTTTCAACGGAGGATCCGACGCAGGAGGCGATATGGCGCGCCCGCTCCATGAGTTGCAGGTAGTTCGCACCGAGCAGGTGACCCCGCATATCACTCGGGTGATCCTCGGCGGAAACGGATTTGACGGATTCCAAGCGAGTTCATCCACCGACAGTTACGCGAAGCTGATTTTTCTCCCGGAGGAGCACGAAGGGCCGGGACCGCGGGATATCGATGAGGCGCGCGAGATGCGGGCCACGGTGCGTACGTACACCATCCGCTCCGTCGACGCCGTACGTCGAGAGATCTCCATCGACTTCGTGGTGCACGGCGACACCGGCGTGGCCGGCCCCTGGGCGGGGCGGGCCCAATCGGGAGATCGGCTGTACGTCACCGACCCCAACGGCGCGTACTCGCCGGACCCCGCGGCCGACTGGCATCTGTTCGCCGGGGATGAGGCGGCGATCCCGGCGATCAGCGTCGCGCTGCAAGCACTTCCGGACAATGCCCGCGCCAAGGTTTTCATCGAGATCGCCGGTCCGCAGGATGAGATCGAATTCGATACCCGCGGCGATGTCGACATCGTCTGGGTGCATCGCGGCGGCGGTGCCGACGAGGTCGGGGAAGAGCAGTCGGGGGACAACGCCCCGCTGATCGAGGCGGTGCGTTCGGCCGAATGGCTGCCCGGGCAAGTCCAGGTGTTCATCCATGGCGAGGCGCAGACAGTCATGTACAACCTGCGGCCCTATGTCCGCAAGGAACGCGGTGTCGACGCCAAATGGGCATCCTCCATTTCGGGATATTGGCGCCGTGGCCGTACCGAGGAGTCCTTCCGGGTTTGGAAACAGGAATTGGCGGCTGCTGAGTCTCCGGCGAGTTAGCTTGCATCCAAGGGCCTCTGCACGCACCGTGGGGGAGTGACCGCACAGCTAGCCGCGATTCTTGACGAGTTCGCTGAGTATCTAGCGCTCGAACGTGGTCGGTCGGTACACACACAGCGCGCCTACCGCGGTGACCTCACCTCGCTGTTCGATCACCTGTGCGCTACCAATCCCGACGCCACGTTGGCCGACCTGTCGCTCCCGGTGTTGCGGTCGTGGCTCGGCGCTCAGGGGCGGCACGGCGCGGCGCGGTCGACGGTTGCGCGGCGCACCTCCGCGGTGAAGGTCTTCACCGCCTGGGCGACCCGACGCGGCCTGATGGAGACAGATCCCGCGATCCGCTTGCAACAACCCAAGTCTCGTCGAGTGCTTCCGGCAGTCTTGCGGCAGGACCAGGCTCTCGCCGCGATGGAGGCGGCGCATTCCGGCGCCGAACAAGACGATCCGATGGCGCTGCGTGACCTCCTGATCGTCGAAATGCTCTATGCCACCGGGATCCGTGTCAGTGAACTGTGCGGACTAGACGTCGATGATATCGACCGATCACGAAAGGTGTTGCGCGTCTTGGGTAAGGGCGACAAGGAGCGCACCGTGCCCTTCGGCGGTCCGGCCGCCGATGCGCTGACCGCCTGGCTCGACCGCGGTCGCCCGCAGCTGGCCGTTGCCGGATCGGGCGCCGCGCTGCTGCTGGGTGTCCGGGGCAATCGCGTCGACCCGCGTCAAGTTCGTACCGTGGTGCATCAGACGATGTCCGCCGTCCCCGGTGCGCCCGATATCGGACCACACGGATTACGGCACAGCGCCGCAACACATCTCTTGGAGGGCGGCGCCGACCTGCGTGTAGTTCAGGAGCTTCTGGGGCACTCCACGCTGGCCACCACTCAGCTCTACACTCACGTCACCGTGGCGCGTCTGCGAGCCGTCCACGATCAAGCTCATCCGCGGGCGTGACCGCGACAGGATCGGCGTTGCGGCTCTCGGCACGGTCGTGCACCACCACCGGCCACCAGAACCACCGGCCCAGCAGGGTGGCGATCGCCGGGATGACGAATGACCGCACTATCAGGGTGTCCAACAGCAAGCCCAGGCCCACGGTGGTACCCAGCTGCGCGATGTTGGGAGCGTAGGCGGCGATCATCGCGAACATGGTGAAGCCGAATACCAGGCCAGCTGTGGTGACGACGCCACCGGTGTTGGCCATCGCGCGGATGATCCCGGTTTTGATCCCGGCCCGCATCTCCTCCCGGAATCTGGCCACCAGCAGCATGTTGTAGTCGGCGCCCACCGCCACCAGGAAGACGAACGAAAGCGGGGCCACCGACCAGTGCAGCGGATTGCCGACGATGTTCTGCCAGACGAACACCGACAGCCCCAGCGCCGACAGATAGGACAGCGCCACCGTTCCGATGACGGCGACAGCAGCGACCAAGCTGCGTAACAGGATGAGCACCACACAGAACACGAAGGCGAATGCGGCCACCGCGCTGGTGATGAAGTCCTCCCGCGTGAATGCCTCGATGTTCAGCAGCGTGCCTCCTGGGCCGCCTATGCTCACCGTGCTGCCTGCCAGCGATGTGTTTTTGACGGCCTGCAGTGCAGTGGGAATGATCTTGGCGCTCAGGTCCATTGCCTCGCGGCTGAAGCCCTCCATATCCGGTGTGACGATCATCCGGGTCACCTTGCCGTCGGTGGAGAAGAAGAACGGCATCGCGCTTTTGAACAGCGGGTTGTCGAACGCCTGACTGGGCAGGAAGAACGATCCACCCGGATCGCCCGCCGCGAAACTCTTGCTGAGTTCGTCGGTGAACTGGGTGATCTCAGTGACCTGCGGCACCAGGACCTGCAGTGTGCTCTGTAGCGGAGTGGTGACCGCATTGATTTGGGCGACAAAGTCTTTGAGTCCCGAAAGTTGCGCGCCGAGCTGAGGCAATGTCTGTGCCAGAGCGCCGGTTCCGGTCACCAGGTTGCCGACGAGCCCGTCGAAACGGTGTAGATCATCGAACAGCGAGAAGCCGGTAAGCGCGGCCTGGCAGTACTCGTTGCCCTGGCAGTTCGGAATCGAGCCCACGAACTGTTCGGCGGGTTTGGCGGTGTCCCGCAGCGCGTCGACCTTCTGCACGACGGCGGCCAGATTGGTCCGCAGTTCTGCCGCGCCCGCATGGATCTGGGTTGCGCCGCGGGTGCCGTTCTGGAGTGCCTGTTCCAGGCCCTTGACCGTGAGCGACAGCTGACCCACCCGGCCGCTGAGCGTGGTGAGGTCGTTGATCCGCTGATTGAGCAGATTGGTCATCTGGGTCAGCCGCCCACCGACATAGCCCGCCTGGGAGGTGAGTGCACCCTGCTCCAGCGGTGCGCCCAGTGGGCGGGTAATGCCCTGCACATTGTTGATACCTGGGATAGTCAGCACCGCGTTGGACAGCTTGGCCAGTGCGATCATGTCCGCTGAGTTCCGCATGTCGTGATCGGACTCGATCAGAAATAGACTGGGTGACATGATATTTGGTGGTAGGTGGCGGTCCGCCGCGGCGAATCCCAGATTGGATGGTGAGTCGCTGGGCTGCGCGGATCGCTCGTTGTAGCTGGGTCGGAAACCCGGCAGCACCAACAGTGTGAGGGCGAGCGCAGCCATGCTGCTCGCCAGTACGGGCCCCGGCCAACGCACCACGTAGGTGGCGATGCGCCGCCACCGGCGCTGCGACTTTTCTTGGCGCGGTTCGAAGAATCCGAATCGACTGCCGAGTGCCAGCAGTGCGGGCCCCAGTGTCAGCGCGGCGGCAAGGGTGACGACGACGGCAATGGTGCAGGGCAACCCGGAGGTACTGAAGATCGCGAGCCGGGTGAAGACCATGCAGGCCGTCGCTCCGGCGACGGTGAGCCCCGAAGCGATGATGATGTGCTGCACTCCGGCTAACGCCGTGTAGTACGCGGACTCCGGGTCTTCACCCACCCTGCGCGCTTCCTGGTATCTGCCGAGAAGGAATATGCCGTAATCGATTCCGGCCCCCAGCACGATCACCGCCAGCAGTGCCGAGGCGAAGATCGACACCCCGATGACCTGATGCTCCCCGAGGAACGCGACGATGGGCCGCCCCACGCCGAGTCCGGCACCCGCGACGAGTAGTGGCATCGCAACAGTAATCGGTGAGCGGTACACGCAGAACAAGATGGTGCCGACCAAGAGGCCGCACGAGATTAGCAGCAGCAGGATCGAGTCATTGATCGAGACGAGCTCGTCGTTGACAACCGCGGACGGACCCGTCAGGTGTGCTGTGATCCCTTTGGGCGGTGGATATTCGGCGATGAGGTCGCGGATGGCCTGGGTAGATTCCATGGCCAGTGCGGTGCCCATGTTGCCAGCCAGATTGATCAGGACATACGCAACCTTGCCGTCCGAACTCTCGTTGGCGGGGGCGAACTGTGGGTTGGACCACAGGTCCATCGACGAGTTGACGTGCTTCTTGTCCTGGTTGATCCGATCGAGGATCGCAGCGTAGTACTGGTGCGCCTCGGCCCCTAGTGGCTTGTCTCCCTCAAGGAGCAGGTAGTCGAAGTTGTTGGTCCCGGCACCGCCGAAGTAGTTGCCCATCTTGACGATTGCCTGCACGGAGGCGGCGTCATCGGGGAGGAACGAGCGGGCGTGCCCCTTGATTACAGTCTCAAGTTGGGGGACGGCGAGATTGAGTGCCCCGGCGGCGGCCAGCCACGCCGCGATGATGGGTAGGGAGAACCGGTACAACAGCCGGGCGAACAGTGGGCGGTGTTTCTGTACCGGGTTGTTCATGCCACCACCACCTGGCAGGAAATGGCCGGCGAGTCGGAGGCCTTCTCGTCGCGGATCTGTCCGTTGATCGTGATGCGGCAGGACACCTGTCCCTTGTTGGACTGGGCGACCACGCCTGTGGGAATTGTCAGCTGACCGGTGCGCAGGGTGGTCTGCCAGGGGAGCGTGCCGGACACCTCTCGCACGGTGCCGTCGACATCGAGATATGACGCCGCGACGGTGGCGCCGGCGGGCCCGTCGAGGCGGTATTCGATGACCTTCTCCCTAGGTTTGCCGATCGTTGGGGGCTTCGCCGAATGACCGATCGCCGGGTCAGGGATCTCACTCAGACGTAAATGGGCGATGTATGCCCCGGCGATACAGAGAGTCACTATCGACACCAAATACACCCATGCGCCACGCATTCCAGCTCCTCGTTGATCCGGTTGGTGAGCGTTGACGTTAATTGTCTGATTGTTAATTTAACAGTCGGTCATATCAACATCACACCGATCGGTCTACTGTGATGCGTCCCACACCAAACTCCGGTGGTCGGGAACCCGGAGCTGGTAAAAGGGACTGATGACACGAGCAGGCACGAAGGGCATGCCCCGCGCCGAGCGGGAGCAGCAGATCCTCGACGCCGCGTGTCAGGAGTTTGGGCGCAGCGGATACGCGGGCATGTCCCTGGCCGACGTGTCATCGAGTGTGGGGATTTCCAAGCCCATGGTGCTGGCCTACTTCGGATCCAAGGAGCAGCTCTACATCGCGTGCGTGCAGCGCGCCGGCGCGATCGTCGGCGACCATATCGAGGCGGCAATGGAGGCTGCTCCGCCCACCCTCGCCTTGCCGCGGGCCGTGCTGCAGGCCATCTTTGAGGCCTTGGCGCCGCGCCCCTCCGATTGGCTGGTGATCTGGGACCAGACCTTGCCCGAGGGCAGTGAGGCGCTGGCCGCCGCGCGGACCGCGCGGACCCGGCTCGCAGGTCTGGCAGGGCAGGGCGTCGCCGCGGTGGGCGTCGCCGCTGCCCAACTGCGCGATCCCCAGGACGTCGCCGTGCTGGCCCAGGGCTGGATGGGAATGGTTGGCGCCATTATCAATTGGTGGATACGCCATCCCGAGCAGAGCGCCGAACAGATGGCCGAGCGGGCCACTCGGGTTGTCGCCGTCATCGCGAGCGCGGGGGCCGACGAAATCGATGAGGGTAGAAGTCCGCAGCCGGGAGTGCCGGTGCGTGGATCGGGTTCGGGCCGACCGCTCATGGCGGCCTTCGACCTCTTCGGCCGCCGCTGGGCCATCCTCGTGGTCTGGGAATTGCGTACGGGCACAAAGACGCTCTCGGAGTTGCGTGATGACATGGGAGACGTGTCGGCGAGCGTGCTCACCACTCGACTCAAGGAGCTGACCGCCGCGCACATCGTGCGCAGTCAGGACGGGCGGTATTCCTTGACGGCGGTGGGCAAGGGGCTGCTGGTCGCGGTGGCTCCGCTGGAATTGTGGGCAAGAGCCTGGTCGGTGTCCGTCCGGTGACTAGAGTGCCAAGCATGCGCGGCGGAATTCTGGTGGCGGCGGCGGTCGTAGCCCTGAGTGCCGGGGTTCTGCCCCCGGCAACGGCGAATGCGGATGTGTACCCGCCCTGGTGGGTGTGCATGGCCAACGGCGGTGAGATGCGCGCGTTCTACCAAGTGGTCACCGAGCAGGATGCCCTCGGCAGATTCCACGATGCGGTCACCCGGCTCTCGCAGGCGACTGGCAAGCCCGCACACGTGGACGTCTGTCAGCCCGCGTAGGCGGCTTAACGACGCGCCAGCGGTTTCAGCCGGATGGGCGTCGACGCCAGCAGTCCCAACGGATCCAGATAGTCCGCGGCCGATGCCGGCCCCCGCAGGGCACCCCAATGCAGGCACGCCGATGCCGGGCAGCCGGGATGTCCCGGCACCAGGGTGCCGATGGCCGATCCTTCTTCGACGCGCTGACCCGGCCTGACCAGTGGTGTGACGGGTTCGTAGGTAGTGCGCAGGCCGCCCTCGTGCTCGATCGAAATCAGTGTCCGTCCCGCGAGCGATCCGGCGAACACCACAACTCCGGGACCGGCTGCGAACACCCGCTGGTCGGCCGAACCTGCGAGGTCGACGCCGCGGTGTCCCCGGTTCCAGCGTTCCTGAGGCTGGTCGAAGTTCCGGGTCACTGCAGGTCGGGGTCGCATTGGCCAGTCGAAACGGTCCGAGGTGGCGGTCGCAGCGGGGGTCGCGACGGCCGCCAGGGTGAGGATCAGGACCGATGAGCCGCTTGCGCAACAGAGCCCTCTGAACCGCACGACATCATCGTGACGCCGAAGGTGGTTGCTCGGGAAGGAGCATTTCCGCAGCTGTGGATAACCGGCGGTGGCACTGACGTGTGCAGAAGCACTCGTGGCGAGCATGTAAACTCATCACCGCAACTCGCATTGCGGGTTGACTTCGCGCGTCTGCACACGAGTTCGTGATCAGCATGCCGGGCGGTCCCAAGACGGGGTTTTCTCCAGACAGGGTTCCGGCAGCAGTAGGCGCTAGGGCTCAGGATCACCCGATCCGGGGCGGCAACCGACAACATGAAGGAATGGCCGAATGGCTGTTGTAACAATGAAGCAGCTGCTTGACAGCGGCGCGCACTTCGGGCACCAGACCCGTCGTTGGAATCCCAAGATGAAGCGGTTCATCTTCACCGACCGCAACGGCATCTACATCATCGACTTGCAGCAGACGCTGACCTACATCGACAGCGCGTACGAGTTCGTCAAGGAGACCGTCGCCCACGGCGGTTCGGTCATGTTCGTCGGTACCAAGAAGCAGGCCCAGGAGTCCATCGCCGAAGAGGCGACTCGTGTCGGCATGCCCTATGTGAACCAGCGCTGGCTCGGCGGCATGCTCACCAACTTCTCCACCGTGCACAAGCGTCTGCAGCGCCTCAAGGAGCTGGAGTCGATGGAGCAGACCGGTGGCTTCGAGGGGCGCACCAAGAAGGAAATCCTCATGCTCACGCGTGAGAAGAACAAGCTTGAGCGCAGCCTCGGTGGTATTCGGGACATGGTCAAGGTGCCGTCGGCGGTGTTCGTGGTGGACACCAACAAGGAGCACCTCGCTATTGCCGAGGCCCGCAAGCTGAATATCCCGATCATCGCGATCCTGGACACCAACTGCGATCCGGATGTTGTCGACTACCCGATTCCGGGCAACGACGACGCGATCCGCAGTGCCGCGCTGATCACAAAGGTCGTTGCCTCGGCCATCGCCGAGGGCCTGCAGGCCCGTTCGGGTCTGTCCGGTGGCGACGAGAAGCCCGAGGCTGCCGAGCCGCTGGCCGAGTGGGAGCAGGAACTGCTCGCCTCCGCCGTCGCTGAGGCACCGGCCGAGGCCACTGAGGCGCCGGCCGAGGCCACTGAGGCGCCGGCCGAGTCGGCCGAGGCTCCTGCCGAGGCTGCTGAGAAGACCGAAACCGCAACTGAGGAAGGCTAAATGGCGACCATCACTGCTGCCGATGTGAAGCGGCTCCGGGAACTGACCGGTGCCGGAATGCTCGACTGCAAGAACGCCCTGGCCGAGTCCGACGGTGATTTCGACAAGGCCGTCGAGGTGCTGCGTATCAAGGGCGCCAAGGACGTCGGTAAGCGCGCTGAGCGTGCCACCGCCGAAGGCCTCGTGGCCGCGCGTGACGGTGTGCTCGTCGAGCTGAATTCCGAGACGGACTTCGTCGCCAAGAACGCCGAGTTCCAGGGTCTGGCCGATGCCATCATCGGTGCGGCCGCGGCCGGCAAGATCGGCGATCTGGATGCTCTTAAGGCCGCCAAGGTGGAGGACGGCCGGACCGTCGAGCAGGCGATTGCCGACCTGGCCGCCAAGATCGGCGAGAAGTTGGAGCTGCGCCGGGTGGCGTACTTTGACGGCACCGTCGAGGCCTACCTGCACAAGCGTGCCGCGGATCTGCCGCCGGCCGTGGGTGTGCTGGTGGAGTACACCGGCTCTGACGAGTCCGCCGCCCACGCGGTGGCCCTGCAGATCGCTGCGCTCAAGGCCAAGTACCTGACGCGCGAGGACGTTCCGGCCGATGTGGTCGAGAACGAGCGTCGCATCGCCGAGGAAACCGCCAAGGCCGAGGGCAAGCCCGAGCAGGCGTTGGCCAAGATCGTCGAGGGTCGCGTCACCGGTTACTACAAGGATGTCGTGCTGCTGGATCAGCCGTCGGTGTCCGATAACAAGAAGACCGTCAAGGCTCTGCTCGACGAGGCCGGTGTCACCGTGACTCGCTTCGCGCGGTTCGAGGTTGGACAAGCCTAGATATCTCAAAACAAGTCGGCCCCGCCAGGATTCGTCCTGTGCGGGGCCGACTTGTTTGTGCGCTAGCCTCGGGCAATGCCAGCTGCGGGGCGCGATGCCAACCGGTATCCCAAAGGTGTAGCCAAACGCCAGGAGATCCTCACGGCCGCGCTAAGGGTCTTGGAGCGCGAGGGGGAGGCCGGCGCCTCGATGCGCGTCGTTGCCAAGGAGGCGAACATCAGTCTTGCTGGGCTGATGCACTATTTCCCGACGCGGGACGTGCTGCTCACCGAGATCCAACGCGGTGCCGATGCCACATTTGAAGCGCGATACGGGGATTCGGACGCAGAGGTTGATCCCGGCGAGGTGCTGGCACAGGCCATGCTGGACAAGGCGAGTAAGCCCGGCTCGGGGACGGTGTATCTCTCGTTGGCGGCTGCGGCGGCCGTCGATCCGGGGCATCCGGCCGGTGCGTATCTACGTGACCGGTATGAGCGGATGCGTGCGCGCATCGCCGAGTACGTGCGGGGCCGCCAGGCCGCGGGCACGGTATCGGCTCATATCGATGCCGATTTCGTCGCCACCGCGTTGATAGCCGCCGCCGACGGCATTCAAATTCAATGGATGTCGGACCCGTCCATCGATATGGGCGATCACATGCGTCGGGCATGGGAGCAGCTGCTTCGGTAGAAACCCGTACGGTGTATGGTTTTTGTATGAAGTGGATGAGCGCCGTTCTGGCATCGGCAGTCGTGTTCGCGGTGGGGTTGACCGCATGCAGCTCTCGGCAGGAGCGCGCAGGGGAGGATTCTGCGTGGGATCGCGGCTTCTATTGGGGCACCGCCACCGCGGGCTACCAGGTGGAAGGCAGTGCCCCCGATAGCAATTGGCGCCGCTATGTCGACCGCACCGCGGGTAAGCCGGTGCAGGTCGATAAATCCAATCCGCTCGCCGACGGGCCCGTCGACCCGTACAAACAGGCCGATGATTTCCGGCACCGGTACGCAGAAGACATCGCCAACGCACATGCCATGGGCGTGAATACATTTCGGTTCGGACTGGAATGGTCGCGGGTCATGCCCGAGCCCGGCAAGTGGGACGAGAAGGAGCTTGCCTACTACGACTCCATCGTCTCCACCCTCCGTGAAAATGGCATGACGCCGATGATCACGCTCATGCACTGGGTGTACCCGGGCTGGGTGGCCGACAGCGGCGGGTTCATGAACAACGTCGCGGCATTCGAAGACTTCGCCAAGGCAATCACCAAACGTTATGCCGGGCAAGGGGTGCTGTGGGTCAGCATCAACGAACCGCTTGCCTTCGGGGCGATGGAGGTGCGCACCGGCGCGATCAAACCCGACCAGTTCGAGGGATTCCTGGATCGGGTCGCCGAGGCGCACCGCGCCGTGTACCGCGCCGCGCACGAGGCCGATCCGAAGGCGAAGGTGACGACCAACGAGGCATACATCCCTCCGGATGTGTTGGCGCAGTTCGCAGGTTTCGGGGTGAAGGGCATCGAAGGTTCGTTCTTCGACCGGGTCAAGGGCAGCCTGGATTACCTGGGGTTTGACTATTACACCGGTACTGCGGCGGACAATCCGGCCTCCGCGCAGAGCATGGCCGCGCGCTGGAACATCAGACTGCAGCCCGAAGACATCTACTACGTCTCGCGGCACTATGCGCAGCGATACCCCGGGCTGCCGATCTACATCGTAGAGAACGGAATGGTCACCGACAACGGCAAGCCAAGGGCGGACGGCGTGACCCGCGCGCAGTACTTGGGCGACACCGTCTTCTGGCTGCAGCGGGCCAAGGCCGACGGCATCCCGATCATCGGATACAACTACTGGTCCCTGGTCGACAACTATGAATGGGGAAGCTACCGGCCACGTTTCGGTCTCTACACCGTCGACGCGCTGGGCGATCCAGCGCTGAAGCGCGTGCCCACCGACGCCGTGGCGGCCTACACACAGATCACCCGGGGTGGGGGTACTGCGCCGGACTATCAGCCGGTGATCCCCGCGGCGAAATGTTCCACGACGGTAGGCCAGGACAGCTGCGCGCCGCTCGATCCGAAGGGACCGACGGTTCCGCTGCGCTAGCCGCTGAGCAGAAAGTAGCGATCGGGGTCGTCCACGAGCACTGTGCGGTTGTCGGGGTCGCCGTCGACGGTGATGTCGGCGCGGTCGGCGGTGGGATCGTGGCGGAAGTGTTGTTCCTCAGCGTCAATCCACAGCCGCCAGAATTCGCGGAGCGCCGCGCCATCGCGAAGCTCGGCACGGCGGCGACGGGTTACCTGGTCGGTCTGCACCCAGATCAGCGTGCTCAACAGGCCGGCGGCGGCACAGCGGCCCGACCCCACGCCCTCGAGAATCAGCACCGCCGGTGGTGCACAGTGCTCCCACGGACCGAACGTGCGGGTCTGCCAGTCGTAGCGTCGATACCGGGACTGCTCGCCGCGCGCCCAGGGTGCCAGTATTTGCTCCTCGAATCGGGGCCACCACCCGAAGAACGTGTCCCAGGACGCGAAGTCATCGGTGTGCAGGACCATTGCAGACGGGGCCGACGGCGTTGTCGCCGCTAGCGCGGAGTGCAATCGCGCAGCAAAGGTGCTCTTGCCGGCGGCGCCCCTGCCGTCGACGGCGACCACGCGCACGTCGCCGCATCGTGGTTCACTCTCGGTGACGAGCCCGGCCAGCCACGAGAAGCTCCGCTGCTGGGACGGTGTCGCCATGGCGCGAGCTTACTGTTGCTCGACTAGCCTGTTGCCGTGGACGTGACTGAGCTAATCGGCAGCCTTGCTGGTGTGCTGTTCGTCATCCTGGCGGTCCGTCAAAACATCTGGACCTTCCCGGTGGCGATCGTTAGCTCGCTGTTCTACATGGTGGTTTTCGGCCGGCAGACCCTGTACGCCGATGCCGCGCTGCAGATCATGTTCATCGCGCTGGCTGTGCAGGGTTGGTACCTGTGGCTACGGGGGAGCCCGGATCGCCATGGGGTAGCGGTGCGGCGGACGCCGAGCTGGGCGTGGCTGCCACTGGTGGTGGCCCTGGCTGCGTTGGTGGCAGGGCTCTACGCCTTCCTGATCACCTTCACCGATTCGAATGTGCCGCAGCTTGATTCGATGATCACCGGACTCAGCGTGGTGTCCCAATTCATGATGAACCGAAAATGGATCGAGAACTGGGCCCTGTGGATAGTCACCGACACGTTCTCCGTCGGTGTCTACCTCTTCAAGGGTCTGAACCTCACGGCGGCCTTTTACGCGTTTCTCAGCGTCATGGCTGTCGTCGGCCTGTGGAGTTGGCGAAAAGAGCTTCGCCCTGCCCCTTTAAACATATAGCGCACAGGGGGGCTTGCGGCAAGGCCCGGGGCATGCCGCACAATCGCTGACCGAGTATCAAAACCTGTGGGAATGAGGAAAATCCGGGTGTCGACCCACGAAGAGGAACTGCAGTCCGAGCGCGACTACATTGCCGTGCTTTATACGCGGCTGGACGCCGAACGTGCCCGTGTGAAGGGTCGCCACCGCTCCGCGTTGCGCGCGCCCGTCGACCTTCAGAACGGGGCGGCGATGGTCGAGCGCGACGACGAGGTGCGTGCATTGGCCCGGCAGGCGCAGCGTTTGGACGTCGCCGACGACGGGCTGTGCTTCGGCCGGCTCGATGCCATGACGGGGGAGCACTCCTACGTCGGCCGTATCGGCATTCTCGACGATGCGAACGAATACGAACCGCTGCTGATCGACTGGCGCGCGCCGGCGGCGCAGGCGTTCTACACCGCCACCGGAGCCAACCCGGAGAACACCCGGCGGCGGCGCCAATTCCGGACCCGGGGGCGGCACGTCGATGACTTCAGCGACGAGCTGCTGGGGCGCCCGGAGAGTGAAGAGCGTGACGGGGAACGCGGGACGATGAGCGACACCGCGCTGCTCGCGGCCGTCAACGCGCCGCGCGGCGACGGGATGCGCGACATCGTGGCGACCATCCAGGCCGAACAGGACCGCATCATCCGGCTCGACCATCCGGGCGTGCTGGTGATCGAGGGCGGCCCCGGCACCGGCAAGACGGTGGTGGCCTTGCACCGTGTCGCCTATCTGCTGTACACCCAGCGCAAACGGATGGAACGCCACGGTGTGCTCGTGGTCGGGCCCAATGCGGCCTTCCTCAGTCATATTTCGCGGGTGCTGCCCTCGCTGGGCGAGACGAATGTGGTGTTCACGACGGCGGGAGAGTTCCTGCCGGGAATGAAGGTCACCGCCGAGGACGACGCAGATGCGACGCGACTCAAAGGCTCGCTGCAGATTCTCGATGTGCTCGCGGCTGCCGTCGCGGATCGGCAGCGGACCCCCGAGTCGCCGCTGCCGATCCAGCTTGCCGATGTCGCGGTGCGCATCGATGCCGACATCGCTCAATGGGCCATCGACGAGGCGCGTGCAAGCAAGCTCCCGCACAACGAGGCCCGCGCGGTGTTCACCGACGTTCTCACCTGGGCGCTCACCGAGCGGGCGATCCCGCGCATCGGGAAGGGCTGGCTGACCCGTGAGGACCGCAAGGCCTGGGAGCATCTGCGCGCGGAACTGCTCGACGAACTGGGGGACCACGAAGGATTCGCCGCCGCACTCAACCAGCTGTGGCCGATGCTGACGCCCGAGGCCCTGTTGGCGGACCTGTACACCTCACCCGAGCGGCTGCGCGCGGCCGGCGCTGATCCGGTCCTGGCGCGGTCTGTCGGGGACGCGTGGACGGTTTCGGATGTCCCGCTGCTCGACGAGCTGGTTGACCTGGTGGGTCGCGATAAGGCGGCGGAAGAGGCCGCCGAACGGGAGCGCAGGGCCGAGGCCGAGTACGCCTCCGGGGTGCTCGACATGATGACGGGCCGCGAGGACATGATGGACGACGAGGACCACCTCTTCGCCACCGATCTACTCGGCGCCGAGGATCTCGCGGAACGATTCACCGAGCGCGACACCCGCGATCTCGTCGAGCGTGCCTCCGCGGACCGGGACTGGACGTACGGCCATATCGTGATCGACGAGGCCCAGGAGCTGTCCGACATGGATTGGCGGGTGCTGATGCGCCGCTGCCCAAGCCGCTCGTTCACCGTGGTCGGCGATTTGGCTCAGCGCCGATCGGTAGCCGGCGCTACGTCCTGGGACTCCGCGCTGCAGCCGTATGTGCCGGGCCGCTGGGTGTATCGACCGTTGTCGGTGAACTATCGCACCCCCGCCGAGATCATGGCCGTGGCCGCCGCGCTGCTGGCCGAATTCGCACCGGGCACCCAGCCGCCGGAGTCCGTTCGTTCGTGTGGAACACCGCCCTGGTCAAGGCAACTGACCGAGGATGAATTGTCCACAGCGATTGAGGAATTCGTGCGCGACGAGGCCGGACGGGAAGGCGCCAGTGTGGTGATCGGGCCGCCGGGGGTGCCGGGCACGGTTCCGGCGTCGGAGACCAAGGGGCTGGAGTTCGACGCCGTCCTGGTGGTGCAGCCGGAACGCATCCTGGCCGACGGACCACGGGGTGCGGCCGAGCTCTACGTCGCGCTCACTCGGGCCACCCAGCGTCTCGGCGTGCTGCATGTGGAGCCGTTGCCGAAGGTGCTGGCAGGGCTGACCGACGTGCGAGCGGGCGACGCATTACTCCAGTAAGTGGTCGTCGGGGTGGTGAAAGTGGTTGGTTCGTGGGATTTGCTCTGGATCAACATGTTTCGGTGGATGCCACTGGGTGCGTCCGTCGGGTCCCGCTCGTGTCTGCCAATCGTTCTCGCCGGTGCCGAGTAGTGCATGGTGGGGATCGCACACTGAGGTGAGGCCATCGATATCGGTGTGCCCGCCGTCGGCCCACTCGTGCATGTGGTGCACCTGCGCGTGAAACATCGGCCGATCGCAGCCCGGGTAGGTGCAGCCGCGATCGCGGGCCGCAAGCACGATCCGCTGATCGGCGGTGGCGATCCGCTTGGACCGGCCCAGCCACAGCGGGCGCCCGTCATCGTCGAAGATCGTCAAATAGTGGCGAGAGTGCGCGGCCATTCTGACCACATCGCACATGGGCAGCAATGATCCGCCACCGGTCACGGCTGTCCCGGATCCCGTTTCCAGCTCCCGCAGCGTGGTGGATACCACCGTAGTGACAGGCAGTCCGCGATGTGATCCCAAGTCACCGGACGCCAAGGCGATACGGCACAACGCCTTCAAGGCGTCGTGCTGACGTTGTGGCGCGGTACGTTGATCCCGGTTCACGGCGTCGCGGTCGGGTTCGGTGCCATCAACCGGATGTTCGTCGTCGGGGTTGCAGGCTCCGGGTGCTGCGTATTTCGCGAACACCGCGTCGAGATATGAGCGCAGTTCCGGGTCTAGCTTGAAGGTGCCAGAGGTCATCAAGTCGGTGCCTTGGCGCGCCATGGCGAATCCCCGGCATTTCGCGCGGTCGGCGTTCTTGAACTTGCCGTCGGCGTCCAGGTGCGCCAACAGCCGATCGGCGGCCTTGCGCAGCTCGTCGGGGCGTAAGTCGGTGGCCAACTGTGCGAGATGAGATTCGGCATGCGCCGCGGTATCGCTGTCGATGGCCGACGGCACCCGATCCCAGAACCCACGGATGACCGCCACATGCTGTCGGCCGATCGACCCGCTGCGATACATGGCCGCGGTCACCGGCAGTACCGGGTCCAACGGCTCGCCGGTCATCGCGAGGTGTGGAGTGAGATCCTGTGCCTCCGCTAGTCGATGTCGCGCTTCGGTGCGAGTGATCCGCAGCCCGTCGGCGAGGACATCGGTGGCGTTGGCTCCGCCGAACTGCCCTGAAACGTGGGTGGCGGCAATCTCGCTCACCAGCGGAACGGTCGCGGCCGACAGCCGTCGCGCCACGGTCTCCAGCCGCTGCAATACGGCGAAACGATCGAACTGGGTCAACATCGTCGGATCTACTGCGAAGACCGCGTTGACCGCAGAGTCGAGGGCGTCGAGCACCCGTTCGACGTCAGCCTCAACGATGGAACGCATGTTCGAATCGTAGCGACGCCCACCGACAATCTCGCTGAACTTGTGGCTATTGATTCACGTGTGGCACAAGCGGATTCGTGGGATCGAATACCCACACACTCCCGCGGCAATATCGGCCGGACCGTTGACAGTTCGCCGGGTCGTGCCAACGAGCGTCGCCCAATAGGGCAGGATAGTTAGGGCTGTCGCGGCGCCGGGGATTCTCGGAGGGCCCGATGGCTGTGCTTTGTGTGATCCCGTGACCAGGAGGCGTGATGACTCGCGATGTGAGCCGCACCGGATATAAGCGGGTGCTGCTCAAGCTCGGCGGCGAGATGTTCGGCGGGGGAGCGGTCGGCCTTGACCCCGATGTGGTCCACCGGGTGGCGAGCCAGATTGCTGAGGTCGTCCGCAGCGGCGCCGAGGTCGCGGTTGTGATCGGCGGCGGCAACTTCTTCCGCGGCGCACAGCTTCAGCAGCGCGGTATGGAACGGACCCGCTCGGACTACATGGGCATGCTCGGCACCGTCATGAACAGCCTTGCACTGCAAGACTTCCTGGAAAAGGAAGGCATCGTCACGCGCGTGCAGACCGCGATCACCATGGGGCAGGTTGCCGAGCCGTACATTCCGCTACGGGCCAGAAGGCATCTGGAGAAGGGCCGCGTCGTCATCTTTGGTGCCGGCATGGGGCTGCCCTACTTCTCCACCGACACCACCGCCGCACAGCGTGCCCTGGAGATCGGGGCCGAAGTCGTGCTGATGGCCAAGGCGGTCGACGGCATCTTCACCGATGACCCGCGCGCTAACCCGGATGCCGAGTTTCTGCCGGAGATCACTCATCGCGAGGTCATCGACCGGGGGCTGCAGGTCGCCGACGCGACCGCGTTCAGCCTGTGTATGGACAACCGAATGCCGATCCTGGTGTTCAACCTGCTGACCGAAGGGAATATCGCCAGGGCGGTCGCAGGTGAGAAGATCGGAACGCTGGTGACACCGTGATGGTCGCAAATATGGAGGTTCTGAGCCGTGATTGACGAGGTTCTTCTCGACGCCGAGGAGAAAATGGAAAAGGCAGTGACGGTCGCCCGCGACGACTTCGCGACCATTCGTACCGGGCGTGCCAACCCCGGCATGTTCCAGCGGGTCGTCTTCGACTACTACGGGACCACGACGCCGATTACGCAGGTGGCCGGTATCACCGTGCCCGAGGCGCGCATGGTGATCATCAAGCCTTACGAGGCAAATCAGCTCAAGGCCATCGAGGATGCCATCCGCAACTCCGAGCTGGGGCTGAACCCGAGCAACGACGGCAGCATCATCCGTGTCGCTATCCCGCAGCTCACCGAGGAACGCCGCCGTGAGCTCGTGAAGCAGGCTAAGGGGAAGGGTGAGGACGCCAAGGTGACCCTGCGCAATATCCGGCGCAAGGCCAATGACGAGCTCAACCGGATCAAGAAGGACGGCGATGCCGGCGAGGACGAGGTCGGCCGCGCGGAAAAGGATCTCGACAAAACCACCGCCCAGTATGTAACCCAGATCGACGAGCTGGTGAAGCACAAAGAAGGCGAGCTACTGGAGGTCTAGGGCCACCGGTAATGACGACCATGGGAGATACCGACGCGGCTCCGGCCCCCGGCAGCAGCCCCGCGCCCCCTTCGGGAGTGAAGTCCCGGGCCGGGCGTAACCTGCCCGCCGCCATTGGCGTCGGCGTATTGCTGGCGGCCCTGATCATTTTCTCGCTGCTGTACCAGAAGGAAATCTGGGTCGGCATCATCTCGTTTTTCATGGCGATTGCCATGTGGGAGGTGACCAAGCGGCTCCGGCAGGCGGACATCTCGGTGCCGTTCATTCCGCTGCTTGTCGGCGGGCAGGCGACGATCTGGCTGACCTGGCCGTGGGGGACCACTGGTGCTCTCGGCGCCTTCGGCGCAACCGTTGTGGTGTGCATGATCTGGCGTCTGGTCGGGCATGGCCTGAACCAGCAGCCGGTGAACTATCTTCGCGATGTCGCCATCACGGTGTTCGTCGCCGCATGGATCCCGTTGTTCGCATCCTTCGGCGCGCTGCTGGTCTATCCCGAAAACGGTGCGGAACAGGTGTTCTGCCTCATGTTGGGGGTGACATTCTCCGATATCGGCGGATACGCGGCGGGCGTCTTGTTCGGCAAGCACCCGATGGCGCCCGCGATCAGTCCCAAGAAATCCTGGGAGGGGTTGGCGGGCTCACTGCTGGTGGGAACGACAGCATCGACCCTTGCGGTGACGTTCTTGCTTGGACATCACTGGGCCGTGGGTATCGCCCTGGGAATCATGCTCGTCATCACCGGCACGCTCGGTGACCTGGTGGAATCTCAGGTCAAGCGCGACTTGGGCATCAAGGATATGGGCACGCTGCTGCCGGGCCACGGCGGCATTATGGATCGGCTCGATTCGCTGCTGCCCTCGGCCGTTGCTACCTGGATTGTCCTGACGCTGTTTATCTAGCCGACTGCGGTTCGGTACAGAATGGCCTGAAACAGCAGCGTCTGGTAGACGACGACCAGCGCCAACGAGATGATCACCGTCGGCAACAGCCACACCAGCGCCAGTGCACCGAACAGCAGCAGCAGTTCGGTGGACTCGGGCTCCAGTGTCAGCAGAACGAGACCCGGCGATACCAGGATGGCGGTTGCGGTCGTCACCAAGGCAGCCCCGATTACGCCCAGTGCCCAGTGCTTCCGTAAGAGGTTCAGCGCCTTAAGAATTGCCGTCCACCCGGCGGTGTCCGTAAGCATGATTGTGGGCAAGATCAGCATGGTGATCGCCAGCCACAAGCCGCCAGCCAGCGTGGTGGCCGCGGTTCCCTCGATATCGCTCACCGCGTACGTCTCGGCGGCGGTGATGAGCACCCAGGGCATGAGCTGTCGGCGCTTGCTGGCGGCCGCGACGGTGCCGGCTCGGAGAGACGGATCGGCTCCGCCGAGTGTCAGATGCGCCTGGGTGACCAATGCGGCCTCATAGACCACCGTGACATACGCGGCGAGCAGATAACCGACGCCCACCACCCCGGCGCGGGCCCACCCCGCGGTGTCCGGAATGGCGAGCGTGGCGAGGTAGATCAGTACCGCGACGACCATGCTCCACAGGATGGCTCGGCCCGCGAATCCGATCAGGACAGACCATGCGCGCAATATCTGCACGGAAGTCCGCAGCAGGCGCCACGATTCGGCGAATGCGCCCACCGTCAGCGGTTTTTGACCTTGAAGATCCGGTTCACATCGACGCCGGCGAACGGCCCGGGGAGGTGTCCATCAACGGTGGACCGGTACAACGCGGTCTGGTAAATGCCGGTGAGTGCCGAGCCGACAATGACGGCCAGCAGGATCCAGAGTAGTCCCGCAATGACGGCGACCCCGACGACGGCGTCGATTCCCGACATCGCGGCAAGGACTATCACGGCGACCGCGGGCAACATGAACAGGAATGTGAAGATGTTCAGCCCGGCGATCCCGACGACGTTCGAGCCCCAGGAGCGTTTGAGTGTCTCCTTGGTCTTTTTGACGGCGGCGACGGCTCCCAGATCCTCCAGCACGATCGCCGGCAGCACTTGGAACGAGACGACCTTCCATGCAACGTCGAGGAACCGGCCGATGAAGGGCACGCGCTCCTCGATCACGCTGATGACCCACGAGACGGTTCCGGTGATCAGTACCCAGGGTGCAAGACGTCCGCCGCGGGCGGCGGCCGTCGAAACGCCTGCGGCCACACTGGGGTCGCCGCCCTCCAGCGCGACATTCGCCTGAGAGACCAGTGCCGCCTGCCAGAACGTGGCGACATACAGCAGGACGAAGTACGCGACGGCCACCACCGGGTAGTACAGCGGCGGGACGTCATCGCCGGCGGGTGCGGGCAGCAACAGGATCGCTGGGATCACCATCGCGGCCGCGACGAGAATCGTGCTGAGCCCAGACAGAATGGGAAACAGGACGAGCTCCTTGCGCGAGTTCAGCACCCGCAGCGATGTCTTGAAGATTTGCCATGAAGTGGACAGCGTGTCGAAGAAGGCCATCAGATTCCCCCCGGGTCTTTAACGAATGTGTTCCACGCAACGGTACCAGCGCGGTAGCTACCCGGAGTGACTGGTTTGATGGAAACATGGCGCGCCGCGAGATCTTGATCACCACATCCAACGGGCGATGCCCCGCGACCCTGCATCTGCCGGACAGGCCCGGACCCGGTGTCATCCTCTATCCCGACGCGGGCGGCGCCCGCGAGGTCATGCGGGAGATGGGGGATCGGCTCGCCGCCCTCGGGTACGTGGCGTTGGTCCCCGATGTGTACTACCGGGAGGGTGATTGGGCGCCGTTCGATTTGTCCACCGCCTTTGGTGATCCGGAGGAACGCACCCGGCTGTTTGCGGTGATGGGGACGCTCACCCCCGATCGGATCGACGCCGATGCGGAAGCGTTTCTGGACGCACTGGCGCAGCAGCCCGAGGTGACAGGGGACACGGTGGGGCTGACCGGGTACTGCATGGGCGGCCGAATTGCGTTGCGGGTAGCGGCGACTCATGCTTCAAGAGTTGCCGCGGTCGCATCCTTTCATGGTGGCAACCTCGCCAACGCAGACGACCCGAACAGCCCGCACCACCTCGTCGGGCGAATCAGCGGCGTGGTGCTGGTGGCCGCCGCCGAGGGGGACGCCTCCTTCCCGGCCGAGCAGGCGCAGCTCTTGGAAGAGGTGTTGACCGACGGCGGGGTGCGGCACACCGTCGAGACGTATCCGGCCAAACATGGCTACGCCGTCCCCGATAACCCCACATACGACGAACTCGCCGCCGAGCGGCATTGGCAGGCCCTCGAAAGTCTTTACGGCGGGGCGCTGGCGATCTAATGCTCTTCGAGCCGAGGTTGCGTGCCGGAATTCATGACGGCACCATCTCGGTGGCCTATCGGCGCTGGAAGCGCCCGCAGGTGAAGGTGGGTGGGCGCTACCGTGTGGGATCCGACCGTATTCGCTCCATGACCGAGTTCGACTTTATCGAGGTCGATGCCGTCGACGAGATCATCGCATGCGATATCGACGACACCGACGCACACCTGGCCGGATACCCCTCGGCCGAGGCGGCGCGCAGTGATGTCGGTGCTACCGGCGCTGATCGGTTGTACCGCTTGGCATTCCGCAAGATAGAGATGGCCGATCCGCGTGCGGAGCTGGCCGCTGCGGTCGCACTATCGGTGCAGGACATTGCCGATATCGATGCGCGGCTGGACCGGATGGATCGCAGCGCCACGGTGGGTCCGTGGACCCGTGAGGTATTGCGGGAGATCGCCCGCCGCCCCGAGATACGGGCCAAGGACCTCGAAGCCTGCTCCCGGTGGCCCGATCTGGCGATGTTCAAGGTGCATGTGCGCAAGCTCAAGAACATGGGCCTGACGCTGAGCCTGCCGGTGGGTTACCGGCTCTCTCCCCGTGGCGAGGAGTACTTGCGCGCTAGCAGCTGAACTCACGACCGCTGCCGTCGGTGGGCGTGGCTTCTTTCAGGCAGCCGAAGGGTTCGATCCCGGCATCGCTGATCCGAACCGCGGATTTGGCCTTGGTGCTTGCACAGAAGAGGCCAGAAGTCTCACTGCGGCAACTGAAGTCGCCGAATGTCAGCCGGCCGCCGTAGTCGAGCGGGTTTCCGTCACCACTTTGGAAGGGGCCCGGGTCGCCGTGCAGCCCGCCGACCGTGACCTTGCTGCCGCTGAAATCTGTCCATCCGCCGACCCAATTGCCCTCCGTATCGGCGGGTCGTTTCGGGGGATTGGTCAGGCTGACAAGGCAGGACAGCGTGTCCGGTTCGATGTTGCTCGTCATGCAGCGGGTCTTGCCCGACGGCGTGGTGAAGGCCACGTTCTCGCCGAGATCGGTCTTCTGTCCATCCCTGCTGGTGGCGGAATGGAAGTTGGCGGCTTCCACCGGGGCGCCCTTGGAAATCCACTGGGCTACAGCGTCGTACGGTGCGCCCTTGGCGGGCTCGGGCAGATCGATCGGAGTCTTCGAGGTGGTCGTGGTGGTCGTCTTGCTGGTGGTGCTGGCGGGGCCGCTCGTGGACGGCAGGCTCGATGAGGGGGGAGTCGGAGACACCGATGCTCCCCGGGAACATCCGGGCACCAGGAGCAGTGCTCCGAGCAGGATCAAACCACCGAGTTTCAGGCCACGCATTCAGCCAGGCTAGCTGGCTGCCACCGGCGCACGGGTAGGCGCGGCGGTCGCCACCTCGATTGCGGGCTGCTCCTGGGCCTCGGAGCCGCGAAGCCGGCGACGTCCAACTTTGGCGAGCCGGCTTGCGCGGGCGTTGAGCCAGCACGCGAGTGCACCGATGACCAGGCCGATTCCCATGCCGACATCGACGCGCTGGCCGAGTAGTGCCCAGGACAACAGTCCGGCGACGGCCGGGATGACGCAGAACAGCATCGCGACCGCCGCCGCGCCGAACGTGCTTACCGATCGAACGTAGAGCGAGGTGCACAGGGTGGCGTTGAACAGCACGACTGCCGCAACTGCGCCCGCCGCCTTCCATGGATCGTGCACGGCACTGGGCGTCAGCAGGGCCAGTGCGCCGGCGGGCAACAGGCCGGCGAGGTTCTGGATGGCGCTGTTGACGCGGAAGTCGACATCGGCGCAGAAGCGCTGCTGGTAGACCCCACCGGCGGCCAGACCCAAGAGCGCGACCAGGAGTAGTACCAGCACGGTGTCGAGCCCGCCGGTGGCGAGCAGCCGGTTGGCGCATGCGGCCAGCACCGCCAGCACGCCAAGGCCGAGGGCGACAACCCGCCACCCGTTGAGGCGTTCACCCAGGAACAGTGCGGCGAGCATCGCGGTGACCACGGGATTCATTGAGATCACAACGGCGCCCAGCACGGCCGGCGCCCCGTGTTCAAGGGCCTCGTACAGCGCACAGAACTGGACGGCCTGCATCAGCAGTCCGGTGACGATGACATGTCCGAGCAGGCGGCCGGTCGGCCAGGCGGCCTTCGCTAGCAGCGCCCAGGCGGCCAGGATTGCTCCGGCGAGGGCGAAGCGCGCGACCAGCACCAGCATCGGCGTCATGGCCGACACCGACAGTGCGCCAATGGGGTACCCGAGCGCGTACAGGAACGTCAGTGCGACCGCCGAGGACTTGGTCATGGGCACCGGAGTCTTCTGCATAAGTGCCATGGTCGCCGGTCGCAAGGGGCGATGTCCAACGATAATTACTGATCAGAATCAATCAGTAATCGTTATCAATTGATTCTTGGGTCGCATGCAGAATCGATATTCTGCACGCGGGGGAGAAAATATTGATCAAGTATTGTGATCGGACTACGGTGGCGGCATGGCGAGTTCGACGCTCGATATCGCACCCTTGCGCTCGCTCGTCGCGGTCGCGGACTGTGGGGGCTTCCACCGAGCTGCCGCTGTGCTGCACCTGACCCAGTCCGCGGTGAGTCAGCATGTGCGCAAGCTTGAGACCGCGGTCGGGGAGCCGATGGTCCGGCGTTCCGGGCGTGGGGTGGTGTTCACCGATAAGGGCGCGCAGCTGCTGGCACACGCCCGCCGCATTCTCGCCGCGCACGACGCGGCGGTTGACGACCTGATTGTCGGTCAGGAACGGACGCTGGCTCTCGGGGTCACCGAGCACGGCGCGGACCTGATCCTGCCGAGCATCACCACGGCCTTACGCAACCACCTGTCGGACTGGTCGGTGCGGGTGCGTTTCGATCGCAATGTCTATCTCGCAGAATCCGTCGACCGGGGCAGTATGGATCTGGCGGTGATTCTCGACGGGTCGGGTCTAGATCGTGCCAACGCGGTGGGCACCGTACGCCTGCAGTGGGTGGCGGCCCGTGGGTACAAATTGAGTCCCGGTGAGTCGTTGCAGATCATGACCTTCACCGAACCGTGCACCCTGCGCGCGCCCATGTTCAGCGCGCTGTACACGCTGGGTCGTCAGTACCAGATCGTCGGGGAGTCGCCGGATCTGTCGGGGCTGTACGCGGGGCTGCGGTCGGGTCTGGGCATGGCGCTACTGCCGATCATCGGCTGGCTGCCCGACGGTATTGCCCCGGTGGAGTCCATGCCCGCGGCGAACCTGGCGACGCTGTCGGTCGTCGGCCGCCGCGGGCTGGATCCCGATGTGCTTACCGCGGTGGAAGAGGCTGCACGCGAGGCCCTTTCAGGAGAACCTGCAGCCATCCCCTAGGCCTCGGACGGCGTGCGCTCCGCTCGCAGCACGGTGTCGGCAATATCGAACTCCTCGCCATCGCGCGTGGACGTCCTATTGCGTGATTCGGCGACGAGGATGTTCCACCGGTCCGGGTCGAGGGTGTCGGCGATGTCCTCGGCGGTGAAGTACCAGTCGGGTAGGTCTGGTCGCCCGATCTCCGACTGCATATCCGAGGGATGGTGCCCGACGATGAGCAGCGTGCCACCCGGGGCCACGGCGGCGGCCAGCGATGAAAACAGGGGCTCGCGCAGCTTGGTCGGCAGGTGCATGAAATGCGATGTCACCAAATCGAAACGACGGCTTGGCTGCCACGTGGTTAGGTCCGCCTGCGCCCAGGTGATCCGGTTGGCTAGCTCGGGATCGGCCTTCGCGGCGTTATCGGCGGCGCGGCGCAGCGCGGTCTGTGCAAAGTCCATACCGGTGACCCGCCAGCCCTTCTGGGCTAGCCAGATGGCGTCACCGCCCTCACCGCAGCCGGCGTCCAGTGCGGTGCGTGGTGGCAGTGACGAAATCTCTTTTACCAATTGCGGATTGGCGTTCCCGCTCCACAGTGCTCCACACGACGAGTAGAACTCGTCCCACGACTTCTCGTCGGACGGCGGGTTGTGATGATCATGCATGTTGTAGCTCCTGTGCGTCGGCGACCACGAGGTCGGCGTTGATGAAAGTGGCGACCTCAGTTCCGGCCGCCGCCGACGTAATGACCTGTGCCTTGATGTCGGTGACGTTTCCGGCGGCGTAGATGCCCGGAACTGCCGTGACGCCCCGGGTAACTGGCAGATAGGTCCCCAGCAGATGCTCGCCAAACCGCATTTCCTGCGCCGTGAGGCGAACAGGCGCAAGCATCTCGATGCGCGCCGACACCACGGTCGCGACCACCAATGCATCGCATGCCACGGTGGTACCCGCTTCCAGCTCGATCCCGGTGAGCGCGTCATCGGCGATGTGCAGCCCGGTCACGGGTCCGTCGATGACGCCGATGTTCCGGCGGGCCAGCTGTGCCGCTTCCTCCGGCGACAGAGGAAAATCATTGTGCCGCACCAGGGTGACGTTCTCGCTGAGCTGGCGGAAGATCAAAGCATGGTGGACCGCGAGGGGGCCGGTGCCCAAGACCGCAATGGCGCGATCGCGCACTTCCCACCCGTGGCAGTAGGCGCAGTGCAGGACGTCGCGTCCCCAGCGCTGCGCCAGTCCCTCGATCTCGGGGAGTTCATCCACCGCGCCTGTGGCCACCAGTACTCGACGGGTGTGGACGGTGGCGCCGTCATTGACCGTCACATCGAAGTGGTTGTCCGCGTGGGAGACCGAGGTGACGCGGCCGTCGCGGAAGGTGGCGCCGTAGTGGGCCGCCTCGTCGCGACCGATGCCGAACAGCTCGGCCGGCGGCGTCGACTCACGCCCCAGGTAGTTATGGACCCGATCCGCCGGTGCGTTACGCGGCTGGTGATCGTCGATCACGACGACCGACCGGCGTGATCGCGCGAGAGTGATGGCCGCGGAGAGGCCCGCGGCGCCGCCACCCACGATGGCTACATCCCAGAGTTTGTTCATGACACCACTATTGGGCCGTTCCTGCGAAATGCACAAGTATTCTTGCCAAAGTGGCAACATCGGCCGCAGTATGGACGGTATGGACGATCAGAATCAGCGATTGGAGGCCGTGCTCGACGCACTGGGCCCGCGGCTGCGGGCGTTGCGCCTGCATCGCCAGGTCACCTTGGCGGAGTTGGCAGGATCCACTGGTATCTCAATGAGCACACTGTCTCGTCTGGAATCCGGTCAGCGGCGACCCACCCTGGAGCTGCTGCTGCTGCTGGCCGAGGCGCATCAGGTCCCGCTCGACGAGTTGGTGAACGCGCCGCCCACCGGTGATCCGCGCGTCCATCTCAAACCGTTCAAACGGCACGGATCGATCTATCTGCCGTTGTCGCGCCGGCCCGGCGGAGTGCAGTGTTACAAGCAGATCATCCCGCCGCACTCGCCGAAGGGGGAGCCGAACCTGAAGGTCCACGACGGCTACGAATGGATGTACGTGTTGTCGGGGAAGGTCCGCTTGCTGCTCGGCGAGCTCGACTTGGTGCTGCCCGCCGGTGAGGCTGCCGAATTCGACACCCATGTGCCGCATTGGTTCGGTAATCCGACCGACAAGCCCGTCGAAGTGCTGCACATATTCGGCCCGCAGGGGGAGCGGATGCACGTGCGCGCCCGCTCGGCTACCGGGGATTAGTGATCAGCTGGGATACTGGCACCACTATGTCTGCCGAGAACGCTCCGCCTGACGGTCTTCGCGCAAGCGGCTCATCCCAACTCCCCTTGGTCTTCGACGCGCCGCGTCGGGCCATGCCGCCGCGGCATCTGGCGGATATGACCGTCGCGGACTGCGGTGACGCGGTACAAGCCTTGGGGCTTCCTGCGTTTCGCGCCAAGCAGATCGCCAACCAGTACTACGGACGGTTGGTGGCCGATCCGGCAGCGATGACCGACCTGCCGGCAGGCTCCCGCGATGCGGTGGGGCGGGCACTGTTTCCCGACCTGTTACACCCGTTGCGCCAGGTTGCCTGCGATTCCGGCGACACACGAAAAACCTTGTGGCGCTTGCATGATGGCAGCACGGTCGAATCGGTTCTCATGCGCTATCCCGATCGCAACACGCTGTGCATCTCATCCCAGGCGGGGTGCGGGATGGCCTGCCCGTTCTGCGCCACCGGCCAGGGCGGACTCACGCGCAATCTGTCGGCCGCCGAGATTCTGGAACAGGTCCGCGACGCCGCGGCCTCCTTGCGTGACGGCCAGCTGCCCGGAGGGCCGGGCAGGTTGTCCAACATCGTGTTCATGGGCATGGGGGAACCGCTGGCCAACTACAACCGGGTGCTCACGGCGCTGCGCAAGATCACCGCACCGCCTCCCGACGGTTTCGGTATTTCGCAACGCGGTGTCACCGTCTCCACGGTGGGGCTGGCACCGGCCATCCGGAAACTTGCCGACGAGGGGCTCGGCGTGACCCTCGCGGTCTCGTTGCACTGCCCGGATGACGAGCTGCGCGACACCCTGGTGCCCGTCAACACCCGATGGGCCATCGGTGAGGTGCTCGATGCCGCGCGCTATTTCGCCGACGCCACCGGGCGCCGAGTGTCGATCGAGTACGCCCTCATCCGAGACGTCAACGATCAGCCGTGGCGTGCCGACATGCTCGCCAAGAAGTTACGAAAAGCGTTGGGGCAGTTGGTTCACGTGAACTTGATTCCACTGAACCCGACGCCGGGCAGCCAATGGGATGCCAGCCCGAAACCGGTCGAGCGCGAATTCGTGCGACGCGTCCGCGAGCACGGGGTGTCCTGCACGGTGCGCGATACCCGCGGTCGGGAGATCGCCGCCGCGTGCGGCCAATTGGCGGCTTCCGAGGGCTAGCCGTCAGGCGATACTTCGACGTAATCCGCACGCTCGGCGCCGGAGACGACTCCAAGCGCTAGCGGATGCGGCCTGAACGACGACCGAGGTAGTCGTTGACGGTGAACGCCAGCACTATCGCGGCGAACCCGATGAGGAAGATGTCCTCGACCTTGCCGACGTGATTTCCCTTGAGCATCAGCAGCAGGAAGCCCGCGATCGCGATGCCGAGGATGTGGAGGACCCGGGGGTTCTGTCCGGATAGACCGCGCCCGAATGCGGCGGAAGGCACATCTTCGGGATCGACACCGTCGTGCTTGACAACCTCGGTCGTGGCCACCGCCAGCCCTCCTCAGAATCTTGACCCGAACTCTTGATCTTCTTCGGTGGTCAGTCTGCCATGTCGTCCGGTGACTCTACGGATCCGGTAGTAGATGTTGGGGGTGTCGTCACAATGACACTTGCCATGACATCAAAATGATGTCACCATGACACCATGGATTTGCAACCGTATGTCGATTCGGTGCGCCAGGACCTCGCCATCGCCGCGAAGGCCGGTGGATCAGAGGCCGAGCAGCTCGGCGACCGACTGACCGCGCCGCTCGACTCGGCGATCCGTCTCGCACTGTTGGACGCCCTCTCGACAGCCGCAGAGGAGATCACCCGCGAGCTCGCCCCTACCTCGGTAGACGTACGACTGCGCGGTCGTGAGCCCGAGTTCGTGGTCACGCGGCCCATCGAACAAACGCCGTCGCAGCCCCCCGTCGTCTCCGATGACGGGGGTGGTACCTGGCGCGTCACGCTGCGGCTCCCGGAGAACCTGCGCGCCATCGTCGAGGCGGCCGCCGCACACGACGGGATCTCGCTGAACGGCTGGCTCGTGCGCGCCGCCACCGTCGCAGCAGGGAAGTCCACGACATCAGCAACATCCCACCGCGGAAACACCATCAGCGGCTGGGTCCGGTAACACCACCACAGAGAGGAACGTCATGACTGCTTCGCCGAGGTTCGACACGCCCCACCCCATCACCGCCAAGGTTGAAATGGCCTACGGCACCCTGCGGGTCATTGCCACCGATCGTGCGGACACAGTGGTGAGCGTCCGGCCGCACGACGAGTCCAAGGCGCTCGATATCAAGACCGCCGAGCGCACCCGCGTCACGCACGACAAGGGGCTACTTACTGTGCTGTCCGCGAGAGGCCTGACCTTCCGTACCGGCGCCATCGACATCGTCGTCGAGCTGCCCAGCCACTCGATAGTGGACATTGCGGTGGCCTCGGCAGAGGTCCGGGCCGAGGGCGACTTCGCCGACGTTCGCTTCCAATCCGCCAGCGGCGATCTGATCATCGACACCATCACCGGCGGGGCCAAGGTCGATACCGCCTCTGGTGGGATATCGATCAGGGAACTCAACGGCAACATCGGGTTCAACGCCGCCAGTGGCGAGCTCGCCATCAAGGCACTGCGAGGCCAGGTGAAGGCCGCCACCGCGTCGGGATCGATCTCCATCGGTTCGGCGGTCACCGGCGGGCTTATCTTCGATACCGCGAGCGGAAACACCTCGCTCGGAATTGCCGAGGGCACCGCGGCCCACCTGCAGATTGACACCCGCTCGGGTGTGGTGACGAACGCCCTGGAGTCCGCCGACGGCCCGGCCCAAGGGGACGAGACTTTCCAGTTGCGCATTCGATCGGCCAGCGGCGACGTCGACCTGCACCGACCAGTGGTGCTCGCGGGCTAGCCCAGGCCCCACAATGGGTAGGTGACACGCGCCCGCGTCCTCATCCTCGGCAGCACCGGGTCCATTGGTACCCAGGCCCTTGAAGTCATCGCCGCCAACCCCGACCGATTCGAGGTTGTCGGCTTGGCCGCCGGTGGCGGCAGCATCGATCTGCTCCGACAACAGGCCAAAGACACCGGGGTCACCAACATTGCGGTGGCCAATCCGGACGCTGCGGGGCACCTCGGCGTGCCCGCGCTGAGCGGGCCCGATGCCGTCACACAGCTGGTGGAAAACACCGAGGCCGATGTGGTGCTCAACGCCCTCGTGGGTGCACTTGGTCTGCGGCCCACCCTGGCTGCGCTCAAGACCGGGGCGCGGCTGGCCCTGGCCAACAAGGAATCGCTGGTTGCCGGGGGCCCGCTGGTCACCAAGGCCGCAGCCCCTGGGCAGATCGTGCCCGTCGACTCCGAACATTCGGCGCTTGCGCAATGTCTACGCGGAGGAACCCGCGGCGAGATCGCGCAGCTGATCCTCACCGCCTCCGGCGGCCCGTTCCGGGGCTGGGCCTCCGAACAGCTCCAGGACGTCACCCCTGAGCAGGCTGGCGCGCACCCCACCTGGTCGATGGGGCCGATGAACACCCTCAACTCGGCCTCGCTGGTCAACAAGGGCCTCGAACTCATCGAGACACATCTGCTGTTCGGTGTGCCCTACCGCCAGATCGGGGTGGTCGTGCACCCGCAGTCGATCGTGCACTCGATGGTCACCTTTACAGACGGGTCGACGCTGGCCCAGGCCAGCCCGCCCGATATGAAGCTGCCCATCGCGTTGGCGCTGGGATGGCCCGATCGGGTGCCCGGCGCGGCCCTGGCATGCGACTTCAGTACCGCGTCCACCTGGGAGTTCGAGCCGTTGGACACGCAGGTGTTTCCCGCCGTTGACCTGGCCCGGAGCGCCGGCGAGGCGGGTGGATGCATGACCGCCGTCTACAACGCCGCCAATGAGACGGCGGCGGCTGCCTTCCTGGCCGGACGTATCGGATTCCGGTCGATCGTGCGAACAATTGCCGATGTGCTGGCGGCTGCGGACCAGTGGGCGGGAACATCAGGAGAACCCGCTACCGTTGACGATGTACTTGACGCGCAGCGCTGGGCTGAGCAGCGGGCTGCGCAACTGATCACTCGCGACTGAAGTACCTGGAGGAAACTCGAACCTGATGACTGCGTATGTGATCGGAATTGTGTTGTTTGCCCTCTCGATCTTGGTATCGGTGGCGCTGCACGAGTGCGGGCACATGTGGGTGGCGCAGGCCACCGGCATGAAGGTGCGCCGCTACTTCGTCGGCTTCGGGCCGACCCTGTGGTCCACCAAGCGCAAGAGCAACCGCGGCGCCAACGACGTCATCGAGTACGGCATCAAGGCCGTCCCGCTGGGCGGCTTCTGCGATATCGCCGGTATGACCTCGGTGGAGGACCTCGCCCCCGAGGAATCCGACCGCGCGATGTACAAGCAGAAGGTCTGGAAGCGGGTGGCGGTGCTGGTCGCCGGGCCCGCCATGAACTTCCTCATAGGCATCGTGGTGTTCTACGGCGTCGTGCTGTTCTGGGGTCTGCCCGACAATGATGCGCCCACCCATCCGCTGATCAACGAAACCAGTTGTGTGGCACCGCAAAACAGTGCCAACCCCAAGGATATGGCCAAATGCACGGGGGATGGACCGGCGGCGCTCGGCGGCCTGCGCGCCGGAGATCAGGTCATCGCCGCGGACGGCAAGCCGGTGAGCACGTCGACCGACCTGGTCACCGCCATTCGCGGGCTGCGCGGGCCACAGGTCTTCGAGATCGTGCGTGACGGCAAGCCGCAATCGGTCACCGTGAACGTGGTTGAGACGCAGCGTTGGGACGAGAAGGCCGGCAAGCTTATTCCCGTGGGCGCCGTCGGTGCCTCGCTGGGAACCTTTGTGCCGCAGAAGCACTACAACCCGGTGACCGCCGTCCCCGCCACCGGGAACCTCATCGGAACCGTCGCCGTCGAAACCGTGAAGGCCATTGGGAAGATCCCCATGAAGGTGGGCGCGCTGTGGGATTCGATCACCGGCAGCGAGCGGGCGATGGACACCCCGATGAGCGTCATCGGCGCTAGCCGCATGGGCGGCGAGACGGTTGAGCATGACATGTGGATCATGTTCTGGATCTTGTTGGCGCAGCTCAACTTCGCGCTGGGTGCGATCAACCTGCTGCCCTTGTTGCCCTTTGATGGCGGGCACATCGCGGTGGCCACCTACGAGAAGATTCGCAACATGATTCGGTCGGCGCGAGGTCTGGCAGCGGGCGGGCCCGTCAACTACATGAAATTGATGCCGGCGACGTATGTCGTCCTGGTGGTGATTGTTGGTTACATGCTGCTGACGATCACCGCCGACATCGTCAACCCGATTAGACTCTTCCAGTAGGAGACACTTATGACGACCTTGGGTATGCCCAGTCTTCCTGGCGCGCCGCCGCCGACGCTGGCGCCGCGGCGCCAGACCCGTCAGCTCATGGTCGGAAATGTCGGGGTGGGTAGCGATTACCCGGTGTCGGTGCAGTCGATGTGCACCACCAAGACCCACGACGTCAATTCGACGCTGCAGCAGATCGCCGAGCTGACCGCTTCCGGGTGCGACATCGTGCGGGTGGCCTGCCCGCGCCAGGAGGACGCCGACGCGCTGGCCGAGATCGCCCGCAAGAGCCAGATCCCGGTGATTGCCGACATTCATTTCCAGCCCAAGTACATTTTCGCGGCGATCGACGCAGGCTGCGCCGCGGTGCGGGTGAACCCGGGCAACATCAAGGAGTTCGACGGTCGCGTCAAGGAGGTCGCCAAGGCGGCCGGCGACGCCGGAATCCCGATCCGTATCGGCGTCAACGCGGGCTCGCTGGACCCGCGCATTCTGGGTAAGTACGGCAAGGCCACCCCGGAGGCGCTCGTCGAATCGGCGCTGTGGGAGGCCGGGCTGTTCGAGGAATGCGGATTCGGCGACATCAAGATCAGCGTCAAGCACAACGACCCGGTGATCATGGTTGCCGCGTACGAACAGCTTGCCGCGCAATGCGATTACCCGCTGCACCTGGGTGTCACCGAGGCCGGGCCGGCATTCCAGGGCACCATCAAGTCGGCCGTCGCATTCGGTGCGCTGCTGTCCAGGGGCATCGGCGACACCATCCGGGTTTCCCTGTCAGCGCCGCCCGCCGAGGAGATCAAGGTGGGCAACCAGATCCTGGAATCGCTCAACCTGCGCCCGCGCAAGCTGGAGATTGTGTCCTGCCCGTCCTGCGGGCGCGCGCAGGTGGACGTCTACACCCTGGCCAACGCGGTCTCTGCCGGGCTGGAGGGCATGGAGGTGCCGCTGCGAGTGGCGGTCATGGGCTGCGTCGTCAACGGGCCGGGGGAGGCCCGCGAGGCCGACCTGGGGGTGGCGTCCGGTAACGGCAAGGGGCAGATCTTCGTGAAGGGCGAGGTCATCAAGACCGTGCCGGAGGCGCTGATCGTCGAAACGCTGATCGAGGAGGCCATGCGATTGGCCGAAGAGATGGAAGATGCGATGGGCTCCGGTGAATCTCCTACAGGCCAGCCGGTCGTCACCGTAAGCTAAAAGAACCTCGGCGCAACGGGACATACGGGAGCGATTGCCGATGACGACAACACTGCCGGCGCCTGGAGCGCCCGGAGCGTCGTCCTCCGATGCCGTCCGTGTGCTCGGGTTATCGGACACGGAAGCCGTTCGCGCCGTACTCGACGTCGATCCGGTGGCGTCCTGCATGCTGGCCGCCCGGGTGGAGGCCCGCGGTGCCGATCCCACCGCCATCGGCGGCGAAATCTGGTCGACGGGCGCGTTGGCGGATTCCCTGTGCTTCGTCGGGACCACGATCATTCCGTTGGCCGGTGGGCCCGAGGACACTCGGCTGTTCGCCGAACGGGCCATCGAACAGCACCGAATCTGCCCGTCCCTGGTGGGCCCGGCCGACGTGGTTCTCGACATGTGGTGCCACCTCGACCTGGTATGGGGTCCCGCGCGGGAGGTCCGTGCCTGCCAGCCACTGCTGGCAATGCTGGACGCCCCGGCATGCGCCATCGATCCCGCGGTCCGGCAGGTGCGTGCCGAGGAGCTGGACGAGTACCTGAAGGCCTCGATCCAAATGTTCATGGGTGAGATGGGCGTCGACCCGTGCAGCGGCGATGGGGGACGTGGATACCGGCGTCGGGTGGCCGGGCTCATCGAGGCGGGCCGGGCCTGGGCGCGTTTCGAGGATGGTCGGGTCATCTTCAAGGCTGAGGTCGGATCACAATCGCGCAGCGTCAGCCAGATTCAGGGTGTGTGGGTTGACCCGGAGTTTCGTGGCCGCGGTCTTGGGACCGCCGGGGTGGCCGCCATCGCGACCGCGGTTCACCACAGCGGACGGATCCCCAGCCTGTACGTGAACAGCTTCAACGAGGTGGCCCGTGCGTCCTATGCCAGGGCGGGATTCACCCGCATCGGCACCTTCGCGACGATTCTGGTCAGCTAATCCCGGTAACCCCCGTGTGCCTCCGGGGTTTTGGAGGCCCGCGGTCTTAGCATCGACCCGATGCTCAGACGTGTGTGGTCCCTGCCGTTGTTCGGCACCGCTCTGCTGGTGGCCGGAGCGGTCGCGTGCACCCCGCGCCCGGACGGGCCAGGCCCGGTGGCCGAGAAGTTTTTCGAGGCATTGGCCCGCGGCGACACCGCCTCGGCGGCACAGCTGACGGACGACCCGGCTGACGCGAAAGTGGGTCTGGACCAAGCATTTTCGGGCCTGCAGGCGACGTCTTTCAAGGCCGCGGTCAACGGTTCGCAATACACCCAGGACACGGGCAGCGCCGATGCGACGTATACCTGGCAACTGCCCAGGAAGCGCGCCTGGGCGTACAACGGACGCCTGGAGATGCTGCGTACGGCAGGTAGCTGGCAGGTGCGCTGGGCGCCGAGTGATCTGCATCCTAAACTTGGTGAGCGTCAAGCACTCTCGTTGCGCACCGATCCGGCGAAACGGGCCACGGTCAACGAGGCCGGCGGTACGACGGTGCTTGCGCCGGCCAACCTGTACCGGATCTCGTTCGACGCGTCGCAGGCCGGTAAGTCGCTGATGAGCACCGCCACGGCGCTGGCCGACGCCATTCGGCCCTATGACGATCAGATGAATGCCGCATCCCTGGCCGAGCAGGCGAGCGCGCAGACCACGCCGATGAACCTGATCACCCTGCGTAAGGACGACTGGGACAAGGTGTCCATCGCGTTGGAGACCCGCCCAGGAGCATTGCGGCCCGGTGTGGTGATGACGCCGATGGCGGATCTGCTGCCCACCGAGGACAGCTTCGCTCCCGATATCGTCGCGCAGGTCAAGAAGGCCGTGCTCGACGAACTGGATGGCGAGGCCGGCTGGCGCGTCGTCAGCGTCAACCAGAACGGCGTCGACACCGCCGTTCTCAACGAGGTGAAGCCCACCCCCGCACCGTCCAAGACGATCAGCCTGGACCGTGCCGTGCAAAACGCCGCACAGAACGCCGTCAACATGCGCGGCCAGAAGGCCATGATGGTGGTCATCAAGCCGTCGACGGGCGAGATCCTGGCGATCGCGCAGAACGCCGCCGCCAACGCGGACGGGCCGCTCGCCACCACCGGGTTGTTCCCCCCGGGGTCGACGTTCAAGATCATTACCGCGGGTGCCGCGCTCGAGCGGGGGATGGCCACCCCGGACACCATGCTGGGTTGCCCCAAGCGAATCACCATCGGCGACCGGAGCATTCCCAACTACAACGAGTTCGACCTCGGCACCGTGCCCATGTGGCGTGCGTTCGCCGACTCGTGCAACACCACCTTCGCCAAGCTCGCCAGCGAGATGCCACTGGACGGACTGACCATCGCCGCTTCGCAATTCGGCATCGGACCCGACTACAACGTCGCCGGCATCCCCACCATCTCCGGTGACGTGCCCCCCACCGTCAACCTGACCGAACGCACCGAGGACGGATTCGGGCAGGGCAAGGTGCTGGTCACGCCGTTCGGTATGGCACTGGCCGCGGCCACCGTTGCGAACGGAAAAACACCTGTCCCGCAGCTAATTTCGGGACAGACCACCGAGATCACCGGAGAGCGACCGCCGGTGACCTCGAAAATGATCGACGGCCTGCGCGGGATGATGCGCGAGACGGTGCTCAGTGGCAGTGCGAAGGACATCAAGAGCGAGGGCGACGTGCACGGGAAGACCGGTGAGGCGGAATTCCCTGGCGGATCGCATGCCTGGTTCGCCGGATATAGGGGAGACATGGCGTTCGCGACGCTAATCGTCGGCGGTGGCGGATCAGAGGCTGCGGTACGCGCCACCAAGGTCATGTTCCAGTCGCTGCCGTCGGATTACCTGGCCTAGTCGGCGAAGCCGTGTGGTATATCGAGGAATTTGACCGAACCACCGAGCAATTGGTGGCCGAGTATCTGATCCGAGGTCTCGAGGCCGACACCCTTCGACGGATCCTCAAAGTCGATGACGACCTTCCGATGGAACCCTTCGATTTCGAGATGCCCGGCCGCGAAGTGTTCGACGAATTGGTGCGCCATGTCGACCCGCCGGCCCCGGTGTACAACCCGGCAGGGCGCATTTACAACATCGGGTACGCACAGGAGGAGCTTCGGTGAATAGCTTCTTACCTGGCTTGCGACTCAAGCACGCAGAACTCGTTCCCCTCGGGGTCGGCGAGCACAATCCAGCTCGCGTCGCCTTGCCCGATATCGATTCTGCTAGCGCCACGCGCCAGAAACCGATCCACCGCGGCCTGCTGGTCGGCACCGCGAAAGTCCAGGTGCAATCGGTTCTTGGCCACCTTCTGGTCACGGTTGGCCAGGAAAAACAACGAAGGCGGATGTCTGTCGGGCTGAAACACCTCGATGTCGCCGTCTTGGTCTTCGGAACACTGCCATTCGAGGGCCTCGGCCCACCACCGGCCGAGCATGGTGGCGTTCTGGCAGTCGATCACGATGGCTTCCAATCTGACGGTTGAGGTCAGGCCCATGAATTTGATTGTGCGCCCAGTCGCTAACGTTCTGCCCGGAGTTGACGAACTAGCATGTAGTAAAACAGCATCCAGGGAGGATCGAGAGCTTGCGCAGAGCATTTCGGAGTGTGCTTGTGGTGACCGGGCTCGCCGGGCTCCTCATGAACATGGCGATCACCGCACCAGCGACCCTTGGCCACGCATCGGCCGCGTCTCCCAGCGGGGTGGCCTCCGTGTCACCCACGCCGGGGCAGACGGTCGGTGTGGCCATGCCCGTGACGATTCGTTTCGCGGCTCCTGTCGCGGATCGGCCGGCCGCCGAGCGGTCCATCGACTTCTCCGCATCAAAGGTGCCGACGGGAATCTTCAGCTGGATCGACGATTCGACGGTCCGTTTCACGCCACGTGAGTATTGGCCTTCGCATTCGTCGGTCACTGTGTCGGTCAGTGGAATGAAGTACAAATTCCAGACGGGTTCAGAGGTACTGGGCATCGGCAGCATCAGCGCCCACACCTTCACGGTCAAGATCGACGGCACGGTCATGCGTGAGATGCCCGCGTCGATGGGGAAGCCCAAGCACCCCACGCCAGTTGGTTCATTCACGGCGCTGGAGAAGCAGAGCCCCGTGGTCATGGATTCGCGGACCATCGGCATCCCGCTCAACGATCCTGAGGGCTACAAGCTGACCGTTTACTACGCGGTGCGGGTCACCTGGGGCGGCGTCTACGTGCACAGCGCCCCATGGTCGACGGGATCACAGGGCAATTCGAATGTCAGCCACGGCTGCATCAACCTGAGCCCGGATAACGCATCCTGGTACTACAACACGGTGAGCATCGGCGACCCCATCGTCATCAACGCCTAGTCGATTCGGCGTTCCGGCTACGCTGCCTTCATGACTGCGCCTGATTCTCTTCGCGCTAGCGGCTCATCGACACGTGCTGCGCTGCGCCCGGGTGAGCTCTCGCCCGAGCGCAGGGTTCCTCTATCGATCGACCGGCCCGAGTACGTGGGCAAGGCCAAGGTCGCCGAGGCCATCGGGGAGCCGTACGTCCAGACGCCCGAGGTGATCGAGAAGATGCGCGTCGCCGGGAGGATCGCGGCGCAGGCGCTGGCGCTCGCTGGCAAGGCGGTGGCCCCCGGTGTCACCACCGACGAACTGGACCGCATCGCCCACGACTACATGGTTTCGCAAGGCGCCTACCCGTCGACACTGGGGTACAAGGCATTTCCCAAGTCATGCTGCACTTCGCTCAATGAGATCATCTGCCACGGGATACCGGACTCCACCGTGATCCAGGACGGGGACATCGTCAACATTGACGTCACCGCCTATATCGACGGTGTGCACGGCGACACCAACTCCACCTTCTTGGCCGGGAATGTGTCCGAGGAGCACCGGTTGCTGGTCGAGCGGACACACGAGGCCACCATGCGGGCCATCAACGCCGTGAAACCGGGTAGAGCCCTGTCCGTCATCGGCCGGGTGATCGAAGCTTATGCAAAGCGCTTCGGCTACAGCGTGGTTCGCGCCTTCACCGGCCATGGTGTGGGTCCGACGTTCCATAACGGGCTCATCGTGCCGCACTACGACGACCCCAACCTGGACATCGTCATCGAGCCGGGTATGACATTCACCATCGAACCGATGATCAACCTGGGATCGCTGGAGTACGAAATCTGGGATGACACCTGGACCGTGGCGACCGTCGACAAGAAGTGGACCGCGCAGTTCGAGCACACCATGGTGGTCACCGACGACGGAGTAGAGATCCTCACCCTGCCATGACCGGCGCCGTATCCGGCGCGCTGCTGGTGGGGGGTGTCAGCTCCGACGCGGGTAAGAGCCTGGTGGTGACGGGTCTGTGTCGGCTGTTGGCACGCAAGGGGATTCGGGTCGCGCCGTTTAAGGCGCAGAACATGTCTAACAACTCCGTGGTGACGATCGATGGGGGAGAGATCGGGCGGGCACAGGCGCTTCAGGCTCGTGCCTGCGGACTGGAACCATCGGTGCGGTTCAATCCGGTGCTGCTCAAGCCCGGCAGCGATCGCACCTCGCAACTGGTGCTGCGGGGAAAGGCGACGGGAAACGTCAGTGCCCGTTCCTACATCGAGCATCGTGAGGAACTGCGGCAGGTGGTCGCCGAGGAATTGCGCTCGCTGCGCGAGGAATTCGACGTGGTGATCTGTGAAGGCGCCGGATCCGTCGCCGAGATAAATCTGCGCTCAACCGATATCGCCAACATGGGTCTGGCGCAGGCTGCGGATCTCCCAGTGGTGTTGGTCGGCGATATCGACCGGGGTGGTGTGCTGGCGCATCTTTTCGGTTCGGTGGCCGTGCTGGAGCCCGCGGATCAGCGGCGTATCGCCGGCTTCATCGTCAACAAGTTCCGCGGTGATCGCGCGCTGCTGGAGCCCGGGCTGGACCAGCTTGCCGCACTGACCGGCCGGCCCACCTACGGCGTGCTGCCCTATGACGACCAATTATGGCTTGACGCAGAGGATTCGGTGTCCGTGGTGGCATCGGGTCAGGTGGGTCGCGCGGCCGCTCCCATCGGGCAGGAGTGGCTGCGAGTTGCCGCGGTGCGGTTGCCCCGGATCTCCAATTCCACCGATATTGAGGCCATCGCCTGCGAGCCTGGAGTGATCGTGCGATGGGCGGCACACCCCTCTGATATCGCCGATGCGGATGTGGTCGTCATCCCCGGAACCAAGGCCACCGTTGCCGACCTTGCCTGGATGCGGCGCAGCGGGATCGCGGACGCGGTGGTCGCACATGCCCGCACGGGCGGGCCGGTGCTGGGTATCTGTGGTGGATTCCAGATGCTCGCCATGACGATCGACGACCGCGTGGAATCTGGGTCCGGAACCGTCGACGGACTGGGCCTGCTGGATATCGACATCGTCTTCGAGCCGGAGAAGACCCTGCGCCGCTGGCAGCCTCCGGGCCTGACCGGTTACGAGATCCACCACGGCACCGTCACCCGCTCGGCGGTCGCGCCCTGGCTGACCGATCACCACGAGGGCGGTTCCGACGGCGCCGTTCGCGGGACCCATTGGCACGGAGTGCTCGACAACGACGATTTCCGGCGCACCTGGCTCACCGAAGCGGCAACTGCGGCCGGGCGCCCAGGATTCGTCGTGGCTCCGGATACCAACGTGGGCGGCTGCCGCGTCGCGCAGATGGACCGATTGGCCGACCTCGTCGAGACGCATGTTGACGTCGACGCCCTGGAGACACTCTGGCGCGGGTCCACGCCGTCACATCCTGTAATTGCGCACAGTCGGTAATTGCGGCAGCGGTCGAATAATCTGTGCGGGTGCACCGGGTCCTCCGAAACATCACAGCTATCGCAGCATCCGCGTTGACGCTCGTCGGCTGCTCTCCCTCGATAGCGGGGCAAGCCACGTGGCCGGGGGAGCGCATCGCGAAATCGCTGCTCACGGCCGACGAGCTGCCCAAGGGCACCCAGTACGACAGGGTTATCGCCGATCCGGGTCGGGTGATCGTCAACAACCAGCAGGTGGTCGGTGCGATGCCCTCGAATCCGCAGGGCTGCGCCGACGGTTTGTCTCCCCGGTTGGCCAATGCAGGCCAGCCCGGACCCGAGAACACGGCGCGGTACATCGCACGGTTCAACGGGGCGAACATCATTGTCAGCCTGTTGCGCGACACCATCGACCTGGCCAACGTCAAGAGCGTGGCGACTCGGTGCGCCAAGTACGAGGTGTTTTTCGACAAGAACTCGCCGGGAACGTCGATGACTACCGAACTGGTGCAAGGCGGCCCCGTCGGCGCCCTCATCTACAAGCAAACGATGATCATGCCCAAGGGCACGAACATTCGTTATATGGCCTTTGCGAACGTCCAGGGGGTGGCAATGGTGGCGACATCCTTTGAGTTGCGTGACCCATCGGTCACGGCCACCGCGACGATGCCCAAGACCTTCCTGGACATCGTGGAGAAGCAGGTCGACAAGATCGAACGCACCTGACGGGCCGGGTTAACGTTTCCTGAAAGGGCTGGTTAAAAGCCCAACCGGAAGGCGCTTACTCAGGTACCGTGCGCCCATGCCCTTGGTCCTCGCGCAAGCGGCTCACCCGTGAGTCCGCCGCCTGAGCTTCGTCGCCCACACCCGGGTCCCCCGTCCGCGCGTGACGGCGAACTGCATCAGGTCGTCACCATCGACGGCCGAACGGTGCAGGTCAATGTGTCGGGGCCGGATAAGGGAACCACCGTCGTCATGCTCGCCGCGGCGGGACATTTTGCGCTCAGCTATCGCTCGGTCTGCGAGCGGCTGCATACCGCCGGGCTGCGCACCGCGGTGATCGGTCACGATCCGCACCTGCATGCCAAGGCCATCACCGGAGTGCTCGACGATATCGGCGTCAAGGTGGCGTTGTTGGTGGGAGACCGCGCCGGCGGCGAGCTGGCCTGGGATCTGGCGGCAACCAAGCTCGACCGGTTCATCGGCCTGGTGGCGATCGATCGCGGACATCCGCGGGTTGCCGATCGAGCGGGTGTGATCCGCGACAAGCACTGCCCACCGGTGGAAATCAATACGACGGTGTTGGTGACCTCGGATACCACCCGGGCGATCGCCCGCGCCAGTCAGCGCTTCGTGTACGGCGATTACCGGATCGTTGAGCTGATGGGGCGCCGGTCGGCAACTCGGGACCTCACCCCGGAGTTGGCGGCCGAGGTAGTGCTGCGCAGCAGCTCTTGGTAAACCGCTGGCTCCCGGCTAGTTGACTCAGAAGGGTCCGCGCCATGAGGTTGCTACGTCGGATCTTGATGCTGCTCGTCGTGGTGGTTGTCACGTTGGCGGCGAACGCATACTTCGTTGATCGGGAGCAGCGGTCGGCCGCTCCCTTCTTCGGTGGCCACGTACTCCAACTCGATGGGCCCGACCTCAATGTGCGTGAGTATGGTCCGCCGGGGGATCGTGCCGTGGTGCTACTGCACGGCTATTCGGCTTCCATCGAATGGTGGGAGAAAGTGGCGCCTGAGCTTGCCCGCACCCATCGGGTGATTGCTATCGACCTGGTGGGCCATGGTGGTTCGGAGGCTCCGCGAGATCCTGCGCAGTATGGCGCCACCGGCCAGGCCGCCGCGGTGCGCCGCGCCCTTGATGCGCTCGGAGTGCGCCACGCCCTGTTGGTAGGCCACTCGATGGGCGGGCATATCGCGACGGCTGTCGCCGAGGCCGAACCAGGCCGGGTCGATCGGATCGTTGTCTCCGACACTTACGGCGCCAGCGGGCTCAAGGCGATGCCCGCGCTGGGCAGCCTGGCGTGCTGGCCGCTGATCGGGCCTGCCGCCGACCGACTGCGTGGTGTCGACGCCATCACCGATAGCGCGCTGCAGGCGGGATTCGCCCCTGGATACCCGGTGCCTGAATTGGCCCACCGCTCTCTGAAACAGCTGACGCACACCGGGGTATGCGATTCGACGGCAGGTGACGAGCTCAACGCCGCCAAGCCCGTCGCAGAACAACTGGCTGGACTGGGAAAGCCCGTGCTGGTGGTGTGGGGTGCGCAGGACGTGCTTACGCCAACGGGCACTAATGTCCAGCGCTACACCGAGGCCGGGCTGCCACCGCGCATCATTGCGGGCTCGGGCCACAGCCCCATGGTGGAGAAGCCGCAGGACTTCCTCGCTGCGGTCAGCGATTTTCTGAAGTAGTCGGCCGCTCTTCGTACCAGCTGAGCCACGAATTCAGCTCCCGGTAGGCCTGTGCGCGTGCGTCCGCTGCGGACAGGAAGACATCATGTTTGGCGTCGGGAACCGGGACGACCCGCTGATAATTGCCGACACATCCCGACCATCGTGCGATCTGCGCAACGTCCAAGACGACGTCGCCGTGCAGGGCCGCTGAGGGATCGACGTCGCCCGAGAGGCTTCGGTCGGAGCGCAGGATCAGATTGGGCACGCCGACGTCCAAGCCGCGGTGTAGTTCGGCATGTCCGCGCCGGATCGCACTGAGCCATCCGAACCGCACCGGGAAGCCGCCGACAGGCTTCCACTCCAGGTTGTACTCGAACTCGCCGTGGAAGTCCTTGTGCAGGCTCGCCCCGTACGCGCCCTCGTGCGGCAGTGGGATCGCTTGTTTCGCACGGAATCTCGAGATCGCCTTCACTGCCGCCGTGGTGCTGCCGCTGCGCAGGAGGGGACGGCCTTGGAGGTCCAGCCACGGGCTGTTCAGGATCAGGCCGGAGATGTCTTCCAGGCGGTTGGCCATCCGCAGGCGGTTGAGCCACAGCGAGACGATGAGGCCACCGGCGGAGTGCCCGTATACGAGCAGTGATGCGCCAGCCGACTCGCCATTGATGACGCCTACCGCGGCGTTGAGTTCGGCGTCGTAAAGCGCCAGATCGCTGATGTAATGCGGGGTTTGGTGAACGCGCCGCGAGCGACCGCATTTGCGTAAATCGAGTGCGAAGAATCGGTATCCGCAGGCCAGGAAATGTTCGGCAAGTGCGGTGTGGAAGAAGTAGTCGGTGTATCCGTGCACCATGAGTACCGCGCGCCCGGTATCCGGCTGAATTTCCGGCCGCACCAGTGTGGCGGCTATTACACCTTCGCCGTCAGGGTCAACGCCCAGTTCAATGGTCTTTCGAAGGTAGCCATCGAGGACATCGGGTTCCCATGTCACGGGCATAGCCTAGTTGACGGAATGATGGAATTACTCGCGCGATAACCTGTGTGTACTCCCGGGTGGCGGCGAAGCATCGCTACTCCAATCAGATTCGAAAAGGACAGTGAACCGGTGTCAAAAGCGCAGGTGGAGCAGACAGACGTTGCCCTGATTGGGTCAGGAATCATGAGCGCGACACTCAGCGCTCTGTTGCGGTTGGTCGAGCCAGACCTGTCGATCACCCTGATTGAGCGCCTCGACGCGGCCGCCAGCGAAAGCAGCGACCCGTGGAACAACGCGGGCACCGGCCACTCGGCGCTGTGCGAGCTCAACTACACGCCGCAGAAGGCCGACGGCTCGATCGACATCACCAAGGCCGTCACGGTCAACGAGCAGTTTCAGGTATCGCGCCAGTTCTGGGCATACGCCGTGGAGAACGGTGTGCTGCCCGACGTACGTGGCTTCCTGAACCCGATCCCGCACGTGAGCTACGTGCGCGGCGCCGACAAGGTCGACTTCCTGCGCAAGCGCCACGACGCCCTAGTGGGTAACCCGCTGTTCGCGAAGATGGAATTCATCAACGACGACGATGAATTCGCGCGTCGTCTGCCGTTGATGGCTGCCGGGCGCGACTACTCCGACCCGGTGGGATTGAACTGGAGCCAGGACGGCACCGACGTAGACTTCGGCGAGCTGTCAAAGCAGTTGGTGGGCTATGGAATACGCACCGGTACCGCAGCCGTTTTCGGCACCGAGGTGCGCAACATCAGCCGCGAGAGCGACGGCGGGTGGATCCTCAAGCTTGTCAACGGACGCACAGGTGAGAAGCGAAAGCTCAAGGCCAAGTTCGTCTTCGTTGGTGCCGGCGGTGGCGCGCTCGGCCTGCTGCAGAAGGCCGGAATCCCGGAGGCCAAGGGCTTTGGCGGTTTCCCTGTCAGCGGCGCTTTCCTGCGGACCAATAACACCGATCTCACCGACGGCCACAAGGCCAAGGTGTACGGCTTCCCGCCGCTTGGTGCACCTCCCATGTCGGCGCCGCACCTGGACACCCGGGTGATCAACGGGAAGGAATGGCTGTTGTTCGGGCCATTCGCCGGTTGGTCGCCCAAGTTCCTCAAGATGGGCAAGATCACCGATCTGCCGGCGACGGTGAAGCCCAACAACCTCGCGTCGATGATCGGTGTGGGTCTGACGGAGTTCGGTCTGGTGAACTTCCTGCTCAGCCAGTTGCGTCTCGGCCCGGATGACCGGATCGACATGTTGCGCGACTTCGCGCCCAGGGCACAGCGCGCCGACTGGGAGCTCATCACCGCAGGCCAGCGCGTGCAGGTCATCCGTCCGGCAAAGGGCAAGGGCGGTGCGCTGGAATTCGGCACCATGGTGCTCAATTCGGCCGACGGCAGCATCGCCGGTCTGCTCGGCGCCTCCCCGGGCGCGTCTACCGCGGTGCCCGCCATGCTCGATGTCATGCAGCGGTGCTTCCCCGACCGCTACGCCAACTGGATGCCCAAACTCAAGGAAATGATTCCGTCGTTGGGCATCAATCTTTCCGAGGAGCCGACGCTGTTCGGTGAGGTATGGGACTGGGGGACACAGGTTCTCGGCTTGGGGCAGTGACGCCGCCGGCGGTGCCGGCACAATCCCGGTGGTGTTGGTCCGCGGACCTGGATACCGAGACACTCTATGGGCTGTTGCGACTGCGTGCCGACGCGTTCATCGTCGGGCAGAACTGTGCTTACCAAGATCTCGACGGTCGTGATCTGGAACCCGAGACTCGGCATTTCTGGATCAAGAACGAAAACAACGATGTCGTCAGCGGCCTGAGACTGCTTGCGGATCCCGGAGTCTCGGGCTTCTGGATCGGCCGGGTGTGCACGGCCGTGGAGGAACGTGGCCGCGGGCACGCGGCGCGACTGGTCCGTGCCGTGCTGGCGGAGATCGGGGGCGCACGTTGCCGGTTGAACGCGCAGGCCCACCTGGCTGGCATGTATGGCAAGCTGGGATTCGTGGTCGCCGGTGATGAGTTTCTCGAGGACGGAATTCCGCACGTACCCATGACCTGGGTGGCCGGAAATGAGTAGCACGACAACGGTTCCCGGCTACCCGCTGAGCGCGATCGTCGGGCACGACCAATTACGACTGGCGCTGGTGCTCTCGGCGGTACGGCCCGACATCGGCGGGGTGCTCATCCGCGGCGAGAAGGGCACTGCCAAGTCGACCGCGGTGCGTGCGCTGACGACGGTGCTGAGTTCTGTCGATGGCGCACGTTTGGTGGAGCTGCCGATCGGTGCCACCGAGGATCGGGTCGTCGGATCGCTGGACCTGCAGAAGGTACTGCGCGACGGCGAACATGCCTTTTCCCCAGGGCTTTTGGCGCGTGCCGATGGTGGCGTGCTCTATGTGGACGAGGTCAACCTGCTGCACGATCATCTGGTCGATGTGATCCTTGATGCAGCGGCGATGGGTCGGGTGCATGTGGAACGCGACGGCGTATCCCATTCCTACGATGCGCGATTCGTGTTGATCGGCACCATGAACCCGGAGGAGGGGGAACTGCGTCCGCAGTTGCTCGACCGCTTCGGATTCGCGGTCGACGTGCATGCCTCGCGTGATGTGGCGGTGCGAGCCGAGGTCATCCGCCGCCGTCTGGCCTACGAGGCTGACTCTGCGGGATTCGTGGCGCGGTATGCGTCGGAGGAGTCTGAGCTGGCGGCCCGGATCTCCGATGCTCGGCGACTGTTACCCCGGGTCACCTTGCCGGATGCGGAGTTACAGCGCATTGCCGCCCTGTGCGCGGCCTTTGATGTGGATGGGATGCGTGCCGACCTGGTGGTGGCGCGTGCCGCAGTGGCGCATGCCGCGTGGCGTGGCGCCGAGGTAGTCGGCGAGCCAGACATCCGGGTGGCCGCCGAGCTGGCGCTGCCGCACCGGCGGCGCCGCGATCCGTTCGATGAGCCGGGTCTGGATCCCGAGCAGCTCGATCAGGCGATGCGTGATAGCGCGCCTCCGCAGGATCAGGATTCCGGCAGGGACGACCCAGATCCCGACCCGGATGGCCCGGGTCCGGGCGGTCCGGGGGGTGCTCCAGAGCCATCCCCGGATTCCGGCAAAGCGGGTGACTCGCAGCAGAATTCGGTTCCCGCGCCCGCGTCATCGCGCCCCAGCCCCGCACCGTCGGCGACCTTTCGTGCCAAGACGTTCCGGGTGCCGGGTGTTGGTATGGGAGCGCCTGGACGACGCTCGGCAGCACGCAACCGGGCCGGCAAGGTGATTGCACCGAGCTCCGATGAGGGCTTCGGAGTGCACGTGCTCGGTACCTTGATGTCGGCGGCCGGCCGGGTAACCGAGCCCGGCAAGCTGCCCAGGCCGGTGCTGTCGGACGTGCAGTGGGCGATCAGGGAAGGGCGCGAGGGCAATCTGGTGATCTTTGTGGTTGACGCCTCAGGGTCGATGGCGGCTCGTCAGAAGATGTCGGCGGTCAGCGGGGCAACGCTGTCGCTCCTGCGCGATGCGTACCAGCGCCGCGACAAGGTTGCGGTCATCACGTTCCGCGGAGCGGAGGCTGCGACGTTGTTGGCGCCTACCAGCTCCACGCATATCGCCGGGCGCAAGCTGCAGCAATTCGATACCGGCGGCAAGACGCCACTGGCGCAAGGACTTCTGGCCGCGCGCGACCTGGTGGCGCGTGAGCGTGGACGCGACCCGCATCGACGATCGCTGGTGGTTGTGCTCACCGATGGCCGCGCGACCGGCGGGCCCGATCCGCTGGGACGGACCCGTCGTGCGGCGGGGATGCTGCGCGCCGAACGGGTGGCCTCGGTGGTGGTGGACTGCGAGACATCATTTGTGAGAATGGATCTAGCGGTCACACTGGCTCAGCAGCTCGATGCGCCGGTCATCCAGCTAGCACACCTGAACGCCGACCGACTCGTCGGTGTGGTGCGCGGCGCCACCGCTGCTGCGTGAGATAGCGGGGGAGGTTTCGATGCCACAGGGACAACCGTCGATGGTGCCGGAGGACGGGCTCACCACCAAGGCGCGGCGCAATGCGCCGATCCTCGCGGTGCACACGGGCGCCGGAAAAGGCAAGTCCACCGCGGCTTTTGGCATGGCCTTGCGAGCCTGGCACCACGGTGCGGATGTTGCGGTGTTTCAGTTTGTCAAGAGCGCCAAGTGGCGGGTGGGCGAGGAGTCGGTCTTCGGCGAGCTCGCCAAGCTGCATGACGAGCAGGGAATCGGCGGCTCGGTGCAATGGCACAAGATGGGGTCGGGGTGGTCCTGGTCACGCAAGACGGGCACCGAGACCGACCATGCGGCCGATGCTGCCGCCGGGTGGGCCGAGATCGCACGGAGATTGGTCGCGGAAGAACACGGGTTTTATGTGCTCGACGAATTCACCTATCCGCTCAAATGGGGATGGGTCGACGTAGAAGAAGTAGTCGAGGTGCTTCGCTCCCGGCCCGGGACGCAGCATGTCGTCATCACTGGGCGCGATGCGCCACAACAGCTTCTGGATGCCGCCGACCTGGTCACCGAGATGACGAAGATTAAGCATCCGATGGACGCGGGCCGCAAGGGTCAACGCGGCATCGAGTGGTGAGTATACCGGCGATCGTGATCGCCGCGCCCGCTTCGGGTAGCGGAAAGACCACGGTGGCAACGGGTTTGATGGGTGCGCTGCGGCGTGCGGGGCATCGGGTGGCGGCGTTCAAGGTGGGACCGGACTACATCGACCCCGGGTATCACACGCTGGCGGCCGGGAGGCCGGGGCGCAACCTCGACAGTGTGCTGGTGGGTAGCGATCTCATCGGGCCGCTGTTCGGTCACGGGTGCCGGGGGGCGGATATCGCTGTGGTGGAAGGGGTGATGGGTCTCTTCGACGGGCGGGTCGGTGATGCGAAGGGCTCTACCGCCGAGATTGCCGCCTCGCTTGGTGCCCCGGTGGTGCTGGTGGTCGATGCGAAGGGCTACAGCCACAGCATGGCCGCGCTGCTGCACGGGTTTGTGGTGCACGCAGCCGAGGCAGGGATTCGGATCGCGGGTGTCATTTTCAACCGCGTCGGGTCTGTACGGCACCGAGAGATCCTCGCGGCTGCGGCGGAGCACGCCGGACTTCCCGTGTTCGGAGCGATACCCCGGGCCGAGGAATTATCTATTCCGTCACGGCATTTGGGACTCGTGACGGCGATGGAACACGGCCAGTCGGCGCTCGATGCGATTGAGGCGATGACTCAGCTGGTTGCGGTGCATGCGGATGTACCCGCGCTCGTCGCCGCCGCGCGTAGCGATGTGACGGGCAAGCCGTGGGATCCGGCCGAGGTGGTTGGCACTCCGGTCGCCGGGGAACCGGTGGTGGCGCTGGCCGCCGGTCACGCGTTCACCTTCGGGTACGCCGAGCATCGCGAGTTGTTGGCGGCAGCCGGTGCGGCGGTGGTCGAATTCGACCCGCGTTCTGACGATCTGCCCGCCGGGACCGCAGCCTTGGTGTTACCCGGTGGATTCCCGGAGCAGTTCGCCACCGAACTCTCGTCCAATGGGACTCTGCGCCAACAGATCCGCGACATGAAGGGGCCCATTCACGCCGAATGCGCCGGTCTCACGTACCTGTGCGCAGATTTGGATGGCGCGCCGATGTGCGGGCTGATCGATGCGCGTGCGCGGTTCACCGACACTCTGACCCTCGGATACCGAGATGCGGTGGCGATCACCGGTTCCGTGCTCTTCGATGAGGGAGAACGGTTGAGCGGACACGAGTTTCATCGGACCACGGTCGACTACCGGGACGACGCCAGACGCCCGACCTGGGCCTGGAGCGCCGCTGACGGCGTCCGCCACGAGGGCGCCGTGGCGGGAGACGGACGCATCCACGCCTCGTATCTGCACACCCATCCGGCAGCGAACCCTAAGGCGATGGCCCGGTTTGTGGCGCAAGCGGCTAGATCCTAGTTCTCCTGTCTCACGCAGGGGAGAGACTATAGACTGCGCACCTGAGCCGAGGGGGCATCATGACTGATCAGCCGCAGTATCCCGAGATTCCACATCCGGGTGTTCCGCCCAGCCAACCGGCACCCCTTCAGCCCTACCCGGGCGCCTACTACCCGGCCGTGCCGTATTCGGGCACTCCCTATCCGCCGCCGCAGTATGCGACCGCGCCCCAGCAGTATCCACCGCCGTTTGGTTCGCCCGGCTATCCGTACCCACCTCCGACGGTCAACGTGGCGATGTACGGACCGGCAATACCGCCCAAGAACCCTGGTATCGCTATCCTTCTGTCGTTCCTTTTCGGGCCGCTCGGCATGCTCTACTCGACCGTCAGCGGTGGTCTGATTATGTTGGGCGCCAACTTTCTTATTCTTATACTCGGATTCCTCACCTTGGGTCTCGGCTACTTACTGTGGTTCTTCACATGGTTCGGCGGAATAGTCTGGGCATACATGGCAGCCGAAGAACATAATCGTCGGCTTACGCCTCCATACCGCTGATGCAGACGCCTCAATCTGGTTGAAGTGTGGGGAGTTCCGAATGGTGGAACTTTTCGGTGCTGAATGCTGACCTTCTGGCAGCGGAAACATCTGTGATAGAGGATGTTTCAAGAACAACGAGTCTTGAGCCCTGGGCTGCAAAAATTTGCCTGGTACCATCGTTGACATGTCAGGTTGCGGGGTGCCCAAGTACTGGCTGCGCTCCGCGGTCGTGCTGGCAGTTCTGTGCTTGTTCGTCGGGGGCGCTAGCTTATTGCCTGGCGACAGTTCGTACTTAGCAAATGCGGCTACCCCGGTGTCGTTGTATGACACTGCCGAGGTTCATCATTGGGAACCGATACAGCACGGCATGGCCGTCACCCGTGTTCGCCACGGGCTGGCTGTGCAGCCGGTCTGGCAGCCGCTCGCCGTGTCGGTTTTCTCGCTTAGTGGTGCGGCATTACTGGTTTTGTTGATGTCCCGGCGTAGCGCGTTACTTTCACATGCCCCGGATAATGCTGGGTGGCAAAGACTTCTGTATTTAGGGATCAATCGGCGCTGAGGGACCGCTGAGTCGGCAATTGCTGCCGTCTTGCGTGTATCAAACCCTCACTAGCCGTGCAGCGCCCGTTATCGGGGTGCCTGGGCGGCTCCGTATCTGTTGATTGGACCGGTTCTTGTGGCGACTTCTGCCTCTGTCTATAGACCTTTGTTGTTTGTGAGCGTGCGCCACGATGCGCTGGCGTCTCCCTCTCTTTTCCTAGTGGCATCCCACCTGCGTACGGAATGGTGGATCTCGTGATTGCCCGCCTCGTCACGACGAGCTTCTTCATGGCTGCGTGTGGGCTCACAGATGCGGCCATGGCCATCGCAGAGCCAAAAGATATGGCGTCGCAGCAATATTCGAGGACGACCCGGGATGGATGGCATCTGGAGATCCGGCTGGACCACGAGCGTGTGAACTCCGTGCCGAACCTGGCGGCAGCCTCGAACTCACGCGAGGCCTTCATTACGCTCTCGGGCACGGCAACGGCGACAGGCGGAACCAACCCCATCACCGACAGTCTCTTCCTGATCGGCTACCAGCTCGGCTGCCAGTCCGATGTGTCGTCGGGATTGCAGATCGGTGGATCCGCCGGTGTCGCACCGTCAGTCAACGTTGGCGTGCTTCCCCTGCAAACCGTGGGAGTTGGAGGCAGTGCTGGAGTCAGCGGATTTGTGCAGACCGTGGTGCAACCCGGCGTCATTGTGAACCTGCCGCTGGGCAACATGGTGCTGTCGCAGGGCAATACGGGAGCGTTGGATCTGGACAACGTCCATGTGAAGGCGGACGCCTGCGGAGGAGACGTTACCGTCCGGTCCTTCGCCTCGCTGCGTGTGGCTACCGAGACCGGGCACACCGAATTCGCCATCTACGGCGACCCGATCAAGATCTAGACCATGCGATTAGTCTGTCTCGCAATACTCTTGGTCGTCCTTACGTGGCAAGCCTCGGTGACCGTGGCAGCGGCTGAACCGCTGTACCCGTTGCCCGCAGTGCCGGTACCAGTACCCGGCGCGGCTCCCAACAATCATGCAGCCACCCCATCGCAGTCAGTTTTCGGGCTGTTGCCGCCGCCGCGGCGCGGGGGTATGCAGATCTCGGCCGGAATTGATGGCGGGCATAGCGCTCGGATCGGTGGGGGGATGACCGGCGGGCTGTTGGAGGACCCGCGCGGGCTCAACGGAGGAATTGCGCCATGATCCGAGCATCGTGTGTGGCAACGATTTGCATAGTGCTTGCCGCCGGCCTTGCCGCACCCGCGTCGGCGGAGCTACCCCCGCCCAACCCGGCTCCGTACGGTCCGGCGGTCGCACCAGGCCAATTGCCTACGTTGAACGTGTCGCGCGGAACCAGGCTGCCGTCTTCGATGTCCGGTGCGCATGGGCCGCGGATGTCCGGTGGTATGGATGTAGCCGGAGCATCTGGGGGTATCAAGGCGAGCGCAGGATTCGGAGACGGGAAACGGGGGAGCTCAGCCGCGGTCCCGTGACACGGTGACGGGCGCCTGTACCAACGGGAGTATCACCTCGTCGATCATCCTGTGCATATAGGTTTCGTCGATGACGGTTCCCTTGAGGGCCGCGGTCAGGCTGAGGCCCAACGGGATGTCGTAGACGAGTGACAAGTCGCGGTCCCGCGCGATCTCACCTCGTGCAATTGCGCGGAAGAAAACGAGTTCCATCCGTTTCTGAGTCTGCGACACCAACAGCTCGTTCAACGCGGTTGCCAGGGTGGGGTCGTTCACGGCTTCGGCGATAATCCCGGCGAGGAGGTTGCCGGTGAGCAGGCTGTTGTCCCCGAGATCCCTTGCCGCACTGAGGGCATGTAAATCACCGCGCAAGCTCCCGGTGTCGGACACGTCCGAGTGCTGGGCGAGCGAGGGCCGACCGTGCAGGAGTGCGTCCGCGGTCAGCGCTGCCTTCGAGGGCCACCGCCGGTAGATGGCTGCCTTGCCGACACCGGCGCTGGTGGCCACCTCGTCCATGTTCATCGCGTCGTACCCCTGCTCGACCAGCGCCGAGAAAGCCGCCTCAAGAATCGCCACGTCCAGGGATCTGTTGAGCCGCCCGGGTGTTCGTTGCCGTTGTATCGCTGTGCTCTTGGTCATCGAGATCTCACCGCCATGTGATCGCGGAGATTCAGCGGCCACCAGAACCAGCGGCCGAGCAGCGCGGCGATGGCCGGCATCATGAACGACCGCACGATCAGAGTGTCGAAGAGCAGGCCCAAGCCGATCGTCGTCCCGAGCTGCCCGACGATCCGCAGATCGCTGACGACCATGGCGCACATGGTGAATGCGAACACCAGGCCCGCGTTGGTCACCACCTTTCCGCTGCCACCCATGGCGCGTATGAATCCGGTCTTGAGCCCGCCTGGCAGTTCTTCCTTAAACCGGGCGATGAGCAGCAGGTTGTAGTCGGAGCCCACGGCCAACAGGATGATGACCGACAACGGGACCACGAACCAATGCAGATCCATACCCAGCAGGTCCTGCCAAATCAGTACCGAGACACCGATGGACGCGCCGAGCGACACCGCGACCGTACCGACGATGACAAGAGCGGCGACCACGCTGCCGGTGACGAGCAACATGATGATGAAGATCAAGCACAGTGAGGCGATGCCCGCGAGAAGGAGGTCGTACTTGGCGCCTTCTTGTAGGTCCTTGTTGGCTGCGGCGGTCCCTCCCAGGTAGATCTTGGCGTTCTCCAAGGGAGTTCCCTTGATCGAATCCGCCACTGCCTCTTTGATGTTCCCTACGGTCGCTATTCCTTCCACGGAGGCAGGGTTCCCCTGATGGGAGACGGTCATCCTGACGGCCTTCCCGTCGGGGGACAGGAACATCTTCAATCCACGTTTGAAGTCGGCGTTGTCGAATACCTCGGGCGGCAGGTAAAACGAGTCGTCGTTCTTGGCCTGGTCGAAGTACTTACCAATCAGGGTGGAGTTCTTGGTGCTCTCATCCATCTGGTTCATGATCCCGGACATGGTGCTGTGCATGGTCAGCAACGTGCCGTGCATAGACTTCATGATCGCGATCATGGGCGGAAACTCGGCGAGCATGCGCGGCATCAGGACATCGACTTTGTCCATGTTCACCATCATGCCGTCCATGTCTTCGACCATCGCATCGACACCGTCGAGAGCATCGAACATCGTCCGGCTCGCCCAGCAGATCGGGATGTCTGAGCAGTGCTTTTCCCAGTAGAAGTAGTTGCGAATCGGTCTGAAGAAATCATCGAAAGTGGCTGTCAGGTCACGCATGTCGTGCATCCTGCCTTGCATCACCTTCATCTGGCCGGTCATATCGTGCATGATGCCGGTGAGTTCGCGCATCATGCCGTACACGCGTTCCATGGTGCCGATCATGATTTCCATCTGGTCGGCCATCGTCAGCATGTCCGCCATGCGGTCCTTCATGTACTTCATGTTCTGGATCTGGCCGGCTCCCTGTAGGCCTATCTGGAACGGTATCGAGCTGTGTTCGATCGGAGTGCCCAGCGGTCGGGTGATTGCTTGCACTCGGCCCACGCCTCGGGCATGGAATGCAGTCTTGGCGATTCTGTCGATGACAAGCATGTCCGCGGGATTGCGCATGTCGTGGTCGGTTTCGATCATCAGCATTTCGGGGTTCATCCGGGCTGGCGAGAAGTGCCGCTCCGCAGCGGCGTACCCAACTTTCGACGGTACGTTGTCGGGCATGTACTGACGGTCGTCGTAACCCGGGGTGTATCCCGGCAGAGTGAGCAGGCCGACGAGCGCAATGCCCATTGTCACGACGAGAATCGGTCCGGGCCAGCGCACTACGGCCGCGCCGATACGCCGCCAGCTGCGCTCGTCGTGCTTGCGTTTGGGCTCGAGGAGCCCGAAGCGACTACCCACCGCAAGTACCGCAGGCGCCAAGGTGAGCGCCGCCGCCACGATCACGAGAATGACGAGCGCGCACGGCACACCCATCGACCGGAAAAGCGGTAGGCGCGTCAGGCTCAGGCAGAGCGTCGCCCCCACGATCGTCAAGCCTGATCCCAAGATCACGTGGGAGACACCGGAGTACGCGGTGTAGAAGGCCGCTTCCCGGTCCTGACCGGCCTGGCGCGCTTCGTGATATCGGCCCAGTAGGAATATCACGTAGTCGGTACCCGCCGCGATGCCCAGCATCGTGACCATGCTGACGGCATACGTCGACAGCCCGATCACATTGAAATTGCCCAATGTCGCGACGACACCCTGGCCCGCCATCAGTTCCACCCCGACGATCACCAGCGCCAGAAACATGGTGATCACGGAGCGATACACGAAGAGCAGCATCACGACGACGACGCCGACGGCTATCAGGGTGGTTTTCTGCATACTCTTGTTGCCCGCAGTTCCGGTGTCCGCACTTGCGGCGGTCCCGCCGGTGACATACGCGGTGACCCCGTCGGGACCCGGTGTCTCCGCAATGATCTTGCGGACGGCATCCACCGATTGATTCGCCAAGGTGGTGCCCTGATCGCCAGCCAGATTCACCTGAACATAGGCGGCCTTTCCGTCGGCACTCTGGGCGCCGGATGCGGTGAGCGGATCGCCCCAGTAATCCGAGATGTGCTGGACATGGGTCGGATCGGCCTTCAGCTTCTTGATGATGTCGTCATAGAAGCGGTGCGCCGAATCCGCCAGCTCCTGCTGTCCCTCCAGCACGATCATCACGGAGCTGTCGGAGTTGAACTCCCCGAACACCTTTCCTGTGTGCATCATGGCGATCATCGACGGGGCATCCTTCGGGGACATCGAGACCGAATGCGCCATGCCGACCTCGTCGAGCGAGGGGGGGAGGACGTTCAGGAGGATCGCGAGGGCAAGCCAGAAGAGGATGATCGGGACCGACAGAACCCGGATCAGTCGTGCGATCCGGGGAGGCTTCGCTGCGTGGCCGCTCATGCGGACTTCACCAGGCAGTAGATATAGGCGTTGTGCTCGTTGGAAACTCGCTCGACTTTGACCTCGCCGTTGACGATGATCCGGCAGCCGATCTGATCGCCATCACCTTGTGCGACGATGTTGCCGCTCAATGACGGCAAGATCGAAACGATCTTGAACGACCAAGGCAGCTGCACGGCGTCGACGCGAGTCGGTTGCGCGTCTTCGTTGAAGTAGTTCACATCGGCCATGGCGCCGGGCCGGCCGAATATCTCGTAGATCAAGGTCTTGGGGTTGTAGGGGACGGCGTCCCTTGCGTTGTTGTCAGCGGCGGAGGCCGAAGACTCGGACCCAAAGATTCCACGGACCCGGAAGACCGCGAAGCCGCCGACGGCGACCACCACCGCGATCAGCAGTGGCATCCAGATCCGTCTTACGATACGAAGCAACACCAAACCCCTTTGTGCTCAAATGAATAGCCGCACTCGTCGAGTTGGGCGCCGTTGCCTCGGAATGATGCGGAACTTGAGTTCCGTGTGATGTCGGGGACGCTACTCCATCGCGATCCGGCACGCGACATGAGCGGCCTCGGTTGAGATCGGCGCCATAGTCTGTCAGATCCGTTGCGCTAGGCCGTGTTTGCATTCCGCACCGCTTCCGTCGCCGGGTATGTCTCGCCGCCGCGGAGGCATACGGGCCAACTTCCCGCCCACGCGGGCGGGAAGCCCGGTGGTATTCGCTCGCAACAGATACATCGACGCAGACCTGGACGTCCCCTTATGTTCGCTTCAGCAACCTGTTTGGGGGCGTTTGATCGTCTGGGAACCGCGTGGCGCCGGACTCCCCATGCGATCCCCTGTGGAGGAGGTGTCTCCTCTGCCCGGCGCGCCGGGCGAACCTCCGTTGCCCTGTTCTCGGCTGACCATTGGAGTAAGCGATAAAGGCCTCGTCATGGCGGATCTTGATCGGTATCCGATAGTAGAAATCTAGATTCATGATGAGTGAATCTCATAAATATTTCGTATGCGCGAGTTTCATTGCTAGATCCGTATATATGCAACATGTGGCAAACAATGTGGACCGCTGCAAAGATCCTGCGCGAAGAATCTAGAGTCGTATGGTCTCGGGTGCGGCGCCCATGGGATCCCACATCACCGCATTTGAATGCCAGTGTAATGGTGACCGCGGGTCGACGAATCGGCGGCTGTGAACGGTGTTCCTTGGTGGATGCGCGAGGCACGTCGAAGAGTAAGGCAAATTTTGTCAGGCATGTCTACATTTGTGAATATTGTGTTTCTCGGTTATCAATGGACTGTTAATGGACGGTGGGGGCGCCTCGTTCTTGTGACCATTTGTCGGCGCTGCAAGTCTGTGTGCCGGGGTGCGGTGTGATGCTGATCTCCCGAGTCGCGTATTCCCTTCGCGCGCCTTATCTTTAGCTCTAACGAGCTCGACTGCTAGTTATCTCCGGTTCTACTACTAGACGGATTTCGGTGTGCGAGGAGGGCTAAAAGAAATGAACGACGCGTCTGTAACTCCTGTGGCAGTTATCGGCATGGGGTGCCGTCTCCCGGGCGGGATCGAATCGCCCGAACAGCTCTGGCAGGCGTTGCTACGTGGTGAAGACTTCATTACCGAAGTCCCGCCGGATCGTTGGGACCTGAATGAGTACTACGACCCCGAGTCCGGTGTGCCCGGGAAGTCGCCGTCCAAGTGGGGGGCATTCCTGGACGATGTCGGCGGATTTGATGCGGACTTCTTCAGCATCAACGAACGAGAGGCCGTCTCGATTGATCCGCAACATCGAGTATTGCTCGAGACTTCTTGGCAGGCAGTCGAACACGCAGGTCTGAACCCCAAGAGGCTCGCAGGTTCGCAGACCGGGGTCTTTGTCGGCGTGACGCACAACGACTATCAGTTGGTAGCCGCGGACGGGGGAGACCTGGGCGGTACCTATGGATTCGCGGGAACCAACCTCAGCATGGCGTCGGGGCGTATCTCGTATGCCCTTGGCGTGCACGGTCCTTCGTACGCAATAGATGCAGGGTGTGCCTCTGGCCTGCTGACGGTGCATATGGCCTGCCAAAGTTTGTCGGCAGGAGAGAGTGACTTTGCGCTCGCAGGCGGTGTCAACCTGGTGTTGGAGCCACGCCGGTACGTCGGGGCTTCGCAGCAGCGGATGCTCTCGCCAACGGGGCGCTGCCATACCTTCGCCGAAGACGCCGATGGCTTTGTGATGTCCGAAGGCTGCGTCGTCATCCTGCTGAAGAGGCTCTCGGACGCGGTGCGTGACGGGGATCGGGTCTTGGCGGTTGTACGCGGTACCGCCTCGAACCAGGACGGTCGCACCGTAAATCAGTCGACTCCGTCCTCGGATGCCCAAATGGCCGCTTGCCGTACGGCACTGGCGGTCGCCGGGATAGACGCCAACACCATCGGGATGGTCGAGGCGCACGGCACAGGTACCCCGGTGGGTGACCCCATCGAGTTCGCGGGCCTTGCGCAGGTCTACGGCGTCGATGCGCCCTGCGCGGTGGGCTCGGCGAAGACGAACTTTGGACACACCATGTCGGCGGCCGGCGCGTTGGGGCTTATGAAGGCCGTGCTTGCCGTGCAGCATGGCGAGGTTCCCCCAAATCTGCACTTCACGGGCATGTCCGGCAAGGCTGCCAGTATCGAGACGAATCTCTTTGTACCGCAGACGGTTACTGCCTGGCCCGGGCCGGTCGGTGTTCCGCGCCGCGCGGCGGTGTCCTCGTATGGGATGTCGGGTTCCAACGTGCATGCCGTGGTAGAGCAAGCCCCTTCCGCAGGTGCGGTGGTGGAGAACGGTGTTGCGCAGTCCCCGCTGGGGGAGCAGTTGCTTTTCCCGCTGTCATCCACATCGGCCGATGAATTGCGCCGCACCGCAGGTCAGTTGGCGGATTGGGTGGCAGCGGCAGGAAAGCAGGGAGACTTCGAGCTGACCGATGTCGGATACACCCTGGCACGCCGCAGGGCGCACCGGCCGGTACGTGCCGCGGTGGTGGCACGCGGAATCGACGAGCTGCTGGCTGGATTGCACGAGATTGCGGACGCGGATGCTCCTCATCAAGCGGCTGTCGCGCAGGATGATCGGGGGCCGGTATGGCTGTTTTCGGGCCAGGGTTCGCAGTGGGCGGGCATGGGTGCCGAATTGTTGTCCAAGGAGCCGGTGTTCGCCGAAAGCATCGCCCGGCTTGAGCCTCTGATCTCCGAAGAGTCCGGGTTCTCGGTGACAGCGGCGGTCTCGGCATCTGAGACAGTCACCGGCATCGACCGTGTCCAGCCGACACTGTTCGCGATGCAGGTGTCGCTGGCCGCCACGATGGCGTCCTACGGCGTCACTCCGGGTGCCGTCATCGGCCATTCGATGGGTGAGGTTGCGGCTGCGGTGGTGTCAGGGGCACTCTCGCTGGAAGACGGTGTGCGCGTGATCTGCCGTCGCTCGCGGCTGATGTCCCGAATCGCCGGTTCCGGCGCCATGGCGTCCGTGGATCTGCCTTCTCAGCAAGTTGTGTCAGAGCTCGCGGATCGCGGAATCCACGATGTCGTACTTGCCGTGGTCGCGTCGCCGCAGTCGACGGTGGTCGGTGGCGCCACCGAGACAGTTCGAGAACTGATCGCCGAGTGGTCCGAACGCGGGTTGATGGCGCGTGAGGTGGCCGTCGATGTTGCCTCACATTCGCCGCAGGTCGACCCGATCCTCGACGACCTGGCCGACGCACTTGAGGACCTTGTGCCGCTCACTCCTGGTGTGCCGCTGTATTCGTCGGTGACGTTCGATCCGCGCGAACCAGCTGTCATGGACGCTGATTACTGGGTGGACAACCTGCGCCACACGGTGCGTTTCGCGACGGCGGTGCAGGCGGCGCTGGATGACGGCTACCGGGTGTTCGCGGAGCTGGCGCCTCACCCGCTGCTGGTTTACCCGGCAGAGCAGACCGCACGCAGCCTCGATATCCCGATGGTGGCACTGGCGAGCATGCGTCGTGAACAGGCGCTGCCGCATGGGCTTCGCGCATTTGTGGGCGATCTGCACGCAGCCGGAAGCGCCGTTGACTTCTCGGTGCTGTACCCGTCCGGCGAGCTGGTGGACGTGCCGCTGCCCACCTGGGCCCGTCGGTCTTACCTGTTGAGTGCAAGCTCGTCGGCCCAGCACGCACAGGGCGGCCATTCCGTGGCCGCACATCCCTTGTTGGGCGCATACGTGCGCCTGGCCGAGGAGCCGGAACGTCACGTCTGGCAGGCGGAGGTCGGCACAGCCGCACAGCCGTGGATCGCAGATCACCAGGTGCGCCACGTCGCGGTATACCCGGGCGCTGCGTACTGCGAGATGGCGCTGTCGGCCGCGTCCGCCGCATTCGGCGAAGACTCTGCTGTGCATGACATCTCATTCGACCAGCTGCTGACGCTGGGCGAGACGGCACCGATATCGGCAACGGCCACGGCGAAGTCCCCGGACGTGCTCGAGTTCGTGGTGGAGACCCACGACGAGGGAGACAGCACCAAGCGCTCCGCTGCCACCTTGCGTGGCGGCGGCGAGCCTGACGCTCCCGCCAGCTACGACCTGGCTGTCTTGCGTGCGGAGCATCCTCATCACGCCGCGGGCGATGAGTTGCGAGAGTCGTTCGACGAGCGGGGAGTTCAGTACGGCCCCGCCTTCCAGGGTCTGGTGGCGGCACGCAGCGGCGACGAATCTGTCAGGTCGGTGCTCGCCGAAGTAGCACTGCCCAGATCCATTCGGGCGCAACAGGCCAGCTACATCGTTCACCCCGCGCTGCTGGACGCCTGCTTCCAGTCCGTCATCGCGCTGCCGGACGTCCAAGAAGCCAGCAGGAATGCATTGCCGCTTCCCAAGGGTGTGCGCAGTCTTCGCGCCTACGGTTCGGCTCGCCACGCGCAGTACTGCTACACGCGAGTGACCACGGTGACCGCGAACGAGGTGGAAGCCGACCTCGATCTGTTGGACGAGAACGGTGCGGTTCTGCTTGCCGTGCGAGGCTTCCGCTTTGGCACCGGGGCCTCCGAGGATGAGCAGCGGGATCAATTGCTCAACAACCGGCTGCTGGCCATTGAATGGCAGCAGCAGCGGCTGCCCGAGGAGACGGCGGCTGCGCGTCGACGGTGGCTGCTGGTGAGTACCGGAGAAACGCTCGACCCCTGGGCGGCGGAGTTGATTGACTCGCTCAAGTTGCGCGAGGGTGAGGTGACTTCCGTGCAGTGGCAGCCGGACGCCGATCACGTTGCGGTGCTTGAGCTCCTGCGTGAGGAGCTCGCGACGGGCAGTTTCGACGGCGTGCTCATTGTGAAGGCTCCAGCGGAGGGCGCAGTCCCGGCCAGTGCCGCGCGGCAGGGTGCGGTGCAGGTGCGGCATCTGGTGCGTATCAGCCGTGAACTGGTGGACCTGCCGGGCGAGCCCCCGCGGCTGTACGTGGTGACCCGCAACGCGCAAACGGTGGTGTCCGGCGATGTGACCAACCTGGAGCAGGCCGGCCTACGCGGCTTAGTCCGGGTCATCGGTGCCGAGTACCCACACTTGCGCGTCACTCACATCGATGTCGACGGCCACACCTCCGCGCAGAATGTGGTGGGGGAGTTGGTCTCTGGATCGGAAGAGGACGAGACAGCGTGGCGAGACGGCGACTGGTACCGGGCGCGTCTGAACCTGGGTCCGCTGGGGCCCGACGAATGGCGCACCACGGTTGCGGCGCCGGATAATGAGGGTGTGCAGTTCGAGGTCCGGACGCCAGGCGACCTGCAGTCGCTCGGCTTCGTCGCCTTTGACCGGGTCGCCCCGGGCGCCGGGCAAATCGAGGTTTCGGTCACGGCCACCAGCATCAACTTCGCCGACGTGCTGAATGTGTACGGCCGATACTCGAGTTTCGAAGGCCGGCAAGAGCTTGGTGTCGATTTCGCGGGTGTGGTGACCGCGGTCGGTCCGGGAGTGACCGAGCATCGGGTGGGGGATCGGGTGGGCGGTATGACCACCACCGGTGCATGGAAGAGCTTCGTCGTCGTCGACGAGTATCTGGCCGCGACACTTCCACCGGAGGTGCCCGAACAGGAAGCGGCCGCGGTCCCCGGTGCGCACGTGACGGCCTGGTACGGCCTGCACGAGCTGGCGAGGATCTCAGCACGGGACAAGGTGCTGATCCACTCTGGCACCGGTGGAGTGGGACAGGCGGCAATAGCTATCGCGCGTGCCGCCGGCGCCGAAATCTACGCCACCGCGGGCAGCTCGGAGCGCCGGGAGCTATTGCGCAGCTGGGGAATTGAGCATGTCTATGATTCGCGCAGTACGGAATTCGCCGAGCTGATCCGTCGTGATACGGGCGGGTACGGGGTGGATATCGTGCTCAACTCGCTCACCGGTGCCGCGCAGCGGGCAGGCTTGGAACTGCTGTCCTTCGGTGGCCGTTTCATCGAGATCGGCAAGCGCGACATCTATGGAGACACCCGGCTGGGTCTGTTCCCGTTCCGGCGCAATCTTTCCTTCTACGCCGTCGACCTGGTGCTGGTGGCCAAGACCCGCCCGGAGATCATTCACCGGACCCTGAACGCGCTGTATCAGCAGATGGCCGAGGGGGTGCTCCCGTTCCCGGAGATCTCGCCGTCACCGTTGCAGGATGCCGCCGAGTCAATCCGCGTAATGGGCGCCGCCGGGCACACCGGCAAGCTGGTGTTGGATCTGCCGAAGACCGGCCGCGTCGACGCGGTGATACCGCCGTCGCATGCTCCTGCATTTCGCACCGACGGCGCGTACATCATCACCGGCGGCCTTGGCGGCCTGGGCTTGTTCCTCGCCGGCAAGCTCGCGGCGGCCGGATGCGGGCAGATCATCCTGAACGGCCGCAGTGCTCCCAAGCCGGAGACTGTGGACGCCCTCGACGGTATCCGTGAATACGGGGCCCGGGTCGATGTGGTCCTCGGTGACATCGCCGAGCCGGAGACGGCGCAGCGGTTGGTGGCGGCGGCGGCACAGCACGGGGTACCTGTGCGCGGCGTGCTCCATGCGGCGGCACTGGTCCGTGACGCCACACTTGCCAATATCACCGATGAGCTGATCGACCGCGGCGACTGGCGACCCAAGGTGCATGGCGCCTGGAACCTGCACGAGGCCACCGCGGACCAGCCGCTGGACTGGTTCTGCTCGTTCTCGTCGATCGCGGCACTGGTGGGTTCGCCGGGGCAAGGTGCGTACGCGGCGGCCAACAGCTGGTTGGACGGGTTCACGCACTGGCGGCGGGCACAGGGCTTGCCGGCCAACGTGATTGCTTGGGGCGCCTGGTCGGAGATCGGTCAGGGCACCCACCTGGCGCAGAATGCGGACGCGGCCATCCTCCCCGACGAGGGCGCCTATGCCTTCGACACGGTGCTTAGACACGACCGCGCCTACACCGCGTACGCACCGATGGCCGGCATATCGTGGCTGTCCGAGTTCGTGGAGCGGAGCCCATTCGCACAAGCCTTCCGGGAATCGGGCCAAACTCCAACGGAGACAAACAAATTCCTCGACGAACTGAGGGCCTTGCCCCGCGAGGAGTGGACGACGCGGCTTCGGAAGCTGGTCGCCGAGCAGGTTGGGCTGGTGTTGCGCCGCTCCATCGATCCCGACCGGTCCCTGCCGGACTATGGCCTGGACTCGTTGGGCAATCTCGAAATTCGTACCCGTATCCAGGCGGACACCGGCGTCCGTATCGGCCCGGCCGATGTATCGACCGTGCGGTCTTTGGCATCGCATGTGTACGACAGGTTGGCCGAGCAGGAATCCGAAGTCGCGTCGTCCTAAGGGGAATAAAATGCGTAGTGGACCAGTCACAGTGTCGTTGACCGACAAGTGGGAGCCTGCCCCTGGATCGGTCATCGCCTGGCAGCCCTCGCCGGCGTCGTACGCGAAAGCGCTTGAGGCGCCGGTCAGTGCGATCCCGCCGAGCTTCATGCAGGTGCAGCATCTGCGCACGTATCTGCGGCAGGCGGCCAAGGGTCTCGACTTTTCGCGGGTGCTCGTCTTCACCTTGGACATGCCGGGCCGGTGCGACAAGCGCGCCATGGGCCACGTGATCAATGCTCATCTGCGCCGGCACGATACGTATCGCAGTTGGTTCTCTCTCGACGAGGAGCAGAACATCGTCAGGAGGACGATTGCTGACCCGGCAGATGTCCAGTTCGCGCCGGTACGGCTTGGTGACATGACGTCGGAAGAGGTGCGGGAATTGGTGGTCTCCGGCACCCCCAATCCTCTCCAGTGGGACTGCTTCCGTTTCGGAATCATCCAGAGCGCAAGTCATTTCACCTTCTACTTCAGCGTCGACCACCTGCACCTGGACGCGACCTTCGCGCGGTTGCTGATCATGGAAATCCTCATGGGATACAACGCGCTGGTTCAGGGTGGGGCGCCCATCGACCTACCCCCTGCGGGCAGCTACGGTGACTACTGCATTCGACAGCATGAGTTTCTCTCCGGTCTGACGCCCGATTCTGGGCCAGTTCGCGAATGGACTCAGTTCGCCGAGCGCAACCGTGGCAGCCTCCCAGATTTTCCGCTTCCACTGGGTGACCACTCCGTGCCGTGCAGTACCGCGATCATCACCGAGCAGCTGCTGGATGAGCAACAGGCGCTGAACTTCGAGTCCCTCTGCGTGGAATCGGGTGCGCGGTTCATAGGCGGTGTGATGGCGGCTCTCGGATTCGCCGAGCGTGAATTGACTGGCGCCGATACGTATTACGGGATCACGCCGAGTGATGCCCGCGCGGAAGCGGATATGTTTACGACAGGATGGTTCACGGGGCTCGTCCCGATATCGGTGCCCGTTGACGGGACTTTCGGTGCTGCCGCCGTCGCCGCGCAGGAATCTTTTGATCGCGGCAGACAGCTGGTGAATGTCCCGTTCTACCGGGTTCTGGAATTGGTTCCGGAGCTGAGCTGGCCCCGGCCGTACCACCCGATGATCAACTTCTTCGACGGTGGGGCCCCTCCACTTTCGCAGTTGTTCACCAACCCGCTTCTGGTCAGCAATCCCATCGGCCTGTACGCAGAGAGCAAGTCGGTGTACCAGCTGACGATCTTCATCTCCCGGTTCCCGACGGAGACGACACTGATGATCGCGTACCCGGAAAACCCCATCGCCCGGGAGTCGATCACCCGCTACGTAGACCTCGTGAAGTCCGTGTTCACGCGGGTCTGCGAGCAGAATGACGTTGTGCCCGCGCGGTAGTCATGTGGACCATCGTTTTGTTGATGGCACTTGGAGTGAGCGTCGAGCCCACCCGGCTGGGACTGACCGTCCTGATGTTGAACCGGCCGCGACCGCTCCTGCAGCTGTTTGTGTTTCTGTGCGGGGCCTTCGCGATGGGGCTCAGCCTGGGCCTCACGCTGCTGTTCGTGCTGCGGGTCTCGCCGATAGGGAAGGCAGACGTCTCCGGGCCGAGTATTCAAGTTGCGCTGGGTGTTCTCGCCTTGTTGGTCGCTGCGGTGTTGGCCGCGACGGCGTCGGTCCATCGGCCACCCGCGGCACCCCGGACGGGTGTCGCAGGGAAGCTGGCGACTCGGGTACGCGGCTTCCTGCAGAACAACTCGTTGTGGGTCGCGGGGGTGAGCGGATTGGGGATTGCCTTGCCGTCTGCGGACTTTCTCGCGGTGATCGCGCTCATCCACGCATCAGGTGCCACTCAGCCCGTCCAGTCCATGGCCCTGCTCTTCTTCAATGCGGTGGCCTTCTCGATGGTGGGGCTGCCGCTGCTGAGTTATGCCGCTATGCCGAGGCGGACATACGAGATGGTGTCGGCCCTGCATACGTGGGTTCGTTCACGCAGAAGGATCGACGTCGCGGTCATAGTCGCGGTCCTCGGTCTGATCATGCTCGCGCTCGGCGTGATCGGCATTCTCCGCGCGTGACACCAGGAGGCAGCACCCATGTCGGAGCCATGGACGGTCACCGTAACCAGCGAATGCCGGACGCTCTCAATTAGTGGGTATGTGTGATTGGCTAGCGCGGGTCAAGGCAGCTTCTGTCCCAAGTTCGCTGCGCGTCTCTGGGAAGTCCACGTAGGTTCGTATGTACCCATAGAGAGCTTTGGGATCGATATCGAATTTTCGGCAATCGACTTCAATCATCGGTACTGGTGGGAGTCGGTCGATTCGCCAGATACGTGTCGTGTACCGGCGATCCCAGCTGGAGTTGGCGTAACCGATCACCAGGATTACTGGGTAACCGTTAAAGGCTGGCTTCACGCCGGCGATACTGGCCCATTCTAAGGATGACGTGAAGCTCCATCCACGTTGCGTAATTCCCTTGTTGGAGAGCGTGATTCCACCGCGACTGATGCGTCCGAAGATTGCTGCCGCTCCGAATGACGCGAACACGAGACCGAGCGCACCGAAGAGAACCGAAGCGCCGGGAAAGCCCTCGTCCTGACGGATCCATATGTCGATTGCTGCTGTGGCGCAAAGAAGCGCAAAGCACGCCATCAGTGCGACGAGTATCGTGAATTGCCAGGTCGAATAGCGGATTTCCGTCCCCCGGATACCATTTCGCTCAACTACCCGTATCGCCGCTGAAAGCTCCACACGCCGGAATCGAACGACTACGCCGTATGCAATCACGAGGGCCATCAGCACCGCGAACAGCAGGCAGTATCTGAGCCACGCGACGTTACCTGCGCGTGCGGCTGCGATACCGACCAGGACTGAGACCGTCGTGATAGCTATCAATCCTGCCATCGCGAGATAGAAACGTGCACCATCACGTGCGCCTGCCCATGCTTCGGGCAGGCCTGGATGCTCAGAAGACTGCATCCCACGCACTCTTTGCTAGTCCTCCGATGGCCTTTCCTGTGTCGGCAACGGCATCGGCTCCGTCGCCGATTGCGTCGCCGATGCCGCTGATGCCGTTCTGGTATAGCGAATCGACTGCACCGGAAGCAAATATCCCGACAACTGCGCCGCCCACAGCGCCGACCGCAGTTCCCACGATTGGCACAGGAATCGCGGTACCGATCGCCGCCCCCGCCAGCACGGAAGCGCCGAACCCGACTCCGCCCGAAACAATAGCCTGGTCAACGTCTTTGCCATTGGCGATGTCATAGACTATGCCGCCTACCGCCAGCACTCCGCCAACCTTCAGGCCGATGCGGCCCGCTCGTGCTTCGGCACTCGCCCCCGCCTTTGCGGCGTCGTCGGCGGTTTGTGCAAGGACTTTGGATGTATCGAAATCTCTATAGATCGCTGCGGCAGGGGTGCCCGGAGGCGCATTCTTCGCCAAGTCCAGATATTTTGCCGATTCATCGGCAAGGAATTTCGAGTGTTTCAACAGCGTAGAGGAATGGGCGGCAGCCAGTGCGCCAGCCGCGCCGTTGATCAGGTCTCCTGCAACGAAGAACCACTTGCCCTTGATATCCGCCCATACGTTGTTCAACGTATCGGTGGCAAGTTTTTCGATCTTTCTGGCGGCGTCAGCATTTGTCATTGCTGTGTTGTAAGCCGTCACAAGTTTGGCGTGGTGATCTGATGCGGCGACTGCGTCGTTGTAGGCGGCGACGGCCTGGGGTGTCGCCGCATCTCCCGATGGCGGTGTGCCTGGTGCAGGAGGAGCGGGTCCAGGCTCTTGAATGACCGAGCCGTCCACGGTCAAACCTGCGGCTGTCGCGTCGTCACGAACTCGCTGCATGTCGGATTGGGTCCGCTGTATCTCGGCGGCGTAGTTGTCAAACGCTCGTGCACTATCTGCGGCGGCAGTTTCCAGTCCGTCGGCCTTCGTTGATCCGCTTGTCATCCTCTTGACGAAGGCATCGCCACTATCTCCGTGCCAGCCGGCATCTGCGGTATTCCGCGCATCGACGATCTTATCCGTCGCGTTCGAGATCTGCCCCCCGAGTGTATTGCGGAGCCACGCCGCCGTAGAGCGGACTCCGTCAGGGCTGCCCTCGACTTTCGTGTCGATTGGCATGTGATCATCCCCTCCAGGCTATTTGATTCAGCGGCTCTGCGGCCGCTTCGTCGAGAGTGCGGTAGTTGGAGTTGGCCGCGGCAACTGCCTCGCCGGTCGCCTCGACTGCGACAACAAGCTGACCAGCGTTCTCGACAATTCTTCCGAGAATTCCGAGAATGGCAGGTGTCCCGAGTCCACCGTCAACCGAAGCCGGTGCCGACCCGCTTACACCATCGAGGTCTTTACCGGCATCGGACAAGGAAGTGGAAATTCTGTCTAATGCTTCTTGGTCGACATGGAGTGTCATCAGTTTCCCCTTCGAAGTTCATCGGGAATAGAAACATCGAGCATTAGAAGCTGAAAGGGATGGGCGTCCTGCAGCTGGGATATGTGGGCAGTTGCTATTGAGATCCATGCTTGCTCATCTCCGCAACATTCGTGCAACCGGTCGATATCCGAGTACACGAGCAGTGCCGTGCGGCCGTCTCGAGTCTGACGCATGTCAACTCGGGCGGAAGTCGGGTCGTCTACCTTTTCCGCGCAAGGCAAGTAGACGACGGGCGGCAGATCGACGTGAAACACAGTCGGAGCTGCTTCGCTGCCCTCATCGTCGGTGAGGTCACCATGATCCGGGATGCTTCGGTGTGTTGCGTAATGCTCCTCGGCTTGCTTAACAGCAGCCCACTCGTCGAGCGTTTCGGAGGATGGCGCAGATTCCCAGCCGTGTTTTTGATACCACTCTTTGCACAGATCTTCGGCGGTTGGGTGCCCTGGCTGCCAGCGCACCTCGCGGGCTGGCTGTGCACCGCCCTCCGGCCGTAAATACCCCAAATCTCGCCCCTCCGCTAGCGATTGCCCCGCAAACGCCACCACAATATTGCACTCCACTGATGCCTCCGTCGGGAACGAAGACTTCCGAGGAAGCAACGCCGATGCTCCGCTATGCCCCGCGAACACCGCTCTCGTTTGACTGTACCAATCGGCCTAACCGCCATGGGCATGACGAGGTAGCGGGTTGATCTGGTCCACGAAAGGCTGGCAGGCGTGCCTCGTCACCGTCCGGCCGAACTTCCTGCCCGCGCGACGGTGCTCGTGCGGGTGGATAAGCCACAGGACTAGCGTTACTGCAGGAGTCCCGCGAGCGCGATGACACCGACCAGCACGGCCGCAGCAAGTACATCGCGCCATCCCGGCCGGTTCGGTCGTGCCGAGATGCGTCCCGCGCCGCCTCGCGCGGTGATGGCGTCGCCCATCTCGGTGGCCCGCCGCAGCGAGACCACCATCGCTGCGGTGCACAGATCAACGACTTCGGCTCGACGCGTGGGCTTCTCAGGCTGAGGAGGCTGGAGCCTGCGAGCGGCGGCCAGCAGTCGGAATTCCTCGGCCAGCATCGGGAACATCCGGAACGCCAGGGAAATGGTGACCGCCCAATCGTCGACGGGTATCCGTACGACCCGTAGTGGCCGGCACAGCAGTGCCAACGCGGGCGCGATATCGGCGACGTGGGTGGTCCATGAGATCACCGCACCCAAGCCGATTAGCACCAGTCCCAGCCCAGTGACGCGCAGGAAGCTCAGGAAGCCGCCGACGCCGATGGTGGCTGGCCCGAGCGAGAACTCGGGAGCGCCCCCGTTGACGATCGTGAACACACTGCCCAGCACGACGAGCAGCCAAACCCAGCGCGGCACCGACGGAATGCAGGTGTACGAAATCCCCGCGAGCACAGCGGTGGTGACGATGAGCAGGGCCACCAGTCCTATCGCCGTCCATGACGGCATGACGGTTAGCAGCACCGATATCGCCAGCACAGCAAGGAGTTTCGTGCCGGCCCACAGGTTGTGGATGGGCGAAGGGCCGGGGACCGGCCGCATCAGCATCAATGGGCGTCGTTGGCTCATCCGGCGGTCACCAACTCACCTTGTTCCAGACGAATGGTGCGGGGGCACAGGGGGGACAGGCTGTCGGTGTCGTGGGATATCACGATGACGGTCTGTCCGCGGCGCCGAATTTCCATCAACAGGTCGATCAGATCGGACTGCGCCGCGATATCCAGGCCCGCTAGTGGCTCGTCGAGTATCAGCAGTCGCGGAGAGCGAGCCAGCAGTCCGGCGAGGGCGACGCGTCGTAGTTGTCCGCCGCTGAGTCGGTCGATCAGGACGTCGGCGATCCCGGGATCCAGGCTGACTGAGGCCAGTGCGCGATGGATGTTTCCGGTATCGGCGATGGAGAACCCCGCCAGCGCCGCCACCGCCGTGCCGGCGTGGCCGCGCAGCAATTGCAGGCGCGCGGCCTGGAAGCACAATGCAACCGCACCAACCTGTTCCGCGGTGGGGCGGCCATCGAGCAGGCAGCGGCCTGCCGATGGTTCCAGGAGGCCGGCCATGATCCAGGCCAGCGTGGACTTACCGGACCCATTCCCGCCGCATAGCAACATCCCGTCGCCCGCCTCGACGCGCAACGACACGTCGCGCAGCACGGGCTTGGACCATGGGGTGCCGACGGCGTAGTCGAAGGACACCCCCTGCACGTCGAGAATCGTTTCCCCGCCGGCAGATTCGATGGGGGATCGGCGCTCCATGTGCTCGCGCACCTCGGTGTCGCTCAGGGCCACCACACGATCGGCGGTGGCAGCTTCCTCGGGGTAGTGGGTGATGTGCACCAGCCCCAGGCGGTGATGCGCGGTAAGCCCGTCGAGCACGTTGATGAGGGTCTGCCGACCACCCTGGTCGACCATGGTGGTCACCTCGTCGGCGACCAACAATGCGGGTTCGCGAGCGAGCGCCGACGCGACTGCGAGCCGCTGAAGCTCGCCGCCAGAGAGCCCGGCGGTGTCCCTGTCGCCCATGCCGTCCAGGCCGACCTCGCGGAGCAGACTCTCGGTGTCGATCTGCCGGTCGTGCGGTAAGCCCCAGACGACGTCGTCGGAAATCCGCAACCCCAGCACCTGGCTTTCGGGATGCTGCAGGACCAGTGCGGTTCCGCCCACCTGCCCCAGTCCCACACCTCCCGGGCGTTCGACAACTCCGGTGGTGGGGGTGACTCCCGCCAGAATGCGCATGAGGGTGGATTTTCCGGATCCGTTGGCGCCGGTCACCGCGATGTGCTCGCCGACGTCGACGCGCATGGTCACCGGGGCCAGCGCGTCCCGGTTCGCCCCGGCGTACCGATATCCGGCAGCGGTGAGGACGGTGGGCAGCGGGTCCGGTGCTGCCTCGTCGTGACCGACGGCCAGTGTCCCCACCGACGATAGATCGGTCACCTCCTCAAGTCGGCGCAGCACGGGAGTCAGCACCCGCCACCCGAATGAGGTGCCGAAGATGACGATCAGCCACACCGAGACACCAAAGAACCAGGGCCAGTGCACAAGCCAGGTCTGCACGGAGTGGTTCAGTCCGGTCGCGGCGGTGCCGAGCAGCGGCACCCTCTGCAGGAGCGTCGCGAACCCGCCGACATTGGCCGCCACGGCCCCCAGTACCACCTCACGCAGATTCCTCAGCGCCGCGAACACCCCCACACAGAACGTGGAGACCACCACGCCCCACAGCATGGCGACGACAAACATCGTTGCCGGGCCACGGTTTCGGCGTTTCACCTCACCGGAGATCGCGCCCATGTATGCGCATGTCAACACCGACACCAGACCCCCGAAGCCTGCGATGAGAAAGCTAATGAGACCGGCGGCGACGCATGCGGCCAACGCGACCCGGAGTCGGTGTCGATAGCACAGCACGCCCATGGGCACGGCCCCCAACCAGGCGAACACCACCGCACCGGGCAGCATGATGGACACCACGGCGATTGCGCCCATGAGGGCGGCGGTCATCGCGGCCTGGGCCAATTCCGCTGGTTGCATGCGATTCGGTTGCACTGTGCTGATTACAGCACGGAGTGTGGTCACGGCGCGGACCCGATTGGAGCATGTCCGAACTGCCGTCCGAAGTCCTCCCACGTAAACTCGCGCGGTGACTCATGACGCCTACCTCGTCGGCCTCCGCCTCTCGGGACGCAAGGTCGTAGTCGTCGGCGCCGGTTCCGTCGCGCAGCGGCGCCTCGGTCTGCTGGTGGCCAGCGGCGCCGACGTTCACGTAATCGCTCCCAGTGCGACCCCGGCTGTGGAGGGCATGGCCTCGATCACCCTCACTCTCAGACCGTACGAAGACGGCGACCTCGACGGCGCCTGGTACGCCATTGCCTGCACCGACGACCCTGCCGTCAACGCCGCGGTGGTGTCGGAAGCCGAACGGCGACAGATCTTCTGTGTCCGGGCCGACGCCGCCCGAGAGGGCACCGCGGTCACGCCTGCTTCGTTCAATCACGACGGCATCGCGGTGGGCGTGCTCACCGGTGGCCAACACAAGCGGTCGGCGGCATTGCGCTCGGCGATCCACGAGGCGCTGCAGCGTGGGCTGATCACCGAAACCGCCGAGACGAGACCGGAGGGCGTCGCGCTCGTGGGCGGGGGACCGGGTGATCCTGATCTCATTACCGTCCGCGGTCGCCGCCTGTTGGCCCAGGCCGATGTGGTCGTCGCCGATCGACTCGCGCCCGCCGAGCTGCTCGCGGATCTCGGTCCGCACGTCGAGGTCATTGATGCCGCGAAGATCCCCTACGGCCGCGCAATGGCGCAGCAGGAGATCAACCGGGTGCTGATCGAGCGGGCGCAGGCCGGCAAGTTCGTGGTCCGCCTCAAGGGCGGCGACCCCTTCGTTTTCGCGCGCGGCTACGAAGAGGTACTGGCCTGTGCCGAGGCGGGTGTGCCGGTGACCGTCGTACCCGGTGTGACCAGCGCAATCTCCGTTCCCGCGGCCGCCGGGGTGCCCGTCACGCAACGCGGTGTGAACCACGAGTTCGTGGTCGTCAGCGGACACGTCGCACCTGGTCATCCCGAATCGTTAGTCAATTGGGATGCGCTTGCTGCGCTGAAGGGGACCATCGTGCTGCTGATGGCCGTCGAGCGCATCGAGCAGTTCGCGAAGGTACTCATCGATGGCGGCCGACCTGCAGATACCCCGGTGTTAGTGGTGCAGCACGGCACCACCGACGAGCAGCGCGTCCTGCGCGCAGACCTCGCTTCCGCGCCGGAGCGGATTCGCTCGCAGGGCATCAGGCCGCCAGCAATCATCGTCATCGGTCCCGTCGCTGCTTACGGAGTCCCTCAGGCATGAGTTTGTGACCTAAGGGCACGTTAAGAGGACGGTAAGGTGTCCTCCATGCCTGCCCTCAGCGTCGAGCAGCTCACTCAAAAGGCGCGAGAACTCCTGCCGTCTCGGCACTATCTGTACGCCGTCATCGCGATCGCCGGTATGCAGTTCCTGGCCACCATGGACGGCACCATCGCCGTGGTCACGCTGCCCAAGATTCAGGCCGAGCTGCACCTCAATGACGCGACCCGAAGCTGGGTCATCACCGCGTACATGCTGTCCTTCGGCGGGCTGATGCTGCTGGGTGGACGCCTCGGTGACACCTTCGGACGTAAGCGCGTATTTATCGGCGGCATTGCGTTGTTCACCGTCGCTTCGATTGGGGTGGGCCTGGCGCAAGAGGACATCGGTCTGGCCGTCTTCCGTCTCATTCAGGGGGTGGGTGCAGCCGTCGCATCGCCCACGGCATTGGCGTTGATTGCGACCACCTTCCCCAAGGGACCGCTGCGTACCGCCGCTGTTGGGGTGTTCGGCGCCATGACGGGGGTGGGTTCCATCGCCGGACTGATCGTCGGCGGTGCACTGGCCGAGGTGTCCTGGCGTCTGGCCTTCCTTATCAACGTGCCTGCCGGTGCGCTGATGATCTATCTGGCCGTGCGGTCGCTGACCGAGACCGAACGCGAACCGATGAAGCTGGATGTGGCTGGTTCCGTGCTGGCCACGCTCGGCTGTACGGCGGCGGTGTTCGGATTCACTCAGGGGCCCGACCGCGGTTGGGACTCGCCGTACACGATCGTGTCGCTGATCGCGGCCGCGGCGCTGCTGATCGCCTTCCTCTATGTGGAACGCACCGCGGAGAACCCGGTGCTGCCATTCAGTCTGTTCGCGGACCGCAATCGGGTCGCGACGTTTGCGGCGATTTTCCTGGCCGGCGGGGTGCTTTTCACCCTCACCATCACCATCGGCTTGTACATGCAGGATCTGATGAAATACAGCCCGCTACGGACCGGCGTCTCCGCCATTCCGTTCGTCGTCGGCATGGGAATCGGCCTGGCGGTGTCGTCCCAGCTCGTCACGCGATTGGCGCCGCGGGTGCTGATCCTGTGTGGTGGAGTAGTCGTGTTCGCGGCCATGCTCTATGGCTCGACGATTGACCGGACCATCGCGTACTTCCCGAATTTCTCAACGGCGATCTTCGTCGGTGGACTGGGTATCGGGACCATCGTGGTGCCGGTGATCTTGTCGGCCATCACCGGAGTGGATGCTGATCGCATCGGACCGCTGTCCGCTATTTCCCTCATGTTGCAAAACCTTGGTGGGCCAATCGTTCTGGTGATCATTCAGGCGATCATCACGTCGCGGACCTTGTACCTGGGCGGCGCCAAGGGGCCGGTACAGAACATGAACTACGCGCAGTTGCACGCCCTCGACCACGGCTATACCTACGGCATGCTGTGGATTGCCGGCACAGCCGTGCTGGTGGGCGTGGCGGCACTGTTCATCACGTACACCGCGGCCGATGTCGCCCACGCGCAGAAGGCGCAGTCCGCGCACGACCAGGGGCTGGACGAAGAACCGGCCTAGCAGTCCTGTGGGGTGTAGTCCCCGGCGTGGAACAGCAGTCCATTGGTGACGGGGACGCCGTCATTCACGGTGATATGGCAGGACATCCGGAAGACGCTCGGGGCGCCGGCCGCCGTGACTCGCAGCACGGGCTGCGGCCCAGCGAGTTTCACTGTGCGTTCCCAGTAGTACCCCGCGAAGGTGTGTCCCGACTCTTCGCGGAGCTGGTTCCCGTCTTGGTACTGGACGGTGAAATCGCTGTTGCCGATCCCGATCGCCGACAACGAGTACTTCACGGTGGCCGGGGCCGCATCGGCCGGGGCCGCGACTCCGAGACCGAATACCGCCACCGCCGGAATGATCGCCCACACATGCATGCGATCGATGCTAGTCCGGGCCGCCGATATGCTGTGCAATCGTGATCACCCGACTTTCCGAGCTATTCGTCCGTACGCTGCGCGACGACCCGGCCGACGCCGAGGTTCCCAGCCACAAGCTGCTCATCCGCGCGGGCTACGTGCGCCCTATCGCGCCGGGTGTGTACAGCTGGCTACCGCTCGGCCTTCGGGTTCTCCGCAAGATCGAGAACATCGTCCGCGAGGAGATGAATGCCATTGGTGGCCAGGAGATCCTGCTGCCCGCGCTGCTTCCGCGCGCACCGTATGAGACCACCAACCGGTGGACCGAGTACGGCGACTCGCTGTTCCGGCTGAAGGACCGCCGAGGCACCGACATGTTGCTTGGCCCCACCCATGAGGAGCTTTTCGCGCTCACTGTGAAGGGGGAGTACAACTCCTACAAGGATTTTCCCGTCGTCCTCTACCAAGTCCAGACCAAGTACCGGGATGAGGCGCGTCCCCGCGCGGGCATTCTGCGAGGTCGCGAATTCGTCATGAAGGACTCGTACTCTTTCGACACCTCCGATGACGGTCTCAAGGCGGCTTATCACGCGCACCGTGAGGCCTACCAACGGATCTTCGGCCGGCTGGGCTTGGACTACGTGATTGTCGCGGCGACCTCGGGGGCGATGGGCGGCAGTGCGTCGGAGGAGTTTCTCGCCGAAAGTCCCACCGGGGAAGACACTTTCGTGCGGTGCGTGGAGTCCGGTTATGCCGCGAACGTCGAGGCGGTCATTACCGCGGCGCCGCCCGTACAAACTCTTGAGGGCTTGCCTGAAGCCGTCGTGCATGAGACGGGTGACACCCCGACCATCGCGACCCTGGTGGACTGGGCGAACTCGGTCGATCTCGGGGTAACCGTGACGGCAGCCGACACCCTCAAGAACATCTTGCTTAAGGTGCGTCAGCCCGGTGGTGAGTGGGAGCTGCTGGCCGTCGGCGTACCTGGGGATCGGGAGGTCGACGAGAAGCGGCTCGGGGCCGCGTTGGAGCCCGCCGAGTACGAGTTGCTCGGCGATGCGGATTTTGCCAAGCACCCGTTCCTGGTGCGCGGCTATATCGGTCCTAAGGGGCTGAACGCCAACGGGGTTCGCTATCTCGTGGATCCGCGGATCGTGGAGGGCACCAGTTGGATCACCGGTGCCGATGAGCCCGGCAAGCATGTGGTGAACCTCGTCGCCGGTCGCGACTTCACCCCGGACGGCACCATCGAGGCCGCCGAGGTGCGCGACGGTGATCCGTCACCCGATGGCGCGGGTCAGTTGGTGTCGGCGCGCGGCATCGAGATCGGCCACATCTTCCAGCTGGGCCGCAAGTACACCGACGCCTTCACTGTCGATGTGCTCGGTGAGAACGGCAAGCCGGTGCGGCTCACCCAGGGGTCCTATGGCATCGGTGTCTCGCGGCTAGTGGCTGTGGTCGCTGAGCAGCAGCACGACGAGCTTGGGCTGCGGTGGCCCTCGGAGGTGTCTCCGTTCGACGTGCATGTGGTGATCGCCAACAAGGACGCGGCGGCACGTGCGGGTGCCGAGGAGCTGGCCGCAGATCTGGATCGGCTGGGCCATGAGGTGCTGCTGGATGATCGGACCGCCTCACCGGGCGTCAAGTTCAAGGATGCCGAGCTGCTCGGTGTGCCTTGGATCGTGGTGATCGGGCGTGGTTGGGCCGACGGAACCGTCGAGTTGCGTAACCGGTTCACGGGCGAGGCGCAGTCCATTGCGGCGACCGACGCAGTGGCGTCCATCACACAGGCGATAAGGTAATCGGTATGCCGTCCTTTAAGCTTGCCTCGCTTGCCGAAAGCGACTTCAACTCAAGCGATTTCGCGTACAGGTTCTCCACGCCGCTGCCCAAGGATGCGGCCACGGTGTGGGCGGAACTCAACGGCGTGAGCCCGCTGCACTGGTGCAGTGCCATCAAGAAGATCAGCTGGACCTCCCCGGAACCGCGCGGTGTGGGTGCGACGCGCACCGCCAAGCTGTCGCTTCCCGGCGCCGCCGTCAACGAGCGGTTCATCCTGTGGGAGGAGAGCCCGGAGCGTTACCGCAACGCGTTCATGGTCGAGACGGCGACCTTCCCGGGCACCAAGCGGTTCGGTGAGCTCTACGAGGTCGAGGCAACGGCGACCGGGTCACTGTTCACCTGGACCTTCTACATCGAGCCGACGCTGGGATTCACGCGCTACCTCAAGCCGGTGATCCGTCGCGGGCTGTCGGGTCTGATCACCGACACCCAGAAGCACTTCGCCTAGCCCCGCTTCTGCGACGACACGCCCGTTTGTGGCGAGAACGTGCGATACGAAACCGCCATCACACGGTGTGTCGACGGGGAGCGGTTAGGCCTGCTCTGACCCGCCCGGGAATGCGACGCTCGCGGGCGTGATGTCGGCGGCTACGCGCCACCGCGCCGCGCGAATCGCGCTCTCGGTCAGCATCCGCACCGCGAATCCGCGGTCTTCGCTGTTGCTGGACTGCTCGGCGACAGCCCGCCAGGACGCCGCGGTATCGGTCTCCACTTGCAAGGCCAACTTGGTGGCGTCTGCGGGCGTGTTCACCCCGAATGGGATCTGGTAGCCGGCGGCGGCCACGGGGGCGGCGACCGAACGGCGGCGTAGCGTGGCGATGCACTCTTCGCGGCACTCCCGGTGTTCGACGAGGCATGCGGTGACCAGCCAGTTGTTGTCGGGCACTGAATGCGCCGACACCAGCCCGTACGAGTAGATGGCCGCGTGTTCGTTGGCGAGAGCGTTTGCCAGCGCGGTGTCGTCGGCCGATGTGGCGGGTTGCGGAGTGGGCTCGGTCGATGTCATGGAAGATCGACTTCCGCCGCGGAAGCGCAGGCCGCACTGATGGATGCGAGCAGTCCGGCACGGTAGCCGCCGTGTTTGGTTGCCAGGTCGAACGCGGAGCGCGCCGACCGCTCGAGGTCCATCTTTATCTGGGCGACCTGCGGCGGCGGTGCTGACGTCGTGGTGGTGCTGGAAGCCGGTGTGGTGGTGGTCGCACCGGGGATGCGGTCAAGTTCCTTGGTCAGTGCGCTGGCGTGGGCTCGGCGGATGGCCGCGACGGCGGTCAGCGCGGGCGCCAGCGGTGCGTTGATGCTCGCTGCGGCGGTCGCCGAGGCGGCGTCGCGGTGAGCGAGATCGATCTGTGTGAGTAGGTCGTCGACCTCTGGTTTAGTGTCCGGCGTCTGCTGGCACGCGGCGGCCACCACGGTGACGCCGAGTGCGGCGCCCCCGATCAACACCGCGCGGCGCGACAGGCTTCTGGGCATCCGCCCATCCTGCCAGTGCCCGCGGTTACCGCATGACAGCCCTCGCCGGGCGTAAGGTGGAGTGCTGGCCAGCACGACCGTACGACTAGGGTGTGCAAGCCGAACGTCCGACAACTCAAGATGAGGAGCCACAAACCATCATGGGCCTCCCATCCGATGACCAGGTGATCGAGCTCCTTGCTGCGGAGTTCTCCCGGTCCGGCGTCGAGATCGAGAGCGTCTCGGTGATCGAGGGAGTCCGGGAAGGCGACCTGTCCCGCATCACCGTGGTCGTTGACTCCGATTCCCCGGTGGACCTGGATGCGGTGGCCGCATTGAGCCGAACCGCGTCGGCACTGCTGGACGAGACGGACACCGGTTCGGTGGTGTACGAGCTGGAGGTCACCACACCGGGTGTCGATAGGCCGCTGACGACTCCGGCGCATTTCCGGCGCGCCCACTGCAGGCTGGCGCAGATTCGTCTCGCCGACGGTGACGAGCTGCTCGGGCGCATCGGTAGCACCAACGATGACGGGGTGCAGGTGGTGCTGCGCAAACCCGTCAAGGGCACTGGCTGGATCGTGCGCGATCTCGCGTTCTCCGATATCGAGAACGCCGTCGTGCAGGTCGAGTTCAAAACGCCCAACCCGCAAGAACTCAAACTGGCTGGGGCAGCCGAAACTGGAGGTGGCGCATGAACATTGATCCCGCAGCGGTAAACCTGATGGCCGCCGATAAGGGCATTACCGTCGATGAGGCGATCGACATCATTAAGTCGGCGCTGCTGACCGCATACCGGCACACCGACGGTCACGAGGCCAATGCGCGTATCGAACTCGACCGCAAGACGGGCGTGGTCCGCGTGATGGCCCGCGAGACCGACGAGGACGGCAACCTCATCACCGAATGGGACGCCACTCCCGAGGGATTCGGTCGCATCGCGGCCACCACCGCGCGGCAGGTGTTCCAGCAGGGCGTGCGCGACGCGGAGAATGAGCACAAGTTCGGTGAGTTCTCCACCCGGGAGGGTGAGGTCGTTGGCGGCGTCATCCAGCGTGACGCCCGCGCCAACGCCCGCGGGCTTGTCGTGGTTCGGATGGGCAGCGAGACAAAGGGTTCCGAAGGTGTCATTCCGGCAGCCGAGCAGGTGCCGGGTGAGGAATACCACCATGGAGACCGGTTGCGCTGCTACGTGGTTGGCGTCTCCCGCGGCGCCCGCGAACCACTGATCACCCTGTCGCGTACTCACCCCAATCTGGTGCGCAGGCTGTTCTCGCTCGAAGTGCCGGAAATCAACGACGGCTCGGTGGAGATCCTTGCGGTCGCTCGCGAGGCGGGGCATCGTTCCAAGATTGCGGTGGCTTCGAAGGTTTCCGGGCTCAACGCCAAGGGGGCATGCATCGGTCCCATGGGGCAGCGTGTGCGCAACGTGATGAGTGAACTGTCCGGCGAGAAGATCGACATCATCGATTACGACCCCGATCCCGCCCGCTTCGTCGCCAATGCACTTTCGCCCGCGAAGGTGGTGTCGGTCTCGGTCATTGACGAGGCGGGCAAGGCCGCCCGCGTCATCGTCCCCGACTTCCAACTGTCCCTGGCGATCGGCAAGGAAGGGCAGAACGCCCGGCTTGCCGCACGTCTTACGGGATGGCGAATCGACATCAGGAGCGACGCGGACCCCACCGACTAGCACCGAGTAACCCGGATTAGGCACCTCGGGAGGCCACGTTGGTAACTGTTGCGCTTACCGCATTCTGGCTGGGCATGGTGGTGTCAATTTCGTTTATTGAGACGCCCCTGAAGTTCCGGGCGCCGGGGATGACGATCCAGCTGGGGCTCGCGATCGGACGTCTGGTGTTTCGCGCGCTCAACGCCGTGGAATGTGTACTTGCCGTGGCATTGTTGGCCGTGTTGGTGGCAGGCGGTGAATCGTCGAGAGTCATGGTTGCCGTTGTTGTGGCAGTGGTCTGCCTGATTGTTCAGCTGCTGGTAGTTCGGCCGGTGATGAGCAGGAGAACCACCGCGATTCGGGACGGCGCCGTCTACTCCGGACGTAGCCGTATCCACCTGGCTTATGTTGCCGCGGAGGGCGTCAAGGCTGCAGCACTGATTACCGCGGTGGTGCTGGCTGTCGTCGGGGGCCACTAACCCGATCGATCTCGATCAGCCGGTTCGCCACCGCCGTAGGAAGACTCGCGCGGACTAGGCATCCGCGGTGGCCCGTCACCGTTGTAGTCGACATTGCCGGTTGGGGCACCGGGCCGGATGGTGTTGTTGAGACCGGTCAGCAGCCGATCGGTGACGGTGACCGAATCGATGTCAGCGAGGTCGGCGCCCACCAAGGCTGCCCCGAATGGCCGTGGTCCTACGGGATGCATTGGTGTCGGTCGACGAGTTGCAATTCCCGTCTTGTGAGCGGGAGTTGACCGGGAATCACATCCCTGTCGTTCCTCGATATGGGGCGATTCTTAAATAAGGTGCTGCGGACGGTAGACTAAGCCGTGATCCAGCGTGAGACTTCGGCGTTCGCATGCGCCCATACCGGCCAGCCGGTACGGACATGTGTCGGGTGCCGAGGGCGAGGGCTGGCTGCGGATCTGTTTCGTGTGGTTGCTGTGTTTGCTTCGGATGGTCGGGAAGTTGTCGTCGACGTCCATCGCAGACTGCCTGGCCGCGGTGCGTGGTTGCACCGTTCGGACACGTGCTACCACCTAGCGGTGAAACGGCGGGCGTTCGCACGAGCGCTTCGGATCAGCGGAAACCCGGATACGACCGCGGTCTTCGAACATGTTGAGCAATACCAAGAGATTGGCAACGACAAACAATGAGCACACCGTGAAGCGTCGATGATGATCGTCCATCACAGCTAACACGAGGTACGGCGCCTGAAGCCGCTGCCTCGCAGACAGGAGAGCAGTGGCAGGCAAGGCCCGGGTACACGAGTTAGCAAAAGAACTCGGTGTGACCAGTAAAGAAGTTCTCGCCCGACTGAGCAATCAGGGCGAATTCGTTAAGTCCGCATCATCGACGGTGGAAGCCCCCGTCGCGCGGCGTCTTCGTGAGTCATTTGGCGGCGACAAGCCCGCGGCTGCGGCGTCCAATGGTGCGGCTGCAGACACCGCGGCTGCACCCAAGAAGGCCGGTCCCAAGCCCGGGGCCCCGAAGCCGGCGCCAAAGAAGGTTGCTGAGCAGGTTATCGAGACGCCCGCCCCGGCGGCGCCTCCTGCACCTCCGGCCGCATCTCCGGCCGCGCCAGCGCCAACACCAGCGCCGACACCAGCACCAGCCCCGGCGCCCGAGCCAAGCGCCGCTGAGCGACCGGCCGCTGAGGCCCCGGCACCGCGCCCGGGTGCGGTACCCGGCCCCAAGCCCGGCGCACGAGTGCCGCGCGTCGGCAACAACCCGTTCTCCTCGGCGCAGCCTGTCGAGCGTCCGATCCCGCGCCCGCAGGCGCCGCGCCCCGGTGGGGCACCGCGTCCCGCTGGCGCGACCCCGAGCAATATGCCGCCACGGCCGTCGCCCGGATCCATGGGGCCGCGCCCGCCGCGTCCCGGTGGTCCTCCTCGTCCCGGTGGTGGTCGTCCCGGTGGCCCCGGTGGCGGTCGCCCAGGTGGCCCCGGTGGCGGTGGCGGTAACTACCGCGGTGGCGGTGCCGGTGGCGGTGCCCCCGCAGGCGGTCCTCCCGGCGCAGGAGCCGCTGGCGGTTTCCGTGGTCGCCCCGGTGGCGGCGGTGGCCGTCCCGGACAGCGCGGTGGCGCGGCCGGTGCGTTCGGCCGTCCCGGCGGTGCCCCGAAGCGTGGGCGCAAGTCGAAGCGGGCGAAACGGGCCGAGTACGAGAACATGCAGGCTCCTGTCGTCGGCGGCGTCCGGTTGCCGCACGGCAACGGCGAGGTCATCCGCCTCGCACGCGGTGCCTCGCTGAGCGACTTCGCCGAGAAGATTGACGCCAACCCGGCATCGCTGGTGCAGGCGCTGTTCAACCTGGGCGAGATGGTGACCGCCACCCAGTCTGTGGGTGACGAGACCCTGGAGCTGCTGGGCGGCGAGATGAACTACGTCGTGCAGGTGGTCTCGCCCGAAGATGAGGACCGCGAACTGCTGCAGTCCTTCGACCTCACCTATGGCGAGGACGAGGGCGGCGAAGAGGACCTGCAGACCAGGCCACCGGTGGTCACGGTCATGGGTCACGTCGACCACGGCAAGACCCGACTGCTCGACACCATCCGGCAGGCTAACGTCCGCGAGGGCGAGGCCGGCGGCATCACCCAGCACATCGGTGCCTACCAGGTGCTGACCGAGCTGGACGGCAACGAGCGCCTCGTCACCTTCATCGATACGCCTGGTCACGAGGCGTTCACCGCCATGCGTGCCCGTGGTGCGAAGGCCACCGATATTGCGATCCTGGTGGTTGCCGCCGACGACGGCGTCATGCCGCAGACGGTGGAGGCCATCAATCACGCGCAGGCGGCCGATGTGCCGATCGTGGTGGCGGTCAACAAGATTGACAAGGAAGGTGCCGACCCGGGCAAGATTCGGGCTCAGCTCACCGAGTACAACTTGGTGGCCGAGGACTTCGGTGGTGACACCATGTTCGTCGACATCTCGGCGAAGCAGGGCACCAACATCGAGGCTCTGCTGGAAGCGGTGCTACTGACCGCCGATGCCGCTCTGGATCTGCGAGCCAACCCCGATATGGAAGCCCAAGGTGTGGCGATCGAAGCCCATCTGGACCGCGGTCGCGGCCCGGTGGCCACGGTGCTCATCCAGCGCGGCACGCTGCGTGTCGGTGACTCGATCGTCGCGGGCGATGCCTATGGCCGCGTGCGGCGCATGGTCGACGAGCACGGTGAAGACGTCGAAGAGGCGTTGCCGTCCCGTCCGGTTCAGGTCGTCGGCTTCACCTCGGTACCTGGTGCCGGTGACAACCTGCTCGTCGTCGAAGAGGATCGGATCGCCCGGCAGATCGCCGACCGGCGCAGTGCGCGTAAGCGCAACGCGTTGGCCGCCCGTAGCCGCAAGCGCATCAGCCTGGACGATCTGGATGCCGCGCTGCGGGAAACCAGCCAGCTGAACCTGATCCTCAAGGGCGACAACGCCGGTACGGTCGAGGCCCTGGAAGAGGCGCTGCTAGGTATCGCTATCGACGACGAGGTGCAGTTGCGCGTCATCGACCGCGGTGTCGGTGGTGTTACCGAGACCAACGTCAACCTGGCTTCGGCCTCGGACGCCATCATCATCGGCTTCAATGTGCGGGCCGAGGGCAAGGCGACCGAGCTGGCCAACCGCGAGGGTGTGGATATCCGTTACTACTCGGTGATCTACCAGGCCATCGACGAGATCGAGAGCGCGCTCAAGGGCATGCTCAAGCCGGTCTACGAAGAGGTGGAGCTTGGCCGTGCCGAGATCCGTGCCATCTTCCGGTCGTCCAAGGTCGGCAACATCGCGGGTTGTCTCGTGCAGTCCGGCATCATGCGGCGCAACGCGAAGGCCCGACTGCTGCGCGACAACGTGGTGGTGGCTGAGACGGTCACCATCTCGTCGCTCAAGCGGGAGAAGGACGACGTCACCGAGGTCCGCGACGGTTACGAGTGTGGTCTGACCTTGACATATAACGACATCAAGGAAGGCGACGTCATCGAGGCGTACGAACTTCGGGAGAAGGAACGGGTCTGATGGCAGATCCCGCCCGCGCACGCCGGTTGGCCAAGCGGATCGGAGCCATCGTCGCCTCAGCGATCGAGTACGAGATCAAAGACCCGAGGCTGACGATGGTCACGGTCACCGATACCCGGGTGACCAACGATCTGCACGATGCGACCGTGTACTACACCGTGATGGGGCAGACTCTGTCCGACGAGCCGGACTATCCCGGCGCGGCGGCTGCGCTGGAAAAGGCAAAGGGTGTGCTTCGAACCAAAGTGGGGGCAGGGACGGGTGTGCGATTCACCCCGACCCTGACCTTCGTGCTGGACACGATGGCCGAGTCCTCCCGGCACATGGAGGAGCTGCTGGACCGCACCCGGGCGGCCGATGCCGCGCTCTCCGAGGTTCGGCAGGGAGCAGTCCATGCCGGAGACGCCGATCCCTACAAGGCTTCGCCGGAGGATGCTTCCGCGGAGGGTGCGCATGACGAGGACGATGAGCGCAGTCCCGATTGAGACGGGTGCGTTGGGAGCACGCGTAGACGCGGAGGGTGCAGTGGCGGTCCTGGCCGAGGCCAGGACCGTGACGATCATCTGCCATGTGCACCCGGACGCGGACACGGTGGGCAGTGGTTTGGCCCTCGGGCAAGCGTTGGTGGCCAAGGGAACTGACGTCCAGGTGAGTTTCGGGGCACCGGCGACACCTCCCGAGTCGCTGGGCACATTGCCGGGTGTCGACCTGCTGGTGCGTCCGGACGAATTGCGGACTGACCCGGATCTGGTGGTCACGGTCGACAGCCCGAGTGTGCGGCGACTGGGGCGGCTGTGCGAGTTCGTCGAAGGGGACATCCCGGTGCTGGTTATCGACCATCACGCGTCGAACGAGCTCTTTGGAACCGCAAATTACGTTGATATCAACGCCGATTCGACGACGATGATGGTGGCCCGCCTGCTCGACGTCTGGGGAGTGAAGATCACCCCCGAGATGGCGCATTGCCTGTATGCCGGCCTGGTGACCGACAGTGGGTCATTCCGCTGGGCCACGCCGGATGGGCATCGGCTGGCGGCCCGCCTGCTGGACCTGGGGGCTGACGGCGTGAACATCGGCCGCACGCTGATGGATTCGCATCCGTTCCTTTGGCTGCCGATCCTGTCGCAAGTGTTGGCCACCGCACAGCTGGAACCCGATGCTGTCGGGGGTGCGGGACTGGTCTACGCCGTTGTCACCCACGATGTGTGGTCCGCCGCGCGGGCCGAAGAGGTCGAGTCGATTGTCGACATCGTGCGCACCACCACCGAGGCCGAGGTTGCGGTGGTACTCAAGGAGATCGAGCCGCAGCATTGGTCGGTCTCGATGCGCGCCCGCTCCGCGGTAGATGTGTCGGCGGCAGCGGCCACCTTCGGTGGTGGTGGACACCGGCTGGCCGCCGGGTTCTCGGCGACCGGACCGGTCGACGACGTAGTGGCGGCCCTGCTTCGCGCCTTTGACTAAATCGCTTTCGACGACAACGCACTCAGGTACATGATTGACCGAATTTCTGTACGTGAGTGCGTTCTCGGCGTACGTGGGGAGCAGGTGTGAAGCAGGTTTCGGCGCGGCGGATTGCGACGCTGGCGCTGCCCGCCCTGGGCGTGCTGGCCGCCGAACCGCTGTATCTGCTCTTTGATATCGCCATGGTCGGCCGTCTGGGGGCGGTGCCATTGGCGGGTTTGGCTGTTGGGGGACTGGTGCTTTCGCTCGTCGGCAGCCAGCTGACCTTCCTTTCGTACGGCACGACGGCCCGTGCGGCGCGCCTGTTCGGGTCCGGTGATCGCACCGGGGCGGTGCACGAGGGCGTGCAGGCCACCTGGCTGGCACTGCTCATCGGTGTCGCGCTGATGCTCGCCGTGCAGGCGGTGGCCGCGCCGGTGGTGCGGGCCATCGCCGCGGCGCCCGATGTGTCCGCGCAGGGCCTTACCTGGTTGCGTATCGCCATCCTCGCAGCGCCGGCAATCCTGGTGTCGCTGGCAGGCAACGGATGGATGCGGGGTGTACAGAACACGGTCCGACCGTTGCGGTATGTCCTTGTCGGCTTTGCGATCTCGGCGGTGTTGTGTCCGGTGCTGGTGTACGGGCTGCTCGGAGCTCCGCGCATGGAGCTGGCCGGTTCTGCCGTCGCAAACCTGGTAGGGCAGTGGTTGGCCGCGATCCTGTTCCTCCGTGCCTTGTACGCCGAACACGCCCCGCTGCGGATGGATCCGCCCCTGCTGCGCGCGCAGCTGGTGTTGGCCCGCGATCTGCTGGTGCGCAGCCTGGCCTTCCAGGCCTGCTTCATCAGCGCCGCGGCGGTAGCGGCCCGGTTTGGCGCGGCGGCGCTCGCGGCGCATCAGGTAGTGCTGCAGGTATGGAGTTTCCTTGCGCTGGTTCTCGATTCGCTGGCGATCGCTGCGCAGACCTTGGTTGGTGCCGCGCTAGGGGCTGGCCAGGTGCCGGAGGCCAAGTCGGTGGCGCGCAGGGTGACGGTGTCCTCGTTCGGGTTCGCGGTAGTGCTGGCGGCGCTGTTCGCTGGAGGGGAGCCGGTGCTGCCGGGGTTGTTTACCTCCGACGCGGAGGTGCTGCATCAGATGCAGGTGCCGTGGTGGTTCCTAGTGTGTCAGTTGCCGATTTCCGGTCTCGTTTTCGCGCTGGATGGAGTGCTGCTGGGCGCCGCCGATGCGCGATTCATGCGCAATGCCACCATGGTTAGCGCGTTGTTGGGATTCCTGCCGCTGGTGTGGTTGTCGATGGCCTTCGGGTGGGGGCTGGCCGGAATCTGGTCCGGGCTCACCCTTTTCCTGGTGCTGCGGTTGGTGTTGGTCGGGTGGCGGACACTGTCGGACCGTTGGGCAGTCCCGGGAACATAGCCTGCCGCGGACGGCCATACGGTAGCCCGCAACTGACGCCGTGCACCTCATACACTCGCTGACTTATGGACAACGCGCCTCCCGCCCCTCCGGTGTCGAGCTCTCCCACCAGGCTGTTGGATGAGGGTGGGTGTGGGTACCCCGACCGGCTGGACGCCGCGCTGTTCCGAATCGCGGCAGTGTGCGGTCTGGCCAGTGTGATGGCCTTCCTGGACAGCACGGCGGTATCTGTCGCGCAACGCACATTTGTCGCCGAGTTCGGATCTAGCCAGGCGGTTGTCTCCTGGACGATTGCCGGGTACATGCTCGCGTTTGCGATGGTGATCCCCTTGACGGGGTGGGCGGCTGATCGGTTCGGCACGAAGCGGCTCTTCATGGGTGCGGTCCTGGCGTTCACCCTCGCCTCGGTACTTTGCGCAGTATCATCAAACATACTGTTACTCATCACTTTTCGAGTCTTCCAGGGCCTGGGTGGCGGCATGTTGATGCCGTTGAGTTTCATGATCTTGACCCGTGCGGCGGGTCCCAAGCGGCTAGGCCGGATCGTTGCAGTGGGCGCGATTCCTTTCTTGCTCGGCCCCATCGGCGGTCCGATTCTGGGTGGCTGGCTAATCGGCCACTACGGCTGGAAATGGATCTTCCTAATCAACCTGCCTATCGGGCTCGTCACCACCATGTTGGCGGCGATCATGTTTCCGAAGGATCGTCCTGAACGCTTAGAGGCGCTCGACGTCGTGGGCGCGCTGCTGTTGTCACCTGGTGTGGCGGCACTGCTCGCGGGACTGTCAGCCATCCCCGGTCGCGAATCCGTGGCCGATCCCCATGTCGCGATACCGGTCGTCGCCGGTGTGCTCTCGATTGTCGTGTTCGTCGTGCGTACCAGGAATCGCGCGTCCTACCCGCTCATTGATCTGCGGCTGTTTGAGAACCGTGTTGTCAGATGGGCCAATGTGACGCAGTTGGGATTTGCCGCCACCTTTGTCGGTATCGGGTTGCTCGTCCCGAGTTATTTCCAGGTGGTGCTGCATCAGACTGCGATGCAGGCTGGAATGTCGATGGTGGCAATGGGTATCGGTCTCGTGCTGACCATGCCCCTGGCTGGGGTGTTCACCGATAAGAGTGGGCCCGGCAGGCTTGTCTTGCTCGGCCTGTCGGCGATTGCGCTGGGTCTGGGCATTTTCACGTTTGGTGTGGCCAGGAACGCGGACGATACGTCGACGCTCCTGGCCGGGTTAACGGTCGTCGGGATGGGCGTGGGCTTAACCTCGACGCCGCTGTTCTCGGCGTGTGTGCAGTCGTTGGCGCAGTCTCAGATCGCGCGGGGCACGACGTTGTTGAGTGTCAACGATCAGGTCGGTGGCGCCATGGGCGCCGCGTTGATGGCCGTGCTGCTGACCAATCAAGTCGGTCGAAACGCCGGTGTAGATAACTCCTCGGTCCATCTGTCGCACGCCTACACGACCGTGTTCTCGGTGGCCTTTGTGTTGGCGATACTCGCCGTCATTCCCGCGCTTTTCCTGCCACGCACGTTGGCGGTGGACGGCGAAACCTGAATTGTAACTCAATTAGGTAAGGCTTGCATAACATTCTAAAATCCCTAAGCTGTTTTGCCAGCGGCCCGTAATCGGAAGCGGGCACAAGCGCTGGCCGACGATGACGAGGTAAAGGGGTTTATGCATGCGTATCGTGTCGTTCGGGTATCAGGCCTGGGGTTATCGGACCCTGCAGGCGCTGATCGATCTGGGTCACGATGTCGCGCTTGCCGTCACTCACCCGGCCAGCGAAGACGCGTACAAGGCGATCTGGTCAGGGCCGGTTGATGATCTTGCGCGCCAGCACGGTATTCCCGTGCATTTCACGAAGCGGGTCGATGCCGAAACCATCGATTTGGTGAAGGGTGCCGAGCCGGACGTCATCGTCGTCAATAGTTGGTACAACCGGATGCCGGTAGAACTGTACGATTTCCCGCCACACGGCACCCTGAACTTTCATGATTCGTTGCTGCCGAAATTCACCGGTTTTTCGCCTGTTTTGTGGTCGTTGATCAGCGGGGAGTCCGAATTCGGATTGACCGTGCACCGAATGGACAGCGGACTGGATACCGGTGACATTCTGGTGCAGCACTCGCTGCCGATCGGTCCCGCCGATACCGGTACCGAACTGGTGTTGCGGGGTATGGACCTCATTCCGGGCGTGCTGGCCGAAGCGCTGAGCGCGTTAGAGTCCGGGACCGCCGTCTGGCGTCCGCAGAACAAGTCCGAACGGACTTACTGCCACAAGCGTTCGGAGCGTGACAGTGCGGTCGACTGGAGCTGGCCGGCCGAGGACCTTGAACGATTCGTGCGCGCACTGTCCGATCCGTATCCCCGCGCTTTTACCTACTACGACGGGGAGCGAATCGAGGTCCTCGAGGCCCGCATCTCCGAAGCCCGCTATGGCGGGACGCCGGGCCGGGTAATCGTCCAGGAAGAAGGCGGGGTCGTGGTGTGCGGATCCGATGCCTATCGCGTCGGCAACCGAGGACTGGTGATCACTCGTATCCGCTGTGCCGACGGGGTCGAGCGCAGTGGCGAAGAGTACTTCCGTCGTGGGGGATACCTCAACGGCCACACATGATCTCGGGGCGGCAGAACCGGCGCTGCCCGGCAGAGGCCGCGGCGCCGTCGCTTTCGGATCGTGATGATGAGGAAAATCCATGCAAACCAATCCCTTTGATGATGACAGTGCCAGCTTTTTCGTCCTGGTCAACGACGAGGACCAACACAGTCTCTGGCCTTCCTTCGTCGAAGCGCCGACGGGCTGGCGGGTGGTCTACGGCCGGGCCGACCGTGCGGCGTGTCTCGAGTACATCGATGAACACTGGACCGACATACGGCCTAAGAGTCTGCTTCAAAGGCTCGCGTAGAGAAACTGCTCGCCTTGCGCGACAAGCGATCTCATCGCTGAAATTTCAGACGTCAGTATGCAGGCCCAAGTAGGGAGTTCGTCGTCCTCATGCTCAATTACGGAACCCAGCCAGACGTTCTTGGACCTCTGACAGCCGCGCAGCGTTCGATATGGGTCGCCCAACAATTGCGGCCCGAGGTTCCCTACAACATCGCGGGATTTCTCGAGATCGATCATTTCGTCGATGCCGACAGGCTGACCGTTGCGTGTGAATCGGCAGTGGCACGGTTCGCCACGACATGCGCGCGGCCACGCGTTGTCGATGGCGAGCTGGTCTTCGTCGTCGACCGCTCGTTTCCGGAGACCATGCATTGTGTCGATCTGCGCAGCGAGCACGACCCGGAAGCCGCCGCCCGCCGCTGGATGGACGCGGAATACCGTCAGCCATTCGATGTCCTCAGCGACCGGCTGACCCAGACCGCGCTGCTGCGGGTCAGTGACAACATGTCGTACTTCTACCTACGCGCACATCACGTTCTGCTGGACGGCTACGGCACCAACAATCTGCTCCGACACATCGCGGCGGTCTATTCGGGATCGGCGGCGAGTGAGACCGAGGTTGTCTTCTCCGAACTCTCTGTGATCCGCGACGCCGACCTGAAGTATCAACAGTCCGCTCGCAGCGAAGCCGATTTCGAATACTGGAAGACCGCCATGCACGGCATGGTGGAGACCACCGACCTTGCCGGTATGCAACGGTCGGTGTCGCCGCGTCACCCGCTGGTGCGTGACCTCGTATGCGATGGGCTGCTGTCGCAGAACGGGCTTGGCCAGGTAGATGTGGCCCGCGTCGTGGCATCGCTGGCCGCTTTCATTGCGAAAACAACAGGCCGCCAACGGGTATCGCTCTCGCTGCCGGTGTCGGGGCGTACTACCGCAGCGCTGAAGAAACGTGCGGGCATGGTGTCGAATCTGGTGCCGCTAGGTGTCACTGTCGAAGATGCCGACACCATTGGCGAACTCACCGACCAGGTCGCCCACACCGTGGTGGGCGCGCTGCGACATCAGCAGTTCCGGCGCTGGCCGGAGTTGGTCGCCGACGCGGGTCGCCGCGACACAAACATCGAGTTCGGTCAAGTGATCAACGTATTCGACTTCGCAGACGCGTTCAGTTTCGGGCCGTCGGAGGCCGTCGTCAACGTGTTGACCACCTTTCCGATCCAAGACGTCGCAGTCAATATCCATGCGCGGCCGGGCGGCGGCACCTCACGTATTCAGTTCGCCTGGAATCCCGACCGATACACCGTCGACGAAATCGACAGGCATATAAGCCGTTTGGAATCACTCCTGGGCCGCTTCCTGATGGCCGACGCCTCCGTGGAGGTGGGTGCGGTCCCACTGTTGGGTCAGCGTGAGCGTGAACTGCTGCTGTCGGAAGCGTCCGGAGCCGGCACGCAGGCGCCGGTGGGGGTGGCGTCGCAGTTGCTGGCCGCGGCGATGGACACCGATCAGCACGCGGTGGCGGTGGTCGACGGTGGCCGGGAGCTCTCGTATCGCGAGCTCGACCAGTGGTCGACGCGGTTGGCGCGCGTGCTGATCGAAGCGGGGGTGGGCCCGCAACGTGCGGTGGGTGTGGCCATGGACCGGTGCGCCGAGTTAGTCGTCGCATGGTGGGCCATCGCAAAGGCCGGCGGTGTATACGTGCCGGTGGACAGCGCGCATCCTGTCGAACGAGTCGCCACGGTGTTGGACTCTGTGTCCGCCGTGTGCGTTTTGACTTGCGGGGCAGACGAAGTCGATGGCGCCGGTACGCGCCCGGTGTTGCGCGTCGACGGTCTGGATGTGTCGGAGCGGTCGGCGGAACCGATCACCGATACCGATCGGCTGGCCGCGCTGACGGTGGACAACACCGCGTATGTGATCTTCACATCGGGTTCCACCGGGACCCCTAAGGGAGTCGCGGTTCGCCATTCCGGTCTGCTCGGGTCCGCGGCTGCGCAACGGGAGCTGTTCGGGCTGGGCACTGACGCACGGGTGCTGATGGTGGCAGCGCCGACCTTCGATGCCTCGGTCTTCGAGATGTTGTGGGCGGTGGGCGCCGCGGCGGCGTTGGTGGTGGCGGGGCGGGACGTATATGCCTCCGACGCATTGACCGAGTTCTTGCAAGACCAGCGGGTCACCGCGGCGATTTTGACTCCCACGGTGTTGTCATCACTAAACCGGTTGCAGCTGAACGGGCTTGACACGCTGATCACCGGAGGTGAGGACTGCCCGAGGGAGCTGGTGGATGCCTGGGCGCCGGGCCGGCGACTGGTCAACGCCTACGGTCCCAGCGAGGCGACTATCTGGGCGACCTCGGCGCCGTTGGCGGCAGGGCAACCCGTGAGCATTGGCACCCCGATTCCGGGGATGTGTGCGTGGGTGCTTGACGCGGGGCTGAAGCCAACCCCTATTGGGGTGGTTGGCGAGCTGTATTTGTCCGGCGCCGCGCTGGCGTCCGGTTACGTGGGCCGTCCGGCATTGACCGCAGGCAGTTTCGTGGCCTGCCCGTTCGGCGAACCGGGTGCGCGGATGTACCGCACCGGAGACCTGGTGCGCTGGAACGCCCATGGCGCACTGCAGTACCTCGGCCGTGCCGATGAACAGGTCAAGGTTCGCGGCAACCGCATCGAGCTCGGCGAAGTTCAGGCGGTGCTCGCCGGCGTCCCCGGGGTAGAGCAGGCTGTGGTGATCGTCCGTGAGGACCGTCCCGGGGACAAGCGCCTCGTGGGTTACATCACCGGCGCGAGCACTCGGGCTGTCGATTCCGCTCAGGTTCGCGCCGCGCTGGGTGGTCGGTTGCCGGCCTACATGATTCCGTCCGCGATTATCGCTGTGGACGCGCTTCCGCTGACGACTAGCGGCAAGCTCGATATCCGAGCGCTGCCGGCGCCTGAGATCGCCGCCGGCGCATATCGCGCGCCATCGAATGGGGTCGAGGAGATCTTCGCCGCCGTCTACGCCCAAGTCCTGGGCCTCGAGCGGGTCGGCGTGGACGATTCGTTCTTCGATCTGGGCGGGGACAGCATCATGTCGATGCAAGTGGTGTCCCGAGCCCGCGCGGCCGGAGTGCTGTGCCGACCGCGCGACATCTTCGTCGAGCAGACCGTGGCGCGATTGGCTCTCGTGGCCACGGTGGTCGCCGATGATGCCGACGCGGCCGACGACGGCCTGGGCGAGGTGCTTGCGACACCGATCATGCGCTGGCTGCAGGGTGTGCCGGGGGACACCGGTCAGTTCAATCAGACGATGGTCGTGACTGTCCCGTCAGTCGTCACCGAACCCGATGTGGTGGTGGTTCTGCAAGGGATTCTGGACCGCCACGCGATGTTGCGGTTGCGTGCCGAAGACGGGTCCTTGACCGTCGCCGAGTCGGGAGCGGTGGATGTGCGCAACTGCCTGCAGACGGTGGATGTGCTGTCCGATGAGGCGTTGGTGGCGGCTCGTTCTCGGCTGAACCCTGCCTCCGGCTCGATGCTGAGCGCTGTGTGGGTTCCCGGCGCCAGCCAGTTGGCTTTGGTGATTCACCATCTGGCCGTCGACGGGGTGTCCTGGCGAATTCTGTTGGAAGACTTGAACATTGCATGGGCGCAGCGCCGCAGCGGAGAGGATGTGGCCCTGCCGCGGGGCGGCACGTCGTTCGCCAAGTGGGCGGCGCTGATCGATGAGCATGCGCGCACCGCCGAGGTGGCCGAACATACCGAGGCCTGGAAGCGGGTGGCGGAGACCCCCGCGTTGCTGCCTGCCGTGCGTCCCGAGGCAGACACGTATGCCACCGCCCACACGATGTCGGTTTCCCTGGATGCGGACACCACCCGCATGTTGTTGGGCGAAGTTCCTGCCGCGTTCCACGCCGGAGTGGGCGACATTTTGTTGATCGCCTTTGGCCTGGCGGTGGCGCAGATGTCGGGCAACACCGGCGCACCGGTCGGCATCGACGTGGAAGGCCATGGACGCGACGAGGAACTGGCCACCAGTGCGAATTCGGCAGTCGACCTGTCGCGCACAGTGGGGTGGTTCACCAGCAAGTACCCGGTCGCGTTGAACCTGGGCAGGTTGGACTGGACACAGGTGAGTGCCGGTGAGCCCGCATTGGGCGCGCTAGTCAAGGGCGCCAAGGAACAGCTTCGTGCGTTACCCGAGGGCATAACCTACGGCTTGTTGAGGTACGCGAACCCCGAAGTGGGTCTCGTTGGGGCAGAACCGGTTATCGGATTCAACTATCTGGGACGGCTGGGCGGCGTAGGTGACCTGCCGGGAGAGTTATGGCTGCCGAGCCCCGATGCTCTGTCGGCGTCGGCGGTCACCGCTGCGGTGCCGCTGGCCTTGGCTCATTCCGTGGCACTGAATGCCGGCGTCATGGAAACGAGCACCGGAGCGGGGCCTCAGTTGCAGGCCAACTGGACCTGGGCGCCTTCGATTGAGGATGCGCAAATCAGCCGACTGAGCCAGCTGTGGTTCGAGGCTTTGAAGGGGATCTGTTCGCATGTGCGTTCCGGTGGTGGTGGTTTGACGCCGTCGGATCTCGCGCCGGCACGGTTGACCCAGCAGCAGATCGATGTGTTGGTGCAGCAGTGCGAGATCGCCGACGTGCTCCCGCTGACTCCGCTGCAGCAAGGGCTGCTTTTTCAGGCGGGTTACGCCGAGGAGACCGGCGACTCCGGAGACGATGATGTGTATGCGGTGCAGCTTGCGCTCACCGTGAGCGGCCCACTCGATGCCGCCCGGCTGCGCGATGCGGTGTACACCGTGGTGAAACGACACCCGAATCTGGCTCCCCGATTTAGCGAGGAATTCGGGGAGCCCGTGCAGGTCATCGCGGTCGAGCCTGTAATCGCTTGGCAGCATGTCGAATTGAGTGGTGATACCGACGGCAAGGTGGACCAGCTATGCGCCGCCGAGCGTGCCGCGGTCTGCCGAATTCGCACCGAGCCGGTGTTCCGGGCGACGCTGGTCTCGGGGCTCGGCAGCTCTGATAGCGACCGCGCGAATCGGCACCGCCTTGTCCTGACCGCGCATCACATCGTGATCGACGGCTGGTCGCTGCCGATTTTGTTGCAGGAAGTGTTCACCGCGTACTACGGGCAGCGACTGCCCGCGGCGACGCCCTACCGCAGTTTTGTGACGTGGTTGGCGGGGCAGGATCGTGTTGCGGCGCAGCGGGCTTGGGGTGCGGCGCTCGA